>NZ_KQ948143.1 GCF_001513965.1 Streptomyces cellostaticus | reverse complement strand
CCCAGGTGGAGCGGGTAGTCGCACGCTTCGGCGAGCTGCCGGTACGCCTCGATCATCACGACCGGGTCGTTGTGCTTGACGGAGATCTTGATGTCCCGGAAGTCGTGCTCCTCGAAGAGGGACGCCTCCCACAGGGCCGACTCGACCAGGGCCTCGGGGGTCGCCTTGCCGTACTTCTGGAGCAGACGGCGGTCCAGGGAGCCCGCGTTGACGCCGATCCGGATCGGGGTGCCGTGGTCCCTGGCGGCCCTCGCGATCTCCTTCACCTTGTCGTCGAACTGCTTGATGTTGCCGGGGTTCACGCGGACGGCGGCGCAGCCCGCCTCGATGGCCGCGAACACGTACTTCGGCTGGAAGTGGATGTCCGCGATGACCGGGATCTGCGACTTGCGGGCGATGGTCGCAAGAGCGTCGGCGTCGTCCTGGGTGGGGCAGGCGACACGGACGATCTGGCAGCCGGACGCGGTCAGCTCGGCGATCTGCTGGAGGGTGGCGCCGATGTC
>NZ_KQ948142.1 GCF_001513965.1 Streptomyces cellostaticus | reverse complement strand
ACCCGGAGCGGTTCACCCTGATTGGACGACGCCACCGCCTACAGGGCTGCTCGTACCAGCTCGGGTAGGGGGCTCCAACCCTGCCGCAGCGGATTCCCTTTCCAATGCGCAGAGGCTCCGCCCCGGCAGCCGGAGCGGAGCCTCAACGGTCGTTCTGACCGGCCAGGACATCTGCGCGCAAGCTACCTCACCGCATGCCTGCGCAAACACGTCGAGGAGGAGACAGTGACCGAGGTGCCGGAACCGCCACCGGTTTCAACCCGGCGCACTACGCCCGTAGAAGCGACGTCGAACGGCTGAAAAAACCGGTTGAAGATATACCGGGCCATCGCCACACGCTTTGACAAGAGGGCGTACGTCTTTCACAGGACCGTGACTGCCGCAGCCATCCACCTCTGGCTCCGCGCATAACCCACCAAACCGTGACGAAGACGATGCCGCAGTGACGGGCGCCCTGTTGAGCGCGAGGCGGTGTCAGGCCGAGGGGCGGGGCTTCTTGCCCCAGCGGTCCGTGCGAGGCAGGGTGATGCCCGCGCCCGCTTCTGTGGGCGCGGGCGCGCAGGCAGAGTGCTGGCAGGGCTTACCACGATAACGACACTGG
>NZ_KQ948141.1 GCF_001513965.1 Streptomyces cellostaticus | reverse complement strand
TCCGTCTCAGCGCGCGATGGTGGCACTGGTGTACCTGCGCGAACACACCACTCTGGCGAAGATCGCTGCCGGGTTCGGGATCGGCGAGTCCACCGCCCACGCCTACACCAGTGAGGTCGTCGACCTGCTCGCCGAACGTGCACCGGGCCTGCTGAAGACGCTACGCGAGCATGATCCTGACTTCGTCCTCCTCGACGGGACTCTCGCCGAGTGCGACCGGGTCGGCGACGGCCGGGCCGACTACTCCCACAAACACCGGCGCCACGGCGTGAACGTGCAGGTTGTCACCGATCCCGGCGGCCGGCTGCTGTGGCTCTCGCCCGCCCTGCCGGGCCGCACCCACGACCTGACCGCTGCCCGCACCCACCGGATCATCCGAATCTGCGAGCGGCAGGGTGTTCCCATCGTGGCCGATCTCGCTTACCAGGGCGGCGGCCCCTGGCTGACCACGGGCATCAAACGCAGGCCCCTGCAGGAACTCACCCCCACCGAGAAGACCCGCAACCGTGCCCTGGCCGCGACACGGGCACCCGTCGAACGCGGCGTCGCCCGCCTGAAGTCCTGGCGGATCTTCCGCAGATCCCGATGCAGTCCAAACCGCATGACGTCAATCGCCAAGGCCGTTCTCACCCTGGAGCTGCAACGCTGAAGAAGCTC
>NZ_KQ948140.1 GCF_001513965.1 Streptomyces cellostaticus | reverse complement strand
TGGAGCTTGCAGCGCCGGTCGCCCTCACGGGTGACAATCAGCATGGTGACCCACTCGACGAGCGCATGCGGCAGGTCGAGTGCGGCAGGATGGATGACCAACGAGGCCCCCGAGCAACGTGATTGAGACGTCAGACATCTCGATCAACAGCCCAGGGGCCTCGCTCGTTGCGGCTCACAGACTGTCACCCGATCGGTGGCCACCTCGAAGAAGCTCAATGACTCTGGATGACCGATCCATTCTTAGCTACGGATCAGAAGGCTTCTGACATCCACGGCTGACATCAACGACGCCGGACGAAGGTGTACACCAGCACCCCTGTCCGGCCGTCGTACCCGTCGACGACGGCCTCCGGAGCGGGTTCGGATCGAACTTACAAAGCGGTGGTACCAGCAGGCACCGACTCGTACCCTGCCCACATGTGCCGCTATGGGATGGCCTACTACAAGCGCCACTTCGTGTGTCTTGCGTGCCGGTCATCGTTCAAACGCGACTGGCCGGACGAGCGTGAGCAGCCTTGCCCGCGTTGCGGTGCCGTCATGATTGATGCCGGGCACGATCTCGCTGTTCCACGCCGCCGAGACGCCGCCGGTTGGAAGGCCCTCGGTGTCGTGCTGAAGGCGGGACTGACCTTTCATTCGTGCGGCTGTGGTGGTCCAGGGTTTCGGCCGCGCACGCCTGCGGAAGTACGCGCCAGACGGATCGCCGCGGTACGACAGGGT
>NZ_KQ948139.1 GCF_001513965.1 Streptomyces cellostaticus | reverse complement strand
GCGAACCGGGAGAAGTTGTGCACGCAGAGCACGAGGTCGTCCTCGTACTCGCGCAGGAAGGCGATCACCGCCGGGTTCGAGGACTGCAGTTCGGTGTAGGAGCCCAGTCCGAAGGCGAGGTTCTGTTTGCGGATCTCGATCATGCGGCGGGTCCAGTGCAGCAACGACGAGGGCGAGGACATGGAGGCCTCGACGTTGGTGACCTGGTAGCCGTAGACCGGGTCCATGATGGTGGGCAGGAAGAGCCGCCCGGGGTCGGACGAGGAGAAGCCCGCGTTGCGGTCGGGGGTCCACTGCATGGGGGTGCGGACGGCGTCGCGGTCGCCGAGCCAGATGTTGTCGCCCATGCCGATCTCGTCGCCGTAGTAGAGGATCGGTGAGCCGGGCAGGGACAGCAGCAGGGCGGTGAACAGCTCGATCTGGTTGCGGTCGTTGTCGAGCAGGGGGGCGAGGCGGCGGCGGATGCCGATGTTGGCGCGCATACGCGGGTCCTTCGCGTATTCGGCCCACATGTAGTCGCGTTCCTCGTCGGTGACCATTTCGAGGGTCAGCTCGTCATGGTTGCGCAGGAAGATGCCCCACTGGCAGTGGGAGGGGATGGCGGGGGTCTTGGCGAGGATTTCCGAGACCGGGTAGCGCGATTCCCGTCGTACGGCCATGAAGATGCGCGGCATGACGGGGAAGTGGAACGCCATGTGGCACTCGTCGCCCCCCGACTGGTAGTCGCCGAAGTAGTCGACCACGTCCT
>NZ_KQ948138.1 GCF_001513965.1 Streptomyces cellostaticus | reverse complement strand
AACAGTCAGCGCCAACCCGCGCCTCCTCGCCTTCAGCCCGACTGCGGATTGATCGGACGGTAGCGAGAACGCTTCAGGGGTCCCGAAGTTACGCCACCAGGGTGAAGGGCACCCCAAGTAGGAAGAACACAGCCCAGCCACGCGGACAGATTGCATCTCGCGGATGTTCTCGATCGGTGGATGTGGAACCCTAGACAAGTCCCATCGTCTCAGGTCGGGGGCATGCGCGTCTTCATGTCCAGGCCCTGTACCAGCTATTGATCGGTGGATCGAGGCTAAGTAACCGGGTTTGGGTGTCCGCCGTGCGCCTGCCTTGTGGTCCAGGGTGCCGGGACACGGTAGTTGCCACCTGGACACGGCTCCTGTCACCGCGAGCGGCGGCCTGCGTACGGCCGAACCATCGAAGCAGGCCAGCGTCGCGGGCGCGGTGACAGATGCGCTGTCCAAGGCACCGTGGGTGCCAAGAATCCTGTCCCGTTGGTGACAATCAGCGCGTCCCGCGCGCCTTGAGCACCAGGTCGTGGGCGTCGCGCGGTGACAACTACCGCGTCCCGGCACATCCAGATCCGTGCGCGCGTGAGGTCACCACGCACGCGGCCTCACAACGTATCCGTGTCCCACGTCCGGCCGGCGGACATCCACGAACACGCCCCGATCACCTGGGCGGCGACAAAGCGTACTCGTCCCGCCGGAACCGCCGATATCTGAGGCGTCGGCAGATCAAGCACACCATTCCTGAGCGCAAGGACCAGCGTGCCAACCGCCGGCGCCGCGGTAGCGCGGGCGGTCGACCCACCGGCTTCGAACGCACGGAGTACTAGATG
>NZ_KQ948137.1 GCF_001513965.1 Streptomyces cellostaticus | reverse complement strand
CCAGACGTTCTTCGGTGAGGAAGGCGTGAGCGGCGGTCACGAGGGTGACGTGATGGTGCCAGCCGGGCCAGGAACGGCCCTCGAAGTGGTCCAGGCCCAGGCCGTGTTTGAGTTCGCGGTAGTCGTGCTCGATGCGCCAGCGGACCTTGGCCAGGCGCACCAGATCGACGATCGGAATGCTGGCGGGAAGGTTGGACAGCCAGTAATCGGTCGGTGCCTCGGCTCCCTCGGGCCAGTCGACCAGCAGCCGGCAATCGGGCAGGACCCCGTCCCACCAGCCCTGTTCGGCCGAGGCTGCGGCTTTGACCGGACGCTCGACGGCCTTGCCCGCAGGGCGGACACGCACGGCGGCGAAGCGGGAACGTAACTCTCCTCGCGAGCCATTCCGCCAGGTCACTGGGGTGAATGCATCGCGCCCGAGGCCGGCGGCCAGCGCCGCCACCGAGGGTGCCGGGTCGCGGTAGCGGGGCTGGGGCCAGCACCCGACGGGCCCATGACGGACCGGGGCCACGGGCTGCGCGTCGAACGGGTGGGCGGTCACATCCGCTCGGACGGCCAGCACGTAGTCGATTCCGCGGTCGGACAGTGCGGCCCGCAGGTGTGCATTGGTGCCGTAGGCGGCGTCCGCCACCACGGCCGGCGGCGTCATGCCCCAGGCGGCGAGTGTGTCGGGCATGTCCAAAGCCAGGCGCCACTTCTCGCGGTGCGTGACCTCGGGCGGGATCCGGGTGAGGGTCCTGCGGCTGATGTCCGAGGCCCACTCCTTGGGCAGGAACAGCTGCCACTGCAGTGGGCAGGAGGCAGTGTCGGTGGCGGCGTGGATGCTGACCGCGACCTGGCAGTTGGCG
>NZ_KQ948136.1 GCF_001513965.1 Streptomyces cellostaticus | reverse complement strand
AGAGGTCATCTCATTTGGCTGGGTAAGCTGCATGTCGTGGCGAGGATCGTTGAGCGGCTGGTGCCGGACGAGTTGTGGGAGCTGTTCCAGCGAGTGGTGCCGGAGGCACCGTCGCGACCCCAGGGTGGTGGCCGGCGTCGCCACGGCGACCGCGAAGTGCTGGCCGCAATCGTCTTCGTAGCGACCTCAGGCTGCACGTGGCAGCAGTTGCCGGCCTCGTCGTTCGGGCCGTCCGGCGCGACGGCTCACCGACGCTTCACCGAGTGGACGAAAGCACGCGTGTGGGCCAAGCTCCACCGCCTAGTCCTCGACGAACTCGGATCCCGCGGAGAACTGGACTGGTCGCGGTGCGCGATCGACTCGGTCAACATGCGGGCCCTGAAAAGGGGGAGCTGACAGGCCCGAATCCTGTAGACCGGGGCAAGTACGGGTCAAAGATCCACTTGATCACGGAGCGGACCGGCCTGCCCCTGTCCGTCGGCATCTCGGGCGCCAACACGCACGACAGCCAGGCACTGATCCCATTGGTGAAGGGCATACCGCCGATCCGCTCCCGTCGGGGACGCCGACGGCGCAGGCCCGACAAACTCCACGCCGACAAGGGCTACGACTACAACCACCTGCGGCGATGGTTATCCGGCCGGGGCATCCGGCACCGCATCGCCCGCAAGGGCATCGAGACCTCGCAACGACTCGGCCGCCACCGCTGGACCATCGAACGCACCATGGCCTGGCTCGCCGGATGCCGACGTCTGCACCGCCGCTACGAACGGAAAGCCGACCACTTCCTCGCCTTCGCCAGCATCGCCTGCACCCTTATCTGCTACCGCAGACTCACCAAATGAGATGACCTCTT
>NZ_KQ948135.1 GCF_001513965.1 Streptomyces cellostaticus | reverse complement strand
ACCGTCCGGAGCTGGTGTGGGCGGGTGCGCTGACCGGTGAGCTGGTCAGTGAATGTGACGGAGAGTACTGGCCGGCGCAGACGCGGCAGGCGGTGCGGTTCGCGGACGCGGTGGGCGCGCTGGCTGCGCAGGGTGTGTCGGTGTTCATCGAGGTCGGTCCGGACGGGTCCTTGTCCGCGCTGGGCCCGGACGCCGTCGCCGGTATCGGCAGCGACGAGGGTGTGTTCATCCCGCTCCAGCGACGCAAGGAACGTGACGAGCAGGGCGTGTCGGGCCTGGTGACGGGTCTGGCCCGCGCGTTCGTCCATGGTGTGGCGGTGGACTGGGCCGCGGTGTTGCCTGCTGCGAACCGGGTCGAACTGCCCACGTATGCCTTCCGTCATGAGCGGTACTGGCCCAAGGGCGTGCTGGCGCTGCCCACCCCGGGAACGGCGGGTGGGGATGGTGCGAGCACGGTGGCCGAGGCGCAGTTCTGGGCGGCCGTCGAGGGCGGTGACCTGGCGCAGATAGCCGACACGCTGGCGGTGGATGGCGGCCGTCCGTTCAGTGAGGTGCTGCCCGCACTGGCGTCGTGGCGTCGTCAGGAGCGGGACCGTTCGGTGACTGCGAACTGGCGTTACCGGGTGGGCTGGGCTCCGGTCGCCGAGCCCGACTCGAGTGTGCTGTCCGGGACTTGGCTGGTCGTGACTGGGCAGTCCGGGGATGGTTTGACGCAGGGGTGTGTGGCGGCGCTGGTTGCCCGGGGTGCTGAGGTCGTGGTCGCTGAGGTGCCGGCCGGGGTGGTGGGCCGGGCTGAGGTGGCCGCGGCCCTCGGTCAGGCGCTGCGGGACACGGAGCCTGGCGCGGTGGCGGGTGTTGTGTCGCT
>NZ_KQ948134.1 GCF_001513965.1 Streptomyces cellostaticus | reverse complement strand
GACTTGTCCCGTAACTGCTGGTCACGGGTGAGATGATCTTGGTGTGGCTGGTGTGATCACGGCGTCGGAGCCGTCCTGGATAGCCCCGTTCACCGGGCTGAGTCCGCGTCAGTTCGGCAAGCTGATCACAGCGTTGCGACGCGAGGGCGCCGACCCGGTGCGCAAGGGCCGGCCCTGGAGCCTGCCGCTGGAGGACCGGGTCCTGCTGATCGCCGCCTACTGGCGGACCAACCTCACGCTGCGCCAACTGGCGCCGCTGTTCGGGGTGTCCAAGTCCGCAGCCGACCGCATCATCGACCACCTCGGACCCGCGCTCGCCCTCCAGCCGCGCAGACGGTTCCGCCGGGACACCGTGCTGATCGTGGACGGCACTCTGGTGCCCACCCGCGACCACACCGTCGCCGAGCAGTCGAAGAATTACCGGTACTCCACCAACCACCAGGTCGTCATCGACGCCGATACCCGGCTCGTCGTGGCCGTCGGCCGGCCACTGCCTGGCAACCGCAACGACTGCAAGGCGTGGGAGCTGTCCGGCGTGAAAGACGCCGTCGGCCACACCACGGTCATCGCAGACGGCGGCTACCGCGGCACCGGCCTGGTCATCCCGCACCGCCGCGAGCGTGGCCAGGCCGAACTCCCGGCCTGGAAAGAGGAACACAACGCCTCGCACCGCAAAGTCCGCGCCCGCGTCGAGCACGCCTTCGCCCGGATGAAGACCTGGAAGATCCTGCGCGACTGCCGCCTCAAAGGTGACGGCGTCCACCACGCCATGCTCGGCATCGCCCGCCTGCACAACCTCACCCTTGCCGGGTGACGGAGAAACGGCAGGTCATCCAGCACACCAAAGATCATTTACGGGACAACGC
>NZ_KQ948133.1 GCF_001513965.1 Streptomyces cellostaticus | reverse complement strand
AACGACACAACACCCGCCACCCCGGCAGACTCGATGTCCTGCAACGCCTGCCCCAGAACCACCGCCACCTCAGCCCGGCCCACCACCCCGGCCGGCACCTCAGCGACCACGACCTCAGCACCCCGGGCAACCAGCGCCGCCACACACCCCTGCGTCAAACCATCCCCGGACTGCCCAGCCACGACCAGCCAAGTCCCGGACAACACACCCGAGTCAGGCTCGGCGACCGGAGCCCAGCCCACCCGGTAACGCCAGTTCGCAGTCACCGAACGGTCCCGCTCCTGACGACGCCACGACGCCAGCGCCGGGAGCACCTGGCTCAGATACTGCCGGTCCTCGATCGCCAGCGTGTCGGCGATCCGGGCCAGGTCACCGCCCTCCACAGCGGCCCAGAACTGGGCCTCGGCCACCGTGCTCGCACCATCCCCACCCGCGACCGCTCCCGCGGTCGGCAGGGCCAGCAATCCCTGGGGCCAGTACCGCTCATGCCGGAAGGCATACGTGGGCAGTTCGACCCGGTTCGCAGCAGGCAACACCGCGGCCCAGTCCACCGCCACACCATGGACGAACGCCCGCGCCAGACCCGTCACCAGGCCCGTCACACCCTGCTCATCACGCTCCTTGCGTCGCTGAAGCGGAATGAACACACCCTCGTCGCTGCCGACACCGGCCACCGCGTCCGGACCCAGCGCCGACAAGGACCCGTCCGGACCGACCTCGATGAACACCGACACACCCTCGGCCGCCAACGCGCCCACCGCGTCCGCGAACCGCACCGCCCGCCGCGTCTGCGCCGGCCAATACCCGCTCTCGCACTCGGCCACCAGCTCACCCGTGAGCGCACCCGCCCACACCAGCTGCGGCCGCCGGTACTCCAAACCCGCCGCCACCTC
>NZ_KQ948132.1 GCF_001513965.1 Streptomyces cellostaticus | reverse complement strand
AATGATGAACCAGCCCTGGCCCAGCGGGAGTTCCGGCGCGGTCGCGGCACCACAGGGCCATGCCGAGGGCGTCGAGGACGAGCTTGGCCCGCTTGCTGGTGGCGGCCGACCAGCCCACGATCGCCCGGGAGAACACGTCCACGACGAACGCGACGTAGACGATGCCGGACCAGGTGGCGACATAGGTGAAGTCGGCCACCCACCGCTGGTTCGGACGTGACGCGGTGAAGTCGCGCTGCAGCAGGTCAGTCGCCCGTTCATGCCCGCTGTCGCGGACCGTGGTGCGGATGTTCCTGCCGCGTCGGGCGCCCTCCAGGCCCAGGTCGTGCATCAGCCGGGCGACCGTGCAGCGGGCCGCTTCGATGCCCTCACGGTGCAGCTGCCGCCAGACCTTGCGGACCCCGTAGACGCCATAGTTGTCGGCATGGACGCGGCTGATCTGGGCCTTCAGCTCCGTGTCCCGCATCGCCCGGGCGCTGGGCCCACGGTTCTTGGCGGCGTAGTAGGTGCTCGTTGCGATCTTCAGTCCGTGCCCGGAGAGCACACGGCAGATCGGCTCGACGCCGAACACCTTCTTGAACTCGTCGATGAACGCTACGAGCGTTTCGACGGCCGGTCGAGCTCGGCCGCGAAGAAAGCCGACGCCGCCTTCAAGATTTCGTTGGCCCGTCGCAGTTCGGCGTTCTCGGCCCGCAGACGCTTGATCTCCGCGGCTTCCTCGGAGGTGGTGCCGGGCCGCTCGCCGGTATCCACCTGCGCTTTGCGGACCCAGGTCCGCACCGTCTCCGCCGCTCCGATGCCCAGCTTCGCGGCGACCGCCTTCATCGCGGCCCACTCGGTCGGGTAGTTCGGGCGGATCTCCGTGACCATGCGCACCGCACGCTCACGAAGCTCGGGAGGGTAGGGGGACGGACGTGCCATGACTCGATCCTCTCAGGGAATCGAGCCTCCATCAG
>NZ_KQ948131.1 GCF_001513965.1 Streptomyces cellostaticus | reverse complement strand
AGATAGTGACAGCATGCGGGGCAGCTTCCCCACGTGATCACCGAGTGTGTTGCTGAGCAGTGGGACCTGGAACTGGACGACCTCTTCATGACCATCGGCCATCGCTTCGGCCGGGTGGAACTACGCCGCCGGATGCGCGACTACGTACGCGGCCTGCTCGCCCCGGTGGCCCGTAAGAACAGCTGGCAACTGGCCGAGCAGGCAGGTCACGCTACCCCTGACGGCCTGCAGCACCTGCTCGCCGGAGCGAAGTGGAATCCCGACGACATCCGCGACGACCTGCAGGAATACGTCGCCGCCAAGCTCGGCGAGAACGACGGGGTCCTCATCATCGACGACACCGGGTTCATCAAGAAAGGCATCACCTCCGCCGGGGTTCAACGCCAGTACTCCGGAACCGCCGGCCGCACCGAGAATTGCCAGATCGGCGTCTTCGCCGCCTACGCCACCACCCTGGGCCGGGCCCCGGTCGACCGCGAGCTCTACCTGCCCAAGACATGGACCGAGGACCGCGAACGCTGCCGCGCGGCCAAAGTCCCCCACGAGCGGGAGTTCGCCACCAAGGGCGAACTGGCCCGGCACATCGTGCTGCGGTCCCTCGCCTCGCCGCTGCCCATCGCCTGGGTCACCGCGGACGCCGCCTACGGTCAGGAGAGCCGCTTTCGCCGGCTACTGGAACAGTCGGGCGTCGGCTACGTACTGGCCGTGCCCAAGTCCCAGTTCACCGTGGGCTGCCCCCGCATCGACGGCCTGTTCGCGCAGGCCCCGGCCGAAGCATGGGAGAGGATCTCGTGCGGAGACGGCGCGAAAGGCCCTCGCGCCTACCACTGGGCAGCGGTCCGGCTGCCGGCCGTCGCCGAGTTCGACTATCAGGGCGAGGTCCCCCACCGCATGCGGTGGGCGCTGGCCCGGCGCAGCATCAGCAAGCCCGACGAGATCGCCTACTACCTCGCTCACGCCCCTTTGGAGGCCACCGTT
>NZ_KQ948130.1 GCF_001513965.1 Streptomyces cellostaticus | reverse complement strand
ACGTCCGGATACGGAATCGGCGTGCCCCTGGAGGACACGGGGGTTGTCGAGGGACACCTGATGACCGGAACCGCGACCAGCGTGCTGTCCGGCCGGGTGTCCTACACGTTCGGCCTGGAAGGCCCGGCCGTGACCATGGACACGGCCTGCTCGTCATCGCTGGTGGCGCTGCACATGGCCGCCCAGGCCGTGCGGTCCGGCGAGTGCTCCCTGGCCCTGGCCGGCGGTGTCACGGTCGCCGCGACCCCGGCCGTGTTCGTCGGGTTCTCCCAGGCGCGCGGGGTGTCGGTGGACGGCCGGTGCAAGGCGTTCGCAGCTTCGGCGGATGGCTCGGGCTTCTCCGAGGGCGCGGGAATGCTGGTGCTGGAGCGGCTGTCCGACGCCCGCCGCAATGGGCACCGGGTGCTGGCGGTGATACGTGGCTCTGCGATCAACCAGGACGGTGCGTCCAACGGTCTGACCGCGCCGAACGGTCCCTCGCAGCAGCGGGTGATCCGGGCTGCCCTGGCCAGCGCCCAGCTGTCGGCTGCCGACGTGGACGTGGTGGAAGCGCACGGTTCGGCGACCACGCTCGGCGACCCGATCGAGGCCCAGGCCGTGATCGCCACCTACGGCCAGGACCGGCCGGCGGAACAGCCGCTGTGGCTCGGCTCGGTGAAGTCCAACATCGGACACACCCAGGCAGCCGCAGGCGTGGCTGGTGTGATCAAGATGGTGCTGGCGCTGCAGAACGAACAGCTGCCGCAGACACTGCACGTGGACGAGCCCACGCCGCACGTGGACTGGTCCGCCGGTGAGGTCCGGCTGCTGAGCGAACCGGTCCCGTGGCCCGTCGCGGAGCGTGCGCGTCGTGCTGGCGTGTCGGCGTTCGGCATGAGCGGCACCAACGTGCACATCATCCTGGAGGAAGCCCCGACCGTCGACGACGAGACGGTGGACGCCCCGGCCGAACCCGCCGGTGAACAGACCGATGAGGTCGAGT
>NZ_KQ948129.1 GCF_001513965.1 Streptomyces cellostaticus | reverse complement strand
CCCCAAAAGTCCCCTGGTCAGCCCCACTCTCTACCAGGTCCTCGACATCCTCCAGAACACCCTGAGGTGCTGGACCGGCATCTGCACCACCTGCCATCAACCCCTGCCCAGCAGGACCCCCAAGACACCAAGATCGAGACAGACCTAACGGAGTCCTACTAGGGGCCTCCAAGGCTGGAGCTGTACCAGGCGGAGGGGTCATCCTGTACACCGCTCACCGGAAGCCCGCGCCCTCCAGTGACGTCCAACTCGCCCTGGAACAAGGGGGGACAGCCGGATAGGCTGACCGGACAACGTCTGGCCTGCGAGAACGGCCACAGAGGCTCCGCCCCGGTTCAGGGGCGGAGCCTCTGCGCGCTGGAAAGGAAATCCGCTGCGGCAGGGTTCGAGTCACCTCGCCGAGCTGGCGCTACGTCCCCGTCAGGCCGGTGGCTTCGTCCAATCAGGGCGGTGTCGGGACGCAGTCGGGACACAAGGACAGGAACAGACTGACAAAGACGAAGAGATGCCGACACGGCTTACCCCGTCTGACCTGCAAAAACGCCATGAACGAGCGTGGACAGGCAAGGGCCGCCAAGATCCCCAAAGGACTCATAATCCGTCGGCCGTGGGTTCGAGTCCCACCCGCCCCACCCAGGCAGGTCTCTGACCTGCGGAAACGTCTCAGCGGGGCTGCGGATTCAGGACTTTGGGTCAACGGACTGAATCCGCTGCTCGTGACTTCAACAGCGGTTGGGGCTGCGGGGGTTCACAACGCGTTGACCTGGGCAGATGTGCGCGTTCATGGTCGAGGGTAGCCATAATCGTCGACCTGTAAGGGGTCTGGACGCACAATTCGGGACGCTGATGGGACGCAGGGAACGGGAAGAGCCGTCTGTGGACTCACTTGCCACCCCCTCCGGCCGTGACGGGGGGCTCGACGGGCGGTTGGCAGACGAACGGGTCACCTTCATCGCTGGGGCCTCCTGCGCCCGTCCGGGACGGGGGG
>NZ_KQ948128.1 GCF_001513965.1 Streptomyces cellostaticus | reverse complement strand
GCGGGTCAGGTGGTGCCTGGTGTGGTGACGGGTATTGCTGGTGATGGTCGGGTTGCGGTGGTGTTCTCGGGGCAGGGTTCCCAGCGTGTGGGGATGGGTCTGGGGTTGTATGGGGCGTTCCCGGTGTTCGCGCGGGCGTTTGACGAGGTGTGTGATCAGCTGGACGGGTTGCTGCCTGGTTCGCTGCGTGAGGTGATCGCGGGTGGTGGTCCGGAGTTGGACCGGACGGTGTTTGCGCAGGCGGGTTTGTTCGCGGTGCAGGTGGCGTTGTTCCGGTTGTGGTCGTCGTGGGGTGTGGTGCCGCAGTGTGTGGCGGGTCACTCGATCGGTGAGGTCACGGCGGCGTATGTGGCGGGGGTGTGGGATCTGGCTGATGCGTGTGCGGTGGTGGCGGCGCGGGGCCGTTTGATGCAGGAGTTGCCGGCGGGTGGGGCGATGGCTGCTTTGGATGCGTCGTCGGAGCAGGTGGCCGAGTTGATTGCTGGTCGTGAGGGTGTGGCGGTCGCGGCGGTGAACAGTGCGCGGCAGACGGTGATTTCGGGTGTTGAGTCGGTGGTGGATGAGCTGGCGGGGTTGTGGGGGGAGCGTGGTGGGCGGGTTCGTCGGCTGCGGGTCAGTCATGCGTTCCATTCGCCGTTGATGGATCCGATGCTGGAGGAGTTCGCTGGGGTTTTGGGTGGGGTGACCTGTCGTGAGCCGCGGATCGCGTTGGTGTCGGGTGTGCCGGGTGCGGATGTGACGGATCCTGCTTATTGGGTGGGGCATGTGCGGGACACGGTCCGTTACCACGATGTGGTGGTGGCGATGCGGGCTCAGGGTGTGGGTGTGTTCGCCGAGTTGGGTCCGGATGGTGCGTTGTCGGCGATGGCTGATGGGGATGCGGGGACGTGGGTCCCGGCGTTGCGTGGTGGGCAGGACGAGCCTGAGACCGCGTTGCGTGCGCTGGCCGGTTTGTATGCGGCTGGTGTGGAGGTGGACTGGGCCGCGGTGACCGCTGACGAGGGTCGGGCGGTGAAGGTTGCTCTGCCGACC
>NZ_KQ948127.1 GCF_001513965.1 Streptomyces cellostaticus | reverse complement strand
GGGGAGTTGGTGCGAATCGCCGGGACGCGCTGGGCGATCGAGGAGTGCTTCCAGGCCGCGAAGAACGAGTGCGGCCTGGACCAGTACGAAGTCCGTCGCTACGTGGGCTGGTACCGGCACATCACTCTTGCCATGCTCGCGCACGCCTTCCTGGCCGCCACGGCACATCAGGTTCGGGAAAAGGGGGCGGCGCCGGTGGGACAGCCGGGGCGATCGAGTTCACAGTGGCGGAGGTTCGGCGACTCCTGGCAGCTTGTCGTCCCCGACCGCCGCACCTTCGTGGCCGCCGAGGACGGCACCACGCGCTGAGCTGGTCGAACTGGCGTCGACGACGCCAAGCGGTCGCCCGCCGCTGTCACTATCTGCGGCGCTGTCGCACGATCGAGGGGCGGCCTGCCGAAGGCCACCCCTGACCACTCCGCGGCCCGCTACACTCCAGCCACCCGACGAAACCCGCAGGTCAGACAGCGAAATCCTGCTGGAGTACTAGGGCGCAGCGTCGCACCGCGCTCGCTCGGCCCGTCGTCCGGGTGAGATGGCGTCGAGAATGTCGTGCTCGCTCACAGCACTCCCCCGGAGTGAGTACGCCGACACGTACACCTGAGTACAGGCACTCGTGTACCCGACGTTCCCGCACCGGTTCACTGCCTGCATGACGACACAGCACATCGCGACGCTCCCCGGCCCGTCGGACACGGCGGAACGGGATCCTCGGGCTTGGGTGACGGCGGTGATCACGACGGTGCTGGTGGCCGTACTCGGCCCGACCGCCTTCACTTTCGCCTGCCTGTCGGTCATGGCCACGGACAGCTGCGGTCCTGACGACTGCTCGCACGCGCTGACGACGTCGCTGACGTGGATCTTCGGCATGCTCTTCTACGGCGGCCCGGTCGCTGTAGCGGCCCTGCTCACCACGTGGCTGCTGCCCTGGAAGCACCGCTGGTCGACAGCGCGCCGCTGGACGGCCGTCATCGCCCTGGTACCGCCGCTGACCATCCTTCTTCTGGTGTTCACGCTCCCCACGCCATGACGACCCGCTGGCTT
>NZ_KQ948126.1 GCF_001513965.1 Streptomyces cellostaticus | reverse complement strand
TAGGGCCTGTGTGACGTCGTGATCAATCTTGCCGATCCGGATCCGCCTGGAAGGCGGATCCGGTAGGAAGGCGATCGTGACGCGCAGGCAACTCACCGACAAGCAGTGGAAGTTGATCGAGCCGTTCCTGCCGATAGGCGAGTACGGCCCGTACCCCGAGCGGCTGCGGGAGCAGTTCGAGGGGGTGATCTGGCGGTTCCGCACCAGCAGTCAGTGGCGGGAGATGCCGTGTGAGTTCGGCCCGTGGCCGACGGTCTACGGCCGCTTCCGGGTCTGGAGGGACGCCGGCGTCTTCACCGCACTGCTGGAAGGCGTGATCGCGGAGGCCGCCCGCCAGGGGAAGACGGACTTGACCCTGGTCAGCGTGGACTCCACCACCGCCCGCGCCCACCACGACGCCGCCGGGATACACATCGACAAGGAGGTCATGGACGCCCTTGAGGAAGCCGCCGCCGAGCAGGAACGGGCCCGGCAAAAGGGGGTGGCCCGCCGGAACAGAACGGGCAGGACGGCGGTGACGGCCCCGAGCAGGAAGAGCGGCGGTACATCAGGCGACGGCGCAAGCTCCGCTTGAAGCAAGCCCTGCTCGGCAGGTCCCGTGGCGGGCTGACGAGCAAGATTCATCTCGCCGCAGACCGCAAGTGCCGTCCGTTGTCGTTCGTCCTGACCGCAGGACAGGCCGCCGACAGCCCGCAGTTCGTCCCCGTACTGCAGAAGGTGCGGGTCCGTCTGCCTGTCGGCCGTCCCCGGAACCGGCCTGACGCTGTCGCCGCGGACAAGGCCTACTCATCCCGCGCTAACCGCTCTTACCTGCGGAAACGCAACATCAAGGCAGTCATCCCGGAGAAGAAGGACCAGGCTGCCAATCGAAAGAGGAAAGGCAGCCGGGGCGGCCGCCCCACACGCTACGACGCCGATCTCTACAAGGAGCGGAACACCGTCGAGCGCCTGATCAACAAGCTGAAGGCCTGGCGAGGCATCGCGACTCGATACGACAAGACACCCGAGAGCTACCTCGCCGGCCTCCACCTCCGCGCGTCCATGATCTGGATCAACGATCTACTGAAGGCGACTGGTTGATCACGACGTCACACAGGCCC
>NZ_KQ948125.1 GCF_001513965.1 Streptomyces cellostaticus | reverse complement strand
AGTGCTGCGTTCCTCAAAGGATGTACACATATCGGCGGCGTAAGCGCCTGGTGGGTGGTGCGGGTCTGCCCCAGATCCAGGGTCGGGCGCGGGCGTTGAGCTGGGCTGTGGCCACTTCGGTGGCGTGGGTGATGTGGTCGCGGTCGCCGAAGGAGCGGCCGGCCAGGGCGGTCTTGCGGAAGATGCGCCACCAGCCCTCTTGGAGGTTGAGCCAGCAGGCGCCGACCGGGATGAACACGTGCCTGATGCGGGGATGGCCCTCGAGCCAGGTCCGGGTGGACACGCTGTTGTGCGAGGACAGATTGTCGGTGATCACATAGATGTCCCCGTGCGGGTTGGCGTCCTCGACCAGCTGGAGGAACTGCTGGTAGAAAACACTGTTACGGGAGGTGGCGGTCATCGTGAGCTCCTGGCCGTCGCGGACGCGTAAGGCGCCGTAGACCCAGGTTTTCTCCGGTCCGCGGGAGTAGTCGATCTCGTTCTTGATGCGGTGCCCGTCCGGTGACCAGCCCGGTGCCGGCGGGAAGGTGCGGGGGATCACCGGGCCGAGCTCGTCGGTGCAGACGACCGTCGCGCCGGCGGGCGGGCTGGTGTAGAGCTCGACGATCCGCGTCCTTTTCCCTCGAAGTCCGCATCTCTCGAGCGCGTCCACGAGCGCGTGCGCCGCCAGCGCACGCCCTCGGCCAGCAGGATCCGACGCACCTGGGACCGGCTGACCTCGATGCCCAGGTCCCGGGCCGCGGCAGCCACTGCGTCCAAGGTCCACTCCGAGGGCCCCGACTCGTCCGCGGCCCACATCTCGTTCGACGGCTGCACCTCGAGCCGGCCGGGCGGCGTCAGCTTGACCATCGCAATGATCCGGGAGCGTTCGGCCTCAGTGATCCTTCGCTTGCGGCCCTGCCCGCCCAGATCCTCCAGGCCCTCAAGCCCCGAGCGGTTGAAGCGGTGCAGCCAGCGGCGCACCGTCTTCTGACTGCACCTCAGCTCGTCGGCGATCTGCGGGACCAGCCAGCCGTCCCAGCTCAGCTCCACCATCCGGCACCGCTCCACCAGCACCTTCGGCGCCTTCCTCGCAGCCGCCAGACGGCGGACCACCGCTTGCTCGCCCTCGTCACGGCCCGCCCGTGCCCTCAGCACCATGACCCAGCACCCGCCCCCGAGCACCCGTAACCACCCCGCTACCAGCAGCTATACCCACCGAAAGCGGAATCGAGCACT
>NZ_KQ948124.1 GCF_001513965.1 Streptomyces cellostaticus | reverse complement strand
CTACCGGGTGTTTGTGGAGGTCAGTCCGCATCCGGTGCTGGGTATGGCTATTGCGCAGGCCGGTGAGGATCTGGTGGCGGCGGCCAGTTTGCAGCGCGGCGATGGCGGCCGTGGGCGGTGGTTGACCGCGCTGGCCGGTGCGTATGCGGCTGGTGTCGAGGTGGACTGGGCAACGGTGACCGCCGATGGCGCGAGGAAGGTTGCTCTGCCGACGTATCCGTTCCAGCGTCAGCGCTACTGGCCGAAGGCTGTCACTGGTCGTGGGGATGCTTCGTCGATCGGTCTGCAGCGTTCTTGGCACCCGTTGTTGGCGGCCGCGGTGTGGCTGGCCGAGGGTGACGGGCTGGTGTTGACGGGTCGTCTGTCGCTGGCCGCGATGCCGTGGCTGGCCGATCACGCGGTCCACGGCACGGTCCTGCTGCCCGGTACCGCGTTTGTGGACCTGGCGGTCCACGCCGGCGATCTGGCCGGGTGCGGTGTCCTGGAGGAGTTGACGCTTCAGGAGCCGCTGGTCCTTCCCGGCTCT
>NZ_KQ948123.1 GCF_001513965.1 Streptomyces cellostaticus | reverse complement strand
GGTGGCGTGCAGTTGCAGGTCCGTGTCAGCGACGGTGATGACGGTCCGCGGACGGTGACGGTCTCTTCTCGTGAGGGGGAGGGCGAATGGGTTCGGCACGCGGTCGGCGTGCTGGCTCCTGCTGGCAGTGAGCCCGTTCCGGCTCCGCTGGCTGTTTGGCCTCCGGCGGGTGCGGAGTCGGTTCCGGTCGACGATGCCTACGAGAGGTTTGCCCAGCGCGGTTACGGCTATGGGCCGGCGTTCCAGGGGCTGCGTCGGGTCTGGCAGGCCGGGGACACCGTGTACGCCGAGGCCGAGCTGCCTCAGGTCATTGATTCCGATGTTGCCGGGTTCGGCCTGCACCCCGCTCTGCTCGACGCCGCTCTGCACGGTCTCCTGGCTGCTGGTACCAGCGATGGCAGTGGGGGGACGGGGCTGCCGTTCGCGTGGTCGGGGGTGCGGCTGCTGGCCGGCGGTGCCCGCCATCTGCGAGTGGTCTTGGCCCGCGGGTCGGGCGGCGTCTCGGTGACGGCGTTTGACGGTGTCGGTCAGCCGGTGTTGGAGGCGCGGTCGCTGGCGCTGCGTGAGGCTTCGGCCGGTCAGCTCAGCGGCTCTGGTCGGCAGGTGCGGCAGTCGCTGTTCACGGTGGACTGGGTCCCGCTGACGACGCCTCAGGCCTCTGATGCCGCGGTGCAGTGGGTGCGGCACGGTCAGTCGGTTGAGTCTGAGGTGCCTCCGGTGGTTGTTGCGGCGGTGCCGACTGCCGCCCCCGGAGCTTCGGCGCCGCAGGCGGCTCAGCTGGCTG
>NZ_KQ948122.1 GCF_001513965.1 Streptomyces cellostaticus | reverse complement strand
GTTGCCGCGGGACCGTTCGCCCCTGGCCATCTGGGCGAGTTAACGCGGATCGTCCCGTTCGAGATGGTCGACGAGGTGTTGTCCGAGACCGGCAGGACACAGCAGCGGATACGTGACCTTCCT
Source organism: Streptomyces cellostaticus (assembly GCF_001513965.1). Taxonomy (GTDB): domain Bacteria; phylum Actinomycetota; class Actinomycetes; order Streptomycetales; family Streptomycetaceae; genus Streptomyces; species Streptomyces cellostaticus. The sequence continues at coordinate 1,234 of NZ_KQ948122.1, read as the reverse complement.
TCTCGTGTGGTGGTGTATCTGCTGCTGGCCGGGGCCCTGTTCCCCGGGATCGGCTGGCAGCAGGTGTGGCAGCGGCTGACGGCAGGTCTGGAAGGACTGCAGACAGCAACTCCGACGGCTGGCGCGCTGGCGCAGGCCCGCAGGCGGGTCGGGGCCGGGCCGCTGCGCTGCTTGTTCGACCTGCTGCGGGGACCGGCCGCCGGGATCGGCACCGTGGGAGCGTGGTGGCGGGGCCTGCTCGTCTGCGCTGTCGACGGCACGCTGGTGGCTGTGCCCGACAGCCCGGCGAACCAGGCCGAGTTCATCAGGCACCGCTGCAACAACGGCGGGGCGGGATACCCCTCGCTCCGTCTGCTGGTTCTGGTGTCCTGCGGCACCCGTACCGTTCTGGACGCGGTGTTCGGGCCGACCGCGAACGGGGAGACGTTCTATGCACCGAGCCTGGTCCGCAGCCTGCGCGAGGGCATGATCGTTCTGCTGGACCGGAACTTCGCCGTCCAGGCACTGGTCGAGGCGATCACCGGGACGGGCGCGCACGTCCTGGTCCGCGTGAAAGAACACCGCAGGCTGCCGGTCCTGCAGCGTTTCCCTGACGGCTCCTACCTGTCCAGGCTCGGCGCCGTTGCGGTCCGCGTCGTCGACTGCGAGATCACCGTCAGCACCTCCCAGGGACGCCGCACCGCCACCTACCGTCTCGTCACAACCCTGACCGACTCCCACGCGCACCCCGCCGCCGAGCTGATCAGGCTCTACCACGAGCGATGGGAGGTCGAGACCTCCTACCTGGAGATCAAGTCCACCATCCTGGGCGGCCGGGTCCTTCGCGCCCAAACCCCTGCCGGCGTCGCGCAGGAAGTCTTCGCACTGCTGGTCACCTACCAGGTCCTGCGACTGGCCATGGCGGATGCCACCGGCATCCGCCCGGACACCGACCCCGACCGGGCCAGCTTCTCCATCGCCCTGAACACCGCCCGCGACCTGCTGGTCCAAGCCGCGGGCGTCTTCAACGACACGGCCGTCGATCTCGTCGGCATCATCGGCCGCCGGGTCCTGGCCGACCTCATGCCCGACCGGCGCATCCGCACCCGGCCACGCGTCGTCAAACGGGCCATCTCGAAGTACAACGCCCGAGGCACCGTCGACAGGACCAGCTACAAGGCCACCATCAGCATCGACATCCTGACCACCCGCACCCCTTGACGATGCACACCCAGCGCTAACTACACGGCGTTGG
>NZ_KQ948121.1 GCF_001513965.1 Streptomyces cellostaticus | reverse complement strand
CCGGTCGCGTCCTTGGAAGTGGTGTACGGGTTCGACCTGATCCGGGGGTTTGTTCCGGCGTTGGGATGTGGCCCGCATAGACGAACGGCCACCGGCTGATCTTCGAGGTGTCGAAGCCCGAAGGAGATCAGCACGATGACCGCACCTGACAGTGTGCCCCTGCACGCCCTCGCCGAGGAAAACCTCGCCGCGGCGAGTCCCGATCTGCTGCGCGCGATGGTCAAGACGTTCGCCGACGCGCTCATGTCCGCGGAGGCCGATGCCCTCTGCAATGCCGAATACGGCCAGGTCAGCGACGAACGCGTTAACCACCGCAACGGCTACCGCCCGCGCGAGTGGGACACCCGCGCCGGCACTGTCGAGCTCGCCGTCCCCAAGCTGCGGCAGGGCAGCTACTTCCCCCACTGGCTGCTCGAGCGACGCCGGCGGGCCGAACAGGCCCTCATCTCGGTGGTCGCCACCGCCTACCTACTGGGCGTCTCCACCCGCAGAGTCGAGAAGCTCGCCGAGTCCCTCGGCGTCACCCAGCTGTCGAAGTCGCAGGTCAGCGAGATGGCCAAGCACCTCGACGAGCAGGTCGCGGCCTTCCGTAACCGACCCCTGGACCAAGGCCCGTATGCCTTCGTCTGGGTCGATGCGCTGACCCAGAAGGTCCGTGAGGGCGGCCGGATCATCAACGTCCACGCGCTGATCGCGGTCGGCGTCAACGCCGACGGGCACCGCGAGATCCTTGGCCTCGACGTCGCCACCGCCGAGGACGGCGCCGGCTGGCTCGCCTTCCTGCGCTCACTCATCGCCCGCGGCCTGTCCGGCGTCCAACTGGTCATCTCCGACGCTCACACCGGCCTGGTGAACGCGATCGGCGCGGTCCTGCCCGGCGCCTCCTGGCAACGATGCCGCACGCATTACGCCCGAAATTTGCTGAGTCAGGTCCCGAAGTCGGCCCAGCCGTGGGTGGCCACGCTGTTGCGGACGGTCTTCGAACAACCCGACACCGACGCCGTCCAGGCCCAGATGCGACACGTCCTGGACGCGCTGGAGGCCAAGTTCCCCAAGGCCGCGGCCCACCTGGACGCTGCTCAGCACGAACTGTTGGCGTTCACCGCGTTCCCGCGTGAGATCTGGCGACAGATCTGGTCGAACAATCCGCAGGAGCGGCTGAACAAGGAGATCCGGCGTCGCACCGACGTGGTCGGCATCTTCCCCGACCGCACCGCGCTGATCCGCCTCGTCGGCGCGGTGCTGGCCGAGCAGAACGACGAATGGACTGAGGCTCGCCGCTACATGGGACTCGACCTGCTGGCCAAAGCCCGCTGCCACCCGATCGAGTCAGAAACCGACGAGACCACCCTGCCCACAGAACTCACCGCATAGCCTCGAAAACGAGATCACCGAGTGGCCGTCGATACACCACTCCAGCGGACGTGA
>NZ_KQ948120.1 GCF_001513965.1 Streptomyces cellostaticus | reverse complement strand
CCCGTTACCTTCTTGATGGCCCTGCAACGGGGCTCCCGGCCTTCGGGCCCGGCATGACTGAGCCCCCTTGTCGATCAGGATCGAAAAAGTGGTGTCACCGGGACCGAAGGCATTGGCAGACCGCTGATTAGGGGCACGAGCGCCGATCCCGGATGGGAGAAGCAGTCTCTTCGTAACGTGGATGCTGGCACGCTGATGCCGCAGGTGAGGCCGGGAAGAACGCGCGTACGGGAGCAAGCACGTGGGTGGTCAAGGTGGCATCGACGTCTATCTGGGTCTGGACGTCGGCAAGGGCGAACACCATGCGACGGCGCTGACCCCGGAGGGCAAGAAGACCTTCGACAAGCGGCTGCCCAACACCGAATCGAAGCTCCGCGAGGTCTTTGCCAAGCTCCAGGCCAAGCACGGCACCGTCCTGGTGGTGGTCGACCAGCCTGCTTCCATAGGCGCCCTGCCTTTGGCAGTGGCTCGTGACGCGGGCTGTCGTGTCGCCTATCTGCCGGGCCTGACAATGCGGCGGATCGCCGATCTCTACCCCGGCGAGGCGAAGACCGACGCCCGCGACGCGTATGTCATCGCGGACGCGGCCCGTTCGATGCCGCACACGCTGCGGGCCATCGAGGCGGCCGACGAGACCGTGGCCGAGCTGGAGATGCTGACCGGCTTCGACGATGACCTGGCCACCGAGGTGACACGGACCAAGAACCGACTGCGGGGCCTGCTGACACAGATCCATCCGCCGCTGGAGAAGATCCTCGGCCCACGCCTGGACCACCCTGCCGTGCTCACCTTGCTCGAACGCTTCGGCTCTCCTGCCCAGCTACGGAAGGCAGGGCGGCGCAGACTCGTCACACTGCTGCGGCCGAAGGCCCCGCGAATGGCCGAGCGCCTGGTCGAGGACATCTTCATCGCACTCGACGAGCAGACCGTGGTCGTCCCCGGGACCGACGCAGCCGCATTGATCATTCCTAATCTCGTCTCCAGCCTCGGCTCCGTACTGGACCAGCGCAGACTCCTCGCAGCCCGGATTGAGGAACTGCTGGAGGCCCACCCTCTTTCCCCGGTCCTGATCTCGATGCCCGGCATCGGGGTCAGGACCGCCGCCCGGATCCTCATCGACGTCGGCGACGGCAGCGCTTTCGCCTCCGCCGGCCACCTGGCCGCCTACGCTGGCCTGGCTCCGGTCACACGCGCCTCCGGCTCCTCCATCCGCGGCGAACACCCCGCTCGGCGAGGTAACAAGCAGCTCAAACGCGCCTTCTACCTCGCCGCGTTCGCCTCGCTCTCTCAGCCAGAGTCACGGACCTACTACGACAGGAAACGCCGCGAGGGGAAACACCATGTCGCAGCGCTGATCGCTCTCGCCCGCAGACGCATCGACGTGCTCTTCGCCATGCTCCGCGACGGCACTTTCTACGAGCCGCCGACCCCTATCGCGGCTTGACGAAGGCCATAGGGGCAC
>NZ_KQ948119.1 GCF_001513965.1 Streptomyces cellostaticus | reverse complement strand
ACTAGCCCAGGAACGCGCCGAGGCGTCGGCATCAGACCATTTGATCATCGCGGAAGGCGATCTCAGTTCTGCTGTGCTGTCATGGATGATCGCGCGCCCCGACGGCATCCAAGCCGACAGGCCCGCTCACCAACGAGTCGGCATGCGCGATGTCCGCGCGATACGGGACGCCGCCGACATGTTCATGCAGCTCGACTTCAAGTACGGCGGAGGCCACGGTCACAAGGCACTACGCCACTACTTCCGGCACGAGGTGCTTCCGCTCCTGGACGCGAGCTACAGCCAGAAGGTGGGTACGGCGTTATTCAGCGCCGCCGCCGAGGTGTCCCAGTTGCTGGCGTGGACGGCATACGACACCGGGAATCACCATCTCGCTCACCGCTACCTCACATCCACCCTGCGCCTGACCCAAGTCATCGACGACCGCATGTTCGGCGCCCGCATCCTCGGCAACCTCAGCCACCAGGCCAACTACCTCGGCAACCACACCCAAGCCATCCAGCTTGCCCGCGCCGCCGTCGAGGGCGCCAAGGGCCGAGCCACCCCGCGTGCCATGGCCAACTATGCGGCGATGGAGGCCCGTGCCCTGTCCAACGCAGGTGACGGCATCGCGGCAAGCCAGGCCATGAGGGATGCGGAACGCCACTTCGAGCGTGCCGACACAGCTGAAGATCCGGCGTGGCTCAGCTACTTCGATGAAGCAGAGCTCATGGGCGAACTCTGCCACTGCTTCCGTGATCTCAAGATGCGCCGCGAAGCTGTCGAGCAGGCCCAGCGCGCCGTGGACAGCACCGACCCGAAGTACGCCCGCACCCTCGGCTTCTGCCGCATGGTCCTCGCCCAAAGCCAGCTACTCAACGGTGAGCTGGAAGCCGCCGTCACCACCGCAAGCCTGGCAGTCGACGGCGGCGACTCCCTCCAGTCCAACCGATTCCAGCGCTACGTGACCGACTTCCAAAACGAGGTCAGCGTGCACGCGGCGAACCCCGCGGTGGCCGCCTTCAACGAGAAGGTGCACGACGCGCTTGCCCGCCTGGAGGAGGACGACGAGTAGGAGCTACCAGGGCCGCCAGTCCCGAGGCGCATCGTCGTTCCGCAGACCAGCGATGCGCCGACGGTACTCAGCCGCGGTTGCCGCGTCCTCCTGCACGTTCTGCATGAGCCACGTCGTCATACCGAACTCTTGCAGCCCCCGCAGCGTCTCGTACCCATGCCAGTCGTACAGGTCACGCCCGTACGCAGCCACGAAGTCGGCGTACTGCTCGTCGGTCTGCCACCCAAGGCTGTGATGCTCTACCGCCGTGACCATGAGATCCCACTCGGGGTGATCGAAGCAGAAGAACTCGAAGTCGATCAGGATCACTTGGCCCCGATCGTTCACCATGAGGTTCTGCACATGAGCGTCCCCGTGGACCGGCCCCTTCGGGGACTCGTACCGCAACTCCGCGAACCTGTCCCGCAGCTCCTGCTCCCGCTTCCGCAAGAAGGCCTTGTCATCGGCCGGGATCTGAGCCCGCTCCAGCCGCAGCGCCGACTTGTCGAAAGGCTGGTACGACGGCAGTTCTAG
>NZ_KQ948118.1 GCF_001513965.1 Streptomyces cellostaticus | reverse complement strand
AACCCCTGCCCAGCAGGACCCCCAAGACACCAAGATCGAGACAGACCTAACGGAGTCCTATTAGACGCTCATCGCTCAACGGTCCATCGCCGGCAGGTCCGTTGTCAGTGCTTGCGTCTATGGTCTCAAGCGCGCGGTCGGCTTCCGGGGGTTCCAGCTCTGAAGGAAAAGGTTTCATCCCCGGCCTGTCTGGGGGCGGCTCGGGGACTCGCCCGGGACCTAACCGACGGCCGGGCTTCGTCGATGGCCATGAGATGACCTGCCAGCGCCGGCCGCGCACCCCTCTCCCTGGGCGTGGGCGTATGCACGCTTTCCAACTGTGGTGGTGGGGTGTTGGGGTGCGTGCGGGGGCGTTCACCTGGGTTCATGGGCGGTCAGCCGCCGGTGCGGAGACGACTTCGGGTCTCGCCTGAGCGACCGTGAACGGTGCTGAATGAGACGGAAAGTGAGACGGCGTACTCGTCCCGGACGTCACCAGTGGGGGCAATCCCGGCTGGACAGCTCGCGGTGTGAGTACGGTTCATCGGGCATCACACCGTGCAGCCAATCGGTGAGCCACTGGGCCAGTGACTGTTCGAGCGGGGCAAGGGCGTGCTGGAGACAGCAGAGGTTGGGATCCCAGTCCCACATCTGTCCGTCTGCGGTCCGGAAGTCGATCAGTGCCCACATGGCGCAGCCGCGGTCCATGAGCGGAACGACCCCTGGCGGAAGGCTGTGATCAGGATCGGCGGCGAAGTCGTGGTAAGCCATGGCGATGTCCGCGCGGTCGCTGAACCAGTTGCCGGTGTCGGTGAGGGACAGCACTCTCGACGGGCCGAAGCCGCCGTTGGCGACTTCGAGATAAATCCGCTTCAACAGTTCGGGCATCGGGTGGCCCACGATTCGCTCGAACCCGGCGACGTCCTTGGCGGAGGCCGGACCGGGCAGTCCCCGGCCGGCTACGCGTGCACGGGTAGCCAGGATCAGTTCGTCGTCAGTCACATCGAGATCCTCGGCGACGCTGCGCGGGTTGTCGAGGATCGTCAACACAGCGGTGCGCGCTCTGAGCTTGGGAATCACCCGACACATGGACGTTCATATCCCCTCTGAACTGGGGAAACGTCTGTTGTTGGTGTCGATTGACTACCCCGGCGGACCCCTTGCTGACCGCCGTTTACCGACCCTACTGGCACGTTGTGGCACGCAGCCCTCGCCAGACGCGTCACCTTCGAACCAAGAGGTGGCTGGCAGGGCTCAGGGCTGGTACGAGCCATCCGTTGCTGGGGCGTCCTCTCTGGACGTCGATCGTTTGCGAGACATGACGCTCGCATGCAGGCGCTGGCGGGGTTCTCTTTCCGCCTCTGCTGTCACGCAGACGGCACCCGCGCCAATGCCGCCCTCACGGTGTTCGCTACATCGTTGACATGGACACCGAGGTCGCGGAGATGGCGGGCTGTGACTGCCACCGGCAGATCGACGCGTCGAGCGATCAGTACGAGTTGCGCGAGTGGCATCGGTGGATTCATCGGCTTTGGCAGGGGGCGATCGTCAGCGGTAAGTAGTCGCAGCGCATCGCGATGGGTGAGATCGTGCGGAAGGTCGTCGCGGGATACACGAAGACCGTAGGAGCGAAGTCGGCTAGCCAGCTCCCTAA
>NZ_KQ948117.1 GCF_001513965.1 Streptomyces cellostaticus | reverse complement strand
GGGGTCGGAGGTGTTCGCGACTGCGTCTCCGTCGAAGTGGGCGGCGGTGCGGGAGCTGGGTGTTGAGGCGTCCCATATTGCTTCGTCGCGGACGACGGAGTTCGAGGGGCTGTTCCGTGACGCGTCCGGTGGGGGTGGTGTGGATGTGGTGCTGGACTCGCTGGCGGGTGAGTTCGTCGATGCCTCGCTGCGGTTGACGCGTGCGGGTGGCCGGTTCGTGGAGATGGGCAAGACCGATATCCGAGATGCGGGTGAGGTCGAGCGGCAGCATCAGGTTGCCTATCAGGCGTTTGATCTGTTGCAGCAGGATCCGGGTGTGATCGGGGCGATGATGTCCTCGTTGACCGAGTTGTTCGCGCAGGGTGTGCTGAGGCCGTTGCCGGTGGCGTGCTGGGATGTGCGGCGGGCGGTGGATGCGTTCCGTTTCCTCAGTCAGGCCCGTCATATCGGCAAGGTCGTACTGACCGTCCCGGTTGGGCGGGGCGCCGGGCGTGCCGGCACGGTGCTGATCACGGGTGCTTCGGGTGCACTGGGCAGGTTGGTGGCGCGGCATCTGGCGGTGACCGGGCAGGCGGAGCGGTTGTTGCTGGTCTCACGTCGTGGATCGGCCGCGCCGGGCATGTCGGAACTGGTTGCTGAGTTGGCCGGCTATGGGATCCCGGCTCAGGTGGTGGCCTGTGATGCCGCTGACCGTGACCAGTTGGCGGGTGTGTTGGCTGGTGTGCCGGTTGAGGTGCCGCTTGTTGGGGTGGTTCATGCTGCGGGTGTGCTTGATGACGGGTTGGCTGTGGCGTTGACCGCGGAGCGGGTGGAGGCGGTGATGCGGCCGAAGGTGGATGCGGCCTGGCACCTGCACGAGCTCACTCGCCATGCCGGTCTGGAATCGTTCGTGTTGTTTTCCTCGGTGGCCGGGGTCTGGGGTAATGCGGGTCAGGCCAATTACGCGGCCGCGAACACCTTCCTGGATGTGCTTGCTGCTTATCGCAGGCGTGAGGGTTTGCCTGGGGTGTCGTTGGCGTGGGGGCCGTGGGAGGGGGGTATGGCCGGTGGTCTGACGGATGCGGATTGGCAGCGGATGGCTCGTCAGGGTTTGCGGCCCTTGTCCGGGCCGGAGGGTCTGGAGCTGCTGGACGCGGCGGCTGGTGCGGCCGATCCGTTGTTGGTGGCGGCCCGGCTGGATCTTGCCGCGCTGCGCCGCTCGGGTGAGGTCCCGCCGCTGTTGTCCGCTCTGGTCCAGGCGGGGCGTTCGAACGCCCCGGCCCGCCGTACGGTGGGCGATTCTGCCGCTGGTGGCGACAACGCCCTGGTCGCGCGCTTGGCTGCACTGGGTCCGGCTGGGCAGCAAGAGATCCTGCAGGACCTGGTCATGGAGCAGGCGGCTCTGGTTCTGGGCATGTCCGGGCCGGACGTCATCGATGCCGGTCGTACGTTCCGTGATGTCGGCTTCGATTCTCTGACCGCTGTTGAACTGCGTAATCGGTTGAACAGTGCCACGGGTCTGCGTCTGCCGGCGACCGTGGTCTTTGACTATCCCACTCCGGCGGTGCTGGCCGCGTTTGTGGTGGGTGAAGTGGTTGGTGAGTCGGGTGGTGTGTCGGTTGGCTCGGTGGCCCCGGCGGGTGGTGGGGTTCCGGTTGATGGT
>NZ_KQ948116.1 GCF_001513965.1 Streptomyces cellostaticus | reverse complement strand
CTGGTGGAGCTGGCTGGTCTGGGCGAGGGCGAATCGGTACTCGTCCATGCGGCTGCGGGTGGTGTGGGTATTGCTGCGGTGCAGTTGGCTCGTCATTTGGGTGCGGAGGTGTTCGCGACTGCGTCTCCGTCGAAGTGGGCGGCGGTGGAGGAGTTGGGTGTTGAGGCGTCTCACATCGCTTCGTCGCGGACGACGGAGTTCGAGGGGCTGTTCCGTGGGGTGTCGGGTGGGGGTGGTGTGGATGTGGTGCTGGACTCGTTGGCGGGTGAGTTCGTGGATGCCTCGCTGCGGTTGACGCGTGCGGGTGGCCGGTTCGTGGAGATGGGCAAGACCGATATCCGTGATGCCGGCGAGGTCGAGCGCCGGCATGGGGTTGCCTATCAGGCGTTTGATCTGTTGGAGCAGGATCCGGGTGTGATCGGGGCGATGCTGTCCTCGCTGACCGAGTTGTTCGCGCAGGGTGTGCTGAGGCCGTTGCCGGTGGCGTGCTGGGATGTGCGGCGGGCGGTGGATGCGTTCCGTTTCCTGAGTCAGGCCCGTCATATCGGCAAGGTTGTATTGACGGTTCCTGCCGTAGCTGGCCGGCGGTCGGCGCCCACGGGCACGGTTCTGATCACGGGTGCTTCGGGTGCGTTGGGCGGGTTGGTGGCGCGGCATTTGGCGGTGACGGGGCAGGCGCAGCGGTTGTTGCTGGTCTCGCGTCGTGGTGCGGATGCGCCGGGTATGTCTGAGCTGGTTGCCGAGTTGGCCGGTTGTGGGATCACGGCGCAGGTTGTGGCTTGTGATGTGGCGGATCGGGATCGGCTTGCTGGTGTTATTGCTGGTGTGCCGGCGGGGGCGCCGCTTGTTGGGGTGGTTCATGCTGCGGGTGTGCTTGATGACGGGTTGGCTGTGGGGTTGACCGCGGAGCGGGTGGAGGCGGTGATGCGGCCGAAGGTGGACGCGGCGTGGCATCTGCACGAGTTGACTCGTCAAGCCGATCTGGAATCGTTCGTACTGTTTTCTTCGGTGGCCGGGATCTGGGGCAACGCCGGGCAGGCCAGTTATGCGGCGGCGAACACGTTCCTGGATGTGCTTGCTGCTTATCGGTGTCGTGAGGGTTTGCCTGGGGTGTCGTTGGCGTGGGGTCCGTGGGAGGGGGGTATGGCGGATGGGCTGACGGATGCGGATTGGCAGCGGATGGCTCGTCAGGGTTTGCGGCCGTTGTCCGGGGTGGAGGGTCTGGAGCTGTTGGATGCGGCGGCTGGTCCGGCCGATCCGTTGTTGGTGGCGGCTCGTCTGGATCTTGCCGCGTTGCGCCGCTCGGGTGAGGTCCCGCCGCTGTTGTCCGCTCTGGTCCAGGCGGGGCGTTCGAACGCCCCGGCCCGCCGCACCGTGGGCGATTCTGCCGCTGGTGGCGACAACGCCCTGGTCGCGCGCCTGGCTGCACTGGGTCCGGCTGGGCAGCAAGAGATCCTGCAGGACCTGGTCATGGAGCAGGCGGCTCTGGTTCTGGGCATGTCCGGGCCGGACGTCATCGATGCCGGTCGTACGTTCCGTGATGTCGGCTTCGATTCTCTGACCGCTGTTGAACTGCGTAACCGGCTGAACAGTGCCACGGGTCTGCGTCTGCCGGCGACGGCGGTGTTCGACTATCCCACTCCCACAGCCCTGGCCGCGTTTGTGGTGGGTGAAGTGGTTGGTGAGTCGGGTGGCGTGTCGGTGGGGTCTGTGGTTCCCGCTACTGGTGATGGCGTGGCGCCGGATGA
>NZ_KQ948115.1 GCF_001513965.1 Streptomyces cellostaticus | reverse complement strand
TCACCAACGCCGTCCGCCCACCCGGACCAGACCCGGCCACACCAGACGGAATCGCCAGAACCAGCTTGCCCGTATGCCGGGCCTGCGACATGAACCGGAACGCCTCCCGCGCCCGCCGCACATCCCACACCCGAACCGGCAGCAACGACAACTCACCAGCCGCCATCAGACCAACCACCCGGCCCAGCATCTCCCCCATCCGCTCCGGCCCGGCCTCACCCAGGTCGAACGGCCGGTAGAAGACCTCCGGATGCTCCCCGGCCAAAATCTCCGGCTCCCGCAGATCCGTACGACCCATCTCGACAAACGCCCCACCACGCGGCAGCAACCGCAGCGACGCATCCGTCAACTCCCCAGCCAGGGAGTTCAACACAATGTCCACCCCGGCCCCGCCCGTCGCAGCCAGGAACTCCGCCTCGAAACCAGCCGTACGCGACGAGGCAATGTGCGACCCGTCCAGACCCGCCTCACGCAGCACCCGCCACTTGGCCGGGCTCGCCGTCGCGAACACCTCCAAGCCCAGATGCCGCGCAATCTGCACCGCCGCCATCCCCACACCACCAGCAGCCGCATGCACCAACAGCCTCTGCCCAGCACGAGCACCAGCCAGCTCCACCAGCGCGTACCACGCCGTCAGGAACGCCACCGGCACCGACGCCGCACTCGTGAACGACCACCCCGCCGGAATCCGCACCACCTGTCGGGCATCGGTGACCACCACCGGGCCGAACCCGCCCGACGCGATCCCCATCACCCGGTCCCCCACCGCCAGACGGGACACCCCAGGACCCGTCTCCGTCACAACACCAGCAATCTCACTGCCCATCAGACCGCCACCGGGATACATGTTCAGCCCGATCAGCACATCCCGGAAGTTCAGCCCGGCCCCCCGGACCGCCACCCGAACCTGCCCAGCCTCCAACCGCTCCCCGGCCTGCGGTGCCTCGGCCAGCACGAGCCCCTCCAACGACCCGCCCTCATCACCCTCCAGCCGCCACAGCCCATCAGGCACCACCAGATCACCCGACGGACGCGTCAACCGACGGCCAAAGACGTTCTGGCCACGGATGACCAGTTCCGGCTCGCCGTTGCCGAGCACAGTCGGCAGTACTGCTATGTGGTCACCGTCGCCGGTCGCGGGCAGGTCGGCCAGGACCAGGCGTCCCGGATTCTCCGACTGCGCCGACCGCAGCAGACCCCACACCGCAGCCGCCGCCAGATCCGTCACACCCTCACCCGGAACCGCGGCCACCGCACCCCGGGTAACGACCACCAACTGGGCCGCCTCCAGCCGCTGCTCCTCCATCCACACCTGCACCAGACCCAACACCGCACCGACAGCACACCGAGCCGCCTCAGCCGCATCACCACTGCTGTCCGTATCCGCACAGACAACCACCACCTGCGGAGCAACCTCGCCCGCCTCGGTCGCAGCAGCAACCCCGGCCAGATCGGCAAACACGCGGACCGGCACCCCGGCCGTGTCCAGCCCGTCGGCCAGCGCGAAACGATCCGCTCCAACCAGCACCCAGTCCCCAGCCGGAACCGCAACCTCCGCCACCGGAGCCCAGTCCACGCTGAACAACGCATCAGCCACACCGGCATCAGACACCTGCAACTGATCTGCCGACACCGGACGAGTAATCAGCGACGCCACCGAGACCACCGGTGCACCCGCGGTGTCCGCCGCCGTCAACGTCAGACTGCCCTGCCCATCACGACGCAGCCGAGCCCGCAGAACCGACGCCCCACCGGCGTGCAGCTCCACACCCGTCCACGCAAACGGCAG
>NZ_KQ948114.1 GCF_001513965.1 Streptomyces cellostaticus | reverse complement strand
GATCATTGAGCAGGCTCCCGTCGAGGATGCCGCACAGATCGATCCTGCTGATGGCGGTGCCGGTGTGTTGCCGGTGGTGCCGTGGCTGGTGTCGGGACGGTCGGCTGCGGGTCTGGCCGCGCAAGCGGACCGGCTCTCAGCATTTGTTCAGAGCCGTGCGGATGCGAGTGCGGTCGATGTGGGTTGGTCGTTGGCCGTTACCCGGGCAGCGTTGGAGCACCGGGCGGTGGTGCTGGGTTCGGACCGTGAGGAGTTGCTGGCGGGGCTGGACGCGCTGGCCGGCGGCCGTGAGGTCGCGGGCGTGGTTACGGGAACAGTAGGTGCGGTCGGGAAGGTCGGCTTCGTGTTCACCGGCCAGGGAGCTCAGCGGCTGGGAATGGGCCGGGAACTCTACGAGGCGTTCCCTGTGTTCGCCGAGGCCTTCGATGCCGTCTGTGCAGGCCTGGACGAGCACTTGGACGGCTCGGTGGCTGCTGTGGTCCGGGGCGAGGGCCAGCCCGGCTGGCCCGGAGCCGGCCGGGTGGACGAGACGGTGTGGGCGCAGGCCGGACTCTTCGCCATCGAGGTGGCGTTGTTCCGGTTGCTGCAGTCCTGGGGGATTGCCCCGCAGGTGGTGGCGGGTCATTCGATCGGTGAGCTGGCGGCTGCGCATGTCGCTGGGGTGTGGTCGCTGGAGGACGCCTGC
>NZ_KQ948113.1 GCF_001513965.1 Streptomyces cellostaticus | reverse complement strand
TGTCTCCGCGCTGCGGGACAACGGCGTGCGCACCTTCATCGAGATCGGCCCGGACGGTGTGCTGTCGGGGATGGGCCCCCAGATCCGCAACACCAGCAGTGATCCCGTTGAAGCCAGTGATGATGCCGGTGAGGCGTGGGTGCCGCTGCTGCGCCGGGGTCGTAACGAGGTCCGAGCCCTGCTCACCGCGGTGGCCAGGGTCCATGTCCGCGGCCAGGCGGTGGACTGGGATCAGGTGTTCACGGGAACCGGCGCCCGCCGCCGGGTCGACCTGCCCACCTACGCCTTCCAGCGCCAGCAGTACTGGCTGCCGGCCAGTTCCGGCCCGGTTGATGCGGCCGGACTGGGCCAGTCTCCCGCGCGTCATCCGCTGCTGGGCGCGGCCGTTGAACTGCCTGCGAACGGCGGCTTGGTGCTGACGGGGCGCTTGTCCGTGGCTGCCCAGCCGTGGCTGGCAGACCACGTGGTGGCCGGCCAGGTGGTGGTGCCCGGAGCGGCCCTGCTGGAGATGGCCGTACGTGCCAGCGATGAAGCCGAATGCGGGCGGCTCGAGGAACTCCTCATCGAAACACCCCTGACGCTTCCGAAACACGGCGGCATGCAGGTGCAGGTGACCCTGACCGAGCCGGGTTATGAGGGTCGGCGGGACGTCGCGATCTACTCCCGGCCCGAGGACGCCATACCTGGAGAGGAATGGATTCGGCACGCGACGGGTGTGGCGGCGCCTGCCGAAGTTGCGGTTGAGGGTGGGGAGTTGTTGGTGTGGCCGCCGGCTGGTGCGGTTGCGGTGGACTTGGGTGATTTCTATGGGGGTTTGGCTGGGCGTGGGTTGGCTTATGGGCCGGTGTTTCGGGGGGTGCAGGCGGCGTGGCGGCGTGGTGAGGAGTTGTTTGCTGAGGTTGTGTTGCCGGAGGGTGTGGCGGTGGCGGGGTTTGGGTTGCATCCGGCTTTGTTGGATGCGGCGTTGCATGTGGCTGGTTTGGGTGTTGGGGGTGAGGGGTTGGTGTTGCCGTTTGCGTGGGGTGATGTGGTGGTGCATGCGGCGGGTGCGGTGTCGGCGCGGGTGCGGATTGCTCCGTCGGTTTCGGGTGAGGGTGTGTCAGTCATGTTGGCTGATGGGGTTGGTGGGTTGATTGCTTCGGTGGGGTCGTTGGTGTTGCGGCCGGTGTCTGCTGAGAGTCTGGTGGCGGGTCGGTCTGGTGATGGTTTGTTCCGTGTGGAGTGGGTGCCTGCTTCGGTTGCCGGTCCGCCGGTCGAGTCTGTTGGGGGTGTTGAG
>NZ_KQ948112.1 GCF_001513965.1 Streptomyces cellostaticus | reverse complement strand
GTCGGTGACGGCTGAATCGTGGACCGGGGGCACCAGATGAAAAGTGGACCTCACGCTGTCAGTTGATGTTGGTCATTCCCCGGTGTTGGCCGTGGGAACCCGTCCTAGGTCGCGGCCGCGCATGCGGTAGCTGTCGCCCTTGAGCGAGATCACCTCGGCATGGTGGACGAGTCGGTCGATCATCGCGGCGGCGACGGTGTCGTCGCCGAAGACCTCGCCCCAGCGGCCGAAGGGCTTGTTGCTCGTCACGATCACGGAGGCGCGTTCGTAGCGGCCCGAGATGAACTGGAAGAACAGGTTCGCGGCCTCGGGCTCGAAGGGGATGTAGCCGACCTCGTCCACGATGATCAGCGGGATCCGGCCCAGCCGGGTCAACTCGTCGCTGAGCCTGCCCACTTGGTGCGCTTCGGCGAGGCGGGTCACCCACTGAGCGGCGGTGGCGAAGGCGACCCGGTGGCCGGCCTGGCAGGCCCGGATGCCGAGCCCGGTGGCGAGGTGGGTCTTGCCGGTGCCGGGCGGCCCCAGAAAGATCACGTTCTCCTTGCCGACGACGAAGTCGAGCGTCCCCAGATGGGCGATGACCTCGCGTTTCACGGACCGCTGGTGATCGAAGTCGAAGTCCTCGAGGGACTTGCGAGAAGGGAAGCGGGCCGCCCGGATGCGTCCCTCGGCGCCGTGGCTGTCGCGGGCGGCGGCCTCCCGCTGCAGGCAGGCGGCCAGATACTCCTCGTGACTCCAGCCCTCGTCCCGGGCTCGTTCAGCAAGCCGGGCAGCCGCGTCCCGCAAGGCGGGCGCCTTCAACGCCTTGGTCAGATAGACGAGTTCGGAGGAGACGTCGCGGCCGTTCGCGGCCTGCTTCGTGGTGGCCATCACGCGACTCCCTCACCGGTGCTGAGGCCGCCGTCGATGACGCCGAAGATCCGGTCGTAGGTGTCCAGCGGCCTTTGTTCGACTTCGAGTTGGTCTGCTGGGACGGGCCGTTGCCGGGCCCGTTCGCGGTCGGCTTTCGCGGCGGCCGCGTGGGTGGGGTCGGTGAGGGACTGATGGCGGGCCCAGCATCGGGCATGCCGGGCGACCTCGGTGCCCTCGCAGAACGCCAGGACCTGGTCCAGGTCGGCCTTCACTTCGATGCGGCGGCCGATGGCCAGTGGATGGACGGAGTAGTCGTTGGTGTCGAGGCGGACGTAGTGGTCGCGCGGCAGGCGCAGGCTGGATCGCCACCAGCCCGGCGGATCGACCGGCGGCAAAGTCAGCATCCTGGCCTTGTCCGCTTCGATCCGCTCGGCTGGGCGGGCCTGCAGGGTGCGGTGGAGGCGCCGGTTGGCCTTGGTCAGCCAGTCCGCCAGCTGGATATTGAAGTCGGTCGGCGAGGCGAAGACCCGGCCAGGCAGGAAGCTGGTCTCCAGATAGCCGTTGGCCCGCTCGACCAGGCCCTTGGCCTCCGGGTCGCCGGGACGGCACTGGATGATGCGGATGCCCAGCAGTCCCGCGAACGCCGCGAAGTCCTCCGTCAGCTGGGGGCTGCCGCCCCGCCAGGAGCCGACCGCGGCCTCGTTGTCCCAGACCAGAGCCTTCGGGACGGCTCCGAGCCCGGTCAAAAGCCGCCAGTGCCCGGCGATCAGGTCGGCTGCGGCCTTGCTCGGCAGCATCCGGGCCATGATCCATCGTGAGTAGCCGGCCACCATCACCAGCACTGGCGGACACCCTGTCTGCCCGAACCCCAGCGGGATCGCCGAGGGCGGGAACCACAGATCACACTGCACCAGTTCGCCGGGCTCATAGACCGTCCGGGAGGCCGGATCTGCCGGCAGGTAGTCGAGCTTCAGCTCACGCACCCGATCGCGCAGTACGGTCATGCCGTGCTGCCAGCCGATCCGTTCGGCCACCACGGTCGCCGGCATGTCCGGCCACACCTCAAGCAGTTCGCGGATCTTCGGCTCGGCCGCATCCACGATCGATCCCTTCGGCGCCCGCTCGTATTTCGGCGGCCGGTCACTGGCCACCGCCCGTCGCACCGTGGTCCGAGAGATCCCCAACTTCCGTGCGATCGCCCGGATCGGCATCTGCTCGGCCCGGTGCAACCGGCGGATCTCCGCCCAGTCCTCCACGCTGATCACCCATCCTCCCGGCCTGACTCAACGAGTCAGGCCGCCAAGGAGGGCCACAATTCATCCGGTGGAAGTGGTCTCACATTGAGCCGTTGCCGAC
>NZ_KQ948111.1 GCF_001513965.1 Streptomyces cellostaticus | reverse complement strand
GAAAACGCGACTGCCCTCATACAGCCCCCGCCCCATCCCCACCCACTGCGACCCCTGACCCGCGAACACCAACCCCACTCGCGCCCCCGGCCGTGCCACCCCCGACACCACCGAAGCCGCAGACACCCCACCAGCCAGCCTCTCCAGGCCGGTCACCAACTCCCCACAGTCACCGCCGACCACCACGGCCCGGTGCTCAAACACCGACCGCGACACCGCCAACGACCACGCCACATCCACCGGCTCCAACTCCGGCCGGGCAGCAGCCCACTCCCGCAACCGCCCCGCCTGCGCCGCCAACCCCTCAGCCGACCGACCCGACACCACCCACGCACCCACACCCGACACCACAGGCCCCGTGCCCTCGGCGCCCGCCTCAAGCTCACCGACCTCAACAGCCGGAGCCTCCTCGACAATGACGTGCGCATTCGTGCCGCTCAGGCCGAACGAGGACACACCAGCTCGCCGCACCCGGCCATCCGTCGGCGACCACGGCACGGACTCGGTCAGCAGCTGCACCTCACCGGCCGACCAGTCCACGTGCGGCGACGGCTCGTCCGCGTGCAGCGTCGCCGGCAGCTCCTGGTGCTGCAACGCCAGCACCATCTTGATCACACCGGCCACGCCCGCGGCAGCCTGCGTGTGCCCGATGTTGGACTTTACCGAACCCAGCCACAACGGCCCGTCTCCGGCGCGCTCCTGGCCGTAGGTGGCAAGCAGGGCCTGTGCCTCGATGGGGTCGCCGAGCGTGGTTCCCGTACCGTGCGCCTCCACCACATCCACATCGGCAGCCGACAGCTGGGCATTGGCCAGGGCCGCCCGGATCACCCGCTGCTGCGAGGGACCGTTCGGCGCCGTCAGACCATTGGACGCACCATCCTGGTTCACCGCAGTGCCCCGCACCACCGCCAGCACCGGATGCCCATTACGGCGGGCGTCAGACAGCCGTTCAAGCACCAGGACACCCGCGCCCTCGGCCCATCCCGTCCCGTCCGCATCCGCGGAGAAGGCCCGACACCGCCCATCCGCCGACAACCCCTGCTGCCGGGAGAAGTCGATAAACGTTGCAGGGGTCGCCATGACCGTGACGCCGCCGGCCAGCGCCAGGGAGCACTCCCCGGACCGCACCGCCTGGGCGGCCAGGTGCAGCGCCACCAGCGACGACGAACACGCCGTGTCCACCGTCACCGCCGGACCCTCAAGACCCAGCGCGTACGACACACGACCCGACAGCACACTCGTCGCGTTACCGGTCATCAAGTGACCCTCGACACCGAATGCGTCCTGCCCCGCCAGGGCCAGGCCGATCCCGTATCCCGACGCGAAACCACCCGCGAAGACACCTGTCGGGCTGCCCTGCAGCGCCCCGGGATCGATTCCGGCCCGCTCCAGCGCCTCCCACGACACCTCCAGCAGCAACCGCTGCTGCGGATCCATCGCCAACGCCTCACGCGGACTGATCCCGAAGAATCCGGCATCGAAGTCCGCCGCGCCCTGCAAGAACGCGCCCGCCTGGGTGTAGGAAGTTCCCGCATGCTCCGGGTCAGGGTCGTACAGGCTGTCGATATCCCAGCCACGGTCGGTCGGGAACCCCGATATCGCGTCTGTCCCCGAGGCCAGCAGGTTCCAGAACTCCTCGGGGCTGCCCGCGCCACCAGGGAACCGGCAGCTCATCCCAACGATCGCCAACGGCTCATCCGTAGCCGCCACGGCAACCACCGACCCGCCGACACCCGCCAACTCTCCGGTCAGCTCACCCCGCAGATAGTCAGCCAGAACCACCGGAGTCGGATAGTCGAACACCAACGTGGCCGACAACCGCAACCCCGTCACCGCGTTCAACCGGTTCCGCAGCTCAACCGCCGTCAGCGAGTCAAAGCCCAGATCCTTGAACGCCCGCCTATCCGGGACCGCCTCCGCCGAGGCATGCCCCAGCACCGCAGCCGCCTCAGCCCGCACCACATCGGCCAGCACCCGCTCCTGCTCCAACCGGCCCAACCCCGCCAACCGCTGCGCCAGTTCACCCTCACCACGCGCGACGCCATCAGCACCAGCACCCGCAGCCGGCAGCTGGCGGATCTCGGGCAGATCCCGCACCAGCGGCATCCCCCGCATATCCGCCGCACCAGGCGCCGAAGCAAGCTGCGCCCAATCGACATCCATCACCATCAGCACGGCATCGGGACCCTCGATCGCATCGCCCAATGCCCGCACCGCCAACTGCGGATCCATCGCC
>NZ_KQ948110.1 GCF_001513965.1 Streptomyces cellostaticus | reverse complement strand
AGACTGTCGTACGCGACCTGCGTGAGTTCCGCGATCCGGCCTCGACGCAAGGGCTGGAGCCGTTCCAGACCGACATGCCGGCCAGGCTCGTTCTCACGCGAACCTCGACAGGGCTGGTGGACGCAAGATCCACGGGCACGTCGGTCGCCATCAGATGCGGGCCTGGTCCGGTCGGCCGCTGTGGGAGTTGGACCCGGCCGATGCCGAGCGGGATCAGACTGGCCTGCGCGCAGGCGCTGATCACGCACTTCCTGTTCCTGCAGCTGCGGCGCAACGCCGAGATCCACCAGATGACCGCGCGTGTGGTCGAGTTCCCGGTCAATTGAGATGAACCAGCCGCACGGATCCAGGACGCGGCCCTACGGATCCCACCCACCGAGCCCGAGGCCAAGGCTCCGTTCACCGGGTTCACCGGCCGGGCGATGAGCCGACCACGTGCGCACCTTTGCCCCGGCCGCGCAGAACTCCACAGCGACGAAGCTAACGTCCCAGGTCGGGTGGGTGAGCGAGGCGTCCCCACCTGCCCTGAACAGCTGCTTCCGAACCCAGCCCGCTGCCCCTCCAACCAGGTGCAGCCGACAACCGGTTTACCAGCAACGAAAGGAGCCCTTCGTGCGCATCAGCACACGCCGACCCCGAACCGCGAACACCGTATGCCGGGGGATCGCTTTGAGCCTCGCTGCCATGGCGCTCATCGGGGCCACGGCCGCCCCTGCGCCGGCCGTGGACTCTGCTCGCCCGGCCGCACGCCACAGTGCGCTGGCCGCCACCACTTGCGATCCGCACAGTGGCACGCATGTGTACTACTCACCGAGGGGGTGGTCCTCGGCCAACGCACGGCTGTGCGTGGAGGTGTTGCAGCGCGCCGATGGAAGCAAGGCTCTCAAGGCCGATGTCTACGCCGACCTCACCTACTTCTGGGGAGGGGCCTGGTATTCAGACTGCTCACAAGAAAAGTGCTACGTGGACACGAATGGTTTCAGAGTGCGGAAGAACGGCGGCGTGCACACGACGTGGGACACCTATTCCTCCGTGACGGGCAACAGCGTCCACGCCACGGCTACCGGCAACGTAGAGAGCGGGCACTACCAAGTGAGTATCGTCCTGAACAAGCACGGGGGATATTGGGCGGACTTCAACCAAGACCGCCGCGACGACAAGATCCATATTGGCTTGCTGCAAGTCGAGGTCGACGTTCCCTGAAGGGAACTGGCGACCTCACGTAATCGAGTGTCGCGTACTCCATGGCCGATGAGGGCTCCTGCTCACCGTGAATGGTCGCCATGGGCATAGTGCCGCCAGCTCCCCGCTCTCAGCGGCGAACTGGGCGGTGGTGTCGCCACGGCAGCCGAGCATGCGGGCGGCCACGGGGCGGGAGCCCCCGGTCCTGCAGGAAGGTCATCCACTCGCACAGCGAGCTCGCGTTGTTCCGCCACGCCCGCGCCGCCGGCGCCCACAGGTTCCTATGCTCCTCGACAGAGTCAACCTGCCGGTGTCATCGCTGACCAGATGTGCTTGGGCGTGGCCTGAACGCGTCACATTTTGGCGACGCGCCATTCATCGGCGTTCAAAGGCCCCACCAGCCGCCGCTTGGCCCTGGTCGCCGACCATGCCCACATCGTCGGCTCCGCGCCCCTGGAGTTCCAGAGTGAGACGCATGGCCTGGGCCGCGAATGTGGTGTCGAGGGCACGGCTGTAGCCCTTGCCGGCCATGGACGGGAAGTTCCAAGCGGGGGAGGGGTCCCATGAGCCGTCCGGGTGTTGCTGGGTGAGGAGACGTTGGCGGGGATCAGTGCCGCTGGGCGGCGGCCACCGGCCTCTGGGACGGTTAGTACTCCAGCAGGATTTCGCTGTCTGACCTGCGGGTTTCGTCGGGTGGCTGGAGTGTAGCGGGCCGCGGAGTGGTCAGGGGTGGCCTTCGGCAGGCCGCCCCTCGATCGTGCGACAGCGCCGCAGATAGTGACAGCGGCGGGCGACCGCTTGGCGTCGTCGGCGCCAGTTCGACCAGCTCAGCGCGTGGTGCCGTCCTCGGCGGCCACGAAGGTGCGGCGGTCGGGGACGACAAGCTGCCAGGAGTCGCCGAACCTCCGCCACTGTGAACTCGATTGCCCCGGCTGTCCCACCGGCGCCGCCCCCTTTTCCCGAACCTGATGTGCCGTGGCGGCCAGGAAGGCGTGCGCGAGCATGGCAAGAGTGATGTGCCGGTACCAGCCCACGTAGCGACGGACTTCGTACTGGTCCAGGCCGCACTCGTTCTTCGCGGCCTGGAAGCACTCCTCGATCGCCCAGCGCGTTCCGGCGATTCGCACCAACTCCCG
>NZ_KQ948109.1 GCF_001513965.1 Streptomyces cellostaticus | reverse complement strand
GCCGCTTCGGGCGATCACGACGGCGACCCGGCCGATGGCGAGTTCTGGCAGGCGATCGAGAGCAACGACGTCGAGGCACTCGCCGGAGTACTCGGCCTGACCGCCGAGCGTTCGGTGGTCGAATCGCTGATGCCGGCGCTCTCCGGCCTGCGGCAGCGGCACCGCAGTCGTGCGAAGTTCAACTCGCAGCTGTACCGAGTGGCGTGGGAACCGGTGACCGCGGAGATGCGACCGGCGGTCAGCGGTAGCCGGCTGGTCCTCGTCCCCCCGGGATTCGCTGATGAGAGGGTCGCCGCCGAGGTGGTGGAGGCGCTGTCCGCCGACGGCGGCGTGGTCCACCGTCTTCAGGCCGACCCGTCGCAGGTCGGCGCCCTGCTGGGTGAGCGCTACCCTGACGCCGTCGGCGTGGTCTCCTTCCTGCCCCCTGGACAGCCGATCGTCGACGGCGTCCCGGTGTGGAATGCCACGGTCGAGGCAGTACCTGCTGAGCCGGCCGACCGGCCCGGCGACCCGCGGCAGTCCGCGATCTGGGATCGGCCGTCGATGGCGGGCGGCCGCGGCGGATGTCTTGACCTGCCCCGAACGTGGGACGCCACCACCCAAAGCCTGCTGCGCGCCGTGCTCGGCGGCCAGTACAGCGAGGACCGGCTGGCACTGCGCACGGCGGGAGTGTTCGCCAGGAAGGTGCGCGTCGCACCCATCGACGCCGACACGTCACGGTTGCCGTGGCAGCCGACGGGCAAGGTCCTGCTGGCCGGTGACGACAGCGGCCCGCTCGCCGCGGCAATCACCCGATGGCTGACGGCTGCGGGCGCCGAGGTCGTCCGGGGAACGGACCTGCCCCAGGACGCCACCGCGGTCGTCTGCCTGCCGGACGAACAGGCCGGGGCACAGAACATCGAGGCGGTGCTCCGCCTGCATGCCCGGACCGTCGACCGCGATCTGTCGGCGTTCGTCGTGATCTCCCACGCCGGCGCCCAGCTCGGGGTCGAGCAGGACACGGACAAGCGTGCCTACAGTGCCTTCGCCGACGCGCTGGTGAGCCTGCGCTGGGCAGAAGGCCGCGCGGCCACCTCCATCGCCTGGCACGGTGCCGGCGCTGGAGCCGTCGACGGCCTGCGTCACACCGACCCGGACGACTTGGCCGAAGTACTTGCCTGGGCCGTGGGACACGACGACGCATGCGTCGTCATCGCGGACCTCACCGATGAGCTGCGGTCCACCATCCTGAGCGGATCACGCCATGAGGTGACGCTGGCTCAGAACGATGGCGCTCAGGCAACCGGCTTGTCGGGGATCGACGGTGAGCGTCAGCTCGCCCGCCTGGTCCTGACCCTTGCCGCCGAGGTACTCGGTCATGACGGGCCGCAGGATGTCGACGCCGACCGGAGCTTCCGCGAGCAGGGCTTCGACTCCTACAGCGCGCTCGACCTCCGCAACCGGCTGAAGACCGCCACCGCACTGCAGCTGCCCGCCACCGTCCTGTTCGACCATCCGACACCGACAGCGCTGGTGGCCTACCTGCGGCAGCAGCTGACCGGTGAGCAAGAGGCCCTGCGGGAAACGCCTGCCGCAGTTGCGCGGATGCAGGAGCCGGTGGTGATCGTGGGGATGGGTTGCCGGTTCCCGGGCGGGGTTGAGGACCCGGAGGGGTTCTGGCAGTTGATCGCCGCGGGGACCGATGCGATGTCGGGGTTCCCGGTGGACCGTGGCTGGGAGACGCCGGGCCTGTCCGAGGCTGCTGATGCGGGCGCGGCTTTTGCCCGGGTGGGTGGGTTCCTGGATGGTGCTGGTGATTTCGATGCGGAGTTCTTCGGGATCAGTCCGCGTGAGGCGTTGGGGATGGATCCCCAGCAGCGGCTGTTGCTGGAGACGTGCTGGGAGGCGCTGGAGGACGCGGGGATTGCCCCGGGTTCGCTGCGGGGCACCGACACCGGGGTCTACGCCGGGATTACCGCGCTGGGGTACCGGGTTGGTGAGCAGGACGGTGCTGGTGGTTTTGGCCTGACTGGTACTACGGCGAGTGTGGCGTCGGGTCGGGTGGCGTACTCGCTGGGGTTGCAGGGTCCCGCAGTGTCGGTGGACACGGCGTGTTCCTCGTCGCTGACGGCGATTCACCTTGCGGCGCAGGCACTGCGCTCCGGGGAGTGCGGGATCGCGCTGGCCGGTGGTGTCACGGTGATGCCCAACCCGGAGATGTTCACGGAGTTCGCGCGGCAGCGGGGGTTGGCTGCCGATGGCCGGTGCAAGCCGTTCGCGGAGGCGGCCGATGGCACCGGGTGGGGCGAAGGCGTCGGTGTGCTGGTTCTGGAGCGGTTGTCGGATGCGCGTGCTCGTGGGCACCGGGTGTTGGCGGTTGTGGCGGGTAGTGCGGTCAATCAGGACGGGGCGAGTAATGGTCTGTCGGCGCCGAATGGTCCGTCGCAGCAGCGGGTGATCCGGGCTGCGTTGGCGAGTGCGGGGTTGCAGCCGGGCGATGTT
>NZ_KQ948108.1:1753-3269 GCF_001513965.1 Streptomyces cellostaticus | reverse complement strand
CCCCCAGGAAAACGACAACCCATCCCCACAATCGCCATCGGTTCCTGCTGACGATCCTCTATCTCACGCAGGCGTTCACGGGTCTGGTGGAGATCGGTGGTGACCCGTTTGAGATAGTCACGAAGCTTCTCTTCGTTCGCCATCCAAAAACGCCTTCCTTGTGACACACGCTGAGACAGCGGCGTACTCAGATTCCAAGCTGATTGTCGATGAAATCGAACATGTCGTCGTCGCTGGCCGACTGAATCCTGTCGGCAACCGAGCCACCGTCTTCGCCAACCTCATTGGGTTCGCCGGCGTCGTTCAGCAGAGAAAGAATGTCCTTGAGCCGAGCGGTGACTCGCGTCCGTGCGGTGTCGTCACCAATGATCTCGGTGATCGAGGCTTCGAGCTTGTCGAGTCCGGAGTAGGCCGAGAGAGCAGTTGTTTCCTCCCTGGCCGAACCGAGCATTTCCTGCGCCAAGAGCTCGGTCAGGGCTGTGGGAGTGGGATAGTCGAACACCGCCGTCGCCGGCAGACGCAGACCCGTGGCACTGCTCAGCCGGTTACGCAGTTCAACAGCGGTCAGGGAATCGAAGCCGACATCACGGAACGTACGACCGGCATCGATGACGCCCGGCCCGGACATGCCCAGAACCAGAGCCGCCTGCTCCATGACCAGGTCCTGCAGGATCTCTTGCTGCTCAGCCGGACCCAGTGCAGCCAAGCGCGCGACCAGGGCGTTGTCGCCGCCGGTGGCAGGATCACCGACGGTGCGGCGGGCCGGGGCGTTCGAACGCCCCGCCTGGACCAGAGCGGACAACAACGGCGGGACCTCACCCGAGCGACGCAACGCAGCAAGATCCAGCCGGGCCGCCACCAACAACGGATCGGCCGCACCAGCCGCCGCGTCCAGCAGCTCCAGACCCTCCGGCCCGGACAACGGCCGCAAACCCTGACGAGCCATCCGCTGCCAGTCCGCATCCGTCAGACCACCGGCCATACCCCCCTCCCACGGCCCCCACGCCAACGACACCCCAGGCAAACCCTCACGCCTGCGATAAGCAGCAAGCACATCCAGGAACGTATTCGCAGCCGCGTAGCTGGCCTGACCCGCATTACCGGTCACACCGGCAATGGACGAGAACAGGATGAAGCTGGCCAGATCCAAGCCACGAGTGAGCTCGTGCAGATGCCACGCCGCATCCACCTTCGGCCGCATCACCGCCTCCACCCGCTCCGCACTCAACCCCACAGCCAACCCGTCATCAAGCACACCCGCAGCATGAACCACCCCAACAAGCGGCGCGCCCGCCGGCACACCAGCCAACACCCCAGCCAGTTGGTCCCGGTCAGCGGCATCACAAGCAGCAACACTGACCTGGACCCCCAACTGGTGCA
Organism: Streptomyces cellostaticus; assembly: GCF_001513965.1. Classification (GTDB taxonomy): domain Bacteria; phylum Actinomycetota; class Actinomycetes; order Streptomycetales; family Streptomycetaceae; genus Streptomyces; species Streptomyces cellostaticus. Next base: position 1,889 of record NZ_KQ948108.1, on the reverse strand, counting down.
GCTCGGCAGCCAGTTCCGGCATACCAGGTGCGTCAATGCCACGACGTGAGACCAGCAACAACCGCTCCGCCTGCCCGGTCACCGCCAGATGCCGCGCCACCAACCTGCCCAGTGCACCCGAAGCACCCGTGATCAG
>NZ_KQ948108.1:536-1077 GCF_001513965.1 Streptomyces cellostaticus | reverse complement strand
CACCGTGCCCTTGCTTGCGGCCGCCGGGCGCCGGCCGACAGCGGCCGGGACAGTCAGCACAACCTTGCCGATATGACGGGCCTGACTCAGGAAACGGAACGCATCCACCGCCCGCCGCACATCCCAGCACGCCACCGGCAACGGCTGAAGCACACCCCGGGCGAACAACTCCGTGAGCGAAGACAACATCGCCCCGATCACACCCGGATCCTGCTGCAACAGATCAAACGCCTGATACGCAACCCCATGCCGGCGCCCGACCTCACCCGCATCACGGATATCGGTCTTGCCCATCTCCACGAACCGGCCACCGGGACGCGTCAACCGCAGCGAGGCATCCACGAACTCACCCGCCAACGAGTCCAGCACCACATCCACACCACCCCCACCCGACACCTCACGGAAGAGCTCCTCGAACTCGGTCGTCCGGGAGGAGGCGATGTGGGACGCCTCAACGCCCAGTTCCCGCACGGCCGCCCACTTCGACGGAGACGCAGTCGCGAACACCTCCGCACCCAGATAACGAGCCAACTGCACCGCC
>NZ_KQ948108.1:0-511 GCF_001513965.1 Streptomyces cellostaticus | reverse complement strand
AACCGTGCCCGTGGGCGCCGACCGCCGGCCAGCTACGGCAGGAACCGTCAATACAACCTTGCCGATATGACGGGCCTGACTCAGGAAACGGAACGCATCCACCGCCCGCCGCACATCCCAGCACGCCACCGGCAACGGCCTCAGCACACCCCGGGCGAACAACTCCGTGAGCGAAGACAACATCGCCCCGATCACACCCGGATCCTGCCGCAACAGATCAAACGCCTGATACGCAACCCCATGCCGGCGCTCGACCTCGCCGGCATCACGGATATCGGTCTTGCCCATCTCCACGAACCGGCCACCCGCACGCGTCAACCGCAGCGAGGCATCCACGAACTCACCCGCCAGCGAGTCCAGCACCACATCCACACCACCCCCACCGGACGCGTCACGGAACAGCCCCTCGAACTCCGTCGTCCGCGACGAAGCAATATGGGACGCCTCAACACCCAGCTCCCGCACCGCCGCCCACTTCGACGGGGACGCAGTCGCGAACACCTCCGCACCC
>NZ_KQ948107.1:1385-3474 GCF_001513965.1 Streptomyces cellostaticus | reverse complement strand
CCCCCACCACACCCAACAAACCCACCGCCACACCCCGAACCCCACCAGGAACCCCCGCACCCACCTCCGGCACAGCACACACCACCACAACCTCAGGAACCTCCCCACCCTCCTCCACCACACCCACCAACTCACCCACACCACCAAAACACCGACCCACACCACACAACCCCAACCCACCATCACCACCCACCAACACCCACCGATCATTCCCGACAGGCTGACCACCAAGCGAAGCAGGCACCCACTCCACACCGAACAAACCATCACGAACCCGCCCCGCCGTCAGACCATCAGCAGACACCGGCCGCAACACCAACGACCCCACCGAAGCAATCAACCCACCAACCGCATCAGCCAGCAGCACCGACACACCCTCACCCGAAACCGACGGAGCAATCCGCACCCGCGCCGTCACCGCACCCGCCGCATGCACCACCACATCACCCCACGCAAACGGCAACACCAACCCCTCACCCCCAACACTCAACCCAGCCACATGCAACGCCGCATCCAACAAAGCCGGATGCAACCCAAACCCCGCCACCGCCACACCCTCCAGCAACACAACCTCAGCAAACAACTCCTCACCACGCCGCCACGCCGCCTGCACCCCCCGAAACACCGGCCCATAAGCCAACCCACGCCCAGCCAAACCCCCATAGAAATCACCCAAGTCCACCGCAACCGCACCAGCCGGCGGCCACACCAACAACTCCCCACCCTCAGCCACAACAACATCGACGCCCGTATCGGCAGGTGCCACCAAACCCGTCGCATGGCGAGTCCACTCGCCTCCAGACACGGCATCCTCGGCCTGGGCGTAAACACCGAACACCCGGCGGCCGGCCTCGTCCGGCCCCTCCACGGTGACTTGCACCCGGACTCCGCCACGCTCCGGCAGTATCAGGGGCGTTTCGATGAGCAGTTCCTCGACTTGCCCACAACCAGCCTCGTCGCCGGCGCGTACGGCCATGTCCAAGAGTGCCGCTCCGGGTACCACCGTCTGGCCGGCCACGACGTGGTCTGCCAACCAGGGCTGCGTGGAGAGGGAGAGCTGCCCGGTCAGCACCAGCCCGCCGGTTGCGGGCAGTTCGACGGCAGCACCGAGGAGTGGGTGACCGGAGGTCTCCAGGCCGAGGTGTTCGGCCCGGCTTGCCGCGACCGGGTTCAGCCAGTACCGCTGGCGCTGGAACGCATACGTAGGCAGGTCGACCCGCCGTGCACCCGTTCCCGCGAACACCTGGTCCCAGTCCACCGCCTGGCCCCGGACATGGACCCTGGCTATCGCCGTGAGCAGTGCACGGACCTCGTCGCGTCCCCGGCGCAGCACCGGCAGCCACACCTCACCCGCATCAGCTTCACCAGTGTCAGCTTCACCGGTGTCGCTGGTGGTGCGGATCTGGGGGCCCATGCCCGACAGCACACCGTCCGGGCCGATCTCGATGAAGGTGCGTACGCCGTTGTCCCGCAGCGCGGAGACGGCGTCGGCGAAGCGGACGGCCTCGCGGACGTGCTTGACCCAGTAGGCGGGGTCGGTGACCTCGGTGGTCACCGGCTGCCCGGTCAGAGCCGAGACCATGGCCAGCCGCGGCTCCTGATAGCCCACCGCGCCGACGACCTGGGCGAAGCGCTCCAGCATCGGCTCCATCAGCGGGGAGTGAAACGCATGCGACACCCTCAGACGCCGGGTGCGTGCCCCCGCCCGGGCCAGCTCCTCGGCGGCAGCCTCCACCTCGGCCTCAGCACCCGAAATCACCACAGCCCGCGGCCCGTTGACCGCCGCGATCCCGACCAGGGGGTGGTCCTGGATCGCCTCGGCGACCTGTTCCTCGGTGGCCTCGACCGCGACCATCGCCCCGCCCGAGGGCAACTCCTGCATCAGCCGGCCCCGCGCGGCCACCACCGCGCAGGCGTCCTCCAGCGACCACACCCCAGCAACGTGGGCCGCGGCCAGTTCACCGATCGAGTGCCCCGCGACCACCTGCGGGGCAATCCCCCAGGACTGGAGCAGCCGGAACAGTGCGACCTCGACCGCGAACAGCCCCGCCTGCGCCCAGACGGTCTCATCCACCCGGCCACCGCCGAG
>NZ_KQ948107.1:0-514 GCF_001513965.1 Streptomyces cellostaticus | reverse complement strand
CCACTCCGCCCGGCCCTCACCCCGGACCACAGCAGCCACCGAGCCGTCCAAGTGCTCGTCCAGGCCCACGCAGACGGCATCGAAAGTCTCCGCGAACACAGGGAACGCCTCGTAGAGTTCCCGGCCCATTCCCAGCCGCTGCGCACCCTGGCCCGTGAACACGAAGCCGACCTTCCCGACCGCACCCACTGTTCCCGTGACCACGCCTGCGACCTCACGACCGCCGGCCAGCGCATCAAGCCCCGCCAGGAGTTCTTCCCGGTCTGCGCCCAGCACCACAGCCCGATACTCCAACGCTGCCCGGGTCCTGGCCAGCGACCAACCCACATCGGCCACACCCGCATCCGCACGGTCCTGGACGAACCCCGCCAGTCGCTCCGCTTGCGCGGCCAAACCGGCAGCCGACCGTCCCGACACCAGCCACGGCACCACCGGCAACACCACACCGGTCTCGCTGTCGGCAGGGTCGGTGTTGGTGTTGGGGGTGTCGTCGGCAGGGGCTTGTTCGATGATG
>NZ_KQ948106.1 GCF_001513965.1 Streptomyces cellostaticus | reverse complement strand
GATATCGCTCGCCCGCAGTCTTGCGCTGGCCAACGCGGCCCGAATCACCCGCTGCTGCGACGGACCATTCGGCGCCGACAGACCATTACTCGCCCCGTCCTGATTGACCGCACTACCCGCCACAACCGCCAACACCCGGTGCCCACGCTCACGCGCATCCGACAACCGCTCCAGAACCAGGACACCGACACCCTCACCCCACCCGGTGCCATCGGCCGCCTCCGCAAACGGCTTGCACCGGCCATCGGCAGCCAACCCCCGCTGCAGCGCGAACTCCACGAAGGTCCCAGGCGAAGCCATCACCATGACCCCGCCGGCCAGGGCCATCCCGCACTCCCCGGACCGCAGCGCCTGCGCCGCAAGGTGAATCGCCGTCAGCGACGAGGAACACGCCGTGTCCACCGACACCGCAGGACCCTGCAACCCCAGCGAGTACGCCACCCGACCCGACGCCACACTCGCCGTAGTACCAGTCAGGCCAAAACCACCAGCACCGTCCTGCTCACCGAGCTGGTAGCCCGAGGCGATGATGCCGGCGTAGACGCCGGTGTCGGTGCCCCGCAGCGAACCCGGGGCAATCCCCGCGTCCTCCAGCGCCTCCCAGCACGTCTCCAGCAACAACCGCTGCTGGGGATCCATCCCCAACGCCTCACGCGGACTGATCCCGAAGAACTCCGCATCGAAATCACCAGCACCATCCAGGAAGCCACCCACCGGGGCATAAGTCGCGCCCGGATCAGCAGACTCGGACAGGCCCGGCGTCTCCCAGCCACGGTTCACCGGGAACCCCGACATCGCATCGGTCCCTGCGGCGATCAACTGCCAGAAACCCTCCGGGTCCTCCACCCCGCCCGGGAACCGGCAACCCATACCGACAATCGCCACCGGCTCGTCCGTGCCGACACGGACCACCGGCACAGCCGGCGCACCGACGACCCCGTCGGCCCCGCACGCCTCTGCCACCAGGTACCGGGCAACCTCCAGCGGCGTCGGCTGATCGAAAACCAAGGTGGCGGGGAGAGTGAGTCCGGTTTCGGTCGCGAGCCGGTTGCGGAGCTCCAGCGCGGTCAGGGAGTCGATGCCCATGTCGCGGAAAGCCCGCTGGGGATCGATGTCCCCGGGTCGGGCATGCCCCAGAACGACGGCGGTGCCGGCCCGGACGATCTGCAGGACTTCCTGCTCACGATCGGCGGGAGACAGCGCGGCCAGCCGAGCCGCCAGGCCACCCACGACCGCAGCCACAGCCGCGGACGGGCGTGCGGAGACACCACCAGCGGCCAAGCCGCGCAGCAGCGCAGGCACCGGCCCCCCAGCACGCGACAGCGCGGCCAAGTCCAGTCGGGCCGGGACCGCCAACGGCGTACCCAACGCGGTGGCAGCCTCGAACAGCGCCAGGCCCTGACCGGTCGTCATCGGCTGGATACCGCCGCGACGCAGGCGAGACAGACCGGTGCCATTGAGATGCCCGGTCATCTCCGAGGTCTGAGCCCACAGGCCCCAGGCCAGCGACTGACCGGCCAGACGCCGGTCCCGGCGGTAGCCGGCCAGCGCGTCCAGGAACGCGTTGGCCGCGGAATAGCCGGCCTGTCCCGGATTGCCCACGATGGCTGCGGCCGAGGAGTACAGCACGAACCCGGCCAGACCCGTGCCCTCGGTCAACTCGTGCAGGTTCCAGGCCGCGTCGACCTTCGCCGACAGCACCGTCGCCATCCGCTCAGGCGTCAGCGACTCCACCGTCGCGTCGTCGATCACACCAGCGGCATGCACCACCGCCGCCAACGGCCGCTCAGCCCCGATCCGCGCCAACACCGAGGCGAGGGCGTCGCGGTCGGCGGCATCGCCGGCCTGCACCCGCACACCCGCACCCGACTGCGCCAACTCCGCGACCAGACGGGCAACCCCCGGCGCGGCCGGGCCGCGCCGCGACATCAGCAGCAGATGCCGCATCCCGCGGACGTCCACCAGGTGCCGGGCCAACTCCCCACCCAGCGTCCCCGTTCCACCGGTGACCAGCACGGTGCCCTGCCGGTCCCACTCGGCCGGGACGTTCAGCACGACCTTGCCCAGGTGCCGGGCGGCCTGCAGATACCGCAGCGCCGCCACAGCCTGCGACAGCTCGAAACACGTCACCGGCGGCGGAACCAGCGCCCCCGCCTCGAACATCGCCCCCAGCTCGGCAAGCATCTCCGCGATCCGCGGCTCGCCCGCGTCCATCAGGTCGAAGGCCTGGTAGACCACTCCCGGGTAGGACTGGGCGACCTGCTCAGGGTCCCGGATGTCGGTCTTGCCCATCTCGACGAACTGACCGCCGCGCGGCAGCAACCGCAGCGAGGCGTCCGTGAACTCCCCGGCCAGGGCGTTGACGACCACGTCCATACCCTCGCCACCGGTCACAGCCAGGAACCGCTCACAGAAAGCCAGATCACGAGTGGAGGCGATGTGACTCTCGTCCACACCCATCGCCCGCAACGCGGCCTGCTTGGCCGGACTGGCGGTCGCGAAGACCTCCAAGCCCCACGCCTTGGCCAACTGCACTGCAGCCGTACCCACACCACCAGTACCGGCGTGGATGAGGACTCGCTGGCCGGGACGGACCTGGGCCAGGTCCCGCAGCGCATAAAACGCCGTCAGGAACACTGCCGACACTGCCGCGGCCTGCTGGAAGGACCAGCCCTGCGGGATGGCGGCCACCAACCGGCTGTCGACAACCCCGACCGGCCCCCAACCGGGCACCAGACCCATCACCGGCTGACCCACAGTCAGACCGGTTACTCCGGGGCCGGTCTCCAGGACAACCCCGGCACCCTCCATGCCCAGGACCCGGCCATCCACGACCATCCCCAGCCCAGCCAGCACGTCATGGAAGTTCACGCCTACTGCTCGCATGCCCACTCGGACCTGACCCGCCAGAAGCGCCGCACCCGTCTCGGGAGCATCGATGACAGCCGTACTGCCCAGGTCACCCGGCTGGGTCACCTCAACCCGCCAACCCGAACCACCCGGCAATGCCAACTCACTGGCCCGGACCAGCCGCCGCCCGAACGCCGCGACTTCCCCGCCGTCAGTAGCGGGACGAATGCGGACCTCAGGCTCATCGGCATCCAGGAGCGCAGCCAGGACAGTGTCCACGTCGGCGTCGCGACTGGGGTCCAGGCCGGCTGACGGGTCAACATCGACCAGCAGCAGACGCCCCGGGTGCTCGGACTGCGCCGAGCGGACCAGGCCCGCCACCGCCGCGCCGGCCAGATCCTGCCCGGCGGCCACGCCCTGGGTCCAGATCACCAACCGCGCGTTGTCGGTCTCGGGATCGGCCAGCCACTGCTGCACCCAACCCAACACCGTCGCGG
>NZ_KQ948105.1:2759-3852 GCF_001513965.1 Streptomyces cellostaticus | reverse complement strand
ATGCCCCTGCTGGTCGAGCGGGAGCGGGCCCTGTACGGCTCCTGGTACGAGTTCTTCCCGCGCTCGGAGGGCACGGCCGAGCAGCCCCACGGCACCTTCCGCACCGCCGCCCGGCGGCTGGAGGCCATCGCCGACATGGGCTTCGACGTCGTCTACCTGCCACCCGTGCACCCCATCGGCACGACCTTCCGCAAGGGCCGCAACAACACCCTCACCCCGGCATCCGACGACGTGGGCGTGCCGTGGGCGATCGGCTCTCCCGAGGGCGGTCATGACGCCGTCCATCCCGGCCTGGGCACGCTCGAGGACTTCGACCACTTCGTGGCCCGGGCGGGGGAGTTGGGGCTGGAGGTGGCGCTGGACTTCGCGTTGCAGTGCTCGCCGGACCATCCGTGGGTGGAGAAGCATCCGGAGTGGTTCCACCACCGCCCGGACGGCACGATCGCGTACGCGGAGAACCCGCCGAAGAAGTACCAGGACATCTATCCCCTCGCCTTCGACGCCGACCTGGACGGTCTGGTCGCGGAGACGGTCAGGGTCCTGCGGCACTGGATGGACCACGGGGTGCGGATCTTCCGGGTGGACAACCCGCACACCAAGCCGGTGGTGTTCTGGGAGCGGGTCATCGCGGAGACCAACCGCACGGACCCGGATGTGATCTTCCTGGCGGAGGCGTTCACGAGGCCGGCGATGATGCACACGCTGGCGCAGATCGGTTTCCAGCAGTCGTACACGTACTTCACCTGGCGCACCACCAAGCAGGAGCTGACCGAGTACCTCGGCGAGCTGTCGGGGGAGGCGGCCGCCTACATGCGGCCGAACTTCTTCGCCAACACCCCCGACATCCTGCACGCCTACCTCCAGCACGGCGGCCGGCCCGCCTTCGAGGTCCGCGCGGTGCTCGCCGCCACCCTCTCCCCCGCCTGGGGCATCTACAGCGGCTACGAGCTGTGCGAGAACACCCCGCTCAGGGACGGCAGCGAGGAGTACCTCGACTCGGAGAAGTACCAGCTCAAGCCCCGCGACTGGGACGCCGCCGCCCGCGAGGGCCGCACCATCGCCCCCCTCCTCACCCAGCTCAACACCATCCGCC
>NZ_KQ948105.1:1152-2282 GCF_001513965.1 Streptomyces cellostaticus | reverse complement strand
GCGAGAACCCGGCCCTGCACCAGCTGCGCGACCTCCACTTCCACCACGCCGACCAGGACGCGGTGATCGCCTACTCGAAGCGGAGCGGATCGAACACGGTTCTGGTGGTCGCCAACCTCGACCCCCACCACACCCAGGAAGCCACGGTCTCGTTGGACATGCCGCAACTCGGCCTGAACTGGCACGAGTCGGTTCCGGTGCGCGATCTGCTCACCGGCGAGACCTATCACTGGGGCAGGGCCAACTATGTGCGCCTCGAACCGGGCCATAGGCCCGCGCATGTCTTCTCGGTTCTGCGACCGTCCACCCCGCAGATCGGAGGGTCACCCACAATATGATCGTCAACGAGCCCGTCCCGGACACCTTCGAGGACACTCCCGCCAAGGACCGGGACCCGGAGTGGTTCAAACGCGCCGTCTTCTACGAGGTGCTCGTCCGCTCCTTCCAGGACAGCAACGGCGACGGCATCGGCGACCTCAAGGGTCTGACCGCCAAGCTCGACTACTTGCAGTGGCTGGGCGTGGACTGCCTCTGGCTGCCGCCCTTCTTCAAGTCACCGCTGCGTGACGGCGGTTACGACGTCTCCGACTACACCGCCGTACTCCCCGAATTCGGTGACCTCGCCGACTTCGTGGAGTTCGTCGACGCCGCCCACCAGCGCGGCATGCGCGTCATCATCGACTTCGTCATGAACCACACCAGCGACCAGCACCCGTGGTTCCAGGAGTCGAGGCGGGATCCGGACGGTCCGTACGGGGACTACTACGTCTGGGCCGACGACGACAAGCAGTTCCAGGGCGCCCGGATCATCTTCGTCGACACCGAGGCCTCCAACTGGACGTACGACCCCGTACGCAAGCAGTACTACTGGCACCGCTTCTTCTCGCACCAGCCGGACCTCAACTACGAGAACCCGGCGGTGCAGGAGGAGATGATCTCCGCGCTGAAGTTCTGGCTGGACCTCGGTATCGACGGGTTCCGCCTGGACGCCGTGCCGTACCTGTACCAGCAGGAGGGCACCAACTGCGAGAACCTGCCGGCGACCCACGAGTTCCTGAAGCGGGTGCGCAAGGAGATCGACACCCAGTACCCGGACACCGTGCTGCTGGCGGAGGCCAACCAGTGGCCGG
>NZ_KQ948105.1:0-1127 GCF_001513965.1 Streptomyces cellostaticus | reverse complement strand
GGCGGCACCCCGCGCTCCAGCGCCTGCGCAACCTCCGCTTCCACCACACCGACAACGACCAGGTGCTCGCCTACAGCAAGAGCACGGGGCAGGACACGGTCATCGTGGTCGTCAACCTCGATCCGCACCACACCCAGGAAGCCACGGTCTCGTTGGACATGCCGCAACTCGGCCCGGACCGGAACGCTGCCCTGTCCGTGCACGACGAACTGACAGGGGAGACCTACCACTGGGGCAGCACCAACTACGTGCGCCTCACGCCCGGCCGGGCGCCCGCGCACGTGCTCCACATCGGGCGATCGACACCACAGAGCGGAGGGCCCTCAGCGTCATGACTGTCAACGACCCCGTGCCGGACACTTTCGAGGACACTCCCGCCAAGGACCGGGATCCCGAGTGGTTCAAACGCGCCGTCTTCTACGAGGTGCTCGTCCGCTCCTTCCAGGACAGCGACGGCGACGGCGTCGGCGACCTGAGGGGTCTGACCGCCAAGCTCGACTATCTGCAGTGGCTGGGCGTGGACTGCCTCTGGCTGCCGCCCTTCTTCAAGTCCCCCTTGCGTGACGGCGGTTACGACGTCTCCGACTACACCGCCGTACTCCCCGAATTCGGTGACCTCGCCGACTTCGTGGAGTTCGTCGACGCCGCCCACCACCGGGGCATGCGCGTCATCATCGACTTCGTCATGAACCACACCAGCGACCAGCACCCGTGGTTCCAGGAGTCCCGCAAGAACCCCGACGGCCCCTACGGGGACTACTACATGTGGGCCGACGACGACAAGCAGTACGAGGACGCGCGGATCATCTTCGTCGACACCGAAGCCTCCAACTGGACCTTCGATCCGGTGCGCGGCCAGTACTACTTCCACCGTTTCTTCTCCCACCAGCCGGACCTCAACTACGAGAACCCGGCGGTGCAGGAGGAGATCCTGGCCGCCCTGAAGTTCTGGCTGGACCTCGGCATCGACGGCTACCGCCTGGACGCGGTCCCCTATCTCTACGCGGCCGAGGGCACCAACTGCGAGAACCTGCCCGCCACGCACGCCTTCCTCAAGCGCGTCCGCCGCGAGATCGACGCCATGTACCCGGACACCGTGCTGCTGGCGGAGGCCAACCAGTGGCCCG
>NZ_KQ948104.1 GCF_001513965.1 Streptomyces cellostaticus | reverse complement strand
CTGCGACGGTGTTGGGTTGGGTGCAGCAGTGGCTGGCCGATCCCGAGACTGACGGTTCGCGGTTGGTGATCTGGACCCAGGGTGTGGCTGCTGGGCAGGATCTGGCCGGCGCGGCGGTGACGGGCCTGATCCGCTCCACGCAGTCGGAGCACCCGGGTCGTCTGCTGCTGGTCGATGTCGACCCGGCGGCTGGCCTGGACCCGACCCACGACGCCGACGTGGATACCGTCCTGGCCGCGGTGCTGGATGCCGACGAGCCTGAGGTCTGCATCCGTCCCGCTACTGACGGCGGGGGCGTGGTGGCGTTCGGCCGGCGGCTGGTCCGGGCCGGGTCGGCCGGGGAACTGGAGCTGCCCGGTGGTTCGGGCTGGCGAGTCGAGGTGACACAGCCGGGCGATCTGGGCAGCGCCGCTGTGATCGATGCTCCTGAGGCGGGCGCCGAGTTGTCGGAGGGTCAGGTCCGGGTAAGCCTGCGTGCGGCGGGCGTGAACTTCCATGACCTGGTCGCCGGTCTGGGGATGGTCATGGATGGCCGGGTCCTGGGCATGGAGGGTGCCGGGGTCGTGCTGGAGACCGGTCCCGGGGTGGACGGTCTGACGGTGGGTCAGCCGGTGATGGGTCTGGTGCCCGGTTGGGGGCCGGTCGGGATCGTGGACAGTCGGCTGCTTGCCCCGATCCCGCAGGGCTGGTCGTTCCAGCAGGCCGCAGCGGTGTCGGCAGGGTTCCTGACCGCGTTCTACGCGTTGCGGGATCTGGCCCAGGTCCGTCCCGGCCAGCGAGTCCTCATCCACGCTGGGACCGGTGGAGTTGGCACGGCTGCGGTGCAGTTGGCAAAGGAATGGGGACTGGAGGTCTTCGCGACCGCCAGCCCGGCCAAGCAGTCCGCGTTGCGGGCGATGGGTGTGGACGAGAGCCACATCGCCTCGACCCGGGATCTGGCTTTCTGTGAGCGGTTCCTGGCCGTGACCGGTGGCGAGGGTATGGACGTGGTCGTCAACGCGCTGGCCGGGGAGTTCACGGACGCGTCGCTGCGGTTGCTGCCGCGCGGTGGCCGGTTCGTCGAGATGGGCAAGACCGACATCCGGAACCCTGAGCAGGTCGCCCACTCCTACCCCGGAGTGGTCTACCAGGCCTTCGACCTGATGGACGCCGGTGTGCCGCGGGTCGCGGAGATGCTGGCCGAACTCGGAGGCATGTTCGAGGCGGGGACGCTGGTCCCGCCGCCGGTGACGTGTTTCGAGCTGTCCCAGGCTGTGGCGGCGCTGCGGTATCTGCAGGCGGCCCGGCACCTGGGCAAGGTCGTACTGAACGTCCCGGCCGAGTGGGACCGGCAGGGCACCGTCCTGGTCACGGGCGGCACCGGAACACTGGGCGGAGAGCTGGCCCGGCACCTGGTCAACGTCCGTGGCATGCAGCACCTGGTCCTGATGTCGCGGCGCGGCCCCGCCGCACCGGGAGTCGCCCGCCTGGCCGCCGAGTTGGCGCAGTCGGGTGCGGAGGTGCGGGTCCAGGCCGGCGATGCCGCCGACCGCGACGCCCTCGCCTCTGTGCTGGCGCGGATCACGGCTGAGCGGCCGTTGACGGCGGTGGTGCATGCCGCCGGTGTGATCGACGATGCCACCGTGGAGTCGCTGACGCCTGAGCGCATGGCGACCGTCCTGGCGGCCAAGGCCGACGCGGCGTGGAACCTGCACGAGCTGACCGAGGGCACCGGCCTGGCCGGGTTCGTCCTGTATTCCTCGGCTGCGGCTGTCATGGGCAGCGCGGGGCAGGGGAGTTACGCCGCCGCTAACGCGTTCTTGGACGCGCTGGCCGCCTACCGTCGGGGCCGGCATCTGGCTGGTCAGTCGCTGGCCTGGGGGCTGTGGGCTCAGACCTCGGAGATGACGGGGCATCTGGAGGGTGCGGGTCTGTCGCGTCTGCGTCGCGGTGGTGTTCAGCCGATGGCGACGGAGCAGGGCCTGGCGCTGTTCGAGGCCGCTACCGCGCTGGGTGCGCCGTTGGCGGTCCCGGCCCGACTGGACCTGACCGGGCTGTCTCGCGGAGGAAGGCCGGTGCCCGCGCTGCTGCGGGGTCTGGCTGCTGGTGGTGTCTCCGCACGCCCGACCGCAGCCGTGGCCGCAGATGCGGGTGGTCTCGCGGCTCGGCTGGCCGCGCTCTCTCCCGCCGATCGTGAGCAGGAAGTCCTGCAGATCGTCCGGGCCGCTGCCGCTGTCGTTCTGGGCCATGCCCGACCCGGGGACATCGATCCTCAGCGGGCCTTCCGTGACATGGGTATCGACTCCCTGACCGGGCTGGAGCTTCGCAACCGGCTCGCGGCCGAGACGGGCCTGAGCCTTCCCGCCACCTTGGTTTTCGACCAGCCGACACCGCTGGAGGTTGCCCGGTACCTGGTGGCAGAGGCATGCGGGGCCGACGGGGTCGTCGGTGCGCCGGCTGTGCCGGCAGTCCGCATCGGCACGGATGAGCCGGTGGTGATCGTGGGGATGGGTTGCCGGTACCCGGGCGGGGTCGAGGACCCGGAGGGTTTCTGGCAGCTGATCGCCGGAGGCTCCGACGCGATGACGGGCTTCCCGGCAAACCGGGACTGGGACTTGCAGAGCTTGGAAGCCTCCGATTCCAGTGACGGGGGCGCGGGTTATGCCCGGGTGGGTGGGTTCCTTGACGGCGCTGGTGATTTCGATGCGGAGTTCTTCGGGATCAGTCCGCGCGAGGCGTTGGGGATGGATCCCCAGCAGCGGCTGTTGCTGGAGACCTGCTGGGAGGCGCTGGAGGACGCGGGGATTGCCCCGGGTTCGCTGCGGGGCACCGACACCGGCGTCTACGCCGGGATCATCACGTCCGGCTACCGGATCGGTGAGCAGGACGGTGCTGGCGGTTTTGGCCTGACTGGTACTACGGCGAGTGTGGCGTCGGGTCGGGTGGCGTACTCGCTGGGTCTGCAGGGTCCCGCCGTCTCGATCGACACGGCCTGCTCGTCCTCGCTGACGGCGATTCACCTTGCCGCGCAGGCGCTGCGGTCCGGGGAGTGCGGGATCGCGCTGGCCGGTGGCGTAACGGTGATGGCTACCCCGGGTGCGTACCTGGAGTTCGCGCGGCAGCGAGGTCTTGCTGCCGACGGCCGGTGCAAGCCGTTCGCGGAGGCGGCCGATGGCACCGGGTGGGGTGAGGGTGTCGGCGTCCTGGTTCTGGAGCGGCTGTCGGATGCCCGCGCTCGTGGGCACCGGGTGTTGGCGGTCGTGGCGGGCAGTGCGGTCAACCAGGACGGGGCCAGCAACGGTCTGTCGGCGCCGAACGGGCCTTCGCAGCAGCGGGTGATCCGGGCCGCGTTGGCGAGTGCGGGGTTGCAGCCGGGCGATGTTGATGTGGTGGAGGCGCATGGCACTGGTACGGCGCTGGGTGACCCGATCGAGGCGCAGGCGCTGCTGGCGACGTATGGTCAGGATCGGCCGGAGGGCCGGCCGTTGCTGCTGGG
>NZ_KQ948103.1 GCF_001513965.1 Streptomyces cellostaticus | reverse complement strand
TTCGAAGAGGCGGTTCGTGCGCTGATCACTGGTGGGTATGGGGCGTTCGTTGAGGTGTCGCCGCATCCGGTGCTGACGGGCGCGGTGTCCGAGACCGCGGAGGATGCGGGTACCGCGGACGTGGTGGTTGTGGGCACGCTGGAGCGTGACAACGGCGGTGCGACCCGGTTGGTGACCTCGCTGGCGCAGGCGTACGTCGGCGGGCTGGCCGTCGACTGGAAGAAGGTCCTGCCGGCCGGAGAGCCGGTGGAACTGCCGACGTATGCGTTCCAGCACCAGCGGTACTGGCAGGAGATACCGGCCGCGGCTGCGATCCCGGCGGGCGGGGACGGCGCGAGCACGGCGGCCGAAACACGGTTCTGGGCCGCCGTCGAGGGCGGAGACCTGGCGCATATCGCTGAGGTTCTGGAGATCGAGGACCAGCAGCATGTGGGTGAGGTCCTGGAGGCGCTGACGTCGTGGCGGCGCCGGGAGCAGGACCGGTCGGTGACCGCGAACTGGCGTTACCGGGTGAGCTGGTCGCCGGTCGCCGAGCCCGACCCGGGTGTGCTGAACGGGACCTGGCTGGTCGTGGCCGAGCAGTCCGGCGACGACTTGACGCAGGCGTGCGCGGCGGCGCTGGCCGCTCGGGGTGCCGAGGTCGTGGTCGCCGAGGTGCCGGCCGGGACGGTGGACCGGGCCGAGGTGGCGGCCGTCCTCGGCCAGGCGCTGCATGACGCAGAGCCCGCCGGTGTGGTGTCGCTGCTCGCACTGGACGAGACCCCCGTGCCCGCGCATCCGGTGGTGGCTGAGGGTGTGGCGGCGACGCTGGGGTTGGTGCAGGCGCTGGGTGATGCCGAGGTGGGCGCACCGTTGTGGGTGGTCACGCGTGGTGCGGTGGCTGCCGTGCCGGGTGAGGTGCTGGCCAACCCTGTGCAGACGCAGGTGTGGGGGCTTGGCCGGGTCGTGGGCCTGGAACTCCCTGATCGGTGGGGCGGGTTGATCGATCTGCCTGCCGTACTGGACGAACGTGCCGGGGTGCGGCTCGCGGCCGTGCTCGCCGGGTGCGGTGAGGACCAGGTCGCGATCCGCCCGAGCGGGATCCTGGGCCGCAGGCTGACCCGGGCCCCGCAGCCCCGCGGCTCCGCAGAGCCCTGGGTGCCGCGCGGGAGTGTCCTGATCACCGGTGGAACCGGTGCGATCGGCGGGCATGTGGCCCGCTGGCTGGCCGGCCGCGGTGCTCAGCGGCTCGTGCTGACCAGCCGGTCCGGACCCGGTGCGGCGGGTGCGGCCGCGCTGGCGGCCGAGCTGGCGACGGCCGGTGCGCGCGTGGATGTCGTGGCCTGCGATGCGGGCGACCGGGCGGAGCTGGCCGGGCTGCTGGCCTGGACCGGCACGGACGGGCCCGCACTGTCCGCGGTGATGCACACCGCAGGCATCCCCCAGGCCACCGCCGTGCAGGAGGCCGACCTCGCCGAGGTGTCCGCGGTGCTGGCGGCCAAGGCCGCGGGCGCCGTCCATCTGCACGAGCTGACCGACGGCCTGGACCTGGACGCGTTCGTTCTCTTCTCCTCGATCTCGGCGACCTGGGGCAGCGGTCTGCAACCCGCCTACGCCGCCGCCAACACCTTCCTGGACGGGCTCGCCGAGCACCGCAGGGCCCAGGGAATGCCCGCGACCTCGGTGGCCTGGGGCCCGTGGGGCGGCGGCGGCATGACCGACGAGGACGGCGCCGCGCAGGGCGTGCGGCGCGGGCTGATGGTCATGGAGTCGGACCAGGCGGTCCAGGCGCTGGCGCAGATCCTGGACGGCGGCGAAGGACTGGTGACCATCGCGGATGTGGACTGGGCGCGGTTCGCCCCGCCGTTCACGCTGCGCCGGCCCAGCCCGCTGATCGAGGGCCTGCCCGAGGTCCGGCAGGCCCTGGCCGGCGCCGACGCGGATGCGTCCGGCGGCGACGCGGTCGTCGGCTCGGACTCGAGCACGGCCCTGAAGCAGCAGCTGGCGGGCCTGTCGCGCGCCGAACAGAACCGGCTGCTGGTCACCCTGGTGCAGACTCAGGCGGCCGCGGTGCTGGACTACCCCTCGCCCGAGGCGGTAGAGGCCAACCGTGCCTTCAGCGACCTGGGCTTCGACTCGCTGACCGCGGTCGAACTGCGCAACCGGCTGAGCACCGCCACCGGCCTGCAACTGCCCGCCACCCTGCTGTTCGACGCTCCTACACCCACGGCCGCGGCCGAGTTCCTCCTGTCGCAGCTGGGAGGCGCCACGGGCAGCGCTCAGGCCGCCCCGGTCGCCGCTGCGGTCAGTGACGAGCCACTGGCGATCGTCGGCATGAGCTGCCGCTACCCCGGTGGCGCGACGAGCCCGGACGAACTGTGGAACCTGGTGGCCGCCGGAACCGACGCCATCTCCGTTCTTCCCGAGGACCGGGGCTGGGTCCTCGAGGACCGGCCCGACGCCGAAGAGGGGTACTCCGGAAAGCCCATCCGGGCGGGCGGATTCGTGTACGACGCGGTCGGCTTCGACGCGGGCTTCTTCGGGATCAGCCCGCGCGAGGCCCTGTCGATGGACCCGCAGCAGCGGCTGCTGCTGGAGGTGTCCTGGGAGGCGCTGGAACGGGCCGGAATCGACCCTGC
This sequence comes from Streptomyces cellostaticus, assembly GCF_001513965.1. Taxonomy (GTDB): domain Bacteria; phylum Actinomycetota; class Actinomycetes; order Streptomycetales; family Streptomycetaceae; genus Streptomyces; species Streptomyces cellostaticus. The sequence continues at coordinate 1,082 of NZ_KQ948103.1, read as the reverse complement.
GTCGCTGCGCGGCTCCGCGACCGGCGTGTTCGCGGGCGCAGCCGCCTCTGGCTACGGCTGGAGCGCCGGCCTGCAGGGCGAACTGGACGGGCACCTCGTCACGGGTGTCTCGACCAGCGTCGTGTCGGGCCGGGTGGCCTACGTCCTGGGCCTGGAGGGCCCGGCGGTGACCGTGGACACGGCCTGCTCGTCCTCGCTGGTCGCGCTGCACCTGGCCTGCCAGGCCGTGCGGTCGGGCGAGTGCACGCTGGCCCTGGCCGGCGGCGTCATGGTGGCGGCCAACCCGCTCCTGTTCAACCAGTTCAGCCGCCAGATGGGGCTGTCACCGGACGGACGGTGCAAGCCGTTCTCGGCGGCGGCCGACGGCATGGGCCTGGGCGAGGGCGCGGGCATGCTGGTCGTGGAGCGGCTGTCCGACGCGCAGCGGCTCGGCCACCGGGTGCTGGCGGTCGTGCGCGGCAGCGCGATCAACCAGGACGGTGCGTCCAACGGTCTGACCGCGCCGAACGGCCCCTCGCAGCAGCGGGTGATCCGGGCTGCCCTGGCCAACGCCGGGGTACGCGCCGACGAGGTCGACGTGGTGGAGGCGCACGGCACGGGGACCCCGCTGGGCGACCCGATCGAGGCACAGGCGCTGCTCGCCACCTACGGCCAGGAGCGCGCCGAGCAGGGGCCGTTGTGGCTGGGTTCGGTGAAGTCCAACATCGGGCACACCCAGGCCGCGGCCGGCGTGGCCGGTGTGATCAAGATGGTGCAGGCGCTGCAGAACGAACAGCTGCCGGCGACGCTGCACGCGAACGAGCGCTCGCCGCACGTGAACTGGTCGGCCGGAGAGGTGCAACTGCTGACCGAACCGGTGCCGTGGCCGGTGAACGGCCGACTGCGCCGTGCCGGCGTCTCCTCGTTCGGAATGAGCGGCACCAACGCGCACATCATCCTCGAAGAAGCCCCGGCCGCTCAGCTCGACAAACCCGAGGACGACGGCGAGGGAACCGTCACCGAAGAGAGCACGCTCCCCGCGGTGGTGGAGTCCGGTGGGCTCGCCGCGTGGATGGTCTCGGGTCGCTCGGCGCACGGCCTGA
>NZ_KQ948102.1:3075-4938 GCF_001513965.1 Streptomyces cellostaticus | reverse complement strand
GGTCCACGGCACGGTCCTGCTGCCCGGCACGGCGTTCGTGGACCTGGCGGTCCACGCCGGGGACCTGGCCGGGTGCGGCACGCTGGAGGAGTTGACGCTCCAGGAGCCGCTTGTCCTTCCCGGTTCCGGTGGCGTGCAGTTGCAGGTCCACGTTGGCGACAGTGATGGCGACAGTGGTCGGCGGACGGTGACGGTCTCCTCCCGTGAGCGGGAGGGCGAGTGGGTGCGGCACGCGGTCGGCGTGCTGGCCCCGGCCGATGGTGGGCCCGTTCCGGCTCCGCTGGCGGCTTGGCCTCCGGCCGGTGCGGAGTCGGTTCCGGTCGATGACGCCTACGAGAAGTTTGCCCAGCGCGGTTACGGCTATGGGCCGGCGTTCCAGGGCCTGCGTCAGGTCTGGCGGGCCGGGGACACCGTCTACGCCGAGGCCGACCTGCCCCAGGGCATTGACTCCGACGCGGCCGGGTTCGGTCTGCATCCCGCCCTGCTCGACGCCGCCCTGCACAGTCTCCTGGCCGCCGGCACCAGCAGTGGCGGTGGTGGGACAGGGCTGCCGTTCGCGTGGTCGGGGGTGCGGCTGCTGGCCGGCGGTGCCCGCCACTTGCGAGTGGTCTTGGCCCGCGGGTCGGGTGGGGTCTCGGTGACAGCGTTCGACGGTGTCGGTCAGCCGGTGTTGCAGGTGCGGTCGTTGGCGCTGCGTGAGGTTTCGGCCGGTCAGCTCAGCGGCTCTGGTCGGCAGGTGCGGCAGTCGCTGTTCACGGTGGACTGGGTCCCGCTGACGGCGCAGGCTTCGACTGCCGCAGTGGAGTGGGCGCGGCATGGTGAGTCGGTCGGGTCCGAGCTGGCGCCGGTGGTTGTTGCGGCAGTGCCGGTGGCTGCGCCCGGGACTTCGGCCCCGCAGGCGGCTCAGCTGGCTGCCGCGACGGTGCTGGGTTGGGTGCAGCAGTGGCTGGCCGATCCCGAGACCGACGGTTCGCGGTTGGTGATCTGGACCCAGGGTGTGGCTGCTGGGCAGGATCTGGCCGGCGCGGCGGTGGCGGGCCTGGTCCGCTCGGCGCAGTCCGAGCACCCGGGGCGTCTGCTGCTGGTCGATGTCGACCCGGCGGCCGGCTTGGACCCGGACCGTGACGCCGACGTGGACGCTGTCCTGTCTGTGGCACTGGATGCCGACGAGCCTGAGGTCCGCATCCGTCCCGCTACTGACGGCGGGGGAGTCGCGGCATTCGGTCGACGGCTGGCCCGCGCCAGTGAGTTGGCATTGCCCGGTGGTTCGGGTTGGCGGGTTGAGGTGGCCCAGCCGGGTGACCTGGGCAGTGCGGCTGTTGTCGACGCTCCCGAGGTGGGCGCCGAGTTGTCGGAGGGTCAGGTCCGGGTCGGTCTGCGTGCGGCGGGCGTGAACTTCCGCGACGTGGTGACCGGGCTGGGGATGGTCGCGGACAACCGAGGCCTTGGCGGGGAAGGCGCCGGGGTCGTCCTGGAGATTGGCCCCGGAGTGACCGGTCTGACGGTGGGTCAGCCGGTGATGGGTCTGGTGCCGGGCTGGGGGCCGGTCGGGATCGTGGACAGTCGGCTGCTTGCCCCGATCCCGCAGGGCTGGTCGTTCCAGCAGGCCGCAGCGGTGCCGGTAGGGTTCCTGACCGCGTTCTACGCGTTGCGGGATCTAGCCCAGGTGCGCCCCGGCCAGCGAGTCCTCATTCATGCCGGTACTGGTGGTGTGGGTACGGCTGCGGTGCAGTTGGCCAAGGCGTGGGGCTTGGAGGTCTTCGCCACTGCCAGTCCGGCCAAGCAGCTCGCGTTGCGAGCCATGGGCGTGGCTGACACCCACATCGCCTCGACCCGGGACCTGGCTTTCTGTGAGCGGTTCCT
>NZ_KQ948102.1:0-2081 GCF_001513965.1 Streptomyces cellostaticus | reverse complement strand
CCCAGGCTGTGGCGGCGCTGCGGTATCTGCAGGCCGCCCGGCACCTCGGCAAGGTCGTGCTGAACGTCCCCGCTGAGTGGGACCGGCAGGGCACGGTGCTGGTCACGGGTGGTACCGGAACACTGGGCGGGGAGTTGGCCCGGCACCTGGTCAACGTTCGTGGCATGCGGCACCTGGTGTTGCTGTCCCGGCGCGGCCCGGCCGCGCCGGGGGTTGCCCGTCTGGTCGCGGAGTTGGCACAGTCGGGCACGGAGGTGCGGGTGCAGGCCGGCGACGCCGCCGACCGCGACGCCCTCGCCTCGGTACTGGCGAGGATCGGGGCTGAGCGGCCGCTGACGGCGGTGGTGCACGCCGCCGGTGTGATCGACGACGCCACCGTGGAGTCGCTGACGCCTGAGCGCATGGCTACGGTGCTGTCGGCGAAGGTCGACGCGGCGTGGAACCTGCACGAGCTGACCGAGGGCGCGGGTCTGGCCGGCTTCGTGCTCTACTCCTCGGCCGCGGCTGTCATGGGGAGCCCGGGGCAGGGGAGTTACGCCGCTGCCAACGCGTTCCTGGACGCGCTGGCTGCCTACCGTCGGGATCGGCACCTGGCTGGTCAGTCGCTGGCCTGGGGGCTGTGGGCCCAGGCGTCGGAGATAACCGGGCATCTGGAGGGTGCGGGTCTGTCGCGCCTGCGCCGTGGCGGCATTCAGCCGCTGACGACGGAGCAGGGCCTGGCGCTGTTCGAGGCCGCCGCCGCGCTGGGTGCGCCGTTGGCGGTCCCGGCCCGGCTGGACCTGACCGGGCTGTCTCGCGGAGGACGGCCGGTGCCCGCGCTGCTGCGGGGTCTGGCCGTTGGCGCTCTCGCCCGCCCGACCGCGGCCGTTGCCGTGGTTGCCGGTGGCCTGGCGGCCCGGTTGGCCGCGCTCGGTTCCGCCGAGCGCGAGCAGGAGGTTCTGCAGATCGTCCGAGCTGCTGCCGCCGTTGTCCTGGGTCATGCACACCCCGGGGACATCGATCCCCAACGGGCTTTCCGCGATATGGGCATCGACTCCCTGACCGGGCTGGAGCTTCGCAACCGGCTCGCGGCCGAGACGGGCCTGAGCCTTCCCGCCACCCTGGTCTTCGACCAGCCGACACCGCTGGAGGTTGCCCGGTATCTGGTCGCAGAGGCATGCGGCACCGACGGGGTCGTCGGGGAGACCGCTGTGCCGGTGGTCCGTGTCGGCACGGACGAGCCGGTGGCGATTGTCGGTATGGGTTGCCGGTTCCCGGGCGGGGTCGAGGACCCGGAGGGTTTCTGGCAGCTGGTCGCCGCAGGGACCGACGCGATGTCGGGCTTCCCGGTGAACCGTGGCTGGGAGACGCCGGGCCTGTCCGAGTCTGGTGATGAGGGCGCTGCCTACACCCCGCTGGGTGGTTTCCTGGATGGTGCTGGTGATTTCGATGCGGAGTTCTTCGGGATCAGTCCGCGTGAGGCGTTGGGGATGGATCCCCAGCAGCGGTTGTTGCTGGAGACCTGCTGGGAGGCGCTGGAGGACGCGGGGATTGCCCCGGGTTCGCTGCGGGGCACCGACACCGGCGTCTACGCCGGCATCATCGCGTTGGGGTACCGGGTCGGGGAACAGGACGGTGCCGGCGGCTTCGGGATGACCGGGACCACGGCGAGTGTGGCGTCGGGACGCGTGGCCTACTCGCTGGGTCTGCAGGGCCCCGCCGTCTCGATCGACACGGCCTGCTCGTCCTCGCTGACGGCGATTCACCTTGCCGCGCAGGCACTGCGGTCCGGGGAGTGCGGGATCGCGCTGGCCGGTGGCGTGACCGTCATGCCTACCCCAGGAACGTTCACGGAGTTCGCGCGGCAGCGGGGGTTGGCTGCCGATGGCCGGTGCAAGCCGTTCGCGGAGGCAGCCGACGGCACCGGGTGGGGCGAGGGCGTCGGTGTCCTGGTTCTGGAGCGGTTGTCGGATGCGCGTGAGCGTGGGCACCGGGTGTTGGCGGTCGTGGCGGGCAGTGCGGTCAACCAGGACGGGGCCAGCAACGGTCTGTCGGCGCCGAATGGTCCTTCGCAGCAGCGGGTGATCCGGGCCGCGTTGGCC
>NZ_KQ948101.1 GCF_001513965.1 Streptomyces cellostaticus | reverse complement strand
TGGAGAGTACTGGCCGGGGCAGACGCGGCAGGCGGTGCGGTTCGCGGATGCGGTGGGCGCGTTGGCGGCCGAGGGTGTGTCGGTGTTCATCGAGGTCGGTCCGGACGGATCCTTGTCGGCGCTGGGTCCGGACGCGGTGGCCGGTGTCGGCAGCGATGAGGGCGTGTTCATTCCGCTTCAGCGACGCAAGGAGCGTGATGAGCAGGGTGTGACGGGCCTGGTGACGGGTCTGGCGCGGGCGTTCGTCCATGGGGTGTCCGTGGACTGGGCGGCGGTGTTGCCGACTGGGCAGCGGGTTGAGTTGCCCACGTATGCCTTCCGTCATGAGCGGTACTGGCCCAAGGGCGTGCTGTCGCTGCCGACCGCGGGGACGGTCGCGGGTGGCGATGGTGCGAGCACCGTGGCCGAGGCGCAGTTCTGGGCCGCGGTCGAGGGCGGGGACCTCGCGCACATCGCCGACACGCTGGCCATCGAGGACCAGCAGCATCTGAGCCAGGTGCTCCCGGCGCTGGCGTCGTGGCGTCGTCAGGAGCGGGACCGTTCGGTGACCGCGAACTGGCGTTACCGGGTGAGCTGGGCGCCGGTCGCCGAGCCCGACCCCGCCGTGCTGACAGGCGTCTGGCTGCTGGTGACCGCAGCCGGGCAGGCCGACGACGTCCTGACGCAGGGATGTGTGCGGGCGCTGGCCGCCCGAGGGGCTGAAGTGGTGGTCGTAGAGACCACGGAAACTGCCGACCAGGAGCGGATGGCCGCGCAGATCGGCAAGGTGATTCCGGAAAGCGGGGTCTTCGGCGTCGTATCGCTGCTGGCGCTGGACGAGACTCCGCTGCCTGCTCACCCGACGCTGGCGAACGGCCTCGCCGGGACCCAGACACTGGTGCAGGCCCTGATCGCCCTGGCGGTCCATGCGCCGCTGTGGATTCTCACCCGCGGTGCGGTCGCGGCCGTGCCGGGCGAGGTGCCGGCCAGCCCGGTGCAGGCGCAGGCGTGGGGACTCGGCCGGGTTTCCGCGCTGGAGCATCCCGACCACGGCGGTGGCCTGATCGACCTGCCGTCCGACTCCGACTCCGGTTCTGGCTCCAACTCCGGTTCTGGCTCCGACTTCGACTTCGACGATCAGGTCGCGGCCCGGCTGTGCGCGGTGCTCGCCGGGTGCGGTGAGGACCAGGTGGCGATCCGCTCGACCGGGATCCTGGGCCGCAGGCTGACCCGGGCCCCGCAGCCCCGCGGCTCCGCAGAGCCCTGGGTGCCGCGCGGGAGTGTCCTGATCACCGGTGGAACCGGTGCGATCGGCGGGCATGTGGCCCGCTGGCTGGCCGGCCGTGGTGCTCAGCGGTTGGTGCTGACCAGCCGTTCCGGAGCCGGTGCGGCGGGTGCGGCCGCGCTGGCGGCCGAGCTGGCCACGGCCGGGGCACAGGTCGAGGTGATCGCGTCTGACACGGCGGACGACGCGGCGCTGACCGCGCTGATCACCAGGATCGGCGCCGGTGGCCCGCCGCTGACCGCGGTGATGCACGCCGCGGGCGTGGCGCAGGCCACGGCGCTGGACGAGACCTCGGTGGAGGAACTGGCCACCGTACTGGCGGCCAAGGCCGCGGGCGCCGTCAGCCTCGACCGCGTGACCGCGGACCTGGACCTGGACGCGTTCGTCCTGTTCTCCTCGATCTCGGCCACCTGGGGCAGCGGCCTGCAGGCCGGGTATGCCGCGGCCAACACCTTCCTGGACGCCTTGGCGGAGAACCGCCTGGCCCGGGGGCTGACCGCGACCTCGGTGGCCTGGGGCCCGTGGGGCGGCGGCGGCATGACCGACCTGGAGGACGCGGCTCAGATGCGCCGCCGCGGCCTGCACCTGCTCGAACCGGAACAGGCCATCCAGGCTCTGGCACAGGTACTCGACGGCAGGGACGGCCTGGTGACGGTCGCGGACGTGGACTGGGCGCGGTTCGCGCCGCCGTTCACCGTACGGCGGCCCAGCCCGCTGATCGAGAGCCTGCCCGAGGTCATCGAGGCCCTGGCCGCGACGGCGGACGACAACGGCCCGGCGGACCCGGAGGCGGGCAGCGCGCTGGCCCAGCAACTGGCCGGGCTGTCCCGGTCGGAACAGGACCGGCTGCTGACCGACCTGGTCCGGGCCGAGGCCGCCACCGTCCTGGGCCACGCCAGCGTCGAAGTGGTCGAGGCCGACCGGGCCTTCAGCGACCTCGGAGCCGACTCGCTGACCGCGGTGGAACTGCGCGACCGGCTGAGCGCGGCCACCGGCCTGCGCCTGCCCAGCACGCTCCTGTTCGACTACCCCACTCCCGCCGCACTGGCCGGCTACCTGAGGGCCAGCCAGGCCGAGGACACCAGCCCGGCCCAGCCTGTGCTCGCAGAGCTGGACAAGCTGGAAGGCATGCTCGCCGCGATGACCGGCGACGAGGACTCCGCCCAGATTACGAACCGGCTCGAAGTCGTTCTTTCGAAGTGGAAAGAGGCTCGGGAACGGATCGCCGAGGTCGGAGTTGCGGAGAAGCTCGAATCGTCAACCGACGACGAAGTCTTCGATTTTATCGGAAAAGAACTTGGAATTTACTGACGCGGCGAACGCCGCGACTTCCTCGACGAGGTGACGTAAGTGAGCGAAGAGAAGCTCCGCTACTTCCTCAAGCGGGTGACCGCTAACCTGCATGAGACTCGCCAGCGTCTGCAGGAAATGGAAGCGGCCGGCGACGAGCCGATCGCGATTGTGGGCATGAGCTGCCGCTTTCCCGGCGGTGTGCGCAGCCCTGAGCAACTGTGGGACCTGCTGGCCACACGGACGGACGCGGTCGCCGGGCTCCCGCAGGACCGGGGCTGGCACGTCGGCGACCCGGACGACCCCGAGTCCGGCGGCGCCAAGGTGCAGGCGGGCGGATTCATCTACGAGGCGCCCGAGTTCGACGCGGGGTTCTTCGGGATCAGCCCGCGCGAGGCAGTGTCGATGGACCCGCAGCAGCGGCTGCTGCTGGAGGTGTCCTGGGAGGCCCTGGAGCGGGCAGGCATCGACCCCGTGTCGCTGCGCGGCTCCGCGACTGGCGTGTTCGCGGGCGCGTCCGCGTCGGGCTACGGCTGGGTCGGCGGCCGGCAGGGTGAGCTGGACGGGCACGTGATGACCGGCAACGCGACGAGCATTCTGTCCGGCCGGGTGTCCTACACGTTCGGCCTGGAGGGTCCGGCGGTGACGGTGGACACGGCGTGTTCGTCGTCGCTGGTCGCGCTGCACCTGGCCTGCCAGGCGCTGCGATCCGGTGAGTGCTCGCTCGCCTTGGTCGGGGGCGCGTTCGTGGCGGCCACCCCGATCCTGTTCACCGACTTCAGCCAGACGCTCGGACTGTCTCCCGACGGACGGTGCAAGACCTTCGCGGCCTCGGCCGACGGCATGGGTGTGGCCGAAGGCGCCGGTGCCATCGTCGTGGAGCGGCTGTCCGACGCCCGCCGCAACGGGCACCGGGTGCTGGCGGTGGTGCGCGGCTCCGCGATGAACCAGGACGGTGCGTCCAACGGCCTGACCGCGCCCAACGGCCCTTCGCAGCAGCGGGTGATCCGCGCGGCCCTTGCCAACGCCCGGCTGTCGGCCGGTGACGTGGACGTGGTCGAGGCGCACGGTACGGGCACCCCGCTGGGCGACCCGATCGAGGCGCAGGCGCTCATCGCCACCTACGGCCAGGACCGGCCGGAGGAACGGCCGTTGTGGCTCGGGTCGGTGAAGTCCAACATCGGGCACACCCAGCAGGCCGCAGGCATGGCGGGCGTGATCAAGATGGTGCTGGCGCTGCAGAACCAGCAGCTGCCGGCGACGCTGCATGCAGAAGAGCCCACACCGCACGTGGACTGGTCCGCTGGTGAAGTACGGCTGCTGACCGAGGCGAAGCCGTGGCCGGCGGACGACCGGGTACGTCGTGGCGGTGTGTCGGCGTTCGGGATGAGCGGCACCAATGTGCACATCATTCTGGAGGAAGCCCCGGCCGAGAACGACGAGAAGGCGGACGCCCCCACCGAGGACGACGAGTTGGCCGAGGCCGCTGCCCTGGACGCAGCAGCTGACGAGGTCGAGC
>NZ_KQ948100.1 GCF_001513965.1 Streptomyces cellostaticus | reverse complement strand
CGCCAACGCGGCCCGGATCACCCGCTGCTGGGAGGGCCCGTTCGGCGCCGACAGACCGTTGCTGGCCCCGTCCTGGTTGACCGCACTCCCCGCCACGACCGCCAGCACCCGGTGCCCACGAGCGCGAGCGTCGGACAGCCGCTCCAGAACCAGCATCCCGACGCCCTCGCCCCACCCGGTACCGTCAGCTGCCTCCGCGAACGGCTTGCACCGGCCATCGGCAGCCAACCCCCGCTGCCGCGCGAACTCCACGTACGCATCCGGGGTGGCCATCACCGTGACGCCACCGGCCAGCGCGATCCCGCACTCCCCAGAGCGGAGTGCCTGCGCGGCAAGGTGAATCGCCGTCAGCGAGGACGAACACGCCGTGTCCACCGACACCGCGGGACCCTGCAACCCCAGCGAGTACGCCACCCGACCCGACGCCACACTCGCCGCGGTCCCGGTCATCACATAACCGTCGGCACCGGCCTGCTCCCCAGCCTGGTAGCCCGACGCGATGATGCCGGCGTAGACGCCGGTGTCGGTGCCCCGCAGCGAACCCGGCTCGATCCCCGCGTCCTCCAGTGCCTCCCAGCAGGTCTCCAGCAACAGCCGCTGCTGGGGATCCATCCCCAACGCCTCACGCGGACTGATCCCGAAGAACTCCGCATCGAAATCACCAGCGCCGTCAAGGAAACCACCCACCCGGGCAAAAGCGGTGCTCGCATCACCGGGATCAGAGCCGTCCAGACGCTCCAGGTTCCAGTCGCGATCCACCGGGAACCCCGAGATCGCGTCGGTCCCTCCGGCGATCAACCGCCAGAAGCCCTCCGGGTCCTCGACCCCGCCCGGGAACCGGCAACCCATGCCCACGATCGCCACCGGCTCATGCTCACGTGCTTCCATGTGCCTGAGGCGCTTGCGCATCTGGACGAGTTCAGCCGACGTCTTCTTCAGGTAGTCGAAGAGCTTTTCCTGGTTTTCCATTAAAGGGCTTCCTCATCGATTCGTCGATCAAAGTCATCCGATTCCGACCCATGCAATCGGAATTCTTTGTCAAGGAAATCAAATACTTCATCAGGAGTCGCTGAATCAAGCGCTATGGAAGCGTCGTCAGACTCGTCTACCGACTGGACCTCGCCCTGCGCATCCATCCATTTGGACAGCATTCCGCGCAGGATTCTCGTGATTCCGTCGGGCGCCTCGCAGCTTGCCGCCAGGTTCAGGAGACGGGATTCGAGCTGGTTGAGCTCGGCGATCATCGGCGCCATCCCCGTCTCGCCGTCGGCGACTATTCCCGGCCGCAGGTATCCGGCGACCGCGGCCGATGTCGGGTAGTCGAAGACCAGGGTGGCGGGAAGGCTGAGGCCGGTCTCGGCCGACAGCCGGTTGCGGAGCTCCAGCGCGGTCAGGGAGTCGATCCCCATGTCCCGGAAGGCCCGCCGGGGATCAACGTCCCCAGGGCCGGCATGACCCAGAACGACGGCGACGGCAGACCGAACGATCTGCAGGACTTCCTGCTCACGCTCCTCGGGACTGAGCGCAGCCAACCGGGCCGCCAAGCCAGCCGCAGCCGCAGCCACAGCTGCGGTCGGGCGTGCGGAGACACCGGCGACCAAGCCGCGCAGCAACGGAGGCAACGGCCCCCCGGCACGCGACAACGCGGCCAAGTCCAGTCGGGCCGGGACCGCCAACGGCGTACCCAACGCGGCGGCAGCCTCGAACAGCGCCAGGCCCTGACCGGTCGTCATCGGCTGGATACCGCCGCGACGCAGGCGAGACAGACCGGTGCCGTTGAGATGCCCGGTCATCTCCGAGGTCTGAGCCCACAGGCCCCACGCCAGCGACTGACCAGCCAGCTGCCGATCGCGACGGTAGGCGGCCAGCGCATCCAGGAACGCATTGGCGGCGGAATAGCTTCCCTGCCCCGGGCTCCCCAGAATGGCAGCTGCCGAGGAGTACAGCACGAACCCGGCCAGGCCCGTGCCCTCGGTCAACTCGTGCAGGTTCCACGCCGCATCCGCCTTGGCCGCCAGCACCGTCGCCATCCGCTCAGGCGTCAGCGACTCCACGGTGGCGTCGTCGATCACCCCGGCGGCGTGCACCACCGCGGTCAGCGGCCGCTCAGCCGCGATCTTGGCCAGCACCGGGGCGAGGGCGTCGCGGTCGGCGGCGTCGCCGGCCTGGACCCGCACCTCCGCACCCGACCGTGCCAACTCCGCGACCAGGCGGGCAGCCCCCGGCGCGGCGGGGCCGCGCCGCGACATCAGCACCAGGTGCCGCATGCCACGGTCGTCCACCAGGTGCCGAGCCAACTCCCCGCCCAGCGTTCCGGTTCCACCCGTGACCAGGACGGTGCCCTGCCGGTCCCACTCGGCGGGCGCGGTCCCGGGCTCCTCCGTCCCGGCCCGGGCCAGCCGCCGACCGAACGCCGCGACTCCCCCGCCGTCAGTAGCGGGACGGACGCAGACCTCAGGCTCGTCGGCATCCAGCACCGCAGCCAGGACGGTGTCCACGTCAGCGTCGTGGGTGGGGTCCAGGCCGGCTGACGGGTCGACATCGACCAGCAGCAAACGACCCGGGTGCTCCGACTGCGCCGAGCGGACCAGGCCCGCCACCGCCGCGCCGGCCAGATCCTGCCCAGCAGCCACACCCTGGATCCAGATCACCAACCGCGCATTGTCGGTCTCGGGATCGGCCAGCCACTGCTGCACCCAACCCAACACCGTCGCGGCAGCCAGCTGAGCCGCCTGCGGCGCCGAAGCCCCCGACGGGGCAGCCGGCACGGCCGCAACAACCACCGGCGCCAACTCAGACTCGACCGACTCACCATGCCGCGCCCACTCCACTGCGGCAGTCGAAGCCTGCGCCGCCAGCGGGACCCAGTCCACCGTGAACAGCGACTGCCGCACCTGCCGACCAGACCCAGCAAGCTGACCGGCCGAAGCCTCACGCAGCGCCAACGACCGCGCCTCCAACACCGGCTGACCGACACCGTCGAACGCCGTCACCGAGACGCCGCCCGACCCGGGTGCCAAGACCACTCGCAGATGGCGGGCACCGCCGGCCAGCAGCCGCACCCCCGACCACGCAAACGGCAACCCAGTCCCACCACTGCCGTCACTGGCAGCCAGCAGACCTTGCAGAGCGGCGTCGAGCAGAGCGGGATGCAAGCCGAACCCGGCAACATCCGCTTCCGCGGCCTGGGGCAGCTCCACCTCGGCGTAGACGGTGTCCCCGGCACGCCACACCTGACGCAAGCCCTGGAACGCCGGCCCGTAGCCGTAGCCCCGCTGTGCGAGCTTCTCGTAGGCGTCGTCAACTGGAACAGGCTCCACGCCGGCCGGAGGCCAAGCGGCCAGCGGGGCCGGGGCAGGCTCACTGCCAGCAGGAGCCAGCGCGCCGACCGCGTGCCGAACCCATTCGCCCTCCCCCTCGCGCGACGAGACGGTGACCGTCCGCCGACCACTGTCGCCGTCGCTGTCGCCGACCTGGATCTGCAACTGCACGCCACCGGAGCCAGGAAGGACCAGCGGCTCCTGAAGCGTCAACTCCTCCAGGACACCGCACCCGGCCAGGTCCCCGGCGTGGACCGCCAGGTCCACAAACGCGGTACCGGGCAGCAGGACCGTGCCGTGGACCGCGTGATCGGCCAGCCACGGCATCGCGGCCAGCGACAAACGGCCCGTCAACACCAGCCCATCACCCTCGGCCAGCCACACCGCCGCCGCCAACAATGGGTGCCCGGAACGCTGCTGACCAGCCGACGAAGCGTCCCCACGACCCGTGACAGCCTTCGGCCAGTAGCGCTGACGCTGGAACGGATACGTCGGCAGGCCGACCTTCCTCGCGCCATCGGCGGTCACCGCGGCCCAGTCCACCGCGACACCAGCCGCATACGCACCAGCCAGCGCGGACAACCACCGCCCACGCCCGCCATCGCCGCGCTGCAAACTGGCCGCCGCCACCAGATCCTCACCGGCCTGCGCAATAGCCATACCCAGCACCGGATGCGGACTGACCTCCACAAACACCCGGTGGCCCTCCACCGCCAGCGCGGCAATGACCTCACCGAACCGCACCGTCTGACGCAGGTTCCGGTACCAGTACCCGCCATCCAGCTCAGCGGTATCCACCACCCGCGCTTCAAGCGTGGAGTAGAACGGCACCGGGCTACTGCCCGCAGACACCCCGGCCAGGTCCTCGGCCAGACGGTCCCTGACCGCCTCGACGTGCGCGGTGTGGGAGGCGTAGTCGACCGCGATCTGCCGGGCACCGCGATCGGCGTAGGCGTCCGCGAACTGAACGCATGCCTGCGCGTCTCCGGCCACCACCACCTGCCGGGGGCCATTC
>NZ_KQ948099.1:2368-5311 GCF_001513965.1 Streptomyces cellostaticus | reverse complement strand
GCGCCAACGCCTGCGCGCAGCGCTCCATCGCCGCCGCGAACACCGGCTCCTCGCCCCACAACTGCAGACCCATCCCGGCCCACTGCGCACCCTGACCCGCGAACACGAACACCGGCCGCGACACCGACGCCGAACCAACGCTCCCGGTCACCACACCGGTCACGACCCCGGGTGCTTCCTGGCCCGCGGCAGCGGCAGTCAGGCCCTCCAGCAGCTGGGCACGGTCCTGGCCGACCACCGCAAGCCGGTGGGAGAACGCCGTCGTCCGCGTCACCGCCAGAGAGAACGCCACATCCTTGGCCGCGACCTCCGGACGCGCCGCCACGAACTCCGCCAGCCGACCCGCCTGCGCAGCCAGCGCCGCAGCAGACCGCGCCGACACCACCCACGCCACCGGACCCACAGACTCCGGCCCATCCTGAACAGGAGCATCCACGGCAGGGACGTCCTGCGCGGGCTGTTCCAGGATGAGGTGGACGTTGGTGCCGCTGATCCCGAACGCCGACACACCAGCCCGCCGCGGACCAGAACCCGCCGACCACTCCCGAGGCGCGGTCAGCAGCTCCACCGCCCCGGCCGACCAGTCCACATGCGAGGACGGAGCGTCCACGTGCAGCGTCTGAGGCAGCATCCCGTGCCGCATCGCCTGCACCATCTTGATCACACCAGCCACACCGGCAGCCGCCTGCGTGTGACCGATGTTCGACTTCACCGACCCCAGCAACAGCGGCCGACCCTCCGGACGATCCTGACCATAGGTCGCCAGCAGCGCCTGCGCCTCGATCGGATCACCCAGCGCCGTACCGGTGCCATGCGCCTCCACCACGTCAACGTCGCCCGGCTGAAGCCCCGCACTCGCCAACGCAGCCCGGATCACCCGCTGCTGCGACGGACCATTCGGCGCCGACAGACCGTTACTCGCCCCGTCCTGGTTGACCGCACTGCCCGCCACGACCGCCAACACCCGGTGCCCACGCTCACGCGCATCCGACAACCGCTCCAGAACCAGGACACCGACACCCTCACCCCACCCGGTACCGTCAGCGGCATCCGAGAACGGCTTGCACCGGCCGTTAGCGGCCAGTCCTCGCTGCCGCGCGAACTCAGTGAACGTCCCAGGCGAAGCCATCACCGTGACGCCACCGGCCAGCGCCATCCCGCACTCCCCAGAGCGGAGTGCCTGCGCGGCAAGGTGAATCGCCGTCAGCGAGGACGAGCAGGCCGTGTCGATCGAGACCGCGGGACCCTGCAGCCCCAGCGAGTACGCCACCCGACCCGACGCCACACTCGCCGTGGTACCAGTCAGGCCAAAACCACCAGCACCGTCCTGCTCACCGGCCCGGTATCCCGAGGCGATGATCCCGGCGTAGACCCCGGTGTCGGTGCCACGCAGCGAACCCGGGGCAATCCCCGCGTCCTCCAGTGCCTCCCAGCACGTCTCCAGCAACAGCCGCTGCTGGGGATCCATCCCCAACGCCTCACGCGGACTGATCCCGAAGAACTCCGCATCGAAATCACCAGCGCCGTCAAGGAACCCACCCACCGGGGCAATAGCCGCGCCCGCGTCACCGGAATCCGGGTCAGACAGGCCGGCCACGTCCCAGCCGCGGTTCGCCGGGAAGCCCGACATCGCGTCGGAGCCTCCAGCGACCAGCTGCCAGAAACCCTCCGGGTCCTCCACCCCGCCCGGGAACCGGCAACCCATACCCACGATCACCACCGGCTCGTCCGTGCCGATGCGGACTGCCGGCGCGGACACCGCCCTGGCGGCCTCGGCAGTCCCGCACACCTCTGTCACCAGGTGCCGGGCGAGTTCCAGAGGAACGGGGTAGTCGAAGACCAGGGTGGCGGGAAGGCTCAGGCCGGTCTCGGCCGAGAGCCGGTTGCGGAGCTCCAGCGCGGTCAGGGAGTCGATGCCCATGTCCCGGAAGGCCCGCTGGGGATCGATGTCCCCGGGTCGGGCATGACCCAGAACAACAGCGGCAGCGGCCCGGACGATCTGCAGAACCTCCTGCTCGCGCTCAGCGGAACCGAGCGCGGCCAACCGGGCCGCCAAGCCACCCTCGTCCGCAGCCACGGCCGCGGTCGGGCGGGCGGGAGTGCCCACGGCCAGACCCCGCAGCAGCGGAAGCAGCGGTCGTCCCGGACGTGACAGTGCTGTCAGGTCCAGTCGGGCCGGGACCGCCAACGGCGCACCCAACGCAGTAGCAGCGTCGAACAACGCGAGGCCCTGCTCGGTCGTCAGCGGCTGGACACCGCCACGGCGCAGACGGGAGAGGTCAGCGCCGGCCAACTGCCCGGTTATCTCCGAGGTCTGAGCCCACAGCCCCCAGGCCAGCGACTGACCAGCCAGGTGCCGGTCGCGGCGGTAGGCGGCCAGCGCGTCCAAGAACGCGTTGGCCGCGGCGTAACTCCCCTGCCCCGGGCTGCCCATGACAGCCGCAGCCGAGGAATACAGCACGAACCCGGCCAGGCCGGTGCCCTCGGTCAACTCGTGCAGGTTCCAGGCCGCATCAGCCTTGGCAGCCAGGACAGTCGCCATGCGCTCAGGTGTCAGCGACTCCACCGTGGCGTCGTCGATCACACCGGCGGCATGGACCACCGCCGTCAACGGCCGTTCAGGAGCGATCCTCGCCAGCACCGAGGCGAGGGCGTCGCGGTCGGCGGCATCGCCGGCCTGCACCCGCACCTCCGTGCCCGACTGCGCCAACTCCGCAACCAGACAGGCAACCCCCGGCGCCGCCGGACCGCGCCGCGACATCAGCAGCAGATGCCGCATCCCGCGGACGTCCACCAGGTGCCGGGCCAACTCCCC
Source organism: Streptomyces cellostaticus (assembly GCF_001513965.1). Classification (GTDB taxonomy): domain Bacteria; phylum Actinomycetota; class Actinomycetes; order Streptomycetales; family Streptomycetaceae; genus Streptomyces; species Streptomyces cellostaticus. Next base: position 2,496 of record NZ_KQ948099.1, on the reverse strand, counting down.
GCCCAGCGTTCCGGTTCCACCGGTGACCAGGACAGTGCCCTGCCGGTCCCACTCGGCCGGGACGTTCAGTACGACCTTGCCCAGGTGCCGGGCGGCCTGCAGATACCGCAGCGCCGCAACCGCCTGCG
>NZ_KQ948099.1:0-1863 GCF_001513965.1 Streptomyces cellostaticus | reverse complement strand
AAGAACTGCTCACAGAAAGCCAGGTCCCGGGTCGAGGCGATGTGACTCTCGTCCACACCCATCGCCCGCAAGGCCGGCTGCTTGGCCGGGCTGGCGGTCGCGAAGACCTCCAAGCCCCACGCCTTGGCCAACTGCACCGCAGCCGTACCCACACCACCAGTACCGGCATGGATGAGGACTCGCTGACCGGGACGGACCTGAGCCAGATCCCGCAACGCGTAGAACGCGGTCAGGAACCCAATCGGCACTGCCGCGGCCTGCTGGAACGACCAGCCCCGCGGGATAGCAGCCACCAGGCGGCTGTCCACGATCCCGACCGGCCCCCAGTTCGGCACCAGGCCCATCACCGGCTGACCCACAGCCAGACCGGTCACTCCGGGGCCAATCTCCAGGACAACCCCGGCGCCTTCCCCACCAAGGCCTCGCTTGTCCGCGACCATCCCCAGCCCGGTCACCACGTCGCGGAAGTTCACACCCGCCGCACGCAGACCAACCCGGACCTGACCCTCCGACAACTCGTCGCCCGCCTCGGGAGCGTCGACAACAGCCGCACTGCCCAGGTCACCCGGCTGGGCCACCTCAACCCGCCAACCCGAACCACCGGGCAATGCCAACTCACTGGCGCGGGCCAACCGGCGACCGAACGCCACCACGCCCCCGCCGTCAGTAGCGGGACGGATGCGGACCTCAGGCTCATCGGCATCCAGTGCCACAGACAGGACAGCGTCCACGTCGGCATCACGGTCCGGGTCCAGACCAGCTGACGGGTCAACATCGACCAGCAGCAGACGACCCGGGTGCTCCGACTGCATGGAGCGGACCAGGCCCGCCACCGCCGCGCCGGCCAGATCCTGCCCAGCAGCCACGCCCTGGGTCCAGATCACCAACCGCGCGTTGTCGGTCTCGGGATCGGCCAGCCACTGCTGCACCCACCCCAACACCGTCGCGGCAGCGAGCTGGGCCGCCTGCGGCGCCGACGTCCCGGACGGAGCCACAGGCACCGCCGCAACAACCACCGGAGACACCTCGGAGCCGACCGACTGGCCGTGCCGAACCCACTGCACTGCGGCGGCGTCAGGGGTCTGCGGCACCGTCAGCGGGATCCAGTCCACGGTGAACAGCGACTGCCGCACCTGCCGGGCCGACCCAGCAAGCTGACCGGCCGAGGCCTCACGTAGCGCCAACGACCGCACCTGCAAGACGGGTTCACCGACAGCGTCAAACGCCGTGACTGAGACGCCGCCCGACCCGCGGGCCAGCACCACTCGCAGGTGGCGGGCACCGCCGGCCAGCAGCCGCACCCCCGACCACACGAACGGCAGTCCCGTCCCACCGCCACCATCGCTGGCGGCCAGCAGACCGTGCAGAGCGGCATCGAGCAGCGCGGGGTGCAAGCCGAACCCGGCAGCATCAGCTTCGACAGCCTGGGGCAGCTCAACCTCGGCATAGACGGTGTCCCCGGCCCGCCAGACCTGACGCAGGCCCTGGAACGCCGGCCCATAGCCGTAACCGCGCTGGGCAAACCTCTCGTAGGCGTCATCGACCGGAACCAGCTCCGCACCGGCCGGAGGCCAAGCCGCCAGCGGAGCCGGGACAGGCTCACTGCCAGCCGGAGCCAGCACGCCAACGGCGTGCCGAACCCATTCGCCCTCTCCCTCACGGGAGGAGACCGTCACCGTCCGCCGACCACTGTCGCCATCACTGTCACCGACCTGGACCTGCAACTGCACGCCACCGGAACCGGGAAGGACAAGCGGCTCCTGGAGCGTCAACTCCTCCAGCGTGCCGCACCCGGCCAGATCGCCAGCGTGGACCGCCAGGTCCACGAACGCCGTGCCGGGCAGCAGGACCGTGCCATGGACC
>NZ_KQ948098.1 GCF_001513965.1 Streptomyces cellostaticus | reverse complement strand
CTGGTGGTACGGGCACGTTGGGCGGGTTGGTGGCCCGGCATCTGGGTGCGACGGGCCGGGCTGATGCCCTGCTGCTGACCAGTCGTTCCGGTCCGGCTGCTGCCGGGGTGGCGGCTCTGGCTGCTGAACTGGCCTCGTCGGGGACGCAGGTGCGGGTGGTGGCCTGTGACGCCGCTGAACGTGACGCACTGGCCACGGTGGTCAAGGCCATCCCGGCCGAATACCCGTTGGCAACGGTGGTTCATACAGCGGGTGTTCTGGACGATGGTGTGATCGGGTCGCTGACTCCGGACCGGGTCGCGGCGGTGATGCGGCCCAAGGCCGATGGTGCCTGGAACCTGCACGAGCTCACCAGGGATCTGGACCTGGAGCATTTCGTCCTCTTCTCCTCGGCGGCCTCGGTGTTCGGCGCGCCAGGTCAGGGCAACTATGTGGCGGCCAACGCGTTCCTGGACGCGCTGGCGGCCGAACGCCGTGCGGCCGGGCTGGCCGGAACCTCGCTGGCCTGGGGGCTGTGGGCCGAGGCCAGTGCGCTGACCGGGCAGCTCACGGATGCGGAACGGTCCCGGATCAACCGCGGGGGCGTTGCCGCGCTGAACGCGGAGGACGGCCTGGCTCTGCTGGACCTGGCCCTGGCCCGTGACGAGGCCATGCTGGTCCCGGCTCGCCTGGATCTGGCGGGGCTGCGTGCCCAGGCTGCTCGTAGTACCGAGATTCCGTCGCTGTGGCGGGCTCTGGTCAGCGGTGGTGCGGGCCGGCGGACCGCGGCCTCCGGTACTGCCGCCGGAGCGGATTCGCTGCGCCGGCAACTGGCCGGTCTGTCCGCCCCCGACCGGGACCGGATGCTGACCGATCTGATCCGCACCCACGTGGCCGCCGTACTCGGACACACCTCTCTCGACGCGATCGAGTCCACCCGGGCCTTCACCGACCTGGGCTTCGACTCCCTCACCGCCGTCGAGCTGCGCAACCGGCTCAACACCGCCAGCGGACTGCGCCTGCCCGCCACCCTCGTATTCGACTACCCCAACCCGGCGGAGCTGGCCGAATTCCTGCGAGAAAAGCTTCTGCCGGAAATCGGGGACGAGGCAGACCCCGCAGAAGCGAAACTCCGGAATGCCCTCGCGTCCGTTCCGATTTCCAGGTTCCGCGAGGCCGGGCTGATGGAGGCATTGATGCAGCTCGCCGGCATCCAGGACGACGCCTTGGCGAAGGGCGGAAACGGAGAGGTCGAAGACATCGACGCGCTGGATGCCGAAAGCCTGATTCGCCTGGCCCTGGATAGCGAGACGGACTGAAGTTGATGATGCTCTATGCGTGGAGGAAGCGATGACTCAACCGGCTGACAAGCTTCTCGAAGCGCTGCGCGCCTCCCTTAAGGAAACTGAGCGGTTACGGCAGCGGAACCGGCAGCTTGCCTCGGCATCATCGGCACCGTTGGCGATCGTCGGGATGAGCTGCCGGTACCCGGGCGGAGTGGCCAGCCCGGAGGAACTGTGGGAGCTGCTGGCCGCGGGCGGGGATGCGATCTCGGGATTCCCGTCCGACCGAGGCTGGGACGCCGAGGACCTCTATGATCCGGACCCGGACCACCAGGGCACCTCATATGTGCTTGACGGCGGGTTCTTGCAGGGCGCGCCGGATTTCGACGCGGATTTCTTCGGCATCAGCCCGCGAGAGGCCCTCGCCATGGACCCGCAGCAGCGGCTGCTGCTGGAGGTGTCCTGGGAGGCGCTGGAGCGGGCCGGAATCGACCCTGCATCACTGCGGGGTTCCCAGACCGGTGTGTTCGTCGGTGTTGCCCCCTCCGATTACATCGCACACCCGTATCTGCAGAACATGGAAGGCCTCGAATGGCACCTCATGACCGGTGCCACGGGCAGCGTGATGTCGGGCCGTATTTCTTACCTGCTGGGGCTCCAGGGACCCGCCGTGTCGATCGACACGGCGTGTTCGTCGTCGCTGGTGGCGCTGCACCTGGCTTGCCAGGCGGTGCGGTCGGGAGAGTGCTCGCTCGCGGTGGCCGGCGGGGTCACGGTCATGTCCTCCCCGGCGGGGTTCGTCGGATTCTCCCGGCAGCGTGGTCTGGCGGAGGACGGGCGGTGCAAGGCGTTCTCGGCTGCCGCTGACGGCATGGGCATGGCCGAGGGCGTGGGCATGGTGGTGGTGGAGCGGCTGGCGGATGCCCGGCGGCTGGGACACCGGGTGCTGGCGGTGGTGCGCGGCTCCGCCGTGAACCAGGACGGTGCGTCCAACGGTCTGACCGCGCCGAACGGCCCCTCGCAGCAGCGAGTGATCCGGGCCGCCCTGGCCAACGCCCGGTTGTCGGCCAGGGACGTGGACGTGGTGGAGGCGCACGGTACGGGCACCACGCTCGGCGACCCCATCGAGGCACAGGCGCTGCTCACCACCTACGGCCAGGACCGGCCGGAGGAGCGGCCGTTGTGGCTGGGTTCGGTGAAGTCCAACATCGGACACACCCAGCAGGCGGCGGGCGTGGCCGGTGTGATCAAGATGGTGCTGGCGCTGCAGAACCAGCAACTGCCGCAGACACTGCACGTGGACGAGCCGTCGCCCCATGTGGACTGGTCGGCCGGCGAGGTGCAGCTGCTGACCGAACCTGTCCCGTGGCCCGCTGGTGAGCGTGCGCGGCGTGCCGGGGTGTCCTCGTTCGGCCTGAGCGGCACCAACGTTCACCTCATCCTGGAAGAAGCCCCGGCCGAGGACGCCGAGGGGGAGGAGGCTCCGGGCGAACCCACCGGTGAGCGGTCTGCCGTGCCCGCGGTCGTGGAGACCGACGGGGTCGGTGCGTGGGTGGTGTCGGGCCGTACGGCGGGCGGGCTGGCAGCACAGGCGGAGCGGCTGCGGGAGTGGGTTGCCGACCGCCCCGACCTGGATGTGCCCGACGTGGGTTGGTCGCTGGCGGCGTCGCGGTCGGTGTTCGACCACCGGGCGGTGGTGGTTGGCGCTGACCGCGGGGAGCTGGTGAGCGGTCTGGAGAGTCTGGCCGCCGGGGTGCCTGCGGGGTCGGTCGTGTCGGGTGTGGCACGGTCGGGTGCGAGGGTGGTGTTTGTCTTCCCGGGTCAGGGGTCTCAGTGGCTGGGGATGGGCCGTGAACTGGCCGAGTCCAGTCCGGTGTTCGCTGCCCGGCTGGCGGAGTGTGAGCGGGCGCTGGCGCCGTACGTCGACTGGTCGCTGACCGATGTCCTGGCTGGCGCACCGGGTGCTCCTGAGCTGGAGTCGGCGGATGTGGTCCAGCCGGCGCTGTGGGCGGTGATGGTCTCCCTTGCTGCGGTGTGGGAGGCGTCCGGTGTGACCCCGGACGCGGTGGTGGGTCACTCGCAGGGTGAGATCGCTGCGGCGACGGTGGCGGGGATGCTGAGCTTGGAGGACGGCGCCCGGGTGGTGGCGCTGCGCTCGCAGTCGCTGCGGGTGTTGTCGGGTGCCGGCGGGATGATGTCGGTGACTGAGCCGGCTGCCCGGGTAGAGGAGCGCCTGGGCCGCTGGGGCGGTCGGCTGTCGCTTGCGGCGGTCAACGGCCCGGCTGCCGTGGTGGTTTCCGGTGAGCCTGATGCTTTGCAGGAGTTGGCGCAGGAGCTGGAGGCCGAGGGCGTTCGGTCCCGGATGGTCGCGGTGGATTACGCCTCGCACTGCGCGCAGGTGGAGCAGTTGGAGGAGGAGATCCTCTCGGTCCTGGCCGGGGTGGCTCCGCGGGTGGGCCGGGTGCCGATGGTCTCGGCGATGACGGGCGAGACGCTGACCGGCACGGAGTTGGATGCCGGGTATTGGTACGGCAGCCTGCGCGCACCGGTGCACTTCGACCGGGCCGTACGCATCCTCTCGGGCATGGGTCACCAGGTGTTCATCGAGGTCTCCCCGCACCCGGTACTGATGGGGGCGGTGACCGACACTCTGGAGGTCGTCGCCCACGATGCGGGCCCGGGCACGATGGCGGGGGCGGTGTGCGGAACGCTGCGTCGCGACGACGGTGGAGCTACCCGCCTGATCACCTCGTTCGCCGAGGCGTTCGTCCACGGCGCCGGAGTGGACTGGACTGTGGTCCTGTCGGCCGGGCAGCGGGTGGAGCTGCCCACGTATGCCTTCCAGCATGAGCGGTTCTGGCCGAAGGCGGCGGGGCCGGTCCTCGGTGGGGACGCGGTGTCGCTGGGTTTGGGCGCTGTGGGTCATCCGCTGCTGGGCGCGGCGGTGGAGCTGGCCGGTGGTGCGGGTCTGGTGTGCACGGGTCGGTTGTCGGTGCGCTCGCATCCGTGGCTCGCCGATCATGTCGTAGGCGGGGTGGTGTTGCTGCCGGGCACGGGGTTCGTGGAATTGGTGGTCCGTGCCGGAGACCAGGTCGGGTGCGGCCTGGTGGAGGAGCTGACGTTGCAGGCGCCGTTGGTGGTGCCCAGCGATGGCAGCGGGGTGCAGGTCCAGGTTGTGGTGGCTGCGGCCGATGCCGATGGACGGCGTGGGGTGGAGGTCTTCTCGCGGCCCGACCAGCCCGGCGGCGAGCAGCCGTGGGTCCAGCACGCCAGCGCGCTGATCGTTCCCGCCGTGCCGGTGACGGGGGTGGAAGAGGACTTTGCGGTGTGGCCGCCGCGGGATGCGACCGCGGTGGACATCAGCGGGATGTACGAGGCTTTGGCGGCAGCTTCTTACAGTTACGGTCCGGCGTTCCAGGGTCTGCGGGCGGTCTGGCGCCGCGGTGAGGACGTATTCGCCGAGGTGGCACTGCCGGAGGACGTGGCGCAGGACGCGGGCTCGTTCGGCCTGCACCCGGCGCTGCTGGACGCGGTGTTGCAGGCGAGTGCGCTGGCCGGTGACAGCGGCGAGACCGCACAAGGCGAGGTACGG
>NZ_KQ948097.1:2782-5913 GCF_001513965.1 Streptomyces cellostaticus | reverse complement strand
GGACAAGCCCTCGGCCTATTAGTACCAGTCAACTCCACCCGTTACCAGGCTTCCATATCTGGCCTATCAACCCAGTCGTCTACTGGGAGCCTTACCCTCTCAAGGAGGTGGGAATACTCATCTCGAAGCAGGCTTCCCGCTTAGATGCTTTCAGCGGTTATCCCTCCCGAACGTAGCCAACCAGCCATGCCCTTGGCAGAACAACTGGCACACCAGAGGTTCGTCCGTCCCGGTCCTCTCGTACTAGGGACAGCCCTTCTCAATATTCCTACGCGCACAGCGGATAGGGACCGAACTGTCTCACGACGTTCTAAACCCAGCTCGCGTACCGCTTTAATGGGCGAACAGCCCAACCCTTGGGACCGACTCCAGCCCCAGGATGCGACGAGCCGACATCGAGGTGCCAAACCATCCCGTCGATATGGACTCTTGGGGAAGATCAGCCTGTTATCCCCGGGGTACCTTTTATCCGTTGAGCGACGGCGCTTCCACAAGCCACCGCCGGATCACTAGTCCCGACTTTCGTCCCTGCTCGACCCGTCGGTCTCACAGTCAAGCTCCCTTGTGCACTTACACTCAACACCTGATTGCCAACCAGGCTGAGGGAACCTTTGGGCGCCTCCGTTACTCTTTAGGAGGCAACCGCCCCAGTTAAACTACCCATCAGACACTGTCCCTGATCCGGATCACGGACCCAGGTTAGACATCCAGCACGACCAGACTGGTATTTCAACGACGACTCCACAAACACTGGCGTGCCTGCTTCAAAGTCTCCCAGCTATCCTACACAAGCCGAACCGAACACCAATATCAAACTGTAGTAAAGGTCCCGGGGTCTTTCCGTCCTGCTGCGCGAAACGAGCATCTTTACTCGTAGTGCAATTTCACCGGGCCTATGGTTGAGACAGTCGAGAAGTCGTTACGCCATTCGTGCAGGTCGGAACTTACCCGACAAGGAATTTCGCTACCTTAGGATGGTTATAGTTACCACCGCCGTTTACTGGCGCTTAAGTTCTCAGCTTCGCCCACCCGAAAGTGAGCTAACCGGTCCCCTTAACGTTCCAGCACCGGGCAGGCGTCAGTCCGTATACATCGCCTTACGGCTTCGCACGGACCTGTGTTTTTAGTAAACAGTCGCTTCTCGCTGGTCTCTGCGGCCACCCCCAGCTCAGGACGTAAAGCCCATCACCAGGCGTGGCCCCCCTTCTCCCGAAGTTACGGGGGCATTTTGCCGAGTTCCTTAACCATAGTTCACCCGAACGCCTCGGTATTCTCTACCTGACCACCTGAGTCGGTTTAGGGTACGGGCCGCCATGAAACTCGCTAGAGGCTTTTCTCGACAGCATAGGATCATCCACTTCACCACAATCGGCTCGGCATCAGGTCTCAGCCTTAATGAGCGGCGGATTTGCCTACCACTCGGCCTACACCCTTACCCCGGGACAACCACCGCCCGGGATGGACTACCTTCCTGCGTCACCCCATCACTCACCTACTGCAAGTCTGGTTCGTCGGCTCCACCACTTTCCTTTCCCCGAAGGGTCCGGAACGGCTTCACGGACTTAGCATCGCCTGGTTCGATGTTTGACGCTTCACAGCGGGTACCGGAATATCAACCGGTTATCCATCGACTACGCCTGTCGGCCTCGCCTTAGGTCCCGACTTACCCTGGGCAGATCAGCTTGACCCAGGAACCCTTAGTCAATCGGCGCAAACGTTTCTCACGTTTGTATCGCTACTCATGCCTGCATTCTCACTCGTCAACCGTCCACAACTACCTTCCGGTGCTGCTTCACCCGGCAGACGACGCTCCCCTACCCATCACAGCACCCGTTGGGGCTATATGCTGCAATGACACGACTTCGGCGGTACGCTTGAGCCCCGCTACATTGTCGGCGCGGAATCACTAGACCAGTGAGCTATTACGCACTCTTTCAAGGGTGGCTGCTTCTAAGCCAACCTCCTGGTTGTCTGTGCGACTCCACATCCTTTCCCACTTAGCGTACGCTTAGGGGCCTTAGTCGATGCTCTGGGCTGTTTCCCTCTCGACCATGGAGCTTATCCCCCACAGTCTCACTGCCGCGCTCTCACTTACCGGCATTCGGAGTTTGGCTAAGGTCAGTAACCCGGTAGGGCCCATCGCCTATCCAGTGCTCTACCTCCGGCAAGAAACACACGACGCTGCACCTAAATGCATTTCGGGGAGAACCAGCTATCACGGAGTTTGATTGGCCTTTCACCCCTAACCACAGGTCATCCCCCAGGTTTTCAACCCTGGTGGGTTCGGTCCTCCACGAAGTCTTACCTCCGCTTCAACCTGCCCATGGCTAGATCACTCCGCTTCGGGTCTTGAGCGTGCTACTGAAACGCCCTATTCGGACTCGCTTTCGCTACGGCTTCCCCACCCGGGTTAACCTCGCAACACACCGCAAACTCGCAGGCTCATTCTTCAAAAGGCACGCAGTCACGAGAAGCAGCAAGCTGCTTCCGACGCTCCCACGGCTTGTAGGCACACGGTTTCAGGTACTATTTCACTCCGCTCCCGCGGTACTTTTCACCATTCCCTCACGGTACTATCCGCTATCGGTCACCAGGGAATATTTAGGCTTAGCGGGTGGTCCCGCCAGATTCACACGGGATTTCTCGGGCCCCGTGCTACTTGGGTGTCTCTCAAACGAGCCGCTGACGTTTCGACTACGGGGGTCTTACCCTCTACGCCGGACCTTTCGCATGTCCTTCGCCTACATCAACGGTTTCTGACTCGTCTCACAGCCGGCAGACTGTGAAAGAGAGATCCCACAACCCCGTATACGCAACCCCTGCCGGGTCTCACACGCATACGGTTTGGCCTCATCCGGTTTCGCTCGCCACTACTCCCGGAATCACGGTTGTTTTCTCTTCCTGAGGGTACTGAGATGTTTCACTTCCCCTCGTTCCCTCCACACTGCCTATGTGTTCAGCAGCGGGTGACAGCCCATGACGACTGCCGGGTTTCCCCATTCGGAAACCCCCGGATCAAAGCCTGGTTGACGACTCCCCGGGGACTATCGTGGCCTCCCACGTCCTTCATCGGTTCCTGGTGCCAAGGCATCCACCGTGCGCCCTTAAAAACTTGGCCACAGATGCTCGCG
>NZ_KQ948096.1 GCF_001513965.1 Streptomyces cellostaticus | reverse complement strand
GGCCAGCAGCGCCTGCGCCTCGATCGGGTCACCCAGCGCCGTACCGGTGCCATGCGCCTCCACCACATCGATATCGCTCGCCCGCAGTCTTGCGCTGGCCAACGCGGCCCGAATCACCCGCTGCTGCGAAGGCCCGTTCGGCGCCGACAGACCGTTACTCGCCCCGTCCTGATTGACCGCACTACCCGCCACAACCGCCAACACCCGGTGCCCACGCTCACGCGCATCCGACAACCGCTCCAGAACCAGGACACCGACGCCCTCGCCCCACCCGGTGCCGTCGGCTGCCTCCGCGAACGGCTTGCACCGGCCATCGGCAGCCAACCCCCGCTGCAGCGCGAACTCCGTGTATGTCCCAGGCGAGGCCATCACCATGACGCCACCGGCCAACGCGATCCCGCACTCCCCGGACCGCAGCGCCTGCGCCGCAAGGTGAATCGCCGTCAGCGAGGACGAACACGCCGTGTCGATCGAGACGGCGGGACCCTGCAACCCCAGCGAGTACGCCACCCGCCCCGAGGCCACACTCGCAGCGGTCCCGGTTATTCCATAGCCGCTCGCGCTGTCCTGCTCACCGACCCGGTACTCCGACGTAATGATGCCGGCGTAGACGCCGGTGTCGGTGCCACGCAGCGAACCCGGGGTGATGCCCGCGTCCTCCAGTGCCTCCCAGCACGTCTCTAGCAACAGCCGCTGCTGGGGATCCATCCCCAACGCCTCACGCGGACTGATCCCGAAGAACTCCGCATCGAAATCACCGGCACTGTCCAGGAAGCCACCCACCCGGGCATAACCCGTGCCCGCATCACCGGACTCGGACAGGCCCGGCGTCTCCCAGCCGCGGTTCACCGGGAAGTCCGTCATCGCGTCGGTCCCCGCGGCGATCAACTGCCAGAAGCCCTCCGGGTCCTCCACCCCGCCCGGGAACCGGCAACCCATACCGACAATCGCCACCGGCTCGTCCGTGCCGACGCGGACCGCGGATACGGCGGCCACGCCGTCGGTCCCGCATGCCTCTGCGACCAGATACCGAGCGAGTTCCAGCGGGACGGGGTAGTCGAAGACCAGAGTCGCGGGAAGGGTGAGGCCCGTCTCGGCCGCGAGCCGGTTGCGCAGCTCCAGCGCGGTCAGGGAGTCGATGCCCATCTCGCGGAAGGCCCGCTGGGAATCGATGTCCCCAGGGCTGGCGTGGCCCAGAATGGCTGCGGTGCCGGCCCGGACGATCTGCAGAACCTCCTGCTCACGATCGGCAGGGCTGAGCGCGGCCAACCGGGCCGCGAGACCACCCACGACCGCAGCCACAGCCGCGGACCGGCGCACGGAGCCACCACCGGCAACCAGACCGCGCAACAGCGGAGGCACCGACCCCCCAGCACGCGACAACGCGGCCAAGTCCAGTCGGGCCGGGACCGCCAACGGCGCACCCAGCGCGGCAGCGGCCTCGAACAGCGCCAGGCCCTGCTCCGTCGCCATCGGCTGAACACCACCGCGACGCAGACGGGACAGGTCAGCGCCATCCAGATGCCCGGTCATCCCCGAGGCCTGGGCCCACAGGCCCCAGGCCAGCGACTGACCAGCCAGGTGCCGTTCCCGGCGGTAGGCGGCCAGCGCGTCCAGGAACGCGTTGGCCGCGGCGTAACTCCCCTGCCCCGGGCTCCCCAGGGCGGCCATGGCCGAGGAGTACAGGACGAAGCCGGCCAGGCCCGCGCCCTCGGTCAACTCGTGCAGGTTCCACGCCGCATCAGCCTTCGCCGACAGCACCGTCGCCATGCGCTCAGGCGTCAGCGACTCCACGGTGGCGTCGTCGATCACACCAGCGGCATGCACCACCGCCGCCAACGGCCGCTCAGCCCCGATCCGCGCCAACACCGAGGCGAGGGCGTCGCGGTCGGCGGCATCGCCGGCCTGCACCCGCACACCCGCACCCGACCGTGCCAACTCCGCGACCAGACGGGCGACTCCCGGCGCGGCCGGGCCGCGCCGGGACAGCAACACCAGGTGCCGCATGCCACGGACGTCCACCAGGTGCCGGGCCAACTCCCCACCCAGCGTCCCCGTTCCACCGGTGACCAGGACGGTGCCCTGCCGGTCCCACTCGGCCGGGACGTTCAGTACGACCTTGCCGAGGTGCCGGGCGGCCTGCAGATACCGCAGCGCCGCAACCGCCTGGGACAGTTCGAAGCACGTCACCGGCGGCGGAACCAGCGTCCCCGCCTCGAACATCGCCCCGAGTTCGGCCAGCATCTCCCCGACCCGTGGCACACCGGCATCCATCAGGTCGAACGCGCGGTAGACCACTCCCGGATAGGTCTGGGCGACCTGCTCGGAGTCGCGGATATCGGTCTTGCCCATCTCGACGAACCGGCCACCGCGCGGCAGCAGCCGCAGCGACGCGTCCGTGAACTCCCCGGCCAGCGCGTTGACGACCACGTCCATGCCCTCGCCGCCGGTCACGGCCAGGAACTGCTCGCAGAAGGCCAGGTCCCGGGTCGAGGCGATGTGGCTCTCGTCCACACCCATCGCCCGCAAGGCCGGCTGCTTGGCCGGGCTGGCGGTCGCGAAGATCTCCAAGCCCCATTCCCTTGCCAACTGCACCGCAGCCGTGCCAACTCCACCGGTTCCGGCGTGGATGAGCACTCGCTGGCCGGGACGGGCCTGGGCCAGATCCCGCAACGCGTAGAACGCCGTCAGAAATGTCACCGGCACCGCTGCGGCCTGCTGGAAGGACCAACCTTGCGGGATGGCGGCCACCAGGCGGCTGTCGACAACCCCGACCGGCCCCCAACCGGGCACCAGACCCATCACCGACTGGCCCACAACCAGGCCATTCACCCCGGGACCGGTCTCCAGCACGACCCCGGCAGCCTCCAGGCCCAGGACCCGGCCATCCGAGACCATCCCCAGCCCGGCGACGACGTCGCGGAAGTTCACACCCGCCGCACGCAGACCAACCCGGACCTGGCCCACCGACAACTCGACGTCAGCCTCGGGAGCATCGATCACAGCAGTACTGCTCAGGTCACCCGGCTGGGTCACCTCAACCCGCCAGCCCGAACCACCGGGAAGCACCAACTCACCGGACACACCGGCCCGGACCAGCCGACGCCCGAACACCGCGATTCCCCCGCCGTCAGTAGCGGGACGGATGCGGACCTCAGGCTCATCGGCATCCAGGAGCGCAGCCAGGACGGTGTCCACGTCGGCGTCGCGACTAGGGTCCAAGTCGGCTGACGGGTCGACATCGACCAGCAGCAGACGCCCCGGGTGCTCAGACTGCGCGGAGCGGACCAAGCCCACCACTGCCCCGTCGGCCAAGTCCTGCCCGGCGGCCGCGCCCTGGGTCCAGATCACCAACCGCGAACCGTCAGTCTCGGGATCGGCCAGCCACTTCTGCACCCAACCCAACACCGTCACAGCAGCCAGCTGAGCCGCCTGCGGCGCCGAAGTCCCCGACGGGGCAGCCGGAACCGCAGCAACGACCACCGGGGCCACCTCGGACCCGACCGACTCGCCGTGCCGCACCCACTGCACCGCGGCATCAGAGGCCTGCGCCGTCAGCAGGACCCAGTCCACCGTGAACAGCGACTGCCGCACCTGCCGACCAGACCCAGCGAACTGACCAGCCGACGCCTCACGCAACGCCAACGACCGGGCCTCCAACACCGGCTGACCAACACCGTCGAACGCCGTGACCGAGACCCCACCCGGCCCGGAAGCGAACGCCACTCGCAGGTGGCGGGCGCCGCTCGCCAGCAGCCGCACGCCCGACCACGCGAACGGCAGCTCCGTCCCGCTACTGCCGTCGCTGGTGCCGACGGCCAGGAGACCGTGCAGAGCGGCGTCGAGCAGGGCAGGGTGCAGGCCGAACTCGGCCGCGTCGGAATCAATGCCCTGGGGCAGCTCAACCTCGGCGTAGACGGTGTCCCCGGCACGCCACACCTGACGCAGCCCCTGGAACGCCGGCCCGTACCCATAGCCGCGCTGGGCAAGCCTCTCGTAGACGTCGTCAACCGGGACCGACTCCGCGCCGGCCGGAGGCCAGGCACCCAGCGGGGCGGGGGCAGGCTCACTGCCAGCAGGAGCCAGCGCGCCGACCGCGTGCCGAACCCAACTCCCCTCCCCCTCACGGGAGGAGACCATGACCGTTCGCCGACCACTGTCGCCGTCACTGTCACCGACCTGGATCTGCAACTGCACGCCACCGGAGCCAGGAAGGACCAGCGGCTCTTGAAGCGTCAGTTCCTCCAGGACACCGCACCCGGCCAGATCGCCGGCGTGGACCGCCAGGTCCACAAACGCGGTGCCAGGCAGCAGGACCGTGCCGTGGACCGCGTGATCGGCCAGCCACGGCATCGCGGCCAGCGACAGACGACCCGTCAGCACCAGACCGTCACCCTCGGCCAGCCACACCGCCGCCGCCAACAACGGATGCCCGACCCGCTGCTGACCAGCCGACGAAGCATCCCCACGACCCGTGACAGCCTTCGGCCAGTAGCGCTGACGCTGGAACGGATACGTCGGCAGAGCAACCTTCCTCGCGCCATCGGCGGTCACCGCGGCCCAGTCCACCTCGACACCAGCCGCATACGCACAGGCCAGCGCGGTCAACCACCGCCCACGCCCGCCATCGCCGCGCTGCAAACTGGCCGCCGCCACCAGATCCTCACCGGCCTGCGCAATAGCCATACCCAGCACCGGATGCGGACTGACCTCCACAAACACCCGGTGGCCCTCCACCGCCAGCGCGGCAATGACCTCACCGAACCGCACCGTCTGACGCAGATTGCGGTACCAGTACCCGCCATCAAGCTCGGCGGTGTCCACCACGCGTGCTTCAAGCGTGGAATAGAACGGCACCGGGCTACTGCCCGCAGACACCCCGGCCAGGTCCTCGGCCAGACG
>NZ_KQ948095.1 GCF_001513965.1 Streptomyces cellostaticus | reverse complement strand
GCTCCACGGCACGGTCCTGCTGCCCGGCACGGCGTTTGTGGACCTGGCGGTCCACGCCGGGGATCTGGCCGGGTGCGGCACGCTGGAGGAGTTGACGCTCCAGGAGCCGCTTGTCCTTCCTGGCTCTGGTGGCGTGCAGTTGCAGGTCCAGGTCGGTGACAGTGATGGCGACAGTGGTCGGCGGACGGTGACGGTCTCCTCCCGCGAGGGAGAGGGCGAATGGGTTCGGCACGCCGTTGGCGTGCTGGCTCCGGCTGGCAGTGAGCCTGTCCCGGCTCCGCTGGCGGCTTGGCCCCCGGCCGGTGCGGAGCTGGTTCCGGTCGACGATGCCTACGAAACGTTTGCCCAGCGCGGTTACGGCTATGGGCCGGCGTTCCAGGGCCTGCGTCAGGTCTGGCGGGCCGGGGACACCGTCTACGCCGAAGCCGAGCTGCCCCAGGTCATTGACTCCGACGTGGCCGGGTTCGGTCTGCATCCCGCGCTGCTCGATGCCGCTCTGCACGGTCTGCTGGCCGCCAGCGATGGTGGCGGTGGGACGGGACTGCCGTTTGCGTGGTCGGGGGTGCGGCTGCTGGCGGGCGGTGCCCGCCACCTGCGAGTGGTGCTGGCCCGCGGGGCGGGCGGCGTCTCGGTCACGGCGTTTGACGCTGTCGGTGAACCCGTCTTGCAGGTGCGGTCGTTGGCGCTGCGTGAGGCTTCGGCCGGTCAGCTCAGCGGCTCTGGTCGGCAGGTGCGGCAGTCGCTGTTCACGGTGGACTGGATCCCGCTGCCGGCGCAGGCACCTGATGCCGTCGTGCAGTGGGTGCGGCACGGCCAGTCGGTCGAGTCTGAGTTGCCTCCCGTGGTTGTTGCGGCCGTGCCGGCTGCCCCGTCCGGTACGTCGGCGCCGCAGGCGGCTCAGCTGGCTGCCGCGACGGTGCTGGGTTGGGTGCAGCAGTGGCTCGCCGATCCCGAGACCGACAACGCGCGGTTGGTGATCTGGACCCAGGGCGTGGCCGCCGGGCAGGACCTGGCCGGCGCAGCGGTGACGGGCCTGATCCGCTCCACGCAGTCCGAGCACCCGGGCCGTCTGCTGCTGGTCGATGTCGACCCGTCAGCCGGCCTGGACCCCACCCACGACGCCGACGTGGACACCGTCCTGGCCGTGGCACTGGACGCCGGCGATCCCGAGGTCTGCATCCGTCCCGCTGCTGACGGCGGGGGCGTGGTGGCGTTCGGTCGGCGGCTGGCTCGGGCCGGTGCGTCCGGGGAACTGGAGCTGCCCGGTGGTACGGGCTGGCGGATTGAGGTCGCCCAGCCGGGTGACCTGGGCAGTGCGGCTGTCGTCGAAGCTCCCGAGAGTGAGACTGCGCTGCTGGCGGGTCAGGTCCGGGTGGGCCTGCGAGCGGTGGGCGTGAACTTCCGCGACGTGGTGACCGGTCTGGGGATGGTCTCTGACGGCCGGGTCCTTGGCGGGGAAGGCGCCGGGATCGTCCTGGAGACCGGGCCCGGAGTAACTGGTCTGGCTGTGGGTCAGCCGGTGATGGGTCTGGTGCCGGGCTGGGGGCCGGTCGGGATCGTGGACAGCCGCATGGTGGCCGCCATCCCGCAGGGTTGGTCGTTCCAGCAGGCCGCGGCGGTGCCGGTAGGGTTCCTGACCGCGTTCTACGCGTTGCGGGATCTGGCCCGGGTCCGTCCCGGGCAGCGGGTGCTCATTCATGCCGGTACTGGTGGTGTGGGTACGGCTGCGGTGCAGCTCGCCCAGGCATGGGGCTTGGAGGTCTTCGCGACCGCCAGCCCGGCCAAGCAGTCCGCGTTGCGGGCGATGGGCGTGGACGAGAGCCACATCGCCTCCACTCGTGATCTGGCTTTCTGTGAGCGGTTCTTGGCCGTGACCGGTGGCGAGGGTATGGACGTGGTCGTCAACGCCCTGGCCGGGGAGTTCACGGACGCGTCGCTGCGGCTCCTGCCGCGCGGTGGCCAGTTCGTCGAGATGGGCAAGACCGACATCCGGGACCCCGAGCAGGTCGCCCAGATCTGCCCCGGGGTCGTCTACCAGGCCTTCGACCTGATGGACGCCGGTGAGCCGCGGATCGCGGAGATGCTGGCCGAGCTCGGAGGCATGTTCGACGCGGGCACGGTGGTTCCGCCGCCGGTGACGTGTTTCGAGCTGTCGCAGGCTGTGGCGGCGCTGCGGTATCTGCAGGCCGCCCGACAGCTGGGCAAGGTCGTGCTGAACGTCCCGGCCGAGTGGGACCGGCAGGGCACCGTGCTGGTCACGGGTGGAACCGGAACGCTGGGCGGGGAGTTGGCCCGGCACCTGGTGGATGCCCGTGGCATGCGGCACCTGCTGCTGATGTCGCGGCGCGGCCCGGCCGCGCCGGGAGTCGCCCGTCTGGTCGCGGAGTTGGCCCAGTCGGGTGCGGAGGTGCGAGTGCAGGCCGGCGATGCCGCCGACCGCGACGCCCTCGCCTCGGTGCTGGCCAAGATCGGGGCTGAGCGGCCGCTGACGGCGGTGGTGCATGCCGCCGGTGTGATCGACGACGCCACGGTGGAGTCGCTGACACCTGAGCGCATGGCGACTGTCCTGGCTGCCAAGGCTGATGCGGCCTGGAACCTGCACGAGCTGACCGAGGGCGCGGGCCTGGCCGGCTTCGTCTTGTACTCCTCGGCTGCAGCCAGCGTGGGCAGCCCGGGTCAGGGGAGTTACGCCGCGGCCAACGCGTTCTTGGACGCGCTGGCCGCCTACCGCCGCGACCGGCACCTGGCTGGTCAGTCGCTGGCCTGGGGGCTGTGGGCTCAGACCTCGGAGATAACCGGGCAGTTGGCCGGCGCTGACCTCTCCCGTCTGCGCCGTGGCGGTGTCCAGCCGCTGACGACCGAGCAGGGCCTCGCGCTGTTCGAGGCCGCCGCCGCGCTGGGTGCGCCGTTGGCGGTCCCGGCCCGGCTGGACCTGACCGCGTTCTCCCGCGGAGGAAGGCCGGTGCCCGCGCTGCTGCGGGGTCTGGCTGCTGGTGGTGTCTCCGCACGCCCGTCCGCGGCCGTGGCCACGGCCGCGGACGCGGGTGGCCTGGCGGCCCGGCTGGCCGCGTTCAGTCCCGCCGAGCGTGAGCAGGAAGTCCTGGAGATCGTCCGGGCCGCTGTCGCCGTCGTTCTGGGCCATGCCAGCCCCGGGGACATCGATCCCCAGCGGGCCTTCCGTGACATGGGTATCGACTCCCTGACCGGGCTGGAGCTCCGCAACCGGCTCGCAAGCGAGACGGGCCTGAGTCTTCCCGCCACCCTGGTGTTCGACCACCCGACACCGGCCGAACTCGCCAGGCACCTGTGCCCGGAGATCTTTGCGGATGTGGTTGTGGAACCGGCGGTCTTCACCCAGCTCACTCAGCTGGAATCGATCCTCTCTGAGGTACCCGCGGACAGCGAAATGCGCTCCGATATCACGGCTCGGCTGCGGACCGTGCTATCGAAATGGATGCGCGACCAGGAGCCGGCGGCGGAGAACACGGCGGCACAGAAACTTGAGTCGGCCTCGGCTGATGAAGTCTTTGACTTTATTGCTAAAGAGCTAGGAGTTTCCTAATCCAATGACTGAGATGACAGAGCATGAGAAGCTCCTCAGCTACCTGAAGAAGGTAACGGCCGACTCCTACGAGACCAAGGAACGCCTGCGGAAGATAGAGGCACGCGAGCAGGAACCGGTAGCGATCGTAGGGATGGGTTGCCGATTCCCGGGGGGAGTCGAGGACCCGGAGGGTTTCTGGCGGTTGGTTGCCGCAGGGGCCGATGCGATGTCGGGGTTCCCGGCGAACCGCGGCTGGGACGCGGCAGCTGCGTTTGACACGGGCGATGAGGGCGCGGCCTATGCTCAAGTGGGCGGTTTCCTGGATTGCGCTGGTGATTTCGATGCGGAGTTCTTCGGGATCAGTCCGCGTGAGGCGTTGGGGATGGATCCCCAGCAGCGGTTGCTGCTGGAGACGTGCTGGGAGGCACTGGAGGACGCGGGGATTGCCCCGGGTTCGCTGCGTGGCACCGACACCGGCGTCTACGCCGGGATCATCGCGTCCGGGTACCGGATCGGTGAGCAGGACGGTGCTGGTGGTTTTGGCCTGACCGGTACTACGGCGAGTGTGGCGTCGGGTCGGGTGGCGTACTCGCTGGGGTTGCAGGGTCCCGCCGTCTCGATCGACACGGCGTGTTCCTCGTCGCTGACGGCGATTCACCTTGCTGTGCAGGCGCTGCGGTCCGGGGAGTGCGGGATGGCCCTGGCCGGCGGGGTCACCGTGATGGCCTCGCCTGGGACGTTCACGGAGTTCGCGCGGCAGCGCGGGTTGGCTGGCGACGGCCGGTGCAAGCCGTTCGCGGAGGCGGCCGACGGCACCGGGTGGGGCGAGGGTGTCGGTGTCCTGGTTCTGGAGCGGCTGTCCGATGCCCGTGAGCGCGGGCACCGGGTGCTGGCGGTGATCTCGGGCAGTGCGGTCAACCAGGACGGGGCCAGTAATGGTCTGTCGGCGCCGAATGGGCCTTCGCAGCAGCGGGTGATCCGGGCTGCGTTGGCGAGTGCGGGGTTGCAGCCGGGCGATGTTGATGTGGTGGAGGCGCATGGCACTGGTACGGCGCTGGGTGACCCGATCGAGGCGCAGGCGCTGCTGGCGACGTATGGTCAGGATCGGCCGGAGGGCCGGCCGCTGCTGCTGGGGTCGGTGAAGTCGAACATCGGCCACACCCAGGCCGCTGCCGGTGTCGCCGGTGTGATCAAGATGGTGCAGGCGATGCGGCACGGCATGCTGCCCCAGACCCTGCACGTGGACGCTCCGTCCTCGCATGTGGACTGGTCGGCCGGGGCGGTGGAACTGCTGACCGCGCCTCGCGAGTGGTCGGCGGGTTCCGGTCCGCGGCGGGCGGGTGTGTCGGCGTTCGGGATCAGCGGCACCAACGTCCACGTGATCGTTGAAGAGCCCACCCAGGAT
>NZ_KQ948094.1 GCF_001513965.1 Streptomyces cellostaticus | reverse complement strand
TATTGCGCAGGCCGGTGAGGATCTGGTGGCGGCGGCCAGTTTGCAGCGCGGCGATGGCGGGCGTGGGCGGTGGTTGACCGCGCTGGCAGGTGCGTATGCGGCTGGTGTGGAGGTGGACTGGGCAACGGTGACAGCCGACGAGGGTCGGGCGGTCAAGGTCGGGCTGCCGACCTACCCGTTCCAGCGTCAGCACTACTGGCCGAAGGCCGTCACCGCTCGTGGGGATGCCTCGTCGATCGGTCTGCAACGCTCCGGGCATCCGTTGTTGGCGGCGGCGGTGTGGTTGGCCGAGGGTGACGGGCTGGTGTTGACGGGTCGTCTGTCGCTGGCCGTGATGCCGTGGCTGGCCGATCACGCGGTCCATGGCACGGTCCTGCTGCCCGGCACGGCGTTCGTGGACCTGGCGGTCCACGCCGGGGACCTGGCCGGGTGCGGCACGCTGGAGGAGTTGACGCTCCAGGAGCCGCTGGTCCTGCCGGGCTCCGGTGGCTTGCAGCTGCAGGTCCAGGTCGGTGACAGTGACGGCGACAGTGGTCGGCGAACCGTCATGGTCTCCTCCCGAGAGGGGGACGGCGAATGGGTTCGGCACGCCGTTGGCGTGCTGGCCCCGGCCGGCAGCGAGCCGGTCCCGGCTCCGCTGGCCGTTTGGCCTCCGGCCGGCGTGGAGTCCGTTCCGGTTGACGACGCCTACGAGAGGTTTGCCCAGCGCGGTTACGGCTACGGGCCGGCGTTCCAGGGCTTGCGTCAGGTGTGGCGTGCCGGGGACACCGTCTATGCCGAGGTCGAGCTGCCCCACGCCGCGGAAGCGGATGTTGCCGGGTTCGGCTTGCATCCCGCTCTGCTCGACGCCGCTCTGCAAGGTCTGCTGGCTGCCAGTGACGGCAGTGGTGGGACTGGGTTGCCGTTCGCGTGGTCGGGCGTGCGGCTGCTGGCCGGCGGTGCCCGCCACCTGCGGGTGGTGCTGGCCCGCGGGTCGGGTGGGGTCTCGGTGACAGCGTTTGACGGTGTCGGTCAGCCGGTGTTGGAGGCCCGGTCGTTGGCGTTGCGTGAGGCGTCGGCTGGTCAGTTCGCTGGGTCGGCCCGGCAGGTGCGGCAGTCGCTGTTCACGGTGGACTGGGTCCCGCTGGCGGCGCAGGCTTCGACTGGCGCAGTGCAGTGGGTGCGGCATGGTGAGTCGGTCGAGTCTGAGTTGGCGCCGGTGGTTGTTGCGGCGGTTCCGGCCGCTCCGTCCGGTACTTCGGCGCCGCAGGCGGCTCAGCTGGCTGCCGCGACGGTGTTGGGTTGGGTGCAGCAGTGGCTGGCCGATCCCGAGACCGACAACGCGCGGTTGGTGATCTGGACCCAGGGCGTGGCCGCCGGGCAGGACCTGGCCGGTGCGGCGGTGACGGGCCTGGTCCGCTCGACGCAGTCCGAGCACCCGGGGCGTCTGCTGCTGGTCGATGTCGACCCGGCGGCCGGCTTGGACCCGGAATGTGACGCCGACGTGGACACTGTCCTGGCCGTGGCACTGGATGCCGACGAGTCTGAGATCCGCGTGCGCCCTGGCACTGACTCCACCAGCAACAGCGGCGGGGATGTGGTGGCGTTCGGGCGGCGCCTGGTCCGGGCCGGTGCGTCCGGTGAGTTGGTGCTGCCCGGTGGTTCGGGTTGGCGGGTTGAGGTGGCCCAGCCGGGTGACCTGGGCAGTGCGGCTGTTGTCGATGCTCCTGAGGCGGGCGCCGAGTTGTCGGCGGGTCAGGTCCGGGTTGGTCTGCGTGCGGCGGGCGTGAACTTCCATGACGTGGTCGCCGGTCTGGGGATGGTCGTGGATGGCCGGGTCCTTGGCGCAGAGGGCGCTGGGGTCGTGCTGGAGACCGGTCCCGGGGTGGACGGTCTGACTGTGGGTCAGCCGGTGATGGGTCTGGTGCCGGGTTGGGGGCCGGTCGGGATCGTGGACAGCCGATTGCTTGCCCCGATCCCGCGGGGTTGGTCGTTCCAGCAGGCCGCGGCAGTGTCGGCAGTGTTCCTGACGGCGTTCTATGCGTTGCGGGATCTGGCTCAGGTCCGTCCCGGGCAGCGGGTGCTCATCCACGCCGGTACTGGTGGTGTGGGTACGGCTGCGGTGCAGTTGGCAAAGATGTGGGGACTGGAGGTCTTCGCGACTGCCAGCCCGGCCAAGCAGCCTGCGTTGCGGGCGATGGGCGTGGCTGACACCCACATCGCTTCCACTCGTGATCTGGCTTTCTGTGAGCGGTTCCTGGCCGTGACCGGTGGCGAGGGTATGGACGTGGTCGTCAACGCCCTGGCCGGGGAGTTCACGGACGCGTCGCTGCGGTTGCTGCCGCGCGGTGGCCGGTTCGTCGAGATGGGCAAGACCGACATCCGCGACTCCGAGCAGGTCGCCCAGACCTACCCCGGGGTGGTTTACCAAGCGTTCGACCTGATGGATGCCGGTGTGCCGCGGATCGCGGAGATGTTCGCTGAGCTCGGGGCGATGTTCGAGGCGGGGACGCTGGTTCCGCCGCCGGTGACGTGTTTCGAGCTGTCGCAGGCTGTGGCGGCGCTGCGGTATCTGCAGGCCGCCCGGCACCTGGGCAAGGTCGTACTGAACATCCCCGCCGGATGGGACCGGCAGGGCACTGTCCTGGTCACCGGTGGAACGGGGACGCTGGGTGGGGAGTTGGCCCGGCACCTGGTGGACGTCCGTGGGATGCGGCACCTGGTGCTGATGTCGCGGCGTGGCCCGGCGGCGCCGGGAGTGGCTCGCCTGGTCGCGGAGTTGGCACGGTCGGGTGCGGCTGTGCGGGTGCAGGCCGGCGATGCCGCCGACCGCAGCGCCCTCGCCTCGGTGTTGGCGAAGATCGCGGTCGAACGGCCGTTGACGGCGGTGGTGCATGCCGCCGGTGTGATCGACGACGCCACTGTGGAGTCGCTGACACCGCAGCGCATGGCGACTGTCCTGGCGGCGAAGGCCGACGCGGCGTGGAACCTGCACGAGCTGACCGAAGGCGCAGGCCTGGCCGGGTTCGTGTTGTACTCCTCGGCTGCGGCTGTCATGGGCAGTGCGGGGCAGGGGAGTTACGCCGCGGCCAACGCGTTCTTGGACGCGCTGGCCGCCTACCGCCGCGAACGGCACCTGGCTGGTCAGTCGCTGGCCTGGGGGCTGTGGGCTCAGACCTCGGAGATGACGGGGCATCTGGAGGGTGCGGGCCTGTCGCGTCTGCGTCGCGGTGGTGTTCAGCCGATGACGACGGAGCAGGGCCTGGCGCTGTTCGAGGCCGCTACCGCGCTGGGTGCGCCGTTGGCGGTCCCGGCCCGACTGGACCTGATGGTGCTGTCTCGCGGAGGACGGCCGGTGCCCGCGCTGCTGCGCGGCTTGGCTGCTGGTGGTGTCTCCGCACGCCCGACCGCAGCCGTGGCCACGGCCGCGGACGCGGGTGGCCTGGCGGCCCGGTTGGCCGCGCTCAGTCCCGCTGAGCGTGAGCATGACGTCGTGGAGATCGTCCGAGCCGCTGCCGCTGTCGTTCTGGGCCATGAACGCGCTGGGGACATCGATCCTCAGCGGGCCTTCCGGGACATGGGTATCGACTCCCTGACCGGGCTGGAGCTTCGCAATCGACTCGCTGCTGAGACGGGCCTGAGCCTTCCCGCCACCTTGGTTTTCGATCAGCCGACGCCGCTGGAGGTTGCCCGGTACCTGGTGGCAGAGGCGTGCGGGGCCGACGGGGTCGTCGGTGCGCCGGCTGTGCCGGTGGTCCGTGTCGGCACGGACGAGCCGGTGGCGATTGTCGGTATGGGTTGCCGGTTCCCGGGCGGGGTTGAGGACCCGGAGGGGTTCTGGCAGTTGATCGCCGCAGGGACCGACGCGATGTCGGGCTTCCCGGTGAACCGTGGCTGGGAGACGCCGGGCCTGTCTGAGTCTGCTGATCCGGGCGCGGCTTTTGCCCCGGTGGGTGGGTTCCTTGACGGCGCTGGTGATTTCGATGCGGAGTTCTTCGGGATCAGTCCGCGTGAGGCGTTGGGGATGGATCCCCAGCAGCGGCTGTTGCTGGAGACGTGCTGGGAGGCACTGGAGGACGCGGGGATTGCCCCGGGTTCGCTGCGTGGCACCGATACCGGCGTCTACGCCGGGATCGTCGCCTCGGGGTACCGGATCAGTGAGCAGGACGGTGCCGGCGGCTTCGGGATGACCGGGACCACGGCGAGTGTGGCGTCGGGTCGGGTGGCGTACTCGCTGGGGCTGCAGGGTCCCGCGGTCTCGATCGACACGGCCTGCTCGTCCTCGCTGACGGCGATTCACCTTGCCGCGCAGGCACTGCGGTCCGGGGAGTGCGGGATCGCGCTTGCCGGTGGCGTCACGGTGATGGCCACCCCAGGGACATACACGGAGTTCGCGCGCCAGCGAGGACTGGCCGCTAACGGCCGGTGCAAGCCGTTCGCGGAGGCCGCTGACGGCACCGGGTGGGGCGAGGGCGTCGGGATGCTGGTTCTGGAGCGGCTGTCCGACGCCCGTGAGCGTGGGCACCGGGTGTTGGCGGTCGTGGCGGGTAGCGCGGTCAACCAGGACGGGGCCAGTAATGGTCTGTCGGCGCCGAATGGTCCGTCGCAGCAGCGGGTGATCCGGGCTGCGTTGGCGAGTGCGGGGTTGCAGCCGGGCGATGTTGATGTGGTGGAGGCGCATGGCACTGGTACGGCGCTGGGTGACCCGATCGAGGCGCAGGCGCTGCTGGCGACGTATGGTCAGGATCGTCCGGAGGGTCGGCCGTTGCTGCTGGGGTCGGTGAAGTCGAACATCGGTCACACGCAGGCGGCTGCCGGTGTGGCCAGTGTGATCAAGATGGTGCAGGCGATGCGGCACGGGATGCTGCCTCAGACGCTGCACGTGGATGCTCCGTCCTCGCATGTGGATTGGTCGGCCGGGGCGGTGGAACTGCTGACGGCGCCTCGGGAGTGGTCGGCGGGTTCTGGTCCGCGGCGGGCTGGTGTGTCGGCGTTCGGGATCAGCGGCACCAACGTCCACCTCATCCTGGAACAGCCCGCGCAGGACATCCCTGCCGTAGACGCTCCTGTTCAGGATGGGCTGGAGTCTGTGGGTCCGGTGGCGTGGGTGTTGTCGGCGCGGTCTGGTGCGGCGCTGGCTGCGCAGGCGGGTCGGTTGGCGGGGTTCGTGGCTGATCGTCCGGAGGTTGCGGTTGGGGATGTGGCGTTGTCGTTGGCGGTGACGCGGACGACGGCGTTCTCGCACCGGTTGGCGGTGGTGGGCCGGGACCGTGGCCAGCTGTTGGAGGGGCTGTCTGCGGCTGCT
>NZ_KQ948093.1 GCF_001513965.1 Streptomyces cellostaticus | reverse complement strand
TGTGGCTGGTCGTGGGGATGCTTCGTCGGCTGGTCAGCAGCGGGTCGGGCATCCGTTGTTGGCGGCGGCGGTGTGGTTGGCCGAGGGTGATGGGCTGGTGTTGACGGGTCGTCTGTCGCTGGCCGTGATGCCGTGGCTGGCCGATCACGCGGTGCATGGCACGGTCCTGCTGCCCGGTACCGCGTTTGTGGACCTGGCGGTCCACGCCGGGGATCTGGCCGGGTGCGGCACGCTGGAGGAGTTGACGCTCCAGGAGCCGCTTGTCCTTCCTGGCTCTGGTGGCGTGCAGTTGCAGGTCCAGGTCGGTGACAGTGATGGCGACAGTGGTCGGCGGACGGTGACGGTCTCCTCCCGTGAGGGAGAGGGCGAGTGGGTGCGGCACGCGGTCGGCGTGCTGGCCCCGGCCGATGGTGGGCCCGTTCCGGCTCCGCTGGCGGCTTGGCCTCCGGCCGGTGCGGAGTCGGTTCCGGTCGACGATGCCTACGAAGGCTTTGCCCAGCGCGGTTACGGCTATGGGCCGGCGTTCCAGGGCCTGCGTCAGATGTGGCGGGCCGGGGACACCGTCTATGCCGAAGCCGAGCTGCCCCAGGTCATTGACTCCGATGCGGCCGGGTTCGGTCTGCATCCCGCGCTGCTCGATGCCGCTCTGCACGGTCTGCTGGCCGACAGTGATGGTTTGCCGTTCGCGTGGTCGGGGGTGCGGCTGCTGGCCGGCGGTGCCCGCCACCTGCGGGTGGTCTTGGCCCGCGGGTCGGGTGGGGTCTCGGTGACAGCGTTTGACGCTGTCGGTCAGCCGGTGTTGGAGGCCCGGTCGCTGGCATTGCGTCAGATTCCGGCTGGTCAGTTTGCTGGGTCGGCCCGGCAGGTGCGGCAGTCGCTGTTCACCGTGGACTGGGTCCCGCTGGCGGCGCAGGCTTCGACTGGCGCAGTGCAGTGGGTTCGGCATGGTGAGTCGGTCGAGTCAGAGCTGGCGCCGGTGGTTGTTGCTGCGGTTCCGGCTGCCCCGTCCGGGACTTCGGCGCCGCAGGCGGCCCAGCTGGCTGCCGCGATGGTGCTGGGTTGGGTGCAGCAGTGGCTGGCCGATCCCGAGACCGACAATGCGCGGTTGGTGATCTGGACCCAGGGTGTGGCTGCTGGGCAGGATCTGGCCGGCGCAGCGGTGGCGGGCCTGGTCCGCTCCACGCAGTCCGAGCACCCGGGCCGTCTGCTGCTGGTCGATGTCGACCCGTCAGCCGGCCTGGACCCTGGTCACGACGCTGACGTGGACGCTGTCCTGGCCGTGGCACTGGACGCCGGCGATCCCGAGGTCTGCATCCGTCCCGCTACTGACGGCGGGGGAGTCACAGCGTTCGGTCGGCGGCTGGTCCGGGCCAGTGTGTCCGGTGAGTTGGTGCTGCCGGGTGGTTCGGGCTGGCGGGTTGAGGTGGCCCAGCCGGGTGACCTGGGCAGTGCGGCTGTTGTCGACGCTCCCGAGGTGGGCGCCGAGTTGTCGGCGGGTCAGGTCCGGGTGGGCCTGCGTGCGGCGGGCGTGAACTTCCGCGACGTGGTGACCGGGCTGGGGATGGTCGCGGACAACCGAGGCCTTGGTGGGGAAGGCGCCGGGGTCGTGCTGGAGACCGGGCCCGGAGTGACCGGTCTGGCTGTGGGTCAGCCGGTGATGGGTCTGGTGCCGGGCTGGGGGCCGGTCGGGATCGTGGACAGCCGCCTGGTGGCTGCTATCCCGCGGGGCTGGTCGTTCCAGCAGGCCGCGGCGGTGCCGGTAGGGTTCCTGACCGCGTTCTACGCGTTGCGGGATCTGGCCCGGGTCCGTCCCGGTCAGCGAGTGCTCATCCATGCCGGTACTGGTGGTGTGGGTACGGCTGCGGTGCAGCTAGCAAAGGCGTGGGGCTTGGAGGTCTTCGCCACCGCGAGCCCGGCCAAGCAGGCCGCGTTGCGGGCGATGGGCGTGGACGAGACGCATATCGCCTCCACTCGTGATCTGGCTTTCTGTGAGCGGTTCTTGGCCGTGACCGGCGGCGAGGGTATGGACGTGGTCGTCAACGCCCTGGCCGGGGAGTTCACGGACGCCTCGCTGCGGTTGCTGCCGCGCGGCGGTCAGTTCGTCGAGATGGGCAAGACCGACATCCGGGACTCTGAGCAGGTTGCTCAGTCCTACCCGGGAGTGGTCTACCAGGCGTTCGACCTGATGGACGCGGGCGAGCCGCGGGTTGCGGAGATGCTTGCCGAGCTGGGGGCGATGTTCGAGGCGGGGACGCTGGTTCCGCCGCCGGTGACGTGCTTCGAACTGTCCCAGGCGGTTGCGGCGCTGCGGTATCTGCAGGCGGCCCGGCACCTGGGGAAGGTCGTGCTGAACGTCCCGGCCGAGTGGGACCGGCAGGGCACTGTCCTGGTCACCGGTGGAACCGGAACGCTGGGCGGGGAGTTGGCCCGGCACCTGGTGGACGTCCGCGGGATGCGGCACCTGCTGCTGATGTCGCGGCGCGGCCCGGCCGCGCCGGGGGTTGCCCGTCTGGCAGCGGAGTTGGCACAGTCGGGTGCGGAGGTGCGGGTCCAGGCCGGCGACGCCGCCGACCGCGACGCCTTGGCGTCGGTGTTGGCGCGGATCGGGGCTGAGCGGCCGTTGACCGCGGTGGTGCATGCCGCTGGTGTGATCGATGACGCGACGGTGGAGTCGCTGACGCCTGATCGCATGGCGACGGTGCTGTCGGCGAAGGCTGATGCGGCGTGGAACCTGCACGAGTTGACCGAGGGCGCGGGCCTGGCCGGGTTCGTGCTGTACTCCTCGGCTGCGGCTGTCATGGGCAGCGCGGGGCAGGGGAGTTACGCCGCCGCTAACGCGTTCTTGGACGCGCTGGCCGCCTACCGCCGGGAACGGCATCTGGCCGGTCAGTCGCTGGCTTGGGGGCTGTGGGCTCAGACCTCGGGGATGACGGGGCAGCTGGCCGGCGCTGACCTGTCCCGTCTGCGGCGTGGCGGTGTCCAGCCGCTGACGACCGAGCAGGGCCTGGCGCTGTTCGAAGCCGCTGCCGCGCTGGGTGCGCCGTTGGCGGTCCCGGCCCGACTGGACCTGACCGCGTTGTCACGCGCTGCAGGGCCAGTGCCTGCGCTGCTGCACGGCCTGGTTGCCGGTGGTGTCTCCGCGCGCCCTTCGGCGGCCGTGGCTGCAGTCGTGGGTGGCTTGGCGGCGCGGTTGGCCGCGCTTGCCCCCGCCGAGGGTGAGCAGGAAGTCCTGCAGATCGTTCGGTCTGCCGCGGCCGTTGTCCTGGGTCATGCCCGACCTGGGGACATCGATCCCCAGCGGGCCTTCCGCGAGATGGGCATCGACTCCCTGACCGGGCTGGAGCTCCGCAATCGACTCGCTGCTGAGACGGGCCTGAGCCTTCCCGCCACCCTGGTCTTCGACCATCCGACACCGGTGGAGCTGGCCCGGTATCTGGTCGCAGAGGTGTGCGGGACCGACGGGGTGGCCGCCGTATCTGCGGTCCGTGTCGGCACGGACGAGCCGGTGGCGATTGTCGGTATGGGTTGCCGGTTCCCGGGTGGAGTTGAGGACCCGGAGGGCTTCTGGCGGTTGGTCGCCGGAGGGTCCGATGCGATGTCGGGGTTCCCGGTGGACCGTGGCTGGGAGACGCCGGGCCTGTCTGAGTCCGGTGATGCGGGCACGGGTTATGCCCGGGTGGGTGGGTTCCTTGACGGCGCTGGTGATTTCGATGCGGAGTTCTTCGGGATCAGTCCGCGTGAGGCGTTGGGGATGGATCCCCAGCAGCGGCTGTTGCTGGAGACCTGCTGGGAGGCACTGGAGGACGCGGGGATCGAGCCGGGTTCGCTCCGGGATTCTGATGCCGGGGTCTATGCCGGAATCATCGCGTCGGGCTACCAGGTTGGGGAGCAGGATCGTGCCGGGGGCTTCGGGATAACCGGGACCACGGCGAGTGTGGCGTCGGGGCGGGTGGCGTATTCGCTGGGGTTGCAGGGTCCCGCGGTCTCGATCGACACGGCGTGTTCCTCGTCGCTGACGGCGATTCACCTTGCCGCGCAGGCACTCCGCTCTGGGGAGTGCGGGATCGCGCTTGCCGGTGGCGTCACGGTGATGGCCACCCCGGGTGCGTTCACGGAGTTCGCGCGGCAGCGAGGACTGGCCGCTAACGGCCGGTGCAAGCCGTTCTCGGATGCCGCTGACGGCACCGGGTGGGGCGAGGGCGTCGGTGTCCTGGTTCTGGAGCGGTTGTCGGATGCGCGTGCTCGTGGGCACCGGGTGTTGGCGGTCGTGGCGGGCAGTGCGGTCAACCAGGACGGGGCCAGTAACGGTCTGTCGGCGCCGAATGGTCCTTCGCAGCAGCGGGTGATCCGGGCTGCGTTGGCGAGTGCGGGGTTGCAGCCGGGCGACGTTGATGTGGTGGAGGCGCATGGCACCGGTACGGCGCTGGGTGACCCGATCGAGGCACAGGCGCTGCTGGCCACTTATGGTCAGGATCGGCCGGAGGGCCGGCCGTTGCTGCTGGGGTCGGTGAAGTCGAACATCGGTCACACGCAGGCGGCTGCCGGTGTGGCTGGTGTGATCAAGATGGTGCAGGCGATGCGGCACGGGATGCTGCCTCAGACGCTGCACGTGGATGCTCCGTCGTCGCATGTGGACTGGTCGGCCGGGGCGGTGGAACTGCTGACGGCGCCTCGGGAGTGGCCTGCGGGTTCTGGTCCGCGTCGTGCGGGTGTGTCGGCGTTCGGGATCAGCGGCACCAACGTCCACCTCATCCTGGAACAGCCCACCCAGGACATCCCT
Organism: Streptomyces cellostaticus; assembly: GCF_001513965.1. Lineage (GTDB taxonomy): Bacteria > Actinomycetota > Actinomycetes > Streptomycetales > Streptomycetaceae > Streptomyces > Streptomyces cellostaticus. Next base: position 526 of record NZ_KQ948093.1, on the reverse strand, counting down.
GCCGTAGACGCTCCTGTTCAGGACGGGCTGGAGTCTGTGGGTCCGGTGGCGTGGGTGTTGTCGGCGCGGTCTGCTGCGGCGCTGGCTGCGCAGGCGGGTCGGCTGGCGAACTTCGCGACGGCGCGTCCGGAGGTCGCGGCCAAGGATGTGGCGTTCTCTCTGGCGGTGACGCGGACGACGGCGTTCTCCCACCGGCTTGCGGTGGTCGGCCAGGACCGTGGCCAGCTGCTGGAGGGGCTGGCTGTGGCCGCCGCGGGTCAGGAGGCGTCCGGTGTGGTGACCGGGAGCGCTGGTTCGGCGTCGGTGTCGCGGCCGGTGTTCGTGTTCGCGGGTCAGGGTGCGCAGTGGGCCGGGATGGGCCTGCAGCTGTGGGACGAGGAGCCCGTCTTCGCGGCGGCGATGGAGCGGTGCGCGCAGGCGTTGGCGTCGTTCGTCGACTGGCAGTTGCGTGATGTGTTGGGCGATGTGGAGTTGTTGGCGCGGGTGGATGTGGTCCAGCCGGCGTCGTGGGCGGTGATGGTGAGCC
>NZ_KQ948092.1:2200-6452 GCF_001513965.1 Streptomyces cellostaticus | reverse complement strand
GCGGGCTGGTCGGGTGCCGATGGTGTCGACGGTCACGGGGGAGTGGGTGTCGGGCATTGAGGTGGATGCCGGGTACTGGTATGCGAATCTGCGGCAGATGGTCCGCTTTGAAGAGGCGGTTCGTGCGCTGATCACTGGTGGGTACGGGGCGTTCGTGGAGGTGTCGCCGCATCCGGTGCTGACGGGCGCGGTGTCCGAGACCGCGGAGGATGCGGGTACCGCGGACGTGGTGGTTGTGGGCACGCTGGAGCGTGACAACGGCGGTGCGACCCGGCTGGTGACCTCGCTGGCACAGGCGTACGTCGGCGGGCTGACCGTCGACTGGGCTGCGGTGCTGCCCGCCGGAGAGCCGGTGGAACTGCCGACGTATGCGTTCCAGCACCAGCGGTACTGGCTTCAGCCGGCGGCCGCGACCGCGGACCTGGTCGGCGGTGATGGTGCGAGCACGGCGGCCGAGGCGAAGTTCTGGGCCGCCATCGAGGGCGGTGACCTGGCCCGGGTCGCCGACACGCTGGCCATCGAGGACCAGCAGCATCTCAGCGAGGTGCTGCCTGCGCTGGCGTCGTGGCGGCGCCAGGAGCGGGACCGGTCGGTGACCGCGAACTGGCGATACCGGGTGAGGTGGGCGCCGGTCGCGGAGCCGGCCCCGGGGGCGCTGTCGGGACTCTGGCTGCTGGTGACCGCGGCCGGGCAGGCCGACGACGACATGACGCGGGGATGTGTGCAGGCGCTGGCCGCCCGAGGCGCCGAAGTAGCGGTCGCCGAGGTGCCGCACGGGGCGGTGGACCGCACTGAGGTGGCCGCGGCCCTCGGCCAGGCGCTGCAGGACACGGAGCCTGCGGCGGTGGCGGGTGTGGTGTCGCTGCTGGCCCTGGACGAGACGCCGGTGCCCGCGCATCCGGTGGTGGCCCAGGGCGTGGCCGCAACCCTGGCCGTGGTGCAGGCGCTCGGCGACGCCCAAGTGGGCGCACCGCTGTGGGTGGCCACGCGCGGCGCAGTAGCCACTGGACCGGGCGAGGCACTGGCCGGCCCGGTGCAGAATCAGGTATGGGGTCTGGGCCGGGTCGTGGCCCTGGAACACCCCGACCGGTGGGGCGGGTTGATCGACCTGCCCGCCGTACTGGACGAACGTGCCGGAGCGCGGCTGACGGCCGTACTGGCCGGATGCGGCGAGGACCAGGTGGCGATCCGCCCGAGCGGGATCCTGGGCCGCCGGCTGGCCCGGGCCCCGCAGCCCCGGACGGGCCAGGCCTGGACGACGCGCGGGAGTGTCCTGATCACCGGTGGAACCGGTGCGATCGGCGGGCACGTGGCCCGGTGGGTGGCCGGACGTGGCGCTCAGCGACTCGTCCTGACCAGCCGCTCCGGCCCCGCTGCCGCCGGCGTCGCCGCGATGGCCGCCGGACTGGCCGCCCAGGGCACCCGGGTCGACGTCGTCGCGTGCGATGTGAGCCAGCGGGCGGACCTGGCCGGAGTGCTGGCCTGGACCGCGACGGAGGGGCCCGCGCTGTCGGCGGTGATGCACACCGCGGGGTTGCTGGACGACGGTGTGATCGACCGGCTGTCGGCTCCGCGACTGGCGACGGTCCTGGCGCCCAAGGCCACGGGCGCGGCCTTGCTGGACGAGCTGACCGCCGACCTCGACCTGGACGCGTTCGTGCTGTTCTCCTCGGTCGCTTCCACGTTGGGAGGCATGGGCCAGGCCAACTACGCGGCGGCGAACGCCTTCCTGGACGCCGTGGCGGAGAGCAGGCGGGACCGGGGACTGGCCGGTCTGGCGGTGGCCTGGGGCCCGTGGGCGGGCGGTGGTGTGTCGCAGGGCACCGAGGCCGCCCGGCAGCGGCTGAGCCGCAACCGGTGGGAGGTGCTCATGGATCCGGACCTGGCCGTCCGGGCCCTGGGCGAAGCCCTCGACGGTCCCGACACCGTGCTGACGGTGATGAACGTGGACTGGACCGAGATCATGTCGGCGCCCGAGGCGGCGGCAGACCTGCTCCAGATACCCGCCATGCGGGATCTGCCGGAGATCCGCCAGCTGGCCGCGGCCGTGTCGGATGCCGAGGCGGCGCAGGCGGAAGGCGATCTGGCGCGGCGGCTGACGGGAATGTCGCGGGCCGAGCAAGGCCGGGCGCTGACCGACCTGATCCGGACCAAGGCCGCCTCGGTGCTGGGCTACCCGTCGGCCGAGTCGGTCGAGGCCGGCCGCGCCTTCAGCGAGCTGGGCTTCGACTCGCTGACCGCGGTGGAACTGCGCAACCAGCTCAGCACCGCGACCGATCTCCGGCTGCCGGCCACCTTGCTCTTCGACTACCCCAACCCCACCGCCCTGTCGGAATACCTGCAGACGGAGCTGCTGGGCGCCCTGCCTGAGGACACCGCGCTCCCGATGGTGGCGTCGGCCCAGGCGGCGGCCGATGAGCCGATCGCGATCGTGGGAATGAGCTGCCGGTACCCGGGCGGGGTGGTCAGCCCCGACGGGCTGTGGGAGTTGCTGACCGCGGGCGGAGACGCGATCTCCGGGTTCCCGGACGACCGGGGCTGGGACCTGGAAGGCCTCAGCGACACCGGCGCCGGGCAAGGGCGTACCTCGTACGTCCAGGCCGGCGGGTTCGTACAGGACATGACCGGGTTCGACGCCGGGTTCTTCGGGATCAGCCCGCGTGAGGCTCTTGCCATGGACCCGCAGCAGCGGCTGCTGCTGGAGGTGTCCTGGGAGGCGCTGGAGCGGGCCGGTATCGCCCCGGAGTCGCTGCGCGGCAGCCAGACCGGAGTCTTCGCCGGAGGCTACGCGTCGGGATACGGCATCGGCGCGGACATCGAGGGTGAAGCCCACCTGATGACCGGGACCGTGACCAGCGTGCTGTCGGGCCGGGTGTCGTACGCCCTGGGTCTTGAGGGTCCGGCGGTGACGGTGGACACGGCGTGTTCGTCGTCGCTGGTGGCGCTGCACCTGGCGAGCCAGGCGATCCGCTCCGGGGAGTGCACGATGGCCCTGGCCGGCGGTGTCACGGTCATGGTGACTCCCGAAGGCTTCCTGGGATTCAGCCAGCAGAGCGGCCTGGCGATGGACGGGCGGTGCAAGGCGTTCTCGGCCGAGGCCGACGGCATGGGCATGTCCGAGGGCGTGGGCGTGCTCGTCCTGGAGCGGCTCTCCGATGCCCAGCGGCTCGGACATCCGGTACTGGCGGTGGTGCGGGGCAGCGCGATCAACCAGGACGGTGCGTCCAACGGTCTGACCGCGCCGAACGGCCCCTCGCAGCAGCGAGTGATCCGCGCGGCCCTGGCCAACGCCCGGCTGTCGGCCGCCGACGTGGACGTGGTGGAGGCGCACGGTACGGGCACCTCGCTCGGCGACCCGATCGAGGCGCAGGCGCTGCTCGCGACCTATGGACAGGAGCGGCCGGAGGAGCGGCCGTTGTGGCTGGGTTCGGTGAAGTCCAACATCGGTCACACGCAGGCTGCCGCGGGCGTGGCCGGTGTGATCAAGATGGTGCTGGCGTTGCAGAACCAGCATCTGCCGCAGACGCTGCATGCGCAGGAGCCCTCACCGCACGTGGACTGGTCCGCGGGTGAGGTGCAGCTGCTGACCGAGTCCGTGTCGTGGCCGGTGAACGGCCGAGCGCGTCGTGCGGGCGTGTCGTCGTTCGGTCTGAGCGGTACCAACGCACACATCATCGTCGAAGAAGCGCCCGAGCCCGCCAAGGCCGGAGCCTCCGCGGGCAGCGGAGAACCGGAAGCCCCGATGGTTGTGGAAACCGAAGGGGTCGGTGCGTGGGTGGTGTCGGCGCGGTCGGCCGAGGGGCTGGCCGGGCAGACGGGACGGTTGCAGGAGTGGGCTGAGGCCCGGCCTGAACTGGAGCCGACGGATGTCGCGTGGTCGCTCGCAGCGACGCGGTCGGTGTTCGACCACCGGGCTGTGGTGGTCGGGGGCGACCGCGGGGAGCTGGTGACGGGGCTGGAGAGTCTGACCGCCGGGGTGCCTGCGGGGTCGGTCGTCTCGGGTGTTGCACGTCCGGGCGCCCGGGTGGTGTTTGTCTTCCCGGGGCAGGGGTCTCAGTGGCTGGGTATGGGTCGTGAACTGGCCGAGTCCAGCCCGGTGTTCGCCGCGCGCCTCGCGGAGTGTGAGCAGGCGCTGAGGCCGTTTGTGGACTGGTCGCTGACCGATGTCCTGGCTGGTGCGCCGGGTGCTCCTGAGCTGGAGTCGGCGGATGTGGTCCAGCCGGCGCTGTGGGCGGTGATGGTCTCCCTCGCT
>NZ_KQ948092.1:0-1203 GCF_001513965.1 Streptomyces cellostaticus | reverse complement strand
GGCGCGCAGGTGGAGCAGTTGGAGGAGGAGATCCTCTCGGTCCTGGCCGGGGTGGCTCCGCGGGCGGGCCGGGTGCCGATGGTCTCGGCGATGACGGGCGAGGTCCTGTCCGGCACGGAGTTGGATGCCGGGTATTGGTACGGCAGCCTGCGCGCACCGGTCCACTTCGACCGGGCCGTACGCATCCTCTCGGGCATGGGTCACCAGGTGTTCATCGAGGTCTCCCCGCACCCGGTACTGCTCGCGGCGATCACCGAGACGCTCGAAGAGGCCGCGCTGGAGGCAAGCCCGGGCACTATGGCCGCGGTGGTGTCCGGCACGCTGCGTCGTGACGAGGGCGGAGCGGCACGCCTGATCACCTCGCTCGCCGAGGCGTTCGTCCACGGCGCGTCCGTCGACTGGACCACGGTCCTGCCCACCGGGCAGCGAGTGGAACTGCCCACCTACGCCTTCCAGCACGAGAAGTACTGGCCCAAGGCGGCCGCATCGGCCACGGGCGGGGATGCGGTATCGCTGGGGCTCGGTGCGGTGGGTCATCCGCTGCTGGGCGCGGCTGTGGAACTGGCCGGTGGTGCCGGACTGGTGTGCACGGGACGGCTGTCCGTGCGCACGCAGCCGTGGCTGGCCGACCATGCCGTCGGCGGCGCGATCCTGCTGCCGGGCACCGGGTTCGTGGAGCTCGTGGTCCGCGCCGGGGACCAGGTCGGGTGCGCTGTGGTGGAGGAACTGACGCTGCAGGCGCCGTTGGTGGTGCCTGCTGACGGCAGCGGGGTGCAGGTCCAGGTTGTGGTGGCTGCGGCCGATGCCGATGGACGGCGTGGGGTGGAGGTCTTCTCGCGTCCCGACCAGCCCGGCGGCGAGCAGCCGTGGGTCCAGCACGCCAGCGCGCTGATCGCTCCCACCACAACAGTCGGCCAAGCCGAGGAAGACCTTGCGGTGTGGCCGCCGCGGGATGCGACCGCGGTGGACATCAGCGGGATGTACGACGCCCTCGCCGCCGGCTCCTACGGCTATGGTCCGGCGTTCCAGGGTCTGCGGGCGGTCTGGCGCCGCGGTGAGGACGTATTCGCCGAGGTGGCGCTGCCGGAGGAGGTGGCGCAGGACGCGGGTTCGTTCGGTCTGCACCCGGCGCTGCTGGACGCGGTGCTGCACGCCAGCGCGCTGACCGGCGAGACCGAGCCGGGCGAGCAGGGCCAAGTGCGA
>NZ_KQ948091.1:4885-7881 GCF_001513965.1 Streptomyces cellostaticus | reverse complement strand
CGGAGAGTACTGGCCGGGGCAGACGCGGCAGGCGGTGCGGTTCGCGGACGCGGTGGGCGCGTTGGCGGCCGAGGGTGTGTCGGTGTTCATCGAGGTCGGTCCGGATGGGTCCTTGTCGGCGCTGGGTCCGGACGCCGTCGCCGGTATCGGCAGCGATGAGGGCGTGTTCATTCCGCTTCAGCGACGCAAGGAGCGTGATGAGCAGGGTGTGACGGGCCTGGTGACGGGTCTGGCGCGCGCGTTCGTCCATGGTGTGGCGGTGGACTGGGCCGCGCTGTTGCCTGCTGCGAACCGGGTCGAACTGCCCACGTATGCCTTCCGTCATGAGCGGTACTGGCCCAAGGGAATCCTGGCGCTGCCCACCCCGGGAACGGCGGGTGGCGATGGTGCGAGCACGGTGGCCGAGGCCCAGTTCTGGGCCGCGGTCGAGGGCGGAGACCTCGCGCAGATCGCCGACACGCTGGCGATCGAGGACCAGCAGTATCTGGGTGAGCTGCTGCCGGCGCTGGCGTCGTGGCGGCGCAGGGAGCGGGACCGGTCGGTGACCGCAGGCTGGCGCTACCGGGTGAATTGGGCCGCGGTCGCCGACCCCGACCCCGCCGTGCTGACGGGCCCCTGGCTGGTCGTGGCCCCGGCCGGATCGGCCGACGACGGCCTGACGCGGGGATGCGTGCAGGCGCTGGCCGCCCGAGGGGCGGAAGTACTGGTCGCCGAGGTGCCCGCCGAGGTCGTGGACCGGGCCGAGATAGCGGCGATCCTCGGCCGGACGGTGCAGGACACGGGCGCGGTGGCCGGTGTGCTGTCGCTGCTGGCCGTGGACGAGACGCCCGTGCCCGCCCACCCGGTGGTGGCCCAGGGCCTCGCCGCAACGCTGGCTCTGGTGCAGGCACTGGGCGACACCGGCGTGGTCGCACCGCTGTGGGTGGCCACATGCGGAGCGGTGGCCACCGTGCCGAGCGAGGCGCTGGCCGGCCCGGTGCAGGCGCAGGTGTGGGGACTTGGCCGAGTGGTGGCCCAGGAACACCCCGACCGCTGGGGCGGGTTGATCGACCTGCCCGCCGTACTCGATGAACGTGCCGGGGCGCGGCTGACGGCGGTGCTGGCCGGATGCGGCGAGGACGAGGTCGCGATCCGCCAGGCTGGGATTCTGGGCCGTCGGCTGGGCCGGGCCCCGCAGCCCCGTGGCTCCGCCGAGCCCTGGGCGCCGCGCGGGAGTGTCCTGATCACCGGTGGAACCGGTGCGATCGGCGGGCATGTGGCCCGCTGGCTGGCCGGCCGTGGTGCTCAGCGGCTCGTGCTGACCAGCCGGTCCGGACCCGGTGCGGCGGGTGCGGCGGCGCTGGCGGCCGAGCTGGCGACGGCCGGTGCGCGCGTGGACGTCGTGGCCTGCGATGTGGGTGAGCGGGCGGACCTGTCCGGGCTGCTGGCCTGGACCGGGACGGACGGTCCTGCGCTGTCCGCGGTGATGCACACCGCCGGCGTGTTGGACGACGGCGTGGTCGACAAGCTGTCGGCGGAGCGGCTGGCGACGGTGTCGGCGCCCAAGGCCGCGAGTGCGGCCTTGCTGGACGAGCTGACCGCGGACCTCGACCTGGACGCGTTCGTGCTCTTCTCCTCGGTCGCCTCCACGCTGGGCGCGGCCGGGCAGGGCAACTACGCTGCGGCGAACGCGTTCCTGGACGCCCTGGCGGAACACCGGCGGAACCGGGGACTGCCCGGGCTTTCGGTGGCGTGGGGCACCTGGGGCGGCGGTGGTCTCGCCGAAGCCAGCGAGGCGGTTCGGGCCCGGGTGCGGCGGGGCGCGATGCCGGCGATGGATCCGCAGCTGGCGGTGCGGGCACTGGGCGATGCGATCGAGGGTCCCGACGCCGTACTGACGGTGATGGATGTCGACTGGGGCCAACTGGCCTCGGCGCCGGGCGCGGCGGACTTGCGGGAGATGCCGCTGGTCCGGGACCTGCCCGAGATCCGCCAGCTGCCTGCTGCGGGTGCTGGTGCCGAGGGCGTCGTGCGCGGTCAGGGTGAACTGGCGCAGCGGTTGGCGGGGTTGGGCCGGGCCGAGCAGGAACGGGTGCTGGCCGATGTGGTGCGGGCTGAGGCGGCTGCGGTGCTGGGGCACACCTCGGCGGACGCGGTCCCGGACAAGCGGGCGTTCAAGGATCTGGGCTTCGACTCGCTGACGGCGGTAGAGCTGCGGAACCGGTTGAACGCGGTGACGGGGTTGCGGTTGTCGGCCACGTTGGTGTTCGACTATCCGACTCCGGTGGTTCTGGCTGACTATCTGCGGGGTGAGCTGACCGGGGAGTCGGCGGGTGTCGGCGGGTCGGTGGTTGCTGTGGCGGCTACGGATGAGCCGTTGGCGATCGTCGGGATGAGCTGCCGGTTCCCTGGTGGTGCGGGCAGCCCCGAGGAGTTCTGGGAGTTGCTGGCTGCGGGCGGGGATGCGGTGGGCGGGTTCCCGACCGACCGTGGCTGGGACCTGGACGGCCTGTTCGACCCTGACCCGGAGCATGCGGGAACTTCCTACACCCAGGCGGGCGCGTTCTTGCAGGGTGCAGCGGACTTTGATGCCGGTTTCTTCGGGATCAGCCCGCGTGAGGCTCTTGCCATGGACCCGCAGCAGCGCCTGCTGCTGGAGGTGTCGTGGGAGGCGCTGGAGCGGGCAGGAATCGATCCCGGGGAACTGCGGGGGTCCGCGACGGGCGTCTTCGCGGGTGGTTTCGCGTCGGGCTATGGATACGGCGTGGCGCTGACGGGCGAAGCGGCATCGGGCCTGGAGGGGCACCTGATGACCGGGAACGCGACCAGCGTGCTGTCCGGCCGGGTGTCGTATGCCCTGGGCCTTGAAGGCCCGGCGGTGACGGTGGACACGGCGTGTTCGTCGTCGCTCGTGGCACTGCACCTGGCCGGCCAGGCGATCCGGTCCGGGGAGTGCTCGCTGGCGCTGGCCGGCGGCGTCACGGTCATGGCCAATCCGGGGACCTTCGTCGACTTCT
>NZ_KQ948091.1:3128-3870 GCF_001513965.1 Streptomyces cellostaticus | reverse complement strand
CCGCCTTGGCCAGTGCCCAGTTGTCGGCTGCCGATGTGGATGTGGTGGAGGCGCACGGTACGGGCACCACGCTGGGTGACCCGATCGAGGCGCAGGCGCTCCTCGCGACCTATGGTCAGGAGCGGCCGGGGGACCGGCCGTTGTGGCTGGGTTCGGTGAAGTCAAACATCGGTCACACGCAGGCTGCCGCGGGCGTGGCCGGTGTGATCAAGATGGTGCTGGCGTTGCAGAACCAGCAGTTGCCGCAGACGTTGCACGCGGACGAGGCGTCGCCGCACGTGGACTGGTCCGCGGGTGAGGTGCAGCTGCTGACCGAGTCCGTGTCGTGGCCGGTGAACGGCCGGGTGCGCCGTGCGGGTGTGTCCTCGTTCGGGATGAGTGGCACCAACGCGCACGTCATCGTCGAGGAGGCTCCGGCCGTTGAGGCTGCTGAGCTTGAGGACGAGGCACCTGAGGCGGGCGCCGAGGGCACGGCACCGGTGGTGTCGGGCGCCGGTGCTTGGCTGGTGTCGGGCCAGTCGGCCGAGGCGCTGACGGCGCAGGCGGGCCGGTTGCGGGAGTGGGTTGCTGCCCGGCCGGAGTTGGAGCCGGAGGATGTGGCGTGGTCGTTGGCGGTGTCGCGGTCGGTGTTCGAGCACCGGGCGGTGGTGGTTGGCGCTGACCGCGGGGAGCTGGTGAGCGGTCTGGAGAGTCTGGCCGCCGGGGTGCCTGCGGGGTCGGTCGTCTCGGGTGTTGCACGTCC
>NZ_KQ948091.1:0-2371 GCF_001513965.1 Streptomyces cellostaticus | reverse complement strand
CACCGGATGCGCTGGTGGGTCACTCGCAGGGTGAGATCGCTGCGGCGACGGTGGCCGGGATGCTGAGCTTGGAGGACGGCGCCCGGGTCGTGGCCCTGCGCTCGCAGGCGTTGCGAGTCCTGTTGGGCGCCGGGGGCATGATGTCGGTGAGCGAGCCGGCTGCCCGGGTCGAGGAGCGTCTCGGCCGCTGGGACGGTCGGCTGTCGCTGGCCGCGGTCAACGGCCCGGCTGCCGTGGTCGTCTCCGGTGAGCCTGATGCTTTGCAGGAGTTGGCGCAGGAGCTGGAGGCCGACGGCGTCCGGTCCCGGATGGTCGCGGTGGACTACGCCTCGCACTCCGCGCAGGTGGAACAGCTGGAAGAGGAGATCACCTCCGTACTGGCCGCAGTGTCACCGCGGGCTGGCCGGGTGCCGATGGTCTCGGCGATGACGGGCGAGACGCTGACCGGCACTGAGCTGGATGCCGGGTACTGGTATCGCAGCCTGCGGGCATCGGTGCAGTTCGATGGGGCGGTACGCATCCTGGCCGACATGGGCCACCAGGTGTTCATCGAGGTCTCCCCGCATCCGGTGCTGCTCACGGCGATGACCGAGACGCTCGAAGAGGCCGCGCTGGAGGCAGGCCCTGGCGCGGTAGCAGGCGTGGTGTCGGGCTCGTTGCGTCGCGACGACGGTGGAACGACACGCCTGATCACCTCGCTCGCCGAGGCGTTCGTCCACGGCGCGCCCGTCGACTGGACCACGGTCCTGCCCGCCGGGCAGCGGGTGGAGCTGCCCACGTATGCCTTCCGCCACGAGCGGTACTGGCCCAAGGGACTGCTGTCCCTGTCGGCCGCAGCGCTGGCTTCGGGCGGGGATGCGGTGTCGCTGGGGCTCGGTGCGGTGGGTCATCCGCTGCTGGGCGCGGCGGTGGAACTGGCGGGTGGCTCCGGACTGGTGTGCACGGGACGGCTGTCCGTGCGCACACAGCCGTGGCTGGCCGACCATGCCGTCGGCGGCGTGATGCTCCTGCCGGGCACCGGGTTCGTGGAGCTCGTGGTCCGCGCCGGGGACCAGGTCGGGTGCGCTGTGGTGGAGGAGCTGACGTTGCAGGCGCCGTTGGTGGTGCCTGCCGACGGCAGCGGGGTGCAGGTCCAGGTCGTGGTGGCCGCAGCCGACGCCGACGGACGGCGCGAGGTCGAGGTCTTCTCCCGTACCGATGAGCCCGGCGGCCAGCAGCCGTGGGTCCAGCACGCCAGCGCGCTGATCGCCCCCGCTGGAGCGGCGAGCCAAGCCGAGGAAGACCTGACGGTGTGGCCGCCGCAGGAGGCCACACCGCTGGACATCGCGGATGTGTATGCGGTGCAGCTGGCCGATGTCTACGGCCCGTCGTTCCACGGCCTGCGAGCGGCGTGGCGTCGTGGTGAGGACATCTTCGCCGAGGTGGCACTGCCGGAGGCCGTGGCGCAGGAGGCCGCTTCGTTCGGCCTGCACCCGGCCCTGCTGGACGCGGCTTTGCATGCGGGGCTCCTGGCCGACGCCGACGGCGAGGGTGAACTGGGTGAGGTCCGGATGCCGTTCGCGTGGACGGGTGTGGAGTTGCACGCCAGTGGGGCGTCGGTTCTGCGGGCCCGGCTGCGCCGTGACGCGCAGGGCAGCCTGACGCTGACGGCGGCGGACACCACCGGCACACCGGTGGTCTCGGTGGCCTCGCTGGTGAGCCGCCCTGTCTCGGCAGACCAGTTGCAGCCGACGCACGGTGGCGTGGGTGACGCCCTGTTCAGCGTGGATTGGGTCCCGGTGGCCGAGGCCGCGGTTCCGGCCGGGGACTGGGCGCTGATCGGAGCGGACCGTTTCGCCCTGGGCGACGGGCTGAACACGGCCGGGGTGCCGGTCCGCACGTTTGCCGATCTGGCCGGGGTTGCTGCTGCGACCGAGGCGGGCGAGGTTGCTCCGCAGGTGGTGCTTGTCTGTGCGGATACGGACAGCAGTGGTGATGCGGCGCAGGCGGCTCGGTGTGCTGCCGGTGCGGTGTTGGGTCTGGTGCAGGAGTGGCTGGAGGAGCAGCGGCTGGAGTCGGCCCAGTTGGTGGTCGTCACCCGGGGTGCGGTGGCCGCGGTTCCGGGTGAGGGTGTGACGGATCTGGCGGCGGCTGCGGTGTGGGGTCTGCTGCGGTCGGCGCAGTCGGAGAATCCGGGACGTCTGGTCCTGGCCGACCTGCCCGCGACCGGCGACGGCGACCCCGTATCCGTGCTGCCGACTGTGCTGGGCAGTGGTGAGCCGGAGTTGGCGATCCGTGGCCGGAGTGCCTTTGGCCGGCGGTTGACACGTCCCTCGGGTGATCTGGTGCCGGTGGAGTGGGCTTTGGAGCCGGGTGTGGGTGCGCGGTCGTT
>NZ_KQ948090.1 GCF_001513965.1 Streptomyces cellostaticus | reverse complement strand
CAACCGCTACCTCATGAGAAATGACAGACTTGGCGTCCAATGGAGCTCCTGCTGAACAGTGATCTTGGTCGACACGGTTCTAGCAGGAGCTCCATCTCTGCTTCAGGCGCCTTGACACAACAGCTCAGCGCCTAACTACACGGCATTGGTACTAGATGCCCGCCTCGGCGGCTACCGCGATGGCGAGCGGAGCCTTGCCTACCCGCTGGCCAGTTGCACCAGTTCCGGGGACCTGGTCATCACCGACCGCGGCTTCTGGTCCGTCGAATTCGCCCACACGTTCACCGTGCGATCCGCCGGTTCGCCCACGCAGCAGCCCTCGCCGGCCCCGCCGGGGACGCGGATCGAATCTCCTACCTCAAGTGCGACCGCATCGTCCGCCGAAGCGTTCCATCGCAGCACGGAGCCACGACGGCCAAGCTCACCCGCTCCCTCGCCGAGGCTCGGCAAGAGGCACGCAGCCGCTTGCTCCCAGCCCGCCGGAACCGGAATTGCCCACGGGCGATCAAGAAGCCCAACCGGTGGCCCGTACTGCGGACCCGCGCCAAACGGGGGGCGGTCGAGCCGGGCCGCTGGGTCCTCAACCAGACCAAGAAGGCCAAGACCAACCGGCGGGCCGGGAGACCCGTGCTCTGGGGGTAGCGAGATACGGGTCAAAGGGGCAATGAGCTGATCTTAAAGCCCTGAGCGCCCGGACACGGGAGGGTCGACCAGGTGTCCGGGTGGCCGTGCGGTCTGAGCCCGCGGCGGCTGTTCCCTGGCGTCGGCGAGCGCCCGGTACACAGAGGCGGCCGACGGGTGCGTTCCGGCGTTCCTGCGGGCCTTGACGAGTAGCAAGTCTCGGGCACTGGCCCCGAGGCCTAGCCGGGGCCGGTTTGCGACTCCGGCCAGGTCAGGTGCCGATGGTCCAGTCGTCACCGATGCCCGCCCGGCTCGGGAAAGGGCAGGCGCCCTCTACGCCACGGTGGGCCGGTTGAGCACATCCTCGATTTGCATGTTCCTCAGCTGGAAGCCTCGTTCCATCCAGTTGTACAGGCCCCCTTGGTTGAGGCGGGCCTGTTCGGCCTTGAGGGTGTTCTGGGTCGCTTCGGCCCTGAGGACGTTCTTGTCGGCGGCCGAGGGGATGGCGGGGAACGACGGCTCCACCTCGTAGTAGATGACCCCCCGACCGCGGGCGTGTTCGCCATCGGCGGTGTGCACGGCGTGGGGGTCGGAAGGCGTGGGCTGGGTCTGGGCGTCCGCGGCCGGGGCCGTAGCGGCGAGGACGGCGGTCAGGAGGGCGGCCGTCACGGCGGCTCGCTTCGCGGTGGTGGTCATGCCCAGTCAACGCTCCCGGTCGGAAGGAGGTCACTACGGTGTCCCGGGTGGCGGAGGAGGAGCGCCCACGGACGGGCGGCGGGCCCCTCCGCGTGCTTGATTAGGGCCCTGCGCCCGCGCGAGCGTGGCACCAAGCTGATGAGACGACACAACTAAAGCAACTGCATTGCCCCTAGTGCGTCGGATCGAAACCGGCGGGCCGACCGCCGTTGCTGCCACGGCGTTGACGGTGGGCCCGCTGGTCGCGGCGCTCGGGAATGGTGTGCTTGATCTGTCGACGCCGCAGGTAACGGCGGTTGCGGCGCGATGAGTACGCTTTGTCACCGCTCACGTGGTCCGGCCGGGTGCGGGGATGGCCGCCGGCAGGGCGGGGCACGCGGATACGCTCCAGAACCGGGATCATCTGGGGGGCGTCACCCCATTGTCGGGGTGTGACCAGCACGGCCAGCGGCCGTAGTCCGCTCTCACCGGCCAGGTGGATTTTCGTTGTCAGCCCGCCACGTGAACGGCCGAGGGCTTCGTCCGAACGGTGCTGGGCGGGCCGGGCGCGCTTGCCGGACTTGCGAGGCGCCTGCTTGCGTGCGCCAGCGGCGTGCTGGTGCGCCCGGCACACGGTGGAATCCACACTCACCATGGACCAGTCGATACGGCCTTCCGCGTCGGCATCAGCCTGGACAACCCGGAAGATCCTCTCCCATGTACCGTGCCGACCAGCGCCGGTGCCGGTCGTAACAGGTCTGCCAGCTCCCGAACCTCCTTGGAAGGTCCCGCCAAGGGATGCCTGTCCGTATGCGGAACAAGATCCCGTTGATGACCTGCCGGTGGTCCTTCCACCGTCCGCCCCGACCGGCGTTCATCGGCAAGTATGGCTCCAGCTGGGCCCATTCAGAGCCGGTCAGATCACCTCGCCCCACACTGCCCTGAACGATCGGCAGCCCGGTTCGTCACCGACCGATCAGACAGGCCCTGGGGCGTGTCGTGAAAATCCGGGGCGGAATCCAGTCAGGGGATTGCGAACACCTGCACGTCGTGGCGCTGAGTGTCACTATGCTCACCGTACGTAGCTGTACTGAGGGCAGTCAGAAGGGGCTAGCGCATGACAACCGTCCGTAATCCGGCTCAGGGTACGAAGGAATTCGAGGGGGATAAAGACAGAGTCTCAAAGGTCAAGGCCTTCCTCGCCGCCGAGGTGAGCCAGAGTGGCCGCAGTCACGAGGTGACCGTCACCTACGAGGCGGTCCCCTACATCTGGGACTCCGTCGCTTGGTTCGGGGAGAACAACAAGCTGGCGTCCGGCTGGGAACCGAAGATGGACATCACGCTGACCCTGACCCAGCCCAGTGGCAATACCCGCTCCGAGTCCATCAGCGTTGTCGGCAAGGACGTGCCATACCCGCTTAAGGCGGAGCACGTCTTCCGCTACCTGGAGATGGGCACCCACAAGGTCACCGTGAGAGGCGTGAAGACCGGAGGCAGGAGGGCCACAGACGGCCGCAACAACACCGGCAACGACCGGGTCGTCCTGGGCGAGATGTCCCTCGAGGTCACCATCGGCGACTGAACCGGACCAGGGGCGGCCCCCTCGGTCGCCCCTGCCTCACGGGGCCCCGCGCGCAGGCAGCCGAACAGGGTCTTAGGGCATGCCCGATGGGTCAGCACGGGCCCCGCGACTCCCCCAGCTACCGCTGGGAGGTGCCCCCAGGCACGGTACCCCGCCGCGTTGTCGCATCGCCCGAGCACGCCCAGACCGCCTGGTAGGTGGGGCGCTTCGGGCCGCCCCGGGTGAAGCGTCGCAGCACCTACTCGGCCTCGGCCTTGCCCAGGCGGAGCACGGTGGTGTACTTGACGATCTGGTCGTACTGCTGGCGGATCAGATCCCAGTCGATCGTCTTGTTCGCCAGCACCGGCTCCAGGTGAAGCTTCCCCTTGATCGTGGACATCTGGTGGACGTTCCCCTCGGAGGCGGAGAGGCGCTGGACGGTCTCGGCGTGCTTGGTGCGTCGTCTACTCACGGGTTCAGCTGATGTGAGCACGCCCGGGGCTCATCCGGCGCTCTTGCCGGGCCGTTTTCAGATCGGACAGTTTTTGCCGCCCGGCACGCGGGGTGACTCCCCGGGCGCCTGTACGTACTGCTGCGATCAGCCCGCTCCTGCTGTGGATTCCAAGGGGCAGCTGGTAGGTGCTGACGGTCGGCTCCCAAGCTCCCAGTGAAGCGGCGATCAACCGACCACATGAAGGGGACGAACTACCGGATCCGGCGCGACTTGGTCGTCGGCGCCACCACAAACCTGCTCATCACGGCGTCGGCACTCGCGGCGGGGCCCGGCGTGACGGCCGTCTCACGAGCTCTTCCTTAACCCCGCGTCCCAACAGCGTCCCAACTCTTCCGTCCAGCCCCTGACTGAGCCCGCCTGCCGGGCCTGCCTGGCCATGGGCCGACTCATCAGTGCAGGTCACCGCAGCGCCAACTACGGCCTGCGGAGCACCACTGAACTCGCGAGCAGCGGATTCAGTCCGTTGGCCCAAAGTCCTGAATCCGCAGCCCCGCTGAGACGTTTCCGCAGGTCAGAGACCTGCCTGGGTGGGGCGGGTGGGACTCGAACCCACGGCCGACGGATTATGAGTCCTTTGAGGATCTTGGCGGCCCTTGCCTGTCCACGCTCATTCATGACGTTTTTGCAGGTCAGAAGGGGTGGGGCGTGTCGGCACCCCTTCGTCTTTGTCAGTCTGTTCCTGTCCTTGTGTCCCGACTGCGTCCCGACACCGCCCTGATTGGACGACGCCACCGGCCTGACGGGGACGTAGCACCAGCTCGGCGAGGTGACTCCAACCCTGCCGCAGCGGATTCCCTTTCCCATGCGCAGAGGCTCCGACCCGGCCAGCCGGAGCGGAGCCTCAACGGCCGTTCTGACCGGCCAGGACATCTGCGCGCAAGCTACCTCACCGCATGCCTGCGCAAACACGCCGAGGAGGAGACAGTGACCGAGGTGCCGGAACCGCCCCCACGCTGATACCGCCCGCGGAACTGCCTACTAGCTAGTGCTCTGACCGCATAGGTTCGCCGGGTTGGCCATCGTGACGGTTGGATGTGCGGGGACGTCCGATCCGACCGCTGGAGGCGCGGTGGCTGAGCCAGTCCGTGTGCGCAGACTGACCGACCAGGAGGGGCAGAAGCTGCAGCAGATCGTGCGTCGCGGCAGTACCAGTTCGGTGTGCGTTACCGGCGCGCGATGATGCTGCTGGCCTCGGCCGGCGGGAACCGCGTGCCGGTGATCGCCCAGCTGGTGCAGGCCGACGAAGACACCGTTCGGGACCTGATCCACCGTTTCAACGAGATCGGCCTGGCCTGCCTGGACCCTAAGTGGGCGGGAGGCCGTCCCCGCCTGCTCAAGCCTGACGACGAGGACTTCGTCATCCAGACGGCCACCACCCGCCCCACAAGCTCGGCCAGCCCTTCACCCGCTGGTCCATCCCCAAACTTCGTCGCCTGCCTGCGGAAAGTCCACGGCCGGGTGATCTGGATCGGCCGCGAGGCGTTACGCAGCCTGCTCGCCCGCCGCGGTGTCACCTTCCAGCGCACCAAGACCTGGAAGGAATCCCCCGACCCGGACCGCGAGGCGAAGCTGGAGCGGATCGAGGAGGTCCTGGACCGCTTCCCCGACCGGGCGTTCGCCTTCGATGAGTTCGGCCCGCTCGGAATCCGGCCCACCGCAGGATCGGGCTGGGTCGAACGGAAACATCCCGACCGAGTGCCTGCCACCTACCACCGCACCCACAGGGTGCGCTGCTTCCACGGCTGCTACTCGGTCGGCGACGACCGCCTGTGGGGCATCAACTGCCGCAAGAAAGGTGCCGCGAACACGCCGGCCGCGCTGAAGTCGATCCGCGCCGCCCGGCCCGACGGCGCCCCGATCTGCGTAGTCCTGGACAACCTGTCCGCCCATAAAGGCGCCGACATCCCGTCGCTGGGCGAAGAAGCACAAGGTCGAGCTGTGCTTCACCCCAACGGCTGCGCCTCGTGGGCGAACCCGATCGAGGCGCACTTCGGACCGCTGAGACAGTTCACTATCGCCCACTCGAACTATCCCAACCACACCGTGCAGACCCGGGCCCTGCATGCCTACCTGCGCTGGCGCAACGACAACGCCCGCCACCGCGACGACCTGGCCGCCGAACGCAAGGAACGCGCCCGCATCCGCAGCGAGAAGGGCATCCGCTGGGGCGGACACCCCCTCGCAGCCGCGGCCTGAACTCAAGCGGGCCCTCGCGTCACCTTCGCCAGAACAGGTGGTGCGTCACACCACTCGGGCTGGGCACGACCTCCAGGTGGAACCGGTCGAGCAGCTCATCGGGGGACTCCCACAGTCGCAGTCCGGACCCGAACTTCACCGGCGAGACCGCCACATGCATGGTGTCGACGAGGCCGGCATCAAGGAACTGCCGGATGGTGGTGACCCCGCCACCGAGCCGGACGTCCTGGCCCTGCGCCGCTTCCCGCGCCCGTTCGAGGACCGTGGCCGGGCTGCCGTCGACGAAGTGGAACGTGGTGTCGGAGAGCGTGAACGACGGACGCGTGTGGTGGGTCATGACGAACACCGGGGTGCGGAACGGGGGCTCCTGGCCCCACCAGCCGCGCCACTCATGGTCCTGCCAGGGCCCGCGCTGGGGCCCGAACTTGTTGCGGCCCATGATCTCGGCGCCGATGTTGCGCGCGAAGTCCCGCGTGAAGTAGTCGTCGAGGCCCCTACTCCCCCCGGGATCCGTGCGCATGGGCCAGCTCGCCGTGGCTCCGGCCCAGGCGAACAGCCTCTCGGGATGGTCGTGGCCGAACGGCCGCTCGAGACTCTGGTGCTCACCGGCACCGATTCCGTCACTCGAGACGTTGAAGTTCATGACTCTCAGCAGTTGATCCACGTGTGTCCTCGTCAGTCCTGTCGCGCCATCGTGCGGCGAGGCGCCGCACATCATGACGTCGAACGGGACGTGGCCGGATCGACAGCGGCCCCGCAACTTTTTCCAAGGCATGTCAGGAAACGGCCCAGGCGTCGCACCGAACGTCACCGCCCGCCCACCGCTCCAACCGCCAACCCGGCGAACCTATGCGGTCAGAGCACTA
>NZ_KQ948089.1:3511-8119 GCF_001513965.1 Streptomyces cellostaticus | reverse complement strand
ACGCTCGCCACCCAAAAGCACGGCCCGGTGCTCGAACACCGACCGCGACACCGCCAACGACCAGCCCACATCCACCGGATCCAACTCCGGCCGCCCCGACACCCACTCCCGCAACCGCCCCGCCTGGGCGGCCAAACCTTCCGCCGACCGACCCGACACCACCCACGCACCAACGCCCGACAGCACCGGTGCCGTGCCCTCGGCGTCGGCCTCAGGTGCCTCGTCCTCGAGCTCAGCAGCCTCAACGGCCGGGGCTTCTTCAACGATGAGGTGAACGTTGGTGCCACTGATGCCGAACGCGGACACACCGGCACGCCGCACCCGGCCATCGGCCGGCCAGGGCACGGACTCGGTCAGCAGTTGCACCTCACCCGCCGACCAGTCCACGTGCGGCGACGGCTCCTGCGCGTGCAGCGTCTGCGGCAGCTCCTGGTGCTGCAACGCCAGCACCATCTTGATCACACCAGCCACGCCCGCGGCAGCCTGCGTGTGACCGATGTTGGACTTCACCGAACCCAGCCACAACGGCCCCTGCTCGGCGCGCTCCTGACCGTAGGTGGCGAGCAGGGCCTGCGCTTCGATGGGGTCGCCGAGCTTGGTCCCCGTGCCGTGCGCCTCCACGACGTCCACGTCACTGGCAGCCAGGCGGGCATTGCTCAGGGCGGCCCGGATCACGCGCTGCTGCGAGGGGCCGTTCGGCGCAGTCAGGCCGTTGGAGGCGCCGTCCTGGTTGATCGCGGAGCCACGTATCACGGCCAGCACCTGATGCCCGTTGCGGCGGGCATCGGACAGCCGTTCCAGCACCAGGACACCGGCGCCTTCGGCCCATCCCGTCCCGTCCGCTTCCGCGGCGAAGGCCCGGCATCGGCCGTCCGGCGAGAGGCCCTGCTGCCGGGAAAACTCGATGAACGTCCCTGGTGTCACCATCACCGTGACGCCGCCGGCCAGCGCCAGCGAGCACTCCCCGGACCGCAGGGCCTGGCTGGCCAGGTGCAGCGCCACCAGCGACGACGAACACGCCGTGTCCACCGTCACCGCCGGACCCTCAAGACCCAGCGCATACGACACACGACCCGACAGCACACTCGTCGCGTTACCGGTCATCAAGTGACCCTCGACACCGGCCGCGTCCTGCCCCGCCAACGCCACACCGAGCCCATAACCCGACGCGAAACCACCCGCGAAGACGCCTGTGGGACTCCCCTTCAGTGCCCTGGGGTCGATGCCGGCCCGCTCCAGCGCCTCCCACGACACCTCCAGCAGCAACCGCTGCTGCGGATCCATCGCCAGCGCCTCACGCGGACTGATTCCGAAGAACCCCGCATCAAAGCCCGCCGCGTCCTGCAGGAAGCCGCCCTGCTGCACATACGACGTCCCGGCCTGATCCGGGTCGGGGTCGTACAGGCTGTCGGTGTCCCAGCCACGGTCGGTGGGGAAGCCGCCGACCGCGTCCCCGCCCGCGGCCAGCAGCTCCCAGAACTCCTCGGGGCTGCCCGCACCACCAGGGAAGCGGCAGCTCATCCCGACGATCGCCAACGGCTCCTGCTCGCCTGCCTCCATCTTGCGCAGGCGCTTACGAGTCTCCTGAAGCTCGGCTGCAGCCTTCTTAAGGTAATCGAAGAGTTTTTCTTGGTTCTCCACGGGGACCCCTTAATTAACTTTGCCGTCAATAAGTCCGAGGGGATTAACTCAATCCAAGTTCTTTGTCGAGGAAGTCAAACACCTGGTCGGGTGTTGCCGACTGGAGCTCGACCGTCTCGTTCTCGGACTCCGATCCGCCCTGCTCTTCGATCCACTTCGAGAGGATGGTCTGCAGCCGCCTCGTAACGCTTTCACGCATGTTCTGATCGGAACCCACACCCGAAAGACTCGATTCGAGCCGGTCCAGCTCATCGAGTATCGGCACCGATATTGTTTCGCCCTGGATGATTTCGGTCCGCAGCCAGGTGGCAAGTGCCACCGGGGTGGGGTAGTCGAACACCAGCGTGGCCGGCAACCGCAACCCCGTCGCCGCGTTCAACCGGTTCCGCAACTCGACCCCGGTCAGCGAGTCAAAGCCCAGATCCTTGAAGGCCTGACTGTCCTGCACCGCTTCCGCCGAGGCGTGTCCCAACACCACCGCTGCCTCGGCCCGCACCACATCGATCAGCACCCGGTCCTGCTCGGCCCGGCCCAACCCGGCCAGCCGCTGGGACAGTTCACCCTCGCCACGCACCACACCCCCGGTGCCCGTACCACCGCCCGCGGCAGCCAGCCGGCGTACTTCGGGCAGGTCCCGCACCAGCGGCCTCTGACGCAAATCCGCCGCGCCAGGCACCGAGGCCAACTGCGCCCAATCTATATCCATCACCGTCAGCACCGGGTCAGGCTGTTCAAGTGCCTCTCCCAGTGCCCGCACCGCCAGTTGCGGATCCATCGCCGGCATGGGGAGCCGGCGCATCCGGGCCCGGATCGCTTCCTTGGATTCCGCCAGGCCGCCTCCGCCCCACAGCCCCCAGGCCACCGCCAGACCGGCCAGGCCCCGGCCCCGCCTGCTCTCCGCCACGGCATCCAGGAACGCGTTCGCCGCCGCGTAGTTGCCCTGCCCGGCGGCGCCCAGCGTCGACGCGGCCGAGGAGAAGAGCACGAACGCGTCCAGGTCGAGGTCTGCGGTCAGCTCGTCCAGCAAGGCCGCACTCGCGGTCTTGGGCGCCATCACCGTCGCCAGCCGCTCCGCCGACAGCCGGTCGACCACGCCGTCGTCCAGCACACCCGCGGTGTGCATCACCGCGGACAACGCAGGACCGTCCGTCCCCGTCCAGGCCAGCAGCCCGGACAGATCCGCCCGCTCACTGACATCACAGGCCACGACATCCACGCGCGCACCGGAGGTCGCCAGCTCTGCCGCCAGCTCGGCAACGCCGGGGGCGGAGGGACCGGACCGGCTGGTCAGCACCAGCCGCTGGGCGCCTCGACCGGCCAGCCAGCGCGCCACGTGCCCGCCGATCGCACCGGTTCCACCGGTGATCAACGCACTCCCACGCGGCACCCAGCCCTCGGCGGAGACGCGAGGCTGCGGAGCCCGGGTCAGCCGCCGGGCCAGGAGCCCGGCCGCGCGGATCGCGACCTCGTCCTCGCCGCATCCGGCCAGCACGGCCGCCAGCCGCGCCCCGGCGCGTTCGTCGAGTACGGCGGGCAGGTCGATCAACCCGCCCCACCGGTCAGGGTGTTCCAGGCTCACCACTCGGCCCAGGCCCCACACCTGCGCCTGCACCGGGCTGGTCAGCACCTCGCCCGGCACGGCCGCCACCGCTCCGTGCGTGGCCACCCACAGCGGTGCGCCCACTCCCGCGTCTCCGAGCGCCTGCACCAGGCCCAGCGTCGCGGCCACACCCTGAGCCACCACCGGATACGCCGGTACAAACGTCTCATCCAGCGCCAGCAGCGACACCACGCCCCTGACCGCGGCCGGTTCCGTGCCTGTACCCTCCAGCGTCCGGTCGAGGACCGCTGCCACCTCAGCCCGGTCCACGACCTCGGCCGGGACCTGGGCCACAACCACTTCGGCGCCTCGGGCGGCCAGCGCCTGCACGCACCCCTGCGTCAGGTCGTCGCCGATCTGCCCGGCAGCGGTCACCAACAGCCAGACGCCTGTCAGCACAGCCGGGTCGGGCTCGGCGACCGGTGCCCAGCCCACCCGGTAGCGCCAGCTTGCGGTCGTGGACCGGTCCTGCTCCCGGCGCCGCCACGACGCCAACGCGGGCAGCACCTCACCCAGATACTGCTGGTTCTCGATGGCGAGCGTGTCGGCGATCTGCGCCAGATCCCCGCCCTCGACCGCGGCCCAGAACTGCGCCTCGGCCACCGTGCTCGCACCGTCGCCGCCCGCGGCCGATCCCGCAGTCGGCAGCGCCAGCGCTCCCTGGGGCCAGTACCGCTGGTGCCGGAAGGCGTAGGTGGGCAGCTCCACCCGCTGCCCGGCCGACAGGACAGCAGTCCAGTCCACTCCCGCGCCGTGGACGAACGCCTCCGCGAACGAGGTGATCAGGCGGGTAGCTCCACCGTCGTCGCGACGCAGCGTTCCGCACACCACCCCCACCATCGTGCCCGGGCCTGCCTCCAGCGCGGCCTCTTCGAGCGTCTCGGTCATCGCCGCGAGCAGTACCGGATGCGGGGAGACCTCGATGAACACCTGGTGCCCCATACCGGCCAGGGCGCGTACGGCTCCATCGAACTGCACCGGTGCCCGCAGGCTGCCGTACCAGTACCCGGCATCCAACTCCGTACCGGTCAGCGTCTCGCCCGTCATCGCCGAGACCATCGGCACCCGGCCCGCCCGCGGAGCCACCCCGGCCAGGACCGAGAGGATCTCCTCCTCCAACTGCTCCACCTGCGCGCAGTGCGAGGCGTAATCCACCGCGACCATCCGGGACCGGACGCCGTCAGCCTCCAGCTCCTGCGCCAGTTCTTGCAGCGCCGTCGGCTCGCCGGAAACCACTACCGAGGCCGGGCCGTTGACCGCGGCCAGCGACAGCCGACCATCCCAGCGGCCCAAGCGCTCCTCGACCCGGGCAGCCGGCTCCGTCACCGACATCATCCCGCCAGCACCCGACAACACCCGCAGCGACT
>NZ_KQ948089.1:1344-2592 GCF_001513965.1 Streptomyces cellostaticus | reverse complement strand
AGCGCGTGCCACACCCGAGACGACCGACCCCGCAGGCACCCCGGCGGTCAGACTCTCCAGCCCCGTCACCAGCTCCCCGCGGTCACCGCCGACCACCACAGCCCGGTGCTCGAACACCGACCGCGACACCGCCAACGACCAACCCACGTCGGACACGTCCAGTTCGGGCCGGGCCACAACCCACTCGCGCAACCGACCGGCCTGCGCCGCCAGTCCGTCCGCCGACCGACCCGACACCATCCACGCACCGGCGCCGGACACCACCGGTGCCGTGCCCTCGGCGCCCGCCTCAGGCACCTCGTCCCCAAGCTCAGCGGCCTCAACGGCCGGAGCCTCCTCGACGATGATGTGCGCGTTGGTGCCGCTGATCCCGAACGAGGACACACCGGCTCGGCGTGGACGCTCCCCCAGGGGCCAGGGCACGGACTCGGCCAGCAGTTGCACCTCACCGGCCGACCAGTCGACATGCGACGACGGCTCGTCCACGTGCAGTGTCTGCGGCAGCTGTTCGTTCTGCAACGCCAGCACCATCTTCATCACGCCGGCCACGCCTGCGGCTGCCTGCGTGTGTCCGATGTTGGACTTCACCGAGCCGAGCCACAGCGGCTGTTCCGCCGGCCGGTCCTGGCCGTAGGTGGCGATCAGCGCCTGCGCCTCGATGGGGTCGCCGAGCTTGGTCCCCGTGCCGTGCGCTTCCACCACGTCCACGTCGGCAGCCGACAGCCGGGCGCTGGCCAGGGCAGCCCGGATCACCCGCTGCTGCGCGGGACCGTTCGGCGCGGTCAGACCGTTGGACGCACCGTCCTGGTTGATCGCGCTGCCCCGCACCACCGCCAGCACCGGATGCCCCAGCCGCCGGGCATCGGACAGCCGCTCCACCACCAGCATCCCCACGCCCTCGGCCATGCCCATGCCGTCCGCGTCCTCCGAGAACGCCTTGGACCGCCCGTCCGCCGCCAGCCCGCGCGCCTGGGAGAACGCCAGGAACCCATCAGGGGTCGCCATGACCGTGATCCCGCCGGCCAGAGCCAGCGAGCACTCCCCGGACCGGATCGCCTGGGCGGCCAGGTGCAGTGCCACCAGCGACGACGAACACGCCGTGTCCACCGTCACCGCCGGACCCTCAAGCCCCAGCACGTACGACACCCGGCCGGACAGCACACTCGTCGCGTTGCCGGTCATCAGGTGCCCCTCGGCACCCTCGAACTCTCCCTCGCCCTCCAGGCTGATCGCCACGTACCCGGATGC
>NZ_KQ948089.1:0-1086 GCF_001513965.1 Streptomyces cellostaticus | reverse complement strand
GTATCCGCCTACGAAGGTGCCGGTCTGGCTGCCACGCAGCGTGGCAGGATCGATACCAGCCCGCTCGAAGGCCTCCCAACACACCTCAAGAAGAAGCCGCTGCTGCGGATCCATCGCCAAAGCCTCACGCGGACTGATCCCGAAGAACCCCGCATCAAACCCACTCGCATCCCGAACAAACCCACCCGCCTGCGTATACGACGTCCCCGCATGCTCCGGATCCGGGTCATACAACCCCTCGATATCCCACCCACGATCCGTCGGAAACGCCCCGATAGCGTCACCCCCGGTCGCAAGCAGCCGCCACAACTCCTCCGGACTGCCCGCACCACCCGGGAAACGACACGCCATCCCCACAATCGCAACCGGCTCATCAACCACCACCGCCCCCGCCACCGGACCCACAGGCGCAGCAACCGCAGGCAAGTCACCCGTCAGCTCCGCCCGCAACAACCCCGCCAGCACCACCGGAGTCGGATAATCGAACACAAGGGTCGCCGGCAACCGCAACCCCGTCTCCCCGTTCAACCGGTTCCGCAACTCCACCGCGATCAACGAATCAAAACCCAGATCCGTAAACGCCCGACCCGGCTCCACCGCATCCACCGACGCATGCCCAAGAACCGCCGCAACATTCGCCCGGACCACATCCAGCACCAACCGGTCCCGCTCCACACCCGACAACCCCGCCAACCGCCGCCGCAACCCCTCACCCGCACCACCAGCACCACCAGCACCCACCCCGGAAACAGCCGACCGCCGCACCGGAACACCACCCGCCAACACCCGCCACAACGGCGGAATCTCACCACTACGAGCCGCCTGCGCCCTCAGACCCGCCATATCCAGACGAGCCGGAACCAGCATCGCCTCCTCACGGCCCAAAGCCACATCCAGCACAACCAGACCCTCATCCGCACCCAACGCCGCAATCCCCGACCGGCTGATCCGCGACAGCAACTGCTCACCCAGATCCCGGCCGATCCCCGCCTCATGCACCCACGGACCCCACGCCAACGAAATTCCAGGCAACCCCGCCACCCGCCGATACGCCGCCAACGCATCCAGGAACGCATTCGCCGCGAC
>NZ_KQ948088.1 GCF_001513965.1 Streptomyces cellostaticus | reverse complement strand
TATCGGGGGTCCCCGCAGGCAGGTCTCACCTGCTGCCGCCTTTGGACAGTCCTCGCCCTCCACGAAAGCCAGGTCGTTTGAGAACCCCGAGCTTCCGTCTTCTCACACGGCCTGGCATCCCAGCAGGTCGACGGCTCGCTATCTGACAGATGCAATCTGACAGGACAAGACGCCCGCGCAACAGGACACAGAACAAGTGGGCGATGAGGCCGCGGGGGGCCTGGGGTCGGCGGAGGAGCTGCGCGAGCTGGTCGACGCCCGTCTCGCGCTCACCCGGATCTGCTGCCCGGGCCTACAGCCTGTGGGGGGTCAGAGGGTTGGGCGGGAACCCCCCTTCCCGCAGGCCTGGCCGGACCTCTGGCGGACCACCTGCCGCCCTCCGTTCCGGACCGGCACGAACTCACACGACGTGGCATCGGTGTCCCTCGCGACGAGTCAACCCGCGCCGGAGGAGGAAGCCATATGACGTAACGGTAGTAACCTCAGAATTTGTAACTCGTTGAGAGATATGTAAAAAGCAATTGCCCCAGGTATTAGGAGTATGCATGTCTCTCGCGATTTCCCGGCTCGCCGTCGCCGCCGCTGTCTGCGGTGCTTCTGTCGCCGCGCTGGCCGCGGCCGGTTCGGCCTCGGCTCACGGCCATGGCGGCGCGTCCGTCAACCATGGCGGCGCGTCCGTCAGCGGAGTGGGCAATTCCACGGTTGGCACGGGGACGATCCAGTCGGGTGTGGCGCCCAACACTGCGGTGCACCCCGAGACGCAGGTCGCTCCGTCCGTCAGCGGAGTGGGTAATTCCTCGGTTGGCGCGGGGGCGATCCAGCCGGTCGTGGCGCCCAACACCGTGGTGTAGCCCGTGACCCAGGCCGCTGCGTCCGGTCTGTCTCGGGGCCATGCGCCTGCCATCAGGAACTGACCTGCGTGCGGGGTCGGTAACAGCTGGCTTGTTGTTCTGGCACAGGTGCGGGTGAGGTGCACAGGCCGGGGATCACGGATTTCCTGGTGTCCCTGGCTGTGGCAGCGCGGTTCCTCCTGCCGTGCTGGCCTGGGAGTGCAGGCCCGGCGGATGAGCCTGCACCCAGGGGCTATAGCGGACCGGACAAGCAAGGGGCCGGTCCGCGAGCCTGGGCGTGGATGACGTGGTGGGTCAGCCTAAGGGTGTCCCGTAACCGTTGGTCAAGGGACACCCCTCAGTCAGCCCGCTGTGGTCCGCCGACTTGCCCGCCAACCACCTGCCGTGATCAATGGTCTGCGCACGTCCTCGACCCGCTGCTTACCCCTGCGGTCCCTACGCCCGGGAGCGTTGCCGAGGTAGGTCCGCGCACGAGGGTTGTGCCCGCAGCCAGTGTTTAGGAGGAACGGCTCCGGGCGGGGTACGTGGTGAGGTCAGGCCAGGGGTTCAGCGACAAGCTGGATGACTTCTGCGGGACCTGCTCGGAATGCCGGGCTGGCTGCATCGGCTTCGATCATGTGTGGGGTGGCATCGTGCGCGGCAAGTGCGTCCTTCGACGACCATCGCTCGATGAGAACGAAGCGGTCGGGCTCGTCGCTCACCTGGTGCATGTCGTATTGCAGGCATCCCGGCTCGGCTCGCACGACCGGCGCTAGACGCTCGAATGCAGTGATCTGTTCCTGGCCGCGGCCCGGAAGTGCAGTGATGAGGATGACGAGTTGTATCGGCTGTGACATGCGCTGAAGCGAAATCTACCCAAGGGATATCCCGCAACCGCTGGTCACGGAGTGAGATGATCTTGGTGTGGCTGGTGTGATCACGGCGTCGGAGCCGTCCTGGATAGGGCCGTTCACCGGACTGAGCCCACGCGGTTTCGCCAAGTTGGTGACCGCACTGCGCCGCGAGGGAGCGGACGCGGTCCAGCGGGGTCGGCCGTGGAGCTTGCCGCTGGACGACCGGGTGTTGCTTGTCGCGGCCTACTGGCGGACGAACTTGACGCTGCGCCAACTCGGCCCGCTGTTCGGGATCTCGAAGTCTTCGGCCGGGCGAATCATCGACCACCTTGGGCCCCTCCTCGCGGTCCGGCCACGTCGGCGGTTCCGCAAGGACACTGTCCTCATCGTGGACGGAACCCTGGTGCCCACACGGTGGCTGAGCAGTCGAAGAACTACAGGTATTCCACCAACCATCAGGTCGTCATCGACGCCGACACCCGGCTCGTCGTCGTAGTCGGAAGGCCCCTGCCCGGCAACCGCAACGACTGCAAGGCCTGGGGCCTCTCCGGCGCGAAGGCGGCCGTCGGTAACACGACAGTGATCGCGGACGGTGGCTACCGCGGCACCGGCCCGGTTATCCCACACCGCCGCGAACGCGACCAGACCGAACTGTCAGCCTGGAAAGAGGAGCACAACCGCTCACACCGTAAGGTCCGCGCCCGCGTCGAGCACACCTTCGCCCGCATGAAGGGCTGGAAGATCCTCCGCGACTGCCGTCTCAAGGGGGACGGCGTTCATCACGCGATGCTCGGCATCGCACACCTCCACAACATCGTTCTTGCTGGACAGACCCAGCAGGCTCAGCCGCAGTGCTGTCTGACTCTGCCATTCGATCATTTGCGGGACAAGCCTTAGCTGACCTTTGCAGGTGTTCTCCTGCCATATGTATGCCCGGAGTTCACCTCATGAGATTACGAAAGCCCGTGCGGATTCCCCATAAAGCTTTGGTCCGGGAGTTCCGGGGTTATGTGCCTTCTCGACTCAGCTGGTCGGGTTGCCCGAGAGTGAGGTTCCGGTGAGGTTCCCCCGGGCGACCCGGTTCTGGCAGACGCGACAGCCATGTGGGCTCCGTCGCTCCCCTTGAGTTTCTTCGCGGTCTTCTCCGCCAGGACCGTTGTTTTCCGGGAGTTTCGCCGCGAGCACCTGCGGGACGGCGGGCCGCGGCCGGTGACGGCACTGCTGTGTGTACGGCGCCCCGCGGGCCTCGGCCCCGGCCGTAGTGGCGTCCTGCGGTGCCAGGTGCCTGTGCGGCTCCACTTCGAGCGCCCCCTGTGTGGGTGATCGCGGACGGCCCGGAACAGCGAGATGCTCCCCCAGGCGGGAGCGCGGGGCGAGGCGCCGGCAACCCCTCCTTGGCCGGAGCACGGAAGGGACGCTTTCCTACCGACTTGCTGACCGCCTTCCCGCCACTGTTGGACCGTCACCCACGGCACCCGGGTGGCGGTCCGTTGGTGGTCCAGTGGCGGTGCTGGGTGGCGGTCCGACCGCGGCGGCAGGGATCGGGGGAGTTCGCCTGGAGCCGGGCTGGATCAGGTCGCCGCCCGGCGCGGGGCGGCAGCGAAATGGCCTGCTTCGCGTGCTGCTGGTGACAGGCAGCGCGCCGTATCGGTGACAACCACTGTGCTTGGCCCGACTGAAGCCGCAGTTCAGCGGATGCCGGTGGTGACACCTATCGTGCTTTGGCTCAGCCGTCTCCCTTGGGCCCCTCTTCAAGGTGGTCTCGTGTGCGGCGGGAGTTATCCCATGAGGGCAAGGTTGTGCAGTCGGGCGATGCCGAGCATCGCGGTGTGAATGCCGTCGCCCTTCAGACGGCAGTCGCGAAGGATCTTTCAGGTCTTCATCCGCGCGAAGACGTGCTCGACGCGGGCCCGGACCTTGCAGTGGGAGGTGTCGTGCTCCTCCTTCCGAACAGGCAGTTCGGTCCGGCCGCGTTCGCGGCGGTGCGGGATGACCAGGCCGGTGCCCCGGCAGCCGCCGTCCGCGATGACCGCGGTCCCGCCGACGGTGGCCTCGCACCGGACAGTTCCCACGCCTTGCAGTCGTTGCGGTTGCCGGCGACCGGCCGACCGACGGCGACGACGAGTCGGGTGTCGGCGTCCATGACGACCTGCTGGTTGGTCGAGTACCTGTAGTTCTTCGACTGCTCGGCAACCATATGATCCCGCGTGGGGACCAGGGAGCCGTCGACGATCAGCACGGCGTCCATGCGGAACCGCTTGAGGGGCTGGAGCGCGAGCGACGGCCCGAGGTGGCCGATGATGCGGTCAGCGGCTGACTTCGACACCCCGAACAGCGGGGCGAGCTGCCGCAGCGTCAAGTTCGTACGCCAGTAGGCCGCTACCAGCAGTGAGACGTCCATGTCCGCCTCGGACTCCCCAGCCGCGCGGCGCCTCGTCAGACCGAGCCGAGGCCCGGAGTTCAGTTCCTCGTCGACGGCGGTGGGGCGTCCGCCGGCCGTACCACGTACACGGGTTCCAGCACGAAGACGGGGATCACACGGTCGGTCGTCTCCTGGTACTCGGCGTACGGCGGATACGCGGCGACCGCACGCTCCCACCACTCGGCCTTCTCGTCCCCCGTGACCTCACGGGCCGTCATGTACTGGCGTATCGAGCCGTCCTGGAGCTCCACGTGTGGGTCGGACTTGACGTTGAAGTACCAGACCGGGTGACGCGGGAAGCCGGCCTTCGAGGCCACGGCCGCGTACCGCCCCTCGTGCTCTACGCGCATCAGCGGGATCTTGCGAATCTTGCCGCTCTTCGCGCCGCGCGTCGTGAGAATGACGACCGGCAGGCCCGTGTCCCAAAGCGTCGTCCCCTGCGTGCCGCCCGAACTCTCATACAGCTCGACCTGATCGCGCACCCACTGCGCCGGGCTCGGCTCGTACTCGCCCTCAAGAGGCATCGCGGTCACCCCGTCGTCGCTTACGGCTTATGTTGCCCAGTTCAACACAAGCCTTGCGCCGAGACGAGACCGCCGTGCCCGCTCTGCCGACAAGTTCAAGTGAGACGGCAAGGTTCCGGTGTCTCACCCGCTTTGTCTCTCCGCAGATCAGGGCGTCGCCCGGCGGCAAGATCGAATGAGACGGGACAGGGGGCTTTGACAGAAGGTCTCGCGCACCGGATGTCCTGTCTCGGTCTTCCTGGTCCCGATCTCAGCTGCTCCGGCACGATTCGCCCGTCGTCTCAGGCGATCTGGCCGATGTGACGACCGACTGCGCGGTGAAGTTGAGGAATCCGAGGCTGCCGCCCGTCTGGGGGAACCCGGAGTGGTTCAGCCCGGGCAGTCCCGACCTGGCGCTTCAAGGTCGTGGACGGTCCGGGCGTTCTCGGGATGCCAAGCGTAAGCGTCAGCCTCGGAGTGCGCCGAAGAAGGCGCGGACGTCGGTGACGAACGCCTCTGGCTGCTCCAGCGCGAGGAAGTTGCCGCCGCGTTCCAGCAGTTGAGACAGGACACCGGACAGCAGATCCGCGCGAAATCCCCTTGCACAATGGTCAAGAATCGTTGACCATTGCTCGCATGCCTACCGATGATCTTCCCGAGACGTTTCACGTCACCACGGACGAGCAGCTGCGCGCCGTCTCCAATCTCACGCGCCACCGCATCATGGCCGTGCTCCGCTTCGAGCCGGCGACGATCACGCAGATCGCCGAGCGGGTGGGCCTTGCGAAGGGGAGTTCCAGCTATCACGTGCGGCTGCTGGAGCGGGCCGGCCTGGTGAAGGTGGTACGGACGCGGAAGGTGCGGGGTGTCACCGAGCGGTACTACGCGATGGCCGCACGGGCGATCGTGCTGCCGGATCCGGGCGAGGGAGGGCCGGATGTGCTGATGCGGCATGCGGTGGCGGACCTGGAGGCGTCGCCGGTGGATGGCGAGCGGCACGTACGGATGGCGCATCTGCGGCTCACCGAGGAGCAGTTCGCGGAGCTGGGCGCGCGACTGCAGGCATTGGCGGACGAGTACCGGGAGCTGTCCGATCCGTCGCTGCCGGACGCGTCACTCGTCTTCGCACTGTTCCACCCGGCACCGCGCGAGCAGGCCGAGGGAGGCGCCAAGTGACCTCAGGCATTCGGAAGTTGCCGACCGGTTTCGGACGGCTGTGGACTGCGCAGACGGTGTCCTCGCTCGGTGATGGGGTGTCGCATGCCGCGCTGCCGCTGCTCGCGTTGACGTTGACGCGGGATCCGATGGCCCTCGCCGTCGTCACGGCCGCCGGGACGCTGCCGTGGCTGCTCTTCGGGGTGCTCGGCGGTGCGCTGGTGGACCGCTGGGACCGTCGGCGCACGATGTGGGTCATGGACGCGGCGCGTGCGGTGCTGCTCGCGATACCGGCGGCAGCGGCCGCGCTCGACGTGCTGAGCATTCCGCTGCTCGCGGCCGTCGCCTTCCTGCTCGGCCTCGGCGGCCTCTTCTTCGACACGGCCGCCACGGCCTATCTGCCGGATCTGCTCGGCCGCGACCCCGCACTCCTGGAGCGCGCCAACTCCCGCCTGCGCGGCACCCAGACCGCCGCGTCCGGCTTCGCAGGGCCGCCCGCGGGCAGTGCTCTGCTCGCGCTCGGGCGGGCGGTTCCGCTGCTCGCCGACGCGGTGTCGTTCGCGCTCTCCGCACTGCTCGTACGGTCGCTGCCTGCCGCACCCCGGCCCGTACCGCAGGCCCGTGAGTCGCTGCTGCGGCAGGCGCGGGCCGGCGCCTCGTACGTCTTCCGGGACCGGTTGCTGCTCGGGCTCGCGCTCCGCCCGGCGGTCGGGAACATCGCCTTCCTCGCTGTGGAGACCGTACTCGCCCTCTTCGCGCACGACCGCCTCGGCATCGACACCTACGGCTTCGGCCTGCTCCTCACGGCGGAGGCCACCGGCGGTCTGCTCGGTGCAGGCATCGCCTCCTCTCTTGGCCGACGTCTCGGCACCGGCACCGCACTGACCTGCACGGCCGCAGTCGAAGGGCTGGCCATCCTGGGCCTGGCCGCTGCCCCGAACCCGTACGTCGCCGGCCTCGCGCTCGCCGTCTGCGGGGCCGGCATGGGCGCCACGATGGTGCTCGGGCCCTCCCTCCGGCAGGCGATCGTCCCGGCCCACCTCATGGGCCGGGTCGCCTCCACCTCCCGCATGCTGGCCATGTGCGCCGCCCCCATCGGGGCCTTCCTCGGCGGCTGGCTGGCCACCAGCTACGACATCCGCACCCCGCTCTACGCCGCCGCCGTCCTCCTCCTGGCGATGACGGCCGTCACGGCATCGATGACCAACAACCGCCGGGTCGAAGCGTCGCTGCGTGCCGCCGCCCCGGCCGGCGGTCCGGATCACCCGGCATCCAAGGAACCCGCCCAGGAGAGTGCACCCGACTTGTTGTGACGCCTGCCGCGAAGGCGTCACAACACGTCGGGTGCCAGGCCCCCGCGGGGCGCAACGAGTGGCCGGGTCGGTCGGGTGTGCCGGCCGTCAGTCCTCGTCGTCCTCGGCGGCGTCCGGGTCCGGCCCCGGAGTCCTAGCCCGGACACCAGGGAACAAGTAACCCGCTGGTAGCTTTCAGGGCTTCGTGACTGCGGTTTTCTTCGGCTGGCGGGGCACGGTGTTGGTCTTGTCGAGGTGCCCGTGCACCGTCGACCTCGGCACGCTGAACATGTCGGCGATCTGCTGGACGGTCTTCTCCCGCTCGTCGTAGAGCCGTTGGGCGAGCGCGGCTTGGTCCGCGGTGAGCTTCGGCCGGCGCCCGCCGACCCGCCCCCGGGCCCTCGCGGATGCGAGCCCGTCGTTGGTGTTCGCCACGATCAGCTCCCGCTGGAGCTCTGCCAGTACAGACAGTATTCCGAACATGGCCCGCCCGCCCTGCGCCTGGCGGCTA
>NZ_KQ948087.1 GCF_001513965.1 Streptomyces cellostaticus | reverse complement strand
TTAGCTGGGCGTTGGGGCACAGACGTCCCGCGAGGCCGCGCCCGAACCGTCTTCGGTCCACCAGGGTTGAGCGGTGCAGGGCTGGGGTCTGGCTGTCGAGGATGCTGTTGCTCAGGCCGGGAAGTCGGTGCAGGTGGGGTGCGAGCATGCGGCGCACGGCGCTGCCGGTGTCCCCGCCGGCTGTCATGGCGGTGCCGACCAGCTTGGCCAGGGTGATCATCGAGCGGGTGTGGGGTTTTCGTTCGGCCTCGTAGCTGTCCAGTGCCTGTTCGGGGAGGCGGCCGTCGAGGACGGCGGCGAGCTTCCAGGCGAGGTTGGCGGCGTCGCGCAAGCCCGCGCCCATGCCCTGACCGATGAAGGGCGGGGTGAGGTGGGCGGCGTCGCCGAGCAGGAAGACACGCTGCTCGCGCCAGCGGTCGGCGATCTGGGCGCGGAAGGTGTACTCCGCCGTGCGCACGATCTCCAGCTCGTCTGCGGGGACGTTGCCGGTCCAGGGCCGGATGAGGGGGCGCAGACGGGTCATGTCGCGGTAGTCGTCGGCGCTTTCACCGGGGAGGAGCTGGAACTCCCAGCGGTAGCGGCGCTCGCCGATGCGCATGTAGGTGGCCGCACGCACCGGGTCGCAGACCTGGTGCACGCCCTCCCACTGGGCCAGGTCGGCGTCGGTGGCGACGTCGACGACCAGCCAGCGTTGTGCGAACCTCAGGTCGTGCATGGTGGAGCCGATCGCCGAGCGGGTCAGGCTGTTCGCGCCGTCGCAGCCGAGCACGTACCCGGCCGCCACGGTGCTGGTCTCGTCGGTGGCCCGGTCGGTGAGCCGTATCCGCGCCGGGCCGCCGTCGGGCTGCTCGATCGCGGTGATCTCCACGTTCCCGCGCAGGGTGACGGTCGCGTGCCGTGTGAGGTTGGCGCGCAGCAGCTCCTCCAGTTGCGGCTGGTCGAACATGCTGGCCTCGGGGTGGCCGTGGCGACCCAGGTCGGCACCGCGCCGGAACTCGGCCAGCACTCGCAGCTCGCGGTCCAGGAGCCGCAGGCCGTGGGCGGGGCGGGAGATCGCGGCGAACTCGTGCGCGACGCCGAGCCGGGCGAGCAGCCGGTAAATCTCGTCGTCGAGGTGGACTGCCCGAGGCAGGGGATAGACCGACTCCCAGCGGTCCAGCACGAGGGTCTCTATGCCGTACTGGCCCAGCAGTGTCGCCGCGGTCAGGCCGGTGGGGCCCGCGCCGATGACGACCACCGGGACGGTGCCGACGGTCATGACGCCACCGGTCCGGGCGTCTCCGGGGACCACGTCCAGCGCAGGGCGTACTGGTCGAGGACCGCGCTGATGGCCTCGCGGTCACCGGTGCCGGGGGTGACGGACACGAAGACGGACCCGCCCTCGATCGCCGCGTCGACTTCGACGTCGGAGCCGTGGCCGGCCAGGGCTTCCGCGACGGCGAGCCGGGTGGCATCGGCCCGCAGGGCGAGCTTGTAGGGCTTGCCGACATCGGTCACCGGCAGCGCGGCAAGGATGGTGACGGACTTCGGGGCGGCCACGCGTTCCGGGACGCGCCCGGCGGCCCACTGGCGGAGCTCCTCCTCGTTTACGTCCGCTTCCGGCGCGAGGGTCACATACGCCACCGGGAGCTCGCCCGCGTGCAGATCAGGGCGTCCGACCGCGCCGGCGCCGGTGACGTGCGGGTGGGCGAGGAGTGCGTCCTCGATGACGGCCGGGTCGATGTTGTGGCCGCCGCGGATGATCAGGTCCTTGGCGCGGCCGGCCAGGTGGAGGAACCCGTCGGCGTCGAGACGGGCCAGGTCGCCGGTGTCGAGCCAGCCGTCCACGAGCTTGCCGAGACCGTCGATGACCGGCCGGCCCTGGGCGTCGCGGCCGGTGACGTAGCCGGCGAACACGGTCGGCCCGCCGATCGCGAGCAGCCCGGTCTGCCCGGTGGGCAGCTCCGCCCACGAGTCCGGGTGGACGACCTTCACCTGCTGGTAAGGCATGCGCTGCCCGACTGCGCCGGGGTGCGGCGCGTCGGGGAAGCTGCGTGCGCTGGCACAGGTGGCCTCGGTCAGGCCGTAGCCCTCGACCAGTGTCACCTTGGTGTGGGCCTCGAACGCGGTACGGACGGCGTCGGGCAGCGGCGACGCGCCGACCATGGCGTACCGCAGGCTGCTGATGTCCGCCGTCGTGACGGGGCACTGGGTGAGCACCTGGTAAACGGTCGGCACAGCGCTCATGGCGGCGATGTGGTAGTGCTCGACGATCGACCAGAATTCCCCGTACAGGGCGGGTTCGCGGTAGCCGAGCGGTCCTGCCCACACCACCTGCTGGCCCTTGAACAGCGGCGCCAGCAGCGTGACGACCAGGGCGTTGACGTGGAACAGGGGCAGGGCGGCGAAGATGACGGAGTCGCTGCCGAGCATCGAGTTGGCGGCGATCATCCAGGCGTTGGCGACCTCGCCCGCGTGGGTGTGCGCCGCGAGCTTCGGGGTGCCCGTCGTGCCACCGGTGTGGAAGAACGCCGCCAGGTCACCCGCCGTGGGCGCCTCGCCTGCGAAGCTGGACGTGTCCTGGTCCCGGGGCGACTCCGCCAGTTCACCGACCAGGACTCCGTCGAGCCGGGGCAGGGGCGCCGGAGGGGCCTGCGCCGCCGTGGGCCGCAGCACCAGGACCGCGTCCAGTGCGCCGGTCAGCTCGGGGACCTTCGCCCACAGCTCCGGGGCCAGCTCCGGTCCTGCGGTGATGAGGACCCGGGCGCCGGAACGCCGCAGCAGCTCGCCCAGGTGCGCCGGGCTGAGAGCACCGTTGATCGGTGCGGCGATCCCGGCGAGCTGGGCGGCCAAAGTGGCTGGTATGAGTTCCGCGCAGTTGGGTGCCATCAGCGCTACGGCGTCGCCGCGTCGCACCCCCAGACGGTGCAGCAGGTTCGCGTAGCGGTGCACCCGCTCCAGCAGGCCGGCGAAGGTCAGCTGCGCCGGCTCGCGCCACTGGGCGGCCTGGGGCAGCACCGTCAGGGCGGTGCGGTCCGGCCACCTGGTTGCCGCGCGCACGAGCAGGTCGTACGTCGAGCCAGGCAGACCGCGCGCCGTGAGCGGGACCGCCTCGATCGAGGCCAGGTCGTCGG
Source organism: Streptomyces cellostaticus (assembly GCF_001513965.1). GTDB lineage: Bacteria > Actinomycetota > Actinomycetes > Streptomycetales > Streptomycetaceae > Streptomyces > Streptomyces cellostaticus. The sequence continues at coordinate 5,186 of NZ_KQ948087.1, read as the reverse complement.
GGCCGCAGTAGGGGGGCCACAGCAGGTCCTCGTTCATCGCCCGTACCTCACCGTCGTGCGCTGGCGGCCCAGGTCGAGCTTGCCGTCGTCGGTGGCGACGGCGGCCTCCACCAGGTCGCCGTCCCGCAGGTACTTGGGGTTCTTGGCCTGGGCCTTGAAGAAGAGTCGCCACTTGGTCGCGGCCGGCAGCAGCGAGCCCAGGATCTCGACCGGCTTGGGCGGCGCGCTGAGCGCGGTGCCGACGGGGGTGCCGGTGAGCAGCAGGTCACCGGGGTCCAGTCGCTGGAAGCCGGTGAGTGCCTGGAGGGTCTCTAGAGGCCGGTAGATCATGTCGGAGGCGGGCATGTCCTGCCGCAGTTCGCCGTTGACCCACAGGCGCAGCCGCAGCTCGGCGAACCGGTCGAGGTCGCCCTCCTCCAGCAGCACCAGCGCCGGCCCGGTGGGGGTGAAGGTGGGATAGGACTTGGCCTCGTAGAACTGGGTCTTGGGCAGCTGCAGGTCCCGGGCGGAGACGTCGTTGGTGACCACGAGGGCGGCGACGTAGTCGGCGAGGTTCGCGGAGGAGACCTGGGTGCCGACCGGGAGCGGTGCGCCGATGACGAGGCCGATCTCCACTTCGTAGTCGAGCAGCCGGACGTGGGCGGGCTTGACGATGTCCTCGTACGGGCCGCTGATCGACCCGGACGCCTTGCGGAAGAAGGTGAGCGGGACGCTCTTCGGGTCAAGGCCCGCATCGGCCGCGTGCGAGGCGAAGTTCGTCATCTGGGCCACGACCCGGCGCCCCGGGGTGACCGGGGAGAGCACCGCGAGGTCGGCGACCGGCACGCCGGGGGCCGTGCTGTTCACCGAGGCGGTGACGGCGTCCCGGTCGGCCAGCAGTCCGGCGGTGGTGGCGGCCGCGGTCCGGACGCGGACGGCGCGCTGATCGCGGACGGTGTACCAGCCGTCGGCGGTACGCAGGACGTTGATACTCATCGGTTCATCGCTTTCATCAGGCTCAGCAGGCGGCCAGGGTCGATCTCGTTGTCGGCGCGCAGTGCGCGTACGACTTCGCGGATCAGGGCGGGGGTGGGGTTGGCGCCGAGGAAGTCGCGGGTCGCGGGCGGGCCCCATTGGGCCAGGCCGCTGGCGGACATCGGGGCCCAGCCGGGTTCCAGGTCGCAGTCGAACAGGTCGCCGTCGGCGAAGTGCTCGACCATCAGCTTGTCCGGGTCGCGCCAGTAGTCGAAGAGCTGGCTTCCCTGGATGTGCCGGCCGATGCCCCAGCTGCGCTTGTAGCCGCGCTCGGCGAGGTACTGCCCGCCGGCGGCGATCGCGTCGAGGTCGGTGACCTGGTAGGCGGAGTGGACGTAGCCCGTGCGCGGGCCCAGGTGCATCGCGAGGGTGTGGTGGTCGACCGGGGTGCTGCCCTGGTCGCAGCGGATGAACGCCATCGTGGGCCCGCGGTCGCGCCGGCCGTCCAGGAACAGGAAATCGCTGACGATCAGGCCGAGGGTTTCCAGGTACCAGTCCAGGGCCTGGGTGAACCTCGGCGTCTCCAGCACCACGTGGCCCAGCCGCTGGATTCGGGCGGGTTCGCACGGCGGACGCTGGGTGGCGTTGATCCGGGCGCGGCTGCCACCGAAGTTGAGCGCGAGCGGGGGCTGTTCGGGCAGGGCCGGGAGCTGCTCGGTGCCGTGGACGACGCGGACCGGGAAGCCGGACGGGTCGGCCAGGTCCACGACCCGCCCGCCGCCGAACTCCCCGAGGTCGCGGACCGGATGGCCGGTGACCCGGGCCAGCCGGTCCAGATCCGCGCGCTCCGCGGCCCGGAACACCGGCCCGAGGAACCGTGAGGTGCGGCCGTGGCGCAGTACCACGCACGCCGAACCGGGCAGCGTGCCGCGCAGGTACAGCGCCTGGCCGGTGCGCGCGGCGACGGCGAAGCCGAAGTCGCGGGCGAACACCTCGGCGCGGGCCAGGTCGGGCTTCTCGAACTCCAGCCAGGCCAGGTCCGCCACCTTGATCACGGGCTGCCGGGCGCGGCCGGGGTGCTCCCCGCGCAGCGGCCCGTGCTCGCTGTGCAGGTCCTGGTGGGCGGTGAGGGGCCCGGGCGGGCGGGCTCGGTCCTTCGACATGTGGGGCTCCGTCAGGGGTGGCTCAACGGACACGCTTCTGATGAGAAGCTCTGAACTGATAGAAGCATCAGACTTGACAGGTCGATCGTCAAGCCTCAGGGTGATGGAATCATCAGATCTGAATGCACCTAGACTGGTCGCATGCCGAACAAGCTCGACACCCCCGACAGCCCCGCGAGTGCGAACCGCTTCGAGCGCCGTCGCGCCCGCACCCGCCAGGCGCTGATCGCCGCCGCGCGGCAGATCCTGGCCGAGACCGGTGAGACCTCGGCCAGCATCCAGGAGATCGCCGACCGCGCCGACGTCGGCTTCGGCACGTTCTACAACCACTTCGAGACCAAGAACGACCTGTTCGACGCCGCGGTCGGCGACACCCTGGAGGAGTACGGCCAGCTGCTCGACAGCGTCACCGAGGGCATCGACGACCCGGCCGCGGTCTTCGCCGCCAGCGTCCGTCTCACGCTACGGCTGGCGGCCTCGCATCCCGAGATCACCCAGATCCTGCGCCTGCGCGGCCTGCCGCACATCAACGCCCCCACCGGGCTCGGGCCGCGCGCTCTCCGTGACCTTGAGGTCGGCAAGGCGTCCGGCCGCTTCACCTTCGAGGACCCGCTCGTGGCCCTGTCCGCGGTCGGCGGCGCGCTGATCGGTCTTCTCCAGCTCAACGCGGCGCGCGATCTCGACGCCGCGGCCGGTGAGCAGATGGCCGAGATGATCCTGCGCATGCTCGGGCTGCCGGCGGGCGAGGCCCACGAGATCTCCACCCGCCCGCTGCCTGAACTGCCCTGACCTCGGCGGCACCGCCGGCCGCGCGCCCGTCCAGGCCCCCGCACCGATCCCCGGCGCGGGGGCCTCTCGCAGTCCCGCACAGGGCACATTGGCGATCGAGATCTGACTGATATATCGTAACTGATGAAATCATCACTTGCGATGAAGAAGGGCCGCTCGGAACCTCAGGCGTTCCCCGGCGCCCGAAACGGTGACAGCAGACCACGGCGCGCCCGGTCACGCTCGAATCCATCGGCATTGCTGCTCTCATCGTGATCAAGGTTCGCCGCTCCGCCACCCTGATCAAGGGACATACCCACCATGACGACAACTCCCCGCACCCCCTCCAGGCATCCGAAGAAGCCGCCGAAGGACGGGCCGGCCACCGCGGCGTCCTCTTCTCCATGTGCTTGGCCCTCGTCCTGGTGGTCGCCTCCGTCTCGGCCCTCAACCTGGCCCTGCCCGACCTCGCCGTGGACCTGTCCGCCACCAACGCCTCACTCACCTGGATCGCCGACGCCTACACCGTGGCCCTTGCCGCGCTGGTCCTCCCGCTCGGCGCGATCGGCGACCGCATCGGCCGACGCCACGTCCTGGTCGCCGGCACCGTCGTCTTCGGCGCCGCCGCCTTCGCGGCATCCTTCTCCGACACCACCACCCACCTGATCGTGTGGCGGGTCGTCATGGGCTTCGACGCCGCCATGATCATGCCCGGCACCCTGTCCACGATCACCGCCGCCTTCCCGCCCGAGCAGCGCGCCAAGGGCGTCGCGGTGTGGTCCGGGTTCGCCGCGGCCGGCGCCATCATCGGCATGCTTGCCGCCGGCGCGCTGCTGGAGCAGTTCTCCTGGCGCTCCATCTTCGTCGCCAGCGCCATCACCGCCCTGGTTGCGGGGGCCGCTGCGGCAACACTGGCCCCCAACACCAAAGACCCCCATCCCCACCGGCCCGACGTCATCGGCGCGACCTGCACGGCCGTCGCCATCGGCTGCCTGGTATTCGCCATCATTGAGGGCAACGAACAGGGCTGGACCGAACCCGCCGTCATCGCCACCCTGGCCGTCACCGTCGTCGGCTTCGCCGCCTACGCCTTCTTCGGACTGCGCAACGACCAACCACTCCTCGACCCGCACCTGTTCGGCATCCCCGGATTCCGCGCCGGCGCCGTCACCGTGCTGGTGCAGTTCATGGCCGTCTTCGGGTTCTTCTTCGTCGGCCTGCAGTACCTCCAGCTCATCCTCGGCTACAGCCCCCTGAAAGCCGCCGTCGCCCTCGTACCTGTCGCCGTCGTCGTCCTGCCCACCTCCCACATCACCCCCCACCTCGTCACCCGGCTCGGCATGAAAGCCGTCCTGGTCGCCGGCCTGACCCTGCTCAGCGGCGGCCTGTTCGCGATCTCCCGCATCCACGCCGACTCCGGCTACCTGCCCTTCCTCGGCGGGCTAATCCTGTGCGGCCTCGGCATCGGACTGACCGGAGCCGCCGGAACCGCCGCCGTCACCGGCTCCCTCGGCCGCGGCCAGCAAGGCGTGGCCTCCGCGATGAACGACACCACCCGCGAAGTCGGCTCCGCCATCGGCATCGCCCTGATGGGCTCCGTCTACGGCAGCCACTACCGCGACGCCCTACCCCCCAGCATCGACCAGCTCCCGCCCCAGGCAGCCGAGTCCGTCCACGACTCCGCGGCCGCCGGCCTGCAGGTGGCCCACCAAGCCGGCCCCCAGGGCCCCGCCCTGGCGCAGGCCGTCAAGGACGCTTTCATCAGTGGCCTGTCGGCTTCCCTCCTCGTCGTTGCCGTCATCGTGCTCGCCGCCGCCATCGGGTGCCTCTTCCGCGCCCCCCGCCGCGCCCCCGACGCCGATTCCTGAACCCCGAGCGCGGGCTCACCTCGCGGACAGCCGGCTGCCGACCGGGGCTCCGTGGCGTGATCTCCCTGAACGGCACGGGCCGTGGCAGACCCTCTACGAGCGGTTTGCCTGCTGAGGCGGACTACACCCGGGCAAAGTCGCTGGAGCACGTCGCGGTCCGCGACGACACGGTGGGCCGGGCGGACCACGGCCGTCGACGACGAGGCGGACTTCGGTGGTCGGCCCGCCTCGGGACCGACCGAGGGGCTGGCGCATCTGCGAGTGGACCTACCGCGAACGCAATGTGGTCGAACGATGCTTCGCCGAGTCGAGCGGTTCCATACGATCGCAACCCGGTTCGACAAGCTCGCCGACCGCTACCGCGCCGGAGTCGACCTGACCTCCCTGATCCTCTGGCTCCGCGAACCCACCAGGTGATCATTTGCCAGACAGG
>NZ_KQ948086.1 GCF_001513965.1 Streptomyces cellostaticus | reverse complement strand
TAGCCTCCCTGGTGGCCAGGTGGGAAGCGAGCCGGTGCCAGCGGCGCGCGGACGTGGGACCACGGCCGGATGCCAGAGGGTCGAACTAACATCCACGCGATGCCGAGCAACACCCCGACCGGATCCCCCGACGCCGCAGCCGCCGAGTCGCTATACGACCCCTTCGCGTTCCTTGACGACCTGGTCGCGGCGCAGAAGGAGTTGCACGAGACCTACGGTGAACTGCAACGTCTTCAGGAGGGCTTGGCCTGGTCAGCGGCGCCCCACGGAGCTTTTCAGCGACGCCGATCGGTGGAGGAACACGGTGCGCACGGCCACCGATGGCTGGACGCCGGAACAAACCGCCGCGTACGAGGGCCTGTGGTCGAAACTGCGCGAGCTGACGGCCTACGTTGCCTGGCACGCGCACTGGGAGCGCTGCCCGAAGGAGAAGGCCGTCGAAGCACGGCAGGCGCTCAAGCACGCCGAGGGCGCGGTTCCCGATCCGGCGCCAGCCGAGGTGGTCGCCGAGCCGGCGTAGGTAGCGGTGCGCTGTCACACGCTCGTTCTGTCCCACGGCGCGGCTGTCAGAACACGAGGCTTTCACGGGGGATATCCGGCAGACCTTCACCGCTCTGGTCACCCAGACCCTGCTGTTCCTCAAAAGCCGCACTGACCTGGAACGCACCCACATTTTCGGCACCGGTAAGAAGGACGACCCGCCCTACGACTACCGCCGCAGACCCGAAAGAGGGCAACGTGAGGCCAACGAAGCAGACCTGCAGCGCGATTTCCACCAATGGCTGCTCAGCGGCCCCCTGCACAGCATCGTTCAGGTAGAGACGAACAACGTCGGCATGGGCCGCGCCGACGTCCTGGTCCAGTTCGGAGCCCTGCGCTACCTGACTGAGATGAAACAGGACCCCGACGACAACAGCCGCGCTCACATCGAGGGCAAGTACCTCACCCAGGAAGCCGAGTACACCAACACCAACGCCCCCTTCGGCCAACTCCTCGTCCTCGACCTCACCCCCAAAACCAGCAGCAGCGGCACCCTGCGCGTCGACGAAGTCGCCTGGCTGGCCACCCACCGTCCCCGCGGCGCCACCACCGACCGCCTCGTCCGCGTCGGCATAGTCACCGGCAACCGCCTCACCCCATCCACCTACTCACGCTGACCGATGAAGGCTTCGGCAATCAGGGCACCAGCCCGGACGAGCCATCGACACCGCCTCCACCACGAGGGCGCCGGAGGAGGCACTCATCCACTCCACAGCTGCTCAGCGCGCGCACCTCGTCGGGGCCCTGGTGGTTGGAACCGGTGCTGGTGGCGGTCTCGCGCGGGAAGGGCAGCCCCGGCCGGGCATGGCGGCCCCTGTCCAGGGCGCGGTGTCCAGGGGCCGCCGAGGCCCTGCCGTCCTGTCAACGCAGGCACTACGACGGTAGAGCCGATTGCCTGCCGGCGCCCGCTCGACGTGTCGTCTGGCTGAACGACGGCGCTGTCGGCCTCGCTCCAGACGGCCGACGGAGGTTTGTCTCTAGTACCCGTCGTCGACGACTGGTGCTCGCCATCCAGCGGCGGGACATCGTCGCCGACCCGTACGAGTCGGCCCCGGCTGCCGTCCTACGGGGGAAAGGGCGGCGGCTGGGGCCGACGATGTTCACGCTAGCGGGCTGAACAGCGCCTTTCACCGGTCTTGCGCGAGTTTGTAGAGCTCGGCGAACAATCCTGCCGCATTCAGCAGGGCATCGAAGGTCCCCGACTCCACGATGCGGCCGCGGTCGAGGACGATGATGCGGTCTGCGATGCGGGCGTTGTCCAGGTTGTGGGTGACGAAGACGGCGGCCTTGCCCGCGGCGAGCTGCTTGAAGCGGCGGATCACCAGGTGCTCGGCGCGCGGATCCATCGCGGAGGTGGGTTCGTCCAGCATCAACATGGCGGCGTCGCGGTAGAACGCGCGGGCCACGGCGATCCTCTGCCACTGCCCGCCCGAGAGGTCGGTGCCGCCCCAGTTGGAGCTCGCGACCAGGGTGTCCAGCCCGTACGGGGCTTTGTCGATGACGCTGTCCGCGCCGGCGGCGCGGGCGGCCTGAAGCAGCGGGCCGTCGTCGCTGGCGCGGGGCTGTCCGAGGTGGATGTTGGCGCGCAGGTCCATGGGCCAGCGGGTGTAGTCCTGCGGCACCAGCCCGACCTTCGACCACACGCTGGCAGGGTCGGCGTCGGCGAGGTCGGTGCCGTCCCAGGTGACCGTGCCGGAGGTGGGCAGGTACAGGCCGGTGAGGAGGCGGGAGAGGGTGGTCTTGCCCGAGCCGTTCTCGCCGACCAGGGCGATCAGTTCGCCCTGGCGCAGGGTGAGGCTGACCGAGTTGACCGCCGGGGCGTCGGCGCCCGGGTAGGTGTAGGTGGCGTCCGTCGCCTTGATCACGGCGGGCGCCCCGGCCGGGATCACCGTGGTGCCGCGTGTGGCGCGCAGGGCCTTGGCGCGGCGCAGGAAGCTCTGCCAGTCCTCCAGGTAGAGGCTGGTGCGGAATGTGCGGGCGGCGGCCATCACCAGCGAGGTCAGCGCGCCGGTCGAGGTGCGTACAGCGACGACGGCGGTCGCGGCGACAGCGAGGTTCATCCGGCCGGTTGCGGCGAGCCAGCCGAGAGCGGCCCAGGTGAGGCTGAGCATCAGCCCGCTCAGGGCGGAGCCGGCCAGGTTCACCTTCAGCACGTGGGGGGCCGCAGCTCGGTGGGTGGCCTTGATCCGGTCGGTGATTTCCCGGTACCAGCTGGTGAGGAAGCCGCCCATGGTGGCGGCGCGGACCTCGGCGGCGGTGCGGCGGTCGGTGGAGTAGTACCGCAGCAGGTAGCGCAGGTGGTTGTCCGAGATGTTCTGGAAGTCGGCTCGGTGCTGGATGCGCGCAGTGGTCACCGCGGCGGCCCCTTTGGGTACCACGGCCAGGAGCAGCAGGGGCAGCAGCAGCGGGTGCAGCACCGTGAGGACGCAGGCCGCGGCGGCGAGCTGTGCGAGCGCGGAGACCATGGCCTGCGCGTCGCCGATCAGGTCCTCGGTCGCCTCCGCGCCCTTGCCGGCGGCCTGGAGCCGGTCGGTGAACCCGGGCCGGTCGTACGCCTCCAGCTCGACCTGGGGGGCGGCGGCGAGGATCTGGAGATCGGCCTCGGTGGCGACTTCGGGGGCAAGTCGGGTGGAGGCGTAGACGGCGAGCGCGTCCGCCCCGGCCCGTACGGCGGTCGCTGCGGCCGCGACGATGAGCCTGGGGACCGCGGCTGTCACGCGCTGGGCGACGTCTCCGCCGTTGAACAGGTGGTTCATCGCGCCGGGGAGGGCTGCGAGGGCGATGGCTGAGGAGATGGCGACGACCAGTTGGCACAGGCCCAGCCACAGCATGGCGGGCCGGTCGGCGGCCCAGCCGAGGCGTACGGCGGCGGCGAGCGTGTGTGGGAGGCGGGCGGCCATCCGCCACCAGGTGGCGGTGGCGATGTCCTCTGCGTGCGCATCGGGGCGGTAGCCGACCTGCTGCGGCGATGCTGCGGGGGTTTTCGGGGCGGGTGAGGAGTCGGTCACCCGCCCCATCCTTGCGGGGTGGTGGGGGCGGACGGGGCCGATCGCGCCGAAGTCGCCCAGCCGGTGGAGGAAGTGTCTACAGAGCCCGCAGGGCCAGCTCCACGGCGGTGATCAGGAACAGGTCCGTACGGAACGGCGTCGCGTCCTGGGGGCTGAGGGCAGCCCGCTCGACGATCTCCGCGAGCTGGGCTGCGTCCACGAATCCCTGCTCGATGAGGTGGAGTTCCTTGCCCCAGCCGCGCAACAGGCCGGTGGCGTTGCGGTGCACGGCGGCGTTCATGAGATGGCCGAAGTTCTCCCGCAACGGCGGGTACACCACCTCCTCGGGCAGGCCGCGGGCGGCGAGCCGCCGGTGCAGTAGGTGCTTGTCCGCCTTCCACTGAACCGGCAGCCGCTGCCCGAATCGGACCATGTCCGCGTCGGTGAACGGCGCGACGGCCCACAGCCCGCGCCGCGCCAGCAGCGGGGTGGCGACCTCCAGCGCGACCAGCGCGGTCTCTGGCGCCACCGTGGCCGGGGAGATCCCGGTGTTCACCTCGCCGAGCAGGTCCCGCACCCGCTCGCCGCACCAGGCCGGCGCGGCCAGGGTGGGCACGGGACCGCCCTCGGGCCGACGGACCCGGGCGACCTCGTCGCCGCCGAAGCCGGCCACCACCGTATGGATGCCACGGGCGCGCAGGGCCTGGGCGAGCGCGTCGCCGGCCTCCAGGTGCGGCTCATCCAGCGGGCTGATCGCCTCCGCCCGAGCCCGCCGCAGACCGCCCGGGGACAGCGCCGGGTAGTCGGCAGCCCGCACCGTGCAGTCCGCAGCGAAACCGGTCTGCTCGATGACCGCCCTGCGCCGGGCCTCCTGCTGCCCTCCGGCCTGGCCGCCGATCAGCATCGCGCACGGGGTGATCGCACCCGGGTAGGCCAGGGCGAGGGAGATGGCGAGGTTGGTGGAGTCCATGCCGCCAGACAGCTGGGCGGCGGTCTGCCCCGGGACCACCGGCCGCTTGGTGAACACGTGGTCGGCCAGGGCCTCAAACGCCCCCATCAGAGCGGGCTCGTCGGTGCCTTCGGCGAGTTCGGAAAGCTGGGCGTGTTCGGCCGCATCCGGGTACACCATGCGCAGGCCCTCGTCGTCGGCGTACGCGGTGGAGCGTTCCGACAGCCGCTTGACCGTGGTGAACAGCGTGTCGTGGCCGTAGCGGGGGTAGCCGGTCAGCAGCCGCATCACTTCCTTCTCCTCCAGCCGCTCCGGACCGAGGTGGGCACGCAGGTCCATCAGCTGCCACGAGCCGGCCAGCCGGCCGCCGTCGTAGGCCAGATACAGCGGGCACACCCCGCCGAGCCCGGTCTGGAGCCGGAGCCCGCGCGGGCCCGCCTCGATCCAGATGCTCTGGAGCGGCCAGTCCTGGCACTCCTTCAGCACACGGCCGTAGACCGCGGCGTCCACGCGGGCCGGGCACAGCGAGCGCAGCAGCGAAGGGCGGCCGACGGCCTTTTCCCGTACGACCAGCAGCGTGCGGGTGCCGTCGGTGACCGCGCGCGCTTCCAGTGCCGGGTGCTCCAGCGGCCGGATGCGGTCGTCGCCGCGGCCCCACCCCTCTTCCTCGCCTCGCCACTCCCACGGACCACCGGTCCGCACGTTCACCGAGCACGTCAACATTCTTCTTCTCCTCCCTCAAGTCGGCACACGACGGGGCCCGCGCGGCTCTCGGCCAGGCGCGGGCCCCGGTGACGCTGGTGGTGCTTTACGGCGGTGCCGCCGGGTCAGTCCTCGAACCGGCCCTGGTCCGAGGTCTCGGCGGCCTTCTCCTCGTAGCGGGCGGTGTCGCCCGGCACGGCGGTGATCTCCGGTCCGGCGAACACGGACTCCCACGGACGCGTCTGGTCCTTCATGGCGAACCCCTCTCACTCGGCCAATTCCCGTTGACGGATCGTCACCGGGCTTGCTCAATCAGTGAACCGGGCAAGGCAGTTGACGGGTACCGTGGCGAGCGCGCGGATCCGTATATCGGGTATACGAGGGCAGGACCCCATGACCCAGCGCATGCCGAACCACCAGCTCAAGGCACTGATCGAAGAGTCCGGTCTGCCGTACGACGGTGTCGCCCGGGCGGTGAAGGCCGTGGCGTTAGAGAGCGGCCAACGGTTGGGCACCAACAAGTCGGCTGTCCACCACTGGGTCCAGGGGGCCGAGCCGTCCGGGGCGACGCCCGGGTACCTGGCCGAGGCCCTCTCCAGGCGCCTGGGCCGCCGGATCACCCGCGAGGACCTCGGACTTGGTTCCCGGTCCGAGGGTGAAGATGAAAGCATCGGGCTGACGCTGGACTTCGATCCGATCGAGACACTGACCGCCCTCGGGGAGGCCGATGTGAACCGCCGCCGTTTCCTCGCCGCCTCCGCCTACTCCATGGCCGCAGCGACCCTTCCGCTGGAGATGGTCCAGGAGGCCGCTGCCCGCACCCGTACGGTCAGCGGCGGAGCCGTCGCCGGCCACGCCGACGTCGCAGCCGTGCGCGACATGGTGAAGCTCTTCATGGACATGGACGAACGCCACGGCGGGCAGCACGGCCGCACAGCGTTCGTGCAGTACCTCGTCACCGACGTCGCAGAGCTGTGCCGGGGCCGGTTCGCCAGCGAACAGGTGCGCGCCGAGGCGCTCTCGGTCGCCTCCGCCGGCGCCCACCTCGCCGGATGGAAGGCGTACGACAGCGGGGAACAGGGCCTCGCCCAGCGGTACTACCTCCAGTCGCTCGCCCTCGCGCGGGCCTCCGGCGTCCCGGGACAGGACGGCTTCGTGATGCGCACCATGTCGCAACAGGGCATGAAGCTGCACCGGCCCGAGCACTGCCTCGCCCTCGCCGCGACCGGCTGGGACCGGGCCAAGGGCCGTGTCGACGCCCAGGTAGAGGCCCTCTTCGCCGTCACCCACGCGCACGCCCTCGCCAAGACTGGCCAGCGCCGGGCCGCCGTCGCCGACATCGAGCACGCCCGCACCGCCCTTGCGGCCGGAGTACGGTCCGGTGACGAGGTCCCGTTCTGGGCCCTGGTGTGGGGGCCGCCAGCGGCCACTGTCCACTCCCGTACGGCGAAGGTCTTCGAGACGCTTGGCGACCGGCCGAACGCCGCCCGGCAGTACGCGACCGCCGCGGCGAGCCGGCCGGGAACGACGTACGCCCGGATCATCGCCCTTGACCTGGTCGCCCAGGCCGAGCAGCAGGCCAAGCAAGGCAGCATCGAGCAGGCATGCGTCACCTGGGGCCGCGCGATCGACACCATGGCCGGGGTGAAGTCCACCCGCACCCTCAAGGCCGTCCGCTCCCTGCGCTCCGACCTCCGCCCCTATCGGGCCCGCGGCGTGCGGGTGGCGGCCGAGCTCGACGAGCGCGCCCGCATCTTCCTCACCCACCATCGCTGAGCCGGTCCCCATGAGGGGGCGGCCTGCGCCCCTGCACGGACAAGGACGCCTCCAACTTCGACTGACCCGAGCATGGAAAGTCGCACCGGACCACCCGGCGGTCTGGCTCGTTGACCTGCACAGACGGCGACCGCCCAAGTCGTCGCGCACGAGATGAGGGGAACACTATGGCCGAGGCTGTCGCCCCGAAGGTCCGGGCAGCGCAGCGACGGATCGTGAGCACGATCACGTCCTCCGGCGTGCTGAACCGTGACGGGCTCGCCCTGTGGCGGGAGGCCGGGTGCGGCGAGTGGAAGGCCACCGCTGCCGAGATCGGCCAGGACCTGGAGCTGCTGGAGGTGCCGTACACGATCGTGACGGCCTTCCGCTTCCCTCTCGCCAGCTCCTACAACAAGCCGATGCGGCGCGGTGAGGAGGTCCGCATCGCCCGAGGTGACCTGACCCACCTGACCCGGTGGATGCCCTCGCTGAAGGAGACCATCGGCGACATCCCCGAGGACTGCCATGGCTGGGCTTTTCGCCTGTTCCAGCCCCGCGCCGAGGGCATGGCCATCGTCAATCTCGCACTGTTAGCGGACTGGCCCGCCTGGTCGAAGAAGCAAGCCCGCGCCGCCGGCCTGGTCTGCGCAGAATGTGACTACGACCTGCGCAAGTTCAAGGACGAGACCCGCCTGCCGTACGACATCCGGCTTCCCGAGCGGCCCAAGACACGGCGGCTGGCGTGCGGGCAGTGCTGCGACCACGGCCTGGACGAGATGGAACGCCTGGCCCAGCTGACCGGGAAGCCGTCATGACACACCGGCAGCCCTCTGTCCCCCAGCGGCACGGTGATTCTCAGACATGAACAGATGCGAGGGTTCTGCGAGAAGCCCCGGAGCAATCACGTTTCCCCAGGTCGTCGAACAGGACTCCGCTGGAGGACCCCGTGGATGACCTCGCAACCTTGCGCGCGCAGGAGTACGCGAAGCTATACGACGAACTCCTCGGCACCGTTGCCCGGCTCGACAAGCTGCGACGCCTTGAGAGCGGCGGTTCCGTCGACGCTCACGCCACCGCAGCCATGCATGCGGTGGCGTTCGCCGCCACCATCCTGTGGCCCACCATCCCGAACACCCCGCCGCCCGGATTCCGCCACGACAGTGAACGCCTACTCCACCTAGCCGCGAACTGGCGCGAAGCAGCATTGGAAATCGGCGAATTCGCCCCACCTCGCCCAGCCCTGCGGCTCGTCCGTGACTCCGAACCGTCCGAGGAACATCCGACCTGAAACCGGCGCTGAGCCGGCCGCCACCTGGACAAGATGTTCACCGCTGCTCTGCCACACTATGCAGGCGCGTGCCACGCGCCCCGGCCCCGGCCATCCCGTCCCCGTGGCGGCCGGGGCCGCTGCATGTCCGCCACCCTCAACGGCGGCGCAAACCGGCCCTGCCCCGGCCCTT
>NZ_KQ948085.1 GCF_001513965.1 Streptomyces cellostaticus | reverse complement strand
TTTGAAGAGGCGGTTCGTGCGCTGATCACTGGTGGGTACGGGGCGTTCGTTGAGGTGTCGCCGCATCCGGTGCTGACGGGCGCGGTGTCCGAGACCGCGGAGGATGCGGGTACCGCGGACGTGGTGGTTGTGGGCACGCTGGAGCGTGACAACGGCGGTGCGACCCGGCTGGTGACCTCGCTGGCACAGGCGTACGTCGGCGGGCTGACCGTCGACTGGAAGAAGGTCCTGCCGGCCGGAGAGCCGGTGGAACTGCCGACGTATGCGTTCCAGCACCAGCGGTACTGGCTTCAGCCGGCGGCCGCGACCGCGGACCTGGTCGGCGGTGATGGTGCGAGCACGGCGGCCGAGGCGCAGTTCTGGGCGGCCGTCGAGGGCGGTGACCTGGCCCGGATCGCCGACACGCTGGCCATCGAGGATCAGCAGTACTTGGGCGAGCTGCTGCCGGCGCTGGCGTCGTGGCGGCGCCAGGAGCGGGACCAGTCCGTGACCGCGAACTGGCGTTACCGGGTGACCTGGGCGCCGGTCGCCGAGCGCGCCTCGGGTGCGCTGAACGGGACCTGGCTGGTCGTGGCCCCGGGCGGGCAGGCCGACGACGACCTGACGCGGGGATGTGTGCAGGCGCTGGCCGCCCGAGGAGCGGACGTCGTGGTCGCCGAGGTCCCGGCCGATGCCGTGGACCGGGCCGAGGTGGCGGCCGTCCTCGGCCAGGCGCTGCATGACGCAGAGCCCGCGGGTGTGGTGTCGCTGCTCGCACTGGACGAGACCCCCGTGCCCGCGCATCCGGTGGTGGCCCAGGGTGTGGCCGCGACCGTGGGCCTGGTGCAGGCGCTCGGCGACGCGGGGGTGACCGCACCGCTGTGGGTGGCCACGCGCGGAGCGATCGCCACCGGCTCCGAGGAGGCTCTGGACAGTGCCGTACAGGCGCAGGTGTGGGGCCTCGGCCGAGTCGTGGCCCTGGAACACCCCGACCGGTGGGGCGGGTTGATCGACCTGCCCGCCGTACTGGACGAACGTGCCGGAGCGCGGCTGACGGCCGTACTGGCCGGATGCGGCGAGGACCAGGTGGCGATCCGCCCGTCCGGGATCCTGGCCCGGCGGCTGACCCGCGCCCCGCAGCCCCGCAGCTCCACGCAGCGCTGGGTGCCGCGCGGCAGTGTGCTGATCACCGACGGAACCGCCGCGATCGGCGGGCACGTGGCCCGCTGGATGGCCGGCCGAGGTGCTCGGCGACTCGTGCTGACCAGCCGGTCCGGTCCCTACGCGCCCGGCGTTGCCGCACTCGTGGCCGAGCTGGCCGCGCTCGGCACCCGGGTCGACGTCGTGGCCTGTGAGGTGAGCGAGCGGGCGGATCTGGCCGCGACGATCGCCTGGACCGGGGCAGACGGACCGGCCCTGTCCGCGGTCGTGCACAACGCGGAGGCGATAGACGACGGACCGCTGGACGGCCTCGAAGTCGCGGAACTCGCCTCGGTGCTGGCGGCCAAGGCGGCCGCGGCGGCCTGGCTCGACGAACTGACCGGGGAACTGGACGCGTTCATCCTGTTCTCCTCGGTCGCCGCCGTCTGGGGCGGCGGCCAGCAGCCGGGATTCTCCGCGGCGAACGCCTTCCTGGACGCGCTGGCGGAGAGCCGCCTGGCCCGCGGGAAGACCGCGACCTCGGTGGCCTGGGGTCCGTGGAGCGGCGGTGCGATGAGCTCCGGGGACGACGGAGCCCAGCTGGAACGGCGCGGGCTGCGGCTGCTCGCCCCCGACCTGGCCCTCCAGACGCTGGCCCGGATCCTGGACGGCGGCGAGGGACCGGTGACGGTCGCGGACGTGGACTGGGCGCGGTTCGCCCCGCCGTTCACGCTGCGCCGGCCCAGCCCCCTGATCGAGAGCCTGCCCGAGGTCCGGCAGGCCCTGGACGACGCCGGATCGGACGCGGCCCAGGGCGGCGCCGACATCGACCCGGACGCGGGCTCGACGCTGAAGCAGCAGCTGGCGGAACTGCCGACGGCCGATCAGGACCGTACGCTGGTCCACCTGATCAGGGCCGAAGCCGCCGCCGTGCTCGCGTACGCCTCCCCGGAGGCCATCGGGAGCAGCCGGGCCTTCAGCGAACTGGGCTTCGACTCCCTGACCGCCGTCGAACTCCGCAACCGGCTCGGCGCGCGCACCGGGCTGAAGCTGCCCGCGACGCTGCTCTTCGACTACCCGAGCCCGGCGGTGCTGGCCGGATACCTGCGCTCCGAGCTGCTGGGCGTCCGGGCCACGAGCGGGACCCTGCCGATGACCACGGCGGCGCCGGCGGACGACGATCCGGTGGCGATCGTCGGCATGAGCTGCCGCTTCCCCGGCGGGGTCAGGACCCCGGAAGAGCTGTGGGAGCTGCTCGCTTCGGGCACGGACGCGATCGGGGCGTTCCCGCAGGACCGCGGCTGGGACCTGGACAGCCTGTACGACCCCGATCCCGATCAGGCCGGGACGTCGTACGTGCGCCAGGGCGGCTTCGTCTACGACGCGACCGAGTTCGACGCCGGGTTCTTCGGGATCAGCCCGCGTGAGGCGCTGGCGATGGACCCGCAGCAGCGGCTGCTGCTGGAGGTGTCCTGGGAGGCCCTGGAGCGGGCGGGCATCGTCCAGTCGGCGCTGCGCGGCAGCCAGACCGGGGTGTTCGCCGGCGCGAGCTTCGCGGGATACGGCGTGAGCGGGGCCACCGAGGGCCTCGAAGCACACCTGCTGACGGGCACCACGACCAGCGTGCTCTCCGGCCGGGTGGCCTACACCTTCGGCCTGGAGGGCCCGGCGGTGACGGTCGACACGGCCTGCTCGTCAGCGCTGGTGGCGGTGTACCTGGCCGCGCAGGCACTGCGCTCGGGGGAGTGCTCGCTGGCGCTGGCCGGCGGGGCGTTCGTGGCGGCCACCCCCGACCTGTTCGTATGGACCAGCAGGCAGCGCGGGCTCGCTCCCGACGGCCGGTCGAAGTCGTTCGGTGCCGCCGCCGACGGCATGGGCATCGCCGAAGGCGCGGGCATGGTGGTGCTGGAGCGCCTGTCGGACGCCCGGCGCAACGGACACCCGGTGCTCGCCGTGGTGCGCGGGTCCGCGGTGAACCAGGACGGTGCGTCCAACGGTCTGACCGCGCCCAACGGCCCCTCGCAGCAGCGGGTGATCCGGGCGGCGCTGGCCGCCGGACGACTGTCGACCGCCGATGTCGACGTGGTGGAGGCGCACGGATCCGGCACGGTGCTCGGCGACCCGATCGAGGCACAGGCGGTGATCGCCACCTACGGCCAGGACCGGCCGGAGGGACGGCCGTTGTGGCTGGGCTCGGTGAAGTCCAACATCGGACACGCCCAGGCCGCGGCCGGCATCGGCGGACTGATCAAGATGGTGCTGGCGCTGCAGAACAGGCAACTGCCCGCCACGCTGCACTCGCAGGAGCCCTCGCCGCACGTGGACTGGTCGGCCGGCGAGGTACGGCTGCTGACCGAGTCGAGGCCGTGGGAGACGGACGGCCGCCCGCGCCGTGCCGGTGTGTCCTCGTTCGGGGTCAGCGGCACCAACGCCCACATCATCCTCGAAGAAGCCCCCGAGCCGGCGGACGACGAGGCTCCCGCTGAGACCGAGGGAGCCGGAGCACCCGACGCCGCCGCGGTCATCGACGCCCCCGCGGCCTCCGCCTGGGTCGTGTCCGGGCGGACCTCCGAGGGCATGCGGCTGCAGGCGGCCCGGCTGGCCGAGTACGTGACGGCGCGAGGGGAACTGAACCCGGCGGACGTGGCCTGGTCGCTGGCACTGACCCGTTCCGTCTTCGAGTACCGGGCCGTGGTGACCGGTACCGGCCGCGAGGACCTCGCGGCGGGCCTGGCCGCGGTGGCGGCCGGGGAGCCTCGGCCCGGGGTCGTCATGGGAACGGCCGCGGCGGCCGAGGAGGGCCAGGCGGTCTTCGTCTTCCCCGGCCAGGGCGCCCAATGGGGCGGCATGGGACGGGAAATGGCGGTTTCCTCGCCGGTGTTCGCGGCCCGGCTGGCCGAGTGCGAGCGGGCCCTGGCCCCGTACGTGGACTGGTCGCTCACCGACGTGCTGGCCGGCGCGGACGGCGCGCCCGACCTGGAACGGGCCGACGTGGTCCAGCCGGCCCTGTGGGCGGTCATGGTCTCGCTGGCCGCGGTGTGGGAGGCGGCGGGCGTCACGCCCGGCGCCGTCGTCGGCCACTCCCAGGGAGAGATCGCGGCAGCCACGGTGGCCGGGATCCTGTCGCTGGAGGACGCCGCCAAGGTCGTGGCGATCCGCAGCCGGGCGCTGTCCGGGCTCGGCACCGGCGGCGGCATGCTCTCGGTCGTGATGCCGGTCGCGGCGGTACGCGAACTGCTGGCCCCGTGGGGCGACCGGCTCTCGGTGGCGGCGATCAACGGACCCGCGGCCACCGTGGTCTCCGGCGAGACCGACGCCCTGGCCGAGTTCGGGGCCGAACTCTCGGCCCGGCATGTCATGCGGTGGCCGATCCCGGTGACCGACTTCGTGGCGCACTCCGCCGGAATAGAGGAACTGGCCGGGCAGCTCACCGAAAGCCTGGCCGGGATCCGGCCGGGAGCCGGACGGATCCCGATGTTCTCCACCGTCGAATGCCGCTGGATGAACGGCCCCGAGCTGGACCCCGAGTACTGGTTCGCCAACGTCCGCCGGACCGTCCGCTTCGACGAGGCGATCCGGGAGCTGGCCAAGGCCGGGAACCGGACCTTCATCGAGGTGTCTCCGCAGCCGGTGCTCACCACCGGGATCGCCGAGACGATCGAGGACCTGGGAACGGCCGCCGTCCCGGTGATCACCGGAACCCTGGACCGCGAGGACAGCGGCCCCCGGCGCCTGCTGACCGCGCTCGCGCAGGTGCACGTGGGCGGCACCACCGTCGACTGGCAGCAGGTGCTGCCCGCCGCAGCGCGCACCGACCTGCCCACCTACGCGTTCCAGCACCAGCGGTACTGGATCGCAGCCTCCCAGACGGCTGCGCCGGCGGTCGTCGGCGGAGACGGCGCGGGAACAGAGGCCGAGGCCCGGTTCTGGGCCGCGGTCGAAGGCGGAGACCTGCAACAGCTGGCCGACACCCTGGTGGTGGACGGACAGCGGTCCTTCAGCGAGGTACTCCCGTCGCTGGCGTCCTGGCGCCGGCGCGAACGGGAACGGGACGTCACCGGGAACTGGCGCTACCGCGTCACCTGGGCCCCGGTCATCGACCCGGCACCGGCCGCACCGGCCGGCACCTGGCTGGTGGCGATCCCCGCGCACCAGACCGGTACCGCCGCAGACCTGGCCCAGGCCTGCCTGCGTGCGCTCACCGCCCGGGGCACCCGTGTCGAGGTGGTCGAGGTCGAGGCGGGCACGGCACAGCGCGAACAGCTGGCCGCCGACCTCACACGGGCCTTGCAGGACGCCGCCGACGGGCGAGTCTCCGCAGTGGTGTCCCTGCTCGCGCTGGACGAGACGCCGACCGCGGCCTGGCCCGTGGTGCCCGAAGGACTGACCGGCACGCTGACCCTGCTGCAGGCGATGACCGACGCCGGGATCGTCGCACCCCTGTGGATGCTCACCTGCGGGGCCATAGCCACCGGGCCGGGCGAGGTGCTGGCCAGCCCGGTGCAGGGACAGACCTGGGGACTCGGCCGGGTCGTGGCCCTCGAACAGCCGGACCGCTGGGGCGGCCTCATCGACCTGCCCGCCGTCCTGGACGAACGGGCCGCAGGCCGCCTGTGCGCCGTACTCGCCGGCTGCGACGAGGACCAGGTGGCCATCAGGCCCGCCGGCATCCTCGGCCGCAGGCTGACCCGGGCCCCGCAGCCCAAGTCCGGACGGGACTGGACGCCGCGCGGCACCGTACTGATCACCGGTGGAACCGGAGCCATCGGCGGCCACGTGGCCCGCTGGCTGGCCGGCCGCGGTGCCGAGCGGCTCGTCCTGGCCAGCCGGTCCGGAGCCGGCGCGGCGGGTGCGGCCGCGCTGGCGGCCGAGCTGGCCACGGCCGGGACCCATGTCGAGATCAGCACCTGCGACAGCGGCCGCCGCGCCGACCTGTCCGGACTGGTCGACCACATCGCGGCGAGCGGGTCCCCGCTGACCGCCGTCATGCACACCGCGGGCGTGCTGGACGACGGCGTGCTCGACCGGCTGAACGCCGAACGACTGACCACCGCGCTCTCGGCCAAGGCCGCCGGCGCCGCCTACCTGGACGAACTGACCGCAGAACTCGACCTCGACGCATTCGTCCTGTTCTCCTCCGGCGCGGCCACCTTCGGCGGCGCGGGCCAGGCCAACTACGCGGCCGCGAACGCCTTCCTGGACGGGCTCGCGGAAAACCGGCGCTCCCGCGGCCTGCCCGCGCTGTCGGTGGCCTGGGGCCCCTGGGCCGGCGAAGGCGTGTCCCAGGCCAGCGAGGCGGCCCGGCAGCGGCTGCGCCGCAACAGCTGGGAAGTCCTGATGGACCCGAACCTGGCGGTCAAGGCACTGGGCGAGGCACTGGCCGGCCCCGACACCGTACTGACCGTGATGGACCTCGACTGGCCCAAGCTCGCGGCCGCCCCCGGCGCCGCCGAGGTCCTCGCCGTACCGTTCCTGCGCGACCTGCCGGACGCCCGGCAACTGAAGGCGGCGGTGCAGGCCGACGCCAACGCGCCACAGGCCGAAGGCGAACTGGCCCAGCGGCTGACCGGCCTGTCCCGCGCCGAGCAGGACCGGATGCTGGTCGACACGATCCGGGGCGAAGCCGCCGCGGTACTTGGCTACTCGGGCCCCGACGACGTGGAACCCAGCCGGGCCTTCAGCGAGCTGGGCTTCGACTCACTGACCGCGGTCGAGCTGCGCAACCGGATCGCCACGGTGACCGGACTCCGACTGCCCGCCACGCTGCTCTTCGACTACCCCTCCCCGACGGTGCTCGCCGATCACCTGCGGGTGACACTGCTCGGCGCCCTCGCCGAGAACACGGCCGCCCCGGAGGTGACGGCCACCGCGCCCGTCGACGGCGAACCCATCGCCGTCGTGGCGATGAGCTGCCGCTTCCCCGGCGGCGTGAACAGCCCCGAAGAACTCTGGGAGTTGCTGGCCACCGGCGGCGAGGGAATCTCGGGCTTCCCGCAGGACCGGGGATGGGACACCGCGGCCCTGTTCGACCCCGACCCCGGGCACGCCGGGACCACCTACGCACGCGAGGGCGGATTCCTCCACCAGGCCTCCGAGTTCGACGCGGGATTTTTCGGCATCAGCCCGCGCGAAGCGGTGGCGATGGACCCGCAGCAGCGGCTGCTGCTCGAACTGTCCTGGGAGGCCCTGGAGTCCACCGGAGTGGACCCGGCCGCGCTGCGCGGCTCGCGCACCGGCGTGTTCATCGGCGGGTACTCCTCCGGCTACGCGGCCGCCAGCATGCAACTGGGAGCGCAGGACGGCACCGCGCAGCTGGAAGGCCACCTGGTGACCGGCAACGCGACCAGCATCATCTCCGGCCGGGTGTCGTACGTGCTCGGCCTCGAGGGCCCGGCGGTGACCGTGGACACGGCGTGCTCGTCGTCGCTGGTGGCGCTGCACATGGCCGCCCAGGCGGTACGGTCCGGCGAGTGCTCGCTGGCCCTGGTCGGCGGCGTCTCGGTCATGGCGACACCGTGGGAGATGGTGGGCTTCGCCCGCCAGCGCGGACTGGCGGCGGACGGACGGTCCAAGGCGTTCTCCGCAGCCGCCGACGGCATGGGCATGGGCGAGGGCGCCGGAATGATCGTCCTGGAGCGGCTGTCCGAAGCCCAGCGCAAGGGACACCGCGTGCTGGCGGTGGTACGGGGCACTGCGATCAACCAGGACGGCGCCTCCAACGGCCTGACCGCGCCGAACGGCCCCTCGCAGCAGCGGGTGATCCGCGCCGCCCTGGCCAACGCCCGGCTGTCGGCCGCCGACGTGGACGTGGTCGAGGCACACGGCACGGGCACCCCGCTGGGCGACCCCATCGAGGCACAGGCCCTGATCGCCACCTACGGCCAGGAGCGCGCCGACGAACGGCCGTTGTGGCTGGGCTCGGTGAAGTCCAACCTCGGCCACACCCAGGCAGCCGCGGGCATGGCCGGCGTCATCAAGATGGTGCTGGCACTGCGGAACGAGCAGCTGCCGGCGACACTGCACGCGGACGAGCCCTCGCCGCACGTGGACTGGTCCGAGGGTGAGGTACGACTCCTGACCGATCCGGTGCCGTGGCCCGCCGGGGAGCGCGCGCGCCGGGCCGGTGTGTCCGCGTTCGGCATCAGCGGCACGAATGCGCACGTCATCGTCGAGGAGGCTCCGGCTGTTGAGGTCGGTGAGCTTGAGGCGGGCGCCGAGGGCACGGGGCCTGTGGTGTCGGGTGTGGGTGCGTGGGTGGTGTCGGGTCGGTCGGCGGAAGGTTTGGCCGCCCAGGCGGGGCGGTTGCGGGAGTGGGTGTCGGGGCGGCCGGAGTTGGATCCGGTGGATGTGGGCTGGTCGTTGGCGGTGTCGCGGTCGGTGTTCGAGCACCGGGCCGTGCTTTTGGGCGGCGAGCGT
>NZ_KQ948084.1 GCF_001513965.1 Streptomyces cellostaticus | reverse complement strand
ACGGGCTGGTCGGGTGCCGATGGTGTCGACGGTCACGGGGGAGTGGGTGTCGGGCATCGAGGTGGATGCCGGCTACTGGTACGCGAACTTGCGGCAGATGGTCCGCTTTGAAGAGGCGGTTCGTGCGCTGATCACTGGTGGGTACGGGGCGTTCGTGGAGGTGTCGCCGCATCCGGTGCTGACGGGCGCGGTGTCCGAGACCGCGGAGGATGCGGGTACCGCGGACGTGGTGGTTGTGGGCACGCTGGAGCGTGACAACGGCGGTGCGGCCCGGCTGGTGACCTCGCTGGCACAGGCGTACGTCGGCGGGCTGACCGTCGACTGGGCTGCGGTGCTGCCCGCCGGAGAGCGGGTCGAGCTGCCCACCTACGCGTTCCAGCACGAGCGGTACTGGCTTCAGCCGCCGGCCACGACGGTGTCGGTTGCGGGCGGTGATGGTGCGGGCACGGCGGCCGAGGCGCAGTTCTGGGCGGCCGTCGAGGGCGGTGACCTGACCCGGATCGCCGACACGCTGGCCATCGAGGACCAGCAGCATCTCAGCGAGGTGCTGCCTGCGCTGGCGTCGTGGCGGCGCCGGGAGCAGGACCGGTCGGTGACCGCGAACTGGCGCTACCGGGTGAGCTGGTCGCCGGTCGCCGAGCCCGACCCGAGTGTGCTGTCCGGGACCTGGCTGGTGGTGACGCCTGCCGGTTCGGGTGGCGGCGACCTCACGCAGGCATGCGTGCAGACGCTGGCCGATCGAGGGGCCGAGGTGGTGGTCATGGAGACCACGGCAACGGCCGGCCACGAGCAGATGGCCGCACAGATCCGTACGACGGTGCCGGAAGCCGGGTTCTCGGGTGTCGTGTCGCTGCTGGCCCTGGACGAGACGCCGGTGCCGGCGCACCCGGTGGTGCCCGGGGGCCTGGCCGCGACGCTGGCCCTGGTGCAGGCGCTGGGCGATGCCGAGGTGGGCGCCCCGCTGTGGGCGGTGACCTGCGGCGCGGTGGCCGCCGGGCCGGGCGAGGCGCTGACCAACCCCGTGCAGGCGCAGGTGTGGGGCCTCGGCCGAGTCGTCGGCCTGGAACACCCCGACCGGTGGGGCGGGTTGATCGACCTGCCCGCCGTACTGGACGAACGTGCCGGAGCGCGGCTGACGGCCGTACTGGCCGGATGCGGCGAGGACCAGGCCGCGATCAGGCCGGCCGGAATCCTCGGCCGCAGGCTGGCCCGCGCCCCGCAGCCCCGCGGCTCCGCAGAGCCCTGGGCCTCGCACGGCACCGCGCTGATCACCGGTGGAACCGGTGCGATCGGCGGGCGTCTGGCGCACTGGCTGGCCGGTCGCGGCGCGGCACGACTCGTCCTGACCAGCCGCTCCGGCCCCGCTGCCGCCGGCGTCGCCGCAATGGCCGCCGAACTGGCCGCCCAGGGCACGCGGGTGGACGTGGTGGCCTGCGACGTGAGCGACCGGTCCGACCTGGCCGGGGTGCTGGCCTGGATCGCAACGAACGGACCCGCGCTGTCCGCGGTGATGCACACCGCCGGCGTCGGGCAGGCCACCGCGGTGCAGGAGACCGGCCTGGCCGAAACGGCCGAGGTGCTGGCGGCCAAGGCCACGGGTGCGGCCTTGCTGGACGAGCTGACCCGGGACCTGGACCTGGACGCGTTCGTGCTGTTCTCCTCGATCTCGGCGACGTGGGGCAGCGGTCTGCAGCCGTCCTACGCCGCAGCCAACACCTTCCTGGACGCACTGGCTCACAGCCGCCTGGCCCGTGGCGAGACCGCCACCTCGGTGGCCTGGGGCCCGTGGGGCGGCGGCGGCATGACCGACGAGGACGGCGCCGTGCAGATGGCGCGGCGCGGGCTGATGGTCATGGACCCGGGGCACGCCGTCCAGGCGCTGGCGCAGATCCTGGACGGCCGGGAAGCACTGGTGACGGTCGCGGACGTGGACTGGGCGCGATTCGCCCCGCCGTTCACGCTGCGCCGGCCCAGCCCGCTGGTCGAGGGGCTGCCCGAGGTCAAGCAGGCCCTGGCGGACGCCGGCGCGGATGCGGCCGGGGCAGGCGCGGCTCTCGACCCGGACGCGGGCGCGACCCTGAAGCAGCAGTTGGCGGGCCTGTCGCGCGCCGAGCAGAACCGGACGCTGGTCAACCTGGTCCGGGCACAGGCGGCCGCGGTGCTGGACTACGCGTCGGCCGAGGCGGTCGAGGCCACTCGCGCCTTCAGCGATCTGGGCTTCGACTCGCTGACCGCGGTGGAACTGCGCAACCGGCTGAGCGCAGCCACCGGCCTGCAACTGCCCGCCACATTGCTGTTCGACTGCCCCACCCCCGCAGCGCTCGCCGACTATCTCTGGAATGAGGAATTCCAGGACGAGTTGGCTCCGGTTTCCCTGGTCCAGGAGGTCGACCGGCTCGGCTCACTGCTGACCGGGGCGATGCCGGACGAGAACACGTATCAACTGATCACTGATCGCCTCCAGGGACTTCTTTCCCAGTGGAGCAAGGTCGGCGCTTCTTCGGAGCGTCAGGTGGTCGCGGAGAAGATCGGGTCCGCATCGGACGACGAGATATTCGAATTCATCCACAAGGAACTCGGCCGGTAAGAGTTCCTGACATTGCGGACAGCAAGCTTGAACTTTCAGAGATTGAGCGAGTGAGGTTCAGTGGCCGACGAAGAGACTCTCCGTGATTACCTCAAGTGGGTAACGACCAACCTGCACGAGACGCGTCAGCGCCTGCGCGAGGTCGAGGAACGCAGCCACGAGCCGATCGCCATCGTCGGGATGAGCTGCCGTTACCCCGGCGGTGCTCAGGGCCCGGAGGATCTCTGGGGCTTGCTGGCCGCAGGCGGAGACGCGATCTCGGGGTTTCCCACCGACCGCGGCTGGGACATCGAGGAACTGTACGAACAGGATCCGGACGGCACCTCGCATGTGCGCGAGGCCGGGTTCGTGCAGGACGCGAGCGGGTTCGACCCCGGGTTCTTCGGGATCAGCCCGCGCGAGGCGGTGGCCATGGACCCCCAGCAGCGCCTGCTGCTGGAGGTCTGCTGGGAAGCGCTGGAGCGGTCGGGGATCGATCCCACGTCGCTGCGCGGCAGCCGGACCGGGGTGTTCGCCGGCGCCTCGCTGTCCGGCTACGGCTTCGGCCCGGGCACGGACGAGGACATGGACGTCCACCTGATGACCGGGACCTCGACCAGCATCATCTCCGGCCGGGTGTCGTACTCGCTGGGGCTCGAGGGTCCGGCGGTGACGGTGGACACGGCGTGTTCGTCGTCGCTGGTGGCACTGCATCTGGCCTGCCAGGCGGTGCGGTCGGGGGAGTGCTCGCTGGCGCTGGCCGGCGGCGTGACCGTGATCGCCACCCCGATCATGTTCACCCAGTTCTCCCGGCAGCTCGGGCTCGCCCGGGACGGACGCTGCAAGGCGTTCTCGTCGTCGGCCGACGGCATGGGCATCTCCGAGGGCGCCGGGATGCTGGTGGTGGAGCGGCTGGCGGACGCCCGGCGCAACGGGCACCGGGTGCTGGCGGTGGTGCGCGGCAGCGCGATCAACCAGGACGGTGCCTCCAACGGCCTGACCGCGCCGAACGGCCCCTCGCAGCAGCGGGTGATCCGCGCTGCCCTCGCCAGCGCGCGGTTGTCGGCCGCCGACGTGGACGCGGTGGAGGCGCACGGTACGGGCACCCCGCTGGGCGACCCCATTGAGGCGCAGGCGCTGCTTGCCACCTACGGCCAGGACCGGGGTGAGCAGGGGCCGTTGTGGCTGGGTTCGGTGAAGTCCAACATCGGGCACACCCAGGCGGCGGCCGGTGTGGCCGGCGTGATGAAGATGGTGCTGGCGCTGCAACATGGGGAGCTGCCCGCGACGTTGCACGCGGACGAGCCCTCGCCGCACGTGGACTGGTCGGCCGGTGAGGTACGGCTGCTGACCGACTCCGTGCCCTGGCCCGTGGGGGAACGTCCGCGCCGCGCAGGCGTGTCCTCGTTCGGCATCAGCGGCACCAACGCCCACATCATCGTCGAAGAAGCCCCGGCCGAGGACGCCGAGCCGGCGGAGGCGACGGGCGAACCCGCCGACGAGAGCACCGAAGAGGTCGAAGCGGCTGACACGCCCGCGGTGCTCGGGACCGACGGCGCCGGTGTGTGGGTCGTGTCGGGCCGGTCGGCGGAAGGCCTGGCCGCGCAGGCGGGGCGGTTGCGGGAGTGGGTGACCGCGCGGCCGGAGCTGGATCCGGTCGATGTGGGGTGGTCGTTGGCTGTCACACGGTCGGTGTTCGAACACCGGGCCGTGGTGCGGGGCGCCGACCGAGGGGAGCTGGTGGCCGGCCTGGAGAGGCTGGCCGGTGGGGTGTCCACGGGTTCGGTGGTGTCCGGGGTGGCACGGCCGGGTGCCCGAGTGGGGTTGGTGTTCGCGGGTCAGGGCTCGCAGTGGGTGGGGATGGGCCGCGGTCTGTATGAGGGCAGCCCTGTCTTCGCCGAGGCGTTTGACCAGGCCTGCGGGCTGGTTGAGCTTGAGCTGGGGGTGTCGGTTCGCGACGTCGTCCTGGGTGCGGACGGTGTCGATGAAGGCTTGGCGGACCAGACGCTGTATGCGCAGGCGGGACTGTTTGCGTTCGAGGTCGGTGTCGCGGCGGTGCTGAAGGCGGCCGGTGTGGTCGCAGACGCGGTGGTGGGTCACTCGGTGGGTGAGGTGGCTGCTGCGTATGTGGCAGGTGTGTTGTCGCTGCCGGATGCCAGTCGGCTGGTCGCGGCGCGTGCGCGGTTGATGCAGGGCTTGCCCGGTGGTGGTGCGATGGCGGCGATCGGTGCCTCGGAGGCCGAGGTGGAGCCGGGGCTGAAGTCCGGGGTGTCGATTGCGGCGGTCAACGGGCCGCAGTCCGTGGTGGTTTCCGGTGAGGTCGCTGCCGTGGACGAGGTCGTCGAGTACTGGCGGGAGCAGGGTCGTCGGGTGCGGCGGCTGCGGGTGAGTCATGCGTTCCACTCGTCGGCGATGGATCCGGTGCTGGACGAGCTGGGTGAGATAGCGGCGGGTTTGGAGTACCGGCGGCCGCAGCTGGTGTGGGCGGGTGCGCTGACCGGTGAGCTGGTGGCCGAGTGCGAGAGCGGGTACTGGCCGGCGCAGACGCGGCAGGCGGTGCGGTTCGCGGACGCGGTGGGCGCGTTGGCGGCCGAGGGTGTGTCGGTGTTCATCGAGGTCGGTCCGGACGGATCCTTGTCCGCGCTGGGCCCGGACGCGGTGGCCGGTGTCGGCAGCGGCGAGGGTGTGTTCATTCCGCTTCAGCGACGCAAGGAGCGTGACGAGCAGGGTGTGACGGGCCTGGTGACCGGTTTGGCCCGGGCGTTCGTTCATGGTGCGGTCGTGGACTGGAGCACGCTGCTGCCGGCTGCGAACCGGGTCGACCTGCCCACCTACGCCTTCCGGCACGAGCGCTATTGGACGCAGGGTGTTCTCGGGCTGCCGGCGCCCGGGTCCGTCGTAGGCGGTGATGGTGCGAGCACGCCGGCGGAGGCGCGGTTCTGGGCGGCCATCGAAAGCGGAGACCTGGCAGAGATCGCCGACACGCTGGCGGTGGATGGCGGCCGTCCGTTCAGTGAGGTGCTGCCTGCGCTGGCGTCGTGGCGGCGGCAGGAGCGGGACCGGTCGGTGACCGCGGGGTGGCGCTACCGGGCCAGCTGGGCGCCGGTCGCCGAGTCCGACCCCCGTAGGCTGTCGGGGGTCTGGCTGGTGGCGGCTCCGGCCGGGCCGGTCGGCGCCGAGCAGGTGCAAGGGTGTGTGGCGGCGCTGACCGCCCGAGGCGCCGAGGCCGTCGTGGCCGAGGTCGCGGCCGAGGTCGTGGACCGGGCCGAGGTGGCCGCGCTGCTCGGCGAGGCGCTACAGGGTGCGGGCGCGGAACCTGCCGGGGTGGCGGGTGTGGTGTCACTGTTGGCGCTGGATGATACGCCGGTGCCGGCTCACCCGGTGGTGGCCGGGGGACTGGCCGCGACGCTGGGCCTGGTGCAGGCGCTGGGCGACGCCGGTGTGGGTGCGCCGCTGTGGATTCTCACGCGCGGCGCGGTGGCCGCCGGGCCGGGCGAGGCGCTGACCAACCCCGTGCAGACACAGGTGTGGGGCCTGGGCCGGGTCGTGGCAATGGAACACCCCGACCGCTGGGGCGGGTTGATCGACCTGCCCCCGGTGGTCGACGAGCGGGCCGGAGCACGGCTGGTCGCAGTCCTGGCCGGTTGCGGTGAGGACCAGGTCGCGATCAGGACGGCCGGCATCCTCGGCAGGCGCCTCATCCGCGCCGCGCAGCCTCGTGGCTCCGAAGAGCCCTGGACCCCGCGCGGAAGCGTGCTGATCACCGGCGGAACCGGCGCGATCGCCGGGCATGTGGCGCGCTGGCTGGCCGGACGTGGCGCACCCCGGCTGGTGCTGACCAGCAGGTCCGGCCCTGGCGCGAAGGGCGTGGCCACGCTGGCCGCCGAGCTCGCGGCTGCCGGATCCGCGGTAGACGTCGTGGCCTGCGATGTCAGTGACCGGTCGGACGTGGCCGGATTGGTGGCCTGGACCGGAACGAGCGGGCCCGCGCTGTCCGCGGTGATGCACACCGCGGGTGTGCTGGACGACGGTGTGGTGGACCGGCTGTCGGCGGCGCGGCTGGCGACGGTGCTGGCGGCCAAGGCGGCCGGCGCGGCCCTGCTGGACGAGCTGACCGCAGACCTCGGCCTGGACGCGTTCGTGCTGTTCTCGTCGTCGGCGTCCACGCTGGGCGCGGCCGGCCAGGGCAACTACGCGGCGGCCAACGCCTTCTTGGACGCCGTGGCCGAGAACCGGCGGGCTCGTGGCCTTGCCGGACTGGCGGTCGCCTGGGGTGCGTGGGCGGGCGGCGGTCTCGCCGGATCGAACGAGCTGGTACGACACCGGACGGCACAGGGGCCCATGCCGGCGATGGACCCGCAGTTGGCCGTGCGGGCACTGGGGGAGGCGCTGGAGGGGCCCGACCCGGTCGTGACCGTGATGGACGTGGACTGGGCACAGCTGGCCGCCGCGCCCGGCGCGGCCGATGTCCGCCAGATGCCGCTGGTACGGGACCTGCCCGAGATCCGCCGGCTGTCCGCCACAGGCGCGAGCACCGAGGGCGTGGTGCGCGGCGAGGGCGAACTGGCAAGGCAGCTGGCCGGGTTGGGCCGGGCCGAGCAGGACCGCCTGCTGACCGACGTGGTGCGGGCCGAGGCGGCCGCGGTCCTCGGCTACCCGTCACCCGAGGCCGTCGAGGCCGAGCGGGCCTTCAGCGATCTGGGCTTCGACTCGCTGACGGCCGTCGAACTGCGCAACGGGCTCAACGCGGCAACCGGGCTGCGGCTGCCCGCCACCTTGATCTTCGACTACCCCACCCCGGTGGTGCTGGCCGCGCACCTGCGGACCGAGCTTGCCGGGGAGCTGGGCTCGGAAACGGCGGTCCCGGCGCCGACCGGGGTCCGGTCGGCGCCCGACGAACCGTTGGCGATCGTCGGGATGGCGTGCCGGTTCCCCGGTGGCGCGGGCAGCCCGGAGGCGTTCTGGGACCTGCTGGCCGCAGACGGGGACGCGATCGGCGGAGTGCCGCAGGACCGAGGCTGGGACCTGGACAGCCTGTTCGACCCCGACCCGGATCAGACCGGGACGTCGTACACCCAGCAGGGCGGGTTCCTGACGGGAGCAGGGGAGTTCGACGCCGGCTTCTTCGGGATCAGCCCGCGCGAGGCGGTGGCTACGGACCCGCAGCAGCGGCTGCTGCTGGAGGTGTCGTGGGAGGCGCTGGAGCGGGCGGGCATCGACCCCGTGTCGCTGCGCGGCTCCGCAACAGGCGTGTTCGCGGGCGGCTACGGGTCGGGTTACGGCATGGCCGTGGCACTGACGGGCGATGGGGTGTCGGGCCTGGAAGGGCACCTGATGACCGGCAACGCGACGAGCGTGCTGTCCGGCCGCGTGTCGTACGCACTGGGTCTCGAAGGCCCGGCGGTGACGGTGGACACGGCGTGCTCGTCGTCACTGGTGGCGCTGCACCTGGCCGCCCAGGCGGTGCGCTCGGGGGAGTGCTCCCTGGCGCTGGTCGGCGGCGTCACGATCATGGCGACACCGTGGGAGATGGTCGGCTTCTCCCGCCAGCGCGGGCTGGCGACGGACGGCCGGTGCAAGGCGTTCTCGGCGGCTGCCGACGGCATGGGCATGGGCGAGGGCGCCGGAATGCTGGTCGTGGAACGGCTGTCGGACGCCCGCCGCAACGGGCATCCGGTACTGGCGGTGGTGCGCGGCTCCGCGGTGAACCAGGACGGTGCGTCCAACGGTCTGACCGCGCCGAACGGCCCCTCGCAGCAGCGCGTGATCCGCGCGGCCCTCGCCAACGCCGGGATACGCCCTGACGAGGTCGACGTGGTGGAGGCGCACGGCACGGGAACCACGCTCGGCGACCCGATCGAGGCACAGGCCCTGCTTGCCACCTACGGCCAGGAGCGC
This sequence comes from Streptomyces cellostaticus, assembly GCF_001513965.1. Classification (GTDB taxonomy): domain Bacteria; phylum Actinomycetota; class Actinomycetes; order Streptomycetales; family Streptomycetaceae; genus Streptomyces; species Streptomyces cellostaticus. The sequence goes on along the minus strand of NZ_KQ948084.1, from coordinate 540 downwards.
GCCGGAGAACGGCCGTTGTGGCTGGGCTCGGTGAAGTCCAACATCGGACACGCGCAGGCGGCGTCCGGCGTGGCCGGCGTGATGAAGATGGTGCTGGCACTGCAGCATGGGCAGCTGCCGGCGACGCTGCACGCGGACGAGCCGTCGCCGCACGTGGACTGGTCGGCCGGTGAGGTGCAGCTGCTGACCGAGTCCGTGCCCTGGCCGGCCGATGGCCGGGTGCGGCGTGCCGGTGTGTCCTCGTTCGGGATCAGCGGCACGAATGCGCACGTCATTGTCGAGGAGGCTCCGGCTGTTGAGGTCGGTGAGCTTGGGGACGAGGTGCCTGAGGCGGGCGCCGAGGGCACGGGGCCTGTGGTGTCGGGTGTGGGTGCGTGGGTGGTGTCGGGTCGGTCGGCTGAGGGGTTGGCGGCGCAGGCGGGGCGGTTGCGGGAGTGGGTGTCGGGGCGGCCGGAGCTGGATCCGGTGGATGTGGCGTGGTCGTTGGCGGTGTCGCGGTCGGTGTTTGAGCACCGGGCCGTGGTGGTCGGCGGTGACTGT
>NZ_KQ948083.1 GCF_001513965.1 Streptomyces cellostaticus | reverse complement strand
GGCCCCGAAGGGGCGCCGCTCGCTCTCCCGTGTCGATGGTCCGGGGGTCGCGTCGGCGATCCACGGGCCATCGCCCGACGGGTCGACGACGCCCTCCTCCAGCCACTCGTAGGCCCCGCCCAGCACCTGCTTGACCACCTTGCGGTCGAGATCGTCGGTGTTGGTCCACAGCCGGTTGAAGAGTTCCTCGACGCGGATGCGGGACTGACGGCAGAAGGCGTCGGCGAGTTGGTAGGCCTCGCGGCCGTGCTCGCCCTCACGGCGCAGCCGCTCGGCGCGCACACAGGCCGCGCTCATCGCGAACAGCTCCGCGCCGATGTCCACGATCCGGCCGAGGAAGCCCTGCTTGGTCTCCATCCGGCCCTGCCAGCGGGACATGGCGTAGAAGGTGGAGCGGGCCAGCTTGCGGGCGTGCCGCTCGACGTAGCGCAGATGCCCGGACAGGTCGGCCTCGCGCTTGAACTCGTGGTACGAGGAGGGCAGTTGGCCGGGCCCGGCGACCAGCTTCGGCAGCCACTTGGCATAGAAGACGCCCGCGTTCGCGCCCGCCTTCGCCTTGTCCGACAGGGACTTGTCGGGGTCGATGAGGTCGCCGGCGACCGAGAGATGGGCGTCGACGGCTTCGCGGGCGATGAGCAGGTGCATGATCTCCGTGGAGCCCTCGAAGATGCGGTTGATGCGCAGGTCGCGCAGGATCTGCTCGGCCGGGACGGGCCGCTCGCCGCGCGCCTTCAGCGACTCGGCCGTCTCGTAGCCACGGCCGCCGCGGATCTGGACCAGTTCGTCGGCCATCAGCCAGGCCATCTCGGAGCCGTAGAGCTTGGCGAGGGCGGCCTCGATGCGGATGTCGTTGCGGTCCTCGTCGGCCATCTGCGAGGACAGGTCGAGCACGGCCTCCAGCGCGAAGGTCGTGGCGGCGATGAAGCTGATCTTGGAGCCGACGGCTTCGTGCAGCGCGACCGGTTTGCCCCACTGCTCCCGCTCGGCCGCCCACTCGCGGGCGATCTTCAGGCACCACTTGCCGGCCCCGGCGCACATCGCGGGCAGCGACAGCCGGCCGGTGTTGAGGGTGGTGAGCGCGATCTTCAGGCCCGCGCCCTCGGGGCCGATCCGGCCTGCGGCCGGGACCCGGACCTGGTGGAAGCGGGTGACGCCGTTCTCGATGCCGCGCAGGCCCATGAAGGCGTTGCGGTTCTCGACGGTGATGCCCTCGGCGGTGGCCTCCACCACGAAGGCGGTGATGCCGCCCTTGTGCCCCTCGGACTTCGGCACCCGCGCCATGACGACGAGCAGGTCGGCGACCACCCCGTTGGTGGTCCACAGTTTCACCCCGTCGAGGACGTAGTCGTCGCCGTCGGGTACGGCCGTGGTCGCAAGGCGGGCCGGGTCGGAGCCGACGTCCGGCTCGGTGAGCAGGAAGGCGGAGATGTCGGTGCGGGCGCAGCGGGGCAGGAAGGCGTCCTTCTGCTCCTGGGTGCCGAAGATCTTCAGCGGCTGCGGTACGCCGATCGACTGATGGGCGGAGAGCAGGGCGCCGACCGCGGGGCTGGCGGAGCCGACCAGGGCGAGGGCCTTGTTGTAGTACAGCTGGGTGAGGCCGAGACCGCCGTACTTGGGGTCGATCTTCATGCCGAGGGCGCCGAGTTCCTTCAGGCCCGCGACGACCTCGTCGGGGATGCGCGCCTCGCGCTCGATGCGGGCGGAGTCGATCGTCGTCTCGCAGAAGGCGCGCAGCTTGGCGAGGAACTCCTCGCCGCGCCGCACGCTCTCCGGGTCCGGGAGCGGATGGGGATGGATGAGGTCGAGCCGGAAGCGCCCGAGGAACAGTTCCTTGGCGAAACTGGGCTTGCGCCAGTCCTGCTCCCGGGCGGCCTCCGCCACCTGACGGGCCTCGCGCTCGGAGACGGTCGTGCGTTGGGTGGTGGGGGCGGACATGAGGCTCACCTCGCCGCGAAGAGGATGATGGGGGACCGTTCGTTACCGATCGGTGCTACTGGATCGTTCGTACCCGAAACGGGGCGACCCCACCACCCCTCGCGCGTCCGTTCAGCGGATGTTTCAGCCGATCTCCACCGAGTACGACTTGGTGTCCAGGCGGCCGGAGCCCTTGAAGACCTCGGTGCCGGACTCGATCCCGGAGACGTACTTGTCGTTGCTCAGCAGTTTGCGCCTGACGAGTGCCTGGGTGAAGCCGTCGAGGTTCATTTTCGCGCTGTCCTGTCGTAGGGGGCAGTCGGGAGCGCGACGAGGTGTCACCGGCGGGCGACCGAGGCCGACAGCAGCGTCTTCGCCTTCTCTTCGACAGGCGCGGTCTACGGTGTTGCATCGGGGGTCCTTCCGGGGGACGGTTCGTGTACCGCCCTCTCGTGGTCACCGCCCGCCGAAAGGTTGCCGTACTCCGGCGCACGCATAGCTGTCATAAAGAGATGTCGAAGCGCTTCGACAACCTATGGACACCCCACCCCGGCTGAAGGTACTGTCAATACACCCTCACTCACCCTTGTCGGCAATGGCGCAGTGTCGAAGCGCTTCACAAAGCTTGGAGAGCCGGATGGTCACCCTCGCCGAGGTCGCCCAGCACGCCGGAGTCTCGGCGAGCACGGTGAGCTATGTCCTCAGCGGCAAGCGGTCCATCTCCACCACCACCCGGCAGCGGGTCGAGCAGAGCATCCGGGAACTCGGCTACCACCCGAACGCGGGCGCCCGCGCCCTGGCCAGCAGCCGCTCGAACATCATCGCCCTGATGATCCCGCTGCGCACCGACATGTACGTGCCGGTGATGATGGAGATCGCCATCGCGGTGGCCACCACCGCCCGCACGCACGGGTACGACGTCCTGCTGCTCACCGGCGAGGAGGGCCCCGACGCGGTGCGCCGGGTCACCGGGAGCGGGCTGGCCGACGCCATGATCCTGATGGACGTCGAGCTGGAGGACGAGCGGCTGCCGCTGCTGCGCAGCACCGACCAGCCGTCCGTCCTGATCGGACTGCCCGCCGACACCACCGGCCTGACCTGCGTCGACCTGGACTGGAGCGCGACCGGCGCGCTGTGCGTGGAGCATCTGGCGGGAATCGGTCACCGTGACATCGCCGTCATCGGCGAGGCCCCGGCCGTCTACGAGCGGCACACCGGCTTCGCCGAGCGCACCCTCGACGGGCTCCGCTCCCGCGCCCGGGAAGCGGGCGTACGGGTGCTGCACCGCCCGTGCGAGGGCGGGTACGACGCGATGGCCCTGACCCTGGCCCGGATCTTCGACGAGCGCCCGGGCACCACCGGGTTCGTCGTGCAGAACGAGTCGGCGGTGGAGCCGCTGCTCGCACTGCTGCGCCAGCAGGGCCGGGCGGTGCCGGAGGACGTGTCGGTGGTCGCGGTCTGCCCGGACCAGGTCGCCGTACAGGCCTCGGTGCGGCTGACCTCGGTCGCCGTCCCCGCACAGGAGATGGGCCGGCACGCCGTGGAGCACCTGGTGGCCAAGCTGGACGGGCGGGGCACCGACGAGGTCGTGCTGATCGCGCCCGAGCTGACGGTACGGGCGAGTTCGGGACCGGCGCCCGCCGCGTCCTGACGCACCCCGTCGATGCCTCGCACCTGCGGGGCACACCTCTGCCTGCTGTCCCTGTCTGCACTCCTTACTTCAGGAGCATGCCCGTGAACCAGCCTGCCGGAATTCAGCCCGAGGTCAGCCTCGCTCAGTCCTCCCCCACCGTCGGCACCTTCCGTGAGCGGGACGGCGCGCTGGAGTGGAGCGGACGTCAGGAGACGGTGCGGATCGAGCCGTGGGGTCCGGACGCGGTCCGGGTGCGCGCCCGGCTCGGCGGCCCGGTGCTGGAGGACCTGCCGGGCGCCCTGCTTCCGGAGCGCCCGCCGGCCGGGAGCACGGTCAAGACGGTCGACGGCGAAGGCCGGCTGACGGTCGGCGCACTGACCGTGGAAGTGAGCGCCGAGGGCCTGATCCGCTTCCTGCGCACCGACGACGGCTCGGAACTGCTCGCCGAGGAGCGCGCCCACTTCTGGTGGCCCGGCCCCCGCCTGTACACGGCCGTCGGCAACGGCCACCACCGCCTGGAGCAGCGCTTTTCCGCCTACGAGGGCGAGAGGCTGTACGGCCTCGGCCAGCACCAGCACGGCCGCCTGGACCAGAAGGGCCTGGTGCTGGACCTGGTACAGCGCAACGCCGAGGTGAGCGTCCCGGTGCTGGTCTCCAGCCGGGGCTACACCCTGCTGTGGAACAACCCGGCGATCGGCCGGGTGGAGCTGGCGTCCAACGGCACCCGCTGGGTGGCCGACTCGGCCCGGCAGCTCGACTACTGGATCACCGCGGGCACCCCGGCCGACGGCCAGCGCGCCTACAGCGCGGTGACCGGCCGTTCGCCGATGCTCCCCGAGTGGGCGGCGGGCTTCTGGCAGTGCAAGCTGCGCTACCGCACCCAGGACGAACTCCTCGACGTGGCACGGGAGTACAAGCGCCGGGGCCTGCCCGTCTCCGCGATCGTCTGCGACTTCTTCCACTGGACTCACCTCGGCGAGTGGAAGTTCGACCCGAAGGAGTGGCCCGACCCGGCGGCGATGGTGCGCGAGCTGGCCGAGCTGGGCATCAAGCTGGTGGTCAGCGTCTGGCCGTCGGTCTCGCCGCTGTCCGAGAACCACCCGCTCATGGAGCAGCGCGGCCACTTCATAGGCACCCAGTACGGCCCGATGGCACACGCCGACTGGCCGGACAAGGGGGTCGACTCCACGGTCCAGGTGGCCTTCTACGACGCCACGAACCCCGAGGCGCGGGAGTTCGTGTGGTCCCGCGTCCGCGACAACTACCTCGCCCCCTACGGCATCACGGCCTTCTGGCTGGACGCCTGCGAGCCGGAGCTGAAGCCGGGCTTCCCGGAGAACCTGCGCTACTGGGCGGGCCCGGGCCTGGAGGTCGGCAACCTCTATCCGCGCGAGAACGCCCGCACCTTCCACGAGGGCCTGCGCGCGTCCGGCGAGGACGAGGTGATCACCCTCAACCGCTCGGCGTGGGCGGGCAGTCAGCGCTACGGCGCCGCCCTGTGGTCCGGTGACATCGGCACCGACTTCGCGACCCTGCGCCGCCAGATCGCGGCCGGCCTCAACACCGCGCTGTCCGGCATCCCCTGGTGGAACACGGACATCGGCGGCTTCCACGGCGGCGACCCGCACGATGCGGCGTACCGCGAGGTCATGATCCGCTGGTTCCAGTTCGGCGCGCTGTCCCCGCTGATGCGCCTGCACGGCTTCCGCGACCCGGGCATGCCGCTGGGCCCGGAGATGACGGGCGGCCCGAACGAGGTGTGGTCGTACGGCGCGGAGGCCGGCCGCATCCTGGAGAGCTATCTGCGGCTGCGCGAGCGCCTGAGGCCCTACATCCTGAAGGTCATGCGGGAGGCCCACGAGGAGGGCCTGCCGGTGATGCGCCCGCTGTTCCTGGAGTTCCCCGACGACCACGCGGCCTGGCCGGTCGACGACGCCTACCTCTTCGGCCGCGACCTGCTGGTCGCCCCGGTGCTGACGGCGGGCGCCACGGCCCGGACGACGTATCTGCCGCAGGGCGCGCGCTGGACGGACGCCTGGACGGGCAGGACGTACGAGGGGGGTACGGCGGTGACGGTCGACGCGCCGCTGGACCGCATCCCGCTGTTCCTGCGGGACGGCGCCGAACTGCCGATCGCCGAGTAGCGGCGCAGGGGGGCCGGCCCCGCCCGGGACCGGCCCCCCTGCGCTGCTCAGCTGCTGCTGACGCCGGAGCTGTTGGTGGTGAAGTTCAGCCCGCCGGACGACGAGGTGATCTCGCAGCCGAACGGGAGGTCACCGATGGTCACGTTGCCGAACCAGCCCTTGGTGTCCTTGATCCGGGCGCGGAGGCGAGGCCGACGGTGGCGCCGAGGGCAAGCGCGGGGCGATCAGGGCCTTGGCGACCCTGCTCAGGGTGGTGGTTGCCAGGGTGTCCCTTCCATGGGTGGGGGGAGTTTCCCGGGTTACCGCGCCCCCAGGGTGAGGACGCGGTCTTCTCCGGCGACCAGGTCGAGCGGCTCGGTGCCGGAGGAAGTCCGTAGTTCGATGCGGTGGGTGCGGCCGGGTCTGAGGACGACCGTGGCTCGGTGCGGATCCCAGGTGAGGTCGAGTTCCGCGCCGAAGCGGGTCCGCACGCCCCGGAGTTCGCCCTGCGGGCAGGTGTCCGGGACGGCCGGCAGCAGGACGAGCCGGTCCGGGGTGGACTGCACGAGCATCTCGATCAGCACGGCGGGGAGGGTGTGCGCGGCGTCCGCGTTGTAGACGTCCCGGTTCGGGTAGTGGGCGCTCATCAGGGAGGCGTGGAAGAAGTCGCCCGCCAGGACCTGGCGCAGGGCGTGGGCGACCCGGCCGGTGTCCCGGAGCCGGGCCGCGATCAGGGCGTGGTGGAGGTGGCCGTGCGCCGAGTGGTTCTCCGCGCCGCGCAGGGTGAGGGCGCGGTGGGCGGCGGCGGCCAGGTCCGGGGTGTCGTAGGGATTGATCTCTTCGAGGGGCCAGACGCCGTAGAGGTGGCTGAGGTGGCGGTGGTCGTAGGTGTCGTCGAGGCCGGGCCAGGCCCATTCGGCGAGGGCTCCGTCGGCGTTGATCCGGTGCGGGGGCAGCCGGTCGGCCAACGCCCGCCATCTGTCGGCCTGTTCGAGGTGGTAGCGGGCGGCGGTCAGCAGGGCGTGGCGGGCGGCGGAGAGGTCCATGGCCGCGTTGAGCGTGCCCCAGCCGGCGTTCGCGGGCCGGTTCTCGGGCGAGTAGGACGGGACGACGACGAGGTGGCCGTCGGCGTCGGTGCGGGTCAGGAAGTCCTCGTAGAAGAGGGCGGTCTCGGCGAGGACGGCGGCCGTGCGCGGATCCTGTTCGCCGCGTGTCTCGTCGTGGTCGACCAGCGGCTTGAGCAGCCAGTCGGCGCCGGCCGTCCACAGCTGGTGGGGGTACTCGCGGTCGAAGTGGTACGTGTATCCGCGCTCGCCGTCGGTGTGTGTGGGCGCGACCACGCCCCGGGTGCCGAAGACGGCGCGGGCGTTCTCCCGCCAGTCCGCGAGCCGATGGTGGATCAGGTGTGCGTGGGCGTCCGTCACTTCCGGCAGGGCGGCGGCCACGGCCGAGGCGGTCTGCAGGTTGAGGTTGGCGTTCGTGGTGAACGCCCCGGACCAGGCGGTGTTCCAGTCGCCGGTCCACAGGCCGGTCAGGCGGGGCGGGAACAGGCCGCTGCTGGAGAGCAGGTGGTAGCGGCCGGCGGCGAAGAGCCGTTCCAGCAGGGCGGTGCTGTGCGGGCGCTTGAGCAGCTCCGAGCCGGGCAGGGCGCGCTCGTCCGGGTCGGCCCCGAGGTCGAGGGTGACCCGCTGGTAGGCGGTGCGGTGGCGGGCCAGGTGGCTCTCGCGCAGGTCCGCGTACGGCCGCTCACAGCTCCCGACCAGATCGCGCAGCTCCCGGCCCTCGGCCACCACGTCCAGGTCGCCGGTGTGGCGGCGGACCCGGGTCAGCAGCAGCACCGAGCGGGCGCCGGTGATCCGGACGCCGGGCGGGACCAGTTCGGCGGTGCCGCCCAAGGCTGCGACGAGGGTCACGCCGGTGTAGGCGCGGTCGCTGTCCGGGTAGCGGGCGCGCAGGCTGAGCAGGGCGCCCTCGGGGGTGAGGAGCGCGCCGTGGCCGACGCCCAGACCGGCGGGGGCGCCGGGGAGCCGGTGGTCCAGCGAGACGACCAGGTCCGCCGCCACGACCTCCTGCACGATCACGTCGTCCGCGCGGGAGACGAAGACGCGGCTGCTCCAGTCGGCGCAGGCGGCCGTGACCTCGCCGGTGGTGAAGTCGACGGCCCGGCGGTAGCCGCGGACACCGGCGCCGGGCCTGCGCAGCCGTATCCGGAAGGCCGGGTGGAAGGGCTGCACCCACTGGAGCGGGCGGCCGTCGGTGAAGTCTTCGGCGGCCGTGCGGTCTCCGGCGAGCAACCTGTCCTGCACTGCCGGGAGTTCGGCGGCGAGCCGGGGCAGCCGGGCGTGTTCGCTGCCGTTGGGGCGGACCAGGGTGTGCTGGGTGACGATGACCCGGTCATCGTTCGGATTGCCGAACACAAGGGCGCCGTGATGGCCGTTGCCGCTCAGGAAGGCGTCCTCCCAGCGGGCGGCCGGGGCGGGCTCCCAGGTGCCGTGGACGGGTGCGTGGCTCATGACCGCAGCACCGCCACCCCGTAGCGGCCGAGGGTGACCTCGCCGGTGACGGTGATAGCGCCGAGCAGTTCGTGGTGGCTGCCCGGGACTTCGACGGTGACCGGCTCCCGCTCGTGGTTGAGCAGGAACAGCAGCTCGCCCCGGCGCACCGTCTCCACGCCGGCCGGCAGCCCGTCGAGCACCGGGCGTACGCCCGCCTCGGCGGCGATCCGGGCGAGCAGCGCGCGCAGCGCCTCCGGCTCGGGCAGCGTGGAGACGTACCAGGGGCGCCCCCGGCGCAGCACGGCGGGCAGTCCGTCCAGCTCGCCGCCCTTGTACGGCACCGTCTCGGCGGCCCCGGGCTCCGGCTCGATCTCCTCCGACCACAGGGTGCCATGGAAGCCGTCGCACTCCACGGTCTCTCCCGCATCCAGCGGCCACCACTCGTGCAGGGTGCGGATGCCGAACAGCTCGCGCAGCCGGGCGTCCATGCCACCGGGCCTGACCCGGTCGTCCTCGTCGGCGATGCCGGTGAGGAAGCCGCAGACCAGGGTGCCGCCGCCCTGGACGTAGGCGAGGAGGTTGTCGATGGCGGTGTCCGTGAGGAGGTGGAGCTGGGGCACGACGACGAGCCGGTAGCCGGACAGGTCGTGGTCCGGGTGGGCGAAGTCGGAGGTGCTGCCGAGCTTCTTCGCCACCGAGGTCTTCGGCTTGCCCATGGCGATGGGGGTGGTGAAGCCGGCCGCCGAGCCGTTCTTCGCCGGGATGTCCGGGGCCACGACGCCGGAGGCCACGTACGCCGGGAGGATCTTCTGCGCCGCCTTGCCCGAGGTGGTGCCTTCCTTGCGGCCCTCCTGCCCGCTTCTCCGGCCGAGGAAGCCCCGGCCGGAGAGGCTTCTCGGGCTGGGCGCGGAGGATGCGGAGGCGGCGTTCGGCGTCATTGCGTCAACCCTTCATGGCGCATCAGGACACCCGGCGGTGGGCCGTCGGCTGCGGTGTCTCGAGTGGATCTGGCTGAGCTGAAGCGTTCTCGGTGCCAGGGCGGCCCGGCCCGGAGGCAGTCGAAGCGCTTCGATGTTGCTGCGAAGGTTAAGGGACCACCTGGGGGTGCACAAGGGCCGCCTCCAGGATTCCTCCGATGCGCCACAGAACCCGCAGGCCGCCATTCCTCCTT
>NZ_KQ948082.1:8572-11939 GCF_001513965.1 Streptomyces cellostaticus | reverse complement strand
ACCGAGCGGACATCCGCATCTGTGTCCGGCTCCGGCACGACCAGGTCACCCGACGGGCGGGTCAGCCGACGCCCGTAAGCGCTCCTGCCACGGATCGCCAACTCCGGCTCACCACTGCCCAGTCCCACGGGCAGCACGGATACGGGGTCACCGTCGCCGGTGGCGGGCAGGTCGGCCAGGACCAGACGTCCCGGGTTCTCCGACTGCGCCGACCGCAGCAGACCCCACACAGCCGCTGCCGCCAGATCCGTCACACCCTCGCCCGGAACGGCGGCTACGGCACCCCGGGTGACGACCACCAACTGGGCCGACTCCAGCCGCTGCTCCGCCAGCCACTCCTGCACCAGACCCAACACCGCACCGGCAGCACACCGAGCCGCCTGCGCCGCATCACCACTGCTGTCCGTATCCGCACAGACAAGCACCACCTGCGGAGCAACCTCGCCCGCCTCGGTCGCAGCAGCAACCCCGGCCAGATCGGCAAAGGAGCGGACCGGCACTCGGGCGGTGTCCAGCCCGTCGGCCAGGGCGAAGGAGTCGGTGCCGATCAACGCCCAGTCCCCGGCGGACACTGCGGCCTCGGGCACAGGGACCCAATCCACGCTGAACAGCGCATCGCTTACACCGCGATGGGTCGGCTGCAACTGGCTTACCGAGACCGGGCGGCTCACCAGCGACGCCACCGAGACCACTGGTGCACCGGTGGTGTCCGCCGCCGTCAGCGTCAGACTGCCCTGCGCGTCACGGCGCAGCCGGGCCCGCAGAACCGACGCCCCACTGGCGTGCAACTCCACACCCGTCCACGCGAACGGCATCCGGACCTCACCCAGTTCACCCTCGCCGTCGGCGTCGGCCAGGAGCCCCGCATGCAAAGCCGCGTCCAGCAGGGCCGGGTGCAGGCCGAACGAAGCGGCCTCCTGCGCCACGGCCTCCGGCAGTGCCACCTCGGCAAACACGTCCTCACCGCGACGCCAGACCGCCTGGAGTCCGTGGAACGAGGGACCGTACACATCGGCCAGCTGCACCGCATACACATCCGCGATGTCCACCGCAGTCGCATCCCGCGGCGGCCACACAGCGAAGTCCTCCTCGGCCTGCTTCGCCGTTCCGGCGGGGGCGATCAGCGCGCTGGCGTGCTGGACCCATGCCTGCTGGCCGCCAGGCTGGTCGGGACGGGAGAAGACCTCCACCCCACGCCGCCCGTCGGCATCGGCCGCAGCCACCACGACCTGGACCTGCACCCCGCTGCCGTCGGCAGGCACCACCAACGGCGCCTGCAACGTCAGCTCCTCCAGCAGGCCGCACCCGACCTGGTCGCCAGCCCGGACGACCAGCTCCACGAACCCGGTGCCCGGCAGCAGGATCACTCCGCCTACGACGTGGTCTGCCAGCCAGGGCTGGGAGCGCACGGACAGCCGTCCCGTGCACACCAGCCCGGCACCACCGGCCAGCTCAACCGCCGCGCCCAGCAGCGGATGACCCACAGCGCCCAAGCCCAGGGACACCGCGTCCCCGCCCGCAGCAGATCCCGCAGTCGGCAGGGCAAACACTCCCTGGGGCCAGTACCGCTCGTGCCGGAAGGCATACGTCGGCAACTCCACCCGCTCTCCAGCCGGCAGGAGCCCGGTCCAGTCCACGGGCGCGCCGTGGACGAACGCCTCGGCGAGCGAGGTGATCAGGCGTGTCGTTCCACCGTCGTCACGGCGCAGCGTGCCCGACACCACTCCCGCCTGTGCGCCGGGGCCTGCCTCCAGCGCGGCCTCTTCCAGCGTCTCGGTCATCGCCGCGAGCAACACAGGATGCGGGGAGACCTCGACAAATATCTGGTGGCCCGTACCGGCAAGGATTCGTACAGCCCGGTCGAAGTGGACCGGCGCGCGCAGGCTGCCGTACCAGTACCCGGCATCCAGCTCAGTGCCGGAGAGGACCTCGCCCGTCATCGCCGAGACCATCGGCACCCGGCCAGCCCGCGGAGCCACCCCGGCCAGCACGGAGGTGATCTCCTGCTCAAGCCGTTCCACCTGCGCGCAGTGCGAGGCGTAGTCCACCGCAACCATCCGGGACCGGACGCCCTCGGCCTCCAGCTCCTGCGCCAGTTCTTCCAGCGCCGTCGGCTCGCCGGAAACCACCACTGCGGCCGGTCCGTTGACCGCCGCAAGTGCCAAACTGCCCTCCCAGCGGCCGAGGCGCTCCTCTACCCGGGCAGCCGGCTCGCTCACCGACATCATGCCCCCGGCGCCCGACAGAACTCGCAGCGCCTGGGAGCGCAGGGCCACGACCCGGGCGCCATCCTCCAGGCTCAGCATCCCGGCCACCGTCGCCGCAGCGATCTCACCCTGCGAGTGACCCACCAGCGCGTCGGGTGTCACACCGGCGGCTTCCCAGACCGCGGCCAGCGAGACCATCACGGCCCAGAGCGCCGGCTGGACCACGTCGGCCGACTCCAGCTCGGGAGCCCCCGGCGCCCCGGCCAGGACATCGGTCAGCGACCAGTCCACAAACGGCCTCAGCGCCTGCTCACACTCCGCAAGGCGCGCGGCGAACACCGGGCTGGACTCGGCCAGTTCACGGCCCATTCCCAGCCACTGAGACCCCTGCCCCGGGAACACGAACACCACCCGCGCACCCGACCGCGCCACTCCTGACACGACCGACCCCGCCGGCACCCCACCGGCCAGGCTCTCAAGCCCGGTCACCAGTTCATCGCGGTCACCGCCGACCACCACCGCCCGGTGCTCGAACACCGACCGCGACACCGCCAACGACCACGCCACATCCACCGGCTCCAGCTCCGGCCGGGCAGCAACCCACTCCCGCAACCGGCCCGCCTGCCCGGCCAGCCCCTCGGCCGACCGCGCCGACACCACCCACGCGCCACTCCCGTCGGTCTCCACAACCACGGGGGCTTCCGTTCCTCCGCTGCCCGCGGAGACCCCGGCCTTAGCGGGCTCGGGCGCTTCTTCGACGATGACGTGCGCGTTTGTACCGCTCAGACCGAACGACGACACACCGGCACGACGCGGACGCTCCCCCAGGGGCCAGGGCACGGACTCGGTCAGCAGCTGCACCTCACCGGCCGACCAGTCCACGTGCGGCGACGCCTCGTCCGCGTGCAGCGTCTGCGGCAGCTGCTGGTTCTGCAACGCCAGCACCATCTTGATCACACCGGCCACGCCCGCGGCAGCCTGCGTGTGCCCGATGTTGGACTTCACCGAACCCAGCCACAACGGCCGGTCCCCCGGCCGCTCCTGACCATAGGTCGCGAGCAGCGCCTGCGCCTCGATCGGGTCACCCAGCGTGGTGCCCGTACCGTGCGCCTCCACCACATCCACATCGGCAGCCGACAACTGGGCACTGGCCAGGGCCG
>NZ_KQ948082.1:6655-7836 GCF_001513965.1 Streptomyces cellostaticus | reverse complement strand
AAAACTCAATGAACGTCCCCGGTGACACCATCACCGTGACACCGCCGGCCAGCGCCAGGGAGCACTCCCCGGACCGGATCGCCTGGGCGGCCAGGTGCAGCGCCACCAACGAAGACGAACACGCCGTGTCCACCGTCACCGCCGGACCCTCAAGACCCAGCGCATACGACACACGACCCGACAGCACACTCGTCGCGTTACCGGTCATCAAGTGACCCTCGACACCGGCCGCGTCCTGCCCCGCCAACGCCACACCGAGCCCATAACCCGATGCGAAACCACCCGCGAAGACACCTGTCGGGCTACCTCGCAGCGTTCCGGGATCGATTCCAGCCCGCTCCAGCGCCTCCCACGACACCTCCAGCAGCAACCGCTGCTGCGGATCCATCGCCAACGCCTCACGCGGACTGATCCCGAAGAACCCGGCATCGAACCCGCTCACGTCCTGCAAGAACGCGCCCTGCTGCACGTACGACGTCCCGTCGTGTTCCGGATCGGGGTCGTACAGACTGTCCAGGTCCCAGCCACGGTCGGTCGGGAACCCGCCCATCGCATCCCCGCCCGCAGCCAGCAACTCCCAGAACTCCTCGGGGCCGCCCGCACCACCAGGGAACCGGCAGCTCATCCCGACGATCGCCAACGGCTCATCCATGGCCGCCACAGCAACCACCGACCCGCCGACACCCGCCAACTCCCCGGTCAGCTCACCCCGCAGGTAGTCAGCCAGAACCACCGGAGTCGGATAGTCAAACACCAACGTGGCCGACAACCGCAACCCCGTCACCGCACTCAACCGGTTCCGCAGCTCAACCGCCGTCAGCGAGTCAAAGCCCAGATCCTTGAACGCCCGCCTGTCCGGGACCGCCTCCGCCGAGGCATGCCCCAGCACCGCAGCCGCCTCAGCCCGCACCACATCGGCCAGCACCCGCTCCTGCTCCAACCGGCCCAACCCCGCCAACCGCTCGACCAGTTCACCCTCACCACGCACCACACCATCAGCGCCCACAGCAGGCAACTGGCGGATCTCGGGCAGATCCCGCACCAACGGCATCCCCCGCAAGTCCGCCCCACCATGCGCCGAAGCAAGCTGCGCCCAATCGACATCCATCACCGTCAGCACGGCATCGGGACCCTCGATCGCTTCGCCCAGTGCCCGCACCGCCAACTGCGGATCCATCGGC
>NZ_KQ948082.1:4219-5863 GCF_001513965.1 Streptomyces cellostaticus | reverse complement strand
GCCGGCCGCCTTGGCCGTTAGCACCGTCGCCAGCCGTTCCACCGACAGCCGGTCCACCACACCGTCATCCAGCACACCCGCGGTATGCATCACCGCAGACAACGCAGGACCATCCGCACCGGTCCAGGCCAGCAGCCCGGACAAATCCGCCCGCTCACTGACATCACAAGCCACGACATCGACCCGCGTGCCCTGAGCAGCCAGCCCCGCGACCAGAGCCGCGACACCAGAGGCCGACGGCCCGGAACGACTCGCCAACACCAACCGCCGAGCACCACGCCCCGCCAGCCAATGAGCCACATGCCCGGCAATCGCACCCGTTCCACCAGTGACCAGCACACTCCCACGCGGCACCCAGCCCTCGGCGGAGCCGCGAGGCTGCCCAGCCCGGCTCAGCCGCCGGCCCAGAATCCCGCTCGGGCGGATCGCCACCTGGTCCTCACCGCACCCGGCGAGCACGGCCGCGAGCCGCACCCCGGCACGTTCGTCCAGTACGGCAGGCAGATCGATCAACCCGCCCCACCGATCAGGGAGCTCCAAAGCAACCACCCGACCGAGCCCCCACACCTGCGTCTGCACAGGGTTGGCCAGCACCTCACCCGGCACAGCGGCCACCGCACCACGCGTGACCACCCACAGCGGTGCACCCACCTCGGCATCACCCAGCGCCTGCACCAACCCCAGCGTCGCCGCCACACCCTCAGCCACCACCGGATACCCCGACACCGGCGCCTCATCCAACGCCAGCAACGACACCACACCCGCCACCCCGGCAGACTCGATGTCCTGCAACGCCTCACCAAGCAGCGAGGCCACGTCGGCCCGATCCACGACGTCGGCCGGGACCTCGACGACCACTACTTCGGCGCCTCGGGCGGCCAGCGCCCGCACGCACCCCCGCGTCAGTTCGGCGTCGGCCGATCCTGCTGCGGTCACCAGCAGCCACAGTCCTGTCAGCACACCCGAGCCCGGCTCACCGACCGGAGCCCAACTCGCCCGGTAGCGCCAGTTCGCGGTCACCGAACGGTCCCGCTCCTGACGACGCCACGACGCCAACGCCGGCAGCACCTCGCTCAGATGCTGCTGGTCGTCAATCGCCAGCGTGTCGGCGATCCGGGCCAGGTCCCCACCCTCGACCGCGGCCCAGAACTGCGCCTCGGCCACGGTGCTCGCACCATCCCCACCCGCCGTTCCCGGGGTGGGCAGCGCCAGCACGCCCTTGGGCCAGTACCGCTCATGACGGAAGGCATACGTGGGCAGTTCGACCCGGTTCGCAGCAGGCAACACCGCGGCCCAGTCCACGGACACCCCATGGACGAACGCCCGCGCCAGACCCGTCACCAGGCCCGTCACACCCTGCTCATCACGTTCCTTGCGTCGCTGGAGCGGAATGAACACACCCTCATCGCTGCCGACACCGGCCACCGCGTCCGGACCCAGCGCCGACAAGGACCCATCCGGACCGACCTCGATGAACACCGACACACCCTGCGCAGCCAGCGCGCCCAACGCATCCGCGAACCGCACCGCCTGCCGCGTCTGCCCCGGCCAATACCCGCTCTCGCACTCGGCCACCAGCTCACCCGTGAGCGCACCCGCCCACACCAGCTGCGGCCGCCGGTACTCCAAACCCGCCGCTATCCC
>NZ_KQ948082.1:0-3482 GCF_001513965.1 Streptomyces cellostaticus | reverse complement strand
GTCCGACAGCGACAACACCCCCGCCACATACGCAGCAGCCACCTCACCCACCGAATGACCCACCACCGCATCCGCGACCACACCAGCCGCCTTCAACACCGCCGCCAAAGCCACCTCGAACGCAAACAGCCCCGCCTGCGCATACAGCGTCTGATCCACCAAAGCCTCATCGACGCCGTCCGCCCCCAGGACGACATCCCGGACCGACACCCCCAACTCCAGCTCCAGCAACCCACACACCTGATCAAACGCCTCAGCGAAAACGCGACTGCCCTCATACAGACCGCGCCCCATCCCCACCCACTGCGACCCCTGACCCGCGAACACCAACCCCACTCGCGCCCCCGGCCGTGCCACCCCCGACACCACCGAAGCCGCAGACACCCCACCAGCCAGCCTCTCCAGGCCGGTCACCAACTCCTCGCGTTCGCCACCCAACACCACGGCCCGGTACTCAAACACCGACCGTGACACCGCCAACGACCACGCCACATCCACCGGCTCCAGCTCCGGCCGGGCAGCAACCCACTCCCGCAACCGGCCCGCCTGCGCCGCCAACCCCTCAGCCGACCGACCCGACACCACCCACGCACCCACACCCGCGGTCTCCACAACCGCGGGAACTTCCGCTTCTCCGCTCTCCCCGATGTCCCCGGAAACCTCGGTCTCGGCAGGCTCAGGAGCCTCTTCGACGATGACGTGGGCGTTGGTGCCACTGATGCCGAACGCGGACACACCGGCACGCCGCACCCGGCCATCCGCCGGCCACGGCACAGCCTCGGTCAGCAGCTGCACCTCACCCGCCGACCAGTCCACGTGCGGCGACGGCTCCTGCGCGTGCAGCGTCTGCGGCAGCTCCTGGTGCTGCAACGCCAGCACCATCTTGATCACACCAGCCACGCCCGCGGCAGCCTGCGTGTGCCCGATGTTGGACTTCACCGAACCCAGCCACAACGGCCGGTCCCCCGGCCGCTCCTGACCATAGGTCGCGAGGAGCGCCTGCGCCTCGATCGGGTCACCCAGCGTGGTCCCCGTACCGTGCGCCTCCACCACATCCACATCGGCAGCCGACAACTGGGCACTGGCCAAGGCGGCCCGGATCACCCGCTGCTGCGAGGGACCGTTCGGCGCCGTCAGACCATTGGACGCACCATCCTGGTTCACCGCAGTGCCCCGCACCACCGCCAGCACCCGGTGCCCATTACGCCGGGCATCGGACAACCGCTCCAGCACCAGGACACCGGCACCCTCGGCCCATCCCGTCCCGTCCGCATCCGCGGAGAACGCCCGGCACCGGCCATCCGCCGACAACCCCTGCTGCCGGGAGAAGTCGACAAAGGTCCCCGGCGTCGCCATGACCGTAACGCCGCCGGCCAGCGCCAGGGAGCACTCCCCGGACCGCAGGGCTTGGCTGGCCAGGTGCAGCGCCACCAGCGACGACGAACACGCCGTGTCCACCGTCACCGCCGGGCCCTCAAGACCCAGGGCATACGACACACGACCCGACAGCACACTCGTCGCGTTACCGGTCATCAAGTGACCCTCGACACCGGCCGCGTCCTGCCCCGCCAACGCCACACCGAGCCCGTAACCCGACGCGAAACCACCCGCGAAGACACCTGTCGGGCTGCCCTGCAACGTTCCGGGATCGATTCCGGCCCGCTCCAGCGCCTCCCACGACACCTCCAGCAGCAACCGCTGCTGCGGGTCCATGGCGAGAGCCTCACGCGGGCTGATCCCGAAGAAGCCCGCATCAAAGCCCGCCGCGCCCTGCAAGAACGCGCCCGCCTGGGTGTAGGAAGTTCCCGCATGCTCCGGGTCAGGGTCGAACAGGCTGTCCAGGTCCCAGCCACGGTCGGTCGGGAACCCGCCCACCGCATCCCCGCCCGCAGCCAGCAACTCCCAGAACTCCTCGGGGCTGCCCGCACCGCCGGGGAACCGGCAGCTCATCCCGACGATCGCCACCGGCTCCGCCGCCCGCGCCTTCACTTCACGCAGCCGGGTACGGGCATCCTGGGCGTCGGCGATGGCCCGCTTCAGGTATGTACGAAGCTTGTCCTCGTCAGACACGTTCAGCTCCCAGAAGTGATGTCGAGCAGTGGTAAGAGGAAGGCCGCGCATAGCGGGCGGGGGAACTCGGACGGCGCGGAGCCATCGGGGTCGTGTGGATCATTCGAGTTCATCGACGAGGGCGAACAGTTCGTCGTCGGTCGCCGTGTCGAGTTCGGATTCACGCCGACTCCTGCTTGTGTCAGCGGATGAGGCACCCACGACGTCCAGAAGCCGACGCAGTCGGTCGGTGATCTGGTCCCGCACCGGTTCGTCCGCCAACTCCGCCCGGAGGGCGACCTCGAGTCGGTCCAGCTCAGCGAGTATGGGCACCGACCCGGTCTCGTCCTGGATGACTTCGGTGCGCAGCCAAGTGGCAAGTGCGACGGGGGTGGGGTAGTCGAACACAAGCGTGGTGGGCAGCCGCAAGCCCGTCACTGCGTTCAGCCGGTTGCGCAGTTCGACCGCTGACAGCGAGTCGAAGCCCAGAGCCTTGAACGCCCGTTTGTCCGGGACCGCTTTCGCCGAAGTGTGCCCCAGCACCGCAGCCGCCTCAGCCCGCACCACATCGGCCAGCACCCGCTCCTGCTCGGCCCGGCCCAACCCCGCCAACCGCTGGACCAGTTCGCCCTCACCGCGCACCACACCCTCCGTGCCCACAGCCACAGCGGCCAGCTGGCGGATCTCGGGCAGATCCCGCACCAACGGCATCCCCCGCAAGTCCGCCCCACCATGCGCCGAAGCAAGCTGCGCCCAATCGACGTCCATCACCGTCAGCACGGCGTCGGGACCCTCGATCGCTTCGCCCAGTGCGCGCACCGCCAGCTGCGGATCCATCGCCGGCATCGCACCCCGCCGCACCCGGGCACGAACCTCCTCACTCGCCTCAGCAAAACCACCACCCGCCCAAGCACCCCAGGCCACCGCCAGACCGGCCAGGCCCCGGCCCCGCCTGCTCTCCGCCACGGCATCCAGGAAGGCGTTCGCCGCCGCGTAGTTGCCCTGGCCGGCGGCGCCCAGCGTGGAGGCGGCCGACGAGAAGAGCACGAACGCGTCCAGGTCGAGGTCGGCGGTCAGCTCGTCCAGCAACGCCGCGCCGGCCGCCTTGGCCGTTATCACCGTCGCCAGCCGTTCCACCGACAGCCGGTCCACCACACCGTCATCCAGCACACCCGCGGTATGCATCACCGCAGACAACGCAGGACCATCCGCACCGGTCCAGGCCAGCAGCCCGGACAAATCCGCCCGCTCACTGACATCACACGCCACCACATCCACACGCGCACCAGCCCTCGCCAGCTCGGCCGCCAGCTCGGCGACACCGGGGGCGGAGGGACCGGACCGGCTGGTCAGCACCAGCCGCTGCGCACCACGGTCAGCCAGCCAGCGCGCCACGTGCCCGCCGATCGCACCGGTTCCACCGGTGATCAACG
>NZ_KQ948081.1 GCF_001513965.1 Streptomyces cellostaticus | reverse complement strand
TACTAGTATTCCAGTGCGGCTTCGTGATCTATCCGGTTGAGGGGCTGGCGAGTCGCCGCCGGTAATGGCTGCGGCGGGCTGTCGCCTGGTGCTGTCTGCGCCAGTTTGACCAGTGCAGCAGCATGCGCGGGGAGCTGTTCGTCGGGTTCAGCAGGGCGCCGAGCAGGTGGCGGACCTCCGGAACGGTCAGGTCGATCGGGCCGGTGCTGCGGATGGGTCGGCTGGGCTGCGCGGCCCTGGCCGGCGTCGCATCGGCGGCGAGTGCGGCGAGGAAGGCCAATGCGAGCATGGCCAGGGTGATGTGCCGGTGCCAGGCGGTCCAGTGGCGGACCTGGTAGTGATCCAGGCCGACCTGACCCTTCGCGGCCTGGAAGCACTCCTCGATGCACCACCTGGTCCCGGCCACCCGGACCAGCTCGGACAGCGGCACTCGCCTCGGGGACCAGCACAGGTAGAAGGCGAGTTCGCCGCTGCTCGGGTTGCGGCGGATCAGCAGGTACCGGTGGCGGTCGGCACCGATTTCGATCCAGGCCCAGTCGTAGTAGCGAGGCCCTTTCGCTCCGGCTCCGGCGCTCTGCCGGTGCCAGGCCGAGGCGGGCAGGCGGTCGGCCACCGCATCCGCGCGGGCAGTGGTCCGCCCCTGGTTGATGCGCACCCGTCTGCTGCAGGCAACGGCCAGCACGTAGCCGATCGCGCGGGACTCCAGCAGCGCGCGCAGGCCGGGATCTTGGCCGTAAGCCTCGTCGCCGGTCACCCAGGAGGCGCCGATCCCGGCGTCCAGTGCTCCCGTGATCATCTGCCGGGCCAGCGTAGGCTTGGTCGCGAATTCCACCTGGTCCGGCACCCCGGCGCGGGTTCGGCGCTCGGCGTCCTGGCACCACGAGGCATCCGGCAGGTAGAGGCGGCGGTCGATCAACGCCCGTCCTCTGCTGGAGGCGTAAGCGAGGAAGACGCCGACCTGAGTGTTCTCGATCCGCCCGGCGGTGCCGGTGTATTGGCGCTGCACGCCGGCCGAGGCGGTGCCCTTCTTCAAGAAGCCCGTCTCGTCTACGATCAGGACGCCGTCGTCGGCACCGAGGTGCTCGAGGACGTAGGCCCGGACGTCGTCGCGGACCGCATCCGCGTCCCAGCGGGAACTTCGCAGCAGCCGCTGCATCGGCCCGGGCCGACTGTGACCGGCATGCTCGGCCAGACGCCAGCAGTTCTTCCGCTCGACGCCGGACAGCAGGGCGAGCACGAAGGCGCGGGCCGTCGCTCGCGGCTCCACCCGCTTGAACCGGCCCGCGATCCGGGCCATGGCCTGGTCGAACATCGCACGCCAACGGGCGGCATCTATGCTGTGGTCCGCGGCCACAGCACGATCTTCAGGAGTCCACACAACCCTTGATGATCACGCGGTGGCCGCTCCAGATCTACCGGGTGTGACAGGCTGCTTCAGCCAGTGGGATCCGCGCAGGACGAGGCTCGGGATCGACCGCCGATGCGACATGCCGTCAGCGGCCCGACGCCCGGATGTTCAGCCTATGGCTCCGGCCCGGGGACGGCGTCACGGACTCGGCCGACGATGTCTCTCCCGGCCTGCGGCTGCGTGGCGATCGAGTGCAACAGGGGGTTGGGGATGGGCGAGGATCCACTCATCACGGCGGTGCGGAGCGGGGACGAGAACGCGGTCAGAATACTGCTCGAGGACGGGGCGGATCCCGACGTCCTAGACGATCAGGGCACCCCCGCACTCTGCCTGGCCATCTCAGCGTTCAACTCGACGATCGCCAGCTACCTGGTGGAGGGCGGCGCGGATCCGGACCGCCAGCTGCCCGACGGGACCACCCCACGATTGCGGGCCGTCGACAGCGGTTCCATCGGGCTCGCCGACTGCCTGCTCGGTGGAGCGGCCCTCATCGGCGAGGCCACCCGCGCGGAACTGCTGGCGCGCGCCCGGCAGTGGCATGAGATGGGCCCGGTCGCCATGCTCCGGGAGCGGACCGGCGCCTCGGATGCGGTCGAGCGGGTGCGCATCCGGGACAGAGAGTGGTGCACCGAGTACCACGAGATCCGGCTCGGCGGAATAACCGTCCGCGACGGCCACACAGGGATCCTCACTCTCCTCGAGAAGCACTTCGGACTACACCTGGGCATTGACGAATTGGCGGCCCGAGCGTGCGCACTCGAGTACCCGGACTATGAACACGCCGTCTGGTCAGAGATCGTCAGAACCCTTGCCCGGAGGCAGAACGACGAGACCTGGGAGGCTGCGGCGGCACTGCGAGGCCATCCCGATCCCCTGCACCGCCGCTTCGGCGCGGAGGTCCTGATCTGCCTCCACCTCGAGGCTGAGCTGACGGACGTCCCGAGCCCGTTCGAACAGCGCACGCTCGAGCTCCTCCTCGACTGGGCAAAGGAGGAGGGGCACCCGGACGTCCTGGCCGAGACCCTGGCCGGCCTGAGCCACCATGAGGACCCGAGGATCGAGCCGCTAGGGCTCTCATTCCTCGCCCACGCTGCCCCGCAGGTACGTGCCGTGGTGCCCTCGACCCTGAGAATCGTGAACTCGGAGAGGTCTGGACGGCAGACGTTCACCTCCGAGGGGCTGAACGTCCTGCTTGCACTGGCCCGGGACACTGACCCCTCCGTTCGCCAAGTCGCCGGCTACGGGCTCGCGTACAGCCTGAATCCGGAACCCGCCATCGGGGACACCCTCGCCGATCTGCTCGATGACGACGACCAGCAGACCCGGATCTGGGCCGTCTACGGACTGGCCGAGCGGGACGATCCGCGCTGTATCGATGGCGCCGACCGGGTGGGCCCCGTCGACGAGTACGAGTCGTGGTCCTGGATACTCGGCGCGCCCTCACGGTACGAGCAGCGCCAAAGGGAGCGGGAAGCGTCGGCCACGACCGAGTAGCGAACGCTCGCCTCTGTATCGGGGCCGACTCTGCCCTGCCCACCCGGTACACGATGTGGTGGCCGCCTGGTCCCGACGCTCACGCACCCGCAAATCCTCGAACCCACCAACGAAGCCCTCGGCCACATGCGACCAACACAAGATCGCGAAGTCGCACTGGAGTATTAGCGCGGTTCGGTTCGCAGAAGTAGTCGCTTCGGGTGCAGCGTGATGCCGATCTGGGTGGTGGTGTCGGTGCCGGGGGCGGGCAGCAGACGCCACCTTGCGGTCACCGTGGCCAAAATGATGACAAGTTCGGCCAGTGCGAAGTGATCTCCGGGGCACTGGCGGTTGCCGGTGCCGAACGGCATCATTGCCAGCTTTGGCACGGCGGCGGCCCGTCCGGAGGTCCACCGGTCGGGATCGAACATCAGGGGCTGGTCGAAGGAGCGGGGGTCACGCTGCATCGCGTAGGGGCTGTAGGCGATGTCAGTGTGCGGGGGGATTCGGAAGGGGCCCAGGGTGGTGGCGGCTGCGGTTCGGCGGGTGAAGATCCAGGCTGCCGGACGCAGGCGCATTGCCTCGGTGATGACGTTGCGGGTGTGTGGCAACTGCCCGAGGTCCGCGAAGGTGACCGGTCGCCCCGAGGTAAGCAAGTTCACCTCGTCAACCAGGCGTCGTTCCTGCTCGGGATGTTCGGTCAGTAGGTGCAGGGTCCAGGCAATGGTGGAGGCCACGTTCTCCGCGCCCGCCACGACGAGGGAGACGATGTGGTCGTGAATCTCGCGGTCTTTGAGTGGGTTGCCGTGTTCGTCTGTGGCGGCGAGCAGGACGGCCAGCAGGTCTGCCCGCTGCTGCCGGGAGGATCGGCGTTCGGTGACGATCTCGTCGACGACTTCGTGCAGCGCGGCAAGAGCGCGGTCGAAACGCCGGTTCGCCGGCGTGGGAAGGCGGTACAAGGCTCCCGCCGATAGGATCATTCGCCGGTACAGTCCCTCGAATACCGTATGCAGGGCCTGACCGATCAGGTCCGCCTTCTCGCCGAGGGAGTCGACTTCCAGCAGCGAACGCGCCACGATACGCACGGCCGTGTTGAACAACTCCGAGCTGATGTCGATGACGGTGCCGGGCTGCCACCGAGCAGCTGTGGCCTGTGCCTCCTCCTCCATCACCGTTGCGTAGTTCGCGATGCGCTCCGGGGTGAAAGCGGGCTGGATCATACGGCGCTGGCGGCGATGCAGTTGCCCGTTGCTGGTGGCGACCCCTTTGCCCAGCAGTACCTCAAGTGTGTCCCACAGAGGGCCCCCCACAACGCAGTCGGGATTCTTCAGCAGGGAGCCGACCAGTTCGGGGGCGGTGGCGACGTAGACGGACTTGGGCCCCAACTTGATCCGTACGAGATCACCGTGGTCGCGCAGCTCTGTCAGGAATCCCAGCGGGTCTCGCATGAGCTTCCACGCGTGTCCAAGTACTGGCAGGCCGCCGACGGCCTGCGGGGGCACAGCCGGCAGCTGTACCGATGCGGCGGACGCCCGGTTCGGTTCGATCGTCATTAGAAGCCTCCGGGGTCATCAATATAGGGAGGTGTGGACCGATCGTTCCAAGATTCCACCCGATACCGCCCGGACTCATGGTGGAACCAGTACACCGAGCTGAACCAGTTGCGCATGTTGAGCAGGCAGGACCTGACCGCGGCGGCGTACCGGGCGCCGTACACGCTTCCCCTAGCGGCGCGGTCGGCCAGTTCCAGCACAGCTGGTTCGGTCGCCAGGAACGTGTCGACACACTGGCTGACACGACGGTGCACTTCGGCCACGGCCTCGTGGTGTGACATCTTCTCGTGGCAGATGAGGCTGATGCCGAGATTATGCAATTCGCCGCCTGCGAGTTCCTTACGTAGTGAGCACAGGTCGTTGTACCAGGCGGAGAAGTCCTGGGTGGCCAGTGCCGCGCACTGGAAAGCTCCATCATTGCGGAGAAAGTCAGGAAGCTCACAGCCTGCGGTGGGCTCGAGCAGATCGATCCATAGCGCATGCGCGAAGGTAAGGCGCCGCAGTTCGATGTACTCCGCCACGGTAGGAACGGTTCGGTACGTACGATTCCGGAATTCCCGGTTGTAGGCGTCCACCACCGGGTGGAAGTGTTCGATGAAACGGGTGTTCCACGTGTCGGTGAGATGCGACTGAATGCGCACCAGGCAGTCCGCCAGCGCAGCAACCAGTGGGTCTGAATGAACAAGGTGGCCGTGCGGGGCATCCAGCACCGTGTGCAACTGTTTACATAGCTGACGCCACGCCTCAGACCTGCCGTGCACCACGTCACGGTCGTGCCGATCGTCCCACGCGAAGAACCAGGCGCTGAAGTCAGCAATCGCTGACAGCAACTCGTCAGGGGCGCCCAGGTAGTAGCCGGCAACCAGATCCGTGTAACGCAAGTCATCGGCGAATCGTTCGACGGTGCATGGCAACATGAGTCGGCGCTCCAAAAGCCACGTCCGCGTTCTCACCTGCAGCTTCGGCCAGTACGGGTGCAGCCTGCGGGAGAAACCAATCTCGACCTGGGGAAGTGAGAAGGCCCCTGAACTGGTCGGCGATGACACGATCCTCGAGCTGCCAGAGAACCGGCGCGTCAGGGGCAGGGGGAGGACAGGCGCTTGCTCAAGGCTTCGCGCGTCCTGACACTGACGGCCTCCATCGCTTCCCCTCACCGTGCCCTCGTGGCAAGCGATCGACGGGGCGATCCTCCTGCTCCCGTACCACCCCTCGCCATGGGGAATGATCACATCGCGCGGGTCGCTGTCCAACCGGCTCCCGCCCCTTTCCCTTCATCACGGCAGACTGTGTGCTCATCACGGCAGACGGTGTGCCGACCCGCTGATCAGCGAGGTCTGTGGTCAGATTCCGGCGGGTGCTGGACCGGCTGGCACCGGGCCCGGCAGCATCAGATGTCCACGCGTCCCAAGAACCAGTTCCCCGGCGCGTTGACGTCCTCACTGAGCAGATACTCGCGGATGCTTTGGCTCAGCTCCTGCCGGGTGAGGTGACCGTCGCCGTTCCGGTCCAGATGCCGGAAGGCATCGACGATCTCCTCCCGTCCAAGAGAAGGGAAGGTTGCCCGGTAGAGAGCCCAAAACTCGGGCTGCGAGAGCCGACCGTCCCGGTCAGCATCTCCAGCTTCAACGAACGCATCCACCGCCACCCCCAGCGAGTCGGCGTACCCGTCGGGGTCAGCCGACAGCCCGGTAACGGCGGTGACGTACTCATCCCGGCTGATTCGACCATTGCCGTCGGAGTCCATGGGAGCCAGCAGCACCTCCCACAGACGAATGTAGGCGTCGTGAACGCGCCGAGCGTCAGCGGACTCGGCGGCAAAGCCTGAAGCGTCGGCTGCTGCGCGGGCCAGCGCCACACAGTCGTCCCTGCTGAGGTCTCCGTCGCTGTTGCGGTCGAGTAGATCGAAACACCGGGCGATCTTCCGCTCCAGGAATGTCTGACTCATCGCACACCTTTCGCTTGGGGGTGCCGCCGGCAGCATGCCCCGGCGAAACCACGAACACGCAAAACATGGCTTACAAGACATTCCGAACATGTGCTCACGGGGTACGTCGCGCCAGCGAAATCACAGATTTTGATCGTGACCAACGGAAAGTGCACCAGCGAGGCGGTCCCCCAGGCCCGGAGACTCGGCGTCCATCTCGTGGACCGTGACCCGCTCGGCCAGTGGGCTTCCGGCTGGCCGCTGCGGGCGTTGCTGGGCGTGTGCCGCCGCCACTGAGTAACCCTGCTGACGGGCGCCGCACAGCCACACAGGAAGACGGCCTCGGTATTGGTGGGCTCTCGTATTCAACTGTCGCCAGTGCCCCGAAGAACCCAGTCGGCGGGTGACCGCCGGTGATCACCGGCGGCGTATCGGCTCCATGTCCCTCCGGTCTCGTTGGAGCCGGGTGGTGGTCTTGTCGTGGTAGCAGAGAGCGTCCGCGACGTCGGGGGCAGGCAGTTCGAGGAGTTGCTGGCGCATGGCGGCGCCGCGGGCAGCGGCGGCCGGGACCCCGACCTCGTTCAGGAGCGCGCACAGATGATCGGGTGGAACGGCTGGCCGGTTCGTTTCCATGCGCCGGCCGAGTAGCGCGTCGAACCCTCCGGCGCGGGCGCGAGTGCCTCTCCCCCGAACACCTGCGCAAGCGCGGTATCCGGGCGGTGATTCCTGTTCGGGCGGATCAGCGGGGCCATCGGCTGCGTCAGGGCAGTCACGGCGGCCGACCACCCGCCTTCGACCGCGCGGCCTACAAGCAGCGCAACACCGTCGAACGGTGCATCAACCGCCTCAAGCAGGGGCCAGGCATCGCAACCCGCTACGAGAAGACCGCAGCCATCTACCTGGCCGGACTCCACATCGCAGGCATCTTCCTGTGGTCCGCCCGCTGATCCGGACGAAACCGCCCAGGCCGTTTCGTCCGGAGCGCCGACGTCGCTTAGAGGCCACCGACCTTGGCTGGGAACTTCTGGATCGTTGCGATCACGGTGTCGGGGTCATCCGGCAGGACCAGATCGACCGGTTCTTGCAGCTGGTACAAGTCGCCCTTCGGCGGGTATTGGGTGAGCTTACCGATGAGTTTGGCCGGGGCCTTCGTCGTCAGGATCAGGGGTTCGCCTCCGGACTGATCGATGACCATGGTGAAGGTCGCGACGACCACGTGCTCGAATCGCGGCGGGGATTCTTGGATCAGCCTCAGCCGGCTCTTCGGATCGTCATCGACATCGTCCTGCTCGATCGTGATCGTGCCGCGCCCGCCCCCGCCCTCGCCGACGTCGGCGCCGGGCAGCTCCGCGCTGTACCTGAAGCCGACGATCTTCATCCGCACGCTGTTCTTCGGGTCATCGGGGTCTACTTCGACGCGTTGCTTGAAACCGCCCCTGAAGTCCACGCTGACCAACGAGCCCCCGGATCTTGAGAGGGGTGTCGACGGCGAGCGAGCTGGTCGGGATCTCCGCGCCGATGGGCGGCAGCAGTGGCATGTGGGTTCCTTTACGAGACGGGTTGGGCACGGCGAGCACATCACGCCCGCCTTCGACTGCCGCCCAGGCCCGACGCGAAACCACCAGGCCGTGTGATCTCTTCCAGCAGCCGGGTGATCCGAACGAAACGGCCTACTAGGCAGTGTCTCTTCGATCAAGTAGCTCGTTGCACGGTCTAAGGAAACAGTTTCCCCAGCCGACTGAACCGGTTGACTCTTCGTGAGGAGCCTCATGGCGTGGACGTGGCGGTTCGAGAAGGCGGACGGTTCGGAGGCGGTGCCGACCGTCGAA
This sequence comes from Streptomyces cellostaticus, assembly GCF_001513965.1. GTDB lineage: Bacteria > Actinomycetota > Actinomycetes > Streptomycetales > Streptomycetaceae > Streptomyces > Streptomyces cellostaticus. The sequence goes on along the minus strand of NZ_KQ948081.1, from coordinate 1,677 downwards.
CCGGAGGAGTTCACGACCCAGGGCGATGCCGAGGCTTGGATCGGGGAGCAGTGGCGGGACCTGCGCGACGGCGGCATCGACCAGGTCCGGCTGTTCGAGGACGGCGCGGAGATCTATCCGGCGCCGATGAGCCTGCACGCGGACGAAGAATGACGGGAACGGTCTCTGCGTTCACGATCGGAGCCAGATGAGGAGTGCGGCTGCGGTGACGGCGCCGAGGAAGATGATGGCGCCGTTCGGGCGCGGGTGGCAGCAGCGGAGCAACGCGCTTCCACAGGTCATCCGGAAACAAGATCAGCTCGCACGCGGACACCCTGCCGACCGAGATCACTGAGCGCAAGATCGTGGGCTCAAGTCATTCTGAAACGATCAGTTATGCCCAACACTCCGCCCCAGCTGCCGGATCAGCTGTTGTTGACGTTCCCCGCGCTGGCTTGCCCCAGCCAATAGGCCAGGCTGTCTCTCGTGTCTCGGATGCTACGCCGGTGCCTGGGATTCTCCTCCGGGTCAAGGCTGCGTTCTTGTTCAGCGAGTAGTTCGGCCAACATGGTGGCGGCTTGTGCGGCATTCCCGCGCTGACCCAGCCAGGTTGCCAGGGTGCGTACCGTGTCCACGGTCGTCTCATGTGTCCTGCCGAGAGTCCGACGGCGTTCATCCAGCACGATGTGGCCCTGCTCCAGAGCCTCAGACGGCAGTCCGGCTTGCCACAGGGCGATGGCCAGTGCGAACCGAGTCGTGACCGTCGCATCGTGGTGGGGGCCCAAGTCCGCGTCGTCGACACGCGCCTGCAGGGCTGCCCGTAGCTGGGCCACTTCGGCGTCCGGAGACAGCGGCTCCCGCATCGAGTTCAGGGCCATCCTGCTCTGCAGCGTGTCCGGGTGGTTTTCGCCAAGCACCCTGACCCTCAGGGCGAGCACCGCCTGGCACTCCGTCACTGCACGGTCGCGACGACCGGTGTCGAACAGGAGAACCGCCATCAGGTGGCGAGTGGCCAAAGTACGCGTGTCCTCTTCGCCGAATCTGCGCTGTTGTATGTCCAGGGCACGGCGCGCTACTTGCCCAGCTTCGTCGAACGCACCGATGACTTGCAGCCATTGCGCGAAGTCGCATTGAGCGGCGAGAGTCCTGTCGTCCTCGGCGCTGTGCTGCTGTGTGTACTGGTCGATGGCGTGCCGGTAGGCGCGACGCACGAGTGGGTACCGGCCGTACGAATGCGCGGTCGACGCGACGGTTACGGCCTCGTGAGGGCCGATCCTGGCGAGTACACGGGTGCAGACGTCGTCGCGGACCCACTTGGGACCGCGGCTACCGGCGTTGTTCTCGTCTTCCCGTCTGGCAGCAATGACCAGGCGAGGTAAGACGTCCACGGGGGATGAGTCCTCGCCCTGGACGCTGCAAGGGAACAGCAGGGAGAGACTCCCTTCCCACTGGCGCAGCGCCCAGATCCATGCTTCGTCCTCGGACTCGTGCCGGAGCTGCGGCCGGTCGGTCAGGTAGACGGTGTGCAGCTCCTGCAACATCTGGCGGTCCAGTGGCCTGGTCAAGCCCAGCCGACGACAGTCGACCGCCGCCCGGACAAGGGAGGCACCTCGGGAGCTCCCTTCCGCATCCTGAGCGCACCACCAGCGAGTGAAGAGGCCTTGGCTCCCGCCTATATACTCCGCCAAGCCGAACAGG
>NZ_KQ948080.1 GCF_001513965.1 Streptomyces cellostaticus | reverse complement strand
CCGCGATCCGCTCGGCGAACACCGGCGACGACTCCAGCAACTCCCGGCCCATACCCGCCCACTGCGAGCCCTGCCCCGGGAACACCCACACAACCTTGCCCGACGTCCCCGAACCGGAGACGACACCAGCCGCATCCTCGCCACGCGCCAGCGCGCGCAGCCCGGCAAGCGCCTCCTCGTCCGAGCCGGCCACGACCACCGCACGCTCACTCAGCAGCGCCCGGTCGGCGACCAGCGCCCCGGCGACACCCGGCAGCGACACCTGACCGGCGCCCTCGATGAACGCCGCAAGCCGACCGGCCTGACCCGACAGCGAACCGGCACTGCGCGCCGACACCACCAACGGCACCACGTCCGCGGACACCAGCGGCTGCTGTGCCTGCGCGGCAGGCGCCTCGTCCTGCTCGGGCGCTTCCTCCAGGATCAGGTGCGCATTGGTCCCGCTGACGCCGAACGAGGAGACACCCGCTCGACGCGGGGCACCCTCACGCGGCCACTCCCTGGCCTCGGTCAGCAGCTCCACCCCACCCGCGGACCAGTCCACCTGGGACGTGCGCTGCTGCGCGTGCAGCGTCGGGGGCAGCACGCCGTGCCGCAGCGCCTGCACCATCTTGATGACACTGGCCGCACCCGCGGCCGCCTGCGCATGGCCGATGTTCGACTTCAACGAGCCGAGCCACAGCGGCTTGTGGGGATCCCGGTCCCGGCCGTACGTCGCCAGCAGCGCCTGCGCCTCGATCGGGTCACCCAGGGCCGTACCCGTGCCATGGCCCTCCACGACGTCCACGTCCGCAGGGGAAAGCCCGGCACTGGCCAGGGCCTTGCGGATCACCCGCTGCTGCGCGGGGCCGTTCGGGGCCGTCAGTCCGTTGGACGCGCCGTCCTGGTTGACGGCGCTGCCGCGCAGCACCGCCAGGATCTTGTGGCCGCGCTCGCGCGCCACCGACAGGCGCTCCAGGACCACGACGCCCACGCCCTCGGACAGGCCCATGCCGTCCGCGGCATCCGCGAACGCCTTGCACCGGCCGTCGGCGGCCAGACCCCGCTGCCGCGAGAAGGCCATGAAGGTGGCGGGCGTGGCCATCACCATCGCGCCGCCGGCGAGCGCCATCGAGCACTCGCCCTGCCGCAGTGACTGGGCCGCCAGGTGCATCGCCACCAGCGACGACGAGCACGCCGTGTCCACCGACACCGCCGGGCCCTCGAAACCGAAGACGTACGACACCCGGCCCGACGCCACACTCGACGCCAGCCCCGTGCCCGCGAAGCCCTCGACCTCCGGTGCGATCGCACCGGTCCCGTAGCCCTGGCCGGAGACGCCGGAGAACACGCCGACGTCCGACCCCTTGAGCGTGATCGGGTCGATGCCCGCGCCCTCCAGAGCCTCCCAGGAGGCTTCGAGGAGGAGCCGCTGCTGCGGGTCCATGGCCAGCGCCTCACGCGGCGAGATCCCGAAGAAACCCGCGTCGAACAGGCCCGCGCCCTGCAGGAAGCCGCCCTGGCTGGTGTACGACGTGCCTGCGTGGTCCGGGTCGGCGTCGAACAGGCCCTCCAGGTCCCAGCCACGGTCCTCGGGGAAGTCCGAGACGGCGTCGACTCCGTCGACGACCAGTTTCCACAGTTCCTCGGGCGAGGAGACACCACCGGGCAGCCGGCACGCCATGCCGACGATGGCGAGCGGCTCGTTCGTGTCGGCCGCCGCGACCGCCGGTGCCGTCGGCACCGCCGACTGCGGCGCCGCCACGTCGCCGAACTCCTCACGCAGATGGCGGGCGAGGGCCAGCGGGGTGGGGTAGTCGAAGACGAGCGTGGGGGGAAGCTTCAGGCCGGTCGCCTCACGCAGCCGGTTGCGCAGTTCCACCGAGGTGAGCGAGTCGAACCCGGCCTCGTTGAACGCGGTGTCCGGCCGGACGTCTTCCGCCCCGCTGTGGCCGAGCACGACGGCTGCCTGGGACCGCACCAGGTCGAGGAGCAGCGCCTCCTGCTCGGCGGCCGTGAGTCCGGCCAGCCGGTCGGAGAGCTGCTTGTTGTCGCCGGCGGTGCTCGCCGCGCGAGCCTGCTGCCGGCCCGTCCGTACGAGACCGCGCAGCAGGTGCGGCACTGCCGCGCCCGCCGAAGCGTCGGCTCGCACGCCCCGCAGGTCCAGCTTGACCGGCACGAGGAGTGCCTGCCCGGACCCGAGAGCGGCGTCGAACAGCTCCATGCCCTCGGCCGCCGATATCTCCAGCACACCGCTGCGGCTCGCCCGCGCCTGGTCGACGGCGCTGAGGTGGCCGGCCATGCCGAGGGACTGCTCCCACAGGCCCCAGGCCAGGGACAGGCCGGGCAGACCCGCCGCCCGGCGGCTGCTCATCAGACCGTCCAGGAAGGCGTTCGCCGCCGAGTAGTTGCCCTGGCCGGCACCGCCGGAGAGGCCCGCCACGGAGGAGTAGACGACGAACGCGTCCAGCTCCAGGCCGCGCGTGAGCGCGTCGAGGTGGCGTACGGCGTCCACCTTCGGCGCGAACACCTTGGCCAGGCGCTCCGCGGTCAGCGCCCCGATCAGCCCGTCGTCGAACACACCGGCCGTGTGCACCACACCGCGCAGGGGGCGCTCGTCCGGCAGCGCGGCCAGCAAGGCTTCGATCTGCTCCCGGTCGGAGACGTCACAGGCCACGGCGGACAACACCGCTCCCTGCTCGGCGAGTTCGGCCTCCAGCTCTCGTACGCCGTCGGCCTCCGGGCCACGGCGGCTGGCAAGGACCAGGTGCCGCACCCCGTGCCGGGCGACCAGGTGCCGGGCCGCCAGCATGCCCAGCGACCCGCCGCCCGAGATCAGAACGGTCCCCTCCGGCCCGAACGTCGCGGCGGTGTCGGCGACTTGACCGGTGGGGCGGCCGAGCCGGGGAATCGACATGACCGTGCCACGGACGGCGACCTGGGGCTCCTCACTGGCCACCACCGGGCCCAGCAGGGAGTCCAGGACCGAGTCCACGCCGCCTTCGTCGGCGGGGTCGGTGTCCAGCAGGACGAAGGGGTCCGGGTTCTCGGACTGGGCGGCGCGCACCAGGCCCCACACCGCCGCTCCGGCCGGGTCGGTCACCGCGACCTCACCGGCGGGCACCGCGCCCCGGGTCGCCACCACCAGCTGCGACTCCTCGAGGCCGTCCGAGGCCAGCCACGTCTGCAGGACGCCCAGCACGCGGGAGGACAGGGCCAGTACGGCGTCCTCGCCGTCGCCGCCGACGGCCTCCAGGACCACCACCGCCGGTGCGGCACCGCTCGCGGCCACGGCCGCGACATCGTCGGCCGTGGTCACCGGCACCCACGACGGCGGAAGCTCCGATCCCGGAACCGGGGGAAGTTCGCTCCACTCCAGCCGGAACAGCGCGTTGGCGGCCGCCGTGCCGACCGGCGCCTCCAGCTGATCGGTGGACACCGCCCGGGACACCAGCGAGTCCAGCGTCACCACCAGACCGCCGGCCTCGTCGGCCGCCTGGACCGCCAGCGCATCCGCACCGTTCGGCGCGATCCGCACGCGCAGCGCCGAGGCGCCCGAGGCGTGCAGCACCAGGCCGTTCCACGCGAACGCCAGCACCGGCGCCCCGGAGTCGTCCGCCTCCGCGCCCGCCGCGTTCCCGATCGTGGCGGCCTGCAGGGCCGCGTCGAGCAGCGCCGGATGGATACCGAACCGGCCGGCCTCCTTGCGCTGCTCCTCGGGCAGAGCGACCTCGGCGAAGACCTCCTCGCCGCGCCGCCACACCGCCCGTACACCCTGGAACGCGGGGCCGTAGCCGTAGCCGCGCTCCACCAGGTCGCCGTAGAAGTCGCCGACCTCGACGGGTTGGGCGCCCTGCGGCGGCCACGCGGCGAAGTCGACCTCGGTCTCCTGCGCCGACGGCGCGGCCGACAGCGTGCCGGTGGCGTGCCGCGTCCACGCCTCTGCGTCGTCGGAGGCGTCCTCGCGCTGGGAGTAGACCTCCACGGTGCGCGAGCCGTTCTCGTCCGGCGCACCCACGGCGACCTGGACGCGTACGCCGCCCTGCTGCGGCACCACGAGAGGTGCCTCGATCACGAGCTCGTCCAGGACACCGCAGCCGGCCTCGTCACCGGCGCGTACGGCCAGCTCGACCAGACCCGTGCCGGGAAGGATGACGACTGCGCCGACAGCGTGGTCGGCCAGCCAGGGGTGGGACTTGAGCGACAGGCGCGAGGTGAAGACCAGGCCGTCGGACTGCGGCAGCCGCACCACGGCGCCGAGCAGCGGGTGATCGGCCGCCGCCTGCCCGAGGGACGCCGCGTCCGTCGCCGGTCCGGTCTCCTGCAGCCAGTAGTGCTTGTGCTCGAAGGCGTACGTGGGAAGGTCGACGCCCCTCGAGGCAGCTCCGGTGGGCAGAGTGCCCGTCCAGTCCACCGGGATGCCGCGCACGAACACCTCGGCCATGGAGGTCAGCAGGCGGCGCAGGCCGCCCTCCTCGCGCCGCAGCGAGCCGGTCACCACCGTGTCGGTGCCGGTGTCGCTCTCGTCGAGAGTCTCGGTGATCGGCTGGACCAGGACCGGGTGGGCGCTGATCTCGATGAAGGCGTTGTGGCCCTGGCGGATCAGCTCGGCCACGGCCGGACCGAAGCCGACCTGGCCGCGCAGGTTGCGGTACCAGTAGTCGCCGTTCAGGACGTCGGCCTGGTCGAGCCATGCGCCGGTGACGGTGGAGTAGAAGGGCAGCGTCGGCGCCTGGGCGTCGATACCGGCCAGCGTCTTGGCGAGCGTGTCGCGGATGTCTTCCACATGGCGGGTGTGCGAGGCGTAGTCCACCGCGACGCGCCGCACCCGGACACCGTCGTCCGAGAGGGCTTGAAGTGCCTCGTCCAGCGCCTCGGCGTCACCGGCGATCACCACCGAGGTGGGGCCGTTGACGGCCGCGACCTCGACCCGGTCCGACCAGCGCTCAAGACGCTCGGCGGCCTCGCTCTCGGTCAAGGCGACCGAGGCCATGCCGCCACGCCCGGCCAGCTGGGACGCGATGGCCTGGCTGCGCAGCGCGACGACCTTCGCCGCATCCGCCAGCGACAACGCACCGGACACACACGCAGCCGCGATCTCACCCTGCGAGTGCCCCAGCACCGCGTCGGGACGAACCCCGACCGAGGACCACACGGCAGCCAGGCCGACCATCACCGCGAAGCTGGCGGGCTGCACCACATCCACCCGCTCCAGCAACTCCGGGGCAGCATCCCCGCGCAGCACGTCGACGAGGGACCAGTCGATCCACGGCTCAAGAGCAGCCGCGCACTCAGCGATCCGCTCGGCAAAGACCGGCGACGACTCCAGCAACTCCCGGCCCATACCCGCCCACTGCGAGCCCTGCCCCGGGAACACCCACACAACCTTGCCCGGCGTCCCCGAACCGGAGACAACACCGGCCGCGCTCTCGCCACGCGCGAGCGCGCGCAGCCCGGCAAGCGCCTCCTCGTCCGAGTCGGCCACGACCACCGCACGCTCACTCAGCACCGCACGAGTGGAGGCCAGCGCCCCGGCCACCGAGGCCAGCGACACCCCCTCGGCAGCTTCGATGAACCCGGCGAGCCGCTCGGCCTGGCCCGCCAGCGAAGCCTCGCCGCGCGCCGACACCACCAACGGCACCGCACCACCAGGCGCCGTCTCCGTGGCGGCCGGCTCCTCGGCGGGCGCCTCCTCCAGGATCAGGTGCGCATTGGTCCCGCTGACGCCGAACGCGGACACGCCCGCCCGGCGCGGACGGCCCTCGCGCGGCCACTCCCGCCCCTCGGTCAGCAGCTCCACCGCGCCCGCCGACCAGTCCACCTGGGACGTCGGCGCATCCACGTGCAGCGTCGGGGGCATCACACCGTGCCGCAGCGCCTGCACCATCTTGATCACACCGGCCACACCCGCCGCCGCCTGCGTATGCCCGATGTTCGACTTCAACGAGCCGAGCCACAGCGGCTGTTGGGGATCGCGGCCCTTGCCGTACGTCGCGAGCAGCGCCTGCGCCTCAATCGGGTCGCCGAGGACCGTACCCGTGCCGTGGCCCTCGACCACGTCCACATCGGCCGGGCTCAGACCCGCGCTGGCCAGGGCGCCACGGATCACCCGCTGCTGCGAGGGACCGTTCGGAGCCGTCAGGCCGTTGGACGCGCCGTCCTGGTTCACCGCGCTGCCGCGCAGCACCGCCAGGATCTTGTGGCCGCGCTCCCGGGCCACCGACAGGCGCTCGAGCACGACCACGCCGACGCCCTCGGCCCAGCCCGTGCCGTCCGCGCCGTCCGCGTACGCCTTGCAGCGGCCGTCGGTGGCCAGGCCCCGCTGGCGCGAGAACTCCACGAAAGCACCGGGGTTGGCCATCACCGTCGCACCGCCGGCCAGGGCCATCGAGCACTCGCCCTGCCGCAGCGCCTGCGCGGCCAGGTGCATCGCCACCAGCGACGACGAGCAGGCCGAGTCGATGGTGACGGCCGGGCCCTCGAAGCCGAAGACGTACGACACGCGGCCCGACGCCACACTCGTCGACCCGCCCGTGCCCGCGAAGCCCTCCAGCTCCGGAGTGACCACGCTGGCGCCGGGGGCGACATAGCCCTGGCCGAACACGCCGGAGAACACGCCGACGTCGGCGCCCTTCAGCGAGACCGGGTCGACACCGGCGCTCTCCAGGGCCTCCCAGGAGGCCTCCAGGAGCAGCCGCTGCTGCGGGTCCATCGCCAGCGCCTCACGCGGTGAGATCCCGAAGAAGCCCGCGTCGAACAGGCCCGCCTCGTGGAGGAAACCGCCCTGGCTGGTGTAGGTGGTGCCCGCGCGCTCCGGGTCCGGGTCGAACAGGCCCTCCAGGTCCCAGCCACGGTCCTCGGGGAACCCCGTCACGGCGTCGCGGCCGTCACGCACCAGTCGCCACAGGTCCTCCGGACCCGCCACCCCGCCGGGCAGGCGGCACGCCATGCCCACCACGGCCACCGGCTCCCGGGAAGCGTCGATGAGCTGACGGTTCTGCTTCTTCAGCGAGCCGACCTCTTCGAGCGATGCCCGTAGCGCCTCGACGACCTTTTCGTACGACGCACTCACTTGATTTCCCCAATCCTTCAGCGGTCTCGCAGGGTTAGTTGTCGCCGAGCGCCAGCTGCACGAGATCGTCGACGTTCAGGTCGGCGATCGCCGTCTCGTCGTCGGCGTCGTCCAGCGCGCCGATCGCCGGTTCGCCGTCGCCGAGGGCGACCAGCTTGACCAGGGCGTCCATCAGTCCGGCTGCCCGGAACCGGGCGAGCGGGAGCGAGGCGAGTGCGCGCCGCAGTCGTGCCTCGTCCACGTCCGGGGCGGCCGCGCCGCCGTCCGGGAACAGTTCGGTGTGCAGGTGGCGGGCCAGGGTCTGCGGGTTCGGGTAGTCGAAGACCAAGGTGGCGGGCAGCTTCAGACCCGTCGCCTCGCGCAGCCGGTTGCGCAGTTCCACGGACGTGAGCGAGTCGAACCCGGTGTCCTTGAACGCCGTGTCCGGCCGGACCCCGTCCGGCCCGGCGTGCCCGAGCACGGACGCGGCCTGGATACGCACCAGGTCGACGAGAGCCTTCTCCTGGTCGGCGGCGGGGAGCCCGGCGAGGCGGCGCATCAGCTCGCCGTCCCTGGCGGATCCCGTCTGCGCCTGCTGCCGGCCCGCGCGGACCAGGCCGCGCAGCAGGTGCGGCACGCCGCCGCCCGCCGCCGCTTCGGCGCGTACGGCCCGCAAGTCGAGCCTGGCCGGCACGAGGAGCGACTGCTCGGACCCCAGCGCGGCGTCGAACAGCTCCATGCCCTCGGCCAGGGTCATGATCTTCAGGCCACCGCGGCGGCTCATCCGGGACCGGGTGAGGTCGTCGGTGTTGGCCGCCATGCCGCTGGTCTGCTCCCACAGGCCCCAGGCCAGGGACAGGCCGGGTAGACCGGCCGCCCGGCGCGTGGCCATCAGGCCGTCCAGGAAGGCGTTGGCCGCCGCGTAACTGCCGCTGCCCGCGCCCATGAAGACGGCCGAGACCGAGGAGTAGACGAGGAACGCGTCCAGCTCCAGACCGCGCGTGAGCTCGTCCAGGTGGCGTACGGCGTCCACCTTCGGCCCGAACACCCGCGCCAGGCGCTCCGGAGTCAGCGCCCCGATCACACCGGCGTCCAGGACACCGGCCGTGTGCACCACACCGCGCAGGGGGTGCTCGTCGGACACCGAGGCCAGCAGGGCCTGCGCCTGGTCGCGGTCGGACACGTCACAGGCCGCGACGGAGACCTCCGCGCCCAGCTCGGTGAGCTCGGCGACCAGTTCCCGCGCACCCTCGGCGTCCGGGCCGCGACGGCTGGCGAGGACGAGGTGGCGTACGCCGTACCGGGAGACCAGGTGCCGGGCCGCCAGCGCACCCAGCGATCCGGTACCACCCGTGATCAGAACCGTCCCCTCCGGGCCGAACACCGGTGCTGCGTCCGGAACTTGAGCGGTCGCGCGAGCGAGGCGGGGTACGGAGAGGACCGTGCCGCGCACCGCGATCTGCGGCTCTCCGGCGGCCAGCACCGCGCCCAGGACGGGCACCGCTCCGTCGCCGGAAACCGGAGCCGCAGGGTCGGTGTCGAGCAGAACGATCCGGTCCGGGTTCTCGGCCTGCGCGGCACGCACCAGACCCCACACCGCCGCTCCGGCCGGGTCGCTCACCACACCGTCACCGGCGGGCACCGCACCCCGGGTGTGCACCACGAGGCGCGACCGCTCGAGAGCGGAGGCACTCAGCCACACCTGGACCACTTCCAGGACCTGGGAGGTCAGCGCCAGCACAGCGTCCTCGCCGTCGCCACCGACGGCCTGAAGGACCGCCACCGCCGGAGCCTCGGCGCTGCCGGCCAGAGCCGCCACGTCCTCGGCCGAGGCCACCGGCGCCCACGACGGCGCGGGCGCGGCGCCCTGGGTCCAGGGCAGCTCGGTCCAGTCCACCCGGAACAGCGAATCGGCGACCGCCGAGTCACCGGAGCCCGCCAGTTGCTCGGCGGACAGCGCCCGCATCACCAGCGAGTCCGCCGACACCACCAGGCCGCCGGCCTCGTCCGCCGCCTCCAGCGAGAGGACGTCGGACCCGTCGAGCAGCAGCCGCACCCGCAGCGCCGAGGCCCCCACGGCGTGCAGCACCAGGCCGTTCCAGTCGAGCGGCCGGCGCACCGTGTCGCCGTCCGCCGTCGCACCACTGAGCGTGTGGGCGTGCAGGGCGGCGTCCAGCAGCGCGGGGTGGATGCCGAACTTCACGGCGTCCTTGCGCTGCTCCTCAGGCAGGGCGACGTCGGCGAAGAGCTCCTCGCCGCGCCGCCACAGCGCGCGCACGCCCTGGAACGCGGGACCGTACTCGTAACCCTGCTCGGCCAGGCCGGTGTAGAAGTCGCCCGCCTCGACGGGCTCCGCGCCGAGCGGCGGCCAGGCGGCGAAGTCGAATTCCGGCCCTCGGTTCGAAGCCGGGTCCGACAGCGTGCCGGTGGCGTGCCGCGTCCACGTCTCCCCGTCACCGGACGCGTCCTCGCGCTGGGAGTAGATCTCCACGGTGCGCGAGCCGTTCTCGCCCGGCCCGCCCACGGCGACCTGGACCCGTACGCCACCCTGTTCGGGCACCACGAGGGGCGCCTCGGTCACCAGCTCGTCCAGGATGCCGCAGCCTGCCTCGTCACCGGCCCGTACGGCCAGCTCGGCCAGGCCCGTGCCAGGGAGGACGACGACTCCACCGACGAGGTGATCACCGAGCCAGGGGTGGGACTTCAGCGACAGACGCGAGGTGAACAGCAGTCCGTCGGAGTGGGGAAGGTGCACCATGGCGCCGAGGAACGGGTGGTCGACCGCTGCCTGCCCCAGCGACGTCGCGTCGGTGGCGGTCTGTGCCGTGTGGAGCCAGTAGTGCTGGTGGTCGAAGGCGTACGTCGGCAGGTCGATCCGCGCCGACTTGGCCGCATCGGCCGGGAGTACGCCACTCCAGTCCACCGGCACGCCACGCACGAACAGCTCCGCCATCGAGGCCAGCAGACGGCGCAGGCCGCCTTCCTCGCGCCGCAGCGAACCGGTCACCACCGCGACGGCACCGGCCTCGGTG
>NZ_KQ948079.1 GCF_001513965.1 Streptomyces cellostaticus | reverse complement strand
GTATCCCGGTGTCATGCGATATCCCGATGGGGGTGGTCTGACCGCGAAGCAGCGGGCTCAGCGGGAGCGAGTACGGTTCGAGGCCGCCGAGTTATTCGCGCAAGGGGTGGCACCAGCACAGGTCGCGGGGCGATTTCGCGTCTCCCGTAAGTCCGCCTATGCCTGGGACGCCCGCTGGCGGGAGGGCGGAGTGGAAGCCCTGCGTTCCAAAGGGCTGTCCGGGCGGCCGTCCCGGATGAAGCCCGGCTGGCGGGTCTGGCTGGCCGCCGAGCCGGAGAAGGGGCCGACCGTCCACGGCTGGGTGGAGGACCAGCGGTGGACCCTGGCCCGGGTGGCCAGGGTGATCGCGCGGCGCTTCCACGTACGGTTCAGCCCGGCGCAGACCTGGCGCATCCTGCGCCAAATGGGCTGGACCGTGCAGGTCCCGGCGCGCCGGGCCGCTGAGCGCGACGAGGACGCGGTGTCCGGCTGGATCAAGAAGACGTGGCCGCGGGTGGAAAGACGGTAAGGGACCAGGACGCCTGGCTGTGCTTCGCGGACGAGTCGGGGCGACTCCTGAGGCCGCCGAAGGCACGGACCTGGTCCCGGCGCGGACACACGCCCGTGGTCACGGTCAGGGCCGCGGGTTCGGGACGCATCTCGCTGGCCGGTCTGGTGTGCCGCCGGGCCGGCCGGCGCACGCGGCTGATCTACCGAATGCTGGTGCACCACGGCCGTAAAGATGAGAAAAGAGGCTTCCGGGAGAGGGACTTCGCGGCGTTACTTGATGACACCCACCAGCAGCTCGGCGGCAACCTTGTCTGGTGTGGGACAACTACACCCATCACCTCGATGCCGCCATGCGCGAGCTGATCGAAGCCCGTCAGTGGCTCACCGTCTTCCGTTTCCCCACCTGCGCACCCGACCTCAATCCGGCCGAGGGCGTGTGGGCGCATCTGAAGGACAGCCTGGGCAACCTCGCCCCCTGCAGTATCGACGAACTCGCAGCCCTGACCCGTACTCGCCTGAAACGCATGCAGTACCGGCCCGACGTGCTCGACGGCTTCATCGCCGAGACCGGACTGATCCCAGCCTCGCCATGACATCGCCCGACCAGAAGCCCTCGTTGTCGGGCTGCCGCCGGACGGACCGCGAGTGGGACCTGTCGGCGGACAAGTACCACCCCGGCTTCGATGGTGGTGGCCCCTTTCTCCCATGGGCTCGGCCCGGTGCAGACGGGCGGTGACCGGGGAGGACGGGCGTCGTCCTCGTAGGCGTCCCAGGTGGCGGGGCTTCGGCGCGCGCGGCCGTATGCCGGACCGCTTCAACATCACCCTTGGCCGTCTGGACATAACCAGGTACTGTGCAGTGCAAGGTACCCGGCATCGCAGGTGCGGGTGGGTGTAGTCCCCCCACGAATCGGCGCGGCCCCAAGGGTCCAATACCCGACGAGTAAAGGAGACCGTGTGTCAACACAACTGCAGGCCAACCCCACTCCGGGTCGACGCAACGGCAGTGTGGTGGCCGGGGCACTGGCCACCGCGTTCCTCACCGGCATATCCCTGATCGGCACCCAGACCCCCGCTCTCGCCGACGACGGTCAGCCCGCGACGGTCGCCGACGGGACCTACGAGTCCGATCAGGACGTCCTCGCCTCGCTGGACAAGACGGATCCGGTCAACTCCTCGGAATCCTCGATGGGCTACCCGGCCGGGCTGGAGAAGGACAAGGACGGCAACGTCAAGGCCATCACCCTGGCGGACGTGAAGGGCACCTACGACCCCGAACAGGCCGTCAAGGACGCCCAAGAGGCTGCGCGGCAGTACGCGGCCGACGAGAAGAACTCCGCGCCGCTGCGGGAGAGTGCCAAGCACCTGGCCGACGGCTGGGCCGGCCCCGGGGCCGAGTCCCAGACGGAGAAGCCCAACGGCACCGAAGTCCGCCAGAACACCAAGGACGGCATGCTGTCCGGCGGACTGAGCGCCGAGCAGTACTGCAACATGGCCAACAAAGATTCACAGAGCTCGTCGTTCGGGCAGGCGGCACCCTGCATGTTCGTCGGGAAGCTCGAGGAGAAGTACCCGCAGCGGGGGGCCAGCGACGGTCTCACCGGCGAGGGCAAGCTCACCTACAAGGTCACGGCGTCCGTGGCCGATGAGCAGAGCACGACCGAAGGCTGGCAGGTGGGCGGCAAGATCACGCCCAGCATCAGCGGCGACGGAGTATCGGCCGGCGGTGAGGCCAGCTTCACCTACAGCTACTCCACCACCTCGACCACCAAGGTGCAGAGCACCCGGGAATCGGATATCGAGATCAACGTGCCTCAGGGAAAGAAGGGCTATCTGGAGGGCCGGGCCAACGGCGCCACCTACAGCGGCTACATCGTCATCCGCGACCTCGACACCAGCGACAACCAGGAGCACCTCATAGCCATCCCGGCACGGGCCTACATCCAGGCCCCCGGCAGCAGCAGCCCGATCACCTGGGTGAAGCGGCTCAAGGCCGCGTAAGGGGCGGCCCAGCCCGGAGGGGGTGCAGCGAGCGCCTTCCGCGACCGCACCGGCACGACCGGGATGCCCCCAGGGGACGACCCGCAGAGTGCGGCGCCGGATCCGCGCTCATACGTGAAGGGCGGGGCCGACGTACGGCGGCCCGGCCGTTCAGCGGCTTGTCTGACATCGTTGGCCGGGTAGTCGACGCGCTGCCGGATGACCTGGGCAAACCGACCCGGCGGCGTCTGCGACGCTTTACCGTGCTGTCGCCTCGTGTCCCGCATCGTGAGCTGTCCGCGTGGGTGAGCCGATGTCCGCTGGGCACGCGAGGCGAGGTGGCACGTTGTAGCGAGCCTCCACCAACTTGAATTCGCACGTTCTCGCACGGTTCGGCCAGGTTGCAGCCGGGCGGTAATCAGGGAGGGGCGGCGGTGTCCCTGTGGGTGTCCCAGGCGGCGGGATTTGAGCGTGGGTGCCGCATACCGGACCCCACCGACATCACCTTTGGACTTCAAGAGATGGCCAGGTACTGTGCAATGCATGGAACCCGACATCGCAGGTAAGCCCGTCGCGGGCAAGGCGGAGAGCCAGCTCCGCAAGGGAGTGCTGGAGTACTGCGTGCTTGCGATCCTGCGGGAGGGCCCGCGCTACGGCGTGGAGCTGCTCGAAACCCTCGGCGCGGTGAACGTCATGGTCACCAGCCAGGGGACCATCTACCCCTTGCTGTCGCGGCTGCGCCGTGACGGACTGGTGGAGACCCGCTGGCAGGAGTCCCCCAGCGGGCCCCCACGGCGCTACTACGAGCTGACGCCTGCAGGGCACGCGGCGCTGAAGGAGTTCACCGCCATCTGGCCGCACTTCCGTGACGCGGTCGACCACTTCATCACCGACTGACAGGAGACCACCGTGACGATCACCGAGCACCCGCTGGTGAAGAGTTACCTGGCCGCCGTGGCGCGTGAAACGGCCGGCCTCAGCCCGGAACGCCGCAACGAGCTGCTGGCCGACCTGGAGGAGCACATCGCCGTGGCCCTCGCGGAAGCGTCCGCATCCGGCGACGACGAGATCCGCACCGTGCTCACACGCCTCGGCGACCCGCGCACCATCGCGGCCACCGCACTCGGCGACGAACTCCCCGCTCCACAGGTGAGCCGAGGACGCACCCTCGCCCTGCTGGCACTGCTGGCGGCGACCGGCCTCCTGACGGTCTTCGCGCCCCTGCTGGGCGTCCCCGCCCTGATCGGCGTGATCTGGTGGCTGTGGAGGGCGCCGCAGTGGCGCAACCGGGACAAGGCGATCGCAACGGCGGCCGCCCTCGTTCCGCCGCTGTTCGCGGTGGCGCTGTGGGTGGTCCCCGCGGGCACGCTCAACTTCGGCCTCGGAGCGTTCACCCCCGTCCTCCTGGCCGTCCCGGCACTCCCGGTCGCCGCCGGCGTCTATCTGCTCAGGTCCGCTTGGCGCCTCTCATGACAGGGGCTCGCCCATGACGCAGTCGGCCCCCTGGAACAGCCCGACTGCCACCAACCGAGGCCGCCCGACCGGCGGCTCTGAGAATCCCCCCACCAGCAAGAGGAATGAACGATGCAGGCACAGCTCGCACACCAGTTGGCCCTTGCCTCTACGGGCAACATCATGATCACCTGCGCAGGAGCCGCGGTGGGCCTCGGCGCTCTCGCGTTCTACTTCGGTGCCCTGCTCAGCATCGTCAGGTCCGGCCTCACCGGAGGCATGAAGCTGGCCTGGGGCGCTTTCGCCCTCATGGCCCCCTACCTCGGGAGCCTGCTCTGGTTCCTCATCGGACGCCGCGACGCCCAGCGCCGGCCAGGCATTGCCTGATTCCAGCGGATGCCCCGGCCCGGTTGCGCCCGTGGCGCCATCCCTTGCGTGAACAACTTGGCACCCTCGAACGGTACTTGCTTGCCCGAGGCCGTTGCTTCGCGGTCGGACCAACCCCATCGGGATACGGGACGACACCGAGATATACCTACCAGTGAGATCGCCGTCACCCTAAAGACGATGCAGCGGACGGTTGAGGAGTCCGGACTCGAATACAGGTACTTCCAAGGGTTCGGCGTCACCGTTGGATGTCCCCGGTGCGGAGCTCCAAGTTCGAAGTTGGAAGGCTGGAGCGCTGTTGATCACGCCCGAGACGACATGTACGCGGGAGTCCGTTGCACTGAATGTGGGTGGGACGAGGGCGGCGAAGTCTGATTACACCGCGCACACCGCATGGAGATTCGTCGGGGCCAACGTGCCGTGGCGTTGGCCCTCGTCATAGGGGCTTGTGTGACACACAGAGGCCCCGCTGGGATGTTGCGACGACCACTAGAACGGAAGTGTTTCGGTGGGGGCCTCTGCGTGGGCTGGGGAGGCCGCTCGACCGGGTTCGGGGAGCATCCGTCGTGCACCGGGTGGACGCCCCTGATCGGCCAGCCGACGCTGTGCCGCATCCGGACGAAGTGGCCTGCGGCCGCGGGCCGAAGGCTGGGAGGCGGATGTGGCTTGCGGGCGGGTTCTCGCCCGCCGGGCCGCGCTTTAGACTGCGACCGCTCCGAAATCTGGCGATCTTTTGGAGGGTGTGCAGGATGAACCGAGCTCTCATGACCGCATTGGCGGCAGCAGCGTTGGTCGCGTCCGGGGGTAGCACCACCGCCTCCGCTTCCGATGACCCGCCGCGAACCACCCACGGTCCTTGCCAGTACACCCAGACCCCGGACGAGCCGGCGGCGCGGCCGGTTCCCCTGCCGCCCGACCCGCGGCACACCCCCAGTCACGGCACGGTCGATATGGCTGTCCGGACCAGCCAGGGCCCGCTCCCGCTGCGTCTGGACCGGGCGAAGGCGCCGTGCACGGTCCAGAGCTTCGTGCACCTGGCGCGACACTGGTTCTACGACCGCACGGTGTGCCATCGGCTGACGGCGTATCCGACGCTGAAGGTCCTGCAGTGTGGCGACCCGACCAGCACTGGCGAGGGTGGGCCGGGGTACGAGTACAAGGACGAGCTGCCGGTGGACCTGCCGCCGGCACCGAGCGATCCGACCGGCGTCCGTCGCCTTTACGGGCGCGGTTTGCTGGCGATGGCCAACGCCGGGCCGAACACGAACGGTTCGCAGTTCTTCGTCGTCTACGGCGACTCCGCGCTGCGGCCGAACTACACGGTGTTCGGCACGGTCGGTACCGCCGGCCTGGAGACGCTCGACAAGATCGCTGCTGGCGGTATCGAGCCAACCACGCAGGACCCGGCGCCTGTCGACGGCACGCCCGTGCTGCGGACCGAGCTGCTCAGCGTCCGGCCGTCCTGCCGGCCCTGATGAACTGTGGTGCGGTCACCGTGGGTCCAGCTACGTGCCTGGTCTCACGGTGATGTGAAGTAGCCGTTGCCGACGTCCGCCCAGGTGATGTCGCCGATGCTGTCGTAGAAGGTGACCAGGCCAGGTGGGAGGGGTTCACATGTAGGCCAGGCCGCCGCCGTTCGAGCCGATGACCACTTGCCCTCAAGGATCTTCGTGGAGCGGCTTCTGGGAGCGGAGTATGGTGCGGGCCCTACGCCGCCGAGAACTGGTTCACGTGGCCGGCACGGTGGCGCCCGCTGCAGCCTCGAGAGTCTCATTCCAAGCGGGCGGCCCTGCAAGCGCAGGGTCGCTCCGCGTTGGGCGATCCCCCATCCCCGCTCTGGCAACGGAGTTGGGTGGATCGTCAAGTGGGCGCGTCGAGACACGCGTAGCTGCTGTTGTTGTACTCACACGTCCAGTCGGCACCGGGCGTCGGCTGTCGAATGGCTGCGCTTGACGATCGAGTTTGAACACAGGGGCCATGTGTTGTGAGGGGCGGGGAGGATAGGCAAGTGCTGTCCCGAGCCTGGGGTCTGACTCATGATATTTCTGACCGAAGTGTCTCAGTCCCGGCGCAGCGCTCAAGGCCGTTCTGGTCACCGCAGATCCCGACCTGCGCGAGCAGCTGACCGCTTTGAGGACTCCGGCCCTGGTCCGCGTATGTGCGCAGTTCGATGAAGGTGAGGGTGGCGACGGTGAGGGGGAGGCCGTGGAGCAGGCCACGCGCGTCGCCCTGTGTCTGTTGGCTCAGCGGATCGGGCAGCTGACCGGTCAGATTCAGGACTTGGAGCGGCGCCTGGCCGAGCTGATGGAGCGCCACTTCCCACAGTTGCTTGTCCCGGTGGGTATCGCCCCGGACAGTGCTGCCACCTTGCTGATCACTATGAGGGACAATCCAGAACGCTTGTGCAGTGAGGCGTCGTTCGCGGCCCTGTCTGGGGCAAGCCCCGTCGAGTACTCTTCCGCACGTCAGCGTCGGAGACCCGTTGCCGCGTTGCGGGCCGTTAGCCTGTCGGTATGTCGGAGCGTGTCATGCCCGGTCGCACGGACGGCCTGATCACCCTGGTTGCCGCGGATGCTCTGTGGGTCGATCTGACGGCTGGCAGTGCGGTGCCGACGGCTTCCGGGGCCTTCACCTGCTCTCCTGCCCGTGCACGGGTGGGGTACGTCCTGCTCGGCGGCCATGTGGTGGCGACGGTGAGGGCGAGCGGCGGTCAGTGGAGTGTCCCGGAGGCTGAGGTGCGCCGGGCGGCCGCGGAACTGAACGCGGTGGGGATGGACCGGCAGGACCTGGTCCGCATCGGTCCGTTTCGTGGGGCGCCGGGGCAGGAGTGCAACGAGGAAACGCCGCTGCGTTGGCGCCGGCGCATCACGCGGGAACTGCAGGAGCTGGGCGGCCCCGGGCGCACAGCAGGACGTGAAGTCGGCCGGCCGTATCATCTGGCGGGGATCGACTGGCGGCAGATACTCGTGGAGCAGGCCCGCGACGGGACGCAGCGGACGTGGTGGCTGCCGCGCGCTGTGGTCAGGCTGCTGGACGCGGCCGAGCATGCCGAAGCGCAGTGGGTGCAAGCCGCGCGGACCCGCCGGGCACGCGCAGCCTTCGCTGAGCCGCTTCCCCACCGCCGGCAGGCACCAGACGCCGACGGTCGGCGGAGGACGAGCCCCGAGGGCCCCACCGCCTCGCTGCGCCCGTACAACACGGAGCTGGAGGGCCAGCTGTACTCGGTGCTCAGCAGGAAGCCCGGTATCTCCCGCAGGGTGGCTGGGTGGGCGTGCGCCGTCTGCCGCACTGCGCCCGCCGCCGTCCTGGACCACTGCCACGAACACGGATACGTCCGCGCCCCGGTCTGCCAGTCCTGCAACACACAGGAACGCCCCGATCACCTGTACAGCAACGACATCCGCGTGGCGAACCGCTACACACGCCTCTTCGACACCGACAGCGACGCCTGGCTTCGCCACTGGCACCGCTGCCCTGGCTGCCGTGCACGCACCACCCTGCCCCTGCCGCACCTCGCCGCATGGACCGCCCACATAGCCTGTCGATCGCTGCGCCCGACCCACCGCGCCCCCCGCGGGCGCAAGCCCTGCGGTGTCCTGCGCGTGTCCTGGACGGGCAGTCAGAACGCGCCCCGTTCCTGCCTGCTCACTGTCGCCGTCGACTTCTGCCCCTCCGGCGAGCACCGTGTCCTGGCGCAAGTCCCCTACCGCGAAGCCATCGAGCGTTTTCGTGTCTGGCTGGCCGAGACGGCCCCTGCCGTGGCCGCCGCAGCCGGTCCTGACCGCTTGGACGACCTCCCTGCGCAGTCCCGGCCAGTCATCGCGGACACCAGCGGCGAGGGCCTGGCCCTGTTCTGAGCGCGCACCGGCAGACCTGCCACCCGACGTCACCTCGCAGCTGCCAGCCCGACGCGGTCGCCCCGCACACCCGGCGAAAGGCTGTTCCGCCTCGTCCGCAGTCCGTACCCATCCGCCAGCACGACCCTGCATCCGGCATAACCTCAACCAGAGGAGCCGAACCCGTATCCTGAGCCGCCCTGGACCGCCGGTCACACCCCCTGAGTTCCCGCCGAGATTCCCTCAACAAGCATGAACCCAAGGACGTGTAGTCCCCCTGGTATGGTCCTCATGCACGAATGGCCTGTGGAATCCCCAGGTCAGACGGGCATCGGGACGTGGCGCAGCTTGGTAGCGCACTTGACTGGGGGTCAAGGGGTCGCAGGTTCAAATCCTGTCGTCCCGACCAACGTTTCACGCAGGTCGGAGGCCGTTTCCTCAGAAGCGAGGAGACGACCTCCAGCGTTCTCCGGGGGCGGGGTGGTCATAACGCGATCACCCTCCATCGCGAAAGGCGCACATGCCTAGGTGCGCGGTCTGCGACCGTCGCGAACACCACGGGGTCAGGGCCTGTATCGGAAGTGTGTGGGGTGGTGGCGGCGTCTCAAGCCACCCGGGTTAGCCTGAGGCGCCCGTGGCCGCACCCTGGGTGTTCATCGCTTGCTTGTTCGGGGGATACTCATGTCGAATCTTGTGCCGGTTTCTGCTCGTTGGATGCGTTTGCCCGAGGGGTCGGATGTCTATGCCGCTGCTCCGTCCGCGGGGGCTCCTGTCGCGACCGTGGTGGTTGGCATGGAGCTGTTCGGCGTTACGGCCTGGGTGCAGAAGGTGTGCGAGCGCCTCGCAGCAGCCGGCTACGCGGCTATCGCACCGGACTTCTACTGGCGTCAGGCTCGCCGTGCCGACCTGGGGTATGACGATCACGGGCGCAAGGAAGGTTTCCGGCTGCTGGGCCATCTGACGCGCGAGGGGGTTACTGCCGACACCGAGGCAGCCCTCACCGCGGGCGTCGCACTGGGCGCCGGTCCTGCTCGTGCGTTTGTCGGCTTCTCCCTGGGCGGCCACCTGGGCATCCTGGCTGCCACCCACTTGCCGCTGGACACGGTCATCAGCTGCTACGGCGGCTGGACCCTGGACGGGGGCATCCCGTTGGCCGAGCCCGAACCGCCCCTGACACTCACAGGCGCAGCCGCCATCGCCGAACACAACACCACGCTGCTCGGTATCGTCGGCGGACAGGACTTCCTGATCTCCGCAGATGAGTGGGAGCGCCTGGGCCAGCGTCTCCAGCAGACCGGGGTACGACATGAACTGATCGATTACCCCCAGGCCGAGCATGGCTTCCTGTGCGAGGACCGCCCCGAAAGCTATGACGTGCATGCTTCTGATGATGCCTGGAAGCAGATGCTCAAGGCCCTGGCCCAACTGCCCCACGGAAGCTGACTCGCTGGTCCTCAGCCGTGGGAGCGGCGGATCGCAGCCACTCGTTGATGGCTGCGACGAGTACGGTCGCCTCATAGCGGACCGCGAGCTTGTCATACCTTGTGGCCACGGCCCTGTGGCGCTTGAGGCGATTGATGCCGCACTCAACCGCGTGCCGCTCGCGATAGTCGATCTTCGGCGGGCGGCTGCCGCGCGGGCCGCGCTTCTTGCGGTTGAGAGCCTGGTCGGCCTTGTCCGGGATGGTGCAGCGGATGCCGCGCTTGCGCAGGTAGGCGCGGTTCATCCGGGAGGCGTACGCTTTATCGGTGCGGACCCGGTTGGGCCGGGTGGCGGGTCGGCCCGAACTCATGCGGGCGACGCGGATCCTGCTCAGGACCGGCTCGAACTGCGGGAGTCGCCTCGCTGCCCGGCCGTGATCACGATCGAATGGGCTTCTGCCCTTGCTCGACGGCCAGGTGGAGCTTGGTGGTCAGGCCGCCGCGCGAGCGCCCGAGGCCGTGGTCGTCCGGCTCGGCGGTCACGCCGCCGGGCGGCTCGACCTGCAGGTC
>NZ_KQ948078.1:7230-12378 GCF_001513965.1 Streptomyces cellostaticus | reverse complement strand
TTAGGCACTCCTTTTCCAGCGGTGCGGCTTGCAGTAATCGACCCGGCGAGCGCGTGACCGCAACGTCCGACCGAAGAGCCTCTCCATCTCTCGATCTCAGCACGGCTTTCCGAAACGATCCAATACATTTTCGCTACCGGTGGCAAAGGATTGGGTATCGTGTCGGCTATGGACTTACGGGGGTTGCGCTACTTCGTCACCGTGGCAGAGGAAGGCAATGTCGGCCGGGCGGCCAGGCGGTTGCACATGTCGCAGCCGCCGCTCAGCCAGCGGATCCGTGTGCTGGAGGCCGAATTGGGCTGCGAACTGTTCGTCCGGGGGCCCAAGGGCATGAAACTGACCGCGGCCGGCGACGTCCTGCTGGAGGAGGCCAAGGCCCTGCTCGCGGGGGCCGAGCGGGCCAGGGAGCGGGTGGTCCAGCAGGTCACAGGCGCGCGTGTGTTGCGCGTCGGGGTGCTCGGGCCCGGTGAGGCCACTTTGTCGGCGCCCGTCGTGGCGGCCTTCGCGCGTAGCCACCCGGAGGCCGTGGTGAGCCTGCGGCAGGGCGATCTGGCCGACCCGACCATGGGTCTCGCGGCCGGCCTGATCGATGTGGCGATCACCTGGACGCCCTTCGACGAGACCGGTCTGACGGTCCGTGCGATCCAGGAGGACCGCTGCTTCGCGGCCGTCGCCGCGCGCAGCCCGCTGGCCGAGAAGGGCTCGCTGACCAGGGAAGACATCGACCACACCAGTTCGATCCGATTCCCCGGCGGGGTGGATGCGACCTGGCGGGCGCATTGGCAGCCGTCGGTGTCCGGCAGCGGCCCCGAGGTGCACTCGCTCGACGAGTGCCTGCACGCCGTGCTGTGGCAGCAGTCGATCGCGCTGGTGCCCGAATCGGCCCTGGAGCGGCACGCCGTCGAGGGAATCACCTACCGGCTGGTAGCCGATGTGCCGCGCACCCGGCTGGTTCTCGCCCGGCGGCGCGACGACCGGTCGCCGCTCGTGACGGCATACATCGAGGCATTCTCCGCGGCATAGCGAAGGCGCGTTCACCGACCTCGCCCTGCACGGCTGTGTTGTTTACTTTTACTTAGCAACACGGGTGCCTGGGACGTTGATCCCCGCGATTATCCGGTATATCGACTTCCGGATGCCGAAGACCCAGCGATGGCCATTGGTTTACTGAGCCACGGCTCGGTGCTATGGTCCGAAGCCGGCTTGGAGTCAGACTGGACCGCCGAGTCGGCAGCACCATTGATCGCGCTTCACGGGGGGAGCGTCCGAACCATGATCCGTCATGCCCGGGTTGAATTAGCACCGCAATCAGAAAACGCGGCACGAAGCACATCAGACAGTGCGGCAGAAAATGTCGAACAGTCGATCCCGGACCAGAAACCACAGCAGAAACCCGATCGGATTCACGACCAGGCCATCGCCGTCATCGGTCTTTCCTGTCGATTTCCCGGCGGGGCAGGACCTGCAGAATTCTGGGATCTTCTCAGGAACGGCCGCGACGCCGTAGCAGAGCCGCCCGCAGACCGCACCCACCTCGCCGCGATACCGGACGGGTCGCCGCGTCCCGGCGGATTTCTGCCCCACGTCGACACCTTCGACGCCGAGTTCTTCGGCATATCACCGCGCGAAGCCGCCGCGATGGACCCGCAGCAGCGGCTCATACTCGAACTGGCCTGGGAGGCGCTGGAGGACGCAGGCATCGTCCCGGCCACGCTCGCCGGCACCGCCACCGGTGTCTTCGTCGGCGCGATCGCCGACGACTACGCGGCCCTCACCCACGCGGCCGGGCCCGCCGCGACCTCCGCGCACACGGTCACCGGGTTGCACCGCGGCATCATCGCCAACCGGGTCTCCTACGTACTCGGTCTGCAGGGCCCCAGCATCGTGGTCGACACCGCACAGTCGTCGTCGCTGGTCGCGGTGCATCTGGCCTGCGAGAGCCTGCGCAGCGGCGAGTCCACCGCAGTGCTGGCCGGCGGCGTCAGCCTCAACCTCGCACCGGAGAGCACCCAGGTTCTGGCAGCCTTCGGCAGCCTCTCGCCCGACGGCCGATGTCACGCTCTCGACGCCCGGGCCAACGGCTATGTCCGGGGTGAGGGCGGCGGTGTGGTGGCGCTGAAACTCCTGAGCCGGGCCATCGCCGACGGGGACCGCATCCACTGCCTGATACGCGGCGGTGCCATCGGCAGCGACGGGGCAAGCGAAACCCTTCCTACCCCGAACGGAAAAGCCCAGGAGCGCGTCGTACGCGACGCCTGGAAGCGCGCGGGAATACCGCTGGAACAGGCGCAGTACATCGAAATCCACGGATCGGGCACCCGGGTCGGCGACCCCATAGAAGCAGCAGCTCTGGGCGCCGTTTTCGCCCCGTCCCGCACTCCGGAGAATCCGCTCAGGCTCGGTTCCGTCAAGACGAACATCGGCCACCTCGAAGGGGCCTCGGGCATAGCGGGACTCGTCAAGACCATCCTCTGCCTCAAAGAGCGGGAGCTCGTCCCGACCCTGAACTACCGGACCCCCAACCCGCGGATACCGTTCGCCGCTCTGCGACTCGCCGCCGCCACCGGCACCGGACCCTGGCCGCGCTGCGACCGGCCGCTCGCCGCGGGCGTGACATCGGTCGGGATGGGCGGCACCAACTGCCATCTGGTGCTCAGCGAGTGGCCGGGCGACGCCGCCACGACCGTCGCAAACACGCCAGAACAGGGAACAGATTCGGGTAATCAGGGCGGTTCCGTCGCTTGGGTGCTGTCCGGACGCGGCGACGCGGCGCTGCGCGCCCAGGCCGACCGCCTGCGCCAACACCTCGCCGGGCACCCGGAGTTCGGTACCGCCGAGATCGCCCGGGCTCTCGCTCACGACCGCACCACCTTCACCCACAGGGCCGTTCTGGTCGGCGCCGACCAGAACGAACTGCTGACCGCCCTGGACGCAGTCGCCGACGCCCGTATCACCCCGGCCGCGATCGAGGGCAGCAGCCACCAGGCCGTCCGCAAGGCGGTGTTCGTCTTCCCCGGTCAGGGCTCGCAGTGGGCCGGCATGGCCGCGGAACTCCTCGACAGCGCCGCCGACTTCGCCCGGGTCATCGAGGACTGCGAGCGCGCGCTGCTCCCGTATCGCGACTGGTCGCTCACCGACGTGCTACGCGGCCGCCCCGGCGCGCCCGCCCTTGAACGCGACGACGTCGTGCAGCCCGCCCTGTGGGCCGTGATGGTCGGGCTGGCCGCACTGTGGCAGGCAGCAGGAGTCGAACCGGCCGCGGTCGTCGGCCATTCGCAGGGCGAGATCGCCGCCGCCACCGTCAGCGGCGCCCTCACCCTTGACGACGCCGCCCGGCTGATCGCCGTACGCAGCGCCGCCCTCGGCACACTGGCCGGGCGCGGCGGCGGCATGCTCACCGTGTCGCAGCCCGCCGACCGGGTACGCGACGACCTCGCCGGCCGCCCCCAGCTGAGCGTGGCCGCCGTCAACTCGCCCGACATGACCGTGGTGGCCGGAGACGGGGCCGCCCTGGACGCACTGGCCGCGCACTACGGCGAGGACGTCCGCACCCGGCGCATCCCGGTCGCCTACGCCTCGCACAGCCCGCACGTCGACGCCGTACGCGACACGCTGCGGGCCGACCTCGCCGGGATCGCGCCGCGCACCGGGCGGGTGCCGCTGCACTCCACCGTGACCGCGACGGCCCTGGACGGCCTTGAGCTGGACGCCGACTACTGGTACCGCAACCTGCGTGAACCCGTGCAGTTCGAGCCGACCGTACGGGCACTGCTCGAGGCGGGGCACGAGCTGTTCATCGAGATGAGCCCGCACCCCGTGCTGACGCTGGCCGTCCAGCAGACCGCGGAGGCCGCGGACCTGCCGGTCGCCGCGCTGGGTACGCTGCGCCGTGAGGAGGGCGGTCCGCAACGGCTGCTGCTCGCGTTCGGCGAGGCCTTCTGCCACGGCGCGGCGGTGGACTGGTCCGCCGTCCTGCCCGCCGGCCCCGCCCGTGCCGAGCTGCCGACGTACGCCTTCCAGCGGCGCCGCCACTGGATCTCCGGGCAGCGCAGGGGGGTTGAGGCCCTGCCGTCGGCCGGCACCGTGCCGCCGTCGCAGTCCGCGGCGACCTCAGAGGACACCGGGGACGTACACGAGGCCGAGCCGACCCGGTCGCTGACCGGCCCTGCCGCCCTGGAGCTGGTGAGGGCGCACGCCGCCGCCGTCCTCGGCCACGACTCCGCCGCCGAGGTCGAACCACGGCGGAGGTTCAAGGAGCTGGGCTTCGACTCGGCGATGGTCGTCGAACTGCGCAACCGGCTCGTCACCGCCACCGGACGCAAACTCCCGACCACGGTGGTGTACGACCATCCCAGCCCCGCCGAGCTGGCCGCGCTGATCGCCGACCAGCAGTACGGCGCTGCGGCCCCCGCGGCCCGTCCCGATCAGGACGACCCCGTCGTGATCGTCGGCATCGGCTGCCGTTTCCCGGGCAGGGTGGACTCGCCCGAGGCGCTGTGGCAGGTCGTGGCCGAGCAGCGCGACGTGATCTCCGGCTTCCCGGCCGACCGCGGCTGGAACCTCGACGGGCTCTACCACCCCGACCCCGCACATGTCGGGACCACCTATGTGCGCAGCGGTGGATTCCTGGAGAGCGCCGCGGAGTTCGACGCCGAGTTGTTCGGGATCTCGCCGCGCGAGGCGCTGGCGATGGACCCGCAGCAGCGTACCTTCCTCGAAGTGTGCTGGGAGGCCCTCGAACGGGCCGGAATCGCCCCGGACTCCCTGCGCGGTACCCAGACCGGTGTGTTCGCCGGTGCCATGGCCCAGGAGTACGGTCCGCGGTTGGGTGAGGCGGGTGTGGGTGCTGCGGGGTTCGGGTTGACGGGGACGACGTCGAGTGTGGCGTCGGGTCGGGTGGCGTACACGTTGGGGTTGCAGGGTCCGGCGTTGACGGTGGACACGGCGTGTTCGTCGTCGCTGGTCGCGCTGCATCTGGCGGTGCGTGCGCTGCGGTCCGGGGAGTGTTCGTTGGCGCTCGCGGGTGGTGTGACGGTCATGTCGACGCCGGGCATATTCATTGAGTTCTCGCGTCAGCGGGGGCTTGCGGTTGATGGCCGGTGCAAGTCGTTCTCGGCGGATGCGGATGGCACGGTGTGGGCCGAGGGC
>NZ_KQ948078.1:0-6657 GCF_001513965.1 Streptomyces cellostaticus | reverse complement strand
GTGGGTGTGCTGGTGGTGGAGCGGTTGTCGGATGCCCGGAGGCTGGGGCATCGGGTGCTGGCTGTGGTGGCTGGTACGGCGGTGAATCAGGACGGTGCGTCCAATGGGCTGACGGCGCCGAGTGGTCCGGCGCAGGAGCGGGTGATCCGGGCTGCTTTGGCGGATGCGGGAGTGGCTGCTTCCGGGGTTGATGCGGTGGAGGCTCATGGCACGGGTACGGTGCTCGGTGATCCGATCGAGGCTCAGGCCCTGCTTGCCACCTATGGCAGGGAGCGTGACGGTGGGCCGCTGCTGGTGGGTTCGTTGAAGTCCAACCTCGGGCACGCGCAGGCGGCTGCCGGGGTCGGCGGTGTGATCAAGATGGTGATGGCGCTGCGGCATGGTGAGCTGCCCGCGTCACTTCACGTGGGCAGGCCCAGCGAGCTGGTGGACTGGACCGGTGGCGGTGTTGAGCTGCTGACCGAGCCGTGTCCGTGGCCCGCGGTGGACGGCGGGATCCGGCGGGCTGGTGTGTCGTCGTTCGGCATCAGCGGCACCAACGCACACGTCGTACTCGCAGAGGCCCCGGCCCCGACCGAGCCGCCCACGCCCGAGACCGACCCTGGCCACGACGACACCGCCCCCTTGTGGGTGCTGTCCGGCCGTACGGAACCGGCGCTGCGCGCCCAGGCCACCGCACTCCTCCACGCCTTCGACGACGTGCCCACCCGTGACCTCGGCCGCGCCCTGGCCACCACCCGCACCGCCCTCGACCACCGCGCGGTCGTCACCGCCGAGGACCGCGCCGAGGCCGTAGCTGCGCTGGCCGCACTCGGCCGCGGCGAACCGCACTCCGCCCTGACCATCGGCACGGCACACCCCGACGACCGGCTCGCCTACCTCTTCACCGGCCAGGGCAGTCAACGCGTCGGTATGGGCCGCGAGTTGTACGAGACCGAGCCGGTCTTCGCCGCGGCCCTGGACGCAGTGTGCGGCGAACTCGACGCCTGCCGCGGTTCCGCGCCCGGCACACCGCCGATCCGCGAGGTGATGTTCCACGACGCCGAGGCACTCGACCGCACCGAGAACACCCAGAGCGCCCTCTTCGCCCTTCAGGTCGCGCTGTTCCGGCTGCTGGAACACCAGGGACTTGCACCGGACGCCGTACTCGGCCACTCCATCGGCGAGTTCGCCGCCGCCCACGTCGCCGGGATTCTCACCCTGCCCGACGCCTGTGCCCTGGTCACCGCACGCGGCCGGCTCATGCAGGCGCTACCGCCCGGCGGCACGATGATGGCCGTCCAGGCGTCGCAGGACGAGGTCGGCGCACTGCTGGAAGGCCGCGAGCACGAGGTGAGCATCGCCGCCGTCAACGGTCCCGCAGCCCTCGTCATCTCAGGCGACGTCGAAGGCGTCGAACAGGTCGCCGCCGGATTCGCCGCCGCCGGCCGCAAGACGCGTCGGCTCGTCGTCAGCCACGCCTTCCACTCCCACCGCATGGACGGGATGCTCGACGCGTTCGCCGCCGTCACCGCGGGAGTCCGGTACGCGGCGCCGCGCATCACCATGGTGTCCACCGTCACCGGCCGGCCCGTCGAGGTCACCGCCGACTACTGGGTCGAGCAGGTGCGCCGAGAGGTACGGCTGTCCGACGGCCTGGCCGCACTCCGCGACCTGGGGGTGCGGACCTTCCTCGAACTCGGCCCGGACGGTGTGCTGTCGGCACTCGGCCAGGGCTGCCTGGAGGACGACGCGCTGGCGTTCGTCCCCGTGCTGCGCCGCGGCCGGTCCGACCGCCGCACCCTGGCCGCCGCGCTCGGCGCCCTGCACGTCCGCGGCCGAAGCCCCAACTGGCGCGCCGTGTTCGGCCCGGGGCGGACGCCCGACCTGCCCACGTACGCCTTCCAGCGGGAGCGCTACTGGCTGACCGCGCACAGCACCGAAGGACCGGCCGGCCACCCGCTGCTCGGCCCCGCCGTGGAACTCGCCGAATCCGGGCAGGCCGTGCTGACCGCCCGACTCAGCCGCCGCACCCACCCCTGGCTCGCCGACCACGCCGTCCTCGGCTCCGTCCTGCTGCCCGGCACCGCCTTCCTCGAACTCGCCGCCCACGCGGGCACGCAGACCGGTACCCCGCGTGTCGCCGAACTCACCCTGACCGCACCGCTGGTGCTCCCCGCAGAAGGCCGCACCGAAGTCCAGCTCGTCGTCGCCGCACCCGACGACGAAGGACAGCGCGCCCTCACCGTGCACGCCCGCACCGAAACGCCGGACGGCACCACCGAGCCGTGGACCCTGCACGCCACCGGCACCCTCGCCCCGCACGACGGAGCCTCCCCGACCGCCGCCGGCCGGCCAGTCGCCGAGTCCGAACCGCTGCCCCTCGACGGCTGCTACGACGAACTGGCCGCCGCGGGCTACGCCTACGGCCCGGTCTTCCGAGGCCTGCGCGCCGCGTGGCGGAGCGGCGCGGACCTGCTCGCCGAGGTCGCCCTGCCGCCGTCCGTCACCGACGCCGCCTCCTACGGTCTGCACCCGGCGCTGCTCGACGCGGCCCTGCATCCGATCGTTACGACCGCACTGGACGACACCGACCGCCGTATGCTGCCCTTCTCCTGGCGCGGCGTGACCGTCCACCAGCCCGGCGCCCGCACCGCCCGCGCCCTGATCACCACCACCGCACCGGACGCGGTGTCGCTGACCCTGCTGGACGAGTCCGGCACGGTGATCGCCGAGGTCGAGGAACTGGTGCTGCGCCCTGCGGGCGACGCCCTCGCTGTCCCGCGGTCGCTCTACCGCCTGGACTGGAAACCGGCCACCGCGGACCGGGAACCGCCCCCGGCGGCTGCCGCACTCGGCCCCGCCGACCTGGGCGTCGGCCCGCACTACGCCGACCTCGCGGCACTGGGCCAGGCCCTCGATGCGGGACTTCCCGCCCCCGCGGTCGTCCTCGCACCGCTCGCCGATCTCGCGGACAGCCCGACGGCCGACACCCGGCCCGCCGTGCACCGCGCGCTCCCTCTGCTCCAGGCATGGCTGGCCGACGACCGGCTCGCCGGCTCCCGGCTGGTGCTCGTCACCCGGGCAGCCGTGGCCACGGCACCGGACGCCGATGTGGCGGACCCTGCCGACGCTGCCGTATGGGGTCTGGCCCGCTCGGCGCAGACCGAGAACCCCGGACGTATCGGGCTGCTGGACGTGGAGTCGGCAGCCGACTGCCGCACGGCACTGCCGCTGATCGGCGCGGAGCCGCAACTCGCGGTCCGGGACGGGGCGTTGCTGGTGCCCAGGCTCGGGCCCGCGACGGCCGACGGCGCCCTTGTCCCCCCTGCCGGGGCGACGGCCTGGCGGCTGGGGGTGCGCCAACGCGGGACCCTGGACCACCTGGCGCTCGAACCCTGCCCGGAGGCCCTGGCACCGCTCGGCGACGGCGAGATACGCATCGCGGTGCGCGCCGCGGGCGTCAACTTCCGCGACGTACTGAACACCCTCGGTCTCTACCCCGGCGACCCCGGCCTGCTCGGCCTCGAAGGCGCCGGGGTGGTCACCGAGGTCGGGCCCGGCGTCACCGGCTTCGGCGTCGGCGACCGCGTGATGGGCCTGTTCTCCGGGGCGTTCGGCCCGGTGGCCGTCGCCGACCACCGGCGGGTCGCCGCCATGCCCGCCGACTGGACGTACGTCCAGGCGGCGTCCGCGCCCATCGTCTTCCTGACCGCCTACCAAGGCCTGGTCGATCTCGCCGGCCTGACCGCGGGCGAGCGCGTCCTGATCCACGCGGCCGCGGGCGGCGTCGGCATGGCCGCCGTCCAACTGGCCCGGCATCTGGGGGCGGAGGTCTACGGCACGGCGAGCCCCGGCAAATGGGGGGCCCTGCGCGCCCTCGGCCTGGACGGCGCGCACCTGGCGTCGTCCCGCACCCTGGACTTCGAGACCGCGTTCGCCGCGGCCACCGAAGGCCGCGGCATGGACGTCGTACTGGACTCCCTCGCCGGTGAGTTCGTGGACGCCTCACTGAGGTTGCTGCCGCGCGGCGGCCGCTTCGTCGAGATGGGCAAGACCGACCTGCGCGACCCGCGGCAGGTCGCGGCCGACCACCCCGGGGTGGACTACCGCTTCTTCGACCTGCTCCAGACACCGACCGGGCGGATCGCCGAACTGCTCACGGACGTCCTGCGGTTGCTGTCGTCGGGGGCGCTGTCCCCGCTGCCGGTCAGCACGTGGGACGTCCGCCGCGCACCGGAGGCGTTCCGCTACGTCAGCCAGGCCCGGCACGTCGGCAAGGTCGTCCTCACCCTGCCCGCGGCCCTCGATCCGGCCGGTACGGTCCTGGTCACCGGCGGCACCGGCGCCCTCGGCGGACTCGTCGCGCGGCACTTGGTCACCGAGCACGGCGCCCGCCGTCTGCTGCTGGTCAGCCGCCGCGGCCCCGACGCGCCCGGTGCCACCGAACTCGCCGCCGAACTAAGCGGGTTGGGCGCCGCTGTCACCCTCGCAGCCTGCGACACCGCCGACCGCGACGCGCTCGCGCACCTGCTGACCGGCGTACGACTCACCGCCGTCGTGCACACCGCAGGGGTGCTCGACGACGGCGTGATCACCGCGCTCACCCCCGAACGCCTCGACACTGTGCTCGCTGCCAAGGCCACCGCGGCCCGCAACCTGCATGAACTGACCGCCGGCCAGGACCTCGCGGCGTTCGTCCTCTTCTCCTCCGTCATGGGCGTCATCGGCGGCGCCGGCCAGGGCAACTACGCGGCCGCCAACGCCTACCTGGACGCCCTGGCCCAGCACCGCAAGGCTCGTCGGCTCCCCGCGCTGTCCCTGGCCTGGGGGATGTGGGCGGACACCACGGGAAGGCCGGGCCCCGACGGAACGACCGGCCCTGCCGGCATGGCGGGCGCCCTGACCGAAACCGACCGGGGACGGCTCGCCCGGACCGGCCTCGCACCCATCGACCGGGCGGAGGGCCTGGCCCTGCTCGACGCGGCACTCCACACGGACACCGCCGCACTCGTGCCCGCGCGTCTCGACCGCGCCGCCCTCGGCGCGCTCGGCCCCCAACTGCCCACCGTGCTGAGGGACCTGGCCCCTGCCGCACCGCGACCGGCCCAGGCGCCGACCACCGCCGCCACCCCGAAGACGGAGACCCTGCGCGACCGGCTCGCGGCGCTGAGCCGGGCCGGGCAGGACGAACTGCTGCTGGATCTCGTCCGGGTGCAGACCGCCGCCGTACTCGGCCGCTCCTCCGCCGCCGGTATTTCCGCCGACCGACCCTTCAAGGACATGGGCTGCGACTCGCTCACCCTCGTGGAGCTGCGCAACAGGCTGCAGACCAGCGCCGGTCTGCGACTGCCCGCCACCTTCCTCTTCAACTGCCCGACACCCATGGCGGTCGTCGCCCACCTGCACACCGAACTGGCCCCGGCCGCTACCGAAACCGCAGACTCCACCGCCACGCCGACCGTACCCGTCCTGGCCGAACTCGACCGGCTCGAAGCGGCACTCGCCGAACTGCCGGACGACACCCACGACGAGACCAGGGCCGAGATCATCCAACGACTCCAGGCACTGCTGACCCGCGTACCCGCCCGGCGGCCCCAGGGCGACCACAACGATCTGACCGCACGGGTCCAGTCGGCGTCGGTCGATGAACTCCTCGCGTTCATCGACTCCGAACTCTGACCCCGACTCCACACCACAGCCGGGCGGTCCGCGGCGCTCCGCAGCGAACCGCCCGGGCCTCACCCTGCTCATCCTGCTCGCTCTGCGCGGCACGCTCGGGCACGTCTCAGGGACAGTGACGCCGGGACCGCGCGCACACGCACAGCTTCACGAAACAACGGGGGAAACATCACCATGACAACGACGGACAACGACAAGCTGGTCAACTACCTCAAGCGCCTCACCGTCGACCTCCACCAGTCCCGCCGGCGGGTCCGCGAACTGGAGGGCGGCAACAACGAACCGATCGCCATCGTCGGTATGGGTTGCCGTTTCCCGGGCGGGGTGGACTCGCCCGAGGCGCTGTGGCAGGTCGTGGCCGAGCAGCGTGACGTGATCTCCGGCTTCCCGGCCGACCGCGGCTGGGACCTCGACGGCCTCTACCACCCCGACCCGGACCACTCCGGCACGTCCTACGTACGCAGCGGCGGATTCCTGGAGAGCGCCGCGGAGTTCGACGCCGAGTTGTTCGGGATCTCGCCGCGCGAGGCGCTGGCGATGGACCCGCAGCAGCGCCTGCTGCTGGAGGTGTCGTGGGAGGCGCTGGAGCGGGCCGGTATCCCGCCCGGATCGCTGCACGGCACATCAACAGGCGTGTTCCTGGGCGCGATCGCCCAGGAGTACGGTCCGCGGTTGGGTGAGGCGGGTGTGGGTGCTGCGGGGTTCGGGTTGACGGGGACGACGTCGAGTGTGGCGTCGGGTCGGGTGGCGTACACGTTGGGGTTGCAGGGTCCGGCGTT
The DNA here is from genome assembly GCF_001513965.1 of Streptomyces cellostaticus. Taxonomy (GTDB): domain Bacteria; phylum Actinomycetota; class Actinomycetes; order Streptomycetales; family Streptomycetaceae; genus Streptomyces; species Streptomyces cellostaticus. The sequence continues at coordinate 217 of NZ_KQ948078.1, read as the reverse complement.
GACGGTGGACACGGCGTGTTCGTCGTCGCTGGTCGCGCTGCATCTGGCGGTGCGTGCGCTGCGGTCGGGGGAGTGTTCGTTGGCGCTCGCGGGTGGTGTGACGGTCATGTCGACGCCGGGCATATTCATTGAGTTCTCGCGTCAGCGGGGGCTTGCGGTTGATGGCCGGTGCAAGTCGTTCTCGGCGGATGCGGATGGCACGGTGTGGGCCGAGGGT
>NZ_KQ948077.1 GCF_001513965.1 Streptomyces cellostaticus | reverse complement strand
GGTCGAAGGCGGGCATCGGCCGTCCCAGGGCGGGGTGCGAGCCCTCCAGGGATCGATGACGACCAGCACCGCCTGGGCTACCAGCTCACCTCGGCTGGCGTGTTGCGAACCCTCCAGGGATCGATGACGACAGCGCGGTTTGCGGCCGGAGCACCCTTGTCGTACGGGTTGCGACCCCTCCAGGGATCGATGACGACGGGCACGGGCTGGGTCGACCTCGGCTACATGCACCCGTTGCGAACCCTCCAGGGATCGATGACGACCCCCCCAAACCTGCTGGAGTTGATCGTGAACCAGACGTTGCGAACCCTCCAGGGACTTATGACGACGGCGCCTGGCGCTGACGGAGACGCGTAAGCTCGTGTTGTTGCGAACTCTTGAGGGACCGATGCCGACCACGACCATACTCAGCCTCACGGACACGAACTCCACGTTGCGAGCCCTTGAGACCGATGACAGCGATGATGCTCGGGCTGATCCTGATGTTGAGAATCCCTCCAGGGATCGATGAGGCGGTTCAGAGAACCCACAGGTTGTCGCGCTCCCAGCTGTGATCCCTCCAGGGTGTCAGTGGCCAGTTGCAGTTCCCCACTGGCGGCCACCTGATGGGGAGTCATCTGGCCGCCATTGGTGACGCTGCGTTGATGGTCGGGGATGCCTGCTCGATGGGGTCGCCTCGGGTAGCCGTGGCTAGGGCTGGAGCACGATCTTGCCGTGGGTGTGCTGCTGTTCCAGCTCGCGGAAGGCGTCTCGCACCTGTTCCAGCGGGTAGGTGCGGGCGATCGGCACCTCCAGCTGCCCGCGCGCGGCAAGCCGGGCCAGCTCGCCGAGTACGACCGCGCACGCCGCCGCGCCTTCTCCGTAGGTCCGCGCGCCGACCTTGGCCGCGGCCTGCCAGTCGCGGATCGTGTCGATTCGCTCGGGCCGCACGCCCAGCTCCACTGCCAGTGCCACGTAGCCGTCGCCGTAGGTGTCGATGAACGCGTCGACCCTGCCGCCGGACGCCTGGCGGATCCGCTCGGCCACACCTGGCCCGTACTCGACCGGGAGGACACCGTGATCCTTCAACCAGGTGTGGTTCCGCTCGCTCGCCAGCCCGATCACCGTGGCGCCGCGCCGCCGCGCGAGCTGTACGGCAAGCGACCCGACGCCGCCCGCCGCACCGGAGACGACGACCGTGTCGTCCGGGCCGGGGTCCACCGCGAACACGGTGGCGTAGGCGGTCGTGCCGGCCACGTACAACGCCCCGGCCACGTCCCAGGCCAACCCCGCCGGACGGGAGACCAGATTCACGTCGTCGACCACGACGAACTGCGCGTGGCTGGCCCGCCTGTGCGTGAAGCCCAAAACCTCATCACCCACCGCGAAGCCCCGCACGTGCGGGCCGGCCTCCACCACGACGCCGGCCAGGTCGCTGCCCTGCCCGGAGGGAAACGCCGCCGGCCAGCGTTCGTGCAGCGCGCCCGTGCGGATGTGCGCCTCGCCGGGCTGGATCCCGGCCGCGCGGACCTCGACCAGCACCTGCCCAGGACCGGGCACCGGCCGCTCCACCTCCTCCACCCGCAGCACATCGATCCCGCCGTACTCGTGAAACCGCACCGCCTGCATCGCGTGATCACCGCACTTCCTCGTCCGGACAAGGCTTGGCCGGCCGCGCGCCACAGGGCCGACGCCGACCGTGCCACCGTGTTCAAAGATCAAGCGCGGATCCTTATTCCCAACAGCACTACCGACGGCGATGCCGTCCGCGCCCAGGATCCGTCTGCGGCCTGACTCGCACCACACAACTCGGGCCCCGGGACATCGACGGAAGGTGACGGCGGAGGTGGCCGTACATGGGGAATTCTCAATGGCCGCCGACACCAGGGGCTGATGACCCATGTTGCCGTGGCGTTCCTGACCGCCGGCGCGGACGATCAGGTCGAGGTCGTTCTGCAGGGCCGCGCCAGGGGGGTCCGTCCAGACGAGGGTTGACCGTGGCTGGCTGCATAAGCGGCCCGACAGGAAGTTCACCGCTCGCCCGTGAGCTTCGGCTGCGAGGCGGTTCCGAGCGTAACTGAGGTGTCCCCGGTGGCCATTGGCAAGTCCCGGCACCGTGGCCAGTCGCCGCAGAGGCTGGGCGCAAGCGGTCGGACCGGGCACCGCAGCAGACAGTGGTTTCATGGGACCAGGGCGTCGCCGCATCGCAGCGCCAACGTGCCGCACATGCATCCGACCACCAGGAATTGCTCGGCGGCCGTCACGGACAGGACCTCGGAGTTGATCCGCAGGTGGTCGAGGTGCTCCAGCGAGGTGAGATCGACCAGGTCGATTCGGAAGCCGCTGATCATTGTTCTGCGACCGTCCGGGTCGGTGTCGAATCCCCCTTGAGTGCCGAAGACCAGCACCCGCCGGCCGGCGATTTCCGTCAGTGCGAGTGCGCCCCAGGTCGAGAGCAGTCCAGTGGAACGACATCGGATCAATCGGCGCGTGGCCAGGTCCCAGATGCTGAGGTGACCGCCATAGGTGCGGGTGACCGCGACGGTCAGCCCGTGCAGCGTGGTGACCGTGACAGCACGGACTTCGTCGTCGTGGAGCATAGGCTCACCGATCGGCAGACCGGTTACCGGATCCCACATCTGCACGCAACCCCGTTGCCCGTCGCTGGTGCTGCCCCCGGTCAGTACCACGGGTTGGCCGCCCACTGTTCCCTGCGTCATGGTCCGCGTGAAGACCCCGGGGTGTTTCCCGCTGGGGTGCGCGGGCGAGCCTGTGGCTAGGTCGAGGAAGTGGACATGGCCGCTGAGTTCGGCGGCCACTACCATCGGACGTGCGCCGTCCACTACGGCAGCGCCCTGGATCCAGCTCGCTCCGCTGAACAGCGGGGAGGACTTCCAGCGGTCCACCGCGGCGGCACGGGTGCGTTCGTGTGTCTCGCAGGACACCGCCGGGCATAGGTGCCACAGGCGAACGGCCCCGTCGTACCCACCCGCCACGACGTAGGTCTCTCCTGCGACCTGTCCGCTGGTGACCACGTATACGGTTCCCCCCTGGTTGGACGGGTTGGGCGCCCCGCGCCCGTCGCCGTAGACCCAGGCGAGGTGCGCGAACCAGTCGTCACCGAAATCGGCTTCGGAGCTGTAGGGGTTGTCTGCTCCCAGCCGGGCGAGGCGTCGACCGTCGGACAACCGGCGTACGACGAGGTTCCCGTGCCCGCTGTGTACCAGAGTTGGCTCACCATCCACCTCGACGACCGTTGCTGCGTGGATGTTGCCGTCGCAGCAGCCGTGGACGTCGGTCACGTTGTCCCGACCCAGGTGTGCCCACGGTGTCGCCCACGAGCGGTGCGGGGCGACACGGGGGACGTCGTCCGCGAGTCGGTCGAAGCCGAACTGCCGGGCGGACTGTTCGAGCAGCGCGGCCCGCCGGGGCGGTTCTTCCCCCGGCTGGGGAAGAACACGGCGGAACCAGGTACTGCGGTTGTCGGGCTTTGTCAGGTGACGGTTTCGCTCGCTGAGCGCCGTCGACAGCTCGCCGTACTCGGCCGCGAGGAGCAGGCCGGCGTCGTCAAGGAGCGGGTCGAGCAGTCGCGCGGCGGCCGCGTGCCGGGAGAGGTAGCGGCGGACGTACGTGGGGGCTTTCGCCCACTCCGGGCGGCTTTCGGAGATCGGAGCGAGACCCGTCAGGACGCGCGTGATCCGGCGCTCGACGATGTCGTCGTCCTGGGCCAAGCGCAGATAGTCCACCAGCGCCTGGTGGTAAAGACGGTAATGGATCTCCTCCTGGTCGACGGTCTGCTCCACCAGGAAGTCGGCTGCTGTGGAGAGCAGCCATTCCAGGTCGGCCAGGGTGTAGGTGCGCTGGGCGACTGCGCTCGCGAGCTCGACCCAGACCGTGTCACGGGCCAGGCCGGTGCCGTGCGCGTAGGCGAGGGGCAGGAGGAGGTCACGCACCCGGTGGTGATCCGGGCCCAGGCGGAACAGGTAGTCGTCGAGAGCGTCGGCCACAGTGCCCGGCAGACGCGACAGTTCTTTCCCGCTCGGGTCGACGACCGTGTCGCTGTCGGTCAGCGTCCGGCTGACGAGCTGGGCGATGAGGAAGGTGGGGTACGCCCGCTCGGCGACCGCTTCCGCCACGCGTGCGGCGAGGTCCGGCTGGTTGCGGTAGGGGCTGCGCGTGTGCGGGTCGTCGGCGGCAAGCAGCCTGCGGCGCACGTACTCGGCCAGGTCGTCGAGATCCAGCCATGGGCGGCAGTCGAGGTCGATGATGCGGGCGTCGTGTCCGCACGCGGTCAGCAGGCTGTTGCGGGGGCCGGGACGGGTGCCGACGAGGACGCGTAGGCCGCTGACGTCGCGCGCCAGCCGGCGCAGGGCGCGGGCGAGACCTTCCGGATCGGCCGCCTCGTCCAGCGCGTCCACGACGACGGTGAGTTCGGCGGGCCAAGCCGGAAGGAGCCCGGCGAGGACGTCCAGTCGCTGGGCTTCCGCCGTGCTGGTCAGGTCGATCCCTGCGACGGCGGCGATACGGTCGAGTACGTCGGACACCGAGCGGCCGCGGGCGAGGACGGCGAGATCGACGCAGCCGGTCGGCGGAACCGTGGCGTCCGGCGCGCCGTCCACCGGCGTTCTCTTGCGCAGGTCCGGGTCTGCCAAGGTGACGATGCGTGCCAGCACCGTGGACTTGCCCGATCCGGGTCCCCCCGTCACCACCCGCACCCGCCCGTCCGGGGCGCCGCCGGAGAGCCAGGAGACCAGCTCGCTCAACGCGCGGTGGCGGCCGGTGAAATACCAGCCGGCTCGGCCCTGTTCCGCACCGCGGGCCCTGGGATCCCAGTGCGCGCTCAGCTCGCCGGCGTCGAACCACACGCCGTCCGGCAGGGAACCGGGCGAGTGCTCCAGCAGGCGGGTGATGCGCTGGATGTTGTCTCCGAGGTGGACGAACTCCGCACGAAGCCGTTCCTGCGGCGAGGAGGTCTTCGACGGCTTGGGCTGGGCTGCCGCGCGCAGCTTCGTGAGGGCCGTGGCCAGTCGGCGCTGCCGCTGCCGCTGCTCGGCGATGGTGGCTGTGAGCAGGGCGCTGACGAACTTCTCATCGACTGAACGGCCTGCAAGCCGTTCGCTGATCGTGGTGCGGGACATGTGCATTTCCCTGGCGAGCATCGTCAGGGTCTTGCCGCTGGCGTCGACCTGCTTCCGTAAGAACTCCGCCAGCTCGCGCACCTCATCGCTGTCCGTCCTGACAGGCTCCCAGCGTCGCCCTCTCTTGCCGCGCTCGACCACGTGCACCCCCCAGTGCTGCCGACCGCCAGGCCTTCTGTCCGTCCGGACAATGCGGTCTTGTCCGGACCTTACCTGTGGGAACGCCCTGAACTTGGGCGGACAAACAAACCGCTCACCAGATTGGTGACATGGCACCGCGAACCCGCGCGGAGGCCGGCTCGCAAGGAGGTCCTCATGATGCCGTCCTGGCTGCCCCGCGCGCTCGCGCCCGGCGCCCGTCAGTGCGTGATCGTCGCTCTGTTCATCCCGGCGGTCCTGATCGCACTCACCGCAGCGGTACCGGCGATGCTCGTCCTGCCGTTCCTGCACGAAGGGACAGACCGCGCTGTGCAACTCCTCACGGCGCACACCGACTACATGCGCACGCTGCTGGACGGCAGCCAACCCTGACGACGACCCGTAGGGCGGCGCGCCGAGTCTCTGACGCACCACCCGTCACCCTCCCCGGGTAAATGACTCAAATCGGGGTGGTTCCCCGGCCAGGCTCGCTGCGCCGGTGTGAAGGGATGGGCAGCACGGTGAAGGCATTCCGCGCCGCCGCCCTCGGCGGCGACTTCGAAGGGCTCCTGCGTGTCCTCGACCCGAATGTGAAGCTGACCGTCGACACCCCCGACGGCGTGGTCGTCACCCTCGGCGCCACCGAGGTCGCCGCCGGCGCCCGCATGTTCTCCGGCGAAGTCGCCCGCCACCGACCCGTGCTGGTCAACGGTGTTCCCGGCCACATGTCCTGGCGCCCCGACGGAACCCCTCTCTCCGTCATCGCCTTCACCGTCACCGAAGGCCGGATCACCGGCATCCACATTGTTGTCGACCCAGCCAAACTCGCCTCGTTCCGTCTGCCCGCCCCGGCCTGAGCCGGTGTCGTCAGGGTCGGCCCCTGTATGTGCAAGTCATCCCGGGCCGACCGAGTTCGTCAGCTTGACCCTAAACCTCGACCTTGATCACCGGCGCTCGGGTGGTTACCCGTTGGTGTGATTGCCGGACATGGGGGCGGCCTTCTCGTGATCCTGAACTCTGCGACGAGGTCCAGGTGTTCACGAAAAGGCCGCGGTGATGAGTGTGGTGCAGCGGGTCGGCGAGCGGGAGGCGTTCGCGGAACTGCGATGGGTGCAGATCTTCTGAGGGCGCCTGTCAGTCCCTGCTGACCTGCGCTTTCACGCTCGGCCTACACGACGGCCCCCTCGGGCACAGCCGGCATCCGCGCTGGTCAGCGAAGCCCGAGAGCGCGGCTCAACTGTTCCAGCGCGAAAGGCCGCGGCGCGGGTCGTCCCCGATCACACAGCAATGACAAACTCGCTGCTCACGAGAGTCTGATCAACCCTCAGAGGATCTGCACCCCACGATCACCGTGGTCTGGTACACGCTGCACGGCCACCACCCGGCCGACGCCGCCGAGCACCGTGAGCGGGCCCCGTGGTACACCACCAAGGCCGGCCGGCCCACGGATGAGGAAATCCGCGCCGTCCAGCAGGCATGGGCCGCAGCCAGCGCAGCCTGATCACCCAGACCTGCCAGAACGTCGAAAGCCGAGGCGTGGTGTCGGACGGGGTTTTCGGCCGTGGTCAGGCCTGGGAGAGGTGCCAGAACTGTCCACTGGTGGTGCTACAGCCGTTGATCACGACGGCGGTGCCGTTCTTGGACGTGTTGGGGTACAGCGCGATGCACTCGTTGCTCAGCCCGGAGGCCAGCCACAGGTGGCCGAACCCGTCGGCGGGCCGCAGCTGCCAGGACTCCTGCGGGAGGGAGGCGTTGCACGCCGCCTGGTCGAGCTGGGCGCCGTCGACGGGTTCGGCCACGCTCATGCAGTAGCCGCTGCCGGTGTTCTCCAGCAGGAAGAACCCGTTGCCGAGGTCGATCGGCCGCCACACCTGGTTCAGCTCGCCGTCGCAGGACCACTCGTGGACGAGCGTGCCGGGGTCGAAGCGGCCGTTGCCGTCGACCTCGGCGCACTTGCCGGCGTGGTCGTTGACGATGTTGTAGTTCTGGGCCGCCGCCGGCCGCATCCCGCCCGGCGCCCGGCCGGCGGCGGCCGGTGCCGCCGGTCCGGCGCCGGTGGCCTCGGCTGAGCCCGCCCCGGTCAGCGCGGCCCCCGCCGCCAGGACGCCAGCCAGTAGGATCCCGGCGCTTCCCGTCCTCGTCCTAGTCATGTGGTTTTCCCCTCCCGTGGTGAAAGTGGCGGGACGTCACCGGCTCGTCGCGCCCGAACGGCGCGCCGGCGGCGGTGGGACGGTGGTACGGAAGACCGCCGGTCCGTCGCCCGCTCTCATGGACGGGAACCAGTGTCCGGCCCGCGGTGCGGCGGGACATCGGGAGCCGCTCCCCATCCCGGGGCGGCGATCTCCCTACGCATGGTCACGTCGCGTCGGCTGCGCACGCCGAGTTTGGCCAGGACGGCGGAGACGTGGTGGCCGACTGTCTTTGTGGAGATGTGCAGCCGCTGCGCGATCTCCGTGTCGCGCAGGCCCTCCTCGAGCAGCGCGAGCACCTCTGCCTGCCGGGCGGTCAGCCCGTCGGGGTGGGTGAGGGTGGACCGGCGGGGCGCACGTCGGCCCTGCTGGCGCAGCTGTTCGGCGATCCGGTCGGCGGCGGCGCGGGCACCGAGCCGTTCCAGCTGGTGCAGAGCCCGGGGGAGCTGCTCCGGGTCGCGGGCCAGCGCGAGCCCGGCCTCGTACGGGCAGCCGAGCGCCTCCCACGCGGTGGCGGCCTCGGCCGGGGGCAGCCGGTAGGGCTCCGCCGCGGCGTGGGAGCACGGTGTCCGGCCCGGGTCGAGCCACTGCCCGAGTTCGCCCACCGCCCAGCCGTGGTCCAGCCGGACGGCCAGCTCGTAGGTGGGGCGGACCAGGTGGTCGGTCGGCCGTCCGGCCAGCCAGGCCAGCTCCGCCCGGGCCGCCGCGACGGGCCAAAGGCGTTGCAGGGATTCGGTGCGCTCGGCCAGGTCCCATGCGGAGTCGAGCGTTCCGGCGGCCCGTGGGTCGCCGCGCCTGGCCTGCAACCGCCCGAGCACGGTCAGGGCGACGATCCGGGCCGACGTGCCCGCGGCCGGATCGACGTCCGCCAGCGCGGCCTCGGCCTCGGCCCAGCGCCCGCGCTCGAACAGGCAGCGCGCCCACCAAGCGGCGGCGTACGACCGGTGCGCGTCGAAGTCCCGGGCCCCACACCAGGCGATGGCTTGGTGCAGCCAGGGCCCGGCGGTGGTGTAGCGGCGGATCTCACCGGCGCCCGTGCCGATGTTCGTCATCGCCATACCGACGGCCGCGTCGTCGCCGACGCTCCTGGCCGCCTCGAGACTCCGGACAAGGGTGGCCTCCGCGAGCTCGGGTTCACAGAACCACTGGGCTGAGCCGACCGCGTTGAGCGCCTGCGCGAGCGGGTGCTGCTGTCCGTACCGCTCGGCCAGCTCAACCGCCCGGCGCCCGGTCCGGACGGCCTCGGGGATCTCCCGGGAGAGCATCAGCAGGACGGCCAACCAGGCGTAGGCGGCGGCCTGGCCGGGCCCCGGGCGTGACCGGTCGGCCGCCGCGCGGGCGAGGCGGCCGGTCTCCAACGCCTCGGCGCCCCGGCCGTTGCGCCACAGGTAGTAGGCGCCTCTGGCGAGCAGCGCGGCCTCCTGGGCCCGCTCGCGCCGCTCGCCCAGGCACTCCAGGGCCTGCCGCAGGGCGTCGACGGCCTCGTCGTCCCGGCCCAGGCGCCCACAGGCGTCGCCGTAGGCCTCCAGGAGCTCGGCGCGATCCGCCGCGGGCAGCGGGTCCGCGAACCGCAAGGCCTGCGCGTAGTGCTCGGCGGCCTGCCGGTGGGCCCCGAGCGCCGCGGCACGCCGAGCCGCCGCGGGAGCGTGGCACAACACCGCGGGGCCCTGGTCCGCCTCTTGGGCGTGGTGGGCCAGCCGGGCGGGCTCCGCGCCCGCCGCGGTCAGGCCGTCCAGGGCGTCGCGGTGCAGGGCGACCCGCCGGGCGGGCGGGGTGCTCTCCTCGACGGCCAGCCGCGCCAGCTCGTGGCGGAACCGGACGCGGTTTCCCTCGACGACGAGCATGCCGGCGTCCACGCAGGCGTCGACGGACCACGCCGGGGCCGGGACCAGCGACAGCGGAGCGCCGTCGGGGAAGACCGCCACCGCTTCCAGGGCCTTCCGCCGGTCGGCGCCGAGCGCGGCCGCCCGGGCCAGCACGGCGTCCCGGACGGTCTCGGGCAGGCGCCGTCCCGGCTCGGCGAGCGCCTCGGTGACGAAGAAGGGGTTGCCGCCGGTCCTGGCGTGCAGATCGGCGGCGTCCCGCGGGTCGCCGGGGCCCGCCAGTGCGGCGACGGCCGCGACCGAGAGCGGTGCAAGACGGACCCGGACGACGGTCTGGTCGGTGGCGAGCGATCCCAGCAGTCTGCGCAGCGGGTGGGCGGAATCCACCTCGTCGTGGCGGTAGGTGACGACGAGCAGGCTGCGCGTCGCGGCGATCCGCCGCCCGACGAAGACGAGCAGGTCGACGGTGGCCTCGTCGGCCCAGTGCGCGTCCTCCACCACGACCAGCCACTCACGTGCCGTCAACTCGTCCAGGAGCGCGGTGAAGAGGGCGTGCCGAGGGCCGTCCGCCCGAACCAGCCCGGCCAGCGCACCGCCTGCCGTGGCGGCCATGTCGTGCAGCGGGCCGAGCGGCCGCGGCGTGTGGAGCGCGTCGCAGACACCGCGCAGGACCGGTCTGCCCGCCTCCTCGCAGAACGCCCGCACCAGCGCGGTCTTGCCGATCCCCGCCTCTCCCGCGACCAGGGCGATCCGGCCCGGCGGGCAGTTCCGTAACGCAGCTATGGCATGTTCACGCTCCAGCAGTCCCATGCCGGGAGTCTAGGTGTCGATGGGCGGGGCCGAGGCGGAAGCGGCCGCGCGGAAGCCCGGCGGGTGCCCGAAGATCGTTTCAGTCGGCAGGCGGGCGGGGTCGGCAAGGCGCCTGCGATCGTGGGTCCGGGTCCGGAGGTCGGCGCAGGGGGCAGGTTCGGCTGCAACTGCGGCTGGCTTCGCCACGCCCGCCGCCTGGCATGGGGAGTGAGCGGACCAAAGATGGGGAGGTGTTCCCGATGAGGCGAGGCCGTCGCTGCACGGATGCTCGTGGTGAGAAGGGAGCGTGCGACATGCCGCGATACCTCGTTCAGAGACACTTCACCGACGGGCTGCACATCCCGGTCGACGCCGAGGGCGCCAAGAGCTGCTCGACGGTGGTTCACAGCAACGCCGAACTCGGTGTCACCTGGGTCCACTCCTATGTGAGCATCGACAAGAGCGTGACGTACTGCGTGTACGACGGGCCGTCCGAGGACGCCATCCGGAGGGCTGCGGACGCTTCCGGTCTGCCGGCCGACCAGGTCACTGAGGTCAGGGTCCTGGATCCGTACTTCTACCACTGAGCCTCGGCTCATCGTCGGGTGGCACTGCCCATGGTCGCTGGCGGCTGCGGGCGCCCCGGGGTGGCCGCGGTGGCGCCGCCCGCGACACCGATGCCGGAAACCGGACGCTCGGCGGGACCGCAGGCCTGTGATGCGGTGCGGCAACACGCAGGAGCATCACCCGCACACTGCGGCGGCTATGCACCTCGCGGACCTCGGCGCACCGCCCCATCGCACCGCCCGAGCCGCGACCAGGGTCGGGTCCGAGCGTTTCGCGTCGCGGGACGCCGCCACGGCCCGGCTCCCCGCCGAATTGCTCGCGCCACCTGAGAAGGCGGCCGCCGACGGTCACGACACACAGGCCTGGTAGCCGGCCGCTCTCCTGGCGACCAGCCTGCGGAGCGACCGGCGCTGGGCCGAGCCGGCCCCCGTCTGCGAGATCGGCTCGGCGGCGGTGCGGCGCTCCGGTTCCGATGCCGGACTCGCACTCCTGACACGGTCCGCGGACCTCGCCGCCACTCGCCTGCGGCCCGCCACGGGCGGTTTCGGCGCGGATCCAGCGCCGCTTCAGCGCACCGGACGAGCGTGATGGACAGCACCGCGGCACCGTCGCCGCGGAACATCTCGAAAAGGAGTACAACCATGAGTGTTTCATCGGTGCGGGGCGGTCGCCTCGGCGCCGCCGCAGTTCTGGTGCTGACCGCCGGGAGCCTGGCCGTTGCGGCAGGGCCCGCAGGGGCCGCGCCGTCAGCGCCGTCGACGGTCGCCGACTGCGACCCGGCCGGCAACATCATGCTGAACCCGACGACGGTCGTGTCCGGCGGCTCGGTGAACGTCAGCTGGCACGTCGTCAACATCGCCGGCTGCAATCCGGCGATCATCTCCGAGCGGATCTCCGGACCCGGCTTCAACGGCGACGAAGCCGTGACGACGTCCGGCAGCCGCACCGTCACGCTCTCGCAGCCCGGGCCGAGCACGGCGACGTGGACGCTGAGCGTTGCCACCCGGTTCGGCGAAACCGCACTGGACGAACAGTCGGCCACCGTGGAGCCGGCGTTCACCGTGAACGGTCTGGCCGGCGCGGCGATCGCCTTCCCCGATGCCTCGGGCACCGAGACCAAGATGCAGATCCACTCCGAGGCCCGGAGCACGGGCGCCCCGGTCAAGTCCGGCACCCGGGTGGCGCTGTTCAACGTAGGCGGCGACTACGAGGCCGCCTACCAAGGCGCCAACGGCGACCTGTGGGTGGTGGCGCCGGACGGTACCGCGACCGACACCGGCCTCGGAATGGCGGCGGGGACCAGTCCAAGCATCACAGCCACGGGCGCGAGCAGCTTCACTGTCGCGTTCCAGGCCAACACCGGCGCCCTGTGGACCTACTCCTCCGCCACCGGCGGACGCAGCGTCGGCTTCGGGATGGCCCAGGGCACCAGCCCGAGCGTGACCCTGACGTCCGCCGGCATCGCGATCGCATACGTCGACCCGAACGGCAACCTGGCCGTCATCGACCCCGTGACCGGGTTCGGCGGGTACGGCACGCCGCACGCGCCGGTCGCGCCGGGGACGAGCCCCGCGATCACGTACATCCCGAACCAGAAGGACGCCTACGAGATCGTGTACCAGGCCCCGGACCACAGCGTGCGCACCGCTGACTACGCCCACGCGCAGACCTTCCCGACCCTGTTGACCGCGGCGGCGGGCACCAGCCCGGCGATCACGACCCTGCCCTCCGGCGAGATCGACATCGCCGTCAACGGTTCCGACGGCACCGTCCAGACCCTGACCTCGGCCGGCACCGCGACCACCATCGGCTTCGCCTTCCCGGCCGGCACCAGCCCGGCGATCGCCCCGGCGGCCGGCGGCGGCGCGGTGGTCGCGTGGGAGGACGTGAACAACACGATCAACACCTTCGTGACCGGCGTCGGCGTCACCAGGACCGGCGTGAACACGTTCCCCGGCAGCAGCCCGGCCATCGCGCAGATCACCAGTCTGACGCGCTGAACGGGTTCCGGGAGACGTGCAGCCTCTGAGTAGGGTCGGGGACTGGCGCGGTGGCTGCTGCTCCGTTTCCAGTCCCCGCCGCTCAATCCGGACATGAGGTTCTCCCTCATCCGGCTTTCCGACATCGTTCACCGGCTGGCATGCGCCATCGCCCAGTGCACGTTCCCGGTCAGGCGGTAGACCCCGAGCCGGCTGATCCACCCGTAGGTGTAGCGGGTGGTCCAGTTGCGGCCCTGTAGGCCGTGTTTCCGGCTGGCGAAGATCGCCAGCCGTTCGTGGACGTAACCGTCGACCGCGTTGAACTTCCGCCCGGAGTTCCCGTTGCGGAAGTACGCGGCCCAGCCCCGCAGCACGGGGTTGAGATCGGTGACTACGGCGGACACCGGCCGCTCGGTCTTCGAGCGCGAGGTCGCCGCGCGGATCTTGTCCCGCAGCACCCGCATCGCCCGCGCCGAGGGCCAGCGTTGCAGGTAGAACCCGCCCCGCCACTTCCACGACTCCACCTTGCGGTGGTGGAAGCCGAGGAACTCGAAGCCCTGCCCGCCCCGGGAGAGGCAGACGATGCCGGACTTCTCCGGGTGCAAACGCATCCCGAGGGTGCCGAGCACCTCCGCGGCCAGTTCGCGTGCCTGCTCGGCACGTTTCCTGGTCGGCGACAGGACCACGAAGTCCTCCACTTCTTGGGTACCAGCCTTCGCGCTTACTCAGGCTGCTCAACGCGTAAGGCGGCAAATGGCGTTACTCGGGGCTCTGTCATCAGCAGTCCGACCGGCCCAACCCACCGGACACG
>NZ_KQ948076.1 GCF_001513965.1 Streptomyces cellostaticus | reverse complement strand
AAGACAGACCTAACAGAGTCCTATTAGCCGATCCGTTCGGCCAGAGCGACGATGATTCCCGAGGGGCCGCGGAGGTTGCAGAGTCGGTAGATGTTCTCGTACTGCGCCACCTCGCCGAGGAGTTCGGCGCCATGGCGGCGCAGGCGAGTGATCGTGTCGTCGATGTCGTCGACGGCGAACATGACACGGTGCAGGCCCAGAGTGTTGGGGGGCGGGTTGAGCGGTCCGGCAGTGATCGTCGCGGGGGTGTGGAACTTCGTCAGCTCCAGCTTGCCGTGGCCGTCCGGGGTGCGCATCATCGCGATGGCGCTGCGGACCCCGTCGAGGCCGACCGTCTGGTCTGCCCAGATTCCCTCGATCTGCGCTTCGCCTTCCAGCTCCATGCCGAGCTCGGTGAAGAAGGCGATGGCAGCCTCCAGGTCGTCGACGACGATGGCTACGTTGTCCATCCGCTGAATCGTCACGGGGTGCTCCTTCTTCGTCGCGCAGTCCGTTCTGGCTACTGGTACCCCTGGGACGGAGCCGGTGCCGCATTCTCGACACCCGGAAGTGTCGATGTTCTGGGTGCTTCACCTTGCCGAGGCCCTACGGCTCGCGATCGCCTACCAGGCCGCACTCCGCCTCGCGAGCATCCTCATCTGGAGCCGACGCCGGCCGAAGAGACAGAACCCAGCCCACAGTCGCCCTCTCCTGCGTGAGGTTGGGATACGCCTTTTGATGGGTGGTCACCACGCCAGCGCTGCTGATCTGTGCAGACCCGCAGCCCGCATCTGCTCCGGGCGCGGGCTGTGCGTGGCGGCCCGCAGCTCCACATGGACACTGGCCACCAGCCCGTCCGGTTGGTCCCCGCCCAGCGTGTGGAACGTTCCCGCTCAACGGCCCTGCCCAGGTGGGTGGGGGGACTGACGTCCTCGTAACCGCCACACGACCGAGCAGGGCCATCCTGATGAACAAGGGCCGCCGGAGCGGAACCCACGTGAACAAGCCTCCGGGTGTGCGTGCACGACCGATCGAGCGGTACGGACCATGAGCTCTCTCGGGCCCCCGGTGGGCGGGCGGATCAGCGCAGTCCGGCGAAGAGGTCGTTCTCGGGCACGGCCGCGCCGGTGGTGTCCTGGACGCGCACGAAGGTCTCGACGCCCATCAACTCGGTGAACCTCTCCCGGCCCATCCTGAGGAAGAAGATGTTCTCGCCCTGGCTGGCGTGCGCGGCCAGCGCATCGAACTTCTGGCCGCCGAACGCGGTGGTGTCCACCCAGGTGGTGATCTCCTCGTCGGGGAGTCCGATCTCGGCCAACGCGGCGGCCTCAGCGGGATCCGGCTCCTGCACGTCCGCACCGAACTCGCGCATGACCTCCCCGAACCGCTGCATCATCGAGCGGGGCGCCGTGGTCCAGTACACCTTCGGTGTCAGCGCGGTCATCGCCAGCGCCGCCATCGTGATGCGGTTGGCCTGGATGTGGTCGGGGTGGCCATAGAAGCCGTTCTCGTCGTAGGTGACGACAACATCGGGTTGGTAGCGCCGCAAGAGTTCCGCGAGTCGGGCAGCGCCCTCCTCCACGGGTGTCTGCCAGAAGGATCCGGGGGCGTCATTGGTCGGCCAGCCCATCATCCCGGAATCGGCGTAGTCCAGCATCTCCAGGTGACTGACCTTCAGGACTTCGCAGCTCGCCTCGAGTTCTTGACGCCGGATCAAGGCGACGGCCGCCGGATCGTGCCCGGGATCGCCCGGCTTGACGCCCCCCGGTCCGTCACCACAACCGCCGTCGGTGCACGTCACGAGGACCGTGCGCATGCCCTCCGCCGCGTACCGCGCGAGGACACCTCCTGTTCCAGTGGCCTCATCGTCGGGGTGGGCGTGTACCGCCATGAGCGTCAAGGGCCAGTCATTCATGAAGCAGTCCTCCTGTGTGAAAAGGCCTCGGTCCGAGTCCGCGGCCGGCTTATGAGCGGTTGCCCTTCGATATCGATTGTCGGATGACCGGGCGTACCGCGGACCCGAGGGCCCCGGATCACGTCGGGACGGCCTGTTGGTCTCTGTGTTCTCCGCCCGTGCGGCGCCGGTCTCCTGCCCAGTGCAACAGTGCCGGCCGGACCGGCTGTTCCCGCCGCACACCGCAACACCCCTGGGCCTTGGCCTTCGCGAGAGCGCCGGCTCGCTGCACCGGCCCGGGCCGCGGCAGGCTGAAGCGCTGGACCGAGCGCACGCCGGGCAGCAGGTTCAGCAGCAGGCAAGGTGTGCCGATGAGGGCCGCGACGGCCAGCAGGGTCGTGCGCATCCCGAGAAACCGGGCGACCGGAGCGGCGGCGTAGCCGGCGGGCATGGCGATCAACGAGATCATCCAGTCCAACGAGCTGACGCGGGCCAGTATCTCCTTGGGGAAGAGCTGCTGCTGCGTGGTCGCCAGAACCTCGCCGACAAGCGAGGTCACGGCGGCATATTTTGGACCCAGTTCCTGCGCCACCTGCGTGAACGCGGCCTGAGAGGGGTCCGTCTGGTCCTCGCCGACCATCACACCGGCTTGGTCGCCGCGATCCGCGAGGTGATGATCGGCGCCGCCTGCCAAAGATGTCGGGTCCACTTCCTGCGTAACGTCTTCAGCGTGATCGATAAGGACGCGGGTGAGATGGTGGCCGCGACGATCCGCACGATCTTCACCCATCCCAGCCAGAGCGCGGTCCGGGCCCAGGTCGACACCGTCGCCGACATGCTCGGAGGCCAGTTCCCCAATGTCAAACGGATGCTGCTGGAGGCCAAGGACGACCTGACGGCCTTCGCGGCCTTCCCGTAACGGCACTGGAAGAAGATCCAGTCGACGAACCCGCTGGAGCGGATCAACCGGGAGATCAAGCGCAGGACCGACGTCGTCCAGGTCTTCCCCAACGACGACGCGCTGCTGCGGCTGGTGAGTGCCGTGCTCTTCGAAATGCACGACGAGTGGATCGCCTTCCCCCGCCGCTATCTGCCCGAGGGCAGCATGGACGAGCTCTACCCCGCCGAGCTCCCCAAAATCGGCCCCAAACTACCCAACACCACGAACACAACGGCCAGTTAATCCCCTGCACCGCAAGCAGGGACGCCATCGTGCGGAGGCCCCGCCCGGATTCCGTTGTCGGTTCCGGGCGGGGTTGGTCGGTTCGTGTGGCGCGGTGTCAGTGTTCGCGGTAGATCTGCATACCGTTGACGCCGTTGCGACCGTCGTTGACGCAAAGGAAATAGGAGTAGCTCCCCGGGGGCGCCTGGTCGCCCAGCTGGGTGAGGCAGCCGCCCAGTGCGAGCTGGCCGAAGGCGTTCGGGTGGATCGCTTCCTGGTTGTCCCCTTGGGAGGCCCAGAGGGCGTCCGGGTAGCGGAGGTAGGAGACCCAGCGCACCCATTCGGCCGACTGTGAATCCAGCGGATGAGCGGCGGAGTTGTCGTCCGTGGCCTGTTGGGCATTCTTGTTGCACAGCTCGTGTCCGGCGAGGGCATCCTGCACGTCCAGGAAGGTAGCGCCGGCCGCTTCGGCCGCCCGTCGGAGTGCGAAGGTCATCCCGAGCACGATGGTGTTGCGGGCCCAGTCCGTGTCCGTGTTGTAGAAGGGACAGCCGCCCCGGATGTAGCGCGCGTACGTCTCCCGATACCGGTACGAGTCGCTCGGCGGGAGCGGGCTCGGGTAGTTCTGAACGACCAGACGGTAGTCCCCGGGGGCGTAGCCTGCCTTGCGCATCGTGTTCTGGATGTCCCTCAGGGACTCCGTCACCTTTTTTCCGACGGTGTCGAGCTCCGTGCTCTGGTCCCCCCAGGCAGTCTTGCAGTAAGGCTCGAAAGCCGTGAGGTAGCGTCTGACGCACGAGCGGACGATGTCCCCGAACTGCAGGTCGTTGCCGCCGATCGAGACGACGATCTCCTTCACCCGGTAGGCCAAGGCGACAGCCCTCAGCTGGTCGGTCTGGGCGGGCTCCCTTCCGGTGTACGGGTTGGTGATCTCGTTGGTGGTGGCCCCGGAGCAGGCCAGATTGAAATGCCGCCACGAGCCAACCCCGGGATAGGAGGCAGTCACGATCGGCGCGGTGTCGGAGCGGTCGCAGCGGTTGCCGCCCTCGGCGTAGGAGGTGAGGCCGTAGACCCGGTCGAGGTCGTGGCCGCAGAAGTGCTCGTTGAAGCAGTTGGTGGCGGCGCGGTCCGTGCCAAAGACCGTTCCCCCCGGGAGCGTGTCGCCGTTGCCCGCCCAGCGGCCGGCCTCGCCGGAGATATAGCTGTCGCCCATCGACACGATCGCCGCCTTGCGCGCGCACTTGTCCTGCCTCGCCCGCAGCAGGTTGTCGCCGGGATCGCAGCTGTAGTCGATGCCGCCGGACGGGCTGTACCAGAAGCCGACCGGATAGTGGTCGGAGCCGTCCACATAGGTCAGGCGGTGAGCAGTGTAGTTAAGGGCTGAGGAAAGGCCTTTGACGATCATGTAGTCGAGTTCGGCCCTGGGTAGCTGCACCGGGTAGGTGGGACTACCCGTCCGGACCATGAACTGGCCCTGAGAAAGCCGTGGCCATGAGTCCGGCGTGCGGTTGAAGTCGCCCAGGGCCGCCCAGTGGTCGCCCCCCACCCCTGCGATCGCGCCCACCAGGGCAGGGGCGTCGTTGTCCTGGGCTTCACCAACTCTGTTCCGCGCGTGCACGGAGTAGAACCAGGTCCCGTCCGCCAGCTCGATACCGAGCGTCGGTTTGGCGTCGGGCGCCGGGGACTGGGGCGGGATGACGTTCACGGCACTGACGCCGTCTCCCTGCTGGTTGACTACGATGGCGATCGAGCGGTTACGACGGTGCGTCGTCACCCGGTAGATGATGCAGGGGCTCTGCGGGTTGGGCGGACGGCAGTTCACCCAGCGGTAGCGCTCGACGGTGAAGCCGTTGGTGTTCGTGAGCGGACCCACCTGCCTTCCGCCCTCCAGAACCACATCCGGAGGCAAGCTGTCCGGGACCTCCTGCAGCGCCAGGATCTCCACTTGTTTGGCCAGGGGGAAGACGCCGTGCTGCCAGCGCTCCGATTTGTAGCGCATGTTGTACGTGGCGGAACGGTGCAGCTCCACCTGCCGCGCAGCGGCCGTAGCACGCCCCACCAGCCCAGAGCCGACCCCCGGCATCGCCGTCAGTAGCGCGACCAGTGTCACGGTGGACAGTACGACAAGGCGTCGGACCGCCTCGCTCGCACGTCGGTGACCTTTCGTTGGTTTCACGAGATCGAAAGTGTGGCTGCCCCGCCCCGGAAGATACGGCTGCCTCGCCCCACCTGCATCAGGAACAGCGCCAGACGGAGTAACTGAGGCCGATCAGCCGGAAAAGCAGATACGTCTGGAGGTCAAGGACGACCTGACGGACTTCGTGGCCTTCCCGGAACGCCATGGGAAGAAGAAGCGCCCCAGCGCTACCCAACACCACCAATACAACCGCCAATTGATCGGCTACACCACGGCAAGGGACACGACCGGATCGGCAGGCCCATGCGCCGCCCGTCCCGCGGTGGCAGGAGCGGGCATCCCGCAGGTGGAGCAGGTCTTGGCAGGCCCGTTGCAGCAGTCCTCGCAGATGTCCGGTCGTGATCCGGAGGCCCGGCGGGCGATGCGCCGTACTTGTCCGCAGCGGCCGCATTCCTTGACCGGCTTCCGCTGCCGGTGATGGCAGGACGCGCAGAATGGTCCCTGGGGGCCGTTCGACTTGGCCGGGCCGACGGTGCCGCAGATCACGCAGGTGTGCTCCGCGCCGGCCCAACAGGCTGTGCAGGGCGGCGAGTTGTCCGGGCGCCGGGTGACCGGCATACGAAGCCGGCCGCAGGCGGCACACTCTTCGACGACGTCCGGGGCGACGCGGTAGCAGGAGTAGCAGATGAGGCTCTCGGCTCGGCGGGCGGCGAGCCGGGTATCGGTGCTCACCCGCATCGGCGGGCAGGCCGAGCGAGGCGAGCACGGTTCGCCTGGCCTGGTCGCACGCGTCCTCGTCCAGCAGCTTCACGCGGGGGTCGCCCCACTTGGAGGAGTTCTTCGCGAACACCTCGCGCCGACGCAGCATTTCGGTGCAGCTGCTCCAGCACGCAGCACGCGTACGCCTTCCAGTCGACCGTGCCCGGCTCCGGGTGTGGCGCGGACAGCACCAGCCGCCGCCAGGAGCCGGTGAGCAGGCTGGTATCGAGATCAGCGGGGCCGACCTTCTTGCGTCCCATCAGGTCCGGCAGCAACTTCAGCGCGGCCAGGACCGGCAGGCCCTTCCGGTGTGGCGCCGAAGTCGACCACCGTCACCAGAAGCTTCAAGAGCGGCCGCGCAGTGCCGAAACGGGTGACCAACGGTGCCCGCCATACTTCGTCCGCGTCCGAGTCGAGCGGCGGGGTCAGCTCGAACAGCGCGGCGATCGCGGCCGCCGGCTCGTGCTGGGGCACCACCTGCGCCGCCCGATCAGCCCAGGTCAAAGCGCCCATCAAGGCCGTGGAGGCTTAGCTGTAGCGGGTCATGACGTTGTTGACGGTGGGTTTGGGACGGTCGGCGGGGCGGGATCGGTTGTGGACGGTCCGGCGCGGACGATGGCTTGGTCTCCTCGTGGACCGAACAGGTGCAGGATCTCCACGGCGCTCGTGTCCGCGGGGCCGAACCAGTGGGGCTCGCTGGTGTCGAACTCGGCCACTTCGCCGGGCCGCAGCGTGAAGTCCTGCGCCCCGAGGATGAGGCGTAGCCGACCGGCGAGGACGTAGAGCCATTCGTAGCCCTCGTGGGTGACCAGTTCCGGCTGGCGGGGTGCCAGTACCTGCTTGAAGACCTGCACTCGGCCCGGGTACTGCGTCAGGGGCACGAGGACGCTCCCGCGCTCCTTGTGCAGGGGCCGGAGGTGCACCCGAGGGTCACCGCTGGCCGGCGCCGCCACCAGCTGGTCGAGTGCGACGTGGTGCGCCCGTGCCAGCGGGATGAGCAGGTCCAGGGTCGGGCGCCGATGGCCCGATTCCACCCGGGACAGTGTGCTGACCGAGATCCCGGTCGTGGCCGCGAGTGCCTCGAGCGTGAGTCCCCGGTCCCGGCGCAGCCTGCGCAGCCGGGGCCCGATGCCATCGAGAATCTGCTCCAGCTCCGCGTCCCTGGATCCTGTGTTCATGGATCCATTTTTGCAGTGTTCGCAAAATTGATGGGCTGCGGCCGTCGCCCGGGCCGAGCCTTGCCGGGCACTGTTCCCGGACATCAGAGGTAGACCGTGACCGCGACGACACACCCTGTTCAACCCATGCTGAGTACGCGCAGACGCTGGACGGTACTGGCCGTCTGCTGCCTGAGCATGTTCCTGGTGGGCCTGGACACCACCATCGTCAACGTGGGTCTGCCGGCCATCGGGCGCGGCCTGGACGTCGACACGCGCGGTCTCGAATGGATCGTGGACGCCTACACCCTCGTCCTGGCCAGTCTCCTGATCTCCTCCGGCGCACTGGCGGATCGCTTCGGACGCCGCCGGGTGTTCCAGTGCGGGCTGGCCGTGTTCGGCGCAGCCTCACTGCTCTGCGCGCTCGCCCCGTCGGCGGGCGTACTCATCGCGGCCCGCGCCCTGCAGGGCATCGGCGCCTCGATGCTCAGCCCCGTGGCGCTCGCGATCGTGGTGAACACGATGCCGGACCCGAAGGAACGGGCGCAGGCGATCGGCATCTGGGCGTCGGTGTTCGGACTGAGCATGGCCGCCGGCCCCGTCACGGGCGGCGCGCTGCTCGCAGGGCTCGACTGGCGGGCGCTGTTCTGGATCAACGCACCCGTCATCGCGGCCGCTCTGCTGCTCAGTGCGGTGTTCGTGCCGGAGTCCCGGGCACAGCGGGCCCGGCGGCTCGACCTGCCCGGCCAGGTCCTGCTGACCATGGTCCTCGCAGCCGTGGTCGGCGTCCTGATCGAAGGGCCGCGCATCGGCTGGACGTCGCCTGCGGCGCTGGCGGGATACGCATGGGCTGCCGTGGCGACAGCCGGATTCGTGTGGGTCGAGTCCCGCCGACGTGAGCCGCTGATGGATCCGCGGCTCTTCGGGCGCCCGGTCTTCAGCGGTGCCGTCGTGGGCGCGGTGGCGGTCTTCGTCGCCCTCAACATGACACTGCTGCTGAACACCCTCTACCTGCAGCACACCCGGGAATGGACACCGCTGGCCGCCGGCGTGGCGGCCTTGCCCTTGGCCGTCGGAGCGACCGTCTGCGCCCCCTGGTCCGGCCGCATGGTCGGCCGCACGGGGCCGCGGCTGCCGCTGCTCCTTGCCGGCGGTTTCATCACGGTCGGCGGGCTCTGCCTGGTCCGGCTCACCCCGCACACAAGCGTGCTCCTGCTTCTGGCCGCATACTCGCTCATCGGCATCGGGTTCGGCTTCGCCAACGCCCCCATCACCAACACCGCGGTCAATGGACTGCCACCCGCCCGTGCCGGCGTGGCCGGGGCGATCACCTCCACCGCACGGCAACTCGGCTCCGCCCTCGGCATCGCCCTCGCCGGCGGCCTGGTCACGGCCACCAGCCCGAGGGGGCTCCCCCACGCGTCCCGCCCGGGCTGGATCCTGGTCGCCGCCTGTGGCGTACTGCTCTTCCTCGTCGCCCACGCATCACGGCCGAGGGAGGCCACCACGGGCCCCGCCTCCCCACAAGCGCGGTGAGCCGCGTGACTCACCGCAACACACCGTTGTCCGTTGACGGGCGCCGCCGCCTCGTCGAGCGCTGCCGAACTCGCGCCTTTGCTCACGTCGCCGCTGAGAGTGGGATCTCCCGGGCCTGGACTCCGTTGCGCATTTCGTTCTGGGTTGTGCGGTGAGTCGGTGGGCGGGTTTTGACAGGCGGCTTGTGCGGGTCCGTCCCGGTCGTTGGGGCTGCCGGCCGACTCAGTGGGCGTCGAGCCGGACGATGTTGATCGCGGCGGCGGAGAAAACGTGCTGAAGGGTGACCTTCGGTAGTCCCCGGTAGCGGGCCCGGCGCAGGCCGGTGATGTCGAGGGCCTGGTTGATGGTGCCCTCGACGCCGGCGCGCAGGGCGAACTCGGCCTGCCGGGTGTCGGTCTTCTGGGCGGCGCGGTCGGCGGCTGTGGCCTCGTGGAGTTCACGGGGTCGCGGGGTGAGCATGCGGTTGCTCCAGGCGGCGGTGGTGCATGGGTCGCGGGAGGGGCAGGAGCCGCAGTCGGAGCGGGCGAACTCGATCGCGATGGCGTCGCGTCCGTGCTGCTGGACGGGATACCAGCCGGTGCTGGTGCGGTCTTCGGGGCAGTGCACTTGGC
Organism: Streptomyces cellostaticus; assembly: GCF_001513965.1. Classification (GTDB taxonomy): domain Bacteria; phylum Actinomycetota; class Actinomycetes; order Streptomycetales; family Streptomycetaceae; genus Streptomyces; species Streptomyces cellostaticus. Next base: position 5,994 of record NZ_KQ948076.1, on the reverse strand, counting down.
GGGTGTTCCCGTCGATGCGGAATGCGGCCTTGTCGAAGCCTTCGGCGGTGCGGGCCTGGCGGGAACGGTCGGCCGGCAGCGGGGTGACCATCGTGATGTCCTGGCGGGCGGCGGCCACGACGAGGTCGGCGGAGGGGTAGCCGGAGTCCAGGTAGTGCTCGCCGGGCTTGACCTGGCGCTCGGTCAGGCGCTGCTGGATTTGGGCGGTGGCGGTCACGTCCGGCGCGGTCGAGACGGTGGTGGCCACGTCCGTGATCAGGTTCGGCTGTGCGGGACTCGCCTCGGTGCCGGTGCCGGTGCCAGTGCCGGTGTTCGTGTCCGGGGTGTCGGCCCCCCGCTTCCTGATCACCTGCCCTCCCCGGGCATCGGTCGTCACGTGGTAGATCTGCACCACGACCTGCCGCAGCAGCCCGATGGCCTCGATCTCGCACAGCCAGGCGGGGGCGTCGGGTGCCCACACCGCGCGCAGCAGCGTGAGAGCGTCGTCGCCGTAGACCTGCGCGAGCCGGTCGCGCTTGGTCTGGGAGGAGGGCAGGCGCCAGGAGTCGATCCGGGCCGCATGGCGCAGTTCCCACTCGGCGACCTGGTCTGTCCCGAACCGGCCTGCCAGCCAGATCGGGGGCCGCGCCGGCCAGCGCATCCAGCGCGGCGCGCACCCTCTCCCCGACCAGCTCCAGCCGGTTCAGATCCCGCACCGCGCTGATCACGTGCGTGGAATCCGTCCTCTGCTGAGAACTCCTATCGGAATGACTTCAAGCAGCCGCCGGCAATGAGTGCGCATCCAAGAGTGAGGAACATTTCGTGGGTGTCGTCGTGCATCTCCCAGCGGATCCGTAGACGGCGGAACCAGTACAGATGGGCGAACACCCGCTCCACACCCCAAGGTTGGGCAGCTGAGGCAGGAGCCGTGCTCGGTACACCGGCGGGTGATCAGCGGCTTCCGGGTCCCAGACCCGCCGGCGGTACTTGTCGTCTTGGTTGTAGCCGCGGTCGCCCGGCATCATGCCCGGATCAGAAGCATGTCCGCGCGATAATCGGAGTGCAGGAGCGCCGTCGCGCTGTGATACTGCCCCAGTGATCAACATGCCTACCGCTGTGCTGGACTCGTTGCACGGGCTCGCCTTCGGTGACGCCTTCGGTGACCGTTGGTTCGGCATCCTGCGCCAGGACGGTCCGGCAGCCCTGGAGGCGCGGACGCTGCCCCCGGAAGCGTTGTGGCGGTGGAGTGACGACACCGCCCAAGCGCTCGTTCTCGTCCGGGAACTCGCCGAGGGTGGCGGCACCGTTGACCAGGACCGTCTCGCCCTGCGCTTCGCGGCAGCCTATGCCGACGACACGCACCGCGGCTACGGAGCCTCGATGCATGACGTGCTCCGTCGCATCGGCGCGGGCGAGCCCTGGCGGGAGGTGGTCGCCGGGCAGTTCGGTGGCCAAGGCTCCTGGGGCAACGGCGCAGCCATGCGCGCCGCTCCGCTCGGCGCCTGGCACGCCGCCGACCTCGATGTGGTCGCCGAGCAAGCCGCCCGCCAGGCTGCGGTCTCGCACCACCACCTGGAGGCGGTCGCCGCGGCGGTAGCGGTCGCCCTCGCCGCGGCGCTGGCAACCCGTAGCCGGGGCGGGCACACCCCGGCCCGGCCGGACTTCCTCCAGGCAGTCGCTGAACGACTCCCCGACAGCGACGTCCGATCGGGAGTGCGGGTCGCGGCCCGGATGCCGGAGCGCACATCGGTCCGGCACGCCGCGGAGGTCCTGGGCTCCGGCTACCGGATGTCCGGGCCCGACACCGTCCCTTACGCTCTGTGGTGCGCGGCGGGGCACCTCGACGACCTGCACGAGGGCCTGTGGTTCACGGTCGCCGGGCGTGGCGATATCGACACCACCTGTGCTATCGCGGGCGGGGTGATTGCCGCCCGCACGGGCGTCGACACCCTCCCCTCGGCCTGGCACGCAGCCCGTGAACCGCTTCCCCTGGTTGTGTCGGAGTAAGAACTCCTATCGGGATGAGTTCAGGCGTCTCCAGCAGATCAGTGCGCATCCGAGGGTGAGGAAGGCTTCGTGGTCGTGCGCGACGCCGTCAAGGTCCACCGCAACGGACGGTGCCGTCGCGCCGGATGCCGCCAACTCTTCCAACTGGACAACGCGGAGGCGCAGTGCATCGAGCGCATCCGTACGAACCACGGCCTGGCCGTGCACGGCGGGATGCGCGTCGCCTTCGACGACCGCCCCGGTGTCATCGTCGGCTATCAGGGCGAGTACCTGCGGGTTCTGCTGGACGATGACCTGCACCAGGTCACCTGCCCTCCCACGGACCGCATGACGTACCCGGAAGGAATGCGGGTATGAACGGACGCTGCCCGCAGCGCCAGGCGATCCACTGCGTCCGGGTACGACGAGGCGACAAGATCAGCAACTATCAGTGCCCCGAGTGCCGTGTGCCGCTTCAGGGGGTGGCTGCTGGTCGGGGCCGCGGCCGGTATCTGTGCCCCATTGACGCGGGCGTGGTCACGTTGGGCCAGACCGGTGTTGAGCTGGATCGTCCGATGCGCCTGGTGTGGCGGCCGGCGAGTTCGGCCGGCACTACCTCACCGAGCCCGGCCAGTTCGACGCGGAGGGCCTGGAGCGTGTGGCTGGCCCAGTCCTGAGGCCCGGCTGCGTCGTGTCGACGTACTTCGCCCCGGACCGTGACCTGCCCGCGAGCTGGGAAACCCAGGCGGGGCTGTACCTGGTCGACGCCGATGCCCCGGGCGAACCGGCGACGTGGATCGTCAACGAACCGCTGGTCTACCGCACGTGCGCGGCTTGCGGCAGCCGTACTCCCGACCTTCCCGAGCGCCACGTGCCGACCGAGTGGACGCCTCGCCAGACGCAGGTGTGGCGCGGACGCGGCCGGTACAACCGGCACACGGTGCCCATCGATCCGGGACCCTACCCGTCCGACAGCCTCGCCTGCTCCGACTGCGACCCGCGACCTTTGCAGCAGCCCTGCGAGCAGCCCGCCGCAGTGTCACCACGTTTGCCGGTGCTCTCCCCCCTCACCGCCTCGCCGCTGAACTGGGCAACCTCGCCCGCGAACTGGCCCAGGAACTCAACCCGCCACGTCGACGGCCGATCAAATCACTGCAGGTCATCCCGGCCAGGCACCCAGACCCAACACCTAAGTGGTCGCGCCGACCGGCAAGTTGGCTCTCTGCACGACCTCTCAAGGTGGTTGACTTGGAGTGCACTCCACGTGCTGGAATCCCCGAGTTGACTTCACGACACATTCCTTGGGGCTCCACATGACGGACTCTCCTGTCGCACTCATCACCGGCGGCGGCAGCGGGATCGGGGCCGCGACGGCTCGGCAACTGGTGAAGCAGGGCTACCGCGTGACGATCACTGGTCGGAGCGAGGACCGGCTCCGCCGATTCGCCGCGGAGCTCGGCGAGCCGGATGGTTTGCTGCTGATGCCGGGAAGCGCGGCCGACCACGATGCCGTTCGGTCAGCGGTCGCGACGACGGTGACGACGTTCGGGCGGCTGGACGTCGTCGTTGCCAACGCGGGCTACGCAACCTTCGACGACTTGGCCGACGGTGACCCCACCGGTTGGGACGACATGGTGCTGACCAACGTCCTCGGCCCCGCGTTGCTCATCAATGCCGCGCTGCCCGCGCTGCGTGAGAGCAAGGGTCGGATCGTGCTCGTCGGCAGCGTGGCCGGCCATGTCCACACGCCAGGCAACATCTACGGTGCAACGAAGTGGGCCGTTACCGGCATCGCGGAGAACACCAGGAGGATGGTGACTGCTGAGGGCATCGGCGTCACCCTCGTCTCGCCGGGCGCGACGAAGACGAACTTTTTCGATGGTGCCCCCGGTGGCCTGCCCGACCGCGACTTTCTGTCAGCAGAGCAGTTGGGTGAGACGATCGTCTGGGCCATTGGTCAGCCGAGGGGTATCGACATCAACACGGTGATCGTCAGGCCGATTGGCCAGTCTGTGTAATCGCGGTTCACGCGGTTCACGGCCACGCAGTCAGGCCAATGGCAGCAGCGATCCGGCCCAGGGTCTGGCGCAGTGCTGCCGCCTCGGCGGGGTCGATCGCGCTCAGCAAGTCCTCGTCGTTCTGCCGCGCCAGCGAGAGCGTCTGGCGCCGCAGTTCCCGGCCGGCCGGCGTCAGTTCGATGAGCTGACGCCGACGGTCTGTAGTGTCCCGTACCCGCCGTACGGCACCGAGTTCCTCAAGTTCGTCGAGCATGTCGACGACCACACTCGCGGTCACCCCGACGGCCTTGGCCAGTTCCAGCTGCGCCCGCGGCCCGCCGGACAGGAACTCCAGGACGGCACAGTGCCGGGGGCGCAGGCCGAGCGGGGCCAGCCGATCCGCGAACCGTCCGTTCGCCTGCTGGCCCAGCTTGCCCAGCAAGAAACCCACCGTGTTGGTCAAAGACCCTTCCGCCGTCACCACACCAACGTTAGCCTAGCCATATGATTCGGCACCCGAACGATATGGCTACCTCACTAAATGCCCGCCGGTTCGGCGGGCTTGTCGCGCTCCTCACCGTGGTCACGTCCGGCTACTTCGCGGTTTCCGGCCTGGTGGATCCGGGCGGACTGGTGCCTGGAGGCGACCAGGCCGCGCCCAGGACCTATGCCGCTTACCTGGCGGCCCGCAGCCTGGTGCTGCTCGGCGCAATGGTCTGGTTGCTGGCCCTACGGGCCTGGCGTTCCCTTGGCCTGCTACTCGCGCTGAACGGTGCGGTCCAGATCGGCGACGCGACGATCGGCGCGGCCCACCATCAGGTCCCTCAGACGATCGGCCCTCTGGTGTTCGCCGCCGCCCTGCTGATAGCGGCCTGGCTGCTCGCCGGCCGCAACCCGGCGCCGGGACGGATCCGGCCGAACCCACTGTGAGACCGGCCGCCAGAGCGATGTCACCGACCTGAGGCCTCATTCATGAGGGAGATCGCACAGATGGCCCGCGGGCTGAGGGGGGCGTTACGCAGGCACAGAGCGTGGTCAGGCATCCTTGATGATCGCGGCGGGAAGTTCGCCGGTGAGGATCGCTTCCTTCGGCAGGGCCAGACCGAAGCGCTGTTCCAGGATCTCCATAGATCGCCGCTTGTCGGCTTCCAGTGCGGCGACTAGCCCGGCGTTGTCTCCAAGGACATCGACGACTCCTACCCAGTCGTCGTCGTTGAGATCACACATCACCTCGTACACACCGTCATGGTGGTAACGGAAATGCGGCGGAGGGACGTTCGGGTGCTCGGCCATGAAATACAGCTCGTATGTATGCGCACCTCCGTGAGAGATCTCAGGAGTGTCGAACCGGCTGAGGGTTTCCTGCCAGGGGCCGTAGCCGATGACGAAAGAAAGGTCGCCGACCGATCCGTAGCGGACGCCTACGGTCTCGTCCACGGGCTTGCTGCGGTCGAGCTGGAACAGGTCGTCCTCGAATGCTTCATGTGTGCGCGGGCCCATGAAGCGAGGCTCGGTACCAGGGGCGAGCCGGCGTACGAGCTCTTCGGAATCGATGCCGCGCGCGAAGACGGCGCAGTATCCGCCGGGGAGCGGAACCGGGTCTTCGAGCCACTGAAGGCCGTCGGTCATGAAGCCGCGTCTCCTGTCGGGAAGGGAGCGGGGACGGCGCCACCGTAGTCGACAGACACCGCCCCCATAGGTTGTTCAGGTCACTTGACCGTGCACTTCACGGTCGCTGCGGTTGCGCTGCACCCTGCCGACCCGCCCACCACCTGGCTCGGAGGACTGGTGATCGACACCAGTGCAGAACGGGCAGGCGATTGGCCTGCCCGTTTGCATGACTGCCACGGCCTCATGCTGTCCGAGGGGCTCAGGCGTGGGGAACCAGGTTGTGTTCGGTGCCGAGGGTGTTCATGCCGGTGTCGGTGTACATCGTGGTCTCGCCGTCGGACCAGCGGATGACCAGGTCGTCGGTGCGGTGGTTGGTGGTGAAGTTGCCGGTGGTCATGACTGTGTTGTGGGTCCAGAGATC
>NZ_KQ948075.1 GCF_001513965.1 Streptomyces cellostaticus | reverse complement strand
GCGCGATCCGTTCGGCGAACACCGGCGAAGAGTCCAGCAACTCCCGGCCCATACCGGCCCATTGCGAGCCCTGCCCCGGGAACACCCACACGACCTTGCCCGGTCCGCCCGAGACGCTGACCCTGCCGGTGATCAGGCCGGCCGGGCTCTCGCCGCGCGCCAGCGCCCGCAGTCCGGCCAGTGCCTCCTCGTCCGAACCGGCCACGACCACCGCGCGCTCGCTCAGCAGCGCCCGGTCGGCGACCAGGGCCCCGGCGACACCCGACAGCGACACCTGACCGGCGTCCTCGATGAACGCCGCAAGCCGACCGGCCTGGCCCGACAGCGAACCGGCACTGCGCGCCGACACCACCAACGGCACCACACCCGCGGGTGCCGGCGGCTGCTGCGCCGCCTCCTCGGGCGCCTCCTCCAGGATCAGGTGCGCGTTCGTCCCGCTGATACCGAACGAGGACACGCCCGCCCGGCGCGGATGCCCGTTGCGCGGCCATTGCCTGGCTTCCGTCAGGAGTTCCACCGCGCCCGCGGTCCAGTCCACCTGGGAGGTGGGCGCGTCCACGTGCAGCGTCGGGGGCATCACGCCGTGCCGCAGTGCCTGCACCATCTTGATGACACTGGCCGCGCCCGCGGCCGCCTGCGTGTGCCCGATGTTCGACTTCAACGAGCCGAGCCACAGCGGCTGTCGGGGATCCCGGTCCCGGCCGTACGTCGCCAGCAGCGCCTGCGCCTCGATCGGGTCACCAAGGGCCGTACCGGTCCCGTGCCCCTCCACCACGTCCACGTCCGCCGGGCTCAGCCCGGCACCGGCCAGCGCCTTGCGGATGACCCGCTGCTGCGAGGGGCCGTTCGGGGCCGTGAGGCCGTTCGACGCGCCGTCCTGGTTGACGGCGCTGCCCCGCAGCACCGCCAGGACCTTGTGGCCGCGCTCCCGCGCCACCGACAGGCGCTCCAGGACGACCAGGCCCACGCCCTCGGCCCAGCCCGTGCCGTCCGCGCCCTCTGCGTACGCCTTGCACCGCCCGTCGCCCGCGAGGCCGCGCTGGCGCGAGAACTCCACGAAGCTGACGGGTGTAGCCATCACCGTCACACCGCCCGCGAGCGCCATCGAGCACTCGCCCTGCCGCAGCGCCTGCGCGGCCAGGTGCATCGCCACCAGCGACGACGAGCACGCCGTGTCCACCGTGACGGCCGGGCCCTCGAAGCCGAACACGTACGAGATGCGGCCCGAGGCCACGCTCGACGCGGTGCCCGTGCTCGCGAAGCCCTCCAGCTCCGGTGCGACCACTCCGGCCCCGTACCCCTGGTTGGACACCCCGGAGAACACACCGACGTCCGTACCCTTCAAGGACGTCGGGTCGACTCCGGCGCTCTCCAGGGCCTCCCAGGACGTCTCCAGGAGCAGTCGCTGCTGCGGGTCCATCGCCAGCGCCTCACGCGGCGAGATCCCGAAGAAGGCGGCGTCGAAGGACCCTGCGTCCTGGACGAAACCGCCCTGGCTGGTGTACGACGTGCCCGCGCTGTCCGGGTCGGCGTCGAACAGGCCCTCCAGGTCCCAGCCACGGTCCCCGGGGAAGTCGGACATGCCCTCACGGCCCTCGTACACCATCCGCCACAGGGACTCGGGGCTCGTCACCCCGCCGGGCAGCCGGCACGACATCCCGACGATGGCGATCGGCTCGTCGGGGTCCGCGGCGGCGGCCGCGGTCGCGGCGGGGGTGCCGGCCGCCGCGGCGTCCCCGAACTCCTCGTGCAGGTAGACGGCGAGGGCCTGCGGGGTCGGGTAGTCGAAGATCAGGGTGGCGGGCAGCTTCAGGCCGGTCGCCTCACGCAGCCGGTTGCGCAGCTCCACCGAGGTGAGCGAGTCGAACCCGGCCTCGTTGAACGCGGTGTCCGCCCGGACGCTGTCGGCTCCGCTGTGGCCGAGCACGACGGCGGCCTGGGTCCGCACCAGGTCGAGGAGCAGCGCCTGCTGTTCCGCCGTGTCGAGCCCGGCGAGCCGGCGGGGCAGGTCGCCGTCCTTCGCGGCTGCTGCCCGTGCCTGCTGCCGGCCCGCCGGTACGAGGCCGCGCAGCAGGTGCGGCACCGCGCCGCCGGCCGCCGCGCCGGAGCGTGCCCCGCGCAGGTCCATCTTGATCGGTACGAGCAGCGCCTGCCCGGAGGCGAGGGCGGCGTCGAACAGCTCCATGCCCTCGGTCGCCGTGATCGCGAGGACACCGCCTCGGCCGGCCCGCGCCTGGTCCGCGTCGCCCAGGTGGGCGGTCATTCCGGCGTCCTGCTCCCACAGGCCCCAGGCCAGGGAGAGGCCGGGCAGACCCGCCGCCCGGCGGTCCGCCATCAGCCCGTCCAGGAAGGCGTTGGCCGCCGCGTAGTTGCCCTGGCCCGCCGACCCGAACACGCCCGAGGCGGACGAGAACACGGCGAACGCGTCGAGGTCCAGGTCCCGGGTCAGCTCGTCGAGGTGGCGTACGGCGTCCACCTTCGGCGCGAACACCTTGGCCAGGCGCTCGGGGGTCAGCGCCCCGATCACGCCGTCGTCCAGCACGCCCGCCGTGTGCACCACACCGCGCAGGGGGTGCTCCTGCGGCACCGAGGCCAGCAGGGCCTGCGCCTGGTCGCGGTCGGACACGTCACAGGCCGCGACGGAGACCTCGGCGCCCAGCTCGGTGAGCTCGGCGACCAGTTCTCGCGCACCCTCGGCGTCCGGGCCGCGGCGGCTCGCCAGGACCAGGTGGCGTACGCCGTACCCGGTGACCAGGTGCCGGGCCACCAGCGCACCCAGCGATCCCGTGCCGCCCGTGACCAGGACCGTGCCGCCCGGGGTGAACACCTCGGAAATGTCCGGGGTCCGACCGGCGGCGCGAGCGAGCCGGGGCGCCGACAGGGCCGTGCCGCGCACGGCGACCTGGGGCTCCCCGCCTGCCAGGACCAGCCCCAGCACGGGCAGCACGCCGTCATCGGCGGCCGGGTCGGCGTCGATCAGAAGGACGCGGTCCGGGTTCTCGGCCTGCGCGGCACGCACCAGACCCCACACCGCCGCTCCGGCCGGGTCGCTCACCACGCCGTCACCGGCGGGCACCGCGCCCCGGGTCGCCACCACGAGCCGCGAGTCGTCGAGGCCGTCCGCGGCCAGCCATGCCTGCACCACGCTCAACACCCGTGCGGACAGGGCCAGTACGGCGTCCTCGCCGGCATCGCCGACGGCCTGAAGGACCGCCACCGCCGGAACCTCGGCGCTGCCCGCCAGAGCCGCCACGTCCTCGGCCGAGGCCACCGGCGCCCATGACGGCGCGGGCGCGGTGATCTGTGCCGGGGGCAGCTCGGTCCAGTCCACCTGGAACAGCGAGTCGGCGACCGCCGAGGCCGTCGCCGTCTCCAGTTGCTCGGCGGATACCGGCCGGGACACCAGGGAGTCCAGCGTCACCACGAGGCCGGCGCTCTCGTCGGCCGCCTGGAGCGACACGGCGCCGGGCCCGGCGGAGGTCAGGCGGATCCGCAGCGCGGAGGCGCCCACGGCGTGCAGCGACAGGCCGTTCCACGCGAACGGCAGGACCGGCCGTCCGGGGTCCTCCGCCTCCGCATCCGCCTCGGTGCCGAACATCCCGGCGTGCAGGGCGGCGTCCAGGAGCGCCGGGTGGATGCCGAACCTGTCGGCGCTCTCCCGCTGTTCCTCGGGCAGGGCGGCCTCGGCGAAGACTTCGTCGCCGCGCCGCCACACGGCCCTCAGGCCCTGGAACGCCGGGCCGTAGCCGTAGCCGCGCTCGGTCAGGCCGGCGTAGAAGTCGCCGACCTCGATCCGCTGGGCGCCGGGCGGCGGCCAGGCGGCGAAGTCGAAGTCCGTGCCGCGGGCCGGAGCCGAGGCCGAGAGCGTGCCGGTGGCGTGCCGCGTCCACGCGTCCCCGTCACCGGGCGCGTCCTCGCGCAGGGAGTAGACCTCGACGGGGCGCGCGCCGGTCCCGTCCGGTGCGCCCACGGCGACCAGGACGCGTACACCGCCCTGCTGCGGCACCACCAGCGGCGCCTCGATCACGAGCTCGTCCAGGACGCCGCAGCCGGCCTCGTCACCGGCGCGTACGGCCAGCTCCACCAGGCCGGTGCCCGGGACGAGCACCACACCGCCGACGGCGTGGTCGGCCAGCCAGGGGTGGGACTTCAGCGAGAGGCGCGAGGTGAGCACCAGCCCGTCGGACTGCGGCAGCTGCACCACCGCGCCGAGCAGCGGGTGGTCGGCCGCCGCCTGCCCCAGGGAGGCCGCGTCCGTGGCCGCATCGGCTGTCCGGAGCCAGTAGTGCTGGTGGTCGAAGGCGTACGTCGGCAGGTCCACGCGGGCCGACGCGGCTGTGGCGGGCAGCACCTCGGCCCACTCCACGGGCACTCCGCGCACGAACAGTCCGGCCAGCGAGGCCAGCAGGGTCTGCTCCTCGGGGCGGCCGTCGCGCAGGGCCGCCACGCAGGTCGCCTCGGCGCCCGCGGCGGTGGCCGTCTCCTCGACGAGGCCGGTCAGGGCCGCGCCCGGGCCCAGCTCCACGAACAGCGCGCCGCCGTGCTCGACCGCGGCCGCGATCCCCTCGGCGAACCGCACCGGCCGGCGCACGTGGGCGGCCCAGTACTCCGGGCCCGCGAGCTCGTCGGGTGCGGCGAGGCGCCCGGTCACGTTCGAGATCACCGGGATCTTCGGCGAGTGCCACTCCACCTCGGCCAGTTGGGCGGCGAAGTCGGCCAGCATCGGCTCCATCCGCCGGGAGTGGAACGCATGCGAGACCACGAGGCGCTTCGTCTTGTGCCCCCGCTCGCGCAGTTGGCCGGCCGCCGCGAGGACCGCGTCCTCGTCGCCGGAGAGCACCACCGCGGACGGGCCGTTGACCGCCGCGATCTCCACGCCCGCGCCGAGCAGGCCGGCGACCTCCGCCTCGCTCGCGGCCACCGCGACCATCGCGCCGCCCGGCGGCAGGGCCTGCATCAGCCGGCCCCGGGCCGCGACGAGGCGCGCCGCGTCGGGCAGCGACAGCACGCCCGCCGCGTGGGCGGCGGCGATCTCGCCGATCGAGTGGCCGATGACCGCGTCGGGCCGTACGCCCCAGGACTCCACGAGCCGGAACAGGGCGCTCTCGACCGCGAACAGGCCCGCCTGGGTGAACACCGTCTGGTTCAGCAGCTCGGCGCTGCCCGGCACCCTGCCCAGGACCACGTCGCGTACCGGGTGGTCGATCCGTCCGGCGAGGCAGGCGTCCAACTGCTCGCACGCCTCGTCCAGCGCCCGGGCGAAAACCGGGTGGCGGTCGTACAGCTCCCGGCCCATCCCCGCGCGCTGCGAGCCCTGGCCCGGGAACACCCAGACGACCTTGCCCGGTCCGCCCGAGCCGGCCGCCCTGCCGGTGACGACACCGGCCGCGTGCTCGCCCCGGGCCACCGACCCGAGTCCGGCCAGGGCCTCCTGGTCCGAGCCGGCCAGGACCACCGCGCGCTCGGGCAGCAGCGCCCGCTGTGCGAGCAGTGCCCCGGCCACGTGCGGCAGCGACACCGCGCCTGCGGACTCCAGGTGCGCGGCCAGTCGCTCCGCCTGGCCCGCCAGGGAGCCCTCGCTGCGCGCCGACACCACCAGCGGGACCACACCCGCGGGTGCCGCCTGACCGGCGGCCGGCTCCGGCTCCGCCTCTTCGGGCGCCTCCTCCAGGATCAGGTGCGCGTTCGTCCCGCTGATGCCGAACGAGGACACCCCGGCGCGGCGCGGGTGGCCCTCGCGCGGCCAGTCGCGGGCCTCGCTGAGCAGTTCCACCGCGCCCGCGGACCAGTCGACCTCGGTCGTCGGCACCTGGGCGTGCAGGGTCGGGGGCATCACGCCGTACCGCAGCGCCTGCACCATCTTGATGACACTGGACACGCCCGCGGCGGCCTGCGTGTGTCCGATGTTCGACTTCAACGAGCCGAGCCGCAGCGGCTTCTGCGGATCCCGGCCCTGTCCGTACGTGGCCAGCAGTGCCTGCGCCTCGATCGGGTCGCCCAGGGCCGTACCGGTGCCGTGGGCCTCCACGACGTCCACGTCCGCCGAGACCAGTCCGGCGCCGGCCAGGGCCTTGCGGATGACCCGCTGCTGGGACGGGCCGTTGGGCGCCGTGAGCCCGTTGGACGCGCCGTCCTGGTTGACGGCGCTGCCGCGGATGACGGCGAGCACCCGGTGGCCGCGCCTGCGCGCCTCGGAGAGCCGTTCGAGGACCACCACGCCCGCGCCCTCGGACAGGCCCATGCCGTCCGCGCCGTCCGCGAACGCCTTGCACCGGCCGTCGGCGGCCATGCCCTGCTGCCGGGAGAACACCACGAAGGTGCCGGGCGTCGCCATCACCATCGCGCCGCCGGCCAGGGCGAGCGAGCACTCGCCCTGGCGCAGCGCCTGCGCGGCCAGGTGGATGGCGACCAGGGACGACGAGCAGGCCGTGTCCACGGACACGGCGGGGCCCTCGAAGCCGAAGACGTACGACACCCGGCCCGACGCCACACTCGACGCCACGCCGGTGCCGGTGAAGCTCTCCAGCTCCGGCGCGACCCCGCTGCCCCCGGATCCGTACCCCTGGCCGGACACCCCCGCGAACACGCCGACGTCGGTGCCCTTCAGCGCGACCGGGTCGAGGCCCGCCTGCTCCAGGGCCTCCCACGACGTCTCCAGGAGCAGTCGCTGCTGCGGGTCCATCGCCAGCGCCTCACGCGGCGAGATCCCGAAGAACCCCGCGTCGAACAGGCCGGCCCCCCGCAGGAAGCCGCCCTGATCGGTGTAGGAGGTGCCGGGGTTGTCGGGGTCCGGGTCGAACAGGCCGTCCAGCTCCCAGCCCCGGTCGTCGGGGAACCCCGACACGGCGTCGCGGCCCTCGCGCACCAACTGCCACAGCTCCTCGGGGCCCGTCACCCCGCCCGGCAGCCGGCACGCCATGCCCACGACGGCGATCGGCTCGCCCGCGTGCGACGTGCCCTGCTTGCGCAGGTTGTGCAACTCGGTGGTGACGCGCTTGAGGGTCTGGAGGAGTTGTTCGTCCGTGGCCATTCGTCAGTCCTCACGAGAATGTTGATGGAGCCGGATACCCTGAAGCGGTCTCACACGAGCCCGAGTTCCTCATGGATGAAGTCGAGGACTTCGTCGGCCGACGCGGAGTCCAGCTTCTCGGCCACCGTGGAGACATCCGTCTGCTCGACGACCTGATTACACCTGGCCACCAGGCCCTGGAGGCGGAGCGCGATACCGGCTCTCATGGATTCGTCGAGGGTCACTGCAGCGATGAGCGACTCGACGTCCTCTATCTTCGCGTTGACCCGGGACAACACGTCGTCGCTGATACCGAGTTCACCGCGCAGATAGCCGGTCAGCACGAGCGGGGTCGGCTGGTCGAAGACCAGCGTGGCGGGCAGCTTCAGACCGGTCGCCTCACGCAGCCGGTTGCGCAGTTCCACCGAGGTGAGCGAGTCGAACCCGACGTCCTTGAAGGCGGTGTCCGGCCGGATGCTCTCCGGCCCGCTGTGCCCGAGCACGACCGCGGCCTGGGTGCGCACCAGGTCGAGGAGCATGGCCTCCTGCTCCGGCTCGGCGAGCCCGGACAGCCGGCGCAGCAGGTCGCCGTCCTTCGCGGCCGCTGCCCGTGCCTGCTGCCGTCCCGCCGGTACGAGGCCGCGCAGCAGCTGCGGCACCGTCCCCCCGGCCGCCGCACCGGCCCGCACTCCGCGCAGGTCCAGCTTGACCGGCACGAGGAGCGACTCCTGTGATCCGAGCGCGGCGTCGAACAGTTCCATGCCCTCGGCGGGGGTGAGCGCCACGACGCCGTCGCGGCTGGTGCGCCTGCTCATGCTCGCCTGGTCGTCGGCGCCCAGGTGGGTGGTCATGTTGGTGGCGTACGCCCAGGTGCCCCAGGACAGCGCGAGCCCGGGCAGGCCCGCCGCGCGGCGGTGGGCCATCAGCCCGTCCAGGAAGGCGTTGGCCGCCGCGTAGCCGCTGCTGCCGGCGCCGAGGAAGACGGACGAGGCGGAGGAGTAGACGATGAACGCGTCCAGCTCCAGACCGCGGGTGAGCTCGTCGAGGTGGCGTACGGCGTCCACCTTCGGCGCGAACACCCGCGCCAGGCGCTCCGGGGTCAGGGTCCCGACGAGCCCGGCCTCGAACACACCGGCCGTGTGCACCACACCGGTCAGGGGGTGCTCGTCCGGCACCGCGGCCAGAAGGGACTCGACCTGGTCGCGGTCGGAGACGTCACAGGCCACGACCGACACGGCCGCACCCTGCTCGGTCAGCTCGGCGGCCAGCTCCCGCACGCCCTCGGCATCCCGGCCGCGACGGCTGGCCAGCATGAGGTGGCGTACGCCGTGCCGCCCGACCAGGTGCCGGGCGACGAGTTCGCCCAGCGACCCGCCGCCCGAGACCAGGACGGTCCCGCCCGCCTCGAACACCGCTTCTGCATCGGTTGCCTGAGCGGCCACCCGGGCGAGCCGGGGCACGGAGAGGACCGTGCCGCGCACCGCGAGCTGCGGCTCGCCACTGGCCAGCGCCGCACCCAGGACGGCTCCCGGTCCGTCGGCGTCGGTGTCGAGGAGGACGAACCGGTCCGGGTTCTCGGCCTGCGCGGCGCGCACCAGACCCCACACCGCCGCTCCGGCCGGGTCGCTCACCACGCCGTCACCGGCGGGCACCGCGCCCCGGGTCGCCACCACGAGGCGGGACTGCTCGAGGCCGTCCGCGGCCAGCCACGCCTGCAGCACGCCCAACACCCGTGTGGACAGGGCGAGTACGGCGTCCTCGCCGTCGCCCCCGACGGCCTGAAGGACCGCGACCTCCGGAGCTTCGGCGCTCCGGGCCAGGGCCTCGGCCTCGTCCGCGGTGGCCACCGGCACCCACGCGGGAGCGGGCTGCGCCCCCTGGACCGGGGGCAGTTCGCTCCAGTCCACCCGGAACAGCGAGTCGGCGGCCGCCGAGTCCGCCGCCGTCTCCAGCTGCTCGGCCGAAACGGCCCGGGACACCAGCGAGTCCATCGTCACGACCAGGACGCCGGTCTCGTCCGCCGCGTCGACCGACAGCGCGTCCGGTCCGCTCGGGGCGACCCGCACCCGCAGCGCCGAGGCGCCCGAGGCGTGCAGCACCAGGCCGTTCCAGGAGAACGCCAGCAGCGGCTGCCCGGCTCCCTCCTGCGGCTGCGCGTCCGCCACGGCCCGGAACGTCCCGGTCTGCAGAGCGGCGTCGAGCAGCGCGGGGTGGATGCCGAACCTGTCGGCGTCCTTGCGCTGTTCCTCGGGCAGGGCGACCTCGGCGAAGAGCTCCTCGCCGCGCCGCCACACCGCGCGGACGCCCTGGAACGCGGGACCGTAGCCGACACCGCGCTCGCGCAGTTCGTCATAGAAGCCCGCGGCGTCCACCTCGACCTGCTGCGCCCCCGGCGGCGGCCAGGCCGCGAAGTCGAAGTCCGTGCCAGGAGCCGAGGCCGAGGCCGACAGCGTGCCGGTGGCGTGCCGCGTCCACACATCCCCGTCACCGGGGGCGTCCTCGCGCTGGGAGTACACCTCCACCGTGCGCGAGCCGTTCTCGGCAGGTGCGCCCACGGCGACCTGCATCCGTACGCCGCCGTGCTCGGGCACCACGAGGGGCGCCTCGATCACCAGCTCCTCCAGGACGCTGCACCCGGCCTCGTCACCGGCCCGCACGGCCAGCTCGACCAGGCCCGTGCCGGGCAGCAGCGCCAGGCCGCCGATCGCGTGATCGGCCAGCCAGGGGTGCGACCTGAGCGACAGGCGCGAGGTGAACAGCAGCCCGTCGGAGTAGGGAAGCCGGACCATGGCGCCGAGGAGCGGGTGATCGGCTCCGGCGAGTCCCAGGGAGGCGGCGTCGCCGCCGGTCCCGGTGGCCTGGAGCCAGTAGTGCTGGTGGTCGAAGGCGTACGTGGGGAGCTCGACCTGTGCCGACGTGGCGCCGGCGGGCAGGGTGCCGGTCCAGTCCACGGGGATGCCGCGTACGAACACCTCGGCCATGGAGGTCAGCAGGCGGCGCAGGCCGCCCTCCTCGCGCCGCAGCGTGCCGGTCACCACCGTGCCGGTGTCGGCGCCGCTCTCGTCGAGGGTCCCGGTGATCGGCTGGACCAGGACCGGGTGGGCGCTGACCTCGATGAAGACCCCGTGGCCCTGGCGGATCAGCTCGGCCACGGCCGGGCCGAAGCCGACCTGGCCGCGCAGGTTGCGGTACCAGTAGTCGCCGTCCAGGACGTCGGCCTGGTCGACCCATGCGCCCGTGACCGTGGAGTAGAAGGGGATCGTCGGCGCCTGGGCATCGATGCCGGAGAGGGTGTCGGCCAGAGTCTCGCGGATGTCCTCCACGTGGCGGGTGTGCGAGGCGTAGTCCACCGCGACGCGCCGCACCCGGACACCGTCGTCCGAGAGGGCTTGAAGTGCCTCGTCCAGCGCCTCGGCGTCACCGGCGATCACCACAGACGACGGGCCGTTGACGGCCGCGACCTCGACCCGGTCCGACCAACGCTCAAGACGCGCGACAGCCTCGCCCTCAGTCAGGGCCACGGACGCCATGCCGCCACGCCCCGCCAGCTGCGACGCGATGGCCTGGCTGCGCAGCGCCACCACCTTGGCCGCGTCCTCCAGCGACAGCGCGCCGGACACGCACGCGGCCGCGATCTCGCCCTGCGAGTGCCCCAGCACTGCGTCAGGCTCGACTCCCACGGACGCCCAGACGGCGGCCAGGCCGACCATCACCGCGAAGCTGGCGGGCTGCACCACATCCACCCGCTCCAACAGCTCCGGGGTGGCATCCCCGCGCAGCACGTCAACAAGGGACCAGTCGATCCACGGCTCAAGAGCAGCCGCACACTCCGCGATCCGCTCGGCGAACACCGGCGACGACTCCAGCAACTCCCGGCCCATACCGGCCCATTGCGAGCCCTGGCCCGGGAACACCCACACCACCTTGCCCGGCCCACCCGAACCGGCGCTGCCGGCAAGCAGGTTGGCCCCGCTTGCGCCGCGCGCCAGGGCGCGCAGCCCTTCGAGCGCTTCCTCGTCCGAGCCGGCGACGACCACCGCACGCTCGGCCAGCACCGCACGCCCCGTCACCAGTGCGCCGGCGATGTCCGTCAGCGATGCCCGGTCGGCACCGGACTCCAGGAACGAGACGAGCCGCTCGGCCTGCCCCGACAGCGAGCCGGCATGGTGCGCCGACACCACCAGCGGCACCACACCACCAGGCGCCGTCTCCGTAGCGGGCGCCTCCTCGGCGGGCGCCTCCTCCAGGATCAGGTGCGCATTGGTCCCGCTGACGCCGAACGAGGAGACACCGGCCCGGCGCGGAGCACCGTTGCGCGGCCACTCCCGGGCCTCCGTCAGCAGCTCCACCGCACCCTCGGACCAGTCCACTTGGGACGTGTGCGCGTCCACGTGCAGCGTGGGCGGCATGATCCCGTGCCGGAGCGCCTCCACCATTTTGATCACACTGCCCACGCCCGCGGCGGCCTGCGTGTGCCCGATGTTCGACTTCAACGAGCCGAGCCACAGCGGCTTGTGGGGATCCCGGTCCCGGCCGTACGTCGCCAGCAGCGCCTGCGCCTCGATCGGGTCGCCCAGAGTCGTTCCCGTCCCATGGCCCTCCACGACATCCACATCCGCCGGGCTCAGCCCCGCATGGGCCAGCGCCTTGCGGATCACCCGCTGCTGCGAGGGACCGTTCGGAGCCGTGAGGCCGTTGGACGCACCGTCCTGGTTCACCGCGCTGCCGCGCAGCACGGCCAGGACCTTGTGTCCGCGCTCCAGCGCCACGGAGAGCCGCTCGAGGAGTACGACACCCACGCCCTCGGCCAGGCCCATTCCGTCCGCGGCGTCCGCGAACGCCTTGCACCGGCCGTCGTTGGCCAGACCGCGCTGACGCGAGAACGACACGAAGGAGCCGGGAGTCGACATCACCATCGCGCCGCCGGCCAGGGCCATCGAGCACTCGCCCTGCCGCAGTGCCTGTGCGGCCAGGTGAATGGCCACGAGGGACGAGGAGCACCCCGTGTCGAGGGAGACCGCAGGGCCCTCGAAGCCGAACACGTACGACACTCGGCCCGATGCCACGCAGGACGACGCCCCCGTACCCGCGAAGCCCTCCACCTCCGGGGGCACCACACCGGCACCGGCGCCGTAGCCCTGGCCGGACAGGCCGGAGAACACGCCGACGTCGGTGCCCTTCAGCGAGGCCGGGTTCATGCCCGCCCGCTCCAGCGCCTCCCAGGAGGTCTCCAGGAGGAGCCGCTGCTGCGGGTCCATCGCCAGCGCCTCCCGCGGCGAGATCCCGAAGAAGCCCGCGTCGAACAGGCCCGCGCCCTTCAGGAAGCCGCCCTGGGTGACGTACGAGGTGCCCGCCTGGTCCGGGTCGGCGTCGAACAGGGCCTCCAGGTCCCACCCCCGGTCGTCGGGGAAGTCGGAGACGGCGTCGGCGCCGTCGGCGACGAGCTGCCAGAGCTCCTCGGGCGAGGAGACACCACCCGGGTACCGGCACGCCATGGAGACGATGGCGATCGGCTCGCGCGCCTGGTCCTGGACCTCGCGCAGCCGCTTGCGTGCGCTACGGGCGTCTGCGATGGCCCTCTTGAGATAGTCGCGGAGTTCTGCCTCGTCAGCCACTTGATTCAACCCCCAGGTGGTGGATGTGTGCGATTGCCGTGGGTGGGTGTCCGCACCGTCTGTGCGGGGCCGTGCGGGTCGGGCCCGGACGGCCCGACCCGCACGGACTCGGATCAGTCGAGCTGCTCGAAGAGCGCGAACAGCTCCTCGTCGCTGGCGTTGTCGAGGTCGTCGTCGGACGCCTCCGCGCCGCCCGTGCCCGGGCCGGCGGCGGCCGCCGCCTCGGCTGCCCGCAGCAGCTCCCGCAGGCGTGCGGTGATCCGGTCGTGGGCCTCCCCGTCGGGCGCCGCGGACTCGATGACCGCCTCCAGACCGGCGAGGTTGGCCAGCACCGCGTCGGCGGGCGACGCCTCGTCGACGGCGAGCTCGGCCCGCAGGTAGCGGGCGAGCGCCAGCGGCGTCGGGTGGTCGAAGACCAGCGTGGCGGGCAGCTTCAGACCGGTCGCCTCACGCAGCCGGTTGCGCAGCTCCACCGAGGTGAGCGAGTCGAACCCGGCCTCGTTGAACGCCATGTCCACTCGGACGCTCTCCGGCCCGCTGTGCCCGAGCACGACCGCTGCCTGCGCGCGCACCACGTCGAGGAGCAGCGCCTCCTGCTTCGCCGCGGGCAGCCCGGCCAGCCGGTCGGCCAGCTGTCGCTGCTCGCCGCCGCTGCCGGCGCTCCGCGCCTGCTGCCGGCCCGCGCGGACCAGGCCGCGCAGCAGGTGCGGCACCCCGCCGCCCGCCGCCGCGTCGGCACGTACGGCCCGCAGGTCCAGGCTGACCGGCACGAGGAGCGACTGCTCGGACCCCAACGCGGCGTCGAACAGCTCCATGCCCTCGGCGGACCGGAGCGCCAGGACTCCGCCACGCCCCTCACGCCGGCTCATCCGGGTCCTGGTCAGGTCGTCGATGTTCCCGGCCATGCCGGTGACCTGCTCCCACGGACCCCAGGACAGCGAGAGCCCGGGCAGGCCCGCCGCGCGGCGGTGGGCCATCAGCCCGTCCAGGAAGGCATTCGCCGCCGCGTAGCCGCCGCTGCCCGCGCCCATGAAGACGGAGGAAGCGGAGGAGTAGACGACGAAGGCATCCAGGTCCAGGCCGCGCGTGAGCTGGTCGAGGTGGCGTACGGCGTCCACCTTCGGCGCGAACACCTTGGCCAGGCGCTCCGCGTTCAGCGCCCCGATCACGCCCGGGTCGAACACACCGGCCGTGTGCACCACACCGCGCAGGGGGTGCTCCCGCGGCACCGAGGCGAGGAGCGCCTCGACCTGCTCGCGGTCGGACACGTCACAGGCCACGGCGGAGACCGTCGCGCCCTGCTCGGTGAGCTCGGCGACCAGCTCCCGCACGCCCTCGGCGTCCGGGCCGCGACGGCTGGCGAGGACGAGGTGGCGAACGCCGTTCCGGGCGACCAGGTGCCGGGCCGCGAGGGCGCCCAGCGAGCCGCCGCCCGAGACCAGGACGGTCCCGCCTTCCTTGAACACCGCTTCCGCATCGGTTGCCTGAGTGCTCACCCGGGCGAGCCGGGGCACGGAGAGGGCCGTGCCGCGCACCGCGAGCTGCGGTTCGCCACCGGCCACCACCGCGGCGAGGACGGAGTCCAGCACCGGCTCCACGCCGCCCTCGGCACCGGGGTCGGTGTCGAGGAGGACGATGCGGTCCGGGTTCTCGGACTGGGCGGCGCGCACCAGACCCCACACCGCCGCTCCGGCCGGGTCCGTCACCGCACCCTCGGCGCCGGCAGGCACCGCGCCCCGGGTCAGCACCACGAGGCGCGACTCCTCGGGACCGGAGGCGGTCAGCCACGCCTGGACCACCTCGAGGACCCGGGAGGACAGGGCGAGCACGGCGTCCTCGCCGTCACCGCCCACGGCCTGAAGGACCGCCACCGCCGGCAGGCCGCCGCTCGCGGTCAGCGCCGCCATGTCGTCGGCCGTGGCCACCGGCACCCACGCGGGCGCGGGCTCCGACACCTGAGCCGGGGGCAGTTCGGTCCACTCCACCGCGAACAGCGAGTCGCGGCTCTCCTCCACCGCGGAGGCACCCAGCTGCTCGATGTTCACCGCCCGCATGACCAGCGAGTCCATCGTCAGGACCAGGCTGCCGGTCTGGTCCGCCGCCGCGACCGACAGCGTGTCCGGACCGTTCGGCGCGACCCGCACCCGCAGCGCCGAGGCACCCGCGGCGTGCAGCACGAGGCCGTTCCAGGAGAACGGCATCACCGGCTGCCCGGCTTCCTCCTCGGCGGTGTCCGCCGAGGAGGCGAACGTCCCGGCCTGGAGGGCCGCGTCGAGCAGCGCGGGGTGGAGGCCGAAGCTCCCGGCCTCTTTGCGCGCCTCGTCGGGCAGGGCGACCTCGGCGAAGAGCTCCTCGCCGCGCCGCCACACGGCGCGCACGCCCTGGAACACGGGGCCGTACGCGTAGCCGCGCTCGAGCAGACCCTCGTACAGCTCGCCGGTGTTCAGTTCCACCTGCTCGGCGCCGGCCGGCGGCCAGGCCGCGAGGTCGAAGTCCGTCGCAGGGGTCGAGGCCGAGACCGCCAGGAGTCCGGTGGCGTGCCGCGTCCACGTCTCCCCGTCACCGGACGCGTCCTCGCGCTGGGAGTAGATCTCCACGGTGCGCGAGCCGTTCTCGCCCGGCCCGCCCACGGCGACCTGGACCCGCACGCCACCCTGTTCGGGCACCACGAGCGGCGCCTCGGTCACCAGCTCTTCCAGGATGCCGCAGCCGGCCTCGTCACCGGCCCGTACGGCGAGCTCGAGGAGCCCGGTGGCCGGGATGAGGACCAGGCCGCCGACCCTGTGATCGGCCAGCCAGGGGTGCGACTTCAGCGACAGCCGCGAGGTGAACACCAGACCGTCGGACTGCGGCAGCCGCACCACGGCGCCGAGCAGCGGGTGATCGGTCCCGGCCAGCCCGAGGGAGGCCACGTCGGTGGCGGTCGGTGCCGTGTGGAGCCAGTAGTGCTGGTGGTCGAAGGCGTACGTCGGCAGGTCGACCGGAGCCGACTTGGCCGCATCGGCCGGGAGTACGCCACTCCAGTCCACCGGCACA
>NZ_KQ948074.1 GCF_001513965.1 Streptomyces cellostaticus | reverse complement strand
ACTAGATCAGCCCATGCTCGCTCAGATAGTCCAGCTGGGCCCGCACCGACAGCTCGGCCGCCGGCCACAGGGAGCGGTCCACGTCGGCGTACACGTGGGCGACGACCTCGGTGGGGGTGCGGTAGCCGTCCTCGACGGCCGTCTCGACCTGGGCGAGGCGGTGGGCCCGGTGGGCGAGGTAGAACTCGACGGCGCCCTGGGCGTCCTCCAGGACCGGCCCATGGCCCGGCAGGACCGTGTGCACGCCGTCGTCCACCGTCAGCGACCTGAGGCGGCGCAGGGAGTCCAGATAGTCACCCAGGCGGCCGTCGGGGTGCGCCACGACCGTCGTACCGCGCCCGAGGATGGTGTCGCCGGTCAGCACGGCCCGGTCGGCCGGGAGATGGAAGCACAGGGAGTCCGAGGTGTGCCCGGGGGTCGGCACGACCCTCAGCTCCAGGCCGCCCACGGCGATCACGTCCCCGGCGGCCAGGCCCTCGTCGCCGAGCCGCAGCGCCGGGTCGAGGGCACGCACGCGCGTGCCGGTCAGTTCGCCGAAGCGGGCAGCGCCCTCGGCGTGGTCGGGGTGGCCGTGGGTGAGCAGGGTGAGGGCGACGCGCTTGCCGGCCTGCTCGGCCGTATCCACCACGTTGCGCAGGTGGCCGCTGTCCAGGGGGCCCGGATCGATCACCACGGCCAGGTCGGAGTCGGGTTCGGCGACGATCCAGGTGTTGGTGCCGTCCAGGGTCATCGCGGAGGCATTGGGCGCCAGCACATTGACGGCCCGTTCGGTCGCGGGACCCGACAGGACCCCGCCCCGGGGCTGGCCGGGCAGAGCTGCTGCGTCGGTCATGCGGGGCCTCCACCGGTCGTCGGAGCGGTTGGGATGTGCTTGGTGAACTCGTCGTGTCCCGGCCAGGTCAGCACGATCTCGCCGTCCTCCAGGCGGGCGCGCGCCAGCACCGGTGTCATGTCCCGCGCGGGTGCGGCGGCGAGCGTCTCGGCGGCGGTGGCGTACGGGAGCAGCTGGCGCAGGGTGGCGATGGTGGGCGGCATCATCAGCAGCTCGCCCTTGTCGTACCCGAAGGCGGCCTCCTCGGGGCGGATCCACACCGTGCGGTCGGCCTCCGTGGAGGCGTTGCGGGTGCGCTGGCCCTCGGGGAGGGCTGCCACGAAGAACCAGGTGTCGTAGCGGCGGGCCTCGAACTCGGGGGTGATCCAGCGGGTCCAGGCGCCGAGCAGGTCGGAGCGCAGCACCAGGCCGCGGCGGTCCAGGAACTCCGCGAAGGACAGCTCGCGCGCGACCAGGGCGGCGCGGTCCGCCTCCCAGTCGTCCCCGGTGGTGTCGCCGACGACCGAGTCCGGGGCGGGTCCGGCGAGCAGGACGCCCGCCTCCTCGTACGTCTCGCGCACGGCCGCGCAGACGATCGCCTGGGCGCCCCTCTCGTCGACGCCCAGCCGGTTGGCCCACCACGCGCGCGTGGGGCCCGCCCAGCGGACCTGACGGTCGTCGTCACGCGGGTCGACTCCGCCGCCGGGATACGCGTACGCGCCTCCGGCGAAGGCCATGGAGGCGCGTCTGCGCAGCATGTGGACGACCGGACCGGCCGGGGTGTCCTTCAGGAGCAGCACCGTGGCCGCGCGCTTGGGGGACACCGGCGTGAGGGTGCCGTCCGCGTGCGCGCGGATGCGGTCCGGCCACTCCTCGGGGTACCACTGACCGTTCGCCATGGCCGGAGGCTATCCCGTATAGGGCGAATGTTCGAGAGGTGCCCGAGGTCAGAGGGCCTTACGGAACCAGCTCGACCTGGATCTCGACCTCCACCGGCGCGTCCAGCGGCAGCACCGCGACGCCCACTGCGCTGCGGGCGTGCACGCCCTTGTCGCCGAGGACCTCGCCGAGCAGTTCACTGGCGCCGTTGACGACACCGGGCTGCCCGGTGAAGTCGGAGGCCGAGGCGACGAAGCCGACGACCTTCACCACGCGCGCGATGCGGTCCAGATCGCCGGTCACGGACTTCACGGCGGCCAGCGCGTTCAGCGCGCAGATCCGGGCCAGGCCCTTGGCCTCCTCCGCCGTGACCTCGGCGCCCACCTTGCCGGTGACCGGCAGCTTGCCCTCCACCATCGGCAGCTGGCCGGCGGTGTACACATACACGCCGGACTGCACGGCCGGCTGGTACGCGGCCAGCGGCGGCACGACCTCCGGCAGGGTCAGGCCCAGTTCGGCCAGCTTGGCCTCGACCGCGCTCACGCCTGCTTCTCCCGCTTCAGGTAGGCCACGAGCTGTTCGGGGTTGTTGGGCCCGGGCACGACCTGGACGAGCTCCCAGCCGTCCTCGCCCCAGGTGTCCAGAATCTGCTTCGTGGCATGGACGAGCAGCGGCACGGTTGCGTATTCCCACTTGGTCATGGGGCCGACTGTAGCCGCTGTGACCCACGGGACAGGCGGACGGCCGGGGGCGCCGTTATCCACAGCCTCTCGCGTGGCCGTCGGCGGGACTGGTTAGGCTCGAAGACGTGAGCAGGCTCCAGGTCGTCAGCGGCAAGGGCGGGACCGGAAAGACGACGGTCGCCGCCGCACTCGCGCTGGCCCTCGCGACCGAGGGGAAGCGGACGCTTCTCGTGGAGGTCGAGGGCCGGCAGGGCATCGCACAGCTCTTCGAGACAGAGGCGCTGCCCTACGAGGAGCGGAAGATCGCGGTCGCTCCCGGGGGCGGAGAGGTGTACGCCCTCGCCATCGATCCCGAACTGGCCCTTCTGGACTACCTCCAGATGTTCTACAAACTCGGTGGCGCGGGCCGGGCCCTGAAGAAGCTCGGCGCGATCGACTTCGCCACCACGGTCGCGCCCGGGCTCAGAGACGTCCTGCTGACCGGCAAGGCGTGCGAGGCGGTGCGCCGCAAGGACAAGAGCGGGCGGTTCGCGTACGACTACGTCGTCATGGACGCCCCGCCCACCGGGCGCATCACCCGCTTCCTCAACGTCAACGACGAAGTCGCCGGGCTCGCGAAGATCGGCCCGATACACAATCAGGCGCAGGCCGTGATGCGGGTGCTGAAGTCGCCGGAGACGGCGGTGCACCTGGTGACGCTCCTGGAGGAGATGCCGGTCCAGGAGACCGCCGACGGCATCGCCGAACTCCACGCGGCGCGGCTGCCGGTGGGCCGGGTCATCGTGAACATGGTCCGGCCCGAGGTGCTGGACCC
Organism: Streptomyces cellostaticus; assembly: GCF_001513965.1. Classification (GTDB taxonomy): domain Bacteria; phylum Actinomycetota; class Actinomycetes; order Streptomycetales; family Streptomycetaceae; genus Streptomyces; species Streptomyces cellostaticus. The sequence continues at coordinate 14,268 of NZ_KQ948074.1, read as the reverse complement.
GGCCGAGCTGGAACTCGTACGGACCGTGCCGCGTTCCTCTGTTGCGCGGGCACTGTCGGCCGCGGGGCTCGGCGGGGCACGGCGGGGCGGGAACGCCGAGCGGCTGGTGGACCCGCTGCTGGAACAGGCCGCGGAGTACGCCGAGCGCTACGCCCTGGAGCAGGAGCAGCGTGCGGTCCTCGGCGAGCTGGGCCTGCCGCTGGACGAACTGCCGCTGCTCGCCGAGGGCATGGACCTCGCGGGCCTGTACGAACTCGCCACCGAGCTGCGGGAACAGGGGATGTCATGAGTCCGGACCCGGCCAAGGCACAGGACACCGCTCCCCAGCAGGAATCCGCCCGTCCACACCTCTCCCCCGCGCGCGTGCTCGACATCGACCCGCTGCTGGACGACCCGAAGACCCGGATCGTGGTGTGCTGCGGCTCGGGCGGGGTCGGCAAGACGACGACCGCCGCGGCGCTGGGCCTGAGGGCGGCCGAGCGGGGCCGCAAGGTGGTCGTCCTCACCATCGACCCGGCCAGGCGGCTCGCCCAGTCGATGGGCATCGACTCCCTCGACAACGTGCCGCGGCGGGTGAAGGGCACCGACGGCGGCGGCGAGTTGCACGCCATGATGCTCGACATGAAGCGCACCTTCGACGAGGTCGTCGAGGCGCATGCGGACCCCGAGCGGGCGGCCGCGATCCTGGCGAACCCCTTCTACCAGTCGCTCTCGGCGGGCTTCGCGGGCACTCAGGAGTACATGGCGATGGAGAAGCTCGGCCAGCTGCGGGCGAGGGACGAGTGGGACCTGATCGTGGTCGACACCCCGCCCTCCCGCTCGGCGCTGGACTTCCTGGACGCGCCCAAGCGGCTCGGCTCCTTCCTGGACGGCCGCCTGATCCGCCTGCTGACCGCCCCTGCCAAACTGGGCGGACGCGCGGGGATGGCCTTCCTCAATGTCGGCATGTCGATGATGACCGGCACGCTGGGCAAGCTGCTGGGCGGCCAGTTGCTGAAGGACGTCCAGACGTTCGTGGCCGCGATGGACACCACCTTCGGCGGTTTCCGTACGCGCGCGGACGCCACGTACAAGCTGCTCCAGGCACCCGGCACGGCGTTCCTGGTGGTGGCGGCCCCGGAGCGGGACGCGCTGCGTGAGGCCGCGTACTTCGTGGAGCGGCTGGCCGAGGAGGACATGCCGCTGGTGGGTCTGGTGCTCAACCGGGTGCACGGCAGCGGCGCCGGCCGGCTGTCGGCCGAGGGGGCGCTGGCCGCCGCGGAAAATCTTGACGAGCCCCGCATTGTGGATCAGGGGGGCGGGAAAGCTGGACTTCGTAACTCTCCCGACACGTACGGCAGTTCAGAACCGCCCGCTTCGGCGACACCGGCTCCGGACGACGGCTCCCCCGCCGCCACGGACGACGGCTCCCCCGCCGCGGACCCGGAGCGATCCGTCGACCAGCTCACCGCAGGCCTGCTGAGGCTGCATGCCGATCGCATGCAGCTGCTCTCGCGCGAGCAGCGCACGCGTGACCGCTTCACCGCCCGCCACCCCGAGGTGGCGGTCGTCGAGGTACCCGCACTCCCCGGCGACGTCCACGACCTCACGGGCCTGCGCGACATCGGGCACCGGCTGGCGGCAGGGCGCACGGAGCTGTCGTAGCAACGGCCGTGGCAAGGCCGTAGCAGGCCGCACGCGGGCGCAGACCGCTCTCGCCTGCCTGGTGCGCGCCCCTGACGGAGCCGTTGCCCGTCCGCGTGCTTGATGACGGGCGCTCTGCCTGTCCGCAAGCCTGATGACGGGCGCTCATACGCGCCTGCCGGGCGGGTGGTGCCCAAGGCACGCGCCTGCCCGATGCTTCCCCTGGCGCCGACCCAGCAGGTGTTGTCCCAGGACACGGGTCCGACCGTTGCTTCCCGTGGCTTTCGCCCGGTCGGAGCGGCCCTGGGTTCCTGAGGTTCCTGGGGTTCCTGCCGGAGGGCGATGCCCTCAGCTCACCGCCGCGTAGTGCTCGTACACCTCGTCGCTGTCGAGGGGAACGATTCCGACGCCCCGCTCGTACTCCAAGCGGGCGGTCTCCAGCAGCCTGCGCCAGGAGGTCACGGTGGGCCGCCGGCGCAGCAGTGCGCGGCGCTCCCGCTCCGTCATGCCTCCCCACACGCCGAATTCCACGCGGTTGTCCAGCGCATCGGCCAGGCATTCGGTGCGTACCGGACATCCGGTGCACACCGCCTTGGCCCTGTTCTGCGCTGCTCCTTGAACGAACAGTTCATCCGGATCGGTAGTGCGGCAGGCGGCCTGCGCACTCCAGTCGGTTACCCAGCCCATACCGGCGCCGTCCTCTCCCGAATCGAGGCTCCCCCACGGCGGCAGCGGCATATTCACCGCCGCCAGTTGAGGACGTTACGGAAGGTGGGGACAGCGCAACACCCCCTTCGGGCCCAATCTTGAATGGCCCGAACGGACTATGGGTAAGCGGCAGATCACCCGCGGGAGTGAGCTGGCGACATGCGTGATCATCCCGGCAAACCGGGACAGCTATGGTGCGCCACATCGGGCGCCAGGTGACACACGAGGCGGATTCGGACACGTCCCCAACAGAAAGTCGGGGTACTTCCAGAACGATTCGGGGTCGCCGGACGTATTGATACGTGGCCGCACTGCTGTGACAGTTGAGAGCAGCTTAGGCCAAGGCCTGTACGCCTGTCCGGCGAATGGGAACGTAGACGATCCCGCTTTGCCATGCCGTGCCGTGACGCGACCCCTGCAGCGCATACGACCGCCACCGCGCCCGAAACCCGTGCCGTGCCTGTGGCCCGTGCCCTTGGCATACCGCGAGGCACCCCCCGTCGGACACCGCAGAGACATCTCGGAGACATCTCGGACATCACGATCCGGCACTCGAACATCCCGAGAAACGGTCGCTCCATCGGAACGCTCAGCAGTACGGATTAGGCTGCCCCCATGCCAAAGAAGCGCTCGGGCAGTGGTCTGTCGGCAACGCAGCAGGCCGCCAAGTTCCTCGGTGTCAGTGTGCTCGCGGGAGCCGTGATGGCGGGCATCGCGCTGCCCGCGGCCGGCGCGCTGGGCCTCGCGGCCAAGGGCTCGGTCAAGGGCTTCGACGAGATCCCGGCCAACCTCAAGAGCCCCCAGCTCAGCCAGCGCACGACCATCCTGGACAGCCAGGGCAACCAGATCGCGGCCGTCTACTCCCGCGACCGTACGGTGGTGGACCTCAAGGACATCTCGCCGTACATGCAGAAGGCGATCGTCGCGATCGAGGACTCGCGCTTCTACAAGCACGGCGCGATCGACCTCAAGGGCGTGCTGCGCGCCCTGAACAAGAACGCGCAGAGCGGCGGGGTCGCCCAGGGCGCCTCCACGCTCACCCAGCAGCTGGTGAAGAACTACTTCATCGAGGAGGCCGGCGACGACCCGACGAAGGTCGCCGAGGCCACCCAGCAGACCCTCGGGCGCAAGATCCGCGAGCTGAAGTACGCGATCCAGATCGAGGAGAAGCTCGGCAAGAAGAAGATCCTCGAGAACTACCTGAACATCACCTTCTTCGGCGAGCAGGCCTACGGCGTCGAGGCCGCCGCCCAGCGCTACTTCTCCAAGCACGCCAAGGACCTGACCCTGCCGGAATCCGCGCTGCTGGCCGGCATCGTCCAGTCCCCGAGCCGCTACGACCCGGTCAACGACGAGGCCGAGGCCACCAAGCGCCGCAACATCGTCCTGCAGCGCATGGCCGAGGTCGGCGACGTCTCCCAGGCGGAGGCCGACCAGGCCAAGGAGAAGCCGCTCGGCCTGCACCCCAGCCAGCCCAAGAACGGCTGCATCACCGCGGTCGACGGCGCCGGCTTCTTCTGCGACTACGTGCGCGAGGTCTTCCTGACCGACCCGGTCTTCGGCAAGACCAGGGAGACCCGGGCGAAGCTGTGGAACCGGGGCGGTCTGACGATCCGTACGACGCTCGACCCGCAGGCGCAGAAATCGGCCCAGACGTCCATCAAGGACCACGTCTACAAGAGCGACGCCGTCGCGACGGCCGCGACCATCGTCGAGCCCGGCACCGGCAAGATCCTCGCCATGGGACAGTCCCGTCCGTACGGCTTCGGCAAGAACGAGACGCAGATCAACCTGTCCGTGAACCAGAACATGGGCGGCGGCGCCGGCTACCAGCCCGGTTCGACGTTCAAGCCGATCGTGGCGGCGGCCGCCGTCGAGGGCGGCAAGCCGCCGACGCAGCAGTACTCGTCGCCGTACGAGATGCCCTACCCGAGCCCCGTGGCCGCGTGTGACGGCAAGACCTGGCGCAACGACCCGGGCAAGCCGGCCAAGCTGACCAACGAGAACCCCTCGGAGCACGGCCCGTACGGCATGAAGGAGGCGACCGCCAAGTCGGTCAACACCTACTACGTGCAGCTGATCAGCGACATCGGCATCTGCCCCGTCACCGACATGGCCCAGAAGATGGGAGTGGAGCGCGCCGACGGCCGCAAGATCGACCAGGCGCCGTCCATCGCGCTCGGCACCCAGGAGGTGTCCCCGCTGACGATGGCGAACGCCTATGCCACTTTCGCCTCGCGCGGTATGTACTGCACCCCGGTCGCCATCGAGTCGATCACCCAGAAGGTCGGCAGCGAGAAGAAGTCGCTGGAGGTGCCGAAGTCGACCTGCTCGCGGGCGATGTCGGAGAAGACCGCCGACACCGTCAGCACGATCCTGAAGGGCGTGGTCGAGGACGGCACGGGCCAGCAGGCCGGCCTCGACAGCCGCCCGAGCGCGGGCAAGACGGGTACGACGGACAAGCGCTACGCGGCCTGGTTCGTCGGATACACCCCGAACATGGCGGGCGCGGTCTGGGTCGGCGACCCGGCGCACAAGCGGCGGATGTTCAACATCACCATCGGCGGCATCCCGCACGACAAGGTCTACGGCGGTGAGGTCCCCGGACCGATCTGGCGCGACATGATGACCGGCGCCCTGGAGGGCACGCCCGCACCGGACTTCCAACTGGTCGACATCCCCGACGACAACAAGGGGGGCGACCGGGGAAAAGGCCACGGGGGGAACGGCGGCGGGAAGAACGGGGACAACACGGGCGGGGTCATCGGCGGACTGATCGGCGGTCTCACTGACGGAGGTACGACCGGGGCCACCACGGGTGACACCACCGGCGGCACCTTCCCGACGCCGACGTTCTCTCTCCCGGGCGGCTTCATCGAGGGGCAGACGAACGGCGGGAGCAACGGGAACGGGTTCGGGGGACGGAAGGGGTAAGAGCGCCCCCGGCGGGCCGGTGGTCTCCACGGCCCGCCGGAGTACCGGAGCGCCGGAGTACCGGGAGCGCCGGGTCGATCCAGCGGCCCGATGGCCTCGTGGCCCGGTGGCCCGGTGACACCCGGGCGTAATTGCGCCAGCTTCCCCGGACGGGGCTTCTCCTGGCTGGGTCCGTGAGAAATTCATCTACGGATCCGCCGGGGAAAGCCCAATTCCGCTGCCGCTTCGCATGTTCGCATGGAGGGGGACCATGAAACTCAGATCCCGTCTCGGAATCACGCTCGGAACACTTCTCAGCTCTCTCGCACTCGCCATCTCCGTCCCGAATTCCGCCTCGGCCACCGCGCAGGCCTGCGACAACTTCGGCTGCGACGGCCACGACCCGAACGTGCAGTCCTGGCAGACCGGCCCGGTCAGCCCGTACGGCCCCTATGACCTGGGCGGCTCTTTCGCCTACGAGCTGCGATGGGGAAAGACCGACGGGGATCAGTACAGTTGGGCCCGTCTCTGGTACATCAGCGGCTCCGACGAGAGCAAATGGTCCGTGTATGTGCAGCGCTGCACCAAGGACCATTCCACCTGTTACTGGCGACTGGGCCTGAAGCACGGCGCCGCGTCGGGCTGGACGTCCAAGGTGCCCGACGGGACGAACTACTACTACACGCGCACGCCGATGTACTACAACCCGTCGGGTTACGAGATGCGGGCCTGCGCGGAGGACCCCTCGGGCACGGCGCACTGCACGCCCTGGTTCTAACCCGACTCGCGTTCCGGCCGGTCATCTTCGGGATGGCGTTATCACGCCATCCCGTTACACCCCTTTGCCTTCCTTTGGCGTTATTTATTCGCCTGTCCGATGGCGCAAACGCTTCCTACACTGAGGCATGGCAGATATGACCAGCTGTCACGGGGGATGTTTTGACCACAAACCCGGAACTCGGCACCGGTGCGCCCTATATGGACGCCATTGACCGGAAAATTCTGAACCTGCTGTACGCCGGACTGAACGACGCATCCATTGCCCGTCGCTGCGGAGTCGGACACCGCACGATACAGCGCAAGGTGCAACGGCTCATGGAACGACTTGAGGCCAACGGACGCGTCGCGCTGGGCGCGCGCGCCCAGGAACTCGGCCTCCTGGCCCCCTCCGTCAACAAAGTGCCCGAATCGCGATGAAAACACCGGCTCCTTCCGTGCGCCTCCCTCGCACCGAACTCGCCGCCGGACTCGCTTTGTCGATGCGCCCTCCATACCCCTCTCAAGTCAAGGAGCAAGAATGTCGGCAGTAAAGAGAATTTCAGCCCATCTCGCGGCCCTGTCCCTGTTGGTCGGCGGCATTTCCCTGGCAGCCACCCAGACGGCCGCCGCAGGTGATTTTGGCTGCCCTGGATCTCAGGTCGGAAGCCACGACATCAAGGACGACGCAGGCCGCGTGTGGGGAACCCTCTACGTCTACTACTCAAGCGCCAACGGCGGCACGAACTGCCTGGTGAACAAGGCCGTCAGATACTACGGAACCCCACAGACCATCAGGGCCTTCATCAGCGGCGCCGGGAAGAGCGACAACGACAGCAAGCCCGACTACAAGTACTACGCGGGCCCGGTCTCGATCACCGGCACCAACGGTCACTGCATCACCATTGAAGGGGAGATCGTCAATCCCGCGCGCACAGAGATGCACTCTCTGGAACGGAACAACCTGTACTGCGGGTAAGAGGACAGACAAGGGGACAAGAGGGCCGAGCCCCGGTCCCTCGATCGGCACCGTCGAGCACGACGAGCACGCAGCACAAGCCGCTGCGTGCTCGCCTGCCGCGCACGATGCTCAGCCGGCCAGGAGCTTCTTCACCGCGGCGGCGACGCGGCCGCCCTCGGCCTGGCCGGCCACCTTCGGGTTCACGATCTTCATCACGGCACCCATGGCCCGCGGCCCCTCGGCGCCGGCCGCCTTCGCCTCCTCGACGGCCTGGGCGACGATCGCTTCCAGGTCCTCGTCGGACATCTGCTTGGGCAGGTACGCGGCGAGGACCTCGCCCTCCGCCTTCTCCCGCTCGGCCGACTCGGCACGACCACCCTGGGCGAAGGCGTCCGCCGCCTCGCGACGCTTCTTCGCCTCCTTGGTGATCACCTTGAGAACCTCGTCGTCGGAGAGCTCTCGCTTCTCCTTGCCCCTGACCTCCTCCTCGGTGATCGCGGCGAGCGTCAGCCGCAGCGTCGAGGAGCGGAGCTCGTCGCGCTCCTTGATCGCGGCGTTGAGGTCGTTGCGCAGCTTCGACTTGAGCGTGGTGGTCATGGGGACGATTGTCGCAGGTACGACGGCACGAGCGCCCGCCGATTTACCGGCTGCCGGTCTCAAGGGGTGAGCGGGGTCTGACACGATGGTCGTATGCGCGCGCGATACGGAGTACCCCTGGGGATCATGGCGGCAGGCGCCGCCGGAGTGGCGTACGCGGCGGGCTTCGAGGCCCGCTCCTTCCGCCTGCGACGAGTGACGGTCCCGGTCCTCCCGCCGGGCATGCGCCCGCTGCGCGTGCTCCAGGTCTCCGACATCCACATGGTCGCCGGCCAGCGCAAGAAGCAGCGCTGGCTGCAGTCGCTGGCGGGCCTGCGCCCCGACTTCGTGATCAACACCGGCGACAACCTCTCGGACCCCGAAGGCGTGCCCGAGGTGCTCGACGCCCTCGGCCCGCTGATGGAGTTCCCGGGCGCCTACGTCTTCGGCTCCAACGACTACTACGGCCCCAAACCCCGCAACCCCGCCCGCTACTTGCTGGAGAGGACCAGCGGCCGCCACGGCCTGAACGGCAATCCGCCGGTCGTGGGCGCGATCCACAACCCCTGGGAGGAGCTCAGGGACGGCTTCGACGCGGCGGGCTGGCAGAACCTGACGAACACGCGGGGCGTGCTGAAGGTCGAGGGCGTGTCGATCGAACTGACCGGCCTGGACGACCCCCACATCAAGCGCGACCGCTACGCCCGGGTGGCAGGCGGCCCCTCCGGCACCTACGACTTCTCGATGGGCGTGGTCCACGCCCCCTACCTGCGCGTCCTGGACTCCTTCACGGCGGACGACTACCCCCTGATCCTGGCCGGCCACACCCACGGCGGCCAGCTGTGCATCCCCTTCTACGGCGCCCTGGTCACCAACTGCGACCTGGACACGGACCGCGTGAAGGGCCTGTCCACACACACGGCGGAGGGCCGCACGTCCTACCTCCACGTCTCGGCAGGCTGCGGCACCAACCGCTACACCCCCATCCGCTTCGCCTGCCCTCCGGAGGCGACGCTGCTGACGTTGGTGGGGCGGGAGTAGGTCGGCCGGGGGGCTGGCGTAGGCCAGCGGCGGGAGCAGGGACCCGGGGACGGGAGTGGGGAGCCGGGGACGAAGGTAAAGGACCCGGAGGACGGACGTACGGAACCCGGTACGTCCGTATCCCCCTCGATTAACCCACCCGGAGTACCCCAAATGGTCCCATTCACCCCTCTTGCATAGCTTGAGGGCATGACCGCCCCGATACCCAGGGACATCCCGGACCTGCCCGCCATCCCGGGCCATTCCCTCCTGCTGCCCTCCCATGTCCCGGCCACTGCGGTGGTGGCCCCGTCGCGCCGCCCCCCGACGGCGGTGTTCCGTCTCCTGACCGCCCTCGCGGCGGCCGCAGGCGTCGCCCTGGAACTCCTCCTGGGCACCCCCGCCCGCACCCTGAGCTACTTCAGCGTCCAGGCCAACATCCTGCTGACCGTGGTGATGCTCCTGTCGGCATCCCGGGCCTGGCGGGCCCGCCGCCCGCTCCCCGCATCCGTGACAGGCGCCACACTCCTCTACGCCATGATCACCACGCTGGTCTACCACCTGCTGCTGGCCCACACGACGCCACCGTTCCTCATGACGGATGCGACCGCACCCCCCGCGCGCTGGCACGCCCAGTGGGCGGCCCTCCAACTCCTCCACACACTGGTCCCAGCGGCGGCCCTCCTGGACTGGCTCCTACTCACCCCAGCTGCCCGCCTACACCTCCGCCAGGCCGCGACCTGGCTCCTCTACCCCCTGGCCTACCTGGTCTTCTACCTCACCCGAGCCGCGTTCCTCCCCCCGTCCACCCCCGCCCGCTACCTCTACTCCTTCCTCGACGCCGAGGCCCACGGCTACCGCAGCACCCTGGCGAACGCCCTCCTCCTGGGCCTCTCCATGTACGCCTTGGCGGTCCTCCTGATCGGCCTGGACCACACCCGCCCGACCCCGGTCCGCCGCCGCTTCTAAACCGGATTTCGTCTCCAGCCACCTGTGGGCTAAAGTAAACGTCGTCGCCGCGACAAGCAGCGACATCGGGGTGTAGCGCAGCTTGGCAGCGCGCTTCGTTCGGGACGAAGAGGTCGTGGGTTCAAATCCCGCCACCCCGACAGCCGTAACACCAGGTCAGGCCCGGTGCTGAGAGATCAGCACCGGGCCTGATTTGCTTTGTGGCCCCGTTTTGGGAGCCATTTGGGAGCCGCCTTCCAGCACCGGCTCCCCGGGGGCTCCCAGCAAGCGGCCATCCGCCGTCCAGCCTGCTCTCTGCCGCTCACGCAGAGGAAGGGTCATCCCTACGGTTGTGCGAGGCCGATCACAGACGGTACGACGATCGCCGCTCGCAGCCAGGCCGAGGGAATCCCTCAGCTGCCGCTCGACGGCCAGCCCGTCAGCGCGGCCTGGGACCCGGGTCTCGCCCATACCGAAACCGCTGGCATCGCCTTGGTCAGGTCGTACGGTGAGCTGCACAGTGATCGCGGGGCGTCGGGTCGTTGCTGTCGCCGGATCAACGTCCCCTGACGGACGGCCATTCCTCAGCTGGCGTCCTCCCACACGGCTTGGAGATCCGCACACCGGACGGTGATCGACGCGTCGGTGAGCGCGATCTCGTGCAGGCAACCACCGTCATCGTCGGGAAGGATTTCGTCGAGGAGCACGGTGTCGACGCTCATCCAGTCGATGGAGTGTTCATAGTCGATGGAGAAATGCGTCACGCGCGAGTAGCTGATGCGCAGGCCTGAATCGTGCTTGAACTTGTTGGGTGCGAAGTCCAGGACCAGCCCGCCACTCTTGTCGGTGGCTAGGTGAACCCCGGCGAGTTCCAGATCCTTCACACAGCGGATGGCGCCCGCGATGTCATAGTGCCCGGGGTCGGTGGCGAAAGATCGGGCGCCGGGCGGCAGGTCCGCGCGCAGACGCGGCAGCTCGGCCAGGTAGACGTGCGCATCCAGGCGGAACCCGGGCGCCTCGGGGTCCCAGTCCGCCTTGACGAATTTCATGGACAATCTTCCTGTGAGAGACGAGGGCGACGCCATTTGTCGCCGGAGATGTCCTCGGTTCCCTTGGGTCCGATACGCCCGATTCTGCGCATCGTGTCGATGGCTCGTCCCTTGGTGGCATTCTCCACGGCCGGCGGAACGTCGGCTTCCTCGGCCTTGAGGCTGTGCTTGTTGAACCAGCCATCGCTGCGGAACGTACCGACCTCACGGTTGGCCTTGTCGTACACGTGGATCTCGAAGTCCGTTCCCTTCGGGCCCTCTCCCCGGATGTCCACTCGCCCGGAGTACCCCTGACCGAAGTCGAGGGGGTTCCCATACGGTCCCTTCGGGCCCTTCTTTCCGGCGAGGCCGAGGGGGTCGCTCCAGCCCAGCGGATTCGGCACGTAAGCGTGGTGGTCGGGGGCGGGGAGGAGGCCCAACGGATCCGCGCTGATGTACCGCGCCGTCTCGGGGTCGTAGTACCCGTGCAGGTTGTAGTACAAGCCGGTCTCGGGATCGGCGTACTGCCCGGGGAACCGCAACGGGCAGTCGAACGGAGACGCGTCCTCCTCCGGACCCCGGAATGGAGTGCCCCACAGGCCAGTACGGTGCTGCCAGACGAGCTCTCCGGTCGCGGAGACCAGTTCCGTGGGCGTACCGACGGAGTCGGTGACGACGGTGTGGAAATGAGCGCCGTGCTCGGGATCCGGCTCTTCCGCCAGCTGCGTCAAGAACGACGTGTTGGCGGCTGTTGTGGTCGGCTTACGGCTCGTCTGGGCGACCGGGCGGTGGCTGTTCGGCGCGTGGTCCCAGGTGGTGACCCAGCCGTCTGGCGCGGTCTGCTCGGCCAAGCACATGTCGTCCCAGACGAAGTCCGTACGGTCGGCCACGGAGCCGTCGTCGGCTACCCGGTGCTTGGAGACGCGTCGGCCGAGCGGGTCGTACGCGTACCGCCATCGGGTTCCGTCTGGGTCGGTCACCTCCGTGAGGCGGTCCTCGGCGTTCCATGTGTAGGTCCAGGTACGGGTCTGGCCGTTCAGAAGTCTGCGGGCCCGCCCAGGCCGCACGCCCCCCTGCAAGGCGGTATGTTCTATGCGTCAAGATCAACAATGTTCGCGGTGAGGCGGAAAGCGGTTCGAGGCTTCCCACCAACCCGCTGAACCGGTCGGCCGGTTGCATGAGAAGCAACCCGAACGGCGTGCGTTCAGCATGGGCACCGCCGTGGGCCTGTGGAAGTTCCCACATGCGGGCTGCATCGCCCCTGGGCCGGGCCGGCGACTTGTGATCACTACTACCAGGGGTGGTGAGGGCAGTGACAACGGCGCCTGCGTTCACACCCCCGTTGAAACGGGTGGATTGAATGAACCGAACTCTGAAGCGATGTGCGAATGCGGCTGCGGCGACGGCCGTGGCGTTCGCCGCCTTGGTCACCGTGAGCGGGACGGCTCAGGCGAAGCCGGGCGTGGCCAACCTGCGCTACGGAGCCACCGGCCAGGGCGTGAGGTGTGTGCAACTGGCCATCCAGGAAGCCGGCATGGGAACCGTGAGTGACCGTGTGACCGTCGACGGTGTCTGGGGCTCCAAAACGCAGGACGGGGTGATCGAGTTCCAGGAGCACCACGGGATCAAGGCGGACGGCGTCGTTGGACCCGTAACCGGTCAGTACATGTACGAGTTGCTGCGGGACGACCTGTACCACCAGAAGTGCTACAACTACCTGCCGACCGGCTGAGAGCGGCCTGACACGGACACCGCCGGCCCGATCGACTGACCCGCTTCGAGCCGGCGGGGCTCCAAAACAGGGCGACACTGGGACGACAGGCTCGCCGGATGCCGACGCCGTCACGGCACCGCCATGGCGCGTCGGCTCCATGCCTCGTCGACCGTTTCCAGCACCCCCTGGTTGCCCTTGTCGAAAACTCCGTGGGCGGGCTTCGCCGGGTTCTCCCGGGTGAGCTGCATGACGTGGGTCATGCGGTGACCCTCGGCAGAACCCGGACCATAGTCCAGTCCTTCGGGCGAGCGGTACCAGCCGCCCCCCAGGTCCTCCAGTTCACTGCCGTACAGACCCAGCGGGTCCGACCAGCTGCCGAAGATCATGCCGTCCTTGGCGGTCTTGTCGACCTCGTCCACCACTGCGCAGACCCCAACGCCTGTCGTCGCGTCGAACTCGATGACCGCGTCCGCGGCAGCTGCCGCCGCGTCGCCCACGTCCAGAGTCTTCAGGAGTTCGGCAGTTCGGCGAGGCAGTGCAGGATTCGCACTTCGAGCGAGATCGTCCCTTCCGCACCCGCAGGCGGGCAGGCCGCCCACTCGCAGGCCGAGACCCGCACCGCCGAGGGCCTGCGATCCGCCTCGCGGGGGGGCAAGTCGATGCGCCTCCATGGTGATTGCGGTCGCGTAGGCGAGAGCTGCGGCGCTCGCAGCGTAGTCGGCTACTGGCGTGTACCGCTTGGTCGCCAGCCAGCGCCTCAACGGTTGCAGCAGCCGGGGAAGGTGCGTGTCGAGCGGGCCGAGAGTCCCACTCCGCACCTCACATAGCGAAAATTTGTGCGGGCTGGATAGACAGAACCCGACCGGATAATGCAAAGATCACACGCAATTAGTTCTACGTTGATCACTTCAGGTCGCTTGCGAACTTGCGGACTCGCAAGCACCCCAACCCCTCTTATTTTTTGATCGCAAGATCTGGGGAGCCTAGACGCTCCCCGACCACAGAGACGAGAGGGCAACATGGCCAACGGAGGGAAGAGCATCCCGCCCGTCCACACCGAAATGATCGAGGTGACACCCGAGACATGCAAGAGCTGGATGGAAAAGCGAACATGCAACCGTGTTCCGCTCAAGCGGTCCAACATTGACAAGTTCAAAAGCATCCTGCGAAGCGGTCAGTTTCGCACCACTCATCAGGGCTTCGCGCTCGACTGGCATGGCTGCCTCATCGACGGACAGCACAGAGCGGCAGCGCTCATTGAGACCGGGATTACCGTGACCAGCCAGGTCACGTACAACATGGACCCCGATGCCTTCGCCGCCATCGACGGCGGCCGCGTCCGCACTGCGGGGGACTTTGTCGCCCAGTTGACCGACATGAAGCAAAGCAACTCCAACGTGTACGGCGCCGCCTTGAAGGTCCTCAGTAATCGCCTTTCGGGCCAGCACTGGACACGGTGGACCAACGGCAGGCCCACGGCCGAGCAGTTGCAGGAGTGGGTGGAAAAGTGGCCTGTCAGCGAGGATCGCATCATCCGCCTGACCGCCAAGGGCAAGCAATGCCACGCGAGCGCGACCGGCCTGATCGTCGCGTACAAGATCATCACCGAGACCTGGCCGGAGCGCATTGCCGACATGTTCTTCGACTGCATCGGAGAGGCCAGTAAAGAATTCGTCGGCCGGGACCCCCGAGCCATCTACACGAACACCATGATCAATGTGAACAAGGGCCGCGTCAGTCGCGACAGCGTTCAGCAGTCCGCGCAGGCCGTCAAGGCGTTCAACGCTCTGATCGCAGGAGAGACGATCGGCACCTTGAAGAAGATGAAGATCAGCGGCACGAAGATCGTCGAAGATCGGAAGACCGGCGAAGAGGTTGAGCAGGCCTATCTTGCGGATCGCTACCCTGAAGTCATTGCGAGGACCGTCGAGGTCAGCGAGAAATGGCTCACGCGCGACAATCTCGTGCTCTTCGACTAGAGGATCGCGTCGGCCGTAACCGCAAGGCCGTCGCGTGCCTAA
>NZ_KQ948073.1 GCF_001513965.1 Streptomyces cellostaticus | reverse complement strand
AGCCCGCGAGGGCGCCGGCTGTCAGGCCGACCAGGGCGACCACGGCGAGCCGGGCGGGCGCAAGGGCGAAGGCGAACGCGGTGTCGCTCGCGCCGTCGGAGGCCTTCACCAGCACCCAGCCAAGGAAGGCACCGAGGCCGAGTCCGCCGGCCGTGCCGAAGGCGGCGACCAGGACCGACTCCCAGCGGACCATCGCCCGCAGCTGGGCCCGGGTCTGGCCGACGGCCCGCAGCAGGCCCAGTTCCCGGGTGCGTTCGTGGAGTGCGAGGGTCAGTGTGTTGGCGATGCCGAGCAGGGCGATGACGACCGCGAGGGCGAGCAGGGCGTAGACGAGCGTGAGCATCATGTCGATCCCGCCGGCCGAGGACTGCGCGTACTCGTCGCGGGTCTGCACCTCCGGGTTGCCGTACCGGGCGGCCGTCATCCCTACCGCCGCCTTGCCCGCGTCCGCGCTCACACCGTGCCTGAAGGTGACGGCGATCAGCCGGTCGGAGTCCTGGGTGCGGTGCGGGGCCCAGGCCGCGCGGGTGATGACGTAGTCGCCGGCGAGTTCGGACCGGCCGTAGACAGCACGCACGGTGAAGTTCTCGCTCTGCCCGTCGGTGAAGGTGAGCCGTGCCGTGTCGCCGGGGTGCAGCCCCTGTCGACCGGCCTCCGCGCGGGTCAGCGCGATGCCGTCGGTGCCGAGGGCGCGCAGGGATCCGGTGACCGTGCCGAGGTCGAAGGTGCGGGCGAGCGCGGCCGGATCGGTCACGGTCAGGGCCCGCCCCTTGCCGTCGACTTCGGCGACCCCGCGGCCGAGCCCCACCGCGGTGTCCACCTCGGGCAGCCGTTGCAGGGCCGGGGCGAGCCGGGGGCTGAGCCCGCTGCCGCCCGCGCCGAAGGACGGGGCACTGACCGCGACGTCGCCCGCGAAGGACCGCGACACCGTCCGGTCCATGGTGGCCTTCAGGGACGCGCCGAACACAGTGAACAGCGACACGACGGCCACACCGATCATCAGCGCACTCGCCGTGGCGGCCGTCCGCTTCGGGCTGCGCAGGGCGTTGCGCCGGGCGAGGGCGCCGGTGACCCCGCGCAGCCGGTCCACGGGTGCGCCGAGGAGTCGTACGGCCGTGGTCGCGGCGACCGGGCCGAGGACCACGAAGGACGCGAGGGCGAGCAGCGCGCCGAGGCCCGCGAGCCACACGGAGGGTGTCACCAGGACGCCGGTGAGGGCGGCGGCCAGCGCCGCGGCGCCGAGGAGCGTGCCGGCGAGCGTACGAACGCGGGAGGCTCCGGAGTGGTCGACGGCCGTCTCGCGCAGCGCGGCCAGCGGGGCGGTGCGGCCGGCGCGTACGGCGGGCATCAGTGCGGAGCCCAGGCAGACCACGACGCCGACGGCGAGCGGCAGGACCATCGACAGCGTCTTGATCACCAGGTCGCCCTCGGGGAAGGGGAATCCGATCGCCGGGAACAGCGCCTGGAGTCCGGCGGCGATGCCGATCCCGCCCGCGAGCCCCGCCCCGGAGGCCGTGACGGCGACGGCGCAGGCCTCGGCGAGGGCGGCGGCGGTCACCTGGCGGCGGGCGGCGCCGAGGGCGCGTAGCAGGGCGTTCTCCCGGGTGCGCTGGGCGACCACGATGGCGAAGGTGTTGTGGATGGAGAAGGTCGCGACGAGCAGGGCGACGCCGGAGAAGACGAGCAGGAAGGTCGTGAACAGGGTCAGGAACTGGCTGGAGATCATGTCGGTGTTCTCCTGCGCCGACTGTCGGCCGGTGACGGCCTCGACTCCCCCGGGCAGGACGGGAGTGAGCCGGCGGACCAGTTCCTGCTGGCTCACTCCGGGTCCGGCCCGCACCTGGATGCTCGCCGCCTGGCCGGGCCGCGCGGTGAGGTACTTCTCGGCGTCGGCCTGGGTCATGCCCGTGAAGGTCACCTGGGCCATGCCGTCCTGGCCGCCGAAGGTGGCGAGGCCGACGACGGTCACCTTGACCGGGTCGGGGGTGCGCAGGGTGGTGGTGTCACCGATCTTCAGGCCGCCCTTCTTCGCGGCTCCCCGGTTGACCACGACCTCGCCGGAGCGCGCGGGGAGGCGGCCCTCGGCGAGCCGGTACGGGTTGAGCTTCGGGTCGGTGATCCAGTTGCCGGCGAGGGTCGGCGGGCCCTGGCCGCCGACGGGTTTGCCGTCGGCGGCGACGAGCTGACCGGCGCCCTGGATGTTCGGGGCGGCGGCCGCCACGCCGGGGACGCGCTCGACGGTCCGCACCAGCGAGGTGTCGACGGGCCGCCGTACGCCCTGGGCCTCGCCGGGTGTGGTGATGGCGTCGGCGCCGCGTACGACGGCGTCCGTACCGCTGGTTGACTCGCCGAACATGGAGCCGAAGCTCGCGCGCAGCGTGTCGCCCATGACCAGGGTGCCGGCCAGGAAGGCGACGCCGAGGAACACCGCGAGGAAGGTACCCGCGAAACGCCGCCGGTGCGCGCGCAGCGAGGTGAGGCTGAGCCGGAGCGATGCGTTCATGACCGCACCTCGAAGGCCTTCATGCGGTCCAGGACCTTGTCGGCGGTCGGGGACTGCATCCGGTCGACCAGCCGTCCGTCGGCGAGGAAGAGCACCTCGTCGGCGTGGGCGGCGGCCACCGGGTCGTGGGTGACCATGACGACCGTGCGGTCCGTCTGCCGTACGGCGCGGCGGAGCAGGCCGAGGACCTCGCCGCCGGAGCGGGAGTCGAGGTTGCCGGTCGGCTCGTCGGCGAAGACGACGTCGGGGCGGCCCGCGAACGCCCGTGCCACGGCGACGCGTTGCTGCTGCCCGCCGGACAGCTCGGAGGGCCGGTGGTGCAGCCGGTCGCGCAGCCCGACGACGTCGACGAGCGCGTCGATCCATTCCCGGTCGCCCCGCCGTCCGGCGAGGTCCAGGGGCAGGGTGATGTTCTCCGCGACGGTCAGCGTCGGCACCAGGTTGAACGCCTGGAAGACGAAGCCGACCCGGTCGCGCCGCAGCAGGGTCAGACGGCGGTCGTCCAGCGCGCCCAGCTCGGTGTCGCCGATGTAGGCGGCGCCCGAGGTGAGCGTGTCGAGGCCGGCCGCGCAGTGCATGAGGGTGGACTTGCCGGAGCCCGAAGGGCCCATGATCGCGGTGAAGCGGCCGACGGGGAAGTCGACGTCCACGCCGTCCAGGGCGCGTACGGCGGTGTCGCCACCGCCGTACACCTTCACCGCGCCCACCACACGGGCCGCCGTACGCAGTGCGGTCGTCGTGGTCATGCCGCACCGCCCTTGCCGATGCGGCCGAACTGCTCCTCCAGGACGGAGAGCCGGCGCCAGTACTCGTCCTCGTCGATCTCGCCCGAGGCGAAGCGGCGGCCCAGGACCGCGAGCGGCGAGTCACCCGCCGGGCGTGGGCCGTCCATGCCCCGCCAGGGGCCGCCGCGGCCGCGCCAGACGGTGCGGCGCAGGAAAGTGACGGCGCCGATCACGACGACCGCCCAGATCAGCGGGAAGAACAGGATCCACGGGCCGGGTCCGCCGTCCCAGTTCGCCAGGGTCTGCATCTCGGTTCAACTCCCTTGTCGGCAGGGTCTCGGGGTGATGCCACGAGGCTCCCTCCGGCAGGGGGTCCGGGTCGTCGTGCGGCCGGCGGCAGTGCGGATACCTCCCCGGGAGTACGCCGGTGGGGCGCGGCTGCTCCCTGGGGACTGGCGGATTGTAACTACCAGTATGTACAGTGATCTCATGAGCACCCCGGAACGACTGATCGAGTCCACCCGCGAGCTGCTGTGGGAGCGCGGCTACGTGGGGACGAGCCCGAAGGCGATCCTGGAGCGCGCGGAGGCCGGCCAGGGCAGCATGTACCACCACTTCAAGGGCAAGCCGGACCTGGCCCTGGCGGCGATCCGGCGGACCGCCGAAGAGCTGCGGGCCACCGCCGAGGGCGTGTTCGGCGGGCCGGGCACACCGTACGAGCGCATCGAGGCGTATCTGCTGCGCGAGCGTGACGTGCTGCGCGGGTGTCCGATCGGCCGGCTGACGATGGATCCGGATGTGATCGCGAGCGACGAACTGCGCGCGCCGGTGGACGAGACGATCGCGTGGGTCCGCGGGCGGATCGCCGGGCTCGTCGAAGAGGGCAAGCAGCAGGGGCAGTTCGCGCCCGGACTGGACGGCGAGGAGATCGGTGCAGCCGTCCTCGCGACCGTCCAGGGCGGCTACGTCCTCGCGCGCGCCTCCGGCTCCCCCGCCGCGTTCGACGCCGGAGTCCGCGGTCTGCTCTCCCTTCTCGCACCCCGAACTCCCTGACTGGAGAACCGATTTCCGTGCACATCACCAGACGGCGTCCCGAAAGCCTGCAGGGCCCGGCGGAGAACTTCACCGGCTCGGTGTGGCTGGACGAGATAGCCGCCCCCGCCGCCCCGTCCCGGCTGCGCATGTTCAACGTCCACTTCACGCCCGGCGCGCACACCGCCTGGCACCGGCATCCGCACGGCCAGGTGCTGCACGTCCTGGAGGGCGAGGGGCTGGTGCAGCGCAAGGGCGGTGACGTGGAGGAGATCCGCGCGGGCGACACGGTGTGGATCGAGCCGGGCGAGTGGCACTGGCACGGTGCCGCGCCGCGCACCTTCATGACCCATCTCGCGGTCGTGGAAGCCGCTGAGGACGGCACGACCACCGAGTGGGACGCACACGTGAACGACTACCCGGCCTGAGAAGGGAATCACGACATGCACGCCATGCAGTACGAGTTCACCCTGCCCGCGGACTACGACATGGGCGTCATCCGCTCCCGCGTCGCCCGCGTCGCGCACCTGCTGGACGACTGGGACGGCCTCGGCATGAAGACGTACATCCTGCGCGAGCGCGGATTTCACGGCTCGCCGGTGAACCAGTACGGGCCGTTCTACCTCTGGAACACGATGGAGGGCATGAACAGCTTCCTGTGGGGAGGCACCTTCCAGGGGCCTGTCGACGCCTTCGGGCGGCCGGAGATACGGCAGTGGACGGGCCTGGCCTTCGAGGAGGGCACCGCCGCCGGATCCCCCGCCGCGTTCGCCGTGCGGCGGCGCCAACCGGTGCCGGACGGTGTGGAGCTGGCCGCGTTCATGGCGGACGCGGCGGGCGAGACAGGGCGGCTGGCCACCGAGGACGGTGCCGTGCTGGCGGCGGCCGCCGTGGACACGCGCGCGTGGGAACTGGTCCACTTCTCGCTCTGGGCGCACGATGCGCCCAAGGCCGAGGGCGACGTCTTCGAGGTGCTGCACCTGTCGGCGCCGGGGCGGGGTGAGCTGCCGCGCGGGCGGCAGTGGTGAGCGCCGTCCGTACGGTCCTCGGTGACATACGCCCCGAGGAACTGGGCGTGTGCGACGCGCACGACCATCTCTTCCTGCGCAGTCCTCGACTCCCCGGCCAGGAACTGGACGACACCAGCGCCGCGCAGGCCGAGCTGGAGGCGTTCCGCGCGGCGGGCGGGAGTGCTGTGGTCCAGTGGACCCCGTACGGGATGGGGCGGCGGGCCGCCGGTCTGCCGCCGCTGTCCCGGGCCACCGGGGTCCACCTGGTCGGCGCGACGGGGCTGCACCAAGCGGCGCACTACGAACCGGAGTTGGTCGACGGGCTGCGCGGCAGGCTCGCCGAGGTGTTCGTCTGCGAACTGACCGAGGGCATCGGCACCTCGGGGGTGCGGGCCGGTCTGATCAAAGTGGCGGGCGGCTTCCACGCCCTCGACGCGCACACCCGCTGGACGATGACCGCGGCGGCCGAGGCCCACCATGCCACCGGTGCGCCGATCGCCGTCCACCTGGAGCTGGGGACCGGCGCACTGGACGTACTCGACCTGCTGTGCGACGCGTTGGGCGTGCCCGGGCACCGGGTGATCCTCGGGCACCTCAACCGCTCCCCCGACCCGGTGACGCAGCGGCAGGCCGCCGAGTCGGGCTGCTGGCTGGCCTTCGACGGGCCGTCGCGCGCGCACCACGCCACCGACTGGCGGATGCCTCAGGCGGTACGGGACCTGGCCGAGGCCGGGTACGGGGACCGGCTGCTGCTCGGCGGGGACACGGTGGTCGCCGGGGCACGGTCGGTGGACGGCGGGCCCGGGATGCCGTACCTGCTGCGCCGGGTGCGGCCGCTGCTCGCGGCGGCGGTGGGGGCGGAGCTGGTGGACCGCATCCTCACGGAACATCCGGGGCAGGCGTTCGCGGTCGACTGGAAGTGAGCGGCCCGTGGCCCGATCGTAGGGACCTTTGTCCCTCGGGGTGGCTTCCGGCCCCGGCGGCCGTCCGGAGGATGGGAGGCGGAACACCACCGGACCACTGCCCGAGGAGACGAGACAGCCATGGCACTGGAGATGCGCGACCGCTGCGAGCGGTGTGGGACCGCCGAGTTGCCGGCGGACGGTCCGGCCCGCATCTGCTCGTACGAGTGCACGTTCTGCGTGGCGTGCGGCGAGGCCATGGGGCAGATCTGTCCCCACTGCGGCGGGGAGCTGGTCGCCCGGCCCCGTCGCCGCTGAGGCGGCGCCCCCGGCTAAATCCGGGGGCGGTCAGCGCATGCGCAGCCGGTCGCCGGGTGCCGGCAGGGAGGGCGGCACGTAGCCGTCGCTGTCCTTGGGGTCGCCTGCGTGCACACCCGGACGGAGCTGGTCGGGCAGGAGAACGACGCGGGCCGTGTCGGACAGGTGCAGACCGGTACCGGGGCCCATCCAGGAGTCGGCGGCCTCCACCCGTGGCTCGCCGGGCGAGTTGTCCACGGCGATGGCCTGGCACAGCAACACGACGTCCCGTGAGTCCACCGCACACGCGGCGAGTTCCACCAGGGCTTCCGGCAGCATCCCCTTCTTGCTCGTGCGATAGCTGAAGTGCACCGCGTCCTCGCCCTTGGGCAGCTGCGGGTGCCGCCTCACCTCCCACTTCGTGATCTTGACGGTCAGGGGGTACGACCTGTCGCCGCGCACCACGCTGATCTCGGCCGCCGCAGGGCCCGGTTCGCGCTCCGTGCCACCGCTCGGGGCCGTGCAGCCGGCGAGGGCGGCAAGGGCACACACGGCCGTCGCCGCCGCCCGGGGCCTCACTGGAGCGCCCCCAGCGGATCGTCCAGCACCGGCTGCCACGCCAGCTCGGCCGCGCCGACCAGGCTGTTGTGGTCCAGCGTGCAGGGCAGGATGGGAACGCCGCCGCTCTGGCCCCACAGGCTGCGGTCGGCGACGACCGCGCGCAGCCGCCCGGGGTCGGCGTCGAGGAGGGCGCGGTGCAGGCCGCCGAGGATGATGCGGTCGGGGTTGAGGATGTTGACCAGACCGGCGAGACCCAGGCCCAGGCGGTCGATCAGGGCTTCGGCGGCGGTGCGGACGGCCGGGTCGGCGTACTGGGTGCGCAGCAGGTCGTTGGCCTGCTGGAGCAGGGAGACCTCGGGGCCGGGCTCGCGGCCCGCCTCGATGAGGAGGGCCAGCGGGTCGGCCTCGACGTCGAGGCAGCCCCGGCTGCCGCAGTGGCAGGGGCGGCCCTCCGGGTTGACGGTGAGGTGGCCGACCTCCAGAGCGAGGCCCGAACTGCCCGTGTGGAGGCGGCCGTCGAGGACCAGGGCGCCGCCGACGCCCCGGTGACCGGTGGCCACGCACAGCAGATCCCGGGCGCCCCGGCCGGCGCCGTGCCGGTGCTCGGCGAGCGCGGCGAGGTTGACGTCGTTGCCCGCGAAGGCGGGGCCGGTGAGGCCCGCGTCGCGGACGCACTCCGCGAAGATCCGGCGGACCGGCGCGCCCACCGGCCAGGCGAGGTGGAGGGGGTTGAGGGCCAGACCGTCGGGTTCGGCGACGGCGGACGGGACGGCGAGCCCCGCGCCCACGCAGCGGAGGCCCGTCGTACGGAGGAGTTCGGCGCCGGCCTCCACCACGGAGCCCAGCACCTTCGCCGGGTCGGCGTCGACGGTCTCGCAGCCGGGCGCGGTGGCCACGATCCGCCCGCCGAGGCCGACCAGCGCGGCCCGGAAGCCGTCGGCGTGGACCTGCGCGGCGAGCGCCACCGGACCGTCCTCGGCGACCTCCAGCCGGTGCGAGGGGCGTCCCTGGGATCCGGCCCCCGCACCGGGCCGGGCGTCGACCCGGATCAGCCCGAGCGCCTCCAGCTCGGCGGCGACCGCCCCGGCCGTCGCCCGGGTGACCCCGAGTTCGGCGGTGAGCACGGCCCGGGTCGGCGCCCGTCCGGTGTGCACGAGCTCCAGCGCGGGTCCGAGCGCACCCCGCCCCCGGTCCAGCCGCGCCCTCGAGGTGGTCCCTTCCCCCGCCGTCCGGGGGTCCGCCTTGCCGCTCATGAGGGCGAGTCTCCCATGATCCGCAGTCGTCGTGGCCGGCACCGCGATCTACAGCCCGCTCACCCGCAGGGTGAGGTTCAGCCGCCCGGCAAGACCCAGCTCCGGGGGCGCCGTACCGGGATGCACGCGCGGCACGCCGTGGTGGGCGAGCCGGGAGGGCCCGCCGAAGACGAACAGGTCGCCGCTGCGCAGCTCCACGTCCGTGTACGGCTTCGTGCGCGTCTGCGTGTTGCCGAAGCGGAAGACGCAGGTGTCGCCGAGGCTCAGCGACACCACCGGCGCATCCGACTTCTCGTCGCTGTCGCGGTGCATGCCCATGCGGGCGTCGCCGTCGTAGAAGTTGATCAGTGCGATGTCGTACGGCTGAGCCGGAGCCGCCCGCGGGCCGAGCGCGTCGGCCACCGCGCTGCGGGCGAGTTCGTCCAGCCAGGCCGGGAAGGGCTTCACAGGGGCGCCGTCGCCGTCGACGACCGTGCGGGCGTAGACGTACGGGTACCAGTGCCAGCCCAGGCAGACCTGCCGGGCGGTCATCGTGCCGCCGCCGGGGGTGCGGACCGTGCGCAGCCCTGCCGGGGGGCGTGCCCAGTCCCGGCAGGCGGCGAGGAGCGCGCGCTGCCGCTCGGCGTCCAGCCAGTGCGGGACGTGCACGGCGCCCGGTGCGACCTCGGCACGCTCCCGCAAAAACAGCTCCACGTCCATGCGCCCATCCTGCCCCAGGGCCCGTCCGACCGGCCCTGAGCTGCGGCTCGGCTAGCCTGGGGGGCGATGAACGACCGTATGACGACTCCGTGGGGCGAGTTCGAGCTGTCCCGCTTCCCCGAGGATCCCCGCGACCGGCTGCGTGCCTGGGACGCCTCCGACGCGTACCTGCTGCGGCACCTGGCCGAGGAGGGGGTGCCGCTCACGGGCTCGGTCGTGGTGGCCGGCGACCGCTGGGGCGCGCTGGTGACGGCGCTCGCGCAGCACCGGCCGACGCAGATCACCGACTCCTTCCTGAGCCAGGAGGCGACGCGGGCGAACCTGGCGCGGGCCGGGGTCGAGCCCGGTGCCGTAGGCCTGCTCACCACCCAGGATCCGCCGCCGGAGCGGGTGGACGTGCTGCTGGTGCGCGTGCCGAAGAGCCTGGCGCTGCTGGAGGACCAGCTGCTGCGGCTCGCTCCCGCCGTGCACGCCGAGACGGTGGTCGTCGGCACCGGGATGGTGAAGGAGATCCACACCTCCACGCTGGAGCTGTTCGAGCGGATCCTCGGGCCGACCCGGACCTCACTGGCCCAGCAGAAGGCCCGGCTGATCTTCTGCACCCTGGACCCGTCCCTGGAGCGGCCCGCGAACCCGTGGCCGTACGGCTACGCCCTCCCGGACGGCATCGGCACGGTCTCCGGGCGGACGGTCGTCAACCATGCGGGCGTCTTCTGCGCCGACCGGCTCGACATCGGCACCCGGTTCCTCCTGCAGCATCTGCCGGCCGGGACGGGCGGTGGGCGCGTGGTGGACCTCGGCTGCGGCAACGGCGTCGTCGGTACGGCGGTGGCGCTGGCCGATCCGCAGGCCGAAGTGCTGTTCGTGGACGAGTCGTTCCAGGCCGTGGCCTCGGCGGAGGCGACGTACAAGGCCAACGGGGTGCCCGGGCACGCCGAGTTCCGGGTCGGGGACGGGCTGGCCGGGGTGGCACCCGGCAGTGTGGACCTCGTCCTGAACAACCCGCCGTTCCACTCCCACCAGGCGACGACCGACGCGACGGCGTGGCGGATGTTCACCGGGGCGAAGCGTGCGCTGCGCCCCGGTGGCGAGCTGTGGGTGATCGGCAACCGGCACCTGGGGTACCACGTCAAGCTGAAGCGGCTGTTCGGGAACAGCCGACTGGTGGCGAGCGACCCGAAGTTCGTGGTGCTGAAGGCGGTCAAGAGGAGCTAGCGCAGGGCTCTTTGCCGAGGACGCCGATGATGCGTGCCACCTCCCGGGCCATCGCCTCCCTGCCCACGCTGAGGTACTTGCGTGAGTCGACGGCTTCCGGGTGGGCGGCGAGGAAGTCCCGGATGGCGCCGGTCATGGCCGCGTTGAGGGCGGTGCCGACGTTGACCTTGGCGATGCCGCCCGCGACGGCCGCGACCAGGCCGTCGTCCGGCACGCCGGAGGAGCCGTGCAGGACCAGCGGGACGGTCAGCGCGGCGGACAGCCGCCCCAGGAGGCCGTGGTCGAGGGCGGCGGTGCGGGTGGTCATGGCGTGCACGCTGCCGATGGCGACGGCGAGGGCGTCGGCCTCGGTGCCGGCGACGAAGTCGCGCGCCTGATCGGGATCGGTGCGGGCACCGGGCGCGTGGGCGTCCAGCGGGGGCCGGCCGTCCTTGCCGCCGACCTGCCCCAGCTCGGCCTCGATCCACAGCCCCTGGGCGTGCGCCCAGTCGGCCGCCGCCCGGGTCGCGGCGAGGTTCTCGGCGTAGGGCAGGCGGGCGGCGTCGTACATCACCGAGCTGAACCCGGCGTCGGGCGCCTGGCGCAGCAGGTCGTCGCTCTGCACATGGTCGAGGTGCAGGGCGACGGGTACATCGGCGCGTTCGGCGGCGGCGACGGCCGCACGGGCGAGCGGCAGGAGACGTCCGTAGCGGAACTTGACGGCGTTCTCGCTGACTTGGAGGACGACGGGCGCACCGCTGGTCTCGGCGCCGGCGATGACGGCCTCGACGTGTTCCAGCGTGATGATGTTGAAGGCGGCGACGGCGGAGCGGGCTTCCGCTGCGCGGGTGACCAGCTCGCCGGTGGTCGCGAGGGGCACGGCTTGGTTCCCTTCCGGAGCGCGGGTCAGGGGGCGAGGATCACCGAGCGGGTGAGGTGGCGCGGCCGGTCGGGATCGAGACTGCGGCGGGCGGCGACGGCGACCGCGAGGCGCTGGACACGGACGAGTTCGGCGAGCGGGTCGAGCGTGCCCTCGATCCACAGTCCACCGGTGGCGCCCACCTGTTCGGCGAGACCGGCGGGGGCTTCGCCGAGCATCCACGTCGCGGTGCCCTCGGTGGTGATGCTGATCGGCCCGTGCCGGTACTCCATCGCCGGGTAGGCCTCGGTCCAGGACAGGGAGGCCTCCCGCATCTTCAGGCCGGCCTCGTTGGCGAGCCCTGTGGTCCAGCCGCGCCCCAGGAAGGTGAACTGGGTGCAGTCCACGAGCCCTTCGGGCAAGGCAGTGGTGAGGGCCGTGCGGGCGTCGGAGACGACGGCGTCGGCGTGCAGGCCGAGGTGGGCACGCAGAAGGGTGAGCGCGGTGGTCGCGAACCGGGTCTGGACGACGGAGCGTTCGTCGGCGAAGTCCAGCACGACGAGGTCGTCGGCGGCCGTCGTCACGGGGGTGGCGGGGTCGGCGGTGAGGGCCGTCGTCGGCGTGCTGCCCCTCAACTGCCCGAGCAGGTCGAGTATTTCGGTGGTGGTGCCGGAGCGGGTGAGGGCGACGACCCGGTCGTACGAGCGCCCGCGCGGGAACTCGGAGGCGGCGAACGCGTCCGTCTCGCCCTGTCCGGCGGCCTCGCGCAGCGCGGCGACCGCCTGCGCCATGAAGTACGACGTCCCGCACCCGACGATCGCGACCCGCTCCCCCGGCGTCGGCAGGCAACCGCCGTACCGCCCCGCCTCCTCGGCCGCCCGTATCCAGCACTCGGGCTGGCTGTTCAGCTCGTCCCCGACATGGCTCATGCCACACCCTCCCCTTGCTGATTGTTCTTGCAAGATATAGCGAGTTTTCGAGCACAATCAAGCATTCAGCGCAAAGTGCGGTGCGCTAGGGTCGCCGGGAGGACGGAGAACGGAGGCTGCGGATGTCCCGGGACGCCCGCTGGAAGGCGCTGCTCGAGCTGCTCGTCGAGCGCGGCCGGCTGGAGGTCGAGGAGGCGGCGGCCGAACTGGAGGTGTCGGCGGCGACGATCCGCCGGGACTTCGACCAGCTCGCCGAGCAGCAGATGCTGGTGCGCACCCGGGGCGGAGCGGTCGTGCACGGGGTGTCGTACGAACTGCCGCTGCGCTACAAGACCGCCCGCCGCGCCTCCGAGAAGCAGCGGATCGCCAAGGCGGTGGCGGATCTCGTGGCGCCGGGCGAGGCGGTGGGGCTGACCGGTGGCACGACCACCACGGAGGTGGCGCGCGCCCTGGCCGTGCGCGGCGACCTCGGCACCGGCTCACCGGCGCTGACCATCGTCACGAACGCGCTCAACATCGCCAACGAGCTGGCGGTGCGGCCGCAGTTCAAGATCGTGGTGACCGGTGGGGTCGCGCGCCCGCAGTCGTACGAGCTCATCGGTCCGCTCGCGGACGGTGTGCTCGGCCAGATCACGCTCGACGTCGCCGTCCTCGGCGTGGTCGCGTTCGACGTCACGCACGGCGCGGCGGCGCACGACGAGGCGGAGGCCGCGATCAACCGGCTGCTGTGCGAGCGCGCCGAGCGGGTCGTCGTGGCCGCCGACTCCAGCAAGCTGGGCCAGCGGGCGTTCGCCCGCATCTGCGCCGCGGAGCTGGTGGACACGCTCGTCACGGACACCGCGGTGGGGCAGGACACCGTGCGCCGCTTCGAGGAGGCGGGCATCCGGGTCCTCGCGGTGTGAGTTCAGAATCCGCTGCGGTCGGCCTTCACGAACCCCGCACCACGCTGGTCGTTGCAGCCGTTCACCACCCGCTCGACCGGATCGGGCCAGGTCTGCTGAGCCTGGAGTGCGACGCTCACCAGGGTCAGCAGCAGGTCGACGTCGCTCGTGGCGTCGAGCCGGAGGGTGACCCACGGCGAGCCCGGCACGATCCGGACGGCACCCGAGCTCTTCAGGTCCTTGGCGAACCGCCGGATGGCCCGGTCGGTCAGCCGCAGATCGACATCCCGGTCCGAGTGGAAGTGGGCGATCTCGCCCTGGGCCGAGCTCACGGCCTGCCCCAGACCACAGCTCGGGACCGCCTGTCTCAGGTCCGGCCAGGTCGCCAGTTGCGCCAGCGCGCGCGAGGCCAACGTCATGGGCCCATCATGGCCCGCTCACCCGCCCGCAACCAGCTCGTGAGCAAGCATTAACCGACCTGTATCCGACGGCACCCCTGCGCCCCGGGTACGGATCCGCGTCCCGAACAGGGCGGTCCCGACGCCGCGTTGAGTGCTCCGAGTCGACGGGCAACCGGAAGTCTCTGCTGGTCAAAGGCGTTTCACGGGCGCATTCCGGCGCCGGGATCCCGTATGACAACAGCCTTACGTGTGACAAAGTCGCGCGGCTGTTCCCGTTGCCCGCCGGTCCAGGGATCGCCATCCCCCGAGGCTCCACCGGCAGTCGATCGGCGACGGTGGCTGACCGCCTCCTCGGCGATGGGTGTCCGCCAAACCCACTTGCCCGACCGCCGGACCGCCCCTAGCCTGACTTTGTGCCGCAACTAAACAAAACCCGAACGCACAGCGCCGTGCCGGGCAACGCTCTCACTCGTCTCCGGATCGCGATCACCGCCTTCTTCGCCCTGGACGGCTTCGTCTTCGCCGGCTGGGTCGTCCGCATCCCCGACATCAAGCACCAGACGCACGCCTCCGCCGGCACCCTCGGGCTCGCGCTGCTCGGGGTCTCCGCCGGGGCCGTCGTGACGATGACGCTCACCGGGCGGATGTGCCGCCGCTTCGGCAGTCACCAGGTGACCGTCGTCTGCGCCGTACTGCTCTCACTCAGCGTCGCCCTGCCCCCGCTCGCCCACTCGGCCGTGGCACTCGGCGCCGTACTACTCCTGTTCGGGGCGGCCTACGGGGGCATCAACGTCGCCTTCAACAGCGCCGCCGTGGACCTGGTGGCCGCGTTGGGCAGGCCCGTCATGCCCAGTTTCCATGCGGCGTTCAGCCTGGGCGGGATGATCGGCGCGGGGCTCGGCGGGCTCATCGCGGGCACCCTCTCCCCCACCCGGCACCTGCTCGGCCTGACTCTCGTCGGGCTGCTGGTCACCGTTGTCGCAGGACGCGCCCTCCTGCGACACGAGCCGCCGGTGCCGCCGGACCGCCCCCGCCCCCGCCCGGAAACGGGCGCTCCGCGCCGCCGGGACACCCGGGCCCGTGGGCTCGTCGTCGTCTTCGGCCTGATCGCCCTGTGCACCGCCTACGGCGAGGGTGCCATGGCCGACTGGGGCGCCCTCCACCTCCAGCAGGACCTGGCGGCCTCGTCGGGGACGGCGGCCGCCGGGTACTCGTGTTTCGCGCTCGCCATGACCGTCGGCCGGCTTTCGGGGACGGCACTGCTGGAGCGCCTCGGGCGTGCCCGGACCGTGATCGCCGGCGGCACCACCGCGGCGGCCGGCATGCTGCTCGGCTCGCTCGCGCCCTCCGTGTGGGCGGCGCTGATCGGCTTCGCGGTCACCGGACTCGGGCTGGCCAACCTGTTCCCGGTCGCCGTGGAGCGGGCCGGCGCGCTGGCCGGTCCGTCCGGAGTCGCCGTCGCCTCCACTCTGGGCTACGGCGGCATGCTGCTCGGGCCGCCCACGATCGGATTCATGGCTGAGTGGTTCTCCCTGCCCGCCGCGCTCAGCAGCGTCGCCGCGCTGGCCGCCGTGGCCGCTGCCATCGGGGTGACGACGCGGGGTGTGCTGAGGGGTGACACGGGACTGCCCGGTGCGCGCTCGTCGGTACGACCGTGACGGGCGCCGGTGCATGTTCCGGCCGGGAACACGTCGAGGAGGGAACGGTGCCCGACTACGGCGTCGTTCGAGAACTGATCGAGGAGGGCCTGGACGACTGGGTCCCGGTGGACCGGCTCCTCGGCCTGGCCGAGGACGTCGCGCAGGACAGGGCTGCGGGCTTCCGCGATGTCGCGACCGACCTGCTGCGATGGCTACTCACCAGCGGGCTGATGGCCGTCGGCGATCTCGGCGGGAGCGGATTCGAGGCCTGGCCGGAGACCGGCGACGAGCTCCTGGCCAAGGCGGTCAGGGTGCTCGACGGCTTCGACTGGAACCCGCAGGGCGGCGCGTACTGGCTGGCCAATACGCCGAAGGGCGACGCCGCGGCCTCGGGGGGAGAAGAGCCCCGGTCGATGTCCCACAGGAGCCGCGGCGGAGGGGAGCAGCCGGTCCGCGGCGGAAAATAAGGCGGCTTCGAGTCCGCTCGATCCGGCACACTCAGCCCCATGGAGACTGCCGAATTCCTTCAGACCCTGGACCGGGAGGGCCGGTTGCTGGCCGCGGCCGCCGCCGAAGCGGGGACCGACGCCAAGGTGCCGACGTGTCCGCAGTGGCAGGTCAGGGACCTGCTGCGGCACACGGGCGCGGTGCACCGGTGGGCCGCCACCCTGGTCGCCGAGGGGCATACCGCCCCGCTCCCCTTCGACGAGGGCCCGGACCTGGACGGCACCGAGCTGGTGGCCTGGTACCGGGACAGCCACCGCCGACTGGTCGACACGCTGGCCGCAGCGCCCGACGACCTGGAGTGCTGGACCTTCCATCCGGCGCCCTGTCCGTCGCCGCTGGCCTTCTGGACCCGGCGGCAGGCCCATGAGACGACCGTCCACCGCCACGACGCCGAGATCGCGCGGGGCGGCGCGGCATCCCCGATCGCCACGGACTTCGCGACCGACGGCATCGACGAGCTGCTGCGCGGCTTCCACGCCCGGCCCAGGAGCAAGGTCCGCACGGAGCGGCCGCGCGTGCTGCGGGTGCGCGCGGTGGACGGGGGTGCGGAGGGGGATGCGGACGCGGTGTGGACCGTACGGTTGTCGGCGGAGCCTCCCGTGGCCTCACGGGACGGATCCGGGGAGGCCGAGGCCGAACTGGCCGGTCCGGCGGACCAGTTGTACCTGGCGCTGTGGAACCGGATGCCGGTGCCGAGCGTGACGGGTGATCGCTCGCTCGCGGCGCTGTGGCGGGAGAAGTCCGGGATCTGACCTCTCGTCAGCCGACGTCGGCCAGCATCCGCGCCAGCACCGCGCGCTGCACGGGCTGCACTTCACCGTGCAGCGCGCGACCCTTCGCCGTGAGCGCCACACGCACGCCCCGCCGGTCCTCCGCACACATGGCCCGCTCGACGAGGCCGTCCTTCTCCAGACGGCCGATGAGCCGGGACAGCGCGCTCTGGCTGAGATGGACCCGCTCCGAGATCTCCTGGACGCGGTAGGCGCAGCCGCCGCCCGTCGCCGCGCCCTCGGCGAGCAGATCGAGCACTTCGAAGTCACTGGCGCACAGGCCGTGTCCGTGCAGGGCCCGGTCCAGCTCGCACTGGGTACGGGCGTGCAGGGCCAGGATGTCCCGCCACTGCTCCACGAGCGCCTGCTCGGCTTTGTTCGCCGCCATGGGCGCACCGTAGCAGAGAATCAGGTTTGTTGCATCGTAATTAAATGCGCTTGCATCTCATGCGTACGCATGTAGTGTCGTCGTCATGACCTCTCCGCTCACCACCCCCACGACCCCGTCCTCGACGGTGCGCTGGACTCCCCGGCTGTGGGGCACCCTGCTTGTGCTGTGCGCTGCAATGTTCCTGGACGCGCTCGACGTGTCGATGGTCGGCGTCGCGCTGCCGTCCATCGGTTCCGATCTCCATCTGTCCACGTCGACGCTGCAATGGATCGTCAGCGGCTACATCCTGGGATACGGCGGGCTGCTCCTCCTCGGCGGCCGCACCGCCGATCTGCTCGGCCGGCGCCAGGTGTTCCTGGTGGCCCTCGGCGTCTTCGCGCTCGCCTCGCTGCTCGGCGGGCTCGTGGACTCGGGCCCGCTGCTGATCGCCAGCCGCTTCATCAAGGGGCTGAGCGCGGCCTTCACCGCCCCCGCGGGCCTGTCCATCATCACCACGACGTTCCCGGAGGGCCCGCTGCGCAACCGCGCACTCTCCATCTACACCACCTGCGCCGCCACCGGCTTCTCCATGGGCCTGGTCCTCTCCGGCCTGCTCACCGAGGCCAGTTGGCGCCTCACCATGCTCCTGCCCGCGCCCATCGCGCTGATCGCACTCGCCGCCGGCCTCAAGCTGCTGCCGCGCAGCGCCCGCGAGGAGAACCACGCCGGCTACGACATCCCCGGCGCCGTCCTCGGGACCGCATCGATGTTGCTGCTGGTCTTCACCGTCGTCCAGGCTCCCGAGGCCGGCTGGACCTCGGCCCGCACCCTGCTGTCCTTCCTGGCGGTCGCCGTCCTCCTGACCGCGTTCGTGCTGGTCGAGCGGCGCTCGCCGAGCCCGCTGATCCGGCTCGGGGTGCTGCGCTCGGGCAACCAGGTCCGCGCCCAGCTCGGTGCGGTGGCCTTCTTCGGTTCGTACGTCGGCTTCCAGTTCCTGACGACCCTCTACATGCAGTCCCTGCTCGGCTGGTCGGCGCTGCACACGGCGCTCGCCTTCCTGCCGGCGGGCGCGCTGGTGGCGGTGTCCTCCACGAAGGTCGGCGCGATCGTCGACCGGTTCGGCACCCCGCGGCTGATCGCGGCCGGCTTCGCGCTGATGGCCGCAGGGTACGCGCTGTTCCTGCGCGTCGACCTGAACCCGGTGTACGCGGCCGTCATCCTGCCGTCGATGCTGCTGATCGGCGCGGCCTGCGCCCTGGTCTTCCCCTCGCTCAACATCCAGGCCACCAACGGGGTCGAGGACCACGAGCAGGGCATGGTCTCCGGGCTGCTGAACACGTCGGTGCAGGTGGGCGGGGCCATCTTCCTGGCCGTCGTGACGGCCGTGGTCACCGCGGCCACGCCCGCGCACACCACCCCCGCCGCCGTCCTCGACAGCTACCGGCCGGGCTTCATGGTGGTCACCGGCATCGCCCTGGCCGGCCTGCTGATCACCCTCACCGGGCTGCGCGGCGGTCGCACCAAGCCGTCGATCGTGGTCGCCAGGTCCACCGTGGAGGAGGCGGAAGCGGAGCGCGTCGCGGTCCGCAGCT
>NZ_KQ948072.1:12227-22126 GCF_001513965.1 Streptomyces cellostaticus | reverse complement strand
GGGGTCGGAGGCGGTGACCAACTCCCGCAGCGGATGGCGGGACAGCACCGCGTCCACCTCCGGTGACAACGCGGCCTTCAGACGGTGGTGCACCGACAGCGTGTCGTCGCCGAGAGCCCGCGCGGCGGCCAGGACCAGGTCCCGCTGCGGCCCCTTGGGCACTCCGGCGGCCGCGCGCTCGTAGAGGTCGGCGCCCTCCTCCAGGACCAGCCCGGTGTCGATGCCCGCCGGCACCTTGACCGCGGCGGTGTGCCGCCAGGTGGCCAGCGGATGGCTCCAGGCCTCCACGCGGAAGGTCCAGCGGCCGGTGGCGTCCGGGGTGATCTCGGCACCCCAGCGGTCGCTGCCGGGGGACAGCTCCCGCATCGGCGTCCACGGGCCACGGCGGCCCGCCGGATCCCGCAGGACGACATTGGCGCCGACGGCGTCGTGCCCCTCCCGGAACACGGTGGCCGTGACCTGGAACGTCTCCCCGGCCACCGCCTTCGCCGGGCGCCTGCCGCAGTCCACGGCCGGCCGGACGTCACGTACCGGTACGCGGCCGATGGCCGGGGTCCTGCGCATGTCTCACCTCCGCCGTGCGCGAAGCCGGGCCCGGGGCCCGGCTTCGCGATCCGAGAAACGGTTCGGCTGCTGCCGTCCCGCGTGGAACGCCCTGTACGGTGCCAGATCAGTGCCGTGGCGCCGTGGAACGCCGCTCCGACGGCGGCGCCCGCCGGCCCGCCGGGCCCGGCTGCGGCCGCCCGTCCTGCTCGCGCAGGTAGCCGGCCAGGGTGGAGTGCAGATAGCGCTCGGCCGCTTCCGCTGCCTCCCGGGCGCAGCGCTTTCCCATCAGCACGCACAAGGTGTAGCCCGAGTCCTCGAAAGTGGCCCGGACCCTGCGGTCGTGGGGCGAGGCGAGCATCACACGCTCCCACGCCCGGTAACGCCGCAACTGCCGGGCCACTTCGGCCTTGGCGGGTAGCAGCATGACCCTCTTCACCTTCCACGCTCTCGACTGGGCGCGTTCCCGACGGTCGGGTGGTGTCCGCGCACAGGAGGGCACGGCACCGTTACGGCGATCGAGGCTTTCACTCATGGTGCACGGACAGCGACGCAACGTCCTGTTGGACCTTCAATCATCCGGCCGTACGTGGTGCTCGTGTTGCACGAATGGCGTAGTGGCCTCAGTGTGGAGGTGACTCAGAAGCGATCATCGCTCACGCTAAGTGTTCCGGGATTCCTCCCGGACGGGTAAGAGTCCGGGATCCCTCCCGGGCCGGGCGAGGGGAGCGGGAGCTTCGCGGGTGAGGAGCAAGCGACGATGAAGACCGCAGTGCCCTGCTACTACCACCTCGACGTGGAAGTCAGCCCGGAACGGGTGGGACAGGTCAGCCGCATCCTGGCCGCCCACCTCCGCCACTGGGACCTCGAGAACCTCGTGGACCCCGTCCGCCGCGGCGCCGAACTGCTGTTGAGGGCGATCGACCAGCACGCCACGGACAAGCACACGTCGATCGAGATGTGGTGGAACCGCCAGCATCTCATCACCGCCGTCGGGGGCGAAGACCGCGACCTGCGCCCCGACCAGGACCTGAGGGCGTGCCTCGCGGACCTCGCCGCCATGAG
This sequence comes from Streptomyces cellostaticus, assembly GCF_001513965.1. Lineage (GTDB taxonomy): Bacteria > Actinomycetota > Actinomycetes > Streptomycetales > Streptomycetaceae > Streptomyces > Streptomyces cellostaticus. The sequence continues at coordinate 20,518 of NZ_KQ948072.1, read as the reverse complement.
CGACGGCTGGGGCTGCTGTGCCTCGGCGACCGGCTGCAAGATCATCTGGTTCTCGCAGCGCGCCCGGTCCGGCGAGCGCGTCCCGCTGGTCCCGAAGGCCCCCGCGCCGAGCCTGCGTCAAGGGCTCCAGGTACCCCGGGCGATCCCGGTGGCCGTCCTGGCCGCCCCGGCGACCGCCGAGGACGACGCCCTGGTGGGCGCCCGGTGACGGACCGCAAGTCCAGGAAAAGGGTGCCTGTGTGGAGCGGGCACCCTTACCCGTTGGGTGCCTCCTTCGACGGACAGGGCACCAACTTCGCGCTGTTCAGCGAGGTCGCCGAGCGCGTCGAGCTGATCCTGGTCGACGACGCCGGCACCGGGCGCCGCGTCCCGCTGCACGAGGTCGACGGGTTCGTGTGGCACGCCTACCTGCCCGGCGTCGGCCCCGGGCAGCGCTACGGCTACCGCGTGCACGGCCCCTGGCAGCCGTCCCTCGGCCACCGGTGCAACCCGGCGAAGCTGCTGCTCGACCCGTACGCGCGAGCGGTGGACGGGCGGACCGACAACCACGCCTCCCTCTACGAGCGCGCGCCGGACGGCCCGTCCGCGGCCGACAGCGCCGGGCACTCCATGCTCGGCGTGGTCACCGACCCGTACTTCGACTGGGGCGACGACCGCCCCCCGCGGCGCCCGTACGCCGACTCCGTCGTCTACGAGGCGCATGTGCGCGGCCTGACCCGCACCCACCCGGACGTCCCCGAGCGGCTGCGCGGCACCTACGCCGCACTCGCCCACCCCGCGGTCATCGAGCACCTGACCACGCTCGGCGTCACCGCCGTGGAACTGATGCCGGTCCACCAGTTCGTCCAGGACGGTGTCCTGCAGGACCGGGGCCTGGCCAACTACTGGGGCTACAACACCATCGGCTTCTTCGCACCGCACCACGCGTATGCGGCCTTCGGCAGCCGGGGCCAGCAGGTCGACGAGTTCAAGGCCATGGTGAAGGCGCTGCACGCGGCCGGTCTCGAAGTGATCCTCGACGTGGTCTACAACCACACCGCCGAGGGCAACGAGAGGGGCCCCACGCTGTCGTTCCGCGGCATCGACAACGCCTCGTACTACCGCCTGGTCGACGGCGACTGGGCGCACTACTACGACACCACGGGCACCGGCAACAGCCTGCTGATGCGGCACCCCTACGTGCTTCAGCTGATCATGGACTCGCTGCGGTACTGGGTGACCGAGATGCATGTCGACGGGTTCCGCTTCGACCTCGCGGCCACGCTGGCCCGGCAGTTCCACGAGGTGGACCGGCTGTCGGCGTTCTTCGACCTGATCCAGCAGGACCCGGTGATCAGCCGCGTCAAGCTGATCGCCGAGCCCTGGGACGTGGGGGAGGGCGGCTACCAGGTCGGCAACTTCCCGCCGCTGTGGTCGGAGTGGAACGGCCCCTACCGGGACGCCGTACGGGACTTCTGGCGGGCGGAACCCGGCTCGCTCGGCGAGTTCGCCTCGCGGCTGACCGGCTCCTCCGACCTGTACCAGCACAGCCGGCGTCGGCCGCGTGCCAGCGTCAACTTCGTGACCGCGCACGACGGTTTCACGCTGCGCGACCTCGTGTCGTACAACGACAAGCACAACGAGGCCAACGGCGAGGACAACCAGGACGGCGAGAGCCACAACCGGTCCTGGAACTGCGGGGCGGAGGGCGAGACCGACGACCCGGCCGTCCTCGAACTCCGCGCCCGCCAGCAGCGGAACCTGCTGGCCACGCTGCTGCTGTCGCAGGGCATCCCGATGCTCAGCCACGGCGACGAACTCGGCCGCACCCAGCGCGGCAACAACAACGCCTACTGCCAGGACAACGAGGTCTCCTGGGTGGACTGGGACCTGACCGACGAGCAGCGCAGCCTCGCCGCGTTCACCCGGTACGTCATCAACCTGCGTGCCGGGCATCCCGTGCTGCGCAGGCGCCGCTTCTTCCGCGGCGAGACCGCGACCAACGCCGAGCAGCCGCTGCCCGACCTGATGTGGCTCAGGCCCGACGCGCGCGAGATGACCGGCCGGGACTGGCAGCGCGAGGACGCGCACTCGGTCGGCGTGTTCCTCAACGGCGACGCCATCGCCGAACGCGACTCCTACGGCGGCCGCGTGGTCGACGACTCGTTCCTGCTGCTGCTCAACGGCTACTGGGAACCCGTCGACTTCCGTCTGCCCGACGCCTCCTACGGCGAGCGCTGGACGACCCTGATCGACACCGCCGACCCCGACGGCCTTCCCGACGAACGCGAACGCAAGGCCGGCACCCGGCTCCGCGTGGAGTCCCGCAGCCTGATCCTGCTGTCACGGCCCTCGCGCGGCGGGAGATAGTCCGGGCCCGGGCGCACCGCGGACGCAGGCTGCCCCGCGACGTGGTGTCGGATGGCCGCATGGCGAGACGCGAGGGCAAGCGGCAAAAGCCTTTCGGCCTGCCCGAGAGCATCGCGCTGCTCGCGACGCCGGACGGCCGGCGCCACAGCATCCGCACCCGGGACGGCGGGATGGTCTGCGGACGTCTCGCCGAAGTGCCGGGAGACGCGGAAGCCGGGCCGGGCGCAGGCGGCGGCCGCCGCGATGCTGGTGGCCCTCGCGCGTGAGGTGCACGGCACGGACGTCGAGCTGACCTGGGACCCGTCCCCGGAGCCCGGCTCCGGGCCGGACTCGTCACGCCGCTCGCCGCAGCGGGGGCCGTCCGAGCCTGCCCGCCCGGGAATCCGGTCAGCGCTCCGGGCGGGACGTCACGGTGAACTGGGCCCCGTCCGGATCCCGCAGCACCGCTTCCGTCTCCTCCTCGCGCAGCACGCTGCCGCCGTGCTTCTCCGCGGTGCGGGCGCAGCCCACCACGTCGGCCACCGCGAAATGGATCTGCCAGTGGGGCCGGACCTCGGGGTCCGGGGCCGCCTCCACCGCGCCCGAGTCGATGCGCGCCACCACGTCGCCCCTGCTGCGCAGCACCACCTCACCGCCCTCGTACTCGACCTCGCAGCAGCCCGGTGTCCCGGAGGCCCAGCCGAGGATCTCGCCGTAGAAGATCGCGGAGTCGAAGGCGTTGCGGGTGTGCAGCCGGATGAAGGTCGGGGCGGAGCGCCGCCACGACTCCCAGTTGCCGACCAGCTCGCCCTGCCAGATCCCGAAGGTGGCCCCGTCCCGGTCGGCGAGCAGCGCGGCCCGTCCCGGCGGGAAGGACAGCGGCCCGACCGCCGTCGTACCGCCGCGTTCCCGGGCCCGGGACACGGCCTCGTCGGCGTCCGGGACCGCGAAGTACGGTGTCCAGGCCACCGCCATCTGCCACATCGAGGCGACCGCGGCGATGCCGGCCACCGGCACCCCGTTCGCCAGCGCGATCCGGAAGTGCTCGCCGAGCTTGGCGCCGCGCCACCGCCAGCCGAGCAGAGCCGAGTAGAAGTCCTGGGTGGCTTCCAGGTCGCGGCTGGTCAGGCTCACCCAGCACGGCGCGCCGAAGACGGAGTGCGTGGAGACGACATCCCTCGTCCTCGGTCCACGGCCGGCAGGCGTGTCATCGTTCATGGCAGTTGCGTCCTGGTCTCGGGATCCGGTGGCCACCGGTCTGGCACCAGTGTCCGACCGGAGGGTGCGCGGTGCCTGTCGAGTACCCCGGTGGCGGCGGGCCAGGCGGGTGAGCACGATGGAGGCATGGGAGAGACGGAGCCCGACCGGATCGCCGAGCTGCAGGCCGAGGTGGACCAGTTGAAGGAGGCCGTGGCCTCCCACGCCGTCGTGGATCAGGCCATCGGGATGGTGGTAGCGCTCGGCCGGGTGAGCCCCGACGAGGGGTGGGAGGTGCTGAAGGAGATCTCCCAGCACACCAACATCAAGTTGCGCACCATCGCGGATCTGATCCTCATCTGGGGGCGCCGCGGTGACATTCCGCCCGAGGTCCGCGCCGAGCTGGAGGACACCCTGGACCGGTACGGCCCCACCCAGGTCCCCGGGGCGGCCGAGCCGATCCCCGCCGTCGCGGAGGAGACCCCCGGCGGCTCTCCGGAGTGACACTGAGCCGGTCTCAGCCGCTCTCCGCGAGCAGTTCCTCGCGCAGCCGGTCGAAGCAGCCGCTGAGCAGCCGGGAGACGTGCATCTGCGAGATGCCCAGCTGCTGGGCGATCCGGCTCTGTGTCATCCCGCCGAAGAACCGCAGGTAGAGGATGGTGCGCTCGCGCTCGGGCAGGGCTTGAAGGCACGGGGTGACCGCGGCGCGGTCGACCACGAGGTCGAAGCCGGGGTCCGGCTCGCCCAGGGAGTCCCCGAGCGCGTACCCGTCCGTTCCGGTCACCTCCGCGTCCAGGGACAGCGCGGAGAAGCACTCCAGGGCCTCCATGCCGGCGCGCACCTCGGCCTCGCTGAGCTGTGTGTGCGCGGCGATCTCCGCGACGGTGGGTGCCCGGCCGGACGTGGTCTGTGCCAGCTCCCTGACGGCGCTGCGGACCCGGTTGCGCAGATCCTGCACCCGGCGCGGCACGTGCAGGGTCCACATGTGGTCGCGGAAGTGGCGCTTGATCTCGCCGGTGACGGTGGGCACCGCGTACGCCTCGAAGGCACGGCCGCGGCAGGGGTCGTAGTGGTCGACGGCCTTCACCAGGCCGAGTGCGGCCACCTGGTACAGATCCTCGAGGGACTCCCCGCGGCCGCGGAACCGTACGGCGATCCGCTCGGCCATGGGCAGCCAGAGCCGGACCAGTTCGTCCCTGAGCGCCCGGCGCTCGGGACCGTCGGGCAGCCTCGCGAGCCGCTCGAATGACTCGGCCGTGTCGGGGGCGTCGTCGTGGGGGTGGGACTTCGTGCAGCCACTGACAGGCATCGCGCGCACCTCTCTCAACAGGTGCTGATCGACAGACACCGTGGGAGGCGGCCTCGGCCCGTGACAGGGACACCGGGATGCCCGGCTGAGCCGGCTCCCACGGACGTGCCTCCTGTCCGAAGCACTGTCGTGTGGATTCCCCTCGACGGATATATCAAAACAATCTGGTCGATGTAGGGACAATTTCTCCGAGGGAGGAACTGGCCGACGCGCTCGTGCGGATCCAGCGGCTGATCCGGCGAGGCCAGGCTGCACGGCGGGCTCACCGTGTCACGGCTGCACGGTGCCGAGGTGGAGCTGCTGCGGCTCGTCGAGGCGCGGCCCGGCAGCGGCATCTCGGACGCAGCGCACCGAGGCCGCCCAGAAGCGGCTCGAAGACTGGCGCCGCCGCCGTACCGGACTGGTCGGCCGCCGTCTGGCCGAGCTCGACGAAGCCGACCGCGCGGCCCTGCGGGCGGCGCTGCCCGCACTGCGCAAGCCGGCCGTCACCCTGCACGGGGAGGCCGAGGACCAATGACGAGCGACACCCCCGCCCCACCCCGCCCGCCGAAGCCGTCGGCTGCACCGCCTCGCGCGGTCGACGGACTCGACCTGGCCGTCGTCGAGGGCGAGGTCTTCGGGCTGCTCGGTCCCGACGGCGCCGGCAAGATCACCGCCATCCGCTCACCCTGCCGCTCTTCTTCGGCTCCCACGCCCTGTACCCCGTATCGGTGATGCCGGGCCGGTTCCAGGCCGTCAGCAAGGCCAACCCGCTCAGCCACCAGGTCGACGCCCTGCGCGGCCTCCGCGCTGCTCGGCCGGCCGGCCCGGTGATCTTGTCGCGGACGTGATGTGCGGCACGCACCGGTGACCCGCCCGCAGGGCCTTGGACGGGATTCTTCCTGGGCAGCGCTTGATCACCGATCAAAGCGGGCGAACCCCCTGGCCACAGCGCATTCTGCTCATTTGACAGTGCGCTCAGCGCACAGATAGACAGCAGCTCTCTGAGGTCGAGAGGGGCACTGTGTACGAGCCGAACGTGGTCGGGGACTGGCACGAGTACGACGAGCATGCCGGTCTGCGGGTCCGCGTCCACCGCCTGGAGGCGGCCGAGCCGCCGCGCGGACGCGACGACGCCGCCGCCGGGCTGACGTACTTCAGGCTCCGGGTGACGGTCGAGAACCGCGGCGCACAGCACTACGGCATCCACCTGGAGGACGGCCAGATCGACGTGCGGGTCGGCCCGGACGGGGAGGGCGCGTTCATCGACTGGCGCAACTCCCAGTTCATCGAGGGCTTCGACGTCTATCCGCTGCGCCGGGCCACCGCCGTGCTCTACGCGGCCGCCCCGGAGGCCGCCCTGACGCACGTGGACGTGCAGGTCCAGCTGCGGGTGGACGAGGAGTGGGCCGACCGCCGGCTGTGGACGGGCGGCATCGGGGTCGTGGAGGCGACCGCCGCGGCCGCCCCGACGGGCACCGGTCAGGGCAGCCTGGCCCACCAGGTCAGCGCCTTCCTGAAGGAGCAGACGGTGAAGGACCAGACGGAGCCGGGCACCGCCTGACGCCGGTCAGTGCGGGATGCCGTCGATGATCTCCCGCGCCCCCTGCCGCAGCAGCGCCACCGCGACCGAGGTGCCGAGCGTGGCCGCATCGAGCCGGCCCGCCCATTCGTGGGCGTTCAGCCGGGTCTTGCCGTCCGGCGTGAACACACAGGCCCGCAGGGACAGTTCACCGCTGCGGTCCACGCGCGCGTAGCCGGCGATGGGGCTGTTGCAGTGCCCCTGGAGCACATGCAGGAACATCCGCTCGGCGGTGGCCTCCCGGTGCGTGGCCGGGTCGCCGAGCCCGCTGACCGCGTCGATCAGCTCGGCGTCGCCCTCCCGGCACTGCAGGGCGAGGATGCCCGCGCCGATCGGCGGCATCATCGTCTCCGGGGACAGCACCTCGCTGATCACGTCGGGGCGGCCGATCCGCTCCAGACCGGCCGCCGCCAGCAGCAGCGCGTCCGCCTCCCCGGCGGCCAGCTTCTCCAGCCGGCGGTTGGCGTTGCCGCGGAACGGCACGCACTCCAGGTGCGGGTGCGTGGCGGCCAGCTGGGCCACCCGGCGCACCGAGGAGGTGCCGATCCGGGTTCCGGCCGGCAGTTCGTCGAGGGTCAGCCCGCCCGGGTGCACCAGCGCGTCACGGATGTCGTCCCGCTTCAGGAACGCGGCGAACACCGTGCCGGCGGGCAGCGGCCGGTCGGCGGGCACGTCCTTGACGCAGTGCACCGCGAGGTCCGCCTCCCCGGCCAGCAGGGCCGCGTCCACCTCCTTGGTGAACGCTCCCTTGCCCTCGACCTTGGAGAGGTCACCGAGCCACTTGTCACCCGTGGTCTTCACGGGCACGACCTCGGTACGCACTCCCGGATGCAGCACGCCCAACTCGGCCCGCACCCGCTCGACTTGAGCGAGGGCCATCGGTGAGTCACGGGAGACGATACGGATCAGTTCCGGGACAGACATGGGAGACACGATAGACCCTCGGACGCCCTGCCTCCTCCCTGTCACATGCACAGCCGCCGGTCGAAGCGGAACAGATCCGCCTCCCTGAGGAGGCCGGGCAAGAGGCCGTCGTGTGTGCGCGGCACGGCACGCTCGTACTCCGCGTGCAGGGCGGCGAGTTCGGCGACGCGGGGCAGGTCGGGGCGCTCCGCGTGCCGTGCCAGGGGAGTGCCGGTCAACGGACCTCTCCCGCCACGGTGTCCGCGGCCCAGGCGGCGAGCCGGCCGGCGAGGGGGCCCGTCCCGTCGAGGACGTGCCGGGAGAACGCCTCCCGTTCGTGTGCGAGCAGGGCCGCCTCCCAGACGCAGGGGGCGAGCCCGGTCCGGCCCGGCCGCAGTTCGGCGGGCCGGCCGGCTGGGCCGGTGAACACGGCGAGGTCGGACATGTGGCCCTCGATCCAGGTGTGCACCAGGACGTAGTCACCGTCGCCGCCCGCGTGCACGACGAGCACCGCGAGGCCGAGCGACCCCCGCAGCCGACCGAGCGCGAGATGGCCCGCGCTCGCCTCGATCGCCGCGTCCACGGCCTCCTCGCCGACCGTACGGCCCGGCGCCTGGAGCGCGTACACCTTGACCAGGTGACCGGCGGCCTCCCGGACGCCCAGGGCCCGGGCGGTACGGGCGTGATGGCCCTGGGCGAGGGCGAGCAGGCCGGCCGTGTCCACGGCTGCGGGCAGTCCTCCGGGCCGTTCTCCGAGAAGATCCATCCGGCCATCATGGGCCGAGGCCCGGCGGGCGTCTACCGAGATCGGTTGCGGTGACGGGTCGGGCCGCCGCGCGGATGGTGATGCCGGACGACCACGCAACCGGCCCCCTTCGGGCCGCAGCCGCGGCCCGGCGCGAGCGGCATTGTCGGGTGCGCAGGGTGGGCGTTTACCGAGGTCGGTTGCGGTGTCGGGTCGGGCTGCCGGGTGGACGGTGATGCCGTTCGTGA
>NZ_KQ948072.1:6346-11753 GCF_001513965.1 Streptomyces cellostaticus | reverse complement strand
TGCCTGCTGTTTTTGGGTTGGAGTCGTGGCTGTTGTGAGTGGTCTTGCCGGGTGTGTGGCCGGGCGGGCGTCTACCGAGACCGGCTGTGGTGACGGGTCGGGCCGCCGGGCCGACGGTGATGCCCGGCGACCGCGAAAGCCGCCCCCTTCGGGCCGCAGCCGGAGCCGTCGTGAACGGCCTTGCCGGGCAAGGGAGTCCGGTGCTCCCGCCGGGTGTCCCGCCGCCAGGACATCCTGGACGTGCGGGCGGGCTCAGCCGAAGCCCTCCGGCAGGTCCGCGGCCGACTCCTCGGGGGTGAGGTCCGGACGCAGCCGCAGCCACGACGGCTGGCGCAGCATCCCGGCCCGGGTCCGGGTGCTGTAGCTGACCTCGCCGACGAGCCGGGGCAGCACCCAGTGCGCGTCCGCGATCCGGGGCACCGGGTCGAAGGGACACCGGCCGCTCGCGGCGGCCCGCAGCAGTGCCGCCAGTTCCGTCCGCTCCGCCTCGCTCCAGCCGGTGCCCACCCCGCCGACGTACCGCAGCCGGCCGCCGGCGCGCTGGCCGACCAGCACCGCGCCCGGCAGCCCGGTCAGCCGCCCCTTGCCGGGCAGCCAGCCCCCGACGATCACATCCTCGCTGCGCATGTTCCGGATCTTGATCCAGGCGCGGGAGCGCACCCCTGGCTCGTACACCGAGTCCAGCCGCTTGCACACCAGACCTTCCAGAGCGTGCTCCCGGGTGGCCCGCAGCGCCTCGGCGCCGTGTCCGGTCACGGCCCTGGGCGTCGACCAGTACGGCCCGGCCAGGCCCAGCTCCGTCAGCCGCGTCCGCCGCTCTGCGTAGGGAAGCCGCAGCAGGGGGCGCTCCAGGTACGGAACGTCGAACAGCACCAGGTGGACCGGCACCTGGGCGGCCCGGCGTGCCGCCCGCGCGGGGGCGTGCGCGAGACCCATCCGGCTCTGCAGCAACTGGAAGTCGGCGCGCCCCTGTTCGTCCAGGGCGAGCACCTCGCCGTCCAGGACGGCGGGCGTGGTGCCCACAGCGGTGCCGAGCGGCCTCAGTTCGGGGTAGGCGGCGGTGATGTCCTCGCCGGACCGGGCGCGCAGCAGCATGCTGCCGTCGCCGGGCAGGTAGACCATCACCCGCTGGCCGTCCTGCTTGGTCTCGTACGCCCACCGCCGGTCCTGGGCGGCGGGCGGCAGCGAGCCGGGGGTGGCGAGCATCGGCGCGATGAGCGGCAGGGGCACGGCGGTCACGGCTGAAGGTGTCGACCGCTCCCGGCGCCCTCACGCGCCTTTCGGCACCGGTTCCCCTGAACGGGCCCCTCTCAGCGGCCGACCGTCCAGGGCCGCGCCTCCACGAGCCCCGACTGATAGACCGGCGCCACGAGTTGGGCGCGGTCACGGGCAGCCGGCTTCGTCATGGCCCGGTGGACGTGCGAGCGCAGGCTTCCTGCATTGCGACGCCGACCGCCGCCGCAACACCCTCGCCCTCGACCTCGCCGAACCTTTCAAGCCCCTCTTCGCGGAACGCCTCCTCAAGCGCACGGCCGCCCAGAAACATCTCAAGCCCAGCGACTTCGAGACGGACGTCGGCCGCGCCGCACTCAGTAAGAACGGCCGCAAGAAGATCGCGGCCTTGGTCAAGGAGGAACTCGCGACCACCGTGTACCACCGCACTCTGAAGCGTCAGGTCAGCTACGAGGAGCTGATCCACCTGGAGGCACTCAAGGTCGTTCGCTTGTGCCTCGAGGACACGCCCTACAAGCCCTTCCGTCCCTGGTGGTGACCGGCCATCTTCGTCATCCTCGTCTACGACACCGCAGCCGAACGGAACCCAAAGGTCCTCAAGACCTGCCGTAAGTACCTTCACTGGACCCAGCGCAGTGTCTTCCAGGGCGAACTTTCTCCTGCTCAGTACCGCGCTCTCATGTCCACCCTCACTGCCGCCATCGATCCGGCATACGACAGCATCGTCACGTACACCACCCGCTCGCCCGATCTCGTCGAGACATCGGTCTTGGGTGTCTCTCTCGGTGGTCCCGGCGACATCCTCTGACTGCGGAACATGATCGATGACCACGCCAGCTGTCAGCTGCGCTCGCGGAGAGGGAGAGGGACGACTCCGCCTCGCCGACGATCAGGCGGTGAGGCATAGCGTCGTAGCCCGACAACAGTGCAGGAAGCCGAAGGGACGACCAGGAGCAGGTGTTCACGCCCTTGGCCGCCTTGATCAGGGAATAGCCATGGCTTCCGGTACGGGGCCGCAGCCGGGCTACTGCGAGAGGACCGAAGGCCGCGCAGCCCGCCCGGTCTCCGTCTGGAGCCGTTCGACCTCGATCTCCACAGCGGCGACACCTGACACCTCGTGAGGATTACGTGGCGCCCATGGCTCGACCGCTCAGGGAGCGATGAGACTGCTCAAGCTTGGGTGCGACGAGAGACTAGTCCGCCCGAGTGATGTCCGACAGGCGGGTGGTGGGGCTTGATCAGCGACAGGGCGAGATCATCGAGGTGCGCGGCCCAGACGGTGAACCGCCGTACATGGTCAGGTTCTCCGATGGCCATGAAGGCCTGGTCTATCCGGGGCCGGTCTGCCTGATCGAACCGCGAATGCCCGACGAGTAGTCACCGGAGCCATAGCCGGATCGCCCTTCGGACTACCGGACATCGACTTCGATGGTGGCGGCCACCATCGACTGGCACCCTCGGCGGCAGCCTCCTGGCCCTGGCCCGGCGCTCCCGGTATCAGCACCCTCCCAGGAACGTGACGAGGGTTCTGCCAGCAGGTGCTTCGCCTGACTGCGTCGTTATCCACCCAGCCCTGCCCGGCCGGAGCATGAGGACTTCAGCCCGGCTCAGGAATTATTCCTCCCAGAGGGAAGAGGCGTGTCCGTCAGTCCCTCCGGTGTGATGAAGAGCTGGCCGTACTGGTACCGAGTGCTGCAAGTCCAGTCACCTGACGCGTCGGACACGCCTTATCCCCGTCCCGGCCGGGCTACTGCGACAGGCCCGACACATGTGTCCCGTCTCAAACGATCTGGTCTGCGGGCAGAGCCCTGACCTGCGGCGACCAGATCGGGTGAGATGCCTGGCCGTCGGGAATCCCAGTTGATCTGGTCCAGGGCGCTTGGGTGCCGGGTGCTGTCTCAGTCGATCTGGTTCGGCACTGCCATTCCGCACCGGCAGGTCTCGTTAGGATCTCCTGATCATGGACGTGATGACGGGGAACGAGATGATCGCCATCCCGCCGGGGCAGGTGACGCTGTCGGACCGGCGGACGCAGCGCAGTTGGTCGGTCGAGCTTGCGCCCTACCAGCTCGCGGCATTCCCAGTCACCCAGGCGTTGTACGCCCAGATCACAGGCCAGCGGCCGAGTACCGCCTACGGGGACCAGTTGCCCGTCGAGTGCGTTTCCTGGTGGGACGCGGCGCGGTTCTGCAACGCCCTTTCCCACTGCGACGGGCTCACACCCGCGTACCGCTTCCATGCCGACGGCGAAGGCATCGAGTGGGACGCGTCCGCCGACGGGTACCGACTGCCGACCGAAGCCGAGTGGGAGCACGCCTGCCGTGCCGGTACGGCAGGACCGCGTTACGGGGAGCTCGACGAGATTGCCTGGTACCGCGGTAACTCGCACGAACGCATCCACGACGTGGGCGGCAAACGCCCCAACCCGTGGGGGATCTACGACATGCTCGGCAACGTCTGGGACTGGTGCTGGGACGTCTACGACGCCGAGGCCTACGGCACCTACCGGGTACTCCGTGGCGGTGGTTGGTTCGACGAGCACTGGAGTTGCCGGGCCTCCGCGCGGCGCCGCAGCCACCCGACCTTCCAGGTCGACGACGTCGGATTCCGCATCGCGCGTTCCCTCGTGTGACGACGGTTCGCGTCCGTCCCCAGACGCAATGTCCGCCGATCGAACAACCTGGGGACCCGATCGTCTGAGACATCGAGCGAATCGGACCCGTTCACTTGAGACACGGACCAAATCGACAGAGACAGGACAACATGGCTGATCCTCACGGCGAACGACCGGTGACCCGTCTCACCGAACTTGACTGATCTCACCGGACTTTGACCGGTCCCGCTGTAGGTCGGTGCGCGGCTGCCGCGTTTGGGCGTCCAAGGTTCGTCGAGACGGTCAGCGGCTCGGCGGGCGGCTGACAGCACCGCTCCGCGGCACGATTCCGCCGCCGGACGGCGCCATCACGCCAATGCTCCATATTTGGGGCTGCTTCGCGGTACTTCTCCGTCCTTCCTCCTGTTGTCCCCGGCGACGATCACCGCTCTCCCTGTTCATCCGGTGCAGGCGGTGTCACGCGCCAAGAAGGGACACTCCGCCGTATGAGCACGCACCACCTGGGCCGGGCGGCCGCCGTACTGGCCGCCGCTCTCGCCCTGGCCACGGCCACGACCGGGCTCACCGCGTACGCCGCCGATCCCTCCGACACGACGGGCAAGCCCGCCACCGCCATGCGGGGCGGTGGCGGTGCGGGGCAGTGCGACGACGATCCGGATGGCTGGAAGCGCGACGGACTGTGCCTGAACCGTGCGGACAACCGCAAGGTCGACGCGTACCTTGCCCGTGCCCGCGCGGCGGAGCCGTCGATCAGCCGCGATGTACGGGCTGCCGCCGCGATCAGCCGGGCCGAGCTCGTCGGATTCGACTACCGCCTCAAGTCCCCCGACTCCCTCAAGCGGAAGGTCGCCACGGACCTCAAGGAGCATCCGGAGCGCAACACCGACGACATTCTGGCGCGCCTGAGTGACGCGGTGCGCTACACCCTCCAATGGCCCGACGGCGACTACGTCACCGGTGTCACCATCGCCTCGGAGTTGCTGTCCGCCTGGGGCAGCGACACCACGAAGTGGTCCAACACCTGGGGCCGAGAGAAGGGCTACAAGGGACTCAATGCAGGCTGGCGTGCGCCCGGTTCGCGGCAGCTGTTCGAGGTGCAGTTCCACACCCCGGCGAGCAAGCGCGCCCAGGAGGAGACGCACAAGCTGTACGAGGAGCAGCGGCTGCCGTCGACCAGTCCTGAGCGCAAGAAGGAACTGCAGGACCAGCAGGACGCGATCTTCGCCGCAGTACCCGTCCCGGACGGCGCTCCGGCCCTCGCTCCACCCGCCACTCGTCTGGCGCCAGCAGCCTGACGCCCACTGCGCAGCCCCGGCTGCCTGCCCGGGGCTGCGCCCTCAGGGGACGGCCGCCCAAGCGGACGGCTTTGCCCCTCCGCTGAAGGCCGGAGGCCCTTCGCTGCTCGATCTCGTCGGGCGCCCCTGGTCCAGGTTGAGCCACATCCTGTAAACGCCGAGCGCACATGCCCGGGTAGGCCAAACCAACCGGCGATTACGTGATCTGCAAGGAACGTGACCCACGCACGCTACCCCCCCCGCCACCGGCTACGAGCCCGCCTAA
>NZ_KQ948072.1:4501-5582 GCF_001513965.1 Streptomyces cellostaticus | reverse complement strand
TTTTATCCCCGCGAGGTTGTTTGGTTCGAGGTTCAGGTGTTGCGCCAGTTCGGAGTGGATTCGCGGGTGAGTCTGCGGCTTATGAGGTCGATCATCGCGACGTGGATTATGGCTTCGGAGCGGCGAGGGTGAGTCTCGTAGTCGCGAGCGAGCCGGCGGTGGTGCATGAGCCAGCCGAAGGTCCGCTCCACAACCCAGCGTCGGGGGATCACTTTGAACCCTTTGACGCGGGGGTCGCGTTGGACGACTTCGACGTCGATGCCGAGGCGGGCGCCGCGGTCGATGACCTTGGTGCGGTAGCCGGTGTCGGCCCACGCCTTGGTCACACGAGGGCTTGTGGTGGCGATGCGTGAGAGCAGATGGATGCCGCCTGCGTTGTCGGAGACGCTGGCGGCGGTCACCCAGACGGCCAGGAGGAGGCCGAGGGTGTCGATGCCGAGATGGCGCTTGCGACCAGCGATTTTCTTGCCGGCATCGATGCCCTGGTCGGCTGCGGGAACGTTGGCGGAGGTCTTGATGCTCTGCGCGTCCAGCACGCAGGCGCTCGGCTTGGCATCGCGGCCCTCGGCCTCACGCACCAGTCGCCGCAGCAGGCCGTTGAGCCGGTCGAAGATTCCTTCCTTCTGCCACGCGGCGAAGTATCCGTAGACCGTTTCCCACGGCGGGAAGTCGTGCGGCAGGTAGCGCCAGGGGATGCCGGTGCGGTCGACATGCAGGATGGCGTCCATGATGCGGCGCAGGTCGTGCTCGGGCGGGCGGCCGATGTCCAGGCCCCTGCCCCGTCGGTCGGCCCTCCAGGTGGTGAGCGTGGGGCCGATCAGTTCCCAGCGGGCATTGGACAGGTCGCTGGGGTGCGGGCGTTGTCGCGTCATGTTTCGGCAGTACCGTCAGGCACGGCATGTCCCCAGGGCGCAAACGGCGTCAATCAGGGGCGCCTTGGGATCAGACAGGATCGACTCGACCGAAACGAGCCGAGGCGTGACGTCATCTGTCGCACAACCCGCATTGACCACTACTGCCTCAGCAGTCTCGGTCCCACTCGCCACCCGAAGCGCCACCAAACAACCTTGCGGGGACAAAG
>NZ_KQ948072.1:0-3707 GCF_001513965.1 Streptomyces cellostaticus | reverse complement strand
TAAGTGGTCGAGTTCGTAAATCCTTCGGGGGTTGATCATGCTGCCAGCGCGACGGAGGATTCTTCCGGGTGATCGGCGGTGTGCCGGTCGAGCCTGGCCAGCAGATCGTCCAGGTCGGAGGTGGTGAACTTCCACTGGAACGGCTGCGCCGTGGCGTTGTAGCGGTCTTCGAAGGCTCGGAGCCGGTCCCGGATCTCGCCGAGGTCCGTGAAGTCGTTGGGCGAGACGACCTTGCGCTGGACGATCGAGAAGAAGATCTCGACCTGGTTGGTCCACGAGGCGTGGACGGGGGTGTGGACCATGACAGCGTTGGGGAATGTGCTGGTCAGATGGTCGATGGCGGTCTGCCCTCGGTGGGAGGAGCCGTTGTCGACGATCCAGAAGACACGTTTGGCGCTGGCGTAGGGCTCCTGGCTCATGACCTGGGTGACCAGGTCATGAAGGGCACGATGCCGGTGGTGGGTTCGGTGCGGCAGGACACCGTGGCCTGGTGGACGTCGTAGGCGGCCAGGTAGGCCAGGGCGCCGCCGCGGTCGTAGGTGTGGTTGACGCGCATCGCCCGGGCCTGGCCGGGGGCCAGGGTGGGGTCGCAGCGGCAGCGGGCCTGGATGGAGGTCTTCTCGTCCGCGGAGATCACGTACTCGTCCTCGCCCAGCGGGACGCCGTTCCAGGTGCGGGCGTACAGGTCCATGATGCGGCCGGCCTTGGCGCGGAACTCCGGGTCGCGGATGACCAACCCGGACTGCTCGACGGATTCATCGCCGAGACCGGACTGATCCCGGCCCCATCATGACGTCACCCCGAACCGAAAACCTCAGTAGTCTGTTCGGCGTTCAACAGCAATGGGCGCCTTTGGGAAAGCCCCCCACACCTTGCCGTTAAAGGATCTGTTCATGCGTAAGCACGCTCGCGTCGGCGTCATAGCCGCCTCTTCCCTGGTTGCCGCGGTGGCCCTCGCCTCTCCCGCCTCCGCCGCCACCGACTCCTTGGCCGTTGCTCGCTCCAACGCCGGTCCCTCCTGCACCTCCCTCTCCAACGGGTCGCTCTGCATCGCCCTCGTCGACGGCGGCAGCACGGTGCGGGTCGTCTACGGGAAGACCGGCGGCTCGGCGATCACCGCCAAGCTCGGCTACAAGAAGGGCGGCCTGACCAAGTACGCCGACGCCGTCACCGTCAAGAACGGTGACACGAAGGTCCAGGAGTGGAAGCGCCAGGACATCGGCTGCAGCAACGTCATCGGCGTCATCGCCCCGCACGGCCAGGACGTGTTCGAGACCCCGCCGCTGCACAACCCGTCCTGCTGAGCCGGCTCCGGCTCAGCGCCTGACGCGAGGTGCGGCCGCCCGTTCGGCCGCACCGTTCAGCCGAGGACCCTGGGGGCGGACATCTCTTCCCAGAACAGGGACATCCCCGGTGTCTCCTGCACGCATGCAGCTTCACGGGGGAGGAGCTTCAGCCGCGCTGAATATCACTGGCGATCTGGGCAATCCCAGTGCTGGCGGCGGTCTGCGTCGTCATGCCAAGCGAACGACGCGGATCGCCGTGCTGCACTCCGCTCATCGGGCGATGGCGGAGCCTCTCGCCCTTGTGGCTGTGGTGCACCAGCATCCGGAAGACGAGCCGGGTGCGGTGACCCGGCCTGCGGCACACCAGACCGGCGAGGGAGATACGTCCCGAGCCGGCGGCCCGGGCCGCGATGCGGGGTGTTCGGCCGCGTCGGGACCAAGTCCCTGCTTTCGGCGGCCGGAGCACCTGACCCGCCTCGTCGGCGAAGCACAGCCACGCGTCCTGGTCCCTCACCGTCTTTCCACGCAAGGCCAGGTCTCCTTGAGCCAGGTGGCCACGCGTCCTGGGGTCGCGGTCATGTCCCGCGGGGTGGTGTAGTCACGGCAGCTGTTTCGGTTCCGGTTGTGGGGTGATCTGTGGTCCGGGTTCGGTTGGCTCCTACAGGATGCGCTCGCACACCACCCTGATCGCTTCAACTCCGTCGGCCCGACGTAGACACCTCAAGCAGCCACATCAGCTCAGACTGGGACAAGGCCATCGCGTGCTCCTCCAGGTAGAACTGCCCGTCCACCAAGGAGACTTGCGCGATGGCCTGCCTTGCTCAGGGAGCATGCACCGCCAACGGATGCACGCCCCGAGCAGACACCCGCGCGTTTCGGCACCCAGCCCCGCTACACCACTTCATGGGACGCGATCCGCCAGGCCGCCGAACGGCATGCAGCCCTCCCCAAGGCGCCCTCGACATCACCGGCCGCCTCCGCCTCGGCACATGACCACAGACACACTCCAAGCAGCTCCGAAGTCAACCCCCGAAAGACTTACGAACTCGACCACTTACCACGACAACGACACTTCGTGACTGCGGTGTGGGTGTCTCGTTGTCGCCGGTGTGACGGTGGGGGCAGCTGGCGGTTGGTCAGGGCTATTTGATGAGTTCGTGGGGCGGTTCGCCGGGCGGTTCGGTCGTGTTGAGCCTCGGCGTCGGATGCGGTCCTACCTGCGGGGACTGCTCAGCGAGGTCGAGCGGAAGAACGGCTGGACGCTGGCCGAGGCAGTGGGTGACGCCGGTCCGCAGGGAATGCAACGTCTGCTGAACTCATACTGCTGGGACGTCGATGGTCTGCGGGATGACATACGTGCCCTCGTAGTAGACGAGTTGGAGGACGCGGACGGCGGTGTGCTGGTCGTGGACGAGACGGGCTTCCTGAAGAAGGGCCACAAATCGGCCGGTGTGGCCCGCCAGTATTCGGGCACGGCAGGAAGAATTGAGAATTCTCAGATCGGCGTATTCCTCGCCTACGCCTCTCGGCATGGACGAGCGTTGGTGGACCGGGAGTTGTATCTTCCAAGGGGGTGGACCTCCGATCGTGAGCGGTGTCGCGCGGCCGGCATTCCGGACGATGTCGAGTTCGCCACGAAACCTGCCCTTGCTCGTCGCATGGTCGAACGTGCTCTGGCGGCAGAGATTCCGTTCGGCTGGGTGACCGCCGACGCGGTATACGGAGGCGACGGGCAGTTCCGCCTGTGGCTCGAGTCGCGGGACATACCTCACGTCCTGGCAGTGACCAAATCGCAGTCAGTCGTCTCGATGGGCCTCCTCAAGGAACGAGCCCATCACGTTATCGCCCGGCTGCCGGAGGATGCCTGGGAGCGGCTGAGCTGCGGGAACGGTGTCCGAGGACCGCGTATCTACGATTGGGCGGCCGAACCCATCCGGCCCCTGCGCCGTTCCGGCTGGGATCACTGGCTGCTGGCTCGCCGGAGCCGGTCGAAGCCCGCGGAGATCGCTTACTACATCTGTTTCGCCCCCGAAGACACCGACTTCGAGGAGTTGATCCGCGTCGCCGGCTCCCGCTGGTCGGTGGAGGAATGCTTCCAGACCGCGAAGAATGAGACCGGGCTGGACCACTACCAAGTTCGCGGCTACGAAGCGTGGTATCGGCACATCACCCTGTCCATGGCCGCCGCCGCTTTCCTCGTCGTCCTCCGCCGCGCTTCCCAAAAAGGGGCTCGGCTCCCGGTGAGAGACCAGATCTTCTCCCCCTCACGGTGAACGAAGTCCGGAAGATCTGGAACCGAATTGTGCAAGCACCGAAGACTTCCCGGCAACGGGCAGAGAACTGGTCGATCTGGCGACGAAGAAGTAGCACCAGGGCCCGCATCAGCCACCACCGGAGACGCGGCCATCACGAAGTGTCGTT
>NZ_KQ948071.1 GCF_001513965.1 Streptomyces cellostaticus | reverse complement strand
TTTTGCCGGTCGAGCCGCCACGCCCGGAGGCCATCAGCACCACGGCGAGAACGGCTGCGGCGGCGGCCAGGACGGCGAACAGCGGGCCACGGCTGCGCCGCGGAGGCTCCGGAGACCGGGCCCGGCCCGGCTCGCCCGATGGGGGCGGGCCGTAGCCTCCGTGCGGCGGTCCGAAACCACCGCCCGAAGGCTCGGTTCCGTCCTGCGGCTCGGGTGGCAGAGGCGGTTCGGGCGGCAGAGACATACCCTCCAGAGTCGCCGCCGCCCGGGCACGAGGCGACCGGCGCACAGAAGCTGACACCGGCTCATGCCACGGACCGCACTGTTCCGGCCCGTCCCGCCCAGAGAGCGGTCAGCGCGACGACCAGCGCGCTGAAGTCTCCGGCCGCGGCAAGCACGCGCGCGGGCGCCCCGGAAGCCGGCCCGGCCCACACGGGAAGCCGACTCGGCCCACGCACGCGCGCGTGCTCGCTCAGCCCTTCGCGCCGAGCAGGTGGTCCATGGCCAGCTGGTCGAGCCGTTCGAAGGCCATCCCGCGCGCGGCGGCCGCCTCCATCTCGAAGTCCTCGAAGGCCGTGCGGTCGGCGAGCAGGGCCTGCAGACCGTCCGCCGCGGTCGGCTGGGTCAGCTGGTCCAGCCGCGAGGCGCGCAGCGCCTCCTGGACCTCCGGGTCGGCACGGAAGGCGGCCGAACGCTCCTTCAGGATGAGGTAGTTGCGCATGCAGCCGGCCGCCGACGCCCACACGCCGTCGAGGTCCTCGGTCCGCGGCGGCTTGAAGTCGAAGTGGCGGGGTCCTTCGTACCCGGCGCTCTCCAGGAGGTCGACGAGCCAGAACGCGGCCCGCAGGTCACCGGCGCCGAAGCGCAGGTCCTGGTCGTACTTGATGCCGGACTGGCCGTTGAGGTCGATGTGGAAGAGCTTGCCCGCCCACAGGGCCTGCGCGATGCCGTGCGGGAAGTTGAGCCCCGCCATCTGCTCGTGGCCCACCTCGGGGTTGACGCCGTAGAGCTCGGGGCGCTCCAGGCGCTCGATGAAGGCCAGCGCGTGGCCGACGGTGGGCAGCAGGATGTCGCCGCGCGGCTCGTTCGGCTTGGGTTCGATGGCGAAGCGGATGTCGTAGCCCTGGGCGGTGACGTACTCGCCGAGGAGGTCGAAGGCCTCCTTCATCCGGTCGAGGGCCGCGCGCACGTCCTTGGCGGCGCCGGACTCGGCACCCTCGCGGCCGCCCCAGGCGACGTAGATCTTCGCGCCCAGCTCGACGGCGAGGTCGATGTTCCGGATCGTCTTGCGCAGCGCGTAGCGGCGGACGTCGCGGTCGTTGGCGGTGAACGCACCGTCCTTGAAGACGGGGTGCGTGAACAGGTTCGTGGTGGCCATCGGAACGGTCATGCCGGTCGCTTCCAGGGCCTGGCGGAAGCGCTTGATGTGCGACTCGCGTTCGGTGTCCGAGGACCCGAAGGGGATCAGGTCGTCGTCGTGGAAGGTCACTCCGTGGGCGCCGAGCTCGGCCAGGCGCTGCACTGTCTCGACCGGGTCGAGAGCGCGGCGGGTGGCGTCGCCGAACGGGTCCCTTCCCTGCCAGCCGACGGTCCACAGGCCGAAGGTGAACCTGTCCTCGGGGGTGGGCTGGTAGCTCATGCCGCGGCTCCTTGCTGCGTACGGGTATTTCGTCATGGCCGTTTACAAATTAGTATGCGGACGCACCTCTGGGAAGAGACAAGATGTCTTTGACGACAGGTGTCTTCGACAGATGTCTTCGACGAGTGTCATTGACAGACGTCTTGCCAGCTCACAGCACATCTTGCAGAGCCGCGGAAGAGGGAGAGCCCGATGTCAGCAGCCGAGGGACCGCTCGTCGTGGGCGTGGACACATCCACCCAGTCCACAAAGGCGCTGGTCGTCGACGCGGCCTCCGGGGAGGTCGTGGCGAGCGGCCAGGCGCCGCACACCGTGTCCTCGGGTGCGGGCCGGGAGAGTGATCCGCGCCAGTGGTGGGACGCCCTGTGCGAGGCGCTGCGCCAATGCGGTGAGCCCGCGCACGAGGCCGCCGCGGTGTCGATCGGCGGCCAGCAGCACGGGCTGGTCACCTTGGACGAGCAGGGCGAGCCCGTACGCCCCGCCCTGCTGTGGAACGACGTCCGCTCGGCGCCCCAGGCCCGCCGGCTCGTCGAGGAGCTGGGCGGCCCGAAGGGCTGGGCGGAGCGCACCGGCAGTGTCCCCGGGGCGTCGTTCACGGTCACGAAGTGGGCGTGGCTGGCCGAGCACGAGCCGGAGGCGGTCCGTGCCACCAGGGCGGTGCGGCTCCCCCACGACTACCTCACCGAGCGCTTGACCGGGCAGGGCACCACGGACCGCGGCGATGCGTCGGGCACGGGCTGGTGGGCGTCCGGGACAGAGGCGTACGACGAGGAGACCCTGGCGCACGTAGGGCTCGATCCGGCCCTGCTGCCCCGGGTAGTGCGGACCGGCGAGGTGGCAGGCACCGTGCGCGACAGCCACGACCTGCCGTTCTCCAAGGGCACCCTGGTGGCGCCCGGCACCGGTGACAACGCGGCGGCCGCGCTGGGCCTCGGCCTGCGACCGGGCACGCCGGTGCTGAGCCTCGGCACGTCCGGCACCGTGTACGCCGTCTCCAAGCACCGCCCCGCCGACCCGACCGGCACGGTGGCGGGCTTCGCCGACGCGCACGGAGACTGGCTTCCGCTGGCCTGCACCCTGAACTGCACGCTCGCCGTGGACCGCGTCGCCACCCTGCTGGGCCTGGACCGCGAGGCCGTCGAGCCCGGGACCTCCGTCACCCTGCTGCCGTACCTGGACGGCGAGCGCACCCCGAACCTGCCGAACGCCTCCGGCCTGCTGCTCGGACTGCGCCACGACACGACCGCGGGCCAGCTGCTGCAGGCCGCCTACGACGGCGCGGTCCACTCACTGCTCGGCGCGCTCGACCTGGTCCTCGACGAGGACGCCGACCGCAGCACCCCGCTGCTGCTGATCGGCGGCGGAGCCCGGGGCGCCGCCTGGCAGCAGACGGTACGGCGGCTGTCGGGCCGGCCGGTCCAGGTCCCGGAGGCCAGGGAACTGGTCGCCCTCGGGGCCGCGGCGCAGGCCGCGGGCCTGCTGACCGGTGAGGATCCGGCCGCGGTCGCCCGCCGGTGGAAGACGGCCGCGGGCCCGGTGCTGGAGGCCGTGGAGCGGGACGAGGCGACACTGGACCGGATCACCGGGGTACTCTCCGACGCGGCCCCGCTGCTGGAGCGGGGGACGGAATCCCGCTGAGCCCGGCCACGGCCCCCGGAGCCGAGCCCGGCCGCAGAGACCGAGGATTGACGCAGGCATGACCGCACCGCTGCACGAGGGCCGCGCGCCCGGGACCGGACGCTCCCTGCCGGACACCCAGCAGGGCATGCGCCGGCGCAACCTGGCCCGGGTGATGCACGCCGTCAGCGCGGAGGGCCCGCTGTCGCGGGCCACGGTCGCCTCACGCATCGGTCTGACGCGGGCTGCGGTGTCGACCCTCGTGGACGAGCTGATCCGCTGGGGTCTGCTCGAGGAACTGGGCCCGGAACGGCCCGGCCGGGTGGGGCGACCCGGCTCGGCCCTCGCGGTGAGCGGGCGCGGTCCCGCGGGCATCGGGGCGGAGGTCGGCGTCGATCACCTCGCGGTATGCGCGGTCGACCTGCGCGGCGCGGTCCGCGCACGCGCCGTGCGGCACGGAGCGAACCGAGGCCGCGCCCCGGGGCGGGTGATCGAGGAACTGACGACGCTGGTCCGCCAGGTCGTGGGCGAGGCGGAGCGGGAGGGGCTGTGGCCCGCGGGTCTCGCGGTCGCCGTGCCGGGGCTGGTGGCCCGGGACGGCCGTACGGTCGTACGCGCTCCGAACCTCGACTGGCACGACACGGACCTCGGCCCGCTCTTGCCCGACGGCCTGCCGCTGACCGTGGACAACGAGGCCAACTTCGGAGCCCTGGCCGAGCTGTGGCTCGGTGCCGGCACCCCGCTCGACTTCCTGCACGTGTCGGCCGAGATCGGCATCGGCGCCGCGGTCGTCGTGGACGGACAGCTGCTGCGCGGCACGCGGGGCTTCGCGGGCGAGCTGGGCCATGTGCCCGTCCGCCCGGACGGACCGTCCTGCCCGTGCGGCGGGCGTGGGTGCCTGGAGCAGTACGCCGGTGAGGAGGCGGTGCTGCGCGCGGCCGGTCTGGAGCCGCGCGAGAACCTCGTCGGCCTGCTCGCGGGACGCGCCGAGCAGGGCGACGAGGCCGTACGGCAGGCCCTGCGGGACGCCGGTACTGCGCTCGGCATCGCCCTGACCGGGGCGGTCAATCTGCTCGACCCCGAGACGGTCGTCCTGGGCGGGGCCCTCGCCGGCCTCTCCCCCTGGCTGCTGCCGTCGCTGGAGGCCGAGTTGACGGGCCGTACGGCGGGACCGCCCTGCCCGGTGTCGGTGTCCGGGCTGGGCCCCGAGGGCCCGCTCCTGGGCGCCGCCCACTCCGTCGTCCGGGCCGTTCTCGACGATCCGGCCGCGGTCGCGGAGCGTCCCTGAGAGTGCGGGGGCAGATCCGGGGCAGGGACTTCACGGAGGTATGGGTGTGACGGACTGGGTGCCGCGTGAGGAGTGGGTCAGGACCCAGCCGCAGGCTCTGCTCGCGTCCTGCGTGCTGATGCTGGACCAGCGAAGCCGCATTCTGCTGCTGCGCTACGGTCCGGCCGGACCGAATGCCGGGACGTGGTGGCTGCCCGGCGGGATGCTCGACCACGGGGAGGATCCGTGGACGGCGGCACGCAGGGAGATGCGTGAGGAGACCGGCATCGAGATCGGTCCGAGACCCGTCCTCGTCGGTATCGATCACCGGGTGGACGTGCTCGGCACCGGGCCGGTTCTCGACTGCTTCTCCATGGCGGCACCCTGGTCGGTGACGCCCGCGTGCGGCTGAGCGCGGAGCACGACCGGCACGGTCTGTTCTGCCTCGACGAGTTGGCCGGGCTGCGGCTCGCCGCAAGGCTTTCCACCCTGACCGCGCTGGACGCGGCGGTCCGGGCCGGGACCGTGGCGTATCTGCGGGAGGGCGTGCCCCTGTGAAGCGGTGGGTTCACACGGCCGTGTGACACCCGGGCCCACTCGTTCGGGTGGCCGAGTTGTCCACAGTTCGCGGGTTGTCCACGGAACCGCGGCGCACCCTTCTGCCCAACTCACCCGCGCCGTACCGTGATTCACGCGAAGCGCAGCGGCCGGTGGGTCGCGGCGGAGCATTCGCATGACGAAGGGATCCACACGCGTCGAGTGACGGCAGGCTGACACGTATCGGGGGGACACATGCGCGGGGAGACGACCGGATCACTGCGACGTGACGCCATCGGTTTGCGCGAGGTGCTGTTCCAGAGCATCACGGCGATGGCGCCGGCCGCCGCGGTGACCGCCTCCATTCCGTCGGGTGCGGCCTTCGCCGGCGGCAGTCTGCCGCTGGCCGTGCTGATCGCCCTGGTGGCCTGCCTGTTCACGGCGTCCTGCGTGGCCGAGCTGGCACGCGAGTTACCTGCGGCGGGCTCCGTGGCCACGTACGCGGCCCGGGGGCTGCACCCCGCCATCGGCTTTCTCGTGGGCTGGGGTTACGTCTTCGTGGAGATGCTGGTCCCGCCGCTGCTGCTCCTGCAGCTCGGTTTCACCACGGCAGGCACGCTGCACGAGGAGTGGTCCTCGTATCCCGAGGACCTGTGGTGGCCGTGGGCGCTGGCGGGCGCCGCGGTGATCGCCGTCGCCGGTTACCTCGGCATCCGCGCCGCGGCCCGCTTGGGCACCGTACTCGGGGTCTTCGAGGTCCTCGTCTTCCTGGTGTTCACGATCTTGCTCATCCAGAAGGCGGGCGACGCCAACACCCTGTCGGTGTTCGGTACCTCGCACACGGCGGACGGGTACGCCGGGGTCGGCGGAGTCTTCGCCGGGTCCGTGTACACGGTTCTCGCGTTCGCCGGGTTCGAGGCGGCGGCGCCGCTCGCCGAGGAGACGCGTGATCCCCGCCGGACCATGCATCGTGCGGTCCTCGGAGCGGCCCTGAGCATCGGTCTGTTCTACGTGGTCACGACGTATGCGATGACCGTCTACTTCGGACCGGACCGCTTCGCGAGGTTCGGCGCGTCGGGCGCCGCGTCCTGGGAGGGCGTCGCCCGTGCCTCCTTCGGAATCTTCTGGGTGCTGGTCTTCCTGGCCGTGGTCAACTCGACGATCGCCAACGCCAACGCGTGCGCCGGCGTCTCCACCCGCACGGCCTTCGCCCTGGCCCGCATCCGGGTCCTGCCCCGTCTGCTCGCCACCCTCCATCCCCGGCACCGCTCCCCCGTGGCGGGCATCGCGGTGCAGACCGTCGTCGCGGTCGGTGCCGTGCTGGGGCTCGGTTTCGGCTACGACCCGGTGACCGCGTTCCTGCTCCTGGCCACGGTGATCGTCACGGTCGTCGTCGGCGTCTACATCGTCGTGAACCTGGCCTGCGCGGGCTACTTCCTGCGCGGCGGCCGGGAGGCGTTGAAGCCCGTACGGCATCTGCTGCTCCCCCTGCTCGGCATCGTCGCGTTCGTCCCCGCCCTGCTGACGGCCGCCGGGATCCCGGTGTTCGACTTCGTGACCGAGCTGACGCCACCGGTTTCGTACGCCGGTCCGGTGGTCGGCGTCTGGATGGTGGCCGGCGTGGTGGTCCTGCTGGTGCTGATACGGCGACATCCCGAGCGGATAGCCGAGACCGCGCGGGTGCACGTCGAAGAGCCCGACGCGGTCCTCCCCGACCGGTTCCGCCACTGATGACCAGCCCCAGACGAAAGGACCGACGCTCCGATGACCGATCCCCGGATCCTGACCGTCCGCCCGGAACCGGACGAGTACGCCTGGACGTTCGGCGGTGCTCCGCCGGTGGCCCGGATTGCGCCCGGTACGGTGCTCGATCTGTACACCGAGGACTGTTTCGCCGGCCGGGTGAGGTCCGAGAAGGACCTCGTGTCCCAGGTCTGCGCGTTCCCGTTCCTCAATCCGCAGACCGGCCCCTTCCACATCGAGGGCGCCGAGCCCGGCGACACCGTGGCCGTGCACTTCGTGTCCGTCGAACCGGCCCGGGACTGGGCCGCGTCGACCACGGTCCCCCTCTTCGGCGCGCTCACCTCGACACACACCACGGCCTCGCTGCAGCCGCCGCTCCCGGAGCGGGTGTGGATCTGGCAGCTCGACCGCACCCGGCGCACCGCCCTGTTCCAGGCGCAGGACAGTGACATCGAGCTGGAACTGCCCCTGGACCCGATGCACGGCACGGTGGGCGTGGCCCCCGCCAACCTGGAGGTGCGCTCGGCCCTGGTCCCGGACGCGCACGGCGGGAACATGGACACGCCCGAGATGCGGGCCGGCGTCACCTGCTATCTGGGGGTCAACGTCGAGGGCGCGCTGCTCAGCCTCGGCGACGGGCACGCCCGGCAGGGCGAGGGCGAGACCTGCGGGGTGGCCGTCGAGTGCGCGATGAACACCGTGGTGATCGTCGACCTCCTCAAGGACGTCGCCACTCCCTGGCCCCGGCTGGAATCGGACACCCATCTCATCTCGACCGGCTCGGCGCGCCCGCTGGAGGACGCCTTCCGGATAGCACACCTTGACCTGGTGCAGTGGCTGGTGCGTGACTTCGCATTCAGTGAGCTGGACGCGTACCAGTTCGCAACCCAGGCGGTCGAATCGCCGTTGGCCAACGTGTGCGACACCAACTACACGTGCGTGGCCAAGCTCCGCAAGGAGTGGCTGCCCGCGCGGGAGACCTACCGCGGACTGCACGCGCGGCTGCGGGAGACGGCTCAGGCGCTTCGCCTCTGACGCCGCGGCAGTCGCGCAAGGCATGTGACGCCCCCACACCCGCCCCTGAAAGGCAGCAGACGATGGACACGAACCGGCCCCGACCACACCTGAGCAGGCGACGGATCCTCAAGGGCGCAGCCCTCGCATCGGTCCCTTGCGCGCTGCTCCCCGATGCCCGCGCGGGTGCGCAGGAAACCGTCGACTACCCCTCGGCCGAGTGGCAGCCGGCGAGCGCCGACAACTACACCCCATCCAGCCGCTCCGCGGCCTATGCCATCGACCGGGTGATCATCCACGTCACCGAGGAGACGTACCCGGACGCGCTGGCCGTCTTCCAGGACCCGCAGAAGAAAGTGTCCGCGCACTACCTGGTCCGCTCGGCGGACGGGCACGTGGCCCAGTGCGTGCGCGAGGCCGACATCGCCTGGCACGCCGGCAACTGGGACTACAACACCCGCAGCATCGGCATCGAACACGAGGGCTGGGTGGACCAGCCTGCCTACTTCACGAACGCCCTCTACGAGCAGTCCGCGAAGCTGACGGCGGCGGTTTGCGCCAAGTACGCCATCCCCAAGGACAGGGAGCACATCATCGGCCACTACCAGGTGCCGGGCAGCGACCACACCGATCCGGGACCCGGCTGGGACTGGGTGCGCTACCTCAGACTGATCAATTTCGCCTAGCCGGACGTCGAACCGATTGTCGGCGCGAACACGGCGCGTGACGATGGTCCCAGCCGTTTCACCGTCCGGGGAGGACGAGTTGACCGATCCGTGGGTGGCCCTGGAACCGGGGGCCGACCCCGCCGAGCGAGTCCGGGTGCTGCGCCGGGCGCACGAGACGTTCACCACGGCGGGCACGGTGCCGCGCCCGGTACGGTCCGTGGTGGCCGAGTCGTGGCGGCGCAGCGCGCGAGCCGGTGTGGGACCGGACGGGACCGCGAGCGTGGAGCTGACCGGCGGCGACCTCGGCGCCTATCGGGCCGAGCACCCGCTGGCCCGGGTGATGCCGCTGTTCCGGGAGCTGATGGGCACGTTCGCCTCCGACGGCGAGCATCTTCTCGCGGTGTGCGACGTGCACGGCCGGCTGCTGTGGGTCGAGGGGCATCCGTCGGCCCGGCGCCGTGCGGACCGGATGAACTTCGTGCCGGGTGCACGCTGGTCGGAGACGGCGGTCGGGACCAACGCGCCGGGTACCGCGGTCGCTCTGGACCGGTCGGTACAGGTGTTCGCGGCGGAGCACTTCATACGGCGGGTGCAGCCGTGGACCTGCGCGGCCGCGCCGGTGCACGATCCGCACACCGGCCGAGTTCTCGGCGCCGTCGACATCACCGGCGGCGACGGGCTGGCGCATCCGCACAGTCTGGGCTTCGTGCAGGCGGTGGCGCGGGCCGCCGAGTCACAGCTCGCGCTCCTCGCCCCAGCCCGGCGTGCCGAGGACGCCACCATGCTGAACGCGCTGGGCCGCGACGAGGCCGAACTCCGCCTGGACGGGCGACGGATCAGGCTCAGTCGCCGGCACAGCGAGGTCCTCGTTCTCCTCGCCCGCCACCCCGAGGGGCTGACCGGCGACGAACTGCTGTGCGCGCTGTACGCGGACGAGTCGGTGACCCCGGTGACGCTGCGGGCCGAACTGGCCCGGCTGCGGCGGCTGCTGGGCCCGGGGCTGCTCGCCTCACGGCCGTACCGGCTGACGGCCGCGGTGGAGTCCGACGCCACTGTGGTGGAACGGCGGATGGAGGCGGGCGCGCTCACGGCTGCGGCGCAGGTGTACGCCGGACCGTTGCTGCCCGCTTCGCAGGCCCCGGCGGTGGTACGGCTCCGGCGCCGGCTCGCCGACGGCCTGCGGACGGCCCTGATCGCCCATCGTGACCCCGATCTGCTCGCCGACTGGGCGCACGCGCCGTGGGGTGAGGACGACCTGGACGTGTGGCGGGCGCTGGCCGTCGTACGGCCCACGGCACCGGTGCGGGCACGGCTCGCGGCGCTGGAGGCCGAGCTGCTCCTGCCCGCCGTACCGGCCCGGCGGGCCCCCGCGGTGAGCGGCGGCGCAACGTACTTGCAACGTCCGCCCGCCTAGCCTCGCGCCGGGAGCTGCCCAACGGCGGGCAGCGCTTCACCGGGAGGCAGACCAGCATGACCCGTTACGCGGCGCCCGGCACCGAGGGCGCGATCGTCTCCTACCAGGCGCGCTACGACCACTTCATCGGCGGCGCGTACGTACCGCCGATACGCGGTCAGTACTTCGAGAACCCGTCGCCGGTGAACGGGCAGCCGTTCACCGAGATCGCGCGCGGCACCGCGGAAGACGTGGAGCGGGCGCTGGACGCGGCGCACGAGGCCGCGCCCGGGTGGGGTCGTACGTCGGTGACGGAGCGTTCCGACATCCTGCTGAAGATCGCCGACCGCATGGAGGCCCATCTCGAACCCCTCGCGGTGGCCGAGAGCTGGGAGAACGGCAAGCCGGTGCGCGAGACACTGGCGGCCGACATCCCGCTCGCCATCGACCACTTCCGCTACTTCGCGGGTGCCATCCGTGGGCAGGAGGGCTCGCTGGGCGAGATCGACGACGACACCGTGGCGTACCACTTCCATGAGCCGCTCGGGGTGGTTGCGCAGATCATCCCGTGGAACTTCCCGATCCTGATGGCTGCCTGGAAGCTCGCTCCGGCGCTCGCGGCGGGCAACGCGGTCGTCCTCAAGCCGGCCGAGCAGACCCCGGCGTCCATCCACTACTGGATGAGCCTCATCGCCGACCTGCTGCCGCCGGGCGTGGTGAACATCGTCAACGGCTTCGGGGTGGAGGCGGGCAAGCCGCTGGCCTCCAGCCCGCGGGTGGCGAAGGTCGCGTTCACCGGGGAGACCACGACCGGGCGGCTGATCATGCAGTACGCCTCGGAGAACATCAAGCCGGTCACCCTGGAACTCGGCGGCAAGTCCCCGAACATCTTCTTCGACGACGTCTGGGCGCACGACGACGACTTCCGGGACAAGGCGCTCGAAGGCTTCACCATGTTCGCGCTCAACCAGGGCGAGGTCTGTACCTGCCCCTCCCGGGCGCTTGTGCAGCGCGGTCACTACGCGGAGTTCCTCGAGGCGGCCGTGGCCCGCACCCGGCAGATCAAACCGGGGCACCCGCTCGACACCGACACGATGATCGGCGCCCAGGCCTCCAACGACCAGCTGGAGAAGATCCTCTCCTACCTGGACATCGGCCGGCAGGAGGGCGCCAAGGTCCTCACCGGCGGCGAACGCGTCGAGTACGACGGCGAGCTGAAGGGCGGCTACTACGTCCAGCCGACCATCTTCGAGGGCGACAACCGCATGCGGATCTTCCAGGAGGAGATCTTCGGCCCCGTCGTGTCTGTGGCTTCGTTCAACGACTTCGACGACGCCATCAAGATCGCGAACGACACGCTGTACGGCCTCGGCGCGGGCGTATGGACCCGGGACATCAACACCGCCTACCGCGCGGGCCGCGCGATCCAGGCGGGCCGCGTGTGGACGAACTGCTACCACGCCTACCCCGCGCACGCGGCGTTCGGCGGCTACAAGCAGTCCGGAATCGGCCGGGAGACGCACAAGATGATGCTGGACCACTACCAGCAGACGAAGAACCTCCTGGTGTCGTACTCGCCGAAGAAGCTGGGCTTCTTCTAGAGGCACAAGAAAGGGCGCCTGACCAGGGCAGATGCCCGGCAGGCGCCCTCTTCGGACTGGACCCGGACCGGACCCGGACCGGACCCGGACCGGTCCTGGAGATGTTCGCAGGGCTCAGGTCGTAGGGTCGCTGCGGCAGTTCAAGGGCAAGCTCGTCGAGGGTGAGCACCGCCTCGCGTGCCCGGCGCCACGTGATGCCGTACGCCGCAGCGTCGATGTAGGTCCCGGCCGCGTCGCGAGACACGCGTCCATCCGGTGCCACGCCGAAGCGCTCTAGATGGTCGCGTAGCAGGCGGACCAGGACAGGAGGAATCGGAACCGGCCGTGTGGCCTTGGCCGCGCGCCGCTTCAGGGAGCGGACCTCGTGGACGGCACCGTCATCGGTCCGCTCCTTGCCGGCCGTCACGACGCCGCCCTTCAGCTTCAGCAGCCCCCACCCGGTGGCGGGGAGGCGGCACGGGGACTTCTGCAAGTGGATGACTTCGGCGGGGTGCATCGCGGCGTAGTGCATGCAGCTGAAGAAGGCGTACGGATGAGCGCCGCGACCGGGAAGCGCCTTGACCTCAGCGAGCAGGCGGGCGACCTGAGCGGGGTGCGGCATACATTCCGGGTCGAATTCGTCGGCAACCTCGGGAGCACTCCAGCGGAGTCCTGCAAGCGGGTTCTGCCCGAAGTAGCCTCGCTCGGCTGCGACACCGAACACTTCATCGGCCTTTGGCGGCAACCTGATCCAGACCGGCACCGAATCCACTGAACCCGCACGGCAGGTTCACGTGTTGCGGGCCGAGCGATGTCGATGATGATTCTGTTCTCGGCACACCGGCTGGATGCCGCACCGAGACCTGCCAGGATGGCCGCATGGG
Source organism: Streptomyces cellostaticus (assembly GCF_001513965.1). Taxonomy (GTDB): domain Bacteria; phylum Actinomycetota; class Actinomycetes; order Streptomycetales; family Streptomycetaceae; genus Streptomyces; species Streptomyces cellostaticus. The sequence continues at coordinate 9,486 of NZ_KQ948071.1, read as the reverse complement.
GACGAACACGGCGGTGCGTCGGCTCGATCTGGGATACTTCATTCGGCCTGCGCCAGAGACGGGCGGCCCACAACCGCGGGTCGAACCTGTTCTTGCCTATCTGGTGGAACACGACCAGGGGCTGATCCTCTTCGATACCGGCATCGGCAACGCGGACCCCGAGACCGAAGCCCACTACCGACCCCGACGCCGTGCATTGCAGGACGCCCTGGCGGCTTCCGGAGTCGCCCTGGGCGACATATCCCTGGTCGTCAACTGCCACCTTCACTTCGACCACTGCGGCGGCAATCCCCTCCTTGCCGGCAACCCCATCCTGGTCCAGGACGTCGAACTGGCCACCGCCCGCCAGGGCAACTACACGTTCGATGAACTGGTCGACTTCCCCGGCGCAGCGTATGAGGAGCTCGCCGGTGAGACCGAGGTCTGGCCGGGAGTCTGGATCATTCCGACGCCCGGGCACACCCAAGGGCATCAGTCGCTGGTCCTCCGCCAAGGGGACGGCACGGTAGTCCTGGCCGGCCAGGCACACGACTTCGCGTCCCATTTTGCATCCGACCAGCTGGCCCGTCACGCGGCACTTGAAGGCGAGGAACAGCCGCTTCCTCCCTATCAGCACTGGCTGAAGCGACTCGCCGGCTTCGACCCACGACGTGTGCTCTTCGCCCACGACTGCTCGGTCTGGGAACCGTCCCAAAGCGCCTTCTAGAGCTGATCGGACGGCGCCAAGCTGCATCGCTCGAACCCGCGGCGATCACACGGGAACAACGAACGTCCCTGCCGGAGTGGTGTCAGCTCTCATCACATGCAGCGCCGCTGTGATCGACAAGTGGTGTCCGTTTTCAGGATCTGGCTCAATTGGTGTGATGTGGGCACGCCGAGTGAAGGTTCAGATGGGTGTGCAAACCCCGTCACAGCCGCATGCCGGCCGGCACGTCAGTCTTCGTCCGCGCTGGACAGAGCTTGGGTGACCATGCGGGTGGCGAAGTTCGGGTCGTCGGTAATGCGGTTGATGTGCTCCGCGAGCAGCAAGGCGGTGGCCTCCAGGGGAGTCAGCTCTGCCTCGGTCCAGTCTCCGTACTGCTGGCGCCACAGACTGGGACTCAGGCCGGTGCCCGCGGCGACGAGCAGGCCGGCCATGGTGGGGATGGCCTCAGGGCGAACGCTCTTGGGCATCATGCGCATCGTGCCCACGACGTTGGGCACCACGTACTCGATGACGTCCTTGTCGTGGTCCTCGTGGGCCGCCCGCAGCCACTGCATGAACATGTAGACGAGCGTGCACACGCCGTCCAGCACGTCATTGACTCCCTTGGTATCCAGTGACGCGATGTACTGGTCCGTCAGCGCCTTTTGCTCAGTGTCAACCCCGGTCTTGCCGTCGTGGATCTCCTTGAGCCGAGAGTCGATCATCATGAGCGCTGCGCCCACATCACCGGCGGGAGCATGCTGGGGGTCACAGGGCGATGACACAGGAATCCTCCTCATGTGACCGCGGCGGGCAGCGGCGGCGTGTCCGCACAGTAGAACGCCGATGAGCCGGGCGTCTGGCAAAGACCGGAAGGTCACCGGTCCTGGGCAAGTTTGTGGAACTCTTGGAAAAGCACTCCTCGATCCATCAGCGCCTGGAAGTCGCCTTCTTCCCGTAGGCGGCCGCCGTCGAGGACGAGGTCGGCTCATCCAGCACCCACATTGCGGCATCGCGGCAGAACGTCCTGGCGACCGCGATGCGCTGCCACTGCCCGCCGGACAGGTCGGTGCCGCCCCAGTTCGAGCTCGCGACCAGGGTATCGAGGCCGTAGGGGGACTTCGCGTTCAGCCACGGCGAGCGGTCGAGAGCCGGAGGGCGTCTGCCGATCTCCGACGTGGCTCACCGATCTTCCGCACAAGGCCCTCGAACCCACAGGGGGAACACCGTAATTGGGCCCCATGCCGGTGGGATTCGAGATCACACCACGTCGAGATTCCTGGACCCCGTCGGCTTCCCTGGCCGGAGCCGTCGACTACGCCCCCGCCTCGGACGGGCATCAGCTGCCCGACTTCGCCGAGATGAGGCCCTGCAACATCGGCTCTCGGACGCATCTGCCACGGGCGATTTCGTCCCCGTCCAGGCCCTGGACCCAACCGGGACGTCACTCGCAAGCTCGCCGACCTCGTATTCCGCATAGACACCGGTGCGCTCGGCCGCGCCGACCGGCCACACGGTTTGCGGATCGGCGTTGTCCGGACTCCTGAACCACTCGGCGAGACACCACCTCGACCTGCGCCGGCTCAGGCCGTCGAACCGGGCCAGGAAGCTGGCCCGGCTGGTGATCTCGCTTGCGTCGGCGCAGCCGTGCAGCGCCTGTACCAGCTTTTCGTGGTCTTATCGAAGGCGGCAAGTGCGCCGCCCGGCCAGCCCCGCGGACACGACCGTGTCGCGCCTTCCGGTCGACCTTCTCGTTCTGTGTGAGGGGAAGGTCCCCCATGACGCTGATACTCACCGGCACCATGTAGTCGGGCAGGCGCGTCGTCAGAAACCCCAGCAACTCGTCCTGTAGACCGGCCGGCTCCGCCGTGGCGCTGTAGGCGGCCAGGTACTTGCTCGCGTGGCGTCCTCCCGGACAGTCACCGCACAGTTCCGCACGAGGTGGTGCGCATGGAGGGTGGCCTCGATCTCGCCCAGCTCGACGCGGAATCCGCGCAGCTTCACCTGGTGGTCGGCACGACCGATGAACTCACGTCGGCCATCGCGCCGCACCGACCAGCCAGTGGCAACAGCCCCTCTGCAGGGCGTGGGAAGTCAGGCCAGAACTCACCCTTGTGACACGAGGGACGTCCGCGGAGGATTGCCACCGGCTGTCACCAGGCGGCCTATTCCGGGGATATGGGGGCTTCTATGAAGAAAATCAGCCGGTTAGCACGCGTGGCCGTGGTGGGGGCGCTGGCGCTGGGCGGCGTCGTGGCAGACACGAGCAATGCTTCGGCGGCGACCAGCAATTGGGGTTGTCGCTCCGAGAGAACCGGCAGCTTCGCCGACGCGGGCCACGGTATCCACCTGGACTCCTGCATCGAGGACCAGTGGGGCAACAACGGCAGTGGCTTCTACGCCCGCATCGCCGTCACGCTCGACCCTGGCAGCGGCCCCGACCACCCGGCCGTCTTCCCCTGCGCGCAGCTGTGGAAGTCAGACGGCTTCGGTGGCTGGTCCTATGTGCACGACTACGGCTGCATGGGCTGGTACGGACCGGGCACCAACGACGCCGTCTGGATCAGCGACGGCGGTCAGAACTACAACCCTGGCGGCGGCGCGTACGTGGTGCGGGTGGGCTTTTGGGCCACCATCAACGGCCGATACGGCTATTACGGCGACGTGGAGTCGCCGGTCGCCTCGGTGTGGTGACCTCGGACGGCTCGTAGCGGGACAGCCGAGGGCCCCGGAGTTCGCCCTGCCCGGGGGCCCTCGTGCGTCACGACGGTCGCGGAAGACGCGGAGCTACTGCGCAGCATGGTGATGTTCCCGGCAGACGAGATCGCAGCCCGGATCGCGCCGTTCGCGCGCACGGTCGCCGGCGTGGACCACGGCCTGCCCGTGATCGAGCGACCGGTGCGCCGTACTATCTGTTCTCCGTCATCGACCGGACCAGGCTACTGGCGGCGCGAGGCGGTACGGCTCCCGTCCCGCTGGGAGTCGGCGACTGCGACCTGCCGACTGCACCGCACATGGTCGAGGCCATGCGGAAGGCTGTCCGGCCACGGTGGGCAGCAAGGAGGCCATGGCACACCTGACGATGGCGTACGCGGAGCCGGGCAACGTGGTGCTGGTGCCGGACCCGGCGTATCCGGTGTACGAGACATGGGCGCGGTGGTGCGGGGCGAAGGTGGTGCGCGTACCGCTGCGGGAGGAGAACGGATTCCTGCCGGACCTGGCCGTCATCGCCGGGCCGGCGTGTGGGGTTCGCCGCCGGAAGCGCTGGAGTCGTGGACGTCTTGCGCACTGTGAAGGCCCACACCGACTCCGGCACGTTCACCGCGGTCCAGCACGCCGCCGTCGCCGCGCTGAACGACACCACCGGCTGATCGGATCACCTCCGGTCCGTGTAGCGCGAGCGTACGCACCTGCTCTGCGACGGACCGGAGCGGGCCGGACTCCAGGTGCTGCGGCCCCGGACCGCCTTCTACTGCCTGGCCTGCTGCCCCAGCGGCACGGACGGCGAAGGCTTCACCAAGAAGCTGCTGGAGGAGGCCCGCGTGCTCACCATTCCCGGAAGCGACTTCGACCCAGGCGGCGACGGATACGTACGCCTCACGCACGGTGTGTGCCGGAACCGACCTGATCCTCGAGGCAGTACGACGCATCACGGCCCACTACTGGTGACGCCTGGGCCGACGTGGCAGAAGGCGGACTTCCCCCAGTGCCCGCGCTTCCGGCAGTTGGTCGGCGACCGGATCGGCGTCGAGGCACCCGCCCGCATCCGGGTGTGAGGGGTGCCGCCCGCTCTCGCCGATTCCCGTTCGCCGCCCGATCCGGGCTGATCCAAGAGTCAGTGGCCGCTGGTGGCGAGTTCGTAGGCGCCGATCAGGTCGCCGAGGAGGGTTCCGGCGGCGAGGTCGCTGGGTTCGGCCTTCCCGCCCCGGGCCGTCATGGTCGTGCATTCATCAGCGAGCGGGGCGGCCCATCCAGATCCCATCCAGATCACGACCGTCAACTTTCCTGTCGGCAACGGCACTTGGTTGACGGTGATCGGTTCGGCGTCCGCGCTGATCTTCGCCGGCGTCGGCGGCCTCTCTCAGGTAACCCGGAAATGCGAGGGGAGAACGAGTGGAGCAAGATGAAATTACCCGGCGCCCATCAAACTGAAGAAAGCCGTGATCTTGATGTCCGAAAAAGACACGCGTTTCAGCAGCAAGAGGCGACTCGTCCAAGCGGTGCTCACTGCCACGCTGGCCTCAAACCTACTCGTGCTGGCCGACGGTTCCGCGCCGGCCGCCCCACAGGCCCGCGCCCACGCGCAGGTCACGACCCCAGCCGCGGCAACAGCCAGGGTCCAGACTCGAGACGACCGGCTCGCCCTCCAAACGCTCAACGACATCGTGCAGGGCAATTTCACCATGGCCACAGCCCACTTTGACGCGACGATGCGCAAGCAACTGCCACCGGACGCCCTCGCGAAGGCGTGGAACGCTTACCAGGATCAGTTCGGACGTTACCAGTCACACGCGAATCCCAAAGACACCGCGTTCGGCAAATTCACCGTGGTCAGTGTGCCGCTCCGTATGGAACACCAGCCCGGTGAATTCCGCGCAAGCTTCAACAAAGACGGAACCATCGCCGGTCTGTTTCTCCTGAAGCCAGGAGTCCCGATCTCGTAGATCAGCCGTTCACCCATGCCGAGGTGGTGGTAGGTACAGCAGGGGCGCACGCCGTTGCGTGAGCCACGGGCCGCACGCTCGTGCGCCCGTCCTTGGCTGGAGACAGAGGCTCTTGTGACGGCCATCCTGAGTATTTCCATCTGGTTCGGATGGATGCGACAGGGGGAGGATGTTCATGTCGCTTGTACGCATATGCCGAGGTAAAGCGACCAGCTTGGCCTGGGCGTTCGTGCTGAGTGGAGCGATCGTCGTGCCGATCGGAGGTGCCACACCGGCCGCCGCGGCCAACCCGTGGACCTGTCCTGCAGGTGGTAATCCCGACGTGTGGGACCCGCGCTACACGTCGACGGTCAGTACTGCCGGGGTCTGGTGGCGGAAGATCGAACTGCGCTATCACAGCCGTACCCGGTGTGCTTGGGGACGCATCTCCAACGGCTCGCGCGGTGACTCGGTCTGGGTCGACTGGTCCGCCAATGGCGGGCAGACCTGGAAGCAACTGGACGTGACCAAGATCCCCCGGGGCGGCCACGAGGTCCACACGGTTGCTCACAACGATGCCGGGTACGTGATGCGCGCGTGCGGCAAGGCCGGGAATCGCAGGGAAATTGCCTGCACCGGTTGGTACTAGGCGGCCGTGACTGAGCAGGCTTCCACAGTGCGCCCCAGCGGGTGAACCCCAGCGCCGGTCCCCGCCCAGTAGCGCCCTCGAAGGGCCGTAGTGCAACCGGTAGCCGCGGCAGTGGACGTAGTACGCGTACATCGGGCCCGGCACGATGGTCAGCGCGGCGACGAAGAAGAACAGGCTCATGCCGAAGTACCCGCCGACCGCGGAGAACGTGGCGAGCGAGGGCTCGTTTGGTCGGTGCTCGACGTACCACCAGTCGGCGGGGCCGTAGGGCTGCGCGGCATGGTGCAGGACGACGACCAGGACGTGCCCGACCCCGGTCCCCGAACACAGCTGACAGCCGTTCCACCTCCGCGCGGGCGCCGGTCAGCAGACGGCCGGGCAGGGCTGGCTGCACTCGCCTCGCTGTCGTCCAGGGGCACGTGCCGCAGGTAGCCGCGCAGCACGGGGTCCGCGCCGAAGACCCGGGCGCTTCGAACCCTGCTCGGCAAACAACTCCAGCGCCGCCTCGCGCAGCCGCGCCCGCCCTGTGCGATCGCTCCTCGATACTGTCCCCGTGGCCGCAGCGTAGCCATAAGTGCGCGTAGCCGGACGGCGGTGACCGGGTGCGGCGACAGTGCTCGTGAAAGGGGCGGACCGTCAGTCCGTCGAGTCGACCAGCACCGCCAGGGCTGCGATCAGCCCCATGACGACGAGATGGACCAGGACCGCATACAGGATGCACAGCCATCCGACGATGACGGACGCCAGGGACAGCCACCGGCCCTCGACACCACGCTTCTCGGCGCGGCGGCGCCCCATGTGTCCGGAGACGACGGCGACCAGCGCGCAGACGATCCGCAGGCTCAGGATGGCCGCAGCCAGATCACGGGGCTTGCCCAGCTGCCTGACCAACCTGCGGAGTTGGCCGCCGAAGCCAGTGACTGACGCGAACCGGCGGCCCCTCATCCACGCTGCCACCCCACTCTGCAGCCACTTAAAGTACTCAGCCCGCAACCTGATGCAACATGATTCAAGCCGGTTCGGGTTGCGGTTCCGGTTGCCGCATCGGTGCGGCCTTCGGTTCCCATAGTTTGGTGGTCCGTACGTAACCGTGGACCACTGAGGCCATCGCCAGAATGAGAAGTGGCCCGAACACCAACGGATGTCTGGCCATCTCCATCGGCAGATAGCGGTACGCCACCAAGAGCGCGGCAAAGACGGTTGTGCCGTAGGTGACCAGCTGGATTCCTGCCCGGTCCCAGCCACGGTCGTGCGAGCGCAGAGCCGCCTCGATCGTGAGCGCGAACACCACGCCGGCGACGAGATCCACGCCGTAGTGATAGCCGAAGCCCAGCGTTGCGCTGAGCGTGGCAATCAGCCAGAACGCGCCTGCGCATCGCAGAGCCCGTGGGGCCTTGCGGGAATGAATGAAGATCGCGGTGGCCCACGCTGTGTGCAGGCTGGGCATGCAGTTGCGGGGGGTGATCCCGTCGTACGTCATCGGGTGCGGGGGATTGATCGGCGGTGGCGTGTTCGGCCACAGGTTGGCCGCCGCCCAGTGCACGCCGCCGGTGCCGGAGGCGCCGGGGCCGTAGGCGAAGACCGGTCCGACCACTGGGAAGATCATGTAGATGGCCGGACCGAGGAGGCCGATCACCAGGAAGGTGCGCACCAGATGATGGCTCGGGAAGCGGCGCTCAACCGCCACGTTACGCAGCTGGTACAGCGCGACGACGACCGCGGCCACCGCAAGCTGAGCGTAGACCAAGTGGAGAAGATGGGTGCCGATCGGGCCGGTGGCCGCGAGAAGCCGGCCTGCCAGCCACGACGGGGTGGCCAGCGCGTGATCGGCGGTTGCCACATACTGGTCGAGCACCGTCGGGCGGGTCTTCGCCGTGACGAGCAGCCAGGTATCGCCGGTCTTGCGGCCGGCCACCAGCAGCAGGCCCAGCCCGACGCCCTTCAGCAACAGGACACGTTCCTGGCCTGTGCGGCGGGTGATGGCGATGATCGCATAGCCCAACATCACCCACAACGCGCCGTTGCCGAAGAAATGGCCGTCGGGCACCTTGGCGTCGACCGCCCACCGCACCAGCACGAAGACGATGTCGATGCCGATCGCGACACCAGCCGCGATGAACCGTTGCCGCCAGGTGAGCACCACCATCATCAACGCCATACCGCCGTACAGCGGCCCCGGTTTGGGGGCGAATATCACCTCTTGCGCCTGGTTGGTGATCGGCCCTGGCACGCCGCAGTAGCGACGTGCGGCGATCTCCAGCGCGATGAGGAATCCGAGGGCCACCACACCCGCCGTGGCCCACAGCATCGCCCGCGGTTGGCGCCATGCGGCCAACTCAATTCTGTCGTTTATTCGCGAAAACACCCGCGATGCTCTAGATATCAATCGTTTGGCCGGTTTGCTCGATGTGGGTTCATACGTGCAGGACGAGCGATGAGGGTAATTCATCGCGAGTTCGAACATGCTATCGGAGCGGTGTGGGTGGCTGTCGCTGGTCAAGGGTGGAGGCGTGGGCCGAGCAGTACAGGGGCAGCTGACCGAAGGCCAGTGGTTCCTGCCCTCGCCGGCCCATCATCTCGGGGATGACCACGAAATTCTCGATGCCCGGCAAACATCGAGGGACGTCACACGTTCCCCAGGAGCCTCTGAAGCGTGTGCCAGGCCGCGAAGTTGCAGCTTCGGCGGGAGGCTGGCATACCGCCAACCTCCCGAAATGCAGCGCGCTGCCTTCGCGGTCAACCGCCACGCCCTGCCCGCTCCCCCAACGCTCTGGCGCCGTACGCCACATCGCGCAGGGACAGCCCCCAAGGTGCGGCCCACGCCTCCCGAGGTCGCCCAACTCCTCACAGCGACCCGGCGCAGAACCGCCGGGCGACCCGAGGCAATCGGATCACCCGACGGCAGCGGTCCCTTACACCGCCTGTGGGTGAAGGAGGCACGCGAGCAGATCGTCCAGGGTGACGATCCCAGTGAACTGTCCGCCGGCGTCACGGACGACGGCCAGGGAGGCGGTTTCGCTCGCGCTCGGCGACCGTGGCCAGGATGGCGTCCGCGTCCGCCTCGGCGTCCACGGAGGTGATCGGTGCGGCGGGCACGTGCAGGTCGCCGACCGGATCCTGCGGCTCGGTCAGGGAGCTGCGTTGCTCAGCCCCCTCCCCTTGCACCACACCCTGACCGGGCAGGGCCGTACAAGGATCCTGCGTTCCTGCCGGAAAGTCGTTGGCACTGAGTGCACACTCGGCTTAACCCGGAGTGCACTTCCGGGACTTGAGTGCGCTTCGCCGATACTCCTGCGGCGGCTGTCCGTACCCACCACGGAAGGCACGGCTGAAGTCGGCCGCGTGGGAGAAACCCCAGCGGGCAGCGATGGCGCGGACGGGCGTCGAGGACAACGCCGGATCAGTGAGGTCGCGGCGGGCGGCATCCAGGCGCCGCAGGCGGATCCAGGCAGCGACGGTGGCCCCTTCCTTCGCTCGTCGATCTCGAACGATCAAACAGGGCGACGACT
>NZ_KQ948070.1 GCF_001513965.1 Streptomyces cellostaticus | reverse complement strand
GGACGGGGGAAACGGCCCGTACTGAAACGGCCCGAGGGCACCGCGCGCATACAGAGAGGCAGCTCACAGAGGCTTGCGTCCAGGGAAGCGGTGTACGGCCTTGAGCGCGTGCCCACTTGGCGCACGCGTCGCGCGGCCCTGGCCGACAGAGTCCGCCAGGGAGGTAGCAGATTGTATATAACGCCTCAACGTCCGGAAAGGTACGCAGTGCGTGTCCTGACGGGACGCTTGGTGAAGGTTCCGGCTACCGACTTCGCGAAGTACACGCTCGCCAGATGTCTCCGATCCTCTCTCCTGCACCACTGTCCTCTGACTCTGAACCTTGACCGTCTGCCACCGAAGATTGACGGACGACGGTTTGTGTCACTGAAGATTGACCGGCCAGGTCAGAGGCTCCTCGGCACGCCGGAGCAGCACCATCTGATCCGCCCGACACACGGCGAGGTGCGCCAGCAGCATGCACCTTCCACCGGAGGTTGACCGCTCACAGGGGGCGAGTGCCCGCCGCCGTGACTGGGAGCCGTGGGGCGGGCCAGACCGTGGGCCTGTGTGGTTACCGCTTGCCGTACTTGAGGCGGGTGCCGGACCAGTCCTTGCCGACGCTGACGGACTTGGCCGGGGAGAGGCCGGTGATCTGCGCGCCGTCATTGATCTCGCTGGGTTCGACGTATCCGTCCCGGCCGTCCTTCGGGGTGAGGAGCCAGATCGTGCCACCGTCTCCGAGTTGTCCGATGGCGTCGACCAGGGCGTCGGTGAGGTCGCCGTCATCGCCGCGGAACCATAGGAGTACGACGTCGGCGACGTTGTCGTAGTCTTCGCCGACCACGTCCTGACCGATCAGCGACTCGATGCCCTCGCGCAGGTCCTGGTCGACGTCATCGTCGTAGCCGATTTCCTGGACGACCTGACCGGGCTCGAACCCCAGGCGGGCCGCAGGGTTGATCCGCTCGTCTTTCGATGTACTCACCATTGCCTCCTGTGTCGCAGGGCGTGCCAATCGCGCCCCCCGGTGTAGCCAATCAGACACTCAGGGTGATGGTGAGTGTTTCCGCTCGGAGAGCCGCCGATCTGAGTCTCCGCCGAGCCAGGACGCCTGTCGGCGCTCAGACTTCCCTACGCTGTCTGCGGGACCGGGCGAGCCCTTCGTATGGTTCTCCCACCCAGGGGCATCGGGTGCGGATTTCAAACTTCTGGCAGGCGCAAGGGAAACGGTTACGCTCGACGTTGCCAAGGCGGCTGAGCCCAAGCACTGAAGTGTCAGGTTCAAGGAAGGCGTGACGTACAGCCTTGCCGTCAGCTTCATTGTGAGCCAACTGTGCACGCATGCATGTCGGGCAAAAATGTGGGTTGCCTCGCTAGTAGATTACGCAGAGTCAGTTTTGGTGAGTGGCTTCGCTGGATTGAGCTGACGCGTGCCAGTACGGAGTGGATGACCTGGTGCGGATACTCCACGGCTTGCAAAGGGAGCAACAGATGACAGAGGGACTCCCCAGAGTCTTCTTCGACATGACCGCAAATGGTGCTCCCCTGGGCCGGATCGTCATGGAGCTGCGTGCCGATGTCGTACCGAAGACCGCAGAGAACTTCCGGGCGCTGTGTACGGGCGAAAAAGGCTTCGGCTACAAACAAAGCACGTTCCACCGCGTGATCCCCCAGTTCATGGCGCAGGGCGGCGACTTCACCAACAACAATGGCAGCGGTGGAAAGAGCATCTACGGGGCGAGGTTCGAGGACGAGAACTTCACGCTGAAGCACACCGGGCCAGGCATTCTCAGCATGGCCAACGCCGGACCCGACACGAACGGCTCCCAATTCTTCCTCACTACCGCTACAACGGCTTGGCTCGACGGCAAGCACGTCGTCTTCGGGCGCGTCATCGAAGGTATGGATGTCGTCAAGAAGATCGAGAGCTATGGCTCGGATTCGGGAGCGACCAGAGCGAAGATCGTCATCGAGGATTGCGGACAGCTCTGAAGATCATCTACTGCGTTGTGGGCTGACCCACGGTCCGTGAATCGTTCCGCTTGCTGTGGCGTGGGGCGATATGCACGCTGGGCCACCGTCAACTCTGCGGCATCGCTGAACCTCGGCGGACGTCGCAGGGTGTGGTCGACGCGCTCAGAGCGTGTTGGACAAACTCGGGTCAAGAGGATTGGCGGTGGTACATGATGCTGCTGTCGCGGCAGCTGGGGGAGCCGGCCCGCCGGTCGACGGCGTCTGCGGCGGGCAGGAGGTGAGGCATGGCTGCCAACTGCTGGAGCAGCAGCTGGCGGGCCTGCGCTGGCTCGTGGTGGCTGGAGAACGTCACGAGGTGTTCCGCTCGCTCGGAGCGGCTGCACGCGACAGCGTCCGCGCCGTGCTGGGCACGCCAGACGAAGACGACGAACTGAAGAGCTGGCTCCGTAGTGCCGAAGGCAAGCATCGCTTCACGCGGCTTGTGGAGACGACGCGCCGCCGTTGCGGTACGCAACTGGCAGAGCTTGCGGCCCTGGCCGACGGGAGCGGGGTCGGCTTCGAGGATCTACTGTTGCTGAATCTCCTAGGCGACTTGGGAGTGCCCGACGGAACGGGCTGCAGCAACGTGGCCTGGCGCCGGGAGACATCGTTCGTGGCACACAACGAGGATGGCTTCCCGACAGAGGACGGCCACCTCATGGTGATCACCTTGAACATCGAGGGCCAGACTCCGGTGACCGCCCTGTGGTATCCCGGCTTCCTCACCGCGAACGCGTTCACCGCCACCGGCTCGGGCCTGGTCTGGGGCGGAACCCACATCCCAGTCGTACGTCCTGGCCTTACCGGTGCGGGTCGGCACTTCATCGCCCGGGCCCTGCAACAGGCGCCGACGCTGGACGCAGCCGTGGCCCACCTGCGGGCCCATCCCACCGCCGGTGGCTACGCCTGCACCCTCGGCGATAGCACCAGCGGCCGAGTTGCCGTGGTCGAAGCTGTAGCCGGCCGTGTCGCGGTCCACGAAACGGATGCGACACACCCTCTGCTCTGGCATACCAACCACCTGCGCTACCTGCCTGAACCCCCGGATGACCCAGCCCTTCTCGGTGACAGCAGGCGTGCTGGCGCCCACGCCTCGCGGTATGAGGAGAGCATGGCCCGCGGGCGTGTTCTGGCAGCCATCACACCTCCGCAGCGAGAACCCTCCACCGCCTGGTTCGTCGAGACTCTCACCTCGGAGTCTTTGCCGCACGGAGTGCACCGCACGGCACACGGCGCGGACCAATTCATGACCTTGTGCACTGTGGTCGCGGACCTCTCCAGCGGAACCATCATGCTGCGCAACCCGAAGGGGAACGCGACGCAGCTCGCCCTGTCCGATTTCACCCACGGGAACGCAGCTTCCATGGGCTGAATACTCATCGACGGAAGACTGAGCAGGCAGCGGATCAGGACCCGGGGTGGCACGTTGGATCTCGGCCGAGCCCGGGGTCTTGCAGTCGACCAGTGCCCCAGCTCTGTGAAGCTGAAGGCGCCGGCCACCAAGTCCGCGGTGGTCGAGCCGGACCGCCCGGAGGTCCAGGAGCCGCCGGCCAACCCCATGGCGGAACTGCTGTGACCCCCAACCAGATGCCGCAGCGGCGGCCGGCACGGATCGTGCAGGGCCGCTACACGGAACTCGTCCGACGATGGTCGTTCGGGTCTGGCACGGCTGAACCAACAACCGTCCGTCCGACCTGGTGCGATCAGATCACCCCTTCGTGTGATCCGCGTCCAGACACGGCAACGTGAGGCGTGGCCTGGGTAAGAGCCATCACATGACTACGTGGCAGTATGACATCCGAGCAGACCTCGGATGGCAGGAGACGGCCATCCATCAAGTGCCCGACAAGGGCGTCATGCTCGAAGCCGCCGGTGAGTGGAAGCACGCTAACGACTGGGACGCCGTCGACGCGGAAGGGCACAAAGTAAGTAAGAAGCCAGGGACAATGGACGGGGCCTTTTATCGGCATCTGGCCGTTGCCGGCCGGCCCGAGTTCCTCCACTCAGGCACGGACGCTTATGTCGGCTCCCTCATCGGGAAGTGGGGGCCGGACGGCGTGCCATTCAAGATGGGCAAGCGCAGGTCGTTCATGTCTGGCAGCTCGGTGGACACGAGCAAGAAGCTGTACCTCGCCATGAACGACAGGGAGGGCGAAGAGGGATTGAAGGACAACTCAGGCGTCATGCACGTTATCGCTGCCGTCTACACCCGCAGCGAGCGCGAACCTCGCTGGACCTACAGCCGCTTCGGCGGCTGGTCGACCACCACCTGCTAGCCTCGCCGTTTCGCTTGGGTACGGCGGCTGTTGAGGCAGAAACGCGAAAGTGCCTTCCTGGCCTGGAACGATGAACCTTGCTGGAGGGTTCTGTCGGTCCAGGCGGAGGCACTTTCTACGTGCAGGGTATCGGGTTGCGTCCCAAGTGAGGCTGATCCTTTGGAGTGGACACCCTGACAATGGATCTCGAAGGTCCAGAAAGCTATGTCCAGGTGGGACGCCAGTCTCCGTACCCGGAGGAGTTTCGGAAGGACGCCGTCGCGTTGTACCGAGCTGCCGGTGGCAAGCGCACGTACGCGGCGGTGGCCGCGGAGCTCGGGATCACCGGGGAGACGCTGCGCACGTGGGTCCGCAAGGACACCGCCCAGCACACGTCCGAGAACCGCGTGGGCGGGGCCGGCCAGAGCGCAAGGTGTCGGTGAGCTCTGCGAAGTTCTCCTCGGCCTGGGCGGCGTCGGCGCGGGCGGCGTTGGTGACGCAGCCGCGTACGTGGTCGTCGAGAAGGCCGAGGGCGACTTCCTGCAGGGCTCGGGTCGCGGCGCTGACCTGGGTGATCTTGTCCAGGCGGGCCAAGTGGTCGGCGTAACCGGGGGCCTGGGTGTGCTGCCCGGTGGCGGTGTAGCTGTAGGTTCCGCGACTTCGTGCGCACTGGTTCCTGCGGAAACGCCGGAATCCGGGCTTCATGCGCATCACAGATGCCGGGCAGCGGTGCGCAGTCTTGGGCCGCCGAGCGAGTTCGTTGGTTACCCAGCGTCAGGAACCTCACCCAAAGGCTCAAGCGCCAGCACTACGGCCGAGCCGGATTCGTCCTTTTCAAACGCCGCATCCTCGCCAGTTGACCGGCTTCACGGAAAGTGACGAAGGAGCCGGATCATCATGTTCTTGGACGGATACTTCGCACGTAGTGCGACCGGTGTGCCCCGCCCGGTGATCACCAATGAGCGCCGCTTCGCACTCCGTACCTGCACGTACACCTCAAGCGCCTGCCGCGTGCGCCTTCGCAAACCCGTTGTCCCCGGCAAGGATTTCCCCGTACGTCACCACGGCTGCCGCCCTCCAAGGGAGGGAGCCGGGCCCATCCTTCGTATGCCGGGGAGGCACGTGCCGTATGTCGCGGTCCATCGCCAAACGAACCGGCCATCCACTGCTGGATGCTTCTAGGGGGCGCAGTATGCCCAAGTCCTGTGCGATATTCACGGTCGTTATCCAGCCGGGATCGATGCGGCTCCAAGAGCAAGGCCACCCCAACACGGCGGGTGTGCTGATGCGTGAGGAGCGGGCTCCTGGCGGAAAGATCACTCGGCCATGACGGAGCGAGGTGCGCTGGGTGTGCCCGCGCATGTGGCGTGCATCATGGACGGCAACGGCCGCTGGGCGCAGCAGCGCGGCCTGCGGCGTATCGATGGACACTCCGCGGGTGAGGCGTCCATCCGGGCCATCATCGATGCCGCACGGGGGGCAGGCATCCAGTGGCTGACTTTGTTCGCCTTCTCCACGGAGAACTGGGATCGCCCCGTGGCTGAGGTGGACCATCTCATGGAATTCCTCCGCCGCGTCATCCGACGGCGCGGGCGGGACCTGCACCAACGCGGGGTGCGCGTCCGTGTCCTTGGCCGTGCGGATCCGCGTATCCCCGACGATGTCCACCGGGCCATCGACGAGATCGAACAGCGTACCCGGGCCAACACGCGGATGACGCTCACATTCGCCTTCGACCATGGTGGGCGGCAGGAGATCGTCGACGGCGTGCGGCGATTGGTGCGCCGAGGCATGCCAGACGATGCCATAACGGAGGCCGTCCTCGCCGACCATCTGCAGTACCCGGACATGCCCGACGTCGACCTGCTCATCCGTACCTCGGGCGAGTACCGGATTTCCAACTTCCTGCTCTGGCACATCGCCTACGCAGAGCTGGTCTTCCTCGACGTGCTGTGGCCGGACTTTCGCGCCCGGCATCTGCACGAAGCGATCGACATCTATCGGCATCGCAGCCGACGCTTCGGGAGCGTCGGGGCCCAACAGGTCACGGAGGAGAGCCGATGAAGCAACTCACCGCGGGAGCAGGGCTGCTGGCGGTGGCCTGGCCGGTGTACTGGCTGTGGACCGGGCCGGGGCTCAGCGTCGCGTTCTTCCTAGTGTGGCTCGGCTACATCCTCGCCGTCGACGGGATCGTCCTGCGCCGCACCGGGACCTCTCCGCTCCACAGGGGGCTGCCCTCGTTCCTCCGTCTGTTCGCGTTCTCCGTGCCGTTTTGGTGGCTCTACGAAGGGCTCAACAAGTTCACCGAGAACTGGGAGTACGTCGTGCCTCACCGGCCCGGGCCTCTGGGCTGGGCGCTGCTGTTCTCGCTATGTTTCTCGACGGTGTTGCCCGCGCTGTTCGAGACATCGGAGCTTCTGGCCTCCTTCGCATTCTTCCGAACACCGTGGCAGGGAGGACGGGTGTTCCTGTCTCTGGGGCTGCTGCGCGCTACTCCGGTGGTCGGTGTGCTGTGCCTGGTCGCCGTGGCGGCCTGGCCACGAATGACGTACCCGCTGATCTGGGTCGTCCTCTTCCTGCTGCTCGACCCATGGAACACACTGGCCGGTCGGCCGAGTCTCCTTTCTCAGCTCGGGCGCGGACGCTGGGAAGTCCTCGTCACGCTGAGCGTAGCGGGTCTGATCTGCGGCGTTTTCTGGGAAATGTGGAACGCCGGCTCCGCCATCCAGTGGCTGTACGACGTGCCGGGGTTCAACACCTCCGTCCATCTCTTCGAGATGCCACTGGCCGGATACCTGGGGTACATCCCGTTCATCTGGTCCGCCTACGCCGCCTATCATGCGGTGCACGGCGTACTGCGGCTCCCACCCCTGCCGTTGGGAGAGCCGGCATGAACGCCCTGAACCACGCGGGGATCCGAGACCCGTCGCTGCGCCGCGCCTACGCGGCCTGCCGCCGCCTCCACGCCACGCGCGACCCCGCCACATTCCCCTCCGTGTTCTACCTGCCTCCGGCCAAACGCCCATACGTGCACGCCCTGTACGCCTTCGCCCGACATACCGACGACCTCGCCGACGGCCACAGCACCCCCCACCGGCCAGACCGCTTCCGACAATGGGCCAAAGACACCCGCACCGACCTCACCGCAGGCACCAGCACCCACCCCGTCCGCCGCGCGCTCCTGCACACCCTGCGCACCTGGGGCGGCCGCCCCACCCTGGTGGATGAGCTGCTCACCGCAACGGAAGAGGACCTGACCTTCACTCCGTTCGCCACCTACCAGGAACTCGCCCGATACCTGTACGGCGTCAACTCCACCGTCTGCCTGCTGCTGCTCCCCATCCTCCAGCCGGCCGAAAAGCCAGCGGAGATGGAGAACCACATCGCGGCGCTTGGGCGGGCGATCCAATACGTCGACAACCTGCTCGACCTCCCGCGCGACATCCGTCACGGACGCCTCTACCTCCCTCTGGACGACCTGCAGGCAGCGGGGCTGACCCAGGCGGACCTACGGACAGCCGTCCCTGACCCGACCGCCCTGCGCAGGCTCGCGCTGCACCAAGTCGAGCGGGTGCGTGGCCTCCTCGACGAAGGCCGCCCGGCCATACAGCAGTTGCACCCCACAAGTCGCCCTCCCATCGAGTGCGCACTTGCGATTCTGGAGGGCTATCTGAGTCTCTTGGAACGCCACCCCGCCTCACTGCTCAGGCGCCGCGTGCCCATCCCACCTCCGGCGCACTCCCTCACAGCGGCCGCGACCTGGTACGCCCGATCCCATGCCAGCCGTCGCCGCCACCCATGCCCAACACAGCAACCGGCTGGCGCCTGACCCAGCCTTTGTAGCAACGCCCTTCGCCCGAGTGCTGCGTCGCCGGCTGGCGTACCGCTCGTAGACCACATGGCCGTCCGTGGCCGCCGCGGCGTAACTGCCCGAATAGTGAGCCTGCCCGTGTACCGAACGCACTCGCCGCCATGGCACCGACTCCGCGAAGTCCGTCAACCGCAGCTGATCAAAAGGCACTTCCCGGACCCCGAAAGTTCACAAGAGATCAACACGGCAGCTACGGACCGCGACCATTGCGCACCGAACTCTGGAATTGCGCATTCACTGAAGGACTCTGTCGGGGATCTTGAGATTTCTTGATCATTGCCCCTGGCGCCACCAGCGGGGCCGGGGCAGTTCGTTCTCGTCGAGGTATTGCTGGAACGCCGTCGGTGAACGGGGGCGGTAGGCGGAGTCTGCCGGTTCCTGGGTGCTGAGGCGTTCGATGGTGACGGCGATCGCGGTCAAGACGTGCTGGACATGGGCTTTGGCGACGCCGTGGTAACGGCA
Organism: Streptomyces cellostaticus; assembly: GCF_001513965.1. Lineage (GTDB taxonomy): Bacteria > Actinomycetota > Actinomycetes > Streptomycetales > Streptomycetaceae > Streptomyces > Streptomyces cellostaticus. Next base: position 13,703 of record NZ_KQ948070.1, on the reverse strand, counting down.
GCGTCGCATCTGGTGGTCGTTGACGAGCTCGTTCATGGTGCCCTCGATGCCGGAGCGTGAGGCGTAGTGACGCTGCCACTTCGGGTCCTGCTGGTCGGCGCGGTTGCGGACCTGGAGGTCGTGGAGGCGTCGGGCAGGAAGTTCACGGTCCGTGCCGCTCCGGAGGTGCACTTGGGCCTCTCGGGGCACGGCCCGCACTGTCGGTTGTGGAACCGGACCACCGTAAAGGGGGCCATCGCCGGAAGCTCGTTCCAGTTGCCGCTGACCTGGCCGTTGGGGCAGGTAACCTCGCGGTGGTCGAAGTCGATGATGAAGTTCTCCTGGGCGAACCCGTCGTCGGTCTTGCGCTGCCGGGAGTTGTTGGTCCTGAGCGGGCCGACCATGGTGACGCGGTGGGTGCGGGCGGCAGTGTCATGAAGGACGACGGAGGTGTAGCCGCTGTCGATCAGGTGCTCGGTGGGCAGCGGCCGGCGTCGCTTGAGCCGGGTGTGGATGCCGGGCAGAGCCGTGCTATCGCCGGTGGGGACGGTGGTGGCCACGTCCGTGATGATGTTGACGCGGCCCTCGTCGCAGGTCTGTGTGGCATGCGCGAGATAGCCGACCCAGGTCCGGTGCCCGCGGCGCGTGTAGCGGGCCTCGAGGTCGTAGGGCGACTCCAGACGCCGGCCGGTGGACGGGAAACCATCCTTCTCTGCCCGCGGACGCAACTGGCCCCGGGCATCGACCAGGAAGTGCTGGACCATGATCTGCCGCAGTGCCTCCATCGCGGGTCCCGTTGCCATGCCCGGGCGGCGGCTGCGGACGCGTTCGAGGAGCTCGGCGGCGTCGGTGCCGGCCTGCTTGAGCCGGGCGGCCGGATGACTGGGCTGGCTGACCAGACGAACCTGTCGTCCGTAACGCAGCGCCCAGTCCTCGTCGACCAGGCCGCCGAGGATCTCCGGACCGGTCCGGGCGCACTCCTCCAGGGCTGGGCGGACGGTCTCCAACACCAGCTCCAACCGGGTCAGTTCACGCACGGCGGCTCGAAGTCAGGTGGAGTCGGTACGCTGCCGTCCTCGCGCCTTGACCAGCCCCGCTTCCTTCAGCCGTGCCAGTGCGAGGTCGAGGAGAGCGTCGGCGCGGTCGTCCTGGGCCAGCCGGTCGCGGAAGTCAGACAGCACGCTGTGATGGAAGCCGGGATCGTCCAGCTCGAGCGCGAGGGCGTACTTGAAGTCGATCCGGCACCGTAACGCCTCGGCCACCTGCCGATCCGAGAGGTTCAGCAAGAACTGCAGCACGCTCACCGTGGCGAGCGGAGCCGGTGACAAGCCGGGCCGCCCGTCCCGTGGGTACCAGGCGTCGAAGTCCTCGTCGTGCCACAGACCGTCCAGCCGGTCGCGTACCCACATCGCGGTCGTGCCACGGGGGTTACTCGCCCGCGCCACCCGCGCTGTCGAAGCCGGAACCTGCTCACCAGAACGGGACGGAGAGACACCCACACACCTCACGTATGGCAGTCGACCTTCGGAACCAAGCCGAGCCTGCCCTACGACCCCGCCCTTCCGTCTGGGAATCTCAAGATCCCCGACAGAGTCGCTCATTGGCGGAAGCGGCGGATGGAGCGCCGGGACGGTCCGTCCGCGTCCAGCCAGTCGTCGGCGTTCTGCTGGGGGACGGCGTTGATGTCGATGCCGGTCTCGGAGGTCCAGGTGAGGAAGGCGATCGCGGACAGCAGATGCCCGCGCTTGCGAGCCACGCTCACGGAGGAGGACTGCCAACCGCAGCGCGAACCTGAGCAGCGTGCAGCCCGTCGTCACTCATGCGAGGAGCAGCGCGCGGTCCCACAAGGGCGCCTGGTCCGTCGCCGCAGCGAGCAGGGCGAGGACGACGCCGGCGGCACCTTCCAGGAAGCCGGGGTCCTGCCGGGTGAACTCCTTCTGCTGGAGCAGGTGTTCGGCGAGCGCGGTGGCGGCGGCAGCGAGGCCGGGGTCAGCAGTGTCGTGGGCGAAGCGCAGGGTGATGTGCAGCAGGCCGGCCAGGCCGTGGCAGAGGCCTGGGTTGTCGTCGATGCCGCGCTCGGGGGCGGGGCGGATCAGGGCTGCTTTCAGAGCCTGGACGGCGAGTTTGCGGGTGGAGGTGTCGTCGAGGGCGCGGCCCGCGAGCCAGAGGGCGCGGGCCACGCCGGGGCTGCCGTAGCACCAGGAGGAGTGGACGGGGGTGCCGCTGCCGTTGGGCAGGGCCGTTAGGCCGGGCCAGTTGGGGCCCCAGGTGTCGTCGGTGCGGGCGGCGGTCAGACGGGCCGTCAGGTGTTCGGCGGTGTCGCGTAGGCCGGGGACCTGGATGGCGGCGGTCAGTGCGAGCGACATCAGTGCGAGCGGGCCCGCGATGCCGTGTGAGAGGCCGTAGTTGAGGGCTCCGTGGGGAAGCCGGTCGCGCGCGGCGTGGTCCCGGATGGAGTCGGCGGGGGTGTGCCATCGGGGGGTGCCGGCGCGTTCGCGGCACAGGCCCACGAGCGCACGGAGGATCTCGCGCAGAGCGTCGTGGTCCTGGTCTGCTTCGGCGCGGGTCAGAAGGTAGGCGCCGGTCCCGGTGAGGCCGGAGATGAGGTCGAAGGTGCGGGTGCTCACGCCGTGGGCGCCGCGTAGCGTGTCGCGCAGGGCGTCGGTGCCGCGGAGGATGTTGGCTTCCCAGAGGGCCGGGGCCGGACCGCGCCCGGTGGCGAGGGCGGCGAAGGCGGGACCGCCGATCCCGCCATAGAGGCCGGGGGCCGTCACCCGGAGCCGCTCGGCGCCGGCCGCTGTCGCGGCGAGGTAGTCGTCGGCCATGGGTCCCCAGCCCTGGCCGGGCAGGCAGCGGTCCAGCTGGTGGTAGGTCAGGACCAGGCCCGCTCCGCCGCCGGCCAGATCGGGCTGTACGCAGGAGGGTGCGACTCGCGGGCGCCCGACCAGGACGCTGACGGCCTCAAGGACGCGTGCTGCCGTGCGGGCGGGCAGGACGGCCTGCCAGGCGGTGTCGGTCAAGGTTGCCAGCCTCCGGAAGGACCGCCGGCCGTGCGCACGGAGTGGAACCCGGGCCGCACGACCGGCGGTTGGGCGTCAGTCCTCGTAACAGAACCGCGTCTGGTGCGTCGTGCAGTAGTCGGTGCAGTCGAAGCTGGTGTGCCCGGTGTCGCAGCACATCATGGGCTCCAACAGCTGATCGTCGGTCTCCGGCAGCTCCTGGAGTTCGAGCAGGAGGGCCTCCATGGCGGGTGTCCCCTTTCTTGTGTGTGGTGTCGTGGTCCGGCTGGTGAGTGACGGTCTGTCAGTGAGGGTCCGTCAGCCACGATCGCCGGCCGCCGTGCCGCAGGCGCAGCAGGAAGTCCAGTACGCCTGCCAGCCCGACGTTGTAGCCCGCGCAGACGTCGCGCAGCGTGTCGTCCGGCACCAGTAGCCGGCCGCCCAAGCGCGCGGCCCGCACGAACAGACAGGTGGCCGCCTGGGCGGCCCGGTGCCGGTGGCTGTCGTCACCAGTCGCATCTGCCAGATCGAGCAGCAGTTCGGCGTTGCCCGCCCCCCCGTGGCAGGTGCTGGGGCCCAGTCGCCAGCGGTCCCGGTGGACGGCGTGGGCGGCGCCCTCGGCGGCGGCGCCGAAGCGCAGGTCGCCGGTGTGCTGCCAGAGCCGGACCAGGAAGGTGCCGACGCCGGAGGTGCCGTTGCACCAGAAGTTCAGCCTGGGGCGGTCGGTGCGGCCGGGGCCCTTGGGCCAGTGCATGGTGCCGTCGGGGTCGTGCTGGGCGACGGCGAGCAGCGCGTGCCCGCCGCCGACGGCGACCTCGACCAGGTCCGGCCGGTCCGTGTCGCGACCGACGGCGAGCAGGAAGGCCGCGTTCCCTGCCACGCCGTGTCCGAAGCCGTAGGCCGCGGAGCCGGCGAGGTCGGCGCGGTGCTCGGGCCCGGCGAGCCAGTCCACGCCGCTCTCGGCCTGCCTGGTGAGCTTCAGGAGTCCGTCGGCGCAGAGGTGGGCCCGGTCGGCGAAGCGCGGGTCGCCGGTGGCGTGCCAGAGGTGGAGCTGAGCCAATCCGGCTCCGGCGAGGCCGTGGCAGATGTCGGGATTGTGCCAGTCGAGCGGGATCCGCAGCGCGTAGGCCGCTGCCCGCTCGGCCAGCGCCGGGTCGTCCAGGGTGCGCGCGGCCTCGTGCAGGGCCCAGGCCGCGCCGGAGCGCCCGAAGTACAGGCCGGGCAGAACTCGACTGGGCAGGGTCAGGCGCTGGTCCAGCCACTGTGCGGCGGTCCGCAGTGGCGCCTCGGCCACCTGGTGCCCGGCTCGGACGGCCCGGTCGAGCACCGCGAGGACGCCGGCCGCGCCCCACTGGACGTTGCACGGGTCGCCGTAGGGCAGGCTCGTCGGGCGTGGCCAGAGGTATTCGGCGGCCGGGTCCATCGTCTCCGCCAGCCAGGCGAGGCCGTCACACAGCAGCATGTCGATCTGATCGTCGGCAAGCTGGGGCCCGGTCGGCTCGACATCCGGCTCAACAATCGATCCGGCAACCCTTCCGACAACAGGGTCGGCGGCCTGATCGCCGCGCAGGAACCTAGCCGCATCCGCCAAGGACCAGCGGTGCGCGGGCTCTGCCGTCAGGCCCCGCACGAGCGGGGCGAGCGCCCGCAGCGCGGGAGACGCGGGCGCGGCCGCGTCGACAATCGCGGCCAGCCGTCCAAAGGCTGTCCGGGGCGCGGCGCCGCTGCTCGGCGCGGTGTCGTCGGGAGCGAGCAGCGGGTTAATGCCGGTGGTGACGTGGAGCAGTGTCGAGCCTAGGCCATAGCAGTCCAACTGCGGTTCGGCGGGCTGCGGTTGGACTCCGTCGAGATAGCCGGGGTCGGTGAAGCCGCGGGTGCCGGCAACGGGCGCCGTCTCGCCGGTGGGGACCGCGCACTCCATGTCAACGAGGACGGGGGTGCCGTCCGGCGTCATCACGACGTTGCTCGGCTTGAAGTCGCGGAGCACGAAGCCCGCCGCGTGGACCTTGCCCAGCACCCGGGTCAAGTCCCGGGCCAGGCGCAGCCCGGCCGCCACCGGGAACCGGCCGGCCTCGCGCACGCTTAGATCTGCGGCCCACTGCTGCAGGCTGGTGCCGTCGATCAAGTCCTCGACGAGGAAGACGTGTCCGGCCGATTCGAGGACATCCCGGGTGGCCGGTGCGACCCGGCATGATGCGAGCCGGCGCAGCACGACGGCCTCGTGGCGCAGCCAGTCCCGGGCGTCCCGGCCGCTCGGGTCGGCTCCCACGTGCGGGCGGGCCTCCTTGAGCAGCACGCTCTCACCGGTACGGGTGTCCTGGGCGCGGTAGACGCCGCCGCGGTTGGAGTGCCGGATCGCCTCCCGGACCAAGTAGCGGTCCGCGACGGTGACCGGCCCGCCGCGCTTGCGGGCCGGTGTCGCAGCGTCGGCGCTGGGGCCGAAGGGCAGCGTTGCCCATGAGGGCGGGGAGAACCAGGGGTTGCGCTGGTCCGACACCAGAGAGCCGTCGGGGGCTTCGAGCCGACCCTCGTAGAAGCCCTCGTCGTTGAGTTCGCGCGGCCTGCTGAAGCAGCCGTAGCGGTAGTGCACCAGGCTGTCCGGCCGGTACCTGCGGTCGGAAAGGATGGCGGGGCCGGGCAGGCCGGCCGTGGCCGTGTGCAAGTCCTCGGCCAGCAGGCGCAGCTGGGTGTCGTCGGCGGGATAGACGGTGAGGAACTTGCCGGACTGCGCCCGGTTGGCCCGGACCGCGTTGAGCTCGAAGGCGGCGCGCGGGCTGACGGCGAACTTGAACGCACAGCCGTGCCGCACCAGCACCCGGGACGCCCGCTCCAGCACCTCGGACGCCGAGACCGGTGTCGCCGACACGTGCAACTTCCAGCCCTGGCTGCGCCGCCGGTGGTCCGGCGGGATAACCATGCACCAGAAGTCGCTGTCCCGCATGTCCCACTGCCCCGGAGTATGCGTGTCCGCCAACACCTGCGCAACGATGCGTTGATAGATCGTCACGCTCTGAGCTTGGCACAAGTCGGCATGCGCATGAAATCCCCCGAGCGGACTACTCGCTGACGGAGCCTGTGGGATCGGGCTGGGCGAGCACGAGGGCCTGGGGGGCTGGCTTGGCGCCCTCGGGGATGCCGAGTTGCCACCTCGTAGACGTGGCCGTGGCGGGCTTGCGGGCGGGGATTGCCGGCCGGCGGGAGCGGATCTCTCTGGTTGGGTGGTACGGCAACGCGGCGGCTGCGCACGGGCCGGCTCGGTAGACATCCCCCAACTCGGTGCAGACCTGCTTGACCATCACCGGCGAATCCGCCCGCCGCACCACGTCCGTGTTCCGCTGGTAGTCCCCGGGCAGGACCGCATCGTCCATGCCGCGCCCTTTCTGCGGCACCAGCAGCACTACACGGCCCGCGACCTGCCCCGGCGGCCCTCGGCGGCATCCCCTCCCGCTCTGCTTCCACGGGCCTGCTCGGCCAGCCGACGCACGACCCGCTCGGCAACAGCGAGTTCCTCCAGCTCATCGCGCACTTCCTGAAGCTGTCAGCTCAACTTCCCAGCCTGCACCTCCAGTTCGGCCTTGCCGGCCGAGATCAACTCACGAAGGTCCAGCCCTGTACCCCTGGCTTCCACCTGACGTACCTCCCGCCCGGATCGTAGGGACGGGCACCTCGCTCACACGGGAGAATCCACGGAACCGCGTCCACCGACATGGCAGACGATCTTGCGCTCCGACAACCGCCTGCGAACAGCACGAGGACACGACCAGCGACTCACGCCAGCCCCTTGACCAGCAAATTCAGGATGGTGGATCTTCACGAGCGACTCTGTCGGGGATCTTGAGAATCCTCGGCGGATAGGCGTGATCAACCGGCATGCTCGACTCGGTTTCGAAGGTGAACGACTGTCGTTGAGATGCCCGGTGTCCGTCCGTCCCCGCTCCGGTGTGCAGATTCCCGTCCTGACCGCGCAGGTTGCCCGCGCGAGCAACCCCCGCGGGACGACGGCGATGTGGGTACGCGACCGGCTGGACGGACTGTGGCGGGACGAGGACTTCGAAGCCTGGTACCCGCGCGACGGACGCCCCGGGTTATCACCCGCCCAGCTCGCCACCGTATGTGTCCTGCAGTTCCTGCAGTTCCTGCAGTTCCTGCAGTTCCTGCTGAACCTGTCGGACCGGCAGGCGGCAGAGGCGGTGCGCTGCCGCCTCGACTTCAAATACGCCCTCGCGCCAGAACTTGACGATCCCGGCTTCCACCACCGTGTGCTGGGCGACTTCCGCAACCGCCTCGCGAAGGATGACCGCGCCGACCGGCTGCTCGATCTCGCGTTGGAGCGGCTCAAGGCGGCCCGCCTGGTCAAAGCGAGGGGGGCAAGGCCCCCGGTCCTGGAACGCATTCGCGTGCCTCGCCCAGCCGGCGGCCGTTCCCGCACCCGGCCGGACCACCTGAGCGGCGACACAGCGTACTCGTCCCGACGCAACCGTCGGTACCTGCGGCGGCGGCAGATCAAGCACACCATCCCCGAACGCCGGGACCAGCGGGCCCACCGCCGCCGCCGTGGCAGGAATGGCGGCAGGCCCGCCGGTTTCGATCCGGCGCGCTATGCGCGCAGGAACGAAGTCGAGCGGCTGATCAGCCGGTTGAAGCTCCACCGGGCCGTGGCCACGCGCTGCGACAAGAGGGCGTACATCTTTCACGGCACTGTCACCGGCGCAGCCATCCGGCTGTGGCTGAAGCCCTGACCGATCGAACAGGCCCCGGGACGGCAGGCTGTGGCCGGCAGGTGATCATTCGCAGGGAAGCTGTGTATAGCGGCGTGTGGCCCGCGCCTCGTGGTGGAGGCGCGGGCCACACGCCGGCTGTGGGGGGAGGTTCAGGCGAGCTTGCAGGCGTTGGCGGCGCGGTCCGCCCGGACCTGAGCGCCATCGTTCTGCACGTGCTCGCACACCGTCTTCGCCAGCGGCAGGTTCGTGCCGCCCACCAGGCAGCCGACGCTGTTGAGGTCGTTGGCGCGGTTGGGGGCGGGGCTGGCGGCGAGGTACCCCGCGCAGTCGGAACCGCTGGCCTGGGCGGCCGGTGCGGCGATGATCGCGCCGCCCGCGATCAGCGCCGCGGCACCCACGACGGCAGAAAGACGGGAGTGGAGGGTCGAGTTCATGGTGTTTCCTCACGAGTCCAGTGAGCGGGGGCGAAACATCGGACCGGAATATCAGCTTCCAGTCACTCAGTCCCGTAACCGCACGACCGGGCCATCGGTCACGTCACCTCCGGGTGTCACCACCGGCGCATTCGGTGCGTACCCCGCGCACACCCGCCACCCCGTACGCCCCCCGGTCTGCCGACGGCGGCCCGCCCCAGAGGGCGACGCCACAGCGGCGCCCGGATGGCGGCCCACGTACACGCCAGGGCGCCCCGGAACACCGAGGCGCCCTGGACGCCATGCCACAGCCGCTAGGGCAGGCTGTTGCGATCAGGCAGTGTCGAAGTACACCGAACGGAGGTGGACGTCGCGGCTCTGGATCGCCCCGTGAGGCTTCAGCACATGCTCTTCGCCGGTGCAGTTGGGCAATTCGAAGACGTGGGCATACTGGTCGGTGTTGTTCTGCGGCTTGTCGGCGTATGGGTCCTTGTCGCTCGGAGTCTGCGGGAGGGTGTGGCAGGGCGTGGTGTCCACGTTCGCCGGGTCGGTCAGGGCAAACCTCGCGTCGGCGTCACCCTCCTTGTCGTAAGCCTCGTAGGTAAACGTGCCGGTGGCGGCATGCGCCCCATCGGGCAGCATGAGAACTAGGGCGAGGGCGGCCACGGCAGTGGACGCGACACGACGGAGTTTCATGGCAGTCGGGATTCCTTCCGGAAATACGCCAGGACATGAACTCGGAGAAGCAGGAGACGGGCCGGCCCTTCTCGAACATCCCGCAGGGTGCTGAGCACTGGACCCGGCCTAGCCGGACGGCGCGCCCGGGCACTGGCATCGCGGCAGCAACAGCGGGAGCCTTCCGGCCGTGGTGGGCAAGGGCTCTTCTCCGGCATCGGCCCCGCACACGGGCCACGCCCCACAGATTGCCCCACCCACCTCGCGAGACGATCAAAAGACCGTTCCGGCCACGCGATTGGCCGAGCGCACGCCTGCCCCGAGCGCGCCACCCGGTTGCCTCCACGCTCCGCCTCTCCACCATGAGAGCGCCCCGTGAGGCCCGTTGGAACAATGGGGACAGTGGCGAGCCACCTGACCCACCGGACAGGCCCTAGGCAGGGCGGACGGCTACCGCCACGGACGTCACGTACGGCTCGTCCAGCTCACCACCGGGGAAGTGCCGGGCGAGGTGCTTCCGCTCCACCGCAAGGAAGACCGAGGCCCTAGGCTCGCCGAGCACGATAAAGGCTGAATGAGTGGCCAGCTTCGCGAGGTGGAAGTCGACGGAGACCCGGCGCGACCAGCGCAGCGTACGGGTCCTCCAGCAAAGCCCGGCCGGCGTTTCCAGGTTGGAGATGTAGCAGCCGGGCCCCAGCCACTCCTCGATCCTGGCCCCCTGCTCCGCCACCCATGACACGGACGGGTCCGGGTCGTTCCACCACAACGCGAGAGCGCCCCCGGGACGCAGGGCCCGCAGGGCGGACGGGACGGCGCGTGCGGGGTCGGTCCAGTGCCAGGACTGGGCGTACGAGACGAGGTCGAGCGAGCCGTCGGCCAGCGGCAGCCGGTTGCCGTCCCCGCGCACGAGTGGGACCCCCGGCAGCTCGCGCCGGAATTGCGCCGCCATCCCGGCGCCTGGCTCCACGCCCACCACCCGGGCCCCGCGCTCATGCAGATCCCGGGCGGCGATCCCGGTCCCGGTGCCCACATCGGCCACGCGGGCCCCGGCAAGCCGCTGCCCGCTGAACTCCTCCACGGTCTCGAAGACGGCCGCCGGGTACTGCGGCCGGTGCGCGGCGTACGCGCCCGCGGCCCGGTCGAAGGCCAAAGCCCGTTCGTGGGCGGGGATGTCGTACGTCATGCCCCGACTACTCCGCAGGCCGCCACTCCGGAACAGGGCGCGTCCGCGGCCAAGACCGACTACCGCGAGCGCCACGCGGTCGAATGCGGAATCAATCGACTCAAGCGCCACCGCGCAGTCGTCACGAGATACGGCAAGCTCGCCGTCCGCTACGAGGCGACAGTGCTGGTCGCGGGCCTCAACGAGTGGCTGTGACCAGCACTTTCACAACAGGCCCTAGCGTCGAACGGTGGCCGTCGGCGGGAGTGGAAGCGGCCGCTGTTAGCCCGGAGCAACGCGCTGCGCAAGGTCGCATGGATCGGTATGACCGCATGCGTACGTACCGTCCAAGATTTCCGGACGATCCGATCGCTACCTTCGGATCCGGCGCTTCCGGTTCCGACCATGGGCCCTCGGGCTCGACCGCACAGGTGGCCGAATTCATACACCATGCGTTATTGGCTTGTTTCGTGAAGCTCCTGGTCTTTTCAGAGACACAGTCGCTTATGGCGTGAATCGCCCTGCACTGGGCCGGGCATGGGTCACCAAGCTCGTCGGTGTACAGGCCGTCGGCGAGTGCCTTCGGCCACCCGGATTCCGGGTAGGAGCAGGAGGGAAGACACATGACCCAGTTGATGCCCGAGGGAATCTTCGTCATCGGTGCTCACATCGGGTTCCAGACTGTCCTGACCGCCACCCCGCACACCGTCGACCACGGCGCTCCCGTTATCGCGGCACCCATGGAACAGCCGTACCCGGGCCCCGCCCAGCAGTGGCGGATCACACGCGTCCCCGACTCCGGCCTGCCGGGCCGCTACATCATCCGTCCCGCGTACGAAGAAGAGGGGTCCGCGGCCGTTCTCACGGACAACGCCCAGGACGATCTCCTCTGGGTCAACAACGTTCCGCCGGTGGAGTGGACCATCAACCCCGGCCCGATGGGATTCAGCATCCTCAACCAGAAGGACCAGTACCTGACGGCCGAACACATCGGTGCACAGGTCAGGCTGGCCAAGCCGGAGGGCCGGCCCAACCAGGCGTGGACCCTGCGATTCATCGCGCCCGCCTCATAGGTGACGAGTCCAGCGGGCCGTTCCTGCCGACGGCGGGTTCGGCCCGCGTCATGTGTGAACTCAGAAGGAGACAGGGAATTGACCAAGGGCGCTGAACAGTTCTCAAAGGACCTCAACGAGTTCCTCGGCAAGATCAGGGACTGGTACAAGAACGACCACGAGCAGTTCAAGACCGAGTACGAGAAGACGATCCGAGGCTTACAGCCGTACCCGGAGAACACGCGGGAAGAAGTGAAGTACCCGTGGAAGAGCGGAATCGAGTGCCTGTGTAGCTTCTTCAGCGAGTGGTACGACTGGGAGTCGGGCGTCCACAACGGGCTCGACTACATCGAGAAGTTCAGCTGGCTCAGCTACAAGAACCCGGACGGCCTGTGCTTCGTACGCTCCGGCCCGGGTCGCGAGATGACCGCCGACTTCACGAATCTGCAGGGCATGCAGATGGACGGGAAGTTGGACGGGGACAAGTGGAAGAAGCTCATCGAGAAGTGGATCGAAGAACTCGGTCCGAAGCGCATGGACGAGTACAAGATCGAGGACTGGAAGACGTTCAACGAGTTCTTCGTCCGGGAGCTCAAGGAGGGCAGGCGGCCGGTCGACGCCAAGGACGAGACCGACGTGGTGGTCGCCCCGGCCGACTGCGTCATCAACATGATCGTTGACGACCTCACCCTGACCACGCAGATCCCGGTCAAGACGGTGAGCATGAACATCAACCAGCTGCTCGCCAACTCCGATCACGCCCGCCATTTCGACGGCGGTACGGCGGTGTCGTGCATCCTCATGCCCGACCGCTACCACTGGTACCACGCACCGGTGGCGGGCGAGGTGGTGGAGGCCTGCGAGGACGTCGACGGCGCGTACTACGGGTTCAAGAGCCTCCCTGACCTCCTCGACAACGGAGACGTCGGCTACGGCTACGACTACTCGGACTTCGAGAAGTTCCGCCGGGGATACCTCATCATCAAGACGACGTATCTGAATGCCTCCGGAGGGCCGGACGGCGAAGGCTACGTCGGAATGGTGCCCGTCGGCCTCAACTCGATCGCCTCCGTGAACTTCCTGGACAAGTTCAAGCCCCCGCTCCAGACGCCGGTCATGGTGGAAAAGGGGGAAAGGATCGGCAACTTCAAGTACGGCGGCTCGCTCAACATCCTGCTGTTCGAAAAGGACCGGTTCCCCGCGCTGCAACTGCTCCAGGGGCAGCGCATCGGGGTCCTGGAGCAGCCGGACCGGACGGCCAAGCTGTTCCGCGGCGCCGACTTCAGGCGGTCCCGGCGGCACGGCCGTCTCGCCCCCTGACCCAGCTGCCGAACGGAAGGGGAACCATGTCGGACGACCTTGTCGCCTCGATTCCGGCGAACGTCCTCAACACCCAGCGCATCGAATTCTCCACCGACGGCACCAAGAAGGTGCGCTCCTACGCCGGTCACGTGCACATCGACAGCACGGAGCATCCGAACACCAGGGACCATCTCTTCTACTGGTTCTTCGAGAGCCAGACCTGCAACCCCGAGGTTGCGGTCCCCGACCAGCAGGAGCTGATCAGCCGGACGCCGCTGCTGATCTGGCTCAACGGCGGACCCGGCGCCTCCTCGCTCCTCGGCCTCTTCCTGGAGAACGGGCCGCTGTCCATCGGCGACGACGCCACCGGGACGATAGCGGTGACCGCCGGCTCCTGGAACCAGGAAGCGCATGTCGTCTACTGGGACCAGCCCATCGGCACCGGATACAGCTACTCCGACACCGGCGAGCACGTCCACAGCGAGGACGCCCTCGGCGAGATGTTCTGGAAGGGCCTGCAGGAGTTCTTCGGCCTGCACCCGGAGTACGCACAGTGCCCGCTGTACGTCTGCGGTGAGAGCTACGCCGGTAAGTACGTCCCGGCAATCGCCCTGGAGATCGACAAGCGGAACGGCCAGGTCCCGGCCGAGCAACGCGTCAACCTCCAGGGCATCGCCGTCGGCAACGGCTGGATCAAGCCCGAACTGTCCCTGCGCATCCTGATCGACTACGCCTACACGACCGGGTTCATCGGCATGGGCCAGAAGGACTCCCTCGACCAGTCCTACGCCGAGTTCCAGAACGCCCTCCACAAGCAGGAGATGGAGAAGGCCACCGAGCTGGGCAACGCCCTGGTGACCGCGACCGGGATGTACGGGGGACACTTCGACGTCTACGACGTGCGGCGCTGGGACGACCTGCCCATGGGTGCGCTGAACGCCTATCTCAACAGCGAAGCCGTGAAGAAGTCCCTGCACGTTCCGGCGAACGTCGCCTGGCGGAGCGCCGACGACAACGGCCCGGTGGCCGAGGCACTGATCCAGGACAACATGGCGGACGGCTCCTGGCGGTACACGGACGTCATCGACAAGGGCTACAAGGCCCTGCTCTACACCGGGAACTTCGACACCGCCTGCGGATACCGGAGCACGGAAGAGATCCTGGACGACCTCATGAGGCAAAAGGGCGACCACGAGCACGCCCAGTGGCGCAACGCGCCCCGCCTCATCTGGACTCAGGCACAGGGGAACCCGAGGGGTTTCGTCCGCAGTCTTGGGAACCTGACGCAGGTCAGCGTGCCCGACTCCGGACACCAAGTGCCCGCGTTCCAGCCGCAGATCTGCCGGGAGATGCTCTACAACTGGCTCTTCAACCGCCCCTTCCCCGGGAGGGCCGTCTAA
>NZ_KQ948069.1:22215-25166 GCF_001513965.1 Streptomyces cellostaticus | reverse complement strand
CCGGTGGTACGGGCACGTTGGGCGGGTTGGTGGCCCGGCATCTGGGTGCGACGGGCCGGGCTGATGCCCTGCTGCTGACCAGTCGTTCCGGTCCGGCTGCTGCCGGGGTGGCGGCTCTGGCTGCTGAACTGGCCTCGTCGGGGACGCAGGTGCGGGTGGTGGCCTGTGACGCCGCTGAACGTGACGCACTGGCCACGGTGCTGGCAGCGATCTCCGAGGACCACCCACTGAACACGGTGGTGCACACCGCCGGTGTTCTGGACGATGGTGTGATCGGGTCGCTGACTCCGGACCGGGTCGCGGCGGTGATGCGGCCCAAGGCCGATGGTGCCTGGAACCTGCACGAGCTCACCAGGGATCTGGACCTGGAGCACTTCGTCCTCTTCTCCTCGGCGGCCTCGGCGATCGGTGCGCCAGGTCAGGGCAACTATGTGGCGGCCAACGCGTTCCTGGACGCGCTGGCGGCCGAACGCCGTGCGGCCGGGCTGGCCGGAACCTCGCTGGCCTGGGGGCTGTGGGCCGAGGTCAGTGCGCTGACCGGGCAGCTCACCGATGCGGAACGGTCCCGGATCAACCGCGGCGGAGTGAGCGCGCTGAGCGCGGACGAGGGCCTGGCCCTGCTGGACCTGGCCCTGGCCCGTGACGAGGCCATGCTGGTCCCGACCCGTTTCGACCTGGCGGGGCTGCGTGCCCAGGCCGCTCGTAGTACCGAGATTCCGCCGCTGTGGCGGGCTCTGGTCAGCGGTGGTGCGGGCCGGCGGACCGCGGCCTCCGGTACTGCCGCCGGAGCGGATTCGCTGCGCCGGCAACTGGCCGGTCTGTCCGCCCCCGACCGGGACCGGATGCTGACCGATCTGATCCGCACTCACGTGGCCGCCGTATTGGGACACACCTCTCTCGACGCGATCGAGTCCACCCGGGCCTTCACCGACCTGGGCTTCGACTCCCTCACCGCCGTCGAGCTGCGCAACCGGCTCAACACCGCCAGCGGACTGCGTCTGCCCGCCACCCTCGTATTCGACTACCCCAACCCCCTCGCGCTCGCCGTGCATCTCCGGGACCGGCTCATGGGCGACGGAGCACCGGCCGTCAGCCTGCCGCGGGTCCACACGGCGACGACGGCCGTCGACGAGCCGATCGCGATCGTGGGTATGGCCTGCCGGTTCCCCGGCGAGGTGAACAGCCCCGACGAGTTCTGGGAGCTGCTTGCCACCGGGAAGGACGCCGTAGGCGGGTTCCCGGATGACCGTGGCTGGGATGCGGAGGGCCTCTACGACCCGGACCCCGACCACCCGGGAACCATCTACACCCGATCGGGCGGGTTCGTCCACGACGCCAGCGGATTCGACGCCGGGTTCTTCGGGATCAGTCCCCGGGAAGCCCTCGCCATGGACCCGCAACAGCGGCAGTTGCTGGAGGTGTCGTGGGAGGCGCTGGAGCGGTCCGGGATCGCCCTCGGGTCGCTGCGCGGCAGCCCGACCGGTGTGTTCGTCGGCGGGTTCGCCTCGGGATACGGCTTCGGCGTGGCCATGGGGAGCGAGGGCTCCGAAGGGCACCTGACGACCGGCTTCGCGACGAGTGTGATGTCGGGCCGGGTGTCGTATGTGCTGGGGCTTGAGGGTCCGGCGGTGACGGTGGACACGGCGTGTTCGTCGTCGCTGGTGGCGCTGCACCTGGCGTGCCAGGCGATCCGCTCCGGGGAGTGCACGCTGGCCCTGGCCGGCGGAGCGACGGTGATCTCCACCCCTGATGGGTTCGTGGGCTTCAGCCAGCAACGTGGCCTGGCCGTGGACGGGCGGTGCAAGGCGTTCTCGGCCGAGGCCGACGGCATGGGCATGGCCGAGGGCGCCGGCGTCGTGGTGATGGAACGGCTGTCCGACGCCCGCCGCAACGGGCACCGGGTACTGGCGGTGGTGCGGGGCAGCGCGGTGAACCAGGACGGTGCGTCCAATGGTCTCACCGCGCCGAACGGCCCCTCGCAGCAGCGCGTGATCCGCGCCGCCCTCGCCAACGCCCAGTTGTCGGCCGACGAGGTCGACGTGGTGGAGGCGCACGGCACGGGCACGACGCTCGGTGACCCGATCGAGGCGCAGGCGCTGCTTGCCACGTACGGTCAGGAGCGGCCGGAGGAGCGGCCGTTGTGGCTGGGTTCGGTGAAGTCGAACATCGGTCACACGCAGGCTGCCGCGGGCGTGGCCGGTGTCATCAAGATGGTGCTGGCGTTGCAGAACCAGCAGTTGCCGCAGACGCTGCATGTGCAGGAGCCCTCGCCGCACGTGGACTGGTCGGAGGGTGAGGTGCGGCTGCTGACCGAGCCGGTGCCGTGGCCGGTGAACGGGCGGGTACGGCGTGCCGGTGTGTCCTCGTTCGGTCTGAGCGGCACCAACGTTCACCTCATCGTGGAAGAAGCCCCGGCCGAGGACGGCGAGAGGGCGGAGGCCCTGGACGAACCCACTGGTGAGCGGTCTGCCGGGCCCGCGGTCGTCGAGGCCGATGGAGTCGGTGCCTGGGTGGTGTCGGCGCGGTCGGCCGAGGCGCTGGCCGGGCAAGCGGGACGGTTGCAGGAGTGGGCTGAGGCCCGGCCTGAACTGGAGCCGACGGATGTCGCGTGGTCGCTGGCAGCGACGCGGTCGGTGTTCGAGCACCGGGCCGTGGTGGTTGGCGCTGACCGCGATGAGCTGGTGACCGGCCTGGAGAACCTGACCGCCGGGGTGCCCGCGGGATCGGTCGTCTCGGGTGTGGCACGTGCGGGCGCCCGGGTGGTGTTCGTGTTCCCGGGGCAGGGGTCTCAGTGGCTGGGGATGGGCCGTGAACTGGCGGCCTCCTCCCCGGTGTTCGCCGCGCGCCTCGCGGAGTGCGAGCAGGCGCTGACCCCGTACGTCGACTGGTCGCTGACCGACGTACTGGCTGGGGCGGACAGCGCCCCGGAGCTGGAGTCAGCGGATGTAGTG
>NZ_KQ948069.1:1564-21450 GCF_001513965.1 Streptomyces cellostaticus | reverse complement strand
TGCGCGCAGGTGGAGCAGTTGGAGGAGGAGATCCTCTCGGTCCTGGCCGGGGTGGCTCCGCGGGCGGGCCGGGTGCCGATGGTCTCGGCGATGACGGGCGAGGTCCTGTCCGGCACGGAGTTGGATGCCGGGTATTGGTACGGCAGCCTGCGCGCACCGGTGCACTTCGACCGGGCCGTACGCATCCTCTCGGGCATGGGTCACCAGGTGTTCATCGAGGTCTCCCCGCACCCGGTACTGCTCGCGGCCATGACCGAGACGCTGGAAGAGGCCGCGCTGGAGGCAGGCCCCGGCGCACAGGCGGGTGTGGTGTGCGGGACGCTGCGCCGGGACGAGGGCGGAGCGGCACGCCTGATCACCTCGCTCGCCGAGGCGTTCGTCCACGGCGCGTCCGTCGACTGGACCACGGTCCTGCCCACCGGGCAGCGGGTGGAGCTGCCCACGTACGCCTTCCGCCACGAGCGGTTCTGGCCCAAGGCGGCGGGACCGGCTCTCGGCGGGGACGCGGTGTCGCTGGGGCTCGGTGCGGTGGGTCATCCGCTGCTGGGCGCGGCGGTGGAACTGGCGGGTGGTGCCGGGCTGGTGTGCACGGGACGGCTGTCCGTGCGCACGCAGCCGTGGCTGGCCGACCATGCTGTCGGCGGCGCGATCCTGCTGCCGGGCACCGGGTTCGTGGAGCTGGTCGTCCGGGCGGGTGATCAGGTCGGGTGCGGCCTGCTGGAGGAGCTGACGTTGCAGGCGCCGTTGGTGGTGCCTGCTGACGGCAGCGGGGTGCAGGTCCAGGTCGTGGTGGCGGCGGCCGATGCCGATGGACGGCGTGGGGTGGAGGTCTTCTCGCGTCCCGACCAGCCCGGCATCGAGCAGCCGTGGATCCAGCATGCCAGCGCGCTGATCGCTCCTACCACAACAGTCGGCCAAGCCGAGGAAGACTTCGCCCTCTGGCCGCCGCGGGATGCGACCGCGGTGGACATCAGCGGAATGTACGAGGCTTTGGCGGCAGCTTCTTACAGTTACGGCCCGGCGTTCCAGGGTCTGCGGGCGGTCTGGCGCCGCGGTGAGGACGTATTCGCCGAGGTGGCACTGCCGGAGGACGTGGCGCAGGACGCGGGCTCGTTCGGCCTGCACCCGGCGCTGCTGGACGCGGTGTTGCAGGCGAGTGCGCTGGCCGGTGACAGCGGCGAGACCGCACAAGGCGAGGTACGGCTGCCGTTCGCGTGGACGGGCGTGGAGCTGCACGCCAGTGGGGCCTCGGTCCTGCGGGCCCGGGTGCGCCGTGACGGGCAGGGCAGTCTGACGCTGACGGCGGCGGACACCACCGGCGCACCGGTGGTCTCGGTGGCGTCACTGATCACCCGACCGGTCTCAGCAGACCAATTGCAGGCATCCCATGCCGGCGTGGCTGACGCCCTGTTCAGCGTGGAATGGTCCCCCGTGCCCGAGGCCGCAGTGTCCGCCGGGGACTGGGCGCTGATCGGCACCGACTCCTTCGCCCTGGCCGACGGGCTGAACACCGCCGGGGTGCCGGTCCGCTCCTTTGCCGATCTGGCCGAGGTTGCTGCCGCCACGGAGGCGGGCGAGGTTGCCCCGCAGGTGGTGCTTGTCTGTGCGGACACGGACAGCAGCGGTGATGCGGCGCAGGCGGCTCGGCGGGCTGCCGGGGCGGCGTTGGGTCTGGTGCAGGAGTGGCTGGCGGAGCAGCGGCTGGAGTCGGCCCAGTTGGTGGTCGTCACCCGAGGTGCGGTGGCCGCGGTTCCGGGCGAGGGTGTGACGGATCTGGCGGCAGCGGCTGTGTGGGGTCTGCTGCGGTCGGCGCAGTCGGAGAACCCGGGACGTCTGGTCCTGGCCGACCTGCCCGCCACCGGCGACGGTGACGCCGTATCCGTGCTGCCCGTGGGACTGGGCAGTGGTGAGCCGGAGTTGGCGATCCGTGGCAGGAGCGCTTACGGGCGTCGGCTGACCCGCCCGTCGGGTGACCTGGTCGTGCCGGAGCCGGACACAGATGCGGATGTCCGCTCGTTGCTGGTGACCGGTGGGACCGGGACGCTGGGTGGAATGGTGGCCCGGCACCTGGTGGTGACCGGTCGGGCCGGTGGAGCGGTGCTGGTCAGCCGTTCGGGTCCGGAAGCCGCGGGTGTGGCGGTGCTGGCCGCTGAACTGGCCGGGCTGGGCGCGTGGGTTCGGGTGGTCGCCTGCGATGTGGCCGACCGGAACGCGCTGGCCGCACTGCTGGAGGAGATCCCTGCCGCATACCCGCTGGGATCGGTCATCCACGCCGCCGGGATCATCGACGACGGTGTGATCGGGGCGCTGACCCCGGACCGTCTCGCCGCGGTGATGCGTCCGAAGGTGGATGCGGCCTGGCATCTGCACGAACTCACCCGGGACCTGGACCTCGAGCATTTCGTGCTCTTCTCCTCCGCGGCGGCGACGTTCGGCGCCCCCGGCCAGGGCAACTACGTCGCGGCCAACGCGTTCCTGGACGCGCTGGCGGCCGAACGACGCGCGGCCGGGCTGTCCGGAACCTCGCTGGCCTGGGGCCTGTGGGCCGAGGTCAGCGGGTTGACGGGGCAGCTGACCGACGCCGAACGGGCCCGGATGACCCGTAACGGAATCACCGGGCTGAGCGCGGAGGAGGGCCTGACCCTGCTGGACGTAGCCCTGGCCCGGGAGGAGGCCACGCTGGTCCCGGCCCGCCTGGACCTGGCCGGCCTGCGGGCGCAGGCGGCCCGCAGCGGTGAGATCCCGCCGCTGTGGCAGGTGCTGGCGGGTGTCCCGGCCCGGCGGACCGCCGCCTCCGGCAGCACCGCCGGTGCGGACTCGCTGCGGCAGCAGCTTGCCGCGCTGCCTGCCGCGGACGGTGACCAGATGCTGCTGAATCTGGTGCGCACCCATGTCGCAGCGGTTCTGGGCCATGCCTCAGCCGATGCGATCGAGCCCGGCCGGGCCTTCACCGACCTGGGCTTCGACTCCCTGACCGCCGTCGAACTGCGCAACCGGCTCAACGCGGCGACGGGGCTGCGGCTGCCCGCGACCCTGGTGTTCGACTACCCCACCCCGACAGTGCTCGCCGCACACCTGCGGGCCCAGCTCGTCGGGCAGCGTGCCGCGGGCGCGGCCGTGGCGGCCCCGGCTGGGGCCGCCGCCCACGACGAGCCGATCGCGATCGTGGGGATGAGCTGCCGGTTCCCCGGCGGTGTGGGCGGCCCGGAGGAACTGTGGCGCATGCTCGCCGCCGGGCAGGACGCGATCTCCGAGTTCCCTGAGGACCGCGGCTGGGACCTGGCCGGCCTGTACGACCCCGACGCGGCTCACGCGGGAACCTCGTACACCCGGGCGGGCGGGTTCGTGAAGGACGCCAGCGGGTTCGACGCCGGGTTCTTCGGGATCAGTCCCCGTGAAGCCCTCGCCATGGACCCCCAGCAGCGGTTGCTGCTGGAGATCTCCTGGGAGGCCTTCGAGCGGGCCGGGATCGACCCCGTCAGCCTGCGTGGCAGCCAGACCGGCGCGTTCGTGGGCGGATACACGTCCGGATACGAGATGGGCGTGCTGGCGGAGGGTGCCGAGGTCGAGGGGCACCTGATGACGGGCATCGCGACGAGCATCCTGTCCGGCCGGGTGGCGTACGCGTTCGGTCTCGAGGGACCGGCGATGACGGTGGACACGGCCTGCTCGTCCGCGCTGGTGGCGCTGCACCTGGCCTGCCAGGCGATCCGGTCCGGGGAGTGCACGATGGCGTTGGCCGGCGGTGTGACGATCATGGCCACCCCGGGGACCTTCATCGAGTTCTCCCGACAGCGCGGGCTGGCGCCGGACGGGCGCTGCAAGGCGTTCTCGTCGGATGCGGACGGCACGGGTTTCGCGGAGGGCGCCGGGATGCTCGTCGTGGAGCGGCTGTCGGATGCCCGGCGCAACGGGCATCGGGTGCTCGCGGTGCTGCGGGGCAGCGCGGTGAACCAGGACGGTGCCTCCAATGGCCTGACGGCGCCGAACGGTCCCTCGCAGCAGCGGGTGATCCGCGCGGCCCTGGCCAACGCCCGGCTGTCGGCCGCCGATGTGGATGCGGTGGAGGCGCACGGCACGGGGACCATGCTCGGTGACCCGATCGAGGCGCAGGCGCTGCTTGCCACGTACGGTCAGGAGCGGCCGGAGGAGCGGCCGTTGTGGCTGGGGTCGGTGAAGTCGAACATCGGTCACACGCAGGCAGCCGCGGGCGTGGCCGGTGTCATCAAGATGGTGCTGGCGTTGCAGAACCAGCAGTTGCCGCAGACGCTGCATGTGCAGGAGCCCTCGCCGCACGTGGACTGGTCGGAGGGTGAGGTGCGGCTGCTGACCGAGCCGGTGCCGTGGCCGGTGAACGGGCGGGTACGGCGTGCCGGTGTGTCCTCGTTCGGCATCAGCGGCACCAACGCGCACATCATCGTGGAGGAAGCCCCCGAGGCCGCCGAGGCTCCCGAGGCCGCACAGGCTCCCGCGGAGTCGCCGGTGCCGCCCGTGGTGCCGTGGATGCTGTCGGGGCGGACGCCTCAGGCGCTCCAGGCGCAGGCCGGGCGGTTGCGTGAATTCCTCGTCGACCGGCCGGACCTGGACCCCGTGGACGTCGGGTTCTCGCTGGCCACCACGCGTTCGGCCTTCGACCGCCGGGCGGTCGTGCTGGGCGAGGACCGCGACGCTCTGCTCGCCGGGCTGGCCGTGGCCGCCGCGGGCGTGGAGACAGGGGACGTCCTGACCGGGACCGCGGTGGCGGAGCAGAAGGCGGTGTTCGTCTTCCCCGGTGGCGAGTCGGGGTGGGCCGGATCTGCCGCGCAACTGCTGGACGAGGCACCGGTGTTCGCGGCCCGGATGGCCGAGTGCGAAAGGGCCCTGGCCCCGTTCGTGGACTGGTCGCTGACCGAGGTGGTGCGCGGCGGACCGGGCAGTCCGGCGCTCGATCGCCCCGACGTCCGCCGGCCGGTTCTGTGGGCGGTGATGGTGTCGCTGGCCGCGTTGTGGCGTTCGGCGGGCGTCCACCCGGCCGCGGTCGCCGGGTATGACCTGGGCGAGATCGCGGCCGCGCAGGTGGCCGGCGTGCTGTCGCTGGCCGACGCGGCCAAGGTGGCGGTGCTGACCAGCCGGGTGCCGGCCGGTGCGGAGTCGAGCCTGGACGAGCTGGCCTCGATCCGGCCGCGGCCGGGGAAGGTACCGGTGCTCTCCACCCGGGATGCGGCGTGGACCGGCGGGGCGGAGCTGGACGCCGGGTACTGGTCCCGGAGTTCGCAGGAGACCGCGCCGTTGCGGGACGTGGTGCGCAGCTTGGCCGGAGACGGGTTCGGCGTCTATATCGAGGTCAGCCCCGACCCGGTGCTGACCACGGGGATCACCGAGGCCCTCGGCGACACGGACCTGAGGAACGACGTCGTCACCGTGACCGGGACACTGCGCCGCGAGGAGGCCGGCCTGCGGCAGTTCCTGGCCGGCC
Organism: Streptomyces cellostaticus; assembly: GCF_001513965.1. GTDB lineage: Bacteria > Actinomycetota > Actinomycetes > Streptomycetales > Streptomycetaceae > Streptomyces > Streptomyces cellostaticus. Next base: position 15,995 of record NZ_KQ948069.1, on the reverse strand, counting down.
TGGCCGCCGTCCACGTCCGCGGGACCGCGGTGGACTGGGCCGCGGTACTGGGCGGCGGGCAGCAGGTGGACCTGCCCACCTACGCCTTCCAGCGGCAGCGGTACTGGCCGTCGGTGCCGGTCCGCGAGACCGTCGCGGCATCGAGCGCGGCCGGCCTGTCCTCCCCGGGCGAGCGGCAGTTCTGGTCCGCGGTGGAACAGGGGGACATGGCCGCGCTGGCCGGGATGCTGGGCCTGGCGGAGCCGCTCAAGGAGGACATGCCGCTCGGCACGATCCTGGCGTCGCTGTCGTCGTGGCGGCAGCGGGAACGGGAACAGGCGCTGCTCGACGACGCACAGCGGACCGGCACCGACGCCCTGGACGGTGGGGCCGAGGCTGAGTCCCCGGCCCCGGACCTGGGCTGGGTGCGGCAGTTGGCCGGGGTGTCCCCGTCCGAACAGCAGGAGTTGCTGCGCCAACTGGTCCGCGAGGAGATCGCCGCGATGCTCGGCTATGCATCCCTCGACCAGGTTCCCGTCGAAGGCGATGTCTTTGAGATGGGAATGACGTCGATGTCGGCTGTTCAACTGCGGGAGGCAATAATCGAGCACACTGGAGTGAAGCCGCCGGAGGGCTTCGTCTATGATTTCTATTCGCCAGCCGCGATCGCGGACTTCCTGTCGGCCGAGCTGTCGGCAGGGCTTCCGGAAGGTGACTTGGGAGCCGTTTAGGGGTTCCCCGGCCCCTACGCTCGTGCTAGCGTCTGGCGCGCTATTAGGGGTGCGATCTGCCGTGAAAGAACGGTTCAGGTAAGAAGCAGGATCCGGCGCAGGGAAACCGGCCGACCGACTCCTATGATGGGATGAACAAGTGCCGAACGAAGGCTCGTGGAACGTCATATCCGCCCCCAAGTCGAACCGTATTGTCCTCGGCGTCGATTTCCCTGCGGCCGGACGCCGTGAGGCAGGTTTCGGGGATCTCGCAGCCAAGGTCGGGCCGGCCTGGTCCGACTACGGATTCCTGCAGACCACACCGCCTTCCGTGCGTCTGTCCGAGCGTCCTTCCGGTGATTTCTACACCGAGCACTGGATCCAGGGCGGAGAGTGGGAGAAGTACGAGGTGGTGGCCGTCCTCGGCTACTGCGTCGGCAGCGTCTACGCGGCGGAGATCGCGCAGCGCCTGACCCGGTGGCAGAGCACCGAGCCCAAGGTCGTTCTGTTCGACCCGCAGCTCACCGACAGCCAGCTGCTCGCCATGGAAATGCACAAGATGATCGGCATGGCCGGCCCGATCTTCTCCGACGACGAGGCGGAACGGGCCAGGCAGAGCGCCACCGAGATCATCGAAACCCACTCGGGCGGCCTGGTCGACGCCGCCATCGAGATCGTCGGGCTCTACCGGGACATGGCGACGATCGCCTTCAAGCGGCTCGGTCTCGCCGACGCCCGCAGGGACGAAGTGGTCCTGCTCTTCGAGTCGTACATGACGTGGCTCTCCGCCGCCGCACAGGTCGACCCGAGCACGGTCTGGCGGCGCTCCACCGCGATCACGTCCTCGGACTGGGCCACCATGGAGAGCCGCGGCGACACCACGGTCCTCAACGCCGCCAAGGTGATCGGCCGGAAGTTCCCGCTCGAAGTCAGCCACGCCGACCTGATGCGGTCGGATTCCGCCGTTCGGATACTCCTTGACGAAGGCGAATTCTGAGCGTCATGAATGCGGAAAGCGGCGCGCCCCACGAGTCTCCCGAACCAGTTGTCGCTTCCCTGGCCGTCACAAACAAGGAAAAAGCTCTGTGGCTGCTGGAGAAGCTCGTTCCGGACACAGGTATCAATAACGTCGGGCTTGCCCTCCAGGTGAGCGGCCGGCTGCGGCCGGACGCGCTGAAAGCGGCCATGGCCATCATGCTCGGCCGGCACGAGGTGCTCCGGACGGTATTCCGCGCCGACCATGCGGCGGAACTGCTCAAGGAGACCATTCCCGCGAGCAAGTTCAAGGTGGACATCGAACCGCTCGACCTGTCCGGCGGGCAGCTGGAGGAGCAGCTGACCGCATTCGTCGACCGCCCTTTCCGGCTCGACGGCCGGGCGCTGGTCAGGGCCGGGTTCGCCGCGCACCCGGACGGTGACGTCCTCTGTGTGGGAGTGCACCATCTGGCGTTCGACATGGTCTCCATAGCCCTTTTCATGCGCGAGTTCATCCCGGTCTACGAGGCGATAGCGGCCGGCCGTCCGATACCGGCCGAGGCGTCGACGCGAGCCCCGCTCGTCACCGAGTCCGGACCGCAGCCGGCCGATCTCGCCTACTGGCGCGAGACCCTGCGCGGAGTCACACCGGGCGGACTTGACCTCTGGTGCGGCGCGCCCCGTGGCCGGCAGCCCGTGATGACGGGCGAGAACGCGGGCCGCGCACTCTCCCCCGAGGCACAGCAAGCCGTACTGCACCTCCAGCGCGTGGCCAGAGCACCCGTCGCCGCCGTACTCCTGGCCACCTACAGCGCCCTGCTCGCGTCGCACGGTGCCGGACCCGACATCGTCATCGGCTCACCGGTCGACGTCCGGGGGACGAACGCGTCCGCCATCGGCTATCACGTGAACGTCGTCCCGCTGCGGGTCCGCGTGGACTTCGCCGAGGGCTTCCGCGTCCTGGCCCGTCAAGCCCGGGACGCCTTCCTCGGCGCGATGGGGCACGCAGGCGTCTCCGTGGACGACCTGAACGGGGAACTCCCCGGGTTCGGCTCGTCCTGGCAGACCGCGCTGTTCAGGCACATGTTCAACTTCCTGCCCGACACCTCCCCGGGCGAGCTGTCGATCGACTCCATGCCCGCCCGGCTGCTGACGATCGAGAACCCCTACAGCAAATCCGATCTCGAACTGGTCGCCACGCCGTCGAAGCCGGAGATCTGGTTCCGGTACTCCCGCGAGATCCTGGCCCGCGCCGACGTCGAGGCGATGCTGCGCCGCTTCGAAGCCCTGCTGATCGCGGCCGCCCAGGACGCGGACCGGCCGATCGGTGAGATCGCCGGCTGGAGCGACCTGGACCGCCAGGTCATCGACCGGGCCAACGAGACGGCGAGCCCGGCCGCACCCGAAACGGTGCCGGAAGCCTTCCGGTCGTGGGTGACCTCGTCGCCGCAGGCCCCGGCCGTGGTCGACGGCGAACGCACCCTCACCTACCAGCAGGTGCATCAGGCCGCCGTCGCGATCCGGGACCTGCTGACGGCCGACGCCGGCGTCCGCGCAGGCGACGTGGTGGCGGTGGCCGCACCCCCGGGCGAGGCCGCCGTAGCCGCTCTCGGCGTATGGCTCGCCGGCGCGGTCTGCCTCCCGCTCGACGCGGGCCACGACGCCTCCTGGCCGGCCCGGCAGCTGACACACGCCCGGGCGAAGGCGGTACTGACCGGAACCGGCGTGCGGTTACCGGCCGATACCCAGCCCCTTCCCGTCCTGTCCATGGACGCTGCCCGGCCGGCCGGATCCGTCGAGCCGGACCCCGTCGGCGAACCGGCCGACCCGCTCTCTCCCGCTTGCCTGTTCTACGCGTCCGCGCCGGACGGAGAACCGGTCGCCACCGTCCTGAGCCACGCCGGCATCGCCAACCTGGTCGGCCACTTCGCCACCGAACTGTCCGCCACGCCGGGCACGGGCACCCTGACGCTCGCCGGCCACACGTCGTACGACTCGCTGGTCGACCTCTTCCTGCCGCTGAGCTCGGGCGGGCGGCTCGTGGTCGCCCCGGACGAGGCCCGCAGGAGCGGACCCGCGCTGCGCGAGCTGATCGACCGGCACGACGTGGGCATCGTGCCGATCCCGCCGGGCACCCCGGCCCGCATCCTCCAGGACGCGGGTGACCGACTGCCGGGCCTGCGCGTCCTCGTCCAGGGCGAGGAGATCTCCCGCGCGACCGCGCACCGGCTCCTTGCGGCAGGCTGTCGGCTGTACGGCGCCCACGGCGCCGCCGAGACCAGCGGCCGGGCCCTGGCGGGGCGGATCGACGACCCGGACGACCTGGCCTCGGGACGCCCGATCACCAACACCTGGGCCTTCATCACCGCCCCCGACGGCCGGGAGCTGCCGATCGGACTCCGCGGCGAACTGTGCCTGGCCGGGACCGGGCTCGCACCGGCCGGCCCGGACGACGCCCGCTTCTCGCACCACGAGCGGTACGGGCGGTACTACCGGACCGGTGAGCTCGCTCGCCGACGGCCCGACGGAACGATCGAGCGGCTCGGCCGCAGCAGTCGGCAGATCATCACCGCGGACGGCCCGGTCAACCCGAGCGGGATCGAGGCCGTACTGCTCGACCATCCCGGCGTAGATGCGGCGGTGGCCCTGTCCGTGACGTCGCCCGGCGAAGACCGCACGATCGTCGCCTTCGCCGAGGTGACCGACGCCGCCGGGGAGGCCGACGGACTCGCCCCACGGCTGCGGGCGCACGCGCGGGACCACCTTGCCGCAGCCGCCGTCCCCCAGCAGGTTGTCTGCCTGACCGCGCTGCCCAGGCACGCCGACGGCCGGCCCGACCGGGACGCGCTCGCACGGCTCGCCGTGAAAGCCCTCGAGGCAGCTCCCGACACGCAGGACCCGGCGGCGGACGACACACTCGTCCAGGACCTGACCGAGCTGTACCGGAAGTTGCTGAACACCGAGGTGACGGCCCAGACGAACTTCTTCGAAGCAGGCGGTCATTCGCTGCTCGCGGCAGTACTGGCGCAGAACATCGAGGAACTGACCGGGGTCTCTCTCGAACTCTCCGAGATGTTCGAGCATCCGACACCCGCCGCTCTTGCTGCGCGGGTGCGCGCGTAAACAACCCACGAAACCGCAGGGAAGACATACATGAGTACTGATTTTGGCGAGCACCGCCTCGCCATCGTCGGGGCCGGCGTGATGGGCACGAACATCACGACCCTCGCCCTCGGCCACGGGGTCCCCGTAGTCCTGGTGGACGTCAGCGAGTCCGTGCTGGAGCAGGCGCGCGCCACCATCAAGGGCAAGCTGCGGCACGCCCAGCTCATGGGCGTACTGCCGGCGGACCGCCCGCAGGGCAAGCTGACCACGAGCGTGTCCCTGGACGACATCGCGGACGCCACCACCGTCATCGAGGCGGTCACGGAGGTGACCGAGGTCAAGGAGAAGGTGCTGACCGCGGCCTCCGCGATCGTCCGCCCGGGCACCACGCTCATCTCCAACACCTCGTGCATCCCGATCGACGAGATGGCCTCCTGGGTCGCACGCCCCGGGGAACTCGTCGGCGTGCACTTCATGAACCCCTCCTACCTGATCAAGATGGTCGAGGTCATCCGCGGCCCGCGCACCGACGCCGGCGTCGTGGAAGCGGTCACCGGACTGCTGACCGTCCTCGGCCGCGAGTCGCTCGTCATCAACGACTCGACCGGATTCGTGATCAACCGGCTGCTGCACCCGCTGATCAACACCGCGGCCATGCTCGTCCAGGAGGGCGTCGCCTCGGCCGAGGTCGTCGACGGCCTGCTCGAAGGCTGCCTCGGACATTCGACCGGGCCGCTGCGCACCGGCGATCTCATCGGCCTGGACAACCTGGTCGACTCGCTCAACGTGCTCTACGAGCGCCGCGGCGACGAAAGCTGCCGCCCCTGTGACCTGCTGCTCGCGAAGGTGCGAGACGGCCACCTCGGCCGCAAGTCCGGACGAGGGTTCTACGACTACGGAAAGGTCGCGTCATGACTGCCGAACTCTCTTCCCTCACGGCTGAGAGCATCCAGAAGGAGCTGCTCGGCTTCCTCGGCGAACGCATCAAGACCGATGTGGAGCCGGACCAGGACCTCTTCAGCTCCGGCCTGGTCTCCTCCATGTTCGCCATGCAGTTGGTCGTCCACCTCGAAGAGGCCTACGACATCGCCATCGTCGGCCCCGACCTCAAGTTCGACAACTTCCGCACCGTCGAGACGATGACCAGCCTGGTGCTGCGGCTGCGGGACGCGTCCGGCCCGGCCGACGATGCCTGAGCAACTGGCCGACGAGCACGCCTTCGTGGGCGAGCTCGTCGGCGACCGGCCCGACGCCTGGGACCGCTCGGGCGAACTGCCCGCCGACCTGCTGCACAAGCTCGGCGCCCGCGGCCTGCTGTGCGCGGAGGTCCCGGCGTCCTACGGCGGCCTCGGCGCGAGCAGCCGGGACAACGGCGAGTTCACCGCCTACGTGGGCAGCCTGTGCAGCTCCCTGCGGTCCATCATGACCTCGCAGGGCATCGTGGCCCACACCATCCAGCGGTTCGGCGACCGCAGCCAACGACGCCAGTTCCTCGCGGAGCTGACGAGCGGAAAGCTCGCCGGGGTCGGATTCAGCGAGCCGGCCGCAGGCAGCGACCTGTCGGCCATGCAGACCCGGATCCAGCCCGAGGGCGACACCTTCGTCGTCAACGGGGAGAAGAAATGGCTGACCGGCAGCCGGTACGCCGACTTCCTGCTGATCCTCGGCCTCGGCGGCGACGGCGCAGCCGCCGCCCTCATCCCCACGGACACCCCGGGCCTGCACATCGACCTGGTGGCCGACCCAATGGGCTGCCGGGCCGCCGGACACGCCAACGTCCGCCTGGACGACGTACGCATCCCCGCGGCCAACGTCCTCGGCGGCGGCGGCCAGTCCCTGCCGATGCTGTTCACCACCGCGCTCTCCTACGGGCGCATGTCGATCGCATGGGGCTGCGTCGGGATCATCCGCGCCTGCCTGAACGCCGCGGCCGCGCATGCCAAGAGCCGGGAGCAGGGAGGCGTGCTGCTCTCCGAGCACCAGCTCGTCCGCCGGCACCTCGCCGAGCTCCTGATCGCCGAACAGTCCTCGACCCGCGTCTGCGAGCACGCGAGCCAGGCCTGGGACTCCGCCTCGCCGGACATGGCCGTCCAGGCGGTCCTGGCCAAGCACGTCAGCGCCGGCCATGCCGCCCGCAGTGCCGCCACCGCCGTACAACTGCTCGGATCGGCAGGCGCCCAGGACGGACACGTGGTCGCCCGGGCATACCGGGACGCGAAACTCATGGAACTCATCGAGGGCAGCAACGAAATCTGCCAGCTGATCCTGGCAGAGCATGCCCTGTCCATTTCAGGATGACATAACACCCTACAGAACACCCTTGAACAAAGTGGTGCCGGGGAGGACTCTGTGGCTGAGAAGCCCACCATAGTGAAGTGCTTGGTCTGGGACCTGGACAACACCGTCTGGGACGGCACGCTGCTGGAAGACTCGGACGTCGAGCTGTTCCCTGGAATCCGTGATGTGATCGTAGAGCTGGACTCCCGGGGCGTTCTGCACTCGGTCGCCAGCAAGAACGATCACGACATGGCCTGGCAGCAGCTGGAGAAACTCGGCCTCGCCGAGTACTTCGTCCACCCGCAGATCAGCTGGGGACCCAAGTCCGACGCGGTCAAGGAGATCGCCGAGCGGCTGAACTTCGCGCAGACCACCATCGCCTTCATCGACGACCTGCCCACCGAGCGCGCCGAGGTCACCTTCCACGCGCCCGAGGTCCGCTGCTACGCGGCCGAGCAGGCGACCGAGCTGACCGAACTGCCCGAGTTCAGCCCGGAGGTCGTCACCGTCGACGCCACACGGCGCCGCGAGATGTACCAGGCCGGCTTCCGCCGGGACGCCGAGAAAGAGTCCTTCAAGGGCCCCGACGAGGACTTCCTGCGCACCCTCGACCTGGTCATGGAGATCAAGCGGGCCGACGAGGTGGACCTGTCCCGCGTCGAGGAACTGACCCTGCGGACCAGCCAGATGAACGCGACCGGAGTGCACTACTCCGACGAGGCGCTGCGCGGCCTGCTCGCCGACCCCGACCACGAGGTCCTCACCGTCACCCTGACCGACCGCTTCGGCCCGCACGGCGCGGTGGGAGTACTCCTCCTGCGCTACCACCAGAACGTGTGGAACCTGAAGCTGCTCGCGACCTCGTGCCGCGTGGTCACCTTCGGAGCCGGGGCGGTCATCCTCAACTGGCTGATCGACCAGGCCGCCAAGGCCGGCGTGGACCTCGCCGCGGACTTCCGGCCGACCGACCGCAACCGCATGATGGACATCGCCTACCGCTTCGCCGGTTTCACCAACGACCCGGCCGACAACCTGGCCGAGCTCGACCCGCCCGCCGGCGAGGGTGTCCAGCGCCTGCACCTGGCCCCCACCCCGAAGAACGCGCCCAACACGATGCAGCTCATCGCTCCCGGACTGGCTGCGGACCTGAGCCGCCGCACGGACGGCGCGGCACGCGGTTAAGACGATGCGGCGCCGCTCAACCGAAGCGTCTTAACGCGGTTGAACACATGGTCCATTGGCGTACCCTCTCCGTATCCTGGCCGAAGGCGGCTCTGGCGCGCTTTATGAGTAGTCGTTTCCATTCCTTGGCGGAATGATTTCGGCCAGGTTCAAGACTCAACCCCGGAATGCCGAGGGATCTGTGAACGAGACTGTTGAGCCAGCGACGGAACTCGCGGTAGCCGGTGCGGAGCCCCTGGCGATCATCGGCATGAGCTGCCGGTATCCCGGTGGGGTCCGCTCGCCCGAGGCATTGTGGAAACTCCTCGCCGATCGGCGGGATGTCCTCTCGGACTTTCCCGCCGATCGGAACTGGGACCTCGAATCCCTTTACGGCGAGGACCCGGAGAGCCCGGGCAAGACATATCTCACCCGGGGCGGATTCCTTGAGGACGCCGCCGGTTTCGACGCCGGATTCTTCGGCATCCCGCCGCGCGAAGCCCTGTCGATGGAACCTCAGCAACGTCTCCTGCTCGAAGCCTCCTGGGAGGCACTGGAACGCGCCGCCATCACCCCGGCCGCCATCCGCGACACCCGGACCGGCGTGTTCGTCGGCGCCGAGCCGCGAGAGTACGGTCCGCGGCTGCAGGACGCGCCGGAAAGCGTCAAGGGCTACCTGCTCACCGGCACGACCACCAGCGTGATGTCCGGCCGCATCTCCTATCTGCTCGGCCTTCACGGGCCCTCGCTCACGGTCGACACCTCCGCCTCCAGCTCCCTGGTCGCCATCCACCTCGCCGCACAAGCCCTGCAGCAGGGCGACTGCTCGCTGGCCCTCGCCGGTGGCGTCTCCGTGATGTCCACACCGGGGAACTTCGTCGCGTTCAGCGGACTGCGGGCACTGTCCCCCGACGGCGTGTGCAAGCCGTTCTCGGCTGCGGCCGACGGGACCGTCTGGTCGGAGGGCGTCGGCCTGATCGTCCTGGAACGCCTTTCCGACGCACTGCGCAACGGCCACCGCGTCCTGGCCGTGCTGCGCGGATCCGCGATCAACTCCGACGGCAGCAGCGAAGGCCTGACCGCCCCGAACGGCCCGGCCCAGCAGGCGGTCATCCGCCGCGCCCTGTCCAACGCCGGCCTCGCCACGCAGGACGTCGACGCGGTGGAGGCACACGGCACGGGGACCAGGCTCGGCGACCCCATCGAGGCGCAGGCCCTCCTCGCCACCTACGGCCAGGAGCGGCCGCAGGAACGGCCGTTGTGGCTCGGCTCGGTGAAGTCCAACCTCGGACACACCCAGGCGGCCGCCGGCGTCGCAGGCGTGATCAAGATGGTGCTGGCGCTCCAGAACCAGCAGCTGCCGGCGATGCTGCACGCGGACGAGCCCTCACCGCACGTGGACTGGTCGGCGGGTGCGGTGCGGCTGCTGGCCGAGCCGGTCCCGTGGCCCGCCGGGGAGCGGGCACGCCGGGCCGGCGTGTCGGCGTTCGGCCTGAGCGGCACCAACGTTCACCTCATCCTTGAGGAAGCTCCGGCCGACGAGGTCACCGAGCCTGCGGACGGGGCGGGCAGCGCCCAGGGTACGGCGGCACCGGTGGTGTCGGGTGCCGGCGCGTGGGTGGTCTCGGGCCGGTCGACGGACGCGCTGGCCGCCCAGGCGGAGCGGCTGCGGGAGTGGATCGCGGCCCGGCCCGGCCTCGATGTGCCCGACGTGGCCTGGTCGTTGGCGGCGACGCGATCGGTGTTCGAGCACCGGGCCGTGGTGATCGGCGGTGACCGCCAGGACCTGCTGACCGGCGTGGCGAGCCTGGCCGGTGGGGTGCCGGCCGGATCAGTGGTGTCGGGAGCGGCACGGCCGGCCGCACGGGTCGCCTTCGTCTTCCCGGGCCAGGGATCCCAGTGGGTGGGCATGGGCCGCGAACTGGCCCTCTCCTCAACGGTGTTCGCGGCCCGTCTGGCCGAGTGCGAGCAGGCGCTGGCCCCGTACGTCGACTGGTCGCTGACCGACGTCCTCGCGGGCGCGCCGGGGGCTCCCGAATGGGAGTCGGCGGATGTGGTCCAGCCGGTGCTGTGGGCGGTGATGGTCTCCCTCGCTGCCGTGTGGCAGGCGTCCGGCGTGACCCCGGACGCGGTGGTGGGCCACTCGCAGGGTGAGATCGCCGCCGCGACCGTGGCCGGGATGCTGAGCCTGGAGGACGGCGCGAAGGTGGTCGCGCTGCGCTCACAGGCCCTGCGAGTCCTGTCGGGCGCCGGGGGCATGCTGTCGGTGACCGAACCGGCTGCCCAGGCCGAGGAGCGCCTGGCCCGCTGGGAGGGCCGCTTGTCGGTGGCCGCGGTCAACGGCCCGGCAGCTGTGGTGGTTTCGGGCGAGCCTGATGCTTTGCAGGAGTTGGCGCAGGAGCTGGAGGCCGAGGGCGTCCGGTCCCGGATGGTCGCGGTGGATTACGCCTCGCACTGCGCGCAGGTGGAGCAGTTGGAGGAGGAGATCCTCTCGGTCCTGGCCGGGGTGGCTCCTCGGCCGGGCTTGGTGCCGATGGTCTCGGCGATGACGGGCGAGACGCTGACCGGCACGGAACTGGACGCCGCCTACTGGTACGGCAGCCTGCGTGCACCGGTGCACTTCGACCGGGCCGTACGCATCCTCTCGGGCCTGGGCCACCAGGTGTTCATCGAGATCTCCCCGCACCCGGTGCTCATGGGGGCGATGACCGACACCCTGGAAGAGGCCGCGCTGGAGGCGGGCCCGGGCACGACGGCCGGGGTGGTGTGCGGCACGCTGCGCCGCGACGAGGGCGGAGCGGCACGCCTGATCACCTCGCTCGCCGAGGCGTTCGTCCACGGCGTGCCCGTGGACTGGACGGCGGTCCTGCCGGCCGGACAGCAGGTGGAACTGCCCACCTACGCCTTCCGGCACGAGCGGTACTGGCTCGACGACGGCGGCCGGCCGAACATGGCCGAACTCCCGCTGTCGGCAGGCGTACCGGCGGTGACACCTCCGCCCAAGGCCGGCACCGGGGCGTTGCGGCACGTGGCGGAACTGCCGGAACCCGAACAGCTCCAGACGATCCTGGACCTGATCCAGCAGCACGCGGCGGCGATCCTCGGACACACCTCGCCCCAGACGGTCGAACCCGGCCACACCTTCAAGGAACTGGGATTCGACTCGGTCACCGGCGTGGAGCTGCGCAACCGGCTGAGCACCGCCGTCGCCCTGCAGCTCCCCACCACCCTGATATTCGACTACCCGACCCCATGGGCACTGACCGAGTTCTTGCGGGCCGAAGCGCTCGGGCACCCGGACGAGACGACGCCCCAGGCCCGCACGGCCGCCTCCACCGACGACCCGATCGCCATCGTGGCGATGAGCTGCCGGCTCCCCGGCGGCGTACGCGCCCCGGAAGAACTGTGGGACCTGCTGGCCGACGGCGCAGACGCGGTCGCGGAACTCCCCTCCGACCGAGGCTGGGACCTCGGCGAACTCTACGACCCCGACTCGACGCGGCCCGGGACCTTCTACGCCCGTGAGGGCGGGTTCATCTCGGGAGCGGGAGAGTTCGACGCGACGTTCTTCGGGATCAGCCCGCGTGAGGCGCTCGCGATGGACCCCCAGCAGCGGCTGCTGCTGGAGATGTCCTGGGAGGCCTTCGAACGGGCAGGCATCGACCCGGCACAGCTGCGCGGCTCGGCGACCGGCGTGTTCGTGGGCGCAGCTGCCTCCGGCTACGGTGCCAGCGCACCCGAAGGACTGGAAGGCCATCTTCAGTCGGGCATCGCACCCAGCGTGATATCCGGCCGTGTGGCCTACACCTTCGGTCTCGAAGGTCCCGCGGTGACGGTGGACACGGCGTGTTCGTCGTCGCTGGTGGCGTTGCATCTGGCGGCCCAGGCACTGCGGTCCGGAGAGTGCTCGCTGGCACTGGTCGGCGGTGTGACCGTACATGCCACCCCGGCATGGCTCGTCTGGTTCAGCCGACAGCAGGGACTGGCGGCCGACGGACGCTGCAAGGCGTACTCGGACGAGGCCGACGGCATGGGCATGGCCGAGGGCGCCGGCGTCGTCGTGCTGGAGCGGCTGTCGGACGCGCGGCGACTGGGGCACGAGGTGCTGGCGGTGGTGTCCGGCAGCGCGGTGAACCAGGACGGCGCCTCCAACGGGCTGACCGCACCGAACGGTCCCGCGCAGCAGCGGGTGATCCGGTCGGCCCTGGCCAACGCGGGTCTTGCCACGGGCGACGTGGACGTCGTGGAGGGTCACGGGACAGGGACCCGGCTGGGGGACCCGATCGAGGCGCAGGCGCTGATCGCGACCTACGGGCAAGGGCGGTCGGCGGAGCGGCCGTTGTGGCTCGGCTCGGTGAAGTCGAACATCGGGCACACCCAGTGGGCCGCGGGCGTGGCCGGCGTGATCAAGATGGTGCTCGCACTGCAGCACCGGGAACTTCCCCGCACACTGCACGCCCAGGAGCCGTCCTCGCACGTGGACTGGGCCACGGGTGCGGTGCGACTGGTGACCGAGCCGGTGCCGTGGCAGGACGCCGGGCGCCCCAGGCGCGCGGGCGTCTCCTCGTTCGGCATCAGCGGCACGAACGCGCACGTGATCATCGAGCAGGCTCCCGCCGAGGACACCCCTGACAGCGAGACCGGTGTGGTGTTGCCGGTGGTGCCGTGGGTGGTGTCGGGGCGGTCGGTTGCGGGGCTGGCCGGGCAGGCTGAGCGGCTTGCGGGGTTCGTCCAGGACCGTGCGGATGCGGGTGTGGCCGATGTGGGTTGGTCGTTGGCCAGGACCCGGTCGGCGTTGGAGCATCGGGCGGTGGTGCTGGGCGCAGACCGGGAAGAACTCCTGGCGGGGCTTGATGCGCTGGCCGGCGGTCGTGAGGTCGCAGGCGTGGTCACGGGTTCGGTGGGTCCGGTCGGCAAGGTCGGCTTCGTGTTCACGGGTCAGGGTGCGCAGCGGCTGGGGATGGGCCGTGACCTGTATGAGGTGTTCCCGGTGTTCGCCGAGGCCTTCGATGCCGTCTGTGCAGGCCTGGACGAGCACTTGGACGGCTCGGTGGCTGCTGTGGTCCGGGGTGAGGGTCGGGCGGAGTGGCTCGGCGGTGGCCGGGTGGATGAGACCGTCTGGGCGCAGGCGGGGCTGTTCGCGGTTGAGGTGGCGCTGTTCCGGTTGCTGGAGTCGTGGGGGATTGCTCCGCAGGTGGTGGCGGGTCACTCGATCGGTGAGCTGGCGGCTGCGCATGTGGCGGGGGTGTGGTCGCTGGGGGATGCGTGTGCGGTGGTGGCCGCGCGGGGTCGGTTGATGCAGGAGCTGCCCTCGGGTGGGGCGATGGTCGCGGTTGAGGCTGGTGAGGAGCAGGTCGCCGAGGCAATCCAGGACCACCCCCTGGTCGGGATCGCGGCGGTCAACGGGCCGCGGGCTGTGGTGATTTCGGGTGCTGAGGCCGAGGTGGAGGCGGTTGCGGAGGAGCTGGCTCAGGCGGGGGCGCGGACCAGGCGTCTGCGGGTGTCGCATGCGTTCCACTCTCCGTTGATGGAGCCGATGCTGGAGCGCTTCGCCCAGGTCGTTGGCGCGGTGGGCTATCAGGAGCCGCGGCTGGCCATGGTCTCGGCTCTGACCGGGCAGCCGGTGACCAGCGAGGTCATGGATCCGGCGTACTGGGTGTCGCATGTCCGTGAGGCGGTCCGTTTCGCCGACGCCGTCTCCGCCCTGCGCGAGAGCGGTGTTCGCACGTTTGTCGAGATCGGTCCGGACGGTGTTCTGTCGGGTATGGGCCCCCAGATCCGCACCACCAGCGACACCGGTGAAGCTGACACTGGTGAAGCTGATGCGGGTGAGGTGTGGCTGCCGGTGCTGCGCCGGGGACGCGACGAGGTCCGTGCGTTGCTTACGGCGATAGCCAGGGTCCATGTCCGGGGCCAGGCGGTGGACTGGGACCAGGTGTTCGCGGGAACGGGTGCACGGCGGGTCGACCTGCCTACGTATGCGTTCCAGCGCCAGCGGTACTGGCTGAACCCGGTCGCGGCAAGCCGGGCCGAGCACCTCGGCCTGGAGACCTCCGGTCATCCGTTGCTGGGTGCTGCTGTTGAACTGCCTGCAACCGGTGGGCTGGTGTTGACGGGGCGGTTGTCGTTGGCTGGGCAGCCGTGGCTGGCTGATCATGTGGTGGCCGGTCAGGTGGTGGTGCCGGGGGCCGCGTTGCTGGAGATGGCGGTGCGCGCCGGGGATA
>NZ_KQ948069.1:0-730 GCF_001513965.1 Streptomyces cellostaticus | reverse complement strand
AGGCTGGTTGTGGGCAAGTTGAGGAACTGCTGATCGAGACGCCGTTGGTGTTGTCGGCGCGTGGTGGGGTCCGGGTGCAGGTCACCGTGGAGGGGCCGGATGAGGCCGGCCGTCGGGTGGTTGGTGTTTACGCCCAGTCCGAGGACACCGCGCTCGAGGGGGAGTGGATCCGGCATGCCGCGGGTGTTGTGGCGCCCGTCGATGTTGTTGTGGCTGAGGGTGGGGGGTTGTCGGTGTGGCCGCCGGCTGGTGCGGTTGCGGTGGATCTGGGTGGGTTTTATCCGGCGTTGGCTGAGGTGGGGCTTGTTTATGGGCCGGTGTTTCGGGGGGTGCGTGCGGCGTGGCGGCGTGGTGAGGAGTTGTTTGCTGAGGTGGCGTTGCCGGATGACGTGAGTGCGGGTGGTTTTGGTCTGCATCCGGCTTTGCTGGATGCTGCGCTGCACGTGATCGTGGGTACGGGTGAGCGGCGGGAGTTGCCTGAGGTTCCGTTTGCGTGGGGGCGGGTCAGCCTGCATGCGGTGGGTGCGTCTGTGGCGCGGGTGCGGGTGACGCCGTCGGGGGCTGGTGAGGGTGTGTCACTCATCTTGGCTGATGAGGTTGGTGGGTTGATTGCTTCGGTGGGGTCGTTGGTGTTGCGGCCGTTGTCCGCCGGTGTTGCGTCGGCTCGTGATGGTTTGTTCGGTGTGGAGTGGGTGCCTGCTTCGCTTGGTGGTCAGCCTGTCGGGTCTGA
>NZ_KQ948068.1 GCF_001513965.1 Streptomyces cellostaticus | reverse complement strand
GTCCGTTGGTGCGGGCCGTGCGGCCTGTCGGCGGGAGGCGGTTCTGGTGGTCCGTCACCGTCTGTCTGACGGCCGCCAGGGGTCTGGCACGCGTCAGGACCCGGCGTCCGGCGGGCCTCCTGGGGGGACGCAGACGCGCTTGCGAGCGGTCAGGAGAACTCATCGGCCGCCGGCGGTGCGCCGTCGGCGTCACAGTCCCGGCCACGGGCATGCCGCCGCGCTGGCAACTGATCGCCATGGAGTGGCACTTGAGCAGCGGTGGAGATACCGGGGGCGGCCGGGAGAACGCGGATACCGTGCGAAGCCGGTGGTTCTGAACCACCGCGGACTCGACCGGGTATGAGGAGGAAACCGTGCAGATCCAGGTTCTGGGCCCGTTGAGCGCCGACGTCAACGGGGTGTCCATCGTTCCGACCGCCGGCAAGCCGAGGCAGATCCTCGCGCTGTTGTCGTTCTATCCGAGCCGGGTCGTACCCGTGCCCACGCTCATGGAGGAGATCTGGGGCAGCAACATGCCCCGCAGCGCGATGACCACGCTGCAGACCTACATCCTGCAGCTGCGCCGGCGCCTCGGCACCGCGATGGGCCCCGACGCGCCCGGCAGCGCCAAGGAGATCCTCGCCACCCGGCACGGCGGCTATCTGCTGCAGGTGCCGCCCGAGTGCGTCGACGTGCATCTCTACGAGCAGCGGGTCGCCGCGGGGCAGGCGTCGTTCGAGGAGGGCAACGACGAGCGGGCCGCCGCGCAGTTCCGGGACGCGCTCGCGATGTGGGAGGGCACCGCCCTGGTGGACGTGAGCACCGGGCCGATCCTGGAGATCGAGGTGATGCGCCTGGAGGAGAGCCGCCTCGTCACCGTCGAACGCCGTATCGACGCCGACCTGCGGCTCGGCCGGCACACCGAGCTCATCGCGGAACTCACCGACCTGATCGCCCGTCACCCCCAGCACGAGGGGCTGCACTCGCAGGCGATGGTGGCCCTGTACCGCTCGGGGCGCCAGGCCACCGCCCTCGACGTCTACCGCAGGCTGCGCCTCAGGCTCGTCGAGGAGCTCGGCGTCGAGCCCTCGCCCCAGCTGCAGCGCCTGCACCAGGCGATGCTCGCCGTCGACCCGGCCCTCGACGTCAGCAGCGGACCGCGCCGCAGCTCCACCTTCAACCTGTACGCGGCCTGAGCCCGAGCGCCCTTCGAGACGCGCCTGGCAGCCTCGCGGACGACGAGTCCCGTGAGCCGGGCCCGCGCGACCCGGGGCCGCCCCCACCGGTGAGTTCCGCACGACCCCGAGGAGGACGCCGCATGTCCGACGAACGGCCCCTACGGGTCCACTGCTTCGCGCACGCCGGAGCGGGCATCTCCTCCTTCGCCGGCTGGAACCGTGGCCTCGGCCCCGGCGCGCAGACCGTGCCGCATCTGCTGCCCGGCCGCGACGGCCGGCGCCGCGAACCGCGCGTCACCGAGCGCGAGGCCCTGCTCGCCGACCTGATGGGCCACTTCACCCAGGACGACGTCGCCGGGTCCGCCCCGTACCTGATCTACGGACACAGCCTCGGTGCCCTGATCGCCTACACGCTCACCCGGGCCCTCGCCGAAGCAGGTCTGCCCGGCCCCGCACTGCTCGTCGTCGGCGCCTGCCCGCCGCCCGACGAGTCCCTGGGCCTGTCGGACGCCGGCCGGGCCCCGGACGAGGAACTGCTGCATCTGCTCGGCGGCGTCGGGGCCCTCCCGGCGGGTGCGCAGCCGGGCGGACTGTGGCACCGGCTCGTCAAGCCCGTACTCCGCGACGATCTGCTGCTCGCCGACGCCCTGCGCGCAGCGGCCCGCCGGCCGTCGCCCGCCGGGCCGCTCGACGTGCCGGTGCTGGCCGTCGCGGGCCGAAGCGACCCGCTGGCCCCGGCCGAGGCGGTGGCGGGGTGGCGGCGCTGGACCACCGGCCCCTTCGCGCTGCGCACGGTGCCGGGCGACCACTTCTTCGTACGAGGCCGCGAGCTGCCGCGTCTGGTCGGGCGCGCGAGCCGGGTCGTGCGGCGACTCGCGCCCGTCGCGGCCGGCCGTTGAGCGCCGGACAAGCCCGCCGCAGGAACAGCACAGGAGCCGACTGACATGAGGGGCAGCCGATGAGACGAGTCGTCATCACCGGGATCGGGGTGGTCGCGCCGGGCGGCGTGGGCACCGCGAAGTTCTGGTCACTGCTGACCGAGGGGCGTACCGCCACCCGCCGTATCACCCTCTTCGACGCCGCCACGTTCCGCTCGCGGATCGCCGCCGAGGCCGACTTCGACCCGGCCGATCACGGCTTCGCCCCCGACGAGGCGCGCCGCCTGGACCGCATTGCGCAGTTCGCCCTGGTCGCGGCCCGCGAGGCCGTCGCCGACAGCGGGCTCGCACTCGCCGCCGAGGGGGAGCGCACCGGGGTCACCCTGGGCACCGCGGTCGGCTGCAGCACCGGCCTCGACGAGGTCTACGGGCACGTCAGCGAGTCGGGCAGCCGGTGGCTCCTGGACCACACACGGGCCGAGGCCCGGCTCGGCGACTACCTCGTCCCGAGCTCGGTCGCGGCCGAAGTGGCCCGCGACGCGGGCGCGTTGGGACCGGTCGCCGTCGTCTCCACCGGCTGCACCTCCGGGCTCGACGCGCTCGGCCACGCCGTCGAGCTGATCCGCGAGGGCAGCGCCGACATCATGGTGGCGGGCGCGTCGGAGGCGCCCATCACCCCCATCACCCTCGCCTCGTTCGACGCGATCCGCGCCACCTCGGCACGCAACGACGAGCCCGGCACCGCCTCCCGCCCCTACGACCGCACCCGCGACGGGTTCGTGCTCGGCGAGGGCAGCGCGGTGCTCGTCCTGGAGGAGCACGACCGCGCGGTACGGCGCGGCGCCCGCATCTACGCGGAGGTCGCCGGATTCGCCACCCGCTCCAACGCGTACCACATGACCGGACTGCGCCTGGACGGCGGCGAGATGGCCGAGGCCATCCGGATCGCCCTCGACGAGGCCCGCCTCAACGCCACCGACGTCGACTACGTCAACGCCCACGGCTCGGGCACCAAGCAGAACGACAAGCACGAGACGGCCGCGTTCAAGACGAGCCTGGGGCAGCACGCGCACCGGGTGCCGGTCAGCTCCATCAAGTCGATGATCGGGCACTCGCTCGGCGCGATCGGCGCACTGGAGATCGCCGCCAGCGCGCTGGCCATAGCCCACGACACGGTGCCGCCCACCGCCAACCTGCACGAACCCGACCCGGCCTGCGACCTCGACTACACGCCGCTGACCGCACGCGAGCAGCGCACCGACACCGTGCTCAGCGTCGGCAGCGGCTTCGGCGGCTTCCAGAGCGCGATGGTGCTCACCACCCGGCACCTGGGGGTGGCCGTATGACCGCCGTGACCACCGCGCACAGCGCCCCGGCCGAGCGGCGCGCACCCGGCGTGCGCGCGGCCGTCACCGGGCTCGGCGTCGTCGCCCCCGGCGGCATCGGCGTCCGGTCCTGGTGGGAGACGACGCTGCGCGGCGAGCTCGCCATCGCTCCCGTCACCCGCTTCGACGCCACCGGCTACCCGGCGACGCTGGCCGGCGAGGTCGCGGACTTCGTCGACGAGGACCACGTACCGGCGAAGCTGCTGCCGCAGACGGACCGGGTGACGCGGCTCTCGCTGGCCGCGGCCGCCGAGGCGCTGGGCGACGCGTGCCTGGATCCGCAGAGCCTGCCCGACTACGCCATGGGCGTCGTCACCGCCAACTCCACCGGCGGCTTCGAGTTCGGCCAGCGCGAACTGCAGGCGCTGTGGAGCAAGGACCGTCGGCACGTCAGCGCCTACCAGTCCTTCGCCTGGTTCTACGCCGCCAACTCCGGCCAGATCTCCATCCGGCACGGCCTGCGCGGCCCGAGCGGTGTCGTCGTCAGCGAACAGGCGGGCGGCCTGGACGCCGTGGCGCAGGCCCGCCGCCGGCTGCGCACCGGCGTGCACGCCGTGCTCACCGGCGGCTTCGACTCCGCCCTGTGCCCGTGGGGCTGGACCGCACAGCTGGCCGCGGGCGGCATGAGCACCCGCGGCGACGCCGAGCGCGCCTATCTGCCGTTCGACGCCGACGCGTCGGGACATGTGGCCGGTGAGGGCGGCGCCCTGCTCGTTCTGGAGAACGCCGACGCGGCCCGCGCCCGCGGCGCCGCCGTGCTCGGCACCGTCGAGGGCTGCGCCGCCACGTTCGACCCGGCGCCCGGCGCCGGCGCCCCGCGCCTGCTCGCCGCGGCCCGGCTCGCCCTTGCCGACGCCCAGGTCGACCCCGCCGACGTGGATGTGGTGTTCGCCGACGCGGCGGGCGAGCGGGACGCCGACCGGGCCGAGGCCGCGGCGCTCGCCGAGCTGTTCGGCCCGTACGGGGTGGCGGTCACCGCGCCCAAGTCGCTGACCGGGCGCCTGGGTTCGGGCGGTTCCGCGCTCGACCTGGCGGCCGCCCTGTGCGCCCTGCGCGACCAGGTGATCCCGCCGACGGCCGGCGCCGTGCGGGTGGCCGACGACTGCCCCGTGGACCTGGTGACCGGCGCGCCGCGCCCGGCCCGGCTGCGCCATGCCCTGGTCCTGGCCAGGGGCCGCGGCGGCTTCAACGCGGCGACGGTCGTGCGCGGCGCGCGCTGACGCACGTATCGCGCCGGACCCGCAAGACCCAAGGCAACCGAGAAATGAGGAACACCATGGAACGGCTCGAGCTGAGCGAACTCGCCCTCCTGCTGCGCGAGGCCGCGGGCGAGGACGAGGGGGCCGTGCTGGACGAGGACACCCTGGACACCCTGTTCCTGGACCTGGGCTACGACTCCCTGGCGCTGCTGCAGGTCACCGGCGTCGTCGAGCGCGACCACGACCTGATGCTCGACGAGGAGGCGCTGGCCGAGGCGCAGACGCCGCGCCAGTACCTCGACCTCGTCAACGGGGCGCTGGCCGCGCGCGCCGCCGCCTGACCGGCGCCGCCCCAGTGCCCGGATCCACCGAGGAGTCGACCGTGCAGAGCCCCGAGCCGGACCACGACCCCACCGCAGGCCGGTTCACCGAGGTCGCCGACGGCGTCCACGCCTATGTGCAGCCCGACGGCGGCTGGTGCCTGAACAACGCCGGGCTCCTCGTGGCGGACGGCGAGTGCCTCCTGATCGACACCGTGGCCACCGAGGCGCGGGCCCGCAGGCTGCGGGAACACGTCCTGCGCCTGGCGGGAGGGCCACCGCGGTTCGTCGTCAACACGCACTCCCACGGCGACCACACCTTCGGCAACTTCGCGTTCCCCGAGGCTGTGGTCGTCGGCCACGAGCGGGCCCGCGAGGAGGCCGCCGCGGCCGGGACGCACCTGACGGGCCTGTGGCCCGACGTGTGCTGGGGCGATCTGGAGATCGTCGTGCCCACCGTCACCTACCGGGACCGGATGACCCTGCACGTGGGTGCGCGGCAGGCCCGGCTGCTGCACCCGGGTCCCGCCCACACCACCGGCGACACCGTCGTCTGGCTGCCCGGGCAACGGGTGGTGTTCGCCGGCGACCTGGTGATGTCGGGCACCACGCCGTTCTGCCCGATGGGGTCCGTGTCCGGATCGCTCGAGGCCCTCGCGCACCTGCGCGCCCTGGACGCCGTCACCGTCGTGCCCGGGCACGGCCCGGTCGGCGGCCCGGAGCTCCTCGACGTCAACGAGGGCTATCTGCGCCGGCTCCAGCGCCTCGCGGCCGACGGCATCGCGGCCGGCCTCACCCCGCTGCAGACCGCACAGGAGGCCGGCCCGGGCCCGTACGCGGACCTGCTCGACGCCGAACGCCTCGTGCCCAACCTGCACCGCGCCTACGCCGAGGCACTCGGGGCGGCACCCGGCGACCCGCTGGACATCCCCGCCCTGTTCCGCGAGATGACCGCCCACCACGGCGGCCTGCCGGCCTGCCGGGCCTAGGCAGTGCCCGACGGGTCGCGTGACCGGGCCCTGGTCCCTGCGACGGCGGGTTACGCCGCCTGAACGTGCGGCACGACCGGCACCCGGGGCCTTGATCTGGTCGCGGGACACGGCGTGTTCGCGCACCACCGGCTGAGGACGCGCCGCGTGCCCAGGGCTGGGGGCGCAGGAACCGTCGGCACCGGATCACGCGGCGCCTTGCGTGCTCCCGACGGTCGAAGCACGACCCCGCACCAGGCCTGTCCGGCCGATCAGGCCGCGCTCTCGGTGGCCAGGGCGAGGTCGTCGCGGGTCACCAGGCGGGAACGGGTGCGCCACTTGCCGCGGGTGCGGACCAGTACGTCCTGGAGGACGCACGTCCGCGACACCTTCGACTCGCCGCCGCGCGGCGTCGCGTACACCAGGGCGTAGGCCCGCGTGTGCAGCGTCCCGTCGGCCTGCGGCTGTAGGTCGAGCATGCCGATCCAGTGCCGCAGCTGCTCGCCGCTGCGCTCCTGCTGGATCTTGTTGCGGCGCACGTTCGCGGCGAGGCCGGCGCGTCCGCGCACCGGCTCGTCGAGGGTGGGCACGGCGAAGACCGCGTCCTCGGTGAACGTTCCCGCCCAGCGTTCGGCGTCGTGGTTGTCGAAGAGCTGCATCTGGTGCGCGTAGAACTGCTGGATCCGCGCGTACAGTGCGCCGAACTCCTCTTGCGACTCTTGCGAACCGGCGGGTTCGACAGCTCTGAGCATCTCGGTGGCCATGGCGGGACCCCTTCCTCGCGTCCTTCGTGTTCCACGGGATGCCGATACTCTCTGAGGCGCAGATCGAGCACTCTTCGAAGATTCCTCAAGCGTTCCGGCGGACGGTGAGTCTGTCCAGCGGTGTAGCCCCCCCCGCAGAGCCGGAACCGGAGGAGAACGAGCGGTGCCGAACTTCACCCATCCCGACCTCCCCGTCGACGGACTGCTGCGGCGTGCGGCCCGGCGCGACCCGGACGGCGTCGCGATCCGCACCGCGACCCGGTCGGTCGGCTTCGCCGAACTCGACGCGTGGGCCGATCGGATCGCCGGGTACCTGAGCGGCACGCTCGACGGGGCGGCGGGCGCCCGTGTGGGCGTGGCGGGCGTCCTCGATCCCGTCTTCGCCGCCGCCTACTACGGCACGGCGCGCAGCGGCGCCACCGTCGTTCTCGTCAACCCGCTGATCAGCGAGGACGGTCTGCGTCATGTCTTCGCCACGGCCCGGGTGGAGATCGCCCTCGTGCCCGCGGCCACCGCGGGGCTGCTCGCCAAGCTGCGCGCCGACCTGCCCGCGCTGCGCGCGATCGTCGTCACGGACGCCGCCGACGGTGTGGTGCCCGGCGGCACCGTGCCGCTGCATCAGGCCCTGGACGGTGCGCCACGACGGCACACCGCCGCCCCGGCCGACCCGGCCGCCGTCGCCTGTGTGCAGTTCACCACCGGGACCACCGGCCGCCCCAAGGGCGTGCTGCTGACCCACCGCAACCTGGTCGCCAACGCCAAGCAGGTCGCCCTCGCACACCGCGTGAGCGCCGACTCGGTCACCCTGAACCACCTGCCGCTGTACCACGTGATGCACCTCAACTCCGGTATGTACGCCGGGGCCTGCCAGGTGTTGTGCCAGGACCCCGACCCTGTCGCGTCCCTCGCCGCCGCCGCCGAGGCAGGCGCCACCCACTACTACGGCCTGCCCGCCCGGCTGCACGCCCTGGCCAAGGACGGGCGGCTGGCCGGTGCGGTCCACCCCGGGCCGCAGCTGACCGCCGTGCTGTCCGGCGGCTCGGCGCTCGCCCCCGAGGCGGCGCGCACCCTGCGCGAACGGCTCGGCGTTCCCGTCATCCAGGGCTACGGCATGGCCGAACTCTCCCCGCTCACGCACTGCCAGCAGCCCGACCGCCACCGGCCCGGCATGGTCGGCGGCGTGGTGCCCGGCACCGAGTGCCGGCTCGTCGACCTGACCACGCGCCGTCCCGTCGACGTCTGGTCGACCGGTGAAGTCCAGGTCAGGGGGCCGCAGTTGATGGCGGGCTACCTCGACGGCGGGCACGAGGCGAGGATCGACGCGGACGGCTGGTTCTCCACCGGCGACGTCGGCTACCTGGACGACGACGGTGCCCTGCGCCTGGTGGACCGGCTCGCCGACGTCTTCAAACACGACAACGAGATCGTGGCACCGAGCCGGGTCGAGGAGGTCGTCCGTGAGGACCCGCGGGTCGCCGACTGCATCGTGGCCGACTGGCCCGACGCGGAGCACGGAGCGGTGGTCTGGGCGGGCATCGTCCTGACCGGCCGCGCCGAGGACGAGCCCGGGGCAGCCGAGGGCGCCCTGCCCGGCCTCGGCATCCTCGACGTCCTCGACTCGATCACCGCGCGGGCCAACGAACACCTCGCCTCCTTCGAGCGGATCCGGTTCGCCGAGGCGATCGAGTCCGTACCGCGCACCCCCACCGGAAAGCCCCAACGGCGGCTCGTTCGCACGGAGTTGAGAAGCCGGGCCGCCGCATGACCCGTCGGCCGCCCGCCCCCCTGACCCGTAACCGACCCTGGAGCAGGCCATGGTGAACACCGCCGAGCAGCCGTCCGCGCCCACCCCTTCCCTCCAGGTGCTGGTCGTCGGCGCGGGCCCCGTCGGACTGACCGCCGCCCACGAACTCGCCCGCCGGGGCCTTCGGGTGCGGCTGATCGACGCCGCACCGGGCCCGGCCACCACCAGCCGCGCTGTCGCCACCCACCCGCGCACGCTGGAGACGTACGACCAGATGGGCGTCGTGGACGACGTCCTGCCCCGAGGGCGCCGCAACCAGGCGTTCACCATGTACGCCGGGGGTCGGCGCCGGGTGCGGCTGGAGGCCGACTACGCGACGATGCCCACCCGCTACCCGTACACGCTGGTCGTCGAGCAGACCGAGACCGAGGCCGCGCTGCGCTCGGCGGTGGCCCGGCTCGGGGTGCGCGTGGAATGGGGCGTGCGCCTGGAGGACTTCGCGCAGAACGCGGAGCTGGTGCGTGCCCGCCTGGTCCACGCCGACGGCCGCGAGGAGATGTGCACGGCGTCCTGGCTGGTGGGCTGCGACGGCGGCCACAGCACCGTGCGCAAATGCCTCGGTCTCGAACTCCTCGGCGAGAGCAGCGAGACATGGATGCTCGCCGACGCCCCGGTCGACACCGAGGTGGAGCCCGACAGCATCTACTGGGCCCACACCGGCGGGCAGGCCCTGATGATGGTGCCCTACGCCCGCGACGGCTACTGGCGGCTCCTGGACACCGTGCCCGCCGCCTCGGCGGACGAGCCCGGCCGCGCCGAGGAGCAGTTCTCCCGCAAGCTCAGCGCCGGCCTCGGCCACCGGGTACGCGTCGGTGAGGCGTCCTGGACGTCCGTGTTCACCTTCCAGCAGCGGATGGTGGAGCGCATGCAGGACGGCCGCGTCCTGGTGGCCGGCGACGCCGCGCACGTGCACAGCCCCGCCTCGGGACAGGGCATGAACACCGGCATCCAGGAGGCGTACAACCTCGCCTGGAAGCTCGCCATGGTCGAACAGGGCCACGCGGGCCCGGAACTGCTCGAGACGTACAGCGAGGAGCGCGTCCCCCTCGGCGCGGCCCTGCTGGGCTCCACACGCACCGCCACCGTCCTGGTGCAGCTGAAGAACGCGCTCGCGGGCGTGGTCCTGCCCCACGCCCTGCGCGTGGTGAACGCGGTGCGGCCGCTGCGCCGGGCCGTGCAGCGCAAGGTGCTGGGCGGCATGTCGGGCCTGAAGATCAGCTACGACGCCTCGTCGCTGACCGGCGCGGACCCCTACAAGCACCGCGCGGGCGCCGGATCCGTCCTGATGAGCGCGAGGCAGCCGGACCGGGGCCCCGCCCCCGGCGCCCGTGTCACCGCCGCCCGGGTGCACGGTGCGGACGAGACGGCCGCCTCGGCCTTCCGTGCCGAACTGCGCGATCCGCGCTGGACGTTGCTGCTCGCCGCGGGCGGACACGGGCCGGGCGACGTCCCCGTCGGCGTGGCCGTCACCGCGGCCGCCCAGTACGGCGAGTGGCTGTCGGTCAGGACCGTCGGCGGCAGCGGGCCCGACGGCCCCGCCCCGCTCGCCGACCCGGACCGGCGCCTGCGCACCGCGCTCGGACTGCGGCCCGGCGCGTGGATCCTCGTACGCCCCGACGGCTACGTCGCGGCCCGCGGCACCCTGCTGACCCGGCCGGCTCTGCGCCGGGCACTGGCCCCGCTGGTGGCCCCCGTCCCGCTCGCCGACGAGGCACGGCGCGAGCCGCAGCTCGCCGCGCGCACCGCCACCCATGACCTGGAGGAACACTGACATGCCCGACAACCACCCCGTCGCTCTGGTGACCGGAGCCACCAGCGGCATCGGCCTGGAGGTGGCCCGGCAGCTGGGCCGCGCCGGGCACCGGGTCTTCCTGTGCGCCCGCAGCGCCGAGGACGTGAAGCAGACCGTGGCGGACCTGCGCGCGGAGGGCCTCGACGTCGAGGGGCAGGCCGCGGACGTGCGCTCCCGCGAATCCGTGGCCGCGCTCGTGGCCCGGGCGGTGGAGACGTACGGAGCCGTCCATGTGCTCGTCAACAACGCCGGCCGCAGTGGCGGCGGCGTCACCGCCGACCTCACCGACGACCTCTGGTACGACGTCATCGACACCAACCTCAACAGCGTGTTCCTGGTGACGCGCGAGGTGCTCAAGAACGGCGGCCTCGCCGACGCCGCGCACGGGCGGATCATCAACATCGCCTCCACCGCAGGCAAGCAGGGCGTCCTGCTCGGCGCCCCCTACAGCGCCTCGAAGCACGGCGTCGTCGGCTTCACCAAGGCGCTCGGCCGGGAACTCGCCCCCCGCGGCATCACCGTCAACGCGGTCTGCCCCGGCTACGTGGAGACCCCGATGGCCCAGCGGGTGCGCCAGGGCTACGCGGCCGCCTGGGGCACCACCGAGCAGGACGTGCAGGCGCAGTTCGAGGCGAAGATCCCGCTCGGCCGCTACTCCACTCCCGAGGAGGTGGCCGCCCTGGTCGGCTACCTGGCCTCCGAGCCCGCCGCCTCGATCACCGCGCAGGCACTCAATGTCTGCGGCGGACTGGGCAATTACTGACCTTCGTCAAGGAAACGAGGAAGACGTGTACGTGGTGTCGAGCGAGCGGGTGCACCGTACGGTGCACTCCGTCGAGGTGGACGCGGGTGCCGGAGTCGTCTACGGGCTGATCTCGGACGCGGTGCAGTGGCCGCTGTACTTCCCGCCGAACGTGTACGTGGAACGGCTGGAGTTCGACGGGCGGGACGAGCGGCTGCGGATGTGGGCCACGGCCAACGGCGAGGTCCGCTCGTGGATCTCGCAGCGCCTGCAGGACCCCCAGGAGCGGCGGATCGAGTTCCACCAGACCCGCCCGCAGGCGCCGGTCGAGACCATGCACGGGACCTGGATCGTCGAGGAGCGGCCGGGCGGCACCAGCCGGCTGACCCTGCTGCACGACTTCACGGTCGTCGGCGACCGTCCGGGCGACGTGGAGTGGGTCGAGCGCGCCTGCGACAGCAACTCCCGCGCCGAACTGGACAACCTCAAGCGTCTCGCCGAGCGCTGGACGCGCCTGGACGAGCTCGTCCTGTCCTTCGAGGACTCCGTACGCGTCAAGGGCCCGGCCGAGCTGGTCTACGACTTCCTGTACCGGGTGGCCGACTGGCCCGACCTGATCCCGCACGTCTCCCGCCTGGACCTGACCGAGGACAGCCCCGGCGTCCAGGTCATGTCCATGGACACGGTGACGGCCGACGGCAGCGCGCACACCACCGAGTCGGTGCGGATCTGCTTCCCGCACGCCGGGCGCATCGTCTACAAGCAGACGGCCACGCCCGCCCTGATGGAGGCGCACACCGGCGAGTGGTCTCTCGTGCCCGACGAGACGGGCGTGACGGTCGTCTCGCAGCACAGCGTGGTGCTGCGCGAGGAGGCGGTGGAGCAGGTCCTCGGCCCGGGCGCCGACCTGGCCGCGGCCCGCCGGTACGTGCGCCAGGCGCTCGGCCGGAACTCCACCGCCACCCTCAACCTGGCCAAGCAGCACGCGGAGTCGGCGATCCGCGTGCTGTGACATCCCGCGCCTCGACGTCTCTTCGAGCACCGTGAAGCGACTGATGCATGCACCGCTGCTCGAGCAGGTCTCGAGAGGGCGGCGAGAGCCTGGAACGCCCGTGGCAGAGGAGGCGCCGATGAGCACGGCCCAGATGAACGGCGACGCCGCCCCCTTCCGGCCGACCGCCGACGAGATAGCCGCGCGGCTGCGCGTCGAGGTCGCCGGCCTCCTCGCCCTGCGGCCCGACGCGGTGCCCGCCGACCGCTCGCTGTGCGAACTCGGTCTGGAATCCACGCAGTTGACAGAGCTCGTCCAGCGGCTGTCCCAGTGGCTGGAGCGGCCCGTGCCCGCCTGGACCGTGTGGCAGTACCCCACGCCCGCCGCGCTCGCCGCGCACCTCGCCGGTGACGGCCGTGCCGCCCGGGCGGCCGCCGCGGCGCCCGCCCGCGGGCGCGCGGCCGCCCACGCGCCGGTCGCGATCGTCGGCATCGGCTGCCGGCTGCCCGGCGGCATCGAGACCCCCGAAGCACTGTGGCAGGGCCTGCTCGACGGCGTCGACACGGTCGGCGAGGTGCCGGGCGGCCGGTGGACCGTCGCCGAGTGCCTCGACGCAGGCCCGCGGGCCTGCGGCACCATGAGCAGCCGCCGGGGCGGCTTCCTCGACGACGTCGCCGGCTTCGACGCGGACCTCTTCCGCATCCCGCCCGCCGAGGCCCGGCAGATGGACCCCCGCCAGCGCATCGCCCTGGAGACCGCGTGGGCCGCGCTGGAGGACGCGCGCATCGTCCACGACGAGCTCGCCGGAAGCCGTACCGGCGTGTTCATGGGGACCACGGCGCAGGAGCACCACCCGGCCACCGGCGCCGACCCGGACGGCATCGGCCCGCGCTCCGCGGCCGGCCGGGACGACTCCACCGTCCCCGCCCGCATCGCCCGCGCCCTCGGCCTGGACGGTCCCGCTCCCGCCGTCGCCACGGCATGCGGATCCTCGCTCACCGCCGCCCATCTGGCCGTGCGCAGCCTGCGCGAGGGGGAGGTGGACCTGGCGCTCGCGGGCGGCGTCAACGTGCTGCTCGGCCCGCACACGACCCTCGCCATGACGGACTCCGGTGAGGTGCGCGGCGAGGGCTGCGGCGTCCTCGTGCTGCGCCGTCTGTCCGACGCACTCGCCGCCGGCGACCGCGTCTACGCCGTGATCCGCGGCAGCGCCGTCCACGACGACGGCGCCTTCGACGGGCTGACGGCCCCCGGTCCCGGGGCCCGGGCGGACGTGATGCGCGCCGCCTGGCAGGAGGCCGGCATCAGCCCTGGGCACGTCTCCTACGTCGAGGCCCACGGCACCCGCACGCCCCTGGGCGACCCCGTCGAGGCCGAGGCCCTCGGCACCGCCTTCGCCGACGGCCGCACCCAGGCCCTGCGCATCGGCTCCGCCAGGACCAACTTCGGCCACCTGGAGGCCGCAGCGGGCGTCGTCGGCCTGATGAAGACCGCGCTCGCCCTGCACCACGGCGAGATCCCCGCCGGCCTCCGCCTCGCCGCCCCCGGCAGGCTCACCGGCTTCGAGGCGGGCCGCCTCGAAGCCGTCACCGAGCGCACGCCGTGGCCGGGCGAGGGCCGCCGCTACGCGGGGGTCAGCGGCTTCGCCTTCGACGGCACCAACGCCCACCTGGCGCTGGAGGAAGCCCCGCACCGGCGACGGCTGTTCGTGCCGCTTGCCGCCGACAGCACGGGCGACCTGCGCGCGGCCGCCGACGCGCTCACCGACCGGGTCCGCGCGGGCGGGGCCTGGTACGCGCCCGAACTCCTCGGCCGCGCCACAGGCACCCACCGCGTGGTCGCCGCCGTCGCCCACCCCGGCGAACTGGCCGGCGCGCTGCGCGAACACGTCGCGGCCCACGCCCAGGGGCCCGCCGTCCGGCCGCACGCGCTCGCCTTCTGCTTCCCCGGCCACGGCTCGCAGTGGCTCGGCATGGGCCGCGACCTGCTCGGCGAACCCGCCTTCCGGACCGCCCTCGACGAGTGCGACCGGGCCCTGCGGCCGTTCACCGGCTGGTCGGTCACCGAGGAACTCCTCGCGGACCGGCCCGGTTCGCGCCTGGAGCGCACCGACGTCGTCCAGCCCGTCCTGTTCGCCCTGCAGACGGCCCTCGCCCGCACCCTGAGCGCATGGGGCGTCGAGCCCACCGTCGTCTTCGGGCAGAGCGTCGGCGAGGTGGCCGCCGCGGTCTTCGCGGGCGCGCTGCCGCTCGCCGAGGGCGCCCGCCTGATCACCACCTGGTCCCGGCTCGTCGCCGAACAGGCCAGCGGCCACGGCGCCCTGACCGTGTGCGAACTCTCCCTCGAGGACGCCGAGTCGCTGCCCGAGGTACGCGCGGGACGGCTCTCGCTCGCCGGTCACCTCGCCCCCGGGCAGGTGTGCCTGTCCGGGCCGCGCGAAGCCGTCGACGCCCTGGAACGTGACCTGGACGGCCGGGGCGTACGCGCCTGGCGCGTCAACATCGACTACGCCGCGCAGAGCACCCAACTGGCCCAATTGGCAAGCGAGTTGGAGGAGCGCCTGGGCACGCTGCGCACCCGTAGCACCACGGTGCCGTTCTGGTCGACCGTCACCGGCGGGTACGCCGACGGCACGGACCTCGACGCGGCGTACTGGGCCCGCAACATGTGCGCCCCCATGCGCCTGGCCGAGGCCACCGGCGCGCTCGCCGACGGACGCGGACTGCGCATCGTCGAGATCACGCCGCACCCCGTGGCCGGCCACGCGCTGCAGAGCGGCCTCGACGCCTTCGACGGCGACCAGCCGCGCATCCTGAGCACGGGCCGCCGCGACCGGGTCGCCCGCGAGGCCCTGGAGGACGTGGCCGCCGCGCTGTGGTGCGACGGATCCGACGTGGACTGGGGGGCCGTCACCGGCCGTCGCCGGCGCCGCGCCACACCGACCCCCGTCGTCCTCCCCGTCTCGGGCCGCACCGCGCGGGCCCGCGCCGAGAACGCGGCCCGGCTCGCCGGCCACCTCGACGGCACACCCGACGCCGGCCTGCTCGACGTGGCGTACACCGCCGCCCGGCACCGTCCCCACCTGGAGCACCGCGCGAGCATCGTGGCCGCGTCGTCCGCGGAGGCGGCCGAGGCCCTGCGCGCCCTCGCGGACGACCGCGCCCACCCCGGCCTCATCGAGGGGGCAGCGGCCGCAGGGACGGATCTCGCGGTGCTGTTCACCGGTGAGGGCAGTCAGCGCATCGGCACGGGGCGGGAGCTGTACGCGGCGTTCCCGGAGTTCCGGCGGGCATTGGACGAGGTGTGCGCCGCGCTCGATCCGTATCTGCGGCTGCCGCTGGCTGCGGTGCTGTTCGCGGCGGAGGACGGTCCGGATGCGGTGTTGATCCATGAGACGGAGTTCACGCAGCCGGTGCTGTTCGCCGTCGAGGTGGCGTTGTTCCGGCTGTGGCAGTCGTGGGGTGTGGTGCCGACTGCGGTGGCCGGTCACTCGGTGGGCGAGCTGGCGGCGGCGCATGTGGCGGGGGTGTTGGATCTGGCGGATGCGGCGCGGCTGGTGGCGGCGCGGGGCCGGTTGATGCAGGCGCGCGAGCGGGGCGGGGCGATGGCCTCCGTACAGGCGTCCGAGTCCGAAGTGACCGAGGTGCTGGCACGCGTGGGCGGCCGGGTGACGGTCGCGGAGGTGAACGGGCCGGACCAGACGGTGGTCAGCGGGGATGTGGCCGCGGTCGAGTCGGTGATGGCCTGGCTGGTGGGTCAGGGGCGGTGGGTGCGGCGTCTGGAGGTGTCGCACGCGTTCCATTCCCCGCACATGGACGCGATGCTGGGGGAGTTCGCCGAGGTCGCGGCGGAGTGTGTGTTCCGTGAGCCGTCGATTGCGTGGGTGTCGACGGTGACCGGTGGTGTCGTGTCGGCAGGTGTGGTGTCGGATCCGGGGTACTGGGTGCGGCAGGTGCGTGCCGCGGTGCGGTTCGCGGATGCGGTGCGCACGCTGGAGCGCTCGGGTGTGGGCCGGTATGTGGAGTGCGGTCCGGCCGGGGTGCTGTCCGCCAGGGGTGCCTCGTGCGTGGCGGAGCCGGCGGTGTTCGTGGCCTCGCAGCGGGGGGCGGACGAACCGGGCGGCGAAGTGCGGTCGCTGGTGCAGGCGTTGGGTGCACTGCATGTGGCGGGGCAGGACATCCGCTGGGAGCGGGTCTTCGCCACCGGTGTCCCGGTCGATCTGCCGGTCTATGCCTTCCAGCGCGAGCACCACTGGCTCGAACCCGCCCGAGGCGGCGCGTACGACGCCCGCCCTTCAGGACTTTTGTCCGAGAATATCTACCCGGACTTGGCCCTCGACCAGCCCTTGAGTGAGGATCCACATCCGGTTGTGAAAATGGTGCTGCAGTTCCGGCAGGACTGTTCCCTACAGCAAGGAGGACCATATGACTGAAACCCCGCAGGACAAGCCCGGTGAGGACGAGGTACGCGCGAAGTTCAAGGAGGCGCTGGAGCGCAAGTCCCAGGCCTCGCGGGCCAAGCAGGCGCACGAAGAGGCGCGCAGCAAGGTCAAGAACATGAGCGGTCGCGCAGGTCAGAAGCGAAACTTCCGCCGTAAGGCCGGCTGACCGAGGCTCTTGCGGAAAAGGCTGCCGCACCCCGATCCCGGGGTGTCGCAGCCTTTTTTGCGGCCCGGTTCTGCGGCCTGGAGGATCGCTTGAGAAACAGCGGAAGAACGCTTCCGATGCGCTGTGACCGCGCTGCAGGGACACCGGAACATGTGTCGAGAGCACCTCCACCCGGGCTCGAGGAGAGGCGGTCAGGGTCGGAGTACGGGTGCGCACGCGGCGTCCCGTGTCGCGACGAGGGAGCTGACCACCGCCGCCATGACCATCACCGCCGAGACCATCCACTTCCCGGGCGCGCCGTTCGGACGGACGGAGGCGGACGCCCTGGCGAGGGCCGCGCGGCTCGAAGCCCTGCTGGGCGACCCGTACGATCCGGCCAACCCCCACGGTCTGCGCGCCCTGTTCGCCGCCGACGACCGGCGCGTGCGGCCGGCCGAGACCGAGACACTGCTCGCCGAGGCCGGGCTCGGCGCCGAGTTCGTACCCGTCGCGTACGGCGGCCGCCTCACCCGGGCCGATCTGCTGGCGCGCGCCCTGCGCCCCGTCTTCCGGCGCGACGTGGCGCTCGGCTTCGGCTACGGGATCACGTCCCTGTTCGCCGCCGGCGCCGTCTGGGCAGCGGGCAGCACACGCCAGCGCCAGGACGTCGCCGACCTGCTGCTGCGCGGCGGGCGGGCCACGATCCTGCACCACGAACTCGCGCACGCCAACGCGATCCTGCGCCACGAGTTCAGCGCCCGCACCGCCGCGGGCGGTTACCGGCTCGACGGCCGCAAAGATGTGATCATCAACGCGGACCGCGCCGATCTGCAGGTCGTCTACGCCCGCACCGACACCGCACGCGGACCGCGCAGCCACTCCGTGTTCCTCCTCGACCCCGCCGCGGCCGGGCCGGGCCGCATCCGGCACCTGCCGCGTGTCGAACTGCCCGGCATGCGCGGGGCGCTCTTCTCCGGCCTGGAGTTCACCGGCGCGCCCGTCCCCGCCGAGGCGCTGGTCGGCGGCGAAGGGGACGGAGTGGGCATGGCGCTCCAGGTGTTCCAGGTCAACCGCAGTGTGATCTGCGGCGTCGTCACCTCAGCCGCCGGTACGGTGCTGCACTCGGCCATGCGGGCCGCGACCGACGGCCGCGAAGGACCCGTCGCCAAGCGCTGGCACACGCCGCTCACGGGCGTCTTCGCCGACCTGCTGGCCGGCGACGCCATGGCCACGGTCGTACTGCGGGCACTGAGCCTGCTGCCCGCCCAGGCCCATCTCTTCGCCGCCGCCGTCAAGTACGTGGTGCCCGACCTGCTCCGCGAGGACCTGCAGGAGCTCGCCACCGTGCTCGGCGCGCGCGGCTACGACCACGCCGGCCCCGAGTACGGGGCGCTCGACAAGCTCGTGCGCGACCTGCCCGTGGCCGGACTCGGCCACGCGGGCAGCGCCTCCTGCCAGGCGGTGCTCGTGCCCCAGCTGCGGGGCCTGGCCGAACGGTCCTGGTTCAGCGAGGACGAGCCGCCGTCCGAGCTGTTCCGCGCCGGCAGCGAACTGCCCGACCTCGACTACCGGTTGCTCGGCATCGCCGGCGGAGGCGACTTCATGGCCGCCTCGCTCGTGGGCAGCGCCGCCCGGCTCGCCGCCGCGCGCGGCACCCGGGGCACCCGCGGGGCCCTCGCCGGCCTCGCGGAGGCGTTCGTCACCGAACTGCGCGCCCTCCAGGAGCAGTGCCGCCGCCTGCCGACCTCCGGCGCAGCCCTCACCGACCCCGCGGTGATCGTGCTCAGCGACCGCTACGCCGGCATCGTCGGCGCCGCCGCGGTCCTCGGCGTCTGGGAGAGCCAGGACGGCACCGATCCGTTCCTCGCCGACCCGGCCTGGGCCGTCCTCGCCCTGTCCCGGCTCGCCGGCCGGCTCGGTGTCCCGGTGCCCGACCTGCCCGACGGCATCCAGGAGCAGGTGCTCGACGAACTCGTCCGCCGCTACCGGGAGGGCCTGAGCTACGACCTCGACACGGTCGCCCACGCGCTGTGACCCCCCACCCCAACACCCCAGGGAAGGAAGGCCCCTTGACGACCACCGTCCCCACCGGCGCGGAGCGGATCAGCGCGCCGGTCCACGTCAGCGGACCGGACGCCCCCTGGCACCGGGTGCGCGAGGCCATGGACCGCTACGGCAACGCCGTCGTCCACACCACCTGGGGCGAATGGCTCACCGCCGTCGTCGCGGAACCCGCGCTGCGCCCGCTGCTCGGCCGCGACTGGCAGCGCTACCGCCGCACCGCCGACCCCACCGTCCGCTACCGCTTCGTCGCCTCCCGCCTCGCCACCAAGTACACGGCCGCCGCCGCCCTGCACACCGACCCGGTGGAGCTCGACCTCGCCTACAAGATCGGCGGCCGCCCGTACCTGCGCGGCCTCGACCAGATCGACGTGAGCCTCACCCACACCGACGACCTGATCGCCGTCGGCGTCAGCCGCGACGGCCGCATCGGCGTCGACGCCGAACCGGCCGACCGCCGCATGTCGTACGAGCTGCTGAGCCGCCACGTGCTCACCCCCGCCGAACGCGCCGACCTGGAGCGCCTCACCGACGCCGAACGCACGGCCGCCATGCTGCGCCTGTGGACCCTGAAGGAGGCCTACACCAAGGCGCTGGGGCAGGGACTGCGGCTCGGCTTCACCGAGTTCGGCTTCGGCGCGGACGGCGGCGACCTGCTGGCCCCGGACGGCGGGCCCGCCGCCCGCGGCGAATGGGCCTTCGCCACGCACCGCGTCCTCGGCCGTTACCTGCTCAGTGTGGCCCGCCACGACGCAGGCCTGGACAGTTCCCGCGACACGGCGGCGCACACCATGCTCGACGAGGGTTTCATGGGCGCCGTCACCGAACTCCTGTACTGACGACCCGTCCCGGTCCGGCTCGACCCGGACTCCGCCGCCGCTGCTCGGCGTCCTGGCGTTTTGTTGATTGACAAACCGACTGTGCTGTTTTTTACTCGGGGTTGAGTCAGAGCCCGCAGCTCGTCTTGACCGGTGCGGAAGCTATGGCCCTGCAACGCGCTGACCTGGCCTGCATCAACGAGGGGATCAAGATGCACATCGAAGTACTGGGCGCACTCACGGTGCACGAGAACGGCATTTCGATCACGCCCACCGCCCCCAAGCCGCGTCAGGTGCTCGCGCTTCTCGCGCTCCACGCCGACCAGGTGGTTTCCACGGCCGCCCTCACCGAGGAACTCTGGGGCGAGAACCCGCCGCGCAGCGCGCGCACCACGCTGCAGACGTACGTGCTCCAGCTGCGCGACCTGATCGGCGAGGCTCTCGCCCGGGGAGCGGATGCGGGGACCGTCACCGCCAAGGACGTTCTCGTGACCCTTCCGGGTGGCTACCGGCTCGACACGCGCGGCGGCCACCTCGACTTCCGCGAGTTCGACAGGCGCGCGGGCGCGGGTTACCGGGCCATGGACGCCGAGGACTACAGCGGCGCCGCCAAGCGGCTGCGCGAGGCCCTTTCCCTGTGGACCGGAGGCGCGCTCGCCGATGTCCAGGCGGGCGCCCAGCTCGCTCTTGAGGTCAGGCGCCTGGAAGAGGCCCGCCTGTGCGCCCTGGACCAGCGCATCGAAGCCGACCTGCGGCTCGGCCGCCACCGCGAGCTGCTGTCCGAACTGACGGTCCTGGTCAACCAGTACCGGATGCACGAGAGCCTGCACGGCCAGTTCATGATCGCACTGCACCGCTCCGGCCGCCGGGGCGAGGCGCTGAGCGTCTACCAGCGCCTGCACACCACGCTGGTGCAGGAGCTGGGCCTCGAACCGTCTCCGGCGCTGGTCCGCCTGCACCGGTCGATCCTGACGGCTCACCCCGAGACGGCGACCGGGGTTGCAGCTCCCGCCGAGGTCCAGGCCAGGCGCCCCGCGCCGGGCGTCACCAGGGCACCGGCACGGGGCAGCCACCTGACCGCCCGCGCAAGCTGACCGGAGCCCCCCGCCTCCCTGGAATACCTGGTGTCGGGGGATGCCCCCCGCAGGCCGAGGGTGACCATCGGCGCTCCTCGTGCGGCCGTGCCGCGCCTCCCTGCGTGCCTCGGCCCGGGGCCGTCCGGTAAGCCGACTTCAACAACGGCGCGAGCCAGGAGCGCGAGCGGATCGCCGCGGTCCCGCCGGGCAGCTGCCGGACCGGGCCACGCGGCGGCTGCGGGCGCCGAGGGATGCGTACGCAGGGCCCGCGGCCTTGGGCTCGGGCTCGTCCTTCGTACTCGTTCGCGTTCGCGTTCGAACCATCCGAGGACGAGGGGGCGCCGGCCCGGCCACGGCGAGTTCGCCGGGCAGCGCCTGGTACTCCCTGCACGCTGCGCCCGGGCCGAGCTGCGTCGAGCCGCGCCTGAGCAGGTCCCGCGGGCGCCGGGAGGCGCTATCGCGTCGCCAGCGTCAAGGCCGTCATCAGGCACCGGGCCTGCACATTGAGATGGTTGCCGTGCCGCAGCAACGCCTGTGCCTGCGGTACCGACACCCAGCAGAAGTCCGGTGGCAGATCGCGCGCGGCACCCTCGTC
Source organism: Streptomyces cellostaticus (assembly GCF_001513965.1). Taxonomy (GTDB): domain Bacteria; phylum Actinomycetota; class Actinomycetes; order Streptomycetales; family Streptomycetaceae; genus Streptomyces; species Streptomyces cellostaticus. Next base: position 2,841 of record NZ_KQ948068.1, on the reverse strand, counting down.
CGCCTCGTCCAGCTCGACGATCAGATTGCGGGTCAGCGCGTGGTGGAAGCGCCCGCCCTCCTCGGACTGCTCGGTGTCGAACAGCACCCGTCCGGCGCGCGGCGCGAGCAGCGTGTCCAGGAACTCGGGGCGGCGCGCGCCCCGCCCGTTCAGATGACGCGGCGAGCACTGCACCGTGGGCCCGAACTCGGCCACGTTCAGGGTGCCCGCCTCCACCCGGGCCCGCAGCAGCACGTGCGGCACCCCGTCGACGCGCTGCACGAGCAGTCCGGCGAGCCCCGCCACCGGGGCGAGCAGCGGCTGGGACCAGCGGGCCACCTCGCGCGCCTCGGCCTCCACGCTCACACCGAGCACCGTGAAATGCCGGCCGTCGTGCCGCCCGATGCCGTCCCGGGTGCGCTGCCACGGGCTCGTGTCGTCCTCCAGGACCTTCCGCAACGGAAGCTGCTCCTGGACCAGTTCGTACCGGAAGCGGGCGTCGGCCAGGACCGAGAGCACCTCGGTGAACGAGTGCAGGGCATCGTCCTCACGCACCGGGGCCGACACCCCGCCCGGGCCCGCGAGCAACTGCCGCGGCAGTGTCGACAGAACCGTGCGGCTGTCCATGTTCACCAGGTGGTCGGTGCGGAGCAGCTCGCCGACCTGACGCAGCGACAGCCAGCGGAACCCGTCGAGCGCGGGCACGTCCTCGTCCGTCATGACGACCACGTTGCGGTTGCGCTTGTGCAGGAACCACCAGCCCTGCTCGGACTGGAGCGAGTCGGCGAGCACCCGCCCGCCGTGCCGGTCCCCGGTGAAGTACTCCGTGTACGGCACGCGGCGGCCCCGGTGCACTCCCGTGAAGTTGCTGCGGGTGGCCTGGACGGTCGGTGACAACTGCAGCCCGTTGAGGTTGCCCGGCTCCATCTTGGCCTGGAGCAGGCAGTGCACCTCGCCGCGGTACTCCTTGAGCAGAATGCCGAGCAACCCGACCTCGCGCTGCACGATGACGGGCTGGGTCCAGCTGCGCGGCCGCTGCCCCTCGGCGCCGAAGCCGGTGGTGGCGCGCAGCCCGGAGACGGAGAAGAACCGTCCCGAGGAGTGCACCAGGTCTCCGGTGTCCCGGCAGAAGCGCCAGCCCGGCAGCGTGTCGAGCGGCGTGCGCCGCACGTCGTAGCGTTGTCTGCGGTGCTGCTCGTCCAGCCACCGGTCGAAGGAGACGTCCCGTGCCACGGCGGGAGACGGTTCGGTCGACGATGAGGCCATGCGGGCATGCTCCGGGGCCCCGCTCGAGGCCCGGTCGAAGACGGCCAGTAGGCCCGTGGAACTCGGCGGGCCCCGCACCGCGGACGACCCCGTGCTCCGGGCCGCGTCAAGCTCTCCTTGAGGAACTACCTGCACACTCGCGGAATATGAAGGCGCTCATACTGTCAGGGGGGACGGGGTCCCGGCTACGCCCCTTCACCCACTCGACCGCCAAACAACTGCTGCCCGTAGCCAACAAGCCCGTGCTCGTGCACTGTCTGGAGAACATCCGCGACGCGGGCATCACCGAGGTGGCCGTCATCGTCGGCACACACGCCGCGGAGATCTCCCAGGTGGTCGGCGACGGTTCCGCGTTCGGTCTCGAACTCACCTATCTGCACCAGGACCGACCACTGGGGCTCGCGCACTGCGTCCAACTCGCGGGCGACTTCCTCGGCGACGACGACTTCGTCATGTACCTGGCCGACAACGTGCTCGCGGACGGCATCACGCAGGCCGCCGACGCCTTCGCCGCCGACCGCGCCGACGCGTTGCTGCTCGTGCAGCCGGTGGCCGATCCGCGTGCCTACGGGGTGGTCGAGGTCGGCCCCGACGGCCGGGTGCACCGCCTGGTCGAGAAGCCGGCCGAACCCGCCAGCGACCTGGCCGCGCTCGGCGTCTACTTCTTCACCTCCCGAATCCACCAGGCGGTCGCCGGGCTGCGCCCCAGCGCCCGCGGCGAACTGGAAATCACCGACGCCATCCAGCGCCTCGCCGACGACGGCGCACTGGTGCGCGCCCAGCGCTACGACGGCTACTGGAAGGACACCGGCAAGGCGGAGGACCTGCTCGACTGCAACCGGGAACTGCTCGGGCGGCTGACCGGGCCCGACGTGCACGGCCAGGTCGACGCCGCCAGCACCCTCAGCGGCTCGGTCGTGATCGAACCGGGAGCCCGGGTGTACGGCAGCCATCTGGTGGGGCCGCTGGTGATCGCCGCCGGGAGCACCGTGACCGACTGCACCGTCGGGCCGTACGTCTCCGTGGGCCGCGACTGCGTCCTGCGGCACGCCGCCGTCGCCGACTCGATCCTCCTGGAGGGCGCCGCCGTCGACGGCGTCCCCGCCCTGCACCACTCGATCATCGGCCGCTGGGCCCGGATCGGCCGCTCCGCCGCCGACCGACACCAACTGCTCGTCGGAGACCATGCCAACGCGGAGGTGGCGGCGTGAAGCTGCTCGGCTCGCACTCCGTGCGGACCGTCCTCGACGACGGGTAGCCCGGCCGTGAGGACGCCGAGGCCGCCGTCTTCGCCAAGCTCACCTGCGCCGGGCGCCGGGACCACATCCCCGGACGGGCACCCGCGCCCGGCACCAGGACCGAGCACAAGCCGCTGCCGCGACCATCACGGCCCACACCGGCCCGTGCAGAACCTGCTGCCCCGACCACTACCGGTCCATCCAGCCGGTACACACCCCCGACGCCACCGGAGAGCCCTCCACGGCGTCCCGAACCAGACCACCGGCCCTGCCCCACCTCATGCTCCGGCGTCGTGCCCGCCGCCACTCCCGCCGACGGCGAGACCGGCTCGTGTCCGCTGGCCCGAGCGGCCGTCGT
>NZ_KQ948067.1 GCF_001513965.1 Streptomyces cellostaticus | reverse complement strand
ATTACGGCCGTTTTCGGACCGCTGTCGACTTCATGGCGGGCGCTGTCGGTTGCTGTCGCTGCTGTACGGAGGGGGGCGTGCGCCTCATCATCACCAGAGCCACCACCGGGGTAAGTGCCCTTGACCTGCCGTGGTGATGCTTGTCGCGGTTGCTGGTCCAGGGCGGGGGAGCCCGTAGACGGCCGCGACTTACCAGCCGGTCGGGCACACATCGGGCACGCGTTCAGCTGCACGGATTGACGCAGCCCAAGCCGTGATCCTATTGTCCGCCTTGCGCGTGGTTGCAGCCGACGGCAATGAAAGCCGACCGGATTCTGATTAATGCTGAAATCTGAGTAAGTGAGGGTAGTCGTGGGGGTGCTGCTCTCGTACCTGGTCCTTTTAATTATTGAATGCGGCTTGATGGCGCTGCAGATTATCGGCGCGTTCCTGCTCATGTTGAGTGCCGCTCTGTTTATCCTGCGCTTCGCTATTGCGCGCAAGCGTCGACCCGATGGCCACTTCCCGAAAGCGACACCAGTGGCGCCATATGTGCTTGGCGGCATCGGCATTTGCTTGCTGGTGCCTACTTCGGCAGCGCTCTTCATCGGGAAGGAGTTGGGCATTTTTGAAACCTGGGCGATATAGGCCGAAACCGTTGTGGTCTGCGGGAGCATCGTCGGCCTGCCGAGGCTGGTAGCGGTAGGCTGCGGGCGCGGTGGTTGCTGCACCTTGCTGCTGTACATCACCAGTTCGGAAGATCGCGTATGCGGATCGGGGCTGAGCTGGCGAGACGCTGACCTGCGCGTTCCCGGGGTGCTCACCGATGTTCCCCGTTGTTCCCCGTCGCTTGCCGTCCGATCGGGCACGTGGGGGACACGCTAGTCGCTCGGCTTGGTGACCTGCTGCCAGCCGTCGACGGACCGTGTGAAGAAGAGCACGCGATAGACGTCGCGGGTCCACACCGCAGCCCCTTCCCCGTACTCAGGAAGCGCTTCGAACGCCTCTTCTTCCGAGTCGAAGCTGTACTTGCGTCCTTTCGCGTCCCGGACCATCCACTCTCTGCCGGGCACCCCTGCCAGTCCGACCATGACGATCTTCCCTCCTCAGTGATGCGGGCGGCCGTAGCTTCAGGTTGCCTCCTTTGGGCTGGAGCTACCCTTCCGCACCCCAAACCCGCCCAGCGCACCATCTGGCCAGTCAGCGGGCCACGCGGTCGGTGGAGCCTTAAATGGGCGAGTCAAGCCGCTGGGTGCGATCAGTAGCCGAAGTACTGATGGACGGTGGTAATGGTGTGACCGCTTCTCCCACGCAGCTCTTTAGGATGCTGCGCGGAGTCGGCAAGTTTCCCCAGGAGTAGAAAGGTGAGCCAGGCCTGATTCGCGCGGGCGGCGGAGTCTCAACGCCCCAGTCAAGCGCCGCTGCCCAAGCCCCGTCGGGCGGGCACGCGAAGGGTACGGGCCGCTGCCGCCTTCGGTCGCCGAGGCCCTGCGGGCCCACATGGACGCCTTCAAGCCGGTCGAGATCACGTTGCCCTGGCGCAAGCCGGACGGCCCGAAGGTGTCGGCCCGCCTCCTGTTTACGAACACCGCGAGCGGGCTCGTCTGGCGCAGCAACTTCAACATCCAGGAGTGGAAGCCCGCTCTCGCGGCTGCTGGCTTGATCGCGGAAGCCGGGACGGACGGCAAGTACCAGTCCGCTCATGAGCACGGCATGCACGCGCTGAGGCACTTCTACGCCTCGGTGCTGCTGGACGCCGGCGAGAGGATCAAGGCCGTCAGCGAGTACCTGGGGCACGCCGATCCGGGGCTGACGCTGCGGGTGTACGCACACCTGATGCCGTCGAGCCAGGAGCGTACGAGGAAGGCCGTGGATCGGGTGCTTCTGCCGGCCCCGCGCAAGCCTGACGGCCCAGAGACGGCCCAGTGACCCACACCAGGCCCCCTATCCGCGCCGAACGCGCTGGTAGGGGGCTTATTGCTGCCCAAGTACTGCCAGTTCTCCGGGCTTAGGCATGGCTGTACCAGTGTCGCAGATCCAATTGGGTGACCTGTAGGGTGACCTGTTGGGTGACCTGTTGGGTGACGCATTCGATGTCGAACCACCAGGCGCCCGCGCCGGAATCGGAAACCCGCTTGGCCGGGCCCTGCGGGCTCCCTACGCTGAGCGCATGCCTCCCGCCAAGACCTCGTACGTCTGCCTGCCCTGCCGGGTCTCGTACAAGCAGCGGTACGACCCGTGGCGGGAGCGGAGCTGCCCGCGCTGCGCGGGCGCGCTGATCTACGCGGGCTCGGCCTTCGCCGCGCCCCCGAAGCGGGACCGGGCCGCCTGGCGGACGCTCACGGTGCTGCTGAACGCGGGCGTGGGATTCCACAAGAGCTGCTGCGGCGGCCCCGGCTACCGGCCACGCACCCTGCGCGAGGTGCGCGAGCGGCTGACGTACGCCCGCCGCACCGGAGAGCCGGCCGCGACGGCACTCGGCCGGGCCGACCTGCCGTGACGAGCCTGGACGACCTCACCCGGGCCGTTCCCCCGCCCGTCGATCCGGCCGACGCCCGCGGGGACTGGGCCGAGGCGGAGGCGCGGCTCGGGGTGCGGCTGCCCGAGGACTACAAGCTGCTGGCCGAGACGTACGGCCGGGGCGAGTTCTGCGACTACCTGTGTCTGCACACGCCGTTCGGGACCGCTCCGCAGGGCGGTCTGGAGCGGTACGAGGGTCTGCTGGTCTGGGGCACCACGGTGGACGCCGACCGGCTGTGCTGGCGTACCGAGGGGGAGCCCGAACAGTGGCCGGTGGTGGTGCGGGGCCGGGGCATCGGGCGGGAGGAGTTCGCGCCGAGCGCGGCCGGGTTCGTCGAGGGGTGGGTGACGGGGCGGGTGCGCTCCGCGGTCCTGGCCGGCCTGGAGCCGGACCTGGCGCCCTGGTTCGACGCCTTCCGGCCCCGGCTGCACCGGTACCTGCGGCTGTCCGAGGGCTCACGGCCGTACGCCGAGCGGCTGCGGATCCTGCGGGACGTGCTGGCCCCGACCGTGGACCGGGGGTCGTGGCAGTCCGAGGACGGCGAGCAGGGCCAGGACCACTTCGCCACCGCCGGCCCGGACTGGCACCTCACCTACGACCGTTCCCGCCCGCACCAGATCCGCGTCTCCTTCCCGCCCGCGGACCGCACCCAGGTCCGCGACCGCCTGTTCGCGGCCGTACGGCTCATGGGCTGCACGCTCCTGGAGATCACCACCGCCGGGGGCCTGCCACTGGCGGACTGGGACGCCGGCGACGCCTAGCCTGCGGTGTGTTCCAGCCGCTCCTTGAGCAGTTGCTCGTTGCGCGGGAGTTCCCTGCGCACCTGTGGCCGTACGACGAGGGGCAGCAGCACCCTGCCGATGCCCCGGCCCTCGAAGTCGAGGTCCATGGTCACGTGGGCGCGCCCGTCCGGCAGGGGTGTGACCTCGCCGTGGACGCTGCCGCGGACAGGTCCGTCGATGCCGCGCAGGCCCCAGGAACGCGGCGGTTCGAACTCGGTGACCTGCATGGTCATCGGCATGTCCCGGAGGCCGACGTGCCGGGTGACCCGGATGCGGGAGCCGAGACCGAACGGGCCCTCGTCCAGCTGCTCGACCGAGACCGCGCTCGCCTGCCATTCGGGCAGGTGGGAGGGGTCGCTGAGGTACGCCCAGACGTCGCCGGGCGTCCGGTCGACATCGATCTCCTCGTGGAAGCCGGACATGACGCCCTCCTTCCGGTGAGTTTACATCCCTTACATCCGGAATCGTCCCACTCGGCCGTTCGTACGACCATCCCTCTCCGGGTACGACGACGGGCCCCGCCCTGCACGCAGGACGAGGCCCGGAAGCCGCACGCGGACGGCCCTCACACGGAGCCGACGAAAGCCACCATCAGCAGCCACACCACCGGAGCCGTCGGCAGGAGCGAATCCAGCCGGTCCATGATCCCTCCGTGCCCCGGGAGCAGCGTGCCCATGTCCTTGATGCCCAGGTCACGCTTGATCATGGACTCGCCGAGGTCGCCCAGGGTGGCGCTGGCCGCGACCGCGAGGCCCAGCAACAGGCCCTGCCACCAGCTGCCCCGTTCGATCAGGAACTGCATGCACAGCGCGCCCGCGACCATGGCGAACAGCACCGCGCCGAGCAGGCCCTCACGGGTCTTGCCGGGGCTGATGCGCGGCGCGAGCTTGTGCTTGCCGAAGCGCCAGCCGACGGCGTACGCACCCGTGTCGCTGACGACCGTCAGGAGCAGGAAGGTGAGGACGCGCCAAGGGCCGTCGTGGGCGGCGAGCATGAGCGCGACGAACGTGGCCAGGAAGGGCACGTAGAACGCCGCGAAGACGCCCGCCGTGACGTCCTTGAGGTAGCCCTCGGGCGGCTCGGTCATCCGCCAGACCAGGACCGCGAGCGCGGTCAGGGCCATGGCGACCCAGGCGCCCTCGGCTCCCCGCACGTACCCGGCGACCACCATCGCCGCACCGCCGACCGCGAGCGGCACGAGCGGCGCCTTGATGGCCTTGCGCTCCTGGAGCCTGCTGGTCAGCTCCCACAAGCCCACGACCACGGCGACCGCGACCACGCCGACGAACACGGGCTTGTAGATGAACAGGGAGGCGACGATCACCACACCGAGCCCGACACCGACCCCTATGGCCGCGCTCAGGTCACGGCCCGCGCTCTTCTTCTGCGGCGCTGGCGCCGGCTGCGGGGCGTCGGGCATGGGCTCCGGATTCTGCGAGTGATTCTGTGCGGGACTCTGACTGGGACTCTGGGTGGGGTTCAGCGTCGGAATCGGCGCCGGATACGGCGTCTCTTCCCGGAACAAGGGACCGCTCAGCCGAGCGGCCCCCCGGTCGTCGTCCTGGTCTCCGGCGTACGCGGGTCCGTCGGGCACGATGGGCATGGGGCGAGTCTGCTGCGCCTGAGGCGCATCGTACGCGGGACCCGCCGGGGCAGCCCCCTGGACAGGCCCACGCTCAGTGGGCCCCCAGTACCCGGATTGCGGCGGCACCCCCCAGGAAGAGTCGCTCATCAGACTTCGAGCAGCTCCGCTTCCTTGTGCTTGAGGAGCTCGTCGACCTGAGCGACGTACTTCGACGTCAGCTCGTCCAGCTCCTTCTCCGAACGGCGGCCCTCGTCCTCGCCGACCTCGCCGTCCTTGATCAGCTTGTCGATGGCGTCCTTGGCCTTGCGGCGCACGGAGCGGATGGACACCCTGGCGTCCTCGGCCTTGCCCTTGGCGACCTTGATGTAGTCGCGACGGCGCTCCTCGGTCAGCTCGGGGAACACCACCCGAATGATGTTGCCGTCGTTGCTGGGGTTGACGCCCAGGTCGGAGTCGCGGATCGCCTGCTCGATGTTGCGCAGCGCGGTCTTGTCGAACGGCGTCACGACCGCCATGCGCGGCTCCGGCACGGAGAACGAGGCCAACTGGTTGATCGGCGTCGGGGCGCCGTAGTAGTCGGCCACGATCTTGTTGAACATCGCCGGGTGCGCACGGCCGGTGCGGATCGCGGCGAAGTCCTCCTTGGCGACCACGACGGCCTTCTCCATCTTCTCCTCGGCCTCGAGGAGGGTCTCTTCGATCACCACTTGCTCCTGCGTGTCTTGAGTAAGGCCCGGCTGCGGTTCCTCGTCGGGGCGGCGGCCGGCTGCGTCGCGTCTTCTTCCTGCACGGTTCCCGACCGGCAGGCCATTGTCCATCCCCCGGCCAGGGTGCGTCCCGTCCGTCCCCCGGACAGGTGTCGTACCCCGGGCGAAAGGGGTGTGCCGGTCAGGCCCGGCTGCCCTGGTCACCCACCAGCGTGCCGATCTTCTCACCCTTGACGGCCCGCGCGATATTGCCCTCGGCGAGCAGCTCGAACACGAGGATCGGCAGCTTGTTGTCGCGGCACAGCGTGATGGCGGTGGCGTCGGCGACCTTGAGGTCACGGGTGATGACCTCGCCGTAGCCGAGGGCGTCGAACTTGACGGCGTCGGGGTTGGTCTTGGGGTCGGAGTCGTAGACCCCGTCCACACCGTTCTTGCCCATGAGCAGCGCCTCGGCGTCGATCTCCAGGGCGCGCTGGGCGGCGGTGGTGTCGGTGGAGAAGTACGGCATGCCCATACCGGCGCCGAAGATGACCACGCGGCCCTTCTCCAGGTGGCGCACGGCGCGCAGCGGGATGTACGGCTCGGCGACCTGACCCATGGTGATGGCGGTCTGCACCCGGCTGTCGATGCCCTCCTTCTCCAGGAAGTCCTGGAGGGCGAGGCAGTTCATCACGGTGCCGAGCATGCCCATGTAGTCGGAGCGGGCACGGTCCATGCCGCGCTGCTGGAGTTCGGCGCCGCGGAAGAAGTTGCCGCCGCCGATGACGACCGCGATCTCGGCGCCGTCCCGGACGACGGCCGCGATCTCGCGGGCGATCTTGTGTACCACGTCCGGGTCCACGCCCAGGCCCCCGCCACCGGAGAAGGCCTCTCCGGACAGCTTCAGCAGAAACCGGCCGCGTACTTTGCCGTCGTCGCTCTTCTGGGCCTTGGTGGTCATGGAGATCCCGCCTCTTTCACGTGTTGCACATACGAAGAAGGCCATTGCCGGTGGGGTCGCTTTTCGCTCCCATGCGCGGCAATGGCCTCCTCGTCAGTTCTGCTGCCGTCCGCCACAAGCCCGGGTACGGCGGTGTGCGCGGACGACTGCTGTCGACCCTACCGAGATTTCCCCGAGGATCGCGCGTCGATCGCGGTACGGACTCAGATGCCGACCTTGATGCGCGTGAAGCGCTTCAGGGTGACACCGGCCTCGTCCAGCACCTTCTGGACCGACTTCTTGTTGTCCAGCGCGTACGGCTGGCCGAGCAGCGTGGCGTCCTTGAAGAAGCCGTTGACGCGACCCTCGACGATCTTGGCGATCGCGGCCTCGGGCTTGCCCTCGGCGCGGGTGGTCTCCTCGGCGATGCGGCGCTCGGACTCGACGACCTCGGCCGGGACGTCCTCCTTGGTGAGGTACTTCGGCGCGAAGGCGGCGATGTGCTGCGCGATGCCCTTGGCAACCTCGGCGTTCGGCTTGTCCAGCTCGACCAGGACACCGATCTGCGGCGGCAGGTCGGGCATGGTGCGGTGCATGTAGGCGAGCACGAAACCGTCGGCGAACTGCGCGAAGCGGTCCAGGACGATCTTCTCGCCGAGGTTGGCGTTGGCCTCGTCCACGAACGCCTGGACGGTCTTGCCGGCCTCGATCTCGGAGGCGAGCAGGGCCTCGATGTCGGCCGGGGAGGTCTTGGCGACGTGCTCGGCGATGGCCTTGGCCACGGCCTGGAACTTGTCACCCTTGGCGACGAAGTCCGTCTCGCACTTCAGCTCGACGAGGACGCCGGAGGAGTTGTCGTCGGCGATGATGGAGACCACGGCGCCGTTCTCGGCGGAGCGGCCCTCGCGCTTGGCGACGCCCTTCTGGCCCTTGATGCGGAGCGCCTCGACGGCCTTCTCGACGTTGCCCTCGGCCTCGTCCAGCGCCTTCTTGCAGTCCATCATGCCGGCGCCGGTGAGCTCACGGAGCTTCTTGACGTCGGCGGCGGTGTAGTTCGCCATGAGTCTGTGAGTCTTTCTAGAAGTCTGGAAGATCGAAGATCTACGGGGTCTACGGCCCCCATGTAGTCGGGGGCCGCTGACTCTCCGCCGACCTACGGGTGAACGGCGGGAGCGGACTTCATGTCGCCGCTCCCGCCGTCAACTCTGACGCTGACGGGTCAGGCCTGCTCGGCGTCCGCGGCCGGAGCAGCCTCGGCGGCCGGAGCCTCAGCCTCGGGGGCCTCGGCGGCGGGAGCCTCAGCAGCAGGGGCCTCGGCCGGCTTCTCGGCCTCGTCGGCCTTCTTCTCGCCCTCGAGCAGGTCGCGCTCCCACTCGGCGAGCGGCTCGCCCGCGGCCTTCTCGCCCTTGTCACCGGTGGCGACGCGAGAGCGGGAGATGAGGCCCTCGGCGACCGCGTCGGCGATCACACGGGTGAGCAGGGTGACGGAGCGGATCGCGTCGTCGTTGCCCGGGATCTTGTAGTCGACCTCGTCGGGGTCGCAGTTGGTGTCGAGGATCGCGACGACCGGAATGTTCAGCTTCCGGGCCTCACCAACGGCGATGTGCTCCTTCTTGGTGTCCACGATCCAGACGGCGCTGGGCACCTTCTGCATCTCGCGGATACCGCCGAGGGTCTTCTCCAGCTTGGCCTTCTCGCGCGAGAGCACGAGAAGCTCCTTCTTGGTCAGACCCGACGCGGCGACGTCCTCGAAGTCGATCTGCTCGAGCTCCTTGAGGCGCTGCAGACGCTTGTAGACGGTCGAGAAGTTGGTGAGCATGCCGCCCAGCCAGCGCTGGTTGACGAAGGGCATGCCGACGCGGGTGGCCTGCTCGGCGATGGCCTCCTGCGCCTGCTTCTTCGTGCCGACGAACATGACCGTGCCGCCGTGGGCGACGGTCTCCTTGACGAACTCGTAGGCGCGGTCGATGTACGACAGCGACTGGAGCAGGTCGATGATGTAGATGCCGTTGCGCTCGGTGAAGATGAAGCGCTTCATCTTCGGGTTCCAGCGACGGGTCTGGTGACCGAAGTGGACGCCGCTCTCCAGCAGCTCCCGCATCGTGACGACGGCCATGGCCGTATCTCCTTGATTTTCTCGGTTGTGCCGCGGATGCCGGATGGCTCCCGCGCCTGACGCCCGCGATGCGCCGTGCCACAAAGGACCGAGGGGCGCTGACACCGGCTTTTGATCACCAGGTGTCGGGGCGTGCGAAGTCGACCCGGTGACCCGGATCGCCAGAAGAAGTGTACGGGACCGACGGGGCACCGGGTGACGCCGCTCTCCACAACCGGTGAGTAGTCCACAGATCCCGACCGTGATCGGCGGGGATGCGGGACGGTTTTCGCATGCGACGAGTGATGCGATGCGTGGCCTGGTGGGCCGGCTTGCTGCTGGCCCCGGTGATGACGGTGCTGGCTCCCCTGGCCTGGGCTTCCCTGCCCCCACCTGCCCGGGAGGCACCAGTCCCGGCCGTCGCCCGCGGCTGGCCGGTGGGCACCCGCCCGGTGGTGCTACGGGGCTGGGAGCCGCCCGCGACGGTGTACGGCGCCGGGCACCGCGGCGTGGACCTGGGCGCACCACCCGGCGCGCCGGTACGAGCGGTTGCGGCCGGCCGGGTGACGTTCGCGGGCCGGGTGGCGGGACGGGGCGTGGTGTCGGTGGAGCTGACCGGGACGGGCCTGCGGACGACGTACGAGCCGGTGAGTCCGTCGGTGGAGAAGGGAGCTGCGGTGGAGCCGGGCGAGGTGGTGGGCACGGTCGAAGCCACGGGGTCGCACTGTCCTGGTACATGCGTGCACTGGGGTCTGCTCAGGGGCGAGACCTACCTGGACCCGTTGTCCATGCTTCCGCCCTCGCTGCTGCACAACGGGCCGTCCCGATTGCTACCGGTCCTGGGGGTACCGACCCCTGCGTAGCTGCGGGCAGTCGTGCCTCCCCCAGCGCCTTAAGGGCCTGGGGGGACCCCAGGAGGCACGGGTGGGCGCAGCCGCACTCTGCCCGCGCCGGTAAGCGACCACCCCTGCCCAGCACCAGCCGGCCTCAGCCCTTCACGCCCCGCAGCGCCATGGCCACAGCAGCATCCGTGATCGCCGCGGGATCCTCGGCCGCACCGAGCTCGATCCGCCGAACCGCCGCATCCACAACCCCCTGCAGCAGCATCGCCGCCAGCCGAGGCTGGCCGTGCCCCATCTCCCCCAACGCCTCGACGACCATCGCGACCAGCTCCCCGTGCGCGGCCCGGATCTTCTCCCGCGCCCCCGCGTCCAGCTCACTCGCCGAGATCGCCACGACAGCCCGATGCCGCCGGTCGCCGACCAGCGCCAGTTGCTGTCGCACATACGCCTCGACCTTGCCCTCGGCCGACGACGCCCGCTCCATCGCCGCCGCGACGTCCGCCGCCCACACCGGGAAGTCGACCTCGCACAGCTCCTCGACCACGGCGGCCCGCGAGCGGAAGTACTCGTACACGGACGACCGGGCCAGCCCCGTACGCTCGGCCAGCGCCGGAAAGGTCAGCGCCTCCGTCCCGCCCTCGGACAGCAGGGACCGAGCCGCGTCCAGCAGGGCGGCTCGCTGCATCGACCGGTGCTCGGCCACGGAGGCCGCTCGAATCCTTGGCACGTCAACCACTTTACGGACACCCCACCCCGGAAGGGAGGACTCAGCGCCCGAAGCCGGCCAGCTTGGCCCGCAGCTGTAGCACCGACTTGGTGTGGATCTGGCTGACCCGGCTCTCGGTGACCCCGAGCACATTGCCGATCTCGGCGAGGGTGAGCCCCTCGTAGTAGTAGAGCGTGACGACGGTCTTCTCCCGCTCGGGCAGCGTGTTGATCGCCCGCGCCAGGAACCGCCGCAGTTCCCGGTCCTCGGCCACCTCCACCGGATTGTCGGCGGCGGTGTCCTCCAGCGTGTCCATGAGGCTGAGCCGGTCCCCGCCCTCCCCGCCGACGTGCAGCAGCTCCTCCAGGGCGACCACGTTGGCCAGCGACAACTGGCTGAACACGGCGTGCAGTTCGTCGACTTCCATGCCCAGCTCGCCGGCGACCTCTCCTTCCGTCGGGGTCCGCCGCAGCCGCGCCTCCAGCGTGGCGTAGGCCCGCTCGACGTTCCGCGCCTTCTGCCGGACGGACCGGGGGATCCAGTCCAGCGCCCGCAGCTCGTCGATCATCGCGCCCCGGATCCGGGTGATCGCGTAGGTCTCGAACTTGATCTCGCGGTCGATGTCGAACTTCTCGATCGCGTCGATCAGCCCGAACACCCCCGAGGAGACGAAGTCGGCCTGCTCCACGTTGGGCGGCAGACCGACGCTGACCCGGCCCGCCACGTATTTGACGAGCGGCGAGTAGTGCAGGATCAGCTGCTCCCGCAGCCGGTCGTCCCCCGTCGCCTTGTACGACCGCCACAGTTCGTCGAGCGTCGAGGGAGCGGGCGGCCGCACGCTGCCACCGTCGCGGGCGGCTGGGGGGATCGCCGCCCGGTCGGACCCGGAGGTGTGCTGGGGCATTCGTCGCCTTGTGCCGTTCTGCCGTGAAGTGCTGCGAGGTGAGGTAAGTGAGCGGGGGTGGGGGGTCGTGGGGTGAAGTGGGCCACCTGGGTGAGCTGTCGGTCTGATGTCGAGTTGGCGCGGTCTGCGCCCGGGCTTTCGTGAGCGTAGCGTGACTGAGGAGTCGCGGTGTGCGAACAGCGAGGCTCCACCCGTGCGCGAGCCCCCTTCGCGGTCCGCACCATCACACTCCCCCCCTCGCTCTGTGTGACCGGCCGAGGGCACCAACTCCGGGAAACCCCAAGGCTGTAGGGACTTCCCCCGGACGGCCGAACACGCTCGGTCAGCATGGGCTGCGACCACCGCGGACGGAGATCATCGCCTGGCGTGTCAACTTCCAGCCATCGCCGTGTCGTTCGACGTAACCAAGTGCTCGGAGTTCGTACAGCCTCGCGATCGCCTCGTCCGGCGTGGTGCGGGCGCCGCGCGCGATCTCCCCGGCGGGGGCCGCGCGGTTGCCGGGCAGGGCGGCGAGGACGGCCCGGGCGGCGGGTTCCAGCAGGTCACGCGGGAGAACAGGACCCCGTCGGGGCGGGGCCAGCTCACCCATGTCGCCCACGAGTTCGACCACTTCCGCGGCGTCGGTGACGAGGGCGGCCTCGCCTCTCAGCAGTTCGTGCACCCCTACGGAGAGTGAGCTGGTGACGGGCCCGGGCACCCCCATGGTGAACCTGCCGAGGCGCTGGGCGGCCCGCGCGGTGACCAGCGAGCCGCTGCGGCAGGCGGCTTCCACGACGACGGTGCCCCGGGTGAGCGCGGCGATCACACGGTTACGGAGGATGAAGCGGCTCGGTGTGGGGTGATCGCCCGGCGGCAACTCGCCCACCACCAGCCCCTGTTCTGCGATTCTGTTGATCAGCGCGGTGTGGCCGCGGGGGTAGGGCCGGTCGACGCCGCAGGCCAGGACGGCGACAGTGGCTCCGTCGACGGCGAGGGCGCCGCGATGGGCGGCCCCGTCGATGCCGTACGCACCCCCCGACACGACGACCCACCCCCGCTCGGCGAGCCCCGAGGCGAGGGAGCCCGCCACCTGCGCGCCGTACTCGGTGCAGGCACGGGCGCCCACGACGGCCACGGACCTGAGCGCCCACATCCGCAGACTGGGCATTCCGCGCACCCACAGCCCCGTCGGCCGGCCGTCCCCCAGGTCATCGAGCTGCCTCGGCCACTCGGCATCCCCCGGGCACACGAACCGCATCCCGGCGGCCCGCGCGACCTCGAGATCCCGCTCCGGCTCGGCCCGCCCGGCCCGGGCCAGCAGCCCGGCCCACCGCGGCGCACTGACCCCGGGCAGCGGCTCCCCGCCTCTGCGCAACCGCCGCACCACCTCCCCCACCCCGAACTCCCGCAACCACCGCCCCCCGACCTCGTCCCCCGGCTCGACAACCCGAGCAAGAAACACCCGCCCGACCAGCTCCTCACCCGGGCCGTCTTCTGCGGTCACGGCCGGGCCCCGATGGCCATGGGCACGCCCCGGGGGACTCCGGTGCGCAGTTGCAGGGCGAGGCAGACGTCGGCGGCGTCCGGGCGGTCGTGGCCGACGAGGTCCGCGACGGTCCAGGCGACGCGCAGGACCCGGTCGATCCCGCGGGCCGTGAGCACGCCCCGCTCGAGGTTGCGTTCGGCCTCGTCCATCGCCCCGGCGACGGCGTGGAAGCGGCTGCGCAGCTCCCGTCCGGGCACCTCGCTGTTGCTGCGCCAGGGGGTGCCGGCGAGCCGGGCGGCCGCCCGCTCCCGGGCCGCCCCGACCCGGTCGGCGACGGTCGCGGTGGACTCTCCCCGGGCGCCGGGCTGGGTGAGCTGGGCGCGGGTGACCGGGTCGACCTCGACCCGCAGGTCGACCCGGTCGAGCAGCGGGCCGGACAGCCGGGCCTGGTAGCGACGGATCGCCGACGGCGGGCAGTCGCACAGGGCGTCCCGTTGCGAGAAGCGTCCGCAAGGGCAGGGGTTGGCCGCCAGGACCATCAGGAACCTGGCCGGGAACCGGACCACGCCCGCGCTGCGCGCGATCACGACATGCCCGGACTCCAGGGGCTGCCGCAGGGCGTCCAGGGTCTGGCTGTGGAACTCGGGCGCCTCGTCGAGGAAGAGCACGCCCCGGTGGGCGAGGGACACGGCACCGGGCCGTGCGACGCCCGGGCCGCCGCCGACGAGCGACTGCATCGTGGCCGAGTGGTGCGGGGCGCAGTAGGGCGCGACATCGATGAGCGGTTTGCCCGGCGGCAGCAACCCTGCCACCGAGTGGACCGCCGTGACCTCGAGCGACTCCTCCCGGGTGAGCCGGGGAAGCACGGCCGGCAGCCGCTCGGCGAGCATGGTCTTGCCCGCACCCGGCGGGCCTTCGAGGAACAGGTGGTGCCCGCCGGCTGCGGACACCTCCACAGCCGTGCGCGCCGAGGTCTGGCCCACGACATCGGCCAGGTCGTGGCCCTGGTCGTGCTGTGCGGCACCGATGCTGTGCATGCCGGTGGCCGCGCCCGTGCCCGGCACGCGCAGACCGGCCAGGAGAGGATCCGGACGTCCCTGATCGTCCGGTTCCTCCTCGGGTACGGGCTCGTCGGTCAGGACGGCGATCAGCTGCCGCAGGCTGCGGACGCCCAGCACCGACACACCGGGGACCAGCGAGGCCTCGGCGGCGGCGCACTCCGGTACGACCACCTGTTCGTAGCCGGCGTCGGCGGCGGCCAGCACCGCGGGCAGGATGCCCCGTACCGGCCGGACGCGGCCGTCCAGTCCGAGTTCTCCGATCATGACGATGTCGGCCAGGACCCGGGGGTCGATCCGCTCGGCCGCACCGAGCACCGCGCAGGCGACGGCCAGGTCGAAACCGGAGCCGGCCTTGGGCACCGACGCGGGGCTGAGACCGACGGTGAGCTTCTTCTGCGGCCACTCGCCGCCCGAGTTGGTGACTTCCCTGATGATGTGATCTGTTCAAGCGCGCAGGGAGGAGGCTCATGTTGAGCGAGTGGCACGTGGTGTGGGTTCCAGATCCGGGGCAGTGGGGGACGCCGCCCACGGACGGTAGCTTCGGGGTACATGACCTGCCGGGGGCGGTGGCCCGTATCGGTCTAAGGCCGGGCGATCCTGTGTACGTCAGGCCGGACGGCACGGTGGACCGGGATTTCTTGGATCTCGTACGGTCCACGGTTTTCCGAAACCTGGAACGGGAGACGAAGAGAAATTATGGGACGGACTACCGGCTACTGCTGAATTATCTCTCGTCGCGTGGGCTGCCATGGAGGGAAGCGACGCCGCGGGTTTTGGAGGACTACCGGGACTGGCGGTGCGATGCCCCAGAGAATCCCGTCCGGATCAGCGGTACAAAGTGGGACCGCGAGGCTGCGGCGTTCACGAAACTGTTCAAGTGGGGCAAGGTCTATCCCTTGCCGGTGGACGTCTCGCGAAGTGAGGACCGGGCGGCGGACTCGGCCAGCTCACGAGTGTCGTGGGGGACCCCGCGAACTTGGGGCTTGTGGTCTGACATCGGGCTGCGCGGTCACACCCGCGCCGGTTTCGCAGCGCCGATGTGGGAATCACGGACTGAGCTGCGGAACACAAGCTTCGTACAGTTGCTGTTGAGCTCAGGCCTGCGGCGACAAGAAGGCGGTTCGCTGCTCGTCTTCGAGCTGCCGACTCAGCGCCTGCGTCATGGCCGTTACATGCATGGCCGCATCGCTGGCGCGGTGACCAGGTCGAAGAACAGTCGGACGTACTACGCGTCAGTGGATTCCGTCGGCCAGGTCGAGGCGTACGTCGAATCGGAGCGGGCGTGGGCGGTACAACGCGCCCAAGAGGCAGGCCGCTACCAGCATCTGCCAACGATGCGGCTGGTCACACGGGTGACGCACGGTCTGAAACCGAAGGTCGAGTGGGTGGATCCGGACGGCGTTGTCGGTGGCCAGGAGCTCAGCCGTCTGGGCTGGCGTGAGCGGCAGTGGTTGTTCGTTGATGGACCGGAGGGGCCGGAGCCGGCGTGGTTGTGGCTCACGGAACAGGGTTTGCCGATGGCCCCGGACCGATGGAACGGTGTGTTCCGGATGGCCAATCTGCGCTGCGAGACGACCCTCCTGACGGAGGAAGAGCGGAAGATCCGGCGGCAGTTCAGGCTGGCAGAGGTGCAGGGCAAGACCCCGTACATGACGCCGCACTCCTGCCGGCACTCGATGGCCCTCTACATGCTGATCTTGCTGAACGAGCTGTTCGAGAAGCGCTACGGGCTCACCAAGAAGGACCGGCGGGACTTCGCCCTGCTGTTCGGCGACCCCTGGTGGTTGGTCAAGACGTTGCTGGGGCATGCGGACGTGGAGACGACGAAGCGGCACTACCTCGCGCCAGTCGCGCATCTGCAACTCGAGTCGATCCTCGCCGCTGCAGAGACCACTGATGAGGGCGAGGATGTCGAGGATCTTGACGGCACGTTCGCCCGGCTGGCCCGGGAGACCACGGGCATCCAGGACATCGACCTGCTCCTCGGGGAGGCGTCGTGAGCAGGCGGGGGCACAGAGCCACCCCACCGCCTCCCGACCATCGTGTCGAGCCGGCGCTGGTCCCAGGGTCTGTCGTCGTGACGGTCACCAACAAGGCCGGCCACAAGGCGGAGTACGATTTCGGCGACCTTGAGGTGGCTGGACCGATGCAGCGCTCGCTGGCCGCAGCGTTCGCCGCCCAGTCACGCAACTGGACCAGTCACCGGACGGCAAACACCTGCTGGAGCAAGATCAAACTGTTCGCTCAGTTCGTCGCCTCGTTGGAGTGCCCGCCTGATGACCTTGACGGTCTGACGGTCGCCGCGCTGCAGAGCTGGCGGGATAAGCACATTGACACGAATACCGGCAGAG
Organism: Streptomyces cellostaticus; assembly: GCF_001513965.1. Classification (GTDB taxonomy): domain Bacteria; phylum Actinomycetota; class Actinomycetes; order Streptomycetales; family Streptomycetaceae; genus Streptomyces; species Streptomyces cellostaticus. Next base: position 11,382 of record NZ_KQ948067.1, on the reverse strand, counting down.
GCCTGCTCGGCATGGTGCGCCCCCTGCTGCGGCGGGATCCGCGGCTGGCTGTCGGGCCGGTGGCGGAAGAACTGGCTCGCCGAATTCCATCGCCGGCACCGAGTAAGCAGTCCTATGAGCAGGCCGAGCGGGATCGGGTGGTGCTGGCCGCTCGGCGCCAGTTCCGCGCGGCCTTTCTCCGGATCAGTGAGAACACTCGGCTGCTGGAGGAGTGGCGGGCGGGCCATCTTGTTGCGGGCAGCCGCGAGTGGAAGATCGGGAAGATTCTCGATCACGCCGCCCGCACGGGGGACGTGCCGCGCACGACCTATCCGGGCGGGCAGGTCCACGTGACGAATCGCAAGCTGCTGGGGGGCAATCGTTCGGAGAAGATCTGGGGTCGTTTGTTCCTGGACCGTTCGGAGCTCACGGCGCTAGCAGTGCTGCTGACCGACCAGTTCGGTTGGAATCTGTCCCAGTACGACTGGATGCCGGTGCCGACCGCGGCGCCGTCGGCCGGTGAGACGACCTCGGTGACCTACCAGATTCAGATCGAAAAGCACCGCGCCGGAAAGGGGCGGTGGTTCTCCACCGAGAACGTGACCGATTCAGGGGCCGGGTCCCCCGGGAGGCTGGTTACCCAGGCTCTGGCGGCCACGGCTCACGGCCGTGCGCTCGCCAACGCGCTGGTGCCGGGGACTGACCTGCTGATGGTCGCTCGCAGCCACCGACCCGAGAAGAAGCATGCGGACTTGGACCGGCCCGCCTCGATTGGCCCTCTGGATTTCGGGATCCCGGACGATCTGGCGTCGTGGTGGGCGCGCGGCCAGGGGCTGGGCGGGTCGCCGTTCCAGCGGGCCCGCCGGACCACGGTGACCCATGTGGGCCGTCCTTTGCAGCACACCCAGGGCACCCACGAGAGCATCTACGTTCTGCCCGACCCGCAGGTTCAAAAGGCCTCTCGTGGTGTCTTCGAAGCTGGTGCTCTGGAGGCTCTGGATCAGGCCCGCTCCACCGTTTTCGGCGGGAAGATCGCAGACTCGCCGAACTCGAGCCATCAAGAGACGGCAACAGCGGACTGCGAGGACGAGAACTCCAGTCCTTGGCCGGCTCCCGAGGGCGGTTGCGGAGCAGATTTCCTGCTCTGTCTGGCCTGTCCCAACGCCCATGTCCACCCAGGCCATCACCCGCGGCTCGCGTACCTGTACCAGCAGATCCTGAGTCTGCGGTCCGTTGCGGACGATCGCAGGTTCCGTGAGCACTGGGGCGTTCATGTGCTGAGGCTTGAGGACCTGCGCGACAAGATCGGTCTTGCCGCCTGGACGGCGGACGCGGGCCGGGTCAGCGACAACGACCGCACGATTGTCCAGCTTCTGCTGAAAGAAGACCTCGCGCCATGACCAGCCTTGCCGAAGCCGACCCCTACATCCTGCCCCTGCCCGGACCGGAAAGCCCAGCGATCCTGCCGCAGTGGATCAAGCCCGGCAATGTGCATGCCAACGCCCGCTACGGCGCAGCCATCTGGCCTCTGGCCCCGCTCATCGACAATCCCGGCACCATGCTGCTCGCGATCTACTGGAGGGGCTGCCCGGCCCCCTTCCTCGATCAGGTCAAACTCGCCACCTGGACGATGATCAACGGTCGGCTCCGGCCCACCTACCTCCAGGACCGAGGGGTCCGTGCCCGAGCCAGGACATCCGCCCCGGATATGCGGGACACCTGCTACGAGTGGCTAAAGCTGGCGCGCTGGCTGCACGTACGCCGCATCACGAGCCTCGACGCCTGCACCGAGGATGTGTGGCGCGCCTATATATCCGAGCGCTTGGCCGATGGCGTGAGCCGTAGCAGCGCGGAAAAGATCTGCTCGCGCTTGACGGATCTGTGGGCATTCGATCAGCTCAGTGCCCGCCCTGCGGGCATCACCCGGCCTCCCTGGGAGGAGGAGGGGGTTGACGACTACCTTCCCTCGGCTGATGGCTCGCGCGGAGAGAACAGCATGGAACCGCTCGACCCGAAGGTCCTCGGTCCCCTGTTGGTCTGGGCGATCCGGTTTGTTGACGACTTCACCGACGACATCCTCGCGTCCTGGGAGGCGCGTGAGCGCCTGCTCGCCACGGCCGCGAACAACGAGGCCGGCCAGGAGAGCTTGGCAGCCCTCGCCAGTCTCCTACTTCCTGCGGCCCGGTCAGGCGACCCGCTTCCCTCCGTGCGGATGTACGGCCGTCGAACTCTGGCGCGCACATACGTGGCCGCCCTCACCGGGGCGAGCCTGAGCCAGGTCGACCGGTTCAACGAGCGGCATCGCCTCTCGGACGTGGCCAACGCACGGCCGGGCCCCTGTCCTTTGCCGGTGCCGGTCACCGGGCGGATCAACGGGAATCCCTGGCGCGAGCACATGGACTTCGACGAGGCCGGCGAGCTCATGCGGCACCTCGGCACCGCAGCAGTGATCATCTGCCTCTACCTGACAGGTATGCGTCCGCAGGAGGTGCAGGGTCTGCGGTCTGGCTGCTGCCCTGACCCGGAGCCTGCCGCCGACGGCACGCCCGGTCGTCACTTGATCCGCAGCCATCATTACAAGAACGTCACCGACGATGACGGCAACCACATCTCAGCAGGCGAGGAGCGGGAGGTTCCGTGGGTTGCCATCACACCCGTCGTGCACTCCATCCGTGTCCTCGAACGCATGGTGCCCCCAGGGGAACTACTGCTGAGCTCCTCTCACCACGACTACATCTACAGGCGCAGCCTTCACGGAGCGCTGAAAGGCTCGTCCCTGAGGGACCGGATTGAAGACTTCGTGGCGTGGGCGAACCACGAGGCGCACATCCATCACCTGCCCGACCAGGTCATCCCCGAAGATCCGCACGGAGCCATCGGGATGGCCCGCTTCAGAAGGACTCTGGCCTGGCACATCGCCCGCCGCCCCGGCGGGTTGATCGCGCTGGCGATTCAGTACGGGCACATGCGCACCGTCCTGGACGCTCGCACTTCCAGCGCCTACGGTTCCCGTAGCCGCGGCGGTGTACACAGCGTCCTCGACGTCGAAACAGCCTTGGCCGCTGCGGACACCGCCGCTCACCTGCGGGACCGCCTCGCCGACGGAGAGAAGATCTCCGGCCCTGCCGCCCGTCGAGCCATAACCGCTGCCGCGTCGACCCCCCGGTTCGAAGGGCGGATCGTCCCTCGCACGTTTGCGAAGAAGGCGGCCAAGTTCCTGGCCCGGGACGGCGTCGTGCTCTACGACAACCCGGACGCGTTCCTGATCTGCGCATTCAAGCATGAAAACGCGCTCTGCGATCCCGAGCCGGACGCCACTGCACCGAGGCAGTACGCCTGCCAGACAGACTGCGGCAACACCGTCCGCACCGATAGGCACGCCCGTGACATGCGGGAACGAGCCGATGAGATCGACCAGTTGGCCGCCGCTGCACCCGAAAGGATCGCCAGGCGTCTTCGGCGCAATGCCGACAGCCTCCGCGTCGCCGCCGACGCCCACGACGCCACCGCCCAGAGCGCCGAGGACCTCGCATGAACCCACAGCACCACGACGAGCGCACCCGCATTCGCGAGGCAATGAATCGGCTTCTTGCAGGACAGGCCACCGTTTCCAACGGCGGTCTCACCGCCACGGCGCTCGCGGTAGAAGCCGGCGTCCACCGCATGGCACTGCTCAAGCGCCACGTCGACCTGAAGAATGAGTTCTACCAGCGTGTCCGCACCGAGACCCAGCAGGTGCCGGAGCCAGAGCAGCGGCTGCGTGAGACGGTCGCCAAGCTCAAGAAGACCCTCGATAACAAGGAGAAAGAACTCCGAGAGCTCCGTCAGCTGGTGACCAATCTGACGCTGGCCAACGCCGTTCTCACCCATCAGCAGCACACACCACTGCCGTCGCCGGACCTCCCGGCTGCGGACAACGTCATCCCGTTCCGCCAGCTCGACTCCTGACACGATCCGGGGGGGCGGGATCGGCACGACAACCGAATTCAGAAACTCCCTAGGCCGCGGTGCACGACTACGTCGCGTTCACCCGGGAGCGTCCTGTGGTTCGGTTAGAAGGCCAGACGGCGCGGAGCCAGGCTCCCGGTCTACCCCAGGCCGCCTGGCTCTGCTTCCGACCACTCACGGCGATCGGTACTCTCTCCAGCCTACGTCGCAGGTCACGGCGGCGCATCCAATGCCGAGCTCTTTGCGGGTGCGGTGGATGAACTCGCGAACGGCCGGTTCCCGGCGCCAGGGGGCCAGGGCTGCGTTGAAATCCCGGACGTAATCCTTGGCCCGAGTGCACTTGATGCGGGCGAGGATGTCGACGCTACGGTTGCCGAGCTCGAGGCCGTGGTCAAGGTCGCTGCTCTGGAGGTGGGCGGTCCTGACGATGGCGAGCCGCATGCCGACGGAGCGGGTAAACACCCCGGTCGGCATGGCGGCGGCCTGCTGGTTCCAGCCGAGTGCGGCCTTGGGGTTCTTCAGGTCACGGATCTCGGCGGCGTCCGCGGAGAGAGGGGCGTGATGGTAGGGGTCGGACCGGGGCGCGGTACCGGCATTGCTGCCGGCCCGTTTCCCCGGCCCGCCCTCCGAACCCGCCGTACCCATTACTAGGGCGTGTCCGACGGGTCGGTCGTGCAGTCGGGCGGCCACGAGTGCCATGTCGGGGATCGCAGCCTTGCCGGGTGACCAGAACCGGCGACAGCTTGTTGAACCGGGCGCTGTCACGTGCAGTGCGGGCCAGGCCGAACGTCTCCCAGCTCGACCCGCGCCCACGGCGAACCAGCCGCTGCCTGTCAAGCACAGGACGTCGCCGCCGTTTCCTCCCGAAGTCCCGGCCGGTCTCGGCGTGAATCGTCCCGAAGCCCCACAGCGGGCTTTTCGCCGTCTGTGCTCCTGTGCGCCGGACCCCTGACGTGGTTCGGCGACTTCGGTGGGGCAGTATCTGCTCGGTCTGTTCCGCTCTGTGAGGGGTCGTCATGCGTTCGTTGCGTCGCGCCGTGCCGCTGGTGGTGCTGTCCTGTCTGGTGCTGGCAGGGTGTTCGTCCTCCGGGTCCCATTCCGGTGGGGACGGCGGGAAGAACGGTGCCTCGGCTGCAGGGCCCTCGGGTACGACGGGTTCGTCGGTACCTGCAAGTTCGGCGGGGACGATTCCGGTGGGCGCTGGCCCGCAGAAGACCTACACGGTGCAACAGCAGCCCCCGGCGGGCAGCTGCCACTACCGGCACACCAAGGATGGGGAGCCGCTGCCGGATCTGAAGTGCACGCCGGGTGCAACCTCGCCGGCGGTCACGCAGGCGAACCTGGCGCAGACGATCTGTCGGAAGGGCGGCTACACCAAGGGGATCCGGCCGCCGGCTTCGATCACGGGCCGGGAGAAGAAACTGAATGCAGCGTCCTACGGCTACACGGGCAGTCCCGCGGATGCTGAATTTGATCATGATATTTCGCTGCAGCTGGGCGGCGACCCGAACGACGCCCGCAATCTCTGGGTGCAGCCGCCGGACCCGGGCCACAAGCCGGGCGGCGGGATCAACAACAAGAAAGACCCAGTTGAGACCCGGTTGCACACCGCAGTCTGCTCCGGCAAGGTCACGCTGGCCGCGGCGCAGAAGGCGATCGCTACGGACTGGACGACGGCGTTGCAGTCGCTGGGTCTTGGGTGAGGGGTAGCCGCACCCGGACGTGCCTGAACCCGTCCTCGGTGGTGGAGGCCGGGTTCAGGATGTCGGCTGTCTTGCCTGCGAGGGTTCTCAGTCGCAGGTGTTGAGCATCGTTTTGAGTTCCCCCTTCTCCGGTGCCGTGATGCTCAGCCCGTACACGTACTTGATGTCGGTCCAGGCACGCCCGTAGGTGCACCAGTAGTCCTTGTTCGGCGGTGCCCACTGGTCCGGGGACTGGTCGCCTTTGGATCGGTTGGATGGCGGAGACGGCGATCAGCTGCGAGTGCGTCAGATCGTTGGCGAAAGCCTTGCGTTTGTCCGTAGTCCAGAGATCTGCGCCGGACTTCCAGGCGTTGGAGATCGGGACGAGGTGGTCGACGTCGACCTTGGAGGCGGCGTCGAGCGTCTTGCCGTCGTAGGGGCTGTACCAGGTGCCGGCGACCGCCCGGCACAGCGAGTCCTGCGTCACGCCCTTTCCATCGCGCGCCAGGACGACTTCGCGGGTGTCGCATTGCCCGTACACCTTGGCCCAGTGCGGGAACTTCGCCCGCGAGTAACCGGGCGTCTGGTGCGGTTCCTCGACGCGGCGCGGCGCCACACAGCGGAGATGATCACCCGTATCAAGTACCAGCAGTAGCAACTGCAGTGTGTGCAACGTGCGCCGAACGCGGCGCGCCGTTCAGCACCGCGGACGTTGAAGCAGTGGACACTCGTAGGCCATGAGAAGCGACATGAGCGAGTCGGCTCGGGAGCGGCTGGTCGACCACGTGGAGGCTGGTCCTGGCGGTGCCATGACCGACGATGTCGGCGTCATCACGGGTCAACTGACCGTTGCCACAACCCCGCTCGGCGATGGAAAAGCCCAGATCGAGATCCAGTATGCGCAAGCGGACGAGTGGTACACCCTTACCGGCAGTCCCGCTCCCGTCCCGCCTAGTGGATTGAAGGCTCTCCATCGGGACGTGCTGGAGCGTGTTCGTCGCGGTGATGGCGCCGAGGCCCCACGCTGACCGGGCGTGCGCTGCGCGGGATGCCCGCGGGCCCGGATGAGCGTGCCAGATGGCTGACGTCAACCAGGAGGGGTGCCGGTCTCCGTCGACGTGTAGGAAGCCCGATCCCCCGCAAGACTTGTGCGTCCGCTTGGCTGAGGCCCACCCGCCGTCGCTGAGCACCCGGTCAGTCTGTCCTTCACCACAGGGAGTTCCTCGGCGACGCGCTTCAGGCTGAGGTCACCCTCTCCTCACCCGGCGGCCGAGCCCGTAGCCGAGGAGGCCACATGCGATGCGGGGGCCCGCACGACCCGCGCGGTATGGATGGGCGGGCGGTGGGGCATCAACCCAGCGCCGCTTTCGGAATGCCCCCCTCGCCCGTCAGGCTAGGACCGCGGCCGGGTAGAGCCCCCTTGGCTCGCCGCGGAACCTTTTTCTTCTGCGGCGGCCATTGCATGAAATTGCAGAGACCGCCATGTCCTGCAATTGCAGAACCGGAATTTCCGTCCCGCGAGGCACCAACACGCCACAAACGAAACCCGTGTTCGAACCAGTCGACTCAGGAGCGCGGCGCGGAGTCGAGAACGTTCGAAAATCGATCAAAGTCGATCAAATGCACGCAGTAAATGAACCAGCTACAGCGGGATCGGCGAACTAGCGTTCGCCTGTCTTTTAAATCCTGGTGGCCAGGTTTTCGCATTAGTGACCACTCGCCTGGCGCGCAGCCGAATAGACGATGTACGTTCGTCGCATTGAGGGGAGAGCCCGGGGTCGAGTAGCCGTCAACTATCTTTCCGGGCCCTCCCATTGACCGACCGTTATCAAGGAGGGGGAACCTCTATGACTAGCCGCGTCTTCGCGGGCCTTCCGCTGCGGAATCCGCTTGACTCCGACCGTAGCAAGAACACCGTCAGTCGGCACGGTGGCCTTGCCTGGGTTGTCACGCTGTCTCTCGGCGCATTCATCGGCTTGCTGGTGCTGCCCATTGTCCTCGTGACGCCTGCGTGGCAGAACGAGTGGGGTGCAACCGTCGCCGTTGCTGCCCTTGGGGCTTGCAGCACCGCGACCGTCCGACTCGTCTACTGCCACCGCCGCTGACCGACCGCTGCCGGCTGCCGGGCTGATCCGCCTGGCAGCCGGCCTTCAACGGGGGCGGCGCCATGCTTTGCCGCCCGTGGAAGATCAAGTTTCAAGCATGCGGTGGGTACGAAGCTTTGCTGGAAGGGGGCGGGATGGCTGAGGCAGAGCACAGCGAGTGCCTGTATTGCGGGTCGGCTCTGGAACGGTCGAAGGGACGCGGCCGACGGCGGATCTACTGCGATCGTGCGTGCTGGCGAGGCGCGCGGCGCAAGCGGCAACAGGAAGGCGGGGCGCCGAAAGGGCAGTACCACTTTCCCGAGGCCCTGAGCATTGCGAACGATCTTCAGACGGCGGTGGCAGAACTGCTGAACCTTGAGCACGCCCATGAGGGCCTGGCGACCGTGCTCAGCCAGGTGCGGCTCATCGGCGCCGAACTGGAGAACTACGCTGCGGCGGCCGTCAGCGATGCCCGCTCCCGAGGTGCAGGCTGGGACGAAGTCGCCGTAGCGGCGTGCCAGAGCCGCTCCACCGTGCGCGGCCGGTGGAGCGAGAAAGCGGTGACAAGGCTCTTTCAGAATCGCATGAAAGAGCGCTCCGCCAGCATCGGGGAAAGGCCGGTGCCGTCGGCGGCCCGGCAGGAGATCCTCGCGGACGCAGAGGTTGGTGCCCGCGAGGAGACGCGGGCGGCCGCACGCTCCTCACGCAAGCTGGCCTCCGCCTTGTCGTTCCTCCATCGGGGCAGCGGCCTGCACATCAAAGGTGTCGCCGCCCACACCGGCCTGTCCTCCTCATATGTGTCACGGATGCTGTCCGGCGAGCGGATCCCGACGTGGACGGCGGTACGGCTGCTGGCGGAAACTTTCGATGCCGACCCTGGCGATCTGCGGGCGCTGTGGGAGGCCAGTCAGGGGCTCGTCCGGCCGACCCGGCCCCCGCTGCATGAGGCGGTTGCCCGGCTGACGGGCGCAATGCGCGGCATACACCTGGCCGCGGGACGCCCTCCGTTCGAGCATGTCGCCCAGCTCAGTTCCGGGAGCCTGACCGCAGACATCGTCGAGGGAGCGCTGGCGGGGCGGATCGTTCCGTGCTGGGAGACCACAAGCAGCCTGCTGACCGCTCTGGGTGCCCAGCCGGCCGATCTGCGCGGCGTGTGGGAGGACACGAACTACGCCTTCCTCGTATGCGTGATGGCGACGCCGGATGACGGCCCGCCACCAGGAGGCATGCAACTCGAGGAGTAGCCCCGTTCCTTGATCGACTCTGACCGACAGCTTGGAGGATGAGAAGCCCGTGTCCGTTGTCCAGGTAGCACATCGCCAGCAGGGAAAGCCGGATCTCGGCCAATTGGCCATACCCTCCCGAGCCGTGGCGCGTCGCCCTTGCGACTTCACCGCCTTTTGCCTGCTGCACCAGAGCGCCTACCTCCAGTACGCGGTGCAACGGTTGCAAGACATTGCACGTGCACGGGCTTGCGTCGCGCGGGTGGTCCGCGAACTGAGTGCCTTCTGGCCGGCGTTCCTCGGCAGTGCGCAGCCCGCTGCTGTCGCGTGGGTTCTTCTGCGGGCTTGGGTCGATCGCACCGCTGGGAGCAGCAGTTGCGGCACGCTGTCGCGGGACCAGGCCGACGTGCTCCTGCTGCGAGGGTCGCTCGACTTCTCTTTGGCAAAGATTGCGTCGGTGATGGGAGTGGAGGAGGCCGTAGTGGTTGCCCACCTGCGGTCTGCGACCCGTATCCTCGCCATCGCCGATTGATCGCACCAGTTGGTCACGGCCTGGGCCCCCGTACAGGGCATTATCTATGGCTGAAACCCCGTGTGGGGCACCGGATCAGCCTTTTGAAACCTATCTCGCTGGTCACCGCGGTATCTAGCATGGCCTCTTCGTGCCGAAACTCCATCCGATCGAGGCGGCGAGGTCTGGATGCACGGGGAGTCCTTGCACCCTCATGACGTTGACATCACCACACCCAGCATTGCACGTATGTACGATTATTTCCTGGGGGGTGTGGACAACTACCAGACCGACAGAGACGCGTGCGAGGAATTATTGAAATCGGCGCCGAGCACGCGGGAGCTGGTAATCAACAGCCGACTCTTCCTTCAGCGCGTTGTGCGTTACCTGGCGGCCGAACGGGGCATTGCCCAGTTTATCGACCACGGATCGGGTCTGCCCACGCGGGACAATGTCCATGAAGTAGCCCAACGAGCACAGCCTGATGCTTCCGTCGTCTACATCGACAACGACCCGATCGTCCTGGCACACGGCCGGGCCTTACTGGGCAAGAACCCGCATACGGCAGTGATCCAGGCAGATATACAGGACACCGGCTTCATCTTCGACCACGAGGACACGTGCCGGCTCATCGACTTCTCCCGGCCGGTTGCCGCCCTCTTCGTCTCGGTGCTGCACTACATCGACGACGACGAAGCCGCAGCGCTGGTCCGGAACGTGACCGACCGCCTTGCATCCGGCAGCTGCCTGGTGATCTGCCAGCGGGTCAGCGACCGGCAGGAGATCCGGCGGTCGGTGACCGACTTCATGCGCCGTACGACCGGAGGCAGATGGGGCCGTGTCCGGGAGGAGTACGAGGTGCGTTCCTACTTCTCCAGGCTTGAGGTCATCGATCCGCCCGGCCTGGTCGAAGTCTCCACCTGGATGCCCGACAACGACCTCGCGCCGAAGCAGAAGACCTTCGAATGGAAGGAGTGGGGCGGAGTGGGCGTCGTCCGGTGACCGTCGGCGGGCGGCCCGGCCTCCGGGGATGACCGTGCCTCACAGGTACCGCTTCAGCTCCCTGACCGTCTCCTCCGGGTTCAGCGCGCACGCGGCAAGCCGGTCCAGCTGTGTCTGGTACCGCTCGACTTGGTTCTTTTTCGTGCTGAGGTCATGGCTGAGCAGTTGCTCGGTGTAGACGGCGCTGGGGAGGTCGTCCAGAGCGAAGTGGAGGAGGGTGACGTTGTTGCCCAGGGAGACCTGCTGGGTCATCTGCATCGGCGCAATCTGGAGCGTGATGTGAGGATGCTCAGCGGCCTCGATCAGGTAGTCGATCTGCGCGTGCAGGGCAGCGGGGTCGCCGAAGTCCCGCCGGAGCACCGACTCCTCCACGATGGCCCACAGCTTCATCCCGTCGGGCCCCTCGAGGTGCTTCTTGCGGGCGTGCCGGAGCGCGGCTCGGGCCTGAACCTTCTGCGTCGACAGCTCCGGATGCTCCGCCCTGACGACGGCGCACGTGTACTGGGGAATCTGCAGCAGGCCCGGCACGTAGTAGTTCTGGTAGGCGCGCACGATCTCGGCGGCGCCTTCCAGAGCCAGCAGAGGCTGCACGAATCCCGCCACCTCGGCGGGCCACGCCTTGAACCACTCACGTTTGTGGCTGCGCTCCACAAGCTCCAGGCACTCGGCGACGCGCTCTCGGTCATTCTCACCGTAGAGGTCCAGCAGCGTCAGCACCTCGTCCCGCGTGAAGGGCAGAATGCCCTTCTCGACGCGGCACATGCGGTACGCGTCAATCCCCACAGCGGCTTTGACGTCGGCCCTCTCCAGGTCTGCCTGCTCACGAAGCCGGCGGAACAGCCCACTGAGGATCAGCTTCACGGCAGTGGGATGGTTCTCCGCGCGCCCCAACGGCCCGATAAGCGGCACCCGCCCCTGACCACCCCACGATTGAGGCACTATGCCCCAACTAA
>NZ_KQ948066.1 GCF_001513965.1 Streptomyces cellostaticus | reverse complement strand
CGGGCCGTTGGGCCCTTCCGACGTCTCAAACCTTAGCGGATCCGCCCGGCGATTCCCAATCGGGCCGCCGAGTCCCTATTCGAATTGAATTCGGGCATGCCGAAAACAATCCCATCGGGAGATCGTGCTGGTGGTGTGAGGTGCCGCTCGAGGCGGCGGAGGTGTTGCCGAAGAACCGTTACGGCTCTGTGGCAACCCGGAGAACTTTACGGATCCCGCAAGGGAGTGTCAAGCGCCCCCTGTCAAGATCTTTTCCGGGACCTCAGTCCAGGTCGCTGAGGCGTCCGCCGGCGTCCGGCTGGGCGTGCTCCACGCGGCGCAGGAGTCTGGTCAGGACCTCGCCGAGGACCGCGCGCTCCGCAGGGGTGAGGTCCTGGAGCAGGTCCTCCTCGAAGACGCTCGCGCGGCGCATCGCCTCCAGCCACTTCTCGCGGCCCTCGGGAGTCAGCTCGATGATGACCCGGACGCGGTTGGACTCGTCGCGTTCGCGGGTGACCAGTCCCTCGGCGACCATGCGGTCGATCCGGTGGGTCATGGCGGCCGGGGTGAGTCCGAGCCGCTTGGCGAGGTCGCCGGGGCCCATGCGGTACGGGATGCCGGACAGGACCAGTGCCTTGAGCACTTCCCACTCTGCGTTGCTGATGCCGAGGCCGGAGGTCTGGCGACCGTAGGCGACGTTCATACGGCGGTTCAGCCGGGACAGCGCCGACACGATCTTCTCGACCTGGGGGTCGAGGTCCTGGAACTCGCGCTGGTAGGCGGCGATCTGTTCGTCGAGCGTCGGCTCCGTGACGCCGGGAGTGTCGGCCATGGTCGCAAGTATCGCACGGAGCCCCTTTGCCTTGAAGTCCTTCGATGTGTACTCTTTAGCTTCGAACTTTAGCTTTGAAGTCTTCACTCCTAACTAGTGAGAGAGGTGAACGTGACCAGGGCGATGGGCGCAGCGATGCGCCGGATCCACGTGGGTAACGCACTCAGCGCATTCGGGCTCGGCTTCACGGTCCCCTACCTGTACGTCTATGTGGCGCAGGTGCGGGGCCTGGGGTCCATGACGGCGGGGCTCGTGCTCGCCGTCTTCGCCGTGGCCGCGCTGATCGTGCTGCCGTTCGCCGGCCGGGCGATCGTGCGGCGCGGCCCGCTGCCGGTCCTGCTCGCCGCCCTGGTCACCGCGGCGCTGGGCGCGCTGAGCCTCGGACTCGCGGGCAACGCCACCGCCGTACTGCTGTCGGCCGCGGCCCTCGGGGCCGGGCAGGCCGTGATGCAGCCGGCGCTGGCGACGATGATCGTGGACTGCTCGACGGCGGAGACGCGGTCGCGGGCGTTCGCGATGCAGTTCTTCCTGCAGAACCTGGGGCTCGGCGTCGGTGGCCTCATCGGCGGTCACCTCGTCGACACGACCCGGATCTCCTCTTTCACCCTGCTGTTCGCGATCGAGGCGGCGATGTTCCTGCTGCTGGTCGTGGTGATGGCGACGGTGCGCATGCCGCACTCGCCGCGGATCACGGACGTGCCCGCCGCTTCGGCGAAGGGCGGCTGGAAGCAGCTGCTGGAGAACCGGGCGATGGTGCAGCTGTGTGTGCTGGGCTTCGTGCTGTTCTTCGCCTGCTACGGGCAGTTCGAGTCGGGGCTGAGCGCCTACGGCGTCGAGGCCGCGGGGATATCCACCTCCGCGCTGGGTACGGCGCTGGCCGCGAACACGATGATGATCGTCGTCGCGCAGTTCGCCGTGCTGAAGTTCGTGGAGCGGCGTCGGCGGTCCCGGGTGATCGCCGGTGTGGGGCTGATCTGGGCTGTCGCCTGGCTTGTGGCGGGGTACGCGGGGCTCGGGCACGGCAGCCAGGAGATGGCTACGGCGGCGTTCGTTTCGACGTATGCGCTGTTCGGGCTGGGTGAGGCGATGCTGTCGCCGACGGTTGCTCCGCTGGTGGCCGATCTGGCTCCGGAGGGGATGGCTGGGCAGTACAACTCTGCTTTTGCGCTGGTCAAGCAGTTGGCGCTGGCTGTCGGGCCGGCGGTGGGCGGGCCTCTCGGGGCCTCGCTGCATGCGCCGTACATCGTGACCTTCCTGCTGTTCTCGCTGGGGATCACGGTGCTGGCGCTGCGGATGGGGCGGCGGCTCACCGTTGCCCAGGATCAGCCGTGGGCTGCCGCCAAGAGCAGCCGGGTGGTGGCCCGGGGTGGGGCACCTGCGGAGTCCGTCTCCGCGTAGCCGCTAGGACGGTGCTGGCGGCGCGGGGAACTGCCCTACGCCCTCGGCAACAGGAACTCGCACCACACCGCTTTCCCTCCGCCTGGTGTTCTCCGTGAACCCCAGTTGGAGGCGATCGTGGCGACGATGGCGATCCCCCTTCCCGACTCGTCCCCCGGCTCCGCGCGGCGGCGCCGGGGCAGGTGGTCGTCGCCGTCCGTGACCTCGATGATCAGGCGGCGGTCGGTGCGGCGGAGCCGGAGTCGCATGGGTGGGGTGCCGTGCTGGAGGGAGTTGGCGACCAGTTCGCTGGTGGCCAGGACGCCCAGGTCGTGCAGGTCGGCGGGGAAGCGCCAGCTGGTCAGGACACCGGAGGCGAATGCCCGGGCCCGTGGCGCCGCCTCCACTCCACCGATGAGTTCCAGCGCCGCGTTGCGGAAGAGGTCGCTCTCGGGGCCCGTACGGGCGGGGTGCTGGAGGACGAGGACGGCGACGTCGTCGTCGTGGTCGGCGGTGACGCCGGCCGAGCGGACCAGTCGGTCGCAGACGACCTGGGGGGTGCCGGTCGCACCGGACAGGGCGCGCTCCAGGGATGCGATCCCCTCGTCGAGATCCTCGTCGCGGCGCTCGACCAGCCCGTCCGTGTAGAGGACCGCCGTGGAGCCGGGGCCGAGCGCGATCGAGCCCGATGCGTGCATCCAGCCGCCGGTGCCGAGCGGCGGGCCGGTGGGTTCGTCGGCGCGCAGGACCGTGCCGTTCTCGTCGCGGACCAGGATCGGCAGGTGGCCTGCAGAGGCGTACACCAGGCGGCCCTCGTTCGGGTCATGGACGGCGTACACGCAGGTCGCGATCTGGTTGGCGTCGATCTCTATGGCGAGGCCGTCGAGGAGTTGCAGGACCTCGTGCGGGGGGAGGTCGAGGCGGGCGTAGGCGCGGACGGCGGTGCGGAGCTGGCCCATGACCGCGGCGGCGCGGACGCCCCGGCCCATGACGTCGCCGATGACGAGGGCCGTGCGGCCGCCGCCGAGGGTGATCACGTCGTACCAGTCGCCGCCGACCGCGGCCTCGGTGCCGCCGGGGTGGTAGGTGGCGGCGATGCGCAGGTCGTCGGGCTGCTCCAGTTCCTGGGGAAGCAGGGAGCGTTGCAGGGTGACGGCGGTCTCGCGCTGGCGGCGCTCGCTGGCGCGCAGGCGTTCGGCGGCTTCGGCGTGGTCGGTGACGTCGGTGGCGAAGACGAGGACGGCGCCGCCGCCCTCGCGGTCGCCGTCCTCGGCCACCGGTGTGCAGGTGAAGGTGTAGGAGCGGCCGTCGACGGCCTTGCGGGACTTCAGCGTGCGGGGCTTGCCGCTGCGCAGCACCTGGTCGAGGAGGGGAAGCAGGCCCAGTTCGGCGAGTTCCGGGAGCGCCTCGCGGGCCGGTGCGCCCGGGGGGCGTGCGCCGAAGGCCGCCGCGTAGGCGTCGTTGACGTAGGCGATGCGGTGGTCGGGGCCGTGCACGAGGGCGACGAGGGCCGGGACGCGGTCGAGGACGTCGCGCACGGGCAGTTCGTCGACGGCGGGCACGGGCGGCGGTGTCCCGTCGGCCTGCTGTTCGGCGCGGGCCGCGGGGACGGAGCCTTCCCCCCTCCGGTCCGGGGAGACCGCGGTCTCGGTCCGCGCTGCGGCGCGGCGCTGCGTTCCGGGGAGCCGGGCGCTCCAGCGCGTGAAGTTCACAGTGGGGAAAGCCTCGTGGGTGCTGAGGGCGGGCGGGTGCCCGTCCGAGGACGTGGGGCAGTCTGGCAGGTGGCCGTCCGCGGCGATATCCGTCAGACGCCGGGGCGGGCCGGGTAGTTCCCGGGTCCGGTCAGGACGACCCCTTCGGGTTGTCCGAGGGGCTGTGAGGAGGCTTTCCACCGGCCGCGAGTTCGAACTCGGCTCGCGGATGTTCGAGTGAACCGAGCGAGACGATCTCCCGTTTGAAGAGCCCGGCGAGGGTCCATTCCGCCAGGACCCGGGCTTTGCGGTTGAAGGTGGGCACCCTGCTGAGGTGGTAGACGCGGTGCATGAACCAGGCAGGGTAGCCCTTCAGCTTGCGGCCGTAGACCTGGGCGACGCCCTTGTGCAGGCCGAGGGAGGCGACCGAGCCGACGTACTTGTGCGCGTACGTCTCCAGGGGCTCGCCGCGCAGCGCGTGGACGATGTTGTCGCCCAGGACCCTGGCCTGACGGACCGCGTGCTGGGCGTTGGGGGCGGTCTCGGTGCCGGGCTCGGCGGCGGTGACGTCGGGGACGGCTGCGGCGTCGCCCGCGGCCCACGCGTGCGGGGCGCCGTCGACGGTCAGCTCGGCGGTGCACTTGAGGCGGCCGCGCCCGTTGAGGGGCAGGTCGGTGGCGGCGAGCAGCGGGTGGGGTTTGACGCCGGCGGTCCACACGACCGTACGGGTCGGGAAGCGCTGGCCGTCGCTGAGGACGGCGACGCGGTCGGCGCAGGAGTCCAGGCGGGTACCGAGGAGGACCTGGATGTTGCGGCGGCGCAGCTGGGTGACGGTGTAGCGGCCCATCTCCTCGCCGACCTCGGGGAGGATGCGGTCGGAGGCCTCGACGAGGATCCACTTCATGTCCTCGGGGCGGACGTTGTGGTAGTAGCGCGCGGCGTAGCGGGCCATGTCCTCGAGTTCGCCGAGCGCCTCGACTCCGGCGTAGCCGCCGCCGACGAAGACGAAGGTGAGGGCGGCGTCACGGATCGCGGGGTCGCGGGTGGAGGAGGCGATGTCCATCTGCTCGATGACGTGGTTGCGCAGGCCGATGGCCTCTTCGACGGTCTTGAAGCCGATGCCGTACTCGGCGAGGCCGGGGATGGGCAGCGTGCGGGAGATCGAGCCGGGGGCGAGGACGAGTTCGTCGTAGCCGAGGAGTTCGGCGGCCTTGCCCTCCTCCGCGGTGGCGAGGGTGGTGACGGCGGCGGTGCGCACCGCGTGGTCGATGGAGGTCACCTCGCCGATGACGACGTGGCACCGGTCCAGGACGCGGCGCAGCGGTACGACGACGTGACGAGGGGAGATCGAACCGGCGGCCGCTTCGGGAAGGAACGGCTGATACGTCATGTAGGGGTCGGGAGTGACCACGGTGATCTCGGCCTCTCCCTGCCTGAGCTCCCGCTTCAGCTGCCGCTGCAGGCGCAGGGCCGTGTACGTCCCGACGTAGCCACCACCGACAACGAGAATGCGCGCACGTTCCTTCACCATCCCATGACGCACCCGGCGCAGTTGTTTGTCCACAGCCCCGGCAATTTGTGTGACCGGCGAGCGGGTGTGCGTGGGGCTGGACGCGCCGTGGGGGTGGGGAGAAAGCGGGCAGGTCAGCGGGGGCGGACGGCCGGGTGCGAAGGTATGGAATCCGGACATAAATGACCCGTACTCCGATCGAGGGCGCTCTGTACGGAACCTGCCCCTTCTGAATTGACCCCCTCTCAACTATGTTCGTGTGTTGACGGGGTGTAGGGAATGTGGCCGATCGGGTCCGCGACGGGCGGTCCCGGTCGTGGACCGACGCCAGTTCCGAGCACTCCGGAATCAGTGGCGGGGAGTCTCCGGGGGGAGACGTCATTACCGGGGGAAAAACATGCATGTTCAGGACACGCATTGGTCATCGGCAGCCGCCATCGCATCCGGTGGCGGAGCGGTGAGCGCGGCGGTGGACAACGGACGCGCGGACGGGGCGCGTACGACACCGCTGCGCGTGGATGCACAGCGCAATCTGGAGCACGTGCTGCGTGCGGCGCGTGAGGTGTTCGGCGAGCTGGGGTACGGCGCGCCGATGGAGGACGTGGCGCGGCGGGCTCGGGTCGGTGTCGGCACGGTGTACCGGCGCTTTCCGAGCAAGGACGTGCTGGTCCGGCGGATAGCCGAGGAGGAGACCGCACGGCTGACCGAGCAGGCGCGGACCGCGCTCGGGCAGGAGGACGAGCCGTGGTCGGCGCTCTCGCGGTTCCTGCGGACGTCCGTGGCATCGGGGGCGGGGCGGTTGCTGCCGCCGCAGGTGCTGCGGGTCGGGGTCGCCGAGGAGGGCTCCGCCGGTCCGGCCGAGGAGACGAGGGTGCCTCAGCAGCGGTCTCAGCCGGGTGCGGGTGAGCTGCGGCTGGTGTCGGAGCCGTCCGGGGCCGGGGACGACGGTGGGGCCGGGGCGCTGCTCGAGGTGGTCGGGCAGTTGGTGGAGCGGGCTCGGGCTGCGGGAGAGCTGCGGCCGGATGTGTCCGTGGCGGATGTGCTGCTGGTGATCGCCACGGCGGCTCCGTCGCTGCCGGATGCGGCGCAGCAGGCTGCGGCTTCTGCTCGGCTGCTGGACATTCTGCTGGAGGGGCTTCGGTCTCGGCCGGCGTGAGCGTCCCGCCTGCCGCCGCGGCTTCGTCTTCGGCGGTTCGTGTTTCCCACCCGCACCACCCGTGCCGTCACGGTCGGGTGCGGGTGGGGTCGGGCCTCCTCGTTCGGGTGGTGTCCGGTACCGCTCGGTGACCAGTGCGCTCGGATGAGTGGATGGGGCGCAGGAGCGGTACTTGAACGAAAGACAATGTGGCACCCTGAGCCGGTGACGGGTTGGGCTGGGCCGGCGTCGGGGGCTTTCCGCGATGAGCGTTGACGGGTGGGACGAGTCGCGCGGTGACGGTGGCACGGAGCCCGGCGGGCTGACCTCGCCGCAGGTGCCGAGTCAGGGCGGGCGGGCCTCAGTGCCCCCGGTGGGCGGGCCGGTCGAGGGAAGTGTGCCTGCTCAGCGCGGCGGCAGCGTGCTGCCGCCGCGAAAGACGGCTCCCGCCGACGGTGAGTTGATCGAGCGGATGCGTGCGGGCGACGACTCCGCCTACGAGGAGTTGTACCGGCGCCACGCGGATGCCGTGCGGCGGTATGCGCGGACCTGCTGCCGAGACGGGCACACCGCGGACGACCTCACCGCCGAGGTCTTCGCCCGCATGCTCCAGGCGGTGCGCGGCGGGTCGGGGCCCGAGTACGCCGTACGTGCCTATCTGCTGACCTCGGTGCGGCGCGTTGCCGCGCACTGGACCAAGTCGGCCAGGCGCGAGCAGCTCGTGGACGACTTCGCGGTCTTCGCCCAGCAGTCCTCGCACGCCTCCGAGGCGTCCGACGACACCGCATCCATGGGCTCCTTCGGAACGGGCCTGGACCTGGGCGCCGATGTGCGCGCCCTGCACGAGGCCGAGCAGTCCATGGCCATGCAGGCCTTCCGCTCGCTGCCCGAGCGCTGGCAGGCCGTGCTGTGGCACACCGAGGTGGAGGACGAGTCGCCGAGCGAGGTGGCCGTCCTGTTCGGGCTGGACGCCAACGGCACCAGGGTGCTGGCCAGCCGCGCCCGTGAGGGGCTGAAGCAGGCCTATCTGCAGGCCCATGTCAGCGCCTCCCTCGCCGGTGACGAGGAGTGCGCCCGCTACGCCGACCAGCTCGGTACCTACGCCCGCCGCAAGCTGCGCATCCGCGCCGAACGAGGTCTGCGCAAGCACCTGGACGAGTGTGCCAAGTGCCGGCTGGCGGCGGCGCAGATCGAGGAAGTCGCGAGCGGTATCCCCGCGATGGTGCCGGTCGCGGTCGTCGGCTGGTTCGGGGCGGCCGGGTACGCGAAGGCGCTCGGCATCGTCGCGGGCGGTGCCGGGGTGGGCGCCGCCGGTGCCGCCGCCTCGGCCGGTGGCTCCTCCTCGGGTGCGGGTGCCGGTGGCGCGGCGGCCTCCGAGGGGCTCGCGGCGCCGGTGAAGGCCGGTATCGCCGCCGGTGTGGTCGCGGTGGCGGCCACCGCGGTGGTCCTGGCGCTGGTGAACGACAACCACCCGGCCAAGGAGGTGGCCGAGCCGTCGCCGTCCGCGCCGCTCGTCCGGCCGAAGTCGCCCAGCCCCGCGCCGCCGCTGAAGAAGAAGCCCGCTGCCAGGCCGGTGGCCCTGGCCCCGGAACCGCCCCCGACACCGAGCCCCGCTCCGACGCCCACGCCCACGCCCACACCGGCTGCCGAGCCCAGCCCGCAGCCGACCCCGCCCCCGACACCGAGCCCCACCCCCACGCCCACCCCGAAGCCGACCCCGACACCGCCCCCCACGCCCGCTCCCCCGCCGGCTCCCGTCGTCTACGAGTGGAGCGACCTGCGCTACGACGTCGGCGGCGACGGCACCCGGCCCGAGATGCGGCTGGGCGAGAGCAGCTGGGTGTGGCAGCGGTACGGCATGTCGATCGGCGGCAAGCAGTACGCGCCCGGTGTCACCGTCCACGGCGAGTCCTCCGTCACCGTCGACCTCAACCGCCGGTGCACCGCCTACGACGCCCTGGCCGGCGTGGACGACCTGACCCTCGGGCTCGGCAAGGTCTCCTTCTCCGTCTACGCCGACGGGGTCCGGCTGTGGCGGTCCGGGACCGTCGAGGGCGGGGGCGCGGCCGTGGCCGTCCATGTGGATCTGACCGGGCGCAAGACCGTACGGCTCGTCGTGGAACCGCACAGCGAGGTCCTCGACCAGGTGACGCTGGCGGACTGGGCCGAGTCCAGGTTCACCTGCCGCTAGCCGGGGTCACCGGCCCGGGCGGGCGCCGGCGCCTCCAGGTGGCGCAGGACGTCCTCCAGGCCGAGCACGGCGCCCCGGGCACGCTCGGCCGCGTAGCGGTCCGGGGACAGTGCCGCGCGGGCGCGCGCGTCGACCTGTTCGGCCCGGGTGCGGTCCGGCTCGGGGCGCGGATGGCCGGCGCGCCAGTGCTCGGCGGCCGTGAACAGCCGTACCGCGCCCGGCAGATCACCGAGCCGGGCCAGCAGATCGGCGCCGATGTCCACCAGGGACGCCGTGATCGCCTCGGCGCAGCGCCGCTCCGTCGCCTCGCGCAGCGCCTCGGCCACGATCGGCAGGGCATGCCGGGGACCGGATTCGGCAGCCGTGATCAGGGCCTCGACCGCGCGCAGGGCCGCCGTGAACTGCGGGGGCGGGGTGCTTGCCGCCACCGCAGCGCGGGTCAGCTCGTACAGCTCGCGGGCGCGGGCGATGTCCCCCTCGTCCTGGGCGAGGTGGGCCCGCATCATCAGGATGAACGCCCGCGACTCGGCCACCCCGTACCGGTCGGCAGCCGTGCCCGCCTCGTCCAGTGCGGCCAGGGCGGCCTCGCGTTCGCCGGAGCGGTAGGCGATCTCGGCGAGGCGCGCCATCAGGAACGGCGACTCGGCGTAGGCACCCACCTCGTAGGCGAGGCGCAGCGCCTCCTCGTACTCGCCGCGCGCCTCCTCGAACCTGCCGCGCGCCATGTCGGCCTCGCCGGCCGCGCCGCACACCTGCGCCCGCATCCAGCGGTCCCCGACGCGGCGGCTGAGGGTCCGCAGCTCCGCCAGGTCCTCGTCCACGCCCCGCAGGTTGCCCGCCGAGTCGACGACCATATGGGTGCGGTACATCAGGGAAACGCCGATCTCCCAGTCCCCGCCGTGTCTACGGCAGTTGGCGAGCGCCTCGGCCAGGTCGGGTACCACGTCGCCGACCGGGTCGCCCAGGTAGTAGGCGGTCAGCGGCCAGAGGATGCCGGGCATGCGGGCGGCCTGCGGACCGCCGCACGCGTAGGCGGCCCGCACGCGCGCGATGTACTCCGGGGCCCGCTCGTCGGACGCGAGGTGCTCGGGGCTCGACTCCGAGGTCAGGAACAGGTCGAACATCCGCAGGTCCATGCGCAGCTCCCGCAGCGGGTGGTCCGCCTCGCCGTCGGGGGCGGCGAGGAAGGCGCCGACCGGGTCGGCCGCCTGCGTCGACGCCGGCAGGCCGGTGGTACCCGCGCCCTGGGGCAGGGAGTCCAGGGCGACACCCAGGCGCAGCACCAGCCGCACCCAACGCACCGCCTCCTGGCGGTGGTTGCGCAGCCACCAGAACCAGCTGATCGCCAGGACGATCGCGGCCGCCTGCGCCTCGTCGCCGGCCCGGACCGCGCGGTCGAGGGCCGCGCGGATGTTGTCGTGGTCGCTCTCCAGGCGGGAGATCCAGGGCAGCTGGGCCGCGGACCGCAGCTGGGGTTCGGCCTGTTCGGCCAGGGCGCGCACCCAGGCGCGGTGGCGCCGCTCGGCCGCCGCGCGCAGCTCGGGGTCCTCGGCCGCGCGCTCGGAGGCGTACTCGTGGATGGTCTCCAGCATGCGGTACCGCATGCCCCCGGAGCCGTTCGGGCCGTTCGGGCCGTTCGGGCCGTTCGGGCCGTTCGGGCCGTTCGGGCCATCGGGGCTGTCCGGAGCGGCCACGACGAGGGACTTGTCCACGAGCGCGCCGATCAGGTCCGCCGCCGGGCCGGTGCACACGGCCTCGGCCGCCGCGAGGTCCCAGCCGCCGGCGAACACCGACACCTCGCGCAGCACCGTCCGCTCCCGCTCGTCCAGCAGGTCCCAGGACCAGTCGACGACGGCGCGCAGGGTCTGCTGGCGGGGCAGGACCGTACGGCTTCCGGAGGTGAGCAGGCGGAAGCGGTCGTCCAGCCGGTCGGCGATCTGCCGCGGGGTCAGCAGCCTGAGCCGGGCCGCGGCCAGCTCGATGGCGAGCGGCAGCCCGTCCAGGCGGCGGCAGATCTCCGCCACTGCCTCGGTGTCGCGCAGCACCGCGTCGGCGTCGGGACGGACGGCCTGCGCCCGCTCCGCGAAGAGGCGGTGCGCCTGCTCGGGGACGAGGGGTTCGACCGGGCGCACCGACTCACCGGGGACGCCCAGGGGTTCGCGGCTGGTGGCGAGGATCGTGAGCCCCGGGCAGTGGGTGAGGAGGGTCTCGGCGAGGGCGGCGGCCGCGCCGATGACATGCTCGCAGTTGTCAAGGATCAGGAGCTGCCTGCGCGGTGCGCAGTACTCGATCAGCAGGGCCGTGGGGTCGCCCTGCGTCGTCGCCAGGTCGTGGGGCAGCAGCACGGTCTCGCGCAGACCGAGCGCGCTGACCACCGCGCCGGGCACCGCCTCCGGCCGGTCGAGCGGGGCCAGCTCGGCCAGCCATGCCTGGGGCAGCCCTGCGGCGGCCTCCTCGGCGAGGCGGGTCTTTCCTGAGCCGCCCGGTCCGGTGAGGGTGACGAGGCGGGCCCTGTGCAAGTCGGAACGAATGGCCCGGAGTTCTGGTTCCCGGCCGACGAAGGATGTCAGCCGGGGGCGGAGGTTGCCCGTCCGCTCCGGGGGCCGGGCGGAGGCCGGGGCGACGGCGGGCGGCTCCTGCTTCAGCAACGACACGTGCAGGGCCTTGAGTTCCGGGCCCGGGTCGGTGCCGAGGGTGGCGGCGAGGGTGCGGCGGGCGCGCTCGTAGGCGGCGAGGGCGTCGGCGGGGCGGCCGGTGTCGCGCAGGGCGCGGATGAGAAGGGCGTGCAGGGGTTCGTCGTACGGGTGGGCCGCTGTCAGTTCCTTCAGCTCCGGTACGACGTCCTCGGCGCGGCCCAGTCGCAGGCGGGCCTCGGCGCGGCCCCGGACCGCCTCCAGCCGGAGCGCGTCCGGGCGGGCGGCGGCGGTGCGGTCCGGGAGGTCGGCGAGGGCGGGGCCGGTCCACAGGGCGAGCGCCTCGTCCAGGTCGCGGTCCGCGGCCCGGGCGTCGCCGCGGTCCAGCGCCGCCCGGGCCGTACGTACCAGGGACTCGAAGACGAAGAGGTCCACGTCGCCTTCGGTGGCGGCAAGGCGGTAGCCGCCGGGTCCTGAGGCCACGGTGTCCTTGCCGAGGGCCCGGCGGAGCCTGCCCACCAGGGCCTGAAGGGCAGCCGGCGCGTCCTGGGGCGGATCGTCCGCCCAGACCTCCCCGATCAGGGTCTGCGGGGCGGCGACCCGCCCGGGGCGCAGCGCCAGTGCGGCGAGCAGCGCGCGCAGGCGCGGGCCGCCGACCTGTATGACGGCGCCCTGGTCGTCCTCCGCCTGGGTGACGCCCAGGATTCTGTACTGCACCGACACATTGTCGCCGGAGGGGTGCGCAGAGGCACGGGGGTTACTTCAAGGCCACGCCGTCCCCGGCCGCCGTGGCGGAGCTGGTCGTCCCGGTTCCCGAGAACTTCCAGCGCCAGGTGCCCGCCGCGTTCGCGGTGACGGTCGTCTTCAGCTTGCCGGCGCTGTCGGTCGTCACCGTCTTGACGGTGGTGTACGAGGTGGAGCCGGACTTCTTGAACTGAAGGGCCACCTTCTGGGAGGCGTAGCCGGCGTAGGTGTTGGTGTTCCAGTCGGCGCGCGTGAGGGTGCCGGTCACGGTGAGCGTGCCGCCCTTGGCGACCGGCTCGGGCGTGGCCTGGGTGGCGGTCAGCTTGGCGTACCGCCTCACCTTGACCGACGCGCTGTCCACCATCTCGTAGTAGTCGCCGTCGTAGGCGCCGGCCTCGGCGTTGAAGTGCCAGGTGCCGGCCCAGCTGTTCCTGAGGTCCGCGTAGTCCGTGCGGTCGGCTTCCAGGGTGTACGCCCACACGCACTTCATGGTCGTCGAGGTGGGCCGCGTGCAGTCGGCGGAGTCGGCGAGGATGACGTGGTTGTCCGGGCTGAGTATCTTGCCGCCCCAGATGTTCTTGATGCCGGACCCGTCCTTGGCGGTGGCCGTGACCGTCAGCTTCTGTGCCGCGCTGACGCCGACGGTGACGGTCGGCCTGCTGAAGATCACCGAGGTGAAGGTGGTGTCGCCCTTGTGGGTGTCCGCCTGTGCGGCGGGCGCGAGGGCGGTGAGCAGCGCCAGGGTGCCGATGGTGGTGGCCGCGGCCGTTCTCGTTCTCATGGTTCTCCAGGCATGACGAGCCGGATCTTGGTCCGGGCCTGGAGAAGACAGTCGGCGTGGGCCATTGGTTGTACGGCCGGGGCGGGTCGGCCTACCCGCTCAGCCCCGCGGCTCCCGCGCCCAGTGCGCCCCGGCGCGGTGCGATGCCCGCCGGTACGGCACGCGCGCGTGCGGGCGTTCCGGTCCAGCAGGTGCCCCGGCGGGAGAGGAGGCGGCGGAGCCAGAGTTCGAGGGAGATCAGGTCGGCGAGGCCGTCGAGAGGCAGGGGTTCGCCGGCTGACGCGGCGCGCAGGGCCTTGCGGACCACGCGGGCCTCGACCAGTCCGGCCTCGGCCAGGAAAGGCGTGGCGAAGAGGTCCACCAGGGAGTCGGCGGCCATGCGCAGGCCCGCGCGCGTGACGGCCGCGGAGGAGGCGTGGGAGGGCGCACCCCAGCCGGGCGGGAGGTCGGTGACACCGGCGCCCTCCAGGACCGTACGCAGGACGGCGGAGCGGGCACCGGGCTGGACCCGCAGGGCCTCGGGGAGGGCGCGGCAGGCGCGGACGACCTGGTTGTCGAGGAAGGGCGCGTGCAGGCGCTGGGAGCGGATCTCGGCGGCCTGTTCCAGAACGCGCAGATCGGCGGCGGACCGGGCGAGGACCGCACGCGCGCGGAACTCACCGGGGCGCTGGACGGAGCCCCCCGAGCGGGCCGCCTCGCTCTGGAGCAGAACCGATACTTCAGCCAGCGCCTCCCCGGTCAGCCAGCGCGCCGCCGGCCCGGGTCTCGCCCAGGCCAGCGCGGCGAGCGAGGCGCCGACCGCCCCCTTGGGGTCGTCGAAGCGGCGCCGCATCAGCCGCTCGGCGAGCAGCTCCAGGCCCGCCCGGTACGGGGTGCGCGCCAGCCGCCGCGCCGCGCCGTACACGCGCGCGGGGACCATCACCGAGCCGTCGGCCCGTGCGAGGGCCGCGACCGGCCGGACCAGGTGGCGCCGCTTGCGGTCCATGAGGAGGTCCGCGAGGCGGGCGGGATGGGCGTCCAGGACCTGGCGGGCACCGTGGCCGGTGAAGTGGTCGGCGCTGCCGGCGGCGAGCCGGGCGCGATGGCGGGCCGCCGTGACGAGTGAGGGGCCCGGCTCGTCGGTGAGGGGCCCGTCGAGGTCGGCGTAGGGCAGGGTCTCCTCGCCGCCGGTCACCACCACGTGGTGCAGGCGCGGGTTGGCCGCGAGGCTTCCGGCCCGCTCCACTTCGGCCTCGCGGCCGCCGACGGCCAGGTCGTTGAAGGTGACGGCGAGCAGCCGCTCCCCGGCGCCGGTGCCGTGGCCGAGCAGCGTGCCCGGCCGGCCGGGCAGCCCGGCGGCCAGCAGCGCGAGCGTGCCGGAGGCCGGTCCGCCGGACAGGTCGGCGCCGATCCCCGGCACCGGCATCCCGCGCGCGGCCCGCCGCTCGGCGGGGCCCATGCCGGGCACCGGCCCGGGGTCGAGGTCGGGCACGTGCCGGGGCGCCGACAGGCGCGCGCGCACCGCCTCGACGAGCGCGTCGCGTACGGCGTCCACCGCACGGTCGGGGTCGGCCGGGGGCGCGGCCACGGCGAGGGAGGCGACCGGCTCGTACCCGGCGATCTCGCGCGCTCCGGCACGCAGGACGAGCGCATGCCCCGGCGGAATGCGCCGCACGCCGTCGTACGGGGTGGTGTCGCGCAGCGCGGCCGGCACCTCGGGGGCGGCGAGCAGGGCCGCGAGATGGCCGAAGTCGAGGTTGGCCTCGACCAGGTCGGCGAGTGGCAGCGCGGCCGTGGCATAGGCAGTGCCGCCGGCCCAGGGGGTGTGGAACACGGGGCGGGCGCCCGCGAGATCGCCGCAGACGGTGACGCGGCGGCCCACCTGGACGACGGCCGTGTAACTGCCCGGCCAGGTCGTCAGATGGCGCAGTGCGCCCCCGCGCGCGGTGAACAGGGCGCGCCGCAGCTCCTCGTCGGAGGCGCCGCAGATGCCGAGGACGGCGATCCGGTTCTGCGCGTCGGCCTTCACCACGCGCACCTCGTCCGGTCGCCAGTCGCCCACGGCCCACAGGGGATCGGGATCGCCCCACAGGAGCTGGGAGCCGACCGGGTGCAGGGTCTCACCGTCGAATCCGGTGGCGCCCGCGGAGCCGATCGCGGCACCCGCGGCGGTGCTGCTCCAACCCACCAACCACCGCATCGACGCCTCCACAGGCTGTGGACAACCAGTGCACCGTACGAACCGGTTCCCCATGCTGCCATGAAGAACGCGCCGTGGAGGGCCGGTGACGCGGCCTTCGATCGAGGGAAGGCCGGGGGAACGGCGCGGGAGGCCGGGGCGGGAAGGCCGGGCCAACCCCCGTACGGCTCAAGGCGGGTGCGGGGCGAGCGCGAGGCGGGTGTGCCGGGACCCTGCTACGGGTGCGACGCGAATGCGCCCCCGATACGCTCCCCCAAAACGCCCTTCGCGCCCTCAAGTCCCGTGGTGGGGGCGGAAATCACCCGCGGAGGGCAGGGGTCGATTTTCGGCCAAATCTGAGACAGCCGCCCAGAATTGAGCACGCTCCGTACAGGCCTGCGGAACGCACGGAGGCGCGGACACGCGCACAGTCCGGGAGGCGGTCAACGCCTCCCGGACCGGTCCGCCACCCGCGGGGATGAAGGTGGCGGTGTCCCCCAGCCCACTGGATCCAGTACAGCGGGCCGACCCACGCATCAGCCATGGAACCGCTCCCCCGATGGCTGGAGAAGAGCGCACGGGCGGGCGCACGGCCACACGGCCGGGGGCACGCCGCGACAGCGTGTGCACGGTGCGTACAGGGCCGTACTCCCGTACGGACCACAATCCCGCCATCCGGAACAATGCCCCTTAACGCTTGGGATGCGGCGAACTACGCTGGGTTTACGAATGCCGCACGGTTATGCCAGCGCGGCAGCCGTCTGTGTCGAGGGGTGACGCATGTCCAGGGAGCAACGCGGGCCGAACGAAAAGCTCGGCACCGTTCTCGCCCTCGCGGGAATCAGCAACGCAGGACTCGCGCGACGCGTCAACGATCTTGGCGCGCAACGCGGGTTGACTCTTCGCTACGACAAGACCTCGGTGGCGCGCTGGGTGTCGAAGGGGATGGTGCCGCAGGGAGCGGCGCCACACCTCATCGCGGCCGCCATCGGCCAGAAGCTGGGCCGCCCGGTGCCGCTCCACGAGATCGGCCTGGCGGACGCGGATCCCGCCCCCGAAGTGGGCCTCGCCTTCCCCAGAGACGTAGGACAGGCGGTGAAGTCGGCCACCGAGCTGTACCGGCTCGACCTCGCCGGGCGCCGGGCGGGCTCCGGCGGCATCTGGCAGTCGCTCGCCGGATCGTTCGCAGTGAGCGCATACGCAACGCCCGCCTCACGATGGCTGATAACCCCCGCCGACAGCTCGGTCGCGCGGGAGGCGAACTCTGCCGAGGGCTCCGGCGCACCGATCAAAGTCGGCCACAGCGATGTGCAGAAGCTGCGGGAAGCCGCCGAGGACGCCAGGCGCTGGGACTCCAAATACGGAGGCGGCGACTGGCGTTCGTCCATGGTGCCGGAGTGCTTGCGGGTGGAGGCGGCGCCGCTGCTGCTCGGCTCGTACTCCGACGAGGTCGGCCGCGCCCTGTTCGGGGCCGCCGCGGAACTCACCCGGCTGGCCGGCTGGATGGCCTTCGACACCGGCCAGCAGGAGGCCGCGCAGCGGTACTACATCCAGGCGCTGCGGCTCGCGCGCGCAGCGGCGGACGTCCCTCTCGGGGGGTATGTGCTGGCCTCCATGTCCCTGCAGGCGACGTACCGGGGCTTCGGCGACGAGGGTGTGGATCTCGCGCAGGCCGCGCTGGAGCGCAACCGGGGACTGGCGACCGCGCGCACCATGAGTTTCTACCGGCTGATCGAGGCGCGGGCGCACGCGCGCGCGGGGGACGCGCAGGCCGCCGGCGCGGCACTGAAGGCGGCCGAGGGCTGGCTTGAGCGGTCCAGGGAAGGTGACAACGACCCCTCTTGGCTTGGTTTTTATGGATACGACCGGTTTGCCGCCGATGCGGCGGAGTGCTACCGCGATCTGAAGGCGCCGCGGCAGGTGCGGCGGTTCACCGAGCAGGCGTTGTCGCAGCCGACGGAGGAGTTTGTGCGGTCGCACGGACTGCGGTTGGTGGTTTCTGCCGTTGCCGAGCTGGAGTCGGGCAATCTTGATGCGGCCTGTGAGCAGGGGGTGCGGGCGGTGGAGGTGGCTGGGCGGATCTCTTCTGCCCGGACCACGGAGTACGTGAAGGATCTGCTGCATCGGCTGGAGCCGTATGGGGATGAGCCGCGGGTGGTGGAGTTGCGGGAGCGGGCCCGGCCTCTTTTGATGATGGCTCCGGCGTAAGCACTCCGCTGTGGGCGGGTCTCCGATGCGTCTGCCTGGTTGCTGTGATCTTGGGGCTGCGGGTTGTCCGTGGCTTGTCGCGCCCACGCGGCAAAGCCGCATACGGGTGCGGCCCCGCGCCCCTTCACGGCGCCGTGCCCTCCCTGGTTTGAAGGCTCTGTCAGTGGCGCAGTGCACTATCTAAAGCGGGAGGTGGTGCAGGTGCGGGTCGGTGCGTACGACTGTGATGTGCTCGTGGTCGGGGGCGGGATCGTCGGGCTGTCCACGGCGTATGCGATCACGCGGAGCGCGCCGGGTACACGGGTGACCGTGCTGGAGAAGGAGCCGGGCCCGGCCCGGCACCAGACGGGGCGCAACAGCGGGGTCATCCACAGCGGGATCTACTACCGGCCGGACTCACTCAAGGCGCGGTACGCGGTGCGGGGTGCCGCCGAGATGGTGAAGTTCTGCGCCGAGTACGGCATCGCGCATGCCGTCACCGGGAAGCTGATCGTCGCCACCGACCGGGAGGAGCTGCCCCGGCTGCACGCACTCGTCCAGCGGGGGCGGGAGAACGGGATACCCGTGCGGGAGCTGGGCGCCGCACAGATCGGCGAGTACGAGCCGGAGGTGCGGGGCCTGGCGGCCATACACGTCGGCACGACCGGTGTGTGCGACTTCGTGGGCGTCGCCCGGCAGCTTGCGCAGGCCTCGGGGGCGGAGATCCGGTACGGCGCGCGGGTCGTACGAGTGGACCGGCGGCCGGAGCGGGGCGTGGCCGTGCTGACCGCGGACGGGGACGTCGTACGCGGGCGGGTGCTGGTGAACTGCGCCGGGCTGCACTGCGACGAGGTGGCGCGGCTCACCGGGGACGAGCCCGGAGTGCGGATCGTGCCGTTCCGGGGGGAGTACTACGAGCTGGCGCGGCCCGAGCTGGTGCGGGGGCTGGTGTATCCGGTGCCGGACCCGGCGTTCCCGTTCCTCGGGGTGCATCTGACCCGCGGGATCGACGGGGGTGTGCACATCGGGCCCAATGCGGTGCCGGCGCTGGCCCGGGAGGGGTACGGGTGGGGGATCGTACGGCCCCGGGAGCTGGCCGGGACGGTGGCGTGGCCCGGTTCGTGGGTGATCGCCCGGCGGCACTGGCGGTACGGGGCGGGGGAGCTGCGGCGGTCGGTGTCGAAGGGGGCGTTCCTGGAGGCGGTGCGGCGGCTGTTGCCTGCGGTGGAGGAGGGGGATCTGGTGCGGGCCCCTGCCGGGGTGCGGGCGCAGGCGGTGTTGCGGGACGGGACGCTGGTGGACGATTTCCTGATTCGCGAGGGGGCTCGGGCTGTGCATGTTCTCAATGCGCCGTCTCCTGCTGCTACCGCTTCGCTGCCGATCGGCCGGGAGGTCGGGCGGCGGGCGTTGGAGATGCTCGGGGCGCTGTGAGGCTGAGCTGTGCTGCAGGCGCCGCCCCAGGGGGCTCCGCCCCCTGGACCCCCGGCCTATGCCCACCCACCACCCGACTCGGTGGGCTGAGAAGGCGCCGTCCCGGAGGACTCGGTGGGCTGAGGGGGCACCGTCCCGGAGGACTCGGTAGGTCGAGAAGGCGCCGTAAAATCGGTGTCACTGTGTCTGAGTCGCTGCATATCCCCGAAGCCCCCCGGTCCGGCCCCGCCGAGCCGCAGTCCTCGCATGTCCCCGGTGAGTCCGTTCGGCACACCCGGGGCAAAGGGGAGCCGCGGTTTCCGGACGGGCCCAAGGCCGATCCCGCCGGGTCGCACTTCGAACGGCGGATCCGGAGTTTTCAGCCGCGCCGGAGCCGGGTGACAGCCGGGCAGGCCGATGCGCTGCAGCGGCTGTGGCCCCAGTGGGGGCTGGACATCGATGGACAGCACGTCATCGACCTCGAAGAGATGTTCGGGAACGGCAATCCCGTCGTGCTCGAGATCGGGTTCGGGATGGGCGAGGCCACCGCGCAGATGGCCGCCGGGCACCCGGACGCCAATGTCCTCGCCGTCGACGTGCACACGCCGGGGCAGGGGAATCTGCT
Organism: Streptomyces cellostaticus; assembly: GCF_001513965.1. Lineage (GTDB taxonomy): Bacteria > Actinomycetota > Actinomycetes > Streptomycetales > Streptomycetaceae > Streptomyces > Streptomyces cellostaticus. The sequence continues at coordinate 11,230 of NZ_KQ948066.1, read as the reverse complement.
CAATCTCGCCGAACAGAACGGGCTGTCCAACATCCGCGTGGGGAACGGGGACGCCATCATCCTGCTCAGGGAGATGCTCCGGCCCGACTCGCTCGACGGGCTGCGCGTGTACTTCCCGGACCCCTGGCCCAAGAAGCGGCACCACAAGCGGCGGCTGATCCAGCCCGAGTTCCTGTCGCTGGCCGCGACCCGGCTGAAGCCGGGGGCGATCGTGCACTGCGCGACGGACTGGGAGCCGTATGCCGAGCAGATGCTCGAAGTGCTCACCGCGCATCCGGACTTCGAGAACACCCAGGCAGACGGCGGTTTCGCGCCACGCCCCGAGTTCCGGCCGCTGACCCGTTTCGAGGGTCAGGGACTGGACAAGGGACATGTGGTGAACGATCTGCTCTTCCGTCGCGTACCGCACCAGGACCAGTAGCGTCCGGTCACCGTTAGGGTCGATGCCGTGGCCATCAGTCCTCCGTACCCGACCTACTCCCCCGGCCCCGGAAGCGGAGCGCATCCGCACTGGTGGCAGCGCCGGTGGGTGCGCTACGGAGCGCTGATCACGCTGCTGGCGCTGTCCGGGCTCGTGATCCTCGCGCTGGTGCGGCGGCAGACCGGCACGGAGGGGTTCCTGGTCGGGCTGGGGCTCGCCGTGCTGCCCGTGCCGTGGCTCATAGCCGCCTTCCGGTGGCTGGACCGGGTCGAGCCCGGCCCCTGGCGCAATCTGGTCTTCGCGTTCGCCTGGGGCGCCTGCGCGGCGGCGCTGATCGCCATCGTCGCCAACAGTTTCGCGACGAAGTGGATCGCCACGGCGACCGCCGATCCCGCCAGTGCCAACACCCTCGGCGCGACCGTGATAGCGCCCATCGTGGAGGAGTCCGCCAAGGCCGCGTCCGTGCTGCTGGTGTTCCTGTTCCGCCGACGGGACTTCACCGGGATCGTGGACGGTGTCGTGATAGCCGGGGTCACCGCCACCGGGTTCGCGTTCACCGAGAACATCCTCTACCTGGGCACGGCCTTCGGGACCGACCAGATCACCGGCGACCGCGGCATCGCCTCCGTCACCGCCGCCACCTTCTTCGTGCGCATCGTGATGTCGCCGTTCGCGCACCCCCTGTTCACCGTGTTCACCGGCATCGGCTTCGGCCTCGCCGCGCTCGGCACCGAACGGCAGCCCGCCCGGCGCGTACTGATCCCGCTCGGCGGGCTGCTGCTCGCGATGAGCATGCACGCCTTCTGGAACGGTTCCTCGACCTTCGGCGAGTTCGGGTTCTTCGCCGTCTACGGCGCCTTCATGCTGCCCGCGTTCGCGCTGCTGACGTGGCTCTCGATCTGGACCCGGCAGCGGGAGCTGCGGATCGTGCGGGAGGAACTGCCGGCGTATGTGTACGCCGGGTGGCTGGGGCCGGCCGAGCCGTTCGTGCTCGGGTCGATGCGGGCGCGGCGGATGGCCCGGGACCACGCCCGGCAGCACTTCGGCGGGCGGCCCGCGGCTCGGGCGGTGGCGCAGTACGAGGCGTACGCCACCTCGCTGGCGTTCCTGCGGCAGCGGGGACGGCGCGGGCGGGCCGGAGCCGACTTCGTCGTACGGGAGCGGGAGCTGCTCGGCGAGCTGTGGCTGCGCAGGGAAGTGGCCCGCCCGGCGTTGGAGTATGCGGCGAGGGCGGCTGCGCCGGCCCAGCCGTTGTACGGGGCGCCGGTGCCCTACTGGTACGGCTATCCGGCGGCGCCCCATCCCGCGTACAACCCGTATCGGTCCTAGGGCCTGTCCGGCCGACGGTGCCTCATCAGCGCGATTCCGGCAGGATCCACCGGACAGGCCCTAAGGCAGCCCTAAGGCCCGTCCGGGTTGCAGCGGGTCCGGCGCCGCCGGAACGCGACCGGCTCGGCGGGCGGAAGCGTGGCTAGGCCGAGGCCTCCGTCAGCTTCTTCAGGTCCTCGTCCGTCAGCCGCAGCTGTGCCACCCCCAGCAGTGCCGGGAGCTGTTCCACCGTCCGTGCCGAGGCGATCGGGGCCGTCACCGTCGGCTGGGCGGCCAGCCAGGCGAGGGCGACCGTGGCCACGGGGGCCTCGTGGGCGGTGGCGATCTCGTCCAGGGCCGTCAGGACCTTCTGGCCGCGCTCCGATTCGAGGTGCCCCGCGGCCGCGCCGGCGCGGGCGCTGTCGACCGTCGCACCGGGGCGGTACTTGCCGGTGAGGAAGCCGGAGGCGAGGGCGAAGTACGGGACCGCCGCGAGACCCGCACCGGCGGCGAGGTCCTGCAGCGGGCCCTCGTAGGTGTCACGGGAGACGAGGTTGTAGTGGGGCTGGAGGGCCACGTAGCGGGCCAGGCCCTCGCGCTCGGAGAAGTCGAGGGAGGCCTGGAGCCGCTCGGCGCTGATGTTGGAGGCGGCGATGTGCCGCACCTTGCCCGCCTTCACCAGTTCGTCGAGGGCGCCGATGATCTCCTCGACCGGCACTTCGGGCTTGTCGTAGTGGGTGTAGTAGAGGTCGATGTAGTCGGTGTCCAGACGGCGCAGGGAGGCGTCGGCGGCCGCCTTGATGTTGGCCGCGGACAGGCCCTGGTACTGCGGGTGCTGACTGACCTTGGTCGCGATGACGACGTCGGAGCGGTTGCCGCGGGCCTTGAGCCACTTGCCGATGATCGTCTCGGACTCGCCGCCCTTGTTGCCCTCGATCCACGCCGAGTAGGCATCGGCGGTGTCGACGAAGTTGCCGCCGGCGGCCGTGTAGGCGTTAAGGACGGCGAAGGAGGTCTCCTCGTCCGCGGTCCAGCCGAACACGTTACCGCCGAGGGAGAGCGGGAAGACCTCGAGGCCGGAGGAGCCGAGTTTGCGCAGAGAAGTCATGCTCTACGTCAACACCGGCGGTGGATGATCGCATTCCGCCGCCGGTGCCATGGTCTCGCAAAGAAGGACTCGTCAGGGGTTGAGGCCCTTGTCGCGCAGCCACGCCATCGGGTCGATGCCGGTGGACTGGCCGTTCGGGTGGACCTCCAGGTGGACGTGCGGGCCCGTGACGTTGCCGGTGGCGCCGACGCGGCCGATGACGTCGCCGGTGCTGACCTTCTGGCCGACCTTGACGTTGATCGAGGACTGGTGGCAGAACCACAGCTCGGTGCCGTCGTCCAGGGTCAGGATCGTCCGGTAGCCGTAGGCACCGGCCCAGCCGGCCTCGGTGATCGTGCCGCTGTGGATGGCCTTGATGAGCGTGCCGGTGGGCGCGGCGAAGTCGAGGCCGGTGTGGTAGCCGGAGGACCACATCGAGCCGGCCTGGCCGAAGGTCGAGGTGATCGTGTACGACGACGTCGGCAGCGTGTACTGCTTGGCCAGCTCGGCAAGGCGCTCCGCCTCGGCCTTCTTCTTCGCCGCGGCCTCCGCACTCTCCTTGGCGTCGGCGGCCTTGGCGGCGGCTTCCTTCTCCGCCTTGGCGGCCGCGTCGGCGGTCTGCTTCTCGGCGGCGGCGACGGCGGCCGCGGTGGCCCTGCCGTCGGCCCTGCTCTTCTGCTGCTCGGCCTGGGCCATGATCCGGTTGCGCAGGGCCTCGCCGGCGTTGCCGCCCTGGTCGCTGTCGGCGGAGGTCACGCCGACGTTGCTGAGCGAGGCCGTGGTGGCCTTGGGCGCATCGGAGGCGGAGGAGCCGTCGTCGAACAGGGAGCCGACGGAGGGCAGGTCGGGCATGGAGAGGGACACCGGCGGCTTGCCGGTGTGGGCACTGGCCATGCCGCCCGCGCCGACGGCGGCTATGACACCGACGCCGAGGACGGTGGAGCTGCGGGCGAGTCCGCCGCCGCGCTGCTTGGCAACGCGGTGCCGGCCGCGTACCGGGCGGATGGAGTCCTCGGTGGGGTTCCACTCCTCCCAGGGGCCCTCTTCGGTGCGGTAGTCGCCGTAGCCGAAGGTCTCGGTCTCGGGCTGAGCCGGTATGAACGGGGCTTCTGGGGCAGGCCGGTTGGACGCCACGCGGGCGTACTCCTTTCCTTCCTCCGCCTACCGGGTTAGCTGACGGGTTCGGAGCAGGAAGGTCTCCTACGCGCGTATACCGGTCGTGGACTCAAGCAGTTCACGACGGCATCCGCGTGATTCACCCCAAGGTGGTGGTTCCCCGGTTCCCTTGCGGGATTCGGCGCGTGCGCACGGAGCCGTCGCGGGTGACGGCTGGGACGACCGCGCTGCGTTATCGAACGTTAATAGACCCACCCGTCAGATTCCAAGCTGTTCGGCTTGATCATTAACGTTCTTCGGGGTGGACGTACGCGTCACGACCGGTGGAAAACGGGCGAGTTGACCGGCGTTCAGGAGTCACAGACGTTTTGATGGTGACTCAGATGTGATGCGGAGGGCTGCCGTCCGGTCACCTTGGGTGATGACGGTCAGCGTGTGCACGAGAAAACACTCAGGGCCGGAACCCATTGCTGGATTCCGGCCCTGAGCCTTCAGTAGCGGGGACAGGATTTGAACCTGCGACCTCTGGGTTATGAGCCCAGCGAGCTACCGAGCTGCTCCACCCCGCGTCGTTGTGTCTCTACTGTACCTCATTCGCAGGACACCAAGCACACGGGTTTCCGGTGAGGCCCTGTTCAGGGCAGCAGATGCGCGTTCGGCGCCTTCGCCCGTCCCTCGTGTTCCGGCAGCAGTACGACGTCCACGCCCGCGCTCAGCAGTACCCCGGTGCCGTCGGCCGCCGTCACGAACGTGTCCGGCTCCCGCCAGGCCGTGACCACCCGGCGCACCCCCGCCCGCAGGATCAGCTCGGCGCACGGTGCGGGGCGGGAGGCGCGGCGGGAGCAGGGTTCGAGGCTGCTGTAGACCGTGGCGCCGGGCAGGCGCGGGTCCGCCGGGTCGAGCTTGGCGAGGGCCGCCTCCTCGGCGTGGACCACCGGATCGCCGCCCTCGCGCGAGTGGCCGCGCGCCAGCTCCGTGCCGTCGGCGGCGACCACCACCGCGCCGACGCTGAAGGCCGTCTCCGAGGGCGGGCACAGGGCGGCCAGCTCACAGGCGGTGCGCAGCCAGTGCCGGTCGGCGGCCGTGGGTACGGGGCCGGTGCCGGGTGCGGTGGGCTCGTAGCGCATCAGCACGACGTCCTCGATCCAGCGGGTTTCGGTGAGCCGGAGCCGACCGCCCTGGTACGACCCCGGGCCGAACAGGCGCGGTGCCGCCGGGTCGCCGACGAACAGCGGGGCGAGGACCAGCTGGAGCTCGTCGGCGAGGCCCTGCTGGAGGAGCTGGGTGTGGACGGTTCCGCCGCCCTCGACCATCAGGCGCCGTACGCCGCGCACGTCGTGCAGGTGTTCCAGCAGGGCGCGCCAGTCGAGGGCGGGACCGAGGGAGACCACGTCGGCGGTCCGGCCGAGGGCCCGGGAGGCCTGCTCGGCGCCCTTGTCCGTCGTGTACACGAGCTTCTCGCCGCCCGTGTGCCAGAAGTTCGCGGCCGGGTCGAGGTCGCCGGTGGCGGTGACGGTGACCTTCAGCGGGTATGCGGCCCTGCCGTCGGCCACGCGGGCCGCGCGGCGCTCGGGGGAGTTCACCAGCAGGCGCGGATTGTCGGCGCGGATGGTGCCGGCGCCGATCAGGATGGCGTCGACCGAGGCCCGTACCTCGTCGACCCGGTCGAAGTCGGCCGGGCTGGACAGCAGGAGCCGTTCGGGACCGGTGTCGTCCAGGTAGCCGTCGAGGGAGACGGCGGCGGACAGCAGGACGTACGGGTACGGCATCGGCGCGGTCTCCCTGTGGAAGGCTGTCTTGGTTGTCGGTCGTCTTGGTTCAAGTTTGAAACAAACCTACACTGGCAGCATGACGACCCGCTGGCTCACCCCCGAGGAGCAGCGCGCCTGGCGCGCCTACATCGCCGCCTCCCAATTGCTGGAGGACGCGATCGACCGGCAGCTCCAGCAGGAGGCCGGCATGCCCCACCTGTTCTACTCCGTGCTGGCCAACCTCTCCGAGGCGCCCGACCGGCGGCTGCGCATGACCGACCTCGCGGAGAGCCTGAAGATCACCCGCAGTCGGCTGACCTACGCGGTGACCAGGCTGGAGCGAGACGGGCTGGTGCGGCGCGAGAACTGCCGCTGGGACAAGCGGAGCAGTCTCGCGGTGCTGACCGACGCCGGGACGGCCGTACTGGAGCGTACGGCCCCCGGGCACGTCGAGACGGTCCGCGCGAACCTCTTCGACCGGCTCACGCCGGAGCAGGTGCGGCAGTTGGAGGAGATCTGCACGGGGATCACGCGCGGGCTCCAGGGCGACGACGCCGAGGCCGGGGTGGGCGACGTCCCGTGGCGGCGCCGTTCGTCCTGTTCTTCGTCCCGGCCGACGGATTCCTGACTCACGCCCGCTCAAATCCAATTGCTTTAACTTTTAAGCATGGGGTAGGGTCTCTACGACCCACTGCTTCAAAACTGAAGCAACCGCCCTCGGAGGGACCCGCATGCCCGACACCCCCGCCGCCACACAGCGCGCCCGCGTCCGGGTACCGCTGCGCTTCCACGACGGTTACCGCGTCGACGCCGAACTCGTCACCTTCCACGGCCTCACCGACGGCCAGGAGCACGTCGCCGTCGTCCTCGGCGAGCCCGGCCCCGTTCCCCTGGTCCGCCTGCACTCCGAGTGCCTGACCGGGGACGTGTTCGGCTCGGCCCGCTGCGACTGCGGGCCCCAGCTGCGCGAGGCGGTCGAGCGCATCGCCGACCGCGGGGGCGTCCTGCTCTACCTCCGCCAGGAGGGGCGCGGCATCGGCCTGTACAACAAGCTCGACGCCTACGCCCTCCAGGACCAGGGCCTCGACACCTACGAGGCGAACGCCGCGCTCGGCCTCCCGGAGGACGCCCGCGACTACACGGCCGCCGCACAGATGCTGCGGGCCCTCGGCATCGAGGAGCTGGACCTGCTCTCCAACAACCCCGACAAGGCGGAGCAGTTGCGCTCCCTGGGGACCGTCGTCCGCGACCGGGTACCGACCGGCGTCTTCACCACGGCACACAACGTGCGTTACCTCCGCGCAAAGGTCCTGCAGACCCAGCACACGCTGCCGCTGGCGGAGTTGAGCGAGCTGAGCGCGGGCTGAGGCGGGTCGGTGCAGGCCCGGCCAGCTGACAGGGGGTGAGCGAGCTGGGCGGCTCAGCTCCGGTGCGGGCGGGTGGCCGCGGCCCCGGCAGGGGGAGCCCGGCGGCTCAACTCCGGTCGCGAATCGGCAGCCGCCGGGCCGACAGAACCGCCAAGGGCTGAGCGAGCCCGGCGGCTCAACTCCGGTCGCGAGTCGGCAGCCGCCGGGCCGGCAGGATCGCCAAGGGCTGAGCGAGGTGACCGGCTCAGCTTCGGCCGCGAGTCGGCAGCCGCAGACCCGGCACGACCGCCAAAGGCTGAGCGAGCCCGGCGGCTCAACTCCGGTCGCGAGTCGGCAGCCGCCGGGCCGGCAGGATCGCCAAAGGCTGAGCGAGGTGACCGGCTCAGCTTCGGTCGTGAGTCGGCAGCCGCAGACCCGGCACGACCGCCAAAGGCCGAGCAAGCCCACCGGCTCAACTCCGACGTCGGGCGGGCAGGCGTAGTGCCGGCAGGATTGCCAGGGACAGCAGGGACGCGGCTATCGCGTAGGTGAGGCGGAACCCCGACGGATCCGTGCCCGCCGATCCCAGCACCACCGACAGGACCGCCGTCCCGACCGACGCAGCCAGCTGGGAGTTGATGCTCAGCGCGGTACTCGCCGCGGCCAGCCGGTCGGCGGGCAGGTCGCGGGTCGCGGTCGTCATCGTCGGCATCAGCACCATGCCGACGCCTACGCCCATGACCGTGGCCGCGGCGACGACCCGCCACCCGGGCACCCCGGCCTCGCCGACCTGCAACCCCACCAGCGCCATCCCCAGGGCGCCCACCGCTATGCCGACCGGGATCAGACGGCGCGGCGACACCTTGTCGATCCGCCGCGCCGCGATCTGCATGGTCGTACCGACCGCGAGCCCGACCGGCGCGCCGAGCAGCCCGGCGGCGGTCGCGCTCACGCCCCGCTCCTGCTGCCAGTACAGCGGACCGAGCAGCATCGATCCGAAGTAGCCGCAGGTGAACAGGGCGAGCGTGGCGATGCCCGCGGCGAACGTGCGGTCCCGCAGCAGCCGCAGGTCCAGCAGCGGCTCGCGCACGGTGAGCGCCCGGCGTACGAAGGCGGCCGCGAGGACGGCACCGGCGAGCGTGGGCAGAAGGGCGCCCGGTGCGCCGAAGTCACCGCGCTCGCCGCCGCGGGCCAGGCCGTAGAGGAGCAGGGCAAGGCCGGGCGAGAGGGTCAGCAGGCCGGGGAGGTCGAGGCGGGGCGGGGTGGCGGCGGTGCGGCTGCCGGGCGTGTCCCTGGGCAGCAGCCGGGCCGCGAGGATCAGCGCCAGTGCGCCCACGGGCAGGTTGACCAGGAAGATCCAGTGCCAGGACACGGAGTCGATCAGCCATCCGCCGAGCACCGGCCCGGCCACGGGCCCGACCAGGATGGGGAGCCCCAGCAGGGCCATCGCACGGCCGAGCCGCTCCCGGTCGGCGATCCGCATCACCATCGTCATGCCGACCGGCATGAGCAGCCCACCGCCCAGCCCCTGGACCGCGCGGAAGGCGATGAGGCTGCCCGCGTCCCAGGCGCACGCGGCCAGCAGTGAACCCAGCGTGAACAGGGTGAGCGCGGTCAGGTAGACGCGTTTGGCGCCGATCCGGGCCATCGCCCAGGCGGCGGTCGGAATGATCGCGGCGAGCGCGAGCGTGTACGCGGTGGCGGTCCACTGGATCGTCTCCAGCGGGGCCGAGAAGGACTCCGAGAGGCGACGCAGCGCGACGTTGACGATCGTCATGTCGAGCACGGACATCACGGAGCCGATGACGACGACGGTGATGACGCGGTAGAGCGCGGAGGACGCGCCCGGTACCGGCCGGGCAGGGCCGGTGGCCGATGCGTCGACGGACCCGGTGGACTCGGACTCGGTGGACTCGGTGGTGCTCATCTTCCCGCTCCGCCCCGCCCTCAGCCCGCGTACGGCCGCTCGGTGCGGGCGGCCCGCAAGGCCCGGCCCCACCAGGCGAGTTGGCCGAGCATGCCCTTGCCGGCGCCCTCGGTCACGGCCGCGTCGCGTGGTGTCCCGTCCTCCCCGAGGCCCGACCACGGACCGTGCAGGCTGACCGAGTCCCGCACGGTCATCGCGTGCAGCTCGGCGAAGACCAGCCGGAGCTGCTCGACCGCGCGCAGACCGCCGCCGAGACCGCCGTACGACACGAAACCGACCGGCTTGGCCTGCCACTGGGCGTGGTGCCAGTCGATGAAGTTCTTCAGGGACGCCGGGAAGCTGTGGTTGTACTCCGGGGTGACGACGACGAACGCGTCGGCGGCGGCGAGCCGCGGCGATACGTCCTTCAGCGCGGCGGCCGCCTCGGGGCTCGGTGTGCCGCCCCAGCCGGGCAGCACCAGCGGCAGCTCGACCTCCGCGAGGTCGATGACGTCGAGGTCCAGGCCGTCGTCACCGGCGGCGGTGCGCAGGAACCAGTCGGCGACGGCCCGGCCCTGCCGGCCCTCACGGACGCTGCCGACGATGACGGCGACGCGGAGCGGGACTTCGTTGGTCACGGATGCGGTCACGGATGCGGACACAGGGATCCCCCATTTCAGGCTCAGGACGGACCGGCCGCCCGGTGCGGCCGTCGCCCTCCCCCATAAAGTACAACGCTCGTTGTAAGAATTACAACGCACGTTGCACTTCGGGTAGAGTGCAGGCCAGGAGGAGAGGCGAGAGTGGGCGAAACCAACGAGGACCGGCCGGCACAGGCGCAGCGCGAGGTCTCACCGCGCAAGCTGGCGAAGCAGATGGCCATCGCGAGTGCGTCCTGCACGCTCTTCGGCCGCGAGGGCTACACGCGCGCCTCGGTCGACGCGCTCGCCGCCGAGGCCGGCGTGTCCACGCGCACGCTGTACAACCACTTCCCCGGCGGCAAGGCACAGCTCTTCCAGACCGTCGTGACCTGGACGTCGAGCGAGGTACGGGACGCCCAACTGGCGATCCTGCGCTCCGTATTGGATCCCGGCCGTCCCCCGCACCCCGACGCCCTGGAACGCGACCTCGTCGCCCTCGCCCGCGCGTTCGTCGGCCTCATGAACGACTACCCGAACCACTTCGCCCTGGTCCGCCACATCCACGCCGAGGCCGATCACGTACCGCCGGAGGTCCTGAAGGCCTGGCACGCGGCGGGTCCGGAGCCGGTCGGCCGCGCGGTCACGGAGGCGATGGCGCATCTCGCCGAGGCCGGGCTGCTCGACGTCCACGGCGACCCGGCCCTGACCGCGGGCCATTTCATGGCCCTGACCTCGCACACCATCGTCCAGTTGACCCACTACGGCGTCCTGCCCCTGCCACAGCAGGAAACGGACCGCCTGATCACGGGCGGCGTGGCGGCGTTCCTGCGGGCGTACGCGGCGACCTGACAGTCACCCAGGTCACGGACTCACCGGTCAGGCTACGCCGACATGGAGAGCTGCGGTGTCGGCGTCGTCGCAGCTCGCTGGGTGTGGCCTGACTCGCTACCGAGAACACCAGTGCGCCGCAGTCGCCGGTCGCGCCGCGCACCCGCATGAGCCGGAAAACGAAACAGCGCCCGAGCCGGCCGAAGCCAGCCCGAGCGCTGCACAGCAGGTCAGAGGCCATATACCCCGCCCGCCATCCGTAGGCCCTGTGGGACTCGAACCCACAACCAATGGATTAAAAGTCCTGGCCAAAGCTTGCCGGGTGGTTCCGGGCGCTGCTTCCGTGTCCGGAAACACCTGGTCAGGGCACATGCGGAATGATCGGCGGTCTATCCCGTGTCGGCTCGTGCCATCCCGTCCGCTCACGCATCGCTCACGCATCGCTCACGCACGACAGGCCGGTGAACAGCACTTTTCCCCGTGGCGGGGTCAGCGGTGATCTGGGGCGTTTGGAGCGAGGCATGGGGTTGCACAACCAGGTCCACGGACGTTCCATTCCGCCTGACGGTCATCGCCGCGATGATGTCTCGTCATGATGGAACTTGTTGTCGCCTTAGTGGCCGCGGTGTTCGGACTGGCCGGCACTGTCGTCGGTGCAGTCCTGTCGGCGCGGGCCACGAAGAAGGGCGCTGTGCTCAGTGCGCAAGCCACCTTGCAACAAGTTCGCGATCAAGCCACAGTCGATCAAGCCCATTGGCTTCGGCAGCAGCAACTTCAGGCGTACGAAGGTTTCCTAGCGGCCTGGGACGAGTGCCTTCGCCTCATT
>NZ_KQ948065.1 GCF_001513965.1 Streptomyces cellostaticus | reverse complement strand
TTAGCCGGAACCCGTCACCGGCCCACTCAGGCACCCTGTTGACCTTGCCCATGACCTGCTTCGCACTCGGGAGACGTACAACCGCCATCGGCATCATCTGGTGGAATGAACAGAGCGGGCCCGTCGCCGTACCGGCGACGGGCCCGCATCCTGTGACGCCTGCGCGCCCGCCGCCCCCCTTGGGTCAGGCGGCCGGTCGCCGGGCGACGATCCTGGCGTGGTGGGGGTCGGTCTTGCCCGCCCGGATCATGGCGGTCAGCACCTCATCCACGAACTCGTCGCCGCGGTCGCCCAGCGCGGCGGCCTGGGTGGCGAATCCGGCAAGCTTGTACCGCTCGCGCATCTCGGGCAGGTCCGCCATGGTCTTCTTCGCGCTGAACGGGTGGGGGAGATCCGGCTCGTAGTGGACGAGCTCCAGACCGGCCTCCTCGAGCACCTTGGCCACTTCCTCGGCCGGGTACTCGTACGACCCCGGCTGGGCCTCGGCGAGCAGGTCCTTCCACTTCGGGCTGCCCGCGATGTCCCGCAGGATCCCGAACATGCCGGGGCCTTCGCTGCGTGGGTGGGCACCGGTCCACTGCAGGACGATGTACCCGCCCGGGCGGAGCCCGCGGGCCATCCGGCGCAGCGGCTCGTCGATCTCGGTCACCCAGTGCAGCACCCAGGAAGAGTGGATGACGCCGAACCGGCCCTCTGGGAACTCCAGCTGCTCGGCCGGGCAGACCTCGGCGGTCACGGGGAGCCCGTCACAGAGCTTCCCGGTGGCCTCCACCATGGACTGCGACGCGTCACTGGCCCAGACCTCGAACCCCCGCTCCGCGACGAACCGCGCGACCTCCCCGGTGCCGCAGCCGATCTCGGCGAACGCGCCGCCCTGCTCCAGGGCGTCGCCCGTGAGCTGGAGCGCGGTCAGTGCCGTCTTGACGTGCGGGGCGTTCACCTGTGCGAAATCCTCCGCCTTCCAGGCGTGGGTTTCGGTCATCGACGAAGTCCTTTCTCGGGTCTCGGGGTTGGCGCGTCGGCTAGTCGATGCGTTCGGCGGTGAGCTGCCAGACCTGCGACAGAATCCGGCCCTGCTCGTCGAGTTCCAGGTCGGTGCGCGGAGCCTTGCCGGTCAGCTGGCCGAGGATCTCGGGGGTGAGGTTGGTGTCGTACAGGGCCGGCTTGAGCGAGGTGATGTTCCACAGCTTGCCGACGGTCTCGCGGAGGTTCTGCTCGCTGATCCGCTGCAGGACGGGGAAGGCCGGGCGCATTTCCTTGGCGAAGCAGAAGAGGTGCAGCCGCGCGCCGGGCTTGGTCGCACGGTGCAGCGCGGCGACGTAGCTGCGCTGGTTCTCCTCGTTCAGGCAGTGGTAGAGCGCGCTGTCGACGACGGTGTCGAAACGGTCCTCGAAGCCGTCCAGGGTGGCCGCGTTGGCGACGGCGAACTCGACGTCGAGGCCCTGGGCGCGGGCGCGCTTGCGGCACTCGTCGATGGCGTTGGCCGAGCCGTCGACGCCGGTGGTCCGGTAGCCGCGCGAGGCGAGGAAGATGGCGTTGTCGCCGAGCCCGCAGCCGACGTCGATGACCTCGCCCTCGATCTGGCCGGCGTCCTCCAGCGCCACCAGGGCCGACTGGGCCCGGCCGATGTCCCACGGGGTGGGCAGGGCGTCAGGGGTGTCCTCGCGGTAGCCCTCGTAGACGGCTTCGAGGTTCAGGTTCTCCAGGGTGACGGTGCGCAGCGTGTACTTCTGTTCGGTCACGTGAGTCTCCAGCGAATGATGTGTTGAGCGTCGAAGGACGGGCTTTGTCGGCCGGGCGTCCTCGGTCTGACAGGCCGATTCGCGCCTCGACGGTGCTCAGCCGAGCTTCAGCGGGATCTGCTCGGCCCGGGTGAAGCCGGGGCGCAGCGTCCACGGGATCTGGTCGCGGGCCACAGCGAGGGACAAGTCCGGGAACCGGGTGAACAGCGCGTTCAGCGCCACCTCCGCCTCCAGGAGGGCCAGCGGGGCGCCGAGGCAGTAGTGCGCCCCCTGTCCGAACCCGAGGTGGGCGTGGCCGGTGTCGCGGCCGACGTCCAGGCGCCGGGGGTCCTCGTACTTGCGCGGGTCGGTGTTCGCGGACAGGAGCAGCGGAATGATCGGATCCCCCTTCGGGATGGTCACGCCGCCCAGCTCGACGTCCTCGACCGGATAGCGGGGCTGCCCGAACTGGGCGGGGCCCAGGCGCATGAGCTCGTTGACCGCCTGCGGCCAGCGGGACGGGTCCTCGCGCAGCAGCGCGAGCTGGTCCTGGTTCTCCAGCAGGGCGAGCACGGAGTTGCCCAGCAGGTACGTCGTGGTCTCGTGCCCGGCGATCACCATGGTGAAGACGAGGGAGACCATCTCCCGGTCGGAGAGGCGGTCGCCGTCGTCCTCCTGGGCCTGGATGAACGCACTGATCAGGTCGTCACGGGGTTCGGCGCGGCGGCGCGCGATGATGTCGAGCAGCTGGCCGATGCTGTCGCGGAAGACGGTGGGGAGCCGTTCGACGTGCGCCATGGGGGTGGACAGGACGCTGCCCCAGTCGTGCCACTGCGGGCGGTCGTCCTCGTCGATGCCGATCAGCTCGCAGATGACGGTGATCGGCAGCGGGTAGGAGAACGCCTCCATGAGGTCGACCGGGGCACCGTCGCTTCCGGCCTCCGCCATCCGGTCGAGCAGGGCGTTGGTGATCTCCTCGATCCGGGGGCGCAGCCGGGCCACACGGCGCGCGGTGAAGGCGCGGGAGGCCAGCTTGCGCAGGCGGCGGTGGTCGGCGCCGTCGATCTCGAAGATCTTGTCGGCGAGGTAGTCGACCAGATCGGTCGGGATGTTGAGCTTCTTCATGATCGTGAACCGGTCGCGCGGCGCGGCCCCCGGCACCGATGCCGGGTTGTTGACGAACCGGGGATCGGTCACGAGCCGGCGCACGTCGGCGTAGCGGCTGACCAGCCACATCGGCGGCCCGCCCATCAACGTGCCGGTCAGGATCGGCGCCTGCTCGCGCAACCTGGCGTACTCGCCGAACGGATCGGCCGTCAGCTCCGGCGAGAGCAGCTCGACCGCCTCGGCCGGGTTCCCGATGGTGGTGGTCATGGATGTTCCCCTTCTGCGTCGAAGAAAAAGCGGACCGAATGAAAACGGCGTACCCGTATTTCCCAGTGCGCCGCTCACCACAACCGACCCGGCTCTTCGGCAGGTTAGGAACGGAATGGCTGAATCGGCATCCCTCAACCTGATAGGCTTTTGCGGATCCTTTGATATGCCCCAAATGTCGAAATGCTATTCTGCCAATTCTCCAGCGCGGCGGAATTCGGCATTTTAGACAGCGCGGACACGCAGGGCTCCGTCGTTCTCGCGATCGGCGCGGAACGATCACGTGAGTCCGAGGGCGGCGGGCGGCCGGGTCATGTCCCGTCCGTGATGACGCAGGCCCTCGTTCGCGCGGGGCCTGCACGATGCCGTCACTACGCAGGGCGGAGACGGGGTGGACGCAGCGGCCGCCGGCGCGGATCGCGCCGCGCAGGGACTTGCCGTCCACCGCAACCGCTGTCGCACAGAGCGGCCCCGCAGCCCGACAGCAGCCGTTCAGAGGTATCAGCGGCCCACTCGGCGATCGCGGTGGGGGACTTCGCCCCGGCCAGGACCGCGCAGGCGGCCACGGCCGGGACGTACGGCAGCGGGTGGCGGCGGCGCGGGTCGGGCAGGTGGGCCGGTCGGGGAGGTGGGCCGGCAGGCCGGGCAGTTCCTCGGGGCAGGGCCGGATTCCATCCCGCGAGTTGGCCCGATCCCGCGGGGAGGGGTGATGACGGCGCAGCAGGCACGGTCTTCCGCTGTGGTGATCAGCGAATTCGACACTCCATGATCACCGGGAAGCCGTGCCTGCCGGCGCACCCGCCGCCCGCCACGAACCGCCCACCACCGCTGACTTGGGATGTCCGGCCCATACCGGCGACTTCGGGTTGGCCGCGAGAACGACGGAACCCTGGCCGTGGCTGGACTTCGGGTCGCTGAGGGCCTTGCGCACCAGCTCGTGACCGGTGGCGATCCAGCCGATGTGCCCGTCGGGGTAGACCATGCGCGCAAGGGGGCGTCCTTTGCGCAGGGAATCGGCTATGGCAGGCGGGTCAAAATGATGGGTCCGCGCCCACGGCTCCTCGAAGGAAATTGCGTCACCCATGGAGTCCTTCTCCATCGGGACAGGGGCCGGCCGGGGCTACTGGGCCAGTTTCTCGAGGGTTTCGTACGCGTTCGCCATGGAGGCTTCGGCCTGCGGCTTGAACTGCGCCATCTGCGGTGCAGCGTTGGCCATCGTGAGCTCGGCGGTCACGAACGTCAGGTCGTCGCCGAGGCCGATCGCCTCGAGGATCGCCTTCAGGTACGTCTGCTGGTAGTCGAAGGCCTCGCGCGGCGTGCCGGGGGCGTAGGAGCCGCCCCGCGACAGCACGGCGACGACCTTCTTTCCGCTGAGCGGGCTGGGAACCGCCATGTGGGCGGGATGGACGATGCGGTCCAGCCACGCCTTGAGCGCCGACGGGACCGTGAAGTTGTGCATGGGGACGCCGAGTACGATCACGGACGCGTCGAGCACTTCCCGGGTGATCGCCGCGGTGAGCTCGCGCTCCTGCGCACTCTGGCCGTGGTCGGTGTCCGGGTAGATGAGCGACTGGTGCACGGGCTCGGTGATGTGCGGGATCGGCTGAGCCGCGACATCGCGGTAGACGTACCCACTGTCCGGGTGTTTGTTGCGCCACTCTTCAGCGAAATAGGCCGACAGTCGCCTCGATACGGATTCAGTACCGAGACTCGAATCGACATGCAGAAGGTGCGACATGCGGACATCCCCTTAACGGTCGCGAAATGTGCGTGTGATCGACCCGCGACGGTTTTCAATTCGTCGCGACGGCATGGCCTTGATCCCTACGGCCAGACTAGGCGAGCCATTGGCGGCACAACATCCCTCAACCTGGTAGGGCCCGGTCCGCCGCCCTCGGACTGGGCGGGGGAACCGGAGTGATCCCCAAGCGGATATGGATCCGAATTGGATCCGAATTCAAGGACACCGCTCGCACTCGAAGTGCGTTTCAGGTCCGCTCGAGATCCGTACCCCCTACCAGATCGAGGGGTGACCGCCCGTGGCCGCGCGCCTAATCTGGCTGCGGAGATGCCGGAATGACGGGCATGACAAATCGGGGGAGGACTCCATGAGCGACGCAATATCCTTCGAGGAACCGTGGGCGCGCACCCATCAGTTCGACCCTCCTGCGATATTCGACGCGCTGCGGAAAGAACGTCCGCTCGCGAAAATGGTGTATCCCGACGGACACGTCGGCTGGATCGCCTCCAGCTACGAACTGGCGCGCAAAGTCCTCAGCGACCCGGGGTTCAGCCACAGCACGGAGATCGGTCACTTCCCGGTGACGCACCGCGGACAGGTGATGCCCAACCATCCCAAGATTCCCGGGATGTTCATTCACATGGACCCGCCCGACCACACCCGCTACCGGCGGCTGCTCACCGGCGAGTTCACCGCCCGCCGGGCGCACCGGCTCACGGCGCGGGCCGAGGCCGTGGCCGCCGAGCAGATCGCCGTCATGCGGGAACACGGCTCGCCCGCGGACCTGGTGGCGAACTTCGCCAAGCCCCTGTCCCTGCGGGTCCTGTCCGAACTCGTCGGCCTGCCCTACAGCGAAGCCGACCGCTACGGCCACGCACCGACGCTCCTGCACGACTCGGACGCGGACCCGCAGGAGGCCGCGGCCGCCATGGGGCAGGCCGTCGCCTTCTTCGGCGAGGTCATCGAGCGCAGGCGCAAGGAGCCCGAGGACGACCTCATCAGCCGCCTCATCGCCGACGGGCAGCTGACCACCGAAGAGCTGTGCAACATCGTCACGCTGCTCCTCTTCGCGGGCTACGAGACCACCGAGAGCGCCCTCGCCGTCGGCGTGTTCGCGCTCCTGCACCACGCCGACCAACTGGCGGCGCTCCGCGCGGACCCGTCGAAACTCGACGCCGCCATCGAGGAACTCCTCCGCTACCTCACCGTCAACCAGTACGACACGTACCGCACCGCCCTCGAAGACATCGAGCTGGGCGGTGAGACGGTCAAGAAGGGCGACAGCGTCACGGTTTCCCTGCCCGCGGCCAACCGTGACCCGGCGAAATTCGAGTGCCCCGCCGAGCTGAACATCGACCGCGAGACCTCCGGTCACATGGCGTTCGGCTTCGGAATCCACCAGTGCCTGGGCCAGAACCTGGCACGCGTCGAACTGCGCGCCGGCTTCTCCGCTCTCCTGCGCGCATTTCCCGACCTCGGCCTTGCCGTTGGTTTCGACGAGGTGCCGCTCCGGCTCAAAGGATCCGTCTTCGCGGTGAAGAGCCTGCCCGTCTCCTGGTGAACTGCCTTTTCTCCGAAAGGATCTGCGGCACCGTGCGCACCGACCTCATCAAGCCCCTGCCCGTCGTACTCCGGGAGCACGCGACCCGTTTCCCCGACAAGGTGGCATTCGCGGACGACCGGCGAGCGGTCACCTACGGAGACCTCGAGGCACGGACGCGCCGACTGGCCGGGCACCTGGCGCACCTCGGCGTCGAGCGCGGCGACCGGGTGGCCATCTGCCTGGGCAACACGGTGTCCACCGTGGAGAGTTACCTGGCGATCGTGCGCGCCGGGGGCATCGGGGTGCCGCTCAACCCGGCCTCCGCGCCGGCCGAGCTGGAGTACCTCCTCGCCGACAGCGGCGCCGCGCTGGTGATCACCGACGCCGCTCGGGCTCAGCGCTTCAGGGGCGCGCCCGGGGAGGCGCCCGGGACCGTGCTCCTCGTGACGGGCGAGGTTCCGGAAGGTCTCCTCGAAGGGGCGGGAGTCCACGCGTACGACGAACTCGCCGACAGCGAGCCGTCCGTGCCCGCCCGGGACGATCTCGCTCTGGACGACGTGGCCTGGATGTTCTACACGTCGGGGACGACCGGCCGGCCCAAGGGCGTCCTGTCGACGCAGCGCAACTGCCTGTGGTCCGTCGCCTCCTGCTACGTACCGATTCCGGGCCTCACGGACCAGGACCGGGTGCTGTGGCCGCTGCCACTCTTCCACAGCCTCTCGCACATTGCGTGCGTGCTGTCCGTCACAGTCGCCGGTGCCACCGCCCGGCTCATGGACGGCAGCTCCGCCGAGGACGTCATCAGGGTCCTGCGCGACACCGACTCGACCTTCCTGGCCGGCGTCCCCACCATCTACCACCACCTGGTGGCGGCCGCCCGGCAGAACGGCTTCTCCGCACCGAGCCTGCGCATCGGCCTGGTCGGCGGCGCGGTCACCGGATCCGGCCTCCACCGCGACTTCGAGGAGACCTTCGGGGTCCCGCTGGTCGACGCCTACGGCAGCACCGAGACCTGCGGCGCCATCACCATGAACCCGCCGGACGGCGCCCGCGTCGAAGGCTCCTGCGGCCTGCCCGTGCCGGGCGTCGACGTCCGCATCGTCGACCCCACCACGGGAGTCGACGCCCCCGTGGGGCAGGAGGGGGAGGTCTGGGTCAGCGGGCCGAACGTCATGGTCGGCTACCACAACAGCCCCGAGGCGACCGCCGAGGCGATCCGGGACGGCTGGTTCCGGACCGGAGACCTGGCTCGGCGCGACGAGGCCGGCTACTTCACCATCTGCGGCCGGATCAAGGAACTCGTCATCCGCGGCGGCGAGAACATCCACCCCGAGGAGGTCGAGACGGTCCTGCGCGCCGCCGAGGGCGTCGCGGACGCGGCGGTCGCCGGCGCCCCGCACGACACACTCGGCGAGGTGCCGGTCGCGTACGTGATCCCCGGCCCCACCGGGTTCGACCCCGCAGCGCTCGTCGCGCGGTGCCGCGAACAGCTCTCCGCCTACAAGGTGCCGGAGCGGATCCACGAGGTCACGAGCATCCCCCGGACCGCCTCGGGCAAGATCAGACGACGCCTCCTGGCCGAGCAGCCGAGCCGCCTGCGGTACGCGGCGAGCGGGCACCACGACGCGCTGACGGTCCTCGAGTGGGTTGCGGTACCGGAGCCGGACCACACCGGTGCGGTGGGACGGAGCTGGGCGGTCGCCGGCCCCGAGGCGGGTGAACTCGTCGGCGCCCTGGAAGCGGCGGGCGTCGCAGTGCGCCACTACCCGGACCTGGCTGCGGTGCGCGCCGCTGTGGCCGACGGCGAGCCGGCCCCGGACGTGACGGTCCTGGTGCCTTCGGCCGGAGCCGAGGCCGGGCAGGACGCGGACGCGGACGCGGACGCGATCAGCGTGGGGCGTAGCAGGGCTCGGCGCCTGGTGCAGGACGTGGACGCCTGGCTGGCGGGCCCGGAACCGGCGGCCTCCAGGCTGGTGATCCTCACGCGCGGCGCCGTCGCGGCCGTCCCGGCCGACGGCGTTCAGCAACTCGCCGAGGCCCCGCTCTGGGCTGTCGCGCGCTCCTGCCAGGAGGCCCGGCCCGAGTCGCTGACCGTCGTGGACGTTCCGGATGTTCCGGACGGCCTGGACGCTCCGGACTCCCGGGACGCCCTGGTGGCGGCGCTCGCCTCCGACGAGCCCCAGATCGCCGTGCGTTCGGGCGCTGTGCTGGTTCCCCGGCTGATGCGCCTGCCCGTCGTCGACCACCCGCAGACGGACTCCTGGCCCGGAGCCACCGGCACCGTGGTGGTCACCGGAGCGGACACCGAACACGGCGCGGCGCTCGCACACCGTCTCGCCACCGTCCACCAGGCGAGGAACCTGCTGCTCGTCAGCGCCCCCGGCGCCCCCGGCACCACCCCCGGCGACGAACTGGCGTTCGCCCGGACGAGCGTCATCCGGGTCACCGCCGACGCGGCCCGTCCGGAGCCGCTCCGGGACGCCCTGGCCGACCTGCGCCACCCGGTCACCGCAGTGGTGCACACCACCGACGCCCCCGAACTGGCCCTGCAGCTCGACCAGATGACGGCGGGGGAGGACCTCTGCGCCTTCGTCGTGGTGTCGTCCGGTGCCGCCGGGCTGCTGGGTTCTCCCGACGACCCGGACGCGGCCGTCGACGCGCTCCTGAGCGATGCGGTGGTACGCAACCGCCGGCTGCGGCACCTGCCCGGCTCGTACCTCGCCTGGGACGGATGGCCCGGCGAGGGCGAGGGCGACGGCTCCGGCTCGACCAGCGAGACTGCGGGTCGACTGCGTCAGGATCTGCTCTCCGCTTTCGACATCGCCCTGACGACGAACCCCCCGTCGCCGCTGACCGCGCTGCCCGGCGCACCGGCCCCCGACGCCCACGTGCCCGCGATCCTGCGCTCCTTGGCCGAGGACCCCTCTCGGCCGGGCGAGCCGGACGAGGCCGTCGCGGCAGCCCTGCGCGACCGGCTCTCCCGGATGGCGGAGCGCGCGGGGCTGGCACTCCTCGAAGACCTGGTCCGCACGCAGGCCGCCGATGTGCTCCAGCAGGCGGGGCCCGAACTGGTTCCGGCCGACCGTGCCTTCCGCGAACTGGGCCTCACCTCGAAGGCCGTCGTCGCACTGCGCGACCGGCTGACGGAGAAGACCGGACTGCGCCTGTCCACCACGGTCGCCTTCGACCACCCCACCCCGGCGGCCCTCGCGGCCTTCCTGCGGTCCGAGATCCTCGGAGACCCGGGGCCCGCACCGGTGACCGGCACGGTCACGGCCGCCGACCCCGGCGAGCCGCTCGCCATCGTCGGCATGGCGTGCCGGCTGCCCGGCGGTGTCTCCTCACCCGAGGACCTGTGGCGACTGGTGCGTGACGGCCGCGACGCCGTCTCCGACTTCCCCGAGGACCGTGGCTGGGACCTGGAGGGCCTGTTCGACCCGGACCCGGAGCGCGTGGGCACCTCGTACACGAACCAGGGCGGTTTCCTCCACGATGCGGGCCTGTTCGATGCGGGCTTCTTCGGGATCTCGCCGCGTGAGGCGCTGGCGATGGACCCGCAGCAGCGGCTGCTCCTGGAGACGTCGTGGGAGGCCCTGGAGAGCGCCGGTGTCGACCCGGTCTCGCTGAAGGGCGCCGACGTCGGCGTGTTCACCGGGCTGTTCGGCCAGGGGTACGGGACCGGTGTGGCCACGCCGGAGCTGGAGGGCTTCGCGACCACGGGGCTGGCGTCGAGTGTGGCGTCGGGCCGGGTGTCGTACGTCTTCGGTTTCGAGGGCCCGGCGGTGTCGGTGGACACCGCGTGCTCGTCGTCGCTGGTGGCGATGCATCTGGCCGCGCAGGCGCTGCGGCAGGGCGAGTGCTCGATGGCGCTGGCCGGTGGCGTCGCGGTGATGGCGACCCCCGACCACTTCGTGGAGTTCTCCCGGCAGCGGGCGCTGGCTGCCGACGGCCGGTGCAAGGCGTTCTCGTCGACGGCTGACGGCACGGGCTGGGCCGAGGGTGTCGGCGTGGTCGTGTTGGAGCGTCTGTCGGTGGCGCGGGAGCGCGGGCACAAGGTTCTCGCGGTGCTGCGGGGGAGCGCCGTCAATCAGGACGGTGCGTCGAACGGTCTTACGGCTCCGAGCGGGCCCTCGCAGCAGCGGGTCATCCGCCGGGCGCTGGCCGGCGCCGGGCTTTCCCCGGCGGACGTGGATGTCGTGGAGGCCCATGGCACGGGTACGGCCCTGGGTGACCCGATCGAGGCGCAGGCGCTGCTCGCGACCTACGGCAAGGATCGCGATCCCCAACAGCCGCTGTGGCTCGGCTCGTTGAAGTCGAACATCGGTCACACGCAGGCGGCGGCGGGTGTGGCCGGTGTGATCAAGATGGTGCAGGCGCTGCGGCACGAGATGCTTCCGGTGACCCTGCACGTGGACGCGCCCACGTCGCAGGTGGACTGGTCCGCGGGTGCGGTGGAGTTGCTGACCGAGTCCCGGGAGTGGCCGCGCGACGGTCGTCCGCGGCGCGCGGGTGTGTCCGCGTTCGGCGTCAGCGGGACGAACGCGCACCTGATCCTGGAGGAGGCGCCCGAGGAGGCGGCGCAGCAGCCGCCGGCACCCGCGGGTGTGGTGCCGTTGGTGGTGTCGGCGCGCAGCGAGGCCTCGCTGGCAGGGCAGGCCGAGCGGCTCGCGTCGTTCATCGAGGGCGGCGACGGGGTGTCGCTGGCGTCGGTGGCCGGGGCGCTGGTCTCCAGCCGTGCGGTGCTGAGCGAGCGTGCGGTGATCGTGGCCGAGTCGGATGCGGAGGCGCTCGCCGGGCTCCAGGCGCTCGCACGGGGCGAGAGCGCGGCCGGTGTCGTGTCCGGGTCGGGGGCGCCGGGCAAGGTTGTGTGGGTGTTCCCGGGGCAGGGCTCGCAATGGGTCGGTATGGGCCGGGAGTTGCTGGATGCTTCGCCGGTCTTCGCTGAGCGGATCGCTGAGTGTGCGGCTGCTCTTGAGCCGTGGATCGACTGGTCCCTTGTTGACGTGCTGCGCGGGGATGCTGCCCCGGAGCTGTTGGAGCGGGTGGATGTGGTGCAGCCCGCCAGCTTCGCGGTGATGGTGGGTCTTGCTGCCGTGTGGTCCTCGGTCGGGGTTCGTCCCGATGCGGTGCTGGGGCACTCGCAGGGTGAGATCGCGGCTGCGTGTGTGTCGGGTGCGTTGTCGCTGGAGGATGCGGCGAAGGTCGTCGCGCTGCGCAGCCAGGCCATCGCGTCCCAGCTGGCCGGGCGTGGCGGCATGGCCTCGGTCGCCTTGCCCGAGAGCGAGGCCGCCGAGCGTCTTGAGCGCTGGTCGGACCGGGTCGAGGTCGCGGCCGTCAACGGCCCCACCTCGGTGGTGATCGCCGGTGACGCCGAGGCGCTGGACGAGGCACTTCAAGCCCTCTCGGACGACGGTGTCCGGGTGCGCCGGGTGGCCGTGGACTACGCCTCGCACACCCGGCACGTGGAGGACATTCGCGAGGCCCTCGCCGAGACGCTGGCCGGTATCGACGCCTCTGCGCCGGCGATCCCCTTCTACTCCACCGTCACCAGCGCATGGATCGACCAGGCCGACGTCCTGAACGGCGACTACTGGTACCGCAACCTGCGCGGCCAGGTCGGCTTCGGCCCGGCCGTCGCCGACCTCCATCGCCAGGGCCACAACGCCTTCGTCGAGGTCAGCGCCCACCCGGTCCTCGTCCAGCCGATCACCGAAACCGTCTACGACGCCGACGCCGGCACCGACACGGTGGTGACCGGTTCGCTGCGCCGCGAGGACGGCGGGCTGCGCCGTCTGCTCGCCTCCATGGCCGAGCTGTTCGTCCGTGGCGTGCCTCTGGACTGGGCCGGGGTGCTGCCGGACGGAGCCACGTCGGCGGGCGCGGACCTGCCGACGTACGCCTTCGAGCACCAGCACTACTGGCTCCAGCCGGCCGGGACCGCGACCGACGCGGCCTCCCTCGGACTCGCCGGAGCCGATCACCCCCTCCTCGGTGCGGTCGTCAGCCTGCCGAACCCGGGCGGCCTCATGGCCACGTCGAGGTGGTCCCTCAAGACGCACCCCTGGCTCGCCGATCACCTCCTGGCCGATGCGGTCGTCGTGCCGAACGCCACCCTGGTCGAACTGGCCATCCGGCTCGGCGACCTGGCCTGCGCCCCCGTCATCGACGAACTGACCGTGGACACGCCCGTTGTGCTGCCGCAGCACGGCAGCCGCAGCGTCCAGGTCGTCGTCGGCGAGCCCGACGAGACGCTGCGGCGGCCGGTGGAGGTCTACTCCCGCGCCGGGGACGCCCCGTTGGACGCCGAGTGGACGCGGCACGCGCACGGCACGCTGGCGCCCGCCGACACCGGCGAGCTGCCCGCGCCCGCCGGGCCGGACACCGAGGTCACCGAGGTCGCCCTGGACGGTGCCGCTCTGCGTGACGCGGACCGCTACGGGGTGCACCCGGCGCTCCTCGACGCCGCCGTCCGTACGGTCGTCCCGAGCGGCATGCTCCCGTCCGTGTGGACCGGCGTGTCCCTCCTCGCGTCGGGCGCCGCCGCACTGTACGTGCGCCGGGGCGGTACGTCGGCGGAGGGTACGCCCCTCCTGCTGACCGACCCCACGGGGCAGCCCGTCATGACGGTCGAGGGCGTGCGCGGAGCACCGTTCTCGCCCGAACAGGCCGGAATCATCGGGGCGTTGCCGCACGACTCCCTGTTCCGCACCGACTGGACGCAGGTGCCGCTGCCCGCCGTGGACCGTGCCCCTGCCATGGTGTCCGTCGCGAGCGGCGAGGACGTCGCCGCCTCGGCCGGGGCGGACGGGCCCGCTCCCGGCATCCTGCTGTACGACGCCCAGGCCGCGCCCACCGAGGGCGACCCTCGCGCGGCGGTCGGCGCGGCCCTCGCCGTCCTTCAGGCGTGGCTCGCGGAGCCCGCCCTGGAGGAGACCCGGCTGGCCGTGGTCACCGGGGACTGCGACGGGCTCGACGCGGCCGCGGTGTGGGGTCTGGTGCGCTCGGCGCAGTCGGAGCACCCGGACCGGATCGTCCTCGCGGACCTCGACGACGACTCCCGCTCCGCTCTGCCGGCCGTGGTCCTGAGCGGCGAGCCGCAGGTGAGGGTGCGCGACGGTGTCGCCGAGGTTCCCCGCCTCGTACGAGTGCCGAGCGTGGCCGGCGAAGCCGGGGCGCCTGCGCGCCCGCTCGACCCCGAAGGCACCGCGCTGATCACCGGCGGCACCGGAACGCTCGGTGCGCTGACGGCGCGGCACCTGGTCACCGCCTACGGCATCCGCCACCTGGTTCTGGCCAGCCGCCGCGGCGACGCCCCGCAACTGCGCGAGGAGCTGACCGCGCTGGGCGCGACGGTCACGGTCGCCGCCTGCGACACGTCCGACCGGTCCCAACTCGAAGCCCTGATACGGCAGATACCGGCCGAGCATCCGCTGACGGCCGTCGTGCACTCCGCGGGGGTCCTGGACGACGGGGTGCTCACCGAGCTGACCCCCGAGCGCGTCGACACCGTGCTGCGGCCCAAGGTGGACGCGGCGCTGCATCTGCACGAGCTCACCCGGGACCTGGACCTGGCCGCGTTCGTGCTGTTCTCCTCGGCGTCGGGCGTTCTCGGCAACCCCGGACAGGGCAACTACGCCGCCGCCAACGCCTGCCTGGACGCCCTGGCGCGGCAGCGGCACCGGCTCGGTCTGCCGGCCGTGTCCCTGGCCTGGGGTTACTGGTCGACGGCCAGTGCCATGACCGAGCACCTGGGCGCCGCGGACCTGCGGCGCAACCAGCGCATCGGCATGGCCGGGCTCACCGCCGCCGAGGGCATGGCCCTCCTGGACGCCGCCCTGAGGCCCGGGACGGGCACGGACGGCACGCTGGTGGCGGCGAAGTTCGACGTGACGGCCCTGCGGCGGGCGGCGGCCGACGCTCCCGTACCGACTCTGCTGCGCGGACTCGCGCCCGCGCAGCGGCCGACGGCCCAGGTCGGCGTGGAGTCCGGGGCCGCGTCCCTGGCGGAGCGCCTCGCCGCGCTGAGCGGCACCGAGCAGACCGAGGCCCTGGTCGGCCTGGTGCGGCGGCACGCCGCCGAGGTCCTCGGACACAGCTCCGTCGACGCCGTACGCGCCGACCGGTCGTTCAAGGAGGCCGGCTTCGACTCGCTGACCGCGGTGGAGCTGCGCAACCGGCTCGTCGCCGCGACCGGCGGCACCCTCTCCCCGGCGGTCGTCTTCGACTATCCGAAGCCGAGACTGCTCGCCGAGCACCTGCGCACCAAGTTCTTCGGCGGTTCGCCCGAGCCGACGGCCGAAACCGCGGCGGGCCCGGTCACGGGTGACGAGCCGATCGCGATCGTGGCGATGGCGTGCCGCTTCCCCGCCGGGGTGCACAGCCCGGAGGACCTGTGGCGCGTGGTGGCCGACGGTGTCGACGCCGTCACCGAGTTCCCCGACGACCGCGGCTGGGACACCGAGCGGCTCTTCGACCCGGACCCCGACCACCCCGGCACCACGTACGTGCGCCACGGCGCCTTCCTGGACGACGCCCCCGGATTCGACGCCGCCTTCTTCGGTATCTCGCCGAACGAGGCGCTGGCGATGGACCCGCAGCAGCGGCTGCTGCTGGAGACGTCCTGGGAGACGTTCGAACGGGCCGCGATCGACCCGACGTCGCTGGCCGGGGCGGACATCGGCGTCTTCGTCGGCGTCAACAGCCACGACTACAGCGTGCGCATGCACCAGGCGTCCGGCGTCGAAGGGTTCCGCCTCACCGGCAGCTCGGGCAGTGTCCTGTCCGGCCGAATCGCGTACCACCTCGGCTTCGAGGGCCCCGCCATCACGGTCGACACGGCCTGCTCCTCCTCGCTGGTGGCCCTGCACATGGCGGCGCAGGCCCTCAACCGCGGCGAGTGCACCATGGCGCTGGCCGGCGGTGTGATGGTGATGGGCACCGTGGAGACGTTCGTGGAGTTCTCCCGGCAGCGCGGCCTCTCGCCCGACGGCCGGTGCAAGGCGTTCGCGGACGGCGCGGACGGCACCGGCTGGTCCGAGGGCGCCGGGCTGCTCCTGGTGGAGCGGCTCTCGGACGCCCGCCGGCACGGGCACCAGGTCCTGGCGGTGCTGCGCGGCAGCGCGGTCAACCAGGACGGCGCGTCCAACGGCCTGACGGCTCCGAACGGTCCCTCGCAGCAGCGGGTGATCCGCAAGGCCCTGGCCCACGCCGGTCTGTCGACGGCGGACGTGGACGCCGTGGAGGCGCACGGTACGGGCACGACGCTCGGCGACCCGATCGAGGCGGAGGCGCTGCTCGCGACCTACGGACAGGGCCGGGATCCGCACCGGCCTTTGTGGCTCGGCTCGGTGAAGTCGAACCTCGGCCACACCCAGGCCGCGGCGGGCGTCGCCGGTGTGATCAAGATGGTCATGGCGATGCGGCACGGCGTACTGCCCCGGACGCTGCACGTGGACCGGCCCTCGACCAGCGTCGACTGGTCGGCCGGAGCCGTGGAACTGCTGACCGAGGCCCGCGACTGGCCGCGCGACGAGCGCCCGCGCCGCGCGGGAGTGTCCTCCTTCGGCATCGGCGGCACCAACGCGCACGTCATCCTCGAAGAGGCCCCCGACGAGCCGGTGCCCACCACGCCGGAGCCCGCGCCGCGGCCGGCGGATGCCCCCGTGCCCGTACCGGTGTCCGCGCGGACGGCGGCCGGACTGCGCGGCCAGGCCGACCGGCTCGCCCGCTTCCTGGACGAGCGGCCCGACGTACGTCTTCCCGACGCCGCGCACGCGCTGGCCACCGCCCGTGCCCACCTCGACCACCGCGCCGTCGTCCTGGCCTTCGACCGGGACCGGCTGCGCGCCGACCTCACCGCCTTCGGGCAGGGAGCGGCGAGCCCCACGGTCGTCACCGGCACCCCCGCCGCGGGCAGACTGGCCGTCCTCTTCACCGGCCAGGGCAGCCAGTGGGCGGGCATGGGCCGCGAACTCGCCGACACGTTCCCCGTCTTCAGGGACGCCTTCGCCGCCGCGTGCTCCGCCGTGGACGCACACCTGAGCGGGCACGCGCAGCGCCCGCTGCACGACGTCGTCCTCGCCGCGCCGGGATCGCCCGACAGTGAGCTGCTCGACCGCACCATGTACACCCAGGGCGCCCTGTTCGCCCTGGAGACCGCGCTGTTCCGGCTCCTCGAGTCCTGGGGCGTACGACCGGACCTGCTCGCCGGGCACTCGATCGGCGAGATCACCGCCGCGCACGTCTCCGGAGTCCTCGACCTGGACCAGGCCGGCGAACTCGTCGCCGCGCGCGGCCGGCTGATGCAGGCCCTGCCGGAAGGCGGCGCGATGGTCGCCGTCCAGGTCACCGAGGCCGAACTCGCGCCCCTGCTCGCCCGGGCGCAGGGAGTGGTCTGCGTCGCGGCGGTCAACGGCCCCGACGCGCTGGTGCTCTCCGGCGCCGAGGACGCCGTGCTCGCCGTCGCCGCTGAACTGGCCGGACGGGGCCACAAGACGCGCAGGCTCACCGTCAGCCACGCCTTCCACTCCCCGCTGATGGAGCCCATGCTCGAAGAGTTCCGCACGGTCGCGGAGCGCCTGTCGTACCAGCGGGGTGCCGTTCCCGTCGTCTCCACCCTGACCGGCGAGCTCGCCGGCGACGGACAGCTGTCCGCCCCCGGCTACTGGGCCGACCAGGTACGGAACGCGGTGCGGTTCGGCGACGCCCTCACCGCGCTCGTCGAGCAGGGCGTGACGACCTTCCTCGAAGTGGGCCCCGGCGGCGTCCTCGCCGCGATGGCGCTCGGCACGCCCGGCGTCCAGGAGAGCGGCTGCGTCGCCACCCTCCGCAAGGACGGCACCGAGCCCGTCGACGTCCTGACCGCGCTCGCGGAACTGCACGTACGCGGAGTGGACCTGGACTGGTCGGCCGTCCTCGGACACCCGGCCACCGCGGCCGGGACCGAGCTGCCCACCTACGCGTTCCAGCACCAGCGGTACTGGGTCGAGACCGACGCCGCCTCGGCGGGCGGTGCCGAGGCCCTCGGTACCGCCGGCGCCCGGCACCCGCTGCTCACCGCCGTGGTCGAGGTACCCGGCGACGACGGCACCGGCGGCGTCGTCCTCACCGGACGCCTGTCGCCGTGCAGCCGGGGCCTGCTCGGCGCGCCCATGGCGACGGACGGCATCCCGGCCGCCGCCCTCCTGGAGATGATCCTCAGGGCCGGCGACGAGGTGAGCTGCGGAGGTCTCGAACGCATCGTCGTCGAGGAGCCGTTGACGGTCCCGGAGCACGGCCACACCCAGATACGGGTCACGGTCGGCGGCCCGGGCCCGGACGGGCGCCGCAGCGCCGCCGTCCACGGCCGCCCCCTCGGCCCGGAGCAGGGGCCCTGGACGTGCCACGCCCGTGCCGTCCTCGCGCCCGGAATGCCGCAGCCCGTCTTCGACCTGCGGACCTGGGCGCCGCCCGCGGACAGTGCCTCAGCCCTGCCCGGCGCACACCGCGTCTGGCAGCAGGACGGGGGGACCTTCGCGGAGATCGCGCTGCCGGACGAACTGGCCGACGAGGCAGCCGAGTTCATCCTGCACCCGGTACTCCTGGACACCGCGCTGCGCGTCCTGGACTCCCGTACGGCAGCGGAGGCGACCGGCGCCGGACAGCCCGTCCGTGCCCTGTCCGACTGCGCCGGTCTGGCGGTGTACGCGCAGGGCGCCGCGGCGCTGCGGCTGCGGATCACTGCGGTGGAGGGCGAGCGGTACCTCGTCGAACTGGCGGACTCCGGCGGCGAACCCGTCGCCGTTCTGGGCCCGTTGAGCCTGGACACCGTTGACCGGGAGGCCGCGGAGGAGCCCGTACCGCCGTACGCGCATGGCGCCGCCCCCGGCATCCAGGCCGCGCCCGCCGGCCCGACCCGGCGCGTGGTGGCCCGCGGCGAGGGCACGGGCGAGGCGTACGCCGGACGGCTGGCCGGTCTCCCGGCCGAGGAACAGCACCGTGTGCTGATGGCGCTCGTCAAGGAGAGCGTCGCGGTCGTGCTCGGCCACCGCGAGGCGGACGCGTTCGACTTCGATGCGGAGCAGCCCTTCAAGAGCCTCGGCTTCGACTCGCTCGGCGCGGTCAAGCTGCGCAACCGGCTGCACGACTTCACCGGCGTCGAGCTGCCCGCCACGCTCGTCTTCGACTACCCCACCCCGCAGGCGCTGGTCCGCTACCTGCGCGCCGAACTGCTCGGCGAGCACGAGGAGCTGCCTGTCACGGCCCCGGCCGCGGCGGCCTCCGACGAGCCGATCGCGATCGTTGCCATGAGCACGCGGCTGCCGGGCGGAGCGGACAGCCCCGAGGAGCTGTGGAAGCTCGTGATCGAGCGCCGGGACGCGGTGTCCGGCTTCCCGGTCGACCGCGACTGGGACCTGGAGGGCCTGTACCACCCGGACCCGGACCACGCGGGCACCAGCTACACCCGCTCGGGCGGCTTCCTGCACGAGGCCGCGCAGTTCGACGCCGCCCTGTTCGGGATCTCGCCGCGGGAGGCGCTGGCGATGGACCCGCAGCAGCGGCTGCTCCTGGAGACCTCCTGGGAGGCGCTGGAGCGGGCGGGCGTCGACCCGCTGTCCACCCGGGGCAGCGACATCGGCGTCTTCACCGGGATCGTCCACCACGACTACGTGACCCGGCTCCACCACGTGCCCGAAGACGTCCAGGGCTACCTCATGACCGGTACGGCGGCGAGCGTGGCGTCCGGCCGGGTCTCGTACGTCTTCGGCTTCGAGGGCCCGGCGGTCACCGTGGACACGGCCTGCTCCTCCTCGCTGGTGGCCATGCACCTGGCCGCGCAGGCGCTGCGGCAGGGCGAGTGCTCGATGGCGCTCGCCGGTGGCGCGACGGTCATGGCCAGCCCGGACGCCTTCCTGGAGTTCTCGCGCCAGCGGGGCCTGTCCGCCGACGGCCGGTGCAAGGCGTTCGCGTCGACCGCCGACGGTACGGGCTGGGCCGAGGGCGTGGGTGTCGTGGTGCTGGAGCGTCTGTCGGTGGCGCGCGAGCGCGGCCACAAGGTCCTCGCGGTGCTGCGGGGCAGCGCCGTGAACCAGGACGGTGCGTCCAACGGTCTTACGGCTCCGAACGGGCCCTCGCAGCAGCGGGTCATCCGCAAGGCGCTCGCCCATGCGGGCCTGAGCCCGGCCGACGTGGATGTCGTGGAGGCCCATGGCACGGGTACGGCCCTGGGCGATCCGATCGAGGCGCAGGCGCTGCTGGCGACGTACGGACAGGGCCGGGACCCCGGGAAGCCGCTGTGGCTGGGCTCGTTGAAGTCGAACATCGGGCACACGCAGGCGGCCGCGGGTGTGGCCGGTGTGATCAAGATGGTGCAGGCGCTGCGGCACGAGATGCTTCCGGCGACCCTGCACGTGGACGAGCCGACGACGCAGGTGGACTGGTCGGCGGGTGCGGTGGAACTGCTGACCGAGGCCAGGGAGTGGCCGCGCGAGGGCCGTCCGCGCCGGGCCGGTGTCTCCTCGTTCGGCGCGAGCGGAACGAACGCGCACCTGATCCTGGAGGAGGCACCCGCCGAGGAGGCGCAGCAGCCGCCGGTACCCGCGGGTGTGGTGCCGTTGGTGGTGTCGGCGCGCAGTGCCGGTTCGCTGGCGGGCCAGGCCGGCCGGCTTGCGGCGTTCATCGAGGACGCCGGCCGGGCACCGCTCGCGGGTGTCGCCGAGGCGCTGGTGTCGCACCGGGCCCTGCTGAGCGAGCGTGCGGTGATCGTGGCCGGCTCCGACGAGGACGCGCTCGCCGGGCTCCAGGCGCTGGCGCGCGGCGAGAGTGCCTCCAACCTGGTGGCCGGCGGTGCCGCTTCGGGTGCGCCCGGCAAGGTCGTGTGGGTGTTCCCGGGCCAGGGTTCCCAGTGGGCCGGTATGGGCCGGGAGTTGCTGGAGTCGTCGCCGGTGTTCGCCGAGCGGATCGCTGAGTGTGCGGCTGCTCTTGAGCCGTGGATCGACTGGTCCCTAGTCGACGTGCTGCGCGGGGATGCCACCCCGGAGCTGCTGGAGCGGGTGGATGTGGTGCAGCCCGCCAGCTTCGCGGTGATGGTGGGTCTTGCTGCCGTCTGGGCGTCCGTGGGTGTTCGTCCCGATGCGGTGCTGGGTCACTCGCAGGGCGAGATCGCGGCTGCGTGTGTGTCGGGTGCGTTGACGCTGGAGGACGCGGCGAAGGTGGTGGCGCTGCGCAGCCAGGCCATCGGCGAGCAGTTGGCCGGGCGTGGCGGCATGGCTTCGGTGGCCCTGAGCGAGAGCCAGGCGGTCACACGCCTGGAGCGTTGGGCGGACCGGGTCGAGGTCGCGGCCGTCAACGGCCCCACCTCGGTGGTGATCGCCGGTGACGCCGAGGCGCTGGACGAGGCACTTCAAGCCCTCTCGGACGACGGTGTCCGGGTGCGCCGGGTGGCCGTGGACTACGCCTCGCACACCCGTCACGTGGAGGACATCCGCGAGGCCCTCGCCGAGACGCTGGCCGGCATCGACGCCCAGGCGCCGACGCTGCCCTTCTACTCCACCGCCACCGGCGCATGGGTGGACCAGGCCGGTGTCCTGGACGGCGACTACTGGTACGGCAACCTGCGCGGCCAGGTCGGGTTCGGTCCGGCCGTGGCCGAGCTGATCCGCCAGGGCCACGGCGTGTTCGTCGAGGTCAGCGCCCACCCGGTGCTGGTCCAGCCGATCACCGAGACCGTCTACGAAGCCGACGGCGACGCGGACGCCGTGGTGACCGGTTCGCTGCGCCGCGAGGACGGCGGTCTGCGCCGCCTGCTGGCCTCCATGGCCGAGGTGTTCGTACGCGGCGTCCCCGTGGACTGGTCCAGGGCCCTGCCCGCCGCAACCGTGCCGACAGGCGTGGACCTGCCGACGTACGCCTTCGACCGCCAGCGCTACTGGCTCCAGGAGGCGGACGCGGCCGACGCCGCCGCCGACGTCTCCGAGGGCGCGGACTCCGACTTCTGGCAGGCGGTCGAGCACGCCGATCTGGACTCGCTCACCGAGCTCCTGGAGATGGCGTCGGCCGACGAGCGCACCGCGCTCGGCACGGTCGTGCCCGTCCTCGCCGAGTGGCGCGGCAAGCGGCGTGAGCAGTCGAGTGCCGAGAAGCTGCGCTATCACGTCACCTGGCAGCCGCTGGAGCGCGCAGCCGCCGGTGTGCCGAGCGGGCGCTGGCTGGTCGTCGTACCGTCCGAACGTCCGGACGACACCGCGATCGACGCTCTCCTTCAGGAGCTGAGCGGTCAGGGGCTCGGCATGATCCGGCTCGACGTCGGTGAGCTGGACCGTACGCGGCAGCGGCTCACCGAGCTGCTGGCCGGTGTCCTGGCCGAACACGACGTGACCGGAGTCCTGTCGCTGCTCGCCCTGGAGGCGGCCGGCGGCCCGCAGGACCCGCTCGCGGTCACGGCGTCGACGCTCGCGCTGGTCCAGGCCCTGGCGGACGGCAATGTCACCCAGCCCCTGTGGTGCCTGACCAGGGGCGCGGTGAACATCGGCATCCACGACACCCTCACCTCGCCCGCCCAGGCGGCGCTGTGGGGCCTCGGCCGGGCCGCCGCGCTCGAACGCCTCGACCGGTGGGGCGGGTTGGTCGACCTGCCCGCCAGGACGGACGCGCGTGCGGCCCGGTACCTGCTCGGCGTGCTCAACGGCGCCACAGGCGAGGACCAGCTCGCGGTACGG
Organism: Streptomyces cellostaticus; assembly: GCF_001513965.1. Taxonomy (GTDB): domain Bacteria; phylum Actinomycetota; class Actinomycetes; order Streptomycetales; family Streptomycetaceae; genus Streptomyces; species Streptomyces cellostaticus. The sequence goes on along the minus strand of NZ_KQ948065.1, from coordinate 8,655 downwards.
CGCTCGGGCGTCTACAGCCGCCGGCTGGTCCGCAAGCCCGTGCCGGAGGCGACGGCCGCCGACGCCCGCTGGCAGCCCCGGGGCACCGTCCTGGTGACCGGTGGCGCCGAAGGACTCGGCAGGCACGTCGCGGTGTGGCTCGCGCTCGCCGGCGCCGACCGGCTCGTCATCACCACCACCGCGCACGCGCCCGACCAGGCCGTGCCGGGGCTGCGGGCCGAACTGGCCGCGCTCGGGGTCGCCACGACGGTGGAGTCCTGCGCGGACGCGGACCGGGACGCCGTCGCGCGCCTGGTGTCCGCGGCCGAGCAGCCGCTCACCGCGGTGGTGCACGCCGCCGACATCACCCGCACCAGCTCCATCGACGACACCGAAGTGGCCGATCTCGCCGAGGTGTTCGCCGCCAAGGTGGACACCGCCCTGTGGCTGGACGAGCAGTTCGAGGACACGCCGCTCGACGCGTTCGTGGTGTTCTCCTCGATCGCCGGTGTGTGGGGCGGCGGCGGCCAGGGCCCGTCCGCAGCGGCCAACGCCGTCCTGGACGCCCTGGTCGAGTGGCGCCGCGCCCGCGGGCTGAGGGCGACGTCGCTCGCCTGGGGCGCGCTCGACCAGATCGGCGTGGGCATGGACGAGGCGGCCCTCGCCCAGCTGCGCCGCCGGGGCGTCCTGCCCATGGCACCGCAGCTCGCGGTGACCGCGATGGTGCAGGCGGTGCGGGGCAACGAGAAGTTCGTGGCGGTGGCCGACATGGACTGGGGGGCGTTCGTCCCCGCGTTCACCTCGGTCCGCACCAGCCCCCTGTTCGCCGATCTGCCCGAGGCGAAGGCGGTGCTCCAGGCGGCGCAGCGCGACAGCGAGAACAGCGACGCGGCCTCGTCCCTCGCGGACTCCCTGCGGGCGGTCTCCGAGGCCGAGCAGAACCGCATCCTGCTGCGCCTGGTGCGCAGCCACGCCTCGACGGTCCTCGGTCACGGCGGTGCGGAGGGTATCGGTCCGCGCCAGGCGTTCCAGGAGGTCGGCTTCGACTCGCTGGCCGCGGTGAACCTGCGCAACAGCCTGCACGCGGCCACCGGACTGCGGCTGCCCGCGACGCTGATCTTCGACTACCCCACCCCGGAGGCGCTGGTCGGCCTGTTGCGCGCCGAGCTTCTGCGGGAGCCCGACGACGGTCTGCAAGCACGTGAGGACGACCTCAGGAAGGTGCTGGCCTCCGTTCCGCTCGCCCGGTTCGAGGAGGCCGGCGTCCTCAAGACCCTGCTGGGCCTCGCCGACGAGGTCAACGGCCGGGACGGCGACGACGAGAACGACGGGAACACGGCCGCGGACGCGTCGGCTGCCGGGGCGTCGGCGAGTGCCGGCGCGGAGGAACTGATCGACGCGATGGACCTGGCCGGCCTGGTGCAACGGGCCCTGGGCAAGACGAGCTGACCACTGATGACGAAGGAATCGTGGAGGATGGGTATGGCCGCGCCGGACGAGCAGGTTGTTGAGGCACTGCGGGCCTCGCTGAAGGAGAACGCCCGGCTCCAGCAGGAGAACAGCGAACTCGCTGCCGCGGCCATGGAGCCCATCGCGATCGTCTCCATGGCCTGCCGGTACGCCGGCGGGATCCGCAGCCCCGAGGACCTGTGGCGGGTGGTGTCCGAGGGCACCGACGTCTACACCTCCTTCCCCGAGGACCGGGGCTGGGACCTTGAGGGCCTCTACCACCCGGACCCCGACAACCCCGGTACGACCTATGTGAGCGAGGGCGCCTTCCTGCACGACGCGGGCCGGTTCGACGCCGGGTTCTTCGGCATCTCGCCGCGCGAGGCCCTGGCCATGGACCCGCAGCAGCGGCAGCTGCTCGAAGTGTCCTGGGAGGCCCTCGAACGCGCCGGCATCGACCCGCACTCGGTGCGGGGCAGCGACATCGGCGTGTTCGCCGGCATGGTGCACCAGGACTACGCCCCCGACCTGAGCGGCCACGAGGACTTCCTCAGCCTGGAACGCGCCCTCGGCACCGCGGGCGGCGTCGCCTCCGGACGCGTCGCCTACACCCTCGGACTCGAGGGCCCCGCGGTCACCGTCGACACCATGTGCTCCTCCTCGCTGGTGGCGACGCATCTCGCCGCGCAGGCACTGCGCCGCGGCGAGTGCTCGATGGCGCTCGTGGGCGGCTCCACGGTGATGGCGACGCCGGGCGGGTTCGTCGGCTTCGCACGCCAGCGGGCCCTCGCCTTCGACGGGCGCATCAAGTCGTACGCCGCCGGGGCCGACGGCTCCAGCTGGGCCGAGGGCGTGGGCGTCCTGCTCCTGGAGCGGCTGTCGGTGGCCAAGGAGCGCGGCCACCGGATCCTCGCGGTGATCCGCGGCAGCGCCGTCAACCAGGACGGCGCGTCCAACGGCCTGACCGCACCGAACGGCCCCGCGCAGCAGGGCGTGATCCGCAAGGCCCTGGCCGGCGCCGGGCTCTCCCCGGCGGACGTGGACGCGGTGGAGGGCCACGGCACGGGCACGGTCCTCGGCGACCCGATCGAGGCGCAGGCGCTGCTGGCGACGTACGGGCGTGGCCGGGACCCGCAGAAGCCGCTGTGGCTCGGCTCGGTCAAGTCCGTCATCGGGCACACGCAGGCGGCGTCCGGTGTGGCCGGTGTGATCAAGACGGTGCAGGCGCTGCGCCACGGGGTGCTTCCGGCGACCTTGCACGTGGACGCGCCGACCCCTCAGGTGGACTGGTCGGCGGGTGCGGTGGAGCTGCTGACCGAGGCCAGGGAGTGGCCGCGCGAGGGCCGTCCGCGCCGGGCAGGTGTCTCCTCGTTCGGCGCGAGCGGAACGAACGCGCACCTGATCCTGGAGGAGGCGCCGCAGGAGGAGCAGCAGCCCGCCGCGGAGCAGGCCGCGCCCGCCGGCGCGGTGCCGCTGGTGGTCTCGGCGGGCACCGCCGCTTCCCTGGCGACTCAGGCCGAGCGGCTCGCGGACTTCGTCGAAGGCGCCGCAGGCACGTCGCTGACGGACGTCGCGGGCGCCCTGGTGACGGGCCGTGCGGTGCTGGGCGAGCGTGCGGTGGTCGTGGCCTCCTCGGACGAGGAGGCAGTGGCCGGGCTGCGCGCGCTTGCACAGGGCGAGAGCGCGGCCGGTGTCGTCTCCGGTTCGGGGACGCCGGGCAAGGTCGTGTGGGTGTTCCCCGGTCAGGGCTCGCAATGGGCCGGTATGGGCCGGGAGTTGCTGGAGTCGTCGCCGGTCTTCGCCGAGCGGATCGTGGAGTGCGCGGCTGCTCTTGAGCGGTGGGTGGACTGGTCGCTGGTCGACGTGCTGCGGGGCGAGGCTGCCCCGGAGCTGCTGGAGCGGGTCGATGTGGTGCAGCCCGCCAGCTTCGCGGTGATGGTCGGCCTGGCCGCCGTCTGGGCGTCCGTGGGAGTCGAGCCCGACGCGGTGGTCGGTCACTCGCAGGGCGAGATCGCGGCCGCGTGTGTGTCCGGTGCGCTGTCGCTGGAGGACGCGGCGAAGGTGGTGGCGCTGCGCAGCCAGGCCATCGGCGAGCAACTGGCCGGACGCGGTGGCATGGCCTCGGTCGCGCTGAGCGAGGAAGAGGCGGTCGCGCGTCTTGAGCGCTGGGCGGACCGGGTCGAGGTGGCCGCGGTCAACGGCCCGTCCTCCGTGGTGATCGCCGGTGACGCGCGGGCGCTGGACGAGGCGCTGGACACCCTGGAGGACCAGGGCGTACGGGTGCGGCGGATCGCCGTGGACTACGCCTCGCACTCCCGGCACGTGGAGCAGATCCGCGACGCCCTCGCCGACGCGCTGGCCGGGATCAGTGCCCAGGCGCCGGCCATCCCCTTCCACTCGACCGTCACCGGCGGCTGGGTGGAGGAGGCCGGGGTCCTGGACGGCGGCTACTGGTACCGCAACCTGCGCGGCCAGGTGAAGTTCGGCCCGGCCGTGGCCGAGCTGATCCGCGAGGGGCACGACGCCTTCGTGGAGGTCAGCGCCCACCCGGTGCTGGTCCAGCCGATCACCGAGATCGTGTACGGCGCCGAGGGCGACGTGGATGCGGTGGTGACCGGTTCGCTGCGGCGCCAGGAAGGCGGTCTGCGCCGCCTGTTCGCCTCGATGGCGGAGCTGTTCGTGCGCGGCGTGCCCGTGGAGTGGGCCAAGGTGCTGCCCGCCGCGGCCGCGTCGGCCCGCGTGGACCTCCCGACGTACGCCTTCGACCAGCAGCACTACTGGCTCCGGATGGGCGGCTCGGCCACCGACTCCGCGTCGCTGGGACTGGCCGCGACCGATCACCCGCTGCTCGGCGCGGTGGTGCAGCTGCCGCAGTCCGACGGCCTCGTCTTCACCTCGCGCCTCTCGCTCCAGTCGCACCCCTGGCTCGCCGGGCACGCGATCGGCGGAGTCGTCATCGTCCCCGGCACGGCGTACGTCGACCTCGCCGTCCGCGCCGGTGACGAGTTCGGCTACGGCGTCCTGGAAGAGCTCGTGATCGAGGCACCGCTGGTGCTGCCCGAGCGCGGCGGGGTGCGCGTCCAGGTCGCGGTGAGCGGAGCGGGCGCGACCGGCTCGCGCACCGTGGACGTGTACTCCCTGCGCGAGGACGACGCCGGCGAGGGCGGTACCGGCGAGTGGACGCGGCACGCCACCGGACTCCTGTCGGCCGAGCCGAAGGCCCCGCAGGCCGACGTCGACTTCGCCGCATGGCCCCCGCCGGGTGCGCAGCCGGTCGACGTCGAGAACTTCTACGGCGACCTGGTCGAGCGCGGTTACGCCTACGGGCCCGCGTTCCAGGGCATGCGGGCGGTGTGGCGGCGCGGCGAGGAGGTCTTCGCCGAGGTCGCCCTGCCCGAGGAACAGCGCGAGGAAGCGGGCAGGTTCGGCATCCACCCGGCGCTCCTCGACGCCGCCCTCCACACGAACGCCCTCGCCGACCCGGACGACGACCGCAAGGTGCTGCCGTTCGCCTGGAACGGCCTCGTGCTGCACGCCGCCGGTGCCTCGGCGCTGCGCGTGCGGGTCGCGCCGTGCGGCCCGGACGCGCTGTCGTTCCAGGCCGCCGACGAGACCGGCGGCCTGGTCGTGACCATGGACTCGCTGGTGTCCCTGCCGGTCTCCGCCGACCAGCTCGACGCCGCGGCGGCGGACGAGAGCCGCGACTCGCTGTTCGGCGTGGAGTGGGCCGAACTGCCCTCGGCCCAGGGCGCCGTGCCCGCGCCGGCGTGGGCGCCGGTGGCCACGGCCGAGGACGTGACAGCCCTGGCCGGCACCGCCGGAGCACCGACGGTGGCGGTCCTCCAGGCCGTCGGCGGCGACGGCGAGGACGCCGTACTCGCCCTGTCCACACGGGTGTTGGGCGTGCTGCAGGCGTGGCTGGCCGCGGACGGCCTCGAGCAGTCCCGCCTCGTGGTGGCGACCCGGGGCGCGGTGCCCGCCGGTGACGGCGTGGTGAGCGACCCGGCCGGAGCGGCGGTGTGGGGTCTGGTGCGCGCCGCGCAGGCCGAGAACCCGGACCGGATCGTCCTCCTCGACACCGACACTGACACCGACGGACCGGGCGCCGTCCTCGGCGCGGTCCTCACCGGCGACGAGCCGCAGGTCGCGGTGCGCGGCACGGCCCTGTCGGCGCCCCGGCTCGCCCGCGTCACCGGACAGGTCCCGGACGCCCCCGGGGTGTTCGGGCCCGAGGGCACGGTCCTGCTCACGGGCGGCACCGGCTCCCTCGGCGGCCTCGTGGCCCGGCACCTCGTCACCCGCTACGGCGTACGAAACCTCCTGCTCGCCGGCCGCCGGGGCCAGGAGGCAGAGGGCGTACGGGAACTGGTCGCCGAACTCACCGAGCAGGGCGCGGCGGTCTCCGTGGTGGCCTGTGACGTCTCCGAGCGCCATGACGTCGAGGCACTGCTGGCCTCCGTACCGGACGAGCACCCACTGACCGGCGTGGTGCACCTGGCCGGTGTACTGGACGACGCCGTGATCGCGACGCTCACCCCGGAGCGCCTCGCCGCAGTGTTCGCGCCCAAGGTGGACGCGGTGCGCCACCTCGACGAGCTGACCCGCAACCTCGGCCTCGACGCGTTCGTCGTGTTCTCGTCCGCCGCCGCCCTCATGGGATCGGCGGGCCAGGGCAACTACGCGGCCGCGAACGCCTTCCTCGACGCACTGATGGCCAAGCGCCGCGCGGCGGGCCTGCCCGGCCTCTCTCTGGCCTGGGGCCTGTGGGAGCAGAGCGACGGCCTGACCGCGCACCTCAGCGCCGTCGACCAGGCCCGCATGAGCCGCGGCGGTGTCCTCGCGCTGACACCGGCCGAGGGCCTGCGCATCTTCGACACCGGCCTGCACATGGGCCAGGCACTCCTCGTGCCGATCAAGCTGGACCTGAAGACGCTGCGCGGCCAGGCCACGGCCGACGGGGGAGTCCCGCATCTGCTGCGCGGCCTGGTACGCGCCGGCCGGCGCACCGCGCGGGCGGCCGCCGGGGACAGCAGCGGGCTGGTCCGCCGGCTCGCCGGGCTGTCCCCGGACGAGCAGGAGAGCGTCCTGCTGTCCGTCGTCCAGTCCGAGGCGGGCGCCGTACTCGGCTTCACCAGCCCCGAACTGACGCAGGGCACCAAGGGGTTCAGCGACCTCGGCTTCGACTCCCTGACCGCCGTCGAACTGCGCAACCGGCTGAGCGGGGCGACCGGAGTGAAGCTCCCCGCCACGCTGATCTTCGACTACCCGACCCCGCAGGCCCTCGCCCGCTATCTGCGCGAGGAGCTCGGGGACACCGCAGCGGCCGACACACCCGCCGCGACCGCCACCGCGGGCGCGGACCCCGACGAGCCGATCGCGATCGTGGGGATGTCGTGCCGGCTGCCCGGCGGGGTGACGAGCCCCGAGTCCCTGTGGCGCCTGGTGCAGGAGGGCCGCGAGGGCGTGTCCACCTTCCCGGACGACCGCGGCTGGGACCTGGAGAGCCTGTTCGACGACGACCCGGACCACGCGGGCACGTCGTACTCCGCCAAGGGCGGCTTCCTGGAGGGCGCCGGCCTCTTCGACGCGGGCTTCTTCGGGATCTCGCCGCGTGAGGCGCTGGCGATGGACCCGCAGCAGCGGCTCCTCCTCGAAGCCACCTGGGAGGCCCTGGAGCGGGCGGGCATCGACCCGACCGCGGCCCGGGGCGACAACATCGGCGTGTTCTCCGGTGTCTCCATCCACGACTACGTCGAGTCCCTGACCAGCATGCCCGCGGAACTCGAAGGCTTCGCCACGACCGCCACCGCGGGAAGCGTGGCCTCGGGCCGGGTGTCGTACGTCTTCGGCTTCGAGGGCCCGGCCGTCACGGTGGACACCGCGTGCTCGTCGTCGCTGGTGGCCATGCACCTGGCCGCGCAGGCGCTGCGGCAGGGCGAGTGCTCCATGGCGCTCGCCGGCGGCGTCGCCGTGATGGGATCGCCGATCGGCGTGCTCGGCATGTCGCGCCAGCGTGGCCTGGCCGCCGACGGCCACTGCAAGGCGTACGCGGACGACGCCGACGGCACCGTGCTCTCCGAGGGCGTGGCCCTGGTCGTCCTGGAGCGCCTGTCGGTGGCCCGGGAACGCGGCCACAAGATCCTGGCGGTGCTGCGCGGCAGCGCGGTGAACCAGGACGGCGCGTCCAACGGCCTGACGGCCCCGAACGGCCCCTCGCAGCAGCGGGTCATCCGCAAGGCCCTGTCCAACGCGGGGCTCGCGCCGACGGACGTGGACGTCGTGGAGGGCCATGGCACGGGTACGGTCCTCGGCGACCCGATCGAGGCGCAGGCGCTGCTCGCGACATACGGCCGGGGCCGGGACCCGCAACAGCCGCTGTGGCTGGGCTCGTTGAAGTCGAACCTCGGGCACACCCAGGCCGCCGCGGGTGTGGCCGGTGTGATCAAGATGGTGCAGGCGCTGCGGCACGGCGTCATGCCCCCGACGCTGCACGCGCAGCAGCGCACGACGAAGGTGGACTGGACGGACGGCGCCATCGAGCTGCTGACCGAGGCGCGAGAGTGGCCGCGCGACGGTCGTCCGCGCCGGGCGGGCGTGTCCTCGTTCGGTATCAGCGGGACGAACGCGCACCTGATCCTGGAGGAGGCGCCCGAGGAGGCGGCGCAGCAGCCGCCGGCACCCGCGGGTGTGGTGCCGCTGGTGGTGTCGGCGCGTAGCGAGGGCTCCCTGTCGGGTCAGGCCGGTCGGCTTGCGTCGTTCATCGAGGACGCCGGTCAGGTGTCGCTGTCGGGTGTCGCCGGGGCCCTGGTCGCCGGCCGGGCGCTGCTGAGCGAGCGCGCGGTGGTCGTGGCCGGCTCGGACGAAGAGGCGCTTGCCGGGCTGGGTGCGCTGGGGCGCGGGGAGAGTGCGTCCGGCGTGGTGTCCGGCAGTGTGGGCTCCGTGGCGCCGGGCAAGGTGGTGTGGGTGTTCCCGGGCCAGGGCTCGCAATGGGCCGGTATGGGCCGGGAGTTGCTGGAGTCGTCGCCGGTGTTCGCCGAGCGGATCGCGGAGTGTGCGGCTGCTCTTGAGCCGTGGATCGACTGGTCCCTTGTTGACGTGCTGCGCGGGGATGCCACCCCGGAGCTGTTGGAGCGGGTGGATGTGGTGCAGCCCGCCAGCTTCGCGGTGATGGTGGGTCTTGCTGCTGTCTGGTCTTCGGTGGGTGTGCTGCCGGATGCCGTGCTGGGG
>NZ_KQ948064.1 GCF_001513965.1 Streptomyces cellostaticus | reverse complement strand
GGCTTGTACGCCGGCAGATCATCCACCGGGACCGCGAAGGCGCCCAGAGCACGCTCCACCGTCTTACACAGGAACTCCTTGCCCCGGTCGACGCGAACCACCCCGGGCAGGCCGCCGAACGGGCCGTACGGATCCCGCCTGCTGATCCCCGTGCGCAGCGCGGCCAACACCGCGTCCCGGGCCGGCTGATGCGGAGTAACCGCGACCCCCACGATCACCTTCGTCGCGACATCGATGAACCACGTCACCCACGGACACACCGCGGAACCTTCGAGATCCACGCGCACCGGGATCCGCTTGTGATCACCCTCCCAGCAGGCGTTGCGATGAGTCCGCGGGCGCTTGCCGTACACGTCATACCGGCGCCTGGCAGCCTCACCCCCCTTCAGGCCCGCCCGCTCCCCCGCCGACAAGTCCAGCCGTACAGCGCGCTGCAGAGTACGAAGAGAAGGAACCGAGTCCGCGACACCGGCCTTCACCGCCTCGGCGAGCAGTTCCCGGTGCACCGCGGCCACATTCCCGCCCCACACCGCCAGACGCTCGCGGAAATCCGCACTCACCACGGCCCGCTCGGGCGTCCGCGCCGCCAGGCGCCCCTCACGCCGGGCCACCGACAACCAGTTCCACACCGTCCGCTCGGACACGTCCAAAGCCGCAGCAGTCAACCGCACATGTGCAGAACCGAGTTCGCCGCGACCATCGAGGGCCATCAGGCGCGTGACCGCCGCCTCCCGCCCCGCGACAGCCGGCACCACCCACTCGGTAAAGCCACCGGGACCGTGTTCAGTCATCAGCCCCTCCCGCAGACGCGTATCCCCGCCTCGGAAACGCTGTCCACGGCCGCGCACCTCACTCCGACACACCGGACCGCATCCCACCAACGAGTGACGGCCCAGCAGACCCAACAGTCAGCCCCCGCACGGCAAGCACACACACGCGACAGCAGACCTTCAGCGGGAAACGACACCGGCCTTCAGTAGAAAAACGACACCCCACAACCCGCCCACCAGGCAAAACCCACCCTGAAAGCCCTGTCGCCAACCACTGCAACCCACACGCCGCCCATCACGGGGTGGCCGTGGTCGAGTTCTGGTCCGCCTGGCGTACGCGGGGCGGTGGTTGGGAGGGTGCGGTGGCCGCCCTCGTCCCGTCGGCGGGGGTGGTCGAGCTGTGGCAGCGGCGCAGCGTCGAAGTAGCTGCTGCTCTCGCACCGTGTGCTGCCAAGGTTGCCGCGGCCGGCCTGGCGCTGGGCGTGTCGATGATCCCGAGCTTGGCGCCGCTGTGCGGAAGCTCATGGACGCGTGTCTGGAGGACGGGGACGGGGACGGGGTGCGGGAGGCCGTCACCGGCCTGCGTGCGGTGTTCTGCGGGCCTGCCCCGGCGAAACGGCTCCGTCCCTGGCGGTTGGAATGCCGGGGACGGGGCGTTGGCGCGGGTGGCTGTCCGTGCCAGACGATGTCCAGGACGGATGGGTGTCGCGTCGGCCGGTTGGTGAGGTGGAGGGCGGAAGGGAAGTCTTTGCCTTCGGGGTCGTCGGACTCGCTTCCATTGTCTGTCAGTTGACCCCTCGGGTTTTCCGTGAGTTCCTAGAACGAGACGTCGAGATAGTCGATTTCCTGGAGTTCTACTTCGAGGTTGTCGGCGCGGTGTCCGCTGTCCTTGAAGTAGATTTCCTGGAGTCCTTCGGCGACGATTGAGCGCAGCTGCTGGTCGTTGGCGCCCTGTTGCTGGGCGTCGAACAGGCGGCGGGCGTACGCGGGCGGGAGGTGCACGGTCAGCCTCCGCATCCGTGGGTCGTCGGTGGTGCCGATGGGTGCGGTGTAGCCGAACCGGGCGCGGGTTTCCACGGTGATCCCGGTTGTGGCGGCGGCCTGTTGCCGGCGCTGCTTGCGGATCCGGGGCTGCCACCGGCGGCGGACTTCTGCCTCGATCCGGTCGGCGATGGGCTTGGGCGGCTTCTTCCGCTCGCCTTTGCGGTAGCGCTCCACCGAGCGCTGGCTGACCCTCAGGAGCTCTGCCACGGCGCGCGTGGTCTTGAGCTTGCTCAGCAGGAAGTTCACGCGGGCCTGGACGGACTTGGGCGGCTCGCGGGTGAAGGCCTCTTCGTCGGCGCGTTCCAGGGCGTCGTCGATGTCCCCCACGGGTCACTCTCCTTCGTCCAGGACGGCGTCGCCGCCCTTGATGTGGCGGGCCGGGTTGAAGCCCTGCTCCATCAGGTCGACCGCCCACAGCATGGACTGGACGCCTTCCAGTTTCGCCAGGCCCGGTGTGGGCCCGAGGCGGAAGCCGCCGGGCTGTGGCTTGCCGGAGGCCGCGTACGGCAGGAAGTCCAGCGGCGAGGGGCCGGGCGAGGGGTAGACGACGCAGTCGGAGAGCACGGCGAGTGGGTACAGGCCCGTCATCCGGGACATGTTCAGCAGCTTGCGGTGCATGTTGACCCGGGCCTTGGAGATGACGGCGGCGCGGATGTCGGGGCGCCAGGTCGGGCGCTGAAGGGCCGGCCACCGCTCGCCCTCCTTGTAGTGCCTGCCCTGGGGGCGTTCGCGCAGCTTGCCCACGCCGCCCTTGACCGTGGCCTTGATTGCGGCCAGTACGGCTGTCAGGGCCGAGTCGGTGTCCTTGTGCCGCTCCATCGCGGCGAGGAACTGCCCCTCGTCCAGGTCCTTGGTGACGCCGAGGTCGGCGAGGGTGTCGACGTAGGCGGTCTTGAGCCGGTCGTGCCAGGGGTCCAGGTAGGCGCCGGTCTCGCGGCGCAGGTATGCCTCCAGCGGCTGGACGTTGTAGCCGAGTTCCTGGGCGTAGGCGACGGTGTGTGTCTGGTACCAGGCCGGGCCCGTGGGGCGCTGTCCGGTCGGTGTGAACGGGCTGGGCAGGCGCGGGTCCAGCTCGACATGGCTCAGATCGACCAGCCAGGAGCCGGGGATCTTCGGGTTGAACTGCGGGCCCGTGAAGTGCACCGGCTGCGACAGGCCGACCGTCAGGCGGGCGGCGGCCGCGAGGAACGCGGTGTTCAGGTCCAGGCCGACCGCGTAGGGCAGCGTGCATTCCTCATCGGTCAGCAGGTCCACCGGCCGCACCCACTGGTACGCCTCCTCGTTCAGGAACCCGCCCGTCCAGCCGGAGTTGACGACCACGGGGTGTTCCTGGGTGGCCTCCGGCGGCGCCGGGTCCATCGGCGCCGTCCCGAGGCTGCCGGAGTGGTGGCCGGACACCCAGTTGCCGGTCGCCGGGTCCTTGACGGCCTTCGTGGGCGGGCGCAGCGCGGTCATCAGCTCCAGCCCGCAGACGGCCGTCGACCCGCGCGGGGTGATGACCCGCTGGGCGTAGACGCCGAGGACGCGGGCGATGCCGGCCGGTTCCATCTGCGCGACGCCGGGCCAGGACCGCTCATCGAGGGCGTCCCAGGACAGGATCGCGAGTTGCACGCACTGGCGCTGGCTGCCGGCGGTCTTGCGGTAGATCCGCGCCCACGGGCCGAACCCGCGCTGTGTGAGCTGCCATTTCGCCTTCGTGACCTGCTTGACCACCGGGTGGTCCTCGGGCAGGCGCAGCAAGCGGCGCTGCTCGTGGCCCTCCAGGCGTTCCGGGAGCCCGAGGCTCACCGCGGCCGCGGCGGTGAGCACGATCAGCGGGTCGCTGTCCTTGCCGTAGCGGTGCAGTTTCGGCGCGCCCAGACCGGACTCGTGCAGCGTCCACTCCACCAGTTCCGGGACTGTGGTGGCGGGGCAGTCCAGCACGATGCCGTCGGCGCCGTACGCGTAGCCGTCGCCGTCCAGCACGGCGAGCGGACCGTGCGGGAACCGCGGGTCCAACGCGGGAGGGGCCGTCTTCTTCACGGCCGGGGGAGGCGACGAGACCGTGGATGCCACCGGACGGCGAGCGGCCAAAGGCGCCAGAGGGGCCGCAGGGGCCGGGCGTTCGGGCGCGGCCGGGGCAGCGGGCCCGGCCACCGGCGCGGCAGTCCCGGCTCCGGAAGCGGGAGCCACGGAAGCGGGAGCCACGGAAGCAGGAGCCCCGGCCACGGGTGCGGGGGGCCCGGCCACGGGTGCGGGGGGCCCGGCCACGGGTGCGGCCGGGCCGGTGAGCGTCTGCGCAGCCGGCTGAGGCGAGGGGGGCGAGGCGGGCGCCACAGCGGGAGCGCCGAGCGCGGGGTACTTCGCCGCCCAGCCTTTCAACAGCCGCTGGTAGGCCTCCAGACGCGGCGGCTTCGGCTCGCTGCGGCCGTTCTCCCAGTTCTTCACCGTCTGCGTCGTCGACTTCAAGGCCTGCGCCAGGCGGGCCTGAGTGATACCAGCGGCCTCACGCAACCGGGCACGCTCCGCCGGGGACGGCAGCTGCGGCTCCTCCTCCAGCAACGCGTCGACCGACGCGAACAGCTCTTCCTCGGTTGCCATATCCGTCTACCTCCACCCCCAACCTAACAGCACTACCCCCTGAATTTAGCCCATTCCTTTAACCCGATACGGTTGTTCTGGCAGGGTGGTTCCGGCTTGACGGAGAGCAGTACGGGCACACCCCGGAGAAGACGCCGGCGGGACCGGGCGCCGCGCCCGCCCTGCCGCATGAGCGGGAAAGCGCCGCAGTTCCGGGCCGGGTCGTCCTGCCCGCGGCACACCGCGATACCGGCCGTCATCAACAGCCGTTTTCGGCCAGCCGCCGCAGACGGCCTGCCGGGAACGGGGAAGGCACAGCACGCCGGCCTCGCACAGACAGCCCCGGACCGCCGCGGCGGCGCCGTCCGCACCGGCCGGGACCTCGGCAAGCCGGCCCACCGGCACGCCGGCGCCTCGGCAGCGGGCAGCCGGCCCCCGGACGGCCGGGCCCCGGCACAGCCCGCCGGCAGGCCGCGGCCGAAGCACACATCCGCATCCCGGGGCTTCGACGCCCTCGTAGAGCCGGCGCTCGCCGACCCGACGGCTTCCGCGCCCCGGCACGTGCCCACCGGGCAGCCGGCCACCGGATCGAGAGCAGTCGTGTCTGGTTCCAGGTCCAGGGCGCAGCGCCGGTCCGGGGTGGATTCACGGGTGGGTCGTCGGCTGGTGAGATCGATCATCACGACGTGGATGATGACTCCGCAGCAGTGCGGGCGGGTGTCGTAGTCGCGTGCAAGCCGGTGAGCGGGCCGGGTGCCCGGCATGCGGGGCAGCTGGACGGTGGAGGTGGAGCATCCGCGGCCGGCGCGGCACTGCTCGCCCCGCTGCCGCACCCGGGCCGGCAGAGCAGCTCGGACTCTGCGGAGGTTCCACGGTCCGCGAACCCCCCTACACCGACAGCGAATTCACGGCAGACAGCCCCATCGATCTGCACGAACAGGACAACGGGGCTTCTTCAGGCCCGCATGCGAGCGGCCGGAAAACGGGCGGACACGGGGTCCGTGAACAGTGCCGGATTCCCTGTCCGGGCAGTGCTCGAACGAACCCGGCGACCAGCGTCGCCACCGCTTGCGGAGTCTTAAGGTTCATGGGGTGGACGGCGTCAGTCCGGTCGACGCCGAACGGCGCGGTACTGCGAGGCATCGGACTGGACGACGGCGTTGTGCCCCGTGGAGGCGACGAGCCGGAACATCAACTCCCACCGGTTGTCCGCTCAGTTGTTCCAGGCCGTCATGCCGGCGATGAACCGGCCCTCTGACCATAGATGCGTACCTCAGGGCAGGAGCCGTCAGGCACACCCATGGGTTTCCCCCAGAACACAGCCGGCTTCGCCCCATGACAGTGACCGTCTGGACGGCTGTCCATCAGCGGTCCGGACGTGGCTCAGACAGTGCCGCCCGAGGCCGTTTCGGGTTTCGTGTGGAGGACTTCGCGGGCCTGGTCCGCGGCGCGGGTGATGCTCTCGGAGACGAAGTCGAGGAAGCGGGCGATGTTCTCCAGCCGGGCGGCGGCCGGGGTGCCGCGGCCGAGGATGCTGACGCCCTGACGTGCGGTCTCGGCGACCTGGACGGTGCCACGGGCGCTGGCGATCATGGACTGGTACCAGACGTCGTCGTCGGCGACGTAGCGCTCACGGCGGCGTTCGTCACGTTCCCGGCGGACCAGACCCTGGCTCTCCAGGAACGCGACCGCCTTGGAGATCGACGCCGGGCTGACCCGCAGACGCGTGACGAGTTCGGCCGCGGTCAGGCTGCCCGCATCGCTGGTATAGAGACAGGTCAGTACCCGGGCCATCATCCTGGGCGTGCCCGCCTGCATCAGGACGGTCGTGAACGCCTCCTCGTATGCGCGCACCGCCTCCCCGTCGCGTCCGTGGGCCTGCTCGGGCGCCTGCGGCCCCCGGGGCGCGGCCTGCCTGCGGCGGTGGGCACGGTGCTCGGTGGCACGGTGGGCGAGATCGGCACGGTAGGCGGCGGGACCGCCGTTGCGCATCACCTCACGCGTGACCGTCGACGTCGGACGCTCAAGACGCCTGGCGATCTCCGCATAGGCAAGGCCGTCGGCCAGCCCCAGCCCGATCTGCTGACGTTCCTGCTGAGTGAGCCTGCCTCCCGGCATCACAGCCTCCTTCACGGTCCCCGGTGTCTCCACTATAGCGTTCACCCCCAATCCATTGCAACGAACACGGTGAAGGCTGTTGCATTAGATTCAAAACCATTGCAACGATTTCCTGGCTCCTACCTGCACTAATGGCAATTATACGCAACGAGTATGTTGCCTGATCTCTGAATGCAACGTAGCGTTTCTGTCATCGGAAACAGCGGGACGAAGGAGCACACCATGCAGAAGAACCAGAGCACGACGCAGAAGTTCCACACCCCGGCCCCGGTCTCGGCCGTCCTCGACATCCCCGCCGGACGCATCCGGTTCATCGCCGCCGACCGCACCGACACCACGGTCGAGATCCTGCCCGCCGACGCCTCCAAGGGCCGTGACGTGAAGGCCGCGGAGCAGACCGAGGTCGTCTACGGCGACGGGGTCCTGCGGATCCAGACCACGGCGGCCAAGAACCGGATCCTCGGCGCCTCCGGGTCCCTCGAGGTGACCGTCCAGCTGCCCGCCGGCTCCCACATCGAGGCCAAGGCGGCCAGCGCCGAACTCCGCGGTGTCGGACGACTCGGCGACGTCACCTTCGAAGGCGCGCAGGCCACGGTCAAGCTCGACGAGACCGCAAGCGCCCGCCTGACCACCGCCGCCGGTGACATCCGCCTCGGCCGCCTCGGCGGCCCCGCCGAAATCAGCACCCAAAAGGGCGACATCCACATCACCGAAGCCGTACACGGCACGCTCACACTGCGCACCGAACACGGCAACATCACCGTCGGCGCCGCCCACACCGTCTCCGCCACCCTCGACGCCGGCACCACCTACGGCCGCATCCACAACGCGCTCAGGAACACCGACACCACCGCCGGCCTGAACATCCACGCCAGCACCGCCCACGGCGACATCACCGCCCGCAGCCTCTGAAAAAGGGAGCACCCCCCCATGAGCGACCCGGCCATCGCGGCGAACGGCCTGCGCAAGTCCTACGGCGAGACGACCGTCCTCGACGGCATCGACATCCACGTACCCGCGGGCACGATCTACTCCCTGCTCGGCCCGAACGGCGCCGGCAAGACCACCGCCGTCAAAATCCTCTCCACCCTCATCTCCCCCGACCCCGCCTCCGGCCCCCTCCGCGTCGGCGGCCACGACCTCACCACCGACCCGCAGGCCGTACGCGCCGCGATCGGCGTCACCGGACAGTTCTCCGCCGTGGACGGCCTGATCACCGGCGAAGAGAACATGCTCCTCATGGCCGACCTCAACCACCTCCCCCGCGGTGAGGGCCGGCGAGTGACCGCCGAACTCCTGGAACGCTTCGACCTCACCCAGGCCGCGAAAAAGCCCGCGTCCACCTACTCCGGCGGCATGAAACGCCGCCTCGACATCGCCATGACCCTGGTCGGCAACCCGAAAATCATCTTCCTCGACGAACCGACCACCGGACTCGACCCGCGCTCCCGCCACACCATGTGGCAGATCATCCGCGAACTCGTCACCGACGGCGTCACCGTCTTCCTCACCACCCAGTACCTGGAAGAAGCAGACCAGCTCGCCGACCGCATCGCCGTCCTCACAAACGGCAAAATCGCCGCCCAGGGCAGCGCCGAGGAACTCAAGCGGCTCATCCCCGGCGGACACGTACAACTGCGGTTCACCGACCCGGCCGCCTACCAGACCGCCGCCCTCACACTGCGCGAAGCAACCCGCGACGACCAGGCACTCACCCTGCGGATCCCCAGCGACGGAACCCAGCGCGAACTGCGCACCATCCTCGACCGACTCGACGCCGCCGGCACCGAAGCCGACGAACTGACCGTCCACACCCCCGACCTCGACGACGTCTTCTTCGCCCTCACCAGCACCACCAGCATCCCCGCCCAGCCCGCCCAGCCCAAGGAGGCCGTCCGATGAGCTCCCTCACCCTCGCCCTACGCGACTCCTCCACCATGCTGCGCCGCAACCTCCTGCACGCCCGCCGCTACCCCTCCCTCACCCTCAACCTCCTCCTCACCCCCGTCATGCTCCTCCTCCTCTTCGTCTACATCTTCGGCGACACCATGAGCGGCGGCGCAGGCCGCTCCGCCTACATCGCCTACATCACCCCCGGCATCCTCCTCATGACCATCGGCTCCACCGTCATCGGCACCGCCGTCTCCGTCGCCACCGACATGAACGAAGGCATCATCGCCCGCTTCCGCACCATGAACATCCACCGCAGCTCCGTACTCCTCGGACACGTCGCCGGCAGCGTCCTGCAAGCCATCACCAGCGTCGCCCTCGTCGGCGCCGTCGCCCTCGCCATGGGCTTCCGCTCCACCCACGCCACCCTCCTGGACTGGCTCGCGGCATTCGCACTGCTCACGCTGGTCGCCCTGGCATTCACCTGGATCGCCGTCGGCATGGGCCTGGCCAGCCCCAACGCCGAAGCCGCCAGCAACAACGCCATGCCCCTCATCCTCCTCCCCCTCATCTCCAGCGCCTTCGTCCCCCTCCACACCATGCCCGGCTGGTTCCAGCCCATCGCCCACTACCAGCCCTTCACCCCCGCCATCGAAACCCTCCGCGGACTCCTCCTCGGCACCGACACCGGCAACAACGCATGGATCACCATCGCCTGGTGCCTCGGCCTCACCGCACTCGGCTACCGCTGGTCCAAAACACAGTTCAACCACAACCCCACATAGACGACATGAACACGCGGGCCACCACCCGCAACCCCACCCACCCCCCAGGGCGGCGCACACCGACAACCCAAGTCGGCGTACGCCGCCCCAACCACACACCCAGCAACCACACCCACACCCACACACAACAAAGACACAACCACTGCGGATCAGGAAACAGACGCCCGCCTACGCCACCGCACCAGCAGCACGACAGCCGCAGAACCCAGAACAAGAGTTCCGGCACCCACACCCACCCACACAACCGACGGCACCCCATCATCATGCGTGGCACCCTGGGTGACAGTAAGGCTGCTGGTCTTCTTCACTCGCCCGCGGTGGCTGACGACGGTCACGGGATACCTGCCCGGCTTCAGGCCGGGCTTGATCCGCGCCGGGCCCCAGAACATCGGGGCGTCCATCTCATGCCCCTTGAGGAGATCGAACGTCAACTTGGCCGGGGCCTCGAACGCCGGGGATGTCGCGGTCAACCGCTCCTCCTCCCCCGCGTCCGGGGACGCGTCCTGCCAACTCACATACACGGTTCTGCCCGCTGCGATCGTGAAGTCCTTGACCCGGGAACTGAGCGGAGAATCCGCCTTTCCGAAGAACGCGGGGCCCTTGGCCTTACCCAGGTAGTCGGCGTCGCCGGGGCGCGCCGAGCGGACTTCCAGCCGGGTTTCCGCCTTCCGTCTACCGTCCCCATCGGTCACCCATACCGCGTACGTCCCGTCATGGAGTGTGAACTGCAACGGCACGTTCAGGGCGCTGAAAACGCGGGTGTTGTTCCAGGACTCCTTGTCGTGTGCGAGGCGCACCGGCGAGGTGAATGCCGAGGAGTGGGCCGTGAAGAATTTCCCGCTCTCTCCGGAGTACAGGTCGTCGAAGAAGAGACGCACCTTCGTGCCCGGCCGCCTCACGCCGCCCTCGTCCACTTCGATGGAAGGGCGTTTCGGCGGCTTGACGTCGATGGTGTCACGGGCCACGACCTTGCCCCGGGCCTTGACGACGAGCGGATACGATCCGGGCTTGGCCGACGCCGGGATGGGCGCCTTGACGCCCAACCCGCCGGTGTCCCCAGCAGGGTCGTCCATCCGGATCGGGGCCGCGAAGACCGGCGACTCAGCCACCAGGTCCACGCCCGGCTTTCGTTTGTAGTTGAGCAGATCGATACCGATGGCCTCTCCAGGGCGGGGGCCCGCATACGCCTGGGTGATCCTAGGAGGGTCCCCGTCGGCCGCGGCCGGCACCGCCATAACCCCACAACTCAGTACCCCGCCGCATACACCGACGGCCACCGCTCGCTGCCAGCTCCCCCTCATGGCATCCCTTCTCTCACTCACAGGGGAAGAGGGAAAGATCACCGCGGGGGTTGTCCCGCCCGGGCCATACACACGATGACAGGCACACCGGTCCACCCCTCCGACAAGTCCTGGCCGGCCTCGAGGACCTGCGGCGGTGCCGGATCGGCACCTGCACCACCCGTGGCCGGACCCCTTGCCTGAAGAAGACACAGAACCTGACGAAGCAAGGAACGATTCACGGCCACGCCCCTACGCCTCGACACGTGCCACGGTCACCGTGATTCGACGCTCCTCGTCCCCGTGCGTCCTGTCGACACGCAATCACCCGCGCTGCTCCTCGTGCAGTCGTACGGCGCAGCGGTCCGTACGCCACCGGATCTGGTGGAGCAGCCTCGCCCTCGACGAGAGCTTTGCGGTGGCGGTATGGGTGGACGCGTGCCTTCCCGACGGGGGTTCGCGGGCGAACTCGTCGCCCTACGGCATGGTCGGTGCCTCCGCCTGACTTGGTACACAGGCATGCCCAAGCCCAGTCGGTTTCTCGATCAGGTCCGGCGTTTGGCCGCTGCGTTCTGAAAATCCGCGGAGCCGGAGCTGATTCACAGTATGTGAAACGCGCCTAGGAGGACAGAATCAGTCGCATGCCACGACGTACCCGGAAGACGGTTCCGCCCACAAAACCCCTGCTCAGAGCGCCCCTTCGGGTCGGCAACCTTGACGTTGCAGCGGTCGTAGGCGAGCTGCGCCAACTACACCAAGATGCTGAGGACCCATCGATTGACCAAATGCCGGATGATGAAGAGCTCTTCAAAGCTCTCGTCTATCTGGAGAGACAGGCAGGAGCCCTGAAGGACGACCAGGCGCGACGCGACGCGGCGATCACACGCGTGCGTCTGTGGCAGTACGTGCGTGAACAGGCGGACGTCCACCAGGCCAGGGCTGTCGCCGATGCACGGTCGGCGCGGGCAGAGTGGGCGGACTTGATGCCTGCCCTCGCGGTGAACACACCCAGCGCGGCGTACAACAAGGCGACCCGGCTGCGGGCGGCTGCGCTCGCAGCCCAAGGGGAGCCGGCGGTTCGGCGTACGCCTGAGGCCGTTCTTGAGGCTGAGCGCAGGATTGAAGCCCGGGCTCTTGCCACGCGGCGGGCTGAGGAAGAAGCGGCCCGTCGCCACGAGCTCCTCGTGCCAGTGGCCCAGCGACTCCTTGACTGCCGCAGCGAACTGGCAGAAGACGAAGACGTGGAGTTCTGGCTGGAGCAGATCGAAGCGGTACTCCCCCACTGCACGACAGCAACACAGATGGTGAGTCTCGGCACGTATCTGGAGGCTCTCGTCCGTGTCCTGCGGAAGCTTGGTCGGCAGGATCCGCAAGCGGCGTGCTCCACTGATGAAGCCAGGGCGGCTTGCGCGGCTGCCGAGGAATTGCTCCGCCGATGACGGGGGACCGGTCCTGCCCGGGTTGGCTCCGGCGCTGCGCTGGAAGGGCCGAGCCGAGGTGCTCCGGGCTGGGTTCCGACCCGCGCCCTGGTGCGGGGAGCGGGGTTCCCGTACAACGGACCATGGCCCATCGCCCGGACCCCGATGACCTGTCACCGCCAGATGACTGGAGCGTTCCTGAGCGCCGTCTCTGGTCCGCCTTCCGTGACGGCAGCGTGTTGGACTTCCGCACAGGTACGGAAGCTGATGACGATCCCTCGGCTGGATCGGCCTGGGGGCCGGAGCGGCAGATCAGAGCCCATGTGATCGCTGTCCTGCTTCTCCATGGTCCGTCCGCGCGTCCTGGGAAGGTTCGTGCGCTCCGTGTCACGGGAGCCCGGGTGACCGGTGCACTCGACCTCACCTCTGCGACCGTCAGCTGTGAGATCGACTTCGACGGCTGCTCCTTCTCCGAGACCCTGAGCCTTCGGCACGCCTCGACGCTCGCTGTCCACCTGGGCGGGTCCTACCTGCCCGAGCTCAGCGCGGAGGCCCTGACCTGCCCAGGGCTCGACATGCGTGACACGGTCGTGGAGGGAAACATCTGGATCCAAGGGAGCACCATCACGATCGACCTCAACCTCGACCGTGCGAGGGTCGACGGTTGGATCAACGGAAATCTCCTCACGATCGGGTCATGGTTCAACGGTCGCTTCGGCCTGTCCGTGGGGCAGTGGCTGGCTCTCGCCGGCGCACGGATCGGGGGTGTCGACCTGAGACTGGCCGACATCGGCCACGCAGGCGCGGAACAAGGGCTCGGGGCCCAGCTGTTGACGTGTGACACGTTCTGGGCCTCGGAGATCAGGGTGGCGCACGGCATCGCCCTGAGCGGCGCATGCATCAACGGTGAGGTACTTCTGTCGCAAGCCGTGGTGTACGAGGTTCCCGCGGTCGAGCCGGCGATCCGGCTCGACGAGATCTACGCACGGCGTCTGGACATCGACACAGCGCAGACGGACACGAAGTCCGTGTCGTTGCGCGGGGCCACCGTCGGCAAGCTGATCGACCGTGCCCAGGGAGGTCCCCTGCTGGACCTGGATGCGCTCACCTATGAGCGGCTCGAACCGCTGCCACCGCGCTCGACCCCGCTTCGGCTCGCCTGGCTCCGGAAGAACCTCGAGGGGCACTACTTGCCTCTCCCCTACGAGCAGTTGGCGGCGGCCTACCGGGTACTCGGTCATGACGGTGAAGCCCGCAGGGTTCTACGCGCCAAGTACCGTCACCACCGCTCGACGCTGCCGTGGGCAACGAAGATCTGGGACTGGTTGCAGGACGTCGTCGCGGGATATGGCTACCGTCCAGCCCTTGCCGGCGGGTGGCTCGTCGCCCTTGCAGTCCTCGGCACGGTTGTCTTCAGCATCAGCGAGCCTCGTCCCCGCGACCCCGGCCATGGCCCGGACTTCAACCCCACCGTCTACACACTCGACCTCCTGCTGCCCATCATCGACTTCGGCCAGGAGAAGGCGTTCCTGCCGACGAACAGACTCCAGTGGTTCGCCTACGTGCTCATCGCCTTGGGATGGCTACTCGCCACCACGCTTGTCGCCGGCCTCACCCGTGTGCTGGGACGTTCCTGACAGGAGGCAACGCGGCAACGGGTAGCACTCCCGGGGATCCAGCATCGGAGTACGGCAGCTGGCGTGACCTCTGGGCCGCTGTGACGTGGCGCGCCGACGTTGATGCTACGGCCAGCCACGCCCTTGGGTGATTACGCCGTAATCACCCAAGGGGGCCAGGACTGGCGGGGGAGTGATGACTGCTCGCCGGGGTCCGCGGACGACCAACTTCATTGAGACCGGAGGTCATCTGACGTGGCACCCCGACGCCGACGCTGCAGCTGCGATCTCAGGTGATTACGGCGTAATCACCTGAGGGGGCGGGCCTGGCGTGGGGGAGTGGTTATGTCGTCATGAGCTGGGCGGGAGGCAGGACCCTGCCAGGGTGATTACGGCGTAATCACCCTGGGGCGTCCTCACACGGTGACCCAACTTGGTCTAGCTAACGTGTCGATGCCACGAACGATCATGAACGTTAGTATGGTGTCTCTCATGAGTTCGCCAGCCACCTCCAACGACCGCGAGAAGGTCGTCTCCAAGCTGCCGGGATGGCTCCGGCAGAACCTCAAAGTCAGGGCCGCTCAGCACGGCATCGAGATCCAGGCCGCGGTCGAACAGGGCATCAGAGACTGGTGCAACCTGGCCTCCGCCACTGACACCGTCGACACCGCCGGTGCCGATTCGTTCTCCACCTTCCTGCCCCCCGGGCAGTGGGAGGAGTTCCGGCAGATTGCAACGGATCGGCGCATTTCCCTTATTCAGGGCCTTGCCCAGTCCATCCAACTCTGGCTCGACGTCAACCCTGCCCCGGACGTGGAACGGCCGGAGATCACCCGCCGCATCATCGTCTGCAACCAGAAAGGCGGTGTCGGCAAGACCGCCATCACCGCCGGCCTCGGTGAAGCACTCGCCGAAGATGCCAACACCCTCCACCCCGTACGCGTCGCCAAGGCCCTCACCAAGGCCCTTCGGGCGAGTGACACCCAGGCCGACGAGGCGGAACTTAAGGACAACCCGCTCGACATCGAGAACCTGCCGGGCCCCGGCCAAAACGTGCTGCTCGTCGACTTCGACCCGCAGTGCCACCTCACCAACCAGCTCGGCGCCACCCCCCTGCCGATGAACGGTGACAGTCTCACCAACCACATGGCAGGTGACCCCAAGGGCGACCTCCGTGACCTCATCGTCTCCGTCGACGACGAGGCCTTCGGCGGCCGCCTCCATCTCCTGCCCGCCTGCAACGACGCCTTTCTTCTCGACGTACGCCTCTCCGCAGTACGCGCCAGGGAAGCCGCCCTCGAGCGGGCTCTCGCTCCGCTCGAAGCCGATTACGACGTAATCATCGTCGACTGCCCGCCCAGCCTCGGCCTCAGCATGGACGCTGCCGCCTACTACGGGCGCCGCCGCGAGAGCGAGAAGCCCGGCCAGTCCGGGGCCCTGATCGTCGTCCAGGCCGAAGACAGCTCAGCAGACGCCTACGAGCTGCTCACCACCCAGATCGACGACCTGCGCGGCGACCTCCAGGTCGACATCGACTACCTCGGCATCGTCGTCAACCTCTACGACTCCCGTCGCGGGTACATCGCCACCTCGTCGCTCCAGGGATGGGTCGACATAAAGGATCCACGGGTCGTCGGCCTCATCGGCGACCTCAAAGAACAGAAGGAAGCCGTCCGAGTGAAACAACCCCTGCTGTCCTACGCGCCTAAGTCGCAGCAGGCCGTCGGCATGCGCGCCCTGGCCAGGGAGGTCATGTGAGCAAGGCCGATCAGCTCGGCGCCGGTCGGTTCGGCGGGGGAGTGCGTCCCGTCAGTGCGCGTCGCCAGGCCGTGGCCGCGGCCACGGGGGTTCCGACCGAAGGCGTAGCCGCCCCCACGGAACTTCCCGTCCACCGCATCAGCCTCAATCCCGACAACCCGCGCTCCACTCTCGGAGACCTGACCGACCTTGCCGGCAGCCTGAAGACTCACGGGCAGAAGCAGGCGATCACGGTCATGAACCGTGACGCTTACGTCGATGCCAACCCGGGTCAGGAAGCCGCACTTGAGCCGGACACCACACACGTCGTGGTTGACGGCAGCAGCCGCCTCGCCGCCGCTCGTGAGGCCGGACTCGCCACCATCAAGGTCATGGTCAGCGACGACCAGGGGGCTACCTCGGAAGAACTTCTCGAGTCGGCCCTGGTCGCCAACATCCACCGGCAAGACCTCGAGGAGATCGACGAAGCCCGTGCCCTTCAACGACTCCTGGTCATTCACGGGAGTCAGCGGGCTTTGGCCAAGCGTCTGCATCGCTCCCAAGGCTGGGTGTCCCAACGCCTGGCGCTTCTCCATCTCACTCCCGAACTGCAGGCCCGCATCGGCGAGGAGCCCATCGACCTGCTGCGGGCAGTCGGCAACAAGCCGGCCGAGCAGCAGGAAGCAGTTCTGGAAGCGCTGAAGGCGGAGCGGGCGCGGAAGGAGGACGAAGGGACACGTACAGCCACGGCCCAGCACGAGCAGACCACCAATGGACTCGTGGACAGCGCGAAGGCAGGTCCCGTCGGTGAACAGGGTGGGGACACAGCTGAGGACGGTCCTGCTGGTGATTACGACGTAATCACCAGCAGCCCCGGCACCCCCGCGACGACGGGGGATTCAGCAGCGCCCACGACTTCGGAGGCGATCCCCGAACCGCGCGCTCACGCGTCCACACCGGGAACGACCGAAACCGTCGATGAGGAGCCGCGACTTCGGAGGGTGCCGTACGACGAGCCCGGCTCCCTGGCGATGCTCCTGGACGCAAAGATCGCCTCGGACGACACCTTCTTCGACCTGCTCCGGTTCCTGAGCACGAGGGCGTTGGAACGGGATCCAGCCCGGCTCGGGGAGGTGGCGCGTTTCTTCGTTGAGCAAGCCGCCGCTCGGGTGGGCTGAACCCAAAGGGCCCGACAGAAGGGACAGCTCTGAACGTCAGAGCTGTCCCTTCTGCTGTTGGTGACCATTCAGATGGGTGAGGCTCGCGGAGGACAACGCCCGCGTTCGGGGACCAGCGAGCTCGGCTCACGGTCGGGCCCTACAGGGGCCCACGCAGGTTCGAACGGCATCATGCGGGTGATCGTCACCGACCAGGCATGCGCCGTACTCCTGATCGGGCAGGCGCTCAAGGCAATCACCGTGCTCCAACGCCTCTGCGGCTCCGGCATCGACCGGGGCTCTCCTCCATCGGGGCTCTCCTCCATGACTGGAGGTCAAGGAGAACGTCCTGCGGAACGCACCTCATGTACGTGACGTCAATGAGGTGCGTTCCGCAGGACGTCAGGTTGCGCGGCGAAGAGGGACGACGACGTTCTCGCCCATGCGCTTCGGGTCGAGACGGTAGTACTTGATGTGGCCGATCCTCTCGGTCTCCTCGAGCCAGCCCGCTTCGATGACCTGCTTGCGGGTCCGGGAGAACACGGGTGGAGCCATGCCGACGAGCTTGGCCAGGTTCGCGGCGGTCTCCAGGACGGCGCCGGACCGGTCGGTCGGGTGCAGGGCGTACAGCATGACAACGAGACGCTGGTTGGCTGTCATGCCAGCCGTCTTCTCGAGCAGTTCGAGGTTCTTCTGCTTGTCGTCGCTGCTGATCACTGGACCTCCCACCGTGCAGGGGCATTGTCATCGAATCCGGGGATGTCCGGCGGGTTACACGTCTTTACCGCTTCTCGCTGCTCAAGGCCTGTTCCATGGAAGGCGATGTACGGGCTGATGCGGTAGAAGTTGTAGTTGCCGATGCGTCCTCGAACAACCAGGATGCGATGTTTGGCCAGCTTCCTGTTGATCTTCCCGACGGCATCAGTGGACATCCCCACTCGTTTGGCGATGTCCGCTCCAGTGGCCCTCAGCGGCTCCATGCCTTCCGGTGAGACCCCGATCCACCACAGAATGAGGAACTTCTGGCTGGGCGTGAACGCCTTGGATTCGGTGATCGCTTCGACACGTGCCTTATCGACCTGCGTGTGCCTGCCGGAGAAGGCGTATGGCGCATAGGGGATCGGCTCACCCGTGTCGGCGTCGACCAGTCTGCGTAGTGCTCCCAACGGGCCCTCCGTGCAAGGGGGGTGATGCGTAGTTCATGAGGGACGGCTGTGAGGCCGACCTGATGAACCTAACGTACATGAGCAGGAAGTCAATCAACTCTGCCTGTCGGCCGTGTCGGCTGCCGTCACGCTCAGGGTTCACGCCGTCAGATCTCGGCCGCTGCGACGCGGACTCATGTACGTCACGTCAATCTGGTGCGGTTGGAGGAACTGGGTACCCAGTTCCTCTGACCGTGGTGGCAGTTTGCTCGGTCGTGGTCACGGTTTGGTGAGTCGTGGTGCCAGATCCCTCAGACGCTGTAGTACGTCCGAGGGATCTGGGTACTCAGTTCCGAGGATCGTCCTAGGCGATCGGTGGAACTGCCTGCCAGTTCCGTCGATCTTGGTTGTTCGAGGTGTTTGTGCAGGTCAAAGGCCTATTGGCGGGGGTGCTCTCTTATCCAGTAGGAAGCCCCGCCGTACACGTCACCGCCGGGCAACCACCGTGTGACTGTCCCCCCGAGCCCGCCTGCTCATCGGTGCCCACCAGCCGCTGCCTTCCGCCGACGCACACACGCAGGACGAACGAACCTCAGCCCCTGAACAGGCGCCCCGTTCCGGCCTGCGGCTTGCACTCGACCGAACCCGTTGAGGTCGGTCGGCGAGGTTCCTTCGCCCACCCCGAACCCACCGCTTTCCGGTGCGCACGGTCCGCGCCACGACGAAACGGATTCGCGCCGGGAAGTGGTGGGGCAGCGGGGTCCAGGGGCCGGCGAAGGCCCCTGGTACCACGCAGCCGCACCACGCTCGGGATGCGACCACGGACCCAAGCTTTCGCACGGCGCGGTCCGTCCCCCGCCACTGGGGTGTCTGTGACCCGCGCGCAGGCACTCACCTGCACCGGCAAGAGACCTCTGGGGCTCGCCGAGTCTCATGCGGGGCACTTCTTCGCGTCCGGGCACGGAGACTGATTCCCAGTGATGCTTGTCAACCAGCGAGCCGTGGGCTGCGGCTGGCCTCGGGCGCCGCGCTCGAGGGGTTCGCCGGTGACGGTGCCGGACCCGCCGCCGCCGGTGGCGACGCCGCCGACCGGCTTGGGCGCGGGGAAGGGGGGCTCGTCCTGCCGGCAGGTCGTTCCGGCCGGCAGGAGCGTGCCGTCGACGAAGTACCGGCTCTCGTACGTCTTCACGCAGCTGCTGGGATTGGTCAGCGCGGTGTGACCGTATCCCTCGTGGGTGAGCAGGCGGGCGTCGGCCAGTTCCCCAGCCAGCGCCTGCGCGTTCGCGTAGGGAGTGGCAGGGTCGTACCTGGTGCCGACCAGCAGGACGGGGTGTGCCGTCGGCCTGTTCCACGGGCCGCGGTAGCGGTCGGCCGCGACGGTCGGCCAGGAGACACACGCCACGGTGGCCCAGGTCCAGAAGCGTCCGGCGTCGGCCGCGCGGCCGACGGCGGCCTCTGCCATGGCGTGGTAGGCGGCGGGGTCACGCGGATTGGGGCTGTCGCCGCAGAGCACCGCACTCGCCTGTTCCTCGCCGAGGTACGGATTCGGCTGCGGGACCGGTGGCGGGGCCGGGAGCGGGGACGGCTTCGGGACGCGGCCCTGCCAGAGGTCCCCCAGCCTGCCGGCGAGGTCCGTCCAGCCCGGGTGGACGAAGTAGAGGCTGCTCACCACGTCGGCGACCGTGCGGCCGTAGGTCCACTCACCCACGGGATGCGCCCGCAGCCGCCGCATCAGCTGGTCGAACCTGTCCCGGGTCGCTTTCAGGCTGCCGGCGGAGAGGGCGCAGCCCGCGGTGTCCGTGGATCCGCACAGGGTGAGGAACCGGTCCAGGACCGCTGCCGCGGCGCGGTCCGAGCCCATACGCAGGAACGTGGTGAGCCGGGGGTCCGTGTCGGAAGCGTGGTTCGTCCAGGCCTGCGGATCGATGTCGCTGTCGAGGACCATGGCGCGGACCCTGCCGGGAAACAGGTTGGCGTAGGTGGCGCCCAGGATCGTGCCGTAGGAGATTCCCAGGTAGGTGAGTTGCGCATCGCCCACCGCCTGGCGCAGCCCGTCGAGGTCGCGAGCGGTGTCGGCGGTCGACACATGGCGCAGCAGTTCGGGGTCACGCCGCTGACAGCGCCGGGCCAGGTCCTGGTACGCAGCGAACACGGCCGCCCGCTGCTGTGCGCCCACCGGGACGCCGGCCGGTTTGCCCGCGTTCCACGCGGCGGCCTCCCCGGGGGGCGCGAAGCAGTTCACCGCGGTACTGCTGCCGATCCCACGGGGGTCCCAGCTGACGATGTCGAACCGCTCCCGCACCTCGCGCGGGAAGGACCCGTAGTTCTGTGGCATCTGGACCGTTCCTGGCCCGCCGGGTCCGCCGGGGTTGAAGAGCAGGGTGCCGATGCGTCGACCGGGGTCGGTCGCCTTCCGTTTGACGACTGCCAGTTCGATGGTGCGACGACCTGGGTTGTTGTAGTCCAGCGGCACCTTCGCGGTCGCGCAGTCGAACGGGCTGCCCTGAACGCAGGGTCTCCAGTCCAGCTTCGGGGCCGGCACCGAAGGTGTGGGAACACCTCCGGCCGCAGCGAGGTTCTGCCCGGTCAGAAAGGTCGGGCAGGTCACCAACGCGGCGATGACCGCGGCACAGAACCGACGGCCCGCTGTCGGTCCAGATATGTGCATGCCTTGTCCTTCCACGGCCGAGGGCCGGACGCCCTCTGCGCTGGACGTCGCCACGCATCTGCGTCAACGGCATCGCAGCCCGGCAACGCGCGCGAGCCGACCGCGGCCACATGGCCGAACCGCCGGCCGACCAACCGGGTTGGCTCAGACGGACGTCGCCCTTGCCCGTGGGGAAATCATGAGATCCCCCCACGGGGATGCGGGCTGTGGCTCTCAGTAGCCGATGGTGAATCGGCGCTGGACGAAGCGAGGCAGCTCCGCCTCATCGATCAAGGCGACGGCCGTGTCCTCCACCGAGATGCGGCTGCGGCCGTCAGCGTCCAGGACCGGCTGGTCGCCGCCGATCCTGAAGCGGCCGGTGCGCTCGCCGGGGGCGATCTCCTCTGCGGGGCTGAAGTAGGTCCACAGCCGGTTCGAGGTTCGCAGGACGTTCAGGGCGTCGCGGTGGCCGCGCACCGCTGCGGCGTATTCGCGGGGCAGTCCAAGCTGGTCGAGTGCGGCGTACAGCAGCTCGTCGGAGTCTGCGCGCACCACTCCCGGTTCGGTTTCGAGGCTTCCGGCCCCGCCGATCACGATGAGCCGGGTCCGTGGATGGCTCTCCAGAGCCTTCAGCAGGGCCCGTGCCGCCGTGGCGTAGACGGTGGGGTCGGCGATCGAGCGCCGGACTGTGTCAGCGAAGTCCTTGGCGGCATTGCCCGGCTGGAATCCGCTGATGATGACGTCGAGTCCGGGCAGGACGCCGGCGATGCTCTTCGGGTCCAGGACGTCGACGCTCGCCCAGGTGATGTTGTCCCGACGCTCCTCGCGCTGCGTCTGAGCGGCGTCCCGGCTGAACGCCTTGACGTGGTGGCCCCGCTCGAGGGCCTCGGTGACGACCCTGCTGCCGATGGTGCCCGTGGCTCCGATGACTCCGATGTGCATGGTTCTCCCCTGTGCATGCAGAAGCGGGACGCCACTAGAGGTGACGCCGCGCAGAAACTATACGCCGTGAAGTTTATGCACGGGGCTAAGTAAATTGACGCTGTAGAGTGCCTGTTGTGACAGTCATGGGAAGCAGCGGAAGGCGCGAGCGGCTACGGGCCGAGACCACGGCCGAAATCAAGAAGGTGGCCCTGGCCTTGATGGCCTCGGGCGGCCCGGACGCCATCACTCTGCGGGCCATCGCCCGCGAGATGGGCATGACCGCCAACGCGATCTACGGTTACTTCGCGACCCGGGACGACCTGGTCACCACGCTCATCAACGATGTCTACACCGCCTTGGCCGACTCCGTGGATGCCGCCTGGGAGACCGTCCCCGCCACGGATCCCGCCATCCGCATCGGGGCATGGGCCACCGCCTTCCGGACCTGGGCTCTGGTGAACCCCCAGGGCTTCCGGCTCATCTACGGCGACCCTGTCCCTGGCTACCACGCCCCCGAAGGCGGCCCCGCCCCGGATGCCGCACGCCGGGTCTGTACCGGACTCACCGCACTCGCGGCAGCCGCATGGCCGCACGCCCAGCACCTCTACGAGGACAGCGCCTTCGACTGGTCCGACTTCGACCCGGGGCTCCTCGACAAAGTGCGGCCAGCATTCCCCGACCTGCCGCCCGCAGCCGTCGCCCTCGCCCTGCGGATCTGGGGACACCTGCACGGCCTGGTGTCACTGGAGGTCTACGGCCACATGCACACCCAGACCACCAGCCCGGAGAAGCTCTTCCAGGAGGAACTCGCCCAGCTCGTACAGATGCTGGGTGTCCCGCGCCGGAGTTGAACGCCCGAAGTGCCGTCAGGCTCCCCGAACTGTCGCCGGCGCCTGCGGCTTCGCCCGAGCCTTCGCAGTTGGCGAGTTGAGTGTTGTGGTCGGCGAGCGAGCTGATCTCGCACCCGACACGCAGGCTCTCGCCGCCCGAATCGGCCGAGACGCCGCAGCCCAACCCACCCAGGGGCATGGCGCATGGGCACACAAGGCTCACGTGTCGGAGTGTCGTCAAGGCTCCGCGTCAGGACGGGGCGAGGACGCAGAACTCGTGGCCCTCCGGGTCGGCCAGGCACGTCCACGGGACGTCGCCCTGGCCGACGTCGAGGTCGGTGGCGCCGAGGGCCCGCAGCCGGGCCACCTCCGCTGGCTTGTCGTCACCGGGGTACGGCAGCAGGTCAAGATGGACACGGTCTGGCACGGTCTTCACGCCGGGCGTGCGGAGGAACTCGAGATACGGGCCGACACCCTTGGCGGAGCGCAACACCGCATGATTGTCGGTCACCTCGTGCAGGGTCCAGTCCAGCGCCTCGTCCCAGAACCGGGCCATGGCCCGCGGATCCGCACAGTCGACCACCACTGCGGCGATCGGCCCGGTGTCCCGGTAGATCTCCCGAGGCTCCAGCACGCAGAACTCGTTGCCCTCGGGGTCGGCGAGGACCGTCCACGGCACTTCGCCCTGGCCCACGTGGGCGGGCGTCGCACCGAGAGCCTTCAGGCGCGCGACCAACTCCGTCTGATGAGCCGCAGAGGTGGTGGCGAGATCGAGGTGCAACGACGTAGGTGGTCACGCCGGGGCTGTAAGCACTCCAGCCGAGCGCCTCCGCCCAGAACCGGCCGACCGCCGAGTGATCAAGAGCCTTTATGTTCACCATCACAGGTCGCAGTGCCACGCCGGTGATCCTATGCACTCGCTCTGCCACGACATCCGCGCCGTCGCCGAACAGAGAGCAACTCGCTTGGCCGACGACATCCTGTCTGTCCGGACGGCCGATGCCGCCTCTCGCCGTCGCCCTGATCGCGCCCACCGGCAGCGCCATGATCGGGTCTGCCGGGTTCACACGTACGCCTCGATCGGCACGACCTCTGGCTGCCTGACACTCGCTGGTGACCGCCGTGGTGCGGGAGGCAGGTCTTTGCCCAGGCGGCGAAGCCACGCTGGGTCAGCTTCCAGTCCGCGCGTGCGAGTTGCCGACGACCTTGTGGCTGTCCGTCCGTGAGCCGTCCAGCGCGCCGCTCCTTCTCCGACAGGGCGGGGGCAGGCCGTAGCGCTCCAGGGCGGCGGGGGAGAGGACGAGGACCGGGTCTGCGTCGCGGCCGTTGCGGTGCAGGCGGGCCTGCCTGCACGATCTCGTTTCAGCCAGCCTCCAATCCACCAGCGCGGGAAGAGTCTTGGCGGGCACGTCCAGGACCAGGCAACGGGGCGGGAGCGGGCCTTCAGGGCCGGTGTCACGGCTGCACCTGCACGGGGCGAGCCGACAGGCCCGGTGAAAGCCCTGGCGCAGTGGGCTCAGGCCCGTTCCCTGGCTGGGGGGAGGAAGCGTTCGGTGAGTTTCTCCAGGAGCCGGGCGTAGGCACCGCGCTGGGGCGGCGCGGTTCGGTCCTGCCCGGTTCCAGCGCGCCACGGTCTCGCGGCGCGTCTCCGAGGCGGTCGCTGTCTGGGCCTGGGTCAAGTCGGAGGCCTTGCGCAGGCGCCTGCGTTCGTGGGCGACGGCAGGTCGTCCTGGGAGGCCTGTTGCAGCAAACGCGTCGACGGCGCTGAGCAGTGCGGCTGCTGCAAGCAGGCGATGGGGGAGCACCTGCGGCTCGAGTTCCGGTGCACAGTCGCTTGAGTCGCTTCGGTCACTGGCCTGAAAGGGACGGGGCGGGGGAGCGACTGAAGAAGAGCGACCGAAGCTTCTCTCGGTCGCTTCTTGGTCTCAGATAAAACCCCAGGTCAGACGGGGTTTGACGGCTCATTAGCGACTGAAGCGACTGAAGGTCTGGGTATATCAAGACATTCGTGCGTGTGCGTGTATGCGCGTGCGCTTCATATATAGGGGCCTTGAGTCGCTTCAGTCGCTGTTTTGGCTTGCGCAGAGGGTTTGACGTGCTGTTTTGTGGAGCTACCGACGGAGCGACCGAAGGGAGTCCGGTCGCTGGTGGTCAGTTGCTTCAGTCGCTGGGGGCTTCTTGTCCGACACGACGTGCCGTTACTCCCCCGTCGTCCCCCCTGTCACCGCAGCTTCGCTAATCTAATGTTCGTCGTTGAGTCGCTTCAGTCGCTGATGGGGGATGCGCGTGGCTCATGAGCTGTGGGTTTCACGCAGCGACTCAGGGCAGACCGACTCCGTGCCCGCCGTCGCTGCGCCGAACCTGGCCATCGCCAGGTGGTGTGCCAGTCGTGGCTGGCCGGTCCACCCGCTGGCACCGGGACGCAAGACGCCTGCGGGCAACTGCGACGCGTGCCGCCAGCCGGGGCACACCCATCACGGGTGTCCCTGCCTCCGGGCCGGTCGCTGGTGCCACGGGTTCCATGCTGCCTCCCTGGACTTCGCCCGTATCGAGCAGTGGTGGACCCGGGCTCCCGGCCTCGGAGTCGGGGTCGCCTGCGGTCCGGCCAACCTGGTGATCATCGACATCGATGCGCACGAGCAGCCGCTGCCCGCCCGCGACCGGTTACTGCCAGGTATCCCCATCGCCGCCGGCGTGAATCTGGTCGGTCTGGCCAATGGCTTCCACACACTCGATGTCCTGGCCGCTCTGCGGGGCGCCACCAGCCCGGCGCAGGACGACACGACGTTGCGTGTGCGTACGCCGTCCGGAGGCCTCCACGTCTGGTACCGCGCCCACACCAGCCACCGCTGGCAGTGCTCCACCGGCTCGGGGAGCGGCCGCGCCCTCGCCTGGCAGGTCGACGTCCGGGCCCACGGCGGATACATCGTCGCTCCGGGCACCACCACCGCGGCCGGGACGTACACGCCTGTGGGAGCCGTACGGGAACCCGCGCCGCTCCCCGACTGGCTGGCGCGTGAGCTGGACCGTACGGGGCACCTTCCGCCCGCCCACGTGCCCGCTCCGCGGCCTGTGCCGCCCCGGGCCCGCCAGGCGGTCATCGCGGCCGGAGGAGGCCGCGACGCGGCCAGCAGGGCCCTGGCAGCCGTACTGACGGAGGTGGCGGCCTGTGCGGCCGTTCCGGAGGGCGCGGCCTTCTCCGAGAAGCTCAACCGGGCCGCGTACACCGCGGGAGGACTGGTCGCCGCCGGGCACCTGACGGCGACGGCCGCCCAGCAGGCCCTCACCGAGGTGGCAGAGCAGGCCCGCCCCGGTCAGGAACGCCGCTACGGCCCCATCATCCGCAGCGGCCTCAACGCCGGTTCCCGGCGCCCTCTGTCGCTCGGGGGCCGCGCATGACCTCCCGTAACGAGAACGTTCTCTTCGACGCCCACGCGGTTGCCGCGCAGATCCTCGCGCAGGTACCCGCCCCCCTTTCGGGCCGGGAGCAGCAAGCGGCCGCCACTGGCGAAGGGGCCTCCGGCGAGGCGACCGCCGCCGGTCTGCTGCCGGACACCCTCACCGACCGGGGCAACGCCAAGCTCTTCGTCAAGCTGTACGCCAACGACTACCGGCACGTCCCGGGCCTTGGCTGGTACCACTGGGACAGCACCCGCTGGCAGATCGACGAGGACGACACGGTCATCTGGGCTGCCGGTGACCTGGCCGAGAGCATCGCCTCCACCGATCCGCGCGGGGTGTTCACCCCGTCGGCGCTCCAGCAGCACCGCCGACGCGCCCTGAGCACCAGCGGGATGAACGCGATGCTCACCCAGGCCAGGTCCGCCCCCGGCATGGTGCTGAACGCCTCCCGCCTGGACGCCGACCCGTACGCCCTGTGCACCCCTGCCGGAATCGTCGATCTGCGCACTGGGCTGATCCGCACGCCCGACCCGAACAAGGACTTCCACTCCCGTTCCACCAGCGCCGCCCCCCAGGCCATGCCGACGCCGCGCTGGCACCGGTTCCTCACCGACACCTTCGGTGAGGGCCCCGACGGCACGGAGATGATGGGCTTCCTGCACCTGCTGCTCGGCTACTCGATCACAGGAGACGTCGGCGGGCAGGTCATGCCGTTCCTGTTCGGCTCCGGCAAGAACGGCAAGTCGGTCCTGCTGGACGTCCTGGTGAAGCTGCTCGGCGACTACGCGGACGCCGCGCCGCCCGGCTTCCTCATGGCCCGTCCCTACGAGGGGCACCCCACCGACCTGGCCGAACTCCACGGCCGCCGGGTCATCGTGTGCAGCGAGGTCAAGCCCGGCG
The DNA here is from genome assembly GCF_001513965.1 of Streptomyces cellostaticus. GTDB lineage: Bacteria > Actinomycetota > Actinomycetes > Streptomycetales > Streptomycetaceae > Streptomyces > Streptomyces cellostaticus. The sequence goes on along the minus strand of NZ_KQ948064.1, from coordinate 5,112 downwards.
ACAAGTTCGACGAGGCCCGCGTCAAGCTGCTCACCGGCGGCGACCGGATCAAGGCCCGCCGGATGCGTCAGGACTTCTTCAGCTTCGAACCGACCCACAAGCTCTGGCTGCTGGGCAACCACCGTCCGGAGGTGGGCACGGGCGGCTTCGCGTTCTGGCGGCGTATGCGGCTCATCCCGTTCGAACGCGTGGTCTCCGACGACCGCAAGGTCGACAACCTTGCGGACATTCTGGTGACCGAGGAGGGCCCGGGAATCCTCAACTGGCTCATCGAGGGCGCCCGCCGCTACCTGTCCGGCGACAAGGACCTCACCGGCCCCGAACGGGTCCGTATCGCCACCACCGCATACGCGGAGACCGAGGACCACATCGGACGCTTCCTGGGCGAGTCCTGCCGTTTGGAGCCGGGCCTCAGGGCGGAACAGGCCGGTCTCTACGCGGCCTACCGGACGTGGTGCCAGCATGAGGGAGCCCCGGCCGTCTCGTCCCGGTCTTTCGCCGCGCGGGTCCGTGAGGCGGTGGGACTGGCGTCTCCGAAGGAGATGATCCTGTCCAACCAGCGGAAGTACTACCCGGGCATCGGGTTGGCCGCAGACGAGGAGACAGCATGAGCGCTCTCGTCGCAGAGAACGGGCTCGTCCGCGAGGTCGAGCCCGTCTGACTCGAGGACATCAGCAGGCTGGACCGGCTGCCGTACCTCGTACCTCGTGGGGCCGGGTCTCTTGTCAGGCCTTTCCGGCGTGCAGGAGTTCGTCGGCAGGCTGCTCGTGGCCGGCCTGACCGGGCGCCGGGCGTCGGCCCGTCGTCAGCGCGGTGGGCGACAGGCCGCAGTCGGCCGCCAGGTCGGTGGCCCGCCTGAGGAACGCGGCACTGGAGGCATCGTCGAGGGCATCGAGGGCGTGGGCGTAGTCGGCCATGACCCGGGCCAGTTCGATGCGGTCCTTGCAGCGGCGCGTTTCGCCGACGGCGCGGGCGAGGGTCCGCAGGCGCGGACCGGGGGCGTCGGTGACGGCGAGCAGGCGCAGGGCGCTGGCCCGGTGCCGGGGGCCGATGGCGGGGACGGCAAGTTCCTCGGTGAGCAGCGCGCGGGCCTGGCCGACGCGGCCGGAGCACAGCAGTGTCTCGGCGATGTCGCCGCGCCAGGGCAGGTGCGGCAGCCGGCCGGTGCCGTGCCGACGGGCCAGGCGTGCGGTGGCCACGAAGGTGTCGAGGGCGTCCTGGTGGCGGTGCGCGGCCAGGTGGAGCCGCCCCCGGGCGCGCAGCACGGGCACGCCGGCCCAGCCGTTGTCGGGTGCGGGCTGGTCGAGGTGGGCGGAAGCCTCCTCGTACCGGCCCTGGGCGATGAGGACTTCCGCCCGTACGGCGGTGGGCCACAGGCGCAGCGAGGTGGGCCGGGTTCCGATGGCGTCCTGGGCCGCGGCCGCTTCCTCCCCGGCGGTGGTGAGGTCGCCGAGCTGGAGCAGGGCCTCGGCGCGCAGGGTGCGGAACGCGGCGGCCCAGGAGGCTGTCCGGGCCTGCGGGTGGAGTTCCGCGCACCAGGTGGCGGTCTGCTGGGGGGCGCCGTTGTGCAGCAGGACGCGGGCCGCGTGGAGCAGGGCCGGGTAGGTGGCCGGGGCCGGGGTGTTGGAGCGCAGGAGCCGTTCGGCCGCGCGGGCGTCGCCGGGCCGGATGGTGGGGTGCGCGGTGTACCAGTGGGGCGGCGCGGTGCGGTCGCGGTGCGTCTGCCGGGCGGAGCGGGAGGTGTTGCTTCCTGGACTGTCGGACCGCTGTGGCATGACGGCGCGTCGGGTCGTCGAGGTGTACTCCATTGGGTCAGTGAACCCGAGAGCGGTGGTGCGGACCATGCGCCTCAGGCCGGTCTTGAGCGTTTCTCGGGCGGCGCCGCCCCTTTCGGGGCCATCAGGGCCGGCTTCCGTGCCGTCCCTCTCCCGGCGGGCGGGGCATTTCGTGGCAGCGACTGACGGGCAGCGACCGGCCAGCGACTGGGCGGGGGTGGGTCGCTGCTGAGTCGCTTGATAAAAGGCCAGTTCAGAGGCGGTTTCAAGGGGTGGCAGCGACTGAAGCGACCCAAGGTCCGGATATGCCAAGACATTCGCGCGTGTACGTGCTGTGGGTGTACGTGTGCGAGTGTATGCGGGTGTGCGTGGACGCGTTCATAAATAAAGACTTGAGTCGCTACGGTCGCTGACGGCGGAAGCACATGGTCGATGAGCTGCGGGTTTTACGCAGCGACTCACGTCGGCCGGGGCCGGATCGAGCCCTCCCTGAGGGCTGAACAAGCACAGCTCTACGCGGCCTACAAGTCATGATGTCAGAATGAGGGAGCCCCGGCCGTCTCTTCCCGGGCCCTCGCGGCCCGGGTCCGTGAGGTGGTGGGACTGGCGTCGCCCAAGGAGATGCTCCTGTCCAACCAGCAGAAGTACTACCAGGGCATCGGACTGGTCGCCGACGAGGAGACAGCATGAGCGCCCTCATCGCAGAGGACGAGATCATCCACGAAGTCGAGCTCGTCTGGCTGGAGGACACAGACGCGCTCGACTATGTGCGCCAGAGTCTGGACCGGCTCCCGACGCGGCGCGGCAAGCCCGCCTACCACCGCGACGGACGCATGGTCGGATACGCGCTGCTCGGCCCGGAAGCCAAGCCCTCCCGCTCGTCGGGCACCTTCCGACGGCGCGTGTTCTGGCTGCTCCCGCACGACCGCGACACCGCCCCCGAAGGGCTGTACGCCACCGGGGCGCCCGCCGAGGCCGTCGACCCGCGCACGCTCGCACCGGGCAGCAAGGGCCGCAAGACCGGGCGCTCCGAGGGCGGGCCACAGTCGCCGGAGCTGCGGGAGCTGGGCATCACGCTGCCGCTGTGAGCGGGGGCATGGGGCAGCCCGGCCGGGCTGCCCCATGCCCCCGGGTCCGGGGCGGAGAGCTGTTCGCGCCCCCATGCAGGTCTCTGGGGAGCCGTCCGCGGACGCATGGTCTGCGCGGGCGGCAGCCTCGGAGACTACCCACGTTGGTGATGGTCCCGGTCAGCGGTGCGGGTGAGACTGATCAGGCTTTCCTGTGGGGGTCGGTGGCGACACGCGCATGCCCGACGGTTCCCGCAGTGGGGCTCGCCTGTGCAGACGACCACTAGGGAAGAAGAGCTTGAGGACGCCATGCGGCAGCTTGAGATAGCACTGATCGGCGCAGGGCTGATAGCACGGATGCACCTGGAGGCGTGGATCGGCGCCGGGGCGTCTGTGCGTGTCCACTCGCTGGACGGCCGTGCCGCGGCCCTGGCCGACGAGTTCGGGGCCAAGGCCGTGGACTCCCTGGCCGACGCGCTGGACGGCGCGGACGCCGTGGACATCTGCTCGCCGACGGACACCCACCGGGACATCGCCCTGGCCGCCATCGCCAAGGGCGTGGCGGTGGTGTGCGAGAAGCCCCTCGCGGCCGACGTCGCCGAGGCCGAGGAGATCGTCGACGCGGCGGAGCAGGCCGGCGTGCCGGTCTACCCGGCGCACGACATCCGCTTCGCCCCCGCCTTCGCCCGGCTCCACGAGCTGGTGGCCGACGGCCGTCTGGGAGCGGGCACGGTCGCCCGGTTCACCGTGGCCGGATACCACCCCCGGGCCTGGACCGGTCACGCCTCCGCGGAGTCGGGCGGCATCCTGACCGACCAGATGCTGCACGGCGTGGACATCGCCTACTGGCTCTTCGGGGACGTCGTACGCGTACACGCCCACTACCAGGGGGAGATCGCCGCCCCGGCCCCGGAGGGCACCGCCGCCACCGGAACGGCCGTCCTCACCCACGCCAGTGGCGCGCTCAGCCAGGTCGTGGCCCGGTGGACCCCGACCCCGCAGCCGCCCATCCGCGTCGCCTACCACGTCTCCGGCACCGGCGGCACGATCGTCCACGACTCCGAGTGGCCCCAGGAGATCACGGTGTCCGGCGGCCCGGCCGGCGCCTTCGGCTACTACGGGGAATCCCCGTTCTTCTCCGAGATCCGTGAATTCGCCGACGCGCTCAGAGGCGGACCCCAGCCGCGTCTGGTGTCCCACGACGCCCTGGCCGCCGTCCGAATCACCCAGGCCGCGGCACGCTCCGCCCGGACGGGACGCGCCGTCGAACTGCCCCTGAAGGGAACCGCCGCATGAAGGTCGCCGTCCTGTCCTTCGCCCACGAGCGCGCCGAGACCTACGCCCGTCTGCTGCACGCCCTGCCGGACGTGGAGCTGGTCGTCGCCGACCCCGACGGCGCGGCCCGGGGGAGGGACACCGGGCCGGCGTACGCGGAGAGCTGGGACGAGGTCTTCGCACAGCGCCCGGACGCCGTGATCGTCACCGCCGGGACCGGCCGCCGCCGCGAGCTGGTCGAGCGGGCGGCCGCGGCCGGGGCGCACGTGCTGTGCGAACACCCCCTGGCGTCCGACGAGTCGGACGCCGAGGCCATGGTGCGGGCCTGCGCGGACGCCGGCGTACGGCTGAGCCTCGCCTCCCCGGCCTGCTACGGCCCGGCCTTCGCCGCCGTACACAAGCAGATCGCGGACGGTGAGGTCCTCGGCGGTCTGACGACCGTGCACGGGGCCTGCACCGGCCCGCGACCGGCACAGGGCGGAGCCCTGGACACCCACGCGCCCGCCCTGCTGGACATGGTGGACGTGCTGCTCGACGGCACAGCCGCGGAGCAGGTCTACGCCCAGACCAACAGCGTCCTCAGCACCGCCCCGGACGTAGAGAGCGCCGCCCTCGTCACCGTGCGCTACGCCGACGGAACCGTTGTTTCACTCGACTGCAGCTGGAGCGTGGACGGCGACACGTCGGCCACGGCCGGACCGACCCTGAGCGTCATCGGGGACAAGGCGAGCCTGGAGTTCACCGCCTGGCCGCGACTGCTCGGCGGATACGACGCCGCCGGCTCCCGGGAACACTGGGTGACACGCGGGGACGACCCGTACGCCGTCATGCTCGGCGCGTTCCTCGCCGCGGTCCGCGACGGGAACGCGGCCGGACCGGACGGGGCGACAGGACTGCGCACGCTGCGGATCATCCAGGCGGCCCGGGAGTCGGCACGCACCGGGCAGCCGGTCGAGGTAGCGGTGCCGGTGCCGTAGCCGGGGCTCTCCGACTAA
>NZ_KQ948063.1:29434-33957 GCF_001513965.1 Streptomyces cellostaticus | reverse complement strand
GATCGCGCAGGCCGGCGAGGATCTGGTGGCGGCGGCCAGTTTGCAGCGCGGCGATGGCGGGCGTGGGCGGTGGTTGACCGCGCTGGCAGGTGCGTATGCGGCTGGTGTCGAGGTGGACTGGGCAACGGTGACAGCCGACGAGGGTCGGGCGGTCAAGGTCGATCTGCCGACCTACCCGTTCCAGCGCCAGCACTACTGGCCGAAGGCCGTCACCGCTCGTGGGGACGCCTCGTCGATCGGTCTGCAACGCTCCGGGCATCCGTTGTTGGCGGCCGCGGTGTGGTTGGCCGAGGGTGACGGGCTGGTGTTGACGGGTCGTCTGTCGCTGGCCGCGATGCCGTGGCTGGCCGACCACGCGGTCCACGGCACGGTCCTGCTGCCCGGCACCGCGTTCGTGGACCTGGCGGTCCACGCCGGGGACCTGGCCGGGTGCGGTGTCCTGGAGGAACTGACGCTCCAGGAGCCGCTGGTCCTGTCGGAGCATGGCGGCGTGCAGTTGCAGGTCCGTGTCAGCGACGGCGACAGCGGTCTGCGAACGGTCACGGTCTCCTCCCGCGAGGGTGAGGGCGAATGGGTGCGGCACGCCGTTGGCGTGCTGGCCCCGGCCGGCAGTGAGCCCGTCCCCGCCCCGCTGGCCGTCTGGCCTCCGGCGGGTGCGGAGTCGGTTCCGGTCGACGACGCCTACGAGAGGCTGGCTCGGCGCGGTTACGGCTATGGGCCGGCGTTCCAGGGCCTGCGTCAGGTCTGGCGTGCCGAGGACACCGTCTACGCCGAGGTGGAGCTGCCCCAGGCCGCAGAAGCCGATGTTGCCGGGTTCGGCCTGCATCCCGCTCTGCTCGACGCCGCTCTGCACGGTCTCCTGGCCGCCGGCAGCAGCAATGGCAGTGGTGGGACGGGGCTGCCGTTCGCGTGGTCGGGGGTGCGGCTGCTGGCCGGCGGTGCCCGCCACCTGCGAGTGGTCTTGGCTCCCGGGTCAGGTGGGATCTCGGTCACGGCGTTCGACGCTGTCGGTGAACCCGTCTTGCAGGCACGGTCACTGGCGTTGCGTGAGATTCCGGCTGCTCAGCTCACCGGGGCTGGTCGGCAGGTGCGGCAGTCGCTGTTCACCGTCGACTGGGTCCCGCTGACGACGCAGGCTTCGGCCGCCGCAGTGCAGTGGGTGCGGCACGGCCAGTCGGTCGGCTCCGAGCTGGCGCCGGTGGTTGTTGCGGCCGTGCCGGCTGCCCCGTTCGGGATGTCGGCGCCGCAGGCGGCCCACCTGGCTGCCGCGACGGTGCTGGGTTGGGTGCAGCAGTGGCTCGCCGACCCCGAGACTGACAATGCGCGGTTGCTGATCTGGACCCAGGGCGCGGCCGCTGGGCAGGATCTGGCCGGCGCAGCGGTGGCGGGCCTGGTCCGCTCCACGCAGTCCGAGCACCCGGGTCGCCTGCTGCTGGTCGATGTCGACCCGGCGGCCGGCCTCTACCCCACCTACGACGCCGACGTGGAGACCGTTCTGGCTGCGGTGCTGGATGCCGATGAGCCTGAGGTCTGCGTCCGTCCCGCTACCGACGGCGGGGGCGTGGTGGCGTTCGGTCGGCGGCTGGCCCGGGCCGGGACGGAGGAGCCCGGGACCGCGCCCGCCGAGTGGGACCGGCAGGGCACGGTGCTGGTCACGGGTGGAACCGGAACGCTGGGCGGGGAGTTGGCCCGGCACCTGGTCAACGTTCGTGGCATGCAGCACCTGCTCCTGATGTCGCGGCGCGGCCCCGCCGCACCGGGGGCTGCCCGCCTGGCAGCGGAGTTGGCCCAGTCGGGTGCGGGTGTGCGGGTCCAGGCCGGCGACGCCGCCGACCGCGACGCCCTCGCCCCGGTGCTGGCCAAGATCGCGGCTGAGCGGCCGCTGACCGCAGTGGTGCACGCCGCCGGGGTGATCGACGACGCCACTGTGGAGTCGCTGACACCGCAGCGCATGGCGACCGTCCTGTCGGCGAAGGCCGACGCGGCCTGGAACCTGCACGAGCTGACCGAAGGCACGGGTCTGGCCGGCTTCGTGCTCTACTCCTCGGCCGCGGCTGTCATGGGCAGCGCGGGACAGGGGAGTTACGCCGCCGCCAACGCGTTCCTGGACGCGCTGGCCGTCTACCGCCACGATCGGCACCTGGCCGGTCAGTCGCTGGCCTGGGGACTGTGGGCCCAGACCTCGGAGATGACGGGGCATCTGGAGGGTGTGAGTCTGTCTCGCCTGCGTCGTGGCGGCATCCAGCCGCTGACGACGGAACAGGGCCTGGCGCTGTTCGACGCCGCTGCCGCGTTGAGCACACCGTTGACGGTTCCGGCTCTGCTGGACCTGACGGCACTGTCACGCCCTGGAAGGCCACTGCCCCCGCTGCTGCGCGGCTTGGCCGCCGGTGCCCCCGCCCGCCCGACCGCGGCCGTGGCTGCGGCTGCGGCTGCGGACGCGGGTGGCTTGGGGGCCCGGTTGGCCGCGCTCAGTCCCGCTGAGCGCGAGCAGGAAGTCCTGGAGATCGTCCGGGCCGCTGTCGCCGCCGTTCTGGGCCATGCCAGCCCCGGGGACATCGATCCCCAGCGGGCCTTCCGCGAGATGGGCATCGACTCCCTGACCGCGCTGGAGCTGCGTAACCGACTGGTTGCGGAGACCGGCCTGAGCCTTCCCGCCACCCTGGTCTTCGACTACCCCGTCCCTCTGGAACTCGCCCGGCATCTGGTGACAGAGGCGTGCGGGACTGCCGAGGCCCTCGGGGAGAGCGCTGTGCCGGTGGTCCGTGTCGGCACGGACGAGCCGGTGGCGATCGTGGGAATCGGCTGCCGGTTCCCGGGCGGAGCCGAGGGCCCGGAGGGCTTCTGGCAGTTGGTCGCCGGAGGCTCCGACGCGATGTCGGGCTTCCCGGCGAACCGCGGCTGGGACGTGGCCGGCCTGCCTGACCTTGAGTCGGGTGATGACGAGGGTGCGCGTTACGCCCCGGTGGGTGGCTTCCTGGACAGCGCTGGTGATTTCGATGCGGAGTTCTTCGGGATCAGTCCGCGTGAGGCGTTGGGGATGGACCCCCAGCAGCGGCTGTTGCTGGAGACCTGCTGGGAGGCACTGGAGGACGCTGGCATCACCCCGGGTTCGCTGCGTGGCACCGACACCGGCGTCTACGCCGGGATCATCACGTCCGGCTACCGAGTCGGAGGGCAGTACGGTGCCGGCGGCTACGGGATGACCGGGACCACGGCGAGTGTGGCGTCGGGACGCGTGGCCTACTCGCTGGGTCTGCAGGGCCCCGCCGTCTCGATCGACACGGCGTGTTCCTCGTCGCTGACGGCGATTCACCTGGCCGCGCAGGCGCTGCGGTCCGGGGAGTGCGGGATCGCGCTGGCCGGTGGCGTAACGGTGATGGCCACCCCGGGTGCGTACCTGGAGTTCGCGCGGCAGCGAGGTCTTGCTGCCGACGGCCGGTGCAAGCCGTTCGCGGAGGCGGCCGATGGCACCGGGTGGGGCGAAGGCGTCGGAGTAGTGGTTCTGGAGCGGCTGACCGATGCCCGCGCTCGTGGGCACCGGGTGTTGGCGGTCGTGGCGGGCAGTGCGGTCAACCAGGACGGGGCCAGCAACGGTCTGTCGGCGCCGAATGGTCCGTCGCAGCAGCGGGTGATCCGGGCCGCGTTGGCGAGCGCAAGGTTGCAGCCGGGCGATGTCGATGTGGTGGAGGCGCATGGCACTGGTACGGCGCTGGGTGACCCGATCGAGGCGCAGGCGCTGCTGGCGACCTATGGTCAGGATCGTCCGGAGGGCCGGCCGCTGTTGCTGGGGTCGGTGAAGTCGAACATCGGTCACACGCAGGCGGCTGCTGGTGTGGCTGGTGTGATCAAGATGGTGCAGGCGATGCGGCACGGGATGCTGCCCCAGACCCTGCACGTGGACGCTCCGTCCTCGCATGTGGACTGGTCGGCCGGGGCGGTGGAACTGCTGACCGCCCCCCGGGAGTGGCCGGCGGGTTCTGGTCCGCGGCGGGCTGGTGTGTCGGCGTTCGGGATCAGCGGCACCAACGTCCACCTCATCCTCGAGCAGCCCACCCAGGACGCCCCTGTCCCGGATGTCTCTGCCGTGGATGGGGCGGCGCCCACCTCTGAGTTGGGGTTGTCTGTGGGTCCGGTGGCGTGGGTGTTGTCGGCGCGGTCCGGTGCGGCGCTGGCCGCGCAGGCGGGTCGGCTGGCGGAGTTCGTGGCTGATCGTCCGGAGGTCGCGGCCAAGGATGTGGCGTTCTCCCTGGCGGTGACGAGGACCATGGCGTTCTCCCACCGGCTGGCGGTGGTCGGCCAGGACCGTGCCCAGCTGCTGGAGGGCCTGACTGCCGCTGCCGCGGGCCAGGAAGCACCCGGGGTGGTGACCGGTGTGGTGAGCGGGGTTGCTGGTTCGGTGTCGCGGCCGGTGTTCGTGTTCGCGGGTCAGGGTGCGCAGTGGGCCGGGATGGGTCTGCAGTTGTGGGGCGAGGAGCCCGTCTTCGCGGCGGCGATGGAGCGCTGCGCGCAGGCGTTGGCGT
>NZ_KQ948063.1:22598-28964 GCF_001513965.1 Streptomyces cellostaticus | reverse complement strand
GCGCGGGTTGTGGCGTTGCGCAGCCGGGCGTTGGCCGGGCTGGCGGGCACGGGCGGGATGGTCTCGGTGCCCGCCGGACTGGACGAGGTGCGGGAGTGGATCTCCCGCTGGGGCCAGGATCTGTCGGTGGCGGCCGTCAACGGCCCCCGACAGGTCGTGGTGGCCGGAGACGCGCAGGCATGCGTTCAGTTCGCGGACGCCTACGCCGATCGCGGCGCCCGGCAGATCGCGGTCGACTACGCCTCCCACACCGCGCACGTCGAAGCCGTCAAGGACCGTCTGGCCGAGGACCTGGCCGGGGTGTCTGCGGGCAGTAGCCCGGTGCCGTTCTACTCCACGCTCGAAGCACGCGTGGTGGACACTGCCGAGCTGGATGGCGGGTACTGGTACCGGAACCTGCGTCAGACGGTGCGGTTCGGTGAGGTCATTGCCGCGCTGGCGGCGGAGGGCCACCGGGTGTTCGTGGAGGTCAGCCCGCATCCGGTGCTGGGTATGGCGATCGCGCAGGCCGGTGAGGACCTGGTGGCGGCGGCTACTTTGCAGCGCGGCGATGGCGGCCGCGGCCGCTGGCTGACCGCGCTGGCCGGTGCTTTCGCGGCTGGTGTCGAGGTGGACTGGGCAACGGTGACCGCCGATGGCGCGAGGAAGGTTGCTCTGCCGACCTACCCGTTCCAGCGCGAGCACTACTGGCCGAAGGCCGTCACCGCTCGTGGGGATACCTCGTCGGCTGGTCAGCAGCGTTCTGGGCATCCGTTGTTGGTGGCCGCGGTGTGGTTGGCCGTGGGCGACGGGCTGGTGTTGACGGGTCGTCTGTCGCTGGCCGCGATGCCGTGGCTGGCCGATCACGCGGTCCACGGCACGGTCCTGCTGCCCGGCACCGCGTTCGTGGACCTGGCGGTCCACGCCGGCGACCTGGCCGGGTGCGGTGTCCTGGAGGAACTGACGCTCCAGGAGCCGCTGGTCCTGTCGGACCATGGCGGCGTGCAGCTGCAGATCCATGTCGGCGACAGCGATGGCGACAGTGGTCGGCGAACCATCACGGTCTCCTCCCGCGAAGGGGATGGCGAATGGCTTCGGCACGCGGTCGGCGTGCTGGCCCCGGCCGATGGTGAGCCCGTTCCGGCCCCGCTGGGTGCCTGGCCTCCGGCCGGCGCGGAGTCGGTTCCGGTCGACGACGCCTACGAGAAGTTCGCCCAGCGCGGTTACGGCTATGGGCCGGCGTTCCAGGGCCTGCGTCAGGTCTGGCGTGCCGAGGACACCGTCTACGCCGAGGTGGAGCTGCCCCAGGCCGCAGAAGCCGATGTTGCCGGGTTCGGCCTGCATCCCGCCCTGCTCGACGCCGCCCTGCACGGTCTCCTGGCCGCCGGCAGCAGCAATGGCAGTGGTGGGACTGGGTTGCCGTTCGCGTGGTCGGGGGTGCGGCTGCTGGCGGGCGGTGCCCGCCACCTGCGGGTGGTCTTGGCCCGCGGCGTGGGCGGCGTCTCGGTGACAGCGTTTGACGGTGTCGGTCAGCCGGTGTTGGAGGCCCGGTCGTTGGCGTTGCGTGAGGCGTCGGCTGGTCAGTTCGCTGGGTCTGGTCGGCAGGTGCGGCAGTCGCTGTTCACGGTGGACTGGGTCCCGCTGACGGCGCCTCAGGCCTCTGATGCCGTCGTGCAGTGGGCGCGGCATGGCGAGTCGGTCGGGTCCGAGCTGGCGCCGGTGGTTGTTGCGGCAGTGCCGGTGGCTGCGCCCGGGACTTCGGCGCCGCAGGCGGCCCACCTGGCTGCCGCGACGGTGCTGGGTTGGGTGCAGCAGTGGCTGGCCGATCCCGAGACCGACGGTTCGCGGTTGGTGATCTGGACCCAGGGCGTGGCCGCCGGGCAGGACCTGGCCGGCGCAGCGGTGGCGGGCCTGGTCCGCTCCACGCAGTCGGAGCACCCGGGTCGCCTGCTGCTGGTCGATGTCGACCCGGCGGCCGGCCTGGACCCCACCCACGACGCCGACGTGGACACCGTCCTGGCTGCGCTCCTGGATGCCGACGAGCCTGAGGTCCGCATCCGCCCCGCTACTGACGGCGGGGGAGTCGCGGCATTCGGTCGACGGCTGGCCCGGGCCGGTGCGTCCGGTGAGTTGGTGCTGCCGGGTGGTTCGGGCTGGCGGGTTGAAGTGACCCAGCCGGGTGACCTGGGCAGTGCCGCTGTGATCGATGCTCCCGAGGTGGGCGCCGAGTTGTCGGAGGGTCAGGTCCGGGTGGGCCTGCGTGCGGCGGGCGTGAACTTCCGCGACGTGGTCGCCGGGCTGGGGATGGTCTCTGACGGCCGGGTCCTCGGCGGAGAAGGCGCCGGGGTTGTCCTGGAGACCGGCCCCGGAGTAACCGGTCTGACTGTGGGTCAGCCGGTGATGGGTCTGGTGCCCGGTTGGGGGCCGGTCGGGGTTGTCGACAGCCGGTTGGCGGCCGCCATCCCGCGGGGTTGGTCGTTCCAGCAGGCTGCGGCAGTGTCGGTAGGGTTCCTCACCGCGTTCTACGCGTTGCGGGATCTGGCCCAGGCTCGTCCCGGCCAGCGAGTCCTCATTCATGCCGGTACTGGTGGTGTGGGTACGGCTGCGGTGCAGTTGGCTAAGGCGTGGGGCTTGGAGGTCTTCGCGACCGCCAGTCCGGCCAAGCAGGCCGCGTTGCGGGCGATGGGTGTGGACGAGAGCCACATCGCCTCCACTCGTGATCTGGCCTTCTGTGAGCGGTTCCTGGCCGTGACCGGCGGCGAGGGTATGGACGTGGTCGTCAACGCCCTGGCCGGGGAGTTCACGGACGCCTCGCTGCGGTTGCTGCCGCGCGGCGGTCAGTTCGTCGAGATGGGCAAGACCGACATCCGGAACCCCGAGCAGGTCGCCCAGACCTACCCCGGAGTGGTCTACCAGGCCTTCGACCTGATGGACGCCGGCGTGCCGCGAGTCGCGGAGATGTTCGCCGAGCTGGGGGCGATGTTCGAGGCGGGGACGCTGGTTCCGCCGCCGGTGACGTGTTTCGAGCTGTCGCAGGCTGTGGCGGCGCTGCGGTATCTGCAGGCGGCCCGGCACCTGGGCAAGGTCGTGCTGAACGTCCCGGCCGAGTGGGATCGGCAGGGCACGGTGCTGGTCACGGGTGGGACCGGGACGCTGGGCGGGGAGTTGGCCCGGCACCTGGTGGATGCCCGTGGCATGCGGCACCTGCTGCTGATGTCGCGGCGTGGCCCGGCGGCGCCGGGAGTGGCTCGCCTGGTCGCGGAGTTGGCGCAGTCGGGTGCGGCTGTGCGGGTGCAGGCCGGCGATGCCGCCGACCGCGACGCCCTCGCCTCGGTGCTGGCCAAGATCGGGGCTGAGCGGCCGTTGACGGCGGTGGTGCATGCCGCTGGTGTGATCGATGACGCGACGGTGGAGTCGCTGACGCCTGAGCGGATGGCGACGGTGCTGTCGGCGAAGGTCGACGCGGCGTGGAACCTGCACGAGTTGACCGAGGGCACGGGTCTGGCCGGGTTCGTGCTGTATTCCTCGGCTGCGGCTGTCATGGGCAGTGCGGGGCAGGGGAGTTACGCCGCGGCCAACGCGTTCTTGGACGCGCTGGCCGTCTACCGCCGCGACCGGCACCTGGCTGGTCAGTCGCTGGCCTGGGGGCTGTGGGCTCAGACCTCGGAGATGACGGGGCATCTGGAGGGTGCGGGCCTGTCGCGTCTGCGTCGCGGTGGTGTTCAGCCGATGACGACGGAGCAGGGCCTGGCGCTGTTCGAGGCTGCCGCCGCGCTGGGTGCGCCGTTGGCGGTCCCGGCCCGGCTGGACCTGACGGGGCTGTCTCGCGGAGGACGGCCGGTGCCCGCGTTGCTGCGCGGCTTGGCCGCTGGTGGTGTCTCCGCACGCCCGACCGCAGCCGTGGCCACGGCCGCGGACGCGGGTGGTCTCGCGGCTCGGCTGGCCGCGCTCTCTCCCGCCGATCGTGAGCAGGAAGTCCTGCAGATCGTCCGGGCCGCCGCGGCCGTTGTCCTGGGCCATGCCCGACCCGGGGACATCGATCCCCAGCGGGCCTTCCGCGACATGGGCATCGACTCCCTGACCGCGCTGGAACTCCGCAACCGGCTCTCGGCCGAGACCGGCCTGAGCCTTCCCGCCACCCTGGTCTTCGACCACCCCGTCCCCCTGGAACTCGCCCGGCACCTGCACGACCAGCTGGTACCGCGCCAAGCCGGCGCCATTGAGACTGCCCTGGCAGATCTGGACGGTCTGCGCGCTGTGTTGTCGGCTGTGCCCCTCGACGATGCCGATCGCGGGCGGATCACAGAACAGTTGTATGCCCTCATGGCGGACTGGCGGGCGCAGGGATCAGAGGCGGACGACGAGGACGACCTGGACTCGGCCACGAACGAGGATCTGTATCAGATCGTCGAGCGTGGGTTCGATAAGTAGCTGAATTGTCTGCCGCGAAACAAGGAGCAACTAGACACATGTCCGAGGAAGACAAGCTTCGGGACTATCTGAAGCGGGCCATCAACGACGGTCGGCAACTGCAGAACCGACTGCAGAGGCTTGAGGAGAGCATTCGCGAGCCGGTGGCGATCGTGGGCATGGGCTGCCGGTTCCCGGGCGGGGCGGAGGACCCGGAGGGGTTCTGGCGGTTGGTTGCTGGAGGCTCCGATGCGATGTCGGGGTTCCCGGCGAACCGCGGCTGGGACGTGGCCGGCCTGCCTGACCCGGACTCCGGTGATGGGGGTGCGGGTTATGCCCCGGTGGGTGGCTTCCTGGATGGTGCTGGTGATTTCGATGCGGAGTTCTTCGGGATCAGTCCGCGTGAGGCGCTGGGGATGGATCCCCAGCAGCGGCTGTTGCTGGAGACCTGCTGGGAGGCACTGGAGGACGCGGGGATTGCCCCGGGGTCGCTGCGGGGCACCGACACCGGCGTCTACGCCGGCATCATCACGTCCGGCTACCGCGTCGGGGGGCAGGACGGTGCGGGCGGCTATGGGCTGACCGGAACCATGGCGAGTGTGGCGTCGGGTCGGGTGGCGTACTCGCTGGGGTTGCAGGGTCCCGCGGTGTCGGTGGACACGGCGTGTTCGTCCTCGCTGACGGCGATTCACCTTGCCGCGCAGGCGCTGCGGTCCGGGGAGTGCGGGATCGCGCTGGCCGGCGGGGTCACAGTGATGGCCAGCCCGGGTGCGTTCACGGAGTTCGCGCGGCAGCGGGGGTTGGCTGCCGATGGCCGGTGCAAGCCGTTCGCGGAGGCGGCCGATGGCACCGGGTGGGGTGAGGGTGTCGGCGTCCTGGTTCTGGAGCGGCTGTCGGATGCCCGCGCTCGTGGGCACCGGGTGTTGGCGGTCGTGGCGGGCAGTGCGGTCAACCAGGACGGGGCCAGCAATGGCTTGTCGGCGCCGAACGGGCCTTCGCAGCAGCGGGTGATTCGGGCCGCGTTGGCCAGCGCAAGACTGCGGGCGAGCGATATCGATGTGGTGGAGGCGCATGGCACTGGTACGGCGCTGGGTGACCCGATTGAGGCGCAGGCGCTGCTGGCGACGTATGGTCAGGATCGGCCGGAGGGTCGGCCGTTGCTGCTGGGGTCGGTGAAGTCGAACATCGGTCACACGCAGGCCGCTGCCGGTGTGGCTGGTGTGATCAAGATGGTGCAGGCGATGCGGCACGGCATGCTGCCCCAGACGCTGCACGTGGACGCTCCGTCCTCGCATGTGGACTGGTCGGCCGGGGCAGTGGAACTGCTGACCGCCCCCCGGGAGTGGCCGGCGGGTTCTGGCCCGCGTCGTGCGGGTGTGTCGGCGTTCGGGATCAGCGGCACCAACGTCCACCTCATCCTCGAGCAGCCCACCCAGGACGTCCCTGCCGTGGATGCTCCTGTCCTGGACGGGCCGGAGTCTGTGGGTCCGGTGGCGTGGGTGGTGTCGGCGCGGTCTGCTGCGGCGCTGGCTGCGCAGGCGGGTCGGTTGGCGGAGTTCGTGGCGGCGCGTCCGGAGGTCGCGGCCAAGGATGTGGCGTTGTCGTTGGCGGTGACGCGGACGACGGCGTTCTCGCACCGGCTGGCGGTGGTCGGCCAGGACCGTGCCCAGCTGCTGGAAGGCCTGGGCGCTGCCGCCGCGGGCCAGGAAGCACCCGGGGTGGTGACCGGTGTGGTGAGCGGGGTTGCTGGTTCGGTGTCGCGGCCGGTGTTCGTGTTCGCGGGGCAGGGTGCGCAGTGGGCCGGGATGGGCCTGCAGTTGTGGGACGAGGAGCCCGTCTTCGCGGCGGCGATGGAGCGCTGTGAGCGGGCGTTGGCGTCGTTCGTCGACTGGCAGTTGCGCGAGGTGCTGGGCGATGTGGAGTTGTTGGCGCGGGTGGATGTGGTCCAGCCGGCGTCGTGGGCGGTGATGGTGAGTC
>NZ_KQ948063.1:0-22573 GCF_001513965.1 Streptomyces cellostaticus | reverse complement strand
CGCGAACAGTAGCCCGGTGCCGTTCTACTCCACGCTCGAAGCACGCGTGGTGGACACTGCCGAGCTGGATGGCGGGTACTGGTACCGGAACCTGCGTCAGACGGTGCGGTTCGGTGAGGTCATTGCCGCGCTGGCGGCGGAGGGCCACCGGGTGTTCGTGGAGGTCAGCCCGCATCCGGTGCTGGGTATGGCGATCGCGCAGGCCGGTGAGGACCTGGTGGCGGCGGCCAGTTTGCAGCGCGGCGATGGCGGCCGGAGCCGCTGGCTGACCGCGCTGGCAGGTGCTTTCGCGGCTGGTGTCGAGGTGGACTGGGCCGCAGTGACCACCGACGGCGCGAGGAAGGTCGGCCTGCCGACCTACCCGTTCCAGCGCCAGCACTACTGGCCGAAGGCCGTCACCGCTCGTGGGGACGCCTCGTCGATCGGTCTGCAACGTTCCGGGCACCCGTTGTTGGCGGCGGCGGTGTGGTTGGCCGAGGGTGACGGGCTGGTGTTGACGGGTCGTCTGTCGCTGGCCGCGATGCCGTGGCTGGCCGATCACGCGGTCCACGGCACGGTCCTGCTGCCCGGCACCGCGTTCGTGGACCTGGCGGTCCACGCCGGGGACCTGGCCGGGTGCGGCACGCTGGAGGAGTTGACGCTCCAGGAGCCGCTGGTCCTTCCCGGTTCCGGTGGCGTGCAGCTGCAGGTCCAGGTCGGTGACAGTGACGGCGACAGTGGTCGGCGGACGGTCACCGTCTCGTCGCGCGAGGGGGACGGCGAATGGGTGCGGCACGCCGTTGGTGTGCTGGCTCCTGCTAGCAGTGAGCCCGTCCCCGCCCCGCTGGGTGCCTGGCCTCCGGCCGGTGCGGAGTCGGTTCCGGTCGATGACGCCTACGACAGGCTCGCTCGACAGGGCTACGGTTATGGGCCGGCGTTCCAGGGGCTGCGTCGGGTTTGGCGTGCTGAGGACACCGTCTACGCCGAGGTGGAGCTGCCGCAGGCTGTCGAAGCTGACGTTGCCGGGTTCGGCCTGCACCCCGCCCTGCTAGACGCTGCCCTGCACGGTCTCCTGGCCGCCGGAAACAGCAACAGCAACGGCAGCGGCAACGGTGGGGGGACGGGACTGCCGTTCGTGTGGTCGGGGGTGCGGCTGCTGGCCGGCGGTGCCCGCCACCTGCGAGTGGTGCTGGCTCCTGGGCCCGGTGGGATCTCGGTCATGGCGTTCGATGGTGTCGGCCAGCCGGTGTTGCAGGCCCGGTCGTTGGTGCTGCGTGAGGCCTCGGCCGGTCAGTTCGCTGGGCCTGGTCGGCAAGCCTGGCAGTCGCTGTTCACGGTGGACTGGGTTCCGCTGCCGCAGGTCCCGGCCGCCGCAGTGCAATGGGTGCGGCACGGCCAGTCGGTCGGCTCCGAGGTGCCTCCGGTGGTTGTTGCGGCAGTGCCGACTGCCGCCCCCGGAGCTTCGGCGCCGCAGGCGGCCCAGCAGGCTGCCGCGACGGTGCTGGGGTGGGTGCAGCAGTGGCTGGCCGATCCCGAGACCGACGGTTCGCGGTTGGTGATCTGGACCCAGGGCGCGGCCGCCGGGCAGGACCTGGTCGGCGCGACGGTGGCGGGCCTGATCCGCTCCACGCAGTCGGAGCACCCCGGTCGCCTGCTGCTGGTCGATGTCGACCCGTCAGCCGGCCTGGACCCCACCCACGACGCCGACGTGGACACCGTCCTGGCCGCGGTGCTGGATGCCGACGAGTTCGAGGTCCGCATCCGCCCCGCTACTGACGGCGGGGGAGTCACGGCATTCGGTCGACGGCTGGCCCGGGCCGGCGCGTCCGGTGAGTTGATGCTTCCCGGTGGTTCGGGCTGGCGGGTTGAAGTGACCCAGCCGGGTGACCTGGGCAGTGCCGCTGTCGTCGACGCTCCCGAGGCGGGCGCCGAGTTGTCGGCGGGTCAGGTCCGGGTGGGCCTGCGTGCGGCGGGCGTGAACTTCCGCGACGTCGTCGCCGGTCTGGGGATGGTCTCCGACGGCCGGGTCCTCGGCGGAGAAGGCGCGGGGATCGTCCTGGAGACCGGCCCCGGAGTAACCGGTCTGACTGTGGGTCAGCCGGTGATGGGTCTGGTGCCCGGTTGGGGGCCGGTCGGGGTTGTCGACGGTCGACTGCTTGCCCCGATCCCGCAGGGCTGGTCGTTCCAGCAGGCCGCAGCGGTGCCGGTAGGGTTCCTGACTGCGTTCTACGCGTTGCGGGATCTGGCCCAGGCTCGTCCCGGCCAGCGAGTCCTCATCCACGCTGGGACCGGTGGTGTGGGTACGGCTGCGGTGCAGTTGGCCAAGGCGTGGGGCTTGGAGGTCTTCGCGACCGCCAGTCCGGCCAAGCAGGCCGCGTTGCGGGCGATGGGTGTGGACGAGAGCCACATCGCCTCCACTCGTGATCTGGCTTTCTGTGAGCGGTTCCTGGCCGTGACCGGTGGCGAGGGCGTGGACGTGGTCGTCAACGCCCTGGCCGGGGAGTTCACGGACGCCTCGCTGCGGCTGCTGCCGCGCGGCGGTCAGTTCGTCGAGATGGGCAAGACCGACATCCGGAACCCCGAGCAGGTCGCCCAGACCTACTCCGGAGTGGTCTACCAGGCCTTCGACCTGATGGATGCCGGTGTGCCGCGAGTCGCGGAGATGCTGGCCGAACTCGGGGCGATGTTCGAGGCGGGCACCCTGACCCCGCCGCCGATGACGAGCTTCGAGCTGTCGCAGGCGGTTGCGGCACTGCGATATCTGCAGGCCGCCCGGCACCTCGGCAAGGTCGTGCTGAACGTCCCCGCCGAGTGGGACCCGCAGGGCACCGTCCTGGTCACGGGCGGCACCGGAACACTGGGCGGAGAGCTGGCCCGGCACCTGGTCAACGTCCGTGGCATGCAGCACCTGCTCCTGATGTCGCGGCGCGGCCCCGCCGCACCAGGAGTCGCCCGCCTGGCCGCCGAGCTGGCCCAGTCGGGTGCGGAGGTGCGGGTCCAGGCCGGCGACGCCGCCGACCGCGACGCCCTCGCCTCGGTGCTGGCGAGGATCGCGGTCGAGCGGCCGTTGACCGCGGTGGTGCACGCCGCCGGCGTGATCGACGACGCCACCGTGGAGTCGCTGACACCCCAGCGGATCGCGACCGTCCTGGCCGCCAAGGCCGACGCGGCGTGGAACCTGCACGAGCTGACCGAAGGCACCGGCCTGGCCGGGTTCGTCCTGTACTCCTCGGCCGCAGCCATCCTGGGTAATCCGGGACAGGCCAGCTATGCCGCCGCCAACGCGTTCCTGGACGCGCTCGCTGCCTACCGCCGGGAACGGCACCTGGCCGGTCAGTCGCTGGCCTGGGGCCTGTGGGCTCAGACCTCGGAGATGACCGGGCATCTCAACGGCACCGGTATGTCCCGCCTGCGCCGTGGTGGCATCGAGCCGATGACGACGGAGCAGGGCCTGGCGCTGTTCGAGGCCGCCGCCGCGTTGGGTGCGCCGTTGGCGGTCCCGGCTCTGCTGGACCTGACCGCACTGTCACGCCCGGGACGACCGCTGCTTCCGCTGCTGCGCGGTCTGGCCGCTGCCGTCCCCGCCCGCCCGACCGCGGCTGCGGCTGCTGCTGCGGACACGGGTGCGGTTGGCTTGGCGGCCCGGTTGGCCGCGCTCAGTCCTGACGAGCGCGAGCAGGAACTCCTGGAGGTCATCCGGGCTGCCGCCGCCGTTGTCCTGGGCCACACCCGCCCCGGGGGCATCGACTCCCAGCGGCCCTTCCGCGACATGGGGATCGACTCCCTGACCGCGCTGGAGCTCCGCAACCGGCTCGCGACCGAGACCGGCCTCACCCTCCCCGCCACCCTGGTCTTCGACTACCGGGCACCGGACGAGCTCGCCCGGTTCCTGCTCGAAGAGTTCAGTGACGCCTGGGCGCCCGCTGACGAGGACATCGTCGAGCAGCTCGCCAGGTTGGAGACGGCCCTCGCGAAGGACGGGGACCTCGATGAGAAGCTGCGCGGCTTCGCCCGCTCCCGTCTGCAGGCGCTGCTGGACATGGTGGGCTGACCGGATCGACCGGCGAACGAGGGGAGAGAACCTGCTCGCGGTAGCGGAGTAGGAGTAGGAGCCGGAGTGGTTGTCCCGCCGGGCACCGTGAAGGCTCACGACGTACCCGTGGCGAGGCTGCCGGGACACAGCCGGGCTCCTGAGACCGCGGAGCAGCATGCAGTGGAAGTGAATACGGGAACCGTCCGTCACCGGTCCCTGCCGGCAGGTGTCCGCCCTGCTGGCAGGGACCGCTGTGTGCCAACCGCCGAGCGGGGCACTCCCGTCGGGAGTCCGCCGAGCTGCGCACCATTACCGACGGCCATGCCCGGCCCGGCCCAGCCCGGCGGTACCGACAACGTGACGCGGCGTCAGACCGTATGGTCGTACTCCACCGTCACCGGCGCGTGGTCCGACCACCGCTCGGCGTGCGTCGCGGCCCGCTCGACGAGGGACTTGGCGGCGCGGGCGGCCAGGCCCGGGGTGGCGATCTGGTAGTCGATGCGCCACCGGCAGAACCGGGTGAGCTCGTCCAGTCGGCCCGCGCAGCTGGTCAGGTGCAGGGTGGTGCGATGTGCCCGGGGCAGCGGAGCGACCGCCGGGTGCCGGGGGCGAGCATGGCCAGGACCAGTTCCTTGGCGACCAGCCGCCATCGTCGGTCGGCGATGGCGGTGAAGTCGAAGCGGCGGGTGCAGAGCGCGAGTTGGACGGGCAGGCCGGCGACGTCGGTGAAGTCCCAGACGTCGTCCCCCAACACCGGGCGGACGGTTGCATCGGGAAGCGTGAGGCCGGCCTCCGGCAGACGTCGGCGGCGGCGAAGACCGCGGACCGGCCGTCGAAGGCAGCAGCGGCGAGAGCGGTGGTCACGCGGTCATCTCCTCAGGTTGCAGGGGCAGTTCCTCGTCCTGGCCGTCAACGTGGTCGGCCGCCTCGGTGAGGACGGCGGCATCGAAGCGGTCCAGGACCTGTTGGATGCGGGCGGCGTAGGGGCCGAAGACGGTCATGAAGTGGGCGGGTCGGCAGGCCAACGCCGCCCTGCACCGGATCGTGCAGACCCGCCTGTGCTTCGATCCGCGCACCCAGAACTACTACGAACGCCTCATCAAGGAGGGCAGGACACAACGCGAAAACCGCCGGGCCCAGCGCAAGGGCGGGCCGGTGCAACTGTTGGAGCAGACCAGACGCCCAAGCGCGGGAAGCCGTTGTGGGAGGTACAGATTGCGCGGTGTCCGCAACGGAACAGCCGATGCACGTCTCGGCGTCCATACCGTGTGTGTAAGCAGGGGATGCCTCGGCGCGTGTTCTTGAGCGGTCTGGATCGTTGGAGGGATCATGGAGACCAAATGGGTGACGCGGCCGGCCAACAGCCCAGGTTGTCGCAAGAGCCCTGACGCCGGGCGCAGGCCCCACGATCATCTTCCTCCGTCCCGACGGGGCTTGACCCTGCCCGGTTCGGAGTGGTGAATCGGTGACTTCGGGTGTGGTCGACGCGCAAGCGATCGATCTGCGCGCGGTGCAGCGCCAGGTCGATGCAGCGCTTGAGGATTTCCTTGCCGAAAAGGTCCGTGCGGCGGCCGGCCAAGGGCATCCGCCAGAGGTGGCGCAGACCGTGCGGGACTTCTTGGCGGCGGGCGGGAAGCGGCTCAGGGCGGTGCTGTGTGTGGTGGGCTGGCATGCCGCAGGCGGAGACGTGGATGCGACGTCGGCGTTTCGTGTGGCGGCGTCGTTGGAGCTGTTCGTGGCCTTTGCCCTCATCCACGACGACATCATGGACGACTCGGCCAGTCGCCGAGGCCGTCCCGCGGTCCACCGCGTGATGCGTGCCCGGCTGGGGGAGGACGAGCGGGCTGAGCGGCTGGGCGCGGGCGGCGCGCTGCTGGTGGGGAACCTCGCCTTGATGTGGGCACAGGAGTTGTTGCACACCGCCCGGTTGGAGCCGGGACGGCAGCGGCTGGTGCATGGGCTGTATGACGCGATACTGGAAGAGGTGATGTACGGCCAGTACCTGGACGTGATGGGTACCGGCTGTGGCGCCGACGATGTCGAGGCAGCCTTGCGGATCATCCGCTACAAGACCGCCACCGCGACCATCGAGCGGCCTCTTCAACTGGGGGCTGCTGTAGCCGGGGCAGGTGAGGCTACGATGGATGTCTTCACGCGGCTGGGCCTGCCGCTGGGTGAGGCGTTCCAACTGAGGGACGACCTGCTGGACGTCTTCGGCAGCCCGGACGGCACGTGCGCGCCGGGCCTGAGCGATCTACGGGAAGGAAAGCGGACCGTTCTGCTGGCGCTGGGTCTGCAGCGCGCCGACCGGATCCGGCGCGAGCGACTTGGCCACCTCGTGGTCCGGGCCGACCTGGGGGAGTGCGAAGCGGCCGAGGCACGGACGATCCTGCAGGACACCGGGGCACGGCAGCACACCGAGCGGATGATCGCTGACCGCTACGAACAAGTGCTGCAGGTCCTGGACGGGGCTGGGTTCCCGCAGGCCGCGGACCGTGCTCTGCGCGGCTTGGCGGTCACCGCCACCCAGTACACCTCCTGACATTGCACGGCGTGCCCGGGCACCAGCCCTCACCGCCGCGCGTCTACAGCTGTGTCACCCAATCCGAGCAGGAAGAACTCGTCATGACCCAGCAGGTTCTCGATCGTGTCGCCGGATACGAGCGCCGGTTCAACACGCTCTTCGAGGAATACTTCGACACGTTGAGCGCCGGGATCGCTGCGCCGTCGTTCAGCCGTTTCACTCCGGACTGCCTACAGTTGCTGCGGGAATTGTCCCTGCGGGGCGGCAAGCGGATGCGGGTCGTTCTCCTGCATGAGGCAGCTCGCCTGGTAACCGGCGAGCCGGTCGAAGGACTGGACGCCGCGGCGCTGAGCATTGAACTACTGCAGACCCACGGCCTGGTGCACGACGACCTCATCGACGACAGCCCCACCCGCCGCGGCGGCCCTTCCACCTACTACGCCTACCGTGAACGGTTCCCCGGCCATCCGCAGACGGCCGTTGGTCTCACCGTACTCGCAGGCGACCTCGCACTCGCTCTGTCCCTGCAAGTGCTGCTGGACGCGAAGCTGCCTGTCTCGGCGCGGCAGGCCATGATCGAGGTACAGACGCGGGCGGCGCGGGACACGTTCGTGGGCCAGATCATCGACCTGGAACGCGATTTCACCGCCACCGCCGGCGAGCAGATCCTGCACTGCGTGGCCGACTACAAGTCCGCCCGCTACTCGATCCTCGCGCCCATGCAACTCGGACTCCTGGCCGCGGGCGAGGAACCGGACCTCTTCAAGCAGGACCTGCGCGAGTACGCACGGCTGGTGGGGATCTGCGGGCAGATGCGCGATGACTACCTGGACCTGTTCGGGGACGCGGTCACCATGGGCAAACCGACCGGCACCGACATCCGTGACGGGAAGCACACCTACACCGTCAGTGCCCTGCTGTCCGCCGTCGATGGCACCGAGCGTGCGCTGGTGGAAGCCGCGCTCGGTGACCCGTCCTGCACGCCGGAAACCATCGCCACCGTCCGGGAGATCGGTGAGAACCGTGGTGTGACGGTCCGGATGCAGGCGGACATGCGGCGCTATGCAGAGCAGGCTTCCACGGTGGCCGCCGGCTGGAGGTCACGGTGGCGTGATGAGGCGGTCACTTTCTTCGCGCACCTGCCGCTGTGGGGCGTTGAGCGAGCCATGTGAGCAGCGCACGCACGACAGGCGTGGCGCGTCCGGCCGGTGTGCGCCCCGCGGGTGCGGGATCGCAAGCCGGGTCTGGCGGGGCTGTGGCCACCAGGTCCGCGAGGGCCTGGCGCCAGCGTGCGGGAAGGCTGTCGGCGTCGGGGAGGGCTTGGTCGATACGGAAGCATGCGCTGGTCGTGTCCCCGTAACTGACCGCCGCAACGGCCATGGGGACGCCAGGCGGGCAGCAGATGATGGCGTCGATGCGGTGCACTGCCGCCTCGCCGTAGAGCAGAGGTCGGCGCACTACGAGATAGGAGGTGCAGACGGTGAGCCGGCCCGGGACGGTGCTTGCGGTCACGAGGCGCTGGAGCAGCAGCCGGGGAAGGCGGGTGAGAGCAGCTCGGAGCACCGTCTTGTGTCCGGCCGACTTCAGGGGCGAGGTGACTGCTCGCGTACGCGCCAGCCGCTGGCCCACGGGCATGGTGCCGCCGGGCAGGTCGATCCGGGTCAGGAACAGCCGGTTGCCGGGCGCCCCTGCTTCATCGGGCGTGCGCAGATTGACGGGGACCATCACGGGAATCGAAACGTTGGCTGCGCGAGGCCAAACGTCTTCGGCCCACTGGGCGATCGCGTGGGCCACGATGGTGAGGTAGACGTCGTTGGTGCTGGCTCCGGTGGCGTGGGCCGCAGTGCGCAGACCGGCGGAGGGCGCTTGAGCCCACAGCGTGTGACGGCGGCTGGACAGTGGATGCGAGACGGATTGCCACAGACGGTGCCGGCGCGCGTGGCGTAGCAGGGTCACGGTGCTGCGCAGGGCTTGGCGTAGGCGGGGCCTGGGGATTGGGAAGACGTCCCGGGTGAGCACGGAGAACTGTTCCGGCAACAGCCGTGGCCCGAACAGCACTTCCATGACCGTGACGACGTTGGCGCCGTCCTGGACGGCATGGTGGGCGAGATACAGCAGAGCGAACCCGTCGGACGCGTGACCGTGCAGGAGGATCATGCGCCAGGCCGGGGCCCCCTCGGCCCAGGGCTCCCGCAGGAGGAGCCGCACGGTTGTCTCAAGAGCCTCCGGCTCATTGGCCACCTGCTGATTGCGAACATGCCGGGCCATGTCTGGGACGGCAGGCATCCACCGTGCCGTCGCCCCGTCGCCGGTCAGGACGTGCGTCAAACAGGGAAGATCGGCAAGGCGCGCGGTCATGTGCTGGCGCAGAGCGGCCGGCTCGGGCACGGCTCCGGTCAGGTGCAGCACCACCCCGACCGTCGAGTTGGCGTCCAGGTGCTCCGCGAGCTGTTCGGCTTTGACCATGACGAGATCGGCGGGGCTCGGATCCGGGAACCGGTTCATATCCATTACCCCAGGAGTGTGTAGGCAGGTGCGCTGACTGCCGCGCCGATCAGTACCCCGACGGTGACTTGGCCAACGGTGTGGCAACGCAGCCGGATCCGGGACCAGCCGATCAGCACCACCAAGGGAGTCAGCACGAGCATCCAGGGGCCGAAGACCGAGCCGAGGATGGCGAGGGCGCCGGAAGCGACCGCGGAGTGAACCGACACCTTCCAGAGAACTCGATGCCGAACTCCATGCGTTCAAGGAGCGGCCACTGGATCACACCGTCTTTCCCTACGTTTTCCTGGACGCCACCTACTGCAAGGCCCGCGCGAACCACCGGATCGTCTCCCAGGCCGTGGTCATCGCCACCGGGATCTCCGCCACCGGGCACCGCGAGATCCTCGGGCTGATGGTCGGCGACAGCGAGTCGAAGCCGTTCTGGACGAAGTCCCTGCGATCCTTACGGGCCCGCGGCCTGGGGAACGTCCAACTGGTCATCTCTGACAGCCACAGCGGGCTGGTGGCCGCGATTCTCACCGTCTTCCTCGGCGCGGCCGGGCAGCGATGCCGGGTTCACTTCGTGCGAGACGTCTTCAGTGTGATCGAAAAGGGTTCCGGAGAGATGGTGGCGGCGACCATTCGCACCATCTTCGCGCAGACCACCGCCGAGGCCGTGCGCACCCAGCTGAACGTAGTCGCCGACATGCTCGGACGGCAGTTCCCGCAGGTCAAGATCATGCTGCTGGAGGCCGCGACGGATATCACCGCGTCCGCGGACTTCCCGCCCGCACACTGGAAGAAGATCTGGTCCACCAACCCGCTGGAGCGGCTGAACCGGGAGGTCAAACGACGGGCCGACGTTGTCCAGGTCTTCCCCAACCCCACCGCCCTCGGCCGGCTCGTCGCCGCGGTCCTGGCCGAACTCCACGACGAATGGCAGGTCTTCGAACGTCGCTACCTCTCCGAAGGGTCCATGACCAAACTCCTCAACCTCAAACCGAGCGAGAACGACCGCCGGCTACCCCCGCCGGAACTGAATCAGCTCGGCCAGTGAACTACCTCGATGGCGCACGATCCCCGTGACGCTCCGCCAGGTCGTCTGGCGGGCCATTCCGGCTCGTCTGGGCGGCCGGGTACTGGCTGGCGGCTGTGTCGTGCTTGGTCCGGCCGGGTGGAATGGCCGCCACGCCGGCTCCGGTACCGGCGATTGCCGCAGATCCGCCGCTTACATTCCGGGGCATGAGCTCAATCGAACAGGCATCGGTAGACCGGCGCGACTTCTTTGCCGGAGCCGCCGGGGTTGCCGCCTTCCTGGCGAGCGGCTGGTGGGCGGCCCCCTCGCGCGCGTTTGCGGCCGACTCCTCGCTGCCGCGCCCCGGGCAGGAGATCCGCTGCGCCAGCACTGCGCGCGGGGTGGTCCTGCGCAGCCTTGCCGGATCGGGCACCGTCGACATCGACTGCGCGATCCGGCTGCGCGTCGAGGCCGATCCCGGGGACCATGCCGGGCGGTCGTGGCGACTGCGGATGCTGGAGCACCGGATGCAGGGCCATAGCGCGCAGTTCGGCCAGGTCACCATCACCGAGGAGCCCGACCCACGGGCGCTGCCGCCCAGCACCCTGCGCCTGGCTGATGCCAAGGCGCCGCGCTACGAGCTACGCCTGTTCTGCCCCCGCCTCACCGTCGAGATCGAACGCCTTCACGTGGGCCTCCTGGACCACACCGGCCTCGGCCTCCCCTTGGAGCTGGGCTCTGTCCTCACTGCCGGCCGGCCGGTCCGGCTCACCACCACCGAACCGTTGGTCCTTGAGGACGACAACCTCACCAGCTGGGAGCTGCACCGCCATACGCTTGCCTCACGGCAACCGGTGGGCCTGGCACTCGCCAGCCTCCCCGGGGTGACCGTCGCCACCATCGAGCCCTTCACCGTACTGGCCGAGCACTCCTGACACAGGCGCCGACAGCAGCCGCACGACGCCCGGCGCGGCTCCCGCCGCGCCGGAGACACCTGATCCGATCCCTTGTAGAGGGCATGCTTCGGCCATATCGCAGACGAGCCAACTGACCCGCCTCATCACAGCGTGGAGCGGAGCTGTATGGTCCGCGGGCTACACCACTCGGCGGGACGCCACCCGGGTTGGCTCCTGCCCTGGTTCCGTGACGGCGCTCTGACGATGCCTGGGAGGGCCTTCCTCGTCCGCAACCACTTCTACCTGCGGCCACCCTGTGTACCACGTGGTCGTTGTCGCCTTGATCTCCCTGATGGTTGGGCTTACCACCGGGGTCGGCTTTGCCGCTCTCGGACAGTCCCGCTCACCGCTGTTGCCTCCGGCGGGGCCGTCGTGCCGTTCGTCTTCTCTGCTGGCATGACCGCTGTCGCGTACGTGAAGCGGCGGGCACAGTAGGCGACTTCGTGGGGTGGCTCCTTCGGGCCACCCCACGCCTGTCACTCGGCGAGCCCCAAGACCTTCTTGTAGTCAGCCATGGCGAGGACAGCCACGGACTGCGGAGCAGGAAGTCGGGGCGGTCCTTGCCGGTCAGGATCGGCATGCCTTTGTGGTTGGGGGCGAACAGACAACCGAGGCAGAGGCCGAACAGGCACTGGTGGACGGCCAGGAACGCGATCGCCATGCCGGGCGGGAGGACGAGGAACACTGCGGTCATGTAGGTCGCGATAGGCCCGTAGAGCAGCGCGCCGTCCAGGGCGCGGTTCTTCAGGGCGTGGTTGCCCAGTGCTCGCGCGCTGGAGACATGGAGGTTGACCCCTTCGAGCAGGAGCAGGAGAAAGAAGAGGAACGCCTGCCAGCGGCCGATGAGCTTCGGCAGTCCGGTCGCGACGCGGGCCTGGTCCTGGGACCACACCAGCAGGTCGGGGGCGATGTCGGGGTCCAGGTCCTCGTGGTTGGGGTTGGCGTGGTGGCGGGTGTGTCAGTCCTGCCACCATCCATAGCCCAATCCCGATCGCGGCCCCGCGATACGACCGGACATCTCGCTGGGCCGCCGTCGTCGGAAAACCTGACGTTGCGCGACGTCGTGGGCGAGCAGAGCGACCTGCCCGAACATCACGGCGAGGCACGCGGCGACCGGCAGGGTCCACCAGCCGGCGCCGATGACGACGCACGCGCTCCAGCCGCCGGTGTAGGCGACGGCCACGGCGACGGACCAGACGGTGTAGTAGCCGGGACGCCGATTCATCAGGCCGGCCTCGGTGATCTTCTTGGACAGGCGGGCGAAACCGCTGCCGCCCCCGCGGAGAGGCGGGCGACGGGGTGGGGTAGGCGCGGTCATGTTGCCGATGTGTCCTTCCCGGCTGATGGCCCCCGTCCGAGCGGGCGGCGTATGCCGGATGCGAGGCGGCAGCCGGGTACCCACATCCCCGCCTTCGGCCCGGCAGCCCGGTGCTCGTCGGTCAGAGCCTGTGGACGTCGCGGGGCTTGACGTGAGGTCTTCCCCCTGAGGGTGGCCGCTGTCGATGAAGCTGCCGCGCTGGCAATTGGGGCGAAGCCGCATGATCGGGGTGTAAGACACTAGCCTCGGGCCATGGTGACGCGCACCCGGCTGTATCACGACGGCACTCTGGTCCGGGAGGACTTTCCCGCCAGTGACGTCTCCGCGTATCTCGCCGATCCGGCGTCGGTCCTGTGGCTGGACCTGTACCAACCAGGGCCTGCCGAATTCACCATGCTCGGCCAGGAGTTCGGCATCCACGAACTGGCTCTGGAGGATGCCGCACAGCGTGGGCAGCGGCCGAAACTCGACCGCTATCGCACCCACGAGTTCCTCAGCGCCTATTCCGTGACCGTCAGCCCGGACGGTGCGGAATTGACGTACAGCGAGATCGCCGTATTCCTCACCAGTCAGGCCATGATCACCGTCCGCAAGGACGACGGTCTCGACATCGAGGACGTCGTCGCCCGCTGGGACGACAGCCCGGACCTGGCCGGCCACGGCGTCGGATTCCTGCTGCACGGCCTGCTCGATCATCTCGTGGACGGCCACTTCGTCGCGGTCCAGCAGCTGGACGACAGCATCGAGGAGTTGGAGGGTCTGCTCTTCGTGGCCGGGCGCCGTGAGATCGAAGCCGTGCAACGCCGGGCTTTCGCGCTGCGCAAATCGCTCGTCCGGTTGCGCCGCGTCGTGCTCCCGATGCGGGAGGTGGTCAACACGCTCATGCGCCCCGGCCTGCACGTGATCACCGACCCTCTCGTCCCGTATTACCAGGACGTCTACGACCACGTGCTGCGTGCCACCGAATGGACGGAATCACTGCGGGACCTGGTGGCCTCGGTCATGGAGACGAACCTCTCGGTCCAGGCCAACAGCATGAATCTGATCATGAAGAAGGTGACGAGCTGGGCCGCGATCATCGCCGTCCCCACCGCGATCACCGGCTACTACGGCCAGAACCTTCCCTATCCCGGTTTCGGCCGCCAGTCCGGATTCATCACCTCCGCCGCCGTCATCGTGGTCCTGTCCGCACTGCTGTATGCGACGTTCAAGCGAAAGGACTGGCTCTGACCGGCCCGGTGTCGGGCACCGGCGACCAGGCTCCGAAGGCAGGAAAATACCTGGTCACCCCCGGCTTTCGGGCCGGTGGGCGGAGTAGTGTGAAGACACCGGGAGTTCTTCGCGTACCGGCTCCGCTGCGGGTGCCGTTTCCGGTGATCGACAATGCCGGGTCGCACCCACGAGCCCGGGGACAGGTCCGCGCCATGCCTGTGACCATCGACCGTACGACATCGAGCAGGCGCGCGCCGCCGCAGCCGGCTCGGCTGTCCCTGACGCCCGCGCCGGGCGGGCTGGACGGCACGTGGTGGCCTCGTTCCCGTGCCCTCACCCGTGAGCTGCCACCCTTGACGGCCGCACTGGGCGACCTCTGGGGTCGCATCACGCGTATCACGGTGAACCCGGCCTACTGGCCCGTGATCCCGCGTCGGGTGTCCGTCGCCGGACGCACGGTGCGTGTGGGCTGGTCCACCGAGGAGCAGGATCCGCACAGACTGACCTTTTTCTCCACCGATGGCCGCCGGGACGTCCTGGTGATTCCGCCGGAAACCGGTGCGGATGCCGCCGCGCAGCTGATGGCGGGTGACGGCATCGATGCCCCGGCCCGGGAGGAAGCAGCAGACAGGATCGACGCCCGGATCAGGGAAGAAGCGTGGGAGACCGACGGCGGAGCAGGCCGGCCGTCGTCCCTGCCCCGGCCCCTCGGCTCGACAGGGCGTTTGCCCGCCGGTCAATGGAGGTGAGAGGGCCATGACCCTCATCGCCGTGGCTGTGTTGCTTGTCGTGATCGCCGTCGGAGTCGTTCTCATCCACCGGCTCAACGCTCAGCACAACGAACGGATCGCTGCCTTCCACTACAGCGATGCTCTGCCGGGGATCGGCCGCCGGCTCCGGAGGCACCGCCGACGGGCTGCGGAAGGGACCGCCGACACGCTCAACGGCGACAGCGACCGCGGATGAAAGCGACTCGGGCCCGACTGGGGGCGGTGGAGGAAGGCGCGTCATGGCGATATTGCGAGACCGGAAGACGTACCGCGAGAGGATCATGCAGGCTCTGTACGAAGCCGCCGAGGGCAATCGCCTCCTGGGTGTCGATGGGGCGAAGCTGCGCAACGACCTCGGTATCCCTGAGCAGGACATGGCCGCTGCCTGTATGTACCTGGCGGGCGAAGGCTGGGTTGTCGTGGACTGGGCGAGGGGCAACACGCCCGCGATGATCACGCTGACGCACCAGGGGATCCGGCAGATGGAGACAGAAGAGGAAGGGCGTGGCTGAGCCGCCGCGTCGGCTTCTCGGACCGAAGTGAACCTTCGCAAGGATTGTTCATGTCGGATTAATCCCTTTGGCGTAACATGAAAAGCGGGTCGGCGCACTCTCACGTGCAATGACCCGGAAGGGCGGCTCCGGCGGGTATACGCCGGAGCCGTTGCCTGTTTCCGTAACCGCGCCCTGCGGCGAAGCGCTCGCGCGAGCGTCGTGCGGAGTACCGTGAGGTAGCAGGGTCATATCGCGGTCGCACGCTCTGCGGTCGCACTGCTCTCTGCGGACGGGCGGACACCATGGCCGACTCAGACACCCCCGACCTCCTCAGGCTCCTGCCGGACGCCGTCCACCGGTCGGTGAAACCCGGCACGGCCCTGCTGCGGCTGGAGACGACACACTCACGCGAGGGAATCCTGGACGGCGCATGGTGGCCGCGGTCCCGGGACATCGGCGCCGAGCTCCCCTCGCTGATCACCGCGTTGACCGAGCACCTCGGACCTGTCACCCGGGTCGGTCTGGACGGCAGCGCCTGGGACGAACTGCCGACCCGGGTGATGGTCGACGGCCGAGTCGTCCACATCGATTCCTTCCCGGTCGGTGACGACACCGTCCTCATCACCCGGGGCGACCGGGACCATTTCTCCCTGATGCTGGTCACTCCGGACACGTCGCCCGACGCGGCACGCGCCGCGATGGCCAGGGCCGTACGGGCCGACAACGTCACCGAGGCCAGACAGATCCTCATCGATACGGGCAGCGACACGCCTCCTACGTCGGCCTGACACGTCCGTCGCAGATCGACTCCCCATCGGCCTGGATGTTAGATGCGGGCGTACTTCTCCGTCTGCTGGGCGAATTCCTGGGCCATGGCGGCGCTGACCGTGGGTTTGGTGTCGCTGATCGTGTCCAGATAGTCGTCGGTGGTGGGGGTGATCCGGGTTCCGGTGTCGAAGGTGCGCTCGAACTGGGCCTGGGAGACGGTGCGCGCCGCATGGGCGATGTCGGCGGGGGTGAACCCCTCGCTGGCGGACGCGAGTACCGCGCTGTCGGCCCGCGCGCCTGCTCGGGCCAGGTAGCTCTCCCACAGTGCGGTCCTGGCGGTGTGGTCGGGAGGGCCGATCGGCAGCACGTAGTCGAAGCGGCCGTGTCGCAGGAACGCGGAGTCGAGCGTGGTCACGTTGTTCGTGGCGCAGACGAGCAGCCGTCCGTCCTGGCTTCGGAACCGGACGATCGCCTTGAGCAGTTCGTTGACGACGCCGACAGCGGTCGCGTCCGCGCCGCCGCGTTCGCCGGCGATCTCCTCGACCTCGTCGATGAAGACGAGGACGTGGTCGAGCCGGGCGATCTCGTCGAAGCGCCGGTTCAGCCCGGTCGCCAGGCCGTACTCGGCGGCCAGACGGGCGGGGAACAGTTCGAGGAAGGGCCATCCCAGGCGGCTGGCGATCGCGTGCGCGAACGTGCTCTTGCCGGTCCCGGGCGGGCCGAACAGCATCACCGCCCGTGGCAGTTCCACTCCGTGCTGGGCAGCCAGTTCGGGATGGGCCAGCGGCAGGACCAGGCGCCGCTCGATGAGCTGCTTCTCCCGTTGCATGCCCGCGACCTTCTGCCACAGTCCCCCTGGCGGCAGCTCCGCTCCGAGCGAGGACAGAGTGCCGACCGACTGCGGGGTCACCGGCCCGCGCTTTTCGAAGAAGACCAGCCCGGGGCGGGCGCCGAAGTCGCAGTTGCGCAGGGCGGTGGCACCGGTCTCGCCCTCGGGCAGGGCGGCGAGCACCGCGCGGACGCCGGCGGCGAAGAGCCGTTGCTCAAGGACGGTGATCAGGGCACTGCCCAGCCCGCGCTGCCGCCAGCCGGGCGCCATGCAGATGCGCAGGATCCATGCCCGTTCGCCCTCCACCCGGCTCACCGCCGCGCCGATCAGCACGTCGTCGGCCGTGGCCACCACAGCCGGGTGACGGGCCTGGAGGGCCGTCACGGCGTCCGAGAGCGGGAAGAGCGGCGGCTCCTCGGTCGTGCCGCTCTCCATGTCGACACGGATCAGCGCTTCGAGATCGTCCTGGGTGTAGTCCCTGACCCGCCAACCCGTCATGATCAGCTCCGCGTGTTCGGCCGTACTCCCATCATCAGCCGATGCCCGGAGGACGCGCGCGACAGGCGTCGGCCACGAGTCCGCCCTGGTGGCACGGATCGCTCGCCCGCACCACCACCGCGGTACGCGGTGATGGTGCGGGCCGTAGTCGGGTCATGCTGCGGTGCCGTGCGCGGTGCCGGCCGGGCTGAGGGACTTGTCGGTGCGGCCGGTGCCGGCCGGTGGCGCTGCCGCGGCGGGTGCGGCGGCCGCGGTTTCCCGGGCGAGGAAGGAGCCGAGCTCGCCGATCGTGCTCATGAGGGGGGCCGGGAAGACGACGGTGGTGTTCTGGTCGACACCGATCTCCACCAGGCTCTGGAGATTGCGCAGTTGAAGCGCCAGGGGGTGGGCCATCATGGTGTCCGAGGCGTCGCCGAGCGCGGCTGCGGCCAGGGACTCGCCCTCCGCGTTGATGATCTTCGCTCGCTTCTCCCGCTCTGCCTCGGCCTGGCGGGCCATGGCGCGCTTCATGGTGTCTGGCAGCTGGATGTCCTTGAGCTCGACCAGAGTGACCTGCACACCCCAGTCGACGGTGGTGACGTCGAGGATCTGGCGGATGTCCAGGTTGATACGGTCCGTCTCCGACAGCGTCTCGTCGAGCGTGTGCCGGCCGACGACCTTCCGCAGGGTGGTCTGGGCGATCTGGTTGATCGCCGCGTTGACGTTTTCGACGGCGACGACCGACTTCACGGCGTCGACGATCCGGAAGTAGGCGACCGCCGACACGTCCACGCTCACGTTGTCCCGGGTGATGATGCCCTGGGACTGGATCGGCATGGTGACGACTCGCAGCGACACCCGGTGCAGGGCGTCGACGAACGGGATGATGAACCGCAGCCCCGGGGAGCGTGTGCCGACGAGTCGGCCGAAGCGGAACAGCACTCCCTTCTCGTACTGCTTGACGACCTTCACGGACAGGGCGAGGGCCAGGACGGCCAGGAGGCCGATCACGACGATGAGAACGATCAGGGCTTGCATGTGCTGCTCCTCGGGACAAGGACCACGTGGGGCGGGGACCAGCCGGTCGAGATCCCTGCACGTGCCTGCGTCGGTTCGTGAGGCAGGGCCGAAACCCCGTAGGCACGGACCGCGCCAATGGTCGGTGCGCGTGGGGCCGCGGACATCGCCTCGTCACCCGTGGTGAGTGGTGCGGTCGCGGCGGCGGCGCGGTGGGAAGCGGCCGCGGCCCCCGTCGCGGTGGTCACGTCGTTCGCCGACGGTCGGCGACTTGGACCGTGGTGGTCCCGCCGGGGGTCGTGCTGCGTCGGTGCCGCGGCCCGGGCCGCCGGGCAGGGCGCGACTGTACCGGTGCACGGCGATCCTTTCCGCGTGCTCGATGTCGAGCCGGTGGATCACGAATGCCGCCGCTGCGATGAGGACCAGGAAGGCGCCGGTCGTCAGGAAGGTGTTCATGGCGGCCGTCTCACATGCCGATGATCAGGCGACTGACGCGACCGGTCCGTGCCGGAACGGCCGCTGAGGCGGGGCCGTCCTCGTACTTCCCTGCCTCGTCCGGTTCGAGTGGCCGGTCGGCGGCGGAGACGGCGTGCCGGGGCTCGTCCGCGGCGATGAGAGCGCTTGCGGTCAGCGGTGGGCCGTCGTAGTCGGACGCGGCCGCCATCAGGCGGGCCGCCGACTCCGCCCCGGTCTCGGGTGGGACGACCAGCAGATCCCAGCGGCCGGTGCCGTAGGAGAGCAGCAGCAGCTTGTGCGGGTCGATCTCCGGGGTGAACCAGCCGACCTTGACGACATGACCGCCCACGGGAATCTCGTGCGGGATGACCGGCCAGTACTTCGGGTTGACGGCGATGCGGGTGATACGGCCCCACAAGGGGTCCAGCACATCGGTCAGTGCGGGCAGCTCGCTCAGCAGGTCCCGGGAGCGGGGCCACCAGGCACCGTCCAGGAGGCCGCGCGACGTGCCGTCGGTCTTCAGCGCGAGACGCGCGGCCGGGGCTGCGACGGGCTCGTGGTGTGGCAGGGGTTGGTGCAAGGTCGCCGACATGATGCGGACCCGTCTCCGGGCCGCCTTCGTGGCGACCCGGGTTTCATCTCTCGCCGAGAACGACCCGGCGTGGAAGCCGGTGTGCGAAATGCCCTCGGTGTTGTCCACGGTACTCCGCACATGCCGGGGCGGTTGTGGGGACGACGCCGCATTCCGTGAAGCGGCTGTCGATACCGGCGGGGGCGCGCTGCGGGTGCCGGGGCGTGACGTATGCCGGTTGCCGGACCGGTCTCACGCCCGACGGCTCGCGTGCCCTGGCCCAGCACTCCTTGGCTGTGTTACGTGGGAGGTGTTCCTCGTGTTCCGTTCAGCCCGTCGCTCCCCATCGGTCCGCCGGGCGTCGGCGAGGAGTATCCTGGTGATTACCGAGAGCATCTCGTACACCGGCTTCCACGCCGGGTCGTCCTCGGCGATTCATGACAACCGGGCCGGCCGTGACCGGCCCGGGGTTGGGTCCGCGCCATGACCGCGACCATTCCGTTCACACCCGCAGTCGAAGGCCGGGCTCCTTCTTCGTCACCGCTTCGACTCACCCTGGCGCGGGCCGGCGCCCCTCCGGCCCTTATCGACGGTGCCTGGTGGCCCCGTTCGCGCAACCTGACGGAGCAGCTCCCGGCGCTCGTCGAATGTCTCGATCCGCTGTGGGGGCGGATCGCCCGGGTAGCGGTGAGCCGCACGTTCTGGCCGGTCATTCCAAGAGAAGTGCCCGCGCACGGCCACATGGTGCGCGTCGGCTGGTCCAACGCCGGGCAAGACCCGCACAAGCTGTTGCTGCTGTCCTACACCTTCGGCCGCTGGGACCTGCTGGTGATCCCACCGGAGACAGACCCGGCCACCGCGGCCCGGCTCATGGCCATGGCCACCGACCCGTCACGGAACCGCACGGCGAGCGGCCTGATGCATGAGGCCGAAAACTTCCGGGCCATGGCAGAGGACGAGGCCGACTCGGACTCGACGCGGGAGGCGGTCTGGGAATCCGAAGGCGGGCATGACGCCTCACGTACTCCTGACGGATCGCTCATCGGTCACGTGCTCACCCCGGCAGTAGGAGTGTGAGACACATGGACACCTTCGTGACGGTGAGTGTGCTCCTCGCGATGATCGTCTTTGGCGTGATCGTGATCCAGCTGTTCACCGCGAGCCACGATGATCGCATGGAGACCCTGGCCTCCGGCCGTACCCGGCGGTGGCGGTTCTCGCCATGGCGCCGCACAGAGAAGTGAACCTGCCCCAAGGAGGATCGCGGAGCTGGCTCCGCCGGTAGGGCGTTCGCGGGCAGCGGCGGGAGTGGAACGGTCAGCGTGCCGTCGGCCATGTCCATGGTGGTGCGGCTGCCGGCTCACTCCAGGAGGGCGAGGTGGTCGGCGGCGCCCCCGCGCCATTCGATCAGGAAGAGGGTCGCGTCGTCGCTGGTTCGGCCGCCCCGTTGCTGCTTCAGAGCGTGGGAGAGTGCGCGCACCACTGCGCGTACTCCCTTCTCTGTGTGTTCGATGCGGTTGACCCAGTGGATGAGTTGCTCCTCGCCGAACTGCTCTTCACCGGCTTCGTGCTCCTCGATCAGGCCGTCGGTGAAGCACAGCACCCGGTCGCCCTGTTGGAGCATCAGCTCGCTGATCCGGGGCTCTTCACCGCCGAAACCGACCGGCAAGGTGGTCGGGCCCGTCAGTTGCCGCACGACCTGGTGATCGCGGATCAGCAGCGGCGCGGGGTGGCCCGCGTTGACCCACTGCAGGTGGCCCGTCGCGATGTCCAGACGCATCATCTGCGCGGTGACGAAGTGGTCGGGCCCGAACTGCTCCGCGATGGCCCGGTCCATGAACGCATAGATCTCGGACAGGCCGATGTCGGCACGTCTGGCGTGCCGGTAGGCCCCGACGGCGACGGTCGCCATCGTGGCGGCGTCCAGGCCGTGGCCCATCGCATCGACCATGG
This sequence comes from Streptomyces cellostaticus, assembly GCF_001513965.1. GTDB lineage: Bacteria > Actinomycetota > Actinomycetes > Streptomycetales > Streptomycetaceae > Streptomyces > Streptomyces cellostaticus. The sequence goes on along the minus strand of NZ_KQ948063.1, from coordinate 1,714 downwards.
CCAGGTGCAGGATGTCCTCGTTGAGGGCGTAGTCGAAGCTGTCGCCTGCGACGCTGTAGGCGGGCTCCAGGATCCCGGCCACTGCTGCCTGTGGGACGGACATCGCCAGCGGCGGCAGCAGAGACCACTGGATCTCGGCGGCCACGCTCATCGGTTCGCGGCGCCGGGCGAGGAAGAACTGGTCGGTGTAGCTGTGCTTGGTGACCAGCATGTCGGCGACCAGACCGGCGAGCCTGCGCAGTAGCCGCCGGTCGTCGTCATCGACGGTGTCCAGGGTGAGGCACATCACTCCCACCTGGTCGCTGCCGTCCAGCAGCGGTAGGTACATCCGGACGCCGTCGGGCTGCGGCACCTCGACAGTGGTCGCCTGCAGGAAGGCGGTGCCGGCGGGAGAGTCACCGATCGGCTCGGGCTCGCCGACCGTCAGCCGCCGACCCGGCAGCGGCACCAGCACCAGCTGGCCGTAGTCCTGCAGCAGGATCGAGACGTCGCGGCCACCGACCCTTGCCACCTCTTCCGCGATCAGCGGGGCGATCAGCTGCGGCGGCATCTCGTGTGCCCGGTCCAGCAACACCCCCAGCAGCCGCTCACCGAACCCTTCCGAACGGTCCGTCATGCCGTTGTCCGGTCGCCGCTCACCTTGTGCCATGGCCGCGCTCTTGCACCGGTGTCCTCGAAGTCTCGGTCATCATGTTCCTGCTGACCTCGTGCCGCGGATGCGGCGCCTGCCCCGACACGCTCGGGGCCCTTCGGCGGTCATGGCCGATCCGCTCGACCCTCTCACGTGATCTGTACACACGGGCTCCCGACACGACCCTGATCAACCCTTCCAGAGTGATGCAGACGACCAACCCAAAGTGCCCATTACGTCAAACGTGGCATGTCACATGTGATCAGGACGGATGGCTTTCAACCAGGTTGCCGCCGTGAGGCCGGTCAGCCTGAGCCGCGCCACTCGATCAGCAGGAGCGTCGCGTCGTCCGTCGTGGTCCCGCCCTGCGCCCGTTGCAGCGTGTGGGAGAGGGAGCGCGCCACCGTCCGGATCTCCTGCGCCCTGGGTTCAAGGCGGTTCACCCAGCCGATGAGCTGTTCCTCACCGAATTCCTCACCGCCGACGCCGTATCGACCGGCCTGCGGGCGGTCGCCCACTCCTGCCATTCCTGCTCGGCCGCGGCGTCTGGCTAGGTCGGCCCCCTCACACAGCTCAGGAAGCTGGCGCAGACGGCGATGGGCACGTTGATCCAGAAGCCGGCCCGCCAGGAGGAGTGCTCGACCAGTAGTCCTCCCAGGGGCGGGCCGGCCAGTCCTCCGGCGCCGGCCATCAGAGCCCACACGGCGATTGCGCGTCTCTGGCTGACTGCGTCGGTGAACACCACCGTGATGATGGACAAGGTGGACGGCATGAGGAGTGCAGCGCCCAAGCCCATGGCGAACCGTGCGGCGATCACTTGCCCCATCGTGTGGGCGAGCGCGCCCACCACCGAGGCTCCGCCGCATACCCCCATCCCGATGAGGAAGGCTCGGCGTCGTCCGTGCCGATCGCTCCACGTCCCGGTGGCCAGCACCGCGCAGGCGAGCGTGAGCGTGTAGCCGTCGGCCACCCACTGCAGTCCTGCCATGCCCGGCTGCAGCTCTGACCTCAGGCTGGGCAGTGCAACGTTCAGCACGGTCATGTCCAGCCCGATCAGGAACAGCCCTGTGAACCGCTCCGGGG
>NZ_KQ948062.1:33479-35189 GCF_001513965.1 Streptomyces cellostaticus | reverse complement strand
TGCAGGGTCTGAAGTCGATCGCCGAGGGCATCAACAAGGCGTTGGAGGAGCTGGATTCGCTGGGGGCGATGAAGGGCTGGGCGGGCGCGGGCCGGGGTTTCACGAGCCTGGAGATGACCGGCATGGATGTCGGTGACGATCATCTGGGCGCGGTGCTGCACACCTTCTGTGAGCGTTGGCAGTGGGGGGTGCGCGATCTGATGCAGGAGGGCAACGCGCTGGCGGAGGGGATGGGGCTGGCGGCGGGAACTTTCCATCAGACGGACGTGTATGTGAAGGGTTCGCTGAAGGTCGCCTACAACTCCGCTGTGGGGGATCCCTTCGCCTCGAACGAGAAGGTGGAGAAGGAGAGCGTGGACCAGATCAACCACGCCGGGCAGACGACGGGTTACGGCGCGAAGGACCGCGAGAACCTGGTGAACTCGGTGCGGAAGACGGGCAAGGGCATGCTCTGGGACGTGGCGACCGCCGAGGTGCCGGGCAGTCCGGTCTCACCGTCCATGATGCGTGATGCGGCCGGGATGAGTGACGAGGCGTACGACGGCGAAGTGGAGAAGGTGCTGGGGCCGCGGCCGCAGGGCGGGGACGGGAACTGATGTCGTTCACGGGGAAGTTGAATGGTGCCCTGGGCTCGTTGAAGTCCGGCTACGACGACGTCAAGCGGACGACGGGTCATGTCATCGACGAGGGCGCCCATGGGGTGGGCGACGCGCTCGACTATGTGGGTGCGCATGGTGCGGCCGACAAGGTCGACGGCTGGGGCGATGGCATCGCGTCGAAGCTGGGCGCGCATGTGGACGAGCAGCAGCTGGAGGAGACCGAGGACCCGAAGGAGCTCATCCACGGTAATCCGGCGAAGCTGCGGGAGACGGCGGGGCATCTGCGGAACTTCGCGAAGGCCTTCGGGGCGGTCGCGTCCGGTATGAGCAAGCTGGACTCGTCGGAGTTCAAGGGCGAGGCCGCCGACACTTTCCGCGAGAAGTTCGCCACGCACCAGGTCAAGTGGCACCAGGCGGCCGAGGCGTGTGGGGAGGCTGCCTCGGCGTTGGAGAACTTCGCGCACACGGTGGAGTGGGCGCAGGCTCAGGCGCGGGAGGCGGTGGCGAAGTACCGTCAGGGCAAGACGGCTTCCAAGGCCCACCAGCAGAAGGTGCAGACGTACAACGACGCCGTCGATCAGGGCAAGAAGGACCCCGGTCCGAAACCCTCGGAGCAGGATCCGGGTGATGAGGCCAAGCACGCGGCCGAGCAGATCCTGGCCGCCGCCCGAAAGCAGCGCGCCCACCTCGCCGCGGAGGCCGCCGACCGCGTCAAGCACGCCCTCCAGCACGCCCCGCACGAGCCGTCGGCCCTGCACCAGCTCAAACTCGACGGTGCCGATGTCCTGGATGCCGCCAAGACGGAGGACATGCGGTTCTTCGGCGGCTTCGTACGCGGGGTCGGTGACCTGAACAACCTGCTCCGCGGCGCGAACCCCCTCGACCCGTACACGGTCACCCACCCCTACGAAGCGCTCCAGAACAAGGTGGAACTCCTGGGCGGCGCCGTCCACCTGGTCACCCACCCCACCCAGACCGGCAACCAGCTCTGGAACTCCTTCCTCCAGGACCCCGGCGGCGTCGGCGGCGAACTCCTGCCCCAGTTCCTCATCCCCGAGGCGGGCGCCGAGGGAGCCGCCGTCGACGGCGCCCGGCTCGCGGAAGACGGGGT
>NZ_KQ948062.1:0-32906 GCF_001513965.1 Streptomyces cellostaticus | reverse complement strand
CAAGGGCGCCGAGGAAGCGGCGGCCGGCGAACGCGGGGCGGCGGAAGGCGCGGGCGGGAAAACTGCCCGCCAGGAGGTGGACGAGAACCCACAGAATCACTCCCGCCAAGACGACGCCGTGAAGAAGTGCGGCGACCCGGTGGACGTCGCCACCGGCAAGATGTTCCTGCCGCAGACGGACGCGACCCTCCCCGGTGTGCTGCCTCTGATCCTCAAGCGGCGCGCGGAGTCCGGCTACCACCTGGGCCGCTGGTTCGGCCCCTCTTGGTCCTCCACCCTGGACCAGCGTCTGGAGATCGACGCGAAGGGCGTCGTCTTCGTCACGGAGGACGGCCTACTCCTGGCGTACCCGCACCCGGCCCCCGGCCTGCCCACCCTCCCGTCCCACGGCCCCCGCTGGCCCCTGGACCGGGTGGACGGCGGCTACACGATCACTAACCCGCAGACCCTCCGCACCTGGCACTTCGCCGACCGGGGCGAAGCCCTGGCGGTGCTGGAACAGATAGACGACCGCAACGGCAACTGGATCACGTTCGAGTGCGACGCGGAGGGCACGCCGCTGGCCATGGTGACGAGCGCCGGCCAGGGCGTCCGCATCACCACGGAGTCGGGCCGCGTAACGGCCTACCACCTGGCGGGGGCGAACACGGAGCTGAAACGCTTCGGCTACACGGACGGCAACCTCACGGAGGTCATCAACTCCTCTGGCCTGCCGCTCCGCTTCACCTACGACGACTCGGACCGGGTCACGTCCTGGACGGACACGAACGACCGCAGCTACACCTACGAGTACGACGACCAGGACCGCTGCACAGCCCAGACCGGCTCCGCAGGCCACATGGCCACGCGCTTCTCCTACCAGGAACCGGATCCTGAGACAGGCCTGCGCGTGACCACGGCGACCAACGGCGAAGGCCACAGCACTCGCTACCTGGTCAACGACGCCCGGCAGGTCGTGGCCGAGATCGACCCACTCGGCGCCGAAACCAGATACCACCGCGACCGCTACAACCGCCTGCTGTCCCAGACCGACCCGCTGGGCCACACGACGACATTCGACTACGACGAGGCGGGCAACACCACAAGGGTGATACGCCCGGACGGCCGCGAGGCGCGGGCGGAGTACAACGAACTCGGCCTTCCGGTGAAGGTGGTCAATCCGGACGGCACGGTGATCCGGCAGGGCTTCGACGAGCGAGGCAACCGCACCTCGGTGACGGACCCGGCAGGCCAGACCACACACTTCACGTACACGGAGGCCGGCCACCTGAGGTCCGTGACGGATCCGTTGGGCCACACGACGAGGGTCGTGTGCGATCGAGCGGGCCTCCCGGTGGAGGTGACGGACCCGCTGGGCGCTGTGACCCGCTACGAACGGGACGCCCTCGGCCGCGCGATCTCGACAACAGATCCGACGGGTGCGGTGACCCGCCTGGAGTGGACGGTAGAAGGCCACCTGTCGGGCCGTACGGCTCCGGACGGCACGACCGAGTCATGGACATACGACGGTGAGGGCAACTGCACAAGCCACACGGATGCGATGGGCGGCATTTCCCGCTTCGAGTACACCCACTTCGACCTGCTGACCGCCCGCACCGGTCCGGACGAGGTCCGCTACGAGTTCGACCACGACAGCGAACTGCGCCTGACCAAGGTCACCAACCCGCAGGGCCTGACATGGACGTACGAATACGACGCAGCGGGCCACCTGGTCACGGAGACGGACTTTGACGACCGCGCCCTCACCTACACCCATGACGCGGCAGGCCGCCTTGCCTCACGCAGAAACGTTCTTGGCGAGGTCCTGTCCTTCGAGCGCAACGAACTGGGCCAAGTGACCTGCAAGGACGCGGCCGGCCAGGTCACGACCTACGCCTACGACCTCACCGACCAACTCGCCCAGGCCACCGGCCCGGAGGGCACGACGGTCACGCTGCTGCGTGACCGCTACGGCCGCCTGCACTCGGAAACAGTCAACAGCCGCACGCTGAGCTATACATATGACGCCCTGGGACGCCGCACCGGCCGCACGACCCCCATCGGCGCCACCACCACATGGTCGTATGACGCCGCCGGCCGCCGCACCGACATGGTGGCCTCGGGCCGCGTCATCGGCCTCACCTACGACGAGGCAGGCCGCGAACTCGCCCGCCACATCGGCGGAACGATCGCCCTGGAGCACACCTTCGATGCGCTGGGCCGGCTGATGACCCAGTCGGTGACCGGTGCCGCAGGCCGCATGGTCCAGCACCGGGCGTACACCTATCGCGCCGACGGCAACCTGATCGGCATCGACGACCACCTCTCCGGCACCCGCCGCTTCGATCTGGACGCGGCGGGACGGGTGACAGCGGTACACGCATCTGGCTGGACGGAGCGCTACGCCTACGACGAGGCGGGCAACCAGGCCCAGGTGAGCTGGCCGACAGACCATCCGGGCCAGGAGGCAGTCGGCACCCGCACCTACACAGGCACCCGCATCACCCGAGCCGGCAACGTCCGTTACGAACACGACGCCCTCGGCCGCATCACCCTGCGCCAGAAGACCCGCCTGTCGCGCAAGCCGGACACCTGGCGCTATGAATGGGACGCCGAGGACCGCCTGACGTCTGTAGTGACTCCGGACGGCGCCCGCTGGCGCTACACCTACGACCCCCTCGGACGCCGCACGGCAAAGCTGCGCCTGGCGGAAGACGCCGAAACGGTCCTGGAAAAGGTGGACTTCACCTGGGATGGAACGATCCTCTGCGAACAGACCACAACGTCTGTAGACCTCCCGCACCCGGTCACCCTCACCTGGGACCACCAGGGCCTACGCCCTCTGTCCCAAACGGAACGCATCACCGCTGCGAACGCATCCCAGGAGGAGATCGACTCCCGCTTCTTCGCCATCATCACCGACCTGGTCGGCACCCCCAGCGAACTCATCGATGAGCAAGGCGACATCGCCTGGCGCACCAGAAGCACGCTGTGGGGGACAACGGCGTGGGCAGCGAACAGCAGCGCCTACACGCCCCTGCGTTTCCCGGGGCAGTACTACGACCCGGAAACCGGCCTCCACTACAACTACTTCCGCCACTACGATCCCGAAACCGCCCGCTACCTTACCCCCGATCCCCTCGGGCTCGCCCCCGCCCCCAACCCGGCCACATATGTCCATAATCCTCACATTTGGACCGACCATCTCGGACTGGCTCCAGACGAGTGCCCAGAGGAAGTGCAGTCGATCTACAAGGCCCCGCAACGAGGGCAGGGCGACTTCCAAGAGCAGCATGGCTATCGAGCCGAAGACTTCCCAGGCGGGCCTGGCGATCGATACTTGAACGGCCTCGTGTATTTCGCCAAGGAGCGGGAACTGGCCGAAATGTACGCTAAGCACTACGGAGAAGGGGTGATAGAGATTCAGATACCAAAATCCGAATATCTAGCACGCTTCGCGGAGCACGAACGCCGCTACGAAGGCGGCCCTCTCACTGAACTCGAAATACCCAATAGCAAAGTCCAAGAACTGAACCAATATCCAAGGATACGCCACCGATGACATCTGAAGATCAATGGCAAGAAGCGAAGCGTCTACACGCTGTAGGGTCAGAAGTGCGGGGAACAGTGAACGCAAAGTTTCCCTTTGGAGTCTTTTTGGATTTGCCTGAAACTCCAGAAATTACCGGATTTCTCGATATTGCCTCTTATAACCCAACGTCAACCGATTCCAGTCCCGTGCCGCTACCGGATGTTGGGGTGTCGGTAGCTGGGGTGGTCTCCTACCATGACGAACAGAGCAAACAAATCCGAATCAGGGTCGGCCCTCCAGTCCATCACATCATTTACAACGGGCTGGAGAATTAATGAGGGGCACAACCGAGTGCACAATTCGCCTCTCGCGCAAACTTGAGGACACCAATGCCATTTGTTCAGCCGTCCGCAGCTTCTGGGCCCCCTGCGCCGCCTTCCTGGACTCCGCCGACAGACATTGAGCAGGCGTTGTGCGAGGCCAAGGCGCGTGAGGACTGGGCGGCCTACTTCAAGGTTCTCGCCCAGAATCGTCTTTATTTCGAGATACAGCGGGACAAGGCAGATAGCGAGCCCAGCGCGACGTATCGTGTGTTCGGATACGACCTGCGAGCCGGCGGTGAAATCTGGGCCATCTATACCGTTGGAATGCTGCCCGCGCCGGAGCCACATCGCATTTTCGAGTGCCGTACCTTCGGGTGGTTCGCCCGGGTTTGGAAGTCGACCGATCCGCCGTGGATCGTGGTGAATCCCGGCAGTCCTTGTGAGGCGTTCCTACCCTCAGCGCCCCCGCACTCTGGTAATTGGGCTCGCTATTCCATCGATAGTCCCGATTTCTCCATGCGCCTGCACACCCTCCAGGTCGGTGGACCGCTCCACGGCCCGGTGGCGCACGGCCTCGCCTGCGGTGCGCTCCTGTGCGTGAACAACGGCTCGGTCTGGAACGCGATGGCTTGGCATGGGACCGGCTACCGTCTGGAACGCAAGCGGCTTCGCGAGTGGTGGGGCATCACCGCTCGCGAGGGCTGGCAGTGCGCTTTGGCCAACCTGATTTCGCGTGAATCGCACAGCGCCATCTGGGATTTCACCCTCGGGATGCGCCGCACTATCGCCCGTGACTTCGGCGGGCACGTCGACGTGGGGTACTGGCGGCAGGCCGCCGCCAACGTCATCCGGGCGAACTCCGAGGGCTCGGTCGTGGTCACCGAGGACGGTGCTACCAAGACCGAGCCTCGGCCCGAGTCCGAGACCGAGGCTCGCATCGAAGGCATCCAGCGGCTCATCGGGCGCATCACCAGGTACGAGGCCCGGATGCGTGCCGACGGCGTGCTCGATGAGAGCCGGTACGTCTCCTCCGTCGACGCCTGGGATCTCGGGCGCGCCTCGAAGATGGCCCGGTGGGGGCTCGGAGCCCGGTTCGGGACGCTGGAGGAGACCGAGTCCGCCGTCATCCAGGCGGGGCGGGCCGCCGCCCTGTCCTACAAGTCATGGCAGGACTTCTCCGCCGGCTACATCCTCGGGCGCTGTCTCCACTTCGATGAGGAGGAGTTCGGGGAGTGGTATCAGGACATGGTCGAGGCCCATCGGATCCTGATGTCCGACCCCGGTAGCCCCTGGCTCAACATTCCCTTCCAGTGAGAGCCCGGAGAGCCGGTGAGCTCCCCTACTCCTCCGTGAACAGTTCCGCCGCGTCCGTCGCGTGCACCGCCCGCTGTGCCCAGAGCTCCAGCTGGTCCAGATCCGTGCAGTCCATCACCCGCTCGCGGACGTCGTCGGGCACAGGAATGCTGCGCCACTCAAGGATGCGCAGCGTCATCTCCGCCTTGACCTCGGCCCGGCCCTGTTCCCGCCCCTCTTCGCGCACCTGTTCGGCCAGCGGGTGTCGCCAGAAGTACTGGATCGCCGTCATCAAATCCCTCCACATCTGCTTCGCCTGGGGATCGGCCAGGCATGAGTCGACGAACTGCACGAAGACCGCGGCGCTGTCGGGGTCGATGGTCCGCAGGGCGGACGCCAGGGATTCCAGTATGGCCGGGGCCTGGGGGCCACGCCCGTGTGTCATCGCCGAAAGCACCGCAAGGGGTACGTCCCGTTCCGCCTGCCGCTCGTCCGCGATCACCGGCACGTTGTCCGGACCCAGCACCAGTGGACGTACCGTCAGCGAATCCCAGCCCGGGAAACCCAGCCGAATCGGGCGCGACGCCCACCGCGCCGTAGCACTGCTCTGCGTGATGACGATCAGCACGGGCTCGCAGCGGTACTTCTCGTACAGGTAGGAGAGGTAGTACGGCCAGCTGCCCCGCTTCCGCTCATCCTTCTTCCCCTGCGACTCGACCACGAGGAGATACGTCCCCTCATCCGTCTCCGCCCGCAGCAACGTGTCCACCCGACGCTCGACCGGCTCGATCTCCGTCAGATCCACGTTCAGCGCCGCAATCTCCCGCGGCTCGGGAAACGGCACGTCCAGCACCCGCTGTAAGGCCCGAGTCAGCAGCGTGGGGTCCTTCTGGAAGATCCGGTGCAGCGCCTCATGCGACGAGCCGACCATCAGCTCTCCTTTCGTATGACGTGATCAACGAGCTAGGCCGCCGCAAGTTCGCACCACACGAACTTGCCTCGGTCGCCGAACCTGGCCGACGGCTGCCAGCCCCAGTAGTCCGCGCACCTCACAACCAGGCCCAGACCTCGGCCTTCCTCCTGCTCACCCACCTGCTCCAACGGTCGTGGCGGATCCGGCGGCTCGGGATCCGTGTCCCACGCCCCGATCCACACCACCCCCTCCGCCGTTCGGCGAACCCTGAGGGCAGCCGGCCCCTTCGTGTGACGCACAGCGTTGGAGACCAGCTCCGTCGCCAGGAGTTCCGCTGTGTCCACCAGCCCGATCAGGCCGTGCAGCGTCAGGATCAGACGCAGGGTGCGACGGCACACCGTGACCGCTCTGAGGTCGTTGGGGATGTAGAGCGTGTAGTCCCAGGATTCGTTTTCGGGCATGCGGCATCAACTCCAGCCAGTGAGTGGGATTGGCGCGCGGCGGCATTGCCGTAGCCGTCGTGGCATGACGGGACGGTGCACTTCCGCTGCGTGTGCGCTACGTCACTGACGGTAGATCTAAATCTAGGGACGCGGCAAGCCGATCGCGTAATCTGACGCCGAACGCGTTAGGAGGACCAGTCGATGGTGAAGAGGCGCGAACCAACAGCACGCCAGATGAGGCTCGCAACTGAACTGCGCAGACTCCGTGAAGCTGCGGGTCTCAACTCCCGCCAGGCGGCCGCGCTGCTCGGCGTGAGCCCGGCCCAGATCACCCACATCGAGTCCGCCCTCGCAGGTGTGAGCGAACAACGACTCCGCCGCCTCGCATCCCACTACGCCTGCACAGACGAGGAGTTCATCAACGCACTCGTCGCCATGGCCACCGATCGGGCACACGGCTGGTGGGAGGAGTACCGGGGCCTGCTGCCCACGCCATTCCTGGACCTGTCCGAGCTGGAGCACCACGCCCGGTTTCTACGCCACGTGGCAATCCTGTATGTGCCGGGTCTGCTGCAGACCGAGGCCTACTCACGCGCCGTCTTCTCGTCCAGGCTGCCGGAACTGACCGCCGATGAGCTGGAGTTGCGCATTAGGCACCGAAAGGCGCGCCAGGATTTCGCCATCCCGTACGAAGCGGTGATCCACGAGGCGGCACTTCGGATCAGAGTCAGCGACCGTGCCACCTCAAGGGCTCAACTCACGCGACTCCTAGAGCTCTCCGAAGCGGACCACATCACCGTGCGTGTCGTCCCCTTCGACCTGGACGGCTTCGCCAGAGCCTCCAGCACGATGACGTACGTGGGCGGCCCCCTGCCCAAGCTGGACACCGTGGTCCGCGACGCGCTGCACGGCTCGGCCTTCATTGATTCCGAGGCTCAACTCAACACCTACCGAACGAGTTTCCGTAAGGTGGAGGCCGCGTCACTCGACCCTCAACAGTCGCGTGAATGCATCCACAGGCTGGCGAAGGAACTATGAGGAACCCCATGGGCAACTGGCGGAAGTCGTCCTACTCGGGTCCGGGCGACGGAAACGAATGCGTGGAGATCGCAAACTCACCCACCCACATAGCCATCCGCGACTCAAAGGCCCCGGCCAGGGCAACCCTCACCTTCCCGGCCGACGCCTTCACCCCCTTCATCGAAGCCCTGAAGAGACGCTGATGGCGGCTTACGGCACCGACGCGTACACCGGCATGGACGCGCTCCCGCCCCTCGTGCAGCAAGCCCTGACCGCCGCCCGCACCCACCGCTTCCCGTACTCCTGCCGTCCCGAACAGGGCCGCCTGCTACACGCGTTGGCAGGCGGCGCCGAGGCCCGTATCGGGGAGACCGGCACTGGGCTCGGCGTCGGCCTGGCCTGGCTGGCCTCGGGGGCGGGGCCAGGGGTCCGGCTGTACAGCGTGGAGCGGGACCCGGAGCGGGCACGGCTCGCCGCCGAGGTCTTCGCCGGCCGTCCCGAGGTCACCGTGCTGAACGGCGACTGGCGCCGGATCGAGGAGTACGGTCCTTTCGACCTGCTCGTGCTCGACGGCGGCGGGCAGGGCAAGGTGCCCGGGGATGCGCCCGCTGACGTAGAACGGGTGCTCGCGCCCGGCGGGACCGTCGTCGTCGACGACTTCACCCCGGCGACCGGCTGGCCCCCGCTGCACGAGGGTGCCCCCGACCTCGCCCGGCTGCACTGGCTGGAGCATCCCGCCCTCCGCGCGACCGAATTGCGACTCGCGCCCGACCTGAGCACCGTCGTGGGCACGAGGCTCCTGGTGTAGGAAGGGTGCTGTCGTCCCCCGACAGCTTTCTCCGACAGCCAAAGGAGTACGCCGCGTGTCTTCCCTCTTCCCCGCCCTGGCGGACGGTTCGGGCGAGCGGGTCGCCCTGCGGTTCGGCGAACGGTCGTTGACGTACGGCGGACTCGCCGGTGCTGCGGGAGCCGTCGCCGCGCGGATCCGGGGTGCCGGCCGGGTCGCCGTGTGGGCGACCCCGGAGCTGGAGACCGCCGTCGCGGTGACGGGCGCGCTGCTCGCCGGGGTGGCCGCGGTGCCGCTGAACCCGAAGTCGGGCGCGAAGGAGCTGGCACACATCGTCAACGACAGTGCGCCGGACCTGATCCTGGCAGCTCCCGGCGCCGAACTGCCCTCCACTCTTGGCGACCTGACACGGCTCGACGTCGACGCGTCCGGCACCGGCACCGCCCCCGAGGAGCAGGCCTCCGACACCGCCCCGGCCCTGATCGTCTACACCTCCGGCACCACCGGCCCGCCCAAGGGCGCCGTCATCCCGCGCCGGGCCCTCGCCACGACCCTGGACGCGCTCGCCGACGCCTGGCAGTGGACGGCGGAAGACGTGCTGGTGCACGGGCTGCCGCTGTTCCATGTGCACGGGCTCGTGCTGGGCATCCTGGGCCCGCTGCGGCGCGGCGGGTCGGTGCGGCACCTGGGGCGCTTCAGCACCGAGGGCGTGGCACGGGAACTGAACGGCGGCGCGACCATGCTGTTCGGGGTGCCGACCATGTACCACCGCATCGCCGAGACCCTGCCGGGCGACCCGGAGCTGGCCAAGGCCCTGGCCGGGGCCCGGCTGCTGGTCTCCGGCTCGGCGGCGCTGCCCGTGCACGACCACGAGCGGATCGCGGCCGCCACCGGCCGGCGGGTGATCGAGCGGTACGGCATGACGGAGACGCTGATGAACACGAGCGTGCGGGCCGACGGGGAGGCCCGGGCCGGGACGGTCGGGGTGCCGCTCCCCGGCGTTGAGCTTCGGCTGGTGGAGGAGGACGGCTCCGAGGTGGCCGACTACGACGGGGAGACTGTCGGCGAGATCCAGGTGCGCGGCCCGAACCTGTTCACCGAGTACCTCAACCGGCCCGACGCGACCGCCGCCGCGTTCACCGCCGACGGCTGGTTCCGCACGGGTGACATGGCGGTGCGGGAGCCCGACGGATACGTCCGGATCGTCGGGCGCAAGGCCACCGATCTGATCAAGAGCGGCGGGTACAAGATCGGGGCCGGGGAGATCGAGAACGCGCTGCTGGAGCACCCGGGGGTGCGGGAGGCGGCGGTCACCGGGGAGCCGGACGCGGACCTGGGCGAGCGGATCGTGGCCTGGATCGTCCCGGTGGATCCGCAAGTGCCGCCCACAGCCGACGAGTTGGCCGACCATGTCGCCGCCCGGCTGGCCCCGCACAAGCGGCCGCGCGTGGTCCGCTATCTGGACGCGCTCCCCCGCAACGACATGGGGAAGATCATGAAGCGGGCGCTGGTGGCCGATGCCTGAGCGGCTGTCGGCGCGGGAGATCCTGGCGCTGGTCACGGACGAGGCGACCTTCGACGAACTCCCCGGCACAATAAGGAATCCGACGGCCGACGGCCCCCTGGGCTGGCAGGGCTACGACGCCTCGCGCGCGCGTGCCGCCGAACGCACCGGCGAGGAGGAGTCGGTCGTCTGCGGCACCGCGAGCGTCGCGGGCACCCGGGCCGTGCTGATCGCGTTCGAGTTCGGCTTCCTCGGCGGCTCCCTGGGCGAGCGCACCGGCGACCGCCTGGAGGCGGCGTACACGCACGCCCGGGCGCACCGGCTGCCGGTCGTGCCGCTCGTCGCCACCGGCGGCAGCCGGATGCAGGAGGGCATGCTCGCGCTGACCCAACTCCAGCGGGTGGCCCGCCAGTCGGCGCTCACCCGGGAGGCGGGCCTGCCGCAGATCGCCGTCCTGCGGGACCCGACGACCGGCGGCGGCTGGGCCACCCTCGGCGCCGGAGCCGACGTGATCCTGGCGCTCCCGGGCGCGCAGGTGGGTTTCGCGGGTTCCCGGGTGCGGCCCCCGGACGCAGATCCGAACGCCTACACGGCGCAAGCGCAGGTGGCGGCGGGTTCGGCCGACGCGGTGGTCCGGCCGGAGGAACTGCGGGAGACGCTGGGGTGCTGGCTGCGGCTGCTCACCACCCCGGCGCAGGAGGCCCCCGTACCGCATGCCCTCGGCACCGCCGCCCTCCCCGACACCGGCTGGGAGGCCGTCCGTCGCGCCCGTTCCCCCGAACGCCCCCGCGCGCACACCTACTTGGACGCCTGTTTCACCCGCCGGGTCACGATCTCCGGCGACCGCTGCGGCGGTACCGACCCCGACGGCATGCTGTGCGGGTTCGGTGAGCGGGACGGCCGTAGCGTGGCGTACGCGGCACAGACCGGGGCGGCGACCCGACCCTCCGGGTACCGCACCGCGGCCCGGTTGATCCGGCTCGCGGACCGGCTCGACATCCCGGTGCTGACGCTGGTGGACACGCCGGGTGCCGCCAATGACGCCGAGGCGGAGCGGCAGGGGGCCGGGGCCGCCATCGCGGAGGTGTTCGGAGCGGTGGCGGCCGCCCGGGTCCCGGTCACCACGCTCGTGATCGGCGAGGGCGGCTCCGGCGGGGCGCTGGCGCTGGCCGCGCCCGGCAACACCTGGGCCACGCCGGACAGTTACTTCTCGGTGATCGCCCCGGAACTCGCGGCAGCGATCCTCAAGCGCCCGCCCGAGGAGGTGGAGGCGACCGCGGGACAGCTGCGCATCCGGCCGCAGGACCTGGTGGAGCTGGGGGTGGTCCGGGGCATCGTCGACACGACGGGCCACCCGGGGTCCTGAGCCACCGCACCCCCACCGCCCGGACGCTCTCCTGGCTCACCGAGCCGCTCCTGTCGCCGTGGGCCGAGGCCCGCAGGGAGACATGGGCGGCATGTCGACCGTCGGTGGCGGGAAGTCGTCGTGGCGGCTTCCCGCCAGCGGCAGCGACCGGCACGGTCGGAACCGGGGACAGCCCCACTCGCCTTCCGCAACAATGGAGTCGGTCGTGGAACAGAAGCACGGGGGGCACCGCCATGAACAGACTGATGGAGTTCACCACGGAGGACGGCGCCGTCGTCGTGGTGGAGGCCACGGAAGGCGCGAGCGGGACCCGGCTGGTCTCCCGCGGCGAGGGCAGCGGCCCGGCGGCCCAGGCCGCCCGCACCTTCGAGGGCACCCTGGACGGCGTCCGCTCGGCGGCCCAGTCCGCCCTGCGCGTCTTCCGGGACGGCAGCCTGCGCCCCGACTCCGTGGAGCTGGAGTTCGGCGTGAAGCTGACCGCCGAGGCGGGGGCGGTCATCGCCAAGGGGGCGGCGGAGGGGCAGTTGGTCGTCAAGCTGAGCTGGTCGTCGAAGGACACGACACCGACGGCCGCGGACGACGCAGGTCCGGAGCCCGCCCCCCGCTCATGAGCGGCGACGCCTGGCACGCCCGGATCGAGTGCGGGGGCGCGATCGCGGGCGCGGGCTTCCTGGTGGCCCCTCGTACCGTGCTGACCTGCGCGCATGTCGTACGGGACAGCGAGCCTGGGCTGCTGACCGTGTCGTTCCCGAACCGCCCGGACCTCGGCATGCTGTCCGCGGTCGTGGCCGTGCACGGCGGCTGGGCCGGCGGCGACACCGACCCCGGTGACCTGGCCGTACTCGAGCTGGACTGTGAAGTGCCGTTGAAGGCGGCTCGGTTCGCCCCGCCGGGACACGAACCGGGCCTTGCCTCCGAAGTGCTGGTCGCCTACGGCTTCCCGGTGGGGTACGACGAGGGCCAGCTCGCCCAGTACCAGGCCGTGTCCACCATCCGGATCGCCGACGAGTGGGTGCAGCTGGAGGCCGTGACAGCGCACGGGCAGCCGATGACGCACGGCTTCAGCGGGGCCGCGGCCACCCTTCCCAACGGCAGAGTGGTCGGCATGGTCGCGCAGGTGGCCGGCGAGCAGGGCGTACTGGCCGCCCGGATGCTGCCCACCGAGGTGCTGGCCCGGCACTGGCCCGGACTCGGCGAACTGGTCCCGGCCTGCGACGACGGCGAGGACCCGACGCGCAGGGTGTACGAGCTGGTGAGGCGAGCCGAGGCCACCGGCCTCGACTGCTCTGCGGACCAGCTGTTCGTGGACGCCGTGGGCGACTTCGGACCCGGACTGCCCGCGGGCGGATTCGGCTCGCTGCGGGCGGCGGTCGGCTATGTGCAGTGGGAGGTCGAGCAGCCGACCGAGGCCCTGGCGCGGTTCGCCGACCGGCTGGCAGAGCGGCTGGACGGACCCGCCGAGCCCGTCGTACCGGTCGAGCCCGCCGCCGGCTGGTCCCCGATCCTCGTGGAGATCGACCGCAGCGGGGCGGGCCTCGACCAGGTCACGGTCGCGGTGTCGGCATACCGCGACGGACGGCCCCGGCCGATCGGCACCGTCCGGCTTCCCTACGCCGAGATGCAGGAACAGGTCCAGCGGGGCATCGACCGCGCCTTCAAGCAACTCGCCCCGGACGCCGAGGAGTTGCTGACCTTCGTCCTGCCACGGGACTGGCTGAACCTGCCGGTGGCGCACTGGGCGTGCAGCGCGTCCGACTCCACACCCCTCGGCTGCGCCCACCCGGTGGTCGTCACCGACCACTACCGGCACCACAGCGGCCGGATGCGCCACCAGCTCGGCAAGAAGTGGCAGAAGCTGACGACGGGCTCCGGCGCCGCCCTGCACCGGGTCGACTGCGGCGCCCCGGAACGCCCCCTCGGCCTGCGCAAACGCCTGCGCGAGAAGGATGCGGGCCTGGCGGGCTACGGCGCCCCGCCCACCACCGCTCCCGACCACTTCGAGGTCGGCCTGAACATGCCCGTGCCGGTCCTGCTGTGGCCGCGCTCGGGCTGTTCGGGCGCCGCCGAGCACTCCGCGCCCTGCGCCGGCACCGCGTTCCTCGACGCGCTCGCCCCGGAGGTCGAGGGTGTCCCGCCCACCGAACTCCCCCGGCACATACAGGCGTTGCGGGAGGAGGCGGCGGAGGAAGAGGAACCAGAGCGGCACTGGGCGCGGGACATCCAGCTGCTCTGGGACGATCCACGCTGCTTCCCCGAGCCCGCCACCAGCCTGCACTCACCCGTCGCGTGAACCCGCCGCCAGAGTCCGCCACCCGAATCCGCCGCCCGAGTCCGCCGCCCGAACCCATCAACCGGACCCGCCAACCGGGCCCGTCGCCCGAACTCGTCGCCCGAGCAGCCCAACGGAGAAGGAACCGGAGAAGGAGCCCATGCCCCTGTGGCCCGTGTACACCGGCACGAAGGAGCCGCACGACGGCATCGAAAAGCTGCCCGATCCCCCGCCCTGGCGGGCCTTCGACGGCGGCCCCGCCCTGGACACGCCCGCCGACGACGCCGACACCGCGGCCACCTCCCCCGACCGCACCCACCGCGCCGCGACCTACCGGGCCACCCCGCAGACCGTCCAACTGGTCAACGCGGCCCTCTACCTGCGCCGCCCCCTCCTCGTCACCGGCCCGCCCGGCACCGGCAAGTCCTCCCTGGCCTACGCGGTGGCCCGCGAGCTGACACTCGGCCCGGTCCTGCGCTGGAACATCACCAGCCGCAGCACCCTGCACGACGGCCTCTACCAGTACGACCCCCTCTCCCGCCTGTACGCGGCCCGCCAGACGGCGGCCGCCCAGCCCCCAGGCACCCCGGCTCCCGAATCCGGCATCGCGGACCACCTCCGCCTCGGCCCCCTCGGCACCGCCCTCCTCCCCTACGCCCGCCCCCGGGCCCTGCTCATCGACGAGATCGACAAGAGCGACCTGGACCTGCCCAACGACCTGCTGAACGTCCTGGAGGAGGGCCAGTACGAGATCCCCGAGCTGGTCCGGTCGTGCGACGACCACCATCCGCAGGCCATGGTCATGGTCGACGGCACCCACGAGCGCGTCCCCGTCGAACGCGGCCGGGTCCGCTGCCGGGCCTTCCCCTTCGTCGTCCTCACCAGCAACGGCGAGCGCGAGTTCCCGCCCGCCTTCCTGCGCCGCTGTGTCACCCTGCGGCTGCTCCAGCCCGACGACTCCCACCTCGCCGACATCGTCCGCGCCCACTTCGACGGCGAACCCGACGCCTACGCACAGGAGTTGACCGACCGCTTCCTGTCCCGCGCGCGCGGCGGCGACCTCGCCACCGACCAGCTGCTCAACGCGATCTACCTGGCCCGCTCCTCCGACCTGCCCGCGGACTCCCTGCACGACCTGGCGGAACACCTCATGCCGTACCTCGGCGAGACCCAGCGCCCCGATGCCTTCTGACCGTCCCGGCTCCCCGGACCCGCTCGCCCGCCTGGCCGGCGTACTGGCCGAGGCGGCGGGCGGCGTACGCCCCACCCCGCTGGAGCTGGCGGAAGTGCTGTGGCTGGCACAGCAGTTGGAGCCGGGTGACCAGGAACGGCAAACCGCACCCCCGAAGCCCGCACCGGACGTACCGCAGGAGCAGCCCCGGCCCCCTCAGGAGGAACCCCCGACCACCCCACCGGCACCGGACCCCACCCCGGACGCCCCCCGGCACTCACCCCGCGCCCCGCTCCACCTGCCGTCCCCGACCCCCTCCGGACCCGGCGCCGCGCACGCCTCTCTCCTGGCACCGGCGCCCCCGATGCTCCGCCACCCGCTGGGATTGCAACGCGCCCTGCGCCCCCTCAAACGCCGTACCGACGCCCCCTGCGGTCACCGTCTGGACGAGCCCGCGACGGCCGACCGCATCGCCCGGCTCGGCGCGTGCCCCGAGTGGTGGCTGCCGGTGCTGCGCCCCGCCCAGGAGCGCTGGCTGCGCCTGAACCTGGTGTACGACACCGGCCCTACGATGCCCGTCTGGCGCCCCCTGGTCCGCGAACTGAACACCGCGCTCGCCCAGTCGGGCGTCTTCCGCACGGTGACCCTCCTCCGCGCCGCGCCCGACGGCACGGTCCACGGCCACGGGGCGCACGCTCCCGCCGACGGCCGCACGGTCACGCTCGTGATCAGCGACTGCATGGGCCCGCAGTGGCGGCATGGCGAGGCGGGACACCGCTGGACGGGCACCCTGCGCCGCTGGACACGCCGGCTGCCCGTCGCCGTCCTCCAGCCCCTGCCCGAACACCTGTGGCGTGACACGGCACTGCCCACCGCACCGGGCCTCCTGTCGGCACCGCACCCGGTCGCACCGACGGCCTCCCTGACCTTCGCACCGTACGACGTCTACGACGACGTCCCCGCCGACGCCGTACCGCTGCCCGTACTGGAACCGGACCCGAGATGGCTGGCGAACTGGGCGGGCCTGCTGACGTCGGCCGGCGGGACCGCGTACCCCGGCTCGGCGGCACTGCTGGGCCGCCCCCTGGACCCGGGGACCCGTACGGACGTCACCCGGCTGTCCCCGGAGGAACTGGTCCTGCGGTTTCGCGCGACCTCCTCCCCGGAGGCGTTCCGGCTGGCCGGCCATCTGGCCCTCGGCCGTCCCGACCTGCCGGTGATGCGCCTGGTCCAGCGTGCGGTGGAAGCCGACCCGCGCCCCCAGCACCTGGCCGAGGTGATCCTCAGCGGCCTGCTGACCTCGGTCACCGGCCCACCGGGGTCCTACGCCTTCCGGCCGGGCGTGCAGGACCTGCTGCTGCGCAGCCTGCCGCGGTCGTCCCGGGGCCGTACGACGGAACTGCTCGCGCGGGTGGGCGGGTTGATCGAGGAACGGGCGGGGGCGGCACCGGGCGAGTTCCCGGCGGTCACGCCCGCGGCAGGCGGTGCGGGGGCGGCGGGGGCCGACGGGGAGGCGATCGCGACGGTCCGGCCGGAGACGGTGCGCCGGCTGACCGGGCAGACCGGCGCGCCGGGCGGTGTCTACGGCGGATACCGGCTGGTGCGACAGCTCGCTCCGGGCGGGAACGTGTGGCTGGCCGAAGACGTGCAGGATCGGGACCGCGTGTCGCTACAGCTGCTGAAGCCGTTCACCGGGCCGACGCGCCGGGAGGCCTTCCTGCGGGATGCCGCACGGCTGACGGATCTGACGCACCCGAACGTGGTGGCCGTCCACGGCTTCGGGATCGAGGGCGGTGTGCCGTATGTCGCCATGGAGTATCTGGACGGCATCCCGCTGGCCGGCCTGAGGGGACCGGACGCTTTCCGGCTTCCCGCGCGGCTGCTGGTGTCGGCCGGGAATCAGCTCGCCCGAGCCGTCGGAGCCGTCCACGACGCGGGCGTCACGCACGGCGGCATCGGCCCGCGCGCGGTGCTGCTCCTGCCCGACGGAACCGTCAAACTCAGCCGCTTCAAGCTTGGAAGGACCTCGGGGGACGACGGAGAGTCGGTGGATCTGTCGGACCTGGGTCGGCTGATCCGCCATCTGGCCGCGGACCCACTGCCTTCCAGCCTCACGAGCGCCGTCGACCTCCTGTTGTCGGCCTCGCCGGACGAGCAGCGGCGCGGCAGGGCCCTGCTCGCGGACGAGCGCGCGCTGCCCGAGGCCGAGGGGCCCTCACGTGTGCGTTCCTACCAGTTCCTGGGTCCCCTGCGGGTCTCACTCCCGCAGCAGCGCCCCGCGGAGTTCGAACCGCTCGCCGGCGCCGTACTCGCCATGCTGCTGCTCAGGGACAGCCGCACGGTGACCCTCGAAGAGTTGACGGCCGGCCTGTGGAGTCCCGATGACGTACCGGACGACGCTCCGACGGTTCTCGGGCGGATCACGGCGCAGCTGCGCGACTGGCTGGGCCCGGGCGCAATCGCGGAACTCCCCGGCGGATACGCCCTGCACACCAGCCACGACTACGTGGACCTGGTCCACTGCAGGGAGCTGGAACGCTCGGCCGCGCACCTCGCGGCCGAGAACCGCCCGGCCGAGGCCCGCGACCGTCTCACCGAGGCACTGGACCTCTGGCGCGGTGACCGAGCCCTCGCGGAGGTCCCCGGCCCCACCGCCCGCACGGCCCGTACCAGCCTCCACCAGTTCCGGCTCGACCTGTACCGCCGGCGGGCCGAACTGGACCTGGACCTGGGCGAGTACGAGCGCGCGGCCACGGATCTCGGCGAGCTCCTGCGCGCGCACCCGGACCGCGAGGACTACCGCCGGCTGCTGCTGATCGCGCTGCGCCGGCTGGGCCGTGTCGAAGAGGCGCTGGAGGTGTACCAGGAGTACGAGTGGTCGGGCGGCGAGGATCCCGATCTGCTGGCCCTCGGCCATGAACTGCGCGGCGACTACACCGACTTCGAGGACCAGGGGGAACACGATCCGGGCCCTGACCACACCGCCGTGTCCGACCTGGACGACCTACCGGAGGAGGGCCTCTACCCCACCGAGGCCCCGTCGCTCCTCTACGGCCCCGACGACCCGGCGCAGGAGAGGCCGCTGCCGCGGGACGAGGTGCCGGAGAGTCTGTTCACCGCGGAGGACGACGACCGCCCGCCTCCCCCCTTCCGCAACGCGGCCCTCTTCGAATTCGCGGACGGGCCCGTGGGTGCGGACGACCGGGCGGCGCTGGGCCGGGCGGTCGTACGGCTGTTGGTGGCAAGCGGGATCGATCCGGCCCACTACGAGTTGGCGGCGCAGAACGACGGTTACTTCGTGTGGCTGCAACGCGGCGTTTCGGAGCTTCCGCTGCTCACTGTCACCCTTCGGGAGTTCTCGGACCGGGTCGCCGAGACGGGCGGCCACCGGTGGTGGGTGACGTTCCTCCGCACGTGGGACTACGACGACGAGGAGGACTGGTACCCCCAGAGGGTGGTTCTCGACCACGCCATGGACCTGAGCGGCGCCCAGGGCATCGTCGCCGTCTCCGACCCACTGCGGAACGCGCTGGCCGCCGAAGGATATTCGGGCCCCGCACTGCAGACCATGACCACCAGCCCCGCAGACGGCTGGTGCCTTCGCGCGTATCCCCCCTCCGCCGACACGGTCCATCCGGTCCAGGGCCCCTTCAGCCTGCCGGAGCGGGTTCCCTTCCCGGAGCCCGAGGGCAGCACCAGGACCGTCGTGTACACCGCACACGACACGGACGCGGACGCGGGGCTCACCCTCACCCGACCCGAAGGAGCGACGCTCTACCACGAGGTGGACCTCACCGAACGCCCCCTTGCGCTGCTCGAACTCGGGACGTCCGGCAGCGGAAACCCGGTGTTCGAGGCGGCGGGTGAGGCGGTGTGGCGGATCACGGCGCCGATCGAGGGCGTCCGGGCCGGTGAGGGACGCGTGTCCGAAGCCATCGCCCGGCATCTCCGCGGCTGCCTGGACGACGTCTCACTCGCCTACCACGCCAGCGAAACGGCTCAGGCGCAGGCCGAGTTGGACGCCTGTCTGCGCCGTCTGTCGCTGCCCGGGCACACGGTCCGCTGGGCGGTCACCCTCACACCGGTCCGCTCGTCGCGAGCAACTGCATCGCCGGGGCAGGCCGACCCCGGACTGGTCGACGCCTTGCGCACGGCGGGAGCCGTCATCCTGGGCTTCGACGGCACGCTGACCCGTCTCGCCCTCGACGCCACCGGCCTCGTACAGGAATTCCTGCCCGAAGCCGCCGGCTGGTACGACGACCCGCTCGACCTGCTCCGCCCGTCCCGGCGGCACCGGCCGAGCGAGCGGCTGGAAGAGGAACTGGCATCCCTGGAAACGGCCGCCGCCCGCGAAGCAGAGCCCCTGCCCTGCTCCGACCTGCTGGTCCGCACCCTGGCCGACAAGGGCCGGCCGCTGGCGGTGGTCACCGACCACTCGACCCGGGCGGCCTTCGCCTACCTGGGAGAGCGGCGGCTTCTGGGCTGCCTGCCCGGCGGTGTGCATGGGCGCCATGCCCTGCACACCCCGCTGATGCCCGACCCCCACCACCTGGTCCAGGCCGCCCGGCACTTCTACCTCCCCCCGAGCGACTGCCTCGTGATCGGCTCCACGGGACCCGAGCAGGACGCGGCGCTGACGGCCGGTATGAGGTTCGTCCACGTCGATACCGAGCCGACGCCGCCCTCGCCCGATTCACCCGGCCTCACCTCCCGCGGTATCGAACCCCTCCTCCGCGCCGCACAGACCCTCTGACCCGGATCTCCCGGGACGGCCGAACCCCCCATTCAGCGGCGCCCCGCCCGGCCCCCTCCCGCAGGCGCGCCGCCGGAATCCCCCAGAGGATGCGAAAGAAGCCGCCATCCGGCCCCCAAGGACCGCGCCCTCGGAAGGATCTCCCGTGACCGTCAGCCTGGAGCAGTTGCGCCGCTGCCACTTCGCCGTCGACGTGGGTGCGGCCCGCACCCGGGTGTATGTGAAGGGTGCCGGTCTCGTCGTGGACCAGCCCTCGGTCGCGGCCGTGAACACCCGTACCGAGTCGCTCATCGCGGTGGGCGAGTTCGCGCAGAAGATGACGGGGAGAACGCCGAGTTACATCAGGGTCGTACGGCCCATCAGCAGTGGCACCATCGTCGACATCGAGATGGCCCAGCGCATGCTGCGCCACCTGATCGGCGACAAGATGCGCCGCAGCCTGCGCCGCAAGCCCCGGCTGCGCGCGGCGGCCTGCACCCCGCACGACGCCGACCCGCTGGCCCAGCGGGCGACGATCGAGACGCTGGTAGGGCTGGGCGCGCGGCGGGTGGAGCTGGTGGACACGCTCATCGCGGCCGCCGTGGGGTGCGGGCTGCCCGTGGAACGGCCCGAGGGAACCATGATCATGGTGTGCGGGGCGGCGGCCACGCAGGTGGCCGTGCTCTCCCTCGGGTCCATCGTCACCGCCGAGCGGATCCCGGTCGGCGGGGAGTCCGTCGACCATGCGATCGTGCAGCATCTGCGGCACGAGCACGAGCTGATGCTGCCCAGCCGGTCCGTGCGGCCGCTGCAGCTCGCCCTGTCCGGCAACGGACTCACCCCGCACGGGCCGGCCGCGACCGAGATCCGCGGGCTGGACGTGACCACCGGGCTCGCCCGCAGTGTGCGGGTCGACACCGCCGCCGTACGCGACGCCATCCAGACCCCGCTGACGGCCGTCCTGGACGGCATCGGCAAGGTGCTGCGCGACTGCCCGCCCGACCTGGTGGCCGATGTCGCCGACCACGGGATCATGATGGTCGGCGGCTCCGCCCTGCTGCCTGGTCTCGACCAGATGCTGCGCCAGGCGACCGGCATCCCGGTGCACATCGCGGAACGGCCCGACGTGTGCGCCATACAGGGCCTCGGCGCCATGCTGGAGGGCCGGATCGAACCGCTGGTCCTCAACCCGCTGGCCGCCTGAGACAGCCCGGCGACGGCACGAAGGGGGTGCGGCAGGCGCCGCTGTGAGGGGTCGGCGTCTCACCGTGCCAGGTAGCTCCGGATGGTCGTGCCGTCCTGTCCGGTGTGCATGCGCACCAGATCGGCCACGAGGTTGACCAGGAGCAGGCCGCGGCCGCCGCGCTGGTCACGGGCGGCGGGGCGGCGGCCGGCCAGCGGGTCGGTCAGGCGGCCCTTGTCGCGGACCTGGCACAGCACGTGCCCGCCCTCGGCCCACACGGTGAGCGTGCCCGTCCCGCCGCCGTGGAGCACGCTGTTGGTGGTCAGCTCGGCGGTGATCAGGGTCAGGTCCTCCAGCCGCAGGCCGGCCAGGCCGAGCCGGGCGCCGTGCTCGGTGGCCAGGCGCCGGGCGGCGGACAGGGAGCCGTCGTCGAAGGCGAGGGCGAGCACGCCGGGACCGGTGTCGGGGGCGGGCGGCAGCGGCTGGTTGCAGCGGGCGAGGACGTCCTCGGGGTCGTAGGTCTCGCTGGGGCGGTGCGTGGTGGCGCCGGGCGGGATGACGAGCGGGTGGGTGGCGTGGGCGTCGGCGAGCGCCCGGGCGTCCAGGCGGGCGGTGTCGTAGGGGCACAGGATGGTGACCCGGCGGCCCTGGAACGCGGTGTTGACCAGCGCCTCGTGCTGGGCGCAGGCGGGGTACTCGGCGGCGGTGCGGCCGGCCCAGACGGGTTCGCCGATGATGTGGACCCGGCGGCCGGCCGGCTGGGTGTCGGCGAAGGCGCGCAGCACACCGGGGATGATCCGGCCGGGGTTGCGTCCGGCCTCGCGCAGGTCCAGGAACCGTACGGCGTCGGCGTCGGCGTCCGCGTCCAGCGCGTCCCGGATCAGCCGCAGGTTCTCGCCGGGGACGGCGACCGCGACCGGTTCGCCCGCGGTCAGCGCGGCGCGGACGAAGGGCACGGTGCCCGCCAGGTACTGCCGGGCGTCGCCGTAGAAGAGGGCGCGGTGGACGAAGGGTTCGGCTGTCGGGGGCCGCGCCGGCTCCGGGACGCTCACGCCGTCTCCCAGCTGGACATGAACACGGGTGCCCAGTATGCGCCTTGTCCGTCCCTCGCCGGGTGTAGGCCCGGGTGCCGGGGGCAGACGAGGGGCGAGCCACGAGGACCCGAGCAGGGGGAGACATGACCTCAGCGGCACGAGCACCGCACACCGGGCGGCTGGACGCGCTGGTCGTCGGCGGCCGGACCGAGGAGGGCCGCGCTCTTCTCGACGCGCGCGGAGAGCTGGTCCACGGCTGTACGGACACGCTGGCCGCGGCCCTGGCCGCGCTGCCGGCGGGCGTCGGCCGGATCGAGCTGGACGTGACGGGCGTGTCCTTCATGGACACGGCAGGCCTGGAGTTCCTGGACGTGCTCAGCGCGTACGGCCGCCGGTGCGGCGTACCGGTCGCGGCCACGGGCTGGCGGGGCCAGCCGCGTCGCATCCTGGAACTGGTGGGCCTGGACTGCGTCGATCCGCTGCGCACCGCGCTGCCCGCCGACCCGCCTGCCCGCACCGCCTCCGTGGTGGCCCGTGAGCGCGCAGAGCAACTGCACGGGCTGCGCGTGGAGATCGAGCAGCTGCGCCACGCGATCGTCTCCCGCCCGGTGATCGACCAGGCGCGCGGCATCCTGATGGCCGCTCACGCGTGCAGCGCCGAGCAGGCGTGGGACATCCTGCGGGAGACCTCCCAGCGGTCCAACACCAAGCTGCGCGACGTGGCGGCGGCGCTCACCGCGAGCACGGCACCGGACGGCCCCGTGCCGCCCGAGCATCTGCGTACGGCACTGCGCGCGGCGGTGGCCCGCCACATGCATGACGGGTGATCAGTACGGCAGGATGCGCCCCGAGGGCGTCCTGCGGTCGATCTCCTGCCCGCGCGGGGCGGCGGGCCGACGACTGACACGTACCCGGATCCGACGGTCCATGACGCCCTCCTCCTGCGGCACCGCCCGGCGGCGGCTTCTCGTAGGAGGTCCGTGCCCCGGCCACGGCATTTCCAAGCCACGTCAGGGCCAAGTCATGAGTCGTGTCCGGCTGTTGACGAATAAATGAATTGCTGAACACGCCCCCCTCGGCGAACCGGACCGCGCGACGGGTGTTCAGCTCGCAGAAGTACACGCTGCCGCCCCACAGTTGGACACTCATGGCGAGCCGGCTGCCGCGCGAGGAGGGGGCACGTGCGATGCGGGCGATCTCCGCCCACTCGAAGTCCGCGGCGCCGCCTGCCACTTCGGGGATCATCCCGGTGACGTTCACGACGGCGCGCGCCTCCCGGCCGGCGAGCACGGCTTCCGGTGCGCTGTACGGGAGGGGCGGCCCGAACCCGTACGGGATCTGCGGCGGGTCATGGGCGGCGTGGGCAGGCGCGGGGACGTCGCTCCCAGATCAAGTCCTGGGGCCCGCCTGGCGTTCCGGGTCGCCGGGAAATGGAGATGAACGGCACCCAGGAGCTTGCCGGCCGAATCCCAGTACCACACGAGGGAATCCTTCACGTATTTCAGCCAGTTGGGCATTCACGCATCGACCGACCAGGGAATCCAGGTGCTCCAGAATTGAACGCGGCGAATGCCGTGTTGACAGCGTGAGGCCATGGCCGGGCGACGGCGTCCTTCATCAGCCGCTCATAACGGGGATGAAGGTTCTGCACGTGTTCCGGAAGGAGAACGCTTCTTTTTCCGAGCACGAGCACCCGGAGGGCCACGCTCTGCTTCCGCTGCATCAGCCGGTCGAGGACGGCCGCGCCGACCCCGTACCGGCCGGGACCACCGCGCGCGGGGCGTCACCGGCATCGAGCAGGGTCGTCCCGTCCGCGACCACTGGGGGGGCGGGTCGGAGTCGGAACCTGGCATGGGCGTACCTCCCCCACGGCAGAGCCGCAGCCGCTCGCCGAGGGATTCTGCGCTCCCGGCGATCACCCGGCGATGCCTGTGGATAAGGCGTGATCAATTCGGCGGAGCGTCCCGGCACAGTCCGCCTCCCTGGAGGGAAACGCTTTTCCTCACCGGCCCGCGCGCTCGCCCACCCCTCCCACATATTCACCACTGTGGGTCAGATCCCGAACGCGCGAGCATCCG
This sequence comes from Streptomyces cellostaticus, assembly GCF_001513965.1. GTDB lineage: Bacteria > Actinomycetota > Actinomycetes > Streptomycetales > Streptomycetaceae > Streptomyces > Streptomyces cellostaticus. The sequence continues at coordinate 9,279 of NZ_KQ948062.1, read as the reverse complement.
GATTCATCCGAACGCGACGAGGCCTCCCCGCATGACCGCGTCGAAAAGGGAGAACCCCCTCAGTGGCAGTACGCCACCCATTCCCTCCTCCGGCCACCCGAGAATGGGTCCTCATCCGCACCCGCGGAGGACTGGAGCCACAACCGCGCCGGGGTGGTCCCGCCGATCGAGGTCGGCTGCTCCCGCGGCACCCGTCCCTGGATCTTGGTCTGGGAGGGTGAACGGCGGTCGCCGCCTCGGTGTGGCGACCACCGTTCTCACATCACCACAGGTGACATCGTTTCTGCGCCTGCGGTGCCTGGTGGGGCGGGTGGGACTCGAACCCACGGCCGACGGATTATGAGTCCATTTAGGATCTTGGCGACCCTTGCTCTTCTACGCTGATTCTTGGCGTTTTCGCAGCTCAGAGTGCGTGCCGCCTGTTGGCTCCCTGGAGCCTTTGTCAGTCTGTTCCTGTCCTTGCGTCCCCAACGTGTCCTCAACGGGCCCAGGATGGACGGCCTCAACGGACTTTGGGGGCCGATCTGATAGCTCGGAAAGGGTCTGGAACCTACCCGCAGCGGATTCCCTTACCGATGCCAGGCACTCCCAGAGTGCGCCAGGGACGCTGGTGCTCGTGCTGGTGACCAGCCCAGTGCGGCTGATGTTATTACCGAGGATCACGGCTTCGCCGGCGGCTGTGGAGCCGCCGACACCAGCTGAAGGAAATGGTTGCTTGATTGGGTCGCCGCCGTCCGTTGTACGCGTCTGCTTACCTACCGCCCCAGCCTCGACGCAGCTAGATTGCGGAACACCGTCAGGGTAAGAGGGTGGCGAACACCTAAGATTCGCCGACATCCGGTGAGGGTGCTTTCGTACAAGGCAATCGCGCGCGAGCAGTTGCCGGCGGTCTGGTAGGCGTAGGCAAGGTTGTTCTGCGAAATCAGCGTTTGGGGATTATCCTCGCCCAGGAGTCGCCTGCATTCATTGACGACTTCTTCGTATAGGTCGATCGCCCGCTCCAGGTCCCCGGCCGATTCACAGGCACTGGCAAGGTTGTTGCGCGAGGCTAGGACGTCGGGGTGGTCATTGCCCAGGATACGAACACGCTCACTGAGGACCTGCTCGTGCAGCGGAATCGCCCTCTGCAGATCACCCGACCGTGCAAAGGTCATAGCAAGGTTGTCGCGCGCGGCCAGGGTATGCGGGTGGTCGCTGCCCAGGATACGAACGTGCTGAGCAAGTGTCTGCTGATGCAGATCAAGGGCCCGTTCCAGATTACCTCCAGCCTGGAGCGCATTGGCGAGGTGGTTTCTGGAAGCCAGGGTGTCGGGGTGGTCATTGCCCAGTATACGAACACGCTCACTGAGGGCCTGTTCGTACAATGTAATCGCTCTTTGTAGATCGCCTGCAGACTGGTAGGCGTAGGCAAGGTTGTTCCGAAGACTGATGGTATGGCGATGGCTGCTCCCCAGTACCTCGATGATGTCGTTGAGGGTCTCTTCGTACAGAGGAATGGCCCGCTGCAGGTCCCCCGCCGATTCATAGGCACCGGCAAGATCGCTCCGCGAGGCCAGGGTGTCGGGGTGGTCGTTGCCAAGGAGGCGTCGGCGCTCATTAAGGGTCTGTTCGTACAGGGGAATCGCCCTCTGCAGGTCTCCGGCAAATTCATAGGCGCCGGCAAGATCGCTCCGCGAAGCCAGGGTATCGGAGTGGTCGCTACCAAGATTCAGCTCATAGGTCGCAAGGGCGCGCTGGAGCCGGGGCATGGCGCCGTTCACCGCGCCCTGATGAAGAAGGAATCGTCCCGTCTCGTAGAGGATTCGAGCGGTTTCGACGGTGTCAGGTGTGACATAGCGGGTGAGGGCGTCGGAGTGCGGAAGCAGTGCACGCCAGACGCCCCAAGTCGAAGGGTTCGCAGGGTCGGCAGGGAGGGCTGCTGTGAGGGCGTTGGTGGCGAAGGCGCGGGCTTCGGTGATTGCGTCGGGGTGGCGGTAGGGGTCACACAGATCGGGTGTGCGGGAGACGGCCTGCACCAATCGGTGCACCGCGATGCTGTCTTGGTCGAGGGTGAGCATGCTGTGGGCAGCAAGCCGCCCTAGGGCACGCAGCAGCGCCGGAGGTGCGGCAAGCGTGTTCAGCAAGGTACGGGGGATGTCGGTGGGGGCGTACCAGGCGAGGGTGCGCAGGATCTGTCCGGTGAGGGGGTCGCCGGCGAGCCGGTCCAGGGTGAGGTGCCAGATACGCGCGATGGTGCGCTCCGCGTCGCCGCCTTCTGCGCTGGCCGCGTATAACTCGGCTGGATAGCTGGCCAGAAGGCCTAAGTAATCTCGGGGGGTGGTGCTGGTCTCGGCGCAGAATGCGGCGGCCTGTTCAATCGCCAATGACAGAAGGCCCAGTTCGTTGCACACCAAACCGGCACCGTCGCTTGTGGCCTTGGGCCGGTCGTAGGTAAGGATGCGGTCGAACAACTCAATGGCTTCTCCCTGTTCTAGAACGTCAAGCTGAACGGGGGTTGCAATGCCATGCCAGCCGGTGGCACGGCGGCTAGTAATCACGACGGCACCGGTTTGGACGCGGGCGAGCAGTGGCCGAATATCGGCGAGCTCAGCAACGTTGTCCAGGACCAACAGCCACTGTTGGTGGGTAGCTAGCCACTGCACCGCGCGTTCGGCCAGGGTTTCGAAGGGCAGCACGCCGGTGAGGGCAGGTTGCAGGGCCACCGCCAGGGCAGCCAGCCCGGCGTCAAGGGCAGAAGGGGTATCAGCGGTGATCCACCACACCGGGTTGCGCTCACCTGTGCGGCTGACGGCCCAGTGCGCCGCCAGCGTCGACTTTCCGACACCTCCCAAGCCGTGCACCACCTGTGTGGCCACCCCGGCCTCAGCGGCAAGCGCCCGGTCCATGAGGCCGAGTTCCTGCTCTCGCCCAACGAAGATCCCCGGCCGTTCCGGCAGGTTCGTCAAATTTGGCGGGCACATCACCTCGGTAACCGGCGTGAACGCCTGTGCAGGCAGCACCGAGGCGTGCTGGATTTGATACTGCACTGCTACAGCGCCATCGCCGGTCACCGCCTGGCCGACATCGCCGCCCGCAGCGACCGATTTCTGTCCGGATGCGGTCACGGACGCCTTCGGCATGCCCTCCAATGTTGCCTCCCCGCTGTGGGGTTCATGTCGGGTGCCGGCTCAGTCCGACTCATGAGGTACCGGGCTCCGTGCTGACGTCGCCGGTGATGGCGTTGCCGATGTCACCGCCTGCAGCGACGGCTCGGTGCCCGGAGGCCTGCACCGTCCGGCCGGACGACGTAGGAGAAGGCGGTTGCGGCAAGGGAGCGGCACCGGCCCCGGCCAGCGCGCCATGCGCTTGGTCGCCGGTGACCGCACTGCCGATGCTCCCGCCCGCGGCGACAGACCGGCTGCCGGTGGCTCTCGTCATCGACCTGGCGTCTGTCTGTGTAGGCGGATACGAGACCAGCGCGTACATCGAGGCCCCGAGGCCCAACAGCGAGATGATCGCTCCTGCAATGCCCGCCAGCTGACCGGCCGTGTTCAGGTCCCCGAACACGGCGACTGCAATCAGCCCGGCTGCGACCGCAGCCCCGGCGACGACCCCACTCCATGCCAATGCTCTCAACCGCCCAGTCATCCCACTATCATTATCCTTTGACCGTGATCACATCACCCCAACACCAAAAAATCCCTTTCCTTGTGCGGATATTCGGAAGCCACGGGCGCCGACCCCACGACTCCCTCAACGGCGCACTCGAACCTCTGCACACCCTGGCCCCGATGTCACAGGTGACGTGGCTCAACGTTTCGGCCGTTCGGCTCAGTCGAGTTGATCGGTCAGTCGGAGAGCAACTGCTCAAGAGATGGCCTGTGCTGGAAAAGTGAACGCCGCAATGCTTCGAGTCTGGCCCGGCACTCGAGCAGGAAAGCGATGCTGACCGCTGTCATACCGCTCGCGATGCTGGTGATCGGCATCACGGACGTTGGCGCCCTTGGCGACGTGTCACTCCCCCGAGGTCTCCTCCGGCTGGTCGGACGATGCCGGCCGTGCTGCTTCACACTCGGAGGTGCTTGGCTCGATCGGCGCCGGCAGGTGCCGTGAAGCCTCTGAATCGGAAGTGCGCTCCGGTGATGGCGACGCGGACAGCGGCGACGAGAACACCGACGTATACCCGGGTGCTCTCCCTGGTTGGGCGCGCCCGCGCGCCTCCGGATCAGAGCCCGGCTCCAGCTCGTGCCTCACCGCTCTCGGTACCTCAGCCCACTGCCCTGGCCTCGTGATGCGCGCTCGTGTGCCGACCCCGGGATCATCACGTCGGCGCCCCGGGCCAAGATCGCGCCTCCCTGTCGCGCTGCGCGGCAAGCGCCCCTGTGAAGTCATCGATGTCTCGGGCCAGTTCTCGAACCGCTTGCTCCAGGCTCTCCAGAACGACCAGTCGCTGTCCCAGCGTCTCTTGCAGGCGCTCTGCTTCCTGCTGACCAGCGGCCAGAGCATCGGATCGTGCATGGAACTCGGCCACGGCCTGGTCTTCGAGCATCCGAGCACGTGCGCACCAGGATTGTGCCGCTTCGATCAGTATGTCGATCGTGGTGCGCAGCCGATTCCTGAGTATGTCGCGTGCGGCCTCGCGGTCATCCTTCGTCAGTTCCACGATGCTGCCGATCACGGCGTCACTTGTGGCCTTGAACAAGTACTCGGCACCGCTCAGCAGATCCCGGACGCGGCTCTTCGTCACCCCGTCAAGGCCTAGTAGCCGTAAGTTGATCGAGATGGGTCTCAACGCACTGATGTCCGAGTAGAAACGAGAGATCATCTGGCCTTGGGATGCGGCTGTATCGACAAGTGCCGCCAAGGCGGCTTCCGCTGCCCTGTCGTATCCCGAGTCTGCGTGTTCCAGAAGGTCCTTCTTGCGTCGGCGTCCTGCTATCTCCGTCAGCATTTTCTTTTCGTGCGACGTGATGACCTCGGTGAGTTGCCGGGTGGCGCGGGCGACAGCCGTCCGCAGTTGTTCGCGCTCACGCATGATCCGCTGTGCCTCCCAATCCCGGTCTGTATCGTCGGCGACAAGGTGCATTCGGCGACGCACTTCACCGACGGCATTCTTGTGCGCCGCCAGCAACAAGCCACCGAAGTCGACTGCAGTGCTCCACCGTTCGGCCCACATACGAACGCCGAGTCGTCCCGCGAATCCAGACTCCAGCCTTCGGCACAGCTCTGCCGGTCCCTCCTGCATCTCAGCCGGTGCCCCAGGGCCCAGTGCCAGGGGAATCACGGTAGGGTCACCCGGCACAGGCACGCCCACCACCTCCGCGACCATGTCCTTGAGCTTGTGGAGAATGGCCGGGAGGAGTTCGGCGGTCGCCAAAATCCGCTCGCCTTGTGAGCTGAAATCACGAGGTGCCCCTGATGAATGGTCCTCCCCACTCATAAACCGCCGCAGAGCACGGTCCCACCAGGTGAGGCCGAACATTACCCTCTGGTAGTCGGCGGGAGTTCTGACAAAGAGGCGCAGGGCATCAAGCGCGGCCTTGTTCGTGGGAGAGTCTGGGCGACGGGAATCCAGCAGCACCACGACTCCGTCCGGCTTGCGATGCCGCAGTTCTTCCACGACGTCGGCGTGAAACTCGACCGTCGAGCACAAGCCGGCACTGTCCAGGAAGGCGAGGTGTTGCAGGTGGGGGTGTGGCAGCTCGCAGATGGCCTTGGAGAGCGTGAGAGCCAACCGGGGGTCGGTCAGGTAGCGGGCGAACTCGGAGGGGTCCGCAAGGTCGAGCACCTCTGGCTCCCGTGGGAACAGCGACAGTTCGAAGGACCGGGCCGAGCCGGAGAGCGACGCGCCGCCTACGGCCTTTCGCTCCAACTCGGCAGCGAGCACCCCTGTTTGTATCGGTATCCGGTCACCGCCTGTGGCTTCGTGAGCCTCTCGTACGCCGAATTCGTCAGGGTTACGGAGCCAGGCGAGTAGCTCACGTGCAGTGGCCTGCGCACTGCGGCGAAGGGCCCCTGGCGCCAAAGTGAAGGGGACCGTAGTGCGGAACCGTACTTCGCCCCGCAGTTCTGGTCCGAAGCGGAACTCGGTTGGGATTGCGGTGGTTGCGGTCTTCGCGGCGGGGAGCCACGCTAAGTCCAGTAGCCGCGCCAGCAAGCTGGTCTTTCCCGATGAAAAGGCACCGAGCAGGAGCACCAGCGGGGCGTCGTATGCCCAGCGTGCCGAAAGCTCATGGACATCGGCCTGGAACGCTGTATTCTCGGCACCGCCCACCTGCACCGCCCGCACCAAAGCGGACATTCTTTCAAGCAGGGCGAGGGATTCGATGCGAAGGCGCCCGGGTGTGAATTGGTTTTCCTCGGACGCGGATCCGACCTGGCTTTCACATTCTGCTTGGTCTCGGTTCACTGCCCCTTCCATGGCTTAACAGTCTGCTCGATCAGAGAATAGCTGGGACATGGCTATCAGCTCTTCCCTGAGGTTGTTCATCTGCTCCGCAGTCGCATTCCATGCCATGGCAGCGGCGGCGTGCGGCACCAGAGAGCTACGCTTTGGCGCCAGCAGCGCGTTGAGCTGCTCCTGCGTCGATATCCACAAGCGGTCGAATACCATCTTGGTGAATGCTGGCCGCTCCGTTTCGAAATACGCCTGAACCGTCTCGGCGAGCCGCTCTCGCCCCTCTCCAAATTCATTCACCAACTTCTTGACGTCGAACGCTGCAAGGACGATTGAGAGGACGGAGGCCGCGCCCTTCACCGCGGTGCCCCCTCCTGCCTTGGCGGCCTGCTCGGCAGCGGTCTTGGCAGCATTCTTCGCGGCAACTCCCGCGGCCAGGGCAGCCCCGGCCTCCATGGCGACCTTGGCCAATGTCCCACCGCTCCCACCTGCCTGGTGCTGTGCGGCCGCCCCCGGACTTCCGTAGAACAGGCCCGCGCTCTCAGGAATCCCGTCGGCCGCCGGTACGTCGAGAGCCGGCTCCTCACCAAGTTCCTGTCGCAGTACGCGCAGTCGCTCGTTGACAACCGCCTGGCCCATCGCACCCGTTCGCTCCCAGAACCGGATACGACGTACTGCCTCTTCAGTGGCCGACTGGATGTGTTTGTTGAGACGGTCGGCAGCGGATTCGACATCACTTGCCCATGCGACCGCCGAGCGTGCCAAAGTCTCCATCAACTTGAAGTTCTGCAGAACAGCGTCGGCAGCGGCACGGCCCATGACCCGGGCCAATTCGTCTCCTTGCTCGGCCGCCACCGTTTGGATCTCGTCCCGTAGTAGCGTCCGGGCGGGTTCGACCACCTCGCGCTCACGCCGCGTCCAGTTGTCCACATGCTGCTGACTGGCGGCGGCCCTGCGGAAGAACTCTTCCATCAGCGGCTCGACATCATTGGCCACGCCGCTCGCGTGCCCAGCGCACCGCAGGAGCAACAAGCGCACCCTGGATCGCTCGATCTTCTCTCCGTCCGGCCCCACCAGGTCGTCGAGTGTGCGCCGGAGGGTGGCGAGCCCGCAGCGTTCAACTTCGCCAATGAACTCAGCGTCAATCACCAGCGCAGGGTCGGCCCGTTTCCGTTCCGCCAAGTGGCGCGCCCGGTCAGAGTCATAGAGCACGACGCCCGAGAGGTACGCATCGAGTGCCTCGTGCAGTCCGCCGACCACGTCAGCCAACTCCGGGTCGAGGTGGGGATCGTACGTCGGATCATCCTCGTGGCCTTCGAGGCTTCGCGTTACGACGCCGAGGACCGAGCCCTTGCGATTGGCGAGCGCACGAGCGAACACCCTGCTCTCCTCGATGTTGCCGGCGCTCTCCGGGAAGAAGGTCCACAGAACCAGATCCGATTCGTCCTCCCGGAGATAGCGGAGTGTTACGTCTTCGAACTGCTGCATGCGGTCGCCCAGTCCCGGCGTGCTGATCAGTCGAAGTCTGCGGAGGATCGGTTCGCGCAGGTAGAATCGGACCTCCCGGCACGCTAACTGCCTCGCGACCAGAGCATCCTGTTGTTGCAGGAACTGCACCCCTTCCCCGACCGAGGTGAAGCGGGTGATGCGCCCGTCCGCCCACACACGCTCGGCGTACTCCTCGGTCTCGGACTCCCCGAGGCCGTTGAGAACCGCGATGACACCATCCGTCGGATTCGGGTCTGATATCAGCAGTTTTCGCCCGATAAGCGAGTTGATAAGTGAGGATTTCCCACTCGACACCTGGCCAATGACGAAGACCGAGAACATTGCCGACACCCGGTCCGTGACGCGCTGCAGCCAGTCGCGGTCCAAGAGCTGCGAGTGGGCGGACGGTTCGATGCCCGCCTCCGCCACAAGAGCACGGATAGCGTCAGTCAAGCCCCCTAGCCGTACGATGTCCTGATCCTGCCGAAGTTCTGCCCATCGAGTAGCTTCCATCAACTGCGCCCCCGTCGCACTGCGCGTCCCGACCAACTGTGATGGTTACACGCTTCGCGTCGACTTAGCTACTCTCTGCTGCACAACGATCGATCTCGTTCGACGCATCGAACCGACGTGTGTCATTGGACGTCGAAAAAGTGCACCTATGGTCTTCGTCAAACGGTGGCCGGGGTGGGTGGCTGGTAGAAGGTGCCGTCCCGGAGCATGGCGAAGAGGACGTCGATGCGGCGTCGGGCGAGGCTGACAAGGGCTGCGACGTGGTGCTTGTCCTCGCGTCGTTTCCTGTCGTAGTAGGCGCGGGAGTCAGGCTGGGACAGTGAGGCGAACGCGGCGAGGCGGAAGGCCCTCTTGAGCCGTTTGTTGCCTCGCCGGGAGGGTTGCTCGCCGCGGATGGAGGAGCCGGATCTGCGGGTAGCTGGTGCTAGTGCCGCATCAGGCAACGTTCGCCCTCCTCGACGGGCGTGACTCCGTCTCGTGTGGAGCAGCAAGTCATGCGCGATGCTGCGACGCGACCCAGGATCGCTATGTGAACAGGCGGACGTCGCCGTCGCCTGATTCCGGCCCAGACGTGGCAGCCCCATGCCGCGTCTCCGCGATCTGGAAGGACCCAAATGCCGATCGTCCTCATCTCCCCCGAGTTCACACAGGAGCAGTACGAGGAGACCAACCGCAAGTTGACGGGGGGCAAGAACCGGATGGAATCTCCAGCCGACTGGCCCGTAGAAGGTTTGCTCGCACACATCGCGGGACAGGGCGAGAGCACCTTCCGCGTCGTCGACGTCTGGGAGTCCGAGGAGGCCCTCAACCGCTTCGCCGAGATCCTCATTCCGATCCTCCGTGAGGCCGGTGTCGAGGGCGACCCGGAGGTGTATCCGGCACTCACATATGTGTCCGCCTAA
>NZ_KQ948061.1 GCF_001513965.1 Streptomyces cellostaticus | reverse complement strand
CGTACCCGTGCACTGGACGGGCACCCTGCCCGCCGGAACCACGTCGGCGGGCGTCGACCTGCCGACGTATGCCTTCGACCACCAGCACTACTGGCTCCGGTCGACCGGGACCACGACCGACGCGACTTCCCTCGGGCTGGCCGGGACCGATCACCCGCTGCTCGGCGCCGTGGTGGAGCTGCCGCAGTCCGACGGCCTGGTGTTCACCTCGCGGCTGTCGCTGAAGTCGCACCCCTGGCTGGCCGATCACAGGGTCGGCGGCGTGGTGCTCGTCCCTGGCACGGGCCTGGTCGAGCTGGCCGTACGGGCCGGTGACGAGGCCGGGTGCAGCGTCCTGGAGGAGCTCGTGATCGAGGCGCCGCTCGTGGTGCCCGAGCACGGCGGGGTGCGCGTCCAGGTCGCCGTGAGCGGACCGGCCGGGAACGGCTCACGCACTGTGGAGGTGTACTCGCGGCGCGAGGACGCCGACGGCCCGGGCGGCGCGGACGCCTGGACACGGCACGCCAGCGGCATGCTGGCCGCCACGGTGCAACCGGGCGGCAGTGGAGCGGAGTTCGACTTCGCCGCCTGGCCGCCGCCCGGCGCGGAGCCGGTGGACATCAGCGGTGGCTACGGCCTGCTCACCGAGGTGGGCTACGGCTACGGCCCCGCGTTCCAAGGTGTGCGCGCACTGTGGCGGCGCGACGACGAGATCTTCGCCGAGGTCGCCCTGCCCGAGGAACACCGGCAGCAGGCCGGCGGGTTCGGCATCCACCCCGCGCTGCTCGACGCCGCCCTGCACGCGCCCCTGCTGCAGATCGCGGGTGCGGCCGCGGCCGACGACGGCCCCGAAGCAGGGCCGGGCGGTGCGGAGTTGAGGCTGCCGTTCGCGTGGAACGGGCTGGTGCTGCACGCCGCGGGCGCCTCGGTGCTGCGGGTGCGACTCGCGCAGCCCGAGCGCGACGCGCTGTCGCTGGCGGCGGCGGACGAGGCCGGCGCCCTGGTCGTGACGATGGACTCGCTGGTGTCCCGGGTCGTCTCCGCCGAGCAGTTGGAGACGGCGGCGGACACGCCGCGTGCCGACTCGCTGTTCCGGGTGGAGTGGACCGAGCTGCTGTCGCTTCAGGGAACGGAGCCCGCGCCGTCGTGGGCTCCGGTGGCCACTGCGGAAGAGGTGGCCACCCTGGCCGACGACGTGGAGTCGGGCGCCGCATGCCCGGCCCTGGCAGTCCTGGAGGCCGTCGGCGGTGAGGGCGACGACGCCGTGCTGGCGCTGACCACCCGAGTCCTGGAGGCCGTGCAGTGCTGGCTGGACGGGCCCGGCCTGGAGGAGGCGCGGCTCGCCGTGGTGACCCGGGGCGCGGTGCCCGCCGGTGGCGAGGACACGGTGACCGATCCGGCGGGCGCGGCGGTGTGGGGTCTGGTGCGTGCCGCACAGGCCGAGAACCCGGACCGCATCATCCTGGTCGACACCGATCCGGCGGCTCCGGTCTCCGGTGACCGGGCGGCGCGCGTCCTGGGCGCGGCGCTGGCCTCCGGCGAGCCGCAGAGCGCGGTGCGCGGCAAGGCCCTCTCGGTACCCCGGCTCGCCCGCGTCGCCGCTCAGGTCCCCGACGACGCGCCGGCGGTGTTCGGGCCGGAGGGGACCGTCCTGGTCTCGGGTGCCGGGTCGCTGGGCGGCCTGGTGGCCCGGCACCTGGTCGCGCGGCACGGCGTACGGAACCTCATGCTGGCCAGCCGCCGGGGCCGGGACGCCGAAGGTGTGCGGGAGCTGGTCGCCGAGCTGACCGAGCAGGGTGCGGCCGTGTCGGTCGTGGCCTGTGACGTGTCGGACTACGACCAGGTCAAGTCCCTGCTGGCCGCGGTGCCGGACGAGCACCCCCTGCGCGGTGTGGTGCACACGGCAGGCGTGACCGACGACGGCGTCATCGGGATGCTGACTCCGGAGCGCCTGGCGCGGGTGTTCGCGCCGAAGGTGGACGCCGTACGCCACCTGGACGAGCTCACGCGCGGTCTGGAGCTGGACGCGTTCGTCGTCTACTCCTCGGTCTCGGCCGTCTTCATGGGCGCGGGCAGCGGCAGTTACGCGGCGGCCAACGCCTTCCTGGACGGCCTGATGGCCACGCGCCGGGCGGCGGGCCTGCCGGGGCTCGCCCTGGCCTGGGGCCTGTGGGAGCAGACCAGCGGCATGGCGGCCGACACCGACGACCTCACCAAGGCGCGGCTGAACCGGCGCGGCGGCCTCCAGGCGATCACGCCTGCGGAGGGCATGGAGCTGTTCGACGCCGCCGTGGGGTCGGGACAGGCGCAACTGGTGCCGGCCAAGCTGGACCTGCGCTCGCTGCGCACCCAGGCCGCGGCCGGCGGGGGAGTGCCGCACCTGCTGCGCGGCCTGGTCCGCGCGGGCCGGCAGCAGGCCCAGGCGGCGAGCTCCGGTGAGACGGGCCAGGCGCTGACCGAGCGGCTGGCCGGGCTTTCGGGCGCCGAGCAGGCGAAGGTGCTGCTCGACCTGGTGCGGGCCCAGGTGGCCGCGGTGCTGGGCCACAGCGCCACGTACCGGATCGACGCGGACCAGGGGCTGTTCGAGGTCGGTTTCGACTCCCTCACCTCCATCGAACTGCGCAACCGGCTCCGCGACATCACCGAGAAGAAGCTCTCGCCCAACCTCGTCTTCGACTATCCGACGGCCGGAATGCTCGCCGCGCATCTGCACGGGCTGCTGTGCGGTGAACAGGCGGCACAGCCCGTAGCGGTCTCCGTGTGAAGCAGCGATCCCCCAGCGAAAGAAGGTGATGAACGTGTTCGACGTGGAAAGATATCTCGACCGGATCGGCTGCGCCGGAGCAACCGGTGTCGATATCGCGACGCTGCGGAAGCTGCACAAAAAGCACCTCATGGCGATTCCGTACAACGGCGCCACCCAGGACTTCAGCGACGGGGTGCGCCTCGTCGGCCTCGACGAGGACGCCACGTTCGAGTCGAGCGTCGTCCAGGGGCGCGGCGGCACGTGCTTCCAGCTGAACCGGCTGTTCGCCCGGCTGCTGACGGAGCTGGGCTACGACGTCACGCTGCTGGCGGCCAGCACCGCCGAGGGCTGGGAGGCCTCCGGGCTCGACGTGGAGCACTCGTTCAACCGCGTCGCCCTCGACGGCGACGAGTGGCTCGTGGACGTCGGCTACCCCGGCCCCTCCTACATCGAGCCGCTGCTGGTCCGCGACGCGGTCCAGAGCCAGTACGGATGCCAGTACCGCCTGGTCGAGCGGGGATCCAGGATCGCTCTACAGCGCCGCGGCAGGGTCACCCGGTGGAGCGTCGTCTACACCTTCACGATGCAGCCCCGGCAGTGGAGCGACTGGAAGGACATGGAGGACTTCCTCGCCCAGGAGATCGCGGCGGACACCGGGCCGCAGGACGGCACGAAGATCCTCTGCGGCCGGACGTTCGACAACGGTCAGGTCGTCCTGAAAGGACGACGTCACCTGACGGTCCGTGACGGCCGCGAGGAGATACGCACCATCACGGACGACGACGAGCACGAGCAGCTGGTCTCCCACCTGCTGTCGGGCGAATTCGAGTGAATCGCACTCCGATCACCCAGCGCGCCGGTCAAACGAATTGGCACCAGAAAGGGAAAACCATGGCGAAGGAAACAGCCGATGTGGTCGTGATCGGCGCAGGGCCGGCCGGTGCGGTCAGCGCCTTCGTGCTGGCCAAGCAGGGGCACTCCGTGGTGCTCCTGGAGAAGGAGCCGAACCCCCGATTCCACATCGGGGAGTCCCTGCTGCCGTACATGATGGGCCTGTTCGAGCGGATCGGCCTGCGCGAGGTGGTGGAGGCCCAGGGCTACGTGCGCAAGTTCGGCGGCGAGTTCATCGACCCGACCGAGAAAAAGTTCTTCGAGGGCGTCTTCCGCGCGGACTTCACCAAGCAGGGCGCGGGCCGGCACGACAACGCGTTCCAGGTCGAGCGGCGCAGGTTCGACCGGATGCTCGCCGAGCAGGCCGAGGCCGCCGGCGCGAAGGTCGTCTTCGGCGCGAACGTGAACGACCTGCTCATGGAGGGCGACCGCATGGTCGGCGTCCGCTACGACCTCGACGGCGAGTCGCACGAGGTGCGCTCCTCCTACGTGATCGACGCCAGCGGCCGCACGGGCAAGATCGCCCATCGCTTCGGGCTGCGCAAGACCCTCGAGAAGCTCCGCATGGTCGGGGTGTTCCGGCACTACTCCGGGCTCGACGAGCGCCACAACCTCGGCGTCGAGGGCGACATCCAGGTCGGCGCCCACGACGACGGCTGGGTGTGGGCCATCCCGCTGTCCAAGGACACCATCAGCGTGGGCACGGTCATGCCGCGCGACGTGCTGCGCGCCTCGACCCCGGAGAAGGTGTTCGAGGAGCACGTGGCCCGGATCCCGCGCATCGTCGCGCGCCTGACCGGCACGCAGCCCTCCATGGACTTCAAGATCGAGACCGACTACTGCTACCACGCGGACACGGTCACCGGTCCCGGCTGGCTCATGGTCGGCGACGCCGGCTGCTTCGGCGACCCCATGTTCTCCGGCGGCGTCCTGGTGGCATCGGCCACCGCCGTCCGCGCGGCCGAGACCCTCGGGCAGGCCCTCGCCGACCCGTCGGCCGAGGAGGCCCTGTTCGACCGGTACTCCAACTACTTCAAGACCGGCTACGACACCTACATCCGGCTCATCCACGCCTACTACGACGGCGAGCTGGTCGCCATGGCCGCCGACGCCGCGCGCTCGACCGACCGGGACACCCTGGAGAAGTACCTCGTCCGGCTGATCGGCGGCGACTTCTGGAGCGAGCACAACTCGGTGGCCCAGGAGATGCGGCGCCGCAAGGAGTGGGACACCTTCGAGCCGTTCCAGCGCGTCTACGGCTGCCCCTCCTACCCGCACCTGGACGAGATCGACCGCAAGGAGCGGTCCGAGTCGCGTGTCCGCCGGGTGACGGCGGGCCGGTAGAGAGACGTCATGGCATCCATTCCGCTGCGCCTGAGAGATCACTCGTACGACGTGCTCATCGGCCCCGGAGTACGTACCTCCCTCGCTGAGGTCGTCCAACGGCTGGGCGCCAGGCGGGCCGTCGTCGTGTCGGCCCGCCCCGAGGAATGGGTGCCCGACACCGGCGTCAGGACCCTGCTGCTGCCGGCCCGCGACGGGGAGCGGGACAAGACCCTCGCCACGGTGGAGGCGCTGTGCGGGGAGTTCGTACGCTTCGGGCTCACCAGGTCCGACGTCGTCGTCTCCTGCGGCGGCGGGACGACCACCGACGTGGTCGGTCTCGCCGCGGCCCTCTACCACCGTGGCGTGCCGGTGGTGCACCTGCCCACGTCACTGCTCGCCCAGGTGGACGCCAGCGTCGGCGGGAAGACGGCGGTGAACCTCCCGGGCGGCAAGAACCTGGTCGGCGCGTACTGGCAGCCGAGCGCGGTCCTGTGCGACACGGACTATCTCTCCACCCTGCCGCGGCGGGAGATGCTCAACGGCTACGGCGAGATCGCCCGCGCCCACTTCATCGGCGCGCCGAACCTGCACTCGCTCCCACTGGCGGATCAGATCGCCGCCAGTGTGAGCCTCAAGGCCCGCATCGTGGAAGCCGACGAGCGGGACGCCGGACTGCGGCACATCCTCAACTACGGCCACACGCTGGGCCATGCGCTGGAAAAGGCGACCGGCTTCGCCCTGCGCCACGGTGAGGCGGTCGCCATCGGCACGGTCTTCGCGGGCCGGCTCGCCGGTGCCCTCGGCCGTATCGGCCCGGCGCGGGTGGCGGAGCACCTGGACGTCGTCCGCTCCTACGGGCTGCCCGCCGCCCTGCCCGCCGAGACCGGGCCCGCGGCCCTGGTGCGGCTGATGCGGCACGACAAGAAGGCGTTCGGCGGCCTCGCGTTCGTCCTCGACGGGCGGGGCGGCGCGGAACTGGTGGCCGACGTGGAGCACGAGGTGGTCGCGCGCGTCCTCGACGAGATGCCCCGCACGCCGCTGGCCGACCTTGTCGACACCGTGCCCGCCGCCACGACCGATACGGCGCGGCCATGAGGCAACTGCTCCAGTGGCCGCCCGACACCGAGGGACCCTCCTGCACCGCAGGACCGGCCGGCACCGCAGGACCGACGGGTGCCGCCCGCGCGGCCGGCCGCCTCCTGGCGGACAGGCTGGCGGACGCGCTGGCCCGGCCCGCCGCGCAGCAGCCCGACTGGCCGGACCCGCAAGGCGTCCGGGACGTGGTGGCCGTGCTGCGCCGCGCCGAGCCGATCGTGGCACCGGCCGAGACTGCACGGCTGCGCGAGGAACTCGCCGCGGTCGCCCGCGGTGAGGCGTTCCTCCTCCAGGGCGGCGACTGCGCCGAGTCCTTCGCCGAGAACACCGAAGCCCACAAGCTCGCCAACCTGCGCACACTGGCGCGGATGGCCGACGTGCTCACCCGCCGCACGGGACTGCCTGTCGTCCGGGTCGCCCGGATGGCCGGGCAGTACGCCAAACCCCGCTCCCGGCCCGTGGACGCCCAGGGGCTGCCCTCCTACCGCGGTGACATCGTCAACTCCGCCGAGCCCACAGCGCAGGCCCGGACCCCCGACCCCGGCCGGATGCTGCGCGCCCACGCCGACGCCGCGCACGCGACGGCGCTGATCCGCAGGCTCGGCCGCGACGGCACGCTCGGCGCACGGAACGTCCACGTCAGCCATGAGGCGCTGCTGCTCGACTACGAGCGGTCCTCGCTGTGGGTGGACGACAGCGGGCCCGAGCCCCGCCTGTCCAGCGGCCTCGGCCACTTCCTGTGGATCGGCGAGCGCACCCGTCAACTCGACGGCGCGCACATCGCGTTCGCGCAGCTGCTGTCCAATCCCATCGGCCTCAAGATAGGCCCGGGCACGACCCCGGAAGAGGCCGTGGAATACGTGCACCGGCTCGACCCGCACGCCGAACCCGGGCGGCTCACGCTGATCACCCGCATGGGGCACACCCGCATCCGGGACGTGCTGCCGCCGATCGTGGAGAAAGTCGCCGCCGCCGGTCACCCGGTGATCTGGCAGTGCGATCCGATGCACGGCAACACCTACACGTCGGCCAACGGATACAAGACCCGGCAATTCGATGCGATAGCCGACGAGATCGCCGGTTTCTTCGAAGTGCACCGGCGCCTTGGCACTCACCCCGGCGGAATTCACCTCGAGGTCACGGGCGACCACGTCACGGAATGCGTCGGCGGCGCTCCGGGAACGGCGGAAGCCGACCTGCCCGCGCGCTACCGCACGGCCTGCGACCCCCGCCTCAACGCGGACCAGGCGCGGGAACTCGCGTACACCGTCGCCGCATGGGCGGCGGACAGTGTCACGGACCGGAAGGCGGCGCTGCGATGACCCCACGACCTCCCGTCATGCCCATCCAGGGCACCACCCGTCTGTACGCCGTCCTGGGGGACCCCGTCGCCCAGGTCCAGGCACCCGCGCTGATGAACCCGGTCTTCGCGGAGCTGGGCATCGACGCGGTGGTCGTCCCGGTGCACGCCCCGCCGGAGCACCTGGAGCAGATCGTGCGCGGCCTGCAGCGCGTGCAGAACCTCGACGGCATGTTCGTCACCGTGCCGCACAAGGCGGCCGTCCGCCACCTCGCCGACCGGTGCGGTACGACCGTCGACATCGTCGGCAGTGCGAACGTGCTGCGCCGCGAGGCCGACGGCGGCTGGCTCGCGGAGAACTTCGACGGCTCGGGCTTCGTCACGGGCCTCGCCGGCGCCGGGCACGAGCCGAAGGGCAGCCGCGCGGCGCTCGTCGGCGCGGGCGGCGCGGGCAGCGCCATTGCCGCCGCGCTCCTGGAGGCCGGCGTCGAACGGCTCTCCCTGTACGACACGGACACGGCGAAGCTCACCGCGCTGGCCGCCCGGCTGGAGGCGCACTGGCCGGGCCGGGTGCACGTCCTGAGCGGCCCGCACCTGGCGGACGCCGACCTCGCGGTCAACGCCACACCGCTCGGGCTGCGCGCGGACGACCCGCTGCCCTTCCCGCTGGACTCCCTGCCGCCGGGCGGCGTCGTGGCCGACATCATCATGAAGCCCCGCGAGACCCGCCTGCTGCGCGAGGCCGCCGCACGGGGACACCGGATCCACCACGGCATTCACATGCTCGAGGGACAACTGAATTCCTATAGGGCCTTCTTCGGTCTGCGGTAGAACGCCGCCAAGACTACCGAGGCAAGGGATGCGCAAAAGCTCTGGCAGGCACCTACTTTGGACCTGTTGTCGAGCTGTCCTGTGCCTTACATCGAGTCAATTCCAGTTACTTGGAGAATCATGAACGTGCGACAGGCGCCGGAATACCCCCAATGGCCGCAGTACGACGCGACAGAGCGGGAAGGCCTTATCCGAGCCCTTGAGCAGGGCCAGTGGTGGCGGATGGGCGGCAGCGAAGTCGACTCCTTCGAGCGGGAGTTCGCCGAATTCCACGGCGCTCCCCACGCGCTGGCCGTCACCAACGGAACCCACGCGCTGGAACTCGCCCTGCAGGTCATGGGAGTCGGCCCGGGCTCCGAGGTCATCGTCCCGGCCTTCACCTTCATCTCCTCGTCGCAGGCGGCGCAGCGTCTCGGCGCGGTCGCCGTCCCGGTGGACGTCGACCCGCGCACGTACAACATCGACGTGGCGGCGGCCGCCGCGGCCGTGACGCCGCGTACCCGGGTCATCATGCCCGTGCACATGGCCGGGTTCCTGGCCGACATGGACGCCCTGGCCAAGCTCTCCGCCGACACGGGCGTCGCGCTGCTCCAGGACGCCGCGCACGCCCACGCCGCCCGCTGGCAGGGCAAGCGCGTCGGCGAACTCGGCTCGGTCGCCGCGTTCAGCTTCCAGAACGGCAAGCTGATGACCGCGGGCGAGGGCGGCGCCGTCCTGTTCCCGGACTCGGAGCTGTACGAGAAGGCGTTCCTGCGGCACAGCTGCGGACGGCCGCGCACCGACCGCCTCTACAAGCACCAGATCGCCGGCTCCAACCTGCGCCTCAACGAGTTCTCCGCGGCCGTCCTGCGGGCCCAGCTCGGCCGCCTGGAAGGCCAGATAAAGACCCGACAGCAGCGCTGGGCCACGCTGTACCCGCTGCTCGAGAAGATCGACGGGGTCGTCCCGCAACGCGCCGACGAGCGCACCGACTTCCCCTCGCACTACATGGCGATGTTCCGCGTACCCGGCATCGGGGAGGAGAACCGCAACGCCCTGGTCGACCGGCTCGTGGCGGCCGGAGTGCCGGCGTTCGCAGGCTTCCGCGCGATCTACCGCACCGACGCCTTCTGGGAGATGGGCGCCCCCGACGAGACCCCCGACCAGCTCGCCGAGCGCTGCCCGCACGCCGAGGCCATCAGCCAGGACTGCGTCTGGCTGCACCACCGCACCCTGCTCGCCACCGAGCAGGACATGCACCGGACGGCCGAGATCGTCGCGGACGCTGTAGCCGCCGTATGAGCGTCAGGACAGCCGTCGTCGGGCTCGGCTGGGCGGGGCGGGAGCTCTGGCTGCCCCGGCTGGTCGAACACGCCGACTTCGACGTGGTGGCCGTCGTCGACCCCGCGCCGACGGCGCGGGCCGCGCTCGACGTGGCACCGGGCGTGCCCGTGCACCCGACGGTGGATGCGCTGACCCCCGCCGCGGTCGACCTCGCCGTCGTCGCCGTCCCCAACCACCTGCACGCCGAGGTCTCCGCGGGCCTGCTCGGCAAGGGAGTCTCCGTCTTCCTGGAGAAGCCGGTGTGCCTGACCTCCGGCGAGGCCGACACCCTGGCCGCCGCCGAACGCGCCGGCGGCGCCACGCTCCTGGCCGGCAGCGCCGCCCCGCACCGCGCCGACGTGGGCGCCCTGGCACGCCTGGTGCCGGAGCTCGGCCGCATCCGCCATGTCGACCTGGCCTGGGTGCGGGCACGCGGCATCCCGCGGGCCGGCGGCTGGTTCACGCAGCGCAGCAAGGCCGGCGGCGGCGTCCTCTTCGACCTCGGCTGGCATCTGCTCGACACGCTCGCGTCCCTGCTCGGCCCGGCCCGCTTCACCCAGGTCGTCGGCGTGACCTCGGACGACTTCGTGGGCGCCGACGCCTGGGGCGCGGCCTGGCGGCAGGACGAGGCGGCCGCCGGCGGCACCGGTGACGTCGAGGACACCGCCCGGGGCTTCTTCGTCCGCGACGACGGTGTCTCGGTCTCCCTGCGCGCCAGCTGGGCGTCGCACGCGGCGCGGGACGTGTCCCGGATCCAGGTGGTGGGCAGCGCCGGAACCGCCGAGCTGAGGTGCACCTTCGGCTTCAGCCCCAACCGCCTGCCGCACGCGGAACTGACGCTGACCCGCGAGGGCACCACCACGTCCGTGGCGGTGCCGGACGAGCCCATCGGCAGCGAGTACGGGCGGCAGCTGGACGGCCTGGCCGCGCTCCTGGCCGACCCGGGCCGGCGCGGCAGGGCCATCGGCGAGGCCCGTACGACGGTCCGCGTCATCGAGGACTTCTACGCCTCGGCCCGCTCCACGCACAGGCAGACCCCCGTGCTCGTCCATCAGTAGGAGCCCACCAGCAGGAGGTGAAGAAGCCGGTGACAGCACCAGTTTCGACAGAACGAGCCGTGATCCAGGACCGGACCGCGGCCCCTGTGACCGGCGGGACGGCAACGGCGACGCAGCCGCCCCAGCCGGTCAGACACGCCGTGATCTTCGACCTGGACGGCGTCCTCGTCGACAGCTTCGCGGTGATGTACGAGGCGTTCGCCATCGCGTACAAGGAGGTCGTCGGCGACGGCCCGGCGCCGTTCGACGAGTACCGGCGTCATCTGGGGCGCTACTTCCCGGACATCATGCGGATCATGGGCCTGCCCCTGGAGATGGAGGAGCCCTTCGTCCGCGAGAGCTACCGGCTCGCGTCCCAGGTGCCGGTCTTCGACGGCATAGTGGAGCTGCTCACCACCCTGCGGGTGCGGGGCCTGAGGCTCGCCGTGGCCACCGGCAAGAGCGGGCAGCGGGCGCGCTCCCTGCTCGACCAGCTGGGGCTGCTGCCCTTCTTCGACCATGTGATCGGCTCGGACGAGGTCGCCCGCCCGAAGCCGGCCCCGGACATCGTGGAGCACGCCCTGGACCTGATGGGCTTCTTGCCCGAGCAGGCCATCATGGTCGGTGACGCACCGACCGACATCGCCAGCGCCCACGGCGCCGGCGTGACCTCGGCCGGCGCGCTGTGGGCGCTGTCCGAGGCCGAGGAACTGCTCGCCGCCGAGCCGGCCGTCGTCCTCGCCCGCCCCACCGACCTGCTGGCCCTGTGCCCGTCCGTGCCCGGCAACTGAAGGATCGGCCGGGCCGCATGGAGAGGGCACATCACCTCGGTGTCGACATCGGGGGCACCAAGGTCGCGTTGCGGGTGGAAGCCGGTGCGCAGTGCGTGGACGAGACCGTCTTCGCCTGGCAGCCGCGGCACAGCGCCGACCGTGACCTCGCCCAACTGGCGGAGCATGTAGGCGAGTTGCGCACGAGGCTGGCAGCGCCCCTGAGGTCAGTGGGCGTCGCGATGCCGGCGACCGTCGGACCCGACGAGCGGATCGCCGCCTGGCCGAGCCGGCCCGAATGGGCCGGCACGGACCTGGGCGCGGCACTGCGCGCCCTGTTCCCGGGCGCCGCCGTCGCCTGGGCGGACGACGGCGACCTCGGCGCCCTCGCCGAGGCACAGGCCGCCGGCTGCGCGGACCTCCTCTACCTGGGGGTCGGCACGGGCATCGGCGGCGGCCTCGTCCTGCGCGGCGAACTGTGCCCGGGCCTGGGCCGCGGTTCCTTCGAGATCGGACACACGGTCGTCGAGCTGGACGGCCCGCGGTGCGTGTGCGGACGCCGGGGCTGCCTTCAGGCGATCGCCTCGGGCCCGGCCACGCTGCGCCACGCGGCCCGGCTGCGGGGGAGCGAGGTCACCTTCGACGCGCTGCGCCGGGCCTGGTGCGACGGGCAGCCCTGGGCGGTCACCGCGCTGCGGCGCACCTGCCGCGCCCTGGCCGCCGCCGCGGTCAGCGTCCAGGAACTGGTCCATCCGCAACTCCTGCTGCTCGGAGGCGGCTTCGCGAGCGGCATCCCGGGCCTCGACACCCTGGTGTCCGCACAACTCGCGGAATTGTCCCGTCCCGGGCAGCCTGAGCTCGCTGTGCGACCGGCTTCGCTGGGCGGGTTGTCCTCGCTGCGGGGTGCGGTCGCGCTGGCTCGTCTGATCCGGCCCTGAGCGGTCAGTGCGCCGGGCACGGCCGCCACCAGGCGGTCGCGCAGGTTGTCGACTGTCCGTACAGCTCGCGGAGTTGTCCCGTCCCGGGCAGCCTGAGCTCGCTGTGCGACCGGCTTTGCTGGGCGGGTTGTCCTCGCTGCGGGGTGCGGTGGCGCTGGCTCGTCTGATCCGGCCCTGAGCGGTCAGTGCGCCGGGCGCGGTTGCCCGGCGGGCACGGCCGCCACCAGGCGGTCGCGCAGGTCGTCCACCAGCGCGGCGGTGTCCTCGGGGCCGTTCGCCGCGCCGAAGACGTGGTAGTCCGGCCGGATGAGCACCGCGGTCGCACGGTGCTCGGCCAGGTACGCCCGGTAGAAGCCGTCCACATCGATCACGTCGGTCAGGCCCTGCTGCCCGTCCCCCACCGCCCCGGACGGCAACAGGCGCACCACCTGGGTGTCGAGAGCGGAGAGGAAGGACCACCGGTCCTCGCCGAGCGCGGGGCGCGGATCGTCCGTGGTGAGCAGGACGAAGCCACGGCCCACGACCTCGTCGAACAGGCCCGTGCCGCCCTGCGCGCTCACTCGCCCCTGCGGCACCACCGTACCGGCCTCGGGCCCCGCCGGGTTCGCGGACGGCCGGCGCAGCAGCCCGGCCGACAGCGGCTTCGCCGGCTCCGGTTCCCCCGGCCCGGTACGACCGCGCCGGCCCGCGAGGACCGTGGCGTCGCGCTCCGCGGCGGCCGCCGGGTCCGTCACGCAGATCACGCGGCCCAACTGCACCGAAGAGAGGATCGACTCCTTCACGTGCTGCCGGCGTTCCTCGGCATAGGTGTCGAGGACGGAGGCATCGGCCAGGCCACGCAGCGTCAGATCCAGCTTCCACGCCAGATTGGCCGCGTCCCGGATCCCGGAGCACATGCCCTGCCCGGCGAAGGGCGGCATCAGATGCGCCGCGTCACCGGCGAGCAGCACCCGGCCCGTGCGCCACTGGTCGGCCCAAGCGGCCCGGAATATATAGGTGGTGCTGCGCAGCAGCGTGGCGGTGTCCGGGGTGACACCGAACGGCTTGAGCAGGCGCCAGGCCGTCTCCTCCTTGTTCAGCTCAGCGCTGCTCTCGCCCGGCAGCCGCATGAACTCCCAGCGGCGGTGCCCCGGGCCGCTGCCCACCAGCGTCGTGGGCCGCGCGGGGTCGCAGATCTGGACGTTGGTGGGGGTGAACTCGCGCGGCTCGTGCAACTCGACGTCGCACAGCAGCCACTCGTAGGAGAACCCGAGATCGGTCATGGGGACGCCGAGGTGCTCGCGCACGAAGCTGTTGGCCCCGTCGCAGCCGACGACCCAGCGTGCGACGACGGTACGGGGCGCTGCGTCGTCGGTCTCGACGGTCAGTGTCACCCGCTCGTCGTGCTCGGTGAGGTCCACGACCCGGTGCCCGCGCAGCAGCGTGATGCCGGGCAGCGACGCCGCCCGGGCCGCGAGCAGTTCCTCCAGGGCGGGCTGGTGCATGGTGTTGGCGTCCGGCCAGCCGTACCTCCCCGTGGGGGAGAAGGCGATGTCCAGCAGCGTCTCTCCCGCCGCGGTACGCCACTGGTAGCCGGTGGCCGGTTCCGTGATGCGGCCGAACCGGTCCGCGATCCCGGTGGCCGCGAGCAGCCGGGCGGTCTCCCCGTCGAAGCTGGTCGCCCGCGGCAGCAGATACGGCCTGGGGCGGCGCTCGAGGACGGTCACCCGCAGGCCGCGCTGGGCGAGCAGCACCGACAGGGCGGCGCCGATCGGCCCGTTGCCGACAATGGCCACATCCGTGTCCGTGGGGGACTCGTGCAGGTCGTGCGGGCGCATGGCGGACATCGTCATCCCTACTCGCAAGGTGTCGGAAAACGGCGAGGGCCCCGGCATATGGCATGGAAAAGGGCGCGGAAAGAGGCGTACGGAAAAACGACCCCTGAACCCCTGGGTATTCGGCGAGATTAGCACCCCGTTGTTCGCGGCGGATCCCCGTGCGCGGCGGCCTATCAGATCGGGGGATGCCTGGCCAACCGCGCCTGTCCTACTGTGTGGAACTGCCGTGCAAGTCGCGGACATGGGCAAGGAACGTGTCCTCGACCGACGGTCAAGCCGCGATCGAGGGGAATTCCGGCCGGAATTCCTGGACGCCTGGATCCTGCGCCGGATCGCGGACAGCCCGCGGTGGAAGGACCTGTTCGCCGAAGTGCCTCCGGCGATGCGCGACTACCCGGCCGACGACGTGGCCGACCTGCTCAAGGACGCCGGGCTCGAACTCACCCACTACGAGCCCGGACTCCCGCCCCCGTTCAGCAGGAAGAAGGGCACGGCCCTGACCCCCGGGGAACTGGCCGAGATGCGCACGCGGTTCCGGCGGACCTGGTTCGCCTCCCAGGCTGAGGTCCTCGGCGACCGGGTGGAGGAGTTCCTGGACGAGGCGCTCGGGACGCTGGTCGAGGCGGGCAAGACCGACCCGCACCACGCCCGGATCGTCGCCCACCGCCCCCTCTGAGCCCACGCCACAGTGGCGTGGGCCCGCATGCGCGACGGGAGCGCCCTGTCAGCCGGCGAGGGAGAGCGCCTGGGCCGGACACAGGTCGACGGCCTCGCCGGCCGCCGACCGGAGTTCGTCCTCGGGCTCGGCGTCCAGTACGACGACCACGCCGTCGTCCTCGCCCTGGTCGAACAGCTCCGGCGCGATGCGCACGCACTGACCCGCGCCGACACACTTGTCGGTGTCCGCGACTATCTTCACGGTGATCGCCTCCTACGGGGTGAACGGCAGGCCGTCGGTCATGATGCCCGAGGCGTACGAAATCGAGGTCGCCGCGCCAGCGAAACTGATGGCGCCACTCCAGCGAAATTCAAGTCCGCGCCTTCAGAGTCGAGTTCTGAAATGGGAGCCCTATCAGGTCGAGGGATACCGGGCTGACGACACCGTTCCTACCCTTTGTAAAACCATGCAATGCGCGGGATCGGCTTCCTGAAAGGATTTTCTGGCCGTGCCTAAAGCACCGGAGCAATGCGGAACCTGGATCCGCCGGTTCCACCCCGCGCCGGACAGCGGGGTCCGCCTCGTGTGCCTGCCGCACGCCGGCGGGTCCGCGAGCTTCTACTTTCCGCTGTCCAGGGCGCTCACGCCCGCGGTGGACGTACTGGCGGTGCAGTACCCGGGACGGCAGGACCGGCGCCATGAGCCGAACATCGACAGCGTTCCCGAGCTGGCCGACCGGATCTTCGAGGTGATACGCCACCTGGACGACCGGCCCCTGGCGCTGTTCGGACACAGCATGGGCGCCGGGCTCGCCTACGAGGTTGCGCTGCGGATGCAGGACGCCGGCCTCCCCGCGCCCGTACGGCTCTTCGCCTCCGGCCGGCGAGCCCCGTCCCGCGACCGCGACGAACGGCTCCACCTGGGGTCGGACGAGCAGCTCGTGGCCGAGGTGCGCAAGCTGGGAGGCTCCCACGCGGCGCTGCTCGACGACCCGGAAATCCTGGAAACGATCATGCCGGCGATCCGCAGCGACTACCGCGCCGCGGAGAAGTACCGCTACACACCCGGCCAGAAGCTCACGTGCCCGGTGACGGTGCTCACCGGAGACAGCGACCCCCGGGTCTCGATCGACGAGGCGGCGGCCTGGGAAGAGCACACCACCGGCCTGACGGAGCTCCAGGTGTTCCCGGGAGGCCACTTCTTCCTCGCCGACCAGAGCGCACGCGTGAGCGGACTCCTCGCGGACCGCCTGGCCCGCCGGGACGCGGACACGCGTCACGAAGCCCGTATCTGAGGTGATGAGGTGACCGAGTTGAGCTCCGCGCCCGTACCGACCATTCCCCATCACTCGCTGCTGGTGTTCCTTCTCCAGCTGGCGGTGCTGCTTCTTCTGGCCCTGGCGCTCGGGCAGTTGGCCGCGCGGTTCAAGATGCCCGCGATCGTCGGTGAGCTGCTCGCCGGCGTGATCGTCGGCCCCTCGGTCCTCAGCCACGCATGGCCCGGTCTCGCCCACTGGCTGCTGCCGAAGGACCCGGGCCAGATGCATCTGCTCGACGCGGTCGGGCAGGTGGGTGTCATCCTGCTCGTCGGCGTCACCGGCATGGAGCTGAAGTTCGACCTCGTCAGGCGGCGCCGGCTCACCGCGGTCCGGGTGAGCCTGTGCGGTCTGCTGCTGCCCCTGGGGCTCGGCATCGGCGTGGGCTACCTGCTGCCCTCCTCGCTCATGCCGGGCGACACGAGCCCGACGGTCTTCTCGCTGTTCCTCGGTGTGGCCATGTGCGTCACCGCGATCCCGGTGATCGCCAAGACCCTCATTGACATGGACCTGCTGCACCGCGACGTCGGGCAGCTGACCCTGGCCGCCGGCGTGATCGACGACGTCTTCGGCTGGTTCCTGCTCTCCATCGTGTCGGCGATGGCGACGGCCGGGCTGAGCACCCGGACGATCGCCACGTCCCTGCTCTACCCCGTGGGCGTCGTGCTCGCCGCCTGGCTGGTGGGCCGACCCCTGGTGAAGGCGGCGCTGCGCGCGGCGGGCCGCTCCTCGTCGCCGGCGGCCACGGTCGCGGTGGCGACGCTGATCGTGCTGCTCGGCGCGGCGGCGACACAGGCGATGCGCCTGGAGGCGGTCTTCGGCGCGTTCGTGTGCGGCGTACTGATCGGCACGAGCGGCGAGCTGGACCGGGAGAAACTGGCTCCGCTGCGGACGACGGTCCTCGCCTTCCTCGCGCCGGTCTTCTTCGCCACGGCCGGCGTCCGGATGGACCTGTCCGCGCTGGTCAGGCCCACCGTCCTGGCCACGGCCTGCGCGGTGCTCGCCGTGGCGATCCTCGGCAAGTTCGTGGGTGCCTTCGCCGGCGCGAAGCTGAGCGGCCTCGGCCGCTGGGAGGCCCTCGCGCTCGGAGCCGGCATGAACTCCCGCGGGGTGATCGAGGTCGTCGTGGCGACGGTGGGCCTGCAACTCGGGGTCCTCGGCGCCGAGACGTACACCGTCATCATCCTCGTCGCGATCGTGACCTCGCTGATGGCACCGCCGGTTCTCCGTGTCGCCATGGCCCGGATCGACGAGAACGCCGAGGCGGAGATGGGCCTGGCCGGCCCGAGGGCGCGCGACCTGGCGCCCGCTCCGCCCGCCTCGGTGTGACGGACAGGCCGGCGGATCCGGTGGTCCTCAGCGGGCCTTCGCACTCCCGGTGGCCGTGCTCGGCACCTGGCTCCACGCCCGTGTCAGTTCCACCCGCGAGGCCACGTTCATCTTCCGGAAGATCTTCTTCAGGTGGAAGGCCACGGTGTGACCGGAGATGAACAGACGCTCTCCGACCTGGGAGTTGGTGAACCCCTGGCTCACCAGCTCGGCCACGGCCGCCTCCGTCTTGGTGAGCTCGCTCGTGGTCATGCCGTCCTGGCCGACGTACTGCGGATAGCGGCCCCGCCGCACTCCGAGCGAGCGCAGCCGGCTCACCACCCTGCGGGCATCACGCGGAGCCGCGGCATTCGTGTAGGCGTCCGCCGCCGATTCGAGGGCCTTGACCGCCCGTTCGCGCTCGGCGGGCCGTACGGCGAAGAGCTTTCCGGCGTCCTCACAGGCGGACGCGGTGGCCCACGGGTCCAGATGCGAGGCGGCCGCGGCGAGGATCCTTTCCGGATTCCGCTCCAGGAGGCCCGCGGCGTGCATCGCCGCCGCCGCCACGGAACGGAGCCCGCGGTTGCGCGCCGCGAGCGCGCAGGCCACCGAGACCACCCGCTGGGCGAGGGCCTGGTCGCCCAGCTGCCGGGTGGCCCTGACGAGCCAGGCGGCAGCGGCGGGCTGGGACGCCAACAGCTCCAGGAGCAGCTGGTCGTCGGTGACGATGCCCACGATGAGCTGGGCCGCGCTCGTCGCGCCGCCCTGCACCTCGAGGAGCTGGGCCGCGGCCCAGGCACACTGACTCGGCCTGTGGGCCGTCTGGCCGAGCAGCGCCCAGTCCCGCAGCTGATTGGCGAACTCCGTGCTCACGCTCATGTTGCCCTGCCGCAGGGCGCTCAGCGCCATCACGGTGTGCGCATCGGGCAACAGGCGGTGCAGGCCGGTGCGCTGCGCCTGGTCGACGCCCTTGCCCGTGAGATCGACGGCGGTGGCGACATCCCCCTGGGCGAACGCGAGATCCGCCGCACAGAGCAGCGAGGCCGCCAGGAGGCCGCCGCCGGCCTCGGGCCGTGCCGCCGTCAGCTCGTCCACCTCGGCCAGCACCCGCGCCGCGGAGGAGAGATCGCGGATCCGGATCAGCAGTGCGGCGTGCCAGATCTTTGCCAAACCCTTGCAATTTCCGGTGTCTTCGGGTTCCGTTCGACCGGCGGCCTTTGCCAGGCGAATGCCTTCTTCGAGATCACCGCGGGACCAGGCGGAAGAAGAGGACTCGGAAAGGCGGGCGGTCTCGCAGGAGTTGTTCTGGCAGAGAGACACGACGGAGAAGAAGGGGGGCAGCCGCAAGCGAAACGGAGAATCGAGCATCACATCTCCAGTCATGGGATTCGTGCCGTCCGAGTGGGGGCCCGTGCGCGGACCAGGGTAGGGCGGGGGTGTTACGGCGGCGGGGCGGGCCGACGCGGTGTGTGGGGGGCCTCGACCGGTGCCCGAGCGGCCCTTGAGTGGCCATGGCCGGCTGCGCGGAAAAGGTACAGGTCCGCAAGCCTTTTGAACTATCAGCTCTGGGAGTGGCGCACCGCGAAGTGAGGCGACAGCATGGAAGTGCCCCGCAGTTCGCGGGGAATGTGAATACCTAGGTGGCCATCTTGAGTGTCGTGCTTCTCTTGAACGGTCCCAATCTGGGCATTCTGGGGCGACGGGAGCCGGAGATCTACGGCACCGACACGCTTGCCGACATCGAGGCGGCGGTCGCCGAGGAGGTGAGCGTCCGGGGCTGGGACGTACGGTCCGTCCAGCACGACTCGGAAGGGGATCTCGTCGGCGCCATTCACCGGTACAGCGACACCACCGTCGGTGCCATCGTCAATCCCGGTGCCCTGATGATCGCAGGCTGGAGTCTGCGCGACGCGCTCGCGAGCTACCCGCCGCCGTGGATCGAGGTGCACCTCAGCAACGTATGGGCCCGCGAACAGTTCCGGCACGAGTCGGTGATCGCCCCGCTGGCGAGCGGTGTCGTGGTCGGCCTCGGATCCTACGGCTACCGCCTGGCCGCCCAGGCGCTGATGCACCTGTCCACACCGGCCCCGCTCTGACCCACCCACACACCAGGGCCGGGGGCGCCCCCCCCCGTCGCCTCCGGCCCTTCCCCCCGGACACCTTGTTCACCGGCGGACTCCGTCGACACCGCCCCGGACGCCGGCATGCGCACCGGCGAGTGAGCGAAGCCGGAACGGCGCGCGACGGCTGGTTCGGGAGGCCGGGTCGGCGGTTCTGCTCCAGCCCGGCCTCCACCACCTTCTCCGGGTGCTCGTCCGGCTCCGGAACCGTCCCACCCGCTGACGGGACGTCAATGCCGGCAGACGGGCTCAGTCGTGGACGACGGGGCCCGAGATCCGGGCCGTGAAGACCTCGTTGTCGTCCTGCCGTCCGGTGATCCGGGCATGAAACGTTCCCGACCCCGTATCCGCCAGGGCGGACGCCTCGATCCAGCACGGGCTGGTGAACTCCGCAT
Source organism: Streptomyces cellostaticus (assembly GCF_001513965.1). Lineage (GTDB taxonomy): Bacteria > Actinomycetota > Actinomycetes > Streptomycetales > Streptomycetaceae > Streptomyces > Streptomyces cellostaticus. The sequence continues at coordinate 16,967 of NZ_KQ948061.1, read as the reverse complement.
ACCGCTGGAACTCGGTGGAGACCGTGGCCGGGATCAGCGTGGAGCCCGGCGGGAGCAGGGCGCAGGCGGCCTGCCGGGCCGCTTCGAGAAGGACCATCCCGGGCACGTGGTCGCCGTCGTGGTCGAAGAGGATGGGGTGGCTCGTATCCGCGTTGAGCCGCCAGCGGCCGGGCGTCCCGGTCGGCGCGAGCACCACGTCCCTGCGCAGCGTCCTGCCGAAGTCGGACGGAGCGAGGGGGACGGGCTGGTAGGGGGAGGGGTCGGTGGCGGGAGCGGAGCCGCGCAGCCGCCGGTACGTCGCGTCCGAGATGCACGTGAAGCGTCCGCCGCCGTTCGCGACGAGGTGACCGTCACGCTCGATGGTGATCACCAGGCGGAATTCGACGAGCCGGTTTCCCCTGCGTACGACGTCGACGCAGGTGGCTTCCAGGACGAGATCGCTGGGGGTCCTCCCGACGCCCAGGTGTTCGACGTGGCTGACGAAGGACATGTCCCACATGACGAAGTGATGGCCCAGCGGCACATCGAACTCCGCGTGCGCGAGGTGCAGGCCGACCTGCCGCATCGTTTCCGCTATCTGCATCGGGTCGTGCCGCCGGCCGTCGGCGCTGAGGAAGAAGGTGTGTGCGCGCGGCCACTGTCCGGTGAGGACGAACCTTGACTCGTGGATCCTGGTGCAACTGGTCAGAAAGACCTCGGCCAGTGAGGCCCGGTGGACGTACTCCCGCGGCACTGTGGTGGTCAGTGGGGCCAACCAGGCAGTGTCGCTGAGTGACGGCTGTGTGTCACAGCTCGTCCGGACCTTGCTGCTGTGTTGCTTGTGGACTGCATGCACATTCATGGACCTCTCCCCGCAGGAGGTGAACGAAAGCGTGGGCCAAAGATACGTACTCTCCGGTTTGATTTTCAATGGGTGAGACCCGAAGCACTCCCGATCAGCCGTCCGTCCGTGGCGTGGTCGAGGCGGAGAACGACGCTTCCGTTCCAGGCCACTCGTGCGCGACCCCCTGAAAACGGACCTTATCAACCGTTGTTAAAAACCAGCCACCCGGTTTAGTATCCGGGGGCTGGCGGTTGATCGTCGGCCCGATGGACCACCCACAGGAGACAGTGATGCTTCGTCAGGAATCGCCCTACGTCATCGATTCGACCGGCCGCGATCTCCCAGGGGAAGCGGCACGGCTGCGGGAGCGGGGCCCGGTCGTACGGGTGGTCCTGCCGGGAGGCGTCGCGGCGTGGGCGGTGACGGACCTCGACCTGATCAAGCAGCTGCTGACCGACCCGCGCGCCTCGAAGGACGCCTACCAGCACTGGCCGGCCTGGGTGGGCGGAGAGGTGGACGAGTCATGGCAGATGTCCATGTGGGTGTCGGTGCGCAACATGCTGACGGCGTACGGGGAGGAGCACGCCCGGCTGCGCCGTCTCGTGGCCGGCGCGTTCACCGCGCGCCGCACCGCCGACCTGCGGCCGCGGGTGGAGAGCATCACCGCGCGACTGCTGGACGGCCTGGCCGCGGTGGCCCCCGGTGAGGCCGTCGACCTGCGGAAGGAGTTCGCACACCCCCTTCCGGTGCTCGTCATGGGCGAGATGCTGGGGCTGTCGGAGGACCTCCACGCCGATCTGCAGCGCATGGTCGATGTGCTGTTCAAGACGACAGCCGCGCCCGAGGAGGCCCAGGCCAACCAGTACGCGCTGTACGCACTGCTGACGGAACTGGTCGCCGCCAAGCGCAGAGCCCCCGGGGCCGACCTCACCAGCGAACTGATCGCCGTGCGGGACGAGGACGGGGGAGAGGGGCTGAGCGAGAAGGAGCTCGTCGACACCCTGCTGCTGCTCATCGGCGCGGGCACCGAGACCACCGTCAATCTCATCGACCAGGCCGTGCACGCGCTGATCACCCACCCCGCCCAGCTGGAGCTGGTCCTCAGGGGCGAGGCCACCTGGGACAGTGTCATCGACGAGACGCTGCGCTACCAGCCCGTCGCCGCCAACGTCCCGTTCCGTTTCGCTGTCGAGGACATCGAGGTCGGCGGCGTCACGATCCCCCGGGGCGACCCCATCCTGGTGTCCCTGGCCGCCGCCGGACGCTGTCCGCACCGACACGGCGCGGACGCCGACCAGTTCGACGTGGCCCGTCCCAGCCGCCGGGACCACGTCCCCTTCGGCTACGGCGTCCACCACTGCATCGGCCGGCCGCTGGCCCGGCTGGAGGCCTCGATCGCCCTCGAGGCGCTGTTCGCACGCTATCCCCGGATGGCGTCGGCCGTGCCGGAGGCGGAACTGGCGGTGCGCGAGTCCTTCATCTCCAGCGGGCACGTCGCGCTGCCGGTCGTACTGGAGCCCGGAGCCGCGGCATGACGGCACGTCATCTGCGCCTGGTCGCGGTGAACATCGACGGGGTGCTCCTCAACGACACGTTCAGTCCGGTCATCCACCGCTTCGTGGTCGGCCGAGGAGGCCGCTACACCGCCGAACTGGAACGGGCCCTGTTCTCCCAGCCGCAGAGGGCCGCCGCGGCGGCCGCCGCGGCCGCGGGCCTGGGGGGAAGCCCCGAGGAACTGCTGGAGGCGTACTTCGCGGAGCGGGAGGCCTACCTCCGGGACCACCCGGTCCGGGTCCTCGACGGCGCGCAGCGGCTCCTTGCCCGGATCCGGGACCTGGACGTGGCGGTGGTCTGTTACGGAGGGCTCGACCGGACACACTTCGACCGGCACCTGGCCGGCCTCGCCGCGTACTTCGACGCCCCGGGCTATGTGTGCACCGACGATTTCCGGCCGGGCATCCGGGAGATCACCCAGGACATCGTCGGGGTCCGTCCCGACCAGGCGCTGTTCATCGACGACGTGGCCCGGGTCGCCGAGGCCGCGCGCTCGTCGGGCACGGCCTTCATCGGACATCCGAGCCCTTTCGCGCAGGGCTTCCAGGAAGAGGCGATGCGCCGGGCGGGAGTGCGTCACGTGGTGCGCTCCCTCGACGCGATCGACGAGCAGCTGCTGCACACCCTCGACGCGGAGGCTGCCGCCGGCACGGTGTGGGACCCTGCGCCCACGGAGCCGGAGCAGGATCCCGCCAACCTTCACTGACACCTGACGGGAAGGTTTCCGGGGCCCCGGCTGTCGGGCAATATACGGAATCACGCAGTCCGTGCTGTTTGTCGCGCCCCTTCTCAGGGGCGATGCACAGCGGACGCTGAGCTTTCCCCTTACTTCCGGTATAGGGGGCTGGCTCACAGACCTGTAAGATTCGTCGCAGGCGGTTTCTTTTTGCTCCACTCTCGGGTGGGGCCAGTTGAACCAACAGGTACGTAGGAGGCGTTCCGTGGCACAGCAGGAACGGGCAGTCCGGACCCGCCGGGCGGTTCTGGAAGCGGCGGCCACGGTGTTCGCCGAGCACGGGTACGCCGCTGCGACCGTGGCGGACATACTCAAGTTGGCCGGCCTGACCAAGGGCGCCCTGTACTTCCACTTCCCCTCCAAGGAAGCCCTCGCGCAGGGCATCCTGGAGGCCCAGGTGCCGCAGCAGCTCATTCCGCAGGAACTGAAGCTCCAGGAGTGGGTGGACGCGGGCATGACGCTGGCGCACCAGTTGCCGCGGGACCCCGTGCTGCGCGCCGGTGCCCGGCTCTCGGCGGAGTACACCGGGGACGAGCAGCACGGCAGCGCCTTCCCCGCCTGGATCGCCTTCTCGGCCTCGCTGCTGGATCAGGCGAAGCGGAACGGGGAGGTCTTGGGCCATGTCGAGCCGACCGAGACCGCCGAGTGCCTTCTCGGCTCGTTCCACGGCGTCCAGCTCTTCTCCCAGTTGCAGTCGAACTGGGCGGACATCGAGCAGCGCGCCTCCGTGCTGTTCCGGCATGTCCTTCCGGCCATCGCGGTGCCCTCCGCGCTGGTGCGGCTGGACACCGCCCCGGACCGGGGGGCCCGGGTCGTCGCCGAGCTGAAGGCGATGGCGGCGGAGCAGGACGGGCTGGTTCCACTGGCGGGCTGAACCGCCGGACAGGCCCTAAAGGCCCCCGCCGCCCGAGGCGTCCAGGCACTGTCCGGTGATCCACCGGGAGTCGTCCGAGGCGAGGAAGGCCACGATGTCGGCGATGTCGGCGGTCTCTCCCATGCGCCGGAAGACCGAGAGGGCCGCGTGTGCGGCCTCGCCTTCGGGCGTGGCCCAGCGCCGGGCGTTCATGTCCGTCTTCACGAAGCCGGGCGCCACGGCGTTCACCGTGATGCCGCGCCGGCCCAGGTCCTTGGCCAGGGCGCGGGTCATGGCCTCGACGGCCGCCTTCGCCATGCAGTAGGCGATGGACTCGGGAAGGGCCACCCTGGTCGCGGCGGAACTGATGTTGACGATCCGTCCGCCGTCGCGCAGTCGCCCCAGTGCGTGCTGGACGAGGAAGAGCGGTGCCTTGGCGTGCAGGGCCATCAACTCGTCGAAGTCCGGCGGCGTCACGTCGGACACGGACCCCCGCGTGTTGGTGCCCGCGTTGTTGACCAGGACGTCGAGGACCGGTTCCGCCCCCTGCTCCTTCAGCGCCGCGTCGAATCGCTCGTACAGGTGCCGTGCGTCGTCGGGCACGCCGAGCGGGGCCTGCACGACGACGGCGCGACCGCCGTTCTCCGTGATCATCGCGACGGTCTCGCGCGCCGCGGTCTCGTCGGCCCGGTAGTGGACAGCGACCAGCGCGCCGTCCGCCGCCAGGCGGCGGGCGATGCCCCGGCCTATGCCCCGTCCCGCCCCCGTGACCAGGGCCGTCTTGCCTGCCAGAGCACCCACGTCGTTCCCCCTCGCGCTGCTGCCGCGCCGGTCCTGCCCGCGCCCGGCGTGTCCCCGGTGATCGTATGCGTGTTCGTCGGTGCAGGGGGTACCGGCCGGGCCGTGCAGGGCGTTCCTCGCCCCGCCGCCTTCTTGAGCGGTACCCGAGCCGTTCTCGATCTCCTGGCACCAGCGTGGTCGAAAAGGTGAGGAGGCCGCCATGGACGGAGGTCCCGGGGACCCGCGGGCCGTGCTGCGCGTGGAGCGGGGGCAGGCCACCAGCGAGGAGCTCGCTGCGGTCACCGTGACCTTGCTGTCGCTGCTGGCGGGCCTCGCCGACCACCGGCCCGAGCGCCGGGAGAGCGCTCTGCGGACCGGCTGGGCCACGGGCCGGGTGTACCGGGCGCCGCGCAGCTGGCGCTGAACTTCCCCCGGGCGGCCGGCGCGCCCCGGACGTGCAGCGGTGCCCCGCCGACGCTTTAAACCGCACGGACGGTTTGCTAGGCTCCGAGGCTGGTATCCGCGCACTCGTACGGATGGACGGAAGGAACTGGCGTGTCGATGGTGGAGCGGGCGTGGGCCGGAACGTCCACCGATGCCCGGTCTCGGGTGGCGGAACTCAGGGACCGACGCGCGAAGGCGTCGGAAGGCCCGGGCCAGGCGGCGACCGCGGCCCAGCACGCCAGAGGAAAGCTGACCGCGCGCGAGCGGATCGCGCTGCTGCTCGACGAGGGATCGTTCCAGGAAATCGGTCTGTTGAGCCGGCACCGGGCGACCGGCTTCGGCCTGGAGAACAACCGGCCGTACACGGACGGAGTGGTCACCGGCTGGGGGACGGTGGACGGCCGGACCGTCTTCGTCTACGCGCACGACTTCCGGATCTACGGCGGCGCGCTGGGCGAGACCCACGCGGCCAAGATCCACAAGATCATGGACATGGCCATCGCGGCCGGCGCGCCACTGGTGTCGCTCAACGACGGCGCGGGCGCCCGTATCCAGGAGGGCGTGACCGCGCTCGCCGGGTACGGCGGGATCTTCCGCCGCAACACCCTCGCCTCCGGAGTGATCCCGCAGATCAGCGTGATACTCGGGCCGTGCGCGGGTGGCGCCGCCTACAGCCCGGCCCTCACCGATTTCGTGTTCATGGTCCGGGGGACCTCGCAGATGTTCATCACCGGGCCGGACGTGGTCAAGGCGGTGACGGGTGAGGAGATCACCCACAACGGGCTCGGCGGCGCCGATGTGCAGGCGGAGACCTCGGGGGTCGCGCATTTCGCGTACGACGACGAGGAGACCTGCATCGCCGAGGTGCGCTACCTGCTGTCGCTGCTGCCCTCCCACAACCGTGAGCACCCGCCTGCCGTGCCCGGCACGGACCCGGCCGACCGCCGCTGCGACGAGCTGCTGGACCTGGTGCCGGTGGACGGCAGCCGGCCCTACGACATGCGCCGGGTGATCGAGGTGCTCGTCGACGACGGCGAGTACCTGGAAGTGCACGAGCGCTGGGCCGGCAACATCGTGTGCGCGCTGGCACGTCTCGACGGCGAGGTGGTCGGGATCGTCGCCAGCCAGCCGCAGACGCTGGCCGGCGTGCTGGACATCGAGGCCTCCGAGAAGGCCGCCCGCTTCGTGCAGATGTGCGACGCCTTCAACATCCCCCTGGTCACGCTGCTGGACGTGCCCGGCTTCCTGCCGGGCGTCGACCAGGAACACCGCGGCATCATCCGGCACGGCGCGAAGCTGCTGTACGCGTACTGCAACGCCACCGTCCCGCGCATCAGCCTCGTACTGCGCAAGGCCTACGGCGGCGCGTACATCGTCATGGATTCCCAGTCCATCGGCGCCGACCTGACCTATGCCTGGCCGACGAACGAGATCGCCGTGATGGGCGCCGAGGGTGCCGCCAACGTCATCTTCCGGCGCCGGATCGCCGAGGCCGAGGATCCCGAGGACATGCGGGCGAGGCTGGTCAAGGAGTACAAGGCCGAGCTGATGCACCCCTACTACGCGGCCGAGCGCGGCCTGGTCGACGACGTGATCGACCCCGCCGCCACCCGCGAGGTGCTGATCCGTTCCCTGGCCATGCTGCGCGCGAAGCACGCAGACCTGCCGTCCCGCAAGCACGGCAACCCGCCCCAATGACCCACACCCCCGCACGCATCACCACAGCGGCCAGGCCGCCTCGTCAGTCGTCGGCCGCAGGAGAACTTGAATGGCCATGCAGGAACGTGCGGTGCGCACGAGAAGGTCGTTGATCCACGCCGCCGCCGCGGTGTTCACGGAAGAGGGGTACGTCCCGTCGTCGCTCGCGACGATCAGCAAACGGGCCGGTGTCAGCAACGGGGCGCTGCACTTCCACTTCGAGAACAAGAAGGCGCTCGCCCGGGCGGTCGAGGACCAGGCCGCCGACGCGGTCCGCAGACTCGTCCAGCCCGTGCACGGCGGCCGGGCGAGCGCGCTGCAGACACTCGTCGACGCGACATACGGGCTGGTGGGCAGCCTCCTGGACGACATCGTCGTCCGGGCCGGTTTCGAGCTCAGCTCCCAGCGCGCCCTGGGCCCCGAGGCCCGGATGCTGCGCATCTGGCACGAGTGGGTCGAACAGACGCTGCACCGGGCCAAGGCGGAAGGCCAGCTGGCTCCCGGCGTCTCGTCGGACGATGCCGCGGCGGCGATCGTGGCGGTGACCGTGGGCCTCGAGGTGCTCGCCGGGGTCGATCCGCAGTGGCTCGCCGAGCGGCGGATCGCCGGGTTCTGGGAGCTGCTGCTGCCCGGCATCGCCACCGAGCCCGTCTGCGCCCGGCCCGAAGCCCATGAGCGCAGGCGCACCGAGACCGGGGAGGCGTGAGCGGCCGGCGGCCGCGCCCCAGCAGGACACCCGAAAGTGAGGAACACCCCGTGGAAAACCGGCAGTTGCTGCGCAGCATGGTCCGCATCCGGTGCATCGAAGAAGTGATCGGCGACGTCTACCGCGACGAACAGCAGATGCGCACCCCCGTCCACTTATCGATCGGGCAGGAGGCCGCGGCCGTCGGCGTGTGCGCCGCACTGCGCACCGAGGACGTCGTCTACAGCGGCCACCGCTGCCACGCCCACTACTTCGCCAAGGGAGGTGATCTCGGCGCCATGGTGGCGGAGCTGTACGGCAGGGAGACCGGCTGTGCCGCAGGACGCGGCGGCTCGGCGCACCTCGTCGACGAGTCCGCCGGATTCGGCGCCTCCTCCGCGATCCTCGGCGAGATGATCTCCGTGGCCACCGGAGCGGCCTGGGCCTTCGCCCGCGAGGAGGCGCCCAGAGTGGCGGTCAGCTTCTTCGGCGACGGCGCCTCCGAGGAGGGCGTCTTCCACGAATCGCTGAACTTCGCCGCGCTGCACCGGCTCCCCGTGCTCTACGTGTGCGAGAACAACCAGTACTCGCTCTCCTCGCCGCTCGCCGCACGCCAGCCCCCCGGCACGAGCATCAGCGGGCGGGCCCGTGGCTACGGCATCCCGGCGGCCCGCCTCGACGGCAACGACGTCGCCGCGGTCCACGCCGCCGCCGTGACGGCCGTCGAGCACTGCCGTTCGGGCACCGGCCCCTACCTCCTGGAACTGGACACCTACCGCTGGCGCGAGCACGTCGGTCCCGGCTGGGACCACGAACTCGGCGGCCGCTCCAGGTCCGAGGTGTTGTCCTGGATGGAACGCTGTCCCATCCGCCGGGCCGCCGATGCCCTGCGCGGCGCCGACCCGGACGTGGACGAGCGGATCGCCGTCTGGGAGCGGGAGTTCCGCGCGGAGGCGCACGCCGCGATCGCGGCGGCCGAGACCGCCCCCTATCCCCGCGTCGAGGACCTGCTCGTCGGCACCTACGGCGACCACGGCACGTGCGCCGGCTGACGGGCGACGCTCCGAAGGAGGAAGCGCAGCAAATGAGGACCCTCACCTACAGCCAGGCCATCAGCGAAGCCACGGTCCAGTGCATGGAGGCCGATCCGGCCGTCATCGTGGCCGGCCAGAGCGTCGACGACTACAAAGGGGTGTACGGCACCACCGGTGAGGCCTTCGCCCGCTTCGGCAGGGCCAGAGTGATCGACATACCCAACGGGGAGAACGCCTTCGCCGGCATCGCGGTCGGCGCGGCCACCATGGGCCTGCGCCCGCTGGTCGTCCACACCCGTGACGACTTCATGTTCCTGGCCATGGACGCCCTCATCAACCTGGCCGCCAAGTGGCGCTACATGTACGGCAACAAGCGGGGCGTGCCCGTCGTCACCCGTGGCGTCGTCGGCCGCGGCTGGGGACAGGGCGCCACCCATTCCCAGAGCCTGCAGTCCCTCTTCGGGCACTTCCCCGGCCTCCACGTCGCCACCCCGGCCAGCCCGGCGGACGCCAAGGGCCTGCTGGTGACGGCTCTTCAGGGCGACACACCGGTCGTCCTCCTGGAGAACCGCGGACTGTACGGCCTCCAGGGCGAGGTGCCACGGGAGCCGGTCGCCGTGCCGTTCGGCAAGGGCCGGATCGTCCGCGCGGGCGACGACGTGACGATCGTCGCCGCGTCCCTCATGGTGCACGAGGCCGAACGTGCCGCTGACGTCCTCGCCGCCCAGGGCGTCAGCGCCGAGGTCGTGGACGTCCGCAGCATCCGGCCGCTCGACGACGCCATGATCTGCGCGTCCGTCGCGAAGACGGGGCACCTCGTCGTGGCGGACACCAGCTGGGCACGCTACGGCTTCACCGCCGAGGTGGCCGCAGTCGTGGCGGAGAACGTGCCCGGCGCCCTGAAGGCGCCGGTGCGCCGGGTGACGCCGCCGGACTGCCCCTCGCCCGTCTCCTCGCCTCTGGAGAACGCGTTCAACCCCGGCGCGGAGACCGTCACCCGGGCCTGCCTGGAGGTCCTGGGCCTGACCGACGGTGTCGTACCGGAGATGCGGAACGTCATGGCCGGATTCATCGGCCCGTACTGACCCCGGGCAGGGCACCCGACCGGCCGTCCGGCTGAGAGCCGTTGGGGGAGCGCTCCAGGGGCGCTGGAAGAAACGGGCGCCTCGCGCACGCAGCGCTACCGTGCTGAGCAGGGCGAAAGCGTTTCGCTGCGTGAGTTTCGCTGTGTAGGAGGGGAAGGGGACGCCCCGGGATGCCGATGACCGACGCCCGTGCCACCGCCGAACGCCGCACCGATGCGTCGATGACCGTGGTCGTCGACCCCGGACGGCGCCCCTACGACGTCCCGCCCGTTCTGGAGATCCGGGGCCCGCTGGCCGGCGCCCGCGTGGCGGCGGCGCTCGACCACGCCGCCACGCGCACCCCCGGCGGCCGGCCCTGGCGCCACACACTGCAACGGCTCGGGCCCGACCACCACATGCTGCACGTCGAGCCGCGGACGGCCCCCGCGTCCCCGGGCGACCCGCACGAGTGCCCCGACGCCTTCCCGGCCGGCCTCGTCGCGGACCTGCTCACCGCCCGCGACCGGCCGGCCGTCCCGCTCGCACCGGCCCAGCTCGACCGGGTCCGGCGAGCCGAGGACGCCCCGGGCCACCACCCCTTCCGGGTGCTGAACGCGGCCGAGCCGCTCGACCCGGCCGCGGTGGACGCCGCCCTGCGCGCCCTGGCCAGGGCCCACCCGCTGCTCGGCGCCCGGATCGACACCACGGCGGGCGGCGGCATGCACGCGGTGCCGCTCGGGTACGCGGCCGAGCACACGGACCTCTGCGACGTCCCGCGCGCCCGCGAGCAGGAGGCCGTCGCCGCCGCGGCCCGCCGCCTGGACCCCGCCACCGGCACCACGCTGTGCGCCCTGCTGCTGCGCAAGCGGCGCAGGCTCGTGGTGGTGGCCCACGAACTCGTCGCCGACCAGGTCGCGCTGGACATCCTCATGGCCGACCTGCGGGCCGCGCTGGCCCGGCCCGAGGAGGAACTCGCGGCCGAGGACGTGCGGTACACGGACTGGGCCGCGGCGCTGCCCGCGGTGGCCACCGACCCCCGGGAGACCGACCGCTGGCGCACCGTCGCCGAGGGCCGCGCCGCCACCCGCGCACTGCGCCCCCGCGCCCCGCTGCCGGACGTCGACCCGCACCGCCACCCCGGCTTCGCCCTCGGCCGTGCGGCCACCCGGCGGCTGACCGGTGCCGTGCCCCGCCGCTTCGGCCTCACCCCGGCCCAACTGCTCACCGGGGCCATGGGGCTGGCCCTGATCCGGTGGCGCGGCACCGAGCGCGCCTCCTTCGACGTGTGCGTCGACGGACGCCAGGGCGGCCCGGCGCTCGCCCGGACGGTCGGACCGCTGGTCGAGACCGAGCCCGTGCTGCTGGACGGCGGGCGCGACGAGAACGCGCGTCAGTTCGTCGACCGGGTCGCCGCGAGCCTCGGCGACGTGGGGCGCGGCGCGTTCGGCGCGTGCCGTGAACACGCCCCCGATCCGGCGCTCCGGCTCGCGCTGCGCGAACCCGTGCCGGTCCTGGTGCGTTTCACCCCGGACGCGGACGTCCGCGCGGCCGAACGGCCGCCGGGGACCGCCGCCTCGTACGCACTGGACGCCGCCGCGCGCATACGCGGCGGCCGGCTGCGCATCGGGCTCGACTGGCTGCCCGCCGCCCGCGACGGCGTCACCGAGGAGTCCGCCGACCGGCTCATGGCCCTCCTGAAGGACGTCCTGGACGAGCTGGCCGGGAGCACCGGCGCCTCGCCCGCCACGACGAGCACCGTCGCCGCCGGCCCGCTGCAGCGCGAAATCCTGGCCGACGCCGACGCGCACCCCGGGACCGGACGGCAGATCGAGCAGCTCAGCTGGGTCTGGCACGGGCCGCTGGACATCGCCCGGTTCACGGCGGCATGGCAGTCCGTCTTCGACCGGGAAGCGGTCCTGCGGGCCGCCTTCGACCACGGTCCCGACCCCGCGATCACCCTCCACGACCGGGTCGTGCCGCAGGTGGTGCGGATGCCGTACACGGGTACGGACCGGCCCGACGCCCTCGTGAGCGACCGGCGGCGCGGGCTCGACCCGCGGTCCCCGGGACCGCTGCGGATCACGCTGCTCGACGGTCCGTGGGACGGCGGTACGACCCCGCAGACCACGCGGGTGCTGCTCACGTACCACCTGGCGCTGCTCGACACCTGGAGCGTGCGCCTGCTCGTGGCGGAGTTCTGCCGTGCCTATCTGGCGGACGGCACCCTGCCGGGCGGTGACCGGCGTCCCGACGTACGCGACTACGCGCACTGGATCGAGGCCCAGGACCTCGCCCCCGCACGGGACTTCTGGCTGCGGTCCGCGCCCCGGCCCACGACCGCGGCGTCGGTGTCGGCCTACGCCACCGCCTCGCCCGTCGCCCGGGGAACGGGTACCGGTCGCGCGCGCGTGCGACTCGCCTCCTCCGAGGCCGCCCGCCTCGACGCGTGGGCCGCCCGGTGGGGCGCCACGGAGAGCGGCGCGCTGCAGGCCGCCTGGGCGCTGCTGCTGTACCGGGCCGCCGGGGCGGACGGCTCGATGCCGGTGCGGTTCAGTGTCGCGGTCTCCGGGCGGGGCATCCCGCTGGAGGGCGTGGAGCGCCTGCCCGGTGCCCTGCGCAACCCGCTGCCCGTCTCGGTCGAGGTCGACCCCACCGCCACCGTGCCCGACCTGCTGGCGGCCCTGCGCGACCAGGCCGTCGACCTGTCGTCGTACGAGTGGGTCTCGGCCGGGCAGATCCACGACTGGACCGGCACGGTGCCGAACGGGCCGCACGGGGCTGAGCGGACCGCCGAGAGCCTGCTCGTCTTCGAGAGCGGTCTGGACCCGTTGCAGCGGCTCGAGCCCTCGTTCGCCGCGCACGGCATCCGTATGGACTTCCCCGAGACGACGGGCGCCGCGAACGCCTTCCCGGTCACGCTCGTCGCCCACCGCGACGAGGCCGGCGGCCTGGTGCTGTCCGTGATCCACGACCGCGCCCGCCTCGCGGACGGCACCGGACTGCTCGCCGACTGCGCCGACCTGCTGCGTGAACTGCCCTACGAGGCCGACGAGACGACGCCCATCGCCGAACTCCTCGACGAGCTGTCGGTCACGGCGGCCGCCCGGCCCGCTTTCCTGACCCTGCGTCAGGGGACGGGCGGCGTCATCTGTCTGGTGCCGACACCGGGCGTTCCCCGGTCCTGGTACGCCCGGCTGTCCCGGCAGTACGTGGGGCCGGAGACGGTGGTCCTGCTGCGGCTGACGCCGAAGGGGCCCCGGGCCTGGCACGAGGTGCTGCGCTCGCTGGCCGATGCGGGGCAGCGGCTGCTGCTCGTCGCCTTCTCGGGCGGGGGAGTCGCCGCCTACGAGACGGCCCGCCTCCTCGCGGCGGACGGGTGCCGCCCCGCGACGGTCGTGCTGACGGCCGACACCGGCAGCGACCAGGCGGTGGGCGACCTGGCGCGCCTGCTGGCGGAGGCGGCCCGGCGGCCCGGCGACATCTGACGGACCGGAGGGTCCGCTCGGCTTCCGAGCCACCCGCACTAAAGACCGAACGGAATGGTTTGCACGTGGTTTTGCGCCTGCGTGCGCCAACCTTCCTGCCGCAGTCGTCACTTATATCCGCTTTTATCCATCTAACTCCGCCTCATTTTCTGTACAGAGACGGTGGATGATATAAAACAGCGGAGTCGGTTTTCTATTGACGAACCGCCCGTGCTGTTTTTTACTCGACTTACCGAGACTGGCTCTGGACGCGGCCTTGGGCGACTGATGACTCATGCACCAGGAGGGGAACGGCGTGGACATCGAAGTACTGGGGACGTTGGCCATCAGGGAGAACGACGTCTCGGTGACGCCGCGGGCGCCCAAGCCCCGGCAGGTGCTGGCCCTGCTGGCGCTGCACGCCGACCAGGTCGTGCCCATCGCCTCGCTCATCGACGAGCTCTGGGGTGACCGCCCGCCGCGCAGCGCGCGGACCACCCTGCAGACCTACATACTGCAGCTGCGGGAGATGATCGCGAAGGCCCTGGAGAAGGACCCGGAGGGCAACCCGCCGCGTACGCCCAAGGACGTGCTCGCCACCGCTCCGGGCGGCTATGTGCTCCACACCTCCGGCGGCACCAGCGACGTCCGCGAGTTCGAACGGCTCGCCGGACTCGGCTACCGGGCCATGGACGCCGGCGACTTCCCGCGCGCGGCCCGCGAGCTGGGCGACGCCCTCGCGCTGTGGACCGACTCCGCACTCGCCGACGTGCAGGCGGGGCCGCAGCTGGAGATGCAGGCCAGGCGTCTGGAGGAGACCCGTCTGTGCGCGCTCGACCAGCGCATCGAGGCCGACCTGCGACTCGGCCGGCACCGGGAACTGCTCGGCGAGCTGACCGTTCTGGTCAGCCGCTACCGCACGCACGAGAACCTGCATGCCCAGTTCATGCTCGCGCTGCACCGCTCGGGACGCCGCAGCGAGGCGCTCGACGTGTACCAGCGGCTGCGGGCAACTCTCGTACGGGAAATGGGACTTGAGCCCTCCGCCAGTGTGCGCCGACTCCAGCAGTCGATCCTGGTGGCCCATCCCGAGCCCGGCACCGCGCAGCCGGCCGCCGCCGACCGCGAGCGGCTGACCCGGGTGGGCTGACGTCCGCACCCGGGGGGGCATGGGTCTTGGGAACCGGGAGAGGGGAACGTGTGATGCAGGCCAGATCGGAACGGACACGGCGCAATCTGATCCAGGCGGGTGCGCGCCTGTTCAACGAGCACGGATACGCCAGCGCCACACTGGGGCGGATCGTGGCGGACACGGGCGTGACGAAAGGGGCGCTGTACTTCCACTTCGCGTCCAAGGAGATGCTCGCCGACGCAGTGCAACAGGAATCCAGCGCGAGGTTCGTCGACTTCCTGCTGCGGCAGGAGGAGTCCGGCGCCCCGCCCGTACAGGTACTCATCGACATGACGCACTGGCTGTCCCGCGCGCTGCGCGAGGATCCGGTGGTCGGCGCCGGACTGCGGATCACCCACGAGTGCGCCGACCGGGAACCCCCGGTCACCGACTTCTACCAGGCGTGGAACCGCGAGGTGTTGCGGCTGCTCCGGCGGGCCGGCGAGGCGGGCGCACTGCGGGCCGCCGGCCGGGGCGAGGGGGCGGCGACGCTGCTGTGGGCGATGGTGTGCGGGCTCGCCGCCCTGGCCAGGGCGCTGCCGCCCGAGGAACTCGCCCAGCGGCTCGCCGCGTCGTGGGATCTGCTCCTCACCGTGCTCGTACCGCGGGACGAGGCGGCCCGGTACCGCACCCACGCGACCAACGCACTGGGCGACCTGGCCGAAGCGGCGTGACCAGCGCGGTCTCCGTGTGAGGGCCGCATCCGCACAGCGCAGCCAACGAGGGCACCGCCCTCACCACACTCACGAGTATTGGAGCTCCACCATGCACCGTGAACGACAGACCGCCCTCACCACAGCGCCCGCCGCCCCCGATGCCGACGTGCTCGCCCAGGTCGTGCGCATGCTCGCCGACGTACTGCGTCTCACGCCCGGGAAGATCGACCCCGAGCAGACGTTCCGCACGTGCGGGGTCGACTCGCTGCTCTCCGTGGAGTACGTGGCCACCGTCAACGAGTACTACGGCACCGCGATCAAGCCCGCCGCGCTCATCGACCACCCCACACCGCTGGACTTCGCCCGGTACGTGGCGCGCGAGACGGGGCTGACACCGGCCTGCGCGACACCCGCACCGTCCCCCGCGGCCACCGCGGCGATGCCGCCCGCGGCCGCGTCCGCGATGCCCGCGGCCGTGTTCCCCGCCACCGTGCCCGCACCGCCCGTCCTCGACGTCCTGCGTGAGGAGATCGCCCGCATCCTGTGCTGCGACCCGTGGGACATCGACACCGCCGCGCCCTTCTCCGCCCTCGGCGTGGACACCGAACTGGGCGCGGAGTTCGTCTCCGTCATCAACCTCGTGTACGGGCTGCACGAGCGCTCCGCCGTGCTGTACGACCACCCGAACCTCACGGCGCTGGCCTCCCACATCACCGCGCAGCGGCCCATGGGCCCCGCCCCGGACGCCGGGCGGATGCCGCTGGAGGAGCTGTTCGACGCGGTGCGCGACGGCCGGGTCACCGTGGAGCAGGCCCTCACCCTGCTGCCCCGGCGGGACTGAGACGGCGGACGGACATGGACAGGCAAGACACATGCATCCGATGTGAGGGCGGCGTCCTCGGCCCCGGGAGAGAGCCGGCCCCATGACGTCTCCCGCACCGGTGGACCAGCCCGAGCGGGTGTCGCACACCGCGGCGCCCGTCCAGCTGTGGTTCTGCCCCAACGACGCGCTCGCCCCGGCGATCGCCGGCGTTCTCGCGACGCACTGGCTGGACGAGTACGAACAGGAGACCGCCGGGCGCTTCCTGTTCGACCGTGACCAGCGCCAGTACCTGGTCGCGCACGCGCTCGTCCGCCGGGTCCTGGCCCTGGAGAGCGGCATCCCCGAGGCGGAGGCCGTGCTCTGGCGCTCCTCGCGGGGCAGGCCGTTTCTGCAGAAGCCCGTCGAAGGGCTGCCGCGCGGCGGCCGGGAACTGGACTTCAACCTGTCGCACACCGACGGGTACAACCTGCTCGGCGTGGTGCGCCGCCATCGCATCGGCGTCGACGTGGAACGGCTCGACCGCGGCGATCGGGGCTTCGACGCCATCGTGGAGAGCTTCGCGCCCGAGGAGATCGCCTGGGTGGCCGAGGCCGCTCCGGGCCGGGCCCGCGACCGCAGGGTCCTGCGGCTGTGGACGCTGAAGGAGGCCTACACCAAGGCGCGGGGCCTCGGCCTCGGGCTCTCCTTCGACTCCTTCGCGTTCACGCTCGCCAAGGACCGGGGCGTGCTCGCCTTCCGGCCGCCCGATGACGAAGCCCCGAGGCAGTGGCGCTTCGCGGAGCTGGAGCCCGAACCCGGCGTGCTCGTCGCCGTCGCCGTCATGGCGGGCCCCGACGAGGAGGCCGCACTGGACCTGCACCACGGCTTCCCCTGGAACCGGCAGGCACCTCGCCGGCTGTCCCTGCCACAGCCGGTGGGAGCCCACGCCTGGTAACCAGTGCAATGCAAGAACGGCCGCCACTCGCCGCGCACGCGGGCCTGCCGGCTTCCGGCACCTGCTGACCACCGACGGCGACCCGCGCCTGCCGCACGGACACCGCGCCTGCCCGCCGGTGCGGTCCGCGCGGCCCGCCGCCGGGAGCCGGTTTCGGCCGTCTGTCCCCGCTTGCCTGACAGCCGCCGGGGGCCTGGGACGCGCCCTCGTGCTCCTTGGCGACGCGGGGTTGGGGGCGGTGGGGGAGA
>NZ_KQ948060.1 GCF_001513965.1 Streptomyces cellostaticus | reverse complement strand
TGTCAGCCCTCACATCGGGGCCGCCCTGGTTGTAGCCGCCCACATTGCCGACGATCACGCCGGTGTCGCCCGAGGAGTCGAGCTTGGAGAACCACGGCCCGCCGGAGACCCCGCCCCACATGCCGCCGCAGTCGATCTGCATCTGGTTGTAGGCCGGCAGCGGAGTCGTCGTGACGTCGCGGCAGCGGAACGCGCGGTCCTTCGAGTCGTACTTGACCATCGGGTAGCCGACGACGGTCAGTTGGTTGACGAACCCCGGTGTACGGGCAAGGGTGTTGGCGCCCACGACGTCCTCGACATGGTGGCCGCCGTTCTCGGTCAAGCCCGCGAAGGCGAAGTCCAGGTCGGAGTTGGGGCTCTTGTCGGACGCGTACTGGGAGTCGCGGAACCACTCCTTGACCGGCCAGATTCCGTACGGCTGGTCGGCGGCCGACTTGGTGTGGTCGTATTTGGGAACGAACACCGCGTTGCTGCCGAGGCAGTGACCGGCGGTGAGGACGAGGTTGTGCCCCGCGCTGTGCACCACGCTCGCCGTGCAGTGGTGCGCTTGCATGCCCTTGCCCGTGTTGAAGAGCGTGCCGACGGACTTCATGCCGTCGAAGTGCTCACCGGTGACCCCGGCGGCGACGGAGCGCTTCATGCGCGGTGCCGTCCAGCCCCGCGGCCGGGGAACGCGGCCCGAGGGGTCGGTGGCGGAGGCCATGCGCTGGGGCGTCCAGAAGCGGATGGCGTCCTGGACCGTCCATGTGCTCTTGCCGGTCGGCGACGGAGTGACGGACGTCGAGGGCCTCGGTACGGGAGTGGACGCGCCGGCGGCCGGCTTGGCCGCCAGGGTTCTGGTGGGGGCCGGGGTCGGCGTGGCGGCTTGGGCTGTTGCGGCGTTGCCCAGCAGGAGTGCAGCGCACAGGGTGGTAGCCCGAAGCCATATTCGTGTATATCGCAAGTAGAATTTCTCCAGATCAGGCACGCCGGACGCCACGGTCGGCCTCAGGCACGCGCGAGAGTGACGGCCGTCGCGGAGTGCAAGGCCGGGTCTTCGTCTCTGAGTTCAAGCGGTCCGGCCCGTTGCCACGGAGGCCGGACAGAGGTCAGCCCGTCGCCGACCCGCCGCGCCGACGCATCGTGTACGCGACGACGCCGACCAGCGCCAGGCAAGCCGCTCCGCCGGACGCTGCCCACAGCAGCCCGTCGTCCGACGAGTCGGCCCGACTGCCGGCGCCGGGCCTGCTCGCGCGTGCGTCCGCAGGGACGGTGATCTTCTGAGTGCTGGTGTTCCTGCCGTGGTGGCTGACGACCTTCACCTGGTAGGAACCAGCGGCAAGGCCGGAGCGCAAGGTGACGTGTCCGGAGTAGAGGGTGTCCGAACCGTCGGCTGTCGGGCAGGAGTTGTCGTCGGCGCCGTCGGTGGTGAGCCTCGCCGCGCCATGGAACGCCGGTGATGTCGCCACCAGCGACTTCTCGTCCGGCGCGGCCCGCTCGTCGATGAAGCAGATCATCGCCCTGGAGCCGGACCGTGCGGACTGTGGCCACACCGTGAAACGGAAGATCCGGGCATCGGCCTGCGCGGTTACCTTCACGTGCGTGGTGGCGACCGTACGGCCGTGAAAGGCAGCCGTGAGCGTGTAGGTGCCCGGCGTGATGTCACTGCGGAGCCACTGCATCTGCCCGGGACCGTACACCTCCGCGGAATCCGTGGCCCCTCTGCTCTTCGGTGTCAGCCGCGCCGGCTTGCGCAGAGCGGGAGAGGTCACTGTCACCTCGTTCCACGACGACGGCATGCCGAGGATGCGCAGTCCGATGCTGTCGCCCACCGCGGCGGTGGGGTCGTCGTTGAAGAACACCAGACGGGGACCGGCTGTGGCCTGTTGGGCGGCGACAACCTGGGGCAGGGGAGCGGCGATCGCCTCGGCCGCGCCGGCTGACGCACCCCAGAAGGCCGCAAGCCCGGCAACCAGCCCTGCACAGGCAGTCCTGCGCGAAGACCGTCCTGTGCGGCCAGGCGTACAAGCCCCCGACGGCATGGCCCGATTCACCAGCGCACCCCCCGATGCGATTCCCCCACGGCCGCCCACAGGCGGTGTCCAGTCGACCGTGGTCAGCGGCCGTTGTCGCGATGATCGCACAGCTACCGAACAGGTGTACACCGGACATGTCCGGGCCGAGCGACGACCGGGCCGGGCGCAGCGTGCTGCAGGAGATGCTCGCGACATGAAGAAGACCCAGGTCAGAGACCCGGGCCTTGTCACTGTCCAGCTTGATCAGTCGAGCGTGCGCTCAGGCGTCACCAGTTGACGGCGTCGTCCATCGACTGCTGCCAGTACGTGACCTTGAGCGAGTCGTCGACGTAGGCGCCCTTCGCGGGCAGCGACGGGTGAGCGCCCGCGCCGACGCTCTCGTTGCCGGAGGGGCCGTGGAAGTAGACAGTCAGGGACTTCACGGTGTGGCCGTTCGAGCCGCTGCCGTCGGTGGCCGACAGGCTCACGGAGGCGTAGCCGGACTCGCCCGGCCCGAGCGTGACGACTGCCTGCGGCTGCGACTCCTCGATGACCGGAGGCACGGCCTGGGCCTCGCCGAAGCGGACGGCCGGGTAGCCGTAGAGGTAGCAGCTCTTGCTGCCGGTGTTGGTCACCGTGAGCAGCATGTGGTTCACGGGGCGGTTCAGCGGGGCCGCGACCGTCCTGGTGTTGGACCCCTCACAGGTGACCGGCTTGCCGGAGGAGGCGGGCGCCTTCGGCGCAGAGGTGTGCGTTGCGGGCCTCGTAGCGGCGGCGTCGGGCTTGGCATCCGAGGAAGAGGAGGAGGAAGAGGAGGAGTTGGCGCCGGAGGCCGAAGAAGAAGCACCGGAAGAGGAGTTCGCAGTCGTGGTGGTGGCCGCCGCGGCACCCTCGTCGTGGGCGCCTGTTCCGTTGCCGCACGCGGTCAGGGAGAGCGCGGCGAGAACGACGGTCGCGGCGGCGCCGGTGAGACGAGTGCGGGAGGTGCGGAGGTTGGACATGTGGCTGTGCCCCTTCGGTGTCCGGGTGGGGTGGTGATTGGATGACCGAAGCTTGTGAGGTGATTCGTCCCAACTGCCATGCACAGCGGGGAGTTGGGGACGCTGGAACAGCACAATGCGCTCTGACCAGGGAGAAGGCAGTGGCCCTGGAATGCGCTACTGGGATACCGGGGTTGAGGGGAACAGGTGTCAGGGGCAACGGAAGCCGGCGAAACGGAGGCGTTCGCACGGCTGTTACGGGAACTCAAGGACCGCTCGGGACTGAGCTACGGAGCGCTCGCCAAGCGTCTGCACATGAGCACGTCGACGCTGCACCGCTACTGCAACGGCACCGCGGTGCCGATCGAGTACGCACCGGTGGAGCGCCTCGCAAGAGCCTGCCGGGCGACACCGCAGGAGCTGGTGGAGCTGCACCGGCGCTGGATCCTGGCGGACGCGGCACGCGGGCGCAGGACGGATCAGGTCGCGGCGACGGGTTCGACTCAAGAAGCCGGTCCGGCCGGTTCGGACGGTTCAGCTGATGTGCCGGAAGCCGTGGGGCCCGGGACCGAGGGCGGCGAGAAGGGTACGGCGGTTGTCGTCGGCGTGCCGGGCGAGCCCGCGCCGCCACATCGTCCCCGCAGGTTCCGTCGTCGTATCGCGCTGATCGCCTCCGTCGCGGCGGTCGCCGCGCTGGGGGCCGTCGTGTACGACCTGCGTCCGACGGCCGTCGGAGACACCACGATGCCTACGATCACCGGCACCGGAGAAGCCGGCGACACCGGCGACACCGGGAAGCCCTCCGCCGCCCCGTCTCCGAGCGGGAGCGGGAGTGGACACAAGCCGTCCGCATCGGCCCCCGACTCCCCCACCGGGACAGCCGGTTCCGAGGGCGCCGGGTCCGGCAGGTCGAAGGACGAAGGCAAGCAGGGCGTGCCCCAGCACACCGGGGCCGTCCCGCTCACTGTCGGCACCCGTCCCTACGTCTACGACAACCCGTGCAGCCAGCACTTCCTCGTCGACAGCGAACCCGCGCAGGTCGGCCCGCCCGCGAACGAGCAGGACGCCCCGCGCTGGGCCGCCGCGTACGGGGCGGTCTCCTCGGGCGAACAGCGGGTCGCGCTCACCGTCCAGGGCACCGGCGAGGACACCGTCGTCCTGGAGGCGTTGCACGTCCGCGTCCTCGCCAAGGGCGCGCCGCTCGCCTGGAACGACTACTCGATGGGCGTCGGCTGCGGCGGCCGCGTCGAGACCAAGTCGTTCGACACCGACCTGGACAACGGCAGCCCAACGGTCACCGTCAAGAACGGCCAGCGCGCCTTCCCGTACAAGGTCAGCGAGTCCGACCCGGAGGTCTTCTACGTCACCGCCCACACCCAGGCGCACGACGTCCGCTGGGACCTCACCCTGGACTGGTCCAGCGGGGCGCGCCACGGCACCGTCCGCATCGACGACAACGGCACCCCGTTTCGCACCAGCGCCGACGCGGACCGCCCGGGCTACGACTACCCGCTGGGCGGCGGAGAGTGGATCAAACGGGGAGGGTGAGGCCGGTCAGTTCCTCGGGAATGCCTTGTGCGGGCGCTCCCGCTGAACGGCGTCAGCCCGAGGCTGATCCGAGGGCGCCCTCGCATCGAGAGCGCCCGCTCCGCTGTGCGCGTCAGGCCGGCGCCTTGACCGCCGAGCCCGCCGGGGTCGCGGCCCGCACGACGCGGCGGCGCCGGGTCGGTATCCCGATCGTCGGGTTGGCGACGGCCCAGGCCGCGCCCTTGCAGATCAGCTCCTTGTAGACGGCGGCGAGCCGACCCGTCAGGGCCGCCCGGACGGCACGGTCGTCGGCGGTGACGTACTGGATCAGGCCTTCTTTGCGGCCCAGCGAGATGCACTGGTTGAAGTAGCGGATCGGCATGTTCGGGAGCTTCCCGCCGGTCAGGCGTGCCGCGATGGCGTCGGCGGCCTGCCACGCGGAGGGGCTGCCCGAGGCGCACGACATCCGCAGCGGCTTGTCGCCGGGGCCCATCGCCAGGGCCGCGTCGCCGATGGCGTACACGTCCGGGTGCGAGAGGGAGCGCAGGGTCGCGTCGACCACGATCTGGCCCGTGCCGGTGACCTCCAGGGTGGTGGCCTTCGCGAGCGGGTGGACGGCGAAGCCCGCGGTCCACACGGTGACCGCGGCCGGGATGGACGTGCCGTCGGCGGTGGCGACGCGGTCGGCCTGCACGCCGGTGACGGCGGCGTGCTCGTGCACGGTGATGCCGAGCCGGCCGAAGACCTTCCGCAGGTGCCGGCGGCCCTTGGGCGAGAGCCCGTCGCCGAGGCCGCCGCGGGCGGCAAGGGCGACGTCGAGGTCCGGGCGGGCCTCGGCGATCTCGGTCGCGGCCTCCAGGCCGGTGAGACCGCCGCCGACCACGACCACGGGCTGTCCGGCGTCCAGGCGAGCCAGGCGCTCGCGCAGCCGGAGCGCTCCGGGGCGGGAGGCGATCTCGTGGGCGTGCTCGGCGGTGCCGGGGACGCCCTGGTGGTTCCAGCCGCTGCCGAGGGCGTACACGAGGGTGTCGTACGCCAGTTCCTCGGCGCCGTTCGCGTCGAGGACGGCGACGGTCTTGCGGTCGACATCGACGCCGGTGACCTTCGCGAGCTTCAGGTCGACGCCGGTGCCCGCGAACATCTCGCTGAAGGGCCGGGGCTTGAGGTCCTGGCCGGCCGCGAGCTGGTGCATCCGGACGCGCTCGACGAAGTCGGGCTCGGCGTTGACGAGGGTGATGGCGACGTCGTCACGGTGCAGCCGCCTGGCGAGGCGGCCGGCCGCGATGGCTCCGGTGTATCCGGCTCCGAGGACGATGATGCGGTGCTGCATGTCGCGCTCCTGTCGTGGGCGGGTTCGCCACCTGAACCGGGCGGCCCGCCGTTTCCTGACAGGAACGCGATGTGAAGCACCTCACATCAGGGTCAGAAGGCTTTGAGCAGGGGTTCGCCGTGGTCGGCGGCCGCCCACCGCCGGGTCGCGCGTTCGAGCTTGTCGGGGTTGACCTGGTTGCGGAACGCGGCGATGCCCTCGGGGGTGATGTCCAGGCACATGACGGCGATGACCCGGCCGTCCACGACCGCCACGACGGCGGGGTCGCCGTTGGCGGTCGTGGCGTAGACCTCGGGTGAGCCGCCTGCCAGGGCGCGCTGGGCCTTGCCGGGCTTGAACAGGCCCCGCATGAACTTCGCGACCGCGAGGGCGCCCTCGAACGCCTTGGCCCGCGCCGGGACCTTCCCGCCGCCGTCACCGATCGCGACGGCGTCCTGGGTGAGCAGCCGCACGAGCGGCTCGGTCCGGCCGCTGGTGGCGGCCGCGAGGAACTCGTCGATGATCCGCCGGGCGGCGGCCTCGTCGATCTCGGTGCGGGCCTTGCCGTCCGCGACGTGCTTCTTGGCGCGGTGGAAGATCTGCTGGCTGGCGGCCTCGGTGAGGTCGAGGATCTCGGCGATCTCCCGGTGCGGGTAGCCGAAGGCCTCCCGCAGCACGTACACCGCCCGCTCGCCCGGGGAGAGGCGCTCCAGCAGGGCAAGGACCGCGTACGAGACCGATTCGCGCTGTTCGGCGGTGTCGGCCGGGCCGAGCATCGGGTCCCCGGCGAGCAGCGGCTCGGGGAGCCATTGGCCCACGTAGGTCTCGCGCCGCGCGCGGGCCGAGGTGAGCTGGTTGAGGCACAGGTTGGTGAGGACCTTCGTCAGCCAGGCCTCGGGGAGCTCGATGTGGCCGACGTCGGCGGCCTGCCAGCGCAGGAACGTCTCCTGCACGGCGTCCTCGGCCTCGCTCGCGGAGCCGAGCAGGCGGTAGGCGATGGCCTCCAGGCGGGGCCTGGAGGCCTCGAACCGGTCCACGTCGTTCATGGTCAGGGCCATGGCCCGGATCTTAGCTCTCGCGGCGCGCGACGGCCGCCGCACGGCAGCCCTGCGCGCAGGCCCTCACCGGCGCACTCAGGCAAAGTCGAGAAAGCGCAGCACAGCGAGCACCCGGCGGTGGTCCGCCTCCGCCTTCGGCAGGTCGAGTTTGGCGAAGATGCTGTTGATGTGTTTGGCCACCGCGCTCTCGCTGACCACGAGTTGCTCGGCTATTCCGGCGTTGGACCGGCCGCCCGCCATCAGCTCCAGGACCTCGCGTTCGCGCGGGGTGAGCCGGTCCAGGGGGTCGCGGTGGCGGCGGACCAGCAGCTGGGAGACCACCTGCGGGTCCAGCGCGGTACCGCCGGCCGCCACCCGCCGCAGGGTCTCGGCGAACTCCTCAACGTCCGCGACCCGTTGCTTGAGCAGGTAGCCGATCCCCGAAGTGTTGGCGGACAGCAGATCGGCCGCGTACCGCTCCTCCACGTACTGCGACAGCAGCAGTACCGCCGTCTTCGGCCACTGCCGTCTGATGACCAGTGAGGCCCGTACGCCCTCGTCCGTGAAGCCGGGAGGCATCCGGACGTCCACCACCGCGATGTCCGGCCGGTGCTCCTCCACGGCCGCCAACAGCGCCTGGGCGTCGCCCACTTCGGAGACCACCTCGAATCCGGCCATCTCCAGGACCTTGACCAGGCCGATCCGGAGCAGGACGGAATCCTCGGCAATCACGGCACGCACGGCAACTCCACGGTCATGACGGTCGGCCCCCCGACGGGGCTGTCGACCGACAGAGTGCCATCGACCGAAGCGACCCGTTTGGCCAGCCCCGCCAGCCCGGTGCCGCCGGTGAGCTCGGCACCGCCCACGCCGTCGTCGCTGACGACGACCAGCACAGTCGCCCCGAAGCGCTCCACCGTGACCTCGGCCTTGGACGCCTCGGCGTGCTTCACCACGTTCGTCAGCGCCTCGGAGATCACGAAGTAGGCGACGGCCTCGATCGTGGGCGACGGCCGCGACGGGAGGTCCACCTTCACCCGTACCGGGATGGGGGCCCGGGCGGCGATGCCGGAGAGCGCGGCGTCGAGGCCGCGGTCCTCCAGAACGGCCGGATGCAGCCCGCGCACCAGGCTGCTCAGCTCCTGAATCGCCTCCTTCGCCTCCCGGTGCGCCTCGTCGATCACCCGCCGGGCGTCCTCGGGCAGGTCGCCGAGCGTGGCCTTGGCGACCCCGAGGTTGACCGCCAAGGAGACCAGCCGCTGTTGGGCGCCGTCGTGCAGGTCCCGTTCGATGCGCCGCCGTTCGGCGTCGGCGGCGTCCACCAGGCCGGCCCGGCTCTCGGTCAGGGCCTCGACCCGGCGCGCCAACTGCTCCTGACGGCTGGGCCCGAGCAGGTCTGTCGCAGTGCGGGTGTCGAGCCGGGCAAGGGCACCGGAGAGCCACGACGCCGCGTGGAGCAGGGCGATACCGGCAGCGGTGACGTACGCCCCCCAGGTGCTGTACCCGGGGTGGTCGATGCGCCAGTCCAGCGGCACGAGCCAGATCCACACATAGACCGAGACGGCTACGACGGCCGCGGCCCACATCAGCAGCACGAAGGCCGCTGCGAGGGCCAGGAGCGGCCCGCCCAGCACGTGGTACGTGAGCTGCCGCCGCCCCGCCGGGGACCGCAGCCACGCGCGCAGCCGGGGTCGCCGTCCCGGAAAGGGCGAGGGGATGCCCACACCGAGCCGAGTACGGAAACGGCCGTACTGCACCTCGGTCAGCAGCGGCCCCGCGGCCAGGACGGCGGCGCACGGGACGAGGACCGCCAGAAGGATGGCCCCTTTCGAGACGGGGACGAAGAGGATCCACGGCAGGGCGATGACGAGCAGTACCCCGAGCTGGATCAGGACACCGGTGGCGATGAACGCCACCGGTCGTCCGGCTCCTTGGAACGGCCGCTGGATCACGCGCCGCAGGCGGGCGGTTCTGTGCATGGGAAAACGGTAGGCGCCGAGGTCAGGGCGGTCCATGGCGTAAACGTCCGCCTTGGGGGTGCAACTGGTGCCACCCCGGAACGGACCCCTGCGTTACTGACTGTGACCGGCGTACGGCGGAGGCTGGAGGCCGTGAAGGAGAGCCGGCAACCCGAGGAGCCCGATCCGATGACCGCGTTGAGTGTCCGTCAGGAACACGATGACCAGCACGAGTCGACCGGGCCACTGCTCCGCAGCCGGTACCGCCTGGAACACGTCCTGGTCGCCAGCGGACTGGCCCTGCTGCCCTGGCTGATCGTGCTCGCCAACGGCCTGCCCGGCACCGCCACCGCCGCGAACTGGTGCAATGCCTGGATCGGCCTGGACAGCCTGGAAGCGCTGGGCCTGATCACCACCGGGCTGCTGGCCGTACGCGGCCACCACCTGCACGCGTTCACCGCCACCGCCACCGCGACGCTGCTGGTCGTCGACGCCTGGTTCGACACGATGACAGCGGCACCGGGCGGGGACCGGCTCTCGGCGGTGGCGATGGCGTTCGGCGCGGAGCTGCCGCTGGCCGTGGTGTGCGTCGTGCTGGCGGCGAAGGGCCGCCCCCGGCCCACGGCCTGACCCCCTCTACCCCGCGACGGCTTCCAGCGGGCTCAGCGCGGCTGCCCGGCGGGCCGGGACGGCGGCCGCGATCGCGCCGACCGCGAGGGACAGCAGGCACACGAGGAGCAGCGTCCCCCAGGGCAGCGTCAGGGAGTACTGCTCCATCGCGCCGCCTGCCAGCGAGCCGACCGCCCAGGCGCCGAACAGGCCGCCCGCCAGGCCGAGAAGGGTGCCGAACGCGGCGACGGTGACCGCTTCCAGGCGGATCATCCGGCGGATGCCGGCGCGGTCCATGCCGAGGGCGCGCAGTGCCCCGATCTCGCGGGTGCGTTCGGCGACCGACATGGCCAAGGTGTTCACGATGCCGAGTGCGCCGATCACGGCGCCGATGGCGAGCATCCCGTACATCACCTTCAGCAGGTCGGCCATGGTGCCGGCGGCCTCGTCGACGAGTTGCTCCCGGTCCTGCACCTTCACCAGCGGGCTGTTGCCCACGGCGGTGCGCAGCCGCTTCTCGGTGGTCTTCGAGACCGCGCTGCCGTCGGTGCGGACGAGGATCCGCTGGACGGATCCGGGCATGTAGCTGTTCTTCGCGACCTCGGTACGGTCGCCGAGCGCGTCCTGGGCGATGGGGTTGTCCTTGTAGACGCCCACGACGGTGTACTTCTCGAACTCCTGGTTCCGGCCCATGCCGGCGTTGAGCCGGCCGCCCGTGGTCACGCCGGTTTCCCGGGCGACGGTGCTGGAGACGGCGATCCGGCCCGGCCCGAGCTCCTTGACGGAGCCGCTGACGAAGTCGAGTTTCATGACGTCGTTCACGGTGCCGGGGTCGACGCCGGAGATGTCCCGGACACCGCCGCCGACGAAGAGGGTGGAGTCCGTGACGGCGGTCGCGGTCCGCACCCCGGAGGCGTCGGCCACCCGCCGTACGGCGGCCGGGTCGACGCCGGTCGTGGTGGTGCGGGAGCTGATCACGTAGTCGGCGCCGAGACCGGCCGCGGCCTGGCGGTCCAGGGCCTGCCCGGTGGAGTTGCCGATGACGGCGAGCCCGGCGACCAGTGCGGTGCTGATCAGCAGGGTGGCGGCGGTGGCCGCGGTGCGCCGCGGGTCGCGCAGCGCGTTCTCGCGGGCGAGATGGCCGGTGATCCCGAAGCGGCCGGTCAGCCGTCCGGTCAGCCGGATCACGGGGGCGGCGAGCAGCGGCGCAAGGACGATCAGGGCGGCGACGAGGAGGGCGCAGCCGAGCATCGCACGGTGCAGGTTCTCCTCCGAGGCGTCCTTGGCTCCCGTGAGCGACACCAGCCGGCCGGCGCCGAGGACGAGGAGGGCAAGGCCCGTCACGGCCCGGGTCCGGGACCGGGTGGCGGAGGGCGGCTGTCCGGCCGTGCGCATCGCCTCGATCGGCGCGACCTTCGCCGCCCTGCGGGACGGCAGCCACGCGGCGAGCACGGTGACGCCCACGCCCACGCCGAGCGCTGCCACGACCGGCCGCGGGCCGATCACCAGGGGGCCGTGGGGCAGGGTGTTCCCGTCGGCGCTCAGGACGTCGGGCAGCACCGAGGCGATGCCGAGGCCGAGCAGGAATCCGGCCGCCGAGGCGACGAGGCCGACCAGGAGGGCCTCCAGGAGGACGGAGCGGGCCACCTGGCGGCGCGAGGCGCCGATCGCCCGCAGCAGCGCGATCTCACGGGTGCGCCGCGCCACGAGCATGGTGAAGGTGTTGACGATGAGGAACGAGCCGATGAACAGCGAGACCCCGGCGAAGACCAGCGGCAGCTTCGCGTAGCCCCGGGTCAGGGTGTCGACGAGGATGGCCTGCTGGTCGGCCTGGGCGGCGCCGGTGGTGGCCTCGGCCCGGTCGGCCGGGAGCACGTCGGTGACCCGGCGGGCCAGCTCGAACTGGTCGGTGCCGGGCGCGGCGGACAGATCGATGCCGGTGTAGTGCCCCGGGGACGCGAACAGTTTCTGGGCGGTCGCCTTGCCGAACAGGGCGAGGGTGCCGCCGGCGGTCACCCGGGTGTCCTCGGTGGTGACGATGCCGACGAGCCGCTTGGCCAGGACCGGGCCGTCGGTGGCCAGCGTGATCGTGTCGCCGATGCGGAAGCGGCCGGCGGCGGCCGTGCCCCTGTCCACGGCGAGTTCGTCGCTGTGCCTCGGCGCGTGGCCCTCGATCAGGGGGTAGCGGCTGTCCTTGCCGTCCTTGCCGGGTACGTAGGCGGCGGCGAGGTTCGCCCCGGCCCTGACCCGCAGCGGGGTGCCGTCGGCCGCGTTCAGGGCGGCCGAGCCGTCGGCCGACGGCTCCACGGCGGCGACACCGGGTACGTCGGCCAGTTTCCGTGCGAGCGCGTCGTCGAGCACGCTGCTCCGCCGGTCCGCTGCGCCCCCGGACGGGGACTCCTTCGCGGTCACGGTGACCGCGATGTCGGCGAAATTCTTCGAGGCGGCGGCGCGATGGGCCTCGGCGGTGGAGTCCGCGAAGACGAGGGTGCCGCTGACGAACGCGACACCCAGGCAGACCGCGAGGACGGTCATGACCAGACGGGCCTTGTGCGCCAGGGTGTTGCGCAGGGCTGTGCTCAGCATGGGCAGCTTTCGGGTACGAGGGGGCGGGGACGTGCTGCTTCGGGGATCAGCTGGTGCGTGAGCGGGCGTCGCAGGCGGGGGTCTGGGGGCTCCCCCCGGAAAAACGCAGCATCAGGTCCAGGACCCGGTCCGGGGTCGGGTGCGCCATCTCGTCGACCAGGCGGCCGTCGGAGAGGAAGACCACGCGGTCGGCGTAGCCGGCGGCGACGGGGTCGTGGGTGACCATGACCACGGTCTGGCCCAGCTCGCGTACCGAGTCGCGCAGGAAGCCGAGCACCTCGGCCCCGGCGCGGGAGTCGAGGTTGCCGGTGGGCTCGTCGCCGAAGACGATCGCGGGGCGGGAGACCAGGGCGCGGGCGACCGCGACGCGCTGCTGCTGCCCGCCGGACAGCTGTGCGGGCCGGTGGTCGAGGCGCTGGGCGAGGCCGACCATGGAGACCACACGGTCCAGCCACTGCCGCTCGGGCCGGCGTCCGGCGAGGGTCAGCGGCAGGGTGATGTTCTCCAGCGCGGTCAGCGTCGGCAGCAGGTTGAACGCCTGGAAGATGAAGCCGATCCGGTCGCGGCGCAGCCGGGTGAGCTGACGGTCGCCCAGCGTGCCCAGTTCGGTGGTGCCGATGCGCACGGAGCCGGAGCTGGGCGAGTCGAGCCCGGCGGCGCAGTGCATCAGGGTGGACTTGCCGCAGCCGGAGGGGCCCATGATCGCGGTGAACTCGCCCTCGCGGAAGCCGATGCTGACCCGGTCCAGGGCTACGACCTGGGTGTCGCCACGGCCGTAGACCTTCGTCAGGTCGGCGGTGGCGGCCGCGATCCCGGGCGTGTGCAGCGGGTGCGGGGGAAAGGGGTCGACGGTCACAGGGACTCCTCTTCGGGTGCCAAAGGGTGCACTTCGAAGGGTGTCGGGGGAACGTATCGGGGCCTGGGCCGCTGTGTATCGGCGTCCGCGCCGCTTCGTAGCAGTTCTGTAGGGGGGTGGGTGCCGGGCGGTCAGTCCGGCAGGCGCAGGGTGGCTACGGCCCCGCCGTCCAGGGCGTTGTCCAGGCGTAGCTCGGCGCCGAGAAGCCGGGCCTGTCCCAGGGCGATGGTCAGGCCGAGGCCGTGGCCCGTGCCGCGCTCCGTGGCGCCCGTGTGGAAGCGGCGCGGACCGTGGAGCAGCAGGTCCTGCGGGAAGCCGGGGCCGTGGTCACGCACGAGGACCGTACGGCTCTCGACGGTGACCTGCACCGGGGTGTCTCCGTGCCGGTGGGCGTTGACGACGAGGTTGCCGACGATCCGCTCCAGGCGGCGGGGGTCGGTCTCCACGGTCTGCGTGCTCCCGGCGGCACCGGCGCCCGGATCCTGCGCAACGGTGACCTCGGTGTCGAGGCCGGTGCGCGCCACGGCCTCGGAGACGACGGCGCCGAGCGGCACCCGGGCGCGGACGGGATGTTCGGCACCGGCGTCGAGGCGGGAGATTTCGAGGAGGTCCTCGACCAGGCCGCGCAGATCGCGCACCCGGGCGCGGAGCAGATCCTCCGTCTCACCGGGCGGCAGCAGGTCGACGGTGGCCAGCAGACCGCCGACGGGGGTGCGCAGCTCATGGGCCACGTCCGCGGTGAACTGCCGCTCGGCGCGCAGCCGTCGGCCGAGGCTGTCGGCCATGAGGTCGACGGTGGCGGCGATGTCGGCCACCTCGTCGCGGCCCTTGGTGGGCCCGGTCCGGGCGTCGAGGTCCCCGGCGGAGATCCGGCCCGCTGTCCGGGAGACCCGGCGCAGCCTGCGGGCGAGCAGCCCGGCCCCGTACACCGCCAGGGGCGTGGCCACCGCGAGCGCGACCAGCGAGGCCACGGTCATGATCACGTCGAGCCGGTGCAGCCCGTAGAGGTCCGGGCCCATGTTGGCCTGGACGGCGAGGACCGGGCTGGCCGGGCCGCCGGTCCGCTGGGCGGCCCACACGCTCGGCCCCAGATTTCCCTCGACGCGCCCGTCATAGGCCGTGTGCCGGTCGGCGTCGGCCGGGTGGCGCAGGGCGGCGGGCAGCGCGGCCGGATCGAGCTCGGCGCCGTCCGCCAGGGTGCCGGTGCGCCGGTAGACGTCCATGGCCGAGTACACGGTGTTGAGGGCCCGGGCCTGGGCCCGGTCGCGGATGTCCTGCGCGGTCCACCCGTGCACCAGCAGGCCCACCGCCGCCACGACCAGGCAGGCCGTGGCCGCGGCCAGCGCGGCGATCTTCCAGCGCAAGGACGCGCGGGCCGGCCGCAGCCGGTGGAACGGGCGCACCGCTCTCAGCGCCTGAGCTTGTAGCCGAAGCCGCGGACCGTCTCGATCCGGTCCCGGCCCAGCTTCCTGCGCAGCCGCTGCACACACAGGTCCACGACCCGGCTGTCGCCGTCCCAGCCGTACTCCCAGACGTCGCGCAAGAGGGTGTGCCGCTCCAGCACGACGCCCGGGTGGGCGGCGAACTCCAGCAGCAGCTTGAGCTCGGTCGGGGTCAGCGCCACCCGGCTTCCGGAGACGGACACCTCCATGCCGGCGGTGTCGATGGTCAGGTCCCCGAAGACCAGCACCTCCCCCTCGGACGGCGGCCCCTCGCCCGCGGCGCGCTCCGGTCCCGGGACGGGCGCGTAGGTCGCCCGCCGCAGCAGCGAGCGGATACGGGCCACGAGCACGTAGGTGTCCACGGGCTTGACCACGTAGTCGTCCGCTCCGGCCTCCAGACCGGCGACGACATCGAGGCCGTCGCCGCGCGCGGACATCATCAGAACGGGCACCAGGCTGGTCTCCCGGACTCTGCGGCACAGGCCGATCCCGTCCAGACCGGGCAGCATCACATCCAGGATCAGCAGGTCGAAGTCCTCGTCCCGGAAGAGCTCAAGACCCGTGAGACCGTCGGCCGCGGCCCGCATCTCGTAGCCGTAGCGCTCCAGAGCGACGGTGAAGGACCGGCGCATCAGGTCGTCGTCCTCCACCAGCAGCACGCGGACGGGGCGCGAAGAGGACACGGGCGGATGACTCCTGTTCGGACGGTCCGGGTGAGGTCGGCGAGCTGAACGGAACGATACGGGCGCGTGCGGGTCGGGTCACCCGACCGTCCGGTACGCGCTCGGCAGGGTCTCGGCCACCGTGCACACCGGCAAGGACCGCAGGCGGTGAGCGGGAGCCGCACGGCCCGGCCGGGCTCGCAGCGGCGGGGCACGGGCGCGCCGAACACGCTCAGGAACGCCGGCCGGGCGCGACACTCTG
Source organism: Streptomyces cellostaticus (assembly GCF_001513965.1). GTDB lineage: Bacteria > Actinomycetota > Actinomycetes > Streptomycetales > Streptomycetaceae > Streptomyces > Streptomyces cellostaticus. The sequence goes on along the minus strand of NZ_KQ948060.1, from coordinate 23,187 downwards.
ACCGCGGCCTGTGCAGAAGCGGAAAATCTGTCGGGGCAGCGCCACATATCCGTAGCCATCGACGTTAGGGTTGTGACCACCTGGGCACCACATGGACGGGACCGAAACCCGTTGGTGTTGTCGGTGCCGAGCCCGCCGGGCCCTCGCCGCGCCCCCGAAACGAAGGTGCCATGCCTGCCGAGAACTCTCCCGTCGGCAACCTCGATGACGACGACTACCCCGCCTACACCATGGGGCGGGCCGCCGACATCCTCGGCATCACCCCCGCCTTCCTCCGGGCCATCGGCGAGGCGAAGCTGATCACCCCGCTGCGCTCGGAAGGCGGGCACCGGCGCTACTCCCGCTATCAGCTGCGCATCGCCGCCCGCGCCCGCGAACTCGTCGACCAGGGCACCCCCATCGAGGCCGCCTGCCGCATCATCGTCCTCGAGGACCAGCTCGAGGACGCCCTGCGCCTGAACGAGGAAATGCGCCGGAAGATGGGCGACTCGGACACGGACGACAGCCCCTGAGCGGGGCGCCCCGGCCGGGCGAATATCTATTGCAGCCGTTGCAGAATTACATACAGGGCGCCGTGAGATGTTCATTCCAACGGGTACGACAATTCCGGAAGGTATGAGGCACCCGGCCTGCCCTGTGTTACCGTGATAACAGTTGCAGTTTTGGTTGCCGGAGATTCTTTGCGAGTTTTCCGGGTCTTCCGGGTCTTCCGGAGGGGTGATCATCGCGCGACTCTGGGGTCTGCACAGTGCAGGTCCCGGTACTGCCCCTTAGGGAGATTCAATATGGCATCTGGCACCGTGAAGTGGTTCAACGCGGAAAAGGGCTTCGGCTTCATCGAGCAGGACGGCGGCGGCGCTGACGTGTTCGCCCACTACTCGAACATCGCCACCTCCGGCTTCCGCGAGCTTCAGGAAGGCCAGAAGGTTACCTTCGACGTCACGCAGGGCCAGAAGGGCCCGCAGGCCGAGAACATCGTTCCCGCCTGACGCTGACGCATACTTCGTGGCTGGGGCCCGCGCTCTTGGGGTGCGGGCCCCAGCCCGTTGCTTTATCCCCTGATTTTGCGCTTTTTCTTCGGCTCATTCTTGCGAATTCTCATCGCGGCTCCGCACCGCTCGAACGGAATTCCTCGATACGTGCCGCACGCATCGAGGAAGGTTCCCCAATGAACCGCACCCGTCGCACCGGAAACAACCCCTCCCGTTTCCGTTCACGGGGGACGAGTCCCCAACGACCTCGTCCGGCCGCCGCCGCAAAGAACGACCAAGGCCCCCGCCGGTCCCGGCCCGCCGCACCCCGCGGCGAGTTCGCCCTGCCCGCCACCCTCACCGAGGCACTGCCGGCGGTGGAGGCGTTCGCCGACCTCGACCTGCCCGAGCGCCTGCAGGCCGCGCTCCGCGCCGAAGGCGTGACCGCACCCTTCCCGATCCAGGCGGCGACCCTGCCGAACTCGCTGGCCGGCCGCGACGTGCTGGGCCGCGGGCGCACCGGCTCGGGCAAGACGCTCGCCTTCGGCCTGCCCCTGCTGGCCCGCCTCGACGGACAGCGCGCCGAACCCCGGCAGCCGCTCGCCCTCGTCCTCGTACCCACCCGGGAACTGGCCCAGCAGGTCACCGACGCCCTCACTCCCTACGCGCGGGCGCTGCGCCTGCGGGCGGCCACCGTGGTCGGCGGCATGTCGATAGGCCGCCAGGCATCCGCTCTGCGCGCCGGTGCCGAAGTCGTCGTCGCGACCCCCGGCCGTCTCAAGGACCTCATCGACCGCGGCGACTGCAGTCTGCACCGCGTGGCCGTCACCGTCCTGGACGAGGCCGACCAGATGACCGACATGGGCTTCCTGCCGCAGGTGACCGCGCTGCTCGACCAGGTGCGCCCCGACGGCCAGCGGATGCTGTTCTCGGCCACTCTCGACCGCAACATCGATCTCCTGGTGCGCCGCTACCTGCACGACCCCGTGGTGCACTCGGTCGACCCGTCCGCGGGCGCCGTGACGACGATGGAGCACCACCTGCTGCACGTCCACGACGACGACAAACACGCCACCGCCACCGAGATCGCCGCCCGCGACGGACGAGTGATCATGTTCCTGGACACCAAGCACGCGGCGGAGCGGCTGGCCAAGCACCTGCTGTCGGTCGGAGTACGTGCCTCGGCCCTGCACGGCGGCAAGTCCCAGCCGCAGCGCACCCGCACCCTCGGCCAGTTCAAGGACGGACACGTGACGGTCCTGGTGGCCACCAACGTCGCCGCGCGCGGTATCCACGTCGACGGCATCGACCTCGTCGTCAACGTCGACCCGCCCGCCGACCACAAGGACTACCTGCACCGTGGCGGCCGTACCGCCCGCGCCGGCGAGTCCGGCACCGTCGTCACCCTGGTCCTGCCGCACCAGCGTCGCGCCGTGAACCGCCTGATGACCGACGCCGGCATCACTCCGCAGACCACCAAGGTCCGCCCCGGCGAGGCCGAGCTGAGCCGTATCACCGGCGCCCGGACACCTTCCGGAGTGCCCGTCACAGTGACCGTCCCGGTCGCCGAACGACCCAAGGCCACCGGATCCGCCGGGCGCGGCCGGGGCCGCCGATCCGCACGGGGCCGCCGCCCCTCCGCACACACGAACCGATAGCCGCACGAACCGGTGACAGGGGGCCGGGGGTCGCCCACCGAGAACCGGACCGCTCCCCATGGAGGCATCATGCGCTGTGTCATCGCCCGATTCCCCTTCGACCTGGTCAAGAGCGAGGTCGAGCAGTCGATGGAAAGCATCCAGCCCGAACCGGCCGTCGGAGTCTGCGTGACCATCGGCCGCCGCATCTACCCGGTCAAGCAGGTCGGGCAGGTGATCACCAAGCAGGACCGCCGCGACTTCACCGCGTACGAGGTCCGCAGGGCGCTGACCCAGCTCGGCTTCACCTGCCACGATGCCCCGCCGGCCCGCCCGCAGGGCGGCCCCGGTGAGCCCTCGTCGCTCCCCTGGGCCGACACCTCGCTGGGCTAGGGCCCGTCCCAGGGCGCGAGAGACACCTCGCACCCGGAGTCCCTCTTCGTGTACTCCGGCCGGACGTACGGTTGACCGTACCGAGAGCATGTCGCGCAGCGCGGCCACGGCGGTGCCGTTCCCGGCGAACAACAGACACGGACGGCCGGGAGCCGTCCGGGACGGGATCGCACGTATGGACGCCACCGGAAGGCCCGCCGAGGACGCGTCCTCGGACGCAGCACACACCTACCGGATGCCCCTCCCCCGGCTGACGCTCACACCGGACGCCAGCCACGGCCCGCTGGACGGAGCCTGGTGGCCCCGCTGCGACGCTCTGGAACTGGAGCTGCCCGCGCTGGTCGGGGCGCTGGACCCCGGCCTCGGCACGGTCACCCGCGTCACCGTGGACACCGCCGCCTGGCCCGACGCCCCGCGCACGGTGCTGGCGCCCGGCCACGTCATCGAGGTGGCGCTGTCGGACGTCGACGCCGAGGCGCATGCCATCACCTTGGACTGCGGCACCGTGGGCCGCTGGGAACTGCTGGTCGTCCCGCCCGGCGAGCCGGCCGACGCGGCCACCTGGCTGCTGACCACCGCCTCCGACCCGTGGAACGCACTGACGGCCCCGCACATGCTGGCACTCGCCGAGGCCAACCGGGAGAACGGAGCAGACCCGGGCAGCGTGTGACCGCCCGGGCACCGGAGCCGGGGCAGCAGGCAGCGCTCCTAGAGGCGGACGGCGATCAGCGCGATGTCGTCGCGTGCGCCGCCGCTGACTCCGAAGCGGGCCAGCAGCGCGTCGGTGAGGTGCTCGGGGCTGAGGCGGGCGGAGTGGGAGAGGGCGTCGCACAGGCGGTGCAGGCCCGCGTCGATGTCCTCGCCCCGGCGCTCGATGAGCCCGTCGCTGTAGAGGATGAGGGTGTCGCCCACGGCATAGGGCACCTGCGCCTCGGTCCGGGGGACGTGTTCGGCATGCGCGCCGAGGGGTGGGTCGGTGGCCTGGTCGAGGAGGTCACAGGTGCCGTCGGCGTGCAGCAGGACCGGGGGCGGGTGTCCGGCGCTGCTGTAGGCGATCAGCTGTTCGCCTGCGTGGACCACCGCATGGACCGCGGTGGTGGTGAGCGCCCCGTCCACACAGAGGGCGTACCGGCACAGCACCTCCAGGGCCTGGGCGGGTCCCTCGACGGTACGGGTCGCGGCGCCCAGCGCGCTGCGCAGCATGCCCATGACGGCAGCGGCCTCCAGGCCGTGGCCGACGACGTCGCCGACCGACACCGCGAAGGAGCCGCCGGGCAGGTCGATCACGTCGTACCAGTCGCCGCACACGTTGAGCGAACCCACGGCGGGCAGATAGCGCATCGCGATGTCGGGGTGGCGGACCAGGTCCGGGGAGGTGAGCATCGCTTCCTGCAGGGTGACGGCGACCTGCCGCTCGCGGGCGTGGGCCCGGCGCAGCTCCTCGTTGAGGCGCTGCAACTCCTGGGCCCTGGAGTACAGCTCCGCCTCGAGGGCCTCCAGTTCGACCTTGCCCTCGGAGGCCTGCACCTCGTCGGGCACCTCCTCCCGTCGTGACCGGCGGGAGCGGACGAACTCCGTCACGTCCTCGACCCGGTGAATGATCCAGGCCACGGTCCCGTCGGGGGCCCTGACCGGGGTGTTGATCGGGGACCACCAGCGTTCCTCGAACGCACCCGGCCGGTCCACGAGGGGGATGTCGTACTTCTGCAGCGCCATCGTGTCGCGTTCCCGGGTGGTCAGGACCCGGTGCAGGGAGGCGCTGAGGTTGCTCACCCCGTCCGCGTCGGGGTCCGCCGGGTTGTCCGGGAAGGCGTCGAAGATGTACGTCCCGACCAGGTCCTCCCGGGTACGCCGGGTCGCCTGCAGATACGCGTCATTGACGTCGACGATCACCAAGTCCGGGCCGAGGACGAGATACGGGCTCGGGGTGGCGGCGAACAGGGCCGCATAGTCGATCCGCGATGCGATTCTCGATGTCTGCATGGCACTGCCCGCCATCCCGGACCTCGGGGGTCCCCACCTCTCAATGTACGGGCCGGGCATGCCGACGCACCCGGGCACGAACCCGACGGCGAGGAGGCCGAGGTCGGGCAGAAGCTGAACCCGGGCACCTGCGCCCGCTGACGGGCGCCGGTCCCGTCGTATGCGGATGGCGGCCCGCTGGCTAATGTGCAGGCGTGACGACCGAGTTGATCCTGCTGTCCCGAGTCGCCTGTCGCGGGCGGGAGATCACCGCACCCCGGCTGCGCGGGCTGTTGGCGCTGCTCGCCGAGGATCTGCGCGGCGGCTGTAGTACGGGCCGGCTCGCGGAGGGGCTGTGGCCGGACGAGCAGCCGGAGCGGCCGGGCAAGGCGGTGCAGGTGCTGGTGTCGCGACTCAGGGCGCAGCTGGGTGCCGACCTGGTCGTGAGCACACCGACGGGCTACCGGCTGGCGCTGGACGAGGCGCAGGTCGACGCCTGCGCGCTGCTGGTGTGCGAGGCGGGGAGCGCCGGGCGTGCGCGGGCCGGGGATCACGAAGGCGCCCTGGCGCGGGCCGAGGCGGGCCTGGCGCTGTGGGACGGGAGTGTGGGCGCCGGGGCCGGAGAGGAGCTGCGCGATCCGGTGGTGGCGCTGCGCGTCGACCGGGTCCGGGTGCTTCGTTCGCTGGTTCGTCACCGGGCGCTCGCCCTGGCCCGGCTGGGACGGCGGGAGGAGGCGGCGCCCCCGCTGGCCGAGCTGGCCCGGGAGCTGCCGCGGGACGAGGAGGTGCTCGCGGAGCTGCTGCGCTGCGAGGCCGCGACCGCGGGCCGGGCCGCGGCACTGTCCCGCTACGACGCCTACCGCCGCGCTCTGCGCGATGAGCTGGGCACGGATCCGGGTCCCGGACTCAGGTCCGTGTACCAGGAACTGCTGAGCGCGGATGCGCCGCCGGTTCGCCACGGCGTGCCTCACGAGCCGAACCCTCTGCTGGGGCGGGACGCCGACATCGCTGCCGTGGCCGGCCTGCTGCGCGACGCCCGGGTGGTCACCGTCGTCGGACCCGGCGGACTGGGCAAGACCCGCCTCTCCCACGCGGTGAGCCGGGCCGCCGAGCAGCCCGTGGTGCACTTCGTCGCCCTGGCCGGTGTCACCGCCGACGACGACGTGGCCGACGAGGTGGCCTCGGCCGTCGGCGCCGGGGACGGACGGCAGTTCACCGGCGGCAAGGACGAGGTGGGCCGCATGGTCGCCGCGCTGGGTCCCGGGCCCGCGCTGCTGGTGCTGGACAACTGCGAGCACGTGGTCCGCGGTGCGGCCGCTCTCGTACAGGCGCTGGTGTCGCGGTCGAAGGAGCTGCGGGTCCTGGCCACCAGCCGGGCCCCGCTCGGGCTGACCTCGGAGTCCGTGTACGCCCTGCCGGAGCTTTCCCCGGCGACCTCGGTCGAGCTCTTCGCGCAGCGGGCGCGGGCTGCCCGGCCGGGCGTGGAACTGCCGGCCGACCGGGTGGCCGAGATCTGCCGTCACCTGGACGGGCTGCCGCTGGCCGTGGAACTCGCCGCGGCCCGGGTGCGGGTGCTCTCCGTGGCCGACATCTCGCGTCGGCTCCGGGACCGTTTCGCCCTGCTGCGCGGCGGCGCGCGCGACGCACCCGAGCGGCACCGCACGCTGCAGGCCGTGGTCGAGTGGAGCTGGAACCTGCTGGAGCCCGACGGCCGGGCGGCGCTGCGCGCGTTGTCGGTGTTCCCCGGGGGCTTCGCCGAAGACGCGGCGGAGTACGTGCTCGACGAGTCCGGGGACGCGCTGGCTCTGCTGGAACAGCTGGCCGGTCAGTCCCTGATCAAGGTGCGGGACAGCCCTTCCGGGGTGCGCTTCCACATGCTGGAGACGCTACGGGAGTTCAGCGCCGCCCGGCGCGCCGAGGCCGGCGAGGAGGAGGCGGTGACCGACCGGTTCCTGTCCTGGGCGCGGGACTTCGGCCGTGCGCACCACGATGTGCTGTTCCGCGACGATCCGCTGCCCTCCCTGATCCGTATCCGGCCCGAGCAGGACAACCTCGTCCTGGCGCTGCGGCACGCGCTGGCCCGTGCCGACGGGCCCACCACGGCTGCGCTCACCGCCGTGCTGTCCTCCCTGTGGACCACCGACGCCAACTACACCCGGATCGTCGCCCTCGCTGCCGAGACCGGCGGTCCGCTGTCCCGTTTCCGGCCCGGCCCCGAGGACCTCGAGGCGGCCCGCAGCGCGGCGGCGGTGTGCACGGCCAGCCTCTTCATGGGCCAAGGCCCGCACGCCGTACGCCAGCTCGTCACGCTGCGCCGGCTGCCGCCCGCCGCGCCGGACACGCTGATGCGGGCCGTGTCCGTCGTCCTGGGTGCCGTCCCGGAGATTCACCCGCCTCACTACGCACGGCTGCAGGAGCTGTGCGACGCCGACGAGCCCCTGCTGGCGGGCGTCGCGGCCTGCATCGCCAGTTACGTATGGGACTCCGAGCACGAGACGGAGCGCGCGCTGGAGTTCGCCCGCCGCCTGCCCGGCACGCTGGGGCGGCTGCGCAATCCGCCCATGCGGCTCCTCAGCCATGGGCGGATCAGCGAGCTGTGCCTCCAGTCCGAGCGTGGCGAAGAGGCGTACGACCATCTGCGAGCCGCGCTGAGCTCGCTCGGTGAGTTCGGCGACTGGCCGGACTCCATCGGCATCCACGGCGGGCTGGTCGTCGCCTGTCTGCAGCGCGGGGAGGTCGACGAGGCGGAGTACTGGTTGGGGCTCGCCGCCCTGGACCAGCAGCCGGAGTCCGCCCAGATGTTCAATCCCGATCTGCCGGCCCGGGCGGAGATCGCACTGGCCAAGGGGCTGACCGAGGTCGGGCTCGGACTGTGGCGGCGGGCGGTGGAGCGGATACGGGAGGACAGCCTGCTGCATGCCGGCGATCCGTTCCTGGATCCGTGGTCGCTCGAGGTGCGGTCGGTCGCACTGGCGGCGCACGCGCAGCACGGCCGGCTGGAGCCGGTGGCCGGGCTGGCCGAGCAGCTGCGGGAACGGCTGCTCGGGATGCTGTCCGCCCCCTCGGACGACAGGTCTCCGGCGGACCTGCCGGTGTACGGATCGGCGTTGCTGGCGCTCGGCCTGGCCGGGCTGGCCCAGGGCGACACGGCGGCCGTACGGCTGGTGGCGCTGGCGGAGCGGATGCCGGTGGTGCGGGACTTCCCCACCATGTCCGCGGCACGGTCCCGGCAGCTGGCCGAGCACGCCGACGGGGCGGCGTACACCGACGCGAGGTCGAGGTACGCCGCCCTGGGGCGGGAGGAGTTGCGGGCGGCGGCGCTGCGCGAGCTCAAGCCCGCGGCTCGCGGTTGAACCGGGCCTTGGACCACAGGTAGCCGAGCACGGTCAGCCCCAGGCACCAGCCGACGGCCAGCAGCGCGTTCTTCGTGCCGATCTCGCTGCCCAGCAGCAGCCCGCGCAGGGTCTCGATGAAGGGCGAGAACGGCTGGTACTCGGCGAACCAGCGGAACCAGCCCGGCATGGCGTCCACCGGCACGAACGCGCTGGACAGGAACGGCAGCATCACCAGCGGCATGCCGATGTTGCTGGCCCCCTCCGCGTTCGGGCTCACCAGGCCGATGCCGACCGCGATCCAGGTCAGTGAGAGGCTGACCAGCGCCATCAGCCCGGCCGCCGCGATCCACTCCACCGGTGTCGCGTCGGGCCGGAAGCCGATGGCCACTCCGATGCCCAGGACCAGCACCAGGGCCATCAGCGTCTGGATCACGCTGCCGATGACATGGCCGATCAGCACGGAGGCGCGGGAGATCGCCATGGTGCGGAACCGGGCCATGATGCCCTCGGTCATGTCGGTGGCCACGGACACCGCGGTGCCGAGCGAGGTCATGGCCGCGGTCAGGAAGAGAATGCCGGGGACCAGGTAGGCGACGTAGTCGGCGCGGTCGGCGTGGCCGCCGTTGATGCCGGCGCTCATCACGTCGCCGAAGACGTACACGAAGAGCAGCAGCAGGATGACCGGGGTGAGCAGCAGGTTCAGGGTGAGAGAGGGGTAGCGGCGGGCGTGCAGAAGGTTGCGCCGCAGCATGGTGAGGTTGTCGCGGAAGGGGTGGGCCCGCAGGGACTGGGGGGCGGCGCTCATCGGACGGTCTCCTTGTCGGCGGACTGAGCAGGTACGGGGCTGCCGGTCAGGGCGAAGAACACGTCGTCCAGGTCCGGGGTGTGCACGGACAGTTCGTCGGACTCGATGCCGGCGCTGTCGAGCCAGTCGAGGATGGCGCGCAGCTCGCGCTGGGTTCCGTCGCTGGGGATCTGCAGGGCGAGCGCCTGGTCGTCGCGGGTGGTCTCGCGCAGTGCGGTGGCCGCCTGCTCGTACGCCACCGGGTCGGAGAACCGCAGCCGTACGTGTCCCCCGGGGACGAGCCGCTTGAGCTCCTCGGCACTGCCCTGGGCGACGAGCTTGCCGCCGTTGAGCACGGCGATGCGGTCGGCGAGCTGGTCGGCCTCGTCCAGGTACTGGGTGGTGAGGAAGACCGTGGTGCCGCCGGAGACCAGCTCGCGGATGATCTGCCACATGGTGTGGCGGGAGCGCGGGTCGAGTCCGGTGGTCGGCTCGTCGAGGAAGATGATCCGCGGGCTGCCGACCAGGGTCATGGCGATGTCGAGGCGGCGCTTCATGCCGCCGGAGTAGGTGGACGCGGGCTTCTTCGCCGCCTCGACCAGGTCGAAGCGCTCCAGCAGCTCGGCGGTGACCTGCCGGCCCTCACGCTTGGACAGGTGGTTCAGGTCCGCCATGAGGAGCATGTTCTCCTCGCCGGTGATCAGTCCGTCCACGGCGGAGAACTGGCCGGTGACACCGATGGCGGCCCGTACCGCCTGGGCCTCGGCGGTGAGGTCGTGCCCGGCGATCCGGGCCTGTCCGCCGTCGGCGCGGATCAGGGTGGACAGGATGTTGACCGCCGTGGTCTTGCCCGCGCCGTTCGGCCCGAGCAGGGAGAAGATCGTGCCCGCGGGTACCTGGATGTCGATGCCGTCGAGGACGGTCTTGTCCCCGTAGGACTTGCGCAGCCCGGTGGCTGCGATCGCGAGTTCGTGGTTCGTCGCCGTCATGCCGCAGAGCTTGCGGCCCGGGCGGTTCAGATCGGCTTCAACCCGGTTTCAACGCCCTGGAGAGGGCCTCAGGGCGTTGAAACCCGCGGAGCCGGACCCGTCGGCGTCACTGCCGCCCGCCGATCGCCTCCGCGGGGCGCTGCCGCAGGGCCAGCCGGGCCGGGAGAGCCGTCGCGGTGAGGGCGAGGGCGGCTGTGGGTGCGAGTACCCCGAGGTAGGTGAGCGGCGGGATGTACGGGAGGGGCGAGCCGGTCATGCCGGTGGCGAAGGCGGTCAGGGTGAGCAGGGCGATGCCCGTGCCGAGGACCGTGGCGATAGCGAGGGCGGCGAGCGCCTCCAGGCGCAGTACGCGCAGGACCTGGCGCCGTGTGGTGCCCACCAGCCGCAGCAGGGCCAGTTCCCGGGAGCGGTCCGCGGTCGACATGCCCAGGGTGTTGATCACGGCGATCGCACTGAAGGCGATGATCAGGCCCATGGCCACGTAGTTCACCTCGGCGTCGGGTGCGCTCGCGGCGACGGCCCGGGCATGGTCCATGACCGTGACGGAGGGGACCGCCGCGACCAGGGCGGACAGTTCGGCGCGGGTCAGGCCGGGGGCCGCGACGTAGAGGGGGCCCATGGGGTTGTCCACGTGCGGGGCGACCAGGGCGTGGGAGAGGGTGAGGTCGCCGTAGCCCAGGCCGCGGGTGTAGAGCGCGGCGACCTTGAGGGTGGCGGGGGTGCCGTCGCCCAGGGTGAGGCGGACCGTGTCGCCCACGGAGACACCGAGGCGGTCGGCGGCGTTCTCGCTGACCGCCATGGAGTCCTTGCCGAGGTCGCGCAGGGAACCGGCGACCACGCCCAGGTCGGTCGTCCGCATGAGGCCCTCGGTCGTCACCGCCTGTGCACCGTACTTGGTCAGGCCGACCCGTACCGAGGTGTGCAGGACCTCGGTGACGGCCTCGACGCCCGGCCGCCCGCGCAGGGATCGGGCGGCCGAACCGGGGACCTGGGGGCCGAGGACGTAGTCGGCGCGGCTGCCCGCGGCGACCTCCCGCTGGGCGGCGTGGCCCATCGTGGTCTGGACGAAGAGGATGGTGCACGCCATCGCCACGAGCAGGCACAGCGGGGTGACGACGGACGCCAGGCGCCGGGATCCGGTGCGCAGGTTGGCCGCGGCGAGGTGGCCGGCGGTCCGGGAGACGCGCAGCGGCAGGGTGAGCAGGGCGGCCGCCGCACGGGCCGGCAGGGGGCCGAGGAGGGACACCGCCACGGTCCACATCAGGGCGGTGAGCATGGTCACCGGGCTGCTGGCCGCCTCGGTGGACAGCGTCGACAGGACGAGGGTGAGGACGACGGCCGCCGCGGTGGCGAGCAGGCCGGCCACCAGCCGGGGCCAGGGCAGCCGGGCGGTCGGCAGCGCGGCCTCGCCGAGCGCCTCCACCGGGCGCACCCGGGCCGCCCGGCGGGCCGAGAGACGGGCCGCCGTCCAGGCTGCCAGCACCGTGGCGAGCAGCGCGGCGAAGGCGGGGAAGGGGCTGACCACCAGCCGCAGATGCTCCGGTACGGCGCCGAGCGCCACGAACCGGGAGCGCAGCCAGAAGCCCAGTGCGATGCCGGCGGCGGAGCCGGCCGCTCCCGCGGCGACGGCGGTCACGAGCGCCTCGCCGCCGAGCAGCCGGCGCAACTGCTTCGGGGTGGCCGCGACCGCGCGCAGCAGGGCGATCTCGCGCTGCCGCTGCTGGATGGAGAGCGCGAAGGTGCCGGCCACGACGAGGATCGCGACCAGGAGGGACGTACCGCCGAGTGCTCCGCCCAGGCTGACGAGTTTGACCCGGGCCTGCTCCGCGTCGAGGAACTCGACGGCGCCGCGGGCTTCCCCGGTGTACTCCCGTGCCCTGGTCCCGCGCAGGGCGGCGGCCAGGCCGGGCCGTTCACCCGTCTTCGGGAAGACCCCGATGGCGCTGACCTGCCCCGGGCGGCCCGCCAGCCGACGGGCCTCGGCCGGGGCGAAGAAGAGGGTGTGCTGGGTGGGCAGGGCCTGCCGGGTGACGCCCGACACCCGGTACGTGGCGGCCCCCGCCGGGGTCAGTATGCGCAGCCGGGTCCCTGCCCGGGCGCCCGAGCGGGCGTCCACGACCACCTCGGCGGCGGTCTTCGGGGCGCGGCCGGAGGCCAGGGTGAAGGGGGTGAGGGCCGCCGAGTCCCAGCCGTGGCCCTGCGCCTGGCCGCCGCTGGTGCCGACGGGGAAGGTCACCTCGGCGACCACCTCGCGCACGCCGGCACTCCGGCGCAGTGTCTGCGTCAACGACGAGGGAATCCAGGCGCGTTCGGCGATCGGCTTGGCCTTGTGCTTCGTCTTGCCGTTGGACTTGTGGACGGTCTGGTGCACGTACTGGTCTCCGGCGACCACGACCGGGGCGCCCGCGTAGCGCTCGGGTGCGACCCGGCCGCGCAGCCCGGTCTCCAGCAGCATCCCGCAGGCGGTGATCAGCGCGGCGGCGCACAGCAGGGTGACGAACGCCCCGGCGAAGGCGGCTTTCCGGTGGCGCAGCGTCTTCAGTGCGAGGGTCAGCACGGCCATCACTTCCACGCTCCCAGCCGGGTCATCCGTTCGGCGATCTTGTCGGAGGTCGGGCCGCCCATCTGGTCCACGATGCGGCCGTCGGCCAGGAACAGGACGGTGTCCGCGTACGAGGCGGCCACCGGGTCGTGCGTCACCATGACCACCGTCTGGCCCATGTCGTCCACCGTCTCCCGCAGCAGGGCCAGGACATCGCGGGCGGTCATCGTGTCGAGCGCTCCGGTCGGTTCGTCCCCGAAGATCACCTCTGGCCGGGTGGCCAGGGCGCGGGCGAGGGCGACGCGCTGCTGCTGGCCGCCGGAGAGCTGGGCCGGACGGCGGTTCGTACGGCCTTCGAGACCCACCCTGCGCACGATCTCGCCCAGCCACGCCTTGTCCGGGCGGGCGCCGGCCAGCCGCAGCGGCAGGGTGATGTTCTCCAGCGCCGTCAGCGCGGGCATGAGGTTGAACGCCTGGAAGACGAACCCGACCCGCTGCCGGCGCAGCCGGGTCAGCTTCGTCTCGTTCATTCCCGTCAGGTCCGTGTCCCCCAGCCGGACGGTGCCCGACGTGGGCGTGTCGAGGCCGGCGGCACACTGCAGGAAGGTGCTCTTGCCCGATCCGGAGGGGCCCATCACCGCGGTGAAGCTGCCTCGCGGAATGCTCACCGAGACCTCACGGAGCGCGGCGACGGCCCCCTGCCCTTTGCCGTAGACCTTGCTGACTGCGTCCAACCGCACTGTGTCTGCCATGCGTTCAAGCCTGCTGACCAGGCGCGAAGCGGCCCAGAGACGGCGTCATGTCCGGAGCATGACCTCGTCATGAGCCGGATGATCCGGACACCGCACTCCTCAACTGGTATATGTGGCCGGGTGATACGGGTGCTTCTGGCGGAGGATCAGCACGTCATCAGGGGGGCGCTGGCAGCGCTGCTCGGCCTCGAGGCGGACATCGAGGTCGTCGCCGACGTCGACTCCGCCGCCGCGGCCGTGGACGCGGCCCGGGTCTACGAACCGGACGTGGCCGTCCTCGACATCGACATGCCGGGAACGATGGACGGGCTGGACGCGGCGGCCGTACTGCGCGAGAAACTGCCGGGCTGCCGGGTACTGATGCTCACCGCGTACGGCAAGCCCGGACACCTGCGGCGGGCGCTCGGTGCGCGGGTGGACGGGTTCGTGCTGAAGACCGCGCCGCCGGAGGAACTGGTCGGCGCCGTACGGAAGGTGGCGGCGGGCGAGCGGGTGCTCGACCCCTCGCTCGCGCTCACCGCCTGGGACCTGGCCGAGAATCCGCTCACCCCGCGCGAGGCCGAGGTGCTCCGGCTGGTGGCGTCGGGCGCGGAGGCCACCGAGATCGCCCAGCAGGTCCACCTCACGGCGGGGACGGTCCGCAACTACCTCACGGCCATCGTCACCAAGCTCAACGCCCGCAACCGCACGGACGCCGTCCGCATCGCGACGGAGGCGGGCTGGATCTGAGCGCCCAAAGGGGCGCGGGGAACTGCGCGACCAGCCACGACGCACCCGCAGGCGGCGTACCGGCCTTCCAGCGGAGCGCTACGGTACCCAGGCGACCAGCTCGAACCAGCCGTCCCCGGGCGCGATGACCGTCAGTTTCCCGTCCAGGGCGCGGGCTGGATCTGAGCGCCCAAAGGGGCGCGGGGAACTGCGCGACCGGCCACGACGCACCCGCAGGCGGCGTACCGGCCTTCCAGCGGAGCGCTACGGTACCCAGGCGACCAGCTCGAACCAGCCGTCCCCGGGCGCGATGACCGTCAGTTTCCCGTCCAGGGCCGCGAGCCGGGCCGTCAGGTTGCCGATCCCCGACGATCCCCGGCGGCCGCGCGTGCCGCGCGCCCCGTCGTTGCGCACACGCAGCAGCGTCCCGCCGTCCTCCACCGCCGTCGAGATCGCGCAGGACCGGGCGGCGCTGTGCCGCAGCACATTGGTGACCGCCTCCCGCAGCACCGCGCTCAGTGCGGTCTCGGCCGCGGCCGGCAGGGTGTCGTGGGCGAGCGACATCTCGGCCTCGATGCCCGCGGCGGTCAGGACCGCGCGGACCGAGGCCGCCTCCGCGGTCAACGACATCCTGCCCGTGCCGCCGGTGGCCGCCCGCAGGTCGGCCTCGCCACGTTCGGCCATGGCCAGGACGTTCTCCAGTTCGGCCGGCACCCGCTCGGGCGGCAGCCTGCGCGCAAGCTCGCAGGTCAGCAGCATGCCGGCCAGGCTGTGGCCGAGCAGGTCGTGCAGGTCGCGGGCCGCGCGCAGGCGTTCCTCGACGACCGCCGCGCGGGCCAGTTGCCGCTGCGCCTCCTTGAGTTCGTTCACGATCTGGGCGAGCCGCAGCAGTCCGTACACGACGAGCCCGGTGACCACGGTGCTGAGGGTGTAGTTGACCGTCGTCGCGAGCGGCAGCCGCAGCCACGCCCCGATCAGCGCGACGCTCGCCGTCACACAGCCGGCCAGCGGCCAGGCCACCCGGCGGCGGAACGCGAGCGGCAACGGTCCGGCGAGGAACCCGGCGACCCCGAGCCAGGCGCGGCCGAACGCGAGGAGCGGCAGATACGTGCACAGTGCCATCACCGCGAGCGCCACCGTGTGCCGTCCGCGCACCGAGCGGACCTGCAGCGCCACCACCAGGGCCAGGCAGGCGGCGGCGGGCAGGACACGGTCGCCGGGGACGAGCAGCAGGCTCTTGAGTGAGAAGCCGACCAGCACGGTGACGAGCAGGGCGACGGAGAGCAGGTGGGCGTACCGGTCGCCGTCCGGCTCCCGGGGACGCGCCGCATCCGGCAGTTCGGCCTCCACGACGTGCCGCCCTTCGGGGGTCAGCCCGGTGGTCACCGTGCCGCCCGCGCCGGTGATCCGCTCCGGCAGCGCACCGAGACTCTCGTCCTCCGCCGTCCGCGCCCCGTCGCTGACGACGCGCAGCCGTATCCGTCCCTGCTCGGCGGCCGTCTCGATCAGACAGCCGGTGGCCGTGCCGCGCCGGACGACATCGGTCACGGCCTCGCGCAGCACGTCTGCGAGCAGCGCGCCCGCGGGGCCCAGGGGTTCGGTGTGCCCGGTGCGCACCTGGACGGGCACACCGGCGGTGGTCAGCAGCGCCCGTGCCGCCGTCACCTCGGGTGCCAGCGACGTCGAGCGGTACGACGCCGCGGAGCTGCGGGCGTCGGCGAGGCAGTCACGTGCCGAGCGGGTGACGTCGGCGAGCAGTGGCCCGGCGCGATCCGGCTTCGCCAGGGCGGCCCGCACCCCGGTGGTGATCTCGGCGAGGCCGCGCCCGAGGCCGTCGCTCAGCTCACCGGCGATCCTGAGCCGCTCCTCGGCGACGGCGGCCGCCGTCAGGCCCAGCCGGGCGGTGTGGAGTTCGTCCGCCCGCTGGGTGAGCCGGGTGAGACCGTAGATCACCAGGCTCATGAGCACCATGCTGATCGCCGAGTCCACGGGCCCGGTGACGGCCGCACCGGCGGCGACCGCTACAGCCAGGGGCCACGCGGGGGTCAGCAGCAGCGAACCGCCGAGAAACCCGAGGATGCCCACGGAGGCGCCGGTGACGTACACCGCCGCGTAGCAGACGGCTCCCTGTGCGGCGAGCAGCCACAGCCGTCCGGGCACCCGGCGCCGCAACGCGGGCAGGACATGGAAGAGCTGGAGCCCGAACACGGCCGGTGCGAGCACCGATCCGGCGGCGAGATAGACGGTGGCGAAGGCGGCCAGAACGACGACCGTGACGCCCCGCGCCGAACCGGACACCGGACCTCCCCCGTCAGCCGTGCCCCGACGTCCGCGATCCTATGCGAGGCCCTGGAGCGGGGCCGGTCGAGCCGGCCGTCACAGCCGGCCGCGCTCCACCGCGCGCAGGGCCGCCTGGAAGCGGGTGGTGGCGCCGAGGCGGCTCATCAGGTCGGCCGCGTGGGCACGGTACTTGCGCAGCGACATGTTCGGCTCGCGGGCGGCGGTCTCGTCCTTGCCGTAGGCGGCCAGGGTGCGCAGGACCCGCGCCTCGGTCGCCGTGAGGTCGACCGCTCCGGTCACGGGCACACCGGCTGCGACGGTATCCGCACGGGAAGACCGGCTCGCTCGTCGGCGGTGAACCCCTGGTCGCCGATGGCCTCGCACAGCCCACGCTGCCACCGGGCCGGGTCGAGGCGCAGGGATCCGCCCCGGTTGTCCGAGTTCTGGAAGATCACGGTCTTGCCGTCCGGCGTGAGATCGCGGAAGACGTACCCGCCGGCCCCCAGCACGCTGCTGGAGGGAACGCGGCCGAAGTCGTACGACTCGACAGGGGCGCGTGTGCCGATCTCGTAGACGCGTACGGAGCTGTTGGCAGCGAGGACGAAGTGGCCCTTGCCGTCGAGGAAAGAGGTCACGAACGGTTTCCTGTCGTCCTCGGCGATGCTGCGCAGCGGCCCCAGCTCCCGGTGCCACGGATCTCGTCGCCACAGCTCCAGGATGGTTCCGCTGCGCAGGATGCCGACGTAGCGGCCGCTCGGGTCGAACTGCACGCCGGTGGTGTCGGTGGACACCTTCACCGTCGCCGTCGTACGTCCCGTGGTGAGGTCGACGACATGGACCGTGGGGTCGCCGTAGACGAGCACGGACACCTGGTTGTCCGCCGGGTAGTCGCCCACCCGCCAGGTCGTCGGTCTGCTCGCGCGGGTACTGCCGTCGACGATCGGTTTGATGTCGAAGCGGGCGAGCTGTCGGCCGGTGCGCGGGTCCCACTGCTGCGCCACCGTGCCGGAGACGGTCACGAGACGGCCGTGCCGGTCGAAGAAGCACTGGAAGTCCGAGGCGGACGGCGGCTTGGGCACGGTGATGTGCGCCGTCCGCCGCAGCGTGGCCACCTCCCGGACGGACACGGTCTTCTCGGAGTCCCAGTCGGCCAGGAGGTCCCGTTTCCGGTTGAGCACGATGTGGTAGTTGCCCTCGGGAAGCCAGTACGGCCGCGGCCGGGGGATGTCGGCGATCAGCGGAGACTTGCCGTCGCCGCTCGACTCCATGCGGCGGATCTGCAGACGCGCGCCGCCGCCCGCCACGTTGATGCTTCTGCTGCCGTCCTCGGTGAGCCGCTGCTGATTCACCACCGTGGAGTCGGGCACGGAGGACAGATCGAGGTAGTTGATCAGTGAGTCGCTGTGCCCGGCGAGGTACAGCTTCCCGCCGGACGACACCAGGTCCCGGGCGGTCGTGTCGACCCCGTCGAGCTGGGTGGCCTCGCCGGTCAGCTTCCCCCGGACCAGGTCCACCAGCATCATGTTGCTGTCGTCGCCGATGACGACATGGCGCCCGGTCCCGTCCACGCCCTCGGTGTGACAGGAGCCGTAGTCCGGCGCGTGGTAGACACGCCCCTGCGGGGCCGGGCCGGAGATCCGCCAAAGCCTGTAGGACGCGGCCGAATCGAGACTGTTGCGGCAGACGACGACCGCCGACCGGTCACCGGAGACGGTGAGTTCGTCGGCGTCGCTCACGACGGTACGGCTCTTCCCGGTGGCCATGTCGAGGGCGACCAGGCTGTTCCCGCCGTGCCCTTGCCTGTACCGGTACGTCTGCGCCAGCAGGGTCCGGTTGTCGGAGCCGAACCACAGCGTGCCTTCCATGTCCGCCGGCATGCGCACCTTCCCGCCGACCGTGCCGCGGTCCAGGTCCCACCACATCAGGTCCTTGCCGGTCCGGACGACGACGAGGCGCCCGTCCGCGGACATCGCGAACCCGCTCCGGGTCTCGAAGGTGTACTCCATCAGGTTCTTCACGCCGGGCAGGTGGTGCACAGGACCGATGACCGAGTGCGCGTCGGGGTGCACCTCGAACCAACCGGCCTCCCCGCCGTGCGTGACGTACGCGGCCCGCGAGCCGTCGGCCGACACCATGGCATAGACCACTTGCTTGACCCCGAACTGCTCGCTGCGCACCGTGCCGTGCAGGGCGTGCACGAACAGCGTCGCGCGGCCCAGGGTGCTCCGGGCGAAGACCACGTTGCCGTCCCGGCTGGTCTGGAACTGCTCGACCGTCCCCAGCAGGCCGGACAGGACACGGGTGGAGTACGCGTACTCCAGGTACTGCCGCAGCAGCTGGCTGCGTGCCTCCTGGGTGGGCGAGGCCTGGTACGCCGCGAGCGCCACCTTCACCGACAGCACCGGGTCGAAGTCCGCCTGGTCCTGCGAGAACTGGGTCAGGGCACGGGAGTTGGCGAGCGCCTCACGCTCCCGGCTCTGCTCCCGGGCATATGCGAACAGGGAGCCGAACAGCACCGCGAGGACGACCAGCACGGCGAGGCCGGACCGCAGGGCCCGGCGTCTGCGGGCACGCGTGCGGTGGTGGAGGCGGCCACGTTCCAGGTACTCGCGCTCGGCCGCGGTGAGCTCGTTCGCACGCTCGTCCAGCCACGGCTCGGCGGCGGTCAGGGCCGCTGTCGTCGGCAGCAGGTCGTCCGAGCGTTCCCCCTCCTCCCAGCGGCGCCTGTCCTGGCGGAGAGTCTCCCGCCAGACCAGGAACGTACGGTCCTCCGTGACCCAGGTGGCCAGCTTGTCCCAGCCGGTGATGAGGGCTTCATGGATCAGCTCGACGGTGTCGGTGCCCTCCGGGTCCCGGCCGACGACCAGGAGGCGGTCGGCCGCGAGCCGCCCGGCCACCCGCCACGCGTCCTCGCCCAGTTCCGTCCGGACGGCCACCCGGCGGGTGACGGTGGCCGACTCCACCGGCACCCGGACGAGCTGGCTGAACAGCCGCCGGGCCGCGTCCTCGTCGGACTCCGGGATACGGGCGGCCCAGACACCCGCGAGGTGATCGTGCAACGCACCGGCGACGCCGCCGATCTTGTCGTACGCCTCGTAGGTGAGCCGTCCGGGCGTCTGGCGCTGCTGCTCCTTCCAGAGCCGGTCGAGGGCGAAGCCGAGCAGCGGCAGCGCACCGGGCCCGGCGCCGGTGTCGTCGAGGATCCGTTCCACGAGACGGGGCTCGTACTGCACGCCGGGTACGGCGTCCACGGGCAGGGTGACGACCTCGCGGAGCTGCGCGCCGAGCATCGGCCCGAGGGCGTACACGCGCCGCCCGTCGAAGGCGGGCCCGAGGCCCGGGTGGGCGAGGGCCGCGCCGAGGAAGTCGGCCCGCAGCGTGGTCAGGACGCGGACCGCGTCCGGCAGATCCGCGCCGAACAGGATGCGGGCCAGTTCGTCCACGTCGTCCGGTCCGCGCGCGAGCAGCTCCTCGAACTGGTCGACCACGACCAGCAGCCGCTCGTTCCCCCTGCTCTTCATCACCTGCGCCAGCACCACATCGGCCAGGCCCCGCTCGCCGCGCAGCACCTCGGTGAGCTTCAGCAGCTGGTCGATCGCATCCGTACCGCTCGGCCCCGGTTCCAGCAGTTCCCGCAGCTCGGCCGCGAGCCCGGCCGCCGGGCTGCTGCCCGACGACGGCCGCAGCACGACCACCGAGCAGCCCTGTGACCTGAGCCTCGGTACGACGCCGGCCTGGGCCAGGGAGGACTTGCCGGAGCCGGACGGGCCCACGATCGCCGTCCAGCGTTCGGCGGTGACCATCCGGGCGACCGCCTCGGACTCCGCCCTCCTGCCGTGGAAGAGCGCCGCGTCGGACTCCCCGAACGGCTCCAGGCTGCGGAACGGCGACGGGGGCAGCGCCAGCCGGCGCAGTCCGGGCCAGGCGTCCAGCAGACCGGCCGTGGGGATCAGATAGCTCGCCGGAGGTTCGCCCTCCTCGGCCAGCGCCATCATGCCGACGACGGCCCCCAGCTGCTCGTCCCACACCGGACTGCCGCTGAAGCCGCGGGACACCCGGTAGCCGCCGCCCGCCAGATCGGCCTGCACCCAGCCGTTGGCCTGCCTGGCGCGCAGGACCGCCGAGTGCCACACCCCACCGGGGCGGCCGTCGGGGAAGCCGAACACCCGCGCGGGGTGCTGCCACACATCCGGCTCCTCGGCCAGGAGAAGGGGCCGGCTGCCCAAGACCGCGCTGCTCAGACGCAGTACGGCCACGTCCCCGGCCCCGGACGGCTGCGGGGGAACCCAGCGTTCGACCCGGGCCCGGAGCTGAGGCACGCCGTCCGGGCCGTCGGCCTGGGCGCCCTCGGCCGGTGCGTGCAGCAGGGGGAACGTCACATCGATCAGGGCGTCGGAGGCGGGCTCGCTGCCGGGGGGCGTACCGAGGGCGGCATTGACGACATGGGCGCAGGTGAGAGCCAGCTCGTCGCCGACCAGGAAACCGGCTCCGACCGGCCTGCCCCGCCGGTCCCGGACCTGGATCACGGCCGTTTCGAGAGCGTTCGTGCCGGTCGGGACGGCGGGTAAGGAGGACGGGGCGGCAGGCTCGTTCCGCGTCACTGTGCGGGCTCGCTCGGTTCCGGTGTGGCGGGCGGCCGGTGCCAGACGAGCGAGACCTTGAAGTTGGCCTGCGCCGACGTGCTGGAGATGACCACGTCGGCCTCGGCCGACAGGGAGAGACCGAACTCGACGGCGATCTCGTCCGGCGCGTGGACCATGTCCCGGAAGCCGTCGACGAAGTTCTGCGCGACCGGCCGTACCGTGCCCAGCATCTCGCCCAGTGAGCGCGTGGCCCGCGCGACGACCTCTCCCGGCCGGGCGACCCTGACCAGGCCGTCGCCGCTCTGCTCGATCCGGACCTTCACCAGCTCCGGCTGCCCGCCGCCCGCACTGACCGGCAACTCCACCAAATAGGCCACCGCTTCCCCCCTCGGCCGCACCGATTCCCCGTCAGCCTCGCAGTCCCACCAGGGTTATCGTGCGCCTCAACCATCCCTTGGACAAAGGGAGTTGTAAGGACAGGGTGTGCTGATGCCGTGGAAGTGCCGTGACGGCGTTGCTGTTCGGCGCCCCTGAGGGGTGGATCCAGGGGGCTGTCGGGGTCCGGTCAGGGTCGGCTCAGGGGCGTTCCCTGATGAGCGGGGCCGCTGGTGCGCAGGAGACTCGTGGGCGGGGCCGGTCGCTGCCGGTCCGACCACCACTTTCACGCTCACGGGGGAGACCGTCGTGAACCGCACCGCCCGTCAAAATCGTTGGACCGCCGTGGCCGCCTCCGGCGCCCTGCTGGCGACCCTGGCCGTGGGTGTGGGTGTGGCCGCCCCCGCCTCCGCCACCCCGCACCCCAAGGCCGCTGTCGCCCCTGCCACCGCACCGCTGCCCGCCCTCGACCCGGCCGCGCTGCGGGCGGCCATCGGCGGCCTGCCGAACGCGGACGTCACCGGCGCGCTGCTGCGGATCACGGGCAGCGCGGGCCACTGGTCGGGCACCTCGGGCGTGGGCGACCTGGAGACCGGTGAGGGGGTTCCGCGCAACGCGCACATCCGGATCGGCAGCATCTCCAAGGTCTTCACCGCCACCCTGGTCCTCCAGCTCGCCGCCGAGCACCGGATCGACCTGGACACCCCCGTCCAGCAGTACCTGCCGGGCGTCCTTCCCGCCGACCTCCCGCCCGTCACCGTCGGCCAGCTGCTCAACCACACCAGCGGCCTGCCGCGCGGCGCCGACACCCCGGACTTCGGCGACGGCAGCCCCGAATGGTTCGCCGCCAACCGCCTGAAGAGCTTCGCCCCGCAGCGGGTCATCGACCTGATGGCGGGCCGGCCGATGCAGTTCGCGCCGGGCACCGCGCAGCAGTACAACGGGGAGAACTACTACGTCGCCGGCCTCCTGGTCGAGAAGATCACCGGCCACACCTTCGCCCACGAGGTACGGACCCGCATCACCGGCCCCCTCGGCCTGCACGACACCTACGTTCCCGCCGCCGACGACCCGCGTCTGCCGGCCCCGCACTCCCACGCCTACCTGACGGTCAAGGAGGCCGACGGCACCACGCACCCGGTGGACGTCACCGAGCAGAGCCCCTGGCCCTGGGCCGAGGGCGGCATGATCTCCACCCCGGCCGACCTCGACCGCTTCATGACCGCACTCTTCCGCGGCCGCCTGCTCCCGCCGGCCCAGCAGGAGAAGCTCTTCACCGTCCCCGACGTGCCGAGCTTCCACAGCAGCCAGTGCCGCACCGAGTCCGACGCGGGCCGGGCCTGCATGACCATGGGCATCATGCGGGTCAAGGCCGCAGGCGGCGTGGTGGTCTGGGGCAAGACCGGCTCCCGCCCCGGCTACACCAGCGGCGTCTTCGCCACCCGCGACCTCTCCCGCAAGATCGTCTACTCCCTCAACCCCACCAACCTCAACGGCACCGAGATGCGCTACATCCAGCAGATAGCGGCGGCTTCCTTCGGCCGCCTGGTCCCTGCCGGAAGCTGAGTCCGCCAGCGCCGCCGGTGTCCCGATCAGGGGACGCTCAGTCACACGAGCCCAGAGGCATACAGCAACCGCAAGATCCGCACTTTCCTCCGCAAGCACGGCATCCGGCACGTGATCCCTGAGAAGAAAGACCACAAGGCCGCCCGCCTGCGCAGAGGGTCACGCGGCGGGCGGCCGCCGGGCTTCGACAGCGGCCACGGCAGGAAGGGAGTGTTGCGCACGGTGCCTCTCGATACAGGGGGCACACGCCCAGCCGCGACCGCATCCGTGTACGGTCGCAGCGCTGCTCCTGAACCACTTGCTGCTGACC
>NZ_KQ948059.1 GCF_001513965.1 Streptomyces cellostaticus | reverse complement strand
GCAGACCCACCGGCAGCCAGCTTCTCCAGACCGGTCAGCAGTTCCTCGCGGTCGGAGCCCACCACTACGCCACGGTGCTCGAACACCGACCGTGTCGCCGCCAGCGACCAACTCACCTCAGGCACGTTCAGTTCAGGCCGGGCAGCCACCCACTCCTGCAACCGGCCCGCCTGCGCCACCAGCCCCTCGGCCGTACGCCCCGACACCAGCCACGCGCCGACTCCGTCGGTCTGCGCCACCACGGGCACGGCAGCCTGCTCGACCTCATCGGCCTGGTCGTCCAGGGCAGCCTCGATCACCTCGCCGTCCTCGGCGGGGGCCTGCGCCTGAACGGCAGTCTCGGCCGGGGTCTCCTCCAGGATGATGTGCACGTTGGTGCCGCTCATCCCGAACGCGGACACGCCGGCGCGCCGCACCCGGCCATCGGCCGACCACGGCCTCGACTCGGTCAGCAGTTGCACCTCGCCGGCCGACCAGTCCACGTGCGGCGACGGCTCTTCCACATGCAGGGTCCGGGGCAGTTGCCGGTTCTGCAGCGCCAGCACCATCTTGATGACGCCCGCGACACCGGCCGCGGCCTGGGCGTGTCCGATGTTGGACTTCACCGACCCCAGCCACAACGGCCGCTCGTCCGGCCGGTCCTGACCGTAGGTGGCGATCAGCGCCTCGGCCTCGATCGGGTCCCCGAGCCTGGTCGCCGAGCCGTGCGCCTCCACCACGTCCACGTCGGCGGGAGACAGCTGGGCGTTGGCGAGGGCCGCGCGGATCACTCGCTGCTGCGAGGGGCCGTTGGGCGCGGTCAAGCCGTTGGAGGCGCCGTCCTGGTTCATCGCGGAGCCGCGCACCACGGCCAGTACCCGGTGCCCGTTGCGGCGTGCGTCGGACAGGCGCTCCACGACCAGGACGCCGGCGCCCTCGGCCCACCCGGACCCGTCGGCCTCGGCGCTGAAAGACTTGCACCGCCCGTCCACCGACATACCGCGCTGCCGGGAGAACCCCACGAACACGGCCGGGGTGGCGATCACGGTGACCCCGCCGACCAGGGCCAGCGAGCACTCCCCGGCTCGCAGCGCCTGGCAGGCCAGGTGCAGTGCCACCAGTGACGACGAACACGCGGTGTCCACCGTCACCGCCGGGCCCTCCAGGCCGAACGTGAACGCCAGCCGCCCCGACAGGACACTGGTCGCGATACCGGTCAGCAGATGGCCTTCAGAACCGCCGGCCTCCGCCGAGGGGTTCGTGCCGTATCCAGAGGTGTAGCCGCCGGCGAATACACCGGTCTGGGTGCCGCGCAGTGTGGCCGCGTCAATGCCCGCCTTTTCCAGCGCCTCCCAGGACACCTCCAGCAGCAGCCGCTGCTGCGGGTCCATCATCAGCGCTTCACGCGGACTGATCCCGAAGAACCCGGCGTCGAACTCGGCCGCGTCGTACAGGAATCCGCCGTGGCGGGCGTACGAGGTGCCCGGGTGGTCCGGGTCAGGGTCGTAGAGGGTCTCGATGTCCCAGCCGCGGTCCTGCGGGAACGCCCCGACGGCGTCCGTCCCCGTCGCCAGCAGCTCCCACAGCTTCTCCGGGCTCTGCGCCCCACCGGGGAACCGGCAGCTCATCCCGACGATCGCGATGGGCTCCTGGCTCCGTTCCTCGACCTCGGCCAGACGGCGGCGGGTCTGGCGAAGATTAGCCGTCACCAGCTTGAGGTAATCGCGGAGCTTATCTTCGTTGGCCATTTATTTCCGCCATCCCAGATTGCCGAGGATATGCCACATTGACACACACGCCACGAGGTGGATTACCGCAGGAATTTTCGCAGACTGACACGTGGGCGCACCAAAGAGGAGCGCCCAGGGCCCGGCACGAGATCTATTACTTTCCTACCGCGGCAGGGACCGATTCGATCGCCGCGACCGGCGACGGGGAATCTCGTCAACGATGTTCAACTTCACGAGAACCGTAATAAGCCGTCGCCTCACATTGCCATGAGCTACGTTCTCAATGATCACCAATAGCAGAACCGTAGCTTCATTCCCGCGGGCGCCGCAACGTAGCAGTTGAACACCTGATCGACGGGCAGGAACTGAGAATACGGCAGCCCGGCATTAAGGGGAACAGGAGGAGCGTAAAGAAGGAACGCGGCTCCGCCGTGATCACGGCCACTGAGACCGGTTGATCACGGCGGAGCCGCGCTCACATGTTTTCAGATAGGGGCCGCTGCCGGCCGGCAGGCTTCAGATGGCGCTTTCGCCGCGCATCCACTGGCCGAGTGTCCGCCGCGGGGGCCTGACCACGATGTCGCCGCCGCGGATCCGGCCGGTCACCTCCACCCGCAGGACGATCGGCGCATTGCCTTCGTCGCGGAACTGGCGGATCTTGAAGTCGCCCAGGCGCACGGTCAGATCATCCGCGTTCACCAGCATGCCGGGCTTGGTCACCAGCAGGAGATCGGCGCCGATACCGAGGTCGACATCGATCGTCAGCTGGTCGTGGTTGATCACGGCTTCGGTGAAGTCGAGCTTCACGTCACCGGCGGTGATCCGGATCTCCATCCGCTTCGGGACCACCCAGGGGCCCGTGCGTTCGACGGTGCCGAGGCGCTGGTCGATCTTGATCAGGTCCTTGGACTGAGTGCTCGGCTCAGCAGGAGGAACGGGCAGATCGTGGGTCAGGGCGGCCAGGTCCTTGAAGGTGCGCGCGGTCAGCGCCGCCTCCACACGCTCGTCGAGCTCGTCGGAAGTGAGCCGGCCGTCGCCCGCGGCATCGCGAAGGATGTCCACGACCTGGTCCCGGTCCGCGTGCGAGACCCTCATGTCCGGTGCGGGCTCCGGGTGGCCGGAAGCGTCGCCTGCTAAGGACTGCTCGTCTGTCATGATCACATCCTGATGACTTGCGGGGGGATATCGCAAGACGGAACGGGCGGGGCCCGGACGGCACATGAGCGCCGCCCTTATCGTGCAGGGAAGCCAGGAGCCACCCGCTCGCCGTCGGTGCCGCTCCTCACGTTAGCTGATGAAGCATGTTGTCGTAACGCGAAACGACGATCACGGCGGACATAAGTCCTTGCTGATATCGGCGAAGCGTCAAGCAATCGTCAAGACCGCTGTGACACAGCGCCGTTGACGGATACAAATCCAGCCACTGCGGGGCAGTGAACGCAGCCTCACCGGCGGCGGCCATATGCGCAGGATTGCCCCCTACTCGGGATTCACGATCTGTGCTCGCCTGTTCAACTCCTGGGCGAAATCTTCCCAGATCTGCGAGTTGTGCCGGGAGAGCTGTATGATCAACTCGATGCAGTGCGAGGGCACCGAGGCGCAGATATCCGTCATCTCCTTGGCGCCCAGCACGTTCTCCTTGAACATCCGCAGCAGCCGCCGGCCCAACTCGCTCTGCCGCAACGACGGGTCGCGCATGAGCTTTTCGAGCGTGGCGGTCGACGGGGGCCCGACGATGGACGGGTTCGGGACCGGCATGGGATCCCTCGGGGTTTCCGCCTCGGCACTGACGGTGCCCCCCTGACTGGGGACCGGTTCTTCACCGCGTTCCAACCGCCGCCGTACATCGAGCGCCGTCGCGGGCGAAACTCCCGCCGTCCGGGCCACCTGACGCAGTGAAGCCTCCGGGTTCTCCCTGATCAGCTCCGCAACACGCAGCCGCCCCTTCGCACCGTTCAGCGGACGGACCTTGCCGTCCCGCCCCACCCGGAAATTCGACTGCGGCACGGAGTCGGACGAACGCCGCAGCTCCGCGACCGCCCGGGCCCCGAGGCCGGTCGACTTGGCGATGGCCCGGTCCGACATGGTGGGATGCGACTTGAGGATGCGCAGCGCCGCCGCGGTGCGATCGGCCTGCGTCAGCGGGAGGCCGTGCTCGACGTTCGCCTCAACCGCCTTGAGAAATGCGTCCTCGCGACTGCCGTCGAAGAACTCGACGTCAATCACTTTCTGCCCCTTGAGAGAGGCTGCCATCAAGCGGTGGATCCCATCGATCACCCGCATTGTTCTTCGGTCTACCAATATCGGCGGCAGCGCGCTCTCTATCGCCGCCAGCCGTAATACGTGGACCTTGTCCTCACCCTTCAGGCGCGGTGAGTCACCGGGTAACACCTGCATGATGGGAACCGAGACGATGCCCGACCCGACATCCTGGCATTCATCCGCTCCAGTCGAAACTACACTCCGGCCTACAAGGCCCATACTGCACCCCCATGACAACTACGACGAGTTATTTGCAGCAAAGAAGCAAGCGGCTGCTTCATCCGACTCATCTCGTATGCCTGGTACCCGCAAGGCACATTTGAAACGTCGCGCAAACCCCCGTAAGTCAATAGCTGGTCAGGCTATTATCAGATTGTTAGAATCTGTCTGTCAGGCTAGCAGTCCGCACTCCGCCATGGAAGCTGCACCTGCGGATTTACGACTTCTTTAACGAATTACAATGAGGTGTCCGGCGCCACGCACTTCCGTGAACACCGCAGGACAAATATCTCCGGAGCATTGGAGATATCACCTGCGAGCCCAAGTGGACGCGGCGATTCTAACCCGTTCGGCCCAGACCGCGTATGTCGCCCGGCGGGCGTGTCGCGCCCAAGAGCGGCAAACCGGCAGGCTCTCGCATCGAATCCTGGCCATGCCCTCTGACCATGAGGACCGAACAAGCCCGAGTTTTCCGAGATGGAGAAACTGTGGAGACTCCGTGAACGAGCACTTTCAGCCAGTTCTTCGCTCAGCCCGCTTCTGCGCATTCGGACGCACACCGTCTTCGTGACCCGGTGTGCCGCTCGGCGGCGATTTCGCGCTCGACACCGACACGTGTCAGCAGGCCGGCGCCGCCCGGCCGGGCCGTGGGCGGCGCAGGAAGCAGTCCGCGACCGCTGCCGGTGCCGCCCCGTGCGCCCGTCCACGCGTGTCGGGCTGCCCCGGCCCTAGGCCAGGGTGCAGGCGACGGCGCTGAGGTCCGGCGGCAGCGGGGTGATCGACACGACCTGGAGCCCTGCCTGGGCTGCTTCCCGGCGGATGTCGGCCTCGCTGCGCTCGCGGGTGTTCGTCTCGCCGATCACCATTTTGATGAGGGGACGGAGCGGGGCGCCCGGGTCGTGTTCCTGCACCGGGTCCATGACGACGAGCATCGGTGTGCGATCACCGTCGCTGCCGGCCCGCATGGCCGCGCTGATGCTGCTCAGGATGCGTACGGCGCTCTCCGAACTCCAGTCGTGCAGCACGTTCTTCAGGATGTAGAGGTCGCCGCCGCCGGGACATTCCTCGAAGATGTCCGCGGGCCGGAAGGTGAGCCGCTCGATGAGGTCCTCGTTGCCCGACTCGTGCAGGGCGGCCTCGGCCCGCCGGCAGGTGTCCGGGCGGTCCACGCAGATGCCCTTGAGATGCGGGTGAGCCGTGAGGATTCCCTTGAGTAGTTCGCCGTTGCCGCCGCCGACATCGATCACCGTGCGCACGGTCTCGAAGGGGTAGTGCTCGGCCACCATCGCCGCGACGGGACGGGCCGCCTCCTGCATGGCACGGTCGAAGATGCGAGCGGTCTCGGGATCCTGTTCCAGATATTCGTAGAGCCCGAGGCCGAACCGGGCGTTGAGCGCCCCCTGGCCCGTCTGCACCGCTTCCAGAAGCGCGCCGCAGCCCTGGGCGTACAGGCCGGTGAGCAGCATGCACATATGCCGCATGGACTGGGGGTGCCGGGTTCGCAGCTGCTCGGAGAGGGGCGAGTTGGTGTAGCGGCCCTCCTCGTCCTGTGCGAAGACTCCCACCATGATCAGCGCCTTCATGACGGGCGTGATCGAGTCGGGCTGCACACCGACCGCCTTGGCCAGTTCGGCGCTCGTGGCCGGCCCCTCTTCGAGGACATCCGCGACGCCGAGGCGAGCCGCGACGCCGATTGCCGCCGAGATCCAGGATCCCAAGGCCAGATCCACCAATGAAACGTCCATTGCCTCGTTCCTCTCCCGACTGCATGACGGAAAAAAAAGCTGACAGGTTTGTTTATTCGCGCGGATTCTTTGAGCTGGGGAAGTTGTCGAGGGGCTGACGTGGCCCGGGAACGACTGGGTGGGGGGTGGTGGGGGGGGTGGTGGGGGGTGTCGCTTGCGATAAGCGGGCAAGCCGGCCGGTGATGGCCAAGGGGCGCAACTTGCATTGCAGATGCTATGGGAAACGGGGTGGTCGGATCGCAGCGTTCAACCAGGCCCTGTGTTCAACCGGACGGTTGAAAGGGTGAGCTGCGCCGATGCGCGTTCAACCGTGCTGTCACATCAGTTGAACGACGGTTGCCGAACCGGGCAGATCGTGACGGATGTACGACAACGCAGCGAAGCTCCGGTCGTTCAGGGCGACTTGGGGAAGTCACCCCGGGCAACCGGAGCTTCGCTGCGTTCGTGGCGGCCGCTCTTGGCGGTCCATCAACGCATGGCGGCGGGCTATGCCTCGTTCGCGGCGTCGGCCTTCTTGGTGCTCCGCTTCTTCGCAGGCGCCTTCTTGGCGGGCGCCTTCTTCTCGGGCGCCTCGGCGGCCGGCTTCTCGACCACCTCGCCGACCACCACACGGGAGTCGTCGGCGGGGGACTGCGGCACGGCCGGGACGGTGAGGCCGGGGACGGTGAGGTCCGGGACCTTCTTCACCGTCTCAAGAGCCGACTCGATCGCCTCGGCCAGGGAGGGCGCAGCCGCGTCATCGAAATCAATCTTCGTAACGGCGACGTCTGCATTGGTCGGCAGTGAATCAGTCGCGAAAGTCGCGTCGGCAAAACCAGCGTCTTGCAGGATTACCGACTCCTCGTCGGTGATCTGCCGACTGAGAACCAGGGAGAATTTGTGCCCCACGTACGTCACCTCTCAATGTCGCCACGTATTTCGGAACAGTAACCGGGTCCATGGGGACGACGCAACAGGCGGCCACGTGCCCTCGTTGTCAGATGAGTATCATCAAGGCTGCACCCCAAGTAGCCGTTCAACTGCACCATTTGGGCAGTTGAGCAGGTAACCGCAGGCAGGGCGGGATCCGGCGTTCCTTGCCGACGTTCCGGCAATTCGCTATGTTCTGGTTTAACTCAATGATCCGGTGTGACAACTTTCTGGAGTGGCATGTCTCAGCCTTCGCCCGGAGATGAACTGTGGTGCCGCCGTTTTCACCCTGCCAAAAACCCGGCTGCTCGGCTGGTATGCCTCCCGCACGCAGGCGGGTCGGCGCCTTTCTACCTCCCGGTGGCAGCGGCGCTGAGCCCCGATGTCGATGTCGTCGCCATCCAGTACCCCGGACGGCAGGACCGTCGTACGGAACAGCCCGTCGAAGACCTGGCGATACTCGCCGACCGCATATACGAGGTGCTCCGGCGTCAGCCGGAACTCCCGCTCACTTTCCTCGGTCACAGCATGGGGGCCGTCCTCGGCTTCGAGCTGGCGCGTCGTCTGGAGGCCGACGGGCGCGGTCCGGTGCGGCTGTTCGCTTCCGGGCGCCGCGCGCCTTCGACGTACCGGGAAGAGAACACGCATCGCAGTGACGACACGATCCTGGCCGAGGTGCGCCGGCTGAGCGGCACCGCATCGGCGCTGCTCGGTGACGAGGAGATGATGCGGGCCGCGCTGCCCGCGCTCCGGGCCGACTACAAGGCGGTCGAGACGTACCGCTGTGAGCCCGGGGCCACCGTGGACTGCCCGGTCACCGTGCTGACCGGTGACAGCGATCCCAAGACGACCCTGGACGAGGCGAAGGCCTGGGCCCAGCACACGACGGGATCGCTCGATCTCCGCGTGTTCACCGGCGGGCACTTCTTCATCAGCGACCGGAGCAAAGAGGTCCTCCAGGTCCTGGACGAGCACTTCCAGGCCGAACGCTCTCGCACCGTCGGCTGACACAGCCGTAGCAGCCGATGGCCCAGCCCCGCCGGCAACGGCAGGTGCTGGGCCATCGGTCTTCCTGCGTCGCTCACACCGTCCTGGCGAGGCGGTCGGCGAGCAGCTTGGCGAAGCGCGCCGGGTCGGCCAGGTCGCCGCCTTCCGCGAGCAGCGCGGTGCCGTACAGCAGCTCGGCCGTCTCGGTCAGCTCCGGGGCGCCGGCCCGCTCCTCGTGCGCCGACCTCAGCCCGCTGACCAGCGGGTGCTCCGGGTTCAGCTCAAGGATGCGCTTGACCGACGGGACCTGCTGGCCCATCGCCTTGTACATCTTCTCCAGGGTCGGCGTGATGCCGTCGACGTCACTGACCAGGCACGCCGGCGAGCTGGTCAGACGGGTCGTCAGCCGTACGTCCTTCACATCGTCGAGCGTCTCGCTCAGCCAGGTCAGCAGCGGTGCGTACGCCCCGGACTTCTCCTCGGACACCTCCTCGTCGGAGGGCAGGTCGACCGCGCCGCGCGCGATGGACTGGAACTCCTTGCCGTCGTACGCCTGCACCGCCTCGACCCAGATCTCGTCCACCGGGTCGGTGAGCAGCAGGACCTCGTACTCCTTGGCCTTGAACGCCTCCATGTGCGGGGAGTTCTCGACCTGTGCGCGGCTTTCGCCGGTCATGAAGTAGATCTTGTCCTGGCCGTCCTTCATCCGGGCCACGTAGTCGGCCAGGGTGGTCGGCTCGTCGGAGGCGGTGGAGGCGAACGACGCGATGTCGAGGATCGCCTTGTGGTCCTCGGCACCGCCGAGCAGGCCCTCCTTGACGGCAGGGCCGAACTCGCGCCAGAACGTGCGGTACTTCTCCGCGTCGTTCGTCATGAGGTCCTTGATGGTCGACAGGACCTTCTTCGCGAGGCGGCGGCGGATCAGCTGGATGTGCCGGTCCTGCTGGAGGATCTCGCGGGAGATGTTCAGCGACAGGTCGGCCGCGTCCACGACTCCCTTGACGAAGCGGAGGTAGTCCGGCAGCAGCTCGCGGCTGTCGTCCATGATGAACACACGCTTGACGTACAGCTGGATTCCGTGGCTGCCGTCGCGCTGGAAGAGGTCGTGCGGGGCACGCGACGGGAGGAAGAGCAGCGCCTCGTACTCGAAGGTGCCCTCCGCCCGCATCTGGATGATCTCCAGCGGGTCGGTCCAGTCGTGCGTGATGTGCCGGTAGAACTCCCGGTACTCCTCGTCCTTGACCTCGGAGCGCGGCCGCGCCCAGAGCGCCTTCATCGAGTTGAGGGTGTCGTCGCCCATCCTGATGGGGAACGAGATGAAGTCCGAGTACCGCTTGACGATCTCCCGGACCTTCCAGTCCTCGGTGTAGTCGTAGAGTGCGTCCTCCTCGTCCTTGGGGCGCAGGTGGACGGTCACCGAGGTGCCTTCCGGCGCATCCTCGACGGTCTCGATGGTGTACGTGCCATCGCCGTCCGACTCCCAGCGCGTACCCGTCGTCTCGCCGGCCTTGCGGGTGAGCAGGGTGACCCGGTCGGCGACCATGAAGGTCGAGTAGAAGCCGACGCCGAACTGGCCGATCAGCTCGGCCGTTTCCTTGTTCTCCCCGTTTTCCCGCAGCCGGCGCAGGGTCTCGGCCGTCCCGGAGCGGGCGATGGTGCCGATGAGCCCCACGACGTCGTCGCGCGACATGCCGATGCCGTTGTCCCGCACGGTCAGTGTGCGGGCGTCCTTGTCGGTCTCGATGCCGATGTGGAGGTCGTCGGCCCGCAGACTGTCGTCCGTGAGGCCGGCCAGGCGCCGTTTGTCCAGGGCGTCAGAGGCATTGGAGATCAGTTCGCGCAGGAAGATGTCCTTGTTCGAGTAGATCGAATGGACCATCAACTGCAGGAGCTGGCGCGCTTCGGCCTGAAACTCCAGCGTCTCGGTGCTCATGGGTTCCCTTCTGGTCAAGTGATGAGTGCGAGCACGCGCACCATCGAAATCTCGTACACCAACAACATTACGGACAACCGTCCTTGACGGGGCCGAAGCCGTGCACCGCCCAGGGCTCGGACGGTGCACGGCTTCGGCATCGGGGTCGTGCGACTGCGGGGCTGTGCCCCGTCATCCGGCCTGTCGGCCGATCACCGCGAGGAGGTCGCCCTCCTGCACGGTGTCGCCGGGGGCGACCTGGACCTGAAGGATCCGGCCGCCGTTCTCGGCGAGAACGGGGATCTCCATCTTCATCGATTCGAGGATGACCAGCGGCTCGCCCTCGGCAATGGCGTCTCCGGCGGCCGTGAGCACCTCGCTCACGACGGCGACGATCTCGGCTCGTACCTCTTCCACCACCGGCTCCTGGGGTGCGAATTGCCTCTGTGACGCGTCACTCGGCCACGTACGTGCTGTGGGTCCACACGAAGACCCGCAGTTCGCGGTCGTCGACGAGAGTGGTCTCGGAACTGGCCTCGAAGTGCTCGTAGCGGTTGCCGCGCGGAATCTTGACCTTGGTCACGTCGAGATCCGCTATGTAGCGCAGCTGCTCCTCGCCGGCGATCACCGTGGCAGGGGCGCCGGTGAGGAACACGTTGGGTGCACCGTTGTCGTCCATGATCATCCTCGCTCTCCGGACTTGCGGGTTCCAGCCTTGGTCGGGACTCTCACAGCGGGATGTTCCCGTGCGTTCCACGCCGGCAGGGCTCGGCGGCGAAGACTTCCGCCACCGCGGCCCGGGTCTGCGACGGGTCGATGACCTCATCGATCACCCCGAGCGCGAGTCCTCGCTCGACACCGCCGGCAAGTCGTTTCTGCTCTTCGATGAGCCGTGCGCGCAGCCCTTCTCGCTCCGTTTCGGGTGCGGCGGCGAGGGCCTTGCGGTGCAGGATGCCCACGGCCGACTCGGCGCCCATCACGGCGACTTCGGCGTCGGGCCAGGCGAACACCTTGGTGGCACCGAGGGAGCGTGAGTTCATGGCGATGTAGGCACCGCCGTAGGACTTGCGGGTGACGACCGAGACGCGCGGTACGACCGCTTCGGCGAAGGCGTACAGCAGTTTCGCCCCGCGCCTGACGACTCCGCCCCACTCCTGGGCGACGCCGGGCAGATAGCCGGGCACGTCGATCAGGCTGAGCAGCGGGACCCCCATGGAGTCACACAGCCGTACGAAACGCGCGGCCTTCTCCGCGCTCAGCGAGTCCAGGCAACCGCCCTTGCGCAAGGGGTTGTTGGCGACGACGCCCACGGTCTGGCCGGCCAGCCGGCCGAGGCCGGTCACGACGTTCGGCGCCCACTTCGCATGGAACTCCTCGAAGGAACCCCGCTGGCCCGGTGCACCGCCCGGATACCCGGGGTCGGTGTCGAGCAGCCCGGTCACCAGCGGCCGTACGTCGTAGGCCCGCCGGGGTGAGGCGGGCAGCAGCGCCCGCAGGTCCCGGGCCGGGCCCACCGCTTCCAGGTCCGCTTTTCCGGGGACGGCGAGCAGGGAGGTCACATGCCGGGTGCGGGCGTAGGCGTCCTCCTCGGAGTCGGCCACGATGTGCGTCACTCCGGACTTGCGGCCGTGGGCCTCCGTGCCGCCGAGCCCCTCCATGTCGATCTGCTCGCCGGTCACGCTGCGCACCACGTCCGGGCCGGTCACGAAGATCCGGCCGGCGGGCGCCATGACCACCACGTCGGTGAGCGCGGGCCCGTACGCGGCGCCGCCGGCGGCCGCGCCGAGGACCACGGAGATCTGGGGGATCCTGCCCGAGGCACGGACCGTCGCCGCGAAGATCCGGCCGATCCCGTCCATCGCCTCGATCCCGTCGGCGAGTTTGGCGCCGCCGGAGTGCCACAGGCCGATGACCGGGCGGTTCTCCCTGAGAGCGAGGTCGATGGCGTCCGCGATGCGGCGGCACTCGTCGAAGCCGACGGCTCCGCCCATCACCCGTGCGTCCGTGCAGAACGCGATGACGTCCACACCGTGGACCCGGCCGGAAGCCACCACCGTGGTGATCGCGTCGCTGTCGTGTACGACGGTGAGGGTTCCCTCGTCCAGCAGCCGTGCCAGCCGGATCAGCGGGTCGCGTGGGTTCTCCTCGGCGAGGGCCTCACGACCGTCCGGCCTGCCCCCGGTGGCGGCCGGCCCCGGCGGGGCAGCTGTGGGCAGCTCCGTCATGGCAATTCCCCTCTCCATGGGTTGACTGACTCGCACCGAAAAGGGAGGGGCCGGGTGCGACGGGGGGCGCACCCGGCCCTGGTCTGCATGCGGACGCGTGAGCCGTCCGTTCGTCCTGTCAGTCCTCGACCCAGCCGTGCCGCTTGCCGAACAGGACCAAGTGCTTGCGCATGGCGAGGATCTGCTGCCCCGTCAGCTCCGGGGCGGAGGTCAGCAGTAGCTCGGTCACCTCTCGTGTGTACTCGGCCGAGCCGAGTACGTCACACATCGTTTCCTGGCCCTCCGGGGACGACGAGTCGCCCGCCGTGCCCACGGGTGCCGTGGGGATCCGCGGGCCGGGCACCACCGCCTGCACCGACGGATCCTGCGTCTCCGCGAGCCGGACCGCGGAGGCCTTCAGCCCCCGGTCACCATCCTCGACCTCGAACTCCACCGCGAGTCCCGAGCGCACGGACGCCTCGGGAATGAGCAGATCGTTCACATGCAAGAAGACGTCTTCCCCACCATGCTCCGGCGCGATGAAGCCATACCCACGCATCCCGTCGAACCGGATCACTCGACCAACAGTCATCCCCAAACCCCCAACTCCGGGCACCTTGCCCAACACCTTGCGCTGGATCGTAACAACGCGCATCACCGCTGCTCGTGCGCCAGTTGAACACTTCAATCACCGCAGCCCGATGACACGGCAACGTTGTCCGCATTCACGGCACAGTGCGGGTGAGATGAGGTTGAACACGCCTTCGGGCGGCGGTCATTGGGGGGGCGTGGGACGGCTCAGCCTTCAACCCATCCGTGGTTGCGCCCGAATTCCACGACCCGGCGCCGGATCAGCAGGATCTGCTCAGCGGTGAGCGAGGGCGCCGCGGCCAGCAGCAGTTCCGTGATCTCCCGGCTGAGTTCCTCCGGGGAGAACACATCGCACAACGGCTCACCGTCGTCTCCCGTGCCGGCGCGCTCCGCCGATACGGCTTTCAAGGACTTCCGGTCGACGCCCTCGGCGAGCCGGACCGACGATGCCTTCAGACCCCGGTCGCCCTCTTCGATCTCGAATTCGACCTGGAGACCGGAACGGAGATATTCCTCCGGAATCATCAAGTCGTTCGCATGGAGAAAAACGTCTTCTCCGCCATGCGCCGGGGCAATGAATCCGTAACCCCGCACATTGTCGAAACGCACCACTCGACCCGCAACCACAGCCACTTCCACACTTCCACAGAACTTGGACACCGCTACACGAACTTGACCCCGTTTTCGCGCGGCCCCGCCGCGCGCGGCCGATGGTATCGGGTCGCCGACAGCAGGGACAGTCCCTGGAGGACGGGCAGGTCAGACGGCTTGTAGCCGAACCGTTGCCGTACCGTCGGAACTCCCCCACAGCGAGCGCATAGTGTGTGGTCCCGTTGTCAGGGCCCAAGCGCCGAGTTCCTTTACAGCAGGGGGAGTCACCACCATGCGATCCATACGGCCGTCGTCCACCGTTCGCCGAGGGAGGGGCGCGGCGCGCCGGACCTCCCCCGTGCTGGCGACGGTCGCCCTCGTCTCCGTGCTCGGGCTGACCGCCACCGCCTGCAACGGCGACGACAAGGCCGACGGCAAGCCGACCGCCAGTGCGACCACGGCCGGCACCGGCGACGGAAAGATCAAGATCCCGGACGACATCAAGAACAAGCTCAAAGAGCACGGGTTCGACATCGACAAGTGGAAGAACGGCGCCTGGAAGAACTGGAACCGGGAAGACTGGCTGCGCGAGGCCAACGACTTCGTCAACCCGATCATCAAGGGTCTGTGGGACCCGGACCGGATGCGGGGCGCCAACGACCCGGACAAGGACAAGGGTGTCGACGACAACGACATCTCCGGTGACCAGGGGGTGACGGACCCGACGCCGGCGCCGGTGAAGGCGCAGGCGGTCCGCCCGCCGTACCACACCAACGCGGCCACGTCGGGCAAGGTGTTCTTCGACTCCCCCGAGGGCACCATGGTCTGCTCGGCCACGGTCGTGCAGGACCCGGCGCATCCGGGCAAGTCCAACCTCATCTGGACGGCGGGCCACTGCGTGCACGCGGGCAAGAACGGCGGCTGGTACCGCAACATCGCCTTCGTGCCGTCGTACAACAACCAGGGCAAGTCGGCCGCCCAGTTGCAGAACGCCGGCCGGTCCGAGGTCGCCCCGTACGGCGTCTGGTGGGCCGATGCGGCGAAGACCTCGCAGCAGTGGATCGACCAGGGCGGCGAGACCGGCGGGAAGGGCGCCTCGTACGACTTCTCGGTCATCCATGTGACGCCGGAGCAGGGCAACGCCGGCAAGTCGCTGGAGGAGACGGTCGGCGGCGCGCTTCCGGTGAACTTCAACGCCCCGGCCGTGCCGAAGGTGAAGAGCATCACGGCGACCGGCTACCCGGCCGCGGCCCCGTACGACGGTCAGCTGGCGTACCAGTGCCAGGACAAGCCGGGCCGGCTGTCGATCGCCAAGGCGGACCCGACGATGTACCGGATCGGCTGCACGATGACCGGCGGCTCCTCCGGTGGCGGCTGGGTGGAGACGGGCGCGGACGGCAAGCCGGCGCTGGTGTCCAACACCTCCATCGGCCCGGTGAGTTCGGGCTGGCTGGCCGGTCCCCGGCTGGGTGAGGTGGCCAAGGGCGTGTACCAGTCGGTGAGCAAGAAGTTCGCCGGGCAGTAACACCTGCCGGCACAGCCCGGGCACGGGCGGCGGCGAGGTGTCTCACAAGAACCTTCACGCTCTCGCCGCCGTCCGTCCCCAATCCCACAGGCATAGTGGGGTGTCACCAAACGCTTCAACGGGGGTAATCGCACCATGCGTTCCACACCTGGGTCCTCGACGCGCCGTCGTCGTACCCTCCTCGCCGCGACCGGTCTCGTCGCCGCTCTCGCACTCACCGCCACGGCCTGCAACGGCGACGACAAGGCGGACGGCCAGGCCGGCGCCGGGGCTTCCCAGGCCGCCGGCGACGGCGGCAAGGTCCACGTTCCGGCCGACATCGCGAACAAGCTCAAGAAGCACGGCATCGATGTCGACAAGTGGCAGAACGGCGGCTGGAAGGACTGGGACAAGGACAAGTGGCTCAGTGAGGCCAAGGACTTCGTCAACCCGGTGATCCAGGGCCTGTGGAAGCCGGACCGGATGCAGTCCGCCAAGGAGGCCAACAAGACGGTCTCGACCAAGGACGCCGCCGCCGACCAGGGGGTCAGCGACCCGGATCCGCAGCCCGTGCAGGCGCAGGCCGAGAAGACGCCGTACCACCGCAACGCGGCGCCCGTGGGCAAGGTCTTCTTCGACTCGCCCGAGGGTTCGATGGTCTGCTCCGGCACGGTGATCAAGGACGTCAACCACCCGGGCAAGTCCAACCTGGTGTGGACGGCCGGACACTGCGTGCACGCCGGCAAGAACGGCGGCTGGTACCGCAACATCGCCTTCGTGCCGTCGTACAACGACCTCGGCAAGTCGGAGTCGGATCTGGCGAACGCGACGACCTCGCAGGTCGCCCCGTACGGCACCTGGTGGGCCAACTGGGCCTCGACCTCGAACCAGTGGATCCAGGGCGGCTCGGAGACGGGCGGTGCCGGGGCGGCGTACGACTACGCGGTGCTGCATGTGAAGCCGGAGTCCGGGGCGAAGTCGCTGGAGGAGACGGTCGGGGCGGCCCTCGACGTCGACTTCTCGGCGCCGTCCGCGACCGAGGTCGCGAGCATGGGCGCCTGGGGTTACCCGGCGGCGCCGCCGTACAACGGTCTGAAGATGTTCAAGTGCCTCGACCGGCCCGGCCGGCTGTCGCTGAGCCCGTCGCTGCCGACGATGTACCGGATCGGCTGCACGATGACCGGCGGCTCCTCCGGCGGCGGCTGGTTCCGCGTGGTGAACGGCAAGACCGAGCTGGTGTCGAACACCTCCATCGGCCCCTCGGACAACACCTGGCTCGCCGGGCCGCAGCTGGGCCCGGTGGCCAAGGGACTGTACGAGAACATGAGCAGGACGTACGGCGGCCAGTGACACCGGCCGCACGCCGAAGGCCCGCTCCCTGCGACAGGGAGCGGGCCTTCGGGCTTCGCCGGGAAAGCGCTGCGACGGCTCAGGCGAGCGACGCCGGCACGTAGGGCGCCAGGTCGGCCGCCAGTTCCTCGTGCACCCGGACCTTGAGCAGGGTGCCCTCCGCGGTGTGCTCCTCGGAGATCACCTCGCCCTCGGTGTGGGCGCGGGCGACGAGCTTGCCGTGCGTGTACGGCACGACCGCCTCGATCTCGACCGAGGGGCGGGGCAGGTCGTTGTCGATCAGCGCGAGCAGTTCCTCGATGCCCTGGCCCGTACGGGCCGACACCGCGATGGAGCGCTTCTCGACCCGCAGCAGCCGCTGGAGCACCAGCGGGTCCGCCGCGTCCGCCTTGTTGATCACGACGATCTCGGGCACGTCGGTGGCGCCGACGTCCCGGATCACCTCGCGCACGGCGGCCAGCTGCTCCTCCGGCACCGGATGCGAGCCGTCCACCACGTGCAGGATCAGGTCGGAGTCGCCGACCTCCTCCATGGTGGAGCGGAACGCCTCGACCAGGTGGTGCGGCAGGTGCCGGACGAAGCCGACCGTGTCGGCCAGGGTGTACAGGCGGCCGCTCGGGGTCTCCGCGCGGCGGACGGTCGGGTCCAGGGTCGCGAACAGGGCGTTCTCGACCAGGACGCCAGCGCCTGTGAGGCGGTTGAGCAGGGAGGACTTGCCGGCGTTGGTGTAGCCCGCGATGGCCACGGACGGCACCTTGTGGCGCCGGCGCTCCTGGCGCTTGATCTCGCGGCCGGTCTTCATGTCCGCGATCTCCCGGCGCATCTTCGCCATCTTCTCGCGGATCCGTCGCCGGTCCGTCTCGATCTTGGTCTCACCGGGGCCACGGGTGGCGAGGCCGCCGCCCTTGCCGCCGCCCATCTGCCGGGACAGCGACTGACCCCAGCCGCGCAGCCTGGGCAGCATGTACTGCATCTGCGCGAGCGAGACCTGCGCCTTGCCCTCGCGGGACTTGGCGTGCTGGGCGAAGATGTCGAGGATCAGGGCCGTACGGTCGATGACCTTGACCTTGACGACGTCCTCCAGCTGGATCAGCTGGCCCGGGCTCAGCTCACCGTCGCAGATGACCGTGTCGGCGCCCGTTTCGAGGACGATGTCGCGCAGCTCCAGCGCCTTGCCGGAGCCGATGTAGGTGGCCGCGTCGGGCTTGTCGCGGCGCTGGATCACGCCGTCGAGCACGAGCGCGCCCGCGGTCTCCGCGAGGGCGGCCAGCTCCGCGAGGGAGTTGTCCGCGTCCTGCACGGTCCCGGTGGTCCAGACGCCGACGAGGACGACGCGCTCCAGGCGGAGCTGGCGGTACTCGACCTCGGTGACGTCCTCCAGCTCGGTGGAGAGGCCCGCCACCCGGCGCAGGGCCGCGCGCTCGGAGCGGTCGAACTGCTCGCCGTCCCGCTCGCCGTCGATCTCGTGGCTCCAGGCGACGTCCTCTTCCATCAGGGCATCGGCCCGAAGACCTTCGGGATAGTCGTGCGCGAGGCGCTTGGTGTCCTGGGAAGGGGAAGAAGAGGAGGTCATTGGATCCTTACGTCGATGGGAGTGCCGCTGTGGCGGTCATAGGGTAGAACGCGCGAGCACCCCGGGAGATTCCCGTGTCCCGTGCCGCGCCGACCTGACGATGGTCGCACGGCACGGGCCGTCTCGTCACCGCCTTATTTCCGGGCCCGGCCCTTGGCGTCCTTGGGCGCCTGCGTGGCCCTCCAGTCCGGGTGGCCGGGCATCGGCGGGGTCTTCTCGCCGTACAGCCAGGCCTTGAAGAAGCCGTTCAGATCGCGGCCGGCCACGCTCGAGGCGAGGCGGACGAAGTCGGCGGTGCCGGCGGTGGAGTCCCGGTGCTCCTGGACCCACATCCGCTCCAGGCGCTCGAAGGCCGGCCGGCCGATCTCCTGGCGCAGGGCGTACAGCACCAGTGCCGCGCCGTCGTAGATGTTGGGGCGGAAGATGCTGATCTTCTGGCCGGGCGCGGGCACCTTGGGCAGGGCGGGCGGGCCGCCGGAGTCACGCCAGCGGTCGGAGGAGCCGTAGGCGGCCTTCATCCGGTCCTCCAGCGGCTTGTGCGCCTTCTCCTCCGCGTAGAGGGCCTCGTACCAGGTGGCGTGCCCCTCGTTCAGCCAGACGTCGGACCAGGTGCGGGGGCTGACGCTGTCGCCGAACCACTGGTGGGACAGCTCGTGCACCATGATCGACTCGATGTACCACTGGGGGTAGGCGGGCTCGGTGAACACGTGCTTCTCGAAGAGCGAGAGGGTCTGCGTCTCCAGTTCGAATCCGGTGGAGGCCTCGGCCATCAGCACGCCGTACGTCTCGAACGGGAACCGGCCGATCTTGTCCTCCATCCAGGCGATCTGGTCGGGCGTCTTGGCGAGCCAGGGTTCGAGCACCTTGCGGTCGGCACTGGGCACCACGTCCCGCACCGGCAGTCCGTGCGGTCCCTCGCGGCGCACGACGGCGGAGCGGCCGATGGACACCTGGGCGAGTTCGGTGGCCATGGGGTGCCGGGTGCGGTAGGTCCAGGTGGTGGAGTCGCCGACCTTGTCCACGCCGGCC
The DNA here is from genome assembly GCF_001513965.1 of Streptomyces cellostaticus. GTDB lineage: Bacteria > Actinomycetota > Actinomycetes > Streptomycetales > Streptomycetaceae > Streptomyces > Streptomyces cellostaticus. Next base: position 20,411 of record NZ_KQ948059.1, on the reverse strand, counting down.
GGCACGCCGTTGGCGACGACGGTGTAGCCGTTCGGGGCGGTGATGTGGAAGGTGAACATCGCCTTGTCGGACGGGTGGTCGTCGGACGGGAAGACCAGGTGGGCGGCGTCGGCCTGGTTGGCCATGGCGAGGCCGTCCAAGGTGCGCACCCAACCGCCGTCCTGGTCCTTGGCGGCGACGGGGTTGCTGGTGTGCTTCACGATGATCCGCGTCCAGTTGCCCTCGTGCAGGGGCGTGTCCGGCGTGACGACCAGGTCCTCGCCCGCGCTGGTGAAGGCGGCGGGGTGTCCGTCGACCTGGACGGACTCGACGGTGCCATGGGCGAAGTCGAGGTTGATGCGGTCCAGGTCGGCGGTGGTCCAGGCGTCGATGGTGGTGACGGCCTGCAGCGGCTTGTCGTTGGTGCCGGGATAGGTGAAGGACAGGTCGTACGACGCCACGTCGTATCCCGGGTTGCCCAGGTACGGGAAGAGCCGGTCGCCGACGCCCAGGGGCTCGGGCGGGGCCGCGGCGGCGAGGAGGCAGACGGAGACGGCGGAGGCGAGCAGGGCGGCCTTCCGGCGCCGGACGGGCCGGTGGTGGGGGCGCGGGCGGGGGTTGAGCAGCATGCATCACGGCTACCAGCGCGCGCGCACGCGGCGGCGGCGACGCGCTCCCGGCCCACTCGAACGGGTTGGTCCGGGACTCCTTCTTCAGGAAGCCGGCGCCTGGTGCTGGGCCCGGCTCACGTCGTACACCCCGGGCACGTCGCGCATGGCGCGCATGAGCGCCGGGAGATGGGCCGCATCGGCAAGCTCGAGGGTGTAGGTGTGACGCACCCGCTGCTGGCTGGGCGGCTCCACGGTCGCGGAGACGATCTCGGCGCCCTCCAGGGCGATCGCCTCGGTGAGATCGGCGAGCAGATGGGGGCGGCCGAACGATTCAGCGACCAGCGTGACCCGGCACGCGGTGGTGTCCCCCCACCGCACGCCGACCTCGGCGCGCCCTCGGCTCTTCATGTGCGCCACCGCCGCACACCCCACGCGGTGCACGGTCACCACTCCCCCGCGTACGGCGAAGCCGGTGATCTCGTCGGGCGGCACGGGCGTACAGCACCCGGCGAGGCGTACGGCGGCCCCGGGCCGGTCCACGAGGACGTCGGCACCCCGCGGGCGGGCGGCGGGGCCGCCGTCGGTCCCGGTGGACCGGGCGGGCCCGGTGGACCGTGCGGCCGCGTCGCCTCCCGTGCCCTCGGGCGTCCCGGGCGCCCCGTCGGTCCCGCCCTCCGCTCCGCCGCCCGGATGCGTCGCCAGCCACCGCTGGATGGCGATGCGGGCGGCCGGGGTGTGGGCGTGCTCCAGCCACTCGCGGGAGGGCTCGGAGGCCGGGTCCTGGCCCATGAGGAGCTGGACGGTGTCGCCGTCCTTCAGGACGGTGCTGAGGGTCGCCAGGCGGCCGTTGACCCGGGCGCCGATGCAGGCGTGGGCGTCCTCGCCGTACTGGGCGTAGGCGGCGTCTACGCAGGTGGCGCCCTCGGGCAGGCCCAGGGTGCCGCCGTCGGGCCGGAAGACGGTGATCTCGCGGTCCTGGGCGAGGTCCTCGCGCAGGGTGGACCAGAAGGTGTCGGGGTCGGGCGCGGCCTGCTGCCAGTCGAGCAGGCGGGAGAGCCAGCCGGGGCGGGTGGGGTCGGCGCGCTCGCCGTCGGCCGCCTGGGACTGCTCCTCCGCGGGAGGAGCGTAGGGATTGCCGAGCGCGACGACTCCGGCCTCGGCGACCTTGTGCATCTGGTGGGTGCGGATGAGGACTTCGGCGACCTGGCCGCCCGCGCGGGCGACGGCGGTGTGCAGCGACTGGTAGAGGTTGAACTTCGGTACGGCGATGAAGTCCTTGAACTCGGAGACGACCGGCGTCATACAGGTGTGCAGTTCGCCGAGGACCGCGTAACAGTCCGCGTCCTCGCTCACCAGCACCAGGAGACGGCCGAAGTCGGCGCCGCGCAGTCGTCCGCGCTTGCGGGCCACGCGGTGGACGGAGACGAAGTGCCGGGGGCGGATGAGGACTTCGGCCGGGATGTCGGCCTCGCGCAGCACCCCGCGGACCTCGTCGGCGATCTCGGCGAGGGTGTCGTCGGGGCGGGCCGCGTTCGCGGCGATCAGTTCTCTGGTGTGTTCGTACTCCTCGGGGTGGAGGATGGCGAAGACGAGGTCCTCCAGCTCCGTCTTCAGGGCCTGCACACCGAGCCGTTCGGCGAGCGGGATGAGGACGTCGCGGGTCACCTTGGCGATCCGCGCCTGTTTCTCGGGGCGCATTACGCCGAGGGTGCGCATGTTGTGCAGGCGGTCGGCGAGTTTGATCGACATCACCCGCACGTCGCTGCCCGTGGCGACGAGCATCTTGCGGAAGGTCTCGGGCTCGGCGGCCGCCCCGTAGTCGACCTTCTCCAGCTTGGTGACGCCGTCGACCAGATAACGCACTTCCTCGCCGAACTGTTCCCGCACCTGATCCAGCGTCACATCGGTGTCCTCGACAGTGTCGTGGAGCAGGGAAGCCGTCAAGGTGGTGGTCTCCGCGCCGAGTTCGGCGAGGATCAGGGTCACGGCCAGCGGGTGGGTGATGTACGGCTCGCCGCTCTTGCGCATCTGGCCGCGGTGCGAGGACTCGGCCAGGACGTAGGCGCGACGCAGGGGTTCGAGGTCCGCGTCGGGGTGGTGGGCGCGGTGCGCCTCGACGACGTGGCCGATCGCGTCGGGCAGCTTGCCGCGGGCGGCGGGGCCGAGCAGCGCGGCCCGGCCGAGCCGGCGCAGGTCGATCCGGGCCCGGGACTTCCTGCGTGCCGCTGCGGGCGCTGTGGGCGCTGCCGGGCCAGGGGTCGCAGGGTTCGTGGCCTCCGCACTCATGGGCACCTCCGGCTCGTGGACCGGCGGACGGAGCCCAGGGCATGCGCGGCTCAGGGATGGCGACGTTCCCCCGTCCGTACCGGTGCTTGATGCTACCGAGCCCAGCACGTGCGACCGACCGCCTCTCGCCGACCGTGAAACGGATCACCCCATCGAGCGACGCGGAAGAGGTTTAGAGTTTGCGCCAACTGCCCTGCACTCGGCCGCGGTTTCGAACGGTCCCGGCCGCCCGAAACCGCCGATCCGGGCATTCCGAGCCGCCGCGGCCGATGTTTCGCCAGGTCAGCAGAGCGCGATTTCCAGCCACTCGGCGTCGATCTCGCCCTCGGCGACGATCACGGCGGGTCCGGTCATCTCGATCTCGCCGTCGGGCAGCTCGGTGATGACCAGACGCCCGCCGGGCACATCCACGGTGTACGTCGCCGCGGTGCCGGTGACGGCCGGGTCGGCGCCGTCGCGCCGGGCGGCGGCCACGGCGACCGCGCACGCGCCCGTGCCGCACGAGCGGGTCTCGCCGGAGCCTCGCTCATGCACGCGCAGGGCGACGTGCCCAGGGCCGCGGTCCACGACGAACTCGACGTTCACACCGTCCGGGTAGGCGGTCGCCGGGCTGACCGGCGGCGGGGCGTACAGGTTGCCGGCGTGCGCGAGGTCGTCGACGAAGGCGACGGCGTGCGGGTTGCCCATGTTCACGTTGCGCGCGGGCCAACTGCGCTCGCCGACGCTCACCGTGACGTCCCCTTCGGGCAGGCGTGCGCTGCCCATGCCGACGGTGATGTCACCGTCCTTGGCGATGTGGATGTTCTTCACACCCGCGCGCGTGGCGATCGCGAGGTCGCCTTCGCCCACGAGTCCGGCGTGCTGGAGGTAGCGGGCGAACACGCGGGTGCCGTTGCCGCACATCTCCGCGATGGAGCCGTCGCCGTTGCGGTAGTCCATGAACCACTCGGCCTCGGCGGCCATCTCCCGGGCCTCCGGGTGCGCGGCGGACCGCACGACGTGCAGCACCCCGTCGCCGCCGATCCCGGCGCGGCGGTCGCACAGGGCGGCGACGGCCTCCGGCGTGAGGTCGAGGGTGTTCTCGGGGTCCGGGACGATCACGAAGTCGTTCTCGGTGCCGTGGCCCTTGAGGAAGGGGATCCGCGTGCGCGTGCTCATTCTTCGATCGTAAGGGAAGCGCGTTGTCGAGCTGCGGGTCGGTGGGGGTTGATCGCGCAGTTCCCCGCGCCCCTGTAGGGGCGCTTCAGCGCAGCCTTGCTACGCGCCAGACCGCGAGAACCGCCACCACGGCCACCAGCAGCACGTATCCGATCACGACCCGCCAGTCCGGGCGGCGGCCCGAACCGCGTGCCGGCAGGCCCGGCCAGGTGTGGCCCACGCGGCGGGCGGCCATCATGCCCCAGCCGGCGGCGCAGCAGCAGATCAGCAGGCCCAGCATGGCGATGACCGCGCCGCTGTCGCCGAAGTCGAAGGCGAGCGGGAAGGCGAACATCAGGGAGCCGCCCGCGGCCAGGGCCACGATGGGCGCGAGCTGCCAGATGCGCAGCCGCCGCTGCGGGCGCAGCTCGACCTCGACCTCCGGACCGCCCGCGTACATCTCCTCGGGCGCCGGTCCGTCGGCGGTCACACCGCCCGAGGTGTCGTCCGGGCCGTCGTCGGTCAGACGGTCCTCGGTCAGACGGTCCTCGCCGTGTTCCGGTTCGCCGCTGTCGGTGCTGACGTGTTCGGCACTTGGTGCGGTGTCGCGAGGGCCGGCCTCCATCGCCACGCGCCCTCCCAACTTGGACTCCACTTGGTCGATCGCAGCTCGATGATGGCACGGCGCCACCGGCCGCGTTGACCGGCGGCGCATCCCGATGCCATGACGTGATCAGGCTGTGACCGGTCGTTCGACCAACGCCAGGGCCAGCCGTGGAAGTTCCCCACGGTCCGCCACGGCACCGCTCAGCCAGTGCACCCGGGGATCCCGCCTGAACCATGAATCCTGGCGGCGCGCGAAGCGCTTGGTGGCGCGTACGGTCTCGGCCCTCGCCTCCGCTTCGCTGCACTCCCCGGCGAGCGCCGCGAGTACCTGCTGGTACCCCAGTGCGCGCGACGCCGTGCGCCCCTCGCGCAGTCCCTGCGCCTCCAGGGCGCGCACCTCGTCCACGAGCCCCGCCTCCCACATCCGGTCGACCCGGCGCGTGATGCGCTCGTCGAGTTCGGGGCGGGCGACGTCGACACCGATCTGGACGGTGTCGTAGACGGAGTCGTGGCCGGGGAGGTTGGCGGTGAAGGGCTGGCCGGTGATCTCGATCACTTCCAGCGCGCGGACGATACGGCGGCCGTTGCTGGGCAGGATCGCGCGGGCCGCCTCGGGGTCGGCGGCGGCCAGGCGCGCGTGCAGCGCACCCGGGCCGCGCAGCGCCAGCTCCTCCTCCAGGCGGGCCCTGACCTCGGGGTCGGTACCGGGGAACTCCAGGTTGTCGACGGCCCCGCGGACGTAGAGGCCGGAGCCGCCGACCAGGATCGGCCAGCGGCCCTCGGCGAGCAGTGCGTCGATCCGGGCGCGGGCCAGCTTCTGGTACTCGGCGACGGAGGCGGTGACCGTCACGTCCCAGATGTCCAGCAGGTGGTGCGGGATGCCGCAGCGTTCCTCGGGCGTCAGCTTGGCGGTGCCGATGTCCATCCCTCGGTAGAGCTGCATGGAGTCGGCGTTGACGACCTCCCCGCCGAGTTGCTGGGCCAGGAACACGCCGAGATCGGACTTTCCGGCCGCGGTGGGTCCGACGACGGCGATGACGCGGGGGGTGGAGGGTGCACTGCTCACCGCACCAGTCTCGCAAACCTCAGGGACATGCCTCGAACGAGTTACGTGACAGGAGGTATCCCGGCTCGTTGCACCGAGGTGCCGCCCGCCGGTTCCGGACGCGGAGACCCGGGTGGCGCAAACGGACGCACCGTTTGACGCGGGATTTCGCCCGCACGAGTAACGTATGGAGTGGACATGGGCGTTTTTGCACGACTCCTCGGCAGGTCCAAGACGGCAACGGAGGCGTCGGCCGCCGAGGCGCAGGCCGGTACCGAGCCGGGAGGAGCCGAGGCGGAGGAAGCAGCTCAGGCAGCGGAGGCGAAGGGGTCGGCCGAGGGCGGTCACGAGGGCGTGGCGGCGGCCGAGGCCACCGAGGCCGACGCGGCCGAAGGCGCCGAGATCCCCAAGCAGCAGTCCGCGGACGAGGCCGCGGACCGTGAGGCCGGTGAGGGCGCCCGCACCTGACTGCCCCCGTGAGGGAAGGTGGACCATGGGTCTTTTGGACAATATGAAGGCCAAGCTCAGCCCGGCCAAGGACAAGGTGTCGGACCTCGCGCGCCAGCACGGTGACAAGGTCCAGCACGGCATCGACAAGGCCGCCAAGGCCGTGGACGAGCGGACCAAGGGTAAGTACAGCGACAAGATCCACGCCGGTACGGACAAGGCGAAGGGGGCGATGGACCGCCTCGCGCACAAGGAGGGTCCGCAGGCCGGCGACGCCGCGACGCCGCCCCGGCCCGAGGGTCCGCCGCCGGCTTCCTGAACGGCATGCGGATCGGCGGACGGCCGCGGAGCGCTACGGCTCCCGGCCGTCCGCCGTGTCCACGCCCGGCCGGCCACGGCCGGGCGCCGACCCGGTCCCCCACGTTCGCCGGCCCGCCCTACGACCAGGTGGCGACCAGGTACCCCACGCCGTAGGGCGCGTCGTCGTACAGCAGCGCACCCGCCAGATGTGCGTCCTCGGCCGCCCCGGCGAGGATCTGCCAGGGCGCGCGGCCGGAGGCCTTCAGCTCGTGGGCCAGTTCGGCGTCCAGCGCCCGGACGGCCGCCACGTCCGCCGCCCCGAGCGCACGCGCGACCTCGGCGTCGAAGGGGGCGGCCCGTTCGTCGAGGTATCCCGGTGCCTTGAGTGTGCGGCACGCGCTGGCGTCTCCCATCACCAGCAGCGCGACCCGCCCGGCCCGGGTGCCGAGGTCCCTGCCGACTTCACCGCACCGCTCGGGCGGGAGCGGTTCCCCGACCCCGAGTCCCTCGATCGGGGCATCCGCCCAGCCGGTCCGCTCCAGCAGCCAGGCGGCGACGGCCAGCGAGGGCGGCAGCTCACGCTCGGTGACGGCGCCCGTGGCGGGACCCAGCCGTACCTCGACGTCCACGCCGAAGCCGCGGAAGGACCCCGGGGTGCCCTGCGGGTGCCATCCGCGGCCGCTCTGCCCGGCGGGCCCGACGACCACCAGCAGGTCGGGGCGGGCGGCGGCGAGCACGCCGAGCGCGTCGGTGCACGCCGCGCGCGCGGCGTCCAGTTCGGGCGCGGCCCCCGCCGCGACCTCGGGCACGAGCAGCGGCGGGCAGGGGCAGACGGCGGCGGCTACAAGCATGATCGGCAGCGTAACCGCAGGACGGGCGGGCGGCAGTCCTCCACCAGCACGTCGGTGCGGTCGATCACCGTCGGGGCGAGCGTGACCGGTTCGGCCCTCAGTCGCAGCCGCAGCCACCGGTGGCGACGGGCAGCGGCTCGGGAACGCCGATCTTCGGCAGGCCGAGCAGCACGCCGGCCGGCTTCGCCGCCTCGGCCGCGTTGCGCTTGTCCCACGCGTCGCCCGCGCGCGTGCGGCGCACGTCGAGGACGGCGCCCTCGGCAAGGAGGTGGTGCGGTGCGGCGTAGGTGATCTCGACGGTGACCACGTCGCCCGGGCGCACCTCCTGGTCCGGCTTGGTGAAGTGGACCAGGCGGTTGTCGGGGGCGCGGCCGGAGAGGCGGTGGGTGGCGCCGTCCTTGCGGCCCTCGCCCTCGGCGACCATCAGCTCGAGGGTGCGGCCGACCTGCTTCTTGTTCTCCTCCCAGGAGATCTCCTCCTGGAGGGCGACGAGACGCTCGTAGCGCGCCTGGACGACCTCCTTGGGGATCTGGTCCTCCATGGTCGCGGCCGGGGTGCCGGGCCGCTTGGAGTACTGGAAGGTGAAGGCCTGCGCGAAGCGCGCCTCGCGGACGGCGTGCAGCGTCTGTTCGAAGTCCTCCTCGGTCTCCCCGGGGAAGCCGACGATGATGTCGGTGGTGATCGCGGCGTGCGGGATGGCGGCGCGGACCTTCTCGATGATCCCGAGGTAACGGTCCTGCCGGTAGGAGCGGCGCATCGCCTTCAGGACCGTGTCGGAGCCGGACTGCAGCGGCATGTGCAGCTGCGGCATGACGTTCGGCGTCTCGGCCATGGCGGCGATGACGTCGTCGGTGAAGTCGCGCGGGTGCGGGGAGGTGAAGCGGACCCGCTCCAGGCCCTCGATGTTCCCGCAAGCGCGCAGCAGCTTGCTGAAGGCCTCGCGGTCGCCGATGTCGGAGCCGTAGGCGTTGACGTTCTGCCCGAGCAGTGTGATCTCGGAGACGCCCTCGGCGACCAGCGCCTCGATCTCGGCGAGGATGTCGCCGGTGCGACGGTCCTTCTCCTTGCCGCGCAGGGCCGGGACGATGCAGAAGGTGCAGGTGTTGTTGCAGCCGACGGAGATCGACACCCAGGCCGCGTACGCGCTCTCGCGCCGGGTCGGCAGCGTGGACGGGAACGCCTCCAGCGACTCGGCGATCTCGACCTGCGCCTCCTCCTGCACGCGGGCGCGCTCCAGCAGGACGGGCAGCTTGCCGATGTTGTGCGTGCCGAAGACGACGTCCACCCAGGGCGCCTTCTTCACGATGGTGTCCCGGTCCTTCTGCGCGAGGCAGCCGCCGACCGCGATCTGCATACCGGGGCGGCTCGCCTTCTTGGGCGCGAGCCGGCCGAGGTTGCCGTACAGCCGGTTGTCGGCGTTTTCGCGCACGGCGCAGGTGTTGAAGACGACGACGTCCGCCTCGCCGTCGGATCCCTCGGGGGCACGCACGTACCCGGCCTCTTCGAGCAGCCCGGACAATCGCTCGGAATCGTGGACGTTCATCTGGCACCCGTAGGTTCGGATCTCGTAACTCTTGGAATGTTGAACGTCCACTGCCGGGCTCCGGTCGCTGCTGGTCATGCTCCAAGGGTAGGTGCTCCCAGGAGGTGCCAGGCCAAGGCCGTCACGGAGTACGGAACCCGCGAAAGGTCACGCCCTTGCGGGTCTCGAAGCCGAGCCGCTCGTAGAGTGCGACGGCACCGGTGTTCGCCTCGGCCACGTGCAGGAAGGGACGTTCGTTCCGAGAGACGATGCGCGCGAGGAGGGCACTCACCGGACGAGCAGCGTGGCCCCGCCCGCGTGCCTCGGGGGCCGTGCAGACGGCGCTGATCTCGGTCCACCCCGGCGGACGGAGCCGTTCGCCCGCCATCGCCACCAACGTGCCGTGCTCCCGAATGCCGAGATAGGTGCCGAGTTCACGGGTGCGTGACCAGAACGGCCCCGTCGGACGGCGGGGTCGCCGGGCAGCTGAACATGTCGGCAAACCCGCCTCGACCGAGCAGCCGGGCGAGTTCGGCCCACTGCGCCGCACCCGGGTCGGTGGACACCGCGGAAAAGGTCGTGACGTCCGGCAGGTAGGTGGCAGCCCGGCCGAGCCGGCGGGCGAAACGTGCGGGGTGACCGCGGAGTGACTCGCCCACGGGGTCCAATGAGGCTGGGGACGGAGTCCGCGGCCCTGCGCAGGTCTACGGCGCCTGGACCGGCCGTGACGGAGAGGCTCATCTCGGCAGGCCAGGCGGGCTGGTCTTCGTAGCAGTTCTCGGGCGGTTCAGAGCGCGGCCGGGGCCGGGCCCGTCGTCAGGCCGAGACGGCCTGGGGGAACCTGAACAGGCCGTTCGGGTCGTACTTCTTCTTGACCTGGACCAGCCGGGCCGCGTTCTCGGCGTAGTAGTCCGCCATGTAGTGGGAAAGGGCCGGGTCGATGTAGTTCTGGTACGCCTCGTGGTTGGAGTACGGGTCCATCGCCGCAAAGCCCCGGTCGGTCCAGTTCCGGGCGATGGTCAGGCTCTCGTCGTCGGTGGGGCCGACGGGGATCGACGCGAGGTAGGTGAGCAGGTAGAGGCTGTCGCGGTGCACGTAGGCGGTGTCGGTGCGGCCCCGCTGGTTGGCCGCCCCGCCGAGCGCGGTCGCGCGGAGCTGGCGCTCCTGGCCGCTCCGGCGGTCGGTGTCGTACACGGTGAGCAGCTTGGACCAGCCGTCGTGCGGGATCGGCCGGGTGAAGAACCGGCTGCGCGAGTCGGCCCAGGCGGTCCGGGCGATCTGTGCGTCGGGCCCGGTCCCCACGCGGTGGCACTGGGCGACCGTGGAGGACGAGCAGCCGTAGGCGGTCATCGCGAACGACTCGTACGGCAGGGTGAAGGCGTTCTGTGCGGAGGGGGGAGCGCCGACGGCGTCCGCGAGCCGGGCCGCTTCCTGGTTCAGCTGGTCGATCCCGGCCAGCCCCATCAGGATCACCAGGACCTGAGGGGTGCCGGAAGGGTCGGTCAGGGTGACTTCCGCGAGGCTGCCGATCGTCGTGGGCGCCTGGGTCAGCCACTGCGACCAGCCGTTCATGACCTCGACCGCCTGGTCGTAGGGCCAGTTGACGAGAGCCGCCGCCACGGTGCCGACCGGTGTGCTGGTGAGGGTGTAGGACGTCACCACGCCGAAGTTGCCGCCGCCCCCGCCGCGCAGTGCCCAGTACAGGTCGGGGTGATCGGTGGCGGAGGCGGTCACGGTGCGGCCGTTGGCGAGCACCACCTTCGCCGAGGTGACGGTGTCGCACGCCATGCCGATGTGCCGGGTCAGCGGGCCGAGGCCGCCGCCCTGGAGGAAGCCGCCGACGGTGACGGTCGGGCAGTACCCGCCGGTGATGGCCAGGCCGCCCGGGCTGAGGGCATGGGTGACGTCGACCATCTGGGCACCCGAGCCCAGGGTGACCTTGCCGGAGCCGACGGCGATGGTGTTGAGCCGGGACACGTCGACGACGAGGCCCCGGGAGGTCGAGTAGCCGGCGGCGCTGTGGCCGCCGCTGCGGACGGCCATCGGAAGGCCGTTGTCCGCGGCGAAGCGCAGGCAGAGCGAGACGTCGGCGGAGCTCTTGCAATAGGCGACACCGCTCGGGTGCACGGCGTCGAACTGGATCTGTTCGAGCTGCTTGGCCTGGTCGTACCTGGCGTCGCCGGGCAGGATCAGGTCACCTTGGAGGCCGGAGCGGAGCGTGTCCCAGCGGACCGCTGCCTGAGCCGGCGCGGTGGAGAGCATCGGGACGGCTGCCAGGCCCAGGGACGCGGCCCCGGCGCGGAGAATGTTGCGGCGGCTGAGCACGGTTTCCTCGGTTTCTCTAGACACCAGGTTTCCCCGGGACCGGCGCGGTTCCGGTGCCGAGCCGATGGTGCTGCCCCTGGATGGGCGGAAACCTTGAATCCCCCTTGCAAGAAGAGGTCAAGATTCGCGCCCAGTGCCCCGCCCGAGGGTGGAGACCCGAAGGGAGGCAGACATGGCACGACAGCTCAGGGTGCTCGTCGCAGGCGGTGGAATCGGCGGTCTGGCCACGGCACTCGCCCTCCGCAAGGCGGGCATGGACGTGGTCGTCCTGGAACGGGCGCTGCGACTGCGGGCCGCGGGGTGCGGGGTCCATCTGTGGACCAACGCGGTGCTCGCGCTGCAGGACCTGGGCCTGGCCGATCCGCTGCACGCGATCGGCAGGTCACAGGTGCGCTGCGAGTTCCGCAACTGGAACGGGGACCGGCTGGCCGTCTGGCCGGTCGAGCGGTTCACGGAGCGCTACGGGCAGCCCGTGGTGGCCATCGGCCGCGACGATCTGATCGACATCCTCGCGGATGCCCTGGAGGCGGCAGCCCCCGGCGCGGTGCGCACCGATGCCGACATCACCGGCTTCCGGCAGGACGCGGACGGGGTGACCGCCCTCCTGGCCGACGGCTCCGAGGTGACCGGCGACGTCCTCATCGGCGCGGACGGCGTCAACTCCCGCGTCCGCGCCCAGCTCCTCGGTGACACTGCGCCCGACTTCGCCGGCTACACCGCCTGGCGGGCGGCCGTCGAGGTGGAGCCGGACTTCGTCGGGGACGACTTCTTCCGCTGCATGTTCGGAAACGGCACGAGGTTCGTCTTCTACGCCATCGCGCCGGGCCGGCTGCACTGGATGAGCGTGGCGAACACCGCGCCCGGCGGCCGGGACGGCGGTGACGTCAAGGACGTCCTGCTGGCGCGGCACCGGGGCTGGATGGCCCCGGTGGAGGAGATCATCGAGCGGACGCCCGCCGAGGTGATCCTGCGCAACGACGTCGTGGACCGCAAACCCGACAAGGTGTGGGGCGACGGCCGGGTCACCCTGCTCGGCGACGCCGCGCACCCCATGAACTTCAACGTCGGCCAGGGAGCCTGCCAGGCCCTGGAAGACGCGCTGGTACTCGCCCGGTCGCTGTCCACGGCGGCCGATCCGGTCGCCGCGCTGCGCGCCTACGAGGCCGAGCGCCGGCCCCGCGTCCACTCCTTCCAGAAGGCGGCCCGGATGGTCGGCCGGGTCGGTGCCTGGGGCAGTCCCCTCGCCGTGCGTGCCCGCACCGGGCTCTACCGGGCGATCTGGGGCGGGCCCATCTGGAAGCAGGTCGAGAAGGACATGTACACCGGTGCCCGCTGGGAGGCTCCTCAGGTGCGCGCCTAACCGCGCACCTGGGCTGTGAACAGCGGCTCCAGGCCGTTCAGCATGAGCGTCTTGGCACGGTCGCCCCCGCCCGCGACCCGGCCGGCCATCGCCAGCGACACGCACCCGTGCAGGAAGGCCCAGACGGTGTCGACCGCCCCGATGGGGTCGACCACCTCGGCGCCCCTGGCCTCGGCGATGCTCTGCAGGGCGATGCGGAACGTCCGGAAGGCGGCCTTGGCCTCCAGGGGGGTCTCGGCGGTGCCGAACGGCACCCCGTCCATGCCGTTCATCGCCTGGTAGAGCTCGGGCGAGGCGAAGGCGAAGGTCCAGTACGCCTCGGCCATCGCGGCCAGCCGTTCCTCGGGCGGGGCCTGTGCGGCCACCTTCAGCTGGTCGGCGAGCTCGGTGAAGCCCACCATCATCAGCTCGACGAACAGCGACTCCTTGCTGGAGAAGTACTGGTAGAGGATCGGCGCGGTGTATTCGAGCTTGTTGGCGATGCGGCGGATCGTGACCGCGTTCCAGCCCTCTTCGGCCGCGATGTCCCTGGCCGCTTCCAGCAGCCGCGTGCGCATCTGCTGGCGTTCCCGTTCACGCCGCCTCCTGCTGGCGCTCTGCTCGGGCTGCTCGGGCTTGGCTTTGGTCGTCACGTTCCGTCCTTCCGTTGACACGGGCATCCTACCGCCGATCTAATATCTAACAATGATAGACTTCTGGACATCGTTAAGGAGCCAAGCGTGATCGTCGTCTTCGGCGGTACCGGCAAGGTCGGCCGCCAGATCGTGGATCAACTGCGCAGCGACGGACAGGCAGTGCGCGTAGTCAGCCGGAACCCCTCCTCGGCGAGGTTCGCCGGGAACGTCGAGGTCGTCGCGGGCGACCTGCACGACCGGCACTCGCTCGTGCGGGCCGTCGCCGGCGCCAAGGCGATCGTCTGCACCGCTCAGGGCGGCGGCGGCAAGGGAGCGAACGGTCCCCGGGGCATCGAGGGCAAGGGCGTCCCGAACCTCATCGGCGTCGCGCGGGACACCGCCATCGAGCACTTCGTGTACTTCTCGACCGCGAGCGCCCGCGCCGACAGCCCGGTCGAGTTCTTCCGCCTCAAGTTCGAGGCCGAGCGCACGCTGCGCACCAGTGGACTGCCGTTCTCGATCCTGCGGCCCACCCACCTGATGGACACCTGGGCGGAGATGCTCGCGGAGTCGATCACCAAGAAAGGCAAGGCCATGGTGCTCGGCTCGGGCACCAACCCGGTGTCATGGGTGGCCGGCGCGGACGTCGCCCGGGTGGCGGCGACGCTGGCCCTGGGCCAGGGGCAGGGCTGGTCCGTCGACCTCGGCGGGCCCGAGGAGCTGACGCTCACCGAGGTGAACGAGCTCATCGCGGCCTCCCTGGGTGCGCGGATCAAGGGCGAGAACAAGATGCCGGTCGGCATGCTGCGGACGATGAGCGCGCTGATGAAGCCGTTCAACCAGGTCATGGCCCGGCAGATGCAGATGGGCGTGGAGCTCGACACCCAGCCGCAGGTCGTCGACTCCAGCGCGGTCTGGGCCCGTTACGGCCGGCCGCTGTCCCTGTCGGCCTGGCTGGAGCGCAACCGGCCGGGCGTCACGGAAGGCGTCTGATCTGATGTACACGGCCATAGGCGCGTTCCTCTTCCGCCGGGCCAGGCTTGTCCTGGTGGTGTCCGGCGTGGTTTTCGTCGCAGCGATGGTGCTCTCGGGCGGCGCGTTCACCAAGCTCCAGGGCGGCGGCTTCACGCCGTCAGGGGCCGAGTCGGTCGCCGCCCGGAAGCTGGTCGACCAGAAGTTCGGCGGCAACCCCAACCTGGTCCTGGTCGTCCAGGCCAAGGCCGGCACGGTCGACTCCCCCGACGTCGCCGCCGCCGCGGGGAACCTCTCCTCCGCCCTCAAGGCGCGTCACGAGTTGCACAACGTGACCACGTACTGGGAGACCAAGGCACCCACGCTCAAGTCGTCCGACGGTAGGTACGCCCTGGTCCTCGCGCACGTCACGGGCTCGGAGACCGACCAGGACAAGACCGTCGCCGCGGTCGTCGACCACGACATCGACAAGGCCGGCGGCGCGGTGACGGTGAAGCCCGCAGGACCGCTCGGCGTCAGCCACGACATCAGTGTGAAGGTCAAGAAGGGGATCGCGATCGCCGAGGCGATCGCCGTCCCGCTGACGCTCCTGCTCCTGCTCGTGGTGTTCGGAAGCCTGGTCGCCGCCGTACTGCCCCTGGTGATCGCGCTGTTGGCGGTCGTGGGCACGTTCGCCGAGTTGTCGATCCTGGGGTCGGTCACCGACGTCAGCATCTTCGCCACCAACCTCACCACGGCGATGGCGCTGGGTCTGGCGATCGACTACGCGCTGCTGAGCGTCAGCCGGTTCCGGGAAGAGCTGGCCCGTGGAAGCGATGTGCGGGCCGCGGTGATCCGTACGGTGGAGACCGCCGGGCGGACCATCGTGTTCAGCGCCGCGGCAGTGGCAGCGGCGATGACCGCGCTGCTGGTCTTCCAGTCGGTGTTCCTGCGCTCGCTCGCCTATGCGGGCATCGGGCTCACGATCATCTCGGCGGTGGCAGCCGTGATCGTGATGCCCGCCCTGCTGGCGGTCCTCGGCCACCGCGTCAACGCGGGCAAGATCCCCTGGGTGCGTTCGAGGAAGATTGCGGAGTCCCGGCCGTGGGGCCGGCTCGCGGGAGCCGTCATGCGGCGGCCCCTGGTGTTCACCGTGCCGCTGATCGCTGCGCTGGCGCTCCTGGCCCTGCCCGCCCTGCACATCTCCTTCGCCACGCCCGACGACCGGATGCTGCCGACCTCGTCCGACAGCCGGACGGCAAGCGATGTGCTGCGCACCAAGTTCGGCGGTGACAGCACCGAAAGGGTCAACGCGGTGAGCGAGAAGCCGGTGACGCCCGATCAGGTCAGGTCCTACGCGACCGAGCTCTCGAAGCTGCCGCACGTCGAACAGGTCGACAGCAGCGCCGGGCGGTTCGTCGCGGGCACCCGGACCGGGACCGGCGGTACGGGCACATACGCGGCGGCCGGCGCAGAACAACTGCTCATCAAGCCGGCCCCGGGCGTCGGCGCGGAGTCCCGCGCGGCCCAGGATCTGGTCAAGGACATCCGGGGCCTGAAGGCTTCCGACCGGTTCCTCGTCGGCGGCACGACGGCCGAACTGATCGACACCAAGGACGCCATGCGCTCCCGGCTGCCGCTGGCGATCGGGCTCATCGCGATCACCACGTTCGTCCTGCTGTTCCTCTTCACCGGCAGCGTCGTCCAACCGCTGCGGGCGCTGGTGCTCAACGCGCTGGGACTCTCGGCCGTTCTCGGCCTGATGGTGCTCATCTTCCAGGACGGACACCTGAGTTCGGCGCTCGACATCACCGCACGGCCGCTCGACACCTCGATGCCGGTCCTGCTGCTCTGCATCGCCTTCGGTCTGTCGATGGACTACGAGGTCTTCGTCATGAGCCGGATCAGCGAGCTGCGCAAGGGCGGGGCGACGACCCGGGAAGCGGTCACCGAGGGGCTCGGCAGGACCGGCCGGATCGTCAGCACGGCGGCCGGGCTGATCGCCATCAGCTTCTTCGCCTGGCTGGTCAGCCCGCTGACCTTCGGCAAGTTCTTCGGCCTCGGGACGGGGCTGGCCATCGTCCTCGACGCCACCGTCATGCGCGGTGTGCTGCTGCCCGCCGCGTTCAGGCTCCTCGGCGACGCGTCGTGGTACGCGCCGCGGTTCCTGCGGCGCGTCCACGACCGCTTCGGGTTGAGCGAGGCGGAGGAGAGCGTCCCCTCCGCCTCGTCGGTCACGGTGACACGCTGAGGCCCTCGTCCAGGCCGGTCAGAACGCGTTGGTGCGTTCTGGCCGGCCTCGCGATCTCGATCTCCTCGCGAAGGATCGCCTCATGGGTACGCCGGAGCGAGGGCCCCGGCTCGGCACCGATGGCGTCCACGATGCGCCGGCGTGCCGAGGCGTAGAGTTCGAGCGCCTCCATCGGCCGGCCTGCGTGGGACAGCGCCAGCAGCAACTGCTCGATGATCGACTCGGCGAACGGCTGCTCGGTCACGACCTTGCCGAACTCCTCGATCACGGTCAGCGGCCGGCCCAGCCGGAGCTCGGTGCGGGCCCACTCGGAGAGCGCCTCGAGCCTGCGCCGCTCGATCCACTCGCGGACCCGGCTGAACCACCCGCCGCGCAGATCGGCCAGCGGTGTGCCCCGCCACAGCGAAAGCGCCTGTTTCTGCAGGCGCGCTCGCTCCGTGTCATCGGAGACGAGCCGCGAGCGTTCCATCAGGTTCTCGAACCGGTGCAGGTCCACCAGCTCCGGGTCGACGTCGAGCAGATAGCCCCCGCTCTGGCGACGCAGCTCGATCTTCTCTCCGGAGCGCTGCTCCACCACTTCCAGGATCCGGCGCAGCCTGGTCACATAGGTGTAAAGGACATTCCTTACCTCGCTGGGTGGAGACTCGTCCCAGACGCGGCCCACGAGAGCGTCGAGCATAACCGGCCGACGCACATCGATGAGAAGCGGAACGAGGACACTCCGTTGTTTCAGCGGACCGATTCCGAAGATCTCCCCCGAGACCTCCAGTTCGACCGGTCCGAGAATGCGAAATTCCACTTAATCCCCCCGTCGATCATTCGATCGATTGCAGAATCGAGCCCATTATTGGCCGGATTTGAACCGGAAGGATTCAGTCACCCCCGGATGAGACGCATGTCACATATCGGATTTCGGTCCCGTTACGGACTTCTTGCTACTGACAGGGATTCAAGAAGATATACAGAAAAGTTTTCAGGAGGCCGGTGGACCCTCTCATGGTCATCACGACGACCAAGGGAGTGGGCACATGACCACGCGAAGATTGTTCCTGCAGCTGAGCGGCGCTGTCGGGGGCTCGGCACTCCTGCCCACCGGTTCCGGAGCAGCCGTGCCCGGCCCACGCGAGGTGTCCGCGGCG
This sequence comes from Streptomyces cellostaticus, assembly GCF_001513965.1. Lineage (GTDB taxonomy): Bacteria > Actinomycetota > Actinomycetes > Streptomycetales > Streptomycetaceae > Streptomyces > Streptomyces cellostaticus. The sequence goes on along the minus strand of NZ_KQ948059.1, from coordinate 2,987 downwards.
GTGCCGCCGTTCCAGGCGGAGATGCCGGTTCCGCCCGTCCTCAGGCCGGCCCGCAGCACCCACGGCACCGACCATTACGAGCTGGTGGCCAAGCCCGGCACCGCGGCCGTCCTGCCCGGCCTGAGCACCCCGGTCCTCGGATACCAGGGCTCCTTCATCGGGCCGACGATCAAGGCGACCCGTCGGCGCAGAGTGGCCGTGACCTACCGCAACGGGCTCACCGAGGAGACCGCCGTACACCTGCACGGCGGTCATGTCGCCGCCGACCAGGACGGCCACCCCATGGACGCCGTGCAGCCCGGCGAGAAACGCATTTATCTATATCCGAATGAGCAGCGGGGCGCGACGCTCTGGTATCACGACCACGCCCACCACATCGACGCCGAGCACGTCTACCGCGGCCTGGCCGGCTTTTACCTGCTCGAGGATCCCGTCGAGCGGATGCTGCCGCTCCCCAAGGGCAAGTACGACATCCCCGTGATGATTCGCAACGCCCGGTTCGACACCGACGGAAAAATGATCTTCGAATGGCGCGACTTCTTCGGTCGCGACACGATCATCGTCAATGGAAAGCCCCAGCCGCACCTGAGGGTAGAGGCCCGGAAGTACCGTTTCCGTTTCCTCAACGCCGCCAACCTCGGAGTCTTTAAGCTGTCGCTGTCGACCGGCGATTCCTTCGTCCAGATCGGCTCCGACGGCGGGCTGCTCCCCAGGCCGTACGTCACCCCCGCTTTTCAACTACTTCCCGGCGAGCGCGTCGAAGCCGTGATCGATTTCTCGAAATACCCAAGAGGCACCCGGGTCATAGTAAAGAACGAGTATGCTTTCACGCCGGAGACCGCGGACATCATGGCGTTCGACGTCGGCGACCCAGCCCCCGACCGGAGCGCGGTCCCCGACGTGCTGCGGCCCCTGCCCGCGCTCGGCCCCGCCGACCGGACCCGGCAGTTCGTTCTCGGCCCCGACGCGGAGGGCATGCCCGTCATCAACGGAAAGTCGTTCGACATGGACCGGGTCGACACGACGATCCCCCTCGGATCCACGGAGATCTGGGAGATCACCAACAACGACGTGGCGCAGCCCATCCCCATCCCGCACAACATGCACGTCCATCTGGTCCAGTTCCGGGTGCTGTCCCGCAACGGCGCCCCGCCGGACGGCGGCGAGGCCGGCCTCAAGGACACGGTCACCGTCTTCCCCGGTGAGACCGTCAGAATCCAGGCCACGTTCGCCGACTACCGGGGCAGGTACCTCTACCACTGCCACTTCCTCGACCACGCGGCCGAGGGGATGATGGCCCAGCTCGAGGTCGTCTGAACCCAGGGCCCGGGACGAGCTCCTCGTCAGAAATGCCGGGGACGCGGCACACCCATCACACGGTGGTGGGTGGCCTGGGCTCGCCGGATCATCCACCCGGCCGGTCGGCCGTCCACTCCTGGGGCAGCACGACTCCCGCTCGGTCAACGCCTGGCCGGTGCCGGTGGCCCAGGCTGTCATTGCGGCGTTCCGGCTGGGCCCGCCGGCTCGCCGGAGCACGGGGGGCCGCGCCCGCCGAGGCGCCGCGTCGCCACGCGAAGCCGGCCGCGTCCAGCGCCGGCACCCCCGCGCCGCCCGGACCCGGCACCCGGAAAGCCGTCGGCCATGGCGGCGACAACGTCACGGCGGGTGAGGTCACCCAGTTCGTCGCAGGACAGCGGTAGCACTTCAGCGGATGCTGCCGCCCCCACGGTGTGTCGATGCCCGCAGACTCGGTATTCGGCCCACCCCGGTCCATGACGACGCACCGAGGCGGACTTCGCCGTCCTCACCCGTCACGCCCCGGCGCCGCGCGCAAGCCGAGCGCGGTGACGTCGCAGCGGCCCTACGGCACCGGGCGCGGGGCGTACTGCCGAAGGGCGAACTTGTAGGAGCAGGACGTGACACGCAGGCACCGGGTGCCTGAGGGTCCATGAAAGCAGGCCCCGCTCGCGCGAGGCCTGCTTTCATCTGTGCAGCTCGGTGACCCGTAGCCGGGCCGCGATGGTCTCGGCGGTCACGGCTGCCCGACCGGCGCCAACTCGACCGGCAGGGTCCAGGCGTGCCCGGCTGCCGCAGCAGGGCCCTCGGCCAGCATGGCCCACGGATCTGCGCCGTAGACCTCGTGTGCCGCTGCACGGAGCCAGCAGTCGAAGGGGGCGGCGGAGTCGCGCAGCCGCCGGCCGGCGGCGGCCGGATCCCGTGCCTCCACATAGTGGACCACGAACTCCGCGCCGGCCTGCCGGAGCCAGAAGGACTCGCGGACGATCCCCGCACGCCGCCGGGACGCCTCGTACTCGGCCAGCCTGGGACCGGCCAGCTCGGCCTGGAGTTCCCGCCAGCGATCAGTTCTGCCGGGCGCGATGGACAGAATGTTCACCACCGGCACGGCGGAAGGCCCCGCGAGCGTCTCCAGACCGGCGGCGCGGCCGGGGCGGCCACCCCGATGGAGCCGCCGCATGCCGAGTTGCGCCAGCATGTTGGACTCCACGTCGATGCCCCAGCGCTCGGCGATCAGCCCGTCTGCCAGACGCCACACGACGACACCGCGCGACTCGATCGAGCGGCCGGTCGGGGCCATGCCGAGGATCTCGCCGAGATGGGTGCCCCGCCACGTGTTGTGGATCACGACATAGTCACCGTGGGCGCTCATGTCCTCGATGGTGACGTGCAGATCGGGGAACCCCGCGCGCAGCCCCGCGATGGTGTACTTGACGCCCGGCCGGCCCTCGGGAGCGCCGGGCAGTGGCTGGTGATCGACCATGTCCTCGCGGTAGATCTCGTCCACGACCGAAAAGACGCCCTGGTTGACGAACTCTTCGAACACCCTCCGGATGGTCTTTTTGTTCTGCTCGGTCACAGAATCGCCGATCGGCATGCTCGTCCCTTCCCTCGATGAACGGCAAAAAGTCTGGTTGTGGCGTGTGGGCCGTCTTCTTGAACGATCCTTGACGGCTCCGGCTTGAGGACCT
>NZ_KQ948058.1 GCF_001513965.1 Streptomyces cellostaticus | reverse complement strand
AAGGTCACCCCTCCGCGGACCAGATCCTGGGCCAACTCCGGCAGCAGAGGCGCAGCTTCGACCCCCTACGCGCGCGTGTGTGGCACAAGAGCAGCGCCAAGGGCCGGTGATCCGCTTCCTGGCTCCGTCGTGGGCTCGTTTCGTCCAAGCCTTGCGGCGAGGTGAGTTCACGCCTGAGGGCGGACTCTCCGGAGGGTGATGTTCCCCGGAGGGCTACCGCGCAGTAACCGCATACTCCTACGCTGCCCCCAACTCGGCTACAGCGAAGGGGTTTTGAGGGATGCGCGTAGTGAGACGACTGGCGGCGCTCGCGGGTGCCGCCGCCCTACTGGTTGCGATACCGGCGAACGCCCGTGCGGCTTCGCCCAAGCTCTCCGAGACGACGGCGATCGGCACGCACAACGCGTACGACAAGGCCAAGTACACGTATTTCGCACAGGCTCTGGACTCCGGCGCCTCGCTGCTGGAGCTGGACGTGTACGTGGACAGCCTGAGCCACCGGTGGCGGGTCAGCCACAGCAACCCGCTCGGCAACGACAACAACTGCGAGGCCGCGAAGACCCCGAGCGAGCTGTACAGCAAGAGCCGCAACCAGGATCTGGGCAGCTGCCTGGACAACATCGCGGCCTGGAACCAGCTCCACCCCGACCACCCGCCGATCGTGTTCAAGGTCGAGATGAAGGTCGGCTTCAACAACAACGCGGGCCTCGGCCCGGACGAGTTCGACACCCTGGTCTCGCAGAAGCTCGGCAACAGCGTCTACAAGCCGGCCGACCTGCTGGGCGGGACGTACTCCTCCCTGGACGCGGCGGCCAGGGCCAACGCCTGGCCCTCCCGGGACTCCCTCAAGGGCAAGTTCCTCTTCGAGCTGATCCCGGGCACGGTCGAGAAGTCCAACCCCTTCGACCACTACTGGACGGACCAGGAGTACGGCGACCACCTGCGCGACCTGTACGCGGCGGGGAAGACCGCCGAGGCCCAGGCCTTCCCGGCCGTGCTCGGCGCGGAGAACGGCGACCCGCGCACCAGCCGTTACGACGCCTCGATCCGGCCCTGGTTCGTGTTCTTCGACGGGGACGCGGCGACGTACGTGAACAACGGGTACGACACCTCGTTCTACTCCGCGAACCACTACATCCTGATCACGACGGGCGCCGACGGCGTGTCCCCGGCGATCTCCTCGACCAACCCCACGGACGCGGAAGTCGCCGCCCGGCTCGCGCTGCTGGCCAAGGACCACGCGAGCATCATCACCTCCGACTGGTCGGCCAAGCCCGCGTCGGTGCTGGGGTCGGTGACGGCCCGGGGCTGACATTCCGGGTACGGGGGCGGATCCTGCGTGCCAAGGTGGGGCATACATGAGTCAACTCCTGTCCCCCCACTGACACTTAAGGGAGTCCCCCCATGATTCACGGCATCGACGTGAGCGCGTACCAGTCGTCCTCGTACGACACGGACGGCCTCTCCTTCGTCTTCATCAAGGCGACGGAGGGGCGTTCGTACGTCAACCCGAGACTCGCCGCCCAGACCAGGACCGGCCGCGACGCCGGCCTCGTCGTCGGCTTCTACCACTTTCTGTGGCCGGGCCACATCGCCGCCCAGGCCGAGTACTTCGTCAAGCACGCCCCGGAGAAGGCGGGCGACCTGCTCGCCGTCGACTGGGAGACGACCAGCGAGGGCACGCACGCCAGCAACGCGGAGAAGGACCTGTTCATCCGCACGGTCAAGGAGCTTCGGCCGAACAACCAGGTGATCCTGTACACGAACCGGGACTACTGGCTGAATGTCGATACGACCTCCTACGCGGGCGACGGCCTCTGGATCGCCGACTACGTCACCGCGGGCAAGCCCCGCATCCAGGCCAAGTGGCGCTTCCACCAGTACAGCAGCGAGCCCCACGACAAGGACCTCGCCGCCTTCGAGAGCAAGGCAGCGCTGCGGGCGTGGGCCGCGGATGCCTGACCCCGCTCGATCACCTGCCGGAACCCCGACTCCGCCCGGAGCCGCCTCACGAGTGGGCCACACCTGGGAGGAGTCGGGGACAGAACCTAGCCGCGGAAGTCCGCCGGCCGCTCCAGGGACGCCTCCGTCAGGGCCTTGCGCACGGCCTCGGCGCCTGCCCGCAGGCCGTACACCGGGGTGCCCGGCTGCTGGCGCCAGGACTCGTCGATGCCGCCCGCGTCGACCGTGTCGAAGCCCAGCTCGTCGATGAGGTCGCGGACGACCTGCTTGGCGGCCGTGTCGTCGCCGGCCACCGGCAGGGCCATGCGCTCGGGGTCACCGGCCGGGCGGGGGCGCTCCAGGATGTCCTGGGCGTAGGTGCCGTTGAAGGCCTTGATCACGGGGTGGCCGAGGTGCTGTTCCGTCCAGCGGCTCTCGGTCAGACCCTCGTCCTCGATCGCGGCGATCCGGCCGTCCCGCTGCTGCGGGTAGTAGTTGCCGGTGTCGATCACGGCAGCGCCCTCGGCCGCGCCGTCCAGCAGCCCGGAGGGGAGGTCGGGGACCCGCTTGAGCGGGACGGTGACCACGACGACCTGGGCACCCTTGGCGGCCTCGGCCGCCGGGACCGGGGTCGCACCGGTCTCCTCGGCCAGTTCTTCGAGGGTCTCGGGGCCGCGCGAGTTGGCCACGGACACGTCATGGCCGAGGGCGGTGAGCCGCCGGGTGAGGTTGCCGCCGATGTTGCCCGCGCCGATGATGCCGATCTTCATGACAGACCCTTCCAGGATCGATGCATGTGCATGCTTCCGTCATCGGCGACAACCCCGGGGGGAGCGGGACTATTCCGGTGGCTGCGGCAAGAGAGTGAAACCCCTCAGACTTGTACGACGATCTTGCCCGTGTGCCGGTTGGACTCCATCAGCCGGTGGGCGTCCCGGATCCGGTCGAGTCCGTCGAAGACCTCGCCGACGACCGGGCGGAGGGTGCCGTCGGTGAGACCCGAGCCGATGTAGTCGGCGGCGCGGCGGCGGCCGTCGGCGGTGCCGGTCAGGGTGAAGTTGCTGTAGCCGTGGACGGTGACGGGCCAGTTCCGGGGCAGCTCGATGGGCTGTTCGGACAGCCAGCCGTAGCTGATCATGGTGGCGTCCTCGGCGGCCGCCTCGCCCAGCTCCCGGAAGACGGGACCGCCGATCGCGTCCATGATGATGTCGGCGCCCCGGCCGTCGGTCAGCCGCCGGGTCTCCTTGGTCAGGTCCTCCCGGTCGGTGACGACGACGTGCTCGGCACCCAGGTCGAGCAGGGCCTGCCGCTTGGCCTCGGTGCGCGTGGCGGCGATCGGGACCGCGCCGGCCCGCCGGGCCACCTGGATCGCCGCGGTGCCGGCCCCGCTGGACGCCCCGGTGATCAGCACCCGGTCCCCGGCCGCCAGCCCCGCCCGCTGGATCAGGGCGCCGTACGCCGTCGTGTAGGTGAGCCAGACGGCAGCGGCGGTGACGGCGTCGATGCCGGCGGGGCGCGGCACGAGCGAGGTCTCGGGCAGCAGCACCAGGTCGCCGTAGACGCCGTGGGAGCTGAGGTTGAAGTTCGCCGCGGTGAGGACCGGGTCGCCGGGCGCGAACGCCGTCACGCCGGTGCCGACCGCCGCCACCTCGCCCGCGGCCTCGTAGCCGTTGCGGGAACCCGGCAGCGTCGGCTGGTAGAAGTAGGCCCCGGAGCGGAGCATCGCCTCGGCCCGGTTCAGGCCGAGCGCCTCGACCTTCACCAGCACCTCGCCCGGCCCGGGATCCGGCAGCTCGACCTCCTCGACCGTGAGCACGTCGGGGCCGCCGAGTTCGTGAAAGAGCACTGTGCGTGCGGAAGTTGTCATGCCGTCGACGCTAGGCCCCGGCAGGAAGACGATCCATGCTCCCCTGTCTCGAATTCATGCCCGTACGTCTCCCCACGGGGGAGTTCCCGCCTAGGCTGGCGACATGGACGTACTCAGCGATGTCGTCGCGGCGATGCGCGTCGGACGCCCGCACTCCGCGCGCCGGGACAAGTACGCGCCCTGGGGGCTGCGGTTCGCCGCGGCCGACGAGGCCGGGTTCCATGTGATGCTGCGCGGCTCGGCCTGGCTGATCCCCGAGGACGGCGAGCCGGTGGCACTGGCGCCCGGGGACGTCGTCTTCCTCGCGCACGGGCAGGGACACGCGCTGGCCGGCGCGCCCGACGTGCCGCTGCGGGAGGTACGACTGCTGCCCGACGGCACCTGGATCGGCCCCCCGGACCAGGACGAGCAGCGGTCGGGCTGCCCGGACGCGGTCACGCTGTGCGGCTTCTACCGGCTCGACCGGGACCGCGCCCACCGGCTGCTGGCCGAACTGCCGCAGATCGTGCACCTGCCCGCCCAGGTCGGCAGTCACCGTTCGCTGCGGGCGGCGGTGGAACTGCTCGGGATGGAGCTGGAGGAACAGCGGCCGGGGACGGACTCGATCGTCACCTCGCTGCTGGACACCCTGCTGCTGTTCATCCTGCGGGCCTGGTGGGAGAGCGAGCGGGCGGCAGGCCGGGCGCGGGGCTGGGCGGCCGCGCTGGCCGATCCGGCGGTCGCGGCGGCGCTGCGCGCGGTCCACGGCGATCCCGCGCGCGCCTGGACGGTGGCGGAACTCGCCGCGGCCGGCGGCCTGTCCCGGGCTGCCTTCGCCCGCCGGTTCAGCGCGCTGGTGGGCGAGCCGCCGCTGACGTACCTGACCTGGTGGCGGATGACGGTCGCCGGACGGCTGCTGCGCCACGACGACCTCACGGTGCGCCAGGTGGCCGGGCGCGCCGGATACACCTCGGAGTTCGCCTTCGCCAAGGCCTTCAAGCGGGAGTACGGGGTGGCGCCGGGGCGGTACCGACGGGGGGCGGCCTAGGCGGCCGGCTCCTTCGGGTCGGAACGTACCTGCACCTCCTGGAGCGCTGCTCCAGGAGGCGGACTGAGCCAGGAATCGCCTCCCCCTACGGGGAGGGAAGCAGTCACTTGTTCAGGTAGGCCCAGAACTCGTCGAACGACAGGACCTTGTCGCCGTTGAGGTCGCGGGTCTTGATGATGGCCGCAGCGACCGTCTCGGTGACGTTCCAGTCGCCCTCCTGGGCCAGCGCGTGCTTGAACTCGGCGGCGGTGATGACACCGTCACCGTCCGCGTCGATCCGCTGGAACTGCTTGCGTGCTTCCTCGATGTCCGCCACCGATCCACCCCTTTTGTTCGTGTTTCTCATGCCGTGCCGGCGTACTGTCGCTGGTCAGACTAACGGCCCTCACGCGCACGGAGTGCGGCGACCACCCAGGCGAAGTCCTCGGCGTGCGGGGGCGCGGGCTGTCGGTTCACGATGGCGAGCAGTTCGCGGTAGCGGGCGACCCGGTCGTTGAAGGCGGCCGTCATGCGTTCCAGTACGGCGGTCCGGTCGGCGTCGCCGAGCAGCTCCCGCAGGACCGCGTCGGCCTCGGGCGCCCCGGGTTCGATGCCCCGCTCCCGGGCCTCGCCGACCAAGTCCGCCAGCCGCCGGGCGAACCACGAAGCGCCCCCGTCGCGCGCCTCGGGCGTGCGGTGGTCCGCGTTGAACTCGGCCGCTCGGCGCATCTGCGTGCGGAACTCCGGGTCCTGGAGCATCTCGGCCAGCTCGATCCAGGCGTCGACCTGTTCGGGGGTGGGCTCCTCCGCGAGGTCCGCCGCGGTGCGCCGCATCAGCTCACGGATCTCCGGCGGGACGTTGTCGAGCCCGTGCAGCGTCTCCCCCACGAACTCCTCCATGATCCGCTGCCGCTCGGCGGCGGACAGCCGGGCAAGCTTGTTCATGAGGGTCGTCTCCTGCGCGCTCGAACCCCGTCGTGCCACCGACGACAGGACGGCCTTCGTCACCTTCAGCGACCGGATCTGCGCGTCCAGCGCCGCCACATGGGTGGCCGCGACCTCGGCCACGGTCCGCTCGCCGGCCAGCACCCGGTGCACGTCCTGCAGGCCGAGCCCCAGCTCGCGCAGGGTGCGGATCAGCTCCAGGCGGGCCACCGAGGCGGCGTCGTAGAGCCGGTAGCCGCCTGCGGACCGGGCCACCGGGGGCAGGACGCCCTCGTCGGACCAGTAGCGGATGGTGCGAACCGTCAGGCCGGTGGCCCGCGCCAGCTCGCCGATGGTGAAGAGTCCGGTGCCGTCGTCGATCACGTCTGCGAGTCTGGGCCTTCCAGTCGGTGGAGACTCAAGGAGCGCGGCGTGGAGGCCTTGCGGGACATTCTCGACGCGGCGGCTCGCGGTGTCTTCCCGCCGGCGGACGGCGGTCGTGCCGCAGGCCTGCCACCGGGACGCGGGCGTCCTCGCCTTCACCGCGCACGCCGTCGTGTTCACGGACGAGGATCCGGACTGGGTGCGCGAGGCGCTGCGCGCGGTGGACTGCGACGCGCCGGCCGCGCCCATGAACCCGCGGTTCCTGGCGGCGTTCCTGGAGCGGACGGGACGCAGGAACGAGACCATCGACGCGATGCTGGTGGGCACCCCGCTGCCGGGTGAGCCGCCGCTCGCGCTGAAGGAGATCGAGGACCCGGACCACTCCCGGGTCGTGTATGCCCGCGGGCGGCGCGACGAGGTGCGCGCGTGGACGGCGGAGGGCGGTGTGCTGGTGACGGGGCGTGGGGTCGGCGGCCGGCTGGAGGTCTCCGTCGAGGTGGACGAGGACGTACGGCACCGGGGCCTGGGGCGGCGGCTGGTGACCGCCGCCCGGCATCTCGTCGCGGAGCCGCTGTGGGCCCAGGTCGCGCCGGGGAACGCCCGCAGCATGCGGGCGTTCCGGGCGGCCGGTTATCTGCCGGTGGGCGCGGAGGCGCTGTTCATCACCCGGTAGGGCTCAGTGCCACGGCTCGTAGTACGGGTTGCTCTCGCAGTCGCTCATGATCTCGACCTTGGTCTTCTTGTCGACCGGGCAGACGCCGATGATGTACTGCCGGGCGATGCCGCCGGGGAACGCCACCTTTACCTGGTCGGCCCATTTGTGGGTGTCGCCGATGGTCTTGTTGACGTCGACGCCGCCGGGAGCGTCGATGTAGTAGTTGTAGCCCGACTTGTACCAGGTCTTGTACAGGTCGTGGTCGTACGTCGTCGAGACGTACGGGGACGGCTGGTTGACCAGGACGTACTGCTCGATGTCGTACTGGCCGTCGATGACGTCCTTCGGGTGGAAGCCCTGCTCGAAGACGGTCGCCGGGCCGCGGCTGTCGCTGCGGTAGAGCGTGCCGCAGGTCTTGCGCCAGACCGGCTGCGGCGTGATGCGGTCGACGTCGACGCGGCGGTCGACGGCTGCCTTGACCGGGTCGTCGAACTGGGGGCAAGCGGCGGCGGCAGCGGCCTTGGGGGGGTGCCGGAACCGTGGCGGCGGTCGTGGCGAAGACGGCCGCGAGGGACAGGACGGCGGCAGCGGCCTGCCGTCGCAGGCGAGTTGGGATCATGCGGGGCATGATCCCGGTTCTGTGTCGGAGGCTTGTGGATCATCACCCGATCGGCGGCGTGTCCGGCCGATCGGGTGACAACCGGCCGCGTCTCAGCGGAAGATGCCCGTGTGCCCCAGTGAGTAGCGGCCGGGCTGCGGGTAGACGGCGAGGCCGTGCGGGCCGCTGCCGACCTGGATGCGGGCCAGTTCGGCGCCGGTGCGGGTGTCGATGGCGTACACCTCGGAGTTGTAGCGGCCGGAGAGCCACAGCACCTTGCCGTCGGCCGAGACCCCGCCCATGTCGGGGCTGCCGCCGCCGGGCAGGTGCCACCTCTTGGTGAGCCGGTTCTGGGCGAAGTCGAAGAGGGAGATGGTGCCTTCGCCCCGGTTGGAGATGTACATCTCCCGGGAGTCGCGGCTGATGTAGAGCCCGTGGGCGCCCTTGCCGGTGTAGAGGAACGTCGGCTCGGCAAAGGTGTCGCCGTTCAGGATCCACAGGCCGTTGGCCATCATGTCGGCGATGTAGAACAGCTTGCCGTCCGGCGAGATCTTGACGTCCTGCGGCATGGCGCCGTGGAACGGCAGCTTCTGCTGTCCGACGACCTCCATCCTCGCCGTGTCGACCTTGAGCAGTTCGCCGCTGAACTCGCAGGAGACGATGAAGTACCGGCCGTCGGGCGAGAAGTCGGCGTGGTTGACGCCGTGGCAGCTGACCGGGACGGCCTTCACGACCTTCATGGTGTGCGCGTCCCGGAAGACGAGCTGGCGGTCCTTGGAGGCCATCACTACGGCGTACTTGCCGTCGGGCGTGAAGTACAGGTTGTACGGGTCGTGCACCGGGACCGGCTTGCCGGCCTCGCCGGTCCTCGGGTCGATGGGGGTGAGGCTGTTGCCGAGGTCGTTGTTGACCCACAGGGTCTTCATGTCCCAGGAGGGCACCACGTGCTGGGGCTGGTGGCCGACCGGGATGGTCTCGATGATCCGGTACGTCCTGGGGTCGATGACGGTGACGGTGTCGGAGTTGGTGTTGGGGACGTACACCCGGGACGGGAAGTCCTTGACGACGGGGGAAAGCCGGTTCGGGCGGTCGGCGGCGTAGAGGTCGGCGGGGTCCTGCACGGGAGGCATCCCGGGCAACACGTTCACCTGGCGGCTCTTCACCTGCGGCGGCGCCGGCGCCTTGCTCCCGAGGGCCTCGTTCTCATGGTGTTGGCCTGCGCCGCTGCACGCGGACAGCAGCGTCAGGGCGGTGAGGGCGGCTGCGGCGGCCAGCAGGCGGGCGGCGTGTGTGGGTGGCATCAGCTCAGCAACTCCGTGGTGGTGACCGCGCGCAGTCCGCGCCGGTCGAGTTCGTGGAGTACGGCGGGGAGGGCGGCGACCGTGTCCGGGTACCCGAAGTGCAGGCTCACCACCGAACCGCCCCGGACTTCGGCGAGAACCTTGCGGGTGACGGCGTCGGCACCGGGACGGGTGTAGTCGAGCGAATCGACGTCGTACGACAGCACGTGCGGGTAGCCCGCGGCGCGGGCCAGCCGGGTGACCAGCGCGGAGGCGGTCGGGGATCGGGACGGGCGGAACCAGGTGCCGATCGATCCGGTGAGCCGCTCCAGCCGGTCCGCGCAGTCGGTGATCTCCCGGCGGGCCTCGGCCTCGGCCATGGCGTTGATGGAGACGTGCCGCTGGGTGTGGTTGCCGAGGTCGTGGCCGCCGTCGAGGATGCGGCGGGCGAGGTCCGGGTGTGCGTCCAGCCAGGTGCCGACGGCGAGCACGGTGAGCCGGGCGCCGTGCTGTTCGGCCGCGGAGAGCAGGGACTTGGCGAGGTCGGGGTCGCCCTGGCCGTGGAAGGTGAGGGCGACCTGGGGGCGGGTGCGCGGGCCGTGGGTGATCTGGGCGGGCTGCCCGGGGTAGGCGCCGGGGGCGGGCGCCGGGTGGGACGTGGCCGCGGGGTGGCCGGACGCGCGGGCGGGCGGGGCGGACCCGGGGGTGGCGGAGGTCGCGGAGTCGGGCGGGGCGTCCTGGCCGGCGCCGCACCCGGCGGCGAGCGCGCCCCCGGCGACAAGCCCGGCGCCCGCGCGCAGCACCCCGCGTCGGTTGGTCGTGGTCACCCGCACCATTTAAGGGGGAATCGGCAAGAAAACCTTCGATTAGCCCGATTGAGGATCGATTTCGGGTCGCCGTGACCTCGCCGACCCCACAGGCCCTACCGGTCGGCGACCCGCATCTCGAACCAGGTCGTCTTGCCGCGCGGCAGCAGGTCGACGCCCCAACGGTCGGAGAGTTTGTCCACCAGGAACAGGCCGCGGCCGCTGACGTCCATCTCCTGAACCGGCATCAGACAGGGCAGCCCGCGGGAGGGATCACGGACCTCGACCCGGATCCAGCCGCGGCGGCGGCGCATCCGGAGACCGAAGACCCGGGCTCCGGTGTGCCGTACGGCGTTGCCGACGAGTTCGGAGACGAGTAAGACCGCGTCCTCGGTCATCTTGGGGCTCAGCCCCCAGTGGCGCAGGACGACGACCTGGGCCAGCCGGCGCGCGGCGGCCGCGGACTCCGGGCGGGACGGCAGCGGGACCTCGGCCTCGGTCGGGTTGCCGAACAGTTCGAGCGCCTTGAGCGCCCGTTCGTCCTCCACCGCGGGCGACCAACGCGCCGCGGCCGCACGGCTGTGACCCCGCGGCTGCTCGATGCCCTCCAGCCCCGCCATGCCCCCATGATGGCCGCCCAGAGCCGCCCCCGTGGCCGTTCCTGAGGAATACGCCCCCCGTACACCCCTGCCCCGCTCCGGCCCGCAGGCATATGCCGACGGCATGTCAGGTCTCGGGAGAGCCTGAGTGACCTGCGGCGAGGGCTCACTTCCGGGCAATCGTCAGGCTCCCTCGACGAGGCAGGCTTAAGGTTGACTTAAGGCTCCCATAAACCGCCCCATCGAGGGACCCGGATCAGACAACGCGTCAACTGCAAGCCCTACCGGGGAAGTTCGACGGTGAACTTCACAGGAACTTCGCCTTGCCCGGCCCCTCCTCCACGAAGCTGCGCATGCCCCGCTCGCGGTCCTCGGTGGCGAACAGACCGGCGAACCAGTTCCGTTCGACGGCGAGCCCGGTGTCGATGTCGGTCTCCAGGCCGGTGTCCACCGACTCCTTCGCCGCGCGCAGCGCGAGGGCCGGTCCCTGGGCGAGCTTCGCGGCCCAGGCGTGCGCCTGCTCGTAGACCTCGGCGGCCGGGACGACCCGGTCCACCAGGCCGAGGGCGAGGGCCTCGTCCGCCTTCACCTGACGGCCCGTGAAGATCAGGTCCTTGGCCTTGGAAGGACCGATCAGCCGGGACAGGCGCTGGGTGCCGCCGGCGCCGGGGATCAGCCCGAGCAGGATCTCGGGCTGGCCCAGCTTGGCGTTGTCGGCGGCGATGCGGTAGTCGGCGCACAGGGCCAGCTCGCAGCCGCCGCCGAGGGCGTACCCGGTGACGGCCGCGACGACGGGCTTGGGGATGCGGGCCACGGCGGTGAAGGAGTCCTGCAGGGCGCGGGCGCGCAGGACCATCGCGGTGTGGTCCATGGCCTGCATCTCCTTGATGTCCGCGCCCGCCGCGAACACCCGCTCGCCGCCGTAGATCACCACGGCGCGCACGTCCTCGCGGCGCGTGGCCTCCTCGGCGAGCTCCTTCAGCCGGTCCTGCGTGGCGACGTCCAGCGCGTTCATCGGAGGGCGGTCCAGGCGCAGGGTGCCGACGCCCTCGGCGACTTCGAGATTCACGGTCATGCAGAGCAGGTTAACGGCGATTAACGGCTACCGGCCCGGTGCGGTCGATCACACCCGGCCGGGGGTCTGGGGGTTGTCCCCCGGGCAGGCACAGCACGGCCGCCAACGACAGTGGGCCCGGTGCCGTCCGTCACGGCATCGGGCCCTTACGTCGGACGGGGCTTACTTCTTCCAGTCGGCCCAGGACATGTTCCACCCGTTGAGCCCGTTGGCCGGGTCCACCGTGCGGTCGTGGGAGTGCTTCACGACCACCACGTCGCCGGTGATCGAGTGGTTGAAGAACCAGGCCGCCGGAACGTCCTTGTCGTAGCCGCCGCGCACATCGCGCAGGCCGACGCAGCCGTGGCTGGCGTTGTAGTTGCCGAAGGCGTCGCCACCCCAGTAGTTGCCGTGGATGAAGGTGCCGGAGTCGGTGAGGCGGATGGCGTGCGGGACGTCCTTGATGTCGTACTCGCCGCCGTAGCCGACGGTCTCGCCGTTCATCCGGGTCACGGCGAGCTTCTCGGTCATGACCATCTGGCCGTTCCACGTGTCGTAGCCGGGCTTGCCGGTGGTGACCGGGATGGTCTTGATGACCTTGCCGTCCTGGGTGATCTTCATCGTGTGCTTCTTGGCGTCCACGACGGAGACCTGGTTGCGGCCGATGGTGAACGTCAGCTTCTTGTGCTGCTCGCCGTAGACGCCGTCGCGGCCCTCGACGCCGTCGAGGTCGAGGTCGACGGTGACCTTCGTGCCGGACTTCCAGTAGTTCTCGGGGCGGAAGTCCAGGCGGTCGTTGCCGAACCAGTGGCCCTCGACGTCGACGGGCGGTTCGGTCTTGATCTTGATGGCCTTCTCGACGTCCTGGGGGGCGGTGATGCCCCGGGTGAAGCGGACGGAGAACGGCATGCCCACCCCGACGGTGGAGCCGTCCTCGGGGGTGAAGGAGCCGACGAAGGTGTTCTTCGGCGTGAGCGTGGTGAAGCTGGAGTCCTCGGCGGCCTCACGGCCCTCGGAGTCCTTGGCGACCGCGTGCACCGTGTACTTGGTGGCGGCGGCCAGGTGGGTCGACGGGGTCCAGGAGGCACCGCCGCCGGTGAGGGTGCCGTCGACCTTCGCGCCCTTGGCGTCCTTGACGGTGACCTCGGTCAGCTTGCCCTTGGCGACGTTCACCTTCAGGGCGCCGCTGGTGTCCACGCCCGTGGCACCGGACTTGGGCGAGATGGTGACGGCGGCCGTCGACTGCTTGCTTGTGCCGGAGTCCTTGCTCTTGCCGTCCCCGGAACCGGACCCTGTCCCTGACCCCGAGTCACCGCCGCCGCACGCGGTGAGGGTCACCAGCAGGGCGCCGGCTATGAGCGCCAGCCCCTTACGGCCTCTCCCCCGGCCCCCCGCCGACGCCCCCGATATAGGCCGCACGTTCAAGTCGTTCTCCCCTCGCCGGGCCAGGTCAGGCCCGCTCCCCACCACTCTGGTGTGCGCATGTTAACCGCAGGGTTTTGAGCGAGGTGTCAGGTGTATGTCACCGTTCAGTCGCAAATTCAACCGACGGCCGTCATCCGGAACCCCGCCCCCCATCTGGTTACTTGACCGCACTGCCCGCTTTCCACACCTTCCAGGCCATGTTCCACCCTCCGAGGCCGTTGTCGGGAGCGACTGTTTTGTCCTTGCTGTTGACGACCTCGACCACGTCTCCGACCAGGCTGCGGTCGAAGAACCAGCCCGCCGGGGTGTCCGAACTGCCGCCCTTGACGTCCAGGAGGCCCACGCAGCCGTGGCTGACGTTGACGCGCCCCGGGGCGTCCGGATTCCAGTAGTTGCCGTGCAGGAAGGTGCCGGAGTCGGTGAGCTTCATGGCGTGCGGGACGTCGGGGATGTCGTACTCGCCGCCGAAGCCGACCGTGCGGCTGTTCATGCGGGTGACCTCGAGCATGTCCATCACCACCATCTTCCCGTTGTAGGTGGGGTGCTTCGGGGCGCCCGCGGTGATCGGCACACTGGCGAGCAGCTGCCCGTCGCGTCGCACGTCCATCATGTGCCGGGCCGCGTCCACCAGGGACATCTGGCTGCGGCCGACGGTGAAGGTGAACGTCTTGTCCTGCAAGCCGTAGGCGCCGGGCGCCCCTTCGACGTCCCTGAGGCCGAGGTCCACGGTGACCTCGGTGCCGGGCTTCCAGTAGCGCTCGGGGCGGAAGTCGAGGCGGGTGGCGCCGAACCAGTGCGGGCGGATCTCCACGGGCGGGTTCGCGGTGACCCGTACGGCGCGTTCGACGGCGGCCCGGTGGGTGATCTCCCGGCTGAAGGAGAGGGAGACGATCATGCCGGTGCCGACGGTGGCGCGGTTCTCGGGGGTGACGTAGCCGATGAACCGTTCCTCTGGGACGTAGGTGGTGAAGGTGGTGTGCCGGGCCGAGCGGTGGCCGCGGGCGTCCAGCGCGACCGCGTCGACGGTGTACTTGGCCGCGAGCGCCAGCCGCTTGTCCTCCGGTTCCCAGGTCAGCCCGTCGGCGCTGATGTGCCCGGCGACCGGGGAGTCCTGCGCATCCTGGTCCTTGACGACGGTCACCTTCTCCAGCCGCCCGCCGGGCACCCGTACCCGCAGCCGCTGCTCGGGCCTGACCTCCTTGCTGCCGTCGTCAGGGGCGACCCGGATGACGTCCTCGGGGGCCGGGGGTTTGCCGAGGACCCGGTCGAGGTCCAGTCCGCCGGAGCCGCCCGCAGAACAGCCGGCCAGCAGCCCCGCCCATGTCAGTACGGCGGCCAGCGCGGCCCCCGTGCGCCGTGCGCGTCCTTGTACGTGCCTCACGCGGGGCTCAACGACCGGGCCCGCTGTGGGGAAACGTGAGTGCGACGCCAGTGCTGGGCAGAACTGTGGGGAGGACGACACGAAGGGGAGCCGCCGCGCCCGTGCCGGAGCCGTCGGGGCGCAGCCGTACCGGGCGGCCGAGCGTGCCGAAGGGCACCCTCGGCTCTTCGGCACGGCCGACTGCGCCCCGGGGGCGAGCCACTGAAAGAGGGGCCGACAGGTGACGAGCGCAGCGGAGCAGCGGGCACGGGCCGAGGAGCCGGCCGCCGGGAGCGGCCACCCTGCCGCCGCGGTGAGCGGCTCCCGTCGCTCCGTACCGCCCGCCCCGCCCGTGTGGCCGGGTGCGCCGACTCCGCTGGGGGCCCGGTTCCGGGTCGGCCCGGACGGGGTCGCGGGCACCAACTTCGCGCTGTGGGCGGCCGGGGCGGAGGCGGTCCGGCTGTGCCTGTTCGACGCACACGGCCGGGAGACGCAGGTTCCGCTGACCGAACTGACGCACGAGATCTGGCACGGCTTCGTGCCCGGCGTGATGCCCGGGCAGCGCTACGGCTACCGGGTGGACGGCCGCTGGGACCCCTGGGTGGGCGCCCGCTGGAACCCGGCGAAGCTGCTGCTGGACCCGTACGCGCGCGCGGTGGACGGCGAGTTCGGCCTGCCGCCCGAGGTCTACGGGCACGTCCGGGACTGGCCGGAGCAGCATGTCGCCGACACCGTGCGCGACGACCGGGACTCGGCACCGCACCTCCCCAAGGGCGTCGTCGTGGACGATGACGACGACTGGGAGGACGACCGCCGGCCGAAGACCCCGTGGGCCGACTCCGTCATCTACGAGCTGCATGTCCGGGGCTTCACCAAGCTGCACCCGGGCATCCCCGGGGAACTGCGCGGCACCTACGCCGGGCTGGCGCACCCGGCCGCGCTCGAGCACTTGGTGAAACTGGGGGTCACGGCCGTGGAACTGCTCCCCGTCCACCAGTTCGCGCACGAGGACCACCTGCTGCGCCGCGGCCTGAGGAACTACTGGGGCTACAACTCCATCGGCTACTTCGCCCCGCACGCGGCCTACGCCGCCTCCGGGACGACGGGCCAGCAGGTCGGCGAGTTCAAACGGATGGTCCGCGCGCTGCACGCGGCCGGCATCGAGGTCATCCTCGACGTGGTC
The DNA here is from genome assembly GCF_001513965.1 of Streptomyces cellostaticus. Classification (GTDB taxonomy): domain Bacteria; phylum Actinomycetota; class Actinomycetes; order Streptomycetales; family Streptomycetaceae; genus Streptomyces; species Streptomyces cellostaticus. Next base: position 24,820 of record NZ_KQ948058.1, on the reverse strand, counting down.
TACAACCACACCGCCGAGGCGGGCGAGCTGGGCCCCACCCTCTCCCTGAAGGGCATAGACAACCGCGGCTACTACCGCCTCCAGGACGACGCCCGCCGCTACGCCGACTACACCGGCTGCGGCAACACCCTGCACGTGGTCCAGCCCCAGGTGCTGCGGCTGATCACGGACTCGCTGCGCTACTGGGTGACGGAGATGGGCGTGGACGGCTTCCGCTTCGACCTGGCGGCCGCGCTCGCCCGCTCGATGCACGACGTCGACATGCTGTCCCCGTTCCTGGCGGTCATCGCCCAGGACCCCGTGCTGCGGCGGGTGAAGCTGATCGCCGAGCCGTGGGACATCGGCTCCGGCGGCTACCAGGTGGGCGCCTTCCCACCGCTGTGGACGGAGTGGAACGACCGCTACCGCAACACCGTCCGCGACTTCTGGCGCCATGCGCTGCCCGACGTACGGGAGATGGGCTACCGGCTGTCCGGCTCCAGCGACCTGTACGCCTGGGGCGGCCGCCGCCCCTACGCCTCGGTCAACTTCGTCACCGCGCACGACGGCTTCACCCTGCGCGACCTGGTGTCGTACGAGACCAAGCACAACGAGGCCAACGGCGAGAACAACCGGGACGGCACGGACGACAACCGCGCCTGGAACTGCGGGACGGAGGGGGAGACGGACGACGAGCAGGTCCGGGCACTGCGGCGCGGGCAGCTCAGGAACCTCCTGACGACCCTGCTGCTGTCCACCGGCGTGCCCATGCTGGTCGCCGGCGACGAACTCGGCCGCACCCAGCGCGGCAACAACAACGCCTACTGCCAGGACAACGAGATCAGCTGGCTGGACTGGTCCCTGCTGGAGGACCCGGACTGGCGCCCCCTGTACGACCTGACGTCCCGGCTGATCAAGCTGCGCCACCGGCACCCGGTGCTGCACCGCCGCGCCTTCTTCTCCGGGCGCGCCCACTCGGCGGACGGACTGCGCGACCTGGCCTGGTTCACCTCCCGGGGCGAGGAGATGACCGAGGGCGACTGGTACGCACCCGCCGCCACGCTTGGCATGTATCTGTCCGGACGGGACATCCCGGGCCGGGACGAGCGGGGCGCGCCGGTCCTGGACGACAGCTTCCTCGCGGTGCTGCACGCGGGCGAGAACCCGACGGGCTTCGTCCTGCCGGGCCCGCCCTGGGCCGAGCGCTACGAGGTCCTGGTCGACACCTCCCGCGAGGACCAGACCGAGGCACCGGGCACGGTCCACCCGGCCGGTGCGCAGATCACGGTTCCGGCTCGGGCCGTGCTGCTGCTGCGGGTCGACTGACGCTGTGTGACATCCGTGCGCACCCTGTGTGCGTGACGCGGATCACACCCGTCGAGTGCAGCGCGGGAGGGGGGCCAGGGCCTTTCCCCTTGTGGAAAGACAGCCGGCGAGGACAGGAACCGTGAGGATGGAGCAGGCTCGGGCCGGTGAGTACGACGCGTTCGTGGCGGCCCGCTGGTCGGTGTTGTTCCATCTGGCCCGTCTGCTCACCGGGGGCGATCGGCACCGTGCCGAGGATCTGTTGCAGGAGTCCTTGGTCAAGCTGTGGTTCGTCTGGCCGAAGGTCGCCGACGAGGCGCCGGAGGCGTATGTGCGCAAGGTGCTGGCCCGGGCCGCGGCCCGCTCGGCCCGGCGGCGCTGGTGGGGCGAGCGGCCCGTCGAGGAACTGCCCGAGACGGCGGCGTCCGGCGACCTGTCGGCGACCGTCGCCGAGCGCTCCCGGCTGGAGGCGGCGCTCGCACAGCTGAGCCCGCAGCAGCGGGCCGCCGTCGTGCTGCGCTACTACCAGGACCTGCCCGACCGGCAGGTCGCTCAGACCCTGGGCTGCCCGGTGGGCACGGCCCGGTCCCATGCCGCGCGCGGGGTGGCCCGGCTGCGCCGGCTGCTGGCCGACGTCATCGAGCCGGTGGGGTGAGGGAAGAAGCAATGGATCACTTCGAACGGCAGCTGACCGAGCTGATGCACGGCACCCAGGAACACAGCCCCTTCGAGGCCGGGCACCGGGAGCGGCTGCACGCGGGCGTGCGGACCCGGCGCCGGGTGCGGGTGGCACGCCGGGCCGCCGGGTCGGTCCTGGCGGTCGCCGGGCTCGGCCTCGGGCTGCTCCTGTGGCCGCACGCACCGGGCACGGACCAGCCGAGCGCGCCGCACCCGAGGCCCGTCGTCAGCCCGGCGCCCACTCCGACCACCTCGCCCTCGCCGGACGACTCGCCGAGCCCGCCGCCCAGCTCGTCCGCGACGCAGTCGCCGAACCCGGGCGGGACGATGGAGACCTCCGTGCCGCCCGCGGCGCCGGGGAGCTCCGCCCCGGCCTCCGGCGCCCCGCCCACCGAGACGGCCACGGCGACCGCCACCTCCCGGGGCACGGTCACCTCGCCGCCGCCCACGGATTCGGCGAGCCCGCCGGCCGACGCAACGTCCGACCCCTCCATGGTGGCCGGCCCGACCGGATAGCAGGCGCCCACCTCCCGTCACTTCACCGCCGCGCGTGCCTCCGGCGCGCCCCGCACACGAGAACGTAAGGGACTTACGTGATAAACCTCCGCCCAGGCCGGACTTCACCGGCCAGGACCCCGCGGCCCCGGCGCGCACCTCTGCCCACCCACCACGTGGAGCCCGTCCTGGACGTGGCCGTGCCGGTGTTCAACGAGGAGAAGGACCTGGGGCCGAACGTCCGGCGGCTGCACGCGCACCTGCGGGAGACGTTTCCCTACCCGTTCCGGATCACCATCGCCGACAACGCCAGCACGGACGGCACAGCGGGCATCGCCGAAGGGCTCGCGGACGAACTGGCCGAGGTGGAGTGGATACGGCTGCCCGTGAAGGGGCGCGGCCGGGCGCTGCGCGCCGTCTGGTCGCACTCGCGGGCGCCCGTGCTGGCGTACACCGACGTGGACCTGTCCACCGGGCTCGCGGCGCTGCTGCCGCTGGTCGCGCCGCTGATCTCGGGCCACTCCGACCTGGCCATCGGCACCCGGCTCGCGGCCGGCGCCCGGGTGGTGCGCGGCCCGAAGCGGGAGGTCATCTCCCGCTGCTACAACATCCTGCTGCGCTGCACGCTCGCCGTCGGCTTCTCGGATGCGCAGTGCGGGTTCAAGGCGGTACGGCGCGATGTCGCCGAACGGCTGCTGCCGCAGGTGCGGGACGGGGAGTGGTTCTTCGACACCGAGCTGCTGGTGCTCGCCGAGCGGGCGGGACTGCGCATCCACGAAGTGCCGGTGGACTGGGTCGACGACCCCGACAGCCGGGTCGACATCCTCGCCACCGCGCTGGCCGACCTGCGCGGCATCGCCCGGATGCGGCGGCAACGGGGCCGCCGCCGTACGGGATCGAGCGCCGCATGACCACGACCCTGCACCGCATACCCGCACCGGCCCCGGAACACCCGCCCGCCCTTCGCGGGCGCCTGCGCGCCGCCGCCCGCCGCCACGGCCCGGTCCTCGCCTTCTACGGCGCCCTGAAGCTCGTCGGCTTCTGCTCCTTCATGTTCCTGCTGGACTCGGCCGGTGACTTCCGCACCAAGGACCCCCGCTTCGGCGGCGGAGCGCACACCTGGGACGTGCTCGCCACCTGGGACGGCTGGTGGTACCAGCAGATCGCGCTGCACGGCTACGACCCGAAGCTCGTCCACATCCCGGGCGCCACCGGCCTGATCACGCTGGAGGGCAACTCGGCGGCGTTCTTCCCGCTCTACCCGGCGCTGATGCGGCTGACGTCCGCGGTCACCGGCCTCGGCTCGTACGGCGCGGGAATCCTGGTCTCCGTCCTCGCCTCGTTCGCCGCCGCCCTCGGGATCTACGCCGTCACCGAGCGGTTCGGCGGCCGGCGGGCCGGTCTCGCCGCGGCCGGGCTGTGGGCGGTCTGGCCCGGCTCCGGCGTGGAGTGGGCGGTCTACTCCGACTCGCTCTACATCGCCCTGGCCGCCTGGACCTGCTACGCGGTCATGACCCGCCGATGGCTCACCGCCGGGGTCCTCACCTTCGCGGCCGGACTCAACCGCCCCACGGCCGCCGCGCTGATCGCCGCGCTCGCCGTCGCCGCGCTGTGCGCGCTGCGCGACCGCCGCGACGGCGTCCTGCGCCCGCTGCTCGCCCTGGCCCTGGCCCCGCTCGGCCTGCTCGGCTACCTCGGCTGGGTGGGCCACCGTATGGGCGACTACGGCGGCTACTTCAAGCTCCAGTCGGGCGCCTGGGCGCACAGCTTTGACTACGGCAAGCAGACCTTCGACGTGCTGACCTCCCTACCGGTGGGCCACTTCACCTACCTGTCGGCGTTCCCCTTCGCGGACGTCATAGCCGTAGGAGTCGTCCTGCTGGCGTTCGCGCTCATCCCCCTGCTGCTACGGCTGCGCCCCCCGGCGGTCCTGGTCGTCCACACAGTCCTCACCCTCGCCCTGGTCCTCGGCAGCCAGCAGATCTTCGCCAACGTCTCGCGCTATCTGCTCCCCTGCTTCCCGCTGTTCATCCCCCTGGCCGTGGCGATGCGCCGGCTCAGCCTGCGCGTCCAGTGCACGGTGCTCGGCATCGCGGCCCTGGCCTCCGGCTCGTACGCGGGCTACGCGCTGTTCGAACTCGGGGTGCCGTAGGCCCTGATCCCGCCTGCCGGAAAGCTCCTCGACGCCGCGAGCGGCCCGCTCGGGCCAGGAGGCAGGACGCAGCCGGCCAGGACCACCTGTACCACCTCGCCGAGGACCTGCGTGGACAGGCCGAACTCGCCCCGGACCGGCCCGAGTTGCCGGCCGAGCCGAAGGGGGCCTGGGAGAAGATCGCGGCGGGGCTGTTGCCGTATCCGGCCCCGTAGCGCCCCGGTCAGGAAGCGGTGCCGTCCCCGTGCCACGTGCGCCACAGGGCCGCGTACGCCCCGTCCGCTGCCACCAGGTCCGTGTGGGTGCCCAGTTCCGTCAGGCGGCCGTCCTCCATGACCGCCACCCGGTCCGCGTCATGGGCCGTGTGGAGGCGGTGGGCGATGGCGATGACCGTGCGGGACTCCAGGACCGCGGCCAGCGCGCGCTCGGTGTGGCGGGCGGTGGTGGGGTCGAGGAGGGCCGTGGCCTCGTCGAGGATCAGGGTGTGGGGGTCGGCCAGCACGACCCGGGCCAGGGCCAGTTGCTGGGCCCGGGAGCCGTCGGTGGGGTGGCCGTGCGGTCCGAGGGGGGCGTCCAGGGCGCCCGGGAGGTCGCGGACCCAGTCCTCGGCGCCCACCGCCGTCAGCGCCGCCCACAAGTCGGCGTCCTCGGCGGCCGGTTCGGCGATGAGGAGGTTGTCGCGGACCGTGCCGAGGAAGACGTGGTGCTCCTGGGTGACCAGGACGACCTGGCGGCGCAGCCGCTCCGGTTCCAGCGCGGCGACCGGGATCCCGCCCACCGTCACCGTGCCCTCCCCGGGCGTGTCGATGCCCGCGAGGAGCCGGCTCAGGGTCGTCTTGCCCGCCCCGGACGGGCCCACCACGGCGAGCCGCTCCCCGGGCCGTACCGTCAGGTCCACCCCGCGCAGCACCTCGCCGCCGCGCTCGTAGGCGTACCGCACCCCGCACACGTCGATCCGGTCGTCCGCCGGCTCCGGGCAGCTGCCGTCCGCCTCCGCCCGGGGCGCCTGCGCGAGCCCCTCCACCCGGGCGAACGAGGCGCCGCTGCTCTGGAGTTGCTCCACCCGCATCAGGATCTGGTCCAGCGGTTCGGTGAACTGGCGCAGATACAGCGCCGCGGCCACCACCGTGCCGACGCCCACCGCGCCGCGCTGGTGCAGCCATCCGCCGAGCAGCAGCACACCCACCACGGGGACGGTGTACGTCACCTCGACCGCCGGGAAGAACACGGTCCGCAGGCGGAGCGTGTAGAGCCGGGTCCGGCGGGACTTCTCCAGCGCGTCCCGGCTCGCCGCGGTCCGCCGCCGCCGGAGCCGGAAGGCCTCGACCGTCCTCGCCCCGGCCGCCGTCGCCGCCACGATCTCGGCGACCTCGGAGGTGGCCGCGCCCTCGGCGAGGTAACCGTCCCGGGCCCGCCGCAGATACCAGCGCAGCGCCAGCCAGATCGGCGTGAGGCCCAGCACGCCGAACAGGCCCAGCACCGGGTCGAGCGCGAACACCGCGCCGAGCACGAACAGCGCCTGTACGCCGCTCACCAGCAGCTCCGGGCCGATGTCGCGCAGCGTCGTGCCGACGATCGCGACATCGGCCGTGCCCCGCGCGGTCAGGTCGCCGGTACCGGCCCGCTCCACCGTCGACGCGGGCAGCGCCAGCACCCGGTCGACGTACTGCTCCCGCACCCGGGCCAGCGTCCGCTCCCCGAACCGGTGCCCCACGTACCGCGCCCAGCGCGCCAGCAGCAGCTGGGCCAGCGCGCACAGCAGGATCCACAGCGCCAGCCGGTCCACCGCCCCGACCCCGTGCCCCGCCCGTACCTCGTCGACGATCCGCCCGACCAGCCACGGCCCGGCAAGCCCCGCCCCGGCCGCCAGCGCGTTGAGCACCAGGGCGGCGGCGAACGCCCGCCCGTCGGCCCGCACCAGCCGCGCGGTCGCCCGCCGCACCCGGCCCCGGTCCGCGACCGGCAGCAGCCCCCTGTCCACCGTCACCGCACGACCTCCCCGGCGCTCGCGCCGTCCTCGACGTCCTCGACGTCCCCGGCCTCCCCGGCGTCCCCGGCCTCCCCGACGCCCCCAGCCTCCCCGACGACCCCGGCCTCCTCGACGCCCCCGGCCTCCCCAGCCTCCTCGGCGCCCCCGACGCCCCCAACGTCCCCGACGCCACCGGCCTCATCGGCGCCCTCGACGTCACCGGTTTCCCCGACGCGCTCATGCTCCTCGACGTCCACGACGTCCCCGGCCTCCTCAACGTCCCCGGCCTCCCCGGCGTCCCCGGCGCCACCGGCCTCCCCGGCGCCACCGGCCTCCTCGGCGCCACCGGCCTCATCGGTGTCCCCGGCGCCCCCGGCCTCCCCGACGCCCCCAGCCTCATCGGCGCCCCCGACGTCACCGGCTTCCCCGACGCGCTCATGCTCCTCGGCGTCCCCGGCCTCCTCGGCGCCCCCGACGCCACGGGCCTCCCCGGCCTCCTCAACGCCCTCGGCGTCCACGACGCCCCCAGCCTCCTCGACGCCCCCGGCCTCCTCAACGCCTCCGACGCCCCCAGCCTCACCGGCGCCCTCGACATCACCGGCCTCCTCGACGCCCCCAATGCCACCGGCCTCCCCAGCGTCCCCAGCCTCCTCGACGCCCCCAACGTCCCCGACGCCCCCGGCCTCCTCAACGCCCTCGGCGTCCACGACGCCCCCGGCCTCCTCGGTGCCACCGGCCTCCCCAGCCTCCTCGACGCCCCCGACGCCCCCGGCCTCCTCGGCGCCCCAAGCCTCCTCGGCGTCCTCAACGTCCCGGGCCACCAACGCCCGGTACCCGGGCTCCTGGGCCAGCAGGCGTCGGTGTGGTCCGCTCGCCGCCACCTTGCCGTCGATCAGGAACAGCACGGTGTCCGCGCGGTCCAGCACCAGCGGTGAGGTGCTCGTCACCATCGTCGTACGGCCCCTTCGCGCCTCCCGGAGCCGCTCGGCGACCGTGGCCTCGGTGTGTGCGTCCAGCGCCGACGTCGGCTCCACGGCGAGCAGCACCTCGGGGTCGGCCAGCAGCGCCCGCACCAGCCGGATCCGCTGCCGCTGCCCGCCGGAAAGGCTGCGGCCCTGCCCCGCCACCACCGAATCGAGTCCGTCCGGCAGCCCGCGTACGACATCCTCGGCGGCGGCCGCGTACACCGCCCGCCGCACAGCCGCCTCCCCGGCCGTGTGCTCGGCGGCGACGACCTCCTTCAGCGCTCCGGCGAACAGGTCCGCCTCGTTGTCGGCGACCAGGATCCGGGCTCGTACGTCGGCCAGCGGGACCGCGTCGAGCCGTACCCCGCCCCAGGTCGCGTCGGTGGGCCCGTACCGGCCGAGGCGGTCGATGACGGCGGCGGCCTCGGCGGGGCGGGCGGCGGCCAGCGCGACCAGCCGGCCCGGCACCGCCCGCACCCCGGAGGCCGGGTCGCGCAGCTCGGCCGGCCCGTCCGGCGCGGGCAGCCTGCCCTCGTCCGGCTCGGGCGCCAGCCGCAGCAGCCCCACGACCCGGCGGGCGGCCACCACGCCCCGGTTCAGGTCGTAGGTCATCTGCACGACGAAGGCCACCGGCCCGATCAGCACCGCCGCATAGCCGTACACCGACACCAACTCGCCCACGGTGATGGACCCTTGGGCCACCATCCGGGCCGCCAGCCAGGTCACCACGGCCAGGAACAGCGTGGGCAGGCCCATACCGAGCGCCTGCACCCAGCTGGCCACCGCGCCCACCCGGTAGCCCTGCGCGCGCAGCCGCTGCGAGTCCGTCCGGAAGGCGTCCGCGAACAGCCCCTTGCCGCCGAGTCCGTTGAGGACGCGCAGCCCGCCCGCGAGGTCCCCGATGCGCGCCGTCAGCACGCCCTGGCGCTCCCGGTACTCGCTCTCCGCGCCCTGCAGCCGCAGCGTCAGCGGTCCGGTGAGCAGCGCGATCACCGGCACCCCGAGCAGCACCACCGCGGCCAGCGGCGCCGAGACGGCCAGCAGCAGCCCGGCCACCACCAGGTACACCACGACCGAGCCCACCCCGGGCCCGAGGGCGGTCAGCGCCTGGGCGAGGGTCTGCACATCGCCGACCCCGATGGTGACGACCTCGCCGGCCCCGGCCCGGCGCGGCAGCACCGCCCCGAGTCTGGCCGCGTGCCCGACGACCAGCTTGACCGTGCGGAAGTTGGCGTCCATCCGCACCCGGGTCATGGTGCGGTGCCGCATGATGCTCAGCCAGGAGTTCAGCGCCCCGAGCGCGAACATCGCGACCGTCCACCGGGCCAGCACGCCCAGGCGGCCCGGCACGAGCCCGTCGTCCACCGCCCGCGCCATCATGTACGGCTGCGCGGCCATGAGTACCAGCCACACACTGCCCAGCAGCGCACCGGCCAGCGACCGGCCCGGCTGGCGCAGCACGAGCCACCACAGGTAGTGCCAGCCGCCACGTGTGTCGGGCGTGCCCGGATCCTCGTACGCGTCGATCATCCTGCCCCCGATCCACCCGGCCGCAACGGAATCGCGGACCGGCCAGGAGACTTCGAAGGTACCGAGGACGAGAGCGGGCACTCCATCGAATAAGCCATGCGGTGAACAAACTGCGAGCCCCCTCGAACGCGCTGGTCGTAGGACCAGGGACCGAGCCGGGTCCGGCCAAAACTCGGTGGGCGTTGTCAGTGCGGATCCGTAGGCTCGCGATGATGGCGACGACACGTGCAACCACCGAGGAACGCTCCGCCGTACGCACCCTGCTGAGGCTGTGGCCGTACGTCCGTCCCGTGCGCACCCGGCTGTTCACGGCCGCGTTCGTCGCGGTCGTCGCCTCCTGTACGGGGCTGGTGATCCCGCTCGTCCTGAAGTGGATGGTCGACGGGCCGGTCGCCGACCGGGACCCGGCGGGGGTGTGGCTCGGCGCGCTGTACCTGCTGCTGCTCGGTCTCGCCGAGGCGGTCCTGTTCGGGATACGGCGCTGGCTGGTGGCCCGGCCCCTGTCGCACGTGGAGGCCGAGATGCGGGCGGGCCTGTACCGCCGGCTGCAACGGCTGCCCGTGTCCTTCCACGACCGGTGGGCGTCCGGCCAACTGCTCTCCCGGGGCACGACCGACCTGATGCTGCTGCGCATGTTCCTCGCCTTCCCGCTGACCTTTCTGCTGGTCAACGGGGTGACGATCCTCGTCGGCGTGGTGATCATGCTGATGCAGGACTGGGTGCTCGGGCTGGTCATCCTGGGACCCGCCGTCCCGGTGATGTGGACCTGCGTGGTCTTCGAGCGGCGCTACGCCGAGGTGGCGCGCCGGGCACAGGACCAGGTCGGGGACCTGACGACGGTCGTCGAGGAGAGCGTGCTCGGCATCCGCATCATCAAGGGCTTCGGCCGGCACCGCAGCCAGGCGCGGGCGTTCCGGGAGCTGTCGGGCACCCTGCGCGGCACGGAGCTGCGCAAGGCGCGGCTGCTGGCGACCATCTGGGGTGTCATCGTGACGCTTCCGGAGCTGGCGATCGGGGCGGCGCTGGTGCTGGGCGCCGTGCGGGTGGCCGACGGTGCGTTGTCCGCCGGAACGCTGGTGGCCTTCCTGAGTACGGCACTTGCCCTGCGGTGGCCGGTGGACTCGATCGGCTTCCTGCTGGCGATGAGCCAGGAGGCGGCGACGGCGACCGAGCGGTACTTCGAGGTGATGGACGAGGTGCCGGAAGACGCGACACCGACAGCCGCGGTTGCCTCGCCCCCGACCAGCAGCGAGGCAGGACTCCGCTTCGAGAACGTCCGGTTCCGCTACCCCGACGCCCCGCCCGGCTCCCCGCCCCTCCTCACCCGCATCGACCTCCATATACGCCCCGGCGAGTCCATGGCCCTCGTCGGAGCCACCGGCAGCGGAAAGACGACCCTCACCGCCCTGATCCCCCGTCTGCACGAGGTCACCTCCGGCCACATCACCCTGAACGGCGTGGACATCACCGCCATGTCCCGTGAGGAACTGCGCGCCAGGGTCGCGGTCGCCTTCGAGGAGCCGACCCTCTTCTCCGCGAGCGTCGGCGAGAACGTGCTGATGGGGGCCGCGGACGGCGCCGGAAAGGCGGACCTCGACCGGGCCCTCGCCGTCGCGCAGGCCGACTTCGCGCACACGCTCCCGCAGAGCACCGACACCCAGGTCGGCGAACAGGGACTGAGCCTGTCCGGCGGCCAGCGGCAGCGCCTCGCGCTGGCCCGCGCGGTCGTCGGCCGCCCGGAGTTCCTGGTGCTGGACGACCCGCTGTCCGCCCTGGACGTGCACACGGAGGCCGCCGTGGAGGCCGCGCTGCGCCAGGTCCTCGCCGACACCACCGCGCTGATCGTGGCCCACCGGCCGTCCACAGTGCTGCTCGCCGACCGTGTCGCGCTGCTGTCGGGGGGCCGGATCAGCGCCGTCGGCACCCACCAGGAACTGCTGCGCACCAACGCCGAGTACGCACACCTGATGTCCGGCGAACAAGGGGAAGACGAGGGCAAGCGATGACCACGACCGCCACCCCTGCCACGGACGACGACCAGCTCCCCCGGACCCAGCAGGCCGACGACCCCTTCGACCGCGACGTCCTGCCCACCCCGCCCGGCGCCACGGCCGCCCTGCTGCGCTCACTGCTCGCCCCCATGAGGTCGCGGGTCACCCTCACCACCGTTCTCCTGCTGCTCCAGCAGGCGGCCGTGCAGGCGGGCCCGCTGCTGGTGGCGTACGCCATCGACAACGCCGTACCGGCGCTCCGGGACCACGACCACGGGCCGCTGATCGCGGTGGCCGTCGGCTATCTGCTGTGCGCGCTGGTCTCCGGCGGGCTGCAGTTCGCGTTCATCGAGGCCTCCGCCCGGGTCAGCCAGGACGTGCTGCTGGACCTCAGGGGCCGGATCTTCCGGCACGCGCAGGCACTGAGCGTCGACTTCCACGAGCGGTACACCTCGGGCCGGCTGATCTCCCGCTCCACGACGGACGTCGAGTCACTGCGCGAGCTCCTCGACGAGGGGCTCCAGGAGCTGGTGACCGTCGTCCTGTCCTTCGTCTACATCTCGGCGATGCTGCTCTGGCTGGATCTCGGCCTCGGCGCGGTCGCGCTGGTCTCCTTCGTGCCGCTGTACCTGCTCGTCCGGCTCTATCAGCGGCGCGCGGGGCGGGTGTACCGCGCGCGGTCGACGGCGATCGCGGCGGTGATCGTGAAGTTCGTGGAGACGATGAACGGCATCCGGCCGGTGCGGGCCTTCCGCCGGGAGGCCGCGAACGACGCCGAGCTCGCCGTACTGAACCGGCGGCACGAGCGGACGAACGGCGACGCGCTGCTGGAGATGGCCCGGTACGTGATCGGCTCCCGGCTGGTGGCCAACACGGCGGTCGCGGCGATCGTGCTGTGGGGGGCCTACCGGGTGGCGTCCGGCTCGCTGGAGCTGGGGGTGCTGGCGGCGGCGGTGCTGTTCCTGCGGCGGCTGTACGACCCGATCGACCGGCTCGGCATGTTCCTGAACTCCTACCAGTCGGCGGCCGCCTCCCTGGAGAAGATCGCCGGGCTGCTGGCGCAGACGCCGTCCGTGCCGGAGCCCTCGGCGCCCCGCGAACTGCCGCCTTCGAAGGGCGAGTTGCCGGGGCGCGAGGTCGTCTTCGACGGGGTCCGCTTCGCGTACCGCACCGGCGGCGAGGTGCTGGCCCGTTTCGACCTGACCCTCCCGGCCGGGCAGACGGTCGCCGTCGTCGGCTCCACGGGCGCGGGCAAGTCGACCCTGGCCAAGCTGCTCGCCCGCTTCTACGACCCCTCCGAGGGCCGGGTGCTGCTGGACGGCGTCGACCTGCGCGTGCTGGCGGTGCCCGAGCTGCGGCGCGGGGTGGTCATGGTGACGCAGGAGGCGTTCCTGTTCTCGGGCACGGTCGCGGACAACATCGCGATCGGCCGGCCCGACGCCACCCGTGAGGAGATCGAGCGGGCCGCGAAGGCGATCGGCGCGCACGAGTTCATCAGCGCGCTGCCCGACGGGTACGACACGGACGTACGCAAGCGCGGCGGGCGCATCTCCGCCGGGCAGCGCCAACTGGTCGCCTTCGCCCGGGCGTTGCTTGCCGATCCGGCGGTGCTGATCCTGGACGAGGCGACCAGCTCCCTGGACATACCGGGCGAGCGGGCCGTGCAGCGGGCGATGTCGACGGTGCTGCGGGGCCGTACCGCCGTGGTGATCGCGCACCGGCTGTCCACCGTGGAGATCGCGGACCGGGTCCTGGTCATGGAGCACGGCCGGATCGTCGAGGACGGCCGGCCGGACGAACTCATCGCGGGCACGGGCCGGTTCGCGGACCTGCACCGGGCTTGGCGGGACAGCCTGGCGTAGCAGGTCCGCGATGCGGGCTCAGCCGACCCTGACGAAGGGTGCCGTCTTGCACGGCAGGCCATGGGCGTCGATCAGCCAGAGCAGGTAGAAGCCGGGAGGCGCCACGGTGCCGTCCGGGGGTGCGGTGACGGTGAGCGAGGAGCCCGCGCCGGTGAACGGCACGCTCACATACCGCTGGTCGCCGTCGAAGGAGTGCGTCACGGAGCCGCACCGCATGAGGACGACCTTCGCGATCGCAGTGGCGGTGGAGGTCGGGGTGTACTCGACGCGGAAGCTCTGGCCGTAACCGACAGCGCCCGGTGCGGACTTGACGGTCACCCGGTCGGCGACCGCCACGTAGTCGGGCTCGAACAGCTCGATGGAGAGGTTCGGGGTCGAGGTGTCGTTGAACTCCGAGCCGGCCGTCCACACGCGGCCGTCGGGCGTGAGGAGCGCGACCGAGTGGTATCCCCGGGTCTCGGCCGCGACCGCGCCGGTGCTCCAGCTGCCGCCGGCCGCCGACGGGTGGTACAGCTCGGCCGTGCGGACGCCGTCGGTTTCCTTGTACATCTCCTTGGTGACGCCTCCGGAGACGAGCACGTCTCCTGTTGGCAGGAGCGTGGCGGTGCAGAAGTAGCGCACCGGCGGCCGGCCCGAGCCGGGGTCGGTCAGAGTGCGCGCCGGCGTGGGCGTCCATTGCGGGTTCGCGGCCCCGAGGTCGGTGACGACGGCCTGCTGGGCGCCGCAGGCCAGGACCCGCGGGCGGTAGTTCTCCTCGTGGTGCAACGGCAGCAGCACGGAGGTGGTGGGCTGGCTCGTGAAGAAGCGGTCCAGGTACATCCCGTCGATCGCCTGCGGCCCGGTGAAGGCGCGCGTGACCTGCTGACCACCGGTGCTGTAGCAGAGGCTCTTGTCCATGACATCCACCGCGTAGGGCGGCGAGGTGTCGTCCGGATTCGCCGAATACAGGTTGCCGGACTGCGGGTTGGTGGTCACGATCCGGCTGTAGAGAGGCTGTACGACGAAGATCTCGCCGGTGTGCGGCAGCACATGCAGCCGCGGGTAGTAGACCGCGTAGTCGTGGGCCCCGCTCACCCCGAGCTGTTTGTCCACGCCCTGCCAGGAGTTGCTCTGCTGGTGGTAGATCTCCGGCTTGGTGTTGTTGTGCCGCTCGTCGTAGTCGTAGCGCCGGTCCCCGTACATCCCGATCAGCGGATGTCCCGTCAGTGCGAAGACGCCGCCGTCCGCGAGCGTCACGAGCGTGGGATACCACCGTCCGCCGCCCATGGGCGCGCCCGCCGCCCGCTGGGCCGGATCCCGGCTCAGATCTCCCGCGAACACCCAGAACTGCCCGTTGAGGATGAGGAACCAGGCTTGCCAGCCGGGTCCGGGCTCCCACCAGGCGCTCCACACCGCCCCGTCCGTGCCCGTGGCGAAGAGGTCCAGGTGCTGGTCACCGTGCCAGAGGGCGGTGACGGTGGCGCCGGGGCGCATCTTGACTTCGGGGTGGATGAGGAACCAGGGTCGCCAGCTGCTGCCGGGGTCCCACCAGGTGCTCCAGACCGCCCCGTCCGTGCCCGTGGCGAACAGGTGCAGGTGCTGGTCACCGTGCCAGAGCGCGGTGACCGTGGCGCCCGGCTGCATCTTCACTTCGGCGTGGATGAGGAACCAGGGCCGCCAGCCGGGTCCGGCCTCCCACCAGGCGCTCCACACCGCCCCGTCCGTGCCGGTGACGAACAGGTCGAGATGGTCGGCGTTCCGCCACAGCGCCGTGACCGTGGCGCCCGGTTGCATCTTCACCTCGGGGTGGACGAGGAACCAGGGCTGCCAGCCGGGTCCGGCCTCCCACCAGGCGCTCCACACCGCCCCGTCGGTGCCGGTGACGAAGAGGTCGAGGTGGTCGGCGTTCCGCCACAGCGCGGTGACCGTGGCGCCGGGGCGCATCTTGACTTCGGGGTGGATGAGGAACCACGGCCGCCAGCCACTGCCGGGGTCCCACCACGTGCTCCAGACCGCCCCGTCCGTGCCCGTGGCGAACAGGTCCAGGTGCTGGTCACCGTGCCAGAGCGCGGTGACCGTGGCGCCCGGCTGCATCTTCACTTCGGGGTGGACGAGGAACCAGGGCCGCCAGCCGGGTCCGGCCTCCCACCACGTACTCCACACCGCCCCGTCGGTGCCGGTGACGAAGAGGTCGAGGTGGTCGGCGTTCCGCCACAGCGCGGTGACCGTCGCCCCCGGTCGCATCCGTACCTTCGGCTGGATCTGGAACCACGGCACCCACCCGGTGCCGGGCTCCCACCAGCTGCTCCAGACCGCCCCGTCCGTACCGGTGGTGAAGAGGTCGAGGTGCCGGTCGCCGTGCCAGAGTGCCGTGACGGCCGCTCCGGGCTGGGCCCGGAACTGCGCCGTGTGATCGAACAGCCAGCTGGCGCGCGTGCCGCTCCAGTGCGCGTGGTGCGGATCCCCTTCGGCGGGGTCGGGCCAGTGCTGCGTACCGCCCGCGACGACCAGCCGCCCGTCCGGCCGGAACGCGTGGCCGCTGCAGAACAGGTCGGCGTCCGGCGAGCCCGGATTGGACACCTGTCGTGTCGCGCAGTCGTACAGCCTGGTGTGATCGATCTGGGCCTTTCCCGCGGGATAGCGGGAATCGGCCACCGGGTTCGGCTCGTTCTCGATGGCCTCCCATAAGGGAGCCTCCACCCACTGACTGCCCGAGAAATAGAGCACCCGGCCCTGTTGTCCGGCCGGCAGCAGTGCCGCGTGCACCGCGAGCACCTGTGCCGCACCCCCGGTCCCGTCCGGCCCCGAGCCGCCACCGACGTACACCCACCTGCTCATCGCAGCCTCCCCGTTGACGTAATCGCCCATTCTGAGCAATCAGCTCATTCTGTGCCGGTGGCCCGGTGCTCGAGCAGCGGCGCCGGGGAGTCCGGCGGCCGGATGGTCGTGCGCGGGCGCGCGGCTTGCGTAACCGCGCGCCCGGGCTTGAAGAGCCGCCCCTGCGTCACGGCGAGCGCGGTGGACAGAGCCCGTCCACTCCAACGGTTCGCATACCGAACATGAACAACCGGTCAACGAACGATTTCCAGCCAAATTTATGACGCGGTCCTGACAGACGCGCTGATCCCCTGCCACTCTTCCCACGGCCGACTCACAACAACCCCACAGTTCGCGCACGCTCGCGTGAGCCGGCTCTGCACCTGCACGTGGTTCCGCGTAACGCCCTGTTCTGCCCGGACGTCCCAACCCACCGTCCGGTCTCCCCTGGCCGCGCGACCCGCGGTCACGCAGAAGGAGTCAGTGTGAGCAGCACCTCTCGCAGACGCACCTCCCACATAGCGCACCGCCGCACCGCCACCGTCGCCCTCGCCGGCGTCGCCGCCCTGATCGCCGCGGCCCTCCAGTCCGGCGCCGCGTCCGCCGCCCCGGCGAAGCCGCAGGCCGGCAAGGTCAACCCCGCCCACGTGGCCCTCAAGCTCTCGCCCTCGCAGCGCGCCGAGCTGATCCGGCACGCCGATGCCGAAAAGGCCGACACGGCCAGGGCGATCGGCCTCGGCAGCAAGGAAAAGCTGGTCGTCCACGACATCGTCAAGGACGCCGACGGGACCCTGCACACCCGCTACGAGCGCACGTACGCGGGCCTGCCGGTGCTCGGCGGCGACCTGATCGTCGACACCGCCAAGTCGGGCGCGGTCAAGAGCGTCATCAAGGCCGCCAACGCCACGCTGAAGATCGCCGGTCTCACCCCGGCCGTGACGAAGTCGGCCGCCGAGAAGCAGGCCGTGCAGCGCGCCAAGGCCCTCGGCAGCACCAAGTCGGCCGCGGACAGCGTGCGCAAGGTGATCTGGGCGGCCTCCGGGAAGCCCGTCCTCGCGTACGAGACCGTCGTCGGCGGCCTCCAGGACGACGGCACCCCGAACCAGCTGCACGTCATCACCGACGCCGCCACGGGCAAGAAGCTCTTCGAGCACCAGGGCATCGAGACCGGCGTCGGCAACACCCAGTACAGCGGCCAGGTGACGCTGACCACGACCCAGTCGGGGTCCAACTACACGCTGAACGACGGGGCACGCGGCAACCACAAGACGTACAACCTGAACCACGGCTCCTCGGGCACCGGCACCCTGTTCTCCCAGACCAACGACACCTGGGGCAACGGCACCACGTCCAACGCCGCCACCGCGGGCGCGGACGCCCACTACGGCGCCGCGGTCACCTGGGACTTCTACAAGAACACCTTCGGCCGCAGCGGCATCAAGAACAACGGCGTCGGCGCCTACTCCCGCGTCCACTACGGCAACGCGTACGTGAACGCGTTCTGGGACGACAGCTGCTTCTGCATGACCTACGGCGACGGCTCCGGCAACGCCGACCCGCTGACCTCGCTGGACGTCGCGGGGCACGAGATGAGCCACGGCGTCACCTCCAACACCGCCGGCCTCGACTACAGCGACGAGTCCGGCGGCCTGAACGAGGCGACCAGCGACATCATGGGCACCGGCGTGGAGTTCTACGCCAACAACAGCAAGGACGTCGGCGACTACCTCATCGGCGAGAAGATCAACATCAACGGCGACGGCACCCCGCTGCGCTACATGGACAAGCCCAGCAAGGACGGCGCGTCCAAGGACAGCTGGTACTCGGGTCTCGGCGGCCTCGACGTGCACTACTCCTCGGGCCCCGCGAACCACTTCTTCTACCTGCTGAGCGAGGGCAGCGGCGCCAAGGTCATCAACGGCGTCAGCTACAACTCGCCCACCGCGGACGGCCTTCCGGTCACCGGCATCGGCCGGGACAAGGCACTGCAGATCTGGTACCGGGCGCTGACCACCAAGTGGACGTCCACCACCGACTACGCGGGCGCCCGCACCGGCACCCTCGCCGCGGCCGGCGAGCTGTACGGCACCACGAGCGCCGAGTACAAGGCCGTCCAGGACGCCTGGGCGGGCGTCGCCGTCGGCTCCCGCTCGGGCGGTGGCGGCGGTGGCGGCACCTCGTACGAGAACACCTCGCCGGTGTCGATCCCGGACAACGGGCCCGCGGTGACCTCCTCGATCACCGTCTCCGGCAGGAGCGGAAATGCGCCAAGCAACCTTCAGGTGAGCGTCGACATCACGCACACCTGGCGGGGTGACCTGGTGATCGATCTCGTCGGTCCGTCGGGCACCTCCTACCGCCTGAAGAACTTCTCCTCGTCCGACTCGGCGGACAATGTGAAAGAGACCTACACGGTCAACGCTTCCTCCGAATCGGCCAATGGTGCCTGGAAGTTGAAGGTCCAGGACCAGGCGGCACAGGACGTCGGCACCATCAACAGCTGGAAGCTGACGTTCCCGTAAACCGCACACCACCAGCGCGGGAACACGGCGCCGCCGGAGGGTTCCGACACCCTCGGGCGGCGCCCGTTTACATAGCTGAAACGTTTACCGGACAGTCGGTTTTCGGCCAACATCACTTCAGGGTCCTGACATGTACGCGGCGCTGATGCCACAGTTCCTTCACCCGCCGCAGCAGCACCGCAACTTCACAACGCCATACTCACCGGCCAGTAACCCCACACTGCCCGGTCTCCCCCACGAGAAGGAGCTTTCGTGAGCCCCCTCTACGCGCGTCACAAGCGCACCACTCTGGCCATCGCCACCGCTGTCGCTGCCGGAGCCCTGCTCACCACTGGTCTGACCACCAGTGCCAGCGCCCAGACCCCGGCCGGGATCGCCGCCGCCAAGCCTCTGGCCGCCGCCCCGACCGCGCTGTCCGCCGCTGCCCGTACCACCCTGGTCCAGAAGGCCCAGGCCGCCGCTGCCGAGACCGCGCAGCACATAGGCCTCGGCGCCAAGGAGAAGCTCGTCGTCAAGGACGTCGTCAAGGACGTCGACGGCACCGTCCACACCCGCTACGAGCGCACCTACGCGGGCCTGCCGGTGCTCGGCGGCGACCTGGTCGTGCACACCGCCGAGTCGGGCAAGACCGAGGGCGTCACCAGAGCGACGAAGTCGGCCATCAAGGTGGCCTCGCTCAAGCCGCAGATCTCCGCCGCCAAGGCCGAGAAGCAGGCGGTCGGCGCCGCCAAGACCCTCGGCTCCGCCAAGAACTCGGCGAACGGCGCGCGCAAGGTGATCTGGGCCGGCTCGGGCAAGCCCGTCCTCGCCTACGAGACGATCGTCGGCGGCCTCCAGGACGACGGCACCCCGAACCAGCTGCACGTCATCACCGACGCCGCCACCGGCAAGAAGCTCTTCCAGTACCAGGGCATCGAGAACGCGACCGGCACCGGCAAGACGCTGTACTCGGGCAGCGTCAGCCTCAACACCACGCAGTCGGGCTCGACGTACCAGCTGAACGACAGCACGCGCGGCGGTCACAAGACGTACAACGTGAAGCACAGCACGAGCTCCGGCACCGGCACCCTGGTCACCAGCTCGACCAACGTCTTCGGCACCGGCACCGCCTCCAGCTCCGCCACCGACCAGACCGCGGCCGCCGACGCCGCCTACGGCGCGCAGGAGACCTGGGACTTCTACAAGAACACCTTCGGCCGCTCCGGCATCAAGGACGACGGCAAGGCCGCGTACTCCCGCGTGCACTACGGCAGCTCGTACGTCAACGCGTTCTGGGACGACAGTTGCTTCTGCATGACCTACGGCGACGGTGAGGGCAACACCGACCCGCTGACCTCGCTGGACGTGGCCGGCCACGAGATGAGCCACGGCGTCACCGCCAACACCGCCGGTCTGGACTACTCGGACGAGTCGGGCGGCCTGAACGAGGCCACCTCCGACATCTTCGGCACCGGTGTCGAGTTCTACGCCAACAACGCGTCCGACAAGGGCGACTACCTCATCGGCGAGAAGATCGACATCAACGGCGACGGCACCCCGCTGCGCTACATGGACAAGCCCAGCAAGGACGGCGGCTCGGCGGACTCCTGGTCCTCCTCGGTCGGCAACCTGGACGTCCACTACTCGTCCGGCGTCGCGAACCACTTCTTCTACCTGCTCTCCGAGGGCAGCGGCGCGAAGACGATCAACGGGGTGTCGTACAACTCCCCGACGTCCAACGGCTCCACGGTCACCGGCATCGGCCGGGACAAGGCGCTGCAGATCTGGTACAAGGCGCTGACGACGTACTTCACGTCGACCACCAACTACAAGGCGGCCCGCACCGGCACGCTGAGCGCGGCGGCGGCGCTGTACGGCTCCGGCAGCACCGAGTACAAGGCGGTCGCTGCGGCCTGGTCGGCAGTCAACGTCAGCTGACCTCAGGGCACTTGAGTGAGGGCGGTACCCGGGCGGAAGGCGTCCCGGGTACCGCCCTACGCTTGTGACCCATGTCCTCGGCGCCCTTCACCTACGAGCCGGTCGGCACGACCCGCGACGACCTGACCTCCTGCCCGCCCGGCTTCCACCCCCTGCTCGTGCGCACGCGCCTCGGCGAGGGCCCGGAGGTCTTCCACCGGGCCGCCGAGGCGGTCCTCACCTGGGAGATGCACCGCGCCCTGGGCGTGGGCATCGACGCCACCGCGGACCGGGCGGCTCCCGATGTCGACGTCACGGTCACCCTGGCCGGCCTCATCAAGGCCCCCTGCCGCATCATCTGGACGGTCGAGGAACCCCGCCGCGCCGGCTGGGCCTACGGCACCCTGGAAGGCCACCCCGAGTGCGGCGAGGAGGCCTTCGTGGTCGACCGCACGGGTGACGGCACGGTGTGGCTGACCGTCGCCGCGTTCAGCCGCGGCCGGAAGTGGTACGCCCGCGCGGGCGGGCCGGCGACCCGGGGCTTGCAGCACGCGTACGCCCGTAGGTGCGGGGCGGTGCTGAAGCGGCTGTGCGCTCAGTTCGAAGAGGGCTGAGCGTCCGGGTCGGGCAGGGGCTGCAGAGTGCCCCGAGGACCCTCCGCGACGATCTCGCGGAGGGCCGCCGTCATGGCGGGCACCCCGGGCTCGGGCACGATCACGAGGTCCGGGCAGGCGAAGAAGGCGCCGCCGCCGTGCTCACCGGTCGCCTTCCAGCGCGTCAGCACCTCGGCGACCGCGTCGAGCGTCAGCATCGAGGCGGTCCACTTGCTGCCGTCGGGAAGCCGCACCCAGGCGTCGACGTCGCTGACCGTCTCCACCTCGTCCTCGGCGCCGAGCAGGAAGTACGCGCTGAATCCCGGCTCCCTGACGACGTGGTAGATCTCCTCCAGCGTGGCCTCGGTCAGCACGGGCTCGTCGTCGTCCATGGGCGCCATTGAATCCCATGGGCGTCAGCGCAGCAGCACCCCCGCCCCCTCCACCGTCTCCTGCGACGGCACCGCCACCAGCCCCAGTTCCACGCTCGCCGCGAGGAGGCGGTGGGCCGGCAGGATGCGGACCGTGTAGCCGTAGGGGCCCGTGCGGTCCAGGGAGAGGGGGCCCTCGTAGAGGCGGCGGCCCTCCAGGTCGGGGGCCCCGGTCGGCTTCAGCGGGACCGTCGTGGCGTCGGTGATGCGGTCCTCGGCGTCGACCCGGCCCGAGACCGCCTGCACCTCGACATCGTCGGGGCTCAGCTCGCCCAGCCCCACCCGCACCCGAAGGCCCACGGTCGTGCCCAGTTCCGCGGTGGCCGCCTGGGCCGTCGTCTCGACGTGGTCCACGCTCACGCCCGACCAGGCGGCGCGCACCCTGGCCTTCCAGGCGGCCAGTTCACCTGCCGTCTGCGGGGTCAGCGCGCGCTGGGACAGGGCGGCGGGCGCGTACAGCCGGTCGACGTACTCGCGGACCATGCGGCCCGCCAGCACCTTCGGGCCGAGCAGTGTGAGCGTGCGACGGACCATCTCGATCCAGCGGTCGGGCAGCCCGCCCCGGCCGCGCTCGTAGAAGCGCGGGGTCACCCGCTGTTCGAGAAGGTCGTAGAGGGCGGCGGCCTCGATGGCGTCGCGGCGGTCCGGGTCGGTACCCGCGCCGTCCGCGGTGGGGATGGCCCAGCCGAAGTCCGGCTTGAACCATTCGTTCCACCAGCCGTCCAGTACGGAGAGGTTGAGGCAGCCGTTGAGCGCGGCCTTCATCCCGGAGGTGCCGCAGGCCTCCAGCGGGCGCAGCGGGTTGTTCAGCCAGACGTCGCAGCCCGGGTAGAGCTTCTGCGCCATCCCCATGCCGTAGTCGGGGAGGAAGACGATGCGGTGGCGCACGCGCGGGTCGTCGGCGAACCGCACCAGCTCCTGCACCAGCCGCTTCCCGCCGTCGTCCGCCGGATGCGCCTTGCCCGCGACGACGATCTGGAGGGGCCGCTCCGGGTGCAGCAGCAGTTCCATCAGCCGGTCGCGGTCCCGCAGCATCAGCGTGAGCCGCTTGTAGGAGGGGACGCGGCGGGCGAAGCCGATGGTCAGGACGTCGGGGTCGAGCACGCCGTCGATCCAGCCCAGCTCGGCGTTCCCGGCTCCGCGTTGCCGCCAGGAGGCGCGCAGCCGGTCCCGTACCTCCAGCACCAGCTGTTCGCGCAGGGTGCGGCGCAGCTCCCAGATCTCCTGGTCCGGGATGTCCTCGACGGAGTCCCAGCGCTCGGAGGCGCCGACGGTCAGCGCGTCCTCGGCCCGCTGGGCGCCGACCTCCCTAACGCCCAGCCGGAGCACCTCCGGGGCGACCCAGGTCGGGGCGTGCACCCCGTTGGTGACCGAGGTGATCGGCACCTCCTCGGAATCGAATCCCGGCCACAGTCCGGCGAACATCTCCCGGCTGACCTGACCGTGCAGCAGCGAGACCCCGTTCGCCCGCTGGGCCAGCCTGAGCCCCATCACGGCCATGTTGAACAGGTTCGCCTCGCCGCCCGGGTAGGTCTCCATGCCCAGCGCCAGGATCCGCTGCACGTCGATGCGCGGCAGTTCGGCGTCCGCCCCGAAGTGCCGGGCGACCAGCTCCCGGTCGAACCGGTCGATGCCGGCCGGGACGGGGGTGTGCGTGGTGAACACGGTCCCGGCCCGTACCGCCTCCAGCGCGGAGTCGAAGTCCAGGTCCGCGTCGCACAGTTCGGCGATCCGTTCGAGGCCGAGGAAGCCGGCGTGTCCCTCGTTGGTGTGGAACACCTCGGGCTCCGGGTGCCCGGTGAGCCGGCAGTAGGTCCGCACGGCCCGGACACCCCCTATCCCCAGCAGCATCTCCTGCAGCAGCCGGTGTTCGCTGCCACCGCCGTACAGCCGGTCGGTCACCCCGCGTTCGCCGAGGTCGTTCTCCTCCACGTCCGAGTCGAGCATCAGCAGCGGCACCCGGCCCACCTGGGCCAGCCAGATCCGGGCGTGCAGCGCCCGGCCGCCGGGCAGGGCGAGGGAGACCCGGGCCGGAGTGCCGTCGGCCTCCTTCAGCAGGCTGAGGGGCAGCTCGTACGGGTCGAGCACCGGATAGTGCTCCTGCTGCCAGCCGTCCCGGGACAGGGTCTGGCGGAAGTAGCCGTGCCGGTAGAGCAGTCCGACACCGATCAACGGGACCCCGAGATCGCTGGCCGCCTTCAGATGGTCGCCGGCCAGGATGCCGAGCCCGCCGGAGTACTGGGGCAGGGCGGCCGTGATGCCGAACTCCGGGGAGAAATAGGCGACGGCGGCGGGCAGCCCGTCGCCCTGCTGCTGGTACCAGCGGTCTCCGGTCACATAGTCGTCGAGCTCGTCGGCGACCGCGGTCAGCCGGCGCAGGAACCGCCGGTCCCCGGCCAACTCGGCGAGCCGGGCCGGGCGTACCCCGCCCAGCAGCCGCACCGGGTCGCCCTCGGCGGCGGCCCAGCGTTCGGGGTCGACGGACTGGAACAGATCGCGCGTTTCCGCATGCCAGGACCAGCGCAGATTGCGCGCCAGGTCGCTCAGCGGCCGGAGGGGTTCGGGGAGAACGGGACGGACGGTGAACCGACGGATCGCCTTCACATTCCACCTCGGACGCGTTACGGGGTGAGACGCACAGCACTGTACGTCTCGTCGTCAGTGTCGACGGTAGTGGTTACCGGGGGGTCGGTGGGGACGTACCGGAGCGGGTGTCGGGGCGCGGAGGGAGCACGGCGCGGGCGGCGCCGGGGCGTGGGGACGCGGTCGGCGGGCACCTGGAAAAGTGGGCCGGTCTTGTGCGTAGACATACGCGTGAGTAGTTAACAAAGTGCCGGATTGCCCACCCGAATAGGGTGGGAAGGCTCCTCCGGTACGCCCCACAGCAGCACACAGCTCTTCCGCAGGACCCACCTCCCCATATCCCTCCGCCCACACCCACGTTGAAGCGGACAGGAGCGGTCATGCCCGCCACGCACCACCACTCGTCAGCCCACCCGGCCACCAGCAGGACGGCCGGAAAGAAAACTTCGGGTAAGAAAACGGGAACGCCGGCGGAGAACCTCCGCGACCCGGCCCCGCAGCGCCCGGCTCCGGCCGGCACCACCACGGTCGTCGGCCGTATCCCCGTCCTCGACGTACGCCCCGTGGTGCAGCACGGGCGCAGGCCCGCCAAGGCCGTGACGGGCGAGTCGTTCGAGGTGTCGGCCACCGTCTTCCGGGAGGGACACGACGCCGTCGCCGCCAACGTCGTGCTGCGGGATCCCGGGGGCCGCCCGGGCCCCTGGACACCGATGCGCGAACTCGCCCCGGGCACCGACCGCTGGGGCGCCACCGTCACGGCGGGCGAGCCCGGCCACTGGACCTACACGGTGGAGGCCTGGTCGGATCCGGTCGCCACCTGGCGGCACCACGCACAGATCAAGATCCCGGCGGGCATCGACACCGGTCTGGTCCTGGAGGAGGGCGCACGGCTGTACGAGCGGGCGGCCGCCGGGGTCCCCGAAGAGCAGCGGGACACCGTGCTGGAGACCGCTGCCGCGCTGCGGGACGAGGACCGCCCGGCCGCCTGGCGGCTCGCGGCGGCACTGTCACCGGAGGTGGACGCGGTGCTGTCCCGCCATCCGCTGCGGGAGTTGGTCACCGCCTCCGATCCC
>NZ_KQ948057.1 GCF_001513965.1 Streptomyces cellostaticus | reverse complement strand
GTCCTTGCGGCCTGTCGCGGCGACCGTCACACCGAGGCCGATCATCGTGAGCCCACCGACCCCGCCGACCATGGCAAGCCGCCGAGGTGAGCCGGCGAACCAGTTCCGTGCGGTGGCCGCGACCAGCCCCCACACGCTGTCGGAAGCCACCGCTATGACATTGAAGACCAGGCCGAGCACCAGCATCTGAAGCGTGACGTGCCCCTGGTCACGGTCGACGAACTGAGGCAGTACGGCGGCGAAGAACACGATCGTCTTCGGGTTGGCCATGCCGACCGCGAACCCCTCCCACAAGGTGCGCAGGCTGCCGCGCTCCGCTCCGTCACCGGTGAATGCGGCATGCAACGACCCGCGCTGCCGCACCGCCTTGACACCGAGATACACCAGGTACGCGGCCCCCACGAGCTTCAGTGCCGTGAAGACCAGGACCGAGCGCTCCACGACGGCCCCGACCCCGAGCGCCACGGCCACGACGAGCACATAGGCACCGAGCGTGTTCCCCGCGACCGTGGTCAGCGCGGCCCGGCGACCCTGCGCCAGGGCTCGTCCGATGACGAACAGCACGCTGGGGCCGGGTATGACGATCAGCAGGAAGGACATGGCCGCGAAGGTCAGCAGTCGGTCGGTAGTCACCATGAGGCCCATGTAACACGGGGCCGTGCACACCTGCAGCCCTTTCCGTGCATGGGTCCCTGTAGGCCGTGATGAACCGGCCCGCACTTTCTTGACCTGAAGTTGGATTGAGGTTCTAGCGTGTCGCCTACTTGATCACCCGACGACGGGAAGACACGCCGATGATCCTCGTGACCGGAGCCACCGGAAACATAGGCCGTGCCCTGCTGAAGGAGCTGCACGCGCGCGGCCTCGGACCGCTGAGAGGGCTCACCCGTGATGCCGCCCGGGCCGACTTCCCCGTAGGGGTCGAGGCCGTGGAGGGCGATTTCGCGGAGCCGGCGTCGTTGAAGCCCGCGCTGGAGGACGTGCGCTCTCTGTTTCTCGTGTCGCGTCTCGGCCCGGACGCCGACATCCTCGAAGCCGCCCGGCAGGCGGGCGTGGAGCACGTCGTACTCGTGTCGTCCATCACCGTCCAGACCCACCCGCACCTCGGCCCCGCCGGCGAGAACCTGGCGGTGGAGCAACTGCTCAAGGCGAGCGGCATGGCCTGGACGGTCCTGAGGCCCACACAGTTCGCCTCGAACGCCCTCATGTGGGCGGCTTCCATCCGTGGCCGCGAGACCGTCCGCGCGCCGTACGCCGAGACCGCCCTGCCGACCATCCACCCCGCGGACATCGCGTCGGTGGCACGGGTGGCACTGACCGAGCCCGGCCACCAGGGACGCACGTACGCCTTGACCGGACCAGAGCCGGTGACCGCCCGACAGCAGGCCGAGGCCATCGCGGCAGCACTGGGCCGGGAAGTTCCCTTCGCCGAGATCAGCCGCCAGGATGCCCACGCACAGATGGCCGCGGTCTTCGGGGCAGAGGCCGCGGACGCGGTGCTCGACGTCACGGGCGGAGACGTGAACGACGAGCTGCAGATGGTGCGCGACACGGTTCTGCGAATCACTGGAACGCCGGCCCGCCCGTTTCAGCAGTGGGCTTCGGAGAACGCCAACGCCTTCCGTTGAATCGCCTGAGCCTCGGTACGTTGATCCGTACTCGGCTTGCGCCGGGTGGCGCGGCCCGCTCGGTACAGCGCGGCGTGCGGGATCCTGGCGCGCAGGTGGACCCAGGTGACCGGTATCCGGGTTATCCGCGAGCGGCGTCCCAGACCGCGCTGGTCCCGAAGTAGGAGTCGTACAGTTCCTGGACTTCGAGAAGGCTCTCCGGCGGCACCTTGCCGTAGCGGATGCGTTCGAGATGGCGGAAGTATTCGAAGCGCTCCACTCCGGGCGTGATGATGACGAGCATGTCCGCGATCTCGCCGGGCGCGGCGGCAAAGGCATGCTGTGTGCCGGGCGGTATGACGACCACGTCTCCGCGCTCCGCGGTGACTACTTGATCGCCGGACAGCAGCTGGGCGGTGCCGTCGAGGACATAGAACATCTCGGCGGACTTGCCGTGGTGGTGCGGGCGGGCGCCGTTCGCGCCCTTGCCGAGGGCGACACGCATGCTGGAGAGTGCGCCGCCCGTGGCGGGGCTGTCGACGAGCAGCTGGTTGGTCACCGGGCCACCCGCGCCTGTCAGTTCGGCGTCAGCAGCGCGCACGACGACGGTCTCGGCGAAGTCGGGGATGAAGAGAGACATGTCTTGCTCCTGAAATGTTGATCACGCCGAAACGTACGTCATGCGCCAGGTCGCAGGCCACAGCGGCTTCTGACGGACAGTGATCACCAGCCGAACAGTCAGGACGGCGTGCCCCGGTTACCTGGCGGGCAACGCCGTAAGACCCGGCTCAAACGCCAGTTCACCGCCGCCGCGATCAACCTCGCCCGCCTCGATGCCCGGACCGCGGCAGCCGCCCTCCAGGCGCCGGACCGCCTCCGCGGCGAAGACGGACCCGAGCACGTTCGTCCGCTCGTAGGAAGGCCGTCCAAAGGGGTGATCGGCCGATGGGGCCCAAGCCTCAGATCATCAGCGTCGAGCCCCTACGGCACGTTTCTGGCGTATCCGGCCGGCCTCCGAGTGCGCTCCACGCGACATGCCCGTGAACGTCCGGGCGTGTCCGGATCGATCAGGAATCGAGAAGCGCGGTTCACGGAGTCGCCTCTAGCCTGCTCGCCATGGACATCACCATTCACACGACTTCTCTTCCGCACGACGACCCGGATGCGTCCCTCGCCTTTTACCGCGACGTCCTCGGCTTCGAGGTCCGCAGCGATGTCGGGCAGGGCAGGATGCGCTGGATCACGGTCGGACCGGCCGGCCAGCCGGGCACGTCGATCCTTCTGGCGCCGCCTGCCGCCGATCCCGGCATCACCGGGGACGAGCGCCGCACGATCACCGAGATGATGGCCAAGGGCACCTACGGCTGGATCCTGCTGGCCACCCCGGACCTCGACGCCACGTTTGAGAAGGTGCAGGCCGGTGATACTGAGGTCGTCCAGGAGCCGACCGAGCAGCCGTACGGCATCCGCGACTGCGCCTTCCGCGACCCCGCGGGCAACCTGGTCCGCATCCAGGAGCTGCGCTGAGCTGTGCGGGTATCGATGCGGCCGTGCGGGCAGGCATCGCGACCACCCATAAGGAACGCGGCGGCGAACCGGAGCGGAGGTGTCTGTCCTGCGGGTCGCCCGCCAGGGCCGCGTCCGGGTCCTCGTTGAACCGGTCATGAGCCCGGATTCCGTCCTGCTGCCGTCCGGCAGCTGCTCGATCGGCTGGTCGAGTCCGGCGGGCCGGTCCACACCACCGAGCGTCTGGGGTGCCCGCCGGAGCGGGCACCCCAGACGCTCGAAGTCGTCGATGGCAATCGAAGATGCAAGACAAAGGGGAGGGTTCTCATGTGTAAGCCTGAATGGCGGCGTGCACGTGTCCAGGCGCAGCGCCTGGCTGATCTCGCGCGGCTGCGCCGCGTTCGCGACCGGATCGACAGGGAATACGCGCAGCCGCTGAACGTGGAGGCGCTCGCCCGCGAGGTGAACATGTCCGCCGGGCACCTGAGTCGGCAGTTCCGGGCCGCCTACGGTGAGTCGCCGTACGCGTACCTGATGACGCGTCGCATCGAGCGGGCGACGGCGCTGCTGAGGCGGGGCGACCTCAGCGTCACCGAGGTCTGCTTCGCGGTCGGCTGCGCGTCGCTGGGCACGTTCACCACCCGCTTCACCGAGCTGGTCGGCATGCCGCCCGGGGCCTTCAGGCGCCAGGCGGCGGATGCGGCGGCCGACCATGCCGATGCTGCGGGTACGGACCGCGATGCGGGGTCGGCGATCAAGGTGGAGGGGATGCCGGCGTGCGTGGCGAAGCAAGTGACAAGACCGGTCAGGAATCGAGAAGCCCCGGCCGCCGCGCAGCCCCTAGCGTGATGGTCATGGCAACCACCACTTCCACCGCAGCCAACATGTCCCTCGCGTCCGTCACCCTTGAGGTGGCCGACCCCGAGGCCGCCCGCCGCTTCTACAGCGCCTTCGGCGTGGACACGTACATACGCCTGCGGGCGTCCGAGGCGCACTCCACCGGATTCCGCGGCTTCACCCTGGCGCTCACGGTGTCCCAGCCGGCCACCGTCGACAGCTTCGTCGGCGCCGCCGTGGACGCCGGCGCCACGGTGCTCAAGCCCGCCGCGAAGTCGCTGTGGGGCTACGGCGGCGTCGTTCAGGCCCCGGACGGGACAATCTGGAAGATCGCGACCTCGGCGAAGAAGGACACCGGCCCCGCCACCCGCGAGATCGACGAGATCGTCCTGCTGCTCGGCGTCGAGGACATGAAGGCCAGCAAGCAGTTCTACGTCGGCCGGGGCCTGAGCGTGGCCAGGAG
Source organism: Streptomyces cellostaticus (assembly GCF_001513965.1). Lineage (GTDB taxonomy): Bacteria > Actinomycetota > Actinomycetes > Streptomycetales > Streptomycetaceae > Streptomyces > Streptomyces cellostaticus. The sequence goes on along the minus strand of NZ_KQ948057.1, from coordinate 43,345 downwards.
CTTCGGTGGCAAGTACGCCGAGTTCGCCGCCGGTCAGTCCAGCCCCGTCAAGTTGGCGCTGTACAAGCGCCGCGGCCTGGCCAGGGACCTCGGCGTCCCCGCCGACGGCACCGGCTCGCACCGCATCGTCCTCGCCGGCACCGCCGACGCCTTCACCGACCCGGACGGGTTCGGCTGGGAGGCTGCCGCGTCGCTCGCCCCCACGCCGTCCTGACTCCCGGCCCCGCACTCCCGCCCCGTCTGACCCTGTACGAGAGGAAACTTGCCATGCCGTCCACGAAGTCGCCCGCCGAGGACTCCGGTACGACCACCGAGAAGTACAGCGGATTCACTGCCGAAGAGCGGGCCGCGATGAAGGAGCACGCACGCGAGGAGAAGAAGGCGGCGGCGCGGCGCGGTTCGTCCCGGGCGGAGAAGGAGGCGGCGGCGGAGCGAGACGTGCTCGCGAAGATCGCCGAGATGCCGGAGGCGGACCGCGTCCTCGCCGAGCGGATCCACGAGATCATCAAGACCGCCGCTCCGGACCTCGCGCCCAAGCTCTGGTACGGGATGCCCGCCTACGCCAGAGACGGCAAGATCGTCTGCCACTTCCAGGGCGCGGAGAAGTTCAAGTCGAGGTATGCCACCCTCGGCTTCAGCGACCAGGCGGCACTCGACGACGGCACCATGTGGCCGACCACCTACGCCGTGAGGGAGCTGACCGCAGCCGACGAAGAGCGCATCAGCGCGCTTGTCAAGAAGGCGTTGGGCTGAGGCCGGCCGAGGCAGAACCGGCGGCGAAAGAGACCGAGCCGTGGAAGATGTTCACACGCTTGGCACAACGCGTCGCCACGGCCCGGCTGGTCCCGCAGGAAGGCGAGCCGGAACGCGTCAGTTCTGCCCTCCACCGACACGCTCAGCCGGCAATGCTGAGGCGGACTCGGGGGAGCGTGGCCGGGGCACACTGACCGAAAGCCCCAGGTCGAGCCGCTTCTCCATGTCGAGCCGGAAGGTGCCGTACGGGTTGATGTTCGACCAGAACAGCGCGGTAAGCCCGCGCCGGTCCTCGTCCGAGAGCTTCTTGGCCCAGGCCGGTTCGGCAAGAACGCGCTGAAGCAGCAGGGTGTTGATGTGGACCAGACTGGACTGGAGAAGGGGGAGCGCGAGCATCGACATGTTGACCGGACTACGGCCAGCGACACGCGCGTGTCGTGGAACGTTGGTCGTGCTGCGTCGGTAGGAAGTCACGTAACCCGAACGGAGGGATGTGCGTGGCAATCTTCCGGCGACCACTCCTGTCGCACACCCGCCCCTTGTCGTCGGTCCTCCGGGCGTTCACCCGGGACAGCCCAACGAGGCGCCCCGGCACCGGGAAACGGCAGAGAAGCGAACCCCGGAACCTACTGACGGGTTACTTGTTCCCTGGTGTCCGGGCTAGGACTCCGGGGCCGGTCCCGGAAGGGGCGCAGGCCCTGGCCGGGGCCGCCGGCTTTGATGTTGAACAGGTAGCGGCCCGGGAAGTTGATGTGCCGGTCCTTGAGCAGGGAGAGGCGGGCGACGTCTTCGTCCTTGATGTCGTGGCCCTCGGCACGGAGCCGGGCGACGGCGGCGTCCAGGTAGCGGGTGTTCCACAGGACCACGGCGTTGAGGACCGGCCGAGAGCGGCGAGCTGGTCTTCCTGTCCGTCGCGGTACGCCTGGCGGATCTGGCCGCGGCCGCCGTGGCAGATCGCGCGAGCGAGGCGGTGGCGGGATTCCTGCACGGTGAGCTGCCGGTTCATCAGGCGCCGATAGGTGTCGTCGACCGGGTCGACCAGGGCGAGCAGGTGCATGGTCTTGTCGATGCGCCCGGTACTCGGCGCCGGGTACGTGGCCGCGTCCTCGGTCAGGGACAGGCCCGCCGGCACGTCCGTACGCATCGCCTCAGGGACCACGGCTGCGGTGTCAGTCTGCTGAAGTATCCTTCCCGCCACCGCACACTGACCGGGAGGACCAAGAGAATTGACTGGCCTGCCTGCTTTCCCGCTGCCCTTTCATACTTCCCGTTCCATATCGTTCGCGACACCCCGAACACTGCGGGAACTTCAGATGATGCAGTACAGCTCACTCATCCGGGCGAAGCCGGGGTGGTTCGACAAGATGAACGATGCCGACATCGTCGCCAGGTGGACGCAAGAAGCGGTCGCCCAGGGCCTCACCGAAGCGCAGGTTCGTTACGTGCTTGCCGAACTCCTGCATTACGCCGCGCTGCGGGACGGACGAACCGGCATCGAGGTGTCCGCCGTCGACGGGGTGTGGCAGTCGGACACACTGGTCGACGACAAGCTCAGATCCCGGCTGCGCGAGGCGGTTCGGGTTCTGGAGCAGGTCCCCGAAGCAGAACAGGACTGGCATCCCGGATCCGACGGCCAGGTACTGGATCTGGTTCATCCCTCACTGTTCTGCCTGGTGAGAGAGGCGAGCGGTGCGCCCGAGAGGGCTTGGCAGAACCCGACGGACCGCTACTCGAGGTACGAATTCTCGGAGAAATTCCAGTGGCTGCCCACGGACGTCGACGTCAGTGACGATGGCGATGTCGCCTTTTGTTCGTACGTCAACAACGTCCACCCCGAGACTCATCGCGAACTGGCCTCCGTCCTGCCGGACCTGTTCGCGCGCTTGCGCCCGCTGCTGGAGAACGTGCTCACCGATCTGCGCCATCCGCGGCCCCTGCGGATCGAGGCCGATCCTTTCGGGTGGTACGACTCGGAGCCTGAGTATCCGGACAAGTCCTCCTACAGCGATGACGGGGCCTACGCGGAAGCCCTCCGTGCATGGGAAGAGGCCCAGGACAACTGGTGGGAAAACCGCCGCCCGGCCATCCCGGACGCCCCGGCCTTCACCCCGCCCGAGTTGCCGGATGAATCCGCCCGAGTCGACCTGCGCGGCCGCCGTCTCCAGGTCATCGTCAAGCTCGCCACCATTCATCTCACCCCGGACAAGCCCGAGTACCCCGGCGGTTCCTGGCATGTCGAGGGGATGATGAACGAGCGGATCGTCTCGACCGGCATCTACTACTGGGACAGCGAGAACATCACCGAAAGCCGGCTGAGTTTCCGGGCGGCACTCGACGACCCGAGCTACGAACAGAACGACGACAACGGCCTGCGTGAGGTCTACGGCCTGGAGGACGAAGACGCACTGAACCAGATGCTGGGATCGACATCGACCCCAGCGGGCCGCTTCCTGGCGTTCCCGAACATCCTGCAACACCGCGTCGGCTCATTCCGCCTCGCGGACCCCACCCGCCCGGGATATCGCAAAATTCTCGCGTTCTTCCTGGTCGACCCGTCGGAAAAGATCGTCTCGACATCCGATGTGCCACCGCAACAACCATGGTCCGACACCTCGACCATGACGCTTGAACAGGCCAAGAACTACCGCGAACAACTCATGCAGGAACGCAAGTTCTTCGTCGACGAACACAACGAGCAGCTCTATGAACGAGAATTCTCCCTCTGTGAGCACTGAACCCCTTCAATCCTGAATACGTGCAGGTCAGGAAGGTGTGGACGGCCTGGCGACGGCGCCGATGCGGCGGGTGGAGCATCTGGCGCGCCGGAGCAGTCGCCAGGTTTTCAGCTGTGCGAGGGCACGTTCTCCAGGAGCCCGCAGCATGCCACGCCCATCCGCACCATCGCTGCCCGCTGGGTTTCTCCCACGCAGCCGACTTCACCTGCGTCTTCCGCTGTGCGTACGGACTTCCACCGCAGGACCACCGGCGACGCACGCTCACGTCACCGGAGTGAACTCTGAGCCAAGGCAGGTGTGCACTCAGCGCTAACGACATTCCGGCAGAAGCACGAGATTCTTTCACATGACGTGAGACGAAGGTTGCGTCGAGCGGGCTCAGCGGGAGGGCATGCAGTGTGGGTACCACCTGTTACCGCAATGTCACCACGGAAATTGGGGAGGAGATTTCCCTCTTTCCATGTCGCGCAATTGGCGCCGCCTTCGTGAACTAGATCAAACAAGGGAGAATTTCGCGTGCGTGTGACTCGGAGCAGGCTCCTGGGTGTGGCACTAGCTGCAGTGGCAAGCGTCGGGATTGCAAGTTCACCTGCATTCGCGGGCGCCAACAGTCATCACTCATACGGGTACGGGGCGTGCCACCAGACCTCGGAGGGCTGGTTCGTTGCAGATGGGGACTCTTTCTATCTGAGGGACACCTGCGCCGACAACTTTTCAGCGGCCCTCGAAGTCGACGTTGCGCCGCTGGAGGATAATGAAGGCTATGACTTCATAATCTGGAACAATGGCGGACGCGGAACCATTCAATTCGAAAACAGCCATAATTTCCCAGAGGGGCGAAAAATCTGCGTCAGGGCCGGCGTCGGCCACCCCGCACCCGGAGGGGAAATGGGAGGGTACGGCAAATGGGAATGTGGTCAGACCTGATCTGATATTCGCCATCAATGTGGTGCAGACCGGCGTGGCGACGCCAGAAGTCGCTGTGGATGCGGGTGGCCAGCCGGCCGCAGTCCGGGCACGGCCCGGGAGGGCCGCACCGGGGGCATCGGCCATCAACGCGCTTTCTGCCGTGCTGAGTTGACGCCCCACGACCTGCGCGCCCGGCAGCAGCAGGTCTGCGAAAATTCCTCACCCGCGCTCTGGCTGCGCCCAAACCGCTCGTGTTCCTCAGCCGCGAGGTGGCCGACGACGGTAGGCGGTTCCGCGGTTTCCTCTGTTGCCCGATTGCGGAAGTCGGCAGCGTGGTCGGACACCCAGGCACGGTAGGTGAGCGCCGGTGTGCCGGTGACCTCTTCGACCGTGTGGGTCATGGCTGGGCAAGGGCCGACGAGCATGTCGGCGTAGCCATCGAGGAGGGTCCACGAACGCGTCCGGGAAGCTGTCGTCGGCCAGGAGCCGGCGGCGTGCAGCCTCGCGGGGCAGCTCGTGCCACTGGAGCGGGCGGCCCAGCACCTGGCCGATCGTTCCCACCTGTTCGGCCTGAGTGAGGACTTCTGGGCCTGTCAGGTGGTACGTGGCCTGATCGTGTCCGTCTTCGACGAGTGCGCGCACGGCCACCGCAGCGATGTCTGTCTCATGGAGGAGGGCCATCGGCACGGCGCCGTAGACTCCCTGCACCACGTCACCGGCTCGGATCTGGTCGGCCCACCACAACGTGTTGGTGGCGAACGTGCTCGGGCGAAGGTGCGTCCAGGCGAGCCCGGACTGCTCGATGAGCTGTTCCACGCGCGCGTGGGACCGGCCCACCGGATGGTGCTGCTGCTCGGGGGCAAGTCCGTCCTGGACGGCACCGGATGACAGGAACCCCGTCAAGCGCCGTCTGGACGCATTGCGCCGCGCCGGAGCCCCCACGTTCACGATCGACATCGCCCCGGCCACACTGGGCTTTCCCACCGAAGCACGGCTGTGGATGTCGGTACGGCCATCCGAACTGGCCGACGTCGCACGGCGGATGGCCGACCATCCTGAGGTCTCCTTCGCTGCCATGACGACCGGTCCGCAACCACGTCGCCGCCGTGAACTGCCGCAACGCCGAAGACCTGTGCCGCTACCTCACCCAACGCGTGGCCGCACTCGACGCCATCCACTCCATCGAGACCGCCCCCGTCATCCAAACCCTCAAACGCGCTGCAGCCTGCGTCCTCGCGCCCCGCTGACCACCAACCCGAAATTCAAACGCTGCCCGGTACGCACTCGTCCACCGTGGCTGCATAGGATCACCGGCCATGACCCGCAGCAGGCTGGGCGACCTGATCGCCACCGGTTTGATCGACGGTCTTGACCCGCGTGACCGGATGCTCTTGGAGCGTCGTGCGCGTATCAAGTCCACCGGTGATGAGCCGTTTCCCCTGGATCCTCGCGGCTGGTGGTACGCAGTGCCCGGTGCGATGTACGAAGGGCTCTTCGAGGCGCTCGGTCTGCACGACCGGTTCCCGGTCACGCTGGACGAGGGCGCCGACGTGGAGGATCTGCCGTTCCGCGGGGATGCGGTCCCTACCTTCGTCACGCCTGAACTGGACGGTTGGCGGCTGATCTTCGGCAACTTGGCCGACCTGGTCGGCCTCGGTTGGGACGAGTGGATGGGTGCGGTGGAACGGCTGAGCGCCCTCTGCGGCGAGGCGCAGATGTTCTACGAGGACCCGGCGGGGGGTGCCGACATCTGGGTGGTCGCCCAGAAGGGCCTCATCCGTCGGCGCTACGCGGCGCAGAGCAACCCGGAGTGGATCGGCGACCCGCTCCCCTGGGAAGAACTCGGCGTTGATGACGCCGACCCGAATGCGGGCACGGCGAGGGTGGCTCACGCCTGTGGACGGCTGTCCGTCGACCCCGGTGAAATCGGTGCCACTACTCGTGTGCGCGGCCACGGCTGGCTCGCGCTCAGCCGGCCGGGCATCGGCCACGAGAACCTGAACGCACTCGTGCAGCTCTGAGTCAGCGCTCATCAGCGCCAAGAAGAGCTGGACGCTCCCGTTCCAGACCCAGCCCTCTTCAGATGTCCTTCGGCCAACGACCGTGGAGGACGCCGGCCGGGCCGGTCGCCCTACCTCAGGCGGGCACGTCCGAACACTCGTAATCCTTGAAGGGGGCAGCGTGCTCCCCCTGGAGACGAAGGGGAATTGCGTCTGTCGAGCGATCCGCCCGCGATCCGTGAGCTGCGATCTTCGATACCGAACGGGCAGCCGGGCCCGCCGGACCGAGGAGGATACGTGTCCCGCAGTGTCACTGGCTCGCAGTCGGGTGTCGGACGGCTCCGAACCGCGTGGAAGGCCGCCCACGAGCCGGTACCCGGGGTCTCGGCGCGGACGCGGCGGCTCGCGTACGCCGTTCCGCTGGTCGTGTTGCCGTCCAGCATCTGGCGGTTGCCGGCAATGTTCGACAGCGGGATGAGCGCGGGCGAGCGGTTGTACGTTCCGATGCTGTCGGTGGTGTCCGAACTGCTGGCCTTCACGGGAATCGGGCTGGTCGCACGATGGGGTGAGGCGTTCCCGAGATGGCTGCCCAGGCTGCACGACCGCCGTGTGCCGGCGTGGCTCGCGATCGTGCCCGCGGCGGTGGGGGCGACGGTGCTGACCGTGGTGTTCTCGCTGCTGTTTCCCATCGCGACGCTCATGGGGACGACCATCCGCGGCGACGAACTCCCGCCCGACGCGCCCGGGCAGGGCACCGGGGTCGCGAGCCTGTGGTTCTACTCCTGCTACACGCCGCTGGTGCTGTGGGGGCCGCTACTGGCGGTGCTGACAGTGGCGTACTGGCGCCGCCGACGCGGAGGCCGCGTGGCAGCGACTGCTCGCTGACGTCCGGCGTTGACGACGACCCCTCGAGGGGCCGGTCAGGGCGCCTGGTCATGGGGGATGACGGATCGACGAGACCGGCGGCAGGACTTCCATCACCGAGTTGCACGACGAACTCGCCGATCGTGGCTGGTCGGTGCCCTACAGCAGCCTGCGCGACTGGGCCCGCACCTGTCTGCAATGGCCCGACGTCCCTGCGCGGGTCCCGGCGGCACCGTCCCTGCGGACCGTCGCCAGTTGGATCACCCGCCTCAGCCGCCCTGTCGGAGGACGAACTCGCACAGCTCAAAGCGGTCCTCGCCATCTGCCCCGAGCTGGCGACGGCCCACCGACCGGTCCGCGACTTCGGCGAGATGCTCGCCACCTGCACCGGCGCGCTCCTGCCGGCGTGGGACAACGACGCCCGCGCCGCGGACCTTCCCGGCCTCAACAGCTTTGCTCGCGGTCTGACATGGGACTTGGAGGCCGTCGTCGCCGGTCTGAGTCTGCCCTGGAACTCCGGCGGCACCGAGGGCGCCGTGAACAGAATCGAGAAGACCAAGAGGCAGCTCTACGGCCGGGCTGGGTTTGCACCCCTTCGCAAGATGATCCTGCTCGCCTGACCCGCGATGATCGCTCTCCGCGGCGCGCTCGCAGGGACTCTGGTGGCTCTGTCGGCGAATCGCGTTGTCCATTGCCGTTGAGCCCGGATGGCACCGCCGGGGGGAACGAGTTGTTGCTCCGAGCCCTGACCGGACGCTAGTAACAGAACAGCGTTGACATCGCCTCCAACAAAAGGGTTGTGTTCGGGCCGCCGTCCGGATGATGGGATGGCACAGTGATAAACCACGATGAGGTGGCGGCTGTCCGACCGTCGACCTTGGCTTGGGTGAGCCGGCACCTGGAGGTCGGCGAACGGATCGTCAGAACCGAGGCGCTGCACGGCGGCATCACCGCCGAAATGCGGCGGCTGACCATCGGCACGCGGGACGGAGGCACCCGCGACCTGGTGCTGCGGACCTTCGTCAACGTGGAGCACGCCGAGGACTGGCTGAACAGGGAGGCCGGCGCCCTGACCCTGCTCACGGGGACCGGCGTGCCGGCTCCTGAACTGGTAGCGGTTGATCCGACCGCCGCGCATTGCGAGTATCCGTCGCTCCTCATGACACATCTGGCGGGCCGGACAGTCCTCGACGATGAGGGATTGGAGACGCGCGTCCCTCTGCTGGCCGGTCAACTCGTGGCGATCCACGCGTTGCGACCCGCCGAGCGGCCCCGGGAGTATGTGGCGTGGACGACCGCCGACACCGTCGTGGCTCCGAAGGGCGCCGACGCGGCTGCATGGGCCGCGGCGATCGACGTGATCCGCAAGCCCGCGCCGCCCTACGACGGGCGATTCCTGCACCGGGACTTCCAACCCGGCAACGTGCTGTTCGACGTGCCGTCCCCAAGCCCGGCAGGTCCCCGGATCACCGGCGTTGTCGATTGGGCAGCGACCTCCTGGGGCCCGGCGGACCTCGATGTCGCGCACTGCTCCACCAATCTCGCGCTGCTGCACGGCCCGGCGTGGGGTCTGCGGTTCGCCGAGGCGTATGAGGAGGCCGGCGGGGTGCTGGCAGCGGCTGCGAGCGAGCGGCTGTACTGGCAGGTGCGGGACGGGCTGGCGTTCTCAGAAGAAGTGCAGTTGGTAGCGAAGCCATGGCGGGAGGCAGGGAGGACAGAGCTGACGACGCGAGCCGTGGAGGAGCGGCTGGATGCCTACGTCACCGCCCTGATGGACGCGCTGGGCTGAGCCAAGGCGGCCCGGGGCGCGGGCACGGCGGCGAACCGCCATTGCCCGTGCCCTAGGGAGCCGGGGCGGCAGTGACCTTGCGGGTCGTCAGGACCTAACGCCCTGCCTCAAGCGGTCGAGGTGCTGCTGTACGACGTCGGCCAGGTCGGCGTAGAACGGCACGCGGGCGGCTGCTTGAAGGATTTCGGTGCAGGCGGTGAGCTCACCGACCCGGGCTGCGGCGGTACCCAAGACATGGGCGAACTCTTTGCGAACCCGCTCGGCAAATTCCGGCACGGGCAGGGAGTGCAGGTACAAGTTCGCGGCGTCGTAGCCGGTGGGGGCGGTGCCCCAGCCCTCCCAGTCCATGAGGGTCAGCTGTGGTCCTGTGAGGTTGGCCCAGTGGAGGTCGCCGTGGGCAGTGGTCCAGGTGATCTCGCCGGGGGTGATGCCGGTGAACTCCGGGACGCGGCAGCGGATGTATTGCTCGCGCACCGCCTGGCGCTCGGTGCTGACGAGCGCGAGGCGATCGAGGGCCTGGTGAAGGTCGTGCCACCAGACGTCCGGCAGATCGACGCTACGGCCAAGGACCGGGCTGTGGAACACCGGTGGTGTGTCGACATGTTGGTAGAGCTCGGCCCGGTAGTCCCAGCCGTCGGCCGACCAGTCGCACCATCCGAGCAACTGTGGCCGGGGCACGGAAGGAGGCACGGCCTGTGATGCCTCCTTGGGGCCCTCCCACAGCTTCCCGCCCGACTTTCCGGTGAGCTCACTGACCAGCCGCAGCCACGCGGGGCTGTCCGGGGCCGTCACGGCCCCGGACAGTGTCCGGCCGGCATATCCCCACACCTCTCCGCCCGCGGCGGCGGCGAGGCCCAGCAAGGCGTAGGCGTGGCCGCGGGCGGAGAGCATGCGGTCCCTGACAGCTGGCTCAGGGGCAGTGAACATCGGCTACCTTCTGCGGCTGACGGCGGCTACGTCGGCCGCGACCAGCTCGGTGATCAGAGTGGCGACCTGGTCGACGGGAAGCGATGAGGCTACCGCCAACTTGCCTATGGATGTGGTCCTTCCCTCGGCGAGGTGTTTGACCACGGTGAGAGCCGGGGCGGCGAACGTCCACTGCTGGCCACCTGCGTTCATCACCACTCGACCCTCGCCGTCCACCTCGTACCACGCACCTGAGGCGGTGAGGCGGACGTGAAGGTTGTCGTCGGCGGGGATGCCACCGACAAATGGCAGGGACGGCATCGGCCGGCCCGGGTCCATCGTTCCCCGCGCGCAGAGGAACTCCTCGATCACCCCGTCGTGCAGGGCTGCGGTGAACTCCTTTAAAAGCGCGGCAAGGTGGGCCACCTGCTCCTCGCGGGAGCCGAGTTGGGGGAGGTTGGCGCGGACGGTTGCTGAGGCCCGTAGCTGGTCCGCTAGCCAGGAGAGCAGGTCGGCGCCGGTGGTGGGTTTCAGGCCGCAGGTCAAGTGCAGGGAGCGGCCCTCGGTGGCGGCGACAGCGTGCCACCAGCCGCGGGGCAGGTAGAGCATGTCGCCGGCCCGGAGCACGATCTCGGCGACCGGTTCGCCGTGGGGCGGTTCGGGTGCTTCGACGTCGACCCGGAGCGGGTCGATGCGGGTAGGTTCGTGGATCTTCCACCGTTTGGCGCCTTCGAGTTGGACGACCACCACATCGTGGTCATCGAAGTGGAGGCCGAACCCCTCCTTCGAGGTCCACGACGCATAGAGGTTGACCTGCACGTCGGTCCGTAGGTGCCGTTCCAGTGCTTCGGCGAAGCGTTCCACCCCACGGTGCAGGGTGTCGACGGCGTCCAGGACGAGGGAGGCGCCCTCGCTGAGCTGGCGGTGGAGGTTGCCCGGCTCGATCCGGTGCCAGACGGTGTGGCGCTTGGAGACCACGGGGTGGGCGTAGGCGTGCTGGGGGACCTGGGTGCCGTCGTTGAACAGCCGCAGCCGCGGGGGTTCGAGGCGGTGCCGGGCGATGATCTCGTTGAGGTCGTCCCAGGTGAACAGATCGGAGAAGTCGCTGACTTGGGGCCAGAGGCGGTAGGTGCGGCCGAACGCCTCGGCGGGGAAGTCCCCGCCGAGGCTCCGGACCGCCGCGGTGATGGCGGTCATCTACGGGCTCCGATCAGTCGTTGCCGTCGCCCTTGCCGGTGCCGCCGCCGTCGCTCAGGCGGTCCTGGGTCCGGGCGGCCTTCACCGTGCGCTTCGAGACGATCAGGTTGTCCATCTCGTACTCCCTTCTCTCTTTTCGGTTCTCCCGCCGACGTTTCGGCGGGAAGCTGTAGGGGCGTCTACGACGCCGGGCCCGTGTCAGGTGCGGAGACCGGGGCGGCCAGGGCGTGGTCGCCGTCGTGCTGGACGACCAACGCCGCCAGGAGGGTCAGGCCAGCGGTGGTGCCCAGCAGCCACAGCCGCTCCAGCCACACCTCCAGCCGCGGATCTCCGCCGCGGTGGCGGCCCTTCACCGGTCACCGGCCGCCATGTGGCGGTGCAGGTGCCGCTGGAAGTGCAGCAGGCACAGGGCGAGGGCCTGGAGGCGGTGTGTGGCCGAGACCAGGCCGTTGCCGGGTCCGGCCCGGAGTTGGAACTCGGCCCCGGCGATGGCCTGATGCCAGGCGCCGTCTCCCGGGTGGTGCTCTTTGGCCTGGTCGACCAGCGGGGCGAGGTGCCCCTTGAGGGTGTCAATCAGCCGGAGGACTTCGTCATACGGCGGGAGCGTGGTCCTGGAGCGCAGAGCGGCGACGATGTCTGCCTGAAGCTGGTCACTGCCGGTGCCCACGGCTGGCGGGGCGGTAGAGGTGGTTGCCATGGTGCGACTCCTCGAAGACGGGGGTGGTCAACCGCCGCCGCCTGGGGCGAGGAGAGGCCGGCCGTACGCGGCCCCTGGCGGCTTAAGAAGAGTCAACCGCCGTGAGGAGAGGCAGATCCGCAATCGGGTTGCGAGGTAGCAAACCCGTTGTGGTTCAGGTCAGTTGATGGTCATGCCAGCGCGGCCGGCGAAGGCGCGGACGCCCGGGAGGCTCCGGTCATGGCGGAGCAGGCCGCCGGCCATGTCCTTGACCGCACCGCGGCGGATCTCCTGCGGCGCAGCGTGCTCGGCGGCCAGCAGGGCGCGGTAGCACTGTTCGGGCTTGCCCCACTGGTCGAAGCAGCGGGCCACGTCGATGAAGAACCGCCCCTGTCGCTCTGCGGTCGGCAGGGCGGTGGGGTCGATGGTCTTGGCCAGGTCGATCGCCTGCCCGGCATCCCCGAGCAGGTAGTGGACCGACAGCTGATGCAGTAGCACCTGCTGAAGCCCGGCGTCGGTGCGGGCATCGGCCGTCGCCTGGCCGGCTTTGGCGGTCTGGGCCGCTTCCCCGATCAGCGCGTGCGCGGTCTGCCGATCGCCCATCTTCGCTGCCGTATACGCGGCGGTCGCTAGCAATGAACTGCCCGCGGACAACCGCGTCGGCTCAGCGGCCTTGCCGTCAGCCCGCAGGTCTTGTGCGGCCCGGACAGCGATGTCGGTGGCCCGTGCGAGGTGCCCCTGGCGCCGCCAGGCGCTGGAGACCATCCGGTGGGCCTCGGCGATCGTCAACGCGTCCCCACCGATCCGCGCGGAGTTCAGCGCGCGGTCGGCGGTGATGGCCACGAGTCCGTCCTCGCCGAGCTTGATGCACAGGCGAGCGGCGATGTTGTAGAGGTCGGCGACCGCTGTGGCTGACACCTCCGCCGGCTTCAGAGCCTGTGCGCGGGCGATCTGGCCGGGCAGAGTGCGGGCCAGGGTGTCGTAGCGGGCGGCTCGGAAGTGCTGCCGGGCCGCTTTCACCGCAGCGGTGACGCCGGCCGGTGAGACGTCACTGTTCTCGGGCACGGGGGCGGTGCCGTAGAGGAGGAGGTCTTCGAGCGGTGCGAGGGTGCTGGCCTGGGCCGGGGTGGCGCTGGTCAGGGGAGAGGTGAAGACCACCGCCGCAGCGGCTAGAAGTTCACGGCGTCGCACGGGATCGTCACCCTCCTCCGGACCAAGATTGCCGCCAACCCTAGTGGAGGCAGGGCGGCGGGAAGCCGATGTCGGCACTTGGCCAGGAGAAGGGGCGGCAGCGAGGAGTTCGGGCAGCGCAATGCCTAGGACCTCAGAGAGGCGACGCAGCGTCTCCAGGCTGTTGACCGGGATCACGTCCCGCTCGACCTGGGAGACCCAGCTCTCCGACTTGTCGATCAGCGCGGCCAGGTCCCGCTGCGGCCAGCCCTTGCGCCTGCGGGACTTGGCGATCAATTTCCCGAGCGTCAGCGCGTTCCCCGCCACTGGGCAAGCCCCCGAGGTCCGTATCCCACCGCGTGAACTCGCCACGGTACTGCCGGGGGCGCCTGGCTGTAAGGGCCAAGACGGCCAGGTCGGGCCGAAGTCCGCCCTGGCCGGGTGCGCGAGTGTGACAGTGGGCAGCGGGCGCGGGCGCAAGACTCGCGTGCGCCCGCTGACCTGGGCCGGTGTGTGCAGGGTGGTGTCGGCTCTCCCTTGGCGCGACGATCTACGATCCGGTCGGCCCGTCGGTCTTACGGCGCAGGAGGATCTTCAGCGTCTCCCTGGGCCTCGGAGGAGGTGATCTGTGACAGACCCCGAGCGCCCGCGAGGCCGCCCGCCGGGCTGGCACCGTCGCGGATGGTCCTCCGCGTCCGCTCGGTGCGGCCGCCACAGCGTAGACGTCGTAGGCGAGGGTCGCGGCGATCAGCAGCTTGCCGCCGGCCTCGGCGGCCTCGTCGCCAAGAGCGGGTGTTCGTGAGGTTGCTTCGCACGCGTGGAGGTCACCCCGCCGATGACGCACTTCAGGCCGGTGACCGTGAGGTTTGCTCCGCGTCCGCGGAGGTCATCCGAGCGGCAACTTCCAGACTTACCCCATTGACACGCCTGTTCCGTGTCTGCGGAGGCCACTCGCAGACCAACCACGACGGCACCCGCGGCGCCGAGTCGGGTGTAGTTCCGCTGCGGGGAAGGGCTGAGGTGGCAGAACGTCGTCGCCGGTGGAGAGGCTCACCTCGTGCAGGCCGCACCCGAGGCCGGAGGTGAGCTGGTCGAGGACCCGTGCAGCGGTCTTTTCTGCCTGCGCGTCCCGGTTCCACGCACCGTCGGAGGCCAGACGTATCTGCGCCTCCTTAAAGGCTCCCGCGCTGGCCGCCGTCGGCAATGTGGCCTGAGTCGCACATCCTCGCCGGCGGCATGCAAGCGCTTTCTGATTCCCGCCCCCAGGATCCGGCCACTCGCGCCGGCTTCGGCAGCCCTCCGCCTCGCCCTCCGCTTCACAGGAACAACACAGGCAACTCCATGGCTTCAACGGCTGATCCGCGCATTCCGGAACGCTGCTGCTGACGGGTCGTTTTCGGACCAGGCGCGGTACAGCGCTCAACTTTCTCTCTTGACCCGCATGTTCATGCCGCGTCTAGAGTGGCAAGGCCCCGGACGCCTGGTTCAGACCAGCCAGACACGCTCCTGGGGATGTACGGCTGCAGCGGGGGGATTTTCGTCAGCGCACCGAGCCCTTCTGCGCACTGACGGAAGGAGAGCCGTGCGCCGTTCCACGAACTTGGCGACCGGCGTAGCCGCCGCAAGCGTCGCAGCACTCACTGGCGTGATCGTCACCACCGGCCACGACACCGACCACGCGAAGCCGGCGTCCCGTACGACCCCGGCTGCCGCCGTGGCGCACGTCGGCGACCCGGACGATGCGGCCACCTGGATTCTGCCCGTCCAGGCGTACATGCCCACATCGCATCAGGCCCGGACCGTCGCGGGCTCTCGTGACGAGCTGATGAAAGCCTGCATGACGAAAGCCGGGTTCCCGCACTGGAGACCGTCACCGGACTTCCCCGCACTCGGCGGCACCAACGACAGGGACGCCCGCTACGTCGACTGGTCAGCGTGCATGGACGGTAAGGGCTGCCCCTACGCGAAGCCGATGGATGCCAACGACGACGGTACGTGGTGGAGGTCGGACACGGCCGCCGCACGAGAGAAGGCCGTCGCCGTCACCGACGTCCGGTGCCGCGACAAGTACCACGTCGAGCGGGTGTGGTTCGACACCGAGGCCGGCCTTCCGTGTACGACTTCGATCACCTGAGGGCCGGCGGCGACGATCCGTCGTCCAATCCGCTGCTGTTCTGCGACTTCGGAGCGTCCAGGCCCTGGCCCGGTTCCAGCAACGACGCCTCGTTCCAGTGGACCGGTAACCAGCGGCATTCGAGGTGGCCGCCGTCACCGTCGAGAACTTCGCCGGGCCGACGCTGTCCTCGCCCCTTTTGCGGAGGGCCGCGGCGGCCCTTCCGTTACTCCACCCCTGTGCGAAGGGACACCTGTTGAGAGTTCCCAGACACGCCCGTGCCGCTGCTGCGGGGCTTGCCGCCGCCGCGGTGCTGACCGGGCTCATACAAGCGGTGCCCGCCACGGCGGCACCGGCAGCCCGGCCCAGCCCCGCAGGCGGTACGCCCGCACCCGGACCTCGGACGCGGGTGCCGGATCCGGACAAGACCCTCGGCAGAGGCTGGAAGACGTCCCCGGACCGGGCGATGACCTCCGCGGCCGACACCACGGGATTCAAGGTCTTTGCCGCCGACGAGCAGGACGCCTACCAGTGGCGGACCGTCGCCTCGCTGGCCGAGCCCGGCATGCCTGCCGACACATGGATCGGAAACGCGTGCGCCATGGACCCGGGCCATGCCGCCGTCGTGTACGCGCCCAGGTCGTTCACGAACAAACCGGACCTGATGCAGGGCGGCGCGTTCACCGCGATCCTCGACCTGAAAACGGGCCGGGTGACGAAGCTGCCGTTCACGGCGTCGCTGGCCTACTTCGACCCGTCCTGCAACCCTCGGACACACACGGCGGCATTCACCGCGTTCCGCGAGAACAAGACCCGCCTCGTCACCGTCGGCACCAGCGGCAAGCTCATCGGTGACGCCGCCGTGGACGGCCAGGTGACGTCCGCCGTGCCGGTGAAAGACGGCCTGATAGCTGCACGGGACCGGCAGCTCGTGCACATGGACAGAACAGGCAAGAACACCGAGAACCTGGCAGCGGCGGACGGTGTCCCGTTCGACATCCGGCCCGCACCTGGTGGGATCGCGTTTGTCGACCGCACCGGCGGAACGGCCCGCGCCAAACTCTGGAGGAGGAGCAACAAGCCGGTCACGCTGGCATCGGGCAAACTCGGCGACCTGGCCCTCGAGCAGGGCGCCGAGGGCCGCGTGTTCCTCACCGGAAACGCCAAGAACCCCCATCTCAGGGGAAGTTCTGTCACGCTCCTGAACGTTCCGGCAGACACCGACGTGTCCAGCCTCGGCCGGCTCGCGGTCGACCCGGTCCTCATGCCCGGCGTACGCGCGGGCCTAGACCACATCAGGAACGCTGGGAAGGGCTTCACCAAGACCGAGCCCTCACAGACGCCGCACACGTCACAGGACCCCACCGACGAGTCCTCCGCCGCCGCACCGACCATCACCAGCCACGCGACCGCCACCGGTGAGAAGATCACCCAGACTGTCGCGAACACGACCAGCGGCTCGGGCAACGGATCGTTCTCCCCAGCCCTCGGCTCTGCCGACGGAAAGAGCGGTGCGAGCGGGAAGAGCGGTGCGAGCGGGAAGAGCGCGCGGGTCGGGGTGAAGGACGACGACCGGGCACACAACCCGGTCGACACCGACCGCTGGTGTTCCGTCCCTCGCAACGACGTCACATCCCTGGCGTTGCAGCCGACCCCGAACCAGGTCGAGTGGGCTGTCGACATGGCCGTACGCGGCGAACTCCACGCTCAGTGGATCAAGCAGGGCGGCTGGCGCGACCAGGCCGGCCTCGGCACCGTCGACCCGCAGGGCCTGTTCCCGGCCCCGAAGATCAACGGCGGCGGACGCATCCCGGCCCAGGTCCTGCTCGGAGTGCTCGCGCAGGAGTCGAACCTGTGGCAGGCCGAATCCGGCGTCATTCCCGGCCAGATGGGCAACCCCCTGGCCGCGACCGCCGGGTTCTACGGGCACAAGGGAGACACGCTCGGGGCCTATTGGACGATCCACTGGGAGAACTCGGACTGCGGCTACGGCGTCGGGCAGGTCACCGACGGCATGCGATTGGCCGGACACGCCAAACCGAAGGAGACGCTTCTCTCCCCCGAGAAGCAGCGGGCCGTCGCCCTCGACTACGCGGTCAACATCGCCGCCTCGATGTACATCCTCGCCGACAAGTGGAACGAGCTCCACAAGAGCGGGCAGACGATCACCGTCAACAACGACGACTCCTCCAAGCCGGAGAACTGGTTCGGCGCCCTGTGGAACTACAACCTCGGCTTCAACCCGAACAACGGCGACGGCAAGCCGTGGGGCCTGGGCTGGTACAACAACCCCGCCAACCCCCTCTACCCCCCGTCGCGGCACCCGTTCATGACCGACCCGCACGACGCCGCGAAGCCGCAGCAGTGGCCGTATGAGGAAAAGGTGATGGGCTGGTCGGCCTGGTCCATCGACACCGGCTTCTCCTATGTGACCTCCGGCCGACAGGACTGGCCCGGTGAGTCCGGCTACTCGACGGCCGGATTCCGGCCCGCCTGGTGGGGTAACCCCGCCCAGCGCACGCTGGTCAAGCCCCCGTTGGACGCGTTCTGCAACTCCACCAACAACTGCAACGCCGAGAGCCCGCCGAAGTGCCCGGACGAGGACTGCTACAAGCAGTACTGGTGGCACGGCTCGAACGTGACGTGGAAGAAGAACTGTGACACCGACTGCGGCCACGAGAACATCAAGTACGAGACGCTGGTCGCCGAACCGGGGCGCGGATACCGGTTGCAGTACGGCACGCCGGTCTGCAAAGACGACGGCCTCCCCGCAGGGGCGCTGACCGTCAAGTCCGTACCCGACCAGATGAACACCTACGGCGACTGCGGATCCAGCGGCACCGACGCCGGCAACTTCCAGTTCACCTTCTACCCCGACCCGGCCGCGACCGGACCCGGCCTGGGACAGTACGACGCCAAGGGCGATCTGTACCAGGTCGGAGGTGGCTACGGCGGGCATTTCTGGTACACGCACACCCGCGACACCTCCCACCTCGGCGGTGGCGGCGGGCGGATGACCGTGAAGGGCACCTGGACCCTCGGCCAGAACCTGAACAGCTGGGCCCGCGTGTTCGTGCAACTGCCCGACACCGGCGCCCACACCCAGCAGGCCCACTACGTGATCAAGGGCGTCGCGGGCGGCGACCGGGACCGCTACCTCAACACCCACTACAGCAAGAACACCTGGGCCGAACTGGGCGTCTACCAATTCACCGGCACACCCCAGGTGGAGCTGTCGAACGCCACCGACGACGGCACCGCCGACGACGACGTGGCCTTCACCTCGGTCGCCTTCCAGAAACTCCCTGGCAAGCCGAAGCACATGGTCGTTGCCATGGGCGACTCCTACAGTTCCGGCGAAGGTGCCGGGAACTACTCGGCCGAGTCCGACACCTCGCACGGCACCACCCGGTGGAATGCCTGCCGCCGCAGCGCCAACTCGTGGGGCCGTAAGGTGATTCTTCCTGGTCAGAGCTCCAGCATCGGGGCTCTTGCAGACGACCACAGCTCCTCGGTCGACTTCCAGAATGTCACCTGCTCCGGTGCGAAGACGTGGCAGCTGACGGATGGGAACCCTTCGTCGTGGGGCCTGATGGGGAACTATCACGAGAAGACCCAGATCGACTCGGGCGTTCTGAGCCCGGACACGACGCTGGTCATGCTGACCATCGGCGGAAACGACGGCGACAACTTCACCAACGCGGTCAAGAACTGCTACGTGATCGGGGTGTGCGACAGGAAGGACTACACGGGGAATGCCGACCAAGCGGTCACTGCCACCGGAGACCTGATCGGCCAGATCCAGACTGCTGCTCCGAACGCCCAGATCGTCCTCATGGGCTACCCTCACATCGTCAGTGACCAACCATGCGTGACAGCCGACTTCGACGCCCTGAACTACCTGGCCGACTACATGCGCGACAAGCAGAAGGCCAAGGTGGACGAGCTGAAGAGGAGCGGTACCAAGGTGGCCTTCGCCGATCCGATCCCCGCGTTCAAGGGGCACGGGATCTGTGACAGCGACGAGTGGATCAACCGCATCGTGGCAGGACCCAACGGCGACGGCGACTTCCACGACGGAGACCCGGCAAACCAGCTGCCCTGCATCCCCAAGCCTGGGGCCAACATCTGCCTCAGTCTCGAGTCGTTCCACCCGAAGAGCGCCGGAACCACCGGCTACGCCCAGGTCATGGACCAGGAACTGGCCGACATCGGATACAAGGGCGACTAGTGCAGCCTGACGGCCAGGGCAGTCCGGGGGTCAGGGAGCGGATCAACCGCTCCCTGACCCCCGGCTGCCTGACCACACTGATCGTGCTGATCCTCGTTCTCGGATCCGGCCTCTCCTGGCTGTGGTACACCGACTGGCACGCCGGGAAAGTCAACAGCGAACGCAGGCAGAAGGCCGTGTCCTCGATCCTCCGGCAAGCCCGCGACGCGGCGGACGACACGGCCCGCTCGCTCAACGCGAGCCGCACCAGCGATGTCGACCGGCTGACCGGTGTGATCTGGAAGCACACCGGGGCCCCGCTGATCACATACGACACGTCCCGCCGCGAGTTCACGGCTCGTCTGTCCCAACAGGTCCCGTACGAGACGGTGCAGATCATCCCGGGGGGAGGCAGTGACGCTGTGACCCGGTGCTTCGACTTCACCTACAGCCGCCCGCACGGCCAGGCGTGGACGCCGAGGGTGACCGTGCGGGACGACGACGTGTGCAGACCCGCCACGGACATCGGCTACCTGGCCCGGGTGGCGAAGGCGAGGGTCGAAAGGATCGATGCACAAGAACTGACCCGCACCGGAGTGCAGCGGGCCCTCGACCCCACCGGAACACTTCACACCTTCACCGTCAAGAGCGTGGTGGGAGGAGACGGCACGGTGGCGATCTCCATCCGGATCACCAGCCACGAGGGAAGGGCCGGCCAGTGCTACCGCATCACCCGGCCCGCCCCCGGCTCCGGCGAAGTCCATCCGTCGTCCGTCATCGCAGCTCCCGCATTTTCCTGCTGAGTCTGTTGCGCGGCACACGGACACGCATGACGTGGAGCAGTCGAATACGGGAGCTGCGCCGACCTGGACGGTCAGCTGACCGCGTTCTGCGATGCGGCCCTAGACGCATGCCTTCGCGGGCGGCGTGATCGGTTCGGGACCCGCTCCGACGAACGCGTCGGCCCACTGCCGTACCGCCCGTTGGTACGGGGCGGTGTTGGTGGCCAGGTTCAGGTCGTGGCCCGCCCCGGGCTGAACGTATGTGGACAGGCAGGCCGCAGACACGAAGTACGGGTCCTCCTGGGCCTTGAGCGCCGCCGAGCTGGCGCAGTTGCTGCCCAGGGAGCCACAGAAGAAGTGGTCCTGGTCGCCGACGGCGAGCAGGACCGGGTGCTGGATCTGGCGGGAGTACGGCAGGAGGTCGGCCACGCCGAGACCGTCGACGGCCTCGGCGGTGCTGAACACGTCCTTGGTGGCCTCATCCGTGGCGAGCACCGCCGGGTCGGTGGTCGCGGGGGCGTAGAAGTCAGGGCCCCGGGTGCCGGGCCTCGTGGTCAGGTACCCCGGGTCGTAGGCCTTTGCGGCGAATGCCGGGTCCAGGGCAGCGGGGTAGAAGGACGAGGTGAAGATGTCCACGACCTCCGGGGCGACGATCCGGTGGGTGATGCCTGTGAGCACCACGGCGTCCGCGTCGTTGTAGGTGCCCGCTTCGATGACGCTGATCAGCGAGCCGAGCGAATGGCCGCCGAGGATGACCTTGCGGAAGTCCGTGCCGCCGATCCGGCCGCCGCGCAGGGCCTGGATCACCTGGTGCACGGCCCCGGCCTGGACGGACGCGGTGACCAGGGCGCTGGGCGGGCGTGAGCTCGCGCCGGTTCCGAGCCGGTCCACGACGAAGGTGGCGTAGCCGGCACGATTCATGGCCTGGCGGAAGTTGTACGTCTCGGGTTGGTACGGGAAGTCCCAGTAGGTGTGGTTGTACGTTGCGCCGGGCACCAGCACCATCGCCGTGTCGGCCGTACCACCCGTGGGCACGCACAGGGTGCCGTGCATCGTCGCCGGCACCACACCGGTGACGGGGACGTCGGCGCCCTGGCATGAGGCCGCCGCTGCCTGCGCTGCCCCGCTGGGCACACACACCGCCAGCAGCGCGGCCAGCCCGAGAACAAGCCGCACTCGCACGTCGTTTCGAAGTCGGGGGAACCTCAATGTGCCTCCACCTTCCGCAGTACGGCAGCCAAGGGCTGCCGACCTGAGCCGAAGACAGAAGCATGCTGGCGACAGATCTGCCCTACCAGTCGCCCGAACTGGTGGTTTTTCCAGGGTGGTTGGAGGAGATACGCCCGAAGGCCGCCGTCCGTGCGGGTGGCGGCCCCGGCGGGACGGAGACGCGAGGGGTGCTACCTCACGAGCCAGGTCTGGGCGTCGTTGCCGGCATCGCAGTTCCACTGCATCAGCTGGCTGCCGGGGCCGCTGACCGTGTCAAGGCACAGGGAAGTGCCCGAGTGCGTGAACTGCTGGTAGACGATTCCGTTCACGGTACGGAAGCTCTGGACCCACTGCTCCGAGGCGGTCCCGTTGCAGAAGTACTCGTCGACTGTCTCGCCGGGGTTCGCCGTGCCGTCGTTGACTTCCATGCAGTAGCCGCCGGCCTGGTTCACGAGGTAGTACGTGGAGGCGGCCGGCGCGGCCACGAAGGCCCACTTCTGCGCGGCGGACAACCCGTTGCATTCGGCGAGCCGGAGTCTCACGTTGAGGGCCCCGCGCGGCGCCTCCACGCATTGGTGGTAGGCAAGGTTGACGATCTCGTGGTAGCTGCTCGCGGCCGCGGTGGCAGCGATTCGGGCGGAGACGTTCGCTCCGGGCTGCACCGCGCCGGCCTCGGTCGCGGTTGCGACCGTGCCCGACGCGATCAGCAGCGCACCCGAAACGGCTGCCAGGGCGGCGCGTGTCTTCTTCGTTCTCCCGGTCATCTGTCTCTGCTCCTTCGGTCGGGAAGACGCCCCATGCCGACGTGCCGGCATCCGCACACGGAATGGGTCGCCGCGTGTCCGATGTCGTTTCCTGTTCCGCTCGGCGGATAGCACCAGGTGATTCCGGCCGAAGCCCCTGCTGCCTCGCATCACGGTGCCAAGCCGACGAGGGACAAACGTTGGACAATCGTTGAATCGGACCGTCCGGGCCGGGTAATTGAAGACGCGTTCGAGTTGCGGCCTCGTGGGGAGTGGGTCGGGATGACGGTGGAATTCAGCGTGCTGGGCAGCGTTGAGGCCAGCATCGACGGCCGGTCTGCGGTGCTCGGGCATGCACGCCAGCGGGCCGTGCTGGCGGTGCTACTGGCCGACGTCGGCCATCTGGTGACGACCGATCAGCTGACGGACCGGGTCTGGGGGAGCCGTCCTCCGCGGCAGGCCGTCCCTACCTTGCGCAGTTATCTCTCCCGGCTGAGACAGGCCCTGGCCGCCACCGGCGAGGCAGTCATCGCGCGGCAGCCAGGCGGTTACGCTCTGACCACCGCCCGCTCCGTGACCGTAGACATGCACACCTTCCGCCACCTTGCCGCACAGGCCCGTGCCGCCGGTGACGACACCCGCGCCGCGGCCCTGTTCGAACAGGCCCTGCGGCTGTGGCGCGCGGAACCCTTTGCCAGCCTGGACACGCCCTGGCTGAACGCCTTGCGCGAGACACTGCTCCAGGAACGCCTGGCGGTTCAACTCGATTGGGGCGACGTGCGATTACGCCTGGGCCAGCACGTCGCCCTGTTGCCCGAAGCAGCAGCACGCGCCGCAGCGCACCCCCTGGATGAACATCTGGCAGGCCAGCTGATGCTCGCACTGCACCGCTGCGGCCGTTCCGCCGAAGCCCTGGACCACTACCGGCGCACCTGTAGCCGGCTGGCCCGGGAGCTGGGAATCGACCCCGGGCGGCACCTGCAGGACATCCAGGCCGCCGTACTGCAACAGGACGCCGTCCCCGCCCCTGTCCCGCAACCGCAAGGCCCGGCACAGCTGAGCACGATCCCTGCGCAACTGCCGCTGTCCGTCGCGGCCTTCACCGGCCGCAAGAGCGAACTCGCCCAGCTCGACCGCCTCCTGCACAGCACGGCCGGGGCCCTGTCGGCGCAGCCTGCCGCAGTGGTGATCTCGGCGGTGTCCGGCACCGCCGGGGTGGGCAAGACCGCACTGGCCGTGCACTGGGCCCACCGCGTACGGGATGCTTTCCCCGACGGGCAGCTGTATGTGAACCTGCGCGGATTCGACCCAGGGGGTTCCGTGGTGGGCCCGGCCGAGGCGGTCCGGGGGTTCCTGGACGCCCTGGGGGTGCCCCCGGCCCGTGTCCCGAACGGCCTGGCAGCACAAGCGGGCCTGTACCGCAGTCTGCTGGCCGGCCGACGGGTACTCGTGGTGCTGGACAACGCGCGCGACGCCGAACACGTCCGCCCGCTCCTGCCCGGCGGGTCCGGCTGTCTGGCCCTGGTCACCAGCCGCAACCGCCTCACCGGCCTGGCCGCGACCGAGGGCGCCCATCTGCTGACCGTGGACCTGCTCACCCCCACACAGGCCGGTGACCTGCTGACCAGCCGCCTCGGCGCCCACCGCACCGCAGCCGAACCCGCCGCTGTCGAGGAGATCGTCACCCGGTGCACCGGGCTGCCGCTGGCCCTGGCGATCATGGCCGCCCGCGCCGCCGCCCAGCCCCGTCTCCCGCTCACCGCCCTCGCTCACGAACTGCGTGAAGCCGGCAGTCGCCTGGACGCCCTGGACGCCGGGGACCCGGCCAGCCAGGTACGGGCGGTGTTCTCCACGTCGTACCGGGCGCTGACCACCGACGCAGCCCGGCTCTTCCGGCTCCTCGGACTCCACCCCGGACCCGACATCGCCCTGCCCGCGGCCGCCTCCCTGGCCGGTCTGTCACGTGCCCGCACCGGCGCCCTGCTGACCGAACTGACCCGCGGCAACCTCCTCACCGAACGCACCCCGGGCCGATACGCCTTCCACGACCTGCTTCGCACCTACGCCACCGAACTGGTCACACACGACAGCGACGACGCCCGGCGATCGGCCGTGCACCGCATGCTCGACCACTACCTGCACACTGCCCACGCCGCCGACGCGCTGCTGACCCGCAGAAAGGACCCGATCAGCGTGGCCCCCGCCCAGCCGGGAGCCGTTGCCGAGGAACTCCCGGACCGCCGGGAGGTGCTGGCCTGGTTCAGCGCCGAGCACCCCGTCGTCCTCGCCGTCGTCGAGCAGTCTCCGGCAGGCTTCGAGACCCACACCTGGCAGCTCGCAACGGTCGTCGCCACCTTCCTCAAGCGGCAGGGACGCTGGCCCGCGCTGGCCGCCGCTCACACGGCCGCCCTGAGCGCCGCACTGCGCCGGAACGACAGGACCGGACAGGCCAACGCCCATCGCGGCCTCGCACTCGCCCGGACACAGCTGAACGGCCCCGACGACGCCCGCGCCCACTACGCGCTCGCGTTGGACCTGTTCGGGGAACTCGGCGACCACGCCGGCCAGGCACGCATCCACAGACACCTCGGCAGGATGTCCGCGGACCGGGACGAGCACCGCAAGGCACTCGGCCACGCCCGCCAGGCCTTCGCTCACTACAAGGCCGCGCACAACAGGCTCGGACAAGCCGGCGCTCTCGACCACATCGGCCGAAACCTCGTCAGACTCGGCGACGACCGGTCGGCGGCACTCTCCTACAGCCTGCGGGCTCTCGCACTCGTCGAGGAGATCGGGGACCTCAACG
This sequence comes from Streptomyces cellostaticus, assembly GCF_001513965.1. Taxonomy (GTDB): domain Bacteria; phylum Actinomycetota; class Actinomycetes; order Streptomycetales; family Streptomycetaceae; genus Streptomyces; species Streptomyces cellostaticus. The sequence continues at coordinate 18,483 of NZ_KQ948057.1, read as the reverse complement.
GCCAGGCCAGGACCTGGAGAAGCCTCGGCTACATCCATCATCACCTCGGCCGGTACGGGCACGCCATCGACTGCTACCGGCAAGCCGTCGATCTCGTCCGCAAGACCGACGACCGCTATCACGAAGCCACCAGCCTCGCCGACCTCGGCGACACCCATCACGCCGCAGCCCACCCCGACGCCGCTCACCACGCATGGACCCAGGCCCTGGCCATCACCGACGAGATCGGACTCCCGGGCACAGCCCCGCTGCGAGCCAGACTTCTCCACAACCTTGACCGATGATCCGAAGGTCGTCCGGGGTATGCGGACGCCTCTGTGACGCTCCCGATCACGCGGAACGGGAGAGCTGCTTGCGCACCCACGCAGGATCGGGGTTGGTGTGCGGCCGGCCCGCCACGATGACGGTCGGCACGGTCTCGTTGCCGTCGTTGGCAGCCCTCACCGCTGCGGCACCAGCCGGGTCGCGCCAGATGTCGACCCAGTGCATTCGGCGGGCGCTACGGCCCAGCCGGATGCGCAGTCGCATGCAGTACGGGCAGCCTGGTCGCCAGAAGACGACCGGCCGGCCGTCGACCGCGCTGCGGCGTTGTGCCTCCAGCGCGCCGATCGACCTCGGGAAGATCAGAGGCGAGTTCACGCCTGCGAGCAGCACAAAGACCAGCAGGAGGGCTGCGGCTGCACCGGGGGTCCCGCTGACGATCAGCCCAGCCGCAAGGGCTGAGCCGCAGAGCACCAGCAGCATCGGCAAGATCCAAGCGCGCGTCATGAAGATGAAGGCTATCGATGAGTCGCAACGGGCCATGCCTTGCCTCTGCTCACTGGCCTCGGCACCGTCAGCCCTACAGGTGGTCGGAGGGAGGCAGTGGGCGAGATCACTCGGCTTCAAGGCGTCGCGTTGATGCTGCGGAACTCGGCCCTCGCCCTCGTGTTCGCGCTCGTCGTCGCGGTGATCGAGCTCGTTGTGCCCCACGGCCAACCAGCCGTGGGGCCGTCATGTCAGGGAGTGCTCCACATCAGAGCATGCGGCGTTTTGCGAAAGTGCCCGTTCGCGGTAGTGAGTCTTGTCGAACTTCCCCCGTCTTCGTAGGCAGGCCCGGTTGGGGCGGGAGTCGTACGCCTGGTCGGCTCGCAGCCGCCGGCGGGGCTGGGCCGGCCCCGCCGCCGTTCGGTGGTCAGCTGTCGCTGCTTCGGCCTCGGCTGCGCTGACGGAGCTCGATCCGGTTGCCGTCGGGATCGAACGCCGTGAGGCGGACGCCGAAGGGATAGGGGATCGGTTCGGGATCGGCGAACTCGACGCCACGTGACTGGAGCACTTTGAACTCCTCGGTCAGGTCGTCGGACTCGAGGAATACAGGCCCCGGCACGACGCTCGATTCCGCGCCATCGACCGCCGGGCCCTGACCCGGGTTGCCCGGCCACAGGATGATCTCGACCGAGTCATCGCCCGGAGCGACTGTCAGGAAGCGTCCGTCAGGACCCGGGTAATCGACACGCTTCTGCAGTCCGAGACTTTCTGTGTAGAACGCCAGAGCCCGGTCCTGGTCGGTCACATAGACCGTGACATACATCAGGTTCTTCAACATCGCCTTCTCCTCGTTCGTACGTGCGCCTCGTCGGCGGTCCTGTCACATCGGCCGTGTTCTGTGGTTCCTACGGATGACGCGCCAAGTCGAGGGAATGTGACAGTGGACGGCCAGGATGAGATGTGACCACTGGCAATCGGTCCTGCGGTCGGACGGTCGCCGCTTCTGATGCGGTCGCCCAGACGTCTGGTAACAGCTGTTACCATGCTGGTATGGCGAAGACACAGTTGGGTGCCCGCGTGGATGAGGATGTTGCGGAACTTGCGAAGAAGCGCGCCGCTGACCTGGGGTTGAGCATCGGGGACTACCTCGCCAGGCTCGTGCAGGATGACGCCAGCGGCCTGCGCGCCCGTGCGGTGGACGCGGCCGCCCGCTTCCTGGCCGAACACCAGACGATCTTCGACGACGCCGAGGAAGCCCAGCACACGTCCCGGGGAGCACGTGCGGCCTGATGGATCTGCACATCGACGTTCCCTGGATCCTGCAGGTCGCTGAGGCTGCCGGTGCCAACGATCCGGCCCCCGACGACTACGGCGTCCCCGTGTCGGCGGTCGCCCGCCACCGAACCGAGCTGTTCGACCAGCCCGTCTACGACGGCCCCTACGCCAAAGCCGCCGCCTTGGTGCATACGCTGGGCCGGTGCCGCTGGCTGGAGCGTTCCAACCTGGCTGTCGCCGCCGCTACTGGCGTGATGTACCTCGAAGCCGTCGGAATTCCGGTCAAGCCTGCTCGCGAGAATGCCGTCGCCCTCAAGGACCTGCTCCTTGACCCCGCCTGCACCGCTGGGAAGATCGCCGCCCTGCTGCGAACCTGGCCTACCGCCACCTGAGACCCGCGGGCCCGGCGCCGCTTCTCGGTCGCCGGGAGCGGTCGCGCAGGGACGGTGGCATCGGCTCGTGGTGCGAGTCAGTCAGCCCGGAGCAGGGCGTTCAGCTCGGCGGTGTCGACGATGTGGGCCCGTGAAGGGAGAACTCGTCGGAGCAGGACGTTGTGGACTTCGGTGTCCGGGTCGGCGACGCCGTCGGACAGGACGTAGAGCTGGTAGTCGCGGTCGGCCGCGTCCATGACGGTGGACAGGACGACGCCGCTGGTACTGATGCCGGAGACGACCAGAGTGGTGATGCCGCGCTCACGCATCTGCTGGTCGAGGTCGGTGGTGGACATACCGCCGTAGCGGATCTTGCGCACGATGATGTCGCCGTCCTGGGGAGCCAGACGCTCGTGGACGGCGGTGGCAGGGTCCTCATGGTGCATGACACGGTGCTGGGCCAGCGGGGCGAAGGACTTGTTGACGTCCGGGATCGCGTCCCAGTCGGCCTCGGTGAAGCCGGTGCGTACGTAGGCGATGGTGCCGCCCTTTGCGCGAACGTCGGCGATGGCCCTTTCCATGCGATCGAGCAGAGCCTTGCGGTCCCCGCCTTCGGGCAGCGCGGCCAGGATCGCGGTCTGGTAGTCCATGACGAGAAGAGCGGTGTGCGCGGGGTCGAGTGCGGGGGCCGTGCTCACGCGGGTTTCCTCCTTGCTGGTGGTGTGCCTGTTCGATGCGGACGTGTACCGGTGGATCAGCTGCTGGCCTGCGGCCTTCGGCCTGCGGGCTTCAGTGGTGAGTTGCGGTGCGTCATGCGTGGCTACGGGACGGTTCCGGCTCGTGCTGCGACGTCTGGTCGCGTCGGGGAAGTAGGAACGGGGTGGCCAGGATGAGCAGTCCCGCAGCCGTGAGAGCGGTGCGGGGGCTGGTGACGTCGGCGAGCAGCCCGCCGAGCGCGGTGAGGACGGCGATGGACGCCTGCTGGCCGATCGACCATGCCGACAGGGTGCGGGCGACGAGAAGACTGGGGGTGTGTTCGAGCCGGTAGGTGGCGAGCACCGGGGTGTACAGGCTCATGTTGATGATGATCGCCAGCTCGACGGCGATCACGGTGACGAGGCCGACGACGCCGGGGCGGACGAAGGCCAGGCCGATCAGCCAGATGGCGCGCAGGGTGCCGACGGTCCGGAAGACCCGGTGCCGGCCGTAGCGGGCCACGACCCGCTGGGCCAGCCGGGAGCCGATGAGTCCGCCGAGGCAGGGGGCGGCGAAGGCGAGGCCGTACTGCCAGGGGGCGAAGTCGAGTTGGCGAAGCAGGAGCACGGCGAGCACCGGCTCGGTTGCCATGATCAGACCGGAGACGAGCATGTTGTTGAGGTAGAGCGCCCGCAGACCGGGCTCGCCCATGATGTGTCGCCAGCCGTCGAACACTGCGCCCAGCCGGACCGGGCTCTTGCCGGTCGGTTGCGGCGCTTCCTCCCGGCCGCGGATCGCGGTGATGCCCAGCGCGGAGAGCAGGTAGCTGAGCGCGTCGGCCACCACGGTGGTGACCGGCCCGAACAGGCCGATCGCCGCCCCGCCCAGCGGTGGCCCGACCGCGAGGGAGCTCCAGTTCGTGGACTCGAACCGCGCATTGGCCACGAGCAGGTCGTCCGGCCGGACGAGAGCCTTGAGGCAGGCGCCGCCGGCCGCGCCGAACGCGATCTTGGCTGCAGCGACCACGATCGAGACCACGAGCAGCTGGACGAAACCGAGCCGGCCGAAGGCATAGGCGACCGGGATCGTCGCCGTGGCCGCGAACCGGGTCAGGTCCATCGCGATCATGACCGGGCGCTTGCGCCGGAACTCCACCCACGGCGCGAGCGGCACCGCGATCAGCGCGCCCACCGCAGGCGCCACCGCGGACAGCGCGGACACCTCGGCGGGGCCGGCGTGCAGCACCAGTACGGCGATCAGCGGCAATGCCCCGAACCCCAGCCCGGACCCGTACGCGCTCACCGCGTACGCCGCCCACAGCCAGCCGAACTGCCGGCCCAGCCGTCTCCTGCCCACCATGCTCAGCGCGCTCCCCTCGACGTCCCGACCGAACAAACCGGCGTTGATCGATGAGAGCTAATCGGGCGGCACAACAACAGGTCAAACAACCATCCAGCCATCTATGTACAACCATGAGTTGTTAGCTAAGGTGAGTCGGCGTGGACCTCGAAGCAGTGCGCACCTTCGCCGCCATCGCGGAAGCCGGCCAGTTCCAGAAGGCCGCCGTCGACCTGTCGGTCACCTAGCAGGCCGTCTCCAAGCGCATCGCCGCGCTGGAGCGCAACCTCGGCGTGCGGCTGTTCACCCGCACCGCGCGCGGCGCCGAGCTCACCATCGACGGGCAGGCGTTCCTGCCCCACGCGCGCGAGCTGCTGCGCGTCGCCGAGCGCGCGGTCGCGTCCGTGCACGCCGGCCGCCGTCCGCTGCGCGTCGACGTGATCGCCTCGCGCGGCGCGGCGTCGGGCCTGATGCGCGGCTTCCACCATGCGCACCCCGAGATCGACCTCGACGTGCTGATGCTGCTCGACATCGGGACGGCCGTCGCCGCCATCCGGTCCGGTGAGATCGACGCCTCCTTCCGCGCCGTCGCCATGCCCGGCCGGCCCCTTCCCGAGGACATCGAGTCCGTCCGGGTGCTCGACGAGCCGCTCCAGCTCCTCACCGGCCCCGCCCACGCGCTGGCGGGCGCCAAGTCGGTGACCCTCGCCGAGCTGGTCGGTCACCGGATCTGGATGCCCGGCATCGTCCCCGGCACCGAGTGGGCCGCCTACTACGACGACCTCGTCGCCGAGTTCAGCCTCACCATCGAGGCGACCGGCCCCAACTTCGGCTCCGACGCCCTCCTCGACACCGTCGCCGACACCCCGGCCCTGGCCACCTTCATGAGCGAGCAGACCCGCCTCGTCTGGCCCGCCGGCCACGGCCTGCGCCGCATCCCGGTGACCGACCCGACACCCGTCTACCCGCACTCGCTCCTCTGGCACCGCGACAACCCCCACCCGGCGCTGACCACCCTCCGCGCCCACCTCGCCGCCACAACGCCCGGCCACGACACCGCCGGGACCTGGGCACCGAGCTGGGTGATTCCGCGCTGAACGCCTCCGCGTGCTCGGCCGGCCCTGCCGGGCGCAGGCGGTCAACGGCGGGCGTCGCCGGGGGCGAGCAGGCTGTCCCAGCCTGCCCCCGGGCCGGTCGTTCCAGTGGAAGTTAAACTCCTCCCAGCGCCTTCACCGCCCCTGTGCTGTACAGCGCCTCGCCCATGGGGGAGCTCTCGCCGGTGACATGAGCACGGATCGACGCGATGTAGTCATCACGGCTGATGCGTCCGTCACCGTCGCTGTCCAGGGCCGCGAACGCTGCTTCGGCGTTGATGACCGGGTTGTTCAGTGCCGTGCGGAGCGCCGTGAACTCGGACAGCTCGAGGGCGCCGTTCCCGTCGATGTCGGCGAGGTCGAAGAGCGCGCCGAGGACGGGCGCACAGACGGTGTCGAACGCCTCAGCGCCCGCCCATGCCGCGTACTCGTCGAAGGTCATCCCGCCGTCGCCGTCGGCGTCCATCGACGCCCACGCTTGCGCGCCCAACGTGCGTGCGGTGACGACGAGCGGGTCGTCCTCCCTACGGCCCGTCGCCAGCGCCACATTCCTGGTGCGCGCCATGTATTCGTCCCTGGAGACGACCCCGTCTCCATCCGCGTCCAGCATGCCGAAGACGAGTCTCTGCGCGGTTGTCTGATCCATCGATATCCCTTCTGCCGGATGCGTTCTGCCGGTGAGAGCCGTATTTCGGTCTGGCTGTCCTACCCGGTGGCTCGGAGGCCAAGGCACCCCACCGGGTGCGCGTTGCGCATGTCCCGCGCGTGGCGCGAGTTGCGCGCGGTCGGTGTGCCGCAAGGAGCCGGGGCGGCAGGGGCGGCTTGGGGTGTAGTCAGGGCCTGGCTCGGGGTAGCCAGGGCCCGTTGGAGGATCGGATTCCGTGGAGGGTGCATGTTCGGCAGACGCGGTGTGGCAGTGGCGCTGAGTTCCCTGGCCCTGGTGGGCTCTTCGCTGGTGTGGGCTCCGGCCGGCCAAGCCCATGAGAGCGAGCATGTCCTGTGCGCGGGCTCCAGTACCAGCATGTACGACCCTCCGTTGACCCTTCAGCCCCGCCCGACCCGTGTTCGCACACACGCCGGTTACGAGTGCACGGCCAAGCCCGGCCGCACCGTGCAGGCCACCGGCTACCTGGAAGGGGTGTCCCCCTCAGCGTCCTGCATCACGGTGGACAGCCCGCACCTCAAGGAGTTCGTCCACTACGCAGACGGCGAACGCTCGTTGATCGCCTACGACAGTGGCACCACTGTCCGCGTCGCCGGTGTCCTCGTCGTCAGGCTGTCGGGCCGGGTTATCAAGGGCCGCGGCGAAGGGCAGGCGGCGCAGCGGATCGTCCCCGCACTCCCTGGCCAGTTGCCCACGGAGTGCCTCTCCTCCGGGCTCCGGGGAAGCGGCGGTGAGGCTGTGCTGGAGATCGGGCTGTGAGCCGGCCCGCGGTGGGGGTTCCCCGAACCCATCGGCTGCATCCCCCGGCCCGCTGAGCTGCTCGCAGCCATGGCCGACCACGCGGCAGACCGGATCGGGGACGGCGAACTCGCCGCTGCCGAGGATCGCGTGGTCGCCGACACCATCCGCCGCCTGGAGGAGATCGGCTCCCCAGTCGTCACCGACGGCGAACAGTCCAAGCCCACCTTTGCCACCTACCCCCTGGCCGGCCTGGACCGGCCGGCGCCCGACGGTGTCGTCATCCCCTCCGCCGACGGACACCAGCGGCAGCTGCCCGCGCCGTCGACGTTGCCGTCACGAAGTTGGCTCAGCTTCGCGCCCCACAGGGGTTTGGCCAGTGTCGACGCGACCGTATCCGTGTCTCGCGCCCGGCTGGCGAGTATCCGAGGACGCGCCGGACCACGTCTGCGGCGACAAAGCGCGCAGTTCCCGCCGCAACCGCCGCTACCTGCGGCGACCGCAGATCCGGCACACACCCCCCGATTGCCGGGACCAGCGGGCCAACCGCCAACGCCGTGGAAGCCGCGGCGGCCGACCCATCGGCTCGACCGGACCCGCTTTGCCTCAGTCCTCGTCCGTGGCGACGATGACCACGGCATGGCCCTCACCGATGCCCACCACGGCCGCGTCGAAAGTGGCTTCGGTCAGCGGTGTCCAGGAGACGTTGCCGTGAGCGCCCTCCCGGTACGCGGCGTATCCGTTGGCGCGCCAGTCGGCGTCCGGACCGAGCAACACCGCGAGCCCGTCACCGATGGCATCGGCCACGGGGCGCATCGGGCCGTCCGGAACACCGTTCGTATAGGCGAGGGTGCGAATGAGCGTGGCGGCCGTCCAGCGCGACACCTCGTGCGGAGGGATCCGCATGCGCAGGGCGGACTCCATCTGCTGCGGGCTCCGTGGGCCCCGTGCCTGTGGTTTACAGTGCCCGCAGTGCGGCATGAGCAACCCGGTGGGCGCCAGGACGTCCCAGCACAGTTGCCCGTGGCTGCGGCCGTCGTCCGGTCCGAGGTGGACGATGCGGTCTGCGTACTCGCCCCACTCCGTCAGCCACATGCCGAGGTTCGCATCCGCCCCCAGGTCGTACGCCGGGGGCGTCTCGAACGACAGCCTCATGATGCTCCTCACCCGCGTCCCGCAATCTCCTTCGAGTCGGCCGGCTCGACGTGGATTCCCTGGACAGGGTCATTGTGGCAGGTGTAGTCCGTGGCGGGCCTGCCGAACGGGCTCTCCAGCTTTCCGCCGAGCTGCGACAGGCACTCGCCGAGGGCCTCCTGCCCGTAGGCGTTGGGGTGCAGTGCCTCTTGCTGATCACCTTGAGAGGTCCAGGGAAACGTCTGGAACCAGAGGTACGGGATCCAGCGGACCCATTCCGCCTGCCAGACGGGCAGTGGATCGGCCGACGTGTCGCTCGCGGTCGCCTGGTGAGCCCGGTTGCTGCACAGTTCGTGGCCCTCGAACGCGGCGCCGAGGTCGAAGAACCTGGCGCCCACGGTCGCGGCGGCGTTTCTGAGTTCTCGCGTCAGGCCTCCCACGAGCGTCTGCCGGGCCCAGTCGGTGTCCGCGTTGTAGAAGGGGCAGCCGCCTTCGGAGTAGCGCGGGCCCTTCTCCGGGTAGCGGTAGTCCGTGCTGCGGGGGAGCGGGTCGGGGTAGGACTGCACCACCAAGTGGTAGTCCTTTGGCCGGTATCCGGCCGTCCGCATGGTCTGCTGGATGGTTTGCAGGGCGGTGACGACCTGCTGCCGGACCGTCGTGAGTTTCTCGTTCACATCCGGCCAGACATTCTTGCAGTAGGCCACGATCTGCAGCAGGTACCGTTTGCCGCAGGACCGGACGATGTCGCTGAAGCCGAGATCGTTTCCGCCGATCGACACGACGATCATCTTGACCTGGTACCTCTTCGCGATGTCCGCGAGCTGTTCGGTCTGTGCGTCTTCGTCTTTGTCGGCGTACGGGTGGGTGATCTCGTTTGTGGTGGCCCCGGAGCAGGCGAGGTTGAAACGCCGCCATGCAGGGACATGAGGGTAGTCGGCGGTGTTGATCGGGGCGACGTCCGAGCGGTCGCACTTGTTGCCGCCGGGGGCGTAGGAGGTGGGGCCGTAGACCGTGGCGAGGTCGTGGTCGCAGGTCTTCTCGTCGCTGGAGCAGTTGGCAGCAGCGCGGTCTGTTCCCCACACCGAGCCGTGCGCCCCGGTGTCGGCGTTGCCTGCCCACCGCCCGGCTTCGCCGGAGATGTAGCTGTCGCCGAGCGACACGATGGCCGGGTTCTTCGGCGGCACGCATGTGGCCTGGCGGGCCCGCAGGATTGCGTCGATGGGGTCGCAAAGGAACTCGTGTCCGTCAGCGGCGGCGCTGGTCCAGAAGCCGACGGGGTAGTGGTCGGAGGCGTCCAGGTAGGTCAGACGGAAGCCGGTGTACTGGTTGTCGGTCGCCCCATTGGCGATCATATAGTCGAACTCGTCCTTCGGGTTTTTTACCGGGTACGTGAAATGCCCCGATCGGACGATCTTCAGGTCCGGGTAATCCGCGAGAAGCGGTCCCAGTGAGTCGGGCGTGCGGTTGAAGTCTCCCATGGCTGCCCAGTGGCTTCCCGCGTCAGCTGAAATCTTGCTGATCAGGCTGGGTACGTCGTTCCGCTGACTGACGCGGCTCGGTCTGTTCTGCGCGTGGAGGGTATAGAACCAGGTTCCGTCCGTGAGCCGGATGCCAAGGGCGGGCTTGGCAGCGCTGTCCACTGGGCCGCCAGGCAGGACCGGCTGAGGGGGGATGACCTGGACCGCTCGCACCGAATCGGTCGGTTGATTGACGACGATGGCCAGGGACCGGTTCCTGCGAGTCGGTGTCTTGACCTTGTAGATGATGCAGGGGCTCCGGTGCAGTTGGCCCGGCAGGGGTGGCCGGCAGTTCACCCACCGATAGCGCTCGACAGTGAAGCCGTGGGCCAGCGTCGTCTGCCGGCTCACATACGCACCGTCCGCCAGTTCCGCATCCGGGGGCACCGCGTCAGGGACTTCCTGAAGGGCGAGGACTTCGACCTGTTTGGCCGCCGTGTAGACACCCTGCTGCCAGCGGTCCGGGGCGCCTTGCATATTGAACGTTCCGGTCCGGTGCCGGTCCGCCTGGGCCTGGGCAGTATCCGGAAGCAAGACTGCCTGTACCAGACTTGTCACCGTGGTGAGGGCCAGCAAGACGGCCAGGAGAACTCGTCGGGCCCGCACCGGTGCACGAAAGGCTGTCATTGCTTTTGTGCCCTCTCCGGGAGCCCTGCGCTCCCACCATGATCGAATCTGAGGCGGCGGCTCTGGAGCACCCGCACCAGAAGCAGCGACAAATGGAGTCAAGGGAGGACGGGGAGGTTATATCCCGCCGACCGCGGGCCGTCGTCACTACTCGGTCCTGCCGGAGCGGTTCCGCCGTGCCGCCAACGGCCGCCGACGGGGCCAGAAAACCGAAGTGTTCCTTGAGGTGAAAAGCACACTGCAATTCACGAACCGCCAACTATCCAGAGGCCTGTAACGCCACATCACCGGAGTGCAAGGGTAGATCAGAGCCGAATGAACTGGCGGTTGACACAGGCATTCAGCAGCCGGGGAATTGAAGTCGCCGCAGACAAGCAGGCCGATCACCGCGGCCGTACAGGCGTGGGCGGTGCCGACGGAGACACCGAAGCCGGCCGCGATCTGTGCGGGCGTGTCGTGCCGGCGCAGACACCGGCCCGACCAGGGCATGAGGCAGGTCGAGTGTGGCAATATACGGAGCCAACGCGGCTCCTGTGCCTGTGGGTTGAGACTTCGAATACCTCCCCCGACGGCACGGGAGCCTCGTGCGTTGCTCACACCACCCTCGTCACCCGATCAGCGGCCGTGCTGAAAGCGTTCACTGTCCACCGTGACAGTCAGTCTCCGTCCAGGCGGAGGCGAAGCCGCCGCGCGCCGCCATCGCCGGCGGTCAGCCGAATTGTCTGTGGCCGGAGAGGAGCACCATGAGTATGGAGAAATCCAACCCGTTGCGCGAAGCGGCATTTCATGGCCTCTTCCAGAGGCCGATAGGGTCGGATTCATGGAGTGGAATTTTTCGACGGCCGAAGAACTTGCGGCTGCCTTGCGCGCCGGTGAAGTGACCTCGGCGGAACTGACCGACGAGGCGATCGCCCGTATCGAGCGGGATGACAAGGCGATCAACGCGATCTGTGTGCCGGACTTCGACCGTGCACGGGCCGCCGCGCGCGGCGCCGACCAGGCGCGCGCCCGCGGTGAGGACCGGCCGCTGCTCGGTATTCCGGTGACGGTCAAAGAGTCCTACAACATCGCCGGGCTGCCCACGACCTGGGGCATACCGCTGCACCGGAACTACATGGCGGCCGAGGACGCGGTGCAGGTGTCGCGGCTCAAGGCCGCAGGCGCGGTGGTGCTCGGTAAGACCAATGTGCCCTTGGGGCTGCAAGATATACAGAGCTTCAACGAGATCTACGGCACCACCAACAACCCGTGGGACCACCGTCGTACGTCGGGCGGATCCTCCGGCGGCTCGGCGGCGGCCCTGGCGTCCGGGTTCGGCGCGCTGTCCATCGGCTCCGACCTCGCCGGTTCGTTGCGCACCCCCGCGCATTTCTGCGGCATTTACGCGCACAAGCCGACACTCGGGCTGGCGGCGAACCGCGGCATGGTCCCGCCGCCCGGGCCGGCCCTGCCGGTCGAGTACGACCTCGCCGTCGTCGGTCCGATGGCGCGCACCGCTCGCGACCTCACGCTCCTGCTCGACGTCATGGCCGGACCGGACCCGCTGACGCTCGGTGTGGCGTACCACCTGACGCTGCCGCCCGCGCGCCACGAACGGCTCCGCGACTTCCGGGTCCTGGTCCTCGACGACCATCCGCTCATTCCGACCGGGTCCGCCGTGCGGGCGGGCGTGGGCCGGGTGGCCGACGCGCTTGTCGACGGCGGTGCCCGCGTCGAGCGGCACAGTCCGCTGCTGCCCGATCTGACCGAAGCCGCGATGCTCTACACGCAGTTGCTGTTTTCGAGCTCGGTTGCACGTTTTCCCGTCGAGGCGTACGAGCAGCTGCGGACCCGCGCCGCCCAGCTGAGCGCAGACGACCAGAGTCTGGATGCGGCGCGGCTGCGCGCCATGGTGTTCAGCCACCGCGACTGGATCGAGGCGGACAGCCGTCGCCAGCTCCACCGCCACGGCTGGCGGCAGTTCTTCACCGAGTTCGACGCCGTGGTGTGTCCCATCACGCCCACTCCCGCGTACCCGCACGACCACAACCCCGATCCGAGGGAACGCCGGATCGACATCGACGGCGTCGAGTACCCGTACTTCGACCAGCTCGTCTGGGCCGGTCTGGCCACCATGCCCGGCCTACCCGCCACCGCCGTACCAGCGGGCCGGTCCCCTGAGGGTCTGCCGGTGGGAGTACAGCTCATCGGTCCGATGTTCGAGGACCGCACCCCGCTGCGGCTGGCCGAACTGCTCGAGCAGGAGATCGGCGGCTTCCAGACACCGAAGTAGGGCGCGGGCTGTCCGTGCTGGTCGGGGCACCGGCCGGGGTGGCTGCTGCGTCCGCACTCCCCTTCACACTCGCACTGCCACCCGGCGCGGTTCTTGATCGCCTCGGTGATCTCCGGCCAGCTGTCGGCCTGCCGAACCACGGGTTGACGAACACGAGCTGCTCCGCGGCGACCGGGTTCCTCGATCCCGCCTCCCCGCTACCCATGGCCAATCAGGAGAAGACACGGCTGAAACGGATGCAATACCGCCCCCACCTCGTCGAGGGCCTCATCGCCAAGACCAGGCTCGACCTCGAACCTCCCTGACCCAGCCGTTGAAAATCTCCTAAAGGGGTCAGGGGCCAGGGGGCAGCAGGTGGGGGGCGCGGACGCCGAGGATGCCGAAGACTTCGTCCTTCGCCGGCCCCCGCACCTCCGCCATGAAGTCGGGGTCCACCCGGCCTGCCCTGGCCCAGATCCCGCCGAGGGACTCTGCGCAGTGCTGGGCCAGCACGCTGGTGAAGTCCTCGGCGCGGATGATCCGGGCCAGGCTCGATTCGACGAACGGACCGGAGAGGAACTCCAGATCCCACGCCGCGTCGTATTTCTCGTCTTCGCGAGCCATGGGGTCGTCAAGGATGCCGACCAGCAGGACGGCCCTTTCCTCATCGGGGATCTCCGGCTCGGCCCACACCGGGGCACCCGGGGTGGACGCATTCGCGGTGTGGAGTCGTCCCCTTCCGAACAGCCCCTCCAGCCATCTCCTCATCCGGAACAGATCCTCGATCCCGTCCACGATCACCTCACCGATCCCGCTGCCGACGTCACCGCCCACGCCGCCACCGACCACGGTCCCGACCGGCCCGGCGAACATGCCGACCTCGGCGACATAGCCTGCTCGGTGCGGCCGCCACATAGTAGATGTCGTAGGCCACGGCCGCGGCGATCAGCAGCTTGCCACCGACCTTCGCGGTGGGCCTGGCCAAGGTCGATGGCTCCGTGAGCGTCGGGGATTCCGGGGTTCTGGCCGCGGTTCCGTGAATGATCTTGCGTCCGGAGACGCTGCCTCAGGTCGCTGGTGCGTCGACGACAGTGACTACGGCCTGCGTGAATTCGGCTGCCAGAACCAGAACGGTCCCTACGCCGGCTTCCAGCGGTTCCGGCTCAGCTGGCACGGAGCGGTCAGGACCGCCACAGAGGTGCGGCCGCCCACCGTGCGCATCCCGCGCAGGTGGGCGGCCTCGCCCGTTGGGTCGGTTACCGCGGTGTACCCACCGCCGTGATCGTCGCGTCGAGTCGGTCCTCGGAGACCTGCGTGAAGGTCACGGTCGGGTGAGGATGCGTATCCGGAGTAGCCTGAACGAGGCTCGGCCGTACATGGCTCTCTTGATCGTTTTGATGCGGTTGACGTTGCCGGTGCAGCCGCGTTCTCGGGTCTCCCGGAACACTTGGGTGCCACGGGTGCATCCGGCGGTGAACCGGCTGTTCAGGTAGGCCTTGAACGGCTCCGGAAGCCCGGCCTTGTGGACTCCGAAGTCCCTGGCGGACGCGAGGAGTTCGTCCAGCGGGGTGGTCTTGAAGCGGCGGACCCTCTTGCGGTCGAGGCGCCGGCCCCGGTCCCGGCAGACGACCTCCGCCCCCGGGTGCTCGCGCAGCCAGGCAGCGGCAGTGAAGGTCTCCGACGGATGGTGCAGCCGGGGCACTGCGGCGGCTCGCCGCGCGCTGCCACCTCCACCGTGGGGAGCCCGGGCCGAGACTCAGGCGCTCCAACTCGGCATCGACTCCGGGAAACAGCACATCCTCGATCGTGCAGACGTCGTCCACGCGAGGGAGATGCCGCAAGGAAAACAACCCGCCCCCGAGCAGGTCGTGTGAGTGAGCGCTGCTTCGGCATCTGCCCGGCGCGAAGTGGAACCGGGGCGTTCAGCTGCCCCGTCATCCCCAGGGAGAGCCTTTGACCAGCGTTTTCAGAAACGGTGAAAAGACAGTTGTTGGACGAGATGGTGTTCCGGAGCGAAGACGTGTCCGCAGCGGACCGGTTCGACTACTGGTCCGAGCTCTTGGGCCGAACCCATGCACCCATGGAACTGCGCAGCGACCACGCCGACGACTTCCGTGCCTCCCAGCGCGTGCTGGACCTCGGTGCCGTCACCGTGTGGTCTGCCACGTTCCAGCCGCTGGTCTTCCGGCGCACGCCGAAGCTGATCCGGCAGTCCGACCCCGAGGCGTACCACCTGTCACTCGTCGTGCGCGGGAGCGGGTCGGGCGTGTGGCGGCACCGGGAGACCGAGTACAAGCCGTACGACCTGTTCATCAACTCGTCCTCGCTGCCGAACGACGTCTACAGCGCCGGGGACAGCGTCCAGACGGTGGCGCTGGAGGTTCCCAAGGCCCTGCTGCCGCTGCCGCGCGACATAGCCGGCCGGATCGTCGGGGCACCGGTATCGGCCCGGGAAGGCATGGGTGCCCTGCTGGCACAGTTCCTCACCCAGTTGATCGCGGACCCGGCCGCGTACGAGCCCTCCGACCGGCCGCGGCTGGCCACCGTCGTGACCCCTCTGGTCGCCGCGCTCTTCGCCCATCTGCTCGAGGCCGGTGACTGCCTGCCCCCGGAGACCCACCAGCGAGCCCTCACCTTGCGCATCCAGGCGTTCATCCGGGAGCACCTGCACGACCCGCATCTCACCCCGAGCACGATTGCCGCCGTGCACCACATCTCCACCAGCTACCTGCACCGCCTCTTCCAGGACGAAGACGCCACGGTCGCCGCGTGGATACGCCGCCTGCGCCTGGAGGCGGCCCGCCGCGACCTCGCCGACCCGGCGCTCCGCACCATCCCCATCCACGCCATCGCCGCCCGCTGGGGATTCCCCCGCGCAGCCGACTTCAGCCGCGCTCACCGCGCGGCCTACGGCACCACGCCCAAGGACCACCGGCACCAGGCTCTCCACCACGGCGAGTGAACCCATTGCCGACACAGAGCCTTCGCCAACGTGAAGTTGCCGGTCAGAGGACCCGTTCCGGCGACCGCGAGTTCGTCCCGCTCGGCCCGTATCTCGGCCAACTGCTTGGCCAGCTGTTCTTCGAGTTCGTCCAGTTCCGCGCGCCGTGCGGTGATCCGTTCCAGCTGCTGCTGCCAGTCCGTGGTCGGCAGCCGGAATACCGGCCGCAAGTCCACTCATTGCCAAACGGAGTGTGGACCGACTGCTAACGACTCTTCGGCGGGATTCCGGGATTCTCTACTCATACGGGTTTCGCGCACGGTGGCTGGTGCTTCGCGGGGGACAGCGCCAGCCACCGAACGAGAACGGGGATGCAAGATGAAACGCACGACGCACCGCACCATCGCCAGGGCGGCCGTCGCGCTGGGTGCCGCCGCCGGCCTCGCCCTCACCGCCGGAGTGGGCTCCGCCCAGGCGCTCACCTACATGGGCTGGGTCAGCAACGAGGCCCACGGCAATTTCACCTTCGAGAGCTACGGGGAGGTTGTCACCGTCAGGGACACCGCGTCCGACGGCTGGGGGATCGAGGTCCAGGTGTACGACGGTAAGACGTCCAAGCTCTCGTACTGCAGGGTCGCCGGAGACGGCAAGAGCAAGAAGTGCGACATGTCCTTCCCGGAGGGCCATCGGCTGAGCTTTGACATCTACGGCTACGACGACAGCGGCAACATGACCGACGCATCATCGTACGAATTCACAGCCTGAGATGCGCTCGTGTGCAGTTGAGCGCCGTTGCAGATACGGCAACTGGTTCGGACGCCGGGCCGAGTCTGTGTTGCACGCCCGACGTTGCTCAGCGCGTCGAGGAGGCCGCCTCGGGAACCTCCGCGCAGGCATGTGCTCTCTCCGTCCGGGACGCAGGAGCGGTGGCACCCGGCCGCCGCAGGGTGGCTTCACCAGGGGGATGTAACTCATGGCACGGCGAACAGCGGCAGTCTCCGCGATCAGCCTGGCGGTGGTTGTGGCTGCTGCAGCCTGCGGTCCACAACACCGTGGCGCCGCGCAGGCGCCCACCGGGCCGTCACGGACGACGGCGCCGTCCGCCCCATCGTCCCGGACGCCCGCGTCGCCCTCGGCCTCGACAGGCGCCCGGCCAGGTGCCGCATGTGGCACCAAGCAACTGCGGTGGAGACTGACGCGCCTCGCCGACAAGTCGAGCAAGGCTCCGACGGCCCTGTTGAGCGCGACCAACATCGGCGGCACGTCCTGCGCCTTCGACGGCTACCCGTATGTCGAGGTCTACTTGGGCAAGGGACCGTCGGAATCGGCGAAGCCGAAGACGACAAAGCCGGTTCGGCTGGCGTTGGACCACGGCCGCACGGTCGACTTCCCGCTGTTCTATCCGGCATCCCCGCTCCGTGACGGGTACTGCTCCATACCGGTGGACGAGGACCCCAGGATCGCGGTGCAGCCGCCGCACCCCGCGCGCACCGACTACGGCACTCTGCTGCAGTTGACTGACGCACACGGCCGGCATCTGCGTGCGACGGTGTGCGACACCATGCACATGGGCTCACCTCGGCTGCGACAGACCGAGTGAGCGGCGGGGCACAGGCGCCGAACCGACCGTGCGAGGCGGCGGCGCCGGGCCAGGATCAGCACGTTTCGATATGACCGTGCACATGCCGATGGGACCATCCGATCGTGAGGGCAGCGACCGCTGACCACGGTCGGCTGATACCGCCTCATGGCGGCATAGGGGAACGCATCGGGGGCGCAGTGATGCCGGGAACCGACGCGGCCGACACCCAGGTGCCGGGGGGATCACACAGGCGGCCGCGCCAGACGAGACGCCGCGGGTCGCGACGTTCCCGGGCGTTCCATGCCCCCGTCCCGGACGTGCCGACGGGCCACGATCCGCGGGCAGTTGACGCCGCGCTGTTCCCTGTCATCGGGTACGCCACGCGTCGCTGCCGCACGTTGACGGCGGGCTGATCGCCACTCGGACCCCGTCGCGGCAGATCGAACTTCGTATGGACGAATACCCGGCCTCGTATTCCGCGACGGCCGTCATCCTCACGCATGGCCGGAGGCTCACCGTGCCCTCCGGCATGCCTGACATGGAGTAAAGGTACTTGTACACCAGACGAATACGTCTTGGGGCTGCCGTCGCACTGTGTGCTGGGCTGCTGCTGGGCAACGCCGCAGCGGCCCAAGCCGCCACACCGACCCCGACCCCCGACCGACCCGCCACGGCCAAGCCGGCACCCACCGGCAAGGTCACTCCCGCCCCGAGACCCTCCACGTCCGCCACGTCGTCACCGACGGACAAAGGCAAGGCCGACGCCGGCTGGACGGTCCAGGACGCCATCCGGTTCTGGACGCCTGAACGCATGGCCTCGGCCACCGACCCCTCGGGCCGCATCGCCCAACCGCAGGGCTGGGTGGCACCGCGCAAGAAGCGGTCCGTCGCCGCCGCCGACAAGCACTTCGACGGCATCAAGTCCGTCGGCACGCTCTTCAGCCAGAGCAAGGACATGACAGCGCACCACTGCACGGCGAGCGTGGTGCGCAGCAATGGGCACAATCTCATCCTCACCGCCGGGCACTGCCTCGGTGACAAGGCAGCATTCGTTCCCAAGTACGACCACACCAAGTCGGCCGCCGACCAGCCGTACGGAATCTGGCCGGTCAAGGAGTGGTTCCGCGACTCCCAGTACGCCTCGGACAGAAGCGCCAACTCCGACCTGGACTTCGCCTTCGCGAGCCTCAACGAGAACGGCGGCCGCAACGTCCAGGACGTCGTGGGCGCCAACACCCTCGCTCGTACGCCCGGCTTCGTCAACCAGGTGACCGTCATCGGCTACCCGATGGTCAAGTACGACTCGACGGACCGCGCGTTCCGCTGCCGCGACGTCACGACGACTCCGCTGCCGGCCTACAACCAGATGCAGATCGACTGCGCCGGCATGTGGGGCGGGGTCTCCGGCGGGCCGTGGTTCTCCAAGCTCGACTCCTCGGGCGACACCGGTGAGATCATCGGGAATGTGGGCGGTTTCCTGCAGGGCGGCCCCGATGTGGACCCCACAG
>NZ_KQ948056.1 GCF_001513965.1 Streptomyces cellostaticus | reverse complement strand
TTAGGCAACGTTGGTGCGGGGATGTGCAGTTGGGGAGGTCGGTGTGCGTCCTGGTGATCGCGGATCGAAGGTCTTCGGTGTGTTGCTGCGGTTCCACCGCGAGCGTGCCGGGATGACGCAGGAAGGCCTGGGCAATCACGTCGGCTACTCCAAGTCGCAGGTGGCGATGGTGGAGCGAGGCGAGCGGTCTCCGAGGGGCCAGTTTGTCGAGATCGCTGACCAGGTGCTGGGTGCACAAGGTGCACTGCTCGTTGTGGCGGAAACAGAGTTCAAGAAGGACGGGCTTCCGCCGTGGACCGAGGACTACCTGGTGGAGGAGAAGAAGGCCGCAGCGCTGCACGTGTACCAGACCAATCTGATTCCAGGCTCGCTCCAGACAGAGGCATACTCACGGGCGGTCTTCAGCTCCAATCGCTGCCCGACCTTGGACGACGAGGAGATCGAGAAGCGGGTCGCATCCCGTCAGGAACGGCAGCAGCTCTACACGCGGAAGCCTGCGCCCACGGTCAGCTACGTACTCGAAGAGAGCGTCCTCACACGCCCGTTGGGCGGCAAGGACACGCTCAAGGAGCAACTGCACCACATCCTCGCGATCGGCGAGCTCCGGCACGTCGAGGTTCAGGTCATGCCGCACGACCGGCAGGACCACGCCGGGCTCGCCGGCCGCATGAGCCTTCTGGAGACCGCCGATCGACACCGGCTCGCATACGTCGAAGGCCACAAAGGCGGCTACTTCGTGAGCGAACAGCCGGACGTGGGTAACCTGTTCAGCAAATATGGCATTCTCCAAGCGCAGGCCCTCACCCCCGAGGATTCCGCGACGCTGATCGAAAAGGTGGCACGGGAGCTATGACCACGGACCTCCACTGGAGCAAGAGCAGCTACAGCGACGGCGAGGGCGAATGCCTGGAGGTGGCCCCCACCCCCACCACCATCCACATCCGCGACTCGAAGGCCCCGGCCCCCACCCTGAAAGTCACCCCCACCACCTGGACGGCCTTCCTCGCGTCGCTTGCATAGAGCGCACTCCAAGCCGTTGGCTAGGTGACCATGAAGTACACGCAGCTTGGACGCACGGGACTCAAGGTCAGCCGACTCGTCCTCGGCACCATGAACTTCGGCCCGCAGACCGACGAAGCCGACAGTCACGCGATCATGGACGCGGCGCTGGGCGCGGGCATCAACTTCTTCGACACCGCCAATGTGTACGGGTGGGGTGAGAACAAGGGGCGGACCGAGTCCATCATCGGCAACTGGTTCGCCAAGGGCGGCGACCGGCGCGACAAGGTCGTCCTCGCCACCAAGGTGTACGGCAACATGGCGGACGGCGACACCCCCTGGCCCAACCACGACAAGCTCTCCGCCCTCAACATCCGGCGGGCCGTGGACGCCAGCCTGAAGCGGCTGCAGACCGACTACATCGACGTCTACCAGTTCCACCACATCGACCGGAACACTCCCTTCGAGGAGATCTGGCAGGCGATCGACGTACTGGTCCAGCAGGGCAAGATCCTCTACGTCGGCTCCTCCAACTTCCCGGGTTACAAGATCGCCCAGGCCAACGAGGTCGCCACCCGCCGCGGCGGCACCATCGGGCTCGTCAGCGAACAGTGCCTGTACAACCTGGCCGAGCGCCGTGCCGAGATGGAGGTCATCCCGGCCGCGCAGGAGTACGGCCTCGGGGTCATTCCGTGGTCGCCGCTGCACGGCGGACTGCTCGGCGGCGTGATCAAGAAGGAGGCGCAGGGCGGGCGCAGGGCCTCCGGCCGGGCCGCCGACTCGCTCGCCAACTCCACTATCCGCGCGCAGATCCAGTCGTACGAGGATCTGCTCGACAAGCACGGTGTGGAGCCCGGCGAGGCCGCGCTGGCCTGGCTGCTCACCCGGCCCGGCGTGACCGGTCCGATCGTCGGCCCGCGTACCGCCGAGCAGCTGGCGTCCGCCCTGCGGGCTGTTGAGCTGGAGCTGAGCGAGGAGCTGCTGTCCGGGCTGGACGAGATCTTCCCGGGCCCGGGCCCGTCCCCGGAGGCCTTCGCCTGGTAGCACCGGGAAACCGGCAGGGGCGGCGGGGCTGCATGCGACATGCGGCTCCGCCGCGCGGGCGCGCCCCCCCTGCCGGGGAACTACCTGAGCGCCGCCGACACGGCAACCACCACGAACATCAGCACAAGCACACCGGCCATGATCCGGTTCCGGGTTTTCGGGTCCACGTATCGAGCCTAACCGGCCCCGCCGAGAGCCCAGCGGGCGACCGCCTCGTACCGGGGCTGCTCGCCGGGTACCCCGGACTTCGGCAGGTTGCTGCGCACCAGGACCAGCTCGTCCACCGTCCACGGCTTGCTCTCGAAGGCGCGCAGGGCCTCGACGTACGGCCGCACGTCCACCGAGTCCCGGCTGCGCGCCACCGTCAGGTGGGCCTTGTAGCGGCGGTGCTCTCCCATCGGCACCCCGGCCTTCCGCGCCGCCGCCTCCGCCCGGTCGGCCAGCAGGCGGAGGGTCTCCACATCGCCGGAGGCGCCCGCCCACAGGGCCCGCCCGTGCCCGAACTGTCCGCCGCCGAAGAGGGCGAGGGGGAAGGGCGCGGTGCGCTGGGCTGCGTGCGCCAGCCGGTCCGACAGGTCCGGTACGCGTTCGTCGCCGACCTCTCCGTAGAAGGCAAGCGTGAAGTGCCAGCCGGGGCGGTGGGTCCAGCGCAGCCCCTCCGCACCGGGCAGCCTCTTCAGCTTCGCGATCTCGGCGGCGAGTTCGTGGATGACGCCCTCCGGGGGCAGCACGGCGGCGAAGAGTCTCATACCGTCACCTTTCCAGGGAAGGGATCACCGGGCCAGCCGCACGCATGATGGCGAAAAGCCGCTGAACCAGCACGTCCGCCCGGGAATGATCGACAGCATGGAGAAGAACGGGAAGATCAGCATCCGAGAAGGCAGGCCTGACGACATCCCCGCGATACTCGGCATGTTCGACAGTGCCGTGGAGTGGCTCGTGGCGCAGGGGCGCACCCGGCAGTGGGGCACCGCCCCCTGGTCGGAGAACCCGAGGGCGGTGGCCATGATCACCAAGTACGTCACCGAGGGCAGCCCGTACATCGCCGAGTACGACGGCGTCCCGGCCGCCACCCTCACCCTTACCGACGCCCCCGACCAGTGTCTGGAGCCCGCCGACGAGCCCGAGCGGTTCATCCACATCCTCGCCTCGGACCGCCGCTTCAAGGGCCACGGCGCCGGCGCCGCCCTCCTCGCCCACGCGGCCGAGGAAACCCGCCGGGCCGGGATCTCGCTCCTGCGCGTCTACTGCTACGCGGGCGACGACCGCAAGCTCGTCGCCTTCTACGAGCGCAACGGCTTCATCCCGACCGAGTCCTTCACCGCCAGCGTGCCCGGCAACGACGCGTGGCCGGGTCAGGTGCTGGCCCGGAGGGTGCTTTAGCCCCCCCGGGCCCCTGCTGTCTCAAGCCGCCGTGGCCAGCTGCTCCCGCTCGCGGGGGACGAACCGTAGCTGCGGGTGGCCGTGGTGCCAGCCCACTGACAGGCGCAGGCCGCCGATGCGGGTGAGGACCAGGCCGATGGTGGCGGCCGCGGCGGCGGAGACGATGCCGCCGAGGGCGAAGCCGACGCGGGGGCCGTAGGTGTCGGTGATCCAGCCGACGACCGGGGCGCCCAGCGGCGTACCGCCCATGAACACCATCATGAACAGGGCCATCACCCGGCCGCGCATGGCCGGGTCGGTGGCCATCTGCACGGCGGTGTTCGCGGTGACGTTGACCGTCAGGCCGAAGATCCCGATGGGGACCATGAGCAGCGCGAACAGCCAGTACGACGGCGCGAGCGCGGCCACGATCTCCAGCGTGCCGAAGGCCACCGCGGCGGCGATCAGGACGCGCAGACGGGCCGTGCCGCGCCGGGCGGCGAGCAGGGCGCCACTGAGGGAGCCGACGGCCATCAGCGTGTTGAACAGGCTGTAGGCGCCGGCGCCGGCGTGGAAGATGTCGTCGGCGTAGGCCGACAGCCACACCGGGAAGTTGAAGCCGAACGTGCCGATGAAGCCGACGAGCACGATGGGCCAGATCAGCTCCGGGCGGCCGGCGACGTAGCGCAGGCCCTCGCGCAGCTGGCCCTTCCCTCTCGGCGCGCGCTCGACCACGTGCAGCTCACGGGCGCGCATCAGCAGCAGGCCCGCGATCGGGGCGACGAAGGACAGGCCGTTGAAGAGGAACGCCCAGCCGGTGCCCACGCCCGTGATCATGAGGCCGGCGACGGCGGGGCCGACCAGGCGGGCGGACTGGAAGTTCGCCGAGTTCAGGCTGACCGCGTTCTGCAGCTGGTCGGGGCCGACCATCTCGGAGACGAAGGACTGCCGGGCCGGGTTGTCGACCACCGTGGCGAGGCCGACGGCGAAGGCGGCGACGTAGACATGCCAGACCTGGACGTGGCCGGTGAGGGTCAGCGCGGCGAGCGCGAGGCCCGTGACGGCCATGGAGGTCTGGGTGACGAGCAGCGTGGGGCGCTTGGGGAGGCGGTCGACCAGGACGCCGCCGTAGAGGCCGAACAGCAGCATCGGCAGGAACTGCAGGGCCGTCGTGATGCCGACGGCCGCGGAGGAACCGGTGAGGCTGAGCACCAGCCAGTCCTGGGCGATGCGCTGCATCCAGGTGCCGGTGTTGGAGACGACCTGGCCCATGAAGAACAGACGGTAGTTCCGGATCTTCAGCGAGCTGAACATCGAGGATCTACGGGAGCTGGGGGTAGTAGGTATCGGTGCGGGGGCGGAAGCTGCTCCGGATCCCGTACTCAAAAGGGTTCGCCTCCTTGCGATGTATGCCTTACAGATGTGCGAGCTTCTCCAGCACGGGGGCGGCGGCGCGCAGTTTGGCCCACTCGTCCTCGTCCAGGCCGTCGACCAGGCCGGCCAGGAACGCGTTGCGCTTGCGGCGGCTCTCCTCGAGCATCGCCTCGGCCTGCTCGGTCCTGGTGACGACCTTCTGGCGCCGGTCCTCGGGGTGCGGATCCAGACGGACCAGGCCCTTGGCTTCGAGCAGCGCCACGATGCGGGTCATCGACGGCGGCTGGACGTGCTCCTTGCGGGCCAGCTCACCCGGTGTGGCCTGGCCGCAGCGGGAGAGGGTGCCGAGCACCGACATCTCGGTCGGGCTCAGCGACTCGTCGACCCGCTGGTGCTTGAGCCGACGGGACAGCCGCATCACGGCGGAGCGGAGGGCGTTCACGGCGGCAGCGTCGTCGCCATGGGTAAGGTCCGGCATGTTCTTTAGAATAACTCATTACTCTCGCTAAGGACCACCGGAAATGCGCCCGCATGCCCGTGACCCTGGCCACTGAACCCGGATATCACTCATATGGGTGATCCATACGCGGAACGTGACGCGCTGGCCGGATAGGTACGGCGACCCTCGTGCCATGGAGACCAGCGTGTTCAGCCTGCGCATAGACGGGGAGCTGCTCGAAAGGCTCCGGCTCCATGCGGCGAAAAGAGGAATGAGCGTGCAGGACTATGTGGTCCGCACGCTCATTCGGGACGACTTCGACCAGCGGTTCCAGGCCGCCGTCGAGGAGACGGAAAAGTTCTACGGGGTCAACTGAGGTCTCACCCGAGGTCTCACGTGAGACCCAGGGCCGGCATCAGGTAGTAGAAGGCGAAGACCGCCGAGACGACGTACATCGGGACCGGGATGTCGCGGGCCCGCCCGGCGGCCAGGCGCAGCACCACGAAGGTGATGAAGCCCATGCCGATACCGTTGGTGATCGAGTACGTGAACGGCATCATCAGCATGGTCACGAAGGCCGGGATCGCGATGGTGTAGTCCGCCCAGCCGATCTCCTTCACGGAGTTCGAAAGGATCAGGAAGCCCACCGCGACCAGGGCCGGCGTGGCCGCCTGGGACGGGACCATCGTGGC
Source organism: Streptomyces cellostaticus (assembly GCF_001513965.1). Classification (GTDB taxonomy): domain Bacteria; phylum Actinomycetota; class Actinomycetes; order Streptomycetales; family Streptomycetaceae; genus Streptomyces; species Streptomyces cellostaticus. The sequence continues at coordinate 42,157 of NZ_KQ948056.1, read as the reverse complement.
GACCGGCGTGAGGAAGAGGGCCACCGCGAAGAGGGAGCCCGTGACGACGTTCGCGAAACCCGTGCGCGCACCCTCGCCGACACCCGCCGTGGACTCCACGAACGCGGTGGTGGCCGAGGAGGAGCTGGCGCCGCCCGCCGCGACCGCGAGGCCGTCGACGAAGAGGACCCTGTTGATGCCCGGCATGTAGCCCTGGGCGTCGGTCAGCTTGGCCTCGTCGCCGACGCCCATGATCGTGCCCATCGCGTCGAAGAAGCACGACAGCAGGACGGTGAAGACGAAGAGGATCCCGGTCAGCACGCCGACCTTGGAGAAGCCGCCGAACAGGCTGACCTGGCCGATCAGGCCGAAGTCGGGGGTGGCGACCGGGTTGCCCGGCCACTTCGGGACGGTCAGACCCCAGTTGGTGACCGTGGCGACCGAGTTGATGACCAGCGCGAGGACGGTCATCCCGACGATGGAGATCAGGATCGCGCCCGGCACCTTGCGGACGATCAGCGCGAAGGTGAGCAGCGCGCCCAGGATGAAGATCAGCACCGGCCAGCCGTCGAGGTGACCGTTCGCGCCGAGCTGGAGCGGGACGGTGGTCTGGGCGGCGTCCGGGATACGGGTGACGAAACCGGAGTCGACCAGGCCGATCAGCATGATGAACAGGCCGATGCCGATGGAGATCGCCTTGCGCAGACCGAACGGCACCGCGTTCATCACGCGCTCGCGCAGCCCCGTGGCGACCAGCAGCATGACCACGAAACCGGCCAGTACGACCATGCCCATGGCGTCCGGCCAGGACATGCGGGGCGCCAGCTGGAGCGCGACGACCGAGTTCACACCGAGACCGGCGGCGAGCGCGATCGGCACGTTGCCGATGACGCCCATCAGGAGCGTGGCGAACGCCGCCGTCAGAGCGGTGGCCGTGACCAGCTGGCCGTTGTCCAGGTGGTGCCCGTACATGTCCTTCGCGCTGCTGAGGATGATCGGGTTCAGCACGATGATGTACGCCATCGCGAAGAAGGTGGCGAAACCGCCGCGGATCTCGCGGGCCAGGCTGCTGCCGCGCTCGGAGATCTTGAAGTATCGGTCGAGGGCGCCGTAGGCAGGCGCGCCGCCCGGCTTCTCGGGCGTGGGGACCTTGGCGGGTGCCGAGGTGGACATGTACGGGACCTCATCACCTACAGGGTTCCCCCGAGCCCCGTTGGAGTTTCATACGAGCAGAAGTGGACAAAGGCAAACGGTTTCAGTATGAACGTATGAGTGCTGGATCGCTATCTCCGCGCGTAGACAGTTCATCTCCGGAGCAGCCTCGTAAGCTGTGCCCCATGGCTAAGTGGACCCCCAAGCACGAGGCGCCGGAGCCCCTGGAGGGCCCCGTGGTCGCCACCATCACCGGCGGCACGATCGTGTGGTTCGTCCTCTTCCTGGTCCAGCTCCCCTTCTACGGCTGGTTCGACGACCACGGCCACACCTGGTGGCTGTGGACCTGCCTGGCCGGAGGCGGACTGGGCCTGATCGGCATCTGGTACGTCCGCGGGCGCGACGCGGCGATCAAGCGGGCCGCTTCGCCGAAGCCGACGTCGGCGCCGTAGCCGTACAACCAGCGCACGACTCGGATCCTCCCCAGGTCGGAACTTGCCCGCCCTCGGCAGGTGAAGGCGCAAAACCGCACGTACCGTCGAATGCATGACCCACATAGACGCCGGAGCGGAACTCGACCCCGTGCATCCGGTGGCCCTACCGGTGGCCTCGCCGGCAGGGCTGACCGGCGCCGAAGTAGCGGAACGCATCGCGCGCGGGCAGGTCAACGACGTGCCGGTGCGCAGCAGCCGCTCCCTGGGCGAGATCGTCCGCGCGAACGTCTTCACCCGGTTCAACGCGATCATCGGCGTCCTGTGGCTGATCATGCTCTTCGTCGCGCCGATCCAGGACAGCCTCTTCGGCTTCGTGATCCTCGCCAACACCGGCATCGGCATCGTGCAGGAGTGGCGCGCCAAGCAGACCCTGGACTCGCTCGCCGTGATCGGCGAGTCCCGGCCGACCGTCCGCCGCGACGGCACCGCCACCGAGGTGGCCACGAACGAGATCGTCCTGGACGACCTCATAGAGACAGGCCCCGGCGACAAGATCGTTGTCGATGGCGTGTGCGCGGAGGCCGACGGGCTGGAGATCGACGAGTCGCTGCTCACCGGTGAGGCCGACCCCGTCGTCAAACACCCCGGCGACCAGGTGATGTCCGGCAGCTTCGTGGTCGCGGGCAGCGGCGCGTTCAAGGCGACCAAGGTGGGCCGCGAGGCGTACGCCGCCCAGCTCGCCGAGGAGGCCTCCCGCTTCACCCTCGTCCACTCCGAACTGCGCACCGGCATCTCCACGATCCTCAAGTACGTGACGTGGATGATGGTCCCGGCCGCGATCGGCCTGGTCGTCACCCAGCTCGTCGTCAAGAACAACGACCTGAAGGACGCGGTCGCCCGCACGGTCGGCGGCATCGTCCCGATGGTCCCGGAGGGGCTGGTGCTCCTCACCTCCGTCGCCTTCGCCATCGGGGTCATCCGGCTGGGCCGCCAGCAGTGCCTGGTGCAGGAGCTGCCGGCCATCGAGGGGCTCGCCCGCGTCGACACCGTCTGCCTGGACAAGACCGGCACGCTCACCGAGGGCGGCATGGACGTCACCGGTCTCAGGACGCTGGACGGGGCCGACGAGACGTACGTACGCAAGGTGCTCGGTGCCCTCGGCGAGTCCGACCCGCGCCCCAACGCCTCCCTCCAGGCGATCATCGACGCCTACCCGGACAGCGAGGAGTGGCGCTGCATCGAGTCGCTGCCGTTCTCCTCCGCCCGCAAGTACAGCGGCGCCGCATTCAGCGAGGGCGACGGCGAGGCCAGCACCTGGCTGCTCGGCGCCCCCGACGTGCTGCTCGGCGCCGACGACCCGGCCCTGGCCGAAACCGAGCGCCTCAACGAACAGGGGCTACGGGTCCTCCTGCTCGCCCGCGCCACCCGCGACCTGGACGACACCGAACCGGCCCGGGGTGCCCGCCCCACCGCCCTCGTGGTCCTCGAACAGCGCCTGCGGCCCGACGCCGCCGACACCCTGCGCTACTTCGCCGAGCAGAAGGTGCGCGCCAAGGTCATCTCCGGCGACAACGCGGTGTCCGTCGGTGCGGTCGCCGGCAAGCTGGGCCTGTCCGGTACGGCGGTGGACGCGCGCCGGCTGCCCGCCGACCGGCGGGCCATGGCAGGCGCGCTGGACGAGGGGACCGTCTTCGGTCGGGTCACCCCGCAGCAGAAGCGGGACATGGTCGGCGCGTTGCAGTCGGACGGGCACACGGTCGCGATGACCGGCGACGGCGTGAACGACGTCCTCGCCCTCAAGGACGCCGACATCGGCGTGTCGATGGGCTCGGGCTCGGAGGCGACCCGTGCGGTCGCGCAGATCGTCCTGCTGAACAACAGCTTCGCCACGCTGCCCTCGGTGGTCGCCGAGGGGCGCCGGGTCATCGGCAACATCACGCGGGTGGCCACGCTGTTCCTGGTCAAGACGGTCTACTCGGTGCTGCTGGCGGTCCTGGTGGTGTGCTGGCAGGTCGAGTACCCCTTCCTGCCACGCCACCTGACCCTGCTCTCCACCCTCACCATCGGTGTCCCGGCCTTCTTCCTCGCCCTCGCACCCAACAAGGAACGGGCCCGGCCCCACTTCGTACGCACGGTCATGCGCTACTCGATCCCGGGCGGGGTGGTGGCCGGGGTGGCGACCTTCGTGACGTACCTGGTCGCCCGGCACTACTACACCGGGCCGGGCTCCCTGGACGCGGAGACCAGCGCGGCGACCCTGACCCTGTTCCTGATCTCCATGTGGGTCCTGGCGATCATCGCCCGCCCCTACACCTGGTGGCGCGTCACGCTGGTGGCATCGATGGGCGTGGCGTTCGTGTTCGTCCTCGCCGTACCGGCCCTGCAGAGCTTCTTCGCGCTGAAACTGGTGGGCGTGGCGATGCCGTGGACGGCGGTCGGGATCGCGGTGGTGGCGGCGGCCGCCCTGGAGGTGCTGTGGAAGTGGGTCGACCGCCGGTTCCCGGTGTGAGGGTTACTGCACGTCGACGTAGTCGCCCGTGGCGCTGACCGCCGACGTCGTCGACGTGCCCGCGAAGCTGTAGCGGTAGTAGCCGTCCGCGGAGGCCGTGACCGTAGTCTTCAGGGCGCCCGTGGAGGACGACGTGATGGTCTTGACGGTGGTGTAGGTGGTGGTGCCCGCCTTGCGGTACTGGAGCTTCACCGACTGGCCGCCGAAGCCGGCGTAGGTGCCCGCCTCCCAGTTGGCCCGGGTCAGCTTGCCGGTGACGGTGAGGGTCGCGCCCTTCCTGACCGGCTCGGGGGTGGCGTCGGCGGTGAGCTTGGCGGCGCGGCGGACCGGGATGGTGCCCAGGTCGCCCTGCCACTTCTGGGCGCCGGTCTTGTTGTCGACGGCGACGCCGCCCGTCTTCCACGTGCCGGCGTCCGAGTTGTACAGCTCGTTCGCGGGGATGGTGATCGTGGCGGAGCAGTTCAGGGTGGTGGAGCTGACCGTGGTGCAGGCACCCGGCGCGTCGCTGATGACCTCGGAGTCGGCGGCCTTCGGGTCGGTGCCGCGGTAGATCAGCGGGCCGCTGTCGACGTCGGCGACGGAGACGGTGGTGGGGTGCGTCAGGGTGTAGGTCGCCTGGACCTTCACCGTGGAGGTGGCGCCGATCGTGATGGCCTTGCCGCTGTTGACCTTCATGTTGGAGAAGGTGACGTCGAGCGTCGTCGGGGCGGCGTGCGCGGCCGGGACGGCGAAGGCGGACAGGGCCAGGGCGCCGGAGACGGCGGCCACGGTGGCACGTATGCGCATGTGCGTTTCCCCTGGAGGGAGAAGTGACGGTGGAGTCGGTTGACTCACGCGATCAGATCCGCGAGGGGGGTGGCGGGTTGTACGGCAAGGGCGGTTCTCGGCCAGATTTTTGCCGTGCATTGCCAGCGCATGACACAAGTGAGAGGGAGCGTTCCGGCCCCGGAGGCTGGATGCTTCCGGGGCCGGAACGTTACTGCTTACTGCTCACTGCTTGCCGCACGTCGACTTACCGCACGTCGACTCACTGCACGTCGACGAAGTCACCCGTGGCGTTGACCGCCGGGGTGGTCGAGGTGCCCGCGAAGGAGAAGCGGTAGTAGCCGTCGGCCGTCGCGGTGGTCGTCGTCTTCAGGTTGCCCGTGGAGTCCGACTTGACGGTCTTCAGCGTGGTGTAGGTGCTGGAGCCCTTCTTGCGGAACTGGAGCTGCACCGGCTGGCCGGTGTAGCCCGCGTACTTGTGGGTCTCCCAGTTGGCACGGGCCAGCTTGCCCGTGACCGTGAGGGTCTTGCCCTTCCTGACCGGCTCGGGCGCGGCGTTGACCGTGAGCGTGGAGTTGCGCTGGACCAGGGTGGTGCCGAGGTCGAACTGGACGGAGCTCTTCTCGATCTTGAAGTCCAGGGCGAGCGCGGCACCGTGCCAGGTGCCGGCCTGGGAGTTCTTCAGCTCCGAGCTGTCCGTGCCCGACGGGTAGACGTCGATCAGGCCCTTGCAGGTGGCGGTGGTCGCCGAGGTCGCGGTGCAGGTCGCGGGCAGGTTGCCGCCCAGCACGTTGTCCGGCGCGGTGGAGGAGCCGCGGTAGACCAGGGGGCCGGTGGCGAAGTCGTCGGACGTGATGTCGACGTCGGCGCCGTGGGTCAGCGTGTAGGTGACCGAGGTGGAGACGTGGGCGGTCGTGCCGACCTTGACCGCCTTGGTGATCTTGAAGTCGGAGAAGGAGACGTCCAGGTCCCCGATCGGGTCGGAGGCGGCGCTGAACGCGGTCTTGCCGGACGCGGCGTGCGACGAGAGAACCTTCGCGACGTCCGCACGGTACGACGAACCCCCGTCGGCGGCCTGCGCGGCCGGCACGACGAAGGCGGAGAGGGCCAGGGCGCCGGAGACGGCGGCCACGGTGGCACGAATGCGCATGCGTTCCCCTGTATGGAGAGTGTGGGCCCGGCGGCGGCCGCACCGTGGGGGTGCGTCATCGCCGCCGAGTCCACGTGATCTTGGGAGCCTGCTGGCTCGCATGATCAGATCCGCGACGCGCGGGAATGGTTGTACAAGATTTGAAGATTTCGTGCGTGACTCGCCGGCAGACCAGCGGATCAGTCGAACCAGCGGTCCCGCGCCAGTTCCTCCGTCCGGGACGAGTCCTCCAGCAGGGCCGCCACCTCGAAGCGGCGCGGCCACTGGCCGGCCGCCCAGGCCAGGCCCGCGGCGACACCCTCCAGGGTGGCCGCGTGCAGAACGCCGTCGTCGGTGAGCCGCCAGTCGATCTCCACGCCGTCCACGACCAGTTCCTCGTGCTCGACGTAGGTCTCCGGGGTGCGCGGACCGAGCAGCACCCGCACCGACTCCGGTACGTCGTGCTCGGCACCCTCGGAGTGCACCTCGCCGGTGACGGACTCGCTCAGCCGCCGCACCTGGAACAGCTCGGCCAGCTCGGCGGCCCGGGACGGCCGGACGGGCAGCAGCGGCACCCCGGAGGTGAACGGCAGCAGATCAGGCGAGTCGACCACCACGGCATCGGCGGCGTCCACCACCGTCACCCGCCCGTCGACCACGGCCCGCAGCTCCTCCGGCAGGGTCACCTGCTCCGGGTCCAGCTCGGCCAGCGCGCCGTACAGCCCGTGCAGCTGGGCCGAGGTGACCGGCCGCTCGGGGTCGGCGATGCGGTCCAGCAGTTCGGCGGCGCCGCCGGGCTCGTCCAGCAGCGCGGCGACGGAGGTCCGTACCCCCAGGGCGCGCAGCACCTGCTCGTCCTCGAAACCGGTGGCGTCGGCCTCGTCGTACAGACCGTGCAACAGCGGGTCCCCGCCGGCCGCGAGCAGACCGGCGGGCCGACGCCCGTCGAGGACCGGGTGGCCGCGCAGCCACCACGCCGTGTACGGCCGTACGACCTCGTGGGTGCCGTCGGGCAGCAGGATGCGCACCGGCTGGGTGAGGGCGTCGCGCAGCGGCCGGCGGGCGATCAGGGCGAGGGCCTCGGGCCAGTGGTCGTCGTCCACCAGGTCGAGGTCGCGTACGGCGACGATCTCGGTGGCGACCGGAGGCACCGGGCTGTCCGGGTAGCGGTCGAGGATGTCCTCGCACCACACGTCCACGGCGTCCAGCAGGCCCGCGTCGTCCGGCTCGGCGAAGTCGCCTTCCCTGGGCTCCAGTTCGTCCGGGTCGAGGACGACGTCCGTGGCGCGGACCAGCGCGAAGTCCGCGAGGACGCCACAGGCGGTGAGGGGCTGTTCGCCCCACTTCGCGGCCAGCTCGGCGTCGACGGCGGCCAGTTCGTCCGCACGGATCACCCGGGCGAAGGCGCTGCCGGGAAAGACCAGCTCGCCGGCCGGGGCGAGTTCGCCGTCCTCGTCGGGCAGGGCGAGGGCGCCCAGCCAGGGCTCGTCACCGGGCTCCAGACCCGCGTCGCGCACCAGGGCGAGGACGGTGTCGGCCAGCTCCTCCGCATCCGGCGCGTCCTCCTCCCACAGCGCGCCGCCCTCGTCGTCCAGCGACGCGGCCACCGCGGTCCGTACCTGCGGGGTGGTCAGCACCGCGCGCGGGGTCGCGGGCAGCGCGCCCAGCTTCTCCAGCAGCGGGTGGGTGGCGTCCTCGTGGGCGACCTTGAGCCCGAGCCGGCCCAGCACGTCGGGGTGGATGAGGGCGGCGTCCGGGGTGGGAAGGAGAACCTGCCTCGGCCCGATGGTCGTACGGCCGTCCGCGAGCGGCACGGGCAATCCCGACAGCCGGTCCGGATCCACCCCGGCGAGGCTGTCGTAGAGCCGCCACCACCAGTCGGGGTCCTTCTCCAGACCGGCGAGCCGGTCGATGGCGTCGGCGAGCGGGAGCCGGGCGACCCCGAGGGTGCGCAGCTCGACGCGCCGTTCGAGCCCGGCGGGAAGGAGGGTCGGCAGCACTTCGGCGAGAACCCGTACGGTGTCCGCCCCTGCCCCTTCCACCACTTCCGCGTCCCGCGGGCGCAGCGCCTCCGGAAGCTCGTCATCGTCCTTGGCGTCGACGGCCGGGGGCAGGAAGGCGGTACGGGGCAGCCGCTCCAGGATGGCCTGCCGCAGCAGGCCGTCCAGCTCGCCCTTGCCCAGCGGCCCCGGTACGAGGTCGATGACGCCGTCGCTCACCGGGCGCCACTCGGCGAGCAGCCCGGCGTAGGCGTCCGCCGCCCGCTGCACCAGGAAGTCGGTCAGCGGACCGGGGGCCGCGTGCCGGCGGGTGGTGTCCAGCGGGAAGGAGGCGATGAGGAGGGCGGGAACGCCGAGGGGCTCGTCGCTGGGGGTGGGCGCGTGCACGACGGCCGCGCTGCGCGGCCGGACGGGCCGCCCCTCGGCATCCGCCGGTACGGCCCAGGTGACCGACCAGTGCGGGCGCAGCCGCTCCTCGACCGGGCGGTCGGCGAGCAGGTCCGGGGTGAGCGGCCCGTGCGCGGAGACGGTACGCCAGCGGGTGAGCCCGTCCCGCGAGTCCTCCACGACGGTGACGGCGCCCTCGGTATAGCGGCGCAGGGTGCGGGGGTCCGCGTCGCCGACCTCGACGACGACCTCCTCCAGGCCCGGCAGGGCGAGGAGCAGGGCGTCGTCCACGGCGTTGAGGAGGCGTTCGGCGAGGTCGGTGGCGGCGGTGTCGCGCAGCGGCAGGATGACGGCGGTGTCGTACGGCTCCGGTGCGGAGCCCTCGGCGGCGAAGGGGAGCCGGAGGAGGGGGACATGCCCGTCACGGCGCCGGATCTCGTCCCCGAGCCCGGGGCTGTGCCGGGCCGTGTCGCCGGCCAGCTCGCGCGCCTCGGCCAGGGACCAGCGGACCCCGCCGTGACGCCCGACGATCGCGGGCTCGTCGGTGACGGCGATCACGGCGGCGAAACCGACCCCGAACCGGCCGACGGCGCCGTGGGTGTCCTGGACGTCCCGCTTGGCCGAGGCACGCAGGGTGGACAGCGACTCGACACCGGTCGCGTCCAGGGGGGCGCCGGTGTTCGCGGCGACCAGGACACCGTCGCGGAGCGTGAGACGCAGCCTGCCCGGTGCTTTCGCCCGTGCGGCGGCGTCGGCGGCGTTCTGGGCCAGCTCCACCACGAGCCGGTCCCGGTAGCCGCCGAGGACCAGGTCCTCCTCGGCGTTGGCGTCCTCACGGAACCGGGCGGGGCTGGTGGCCCAGGCGTCGAGGACCCCGCGGCGAAGACGGGCGGTGCCGAAGGGGTCGGCGCCCTCGGCCGCCGGCCGCACGTACTTGCTCACGTTCACACTCTCCTCATCGACGTGAGGACGAAGGTACAGCGCGAGCGGGGCGGCCGGGGCTCGGGTGGTGGCGGGGTCGAGGGCGTTGCGCACGAGCTGGAACACGTCGACCGCGACCGACAGGTTCTCGGAAAGGTCACTCGGGCAGATCAGACATGCATCTGCGGGTGGTAGAGGACGTGGGAACGCGCCAGGTCGACAAGGTCCTCATCGAGGTGCAGGAAGTAGTTCACCTGCCACGCTTGAGTGCTGCGTGCCTGGCGACTGGTCGTGGTCACCCACGGCGGGTAGACCCGGAACCCGCGCTTCCCGGCCGAGCCGTTCCGGGACATGATCCCGCGCTCGCACAGCACCTCGCGCGGGAACACGAACTGTCCGAAGTGACCGCTGTCGCGGCTGCTGATGATGACGAGGTCAACCCCGTCGTCGGCGTCGAAAGGCCGGATCGGTCCTTCAGGGGACCGCTGCCACACGGTGACGAACTGGCCCACCTTCGTCGGGGTGGTCTTGGCCACGCGGAACCTGACCGAGAGCCCGTCGAGCGTGAACCCGTGAGCCGCGTACTCGGCACTCTCCGGTTCCGGCACTGGCTGTGAGCAGGCAAAGCCGGCCGGGTCGTACACCGATGCCTTCGCCGCCAGGAGGTCACGGTGAAGCCCTGTCCATGGCTGATTCGTCGCCATCCCCTTATGCCAATACAGGTCAGCGGTTGGAGGCGTAGGTCAGGAAGTCTGTCCAGGCGGTGGGGGTGACGGTGAGGATGACGCCGTCGGTTTGCTTGGAGTCGCGAATGTGGATGGCGGGGGGTGCTATCGCCACCTCGACGCAGGAGTCGCCCTCGCTGCCGCTGCTGTAACTGCTCTTGAACCAGTCCAGGGCCACTTCGACGCAGGAGTCGACTTCGTTGCTGCTGCTGTAGCTGCTCTTGAACCAGCGGATCATGTTGCCCCCAGCAGTTGCTCGATGTAGGCCGTCGACTCACGCGGCGTGAGCGCCTGAGCGCGGATGATGCCGTACCGCAGTTCAAGGATACGGAGCTGCCTTGGCTCCTCGACCGCGCGGCCGTTGGCCACGGCTGGAGAGCGTCCCACGGCCGAGCCATCGGCGAACTTCAGCACCTCAATGCTCCCGTCCACCCCGGCGTGTTCCTCGCGCTCCATCGGCATCACCTGAAGCTCCACATTCCGCAATTGCGCCACCTCAAGGAGGTGTTCGAGCTGGCGGCGGAGCAGCTCCCGTCCTCCGAGCGGGCGGCGCAGCGTCCACTCCTCCAGAACGAAACCGAGTTCGGGCGCGGGGTCCCGCTCGAAGACCGACTTGCGGGCCATGCGAGCGGCGAAGAACCGCTCCACCTCGACCTCGGTGTACGCCGGACGCCGCATGGTGAGCAGTACCCGGGCGTACTCCGGCGTCTGGAGCAACCCGTGGATGCTCAGCGGGTCGTAGAGCTGAATCTCGACCGCCTTCGCCTCCACCTCCGCCAGGGCCCGCACTTTCTTGGGATAGCGAACCTTGTCCGTGTCCTCCTTCATCGCAGCGATCAGCCCATCGGCACTCAGTACCTTGTCCGCCTTGTCGAGGAACTCCGGCTGGGGGATCCGCTTACCTCCCTCCACCTTGTAGACCATGTCCTCGCTGTAGCCCATGGCCTTGGCGAAATCGACCACGCGCATACCCACGACCTCGCGCCGGAGCCTCAACTGTCGGCCCACCGTTGCGAGTACGGCGAGCCCCCATTCGTCGTCCGGGTCGACCTCCCAACCCGGCTCCTCCTCGTTCACGGCACCCCTCCATCTCGACAGCCAAGACACCACCGGACAAACCCTCGACAGTGACCCTACGTATCGACCTCGTCACTTTTCACCGTACGCGCGCGCCGCCACTCTGAGTGATGTGAACCAGGAAATCTCCACCCCCGTCCCGAACTTGACCGTGCAGCTGTCCCCCACGCCACGAGGAGCCCGCCTCGCCCGCCTGCTCGCCACCGAACAACTACGCACCTGGGGCTTCCCATTGGACCCAGCGGCGCTGATCATCGCCGAGCTGGCAGCCAATGCAGCCACGCACGGCCGGGTCGCGGGACGGGACTTCCGGCTCACGCTCTACGTCGTCGCCGACACCCTCCGCATCGAGGTGACCGACACACGGGGTGACCAACTCCCCCGCTCCGAACACCCCACCTCCGACGCCGACTCGGGACGCGGACTCCTCCTCGTGGATGCGCTCGCCGACCGCTGGGGCACGACACCGGGGCTGACGCCGCGCAAGACCGTATGGGCCGAGGTCACGCTTCCACCGGCACCCGGAAACCCGTGCCGCGGTCCAAGGGGCGATCTTTCCCAAAGGACTACGAGGGAGAAAGGACCCCACCAAACCCCACCCCTCCCGCCCAAGGCGCACGCTCACTCGCCAGGGTGAACATCGTCAACTCGGCTGGCGTGGCGCCCGGTTCTGCGTTCTACGCTCAGCGCAGCAACCGCACAAAAGCAACGGCCCTCGGCCGGGACTAGCGATCCCGATCGAGGGCCTGACCACCTGGGAAGCAGAACCTTCCCGATGGATAGGCAGAACCCTAGCGCGCCCCCGCGCGCCCAGTCCCGAGTTGTCACCGACAACCACCCGAATCAGCGGTCAGCCTCTGCCCCTACCGGCGGCCTGATCCACGACAACACCCGCCACACGTCCCACTTCACGGTGGTCGGCAACCACCTGGCCCAGCACCCGAAGCTGTCGGGGCTCGCCATCGGGCTCGGCGTGTACATCCAGTCCCTCCCGCCCGGTGCCCGCGTCGACATCAAGACCCTCACCACCCGCTTCCCCGAGGGCTCGACCCGGATCGCAGCGGCGCTGCGGGAGTTGGAGACGTACGGTTACCTGCGCCGCGAGCGCGAACGCGTCCCCGGCGGCCGCATCGTCACCCGCACGGTCTCCTGCAACCAGCCGGGCCGCCGCAGGGACAGCCACGCGCCCAAGGCGGCGGCCGCGCCCCGGAAGAAGAAGGCGCCCCGCAAGGCACTCCCGCCCGTACCGCGCCCGGCCTACCCCTCCCCCACCCTCATCCAGCAGGCCACCGACCTCCTCGCGGACCTCCGCCGCCACGACTCCCGCCTCGTGCTCTCGGCACGCGACACGGCCCACCTGGCCCCCGGCGCCGCCGCCTGGCTGGAACGCGACGTGACCCCCGCAGCCGTACGCCACGCCCTGACCAGGGGCCTGCCGGACGAGCCCCTGTGCCGCCCCGCAGCCCTACTGGCCCACCGCCTGGCCGACCAGCTGCCCCCTCCGCCCCCGTTCCGTGCCCCGGCCCCACCACCCACGGTCCGGCACCCCCTCCAGACCTGCGAAGACTGCGACCGGGCCTTCCGCTCGCCCGCCCCAGGACTCTGCCGTGACTGCCGCACTCCGGTCGGCGCGGGTGTCTGAGAGGGTTCCGCGTCCCGAGCTGACGCCCGACGCCCTGCGTGCAGCCCTTGCCGTCGTCGCTCCGGGGCGCCTGTCCGAGATGCAGGCCATGAAGGACGAGGGTTACCGACCCGATCCCCCGGGGCCACCTAGCATGAAGGCGACGATCCTTGCCCCTGGGCACAGACGACGAGGAGCGAGCGCCATGACCATCGCCCCGGACAACGCACAGCAGGGCGCCTCTCATCGGTATCGGGCCATGCGAGATTTCGTTCAGTCGATGGACGACACCCTGCCCGGCAAGTTCGAGGTCACCAAGGAAGGAATCGTCCACGACATGATGGCGCCCGTCGGTCCGCACGAGCTGACCACCCTGCACCTGCGGAAACGTCTCGAAAAGATGATGCCGGACGAGATCGTGGCGCATACCGGCGAGCCAGACGTCGAGGACGAATCCGAGGCCATCATGCGCCGCCCCGACGTCATGGTGATCGCCCTGGCCGACATGGAAGTCCCGGGGAGCTTCGATCCTCGTACGCTCATCGCCGCCGTCGAGGTCGTCTCCCGCTCCAACCCGGACAACGACTGGGTGAGCAAGGCGCGTGACTACCCGCTGATGGGCATCCCCGTCTACGCGATCTTCGACCCCCGCACCGGCACCGGCGCCGTCCTCACCGACATCCACTCCACCCCCGACGGGCCGCGCTACGCGACCCGCAAGGACTTCGTCTACGGCGAGGACGTCACCATCGGCGACTGGACGATCTCGACGAACGGCCTGCCGCGCTACGAGTGACTACGAGTGCCCCAGTTCCGCCGTCTCCTCGTCCCCCGCCTCCGGAACCGAGCCCGAATCGGAGGCCGGGCGGAGGGGGAACACGTCGACCTTCATCTCGTCGATCACCGGAGGGGCCGGCTGGGGCGCCTTCGGCATGACCGCCGCCTCCGAGTGGCCGCCGCAGCCGTAGGAGAGGGAGACCACGCGGCCGTCGGCGGGGGAGAACTCGTTGGCGCAGACGCCGAAGGCCTGGCCCAGCGAGCCGCCGATGGGGCTGAGGAAGCCGCAGGTCATGCAGGTCGCCGGGGCCGCCTGGGCCATCGGCGTCTTCGGGCCGAACGACTCCTCCCAGCGGTCGGCGGCGATGTGCAGGCCGTAGCGGGAGAGGACTCGGGCGCGGCGCATGCCCAGTTCCTCGGCGAGTGCGGCGATCGAGCCGCGGGTGGGGGTCGTCGGCTGGGTGGCCGGCGTACCCGGAGTCACGTCGGCGTCCTCGGCCTCCGCCAGCTCCGCCATGTCCTCGGACACGAGCGAGTTCGGCAGGGGCTGCTCCTCGCCCGTGTAGCCGGGCTCCAGGCGCAGGTCCTCCTGGTCGGTGGGGAGCAGGTCGCCGGGTCCGAGGTCGCCGGGGCGCAGGCGCTCGCTCCAGGGGACCCACTCGGGGGCGAGGAGGGCGTCGGGGCCGGGGAGGAGGACCACCTCGTCCAGGGTCACGATCTTCGCCCGGGAGGCGCGGGCCACGGTCGCCGCCCAGCGCCAGCCGCGGTAGCCCAGCTCTTTGCACTCGAAGAAGTGCGTGACAACCCGGTCGCCCTCCGACACCAGGCCGACGTGCTCACCGACCACGCCGGGCGCGGCCGCCTCCTCGGCGGCGGCACGGGCGAGGTCGACGGCCTCGGCACACAGGCGGTCGGTGGGGCGGCTTCGCGTTGTCGCTGCGCTCACAGGTATCGCTTCTCTCCTACGCCGTCTCTGAGTGCGGCTGCCTCCGGCGGTGAAGCGGACGGAGCGGACCTGGGGACCGCATCGACGTCTGCACTCCGATCGCGCTCGGGCGCGCCTCTGCCATCCATTGTGCTTGATGGCTGGCTGAGATACGCACGCTACCCCGTCGCCGGTGGTCGGGGACAGTCCGGCGCCTCGCGGCGATGCTTCCCGCGCACCCGCCCGACGCGGCTGGCTGGGAAACAGCCCCCCGGCATCCCGACTCGCTTGGGTTCAAACCGCACTATCGGGCGGTCTCTCGGGGCACTATGAACGACGTGGCAGGCACGGACAGGGGGAGCGTTCGGGGCGGCGGTTCGGGCCGGGTCGGTGGGGCCGTCCGCTCGGTCGGGCGTGCCCTGCACTTTCCCGTGACCGGAACCGCGCGCGGGATCCGGAAGGCCACGCACGCGCATGGCGCCGGCGAGTCGGGGCTGGGGAAGCTCATCGAGCTGCATGCGGTCAACGGAGCCGGTGATGTCATGATCACCGTGGCCCTGGCCTCCACCGTCTTCTTCTCCGTGCCCACCGACGAGGCCCGGGGGCGGGTTGCTCTGTATCTGGCCATCACCATGGCCCCCTTCACCGTCCTCGCCCCCGTCATCGGCCCCCTCCTCGACCGGCTGCCGCACGGACGGCGGGCCGCCATGGCCGCCGCGATGCTGGCCCGGGCCCTGCTCGCGCTGATCATCTCGGGGGCCGTGGCCAGCGGGAGCCTGGAGTTGTATCCCGCCGCGCTCGGGGTGCTGGTGGCCTCGAAGGCGTACGGGGTCGTGCGCAGCGCCGTCGTGCCCCGGCTGCTGCCTCCCCGGTTCTCCCTGGTGAAGGCGAACTCCCGGGTCACCCTCGCCGGGCTCCTGGCCACCGGTGTGGCCGCGCCCATCGCAGCGGGCCTGCATGCCGTCGGGGATCCCTGGCCGCTGTACGGCGCCTTCGTGATCTTCGTTGCAGGGACGTTCCTGTCCTTCTCCCTGCCGCCCAAGGTGGACTCCGCCAAGGGCGAGGGCGTGGCCCTGCTCGCGGCCGACGAAGAACATCTGCACGGGCCGCACCGCAAGCAGGCCAAGCGGCCCGGGCTGCGGACCGTGGGGCCCGCGGTCACGCATGCCCTCGGCGCCAACGCCGCCCTGCGCTGTCTGTCCGGCTTCCTGATCTTCTTCCTCGCCTTCCTGCTGCGCGAGCACCCGCTGACCGGGGAGAGCGCCGCGGTCTCGCTGGGGATCGTGGGCGTGGCGGCGGGCGCCGGCAACGCGCTGGGCACGGCCGCCGGTGCCTGGCTGAAAGCGAGGGCGCCGGAGATCATCATCGTGACCGTCGTCGCCGTGGTGCTCGGTACCGCGATCGTGGCCGCCGTGTTCTTCGGGGCTTTCCTCGTGGCCTGTCTGGCCGCCGTCGCCGGGTTCGCACAGGCGCTGGCCAAGCTGTCCCTGGACGCGCTGATCCAGCGCGACGTGCCCGAGCTGGTGCGCACATCGGCCTTCGCGCGGTCGGAGACGCTGCTCCAGATGGCGTGGGTGTTCGGCGGCGCGGTCGGGATCGTGATGCCGCTCAACGGCTCCCTGGGGCTGGTGGTCGCCGCGGCGATCGTGGCCGCCGGCTGGCTCACCACCCTGCGCGGACTGCTCGCCTCGGCGCGGCACAGCAGCAGACCGCGGGCGCGAGTGGCGTAACGAACCGGGCACGCCGCACCCCACATGGGCGGACGGCTCCGGGTGCCCGATAGCCTTCGGCCATGACCACCCTGCAATCCGTTGTGCGACGCCGCCGCGCCGTCGCCGCCGCCGGCGCCGTTTCTGCCGGACTGCTCGTTCTCTCGGCCTGCGAGAAGCCGACGCCCGTCGCGACGGTCACCGTCGGCCGAGGCTCGGTCAACTCCGAGGCGCTCTGCTACAACGACGGCAAGGCGCTGGACGCCAAGTCGCTCGCGAAGTGCTCGAAAAAGGCCGGCGACATCAAGTCGATCAAGGTGGACCCGGACCAGACGGTCCGCTTCGGCGTCGACCCGAAGATCGCGGACGCGGGCTGGGTGCTCCTCGTGAACGGCCGCCAGTTCACCGACAAGAGCACGAAGACCTACACCACCATCCCGGGCAGTGCGTTCTTCAACGTCCAGTACGGCACCCAGGGCGACACCAACACCGTCTCCATCCAGATGGGCCAGAACCCGGCGAAGGGCCTGTGGTCCTTCAAGCTGAAGAAGGCCTGATCACGCCTTCCGTGCGCGCCCTCGTAGCCACCGCGGTCCCCGCCGAACGGGACGCGGTGGCACGGGCGTTCCCGGGCGCGAATGAGGCGATACGGCTGCCAGGGGGCCCGGGGCGCCCGGGAGACCTGGACGTCCCCGGGGTCTCCGTGGTCCGGACGGCCGCCGGCTACGACCTGCTGGCCGCCGGCGTCGGGCCCGCCCTCGCCGCCGCCTCCACCGCCACCGCGCTCACCGCCGCCGCACTCGGCGGCACCCCTTACGGCCTCGTCGTATCCGCCGGGATCGGCGGTGGCTTCCAGCCCGAGGCGCCGCTCGGCTCGCTCGTGGTCGCCGACGCGATCACCGTGGCCGACCTGGGCGCCGAGACCGCCGACGGCTTCCTCCCGGTCACCGAACTCGGCTTCGGAACCGTCACCCACCGGCCGCCGGCATCACTCGTACGGGGAGTGTCCGAGGCGATGGGGGCACGCCCCGGCACGATCCTCACCGTCTCCACCGTGACCGGCACCGCCGCCCGCGCCGCCGAGCTGCGCGCCCGCCACCCGCAGGCCCTCGCCGAGGGCATGGAGGGGTTCGGCGTGGCCGAGGCGGCAGCCGCGCACGGGGTGCCGGTGCTGGAGATCCGCGCGGTGTCCAACCCGGTCGGCCCGCGCGACCGCGCCGCCTGGCGCATCGGCGACGCGTTCGCCGCCCTCACCGAGGCATTCGGGAAGCTCGCGCCCGCATTGGAGAGTTGGAACCCGTATGACGACCAGTGAGCGGTCCTTGCAGATCGCGTACTCCCCCTGCCCCAACGACACGTTCGTCTTCGACGCCCTCGCCCACGGCCGCGTCCCCGGCGCGCCCGCGCTGGACGTGACCTTCGCCGACATCGACATCACCAACGGCATGGCCGAGCGCGGCGAGTTCGACGTCCTGAAGGTGTCGTACGCCGTGCTGCCGTACGTCCTCGACGAGTACGCGCTGCTGCCGTGCGGCGGTGCGCTGGGGCGGGGGTGCGGGCCGCTCGTGCTCACGCGGGAGGCGGGTACGGACCTGACGGGCCGCACGGTCGCGGTACCGAGCGAGAAGTCGACCGCCTACCTGCTGTTCCGGCTGTGGGCCGCGGACACGTTGCCGGGCGGGGTCGGCGAGATCGTCGTCCTGCCGTTCCACGAGATCATGCCCGCTGTGCGCGACGGCAAGGTGGACGCCGGACTCGTCATCCACGAAGCCCGCTTCACCTACCAGAACTACGGGCTGCACAAGCTGGCCGACATGGGCGAGCACTGGGAGCGCAGCACCGGGCTGCCGATCCCGCTGGGTGCGATCATCGCCAAGCGGTCGCTGGGGGCCGAGACCCTCGGCCTGCTCGCGGACTCCATCCGCGCCTCCGTACGGGCCGCCTGGGACGACCCGGAAGCCTCCCGGCCCTACGTCATGGAGCACGCCCAGGAGATGGACCCGGCCGTCGCCGACCAGCACATCGGGCTGTACGTCAACGAGTTCACCGCCGGGCTCGGCGAGGACGGCTATGCGGCGGTCCGCGGGCTGCTCACGCGTGCGGCGGCCGAGGGGCTGCTGCCGCCCCTCGGCCCGCAAACACTGGATTTCCCGTAGCCGGAATCAGACGTCCAGCTGATCGGCGACGGCCCGCAGCAGGCCCGCGATCTTCTTGCCGGAGGTCTTCTCCGGGTAGCGGCCCTTCTCGAGCATCGGCGTGATGTTCTCGAGCAGGGTCGTCAGGTCCTGCACGATGGAGGCCAGCTCGTCCGGCTTCTTGCGCTGCGCGGCCGCGACCGACGGGGTCGGGTCGAGCACGGTCACCGAGAGCGCCTGATCGCCGCGCTGACCGGCGACGACGCCGAACTCCACGCGCTGTCCCGGCTTGAGCGCATCGACTCCGGCGGGGAGAACCGAGGAATGGACGAAGACGTCACCGCCGTCGTCGCGGGAGAGAAAGCCGAAGCCCTTCTCGCTGTTGAACCACTTGACCTTGCCGGTAGGCACGTCTGTCCTCGTCCTCGTACTCGTTGGGAAAACTACTTCGGAAACGGCTCTTGATAGCACTAGAGCGGGTCGCCGTGACCCGCTGCTACCAAGGCTAATGGTCTTGGCGCGGGTGACAAGACGTCCCCCGGTTGTTCTCTCGGGCTGGGAACTACCCTGGTCCGGTGCGTGACAAAACCCAAACGAATTCCGCCGGGCCCGGTGACCGACTGATCCGCGCCGGTGCAGTGGTGTTCTTCATCGGGGCCGTGGCCACCCTGGTCACCGTCGCCCCGCTGTTCCTAGGTGCGAAGCCTTTTCCGACGTACATGTTCGGGCTGAGCATGCTCATGGCCGTCGGGTTCCTCGTGGCCGGGGCGGGTGTGCTCCGCTCGGTCGCGGCGGGACGGCGTCAGGCGCGCGGAGCTGCGCCGGGGGCCTCGCGGTAGGCGGTCAGCCAGGCCGGGAAGGCGGTGAGGTCGTCGAGTACGACGTCGGCTCCGGCGGCACGCAGTTCGTCGGCGTCGCACGGGCCCGTGGCCACGGCGACGGACAGCGTGCCGGCCGCACGGGCCCCTCGCACGTCACCGACGTGGTCGCCGACGTAGACGCTCGCGCCGTACTCGCGCAGGGCCTCCGCCTTCTGCTCGGCCCACAGGTCGCCGACCACCACGTCGGGCTCCAGGCCGAGGTGCGCGAGGTGCAGCTTGGCGTTCGGCTCGTACTTCGCGGTGACCACCATCGTCCGGCCGCCGACCGCCCGCACCGCCTCGATCGCCTCCTTGGCACCTGCCATGGCGGGGGTCGCGGTGACGGCGATCGACGGGTACATCTCCCGGTACAGATCGGCCATCGCGGGAACCTGCTCGGCCGGGAACCAGTTGACCAGCTCCTCCGCGAGCGGGGGCCCGAGGCGGGTCACCGCCAGATCGGCGTCGATGTACGCCCCGGTCCGCTCCGCCAGGGCGAGGTAGCAGGCGTGGATGCCCGGGCGGGAGTCGATGAGCGTCATGTCTAGGTCGAAGCCGACGGTGAGGGCCATGGGGGACATTGTGCCGTGCGGGTCTACTGGCGGACACCCGCCCTTCGGCCGGGCTTCTGCGTTCCCACCCGCACCACCCGCGCGAGTTCCGCCGCCGGATACGGGTGGCCCCTACGGGGCTGAACCGCCGTTGGCGGGTGCGGGTGGTGACGACAGGGTTTGAATCGGCGTCGACACGCGCGGGTAGCCCCCTGCTGAGCTAACTCGCCATCGGCGGTCCGGGGCGGCCACGTGGGGCTGATTCACCGTCGGCGCGCGGGCGGCGGCCTCAGCTGAGCTGACTCGCCGTCGGCGCGTGCGGGCGGGCCCGGCACCGCTGGCTCGCTGTCGGTGGTGCTAGTGCTTGCGTTGGGAGCGCCAGAGCAGGAACAGGGCCGAGGCTATGGCTGCGCTGCGGATCACCCAGGGCCAGGTCTCGGCCACGGCGTCGTTCATGTGGCCGTGGGGGATGGGAGCGCCCCAGCGGCCGCTGCTGCGGCCCCACAGCCAGACCAGGCCGGACGCCAGCGCGAGGCCGGGTACGCCCAGCACCGCCCATTTGGACTCCGCGGGGGTCAGCCGGCGGGAGCTGTAGGCGATCAGCCAGCCCAGGAGCAGTGCGACCCAGTTGCCGAGCACGGCACCGGCGACCAGTGCGGCGGCGGCCAGCAGGAGGAGGGGGTTGGTCCAGCCGGACGCGGGGCGAGGGAGAGGGAGGAGGCGGCGGGCCGCGGGGGCGGGGGGCGGGGGGCGGCGGATGGACAGGAAGCGGCGGCGGGGGGTGGGTTGCTGGTCCTCGGTGGGCGGCGGGTCCTCCGGGGCTTTTTCCTTTGGTTCCTCCGGCTCGGCCCGTACCTTCTGCGGTTGTTTGAGCAGGTCCGGGATTTCCACCCCGCCGACGAAACCCGGTACGACGTCGTCACCGGCCGCCGGTCCGAACGGGCTGCCCTGCACCCGCCACCAGTCGGGCTGCGTCGCGCTGTCCCCGAGTTCGTGCGCGGCAGCGAGGTGCGGCGGGGACGGTGCGTTGCGCGGGGCGGGCGGCTCGGCCTTCGGCGCGGAGGGGCGTGGCCGGGGGACGATCCTGCGCAGGCCCTTGGGCCGCTCCTCCGTATCAGGCGTGCCCGGCGTATCCGGCTCCCGCTGTACGGGTACGGCGGCGGACGGCGACTGCGGCCGCCCCGCGCCGCCCGCCGCCTCGACCACCTCGTCCGGGGTGCCCAGCAGGTCCAGGATGCGGCGCACGGCGGCGGGACTGTCCACCGGTACCTTGGCCCGGCGCCGGTCGATCTCGTTCCGCAGCTCCGACACCAGCCGCATCCGCGCAGCCGACGGCAGCTGCCGCTGGTGAGCGACATCGCCGACGCGGCTCAGATACTCGTAGACGACCTGGTCGCTTTCGATCCCCACGGAACCCCTCCGGGGTGACGCCGATGAACCCCGCTGAGGAAGGTACCGCTTCTTCCCGGTCGCCCGGAGCCGCTGCACCCGCCCGGTCGGCTACCGTTGGCCGGATGAGCCCCGAGGCCCACTCAGCCCCCCGGTCCCTCGCCGAGTCGCTCCGTATGAGGGACGACGCCTCGCTGGCCGCGCTGCTGCGCAGCCGACCCGATCTCATCACCCCCGTCCCCACCGACCTCACCCAGCTGGCCACCCGCGCCGGCACCCGCGCCTCGGTCCTGCGCGCGCTGGAGCGGCTGGACGCCTTCGCGCTGCAGACCGCGGAGGCCCTGGCCGTGGCCCCGGACCCGGCGTCGTACAGCACGGTCCTCGGTCTGATGGCGGGGAACACCGGAGACGAGACCGTGGCCGCCGCGCTGCCCCGCGCCATCGGCACCCTGCGCGAACAGGCCCTCGTGTGGGGCGACGACGAGCAGCTGCGCCTGGTGCGGACGGCACGGGAGCTGCTCGCCCCGTCCGCGCAGCACCCCTCCCCGACCGGCCTCGGCCCGACCGTGCAGGAGGCCACCTCGGGCATGTCCCCGGGGCGGATCCAGGAGATCGTCACCGCCGCCGGGCTGACCTCGACGCACGACTCGGTCTCGGCGGTGGCCGCGCTCACCGCCCGGTTCACCGACCGAAAGACGATGTCCGCGCTGCTCGCCGAGGCCCCTCAGGCCTCCCGCGAGGTGCTGTCCCGGCTGGTGTGGGGGCCGCCGTACGGTCAGGTCACCCCCGACCCGGCCGCCCATCTGCGCTGGCTGCTCGACCGCGGCCTGCTGCTGCCGACCGCCCCGGGCACGGTCGTCCTGCCCCGCGAAGTGGCCCTGCATCTGCGCGAGGGCCTTGCCCACCGTGCGCCCGAGCCGCTGCCGCCCGCCGTCGAGCCGGCCGCCACGCATGCTCCCCAGGTGGTGGACGCCACCGCGGCCGGGCAGGCGTACACCGCGCTGGCCACCGTCGAGGACCTGCTGAAGGACTGGGACGAGGGCGGCCCGACCGTGCTGCGGGCCGGCGGGCTGAGCGTGCGGGACCTGAAGCGGACCGCCGTCGCCCTGGACGTGCCGGAACCGGTCGCCGCCTTCTGGGTCGAACTGGCCTACGCGGCCGGTCTGCTGGCCTCCGACGGCGAGGCCGACGAGCGGTACGCGGCCACCCCCGCCTACGACGAGTGGCTGGAGCGGCCCCCCGCCGAGCGCTGGGCGCGGCTCGCCGAGGCCTGGCTGACGGCCACCCGGACGCCGGGGCTGGTCGGCGGGCGGGACGCGAAGGACCGTACGTTGTCCGCGCTGGGGCCGGGACTCGACCGGTCCGCCGCGCCCGAGGTACGGCACCGGGTGCTGACCCTGCTGGCCGGCCTGCCGCAGGGCACCGCCCCGAGCGCCGAGTCGGTGCTGGCCCGGCTGCGCTGGGAACGGCCGCTGCGCGGTCAGGCGAAGGACGCCCCGCGCGAGCGGAGCCGAGCGTGGGGGAGCGACGGCGGCGACGACGATCTGCGCTCCCGGCTGGCCCGCTGGACCCTCTCGGAGGCGGAACAGCTCGGCATCACCGGACGCGGGGCGCTGTCCGCGCACGGGCGGGTGCTGCTGGGCGCACCGGCGGCCACACCAGCCACCTCGGCCGCATCGGCCACATCCACTGCATCAGCCACATCGGCCGGCTCCGGCATCCCGGAGCCCTTCGGCGCCCCGGGGGCTTCCGGTCCCGGCGACAAACTCCCCGTCCACCACCGCCCGGCCGCCCCCGTAGAGCCCCGCTCCCCCGCCGAGCAGGCCGTCGCCACCACCGCCGCTGCCCGCCTCCTCGCGCCCCTGCTGCCCGAACCCCTGGACCATGTGCTGCTGCAGGCCGACCTGACGGCGGTGGCCCCCGGCCCGCTGCAGCGTCCCCTCGCCGCCATGCTCGATGTCCTCGCGGACGTCGAGTCCAAGGGCGGCGCGACCGTCTACCGCTTCACGCCGGCCTCGGTCCGGCGCGCCCTGGACGCCGGCCGGGCCGCCGCCGACCTGCACGCCTTCCTCACCGCGCACTCCCGCACACCGGTCCCGCAGCCGCTCGCGTACCTGATCGACGACGTGGCCCGCAAACACGGGCACCTGCGGGTGGGCGCGGCCTCGGCGTACGTGCGCTGCGACGACGACGCCCTGCTGAACGAGATCCTCGCCGACAAGCGGGCGGCCGCCCTGCGGCTGCGCCGCCTCGCCCCGACCGTGCTGGCCGCCCAGTCGGACCCGGCCACGCTGCTGGAGGGCCTGCGCGCGATGGGCTGTGCGCCCGCCGCCGAGTCCGCCGAGGGCGATGTGCTGATCACCCGCGCCGACGCCCACCGCACCCCGCCGCGCACCGCACCCGAGCCGGTGCCGGAGGGCCCGCCGCCGCCCGATGGCACGCTCCTGTCGGCCGCGATCCGCGCGATCCGGGCGGGCGACCTGGCCGCCACCGCCCCGCGCAAGACCGCCGGGGCGCCGCTGGCGGGCGGCAAGCTGCCCCGCACGTCCTCCGCCGAGACCCTGGCCACCGTGCAGGCCGCCGTATTGACGGGCGGGTCCCTGTGGATCGGCTACGTCAACGCCGAGGGTTCCGCCAGCCAGCGCGTCATCGCCCCGATCCGCGTCGAGGGCGGTTTCGTGACGGCGTACGACCACACGGCCGACGAGGTACGGACGTATCCGCTGCACCGGATCACGGGGGTCGCGGAGCTGGCGGACGACTGACCCTGATCATCGGCCTATAGGGCACACTGGACGTTTGGCCGTTGAGGAAGAGGAAAGGGTGTGCCGCGCGTGAATGGGCCGCTGATCGTCCAGTCCGACAAGACCCTGCTCCTGGAAGTCGACCACGAGCGGGCCGACGACTGCCGTCGGGCCATCGCGCCCTTCGCCGAGCTGGAGCGGGCCCCCGAGCACATCCACACCTACCGGGTCACGCCGCTCGGACTGTGGAACGCGCGGGCGGCCGGACACGACGCCGAGCAGGTCGTGGACGCGCTGGTGCAGTACAGCCGGTATCCGGTGCCGCACGCGCTGCTCGTGGACATCGCCGACACGATGGACCGGTACGGGCGGCTCACCCTCAGCAAGCACCCCGCGCACGGACTCGTCCTCACCACCACCGACCGGCCGGTGCTGGAGGAGGTGCTGAAGTCCAAGCGGATCGCGCCGCTGGTCGGCGCCCGCATCGATCCGGACAGCGTCGTCGTGCACCCCTCCGAGCGCGGGCAGATCAAGCAGGTGCTGCTGAAACTGGGCTGGCCGGCCGAGGACCTCGCCGGGTACGTGGACGGCGAGGCGCATCCGATCGAGCTGCTGGAGGACGGTTGGGCGCTCAGGCCGTACCAGAAGCAGGCCGTGGAGAACTTCTGGCACGGCGGCAGCGGTGTGGTCGTACTCCCCTGTGGTGCCGGAAAGACGCTCGTCGGCGCCGGGTCCATGGCGCAGGCGAAGTCCACCACCCTCATCCTCGTCACCAACACCGTCTCGGCCCGGCAGTGGAAGCACGAGCTGGTGAAGCGGACCTCGCTGACCGAGGACGAGATCGGCGAGTACAGCGGGACCAGGAAGGAGATCCGCCCGGTCACCATCGCCACCTACCAGGTGCTGACGACCAAGCGGAAGGGCGTCTACCCGCACCTGGAGCTGTTCGACTCCCGCGACTGGGGCCTGATCGTCTACGACGAGGTGCACCTCCTTCCCGCTCCGGTCTTCAAGTTCACGGCGGACCTCCAGGCCCGGCGCCGCCTCGGCCTGACCGCGACCCTCGTCCGTGAGGACGGCCGCGAGTCGGACGTCTTCTCCCTCATCGGGCCCAAGCGGTTCGACGCGCCCTGGAAGGAGATCGAGGCGCAGGGCTACATCGCGCCCGCCGACTGCGTCGAGGTCCGGGTGAACCTGACCGACTCCGAGCGGCTGGCCTACGCGACGGCCGAGACCGAGGAGAAGTACCGCTTCTGCGCCACCACCGAGACCAAGCGGAAGGTCACGGAGGCGATCGTCCGCCGCTTCGCCGGGCAGCAGATCCTCGTCATCGGGCAGTACATCGACCAGCTGGACGAGCTGGGCGAGCACCTGGACGCCCCGGTGATCAAGGGCGAGACGTCCAACGCCCAGCGCGAGAAGCTCTTCGACGCGTTCCGCGAGGGCGAGATCAGCGTGCTCGTCGTCTCCAAGGTCGCCAACTTCTCCATCGACCTGCCGGAGGCCACGGTCGCCGTCCAGGTGTCCGGCACCTTCGGCTCCCGCCAGGAGGAGGCCCAGCGCCTCGGTCGCGTCCTGCGCCCCAAGGCCGACGGCCACCAGGCCCACTTCTACTCGGTCGTCGCCCGCGACACCATCGACCAGGACTTCGCCGCCCACCGCCAGCGGTTCCTGGCGGAGCAGGGGTACTCGTACCGGATCGTGGACGCGGACGAGATCCTGGCGGAGGGCTAGGCGAAGGCACGTGGGCCAGGCGAAGGCACCTGGTCCAGAGGCACCTGGTCCGGAAGAAGGCGTACGGCCTAGAAGAAGGCGTGCTCCTCCATCCAGCCCTTGGTCTTGCCGAACTTGCCGTAGTACCAGCTACCGTTCTTGGCGGTGCAGTACACGCGCACGCTGTTGCCGGCGAACACGGACTTCTTCACCTTCGACCCGAAGCTGGGGCTGGTGTACATGTCGGCGTGGTCCCACTGGACGACCTGCAGGGTCTGGTCCTTGATGTTCTTGGTGCACGCGGAGGAGCCGACCGCCGAGGCGGTGGGAGCGGCCAGGAGGGTGGCGCCGAGGGCGAGCGCGGTGGCGGCGGTCAGCCCGCTCACCGCCTTGCGGAACGGCAGCTTCGAGAAGGGCATGTCAATTTCCCCGTTTGCTCGGACGAACGGATCGGACAACGGCTGATCATGGTGGCACACGCCCCTGGGAGCCTGAGCGCCAGGACCGGGTAAGGGGCCGCCAACAGCCGGTGCCATCGGGGAAGTTCGGGGTCCGGGGTGCCCTCGTGGGGCTGCGTTCGTGATCCGTCTCTCCTGCGCGGGCGCAAACGAGAGGCAGCGGGCCGGGAGGGCGGCGAGCAGGAACGCGTTGCCCGCCAGGAAGGCCGCCTTCAGGTCCGGGACCGGGATCAGCTCCCTCGGCCCGGTGGACCTGTGCCGTTACTTGCGGTGTATGCCCGCTTCCTCGCCGTACTCGCCGAGGATCACGACGCTGAACGCGGCCTCCACGAACACCTTGACGGCGCGCAGGGCGTTGCCCAGCGGGTGGTGATGGGGGCCGTCCACGGCCGTGGCACCGGACGGGGGCCGGACAGGGACTGGAGAAATGGTTGCTGCGCTCATGCCTCCATGGTGGAACTTCGGGCGCCGATCCGGCATCGGTCTCCGGGTCCAATTCCCGGGGCCCGCGCGTAGCCCTCCGGGTGGACGCCCGCCCTACACCGGGAGGGCCGCGTCCCCTAGGGGCGAGCCTCTGCGAGGCCTCTGCGAGAGCTCCGCGCGACCTCCGGAGGACCCCGCACGGAAATTCATTGGCCCCCTCCCCACCGCTTCACCTAAAATCTCCGCTCTTGCCCGCCTCCCCGAGGGAGTGCCGCCGCCCGGCCGGAAACCGGACGGCATTCGTCGTAGCCACGCATCGCACCCAGCAGGCCCACCGGAGGCACCCCCTTGTCGACGCCCGCCCACGAACCGCTCGACGCCCCCGTCGCCGACCCCCTCGCTCGCGAGCGCTCCCACCTCGGCGCCTCCCGGTCCGCTCTGCGCGCCATGCGCGAGGACGTCGAGGCGCTGGACATCAAGGACGTCGCCGCGAACTGGGTCAACGCCCAGGTCCTCGCCCGCCAGATCGACGAGCGCATCAAGGCGCTGGCCGACCTCAGCGACACCCCCCTCTTCTTCGGGCGGCTCGACTACCTGCACGCACCGGGCGCCGCGCAGGCCGAGGGGGCGGAGGGCGAGCGGTTCTACATCGGGCGGCGGCACGTACACGACGCCGACGGCGACCCCATGGTCATCGACTGGCGTGCCCCGGTCTCGCAGCCGTTCTACCGCGCGTCCAAGAAGGACCCGATGGACATCGGGCTGCGCCGCCGCTTCGGCTACACCGGCGGCGACCTGACCGCGTACGAGGACGAGCACCTGTCCGACCCCGCTGATCCATCGGAGACCGCCTCCACCAGCAAGCTGCTCCAGCAGGAGATCGAGCGGCCCCGCGTCGGCCCCATGCGGGACATCGTGGCCACCATCCAGCCCGAGCAGGACGAGATCGTCCGCAGCGGGCTGGGCGGGACCGTGTGCGTCCAGGGCGGCCCGGGCACCGGAAAGACCGCCGTCGGCCTGCACCGGGTCGCCTACCTGCTCTACGCCCACCGGGAGCGGCTCGCCCGCACCGGCACGCTCGTCATCGGCCCGAACAGGTCCTTCCTCCACTACATCGAGCAGGTCCTCCCGGCGCTCGGCGAGTTGACCGTGCAGCAGGCGACCGTGGACGACCTGGTCGCACACGTGGAGGTGCGCGGGACGGACGACGCGGCCGCCGCGATCGTCAAGGGCGACGCCCGGATGGCCGAGGTGCTGCGCCGGGCCCTGTACTCCCACGTGACCATGCCCGCCGAGCCGGTCGTCGTGGTGCGCGGCTCGCGGCGCTGGCGGGTTGCGGCCTACGAACTGGAGTCCATCGCCCGGGAGTTGCTGGACCGGGACATCCGCTACGGCGCCGCCCGCGAGGCCCTGCCGCAGCGCATCGCGCACGCGGTGCTGGTGCAGATGGAGCGGTCCGGGGAGGCGCCCGACGACCGGGTGCAGGACGCGGTCGCCCGCAACAGCGCGGTGAAGGCGGCCGTGAAGGCGGTCTGGCCGGCGGTGGACCCGGCGAAGCTGGTCCTGCGCCTGCTGACGGACGCCGACTTCCTCGCCGAGCACGCCGAGGGGATCCTGGACGAGGACGAGCAGAAGACGATCCTGTGGGCCAGGCCGGTGCGCAGCGTGAAGTCGGCGAAGTGGTCACCGGCGGACGCGGTGCTGATCGACGAGGCGGCCGACCTGACCCAGCGCACGCACTCGCTCGGGCATGTCGTCCTGGACGAGGCGCAGGACCTCTCCCCCATGCAGTACCGGGCCGTCGGCCGCCGCTGCACCACCGGCAGTGCGACCGTCCTGGGCGACCTGGCGCAGGGAACCACGCCCTGGGCGACGCGGAGCTGGGAGGAGGCGCTCGCCCACCTCGGCAAGGGCGAGGGGATCATCGAGGAGCTGACGGCCGGTTTCCGTGTCCCGACGGACGTGATCACCTACGCCTCCCGCCTGCTGCCGCACATCGCGCCCGGCCTCACTCCGGTCGCCTCGGTCCGTGAGAACCCGGGCTTCTTCGAGGTCCGTACGGCGGCGGAGACGGCCGAAGTCGTCGCCGCCTGCGAGGAGTTGCTGCGCAACGAGGGCTCGACGGGCCTGATCGCGGCCGACGCCCGCATCCCGGCGCTCGCCGGGGCCCTGTCGGCGGCCGGGATCACCTGCCTGGCGCCGGGCGAGGAGACCACCCGCGAGACCCGCCTGACCCTCGTCCCGGCCTCCCTCGCCAAGGGTCTGGAGTACGACTACGTGGTCCTGGACGAGCCGCAGGCGGTGGTGGACGGCGAGCCGGACGAACGCACGGGCCTGCGGCGCCTGTACGTGGCCCTGACCCGAGCGGTGTCGGGCCTGATCGTGACGCATTCGGCACCGCTGCCTGCACAGTTGGGCTGAGTGAAACAGGGGCTACTCCCTGTCCAACGCCCTCCGCCACTCCCGCACGGCCCCCTCGGAAACCGGCCCCGCCCAACCCGCGGAGCGCGCGGCGCCGCCGATGTGGAAGGCCGTGATCCCGGCGGCCCGGAGCCGTGGCACATGATCGAGGCGCAGCCCGCCGCCCACCAGGATCTGCTGCTCGTACCCGGGCTCCCCGCCGTGCGCCGCCTCGGCGAGCAGAGTGGGGAGCCCCTCGTCCACGCCTTCGGCCGCGCCCGCCGTCAGGTAGGTGTCCAGGCCGGGCAGGTCGGCGAGCTGCTTGCGCAGGGAGTCGCGGTCGGTGGCCCGGTCGATCGCCCGGTGGAAGGTCCAGCGGCAGCCGTCCAACGCGGCCACGACCCGTTCCACCGCGGCCAGATCGACGCCCCCGTCCGCGTCGAGGAACCCGAGCACGAACTGGTCGGCCCCGGCCTCCCGCAGCTCGCCCGCCACCCGCACCAGGCGGTCCACGTCCTCGGGGTCTCCCGCCGCGAACCCGTCCGCCGGCCGCAGCATCACGCGCAGGTCGATGTCGACGGCGGCCCGGATCGCGGCGACGGTGGCGGCCGACGGGGTGAGGCCGTCGGCGGCCATCTCGGTGACCAGCTCCAGGCGGTCCGCGCCTCCGGCCTGGGCGGCGACCGCGTCCTCGACGTCGAGGGCGATCACCTCCAGGACTGCACGCTTGCTCATGGCACCCCATTCATCGGCCGACTACAGGTCTAGTCCAATTCAAGACTACGCCTGCCCCGCGTCGGCCCGGGCCACCCCTCCTCACCCGAAGATGTTCAGTTCCCCCTCCGCCGCGCCCGCCAGCTCATAGGCGGCCCCGTCCAGCGGCCGCCCCGAGTACAGCCGTACGAGCGTGGCGGCATCGCCGAGGTACCGGGCGGGCGGGCCCCCCGTGGCCGCCGCGCCCAGCCGCAGCGGCTCGTCCACGTCGTCGAGGTCGGCGTGCAGGGGCACGTGCCCCTTCTCACGGGTGATCCGGACCAGCAGCGTCAGCGCGTCCGGCAGACCGGCCCCCGCATACGCCCCCGCCTCCCCGAAGACGTCCCGCACATCACCCGCGTGCACCCACTCCCCGAGGGCGATCATGTCCAGCACCCCGCCCGCCTTGGCGATCACCGGCCCGGCCTCGGTCATCCCGCGCTCCAGCTCGTCCACGACCTGCGCGTTCGTCCACTCGGCGCGCTCGGCGATGTCCCGGTCGTTCGACTCGGGCGAGAACACGCCCTTCTCGTACCTGCTCTCCACGACCCGCAGCAACGCGGCGGAACAGTGCGCCAGCACGTCCCGCACCGTCCACCCCGGACACGCGAGGGTCGGCAGCGCGAAGTCCGCGTCGGCACGTGACCGCAGCAGCGGTATCAGGGCGTCCCGCTCGACGGCCAGCAGCCGGCCGGGGAGTTCGGCGTCACGGGGTACCTCGTGTACGTCAGTCATGGGCCCCAAGCTAGGGCGCCGACAGGCACCCGTCACGAAGGAATCGCCAGCCGTCGCAGAAGGACGGAAGAATGAGGCCATGGCCGACCTCGACGCCCTGCGCCTCCGCTTCGCCCGCGCCCTGGAAGGAGCCCGCGCCCCCGGCGACGGTCCCGACCCCGCCCCCTACGCCGACAACCTCCTCACCCGCTGGCAGGAGCCGCAGCGCCGGTACCACACGACGGCCCACCTCACCGCGGTCCTCGACCACATCGACGTCCTGGAGAAGTACGCGGCCGACCCGGACGTCGTACGCCTGGCGGCCTGGTTCCACGACGCGGTCTACCTGCCCGAGCGCTCCGAGAACGAGGAGCGGTCCGCGCACCTCGCCGAGCGGGCCTTGCCGGAGGCCGGGGTCCCGGCGCCGAAGACGGCCGAGGTCGCGCGCCTGGTCCGCCTCACCGTCACCCACGACCCCGCCGACGACGACCGCGACGGCCAGGTCCTGTGCGACGCGGACCTCGCCATCCTGGCCGCGCCCCCGTCGGCGTACGCCGTCTACACCGCCGAGGTCCGCGAGGAGTACCACTTCGTGCCGAGCGACGCCTTCCGCGAGGGCCGCTCGGCGATCCTGCGCCAACTCCTCGACCTGCCCCGCCTGTTCCGCACCCCGTACGGCCGGGAGCACTGGGAGCCGACCGCCCGCTACAACCTGGCCGCCGAGCTGGACCTGCTGTCGGCCTGAGCCGGCGCTGCCCACAGTGCCTTCCGACTGTCTTTGCCGCGAGGGGAGTCGGGCATCCGGCCGTGGATCGGTGACCGAGCCGGAAATGCTGTCGCACCGAGCGGACGCGCCCCGTACTGTGCGCGCATGCGACCGTTGAGCGGGGACCAGGTGGATGAGGCCGTTGCCGGCTGTGTGGCGGCACTGCGGGCGGCGGTGGACCAGGACTGGAGGGGCGTCAAGGCCGGGCAGCTGGAGTGGAGTTGCCTCGAAACGGCCGAGCACCTCGCGGAAGCCCTGTTCGGCTACGCGAACCGGCTGGTCACCGGTGCCCAGGACTACGTTCCCTGTGACCTCGCCTTCGACGAGGATGCCGATGCCGCCGGTGTGCTGGAGGTGATCCGGTCGACCGGCGGCCTGCTCGCCGCCACCGTCCGCACCGCCCCGCGCCAGGTGCGCGCCGTCCACCCGTACCCGTTCGGCAGCGCCGACCGCGAGGGCTTCGCCGCGATGGGCATCACCGAGCTGCTGCTGCACACGTACGACATCGCCCAGGGCCTGGGTCTGCCCTACGAGCCCTCCGCGGAACTGGCCGAGTCCGCCCTGACCTGGCTCTTCCCGCACGTCCAGCCCGGCCGCGCACCCTGGCCGACCCTGCTGTGGGCGACCGGCCGCGGCGAGCTGACCGGCCGGGCACCGGTCACCGACTGGCGCTGGCGCAACAACCTGGTCATCCCCGCCGAACGCCTCACCCTGACCGGCATCCGCCCGGCCGCCGCCGGCGATCTGTGCCTGGGCGGCGACGGCGGCTTCGAGTGGCTCGACGGCGGGCCGTACCAGGGCACGCGGGTGGCCACGACCCAGATGGTGAAGGCGTACGAAGCGGGCGTGCACCGGCCCGAGTTCGGTGTCTTCGCCCTGGTCCGGCACGAGGACGGCCGTGCGATCGGCGGTATGGGCTTCCACGGCGTCCCGGACGAGGAGGGCCGCGTGGAGGTCGGCTACGACCTCGTGGAGGGCGCCCGCGGCCAGGGCTACGCCACCGAGGCCCTGCGCACCCTGACGGAGTGGGCCCTGGCCCGGGACGACGTCGACATGGTGTTCGCGACCATCGAGCACGCCAACGTGCCCTCGCAGCGTGTGGTGTCCCGGGCGGGGTTCGCCCGGGCGACCGTGGAGGAGGAGCGGATCGCGCAGGAGGAGCACGACATGGACGCCGGGCTCCAGCTCTACATCCGCCGGGCCTGATACCCCTTCCGCCTGCGCAGCCCGGACGCCCGCAGCAGCCGCACCACCTCGCGGCTGCTGACCTCCACCGCCCCGGCGGCCACCGCGTCCGCGTACCGGTGCGCCGGAAGGTCGTAGTGATCCCGCTCGAAGGCCCGCTGCGGCACGCCCAACTCCGCGGCGAACAGGTGCAGTTCGTCGTACGACACATCGCTCACCAGGTGCGACCACATGCGCCCGTGTCCGGGCCAGGCCGGCGGGTCGATGTACACCGTCACGGGAGCCTCACGAGGACGCCATCCCGCCCGTGGCCCGCCCCAGGCCGCCCACCGCGGCGACCTTCACGCCCGCCTTGTGGCACACCCAGTGCGGATCGGGACCCAGTTCCGGCTCCACGTCCAGCGCGTGCGGGTCGCCCGAGCCGCACACCGGACACAGCGGCCAGCGGCCGTACCGCTCCAGCAGGGCGTCCTGCACGTCCTGCGCGACCAGCCCGGCCACGTAGTGGGCGCCGTCCGGCCACTGCTCGACCCACCAGCGCCGCTGGGAGACGGAGTCCTCGACCAGGGAGACCACGTCCGCCTCGGCGACATCACCCGCGACCAGATCGGCGAGGACCAGCGCGCGGGCAGCGTGCAGCGCCCGTTCGAGCGGGCTCAAGGACTCCATGGTCCCATTGTGCGCACTCTTGACCGCCAGGCCGAACCGAAAATATCTTTCATGAGTGACCCAGGACGTGAAGGAAATTTTCGGAAGTCCGGGCGGTTCGCTCGCCGCCAAGGTGCGCACCCTCGCCCCTTCCATGACCCGGTCCATGCAGCGCGTCGCCGAGGCCGTGGCGAACGACCCCGCCGGCTGCGCCGCCCTCACGGTCACCGGCCTCGCCGAGCTCACCGGCACCAGCGAGGCGACGGTCGTGCGCACCGCCCGCCTGCTCGGCTACCCCGGCTACCGCGATCTGCGCCTCGCCCTCGCGGGCCTCGCCGCGCAGCAGCAGTCGGGCCGCGCGCCCGCGATCACCACGGACATCGCGGTGGACGACCCCATCGCCGACGTCGTCACCAAACTGGCCTACGAGGAGCAGCAGACCCTCGCCGACACGGCCGCCGGACTCGACACCGTCCAGCTGGGCGCGGCCGTCACCGCGCTCGCGGGCGCCCGCCGCACCGATGTGTACGGCATAGGGGCGTCCGGTCTGGTCGCCCAGGACCTCACACAGAAGCTGCTGCGCATAGGGCTCATAGCCCATGCGCACAGCGATCCGCATCTCGCGGTGACCAACGCGGTGCAGTTGCGGTCGGGCGATGTGGCGATAGCGATCACGCACTCCGGGTCGACGGGGGACGTCATAGAGCCGCTGCGGGTCGCCTTCGAGCACGGGGCGACCACCGTCGCGATCACGGGGAGGCCTGACTCGTCGGTGACGCAGTACGCCGACCATGTGCTGACCACGTCGACTTCACGGGAGAGCGAGTTGCGGCCGGCCGCGATGTCCTCTCGGACGAGTCAGCTGTTGGTGGTGGACTGTTTGTTCGTGGGTGTTGCTCAGCGGACTTATGAGAGTGCGGCGCCTGCTCTGGCTGCGTCTTATGAGGCGTTGGCTCATCGGCACCGGAGTATTTCGCGATAGACCGTAGGACCGAGTGTTGTGGGGATCTGCGGGTTTGTTGTGGCTTGTCACGCAGTTCCCCGCGCCCATAGGGAGTTGACCTGCCCTGAACTGGAAAGAGCCGCCCCCCATGACCTCCAGCCCCCGTCGGCTCCAAGCCGAGCTTGCCTCCCTCACCACCGAAGCCTTTCGGCCTGAGCTCGCCGAGATCGATCAGCTTTCCACCCTCGAGATCGCCCGCCTCATGAACGGTGAGGATGCGGGTGTGGCCGCCGCCGTCGCCGCGCGGCTGCCGCAGATCGCCGCCGCCGTCGATGCCGTGGCCGAGCGCATGGCGCGCGGGGGGCGGCTGGTGTACGCCGGTGCCGGCACCGCCGGCCGGCTCGGCGTGCTCGACGCCTCCGAGTGCCCGCCCACCTTCAACACCGACCCGGCCCAGGTGGTCGGCCTGATCGCGGGCGGGCCCGAGGCGATGGTCACCTCGGTCGAGGGTGCCGAGGACTCCAGGGAGCTGGCCGGCCGGGACCTGGACGCGCTCAAGCTCACCCCGGACGACACCGTCGTCGGCATCTCCGCCTCCGGCCGCACCCCGTACGCCGTCGGCGCCGTGGAGTACGCCCGCGCCCTGGGTGCCCTGACCGTCGGCCTGGCCTGCAACGAGCACAGCGCGCTCGCGGCCGCCGCCGAGCACGGCATCGAAGTCGTCGTCGGGCCCGAGCTGCTCACCGGGTCGACGCGGCTGAAGGCGGGTACGGCGCAGAAGCTGGTGCTCAACATGCTGTCGACGATCACGATGATCCGGCTCGGCAAGACGTACGGGAACCTGATGGTCGACGTGCGCGCCTCCAACGACAAGCTCCGGGCCCGCTCCCGCCGCATCGTCGCCCTTGCCACGGGAGCCTCCGACGAGGAGGTCGACAAGGCGCTCACCGAGACGGGCGGCGAGGTGAAGAACGCCGTCCTGGCCCTCCTCGCCGATGTCGACGGCCCGACGGCCGCCCGCCTTCTGGAGGAGTCCGGCGGACATCTGCGTGCCGCGCTGGCGGTCGCGGGCACCTGACCCGCACGCTCGGCATGTGCGCAACGACCCCGTCACGAGTGCCGCCACCGCCGCCGCGATCCTCGCCCGGGCCGGCGGCCCCGCGAACGTCACCTCCGTCCACCACTGCATGACCCGCCTGCGGCTGACCGTCGCCGACCCGGGGGCGGTGGACGAGGCGGGGCTGCGGGCGGTGCCCGGCGTGCTGGGGCTGGTGGTGGCCGACGGGTCGTCGTACCAGGTCGTCCTCGGGCCGGGTGTGGTCGGCGCGGTCACGGCGGAGGTGGCGGCCCGGGTCGCCGCGGCGCCCGGAGCGGTGACCGATCGGGGCGCCGAGGTGAAGGAGCGGATCCGGCAGCGCAACGCCACCCCGCTGAAGACCGCCCTGCGCCGCATCGCGGCCGTCTTCGTGCCGCTCATCCCCGCCCTGATCGGCTGCGGCATCCTCGCCGGCCTCAACGGCCTGCTGCTGAACGCGGGGTGGCTGCCCGGCCTGACCCCCGCGCTGACCGCCGTCGCCTCCGCCTTCATGGCGCTGATCGCGGTGTTCGTCGGGTACAACACGGCGAAGGAGTTCGGCGGCACACCCGTGCTGGGCGGGGCGGTGGCGGCCGTGGTCGTGTATCCCGGTGTGGCGAAGGTGACGGCCTTCGGCGTCCACCTGGCCGCCGGGCAGGGTGGGGTGCTCGGTGCGCTTGCGGCGGCCCTGCTGGCCACGCGGGTGGAGAAGTGGTGCCGGGGCCGGGTGCCGGGCGCGCTGGACGTCCTGCTGACCCCGGCCGTGACCGTCCTCGTCTCGGGCCTGGTCACTCTGTACGGCCTGATGTACGCGGCCGGCGCGGTCGCCTCCGGCATCGGTACGGCGGCCAACTGGCTCCTGACGACGACCGGCGCCTTCGCCGGGCTGATCCTGGGCGGCCTGTTCCTGCCCCTGGTGATGCTGGGCCTGCACCAGGCCCTGATCCCGATCCACACCACCCTCATCGAACAGCAGGGCTACACGGTGCTGCTCCCCCTGCTGGCCATGGCGGGCGCGGGCCAGGTCGGCGCGGCCCTCGCGGTGTACATCCGCCTGCGCCACGACACGTCGTTGCGTACGACGATCAGGTCGGCGCTCCCGGCGGGCCTGCTGGGCGTGGGCGAGCCCCTCATCTACGGGGTGTCCCTGCCGCTGGGCCGGCCGTTCGTGACGGCCTGCGCGGGCGGAGCGGCCGGCGGGGCCTTCGTCGGTTTCTTCGCGATGCTCGGTGACAAGGTCGGGGCGACGGCCATCGGCCCGTCGGGCTGGGCCCTGTTCCCGCTGCTGGCGGGGAACCGGGGGCCTGGGGTGACGGCGGCCGTCTACGCCGGCGGGCTGCTCACCGGCTACGCGGTGGGCTTCGCGGCGACATACGCCTTCGGCTTCGCCCGCAGGCCCCCTACGACCGACTCTGCCTGACGCACCACCGCACCCAGCCCGCCGCTGACTGCCCGGAGCCGGAATCGGCCGGGATTCAGCGGGCGGCAGCGGCCCGCCACACGAGGGTGTAGCGCCAGAAGAGACGGCGGTGCAGGCGGGCGCCGGGGAGGAGACGGCGGGCCTCGCGGGATATCTCGGTGAAGGTCATCTCGGGGACGCGGGTGGGGGCGGTCATGGAGAGGGGCATGGGCCGGGGTCGCCCGCGGTTCTTCAGCCAGCCCATGGCCGCGTTCAGGGGCACGGCGAGCAGGGCGAGCGCATGGTCCCCGAGGGTCTCGGCCCGGGCGCAGCCGACGACGACCAGGGTCCCGCCCGGGGCCAGCTCCTCCCGGAAGCGGGCCAGGCTGTCGGCGAAGGGGAGGTGGTGGAGTACCGCGACACAGGTGATGACGTCGTAGGGGCCGGCGGGGAGAGCGTGCGGGGCCTCGGCCAGGGTGTAGGTGACAGGGGCGCAGGGGGCGGTCGCCTCCCGTGCGCGCTCCAGGATCTCCCGGTCCGCGTCGACGCCGTGCACGGCCTCGGCCCGTGCGGCCAGCAGCCGCGCCAGATCGCCGCTGCCGCAGCCCACGTCCAGCGCGGTTCCGATGCGGCGGGGCAACTGCCGCAGCAGCCAGGGGTGGTAGTGCGCGTTGTGCGACCACGGGTACGCGGCGTTGAAGCGGTGCAGAGCGGCGAGGAGGCGGGCTGTGAAGGTCGTCGTCACGGCCCCAGTCCAGCACGGGCGCCGCAGGCCGGGTGACTCAGTACCATCGATTTCACACGGGACCCGGCGGGACTCAAGGACCACGAGGAACTCAAGGACTGCGCAGGCCGACATGAATCACGCCCAGCTCACTGCCCTCGGCCGAGCCCTCCGGCTGCTCGGGGAGCACGGGGAGGCCCTCACCGCCGACACCCCGGACGCCCGGCTGCACGAGGTCAAGGCCGATCTGCGGCGAG
Source organism: Streptomyces cellostaticus (assembly GCF_001513965.1). Taxonomy (GTDB): domain Bacteria; phylum Actinomycetota; class Actinomycetes; order Streptomycetales; family Streptomycetaceae; genus Streptomyces; species Streptomyces cellostaticus. The sequence continues at coordinate 4,910 of NZ_KQ948056.1, read as the reverse complement.
CCCTCGACCTGCTGGAGGAGAGCGTCGGGGCCGGCGCGCCCGCGACCCGGTGCCCCGAGCATCCGCAGGGACCCGTCGACGAGAGCGCCCCCGATCTGTGTCTGCTCTGCGAGACCAGGCGCCGGGCCGCCCGCCGCTCGGAGTTCCAGGGCAGCCGGCCGCAGGCCGTGGAACCAGTCGCCACCGCCCCTTCCCGGTACGGCGTCCGCGCCGACCGTCCGCAGCCCCAGCAGCGGTGGCTGCCGGAGGCGTGGAACGGGCACGAGTGGCAGCTGTGCGGCACGCCCCGGCGGGACCGGCGGGAGGCCGAGGCGTATCTGGCCGCTCAGCGGCGCGGGTCCCGGCCCGCCATGGCGTACCGGCTCGTGCACGAGTTCACCGACTATGAGGTGCTGCGGATCTGGGGCACGCCCGTCCAGGTCGACATCGAGCCCATGGGCAACCTCTAGGCCAGCAGCGGCAAGGGAAGGAATTCGTACCCCTCCCATATGCGCCTGCTGGTCTCCCTCGGATACGCCGTGACCGTCGGCTCCGTGTCCAGCACCTGCACCAGGCGTTCCCCGGTGTCGTAGGCCGGCCACCCCGGGTCGCCGGTCCGGGCGAACGCCGTCCACGAGCGGCGGAAGCGGGCGGACAGCTCCTGTGCCTCGGCGGGTATGTCCACCCCAGCGAAGAGCAGGACCCCCAGGTCGGCGTGGAACGTGCCGAAGAGCAGGGGGATGTCCAGGCCGTGGCAGGCACCCAGGACGCCGCTGTTACCGGGTGTCGCCCAGGCCAGTTCGTAGACGTGCGCGCTGCCGCCGCCCGCCCGCTGGGCCTCGGCGAGGTGCAGGGACGGCATCGCGAACAGCCAGTCGGTCTGCACGCGTTCGTACAGGTCGGTGGGGGTGTCGTCGGGGAAGGCCGCGCGGTAGGCTCGCTCGCCCGCCTCGCCGCCCGGGGCCAGCAGCCGCAGGGCGCCCGACAGCTGGTCCTCCGTGATCTTGCCGAGCATGCCGCCCAGGGCCAGGAACAGGCGGAACTCGTCACGGTTGTGGCCGACCAGGAGGTCCACGTCCCTGGCCGCACCCGCGGCGAGGGCCTGCCAGGGGGTGGTGGGCAGGACATCGCCGTCGACGACCGGGGAGAACGGCGTGACCGTGGGCGCCGCCTGGCCCCAGCGGTCCGTGTACTGGAGCATCTTGGCGCCCAGAGACTGGCTCGCGTCGGTGAGCCGGCGGGGGTCCACCGCCGCCAGGTCGGCCGCGGTCGGCCGGCGGCCCGCCTCGGCCGCGAGGGCCGCCGCCATGTCGCGCGCGAGCGCGTCGGAGAAGTACGTGCCCGGCACGCTCTGCGCCACCGCCCGCCGGAACAGGCCGCGGGCTCTCGGCATCGCCAGCAGCGAGGCCACCGACCCCGCTCCGGCCGACTCGCCGAAGACGGTGACCTGCTCCGGATCGCCGCCGAACGCCGCGATGTTCGCCCGCACCCACTCGAGGGCCGCCACCTGGTCCAGCAGTCCCCGGTTCGCCGGGGCGCCGTCGAGACGGGCGAAACCCTCCATGCCCACGCGGTAGTTGAAGGTGACGACCACGACATCGCCATCTTTGGCGATGTGCCGGGCGTCGTAGCCCGGCTGGCCGGCGTGGCCCAGTTTGTAGGCGCCGCCGTAGATCCACACCATCACCGGGCGGGCGGACGACGGGTCGGGGTCGGGGGTCCAGACGTTGACCGTGAGCCAGTCGTCGCCCGTCGGGCCCGGCGCCGGGGCGCCCTTACGGCCCTGGAGGCCGGGCTCCTGCGGGGGTGGCGGGCCGAACGCGTACGCCTCCCGGGTGCCGTCCCAGGGCCGGGCGGGGCGCGGGGCCTGGAAACGGGCCTCGCCGACGGGCGGTTCGGCGAAGGGGATGCCCCGGAAGACCGCCAGACCGTCCTCGTGGAGGCCGCGCACTGCCCCAGAGGCAGTACGCACCACGGGTCCGGCGGTCTCGGTCGCCGGGGCCTGGGACTCGCTCGTCGTCATGCTCGCTCCTCACTGGTCATCAGAAGAACGCTCCGCAACGGTCACAAGTGCCCGCGAATCCCGGCCGATTCGGAATCCCGACCGGCGGGGAATCCCGACCGGTTCAGCTCAGCGTCTTGACCGCCGCCGCGTCGTACGGCTTCAGCTCGTCGTAGCGGTCGGCGAGCACCTTGGCCGCCCACTCGGGGTCCTGGAGCAGCGCGCGGCCGACGGCGACCATGTCGAACTCCTCGGCCTCCAGGCGGTCCAGGAGGTTGTCGATGCCCTGGACCGGGGAGCCCTCGCCCTTGAAGGCGTTGACGAAGTCGCCGTCGAGACCGACCGAGCCGACGCTGATGACCTGCTTGCCGGTGAGCTTCTTGGTCCAGCCCGCGAGGTTGAGGTCGGAGCCGTCGAACTCGGGGAGCCAGTAGCGGCGGGTGGAGGCGTGGAAGACGTCGACGCCGGCGGCGGCCAGCGGGCTGAGGATCGCCTCCAGCTCCTCGGGGGTCTCGGCGAGGCGGGCGTTGTAGTCCTGCTGCTTCCACTGCGAGTAGCGGAAGAGGATCGGGAACTCGGGGGACACCGCCTCACGGACCGCCGCGACGATCTCCGCAGCGAACTTGGCGCGGGCCACCGGGTCGCCGCCGTACGCGTCCGTGCGGCGGTTGGTGCCCGCCCACAGGAACTGGTCGAGGAGGTAGCCGTGCGCGCCGTGCAGCTCGACGCCGTCGAAGCCTATGCGCTCGGCGGCGGCAGCGGCCTCGGCGAACGCGGCGATGACGTCGTCAAGGTCCTGCTGGGTCATGGCCTTGCCGGTGGGCTCGGCGCCCTCGGTGACGAGGCCGGACGGGCCGATCGCGGGAGCGTCCGCGAACGGCGGGTCGCCCGCGTTGCGGACCATGCCGATGTGCCACAGCTGCGGGACGATCGTGCCGCCCGCCGCGTGCACCTCCTCGGCGACCTTCGCCCAGCCCGCCAGCTGCTCCTCGCCGTGGAACCGGGGCACGCGGTCGCTCTGGCCGGCCGACTCGTGGCCGACGTAGGTGCCCTCGGTGACGATCAGGCCGACGCCGGCGGCGGCGCGGCGGGCGTAGTACGACACCACGTCCTCGCCGGGGATGCCGCCCGGGGAGAACATGCGGGTCATCGGGGCCATCGCGATCCGGTTCGGGACGGTGAGTCCGTTGAGCGCGATCGGCCGGGAGAGGATCTGGGCCGCGCGGGAGGCGGGGGGCGTGGTGACGGTCACGTGGGGGGCTCCTCGTGAGACGGCTGCGTTAACCGAGTGGTATGTGCACACGCATTGGTGCACCTTCTTAAGTAAACCGCCCCGCGGTGCCCCGCATTCCGAACCCCGGCGCGCTGTGGTGTGATCCCGGACACGTCCTGGGTCTGCGGCCACGCCGCCCTGGGGGTGCTCCCCAGGGCGGCGTGGGCCTGTCAGCTCACCGGGGTCTGGATGGTCGCGGAGTTGTTGGTCGGGTTCGGGTCGGACGTGCTGCTGGTCACGGTCGCGCTGTTGGTGACGGTGCTGCCCGGGGTCGCCCGGACGGTGACCACGATGCTGTTGGCGGTCGACACGCCGTTGCCGAGAGTGCCCAGGGAGCAAGTCACGGTGTCGGTGGATCCGGCCGGTGGCACCTGGCAGCTGCCCCTGCTGGGGTGGGCGCTGACGAATCGGACGTTGGTGGGGAGGGTGTCGTTGAACACCACGTTCTCGGCGGCGCTCGGCCCGCTGTTGCGGACGGTGACCGTGTAGGTCAGGTTGCCGCCGTTGGACACGGGTTCCGGGCTGGCGCTGAGGGCGATGCGCACGTCGGCATGCGGCGAGGTGATGGCCAGGCTGTGGCCGCCGCCCGCGGAGATGGCGGTCACGCCGTCCAGGTACCTGCAGGCCCCGGTCTGGCCGTAGGTGCAGACAGGGACCGGCACCGTTCTGTTGGTGAACGTGCCGTCGCCGAGCTGGCCGACGCTGTTGTCGCCCCAGGCGCGGATGGTGCCGGCGGCGCGCAGGGCCAGGCTGTGGTTGGCGTTCGAGCCGGTGGCGAGGGCGCTGATACCGCCGAGGAAGGCGGAGCAGGGCGCGGTCTGCCCGACGTCGCAGACCTGGACCGGGACGTTTGCGTTACTGGTGGTGCCATTGCCGAGCTGGCCGGAGGCGTTACTCCCCCAGGCACGCACGGTGCCGTCGGTTCGCAGAGCCAGGCTGTGGTTGCCGCCCGCGGCGATGGATTTCACGTTGGTGAGGTTGCTGACCGAAGTGGGCACGTTGCGGTTGGTGTTCGTGCCGTCGCCGAGTTCACCGTTGCCATTGAAGCCCCAGGCGAGGGCGCTGCCATCGTTGCGCGCGGCCAGGTTGTGGTCACCGCCTGCGGCGATGGAGGTCGCGTTGAGGAGGACCGAGACCACGACGGGGGTGTTGCTGGAACCGCCGGTGGTGCCGTCGCCGAGCTGACCGAAACCGTTGTAGCCCCAGGCGCGCACGCTGCCGTCGGCTCGCAGAGCCAGGCTGTGGCGGGTGCCTGCGGCGATGGAGGTCACGTTGGCGAGGTTGCTGACCTGAACCGGCGTGGTGCTGTCGGTGAACGTGCCGTTGCCGAGCTGACCGAAACCGTTGTAGCCCCAGGCGACGACGGTGCCGTCGCCTCGCAGGGCGAGGCTGTGGGAGGCTCCCGCGGCGATGGCGGTGACGCCCGTCAGGAATTGGCTGCAGGGCGCGGTTTGCCCGGTAGCGCACACCTGCACGGGAATGTTTCTGTTGGTGGTGGAGCCGTCGCCGACCTGGCCGAGGTCGTTGACTCCCCAGGCCCACACCGTGCCGTCCGCGCGCAGCGCCACGCTGTGACCGCCACCTGCGGCGACGGCGACGACGCGGTCCAGGGGGGAGGGGCAGGGGGCAGAGCCGCAGACACGGACCGGACTAGTG
>NZ_KQ948055.1 GCF_001513965.1 Streptomyces cellostaticus | reverse complement strand
GGGGAGGGTCTTTACTGCTGGGCTGATCGCGATGCGCCCGGGATCGCGAACCCGGCTGTGCCACCGGCTGCGGCGCCACACCGGATGCAAGGGCGAACGCCGCAGCCTGTCGGAGCACGATTGCATCAGCCTGGTCGACGGGATCCACCAGCTGGTCAGAGCGCCGGTCGTGCTGGTGTGGGACCGGCTGAACACCCGTGTCTCCCAAGCGATGCGCGACCTGATCAATGCGCGTGACTGGCTGACCGTGTTCGTGCTGCCTGCCTGCGCACCCGAGCCAAAGGCGGTCGAGTCCCTGTGGGCCCACGTCAAACGCAGCTTCGCGTACCTCGCCGGCGTCGCCCTCGGCCGACTCGAAACCCTCGTCCGTAATCGCCTCAAACGGCTGCAGTACCGCCCCGACGTCCTCGAAGGCTTCCTCACCGGGACCGGACTCTCCCTCGACCTGCCGCCCTGAAACGCCCGCCTGTCGCTTCTCTCTTCCGCGGCGAGAAGCTCGTGCCTCCCCATCGCGGTTCTGCCATCCGTCGCCTCGGAAATGGCCGGAATCACTCATTAGGCGTCAGTACAGATATAGCGCATTTTCACATCTCCCTTTCATGACATGTTGGCCTCCCTGCTTCCCTGAGGGAGGAACTGCGTGCCCAACTCGCCCACGCCCACGGACTCGGCCCCGCGATACCCCAGGTGGTCGGACCGTCTCATACGTCAGCTCGACACCTTCGCGGCCACGCGGTCCCGTGCCGAGAAGGTGCCTGCCTTGATCCTCACCAGGCAGGACGGCGCCGATGTCCGGGCACCGGCCTTCATGGTCCGGGAATACGAGCACAGGCTGTCGCGACGGCGGGGCAACCCTCACTTCCAGGTACCGCACGCCGTCGTCGACGACGCGGAGCTGAGCGGAGGCTTCCTTGCCGCGATCGACCGAGTCGGACTGCGGTTCCAGCTCACCATGCCGTCGGGAAGACTGCGGTTGCCGGCCTTTCACACCTGCCGGGCCGTACTGGACTGCGAACGCGGCGCGGGCGACTTCCAGGCCCAGCAGCAGCCGATCCTCGATGCCTTGTACGCAGCGCTGCTCAAAAGGCGGAAGACCCTGCGTGCCTGCGCCCGCCTCGCGGACTTCCTGGGTCAGCATCTGCTGACCGGCTGGCTGCAGGGACTCGTGGCGGCCCTGATCGTCGGCTTTCCCAAGCTCTGTTACGGGTTCCACCTGCGGCACTTGGGCCTGCGCTGGGTCGCGCACGAAGCGAACGCGACCTGCTTCCTGGACGCCGCGCTCGCCTTCTGTCAGGACGGCGAGCTGGACAGGGAGGACCCGCGCGTGCGACGTATCCTCTTGCGCGCGCTGATCACCGATCTGCGGAAAGCGACCCGAAGAAGGACCTGGCTGAGTCATCTGTGGGCACGGCGCCGGTGGTCCTTCGTCGTCCTCATGCCCGAGATCGACGACGCGGACGGCCCCGGCCGCGCCTTTCTCGGCACGTTCGAGGAGCTCGCCGGTGACCATCCGTCCAAGCCGCTGCTCGTCCTGGCCGCCTGCGCGGGTCCGCCTCCGGACTACGCCGCGCCGCTGGGCGCCGACCCCGACCGGCCCAATGGCATTGCCGACAAGGTCTTCACGTTCCTCAACGAGGGCAGTGACGAGCCGGTACGCCTGGTCACGCTGCCGGCCGAGGACGACACGGAGGGCACGGCCAAGACGAAGATCGACACCCATTGGGGCGTCATGGCTCGCCGGGACCACCCACTCGACTGGGTGCGTCCGGCTGCTCTGCCCGTCATGGCTGCGGCGACCGCGGGCATCCTCCTGGCCCCGCACTACCTCTGGCCCACTGCGCCCCCTGCGCCTCCCTCATGCGTCACTGTCAGGACCGGCGAGCGCGTGGGCGTCACCGACGGCAGGCAATGTGATCTGGCCGTACAGGGAGACCGCGGAAGGGAACTGCGGGACCTGGAGCACCAGGTCGCGAAGGAGAACGCCCAGATCCCGGACGGGCGTTACCGCACCCTGGTCTTCCTCGCCCCCCTGAGTCTGCAGAACGGCGTGTACGACGACCCTCCGATCGGCCTGCAGATCCTGCGCGGCGCCATCGCCCAGCAGCACAAGCTCAACACCGGGGTCCGCCAGAACAAGATGCCGATCCGCCTGCTCATCGCCAACACCGGCCAGTACTTCCAGTACGGCGCACACAGCGCCGCAGCGCCGAAGGCCCCGGACGTCGCACAGATGATCATCGGCCGTCAGCGGCAGGACCACATCGCCGCGGTCATCGGCATCACCCAGAGCCGTCCCGAGTCGCTGAACGCGGTCCGGGAACTCGACCAGGCCGGCATCCCGGTCATCGCGAACGGTGTGTCCGGCAGCACCATGGTCGGCCCCGACTCGCCGCAGCGGTACTTCCAGATCTCGGCGCCCGACGGGCGAGTCGCGCCGGTCCTCGCCGACTTCATCCGCCACTCTCCCGCGGTCCGCGGACTCACCAGCGGCACACCGCACGCCGTGGTCGTGTACGACCCGACCGACATTGCCTTCAGTACGGACCTCAAGAACCTGTTCGTCGCCGCCTACCGTCGACACGGCGGTATCGACGAGGTCAAGTACAGCGAGAAGCCCGGGGCGACCACGCCGGAGACCATCGCGAGCGAAGTGTGCAACAAGGTCGCTGCGACGCACGGGATCGTCGTCTACCTCGCCCGATCCGGTGTGCTTCCGAGCCTCCTCAACGCGATGCAGAGTGCGGGCGGTCAGTGCCAGCCCCCGGAAGGCACGACCATCCCGATGATCACCGAAAGCTCGCCCATCGACTTCCAGCTTCATCCCGGACAGACGGCGCGCGCCTACCCGTACATGACGCTCTTCTATGAGACGACGAACGCCCCGACCCCGGACTCCCGGGATCCCTATGCCCAGTTCGCCCAGGACTTCGCCACCGTCTTCGGCGGACGCAGCGCGGATGCGGACGCCGCCGGCGGCTTCGACACCGTGGGTGTCGTCAGCAAGGTCATCGAGGACCTGCTGCCGGCTTCCGACGACGTCCAGCCCAACGACATCTACCTGTGGCTCACCGCCCACGGCGTGTCCCAGTACCCCGGCGCTTCCGGCGTGCTGCAACTGGACGGCAAGAACAAATACCCGCCCGACAAGGCGGTGTTCATCCGCGAGATCGCCCAACCGAGCGGAATCACGGCCACACTGCTCAGCTGCGGAGTCCTGCCCGACCGGCAGAACCCCGCGAAGTGGGGCACGCCTCCCGACACCTTCCCCTGTCCCAGGGACGACACCGCGGCGGCTTCCCCGTGAGAGGTTCCCGGTTCAGTTCGTGCCCCGGGCGTTCGGCGATCTCCTTCTGCGTGAGTTCCTCGACGAAGCGCCGGCGGATGGTCTTGTGGTCGCGCGGTCGAGTACCTGTGGGCCCACGTCAAACGCAGCCTCGCGAGGCTCGCCGGCGTCGCCCTCGGCCGACTCGAAACCCTCGTCCGTAATCGCCTCAAACGGCTGCAGTACCGCCCCGACGTCCTCGACGACTTCCTCACCGGGACCGGACTCTCCCTCGACCTGCCGCCCTGAAACGCCGAAGTCAGTAACTACGGCTGACACCATGAGTTGAATTGCTGGTGGGTGATCAGGCAGCAGGTGAGTCTGAGGAATGCTTCGTGGATGTCGGCCCATCGTCAGCCGCTTGGAGCCGCTGCTGCTGCGGCGTGAGGATCCATGGTGACGTCCCCACATCACACCGAACGCTCAACAGCCGACCCGGACACGGCCATCAGCGCCGATCCACCTCAATCTGTTAGCTGGTGTTAGCGGGCGACCGTCCAGAGGCGGATCTTGTTGTCGGCGCCGGCGCTGGCGAGGAACTTGCCGTCGGTGGTGAAGGCGACCGAGTGAACGGCGCCCGTGTGGCCGACGAGGGGGTGGCCGAGTGGTTTCGGTTCCGCCGGGTCGGTCAGGTTCCAGAGGCGGACCTCCTTGTCAGCGCCGGCGCTGGCCAGGACTTTGCCGTCGGTGGTGAAGGCGAGGCAGTAGACCGCGTCCGTGTGACCGGACAGGGGGGCGCCGATCTGGGTCGGGTTCGCGAGGTCGGTCACATTCCACAGACGGACCGTCCGGTCCCCGCCTGCGCTGGCCAGGGTCTTGCCGTCGGGGCTGAACACCACGCTGTGGACGCGGTTCTTGTGTCCGGGGACGGGTACGCCCACGGTGGCCGGCGGGGTGGCCACGTTCCACAGCAGGATCGAGTTGTCGGCGCTGCCGGTGGCCATGAGGCTCTGGTCGGGACTGAACGCCACGGAGAGGACGGCGTCGGTGTGGCCGGTGCCGGGACGGCCCATCGGTGTCGGCTTCACGGGGTCCGACACATTCCAGAGACGGAGCGTCCGATCCGCGCTGCCGCTGGCGAGGATGGTGCTGTCGGGATTGAAGGCGACCGAGAAGACGGCGCCCGTGTGGCCGGTCAGCCGGCTGAGCGGTCTCGGTTTCGCGGGATCGGTCGTCTTCCACAGCCGGACCGCGTTGTCGTTGCCGCCGCCGGCCAGGAGGCCGCCGTCGGAGCTGAACGCCACCGCGTCGACGTTGTCCGTGGGGGCGGTGAGGGAGACGAGCGGTGCCGGTTTCGCCGGGTCGGTCACCTTCCACAGCCGGATCGTCCGATCGGCGCTGGCGCTGGCCAGGATCTCTCCGCCGGGGCGGAACGCCACCGACAGGACGGCGCCCTTGTGAGCGGCGAGGGTTGGCCCGGGAGAGGGTGCACCGGTCACCTTCATCGCCGGGGAGCCGCTCGACGACGGTCCACTGGAGCCCGATGTGTCATGGTCCGACCCGCCTTTGACCAGCCATTCCAGGGCCGCGGCACCGAGGGCCAGACCGGCGGCGGAGCCCGCGACCAGGAACCCGCGCCGGTTCCACCGGGTCGGCGGCGCCCCCTCGGCGTGGGGCGTGTCGCCGGGGTGCGCTGCGGTAGGCGGGCCCTTCACCAGGGTCAGGCCTCCCGCCGTGTTCATCACCCGCCGCTGGGGCAGTGGTAATGACCGGGCGAGGAGGTGGTGGTGCACCTTGTCGAACAACGCGTCGAGGGTGAGCGGATCCGGGCGGCGCAGCGCCGCGAGCAGTGCCTCGGTGAAGGCGGTGTGGGTCGCGCCCGGCAAAGCCCGCGAGGGCTTGGTCGCCGATGACGAGGCGAGGACGTACGTGCCGGCGATGTCGATCTGCCCGGTGATCAGCCCTTGCTCGTCCCCCATCGGTCCAGTCGCCCGGCCGGAGAAGCAGCAGTCCAGTACGAGCACCCTGACCGCCGCGCGACTGTCGACCATCGCCTCCCGCAGGACGTCGTAAGGGAGCGCGGTCACGCTCGTCCGTGCCGGGTCGGTGTGGAACACGGCCAGATGGAGCCTGCCCTGCCCGTCGACGACTCCGTGACCCGCGTAGTAGACGAGCAGTACGTCCGTGGCCTCGTCGGCGGCCTCGGTGACGGGGATGCCGAAGTCGGTCGGGACCTGGGGCTCGTCGACCACGACACAGTGCTCGTCCCGCAGACTCCCGTTGACCGGATCCGTGAGGACCGCCCTGAAATCGGCGAGGTTCGCCCGCACCGCCGGGAGCCCGGGCAGTTTGGGGTGCTCGTACCGGCTCACGCCGATCAGGACGGCCCGCGAACCAGCCGGATCCGGGAACCGGGTCACTCCGGCGTCCCCGTCCCGTCCCTGCCTGCCTGCTCGTCCGCCAGCAACCGCTCGACGACCTCGACCAGTGCGGGGACATCGACGCGCTTGCCGTCCACCTCGACGGTGCGTCCGTTCTCGTTGGTGACGGTGATCCGCAGGTCCGCACGGCGATGCTGGAACCATGTGGCCACAGCGCCGATCAGCGCGCCGACCGCGGCCGCGCCCACGCCGCCGGGACCGAGTGCCACCACCAGGGCGTCCAGCCCTCCGCCCATCTCGTCCGGCGTGATCGGGGCGTGTTCGACGCGTACGCGTCCGCGCAGCGCGTCCTCGTGCCGCAACCAGTCGAAGAGGGATCTCAGCTCGTCGGGCCCATGGTCGGTCTCGCCGGACCCGGACTCGGTACGGATGCGCAGCTCTTGAGATGTCGCCGATGTCACCCGCTCATCATCCCGCGCAAGAGCCGGAATCGGGCCGAATCTCAGCACTTCGCCTTCTGTACCTGCGGGCTTGATTTCCGGGCCGGAGCCTCAGCTCTTGGTCAGGGTGCGGCGGAGAAGAGGCAGTAGGCGGTCCCAGTGAAGCTGCAGTGCGGCGGGGTTGAAGGCATCGGTGTCGGACATGGTGAAGCCGTGGACGGTGCCGGGGTAGATCTTGAAGCCCCTGGTAGATGGGTTTTCGACCAAGAGAACCGAGCTCCTGGCTTGTTGGAGCGCCTGGCGGAGACACCTGATCCCCATGATCCGCGCGGAGTGCGGCACGCCCTCGCCGTCGTACTCGCGCTCACAGCGTGCGCCGTGCTGGCCGGAGCGACCCCGCTCCTGGCCAAACGGCTGACTCCCTCGGAGTCGGCAGTGGGCCGCCTGCTGGCCCGCATCGACGGCGACGCGCTGGACCGGGCGGTGGGCCGCTGTCTCGCCGACCGCCGCCCGGGGCAACCCGAGGCCGCCGGGCTGGGCGGCCTGGCCGTGGACGGCAAGACGCTGCGCGGCGCGGCCAAGGCGAAGGGCCACAAGACACCTGCTCGTCGCCCTCAACCACACCACCGGCCGACCGCGGTGACCGACTGGTTCCACCGCTGCGTCGTCGATGGCTACGACTGGGTCATGCTGCCCAACGCCGTGGGCATGTCGCAGTACGCCGACGACGGGCGTATGACGAACAGGCTGTACACCTCCGGTGGCTCGTTCATCAGCACCATGAGCGACATGCGCGGGCTCTGCGCCTACCGGCGGCGACCGCAGCAGCGACCAGGCGTGCCCCTGCACCCGCGGCTACTGGGCGCTGCTCCACCGCGACCGCAACGAGTTCGCCTCGAACCCGTGCATGACGCGAGCCGTCTCCGGCCTGGACCGCCTGGTGGACGTCGACGCACTCCTACGCGAGCATGAGGACCAGGGAGACTCGCCACCGTAGTCCGCGCGCGCCGGCTCCTCTTACCCGGCGCCGGCAGCACCGGCTCGACATCGACCGGGTCCCGCCGGGCGCCGGCCGTGTGGCCGCCCGCCGGCAAGTTCGAAGAGGGCCCACCCGGGCTTCGGACAGGCAAACATCCTGACTTCCGCCCGAGCAGGTTCCGCGATCGGTAGAGTCGTTTTCGGGTCGCGGGGTCGGCGCCCCGGGGGAGGGGATCATGACTGCATTGCCGTATCGGGTTACCGAGGCGGAGATGAACCGGTTCCGGGAAACTCTGCAGGACTCACCACTGCGCTTCGTCGAGTGCGACCACGGTCACCCGATCGACGCCTTCCGGTCGTACTGGAAAATGCATGATGTCTACGTGATGCACGGCGTCCCGCTGGTGCGCTTTGCGTGCGACGAGCTCAGATGCCTTTCCTGCGGGGTCTACGACATCGCGGCCCAGTGCCGGAGCTTCGGATACATCGGTGTGCCCCGCGATTCCGGCGACGTCGTGGCGCGCGGCTACCCGCGGCACACATCCGACGAATGGCGGGCCGGCGCCAAGGTGATACCGCGGCTGGACGGGGTGTACAGCCGTCCCGTTTCGCGTGGCGAGTTCATCATCGCCATGCCTACCGCCGACGTGGACAGGTGCCTGTTCTTCACTGATGCTGGCGAGGTGTTCGAATTCACTGTGAGTTACCGTCATGGCTTCGGCTCCGCGCGGAAATTCCACGAGGCCACGCAGGCCGCGCTGCGCGGCTTCGACAACTCACGAGCCGACAACGTGCGCGGCCTGTATACCGTCTCCGGTAATCAGCTGGTCTGCCACATGCTCGCGCCGACCGACACGTCTTATCAGTATCACGCCAAGCTGAAGGGCTCCGTGAGCGAACTGAAAATGGTGCGGACAGACGGTCAGGGAAAGCGGCTTGGCAAGGCCGAGTTCTCGTACCGCAAGCCTCGGTAGGGCCCCTCGGCTTTGGCGTCTCCGTGGGAACCTGCCGCCTGGCGTCAGAGGGCGGTATGAGACTTTAAGCGTTTTCCAACCTGGCTGTGCAACAGGTCGGCTGGTGTGGAAGTGACGTTGAGGAAGAATTGAAGCTCCTGGTAGATGGGTTGTCGACCAAGATCAACCTGTCCGCCCGAAGCTTCACGTGCTTGTCTACTCATCGGGGATCGATCTGTCCAGCGCGACCCTGCGACACCTGTCCGACCTGCCGGCCGCCCGGCGCCGGGAGCGCGGGACGCGGTGGCGTCGGCTCAGCACGGACCGGCAGGCCCTGCTGGTCCTGGTCCACATGCGGTGCGGCCACACCTACGCCCAGCTCGCAGCCGGGTTCGGCGTCGGGATCGCCACCGTCTACCGGTACATCGGCGAGGCAGTCGAGGTCCTAGCGGCCCTCGCCCCCGACCTCACCACCGCCGTCCGGACTGCCGCCCGCAAGGCTTTCGTGATCCTGGACGGCACACTGCTGCCGATCGACCGGATCCCTGGGCGAGCAAGCGGTGGCCACCCTCAAAAACCTGGCGGCTGCTGCACAAGCTCCGCTGCTTTCCCCGTCAACCTCGCCGCCGCAGCTTGACGCGTTGAGCACCTGAGGTGTCTTCCTCGGCCTCGCTGCAGCCCTCTGCTGCTGCAAACGGCTCGTCCGCCTCACCACACAGGACACGTCTGAGGAACCTTCGTTGCCGCCCCCACCTGCTGGGAGAAGCTCGCTCAGATCATCATTCGCGGACACGGTCCTGTTGACTCATCGCGGTGACGAGGGTGGAGGAGATGTGGGCCAGAGCGGGGTCTGCAGCGATGAAGAACGTTTCGACTCCGGCCAGTTCGTGGTTCATGCGAGCCATCGGCATTTCGTAGTCCAGGTCGGCAACGCCGCGGACTCCGCGGATGACGACGTCGATTCCGCCTCGGCGGCAGTAGTCGACCAGCAGGCCGCCCGTGTGGGAGTCGACCGTGACGTTGCTCAAGTCGGTTGCTGCCGCGCGGAGCCGGTCCAGCCGTTCCGTGATGGGGAAGCGGCCGGTCTTGTTCGAATTGGACATGACGCACACGACGACCTCGTCGAACAGGAGGGCAGCGCGCCGGAGTACGTCCTGGTGCCCTGGAGTGACCGGGTCGAAGGATCCTGGGAAGAGGGCTCGCATGATCGGAAAGAGTAACAAGCGGCCGCCCCCGGGTGCCCGCCTATCGGCCAGGCGGTGTCCGGCATGGCGGCGGCGCGAGTCCGGTCTGCGGCTGCGCGGAACGGGGTAAGGCACACAGCGATCCTTGCCTGCCGCATCTTGCCGAGCAGGGCACGAGGGAGCGCGTCGACGGAAGAAACCGAAAGGCGCTGAGTACCGATGCGCCGAGTGCTGGCGGATCGTCGCTCCGCTTCGTGGGAGCCCGGGGGAGATTCCCCCGGGCCACCCGGCCGTCTACTGGGAGGCTCGGCCGGCTTGGGGAGGTCCATCGACGCATCGTCACTCATGAGGGGTCACCCCGAGGTCATGGCGCATCGCGGTCCTCAAGGCCCGGAGCAGATCCCAGATCTCCGCCTGGGCCCGGACCGCAGTGGCTATCGTCTCCCCGGATTCGGGCTCTTCTCGCTCAAGGCGTTTGACCTGGCCGTAGACCTTGTTCAGGGCTTGGTTGACCTCACTCGCACGTACGAGCACGTCGTCAGGCGCGATCATCTGCGCTTGGGAGTATCTGTCACGATGGGCTCTTTTAGCCTCATCGAGTGCCTCTCTGTCGGTCTCTTCGACACTGCGTTCTCGCATGACGTGCAGATGCTGGTTGAGCGCCGTGGTGAACTGACGTGCATCCCGATTGAGCTCCACGTAGCAGGTACGTCGGAGCAGTAGGTTCTCGCGGGCTTCCTCGTGGTCCCGAACCAGCTCTATCTCCCGACGTTTTGCCCGTTCCGAGGCGCGTTGGGCAAGGAATGATCCCCCCAGTGTTCCCGCCACACCTGCCACCGCGATGATCACAGAGCCGAGATCCACAGCACCCCTTCGAAGCCGTTTGCAGTCCCATCACCGCTGACGGCTGACCGGCTGTCAAGCGCCCAGATCGCTGGTGCGCCGGGGTTGTGTGCCGGCGAACGTCGCCCAGGCCATCGCTGATCCGCAGACATGGTGGAAGACGCTGCGCGGAGCCTACGAGCCACTGCGGACCGGTGGGCATCTGGTCTTCGAGACCCGCGATCCGGCCCGACGCGCCTGGGAAGAGTGGACCCGCGAGTCCTCCTGCGCGTGACGAGGCCTGCGGTCGTTGCCCGTCGCGGTCGGCCTGCCGGAGCGGTCCGGCAACCTGCCGGCTTTGGCCGGATGGAGACGGTCTGTGTCGTAGAGCACGGCTGGGGGTCTGCTCCGGCTGTCGGTGCGCGTATGCGCGAGTCTCGGGAGAGGCCGGACACGCTGGCCGTTTGTTGCTCAAAGTAACGGCGTGGTTGCGTGCGGGCTGACATCATCGGTTCTGCTCGCGGCAGCTCTCGACGTTTGGTGTGCGGCGAGAGGACTGTGCGCTGGTGTGACGTGCCGGGAGGGAGTTCTGCTTGGCTTGCGCACGCTGATGACGGTCCGGCCTGTCCGCGCAATGTCTTGGGGGCGCCGTCGATGAGTTGGCATCATGCCTGGTTAGCTGATTACGCGTTACCGGCCGCTGTGAGCGCGGTCATCGCGTGGGTCGGGCTGGCGCGCGATTTTTCCGGCAAAGGACGGCTGCTGGGCAGCTGGGCGTCGTGCGGTCTGATGCTGCTCGTGCTGGCGTTGATGGGGGCGGTGGCGGCCGGCGCGGTGATGCTGCTGCCGCACGCGGCGTCGATTCCTCCGGTGATTGCGGGCGCTGCGACGGGGGCCACTGCGCTGCCCCGACGCAAACAGGACGAGACCGCTCAGCCGTACGTCAAGTTCATGACGCTGGGTATCGCTCTGGCCAGGGAGCGGCTGGTGCAGCGTATGCACCTCGACGCCTGTACCTGGTCGGACGGCTTCCTTCACGGTATGGAAACTTCGGCCCAGCTCCGGGTGTTCGTCCACGATCTCAAGCTGTACCTACTGGAACGGCATCCGCTCGCCGCTGAGACCAAGACGATCAACGCCATCTATTCGGATGTCGAGAAGGCGATGGATGCGGCGCTGGACGTGCAGACCCGTATCGACGAGGCATGCCGTCAGGCTGAGCGTGAGCCGACGGATGATGAACTCATCGCCCGTCGCCAGGCGTTCGGCACCGCTCTCGCACAGTGCGGACACCTGCTGCGCTTCACGTACGTTTACGGCCGTCGGAGCGAGAACGAAGAACTCCGGGCCCTGCGGGCAAAAGCGACGTCGAACGACGCCTTCCACCATCCGGTGCTGCCACCGCAGCGCCGCTGGTTCGACCGCTGGCTGACCCGCTGAACAAGAACTCCTGACGGAATGAGTGGCGGGTGTTCGCAGCTTGGCGGGACCCGAGCGGCGCCACTTGCCCCATGCGCAACCAATCGGTTGCGCATGGGTCTCTGGTTGTGCAACCTTTGGGCAGCGCATCCGGATGAGATGAGGTTGCAATGATCCCTGACACGATCGAACGCGCCATCCTGATCAATGCCCCCAGGGAACGGGTCTGGTCCGTGCTGAGCGAGCCCGCCTTCCTCGGCCGCTGGTTCGGCAACGGAGAGCCGGTCAAGATCGACCTGCGCCCCGGCGGTCTCCTGGTCTTCGACCACGGCATCCACGGCGTCATTCCCGCCCGTATCCAGACAGTCGAGCCACCGCGCGTCCTGTCCTGGCGGTGGTCCCAAGGCGCCGCAGGCGAGGAGCCGGACGACTCCAACGCCACTCTGGTCGAGTTCACCCTGACCGAAGACGGCTCCACAGGAGGCACCCGGCTCACCATGGTCGAGAGCGGCTTCGCGCACCTCGGGCTGCCCACCGACGAGGCCACCGACCGGCACCGTGCCAACAGCCGGAACTGGCCTGGCAAGCTCGACCAACTGCGCGCGGACTCCGAACAGACCACGGCATGACCCGCACCACCGAGGGCGAACAGGCCCCCGATGACGTCCTGGTGGCCCTGGGCGACCCGATCCGCCGTGAGATCCTGGCCGTCCTTGCCCGCGAGGGGGGCGCGACCTCGACGTCCCTGGCGGCAAGCCTCCCTATCACCCGCCAGGCGGTGGCCAAACACCTGGCAGTCCTTGACCGCGCCGGACTGGTACGCGCCCACCGGGCCGGACGCGAGGTCCGCTACGAAGCCGACCTGCAACCACTGAGGCGGACCACGCGGTGGATGGACACCCTCGCCACCCAGTGGGAAGACCGCCTCAACGCGATCAAGGATCTGGCGGAGGGGGCCACTGGGCCCTGACCTCCCCCCCGCAGTGCCGCCTCAAAGGCCCATCGCAGTGCGGAGTCTTCTCCAGCAGAACGGTGCGCATCCCAGGGTGAGCACAGCTTCGTGGATGTCGTCGCGTATCTCCCGGCGGATCCGCAGACGGCGGAACCAGTGCAGGTGGGCGAACGCGCGCTCCACGACCCAGCGTTGGATGCCCGGGCTGGAGCCGTGTTCGGTGCCCCGGCGGGCGGTCAGCGGCTTCACGCCCAGGTCCCAGGCCCTGAGTATGGGCAGGTCAAGAGGGTGTGCACGGCTGCCACGGTCCTGCCGATGCGGTGGGTTGAGCAGCGCGCTCGCCGCAGCAGTCGCCAGGACTTGAGGTGGGCGAAGGCCCGTTCGCCAGGCGCGCGCAGGCAAGCATGGTCGCGGTTGTACTTCTGGTCGTGCTCGGGCAGGTCACGGCCGTAGGAGGGGGTGCGGATCGTGGCGCCGGCACCCTGGTATGCGCGGTCGGCCAGGACGAGGATCTGGCGGGTGAGGCAGGCCTGGACGATGCCGTCCTCGCTCCGACTCAGGTCACTGGATTCCGCTGGCTCCGGTCACCAGGCGTTGATGACCGGCGCGTCGGGTTCGTGCTGCCGCCAGCCCTCATTGAGGCGCGCGAGCCGGTCCGCGGCGGCGATGCCGCGCAGGGACGCGACCTTGCCGTCGCTGACTTCGAACGCCACGGCGCCCACGATGCGGTCGTCGACCACGGCGAGGACGGCCGGGGAGCCGTTGACCAGCGCGATGTGGAGCGCGGGGGAGCCGCCGGCCAGCCGCCGCTTCGCCGGCGTGGGCTTGAAGCCGGCCCGCACGTAGGAGGCGACGCGCTCGCGCGTCTTGTACCGCAGCAGCCGCCTGGCCAGTCCGGCGCCGTCCGAGACCGCCGTCACGTCGTCGGTGAGCATCGCCACCAGCCGTTCGGTGCGCCCCGACGTGGCGGCGGCGAGGAACTCCTCGACGACCCGGCGCGCGGACGCGGGGTCCACCTCGTCGCCGCCGCGGCGCTCGGCGGCGACCCGGCGTCGGGCCCGGTGGACATGCTGCTGGCTCGCGGACTCGGTGATGTCGAGGATCCCGGCGATCTCGGCGTGGGGGTACGAGAAGGCCTCGCGCAGGACGTAGACGGCCCGCTCGACCGGCGAGAGGCGCTCCATGAGGGTCAGTACGGCCAAGGACACCGATTCGCGCTGCTCGAAGGTGTCGGCCGGGCCGAGCATCGGGTCGCCCTCGAGGAGTGGCTCGGGCAGCCAGGCACCGGCCGCTCGCTCGTGGCGCGCCTGCGCCGAGCGGAGCCGGTCGAGGCAGAGATTGGTGACGACCTTGGTCAGCCACGCTTCCGGCACCTCGACCCGTTCGCGCTCTGCGGCCTGCCAGCGCAGGAACGTGTCCTGCACGGCGTCCTCGGCGTCGGCGGCCGAGCCGAGCAGACGGTACGCGAGCGAGGCCAGCCGGTCCCGGCTGGCCTCGAACCGATCGATGGCTGCGCTGTCCATGCGGCGCAGCCTATGCGGCGGCCCTCACACCGGCCCGGTCGGGCGCGGTGGCCAGGCGGCGCTTGCGCTTCGGCATGCCGAAGGTCGGGTGGCCGATGCTCCACCCGGCCCCCTTGAGCACGCCCGACTTGAGCCGCGCGGCGGTCCGGCCGCCCAGGTACCAGGACTTCGACCGGGCGTCCCCGTCCACCATCTGGAAGATCGCGTCCCGCCGCCCGAGGCTGATGTGGTTGCCGTGGTACTTCAGCCCGGTGGTCGGGACCTCGCTGCCCGTCAGGCGCGCGATGATCGCGGCGGTCGCCTGCATGTTGGTGAAGCCGGCCGAGGCGCAGGACATCGGCAGCGGCCGGCCGTTCTCGCCGATCGCGTAGGCGCAGTCGCCGGCGGCGTAGACGTCCGGGTGCGAGACCGAGCGCATGGTGCGGTCGACGACGATCTGGC
Source organism: Streptomyces cellostaticus (assembly GCF_001513965.1). Classification (GTDB taxonomy): domain Bacteria; phylum Actinomycetota; class Actinomycetes; order Streptomycetales; family Streptomycetaceae; genus Streptomyces; species Streptomyces cellostaticus. The sequence continues at coordinate 34,073 of NZ_KQ948055.1, read as the reverse complement.
CGGTCTCGGTGACCTCCAGGCCGCTGGCGGCCGCGATGGGGTGCACGGCGAACCCGGCCGACCACACGGTCACGTCGGCCGGCATGGACGTACCGTCGGCGGCGATCGCCCGTGCCGGCTCGACGGCTTCGATGCTGGTGTGCTCGTGGACGGTGATGCCGAGCCGGTCGAAGGCCTGGCGCAGGTGACGGCGGGCCTTCGAAGAGAGCCGGCCGCCCAGCTCGCCGCGGGCGGCGAGCGCGACCGAGAGGTCGGGCCGGGACTCGGCGAACTCGGTGGCGGTCTCGATGCCGGTCAGTCCCTCACCGACGACCAGCACGGTGCCGCCCGCGCCCAGTCCGGCCAGGCGCTCGCGCAGACGCAGCGCCGAGGACAGGCCGGTCACATCGAAGGCGTACTCGGCCACGCCGGGGACGCCATGGTGGGCCACGGAGCTGCCGAGCGCGTAGAGAAGCGTGTCGTACGCGAGTTCGCCGTCGCCGTCCTCACCGGTCACGGCGACGGTCCTGCGCTCGGGGTCGACGCCGGTGACGCGCGCCAGCCGCAGCCGCACCCCGGTGCCCGCGAATACGTCGGCGAGTTTGCGGAACGCGAGTTCCTGGCCGATCGCGAGCTGGTGGAGCCGCATCCGCTCAACGAAGTCGGGCACGGCGTTGACGACGGTGATCTCGGTGTCGGCGGGGGAGAGCCGGCGGGCCAGGTTCCCGGCGGCGAAGGCCCCGGCGTATCCGGCGCCGAGTACGACGATGCGGTGCTTCATGGCGTTGCTCCTGTCTCGTTCGCGTGCCCCTTGAACGAGACGGCGCCCCGATTGCTGACAGGAGCCAGGTGTGATGCGGGTCACCGAACTGCTGACGTTCAAAGCGTGGGGTCGTGGGGGCTGACGGATGGTGATCCCTGCGGCAGTTGACGTCTCGTCGGCCGATGTCCTCGCGCCTCGTGCCGGCGGCGTCACAGGCCGAGGCCCAGCAGCCATGACGGCTTCCCCGGGTGGCCGGGCACCATGGTGCGGGTTCTCGGCGATGGCCCGTCTGCCGCCCTCAGTGGGTCCCCCGAAACCCTGCTCCGGCTCCGTCCGGTTGGTCTGGGCGGGCCGGACCAGGGTGAACGCACCGTCAGTCCTCCAGGCGGACCGGCATCAGGACCGAGAAGGTGCCCTCGTCGGCGGGCCGGCGGATCGCGATCGGCGCCGTGGGGGCGCCGAGCTCCAGGATCAGTCGGTCCCGGGCTCCGGCGGCCAGTGCGTCCATCAGGAACTCACGGTTGACGGCGACGCGGTTCGGGTCGTCGTCACCATCCGTGCAGAGGGTCACCGTGCCGCCGTCGTCCACCCTGAGCACGCTGAGGTCATGCGCTCCCGCCTCGCCGGAACGGACAGGACCAGCCTCCAGGGCCTTGCGGAAGGCCGCCACCTCGACGAGGGTGCGGCGCCCGCCGGCCCGGGGGAGGAGACGACGGTAGTCGGGGAAGTCATGGTCGAGGCACTGACCGGCCGCCTGCCTGTCCCCCGCCTCCAGTGTCACGCGGTCACCGTCGACAGAGAGCCACACGCGTCCCTCGCCGTCCAGCAGCGCCCGCATCGCGTCGGCGAGCGGGGTGGGCACGATGACCTGCACTCGGCTCCCCTCGTGCCTGGCGATACCGGCGTGCGCGACAGCCATTCGGTACCGGTCGGTGGCCACGACGTGGAGGTTCTCGCCCTCGATGTCGAACAGGACCCCGCCGAGCATCGGCAGCTCCGGGTCGGTACTCGCCGCGAAACGGACCGTGTCCAGCGCGGCTGCCAGCTCGGGCGCGGCGATGGACAGCCGTACGGCGGCGATGCGGAGCGAGGTCATGACATTCTCCCTGTGATCGAGTAGTGCTCGGAGCGCGGAGAACTCGCTGCGGGCATCGGACAGCGCCTGTTCGAGACGGCGCAGGTGCGCCTCGAGCAGATTCCGGACCAGATCGGTGTCCGCGCCGGACCAGCTGGCCAGCACCAGCCGGATGTCCGCCAGCGGCATCCCGGCCCGGCGCAAGCGGGCCAGCAGCCGGCCCTCTTCAAGCTGCTCGGGTTCGTACCAGCGGTAACCGCTCACCGGATCCACCCAGGCCGGGACCAGCACACCGGCACGGTCGTAGAACCGCAGGGCGCTCACGCCCAGGCCGCTGTCGCGGGCCATATCGCCAATGCTGCGCATGTCGTTCTCCACACCCAGCACTCTGCGCCCTGAACAAGGTCGAGGGTCAACCGGGCTTCCCAGGTGGATCTCGCGACAGCGGAAGGCGGGTGACTGTGAGGCGACGTAGGTGGCTGCACCCCCCCCGCGTGGGCCATCGGGTCGCCCGACGCTCCCCAGCAGGACGACTTGGTCGCCACGCTTGCGCTCGCGTGCAGTCTGACCGCAGTCAACGAGGTCTCCAAGGAGGGTGGAAGACGCCGGAAACGTGCCGCAGGCCAGCCGGAACGGTGAGTTGTTCGCTGCTACTGCGCTGGACCGCCGACGGGCGTGGGGCGGAAGGTGCGGCGGTATGCCTGGGGGGTGACTCCGATTGCGCCATGAAGGTGCTGGCGCAGGGAGACACCGGTGCCGAATCCGGCGCGGTGGGCGACCAGGTCGATGGGCCAGTCAGTGGTTTCGAGCAGGTGCCGGGCCAGGTCGACGCGCTGACGGATGAGCCACCGGCCGGGGCTGGTGCCGACTTCGTCGCGGAAGCGGCGGGTGAAGGTACGCACGCTGACGTTGGCGTGGGAGGCCATGTCGGCCAGTGTGATGGGTTCAGCGAGGCGCTCCATGGCCCATGCCTGTGTGGGGGCGGTGCCGTGGGCGGACGGGGCGGGGACGGGGCGCTGGGCGTGTGTGACGGGCAGCTCGCCGGGTTCTTGAGGGCACTGGTGCGGGCCCGTAAGGAACATCGTGATCGGCGGCGGCACCAACGTCGGTAACACCGCCGCTCCGCTCCCGCGAACGGCGACACCTCTTCCCCCGCCGGCGGCGTCTCCCGCGCCGTCTCTCCCGGATCACCGCCGACCATCCTCGCGAGAAGCCCGCCGGCCGTCGCCCGCGTGATCACCAGCCGAGACAGCCGTTCACGCTCGGCCTCCAGCCGTGCCGTCACTCGGCCACCCGGGACTCAAGTTCTTCCACACGCTCCCGGACCACGGTCTCCTCAGCCTCGATGGCATCGAACAACGACCCCACCGGCAGCGCCGCTCCCGTCGACACCCTGGGTAGCCGCACGGCGCGTGCGCCGAACGGCTACCCCGATCGGGATGCCCTCTGACACTCCGTTATAGCCCGTCGAACGATCTACCGCTTACTTCAACTGCGTGGCGAAGATTGAACAACGATCCCGGAGCCACGCCATGGCCGCGACGGTCGACCTCGGCGCAACTCTGAACGGACGGCGTATCACGAGGCGTCGAGAGCCGGACCCAGCGTCCGGCCGGGTGGCGCTGACCTGCAACACCAGACAGATCGCGGAACCGTGGAGGGCACGTGAGGCAAACTGGGAACCCCCAGACCGACAGTTCAGGCAACACCCCCGCGGCCCTGCTGGACCTCCTTGACGGCTTTCGCAGAACCAAGGTCCTGGCAACGGCCGTCCGCCTCCGCCTCTTCGACCTCCTCGCCGACCGCGGCGCGCTGAGCGCGGCCGAGGCGACCACGGCGCTGGGCCTGGCTGAGCGTCCCACGCACATGCTGCTCACCGCCTGCTGCTCACTGGGACTGCTGGACCGGGACCCGGGCACCGAGCGCTACCGCAACAGCGCCCAGGCCCAGCGGTTCCTGGTCTCTACTGGGCGGCACTACCTCGGCGGCTTCATACAACTAGTGGAGGAACAGCAGTACCCCGGCTGGGAGGACCTGCTGACCGCCATTCGCGAGAACCGGCCGACGGTATGGGACCCTGCCTCGCGTCCCACCAAGTTCGCCGTGGACGACGCCACGGGAGAAGTCAGGCTGTTCTGGAACGCGATGGCCTCCGTGTCGTCGTCCGTCGCCGAAGTGGTTGCGCATGCCTACGACTTCTCCCCGTTCCGTCGCCTCCTCGATGTCGGCGGCGGCCCGGGAGAACTCGGCATTCGGCTGTGCCAGCTCAACCCTCGGATGCGGGCGACCATCTACGACCTGCCCGCGGTGTGCGAACTGACCGCGTTCAGGCTTAAGGAGCGCGGCCTTGACGACCGCCTCCGCACGTTCGGCGGCGACCTGCTCACCGATGACGAACTCCCACGCGGCCACGACCTCGTCACCCTCACCAACGTGCTGCACATGTGGGACGAGCGCACGAACGACACCATCCTGCGTAAGTGCCATGCCGCGTTGGACGACGAAGGGGTGCTGGTCATCGCGGAGGCGTTCGTGGACGACGACGGCACAGGCCCGCAACCCGCGGCGTTGATGAGCCTCAACATGCTGGTCGACACCGTCGGCGGAGCCAACCACTCCCGGGCGGCATACGAGTCGATGCTGGCCCGGGCCGGGTTCTCGACGGTGCGGCGGGTGCCGGTGCCGGCCGACGCGCCCGCGGGCGTCAACGGCCTGCTGGTCGCCCGGAAGTCCGAGCGTCCCGGCCACGCATGAGCCGCCCGGCTCGGCCGGGAACCCACCGGCCCCGACCATGCGCGCCGGTCCGTGCACTTCCTCGTCCTGTCCACGGCACTCATCCTCAAGGTGGCGTCATGCCCATTCCCCCTGCGGACATCCTCGGTATCGGCGCGGTCAGCGGCTACGGCTGGTCTATGGACGACCTGTGGTCTGGTCTGCTGTCGGGTAGCACCTCGGCCGAAGCGCACGTCGGCCTGGGCGGACGGTTCCCAGATCCGTGCTGGCTGGCCCGCATCCCCGAAGGGGGCGACCCCGAGGCGGGGACCACCCGGTACGCGCGGGCGGTGACGGCCGCCGCCGACGAGGCCATCGCCGACGCGCTCGGCCGCGGCTGGCGGCCGGGGGAGCGGGTCGCCCTGCTGTACGCCACCACTGGGGGCGACCGCGAACGGTGGCGGCAGCGGTACCTCGAGCCGGAGCCAGACAACCCCCGGCGCCGGTTCGTCGAGCAGGTGTGGACCACCCCGGCGGCCCGGGTGATCGAGCGTTACCAGTTCCACGGGCCGTCCCTGGTCATCAATGCCGCGTGCACTTCCGGGCTGCACGCGCTGGCCATCGGACAGCGCCTGCTGGCCACCGGCGACGCGACGGACGTGGTGGTGGTCTCGGGCGATGTCGGCTTCGACGGTGAGGAGATACGCGCCTTCGCCAGCCTCAAAGCCCTGGTGTACGACGCTCCACCCAGCGAGGTGTGCCGACCGTTGCGCGGAGGCACCCGCGGCTTCGTCGTGGGCGAGGGCGTGGCGGCGCTCGTGTTGGCACCGGCGCGGCAGCCCGGAACCGAGGGGCGCATCCGCCTGCTGGGCTCCGCGCTGGGCAACGACGCCTACCACCCGGTCTCCATCGAGCCGTCCTTCGAATACCTCATCCGAACCATGGACACCGCGCTCGGCCACGCCGAAGTAACCCGGGAGGACGTCGACTTCTACGTCGCGCACGGCACGGGCACCGCGCAGTGCGACGAGGCCGACACCGCCGTGGTCGAGCACCTGGGCAAGCAGTCGGTGGCCTACTGCTTCAAGGCCATGCTGGGCCACACCATGGGCACCGCCCCCCTGCTGGAGACCGTCATCACGGCCCGTGCGTACAGCGAGGGACTGCTTCCCGCGACAGCCGCCGAGGCCGAGGCGCACCCCCAGCTGGCCCGGGGACCGATGACTCACCCGGGCGGCGTCACCGCCCAACTCGGCCTGGGATTCGGCGGAAACATCACCACGGCCGTCTACGGCGATGTCGACTGACCGCGGCCCGGGCCACCCGCTGTACACACCTGAGAAGGGGAATGACATGGAACCTCTGCGAGCGGAGGCTGCCGACCCCGTCGAGCTGCACATGCGCAATGCCGCCCGCCTCGGCGCGCGGGACGTGGTGGTCGCGGGCTATCCCGGCTCCGGCGCATCGCTCATCGGCAACGTCCTGATCGAGTTGGGGTTCGCGTACGTCGACCCGTACAGCGAAGTCGTCGGCGAGGACGGCACATCGCAGGTCATCGAAGACCACCTGGCCTACCGGAGCAGGCTGTCCGCCACAGCCGCCAGCGACCGGAACGCCGGGGGCGGCAAGGGTGGGACGGACGACGGGCCGCGGTTCTTCAAGAACCACCTGTACCCGGACCGGTTCGACCACGGTCGGCTGGCCGGCGCCGTGCTCCTGGTCCGCGACCCGCGCGACGCGGTGTACTCGTCCTACCACTGGTTCCGCGGATTCGCCGCGCACTGGGGGGCTGCGGGCGTGCAGAGTCAGGGCACGTTCGCCGAGTTCCTCGACGGCCGCGGTGTCAACGACGAACCCCCCGTCGCGGGGTGGGCCGGTTTCTACACCGCGTGGACGGCTGCACTGCCTCGCTTTCACCGTTCCGCGGTGATCCGGTTCGAAGATCTCAAGACCGACCCAGAGGCCACCATGTCCGGTCTGCTCGAGGTGTTCGGCGCGCCCCGGACACCGGCGGCGATCGAGCAGGCTGTGCGGCGTAGCCGGTACGAGAACATGCGCGCCCACGAGGAGCGGGTCTCGGCGGCGGCCGGTGCCGTCGGCAACCAGCCCCGGATCATGCGACGCGGCAAGGTAGGGGAGTGGCAGGAGTGGTATGGCGACGAGAGCGTCGCCGCCCATTTCCAGACACCGCGACTGCTGGAGACCGCGGCCACGTTCGGCTACCAGCTGGCGAAACCCGGCACACGAGAGAGCCGGTAGCGCGCCGGTCGGTCGAGTGCCCGGCCTCCGCCACCCCTTACAACACATCGCGTCACGTCCCTTCGGGTTCCGCCGCGTTGATCCCGCACATCCCCATGAGGAGAGCCATGACCCCCGTGTTCGACTACTCCCCCTACTCCGCGACGTACCAGGAGCGCCCGGAGTACGTGCCGAGCGTCATCCACAGCGTGCTCCGGACAGCGGGCGTGCGGCCCGGAGACCTGGTCTGCGACATCGGCGCGGGCTCCGGCCATCTGACCGAGCCGCTTTTGGAGTACGGGCTGCGGGTCGACGCCGTGGAGCCGACCGCCGCCATGCGCGCCACCGGCGAACGACGCACCGCCCGGTTCGGCGATGTGACATGGCACAACGGCACAGGGGAAACCAGCGGACGGCCGAGCGGACACTACCGCTTGGTGACCTTCGGCTCGTCGTTCGACCGCACGGACCGCCTGGCCGCTCTCAAGGAGACCGCCCGCATCTTGGAACCGGACGGCTTCTTCGCCTGCCTGTGGAACCACCGCGATCTGGAGGATCCGCTGCAGGCACGGATCGAGCGTCTCATCCACGAGCGGGTGCCCGGCTACGCCTACGGAACCCGCCGGACCGACCAGCGCCCCGTCATCGAGGAGAGCGGGCTGTTCGAGTCGCCCGTTCAACTGTCCGGCCGCAAGGTCTTCCGGCTGCGGGCAGACGCGTGGTGCGACGCCTGGGCCTCACACGCCACGCTGGGTGAGCAGGCCGGGCAGCAGTTCGATGAAGTGCTCGACGGCATACGAGAGTTGGTGCGTGGGGCGGGCGAGGAGTACATCGACGTGCCGTACGTGACCCGGGCGTGGATCGCGCGGGCGAACCGTGAGGGCGCCGGGCGGTGAACCGCGTCGGGGTCTGCCTGGGCACCAAGGCCGAATCACTCGCGCGTCTGGCCCCGCTGGTCACCACCGCGCGCGTGCTGCCCCTGAGCTACTTCACGCTGCACGAGTGGCGGACGTCCAGGGAGCGGCTGCTTGATGAGGCACTGCGTCAGGAATGGGCCGCAGGTACTCTCATCGTGCGCAGCAGCGCGGTGACCGAGGACACCGCGACAGGGTCCCAGGCGGGGCGCTTCCGCTCGCTCACCGGGCGGCGCGGCAGGGCCGAGCTGGCGGCGGCCGTCGACGACGTGTTCGCTTCGTACGACCAGCAGCGCCCGGACGACCAAGTGCTCATCCAGCCCGAGTTGACCGGGTCCCGGGCGAGCGGGGTGGCGTGTTCCTGCGACCCGAGCAGTGGCGCGCCGTACGCCGTCGTGAACTGGAGCGAGGACGACCGCACCGATGCCGTGACCGGCGGCCGGTCGGCGTCCCTGCGGATCTCCTACGGCGCCGCGTACGACCGGTCGGCCACGGCGCCGGCGCCGCTGCTGGCCGGGGTGTGGCAACTGCTGGCTGAGATAACCGAGTTGACCGGACAGTCACGCGTCGAGATCGAGTTCGCCGTCGACGCGGAAGACGAGCTGGTCCTGCTCCAGGCGAGACCGCTGGTTTGCGCCGCCACGCCAGTGACCCCGGCGGCGCACCGCACGGTACTCACGAAGGTGGCCGAGCGGATCGCCGACGCCCGCCACGCCGCGCCCGCGGTACTCGGAGGACGCGGCGTCTTCGGGGTGATGCCCGACTGGAATCCCGCGGAGATGATCGGGCTGCGGCCGCGGCCCTTGGCGCTGTCCCTGTACCGGCGGCTGATCACCGACGAGGTGTGGGCGCGCGCCCGTCACCGCTACGGCTACCGAGACCTGCGCGGCGTCCCGCTGCTGGTCGACTTCGCCGGACTGGCGTACATCGACGTACGAGCCAGCGCCACCTCCTTCATCCCGCGCGACGTCCCCACGGACCTCGCCGGACGGCTGGTCGACCACTGGCTGGAGCGGCTGGTCGCCTCGCCGCATCTGCACGACAAGGTGGAGTCGAGGATCGTGGTGTCCGCGCACGCCTTCCGGACCAGGGAACGGCTGGCCGAGCTGGCGGACGCGGGGTTCGGGGCCGAGGACCGCGCCACGCTCCGCACCAGTCTGCGGCGGCTGACCAACCGGCTGGTCTCGGGTCGCCTGTGGGAGGAAGACCTCGCCCGGCTGCGCCGGCTCGACTCGGCGCGCGTACCCGCGACGCACGCGCCCGGGTGTGCGGCCGGGCAACCAGGGTGCTGCGGGCCGGCCATGGCGTCCCGGCTCACGGGCTGCGCCGAGTTCGGAACCGAGCCGTTCGCGGCCCTGGCCCGCGCGGCGTTCATCTCTACCGAGCTGCTTGACGACTTGGTCGCCGAAGGAGTCCTGTCACCCGCCGAGAAGGTGGCGTTCATCGGCGGCCTCGGTCTGGTGGCCGGCGAGTTGCAGCGCGATTTCACCGCACTGGACCGGCAGCCCTTCCTCAAGAAGTACGGTCATCTGCGACCGGGCACATACGACATCCTCTCGCCACGCTACGACGAGGCGCCCGAGCGGTACTTCGACTGGTCGAGCCGACGGCGTGACAGCGACCGGCCGCCCGTGTTCGAGCCGTCGGCGGTACAACTGCGGCGCATCGACCGGCTCATCACCCGCGAGGGCTTCACCTTCGACGCCCGACGGCTGCTGCACTTCATCGGGGCCGCGATCCGCGGCCGGGAGAACGGGAAGTTCGACTTCACGTCGGTGCTCAGCGACACACTCGTGGAGATCCGGCAGTGCGGCGAGCGACTGGGATTCACCGCCGACGACATGTCGTACGTGGACTGCGCCACCATCGGCACCCTTACCGGCGACCCCGCCAAGAACCGCCGCGTCCTCCGCGAGGCCGTGGACCGGGGGCGCGAGGCGTACGCGGACAGCCGAACGGTCTGCCTGCCGCCCCTGGTCACCAGCGAACACGACGCGTGGAGCTTCGTGTCCCCGCAGGCGCAGCCCAACTTCGTCACCCACGGCCGGGTACTCGCCCACGTGGCCGATATCGACGCTGGGAACCCGCCGCAGGGCGCGATCGCCCTCATCGCGAGTGCCGACCCCGGGTACGACTGGCTCTTCGCCCGTGGCATCCGGGGTCTGGTGACGGCGTTCGGCGGCGCCAACTCCCACATGGCGATACGGGCGCTGGAACTAGGCATCCCGGCGGTGGTGGGGGTAGGGGAAGCGCTGTTCCGCCAGTGGTCGCACGCCCGGGCGCTGGACATAGACGCGGCCGGCGGCATGGTGGCGGTGCTGCCATGACGATGGTCGGCATCACACAACGGGCGCTGCCGCCCAATGAGTTCGGAGAGCGGCGCTGCGCCCTGGACGTGCGCTGGTTCCCCTTCCTGTCCGCCTGCGGAGTCACCCCGGTGCCGCTGCCGAACAACCCGGCTCTGGCACTGCGCACGGCACGCGAGGCCGGGCTGCGCGGTGTGGTGCTCTCCGGGGGGGACGACCTGGCCGAGTACGGCGGACCGTCACCGGAACGGGACGAAACGGAGGCGGGGCTGTTGGGCTGGGCCGTGCAGGAGGGCGTCCCGCTGCTGGGAGTGTGCCGCGGCATGCAGGTCATTCTGCGGGCCTTCGGAGCCTCACTCGTCCGCGTCGAGGGCCATGTGGCCACCCGTCACGAGATCGTCGGCACCGACGGAGTGATCCGAAACGTCAACAGCTACCACCGGCTGGCGGCACGCGAGGTGACGGCGCCCCTTGAGGCCACCGCCTCCTGCGGCGACGTGATCGAAGCGATCCGCCACCGCGACGCCCGGATCCAGGGGATCATGTGGCATCCGGAGCGGGAAGCCGACTTCGATCCGGTCGATGTCCGCGCCGTACGAGAGTTGTTGGGCGGGGGAGCCGCGTGAAGGCGATCATCCTTGCGGCAGGCCGCGGCTCCCGGCTGGGGCGGCTCACCGACGACCGTCCCAAGTGCCTGGTCGAGATTGCCGGACGGACCCTCCTGGAACGGCAGGTGGCGGCGCTGCGGGCAGGCGGGGCCGAGCAGGTCGGCGTCGTCGCGGGCTGGCATGCCGAGGCCTTCGACGCGACCGGCTACCCGGTCTTCCGCAACCCCGAGTGGGCGCGGACGACGATGGCGCAGTCGCTGGCGGTGGCCGAGCCCTGGCTGTCCGAGGACGCCGTACTGATCTCGTACGGCGACATCGTGTACGGCGCCGACACCGTACGTGAACTCGCCGCCAGCAAAGCAGAGTTGGCGATCTCCTACGACCCGCACTGGCTCGCCCTGTGGAGCCGCCGGTTCGCGGACCCGCTCTGCGACGCGGAGACGTTCGTCCGGGACGAGGCCGGACACCTGATGGACATCGGCGGCCGGGCACTGACCGTCGAAGAGGTGCACGGCCAGTACATGGGGCTGCTCCGGATGACTCCGACGGCCTGGTCGGTCATCCGAAGAGCAAGGTCCGCTGACGCCCGTGTCGCCGCACTGGACATGACTGGCTTGCTCCGACACCTAGTCCAGCGGCGACTGCTGGAGATCGCCACCGTGCCCGCCGCCGGACCCTGGTGCGAGTTCGACCACCCGTCGGACATCCCCGTCGGTATCGAGGTTCTGCGGCGCCTTGACACGGACCAGGTCAACGCACCCCAGGACCCATCGAGCTCGCCCCGGGAGGAGACATCCGAATGAAGCACGGAGTCGTATGGATCACCGGTCTGTCCGGCGTGGGAAAGAGTACGGTGGCGCGCCTGGTGGCAGACCGGTTGATCGCCTCCGGCAAGCGGCCGATCCTGCTCGACGGTGACCGCCTGCGCGAGATCCTTCCGGTGGCGTTCGGATACGAGAAGGCGGACCGGCGCCGCCTCGCGATGTTCTACGCCCAGCTCGCCCACCAACTGGCTGCCCAGGGCCACCTGGTCGTCTGCTCGACGATCTCGCTCCTCCACGAAGTCCACGACTGGAACCGCCGCCATACCCCCGGCTATGTCGAGGTCTGGCTGCGGGCACCGATTGAGGAGCTGCGCACACGCGAGGGCCGCGCCGCGTTCTACGGCCCCGAAGGGGCGGACGCCGGGACTCTGCGCGGCGTCGTCGGGGTCGACACCCGCGCGGAGTTCCCCCGCGCCCCCGACCTCGTCATCGAGAACCATGGTGAGACGACGGCGGAGCGAGCGGCGGACCTCATCATGCGGGCGGTCATGCCGTAGTGCTTTCTCGCCGCGACCGGTTGACCGGCTTGGCTGGGGCGGCGTCCGCTGATCCGGCTCCCGCCGGGATGAGCGGCGCCAACCCATCAGAAGCTGGACGACCTCCCGGTCGACTCCGCTGCGCGGCCACGCTGCGGTGGCGGAGCGGTGCGGCATGTGGGGCTGGAAGGGGTGGGCCACGGTGCGGGCCAGGCGGTCGAGCATGGCGCCTGCCGAAAACCTCATCGGCGCAGTTCAGGCAGCATGGTGGCCTCGCGCTTTCATGAAGCGGGCTGTCCAGAGGTTGATCATAAACACGGAAAGTGCCCTTGACCTGCAACGATAGGACTTGCTGAGGGTCCTGTTGGTTGCAAGGATAAGAGCACTTTCCAGGTGAAGCACTGAGCTGTTTCAGAGTGGCCACTGATCGGGTGACGCTGGCGGTGGGCGCAACGCACGAGGCTCCCGTGCCGTTGGGGGAGGTGTTCGAAGTCTCAACCCACAGGCACAGGAGCCGCGTTGGTTCCGTATTTTGCCGCACTCGACCTGCCCCACGCCCTGGTCGAGTGGGTCGCCATGCTCATCGTCACCCGCGAGGGTGACCGCCGCTGCAAGCTCCCACCGCACCAGCGTGCGCTGGTCGGCCTGGTGTACCTGCGCAGGCACGACACAGCAGGTGAAGGAGCTGGTCGAACCGTTCCGCCCGTACCTCGTCCAGCCCGACCACACGTTCTACCTGCGGTGCACGGACGCCACCCTGCGCGACCGTATGGCCGGAAAACAGGACTACAACCAGGACGACGACATGGTCAACGTCCCCGGCCGGCTGACACGACTCCGCACCAATTTCGACAAAATCGCCGCCGCTGACACCACAGGCGTCATCATCGACACGGACGACAACACCCCCGCCCAACTCGCCGACACCATCACCGCCTACCTCACGGAAACGAGCCCATGCCCCAGCTTCAGGAGGCCTCCGTGGTCGTCGCCCGCACCAAAGACGGCCGGGTAGCCGTCCTGTCCTCCCGCAGCGCCGAACACGGGGAGATTTTCCTTCCCGGTGGCCGGCGCGATCCGGGGGAGATTCCCGAGGACTGTGCGCGGCGGGAGCTGAAGGAAGAGGCCGGGGTCGAGGCCACCCGGTGGCAGCATCTCGGCACCTACGCGATCACCCTCGGAAACAACGCCCGCCTGTCGCTGTTCCTCGCCTAACACCTCACGCTCGGACCACAGGAACTCAACGACACCGAAGAGGACTTCAAGCTGTCCTGGTGGCCGATGAACGAGGCGATCCAGGCCGCGCAGGACGGCCGGTTCCACCTCCCCGGCGGTCCCCTCGCCCTGCTGCTCGCCGACCGCACCCAACCCAAAGGAGTACCTGAATGCTGAAACGTACGGGAACTGTCGTGGCCGCTGCTGCCGTTGCCGCACTTGCCCTCCCCGCCGACGCCCACGCCGCCGCCATCGCCTGCGGCGGGTCCGTCTCGACCCAGGGCATCTCCGGTAACGGCTGTATCAGCGCGGAGCGGTGGAAGGACGGCCACGTCTTCATGCGCAACATCACCGCGCACACGGTCCTGACGAATACGCGCCCGCACGCCTCCTCGGTCGAGTACGAGGCGTACTTCCGCGTCGTCTCGGGCGGTCACTGGGTGAAGATCGGTAACGGGCGTACCGTCGTCCAGCGACGGTCCACGGTCGGCCCCATCGCCATCGGCTCCACGGACCGCGTCTGCGGCCCGGTCAACGTCAAGGTCGAGATCCTCGTCCATGTCAGGCCCGCAGGGGGCGCCTGGTCCAACTGGAGCAGCGCCGCGACCTCCCAGTGCCAGACCTGACGCTGCCAGACCTGAGCCTCAGCACACGCAGCGCCCGTCGGCAGCCGTCCTCGCGCCCTGACCTCCGAACAGATCGCCGACGCCCGCATCCTGCTCGGCGCCGGACAAACCCGAACCGCCGTCGCCGCCAAGCTGCGCGTCTCCCGATGGACACTCAGCCGCGCCCTCGACACCGCGTCCCGCTGACGGCCGCTACCGGGTGCCAACGCTTGACCGCAGCGGACAACCCCAGCCCCAGCCCCATGCGCGGATCGCAGAAGAGGACGGTCTAGTTGTCGCCTCGGTGTCCGTCGCGGACCACCGCTAACCCGCCGACCCGGGTCGTGATGCCCGCCGGCCCGCGTCGGGCCGAAGCGAGCACGCTGGCCGGTCGACCGAGGCTGTCACCCTGCTCCACCTCGATCGCGACCGTCTGTGCCCCTGTCGTGTCGAGCAGGTGGGCGGCCAGGCAGCCGGTGCTGTTGGCGTTGGCGACGTCCTCGTCGACACCGATCGCCGGCGCGAACATCCGCGCCGCACCCGGTCGGTCGCCCACCGGCGGTGCGTACACGAAACAGCCGAGGAGCCCGTACCGCTGGCACGCCGCTGTCAGCCTGCCGAGGTGTGGGTGGACTCGGAGCAGCGCCGACCGGTCGTGGACCGGTACCAGCATGCGTGGTGCGCCGGGCGCGGCGATCCGTGGCGCGTCGGTCGGATGCGGGTCGTCCGCGGTGAGCCCGAGCGCGGCGACGATCGCGGCGCGCTCGTCCGGTGCCGAGTGGCGCAGCGCGACGAGGCCCTGGTCGAACCACACCTCGATGCCGGCGGGGCGGCGGATCGCGACGGTGTCGAACGTGCGCCCGCCGGTGTGCTGGCGGTCGTTCAGCTCGCCCAGCGCGGTGCGGGTCAACCGGACGGCCTGCGCGGCAACGGTGCCGTGGCCGCAGCCGGACAGTTCGGCGGTGGCGGTGAAGAACCGGACCGGCCAGCCACCGTCCGGCGTCCGCCCCGGGCCGAGGAACGCCGCGTGCGAGGTGCCGGCCGCAGCAGCGACCGCACGCCGGTCCGCGTCCGTCGCCGCCGGGTCGTCGTCGGTGACGGCCGTGGGGCTGCCGCCCCGGCCGTCGCGCCGCGCGCACGCATCAACCACCGTGACATCCGGCCAGGACATCGGCCCACCTTTGACACTCAACTAACCGGCAACCGCGAACGGCGTTCCGCCGATAGCCGGACCTGGCCGCAACGGCCGACCGAACGCGTCCCGGAGCGTACCGTCCTACCTCAGCCGGTGCCGTCCTGTACCGGATAGTGGATGATGACCGCACCGCCGGTGGCGTAGTTGGCGACATCGGCGGCCAGCCGCTGGCCTTGCGGCGACGCCCGCGCCGCGTCCATGGCGGCGGCGTCAGCGAAGTCGGCTTCGAAGACCGCGAAATACGGCGCTTCTCCCTCGGTCGCCGCCACGTCGAAGCTGTAGCGCCACGCAAGCGGGCCGGGCCAATTCATGACCATCGGAAGGTGGTTGGTCACGTAGTAGTCGCGGAAGTGGTCAGGGTCGGCGGGCTCGGAATACAGGACAACAAGCTTATGCATGACGACCTCCGTCCAGATCAGGGTCGGCGGGCTGCGTGAGTGCGATGTCCAGGACCGCGGTCAGTTGAATCGTCATATGCGCAGGTTAGGGCTTGACGTGGGGTCGGGGGAAAGATCAATACGGGATAGACTCAGAACGGATCGTTATCAATCGGCAGGGAGGGCACATGGCACCGGATACGGTCAGCCTGCGGTACTTCCTGGTGCTGGCGCAGGAGTTGAACTTCACCCGCGCGGCCGCACGGATCGGTATCGCACAGCCCGCACTCAGCGCCCGGATGCGCCGATTGGAGGCGGAACTCGGTACGGCCCTGCTGGTCCGCAACACGCGCAGCGTCGTATTGACCACGGCCGGTGCGGCTTTGGCGGAGTCCGCGCCGCCCGCGCTGGCGGCGTTGGACCGGGCATGGGACACCGCCCGGAGCGCGGCGGCCGGTGAACTGGGCACGCTCCGCATCGGATACAGCCTCAGCGCCGGGGCCGAGACGGCTCCGGCCCTGGTGGACAAGCTGATTCGCAGCAGTCCCGGACTCGAGGTCGGCGCGGTCCCGATGGCGACGCCGGAGATCTCCCCCGCTGTCGCCGACGGCCGCATCGATGCCGGGATCACCCGCGGTGAACAGCCGGGCCGTGGCGTGCGCCGGTACCTGCTGCGGCGTGCGCGCATCGGCGTCCAATTGGCGCAGCACCATCCGCTGGCCGAACACCCGGAGATCGAGATCGCCGCCGCGGCCGCGTATCCGCTGCGACTCCCCGACCGTGCGGCCAACCCCGTGATCCACGACCAGCTGGCCGCATTGTTCCGCGATACCCGGCCACATCCCCGATTCCACACACCCACAGTCTCTTTCGACATGTCACAGCGCGACCTGCGCGACGGGCTCACCCTCGCCCCGGCCGGCGAGGCCGCCGTCACGGCATCACCGCCCGGCATCACCTGGCGACCGCTGCACGGCGCACCCAGCCTGACGATCCACCTGGTCCTTCCGCGCGAACAGTCGCCACTACACCGCCGCGTCCGTGCCGTCGCCAAAACCCTGGCGCACGAGCTGCACTGGCTGTCGGACTGACGGGCAGCAGGTCATGCCAGGCGAACCTCCGCGGTGGCGAGGCCGAAGACCTTGCGGCACTCCCACGCCCCGCACTCTCCGCAGGTCGTCATCACCTTCCCAGCTTCACCCCCTGGGCGGGACTGCGGCGTGGTGACACACGCGAGCGCACCGGAAGGCGCAGTCAGTCCAGGGCGTCGTCGTCCTCGTCCAGCTCGGCGGCGTCCGGGTCACGCAGCGGGCGCAGGCCCTGGCGCGGGGTGGAGGGGGTGAAGCTGTAGCGGCCCAGGACGTTGAGGTTCTTGAACTTCAGCGGGGACAGGCGGGCGACATCCTCATCGCTGATCTCGTGGCCCTCGGCGCGCAGCTGGGCGACCGCGGCGTCGATGTACTTCGTCGTCCAGAGCACGACGGCGTTCAACACCAGTCCCAGTGACCCTGGTTGATCTTCCATTCCGTCTCGGTATGCCTGGTGGATGGTGCCGCGCTTGCCGTGGCAGATGTCCCGGGCGAGGGTGTGGCGGGACTCCTGGACGCTGAGCTGCTTGCCCATCTGCCGCCGGTAGGTGTCATCGACCGGGTCGACGACCTGGAGCAGGTGCAGGGTCTTGGCGATGCGCCCGTACTCGGCGAACGCCTGCCCCAGCGGCGTGGGCCGTCCATGGTTGCCGAACATCCGCAGCAGGTCATAGGCCTGCACCTGGTTGGTGACCAGCGAGTCGGCCACTTTCAGCATGTCCTCCCACTGGGTGGTCACTTTCTTCAGGTTCACCTTGTTGGTGCGGGCCAGGTCCGTGAGCGGCCCGTAGCCGCCGGTCTCGATCCCGTCCATCTCCGCCCGCCAGAACCGTTGGTCGTCCAGGTCCTTGAATCGCGGGGAGAAGTTGTAGCCCAGGATCTTGAACAGTCCGAACACCATGTCGGAGTAGGAGGCGTTGTCGGTGGCGACCATCTCCGGCTTCACCCCGCCGTCCAGGTTCAGCAGAGCGTCCAGGATGTGCAGGGAGTCGCGGGGCGTGCCCGGCACCACCATCTGCCCGATCCCGAAGACCTGGTCGTTTACTGGCAGAGATCACTTATTCCTGGCGTGTCGTAATCCTCGCCTCAACCGCGCTTCGTGCTCGGCGTCGCGGGCCTGGCCAGGGGTAGCCGAGCTGATCGGCGAACTCCTTTGAGCCGCCGCAAACCTCGGCGACCTCGCGGGGGTCTTCGGCCGTGAAACGCGCCTCAAGGCACTCTGCTTGGTCACCCGGGTCGTCTCCGGAAACCGGAAGGATCATCCTGAACTGCAGCCAGGGATGGTCTTCTCTGATCGCGGAACGGCCGGGATGGAACAGGAAGACACTGATCTGGTCAGGTTCCCAGTGCCAAGCTGAAACGGCTCCCAGTTCGCATTCCCAGGTCGTCAGCCAGCCGACACGCTCCCGGAGCCGTTGCTCCAGCAGCCTGGCGACTGTTCGGGCCGGCCACTCCCAGCTGTGGTCGGTCGAGGCCCGGCGGATCTCCACGTCGTACTGATTGACGTCGAATCGAAGCTCTGGGAGGTCGATATCGTCCTCATCCGGGTTGCGCCAGCCGCTCCAGATCACGTGTTGTCCCTCGCGCCTGATGGTCACGTAGACAGCGCCGCAGCATCCTTCCGTGCACTCGGCCTCGGCAAGCCGAACCTCGCGGGGGGTGTCTGTCGCGTGAAGCGGCGAATCCGGCGCCAACAGATACCGAGGGTCATCTGCCGGCCCCTTGTCGAACACGTCGGCCAGGATGTCTCGTCCGTTGATGATCGGTCGGCATTCCACGGTGCCGTGTCGGCTTCCCAGCGGTGGCACGACGATGCGGAGGGACAGCAGATGCGGTTCTGTGGTCATTGGCCGATGGTCTCGGAGTCAGTGGCAGTTGTCCTGCGGGTTTCTGCTTGAAGGAGACGGGCGACTCCGTCCTGGACATTCTTGCTCGGATGCCGCCGCATGTCGTGGGCTCCGGCTGCGAGGTAGTCGGCCCAGGAGGTCTTGGCGAAGCCTGACCAGCGGACGGCGGTGTTGGGATGGAGGCCGAGGATGCTGGCGAGGACTGGTGCGGGCAGGTCGCCTGCGAGCGCGACCAAGGCCGCGTTCCGGGCCGGTCGGGTGTCGATGCCGTGGGGCAGGAGTTTCGAGCTGAGGCCGGTCTGCGAGGTGGGGCGGCCGGGGACGAGGCCGGGGAAGAGCCAGGGCTCGCCGCGGTTGGTGCGCGTGAGAGCAGCCCGGGTGTGGGGTGCTTCGGCCAGCTGGTGAAGGAGACTGGCGAGCCGGGGCGGCAGCAGGATCGGGTGCCGGTCGACGGCGAGGTAGCTGTTGCCGTCGCGGCGGGTGAGTTGGGTCGCGGTGAGGTGCCGGACGTGGGAGGCATGCAGGCCGAAGAGCAGGATCAGTGCGCCTGCGGCCCGGGTGTCCAGGGCCATGCTGGAGTCGGTCAGACACCGTTTCAGCAGCTTCCAGCGGCCTTCTTCGTCCATCAGCTGGCTGGGCTGCTGACGCGGGATGGAGGGGACCATGAGCTTCCCGGTAAGACCGCGGCTGGCGGTCCAGGACAGGAAATAGCGGATCGAGTAGGTGCGGGTGTTGCCCGCGTCCAGCCAGCGGTCGAGGCCGTCTTGTCGAAGTTCGCCCAGGTCGAGGCCGTGCTCGTCGAGCCAGGCGAGGAACTGCAGGGCCACCAGCTCCGGCTCAAGGCCATACTGGCCAACTGCCCTGAACTCGACGCCCTGACCGCTCACGTCCCGTCCTTCGCCCAGATGCTCACCGAGCGGCAGGGGAAACGACTCCCGCAGTGGCTCGACGCCGTCCGCCAGGACGACCTTCCCAGTCTCCACACTCTCGCAGCCGGCATCGATCGAGACCGCGACGCCGTCATCGCCGGCCTGACCCTGCCCTGGAACTCCGGCGTCGTCGAAGGACACGTCAACAGGATCAAGATGCTCAAGCGCCAGATGTTCGGCCGAGCCGGTTTCAGCCTGCTACGCAAGCGCGTATTGCTGGCCACCTGACACCGGCTCTCGGTGATAGGACTTCCCTCTACGGAAAGATGATGAGAAGGCGACAGCGTGGACGCAGTAGTAGCGATCAGCCTGATCCGCATGGCCGCTGCCAACTTGGCCATGGAACCCTGGCAGCGCCCCTCGGACGCTTACCTGGTCCAGTTGGGCCTGGACGCCCTGATGGCCGACATCGAGGCTCCCTCGCTTCCCCTGCTGGCTGGCCTCGCGCGTGGTGAGTATCCCCAGGCCCGCGAGCTGTTCGACCTTGTGCTGGAAGAGTTGGGTCTGCTGCCGCTGACCTCGGAAGATCTTGCCAAGGCGCGATGGACCGCGGCCCAGTGGTGGGCCGGCCAGATCGTGGCGTGCCAACTCGATCCGGTGCACGGAGCGAAGCTGATCTATGAGGAAGCTGCAGCCGAACTCGACTACCCCGACGCGCTGCAACCCATCGCTGATCTGGCGAGAGGGCTCTACCTGCCGAACGATCAACCTCCGGACCAGCAGCACATTCGCGACCGGGTCACCTCCGCGGCGCGAGACTTTCTCGCCACAGAAGCGCACCAGAACCACGGCCTTTGAGCTACGTCGCATGTCTCACCGTGACCGGTTCACGGAAAGCGAGCCAGAACCTGAGAACGGACAGCAGATGTTCACGACTACGGGAGGCGCTGCCGTCTGGCACTGTTCGATTGCAGCAGTACTCATTCCGCTTCAACCCTCCGCGACCGCCACGCAGGCCGTTGCCGCCCTCCGGACACCCGAACACGATTGCGGGAGCTGGGTGCGATCATGCATGCATGAACCATCTCGGCGACGCGAACCTGCGCACCTGGACGCTGCGCATTACGGCCCTCCTAGCGGCCGACACCCAAGATCAACTTGCCTGGCTGGGCGAGCGCGAGCTGGAGACGAAGGACGTCGTTGAAGAGGTGGAGCTCATGTGCCGCGTGTCCGAAGGGCTCGCGGAGCGCGGAGCCTTCGAGCCTGAGGATCAGTGTCATCTTCGGGCCATCGGCCGTCGCATCGGCGAGATCGACGTCACCCGCCGCGCCGGCCCCTGGGACAGCGCTCTGGCCACAGATTCGGCGTGGGACGACATTCGTTCTCTCGCCCGCCAGTTTCTCCTCACGACGCTGGGCGACTGGCATCAGCCACTGCCACGCCCCGTGCGCCCGCACACGGGCGACCACTGAGCCGTCCAGGCTGCCTGTGCGACTCTGACACAGTCGGCGCCGCACACTAAGTGGTGGCGCAGATAGGCGTGGTGGGGCCACCTCGGAAGTAAGACAGGCACAGGTCTTGGTGATCACCGAGTTGCGACGCTCTGTGATCACCGGGGAGACCTGCGCCTGTGCTGCGGGAGGGGTCGGCCTACGCGGCGACCCCTCCGGTGGACTGCCAGCGCCCACACATCACCGACCTGATCAGCGGTCAGCCCGCGTCGGCTTCTGCCCTCCACATGGAGCTGAGTTGCGCGCCGACGTCGCCTGCCTGGCGAAGACCCGCTTGGTAGGCCGGTTCCCAGGCTGCCAGGTCGCCCATGTCCGAGCCGAAGGCGCGCACCGAGGCCGGATCGGGGCCGATGGTCACCACGGTGCCTGCCCCCACGGCCGCCAACTGCTGGTTGAGTGGCTCCCGGGGAAACAGGTGGGCCATCGGCTCGACCACGACCAGCGTGCGGGCTCCAACAGCGAGATCGGCGTTGGGGCCCGCACGCAGCGCACCGTCCATGTACCGCCGGCCGTCGATGGCAACGGGTGGCGCGGCCCCGGGGAAGGCGCTACTCGCTGCCACCGCGTGCACCAACGGCACGCCGCTGTCGCGGTCCCACACCACGGGCTCACCGGTGGTTGCGTCCACGGCGGTGATCAGCAGTCGCCGCTCCGGCCACGCGTCCGCACCGATCAAGGCGGCGCGCCCCGCGATCAGCGCCTCCTCGGCCTGGAGGTCGGTGCTGTCGAGCGCGAGCCGGCCGACGCGACGCCTGGCCTCGCCGGGTTCCAGGCTGCGGTCGCCGAGTACGGCGAACACCTCGCCCATCCGGCTGGGGTCCACCTTGAGCCGGTGAGCTGGCTGGCGGGCCGACGTCGCGAGCCGCCCCGGGTCCTGGCCGGTGGCGAGTAGCGCTGCGACGATCGCGCCGGCCGACGTCCCGACGATCAGGTCGGCTTCGCCCAGTTCCACACCATCGCGGCGCAATCCGTAGGCCAGCCCTGCCATCCAGGCGGTGCCGACGTGACTCCCAGGACCCAGGACGAGTGCTCGGTCGAAGGTGTGCATGGTGGTCTCCCCTCGTTATTGAAACAGTCGTACCATATACTCGCTAATGCTGTTTCAACTCCGAGTTGCTGAGAGGAGATCCACCGTGGGGCGACCCGCTGATCCCGCCCGTCGCGAGCGCACGCTGGCGCAGGCGACCGACTATGTGCTGGCGCACGGCTTGGCCGGGCTGAGCCTGCGGCCACTGGCCGAGGCCCTCGACACCAGCCCACGGATGCTGCTCTACGACTTCGGCAGCAAACAGGAGTTGGTCGCGGCGGTCCTCGCCGAGGCCCGTCGCCGAGGTGCGGTCCGCCTGGCCGAGCACATTCCGCCAAAGACGGGCTCCGTGCAGGAGCGGCTGCGTGGCATCTGGGAGTGGATCAGCGCAGACGAACGTGCCCCGTTCGTCCGGCTGTTCTTCGAGGTGCACGCCGACGGCCTGGTCCACCCCGAGAACTACCCCGACCAGGGCGAGGCGATCACGGACTGGTTCGACACTGTCGGTGCCACATTCCGCGACGTCTCCACCGGTCCTGACGACACCGTCACGTCCACGTTGGTCATGGCCGTTGTCCGGGGTTTGCTGTTCGATCTCACAGCTACCGGCGACCGCCACCGCACCGATCGTGCGCTCGACCGCTTCGCTGAACTCCTGAACCAGTGAGCGGTCCTGGCAAGGTTTTGCCAGGGTGGCACCGCCCCGGGCAAGGACGGAAGCCGGCCCGATGTCAGGGCCGGGAACACCGCCGAGTCGGAGCGATGCCGCGATCGCATCGGGCGGTCTGATGGTCGGTTTCGCCCAAGAGTTGGCGTCTGGTCACGGGCGGCGGTTCGGGCGTCCGTCCCATCGGTGGGTCGCCCATGCCCGACGGATCAGGCTACGTACCGTGATGATGGTGTCGGTGAGGTCGAAGAACGCATCGATGACGGTGGCGCGGCGCTCGTAGCAGCGGGCGAGGCGGTGGAAGGCGTTCTGCCAGGTGTGGGTGCGTTCGACGTGCCACCTCTGACTTGCCTGGATCGGCGCCTTCTCGCCCTTGCGCGCGATGCGGCCGAGCAGGCCACGTTCGTCGAGCAGGGCGCGGGTCTTGTCTGAGTCGTAGCCGGCGTCCAGGTGCACGGTGATGTCGCCGGGCAGCGGTCCCAGATCGTCCAGGCGGTCCAGGGTCGGGGCGAGCAGCGGGGAGTCGTGACGGTTCGCTCCGGCCAGCACGCGACCCAGCGGGATTCCATAGCCGTCCGTCATGCCCGAGCGCTTCAGGCCCTGTTTACCGCGATCGACCGGCGACCGTCCTGCGACCTCGCCGCCGCCGGGGGCTTTGGTGATAGAGCCGTCGACGGCGATCTGGTCGAGTACGAGGCCGACGATCCGGCCGTAGGACTCCAGTGCGATCTGCTTGAGTTTGGCGAAGACGCCGAGCCGGACGCCGACTGTCGACGGGCCGTCAGGCGCTCCTAAGACGCCGTTGCCCTATCGATCATGAGGACCGTTCTGATCGAACGGGATCCCTGGTCGGGGGATCTTGGCCGGGTGGGCGCATGAAAGCAGGACCTCCGGTGCAGCACGAGGGTTGCGAAGCCAACTCGAGGGCGTCGGGGTGGGGTACGTCCGGCTCGCCAGGACGGGCGTCAAGCCGATTGACCCATCCGCGGGTGGCTGGGCTGTGTCGTGCCCCGCGTGGATCGCACCGGCCGAGGCGTGAACCTCCTGCCCCACAACTGGGTCCTGCTCGTCCTGCTTCAACGACGTGCGGGCCCTGCCAGTCCGCTTTCGTAGGCGGCGATGACGAGTTGGGCCCGGTCCCTGGCACCCAGCTTCGTCAGCAGGTGGCTGACGTGGGTCTTGACCGTGCCGACGGTCAGATACAGCTCGGCCGCGATCTCGTGGTTGGACAGGCCACGTGCGATCAGGCCCAGCACGTCCCGCTCGCGGCCGGTCACACCGTCCAGGGTGCGGGTGACCGGGCCGGGGTAGCCGGGGCGGCGGACGTAGGTCTCGATGAGCTTGCGGGTGACGCCGGGTGACAGCAGCGACTCCCCGGTGGCGATCACCCGCACGGCGTCGATCAAGCGAGCGGGTGGAGTGTCCTTCAGGAGGAAGCCCGCGGCGCCTGCGCGGAGCGCCTCGAAGACGTACTCGTCCAGGTCGAAGGTGGTGAGCACCAGGACGTGGACGGGCACCGGAGACGGGCCGCCGAGCAGCGCGCGGATGGCCTCGATGCCATTGAGCCCGGGCATCCGGATGTCCATCAGGGCGACGTCGGGGCGTTGTTCGCGGATCACCCTGACCGCCTGGGTCCCGTCGGCCGCCTCACCCACGACCTGGAGGTCCTCTTCCGACTCGAGCAGCACCCGGAACCCGGCACGCACCAGCGTCTCGTCGTCCACCACGACGACCCGCACTGTCATGCACCCTCCAGGTCGGCGCCCACGGGGAACTGGGCTGTTCGCTCGTCCGTGGCGTACGGCAGCCGGGCGGTGACGCGAAAGCCGTGCGGGGAGAGCGGGCCGGCGTGGACCTCGCCGCCGTAGAGGGCGGCGCGTTCCTTCATGCCGGTCAGGCCATGGCCCTCGGTGATCGGGGTGGTCGTGCTGCCGGCTCCGGCGTCGACGACCGTGAGAGTGACCTCGCCCGGCGCGTAGGCGACCGTCGCCCGGGCGTGGCTGGTGCGGGCGTGCTTGACGACGTTGGTCAGGGCTTCCTGCACGATGCGGTAGGCGGCGCGGTCCAGACCTCGGGGCAAGGCGTGTGGGTGACCGCTGGTCGTCAACTCGACCTGCACGCCGGCCCGTCGGGTCTGTTCGATGAGTGTGCTGAGGTCGTCGAGGCCGCCGGGCAGCCATTCGGCGCCGTCGTCGTCGCGCAGGACACCCAGCAGGGAGCGCAGCTCCCCCAGCGCGGCCCTGCTGGTGGTCTCGATCGCGCAGAGGGATTTCGCGGCCTGGTCGGGTCGGCTGCCGATCACGTGGTGGCCGACGCCCGCCTGCACCGCGATGACGCTCAGGCTGTGCGCGACGACGTCGTGCAACTCCCGGGCGATGCGTATGCGTTCCTCGACGAGCGTGCGCCGTGCCCGCTCCTCGGCCTGCTCGACCAGGCCCTGGGAATAGGCGCGGCCCCGTCTGGTGGACCACCCGATCGCCCAGGCGGCGGCCTCGACGATGAGGCTTTGGCTCATCCCCGGCCACCCCCAGTAGTCGTGCCCTGTTATGCCCTGCATAGGGATCATCAAGGCGAGTTGTGCGGCGCCTGCCACCGCGCTCGCGTACGCCGCGACACGCACAGGTCGGGCGATCGCCACCCCGTACACCAACAAGGCAGTCGCCAGCACCCCCGTCAGGCTGAGCGCTCCGTCGGTGGCCATCACCACCGACGCCACCGCCAGTGCAGGCAGTGGTAGCAGCCGCCGGACGGCGACGGCCACGCCCAACGAGCACGTCAGCACGGTCTGCCATGCCGGCCAGCCCGTGCGGTGCGTGCCAAGCGTCCACCACAAGACGTTCGACGCCATCAGGACCATGGCCAAAAGCACATCCAGCCCGATCAGCTGAGTCGGCTTCAGTCCTCTGGCGAAGGACGCCACGTCATGCCTCACCATCATGCCTCGCACGCATCCGACCCTAGCCGGGAGGGCGATCATCCGCCTCTGTCCAGGGACAGAGATCAGCCGGTCATTCCGTGGCCAGATCCGCGGGGCGGGCACCCTTTGCCAGGGTCGGCCACATGGATCTCTCCCGGACGTCCGCCCGCCGATGGCTTTCCCCTGTGCCCTGGGGCTTCGCCCTGCTCGCCGCCGCGTCGTCCCTGACGTACGGCGCTGATCACGCGGTGAACGCCTGGGCATCGACCAACCTGGCCAATATGGATGATCATCCTGTGGAGGCGCTCATCGCCTCCGCCTTCCTGTTCGGCGCCGATCCCTGGGCCTGTCTGCGCAGCATCGCCCTCGCCGGGGCCATACTGGCGTTCCTCGTCATCCGCTTCGGCAACATGCGGGCGGTCGTGCTGATCGCGGCCGGCCAAGTCCTCGGCACACTGGTGAGCGAAGGGCTCCTGGCAGCGCGGATCGCGGCGGGCCAAGCAGACCCGGCGCTGCGTGCGACGCTGGACGTCGGCCCGTCCTACGTGATCGTCTCGGCCCTGGCCGCCGTGGTGGCAGCGGGGGCCAGGCGGTGGCACCGATGGATCGCGCTCGCCGCGCTCGCGGTGCGCGCACCGCACATCACGAGCGGCCTGACCACGCTGGGGGTCACTCCCGTCGGCCACGTGACGGCACTGTTCACCGGTATGCTGCTGGCATGGGGTCTGCGGTCGTCCGATGCCCGCCACCGCTACCTGCACCGACTGACGTTACGCGCAGCGCCGCTTCAGACCGAACTTGGCGCCCTCGCCCCCGTCGCCGGCCCAGATGCCGAGGATGTCGCGGGTGCCGTCCACGGCCACCGCCATCACCACGTAGATGGGACGGTTTGCGACCTGCCCGTCCCCGATCTTGACGTTGATGGCGTCCATGAACAGGACCCGGGTAGACGCGGTCGAGGGGGCGGTTCTGCCATTCGGCCATGCCGTCCATGTCCGCCTGAGGTTGGAAAGGCCTCACGGTGTTAGTGATCCGCCACCGAGTGATGGCTTTGAGACACAGGCGCCGGCTCTCACGCTCAGCGGTGGGCAGGCAGCCCGCTGCTCTTGAAGGGCGGTGTGTCTGTACTGCCGCAGGCAGTGGCGTCCGCTGGCTGAGGTCGGGCACGGAAGGTGATCTGCACGTCGGCATCCAACGCCTCCGCTACAGCGGCGAGCGTCCGGACCGTCAGGTTCGCATCACCGGACATGATCTGGCTGACGCGGCCCGGACTGACGCCCATCGCTGCCGCCAGATCGGAGCGGGTCTTGCCCAGCCCCGTCAGCAGGCCGGCCAGCGAGGCCGTGGCCTGCCTCGCTATCCGGGAAGCCGCTAAGTTCGTCCGGCTCTCGTCACGGGCGAAAATGCCCATGGTGCACCCCCAACTCACTCAGAAGCAACGTTCGTTGCCACCCCATGAGGATGCCACCTTTAGCTATGACTAAAAACGCGGTTGGTGAAAAAACTACCCCCCAGCACTCCCCGTAAGGGCCGCTGGCTTGCAGCAACGCTTCCGTGTACTGACGCAGAGTCACCCTGTTGGGTCAGTGGGCCTCTTGCGCGACCTCAGAGGATCTGCCGCTGTCGGCAGGCGACGCCGGTTCATGAGCCGGTGCCCGAGAGCACAGGTGCCTCCTCCGGACACAGGGGAGGCACCTGTTGCTGCGGCGGCCTACTTGAACCAGTAGCGCACGCCGTGGTGGTGGGAACAGGTGCCCTGCGAGTGCCGCGAGTACGAGAGGGACGCGTCCCTGCACTTCGCGGTCTCGTACTTGTCCTTGGGCTTTTGGTGGTGCGTCCAGCCGCACACTCCAGTGGTGTGGTGGATGCAGTGATGGGCGGTGTTGGTGGACGGCAAGGTCGCCGCGGACGCCGTCGGTGCGCTGAAGAAGACACCGGCGAGGGCGACAGCAACGGCCGAGGCGGCGAGACGTGCGCGCAAAGGATCCCCCCTTTGATGTGGAACAAGTGCAGCGGGAGTTTATAGCGTTTTGAACGACATGGGGCCCGACTTCGGACAGTCGGGCTGAAAGCCCGAGCAGTGCGGTCTGCGGCTGCCAGTCGGAGTGGTTGCGCCCCGCACGGCCCGGTGATCTCTTCGGCGTTTCCGCCCATACACATGACAGCGGCGTGCTGACGTGCAGCGACGATCTTTCGAGCGGCACAGCGTCGCAATTAGGAGCATGACCGCCCGTCACACCGAACAGAACAGGCGCCCGGGAGGCTCGTCGCGCCCGTCGGCAATGCGGAACATGCCGAATCGGTCCGCAAACCTTCGCAGGGACGCGACAGCCGCATCGCCGGTCATACCCATCCTCTCGAACACCCATTCAAGATTTCCGACGAGACCGGCAGAACTGACGAGTCCGGCCGTGGCAAGGGCCTGAACCAGGTCGGCGTCATGGTCGAACAGGCCGTAGAAACCCTCGTCGCGCATGAGGGCCCAGACGGGCTCTAATTGGTCCTCGGGTACGTCGAGCGCACCGCACAGCCGGTAGATCGGGTCGAGGAACCCTCGGGTCTGCCGTCGATAGCCGCCCACTCGGCGCAGCCCCGGAAACTGACCGAAAGCCGCAGCGCGTGAAGAGATGAGCTCCTGAGCCAGGGAATGCGAGAGCCTGCCGAGAACGAGCCCCTCCAGTGCGAACTCGCTGTTGCCTGCGATCTCAGGGTTGCTGGACCACACCGGACCGGTGGACCAGGGAGGATCCGATGAGCAGAACAAGCTGAAGTCCGGCTCGGTTGCAGCGACGGCCACCACCCGCTGCCCGCCGCGAGTCATGAGGTAGAGGTAGAGAATGGCTGGGGTGCATCGGCCCTCGGGCGACTTCCCCATCGCCAAGCTCGCCACCTCACGGCCGTTGGCGAACACGTGTGCCCGTCCGTCACGGATGTCGACGGTGCACGGCAGCTCGCCGATCAGCATCAGATCGCGGCTGTGCAGAATCAGTGAGAAGTGGCGCGCGAGTTGGCCAGACTCGAGGCCGGCTGAACTCATGTCAATCGGAAGATCCGCAAACACCATCTGCCACAGGCCGGCGAACCCGGGGCCGACGTCCTCGGAGACCACTGGCGCCGTGTAGCGGATCGGGCCCGCAGTCCTCACCGCCCCCATCCTGGCGCGCTGTTCGTCAGCCAGTCGGGCCGCGATGCCCATGAAACTGCCCTGGATTCTTTGGGCCAGGTACGCGACGAGCGTGTTCATGGACGCGGGAGCGCGCTGGCCGGGGTCAAGCAGGAGCGCGATCAGGTCTTCGTCCTCGTAGAACCGGTGGTAGGCGATCTCAAGGAACTGGTCGGAGGTCCAGAGCCCGGGTTCCGGGTGGTCGAGAGACCAACGGTTCTGCAGCATTTTGACGGTCAGATAGCCCGCGAGGTAGCCGTCGCTGTCCTGACACGACAGCGGCTGGGCGAGCAGGGATTCCTTCCGGCGGCGTACCTCGTCGCCGAGTCTGACCTGAGCGACGTCGACCACGGTTCGTGCTCCGTAAAACTTCACCGCCCACCGGAGTGGCGCGGGCAGCAGCCGGTTCCACGGTGCCGGTAGCAGGTCGAATTCGGCGAAGGCCGCAAGCCCCTCGGCGAGCGGACGGTAAACGTCCGTGACGGTCTCGGCGCGCAAGAGATCCTCGACGGATCGCGCTTCCCAGTGCGCCCGCTGCGCTGGGGTCGACGCCTCCAGAGCGAGGAACGCCTCGACCCGGCTGCGCATCCCGAGCAGCGTGACCAGCGTGTACACCGGCGAGGAGAAACACCAGTGATGCGTTGCCTCGTGAAGAAACGCGGGCATGAAGTCAGCCGGAGGTTTTCCATCTGCCCGCACCAACTCCGGCAGCCACTGGCAAACCTGCTCGGGTGAGAGAACCGCCTGGTTGGTGAACGCGTCGGTGAAATGGCGCATCCTGCTGCCGCTTACCGCGGCTCGCTCGTTGCCCCGTCGACTGCCTGGCGCAGCTGCGTCAGCTCCGTGAGCTGGCGCAGGACTTCTGCGTCAGGAGCGGACTGCTCAGAACTCTCGATCCGCACCGATCGACGCTCCCACCCCACGCCATCGGAGGACCGAATCTCGATCTCGACTTCGACAACGGACTTCTTGCGTCGCTTCAGCAGCCATGCCGCGAGCAAGGGCAGTGTCGGAACGTATGCCTCGATGACAACCTGCCAGGTAGCAAGATCGCCATGGAGCCCGCCGAGCCTGATGTCCTCCTGGGCCGAATCCACCCGTTCCGCAGGTAGCGCGTCTGCTAACTCGCGCTGCTCAAGCCGTGTCAGACCGCCGATTCGAATCCTCCGCGGAACGTCGCCCATCCGAGCCTCCTGCGTTGCGCGACCATCGGACCACCGGCATGCGTTCCTCCGTAGCTAATCCACCACAGTAGGCGAAGACCAGAGTGGGCACCAACGTCTTTGACACAAGCACAGGTTCGCTGCGCAGCCGCGTCCCGAGGAGGATCTTGACCAGGATTTCGGCACCGACCAGTGCTGATGCACTGCTGCGGGCCAACCGGCACCATCAGCGGATCGCCCGCCGAGGCTCCCACCCCTCCACCGCACTGACCTACATCAACGCCCGCAACCGCCCGACCAGGTGGTTCACCAAAGAGAGCAGCACTGAGCTCCCTCGGCAGCGGTGGAACCGCCGACTCGACTTGCTGAGCCAGGACCCATTGGGCGATCCCCACCGTCTTCCGAGGCCCGGATCGAGCTGGCCACCTACCCCGAAGCGGTCGTCCTCACAGGCCTGTTCGCCTCAGGGCAGTGGCGAGATCACCCCCATCTGGCCGTACGGCCACCCCTGGGCGGAAACCCGTATGGTCTGGGCGCCCTGACCTCTCAGGAGGTCCTGAGCGGCCTTGGCGAGGACCAGCCGGTACAGCATTCCGAAACCGACGCTCGCCTGCATCAGCATGGCCGACCCTCCTCGTCGACCACTTCATCCTCCTCGTCTGTTCGTGCCTAAGGGCTAGCAGATCATCAACGCGTCGTCTTGATCTTGCTGTTGGGGTCATTGCTTAGGGCGAGGACTCGGGCTTGGAGGGTTGCGAGGGCGGCGGGTGGGGTGGTCGCCGGTGGGAGGCTGATGGCGTGTGCCTCGAGCAGTCTCCTGATCTTCAGCAGGGTGCGGTGCATGGCGGTGCGGCTGCTGCCGAACAGTACGGCGAGGGGTTCCGCGGCCAGGTTGACGCGCAGGTGGAGCAAGGTGGCCAGGACCTGGTCGGGGAAGGCGAGCCGGGGCGGGCGGCCGCGCTGGGTGTCCCCGTCTGGGGCCAGAGTCTGGGTCAGGTCGTGCAGCTGGTGAGAGGAGAGGCCGGTCAGGGCGGGGTCGGAGAGCAGGGTCTGGTCCCACACCGGCGCTGGCGGTTGCGGTGACCGGGCGGCCGGGATGGCCGGGCAGGGCTGGGGGTGCAGGGTGTAGTTCCAGTCGCCGTGGAAGATGTGGCGGGTCAGTGGCAGGGCTGCCATCTCTGCGTCATCGATGGCGACTCCAGTCGGGTAGGTGTTGGTGTCCAGCTCGGCCGTGACGCGCAGACCCGTGCGGGTCGTGGTCGCGGCGATGGACTGGACGATGACTTCGTGGCTGGTCAGCGGGCGTCCGCGCCAGTTCATGGTGATGTGGGAGAAGAGCCGGTGGTGAAGTCGGCCCAGAGCGCGGTCTCGTCTTTCGATCGAGCCGTTTCTCTGGGCCGCTTCCCGCACCCGGCGTGCCACTCTCGCGGCACCGGGCGCTCCACAAGTCCCGTCCGGCTGTTGATGATTGCCTTCATCCGACGGTTGGCCAGGGAGAAGGGATGACTGTCCCTCGGTATCGGTAGCGCGTGGTGCGTACCTTGCCGGGATCGAACAGCGTCCGTTCCTCCCCTGATGGCCACCATCCGCCACCGCAATATCGGCGGCGGATGTCCTTCCTGTTGATCCGGTGGTGCTTGCGGCGCAGCCACTTCATGACCTGGCTCCACGTGTACGAGCTCAGGTACTGGAAGGTCGCACTCGACACCCCGGGGCGGAAGTACATGCACCAGCCGAACAGCATCTTGTTGATCTGAATGAGCAGTTCGTCCAGCGGCAGGCCGGTGGCCGTTCCGCGGCGGATCGCCTTGACCTTGCCCATCGCGGCCTTGAGAGCCTTGCGCGAGGGATAGGTATAGACGTAGCAGCGACTGGAGCCCCGTTTGCGGTGGCGCTGGATGTGCCACCCGAGGAAGTCCAGCCCCTCGTCGATGTGAGTGATCAAGGTCTTCTCCACAGACAGGCGTAAACCCATCGTGGACAACACCTCCGCGATCTCCTCGCGCAGAGCTTCGGCGTCGCCTTTGGTGCCCGAGACCATCAGGCACCAGTCGTCCGCGTACCTGGAAAGCCGGTAGTTGGGCAAACCTTGACGACGCCGCTTGGCCCGTGCCCACGGCGTAGACCCGGGGCCTCCTGGCGCCTGGGCGATGTACTCGTCCAGGACCGACAAGGCCACGTTGCTCATCAACGGCGAGAGAATCGAACCCTGCGGGGTACCGGCGGTGGTCTCCCGAAGCAGACGATCCTCGCCGAGGATGCCCGACTTCAAGAACGCCTTCACCAAGGCCAGGACACGTTGATCTCCGACGCGCTTTCGCACCCGATCCATCAGAGCGGAGTGTGAAATCTCGTCGAAGCAGGCTTTGATGTCGCCCTCCACGATCCACTCATACGACTTGGACGTGAAGAACCGCACCTCGGCCACCGCGTCATGAGCCCGGCGGTTCGGACGGAACCCGTAGGAGCACGGGAGGAAATCCGTCTCGAAGATCGGCTCCAGCACCAGCTTCAAGGATGCCTGCACCACCCGGTCCGCGATCGTGGCGATCCCCAGCCGGCGCAACTTACCGCCCGGCTTGGGGATCATCCGCTCCCGCACCGGCAGCGGACGGAAACTACGGTCCTTGATGCTGTCCCGCAGCCCGCCGAGGAACTCCTCGACGCCCGTCCGCACCACGATGGACGCCGCAGTGCGGCCATCCACCCCGGCGGTCTTCGCACCCCTATTACCCCGCACCCGATCCCATGCGACCAGCAGGAACGCGGGATCGGCGACAAGGTTGAACAGGTCATCGAACCTGCGATGAGGATCATCACGGGCCCAACGGTGCAGCTTGGTCTGGATCTCCAGTACCCGTCGCTCCGCCACGTAGGTGGCAGACTCAAGTTCGTCGGTATTCACCGGCGAAAACCTCCTGGTCGTCCAGCACTTCGGCCACTGACTTGCTGGCCCCCTTCGCCATGTACGCACCTCTCGTGCGCTCGGACTACTACGGGGCCTCCGCCACGTGCTGGAGCCGTCAGCCGACGACGGGCCTGCCCACCGGCTGACTGGATGCCAGCCGGGAAGGGCGCCTCCAGCACGCTTCCCACGTTCACCACTCTCCGGTCGACGAGCGAGCCGCCCAGCTCTACCCCGACAGCATCGCCACGCCTACGCCGCAGGCATTCAGCGTGGCCTCCTCACCGGCATCGAAAGACCGGCTCTGAAGTCGCCGCCCGGCAGGGCGGCGTGCGCTGCACCCGGCCCATATCCTCCAGATTGGAGCCGGTGGAACACTTACGGGACGTCAGCCACTGGTTCCTCTCGTACGGCGTCTCGTCTTGCTTGCCGGACACGCGCCGTCTGGAAGTACCGACGCGCTCCGTCGTTGTCAGGGCTGCTCCTACCTCCCCGCGCGTCTCCACGGATCGGCTGCCCTCAGCTTCACCGGACTGCTGCGACAGCCCGGCGGCAGGGTTCTTTCACCCCTGCCCGGTAACAGTGGCGCATCGTGGCGCACCTCGATCTTGTTCCACTTTGATGTGCCCGGAGGCAGGTGACAGACGGTGATGGTCAGGCCCGTCTCGGCGGCGAGCCGGGCGAGTTGGAGCTTCCAGGCCCTGGTCCGGTAGCCGTTGGAGCCGCCCGCGTCGGCGGTGATCAGCAGCCGTGTCGCCTGTGGGTAGGCGGCCTGACCCTGGCCTGACCACCAGCGTCGGATCGATTCCACCGCGAACGCGGCGGTGTCGTGATCGGTGCCGACGTTGACCCAGCCGGTGTTCGCCGCCACGTCGTAGACCCCATAGGGGATGGCCTTGCCCAGGTGCGGGTCGGCGAAGTCATGGATGTGCACCGGCGCCGGCTCACCCGCTGGCCGCCACGAACGACCGCTGTTCTTGAACTCGCCGACCAATTCCTTCTTCTTGGTGTCCACGCTGATCACCGGCTGGCCGGCGTCCCGGTGCCCGCGTGCCTGCTCGTTGAGATAGCGGAACTGGGCATCGCGGTCCGCATGCTGTCCGCCCTCCAGCGTCTTGGCGTTCGCCTGCAGACTGAAGCCTTCCTCCCGCAACAGGTCGGCGACGGTGTCCGCACTCACTTTGTGCCCGGCCCGGGCCAGCTCCCGCGCAAGGGTGCGGGTCGACTTCACCGTCCACCGCAGCGGCGACATCGGATCACCCCGCTCGTCCGGCTCGACCAGCGCCAGCAGCGCGGGCCGCAGTCCCGGATCGAGATCCGCGACTCGCTTGCGGCCCCCGCCAGGCCGCCGCACCCGGCCCAACAGCTCCTCTCCGGCCTCCAGCTCGAACACGCCCTTGCGGACCGTCGTCTCACTCACCGCAGCTGCCCGCGCGACGGCCCGGATACCGCCATGCTCCAGCACCCGGGCCTCCACTCCCATGAGCAACCGCCGCTGCCGCTCGTCCAGATGCGGGAACAACACCGCGAACTTCACAGCGAGTTGGGCACGAGCCTCGTCCGGGATGCGCATACCACACCAACGAGCTCCAGAACGGGAAGCAACACGTTGATGATCTGCAAGCCCTT
>NZ_KQ948054.1:8438-50547 GCF_001513965.1 Streptomyces cellostaticus | reverse complement strand
TTCTATCCCGAGCTCTTCGCCGATACCAGCCGGGCGGGCCTGACTCTGCTGGGGGTGGCGGAGGGCCGGACCCAGCAGGGGGCCGCACTGATCTCGTTCTGGTTCCACTTTGACTGGCGTCTGCCGTCCGGAGCTGCCGCGCCGTTTGACGTGGTGGACCTGGCTGAGCTCGCCGAGGACGGCCGTATTGCCACGCTGCGCATCGTGTACGACACCGTTGACGTGCGTCCGGCGTTCGAACGCGAGACCGGCAGTTCGTGGCGGCCCACCACAGATCAGAGCTGACGGGCTGCTGTCCACCCTGGCCGTGAAGCGATCTTCAGATGTCTCGGGGCGATCTGACGGATACACAGTGGGAGCGGCTGGAAGCCGTGTTGCCGCCGATACCGAAGATGGGCCGGCCGCCGCGGGATCGGCGGCAGGTCTTCGACGGGATCTGGTGGCGGGCGCGGACGGGCTCGCCGTGGCGGGATGTGCCCGAGCGGTACGGGCCCTGGGAGACGGTGTATGCGGTGTTCCGGCGCTGGCAGATCGACGGCACCTGGCCCCGCATCTTGAAGAAGCTGCAGGTCAAGGCTGATGCCGACGGCATCATCGAGTGGGAGGTCTCGGTCGACTCCACCGTCTGTCGAGCGCACCAACACGCCGCCGGCGCCCGCAAAAAGGGGCTGACGATCCGGGCCGGACGCGTCCGGACGGCCTGGCGGCCGAGCCGGACGACCATGGTCTCGGCCGCTCCCGCGGTGGGCTGACCACCAAGATTCACCTCGCGGCGGACGCTTCCTTCCACGTCCTTGCGGCTGTCATCACCGCGGGCCAGCGGGGCGACGCACCGGTCTTCGAGCGGGTCATGGAGAAGATCCGCGTCCCTCGGGTCGGCGTTGGACATCCGCGCACTCGCCCGAAGCACGTCCTTGCGGATCGCGCCTACTCCTCGCTCCAGATCCGCTCCTACCTGCGCAAACGCGGGATCGCGCACACCATCCCGGAGAGGCGCGACCAGGCCGGCCACCGGATCCGTCGTGGGTCGGCCGGTGGCCGCCCGCCCGGATTCGACCGCGAGATGTACAAGCGCAGACACAAGGTCGAGTGCCGGATCGGTCTGTTGAAGCAGGCCAGAGGCGTCGCGACCAGGTACGACAAGCTTGCCGTCCGCTACGAGGCCACCGTCCAACTCACCCTCATACGGCAAGCACTGTGACCACATCTCAAACACGCCCTAGTCGCCTAGTCCTGAACCATTGCTTCTCGCCTTTGCCTGCCAGCGGGTGAGGTTTCTGCGTGCCTCGACGGTGTGAGGGTGGTTTTCGCCGAGTGCGCTGATCAGGTCGGGCAACAGGTCGGCGAAGGCGGTGGCGGCGCCGGCCGGGGTCGCTTGCCTGTCCCCGCCAGTAGGCGAGGTTGTTGCGTGCGACGAGGGTGTCTGGATGGTCTTTGCCCAGTACGCGGATCTGGTCGGTAAGCAGCTGGGCGAAGGCGGTGGCGGCGCCGGCCGGGTCCCCTGCTCTTCCCCGCCAACGGGCGAGGTTGCCTCGGGTGCTGAGGGTGCCCGGGTGGTCTTCGCCCAGCGAGCGGATCTGGTCGGCGAGCAGATTGCTGAGGATGGCGATGGCCAAAGTCGGATTTCCTGCCTCACCGATCGAGCGGGCGAGGTTGCCTCGGGTAGTGAGGGTGTGAGGGTGGTTTTCGCCGAGTACGCGGATCTGGTCGGTAAGCAGCTGGGCGAAGGCGGTGGCGGCGCCGGCCGGGTCGCTTGCCTGTCCCCGCCAGTAGGCGAGGTTGTTGCGTGCGACGAGGGTGTCTGGATGGTCTTTGCCCAGTACGCGGATCTGGTCGGCGAGCAGGTCGCTGAGGGTGGCGGCGGCCCAAGCGGGTTCCCCTGCCGCACCCAACGCGCCGGCAAGGTTGCCACGTGTGGCGAGGGTGCCCCGATGGTCTTTGCCCAGTACGCGGATCTGGTCGGCGAGCAGGTTGCTGAAGGCGAAGGCGGCCCCAAGAGGGTTCCCGGCGTCAGCTATTGATCCGGCTAGGTCGTCTCTGGCGATGAGAGCGTCAGGGTGGTCAGGGCCGAGCCGGGAGATGACGGCGTCGGTCAGGTATCGGAAGTGGGCACAGGCTGCGGCGACGTGGCCGGCATCACCCAGGCTGTGCCCGATGCGGTAGAGGACCGTGTGTGTGTCCGGCTGGTACAGCGCTTCTTCCGCACAACTGGTGAGCGCTGCCGCGTTGGCGCGCAGGGTCTGGGCGAGGCCGGTGTCGTTTTCGATTGGGGGCCAGGCGGCGTGGAGGGCGTCTGCGGCGGTACGGGCAGCGCGGTGGTACTGGTCGGGCGTGAGGGTGTCGCGGACGGCGCGCTGGACGAGTTGGTGGACACGGACCACGGTGTCGGACGCGGTGGGGGTGTGCTGGATGAGGCTGAGCCGGCGCAGGGCGGCCATAGCCAGACGGACATCCCGCTCCGGCATAGGCTCCCCGTCCGCTGGCATTTGATCCACTGAGGCATCGGGGATGCGGCGGTGGGCGAGGTAGGTGCGGGCGGGAGCGCTAGTGAGGACGGCCTCAGGGATCCCATTGGCGCTCAGGAAGGCAGCCAGATGTAGCAGGGGGCGGGCGAGGCCGACCGGGCGCAAAAGGTCTGCGTGCTCGATGGACAGGGACCAGGTGGCGGCGACGGTGAGGGGCTGGCCGTCGGGGAGGCTGTCCGGTGCTGCATCACGTAGTCGGGCACTGCGGTCGGCGAGCAGTTGTCGGTAGTCGGCTGCGCTGAGGCCGGTGTCGGTGAGGTAGGCGGCAGCCTGAGACAGGGCCAGGGGGAGGTCCCCGAGATCGTCGGCGAGCCGGGCGAGCTGCTCGGGATATTCAAGGTGGGGGAGGGCAGCGGTGAGGTAGGCGAGAGCGTCGGTAGGGGTGAAGACCCCAACGTCGATGCGACGGCGGCCAGTGGTCAGGGCGGCGTCCTGGCGACGGGTCGTGACCAAGATCCGGCCCGTGGGACTGACCGGTGGCCACAAGTCGTTGAGGTGAACCGGATCGGTCACGTCATCCAGGACCAGTAGCCACCGGCAGACGCGCTGCCCGGTCTTGGGCTGCAGCCAGGCAAGGAACGCTGAGGCAGCCTGGACGGGGTCGTCGAGTGCCGTATTGCCGAGGAGTTCAGCCGCAGCTGCGGCGTAGCCAGAGACCACAGCGCTGCGGCTGGTGGCGGTGATCCATACGAGTACGTCCAGATTGCCGGCCTGCCAGGCCGTGCGGGCGTAGTGCGCGACGAGCTGGGTCTTGCCGACTCCGCCCAGCCCTACCACCACGTCGGCCGGGGCGGTCTCGGTGACGACTGCGGTGCCTTCGGCGGCGAGTGCTGTTGTCAGGCGGGCGGCTTCGGCGCGGTCCTGGAAGCAGCCTGCCTGTGGGGGGATGGTTCCGACCTGGTGCGGCCACGTGGCCGCAGGCCGGGGTGCCTCGTAGTGATCGTGCTGGATCTTGCCCGCGACGGGGCCGTAAAAGGTGCCGTTGCGGAAATCGACAACGTCACCGCCGCCAACGCGTGCCTCCGCAGTGCCCTCTTGAGACTGGTGCTCGTCATCACCCACCCCCCGATCCTGCTGCATGGGTACTCCTCTGCGCAGCCATCAGCAGCAGTGGCGGCGAAGAGATTGCCGCTGCTTCTACCCGGGCGGCGAGCGCCCGCAGGCGAAGTCGCAGCCGCGGATCTCGTAGGCGCGCGGGCGGTGCGGGTCGCGGCGCAGGAAGCCCTTGCGCTCCAGCGCCATCAGCTGGTGCGCGACCGAGGACGTGCTGGAGAGCCCGACGGCCTGGCCGATCTCGCGCATCGACGGCGGGTAACCGCGCCGCTGCACGGAGTCCCTGATGACCTCGATCACCCGGCGCTGCCGGTCGGTGAGTCCGGAGCTGTCCGCCCGGATGCCTGGAGGTCGGCCCGGCAGGGAGCGCTTGTGTCCCTCGGGATTCGTGGCTTCGTTCATTGCATGTACCGGCTCGACTCGGCCCTGGGAGCGGTCTTGGGCAGTGATGGTGGCACTTCTGCCGAGCAGGTTGGAGTTCATGCACTGCCCCTTCTGCAGGCACCCCGACAGCCGCGTGGTCGACAGTCGTACGACCGACGACGGCACGTCGATCCGCAGGCGCCGTCAGTGCCCGGACTGCTCCCGTCGTTTCACGACCGTGGAGACGTGTTCGCTCATGGTGGTCAAGCGGTCCGGAGTCACCGAGCCGTTCAGCCGTACCAAGGTCATCAACGGTGTGCGCAAGGCATGCCAGGGGCGGCCTGTCACCGAGGACGCACTCGCCCAGCTGGGTCAGCGGGTCGAGGAGGCGGTGCGGGCTACCGGAAGCGCCGAGCTGACCACCCACGACGTGGGCCTGGCCATACTCGGCCCGTTGCAGGAGCTCGACCTCGTCGCCTATCTGCGATTCGCCTCCGTCTACCGGGCGTTCGACTCGCTCGAGGACTTCGAGGCCGCCATCGCGGACGGAGGGTCTCGCGGGGGACGTCGGCGGCTGAGCTGTCTCGTGGATCAGGTTCTGAGGAGGACGTAGATGACAAGATCAAGACAGTGTGTGTGCTGGGCAGCATCCACCGAGGGGCTGCGTATCGAGCGCATCCACACCACCCCCGGCGTGCACCCGTACGACGAGGTCGAGTGGGCGCGCCGTGACGTCGTCATGACCAACTGGCGCGACGGCTCGGTGAACTTCGAGCAGCGTGGCGTCGAGTTCCCCGACTTCTGGTCGGTGAACGCGGTCAACATCGTCACCAGCAAGTACTTCCGGGGTGCTGTCGGCACCCCGCAGCGCGAGGTCAGCCTCAAGCAGCTGATCGACCGCATCGTGAAGACGTACCGGAAGGCCGGCGAGGACCACAAGTACTTCGCCTCGCCCGCCGACGCCGAGATCTTCGAGCACGAGCTGGCGTACGCGCTCCTGCACCAGATCTTCAGCTTCAACAGCCCCGTCTGGTTCAACGTCGGAACCCCGCAGCCCCAGCAGGTCTCCGCCTGCTTCATCTTGTCCGTCGACGACTCCATGGAGTCGATCCTCGACTGGTACAAGGAAGAGGCGTCCTCCGTGCGGCGCCCGCGGTGTCTCCGTAAGTGCTCCTGCGGTGCGTACGCGCGCGCGTGTTTTCACAGGTGGCGGGACGACTCAGCCGTGCGGAGGTATGCGAGTGCAACACGCGCGAGCTGTCGATGTATCAGCCAATCCCCACATCTAGTGGTTGGATTGCTACAGCAGCCCACAAGTTGTGGTCCTTCGGGTCTGAGAGGCCTCCGCGAACACCTATGCTTGGGGCTGCTTCCTCTCGGAGGTCCCACCGAGTCGTTCGCCTCGGTGCGAGGCGAAGTTCCTGAGCCTGGTTCAGGAACCCCTACGGGAACCGAAGGGAGGGGCGAGATGGCCGTGGAGGAAGCTCCGGGCGATCGCAGCGTGCGGTCTGGTCGTCGTCTGTTGATACGGCAGGCGCTGATCGACTGGTCGCCGGTGATCGCCAAGGTTGTCTACGAACTGCTGCAGTCCTTCTGGTCCTGACCAGGAGAGGGTACGGCCGGCTGGTGGGCGCTCACGCAGTGAGCCCGACCGCGAGTTGGACGGCCGGGCTCGTGACTGCGGCGCCTCAGGGGCCCGATTGCTGGGGTAGGAGCCAGCGTCGGGCCCTTCGGGGTCTCCCGATCCTGTAGAGGTCCGTGAGAGTCCCCTCGAGTCCCGGATGGTCCCTGGGCGTCCCTTGCATCGTAGGGCATCTGCTCGACGTCACACCGCATTGGGATGAGACGAACGTCCCGATCACTGCGCGCGGCCGCCCGGAGTGTGCTTACGCTGCCGCCCACTCCAGTCCGAGGTGGGCGGGGGCGGTGAGTTTGGCGCGTCGGGTCTTGGTGTTGGGCAGGAACACTCCGAGCTTGCCCTCGGTCCGGTCCGGCAGAGTCTCTACGTGGGCTCTGGGGACCTTCACCGAGCCCATACGGGCCTTGTACTGGTCCAGTGCCGCGCCGCGACGCCCTTTTCGAAGGCGCACAAGGCCGCCTTGGGCGCCTTGGCGGGGGATTCCTGCTCCGGTGCAGTGATACCACGCCGATTGCCTCCAGGAGCGCGCGCTGCCCGTCCATCAGGCCCTGCCAGACGGCGTGCTCACGGTTCTTGCGGAGCCATCGCCCGACGTCCATTCCGTGCACGGTGACGCCGGGCAGGACGTCGGCCTGGTCCTGGTCGCGGCCCAGCTCGCGCAGCGCGGCGTAGTGCCGCTGCCAGTTGGCTGGCCGCTTGGGGTTCCAGTGCTTGTCGACCGCCTCCAGCGCGGTCTTCCACTCGGGGTGGTCGTCAAGGGTGCCGGGGCGGCTCCCCAGCTGGCTTGAGCGCGGGCGTCGGCAGATCACGGCCGTGATCCGTCATGGCCCCGAGGCCCGGTTGCCTCTGCTCGGTCTCGCCCGCCGGACCTCAGCCGGAGATGGAGGTGCTTCGCATCAGGTCGGCCGCGCCGGCCACCGTTCCCAGTACATCGGCGGTTTCGACCAGGGCCTGTCGTACCTTCTCCAGCTCTTCGCGGAACTGCTCGGCTTGGTCCCAGGCTTGCTCGTGATCCAGGGCGGACCGGTCGGCAGGGCGGGCGGCTTCCCAGGTGCCCAGCTGGATGTGCCAGCGAGCCAGGAATGGGCGCAGTGCATGGTTCAGGACGGTCACGGCCAGGACGCCGAAGGAGATCTGAGAGTGCTTCGAGGCGGGGGCCACCTGTGGGCCGTAACGGCGCAGGATGTCTCGGGTGATGGAGAAGAGGCTGTACAGGGAGTTCGTCGCGTCGCGCAGCGAGCCTTGGCCAGGCTGGAGCGGAACGACCGCGATCCGGGT
Organism: Streptomyces cellostaticus; assembly: GCF_001513965.1. Lineage (GTDB taxonomy): Bacteria > Actinomycetota > Actinomycetes > Streptomycetales > Streptomycetaceae > Streptomyces > Streptomyces cellostaticus. The sequence goes on along the minus strand of NZ_KQ948054.1, from coordinate 43,689 downwards.
GACCAGCTCCACGTACAGCTCCCACGCTGCTTTGCGTTCGGCGTCGTCGGGTTCCCACTCGCCGCTAATCTCTCCGACGAACGGGATCGTGATCTTTACTTGGACCCGCTGGGGCATCTTCAGCGGCATCTTCATGCGCCCCAACCTTTCCAACGCAGGCGATCTCCACATTTGCCACCAGGGCAGTGCACGGCATGCCGTCTACCGGGACTTTCTCACGGGCGTATGCAGGCAGCAGCGAAGACCCATGGGGCGTTCGGGTGAGGCTGGGCGGGCTGACAGGTGCTCGGGGAAGGCCTGGTGATGTGTCAGGAGAGTGGGTGTTCGGTGGCGCAGGGGGCGGGCCGTGCGATGCGTTCTTCAGTTACGCACGGACCGACAGGGAGCGAGTGCTGCCGGTGGTGGAGGGCCTACGTGCAGCCGGGCTGAAGGTGTTCCTGGACGAGACGGGCATCGATGAGTTCGAGGGCATCACCCCGGCGATCCAGGCCGCGTTGGCGCAGGCGCGGTTGTTCGTTGCGTTCTACTCGACGACCTATCCGACCCGGCCGGCGTGCCAGTGGGAGCTGCTGACGGCGTTCCGGGCCGCGACCGCGCTTGGGGAAGCCAGCCAGCGGATTCTTGTGGTCAACCCCGAGGAGCGGGCGGACCATATCGAGCCGGTGGAGCTGCGGGACGCACGGTACGCGACTGTCGGGGGCGAGGAGGCGCTGGGTCGGCTCGTGGAACGGCTGCGGGCGAAAGCGGGGCAATCGACCAGTCCGCTGGGGGATGCCGTCGTACAGGAGCGTCCGGTGTGGCGGCCAGCCGAGCACACCGGCTCGCCCCGCTTCGTGGGCCGGGTGACCGAGTTCTGGCAGTTGCACAGTTACCTGCACGCGCTGGAGTACGCGGCCACCCATGATGAGGCCAGCGCCGGGCAGGCGGTGATCGCCGGACTGGGAGGGATGGGCAAGACACTGCTCGCTGAGCAGTACGCCCATCGCTTCGGCTCGTTCTACCCGGGGGGCATCTACTGGTTTGCCGCCGCTGCGAGCCACGACCCCGGCACCAATCCCGAAGAAGCCCAGGAGGAGGCCCGCGCTCAGCACCACCAGCAGATCGCCCGGATCTTTGGCATCGACCCGGCCCAAGCCACCTTGGAGGAGATCCGCGAGACCGCACGCCGCCACATCGAGCAGACCGGCAAGCCATGCCTGTGGGTGGTCGACGACATCCCTGGTCGGCTTCCGCTGGAAGTGGTCCGCGAGCTGGCCTGCCCGCACCCGCTGGGTCGCACTGTGATGACCACCCGCTGGCGCGGCTACCAGCTGCCCGCCGTCGACGTCGACGTGCTGCCGCGCGACGAGGCATGGCGGCTACTCACTTCCGCCCGCGCCCCCGCTGGCCTGGAGGAAGAGGCCGCGGCCGGCGATCTGGTCGGCGCACTTGGCTGCCACGCGCTGGCGGTGGACCTGGCCCGTGGCTGCATCGCTGACCAGCCCAGCCTGACCTACCAGCAGCTGCGCGCCGATCTGGCCGACACTCAGCACGGCGATGCCTTCCAGGACCTAGTCGACGACATCGAAGCCCAAGTTCCCACCGGCCACACCCGCGACATTGCCGCCACCTTCACCCGAAGCCTGAGCCGCCTTGATCGCGCCGCCCTCACTCTGATGCGCGCTGCCGCCGTACTCGCCCGCGCGCCCATCCCCGAAGCACTTCTCCACGCCATCACCGCCGAAGCCACCGGCAGCGAGGACACTGACACGGACCGCGCCCTGCGCCGGGCACTCAGCGCAGTCCAACGCCTCTCCGTCATCCGCCAGGACAGCACTGATCCCCCCACCTGGTCCGTCCACGCCCTGGTCGCCCGTACCCTTCTCCTCCAACGTCAGTCCTCCGCCGCTTGGCAGGTTCTCTGCACTGCGGTCGTAGCTGCCACCACCCGGCTGATGAAGCAGGCTTACAGCCCGGGACGGCTGGACCACCTCGCCGCCATCGCACCTCACGCGCGCGCCCTCACTGACCTCTTCGACACTCCGAACGCCCTGGACCTACTGGAGGCCTTGGCCCGGTACGACTACAAAACTGGCCAGCCCACCAGCGCCGCTCACCACTACGTACGCCTCGAGGCAGCGCAATCCCGCATCATCGGTCCCGACCACCCCCGCACCCTCGAAACCCGCAACGCCCTCGCTGGCGCCTACGAGCAAGCGGGACGGCTGAGCGAGGCCATCCCGCTGTACCAGCGGACTCTGGCGGACCGGGAGCGCGTCCTCGGCCCTGACCACCCCGACACCCTCATCTCCCGCAACAACCTCGCATACGCCTACCGAGTTGCAGGCAGGCTGGACGATGCCATCCCGCTGTTGAAACGGACCCTGGCAGACATGGAGCGCGTGCTCGGGCCCGACCACCCCAGCACGCTCCACTCACGCAACAACCTCGCCTACACCTACGAGGCAGCGGAGCGGCTGGACGAAGCCATCCCGCTGTACCAGCGGACTCTGGCGGACCGGGAGCGCGTCCTCGGCCCTGACCACCCCGACACCCTCATCTCCCGCAACAACCTCGCCTTCGCCTACCTGGGGGTCGAAAGGCCGGACGAAGCCGTCCCGCTGTTCGAAAGAATCCTGGCCGATGCCGTGCTGGTGCTCGGCCCAGACCACCCCGACACGCTCGCTTACCGTGGCAACCTCGGCCGCGCTTACCGGGAGGCCGGACGGCTCGAGGAAGCCATGCCGCTCCTGCAGTCCGCCCTGGTGGATATGGAGCGGGTACTCGGTCCCGACCACCCTGACACTCTCACCTCCCGCAACAACCTCGCCTACGGCTACGAGGCGGCGGGAAGACTGGACAAAGCCGTCCCGCTGTACCAGCAGACCCTGGCGGGCCGGAAACGGGTCCTCGGCCCCGACCACCCCGACACCCTTGCCGCTGGCGATGACCTGGCCTATGCATACCAGGGCACGGGAAGGCTGGATGAAGCCATCCAGCTGTTCAGGCAGACCTTGGACGACGCCGTACGGGTGCTCGGCTGGGAGCATCCGCTGACGAACACGATCAACCGTCATCATGCTTTCGCACTGGTCAAACAGCTCTTCGGCGAGCACATTGCCCCCCGAGACTGCGACAGAGCCCCGCAACCGAGCTCTGGTGAACACATCTCTGAGGGCGACATAGAGCAGTCGGAGTCCTCAGATGTTCAGGATGACCCCGAAGGTGAGGCGGATGACTCGGGTACCGACGGCGGCAGAGAAGGTGGTTGACCGGGAACAGCAGTCGGCTACCGCCTGATGTCTGGGTCGTGATCGCCGGCAAACGTTGCGACTCCATACACCGGGCCTAGGGACGTCCTGATTCCGGGGCTGTCCGAACCCGGGCCAGGTCAATTCGGTGGTCCGACGGCGGCGGCGAGCTGGTTGCGAGCTCAGCGCTCGAGGTCGCCGACCCGGTAGACAAGCGGTTCGACCTGGTCACCAGACGACGCCTATCGAGCGCCGCAGCGCCGCTGTTCAATAAGAGGCTCGGACATGTGGCGGCTGCGGGAGGGGCGGACCTATGGGCTGGGTACGGACGGCGACAGCGGTGGTCCATCACGGTGCGTTCGTCTCCCTGTACCGTGACTCGGTACTTCGTCCGGATGGGCGCCCTGGTACGTACGAGCACGTCACGGTCAATGATGGAGTCCGAGTTGTGGCCCTCGACGACAACGGGCGGGTTGTGCTGGTCGAGGACGACTTCTACCTCCAGCGACGGCGCGTCCTGCACCTGCCCGGCGGCGGCTGCGGCGGCCAGTCCCCTCAGGAAGCCGCCCTCCGGGAGCTGGAAGAGGAGACGGGACTGGTGGCTGGCGACGTGCACCAGCTAGGGGTGATCGATCCCATGCCGGCCGTTACGTCGGCGCGCACGTTCCTCTTCCTGGCGACCGATCTGCGCCCCGGGCTGAGGCGCCGGGATGCCACCGAGATCGGGATGACCCAGCAGTGGCGCCAGTTCCAGGATGCCGTTGAGGCTGTACGCAACGGTGAGATCACCGAGGCCGGGAGCGTCGCTGCGCTCCTGCTGGCCCAACCCGCTCGGAGATAGGGTGACAGGCGTGGACAAGGAGCCGTTCGAAGTCGTTTAGCCTGCGCTTCGCGGCGCGCTGATCGGCGGCCGCCTTCCGCAGATTGAGCCAGGTGTGATCTTCGAGAGCGGCAACCTCGGACGATGGTTGGAACGGCAACGCGAAGACCTGGGCACAGCTGTCTGAATAGCAGCACCGGCGGCTGTCGACGCGGGGCATGACACCCGCTGAGCAGCCCGCGCATGGCTTTATCGATGACTCACGACAGCAGTTGTTCACGACTGCGGGAGGCGCCTGCCGCGCCGGGATGCCGATGTCGACGAGAACGGGAGGCAGTACGCCGCCGTGGCCCGAACGATGGCGCCGATGCTGTGCCACGGGCTGCCTGGCCCCGTAGCCAGCGCTTTTCTCCCCGGCCACCGGGCTTCGATGAAGATGCCGACGGCAGAGAGTGCCTCCAGCGGCGGAGCGGTGCTGTCCATCGTCGTGGACAACAGCTCGACGTCGGCCGACGGGGTGCCTTCCAAACTGCTGTAGAAAGGCTGCTCCTCGACGCTTACAGAGCCACGCGCAAGAGCACCGGCCGGGGCGGCCGTGACCAGGTCTCGCCGATGTCCTGAGTGGCACCGATCTGCCAATCACTGCGACGGGTCCGCCGCTCAAACTCGAAGACCACCCATACGGCCTCCCGCGGCAGGCCACACTCGGCGATTCTGAGTGCGTTGTGGCAAAGGGAGTCCCTGTTCGATGAGCAGGGGCTTCTTTGTGTACGGGGCATGATCGCGGAGGTGTAGGGGCAGGCAGCGGACGGCTTGTTGTTGATCGAGGAGGTCGCGATGCCGTCGGTGCTGGGGTTGATGGAACAGCGTGAGGCGCGGGCGAGGCAGGATCTGGAGTCCTGGACGGAGGTCCTGGAGCAGGCTCAGGCGGAGGTGGATGCCGCGCGGGAGCGAGTCGAGCGGGCCCGGGTGGGGCGTGAGGAGCTCGTGTCGGTGCTGGCCGGGGAGAGCCTGGTGACTACGCCGGTTTCCGTGCCGTCTGGTGGTGAGATGGCTGCCGCCGTGGGGTCGGGCGGCTTGGGCGCGGGTCATGGCGAGCGGCCGCCGGTGTGGCGGTCGGGCATGGGTGAGGAGGTGCTCAGCGGCCTGTACCGGGAGGTGTTCGCCGCGGTGGTGGCCGCTTCGGGGCCGGTGAACGGGGTGGAGTTGACGCGGGCGGTGGGCCGCGAAGCGGAGATCAAGAACGAGGTGGAGAAGATCCGTCACCGTGCCTACGTGCTGGAGAAGCGGGGCTGGCTGGTGCGGGCGAGGGACGGACGGTTCATGCCCGCGCCCGGAGCAGTCGGCCGGGACGCTTCTCCGGCCAGCGCGGAGCGTCCCCGGCCAGGTGCCGGGACAGCCTGATCACGGCGGCCCACCACACCATCTGGGCGTGGTGGTCGAGGCGGCGTTCGTGGTCGCGGTTGAGGCGGCGTGAGCGCGACAGCCAGCTCAGCGTGCGCTCCACCACCCACCTGCGGGCCAGTACGACAAATCCGCGCTGCCCGTCGGAGCGGCGCACGACCTCGACGCGCACCCCGTGACGGGCGAACGCCTCGGCCAGTGCGGGGCCCTGGTAGGCGCTGTCGACCCACACCAGCTTCAGCAGCCGGCCCGGCTGGTCCATGAACGTCTCCAGCAGCGCGGGGGCGGCCTTGGAGTCGTGCACATCGGCCGTGGTCACGGTCACCTCCAGGAGCAGACCGTCGGTATCGGTCAGGATGTGGCGCTTGCGCCCGTCACGCGACTTGCCGCCGTCGTATCCGCGGCTGTCCTCGCCGACGGTCTCGGAGGCGTCCACCGACTGACTGTCGATGACTCCCGCGCTGGGCTCAGTGTTGCGGCCTGAACGTTCCCTCGTCGTGCGGCGCAGGCGTTCGTGCAGTTCACGCACGTAGCCGCAGGCCCGCCAGCGGCGGAAGAAGTCGTAGACCGCCCGCCAGTACGGGAAGTCGACCGGCATGGCCACCCACTGCACGCCGTTGTCGACCAGATAGCGCACAGCGTCGAGCATCTCGCGATGGCAGTACGCCTCCGGACGCCCGCCCCGCTTCAGGAGCCAGGCCGGCACCGGCATCGCGGAGCGGACCTCGGCCCACTCCGCATCCGTCATGTCACTCGGATAGCAGCCTGCCCGCCGTCCCGGAGCGATCGAACCGAACCGGTGCACGTAGCAGTCACACCCAGGGGTGACCGCAGTAGACGCAGCCACAGTGGTACTGCTCAACTGATCAGGCAACGGGATTCCTTGGTCGTGCTGGTGTTGTAACCGCGTCACTACCAAGGGGCCCGTTCTCTCATGCCCGCGACCGCACCCGAACCTCAGTCCAGACGACCACCCGCTGCCGCTCGAACAAGATCCGGTTTGCCACAACGCACTGAGGCTTGGGGACGGACGTGACGTAGCAAGCGCCTGGTCGGTTCAGCGACGGCAGACCGGCTGATACGGCTGGCTGGTCAGAACGGACGCCCACTCCGCATGCGTGAGATCTCGACCTGCTTTCGCGCACAGACGCCGGACCCAGGACCCGGTGTCGACGTCCCAGATGACGACTTTGTCGGATCCGGTCGTCGCCAGCAGCCGGCCGTCGGCGCTGAAGACCGGGCCGCGAAGATGAGCCGGGGCCGACTGTTGAGGAACGGCCAAGGTCACCATCCGTTCTCCTTGCGCGATCGACCAGAGGCTGACGCCACCGTTATCCGACGCGAGCATGCGGCCGTCCGGGCTGAAGGCGACAGCAGTACCGAGCGTGGTATGGACGGTGAAAGTGGCGCGCCTCGCGTTCGCAGCGAGATCCCAGAGGACGACGCTGAAGTCGCCGCCGATGGCTGTATTCGCGCTCTCCAGGGCGTTCCAAGCAAGGACGTCGCCCTTGGGGCTGAAGCTCAACTGGTAAACCGGTTCGCCACTGGCGCTTGAGAACGCGCTGGCCTGAGTCTTGGTCGCGATGTCCCAAAGGATGATCTTCTGGTAGCCGTATCCTCCCGTTGCCAGGACACGGCCGTCTGGGCTGAATGCAAGACCATGCACGCTGTAATCCGTGTACTGCCTAGGAGTGAGCGTGGCGAGCCGGTGTCGCGTGGCCACATCCCACAAGATCACAGCACGGTTGGCCGCCGTGGCGAGAGTGCGTCCGTCCGGGCTGAAAACAGCCCCCGTGCTCTCAGGGTCGGAGGGCGCAACGCCGGTCAGGGTCGCCACCTTGGCGCCGCGAGGAACATCCCAAAGAAGAACGTTCGTTCCCGCGATAGTGACGAGAATGCGCCCATCGGGGCTGAAAACAGGATGCCCTCCGGCGACTGGCGTCTCGGTCAGTCGAGCTCGTCGGGGGATGTCCCAGAGAATGGCCCCGGCAACGGTTGGGATCGCCAGGATGCGTCCGTCTGGGCTGAATGCAGGACTGCCGTAATAGCTCTTTTTTGCGCCGGGTGCCATGGCCAGAATCAGCGGGTTCTGCGGAGTGATATTCCAAACGATGATTCGGCCGTCTTTGCCCGAGGAAAGCAGTGTGCGTCCGTCGGGACTGAAAGCGATGTCGAGGACGGCACTGGTATGGCCGCCGGTCAGGCTGTCGAGCTGGGTCCGTTTGGCGACGCTCCAAAGGCTGATACTGGCGCTGTTGTCGCCGGCAGCTAGGAGTCGCCCGTCGGGACTGAAAGCGACGGCATGGACATCGCCGTCGCGTTGCCAGGTGGCCAGAGGAGTACGTTTGGCGACGTCCCAAAGGATCAGCTTGGCGTCGTGGCCCCCCGTGGCGATCATTCGTCCGTCCGGGCTGAAGGCCATGTCGAACACTCCGCGGGTGTGACCGCCGGCCAGATTCCCCAGCAGAGTGCGCGTGCCGACGTCCCAGAGGGATATACCCATTGCCAGGGTCCGTCCGTCCGGACTGAATAGGCAGGTGGTTCCGCTTGCGTCGTAAACCAAGGTCGCCAGTTTCTTGTGCGTTGCGGTATCCCAGAGAGTGCACTTGTAGGAGATGGTCGTCTCGTCAAAGCCGGGGAGAGCGAGGGTGCGGCCGTCCGGGCTGAAAGCAGGGGTTCCGGCTTCCATGCCGCCGCCGAACGTGGCCCTCTTTGTCCCCGAGGCCAGATCCCATACGACGACCCTGTCAATTTCCGCAACAGCGAGAGCTTTCCCGTCAGGACTGAAGATCGCCGAATAGGGGGTACGGCTGCCGCGCAACGTACGAGGGAGGTTGTCGGGATGGGCCAGGTCCCGCAGGAAGAGGTGACTGCGCTGTCCACCTGACGAGACGACGGTGCCGCCGTCAGGGCTTAGCGCTAGGTCAGTCACCGCCCGGCCTGGCCCGGCGAGGAAGCGTTCCACGTGTTGGCTACGCTGAAGCTGTCTCAAGAGGTTGGCCCTGGCCTCGGCGGTGCCGCTGACCTTGAAAGCAGCTGCGCTGAGCAGCATCGCTGTCTGCAGGTCGCTCTGGCTCCTCAACTCGGCGGTCGCCGCTAACTGCCGCGAATTGGCGATGGCGAGCCGATCCAGAGCCATTTGCCGCTGCTTGAACGCGACGACTGCCGCTCCACTTGCGGCGAGCGCCAAGGTGGCGAGGATGGCGACCGCGGCACGGATCACCCGGTTTCTCCGCCGGTGCTGCCGTACGTCCTCACCTTCCAGCTCATCGACCTCCCGACCATGGATTGGCGCTGCCAGTTGGGCAATGCGGACGCGGAATTCTGCGTTCTGGATGTCGAGTTGGTCCTGGCCTCGCACCCGGCCAAGGTCTACATATCCGGGCTGGTCGCTGAAGACGCTGTGAAGCTTAGGAGGAAGCACGGTGACGCCGTGCAGTTCGGCTGGCAACGCGGCGGGTTTTCTATCGCCAGAGTCGCAGTCTTCGATCACCCACTTGAAGTCGCGGGATTCGTTGTCCCACTCCATTTTCCCAGTAGTGAGCACGAGGAGCAGCTTGCGGCCTGTGGGGTCGCGCTCCAGCCAGCAGGTGATCTCTTTGTCAATCCACTTAGACTCTTTTGCTTCTGGTGACACCAGAAGGATAAGGAATCTGGATTCCCTTAGTACCCGCTCAATGGACGGCCACAACTCCGGGCTTGCCGAGAGGCTCGTCTCGTCTCGGAAGACCCTGAGCGCTCGGAGCCGGTACCAGGGACGCGCGAAGGCGTGAAGGCCCTCGCGCAGCGCGGACGCAAGGGCAGCGTCCGGCGTTCGGCAGTAGGAGATGAATACGTCGTAGCTAGCCTGTTCGAGGGGCGAACGATTCCATGGTGCCGAGAGCCGCTGGAGCCTTGAAATCAGCGCCGACCGCAACACCATGAAGTGGCTCCGCTAGATGATCGATTCCGGTGGATTGTCTGCGAAGACGAAATGAGGGTTTCCAATATTCGACCAGGTGGCGAGTTGGGCCACCACCGCACCTACGTGCCTATTATCCATGCTGGGGTGCTGTATTCCATCCAACACCAGTCTCGTGTTACTCAGGTTGAACTCGCGGTGTCCGGTGGTCTGATCACGTTGTTATCCATGATCAGGCCGGTGGGCGGCAGGGCAGCCTTCTTGCTCGACGAGTTGGTCAGGGCGAAGCGGAAGGCTGTCACGATCGTGTGTGTGGTACCTCCAGCAGCGAGAGGTCCTGGCCGATCTCGGCTACAGTGGCCTTCCATTCACCGCAGCCAGCCTCGCGCCATATGGCGAGCCCCCGTCGGCCGTTCAGGACGCCGCACGAGCGCATCGTGGCCACGATGCGCCGCTGGGCAGCCGTCGTTTGATCGCACACGGCGGCGGGGCCCGCGAAGGCCAGCTGGCTTGCATGCGAACTTCACCAGAGCGGCGCCGGTGCCTTCGCCGCTATCGCCGCCAACCGCATCGACCTTGCCCTGCCGGACGAGGTCGATGAGAACACGACCGCCAGTCGGATCAAGGAAGCCGTGGCGGGTGCCGTGCCGCGGGTCGCGGAATTCCGAGGCACAGCACCCGCCCGCTTCGTTAGTTTGACCAGGTGAATCCTTCGAACCACACTGCGTCGGCGGGCCGGCGGTCGGCATGACGACTACGACATCTCTGTTCGTCTGCCGCCCCGCGGACGTGACTCTGGAGCGCGTTCGCGAACTGGTGGCCGTCGGCCAGCCCGAAAGCCTGACCTTGGAGTACAAGGAAAGCTACGCCTCCAAGATCCCCGACTCGGTCGCGGCGATGGCCAACAGCTACGGCGGCCTGATCCTGGTCGGGGTCACCGAGCGGAACGTGCCCGATCGGCTCATCGGCGTTCCGGAACCCACGATCGTCCAGATCGTCAGCGGTTGTCACCAGAAGCTGGAGCCGCCGTGGGTGCCGGAGATCATCCCGGTGCCCCTGCCGGAGACCGACGGTCTGATGGTCCTGGTCGTCCGTGTCGACCCCGCGATGGCACCCCGCCCACTCCTGATCCAAGGTGCCGCCCCGATCAGGCTGCACGGACGCAACGCGGTGGCAGACCGGTCGCGACTCACCCAGCTCATCACCGAACCGGCCCCTCAGACCGCGGCCGCCGGGCTGCGGCTGTCGCCGGTGGAGCTTCCCCGAAACGACCAAGCGCAGGAGACAGCCGACTTCCTCCTGCGCACCGGGATGTTTGTTCCGGTTGACGCCTCTGCCACCTGGCGCCCGCTGTCCGAACGCGGTGTGCAGGCCTTCACCGACGCGCTGAACAACTCCCCTCTGCACCACGCACTGTTCCACTGGTGCGCGTCGCTCGGCGACGGCGGCATGAACCCGTTCCACCGGTCCGGCTTCAACCGGGCCCGCAAGGTCCGGCTGCTGTGGCAGGGCGGCCCCAACCCGGCCTTTCCCCTCGAGGCCGTAGCCAAGATTGATCTGCCCGACGCTTACGGGACTCCCGTCTCGCATCTGCAGGTGTCCGTGGAAGTCAGGGCGGGCTTCCTCCATGCCCTGGGAAGCCGACCGGCCCTGTCCGTTGCCCGCCTGCACGAGCTGGTCGACGCCCTGGCTGCCTCCCTGGTCGATGAGGAGGTCGTCGGTGCGGTCGCCGCTCTTGCCGGAGTCGACTCTCTCTTGGTGCCCCAGCCCCTTGGGCTGGACTTCCTCAGCGGCATCGACGTGCCGGACCTGCTCGCCGGGAACGGCCTGACCCCCGTGCGGGACGCCGGGACCTCGCGCGGAGCCAATCTGCTCGCCGACCCCGGCGTCGACCAGCGCGACCCCGCAGAGCGCCGCGCCCTCATCGACAGCTGGCTCCAGCAGATCAGCCTCGATGCCGGTCTGCTCGGCATGGAGCAGGCCTTGGAGCGGCTCCATGCCGCCCCACCTGCTGAGCCGGTGCTCTCATGACCGCCGGGCCGGCCCTCTCTTCGAAGGACCGGCCCGGCTCGTGTCTGGCATGGTCAGCGGGCGCTGCGATCGATGAGCGGGCCGTGCTTCCAGCAGACGCCCTTGGTGTCCTCATGGCGGGCCATCCACACCATGCTGGGCCCGTCCTCGGCGGCGGCTTGGGCGATGTGCTCCACTAGCGTCGTGCAGAGGTCGGCGGCTTCGTCTTCCTCAAGGTCGCCGGTCGGGAACCCGGCCCGCGCGTCCTGCCGGACTTCCTGACCGCTGCGCAGGGCCAAGGTCAGGAACGCGGGCTGCTTCACGTCCCACCACACCTGTTCGATGATGTCGCCCCGCACCAGCCGCGTGCCGAGCGGCTCGCTCCACAGCTCCACCCACACGTCCACGGTGGCCATCAGACCTGGCCTCCCGCCCTACGCCGGGTTTGCTGCAGGCCTATCGCTTCGGCGACGTCCTCGGACAGGCTCTCGTAGGGCAGGCCGGCCTTCTCCACGATCTGTCGGACGGTCTCCGCCCGGGTACGGGGCAGGACATCGAGAATGGCGGCCTCCAGCCTGGTGAGACGGCGTAGGAACTGCTCCATGTCGACGCGGCCGTCGGGCCGCCGGATTTGCTTCCAGACGAAGGCGTACTTCGACGCCCAGTCCTCCAGCTCAGCCCACTCCAGCCGGGTCACCAGCCCCGGCGGCGTCGACTCGCCCGCGTAGTCGTTGCCGTGCAGGCCCCACGGGCGCAGATTGTGATGCCGGGCATGGGAGGGGCTGCGGTAGGCCCACAGAAAGGACGTGTCCGCCGTCCCACGGTTGCCGGGGTCCACGACGACGGACCCGGGCGGCAGTTCGTAGGCGTAGGCGATGTCGTCTGCGGCCTTCTCCACCTCACCGTAGTGGTTGGCCCCGGGCACGAGCTGAACCTGCCCGCACCAGCCGATGTTGCTCACCACCGGATCGAGCGTGGCACCCGGCAGGATGCCGCGGCGATGGGCGATCCTCTGGTCCCACACCCCACGGACCTGCGCGCACTCCTGGAGATACTCGTTACGCCGCCGCTGCTGTTCGTGGTCGGTCATCGGCCCCTCTTCCCGTAGATCGGCCAGAACCTCCCGTTGTACCGACTCCACAGCCAGCGGGTGCGCGCCCCCACAGAAATTGGCCTGCAATGTCCCACAGACCAGCCGCTTCGGGGCTGCCGGGGCTACGCGCTCAGCCACCGTCACGGGGCCGCCCGGCGGGACGGCTCCCGAAGTCGTCGCGCCGGGCGGCGGGATGACGAGGGCCAAGGCACGTACTGCGCCCTGGCCACGGCGTACTCAGGTGTTCCGACGTCATCAACCGGAAGGCGGCCATGAGCCTCAGCGAGCAGCAGAAGAAGGAAGCGACGCCGGCAAACTATGGCTACCCGGGAGACCTCTGGTACGCGATGGCCCGTCTCCACGCAGCCCACCCCGAGCCGGTCGGCCACAGCGTGCCGTTCGAGCGGCCGTCGGCGCTGCTGTCGATCACGGAGCCGGACGACCTCGTCCTCGCGGCGCGGGTGGGACTCTCCGGGACACAGACGATGGGCCACCTTCACGACCTGATCGATACGGTGACGCGCGACCTCGCCGGGGACAGTCGGATCGGCGTCATCGCTCTCGTACCCGACGTCGCGCTGGAAGTCATGGTCGGCAAGCAGCAGGAACTGCCGCTGCACACCGGCCACATCGCAGGCCTCACCCAGCTCCTGCGGGACTCCCTCGGTACCCTCGGTGCCCACAGCACACCAGGGAGCGGCCCGTGCTTCCACTGCGAGGGGACTGAGCGTGCCCGCCCGCTGTGGGAGCGGTCGCGGTCAGCCGGCTACGACGTCGCTTAGTTCCCGTACAGCGCGCTCGCGGTGGTGCTGTGCGGGGATCGCCTCGAACAAGTCCAGGGCGCGGCGGCGGACCAGGCCGGTGCGATAGTCGACGGGCAGCGCCGTCAGGGCGTCGACCGCACGGCGGCACGCCTGCTCGGTGTCGCCGTCGTGATGGGAGCACGCCGCCGCGTCGATGTTCAGCAGGGTGCGCGTCATGGTGCTGGTCGGCGCGGACAGCTCCAACGCCCGCTCTTGACTCTCCCGGGCGCGGCGGGGGTCCCCGGGCGTGGTCAGCGTGTGGCTCAGGTGCACGTTGTGCTTCTGCTCGGAGTACGTCAGCCAGGTGTCCGACCGCTCGGAGTCGGGGAGCCGATTCATGAGGGCGTCGGCTGCGGTGAGCACGGCGCGGGCTTGCTCGCTCTGGTGGTTGAGGGCGTAGGCGCGGGCGGCGACGGCGGCCGCCAGCACCGCGGCGGCGGTCGGCCTGGTGCCGGCCGCCTGCCGGGCTTGGTCGGCGAGGTCTGCTGCCGCCCTCGGAGCGCCGTAGTTGAGCGGCACCATCGCCTCCCGGGCGAGGACCCACGCGTGCAGCTGGGGGTCGCCGGATTCGGCGGCGGCCCGGGCGGCGGTGGCGAACCAGGAGCGGGACTCCCGCCGGCTGCCCAGGTCGTGTAAGACGATCGTGGTCATCCCGGCCATCTGCCCAGCAGTCCGGCACAGCCGCGCCCGGACCGGTGCGGGCTGCGGGACGGTGAGGAGCGGACGTAGGGTCGTGAAGTCGGTGACCAGGTCGGCCAGCACGCGGGTGGGCGCTTGTCCGTGGTAGCCGTACCCGTAGCTCTCGGCGGCGGCCTCGAGGTCGGCCAGGTCCTGGGGAACGTTGGGGGAGAGGGTCTGGTCGACGTCGGTCCGGGCGGCAGTGAGCGCGGCGAGGGCCGGAGCGGTGAGGCCGGCGGCCAGCGCGCCACGCAGCAGGTTGCGGCGCTTCATCGGATCTTCTCCATGGTCGGACTCCGTGCTGAGAACGGCGGTGTCCTCCCAGGGTTGCGCAGCAAGCCCCAGTAGGGCACCGGGAATGCGCAGTCCGCCGGCGATTCTCTCGACAGTCGTGAGGGCGGTGACAGCTGTGGTGCCCCGGGCGATCTGGCTGACCCGCTCGGCTTTCAACGCGCACGCTTCGGCGATCCGGTTGAAGGAGATCCCCACGTCGTGGGCCATCGCGAACACCGTGGTGAAGTCCCGCTCACGCAGGGCCCGGACGAACGCCGGGTCGGCCAGCAGGCGTCGCGGCACTTGGGCGGGTGACGGCGGTAAGTCATCCACAAGTCCCCCAGAACTTTCGTGGAATGACAGTGCGTCAGCCCAACGACCATACCCACCGTGGGGGCCCCATCACGGGGTTATCGCCCGTGTTGTTCGCGGCTGTACTGGCGGTGTTCGCGGCCGCGGCTATCCAGGGCCCGGCCGCCCGATCAGGAGGAGGGTCCTTATGCAGAGTCCCGCCACGCCCCCGCCCGCCGTGCCGTCGACGGGCGGCCTGGTCCGCTCCCGTCGGCTGATCGTCGCCGCCCGGGGCCGCAACGCCATCCCCTCGGACGGCGGCGGCACCGGCAAGAGCGACGGCAACGACTGACGATCGGGAGCCCTACGCGATGACACCCATGTCCATCGCGGCGTGCCTGGGCGAGGACTTCCTCGCCCAGGCACTGCACCGCGAACACCGCCACGTACCCGGCGCCCTCGATGTCGCCGGAATCATGACCTGGGACGACCTCAACCAGATCCTCGCCTCCCACCGGCTGGAACCGGGGTGAGCAATAGTCGCCGAGTTCCCGGCCTCGTCCACGACCGACCGGCGTTCTTGAGAGTGCCTGTACCAGGACTTGTTACCTCGTCCGGGTGACCGGAGCCGGTTCTGACCCAACCTCGCCCCGAGTACGCAAGCCTCATTGCTGATGGGATTCCTTCAGTCTGGGTGAAGTCGAGGAGGCGTGGGTTGGCTCTGGCCGTCGTACGCGACCTGCGCGAGTACCGGGCCCCGGCGAGCGAGGAGGAACTCGCCCAGTTCGAGACCGATGTACTGGCGGGGTTCGTACTCGCACGAGCGTCGGCCGGGCTGGTCGACAGCACCATCCGCAACGACACCAACCACCTGGACCTGATTCGGGACTGGTTCGGCCGCCCGCTGTGGGAGATGCAGCCGCCTGACGCCGACGTCTACTTCGGCAAAGTGCTCCGCGACGCCAAGCCCTCGACCCGGACCGGCCGGGCAGGGGCGCTGGCGGTGTTCTTTCAGTTCCTTGAGCTGCGACACAAGGTCGAACTGCACAACCTCACCGGCCGTGTGGTCGAGTGCCCGCTGGACGAGATGAACCGGCCGCGGGCCTCGGTGGAACCGCAGCTGCGCATCCCGCCCAGCGAGGCGGAGATCGAGGAGCTGTTCGCCGGATGGCGCGAGGAACTCATTTCCTGCCGCAAGTTCGGCCCGGCCGCTCGCAACTACGCGGTTGCCCGGCTGGCAGCCGATGTGGGGCTGCGGATCAACGAGGCGCGGATGCTCGACCTGGACGACGTCCGGTGGGAGCTGGGCCGGTTCGGCAAGCTCAACGTCCGCCATGGCAAGGGCTCCCGGCGACGGGGACCGAAGCCGCGGCTGGTGCCACTGATCAATGGCGCCGACCGCAACCTGCGGTGGTTCATCGAGGACGTCTGGGGACACTTCGACGCCGACCACACCCGACCTGGTGCCCCGCTGTTCCCCTCCGAGCGCAAGAACCAGGACGGCTCCTGCGCTCGGGCGACCGCCGACGTCTACCGCAGGGCGCTGGCCGGCGCTGCCACCCAGCACCTCCCGACCTGGGCCGGGAAACTCACCCCGCACGTGCTGCGGCACTTCTGCGCTTCCCAGCTCTACCTCGCCGGCATGACCCTGTTTGCCGTCCAGGAGCTACTCGGACATACCTGGACAGGCACCACGGCCCGGTACATCCACGTCCACGGCACCCACGTCGAAGACGCCTGGGTCGCCGGACAACAGCGCGCCACCGACCGATGGAAAGGACTGGCCCGATGAAGTGGAACCTTCGTCTGGCAGCCGCCAACCGCGGCATCTGGAAGGCCAGCGAACTCCAGCGGATGCTCGCCAAACGCGGTGTGGTGATCAGCGCGGGGAAGATGTCGGGCCTGTGGTCCGGCCAGCCGAACACCGTCAAGCTCGACGAGTTGGACGTCATCTGTGTGGTGCTCGGCTGCGGCGTCGAAGAGCTCCTGCTGCCCGAGCCGGAGAGGGTGCCGGATTCGACGCCAGCGACCGATGAGCAGACCGTCGCCGTGGGCCAGCCCCGCGCCGTCACCCCGCGTCCTCGCACGGGAAGGTCCCTGCCACCCAGATGAACTGCATGCACTGCGGCCAGCCGCTGCCCGAGGGATCGCGGCGAGACCGGGCTTACTGCGACAACAAGCGTCGGGGCCTGGCCTCCTACTATCGGCGCAAGTCCGGCGTCCCGCCCCCGCCCCGCTGGCAGCATCCGGCCCTGACCTCGAATAATCCCGCGCTCCGGTCGGCCGCGGGCCCACGCCCAGCAACTCGGCGAGACCAACGGCTGGTCACTATCACTCGTCCGGTGCGCGATGGACGGCCTGACGACCGTACTGGAGGACCGCCTGCCCGGCGAGCCCGTGAGGGTCACCGACGTCCGTACTCGAATACCGCGGCACGCTTCCAGCTGCCGGGTCGCCGAGGTACTCGCCGATCTGGACCTTCTGGACGACGACAGCGCCTTGGCGATCCGCTCCTGGGTCGACCACCGCACCAGCGAACTGCCCGTCGGCTTCGCCAGCGACGTCCGTGCCTGGCTGCTGGTCCTGCTCGACGGTGACAGTCGCGCCAGGCCCCGGTCACACACCTGCCTATACGTCTACTTCGGGTGCGTCAGACCCCTGCTGGAGAACTGGGCGGCCACCCGCGGGCACCTACGGGAGATAACCGTCGCCGACGTCACCACCGTCCTGGCCCCGTTGCGCGGATGGCAGCGGCGCAACGCCATCGCCGCGCTGCGCTCGTTGTTCCGCTTCGCCAAGAAGCGCGGCCTGATCTTCGCCAATCCCACCACCCGGCTCAAGACCGAAGAGATCGAGCGCAACCTGCTGCCCATGACCGACGCCGAAGTGCTCGCCGTCGAACAGATCGCCGTCACCCCGGCACAACGACTGATCGTCGCCCTGGCCGCCGTCCACGCCGCCCGCGCCACGGCCATCCGACACCTCACCCTGGACAACCTCGACCTGCCCAACCGCCGCATCTCCATCGCCGGACACACACAACGACTCGGCGAACTACCCCACCAGACCCTGCTGGCCTGGCTCAACCAACGCCGCACCGTCTGGCCGAAGACCCCCAACCGGCACGTCCTCATCAACGCGAAGACCGCCCTGGGGACCGGGCCCGTCAGCGCCGAATACCTCAAGCGGCACCTCCTGCACCAGGGCGTCTACCTCGAACGCATCCGCGGCGACCGGGTACTGCACGAGGCACTGACCGTCGGCGCCGACCCGCTGCACCTCGCCCTGGTCTTCAACCTGTCCCACACCACCGCGAGCCGCTACGCGACCATCGCCCAGGACCTGCTCGACGACCAGATCGAGCAGGCCGCCGAGAGTGAATGAGTATCCTGCCGATACAGCGGCGACGAACCCACCGCGCTTTCGAGCCCGCCAGCAGAAGACCCCGTGGGTTCCCGGTGAAAGTCCCTCAGTCACGCTGAACTCACGGCCGACGTGCCATTAACGAACGTGTCACCAGCCCCAAACCGCGGAACTACTCCGCCGACTTCGCAGGCCGGGGCAAGTTTGGCTGTTCCAGGACCAGGCCGTGGGCGGCTGCGAGCGCACCTCGGCGAAATGACCTCCTATCAGGATCCCCGCCCGTTGCTATGTTCCGGTCTGACTCAGCCGCTTCCGCCGCAGCCCTGGCTGAGACCGGGCCCTGGCTCTGAGTCGGCGATCCTGGCCTTGATGCGCGGATCGTCGGCGATCTCCGGTGGTAGGGCCGTCCGGGAATCCAGCCTCACGGCGGTCAGCTGAGCAGCCGTCACCTGGGTGGTCTTACGGGAAGTCCAACCGGAGGGCTTACCGTTGACGGCCCGCTGGAGGGCCGTGCGCAGATCCGCCCCCCGCAGGTCCGCATTCGTAAGGACGGCGCCACTGAGGTCTACACCGCGCAAGTCCGCATCGTGCATGTCCGCGCCGAGCAACGAGGCCTTCGCGAGCGAAGCATCCACTAGGCTCGCCTCTCCCAACCGGGCGTGCTCCAAATGGGCATGGCCGAGATCGGCCTGGTCCAGCCAGTCCCAACGCAGGTCGGCGCCCGCCAGGGCCGCGCGGTCGAGGACCGCCCCGACTAGATAGGCGCAATGAAAATCCGAGCCGGGGAGGTTGGCACGGCTGAGGTCCGCGCCGCTCAAGTTGGAGTTCGGCAGGCGGGCCCGGTCCACTCCGGTCAGATCCTCCTCGATGGTTCCCTTGCGGCTGGCGCTGCGCACGGCGATGTGGGGCAGGTGGGCTTCACGCAGGTCAACCTCTGAACTGCCGTCTTGCTCTGGATTGCGCCGCGCCAGGACCTCGAAGGCGGCCTGCACGTCGGCTTCGGGGCGGCCGGAATAACCGGCACTCCCCTTTCCGGCCAGCCGCGAGTGAGTGCGGATGTACGCGGAGAGGACGTCCACGACGGATGTCTGATCGCGCGGGGAGTCCTTCATGATGCGCTGAAGGGCGTAGATACCACCCAGTCGGACGTCTGCCGAGGGGTTGCCGAGGTTATCGACGGCCGCCGTATAGCGGTCGGTGATCTGTCCTCCTTTGGTCGTCTCCGTTTCGTTACGATTGATCCACACGCTGACGACCAGGGCAGCGATGGCGGCGAGCGCCGTCACTGTGCCCCCCACGACGGTGCCGAGCACCTCGAGACGACGCGTCCAGCGTGGGGTCGGCTCGCTGTCGGCCTCCGCACGTCGCCGCCGAGGGGCGACACGGTCTCGACGTCGCAGTCGTGCGGCAATGCGGCGGAGCCGTTGCGATCTGCCCTTCCCAGAAGCTCCTGTCACCACAGCGTCATTGCACCCGATTGCCGAAGTCGAGCACAGAAATTCCGTACGTAACGCACGACCTTTCATACGGCCGGCCGCAGGTGAATGAGTATGCTGCCGATTCAGCGGCGCCGAACCCACGGCAATTTCGAGCCCGCCTGCTGAAAACGCCGTGGGTTCCCGGTGAAAGTCCCTCAGTCACGCTGAACCCACGGCCGTCGTGCCGTTAACGAACGCCGAACCAGGTGACAAGTAACTCGCCAGTAGCTTTCAGATCGAAGGCCATCGGGCCGGTTTGCGCACCTGGCCGATCGTCAGGCAAGGCCGGGTGGATCGCCGTTGAGATATCGGCGAGCGGCGGTGACGAACGCGCGCTCGGCCTCGTCGTACATCTCCCGAACCCGGGCCGGAGGCACCGCTTCGCCCTCTGCCACCAGTACTCGTTCGTTCACGGCATCCGGCGGCACGATCTGGCAGACGTAGATGAGCGATCGGCCGATCCTGGTCAGGGAGTCAAGGAAGCCGAGCAGTTCGTCAGGGCCTTCGAGCGTGACCAAGGCTGCCGCCTTGTGCAGAGCGTCGTACGCTTCCGCGACCGCGTCGATGGCCTGGGAACGCTCCTCCTCGGCCTCAGTACGGCGGGCGCCGCTCTCGTTGTCGCGATTCCTGACCAGGTGGCAGAACAGGGCAGCGTCACGGGCCCGGGCGTCGGCGTCGCGGAGGGTCCTCACGGCGGCGAGCAGTTCGAGGAAGGCGGCACGCTGAGCGGTCCGGCGATCCTGAGCGTGCTGGGCGCGGGCGGTGACTCCGGCTGCGGCAACAGGGCTGCGGGCCGCCCGGCCTGCGGCGCGGGCCTGCCAGTAGACGGCCGGAAGGCCCACCGCTGTGATGGCGACGGTCGCGACAGCCGCGACGCCCTCAATGGTCATGACCGTGATCCCGTCTGATTCTCCGGGGCATTCACTGGCTGTTCGTCCTCAGCAAGGATGCGGTAGACCGTGGCGACCGAGGGGCGCTGGCCCTTGTTCTTGCCGGCGGTGATGACGAGCTTCTGGGCGATCTGCGGTACGGGCACGCCGTTGGCGCGCAGGCTGCGGGCATAGTTGGCCATGTCGTCGTCGATGACCTTGGGCCGCCCGCCGTGACGGCCGCGCTCGCGGGCGGACGCCTGGCCTTCAAGGGACTTCTCCCGGATGTACTCGCGCTCGGATTCCGCCATGCCGGCGAAGAACGCGAACAGGGCGGCGCCGTGCCCGGACGGGTCGTAGACCCCTTGGAGGGGGCCGGTGAGGAGTTCGAGCTGGATGTCATGGTGGCGCAGGTCCTCGGCGATGGCCAGGAGCTCGGCGGCGCCGCGTCCCAGCCGCTTCATCTCGTGCACCGTGAAGATCACCCGCTGGTGAGGGACGGCCTTCTTGATGGTGCGGGCGAAGTCCATCGCCTTGACGAATTCCGGCCGCACCTTGATGCGGGTGCTGATCTTCTCCGAGAAGACCGGGTCACACCCGGCTTCCACCAGGGCGTCGAGCTGGCTCTGGAGCTCCTGCTGGGCGGTACTGCAACGGGCGTAACCCACCCTCGTGGGCTTCGTGGTGGCCTCCGGCGCGACGGCGTCGACGGCCGAGCCCACCTCCCTCACGTGGCCGGGGCCACGGTCAGCGGGGGTCTTCACCTCCAGCTCGGCGCGGAGCTGGGGCACCAGCATGAAGCGCGGGGTGTGGTACTTCGGGGCGACCTTTCCACCGCGCGTGCGGCAGGTGCTTCCGGCGGGCACTTCACAAGTGGGGCAGTCGAACTGTTCGACAGCGACTGCCGGTTCGGCGAGCTGAGGCATGTCGCAGAACCTACCGTGAGGCGCATTGTGCGAAAGCTGTTTTGCGAGAAGTTATGAGAACGGAGATCGCGGGCAAATCGGGCGCGGTCCGATGGGGGTCCCTGATCTCTCAGAACTACTCATTTCTGCGAACGCGAACCGTGAGGCTGTCGCGCAGTCATACCGGTTCATCCGGCTCGTTACGCTCCCCCCCTGTGCGGCAGGCGCAGGCCTACCGGCGGGGACTCACCTACAACATCATCAAACTCCGGAGGCCTCGGCCACCATGCCCGGGGTCGTCGTAGATCGACCGTGCCGCCACTGAACTGTGCAAGGCAAAAGTCCACCCTGCTGCCAGTGAACCGAGCCTCCGAGAACTCCACCGCGCCGCCGGAGAACGTGGCGGAGAAGTCCACCTTGCCGCCGGAAAACGTGGCACCCGAGAAGTAAACCGTGCTGCCAGCGAACCGGGCCCCGGTGAAGTCTACCTCACTACCAGAGAACGTGGCGGAGAAGTTCACTGTGCCGCCGGAGAACGTGGCGCCGAAATCCACCTCGCCGTCGCTGAACTCGGCGTTCCGGAAGTCCACTTTGCCGCCGGAGAAGGTGGCGTCCCGAAAGTCCACCTCGCCGCCGGTGAACCGGGCCCCGGTGAAGTCCACCTCACTACCAGAGAACGTGGCGGAGAGGTCCACTGTGCCGCCGGAGAACGTGGCACCTGAGAAACTCACCGTGCCGCCAGAGAAGCGGGCACCGGAGAAGCTGCCGCCGTCGAAGACCGCACCAGTGAAGTCGAAGTCGTAGCCCTCCCACGAGGTTCCGGACCCGCTAAGCCCATCCTGCAGATGATCACGGATGGCGCGGATCACCGTGTGGCGGACCTCGCGGTTGGCCTGCCACGTCAAGTGCTCCGCCGTCGGCGGTGAAGTGGTTGCTTCAGTCGTGTAGGGCATGCGAAGGAAAGCGCTCAGCACGTCGATACAGGTCTGTCGGCGTTCAATCCAGTCGTCGGCCAGTCCGGCCATTGCGTGGATGCCAGCCAGTTGACAGGCGGGCTCCTCGTGCCCGAGCAACCCGGCGGCCGTCGCGAATCGCTCATTCAGCAGCCGAACGCGCTCATGTCCCAATTCTTCCTGGGCGCTCTGGCGAAGTTGTCTGGCAGAGAACCAGGCCGCCAGCGCCGCGATCGCACCACCAATCAGCGCGCCTCCAAGACCGCCGACCAGGGGTGCCCACCAGGGGCTGGTCGATGGCGTTCCCTGGCCGGGAGGCTGAGGGGGCAGGCCTGCCGTGAGGACGAGCCCGACGCTGTCCACAATGCAGGTCAGCATCGTCATGGTGCCACCGTAGACCAGGCCGTTCAGATCACGGGGATGACCTGCCAGGCCATCAGGCTGGCGGCGTATAGCGGAGGCCAGCCCCGGCCAGCCCAAACGGTCGTGGCCGACTTGCCTCACGACCCTCGGATAGTCATGAGGCAAGTAGCGGAATGCCTCGATTTCCCACATGGCCTACAGGCGATCCGAGTCCGAGATAAACGTGGTCTCACGGTGTGTCCCTGCCGGGCTCCGAAGTCGGTTCGTGTGCACCATGAGGTGCTTCTGAAGGACGATCCGTTGGCGATGACTCTCAGCCGACAACCTCCCCGGCGAACTGGAGGCGGCGAGCCGAGAAGGGATGCTGGGTGACGAACGACGAGTTTGATGCCTTCCTCCGGTACCTCGCCGAGGAATACCTTGAACGACGCCTTCCGATAACTCGGCGCAGACTCCGGCATCACTTCGAGGATGAGATTGGCTGGACGCTCGACCAGTTGCGTGAGGCTCACCAGGCGTTGAACTATATCCACGACGCCATGCCGCGGGACGAGGACATCTACGAGACGTTCACGCTCGATGCGCTGACGGAAATCATCGAGCACGCCAGCCATGGTGTCCGCTTCCAGAACCGCTTGGCTGAGGACGCTGGGCTGATGGAGGTCATGGACGAATACTTCACTGACCTTGCTTCGGGCCTCCGCGCCGACCACCTGCCAAGTATCGAGGCGGACATGCTCTCTACGCTCGGTTTTCCACGGGTTGGTGCACACTTGCCAGCCTTGATCTGCGCTCTCAAGATCTTTAGCCAAAAGCGGCCTGCTTACCTCAACGAGGTCTCTGTCAGTCAACAACTCCGAGATCTGCAGGAACGTCTCGACCAGGCCCGCCAGGAACACCGTGCAGCGGCTCGATCTGACGAGGAAGAACCGCCGCTCCAGAAACGGAAGCGTAAATGGTGGACGGGACTTGGCAAGGTTGTCGCTGGCAGTGCCATCTCGATTGCTGACATTGGGCTGGGTGCCGGGCTGATCCCCTTCGAGGTCTCACCGGAGACGCGGTCATGGGGAGCACTCTCGTCGGCGACTTTGGGTATCGGGCAGGTTATGGAGGGTGTGGGTGCGATCCGCGGAGAGTGAGTTACTTCTCGCCTCCGAGAGTCGGCGAAGTTAGAGCGGGATATCGGCAGGTTCGCGTGCTCCAGCGGGGAGAGCCGGGCCACGTCCTCGTCCAGCACGTCGTGCTCGTGCTGGGAGGCGGGCATCGCCCTCAGCGCGGAGACCGCGCGGCATCCAGGTAGCGGATGGTCCGCAGCACGGCGGCGTGCTATCAGGTCCGACCACCGCACCGGGCTGGTTCTCGGATTTCCGCGCCCGCCGTACGACGGCGGCTCTACCGTCCGGCCCGACGGGTGATCGCAGGGGCGTGCGGAAGGGGCTGAGCAGTGGGGCGGGATCTGGGTCTGGACGGGGTGGTGGACCACTTCACCCTGTCCGGCGACGAGGCGGCCTGGTTACGGAACAAGACCGGCGCCACGAGGCTGGGCTTCGCCGTTCAGCTCAAGTTCTTGACCTGGCGCGGCCGGTTTCCCCCGGATGCGCCTGGAGCTGCCGCCCGACGCGGTCGAGCACGTCGCCAAGCAGGCCGGCGTCGCCGCGTCCGAGCTGGCCTTCTACGACTTCACCTCCCGCGCGGCCAAGCGGCACCGCAGCGAGCTGCGGGATCTGACCGGCTGGCACGAGTGCACCAAGACCGACCTGGTCAAGCTCGTCTCGCACCTGGTGGACGTGATCTGGCACGACGAACGCCGCGAGGAACAGGTGCGGGCCGAGCTGCTGCGGCAGATGCGCGCGGACCTAATCGAGCCGCCGACCGCGGTCCAGGTCGACACGATCATCCGCTCCGCACTGCACCAGGCCGACGAACGCGCCGTCGCCGAGGCCGCCGCGCGCCTGGCGCGGGCGGAAGGCTGCACCCGCCGCCTGGACGCGCTGGTCTTCACCGACCTGACAGGCGACGGCCCCGCCCAGGATGACGCGACCGCGCAGGACGACGAAGACGACGTGGAATCGGTGCTCGCGGACATCAAGGCCCATCCGGGCAACGTCAGCCTCAACTCGCTGCTGGACGAGATATCCAAGCTCAAGCAGGTCCGTGCCGTCGGCATCCCGGAGAAGGTGTTCACCGGGATCGGCGTACAGGTCATCAACGCCTGGCGGGCCAGAGCATCGGCCTCCTCGCCCAGCCACCTGCGCCGCTTCGCCCCCGAGGTGCGGCACGTTCTGCTCGCCGCCCTGCTGTTCCAGCGGCAGCGGGAGATCACCGACACCCTGGTGGAGCTGCTGAACTCCACCGTGCACCGCATCAACGCGCGGGCGGAGAAGAAGGTGACCGAGGCGTTCGTCGCCGAGTTCACCAAGGTGAGGGGCAAGGCGGGGCTGCTCGGGCGGATCGCTGCGGCCTCGCTCGGCGCCCCCGAGGGATCGGTGCGCGAGGTGGTCTATCCGGCGGCCGGCGGGGAGAAGACGCTCAAGGACCTGGTCGCCGAGATGAAGGCGACCAACGCCGCCTTCGCCCGCTCCAAGCGGGAGGTGTTCAAGTCCTCCTACAGCAACCACTACCGCGCCGGGCTGATGAAACTGCTGGAGGTACTCGACTTCCGCTCCTCCAACGACCGGCACAAGCCCGTCATCGAGGCCCTGGCCCTCATCGAGCGGCAAGGACTCCTCCACCACCTACCTGCCGCTCGGCGAGACCGTCCCGCTGCAAGGCGTGGTCCGCAAGGACTGGATGGAGTTCGCCCTCCACACCTCCGACAAGGGGACCCAGCGCGTCATGCGCACCGTGTACGAGGCGTGCGTCTTCCAGACCCTGCGTGACCGGCTGCGCTGCAAGGAGATCTGGGTAGTCGGCGCCGACAAGTGGCGCAACCCCGACGACGATCTCCCCCGACGACTTCGAGACCCGCCGCGCGGAGTACTACGAGAAGTTGAACAAGCCGCGCGAGGCGAAGGTGTTCACCGCCCAGCTCCAGCGCGAGATGCGCGAGGCACTCGGCGCCCTGGACACGAAACTGCCGAAGCTGCCGTGGGTGACGATCAGCGGCAAGCACCGCAACGGTGCGATCAAGCTCACCGAGCCCGAGCCGCAGAAAGAGCCGAAGAACCTGCGCCGCCTCAAGAAGGCGATCCGCAAGAAGTGGGGCACCATCGCCCTCATCGACATCCTGAAAGAAGCCGCCCTGCGCACCGGGATGCTCAAGGCCCTGGCCCCGGTCGGCACCCGCGAAGCCATCGACGAGGTGAAACTCCTCGAACGCCTGCTCCTGATCGCGTACGCGTACGGCACGAACTCGGGGATCAGCTCGGTCGCGGCCGGCGAGCACGGGCACAGCGAGGAGGAACTGCGCTACACCGCCCGCCGCTACCTGACCGCCGTCGGCCTCAAGGCCGCCGGCGTCGAGATCGCCAATGCCACCTTCGCCGCCCGCCAGGAAACCGTCTGGGGCCAGGGCACCACCACCGTCGCCTCCGACTCCACGCACTTCAAAGCCTGGGACCGCAACATCTTCACCGAGTGGCACTCCCGCTACGGGGGCCGCGGAGTCCTCGTGTACTGGCACATCGAGAAAGGGTCGATGGCCATTCACAGCCAGCTTCTCAACTGCACCGCCTCCGAGGTCGCCGCCGCGATCGAGGGGATGATGCGGCACGCCACCGCCATGAAGGCCGAGGGCAACTACGTCGACTCGCACGGCCAGTCGGAAATCGGCTTCGGGCTGACGAGGCTCCTGGGCTACGACCTGCTGCCCCGCATCAAGCAGATCAACAAGGTCAAGCTCTACCGGCCCGGCCGCGAGGACGAGGACACCTACGACAACCTTGCCGACGCGATGACCCGCCCGATCCGCTGGGACGTCATCGAGAACAACTACGACCAGCTCATCAAGTACGCCACCGCGATCCGGGTCGGCACCGCCTCCACCGAGGCCATCCTGCGGCGCTTCACCCGCACCGCCTCCCACCCCGTGTACCAGGCCATGCTGGAAGTCGGCAAAGCCCAGAAGACCATCTTCGTCGCCCGCTACCTGCGCGACCGCGACCTCCAGCGCGAGATCCAGGAGGGCCTCAACGTCGTCGAGGGCTGGAACGGCGCCAACGACATCATCTTCTTCGGTAAGAGCGGCGAACTCTCCTCCAACCGCCGTGACCAGCAAGAACTGTCCGTTCTCGCGCTCCATCTCCTGCAAACGGCGCTCGTCTTCGTGAACACCCTGATGATCCAGGACATGCTCGCCGACCCCGAATGGGCCGACGTCCTTACCGACGAGGACAAGCGGGCCCTGACCCCGCTGTTCTGGATGCACATCCAGCCCTACGGCGAGGTGCGGCTGAACATGGGCAGCCGCCTCCAGCTCGCCCACCCTGTCCCGCAGGAAGCGGACCCCGAGCCGGAGCCCGCCGCGGCCTGATGCGATGTCAGTGCCCCGCGCCACACTGGCCTCCTCGCCGACCAGCAGGGGGCCAGCGTGGCGTTCAGGGCCTCGAACGAATCGTCACCCGTGGGTCGACCACGGGCCGGGAGTTCCGAGCCACGCGCTTCGCGGTCGGGGACTGGCTCCTGGCCAAGTTCGGGCCGCCGGCGAAGCCCGGCTCCCGCTACGCCACGGAGGCGCAGCTCGATGTGCTCACCGCACGACTCAAGCTGTCGCCCCACACGCTGCGCAAGTGCCGTCTGCTGGCCTACCGATGGAAGCCGCAGCAGCGCCAGCCCGTCCTGGACTCCCCGGTGTACGTCTCGTTCACCACCATGTATCAGGTCGCCCTCAGTAGCGGCCCGGGTGACTTCGACGAGGAGCAGTTCGAGGAGAAGGTCGGCGTCCTGCTCGGCCTGATGACACTCGCCGAGCAGCACGACATCCTCGAAGTCACCGAGACCGACTATCTCAAGGCCGTCCGCAAGGTGATCCCGCCCAGCCGCCGTCCCGGTGCACAGTCCGAACGCAGGGCGGTCGTCACTGCAGTCCACCAGTTCGAAGCCCACCAGCCCGAAGTCCGCGAGGCGATCCTCGGCGCGGTGAAGGCTGATGAGGACGCCACCCGCACCGTCGCCGCCTCCTACCTCGTGCAGCGACCCGCCCTTGCCCGCGCTGTGCTCCGTGAGGACCCGGCCCTGATCCAGGCGGCCGCGCAGGAAGCCGCCCTGCACGACCCAGGTGCTGAGGCATCGGACGCCGAGCCGGGGGAGATCGTCTTCCGCGAACTCGTCCAAGTTCTCGGAGGTAACCGGCCCAGCGACGAACTGCTGCTGGCCGAGTGGCGGCAGGACTTCGCCCGGGCCGTCGGCCGCTTCACGGCCTTCGTCTCCGACTGGTACCCGGCCGACAAGGTCGCCGCCAACGCCGACGACGACCTACTCAAGCTCGTCACCTATCTCGCCGACGACGTAGCCCAGTGGGCTGCCACCATCACCAACGCGCGCAAGCCCGGCGGCCTGCGCCTCGTAGAGAGCACGACCGCATGAACAACGACGCCCCCGACGACAACGCGCCGTTCTTCTTCGACCGCTACCCACCCGACACCGCTCACTGGCTGGCCGGCATCTGCGACGAGGCCAACGCGAAGGCCGGTGACAGCTCATACGAGTTCCGCAAGATCATGTGCGAGCTCATCTCCATGAACCTTCGTAACGGCGTCACCCATGCGTTCCGCGTGGCCGAACAGATGATCGTCGCCAATGCCCCCGCTGCCAAGTACCTTGAGCAGCAGTACCTGAAGTACGACCAGGCCCGTTCCGCGGTCATCGAGACGGGCCCGGACACCAGCGACGGCAGCGCGGGCACGACCGGTACCCCGGACGGCACGCCGGGACAGAAGGTACCCGGCACAGACGTTCA
Organism: Streptomyces cellostaticus; assembly: GCF_001513965.1. Classification (GTDB taxonomy): domain Bacteria; phylum Actinomycetota; class Actinomycetes; order Streptomycetales; family Streptomycetaceae; genus Streptomyces; species Streptomyces cellostaticus. Next base: position 15,359 of record NZ_KQ948054.1, on the reverse strand, counting down.
GGACACGAAGGGGACCAGTGACCCCGAACCTGGGGCTGGGACTGCAGGAAAGACGGGGCCCAGCGTGACGGTGACTGGAGGCTGCGGTGGCGGCCGCATCGCACAGGACGACCAGAACACCGGCATCGGCCACCAGGGGACTCTCTTCATCGTCCACTGGTCCGATTTCAGGGCCAGCATCCCTGCGCGCCGCAAGAAGGCTCAGACCGAGCATCGGCGCCTGTACGACATCCAGTCAGATGTGGCCCGACAGATCCGCGTCCAACACGACGAGCTGGACTTCCTCGACCGGGCTGAGGCAGCTGACCCCGTTCTGGAGGATCTGATCAACACACACCGCACCGAGACGAGCATCGCCGGCGTGCTGCGCGCCGCCGGCCGGGCGCCGGAGGACCTCGGTCTCACCAAGGACACGGTGACCTGGCTGGACACCCAGCTCAAGGCGGTCTAGTGCCTACGCTCACCAGATGTCCCAAGTGCGGGGCAGACCTCGGCCCCTCCCGCGTACGCGGTGAGGGGCCCTGGAACCAGGGCTGGCGCAGGAGACTGAGCAGCAACCAGCAGTTCGTGCCGCGGGGTGAGCTGGAAGGCGACGTCCTGACTCCGTGCGGCCACATCGTGGAGTTGCGGTACGGGCCCCTGTCTCGCCTCAACATCGAATTCCGTGAGCGGGTCTACGGCACGATGGTCTGGCTCTTCTACGCCTGCGACGCCCACCGCAGTGGCCGCCTCCGCCTCGGCTTGGTCCCCGGACGACCGCACGTCAACTTCGCCTGGAGCAGGCCCCGCGAGACCCTCGACGCCTGCCGCCGACCGGTCCACCTCGACCTCGGAGAATCCGAGCAGGCCGACGGCCTGCACTTGGTCTTGCGGATCAACCGATGCCATCCGAAACAGCCCGGCCGCCTTTCGGGCAGCGGTGTCCTCTATACCGCGGAAGCCTTCCACAACTGGATGGCGCACGGCCTCCCCCTCACCCCCTTCACCTCCGAGGCCCCTGACCATGCCGTCGCCTGACCTCCCACCCCAACTGGGCCATCTCTTCACACGCACCGTCGACACCAGAGCCGTCCACTTCGTACGGCCCGGCGACACCGAACGGCCGACCTGGGCGGTCTACGAGGACACCCGCTACCTCGACACCGTCCACGCCCAGTTCGACACGGGCCGCCACTGGCACGTGCAGTCTCTCCGAGAGCAACACTTCCGCCTCGACGACGCCATCCGCGCGATGCGCCGGCCCGCCTCATGGCGGGCACACCACGAACGCGTCCGACAGTGGGCCCGCGGCATCCTCACTGATCCCCGCATGGTCGTACTCGACGTGCAGACCACCACGCTCACCGATCCATGGGCCGTTCAGATCGGCCTGACAGACCGCCACGGCAACGTGCTCTTCAACGAACACCTCAACCCGCTCGCCGACATCGCCCCCGCAGCAACAGCGCTGCACGGCATTACGCCGCAGCAAGCTGCGACCGCACCGCCCTTCGCCGTGTTCGTTCCGCGCCTTGCTCAGCTCCTGAACCGCCGCCGCTGCCTCACCTACAACGCGGCCTTCGACCGCGCCGTCCTAGAGCGCGAGCTACACCGGTACTTCCGCAGTACAGCGCGAGCCCGGGACTGGCTGAGGCGGTGCACGTGGATGGACGCGATGCGGCCGTACGCCGCATGGAAGGGCCTGTGGTCAGCCCACCACCATTCCTACCGCTATCAACCCCTGGGCAGCAGCTACGAGGCCGTCACCAACTGCCGACTTCTACTAGAGGGCGTCTGAAAAGCCTGTCGGCGGGCAAGTCGCCTGGTAGCGGGGCGGTGACGCACTTTCGGGGGCTGGGGTGTGCGGGCTGCGTACCCGTTACTCGACGGATCTGTCTGATCCGGAGTGGGAGATCCTCTGTCCGCTGGTTCCGGCGGTCAAGCCTGGTGGACGGCCGGCGAAGCACGCTCGGCGAGAGATCCTCAACGCGCTGGCGTACTGGCTGCGAGCCGGTTGTGCCTGGAGACTCTTGCCGCATGACTTACCGCCGTGGCAGACGGTTTACCACTACTGGCGGCGCTGGCAGAAGGACGGCGTGTGGGAGCGGATGCTGACGGCGCTACGCGAACGCGAGCGGGTGCAGCTGGGCCGGGATCCCACTCCCAGTGCCGCCATCGTGGACAGTCAGAGTGTCCGGGCCAGTGAGCGCGGTGGCCTGCACGGCTACGACGGTGGCAAGAAGATCAGCGGCGTCAAGCGCCACCTGCTCGTCGACACCCGCGGCACCGTCCTGGTCACCTGCGTGAGCCCGGCCAGTGTGGGTGACCGCGATGGCGCCGTGGTGCTGTTCGCCCGGGCTGCCGACACCTTCCCGCGCCTGCGGCACGTGTGGGCGGACCAGGGCTACCGCGGCGCCGACTTCCACGCCTGGGCCCTGGAGGCCACAGGTATCACCGTGGAGGTCGTGCGGCGCCGCGACGGTGGTTTCCGCTCGACCTGGGCCCGGGTGGGGGCACCGCCGCCAGCAGTGCCCCAGTTCGCGGTGGTCCCGCGCCGTTGGGTGGTGGAGCGAACGTTCGCTTGGCTGGGACGCTGCCGCCGCCTGTCGAAGGACTACGAGTACCTGCTCGTCTGTTCGGAGAATGCCATCTACCTCGCTATGGCCATGCTCCTGGTACGTCGCCTCGCAAGATAGGCCCGCCGACAGGCTTTTCAGACGCCCTCTAACCACACTCGAGCAGGTCAGGTGACAGGCGGCCAGCCGATCTGCGAAGCCGGCCGAGAAAAGCACCGCCGTGAGCCCCGCGAAAACCACTGCCATGACGACGGTTGGCCTGCAACCATCAGGCAAGGGTTCGATCAGGCGAGGAACGATGGCCAACTTCTCATTCGGCTCGAACGACTACAGCGTCAACATCCGGGCACAGCACAACGTCAACTTCATCCCGGGCTGGGACACACACCGGCTCGCTCTGACCTTCGAGGTGACCGCCCGCGGCAACTACACCGTGGACGCGCCGTTCCTTGTCTCCGGCACCCTCTGGGCGCACGAGACGCCAGGCCCCGCGAGCTGGATCGGCGTCCTCCACACGCCGCGGCCGGTCGGGCTGAAGTCCTTCGCCGCAAACCTCACGCTCGAGACGAGCGTGACCGACCAGCAACTGCGCGGACTGGAAAGGACGCGGGCAGGCAACGACCTGGCCCTGCGCGCCGAACTTTCCTTGACCGCCCTGACAGAGACGAAGCACTGGCCCGTCGCTGACGATCAGGAGATCATCCGCGTCCCGCATGCGACGTGGAGTAACGCCCTCACCCAGCTCGATGCCGGCGCGTTCGTCGACGTCCTCATCCCGGTCACCACCGTGGAGGCCCGAGCCACCGCCGCACGCCGCATCCGCGAGGCAAAGACCGCAATCCGCGATCAGCGCTACGAGCACGCCGTCGCCCTCGCCCGTGCGGCCCTCGATCCCGTACGTGAGGCCTGCAACACCAAGAAGCTCCACGACCAGGCGGTGCAGAAGAAGGCCGGGGAGCGGGACCAGGAGGAGCGCTGGGCGATACTCATCCAGAGCGCCTATGCCCTGTTCAGCGGCGCACCGCACGACGACGCGGGCACCACCGAGAACTTCACCTGGACCCGCACCGACGCCATCGCGGCTGTCGCCACCGCCGCCGGCCTGCTCGCCCGGCTCGAGGATCGCCCGTAGCGGACCGACGACCGCAGAGGCTGCCGTCGGCCACGCTCTGGTCCCTCTGTCGGCTGTCAGCGCGACTGGATCCAGAGGCTGCCGTACGCGACGACGGCGCCGCCGACCGCGGTTGCGGCCCCTCGGATCAGATGCAGGCCGGCCTCGTTGCGGAGCCGCCGGGCGTACTTGGCCCACCGGGTCCTCGATGACCCGCCATCGGGCCTTGGGAGGGGTTCCGGGTCCGGGCTGTTGCCCGTACGCTCGGGCTTGGACATGAGCTTCTCCTTCGTCGGGGATGTTCGGTCTTCTGCAGACGGCTCCCTGCCCACCAGGGGGCCGTCGCCGTTTCCGGCGACAGCCGTGCCGTTGTCCACCCATTGAGATTTTCGACGTCTCGCGGGGTGAACGAGAACCAACGAAAGCACCTCGAAACCCGCTCTGACCAGCGGAAACAGTGGATTGTCGAAAGAAGTCCATCTGTGTCAACGAGACGCCAATGCGGGTTCTACTCAGGTCCTTGCAGGTCTTTGTGACATCAACATGCGCAATCCCGGGCTCACCTGGGGTGTCATGCCGAGCATTCATGAGGAATCACGTGTCGAACTGAGTTGAAGCGTGCCAGAGTTGGCGGATGCCTCAGATGCTGCGGATGCCCAGCAAAGCCGACCTGCCTGATGGGACCAGACGTGACTTTGTAGCCGAGCTGTTCATCCACTTCAAGGAAGCAGGGCGTCCAACACCCGCCCGCATCGCGGCGACGACCAGCTCTATGCAGGATCCGCTTCCTGTAAGCCGGGAAACCATCCGCCGGCTCCTCAAGGGGCAGACGATCAGCACGTGGGAGAGAGTCGACGCGGTCCTGCGCGCCCTGTGCGAGATCGGTGGGCAGGACCCTGACCGCAGACGCTGGCCGGAATCGGACAACTGGAACGACGACGATCCGACCACCTGCAGGGAGCGCCTGCGCCAGTTGTTGAACGACGACATCGACGGCGTCGAACCGGAGAACGCCCCGGCCCCCGTCCCACCCGCGCGATCCAACTCGGGTTGGGGCGGTACTCGTACGCAACCCCCACAAGATGATCCATGGGCCACGACGCCCAAACCGGCCCCGACAGCTCCAGCCAATGGCGGCTACTCCGACGAACCGCCTTTCTAGGCGCGTGCTTGTGTGGTCCGCCAACAGCAGGTGATTAGCCGTGTTTCGCTGGCGGGGAAGTGACGGGGTTTCTGCGGCGGCTCCTGCTGCCTGGGACCTCATTGGACACGCTGCGGGCGCGTCGCGAAGCGAAGGGTCCAGGCGCAGGACGGTCCGCTGCGCAGGGTGACCCGCAGTAGCCAGGCCACCCGCGTGCGCAGAGGCCGTTCACCAAGGTCGGCCCACTCGGCCATCCACTCTTCGCACCAGCGGTCGCGGGCGTCCGTAGGCAGGATGTGAGCGAGGGCTTCGAAAAGAAGCCGTGCCCGCTGCAGGCGCCGGCGCGTGTGCTCCTCTGCGCCGTGAGTGGGCTCTTCTCTGGCACTTTCGGTAGATTCCTCAGCCAAGGGCGGTATCTGCCCGAGCGACCGGCGGATGCCCGAGGCGTGGCCCCGCACGATGTCCCGCCCAGAGTCAGGACTATCGGCGCTGGCACCTGTGTTACCTCGACCCGACAGGCCCTCCACCCAGTAGAGCTGCCGATGGCCGCGGGTGTCGAGGCTGTCGCTGACCTTCTGGGCTTCGTCCCGGGTGGCGTACCGGCCGACCCGGTACCGGTGGCCGTTGTCGTCCTGGCGGATCACTAACCAGGGGAGGACTGCTCCGCTGGCCTCGTTGCTGGCGCCGTGCATCTCCGCCTCAACTCCCCAGGCCATCAGCAGGGCGGAGGCGTGCAGAGGTAGCGCCCCCCTGGTAGGCGGCAGCGAGAGCGACGCGGGCGGACTCGGCACCACTTGGGGTGAAGCGGTAGTAGCGGCGGCGGGGCCGGGGCGGATCGGTCTTCTCGATCTCGCCCTGGTCTTCCCAGAAGGACTCAAGCCAGCCTGCGTTCTCCAGGCGGGCGAGGATGGGATGGATGGTGCCGGTGGGAAGGCCTGCTGCTTGGGACAGCTCCAGACCGTAACGGGCCTCGAGAGGGCTCTCCAGCAGGGTCCGCAGCACCAGTTGAGTCTGGAGCGTCATGCGCGGCGTCTTTGCCATGCCAGAACTCTAGTATGGGAGCCACCTGCACAACAGCAGAACGCGGCATCTGCCTCAGGCAGATGCCGCGCCCCGAACTGTCGCCGCCTACGCCCACCGCATCCCGATCGCGGACAGCTGCTCCACCCGCTCCGGGGACAGCGTCGCGGCCCTGCTCCGCTGGTTCCCGATCCACGACCCGAGCCGGAGCTCTCGCTCCTCCTGGTCCTCGCCGACGACTCGTTCGACGTGCTTCCTCGGCACCCGCAGATGCCCCTCGCGCTCGAAGAACTGCCGGGCGGCCGCGTAGTTCATCGCCCACTTGTCGGCCTGCGTACGGCGCGGCCGGGGCTTCTCGTCTTCGGCCGCGGGCTCGATCCCGAGGATGTGCTCACACATCCACTGCTGCACGGTCGTCAGCTTGTCCCAGCCGAACCGCACCAACTTCACCCACCGGCCAAGGTCCTCGCCCTGGTGCACGACCTCGCCCGACTCCATCGGCAGCTCGCCGCCAGCCTCCAGGTGCAACCGGACGAGATGGAAGGCACGCTGCCACTCCACCGGCCAGGCCGGGCACCACGAGGGGTCGATCTCCTCCAGCTGCTCCCGCCGATCCTCCGACAGCGCCCCCGCCGACGATCCCGCCGGCAGGCCCTCGGCACGCCGTTGCTCGATCTCGGCGGCCTTCCGTGCGGCGGCCCGCGCGTTCTTCAGAAAGATCCCCACCTTCGCACCCCGGAAGGTGGCGTCCAGCGGCGCCAACAGGTGCCCGTTTTCCTCAGCCCACCCGCGCGCCGCGGCGAGGCCCTCCTCCCACGCGACGTCGTAGTGCGACCACACCATGCCGAGGCGCTCCAGCTGCTCGACACGCTCTTCGGCCAGCGTCCCGCGGGCGTAGAACCTCCCGTTGTCGGCGATCCACTGCCCCAGCGGGAAGTTGGCGAGCGAGGCCGGCCACCCCTCAGCCTGAGCCTCCTCACCCGTCGGCACCCGGTACGTGAACGGCACCTTGAGGTCGCCCACTTCGCGGGCGTAGATGACGGCGGCCTCGATGCCGCGCCGCCAGTGCTCGTGCTCCGGGTCGAGGACCCGCA
>NZ_KQ948054.1:5973-7692 GCF_001513965.1 Streptomyces cellostaticus | reverse complement strand
CGCCTGGTGTTCTTCGCGCTGGAGGACGACGGCCGGGTCCGGAAGATCACCACGAGCGGGATCTCATGGCGGCGCCGCGCCTACATCGCGCCGTGGATGGCCGGGCACGTCGGCATGCGGGTCCGGCTGCGGTATCTGCCGCACTACGACGGGCAGATCGAGGTGTTCTCCACCGAGGAGTGGGGCCGGCATCTGGGCAGCGCCTATCTGGCCCAGGCGGCGACGCTGGAGCAGCGCCGTGCGCTGAGTTCGGTCAGGGAGAAGAAGGCCCGCGCGCTGAAAGCGGATCTGAAAGCGGCGGAGAAGCTGCGCAAGGCCCGCTACACCGCTACGACGACGGCTGCTGTGCCCCGTCCGCGTCGTTCTGTCACCTCTGGTCAGGCCGAGGCGGAGATCGCCCGGTCAAGGGCAGTGGATTTGGCGGCGCGGGCGCTGCCGGACCTGATCCCTCCCCGGGAGCCCCCAGCCTCCTGGGCTCGTCCGGTTGTCCGTCCTCGTCGTGCGGCCAGCCCGCAGGCGGATGCCGGGCAGGCAGCCGAAGACGGGCCGTCTGGAGTGGGCGGTGCACGTGACGACAGCGGGGAGCGTTGAGCGATGGTGACTGCTGAGCGACAGGGCCGGCTGCCCCGTGAGCGGGAGGACCACTTCATGCGCCTGCCGGGCGCCCAGGTGGTCTCCACGCGTGCCCTGCTGATGGTGCGGGAGAACATCCGTGCCGCGATCGAGGCGCGGGCGATGATCTGTATCTACGGGCAGGCGGGCCGGGGCAAGTCGTTGGCGGTGAACACCTCGCTGCGTGAGCTCGCGCCGAAGCTGACACGCCGCATCCAGTTCCGCTCCCGCCCCTCGACCCGTGACCTGCGCCACGAGTTGTTCCATGCTCTGGGCTTGCAGGGCCGCCCGCCGGGGCAGCCGATTGAGTTCGACCGGATGCTGCGCGGCGCCCTGGAGGAGACGCACGTCCTGGTCTGTGACGAGGCGCAGTGGCTGCCGAAGATGTGCTTCGAGTATCTGCGCTATTTGTGGGATGACATCGGCTCGGACCTGACGATCGTGTTCACGGGCGGTGACGGCTGTTTCGAGATGCTGCAGAGCGAGCCGATGCTGGAGTCCCGCGTGTACGCGTGGCAGGAGATCGAGCCGATGCCGCTGGAGGAGGTCCTCACCGTCATCCCGGCCTTTCATCCCGTGTGGGCGGACGCGGATCCGGACCTGATCGCGATGTGCGATGACGAGGCCGCGCACGGGAACTTCCGGGCCTGGGCGAAGATCACCCATCACCTGACCGCCGGGATGAAGGAGTCCGGGCGGATCCTGGACGAGGACTTGCTGCGCTGGTCCTACAGCAAGCTGCGTCAGCGCCAGCGCCCGGTGGTGGCCTGAGGTGCTGGACTGCCCGAACCCGCCGCCGGTCACGGTGGTCCTGGACCCGTACGACGACGTGGTCCACACCCGGGCTGCCCTGGCCTCCCACGCCCCGCAGCACGGACGCCTCACCGTGCATCCGACCCCGGGCACCGACGCCGCGATCGCACTCGCCTACGACATCCTCGCCGCCCTGGGCAAGCCGGTCCCCGTGGCCGGCTACCGCCACCTCGACCCGGCCCCGGCCTGGTCGATCACGGCCGCCTGGATCTTGACCACCCCCATCACCCACCTGACCTTGCTGCGCGCCCACCTGCTCACCCCGCACCGCTTCAGAGACCTCCTCACCCTGCG
>NZ_KQ948054.1:0-5098 GCF_001513965.1 Streptomyces cellostaticus | reverse complement strand
TCGGCGTACGGGGGTCCGCCTGGTTCTGGTCTGCCACCACAGGTCCATGCGGGCGTTCCTGGAACGCGAGCTACGGCAGGTCGATCACCGCGTAGCCGAGGCCACCGCCCTGCTGCCCGAGGCCGAGCCGGCCATCCCGCAACGCGGGGCATCCCAAGTGGCACGGCCGTTGGCGAACCGCTGGATCAGCCTGCCCGCCCTGACCACCCTCAAGGCCTTCGATGACACGACAGCCCCATGCCGGTGCGCCGCACCGCTGGCGGCGGACCGGGACTTCTTCCCGCCGGTGATGCCGCCGGTCACCGAGGCGGAGGTGGCGTGGCGGCTTCACCGTGCGACGGCGCACCCGTACCTGGCGGCTCAGCTCGCCACGGCCGCGTTCACCGCGGCCTCCACCACCCAGCTCGCCACCGCGCACGTCCGTGATCTGGCCCCGGACGGTACGACCATCACCCTGCACGACCACGGGCTGCGCCGGGGCTGCATGACGCACCCCGTTCCCGACTGGGCCTGTCCGCTGCTGAGGGCGGCCGCTCTCCTCTGGAAGATCGGGTCCAACACGAGCGGCTCACTCTTCAGCGACCCGCTAGGAAGCGAGGGGCTGCCGCCCCTGACGGCCTTCGCCGAGGACTGCAAGCTCCGCCCACCCCAACCGCCGCGCCCCAAGTTGCGCCGGAGCCGACGAGCGGCAGCACCGAGCCCGAAGGAGCCGGTGAAGACCATCTGGCCCGTATGCACCACCCATTACGGGCTTGCGTGGGTCAGGGATGAACCTGATCTGATGCAGGGCTGTCCGTACCCGCCTCCCCATACGCGAAAGACCATCGAGAGGCGGAAGAGGGGCTGGTTGCCACCGGACTACGGTCTGCGGGAGCTTCGCCACCTGCGCTGAGTTGCAATCTCTCGGTTTCGTGACAGCACTCTGAGAGATAGTGAGGGTTTGTGCGTTGGTGCTGGTCGGTGACTGTTTCGGTGTGTGGGGTGACTGTCGTGAGGTGAGAGATCCGGGGTGTCACCACTGTCACCGGGTGATAGATGTGCAGGTCGTGTACTGACACGAAGGCGAGAGGTCGCGGTAGAGGCGGAGTGTCCACGTATGCGAGGGGGAGACCTGTCTCGGTGCCACGCCGGGCCGACATACGCGGCACCGAGGCCTTCAGTTCGCCCACTCGACCCCGAGGTGGGCGAGCGCGGCGAGCTGGTCGGGGTGGAGCCGGTCGTGGCGCTGCTTCTGGTTGGCGAGCCATACCCCGGTGCGGTGGGCGGTTCCGTCGGGGAGGTGTTCGACGTGCGCCCGGCCGGGCAGGCCGCCGCCTTCTCGCTCGAGGTACTGCGTAAGGGCTTCCAAGCCTGTCTGGAAGGCTTCCGCGCCCCGCCCGGACGTGGAGGCCGTGCTCGTTCTCCCGGGCGCCTGGCGGGCCCGTGCCGGCGCCGGGGTAACGCCGAGCTTGCTGAGCCGGGCCTGCTGTTCGGCGTTCAGCCGGCGGAAGTCGCGTTGCTGGGTGGCCAGCCACTGCCCGATGTCGTCCCCGTGCCGGGTCACCCCAGGCACGATCGTGTCGAGGACCGCGCCTTCGTCCAGGAACTGGGTCAGATACGCGTAGTGGCGTTGCCAGTCCACGGTCCACCCGAGCGTGCCCGGGTTCCAGTCGGGGTCGACGGCGGCGAGGGCGGCGGCGCGCCGCTCGGCGCGCTCCGGGTCTTTCCCGAGTCCGCCGGGTCGGCGGATGTTGGTGAGCCACTGTCCGATCTGGATGTCGAGGATCGCCGCGCCCCGCGGCGCGGCCAGGGTGCCGTGCAGTTGGTGGTAGGCGTGTGCGGCGGCGAGGTTCTGTTCGAAGGCGGCGTCGGCGGTGTCCCACAGGATTCCGAGTTCTTCCAGTTCGGCGGCCCGTTCGCCGGTCATGGTCCCGGCGCGGAACGCGCGGCGTTGGTCGGAGAGCCACCGCCCGAGCGGGTACTGGTCTTCGGTGTGGTTGTAGGGGACTTGGAGGCGGCCCTCGCGTTCCTGGTATCGGAAGGCCGCCTCGACGCCCCGGCGCCAGTCCTGGCGCTCGGTGTTGAAGACCTGGTAGCTGATCCACTTCGCGATCAGCGCGGGGTCGCGGGGGGCCGCGAACCGGAGGAGTAGCCGGTTCTCCTCCTCGCCGCCGGCGGGGGCCTCGCCGACCGGAGGCGACGGCGCTACGATGTGCTTCTGGTTTTCCTGGGGAATTGCGAGCATTTCCACGGCGCGCTCATCGTGGGCCCGAAGCCCGTTCAATACCCGAATGAGGGGGCCATAGGATTTCGAGGTGAGAATGTCCTCGGGGTTTTCGTCCTCCCGGAGGAAGACGGGCACGATCAGGGTCGCCGTCTTCCCTTCTCCGGGTTTCTGGCGCAGGGCCCGGCCGATGGCCTGGACGATGTCGACGGCCGATCCCTTGGGGTCGATCAGGGCGACGGAGTCCACTGCCCGGATATCGACGCCTTCGCCCAGGACCCGGCAGTTCGCCAGCACGGCGCGCCCGGCGCGGCGGCCGAAGTCGGCGAGCACGGTGGTCCGGTGCTCCGCCTCGTGTTCCCCGCGCAGCCACCCCGTCCACACCGTGGCGGGGTGCCGGAGAGGATCGACGGCGTGCAGCCGGGATGCGACCCGCTCCAGGCCTTCGGCGAAGGCCTGCGCCTCGATGGTGCGGTGGTGGAAGGTGATCGTCGTCTTCAGGTCGTGTTCGGCCATGGTCTCCAGCAGGGCGGTCTGCACGGCGGCCAGTCGCTGGCCGCGCAGTTGCTCCTCCCACCGTTCCTCGCTGTAGAGCCGGGCCGGCGTCACCACGGGGTCGACCAGCTCGGCGACGACGACTTGATACTTCGCCAGAAGCCCTCGGGCGATGGCGTCGGCGAGGGACAGCTCGTAGACCACCGGCCCGAAGATCTTGGGATCGTCCATGGAGCAGGCCATCTCCTTCGGGAGCCGGTCCCACCTCACCCGCGGCACGTACCGCCGGCCCTCGGCTTCGGCCTTCTTCCGCCGCTCCTCCTCCCGCTCCCGCTCCTGGGCCCGCGTCCTGGGCGGGCGTTCGGCCCAGATCCTTGGGGTGGCGGTCATGTAGAGCCGGCGATGGGCGGGGATGACGTCCTGGCGGTGCACGTCCGCCCACGCCTTCCCCGCCGACCCCGATGTGCGGTGGGCCTCGTCGACGACGACCAGGTCGAAGGGCTCCATGGGCAGCCCGTACTCTCCGCGGTGTGCCTCGGCGATGACGGGCAGCGAGGCGTAGGTGGCGTAGACGGTGACCGGGCCCCGGCCGTGCCAGAGCCCGAGCTGCGGGGCCGACGTCGTCGTACGCACCTTCAGCCCGTACAGCTGGGCGTTGTCCTCCAGGGAGCAGACCGCGACCGCGGGCCCGATGTGGCCGGCCGTGTGCCACTCCCGCGCGGTCTGGGTCAGCAGGTCCAGGGTGGGCAGCAGTACCAGTACCCGCCCGCCCCGGGCGAGGCGGAGCGCGGCCGCGGCGGCGATGAACGTCTTCCCGGTCCCGCACGCCGCCACCACCGTGGCCCGCAGACCCGCCTTCGGGATACGCTTTCCGGGCGGAATGTCGAGGCCCCGGATAATCGCCTCCACGGCCTCCTCCTGATGAGGGCGCAGGACGATGTCACTGATCTTTTTCATGGGGCGCTCCGCTGAGAGAAGAGCGGGATATTCCGCCGGTCGGTGGTGGCCATCTTCTCGCGATCCTACACACTACATCTGAGTGTGATGCATATTGATGACTGTACTTGAATGGGCCTCTGCTGGTGGGTCCCTTCACTCCCCGGGGCCGTGTGCGGGCGCCTCGGCCGGCTCGGCTGCGAGGCGGGCCCGGCGGCCGGCTGTGGGCTATGCGGGGGAGTTGTGGGGCGCGGGCCGGTGCCCGGGGCGCGACGTTCGATTGTTCGCCCATTTCCCAGGTTGGGCGAGGGCTCGGGAATGGCCGTAGGGGCCGCCGTGGTGGCGGCCCCTACGGGTTGTGCGGGTGCGGGCAGTGGTTCGTTCAGTCGAAGTCTGGCGGCGTTCCCCAGCAAGCCAAGACCTTGTTCATCTTCCCCGCCACGCTCCCCGCCATGGACCCCGTGAGGGGGAAGCAGGTCGTCTGGAATCGATCCCCAGCACGCGATCTGTGGGTTGTGGTGGGGGAGTTGTGGGGCGGGGCCGGTGCCCGGGGCGCGACGTTCGATCAGTTGCCTGTTTCCCCCGGGTTGGGCAGGGGCTTGGGAAGCAGGTCGTCTGGAATCGATCCCCAGCACGCGATCAGCTTCTCCACCCTATCTGCCTTGAAGTTCGGCGCCCCTGGTTTGACGAGGATCACCTTCCCTCCCGCGATGCCGGCTACCGCCAGCGGGGGGTACTTCTCTTCTTTGAGAGGCTTCTCCTCTTCTGGGCTGCCCTTGTTCTCACCTGAAATATCCTTGCTGAGCCAGCGGGCCTTAATCGCGTCGGCGGAGATCTGGAGGTTGCCGCCGGTGAGGGAGAAGCACGCCTTATTCATGTAGTAGTGCGTCTTCTTCCCCCCGAAGGCGACGATCCAGGTCTCGTCTACGACGCCCGGGAGGAAGGAGACAACCTTGACGTTGTGGAACTTCACCCCATCCTGTTCCGCGGCTGGGAGGAAGGGCTTGTAAATGTCGATGGGGAGCACCTTCTGTCCGCCTCTGGCGCGGGGGTCGATGCCGTCGGCGTGGGCGGGTCCGGCGAGCGACAGGGCGGCGCCTGCGAGAGCCATTGCGGCGAGGGTGCGCAAGGTGGATTTCATGCTCGGCTTAACGTCGAATGATGCGATACGTCACCACCGCCATCCACCCGGCCAGCCGCGGAGCGACCCTGACCCTCCGTCACCCTCAGCCTGCACCAACCCCGTTCACATCCCTGCCCGCGAGCCGGGCGCGGAGCGCCCGGCCACTGGCCCGCGCAGCGGGCCGGCCCGGCGTGGGAGCGCAGCGAACCACGCCCAACGGGCCGAAGGCCCAGACCCCGTGAAACGGGGTCACCTCCCGCGCGAAGCGCGGGAGGTTCCAGGCGCCGCGAAGCGGCGCCGTCCGGAGCGAAGCGGAGGACCCCGGCCCAACGGGCCGGCCC
>NZ_KQ948053.1 GCF_001513965.1 Streptomyces cellostaticus | reverse complement strand
AAGACAGACCTAACGGAGTCCTATTAGAGGAGCTATCATCACAGGTCAAGACACCCTTCCCTTATCCAGCTCACATTCTGTCACCAGCACCGGCCCGCCCATGAATTCATGAGGTCGGGTGCACCAGAGGTAGTCTTTCTCGAAGGGGAGGGCCAATGCTGATCGACTTCGTTCCCGACGGGAGTCTGTACCCCTTCGAGTCTCGCTGGTTCGACTCGTCCGTCGGCCGGGTTCACTACATCGACGAGGGAACTGGGCCGCCGCTCCTGCTCTGTCATGGCGCTCCGACGTGGAGTTTCCTATACCGTCATAACGTGAAGGACCTGCGCGACCGGTACCGGTGTGTCGCCGTCGACTATCTGGGTTTCGGATTGTCCGAACGTCCTGCGGGTTTCGGCTACACGATCGCCGAGCACACCGCGGTCCTCGGCGAGCTGATCGATCACCTGCAGCTCGACGGCTTCGTTCTGATGGGACAGGATTGGGGCGGACCCATCGGTCTGGGCGCGGTCACTGCGCGCGCGGATCGGGTGAGGAAGATCGTGCTGGGCAACACCTCGTTCTGGCCGACCGAAGCGATGGCGAATCGGGCTTTCAGCGTGATCATGGACAGCCGTCCGATGCAGCGGCGGATACTCGAACAGAATTTCCTCGTTGAGCGCGTCCTGCTCTCAGAGGGCGTTCCGTGATGGTTCGTCGGGTTTCAGGTTGATGTAGGGTCCTGCGCGGGTGGTGTGGGTCGGGGCGAGCCTGAGCGCCTTTCCAGTTTCGGCCGCGTCTTGACCCGGGTGGAGATCTTCTCGGAGCACGTCCGCCTGCAGACTGGTTCGAGCGCGTCGAGCTGGGACTGGAGTTCCTGCTGCGCGGTCGAGCAGCGCGCGTAACCGATCCGGATGGGGGTCGCCGCCGCGACGTCGACCGACTGTCGGCGTGATGACCGCTCTTCCCACGATCCTGGTGGAGCCCAGGCGTCAGGCTGGGGTGATGGGAGATCCGCGGGGTGCGCTTACGCCTGGTCCTGTCCGGACGCAAGGGAGCCGGGCCGGCCTCACGGGTTGCGGGCGGCCCGGCCGGTTCTCTTACCTGTTGGTGAGGGCTGGTGGGTGTGTGGTCAGCCGGTGCAGCTGGGGACTGCGGGGGAACTGCCGGTGCAGTTGTTAGGGGTGTTGCCGGAGATCGGGGAGGTGGTGACCGTCATCGTGCCGTTTTCGCGGTAGACGCCGCCGGCATTGAGGGTGGCGTGGTTGGTGCTGACCGGGGTGCTGGTCAGGGTGGTCGCGGTGGATTCGATGGCGGCGATGCCGCCGCCCTGCGACCCGGTGTTCGTCCCGTTGACGAAGCTGCTGGTGGTCGTCAGCGTGCTTCGGATGCCGTTGTAGATGCCGCCGCCCCTGCCTGTGGCGGTGTTGTTGGACACGGTGCTGCCGGTGAACGTCGCCGTTGCCCCGGTGGCGGGGGCGCTGATGTCGGCGTTGGACAGGCCGCCGCCCTTGCCCAGGGCGGTGTTGCCGGTGAGGGTGCTGGCGGTGAGGGTCACCGTGCCGTCGTTGAGGATGCCACCGCCGTCAGTTCCGGCGAGACCGTTGCTGAGCGTGATGTTCCCCTTGAGGGTGAGGTTGCCGGTGGAGGCGACCTTGGCGATGCGGAAGGGGAGGGTACCGCCGGCCGTTGAGCGGGTGATGATGTTGTTGTTGCCGGAAAGGGTGATGGCGGTGGTGATGGTCGGCAGTCCGTCCGGCCCGTCGGTGTCGATGCCGTGGGACGTGGTGAGGGTGTACGTACAGTCCTTCGTCAGGACCACGGTGCCCCCGCCGGCGGAGTTGGCGGTGTTGATGGCGTTGATCAGCGCCGTCTCGGTGCATGCCACGGCCGCCTGTGCGGTGGTCGGGGCGAAGAGGGTCATTCCCGCGGCCAGGACGAAGGCTCCGGCAAGGAACGGTGCGGTGCGGATGCGCCGGATGGCGCCACCGTCGGGGGTGCGGCGGGCTGTCCTGATCCACCGCCTCTGTGCGATCCTGCCGTGCCGGGTCGTGTGCAGAACTCTCATGCCCGTATCTCCAGTTGCTGAGTGCCCATCAGTCCGGGCGGCATGAGTATGCGTCGGGAGGCACGTCAAGTGCGCCTCCCGCGCAGGGGCGCACAGACGGATCCCTGAGCGCGTTGCCGCGAGCGACGGCGGTCTCTCCTTGGAATGTGGGGCGGTAGAGCCCTGTGGGTCGTGACTTCCGAACCGCTTTCTGAATCGACCAGCCAGCACTGCGATCACAGTTTGGGTATGCCGGTGAGCCAGGCGGAGAGGCGGGTGAGGTTGATGGCGGCGCCCATGGAATGGTTCCTGATCACGACGATGGTCTGTACAACCCCAACGGGCTCGCACAGACCGACGTCACGAAGACCCTCGCGATTTTACCAACAGGGTCACCACTTCGTCGCATGGGCCCCACCGCCGTGCACGATCCTTCTCACCGAATCACCGTACCGATGTCCCAAGGCCGACTGGCCGGCCCCTGAGAGAGTGCTCTGCGAGAGTTCGCGGAGTTTCAGCTTGAGTTGGTCTCTGAGGTGGCTGGTGTTGCCTTGGACAGGGTGAACAGCCCCGGCTCGGGTTCGGTGAGGATGTCGCGGGTCACCAGGCGTTTCAGCTTGGCGCGGGTGTTTTCGGTGTGGCGTGCCTCGGTGCCGAGGCCGAGCGCCCGGCTGACCTCCTTGGCGCGGAGTCCCTCTGCGGTCTGCTCGAAGAGCGCCAGGATCTCGCGGTATCCGGGAGGCAGCCGTTCGGGTGGCGAGGTGCCGTCTTCGGCGGCCAGTTCCAAGATGGTCTCCCGGGTGGTCTCCAAACGCTTCAAGGTCTCTTCCGCTGCGCCAAGTTGCTCGGTGAGACGAGCGATCTGATCACGAAGCCGTTCGGCCGTCTCGCGGACGAGATGCTGCCGGGTCTCGATCTTTTCCAGGAGTTCCCTCATCGACGCTCCCGCTGGTCGGGGGTGCTGCGTGCCAGGCCGGCGGGTCACGCCAGGTCAGGGTGGAGGTGCGGGTGAGGCGGCGGAGCATGACGTCGGTCATGGACCAGTGGATCATTGCCACCGAGCTAGCCGGCCGCGCCTCATAGTCACGTGCGAGACGTCGGTGGAGCATGAGGGTGCCCAGGGTCTGCTCGGCCACCCACCGCTTGGGCTGCGGCGCGAACCCTCTCGCGCCGGGCTTGCGCTGGACGATCTCGACGTCGATGCCGAGGCGGACGCCGTGCTCGACGACGGCCTTCTTGAAGCCAGCATCCACCCATACCTTCGTCACGGTGGGCGCGCAGGCTGCGACCTTGTCCAGCAAGGTGATGCCGATCGCGTTGTCGGGGACGCTGGCCGCGACCACGACGGCCGCGATGACCAGGCCGAGTACGTCGGTGACGATGCCTCTCTTGCGGCCCGGGCTTCTCTTCCCCGGATCCAGCCCGGTCGTCTCCTTCGGCGCGTTCATCGAGGCCCGCACGGTCTGGGAGTCCATCACGACTGCGGTGGGGTCCTCATGCCGCTTCCGGCTCTCGCGGACCTGCCAGCGCAACAGGTCGTGGACGGTCTCGGCGGTGCCGTTGTCGCGCCACTTGGCGAAGTAGTAGTACACCGCGCTCTTCGGCGGCAGGTCGTGCGGCAGGTAGCGCCACTGGCAGCCGGTGCGGGCCTGGTAGAGGATCGCGTTCACGATCTCCCGCATCGCGTACTGCCCCTCGTGCCCGCTGACCGAGGGGTGCCGGGCCTTCCAAGCGGTGATGACCGGCCGGATCAGCTCCCAGGCTTCGTCCGACAGGTCGCTCGGGTACGGAGGGCGCTCACCCACGTCCACCAGCACACCGCAGCGACAGCGAACCGCAAGACCGCAAACCAGACAACATGCCGTCAACAGCTACGAGAAGGGTGAATTACTGCAGAACACCCTCTCAGAACTGGGGCGCAAGCTCACCGCGGCCGAGGCCGACCACTATCGCGCGGTGCAGCCCACTGCGGAAGCCCGGCGCGGACTCGCCATGATGCCCAAGGAAATTCGCGCCGCACACCCGCTACTGGACCAACTCGCCCGAGACGTGCCCGTCCTGCTCGGCGACAAGCCGGCCCTGTTGGTGTGGGGAATGCGGGACGTGGTGTTCCGTCCGAACGCCTGTATCCCGCGAATGCGTGCCGCCTTCACCGACCTCGACGTAGTCGAGCTGCCGCGCGCGCGGCACTTCATCCAGGAACACGCACCGGACGCGATCGCGGCGGCGATCGCAAAGCGGTTCCCGTGAGTACGATCGACGAACGCCACTTTGAGGTCTCCTCGACCATGTGACGGTTGCGGTGCGTGACTGTCCGTGGAATGGCGAGTGGTGTTTTAGCGTCAGATGCATGTGACGCCCCTGATAGGAACGGGTCTGCGAAGATCACGTTCCGTACGACTAGAGGCTCCACGTGGCGTCCAGGATTTGGTTCGTCGACGGCACCGGCTGGTCCAGCTCGCCCGGGACAACGGCATCTCGACCCCCACCGCCTACCGCTACCTGCACGAGGGACTGACCGTTCTGGCCGATACCACGCGCCCGATCTGTCCGCCACGCTGGAGCGCGCGGCAACGGCCGATTACACCCACCTCAACCTGGACGACGGCACCGTAATCCGCACCGACCGCGTGGCCGCCGTCGGTCCCAACGGAGCGGACCTGTGGTGGTCTGGGAAACACAAGCACCACGGAGGGAACGTGCAGGTCATCTCGGCCCCGGACGGCTGGCCATTGTGGGTCTCCCCGGTCCGGCCGGGCCGCGGGCACGACACCACCTGCACCCGCGCACACGGCCTCATCTACGCCCTCAACCAGCTCGCCGCCACGCTGGGCGTCCCCCCTGACCGACCTCGGTTACGAGAACATCGGTGACGGCCTCCGCCACCCGGTCAAGAAGCCCAAGGGCGGCGAACTCACCCAGCCCGACCAGGCGTTCAATGCAGTGATCCGCGGCGTCCATGCCGTCGCCGAACGCGCCAACGCGCTGCTGAAGGTGACCTTCAAGGCCCTGCGCCGGGTCAGCCTCGACCCCGCGGCCATCACCCGGATCGCCCGCGCCACACTCGTCCCACTCCGGCTCGAACACAGTCGAACAACCTGAATGAAGAGCTCGCCCTGCGGGGCGAGCGGTGGCCGGCCGCTCTCGTCACTGCTGAGCGGGCGGACCGTTATGGCCGGCCGGTTCGCTATGACCGGCTTTCATCCGACATCAGTTACGAGGTAGTGACATTCGGGGGCCAACTTCTTGGCGCTCCAACTGCTCTTCTTCGGTGAATGTGCGTCAATTGAGCAGCTATGAACCCTAGTTGCTGCAAAGGGAACGAAGAGATCCAAGGAGACCCGAGCATGAAGCTTGGCATGAAGCGGCTCGCGGTAGTCGGCGCGCTGGGTGTGGCCTCGGCAACACTGGCGGTATCCCCGGCGTTCGCGAAGAGTGACATCTCGATTCAGGCCACCCCCCACACCGCGCATGCCGGCCACGTGGTGAAGGTACACGGCCAGGGTGACGACGACGCCGAGCAGTACACCACGCTCGTCATACAGGAGCGATCCGGCAAACCCGGCCACTGGGGCCACTGGCACGCCGTCAAACAGAGCTTCAACGGCGATGCGCGCGCAAACGTCAAGGCCACGCACACGGGCGATCTGCAGTTCCGATCCGTGCTGTACGCGACCGACAAGCACCACCAGCACGCGAAGACGGACCGCACCTCCACGCCAGTGACCGTCCACGTCGTCCGCTAGCCGACGCAAGAGCACCGCACGCTGATCGACTGCCTTCCCCGGAACGACACGGCTGTTCCGGGAAGGCGGCCCGCCGTTCCCCTCCCGCGCCGTCCGCACTGGCTCGATGAAGGGCATCCCCGTACGACACCTCGACGTACGGCCCGGCACCTTCCATCCCAGCCAGTACAGCCATGCAAACGCCCTCAGCGCACTCGCCCCGCACGACGAAACGGCTGGGTTCGATGTCAAACGCCTCGATTGGTTGGCAGAAGACACCCGTGAACCACTGACGACGCGACTCGTAAACAAAGCCAGCTGCTGGTGCTCTTGATCGCTCATGGTTCCAGGGACCACGGATCACCTGTGGACAGACTCCCGCGAGCCGCCAGGCGCCGAGGCCGCCGGGCAGTCGGCCGCCGTTCTCCTGGGGGGCGTGGCGTTCAAATACCCCGACGATCTGCTCCAGTTGCAGGAGGGCCTCGACACCGTGCGCTCTCCGACCTGGACACCCTGGTCCGGAGCTGCCGTACTCCGTGGCGGCCGATCGAGGCCTGGCAGCGCCCTGACGGCCACTGGCTGAGCACGTCCCCTTCTTACCGGGCCTCGCCGGGCTGGGCGGAGCAGGGGCAGAAGGAGGTCACGGCCCTGCGGGGCAAGGAGCGCGACCTCGCCGTCGCGATCGTCACCCACGCACTCTGGAACGGGGGCGCCGGCCCCGAGCGTCCCGATGTCCGCTCCCAGCTCAAGCACGCCCTCGGCAGCTGGGACGGCGAGGGCCAGGAGACGGCGTAGCCGCTTCCTCGTGCTCCAGCGTCCGCCGGCGAACGAGCGGCATGGGGGGCCTCAATTGCTTCACGCACGAGGGCGGTGCCCTCTACCAGGACCTCGCCGAGCCGACGGGACCGCTGAAGCACAACCCCGCCTCGCAGGAAGACCGTCCGGCTCCCGTCCTGCCACCCCAGGCTGTCACCCGACCGACCACGGCGGCAGGTCGGCCTCGGCCGCCCGGCGGAAGACATCTCCACACGTGGGGGACGCCGTCGGCAAGCGTTCGGCCAGGGTGACCAGCACGTAGCGCAGTTCCGAGCTCAGCTGGGAGAGCCGACGGCTGAACTGCCCGCCCTTGTAGGTGTACAGGCGGAAGACGTTGACGCCCAGTTCGTCTCGCTCGTCGGCGAAGGTTTCCGGGAGCCCGGCGAGCAGTTCAAAGTCGCGCTTGCCGGTCGCCGCGTCAGCCACCGCACTCACCGGTAGAGCGTCAAGGTCTGCGGCGGACACAGAAGTGTCGACCGCGACGGCGTGGGCGGCTACGGCCGCGAAGACCTCGATCAGGCGCTCGCCATCCACCATGTTGATGCCCCAGGCCCGCAGGCGCTCGCGGCGACGAGCCTGCCGCCACGGCTCCTCGTCCACCAGCGGCAGCAGGACCCGGCCCAGGTGTGCGCAGCGACGCCACAGCATGTCGTGCTCCGAGGTCACGGTCGATCCTCTCTACGGCGAGTGAAAGACTTGCAGCCGAGGACCAACACGATCGCTGCAGGCCCCCTCCACCTTCCCACTACTCGCAGGGCACGTAGAGGACGGGGCTGCGGTAAAGATCAAGCTAGTGACTGGTCGGGCCGGCCGCAGTGACCGCCTCGCGGTACAGAGAGGTCCGGTAGATGCCGGAAGCGGCGGAGTTGACGACGGCGACGAGTAGGAAGAAGGCCACGACCGCCGCAAAGGTGGCGAAGAGAACGGCCAGGCTGTCGGACTCTACCGCAAGGATCAGCACCACGATCGCGCCGATGACGACCAGTGCGGTCGTGATGAAGAGCTTGAGACCGCCCGCGACCCACTGGCCGAGCGAGTGGCGCCCGAGCGCGAGTGACCGGCGCAGACTGGTCACGAGTCCGGTTCCTTCGACGACGATGACGGGGAGTACGAAGAAGGTCAGCAATGACCAGGAGAACCCGAGCAGTTCGAAGAGCGTCGAAAGACCGGCCAGGGACTCTCCAGTCCGCAGCAGCGAACCGGCTACCAGCGAGAACAGGCTCCAGGTGATCAGGGTGGGCACACGCCGGCCGGTCGCGCGCAGCGAGGCGCCCAGCGGGAGGCGTTCGCCGCCCAGGAGTGTGTGTACGGAGTGGAGCAGGGCTGCGGTGAAGACGCTGTTGAGCGCGGAGGCGACCCACAGCACGAGTCCCATCGCGGCGGACTGAGCCTGGGTCGGAGCCTGGCCGCGCCCGGCCCGGTGCCAAACCTCTTGCAGCAGCAACGGCCAGGAGGCCGCCAGGACCAACGCAACGGTCACGAGGCCCAAAGCGGGAAAACAGAGGAGACCAGGGCGCTGACGCAACACGCGTGCGGCTGTTCGTATGATCCCGTGCTTCATCCTGGCCCCTCGTATGTCAGGTACGGCGCAGACTATCCGGCCCGGGCTTCGGGCACGACTGACGGCCCCGAGGCAGGCCATCCGGGAGCGATCCGGCTCGAGCGGCACGGGCTGGGAAACACGGAAGGCGTCCAGCCGACGAGCACCGCCTCGCGGCCGAGCGGCGCGGCGGGGTGAAAGAGTGCGTGCGCTACCTGGCGAACAAGGGGCCCTACCTGCGCTACGTCCAGGCACTGGAGCAGGGGTGGCCGATCGCGACCGGGGTGGTGGAGGGCACCTGCCGGCATCTGATCGTCGACCGCTTCGACATCACCGGCTCACGGTGGAGCGTCGAGGGCGCTGAAGCGTCCTCGCCCTCCGCGCCGTGATCGACTACGGGGGCTTCGAGGAGTAGTGGCGGTTCCATGCCACACGCGAACGGGAACGGCTCTATCCCGGTACTGACCAGGGAGATTACGTCCTCAGGGCTTGATCGGCGTCGTCACTCGAAACGAGCCGCACCGTGTGCCACGAACACGAGAAGGTGATTGACATGCAGACAGGTCATCAGCCTTTTGAGTGATGCTGCACGACAGATGAAGGGTCTTGACCGTTCGGAGCCGTCTTACGGAAGGAGGCTTCAAACGCCCCAAGGTCGGCCGCCGTGCGGAACGCGAAACCCCCCGACTGAGCCGGCGCCGGATGCGACCACGACACCGCCGCCTTCGCCGTCGCCCTGTCCCCCGCCGGCGGCAAGCGGCTGGACGGCACTCCCGTTGACGACCTGTCCGTCCTCGCTGCGGGCCGCCCAGTCGCGGCCTGCAGTATCAACCACTGCTCAGCTGTCAGTTCATGACGACGTATCACGCCACCGTGGTCCGCCATTCGATGACCTATGCAGACGGCTCCGGCTCGACGTCCGGCGTGAGGCTGTACGCCACAAGCCCGCTTCCGGCCGACCCAGATCCTCAACGGCACCCTGATCGCCACCGACCGCATCGCGGCCCGCGCACACGGTGTGATCCAAGCCTGCCTGTCACGGCAGGTCCACGTCATCGAGATCGCCTCGCGATCAGGATGAGAAGCGTTCACTGGGTTCGTTGTCCTCGGGCCCTGTCGAGAGGCTGAACGCCAGCAACGCGGTAGCCGTGAAGTCGTCGGCCGCCTCGACGGTCTGCCAGGCGCCGACGTTGTCCATATAGCCACCCCCGTGGCCATTGAAGGCGGAGAAGGGGTTGCTCGCTCGGGTCGGGCACGGGCGCATGGTCGGGAAGGAGTTGAGTTCCCTGAGCTTGGCTGCCTCGTTGGGGCCGTTGACCACACCGCCTACGAGGATGTCGCCCTTGCCCGTGAGGCTGCCTGCGAGGTTGGCGGCCTGGTGCTCCGGGCAGTGCGGGAAGGTGGATCCTTCTCCGATGACGAAAGACGATCCCCAGGCGTTGGCGCCCAGCGCCCAGTTGCGCTGCTGGGTGGCGAAGCTGTCGTAACGGGAGTCGCCGGTGACCCGGTGGTACAGCTGCGCGGTGGTGGCCAGGCCGAAGGCGTGGGGCACAGAGTCGAAGTCCGTGTAGTCGGCACCCGCTCGGAAGGGATCCCGGGCTGCGCGAGCCTTGCCGTCCTCGAGTTGCCGCTTCAGGTCGGCGACCAGACGCTCGCGGCCGACCTCGCCGCTCGGCCGGCCGTCGTCGATCAGCTTCGCAAGATCGGCGTGTGCCAGGGCGCTGACGTCGCCCAGCCCGAGAGTGCCGAGGTTGTCCGAGCTCAGGTACTGCTTGGCCCAGTGGCCCGCCTGCCGCGACCACTCCTGTGTCCGGTCGTCTCCCAGAGCCTCGCCGGCCAGGGCCAGTTCCGCGGCGCCGAACTCCATGTCGTCCTCCCAGGACGACTCGGGGTAGAAACCGTGGGGAAATGCGGTGACCAGCTGCCCCTTCGGCGAGGTGTCGGCAAGTGCGTAGATCTGGGCAGCCTTCTCCATTTCCGTGCTGGCCCGCTCCGGGTCGTCTTCGGCATCCAGTTGCGCGGCCAGCGCGAAGGCCGCGGCGACCCGGCCCGCGAGATTGGGGCTGATGGGCTCGCCGGGAGGGGCGGCACGGAAGACCGGCCGGTGTTTGATCGTGTAGTCGGGGTCGCCGGGCCGGACCCGCATCGCGTCATCAGCCTCGGGCAGCCGCCACACGTCGTGATCGGAACGCACCTTGCCGCTGCCGTCGTCGGTGTCGCCCACGCCTATGCCAACCTGGACGTAAAGGGTGCCGGAGGAGCCGTCCCACATCTTGTCCAGCCAGTCCAGCCCGTGGCGGGCCTCCTCGGCCAGCTTCTCACCACCGGCCGGGGTCGTGCGCTGAGCCAGGAGGAGGCTCGCGGTGGAATACGAGGCAGTGTGCGTGAACTTCAGGAAGTCGCCGGCGTCGAACCAACCGCCGGAGACATCGACCGGGCCGCCCACGGGCTTGAGAGGTTCGAGCAGCCGCTCGGCGTCTTCGTCGTAGGCGGGGGTGTCATAGAGCGTGGCCTGCCGGTCGGTCAGATGCGAGGGCTTGCGCCGCAGTACGTCGGCGTCGACATCGGCTCCGTCGCGCTGAGCTGCGAAGAAGCGGACATTGTCCTGGACCACCTTGTCCAACAGCTCGTCGGCGGGCGCCACACGGAACTTCGGCGAGGTCGCGTGGAGCGAACCGGTGACCTCCACCCGGTAGTCGCCGGGAGCGGTGAGGCGGGACAGGTCCAGGGTGTGGACGGACTTGTAGGTACTGCTCCATCGCCCCGTGGAGGGCCCGGCCGTGCCGGACAGCACCTCCTTGCCGGAGCCGTCGAGCACCCGGAAGGGCGCCCGGGTGACAGGGCGGGACGTCATCAGGTAGGCATGCTTGGCCTCGCCGGGTGCGTAGCCGACCTGGTCGACGCGGACCACGGCGGCGGGCGGACCGGCGGCCAGGTCGGCGGTCGGGTCGGCTCCGGGATGGGATCGCGGCAAGCAGGAGACAGCGAGGACGGCGGTGGCGACACCGGCAGCGGCCAGGATGATCGCGCGATTGCGTTGCGGGGACATGCCTGAAGGCTGCCGACGGCATCATGAGGAAATCGTGAGGCGGCCCGCACAGCCGGCATCACCCATGCCCCATCACCGCGTCACACGGGAGGACCGGCTGATTCCTGCGGGATGACCAGTTCGGCTACGGCCCCGCCTCCGGGGGCGTCGCTGATGCGCGCGGTGCCGGCGTGCAGATCGGCCACCCACCGCACAATCGCCAGCCCGATCCCCGTACCCCCTCCAGGTCCTGCCGCCCGCCGGTCGAAGACCCGCTCCCGCGCGGCCGGGGCCACACCCGGACCGTAATCGCGCACGGCGACCCTGCCCTCCGCGACCACCACATCGACCCGGGCCCGCTCTCCTGGAGCAGCTCCGTGCTTGAGGGCATTGTCGATGAGATTGCGCACCGCCTGGGCCAGCAGCTCGGGATCGCCGTGCACGACCGTGGGCTCGGCCCGCACCGTCACCTCGGCGCCCGACAACGGTAGTTCGTCGACGGCCTGCTCGACCACCTGGTCGAGCCGAAGCGCCGTCCGCTCCACCCGCTGCGTGCCGACCTGTACCCGCGCACGGGCCAGCAGGCCGGCCACCAGCCGCCCCATCTGATCCACCAGCCGAGTCGCGTCGCCCAGCGCCTCGGCGGACTCCCCCGGTGACCGCATACCGGCCTCCGTGACCAGCCTGAGCGTCGCCAGTGGGGTGCGCAGCTCGTGTGCGGCCTCGGACAGGAACTGCTCCTGCTGGTCCAGGGCCCGCAGCGCAGGACGCATGCTCCGTCCCGACAACAGATGGCCGGCACCGGCCGCCGCCGCCACAAGCCCCAGACCGCCGAGGACGAGCCACCGCACGAGACGGTCATGGTCGCGTTGCCCCGCCGCAGGGTCACCGACGGCGACGACCACCGCACCGATCCGGTCGTCGTCCCACACGGGTGCTGCCGCCAGCCGGACGGTCCGTCCATCGGCGGCGGTGCCCCGCTCCACGACAGTCTCCTGGTCGTCTCTGGCCCGCCCACCGGTCTCGCTCAGCCCGGCCAGTCCTGGCAGCAGCGCGGGGCGCCGGGCGAAGCGCTGCCGCGCGCGGTCCGCCGCGTCCCACTCCACCACCGCCACCGCGGCCGGGCCCTGGACCAGGTCGTCCTCGCGCAGCGGTCCCAAGTGCAGTACGCCCTGGTCGTAGTAGACCGCGCGAGCCAAGCCCGTCGCCCGCCGGTTGAGATCGCCGTCCAGGGCATCGGTGCGCGATCGCGCATCGATCGCCACCGCGACTGCGGCCAGAGCGACGAGACACACGGTGGTGGTCAACGTGAACAGGCAAGTCAGCATCCACCGCAGCCGCTTCAACCGCGACGCCGCCGGGCTGTCGGCGATCACCGGTCCACCGGTCCACCGGTCACCGGCCCCTCCCCGGCGTCGATCACGAACCCCACACCGCGCACGGTGCCGATCACCGCCGGCGCGCCGAGCTTGCGACGCAGCTGCGCGATCACCGCGTCCACCACGTTCGACATCGGTTCCGCCATCTCGTCCCAGCAGCACTCGATCAGGTCGGTGCGTGGCACCACCTGCCCGACCCGGGCCACAAGAAGTTCCAGAACCGCGAACTCCTTGGCGGTGAGCGTCAGCAGGACGCCTGAACGCCGCACCCGGCGTCGAGCCAGGTCCACTTCGAGGTCACCGACCATCGCCACGGGTGGGCGGGGCTGTTCGGCTCGCCGGCACAGCGCACCGACGCGCGCGGCCAGCTCCGCGAACGCGAAGGGCTTGACCACGTAGTCGTCGGCGCCCTCATCGAACCCGGCCACGCGCTCCGCCACAGCATCCATCGCCGTGAGCATCAGCACGGGAACCCGCGCACCCGCCCGGCGCAGGCCCCGAACCAGAACCAGCCCATCCCCGTCGGGCAAGCCCCGGTCGACCACCAGGCAGTCGTAGGCACTGACAGCGAGCTTGAGATCCGCCTCCGCCAGCCGATCCGCGAGATCCACCGCAAACCCGGCCGACCGCAGACCCGACAGCACCACCCGGCCAAGCTCCCGGTCATCCTCCACCACCAGCACACGCATGTGCCCGAGCGTAGACGGCCACAGGGAAACGGCGTCATCGCGGCCGACGCCACCGCCCGCAGCGGACTGCGCCCGGCGCACCGACCAGAACGCCGCCAAGAGGAATCGAGGACTACCGGTCACGAACTCCGGTTACACCTCCTCACTGACCAACGCTCTCACCCTGCCGAGACAGGATGAAACAGGTTCAGTGGGGCGCGTCACCGAATCCTCCGGCATCCTGGTCGTGGAGGCGGTGTCCACCGCTTGTCCGGACCAGTGCCCGGACTGCCGGAAACGGGCAAGACGGGTGCACAGCACCTCGCGTGCCGCTTCGATCGTGGTCGGCTCATCGGCCGGGACGTCGTCCAGCTCGGGAAGCACTCGCAGGCTGAGCGCGCGCCTCTGGCCCTCCACCGCTTCCCCGATGGGCGGGTCGATGCGGCTCGGGGGCGCGGCGGACTGCGCGGCGAGGGCTTCGTTGTAGCCCGCGGACGCCGTCTCCCGGGATTTCACCGGCGCCTTGGAGCGAGCCGCCGCGGACAGGGCGGGCTGCGTCGGGCGGGGCGCTGGCGGGCAGACCCCGGATGGCGCACCGCGTCGGTGCCGACTGAGTGGTTCGCCGTAGCGACGATCTGTGCCGTGATCAGCCGCAACTGGGTGGCCGGCGGGCGAGGCGGACGCAGGTCCAGCTGTCCGGTCCCTGCGTGGAAGGCGACGGCCGTGGACGTGGCTGGTGCTGTGACCACATAGGTTCGCCGTGTTGCAGAGACGATCGCACCTGAGGAGGCCTCGTGGCCTGTCAACGAGCTGGATAATGCCCGGTGTGACGCCCCTCCCCCGTTCCTCTCGTTCTCTCAACCGGCGGAAGCGGCAGCAGAGGGGATGTCAGAGCCCACCAGTGCCGAGGCTGAATCCCTTACGCGTAGCAGCCGTTGACGGTCGCGGCGAGGCCGTCCATGGCGTCCTTGATGGCGTTCGGGTCGGCCGTGGAGCCGTTCTCGACGAAGGAGAACACCTTCCACGTGCCGTCCTTGCCCTGCGTCAGACCGCTCAGGGCGATGGCGCCGGTGAGGGTGCCGGTCTTGGCGTGCACCTTGCCCACCGCGCACTGGGAATCGGGGTCGTTGAAACGGCCGTACTCCGGGCCGAGCGTGCTGCCGGCCTCGCCGGCCACGGGCAGCCCGTCCAGGATCGAGCCGAGGGTGTGCGCGTAGCGGGGCTCGGTGAGCAGTTCGAGGATCTGCGCGAGGGTGGCGGCCGGGATGCGGTCGGCCCGGGACAGGCCGCTGCCGTCGTAGAGCTCGAAGTGGTCGAGCGACACGCCGTACACCCGGCTCAGCACCTCGCGCACGACCTCGGTGCCGCCCTCGAAGGTGGCCGGGCGCCCCGCGGCCAGAGCCGTCATCCGCAGCAGGGTCTCGGCGATGTTGTTGTCGCTGCGCTTGAGCATCGTGTGCACGATGTCCGACAGCCGCGCCGACCTGTGCTGGGCCACGGGTACGTCGGTCGGGCTCGCGGTGGCGCGGGTGACGTCGCCGACGACCGTGACGCCGTGCGCGGTGAGTTGCCTGGCGAAGACCTGCCCGGCGTCGACGGAGGTGTCCTGGACACCGTGCCCGTCGACGACCAGCGCGCGGACCGGGGCGACGGTGTCGGGGTAGTACCCGTTGTTCCAGCCCTTGGCCAGGGTCGGCTTCGGGAACAGACTGTCGTCGACGGCGACCTTCACGGTGGTCCGGCCCGCGGCCTTGAGCCCGGCGACCGCGGGCTTGGCCAGTTCGGCGAGGTCGGCGGTGGTCAGGGTGCGGTCGCCGCCGCCGACGAGGGTCAGGGTGCCGTTGCCGTAGACGACCTTCGTGGTGAACCGGTGGCGCGGGCCGAGCACGGTCAGGGCGGCGGTCGACGTGGCGAGCTTGGCGTTGGACGCCGGCATCAGCGCGGTGGAGGCGTTGTGGCCCCAGATCGTGGTGTCCGAGTCCGCGTCGAGGACCACACCGCTCACGTTCGAGCCCAGCCGCTGATCGAGTACCCGGGTCTTCAGGTTCTTGGCCATCTGCCGGTCGCCGGTGTCCAGGTCGCGGGTCTTGGCCGTCGCCCCGACGCCGTTGTCGGCGGCGAAGGCGGACGGACCCGCCAGGGCGGCGGACGCCACGGGCACGGCCATGGCGAGGACGAGGGACCGGCGCAGGTCGGCCCCCGTGCCATTCTGTCTCGGCTTGCGGTGTCGGCGCCGGCCGCCCGGAAGGAAAGTTTTCTCGGGTGTCTTGGCAGTTATTTCAGCCATCGGGGTTCGAAGCTTTCAGGAGTTGGGGGACTTGAGTAAAGGAAAGTAAAATGCGCTGCATCAGCCATCACTCATGTACTCAGCCGGAGATCATCATGTGCCCGTGCGGGTAATTGACCTGGTCTCCGGCCGGTCGTTGGCTGTGCATGATGCAGGGTGTGACGGCTGAGCGGACAGCCGGGCAGGGACAGCGCGAGAGCCGGGCGGGTCAGCAGGGGCGGCGGCCTCCTGCTTGCATCGATACCCCGGCGGTCACCGGCTTGATATTCGCGCAGCCTAGGGCCAGTACGGTCGGAGTACCCGCGTCACGCTGCCGGTTCGGCATCAGTGGTCACCGATGACCGGCTGGCGGTCGTAGCACACGGAGTCCGGGTCCGCGCTCGCGGCCTGCCGACCCTTGATCTCCACACGTGCGCCGGGCTTGATGGCGTCATACACCCACTTCCCGTCCCGGGGTGAGAGGGCGACGGAGCCGGCGCCGGAGTTGTGACCGATGCTGTTGAGACCGGCGGAGGGGTCCAGCGCCCACATCAGCAGCCGCTCGTGGTGACGGCGGTCGGTGAAGGTGACCGCCCACTGCCTGACGTCCACATACTTGGTCAGCCTGGTGTACTTGTTGGGGGGCATGGTCAGGGTGGGGTACTTGGCGGTGACCGTGACTGCCCTCTCGCCGATCGGGCAGTTGTCCTGCACCCCGCTGATGGGGAACCTCCTGCCCTTGATGGTCAGTGTGTGAGCGTCCAGGTCGATCGTCACCCGCTGGACGGGCGTCGGGGACGGGACGGGTGTGGGAGTGCGGGACACGGACGCCGCAGGGGGTGCGGCCGCCTCGGTGGCGGAGCGGAGGGCGCCGGAGGTGACGACGGTGAGGGCCGCCGCCGCCAGCGCGGTGGTGGAGAGCACAACGCGCTTGCTGCTGCGGCGGCGTTGCGCCCGGCTCCTCGCCTGCGCCCCTGTGGCCGGTGCCGCGCCCTGCGCGGCCAGGCCACGGAGCCGGGCCGACAGCTCCGCCTCGGTCAGGGGATGCGGTGGTAGCTGGTCAGACACAGGCTTCCTCCGTGGAGTGGATTTCCTCGCTCACCAGGTGAGCGGCGAGTGCCGTACGGCCGCGTGACAGGCGTGCCTTGACGGTGCCGACCGCCGCACCGGTCTCGGTGGCTATCTGCTCCACGCTCAGATCGCACAGGTGATGCAGCACGATCGCGATCCGCTGGACCTCCGGCAGACGCCGCAGAGCGGCGACCAACACCACATGGTCCGGGTTCGGTTCGGGCACCGGCCGCGGCGCGGACTCGCCCCGCACCAGCTCCCACCAGCGACGCGCCCGGCGCCAGTGACTCATCGCCAGACGGTGTGCCACCGTGCGGATCCACGCCTCCGGATCCCGGTCGCCGTTCAGGACGGACGAACGCCGCTCCCAGGCGCGTGCGAACGCCTCCTGGACCACGTCCTGGGCTTCGGCGTAGTCGCCCGTCAGGGCGTACAGCTGACCCACCAGACGTGGGCAGGCAGCCGTGTAGAAGAGGTCGAACTCGTCCTCGGTCACCTTGTCGTGCTCTCTTCTTACGGCGCGGGGCGCGTGTGGCGCAGGGCCGGCGCGATGGAGGTCATGCGGTCGTGGTGGCACCGGTCTCGCTGTGCGCGAGCCACTGCTTCCAGGTCAGGTTCCAGTCGCCGTAGCCGTTGCCGGCGGCGACGGTGTCCTTGTCCGCCCCGGTGACCGTGACGACGTCGCCGACCCGTACCCGGTCGTAGAAGCGCTGGGCGGTGCCGTTGGAGGCGAGGCCGACACAGCCGTGGGTGACATTACGGTGTCCGGCCTCGGTGTTCGCCCGCGGGTTCTGGTGTACATACGTCCCCGACGTCGTCAGGTGCACGGCCCAGTAGTAGTAGCCATGGTAGGTGTCACCGAGGCCCACGGTGCGGGAGTCCATGTACACCTTGGGCTGTTTGTCCATGACGACCATCGTCCCGTTCCAGGTGTCCGTCCCCGGCGCCCCGGTGGTGACCTGGATGCGCTGTGCCGTACCGCCGGTGCGGACGGTCATCATGTGCGTCTTCGCGTCGACCGTGGCGAGCAGCGACCGGCCGATGGTGAAGCGGCGGGCGCCGTGCGAGCCGAGACTGAGGGTGATCTGGGTGCCGGACTGCCAGTAGGTGGTGCTGGGGCGGAAGTCGACGCGCTGCCCGTCCAGGAGGTTGTGGTCCTTCACCCAGCTCCACGCGCCCCTCGTGCCGGACGAGGTCTGTACGCGCAGCCAGCTCTCCACGCCCTTGCGTTCGGCGGCGGGGACCGGCTGGGAGAAGGTGACGGATATCGGCATGCCCACTCCGACCGTCTGGCCGTCGGATATGTTCACCCGCGCCTGCGCAAGCACGGCGGGCTCCGGCACCGACGGAGCCGGGCGTGCACCGGACGCCTTGCCCGCGCCGTCGTTGTGCCCGCCTGCGGCCTTGTCGGCCGCCGCGGTGGAGGCCCGTGCATACGGCGTGTCAGCGGCCACCCTGATGCCGGAACCCGCATCCGTGGAACAGCCGGCGGCCGAGAACAGGGCCGCACAGGCCACGACAACAGCGCCGAAACGGCCGGCGGTCTGACCGGCCGAACGGTTCACGTACATGTAATCCCCCGGGTGAGGTGCGGTATCGCCTCTAATACGCACGGGCTCGGAGGCAGGTTGCATCGCAGCACAGCCTTTTTGCCGGGCAGTTGGACTCGGGAGATACACCACGTGCTCGCGCGCCGCCTGTCCCTGCCGAGCGTGCACGCCGACGCCCTTCGAAGATGAACTCTGACGCCGCCGTGATACGGGAAGGCCTCGCAAACGGGCAGCGTGAATGGCTCCCCTCCCCCCCCGTTACCTTTTTCGCGGCTCCGCAATGGGGCCTCTGGCCTTCGGGCCCGGCATGACTTCCCCCTCCTGTTGTTCATGATCCGGGGGGTGGTGTCACCGGGTCCGGAGGCATCGACGGACCGCTGATGAGGGGCTTGAGCACCGGCTTCACCCGAGCCGGAAGAGCTCTCCGTAACGTGGATGTGGCGGCTCGGTGCCCTGGCAAGGCCGGACGAAAGCGTGATGGAGGGGCCTGCACGTGATCGACACCGGCGACATCGACGTCTTCCTCGGCCTGGACGTCGGCAAGGGCGAACACCACGCCACCGCCGTCACCCCAGCCGGAAAGAAGGCGTTCGACAAGCGCCTGCCCAACGCCGAGCCCAAACTCCGCGAGCTCTTCGCGAAGCTCCAGGCCAAGCACGGAACGGTGCTGGTCGTGGTCGACCAGCCGGCTTCGATCGGGGCACTGCCGCTGGCGGTCGCGAGGGACATGGGCTGCCCGGTCGCCTATCTGCCGGGGCTGACAATGCGGCGGATCGCTGACCTCTACCCGGGCGAGGCCAAGACGGACGCGAAGGACGCGTTCATCATCGCGGACGCCGCCCGCGCGATGCCCCACACCCTGCGGGTGATTGACGGCGAGGATGAGACGATCGCCGAGCTGGAGATGATCGTCGGCTTCGATGACGACCTGGCGGGCGAGGCCACCCGGGTCGCGAACCGGCTGCACGGCCTGCTCACTCAGATCCACCCCTCGCTGGAACGGGCCCTGGGGCCGCGCTTGCAGCACCCGGCCGTCCTCACTCTGCTGGAACGGTTCGGGTCACCAGCCCAGATCCGCAAGGCCGGCCGCCGACGGCTGGTCACCCTGCTGCGGCCGAAGGCTCCGAGGATGGCCGAGCGTTTGGTCGAGGACATCTTCACCGCCCTGGACGAACAGACCGTCACCGTTCCCGGCACCGAGGCAGCCGCACTGATCGTCCCGAGCCTCGCCGCCTCGCTGACGGCCGTGCTTGACCAGCGCAAACTGCTGGCCGGACAGATCGAGGAACTCCTGGAGGCACACCCTCTTTCCAAAGTTCTGACGTCGATGCCGGGAGTCGGCGTCAGGACCGGGGCCCGCATCCTGATCGAGGTCGGCGACGGCAGCACCTTCCCGACCGCCGCCCACCTCGCCGCCTACGCGGGTCTCGCCCCGGCGACCCGCAGTTCCGGGTCCTCCATCCGCGGCGAACAGCCCTCCCGAAGAGGAAACTTCCCAATCTCGATGTCAAGCCACTGCGGCGAGAGGAGGCGCGACTTGAAAAGGCGTCTTGTCTCGGATCATGGCCCATAGGACATTGGTTCGTCGGCGGGCAAGGGCGAGCACAGCCTGCTTGTGCCCTTTCCCTTCTTTGCGCTTCCTGTCGTAGTACGCCTTGGAGACCGGGCAGAAGAAGACGCTGACTTGCGCGGACATGTACATGGATCGCTGGAGGCCGCGGTGGTAGCGCCGGGGCCTCCTGAGGTTGCCGCTGATATTTCCGGAGTCCCAGGGCACCGGAGCCAAGCCGGCGAAGCCGGCCAGGCGGTCGGCGCTGCCGAAGGTGCTCAGGTCACCGCCGGTCGCGGCGATGAATTCCGCTCCTAGGGTGGGGCCCATGCCGGGCAGGCTGAGGATCACCTCGGCATCCCGGTGCTGGCGAAAGCGGGCGTCGACCCGGGCGTCCAGCTCAGCGACCTCTTCGTTGTGAGCCTTGATCGCGTTCGCCAGCCGGGCCACGAGCTCGGCAGCCAGGTCCTCACCAGGCAGCGCAGTCGTCTGCGCCTGCGCGGCTTCCACGGCCTTGCGAGCAAGAGCCGCGGCGCCGACGACCTTGCGGTTCTTCAGCCACGTCTCCAGACGCTTGACACCCAACCGGCGAAGGGAAGCCGGCGTCTGGAACCCGGTCAGCAACGTGATGGGGCCCTTCTTGGTGAGGTCCAGCGCCCGCTCCAGGCCCGGGAAGATCTCCAGAAGCTGTGCCCGAAGCCGGTTGATCTGGCGGGTGCGGTCGAAGACGACGTCCAGACGCCGGGACGTAAGCAGCCGCAGATCGACAGCGATCTCGTCGCCGGGCCGCAGCATGCTCACGTCGCGTCGGACGCGGGCCTGGTCGGCGATGATGAAGGCGTCGCGGGCATCGGTCTTGCCTTCGCCGCGGTAGGTAGCCGATGCCACGTGCACTGCCCGCCCGGTGAGATAGGCAATGGGCTGGCTGTGGTTGAGCAGAATACCGATGAACAAGGCGGCGATGCCGGTGTTGATGTCGATGGCCCACAGCACGTCGTCAGATATCTCAAGCACGTCTGTGAGCAGCTGCAGCAGTTCGGTCTCGTCGTTCTGGACCCGGCGGGACAGCAGCCGTTCGCCTTCAGCGTTGATCACCACCGCGTGGTGATGCTTCTTGCCGATGTCCACTCCGGCCCAGATCTGGGGCACGGTTACCTCCGTCAGCTCGCCGTCTCACACTGGTCCCGCAGACGACCTCGCCGACGTTGTCTTACAAGAGCGCTCGAGTCGCGTTTCCCAATTGGTGGTCGAGTCGTCGCGGGGCTCCGGGCGGCCAAGTTTCCTGAGCCATGCGAACCGCTACAAGCAACGAGCCATACCCGGAGCCCCTGGGCTTCACCGATCCTACGAATGACCAGTTCAGGCCCAGAGAGAAGGTAAGACAAGCAGCTCAAACCGGCTTTCTTCCTCTCCGCGTTCGCCGCCCTGGGCGACCCCACGTCCCGGACCTACTACGACAGGAAGATCGCGCAAGGCAAGCACCACACCCAGGCCCTGCTCTGCCTGGCCAGGCGCCGGGCCGACGTCCTCTTCGCGATGCTCCGCGACGGCACCTTCTATGAACCTCAGCCGTCGGCCTCAGTCACCTGACCAGCGGTTCTGCGAGGAGAACGACTCGATCAGCCTCGACGTCGAAGCCGAGCACCGGATGGCCATAGTCGCCCTCCGGATCCATCAGCACCGGCTTACCCAACCGCCGCCCGATCTCCCGAAGGAA
This sequence comes from Streptomyces cellostaticus, assembly GCF_001513965.1. Taxonomy (GTDB): domain Bacteria; phylum Actinomycetota; class Actinomycetes; order Streptomycetales; family Streptomycetaceae; genus Streptomyces; species Streptomyces cellostaticus. Next base: position 29,560 of record NZ_KQ948053.1, on the reverse strand, counting down.
GCCGCAGAACACATCAAGTCGCTCCTGGCCCTGCAACTCCCGCAGGTCAACGTCGAAGTCGACTTCATCGTCGGCATGGAAACGAAAGATCGCCAACACATCAGCAGTCGGCCAGACCCGCAGGTCCGGGCACTCGGCATCCGCCGGGCGCGACAGCACGTCCTCCGCCCGGGGCACCGGAAGCACCGTCTCTCCCTCGGAGTACTGGCACCTCCAGCCCTTCTCCGCGACAAGATCGAGAACCGACTGCCAGTCCTCCACCGAGACATCCGGGACACGCACATCCGGCAGCGACCCCATCAAGTCCGGGTCGAAGAAACAACTCACGTCATCCCACAGCAGATCAGCCACCCCGACATGCTGCACGGCTCCCCGACCCAACGCACCCTCGTTTCCCTTGACCAAAGACATAGGGGCACCCCCCCGCATCACACCCGGGAGCGCGTCCGCGGACTTCGAACGCGGGTGCGTGGCTCGCGCCCGCTACCGAGAACGCTCCGGCAACCGTTCCGGCGGATGCAGGCCTGTTTGTTGTTCCGGGTCCGCCAGAACAGCCAGAGCTGACCTTCGCGGCCCCCGGAACATGGCCGGGGAGCCAAGGACGTCAGCGTCGGGAACAGCGGGCCGGACGGCCGCCGCGCGTTCGTCCGCGCTCGTGTCGCGCTGGATTCCCAGACCAGGAAGACGTGGTAGTGGTGGAGGGCTCATTGCACTGCCGAGCCTGGCCGTGGACGGCTCGGACGAAGCTCTCTGCCCAGCCGGTGAATCGGGCGCGCTTGGCCGGGTCATCGCGGTCGTCGATGGTCTCGGCGATCTCGCCGAGCCAGTGAGCCTTTTTCAACCTCACGTTGAGGGTGCGTGACGGGGAAGACTGCAGTGCTTCCTCGCATGTGCTCGCCCGACTGCGCCGCGACGTCGGTCTGGCACCGGTGATCAGCTGCGGTCTTCGGTGCTGCTGTCGGTGATCGCTCGGAACAACTCGCGAGCCCGCTCGCAGAACTGCTCGACCTCCGTGACGTCCGGCTCGTCACCGTCCGCCAGCATCCGGGCCTGGAGCTGCTCGGAGCGCAGCCCGCCGTAGCGGGCCCGCACCTCCGCGGTCACCGGCTGGACCGCGATGTGCAGGTGCTTGCGCGCGTCGCGGCCGTGCGACCACATGCAGACGTAGGTCTGCTCGGGCCGGCACAACGTCTCCACGACACGAGCGGTATCGCGCAGCAAGGGGCCGAGTTCCGCCGCTGCCGTGTCGTCGAGTTCCACGATGGCCACGATGTGGTCCCGCGGACCGACGATCAAGGTGCCGATATTCATCGGGCCGACGACGTGGTTCACCACCCAAGCAGAGGTTTCGTGCAGGACACCCCCGGGCAACTCCCGGCGCCCGGTCAGAAGGTCACACCCAAGACACCCCATCACATCCATGCGCACCAGCCTATACAGAGCCCCCAGCAATGAAGTCGGCCGCCAACCTGGTTGATCAATCCGCTAGTTGGCCTGCGCACGCGATGAAGCTCCTGGTAGACGGGTTCACGACCAAGATCGCCCGTGCCGCCAGGAGCTTCGTGTGCTTGTCTACCCGTCTGCCCTCGACCTGTCCACCCGGCACCTGCGGTTCCTGACCGACCGGTTGGCCGCGCATCGGGCGGCATGCGGGACTCGGTGGCGCCGACTGTCCGCGGGCCGCCAGGCGCTGCTGGTGCTGGCACACCTGCGCCTGGGGCACACCTACGCACAGCTCGCGGCCGGGTTCGAGGTGGGCGTGAGCACTGTGTACCGGTACATCACCGAAGCCGTCCATCTGCTCGCGGTGCGGGCACCTGACCTCGCCACGGCGGTGACGGCCGCCTCGGCAAAGGCGTTTGTGATCCTGGACGGCACGCTGCTGCCGATCGACCGGATCGCCGCCGACCGGCCCTTCTATTCCGGCAAACACAAGAAGCACGGCATGAACATGCAGGTCATCGCCGATCCACACGGGAAACTACTGTGGGCCTCGCCCGCCCTGCCCGGCGCCGTGCACGACATCAAGGCCGCCCGAACCCACGGCATCATCGACGCCCTCACCGAGGCGGGCCTGGCCTGCTGGGCGGACAAGGGCTACCAGGGCGCGGGCGGCACCGTGCGGGTGCCCTTCCGCGGCCGGTGGGACCGGCTCTCGGCAGGTCAACGCGCGGTCAACGCCGCGCACGCCCGCATCCGGGCCCTCGGCGAGCAAGCCATGGCGACCTTGAAGAGCTGGCGCCTGCTGCGGAAACTCCGCTGCAGCACCACCCGAATCACCAGCCACGTCCAAGCCGTACTCACCCTCCACCTGACCTGCTCAAAGTGAGGTTGGCAAAGGCTCAGTGATGTTCAGCCAGTCGTGTGCCGCCGCGTATGCGCACATCCCGAGGGGCGGCCGCGCAGCTCTGGAGTTGAATCGGCCCATGGACATGCCCTCCCGAGAGATCCGCATACCCCTCGACAAGGCCGTCGCCGTTCTGCTGGACCTGAACGAGTTCGTGGTCTCCCTCCACCGACTCGGATCCCGCATGGCAGGCGGAGACGCCGACGAGTACACCGTCGGCACATTCATCGGCGACTGGCCTGCGCCCGAGACGTCATCAGTGTCGCGTTGGATGAGCAGCTCAGCCTGGAAGAGAACCTTGAGATCGAGGCCCTGGGCGAGGAGGGCCGCTTCTGCACGGACAACGTCGGCTACCCCTCCCCCGACCAGGCCAGCTGAGACAGCGAGCGCCTCGGCCCGGACCCATCGGGACGGGGATCGGTTCAACCCGGGACCTGGTACCCGGTCGGCGTGGTCTGCCAGATGCCGCCCCACGCGCCCGACCTCAACATCCGATCCGCAGTGTCGGACACGGCCACATCCAGCTGATCGGTCACGGGCTCAGGGATTCAAGCGCGAGTAGCAGCGGCCGAGCCCCCGCCGTCTCGGTCCCAGTGCCGGCCGCAACCTCCCTCACGGCTGGTCCAGCCAGGCGGTGTACCAGTCCCGGAAGTCGGGACCCGGCCGGAAGCCGCCCCAATCCGGGTCATGGGACCAGACCTGCCCTGCACAGGGACCGTTCACGACGAGTCGGTAGTAGGTCGCGCACCCCATCTCGCAGAGGGTGAGCGAGCCGACGAGGGAGGTGTCACTGTCGAGGACGCGGCCGATCGGCACGTGCCCGGTGAAGCGGAACGGCGTGGCCAGGAAGCCGGGCGTCCGGTCTCTCCGTCGCTCGTCGACCGACGCCCACTCGTCCCAGTGCTCCTCGGGTACAGGGTCGAGCAGCGGCAGCAACCCGTAGGCCGGCCCGGCTCCGCCGTCGCCGACCTCCACGAGGAAGGTGCGGTACGACTCGGGCAGCCGGATCCCGTACGCCCCCTCGAAGGCTTGCACCTCCGCCTCCGTACGCCGCCGACCAAGCTCGTAGCGGTGTTCTGCGGCCCCATGGACCGTCAGCTTCGGGTCCCGCGCAGCCTTCTCATGTATCCGCTCCCGTACGGCCTCGGCGTCCCACCTGTCCACGCCTGGACCGTACCCGAGATCTGGGGCGGGCCGCCGGCGCCGGACTCGGGTGCGTTCTGCTTCCGACGTTGTTCGCGCTGGCCTTGGGCGCGGCCCTGACCGAGGGCTGAGCGAACCGGGTGCGGCACTTCAGGCCCGCGGCTCCAAGTCCGGCGGGCCGACGCGTCGAGCCGGCACCGAGGACGGTGCCGGCGCGACGCGCCAGCGGGCGCGAGTCCAACGCGCCTGCCAGGGTCCTGAAACGGTTCGGGCTTGCGACCATCAGCCGTCAGGAGGACACCGGCGGCTCGCCGTCGGTGTCGTGTTGTCCACCACCGTCTTGCTGAAGGAACCCAGACGCGCGGATCCGCACAGGGGCCCGTGCCAGGCCCCTGTCGGAGGCCGTTAGAAGAGGTCGCGGTACTGGTTGAAGCCGGTGCCGATCTTGACTCGGGACTTGAAGGGTGCGGCCGCCTTGCCCATCCCCTTGTACAGCCACAGGTTGCCCTTGGGGTCGCGGGCGAGCAGGTCGCTGTGGCCGTCGCCATCGACGTCACCCGTGGCCACCAGCTTGTTGAACTGGTTCCAGCCGGAACCCACCTTCACGCGGGACGCGAACGGCTTCCGCAGATCGCCCGTGCCCTTGTACAGCCAGAGGACGCCCTGCTTGTCGCGGGCGACGATGTCCGGCTTGCCGTCGCCGGTCAGGTCGCCCTGGCCGGTGATCTGGGTGAACTGGTTCCAGCCGGGGCCGGCCTTGACGCGCGGTGCCAGCGTGCCGTCCGCCTTGGTCTGGAAGCGCCAGAGGACGCCCTGCTTGTCGCGGGCCAGCAGGTCGGGGTGCTTGGCGCCGCCCAGAGTGCCAGGGGAGAAGACGACGTTGTACTGACCCCAGCCGGTGGCCACCTTCTTGAGGCGCCCGTTGCGCCAGAGATTCAGCGTGCCGTCGTCCATGACGTGGTACGCGCCGTCCTGGTAGCCGGTCAGATCGGGGTCGATCGACGCCCCATATCTGAAGTGCGGCCAGACGTAGGCGCCCGACCGGTCATCGAAGCCGCCCTCCCCGTCAGGCATGTAGGCGTACATCTGGCCCGACGGCAGGATCCCGGAGAGGAAGAAGAACGGCGCGGCGGGAGTGGGCTTGTACTGCCCGGCCGCAGCGGCGCTCCGGGCGACGTTCTTCGCCGGACCGGTCGCCGCAGAGGCGTCGGCCAGAGCGGTGCCGGCGGTGGCGCCGACCAGGGCGACGGCAATCGCCGAGGTGACGAGACGCGACAGAGCGCGTGCACGCCGGGAAGACTGGGTCACGTATGACTCCATGAGGTATGCGGAATCAGGCGGTGCGCTCTGCATGGGTGTGGGGAGCGCCCGCATCATTGTCCGGATCTTTGCACGTCTGTCCCAGTGGTTTTACGGCGGGGCACGGAATCCAAAAATCCGCCCAGACAGCACCGCGGAAGGGCCGGCAAGGCTGCTTCGCGGGGCCTGGTGCCACCACCGCATGTGCCCAGTCGAACACCCGCTCCGTCTGCACCCCCGACCAGGCCGCGTGCCGAGCCGGCCCCCGCCCACCGCCGGCGCGCCGCCACGACCTCCGGCAGGCCGCGCAGATCCAGATCCTCCAGCGGCTGGTCGGCGTCCGCACCCACCCACGCCCCGCTCCCGCGCCGTCGTGCCGCGCACAACCGGCAGCCGAACGCCACCGGCCCTGCCACCGCCCCGCCCACACGCCACACCGCGCGCGGCGTCGTTGGACGGTACTTCCCCCGATCCGAGCCCCGAGGACGTCATGACTGATCCCCCGGGGCCCGTGGTGTGTCCGGACCGGTCAGGACGCGTCGGCGGCTCGCTGGGCGGCTTCGGCGTCGGTCAGGGTGAGGACCTGCGTGGGGTGGCGGTGCCGTCCTTCACGACGTGGACGCGGACCGGGCGCCTGCTGGGCTTCGGGGCGGGGCCGGACCCGGTGGCGAGTCGGTGCCAGATGTGGGCGTTGACCCGGGCGAGGACGACCGTGGCGAGCTGCTCGCGGGCCGCCGGGCCGAGGCCGCCGGGGGCGAGCAGGCAGCCGAAGAACACATGGAGGCGCATCTGCCGGCCTCCTTCGAGAATCCAGGCGAGCGCGCCGACGGCCGGGGACGTCTCCGGGGCGCTCTTCTCCCGGACCGTCTCCCAGTAGAGGTCAGACGCCGCAGGGTGGCGTCGCCGCCTTCAAACACGACCGCCAGGCGCGGCAGGTCGTAGAGGTCGCCGCCGTGGTCGATGTGGCCGATGCGGCGCTGAAATTCCATCAAGGTGAAGCCATGAGGTCATGATGATGCCGCAGGGACGGTTCGGGGAGTGCCGAACTGTTCCGGACCTAGCGTCGGGGCCATGACGCACACGATGCATGAGATCGACCGCTATGCGGACGTGCGGGCGGCGCTTGCCGACCCGGCGCTTGTCCCGGAGCTGCCGGCTGCGGACGACGGTCCGGCCGGGGCGAGTGTCGCCTGGCTGCGTGCCACCGTGGCTCGGTTCAGTTCCGGTGAGCCGCACCGGCGCCGACGGGCTCTGGTACAGGCCGAACTCGCCCGGCTGGAGCCCGCCGCGCTATGGCAGGCGGTGGCGGCAGGATCCGAGCGGGAGGTCCGGGTGCGGGTGGTGCGTACCCTCGCCGAAGCTCTGGGGATGCCGGAGGCCGAGGCGGTTGCGGAGGCGGTGACCGTGGTGGCCAGGGCCTATTTCGGGGGTGCGGACGCGGCCGCGGACGAGGCGGTGGCCTGGCTGGTGGCGCAACTGGCGCCAGGGCGCGCGGATGAGGCCGCTCTGGAGTCCGTCGCCAACCGCATCGGGTTGCTGGTGCAGGCATGCGAGGCAACGGCTGCACTGGTGGAGGCCGCGGCCGGCGGTGACGTTCCGCTGGCCCGGGTGCTCCGGGAGGTTCCGCCGGTGAAGACCATGCGCCGGGTCGCCGCCCGGGCCACCCGGGTCGCCGGCCGGGAGATCGCCGAGGGCGATATTGTGCTCCTGGATCTCGCGAGTGCCAATCGCGCACACCCTGTGCCCCTCACCTTCGGCGCACCGCCGCGGGTCTGCCCCGGCCGAGCTCACGCCCTCGCCCTGGCCGGGGGCTTGCTCCAGCGCCCGCTGACGGACTTCGCCCGCCTGCACCATCAGGCCGCCCCGCTACTGCTGCCCGATGCCTGGGACTACGCCTCCGCGGCGGCTCTGGCGGCGCAGGGCTTCCCGGCGATCGGCACCACGAGGCTGGGGGTGGCCGCGGCCGCTGGTCTGCCGGACGGGGCGGCTGCCACCGCTGACGCGACCTTGGCCCTGGTCCGCCGGCTCGGACAGGGCTCGTTCCTGTTCACCGTCGACGCCGAAGGGGGCTTCAGCGACGACCCGGAGGAAGTGGCCGAGCTGGCCCGAAGGCTGCACGACGCGGGCGCCGCGGGCATCAACCTCGAAGACGGCCGCCCGGACGGCACGCTTGCCCCCGTGGAACTCCATGCCGCGAAGATCGCGGCCGTCAAGGCCGCCGCTCCGGATCTGTTCGTGAACGCCCGCACCGACACCTACTGGCTGGGCCGCCAGGAGGAAGAGACCACTGACCGCCTCGCGATCTACGAACAGGCCGGCGCGGACGGACTGTTCGTGCCCGGGCTGTCGGATCCGGACGGGATCGCCACCCTGACGGCAACCCTCGTCGTCCCGCTGAACATCCTGTACACGCCGACCGGACCCACCCTGGCCGAGCTGGCCGAGCTGGGCGTGCGCCGGGTCAACCTCGGCTCACTGCTCTACCGCAGGGCCCTGGCAGCGGCCGTGACCACCGCGACCGCCATCCGCGACGGCCGACCGACGGGCCTCAGGCCCCCCTCCTACGCGGAAGTACAGGCGCTGGGAATGCCTGATGAGATGGCGCAGAGGCTCATGTGATGCCTCCAAGTCGGCCTGGAGAAGGACTGGGACGCGGTCGTCCATGGCCTGGCCACCCGCTGGAACTCCGGTCCGGTGGAAGGCCGGGTCAACCACATCAAGATGATCAAGCGCCAGATGTTCGGCCGGGCCAAGCTCCCACTTCTCCGCAAGCGTGTCCTTCTCACCGCCACCGTCTGCCGGCACACCGAGCAACCGCCGGACAGGTCCGGTCCGGCGATCCTTGAGCGGGACATAGAGTGAGTGCTTCGACGACTCGGCGGGAGCACGCCATGGAGATCACCGTCCAGTGGATACGGACGTCCTGGACGAAGGCATCTCGGGGAGGCGAGGCTGCCTCGCACAGGAACGCGGCCCCGATCGGCTTCGCTCTCCCGCCTGCCGAGACCACCACCTCCGCACATGTGATTCGCATGCACGAGCGCGACGGCTTTGAGTCTTACGACACCCAGGAAGACCGCGCCAAAGTCGATGTCCAGCTTCGAGAAGCCGACGGACGGCTGCGGGTCCTCCCCCGAGTCCAGCCCTTGTTTGCCCTGCCGCCCCGGCCGCGACGTCCCCCAGCAGTGCGGCTCGCCCTCGGCCAGTGGGTGCGCTGGCAGCTCAACTATCGCTTCAGTAGTGCGCTGGGGATCCGGGACTGGTCGTACTGGCTGGACACGTTCAACATCGCCTACGGCCCGGTGGATGCCGATGTGTTTCTGTCCACGCCCACCGTGTTCATCAATGAACAAGGACCGCTCCGCTAACCCTGTCCGAAACCTCGCCCCCGGTCCCAGATGACGTTGCGTCACCGCGGCCGAACCCCGTTGATCGACCTCACGGAATGTGTGCCTGATCCAAAAATGATGAACATCCGCAAGCTCGCTGATCGCCAACTGCCGTCCGGACCCATCGATAAACGCTGTCGTGAGAAGTGAACGAAGCCTCATCCCCGACCCACGACTCGCCACCTCCGTCCACACCCGAGCCGCGCCCGAATTCGCGCAGCGCACCACGCCCACCGGCGCCTCCTACGACATCCCCGCGCCGTCACGCCTGGAGCGCCGCACGCGCCATCTCCACCCGCTGGTACGACCACCAGCAACACCTCACCCACCGCTGGCACACCCGCCTGACCCAGCTCTGCGCGGCCAAGGCCCACCTGGCCACGGCGGGCAGCGCCTCACCCGTACTCCTGACCCGTGACCTGGTGATCCATCCCGAAACAGTCACCCTCGCCCGCACCCTCACCACGCCGCCCGACCAGCCACACCGCACCGCCGACGACGCCCTCGCCCTCATCGCACGTCGCCTCGGCCTGGCCCGCCTGGCCCCCGCTGTCCACGACCCGCTCCGCGCCTGGCTCACCCCCACACGCCGCTGACCAGTGCCGACCCGCCCCGACACATCGCGCTTCGCGGCTGTCTCCGGACGCACCACTGCATCCCCCGGAACACCAAGATCATTCCCAGGCACCTACCGCCTTCCGAGCCGCGCCGGCGGCCCAGGCGCGCGGATACCGGGACTCGCATCTTCAACGACATCAGCAAGCTCTACGACCTGCGCTCCCGCCTCGTCCACGGCGGCAGCATCCCGGAGAAAGACCTCCGCCAGATCGTCGCCGCTGTCTCTCCGGTCCCCGACGACATCCCCTTCGGCATCGCCCTCATCTTCGCCGTCGACCGCCTGCGCGACCTGGTACGCCGCGCTTCCCTCGCCCGCCTCTGCCTGACCGCAGGCCCCAACGCGCTATGGCCCTTCGACAAGAGCACCTCCGTCGACGCCACACTCGCCGACGACGCAACCCGCACACAGTGGCGCGCCCACTGGCGAAACCAGCTCGCCAGCCTCGACATGGCAGCAGCCGCCGACCCAGTCCTCCCCGGTATCGACCCGATCGCCCCGTACCGCTCACCAGAACCACCACCCAGCAGCCCCTGAACTTCCCCGTAGGCGGCCCGTTGGAACGGCCTCCCACCCAGCGCTGCTCAACCACCCCCAGCCCACGCCGCACGCACCCTCAACCGCCTGCCGACACACCACTGCATCAACGAGAACACCGAGATCATTCCCACACAACTACAGGACTGCAGGCCAATCGCGCTCCGTCACACAGAGCAAGCGCTCAAGGCGATCGACGAGCACTGGAACCCGGCGTTTGCCGGCCGATTGGCAGCGCCACTTCACCGCCGTACGCGAACTCCCATGCGAGGAGACCGACTTCGCAAAGTTCCTGCCCGGCGTCACCGTGCACGGCATGGACGCCAGCACTTGGCTGGCTCGGCAACGTCAGCACGCGGTCTGGACAGAGCAGGGCTGATGGACGGACAGCGCGAGCCTCTGGAGGCGATCGGGGTTGTACGCGTCCCTGTCCAACGCCACCCGACGCGCCAACTCACCGCCGGCAAACTCCAGCAGCTCGCCCACCATGGCCTCGAACGAGCGGCAGGGTAATCTCCCAGCCAGCGGCGGGTCACTGCCAGGGCCCCCTCGCATTCGCAGCCGACGGACCGATGGCGGATAGTCACCGATGATCGCAGGTGGGGCGAATTACTCTTGTCGATGCAGGGAATGCAGCCGCCATGAGTGATCACGCCAGGAATGACAGCAGCGCACCGGACCATGAGGAATCGACCCGCCGCTACTACGAGACCAGCGATGTCGATGCCTTCTACGACGCTGTCTGGGGCGGTGAGGACATCCACATCGGCGTATACGCCCACCCACAAGAGGCGATCGCCAACGCCTCACACCGCACCGTGCAGCACGCCGCGGACCGGATCGCAGATCTGCTCGGCCCGGATGCCACCGTACTCGACCTCGGTTCGGGCTATGGCGGTTCAGCCCGCGCGCTCGCCGAACGCTTCGGCTGCCGGGTGGTGGCCCTCGACCTCAGTGAAGAACACAACCGGCGCCACCGCACGGCCAACATCCGACACGGGCTGGACGGTCTGATCGAGGTCGTCACCGGCTCCCTCAACCACCTCCCCTACAAGGCGGAACACTTCGATGCGGTCTGGTCCCTGGAAGTCCTGTGCCATGTGACCGACCGGGACACCGCACTGGCCGAGGCGGTGCGCGTACTCAAACCGGGCGGAGCGCTGGTCTTCTCGGACATCATGGCGGCCGAGGAGACTCCGGCCCCGGCTGTGCGGCCCGCGCTGTCCCGTCTCGGCGTGCAGAGCCTGGCAACGCCGTCCTTCTACCTTCAGAGCCTGTCCAGACTCGGTCTGGAGACCGACTTCGAGGACCGCACCGCGGACCTCACCACCCACTACGCACGCCTCGACGAGGAGGTACGCCGCCGCAAACCCGAGCTGCGCAGGGCCATCAGCCCCGCCTACCTCGACGACCTGCTGACCAACCTGCCCCTGTGGACGGACATCACCCGCCGCCGCCTGCTGCGCTGGGGCCTCTTCCACGCCCGCCGCACCACAGCCCGAACCCGCCCCTGACACAGCATCGACAAGCTGCACCGACCCACGCGGGGTATGAGCGCAGAAAGTCCACCCATACCGGCGCCACCGGCGGTCGCAAGGGCGCCGCCGGATCAGAGCTCCCTTCCGGCGCGCGCTGTCGGCAGAGGACGGAACCGAGGTCAAGCTCGCCGTGTTCCTCTCGAACGCAAAGTCGAGGTGCGCGAAGCTCGCCGCCGGCAGACTCCAACAGCTCGCCGCCCTCGAGCCGGCGTGGACAGCACTCTCAGATGCGGCAGGCCCGGCCGGGAACTCCGGTCGCGCCTACGGCATCTGGGGTTGGCTGTCGAGGATGTATTCGGTCTTCGCGGGCTCGGGGCCGCCATGGGCGATCAGACGGCGGCCGCCTGTGCCGTGGTGCAGCGGGCTGACGCCCCGCGAAGGGTATCGAGCAGGTTCTTGCCGATCGTCTCCCGGGAGAAGATTCATGCCCCGGGGAGCCGGCCGAGGAAGCCGAGGACGGAGGTGATCCGGCCGTCCTCGGTCAGGGTGATCACGTCCGAACCGGCGACCGGCGCCGAGCCGTCGGCGGTGGACACCAGCTCCCAACTGGATCGGGCGATGTGATGGTTGCCGTCCACATCACCGGCCAGCCTGAACTCAAAGCCGGGGAACTGCTCGTGCGCGGCCTGGATGACCGCGGCGATCTGCTCGTGGCCCCGCACGTCGGCCATCGGGTCGGTGTACGTGCCGTCCCCGGACCACGCCGCGGCGACCGCCTTGGCGAGCGCGTCGGCGTCGGTGGCGTTCCACCCCTCGAAGTAACGGACCACGGCAGCTTCGTAGATCGACATGACGGGACTCCCGTTCCGGTGAAGTGACTTGGCATCCAGGTCAGTTGACCCGGGCTCCGAGCAGGAGTCCGCCGGCCCGGAACCCGATGACTCCACCATGCCCCGGATGCGCGGTCGTCCGGTGGATTCTGCGGTGATCTCGCGCGCGGCTGTTTCGGTGAGGGGGCGTGAGGGCAGCCGGTGCCGCCAGTCGGGCGGCACCGGCGTGCACGGGCCGGTGCAGGGCTGGGTGCCGTCGAAGGAGACGAGACGGTCCAGGGCGGGTACCAGCCACCCACCCCCGGCTCGTCAGTTGGCCAGGGGCTGGGGAGCCCGGAAGGCGGCTCCCCAGCCGCAGGACCGTGAGGTCAGCGCACGGGCAGTGCGGGGGTGTGCTCGGCGCGTACGGAGTCCAGGGCCCGCGGGTCGAGGCCGAGGAGCCGAAGGATGGTCGGGGCAATCTGGGTGGTCTCGACCGGGCCGGCGATCCGGACGTCGTGCGGGGTGACGGCACCGGAGACGACGAGCGGGACGTCGAGGTCGTCGGCGTGGGCGCCGCCGTGCTCGGCGATCTTCTTCTTGCCGCCGGTGTACACGACGCCGTACTGGGTGATGCCGAACAGGTCGGGCACTCGGGAGTCACCCGGCTTCACGTGGAAGTACCGGGCGGCGTCCGCGCCCGCGTACAGGGTCTTCAGGCCGCTCGCCGTGAACGGTTTGGCATTGCCGTCGATACCGTTGCCGGTGCCGGACCGGGCGAGCAGGTACGCCTTGGCGAAGTCGGTGGCGGCCTTCGAGCGGTCGGTGAGCCAGACCAGCATGGCGTCGTCGTCCACGGCGTGCGCGACCAGGTCGCCGGAGCCCGGGTGAGCCTTCTTCCACGCGGCGTTGAGGCCGTCCAGGAGGGGGCCGTCGTCGATGCGGGTGAGCGCCTTCGGGTCGGTCGGCGACTGGCCGTGCTTGGCGGACAGGACGACTGTGGTGCTGCCGTCCAGGTGCCGCTTGCGGAGCTCGGTGACGAACGCGTCAACCTCCTTGTCGACGAAGGCGAGGTTCTTCTCCAGCAGCGGGCCGGGCACGCCCTGTGCCTTGTAGCCGCCGGCCAGTCCGTCGGAGGCGGGCAGCTTCTGGGCGGTCGACACGGACTGGAAGTTCATACCGAATACCGCCGGGGTGCCGACCTTGTGGGTGCCGCCGTGGTCGTAGCCGTCGATCTCGTTGAGCACGGCCTGCACCTTGTAGCCGTCGTACTGCTCGGTCGCCGCGTTGTCCTTGGTCCAGTCGTCGCCCGCGGGGTAGCCGATGGCGGTGCTGTTGATCTCGGGGGCGAACAGGTCCTGGATGCCGTTGCCCGAGGGGCCGTTGAGGATGTCGTACGCGACGTGCTTGTCGGACCACGCGGTCCGCAGCCCGGCCCTGCGAGCCACGTTGAAGACCGTGTTCACCCGCAGGTACGCGTGCGGGGAGACCGGCGCGCAGGACGTCGGGTCGACCGGCAGCTTCGTCGGGTCGATGAGGCTCGCGGCGTGAGGGGTCATCTTCAGGATGCTGCCGGGCAGTCCGGTCAGGCCCTGGCCCGCGTCAAGGGAGTCCTTGTTCTTGTCGAGGTCCTCGGTGAGGTCGACTTCGGCGCCGGGCTTGGCGCCCGCGCACTTGGTGGTGCCGGCCGGGAGCAGGGCGGCGTCGTAGCTGTCGTCGTAGTAGACGCCCGTGGTGCCCGGGTTGCCGCCGGTGAGCTGGCCGACCATGCCGGGGAACGAGTCGGAGGGGACGGTGGTTCTCGCGTGCGTGTACTCCACGCCGCCGTCGGCGAGCCGGGCGAGCGCCGAGTGCGGGTGGCGGGCTATGTACCAGGCCAGGTCGGACTGGTGCAGGCCGTCGACCGACAGCAGCAGGACGTGCCGGGCGGCCGGGTGTCCGGGCGTGTGCGCCGAGGCGGGCTCGATGGCCGTGGCGGTGAGCGCGCTGGTGGCGGCGAGCGCGGCGGCTGCCGCGGTGACCGTACGGGCCGGACTGGCCGGACTGGCCGAACGTCGGAACAAGGGTTCTCCTCAGGCAGTGCGGGAGGGGGGCGGCATGCGGTCTGTCCGGGGACATCCGACGGGCAGAACGTGTACGGAAGCGGACGTTCGCGCCGTGTCCTGACCAAGAAACTCACGTGGCCACGCAAAGCCGCGTTCCAGGTACCCGCGGCCTTCCGCGGGCAACGGTCCAGTGCATCCGCCACCAGGCGGTCCACACCCGCGATCTCTTTCACCTTCTTACCGCCGTCGAACCCCCCACGTCGCGGCCTGGCACCGACGCAGCCGCCTTCATTGACTGTGCGTCGATGATTCCGGCAGCGTGTTCCGGCAGACGGCGCGCGGGATGGCCGGGCCATCCCGTTCGATGAAACTCCATGCGGCATCGGAGTCGTTGGTGATCACGGTGAGAGGCAGGCCCGAGGCCGAGCAGGTCCGCAAGGTCATCGCGGACGGACGGGTGGTACGGCTTCAACCTCTCCGCGGCCCAGCCCCTGGAGCATGTCCCCGTACCGGCCGGCCACTGCACCGAGCAGCATCGTCGCCTGGACGAACTGACCGCGGCGGTCACCCTGACCGACGGCAGCCCCGCCCTGCTGCCCGAGCTGGCACGAGCTGGTGTCACTGGTGGACGTCGGCGCACCGCCGCGACGGCGGACGAAGCCGGGCGCTGGATCGCCCGTCTCGCCGGCCAGTGAATGAACCGCACGGGTGCCTGAGGTGCATCGCATTCGGGGCCGGGGTTACTAGCCACGCTGCTCGGCAGCCATAACCTCCATGACTGCCAGCGGCTGGCGCCGCCGTACACAACAGGGCCTGACCTGCCTGAACCGGATGTGTGCCGCCGCCGCGACGGTCCCAACCCGCAAAGCAGCTGGCACCACCGCACAGCAGTGCGCAATTTCGCGGCCCGGGACGGCGGGCCGTGACTGGTCGTGGGGACCTGTGAGGGAACCGGCCGCAGGAGATACGCGGGGCGGCCCCGAAAAGGGCGCTGCCCGGAGGATCAGGCCACGTTCGTGAGCTTCTGGCGCACGACGATCGCGTTGAGCCGGACCGCGAACGGCGCAGTGTCGGTGAGGCCCAGAGTCCCCACACGGGACTTGCCGAAGCCGACGGTGACGTCGGCGCAGAAGGCAACGGCGTACAGGTACTCGCCGGCTTCCTCGTCCTGGAGGGCGAAGAACAAATCGCGGTAGTAACTCGTGCGGTCCGGCCCCTCCTCGTAGTAAGCCAGTCCCGGTTCGCCCTCCTGCGCCCCGAGACCGGTGAAGGCATCCACGAGGTCGCGCTCGACGGTGTCCCAGAACGACGCCTGCGCCGCCTCGGGCGGGAGCGCCTGGCGGACCGCCTCCTTGAGGGAGAGCGCCATCACCAGGATCGGCGCCTCCTCCTGGAGCCCCCAACCACGGACTACCCTGACGATGTCGCTGTCGGGAAGCATGGCCGCAGCATCACGAATGTGACCGAAGTCGTAGTTGACGGTGGCGGGCGCGATCGCCTCCTGGAAGGCACGCCCCAGGGCGTCCGCTTGGGCAAGATGGGCCTCTCCCACCTCAGTGACTGTCCTGAAACAGGCTGCCAACTTTCCCTCCTTAAACATTTTGTTGCACTGGTGAGGCGTCAGTATGCCGTAGCGGTGCGCCACCGCGACCCACAGGGCGCCGATACGGGAGTACCTGGCGCGGTTCGATGACGCACACCACGCCCGAATGCTCCTGCCGGCCGATCTCATCCCGCCGTCCCCGGGAGGCACCACCGCATGAGTCGGTCAGGACGGCCTAAGTGGGGTCAGTTGGTGCAGGTGTCCAGCATGGACGACTGGGCCGTCTTCTCCTGGTCCGTGGTGGTCAGCTTCCAGACGGAGCATGGTGACTGAGCACGGCAGTTGGCACCTGAGCAGCCCAGTTGGGATCAGAGCACCTTAGCTGGCACCGCGTGGCACTCCGGTACACCTTGATCGGGCGGCCTTATCGCCTTGACGGGAGCCGCCCAGGCCTGTGGCGGGCCGGCCGCCTGCTCCAGGAATCAGCGGCTCTGCCAGAATCAGCGATCGTGCCCATCGCTCCCGATCCTGCCGTGCTATACCCCCACGTCGCGGCCTGCGGCAGCCTCGCCGAAGCGCTCCAGGCTGAAGCGGAAGGCTCCCTCGACGCCGTACTCGTCACGTCTCCAAGCTCCGCTCCGCTGCTCCACGCGACCGTCGCAAGCCTCCTGCCGCACCGTGCGCCGCTGCAGATCAGCGCATGGATGCACGAACGTCGGTGGTCCATTCGCGGCGAGGAACCGTTCCAGAACATGCCGCTGATCGACGGTGAGACGAACGATCTGGCGGAGGTCGCCAAGGCGGTCCGGATGTGGCACGACGGGGCCGCCCTGAACGATATCCGCCGAGCAGCACCCTTCGTCCACCTGACCGGCCGGTTCGAGGTACCCGACCACGACCCCGCATGCCTGACGGAGTCTGAGTGGCAAAGCATGCGCCAGGAGGCGGACGAACTGGCGTACGCCTGGCAGGAGGCATACCAGGCACTGATCGAAGCGGCACACGCCCAGCCGACACTGCGCTCTCTCTACCCCTTCACAAGTCACTGGGCGCTGCGCTTCTCGACCACCACCCGCCCACGTCTGACCGTCGTGGGACCGTGCCTGATGGCGAACAGCGACGGCACATACGGAGTGGGTAAAGGCTTCATCAGCCAGGACCTCGGCCAATTCGCCACAGCACACGAGGCCGTCGCGCTCGCCGTGCGCCACCTGCCGTCCGGCCTCGGCCCGACCACGCTCGGTGGATGACCGACGCAGCAAGCAGCCGGGGCGGCAGCGCCGCAGCCGACTGAGCACGACAGTTTGGGGGTGGTGCCGACTAGATGCGAGGTGAGGGCACCCCGCTGTTACATCGCGGCTGACCTGGATCCTTCCGACTGGGCATGCTCGTCCGTCATCGCTGCTCGCGAAGTAGCGCGCCCCGGAGCCGCAAACTACGGCCGGGCTGACGATCCTCGTGGTGCTGGAGTGACCTCGGACATCGGGCCATCCCCGGGTGGGTGCACTGGCCGGCGCGGGTGCTGATGCTCGCCCTGTGTCAGCTGACCGCCATCACCGTGATCGCCGCTTGGATCAACGGCAGCTACGTACTCCTCCTGGGACGATCTGCTGGGCACCGGGAACGGGCAGGACGCCTCAGCGATGACCGGGCCGAAGCCGGGCCGGGCCCGGTTCACGCCGGGCGCAGACCGCCTACTTCCGCGGCACCCACTCGAAGCTGACCGGCCAGTTGATCGTGTGGACTCCGCCCAGTACCGGGCCCCGGGCGCGCAGTGGAACCGGTTCCCGGTGCTGGTGCTGGTGCTGGTGCACGGCTTACAGGGCTCGCGGCGGATGTGGATCGACCTCGGCGGCATGTCGGACGCGCTGGAGCAGCTCATCGCGCTGGGCGCGGCGCGCCCGTTCAGCCTCGTGATCCCGGAGATCTGCCCCGGCGGGGTGAACACCGACTGCAGCAACACGGCCGCCCGGAAGGTGGCCGACTGGCTCGCGAGGCAGTTGCGCACGCTGCGCGAGCCCGCGGCCTGATGGGCGTGTCGACCGGGAGGGCTGCGCGGCGAAGCTGCCGCTGCAGTACCCGAAGGTGCGCGGGGCCGGTGCGCCCCTGGATCCGGACCCGCTGACCGCGGACCCCGAGGCGCTGCCGGATGCGGTGCTGCGCGGGCGCAACAGCCCCGATGTGGCTGGTCCGGCAGGCGCGAACGCCGACGTCGGGCTGTTCCTGGCCATCTCCGCGCAGGACCGGGACAGCCTGCCGCAGCGGTCGGAGGCGTTCGTCCGGGCCGCAGCGGGCAGCGGGGTCCGTGTCAAGACCCTCATCCGTCCCGCCGACGGCCACAACTTCCAGACCTGGAGCGGTATGTACCTCATCGCGCTGGGCTGGCTGAGCACAGAACGGTCCCCGCCCGCCGCGGGCCGGCAGGGGTCAGCGCTGTCCCCGCCCGCCGCGGGCCGGTAGGGGGCAGCGGGAAAACGCGCCTCAGAGCCGGACCCGGTGCACCGGCCGGACCGGGAGCGCTTCGACGCTGTTGCCGATGAAGCTGCGCTGGCGGGGCAGTTCGGCCTCGGGGACTGCGAGGTCGAGGTCCGGGAAGCGGGTGAAGAGCCGTTCCAGGGCGATCGTGGCCTCCAGGCGGGCTAGCGGGGCGCCCACGCAGTAGTGCACGCCCTGGCCGAAGGAGAGGTGCCGGGCCGCGCCGGGCCGGGTGACGTCGAAGCGGTCGGCGTCCGGGCCGTGGAAGGCCTCGTCGCGCCCGGCGGCGGTGTAGCCGGCGAGGACCGGGGTGCCCTGCGGGATGACGGTGCCGCCGAGGGCCAGGTCGCGGGTGGGGTAGCGGAAGGGGAACCAGCTGACCGGGCCGTCCCAGCGCAGCGTCTCGTCCACCACGTCCGACCAGGTGGCCTTGCCCTCCAGGACCAGCGCCAGCTGGTCGCGGTGGGTGCACAGTGCCCGTACGGCATTGCTGATCAGGTTGAGGGTGGTCTCGTGGCCGGCGACCAGCATCAGGCGCATCGTGCCGATGAGTTCGGCCTCGCTGAGCCGGTCGCCGCCGTCCTCGCGGGCGGCTATCAGGGCGCTGGTCAGGTCGTCGCCAGGGGCGGCCCGGCGGGCGGCCGCGATCGTGCCGAGCAGCTCGACCAGCTCG
This sequence comes from Streptomyces cellostaticus, assembly GCF_001513965.1. Taxonomy (GTDB): domain Bacteria; phylum Actinomycetota; class Actinomycetes; order Streptomycetales; family Streptomycetaceae; genus Streptomyces; species Streptomyces cellostaticus. The sequence goes on along the minus strand of NZ_KQ948053.1, from coordinate 11,206 downwards.
CGTACGGCGGCCATCACCTCCGCCGGGGTGGTGTCGGTGGCGATGATCACCGTGTAGGTGAGGTCGTGCAGCCGGCCGCGGTGCTCGGGGTCCACGCCGAGCAGCTCGCAGATGACGCTCATCGGGAGCGGGAGCGCGAAGTGGGTGCGCAGGTCCGCGATGCCGTCCGGGTCCTCGGCGGCGGCCCGGCCGAGGTCGTCGAGGAGGCCTGCTGTCAGCTCCTCGATGCGCGGCCGCAGCCGCTCCACCTGGCGGGCGGTGAAGGCGTTGCCGACGAGGGAGCGCAGCCGGCGGTGGTCGGCGCCGTCGGCGGTGTGCATGCCCTGGGCGTTGGCGAAGACCCGTAGCGGCCAGTCCGCGGGGATCGTGCCGTCGTTCAGGGCCGGGCAGTGGCGGGCGTCCTTGGCCACGTCGGGGTGGGAGAGGAACTCCTTGAGCGCGTCGTGCCCCAGGACGACCGCTGCGGGCACCCCGCCGGGCAGGACGATGTCCGCAACGGGCCCCCGGGCCCGCAGGTCGGCGTTCAGGGCGTGCGGGCAGCCGCCGACGGGGTCGACGACGTGGGCGGGCGCGGGAGCGGGGGTAGGGGAGGACAAGCCGGGACTCCTGACCGTATGGACGAATACCGGCCAACAGTGCGGTGCCGAAGGCCGGTTGCACAAGTCCGCCCCGCCGACGCCTCGGCCGAGGGCCCGGTCCGTCCAGCCCACTGACTTCCCAAGCCGGGGACCGTCGACTCCAGCCTCGCCTTCCGTTTTCGGAGCCGGGGTCCGGCGTATCCAGCCTCACCGGCGTCGGAGGCACGGGTCTGGAGCAGCGCCCCAGAAGCCCAGCCGGCTCCGCCGACGCCTGCACGAAGGCGACCACGATCGGCCCGCGCCCACTCCGCGCCACAGCGTTCGACAAGCGGGGATTCTGAGCTCGGCAGGCCACGGAAGCGTGGTCACAACCAACCACTCGTTCAGTGGCCGACCGCAGGGCTCTGCCCGCGATTCCGTGAACGGTCTCGGTGCTGCGGCAGGCTGCCGCCGAATCGGTCTCACCTCGCGACCACGCCGACGAATCGGCACGTCATCGCCCTGCTTCGGCCCGATTCACCCGTCACGGTGTGTGGTGCAGGCGGCTTGATGCATGGCCTCCCGGAGTCGCGGTAAGGTCTGGCGCCGATTACCGATGAGGCCGTTGTCTTCGGCAGGATGAGCGCCATGACCGAGATCCGTACACCCCGTCTCCTCCTCCGTCGCTGGCTTGACGACGACCTCGCGCCCATGGCGGACATCAACGCAGACCCGCGGGTCATGCGCTGGGTCGACGACGGCTCGGTGCGCGACCTGGACCACACGGCAGAGGCCATCGAACAGTGGGAGGAGGAGTGGGACGAGGAAGGCTTTGGACTCTTTGCCGTCGAGCTGCTGGGTTCGGGTGAGCTTGCCGGTTTCACGGGTCTGTCCGTGCCCGAGTTCCTGCCCGAGGTACTGCCCGCTGTGGCGATCAGCTGGCGGCTCGGCTCACAGTTCTGGGGTCAGGGATACGCATCCGAAGCCGCCCATGCCACGCTGGAGTTTGCGCTCCAGGACCGCGGCATCGACCGCGTCATCAGCATTAATCGGATGGGTGACGACGCCTCCGAGAACGTCATCCGCAAGCTCGGCATGGTTCCGCAGCAAGAAACGGTGCACCCGGTGTACGGCTATCCGCTGCGCGTTCACAGCATCGACCTCACCGAGTTCCAGGCGTGAACCGGCCGAGCCGTCGATCATCACAAGCCAGCCGACCACTGTCCATGCATCCCCGGCCGCATTGATCGCCACGGAGTGGACACCCAGGCCACAGATGTTGCATTCATGTTGCTGACCCGTGCTTTCACGGAAGCGCGGCCAGAGCCCCTCGCTGGTTCTGGCCGTGCTGCCGTGAAGGATCCACTCGCCGAAGTACAGACAGACGATGCATCGGCCGTGGCCGTCACGGGAGCCCGGCCAGAATCCCTCAGTTTGGCCTTACGTTCCAGTTACGGGATGGTCGAGACCTGCGTACGAGGGCGGTAAGGAGAGCATCAGTACGGGGCTCGAGTGGCTCATTGGCCCTTCTCCGTGAACAGGTTGATCAGGCCGTGAGCCGTGTTGGCGTCGGAGTCGATCCGGTGGACCTCGACACCTTCAAAAGTGACGACCTCGGCGCTGCGGGGGAACATGGCCTGCTCGTACTCGGTGAGCGCGGCCTCGACGTCGTCGGGGTGCGCGGCGAGGGCCTTGCCGAGTTCCGCGCCGTCGAGCATGGCCAGGTTGGCACCTTCGCCGTTCGGGGCCTGGAGGTGGGCGGCGTCGCCGAGCAGGGTGACCCCCGGCACCCGGTCCCACCGGAGCCCGGTCGGCAGGGCGTGGAGCGAGCGCAGCACGGGCGCGGTGTCGCCGTCGGTGATCAGCGAGGTGAGCTCCGGCGCCCAGCCGTCGAACTCCGCCGCGATGCGCGCGGTCGCCGCCGTGGCATCGGTGAAGTCGATGGCAGCGAACCAGTCCTGCGGCTTGCTGAGCATCACGTAGATGTGCAGGGTGTCGCCGCTCTCCCGGTGGGCGAAGATCTCCTTGCCCGGCGAGGGCGCGATCATCGACCCGCCGCCGACCGTCTTCGCGGCGGCGGGGTGACGGGTGTCGGCCTCGTACAGATAGAACTCGACGCACGACGTACCGGTGTACCCGGGGGTGGCATCGGAGAGCAGCGGCCGCACCCGTGACCAGGCGCCGTCCGCGCCGACCAGCAGGCCGGCGACGAGGGTGCCACCGTCGGCGAACGTCACCTCGTGGCGGCCCTCGCCCAGGGCACGGGTGCTGCTGACCTTGTGCCCCCACCGGACGGTGTCGGCCGGGAGCGATTCGAGCAGGATCCGTCGCAGCTCGCCGCGCATCACCTCGGGGCGTCCGCCCGTGCCGTCGTCGGCCTCTTCGAACAGGACGGTCCCGTCCCGGTCGAGGACCCGCATCGCCTCGCGGCCCTCCAGGACGATGGCGCGGAACTCGTCCATCAGACCGGCCGCCTCGAGGGCGAGCTGCCCGTTGTAGTCGTGGATGTCGAGCATCCCGCCCTGCCTTCGCGCCAACTGGGAGGAATCTGCCTCATAGACCGTGACCGGGATTCCGTGGACGTGCAGAACGCGGGCCAGCGTGAGCCCGCCGAGTCCGGCGCCGATGATCGTGACGGGAGTGTGCATGGTGGCTCCTTCGGGATCGGGCCGCCCGGTGAGCTCCGGCCGGCCGTCTCTGGAAAGGTGTCAGCCCCCGCCGACGAGCCACCTACATCCGACCTACATCCGACCGACAGCCCCCGATATGCGACTGCCACCGCGCATCACTCCCGACGCCTACCTGGAACGGCGTGCAGCTCGGCGTCTGGATCGACCAGAACCGGATAGTTGGCCACTGAGCACGGCAGATGGCCACCCGGTTTCGTGCGAGGCCGTCCCACTCGGCATGCCCGTAGGCTCCGGCCAGCAGCGTCACGCCGTCAGCGCCGCCTCCACATGTGCCAGTTCCTCCTCCGGGTCGACCGTCCGGGACAGTACGTCCAGGTCGTCCCGGCTGTAGCGGGCACTCACGTCTTCGTCCCAGCGTGCGGCGGCGGTCCGCAGCGGCTCGATGGCTTCCACGAGGCGGCCCAGCCGGTGCAGGACGAGTCCGTAGTACCCGGCGGCCTCCGTCCTGTACGCGGAGTCGCCGCCTTGTTCCCAGGCCATGCGGAGCAGCGGTTCCGCCTCGGCGTACGCGCCGCGCTGGGCCTTCAGTTTGCCCGCGAGCATGGCGTTCAGCGGGGACCCGTCAGCGGCCGCGCGCACGTACCAGCGCTCGGCCTCCTGGTAGTCCGGTGGTACTCGGAGAGCCACCCCATCTGGTTGCACGCGTCGTGTCCCGGCCATGGGCCGCACCGGGGTGGTGCGGCGCCCGCGGTCCGCCGACGGACGGTCAGGGCTGGTTGGGCAGGAAGGCCGTAGTGCGGACGACGTCGTCGCACTCCGCGAAGTTGCCGCCGCCATCGCCCATCTCGACCTGGAAGTGGCCGCCGGCGGCCCCAACGACGAGGGAGGGCGGCGCTGCGGGCGTGGCGCCGGAGCGGCAGTATCCGTCGGCTTCGCCCATCACCTGGTGGAAGGTGAGCATCAGATAGGCCCGCCCGCCCGGCGCCAGACGCACGGGGTGAGCGGTGCCCTCAGGGGTCACCTTCAGCGGCCGGCTGCGCGTGGGGTCGCCCTGGCCGGCGACCGCCACGGTGGGGAAGCCCTCGATCACGCAGGCCCGGCTGCCGCTGTTGGCGAAGTTGAGCAGGACGCCGTAGGTGTTGTCCGGGTTCGGCTCGAGGCGGTGCGCCGCGGACGGGGTCAGGGCCCCGACGGCGCACGCGGGTGTGCCGGCCGCAGTGCCGCGCGACGCGGGCAGCGAGGCGGCCGAGCCCGGCTTGGACGCCACACCGGCGGGAACAGCGGACGCGGAGGCACCCCCCGGAGACGCAGCGGACGAAGAGCCGTCGTCGGCCGACCCGGAGGCGGGGGCCGGGGCCGCGCCCGTCGAGCCACCGCCCGACTGGCACGCGGTGAGCAGCAGGCAGCAGGCGAAGAGGGACGTGAGGGTCGCGGCGGATCTTCGCGAGCGGACGATATTCATGGGATAACTCCTGGTCAAACGGCATCCGATGTACCGGTACCCACCATGACGGCTGTCCTGTGCCGTGTGGTTGGCAGCAAGACGGTGCTGTGACACGGAGGTGACGTCAAGGAGATGGTTCGGTCCGGCGTCGGGACGTTCGTACCGTTCGCCACGGACCAGTGGAGCCAGTGAGGAACCGTCAGCGCTGGGCTGCCTGGAGGGCTTCCTGACCCAGGCAAAGCGCACGGCGTCCCGCTGGCCGTATCGCCGTAACGCACATCGAGGCCTCGGCGTCGGTGAACCCTGAGCTTGAGCAAGTACACCACGCTGGTGGCTGCCCATCTTGGGGCGACCGCTGCAAGCCTGTTTCGTCTCCTTGTCTACGCCGCTGGTCCGGGCGGGCCGCGCAGGGTGTCGACCGCTTGAGCGATGAGGCCAGACACAGCTTCGGCCAGGTCGCCGCCGGCTTCCGCGATGAGGTCGGGATACAGGCCGGGAAAGGTGTTCTCGTCGACGATGACGCGAGCGCCGTCGGGGAGGATCATGTCGAAGCCGATAATCTCCGAGCCGAGGGCTTGTTGCGCTCGCATGGCCTGCTTGGCGTGGGCGGGCGGGACCTCGCACAGATCTGCTTCGCCTCCCGCTCCGGCGCCGTCGTACACCTTGACGGCTCCGCGGCCGAATTCCGCCCAGCGGCTGGGGCGTTTGCGGTAGCCGTAGAGGACGGTGCCGTTCACGAGGGTGACCGACCGCCAGTCGGCCGGGTCGTTGTCGTACCGGCGTTCCAGAAGCATGGTGCCATCAGCAGCTGCGGGAGTTGTGCCGGCCAGGTATCCGGCGACGTCTCGCAGGGTGCTGAAGTCGTCGATGAGCAGGACCCCCTGGCCGAAGCATCCCCAGCGCGGCTTGAGTACCGCCCGGCCCCACTGCTCCAGCACGGCTTCGACGGTGGCGGGGGCGTGCGGCTGGAAGAGCACGGTGTCCGCTACCGTCACGCCGGCCCGGCGGAGCGTGAGGTGGGAGCGGTACTTGTCGACGCCGGTGGCGAAGCTGTCCGGGCAGATGACGACCCGCCTGTCCTGGGCGAGGGTGCGCAGTGCCTCCAGATGGAAGCTGTAAGGCTGCGGTCGATCCGGGCATACCAGACGTAGAGGTCGAGGTCGTTCAAGCACCGTCCGTCGTGCAGGTAGACGCGTCCGTTGCGGATGTGCGCCCGGTCGATGTTCAGACCGTGGTGGAACTCCACCCCCTCCAGGGCGGACAACAGGTGCAGACAGCGGTCACGATCGGCGACGGGAAGAGTGCCGCGCGGCTGCCTGCGCAGTACCTCCGAATCACCCATCGGCTCCGTCGCCAGGAAAGTACCCGCCCGCACCACATCACGGCCCACCAAATCCCCCCTCCTCAAGCACTCCGGCTCTCGGTGCATACCCACCACGCCCGCCCGCAGGCATACCGGCGAGGACGCCCCGCCTGATCGGCGGATGCCACGGCGAGGACCGCACGTCACTCGTCGGCCGGGGCACCACTGCTTACGGCCACAGCCCTGCCTAAGTCAGGGCCGACCGTGACGGTCACGCGCACGGTGCGGCGGACGGGCCCCGAGGCAGGGCGGATGCTTGGGGGCCGCCCGAGGTCCCTGCTGTCCTGTCGAGGCAGAGCATGACGACGGTTACGGGCGGCGCCTGGCTTTGCCCTGGGGCAGGACACCTCGATCATCACCGCGGTGAACGCTGGTGCATCGCCAATCCTCCAGCCGTCACAGTGATCGGCAGCGGCCGCGTGCGGGCATCGCCCACCAGAAGGCCGAGTTCGCGCTGCGTGCGTGGGTAGAGCACGCTCATGGTCATAGCTACGCGTCACCACGCGGACCCACAGCGCGTCGCGCTGGTTCTCCCAGGGCTCACCTACACCCCTGCCCGGCCCCTGCTGCACTACGGTGCACGCGTACTGCACTCCCACGGATGGACGGTTCAGGAACTGTGGTGGGAGCCACCCAGCACCGACCAGCTCCAAGACTGGGTGGAGGAGCGCGTCAGGGCGGCACTCGCGGCCGAGACGGCCCGGTGTCATGATCCTCGCGAAGTGCCTGGGCAGCCGGGCCATGCCCGTCGCCGCAGCCGACCGCATAGCAGGGATCTGGCTCACCCCCATGCTGGACATCCCCGAAGTACACCAAGGACTGCGGCAGCAAACCGCCCCCACGCTCATCGTCGGCGGAACGCGCGACCCACACTGGGACAGCTCGACGGCGCACAACAGCGGCCACGAAATCCTGGAACTGGACAACGCGGACCACGGCCTGGAGATCCCCGGCAACGTCCCCGCGTCCCTTCACGTCCTCACGGACGTGATGACCGCCATCAGCACTTTCAGCAGCACCCTGTGACATCGACGTGGCTAGGGTCTGTCCGGCGGATCCTGCGGTCTCACACGGTGGAAAAGGGGCCAGCCGTCCACTTCCACCGACCCCGTCGCGGGAAAATGCCCACGGACCAGGGCCTCGTCGAGCAACGCCCTTACACTGCCCGGCTCGTGGAGATTCAGATACTCCCGGTCCGGCAGGCGCACCACCGCGCCCTCGTCGAAGTAGCCGTCGGCGATGACTCGGTCGGATGCCGGCCGGAACACCAGACGCAGACAAGCCCGGCTTCCGGGACGCCACAGCGTCACCGTGCTACTGCACCCGGGGTAGCCCCGCACACGATCGTGCCGGTGCCCGAAACACCAGCCGTACACCGTGCCGCCCACCATCAGGCGGCGAACCCTGCGCCTGCTCCCCATGGCGGCACTCTAAAGCCATCGCAGCGAGGCCTGCTGCACTCGCAGGCACCGACCATCGTCTTCAGGCTGATGGTGATCCGCCGGACAGCACACATAGGGCCTGTCCGGCGGATCTTTCCGGGTGCGCGCCGCCGGGCATCTAGCCGGGGCGCGGCTTGATGTGGGGAAGAGTCAGACGCCGTTGCCCACGCCGGCCATACGAGGTCGAACCGTGTGGTCGAGAGGATGAGGAGTCGTTCCCTGTCCGATGAGATCACGCTGCGCCCGGTGGCCGCCGACGATCTCGACCTGTTCGAGGGCGAGTTCAACGGGCCGGAGGGAACCGGCCAGTACCAGTGGTTCGGCTTCGGTTCACCAGCTGGCCTGCGCCGGCAGTTCGCGGAGACCGGCCTGCTCAGCCCCGACGGCGGCGTGCTCTCCGTCGCGGAGGCGGGCCGGACGGTGGGCCGGGTCGAGTGGTTCGCCAGCACCTGGGGGCGGCCCGCCACTTCCACCTGCTGGACCCTGGGGATCGGCCTGGTGCCCGCCGCGCGCGGTCGCGGCATAGGCACCCAGGCCCAGCGACTGCTGGCCGAGTACCTCTTCGACCACACCAGGGCCGAACGGCTCCAAGCCTGGACGGACTACGCCAACCTCGCCGAGCAGCGTGCGTTGGAGAAGGCGGGCTTCGTCAGGGAGGGCGTGCTGCGCTCCGCGCAGTGGCGCGGCGGCCAGTGGCACGATCAGGTGATCTTCTCCCTGCTCCGCGCAGAGCGGTCCGGCGGCGAACCAAGACGGTGATCGACGTGACGAGTCTTCAGTTCCTGAGCTGGAGCCTCGTCAGGCACCCTCGCCGAGCGCCTGTCCGAACTGTCCCGCAGTCCCGCCGGGCAACCCCTGTGCAGTGTTCTGGCGATCAGTTGAATCGTTGATAGGACCATGAGATACAGGGGTGATCTGACTGATGCTCAGTGGGAGCGGCTGGAATCGCTTCTGCCGGTAAGCAATGGGCGTTGTGGCAGGTGGCGGTACCGTCGCCAGGTCGTGAACGGGGTGCTGTACCGGATCCGCACGGGCGTGCAGTGGCGTGAGCTACCGGACCGGTACGGGCCGCGGGAGACGGTGCATGAACGGCATCGCCGCCGGTCGGCGCACGCAACGTGGGAGATGCTTCTCCCTCAGATCCAGGCGGAGGGGGACGCGGCAGGTGATATCGACTGGGACATCTCGGTCGACTCAACGTCCGTACGCGCGCACCACCACGCCGCCGGCGCCCATCCTCGACCGTCTTGCTTGCCACGGCAGCAAACACCCTGGCGAAGCGATCCCGGGTTCCTCCTTCTGAGCTGGGGGTTCAGGAAACCGCGGACAGAGCCTTGGTGCTCATGGCAGGTGAAGGTCGGTGCGGTGGCGGCTCGGCGGTGTTCCCCATTGACGCGTGAAGGCCCGGGAGAACGCCGATACCGAGGTGTAGCCGACGCTCCTGGCCACGGCCGGCAGCGCGTCGGCGGTGTCACGGAGGCGTCGGCCGGCCAGTTCCAGGCGCCAGCGGGTGAGGTAGGCCAGTGGCGGCTCGCCGATCAGGTCCGTGAAGCGCCGGGAGAGCGTGGCGCGGGAGACACCGACTCGGTGTGCCAGTTCCTCGACGGTCCAGGGCCGGGCCGGGTCTTCGTGAAGGAGTGAGATCGCAGCAGCGACCTCCGGGTCACGCAGGCCCAGGACCCAGGAGGTGCCGTGCTCGCCCTGATCTGCGGTCCACCGGCGCAGGATGTGGACGAACAGCACGTCGGTCAGCCGGTCGATGACCGTCTGGGAACCGGGCCGGGGTTCAGCAAGTTCGGCTGTGAGCATCCGAAGGGTGTCGGCGAGCTCGCTCCGCTCGGGCGCTTCGCCGTCGGCAGCGGGCAGCACCAGCACCGGTGGGAGGGTGAGCAGCGGGCGGGAGACGCGTCCGTCGAAGCGGTAGCCGCCGCAGACGATCCGGGTACGGGGCCCCGGGCCGGCGATGTGGACCTCCGACTCCCGGTGTCCAGGGCGCGCGGCCACGAGGTCGTCATAGGCAGTCGCCGGGCCGCTCGGGGCGCCGGACATCACGTGGCCGGCGCCGACGGGCAGCAGGACCAGGTCGCCGGTGGCGAGCCGGATCGGCTCGGCCCCTGGACGGCGCAGCCAGCAGGAGCCGTTGATGACGGTGTGGAAGACCGCGATCGGCAGCTTCGGGAACTCGATGCCCCAGGGCGCTGCCACATCGACCCGGGCGAGCACGGTGCCGCCGACCTTGGCTGCGGTGAGGACATCCGCGAGCGCGTCCATGCCAGCAGCGTAGCCGAACACGTGAGACGAACGGCAATGAATGTGCGCATCACAAGCATGGATCAGCTCATTCGGTGTTCGTAGCGTCGAGATGTCCGAACCTGTTCACTCTGAACGGAGTACTCCGTGCCCCGCACGAAGGTCATCCCCCTCCCGCTCCTCGGGAAGCGGAGCGTCAACGCCTACCTGCTCCTCGGCCGCCGACCGGTCGTCGTCGACTCCGGTGTCCCCGGCAGCGGCCGCAAGGTCTACGACCGCGTCGCCGAGCAGGGGGTGGACCCGAACGGCATTTCCATGATCGTCGTCACCCACGGCCACATCGACCACTTCGGCGGAGCCGCCGAACTGAGCCGTCTGACCGGGGCGCCGATCGCCGCGCACGTGGGCGATCTTCGGCAGTACACCAGCGGCCGGGTGCGCGAGCCCTACCTGCCGACCGGGAGGCTGGGCAGGCTTGTGGCCCCGCTTCCGCCTTTCCACGTCCGAACCGAGCCGTTCACACCGCAGGTCCTCGTCCGCGGGGACACGCCGCTGGCGGACTACGGCATCGACGCACGCATCGTCCCCACCCCGGGCCACACCGCCGGGTCGGTGTCAGTCCTCACCGAGACGGGCGACCTCGTCGCGGGAGACCTGATCGCGACACCGCTGCTGGGACTGCTGCCCCGCCGACCCTGGAACCCGCCGTTCCACGACGATCCCCTCGCCAATCTGGCGAGTCTCCGGCGCATGCTCGACCTGGGACCCGAACGGCTGCACGCAGGCCACGGCGGCATGCTGGACCCCGACCGGGTACGTCGGTGGGTGGTGAAGGAGCAGCGACGGCTGGAGCGGCTGGAGGCGAAAGGACGGTTGCGGGTACGCGTGGATGACGCCGTTTCCAGCGATGCCTGAGAGCCCGTCACCGCCCCGCGTCCACCGCCGCCCTCGAAGATCTCTGGACCGGCATCGTGCTTTGCGGGTCGGCCGGAGCGCCGAAACCCGTGGCATTCCAGGGCTGTCGCCCGCTGCGCTCGGGACCGTCGATGCGGGCGGCTGCGGGTGGACACGGGGGCTGGTGTCAGCGGCTCGGGTGGCGGGGGGCACGAGGGCCTGGTCGACGAGTGCAGCGGCGGTGTCGCACGTGATGGGGTCGCCGGTGATCAGGCGGCGGTAGTACAAGGTTGCCGTGAGGAAGGTGGCCGCGGCCTCCGTGTCCGTGTGGCCGGGCAGATCGCCGGTGTCGACGCCGCGGTTGAGGATGCCGAACGAGCCGTCGACACCGCCTCCACCACCAGGGCGCCGAAGGAGCGAACAGCATATCCCCGACCATCTTGCTCGCCACGGCAGAAAACACCCTGCCGAAGCGATCCCGCGTTCCAGCCCGCGACCTGGGGATTTCACGGAACTGCGGACAGAGCCATGAAGAGAACCGGACCTACGCCTCCGACTCGTCCACGTCTTTGCGGACCGTCGTCTCGCTGACCTGGGCCGCCCGCGCGACCGCCCGGATACCGCCG
>NZ_KQ948052.1 GCF_001513965.1 Streptomyces cellostaticus | reverse complement strand
TTTTTCCTCGCCCCGGCGGCGTGCTGGTGGGCCCGGCAGACGGTGGAGTCGATGTTGATGTCCCAGGTGATGAGGTTCTTGGCGTCGGCCTGAGCCTGCAGCCGGGCGAAGATCTGCTGCCAGGTGCCGTCCCGTGTCAGCGACGGAACAGGTCGTACACCCGGGGCCACGGCCCGTATCGCTCGGGAACATCCCGCCACGGCACACCGGTACGGGTGCGGAGTCGTATGCCGTCGATGAGCTGCCGCCGGGTCCATATCGGCGGCCGCCCCGGCTTCTTGCCCCTGGGTAACAGCGGCTCCAGCCGGGCCCACTGCGTATCCGTCAGTCTCCACGCGCCACCGTGGTGTCTTCCACCGGCCGAGAGGGTGCTGCTGGTAGCCGTGTACTACCGCACGAACCTCACCATGCGGCAGCTCGCACCGCTCTTCGGCTGCTCACCTGCCACCGTCCGCCGGGTCATCCAGCGTCTGCGACCGTTGCTTGCGCTGGAACCGGCGCCCAGCCCTGTGCCGGGCGCTGACCGGTTACGGATCGTGGACGGCACCCTGATCCCGGTCCGTGCCCGGCAGGTCGCAGCCTCCTCACGCAACTACCGGTTTTCGGCAAACGTGCACCCATGAGGGCCGATGGTGTCAAGGCGCGCGTGGTCCTGGCCTGCGGCTATGATCCGCAACCCCAGTGGCTTCGGTTCCAGCGACGGCGCCATGTCCTGGGCCACTTTCGACGGAACTACCTGGAGCGGCTTCACCACTTTCGACGGGGCCAGTACCCCGTCCGCGCCGACGTTGACAGTCTTCGACAGCAAGCTCTACGCCGTCTACCGCAGCGCCGACAGCACGTTGAACTGGACGACCTTCAACGGCACTACCTGGACCTCCCCCCGCAAGTTCCCCTCAGGCTCCACCGCTGCCGCGCCCGCCCTGGCAGTCCACGAAGGCACGCTGTATTGCATGGTCCGCGGCGCCGGCTCCAACGAATCCCTGTTCTGGACGACCCTGAACGGCGGCACCTGGAACCCGTTCACCAAGCTCACCGCCACCAACTACGCGGCACCGGCCCTGGCCGCCTTCGACAACAAGCTGTACGGCGTCCACCGTGGCGGAACCGCCTGACCGGGCACCCGCCGACATGAACAGCGCCGGAAACAGTGAGCCTTCATCTGTCCCAGCACGGCACGGATCAGCAGATGCCAACGCACGGGGAGGCACGGCGGTTGATGCGGCTCTGAAAATGGCTGGTGAACGCTGAGGTGGGGGTGGCCAGGAGCATTCAACCACCGAGTGGGGCACGATTTCCTGCAGGCCCCTGTCCGCTGTCAGACGCAGGGTAGGCGGGGGGCGTGAGAACGGTGCGGAGGTCGATGACGGTATAGCCACGGGCAGTGATCGCATCAAGGATCCGCGGCAGGGCCTGGGCGTCGATCACCTCGCTGCGGCCGTGGGGCGCGCCGGCGTGCATCTGCAGGATCGCTCCTGGGCGCAGGGCGTCCAACGCCCTGCGCACCGCGTGGTCCACGGTCATGCCGCCCTCGGTGCCCATCCACCCGTTGGTGTCGGTGGTGAATTCGATGTCCGCGAACCCCAGCCCGTTGACTTCCCGGATCTGGTCAGGACTGGTCTCACTGTAGGGAAACCGGAAGAACGGGGTCAGGGCCTCTCCTGCGCCCGCCGCACGCAGGGCCTGGTCCGCTGCCCGGACTTCGCGGCGTCTTCCGGCTGTGGTCAGGTCCTTGAAGTAGGGGTGGCTGTATGAGTGGTTGCCCAGCCCGTGGCCCGCTGCCGCGATCCTCTTCACCACCCGGGGATAACGGTCGGCGAAGTCGCCGGTCAGGAAGAAGGTGGCAGGTGTACGCCGCCGGGCGAGCTCACCGAGGATGCGGTCCAGGCCGGCGTCGTTCCAGGCTGCGTTGAACGTCACCGCGACCACTCGTTCGCACGTACGGATCACACGGTTCTCCGATCCGAACAGCGCCCGCAAACCCTCGTCGTCCGCAGTCGCCGCCAGGCGCGGCGAAAACCCCTTGGCCGTCATGGTCAGGGGCCTGGGCACCACCGCCCAACGCACAGCGAACAGCCCGGCGGCCACCCCGAGCAGGCGGTGGAACACAAGACGGCGTGGGACGACGAGAGAACGCGTTTCCATGCCATCGCCATCGGCCGACGGGTGCCCTCCCCTGAGCCCGTACCGCAGCGACAGCGACGGGCCGGCTCGTAACCCGGAACCGGTCCCGGACCATCCAGATCGACGACGCCACGAACCGAAGCTGCGTCGGGAAGTTTCACACCTCATCATGGGAGCTCCGTACGCCCCGAGCCGTATTTCCGCAGATCAGCGAGTTCCGTCGGTTCCTGGTCAGTGCCTCGTCGGGGCGATCCCTCTCGACGGCGCAGCCAGTGGTGGCGGTTGCCAACTGGTAGGTAAGTCTTCCGGGCCGTGTGCGTCCGAGGCGAACGTGGCCCCGCCGGCAGAGCCGAACGCGGTGCTGCGCTGGCAGTTGAAGGGCCCGGTCCATTACGAGCCCACGGGCCGGTTCTGGTTCGCGGCGCTGTCCGCGCTGCTACCCCGGCGGTATTGACGCACGGTCTTCCCGGTCACCCCTGGCACGTGAGCATCGGGACGCCGTGGTGCGTGCCGGTGTTACGTTGATGGCTTCGGTGGCGCGCCCGTGATTCAGGTGCCGCCTTAATTCGCGGCCGACTCCCTCGACGCCGCGCTACGCGCCCTCCGAACCGCCCTCACCGGCTGAGGCCGACCGGCGCTTCCTGACCCAGGCCGCCACGGCGACGAACGCCACCGGCGCACCGACGGCCGCCTTGACGCCCAGCTTCGCCATCACCCAGCCGAAGAAGAAGTGGTGCCACCCGTCCACCCACCACGTGACGCCCGCCAACAGCCCGGCGACGGATAGACCGCAGACCACCGACACTGCGATGCGAGCCGCACGACCGAGCTGCGGCTCGCCGTCTTCCTTGATCTCTTCCATGGACCCGACTATAGAAGCGGCTCGTTCGCGCACCGCACGAACGAGCCAACCGAGAGGCCGACTTGCGCCAGGCGGCGGTCAGCGCCGCCTCGTCACGTTCCACCGCGCGGTGCACCGGGAGTACGCTCCAGCCCATCCTGTGCAGCGCCTCTGACATGCCTGTGACCTGCCGCTGTTGGAGTAGTGGGGCTGTGGGCTGACTGGCGGAGCGATTAGCGTCTGGACGGAGGTGGCGGTTCTGCGACGGTATGCCTGCGGGACCGAAGGGCGGCGAGGCCGAAGGCCAGTCCTCCGGTGATGAACCAAGGGTTCCAGAGGGCCAGCGTCCAGGCCCGCTGCCCCCCGCTCACGGAGGTATCCAGGTGCGTTGGGTTGGTCAGCAGCAGCACCTCGACGCCGATGCCACGGGCCAGTAGGAGTGCACTGACGCCCCACCCCAGCCACCTTGCCAGCAGAGCGGGAAGGCCCCGGAGCCTGGACCGGGCAAGCAGCCATGCCAGCAGGGCGCCGAGGAGGCAAAGCGCACCCACACCCCACAAACCGGCTACGACGAACCACAGCGGGCGCTCGGTGGCCAGCGGACCGGCGGAGATGCTCAGCCCCACATCACCGCCGACGGCCCAGTAGAAGTGCAACACAGCGAACGCGGCCGCCCACAAGCATGCGATACGCCCCCACAGCGTGGACGGTTCTGCGCCCGTTCCCTCCGGTTGGCGTCTCACCGCCGGCACTCACGGGCATCGCGCCTGTCAGCGCACGGGCTGTCCGCTTCCTGTGGCAGCACGATAAACGCGGTGCCCTTGGCCAGGTCGATGCTGGAGCGAGGCGGCGCACCGTCGCTCTCGTCGTCCCGCCGCAGCAGCTCCACCCGCCGCTGTTCCAGCTCTACAGTCTTGTTTCCGTTCACGACCGCCGTGAATTCATCGAATGCAATGCTCGACAACGACCGCCCCGTGCGCCTGCTCAGCCACGGAATCAAGCCCAGCCCCGTGAACCATCGCCACGCGCTCTCGACCAGGGCGAACAAGACCAGTAGACACGCGAACGCCGGGAACGACATGAGCCAAATCGTGACAGATGGTCCCTCATCGTCCTCAACACAGTTGACTGCCGGGAAACGGCGGAAGGGCCGGCGTCGTTCTCATCGGACGTGCGGACTGGGAGAACTCGGGGCTCCAGACATGGGTCCGCGCATGGACCGCCCGCACAGATCTCGCGGGCAACCCGCTCTGCCCGGAGCGGCACAGGCCGGCGGTCCCCTCGACCACCGTCGTTGGACGCGTCTCGCTGATTGACATGGGATCACTGTTCTGGATCCGCAGCGCGCAGGGATCGGGCTGGCGCATGATCCGCTTCCCCCATGCGGCGGAGGCGTCGTCATGGAGATCCACCGCAGGGCGGAGAGCCGTGGGAGCAGGCCGGCCTCGGCAGATCTGCCGGACAGTAGACCTAAAAGTCGTCCGGCAGATCACTGACGGATCCACAGCCGGATCGCGGCGACGGTGACCGTGCCGTGAAAGACGAACGCACTCTTGTCGTACCGGGTCGCCACAGCTCGGAAGCCCTTGAGCGCGTTGATGGTCCGCTCAACCTCGTTCCTGCGGATATAGAGCGCCCGGCAAAAACCAGCGGGACGACCGCCTCGACTGCCGCACGGGAGCGACCATGGTCAGAACGATGCCTCCGGCGGGGGACCGGGATGGAGGGGGGCGCCGTTCCCGGCTGCGGGTCCGTAGTGGCGTGCGTGGGGAGCTCCCATCCCGCACACCGTCGACCCAGGCAGAGCCGAGCAGACGTGGTCCATGGCGTCCAGGTCGTTCGTACAGTGGCGCGCTCCACCTGGACGCCATGGACCACACCTACGCCACGGTGTATGGGCCGACGGCGTACGGGATGGGAGCTGGGGTGAGTGGCGGGTCAAGGAGACGGGGCGGTGTTGGTTAACGCCCGCGTCCCTCGGCAGGCTCTGGAGACTGTCAGAGCCGACCTCGCCACGTTGGCAGTTGCGCCTGAACGAAGATGTGCCACGCAGTGTCCGAGGGGCGTTGCGTGGCACACCAGGGTTCCTCCCAGGAGATGGGTCAGCCGGGCAGGTCGCCGGTGTAGCGGTAGATCGCACCGGCTGCGTTGACGCCCCAGACGGTGCCGTCGGCGCCTACGCCGATGTCGGACAGCGACCCGGGGATGTTGATCCAGGGATTGGCGGGGCTGGTGTCGCAGTAGCTGTAGTGGTAGATCGCGTCGGCGGGGTCGCAGCCCCACACAGAGGTGCGGGAACCGACGTCGATCGCTTTGAGCGAGCCGTTGAGGCCCTTCCAGTTGTTGGCGTCCCGGTCGCCGGTGTAGCGGTAGATCTGGTTGGCCGAGTTGACGCCCCAGACGGTGCCATCGGCGGCCGCGCCGATGTCGGACAGTGTCCCCGGGATGTTGATCCAGGGGTTGGCGGGGTTGGCGTCGCTGTTGCTGTAGCGGTAGACCGCGCCGGCGGGGTCGACGCCCCAGACGTTGGTCCTGGATCCGACCGAGATCCGCACCAGTGAGCCGTTGAGCTGCTTCCAGTTGTTGGTGTCCTGGTCGCCGGTGTAGCGGAAGACCTGGTGTGCTGCGTTGACGCCCCAGACGGTGCCGTCGGCGGCCGCGCCGATGTCGGACAGCGACCCGGGGATGTTGATCCAGGGGTTGGAGTCGTTGTTGGTGTAGCGGTAGATCGCACCGGCGGCGTTGACGCCCCAGACGTTGGTCCTGGATCCCACCGCGATCCGCGTTAATGACCCGTCGATGTGCTTCCAGTCGGACATGCTGGCGGCCCCTCTTCAGTCGGGTGTGGTTCGCCTGCATGCTTTCCTAGCGGAACGATTCATCATTGAAGCGGATTTGAACAGTGATCGGAGTTATTGGCTCGATGTGATGGTTTGCCCGAGTGGTGCCCGCTCCCGCACTGGCCTATCGCAGGTCAGGCCAGTTGTCGAGATGACGCGATCGTGGCCACCCGCGCGAGGGATTGACAACAATGGACCGCCCCAACCAGAACGCCTCGTGTGCCCATCTATTGCAGGGACAACGCTTGTCAAGGCGGCATAGAGCATGTGACACCAGCGGCTGACACAGCGGCCGGCGCCGGACCTCAGTGGGCGGTGTCGGACGGGTCGCGTGACTGGGCCTTGCCCCTTCGTTCCGGTCCGTGTGGGGGCCTCGACCGCGAGCTGTACCGCCTGAGCACCGCGAACGAGCACCACCCTGGATGAGTGATAGTCCGCGTCGTTCTTCGTGTGTCAGCCGACACCAGGTGCGGTATCTGCCCAGCCAGACACGGTTCATGGATCTGGCCCACGATCAGGTGAACCTCCCGCTCGTAGGCACGGTGCGGCTGGGATCTGCGCTGAAATCCGACTCGTCCGATTCTCCAGCTATGACCAGGAGGTTCTGCGATGTCCCCTCGCTGGCGCCGGGCGCTCGCCGCCTGCACAGCTTCGCTCGCAATCGCCGCATGTCCCCTCACCGCTGCTGCGACTACCGCCGCGCCGGGGATGGCGCCGACAACCGTGGCTCACTCCGCAAGGGCGGGAGGACTCCCGCCGATCGGTGCGGAAGTCCCCTCCTCGGTTTTCGCGCTCAACTGCAAGTTCCAGTACCAGAGGAACCTCACCGTCGACTTCCGCGGCGCCATCAAACAGCGCGTGGAAGTCAATGCAGACGACCCGTTCCGCAGCGTCCGACTGCGCACCCTCGCCTTCCGCGTCAACGGCGAGGGCGACAACGGGGCGCGCGTGACGTTCGAGATGAACAACGCGGACACCGAGGCCCGGAGCGCCCTGCGACTGACGCAGAATTTCCCCCCGAAGTACGAGGAACGCGACGAGATCTCGTTCACCGCGACGATTGAGCTGCCTGGCCGTGAGCCGGTCGTACTCGTGACGAGGGAGCCCATGGTCGTCACGGCCACGATCACGCAGTACCCGGCCAGGGGGGGAGACGTACAAGTTGGTCGAGCCGGTCGACCTGGTCAAGCCGGACGACCCGAACATGCTGGTGGCCCGCCTGGCGGACTTCGACCACAAGCGCGGCGGCCTGTAGACGGCGCGCCAGGAAGGGCACGGACCGCCACGTTCGCCGTGCATGGCCCGCCTACCGTGACACCGCACGCCTGCCGTAACCACGGGCCGCCGTCGAGCCCCGCGGGGCCTGGTCGCGTTCTGCGAACCGGGCCCCGCGGGTGGTTGGCCTTGGGTTGGTGGACCGGATTACCTGGCCAGTCACTCGACCAGTCGGACACGCCCCTAGCGCCGCTGACGCAGAACGGGTGATCCAAGGTGTCGAGCAAGACGGTCCAGCGTTCTCCGCCGGGCTGGTGGCCGGGCTTGGTTGCGCCCAGCTCCAGCCGTACGCATCACCAACAGCCAGGCTCTTGCCGGGTCTCGGTCGCGGTCGTGGCGGTCAGCGGGCTCGGCGGCACGTGGGCGCGTCAGCGTTGCCCTGGGGCCAGGTCGAGATCGGCGAGACGCGACCATCATCGATCTCGCGGTCGTCGTGGAGTACGGCCTCTGCCGGCACCACTGCGACCGTCAGGCTGCAGCCGTTTCACTACGGCGGAAGTCGTCACCGGTCCTGGGTGTCCGCCGGAGTGCGATCGGGTATTTATGGCTACATGTCTGGTGGGGGTCGGGGCAGCGGTTCGGCAGATCTACCGCGTCCGGTGATGACGCGGGAGTGCAACGACGCACGAGTAGGCGATCCCTTGACGACGTTCCTCGGCTCGGCCTTCACCACCGCCTACGCGACCGCTACCCGTGCCGCTGGTGAGAACCCGCTCGCGCGTGCGACTCGATCGTGGGGCCTGTCGGTGGTCGGCATGGCGGAGTCCGCATCCCGGGCCTTCGGGGTCTCTTTCGCCACGGGTTCGCTGGCGCAGTGCAAGGTAGCGCTGGGGAACGTGACGCTGGGACTGGACCTGGGCGCATACGATCCGTCGGACTACGACGCCGTGGCGGACCAGTTGGAGCCTCTGGAGGCGCTGCTCGACGCCCTGCCCACCGATGGGAACGGGATGCGGTGGCGCCACGACGACGGTGCGGTGCTCTTCGCCTGCGAACGGACCGTGGCCGTTCCGTACGACGAGTTCGTCTCGCGAGTGGACATCAGCCAGGCCATCCGGCTGACGGCCGACTACCTCGGCGGGTGCGTCGCCCCTGTCGACCGGGACGAGGCGGGCCGGGTCATCCGGCAGGCCGAGCGCAGCATCGCCCTGCCGCAGCCGAACTACCTGGCCTTCTTCGGCGCCGATCTACTCGATGTCTGCAAGCTGGAGTCCATCCGCCGTACGGCCGACACCCAGTGCCTGAGCTGGTCTGCGGTCCGCAGTCCCAACGATTCCGCTGTCCTCGACGACGGTTCGGTGATCTTCTCCCGCGCTGACGGCGGCGCCCGCACGAAGATCATTATCCGCACCCACCAGCAGTTCACGCTGCCGCTGGTCTTGCGGATGATGGATCTTGACGGGTGGCCCAGGGTACCCGGCATTCCCGGTACGCCCGGCGTGAAGCGCCTGCTCGTCGAGGACGCCTACCGCCGCTTCTTCACAACGACGTTGGACAACTTCGAAGCGTGCTACCAGGGGCGTCTGCATCGCACCGGCTTGCGGCGGGACGAGGTCCCGGGGCGCCCGCTGAGGGGTGCCGCCCGCCCAGACCACGTCGATGCCAACGGGTTCCGCCACTTCACTGCCGCGCGGTCGTCGACCCGCATCCTCACCGCCGTGCAGCGGAGCGCGCACCAACGACCCAAGACCTGCTGAAAGGTGCCGTTCTTGGCAGTTACGACGGGGGACTACCCGTACGCGTTCCACATCGCGCTGGACGGGAACGGGCTCAACGGGCTGGAAGGCCGCGCCGGCGTGTGCGTCTTCCATTACGACCCGCGCACCGAGCGCTACGCGTACAAAATCGAGTACTACGACGGCGTGGCGGGCGGCCATGCGGTCAGTGTCAGCCCTGACCGTGCGGTCGGCTTCCTCGGCAACACCGGTCAGCACCTGATGTTCTACGACACCTCGTCGCTGGCCGAGGTCGAGCGTGTATCCACGCTGCGCTTCGAGCCGACCGACGCTTCGATCAAAGGCACCACGCATCTGGTCTGGCTGGACGCGACGCAGGCCGTGGCGGCCATCGGCGAGCACCTGTGGCAGTTCGATCTGCGGCGGCCGACCAAGCCCGAGCGCCTGGGCCCGCACGGCGTGCTGCTGCCGCATGCGATGAAGGCCACCGCCTCCGGGCGCTACGTCGTCTACGGCGGCATGGACCATCCCCTGCACGGCGAGGCGCGTGAAGTGGGCATCTTCGACCTGGAGAAAGGGACCTGCCGTCGCGTGCAACTGCCCACCACCTGCTGGCATGTGGCCTGTCACCCACGCGACGACCGCTTCTACGCCCTGTCGTTCCGGGTCCTTCCCCAGGACGGACAGGACTGGCACGAATGGGCAATGGCGTATTTCAAGGAATACGTCTTCGAAATCGATGCAAGGACCGGAGAGGTACTGCGACACTGGGCCTCCAGCCAGGAGACCCCGGCCCACATCAACTCCGATGTCTGTATGTCCGACCGCGAGCTGATCTACTGCAACGGCGGCAGCGGCACCATCGTGATGATCGACCTGGAGACCTTCTCCTCGTTCCGCATCATCGACGAACGGCCCGGAACGGCCGATCAACTCCGTGCCGGACGCCAGTCCCTACGGCAGATCACCGACGCTCTGACACGGGGTTCGCCGACAGCGAGCAGCCGCCACTTCCTCGCCGCGCTGCGCGTATCGCGCGGAACCCTGCTCGATTCGGTGTACGCATGCCAGCTCTCCGCCGACCAGTCGCTGCTGTTTACCGCCAACCGCGGACTCAACACCATCACCGTCTACGACTATCCGTCGAACACCGTCCGCCTCCGCGTGGCGATGCCGGAGCTCCAGGAGTACGTCGACGGGCTCGCCTGGTGGGAGGACCCACGGCTCGGCTTCCACCACAGCACTCTGCTCAGCCCGGCTCCGCAGACACAGCGACGTACGGCTTGAGCGCTGTGGTCTGCCACGTAAGGCTCCGTAAGCCTGCTGACCGTCCCGTACTGCGGCATCCTCCCGCCCACGTGAGTCCGGCTCGGCTGAGAGCGCGAGCCGGTGCCAAGCGAGCGACATTTCTCCTTGTCGTGTTCGACGGCCCGTCTGGCCGGCACCTGGCGGGAGAAGCCGTCCCGGGTCAGCAGCTTGCGCACGCCCTGCGATTTCAAGTTGGCAGAGGCTCACTCCTGCGCAGCAGCCAGCCTCGGCTCATGGCGGCCCATGGGTTCGGTCAGCCGGCGGCGATGTGGTCAACAGACCCGCCAGTTGCCGGACCAACTGCCCGGCCGGGCCCTCCGGCCTCTCGGCGGCGAGGATCCGTACCAGCTCCGGTGCCAGTTCGGGCTCCCAGGCAGCGGCCAGTACAAGCATGGCCATGAACTGCTGGACCAGCTGAAGTTGCAGCTCCTCTCGGGGGATGCGGCGATCCGCCAGCCAGTCCAGCGCCGCGATCTCGGTGCTCGCGATCCAGGCTCGGCTTACCCACCGCAGGCCTGCGCTGGGCTCGGTGAGGGCCAACTGTCGCAGGGCCTGGACTTGCATGGCCTGCCGCACCTCGTCGATCGCCGTGGTGGTGCCGGGGATTGCTACCGATCCGCTGCGGAGCAGCGCGGCGAAGCCGGGTCCGTGGTTCTCCACGAAGTCCAGTTGACGGCCCACCATCTTGTACAGTCGCTCCGA
The DNA here is from genome assembly GCF_001513965.1 of Streptomyces cellostaticus. GTDB lineage: Bacteria > Actinomycetota > Actinomycetes > Streptomycetales > Streptomycetaceae > Streptomyces > Streptomyces cellostaticus. The sequence goes on along the minus strand of NZ_KQ948052.1, from coordinate 44,420 downwards.
CGCTGACTCCTCGCCCGGCTCGTCCTCCTCGAGGCGCCGGGCGAGCTCCTGCCCGGCCCGCCGCAGCGCTTCCTCGTACAGCGCCTGTTTGCCCGGAAAGTAGCGGTAGACCAGCGGCCGCGAAGCCCCCGCAGCGGCGGCGATGTCGTCAATCGACACCTCCTCCGGCGGGCGTTTGCTGAACAGCTCCAGTGCTGTGTCGATCAGCTGGTCGCGCCGCTCGTCCACGCTCAGCCTGCGGCGAGGCAGGCGCCCGGTGCCGCGCAGTTCTTCCTTGGCCTGGTCTGCCACAGTTGATGTTCGGGGAGTCCTGGGAGCCACACGCCTCACGCCGCTGTGCCGTATGCCTGAGACCGGGTGCGGCCAGGGAGAGCGAGTCTGAAGATCTTCCGCCATGTGCTGCCGAGCTGCCGGTGCAGCGGGCCGGTGGTGTACGGCAGGCCGTACTTCTCGCAGACCGCGCGGACTTGGGGCGCGATCTGTGGGTAGCGCGGGGATGGGAGGTCAGGGAAGAGATGGTGCTCGATCTGGTGGCTGAGGTGGCCGCTCATGATCTGGAACAGCCTGCCTCCGCTGATGTTCGCGGTGCCGAGCAGCTGACGGTAGTACCAGTGGCCCCGCGTCTCATTGGCCAGTTCGCCCTCGGTGAAGGTCGCGACGCCGTCAGGGAAGTGTCCGCAGAAGATGATTGCGGAGGTCCAGAGATCACGCAGCACCTTCGCACACGCGTTTGCGGCGAGCGTGGACAGGAAGAGCGGGCCGGTGAGCGCGGGAAAGAGCACGTACTCGCGCAGCACGTCGATGCCGATCTTGCGGCGCAGCCGCCGATGGATCTCCCGGTTCTGCGACCAAGTCCGCTCACGGCGGACGAGCCGGTCGACCTCCAGGTCGTGAAAGGCGAATCCCCAGTCCAAGAGCGGCATGAGCAGGGCTGCGTACAGCGGGTTCCCAAGGTAGTAGGGGTGCCACTTCTGTTCTCGACTCAACCGCATGATTCCGTATCCGATGTCGCGGTCCTTGCCCAGCACATTGGTGAAGGTGTGATGGACGTAGTTGTGCGAGTGACGCCACTCCTTGGAGGCGCCCAGACTTCCCCACTCGAACGTCTGTGAGTTGAGGGCAGGGTCACCCATCCAGTCGTACTGGCCGTGCAGGACGTTGTGCCCGATCTCCTCTCTGTTCAACAGCGAGGAGATCGCCAGGCAGGCGACGGCGGCCAGCCACACTGGCGGCAGGAAGCCCAGGTAGAGCAGAGCGCGGCCGGTGAGTTCCAGGCGGCCTTGCAGGCGCATCATCCGGCGGATGTGCGCGGCATCCCGTGTGCCGAGATCGGCAATGACAGCTTCCCGGATGGCGTCCAAGTCGCGAGCCAGAGCGTCGAGTTGTTCGAGGGTGAGTCGCGGGTTGGGCTTGTCGGAGGTACGCATCGCTCTCCAGGTCAGAGATCCAGGGTGACGTCGCCAGATGGCGCGGAGACGCACAGTCGGATCTGCTCCTCTTCTGTGTGCGACGCCTCGCCCGTGAGCACGTGACGTACGACCCCGGAGAATTTGCGGCTGGTGCATGTGGAGCAGATGCCCCGGCGGCAGCCGAAGGGTGGCCGCAGCCCGCTCGCCTCGGCCTGTTCGAGGAGCGAGGCACCGGTGGCGGTGGCGGAGATCCCACTCCGGGCGAAGCGCACCACACTGCCCTTCGTGGCCGGAGCGGTCATGGTGAGGGCGCTGGTGAAAGTCTCGGTATGCAGCCGATTCTCCACGCCGTGGGCTGTCCAGATGTCACGGGCTGTGTCAACCAAACCCGGTGGCCCGCACACATATGCCTCGGCCGCAGTGAAATCGGCGTCGATGGAGTTCAGTTGTTCTTCTGTCAGATGACCGTGCAGGTCTCCTGCCCGGCGTTGGCGGGTGTGCGCGCACACCAGCGTGATGCCAGGGTGATCCCTGGCGATGTCGTAGAGCTCGTCCCGGTAGAGCATGTCCGCTTGGGTACGCGCGTAGTGCAGGAAGGTGACCCGGCCCGGGTAGTCCTCGTCGCACAGGGTCCGCAGCATCGACATCACCGGGGTGATGCCGCTTCCCGCGCTGATCATCAGCAGTCGCTCCGGCCGCGGAACAGGCAGGGCGAACGTGCCCTGCGCGGGCGACATCGTGAGGATCTCGCCCGGCTCGGCGCGGTGCTTGAGGTATTGCGACACCACTCCGGCTGGGTTGACCGTCGCGGAGATCTCGATCAGCCGGTTGCGCTGGTGAGTTGAGGAAGCCGGAGAGAAGCAGCGGTGGCGACGCACGCCGTTCACCTCGACGCCGAGGCGGACGTGCTGGCCCGCACGGAAGCCGAGCCAGTTCGCGTTGGGTTGCAGGATCAGCGTCACTGTGTCCCGGGTCTGGTGCCGGATCTGCAACACCCGGGCCCGGGTCTCGGACACCGACCACAGAGGGTTGACCGCTGCCAGGTAGCGGTCAATGCCGTTCGGTCCCGCCAGGACGTCCAGCAGCGGCGAGGCGAGCAGGCGGAGAAGCGGCTTCACAGAAACTTCCTTGGGGACAAGAGCAGACAGTTGCTCCCAAGCCGTCGAGAGCATCGAATAGCCCGCACACCATGGGGGGTTGCGGAAGGGCAACGCCCAGGACGGCCCACTTTCTACCATGTTGGGAACCGCAGTACATCAACTTGGCTTTTGGGTACCTAAATTGAGTGATATCAGGTCATGGCAGGTCGGGTGACGCTGTTAGCCTCCCTGGCACGAGATCGCAAACGGGCGTGCAATGCCGATCATGTCTGTGAACAGAGGGGCTCGTGGTAGCTGAGACGCCGAAGGGCAACGAGACGAAGGATGCGCCCCGCAGGGCGGTGCTGCGCGGCGCCGCGGGGCTGGCAGCCGGTGCCGTGCCCGCCGTGGCGATGACGGGTGAAGCGGTGGCCGCGCCCAGGCCGGACGCGGCGGTCACCATTGCGGCTGCGGAACGGCTGGCGGCGGCCCAGGACCCGTACCTGCGGCGCAAGCAGCTGTGGATGTTCGAGGTGCTGGACGACAACGGCGACGGTGCGGTGACACCCGCCGACACGATGCAGTTCGCGCACCGGCTGGCACGGCTGACCGGGCACGCCGAGGACTCGCCGCGGGCGCAGCAGATGGTCACGACGGTGAACCGGATCTGGCACGCGCTGGTGGTCAAGCCCGCGTGGGTGCCGGACCCGAAGAAGCTGGGTACGGAGGAGTTCGTCGTGGTGATGGCCAACAGTGTTGCGGAGACACCGGACAAGACGCTGCAGTACATCGGTGTGATCACCAATCTCGCGTTCGCGATGGCGGACGAGGACCATGACGGTCGGGTCACCAGGGATGAGGCGATTCGTCTCGGTACGGAGGTCCTGCGCGTGGGCCGGAACCACGCCGAGTACGCGTGGGAGGTGCTGGACGCCGATGCGGACGGCTATCTCGGCTACGCCGAGGTGCTGATGGCGGTCACCGACTTCATCACGAGCTTGGACCCCCGGGCGCCGGGCAATCTGGCGCTCGGCCGTGTCTGACACGATGGCGGGGGTGTTCAACGGCGACGGCCTGGTCGAGCTCGCCCAGCGGGTGGCCAGGCCAGTGCATCTGGTGGCTCGCGAGCGGGACGGTGCGCTGGGGCTCTCGGAGCGGCCGAGGCCGGCCGCTGTCGGCGTGGTGCCGGCCATGTACCCGGAGTGGTTGGGCGACCGGTCCTTCGGCGAAGCTCACGGGGTGCGCTTCCCCTACGTCGCGGGTGAGATGGCGTACGGCATCGCGGGCGTCGAGATGGTCGAGGCGATGGCGCGAGAGGAGATGCTGGCGTTCTTCGGGGCGGCCGGGCTCGGTCTGGCACGTCTCGACCGGGACCTGGAGCGGTTACGGACCGGCCTGGCAGGGCGGCGCAACTGGGGCGTCAACCTTATCCACCAGCCGCATGATCCGGCGATGGAGAACGAGGTCGCGGCGCACCTGCTGCGGGCTGGGGTACCGAAGATCTCGGTGTCGGCGTTCATGGACATCACGCCTGCGGTGGTGCGCTGCTCGGCCTCCGGGCTGCGGGCCGACGCAGCGGGCCGGATCTTCCGGAGGACCGCGCTGTTCGCCAAGGTGTCACGGCCCGAGACGGCCGAGCTGTTCCTGTCCCCGCCCCCGGTGGAACTGCTGCGCCGGCTGGTGAACGACGGTGAACTCACCGAGGACGAGGGCCGTTTGGCGGCCCGGACGCCGGTGGCGGACGACATCACGGTCGAGGCGGACAGCGGTGGGCACACCGACGGTCGGCCGCTGGTTGCGGTCCTGCCGGCGGTCCTTGCGCTGGCCCGCCGCAAGAGCCCCGGTGTGCGGGTGGGTGCGGCAGGCGGGCTCGGCGATCCGGCCGCGGTGGCGGCGGCATTCGCCCTCGGCGCGGCGTACGTCGTGACGGGCTCGGTGAACCAGATGTCGGTCGAGGCTGCCATCAGCGACGAGGCGAAGGCCATGCTCGCGCAGGCCGGGGTGGCGGACGTGGCGATGGCGCCGGCGGCCGACATGTTCGAACTCGGCGCCAAGGTCCAGGTCCTGCGACGCGGAACCAGGTTCGCCGCCCGAGCAGCCCGGCTGCACCAGCTGTACGTCGCCCACCCTTCGCTGGAATCGATCCCCAAGGGGACCCTGCAAGCGTTGGAGCGCGAGGTCTTCGGTGCCTCCCTGGACGATGTGTGGAAGCTGACCGAGGAGTACTGGTCGCAGCGCGCCCCCGCCGAGGTCACCCGGGCGCATGCGGACCCGAAGCACCGGATGGCCCTGACCTTCCGCTGGTACCTGGGCAGTGCCGCTGCGTGGGCGGTCGACGGCGCGCCTGACCGGCGCATCGACTACCAGCTGTGGTGCGGCCCCGCCGCAGGGGCCTTCAACACCTGGGTCGCCGGCAGCTTTCTGGCCGATCCCGGCCGGCGCTCGGTCACGCAGATCGCCCGCAACCTGCTCCAGGGAGCCGCGGTGCTGACCCGCGTGCACCAGCTGCGCACCCTCGGGGTCCGTCTTCCCGCCGAAGTCTTCGACTTCCGGCCCCGCCCACTGGCTTGAGGAATGAGATGAGCTTGGACCACCGGATCGCGATCGTGGGTGCCAGCGCGATCATGCCGGGCGCTCCGGATGTGGACGCCTTCTGGCGCAACGTCATCGAGGGGCGCGACCTCATGACCGACGTGCCGGCCGATCGCTGGCTGATCGAGGACTTCTACGATCCCGATCCGGCGGCTCCGGACAAGACGTACGCGCGACGCGGGGCGTTCCTTCCGGAGGTCGAGTTCGACCCGATGGCCTTGGGGGTGCCGCCGCGAAACCTGTCAGCGACCGACACCGCCCAGCTGCTGGCCCTGGTCGTCGCGGAGCGCCTGGTGGGCGGTCTGGCCGGCGCGGGGCTCGGCCAGGTCGACGGCGAGCGGGTCGGTGTGTTCATCGGCTGTGCCTCGCTGCAGCTACTCGGTGAGATGGCCGGGCGGGCCGGGCGCCCGTTGTGGCGCCGGGCTCTGCTGGACAGCGGGCTGTCCGAGGTGGACGCGGACGCGGTCTGCGACCGGATCGCGGACTACTCGACGCCGTGGCAGGAGGCGACGTTCCCCGGCCTGCTGAGCAACGTGGTGGCGGGCCGGATCGCGAACCGCTTCGACCTGCACGGTGCCAACTTCACCGTGGACGCCGCGTGTGCGAGCTCCTTGGCTGCTCTGTCGGTCGCGGTTGACGACCTGCTGCTCGGCCGCTCCGACCTGGTGATCACCGGCGGCGTGGACACGCTCAACGACCCGATGACGTTCCAGTGCTTCAGTAAGACACCGGCCCTGTCACCCAGCGGCGACTGCCGTCCGTTCGACGAGCACGCGGACGGCACGATGCTGGGCGAGGGCATCGCGCTGTTCGCCCTGAAGCGGCTCGCCGACGCAGAACGCGACGGCGACACGGTGCACGCGGTGATCCGCGGCATCGGCTCCTCCTCGGACGGCAGCGGCACCTCGGTGTATGCGCCGCTGGACACCGGGCAAGCGCGGGCGCTGCGCCGGGCGTACGAGGCTGCGGGCTACGGACCGGAGACGGTCGGCCTGGTCGAGGCGCACGGCACTGGCACGGCCGTCGGTGACGCCGCCGAACTCGACGCCCTGCGTTCGGTGTTCGACGCGAGCGGACGGGCCGACCGCCAGTGGTGCGCACTCGGGTCCGTCAAGTCCCAGATCGGGCACACCAAGGCTGCGGCGGGCGCCGCCGGCCTGCTCAAAGCCACCCTGGCGTTGCGGCACCGGGTGCTGCCGCCGACGATCAAGGTCACTCGGTCGAATCCCGCACTGAAGCTGGCGGAGAGCCCCTTCTACCTCAATACACAGGCGCGGCCGTGGATCCACACGGCCGACCACGCTCGGCGGGCCTCGGTGTCCAGCTTCGGCTTCGGCGGCTCGAACTTCCATGTCGCGCTTGAGGAGTACACCGGCACGGCGACCAGGACCCGCCGCTCGGTGCGCTGCGAGGCACGGCCGTGCGAGCTGGTGGTGTTGTCCGCCGCCACCCCGCTGGAGCTCTTCTCCCGCGACCTTTCGGGCGGCCTGACGGCAATCGCGCGGCGCAGTCAGGAGACCTTCCGCAGCACAGAGGAGCACCGGCTGGCAGTGGTCGCCTCGTCCACTGAGGACCTCGCACAGAAGCTGGAACAGGCGCGCGGCCAGGTCGGCACAGAACCGTTCTCGACGCCCTCGGGCGTGCACTACGGCGTCGGGCGCGCGCAGGGCCGGATCGCGTTCCTCTTCCCCGGTCAGGGCGCCCAGTACGTCGGCATGGGAGCGGACCTGGCGATGCACTTTCCTCAGGCCCACGCGGTGTGGAACAGACATGAGGTGTCCCCGCTCGTCTTCCCCGCACCGGTGTTCACCGACTCCGAGCGGCTGGTGCAGCGGCGCGCGCTCACCGATACCGGCGCCGCGCAGCCGGCCATTGCCGCGCACAGCCTCGCGCTGTTGGCCGTGCTCGACGCGGTGGGGGTGCGGCCGGACTGCGTGGCCGGGCACAGTCTCGGCGAGCTGGTGGCCCTGCACGCGGCGCGCGCGTTCGACGAGGACACGCTGATGCGGCTGGCCGCGTGCCGGGGCGAGCTGATGCGCGGGGCCTCCGGTGTCATGATCGCGCTGGACGCCAACGTCGACGAGGTGTCGGAGCTGCTTGCACGCCACGACCTCGCTGAGGTGTGGATCGCCAACCACAACGCTCCGCGCCAGGTCGTGGTGGCCGCAACCGCCGAGGCGGGGGCACTGGTACAGAAGCACGCCACCGCAGCCGGAATGACGGTGAGTGCGCTCGACACCTCGGCTGCCTTCCACAGCCCCCTGGTCGCGTCGGTGACGGAGCCGCTGCGGGCGTTCCTGTCCGGGGCTACCGTGCGCGCACCGCTGTTGGACGTGTACGGGAACACCACGGCAGCCGTGCACCCTGTGGAGCCTGCCGAGATTCGGCGGGCGATCGCCGACCATGCTGCCTCCCCGGTCCGCTTCGCCGACATGCTCCGGGCCATGCATACCGACGGGGTGCGGATCTTCCTGGAGGTGGGCCCGGGCGGTGCGTTGACCGGCCTGGTCAAGCAGTCCCTCGCCGACGTCCACGCGATCGCCCTCGACCGCGCGAGCCGCAACGGCGTGACCGGACTGCTCGACGCGCTCGGACACCTCTGCGCGCTTGGTGTCCCGCTCGACTTCGCCGGGCTCTGGCACGGTCCCGCCCGGCCCGAGCCGGCGCGACCGGCAATGCCCATGCTGATCAGCGGGGGCAACCACGGCAGGCGCTACCCGCCCAACGCGGAGCACTCGCCGGCGACACCGGCACCGGTGCTGTCCACCTCCGCTGCGTTGGGCGGCGATACGCTGCGCGCGGTCGCGGAAGCCCAGCAGGAGATCGCACGCGCCCACGCGGCCTATCTGAGCATGGCCGAGAAGTCGATCGACGCGCTGACGGCGCTGGAGGGCACTGCGGACCACATCGTCAGGCCGACCGCCCCAGCCGAACCGCTCCACCGGCCCGCCGCCCCACCGCCCGCGCCGCTCGCCGCCTCGGCCCCTGCCGTGATCACGCCCCCGGCCCCCGTCCCGGTGTGCAGCGTCGATGATCTGGAGGCTGCGGTGCTGGCCACCGTGGCCGAGAAGACCGGGTACCCGGTGGAGATCCTGGCGCCGCACATGGAACTGGAGGCCGACCTCGGCCTGGACTCGATCACCCGCACCCAGGTCCTCGCGGCGCTGCGCCCGATGTTCCCGCAGTTGGAAGCCGTGGACCGGGCTCAGCTCGCCCCGCTTCTGACGTTGCGTACGGTCGGTGAGATCGCCGACCGTCTGCGTGCCCTGCTGGACGCACCCGTTCCGCTCACCTCTGCCGTTCCTGAGCAGACGATCCGCCGGCATGTCCCGACCTTGCAGCGCACGCCCGCACCGGGCTCACCCATGCGGGGACTTGGGACCTTGCTGGTCACCGATGATGGCACCGGGGTCGCCAAGGAGGCCGTACGGCTGCTCTCCGAGCGTGGCATCCATGCAGAGGTGGGCACCACGGCCGACCTTGCCGGGACGGAGGCCGCCGGCCTGCTGTTCCTGGGCGGACTCGCCGACGTCACGTCCATCGACGACGCCCTGGCCGTTCAACGGGACGCGTTCCGGGCAGCGCAGGCAATCGGGCCGAGGCTGCGTTCCGAAGGCGGCGTCTTCGTCACCGTGCAGGACACCGGCGGTGGGTTCGGCCACCACGACGCGCAACAGCCCTGGCTCGGCGGCTTGGCCGCGCTCGCCCGTACGGTCCGCTGGGAATGGCCGCTCGCTGCGGTCAAGGCCATCGACTGCCGGCGCGGAGACCGGACGGCGGCCGAGGTAGCCGCCGCCATCGTCGACGAACTCCTGACTGGAGGCCCCGACCTGGACGTCGGGCTCGCTGCTGACGGAGCGCGGTGGACGCTGGACCTCGCCGAACTCCCGCATCACGTACCGGGGCCGTCCGCCGCCGATGCTCTCGGGGAGGACCCGGTGATCGTCGTGTCAGGTGGGACCGGGGCAGTCACGGCAGCGGCATTGCGCGCGCTCGAGTCCCGCCACCGCGCACGCTTCGTCCTCCTCGGCCGCGGCCCGAGCCGCGAGGTGGACGGATTGGACCAGGCCCGCTACCTGCACGCCGATGTTCGGGACGAGAACGCCGTACGGGCGGCGCTCGCGGACGTCCGGACGCAGTGGGGGCCGATCACCGGTGTCGTGCACGCGGCCGGGGTGCTGGCCGACCGGCGGGTGGAGGACAAGACCGAGGAGCAGTTCGACGCCGTGTTCAGGACCAAGGTCGACGGTCTGCGGGCACTGCTGTCCGCCACCCGCGAGGACCCGCTGCGGCTGCTGTGCGCGTTCTCGTCGGTCGTCGCCGCGACCGGGAACGCGGGACAGTGCGACTACGCGATGGCCAACGAAACCGTCAACCATGTGCTCGCCGCCGAGCAGGCAACCCGCCCCGGGGCGGTCGTCCGCTCGCTGCTGTGGGGACCATGGGAGGCAGGCATGGTCACCCCCGAGCTGGCCGAGGTGTTCCGGTTCGGCGGCGTCGACCTCATCCCGCTCCAGGCCGGGGCACGCTCCTTCGCCGAGGAACTGACCATGACGGCGGACGATCCGCGCGTGCTGATCACCGCCGGGCGTGCCCTGGCGCGGCTGCGGGTGGTGGCCCGTGGATGACGTGACCGACGTCGAGGTCATGCCCCGGCCCCCGATGTCCCATCGGCCGGCCCCAGCCCTGGCCGGCGTCGCAGGCTTGATCACCGAACAGCTGCGGCTGGCCACCGACCTCCACGAGCGCTTCCTCGCCACTCAGGGGGACTTTCACCTGGGACGCCCCGAACCGGCCGGCAAACCTGCGCGCACCGCTCACACCGTTGTCGACCTCGGCGGCTGGTACCTCGACCGGGCAGGCCGGATGACGGCCGGAGCCGTGGTGCACGAACTGCTGGAGCTGCTGCCGCAGCGCGACGGCGTGCTCGACTGCGAACTCGCCTTCCACAGAGGGCTCCCCGCGCCGGGTGAGCAGGTGCTGAGCTCGCTGACCTTCAGCGGGCGCACCTTCCGGGGCGAGGTCGACGGTCGGCTGTCGCTGCGCGGCACTGAGTCGGAGGACCTGGGTCACGGCCTGCCGACCGAGCACACGGGCGCTGGATTCGGCACCGGCGAGGTGACGGCGTTCGCCGAGGGCCGCCCAGCCGACTGCTTCACCGGCACCAAATGGGAGCTGACGCGCGCCCATGTCCGCAGCCCCGGTCTCGGTTCACGCCGCACACTCCTGCTGCACGAGATCACCGCGTTCGCCCCCTCGAAGGGGATCGTCGCGACTGGACGCATCCTTCCGGAGGCATGGCGGACACCTGCAGGCTTGCTCGAAGGCTGCTTCCAAGCGCTGTCGTTCCAACTCGCCGCGACCGGGTGCACGGTCCACCGCGACGGCTGGCGGTTCGAGCCGCAGCCGGACGAGCCCGCCCGTGTCCGGTTCCTCGTCAACGCCCCGTACGGAGCGCCCCGCTACCACATCACGATCCGGTCGATGACGGACAGGACCGTACACGCGGATGCAGTCTGCACGATCGACAACCGGGTGGTCATGCGGGCCGAAGGGCTCGCGGTCCATCTCGTACCGGACACGCCCTTGACGCACTGGCGGCTCCTCGGCCCAGCCACCGTCCAGCGCACCGGCAATCCAGTACCGCCCCGCGTGCTTGCCGGCCTGCGAGGCCACGACGATCCGGCCGCCACGACCGTGGGCTCGGTCCGGTACGACCACGCGGCGATGCTCGCATGCGCGTGGGGACCGGTGAACGAGATCTTCCCGGGCACGAGTGACGACGCCTTCCGGCTGCCGGGACCGCCGTACCTGTTCATCACCCGGGTGACCGAGGCGTCCGCCACCTTGGGCGCCCCCCGGCCCGGCAGCCGCCTGGTCGCCGAGTACGACGTGCCCGAGCAGGTGTGGTTCCGCGAGCAGAGCGGAACGCTCCCAGCCGCGGCACTGATGGAGGCCGCGCTGCAGCCCTGTGGCCTTCTCGCAGCCTACCTTGCAGCCCGGACGACCGACGCGCAGCTGCGGATCCGCAACCTCGACGGCCACCTGACAACCACCCGCGAAGTGCCTCCGGACGTACGGTCGTTGAGCACCGCTGTAGAGTTCGTCGGACTGGACCGCTGGGACGGCACAGTGGTGGAGACGTTCCGGATCCGCTGCGAGGCAGACGGCGTTCCCGTGCTGGAGGGCACAGCAGTCTTCGCCCTGACGTCCCCAGCCCAGTTGACGTCCCAAACCGGCCTGCCAGTGACGGACGCCGACCGCACCCGACTGGCCCAGCCCTGTGACCGCCCCGTCACCGACCTCCGGTCCCGGCCCGCGCGGTTCTTCGGACACTCCGCCCGCCTGCCCGGCCCGATGCTGCTGATGCTCGACCGGATCACCGGGTACTGGCCCGACGGCGGCCCCGCCGGACTCGGACGGCTCCGTGCCGAATGCGACGTGCGGGCCGACGCCTGGTACTTCAAGGCGCACTTCTTCAACGACCCCGTACAGCCCGGCTCACTCGGCATCGAGGCGATGTGCCAGCTCCTGTGCTACTACCTGGTCGAGCGCGGTGTCGGCGACGGGTTCCGGTTCGAGCCCGTCCTGCCGGCCTCGTGGACGTACCGCGGCCAGGTCGTACCGGCCGACGCGCTCGTCACCGTCGAGATGGACGTGCTGGACGTCGAGTTGAGCCCCCAGAGCGGGCATGCCGAGGCCGAGGCATGGCTCTGGGTGGACGGCCGCAGGGCCTACCACGTCCCTCGCCTGAGGGTACGCGCGGTCCCCGGCGCACCGGACTCACCCTCCACCGTCGACACCGTGCTCGACCCCCACTCGGACACCTGGCTGGCGGACCACTGCCCCACCTGGACGGTACCGGCCGTACCGCTGATGTCCACAGCCGACCTCCTCGCCCGAGCAGCCAGTGACCACGCCGGGCGGCCGGTCCGCGTACTGCACGACCTGCGCGTGCAGCGGTGGCTGCCAGTCACCGGCCCCACCCGGCTACGCATGACCTGCGCGGGGGACACGGCGCAGCTCGCGGTATGGCACGAGGCCGGTGCACTCTCCAGGTTCACACCGGTAGCCGCCGCAAGGGTCGGCTTCGAACCACCAACCCGACCCGAACGCTTCACCCCCCTGCCAGATCTCGTGGATGCACCGGACCCCTACGAGGCCGCCGACCTCTTCCACGGCCGGAGCTTCCAGTACCTGACCGCGCTGCGCATGGGCTCCACCGGATCCAGCGGCCTCCTCGACACAGGGCGCGGCTCGGTGCCGCCCGGCACGCTGCACCAAGGGCTGCTGGACGCCGCACTGCACGTCATCCCGCACAACGAGCTGCAGCGGTGGGAACCGGCCATCGGGCCCGGCCGAATGGCCTTCCCGCACCAGCTCACCCAGCTCGCCGTGTTCGCCTCCCTGCCGGACTGCGGCGAGATCGAGGTGGAAGCCAGGTTCGCCGGTGTGCTGCGGGACGATCTCGTCGCGGTCGACGTCCAACTGTGCCGGGACGAGCGGGTGCTGGTCTCCTTCCAGATCGTCGACATGCTCATCCCGGCCGGCTCCCTGGCCGAGGTCTCCGGCCCAGAGCGCCGCGCCTACCTGCGTGACGGCGAACCCGACTCCCGCCTGCTGCTGACAGGTTCGGACGGCGTGCTGCGAAGGAGCGACGTGGAGCGGATCGACGTCCTGACCGGAACTGCCAACGCCCTCTACGGCCTGCCCGTCGGCACCCGCGCCGTGGACTGGCTTCCGCATATCGCCCTGAAGGAACACATCGCCCGGACAACCGGCGTCCACCCGCGCACCGTAGAAGTTACCGCCCTCGACAACGTCAGCTGGGACGACGACTCCGCCACCGTGAGGACCTCATGATCCTGGTCACCGGAGCCTCCGGCATCGTCGGCTCCGCGCTGCTGCGCGAGCTGGACGATGCCATCGCGCTCACCCACCACAAGCCGGTCGGCACGGCCTCCGTACGTGGCGACGTAACCCGGCCCTGGCTCGGCCTCCCCCCGGCCGACTACCGCGACCTCGCAGCCAGAGTCGACGCCGTCGTGCACTGCGCGGCGAGCGTGAACTTCTCGATCACGCCCGAGCACCTGCACCGGGTCAACGTCGTCGGAACCGGCCACGTCCTGCGCTTCGCCGAGGACGCCAGCGCCCACCTCGTGCACGGATCCACTGCCTTCATCTCCCGCGCAGGCGACCACACCCCCTTCGGCGCCTACGCGGCCTCCAAAGCCGCCGGCGAGACACTGGTGCGCGAGTCCGGCCTGCCCAGCTGCATCGCCCGGATCTCCACCGTGATCGGTGACTCCCACTCGGGGGAAGTCCCCCGCCTCCAGGCATTCCACTACCTGCTCGGCATCGCCCTTTCCGGCCAGATGCCCTTTCTGCCCTGCACCCCCGGAACCCATGTCGACCTCGTCCCCCGGGACACCGTCGCCGCCGCACTCGCCGCGCTCGCCCGTGACCACAGCGCCCGCGGCGACCACTGGATCACCGCGGGCCCTGCCGCCCTGCCGATGGAACGCATCATCGACATCGCCAGCGATGCCTCCGCCGCCCGCGCCCAGAATGACGAAGAACTCCGCGACATCGACCAGGCGGTCTTCCGTACCCGTCTCATCGATCCCGCCGTCGCCGACACGGTCATCAACGCTGTCCTCGCCCGCAGCTCAACCTCCGCCGCGCCCAGCGTCATCCAGCGCGCCGCCAACCTGATGTCCGCCTACAACGACGTCGACCCCTTCCCCACCTCTCTGGGGCGCATCCCCGCCGGCCCCGCAGCCCCCACCATCCCATCGAGCGAGACCGCCCTGCGCCACATGATCAACTACCTGGTCGAACTGCCCAGCGACATCTGGGAACTCCAGTGACCGGACAACTTGGCGACAGCTCAATCTCCATCGGCGTGGACGACGGCGGTAGTTGGGCCTGGAAGCCGCACCCTGGGACACCAGACCAAACAGTGTCCATTTTCAGGCCCGAACCGTGAATCAGCGACATGTGAAGCCTCCTGCGCGTACCCCACTCCGTGAAGGCTCGTTGGCTTCAAAGGGTACTTCTGCCCGCCACTCCGAGAGGTGACTTCGATGAAGGTTCCATGGGGCAAGCCAGCAGTTAGGGGCGACCACCTCGCTTCAGGTTGGAGGGCCTATCAGCGGCGCAATCCAGACGCCTCCACGGCTATCGGTTTTGTATTCCTGTGCGAGGGCGAACATCCCACCCGTGCTGAGCTGCTTGACCTGGTGTCGACCCTGACCGATCACGCGCCCACCGCTTCGCGGCCGGGTTCGGCTGGAATCCTCGGACATCAGGTGACACTGGCAGAGGCGCCGGACGAAACGCAGCTGGGAGAGGTATTGGGTGAGTGCTACTCAGCCCGCCTCCCTGATGAAGGCTGGGACGTTTGGATGGTGGGCTACGCACCGCAGAGGTTCGCCCTGGCCATTCGATTTGATCACCTGCTGATCGACGGAGTCGGTGGGATCCAGCTGCTCTCGCGTCTGGCGAGCATCCCGGGGACAGGTTTGGCTCCCGCGGTACCGGTTGGTGACCGTGACCGCCTACCGTCGCGAACAGCCCGCATGCCCAAATGTCCGGCGCGGATCAGCCGCCTCACCATTCTCACTTCGGCGCGCACGGTCCGTGCGCTGGTCGCACCTCTGCTGGGAGTACCCCGTGCCAGTGTGCTGACTCCCGGCACACGCGCCGGCGCTGACGGGATGAGGTATGTCTGGGCGCAGGCCGACTATCGAAGGCTCGTGTCATGTGCGCATGCCTTGGGCGCGCAACCCAACGACGTCATCCTCGCGGCCCTGACCGGAGCCCTTCGTGACTGGTACGCGGGATACGGGCTGCGACCGGACGGGCAGGTCACAGCCCTGGTGCCCATCAGCATCCGGCGCACCAACGAGCGCGACACGCATGGCAACAGGATCGTCAGCTCCCGGATCGGTCTGCCGATTGACGAACCCGATGTTCGGGTTCGGCTCAACGAAATCGCTCAGCGCAGCCGCACGGCCAAGCGGTTGGCCACGCACGCGTTGTTGCCGTCCCTGCTGCAGCTACTGCCAGACCCCATTCTCTCCTGGGGCTTGCAGCGGAACCTCCGCCCGAACGTAAACACCCTCCTCGTGACCACCGTGGCCGGGCCTCCCGTCCCGCTGTGCGTGCTGGGCCGCAGCGTGCAACAGATCCTCCCCATCGTCTTCCTGCCGGCGGGCCACCGCGTCGCTGTCGCGATCTCACGCTACGCCGGCACCTCGTACGTGTGCTTCACAGTCGACCGGACTCTGAAGGGCGCAGACAGCCTCCCCGAGATGTGGAGCGCGGCGTTTGACGAACTGTGCGCTCTTGCTGGTCCAGCTGCGGCGGAGTCGGAAACTACCGTGTCCGCTGCGGGCGCGAGGGATTGACCCGTCTGTCGGGGCCCCGGGCTTCAGCCGTGTCCTGGGTTTGCTCGGGGAGCCTCCTTGGGCCTGCGCAAGCGACCAGTCGACGACAACGCCACCGCACTGAGTTTGCCTCCACTCTCACGTCTCGTGACTTTCTGAAGCGTGCCCCTTTCAAAGGAGAAAACGTGATCACGAATTCCAGCGAGCTGCCTGATCAGTTCGTCCAGATCCTGACCGAACACTTCGAGTTGAGCCCGGATCAGCTAACGCCGTCGACGACCTTTATGGAGCTCGACATGGATTCTCTTGCGCTCATGCAACTGGTGGTAGCGGCTGAGGCTGCGTTCGGAGTGGTTCTGCCGGAGCAGATCATGAGCCTGTCCTCGTACGCCACACTGGGGGAGGCGGCCCGGATGCTGGCACCTCCCGAGCCGAGGCGGTCCTCCAATTTCACACCACCCATGCCGGCCACGTGACGACATACCACGGCAATCGGCGCCCTGGTGCTTTCCATCCAAGCGCCCTTCTCGCGACTCGCGCAGAGGGGAACGAGTGTGTCTGGAACGTCATCCACCAGGAGAGGAGTTGCTGGTGACAGCTGCAGACGTCGCGGTCACTGGACTGGGACTTGTCACGCCGGCCGGAACCACTGTCGAGGCGAACTGGGCAACACTATGTGCGGGCCGGTCTCTGGCCACGACAGATCCGCAGCTGGCGGGGTTGCCTGTCGACTTTTCCTGCCGGGTGACAGGTCTCAGCGCGGAGGAAGAGCTGGGACGAGGCTTGGCACGGCGCCTGGACCCTCCCGGGCACTTCGCGCTTTCTGCGGCCAGGCGAGCAGTCGCCCATGCAGGTCTCGACCCTCGCGGCTGGGACGCCGGGAGAGTCGGCGTGATCCTCGGGGTGAGCTCCAACAGTCTTCACACGTACGTGACCGAGTTCGGCCACCTGGAAGCTGGACGACCTGAGCGGGTCTCGCCACTCGCTCTGCCGCGCAGCGTGCCCAGTATGGTCGCGGCCGAGGTCGCTATAGACCTCGGGGCGAGCGGCCCCAACTTCATCACATCCAGCGCGTGCGCCTCCGGAGCAACGGCCATCGGCGTCGCCCGGGACCTCCTGCGTTCGGGGACCTGCGACATCGTGCTGGCCGGCGGCAGCGAGTCGGGACGCGCACCCATGAACGCCACGTGCTTCATCCGCATGCAGGCACTTTCGCGCCGCCGCGACGAGCCGCACCTGGCCAGCCGTCCCTTCGACGCCCACCGAGACGGATTCGTCGTTGCCGAAGGCGCGGCCGTCCTGGTACTGGAACGTCATGCCGACGCCCGAGCTCGGAAGGCTCGAGTCCTGGCTCTGCTGCGCGGCTACGGAGCCACGTGTGACGCCTACCACCCCATCGCGCCGGAACCTGAGGGCCGCGGGGTCGCCACCGCGATGCTCGCAGCACTGCGGGACGCAGCCTGCAGTCCCTCCGAAATCGGGCACGTGAACGCTCACGGAACCTCCACACGTCTCAACGACGCAGCCGAGGCGATGGCTCTGCACCGCGTCTTCGCAGGCCATCCCCCGCCTGTCACCGCCCCCAAGGGGGTCATCGGCCACACTCTGGGCGCGGCCGGCGCCATCGAAGCTGCATACACGATCCTGTCTTTGCATCACCAGACGATCCCGCCGACAGCCAATTTCACCCGCCAGGACAGCGGATTCGAACTGGATATTGTTGCCGGAGTGCCTCGTCCTACCCAGATGACGTCCGCGGTCACGTCGTCTTGCGGGTTCGGCGGCCAAAACGCCGTTCTGCTCTTCACAGTTCCCTGAGACGTGAGATGAGTTGGTCGGCGTCTGCATTTGCTCAGCCACCCGCCGACCCGGCAACTGCCCAGCGACCACGTAAAAGCTAGTTCGGACGGAGAGAGGGTTGGTCGCGCTCGCACGCACCGGTCTGGCTCGCTCGTCGGCCCACCATGGGAGCGCGCCGGTCCCCGTCCGGTAGTTTGGGACCAAGGCGCCGTCATTTGCTGGCGCCGTTGGCGAGTCCTGAGGGCGGCACATGATGTCATCCTTCGCGATCAGTTGTGGTCGCCAAGGCTGCACGCAACTGGCCGGGCAACGCTTTGGACGCGGGGAAGCGGAGCCAGATCATGTTCATGGATCGCGACGACATCCTGAACCAGTTCGTTGCGAGCAGTCTGCCGTTTCCGACAGGCGCGCCGCCGTTGGGCGCAAGACCACCTGGGCTTTCCGGGAACGGCACCGTTCTGAATGCGGCGTCACGGCGGGCGTCTGCGTGAACTGAGTCGTGATGCGTCGGCAGTAGCTGACAAGGCTGTGGGCAGAATCCGAACGCCCGACCGGTGCCAGCGTTCCAGCCTGGGAGATCTGATCGTTCCCTGCTCGGCTGACGGCCGCTCCTGGGTGCGAACCGGACAGCCGGTGTGGCGCGCCGCTTGGCTGTCCGTCAATGCCGGTCACGGGTGGACGAGGAGTCAACTCATCGTTGTCCCGTCCAGAGCAGGTTCAGTGCCGGTTCGGACGAAGTCTCCCGGGAGCGGTCGGGGCATGCGGTTGCGCTGCAGACGGTGGGACGGTTGCGTAGCACCGTTCGGGGCGGGGGTCTGACTCATGACACCTTTGACCGAAGTGTCTTGTCGCGGACATGTCGATTGCCGTTGTGGGTGGTGCCTGCTGTCACCGAGCCACAGGGCGTGTCCCAATAGGGGCCTTGCCGTCTTTCAGGCGCCATCACGGTTCAGACCGCCCGACCGGCAGGTGCCGGCCACCCAGCACATCACCACGCGGGAGGCAGACCGCCATGACGACCAGACAGCGCAGCACCTCTTCCACCAGCACGGGCCCGCCCGCTTGGGGCGAGGTCGTCCTGGGCGTGGACACGCACGGCGAGGTTCATGTCGCCGCGGTGGTCTGCCCGCTGGGTCAGATCCTGGGCACCAAGTCCTTTCCGGCCACGGCGGTCGGCTACCGTCGGCTGCTCGCCTGGGCCCGCAAGTCAGGGGCGGTGCGGCGGGCCGGGGTGGAGGGGACCGGTACCTTCGGTGCGGGTCTGTGGCGCTACCTGCTGGCGCAGCATGTCGTGGTGTTCGAGGTGAACCGGCCCGACCGCTCGGGAAGTCGGACCCGCTCGACGCGCAGGCTGCTGCGCGGGCCGTGCTCAGTGGTCGCGCCCAGGCGCGGGCGAAGACTGGCGACGGTCCGGTGCAGAGTGCTCGGATGTTCAAGCTCGCCAAGGATTCCGCGGTCAAGGCCCGCACCCCGGCGATCAACCAGCTCAAGGCCGTCCTGGTCGTAGCCGACCCGGCCGTGCGGGAACGGCTGTCCGGCCTGGGCAACCGCGAACTGTTCCGCACCTGCGCACGCCTCAGTCCGCGCGAGGGCGAGGCCGGGCGGGAGCGATGAGGACCCTGTAGCCGAGGCCACTCTGATGACGCTGAGCTCAGCGCATCGAGCAGCTCACCGGGCAGATCGATGAGCTGAATCAGCGACTGACCGGGCTCGTTGAGCGCTATGCCCTGCAGCTGCTTGCGCCGGTGGGTATTGGCCCGGACTCCGCTGTCACGCTCCTGATCACCATGGGCGACAATCCCGAGCGGCTGAGCACCGAGGCGTCTTTCGCCGCGCTGTGCGGAGTCAGCCCCATCGAGTACTCCTCGGGCGGTCGGAGTTCACGGCGGCTCAACCATGGTGGCGACCGGCAGGCGAATGCCGCTCTGCACCGCATCGTCTTCACCCGGCTGCGCGTCGACCCCCGCACCCAGGCGTACTACGAACGCCGCACT
Source organism: Streptomyces cellostaticus (assembly GCF_001513965.1). Classification (GTDB taxonomy): domain Bacteria; phylum Actinomycetota; class Actinomycetes; order Streptomycetales; family Streptomycetaceae; genus Streptomyces; species Streptomyces cellostaticus. The sequence continues at coordinate 25,155 of NZ_KQ948052.1, read as the reverse complement.
CAGGAGGGCAAGACTCGGCGTGAGATCATCCGATGCCTCAAGCGATATGCCGCCCGCGAGGTCTTCAACCTGGTCAGGACGGCGTCTACCGCCCCCCCGTTATAGGGGCGTCGGTGTGGGTCAGCAGCTGGCGGGCAGTCACGACCCCGAGCGGGTGGCCGTCGACTTCGGACCAGAAGGTGCCGAGCGGGGTGTCGAGGTCGAGCCTGCCTTCCTCCCAGAAGGCACCGATCGAGGCCCACACCGCGAGAATCTTTGTCAGGCTGGCGGCATCGAAAATGGTGTCGGGCCGCATCGGTGCGCCTGGGTCGTTGGGGTCGAGCACTCCGGTGGAGCCGGAGGCGTGGATGTCGGCAGTGTCACCTACGGCCCACACGGCGCCTGGGTGGACCTTGTCGCGGACGCCTTCGCTCAGGAGCTGTTCGATGCTGTCGATGCGGTACGTCATGGTCTCCCTGTTCACCGTGTGCATCCCGCCGGGTCAGCCTAGTGACGCGGGCCTCGGAGTACCTGTGGGCCGGCGCAGCGTCCAGGAGAGTATCGGGTCACTGTCGATCTTCTTGTCCGTGAGCTTCTTGCCTTCCTCGACGACGGACTCCCAGCTGTCGGTGGCGAGCTCAACTCGGTAAGGCAGGTCGGTGATGACCTTCTCGTCGGTGGTCAAAGATCCTGACGTCGTGGAGATCAGGCTCGGTTCCGGCGCTGGGCGCCGCTGTGCCGACGGAGCCCGTCGGTGTGGCGGGCGACGTCATCGACGCGCGTCGCGAGGTCGGGGTGGTCGGACGCCAGATACGGGTGCGTGACCGTCAGGGGGCCGACGAGGGCGGCGGCGTCGTTGTCGGCGAGGGCGGCGGTGAGCTCGGCGAGTGGGGTGCGGGCGGCGGCGGGGAGGTCGGTGAGCGCGGTGATCTGGCCGGCGAGCTGGCGCAGGTCCGCGGCGTTGGCACGGGCCCAGGTGGTGACGGTGCGGTTGGCGGCACGGCGGTCGCGGGTGGCCCGTACTCGCTGCTCGCCCGTGGACCCCGGGTTTCCGGGGCGTACGCGCAGGTAGCGGCGTTCGGCGGCCTGGCGGCTGGAGACGCCGAGGGGGTGGGCGAGGTCGGCCCAGCTGGCGCCCGCCTCCCGGGCCGCTTCGATCAGGCCCGGTTCCCACTCGGCGAGCTGATCGCGCGCTTCGCGGAGCAGCAGGAGCGCGGCGAGTGCCTGCTCCGAGCTGGCCTGGACGGGCTCGGAGTGGTCCCCGTCCCGCGATGTCCGGGCGGTGCGCAGGGCCTCGTGGATCGTGTTCAGCGCCGCGGCGGCTGCGAGGAAGGACGTGGGGGTGAGACCGCGGGCGCGGGGGGTCGGCTGATCGTCAACGGCCATGGAGCCTCCAAACCGGTGGTGTCGTCATCTCGACGATGCCCTATATGTCATCACTTGGATGACATGTCACAATAAGTTCAGGTGAACCGCATTGGCAGCAACGCGCCTGACCTGAACACTGGAGGTGTTTCACGATGTTGATGCGCACCGATCCGTTCCGTGAGTTTGATCGACTCACTCAGCAGCTCCTGAACACGACCGGCACCTGGTCGCGGCCGTCGGCGATGCCGATGGACGCCTACCGTGAGGGCGAGGTGTACGTGATCGCCGTCGACCTGCCCGGCGTCTCCCCGGACGCGATCGACATCGACGTCGAGCGGAACATGCTGACCGTCAGGGCCGAGCGTCGGCCCGTCACCAAGGCGGACGACGTGCAGATGGAGCTCTCCGAGCGGCCTCTGGGCGTCTTCTCCCGCCAGGTCGTGCTGGCCGACACCCTGGACACCGAGCACATCAGGGCGGACTACGACGCGGGTGTGCTGACCCTGCGGATCCCGATCGCCGAGCGCGCCAAGCCCCGCAAGATCGCCATCGGTGGCGGCTCCGCGCACAAGGAGATCAGCGGCTGAAGTCCCCTCCCAGCCGCCCCGGAGGACGGGTAGACGACCTCCCCTGCAGCCGCCCCGTCCTCGGCTCGCCACCACACGCGCAAGGGAGCAGCGATGGCCATGAGATGGGAGGTGTTCCTGGATCAGGTCGAGGAACGCGGCGCGTACGGGACCACCGAGGAAGCCGAGCGGGCGGCTCGCACCGGTGCTGGCGCTGCTGGGCGCGCACTTGGTGAGCGAGGTACGGGCGGAACTGGCTGCCCGGCTGCCGGAGGAATGGGCGCTCATCCTGCTCAATCCGCTCCAGGCGCATGAGTCGCTCTCCCCCGAGCGGTTCGTGAGTGCCACCGCGGCATGGATCGGGGGAGCAACCGAACAGACCGCGGCGTGGGACGTGAGCGCTGTCCTCAGCGTGGCCGCGGACACCGCGGGCGAAGAGCTCACCCGCCGCATCCTGCTCCAGCTCCCGGCGGGCTACGCCCTGCTGTTCGGCCACCCCCAGCGCGTATAGCCCCGGGGCAGCGACAACCCTTCCCCTGAATGAGCGATACCGGTGGTCGGCGGGCGAGCCCCCGGCCACCACTTACAGACCACCTCAGACGAGACAGGCAACCGCGTCACCGATGATCCCCAGCAGGAGCCGTGCCGGTCCACCGTGGGCATGACGTTTGAGCAGTTGCTGGAAAGAGTGCGGTACGAAGGCGCGTACCCCACCCGCGCACAGGCCGAGGTGTCCGTGCGCGCCGTGCTGGCTGCCCTCGGGCGCCGGCTCACGGGCGATGAGCGCGTGGAGCTCGCGGCCAGGCTGCCGCACGAGGCCGCCGTCACCCTGACATCCGAGATCCCCGCCACCTAACCCCTCACCGGCTGGGGCTTCGTCAAGGACCTGGCGTCCCGCACCGGCGGCACGGCAGCCACCGCCCGCTGGGACACCGGTACCGTCCTTTGCATCGTGGCCCAGCTCGCCGGCGAGGAGCTCCTCAGCCGTATCCTCGCCCAACTCCCCTCCGGCTACGCCCTGCTGTTCGGCCGCCCGGAGCTCACCCAGGCGGCCTGACGCGCGGGAGGCGGTCCACGGCTGTGGAACGAGGCCGGGGCACCACGGCTGAGAACTCCTCGTAAACCGATACAGAGGCCGTCTTCGGCGGCCGGGCCGCACTATCGGCAGCGAGTTCAACGAGATCGCGGACGACAAGGCCGGCTTCCGCCGGGTGCCGGAACGGCCGGTCGAGGTTGAGGGTGTACTGGCTGCGCCGTTTGGCCTGGTGCCGGCGCAGGTGGCCGCCCTGTTCGAGGTCGTCGAGGATGGCCCGGACCGTCCGTTCGGTGATGCAGCCGGACGTTCGGGTCCCGGGCGATGGCCATGGCGAGCGGGGGGTTGTTTGAGGTGACGGGGTCGGATCCTTCCCCGATGCGGGTGAGGAGTGCGAGCCGGCGGTCGTTTAACCGAGGCCAAGAGGGCATGGCGATCGTCGTACCGCCTGTGGTCACCTCGGCACAACCCCCGCAGGAGGAACCTCTTCCGGGGCGCGCAAGGCTCACGGGGCGTCCGAGGGTGGAATGCCACTCGCTGTGGCTGTCGGGGGCGCCGGTCCGGCACCGACGGGCACGATCATGCGCCGCGCGGGCCGAATCACGGCGGCAAGCCGGGAAAACCGGACCACGGCAGCATCGGCGAAGCTGTGCTGGCAGCCACCACACCAGGAGCAGCAACAGCACATCGAGGACATCGAAGACGGTCGGCCGACACCAATCGCTTCACGGAAACCGGTGCGCTCCACGCTCGCTTCGGCTCAGGCGAGCGGTTACTCGAGCCGCCGCTCGGGCTGTTCCTCGTCCTCGTCGGGCAAATGAACATCGCCGACCGCGATGTTGACCTCGACAACTTCCAGACCGGTCATCCGCTCGATGGCAGCGATCACGTTCTCTCTGACGTCGCCCGCGACATCGATGATGGAGACGCCGTACTCCACGACGATCTCCGGGTCGACCGCGGTCTGTACCTCGCCGACCTCGACCTTCACCCCGCTGGTGACGGACTTCCCGCCGGCACCGGGCATACGTTCACGCATCGCCCCCATGCCACGGGCGAACCCACCGCCCATCGAGTGGACGCCCGGCACATCCCGGGCCGCCATCCCGGCGATCTTCGCCACCACGCCGTCGGCGATCGTGGTACGGCCACGCGATCCCGGATCGCTTCCGTGCGGCACCCCCACACTCTTCCCGCTACGCTCGCCCAATGACACCGCGCGAGGGGTCTCGGGCCGGTTCGGCAGTCCCGTATCCGTCATCTTCGGTCACCACTTTCCGACGCACAGGCGGCCTGTCGTGCCCCTTCCTTCACGCTAACGGCGAGTGCCCGACGTCGCTCAGGCAAGTGGCATGCGAGCGATGTCGGGCACGGCGCCAGGAGACGGTGGTACGCCACGCAGAAGGGCAGGTCGGGTGGCCGGTCGGGCCGCTCTACCGGACGCGGGGTCGGCGGCTGCGCCCCATCCGCGTTCTGAGGAGGACAAGGTCGGCGATGAGCACCATCACCCCGATGATCAGCAGGTAGAGCGTGTCCCTGCCGAGCGCCCCCATGACGCCGAGCGCAACCGCCACAATGAGCAGCAGAAGAAACAGCACCACGTCAGCCTCCGGGCGTCAGCGGCGGGCCAGTCGTTGTCCGCCGTCCACGTGGACGGCGGACTGATCTCTTGGCCCTGCGGGTCGACGACGTCGCAGTTGCGTCACTCGCGGAGATCGGCCGAGTGGATCACACCTTCTCCCTCTGGCATGGTCCGGTGACGCAACGGCCCCGGCGTATACACACCGGGGCCGCCCTTCCGGGTCGTTGCACGTGAGAGTGCACCGGCCCACTCACCAGGGTATGCCCAGGATGCCATTTCGGTCATATTGGACGAAAAGGTCGTCATGCGGCCAGCCGCAGCCCTGAGGGTGGCCTGGGCAGTGTCAGTCACTGTCCTTCTCCTCGGTCTCCATGAGCTGGATCCCCTTGTGCGTCAGTGTGACCATCGCGGGTGTGTTTCCTCGGGCCCAGTCGACCTGGATCAGTCCCTCGGCCGCCAAGTACATGCAGGCGGCGGCCAGGTCCTCCTCGGGCAGGGCGAGATCCTTGCGCAACTGCGCCCCGATGAGGCCGAGGAGGCGATTGCCTTCGATGGCCTCGTACAGGGTCTTCATGACCGCCTCGCGGTAGTGCTCCCGCTCGTGCAGTGTCGCCATGGTCGCCCGCCTCTCGTGCCGGCACCGACGGAAACCCGTACGTCTGGGGCGGTGTCCTCCTCCCCCCGCTGAGGCCCATCTCCTCAGATTTCGTCCGGCTGTGTGTGATCGTCCCGGGAGAACTGGCTGGTCAACAGCCAGGAGCGCACCGGCTCCGCCGTGCGTGTGGTGTCCACGGTGAGGTGGAGGCGTGTTCCGCCGTCGGGGCCTGCGGGGTAGCTGCGCGCTTCTGTGGCGGCGAAACAACGGCGGAGAATCTCCGCGACACGGCGAGCCGCCTCCGGGTCCGCGGCGACGATACGAACCTCCGCGTGCCCGGCCGACGGCAGTTCCAGTGACTTCAAGGTGACCCCTTGCTCATTCAGGACGACGTGCATCACGGGCGACGTGCCGGTGGGTGTGACGGCCGCTGCCCCACACCCACCCCTGGCTGGAAGCAGGTCTGCGTCATCAGCGGCTCCCCTCTCGATGCTCACGGTGTGGGGCGTCGACAGAAGGGCCCTTCGGCACCGTGGCACGTGGGCTCCTACGGGTCCGCCGACCGATTCCCGGTAGGGCGTCGCTGTAGTGGAAGGCTCCGATCCTTTCGTCATGCTGTGCGTTGAGCCGGTGGATCAGGAACATTCCCGCGATGATCACGAAAATGATCACGGCGACGGTGACGGCTGTCTCCACGTCCTCACCTCCTCGGGGCGGAACTCGAGATCCCGATCGCGGCTCCGGCCGCCGAAGCGGCTCCGCCGTCGGTCTCCCATTCCTCTTCCCGGCTCCGAGCCTCTGTCGCGTCGTGGCTGATGGCCTCGTCGGCCATCAGACCGCTGGCGGTGCGGATACCCCTCGAAACGGTTGCCGCTGCCATCAGCCGGGCGGCGGCGGCCGGCTCCGTCTCCGGAGGGATCACCAGCAGGTCCAGGCGGCCCACCGTGTAGGAGAGGAGGATCACTTTGTTCGGGTCCTGCTCGGCGGCGAACCAGCCGACATGCACCGTGTGCCCCGTGACGGGGACCTTGCGCGGGATGACGGGCCAGTGGGTCGGGTTCACGGTGACGTGGGTGATCCGGCCCCAGCACGCGTCCAGCGCGTCCGTCAGAGTGGGGATCTCCCGGAGGAGATCACGGGAGCGGGGCCACCAGGCACCGTCCAGGAGACCTGGAACCGAGCCGGTCGGGGTCAGGGACAGCCGGGCCGACGCCGAGGGCAGGCGCTCTTTGATGATCGTAGGTTCGATGGTCGCGGTCATGACACGGACCTGTCCCCGGGCCTCCTCTTGGAGGCCGGTGTTGTTGCTCGCCGGGAACGGCACCGACATGGCGGCCGGTGTGGCGAAGTACTCCCGGTGCTTTCACTCTACGCCGTTCCGAGGCCCCGGAACGTGCGCGTGAGCAGGCGTTTTACCGAGAGGCAGCGAGTCCGGAACCACCAGCGAACACAGCCGGTGCGGCGGCGCACGACTTACGGTGAGAGGAGGAGGTCCCGCGTTCGGCGGTGACACCGAAGCCCGGCCGGCAGATCCAGACCGTACAGCGCCAGTCCTACGCCCTGCGGAAATCACTGGTCCGGCTCCGTCGCGTGGTCCTGCCCATGCGGGAGGTTGTCAACGCCCTCATGCGCCCCGACCTCGACGTCGTCGACGGCTCCTTGCTGCCTTACTGCCGAGGTGTGTACGACCACGTGCTGCGTGCCGGCGAGTGGACGGAGTCGCTGCGCGACCTGGTGGCCTCGGTGATGGAGACCAACTTGTCGGTGCAGGCGAACCGGATGAACCTGATCACGAAGAAGGTGACGAGCTGGGCCGCGATCATCGCCGTGCCCACGGCGATCACTGGCTTCTACGGACAGAACCTTCCCTACCCCGGCTTCGGACACCAGTCGGGATTCATCGTCTCCAGCGCCGTCATCGTCGTTGTCTCTCTGACGCTGTACTTCGCTTTCAAGCACTGGGACTGGCTCTGACCACACGCTCCTGCGTGCTCGTCGGCAGACGGGGCTGGGAGCCGGTTCCAGAAGTCGGCTCCCAAATGACTCCCAAAACAGGGCTGTACAGCAAATCAGACCCGGTACTGATCTCTCAGCACCGGGCCTGACCTGGTGTTTCACTGTCGGGGTGGCGGGACCCACGACCTCTTCGTCCCGAACGAAGGTCACGCATCGGGGCGCCTCAGCGTCGGCACTTGGCACTCGGCATTGCAGCGGCGAATTTATGCCTTGCTTCGGGATCCTGGTTCGAAGCTGAACCTGCGACACCCGCTTTAGGAGTGGGATCGGATCCTTACCGGGGGGTTCCTGGCCGTGCCGTGTGGTGGTGTTCTTCCTGATCAGCGCCACGCGGTACAGGGGGAGGAACAGGCGTGTGACGGCTCGTCCCAGACCGTCCGCTCACGCATTGCTCACGCATGCGGGGCGTTCTCACCTGCGGCGGAGTTGGGCGTCTCTGGGCAGGGCGCGAGGGAGGGGCGTACTCATCACACCGCAACCGCCGTTACCTGCGGCGTCGGCAGATCAAGCACATCGTCCCCGAACGCCGTGACCAACAAGCCCACAGCCAACGCCGTGGCAACAGCGGCGGAAGGTCCGCCAGCGGCCGCGCTCATCGTCAATGCGCTGCTGACCCAGGCTGGGAGGCCGGTGCAGAACAGTCCCAGGATGCGAAGTCCTGACGAACCGCGTCGCTGTATCAGGGGCAGGCCGGTGTCGCTGGGAGGGAAGTTGTACAGGCGTGCTCTACCAGTAGTGGCGGCGGCCGCCGACCGCGTGGCCGAGGGAGCCGAGGAGGAACAGGACGACTCCGATGAGAAGCAGGATGATCCCGATTGTCCACAGGATGCCGATGTTCAGGACGAATCCGACGACGAGCAGGATGATGCCAAGTGCGATCACGGCGTTCTTCTTTCTCTCCGGCCGGTGTGCCGGCCGCTGTGAGGCGGGATGCCGTTCACTTCCTGGACCCGTTGCGCCTCGCCTCACGGGTGTGTTTGTCAGGTGGTGAGCAGGCGGTTGAAGAACGAGCGATAGTGGCGCAGGGCCCTGCGCAGAGCTTCGGTGTCGACCTGCTCGCCTCGGCTCCACTGCTCTTCGAGGTTCTTCTTGTGCTCGTCGAACGTCGCGGCGAGCGTCTGCATGACCTTGGCGACCAGGTTGTCCGCAGCCTGTACCGCCTGGCGAGGATCGTCAACGAAGGCACCCTGGATGTTCTCCCACTCCTTACGGAAGTCTTCCTCGTCCTGCGATGTCAGCAGTTGCGGCATCTCGTCGGCGTCTGTGGTCCGTGCGCCCGCCGCCTCGTCCGCCGCGGGGGTGGCCCCGTCGCGGGACGCGAAGTCGTCGGCCGCATCCGTTCTGTCGTCGCCCTCGCTCGGGTAGACCGGGGGCGGTGGAGTGGTGTTCGACGCTGCGTCGGCCTTGCGGGGCTGGGCAAGGTCCTCCGTGGACAGCCCGCTGTCACGAGTGTGCGGTGTGTCGTCGCGTTGCATGTCTCCTCCGTGTCCGTTCGGTCCCGGCTGCCCGAAGGTCAGGCCGGGGCGTGGCGGGTCTGGCCGCCGTCGGAGAGAAGTTCGTCGAACAGTGCCCGGTAGTGCACCATGGCGCCGCGCAGTTGCTCGGTGGTGGCCTTGTGACTCGCGCTGAGTGTGTCGATCTCGTGGGCGGCTCGGTAGTGCTCGAGGGTGCGGCCGTGCTCGACGGAGAGATCCTTGAGCTGCTGGTCGTAGCTTTCGGTGGGGTAGCCGCGGTCCTGCATCAGGGAGGTCACCAGATGGTCCGCGTCGTGTACGGCGTCCTCGGGCCGGTCCACGAACTCGTGCTGCACGTGGTCCCAGTCCCGTGAGTAGCGCTCGCGGAGACGGTCGGGCAGAGGCTTGATGTCGAGTTTGTCGTGCCGTTTCTCGCGTGCGCTGAGCTCCCGCTCGGCGGCGAGCCTGCTGTCGGCGCCGTCGACGGTCCGTTCGTACTCGGGGCCGAAGCGCTGACGCAGAGCCCGGTGCCGCAGGAAAAGAGCCAGGGCCGCGGCAATCAGCACGACGACCACTGCGACGGGAATGACGATCGCCAAAAGCATGCCGGTAGACATCTGACCGACCTCCTCATGGATGGGCGATATCCGCCGTGTTCCCAATTTCTGTTAATTGGTGCTTCACAGGTGGGCTTTGGGCCTCCTCCCTGCGGCAGGCGCCGACGCATGAGATCCGGAACGCAAGCCCGGCTTCAGCATCGGACTCTCAAGACCGACCCCAGCAGCTCAGATCCCGCCGGCTCAAACCTCCCTGACAGCGAATGCCGGTCCGCCGCCGGTGTTGCGTGTTCTGGCGACGGCTGCGGTGAGTTGCTGCTGGACCGGGTTGGGCAGGGGCGCGCCTTGGACGGTGGTGACGACGTCCTCGGCGAGGCGGTGCAGTTTCGTGTTGGTGTTCTGGGACGTTGTGACCAGTACCTGCCACGCCTCGTCGGGGTTCAGACCGAAAGAGGCCATGAGGATGCCGCGTGCCAGGTCGATGTCCGGGTGGGTGCGCAGCGCGCGCCTCAGCTGGACGACTTCGGCCCGCAGGAGGTCGTCGTCGGTTTCTTCGCGCGGCGGCCCGGGCTTTCGGGCGGGCGGGTCAGCATGCTCGTGGGCGGGGGAGAAGAGGCTGTGGGTGTCGGTATAAGTCAGCAGTCGTTCGACGGCGGGGCTGGCCGTGGTGACGGTGACCGTCTTCCCCGCCGCGACTGCGTCGCGGCGAGCGGCCAGCAGCACGTTGAGTGCAGAGCAGTCCGCGAAGTGAAGTTCACTGAGGTCCAGGTCCACACCCTCGGCCGACCGCATGATTGCATCACGCAGGGCGTGCCGGAGGCTCTGGCAGTTGTCGAGGCAGAACTCTCCGCTCACGGTGACGGTCACGCGGATGCCGGCCGGCCCTGCCTGCACCGGCAGCGCGCCGGTGGACGGCGGTGTGCGGTCGGCTTCGTCGCTGGCGAGCGGTGTGTCCGGGGACGGTAGCGTCGTCATGCTCGCCTCCTCCGGTCCTCCGGGTTGCTCTTCTCCAGGCTCAGCCGCCTCTACGTGACACGTCAACCCCTACACGAATTTATCTTCGTGTTTTTGGGTGCGTGAACGTGTGGTCGTAGCATGGAGTCGTGACGGAATTCCATGGAGTGCCCGAGCCGCACACGGGGTGGACGTTTCTGACCAATCACGCGCGCGTGCTGGCCAGCATCGCCGACAACCACCACGCGCGGGTCCGTGACATCGCGGCGCGATGCCGGCTCACGGAACGGGCCGTCCAGAAGATCATCGCGGACCTGGAGCAGGACGGATACCTCTCCCACACCCGCCACGGCCGCTCCAATCTGTACAGGATCGACCCGGACAGGGTGCTGCGCCACCCGGCCGAGGAGGGCGTGACCGTGGCCTGCCTGCTGTCGATGCTGGCCAGGGACGAGGACGAACGCCACGGCGCCAGCGACCATGCCCGGCCCGGTTCGTGAGGGGATGCGGTCTGCCGCGACCTACAAGTTCTGCCCGCCGGTCAGCGACTGACCGGGCTCGTTGAGCGCCATGCCCCGCAGCTGCTCGCGCCCGTGGGTATCGGCCCGGACTCCGCTGTCACGCTTCTCATCACCATGGGCGACAATCCCGAGCGGCTGGGCAGCGAGGCGTCTTTTGCCGCGCTGTGTGGAGTCAGCCCGGTCGAGTACTCCTCGGGCGGTCGGAGCTCGCGGCGGCTCAACCATGGTGGCGACCGGCAGGCGAATGCCGCTCTGCACCGCATCGTGTTCACCCGGCTGCGCCACGACCCGCGCACCCAGGCGTACTACGAACGCCGCACCCAGGAGGGCAAGACCCGTCGTGAGAGCATCCGATGCCTCAAGCGATATGCCGCCCGCGAGACTTCAACCTGGTCAGGACGGTCTCTACCGACCCCCCGTTATAGGGGCGTCCGTGACAGATGAGAGGCTCGGGCGGGTGAGCGAGACACCACCGAACACCCTGCAATACCGCTTTGACGGGCCAGAAGACGCTCCGGTCCTGATCTTGGGTCCCTCACTGGGTACCACATGGCACAGGTAGGCGGAGGCGTCTTGTGGCGTCCATGCGGTCTAGGACGGGGCCGTTGGTGCGGTGGCGGCCTTGTGGTCCAGGTACGTCCACGGTGTTGGTGACACGCGTGTGACAGCGCGTGCGTGAGAGGTGGGGAACCCCCGGCGGCTGGCTCCGGCGGGGGTTCCTGCGTTCGGGGGTGGGCCTGATGCGTGACGACGCGGGTGCGGCGGCAGACGTGCAGCAGAGGGTGGGTGACGTACAAGGCGGTCGAGGGCTGTGGCCTTCACGGGCGCGGATGCACCCGGGGGGAGGGAGCGTGCCCCATGGGTCATTGCGTGGTTGCGATTGGTCCGCCCAGCGCGTGAGGGCATCAAGCGTCAAGCCGTTGAGGCAAAGCCGCACACCCCTCCGACCGAAGATCGTTACGGGGCAAGCCTTAGCCTCGATGGCACAAAGGAGTGGGATCCCCGAGATGAGATCCCGCTCAGCATCTGCACTTGTCAGTGCTTGAAAACGTCCTTCGTCTTCTCCTTGGCCTGACGGGCCGCGCCCTTCGACTTCTTGGCCTGTCCTTCGGCCATCATCCGCTCGTTGCCCACGGAACGGCCGACCGCCTCCTTCGTCTTTCCCGTGGCCTCTTCCATCTTGCCCTTTGCTTTTTGCCCTCCGGCCATTTTCGTTCACTCTCCTAGGTTCGTGGGAAATCGTGCACCCCATCCCGAGTACCCCCTGTCGGGATGTAAAACGGGGTGGGGGAGCAGTCGGTCTGGACGAACAGGTGGGAGAAGTGTTCCGAGCGGGCCGAGGTCCAGATTGAGGTCCTTCATGGTCAGGCCGTAGCTGGCGCGCAGGTCGGACATGCGGTCGTGGAGGATCAAGAACGCGGCCCCGGTGGACACGGCCGCTACGGACATGGGGGGCGACGGCGGGTTCTGGTGATTGCCGACCCCGAAGGCGCGGGCAAACGGAAAAGCCGCCGTATGCAGACGGCGTTTCCGCCATGTCGTCCAGTCCTGCTGGCGTCGGCCGTGGCCGCGCACCATCGCGAGCGGCATACCGATTCCGGTGTCTACCGGCACGCTTCTGGCGATCGTCATTGGCGTCGTGGTGGTCGTCGTGCTGATCGCCCTGGTTCTGGCTCTCTTCCAGCAACGCAGAGTTCTGCGTGAGCGGTTCGGCTCAGAGTACGAACGGACGGTCGACGACGCCGACAGCAGACTCGCCGCCGAGCGCGAGTTCAGCACGCGCGAGAAACGCCACGACAAAACGCTGCCTGACAGACTCCTGGAGCGTTGTACCCGGGACTGGGACGACGTACAGCACGAGTTCGTCGACCGGCCTGATGACGCTGTGCACGGCGCGGACCGGCTGGTGACGTCGCTGATGCAGGCGCGAGGCCATCCCACCGGGAGCTACGACCAGCAGCTCAAGGATCTCTCCGGAGAACACGGCCGCACCCTCGAGCACTACCGGACCGCTCACGAGATCGACATGTTGAGTGCGGGGCACTACGCCACCACCGAACAGCTGCGCAGCGCCATGGTGCACTACCGGTCGCTGTTCGACGAACTTCTCCTCGACGGTGGCCAGACCCCCACTCCACGGCCTGACACCCGACAGGAACGGACGGCCACGGAGTCGACATGCAACGGTGACGACTCACCGCACACGGCTGACACCGGGCTGTCCACCGAGGACCTCGTGCGGCCTCTCGATACTGACGTAGTACCGGACAGCACCTCGCGCTGGCCGCCGCCGGTCTACCCCGGAGAGGGCGACGGGATAACCGGCCTGAACGCCATCGCGGCCAACGGCACGAATACCCCGGTGAGCGGCGCTCGTGAGCCGCCTCGAGCACCGCGACGGCGCTCTGCGGTGCGGGGAGCGCGCCGTGTCCGTCGTCGTACGGGGCGGCAGGGCGGTGGGCGTCCGGACGGCCGGGGGCGAGACCATCAGCGCGCGCCGCGCCGTGCTCGGCAGACCTGACGCCCGGGCGCGCCTACCTGCGGAACCGCCGGCAGCAGCAAAGTGCGCGCGACACCGTCTACCAGGCCGCGCAGAAGGCCGCCGAGCGGGTGGAGGCCGCGGGTCGCAAGCACGCCTCCGGCCGGGTCCGGCACCGCGTACAACAGGGATATCTCGCCGAAGCGGCCGACAGCGCTGCCGGTGCCGGCGAGAACGTGGTCAATGACGCCTACCTTGTGCCCCTGAAGCGTTGCGACGACTTCCTGGCCGACGTGACGCGCGCCGCCGACGGGCTGGACGGAGTACGGGTCGAGGCCACCGGCCCCTGGGCTCCGTACTCCTTCGCCAATGCCACCCGGCGAATCCGGCGGTGCTGCAGAGGGAGCGCTCCCGTGAGCACGCCCAGCCCGCCACCCGGAGCGGAGCGCCTGCCCCAGCGGCAGTTCGCTCTCATCGATCTGCTGGACCGGCTGCTGACCGGTGGGGTCGTCCTCACCGGTGACGTCGTGCTGTCCATCGCGGACATCGATCTGGTACGCGTCTCACTGCGTGCCCTGATCGTTTCCATCAGCGAGCAGAACCCCTCCCCATGGACGAGTATCAGCCCGCTGCGAGGCGGCGACCATGACAGCTGAGGGTGAGAGCCGGCCGGCGTGCCGCGGCGACGAAGTCGCGGAGGCCGCCGCCCGCGCCTTCCGGCTGCTGCCCGCCGCCCCACGCGACCTGGACCCGCTGGCCGGAAAGGGCCCACGTTCCCCGGCTCGGCGGATCAGCTCCGACCGCGACACTGTCGAACGGGACCTCCTCAGGCTCGTCCTGACCCTCGTGGAACTGCTGCGCCAACTCATGGAACGACAGGCCCTGCACCGCGTCGACCAAGGAGACCTCACCGACGAACAGGAAGAACGCCTGGGCGCCACACTCATGCTCCTCCACGACCGCATGAGCGACTTGTGCGCCCAGTACGGACTGACCATGGAGGACCTCAACCTGGACCTCGGGCCGCTGGGCACGCTGCTTCCGCCCTCCGACTGAACTCCCGGCCGTATGCGGCAATACCGCTGTCCACGCGGTGGGTCGAGGGAGTCGAGGACGTGCCACAGCTCACTCGGTGACCGCCGGGGGGCCGAAACGAGACAGCGCCTGAGCCGACCGGAGCCGAGTCGGGCGCTGTACGACAAGTCAGAGGGTTACCCACGGCTACCCGCGCCGTAGGCCGTGTGGGTCGGTCACTCACCAGTAGTGGCGTCGGCCGGCGACGGCGTGTCCCATCGAGCCGAGGATCCACAGGATGGCGCCGATGACCAGCAGGATGATCCCGATGGTCCACAGGATGGATATCCCGGTGAGGAAGCCGACGACGAGCAGAATGATGCCTAGGATGATCATGATCTCTCCCTTGGGGAGTGGTGTCGGTGCCCCTGTGGACTGCGAGAGAGCGCAAGGGCGGTGGACACGGGGATGGTCGGTCTCCTCCTTACTCCGCGCGGTGAGGTTTGTGGCCGGCGACCTGCAGGCGGACCTCGGTGGGCATGCCAGGGGTGCCGGTGGACCGACGGGCGGTTTGGAGTGGGCCCTCGCACAGGACATCGAGGACGGTGCCGGGGGACGCCTGAGGGGTGAGAGTGAGTGCGACGCGGGTGCGGGGGTGGGCAGGGCGGCCGGTGATGCGTACGGCCGCGTGCTCGACCGCCGGCAGGGCACCGGCTTCGGTCGCGATCGCGTCGCTGAGCGCGCTGTCGCGCAGTTCGACGCCTTCCTGCGGGGGTGTGCCGCCGACGGGCAGTGCTCCGGGGTGGCGACGGCGTAGTTGGGCGAGCAGCCACCACAGGGCGAGCAGGGCGACGAGGGCGAGGGCGGCGATGACCGCGGGCCACCACAACCAGCCCTGGCTGCTCCAGCGGGCCCGGTCGGCGGAGCCGAGCAGGACGTCGTCCGGGGTGGTCAGGGGCCAGCCGGTGGGCGGGACCAGATCGTGTCGCCGGTAGATGTCGAGCCCGGCGAAGAGGATCAGCAGACCGCCGCCGAGCAGTACCAGTCCGGCGAGGGCCAGCAGACTGCGGTTGAGTACGGGTCGCGGCGTCATGATGCGGGCTCCGGTCCAGGGGGTTTTCGGTCAGTGGGTGCGTCGCCGCACTCGTACGACGATGCGGGGAGGGCTGGCGAGGGCGAGCTGGTCGCGCTCGTGGCCGAGGGCGGCGGTGAGGTCGTCCTTCACCTGGTGGGGGTCGCGGAAGCGGACGTCCGCGCGGGCTTTGACGCGGTGGCGGCGCACCCGGATGCGGGCCTTACTGACCCCGGGTACCCGCATGGCGGCGTCGCGCAGCAGATCGGCGGCGCCGTCTCGGTCCAGGCAGGCCCGCAGCCCGGGCGCGGGGGAGCACAGGGGCAGCCAGTGGCGTAGGCCCGGAGTGAGTGCCAGCACGAGCAACCAGATGCCGACGGCGGCGGCCACGGCGGCTCCTGTGAGCATCCAGATGTCGTCCACGGGGCGGGTGGCCAGTTCGTCGGCCAGGTGCCGGCGCCAGGCTGCCGCAGGGCGTCCCGCCCGTACGGCGACGACGTCGATCAGCGCCGCGCCCGCCGCCACGAGAACCACCGAGGCGACCATTGCGGCCGGAATGCGGCGCGCGGACCACGGTCGGTGCGCCCGGTGCCCTCTGTCGTCTTCACCGGCCTTGAGGTTCGAGCTGGACACGTTGCGTTCGGTTGGATCGGGCTCCTTCGTCGGCGGCACTGTGGCACAGTGCGCGGACGGCGCGGAGCTGGGGCCGGGAGGACCGGAATCGGGTGTCATCGTGATCCCCCTTTCTGAACGACGTGCCCGGCGATCCGGGCCGCGTGGCCGCTCACCGGACCCGCCCCCGGCTCGCGTCGGCGGTGGTCACCAGCCGCCGGACGGTGAGGGTGACCTCTCCCACCTTCAGGCCGGTCAGCTGAGCCACCCGTTCGGCGACGTCGCGCTGGATCCGCTCGCAGACCTGGGGGATGTCGGTGGGGTAGGGCAGGTCCATGGTCAGGTGCAGGCGCACCGATCCGGTACGGACGGCGGCAGAGGCGTGGGGTGCCGTTGGCCCGTCCCGGTCGGGCGGTAGGGCGGCGCGCTGGGACTGGGCTGTGCGCGCCGCCCGGGCGGCGATACGGGCGACCACCCTGTCCGGGATGACGGTGGCGCCCCGCTCGGCCGGGGGCGGCAGGCCGACGGCCGGTGTCGGCGGGCTCGCCCCGTCGTCGAGGGAGCCGGGCCGGGTGTTCATCGCTGTCTCCGCGCATGGAGGTCGAGGTCGCCCTGCACGACGAGGCCGACGATCAGCCCCACCGCGCCCAGGACGAGAACGAGCAGGAATGCCCAGAAGCCGCCGAAGTAAGCGGCGAAGCCCAGGGCCATGCCGGCCACGAGGCCCGTCGTCGCTGTGTTCATCACGCACTCACCCGTCTCGCGAGCGTGCCTCTCGCCGTGATCACACGCTCAGACCCGAGGGCACGGCGGTGGTCACGGCAGCGGTCACCGCACGCGGCCCTCGTCCGGTTCGGTCTGCTCCTCCTCGTCGGGGAGGTGGACGTCGTCGACGGCGATGTTCACTTCGACGACCTCCAGTCCGGTCATCCGCTCAACGGCGCTGATGACATTGGTGCGTACGCCGCCGGCGACATCGACGATGGAGACGCCGTACTCGACGACGACGTCCAGGTCCACGGCGGCCTGCCGCTCGCCGACCTCGACCTTCACCCCCCGCGTGACGGCCCCGCCTCCGCCTGTGCCGGGGACGTGTTCCCGCATGGCGCCGAAGGCGCGGGCCATCCCTGCTCCCAGGTTGTAGATGCCCGGTACCTCACGGGCAGCCATGCCCGCGATCTTGGCCACCACCCCGTCCGCGATCGTGGTCTTCCCCCGAGTCTCGGCCGGAGCCCCGGCCCCGGTACGGCCCTTCAACGCGCTCACGCCCGCCTCGGGCCGACTGCCCTCGCCGACGCTGGTGATGTTGTCCGTCATGGCGGTCGCCTCGATCGGTCGGTCGGGCACCGGTGCGGTGCCCGTCAAAAGGTTGGACATATCGCGCGGAGCATTCCTCACGCGCATCGAATGTGATGTGCATCACAGATTGCCCATCGGGTACCCGGACGGTCCGAGCCTTGCGGGAGCGCCATGATGGAACGCACTGCTTTCCCACCGCTGGAACGCGATTTGCCGGAACGCGACGTGCCGGACCGGCTGCTGGCCGTACGGGCGGCCGAGGGTGACGAGGACTCCTTCGCCGTTCTCGTCCAACGGCACGGCCGGCCACTCCTTGCCTTGGCTCGCTGCATGCTCGGCAACCCCCAGGATGCTGAGGAAGCCGTTCAGGACGCCTTCGTCGGCGCCTGGCGGCGTCTGCCGGAATACCGCTACAGCGCGGAGTTCCGTACCTGGATGTACCGGATCACCGTCAACCGCTGCCTGACCATGCGCCGTCGCCGGCCGTCGCCCCTCTCCCTGAACACCGTCGTCGAACCCGCGACGGGAGACGCCTGGAGCCAGCCCGCCCGGTCCGCAGAGCAGGACGCGGCCATCGCCGCCCTGTCCCGCGCGCTCGCCGCACTGGACGACGGGCAGCGGATCTGCTGGATCCTGAGAGAAGTTCAGGGCCTGCCTTACAAAGACATAGCCCACGTGACACGCACCAGCGAACAGACAGTGCGCGGCAGACTGTTCAGGGCACGCCGATCCCTGCAGGAGGCGATGGGCCCATGGCGCTAGACGACCCGCACACGCGGCCCGAACCGCCCGGAGACGGGCCCCGGCCCGGCCCGGCCGCCGCCGACGTGCCCCCGTTCGCGGGCGATGAGGCACTGCCCTGCGGCCGCCTCCTCAGCCGGGTCTGGGAACAGGCGCAGGACGCGGCACCGGCCACGGACCCGCACACGGTGTCCTGTCCTTACTGCCGTGAGGCCGTCGAGGGACTGGCCACGGTCAACGCCGCCACGCGGGTGCTGCGCGCCGAGGACCCTCCCGGCCTGCACGCAGTCGCCGGCCGCGTCATGGAGGTCGTCAGGGCCGAGGTCCGGCTTGGGCTGCTGCTGCCCCTGGCCGACTCGGACCGGGACCTGCGCATCGCCGAGAGCACGGCGGCGAAGGTGCTGAGGCAGGCCGCGGACACCGTCCCCGGCGCGAGGGCGGCGACCTGCCGGCTCGTGCCCGAGGGCGACGGCAGCGACGTGCGGGTGACTATGACTCTGGCCGCCGCCCTCGACCGCCCGCTGCCCGACCGGGCCCATCAGGTACGCAGATCAGTCTTCCACTCAGCCGGACAGGACCTGGGGCTCGCCGTGACGGCCGTCGACATCACCGTGGTCGGCGCACTGGAGCCGTGGCCGCCCCTGACCGTCGGCCCCGGCCTCCCGACCCATGGGGGTACGCAATGACCGCCACCGGCACAACCGCGCTCCTCGGCGTCGCGGCAGATGCAGCCCTCACGGTTCCCGGCGTGGCCGGCCTGCAACCTCGCCTCGCCCACCGCCTAGCGGCAGCCGCCGCCACCCGGGCCGACCCCATGCCTCACCGCACGCCGCCCGAGGCGGGCATCCGCGCCGACCGGGCGCCGGACGGTTCCGGATGGCACATCGAGGTGCGCTGTGTCCTGGCCGAGGGCCGACGGGCACTGGACATCGCCCGCAACGTTCACGACCAGGTGCGGACCGCCGTCATCTCCCACCTCCCCGTCCCGGAGCCGGTCACCGTTACGGTCACGGTGACCCGTATCGCCGCCCGGTACGACGCGGCATGAGCGCCGTGGGCGACGGCCTCACGAACCGCCAGCGGTGAGATCGGCGTGATAGCAGGTGAGAGGAGCCCCGTCGGCTGATGCCGATGGGGGGTCTGGATTGGGGGGCTGGATCTGATTGCGCGCCAAGGCATCGAGTCCAGCTAACGATTAGTGCGACGCCGGTGGGTCATCGAGCGACGGTGTGACGTCGTTGATGATGCGGGCGGTCAAGTACGGGCCGTCGTTCGAGTCCGAGGGGGGGCTCACGTGGTGAGCAGGCGGTTGAAGAAGGAGCGGTAGCGCCGTAGGGCCCTGCGCAGTTCCTCCGTGTCCACGTGCTCGCCCTGCCCCCATTGGTCCTCCAGGTCCTTCTTGTGCTGAGCGAACGTGGTGGCCAGGGTCTGCATGACGTCCGCGACGAGGGCGTCGGCGTCGTGCACGGCCTCGCGGGGGTCGTCCACGAACTTGTTCTGGGTCTTCTGCCAGCGGTCGCGGAAGTTCTGGTCCTCGTCCTCCGTGAGAAGCTGTGGAGCCTCGTCGTCCGAGGTGTCCGAGGTGTCCGAGGTGTCCGGGGCGCGCGTGGCGTTCGTGGCGGCGGCTCGGGCGTCGGATCCGACGGCGGACCGGTCCCCGTCCCTCTGCTCGGCCGGACTCTGGGCCGCGGTGGTCGCGGTGCTCTCACCGGGGTACATCGGGGCCCTCGCGGAGGCTCCGTCTGTTGCTTCGGGTGTCCCGGTGGTGGCGCCGGAGGGCTGTGCGAGGTCCTCGGTGCTCAGGCCGCCGGTGGTGCGGTTCGTGTCGTCGTTGCTGTGCATGGGGTTCCTCCGTACCGAGTCGGGGCCGGGGTCGGTGTCAGGACCGGGCGGGCTGGGCCCGGCCGCCGTCGGAGAGCAACTCGTCGAACAGTGCGCGGTAGTGCACCATGGCTCCCCGCAGTTGCTCGGTCGTGGCCTCGCTGTGGGTGCTGAGGGACTCGACCTCGTGCGCGGCGCGGTAGTGATCGAGGGTGCGCCCGTGTTCCACCGAGAGGTCCTTCATCTGTTGGTCGAACCCCTCGGTCGGGTAGCCGCGGTCGTGCATCAGGGAGGTCACCAGCCGGTCCGCGTCGTGCACCGCGTCCTGGGGTCGGTCGACGAACTCCTGCTGGACGCTGCTCCACTCCCGTGTGTAGCGGTCGCGCGAGACCGGGGAGAGCGGTTTGATGTTCAGTGCGTCGTGCCGCTTCTCGCGCTCTTTGAGTTCACGCTCGGCGGTGCGCCGGCTGTCGGAGTCTTCGACGGTCCGTTCGTACTCCGGGCCGAAGCGTTCACGGAGGTGACGGCGTCGCATCATGAGTGAGACCGCCGCAGCGGCCAGGGCGAGCACCACCACGATCGCAATGATGATCGCCAGAAGCGTTCCCGTGGACATGGGTTGCACGCTCCTCGTAGGAGTAGTGATCTACCCCTTCCGGGTTCCCGCTGGCCTGCTGTTCATCCCTTTTGCGGCGATCGGCTCTGTGGCGATCGCCGTCAGGCGACCGGCGCCACGCGTGTCCGACACGGTCCAGCGCCGTCACGGGGTCCGGCGGCCCACCCTGGCTGGCCGGCGGCGGCCTCGTTCCGGAGCGGGTCGGCACCGTTACGTTCAAGGGTCTGGCTCCCTTTCCACATGGCGCGCACGCTGAGTCACGGCCGGTCCTCGGAGCGGCCCGGGTTCGTTGCCTGAGAATCATGGGTGTCGATCCCGGCGTGGCAGACGGTTCGGTGACGTGGGCGACGAGACCTGACGGCGTTCGTCAGAGAGCGACGTGGGCGTCGGGGGCGCGCAGGAGTAGCGGTGGGTGTCCGGCGTTGCACCAGGTCAGGTCCCGGCCAGGACCGTCGTGGACGGGGGCGAGGCGGGCATGGACCAGCGTGCCGCCGGCCTTGATGGGCAGGATGGAGCACGCCACTTCGAGGGCGGACACAGCTCTGGCGGGGCTGTACGGGGGATGGTCGAGGCTGGCGGTCGCGGAGGCCGGAGGTATGCACGCCCGGGGGTGAGGTCCGCCGTCTGCTGGGGCTCAGGGGTGACTGGAGCCGCGGACGGCTCGGCATAGATCTTTATCCCCCGTACGACATGCTCGGACAGCTGGGCCAGACGTTCCGTGAAATGGGCCTGCTCGGCTTCCAGGACATCGCGCGCCCTGGTGTCGTCGAGGTACGCCATTGCCAGGTGCAGGATGAGTACGACGAGGATGAGTACGAAGACGACGAAGACTGATGTGTCCGCAGGGGAACGATGAACTCCTCCCCTCGATTTGACACGCCCGGAGAGTCGGTTCGTGCTCCCGAACTCTCAGATGTCGTCCTCCATTCGGATCACGGACTTGAGGTCTTCGTGCGCCTTCCCCGGCTTGCCTTCCTGCGCTTCGAGCAGGGCGGCGGCGAGGGCGTCAAGCTTGCGCTGGATTGCTCGCTCGGCCCGTAGTTCAGAGTGGAGACCGCCGCCTGATCCGAGCGGAGATGCCCGCGCGCGAGTCGCACGCTGCCCTCACGGCCGCCGGACCAAGCGTGGCGATGGCCGCGCCGCCCACCTCACTCCGATGGGGCAGACGTAGGAAAAGCTGTCCGGCAGATGACCGTCGTCGCGGCCTTGAAACTGCTTCGCGATCAGCTGCGTCGGCCGCAATGGCCACACGGACCGCGGCGACGGTAGCCGGAGGCACGCGAGGTCGGCCGTGCGCTCGCGGTCAATGCCCGATCCGCTTGCGGACCTGGTCGGTGGCCCTTGCGGTCATCTCCTGCGCCTTGCCGCGCACCTGCTCTCTGCGGCCGGACCTCCGCAGGGAATTGTCCCCCAGGGCCTTGCCGAGTGTCTCCTTCATCTTGCCCCTGACCTGCTTCATCTTGGGGTGTTCTCTGTGCATTGCAATCGCCGTCCTCTCGGTGGCGCCGGAACGCGGCCCAACCAGGACCGACACGTCCTCATTCACCCTGCTGCCGCCCGCAGGCCGCCGCAACCGTGATGGGCGAGCACCAGTGGGCAGTGGCGAGGTGTGCCCCGAGCACCGGCTCCGGCTTCCCGGTCCGCTGGTGAAGGGCCTTTGCATGTCCTCCCAGGTGATCACCCAGGTAGACGGCGTCGACGGCGCGCCGGTGGGGCAAGGGCATTTCTCATGGGGCGGGGCTTCTGGCGCCGACCCTGCGAGGGCTGCTGGAAAGGCTGCCCGACACGTGAGCCTGCCTTTCCAGGACCGGGGGTGTCCCCGGCTGCGCGGCTTCGGTGCTTCGCGGCTCACCGTCGCCGGTCCTCCGCAGCCGGGATGGATGACTCACTGTCCCGCGGCTCCCCACGGGCGCCGTCACACTCTCCTGCGGCGTGGGTGAGATGCGAGCCCTCCTGCGGCGTGGGTGAGATGCGAGGGCATTTGAGTTCGCGCACCATGGCCGTGACACCACATGGTGGGTGAAGGCTTCTGCCGTGCCCGAGAGCTCCAGCCCTGTGCGAGCGCCAATACGTACACAGGCAGGTGTTCCGAGTACCGCACAGTGCGGCTGTGCCACCCCCCATCCGTTGAGAGGCTCCCTCCATGGCCGTCCGTCACCAACTGATCCGGCGTCCTCCGCACGCGGTATGGGCGGTGCTTGCCGATCCGGCCTGTTACGGGGATTGGGTGGTGGGGCCCTCGAGGTCCGCGCCGCTCGATCAGACCTGGCCCGCTGTCGGATCCCGGCTCCGCTACACCGTGCGGCTGGGGCCCTGGTCGGCCAACGGGGTGACGACCGTCCGCCACCAGGAATCCGGAAAAGAGCTGGAGTTGGAAGCCTCGTTCAAGCAGCTGGGCACTGCGAGGATCTTCCTCCAGCTCAGACCCTGGGGCGAGGACGAAACGCTCGTCATCTGTGACGAGCACCCCCTGCACGGCCCGGGAAGCATCCTCCACAACGCCGCGAGCGAAGCCATGCTCCAGCTACGGCACCGGGGCATGCTGGCGCGCCTGGCCAGGCTCGTGGAACAGGGTCCCGTCGGACAGGATCACACCGGGGCTCGCCATGCCTGACGCGGTGGTGATCGGCGCCGGACCCAACGGGCTGGTGGCGGCCAATGTGCTGGCGGATGCCGGGTGGAGCGTGGAAGTCCTGGAGGCTCAGCAGGAGCCCGGCGGCGCCGTGCGCAGCGATCGCGGTGTCCATCCCGACTACGTCTCCGATCTTTTCAGCGCCTTCTATCCACTGGCTGCCGTGTCGCCGGTCCTCGCCCGCCTCGACCTCGCGGCGGAGGGACTGCGATGGAGCCACGCCCCGCGCGTTCTGGTCCACCCGCTGAGGGACGGAAGATGCGCCGTGCTGGAGCGCCGTGTGCAGGAGACCGCATCAGGGCTGGAGGAGTTCGCGTCGGGTGACGGTGATGCCTGGCGGGATATGTACGAGGTGTGGAGCCGTGTCGGGCAGGACCTGGTGCAGGCCATGTTCACGCCCTTCCCGCCGGTCCGCCCGGGGCTCCGCCTGGCGGTGAAGCTCCGGGTTGCCGGCGGACTGCGGCTGGCCCGGAAGCTGGCCCTGCCGGTGCGCCGGCTGGGCGATGAGGAGTTCCGGGGCGAGGGCGGGCGGCTCCTGCTGGCCGGGAACGCCCTGCATGCCGACCTGGCCCCGGAGGCGGTGGGCAGCGGAGGATTCGGCTGGCTGATGTCGATGCTCGGACAGAGCCACGGTTTCCCGGTGCCCGTCGGCGGGGCGGGTGCCCTGACCGCGGCGCTCGTGAGCCGCCTCGAGCACCGCGACGGCGCTCTGCGGTGCGGGGAGCGCGCCGTGTCCGTCGTCGTACGGGGCGGCAGGGCGGTGGGCGTCCGGACGGCCGGTGGGGAAACCGTGAACGCGCGGCGCGCCGTGCTCGCGGACACGTCGGCACCGGCGCTGTTCCGGGAGCTTGTGGGCGAGGAACACCTTCCGTCCCGCCTCTTGCGGGATCTGGAGCGCTTCCAGTGGGATTTCGCGACCTTCAAGGTCGACTGGGCGCTGACCGGACCGGTGCCGTGGACGGCTCCGCAAGCCGCCGGCGCGGGGACGGTCCACGTGGCCGACGGCATCGACAGCCTGACCCGGTTCGCCTCGCAGATCGCCATGGGACAGGTCCCCGACGAGCCGTTCGCCCTGCTCGGACAGATGACGACGGCGGATCCCAGCCGCTCACCCGCCGGTACGGAATCGGCGTGGGCCTACACCCACGTCCCGCAGCACATCGCCTCCGACGCCGGCCCCGACCGCATCACCGGCCGTTGGGACGCCCGCGAACAGGAAGCCATGGCGGACCGCATCGAGGCCCAGGTGGAGCGGTTCGCGCCCGGCTTCCGTACCCGGATCCTCGCCCGGCGGATCCTGGCCCCCACCACCCTTCAGGCCATGAACGAGAACCTCCACAACGGCGCCATCAACAACGGCACCACCGCCCTGCACCAACAGGCCGTCTTCCGCCCCGTCCCCGGCACCGGCCGACCCGAGACCCCTGTCAAGGGCCTCTACCTCGCCTCCGCGGCCGCCCACCCCGGCGGAGGAGTCCACGGAGCCCCCGGCGCGAACGCCGCCCGAGCCGCCCTGCGATCCCACGGCCTGCACACCCTCCTCCACCGCGCACAACGGCTCTGAACCGACTGGCGCAAGGTGTTCTACGCGTTCGACGTCCGGCCGCTTTTGGTCCCCGCTCCGGTGTGCGTACTCCAGTGTGCGTACTCCAGTGTGCCGCCTGCCGCCTGCCGCGTTTCCTGCAGCGCCTCGTCGTCGGCGCAGGCGGCGCGGCCTCCCGGCGGTCCCGAGGGATCGGTGGCGGCGGGCCGCGCGGGTCGGTCACTCACCAGTAGTGGCGTCGGCCGGCGACGGCGTGTCCCATCGAGCCGAGGATCCACAGGATGGCGCCGGTGACCAGCAGGATGATCGGTCGGTCTCCTCCTTACTCCGCGCGGTGAGGTTTGTGGCCGGCGACCTGCAGGCGGACCTCGGTGGGCATGCCAGGGGTGCCGGTGGACCCCTTCGGGACCAGATCGTGTCGCCGGCAGATGTCGAGCCCGGCGATGAGGATCAGCAGACCGCCGCCGAGCAGTACCAGACGGGCGAGGGCCAGCAAACTGCGGTTGAGGTTGTCGATGCCCGATACCTCACGGGTGGCCATGCCCGCGATCGCGGTCTTCCCCCGTGTCTCGGCCGGAGCCCCGGCCCCGGTACGGCCCTTCAACGCGCTCACGCCCGCATCGGGCCGGCTGCCTGGATCGATCGCAGATCAGGCCGGCACGGCCTCCAGGGGCCAGACGCGAGCGCCAGGCGCACGCACT
>NZ_KQ948051.1 GCF_001513965.1 Streptomyces cellostaticus | reverse complement strand
CCTGTCGCCGTCGAAGGTGACCTGGACCTGCACGGGGCCCTTGGAGGTGTTCACCGTCGGGCCCTTGACGCCGGTGCCGGAGGAGGAGCCCGAGGACGAGGAGGCGGAGGGCGTCGTTACGGGAGTCGACGGCGTGTAGCGCCAGACGGGGACAAGGCCCGCGATGCTCAGGACGACGACAGGTATGGCTCGCTTCATGATGTCTCTCATCCCGCCAGGCTGAAACGCTCGAAGTGGATCTGCTGCTTGGGCACGTTCAGTTCGCCCAGGCTGCGCAGCACCGCGTTCATCATCGGCGGCGGCCCGCACAGGAAGACGTCCCGGTCGGCGATGTCCGGCACCAGCCGCGCCAGCTCGCTCGGCGCCAGCCTGTCGGGGACGGGCGAGCCGGTGACCAGGTGCAGTTCGGCGCCCTTGGCGAGGGCGATGTCACGCAGTTCGTCGTAGAGGACGGCGTCCCGGTCCGAGGAGACCCGGTAGAGGACGACCGCGTGGCCCTCGATGTCCTCCAGGATGGCCCGGATCGGGGTGACGCCGACGCCGCCCGCGATGAGCAGGGACTCGGACCTCACACGGTGCAGCGTGGTGAAGGCGCCGTAGGGCCCCTCGGCGAAGACGCGCGTGCCGACCTTCATGTGCCGCAGGGCGGCGCTGCCGTCGCCGGCCGCCTTGGCGGTGAGGCGCAGGGTGTGGCCGTCGGGGGCGGCGGAGAGGGAGAACGGGTTGGCCTGCCACCAGCGGTCGCGGGTCAGGAACCGCCACAGGAAGCACTGGCCGGCCTGCGCGGGCAGCCGGTCCAGGTCCTTGCCGGTGACGTAGACCGAGACCACGTTGTCGGACTCGGGGACGACCGCCGAGACACGGAACTGGTGGCGCGTGTTGCGCCACAGCGGCAGCGCGAGGCGGCCCAGGACGAGCGCGCCGAGGGCCACGCCCCACACGCCGTACCAGTACGCCGTCGCTGCGGACGACGAGGTGAACGTCGTATCGACGGCGACCTGGTGCGTGAACGCGAGCACCACGGCGACGTACGTGTACAGGTGGATGAAGTGCCAGGTCTCGTAGGCGAGGCGGCGGCGGGCGTAGCGGGCCGAGACGGCGCCGACCACGAGGATGATGCCGAACGCGACGATCGCGCGGAGCACGCCCTCCGTCGTCTCGGCGAGGTCCACGAGCTCGGTGATCGGGCCGACACTCGCGCCCTCGGCGTAGCCGAAGATGATGAAGACGGAGTGCGCGAGCAGCGTCCACAGGAGCGTGAAGCCGGTCCGGCGGTGCCAGGAGGTCAGCCGGTCCATGCCGATGCGGCGGTCGAGCCACGGCAGCCGGGCGACCAGCACCAGTTGGAAGGCCATGACGAGCGCGCCGTAGAGGCCGAAGAGGCGGCCGATGACGATCAGCGCGTTGGAGGCGAAGCCCGCCTGGGCGAAGAAGTAGGCGACCACGGCGGCGTTCGCGGCGAGCACGGCGTACAGGCTCGTACGGGCCACCACTCTGGGGCGTATCGCCGTGGGGGGCGCAGGCGGAGATTGGACGGTCGTCACGGGACGGCAGCTCCTTCATCGGATCCTGGGGAGACCGAGCTTGGCGGGCGGGAGCTGTCGATAACCTGTCGTACAACTTGCAACTACTTATCGATGTGCCTGCTGTGATCCCTGCGATACGGCTTCACCGGCCGCGTGCCGCAGTATGAGCGGGTGGAAAAAGTACGCCTCCTGGTCGTGGACGACGACCCGCCCATCGCCGATCTCGTCGCGACCGTGGCCCGTTACGAGGGCTGGGACGCGGTCACCGCGAACTCCGGTGAGGAGGCACTGCGGCTGGCCGGCGAGTTCCACCCGGACATCGTGGTGCTCGATCTGATGCTGCCCGACGTGGACGGCTTCGGCGTCCTGGACCGGCTGCGCGGAACCGGCACGATGGTGCCTGTGGTGTTCCTCACCGCGCGCGACGGCGTCGCCGACCGGGTGGCGGGGCTGACCCGGGGCGGTGACGACTACCTGGTCAAGCCGTTCGCGGTGGAGGAGCTGATGGCCCGGCTGCGGACCGTGCTGCGGCGCAGCTCCGGCCCCGGCTTCCAGCGCTCGGTGCTGAGGGTGGCGGACCTGACGATGGACGAGGACACCCGCGAGGTACGCCGCGGCGACAAGCTGCTCACCCTCACCCCCACCGAGTACGAGGTGCTGCGCTTCCTGATGCGCAAGTCGCCGACCGTGATGACCAAAGCGCAGATCCTCGACCATGTGTGGGAGTACGGCTTCGGGGGCCGCTCGAACGTCGTCGAGCTGGTCGTCAGCCGCCTGCGCCGCAAGCTCGACGACACGGGCGAGCCGCTGATCCGGACGATACGGGGCTTCGGGTACGTCATCCGGCAGGCCGCCGAGTGATCGGGCGGCTGCCGCGGGGCTACCGCAGACTGCGGCTCGGCACCCGGCTGGCGCTGGGGCTCGGGGTGCTGGCGCTGGTGGTGTTCGCCGTCGTCGGCACGGCCCTGACGACCTACATGCGGGACTATCTGTCGAACCAGCTCGACGACCAACTGGGGCTCGCCCAGGTCGCCCAGTCCAAGAACGTCGCGGAGACCGGCACTCTCCAGGGCAAGAAGTACTGGGGCTGGTACTACGCCGTGTACGACGTGTCGGGCGGCAACGCCGTGCTCCGCAAGCCGGAGGAGACCGGCGACCTTCCCCAGGACATCGCCCCCCTCACCTCCCTGGCCAGGGCCCAGGCCGCCGCGGACAGCGAGATCGTGCGCACCGCGGACCTCACGGGCGACGGCGACTACCGGCTGCGCGCCTGCGAGGTCAAGCCCGGTGTGGTCCTGATCAGCGGCGCGCCGATGGCCGACATCGACGACACGGTACGGCGGCTGATCACGGTCCAGGTCATCGCCTTCGGGCTCGCGCTGCTGGCACTGGTGGTGTTCGGCCGGCGGATGCTGCGCCGGGGTCTGAACCCGCTCAGCGACATGGCGCACACCGCCCACGGCATCACCTCGCACGACCTGACGGAGTCGGCGGCGCGGCTGCCGCTGCGCGCCGACAAGCGGGGCGGCGGCCCGGAGGTCGAGGAGCTGCGCACCGCGTTCAACACGATGCTGGAGCACATCGACGACTCCCTCGCCGTGCGCGCCGAGGCCGAGCAGCGGCTGCGCCGCTTCGTCGCGGACGCCTCGCACGAACTCCGTACCCCGCTGATGTCCGTACGGGGCTACGCGGACCTCTTCCAGTACGCCGCCGCCAACGCCCCCGAGGAGCGCGACAGGCACCTGGCCCGGCTGCGCGCCGAGGCGGCCAGGATGGGCGTGCTCCTGGACGACCTGCTGCTGCTCGCCCGCCTGGACTCCGCGGAGGCGGACGCCCCGCTGCGGCTGCAGGACACGGATCTGGCCGGGCTGGTCGAGGAGGCGGCCGCGGCCTTCCGGGCGAGCCATCCGGACCGTCCGCTGACGGTGCCGTCCCCTCCGGCCCCGCTGGAGCTGCGCGTGGACCCGCACCGCATCCGGCAGGTCCTGGACAACCTGCTCACCAACGCGGCCGTGCACACTCCGGCCGGTACGCAGGTGCGGATGGAGGTCGCGCAGGAGGAGGACAGGGCCGTGGTGCGGGTCGCGGACGCCGGCCCCGGCATCCCGCCCGCCGACCAGGAACGGATCTTCGACCGCTTCTACCGTGTCGACAGAACCCGTAGCCGCGACCGCGGTGGCAGCGGCCTCGGCCTCGCCGTGGCGAGTTCCCTGGTCTGCGCCCACGGCGGCACCCTCACGCTGGCCAGTGAGCCGGGGTCGACGGTGTTCACGGTGTCCCTTCCGCTCGACCACGAAGGTCTGACGAACCGGTGACGTGACCGGCGCGGCCGCGGCCCACCGGTCCGCCGACCCGACGCGAGATCGTCGACGCCCTGCGCTACATCGTCGACACCGGCTGGGGATCGGCCCGCTTGCGGGAGTGGCCCGTTGGGTCGTCCTGGTCGGGGGTAGGTGCGGCGGTGCGGCAGTACGAACCACCGGTGGTGGCAGATACGGCCGGCGGTTTCGCGGGCGCCGCGGTCTTGCGGGAGGTTCAAAGACGGTTTCTGGCGCGTGGGCACCCCCTTACCGTTCCGCGGTCTCCCCGCGCAGCCGGGCGGGGGTCACCCCGTGCCAGCGGTGCACCGCCCGCCGCAGCGCTCGCACGTCGGAGAAGCCCGCCTGCCGGGCGATGTCACGCAGGGTCAGCCCGGGGCGGCGCAGCAGCTGCTCGACCCGCTCGCGGCGCACCCCGTCGACGACCGCCTCGTACGTCGTGCCGCACTCGGCCAGGCGACGGCGCAGCGTGCGCTCGCTGGAGGCGTGCCGTCGGGCCTGCTCGACGAAGGACGGCACGTCGGGCAGGCTCTGTGCGATCGAGATCTCCAGCACCTCCAGCAGATCCTGCTGATCGCGCCTCGACGCCGCCTGCTCCCCGAGAAGCTCCACGACGGCGGTGTAGGTGACCTGGTCGCGGCCCGGCATCGGCCGCCCGGCCCATGCCGTGGG
This sequence comes from Streptomyces cellostaticus, assembly GCF_001513965.1. Taxonomy (GTDB): domain Bacteria; phylum Actinomycetota; class Actinomycetes; order Streptomycetales; family Streptomycetaceae; genus Streptomyces; species Streptomyces cellostaticus. Next base: position 55,521 of record NZ_KQ948051.1, on the reverse strand, counting down.
GAACACCAAGCTGTTCCCCACGGCGTCGAACCGTACCGGGCAGCGGAACAGCTCGGTGAACGGCTCGCTGTCGCGTGGGGCGGGGAAGGCGAACTCGACGCTCTGCGGGGCGAACTCCTCACCGGAACTCAGCCGTGTGAGGGCGACGACGCTGGCGAACGCCTCCTCGGCCAGGAAGACCGCGACCGCCGGATCGAGGGCGGGATCGGGCAGCGCGGCCCGCAGCACGTAGCCGGCTTCCTCCTGCCCCGCCGACCAGACCACCATCGCCCCGGACAGGTTCTGGAAGCGCACGCCCGTCTCGATGGCCTCCCGCAGCGTCTCCGCGGCCATCTGGGCGAACCCCAGGAGGCCCCAGGAGGTCAGGTGCTGCACGGCACCCACCCGCAGGCCCAGGTGAGCGTCACCGGTGAGCTCCAGCGCCCGCCGGATAACGGCACTGCCCTGACGGTAGGAGACCCGCAGCGCCCCCGAGCGCATCATCGTCTCGTCCAGCCCGACCCGTCTCAGCTCGGGCCGGAGGTCGACTCCGTACCCGTCGGTGACCGGGGTGAGACAGCGCAGAATGTTCGGCGGGATGGTCGCCGAGGTGCTGCGGCTGGTTCCCGGCGACTGCGCCGGGGCGGGGCTGTCGGACATGGCGTTCCTTGTGACCGGGCGTTGCTCGCTGCGCACACAGTAGAAGGGTTCTTCCCCGATGCCTCTCAGGCAGGGGTACGGCTCATGCTCAGCTGCTCCGGGAACTCGTCCGGTCACGCCGCCGTCCGCAGGGACGTCCGCTGCCCCGCGCCGACACCGTCGCCGCCATGACCGGCGAGGTCCAGCGCCGCGGAGGCGGACTGTCCTGGCCGCCGCCGGCATCCTCGTCGCGTTCGCCCTCCCGGCGCCGGGAACACGACGCCATCCTCAGCGCCCTTCAGGCACGAGACACCCTGCCGGCACCATCTGCCGCGTCACGCACCGCTCCATGGCGCTCGACAGCAGTGATGCGAACTGCGCTCCGGTCCGTTCGCTGCCCGGCAGGCGGCCCCGCCCTTGCCAGGTCGCGCGGGCAGGTAGCGGGCGGGGGAAGATCAAGTGGTGAACTCATCTGTGGCGGAGGCTGTCTCCGTCGTTCTGCTGCTGGCGGTGCTGGCGTGTGCCGTCGTTCGCCCGTTCGGGTGGCCGGAGGCGGTTGTCGCCGTCCCGGCTGCGGGCGTGGTGATCGCCACCGGGGCGCTCTCGCTGGGGCACGCCCGTGAGGAGGCGGAGCGGCTCGGGCCGGTGATCGGGTTCCTTGCGGCCGTCCTGGTCCTTGCCCAACTGTGTGACGACGAGGGACTGTTCCACGCGTGCGGGGCGTGGATGGCCCGTAGCGCGGCGGGGCGCCCGCGCCGCCTGCTGGTGCAGGTGTTCGCAGCCGCGTCGGTGATCACCGCGGTGCTCAGCCTGGACGCCACGATCGTGCTGCTGACGCCGGTGGTGTTCGCCACCGCTGCCCGGCTCGGTGCCCGGCCGAAACCGCACGTCTACGCCTGCACCCACCTGTCGAACACCGCGTCGCTGCTGCTGCCGGTCTCCAACCTCACCAATCTGCTCGCGTTCGCCGCCAGCGGGCTGAGCTTCACGCGCTTCGCCGCCCTGATGGCCTTGCCCTGGCTGGTGGCCATCGCCACCGAGTACGTGGTCTTCCGCCGGTTCTTCGCCACCGACCTGGACGCAGGAGCTCAGGCCCCGCGCATCGCCGAGCAACGCGAACTGCCGGTGTTCGCCCTGGTCACAGTGGCCTGCACGCTGGCCGGGTTCGTCCTCACCTCCATGGTGGACGTCAACCCCGCGTGGGCGGCCTTCGCCGGCGCCCTCGTGCTCGCCGTGCGGGCTCTGGCCCAGCGCCGCAGCACGCCCACCGCCATTGTGCGGGCCGCCGCGGTGCCGTTCCTCGCCTTCGTCCTGGCCCTGGGACTGGTGGTCCGCGCGGTCGTCGACAACGGGCTGGCGGCGGGGCTGGGGCACCTGATCCCGGGCGGTACGGGACTGGTGGCCCTGTTCGGCATCGCGGCCCTGGCCGCGGTGCTGGCCAATGTCATCAACAACCTGCCCGCCGTTCTGGTGCTGCTGCCGCTGACCGCCCCGTCCGGGCCGGGCGCGGTCCTGGCCGTCCTGCTGGGGGTGAACATCGGCCCGAACCTCACCTACGCCGGCTCCCTGGCCACGCTGCTGTGGCGGCGCATCGTGCACGAACACGACAGTGACGTCGAACTCGGCCAGTTCACCCGGCTCGGTGTGTTCACCGTGCCTGCCGCCCTGGGAGTGTCGGTGGTGGCACTGTGGACCTCGCTCACCCTCATCGGAGGCTGACCGTCATGAAAGTCATCGCCTGGATCACCGAGGGCACCTGGCCCGCCGGCATCGACGCCGCCCGCGCCCACGCGCCCGACGACGCCGACATCGTGCTGCTCCACGTCACCCCGGCCGACGTCCCGGGCGCGGCGCACGGCGCCTTCGCCGGTCTGCTCGGCCGCGGCCATGGCGAACGCGACCCCGGCACGCAGGTGGAGCATCTGGCCGCCGCCTCCGCCGAGACATTCCTGGCCGAGGCCGCGCAGCGTCTGGGCCGCCCGTGCGCCCGTGTCGAGCGGACCGGCCGCGTCGAGCGGGAGGTCGTCGCCGCGGCCGAGGGCGCCGACCTGCTCATCCTCGCCCGTGACGGTGACCGTACCCATCTCGGGCCGCGCAGTCTCGGGCATGCCAGCCGTTTCATCGTCGACCACGCCCCGTGCCCTGTCCTGCTGGTGTGGCCCGAGCCCGCACCCGGCATCGACACCATCCCGCCCCCGCCACCCCACCCGCCGCACCACCGATAGCGGCAGGCACCCGGCACCGGACCGTCTTCCGCAGCCAGGAGCATGGCCGACGGTGAAGCAGACCGATTCCTGATGCGATGCGCGTGATGCGGCTGCTGCCGATCTCCTGCCCCGGCCGTCTCATCCCGGAGGGAGCCGACGCTCCGCCGACATGGCTTGGCAGGGCGTCCGCAGGGAGGCAGCCCCTGGGAGCTCCTCACCCCTCCCGGCGGCGGGGCTTGGCCGGAGCTCCCCGTCGACGCCCCACTGAACCGGTGACGGGTGACTCCGAGGCGTGAAGGTGTTCCCTCAGCCACTGCTCCGTGTTGTTGACGTGCAGGAGTGCGGCGGCCTGGCTCAGGAAGGCGTCGCGGGTGGAGAGGGCCGTGAAGATCGACTCGTGTTCGGCGAGGGTGCGGCCCGCGGCCTGGTCGTCGACCAGGCCACGCCAGATCCGGGCGCGCAGCGTACGGCCCGAGATGCCTTCCAGGAGCGTGAGCAGCGAGTCGTTGCCCGTCGCGGAGATCACGGCCCGGTGGAAGGCCGCGTCGTGGGCGTTGAGCTGCTCGACGTCGTCGCGGGCCTCGCGCATGGCGTCCAGATGGCGCTTGACCTCGGCCAGTTGGTCGTCGGAGATCCGGGTGGCGGCCAGCGCGGTGGCCGCCGGCTCCAGCAGCCGGCGGACCTCCATCAGGTCCAGCAGTGCGGCCGAGTCGCTCTGGAGGAGTTCCACGGCTCCGCCGAGGCCCTCGAACAGCAGGCTGGGCTCGAGACTGGTCACGTACGTTCCGTCGCCTCGCCGGACGTCCAGCACGCGTGCGACGGCCAGTGCCTTGACGGCCTCGCGGGCGAGGTTGCGGGACAGACCCAGCTGGGCGGCGAGGTCCGCCTCCGGCGGCAGCTTCGAACCCGGAGGCAGCGCGCCGCTGCGGATCAGCTCACGGATGTGCTCGATGGCCTTGTCGGTCAAAGACACCGCGCACTCCTCCCGCGACCGGCCCGCGCCGGCACGTCCGCCCTGATCAGGCCCCGAGCGCGAAGATCGGCCCACAAACCGTCGGGAACGGGCCGATGGTAAAGCTGCACGTTTCGTTCGACCCGTTCGAGATGTCGCATGCCCAGGGTGACGTTGATGATACTGGGATGCGTGCCGGGGAAGGCCATGGCCGCGGCGGGCAGGCTCATCCCGTGCTCCGCGCAGACCTGGGCGATCTCCCGGGCGCGCGCGACCCGCTCCGGCGGAGCCTCCCGGCAGTCGTACATCATTCCCTCGGCGGGCCGGTCGTGGGAGAGCAGCCCGGAGTTGAACACGCCGACGGCGACCACGCTTTTGGCCAGTTCCCGCGCGGTGGGCAGGACGCCGTCCAGCGCCGACTGGTCCAGCAGCGTGCAGCGCCCGGCCGGCATCACCACGTCGGCGGCGGTCTCGCGCAGGAAGCGGGCGAGCATCGCCGACCGGTTCATGCCCGCGCCGATCGCGCCGATCACTCCCTCGCGGGCGGTGCGGATGCGGCCCTCACCGGGGTGGAAGCGGAGCATCACCTCGCCGAGTGCGATGACGTACGGCGAGGGCCCGACGAAGACGGGCGGCGGTGCGCCCGGCGGCTCGCTGACGATCAAGACCTCAGCCCGGACCGGATCAACCTCTCGTCGCTGACCTCGGTGCCGGCATGACAAGCGGCTGCGGCGGTGCGCTCCCGGCGCAGCCGCAAGCTGTCCGGCATGGTCACCGAGGCGGAGCGGGGCCACCGGAGTGTGGCCCCGCTCGCACCCGTACGCCGATCTCTGGAGGCCGTCGCGGAAAGGCGAGGCGCCCGGAGCCGATCAGCGGCCGCGAACCAGTCGAGGGCTTCCCACACGTGGTCGCATGTCGTCGCGCTGCCCATGTCATGACGGCTTCCTCCAGCCACGGCCCATGGGGGAAGCAGCGCGAACAGACGCGTACCAGCGCCGGTTGACCGGCAGGAGGACGGTCGCCGTACCGATGGGAGGTGCCGTTCGTCCCACCCGACAGGACCGCGTCCTCCCAGGCGCACCAGTCGGCCGTGGCCTTCTCCCGTACCGCGGCAGCGGAGAGCGTTCTGTTCGGCCGCGGGACGCACATCGTCGTCCGCACGGCGTGCGGGTCGCCGCCGTCGACCAGTCCCAGTGGATCGTCATGGCCGACGATGACTTCCACGTCGCCCGTGTCAGCTCGGCGTACAGGCGGTCGCCTGGATTCCGCAGAGGTCGGCGTAGCGCCCGCCGAGAGCGAGCAGTTCCTCGTGGGTGCCCTGTTCGGCCAAGCGCCCCCGGTCCAGGACCAGGGGCCGGGCAGTTGTCGGGATGATGGATCGGACGTGGGCGGCGGGATCAGTGCCGGGCGAACTGGACCTGGGTCGGTTGCACGACGTTCGGCCGTAGCGCGATCCCGCTGATGGCCAGCTGCTCTCCATAGATGTCCGTGAGTCTGATCGCGCTGCCGCATCCGCGGCCGTCGGCGGAAATGAAGTAGTTGTAGTCGGTGCGGGGCAGCTGCCGCCAGCCGTTGCCGGTGCGGACCTCCAGCCGCGCGACCGGATTGCGGTGGCCGATCGCCTGGATACCGCACCAGTAGGGGTTGGACCCGGTCTTGTACCGGATGGAGATCGTGTCGGACGTGTGGGGGCTCAGCAGGCTCCAGGTGATCGGTATCCGGCCGACCTTGAGCGGGGCGAGTTTGGCGAAGGCCTGTTGGCTGAGGTCGAGTTGCCCGGGAGCGCAGGGCAAGGGGCATTCGTTGGTGATCCGGACCGTGATGGAGGCGCCGTTGGCCGCGCGGACGCGCACGTACGCGCCGCACGCCCTGGATGTCTCGTAGTCGGTGGTGTTCATCGCGGCGATCATGAGGTCGCTGCTCGGGCCGAACAGGCAGGCGCCGTTTCCGTCGCCGGCCTCGTAGGCGGTGGCGACCCCTCGGTAGGTGGCTCCGGGCCGGATCCGTCCCGTCGACGGTGCCGCGGTGGACGCCGTCCGCGAGGGCCGCGGGGTGACTTTGGCCGATGGTCGTGCTGCCGCGGTGCTCGCATCAGCCGTCGGCGTCGAGGTGCCGGTCGCGGTCGGGGTCGCCGACGGGGTGTCCTTGTCGGCCGCGTTGCCGGCTCTCACCTGGGCGCTGGCGGCGGGTGTGGCCGCGGCAGGTGCCACATCCGTCTTGCGGTCGGGAAGCAGCCCCATGACCAGGTAGGCGAGAACGCCCACGGCGGTCAGCCCCACCGTGGTACCCAGCATCAGCCTCTGTCTGCGCCGGCGCTGCCGCGCGGCCTGCCTCGGTGTCTTCATGTCCGTCCGTTCGGAAGATCGAATCGATGGTGCACTGCTCAGTGGCCGCATGCAGCGAAAAGGTTGCCGCCGATTTCTCACAGGGGAGGGCTCCCGTTCCCGCAGCCCCCGACGGGCTGCCGACGCCCCGCGCAGTGACCGCAGCTCGTGTGCGAGCCGCGGCACGAGACCGGCGTCGGAATGCACGGGGCTTTCACGTGTGGTGTTGATGACATCCGGAAGTCGCCGCTACGGCCGGTGTCATGGCCGTCGTCGGCCTGACGCCCACCGCCGGTGCGGCTCAGGCGGCGGGGCCGATGGGCGCGCACCACATCCGGGGGCGACCCGGGCAACACCGACTGGTCGATTGAGCTGTTCTGCAGACAGAGCCAGGCGGACGAGCGCATCTCGCAGTGGATCGCCAACCGGGGCCGTACCGACGACAAGGAGACCTTCGCCCGTCCGAGACGGCACGCCCGCCGGGGGAGGCGGCCGTCGGACACTGTACGGCCGCGGGAGAACGGGCGACCATCGGTGATGTCGCTGCCCGGGGTGGGCGTGGGCACGGTTTCGCGTGTCCTGAACGGCAGCGACCACGATCTCACCCTGCTGGATGTGGCCACGCCGGACCAGCGTGACCGGCAGTACCGGGCGGTGGCGGCCGGCGATCGCTTCGACGGGCTGCTGACGATCTCGCTCGCTCCCACCGATGACGAGGTGAAAGAGCTGACCCGGGCTGGTCTGCCCACGGCGCTGCTGGACTGCGAGCACCCGGACCTGCCGCGCGTGGTGATCGACCCGGGGCTGTCCGGCTGGGACGGCGTCCACGGGTTCGTCGGTCCGTCGCTGCGCAGTGACTACCAGCCGCTCAACGGCAGCGCGCTGGTCCTGGGCAACCCCGAGGACGCCCCGACGCAGCAGTACTCGCATGACGTGATGCCCAACGGACTGGTGGAGAGCTTCATCGACACGGTCCCGGCCGGCGACGGCGGGACCCGCTTCGGCGGCACCCTCGCCCGCACGCTCGTGCTGTCCCCGCGGGGCAACAGGACCAGGCACACCAACCAGTTGGACTACGGCTTCATCCCGTAACCCACCCTCAGTCGAGCACTCTGCCGTGGCCGGCCACATCAGCCATGGCCGGCCACGACCCTCGCAGCGGTACACGAGCGGCCGAGCCGCGCCGCGGTGACTGCGACGCGGGTCGATCACCTCAGGCCAGGGGGTCGAGGAAAGTCAGGACAGAGGCGTCCTCCTCGATCAGCGGAGCGAGGGCGGCGTTGAACGGGCCGCCGTACGAGGCCTTCAGATGCGCCTGGAACGCGTCCTCGTCCCGGTAGACCTCGAAGATCCAGAAGGCGCGCGGGTCGGACTCCTTGGTGTACACGTCGAAGGTGAGGTTGCCGTCCTCGTCTCGTACCTTCTGCGCGTACTCCCGTATCAGGCGGGCGACTTCGCCCTCCGCTCCCTCGCGGGCGGTGAACTCGGCGAGCAGGGTTTTCTTCACGGTCTTGTGTCCTTGTCAGTTCGGGGTGGGGGAAGATCTGGTCGGTGATCACGGCCTCGCCGCTGCCGCCGAAGACCTCGACGGACGACCGGTCGACCAGGATCCGCAGCTTCACCTTGCCGTTCGTGGCCTTCAGAGGCGCGGTCCGGATGCCGGGGAAGGCGCTGCTGAAGTCGACGGCACCGGAGCGGGTGCGGTCGATGTACAACTCCTGTGTGGTGGTGTCGTATCCGATGACGGTTTGCTCTCGCCCGGTGCCGGTGCGCATCTTCAGGCCGAAGCGTTCGGCGTCGTTCAGGGTGAACGTCGCCTCGATGTCGAGTGCCTGGCCCTCGGCCGCGGAGCCGATCAGGGGCTGTGAGGTGTTCGTGACGGTGACGTCGGCCGCCGTCGCCGCGGATCCCTCGCGCAGCGAGGTCAGGTTCGACACCGGCTCGCTGGTCAGCCGGATGCGGCCGTCGATGGTGCGCAGGGCCGTCTGGCGGGGGATGCTCTGCGCGCCGCGCCAGGGTGAGGTGGGGATGGACGTCCCGTACTCCCAGTCGTTCATCCAGCCGATCCTGTACCGCTTGTCGCCGGGCACGTTCTCCCAGGACACCGCCGCGTAGTCCCCAGATGTCGCCGTTGGGGTTGTACTGGTGGAAGAGGTGGTACTCGCCCTTGTCGAGGGCGCAGACGGTCGCCATGGCCGCGATCGTCCGCACACGGGCATGCCGGACACGGATATGCCGGAACACACGTCGAGAGGTCATCGGGTCTCCTGTGCCGCGGCCGTCCGCGCAGCGGAGACTGCGGCTCTGACACGGACGGACCGAAAGGTGGCACCCCGGCCGGCGCCGTCGTCCATGCCGTCGACCAGTGTCATCGTTGACTTGTGTCATCGATGACATCGAGTGGCCCGATGATGAGCGCAATCCGGTCGACGCGTCAACAGTTCGGGCGTGATTGACCCCGCGCGGATCCCGGTCGCGTCAGATGCCGCCGACTGCCGTCAACCGGTCCAGCTGCCTCTGCCAGGGCGGGTTGGGACCGGCGACCGAGCAGGTCAGGGCCGCGACCCGAGCGGCGAACCGGCATGCCTGGGCCACCTCGCCGAGATCGAGGCCGGTCAGCCGGCCGCCGAGGTGTCCGCGGGCGCCGAGGTGGTGCAGCAGGCCGGCGGTGAAGGAGTCCCCCGCCCCGACGGTGTCCACCACCCGCGTCGCCACGGCCGGCACCTGCAGCCGTTCGCCGTCGAGGGAGGCCAGGGCGCCGTCGGCCCCGCGCGTGATCACGACGAGCCGGGCTCCGGCGGCGTGCCAGACGTCGCAGGCCCGCTCGGGCGAGGTTCCGGGCAGGAGCAGTTCCAGGTCGTCCTCGCTCAGCCGCAGTACGTCGGTGAGGGCGCACCAGTGCGCCAGCCGGGCGCGATAGACCTCGGGGCGCACCAGCAGCGGCCGTACGTTGGGGTCGATGCTGATGGTGGCCCGGGCGGAGGCCGCCGACAGGAACTCCTCCACCACCGCCGCGCCGGGCTCGCGGACGAGCGCGAGGGAGCCGGTGTGCACACAGGCGGTTCCGGACAGATCCACTCCTGCCAGTTCCTGAGCCGTCCACTGCCAGTCGGCCGTGTTCTGCGCGTGGAAGGAGAACGCGGCCTGCCCCTGGGCGTCCAGCTCCGCCACGGCCAGCGTGCTGGGTTCGGCGGCCGGGACGGCGTACGACAGGTCCACCCCGGATTCCTCCAGGTGGGCCCGGAACAGGCGGCCGAACACGTCGCCGGACAGGCGCGCGAGGAGGCGGGCGCTGGTGCCGAGCCGGGCCAGGGACGCGGCCGTGTTCGCCGGTCCGCCGCCGGGCAGCACCCGCAGGGCGAGTTCGTTCGAGGCGCTCGCGGGTTCGCAGAAGGCGTCCGCGACACACTCTCCCAGGACGGTGATCTGACTCGGGTTCATGGCTGCCCTTCTCGCAATCGCTGGGTGGCCGCGTGGGGGTTGCAGCCGCGAGCGTTGCCGATTTGTGACGGGGGTAAGGCATTGACGTTGCCGGGATGCGGAGTCCATCATCCTCGCCATGCGGTGTCAACGATGACATAAGTCAACGATGACATCCCGGGGACGGCATGCTCCGATGCCGACCACGCCGCTCGTGATCCCGCAGGAGTCGTTCATGTCGCGCACCACTCGTCTGACCCCGTCCCTCCTCAGAGTCGCCGCCTGCACGGGCATCGCGGCCCTCACCCTGACGGCCTGCGGATCCGGCTCCGGATCGGGTTCCGCGGGCTCAGGCTCGGGCAGCGTCAAGGTCGGTCTGATCACCAAGACCGACACGAACCCGTTCTTCGTGAAGATGAAGGAGGGCGCGGAGAAGGCCGCCAAAGCGGACGGCGCCCAGCTGATGACCGCCGCGGGCAAGTTCGACGGGGACAACTCCGGTCAGGTCACCGCCATCGAGAACATGGTCGCCGCCGGTGTGAAGGGCATCCTCATCACCCCGAGCGACTCCAAGGCGATCGTGCCCGCGATCCAGAAGGCCCGTGCCAAGGGTGTCCTGGTCATCGCCCTGGACACCCCGACCGAGCCGCAGAGCGCGGTCGACGCCCTCTTCGCCACGAACAACCTCACGGCCGGCGAGCTGATCGGCGAGTACGCCAAGGCCGCCATGAAGGGCAAGACGGCGAAGATAGCCACCCTCGACCTCGCGCCCGGCGTCTCCGTCGGCGTCCAGCGGCACGACGGCTTCCTGAAGGGCTTCGGCGCCACCGACAAGGACGTCGTCTGCGCCCAGGACACCAATGGTGACCAGGCCAAGGGCCAGACCGCGATGGAGAACTGCCTTCAGAAGTCGCCCGGCATCAACCTCGTCTACACCATCAACGAGCCGGCTGCCCTGGGCGCGTACACCGCACTGAAGGCCAAGGGCCGGGAGAAGGACGTCCTGATCGTCTCCGTCGACGGCGGCTGCACCGGCACCCAGGCGGTCAAGGACGGCAAGATCGCCGCGACCTCGCAGCAGTACCCGCTGAAGATGGCCGCCGAGGGCGTCAAGGCCGTGGTGACGTACGCCAAGAACGGCAAGAAGGCGTCCGGTTACACCGACACCGGTGTCACCCTGGTCACCGACAAGGCGCAGGCGGGCGTCACGTCCAAGGACACCGCCTACGGCCTGGAGAACTGCTGGGGCTGAGCTGCCCACGAGGACAGTACTTCCACCGCCTCTCCCCCCAGTGGGGCGGCCGGCCCACGTACCTCCCCGACCTGGGACGGCCGCCCCCATGTCCTGACGACAAGGACATCTGTCTTCCGACAAGGACTTCGCATGACAGCCACGACGACGCCGTACGCCGAGCTCAAGGCACCGACCACGGTCCGCAGACTGCTCACGGCACCGACCACCGGCCCGCTGGTCGCCCTCCTGCTGGCCTGTGTCTTCTTCTCCCTCTCCACCGACCAGTTCCTCACCGGCGGGAACTTCTCCCTGATCGTGCAGCAGGTGATGGTCGTCGGCACGCTCGCCATCGGCCAGACCCTGATCATCCTCACCGCCGGCATCGACCTGTCGTGCGGCGCCGTGATGGCGTTCGGCAGCATCATGATGGCCAAGATGGCGGCCGAGGGGACCCTGCCCCCGCTCCTCGCCATCGCGCTGGGCCTGGCCGTCTGCGGCGGCTTCGGCCTGCTCAACGGGCTGCTGGTGCAGAAGGTCCCGCTGCCGCCGTTCATCGTGACCCTCGGCATGCTCAACGTCGCGTTCGCGCTGACGCACATCTACTCCAAGGAGCAGACGGTCACCAGCCTGCCCGGCCTGCTGACGGCTCTCGGGCAGACCTTCCCGCTCGGCCACACCGACATCACGTACGGCTCCCTGGTCACCATCGCGCTGTTCCTCCTCCTCGCGTACGCGCTGAGCAGCACCGGTTGGGGCCGGCACGTCTACGCCCTGGGCAACAGCTCCGAGGCCGCCCGGCTCAACGGCATCCGCACCTCCCGCCTGACCATCGGCATCTACACCGTGGCCGGCCTGCTGTACGGCATCGCCGCCCTGCTGCTCATCTCCCGCACCGGCGTCGGTGACCCGCAGGCCGGGCAGACCGACAACCTCGACAGCATCACCGCCGTGGTCCTCGGCGGCACCAGCCTCTTCGGCGGCCGCGGCTCGGTGCTGGGCACGTTCATCGGCGTTCTCATCGTCGGCGTGTTCCGCAACGGCCTGCAGCTGATGGGCGTCGCCTCCATCTACCAGACCCTGATCACCGGCGTGCTGGTGATCCTCGCGGTGACCGTCGACCAGATCTCCCGGAAGAGGGCACGATGACCGCCACCACGTCCCCCACCCCTGTCCTGCAGGCCCGCGGTCTGGTCAAGCGCTACGGCCATGTCACCGCCATCGACGGCGCCGACTTCGACCTCCTGCCCGGCGAGGTCCTCGCCGTCATCGGCGACAACGGAGCCGGCAAGACCAGCCTCATCAAAGCCCTCACCGGCGCCCTGGTTCCCGACGCCGGCGAGATACGCCTGAACGGCGAACCCATCACCTTCTCCGGCCCGCAGAGCGCCCGCGCCCACGGCATCGAGACGGTGTATCAGGACCTCGCGGTGGCCGCCTCCATGGACATCGCCTCGAACATGTTCCTCGGCCGGGAGCTACGCCGCCCCGGTGTCCTCGGCAGTGTCTTCCGCATGCTCGACAAGAAGCGCATGCGTCAGGAGGCCGCCGAGCACATGGCCGACCTGAAGATCGGTCTGCGCTCGCTCACGCAGGCGGTCGAGACTCTCTCCGGAGGTCAGCGGCAGGCCGTGGCGGTGGCCCGTTCCGTCGCCTGGGCCCGCAGCGTCGTCGTCATGGACGAGCCCACCGCCGCACTCGGCGTCAAGGAGTCCGGCCAGGTCCTGGACCTCATCCGCCGCGTCCGCGACAAGGGCATGCCAGTCGTGCTCATCAGCCACAACATGCCCCACGTCTTCGAGATCGCCGACCGCATCCACGTCCACCGGCTGGGCCGGCGCGCGGCTCTGATCAAGCCGTCCGACTACTCCATGGCCGAGGTCGTCGCCATCATGACCGGCGCACTCGGCGTCGACGAGGCCGGAGGTACTGTCGTAGCGGATTCGGAGGCCGCGAAGGCCGCCGGAGTCCAGGCCACCTGACAACACGACTCAGCTCTCACATGTCCGGCCGAGGCCGCGGCCGGAACCGAGGGCTCACAGGAGACGGTTTCTCCATGGCAGCGAACCGCCGCCCCACCCTGGCCGACGTCGCCCGCGAGGTCGGCGTCAGCGCGAAGACGGTCTCCCGTGTCCTCAATGAGGACGGACCCGCCTCGGCGCAGACCAGGGAACAGGTACTCGCCGCAGTGGCCAAGCTCGGCTTCCAGCCGAACCTCATGGCCCGCAACATCCGCGTCGGCGGCCCCGACACCACCATCGGCCTGGTCATCCCCGACCTCGGAAACCCCTTCTTCGGAGCCGTGGCGCGCGCCATCGAGGACACCGTCCGCGAACGCGGACTGACTCTGCTCATGGGCTCTTCCGCGGACGACCCCGACCGGGAACGCGCCCTGACGGACAAGTTCCTGGCCCGGCGTGTCAGCATCCTGATGATCGTGCCGTCCGTCGGTGCCGACCACTCCCACCTCAAGAGCCACCGCGCAGCGGGACTGCCCGTGGTGTTCCTCGACCGTCCGGGAGTCGGCCTGTCCACGGACAGCATCGTCAGCTCCAACCGCGCGGGGGCCCATGACGGCGTCGCCCACCTGATCGCCCACGGCCACCGGCGCATCGGCTTCATCGGCGACCTGCCCGTGAAGCTGTACACCCGCCGCGAACGCCTGGCCGGATACCGTACGGCCCTGCAGGAGGCCGACCTGCCCTACGACCGTGCGCTGGTCACCAATGCCCACGATCAGCAGGGAGCCGTGACCGCGACCTCCCAACTGCTCGGCCTGGCCGATCCGGCCACAGCCCTGTTCGCCGGCAACAACATCGTCGCGCTGGGCATAGTCGCCGAACTCGCCCGCAGCAAGCGGAAGGACATCGCCGTCGTCGCCTTCGACGACGTCCCGCTCGCCGAGGCACTCGAACCCGCCCTGACCGTCGTCGCCCAGGATCCCGAGGAAATCGGCCGAACGGCAGCGGCCACCGCCCTGGCCCGCCTCGACGGCGACCGCTCCCGCGCCCGCACCATCACCGTTCCCACCCGACTGATCGTCCGCGGATCGGGCGAGCACCCTGCGCCTGCGCTGCAGGAGGGTTGATCCTCTCGGCGGACTCCTGACGTCCGCCCCTGGAGACGTCACCGACGTGATCTTCAAGGCCGTCCACCACGACGACATCACACCACCGCACCGCGGCCCGGCCTACTGGAGCGCCGTCTGCGCGTTCGGCGAAGGCGACACCCCCGCCCCCGGCTCGAGCGCCGAGCGTGTCCGGCGCGACATGCCGGCCATCCGCAACGACCTGCGCGCCGTCCACCCAGGAGATCGGCCGCTGCACTGCTCGCCTCCTTCGAGGCCATGGGCCGGTACGCAGCGGCTGTTCAGGTGTCGGTGACCGGAGCCTTTTGGACGCGGCACTCTCGCGCCCACCCGACCGCGCCCCGGCCCCGTCGGACAGGCCGGGGCGCGTCCGCCCGGCCGGGTCAGTGTCCTCGGCAGCAGGACTCACCCGGCGCCCGGCCGGTGCCCAGCACGCCCATGCGCTGCGCCGCCTCGGCCCGTGCCCGACCCGTCTGCGATCCCGCGTCGTGGACTACCCGTCCGGAGATCAGGGTGTACCGGACCTTGCTGCCCCGGATGTCCTTCACCGGGATCTTGGTGATGTCCCGGTCCAGGACGATCAGATCGGCCCGCCGTCCCGGCCGCAGGGTTCCCGAGGCGGCGTCGTGCAACTGGTACGCCGTGCCCGCGGTGTGCATGACCAGCGACTGCAACCGGGTCAGCCCTTCGCGGGCGTTGAGCGGCGGCTCCTGGGACTCGGGGTTGCTGCGGTCGATCGCCGTGGCGATCTGGGTGAAGGGGAGCAGCGGGTCCACCGGCCAGTCCGAGCCGCCGGCCAGCCATGCTCCCGCCCGGGCCAGGCTTTGAGCCGGGTACAGCCGTGCGTACCGCTCCGGCCCGATGTAGGGCCGCAGCGCGTCGCTCGTGAACGATGTCGGCATCGCCCACTGCAACTGCATGCTCGCCACCACTCCGGCCCGGGCGAAGCGTCCGTAGTCGTCGGGGTGCACCAGTTCGAGGTGCGTGATGGTGTGCCGTCGGCCACGGCGACCGGGGCGGGCGACGGCCTCGTACGCGTTCAGGGCCGTGCGTACGGCGCGGTCGCCGATGGCGTGTGCGTGCATCTGCCACCCGTCCGCGTCCAGGGCGCGGACGACAGCCCGGTAGTCCCGGTCGCTGACGTACAGGTCGCCACGGTGGTCGGTCGGCCTGCCCTGGGCGTCCAGGTACGGGGTCAGCAGGGCGGCGGTCTGGGCCGGGAACTCCATCACGCCGTCGAGGAACACCTTGGCGGTCGTCAGCCGCAGCGTGGCCGGTCCGGCGAAACGTCTGCGCACGTCGCGCAGGTACTCGGCCGCCGCCCGGGGCTTCTTGGCGAGGTCGGCGTCGATCAGCAGCGCGGGCGTGATGTGCTGTGGCAGCAGGCCCTTCTTGATGAGGTCGGCATAGGTCTTGACGCTGTCCTCGCTGCTGGCGGCGTCGAGGAAGGACGTGATGCCGTTGGCCAGGAGCGTGTCGGCCATCCTGGCGTGGGCGGCGTCGATCCGGTCGGCACTCGGCGGAGGGATCACCGCGGAGACGAGCCCTTGGGCGTTGTCCTTCAGCAGACCGGTCGGGTTCCCCGCGCCGTCGCGGACGATCTGCCCGCCCGCCGGGTCGGCGGTGCTGCGGTCGACTCCCGCGAGGGCGAGTGCCCGGCTGTTGACGAGGCTGTTGTGGAAGTCGGAACCCTGCAGGTAGATCGGGCGCCTGGTGTTCAGCGAGTCGAGCAGCGTCTTGTCGGCGACGGTGCCCGCGGGCTGCAGGCCCACCGGGTTCCAGTCGGTGACTTGGAGCCAGCCGTCCGGTTCCTGCGCCGCCGTGGCGTCCAGCATCTCCTGGACCCTGGCGCGGAACTGCGGAACTGTCATGGTCTGATTGCCCAGCGACGGGTTCAGCGACTGCATGGCCGCCCCGAGCGGGTGCATGTGCCCGTCCTGGAGGCCCGGCATGACCGTACCTCCGTGGGCGTCGATGACGACGGTACGGCGGCCGATGCGACGGCGTATCTCCGCGTCGGACCCGACGGCGAGGATCTTCCCGTCGCTGCCGACGGCCACCGCCTGGGCCGGTGCGCCTCCGTGAGCTCCGGTGAACACCCGCCCGTTCAGCACCACGGTGGTCACCCGCACCGGGGAGCGGCCGGTCGCGGCCCGGGCGGCCGTACCGGTACCGGCAACCGCGAGCGCACCTGCCCCGGCCGCGGCCAGGAACGTCCGCCTGTGCAGCGAGCCGTCCGCGGGCCCCTCGACGCTGGTGACAGGGATATCTGGCATCTGATCACTCCTCTCCCGGCGACCGGTCCCGGCCTCCGTTGCCGGGTAGGCTGATTGATTAAGTTCTTAACCACAAGCCGTTCCGCTGGTTGGGGTGTGCATGAACAGCTCGGGCTCCTGGCGGCGTCCCACGCTCGACGCCGTGGCCACACGGGCGGGGGTGTCCACGGCCACCGTGTCGAATGCGCTGGGCGGCACCGGACGGCTGTCCGAGGCGACCAGGCAGCGTGTGCTGGCCGCGGCACGCGAACTCGGTTACGCCCCGGCCAGCACAGCCCGTGCCCTGGCCCGCGGCGGCACCGGGGTGCTCGGCCTGACCATGACGACGTACGGCGACCTGCCCGTCCCGTACACCGAGATCCCGTATTACGCCCAACTGACGCTGGGAGCCATGGCGGCGGCCCACGAACGCGGCTATCTGCTCCTGGTGATGCCGAGTTCGATGTCACCGTGGATGTGGCTCAACACGCCGATGGACGGCGTCATTCACGTCGGACCGCGCGCGGAGGACCCGGTGCGTTCCATCCTGCGGGAGCGCGGCATACCGATGATCAGCGAAGGCCGGCCGCCCCAGCCGCACCGGTGCGACGCGTGGGTGGACGCCGACCACGAATCGGGCCTGAGCCTCCTGCTCGAACACCTCGCGCAGTCCGGCGCCCGGCGGATCGGACTCTCCCTGCCCCTTCACGACGACGCGTACCCGCACCTGATCGCACACGCCTACCGGTCCTGGTGCGACGAACACCGCATGCCCGCCCTCGTGGAGGAGTACGCCTCGCTGCCCGACTACTTCATGGCCGAACAGAACGCGGTCGGCCGGCTGCTCCGCCGCGATCCGCGGCCGGATGCCGTCATCGGCGTCTACTCCGACTCCGGTCACAACATCCTCGCCGCCGCCCGGCGCCACGGTCTGCGGGTGCCGCAGGATCTGCTGGTGGCGTGCGTCAGCGAGGATCCGGATTACGCGAGCACAGCCCCGCCCGTCACCACCGTCAGCCTCCGTCCGGACCAGGTGGGTACCGAAGCGGTCGATCTGCTGATCGCTCTGATCAACGCCCGCAGCGGTGTGGAGCGGCGTCGGCTCGTGCAACCGGTGCTGGTCCCTCGCCGGTCCACGCGCCGCGCGGTGCGACGCAGGACCGGCACACCGTGACCGTGCCAGGGCTACGGAGGCGCCCCTCCTCGGCGAGGGGTGTCCGGCCGAGGACAGCTGTTGCGGACGACACCGGCCAAAACAGCTTGGGAACTGCTGCTCATCGGTGGTGGTGCGGGCCTCGGCGACACGGCGTTCGACGCCCGCTGGTCGGGTGAGCGGGGTGTGCGGTGGCGGGATGCCGGAGGCGAGGTCGTCCTGGTCGAAGGTGTAGCGGGCGGCGGGCTGGGGCGCCTCGGCCGCCTGCGCGGGGACGGCCGGGGCGGCCGGCAGGCCCGCGCCGAGAGTCAGTGCCACGGCGGCCGGTGCGCGTCTCCGGGATGATCCGTCAGCGGGAGGCATGGATCGCGTCCTCACTCTTTGAGTGTCGGCATACGTCGGACCGACAGATCGTCTGCGCCGCAGAGGCAAGGAAAGTCGTCTGGCCGGGCAGGGACGGGGTCCGCGACCTCGGGGGAGGGTGCGGACCGGGCCCACGGTTGTCGAAAGGATCACTTCATCGAACCGGTTCGGCGAAGCTAGCACCGGGCAACCCGGCCAGCAATCCCCTCGACACGAGGATCTACCGGCTCCGGCCGGGTTTGCGAGAATGCGGCCCGGGGTGTTGACAGGCCTTCGGGCGGTTCCTACCTTCACTTCATGCGAACCGGTTCGACAATCCGGAGATCGCACTTCACCGTTCCCAGCCTCAGGCGCCCGGCGGTATGTTCCTCGCGGAGCAGCGAACCGGTTCGAGCAAGGAGTTCCCGTGAACATCGGTGAGATCGCCAAGCGGGCCGGTGTCTCGCGGAGCACCGTGTCGTATGCGCTGAGCGGCAAGCGCCCGGTGTCGGAGGAGACCCGCCGGAAGATCCAGCAGGTCGTCGACGAGCTGGGCTACCGGCCCAGCGCCAGTGCCCGCGCGCTGGCCAACGGCCGGACCAGCACGATCGGTCTGGTCTTCCCGCCGGCCGGGAACCACTACACGGGGATGCAGCTGGACTTCATCGGCAGCGTCGTGGAGGCCGCCGCGGCCTACGACTACGACGTGCTTCTGTCGCCGAGCGGTGTGGACAGCGACCGCTCCTTCCAGCGGCTGCTGGGCGAGCGGCGGGTCGACGGCGCGATCCTGATGGAGATCAGGCTGGAGGACGACCGGGTCGATCACCTGGCCGAGCTGGACTTCCCCTCCGTCGCCATCGGCCGTACCGCCCATCCGGAGCGCGGCTGGTGGGTAGGCCTGGACCACACCGCGCTGGCGGCGGCGTGCGTGCACCACCTGGCGGATCTCGGCCATCGCCGGGTCGCCTTCGTCAACCGTCCCGAGCAGTTGCTGCGGGCCGGGTACGAGTCCGCGCACCGTGGCCTGGACGGCTTCACCAAGGCCGCGGCCGAGCGCGGGCTGACGGTGCGGACGTACTGCTGCGGGGACGACGCCGCGTCGGGCCAGGCATGCGTGGAGCAGATCCTGCGCGACGACCCGGCCACCACGGCCCTGGTCACGCTGAACGAGGCCGCTCTGGGCGGCCTCTACCGGGGGCTCGCCCGGGCAGGCCGCCATGTGCCGCGCGACTTCTCCGTCACCGGGGTGGTGGCCGGCCGGTGGGCGGAGACGGTGACCCCGCAGCTCACAGCGGCGGACGTACCGGCGGAGGAGATGGGCCGGCGCGCCGTCGACCTGCTGGTGGAGCGGCTCGACCATTCCGACGCGCCGCCCCGGCACCATCTCCTCACGCCGCCGATCTCCCTGCGGGCCAGCACCGGGCCCGCGGGAGTCACACCCACCGCGGACGCAGGGTCCGGTACGACGCCCTGACCGCACCCACGTAGCACTCTTCAACCCTTCTCACACCACCGGGCGCTCGAACCGCTCAACGGTGCCGTTCGCCGTGCCCGTCTCTCCTCTTCACCCCATGCCTTCGGCACTGTCATGACCAAAACAAAGGAATCCCTGCAATGAACCACTCCTCCAGACAGCGTCGTCTGACCGCCGCAGCCCTCACCGCCCTGGCCGTGGCCGTCAGCGCCACCGCCTGTTCCTCCGGTTCGGGCAGCACGGACGCCAAGGGTGCCGGCAGCGGCACGTACACCATCTGGGACCCGTACCCGCAGTTCGACAAGGGCTCGGCCTGGGCGAAGCTGCTGGACCGGTGCGGCACCGAGGCCGGAGTGAAGATCAAGCGGACCGCCTTCGACACCAGCGACCTGGGCAACAAGACACTGCTGGCGGCGCAGCAGGGCAACTCGCCGGACGTCCTCATCGTGGACAACCCGGTGGTGTCGACCCTGGCCGAGGCGGGCGTGATCACCACGACCGACGACACCAAGCTGGACACCTCGAAAGCCGACCCCAACCTGCTCGCGGCCGGCCAGTCGGGCGGCAAGACGTACGGCACGCCCATCGGTGCCAACACCCTGGCCCTCTACTACAACAAGAAGGTGCTGAAGGAGGCCGGGGTGGACATCGCCTCGGTCAAGGACTGGACGTCGCTGACGGCGGCGCTGGCGAAGGTCAAGAAGGCGGGCAAGAAGGGCGTCACGTTCTCGGCGATCGGCACGGAGGAGGGCAGTTTCCAGTTCCTGCCGTGGTTCTGGGGCGCGGGCGCCAAGCTGACCGGGCTCGACTCCGCGCAGGCCGTGTCCGCCCTGTCGCTGTGGAAGGACTGGCTGAAGCAGGGCTACGCCCCCAACTCGGTGCTCAACAACACGCAGACCACCAGCTGGCAGGAGTTCGCCAGCGGCGACTACGCCTTCGCGGAGAACGGCACCTGGCAGCTCGCCAATGCGAGGAAGGCCGGGCTCGATTACGGGGTGCTGCCCATCCCCGCCGCCACGGGGGGCAACGCGGCGGCCCCGACCGGCGGTGAGTTCGTCACCATCCCGGTCCAGGACGACACCGCCCGCTACACCACCTCCCAGAAGCTCACCACCTGCCTGACCAGCAACGGCAACCTCTACGACACCGACACCACCCTGTCCTACGTGGCCCCCACCAGCGAGGTCCAGAACAAGCAGGTGGCGGCGAACGCCGGGCTGAAGCCATGGGTCGACGCGGTCAAGTCGGCCAAGGGGCGCACGAGCGACGACCTGGGCACCAAGTACCCCAAGATATCCGAGCAGATGTGGAAGGCCGTCCAGTCCGCCCTCAGCGGGTCCAAGTCGCCCAAGGACGCGCTCACTTCGGCGCAGGACGCGGTCAAGTGACGTGGGTTCGATGAAACAGACCACCCATCCGCCGGACCACCGGTCCGCGCGCGTCCGGAACGGGGCGGCCACCGCCGCCCCGTCCCCGGCCCGCACCAGGACACGCCGCCGTCCGACCTCCCAGCAGTGGGCCGCCTGGGGATTCCTCGCCCCAGTGACCGTCTATCTCGCCCTCTTCTACGCCTATCCGCTGTACCGCAACCTCGACCTCAGCCTGCGCCACTACACCGTCCGCTCCTTCGTGCAGGGCAACGCACCCTTCACGGGCCTGAGCAACTACCAGACCGTCTTCGACGACCCGACCTTCGCCCCGGCCCTGCTCCACACGGCCGTCTTCACTGCCGTGTGCCTGGCCTTCCAGTACGCCATCGGCCTGGCCCTCGCGGTCTTCTTCAACCAGCACTTCCGGCTGTCGGCCACCCTGCGCGCCCTGTTCCTGGTGCCCTGGCTGCTGCCGCTGATCGTGTCGGCCTCCACCTGGTCGTGGATGCTCAACAGCGACTCCGGCATCGTCAACGCCCTGGCGAGCGCCGTCGGCATCGAGCCGGTGAACTGGCTGACCTCACCGTCCTGGTCGCTGACCTCGGTGATCATCGCGAACATCTGGATCGGCGTCCCGTTCAACCTGGTCGTCCTCTACAGCGGCCTGCAGTCCATCCCCGCGAGCCTTTACGAGGCCGCCGCCCTCGACGGGGCGAACGCCTGGCAGCGTTTCTGGCGCGTCACCTTCCCGCTGCTGCGCCCGGTGTCCGCGATCACCCTGCTGCTCGGGCTGGTCTACACGCTCAAGGTCTTCGACATCATCTGGATCATGACCAAGGGCGGCCCCGCGGACTCGTCCACCACCTTCGCCACCTGGTCCTACCAGCTCGGCTTCGGCAACCTCCTGCCCGCCTTCGGCCCGGGCGCGGCCGTCGGCAACCTGCTCGTGGTCGCCGCCCTGGTCTTCGGCCTGGTCTACGTCCGGGTCCAGCGAAAGCAGGCGCTGTCATGAACCGAAGCACCAGCCGTACGTGGTGGAAGACGACCGTCGGTGTCCTGCTGACCGCGATCATGCTCTTCCCGGTCTACTGGATGCTCAACGTGTCCTTGACCCGCGACCAGGACATGCGCAAGAGCCCACCGGACCTGCTCCCTGTGCACGGCACCCTGGCCGGCTACCGCACCGTCCTCGACGAGCAGTTGCCCTACCTCGGCACCAGCCTCGTCATCGGCCTGGGCACCGTCGTCCTGACCGTCGCCCTGTCCGCCCCCGCCGGCTACGCCCTGGCCAAGCTGCGCCCGCGCGGCGGCGGCATCCTGAACTTCGTCCTGCTGGCCGCGCAGATGATCCCCGGCATCATCATGGCGATGGGCTTCTACGCCATCTACCTCCAGCTGGGTCTGCTCCAGTCCGTCCCCGGGCTGATCGTCGCCGACTCGACCCTGGCCGTCCCGTTCGCGGTCCTGATCTTCACGGCATTCATGTCCGGCATCCCCGGCGAGCTGATCCAGGCCGCGCAGATGGACGGAGCAAGGGCCCTGCGGACCTTCTGGTCCGTGGTGCTGCCGATGAGCCGCAACGCCGTCGTCACGGTCTCCCTGTTCGCCTTCCTGTGGTCCTGGTCCGACTTCGTCTTCGCCAGCACCCTCGCGGGCGGCGGCGCCCACGAGCCGATCACCCTCGGCATCTACCACTACATCGGCAACAACAACCAGCAGTGGAACGCCATCATGGCGACCGCCGTCGTGGCCTCGCTGCCGACCGCCGTGATCCTCGTCCTCGCCCAGCGCTACGTCGCCGCCGGCGTGACCGCCGGCGCCGTCAAGGACTGAGTCCCTCCCTCCCGTCACGACCGCTCCGGCTGCACACCAGTCGGCCGGTGCCCCCTGCCCGAGAAACGAGTGACGCATCATGACCGCCGCCCCGTCCGGCCCGGCCTTCTCCGTCCACGACATTCCGTTCAGCACGTACGGATCCTGGTTCGACATCTCGCCCGTGGTGGCGGAGAAGACGTACGCCGAGGACCTCCACCTCGTCTCGCACCAGAACGGCATGCACGCCGTACTGCGCCTGGTCCCCCTGGACCCGGCGACGGGTGAGCGGGCCGCGGCCCGCGTCGAGGCGACACCGGGCCTGCTCAGCTGGCTCGGCGAGGGCGGGCACGTCGACCTCGCCTACGAGTCGCCGGACACCGTGCGGCTGCGGGGGAGCGGCCTGGGCATCAGCGTCTTCGCCGCCGCGCAGGCCCTGACCCCGTTCAGCGGAACGTACTTCTTCCACGACCCGGCAACGAACGGGCACGTGTTCACGTCGTACGAGACCGGACGCCGGTACCGCGTCACCGTGCTGTCCGGCACCCTCGCCGACCCGGCCGGAGCCCAGGCCCTGGGCAGCGGCGACCGCGGTCTCGCCATCACCGCCGCGGCGGACGGGGCCTGGGAGATCGCGATCGAGGAACTCGACACCTCTCGTCCGCCCTACGCGTCCTCGACGCCCTTCGACGAGATCGTGGAGGCCGCGAAGAAAGGCTTCAGGGACTTCGTCGACGCCATGGCCCCCTGGCGCTCGTCCGCCACCCCGGCCGCCGAGCTCGCCGCCTACGTCGTCTGGTCGGCGACCGTACGACCGACCGGCCTGGTCACCCGGCCCGCCGTGCTGATGTCCAAGCACTGGATGGACAAGGTCTGGAGCTGGGACCACTGCTTCAACGCCCTCGCTCTGGCGCCCGGTTGTCCCGGACTGGCCCTGGACCAGTTCGCCCTGCCCTTCGACCACCAGGACGACAGCGGCGCCCTGCCCGACTCGGTCACCCACTCCGAGGTGCTCTACAACTTCGTCAAGCCGCCCATCCACGGCTGGGCCTTCGGCCACCTGCGCCGCCGCCTGCCGACACCTCCCGGCCACGCCGAACTGACCGAGGTGTACGACCGGTTGGAGCGCTGGACCGACTTCTGGCTCACCGCACGACGAGCCCCCGGCGCCGAACTGGCCCACTACCAGCACGGCAACGACAGCGGCTGGGACAACGCCACCACCTTCGACCCCGAGCGCGTGGTCGTCACCGCCGACCTGGCCGCCTTCCTCGTCCTCCAACTGCGCGAACTCGCCGAGCTGGCGGGGGAGTTGGGCAGGCAGGACGAGGCGCGCGGGTGGACGCGGGCGGCCGAGGAGACCCAGACGGCGCTGCTGGGGCAGCTCTGGAGCGGGGACAGATTCGTCGCCCAAGGCGTCGCCAGCGGGGACACCTGGAGCAGCTCAAGCCTTCTCGACCTGATGCCCATCGTGCTGGGCGAGCACCTGCCCGGCGAGGTCGCAAGCGCCCTGGCCGACCACATCAAGGCCCATCTGACCTCGTACGGCCTCGCCACCGAACTGACCACCTCACCGCACTACCTCGCCGACGGCTACTGGCGCGGCCCGATCTGGGCCCCGGCCACCGTCCTCGTCGAGGACGGCCTGCGTCGCGCCGGCCACCACCGGCTGGCGGACGACATCAGCGCCCGCTTCCGCGCCCTGTGCGAGACCCACGGCTTCGCCGAGAACTTCGACGCCCTCACCGGCACGGGTCTGCGCGACCGCGCCTACACCTGGACCGCCAGCAGCTACCTCCTGCTGGCCGCAGCACACGCACACCGAGACGGCCGCTGACCGGCTGCCTCCCCCAATAGCCCCCGGGCCGTCCGGGCCCGCCCCACTCATGCAGGAGCCGCACCATGAAATCGCCCCGGATACACCCCAGCCACACCACCCGCACCGGACGCCGAACGGTCCCCTCCGTCGCCGTCCTGCTGACCGCCCTGGCCGCGACCCTCGTGCCCGCGGCCCCGTCACAGGCCGCCGACACCGGCGTCACCGTCGACTTCGCCACCGCCGGAGGCGCGCCCACCTACCGCGCCTCCGGCATGATCTACGGGATGACGCCGAACGGGTCGCTGCCGCAGGACCACTTCTTCAAGGACATCAAGTGGCACTTCATGCGGGCCGGTGGCGCCCAGCTCAACAGCGGCGGCTACGGCACCAGCCTCGCCGACTACCAGACCCGCTGGAACGCCACGCTCGCCCAGTACAAGCGCACCGCGGCACTCGGCGGCACCTTCGTGCTGCTGCCGCACGACCTGTGGGGCGCGGACAGCACCACCAGCCAGGGCTGGCCCGGCGACAACGGTGACTGGACGAAGTTCGACAACTTCGTCACGCAGCTCATCAACGACGTCAAAGCCAACAACATGACCGTCCAGTGGGACCTGTGGAACGAGCCCGACGGCAGGGGCTTCTGGGCTCCCTCGCAGAGCCAGTACCTGCAGATGTGGTCGCGCTTCCACGCCCGCGTCCGGGCGGCCTTCCCGGGCCAGCTCATCGTCGGCCCCAGCATGGCGGGCCAGCCGACCTCCTCCAACACCTGGTGGACCACCTACCTCACCTACGTCAAGGCCCACAACGTCGCCCCCGACATCTACAGCTGGCACGACGAACCCGCCGATCCCGTCCCGGGCGTCGCCGGCGCCAACTCCACCCTCGCCGCGGCAGGCCTGACCAACACCCGCCCGTACCAGATCAACGAGTACGCGGCGCTCTCCCAGCAGAACCCCGGCGGCGGCGCCTGGTTCATCGGCCGTCTGGAGCGCGCCGGTGCCGACGGCCTGCGCGGCAACTGGGCCTCCGGCACGAACCTGCACGACTACGAGGCCAACCTGCTCACCAAGAACAGCTCCGGCCAGTACCTGCCGCTGGGCGAGTGGTTCATGTACCGCTACTACGGCTCACAGACCGGCAACATCGTCAACCTCACTCCGGGCACCAACACCGACGGCCTCGCCACCAAGGACAACACCGCCAAGAACGCCAAGGTCCTGCTCGGCAGCAACGGCAACACCGGCAACGTCACGGTCAACCTCACCGGCCTGAACACGACCTCGGTGGTGGAGAGCGGCAAGGTCCGCGCCGTCGTCCAGCGCGTCCCGTACAACGGCGGCGCCGCGGTGGCCGGACCCGAGACGATCTCCGACACCACCCTGACCGTCGGCAACAACGCGGCCTCGGTGAGCATCCCCTGGAGCAACGCCAAGGACGGCTACACCGTCACCCTGCTCCCGCCGTCCAGCACCACCGTCTCGACCGTCGCCGTCAGCGAGAACAGCGGCCAGTGCCTGGACGACACCAACCTGAGCACCGCCAACGGCACCCAGTACCAGCAGTACCACTGCGAGGGCGGCTACCAGCAGATGCTCGACCTCAAGCCGGTGGCGGGGAAGACCAACACCTACACCGTCGTCGACGAGCTCAGCGGCAAGTGCCTCGACGTCTCCGCGGCGTCGACCGCCGACGGCGCCGCCGTCATCCAGTACACCTGCAACGGCGCGGCCAACCAGCAGTTCACCCTCAACCCTGTCACCGCGCTCGGCAACAGCCAGGACTACCAGTTGGTCGCCGTCCACAGCGGCAAGTGCGTCGACGTCAGCAACATCTCCACCGCTCCGGGAGCGCTGATCCACCAGTGGACCTGCGACCCGGCAAGCGCCCTCAGCACCAAGAAGAACCAGATCTGGCGACTCCCCGGCAAGTTCTGACTGTCCCGTCCGCCTTCCTCAACGCACTCAAGGACGGCACACGGGTGAAACTCACCTTCCACTTCTGGAGCGGCACCACCGCGACGTACTACGTGACCAAGTCCGGAACCTCGGTCACCGGTACGACGGCCTGACCGTCCCGCCGTGACGCATTCCGTCCGGCGAAGGGGGGCCGGCGCTTGGGTCGGGCCGGCCCCCCAGGCCTACTGCTGCGGGGTCAGCCCGCGTTCGCGCAGCCACTTCAGCTGCTCTGCGGTGTTGAAGCCGAAGCCGCCGCCGTGGTCGGCGAAGGGCCAGGCCGTCATGGTCCGGTCCGTCCCCGCGTAGTGGTTGAAGGCGGCGTAGACGGTGGGAGGCGGACAGGTCGGGTCCATGAGGCCGACGCTGAACAGCGCCGGGGCCGTCGCACGGCGGGCGAAGTGGACGCCGTCGAAGTAGTCGAGTGTGGCGAAGGTCGCTTCGACGCGGTGCGGACTGTGCCAGCGCAGGTATTTGGTGAGTTCCAGGTACGGGCCGTCCCCGCTGGTCCGCGCCGCGTGGCGGAAGTGGCACAGGAACGGGACGTCGGCGAGCACCGCCGCCACCCGTTCCGGGACGAGTCCGCCGACCGCGAGGGCCAGGCCGCCGCCCTGGCTGCCGCCCGCGACGACGACCCGCCCGGCATCCAGCCCGGGCAGTTCGGCGATCGCGTCCACGGCGCGCACACAGTCCGTCATGAGGCGGCGGTAGTAGTGGTTGCCGGGTGAGTCGATGCCGCGGGTCATGAAGCCTTCGACCCATTGTGTGCCGTCGCCCTGACCGTGGTCCGGGGTGTCGTGGCCCTGGCCCCGGCTGTCGACGACGAGTTGGGCGTAACCGGCCGCGGACCACAGCAGGTGGTCGGTGGGCAGCCCGCGGCCGCCGCAGTAACCCATGAAGGTGACGACGACCGGCAGCGGCCCTTCGGCGCCGCGCGGGCGCAGCAGCCAGGCGGCCACCGGTTCGCCGTTCCAGCCGGGGAAGCGGACGTCGTCCACGTCGACGGTGCTCAGCAGATACCGCTCGGTGACCCGTTCGGCCTTCACCGCTCCGCCTCGGGAGCGTGCTTCGGCCAGGGTCTGTTGCCAGAAGGCGTCGAAGTCCTCCGGCGGGGACATCTCCGGCCGGTACGCGAGGAGTTCGTCAGGACTTTGATCAGAGGGATACATGGTGGTCCTTGTGATGGGGAGGGGACCGGACTTCGGCGTAGTCGAAGCGCATCGACGCCGTCATGCGCTACAAACCTGTCACCTGGCGGCATCAACTGTCTAGTTCGTAAGACCTTGTCGTAGGTGAAACGCCATCGTTAGTCTCGACTTCACTGCTTCCGCTTCGTGGAAGTCGAAGCGCTTCGATTGTTCACGCCGACAACTGACCGATTGTCGTGCCAGGGGCCGCTCCACCAACCAACGGAGGTCGCTCATGCCCGCCCTGCCCGCCCGCGTCCTGTTCGGCGCCGCCTACTACCACGAGTACCAGCCCCATGAGCGGCTCAAGGCCGACCTGGATCTGATGGCCGAGGCGAAGTTCACCGTCATCCGGGTCGGTGAGTCGGTCTGGTCGACCTGGGAGCCGGAGAACGGGACGTTCGACCTCGACTGGCTGCGGCCGGTTCTCGACGGTGCCCACGAACGAGGAATCTCGGTCGTCCTCGGTACGCCGACCTACGCCGTGCCGCCGTGGCTGTCCCGGCAGTACCCGGAGATCGCCGCGGAGCGGGCCACCGGTCAGCGCATCGGCTGGGGTGCCCGCCAGGAGGCGGACTTCACCCACCCCGCCTTCCGGTTCCACGCCGAGCGCGTCACCCGCGAGATCCTCGCCCGGTACGCCGCCCACCCGGCGGTCATCGGCTTCCAGGTGGACAACGAGCCCGGCCTGCGGCTGCCGCACAACCACGGTGTCTTCCAGCGGTTCGTGGACCACCTGCGCGCCCGGTACGGGGACGTGGAGACCCTCAACCGCGAATGGGGCCTGGTCTACTGGTCGCACCGGCTGTCGACCTGGGCCGACCTGTGGACACCGGACGGCAACGCCCAGCCGCAGTACGACCTCGCCTGGCGGGCGTTCCAGGCGCGGCAGACGACCGAGTTCGTCGCCTGGCAAGCCGACATCGTGCGCGCCTACGCACGCGACGACCAGTTCGTCACCACCTGCATCTCCTACGGCCACCCCGCCTTCGAGGACGACGAGCTGACCGACAGCCTGGACGTCACCGCGGGCAACCCGTACTACGACATGCAGGACGGCCTGTCCCTGCCCGACCGGACACCCGACGACCACGAGCAGCAGTGGAAGACCAGAGGCGTCTGGGCGCTGTTCCAGAGCGGGGACCGGATGTTCTCCTCCCGCCAGGCTCCCTTCCTGGTCACCGAGACCAACGCCCAGGCCATCGACGCCCCTTGGGTCAACAAGCCCGCCTACGACGGCCAGTGGCGGCAGGCGGCCTGGGCGCTGGTCGCACGCGGTGCGCGGATGGTCGAGTACTGGCACTGGCACACGTTGCACTTCGGCGCGGAGACCCACTGGGGCGGAATCCTGCCGCACAGCGGCCGTCCGGGGCGTGTGTATGGCGAACTCGCCCGGCTCGGCGCGGAGTTCGACGCCGCCGGGGCGCTGGTCGCCGGCATCGAGCCGGACGCCGACATCGCCATGGTCTACTCGATGCCGACCAATGGCTGATGCAGAAGTATCCGCCGCTCGCGACCGCCGACGGCGGCCCGGACCCCGCCGCGTACCAGCGCATCTTCGACCCCTTCTACCGCGGCGCGTTCGACGCCGGCCGCCAGGTGCGCATCTTCCACGCCCGTCAGTTGCACGACCCCCGCGGCGAGCGCGAGGGCATGGCACCCGACCAGGCCGCACGCAGCCACCCCGTGCTGGTCGTCCCCGGGCTGTACATCGCCGACGACGCGACCCTCGACTGGCTCGGGCAGTACGCGCACGCCGGTGGCCACCTGGTTCTCGGACCCCGTACCGGCTACGCCGACCACGAGGCCCGGGCGCGGCACGAGCAGGCTCCCGCACGCCTCGTGGCGGCGGCCGGCGTCTGGTACGACGAGGTCGGCAACCTGCCCGCCGAACTGCCGCTCCGCGCCGCGCCCGGAAGCCCGCTCGCACTGCCCGAGGGCGGGACCGCGACACATTGGGTGGACGGACTGACGGTGGTCGACGCCGAGGTACTCGCCGAGTACGAGCACCCGCACTTCGGCCGCTGGCCGGCGATCACCACCCGCCGCCACGGGGCGGGCCGTGTCACCTGCGTCGGCACCGTACCCGGACGCGGCACGGCCCGCGCACTTGCCGAGTGGCTGGCGCCCACACCCAGCAGCGGATGGGGCACCCTGACCGCGTCCGTGACCGTGACGACCGGCACCTGCCCCGACGGGCGACGCGCGCACGTGGTGCACAACTGGAGCTGGCAGGAGGCCGCCGTCCGCGCACCCGGCGATCTGACCGACGTCCTCGACGGCC
The DNA here is from genome assembly GCF_001513965.1 of Streptomyces cellostaticus. Lineage (GTDB taxonomy): Bacteria > Actinomycetota > Actinomycetes > Streptomycetales > Streptomycetaceae > Streptomyces > Streptomyces cellostaticus. The sequence continues at coordinate 26,030 of NZ_KQ948051.1, read as the reverse complement.
GTGTGATTCCCGTCGGCACATCGGTGAGCCTCGGCGCCTGGGACGTCCGGGTCTTCGTCACTTCCTGAGGGTTTTCCCGGGAACCGGGGGCTTCGGCCGGCGTGGCCGAAGCCCCCGGTGCCGAGTGTCCGGCGCTTACGATCCCAGCTCGGTGGAGAAGGGCCGGTCGTAGACCTCAAGGTTGCGTATGGACGCCCATGCCCCGGAAGGCAACCCGGTGACCGTGACACGCACGTACCGTGCCCGAGTGCGGAACAGAGCGACCTGGACCTGACGGGTGCTGGTGGTGGCCGTGCTGTCGACCAGCGTGCTCCACGTGCGGTTGTCGAGGGAACCCTCGATCGTGTACCGGTAGTTGGTCCCGTCCAGTTCCCAGGCGATGCGGGTGCCCGTCAGCGAGCGGGGCGAGCCGAGATCGACCTTGAGCCAGTGGCCGGTGCCGCCGTCGTTCGCGCACCACCGGGTCGCGGTGGAACCGTCGACCGCCCTCGCGGCGGTGTTGCCCTTCGAGGACTCCTCGCTGTCGGCCGTCGTCGTCCGGCCGACAGCGATGTCGGTCGGCTGCACGGACCGGTCCAGCGTGACGCCGACGACGCTGTCCTCGGGCTGGGTGGTGCGGTCGATGCCGGTGATCGTCACCCGGCCGTCGCCGCCGGCCGAGTACGCCAGGGCGGCACCGGTGCGCACATTGAAGGCCCGCACGATCCTGGCGTCACCGAGCGACGGGGTGGTGAACGAGGTTCCGCTGTAGCCGGGCAGCAGGTGCACGTAGAGGGTGTCGTCCTTGTACGTGAAGCCGTACTTGCCGTCGACCGGGTTCCACGGGCCGCCGCGGGTCCCGTAGACCGACCGGCCGCAGGACGCCATGAAGGTGCCGATCCGCCGCAGCAGCCCGGCCTGGGCGTCGGACACCGTACCGTGCCGGTCCGGGCCGACATTGACCATCGCGGTCATGTTCCGCACCCAGCAGTTGACGAGAATGTCCATGGCGGTGCCGTAACTCATCACGGCGCCGTCGGAGTTGTAGCCCCAGGTGCTGCCGACGCTGAACACCTTCTCGACGAGGCCGGTGCGGATCGCCCCGCTCGGGACGGAAGGGCCCTCGTCGCTGGCGTAGTCGCCCGTCCAGCCCGAGCGTGAGGTGGCGACGATCCCGGGTTGGTGCTTTCGCACCATGCCCATCAGCCCCAGCGGTCTGCCGTCGCCGTCCGTCTCGCCGTAGACGTCGTCCACCGGCCACTCGTTGGCGGGGTCGCGGTACCGGCCGGGCTCCCAGAAGAACGCGCCGTCCGCGTCGCTGCCCTGCTCCGCCACCCAGCCGCCGTCCCACCACAGGTCGTCGATCGGGCCGTACCGGGTGACCAGCTCCTTGACCGACTGGTACACCTCGGTCTTCATGACCCGCGCGTTCTCCTTGTGCGCGGGATCGGTGGTGTAGTTCCAGGGGTTGGGCGCGCAGTGGGTGCCGCGGACGTCGTAGTAGCCGGGATAGCGCCAGTCGATCGGCGAGTAGTACAGGCCCACCTTCAGACCCGCCGCCCGCACCGCTGCGACGTAGTCCCTGACGAAGTCACGGTCCAGCGGCGCCTGCCCTGAGTTCCAGCTGTTGGGATGGTTCAGCGGCCACAGTGCGAAACCGTCGTGGTGGCGCGTCGTCAGCGTCACGTACCTTGCACCGAAGTCCTTGGCCAGCCGCGCCCACGCCTCCGGGTCGTAGGCGTCCGCGGTGAACTGCTCGTCGGTGGCGTCGGTGACGTATTTCCGGTAGGCCGCCGGCGTGACCGGGGCGCTGTGCATCCACCACTCGCCCTTGGCCGGGCCCGCGTACACGCCCCAGTGGATGAACATGCCCAGCTTGGCGTCCTGGAGCCACTGGATCGTGGAATCCGGCTGCTGCTCGATCCCCATGTCGGTCCTCGGGATCCGCAGGGCAGGCAGCGGCAGCGGCGGCGGCGCGTCGGGCGCGGCGTACGCGGGTGCCGCCACCGCGACGGAACCGACTGCGGTGGCCACCGTCATGGCCGCCATGGCGGCGAGTACCGATCTGCGTGACGTGGATTCCGGCAACGTGGATCCTCCTGTTCGATCGATCTTCCGAGACATTGGATGAATTAACGAACGCCGGTGGCATCTCTGTCGAGTCTTGGGACACATATTGTGGTGAAACGGCCGTAGTTGGCCGACAGGTTACCCTGATGGTGTGCAGCGACATGGGATGTATGGACTGGAGTGGAACGGAGCTGCCCACATCGAAAAGATCCACTCCATGACACGGACGAGATGATCGACGACACGGTCGGACGGCGCCCCCAGTGCGTTCTGTCGGTGGCGCAGCTCTCCGAGGAGGAGCGGGACCAGCTGAAGGCCAGGAGTATCCCGTTCCCGATCGCCCCACCGCAGTCTTCACCGCGAGGCGTGAGGCCGCGCCGTTACGCGGGAAGTGCCCTGGTCACCCAGCACGGGGGCGAGCAACCAGGGCGGAGGGCCGGTCGGTCAGGACGCCGTGCCGGTCACCGAGCTTCCGGACTTCGTCACGTGGTACGTGACGGTGGTGCCGCTCCAGAAGTGGAACTTCAGCGTCACCGGCGCGTTGTCGTGCAGCGCCTTCAGGAAGTCGGACGTCAGGGTGATCCTGCCGCCCGCGTAGTCGGGCGAGAAGGACTGGTTGAACTGCTGGTACGGGGTCCAGTCGGCCGGACCGGCGTTGCTGCCGTCGGCGTACGTGGCCTCCATGGTCGCCAGCACGTCACCGCGGTACTGCGTGGGAAGGGCGAACGAGCTGCTCGTGCCCGTGGTGCTCGACAGCACCGGGGTGTCGTAGGTGATGACGTCGATCTTCCAGGGCAGCCCGCGGGAGAACCGGGCCTGGAGCGTCGCGTTCACGCCGTACGCACGATTGCCGGTCAGCCGGGTCAGCGCGGTGGCCGTGAGGGTGAGCCGGTCGCCGGACACGGTGTAGTCCCGTCCCGCGACCAGCTTCTTGCTGCCCTGCCACAGGCCCCGGAAGGTGGTGCCGTTCGGGTTCAGGGTGAGTGACTGGGCCGTGATCGGGGTCGACTTCGCCACGAAGACCTGGTCGGAGGAGGCGGTACCCGAGCGCGTGGTCCAGCTCGACTTGATCCAGGCGAACAGGGCGGGGTCACGCCACTTGAGGGTGGAGCGGTTCAGGTAGGAGAAGGGGTCCCACAGGGCGGTGGTGACCCCGGCGACCCGCGCCTGGTGTCCGAGCTGCTCCAGGTACTTCAGTCCCTCACCCCGCTCGATGGGGTCGGGATGGTTGTAGTCGGGCCAGCTCAGCGTGCCGTACTCGCCGAGGTAGACGGGGATGCCCTTGGCGACGAACGTGTCGTGCATCCGGGCGAAGGCGTCGGTCAGGTCCTTCTGGGCGGAGGCGTCGTACCGGGTGCCGCCCGCGACGTTCACGCTGAACGGGTACCAGCTGTAGTAGTGCACGGTGGCGACGAGGTTGCGGTCGTGCAGTGCGCTGATCGTGGTGGACAGGTCGTCCATGAGGTTCTGGGCGGGTGTGCAGCCCTGCGTGGGCAGGACGAGCAGGCGGTTGGTGTTCCCGCCGCCCGTGGCGCGGACGACCTTGTGGAAGGAGGTGTTCAGCTCGTTCAGGAACTGGGTCTTCTGCGCGGGCGTGGCGTTGTTGAACTGCGGCTCGTTGACGCTCTCGAAGAGCAGGGTGCGCGGCTCGTTCCGGAACGTGGCGGCGATCTGGGACCAGGAGGCGTCGAAGCGGGCGAGCACCTTGTCGTGGTTGGTCGTCATGTCAGCGATCCACTGCCACGAGTCGTGGTGGACGTTGATCACGACGTACAGGCCGTCGGCCAGCGCCCAGTCGACCACCTGCTTGACGCGGTTCATGTACGTGGCGTCGATGGTGTAGGGCGCGGTGGTGGACTGGTGGTCGGTCCAGGTCACCGGGATGCGGACGCTGCGGAAGCCCTGCGCGCGGAGGGTGTCGAACAGGGACTTGGTGACCGCGGGGTTGCCCCAGGAGGTCTCGTCCGGGATGGCGTCCAGCGTGTTGCCCAGGTTCCAGCCGGGCTGCATGGCCGCCACGGCGTCCTTGGCGGAGGCCGGAACCCTGACCTGGGTCCGCGCCGGGTGCGCCGGGCCGTCGGTCGCCGCCATCGTGGTGCCGCTGGTCAGGCCCACGATGACGAGCAGCGTCAGCAGCAGGGCGGCCAGGCGCCCGGGGCCGCGGCTGCGGTGGTGTGCGGGGTGCCGTATGTCCTTCACCTGTTGTTCCTTTCGCTCGGTTGTCGGGTTGTCGCGTTGTGGGTGGTCGGATCGGTGGTCATGGTCTGAGGGGCTCGTATGCGAACCAGTCGAAGTGGACGGTGCCGGCCGCGGCGTACATGCCGATGACGCGGCCCGTGAAGCCGCCGGCGACCTCGGTCGACAGGTAACGGCCGTCGAGGGTCGCGAGCACGGTGAAGGTGCCGTCGGGCTGCTCGAAGCCGAGGGAGACGACGTCGGGGCCGGTGCGGGCGTCGTGTGGCGGCGGAGGGTCGGTGATCGTGAGGCCGAGGACCACCGGCCCGTCGGGTACGGGCTGTGCGGCCACGACCGTGCGCAGGGAGCCGACGCGCGCGATCACCCGCACTTCGCTGCCGGACGCCTCGATCGCGTAGTGGTGCCGCTCGTCCAGCCGCACGGCCAGGCCGCCGGTTCCGTCCGAGGGATCGACCAGGGTCCGCGCGCGGCACGACAGGTGCTGCTGGCGCCGGCCGGTGAAGACGACGTCGGGTTCGTCGAGGTCGACGCCCCGCGCGCGGAGCGTCAGCCATCCGGGGCGCTCCTTGGTGGTGCAGTGCTCGGCCGGGCGGTCCCGCACGGAGATCCACGACGGGCGCAGTTCGCTCAGGTCGAAGTCGTCCCGCGGCTCCTCGACGGGTCCGGGGACCACAGGCCACGGGAGTTCCGGCAGGTCCAGGGCGACCTCGCCGACCACCGGCCAGCCGTCCACCCAGGTCACGGGTGCCAGGAAGGTCTCCCGGCCGAGCACGTGCCAGCCAGGCGTGCCGCCGCCCGGCCGTACCCCGAGCAGCACCATCCACCACGAGCCGTCGGGCGCCTGGACCAGGTCGGCGTGCCCGGTGTTCTGCACGGGGTGGTCGGTGCTGCGGTGGGTGAGGATCGGGTTGGCCGGGCAGGGCTCGAACGGGCCGCTCGGTGTGAGACCGCGGGCGATCGCCACGCCGTGGCCGCGCTCGGTGCCCCCCACGGCGATGAGCAGGTACCAGTAGTCGCCTATCCGGTACAGGTGTGGCGCCTCCGGAGCCTTGTCACCGGGCGCGCCGGACCACAACTTCCGCGGTGGCCCGTACGTCTCGCCGGTGTGCGGGTCGATGCGTACCTGCCCGACCCCGGCAAAGGTGCACCAGCAGGTGCCGTCCTCGTCCCAGGCCAGGTCGGGATCGATGCCGGGCACGCCCGGCGCCCAGATGGGATCCGACCACGGTCCGGCCGGGTCCGTGGCGGTGACGAGCAGGTTGCCGCCGCCCCCGCTCACGTTGGTGACGATCAGCCAGAAGCGTCCGTCGTGGTGGCGCAGGGTAGGGGCGTAGATCCCGGCGGAGGACGGCACGTCGGCCGCCAGACGCAGCTGGCTCGGCCGGTCCAGGACGTTGCCGATCTGCGTCCAGTGCACCAGGTCACGGCTGTGGAAGAGGGGTACGCCGGGGAAGTACTCGAAGCTGGAGCAGGCGAGGTAGTAGTCGTCGCCGACCCGGCAGATGCTGGGGTCGGGGTGGAAACCGGGGATCACGGGGTTGGCGGGGCCGGTGTCTGACAAGCCACCAGGTCCTTTCGGTATACGGGTTGTGCGTGTCTCAGGCGGATGTTTCGTCCGGAGAGGTCGCGTTGAGGCGGCTGAGCCGGAGCAGCACGGCGGAGGGCGCGGTGGGCAGGGTCACGGCGAGTTGGCCGGTGTCCGGGTGCCAGCTGGTGGTGGCCTGGCTGGAGGACGGGTAGAGCAGGTCCACGCGGACGTGTGAGCCGCGCAGGTGCGACAGGCGGAGAGTCGCGGAGGTCTCCGTGCCGGGGCGGCGCCAGGCCGTGAGGTAGGTGGTGCCGCCGGTGCGCAGGGCCAGTGCGATCCAGGGGTCGTCCCAGGCGGGAAGGCCGAGGGGCCAGCAGGGCACGGCCTGTGCCAGGTCGGCGCGGACGGCCTTGTACACCGTCACCGCCTCGTGGACGAGGGCGCGCGCCTCGGGCCGCAGTTCGGGCAGCCGACCGGAGAGGTGGATACGGCCCAGGAGAGCGCCGGCCATCGTGAACGCGACTTCGTCGAGGGAGTCCTCCGCCTGCGGGTAGGCCCAGACGGCGCCCTGTTCGGGGGTGACGGCGGTGGGCGCCGAGGCCGCGATGGGCGCGTAGAGCCGGAGGTTCTGCTGGTCGCTGGTGGACTGCACCTGCAGCCGGGACAGCAGGGCGTGGTCCCACCGCATGCCGCCGGAGGAGCAGTTCTCCAGCACCAGGTGGGGGTGCCGGTCGAGGATGCCGTCGAGCCAGTCGAGCTGGGCGCGGTTGTGGCCGAGCAGTCCGGCACCGGGTGACTCGCCGGGACGGTTGCTGGTTCCGGAGCCGGGGTCGATGTTGTGGTCGAGCTTGAGGTAGCCGACGCCCCATGTGCCGGCCAGGCGGTCCACCACCTGGTCCACGTGGGCACGTGCGGCGGGGTGACGGAGGTCCAGGTGGTACCGGCCGCCCTCCACGACACGGACCCCGTCGCGGCGGAAGAACGCCTCGTCGGGCAGGATCCCGGCCACGGGGCTGTGCACGCCGACCACTTCCGGCTCCAGCCACAGCCCCGGGACCATGCCGCGTGCGCGGATCCGGTCCAGCACCTCGTGGATGCCCCTCTCACCGGGGAAGCGCGAGGCGGCCGGTTCCCAGGCGCCGACGGTGGTCCACCAGCCGCCGTCGCCGTCGTCGTACCAGCCGGCGTCGATGACGAAGTACTCGGCACCGGCCTCGGCCGCCGCGTCGACCAACGGCAGGAGCTTGTCGGTGGTGGGGTCTCCCATCAGGCAGTTCATGTAGTCGTTGAAGATGACGGGCAGCCGCCTGTGGTCGGGATGCGGGCGGCGCAGGGCGCGTCGGTAGCGGGTCAGCGCGGCGAACGCGGCGTCCGGGCCGCCGTCGGCGCTGAACGCCAGGGCGGCGGGTACGGTGCTGAAGGCCGCCCCGGGTGCCAGGGCGTGCCGCCAGCCGTGGTGCGTGTCGGTCGGCCCGGACAGTGCGGTGTACGCCGCGCCGTGGCGCTCGCCGCACTCCCAGCGCCAGCCGCCGTTGTGCTCGATCTGCCACACCCAGGTGCGGCCGAAGTGACGGTCCGTCAGTCCACCCATGGGCAGATGTCCGCAGCTGGACCAACTGCCCTGCCCGGTCAGGGCGAAGCCTCCTCTGCCATTGCCGAAGTGCACACGTCCGCTCAGGACGGGCGAGGTCAGGCGCATCGGACGGCGCTGCCACCGGCATTCCGCGAGCCAGTCGTTGTCCGCCCACAGCAGGTCGGCGGCGTCGATGGCCGCCGGACCTTCCGCGGTCAGGCAGCCCACGACGAGAGAGCTGACCGACTCCAGGGACAGTGTCTCCCGTCCTTCGTTGCGCAGGGTCACCTCGCCGCGCACGACGGGCACACCGTCGGGTGACCGGTACATCATATCTGCGGCCAACCCTGTCCCGGGATCGTGGAGTTGGACGGTCAGTGTGTGCCAGTCACCCTCGCGGGCCGTGTGGTGGGAGCGGTGGCGCAGACGCCCGCCGATCGTGGTGTCGACGAGGCGGTTGCCCGACCAGCCGCGGCCGTGCCCCGCTGCCGTCACCTCCACCAGGGGCAGAAGGGCATCGGGGCTCGCGTCACCGTCGGCGGGCGGCCCGAGGTACGTCAGGCGGGGGCAGCCGTCCCCGTCGAGGGTGATCTGGAGCCGAAGGGCGTCATGCCCCCAGCGGATCGTGTGCTGTTCCTCGGTCATGGTGGCCTCTCGGAGTCATGGCCTGCGCAGCACCGCGCAACCACCGGGGGGCAGTTCGTGGGCCGTGGTGCCGGTGAGCAAGTCGTGAGCGGGCACCGGCAGCGGTACGGCGTCCGCACGGTGGTTGAGCAGGACCTGCCAGCGACGGCCGTTGGGGGCGTGCCGGGTGACGGCTTCGACGCCGGCCGGCAGACCCGGCAACTCCGGCTCGACACCGGCCTCCTGCAGCAGTCGGCGGACCAGAGCGCCGTAGTCGGCGTCGTCGAGGCGGGTGGAGACGTACCACCCCTGTCCGGTTCCGAAGCGGTGCCGGGTCAGCGCCGGGCTGCCGGTGAGCATGCCGTGGGTGTAAGCGGCGAGCGTCTCGGCGCCCTCGGTGCGCAGGGACTCGCTCCAGACGGTGCCGTACGAGCCGTCCGACAGGGCGATCCGCTCATCCGTCCGCAGCGGGCGGTGCTCCTCGACACGGATGCCCAGGGCCTCGCGCAGCGGCCCGGCGGGATAGCCGCCGAGCCGGGCGTGCATGCGGTCGTCGACGCATCCGTTCGCGTGCTGGACGAGGAGCGTCCCGCCGTCGGCGACGTAGCGGCGCAGGTTCTCGGCGCCCGCGTCGGACAGGAGGAACAGGGCCGGCGCGACGACGAGCGTGTAGCGGCTCAACTCGTGTTCGGGATGGGCGAAGTCGACCGTGACGCCGGCGTCCCACAACGCCCGGTGCGCCCGGCTCAGCTCCCCGTGGTAGCCGAGGCCGGCGGAGGGTAGGCCGTCGACGCTCAAGGCCCACCAGGCGTCCGCGTCGTGCAGGACGGCCACGGACGCGTCGACCGTCGAATCCGCCAGTTCGCCGAGCCGGGCGACCGCCTCGCCGGTCTGTGTGACCTCGCGGAAGATGCGGCTGTCGGGGCCCGCGTGCGGGACCATCGCCGAGTGCCATGTCTCGGCACCGGCCCGTGACTGCCGCCACTGGAAGAACAGGGCACCCTCCGAACCGCGCGCGATGTGGCCGAGGGTGTGGCGCAGGATCTCCCCGGGCTCCTTGCCGAGCACCCGGTCGCCGGCGTAGACGGTGTTGGTGCCCTGCTCCATCAGCAGCCACGGGCGGCCGCCGCCCAGGGAGCGGGCGCGGTCGGCGTGGAAGGCGGCGTCGGCGGCGGCCTCCAGACCCGGCGACCCCGGGTAGTGATCGGAAGTGACCACGTCGAGTTCTCGGGCCAGGGCCCACAGGTCCAGGTTCTGGTAGCCGGGCAGCATCAGGTTGGTCGTCACCGGCCGGTCGCTGTGCGCGCGGATCGCATCGCGCTGCTCGCGGTAGGCGGCGACGGTCTCGTCGGACCAGAAACGGCGGAAGTCCAGGCTCTGGCCCGGGTTCTTGTGCCACTGCGTCGCGCGTGGCGGCAGCACCTGTTCCCAGGACGTGTAGCGCTGGCTCCAGAAGGCCGTTCCCCAGGCCTCGTTGAGGGCGTCCAGTGAGCCGTGACGGGCGCGCAGCCACACCCGGAAGGCCGCCGCCGCGTGCTCGCAGTAGCAGAGGGTGGCGTACTCGTTGTGCACGTGCCACAGCGCGAGGGCCGGGTGGTCGCCGTACCGTTCGGCGAGGGCCGAGGCGATCCTGCGGGCCGCGTTCCGGTAGGCGGGTGCGGCCAGGCAGTAGGTGTCGCGGCTGCCGTGGGTGAGGCGGGTGCCGTCGGGTGTGACCGGCAGGGCATCGGGGTGGGCGAGGGTGAACCAGGGAGGCGGGGAGGCCGTCGGTGTGGCGAGGTCGACGGCCACGCCGTTCGCGTGCAGGCGCTCCAGGTGGGCGTCGAGCCAGGCGAAGTCGTAGCGCCCCTCCTCCGGTTCGAGCATGGCCCAGGAGAAGACGCCCACGGTGACCAGGTTGACCCCGGCCCGGCGCATGAGCGCGTCGTCCTCCTTCCAGACGGGCTCGTCCCACTGCTCGGGGTTGTAGTCCCCGCCGAAGGCGAGCCCGCCCAGGCGGCCGGTGATGCTGCGGGTGGTCACGGCTGTTCCTCCGGTACGGGAGTCGGGTGTGGTGTGCTCTCGCGGGTGGCCGGCACCTGCGTCAGGAAGTGGAGGCCGGTGGCTGTCGTGGCCGTGGCGGGGGAGCGGTCCCTGTCACGCGGCGGGGAGGGGCGAGCGGGACCGCTCCCGGTCCGGGTGTGTGCCTTCGGCGCGGTACCGGTTCAGCCTTTGACGGCGCGGCTGAGCACGCCGGTGCGGAAGTTCCACTGCGGGGGGCATGTCCGTGATGCCCTTCGGGTTGGCCGACAGCGCCGCCTTCCGACCCGCCTTCGTGTTCCTGCCCGTGTGTTGCTGTCCGCCACCCCCGTGGGCGGACAGCAACGGAGCCAGTGCGGCCGCTCCCGGGACCGAGGCGGCTGTGCCGACGAAGCTTCTGCGGTTCAACGCGTGTGGCATGGTGGCGGCCCCTTCCCTGAGTGTCGAAGCGCTTCACCTGACACGCGAAGTTAACGGACACGTTTCATGCGAAACAAGAGTGCGAACATAAAGAGAGGTTCTTTTCGCAGGTCCATTGACAGTCCGTCGTGACGATGGAAGCGTCGATGCGCTTCGACATTCGGCCTTCAAGCCGACATCCACTCCCGCCTGTTGAGGGGTCTGCCTCGTGGGTTCTCCCTCCGTGTCCGCCACCGCCCGGCTGCCGTTCCGTGACCCCGCGCTTCCGCTCGGGGAGCGTGTCGACGATCTACTGGACCGGCTCACCCTGGATGAGCGGCTCGCCATGCTGCACCAGTACGTCCCGGCCGTCCCGCGCCTGGGCATCGCCTCGTTCCGCACCGGGACAGAGGCGTTGCACGGCGTGGCCTGGCTGGGGGTGGCGACCGTCTTTCCCCAGGCCGTGGGGCTGGGAGCCACATGGGACGAGGATCTGGTGCGCGCCGTCGGCGAGGCGGTCTCGGTCGAGGTGCGCGCCTTCCACCGGCACCGGCCGACCGCGACCGGGTCCGGCACCAACAGCCTGCAGACCTGGTCGCCCGTGGTGAACCTGCTGCGCGATCCGCGATGGGGCCGGGGCGAAGAGGGTTACTCCGAGGACCCGTTGCACACCGCGCGCCTCGGCACCGCGTACTGCCGGGGGCTGGCCGGAGATCACCCCGACTTCCTGCGCGCCGCTCCGGTGCTCAAGCACTTTCTCGCCTACAACAACGAGAATGACCGCTGCGTCACCTCCTCCGGCCTGCGCCCCCGCGTGCTGCACGAGTACGACCTGGCCGCCTTCCGCCCGATCATCGCCTCCGGCGCGGCCACCGGCGCGATGGCCGCCTACAACCTGGTCAACGGCCGCCCCTGCCACGTCAGTCCGCTCATCGAGGACGAACTACGGCGCTGGGCAGGGCGGACAGGCCATGAGCTGTTCGTGGTCAGCGACGAGGAAGCGCCCTGCAACCTGGTGGAACTGGAGCACTACTTCGAGGACCACGCCTCCTCCCACGCCGCCGCGCTGAAAGCCGGCATCGACAGCTTCACCGACCACCGCGAGGACAGCGCGACCGTGATCGGCCGGCTGCGCGAGGCACTGGAGCGCGGACTGATCGAGGAGGAGGACGTGAACCGGGCGGTCCGTCGCCAGCTGCAACTCCGGTTCCGCCTCGGCGAGTTCGACCACGATCTCGATCCGTACGCCGATATCGGTCCGGAGGTGATCGACTGCCCCGAGCACCGCGCCCTGGCCCTGCGCGCCGCGACCGAGTCGGTGGTGCTGCTCAAGAACGACGGCCTGCTGCCCCTCGACCCGCAGCGAGCACCACGGATCGCCGTCGTCGGGCCGCACGCCAACGCCCTGTACGAGGACTGGTACAGCGGCACCCTGCCGTACCAGGTGGGCATCGCGACCGGTCTGTGCGCCGCGCTCGGAGACGGCGGCGGCCAGGCGGTCTGCGTGCCGGGCGCCGACCGGATCAGGCTGCTCTCCCGTACCTCCGGCAAGCCGCTGGGCGGGACTTCGTTCGATGTCCAGGAGTGGGGCGACGGCATCCTCACCCTGTGCGACGCCGGCACCGGCCGCTACCTCGGCGTCCAGGACGACGCCTGTCTCGTCGCCGACCGGGCGCTGCTCAAGTCCTGGTTCGTCGACGAGACTTTCCGTCTGGAGCCCGCCCCGGACGGCGAGGACGACACCTTTCTGCTCCGCAACGTGCGCACCGGCCGCTACGCCGCCCTCGATCCCGCCGACGGCCAGGTGCGGGTCACCGCCGAGAGCTCCGAGACAGCCGAGCGCTGGCAGCGGGAACTGCTGCGCGACGGCGCGGCCGAGGCGCGGGCCGCCGCAGAGGAGGCCGACGTGGCGATCGTCGTCCTCGGCAACCACCCGATGATCAACGGCCGGGAGACGGAGGACCGTACCGGAATCGGCCTGCCCGAGACCCAGGAGGCGCTGCTGCGCGCGGTCGCCGCGATCCGACCGGAGACCGCGCTGGTCGTCATGAGCAGCTACCCCTACGCCGTCGACTGGGCCGACGCCCACCTGCCGGCCGTGCTGTGGACCTCCCACGGCGGACAGGAAACGGGCCGGGCCCTGGCCGCCGTCCTGCTCGGCGCGGCCGACCCGGCCGGCCGGCTGCCGCAGACCTGGTACCGGGGCGAGGACGCCCTGCCGCACCCGCTCGACTACGACATCATCAAGGCGGGCTGGACGTACCAGTACCACCGGGCCGCCCCCCTCTACCCCTTCGGACACGGCTTGTCCTACACCGACTTCACCTACCGCGACCTGCGGCTGTCCACGCCGTCCATGGCCCAGGACGGCGCGGTGGACGTCGCGGTGACCCTGGCCAACGCCGGCACACGGTCCGGGAGCGAGGTGGTCCAGCTCTACGTCCGGGCGGTCGATGCCCTCTACGAGGCACCCCGGCTCCGGCTCGCCGACTTCCGCAAGGTGCGGCTCGCACCGGGGCACAGCCAGGAGGTGACCTTCCGGCTGCCGGCCGAACGACTGGCGCACTGGGACGTCACCGCGGGCGCCTTCACCGTCGATCCCGGCAGCTGTGAGGTGCTCGTCGCCCGCTCGGCCGAGGACATCGTCCTCAGGGCGCCGGTCACCGTCAGCGGCATCCAGCCCGCACCGCGGGCACTGGTGGGCCGGCGTACCCTCGCCGCCGACTTCGACGACTACACGGACATCACCCTGGTCGACGCCACCCGTGCCAGAGGCGATGCCGTCGCCCCGACCGATCCCGCCCACCCCGCGACCCTGCTGTTCCGCGCCGCGGACCTCACCGGTGCCTGCCGCTTCGAGGCCGAGGTCGCGCGCGAGGCCGCCGGACCGGGTGAGGCGCGGCTGGAGGTGCGGGCAGGAGACCATCTCGTCGCGGAGACCGCCGTACCGGTCACCGGCGACCGCCACACCTGGACGACCGTCACCGCCGCGACGGCGCCGTCTGCCGATGGCCACCGTGATCTGCGGCTCACCCTGCACGGCGACTTCCGGCTGGCTTCCTTCCGCTTCACCGCACCGGATGACGCACTCGCGGGAGACGACGCGCCTGCCCCGCGGAGCGAGGACGGTGCCCAGTGAACATCCCGCCCTTCCCGGTCCTGCCCGCCGGATTCCGCTTCGGCGCGGCCACGTCGGCCTACCAGATCGAGGGCGCCCATGACGAGGACGGCCGCGGCGCCTCCATCTGGGACACCTTCAGCCACACTCCCGGTCGGACGCGCGCGGGTGCCACCGGCGACACCGCTGCCGACCACTACCACCGCCACCGCGAGGACGTGGCACTGCTGCGCGGTCTCGGCGTCGACACCTACCGCTTCTCGATCTCCTGGCCCCGCCTGCTGCCGCAGGGCGTCGGCCCGGTCAACGCCAAGGGTCTGGACTTCTACGACCGCCTCATCGACGACCTGCTGGCCGCCGGCGTCGCTCCCGCCGTCACCCTCTACCACTGGGACCTCCCACAGGCCCTGGAGACTCCCGTCCATGGCGGCGCCGACGCGGGTGGCGGCTGGCGCGTGCGGGAGACCGCCGAGGCCTTCGCGGCGTACGCGGCGCTCGCCGCCGACCGCTACGGCGACCGGGTGGAACGCTGGATTACCCTCAACGAGCCCTACTGTTCCGCCTTCGTCGGCCATGCCGAGGGCCGGCACGCCCCCGGCACACAGGAGGGACGGGGCGCCCTGGCCGCCGCCCACCATCTGCTCATCGGCCACGGACTCGCCGTACACGCCCTGCGCGCCGCGGGCGTCGTCGGGGAGATCGGCATCACCCTCAATCCGGACCGCATCCACGCCGCGTCCGACCGGCCCGAGGACATCGCCGCCCTCCGTCGCGCCGAGACCCTGCACAACGACATCTGGACAGAACCGCTCTTCGCCGGACGCTACCCCGCGCACGAGGCCGAGACCTGGGCCGGGCTCGCCGACGGCCCCTGGCGGTTGCCGGGCGACCTGGACCTGATCGGCACACCGCTGGACTTCCTCGGCGTGAACTTCTACCGGCCCCTCACCGTGGCCGCCGCACCGCACCGCGTGGCCGATCCCGAACAGCGCACCGCCGTGGACATCGGCGTGGCCGAGCTTGATCCGTACGGCACGCGGCACACCACCATGGGCTGGCCGGTCGTCCCGTCCGCGTTCACCGAGCTGCTCTGCCAACTCCACGTCCGCTACCCGCAGTCGCCGCCGATCTGGATCACGGAGAACGGCTCGGCGGAGGCCGACACCGTCGCACCCGACGGCCGTATCCACGATCCCGACCGTATCGGCTACCTCGCCGAGCACCTCGCCGCCGTGGCCGACGCCATGGCCGCCGGTGCGGACGTACGCGGCTACTACGCCTGGTCGCTGCTGGACAACTTCGAGTGGGCACGTGGCTACGACCAGCGCTTCGGACTGGTCCACGTCGACTACGACACCCTGACCCGCACCCCCAAGGACAGCTACCACTGGTACCGGGGCCTGATCAGCGCGCACCGAGCGCGCACGGAGGAACCTGCCCGATGAAGTTCACGGACGGCTACTGGCTGATGCGCCCCGGCTGCACGGCCCGCCATGCCACCGAGGTCGCCGACGTCCGCACCGACGACCAGCGGATGACCCTGTACGCGCCCGTGAAACACGTGAGCCGGCGCGGTGACACCCTCAACAGCCCGCTGCTGACCGTGGAGTGCTGGTCCCCGGCCGAGGGGGTCATCGGTGTGCGGACGACCCACCATGCCGGATCGGTGCGCCGGGGACCGGAGTTCGCCCTGCCCGGCGCCGGTCCGGAGGCCGGCAAAGTGCGTCGGGACGGGGCGGTGCTGGAGCTGGTCTCCGGCGAGCTGACGCTGCGCGTGGACACGGAACAGCCGTGGCGACTGGAGTTCTCCGCCGGCGGTCACGTGCTGACCTCCGCGGGCGAGCGCGGCACCGGGTTCGTCACCGACGCCGAAGGCCGCCACCACATGCTCGGCCAGCTCTCGTTGGGAGTGGGAGAGCTGGTCTACGGCCTGGGGGAGCACTTCACCCCGTTCGTCAAGAACGGGCAGACGGTGGACATCTGGCAGGCCGACGGCGGCACCAGCAGCGAACAGGCCTACAAGAACATCCCGTTCCACCTGACCAACCGTGGATACGGCGTCTTCGTGAACCATCCCGGCAGGGTCAGCTACGAGGTCGGCTCGGAGGCCGTCGGCCAGGTGCAGTTCAGCGTCGAGGACCAGTCGCTGGAGTACTTCGTCGTCCACGGCCCGACCCCGAAGCAGGTCCTGGAGCGCTACACCGCGCTCACCGGCCGCCCGGCGTTGCCTCCCGCCTGGGCGCTGGGCCTGTGGCTGACCACGTCCTTCACCACCGACTACGACGAGGCCACGGTGGGCCGGTTCATCGACGGCATGGCCGAGCGCGGCATCCCGCTGAGCGTCTTCCACTTCGACTGCTTCTGGATGCGCGCCTACCAGTGGTGCGACTTCGACTGGGACACCGAGACCTTCCCCGACCCGGAGGGCATGCTGGTCCGGCTCAAGCAACGGGGACTGCGCGTCTGCGCCTGGATCAACCCGTACATCGCCCAGAAGTCGCCGCTGTTCGAGGAGGGCATGCGCGAGGGCCACCTCGTTCGCCGTCCGGACGGCAGCGTGTGGCAGTGGGACCTGTGGCAACCCGGCATGGCCCTGGTCGACTTCACCGACCCGGCCGCCCGCGACTGGTACACCGGCAAGCTGCGCACGCTGCTCGCGCAGGGCGTGGACTGTTTCAAGACCGACTTCGGCGAACGCGTGCCCACCGACGTCGTCTGGCACGACGGCTCCGACCCGGAGCGGATGCACAACTACTACACCCACCTTTACAACCAGGCCGTCTTCGACCTGCTGCGCGAGGAGCGCGGCGAGGGCGAGGCGATGCTGTTCGCCCGCTCGGCCACCGCCGGAGGCCAGCAGTACCCCGTGCACTGGGGCGGCGACTGCGGCTCCCACTTCAACGCCATGGCCGAGTCGCTGCGCGGCGGACTCTCCCTCGGCCTGTCCGGGTTCGGCTTCTGGAGCCATGACATCGGCGGCTTCGAGGGCACCCCGACGCCGACCGTGTTCAAACGCTGGGTGCAGTTCGGTCTGCTCTCCTCGCACAGCCGACTGCACGGCAGCAGGTCCTACCGTGTCCCGTGGGACTACGGAGAGGAGGCCGTCGAGGTCACCCGCGCGTTCACCCTCCTCAAACACCGCCTCGCCCCCTACCTCCAGCGCGCCGCCCAGCAGGCCCACACCACCGGCGTCCCGGTGATGCGGGCCATGGTCCTGGAGTTCCCCGACGACCCCACCACCGGCCATCTCGACCGGCAGTACATGCTCGGTGACGACCTGCTCGTCGCCCCCGTCTTCACCGACGACGGCACGGTCGAGTACTACGTGCCCGAGGGCACATGGACCAACATCCTGACCGGCGTCCGGGGCACCGGCCCCCGCTGGGTACGCGAGCAGCACGGCTTCCACACCCTGCCGTTGCTGGCCCGCCCCGACTCCGTCGTCCCCTTCGCCGCCGACGACCAGCGCCCGGTCTCGGCCTGGGCGGACGATGTCGAGCTGAGGGTGCACGCCTTCGCGGACGGTGCTCGCCGCACGGTCGTGATCCCGTCTGCGAACGGCGCCGGCGCGGCGGCCCGCTTCGAGGTCCGCCGCGAGGGCGACCGACTCAGCGTCACGACCGACAGCCCACACCCCTGGCGGCTGCGGACGGGCGGCCCCGACGGCACCCTGCACACCAACGCCGCGGGGCCCGCGACGACCGAGTTCCGGTACGAGGAGTGATCCTTCCGCACGTGTCACATGACCGCGAGACGATCGCACGAACCGGGAGGGTCCCTGACCGCTGAGGAGTTGCCTGGCCGGCTTCCTACCTTCCGTAGCCGGCGGCCGCGATGCCGACCTGTACGGCGCCCTCGGTGGCGTCCGAGGGGTAGCCGGAGGTCATGACGCCCTCGTAGAACGTGCCGGCGCAGCCGTGGCTGTTGTCGCCGCCTATACCGAGGATGATGGCGCCTTGTTTCTTCATCGGGTTGTAGCCCGGGACGTTGGGGCGAGTGCCGCTGTAGAAGGTGGACAGGCCGCCGGACTGGGCGTTGCCGCCGCGGATGGCCCAGTGGTTGGGCTCGCCCTTGACGACGGCCGTCAGGTAGCGGTGGCTGATGGAGGGGTCGTTGGCGTTGTAGTGCTGATTGACGCCGGAGAACAGGCCGTTCTCGAGGTCGGCCATGATCCAGGGGCCGTTGCCCGATCCGTAGCCCCAGACCTTGATGTTGCCGAAGTAGATGGCCTCCATGGTGCCGTTGCCGTCGTCACGGCTGTTGGTCTCGGCGTTGCCGTAGTCGAAGCAGCAGCCGCCGTTGTAGTGGGTGCCGTCGAGGACGGCGTACATGCCCTCGGGCTGGTCGCCCTTGGCGACTCCGTTGGTGTTGTTGTTGCGGTACCCGGTGCCGGGGGCGACGTAGACGCCGTAGGCCTTGTGGCCGCCGATCGTGATCGGTGCCGCGGTGGCGTCGGCGAGGTTGTCGTAGCCGTCGGCGGCCGGGCCGGAGAACCCGCCGGGAGGTGCCTGGGTGAGGCGGTTGCCGCGGCCGGACTGGTCGTAGATGACGGTGATGACGCAGGTCGTACCGGCACAGAACGAGTCCTGGGCGGCGGCGTTGGCGTATCCGCCACGGCTCAGGACGCCGATGTCGCGGGTGGCGTTGTCGGAGGCGCGGCGGACCTGGTACAGCGGGCCGTTGTAGGAGCCGTACAGCGCGCGGGTGGTGCTGTGCGCCGCCACGCAGGGGGTGCCGCCGGCGGCGTAGAGGTCGCACGGCAGCGAGGCGGCGGCCGGGGCGGCGGGTGCGGTGCCGGTGAACATGCCGAGGCTGAGTGCGGCGGCCGCTCCGGTGGCGAGCAGTGCATGGTGCAGGGGCCGTATCCGCGGGCGGACGGGCATGAGTGAGCTCCTTCGATGGTGGGGGGTGTCTCACGTGCCGGCGGTGTGCCGGTTTCAGAACTGCGTGAAGAACTTCCAGACCTCGGCCGGCACCCAGGTCCGGGAGCCGCTGTCGCCGCCGGCTCCGTCCTGTGGCGCGGGGATGTGGCCCTCGTCGAAGGCGGCCCACTCGACCGGGTGTCCGGTGGAGCATCCCGAGTAGGTGGTGATGCGGTGCGTCAGGCTGCCCTGTGCGGGCTCGGGCGGGTTCTGGGGAGCACAGCCGTTGTTCCTGACGAACCGGTCGCGCAGGGCACGTCCGCCGGAGACGCCGAGGACGCTGTCCCGGATGCCGTGTATGCCGAGGTAGGCCATGGGGCGGGTGCCGCCCTCGCAGCCGCTGAGCTGCCCGCCCGACTGGACCGCGACCGCACGGAAGACGGTTGCCCGGGCACATGCGAGCGCGTAGGTCATGGCGGCGCCGTAGCTGAAGCCCACCGAGAAGACCCGCGAGGTGTCCACACAGAGCGCGCCCTCGATCTGGCTGACCATGGTGTCGACGAAGGTCAGGTCCTCGCCGCCGGTGTTGGCCCAGCCGTTGTTGAGCCCCTGCGGCGCGACGAAGACCGCGGTGTTGTTCGCCGGCCGCTGGAGGCCGTAGTAGGCCCAGGTCCCGTTCTCGACGGTGCGGCCCGTGGCCACGTCGATGGCGGTGCCGCCCAGCCAGTGGAAGCCGAACACCAGCCGATAGGCGTGGTCCTGGTCGTAGTTGTCCGGCAGCTTCAGGATGTAGCTGCGGCTCTTGCCGTTGATCCGGAGGGTATGGGTGCCGCTCGTCAGCGCGGGGGCCTTGCCGCAACCGGCGGTCGGGGCCGCGATCCTGCTCGCCGCGAGGGAGGCGTCCTGTATGCCGTGGGCGCCGTTGCGCAGGGCCGTGCCGCCGGTGGCCATGACCAGGGCGAGAACCGTCGCGACCACGGCGGACCATAACGGGGGTTTGGGCATCACATCGCTCCGTCTTCTGTCGGATCCGGCTTGCTACTTCTCCATGGGGAACAAGTAGTTCGGAATATCGAACTGCGCTCGGAACTTCGGACTCTCCAGGATGATAGGAACCGTGCCGCAGACGTCAATGCCCGTCACCTGATCCACCGGAAGTCGACGGTCGCCGAAGCGGTGGGCGGACCCGACCCGGAGCCTCTCGCCCGATGGGGGCAGGCAGGCGAATCAAGCCGGAAAGGCATTCCTGCTCGGTCCCGTCGGTGCCGTAGTACGCCGGGAAAGGGGTGTTCAGCGCAGTCGGTGCCGTTGTGCATGTCCCACCAGTCCACGCTGAACGCGCCGTTCTCCAGCCAGGTCAGGTACTCGTCCGGGGCGAACAGGCCGTTGGGGGAGGTGTCCCGGTAGGCCGTGGCGTTCGCCTCGGTCACCGCGATGCCGACGTTGTCGGCGTTGGTGCCCGCGTACCTGCAGCACGTTGTTCGCGTAGGTCGTGGCGCTGTGGCTGGAGTGGTTGTCGGCCTCCCGAAGCCTCTCGAAAGTCGCATGGTGTGAGTTGACGTCCCGTCACATCGAGTGCGTCTCGCAAGGCTCTCGCCACCCGCTACGACAACGCGCCCGTGCCTGTCAGGCAAGGGTCACCTGCGCCTGACTCAGGGTGTGACTCCCCTGGCATCCCTGGTGTGAGTGTCCTCATGGGGCCGGACGATCTTCTTGCCCGTTCCCTCGCGCCCGGCTGCACGTATGTCACGCGGGCTCGCGCCGAGTTCGCGGCGGCAGGCCTTGTTGAAGGCCTGGAGATCGGCGATGCCCACGGCCGCGGCGATGGCGGTGATGGACAGGGTTGAGGACAACAGCAGGTGGCGGGCGCGTTGGAGGCGTCGGTGCCGGATGTACGACACGACCGTGAGGCCGGTCTCGGCACGGAACACGCGCGTCAGGTGAGTGTGGGAGATCCCGACCGCGCGAGCGATGTCCGGTACCGAGAGCGAGCCGGTCAGGTGTTCCTCGACATAGGCCTGTGCGGCGGCCACGAAGGGGTGGTGCCGCCCGGCTCCGTTGCTCCTCGGCAACTCGGCGATGCGCCACAGAGCGGCCCAGACCTCGGCCGTGGCTCGCGGGGGTGAAGTCGGCATGGCCGTCACGGCGTTTCGGAGCAGATCGGCCAGGTGCGTACTCTCTGCCGCGGCGTCCTGCATCACCGGCAGCACCCGCGCGGTTCCGCCATCGTGCAGCCGGAGATGGACGTACACATGCTCCGACCTGCCCAGGTAGTGAAAGTGCACCTCCGTGTTCGGCGGTACCAGGCTGACGTGGCCGGGGCGTATGGGGTGGACCGACTGCCCGAGGGACAGAGCACCCTCGTAGTTGTAGAGGTGCAGCTGCCACAGGTCGGGCAGCCGGAAGACGTCGTGCGTGGTGGAGACGCCGTGTACCCCGATGCCGGCATCGACCACTGTGGGCGGCTTGTCGAGCCGCAGCGTTGCGAGCTTCACGAGGGTGGAAAATTACCAGCAGTCGACGATTTCAGCCCACGACTCAGCCGGACCTGGCCCGTACGTTCGTCGTATGCCAACCAGCAAGCAACTCCTGACATCAGTTCAGGTGGCGCGCTTCGTCGCGCACGGATATCTGCGCCTGGACGGGGTGGTGCCGCAGGAGATCAACGAACGCGCCGTCACAACCCTGGCCGAGGGCATACCAGAAGTGTCCTATGGCACGCCGCTGAGCGGGGCGTTCGCGCAGGACACCTTCATCCACGGGCTGCTCGCCCTTCCGGTCGTCGCAGGCGCTGTGGAGAGCCTGGTCGGCCCTGAGCCGACCGTCGACCACCATGCCGTGCATGTGCGCGAGCCACACGAGGGGCACGCGCAGGCCCTCCACGGAGACGCGATCATCGACGTACGGCCTGATGCGTTCGACATCCAGCTCATGTACTACCCGCACGAGGTGACCGCCCAGATGGGCGGCACGCTCAGCGTGCCGGGAAGCCATCTGCGCAGGATCAACGAGACGGACATCGGCCGCGTCCAGAACCTCAGAGGGCAGACGCGTCTGACCTGCCCGGCGGGCACGGTCGTCCTCGTGCACCACGGCATCTGGCACGGTGGCCGCCGCAACGACACCGCGCACCGTCGCTACATGTACAAGCTCCGTCTCAACCCGACCGTGCCGCAGGTGCGGCTCTGGGAGACCTCCGACCTGCACGCCCAGGCCGTGACCGCGGAACTCAACACCTACTTCCCCTGGTACGAGCAGGCCACCGCCCGGCTGGAGATCTACAACCGGGTTCTGCTGTGGCGGGCCCTGACCGGCGACGAGTCGTTCGATGTCGAGTACTGGGTCACGCGCGTCAGCAACCGGCCGACCCTGAGGAGTCACGCATGAGACAGCAGGTTCTGGTCCTCTACCTTGCGTCGTCGGCGCTCGACGCCGACGTGGTGGGCTGGTCCCGATACGACGGGACCGCCCGAACCCGTCCGACGACCGGTGACAGCGACGAGCCGCCCTACCGCACGGGGCTTGCCGCGCTGCAGGACGGGTGGCGCCTGTTCCAGGCCTCCCAACTGCTGCCGCCGCAGTCCGGCCACGAGTACGACGTCTCCTTTCCCAAGCATGAGTTCTTCTTCGAGAAGCTGGAGGAAAGCTCTCGCCCTTGAACCGGAGCAGCGACACAACCTCGCGTGGCACAAGGTCCCCGACCCGGAGCGCCGTCCCGCGAGTCCGCGGCCGGAGCGGCGGAGTCGACGTTTCGCTGGATGTGCCACAGACTCAGGCGGTGGCGGTCTCCTCGGGGTGGGATCAACTAGCTTTAGCAGTGCGGTAGATGTGGTTGAGCACCGAGATGGTCTGGGTGGCACTGCCGGCCTGGAACGGGGAGGTACGTAGACGGCCACCCACAACCAGAGTGGGCGTCTCGGTCACCTGGTAGCGCTCACGGAGTGCTGGTGCCGCCTGTACGGCGTCGGCAACTTTCTTGGATTCGTAGGCGGTTCGTACCGCCTTGACGTTGAGTCTCTGCGTGGCTGCCCACTTCAGGACGTTCGGCTCGGTGGTGAGGTTCTGTCGCTGGTCGCGCACTGCGTGGAAGACAGGGATGGCCTCTCGGTGGGCGAGGCCGAGTCTGTCCAGCGTGTAGTAGAGGCGGGCGTAGGCGACCATGTCGGGCTTGTCCGTCCAGACTGCGGGGATTCGCAGCACCTTCACCGGGGGCTTCTGCCGGGCGGCCCACTCATTCAGCGGCCGTTCGATCTGGTAGGAATGCGGGCAGTCGTACCAGAACACCTCCACCACTTGCCGAGCGCCGACACCGGTGACCTGGTGCGCGAGCCGGATGTACTGCACCCCTTCCTTCGGTTCCCCGGAGGCGGCGCCGAGCAGGCAGGTGAAGACGGTGGACAAGGCGAGCAGGCGAGACAACCTCTTCATGGCGGCCACCCTTGCGCTATGCGTTGGGCGCACCCCGCTGACACACGTAATTGTCCCTCAATCGGATCAGTCGTAAGTCCCTCGATCGCATTGTCCCAACAACCGCTGACGCAGTGAGCCGCGTTGTCGGTGGGTGATCAGGCAGCAGGCGAGCTTGAGGAGCGCTTCGTGGATGTCGGCCCGCTGTTTCCAGCGGATCCGCAGGTGTCCGAAACCGGGGAGCGAGGCGAAGTTCCTCTCGATCACCCACCGGTAGGCGCCCAGCTCGGTGCCGTGGGCGGGCACCGCGGCGGGCGTCGGCGGGCACGCGGATGTCACGGTCAGATCCGGTCAGGCGCTCTCTGGCATGTGGTCTGGTCTCCGATGCTCGTGCCGTGCGGTGCACGGCGGCTGCTCTGTCGGATTCGGCTCTGTGGTAGCGCTCCTGCACCCAGGAGTCGTACGGCGACCTCGCAGAGGTTCCGGCCACGGCGGGTTGCCTTGCATGAGCGGGGCCGGGCGCAGATGCTGCATGGTGCGTATCCCGGTCATCGAGGCCCGGCCACCGGATGTCGAGATGGGGCGTCATGTCTGTCGGTGGGCTGTTCCGCGTGCTGCGGGCCGCGGTGTTCGCGGCCGTCTGTGTCGTGCTCGCGGCCATCGGCCACGTGCTGATGTCGGACTTACCGTTGCCCTGGTGGGTGCTGCTCGCCTCAGTGACCGCAGTGGGAGCCGTCGCTTGGGCGCTCGGGGGCACCGAGCGTGGCCGGACCGGTGTGATCGCCCTGACGGTCGGCGTGCAGACCTGCCTTCACATGTGCTTCACGCTCGCTCAAGCAGGTCGGCATCCTGGTATGGCCGCACCGGATGACGCGGCCGCGGTCCGGCAGTGGGCTCGCTGTCTGCTGCGCGGGACCGATCCCGGTCCAGGCTCTACGGCCCGCGCCTGCGACCTGGCAGTGCGTTTCGGGCCGACGCGCAGGATGCCCCTGCCGGTGGCGCATGACATCGTCCCCATGAACCATGTCGGCCACTCGATGACCGGCAGGGGTGGTGTGGCTGGCATGCATCAGATGGGGGGCATGACCGGAACGGTCTCCTCCGGGATGCTCGCCGCCCACCTTCTGGTCGCTGTGCTGTGCGGGCTGTGGCTCGCCCAGGGCGAGCGTGCGGCATTCCGCCTGCTGCGGGCGCTGGCGGACAGGGCGTTCGTGCCGCTGCTGCTCGTGCTCGCCGTACTACTGCCCTTCCCGCGCCGGCCGCGTCTGCGGCCCTGCCACCGGCGGGTGCGCCGTCCTCGGCGCCTGCTACTCGTCCACACGCTCACCACCCGAGGCCCGCCCGGGGAGACCGCTGTCGTCTGACAGCCGGTTTCCCGCCCCGCGACCGACGCGGCGCAGGCTCCCGTTTGCGCGTTGGCGCGAGCGGATCTCTCTCACTCGTGCGCGGCCGACGGGACAACCATGCCCGCCCACCGAGAGCATGAAGGTGTCCGCCTGTCGGCTCCGTCGCACGGGTTCAGTGAAAGGACCTCGGGCAATGAGCCCTGCCCTGCCTGCCGTGACCGATGAGACGGTCACCGCATGGGCCCTCGCCGCCGCGGGCGGCGATCGTGACGCGGTCGACCGGTTCGTACGCGCGCTCCAGCGCGATGTGCGCCGCTATGTGGCATACCTGACCGGTGACCCGCAGAAGGCCGACGACCTCACTCAGGACACCTTCCTGCGCGCCCTGGGCAGCCTGCACCGGTTCGAGGGACGCTCCTCGGCCAGGACGTGGCTGCTGACCATCGCCCGCCGCGCGGTGGTGGACAGCATGCGGCACGCGTCCGCCCGGCCCCGGCTGACGGACACCGGCGACTGGCAGACCGCCGCCGAGCACACCCAGCCGCTGGGCCTGCCCGGTTTCGAGGAGGGGGTCGCTCTCATGGACCTCGTCGACTCCCTGCCGGACGACCGGCGCGAGGCATTCGTCCTCACCCAGATGCTCGGACTGCCGTACGCCGAGGCGGCTGCCGCGAGCAGATGCCCGGTCGGGACCGTGCGCTCCCGGGTCGCCCGGGCGCGCCTGAGTCTGGCGGGGGCGCTGGAGGTAGCCGAACCGGTCCGCAAGGCGGAACCGGCTGCTGCCTGACCGCATGCGTTCGCCGTTCAGGACCCGCCGACGGACATACCGTCAGCCAACGGCCGGAGCGGCGAACGCGCCCACAACCGTGGGGACACTCACCACGCTGGTCCGTGTGTCCCATCGGCCGCACTGGCTCGCCCGAGGAATCGCGCTCTCCCGGTTCGACGGACGACGGCGCAAGCCCCATGGCCTCCTTCATCACGCGGTGCCTTGTCGCAGGGAGTCCCTCCGGCCGGCCGGGACACCTCGGCCGTCGACACGTTCTCGCACCGCCGACCGTGACGCGTCACACCGTCGTCAGGAGGGTCACCGCCGTGACACCTCCCATGGCGATGCGGCACCGGCGACACAGCCACCGAGACCGAGGAGCCTTCCGTGGTGACGTGCCACCAGAGGCTCACGGCCATGGAGACGACGAAGTACAGGGCGAGGACGAGGCAAGGCAGCGCCCCACCCTGACGTCACCATCGTCATGGCCGTACCCGGGTGCGCCGGAGCCGAACGGGTAGCCCGCGTCGGCCTCCGGCCCGCGCGTCGCTCTCGTGTGATCGACACCACGGGGAACCCGGCACGAAAGAACCACCTCGTCACCGGCATGAGCTGCGATCACTGCGCGGCAGGCATCACGGAGGAACTGCTCCAGGTCCCCGGGGTGAGCGACGTGGACGTTGACGTCGCGAAAGGCACCGTCACTGTCGACGGCGCGGAGCTGGACGACGCGCTGCTACGCGCGGCAATCGTCGAGGCGGGCTACGAGGTGCGTGGTTCGGTGGCTGCCTGACAGGCACGTGCCGCGTCCGGCCGGGACGTCGCGAAAGGTCCGGCTTCAGCAGCCGGGCTCCCTCCTCACCGAGGGTCACAGGGTCCGGACCAGTCTGCGCGGCGGCGCTCACCGGGACCCGACACGGCCCGTCGCACAGCCACGTGCACCATGCCACTCATGAGGATGCCGAGAGCTGCGCCGGCCAGGGCGCCCGGGACGGCGCAGGCAAGGAGCCCCAGCCAGGCGTACCCGCAGCCGAGCAGTCCCGTGGCCAAAAGAGACAAGGGCTCCACATCGCCCAGACGCCGCCGCGCCGCCCGCAATCCCCTTCCTCGGGCACCGGCCGCTCCCAGGGCCACGTCTCT
>NZ_KQ948050.1 GCF_001513965.1 Streptomyces cellostaticus | reverse complement strand
TTAGGGTGATTGTCCCCCGGGAAGCCCCGTCGCACCCCCGCCGAACGCGTCACGGCTCACGGCTCACCCGATGAAGTCGCGCACCTGTTCGTAGACGCCGTGGTCGTCGTTCATGTCGGTGTGCGAGATGCAGCCGACGTCGACGTTGGCCGCCCCGCTCAGCTCCGCCGAGGTGTCGGGGTTGATCGCCTCGTCGCAGTCCGACCAGTAGGCGGCGTACGCCACGCTGCCCGGCGTCTCGTCACCGGAGTTCAGCGCGGTCAGGTACGCGCTGCCGGTCTGCATCTCCTTGCACGAGGTGTACAGCCAGCCGCACAGGGAGGCCACGGAGGTGCCGTGGTTCACCCCGGCGACGGACACGAAGTGGTCGACGTACGAGGTCCCGCCGAGGTTCTTCAGGTAGTACCGGCCGCTGAGCGCGCCCATCGAGTGGACCACCAGGTCGACCTTCGAGGCGCCGGTCTGCGCCAGCACGCTCTTGACCTCGGCGGCCAGCTGCTGCGCGGTGGTGGCGTTCGACTGCTTCCAGTCGTACGACCAGGCGAACAGCTGCGAGGAGCTGTAGCCGTCGGCCTCGAAGTCGGCGACCCAGTCGTTCCAGCTGCTCGCCGAGCCGTTGAAGCCGTGCACGAACACGACGGGGTCGTGGCTCGCCGCCTGCGCGGGGGCCGCGGTGAGGGGGAGTGACAGAAGGAGCGATGCGGTCATCGCCGACACAGCCGTGGCGATGCGACGCTTGCGGCGCTGCATGATGCCTCCTGAAACGGGGGGATGCCAGGAGTGTCGGGACGGGTCTGCGCGCGCCGCATCGGTGAAGTCGCCAGTCTTTACGAGTCAACTAACCCGCCAGTAACGTCAAGGGTGTGGTGACTCCGGTCAACCCCCCGCCTCGGCACCGCACTTCGCCACCGCAGCCCCCCGACACCGCTCCGGCACCCTCACCAGCCGTCCGCGCCCGACTGCTGCGGCTCGTGCACGGAGATCCGCGCGCCGCCGCCGAAGCCGCAGCGCGCCTGACCGCACGCCAGCGCACGGGCCTGGACCCGCTGCCCACGGAACCGGGCGCCCTGGCCCCGGAGTTGCTGCGCGCCCTGCGCCGGGAGATCCGCACGCTGCCGGACGACACCCGGCAGCTGCTGCTCCTCGCCGCCGCGGACCAGCACCCGGCCGTCACCCACGCCTACCTGCGCGCGGTGGCGGCGGCCCGGCTGGACCCCCGCCCGCTGGAGGACGCCGAGGCGTCCGGTGTCGCCCACGCCACGGCCGCAGGGGTCGTCTTCCGGGACGACTGGACGAGGATCGCCGCCTACGAGGCCGCCTCCCCGGCCGGCCGACGCGAGGCCCACCGGCTGCTCGCCCGGGTGCTCGGCGGCCCCGGCGAGAGAGCCGGCCGCTCCTGGCACCGGGCGGCGGGCGCCCTCGGCCCCAGCGGGCGGCTCGCGGCCGAACTGGGCATTGCCGCGGACCGCGCCCGCGCGGCCGGGCAGCCCACCCTGGCCGCCGCCCTCGCCGAACGCGCCGCCGCGCTCTGTCCCGACCCGCGCGCCGAGGCCCGGCTCCTGGCGCGCGCGGCCGCCGACGCCTGGCGGTGCGGGCAGCCCGACCGCGCCCACCGCCTCGCCGCCCGCACCGACACCCCGGCACTCGACGGCATCCTCGCCCTGCGGGCGGGCAACGCGACGGAGGCCTTCGGCGCCCTGCTCACCGCCGCAGCCCGACAGCAACGCGCATCCGAGGCCACCGAGTTACTGGCCCTGGCGGCCGAAGCAGCGGTCTACACCGGGGACTTGAGAGGCTGCCGCGAAGCCTGTGCGCTCGCCCGCCGCCGAGGCATCCCGCCCCCCGGCATCCTGCCCGGCCTCGCGGCAGCGGTCGAGGGCGACTACGAGCAAGCCCGCGACCTGCTTCGGGCAGCGGCCGCCCCGACCTGTCCCGGCGCCGACCCGCCCCTCCGTGTTCCCGGCAGCACCCCCACCCTCCTGATCCACGCCGGCATGGCCGCCCTGATGCTCGGTGACCACACCCGTGCCGCCACCGCCACCCTGCGCGCCGCCGCCCGGGCCCGGGCCGACAGCACCCCGGTCACCGAGGCCCAGGCCCTGGAGTTCCGTGTCTACGCCGACTTCTGGACCGGGCGCACCAGTGCCGCCGAGGCCGCTGCCCAGGAAGCGCTGCGCCAGGCGTATGCCACCGGGCAGGACAACGGTGCCTGTCATCTGCGGGCCGCCCTCGCCATGTTCGCCGCCGTCACCGGCGACGAGGAAGCCTGCCGCGAGCATGCGGCGGCGGCCCGTGCTCAGGCTCTCGCCCGCGGTCTCGGTCTGCCCGCCGCCCTCGCGCAGTGGGCGTCGGCGTTCCTCGACCTCGCCCTGGGCCGCTTCCCCGCCGCGGCGGCCCGGCTGCGCGCCCTCGCCGGATTCGGCCCCGGACACGGCCACCGCGCCATCCGGCACCTGGCCACCCCGCACTATGTCGAGGCCGCCGTGCGCACCGGCGACACCCGGGTGGCCCGCGCGGCCCACGCCGACTACGAGCGCTGGGCGAGCGCCGTGGACAGCCCCGACGACCTGGCGCTCAGCGCCCGCTGCCGGGCCCTGCTCGCACCCGGCGCCGAGGCCGTCGAGCACTACCGGACCGCCCTCGACCTGCACGCCCGGGGCACCCGTGACCTCGAACGCGCCCGCACGGAACTGCTGTTCGCGAGTGCCCTGCGCAGGCTGCGCCGCCGCCCCGAGGCGCGCGACCGGCTGCACAGTGCCCTGGAGGCCTTCGAGTCCTTCGGCGCCCCGCACTGCGCGGCCCAGGCCCGAGCCGAACTGCGGGCCCTCGGCACCCCGTTGTCCGCGCCGGCCGCGAGGGACCCGGCCGCCCTGCTCACGGCTCAGCAGCTGATGGTCGCCCGCATGGCCGCCGAGGGCGCCACCAACCGCGAGATCGCCGACCGGCTCGCGCTCAGTCCCCGCACCATCGACCACCACCTGCGCGGGGTCTTCGCCCGCCTGGGCATCCGCTCACGGATCGAACTGGTACGGCTGCTCGACACACCCTAGGGCGCTTCCCGGATCCGGAACGCCTCCGCGTCCCACGTGCCCTCCAGGCGGGGCGCCAGCCACGCCGGTGCCGCCGCGCGGAAGTCGGTGGGCGGGAGCGCACCCGCCCCGGCGGGCAGCGCGCCGAGCAACGGGGCGCCGGCGACCTCCTGCAGGTCGGCGACGTTGCAACGGGACGCGAGGTCCGGGGCACCTGGCCAGCTGCCGATCACCACACCGGCCAACTCCAGCCCGCGCGCGCCCAGTTCACGAGCCGTCAGCTCCGTGGTGTTGAGCGTGCCCAGCCCGGCCGAGGCGACGACCAGCACCGGCGCGTTCAGCAGCCGCGCCGCGTCCGCCAGTGTCCCGCCCGCCGCGTCGAACCGTACGAGCAGCCCGCCCGCCCCCTCGACCAGCACCAGATCGTGCTCCGTCGCCAGCTTGGCCGCGGCCTCGGCCACCTCGTGCGGATGCACCGGAGCCATGCCCGCCCGCCGGGCCGCCGTACCGGGCGCCAACGGATCGGGGTAGCGGGCCAGTTCGGCGGCCGTGACCGGACCCGCGAGGCGCGCGACCTCGTCCGCGTCCCCGCGCTCGTCCGCTCGTACCCCCGTCTGCGCGGCCTTCAGCACGGCCACCGAACGCCCGGCCGCGAGCGCCGCGGCGGCAACGGCGGCGGTGGTGACCGTCTTGCCGACCTCCGTGCCCGTCCCCGTGATCACCAGTACCGGCATCTCAACCCTCCCGCGCCGCGGCGCACACCGCGCGCGCGATCCGTGCCACGTCCGCGTCGTCGGTGACGTACGGCGGCATCGTGTAGACCAGGTCGCGGAACGGGCGCAGCCACACGCCCTCCCGCACGGCGGCCCGGGTGGCCGCGGCCATGTCCACCTCGTGGTCGAGCTGGACGACCCCGATGGCGCCGAGGACGCGGACGTCCTTGACACCGGGCAGGTCCGCGGCCGGAGCGAGCCCCTCGCGCAGGCCCGCCTCGATCCGCCTGACCTCCGCGAGCCAGTCCTGCCCGAGCAGCAGCTCGATGGAGGCGCAGGCGACGGCGGCCGCCAGCGGATTGCCCATGAACGTCGGCCCATGGGCGAGCACCGGCACCTCGCCCCGTGAGATGCCGTCCGCCACCCGCGCGGTGCACAGCGTGGCCGCCATCGTCAGATAGCCGCCGGTCAGTGCCTTGCCCAGGCACATCACGTCCGGTGTCACGGCCGCGTGCTCGGCCGCGAACAGCGCGCCGGTGCGCCCGAAGCCGGTGGCGATCTCGTCGAACACCAGCAGCACGTCGTGCGCGTCGCAGGCCTCGCGCAGCACCCGCAGATACGCGGGGGAGTGGAACCGCATCCCGCCCGCGCCCTGCACCACCGGCTCCACGATCACCGCGGCCAGCTCGTCGGCGTGCCGCTCGATCGCCGAGCGCAGCTCCTGCGCGTACGACTCCTCGTACTCGGCCGGAGGCGGGCCCACGAACACCTGGCGCTGGAGCACGCCGGTCCACAACTCGTGCATCCCGCCCTCGGGATCGCACACCGACATCGGCTGCCAGGTGTCGCCGTGATAGCCGCCCCGCCACGTCAGCAGCCGCTGCTTGCCGGGGCGGCCGAGCGAGCGCCAGTACTGCAGGCACATCTTCACCGCGACCTCGACCGACACCGACCCGGAGTCGGCCAGGAACACATGCTCCAGACCGTCCGGCGACATGTCGACAAGGAGCTTCGCGAGCCGCACGGCGGGCTCGTGTGTGAGCCCGCCGAACATCACATGGCTCATCCGCCCCAACTGCGCGTGCGCCGCCTCGTTCAGGACCGGGTGGTTGTAGCCGTGGATCGCCGACCACCACGACGACATGCCGTCGACGAGTTCGCCCGAGCCGTCGGCCAGCCGCAGCCGGACCCCGCTCGCCGACTCCACGACGAGCGGTTCGACCCGCCCGGGCATCGGGCCGTACGGATGCCACACATGCCGACGGTCCAGCTCCAGCAGCTCGGGCACGCTCGGGCCGGGCAGGTCAGGCATTGGGCGCGAGGTCCGTTCCGGCGCCCCGGCGGCGGACGGCGACGAGGTCGGTGCGCGGCTCGCTCACGGCGGGCACCGCGGCCGTGCCGCACACGTCCGCACCCTCGTGCGAGCCGCAGACGGATCCGCATCCGGCGCTCTCGTGCGACCCGCATCCGCCCTCGACAGCCGCCGCCCGGTGCTGCGGCAGCGTCACCTGGTCGGAGCCCTCCACCTCGAACCCGGCGTCCGCGATCATCTCCAGGTCGGTCTTGCCCGCCTGGCCCTCGCTGGTCAGGTAGTCGCCGAGGAAGATCGAGTTGGCCAGGTGCAGGGCGAGGGGCTGCATCGTGCGCAGATGGACCTCGCGGCCGCCCGCGATGCGCACCTCGGCGTCCGGGCAGACGAAGCGGACCATCGCGAGGATGCGCAGGCACCGCTGCGGGGTGAGGTTCCACTCCGTGGAGAGCGGGGTGCCCTCCATCGGGATCAGGAAGTTCACCGGAACGGAGTCCGGGTCGAGGTCGCGCAGCGAGAAGACGACGTCCACCAGGTCCTCGTCGCTCTCGCCCATGCCCGCGATCAGACCCGAGCAGGCGGACAGGCCGGCCGCGTGCGCCTTCTGCACCGTGTCCACCCGGTCGGCGTACGTGTGGGTGGTGGTGATGTCCCCGTAGGTGGCCTCGGAGGTGTTCAGGTTGTGGTTGTAGGCGTCCGCGCCCGCCTCGCGCAGCCGCTCGGCCTGGCCGTCGGAGAGCAGACCGAGGCAGGCGCACACCTCGACGCCCTCGTTCTGGTCCTTGATCGTCTTGATGGTCTCGGAGACCCGGTCCACGTCCCGGTCCGTCGGGCCGCGCCCGCTGGCCACCAGACAGACCCGCTTGGCCCCTCCGGCCAGGCCCGCTGCCGCCGCCTGGGAGGCCTGGTCGGGCTTGAGCCAGGTGTACTTCAGGATCTCGGCCTTGGAGCCGAGCCGCTGGGAGCAGTAGGAGCAGTCCTCCGGGCACAGGCCGGACTTGAGGTTGACCAGGTAGTTGAGTTTCACGCGCCGGCCGAACCAGTGCCGGCGCACCTTGCCGGCCGCGGCCACCACATCGAGCAGGTCGTCGTCGGAGGTGGCGAGCACGGCGAGTGCTTCCTCACGGGTCGGCAGCTCGCGCCGCAGCCCCTTGTCCACCAGCGTGTTCAGCAGGTCCATGAGGCCCGATCCTGTCCTACGGGACCGCTCCGGGCCAAGGAGAGTTTGCACAAGGAAGGCGGATCACCGTGTGGGTATTGCCACACCCTGGGCGGTCGGCCGTGCCGCTAGGGTCTGTCCGCTACCTACAAAAGCCCCGGAGGACCCATGGCGTTCGGCTGGATCGACGAGCAGGCCGAGGCGCGCAGCCGCGCCGGACTCGTACGGACCCTGCGCCCGCGCCCCGCCGACTCGCCGCTGCTGGACCTGGCGAGCAACGACTACCTGGGCCTGGCCCACCACCCCGAGATCACCGAGGGGGCGGCCGGTGCCGCGCGTGTCTGGGGCGGTGGTGCCACCGGCTCCCGGCTGGTCACCGGCACCACCGAGCTGCACACCGAGCTGGAGCGGGAACTGGCGGACTTCTGCGGCTTCGAGGCGGCCCTGGTGTTTTCCTCCGGGTATGCCGCGAACCTGGCGGCGGTCACCGCGCTCGGCCCGCACGGCTCCCTGATCGTCTCCGACGCGGGCAACCACGCCTCGCTCATCGACGGCTGCCGGCTCGCCCGGGGCACCAAGCAGGTGGTCGCACACGCCGATCCGGAGGCGGTGGGCAAGGCGCTCGGCACGCACGCGGGAGCGGCGATCGTCGTCTCCGACACGGTCTTCTCCGTCGACGGCGACGCGGCACCGCTGGCCGCACTGGCCGAGGCGTGCCGGGAGCACGGGGCGGGGCTGGTCGTGGACGACGCCCACGGGCTCGGCGTGCTGGGCGACGGCGGCCGGGGCGCCCCGCAGGCGGCCGGTCTCGCAGGCGCCGACGACGTGGTCGTCACGGCCACGCTCTCCAAGTCGCTGGGCAGCCAGGGCGGGGTGGTGCTCGGTCCGGCGCGGGTGATCGGCCATCTGGTCAACGCGGCCCGGACGTTCATCTTCGACACGGGCCTTGCGCCCGCGGCCGTGGGCGCGGCGCTGGCGGCGCTGCGGCTGCTGCGCCGCGAGCCGGCGCGGGCGGCACGGGCCCGCGCGGTCGCCGCCGAGCTGCACGCACGCCTGACCGCCGCGGGTCTGGAGGCGGTGCGTCCGGACGCCGCGGTGGTCTCCGTGCGGGCTCCGTCCCCGGAGCAGGCCGTGCGCTGGGCGGCGGACTGCCGTACGGCAGGCCTGGCCGTGGGCTGCTTCCGTCCTCCTTCCGTGCCCGACGGCATCTCACGGCTGAGGCTGACCGCCCGAGCAGACCTGTCCGGGGCCGAGATCGAACGCGCTGTACGGGTGATCGGCGAGACGCGACCATGAGTCGGCGTGACACGGCCGTGCATCGCACGAAGGCGATCCGATCAGTGATCGGATCTGATCAGTAGGCGGCGGTCGTGGGGTGGGAAGAGGATCACCGGAGCGCGGTCACGAACCCCGCCCAGCTCCCGGGGGAGAAGAGCAGCGCGGGTCCGGCCGGATCCTTGGAGTCGCGCACGGCGAGCGCTCCGGCCCACGGGCCGGAGCGCGGCCGGGCCGCCTCCACGCAGTTGTTGGCTCCGGTGCTGTAGCTGCTGCGCAGCCACCGCACGTCGTGCAGATCGGTACTGGCAGGGACGTTCCGAGGCAGTGCGGTCATGGTGCCTCCTTACGCGCCGTCACCTATCCCGGCGATGTAATCCAACGAGTCCTCGGGTGAAAGGGCGTGGATCTGAAGGGTGTTGAAGGCCTCCGAGTAGGCCATGAGGTCTTCTTTCCGTTCCAGATAGAGGCTACTCGTCAACTGGTCGAGAACAACCACGTCCAGATCGGAAGTGCTCGGAAATGAGAAGATAACGAAAGGTCCGGTGAGGCCGACATGTGCTCCCGCGGCGAACGGCAGCACCTGGAGCCGTACTTGGGGCAGGCAGGCGGCCTCGACCAGCCGCTCCAGCTGCTGCGCCATCACCTCCGGCCCGCCGACCTCGCGCCTGAGCACCGCCTCGTCCAGCACCGCGCTCAGCGCCAGCGGCGGATCCGAGCGCAGCACGTCCTGCCTGGCCAGCCGCACCTCCACCAGCGCGTCCAGCCGCTCCTCGTCCACGCCCTCCACGGCCGCCCGGGTCACCGCGCGGGCGTACTCCGGCGTCTGGAGCAGGCCCGGGACCACCGTGGTCTCCAGGGTGCGCATCCCGCTCGCCTGCGACTCCAGGCTGATGAAATCGCGGTAGGTGGGCGGCAGGATCCCCCGGTAGGCGTGCCACCACCGGTTGCGCCCGCCCGCCTCCTCGGACCCCGCCAACATCAGCAGCAACTCGCGCAGTTGCCCGTCCCGCACCCCGTAGGCGTCCAGGAGTAACCGCACATCGGCCGGTTTCACGCCGCTCGCGCCGGTCTCGATGCGGCTCACCTTCGACTGGTGCCAGCCCACCAGGCGGGCCGCCTCGCCGCTGGTGAGTCCCGTACCCGTGCGCAACGTGCGCAGCTCGGCACCCAGTTTGCGGCGCCGCACCGCGGGACCGTTCTGCATGGGGTACTCCTTACTCCTTACGGGCCGCCCAAATACGGTCTCCCGTCGCAGAGTTCACCGCTTTGAGCGACAGATATATGCATATCCCGGTGGATCGCTCCCCTGACCGGCCGGGTGATGGCAGTCTGGCGGCGAACGCACCAGTCCGGGACCGTACTCGAACCATCCGCTCTTTGTCGGACTGCGGTCCCGTGGGAAAGGGACGACGTCGCCATGGCAGACCATCTGGAAGCATCCGTCACTCTGCCGAGCGATCCCGCCTCGGTCTCCGCGGCCCGTTCCTACGTGGTGGGCACCCTCGCGGAGTGGGGCCTGCCGTCGGACACCGACGTGGCCGACACCGTGCGGCTGATCGTCTCCGAACTCGCCACCAACGCCGTACAGCACACCTTCGGCCAGTCACCCACCTTCACCGTCGACATCGCCCTGGACCGCGACGAACACCTGCGCATCGGTGTGACGGACAGTCATCCGCGCTTTCCGAAGAGACTGCCCGCCGCCGTCCAGCAGGACAACGGGCGCGGCATGGTCATCATCCGCTGGCTCACCGCCGAGTGCGGCGGCAAACTCCGCGTCCGCCCCACCCGCGAGGGCGGCAAGACCGTCTCCATCGAACTCCCGTGGTCCATCCCGGCCGAGCCGGTCACGGCGGGACAGCCGGAGCCGTAGCCCCCCGGGCGGTGCGTAGTCGTTCGGGTGGGGGTTGGGGGGCGGTGTTGACCCTCTCCCCGGATCGGGTGGCTCCGGGCAGCAGGCGGGCTCACGGCGCCGCTGCGCGCCCCGCACGGCCGAACGCCCCCCGCAGCAGGGCACGGAACGCCTCCGCCGCCGGAGCGACCTCCTCGGCCCGGTGGGCGACCGAGATCGTGCGGCGCAGCCGTCCCCCCTCCAGCGGACGTACCCCGACCGGAGTGACCGCGGTCCGCGCCACCATCTCCGGTACGACGGCCACCCCGAGCCCGGCGCTCACCAGCGCGCACACGACCGCGTACCCGGGAGTGGGCACCAGCAGCGCCGGACTTGCGCCCGCCTCGGCGAGCAGCGCCTCCACCTCGCGCCGGGCCGGATGGTGCGGCGCCATGCTGATCAGCGGCTGCCCGGCCAGGTGGTCCAGGGGCAGCCGGGACGAGGCGCTGCTCAGGGCGTGGCCCGGGGCCGTCACCAGCACCAGCTCCTCCTCCAGGACCGGCTCCAGACCGACCGAGGAGGGCACGGGGACGGGCTCGGCCGGGTGGTAGGTGTGGGTCAGCGCCAGGTCCACCTCGCCGGCCGCCACCGCCGTCACCCCGGACGGAGGGTCGTAGTCGGCGACCGACAGCAGGACATCCGGGTGCGCCCGGCGGAACGCGCTCAGCGCCGGCGGCAGCAGATGCACGCCCGCGGTCGGGAAGGTGCCGAGCCGCAGCGCCCCGCCCGACAGGCCGGTCAGCCGGGCCAGCTCGTGCCGGGCCCGCTCCAGTTCGTCCAGCACCCGCCGGGCCCGCGCCACCAGCATCTCGCCCGCCTCGGTCAGCCGGGCCCCGCGGTGGTGGCGCACCAGCAACGCCGTGCCCGCCTCCCGCTCCAGCTTGGTCAGCTGCTGGGAGAGGGCGGGCGGCGTGTAGCCGAGCCGGTCGGCGGCCCGGGTGATGGAGCCCGCCTCCGCGACGGCGACCAGCGCGGCAAGCCGGGTCGGGTCGTACATAGAGCAAGCCTAAAGCACTGCTTAAGGCTGGCCTAGGAGATTCGAAATACCTGCTGAAGGCTCCGGCCGGGCACTCTGGCCCCATGGACGGACAGCTCATCGCCTTCACCGGGATCGCCGCCGGTCTGGTCGCCATGCCGGGCGCCGACTTCGCCGTGGTCGTCCGCAACGCTCTGGTCTCCCGCCGGGCGGGTGCGGTCTGCGGGCTCGGTATCGCCGGCGGTCTCCTGGTGCACACCACGCTCGCCGTGGCCGGGGTCGCGGCGGTTCTCGTCGCCGTACCCGCGCTCTTCCGCGCACTCCAGTTGCTGGGCGGGGCCTACGTGCTGCAACTCGGCCTGCGGACCCTGTGGTCGCTACGGCGGCCCGCCACCGGTCCCGCCGAGCCCGGGCCCTCGGCCGCGCACCCGCTGCGGCAGGGCTTCGTCACCAACGTCCTCAACCCGAAGGCCTCGCTGACCTTCCTCAGCCTGCTGCCCCAGTTCGTGCCGTCCGGCGGCTCCGCCCTGCCCAGGACGCTGCTGCTCGCGCTGATCGTCTGCGCGCTCGCGCTGGGCTGGTTCCAGGCGGTGGCCCTTCTGGTGGACCGGCTCGGCAACTGGCTGCGCCGGCCCCGGGCCGCCCGCATGCTGCAGGCGGGCACCGGGGCGGCGCTGACGGCGCTGGGAGCGGCCCTGCTGCTGGAGCCGCTCCTCGGCTGAGCCAGGGTCAGCTGACCCGGCCGTACCAGACGCTGTTGGTCCAGATCTTCTCCAGCCGCACCACGGACCCGGTCCTCGGAGCGTGCCAGATCTTGCCCTTCCCGGCGTAGATGCCGACGTGGTAGACGCTCGAACCCGAGTGGAAGAACACCAGATCGCCGGCCTTGCGGCTCCGGGCCGAGATGTGGTGCGTCTTGTTGTACTGCTGGGCGGCTGTGCGCGGCAGCTTCTTGCCGGCCTTCTTGAACGAGTAGAGCGTCAGTCCCGAGCAGTCGAACCGGCGGGGCCCGGTGGCCCCGTACTGGTAGGGGGAGCCCTTCTTGGAGGCCGCGATCTGGAGTGCTTTGGTCGCTATGGTGGCGGCCGAGGCGTCGGTGGCGAGGCCCGGGACCGTGATAGAGCCGCCCACGGCGGCGAGGGTGAGAGCCGAGGCCGTGCCGGCCCGGGCCATCAGCGACGGGACACGATTGAGCGCAGTCATGCGCAACCCTTCGTCAGCCGCCTGTGAAGGATGACCTGTCGGATTCGGGCTGGCGAAGTTGCCCGGCCGCGTTGCCGCGGCTTCACCCCAAGGGCTGCTCGGCACGACCGCCCGTCTGCGACGAACGTCCGTTCCGGCGACCCGACTTGCTTGGGTCCTCCACTCCTGCCGATCCACTCCTGTCGACCGGTCATCCGGGCGGCGGCAGGACTCGGCGTCCGCCCGGATCGCCCCGCCGCGGTGGCGGGGGCTTGTCGTCAGTCAGGGATCTTCACTCACAGCGGTCCGAAAATCCCAACGGAATCGGGGGTTTGTGGCGTTACTCACCACTCGCCCGTTCGGGTGGACACTGGTGCGTTCGAGTCCCCGTCAGGTGCCGCGCGTAGCCACGGACCTGGGGCGGAGTACGTCCGCCTGAGCCTCAAACCCGAGTTCTGCGCAAGTCGGGAGGCCCGGAAAGGGGCCGGGAGATACCCCGGTCGGCGGTAGACCGTTCGGGTCGTTCGAAGTCCGGCCCGGGCGGTCCGTCTACACGGGGAACCCGTCGGGCCGGACGCACGTCCGGGTCAGCAGACTCAGTCGGGCGGGAGCGCGACGCGCGCAGTACGGCGCTCACCGTCCAGCACCCGCAAGGCGCGTGCCAGCGTGTCCCCGTGCAGCTCCGTCTCGCCCCGCTGGTGCATCAGGGTCAGCGCGTCGCGTAGTTCGGCCGCCTTGCGCACCAGGGCCTGCGCCGCGCGCAGCCCATGATAAGTGTCCCTCGACTGCGCCGGGTTGATTCGGCCCAGCAGGTCGACCGCCTCCAGGTAACGGTCGATCAGCTCGCCCTCGGCACGCGTCAGTGCGGGCAGCGGCGGAAGCTCCGGTGGCAGCATCGGCGGCTCACCCCGCGTGCCGGGTGCCGGGTGCCGCCCTGCGGCTCGGGACGATGCCGTCCACCAGGCCGTAGGCCAGTGCGCCCGGCGCATCCAGCACCAGGTCCCGCTCCAGGTCCTGGTGGACCTGGACCGCGGTGCGCCCGGTGTGCCGGACCAGCATCTCCTCCAACAGGCTGCGCGTCCGGTCCAGTTCCCGGGCCTGGATGTCTAGGTCGCTCGGCTGGCCCTGGGCCGGCTCGCGCAGCGCGGGCTGTTCGAGCACCACGCGGGCGCCCGGCAGTGTGAACCGCTTGCCCGGCGTCCCGGCCGCGAGCAGCACCGCGGCGGCGGAGGCGGCCTGGCCCAGGCAGTAGGTCTCCACGTCGCAACTGACGTACCGCATCGTGTCGTAGACCGCGGTCATGGCGGTGAACGAGCCGCCGGGGCAGTTGAGGTACAGCGTGATGTCCCGGTCCGGTGCCGTGTGTTCGAGCTGCATGAACTGCGTGATCACGTCGGTCGCGGCCGTGTCGTCGAGGGGCGTCCCGAGGAAGACGACCCGGCTCTCGAACAGCTTCGAGTAGGGATCCAGCGTGCGGTGGCCCGTGCCCGTGCGCTCGGTGAACTCGGGCAGGACGTGACGGGCGGTCGGTCGGGTCATGGGCATACCCCTCCTCAAGGCGGGGCACCCGTGGCCCCGCTTCTGTAAAAAATGTACAGGACGTACGTCACGTTATGATGGGCACATGGCCTACGAGATTCCGGTGACGCAAGCCAGGGCTGAGCTCGCCGACCTGATCAACCGGGTGGTGTACGGCGGTGAGCGTGTCGTCGTGACGCGGCACGGCAAGCCGCTCGTCGCGTTGGTCTCGGCCGCCGACCTGGAGCGGCTCGACGCCCTCGACGAGCCGGCCGAGGAGCAGGTGATCAGTTCGGTGTCCGGGGTGCGCGAGGTGACGCCCGCCGCGCACGAACGGCAGCGCTTCGGGATCGCGGCGGAACACCGGGGTCCTGGCGTGTCGTAGCGATCAAGGTCCGGTTAACGTCGCTGAAACTCCGGCGAACTAGCCTGCCGATCGACGCCACCAGGGGTTTTTCCGCCGTCGCGGTGGCTGCGGCAATCGGACCCCGCACGGTCCGGAGCAAGGACTGTGAGGTGGGACGTGCAACTGACCCCGCACGAGCAAGAGAGGCTGCTGATCCATGTGGCGGCCGACGTGGCCGAGAAGCGCAGGGCCCGTGGCCTCAGGCTCAACCACCCGGAAGCGGTCGCCCTCATCACGTCGCACCTCCTGGAGGGCGCGCGTGACGGCCGTACCGTCGCCGAGCTGATGTCCTCCGGCCGCAAGCTCCTCACCAGGGACGACGTCATGGACGGGGTCCCGGAGATGATCCACGACGTACAGGTCGAGGCCACGTTCCCGGACGGCACCAAGCTCGTCACCGTCCACGAACCGATCATCTGAGGGGGCGGCGATGATTCCCGGAGAGGTTCTTTTCGCGGACGGCCCGGTGGTCTACAACGAGGGCCGTGAGGTCACCACGCTGACCGTCCTCAACGCCGCCGACCGGCCCGTCCAGGTCGGCTCCCACTACCACTTCGCCGAGGCCAACCCCGGCCTGGAGTTCGACCGCGCCGCCGCGCGCGGCAAGCGGCTGAACGTCGCCGCAGGCACCGCCGTGCGCTTCGAGCCCGGCATCCCCGTCGCCGTCGAACTCGTGCCCCTCGCCGGCGCCCGGATCGTGCCCGGACTGCGCGGCGAGACCGGAGGTGCCCTCGATGCCTGAGATCTCCCGCGCCGCCTACGCCGACCTGTTCGGCCCCACCACCGGCGACCGCATCCGGCTCGCCGACACCGACCTGCTGATCGAGATCGAGGAGGACCGCTGCGGCGGCCCCGGCCGCGCCGGTGACGAGGCGGTCTTCGGCGGTGGCAAGGTCATCCGCGAATCCATGGGCCAGTCGCGTGCCACGCGCGCGGAAGGCACCCCCGACACGGTCATCACCGGGGTCGTCATCGTCGACCACTGGGGGATCGTCAAGGCCGACCTCGGCATCCGCGACGGGCGGATCACCGGCATCGGCAAGGCGGGCAACCCGGACACGATGGACGGCGTGCATCCGGATCTGGTCATCGGTCCGGAGACCGAGGTGATCGCGGGCAACGGCCGCATCCTGACCGCAGGCGCCATCGACGCGCACGTCCACTTCATCTGCCCGCAGATCGCCGACGAGGCGCTCGCCTCCGGCATCACCACTCTGGTCGGCGGCGGCACCGGACCGGCCGAGGGCTCCAAGGCGACCACCGTGACGCCCGGCCCCTGGCACCTGGCCCGGATGTTCGAGGCGATGGAGCAGTACCCGCTCAACATCGGCTTCCTCGGCAAGGGCAACACCGTCTCGCACGAGGCGATGCTCTCCCAGATCCGCGGCGGCGCCCTGGGCCTCAAGCTCCACGAGGACTGGGGCTCCACCCCGGCCGTCATCGACGCGTCCCTGACCGTCGCCGAGCGCACCGGCATCCAGGTCGCCATCCACACCGACACCCTCAACGAGGCCGGATTCGTCGGCGACACCCTCGCCGCGATCGCCGGCCGGGGCATCCACGCGTACCACACCGAGGGCGCCGGCGGCGGGCACGCGCCGGACATCATGACCGTGGTCTCCGAGCCGCACGTACTGCCCAGCTCGACCAACCCCACCCGGCCCTACACCGTCAACACCGCCGAGGAACACCTCGACATGCTGATGGTGTGCCACCACCTGAACCCGGCCGTGCCGGAGGACCTGGCGTTCGCCGAGTCCCGGATCCGGCCGTCCACCATCGGCGCGGAGGACGTCCTCCACGACCTCGGCGCGATCTCGATCATCTCCTCCGACTCCCAGGCCATGGGCCGGGTCGGCGAGGTCGTCCTGCGCACCTGGCAGACCGCGCACGTGATGAAGCGGCGGCGGGGCGCGCTGCCCGGCGACGGGCGGGCGGACAACCGGCGGGTACGGCGCTACGTCGCCAAGTACACGATCAACCCGGCGCTCGCCCAGGGACTCGCCCGCGAGATCGGCTCCGTCGAGACCGGAAAGCTCGCCGACCTGGTGCTCTGGGAGCCCGCGTTCTTCGGGGTCAAACCGCACCTCGTCGTCAAGGGCGGCCAGATCGCCTACGCGCAGATGGGCGACGCCAACGCCTCCATCCCGACGCCGCAGCCCGTCCTGCCCCGGCCGATGTACGGGGCGATCGGACGGGCGCCGGCCGCCAACTCGTTCAACTTCGTCGCCCCGGCGGCCATCGAGGACGGGCTGCCGGAGCGGCTGCACCTGGGCAAGCGCTTCCTCGCCATCGACTCCACGCGCGGGGTGACCAAGGCGGACATGCGGGAGAACGACGCGCGTCCCCGGGTACGGGTCGACCCCGACAGCTTCGCCGTGCACATCGACGGCGAGCTGGTCGAGGCGACACCGGCGGCCGAACTGCCCATGGCCCAGCGCTACTTCCTCTTCTGATGAGCAGGGCAGCACTGCTCGTCCTGGCCGACGGCCGCTTCCCCGCCGGAGGACATGCGCACTCCGGCGGGGCGGAGGCCGCCGTCAAGGCGGGACGGATCACCTCCGCCGCGAGCCTGGAGGACTTCTGCCGGGGGCGGCTGCACACCGCCGGGCTGGTCGCGGGGGCGCTGGCCGCTGCCGCCGTCCTGGGCGTCGAACCCCGGGAGCTGGACGCGGCGGCGGACGCCCGCACGCCCT
This sequence comes from Streptomyces cellostaticus, assembly GCF_001513965.1. Lineage (GTDB taxonomy): Bacteria > Actinomycetota > Actinomycetes > Streptomycetales > Streptomycetaceae > Streptomyces > Streptomyces cellostaticus. The sequence continues at coordinate 45,985 of NZ_KQ948050.1, read as the reverse complement.
CGCCCGCCCTGCGGGCCGCCGCGCGCAGGCTCGGCCGGCAGCTGATGCGGGCCGCTCGGGCGAGCTGGCCGTCGGCCGAACTCGACGCCCTGGCAGGGGAGTTCCCCAAGGGGGTGCACCAGCCGGTCGTGCTCGGGGTTGCGGCCAGAGCGGCAGGTCTGAGCCCCGTGGATGCCGCGTACTGCGCGGCGTACGAGAGCGTGAGCGGACCGGCGACCGCTACCGTGCGGCTGCTGAGCCTCGATCCGTTCGACGCGACGGGTGCCCTGGCCCGGCTGGCGCCGGAGCTGGATCGTGTCGCGGATGCTGCCGTCGAGGCGGCGGGGCGGGTCGTTGACGAGGGCGTCGACGCGCTGCCGGCCGCTTCAGGGCCCTTGCTGGAGGTCGGTGCGGAGTGGCATGCCGCCTGGCCGGTCCGACTGTTCGCTTCCTGACCGGGGGCTGCGCCCCCAGACCCCCATCGGCCTGAACGGCCTCGTCCTCGAACGCCGGACGGGCCGAAAGTACGAGGCCTCTCAGACAGGAACCGTAGATGCACCTAGACCACACCCACCACGGCCCCTCCGCCCTCAGCGCGGACGCGCATCGCCCCGACGGAACGCGCCGTGCCCTGCGCATCGGGCTGGGCGGCCCCGTCGGGTCCGGGAAGACCGCGACCGTCGCCGCGCTGTGCCGGGCGCTGCGCGACGAGCTGTCGCTGGCCGTCGTCACCAACGACATCTACACCCGTGAGGACGCCGAGTTCCTGCTCCGGGAGGCCGTGCTGCCGCCCGAGCGGATCACGGCCGTGGAGACCGGTGCCTGCCCGCACACCGCGATCCGCGACGACATCTCCGCCAACCTCGAAGCCGTGGAGGACCTGGAGGACGCGGTCGGGCCGCTGGACCTGATCCTCGTGGAATCCGGTGGCGACAATCTCACCGCGACCTTCTCCAAGGGGCTCGTGGACGCGCAGATCTTCGTGATCGACGTGGCGGGCGGTGACGACATCCCGCGCAAGGGCGGGCCCGGCGTCACCACCGCCGACCTGCTCGTGGTCAACAAGACCGACCTCGCGCCGTACGTCGGCTCCGACCTCGCCCGGATGGCCGCCGACGCCAAGGCGCAGCGGGCCGAACTCCCGGTCGTCTTCCAGTCGTTGCGCGGTGAGACAGGAGCCGCGGACGTGGCCGCCTGGGTGCGGGAGCGGCTCGCCGCGTGGACCGCATGACGGTGACCGGGGTCCGGGCGCACGCGCGGATCGTCGCCCGCGCCGACGGGCGCGGCGGTACGGCCCTGCCCGTACTGGACGGCGACGGCCCGCTCGCGCTGCGCCGCACCCGGGCGAGCGGCGGCGAGGCACGGGTCATGGTCGTCGGCGCGATGAGCGGTCCGCTCGGCGGCGACCGCTTCTCCCTGGAGGCGCGGGTGGAGGAGGGCGCCCGGCTGCACGTGGGGTCGGCCGCCGCCACCATCGCACTGCCGGGCCAGGCCAAGGGCGGGGCCCGCTACGACGTACGGCTCGACGTGGCCGACGACGCCGAGCTGCACTGGCTGCCCGAGCAGCTGATCGCGGCCGGCGGCAGCGACCTGTACGTCACCACCCGGGCCGAACTCGGCGCCGGAGCACGGCTCGTGCTGCGCGAGGAGCAGGTGCTCGGGCGGTTCGGGGAGGAGCCCGGGCGGCTCACCAGCCGGCTCACGGTGCGGGTCGCGGGCCGGACCGTCCTGGACCAGGAGCTGTCCTGCGGGCCCGGGGCGCCCGGCGGCTGGGACGGGCCCGCCGTACTCGCCGGACACAGGTCGGTAGGCCAACTGGTCGTCATACGGCCCGAGTTCGCCGAGCAGCCGCCCGCCGCGCGGATGCTGGGGGAGTGCGCAGCGCTGGTGCCACTCGCCGGGCCCGCCGTACTCGTCAGTGCCGTGTCCCCCGACGCGCTGAGCCTGCGGCGACTGCTGGACCAGGCGTTGACTTTGCTGGGCTAGGGAAGGGCGTCCCGCTCAGCGGGACGTGGTCGTCCGTTTATCGGATTGGTAAAGAAGATCTGCGCCCCCTGTTCTCGGACGGCTCACAGCCGAGAGGATCCCCGCCTGACCACTTGTAGAGATGTGTGTAGGGGGAGGGGCCCACTTGAGGGACAACAGACCGAAAAGCCGCCTGCTGGCGTTCGGTTCCGCCGGAGCGCTCGTCACCGCGACCCTGATCGCCGGTGCGGTGTCGGCGCCGGCGGCCAGCGCCGACAGCCGCCACGGACAGGGCCGTGAGGCCCGGGGCGCCGAGATCGCCGCCGCCCGTGCCGCCAAGGCCGGCATCGACTGGCAGGACTGTCCCGCGGACTGGGGGCTGGAGAAGCCCATCCAGTGCGGCTGGGTCAGCGTGCCGCTCGACTACGCCAAGCCGTACGGCAAGCAGATCAAGCTCGCCGTCGACCGCATCGGCAACACGGGGACCCCGCAGGAGCGCCAGGGCGCCCTCATCTACAACCCGGGCGGTCCCGGTGCCTCCGGTCTGCGCTTCCCGCGCCGGATCACCACCAAGAACGCCATCTGGGCGAACGTCGCGAAGGCCTACGACTTCGTGGGCTTCGACCCGCGCGGTGTGGGCCACTCCGCGCCCATCTCCTGCGTCGACCCGCAGCAGTTCGTCAAGGCGCCCAAGGCCGACCCGGTGCCGGACACCGAGGCCGACAAGACCGCCCAGCGCGAGCTCGCCCGCGAGTACGCCGAGGGGTGCGCCGAGCGCAGCGGCGCCATGCTGCCGCACATGACCACCCCGAACACCGCGCGCGACCTGGACGTCATCCGCGCAGCGCTCGGCGAGAAGAAGCTGAACTACCTCGGCGTCTCCTACGGCACCTACCTCGGCGCCGTCTACGGCACCCTCTTCCCGGGCCACCTGCGCCGGATGATCGTCGACAGCGTGGTCGACCCCTCGCGCGAGAACATCTGGTACCAGGCCAACCTCAACCAGGACATCGCCTTCGAGGGCCGCTGGAAGGACTGGCAGGACTGGGTCGCCGCCAACGACGCCGCCTACCACCTCGGCACCACCCGCGCCGCCGTCCAGGCCAAGTGGCTGGAACTGCGCGCCACGGCCAAGAAGAACCCGATCGGCGGGGTCGTCGGCCCGGCCGAGCTGATCTCCTTCTTCCAGAACGCCCCGTACTACGACTCCTCGTGGGCGCCGGTGGCGACGGTCTTCAGCAAGTACTTCGCCGGAGACACCAAGGCGCTCGTCGACGCCGCCGCCCCCGACCTGTCGAACACGGCCGGCAACATCAGCGCGGAGAACGGCAACGCCGTCTACACCGCCGTCGAGTGCGCCGACGCCAAGTGGCCCACCAGCTGGCGCAAGTGGGACCGGGACAACACCCGGCTCAACCAGGACTACCCGTTCATGACCTGGGCCAACGCCTGGATGAACCTGCCCTGCGCCACCTGGCCGGCCAAGCAGCTGACCCCGCTGGACGTCAGGACGCACCGGGGCCTGCCGCCGGTGCTGATCGTGCAGTCCACACGGGACGCGGCCACCCCGTACCAGGGCGCGGTCGATCTGCACAAGCGCTTCCAGGGCTCCCGCCTGATCACCGAGAAGGACGCGGGCTCCCACGGTGTGACCGGCCTGGTCAACCCGTGCATCAACACCCGGGTCGACGCCTACCTCATCGACGGCAAGCTGGACACCTCCGACGTGACCTGCGCGCCGCACGCGACACCCAAGCCGTAACCACACCGGTACGGCGACAAGGGGCGGCCGGACTCCCCGGCCGCCCCTTCGTCGTCCGCGTAGGGGAAGACCCGTCCGCCGAGGGCAGAGATCAACTGAGCGGGGTCCGGGGGAACTTGCGCTGCTTCTTCTCGGCCGCCTGCTCCGCCTTGGCGACGGCCGCGTACTGGTCGACGTACTCCTGCTCGGACAGCGAGAGGATCGCGTACATGATCTCGTCGGTGACGGCCCGCAGGATGGCCCTCTCCTGCTCCATGCCGGCGTAACGGGAGAAGTCGAGCGGTTTGCCGAAGCGGATGACGACCGGGTGGATGCTCGGGATCACCTTGCCGGGCGGCTGCGCCTCGAAGGTGCCGATCATCGCGCAGGGCACGACCGGCACCTGGGCTCTCAGCGCCATGACCGCGACACCCACCTTGCCCTTGTACAGCCGGCCGTCGTGCGAACGGGTCCCCTCGGGGTAGATGCCCAGCAGTTCGCCCTTGCCCAGCACGCCGAGCCCCTCGCGGATCGCGGCCTGCCCCGCGTCCTTGCCCGAGCGGTCCACCGGGATCTGCCCGGCGCTGCGGAAGAAGAACGCGGTGAGCCTGCCCTTGATGCCGGGCCCGGTGAAGTACTCCGCCTTGGCGAGGAAGGTGATCCGGCGCTTCAGCATCGCCGGCATCAGAAAGTGGTCGGAGAAGGACAGATGGTTTCCTGCGACGATCGCGGGACCCGTTGCCGGTACGTTCTCCAGGCCCTCGATCCGGGGACGGAAGACCAGCCTGAGCAAGGGGCCCAGCAGCACGTACTTGAGCAGGTAGTAGAACAAGGGGTCGCTCCTCACTCGGGCGGATCGACTCAGCGTAAGTGCGCATGCACTCACGCGGAACCGGGTCCGGCCCTGTCCATGGTGACCCCTTGCAACGTTTACTGACGGGTACTCAGGCGGGCAGTCGGTCGTGGTTCCGGTACCTGTGCCGTCCGGTACGAGAACCAGGCGAGGAACGCGACGACGAACAGCCCCTCGACGAGCAGGGACAGGGGGCCGTAGGGCGCGTCCCAGGTGTCTTCGTAATAGCCGCCCGGCAGGCCGACGGTACGCGACAGCGCGAAACCGACGATCATCCCGAGACTGACCAGTACCCCGGTCAGCCAGGCGGCCAAGGGACGCTTCCGGACGACGAGTGCCACCGCCACGACGAGCATGACAGCGCTTCCCACGGCGAACAGCAGCCCGATGTAGAACATCTCCTCCAGGTGCTCCGGGATGAGCAGCGTGTGCAGCACCGTGTTGGCGACGGCACAGGACACGGCCACTCCCGTCCAGGTGACTTCTGCGGCATGGGTGGAGTTCATGACGAGTCCAGGTGTCACAGGTATGGACCGAAGAGGAATTGCTTTCTGTCATCAGTACGGAAAGCAGCCCTCGTTGGATTGCGCAGCTCCGGCCCAACTCGTGCGCATCCAGAAGCAGGGGGCCGGCCCAGTGCTGTCGGCCGGCCCCCTGCCCCCGCTCAGTTCCCCTCGCCCAGCACCTTCTCCAGCACGCCCAGCGCGGAGCGCAGTTCCCCGGCGGTGATGGTCAGCGGGGGCGCCAGCCGGATCGTGGAACCGTGAGTGTCCTTGACCAGGATCCCCTCCCGCATCAGGCGCTCGCTGATCTCCCGGCCGGTGCCGATGGCCGGGTCGACGTCGACGCCCGCCCACAGCCCGCGCGCGCGGAAACCGGTCACGCCCTTGCCGACCAGCTCGGCCAGCCCGCCGCGCAGGACCAGACCCAGCTCGGCCGCCCGCCGCTGGAACTCACCGGTCTCCAGCAGCTCGACCACCGCCGTGCCGACCGCCGCGGCGAGGGGGTTCCCGCCGAACGTGGAGCCGTGCTCGCCCGGGTGCAGCACGCCCAGCACCTCGCGCCGGGCCACCACCGCCGACACCGGTACGATGCCGCCGCCGAGCGCCTTGCCGAGCAGCAGCACGTCCGGGACGACGTCCTCGTGCTCGACGGCGAGGGTACGGCCGGTGCGGCCGAGGCCCGACTGGATCTCGTCCGCGATGAACAGGCACCCCTTGCGGCGCGTCAGCTCACGCACGCCGGCCAGGTAGCCCTCGTCCGGGATCAGGACCCCGGCCTCGCCCTGGATGGGCTCGATCAGCACCGCGGCCGTCGTCTCGTCCACCGCCGCTTCCAGCGCGGCCAGGTCGTTGTACGGGACGATCCGGAAGCCGGGCGTGAAGGGGCCGAAACCGGCGCGGGCCGACTCGTCCGTGGAGAAGCTGACGATCGTCGTCGTACGGCCGTGGAAGTTCTCCGCCGCGACCACGATCGTGGCCTGGTCGGCGGGGACGCCCTTCACGTCGTACGCCCACTTGCGGGCCACCTTGATGCCGCTCTCCACCGCCTCCGCGCCGGTGTTCATCGGCAGCACCATGTCCAGGCCGGTCAGCGCCGCGAGCCGCTCGGCGAACTCGGCGAGCCGGTCGTTGTGGAAGGCGCGGGAGGTGAGGGTGAGCCGGTCCAGCTGGCGGTGCGCGGCCTCGATCAGCACCGGGTGCCGGTGGCCGAAGTTGAGCGCCGAGTAGCCGGCCAGCATATCGAGGTAGCGGCGGCCCTCGACGTCCTCCACCCAGGTGCCCTCGGCCCGGGCGACGACCACGGGCAGAGGGTGGTAGTTGTGCGCGAGGACCGGCTCCTCCGCCCGGATCAGGTCGCCGGAGGTACGGGCGTGTGCGGGTGCGGTCATCAGCGGATCTCCTGGGTGCAGCACTTGATGCCACCGCCGGCCTTGTGGAACTCCGACAGGTCGACGGGGACGGGGACGTAACCGTGGTCGGCCAGGCGCTCGGCCAGCGCCTCGGCCTTGGGGGCGATGAAGACGTGCCGGCCGTCGGACACGGAGTTCAGGCCGAACGTCATCGCGTCGTCGCGGGTGGCGAGCACCGCGTCCGGGTACAGGCGCTTGAGCACCTCCCGGCTGCCTGGGGAGAACGCCTCCGGGTAGTAGACGATGTTGTCGTCGTCCAGGACGAACAGCGCCGTGTCCAGGTGGTAGAAGTACGGGTCCACCAGGGTCAGACCGATCACCGGGTGACCGAGGAACTCCTGCGCCTCCCGGTGGGCGTCGCGCGTGGTGCGGAAACCGGTGCCGGCCAGCACGTACCGGCCCGTCCACACCAGGTCTCCCTCGCCCTCGGTCACCGCCTCGGGGCGGTAGACGTCGTAGCCCGCCGCCTTGAACCAGGTGTCGTAGTGGACCGACTCGGGGCGCCGCTCCGGCGCGTGGAACAGGGAGCCGAAGACCCGGCCGCCGACCACGAACGCCGCGTTCGCGGCGAAGACCATGTCGGGCAGGCCGGGGACGGGATCGACCGCCTCGACGTGGTGGCCGTGGGCACGGTAGGCGCGGATCAGCGCCTGCCACTGCTCCTGGGCCAGATCCACGTCGACGGGTGTGTCGGGATGCATCCAGGGATTGATCGCGTACTGCACGGCGAAGTGTCTGGGTTCGCAGACAAGGAAGCGCCGAGGGCGCGGCACACGGCTTTCGGCCACAGAGGGTTTCCTCCGCTTTCCTGTGTGTCACTGAGGGTGGACACCACGGTAGGAAATGACGGAGACGGGCGACAAGAAACAAAAGCTGCGTGCATGCGCAGCATCGCTGCGTTATTGCCGGGAAGAACGCACGAGAACTGCGCGGCCAGAGGTTTGCTTCGCGATCACTCCGGTGCGGCGTGGGTGGCGCCCGCTTCCGGGCTTTCCGGGAGCAGGTGGGACAGCACCATCACGCTGATCGTCTTCCGGATGAACGGCTCGGCGCGAATCCGCTCCAGCACCTCCTCGAAGTGCTCCACGTCCCGCGCCCGTACATGCAGCAGCGCGTCCGCGCCGCCCGTCACCGTCATGGCCGCCGTGATCTCCGGATGGTTGCGCACGACCTCCGCCAGGCGCCGCGGCGGGGCCGCGCCCTCGCAGTACACCTCGACGTACGCCTCCGTGCGCCAGCCGAGCGCGGAGGGCTGCACGGTCGCCGTGAACCCGGTGATCACACCGGTCTCCCGCAGCCGGTCCACGCGCCGCTTGACCGCGGTGGACGACAGCCCGATCGCCGCGCCGATCTCGGCGAAGCTGGTCCTGGCGTTCGCCATCAGCGCGGTGATGATCTTGCGGTCGAGGTCGTCGAAGGAGGCAGCCCTGCTGTTCATGCGGGCACTGTAATCAGCCACGCCCGCAACGAGCGTCCTACGACTGGGTGACGACCATGGCGAGCGTCAGCAGCCCCAGCACCACCCAGCCGAACCACAGCCAGCCGTTGCTGCCGAGGGCGACCGTGTAGGCCGTCACGACGACGAGCCCGCCGACGGTCATCGCCCCCATCGCCTTGGTGGAACCGTTCGTGGAACCGGGCATCGCGACACCCTCCTCATGGTCCGTCCTTGACCATGGTGCCCCGAATTCCCCCGGGAGGGGATACGGCGTACTCAGCCCTCGCGCGCGTTGAGCGAGGCCAGATAGGCGTTGTAAGCCTCCAGCTCCTTGTCGCCGTCCCGGTCGGCGGCCCGGTCCTTGCGTTTGGCCTGCCGCTGCTCGGAGCCGTACCACTGGAACAGCAGCGCGATCAGCACCAGCACGGACGGGATCTCGCTGAACGCCCAGGCGATCCCGCCGGCCGCGTTCTGATCGGAGAGCGCGTCGATGCCGAGCGAGGCGGGCGGGTTCTTGAACGTCTCCACCATCGGCTCCGAGGCCATCATCAGCGCGATGCCGAAGAAGGCGTGGAACGGCATGCCCGCGAACAGCTCCAGCATCCGCATCAGGTGACCCGGCCGGTGGGGACCCGGGTCCACGCCGATGATCGGCCAGAAGAACACCACACCCACGGCGAGGAAGTGCACCATCATCGCGATGTGCCCGGTCCTCGACCCCATCAGGAAGTCGAAGATCGGGGTGAAGTACAGCGCGTACAGGCTCGCGACGAACAGCGGGATCGTGAACACCGGGTGTGTGATGATCCGCATGTACCGGCTGTGCAGCAGCGCCAGCAGCAGCTCACGAGGCCCCTTGCGGCCCTTGCCGGCCACCGGCAGCGCCCGCAGCGCGAGCGTGACCGGGGCGCCCAGCAGGATCAGGATCGGCGAGAGCATGCTGATCACCATGTGCTGCACCATGTGCACGCTGAACATGACCATGCCGTAGTCGTTCAGCTTGGTGCACATCACCAGCGCGATGGTCAGCACACCGACGACGTACGACACCGTACGGGCCGCGGGCCACGCGTCCCCGCGCCGCCGCAGCCGCACCACACCCCAGCCGTACAGGCCGAGCCCCAGCAGGCAGGCGATGAGGAAGAAGGGATCCGCCGACCACTGGAGCCCGCGCCCCAGCGTGAACGGCGGCAGATCCATCATCATGCCGTGCCCGCTGTGATCCATCCGCCGGCTCCTGATTCGTGGGGGTTGTACGCGTCTGTCCGCCCCCAAGAGTAGAACCGCCCCCGGTCACGGCTGTGACCGGGGGCGGTTTGTTCTCGGGTGAACTACAGGACGCACTCCGCCTCGTCGTACCGCTCCGCAGGCACCGTCTTCAGCGTCTCCACGGCCTCGGCGAGCGACACCATGACGATGTCGGTCCCGCGCAGCGCGGTCATCTGCCCGAACTCCCCGCGGTGCACGGCCTCCACCGCATGCCACCCGAACCGGGTCGCCAGCACCCGGTCGTACGCCGTCGGCGTACCGCCCCGCTGCACATGCCCCAGGATCACCGGCCGCGCCTCCTTGCCGAGCCGCTGCTCCAGCTCGATGGAGAGCTGCCGTGCGATTCCCGCGAAGCGCTCGTGGCCGTACATGTCCTTGCCGCCCTCGTCGAACTCCATGGAGCCGGGACGCGGCTTGGCCCCCTCCGCGGCGACCACGATGGCGAACCGCTTGCCCGCCTCGAACCGCTCGCCGACCTTCCTCGCCAACTCCTCGATGTCGAAGGGCCGTTCCGGTACGACGACGGCGTGCGCGCCGGCCGCCATGCCGGAGTGCAGCGCGATCCAGCCGGTGTGCCGGCCCATGACCTCCACGACCAGCACGCGCTGATGGGACTCGGCGGTGGTCTTGAGCCGGTCAAGGGCCTCGGTGGCGACTCCCACCGCCGTGTCGAAGCCGAAGGTGACATCCGTGACGGCGATGTCGTTGTCGATGGTCTTCGGGACGCCGACGATGGGCAGGCCGTTGTCCGACATCAGCCGAGCCGCCTTCAGCGTGCCCTCGCCGCCGATCGGGATGATCGCGTCCAGGCCGAGCTCCTCGACATGGCCCTTGGCCCGCTCCACGCCGTCCCGCAGGTGCGAGGGCTGGACCCGGGAGGAGCCGAGGATGGTGCCGCCGCGCGCCAGTATGCCGCCCACGGCGTCGAGGTCGAGCTTCATGTAGTCGCATTCCAGGAGGCCCTTCCAGCCGTCCCGGAAACCGATGACCTCGTCGCCGTGGTCGGCGACGGCACGGTGCACGACGGACCGGATGACGGCGTTCAGGCCGGGGCAGTCGCCGCCTGACGTGAGGACACCAATGCGCATAGCCCGAAATACCTTCTCAACGTGGGCCGGGAAACCGGACCACGTCGTCCGGCGGATTCCCGGCCACCCTACCGGCGTGAGGGGGTGGCTCCGTAGCGGGCGTCCGCCTGCTGGACGCGCCCGCACATGTGAGCGGACGGCCCGTCAGGCGAACCCCCTGCAAGAGTGCCGGAGTGCGCTGAGATGCCGCTGAGGCGGCGCTTACGCAGGCTGCTGCGCCACAGTGATCACGCAGGCTGCTGCGCAGCCGCGATGCGCTCGTTGCGGAGCGCGTCGTACCAGCGGTCGTCGATCGCCGGCAGCGCGTTGACGTCGAGCGCCAGCTTCAGCAGCAGGTCGGCGATCTGCGGGTTACGGGCGAGGACCGGTCCGTGCATGTACGTACCGAAGACCGTCCCGTTGTACGCGCCCTCCGTCCCGTCCCCGGTGCCGTTGCCCCGGCCCAGCCGGACCTGGGCGAAGGGGCGGGCCGTGGGGCCGAGGTGGGTGACGCCCTGGTGGTTCTCGAAGCCGGTCAGCTGGGGCAGGCCGAGCTGCGGGTCGATGTCCGCGAGGACGTCACCGACGCACCGCTCGCCCTCGCCGCGCACCGACACCACGTCGATCAGGCCGAGGCCGGGCTCGCGCTGGCCGAGGTCGTTGATGAACTCGTGGCCGAGGATCTGGTAGCCGGCGCAGACGGAGAAGACGATCGCGCCGTTCTCCACCGCCCGCTGCAGATGGCCGTCGCGCCGCAGTCTCTCGGCCGCCAGCCGCTGCGGCCGGTCCTCGCCGCCGCCGATGAGGTAGATGTCGCCGGAGGTCGGGATCGGCTGGTCGCTGCGCACGTCCAGCCGGGCCACGTCCAGGCCCCGCTGCCGTGCCCGGCGCTCCACGACGAGCGCGTTGCCCTGGTCGCCGTAGGTGCTCAGCAGGTCCGGGTAGATCCACACCAGCCGCAGTTGGTTGTCGCTCATGAGGTGATCGCCCTTCCTGATCAGTTGCCGACGCGGCGGCGCAGGTCCTGGAACGCGGTGTAGTTCGCGATGACCTCGATCCGGCCGGGCGGGGCCAGCTGGACCGCCTGGTCGAGGTTGTCGCAGACCTGGAAGTGCTGCCCCGCGACCTCCAGGCGGACGGCGAGGTCGAGCTTCCGGTCGCCGATGACGAAGATCGGGTGGCCGGTCAGCCGCGTGTAGTCGACGTCCCACAGCCAGGAGGTGTCGGTGCCGTCGGCCCCGCGCGCGTTCACCGACAGGATCACCGGGGTGGGCGGGGGGTCGATGAGGGAGAACGTCTCCAGCCAGCCGGCCGGGTTCTTCGCCAGCAGCAGCCGCAGGTCACGGTCCTGGAACTGGACGACGTCGTACCGCCCGGCGACGGCCTGCACCTGGTACATCCGCTCCAGGGCCACCTGCGGCGGCACTCCGAAGACGGCGGCCACGGCCGCGGAGCTGGCCGCGTTCGCCTTGTTGGCGCGGCCCGGCAGCTGGAGGTGGATCGGCCAGGCGGACCCGTGCGGATCCAGTACGTGATCCCCGGACAGCGCCCAGGTCGGCGTCGGCCGGCGGAAGCCGCACTCGCCGCAGAACCAGTCGTCACCGGGGCGCTGCATCACGCCACCGCACGACGGGCAGGACCAGGCGTCGTCCTTCCACATCTGCCCGGCCGCGACCCAGATCACATTCGGGGAGGAGGAGGCGGCCCAGACCACCAGCGGGTCGTCGCAGTTGGCGACGACCACGGCCTTGGACCCGGCCAGACCCTCACGCCAGTTCTCCGCGAGCATGCGGGTCTCGGCGGCGCGGTCCAGCTGGTCACGGGAGAGGTTCAGCAGGGCGATGCACTTCGGGCTGGTGTCCCGCGCCACACCGGCCAGGTACTTCTCGTCGACCTCGATGACACCGAACTTGCCGTCCGAGCCGCCCGCGAGCGCGGAGGTGATGCCGGCCGGCATGTTGGCGCCGAGCGCGTTCGACACGACCGGGCCGGCGGCGCGCAGCGCCTCCGCGATGAGCCGGGTGGTCGTGGTCTTGCCGTTGGTCGCCGACACCAGGACGACGTCCAGGTTCTGCGCGAGCCGGGCGAGCAGGTCGGGGTCGAGTTTCAGCGCGACCCGGCCACCGATCACCGACCCGCTGCCGCGCCCCGCGGCGCGTGATGCCGCAGCGACCGCCTTTCCCGCGGTCACGGCCAGCTTGGCCCGCGGCGTGAGCGGGTCCGAGTTGCCTGCCATCAGTTCTCGATCCTCCTTGCGTACGCGCCGCGCCCTGGGCCATCCGGCAACGTGGTGTGGACCTCAGCCTATCGAGATCCATTCGCACACCCGAATCCCGGCTGCCGGTGAGCTGCCTGCGCGGCTGGCGTGTGCCGAGGGAACCGTACCCTTGCGACCATGCGACACGGTTCCATCCCGGGCGCCCACGGGCGAGTCCGGCCACTCACACTGCTCGGCGACACCCCGCTCAGCGAGCCATGCGGGGAAGTCACCGACTTCGGCGCCGAACTCTCCCGGCTGGTGGAGGACTTGTTCGCCACGATGTACGCGGCACAGGGAGTGGGCCTGGCCGCGAACCAGGTTGGGGTCCCTTTGCGGGTGTTCGTGTACGACTGTCCGGATGACGAGGACGTGCGGCACCTCGGACATCTGGTGAATCCGCGGCTGGTGGAGACGGACGGTGTGGTGATCCGCGGCCCGGAGGGCTGCTTGTCCCTGCCGGGGCTGGAGGCGGGGACGGAACGCTACGACCACGCGGTCGTCGAGGGTTTCACGGTGACCGGAGAGCCGGTCACCGTGCACGGCACAGGATTCTTTGCCAGGTGCCTGCAGCACGAGTGCGACCACCTGGAGGGCACGGTGTACGCCGACCACCTGACGGGCTGGCGCCACCGCAGGTTGATGAGACAAATCTCCCGATCTTCCTGGCACCGGTGAGCGGTGTAGGGCAGGGGCCGGAAGCGAACCGTCAGAACCCGGGACCGCCGATTTTGTCCCCCGCAGCAGCCAGACGCCCCCACAGGAGATCGGCGAGCGACCTGACCAACTCGGCGCGCGAACACGGCCGCTCACCGAGCCACCAGTCCCCGGCCGCGTGCATCATCCCGACGATCCCGTGCCCCCACACCCGGGCGAGCTGCTGACTGCCGGGTCCGAGATCCAACCGCTCCTCGATGACCTGAGCCAGCTCCTCGCCCATCCGCCGAAGCAGCGGAGCCGAATGCTTGCCGACGTCGAAGCCCTGGTCGCCGCCGGTGCTGCCCTCCGCCGGATGCATGAGGAACCGGTACACCTGAGGCCGTGCCTCGATTGCGGACAGATACGTGTCCAGCGTGGACTCCACCCGCTCCCGTCGATCGGCCGGAGCGTCCAGTGCCGCCCGCAGCGAATCGAGCAGTGCGTCCGTGTGCCGCTTGGCAAGCGCGGCGTAAAGTCCGCCCTTGTCTCCGAAGTGGCGGTACAGGATGGGCTTCGTGATACCGGCCTCGGCGGCGATGGCGTTCATCGACGCCTGCGGGCCGTCGCGGAGCACCACCCGGTCGGCGGCCTCCAGCAGCTCGCGCCGTCGGCGGTCGGCGGACCGTTGCTGATCGGTCCGCTGTGTGGTGTCCATGTGCTCTCCCCACCCGTGCTGATTCGGTGACGCCTGCGCAAACTAACACTGACTGTGCCCCTGACATCGAACGGGATGCCGAGGCGTCATGAGGAGTTGACTTTTCCTACCGGTCGGTAACAGACTCGGGTTACCGCTAGTAACACGCGCCGCCGCTGGAGGGGACATGGCCGAGTTCACCATGGAGCTCAACGACGAACAGAAGGAGGTCCGGGACTGGCTGCACGGCTTCGCCGCCGACGTCATCCGCCCCGCGGCCGCCGAATGGGACGAGCGTGAGGAGACTCCCTGGCCGGTCATCCAGGAGGCCGCGAAGGTCGGCATCTACTCCCTCGACTTCTACGCGCAGCAGTATTTCGACCCCACCGGCCTCGGTATCCCGATGGCCATGGAGGAGCTGTTCTGGGGCGACGCGGGCATCGCCCTCTCCATTGTGGGCACCGGCCTGGCCGCCGTGGGCGTTCTCGCCAACGGAACCGAGGAACAGATCGGCACCTGGATCCCGCAGATGTACGGCGACCCGAACGACGTCAAGGTCGCCGCCTTCTGCTCCTCCGAGCCCGACGCCGGCTCCGACGTGGCCTCCATGCGCACGCGTGCGGTGTACGACGAGGCCAAGGACGAGTGGGTGATCAACGGCACGAAGACCTGGGCGACCAACGGCGGCATTGCCAACGTCCACGTCGTCGTCGCCGTGGTCGACCCGGAGCTGGGCTCCAAGGGCCACGCCTCCTTCATCGTCCCGCCGGGCACGCCGGGCCTCGCCCAGGGGCAGAAGTTCAAGAAGCACGGCATCCGCGCCTCGCACACCGCCGAGGTCATCCTCGACAACGTCCGCGTCCCCGGCTCCTGCCTGCTCGGCGGCAAGGAGAAGCTGGACGAGCGGCTGGCCCGTTCCCGCGAGAAGGCGAAGGCCTCCGGTGGCGAGCGGGTGAAGAACGCGGCGATGGCCACGTTCGAGGCGTCGCGGCCGGCCGTGGGCGCGATGGCGCTCGGCACAGCCCGGGCCGCCTACGAGGTCGCCCTCGATTACGCCAAGACGCGCGAGCAGTTCGGGCGGCCGATCATCGACAACCAGGGCGTCGCTTTCCAGCTCGCGGACATGCGGACGCAGATCGACGCTGCGCGGCTGCTGGTGTGGCGGGCCTCGTGGATGGCGGTCAACGGGAAGCCGTTCACTGCGGCCGAGGGGTCGATGTCCAAGCTGTTCGCCAGCGAGACCGCGAAGACGGTGACCGCGCAGGCGATCCAGATCCTCGGTGGCAACGGGTACACCCGTGAGTACCCCGTCGAGCGGATGCACCGGGATTCGGCGATCTACACGATCTTTGAGGGTACGAGCGAGATTCAGCGGCTCGTTATTGCGCGGACGTTGGCTGGGATGCCGATTCGGTAGTGCCGTGGGGAATCACCCGTGCCTGAGTGGAGTCAGTTGCTGGATGTCGTACTTGGCCCGCAGCGCCTCGATGGCCTCCTGGTCCGGCGGCCCCCCGTTGCCGAGGATCTCCAGCAGCTCCTCGAAGTAGCGCTCGTGATCCGGTGGCGGGCTCGCCTGGAAGAACATCTTCGCGGGTGTGTCCGTCGGGTTGGCGAAGGCATGTGGGCATCCCGGTGGTACGACGATCACCGTGCCCGGAACGGCCCGTACCACTTGGCTGCCCGAACTCGACTCCCACTTCCGCCAGTTGTCGGGGGTACGGACGCGCGGCTCGAAGGCGAGTACGTCCAGTTCGCCTTCGAGTACGTAGAACAACTCCTCGCTGCGGGTGTGCACATGGGCGCCGACGTCGAAGCCGGGCGGGACCTCCACCTCGAAGGTGGAGGCCGTCCGCGAGTGGGTTCCGGTGACCTTGAACGTGACCCGCTGGGCCGGCGTCGCGACGACGCGGCCGTGGCCCGGCGGTACGAGCAGTCCCTCGGTCTCCGTCATGGGCCACTCACCAGGTCACCGGCAGGGCCTCGGGGCCGCGGATCAGCGCGCCCTTCCTGAAGGGCACCTGGTTCGGCGGTACGGCGAGTCTCAGGCCCGGCACCCGGTCCAGCAGGGCGTCCACCAGCAGCTCCGACTCCAGCCGGGCCAGCATGCCGCCGGGGCAGTAGTGCGGGCCGAAGCCGAACGCCACGTGCGGGTTGGGGCTGCGGGAGACGTCGATGGTCTCCGGATCGGGGAAGACGTCCGGGTCGCGGTTGGCGGCCAGGTAGGAGACGTAGACCGGGTCGCCCGCGCGGATGCGGGTACCCCTGACCTCCACGTCCTCCCTCGCGATCCGGGACAGGCCCACGGCGTTGCGGTGCGGGATGTAGCGCAGCAGCTCGTCGATGGCCTTCGGGCGGATCTCCGGCTCGGAGCGCAGCCGTTCCACCAGGTCCGGGCGGGTCAGCAGCAGGTAGAACATCTGGCCGCTGTTGTTGGTGACCGCCTCGCCGCCGATCTGGAGGAGGACGGCGAGGCCGACGGCCTCCTCCAGGGTGACCTCGTCCCGGCCCACCGCGGCACCGAGCAGCGAGGTGACGTCCTCGGCCGTGCTGCCCTCGCGCAGCCCGATGAGGTCGGAGAAGTACGCGCTCATCTCGCGCTTGGCCTTCTCGCTGATCTCCTTGCCGTGCGAGGAGGACAGGATCAGCTGGGTCCAGGTGTGCATGCCGTGCCGGTCGGCGGCCGGGACGCCCATCAGCTCGCAGATCACCGCGATCGGGAAGGGGCTGAGGATCGTCGCCGTGAGGTCGGCGGGCGGGCCGTCCTGGAGGAGTTCGTCGACCAGCTCGTCCAGCATGCGGCGGGCCCTGTCGCGGACCCGCTCCACGCCCTTTGTGGTGAACGCGGCGGCCACCGAGCGGCGCAGCCGGGTGTGGTCGGGCGGGTCCAGGAAGCCGACCGCGCCCCGGTCCGGGATGAAGTGCGGGGCGAGCCGGGTGACCTGCTTGCCCATGACCGCCTCGCGGCTGAAGCGGGGGTCGTTGGTCACCATGCGTACGTCGTCGTAGCGGGTGACCAGCCACGCCCAGCCCTCGCCGTTGGGCAGCTGGATGCGGGTGACCGGGCCCTCGCGCATCAGCTCGGTCAGCACCGGGTCGAAGTCCGTCCCGGTCAGGTCGAGGGCCGGCCAGTGCCGGACCGGGGGCAGGGTCTCGGTGAGGGTCTCTTCGCTCATCGTCTCATCTCGCCGTTCCGGACCCAGCGGCCCACGGTCATCTCGGCGGTGATGCCGGGCCCGAACCCGGCCAGCAGCCCGCGCGCCCGGTGCTCGGCACCGCCCTCCTCGAACAGCCGGCGCAGCGCGTCCAGGACGACGGCGCTGGCGATGTTGCCGTACTCGGTGAGCGTGGCCCGGCTGAACCGGAAGGCGTGCGGGTCGACCTGCAGGAACTTGCTCAGGTCGTCGAGTATTCGGGGCCCGCCCGCGTGGATGATGTAGAAGTCCAGGTCGGCGGCGTCCCAGCCGTGTGTGCCCGCGAGGTCCTGGAGCGCCGGGGCGAGCGGCTCCATGGTGGTCGGCACCCGCTTGTCCAGCAGGAAGTGGAAGCCGGTGGCCCGGACGTCGTACGCGATCCAGTCCTCGGTCTTGGGGATCAGGTACGAGCCGTTGCGCTCCAGCTGGACGCCCGTGCCGCCCCGGCCGCGCACCACGGCCGCGGCGATGCCGTCGCCGAACAGGCCGTTGGACAGGAGCGAGCCGACGCCGAGGTCGGTGGGCTGGTAGCACAGCGAGCAGAACTCGCAGGCCACGATCAGCACGTTGCCCTCGGGGTAGGCCGAGCAGAAGTCGTGGGCCCGGTTGATGGCGGCGCCGCCGGCCGCACAGCCCAGCTGGGCTATGGGGAGCTGGCGGGTGGTGCTCGGGAAGTCCATCTCGTTGATCAGCCACGCGGTCAGCGAGGGCATCATGAAGCCCGTGCACGACACGTAGATGATGACGTCGACGTCGGACGTCAGGAGTTCGGCGTCGTCCAGCGCCCGCTGGATCACCGCGGGGACGCGGGCCTTCGCCTCGGCCTCGTAGAGCTTGTTGCGGTCCTCGAACCCGGGGTGCTTCAGGGTCTCCTCGATGGGCTGCACGATGTGCCGGGTGCGGACGCCCGTGTTCTCGATCAGCCGGAGGGCCAGCGGGAGCTGGGGGTGGTCCGCGTGGTGCTCACGCGCCAGGTCCAGCGTCTCCTCCATCGTGATCACGTGTTCTGGTACGGACACCGAGGGTCTGCACAAAGTCGCCATGAGCCGTCCCTGCTTTCGCCGTCCGGCAGACCTGCGCCCGCCGGTCAGAAGGTGGTCCACCCAGGTTCACCCGAGGGGGCGACTATCTCTCGTCGGATTACTCCGAATCGGGGACAACGGGTAGGGATCGGATCCGGACCCGCACCCCCCTCAGGAGGACCCGATGACTCCCTCGGCCGCTGAACTACTGGCCTCTGCCACCGCTCAACTCGCCCCGGACCCCCGGGCCAACCGCCTCGTCCCGCTGATCGCCCGGGGCGAGGCGAGCCGCGAGACCCTCGCTACCCTGGCCCTGGAACAGCAGTGGGTGATCGCCGCGGACCAGCGCTCCTTCGCACATCTGGCGGAGCGCGCGGCCGGCACCCCCGCCGCGGCCGCCTTCTTCACCTCGCTCGCCGAGGGCGAGACCCTGGCGGGCGAGCATCTGACCGCGTTCGCTGCGGCATCCGGCGTGACCGGGCAACGAACCCGCTCCTACACCCCCCGGCCCGGCTGCCAGGCCTACCCCGCCTACGTGTCCTGGCTGGCCCTCAACGCCTGCCCGGCAGACGCGATCCTGGCCCTCACCGCCAACTTCTCGGCGTGGGGCGGCTGTTGCGCCCGCATCGCCGACGGTCTGCGCCGTCACTACGACTTCCCGGACGAGGCCTGCGCCTTCTTCGACTTCTTCGCGGAACCGGATCCCGACCTGGACACCTGGGCGACGTCAGCGGTAGAGGCGGCGCTGGACACCGGCCGCCTGAACGAGACAGCGGCGCACCAGTACGGCCGTTTGCTCCAGGCATACGAGGCAATGTTCTGGGCAACGTTGGGGCAGCCAGCCTAGGGGCGCGGAGCTGTGTTCCCTATGCGGCTCCGCCGCGCCTACGGCGCCCCACTGCTGTGCGCGATACAGGCCACATCAATACGATCCGCAAGCTTCGCCAGCTCAATCGTCAACGCGGCAACCGTGTCCTCGTCCAGCCCCTGCTCCCCGTCCTCGACAAGATGCAGCCACCGCCCACCCACGGTCCGCAACAACTTACTCACGTCGGCCGCAGCCACCTGCAAGGTACCGCGGTCGTCGACGATCAGAGGCAGAGTCACTTCGCGGTTCACAAACGGGATGGTAGCCGCGCAGCACTCACGCACCCTGCCAAACCGTGGTGATGTTGCAGAACTCCCGGATTCCGTGCTCGGACAGCTCACGCCCGTATCCGGACCTCTTCACACCTCCGAACGGAAACGCCGGATGGGAGGCGGTCATGCCGTTGACGTACACGGCCCCCGCCTCCAGGTCCCGTGCGAACCGCTCCACCTCGTTGTCGTCCCGCGTCCACACGTTCGAACTCAGCCCGAACGGCGAGTCGTTGGCGATCAGGACCGCCTCGTCCAGGTCGCCGGCCCGGTACAGCGTGGCGACCGGTCCGAACGCCTCCTCGCGGTGGATGCGCATCTCGCGGGTGATGCCCGCCAGTACCGTCGGCGGGTAGTACCAGCCCGGCCCCTCCGGGCGCTGCCCGCCGCACAGCACCTCGGCCCCGCTGCGCTTCGCGTCGTCGACCAGCTCCTCCAGGTCGCTCCGTCCCTGCTCGCTGGCGAGCGGCCCGACCTCGGTGTCCTCCTCCAGCGGGTCGCCGATCTTGAGCGCCTTCATGTCCGCGACGAACTTCTCGGCGAAGGCGTCGTACACGTCGGAGTGCACGATGAACCGCTTGGCGGCGATGCACGACTGCCCGTTGTTCTGCACCCGCGCGGTCACGGCGATCCGCGCCGCCCGGTCGAGGTCGGCGGAGGGCATGACGACGTACGGGTCGCTGCCGCCCAGCTCCAGCACCGTCTTCTTGATCATCTCGCCGGAGGCGGCGGCGACCGCGCGTCCGGCCGGCTCGCTGCCGGTGAGCGTCGCGGCCTTGACCCGCTCGTCGCGCAGGACGGCGTCGACCGCTCCCGAGCCGATCAGCAGCGTCTGGAAGCAGCCCTCCTTGAAGCCCGCCCGGTGGAACAGGTCCTCCAGGTACAGGGCCGTCTGGGGAACGTTCGAGGCGTGCTTGAGCAGGCCCACGTTGCCCGCCATCAGCGCGGGCGCGGCGAAGCGGATGACCTGCCAGAGGGGGAAGTTCCAGGGCATCACCGCGAGGACGGGCCCGAGCGGCCGGTAGCGGACCCGGACCCGCAGGGCGCCGGAGTCCCGCACGTCCGACTCGGCGGGCTCCTGGTCGGCCAGCAGCCCCTCGGCGCGCTCGGCGTACCAGCGCATCGCCTTGGCACATTTCGCGGCCTCCGCGCGGGCCTGCTTGACCGGCTTGCCCATCTCGGTGGTCATGACCCGGCCGATCTCCTGCTGGTCCTCCTCCAGCAGGTCGGCGGCCTTGTTCAGCAGTCGGGAGCGTTCGGCGAACGTGGTCGTCCGGTAGGTGCGGAACGTCGCCTCGGCGAGCTGGAGCCGGCGTTCCAGCTCCTCCTCGCCCATGGGCTCGTACGTCTTGAGCGTCTCGCCGTTCGCCGGGTTCACCGTCGCGATGGGCATGGCTGACCTCCCTGGGAGCGGGCTTGCTTAGACCTTCGCGCGCGCAGGTGCCCGCCGCAACGCGTGAGGCCCTCTTCAGCCCGAGTGCTCCGCCAGCCGGTCGAGAAACGCGGCCTGCGCCCGGACGATCACCTCTCGCGCCCGGTCCGGACCGAACCACGCCACCCGGTCCAGCTCCGGGAACTCCTGCATCCGGCCGGACCTCGGCGGCCACTCCATGGTGAAGGTGCCGGGGTCGATCGTCTCCGGGTCCAGGTCGGCCTCGATCGCCCATACCGTGACGATCTTGCCGTTGGCCTGCGCGACCTCGCCCAGCGCCACGGCCTCCCCGTCGGGCGGCGCCAGCCCCAGCTCCTCGCGGAACTCGCGGCGGGCCGCCTCCCAGGCGGGCTCGTCGGGCTCGTACTCGCCCTTGGGGACGGTCCACGCACCGGCGTCCTTCTTCGCGAAGAAGGGGCCGCCCATGTGGCCGAGCAGCACCTCCAGCCCGTCGTCGGTGTGCCGGAACAGCAGCAGTCCCGCGCTGCGTTTCGTCGTCCGCACCGTCACGGCTTGACCTCCGGGTGGGCAGCCAGCAGGGACTCCACCGTATCGGCCTCCCCGGGCCGCTTGTCCTCGCGGTAGCGGACGACGCGCGCGAAGCGCAGGGTGACGCCGGCCGGGTAGCGGGAGGAGCGCTGCAGGCCGTCGTAGGCGATCTCCACGACGAGTTCGGGGCGTACGGTGACCCCCCAGCCGTTGTCCTCGACGGCCAGCTCCTGGAGCTTCTCGGTCTGCCAGGCGAGCATCGCGTCGGTCATGCCCTTGAAGGTCTTGCCGAGCATCGCGAACGTGCCGTCGGGGTTGCGGGCGCCGAGGTGGAGGTTGGAGAGCCTGCCGGTGCGCCGGCCGTGGCCCCACTCCGCCGCCAGCACCACGAGGTCCAGGGTGTGCACGGGCTTGACCTTCAGCCAGGAGGCACCGCGCCGGCCCGCGCTGTAGGGGGCGTCCAGCGCCTTGACGACCACGCCCTCGTGGCCGCGGGCCAGGGTGTCGGCGAGGAACTGTTCCGCCTCGGGGATGTGCTGCGGCCCCGACGCCACGGTCCGGCGGACCCGCATCGGGCCGGGCACCAGTTCGGCCAGCAGCGCGTGCCGCTCCGAGAACGGGAGGTCGAGCAGCTCCTGGCCGCCGACCAGGAGCACGTCGAAGAAGACCGGGCAGACGGGCACCTCCCGGGCGGCCCTCGCCACATCGGTCCGGGAGCCGACCCGGCCCGCCGTCTCCTGGAAGGAGCGGGGCCGGCCGTCCGCGTCGAAGGAGATCACCTCGCCGTCGAGGACGAACCGCTCGCTCGCCAACCCCAGGGCGGCGCGGGTCACTTCGGGCAGCCGGTCGGTGATGTCGTCCAGGGTGCGGGTGTGGATCCGCACCGCGCTGCCGTCGCGGTGCACCTGCACGCGGATACCGTCCAGCTTCTCCTCCACCGCGCACGCGCCCAGCTTCTCCACCGCCTCGGCGACCGAGGAGGCGCTGTGCGCCAGCATCGGCAGCACCGGACGGCCCACGGTGAGCCGGAACCGCTCCAGTGCGCCCGGTCCCTCGGCAAGCAGAGCCTGGGCCACCGTCTGCAGCGACCCGGCGAGCATCACCGCCCGCCGCACGTCGGCCGGGTCCGCGCCGGTTGCCCGGGCGAGGCCCTCCACGGCGACCGCGTCCAGCGCGCCCTGGCGGACCTCGCCGGTGAGCAGGCCGAGCAGGAAGCGCTGCTCCTCCTCGGTGGCCGCGCCCATCAGCTCGCCGACGATCCGGGTCCGCTCCGCCTGGGAGCCGGGCCCGGACACCTTGCCCAGCTCGCTGAGCCGGGCGTCGACCTCCCGCACGGTCAGGGAGGGCTCGGCGGCCGGCGGGACCGGGCGGCTGAGCACCTTCCAGCCGACGCCGAGCCGCCCCTGGGGGAGCCGTCCGGCCAGATAGGGGATGACGATCGGCACGTCGTCCGCCTCCGCCTCCCGGAACAGTTCCGCGAGCAGGGTCGTCTTGCGGGACCGGGCCGCCGTCGCGGCGACCTCCCGGGACACCTCCGCGAGCCGGGACAGCAGCATGCAGCCATGGTGCACCAGCGTTCCGCCGGATGCGCGGTGCCTTACCTGCGGGTACGTCGTGGCTGGTCGCGCCCGCGCGGCGGCAGCCGCACATCGGACACAGCGCCGCGCCCCTTTGGGGTGTTGCCGTCGCACCCTGCTGTATTGACAAGCGCCTTTGCCGAAAATGCAATATGGACATGAGCACCGAGAGCACCGACGACGTTCTGGCGGGCGTGGGCCCGCGGCTGCGGCGGATCCGCAAGGAGCGGGAGGTGACCCTGGCGGCGCTGTCCGGGGCGACCGGCATCTCCGTCAGCACTCTGTCCCGGCTGGAGTCCGGTCTGCGCAAGCCCAGCCTGGAGCTGCTGCTGCCCATCGCCCAGGCCCACCAGGTACCGCTGGACGAGCTGGTCGGCGCCCCGCCGGTCGGCGACCCCCGGGTGCGGGCGAAGCCCGTCGAACGGCACGGCCGCACCTTCTGGCCGCTGACCCGCCAGCCCGGCGGCCTCCAGGCCTTCAAGGTCCTGGAATCGCAGCGCAAGCAGGAGCCGGAGCCGCGCACCCACGAGGGGTACGAGTGGTTGTACGTGCTCTCGGGCAGGCTCCGGCTGGTGCTCGGTGAGCACGACGTGGTGCTGTCGGCGGGGGAGGCGGCGGAGTTCGACACGCGGGTGCCGCACTGGTTCGGGTCGACGGGGGAGGGGCCGGTGGAGTTCCTCAGCCTGTTCGGGCCCCAGGGGGAGCGGATGCACGTACGGGCGCGGCCGGCTCGTAAGTGACGCGTGCGACTGTTCCCTGAGCCGACTGTTCCCTGATCGGCAAGCGACCGCTTAGTATGCCGTCGGACCGGTCAGACGAAGCAGTCCCGTGGAGGCCCCGCATGCAGGCATGGCAAGTGCACGAGAACGGCGAGCCGCGCGAGGTGATGCGCCTGGCGGAGGTGGAGCGGCCCACGCCCGGTGACGGCCAGGTGCTGCTGCGCGTGCGGGCCGCCAACATCAACTTCCCGGACGCGCTGCTGTGCCGGGGGCAGTACCAGGTGCGGCCGCCGCTGCCCTTCACACCCGGAGTGGAGATCTGCGCCGAGACCGAGGACGGCCGCCGGGTGATCGCCAACCCCGCGCTGCCGTACGGCGGTTTCGCCGAGTACGCCGTCGCCGACGCCCGCGCCCTGCTGCCCGCGCCCGACGCGCTGGACGACGCCGAGGCCGCCGCGCTGCACATCGGCTACCAGACGGGCTGGTTCGGCCTGCACCGCCGGGCCCATCTGGAAGCGGGGGAGACCCTGCTCGTGCACGCCGCGGCCGGCGGGGTCGGCAGCGCGGCCGTACAGCTCGGCAAGGCGGCCGGGGCCACGGTGATCGGTGTCGTGGGGGGCGCCGACAAGGCCGCCGTCGCCCGCGAGCTGGGCTGTGACGTGGTCGTGGACCGCCGCAGTGAGGATGTGATCGCGGCCGTGAAGGAGGCCACCGGCGGCCGGGGCGCCGACGTGATCTACGACCCGGTCGGCGGCGAGGCCTATGCCCAGTCCGCCAAGCTCGTCGCCTTCGAGGGCCGGATCGTCGTCGTCGGCTTCGCCAGCGGCAGCATCCCGAGCCCTGCCCTCAACCACGCCCTGGTGAAGAACTACTCGATCCTCGGCCTCCATTGGGGCCTGTACAACACCAAGAACCCGAAGCTGGTCCTGCACTGCCACGAGCAGCTCACCGAACTGGCCGCGCAGGGCGCGATCAAGCCGCTGGTGAGCGAGCGGGTGCCGCTGGCCGGCGCCGCCGCGGCCGTGCAGCGGGTCGCCGACGGCGTGACCACCGGCCGGGTCGCCGTACTGATGGAGAACGGAGCCGCGGCATGACCGACGCCGAAGAACTGCAAAGCCGTACACGGGAGTTGCTGGCCGCGCACCCGCCCGCCGGGACCGACCACCTCGACTTCCTCCGGGCCCGCTTCGACGCCGGTCTGGCCTGGGTGCACTACCCGGAGGGCCTCGGCGGACTCGGTGTCCCGCGCGCCCTCCAGACCGTCGTGGACGCCGAACTGGAGGCCGCGGGCGCCCCGGACAACGATCCCCGGCGCATCGGCATCGGCCTCGGCATGGCCGCCCCGACCGTCCTGCGCTACGGCACCGAGGAACAGAAGCGGCGCTACCTGAGGCCGCTGTGGACGGGGGAGGAGGTCTGGTGCCAGCTGTTCAGCGAGCCCGGCGCCGGCTCCGACCTGGCCGCGCTCGGCACCCGGGCCGTCCGTGAGGGTGACGACTGGGTGGTCAACGGGCAGAAGGTGTGGACGTCCAGCGCCCACATCGCCCGCTGGGCCATCCTCATCGCGCGCACCGACCCGGACGTGCCCAAGCATGCGGGCATCACCTACTTCATCTGCGACATGACCGACCCCGGTGTCGAGGTGCGACCGCTGCGCCAGATCACCGGAGAGGCCGAGTTCAACGAGGTCTTCCTCACCGACGTCCGCATCCCCGACTCCCGCCGCCTCGGCGAGGTCGGCGACGGCTGGCGGGTCGCCCAGACCACGCTCAACAACGAACGCGTCGCCATCGGCGGCATGCGCCTGCCCCGCGAGGGCGGCATGATCGGCCCGGTCTCGAAGACCTGGCGGGAACGCCCCGAACTGCGCACCCACGACCTGCACCAGCGGCTGCTCAAGCTCTGGGTGGAGTCCGAGGTCTCCCGCCTCACCGCCGAGCGCCTGCGCCAGCAGCTCGTCGCGGGCCAGCCCGGTCCCGAGGGCGCCGGCATGAAGCTTGCCTTCGCCCGCCTCAACCAGGAGATCAGCGGCCTGGAGGTCGAACTCCGAGGCGAAGAGGGGCTTTTGTACGACGACTGGACGATGAGGCGCCCCGAACTGGTGGACTTCACCGGCCGCGACGCCGGCTACCGCTACCTGCGCTCCAAGGGCAACAGCATCGAGGGCGGGACCAGCGAGGTCCTGCTGAACATCGTCGCCGAGCGCGTCCTCGGCCTGCCCGCCGAGCCGCGCACCGACAAGGACGTCGCCTGGAAGGACCTCGCCCGATGAGCACACAGCCGGATCTTCTCTACTCCGAGGAGGAAGAGGCGCTGCGCGCCGCCGTCCGCGACCTGCTCACGGACCACTGCGCACCGGCCGACGTGATCGTCCGCACCGAGTCGGACGCCCCGCACGACCTCGCCCTGTGGAAGTCCCTCGCCGACGGCATGGGCCTGGCCGGGCTGCTGGTGCCCGAGGCGCAGGGCGGCCAGGGTGCCACCCACCGCGAAGTCGCCGTCGTTCTCGAGGAGCTGGGGCGGGCGGTCGCGCCCGTGCCGTACCTCACCAGCGCGGTCGTGGCCACCGAGGCCCTGCTGGCCTGCGAGGACGAGGAACTGCTCACCCGCCTGGCCGCCGGGCGGACCATCGGCGCCCTCGCGGTCGGGCTGCACACGGCTCCGGGCGCCGCCCTCAGGACCGTACGGCTGGACAACGGCACCCTGCACGGGGAGCTGACCGGCATCGCGGACGCGGCCGCCGCCGACGTGCTGCTCGTCCCGGCCGACGACGGCGGGCTGTACGCCGTGGCCGCCGACGCGGTGACCATCACCCCGCAGGTCTCCCTGGACCTGACCCGGCCCCTCGCCACCATCACCCTCGACGGCGCCGAAGGCCGCCGGATCGGTACCGCCGAGCCCGCCGTACGACGGGCCCTGCGCGCCGCCGCCGGACTGCTCGCCTCCGAGCAACTGGGCGTCGCAGACTGGGCGTTGACCGAGACGGTCCGGTATCTGAAAGAACGCAAGCAGTTCAACCGGCCGGTCGGCGGCTTCCAGGCGATCAAGCACCGGCTCGCCCAGCTGTGGCTGGAGGTCGTCAACCTCCGGGCCGCCGCCCGCGCCGCCGCGGACGCGCTGGCCTCCGGCGAGGACACCGACGTGACGGTGGCCGTCGCCCAGGCCTACGCCGCCTCCGTCGCCGTACACGCCGCCGAGGAGGCGCTCCAGCTCCACGCCGGCATCGGTATGACCTGGGAGCACCCGATCCACCTGTACCTCAAGCGGGCCAAGGCCGACTCGATCGCCTACGGCACCGCGGGCGCGCATCGCTCGGCGCTGGCCGAACTGGTCGACCTCCAGGCACCCTGACCCCCGGCGCGTGAAGCCCGCCCCACCTGGGGCGGGCTTCTCCGTGCCCGTGCTCCGGACAAGTGAACAGAGGGCGGCAGTCCGGCCAACTCCCTGCGGGGTGGGGCCCGTTGAGTGGCGAGCGCACGCATACTCTCCCCGGTCCCATCCGGCCCCTCAAGGGAGGCAGAGCATGGCCCTCACCACCCGTCGCAGAGCCCTCACCACCCTCGGCGCCGCCCTCGCCGGCGCGGTCGCCCTGCCCGCCACCGACGCCTGGGCGGGCGGCGGCCACCGTGGCCCGCGCCCGCTGTGGAACGCGCACGCCCACAACGACTACGAGCACCCGCGGCCCCTGCTCGACGCCCTCGACCACCGCTTCGGCAGTGTCGAGGCCGACATCTTCCTCGTCGGCGACCAGCTCCTCATCGGCCACGACGCCTCCGAGCTGGACCCGACCCGCACCCTCGAATCCCTCTACCTCGACCCGCTCGCCGCCCGCGTCGAGGCCAACCACGGCTGCGTCTACCGGGGTTGGCGGCGGCCGTTGCAGCTCCTCATCGACATCAAGACCGAGGGCTCCTCGACATACCTCGAACTCGACCGGCACCTCAGGTGCTACCCGCACCTGTTCACCACCTACGCGCGCGGCCGTGTCCACCGTGGACCGGTCACCGCCGTCATCTCCGGCGACCGCGCCGCCCGGATCCCCCTGGAGGCCCAGACCGAGCGCCGCGCCTTCTACGACGGCCGGCTCACCGACCTCGGCAGCGCGGCCCCCGCCTCCTTCATCCCGCTGATCAGCGACAACTGGACGCTGAACTTCACCTGGCTGGGCCAGGGTCCCTTCCCGGACGCCGAGCGGCAGAAGCTGCGCGGCATCACCGGCGCCGCCCACGCGCGCGGGCAGGAGATCCGGTTCTGGGCCACTCCGGACGCGGCCGGAGCGGCCCGGGACGCCCTGTGGACGGAACTCCTGGCCGGTGGTGTCGACTACCTCAACACCGACGACCTCGCCGCCCTGGAGGCGTTCCTCGACGGACAAATGTCCGCATAACACCACACGATCGGGGGACATGTCAGCCGCCCGGACGAACCCTCCGCTACGCCACACTTGCGGCCGAACGCCGCTCAAGGGGGCGTGGCGGAGGAGGTTCCCGATGGCCGTTTCCATCTCTGTGGTGCTGCTGCTCCTGGTCATTGCCGTGATCTTCATGCGCAACGGAGCGCTGAAGGTCTCGCACGCTGTGGTCTGCATGCTGCTCGGCTTCTACCTGGCCGGCACCAGCATGGCGCCGACCATCCACAGCGGGCTCACCGCGACCGCCGACCTGGTGAGCAGCCTGCGGCCCTGAGCCGCGGGGTCAGGACGAGAAGACCCCGATGCCGCTCGGCACGGGGCGTTCGGCGCCGCCGCTCGGGTGGTTGCGGACCGTCACGCTGCTCGCGCCCGCATCGCGGGTGACCATCTCCGACGAGCCGCCGCCGTCGAGGTTGAACGCGTCGGACGCGCCCAGATCCTGCATGACGTCCGCCTCTTCCGCGATGGTCAGGCCGCTCCGGTAGGCGGCGGCCCCGTCCAGCGCGAGAAGCAGCAGCTGCTGCCCGCCGTCCGCGAAGCCCACGACGGTGCGCACGGCCGAGGTGGAGTCGTCGAGGCCGGACAGCGGCTCGCCGTCACGCAGGACCGGGTAGCCGCCGATCGCGAACGTGTACGGGACCTTGCTCGTGGCCGCCACCAGGCTGTGCGTGACGGTGACCCGGTCTCCCACCGACAGCTTGCGCAGCTCCTGCGCACCCTCTTCGCGGCCCACCAGGACGGTGGTGTCCGCGGCGATCGAGCCGCTGCCCGGGGTGTCGGACGCGGAGACCACCTGCCCCCCCTTCACCGTCACCTCGTAGGTGTCCGTGCTGCACGCCGCCGCCCGGTCGGTGTCCGTGCCGCAGGTCGCCCGCACCCGTGAGGCGCTGCCCCACCGCGAGGTGAAGGCGCCGACGGAGTTCTCCGCGAGCGCGTACTGGTTGAGGCCCTTGAGCGGGAACTTCCCCTCCGGCGTGCCGACGGAGCCGGTGAGCGTGAGACGGTCGAGTCGGGCCCGGTGGTCGGTGCCCACGCCGAAGACGTCCGTCGTGGTGGTCCCGGGCGGCAGCGAAGGCCCGAACCGCTGGCCCTTCGGCACCGCCGCCTTCAGCACCTGCCCGCCCGCGATCGCCGGTCCCACCGTCGCGCCCGTCGCCTCGACGCCCGGGTGCTGGGTCTCGGTGATGTTGAAGAAGTCGCCGTTGGCGCCGGCGAACGCGCCGGCCGAGTCCGCCAGCTTCGACACGGTCGAGCGGGCCGCCACCGACCCCGGGTACAACAGGTCCAGGCGGACGTGCGGATTGTCCAGGGCGACGGTGAGCAGATGGGCGTGTGCCTCCCCTGCCGCCGCCGAGATGTCGAACTGCCGGTAGGTGATTCCCGGTGCGACCCGTTGGCCCAGCGGTACGGCACCGGCCGGTGCCGCCCCCGTCAGAGCCGCACCGGCCAGCACGCCGAACGCCGTGAGAACCGTGAGAACCGATCTGCCTGCTGCCGTCTGCCGCCGATCGCGCGCCACTGCGCCCCCTGATGTCTCGTCAACTCTCCCAGGACTCAAGGGAAGTGCACCAGACGGGGAAGGCGTACGGGGTGGCTAGGCGTCGACTACGCGAGAACGGGTGAGAAAACGCACCCCCTCGGGTGCCTCCAGCGAGAATCCGCTCCCCCGTCCGGGTACCACGTCCACGATCAGCCGGGTGTGGCTCCACACCTCGTACTGGCTCCTCGACATCCAGAAGGTCACGGGCTCCTCGACACCCTCCACCGCCAGCTCCGCGAGGAGCACGTCCGAGCCGCCGGTACGGAACTCGCCGTCCGGGTAGCACATGGGCGCACTGCCGTCGCAGCAGCCGCCGGACTGGTGGAACATCAGCGGGCCGTGCTCGGCCCGCAGCCGGCGCACCAGCTCGGCGGCCTGTGGGGTGAGTTCGACGCGGGGGACTTCCTCTTCCATGGTCACCGTCCTGGAGAGCCGGGGGGCGTCGGACGCGAACCAGTCTCACGGCTCGTCAGGAGTGCGTCCAGCGGGCGTCCTTCGAAGGCTGCAGCGGGCGGCCGGTCCAGCTCTGCGCGTGTCCGGCCACCGAAACGGTTCCCTGGGCCACCGCACACAACCGGGGCGTGCCGTCGGCGGCGATGGCGGACACGTCGCAGCGGCACACGGCGCGGGTGCGGCCGGCCCGGACGACGTGGGCCTCGGCGTGCAGGAGGGTGCCGGTGGCCGGCCGCAGATAGTCGATGGTGAAACCGGCGGTGACGACACGGGGGCCGAGCACGGCACCGGCGGCGAACGTCAGGGCGTTGTCCGCCGCGTAGCCGAGGACCCCGCCGTGCAGGAAACCGTGCTGCTGGAGCAGCTCCTCGCGGATGTCGAGTTCGAGCGTGGCCGCGCCGGCCCCGAAGGCCACCAGCCGTGTCCCGAGCAGCACGCTGAACGGCTGCGCCGCCAGGGCCTCGCGGGCCGATTCCAGGTCGAGGGTGTCCGTCACGTCCCCGGTGTCCTTCACGCACGCACCTCACTTCACCAGTGAAGTGAGGGTGGTGCCGACGGGGTGCGTCTGTCAAGATCGGCCCATGTCCGAGCCCGCCGACCAGCGCCTGTTCTTCCTCCTTCAGCGCGCCGCGCACCGGCTGCGCACGACGGCGGACCGGCGCTGCCTGGCCGCCGCCGGCATCACCACGGCCCAGCTCGGCGCCCTGTACGCGGTGCACGACAGGCCGGGCCTCACCCAGGGCGAACTGGCCCGCGCGCTCGGCCTCGGGGAGCCGGCCGTCACCGGTCTGGTACGACGGCTCGTCACGGCCGGGCTGCTGACCAGAGCCGCGCATCCGCGCGAACACCGCGCTGTCGTGCTGGAGCTGACCGACACCGGGTCGACCGCACTGGACGCCGCCAGGCCCGAGGTCGACCGCTTCAACACCGAACTGCGCGGCCTCCTCGGGGACGACGGATTCGGCCGTACGGCCGAGGCGCTGCACAGGCTGACCGAGTGGGAAACGAGATGACAGGAGTGCGGGTGCAGGGGAGAGGATGACCCCATGCATCACTCGCCCTTCCACCGGCCCGACCCGCGCTTCGTACCCGCCGGCGAACACCCGCTCTGGGACGTGGCCCTGGCGGCGGTCAACCGGGACCTGGCGGTGACCCTGCCGGAGCAGCGGCCCCTGTGTCTCATGGCACTGCCGCCCTGGGAGGACGGCGAACCGGAGCAGGTCCACGTCGCCCTCGCCGACGGCCAGTGGCACGGGAACTCCTTGTGGGCCGGGCCCCGTACCGCCGCCGACGCCCTCGCGGCCGTCGCCGAAGCCGCCCAGGACACGGTCACGGAGCGCCTGTGGCAGGCGTGGCCGATCTGCTCCGTGCACGACCTGGGGATGCATGTACGCAAGGTGTCCGGGCGCCCGTCGTGGTGGTGCGCCGGTGCGGCCACTCCGGGCGACCCGCCGCACATCCGGGCCGCCATAGGCGAGTTGGACACGCTCCAGCGCCCGCACCGGCCGAACCGGAAACGCCGCAAGAAGCGCGCACAGGGCTGACCGGGGCGGCCGCGGGCCCGGCACGGCGGTCGTGTCGTCGTCCTGGCCGCCCGGCCCACCCACCGGCCCATCCACCGGGCCGGGTCAGCGCAGGGGAGGGCGTGCCGCGTGTCCGGGCGGGCCCGCCGCGGCCGACGCGGTCACCACGTCCACATCGCTCGCCCGGACGTAGGCGAGCCGGTGGCCGAGCTGGATCTCGTAGTACGCCTCCTGGCCCTGCACCACTGGTGACGGGGAGTCGCCGCCGGACGCCTTCTCCAGGTAGGAACCGAGCACGCGGGACTGCGTCACATACCGCTGACCTGCGCGAAGGGTGTACGGGAGCGGCGACGACTCGGGCTGCTCGTCCACCTCCTCCGGGTAGGCGTCCTCCTCCGGAAGGGCGCGGCCGAACACCTCGACCTCCCTCAGGCCGTCCTTCGGGGTCACCATCCGGCCGCGCGCACCGACAGCGGTCGGATGCTTCTCCGGGTTCTTGAACCAGGCCTTCCGGCCCTGGTACCAGATCGCCGTCCAGTCGCCGCTGCGTTCGGCGACCGCGAAGCTCTGGCCCGCGGAGACCCGTGACCCCAGGTCGTCGACGTCCGCCGTGGAGTCGTCGCCGTCGGGGCGCCGGCCCGGGTCCTGGATCAGCGGAGCGTCGTCGTCCGGCTCGGTGCGCAGGCGGACGGCGCTGGAGCCGTGCGGCGCACACTGCACACCGCCCTTGGTGCACCCCGTGAACAGCGGCTTGTGGTGGGCGTAGTCCGGCAGGATCATCACGATGTCGCTGTTCGGACCGGCCGTGGCCCTGAGCGGCGCGCCGAGCAGGTCGAAGTAGTGCCGCCAGTCCCAGAAGGGGCCGGGGTCGTCGTGCATGTCCGGGATGGTGTCCTCGGTCGGGGCCGGTACGTTGTCGTGGCCGAAGACGTGCTGCCGGTCGAGCGGCACCCCGTACTTCTTCGCCAGATACTTCACCAGGCGGGCCGAGGACCGGTACATCTGCTCCGTGTACCAGGCGTCGGGCTGCCGCAAAAATCCCTCGTGCTCGATGCCGATCGAGCGGGCGTTCACGAACTGACTGCCGGAGTGCCAGGCCGCGTCCTTGATCCTGATGTGCTGGGTGACGTGGCCGTCGCTGGAGCGGATGGAGTAGTGCCAGGACGACTCCTCCGGATCCTGGATGGTCTGGAGCATCGACGTCAGCGGAGCCTCGGTGTCGTGGATGACGATGTAGTCGATCCGCTGGTCCCTGGGCCGGTCGGCCAGTTGGTGGTTGCCGTACTCGTCGTCGTCGATCTCGACGTACGGCGCCTTCAGCCAGGAGCAGGACAGCTCTGCCGGGCAGTCGACCTCCGTCGGCCGCCGTGGTGCCTGGGCGAGGGGAGCGGGCGGGCGGACGCGGGGGCTCGCGGGCAGGCTGACGCGCTGCCCCCCGTCGGTGGTGCGGTGCGCGCCCCGGCGGATCACATCGAAGACGTCGTCCGCGTACACCACCGCCGACGCACGGTCGGTCGTGCCCGGGAAGCGTGCCACGGCCTCCCACCAGTCCACCGGGTTGGGGCTGAGCGGCTTGCCGAGCTGTCGTTGGGCCGCCGCGAGGAGGGCCGCGCCACCGCGGACGTTGGCGTCGTCGTCGGTCCGCAGCTGCGCGGCAGGTAGTCCGATCAGGCCGGCGGCCCTGCGGAGGTCCGCCGACTGCCCGGTGGTGCCGGCCGGCGAGTTCTGCGGGCGGGAGCCGGGCGGCCCCGCCGTCACCGCGTGCGGCCGGCCCGGCTGCCGCGCCCCGGACCCATGGGCGTCCACCAGGTGCATCGGCCCGTAGCCGCCGACGACGCTCGGGATGCCCGGATGGGAGTCCCACCTCGACTGCAGGTAGGACACGCCCATGAGGATGCTTCGGGGCACGCGGTACTCGTTCGCGGCGGCCGTGTAGTCGTCTTGCAGGCGTTGGTCGGCCGGTGGGCCGGCCTCGCCCGAGCGGTCGATCAGCAACGGAACCAGAAGCGCCGCCGAAGCGGTCACGCAGATGATCCGCCGGTGCCCGCGTACGGCACTGGAGATGCGCGGGGCGACGCGTTTTTTCATGGAGGTGCCTCCGACGAGGTTCAGCGCGGCCAGGACAAACGCGACCGGGGCAAAGGGGGTTGCCCTTCAGGGCAAAGACGGTTGCCCATCACGTCACCCCTCGTACGTTTCCGTGCCTCGCGCGCCGCGTCGCGCCGAGCGTCACCGGCGTGGACCAGCCGAGGGCCGAGGCCACCCGGTCGGCGGCAGCCCGTCCGCTTCGGCGGCGGAGGGCTCAGTCCTCCTCGACCGGGTCCACCTGCCAGTCGGGGTGCCCGGGCATGGGCGGGGTGTGCGCCCCGTACAGCCACGGCGTCAGAAAGGGAGTCAGATCCTCGCCTGCGACGTCGGACGCGAGCCTGACGAAGTCCTGGGTGCCGGCGGCCCGGCCCCGGTACGTGGTCACCCAGGACCGTTCGATCCGGTCGAAGGTGTCCTCGCCCACCTTCTCCCTGAGTGCGTAGAGCACCAGCGCCGAGCCGTCGTAGCGCATCTGCCGGAACAGGGCCGGCTCGGTGGGCTGGGCGGGCGCGCCGTCGTCGTGCCGCCACTGGTCGTGCTGTGCGTACGCGGCCCGCATCATGTCCTCCAGGCCGGGGCCGCCGCGCGTGTCGGCGTACAGAAGCTCGTAGAAACGGGCGTGTCCCTCGCTCAGCCACAGGTCGGACCACCGCCGGATCGCCACGCTGTCGCCGGTCCAGTGGTGGGCGAGTTCGTGGACGAGGTTGCGCTCGGCGTCGATCCGGTCGCCCAGCAGGTCGGCGCTCGGCACGACGGACAGCGACTGCGTCTCCAGTGCCACCGGCAGGTCGGTGTCCCCGACCAGGACGCCGTAGCGGCGGAAGGGGTAAGGGCCGAGCCGCTGTTCCAGCCAGGCCAGGTGCTCGGGGGTGAGCGCACGGTATGCCTCGGTGTCGCCGACCAGGCCTTCCGGGACCACGTCCCGCACGGGCAGCCCGCCCGGGCCCCTGCTGTCCTCGAAGGCGAGCTTTCCGATGGCCAGCTGGACCAGCTGGGCCGCGACCGGATGCTCGGAGTCGTACGTCCACCGGACCCGTCCGTCGGGTTGCCGTACGTGTTCGACGAGCCGCCCGTTGGCCACCGCGGTCAGGCCCGGCGGGGTGGTGATGCGGAAGGTGAACGGCGCGCGCACGCTGGGGTGGTCGTCGGCCGGGAAGACCATCTTGGCGCCGTCGGGCTGGGGAGACAGCAGGATGCCGTCGGGCGTGGGCACCCAGCCGTAGTCCTGGATCGCGTCGTCGCGGTGCCGTCGCTGCGTCGGGTCGGCGGTGTAGGCGACCCGGACGGTGAACGCACGGCCCCGGGGGATCGGCTGCGCCGGAGTGACGACGAGCTCGTCGCCCTCGCGTACGGCCTTGGCCGGGGTGCCGTCGACGGTGACCGTGTGCAGCGTGTTGCCCGCGAAGTCGAGGTCGAAGCGGGACAGGACCTGGGTGGCGGTGGCCCTGATGGCGGTGGTGGCCGGGAAGGGCGTGCGGGGTGCGCGCCAGTCGAAGGTGAGGGTGTAGCGGGCGACCGTGTAGCCGCCGTTGCCGTCGAGCGGCAGCAGCGGGTCGCCGATGCCCCGGGCGCCGGGGGACGGGGCCTCGGCGGAGGCACGGGGCGCGGGATGCCCGGCGTGCGCCGGCGCGCGGTGCTCGGCGCGGGGGAGGACGACGATGAAGACGGCGGCGCCCGTGACACCGACGGCACCGGTCAGGGCGAGGGCTGCGCGGCGGGTACACGCCTTCACCGGAGGAACCGGCGCGCAGGGAGAGCACGGATCGGCCGACTGGCGGCAGTCGCGATGTCCATGATCGTACTATTTCAGCAAGAGATCATGTATGTCATGTTTGACGCTTCGTTGCTTCGTTGCTTCGTTGCTTCGTTGCTTCGTTGCTTCGTCGTGAGGCAGGGCCCGTTCATTCGGGTGTCGTGAACTTCCACAGCTCGACCACGCCGGTGCTGCGCAACAACTCCTCGGCGTAGCCCGAGCGGGCGTCGAGATCGGGATCGTCGCGGTCGAAGAGCAGTCCCGCGATGTCTCCGCTGTGCGAGACCTGAAGACCGACCGCGCGCGTTTCCGCGACGATCGCCAGAAGGCGGTCGAGCCGGGGGACGGGCAGGTGGCGCTGGTTGAGCCTGGCGCTGGCGGTGGCCACCAGCCCGAACAGCCGCACGTCCTTGGCGAGGATCGCCTCGCGGAGCATGGCGCGTAGCTCGGCGAACTGCCGGACCTCCTGGTCCGTGTAGCGCGCGGGCGGCAGGGCCAGGGTCTCCACCCCGCGGCCGGCTCGGTCCGGCCTGGACCCGAAACCCAGCACGTGCACGGCCGGCAACGGGTAGCCGAAGTCCTCGATCAGCACACCGTCCCGATGCGCGAAGAGGACCGAATCCGGCCCGAACATCAGTGAGTCCGAGGCGGTTTCCGCGCGGACGGCGAGCCGGGCCGTCTCCTGCGCGGACAACCGCAGCGAAAACCTGTCCTGTACGGCGCCGATGGCAGCAAGCACGTCGCTCGTGGACGACCCGAAGCCACGCGAGAGCGGTACCTCACTGTGTATCTCCAGGTGTCCGCCAACAGGCAGCCCGAACAGCCCAAGGGTGAGTTGGGCGGCTGTCCTCGCCTTGCTCTTCCAGCCGGGGGAGACGGAGAGCCTGGGTCGGCCGTTCGTGGTGAACGTCGCGTGCACGGAGTACAGGGGGCAGGGGAGAGTGACCAGCCCTCGGCGGAGTACGCCCCCCTCGGTGAACAGTCCCTGCAGAACCTCACCGTGGTGGACCGGGGCCGACGCTTCCCCCACCTGCCTGCTGCTCAGATCCACCATTTCCCCGACTCCCCGTGCTGCTTCGACAGGCTACGCCGGTGGCGCGGACGGTGTCGGCCTGCGCCGGGGAACCGTGCATGCCGGTCAGCGCGCCGGGAGCTGCCACCACGCGGCCGACACGTTGCGCAGGGTGTTCGTGCCGCAGTGCACCTCGCCCATGCCGAGGTGGTACGTGTAGTGGTCGTCGATGTACGACACCTTCAGTCCGGCACGCCGGTAGGTGGCGTCGACCGCCTCGGTGAAGACGTCCTTGCCGCCGATGACCGGTCCCCACTGCCGCGGGGCGAGGTAGCGG
The DNA here is from genome assembly GCF_001513965.1 of Streptomyces cellostaticus. Taxonomy (GTDB): domain Bacteria; phylum Actinomycetota; class Actinomycetes; order Streptomycetales; family Streptomycetaceae; genus Streptomyces; species Streptomyces cellostaticus. The sequence goes on along the minus strand of NZ_KQ948050.1, from coordinate 9,487 downwards.
TCGCGGCCCAGGAGTACGCCGTTGACGGCGACGGGGACGTACGCGCTGGTCGTCACCGTCGCCGGGGCCGCCGCACGAGAGGCGGTCCCGTTCCCGGCGAGTCACTTCTGCCGGCCGTGCCGGCCGAGCGCGTCCACCAGGGCGGAGCCGGCGCCCATCCGCGTCAGGCGCGGTACGGGGGTGGCCCCCGGCCGTTGTCCGGTGCTTCCGCCTCGCGCGTGTACAGGGCGGGTACCCGAACGATCTCGTCGTCGGTGACGCCCGTCGCCCGCTTCAGGATCTCCAGGGTGGCCGCGATGCGCCGTGCCGCCCTCTCGTTGTCGGCCATCAGATGCCGGGAGGCGAGCGCCTGGTCGATGGTCTCCTTCGGCGCCGGTACGCCCTTCGCCGCCGGGACGGAGAACATCTTCGTCCTGCCGTGGCCGTCGCGTCGGGCATCGCGCAGCAACCGCAGTCCGGCCTGCGGGTCGGCGACGCCGATCCGCAGGCCGCGCGGGGTGTCGGCGGGCAGCAACTGCACGAACTCGTCGACGTGTCCGACGCCCAGCCACGAGGTGTCCAGCAGCAGCGGGTCCTGGAGGCCCTGCGCCCCGAGCAGCGTCCGCATCACCTTCGACGAGCGCGCCCCGCTGTCCTTGCGCTCGCCCATGATGATGCGCCCGGCCGGGAACGAGCGCCCGCCGTGCGCACAGGGCGGAACGGTCTCCAGGTTCCCCATGGAGTTGAGCGACCAGTCGTCCGGGCGGGCCCGGTCGGTGACCTGTACGACGCCGATGTCGCGGCCGCGCACCTTCTCGAACAGCTCGCGGCCCGCCTCCCGGTCCGCCTGGGCAGAGCGCAGCATCACCCGCATGACCTGCCGGTGGCCGCCCGGGCCGGTCATGCTGACGTAGGCGGGCTCCACGAAGTCCTGGGTCCAGGGGGCCCCGTACTTGTCGAAGGTGACCAGAGGCTTGGTGATACCGGCCTTCTTCACTGGAGGTGGTGCTGAGTCAGAAGCGGAGCGTCGCCCAGGGTGACCGAGTCGGAGGAGGTCCGGCCGGCGGACGTCGTCGTCAGGCGGATCACCGCCCGGCCGTCCCACTTCGCCGGGTCCCGGATCACGTCGGTGGCCTCGACACCGGGCTCCACGCCCGAGCGCAACTCGGCGGCGGTCAGCCGGGTCCGGGGCGTGACGAAGATCCACCTGCTCGAACGCTTGCGGAAGACGTGGGTGTGCCTGGCGCCCGCAGTGACCTTCAGACGACGCCGAGCCGCAGGGTGCCGACGAGCCCCGCCTCGACCTGCCCGGCGACCTCCTGCGCGTGCTGCGCGGCCGCCACCGGCTCGCGGCACTCCGCAGCGAAGGCCCGGCCGGTCTCGGTGAGCGTCACCTTGCGCCCGCTGCGGTCGAACAGCCGTACGCCCAGCCGGCGTTCCAGCTGGAGGATCGCCTGGCTCAGCGGCGGCTGCGACATACGGAGCCGTTCCGTGGCGAGCCCGAACCTGCCCGGGCCGGCGGCGGGCGCCGTCGAACCGGCGCAGATCCCACGCAACGGACACTGTTCGTCGGGCGGGCCGCGCATCACCGACGCGGTCGGCGGGGTCACGTGCGTGTTCCGGCCGGTTCCCACCACCCGGAACACGCACGACGCCCGAGCATCAGCCGGATTGCCTGGCGAGTTCGGCCAGTTCGTCGAGCCGGGACAACTTATGCGGGTTTCGCACCACGTAGATCCGGGTGACCCGCCCGTTCTCCACCACGAGGCTCACCGCGGCCGGCTCGCCGTCGAACTCGATCCGGCCCGCAGGCGCGCCGTTGAGCCAAACGGCCCTCGCCTCGAACGCGGCCACCACCTGGTTCGCGCGTGCGAGCAACTTCGCCACCACGTCGGCCCCGTGGACCGGAGCCAGGGCGGCGGCCACCAGTCCGCCACCATCGGCGATCATGACCACGTCCGGCGCCATGACGTCCAAGAGCTCCTGCAACTGCCCGGTGCGCAACGCGAGCAGGAAGCGATCCACCACGGTCTGCTGCTCCGACCGGCTCACCTGCACCCGCGGCCGCCGAGCCGCCACGTGCTCGCGGGCCCGCCGCGCGATCTGCCGCACCGCTGCCGCGGACTTCCCGATGGCCCCGGCGATCTCGCCGTACGGCATCTCGAAGACCTCACGGAGCACGAACACCGCCCGCTCCGCCGGACCGAGCGTTTCCAGCACGGTCAGCATCGCGATCGAGACGCTCTCCGCGAGTTCGACGTCCTCGGCGACATCAGGGCTGGTCAACAGGGGCTCCGGCAGCCACTCGCCCACGTAGTCCTCGCGGCTGCGGGACAACGTCCGCAGGCGGTTGAGCGACTGCCGCGTGACGGCCCGGACGAGGTACGCCCGCGGGTCACGCACCTGCGACCGGTCGACGTCGGCCCACCGCAGCCAGGACTCCTGCACCACGTCCTCCGCGTCGGCCGCGGAGCCGAGCATCTCGTAGGCGAGCGTGAACAGCAGGCTGCGATGGGTGACGAAGGGGTCCTCCGTCATGCCGTGGACGCCACGCCGGTGCCGGCCGCACGTACGGCCAGCGGGATCTCGCAGGCATCGGAGTAGCCCTGCGAGGTGATTCCGTGCGCCGTGTTGCACCTGGTCGCGAAGTTGGCGAAGCCGATGAACACGGTGAGCTCGACCATCGCGGCCGGGCCGAGCCGGTCGAGCAGGCTCGCGTACAGCTCGTCGGTGACGGTCGGCGGTGTGTTCGTCATGGCCTCCGCATACTCGAGGACGTCCCGCTCCAGCGGCGTGAACACCTCCGACTCGCGCCAGCGCGGCACTTGGCTCGCCTTGGCCAGGTCCAGGTCCTGGTTCTGCGCGTGGAAAAAGTTGATGTCCAGGCACCAGCTGCACCCGACCTGTGCCGCAACAGCCATGTGCGCGAACGTCTTGAGGCTCGCGTCGGCCGCGTCCCACGCCGCCAGCCTGGCCGAGAACTCCTGGTTGGCCTCGGCGACCTTGGGATGGTTCGCCAGCACTTCGGCGGGCTCGGGCACGGCACCGAGCTGCTTGATCATGATCTCCCTGAACTCGGGTGCGAGCTCGGCCTTCGGGACGCGAAGCGCCATGGTGTTCTCCCTGTGCGGTGGCCTGTTCGGCTGTTTGGCTGTTCGACATGAAGACACCGCCGGGCCCGTGCATGTGACAACCTCACGGCGGCATCGCATGCCGGGCGACGAAGCCGACGCGGTTGCATGGGTTCCGGGACGCTCACGACGCGCGTACGGAGCCTGGCGCGGGGTGGGGCGCCGAGCCCGTCAGCGGCGTCGTGTCGAGGTACCTGACCTCGTAGCGGCGTTCGGTGAACCGCCAGCCGTCCCGGGTGCGCCGGTAGCGGTCGTGGTACAGGGAGTGGTTCAGGTATGAATTCCCGTCGTGCATACGGCCGAACTCCGCGACGTAGGCACGGCCGACCGCCGTGTCGCCCTCGATCCGGATCGTGCCCGGGTGCACGGTCTGCACGAAGTACTCCCAGTGCCCCTGCAGCCTCTCGATCGCGGCGCGGATCTCCTTCCGGCCGACGAACTCGACGGGGATGTGGGGCATCCGCCAGGCGCCGTCGTCGGTGAACAGCGACGCGAAGCGGTCGTAGTCGTGCATCATCCCCGCGTCGGTGAACTCGCCCCGCAGCGCCTCGATTTCCACGCGATCCTCGAGGGCCTGGATGTCGGTCATGGTGTCGATGGGCCTTTCTGTCCGATGGCGGGTGGGTGTCTCAGCAGTACGACGAGACAGCCGCCCGGAATGTCAGGTGGGCGTCCCGCCTCACATTCCGGGAGGGTCGTTCGTCGTACTGGAGTGAGCAGAGGCGACCAGGGAGAGTCGGGAACACCATGAACACCTCGTCCGAGCCGGGACCCGGTCCGCTCGATCCGGGCCTGAGCACGATCATGAGCGAGCGACGTCATCTGATCGGCGTGGCGTACCGGCTCCTCGGTTCCCTGGCCGACGCCGAGGACGTCGTACAGGAGACCTACGCCCGCTGGTACGCGATGTCCCCGCAGCGGCAGGAAGCCGTCAACCGTCCCGGCGCCTGGCTGACGAAGGTCGCCAGTCGCATCTGCCTCGACCTGCTCGGCTCGGCACGGGCCAGGCGCGAGAGCTACGTAGGCGAATGGATCCCCGAGCCGCTGCCCGGACGCTCGGTGTGGATCGACGAGCGGCCGGGTGACATCACGGCCGACCCGGCCGAGCGGGTCACCCTCGACGAGTCGGTCCACATGGCCTTCCTCGTCGTCCTCGACTCGATGACCCCGGCCGAACGCGTCGCGTTCATCCTGCACGACGTCTTCCGCTACTCCTTCGCCGAAGTCGCCGAGATCGTCGGCCGCACCCCGGCCGCTTGCCGCCAGCTGGCCTCCTCGGCCCGCCGACGCCTCCACGCGACGCAGGCCCCCACGGCTCCGGCGGCTCAACGTGCCGACATCGTCAGGGACTTCAAGCGAGCCTGGGAAGCCAAGGACATCGACGGCCTCATCGGCCTGCTCGCGCCCGACGCCAGGGCGGTCGGCGATGGCGGCGGCCTCGTCAATGCCGTACTGCGTCCCATCGAAGGCAGCGATCGGATCGCGCACTACCTGATCGACCTCGTCGGCAGGGTGCCCGACCTGACGATCCTGGAGCACACGGTCAACGCCCAGCCCGGACTGACGGCCCAGCAGGACGGCGTCACCGTGGCGGTGTTCGCATTCGACGTCGCGGGCGACCGGATCACGCACATCTGGGCGGTCCGGAACCCCGAGAAGCTCCGCCCCTGGACGACGCGGACGGCGTAGCCGTCGATCGTGAGCACGGTGGGCGTTCCGGCGGTTGCCGCCGCCCGGAAGAATGCCGCGGATCTTCGACCGGGGCCGAGGTCACAGCGGCGGTCATCTTCGCCGAAGTCGATGGGGAAGACCCGGTTGCCGATTCGCGCGCGGGGCCCACGCGCATCCGTGCAACCCGTTATGCTCAGCGGCCACGTGACGTGCGTACACAGCGCGATGGAGGGCCGGGGGATGCGGGTCCGTATCGAGGTCATCGAGGTCGTCGAGGCGGAGCGGGGCGAGGAACCGGACGCCCATGCCGAGGCGGTGCGGTCGCTCTACCAATGGCTGGTCAGCGATCCCGGGGTGGGCAGCGCCGTCGACGAGCTGTCCCTCGCCTCCGGCAACTCGGCCGCTGCACCGGACGAAGAGACCGACCTCATGGGGTCAACGGCGCTGGACGCGGTCGTCGCCGTACTCAACGGGGCTGCCCCGTTGGCCCAGCTTGCCCTGACTGCGGCCACGTGGCGACTGTCACACCCGCGCCGGCCTCAGGTCCGTCTGGAGCGGGACGGGACGACCGTCCTCCTGTACAGCACCGACCCTGAGGAGATCCGTCAACTCGTGGAGGCGCTGAGCGCCACCAACCCTGAGCCGCACCCTCTTGCACACCGCACCGGTGACCACGCGACGCCCTCATCGCCGGAGTAGCAGCGTTGCCGCAACTCTCCGATCCCGCAGCATCACAAGCCATGCTGATCGGTACTTACGCGTACGAGAGCCTGGGTGACCTTCCAGCGGTCGAACGCAATGTCAGACGGCTCGGTGAGCTCATGCGCGACCCGGAGTTGTGGGGGCTCCCGGAGGACCGGTGCATCGAACTTCTCCAGCCCTCACGCAAGGACGTCTTCGACACCCTGCACACCGCCGCTTCCGTTGCCGCCGACACGCTGGTGCTGTATTTCGCGGGCCACGGCCTGATCGACCCCTACACGCGCGAGCTGTACCTGGCTTTGGAGGACTCCTGCGAGGACCGCCTGGACAGAGCTCTACGATACGAAGATCTACGGCGTGTGCTGGCGCCCCCGTACGCGGCGGGTGGGCCGCGGGCCCGCCGTAAGGTCGTCATCCTGGACTGCTGCTGGAGCGGTGCCGCACTGGACGGCACCATGGCCGCAGCCGACGGGATCCTAGGACGGCAAGCCGATATCCGCGGTACGTTCGTACTGACCGCCACCGCAGCGACACGACAGGCGCTCGCCCCGAAAGGCAAGCCCTACACCGCTTTCACCGGCGAACTCATCGACGCCATTGTCCGCGGGGTCCCGGGCGCGCCCGAGTTGCTCAGCATGTCGACTCTGTACGATCACCTTGCCGAGTCGCTCCCGGCCAAAATGCTGCCTCCGCCGCAACAAGGCCACCGCAACTCTGCCAGCCATATCAGCCTATTCCGGAACCGCGCCTTCCAGCCCCCTGATCCCCCCTCAAGGCAACCCGCACCGCCGTTACTCGCCACGGAAGACCAAGACGGCGCGCGGCCCCGGATCCCGGTCGCCCGTCGCCGGGCACTTCTGATGGCGGTGCTGTTAGCCACATCAGTGGCGTCAGGCATCGCCGTCCGGGAGTGGGCGACTGCCTCTGATGTCGGCGACTGTCCCGAAGGCAGGCTGACTCTCACCGGTTCCACGGCCTTCGCACCCCTCATGCGCAAAGCCGCTGCTCGGTACGCGAGCGACTGCCCGGACGCCAGGTTCTCCTTCGAACTCCTCGGCGGCTATGAGGTGCAGAGCTCACTCAACCGCGTGGCGCAAGGCAAGGATTCCGGGAGTTCGCAGACGCTGGCTTTCACCGAAGGCGAAGCCCGCCAAGCCGATCCACGGTTTGTCCGGTACCCGATCGCCTACTCCCTTTACACATTCGTCGTCAACAAGGATGCGGGAGTCACAGGGCTGTCCCTGGATCAGATCAGGAAGATCTACTCGGGGGAGGTCAGCAACTGGAAACAGGTGGGCGGCAAGGATCTGCCGGTCCGTCTCGTCAGTCGGCCGGCCGACTCCAGCACCCGGCAGATCCTCGAGCAGAGCGTTCTCGGGCGACCTGAGCCCGCGCTGACCTCCACCGACTGCAAGAGTCCGGACCGTGGTGCCACGCACCGTATCGTCCGCTGTGAACTCAGCTCGACCCGTGAGGTGCTGGACACGGTACCGGCAATCCCCGGTGCCCTCGGCTACAGCGAACTCGATGAAGCCTCGAGGACTGCCGACCTGCTCCTCAACCTCGACGGGCATGCGGCAGGCAGACAGACCGCCAGCTACTACAACTATCCCTTCTGGAGAGTGACGTACGCCTACGCCAACGGGCTTCCGTCCCACGGCTCGCTGGCCTCTGCCTTCCTGCGATACCTCACGAGCGATGCGGGAAGCGACATGTTGCGCGCTGCGGACCGAGGCTTGTGCTCACCCGAGGACAGGTCCGAGTGCCGCCCCATGCCGTGATCGCTTCCATACGGCCCGTGACGGCGTAGTCGCGCCAAGGCGACGGCGCAGCGGCAGCGGCCAAGTGGAGTTCACGCGGTACGTGTCAAGGTCTCCAAGTCGCCGGCAGATTTTGGCCAAGCTCGCTTACATCTCCGGCGTCCGCGCGAGCGAGAAGTGCGCGGTCCGCCTCTGGGACCTCTACTGGGAGCTGGGGCAGTGGGGCCGGCTCGTGGTCCAGGGCCAGGAAGCCGGCGGCTCGGGCAGGCGTGAGCGGCAGGCATACCTGTTCGCGGAAGGACGCAAGCTGCTGTGGCGGTACATCGAGGAAATCCGCTGATCTTGCGGATCTTTCCGTGACGATCCCTCGGATCCGGCCGCACCACTGTTCCTCTCCGAAGGGCGGGCCGCGGGCGGTGGCGGCCTTGAACATCGCCGTGGCCACGCAGTGCAGCCCGACGCGTTCCGCACGGCGCTCAAGACCGCTGGCGAGCTCTCTCTTCCCGGGCCGGTGACCTGCTTGATTCCCATCTCTTCCGGCACGCTCGGGCGACACATCTCTACGAGAGCAGCATGGCGCTAAGGGACGTCCAAAGGTCCTTGGCCATATCTGGGCCAGCACTACGGGCCGCCACCTCTCGACCGTCCAGGCGGACCCGGACCCGGACCCGGAGCCGGCCGGCCTGCAGTCCATGCGCCGGGCGGTCCGGCGGCTGAGCATGGAGCGACTGCACTGTCGCCGGCCTGATGCAGGCCGAGCCGGAGTCGTATCGTGCCTCTCGCGAGCAGGGCGAACGCCGGGTGGCCGGCCTTCCCTCCGGCCCTGAGCTGCCCGTTCCCCGCGGGCGGCTCCTGGTCGCCGGGGCCGCGGTTGAACCCCGTTCGCGACGACCAGAGAGTCTGCCCACCGCACGTTCCCGGTCAGCTGTCCTGGCCGCCACTGCCACTGCCACTGCCACTGCCACTGCCACGGACATTGGCGATGGACCACGCGCATCGGATAGCAGACCGAACTTTCCCGGAACTGCCGGCGATCGCCGCGGCCGTCGGCCGGATGGCGGCCGAGACAGGACCGATTCATCGACGAGGCACGGGAGACCGCTGACCCGGTCCGGTTGATGCGCTTGTTCGGCATCACCTCGCACACCGCGATCCCCTACGTCCGCGCCGCCCACCCCGAATGCTTCACCATCGACCCACGCAGGCGTGAGCCTTACTGACGCCGCTGGCCAAGGACACAGAACTCGTTACTCCGATTATGCCCCCTTTGTGGTGTCTTTCGAGAAGCACTCCATGGCGCACCCTCAGTCGCAGGGAGTAGCAGTCATCACGCGGTTGATCACCGTGGCGCCGCCGCTCTTCATGATGGCAGTCACCTTGGAGCAGGAGAGGTAGCCCTTCGGGCTGGTGACATACACAGGGCCGGCGTACTGACTGAAGGTGCCTTCCTCCGTGTCACAGGTGGGGTTCGTCCTGTTGGGGCAGAGCTTGAGCTTCATGTACTGCTTGGCGCCGGTGTTGTTGTCGAAAATGGCACAGACACCAGTGAGGCCGGATGATCCGTCCTTCGTGTATGTGAACAGCGTGCCGAGCCTGGTTGCATCAGGAAGCCGCTCGGCCACGTAGAGCTTGTAGCCGGAACCGCAGCGGGTGGCTGCTGCACGTACCGCCTGTGGATCTTCGGCCGCGACGGCACGCGTTGCCCCATCCGCCGGTGCGGAGATCTGGACCGGCGACCCTGTGCTGGCGTCGGCGGCCACGGCCTGCGGAACGGCAAGCGCCGTGGCCGCGAGAGCAGTGGTCATGAAGGCAGCGCGTGCAGCGCGGATGGCGAACGCCATGTCTCTCCCCCGTGTTCGATTGTGAGGCCGTGAGGCCGGCCTCGCCTTGCACCACCTGACAGGGCAGCGCAGGACCAGGATCCTGTGCTCCTGCCGGAAAGTCGTTAGCGCTGAGTGCACACCTGACTTGGCCCGGAGTGCACTTCGGGGACTTGAGCGCGGCACGGACCCTGCGGTACTCGGCGTTGTCCTGCTCACCCGGGCGCAGAGCCTGCCCAAGGCGTTGGCGGTGCGGTACCGATCCCGCAATTGAGCCAGGCGCTGTCGCCGAGAACTGTCACGCCCTCACTGTGCCGCCGCCGGGCATGTGTATTCGCCGTGGTGACCGGCACCGGACGGGCTGCCGCGCTGCGTGACCTGCAGCCCGGTGAAGATCAAACCGTTCATCACATGCTTGTCGTCT
>NZ_KQ948049.1:4956-67669 GCF_001513965.1 Streptomyces cellostaticus | reverse complement strand
TTATCAGAAGTTCTGAGTCGGATTTCCCACCCGGTCCGGGAGACCTGTGTGTCCAGCACGTGAAGCACTGGGGTTCCCAACTGGGCGGAGTCGTAAACGTACTGGAGCGGGGCGCCCCGATGCAAATCGAGACGCCCCGCTCCTGGTTCACCCGGACGAGGTGTCAGACCTCCACCACGACCGGCAGGATCATCGGCCTGCGGCGATACGAGTCCGACACCCACTTGCCGAGGGTGCGGCGGATCAGCTGCTGGAGCTGGTGGGGCTCCACGACGCCGTCCTGGGCAGACCGCTCCAGGACCTCCGCGATCTTCGGAATGACGGCCGCGAAGGCCGAGTCCTCGATGCCGGAACCGCGCGCCTGGACGTGCGGGCCACCCGTGATCTTGCCGGTGGAGGCGTCCACGACGACGAAGACCGAGATGATGCCCTCGTCGCCGAGGATCTTGCGGTCCTTCAGGGCCGGCTCGCCGACACCGCCTACGGAGAGGCCGTCGACGTAGACGTAACCGGCCTGGACCTTGCCGGAGATCTTTGCCTTGCCCTCGATGAGGTCCACCGCCACGCCGTCCTCGGCGATGACGATCCGGTCGTGCGGGACGCCCGTCATCGCGCCCAGCTCGGCGTTGGCGCGCAGGTGGCGCCATTCGCCGTGGACCGGCATGAGGTTCCTCGGGCGGCAGATGTTGTAGAAGTACAGCAGCTCACCGGCGGAGGCGTGGCCGGATACGTGCACCTTGGCGTTGCCCTTGTGGACGACGTTGGCGCCCCAGCGGGTGAGGCCGTTGATCACGCGGTAGACCGCGTTCTCGTTTCCGGGGATGAGGGACGAGGCCAGGATGACCGTGTCGCCCTCGACGATCCGGATCTGGTGGTCGCGGTTGGCCATGCGGGACAGGGCCGCCATCGGCTCGCCCTGGGAACCCGTGCAGACCAGGACCACCTCGTGGTCCGGCAGGTCGTCGAGCGTCTTGACGTCGACCACCAGGCCCGGCGGGACCTTCAGGTAGCCGAGGTCGCGGGCGATGCCCATATTGCGGACCATGGAACGGCCGACGAAGGCGACCCGGCGGCCGTACTCGTGGGCCGCGTCCAGGATCTGCTGGATGCGGTGGACGTGGCTGGCGAAGCTCGCCACGATGATCCGCTTCCGGGCGCCGGCGAAGACCTGGCGCAGGACGTTGGAGATGTCCCGCTCGTGCGGGGTGAAGCCCGGTACCTCGGCGTTCGTGGAGTCGGTGAGGAGGAGGTCGATGCCTTCCTCGCTCAGCCGGGCGAACGCGTGCAGGTCGGTGAGGCGGTTGTCCAGCGGGAGCTGGTCCATCTTGAAGTCGCCGGTGTGCACCACCATGCCGGCCGGGGTGCGGATGGCGACCGCCAGGGCGTCCGGGATGGAGTGGTTGACCGCGATGAACTCGCAGTCGAAGGGGCCGATGCGCTCGCGGTTCCCCTCGGCCACCTCAAGGGTGTACGGGCGGATGCGGTGCTCCTGGAGCTTGGCCTCGATGAGCGCGAGGGTCAGCTTGGAGCCGATCAGCGGGATGTCCGGCTTCTCGCGGAGCAGGAAGGGGACGCCGCCGATGTGGTCCTCGTGACCATGCGTGAGGACGATGCCCTCGATGTCGTCGAGACGGTCCCTGATGGACGAGAAGTCCGGCAGGATCAGGTCGATTCCGGGCTGCTCCTCCTCGGGGAAGAGCACTCCGCAGTCGACGATCAACAGGCGGCCGCCGTACTCGAAGACCGTCATGTTCCGGCCGATTTCGCCGAGACCGCCGAGCGGGGTGACCCGCAGGCCTCCCGCGGGGAGCGGCGGGGGCGAGCCGAGTTCAGGATGCGGATGACTCAAAAGACTCTCCTCACCACGCGCGCCACGTACCGGCCGGGCACGTGGCGCGCATGACGTTCGTGCAGAAGCAGTTGTCGTTGTGGGGTGCAGGCACCGGTGGCCTGCGTATGCGGTTGTCTCTTCAGTTGTGAAGCTCGGGTGGTGCCAAGTCTGTTGTCAGAGCTGTACCCCGCCGGCGGCAAGATCGATCTTGAGCTGGGCGATCTCCTCGGGCGAACACTCGACCATGGGGGCGCGCAGGGGCCCGGCGGGCAGGCCCTGGAGGGCGAGCGCGGCCTTGGTGGTCATGACGCCCTGGGTGCGGAACATGCCGGTGTAGACCGGGAGCAGCTTCTGGTGGATCTCGGTGGCCTTGGCGACGTCGCCCGAGGTGTACGCGTCGACGAGGGCGCGCAGGTCGGGGGTGACGACGTGCCCGACGACCGAGACGAAGCCGACCGCGCCCACCGAGAGCAGGGGGAGGTTCAGCATGTCGTCGCCGGAGTACCAGGCAAGGCCGGACTGGGCGATGGCCCAGCTGGCGCGGCCGAGGTCGCCCTTGGCGTCCTTGTTGGCGACGATCCGGGGGTGCTCGGCGAGGCGGACGAGCGTCTCGGTGTTGATCGGGACGCCGCTGCGGCCGGGGATGTCGTAGAGCATGACGGGCAGCCCGGTGGCGTCCGCGATGGTGGTGAAGTGCCGGTACAGGCCCTCCTGCGGGGGCTTGTTGTAGTAGGGCGTGACGACCAGGAGGCCGTGGGCTCCGATGCGCTCGGCTTCGCGGGCCAGCTCGATGCTGTGGTGGGTGTCGTTGGTGCCGACGCCTGCCACGATGTGGGCGCGGTCGCCGACCGCCTCCAGTACGGCTCGTACCAGGTCCGATTTCTCCGCGTCACTGGTGGTGGGGGACTCGCCGGTGGTGCCGTTGATGATCAGGCCGTCGTTGCCTGCGTCCACCAGGTGGGTGGCGAGCCGCTGCGCGCCGTCGAGGTCGAGTGCGCCGTCCGCCGTGAAGGGCGTGACCATGGCGGTGAGGACCCGCCCGAAGGGGGTCTGCGGAGTCGAGGTCGGAGCCATGGGTTACACGCTACTCGGTGCTCCATGCGTGGTCTGCCCGCGGGGTGTCGGGAAGATCAGGACAAATGCGGAACCCGGCACTGCCTGCTCGGGGGTTCAAGCAGTGCCGGGTCCGTTTGATCAGGCTAGATGAACTTCTCCAAATGCCGCAATACGGACACTTCGCGAGGCCGACCCGTACATCCGTTCCGCGTGGGGGAACAGAGCTTCGTCACGGGGCCACACGGCCGTTCGCATTGAAGGCGGCGTAGGTGAGCGGCATGAGCCTGGCCCACTCCGCCTCCATCTTCTCGCCGACCATCTCGATCTCCCGCTGCGGGAAGGACGGCACCTTGGCCAGCTCGTGCTGGGTGCGCAGGCCGAGGAAGTGCATCAGGGAGCGAGCGTTGCAGGTGGCGTACATCGAGGAGTACAGGCCGACGGGGAGGACCGCGCGGGCGACCTCGCGGGCGACGCCGGCGGCGAGCATCTCCTGGTACGTCTCGTACGCCTGCCGGTACGAGTCCTCCATGGCCCGGCCGACCAGTTCCTGCTGGGCCGGGGTGCCCTCGACGAAGACGTACTTGCCCGGGCGGCCCTCCTGCACGAGCTTGCGGGCCTCGTCGGGGACGTAGAAGACCGGCTGGAGCTCCCGGTAGCGGCCCGACTCCTCGTTGTACGACCAGCCGACCCGGTGCCGCATGAACTCGCGGAAGACGAAGATCGGAGCGCTGATGAAGAAGGTCATCGAGTTGTGCTCGAACGGGCTGCCGTGCCGGTCGCGCATCAGGTAGTTGATCAGGCCCTTGGAGCGCTCGGGGTCCTTGTCCAGCTCGTCCAGGGACTGCTCGCCGAGCGTCGAGACGCGGGCGGCGAAGAGGACGTCGGCATCCGAAGCGCTGGACTTCACCAGCTCGACGGTGACGTCACTGCGGAGCGTGAGCTGCTCGGGGGTGGTCACGGGGGTCCTTCCCATCACTGCTTTGAGGTTCGCGCCCACTGTACGGGGGACCTCTGACAGACCCGAACCGTGACCTTGCCATGGATTTTTTCGGACATGGGCACCTTTTGTGCCATGCGACCGTCTGTATCGGTGAGGACTGTGTGTTCGGTCTTGATTCGATCTTGAGAGGAGCGGTGCCCACCCGTGTTCAGCGATGTCACTCCCCCGCCCCGTCAGCGGGCGTCCTTCGGCCAGATAGCCGGGCGCTGGCTGCTGGGCCTCACCATCGTCGCCGGACTGGTCGGCTCGGTGATCCTCGGCATGCCCGCGCTGTCCACGCCGTCCAGTACGCCGGCCCAGCAGTCCCAGGCCTCGCAAGGGCACTGAACCCTTCCGGCGGCCCACGGGTGGTGAGCGGGAATCCGGCCGGATAGCCTCACCGGGCACAGCCCACGCAAGGATTGAGTGAGGACCAGCCGTGCCCCTGCCCTTCCTGACGGCCGACCGCACCTTCGACGCGGCATCCGAGAGCCCGCTGCCCTTCGACGACCGGGACCGCTGGCGGCGCCCCTACCGGCCCGGGCCCTGGCGGGTGGGCGGGGCCGCCCTGGGGCTGCTGCTCTCCTCGTTCGTGCTGTTCGCAGCGGTTCTCATCGCCCTGACCGGCTCGGTGTCCTCCGCCGGCGTGGTCCTCGCCGTGGCGTTGGCGGTCATCGCTGGCGCGCTGCGGACGCTGCGCATGGGTGTCTGGGTGAGCGCGCGCGGGGTGCGTCAGGTGGGCTTCCTGCTGACGCGTACGGTGCCCTGGCAGCGCGTGGTCTCGGTGCGGACGGCCCAGCAGCCGGTGCGCTGGCTGGGGCTGCCGCGCACGGTGCAGGGGCAGGCCCTGACGTTCGTACGCAAGGACCGGCCTGCCGGGGACACTCCGCCGCTGCTGACCACGCACGGCCTGGACTTCCTGAACCGTCCCGCGGCCTTCGACCGGGCGGCGGACACGGTGGAGGCGTGGGCCGCGCAGTACGGGCACGGCTGACCGCCGTAAGCAGGCCGAAGGGGCCGGTCCGCCGCGGTGCGGGCCGGCCCCTTCGTCGTACCGGCCGGGACGTGGCTCAGGCCTGGACGGGTCTGCCGTCGTGCAGGGCGATGGCGCGCTGCATCGCCTTGCGGGCGCGCGGGGTGTCCCGGGCGTCGTGGTAGGCGACGGCGAGCCGGAACCAGCTGCGCCAGTCGTCCGGAGCCGCCTCCGTCTCGGCCTTGCGCTGGGCGAACACCTCATCGGCCGAGTCGCGGTCGATACGGCCGCCCGCGGTGCGCTTCAGCTCGTCGACGGGCAGGCCGCCCTCGGCGTCGAGTTCGGCGGCGAGCTGGTTGGCCTTGCGGACGAACTGGGTGTTCTTCCACAGGAACCACAGGCCGATGACCGGCAGGATGAGCACCGCGATCCCGAAGGTGACGGTGAGGACCGTGCCGGACTGGATGAGCATGACGCCGCGGCTGCCGACCAGGACGAAGTAGAACAGCAGGACGGCGGCCGTGACTAGGTAGGTGATCTTCGCGCGCATGACGTCTTCGGCTCAGCTCAGGTCCAGGAAGTGCTCCAGGCCGAAGGTCAGGCCCGGAGTCGAGACCACGCGGCGGGCGCCGAGCAGGATGCCCGGCATGAAGCTGCTGTGGTGCAGGGAGTCGTGGCGGATGGTGAGGGTCTCGCCCTCGGCGCCGAGCAGCACCTCCTGGTGGGCCAGGAGGCCGCGCAGGCGTACGGCGTGCACGGGGACGCCGTCCACGTCCGCCCCGCGGGCGCCGTCCAGGGCGGTGACCGTGGCGTCCGGTGCCGGGGCCGTACCGGCCTGGCGGCGGGCCTCGGCGATGAGCTGGGCCGTGCGCGTGGCGGTCCCGGAGGGGGCGTCGACCTTGTTCGGGTGGTGCAGCTCGACCACCTCGACCGACTCGAAGTACGGCGCGGCGATCTGGGAGAACTTCATGGTCAGGACGGCGCCGATGGAGAAGTTCGGCGCGATGAGCACGCCCGTCTCCGGGGACTGGGCGAGCCAGCCCGTCAGCTGCGCGAGGCGCTCGTCGGTCCAGCCCGTCGTACCGACGACCGCGTGGATGCCGTGGCGCACGCAGAAGTCGAGGTTGCCCATCACGGAGGCGGGGGTGGTCAGCTCGACGGCGACCTGGGCGCCGGTCTCCGCCAGCGTCTCCAGCCTGTCGCCCCGGCCGAGGGCGGCCACCAGCTCCATGTCCTCGGCGGCCTCGACCGCCCGTACCGCCTCGGACCCGATCCGGCCCTTGGCACCGAGGACCGCCACGCGCAGCTTGCTCATCTGTTGCTTCCTTACCGGAGGGGTTTCTTACCGGAGGTGATCAGGCGACGGCGTCGTGCAGCCGTGCGGCCTGCTTGTCCTTCAGCGGGCCGATGACCGACAGCGACGGGCGCTGTCCCAGGATGTCGCGGGCGACCGAGCGGACCTCGTCCGGGGTGACCGCCGCTATCCGGGTCAGCATGTCGTCGACGGACATCTGCTCGCCCCAGCACAGCTCGCTCTTGCCGATACGGTTCATCAGCGCGCCGGTGTCCTCAAGACCGAGGACGGTGGAGCCCTGGAGCTGGCCTATGGCGCGGCCGATCTCGTCGTCGGTGAGGCCGTTCGCGGCGACGTGGTCGAGTTCGTCGCGGCAGATCTTCAGCACGTCGTGCACCTGGCTCGGGCGGCAGCCGGCGTACACGCCGAACAGGCCGCAGTCGGCGAAGCCGGAGGTGTACGAGTACACGCTGTAGGCCAGGCCGCGCTTCTCCCGGACCTCCTGGAAGAGGCGGGACGACATGCCGCCGCCGAGGGCGGTGTTGAGCACGCCCATGGCCCAGCGGCGCTCGTCGGTGCGGGCCAGGCCCGGCATACCGAGGACGACGTGCGCCTGCTCGGTCTTGCGGGCGAGCAGCTCCACCTTGCCGGTCGTGCGGATCGTGCGGCTGCCGTCGCGCGGGGCGATGGGCTGCGCTTCGAGGCTCTTGAAGGCGCCCGCCTTCTCGAAGGCCGCGCGGACCTGTCGTACGACCTTGTTGTGGTCGATGTTGCCGGCGCAGGCGACCACCAGGTGGGTGGGGTCGTAGTGCTTCTTGTAGAAGCGGCGGATGCGGTCGGCGGTGAGGGCGTTGACCGTGTCGACGGTGCCGAGGACGGGGCGGCCGAGGGCGTTGTCGCCGAACATCGTGTGCGCGAACAGGTCGTGCACACAGTCGCCCGGGTCGTCCTCGGTCATCGCGATCTCTTCGAGGATCGCGCCGCGCTCGACGTCGACGTCCTCTTCGAGGATGAGCGAGCCGGTCAGCATGTCGCAGACGACGTCGATGGCGAGCGGCAGGTCGGTGTCGAGCACGCGCGCGTAGTAGCACGTGTACTCCTTCGCCGTGAACGCGTTCATCTCGCCGCCGACCGCGTCGATGGCGGAGGAGATGTCCAGGGCGGACCTGCGGCCGGTGCCCTTGAAGAGCAGGTGCTCCAGGTAGTGCGTGGCGCCGTTCAGGGACGGCGTCTCGTCGCGGGAGCCGACGTGCGCCCAGATACCGAAGGTCGCCGAGCGCACGGAGGGCAGGGTCTCGGTGACGATGCGCAGGCCACCCGGGAGGGTGGTCTTGCGGACCGTACCGATGCCGTTCGTGCCCTTGATGAGGGTTTGGGTACGGGCGACGGCCCGCGCCTCCGAAGAGGTGCGGGCCGTCGCCTTGGAGCTACGGGACGTCACTGGTCGGCGTCGTCCTTCTTCGTCTCGTCGGAGCCTTCCTCGCCCTCGATCACGGGGATGAGGGAGAGCTTCCCGCGGGAGTCGATCTCGGCGATCTCGACCTGGACCTTCTGGCCCACGCCGACGACGTCCTCGACGTTCTCCACGCGCTTGCCGCCGGCGAGCTTGCGGATCTGCGAGATGTGCAGCAGACCGTCCTTGCCGGGCAGCAGGGAGACGAACGCACCGAAGGTGGTCGTCTTCACGACCGTACCGAGGTAGCGCTCGCCGACCTCGGGCATCGTCGGGTTGGCGATGCCGTTGATCGTGGCGCGGGCGGCCTCGGCGGACGGGCCGTCGGCGGCACCGATGTAGATCGTGCCGTCGTCCTCGATGGTGATCTCGGCGCCCGTGTCCTCCTGGATCTGGTTGATCATCTTGCCCTTGGGGCCGATGACCTCACCGATCTTGTCGACCGGGATCTTGACGGTGATGATCCGCGGAGCGTTCGGGGACATCTCGTCGGGCCGGTCGATGGCCTCCATCATCACGTCGAGGATGTGGAGACGCGCGTCGCGGGCCTGCTTGAGGGCCGCGGCCAGGACGGAGGCGGGGATGCCGTCCAGCTTGGTGTCGAGCTGGAGGGCGGTCACGAACTCCTTGGTGCCGGCGACCTTGAAGTCCATGTCGCCGAAGGCGTCCTCCGCACCGAGGATGTCGGTGAGGGTGACGTAGTGCGTCTCGCCGTCGATCTCCTGGGAGATCAGACCCATGGCGATACCGGCGACGGGGGCCTTCAGCGGCACACCGGCGTTCAGCAGCGACATGGTGGAGGCGCAGACCGAGCCCATGGACGTCGAGCCGTTGGAGCTCAGCGCCTCGGAGACCTGGCGGATCGCGTAGGGGAACTCCTCGCGCGCCGGCAGGACCGGCACGAGGGCGCGCTCGGCGAGGGCGCCGTGGCCGATCTCGCGGCGCTTCGGGGAGCCGACGCGGCCGGTCTCACCGGTGGAGTACGGCGGGAAGTTGTAGTTGTGCATGTAGCGCTTGCGGGTCACCGGGGAGAGGGTGTCCAACTGCTGCTCCATGCGGAGCATGTTGAGGGTGGTGACGCCCAGGATCTGGGTCTCGCCACGCTCGAACACCGCGGAACCGTGCACCCGCGGGATGGCCTCGACCTCGGCGGCCAGCGTGCGGATGTCGGTGACACCGCGGCCGTCGATGCGCTTCTTCTCCTTGATCACGCGCTCACGGACCAGCTGCTTGGTGAGCGAGCGGTACGCGGCGGAGATCTCCTTCTCGCGGCCTTCGAACTCCGGCAGGAGCTTCTCGGCGGCCAGGCCCTTGACCCGGTCCAGCTCGGCCTCGCGCTCCTGCTTGCCGGCGATGGTGAGCGCCTGCGCCAGCTCGGGGCGGACGGCGGCCGCGAGGGCCTCCAGGACGTCGTCCTGGTAGTCCAGGAAGATCGGGAACTCGCCGGTCGGCTTGGCGGCCTTGGAGGCGAGGTCGGCCTGGGCCCGGCAGAGGACCTTGATGAACGGCTTCGCGGCCTCAAGACCGGCGGCGACGACCTCCTCGGTCGGCGCCTCGGAGCCGCCCTCGACCAGCTTGATGGTCTTCTCGGTGGCCTCGGCCTCGACCATCATGATCGCGACGTCGCCGTCCTCCAGGGCGCGGCCGGCGACCACCATGTCGAAGACTGCGTCCTCGAGCTCGGTGTGCGTCGGGAACGCGACCCACTGGCCGCGGATCAGCGCGACGCGGACGCCGCCGATCGGGCCGGAGAAGGGCAGACCGGCCAGCTGCGTGGACGCGGACGCGGCGTTGATCGCGACGACGTCGTACAGGTGGTCGGGGTTGAGGGCCATGATCGTCGCGACGACCTGGATCTCGTTGCGCAGGCCCTTCTTGAAGGACGGGCGCAGCGGGCGGTCGATGAGACGGCAGGTGAGGATCGCGTCCTCGGAGGGCCGGCCCTCACGGCGGAAGAAGCTGCCGGGGATCTTGCCGGCGGCGTACATCCGCTCCTCGACGTCCACCGTCAGCGGGAAGAAGTCGAGCTGGTCCTTGGGGTTCTTGGAGGCGGTGGTGGCCGACAGCACCATGGTGTCGTCGTCCAGGTACGCCACGGCGGAACCGGCGGCCTGCTTGGCCAGGCGGCCCGTCTCGAAACGGATGGTACGGGTGCCGAAGGCGCCATTGTCGATGACGGCCTCGGCGTAGTGGGTCTCGTTCTCCACTAGCGTTTTCTCCTCGTCTTCGTCCCTCGGCTGCCCGTATGGCAGGGGGACGGTGGCGGAGAAGTGCGCCGGGCTGTGCGGGCCGGTCTTCGATCGAAGCACCCGGGGCTCGCTTTCCCCCGGGGGCCACTACCGAGGACCGGCGGCGGCGAGGTGCACTTCTCCTTATCTTTATCGTGCTGTGTCGTCCGTATTGCGTTGTGCTACCACACTACAAAGCGTGAGTGACACTCCGCACGTTTCCGCACGAACGACGGGGGCTTCCGTACGCAGGGCGACGCCCCGCATACGGCAAAGGGAGCGGCCCCCGAGTCCTTCCGGGAACCGCTCCCCTTCACGGCGTCCTACTTGGCGCCCGCCGCACCGCGGCGGATGCCCAGGCGGTCGACCAGCGTACGGAAGCGCTGGATGTCCTTCTTCGCCAGGTACTGCAGCAGGCGACGGCGCTGACCGACCAGGATCAGCAGACCACGGCGGGAGTGGTGGTCGTGCTTGTGGGTCTTGAGGTGCTCCGTCAGGTCGGAGATCCGACGGGAGAGCATGGCGACCTGGACCTCGGGGGAGCCGGTGTCACCCTCCTTGGTACCGAACTCGGCGATGATCTGCTTCTTCGTAGCGGCGTCGAGCGACACGCGTACTCCTCATAGTCTGTGAGTGCCATCGAGTGCCCCCGGTCTACTTCTCGAGGGAGCTTCCGTAACTCGGGAGGCTGGGATCCGCTGGGCGCGGCCTCCAGAACCTGCAGTGCTACCTGCGGGGGCTCCGGGGGTGCGTACACAAACGGCCGTCGACCAGCGTACCAGGCGGCGACGGGCGTCTTCTCCCGCGTTCCGGAACAGCCCGGGCGCGCAGGCGTCGGCCACTAGGGTGGGCGTGCTGATCGTACGTATGTCGGGAAGGGGTCGCTTCGGGATGGCGGAGACGGAAGCGGAGATCAAGGCGCGCAAGGAACGCGAGCGCGACGAGCTGTACGCGCTCGACATCTCGGGCGTCGAGTGGCACTGCGCGCCGGGCACGGAGGAGCACGAGGAGCGGGTCGAGATCGCGTACCTGCCCGAAGGGGCGGTCGCGATGCGGTCCTCCCTCGACCCGGACACCGTGCTGCGGTACACGGAGGCGGAGTGGCGGGCGTTCGTGCTGGGCGCCCGGGACGGGGAGTTCGATCTGAAGCCGATGCCGCACAACGGGGGGCTCGACGCGCAGTGATGGATCGACTGGGCCCCGGCTCCGTATGGAGCCGGGGCCCAGTGTCATACCTGAGAGCTATTTGCTGGTCATCGCGCGCGCGGTCGCGTAGACGTCGAACACGGCCAGGGTCAGCGGGATCAGCGTCAGCAGGACGAAGCCCTCGCAGATCTCCAGGAAGCGGCCCCAGAAGGGGGTCAGGCCGCCGCGCGGCAGGATCAGGCCGAGAGCGGTGACCAGGGCGGTGGCCGCGGCGATGACCGCGATCAGCCAGATGGTCCGGATGTCCAGATCGGTGCGGTTGCCGGTGAGCGCCGCGCGCATCACCGACTGCGGCGGGTTCAGGGCGAGGCCGAGGCCCAGCAGGACCAGGGAGCCGAGGCCCGCGGCCAGGACGGAGGCCACCTGGGCGGTGTAGCGGAAGAGGTGCGCGCGCATCAGCATCGCCACACCGGTCGCGAAGGCGAGCAGCTGGGCCCAGATGCCGTCGGAGAAGCCGAGCACCGCGGCGGCGCCGACGGCGACGAGGGCGCAGCCGCCGACGAGGCCGACGAGGAGTTCGTGGCCGCGCCGGGCCTGGGCCTCGATGCGCTCGGTGTCCACGGGCTCGTGCGCGGCGGCCTCGGTGCCGTAGGCGGGACGGGGCGCGCTGCTCGGGGCCTCGAAGCCGATCGGCAGCCGGGCGAAGCGCATCGACATCCCCGGCAGGAAGGCGAGAGCGCCCACGGCGACCGGGGCGCACAGGCCGGCCATCTCGGTCGGGGACCAATGGACCAGGGTCGCGACGAAGACGACGACCAGGGCGACGGCCGAGGCGAACACGAAGGCCACGAACGGGCCGTCGCCGTGCGGGGAGCTCAGGGTGAGGACCAGGGCGGCGACGAGGACGGCCGCGCACGCCAGCAGGAACTGCAGCCTGCCGATGCCCTGCCCGTCGGTCAGCGCCAGCAGCCCGCTGCCCGCGACGCCGACGTTGGGCAGGGCGCCGAGGCCGAGGGCGACGGCCGAGCCGCGGTCGTCGTAGACGCGCGCCCGTACCGCGGACAGCACGACCAGGAGGATGCCGGTGACGGCGGCGAGGATGCCGGCCAGGCCGTGCATGTCGTGGCGCGGGTCGGCGGTCCAGGCGACGAACGCGAGGAGCGCCGGCAGCACCCCGCCGCCGATGAGGCCCGCGGCCCGGGTCAGTTCGCCGCTCCACAGGGTGTGCTGCTTGGTGACGGCGGACGCGACGGCCTCGGCGACGTCGTCGAAGACGGCCGGCGGCAGGGATTCCGCGAAGGGGCGCAGGGTGAGGAGTTCGCCGTCGAGAATGCGCTGGGCGGCGAACGAGCGGGAACTGTCCAGCACGGTGCCGTCGGTGCGGACCAGGTGGTAGCCGACCGGGGCGCCCGCGTCGGAACTCTGCTGGGACAGCCGGAGGATCTCCGGGTAGAGGTCGGCGACCGGGACGTCGTCGGGCAGTGCCACGTCGATGCGGCTGTCCGGCGCGACGATGGTCACCCGGCAGAAGCCGAGTTCCGTGCCGGACCCGGAAGCCGCTCCCGTCCCGGGTCCGCCGGTGGCGGTGGCCGTCATGCTCACCTGCTGCTCCCCCTCAGTGGTGGTGTTTCTGCTGCGTACTCAGTGGTGGTGGTGCGTCTAGTCCGTGAAGGTCTCGTGCCGGTGCACTCCGCGCCCTCCACAACAGCGGCGACACCGGTGCCGTAGCGCCTGGTTCCGGGGCTGCTCCGCTCCGGCATCAGGTGGGTTGCCCCGTTATGTCCAGCCTGCTCGGCGTGTGCTCACGCGAACATCCGGCACCCTACCGCTCACCGGTGCGCCGTGGACTCAGTAGGATCACGCGGCGGCCTGCGCCCGCCGGACACGGGGCGGTGGGCGGAAAGCCTGGGTCGGGCAAGGGAATTGGTGAGCAGTGAGCCAGATTGTCGTCAAGCGCCCCCCTCGGGCGCTTCCGTCCGAAGTGCCCACGGATGCGGTCGCTGTCCAGCCGCCGCCCGAGCTGCCTCGGGGGCATCAGGAGAGCGTGCTCATGCAGTTGCTGCCCACGCTCGGCATGGGCGGTTCCGTGGTCTTCTTCTTCACGAACGGTCAGCCGTTCATGAAGATCATGGGCATGATCATGATCGCCTCGACGGTGGGGATGTCCATCGCGATGGTGGTCCGCTTCCGCCGCGGCTCCCAGGGGCAGTTGGCCGACCTGCGGCGCGACTACCTCAGCTATCTCTCGCAGGCGCGCAAGTCCGCCGTGGAGACGGCGAAGGCGCAGCGCGACGCCCAGTACTACCTGCACCCCTCCCCCGAGCAGTTGTGGGCGCTGGTCGCCGAGGGCAGCCGGGTGTGGGAACGGCGGCCCGGCGACGAGGACTTCGCACATGTGCGCATCGGCCTCGGCCCGCAGCCGCTCGCGACGTCGCTGGTGCCGCCGGAGACGGGCCCCGTCGAGCAACTGGAGCCGCTGACCGCGGGCGCCATGCAGCGTTTCCTCGCCGCGCACAGCACCCTCAGCGACCTGCCGATGGCGGTCTCGCTGCGCGCCTTCTACCACGTCACGGTCAGCGGTGAGCCGCAGTCGGTACGCGCCTCGGCCCGGGCGCTGGTCGGCTCGCTCGCCTCGCTGCACTCCCCCGAGGACCTGCTCATCGCGGTCGCCGCCGGACGGGAGGCGCTGCCGCACTGGGACTGGGCGAAGTGGCTGCCGCATGTGCAGGCCCCCGGTGTCCTGGACGGCGCGGGCACCCGCCGGCTCATCAGTGCCGACACCCGCGAGCTGGAGGACCTGCTGTCCACCCGGCTGACCGGCCGCCCGCGCTTCCACCCCGGCGCCGCGCCGCTGCTGGACGAACCGCACATCGTGCTCGTCCTGGACGACCTGTCGCTGCTGCCCGACTCCGTGCTCGCCAATCCGGAGGGCCTGCAGGGCGTCACCGTGGTCGAGGTGGTGCCGGGCGAGCTCACGACAGCGGGCGGCGACCTGTCCGTCGTCGTACAGCCGGGCCTGCTGCGCCTGGAGTCCGGGCACGGCGAGGTCTACGAAGGCAGTCCGGACGCCCTGTCGTACGAGTCCGCCGAGGCCCTTGCCCGGCAGCTGGCGCCGCTGCGCATGGCCTCGGGCGGCGACGACGACGAACCGCTGCTCGCCAACCTGGAGTTCACGGACCTGCTCGGCCTCGGGGACGCGGCGTCCGTCGACACCAAGCGGACCTGGCGGCCGCGCGCACTGGCGGAGCGCCTGCGCGTGCCCATCGGGCTCGGCGAGGACGGCCGCCCGGTCATGCTGGACCTGAAGGAGGCCGCCCAGGAGGGCATGGGCCCGCACGGCCTGTGCGTCGGCGCAACCGGTTCCGGCAAGTCGGAGCTGCTGCGCACCCTGGTGCTGGGCCTCGCCGTCACGCACTCCTCGGAGACCCTGAACTTCGTCCTCGCGGACTTCAAGGGCGGTGCCACCTTCGCCGGTATGGCGCAGATGCCGCACGTCGCGGCCGTGATCACCAACCTGGCCGACGACCTGACCCTGGTCGACCGCATGGGTGACTCGATCCGCGGCGAGCTCAACCGGCGCCAGGAGATGCTGCGCGACGCCGGCAACTACGCCAACATCCACGACTACGAGAAGGCGCGCGCGGCGGGTGCGCCCTTGCAGCCGATTCCCTCTTTGGTGTTGGTGATCGACGAGTTCAGCGAGCTGCTCACCGCCAAGCCGGACTTCATCGAGATGTTCGTGCAGATCGGCCGCATCGGCCGTTCGCTCGGCGTCCATCTGCTGCTGGCCTCGCAGCGCCTGGAGGAGGGCCGCCTGCGCGGCCTGGAGACGTACCTGTCGTACCGGATCGGTCTGCGCACCTTCTCCGCGGCCGAGTCGCGCGCCGCCCTGGGCGTCCCCGACGCCTACGAACTGCCCAACGTCCCCGGTTCCGGCTTCCTCAAGTTCGGCACGGACGAGATGGTCCGGTTCAAGGCGGCGTACGTCTCCGGCACGTACCGCACGGGTTCGCAGCGGGCGGCGCTCGGAGGCGGGCCGCTGCCGGTGGACCGGCGGCCCGTGCTGTTCACGGCGGCGGAGGTGCCCGTGCAGTACACCGCCGTGCCGCAGCAGCGCACGGAGTCCGCGCCGGCCGTGGACGACGCCCTGGCCGACACGGTCCTCGACGTGATCGTGCGCCGGCTGGAGGCCCAGGGTCCGGCGGCGCACCAGGTGTGGCTGCCGCCGCTGGAGAGCCCGCCGTCGCTGGACGCGCTGCTGCCCGGCCTCGCTGCGGTGCAGGGCCGCGGCCTGACCCAGCCGAACTACGAGGGCGCCGGCCGTCTGATCGTCCCGGTCGGCCTCGTCGACAAGCCGTACGAGCAGCGTCGCGACCGCCTGATGCTCGACTTCTCCGGCGCGGCGGGCCACATGCAGATCATCGGCGGCCCGCAGTCCGGCAAGTCGACGCTGTTGAGGTCGTTGATCTGTTCCTTCGCCCTCACGCACACGCCGTACGAGGTGCAGTTCTACGGGCTGGACTTCGGTGGCGGCGGTATGGCCGCGGTGCAGGACCTGCCGCACGTGGGCGGCGTCGCCTCCCGCCTGGACCCGGAGCGGGTACGCCGTACGGTCTCCGAGGTCTACGGCGTGATGACGCGCCGCGAGGAGTACTTCCGCTCGACCGGGATCGCGTCCATCGCCGACTTCCGGGCCCGCCGGGCGCGCGGCGACATCTCGGTCACCGACCAGCCCTGGGGTGACGTCTTCCTGGTCGTCGACGGCTGGGGCAACTTCCGCACGGACTACGAGGCGCTGGAGTCGGCCGTCCTGGACATCGCCGCCCGGGGTCTCGGCTACGGCATCCACGTGATCATCACGGCGTCGCGCTCGATGGAGGTCCGGGCGAACCTGAAGGACCACCTGATGAACCGCCTGGAGCTGCGCCTGGGTGACGTCATGGACTCGGAGATCGACCGCAAGGTGGCGGTGAACGTCCCCGCGGGCGTCCCCGGCCGCGGCCTGTCCCCCCAGAAGCTGCACTTCATGGCTGCAGTCCCGCGCATCGACGGCCTGACCTCCGACACCGACCTCGCCGAGGCCACGGCGGCACTGACCACCGAGGTCGGCCGGCACTGGCAGGCGCCAGGCGCGCCGAAGGTGCGGCTGCTGCCGCGCCAGCTGGAGGCCGTCGAACTCCCGCCAGGCGACCGCTTCCCGAAGCGGGGCATCGCCTTCGCGCTGGACGAGGAGAACCTGGAGCCGGTGTTCGTCGACTTTGACCAGGATCCGTTCTTCCTGATCTTCGGCGAGAGCGAGTCCGGCAAGTCCAACCTGCTGCGGCTGCTCATCAAGCAGCTGACGCTGCAGTACGGGGGCGACGAGGCCAAGTTCTTCGTGGTGGACAACCGCCGCTCCCTGCTGGACATCACCCCGGCCTCGCACCTGGCCGAGTACATCCCGATGTCGAGCCAGATGGACCACCACATGGCGGCCCTGGCCGACCTCATGCAGCGCCGCACCCCCACGGCCGACGTCACCGCACAGCAGCTGCGGGAACGCAGCTGGTGGCGGGGCCCGCAGGTCTTCGTGGTCATCGACGACTACGACCTCGTCTCGACGTCCAGCGGCAACCCGCTCAGCGGCCTGACGGAAATGCTGCCCTTCGCCCGTGACGTCGGCGTCCGCTTCATCATCGCCCGCTCGTCGGCGGGCGGCGGCCGGGCGTCGTACGAGCCGTTCATGCAGCGCATGAAGGAACTCGGCGCCCAGGGAATCGTCCTGGCGGGCGACCCGGCGGAGGGCGACATCCTCGGCGGGGTACGGCCGCGGCCGATGCCTGCGGGACGGGGTGTCTTCGTGTCCCGGAAGCGGGGGAAGCCGTTGGTTCAGACGGGGTTGGTGGATGTGGAGTACTGAGGTCGCATCAACAGCTGGTGGCTTGACGAGTGTCCCGCCTCTGGGCGGGACAACGGGGAGGAAGCACACGCATTGCATGGGACGAGTGGGAACAGCTGAAGGCAGAGGCCGCAAAGGGTCAGTCGACACACATGCAGTCGAATCAACTGCCTGCGGACAGCGGAGGTGGGGGAAACTCATGCGGTGACCTCACCGTCCACCAGAAAGACCTCGCGGCGATCGGAGGGCTGAAGAGCGAGCGCTTCGCCCTCGGGGCAGCCCTCGATCATGTCGCCGAGCACTGAGTCGACCAGGTGCAGACCCTGCTCGATGCCTGCGCGCACATCTCCAATCACCTGCGCCACGGCAATTTCTCGCAGCTTGGTGAGGCCATCACCGACTGGGAGGAGATGACCAAGAAGCTCGCGACCCTGAAAGAGGACGCCCAGAACCACCTCAAATCCCGGGCCGACAAGGCCAACTGGGCTGGCGTCAACGCTCAGGTGAGCCGCGAGTTCATCGACAAGACCGCCCGTGAGTTCGCGGACGCGCATACGCAGGCGGACTCCATCACGAAGATCCTCAAGGACACCCGCGGCGAACTCGTCGATTACCGGACCCAGCTGACCGAGGCCATCGCTCGAGCCGAGAACAAGAACCTCACCGTCGTCGACACCGGCCATGGCACCTTCACCGTCATGGGCAACACCCGTCCCGACTGGAACTCCGACCCCAGCGGCAAGACGCGCGCAGGCTCCCCGAGCACGACGCCTCCCAGCCCTACGCGGTCATCGGTGAGACCCGGGTCTATGGACGCGCCAAGGCCACGGGCGTGCCGTTGCGCCAGGCCCTGACCGACTTCGCCTATCAACTCACCCAGCACGCCTACAAACTGGCCGAGTGCAAGGATTCCCGCGGCTTTCCCAAGGAGCTTCCCCGCTACAAGGACGGCTGACGAAGTACCGGGAGATCGTCGCGCGTTTCGACGGTCGTGATCGTATCCACCTGCGGTTCGGCAACGTCGATACGGAGAAATCCCCCACCATTTTGTAGTCATCGACGACCGGGCCGTGCATGCAGCGCATGAAGGAACTCGGCGCCCAGGGGCTGATCCTTGCAGGCGATCCCGCGGAAGGGGATGTCATGCGTGGGGTACGGCTGCCTCCGATGCCAGCGGGGCAAGGGGTCTTCGTTTCCCGGAAGAGGCGAAAGCCGTCGGTTCAGACCGGGTTGGTGGATGTGGAGTACTGACGTTCTCACTCAGAGTCCGTGCATACGGCGAATCCGGTGGTCTGATCGACCGCCGGATTCGGTGCTTTGGATGGGCGTGGTCAGAAGACTGGGAACGCGATCAGGGAACCGTTGGCCGTGGCGAAGGCTCGATTGCCGCCGACCGCCAGGTTGACCGCGACCTTGAGACCCAAGAACGAGAGGAAGCTGTAGTTCCAGATCTCCGAGCCGTCCTTGATGCTGTAGGTGCGTACCGTGATGCCGTTGCCATCGTCGTTGAGCACCCATACACCGCTACCCTGAACCAGGACCGGACCGGGGCTGGCCTGGTAAGCCGTCCACCGCTCGGTGCCCTTGCGGATGTCGAACCGCTCGGCCATGCCGCCGATGGTCGAATAAACGGAGTCACCGAACGGTTGGGCAGGACCCCATTCCGGCGGGTCCGCGTATTTGTTCGTCACCTGCCAGAGTTCCTTGCCATCCGAGGTTCTCCGAGCAGTAAGTGCCTTTCCGTTGAGGTAGACCACACCGCTCCGAGCCGACGGCACGAGCTGCCTTTTCCTCGCCTGGTTGTACAACACCCACAAAGTGCTGCCAGTTTTCGTGCTGACCGCCACGGCGTGTCCACTGGTGGTCGTCACGACCAGTGTTCCGCTGTCCGCCGCGCCTTGGGGGTAGACGCTGGTCCTGAACTGCTCCGGTATCGACGCGGTCCAGCGAATCTTCGCATCGGATTGCCCCACCGAGCGGAGCCGGTGGTCCTTTGTCAGCACGTACACCGCCTCCTCGTCTGCGGCCAGCAGCGCCTTGGCGTCGGCCTTCGCCGTCCACTTGGGTTCACCTGTGGACGGGACGAAGGTGTGCAGCGTGCCTTCTTTGTCGGCTGCCACGAGCAGGCGGTCGGAGAGTGAGAGACAGCGGCTCGTCATCACCATGTCCGGGGCTTGCCAGCGGCGTTTGCCGTCGACGACGTTGAACGCCGCGATCCCGCCGGACATGGTTCCGGCGATGATGACGTCCCGGATCGACAGGGGAGCCGGCGAATCGGTTCCCACCGCCCCTTTTCTCTCCCAGAGCGGCTTCACCGCCTCACCGACGATGTAGTCGCCTTCGTCGGCGGAAAGGATGCGTGCGGCCGGTGTCTTCACCGCGGGCGGAATGGTGAACAGGTCCTTACGGCTCTGGCCACCGTCACGCAGCAGCCACCACCCCGTGCCACCGCCCGTCACGAGCAGCGCGCCGCTGGCCCCGATCCCGGTGAGCAGTCTTCGCCGACTCGGCTCCGTCCCGGTCTGCGTCGCCAGCAGCGGCGCGGTCAGTTCGCGTATCTCACGCTCCCGCTCCCTGATCGCATCCGCCACCGGCCCACGCTTCCACACTGTGCCGGACTTCTTGGGCAGCGCGAAGGCCCCGGCGATCTGATCGGGCGTGGGCCGCCCTGCCGCTTCCTTCGCGAGACACGGGGCGATCAGGGCATGCTGCTCGGGTGAGAGGCCGTGCCAACGCGGTTCACCATGGACGACCTCGTACTGGACGGCGGCAACGTGTGTGCCTTCGAACGCCCGGTGACCAGTGGCCGCGTACACAAGTACGGCGCCGAGGGAGAAGACGTCTGCAGCCGGGGTGACACGCTGGCCGAGCACCTGCTCGGGGGCGCCGTACCCCGGAGTGACCGGGATCTGCCCGGTGGTGGTGAGCGTCAGACCATGCTCGGGCCGTGCGATGCCGAAGTCGATGACCCTCGGCCCGTCTGAGGTGAGCACGATGTTCGACGGCTTGAGGTCGCGATGAACGAATCCGGCCGCGTGGATGTCGCGCAGGGTACGGGCGATGGAGACGGCCAGGGCGCGCAGTCTCGCGTCGTCCAGCGCGCCGAGCCGGTCCACGATCTGGTCCAGGGTCGGCCCGGCCAGGAACTCGGTGGCGATCCACGGCCGTCCACCCTCGGTCTGCGCACCCCGGACCGCCGCAACCCCGGGACTCCGCACGGCCTGTGCCGCCAGCGCCTCACGTAGGAACCGCTGGGAGAGGCCGGTGTCATGGGCGAGCTCCGGCCGGAGTACCTTCACGGCGGCGACGGTGCCCGTGTGGTCCTGTCCCACGTACACCTTGCCCATCCCGCCCTCGCCCAGCACACCGAGCAGCCGGTACGGGCCGAGCCGGATCGGATCACCGGTCCCCAGGGGTCTCATCGCTTGTCGCTTTCTCTTCTCTGCACCGGTCGGCTCAGCGCAGCGGGAAGGCCGCGAGGAAGTGGCCGCCCAGTGCGATGATCTCCCCCGCCTTCTCATGGATCATGAAGCAGTCGCCGGTGGTCCGGTAGGAGTGGGCCGGGGCATGGGAGGACAGATCGGTGGCCCACAGCCGTGACCCTCGCTTGCTGTACGCGTAGTCGGAGCCGACCACCGGCGCGGTCTTCAGGTCCGCTTTCGCTGCCTGGCCGCCCTTTTCCTGCCACTTGATGCGCCCGCTTGCCGGGTCGAACGCGACGAGTCCGAGCCCCTTTTCGACGGCGTACAGGGAGCCGTCCTTGAGCGCCGGAAGGCCGTAGGTACGGCCCGGCCGTTCGGACGTGGAGTCCCAGGCCACGCTGCCGTCACCGAGCCGCAGAGCCCGGAGCGGGCCGGCGCCCACGTACAGGTGCTGCGCGTCGGTGACCAGAGACTGCCGTACCTGGTCCGGAGCGACCCTGTCGAGCTTGCGGTCCCAGCGAACCGTGCCCGTACGGGTGTCGCGTACGACGGCATGCACGCTGCCGTCGTTCGCTTCCTGGAGCGCCACGAGACGGTTCCCCGCGACTCCGGCACCGAGAAAGTACAACTGCGAGGAGTCCTGGCGCCGTCTGGGCAGCGGTGCCGTCCACAGCCGCCTTCCCGTGCTGATGTCAACCGCGAGCACGTACCAGGACTGGGAAGCCAGGAAGCCCTGCGAGAACTTGCCGCGACCGGCAACCAGATAGAGCACCCCGTCCGCGATGCACAGCGCCTGATTCTCCGGGAGGGCATTGAGGTCGGCGAAGTACACGAAAGGCTTCCCCGTCTTGCCGGTCAGGATGTCAACCGAGGCCAGGGCCAGCGGGTTCGCATGGGATGCGTCGTCCTCGACGGAGCGTCCGATGTAGCCGTCGTCCACCTCGGTGACCAGGATGACGCGATCACCGTCGGAAGCGACCTGCCAGGTGTACACCGTGTCGTCCGACTTCCAGTCGACCTCGCCAGTCCGCGCGATGACACCGTTCAGGCTGTCCCCTGCCACCAGCACCACCAGGTTGGCAACAGCGTGCAACTGTGCCGGCAGGAATTCCAAGCCGTCCACGGTGAGGTACGTCTCCGGGTCGGCGACCTGGATCTGCCAGAGGGAGTCCAGTTGTTTCTTCGGCAGCAGACTGTTGCTGGGTGCAGGGGCAGGCTGTGTCTTCGAGCCTCCGCCCAACTCGCTCAAGGCCCATGCCCCCGCCGCCCCGGTGCCAGAGACGGCCAACACCGCGCCTGTGCCGGTGAGCAGGAGGCGACGACGGGACCACCGTACGGGGCCCGCGGTCGCAGCCGTGACCGGTTCATCGGCCGGAGCGGGCAGCCGCTGCGGCGTGATCTGCCACACTTCGGTGGCCCGCCGTGCGATGTCGGCCAGGAGCGCGTCCGGCAGATGATCGGCAAACTCGCCTCCTCCGTCGTGCAATTGGGAGGCGAGCCAACCGGTCGTCGGACGCCGGAACGGGTTCTTGTCCAGACACTGCGCGAGGACCGGCACCAGGTCGTCGGGCACACCACGCAAGTCAGCCTCGGTGTACTGCACCCGGTACAGCAGATCCGCCGCCTGACCGTGCCCGAAGGGCGGACGCCCGGTGGCGGCGAAGACGAGCAGCCCGGCGAGCGCGAAGACGTCACCCGCGGCCGTGTGTTCCTGCCCGCTCGCCTGTTCCGGCGACATGAAGGCGGGGGTGCCGACGGCGACCCCGACCCGGGTGAGGTGGTCGTCCCCGGCCGCGCGCGCGATACCGAAGTCGATCACCTTCGGCCCATACGCGGTGATCAGGATGTTGGACGGCTTGAGGTCGCGATGGACGACGTCGGACGCGTGCAGCTGCCCCAGCGCCCCGCACAGTGCCGCCCCCAGCGCCCGTACGGACGCCTCGGGCAGCGGACCGCACACCTCCACGGCCTCGTCGAGGGGCGGCCCGAGCACGTACTCGGTGGCGAACCACGGCGTCTCCGCCCGCGGATCCGCGTCCACGACCCCGGCGCCGAATCGCGCCCCCACCACCCGCGCCGCGTCCGTCTCAAGCCGGAACCGGGTACGGAAGGCCGGGTCGGAGGCGATGCGAGCGTGCATCGTCTTCAGTGCGACGGTACGGCCGCCGGCGGTACGTGCGAGGTAGACGGTGCCCATGCCGCCGCTGCCGAGGCGGGCGATCGGGTGGTACGGGCCGAGCGCTTGAGGGTCGTCGTGGGTGAGAGGGGAGGGCATGGCCGTCGTCAGTCCGGGTGAGGGAGGAGGCTGGTGGGCGGTGCGGGCGTCGCCTCGAAGGAGATCTCCGCGGTGAGGACGGCGGCTGACTGATGGGCGAGGGCGGCAATCACACGGCCGGG
The DNA here is from genome assembly GCF_001513965.1 of Streptomyces cellostaticus. Taxonomy (GTDB): domain Bacteria; phylum Actinomycetota; class Actinomycetes; order Streptomycetales; family Streptomycetaceae; genus Streptomyces; species Streptomyces cellostaticus. The sequence continues at coordinate 45,012 of NZ_KQ948049.1, read as the reverse complement.
GAGCCAGCCGGGGGTGAGGAGAACGGCGGAACCGTCTCCGGCGCCGGTCTCGACACCCGTGTCGGCGGACAACGCATCGATCAACTCCGCCAGTTGTGGGCGGGCGCTCGGGTCGCGCGACAGGCAGCGGGCGATGACCGTGCGGAAGGCGGCGGGAAGTTCGTCCCGTTCGGGCGTCGTATGGCCGGTGGCTGCGTAGGCGAGCGTCGCGCCGAGGGCGTAGACGTCCCCGAGGGGACGCGGGCGTCCGCCGGACGCCTGTTCCGGCGGCAGACTGCCCGCCTCCAGCCCCGGCAACCCGGAGCGGGACGTACCGTCCGGGGCGGCCGCACGCACCGCGCCGAAACAGGAGAGACGGGGCCTGTCGGCGGCGAGGAGGACGGACGCCGGTGACACACCGGCAAAGGTCAGTCCCTGCCCGTGCAGGATGGCCAGCGTCTCGGCGAGAGCCACGCCGAGCGCGCGTACGGTCCGCTCGGGCAGCGGCCCGCCGTGGACGGCGAGGGCGGTCGGCAGCGGCAGGACGGGCAGGTACGGGCCGACGTACCAGGCGGGCTCGCCCGGACCGGCGAGCGCGGTAGCTGGGGCGGCGCAGGGGCCGAGGAGGTAGCGGGAGGCCTCGGCTTCGGCGAGGAAACGCTGGGGGTCCCCTCCGGGCTGTGGGAGGGAGAGCAGGACGGTGTGCTGTCCATCGGCGCTGCGGGCGATGTACCGCCGCTCGGGGACGGGGACCTTGGTACGTGGGTCGTCCAAGGCGGTGATGAGGGTGTACGGACCGACGTGCCGAGATCTACCGGCCCGGTCCTGCCCTCCTGTACCCACCACACCTGTGGCACCACCCGTGGCGTGCACGATTCCCTGTCCTGTTCCTCAGTTCTTCTGCATCGGTTCCGAGCATGGCAGGGGGGTGGGCACCTCCCGTGCGTGCCCACCCCGGTACTGCTTCCTGCCCGTCGGCTCTGCTTGCGAGCCTTACATGAAGTAGCTGGCGGCCTTCTTGTCGCCGCCCTGGTAGTCACCGCCGGCCGCGTGCACGACCTTGCCGATGGCCATCAGGGCCTCGTGGATGCCGTGGGCCTCACGGTCCCAGGCTGCCTGCTGCTCGGTGTACGCGGTGTGGGCCTCGCCCTCCCACATGCTGGCAACGCCGGCGACCTTCTGCTTGATGGCCTCGAGGCTCTCCTCGAGACGCTTGGCGTGGTTCGCGAGCTGCGTGGCGGTCTCGTCGAGACCGGAGTAAGTGACTTCGAGCTCGCCGCTGTTGTTGACGCCCATGATTGCTCCGTTGCTGAGAAGTTGTAGCCTGGCCGGGATCAGTAGCTGGACAGCGCGGAGTGCGAGCCGCCGAGGTTCACGTCGATGCCCTGGACCTGGGAGCGGACCTCGTCTTCGGTGCCGTCCTTGATCTTCCGGGTGCTGCTCATGGCCTCGATGAACTTGGCGAGGATGTTGCCGATCCGGACCATGCGCTCGTTGATCTCGGTCTGCTTGGTGTTGAACGCGCCGGCGCCGATGCCCTTCCAGTGCCCTTCGAGGCTGTCGATGATGGCCTGCAGTTCCTTCAGCTGGCCCTTGATGCCCTCGAAGCGGTGCAGAAGCTCCTTTTCAAGGACGATAATGTCCTTGTCACTTACCTTCTGACGCCCTGTCGCCATTTCGATGCCTTTCTTTGTGAACTGACCTTGCCGTGCGCTGATTTCTGGCGTCAGCACTGACGGCAAGCGGACTTCTGCTCACTCGGCGAGTGAGCAGGTGTGCGGGAGACCACTCAGGCGTTACGACGTGCCCGCAGCACGCCGAAACCGGCGCCTCCGATGACGAGTACGGCCGCAACGGCGCCGATGATCACCCAGGTTGTCGTGTTGCTCCCGGAGCCGGAGTCCTTCGCGGCGGCGGAGGTGGCACCGCTGGTGGAACCGGAGTCCTTGGCCGTCGCCCCGGAAGAGGGCGCGACCGACAGGCTCGGAGTGGCGGTGACGTCTTCGTTCGGGTCCGTTCCGTTCTCGGCGTAGAGGGGATCCCTGTTGGCCGGGCCCGGATCGATGTTCTTGTTGATGAGCACTCGACGCGGGCGGATGGCGCCATAGCCGAGGTACGTGCTGGGCTTGTCCTTCGGCCAGGAACGCCCCGCGGTGTCGAGGAGCGTCCGGAGGACCTGGTTGGCCGTCCAGTCGGGGTGAACCGACCAGACCAGGGCGGCGGAGGCGGAGGCGAGGGCGGTGGCGGGGCTGGTTCCGTCGGTGTCGCAGTACTCGGTGAACTTGCCATCACACCAGCCGGGGACACTGACCCCCGGGGCCGCGAAGTCCACATAGTTGCTCTTCGTGGAGAACTTGGCGACCGTCCCGGACTTGTCGATGGCGGAGACACCGACGACGTACGGGTAAACGGCCGGATATTCAGCCTTTCCCTTTTCTCCATCATTACCGATGGAAGCGAACATCAACTTACCCTTGGAGGCGGCATACTTGATGGCGTCTTCCTCGGTGGAATCGGGGTACGGCCCACCGAAAGACATATTGATGATCTTGACGTCGGTGTCAGCTGCAGCCCGGATCACGTCGGCAAGACTCGCAAACTTCCCATCGTCGTCTTTTCGATCCGTCGTCTGCTGGACATGGTAGGGAATGATTTTCGCTCCCGGTGCCAGGCCCTTGACACCGCCGCCCGCTCCCGTACCGGCGATAATCTCGGCCATTCCCGTGCCATGACCGTCATTATCCTCAGCCGCCTTGTACGCGACAGACTTCGGCACTTGATTGACCAGCACCTGACCCTTGAGCGTTGAGGTCGCTGGATTCACACCCGAGTCAATAACGGCGACCTTAACCCCCTTACCGGTGCTGTACTTCCATATCTCATCGGCACCCATGGAATTCAGATACCACTGCTTAGACTGAATATCCTCTGCCGCAGCTCCGGGAGCCAGCCCGGCCGACGCGATGAGCAATGTGCCCAGTGCCGAACACATTGCTGCCAGACGTCTCACATTGCGCCTCTTCGGGAGGGCAATACTTCTGCCACGTCGACCGGTCCCTGGCTTCATGCCTGTGTACGTCCTCGCTTGTGTTCAGTCACGCTTCTGGGGCGCATCACGCCGCTGCTTCTGCGACGGGCCGCGCTGTTGCTTCCCAGCAGGGCCGCCATCGCGATCGGTCTCACCATTCGCGCTCTGGCGGTTGCCGACCGCGCCTCGGCCGAGTCCTGCGCCACGGGCGCCGGCCTCGGATTCTTGGAGTTTTGAGCCGGCGGCGTTTCGGGGCGCACCGATCACGCCCTCGGGGTTGCTTGCCGAACGCAGCGCCGACTGGCCTGTGCCGGTGTCCGCCTTCGCTGCAGGCGCGCCGACGACTCCTCGCTGCCCGAGAGCACCCTTCGGCTGCGTCGAGGAGACCGGCTCCTCGGCGCCGACGACCATACCCCGCGGGACACGAGGATTGGACGCCGATCCCGGCGTACGACCCGTGACAGGCTTGCCACCCACGACACCATTGCGCGCTGCGCTGGTGGGCCCGGTGACTCCGGCACGCCCACCAGGTGTGTTGGCCGTCCTCGGTGTTCCACCGGTGATGCTTCGCCCCAGAGGGGAGCGTCCGGCCTGTTGAGTGGAGCCGCGCACAGCTGACTGGCCCGCCGGAGTCGACGTACGCCCCGTGGCGCGAGCAGCCTGCCCCATCGGCCCCTGCTGCACACGGCCGCCGGTAGCGGAGCGACCCGCTTGCCCTTCTGGCTCCTGCGGCACTCGCCCCCTTGCGGTGCCCGAAGGACCGGTGCGGCCCTGAGGCGAAATCGGGAGCCGACCGCCTGGGCCATAGCCCGGGGTGCGCCCGACGGTCGGCGCGATCGGAGGCGCCATCGGTCCGGTGGGCAGCGGAGGCGTGTGACCTGCACCGCCGGTGGTCGGAAGGGTAGGCGTGGAAGGTCCAGGCTGTGTGGTGTGTGCCGGAGGAGGCAGCGTGCCGACGGTGTTGATTTCCGTGCCGACATCGTGGCCCGGATGCCCGCTGGGCTCGTGAACTTCCTTGAGAGGCGGTACGCCCCCGCCCGTCTCAGTTCCATGGACCACAGGCGCCGTGCCATGGCCTTCCGCCACGCTTCGCCGGACCGCAGCTGTAGGCGTCGACGTCTCGGGGCTGTACGCGTGCCGCCGCTGTTCGTCGCGCACGGCATAATACCGAGGCACCCCGAGATCCGGCATCTCATGGATCTCCCCCACGGACGGCGCCTGCTGCGCCTTCAACACCCCTGAGGCCACGGAGTAGTAGGACCCCAACCGGTTCACCTGGTTGATGGCCTCTTGCCGGTTCTTCTCGACGTGCTGTGCGGCCACGTAGTCGGGGTTGCTCTCCACCTGCTTGGCCTTGGGCAAGTGCCAGGGCCGCGTCTGCTCACCCGCGGGCCGGGTGTCCCGCTCGCGCGGCATGGACTTGTGCACGGAGGCCAGGCCGGTGGCGGCGGTGGTGATCTCGGTACCGACACTATGAGCGAAGTCCTCGAACGCCTTGGCCCAGTCGAGGAGGGATTTGGCGTACTTGTGGAAGTACGTGGCGCCCTCACCCTCCCAGTCGACCTGATCGACGTACTTACGCAGGTCCTTGGCGGCGTCACTGATGGCGTCGCGGGCATCCCACATGGCCTTGCCGGCCATCTCTAGATGCTCAGGGTTGGCCTGCTCGACCAGGTCGATCATGTCGTTGAGATCGCGGTCGTCGAACTGGGTCCTGCCGCCGAACGGCATGCTCCTGAAGAAGTTCTCCACCACACTGAGCGTGTTGGCCGCACCGGACTGCTGGTGCACCTGCTCGAAGCCGCGCTTGTACTGGGGCTCCTCCTGCCAGTTGTCGCTCAACTGGAGCTCACCCCCGAGGCCTTGTCGTCGGTGTGCTGCCTCGTGTCCTTCCGCGGCTGCTCGTGCTCCTTCGGGTGCATCTTCTGGTACTCCTCGTCAATCTGGGTCTTGATCTCCCAGAACCGACGCCGCACCTCGTCCTCCGAGCCGTTGTACGTGGCATCGGCCGCCTGCGCCGCCAACTGCAGAGCCTCGATGTGCAGGCCCAAGGTCTGCGACATGTGCATGAGGCTGTCATGCACCCGCCCGTACTGCCCCTGCAGGTCGTCCGCTTCCGAGAACGGAATCCCCGTACCACTGAACGACGGACGACCAAGCGCGTGGCGCCCAAGACTGGACTCGCTCCCAGCGGATTCCTTGAACGACGTCAGCGCGCTGGTCAACCCATCGCTGAACTTCGACAGCGCTTCGGCGCCGCGCCTCAGACTCGAGCCGCCACCGTCACTCACCGCGACCCCTCCCCCGTTTCCCCGTTCGTACAGCTCTCAACAGACCGGGCAGCGGGCTACCCCACCCCCGGATCTATCCCTGACCACTGTAGTCACTGTGCAATTCCTGGCCAACTGAGCTCTGCGACGGTTCAGTTGCAAAGGTGTCCCGAAGTGACCGAGTCCGGAGCCACCCAAGACCGACAAGGCGGTCAATAACGGCGGAAGTGCACCCCGTATCTGCGCAGAAACTTCACGTGCGTCCAGCGACCCAAGCTTCGCGCACCACCGGGACGGGGTCTTTGCAACCACAAAACCAGCCCATGAAGGACCGGTCGCCGGGTTACCGAACAGTTCGATCGACGACGAGGGGCAGCAGCAGGGAAGGCGCGGATCGGAAGGGCGCGAGTTCCCGCCCGCAACGCGGCGCACCCGTCAACGTCCGTACGCCTACCGCGAATCTTCACAGCAGACAAACAACAGATAACGGACATGACTCAGTCTTTCCCTGGCCATGGTTGCTAACTTGACCCGGCACCGGAGTATCCACGCACGGGGGAAGGGGTCCTTCCATGGCATGGGACGAGTGGGAGCAACTCAAGGCCCGGGCGGTCGAGGGTAAATCGCCCAATATGCGCCTCAACCAGCTACCGGCGGACGGCGGAGGGGGCGGGACCGGAGACCTGGTGGTTCACCAGGACGACCTGGGTGCCGTCGGGCATGAGGCAAACATCCTTTACGACGACGTAAAGAGTCAGGCCGACATCGCTGCCGCCGGAGCCGGCAAGGGCTCGACCGGCTCGACGATGCAGGCCGCGGCGACTCTGAAGTCGCACGGGTTCCAGACGGGCAGCGCCCTGGAGACCACCGTCGAGATGTGGACCTCGCAGGTGAAGTCCGTACTCCAGGCATGCGCCCACATCTCCGACCACCTGGACTACACCCAGAAGTTGCACGCGGAGGACGACGCCAAGATCGGTGCCGTGCTGCGTGGCCGTGACGGCTCAGCCGTGTCCGTGTCGCAGCTCAACGAGTACTTCAAGTAGGAGCACCTCCGATGGCTCTCACATTCACGGATCTCGTTGAGGTCGACCTCGGCAAGCTCGCCACCGCCGTGTCGGACTGGCAGAAGGCCGTCGACGGCCTGAAGAAGTCGGCAGAGAGCGCCCGTACGGCGATGCAGGCCAAGTCGGACTCGGCGAAGTGGGCCGGTGTGAACGCGACGGTGACGCGTGAGTTCGTCGCCAAGACCGCCAAGGAGGTCTCGGATCTCCACACCGAGGCCAACAGCATCTACCAGGTGCTCGAGGACGGGCACACCGAGCTCGAGTCGCTGCAGAAGCAGATGAAGACCGCCGTCCAGGTGGACGCCCCGCAACTCGGTGTCCGTGTCGAGGACATCGGCGACGGAAAGGTCCGCTCCTACTTCCCTCACATTCGCGGCGACAGCGACGAGCGCACCCAGGAACAGCTCGACCAGAAACAGGCGTTGGAGGACCGGATCAACCGGATCCTCGCCCACGCCGGGGAGATCGACGCCTCGGTCGCCCGGGCGCTGGCGAGGAGCCATGGGAACGATCCCTGCAACGCGGGCCACAGCAAGTACGAGTCCCTGAACGACGCCGAGGTCGAACGGGCCGTGGAGCTGGCGCGCAAGGGCGACAAGATGTCCGACGCCGAGCTGGGCGAGCTCAACGAGCTGTTGCGTTTCAACTCCGGTGAGAAGGATGGCGAGTTCGCCACCGAGTTCTATCAGGGACTCGGAGGGCCGGAGAAGGCGCTGCAGTTCTACGCCGAGGTGTCGATCGACGGCACCAGCGGCGACGCGACCAAGACCCGGCTCAACGAAGTGCAGGACCTGCAGAAGGTCATGGGATACACCCTCGCCAACGCCACGGACCCGGACCACAAGCACCATCTCTCCGACAACTGGGGCGCGGAGTTCCGCCGCCTCGGCACCCAACAGATCGGCTGGGAGAGGGGGCAGTGGAACAAGCCGTACGGCTACCAGGTGCTCGGTGGTCTGCTGCGTTACGGCAACTACGACTCGCGGTTCCTCAACCCCATCGCGGAGCACATCACCCAGCTCCACAAGAAGGACCCGTACTTCTTCCTGTCGAACAAGCCGACAGGCAATCCGGACACCTACGGCTTCAACCCCTCCGGCGAGCTCGGCACCGGCAACGAACCACTCAACAGTGTCCTGGAGGCACTGGGACACAGCCCCGAGGCCTCGGAGAAGTTCTTCAGTCAGCCGCCAACCGCGTACAACGAGGACGGCACGGTCAAGAAGGACGGCAAGCTGGGCTTCGACTCGTATCTCGACCTGCTCACCGACAAGGACTTCGAGTGGACGGCGGATACGAACAGCGCGAATGTTCTCGCCGACGAGGACAAGGCCAAGACGGTCATGGGCTACGGCCCTGACGCCCTCGGCCACGCCTTGGAGGCGGCGACCACCGGCCAGCCCTATGGAAGTGACGCCGTGTCGCCGCCGCACTCCAAGGAGGCAGCCGACATCTTCCACAAACTCGTCGAGCGTTACGGCACCAACGCCGAAGACCTGGATGACTCACCCTTGCGTGACAGCCTTGGAAACATCACCGCCGACTACATGCGGGATGTGCAGGGGGCGTTCATGGGGGACGGGGGCACCGTGGTGGGAACCCATGGGGCCGACGCTCACCTCGGGAACTTCGACGTGAAGACCAACCCCGAGGGTCTTTCGCCCGGTGTGCTCAAGAACTTCCTGGGAGCGGTCGGAAAGGATCCCGATGCCTACGGGGCCATCGTCACTTCTCAGGAGTCGGTGACCACGGACCTCGTCAACGACGCATTCCACAATGCCGATAAATACAAGGAGCTGGCTCCGGAAATCGCCAACCGGGTCAGCCCCGGGGGTGAGATCGCCGGCATCATGGCGGAATCCCGCACGCAGGCAGTCGTTGACGAGAAAATCGCCAAGGACGCGGAATTCAATGAAGGCGTTGCCACGGCCGACAAGTGGGCTGGGCGCATCATCGGGATGGGCATCGGCAAGATTCCGGTGGGCGGTGAGGTGGCCGGTTGGGTGGTGGAGGACATCCAGGAATCGGTCGTAGAAAACTTCACCAAGGATTCCAGTCCTGAAGCCCTGAAGGATCGGGATGTATTCCTGGAACAACAGCGGGCGAGTTCAGCACAGTCGATCTACGACGCCACGTACACGGCCGCCAAGGAAGCTGGCTACAACGAGACCAATGCGAATAGTCAGGCCCTGGCCGCCAAGCGAGAGATCGAAGATTCCTACGGTCTGGGGCGCCAGAGAACAGGGAAGTAGTAGCTCGTGAATGCGACTGAAAAGCGGAGCCCACGATTCACGTTGTGGATCACTCTGGCCGTCATGGGGGTCCTCGCTGGGGCCGGAGTGACGGCCTGGCAGATGTGGCCGTCCGAAGAGGCCACCGTCGCCGTACCGGCGCATGTGTGCGAAAGCGCTCTTCCGGGAGCGGATGTGAAAGCACTCTTGCCAGCGAAGGGAAAGCAGTTCGCGGAATGGCATACCGGCACCTTCAACCCAGAAGGGGGGAGCGCCTCAAAGGTACCCGGAACATGCAAGGTGTACGGCGGGGGGAAGTCGGTAACGATCAAGCACAGCCTCTATGCCGGATCGGACTACACCATGAAGGACGTGGCTCGCGACGCGAGTTCCAAAGGCGCCACTCGGATCGCTCTCGGTGAGGCCAAGGGGTTCCACGAGGGGGACACCACTTACCTCTTTGTCGACTGCTCTTCCGTGCAAGACGAAACAAAGGCGCTGGTAGAAGTCGATATCACCTACCAGAAGACGACAGACCGGGCCGTAATCCAGAAGATGGCTTCGCTCGCAGCCGATACCCTTCGGCTTGAGGCTCAGAAACTGTGGACTTGTGACGGCGCGGACGGCCTACCGAAGGGCAGTCCTCAGGTCGGCTGACCCGCCTCAGACCGCTGTGTCTGTCGAAGCAGACCAAAGCGGGTCCCCAAGTTCAGACCCGTGTACATCATGGGCCTCGGTGAGCAGAGCGATGCTCAGGTTCCGTCACCGTGTCGCTGGCGACTCCTGATGCCTCCCAGGCGCTTCAACGTCGCCGGGCCGGTGAGCGTGGCATCCACGCCCGAGTCAGGGGTGTGGGTGCCCCCGTTTCGGGTGACCTCATCCTCGATCTTCAGGGCGTAATCGCCGTCGAAGTCGGCCGGATCCTCGGGGGCCGAGGGATTGAGGGATTCGCGTCAGGCTCGTACGCGGTCCGCCTTTGCACAGGCCATCAGTATCAGGGCGGCGGACAGGGCGAAGAGCAGGACGGTCATCGACGTCATGTCCGGGCTTCCAGGGCTCGGCGCCTGCGGCGCGCGTCCCGCGCCGCCACCGCTCCCCCGCTCAGTCCCGCCACCAGCACCCCCACGCCCACGGCCACGTACGTGGCGATGCGGGCGGTGCGTTGCTGGGGGGTCTCGCCCAGAGTGAGTTTCGCCGGGGTCGGAGCCTCCGCATGGGTGAGGCCTGCGTCTGAGCGGGGGGACTCGATCGGGTGATCGTCCTCCGTGAGGGCGCGGACCGGGTCCACCACGCCCCAGCCGACCAGGCGGTCGTGGCCGGCGATGGAGCGTTCCGCTGTCTGCTCGATCTGGGCGACGACCTCGCGGGGCGTCCACTTGGGGTGCTTGGCCTTGATGAGTGCGGCCACGCCGGCCACGTACGGCGCGGAGAAGCTGGTGCCGTTGTCGGAGCAGTGGCCGCCCTTGGGGACCGTGGAGATCATGTCGACGCCAGGGGCGGCTACGCCGACGAAATCGCCTGACTGGGAGAAGGCCGCGCGTTCGTTGTTGCGGTCGGAGGCGGCGACGGCGAGGACTCCGTCCCAGGAGGCGGGGTACGTCTTCTTGACGTTGCCGCCCAGGCCGTCGTTGCCGGCCGAGGCGACCACGACGATGCCTGCGTTGAGGGCCTCGTTGACCGCATTGTGCAGGTCGTCGCCCGGTGTCACGGCGTTCGCCGTGTCCTGGGAGATGTTGATGACCTGGGCCTTGACCTTGATCGCGTGCTGGATCGCGTTGGCGAGGGTGGTGGCCGTTCCGTGGCCCTCCGCGTCGTTCTGCTTGATCGGGATGATGGTGGCCTCGGGGGCCAGGCCGACGAAGCCCGTGCCCTTCATGGGGCGGGCGGCGATGATGCCGGCCACGCGGGTGCCGTGGCCGACCGTGTCCGTGGTGGGCTTGGACTTGGCGCCCTCGACCGGCTGGTGCTTGCTGTCCTTCGGGGGCAGGAGGTTCACGCCCAGGGACCCGTTCACCGCGTGGGTGAGCTGTGGGTTGGTCGTGTCGACGCCCGTGTCGATCACGGCCACCTTGACGTTCTTGCCCTTCGACTGGCTCCACAACTCGTCGAGGTTGACGCGCTGGAGAGCCCAGGGCGTGCCCGCGTACTTGTGGTTGGTCTTGGAGAACGTGCACTGGTCGGAGCCGGAGTCCGCGGTGGCCGCCGGCGCCGACAGCACGGTGGCCAGCAGGGTGGCGGCGGTCGTCGCCAGGATGGTGCGGGTGCGGAATGTCGTGGCCATCGGCGCAGCCCTCACGAACCCTGCGGCTGGCGTGCCGCCGCCGTCGACAGGCGGGGGCCCGTCGGCAGGAACTCGGACCAGGCCGCGGGGACGGGGGCGGGGGCCACGTCGGCGTAGCCGAGGCGGGTCTGCGCCAGCTTGGCCTCCTGCTGGAGCTCCTTGCGCTGCTTGGCGGTGAGGCCGATGCCCTTGTCGTCGGTGGCGCTGTCGTCGTTGGACTGCAGGGCGTAGCGCAGGCCGGTGTCGGTGACCAGGAAGAGCGGTCCGTCCTTGGTCGCCGAGCCCTGGAACTGGCGGTAGAGCTGGCCGGAGCCCGCGGTGACGTACGCGCTGGTGGAGCCGGTGGGCAGGACCGCCGGGAAGTCCTTGCCCGCCCAGGTGCTCAGGGTCGTCCGGCCGCTGCCGGAGTCGACGTGTTCCAGGACGTTGCAGACGGTGTTGCGGCTGCCGGTGGTGGTGGAGGCGTCGTTGACCGCGCTGGGCTTCTCGGTGGGCCACTTGTGCGCGGAGGCGAACGGCTGTCCCCGCTCGATGGCGCCTGCGCTGACCTCCTGCGGGTGTCCGGCCTGGCCGAGCTTCACGAGGTCCTTGCTGACGAGGAGCAGCTGGGCGACGAAGTCGGAGACGGGGGCGACCCGCCCGGGCAGTACGACGAAGTACTGCTCTTGGCCGTTGACCGGTGCCTGGAGGACCATGCCGACGCGGTTGGCCTGCCCGTCCAGCTGACCGGGGGCGTTGGCCGGGGCACTCGGGGTGCCGGTGATCGGCGGGAAGTCGATCGGGTCGCCCTGGTGCAGGGTCGCGATCCACTCGTCGGTGACCTGCTGCGGCTTGCGGTCGGCGCCGACGAGGGTCTGCAGCAGCAGGGGGTCGGTGGCCTTCACCTGGTAGGCCCAGCCCTGCGCGTCGACGACGTACTGCTTCTTGTCCGGCGTGGCGACGTAGAGGAGTTCACCGCCGCGCAGCTTCGCGTCGGGACCTTCGGTCTTCTGCTGGTCGCGCTTGGCCAGGACGAAGGCGGCCTTCTGGATGGAGCTGCCGCTGCCGCTCGGGCGTTCACAGACGGCCCACCGCTTGGCCGCGCCGGCCTCCTGGCCGGAGGGCAGCCGGTCGGGGGCGTAGGGGATGCCGATGGTGACGCCGTGCGGGATCTTGCCGTTGTCGAGGATCGACTCGTCCACGGTGACGACGTCGACATCGCTCTGAGTGTTCAGGACGAGCTTGGCCGACGCCATGTTGAGGACCGGGTGGAGCTGGGTCTTGTGGTCCGTCGTCAGCACCACGTACCGGGTGGTGGACTTGCTGGCGATGATCACCTTCTGTCCTGGAGTGTCCCAGCCCTGCGGGGCCGTCGGCTTGAACATGCCCCAGGCCCCGAACGCCGCCAGGACGACCACGCCGACGATCGCGCCGGGCAGGACGGCGCGCAGCGGCCGCGGCGCCCCTTCGTCCGAGGCATCCGGTGACGACTGCACGAACGACGCGAGCATGCGGCGCTTCGCGAAGGTGTAGGCGTTGAGTTGGTCCCGCCGAGATGCCATCTGTGCCCGTTTCTCCCCGTGTCTCACGCGGAGTGCGCCCGGGGAACCGCTCCCCCGCCCTCCGTTGTCGGACCCGGCCCCTACTATGCCTGGTACGGGGCGAGTCCTGTGGAGCGGGTAGGGTACCTGGGCCCTCAAGGGTCGTGTGCAGGCGCCTGGTTCCAGCGAGTTGTGAGCAAAACGGGGGGATGGAGTGATGGCTTCCGGAACGCGGACGCGATCGCGCGGCCGTTCGGCGGCACGAGGCCGGGCGGATGCGTCCGCGTCGGCACCGCGCGGGGCGTCCGCTCAGCGCGGCGCGGCGCAGCAGCCGGTCACGCTCGGTCTCAGGCCCCGACCGGGTCAGGCGGGTTCGTTCCGTTTGCAACGGATCGTGCTGGTGGAAATCGCGGCCGCCGTCCTGCTCGTCGGCTGGGCCGTGGGCACGCTCGCGCTGGTGCCTGCCGCGGTCGTCGCCGTAGCCCTGGTCCTGCTGGCCTTCGTCCGGCGCCGGGGCCGTTCGCTCCCGGAGTGGTTCGGCACCGCACGGGAGTTGAAGGCACGCCGGCGCCGGGCCGCGAACACCCCGATACCGCCGGGTACGGAACCGGCCCTGGTACCCGCCCTGGAGTGCGAGCCCGCGCTGCGGACCTACTCCTACGGGGCGCGTGACCGGCGGCCGGCCGGGATCGTCGGGGACGGGACCTTCGTCACCGTCCTGCTCCAGGTGGAGGCCGACGCGACCGCGCTGCGCGCCGAGCGGAGCCGGCAGCCGTTGCCGCTGACGCTGGTGCGGGACGCGCTCGAGGTGGACGGGATCCGGCTGGAGTCCGCACAGATCGTGCTGCACACGCAGCCGGCGCCGGCGCTGCATCTGCCTCAGCAGTCCGTGGCCGTCGCCAACTATGTGCCGCTCCAGGAGCAGACGGGCGCCCCGGCGGTACGCATCACCTGGATAGCGCTGAAGCTCGACCCGGAGCTGTGCGCCGAGGCCGTGGCCGCGCGCGGGGGCGGGCTGCTCGGGGCACAGAAGTGTGTCGTGCGGGCTGCCGACCATCTCGCGAGCCGGCTGACCGGGGCGGGGTTCCGGGCCCGGGTGCTCGACGAGGAGGAGCTGATCGCCGCGCTCGCCACCTCGGCCTGCGCCAACCCGCTGGTCACCGCCGAGGCGGGGCGCAGCGAGGCGCGGGAGCGGCGGACCGAGGAGTCCGGACGCAGCTGGCGGTGCGACAACCGGCGGCATACGACGTACTGGGTCAGGCGGTGGCCCCAACTGGGCGGCGGCCGCGGTGAGTCGCTGCCGCAGTTCGTCGCCCGGGTGACGGCCATACCGGCGCTGGCCACCACCTTCAGCCTCACCCTCGCGCGCGGTGAGCGTCAGGAGGTGTCGCTGTGCGGGCACCTGCGGGTGACCGGGCGCAGTGACGACGAACTCGTGGCCGCGCGCCGCGCCTTGGAGGGCGCGGCGCGGCAGGCCGGGGCCGGGCTCGCCCGGCTCGACCGTGAGCAGCTGCCCGGCATGCTGGCCACGCTGCCGCTTGGAGGTGTGCGGTGACGACGATCCCGACGATGGCGACGGCTCCTTCCGGGGCTCCGGGCACGGCAGAGGTCTCGTCGGCCTCCGGGCTGCGAGGGGTGGGTGAGCGACTGCGGCACGGGCTCGGGCTGATCGGGCCCCGCCACGGACGGCACTCGCTGCCGGTGCAGCAACTGGAGGCGCTCGCCCTGCCCATCGGGGACGACGGGGTGGTGGCCGGTGTCGATGCCGAGGGGCAGCCGGCCGTGCTGGGGATCAACCGCCCCACGCCCTACGACGTCGTGCTGATCGGCGGTCTGTGGACGGCGCAGGTGCTGGCGCTGCGTACGGCGGCGACGGGTGCCCGGGTTGCCGTGGAGACCGGTCGGCCGCAGGCCTGGATACAGATGGTGCACGCCATGGGCGGCGGGCAGAACGGGCTCGCCGTGTACGACGTGGGGCGGGTGCCGCCGCAGGGCGCGTCGGCCGGGACGCCGGTGCTGGTGGTGCGGGACTGCGGTATGCGGCCGCCGCGCGGGCGCACGGTGTCGGGGCCCTGGCAGTCCGTGCTGACCCTGCTGCCGTATCTCAGCCCGGTCGCCCCCCGGCTGCTGCGGCAGGCGCGGCTCGCCGGTATCCAGCGGGTCTCGCCTGACGAGGCAGCGGAACTGGGGCGCACCATGGGGCTGTCCCGGACCGAGGTGGAGTCGCTGCCCGCGCTGCCCGACGGCGTGACGCTGTGGTGCACCGACCGCGACCGGCAGTATGTGATGACCCAACCCACCGATGCCGAGATCGGATTGTTGGGCACACCGCGCCGGATGGACTGAACTGACCTTTATCGTCCCATTTGTTCAACGCTTGCTCGTTGCTCGTGCGTGGTTTCTTCGTGGTTTCTTCGTGGTTTGTACGCGGCTTGTGCCGATGCGCGTGTGCTGAGAGGTGGGCGGGCCTGCCGAGGTGTGCCTCGTGGTGATTAGGCTGGGAGCGGGCGCGATGCCAGAAGCCCGTGGACCAGGCGTCGTCGGCCCAGGGGGAGGGCCGGTGGATCGGACTGCCTCGAACGACCACGGACGACGTGAACGACACGACATGGTCGCCCCGGCACGGCATGAGGGTGCTCGACCACACCAGGAGGAACTGTGAGCAGCGATCGGGACGGGATCCGCGGGGGCTGGGCCACACCCGGCGATGACCAGCCCGACGCGGAGTCGGCCTTCGAGACCACCGGCGAGTTCACCATCGACTACGCCCCGCCCGCCTGGTACACGCAGAACGCGTCCGGGACCTCGGGAGGCGCCGGCATCGCGGGCGGTTCGGCTGCGGGCGGCTCCGCCGGTCCGGGCGAAGCGGGTGGTGCCGACGGTTCGATCGGTTCCGGCACCTCGGGTGCTCCGGGTACTCCGGGTACTCCGGGTACTCCAGGTGCTCTGGGTGGTGCGGGTGGTCCGGGTGGTTCCGGGGCTTCGCAGCCTCCGCCGTTCCCTCCGGCAGCGCCCCTTCCGGGGCTGACTCCGCCGCCGCAGGCGACTCCGTCGGCCGGGACGGCGGCACCCGGGGCGCCGTTCGCCTCGCCGGCCCCGCCGGCTCCCCCCGCACCCGCGCCGGGTGCGCCCTACGCTCCGCCCGCTCCCCCTGCACCCGCGCCGGGTGCGCCCTACCCGCCGCCGGCTCCGGTCGCGGGTCCCGGGGCGCCGTATGCTCCGCCCGCGCCGCCGGCCGGGGATCCGGTTCCGGTGCCGAAGCTGCCCGCCGGGTTCGAGCTGCAGCAGCCGCAGCCGCAGGCCGAGCCGTCCCAGCCGGCGGCTCCGGCTCCGTTCACCGCGGTCGTTCCGGAACCGGAGCCGGACAACGGGGACCTGGAAAGCGGGGCGACCATGCGGTTCTCCGCCGTCGCCCTGAAGCGTGAGATGGCCGAGATCGCGGAACGTGCGGCTGCCGAGGCCCAGACCGCCGGGTCCGGGAACGAGGCTCCCGCGGAGGGTGCCGAACCGGTCACCGCGGACGCCACGGGCGTCGACGGTGCCGAGGCTGAGGCAGCGGAGGCAGGGACCGAGCCGGAGGCGTCCGCGACGGGCGACTCCGCTGCGGCAGCCTCCGAGCACGGTGCCGAGAAGGACAGCGCGGAGGGTGCGGCCACCGCGGCTCCGGATGCCGGGGGGGCGGACGCCGATACGGCGGTGCCCTCCGAGTCCGCCGAGGAGTCCGTGCCCGAGACCGAGACCGGGGCCCAGCCCACGGCCGAGGGCGAGGACGCCCCCGAGGCTGCCGAGGCTGCGGCTGCCGCGCCGTCCCAGGGCAGCACGGCCGCAGACGCCGAGCCCGAGACGCCGGAGCCCACGGACGCCGTGGCGCAGAACGTCGCGCCTCAGGACAGCGCACCCCAGAACGCGGCTC
Source organism: Streptomyces cellostaticus (assembly GCF_001513965.1). Classification (GTDB taxonomy): domain Bacteria; phylum Actinomycetota; class Actinomycetes; order Streptomycetales; family Streptomycetaceae; genus Streptomyces; species Streptomyces cellostaticus. Next base: position 28,723 of record NZ_KQ948049.1, on the reverse strand, counting down.
CGGCGGCCCCCGCCGTCCCCCAGGACACACCGCCCGCCTGGGCTCCCCCGCCGGCGCCGCAGAGCGGCATGCCCCCGCTGCCGCCGTCGTACCAGCCCGCCGCCCCCGCCCCGGCGGCCCAGTGGCCCGCGCAGGCCGCGCCGCAGCAGCCGGGCCCGATGCCCGGTCAGCCGCAGTCGGCTGCCGCCCAGGGTCCCGCGGGCGTGCCCGGACAGCAGCCGCCGTTCCAGCCGCAGGCACCGCAGCCCGCGCCCGCCGCCTGGAACCAGCCCGGTGCCCCCACCCCGCCGTCTCCCGCGCAGCCGGTGCCGCAGCACGGCCAGCCCTATGCCCCGGGGGCCCCCGGCGTCCCCGGCCCCACGGCCGACCAGCCCCCGGCACCGGCACCTCAGCCGACCCCGCCGAGCGGTTACGGCTTCCCGCAGCCCCCGGCGCCCCAGCCGACCCCCAACGGGCCCACCCCGCCGTCCGGCTACGGCTTCCCGCAGCCCGGCACCCCCAACCCCCAGGCCCAGCCCGGCGGTTACGGCTTCCCCCAGCCGGGACCGCAGCCGACCCCCAACGGGCCCACTCCGCAGTCCGGCTACGGCTTCCCCCAGCCGGGACAGCAGACCCAGCCCCCGCAGAACCCCGAGTCCGCCCAGGCCGCCCAGGCCCCGCTGCCGCCCGCCGACCCCCGTACCGGTGCCGCCTGGCCGCAGCCGATTCAGCACGACCAGCGGCAGCCGACCAACCCGGGTGCCGCGCCGCTGGGTTACACCGCGGCCGTGGAGCTGTCCTCGGACCGGCTGCTCAACAACAAGAAGCAGAAGGCGAAGAGCGGCCGGCCCGCTGCCGCCGCGTCCCGCTTCAAGCTGGGTGCGAAGAAGGAGGAGGCCGAGCGGCAGCGGAAGCTCGAACTGATCCGCACGCCGGTGCTGTCCTGCTACCGCATAGCGGTCATCAGCCTCAAGGGCGGCGTCGGCAAGACGACCACGACCACCGCCCTCGGCTCCACGCTCGCCTCCGAGCGCCAGGACAAGATCCTCGCCATCGACGCCAACCCGGACGCCGGTACGCTCGGGCGGCGCGTGCGCCGGGAGACGGGGGCCACCATCCGTGACCTCGTCCAGGCGATCCCGTACCTCAACTCGTACATGGACATCCGGCGGTTCACCTCGCAGGCGGCCTCCGGCCTGGAGATCATCGCCAACGACGTGGACCCGGCGGTGTCCACCACGTTCAACGACGAGGACTACCGGCGCGCCATCGACGTGCTCGGCAAGCAGTACCCGGTCATCCTCACCGACTCGGGCACGGGCCTGCTCTACAGCGCCATGCGCGGGGTGCTCGACCTCGCCGACCAGCTCATCATCGTCTCGACGCCGTCCGTGGACGGGGCGAGCAGCGCGAGTACGACCCTGGACTGGCTGTCCGCGCACGGGTACGCCGACCTGGTGTCGCGGTCGCTCACCGTCATCTCCGGGGTCCGCGAGACCGGCAAGATGATCAAGGTCGAGGACATCGTGTCGCACTTCGAGACCCGCTGCCGCGGTGTGGTCGTGGTGCCCTTCGACGAGCATCTGGCCGCCGGTGCCGAGGTCGACCTCGACATGATGCGGCCGAAGGTGCGCGAGGCGTACTTCCACCTCGCCGCCATGGTCGCCGAGGACTTCGTACGGCACCAGCAGATGCACGGGCTGTGGACCAGCGACGGCAACCCGCCGCCGGTGGCAGCCCCGCCGATGCCCGGACAAGCGATGCCCGGACAGCCGATGCCGGGCCAGCCCTATCCGCAGGGGCAGCCGTACCCGCAAGGGCAGCAGCCGTACCCGCAGGGGCAGCAGCCGTATCCGCCTCAGCAGGGCCAGCCGTACCCGCAGGCCCCCGGCCAGGAGCTGTACACCGGTCCGCCGCAGCCCTATCCGGCGCAGCCGGCCCAGCCGCAGCAGCAGCCGCACCCGCAGGCGGCCCCGGGCCAGCCCTACCCGCCGCAGGCCCCCGGTCAGCCCTACCCGCCGCAGCAGGGCCACCCGCAGCCTCCGCAGGAGCAGCAGCCGCCCCAGCAGTAGGACGGCATGACGAAGGGCGGCCGGTGCGTGTTCCGCACCGGCCGCCCTTTCGCTGTGCGAAGAGGACTTACTCCTCCGCCGCCACGATCTCGCGGCACCGCTTCACGTCCTCGGCCATCTGCTCCAGCAGGGCCTCCAGCGACTCGAACTTCGCCTGGCCGCGTACGTACGCGAGGAAGTCGACGGCGACGTGCAGCCCGTACAGGTCGAGGCCGACGCGGTCGATGGCGTACGCCTCCACCGTGCGCTCGGTGCCGTCGAACTGCGGGTTGGTGCCGACGGAGATCGCGGCCGGCATGACCTCGCCCTGCGCGTGCAGGTAGCCGGCGTACACGCCGTCGGCGGGGATCGCGGTGTGCGGGAGCGTCTCGACGTTGGCCGTGGGGAAGCCCAGCTCGCGGCCGCGCTGGGCGCCGCGCACGACCACGCCCTCCACCCGGTGCGGGCGGCCCAGGATCTCGCGGGCGCCGGCCACGTCGCCCTCGGCGACCAGGCGCCGGGTCAGGGTCGAGGAGAACGGCTCGCCGTTGCCCGCCTCACCGGTGACGTACAGGTCCACGATCTCCACCTCGAAGTCGTAGATCTTGCCCTGCCCGACGAGGAACTCCACGTTGCCGGCGGCCTTGTGGCCGAAGCGGAAGTTCGGGCCCTCGACGACCGCCTTGGCGTGCAGCTTGTCGACCAGGACCTTGACGACGAAGTCGGCGGGCGACAGCTTCGAGAACTCGGTGGTGAAGGGGAGGATGAGCACCGCGTCGACGCCCAGCTCCGCCATCAGCTCAGCGCGGCGGTGGTGCGGGGCGAGCAGGGGCGGGTGGCTGCCGGGGCGGACGACCTCGCTGGGGTGCGGGTCGAAGGTGACGACGACGGCCGGGACGCCCAGCTCACGGGCGCGGTCGACGGCGTGCTTGATGATCAGCTGGTGGCCGCGGTGGACGCCGTCGTAGGAACCGATGGTGACGACGCTGCGCCCCCAGTCCTGGGGGATGTCCTCCAAGCCACGCCAGCGCTGCACTGTGACCGCTCCTCGAACCCGTGTCCGTGTCTACCGTTGACCTCTTGTGCAGGTCTAAGGGTGCCATGCCGGGTGCCCGGGGCCCGCATCGGCATGGGGGCTGTGACCGGGCGCACGTTCGCGGCCCGGCTCAGGCCGGTACCTGCACCCCCGCCAGGTTCTCGATCATGCGGCGAGCGCTGGGGCCCACCACCACGGCCCAGTCGTCCGGGGTCTCGCCCAGCCAACGGGCCATCCGCGCGGCGAAGCCGGGCACCCGCCGGGCCAGGACGACCAGGCCCCAGTCGAAGCGGGTCGCGCCGTCCGGGGTGCGGACGAGGAGCAGGCCGGTGCGGTGGACCAGTGCACGCAGCTCCGCGTCCCGGCCGTCGCCGTGCGGGGCCGCCGCGTGCAGGAGGGCGTCCAGGACGACCGGGTGCCGCTCATGGGCGAGGAGGAAGTCCAGCAGCTCACGGCGCAGGGGGCGGGAGGCGGGGGCGCCGGGGGCGGCGAGCACGGTGGCGAGGGCCGCCCGGACCTGTTCGGGCCCGCCGTCGAGGAGACCGGTGACCAGGGGCAGCAGGACGGAGCGGGCGGCGGGTCCCTGGTCCAGGCAGCGGTCCACGTACGTGGCCACATGCTCGGCGGTCCCCGGCCGCACCCCCACCGCCTCCCGGACGAGGGCGGCGACCCGGCGGGCGAGGGCCGGGGTGGTGACGTCGGCGAGTGTGCGGAGCGCCTCCCCGGCGTCCGGGCCGCGGCGCAGGCGGGCGCGGAAGGCCTCCAGGACGGGTTCGGTGTGGGTGGTCAGGGCCGGGACCAGGGCGCCGGGCGGGAGCTGCGGGTCGCCGTCGGCGAAGTGGCGCAGGGCCTCGGTGAGATGGCGGTCGCGGGTGTGCGGGTCGCGGACCAGGAGGGCGAGGGCACCGCCGTGCAGCGTGCAGTCGGCGGGGCGGGCGAGCAGGGCGAGGGCGGCGTAGCGCAGCAGTTCGCGGTCGGCCGCCGAGTGGACGTGGGGGACGGCACGCAGCGCGAACGCCACTGCCGCCACCCGGCGGGCGGGACGTTCGTCGTGCGCCCAGCGGTCGACGGCCCGGCAGACCGCCGAGGGCTCGTCCTCGGCGAGGACGGTGAGCAACTCGTCGGCCCTGCGGTGCGCGCTCTGGACGAGCACCTCGGTGAGGTCGTCCAGGGCGCCGTGCCGGTGCGTGTGCAGCAGGGCCTGCGCGGCCGTCGCCACGGTGGCGTGCGGGGTCGCGGGCAGCGGCCGCTCGTCGTCGAACCAGCCGACGAGGTGCGGCTGTACGGCGGCGGGGTCGGCGGCGAGCAGCCGCGCCACGGCGTCCAGGTACCGCTCCGCCACAGCCACGCCCTCGGACACGCCTACAGGCGCACCTGCGGCGCCGGGCTCCTCCGCGCCCACGCGCTCACCGACGCCGACTGACTCACCGGCGTCGGCGAACGCACCCATGCCCCCACGCTCGCCCAAGCCCACGCCATCGCCATCGCCATCGCCCTTGCCCATGGCCATGCCCTCCCCCTCGCCGCCCCCCTGCTCCGACGGTGCCCCGTCCGCCAGGACCAGCTGCCGCAGCAGTGCGAAGCGTTCGGTGTCGGGGAGAGGCAGGGCGAGCCAGAAGGCGGGGCCGAACTCGGCCGGTACGGGCCGCCGGCCGCGGCGCCAGGCGACGATGCGGTCGGCGAGGAGGCGCAGCGCCTCGGTGTACGGCGTCGCGTCCGGGACCTGGAGCAGGGTCCGGGTGAGCAGCCGGGCCGCCCACCAGGAGGTGGGTTCCAGGTCCAGCGCGTCCGTCAACTCCCGCAGCCGGAAGGAGAGTTGGCGGGGCCCGTACTGACGGCCGAGCAGGAGTATGGCCTGGACGACCGGGCCGACGCGGTGGTGCGGGACGGGAAGCGGGTGGGCTCCGCGGGGGGTGCGGGGGCGGTGCACCAGGGCGTGCAGAGCCTCGTCCAGGTCGAGGTGCATGCCCTGGATCCAGTCGGCCAGCTCCTCGTGCGCGAAGCGGTAGCCGGCCCCGGCCGGGACCAGAAGGCCTTCGGTGAGGACGGCGGAGGCCCAGCCGGCGCCGCCGCCGAGCCGGGCCGGGGCGGGCCCCCAGGGGAACACCGCCTCGAAGGAGGCGCGGTCCAGCTCGCCTTGGCCCGGGCCGAGGCTGCGCCGGGCGGCCTCATGCACCTGCCCGGCCACCCTGGCGGCGAGCCGCCGTACGGCCGTACCCCGCAGCCCGTTCTCGGCGGCGAGGCGGACCGCGATGCGCAGGCACATCAGGTCGAGGTGGGCGGCGAAGACGTCGTGCCGGTCGACGGGCCGGGCGGGCGGGGTGTCCGGGAGGGCGGTGCGGACCTCGGAGAAGAGGCGCAGTGTGAGCGGGTGCCGGGCGTCGCGGCCGGTGAGGGCGTCGTCGGGGATGCCGTAGCGGGAGCGGGCCCGGCGGGCCTCGTCCTCGGTGAGGTCCGCGAGCCGCACGCACGGCGGAAGGCCGGTTTCAGCGCCCGTCGGCAGGTGGCGCAGGTCCGCCGGGAACTCCGCCCCGGCACGCTCCCAGTACTCCTCCCGGCAGGCCACCACCAGCCGGGCCCCGGTCTCCCGCAGCCACTCGGCCGTCCCCTCGGTCCACTCGGACAGCCGGTGGGCGAGGACGGGCGGCATCTCCTCGGGGCCGTCGAGGAGGAGCAGCAGGGGGCGGCCGGCCCGCCCGGCGAAGCGGGCCAGGCGCTCGGGGGTGAGGTCGCCGAGGTCGGCGGGGCGCACGGAGCGGGAGGCGGCGACGATCCGGACGGCGCGCTCCAGGGTGCGACGGGCCGCGTCCGCCACCGAGCCGTCGGCGTCCTTCAGGTCGGCGCCGCGCAGCCACAGGGTGGGAGCGGGCCGCTCGCTCCGGCTGCGCCGGGCGGCGAGGGCCGCGAGTTCGGTCGTACGACCGCTGCCCGGGGCGCCGACGAGGCCGAGTACGGCACGGTCGCCGTCGGTGAAGGCGGCCAACTCCCTTACCACGTTGGCGCGTTGGACCGGCTGCACCGCACCGGGACCGGCGGCCGCGCCGACCTGCCCGGCCAGGGCGTCCGGCGGGCCGTCCTGGCCCACCGAGGTGGCGGTCAGCTCCAGGACGCCGGCCAGGTTGAGGTCGGCGCCGTACGCGGGCACGGTGACGGCGTTGCAGGCCAGCAGCTCGGCCAGCGGGCCGTCGGCCGGCCGCAGGGGCACCGCGAAGCCGGTGTCGCGCTGGGCGGAGTGCAGGGCGGTGCCGAGGATGCCGAGCACCGCGCCGGTGGCCGCGTCGAGCACCGGGCCCCCGGCCGCGCCGCCGCCGAGCCGCAGCGCGTCCCGGCCGGCCGTGCCGATGGCCAGCTCCAGGGCGTCTTCGAGGATGTGGAAGCGGTCCGTGGCGGTGTACGTCACCTGGGTGGCGGCCAGCACCCGTGCCTCGCGCCAGCAGCCCGCTGCGATCCGGACGTAGGTGCCGGCCTCGATGCGTTCCCGGACGGTCAGCGCAAGGGGATCCACCCCGAGGCCCTCGGTGCGGACCAGGGCCAGATCGAGTGCGGGCAGCGGGATGACGGCGTCGGCGTCGACCACGCAGGTGCGGTTCCCCGCGGCCCGCAGCACCAGCCGGGGCAGGCCGTCGACGGCCTCGTGGCTGGTGAGGAGGGTGCCGTGATGGTCGGCGAGGAACCCGACGCCGCGGGTACGGCCGGCCAGGTCGCGGATCTGGACGAGGACGTCTGCGCCGGTCGGCCCGCCGGTCCGGCCCGTGCCGTCCGCACGGATGTCGGCCCGGTGCTCTTCCCGGTGCTCGGCCCGGTGCTCTTCTCTGTGCTCGGCCCGGTGCTCTTCCCGGGCCCGGTCGAAGACGCCGGTACGGTTCGCATCTCCGCCCCGACCCGCCATGGCCGTACCTCCCCGCCCGTACACACGTGCCCTCGCCTTCGACGGTAGGCGTGTGGTGATCAGCGGGACAGCTCGCGGGGCGAAAGCGCCCCCTTCCGCTCCCCCGCTTCACTCCGAGCGCCTGCCCGGTCGGGTGAATAGGCGGGTACGGCTGGATACACCCTAGGGGTGGGGGAACCGAGGGGGGACCGTGGAGCGGCGGCAGTGGCAGGACCCCGTGGCCGCCGCTCCACGGGCAGACACCCGTGCGGACCGGTGCGGATTCCGGTCAGCCGAAGACGGCCAGGCTCTTCGCCTTGCCCTTGTGCTGCTCGACCAGCGCGAGGAAGCTGCCCTCGGGGTCGAACACGGCGACGGGCCCGGCGCCCGCGTACTCGTCGGGCATCTCCAGCCGGACGCCGTTCAGGAGCAGCTTCCCGCGCTTGGCGTCCACGTCCCAGCGCGGGAACGCGGCAGCCGCGGCCTCGGCGATCGGCATGACGGTCAGCTCCGCCTGGAGCTGGTCCAGCGTCTTCGCGGAGTCGATCTTGTACGGCCCGACGCGGGTGCGGCGCAGCGCGGTGAGGTGGCCGCCGACGCCCAGGTCGGCGCCCAGGTCGCGGGCGAGGGCACGGATGTAGGTGCCGGAGGAGCAGACCACCGAGACCACCAGGTCGAGCACGGCGGTGCCGTCCTCGGCCACGGCGTCCCGGACGTCGTACACGGTGAAGGAGGAGACCGTCACCGGCCGGGCGGGGATCTCGAACTCCTCGCCCTCACGGGCCCGCTTGTACGACCGTACGCCGTCGATCTTGATGGCGCTGACCTTGGACGGCACCTGCATGATGTCGCCGGTGAGCTTGGCGATGCCGGCGTCGATGGCGTCCCGGGTCACCTTGGACGCGTCGGTGGAGGAGGTGATGTCCCCCTCGGCGTCGTCGGTGACGGTGTTCTGCCCGAGCCGGATGGTGCCCAGGTATTCCTTCTCGGTGAGGGCGAGGTGCCCGAGGAGCTTGGTGGCGCGCTCCACACCGAGGACGAGGACGCCGGTCGCCATCGGGTCGAGGGTGCCGGCGTGGCCGACGCGGCGCGTGCGCGCGATGCCGCGCATCTTGGCGACCACGTCGTGCGAAGTGAAGCCCGACGGCTTGTCGACGATGACAAGGCCGTCGGGCGTGGTGTGCTTCTGGGTCATTCCGCGGTGTCGCCGCCCGTCTCGGTCGTGTCTGCCGCCTCTTCGTCGGACGGCTTGCGGTACGGGTCGGCGCCGGCCGCGTACGACGCGCCCGCGGAAGCCTCGCGGACCTTCGCGTCGGACTGCCGTGCCTTGTCGAGGAGGTCGTCGATGGTCCGGGCGGTGTCCGGGAGGGCGTCGGCGACGAAGGTGAGGGTCGGTGTGAACTTCACGCCGGCCGCGCGGCCGACCTCGGAGCGCAGGATGCCCTTGGCGCTCTCCAGGCCGGCGGCCACGGCCTGCCGCTCCTCGTCGTCCCCGTAGACCGTGTAGAAGACGGTCGCCTCCCGCAGGTCACCCGTGACCCGGGTGTCCGTGATGGTGACGTGCGTGCCGAGCCGCGGGTCCTTGATCCCGCGCTGCAGCTTCTGGGCCACCACCTCCCGGATGAGGTCCGCCAGCCTTTTCGCCCGCGCGTTGTCGGCCACTGGTCCGTCTCCCGTTCTTTCTTCTTCTTGCGTTCTGTGGTCAGTCGTCGTCGCCGTGGAAGCGCCGTCGTACGGACAGCAGCTCCACTTCGGGGCGGCCGGCGACCAGCCGTTCGCACCGGTCCAGTACGTCGGTGAGGTGCGCCGCGTCGCCGGAGACCATGGCCAGGCCGATGATCGCTCGCCGGTGGAGGTCCATGTGGTCCACCTCGGCCGCGCTCACGGCGTACTTCCGCTGGAGTTCGGCGACGATCGGGCGGACGACGGAGCGCTTCTCCTTCAGCGAGTGGACGTCGCCGAGGAGGAGGTCGAAGGACAGAGTCCCCACGTACATGTGTGTAGCCGGTTCACCCGCCGGTACGGGATCGATGGCCCCGGGTCCGTATGGCCGGGGACATCAAGAACGGTACCCCGTTCCTGCCGGAGGCTCGACGGGGTTTTACCGCACCCTGGGGTGCAGCGCACATCCGGGGGTCTGGGGGCGGAGCCCCCAGGAACGGCGCGCTGGCCGACGGGACCGAAGTCCCGTCGGCCAGCAGCGAACCGTAGGCATTACGCCCGCGGCTTCTCCCGCATCTCGTACGTCGCGATGACGTCGTCGACCTTGATGTCGTTGAAGTTTCCGAGGTTGATACCACCCTCGTAGCCTTCGCGGATCTCGGTGACGTCGTCCTTGAAGCGACGCAGACCCTCGATGTTGAGGTTCTCCGCGACCACCTTGCCGTCGCGGATGAGGCGCGCCTTGGTGTTGCGCTTGACCTCGCCCGAGCGGATGAGGACACCGGCGATGTTGCCCAGCTTGGACGACTTGAAGACCTCGCGGATCTCCGCCGTACCGAGCTCGACCTCTTCGTACTCCGGCTTGAGCATGCCCTTGAGGGCCGCCTCGATCTCCTCGATCGCCTGGTAGATGACCGAGTAGTACCGGACGTCCACACCCTCGCGCTCGGCCATCTGCGCCGCGCGGCCGGCCGCACGGACGTTGAAGCCGATCACGATGGCGTCGGAGCCCATGGCCAGGTCGATGTCCGACTCCGTGACCGCACCGACACCGCGGTGCAGGACGCGGATGTCGACCTCTTCGCCGACGTCCAGCTGGAGCAGGGAGGACTCGAGAGCCTCGACGGAACCAGAAGCGTCACCCTTGATGATCAGGTTCAGCTGCTGGACCTCGCCGGCCTTGAGCACCTTGTCCAGGTCCTCGAGCGAGACACGGCGCGTGCGCTTGGCGAAGGCCGCGTTCCGCTCGCGGGCGGCGCGCTTCTCGGCGATCTGACGGGCCGTACGGTCCTCGTCGACCACCAGGAAGTTGTCGCCCGCACCCGGGACGTTGGTCAGGCCCAGGACCTGGACCGGCGTCGACGGGCCCGCCTCGGCGACATTGTTGCCGTTGTCGTCGAGCATGGCGCGGACTCGGCCGTAGGCGTCGCCCACGACCATCGTGTCGCCGACCCGCAGCGTGCCTCGCTGGACGAGGACCGTCGCCACGGCACCACGGCCGCGGTCGAGGCGGGACTCGATCGAGATGCCCTGCGCGTCCTGGGCCGGGTTGGCCCGCAGGTCGAGCGAGGCGTCCGCGGTGAGGACCACGGCCTCCAGCAGCGAGTCGATGTGCAGACCCTGCTTGGCGGAGATGTCGACGAACATGGTGTCGCCGCCGTACTCCTCGGCCACCAGGCCGTACTCGGTCAGCTGACCGCGCACCTTGGTCGGGTCGGCGCCCTCGACGTCGATCTTGTTGACCGCGACGACGATCGGGACGTCGGCCGCCTTGGCGTGGTTGAGCGCCTCGACCGTCTGCGGCATGACGCCGTCGTTGGCCGCGACGACCAGGATCGCGATGTCGGTCGACTTCGCACCACGGGCACGCATGGCGGTGAACGCCTCGTGACCCGGGGTGTCGATGAAGGTGATCTTGCGCTCTTCGTCGTTGACCTCGGTCGCGACCTGGTAGGCACCGATGTGCTGGGTGATGCCGCCGGCCTCGCCCGCGATGACGTTCGTCTTGCGGATGGCGTCGAGCAGTCGGGTCTTACCGTGGTCGACGTGACCCATGACGGTGACGACCGGCGGACGGACCACCAGGTCTTCCTCGTCACCCTCGTCCTCGCCGAACTCGATGTCGAAGGACTCGAGCAGCTCGCGGTCCTCCTCCTCGGGGCTGACGATCTGAACCGTGTAGTTCATCTCGCCCGCCAGGAGCTGCAGCGTCTCGTCGGAGACGGACTGCGTGGCCGTGACCATCTCGCCGAGGTTCATCATGACCGCGACGAGGGACGCCGGGTTGGCGTTGATCTTCTCCGCGAAGTCGGTGAGCGACGCGCCGCGGGAGAGACGGATGGTCTCGCCGTTGCCGCGCGGCAGCATCACGCCGCCGACGCTCGGGGCCTGCATGGCCTCGTACTCCTGGCGACGCTGCCGCTTCGACTTGCGACCGCGACGTGCGGGACCACCGGGACGACCGAAGGCGCCCTGCGTGCCACCGCGGCCACCGGGACCACCGGGACGGCCACCGAAGCCGGGACGGCCACCGCCGCCACCGCCGGGACCACCGGGACGGCCGGCGAAGCCGCCACCGCCGCCGGCACCGGGAGCGCCGGGACGGCCTGCGAAGCCGCCACCGCCGCCACCCGGACGACCGGCGAAGCCGCCGCCACCCGGACGACCGCCGCCACCACCGGGACGACCGCCGCCGCCACCGGGACCGCGGCCGCCGGGGCCACCGCCGCCGGGACGCGGGCCGGCAGCGGGACGCTGCGGCATCATGCCGGGGTTCGGACGCGGACCGGCCGGGCCGGGACGCGGACCGCCCTGCGGACGGGGCATGCCGGACGGCGACGGACGGGAACCGCCCGGAGCCTGCGGACGCGGACCTCCACCCTGGGCCCCGGGCGCCTGCGGACGGGGACCGCCGCCGGGAGCACCGGGACCACCCGGACGCGGACCGCCCTGCGGGCGGGGCGCCTGCGGGCGCGCCATGCCGGTGGAGCCACCGGAGGTGAAGGGGTTGTTACCCGGGCGCGGACCGGCCGGACGGGCACCGGGACGCGGAGCCTGACCACCGGGACGCTGGCCACCCTGGCCCGGACGGGCCGCCTGGCCCTGACCGGGACCGGCCGGACGGCCGCCGGGCTTCGGAGCACCCGGACGGGCGCCGGGACGCGGACCCTGGGCGGCCGGAGCCTGCGGGGCCTGCGCGGCCGGAGCGGCCGGCGGAGCGGTGAACTCCGGGGCTGCCGGGGCCGGACGGGGCGCGGGCTTCGGACCCGGAACCGGGCGCGGGCCCGGCGTGGGGGTCAGCGGGGCCGACGGGGTCGCAGGCGCCGCCGGGGCGGCGGGCTGCTGGGCCGTCGGAGGCTTGGGAGCCGGCGGCCTCGGGGCAGCCGGACGAGCCGCCTGCGCCGGAGAGGGCGCGGCGGGCTTGGGGGCGGCCTTGCGCGGGGCGGACTTGCCGGCGGACTTGCCGGAGCCACCCTGGAAGGCGTCGGTCAGCTTGCGTACTACGGGCGCTTCGATGGTCGAAGACGCCGAACGGACGAATTCACCGAGTTCCTGGAGCTTGGCCATGACGACCTTGCTCTCGACACCGAACTCCTTGGCGAGTTCGTAGACCCGGACCTTAGCCACTTCGCTCCTCTGAGGTCCGGGGAAGCCGGACCGTCGCTAGTTCATGGGCGTACTCATCGCGTACTCATCGAGTGCTCATCGCAATCTCGACCTGCTTTCGACTCGCGAGGTACCAGGCCGTACGGCGGGTTCCGTACGGCTCGCTTTCTTGCTGTGCTGCCTGCTCAGCCACTGTCCGTCTGCTCGACGTACTGACGCAACGCCTTTATGTCGAGCGGTCCCGGGACACGCAGCGCCCGTGGGAACGCCCGGCGGCGTACCGCCTGGTCGAGACAGACCGAGTCGGGGTGTACATAGGCACCCCGGCCGGGCAGCGTACCGCGAGGATCGGGAACGCACTGCTCCCGGTCCGCCACGGTGCGCAGCAGATCGTCCTTGGCCGCTCGCTGCCTGCACCCCACACAGGTGCGTTCAGGGCATGCGCGGGCTCGCGTCCGGCCAGACACTCCTTAGTCTACCTCCCCGTACCGACCTCACCCCTCCGGGGGAAAAGTCGAACAGTTGCTTGCTGCAGGCTGTCGCGATCTCAGCGGCGCACGGCCGAGATCTATTCCCCGGCGCGCTCCCCGGGCTGCTCCGTGTCCGGACGGATGTCGATCCGCCAGCCGGTCAGCCGGGCTGCGAGCCGGGCGTTCTGCCCTTCCTTGCCGATCGCCAGCGACAGCTGGTAGTCCGGCACGGTCACCCGGGCGGAGCGGGAGGCCATGTCCACGACCTCCACCTTGCTCACCCGGGCGGGTGACAGCGCGTTCGCCACCATCTCGGCCGGGTCGTCCGACCAGTCGACGATGTCGATCTTCTCGCCGTTCAGCTCGCCCATCACGTTGCGCACCCGGCCGCCCATGGGGCCGATGCAGGCACCCTTGGCGTTCAGGCCCTGGCGGGTGGACCGTACGGCGATCTTGGTGCGGTGGCCGGCCTCGCGGGCGATCGCCGCGATCTCGACCGAACCGTCGGCGATCTCCGGCACCTCCAGGGCGAAGAGCTTCTTCACCAGGTTGGGGTGCGTACGGGAGAGGGTCACGGATGGGCCGCGCACGCCCTTGGCGACCCGGACGACGTACGACCTCAGGCGCATGCCGTGCGGGTACGACTCGCCCGGCACCTGCTCCTGCACCGGCAGGATGGCCTCCAGCTTGCCGATGTCCACGAGCACGTTCTTCGGGTCGCGGCCCTGCTGGACCACGCCGGTGACGATGTCGCCCTCACGGCCGGCGTACTCGCCGAGCGTCGCGTCGTCCTCGGCGTCGCGCAGCCGCTGCAGGATGACCTGCTTGGCGGTGGTGGCGGCGATACGGCCGAAGTCGGACGGGGTGTCGTCGAACTCCCGGGGCTCCTGGCCCTCTTCGAGGTCCTCGGGGTCTTCCTTCGCCCACACGACCACGTGCCCGGACTCCCGGTCGAGCTTCACGCGCGCGTGGCGGTGGCTTCCCTCGGTGCGGTGGTAGGCGATGAGGAGGGCCGACTCGATCGCCTCGACCAACAGGTCGAAGGAGATCTCCTTCTCCCGAACCAAGCCCCGCAGGGCGCTCATGTCGATGTCCACGGCTACGCCTCCTCCTCTTCCTTCATGTCCTTCTTGTCCTTGCGGTTGAACTCGACCTGCACGCGCGCCTTGGCGATCTCCGGGAAGCCGAGTCTGCGGGCGGTCGCCTTGCGGCCCTTGACCCCGGGCACCTCGACGTCGATGCCCTCCTCGTCCACCGTCAGGATCCTGGCGACCAGCTCGCCGTCCTCGGCCAGCTGGAACTTCACGAGCCGGTCGGTGGCACGCACGAAGTGCCGGTGCTCGGTGAGGGGGCGCTCCGCGCCGGGGGTTCCGACCTCCAGGTCGTACGCGTCGTCGCCCATCGCGTTGGTCTCGTCCAGCTTCGCCGAGAGCGCGCGGCTCACATCGGCGATCCGGTCCAGGTCCGCTCCGGTGTCGGAGTCGACGGTCACGCGCAGCACCCGCTTGCGTCCGACGGAGTCCACGACGATCTCTTCGAGATCCAGCCCCTGGGAGGTGACGAGCGGTTCCAGCAGCTCTCGCAGCCTCTCGCTCTGGGTGGTGCTCATCCGGGTGACTCCTCGGCCGCGTGTGCTGTTGTGGGATGGGTCGCGTGTCTGGTCAAAGGGTATCCGGTCGCGGGGAGTGTTGCCGTCCACCTGTGTACGCGCGGTGCCGGTGAGTGGTGTGCGCGGGGCGCGCGGGTACGGTGATCACGGGCGTGCCGCCCGTTGCCGGTCTTCCTTTCGTACGAGTGCCCCGAGGACGTCTGCAGTGCCGTACCCCCCGCCGCCGCGTACCCCCTCGGGGCCGCGCAGAAGATCCCTGCTCGCCTCGGCCGCCGGGGCCGCCCTGCTGGTGGGCTGCTCGGCCGGTCCGGACTCCGCGGACGGTGGCGGCACCCCATCGGTGACCGCACGGGTACGCGCGCGTGCGGCCCGGGACAGCGCGGGGCTGCTGGAGCGGTACGACGCGGTGCTCGCCACCCATCCGGCGCTGGCCGGGCGGCTGCGGCCGCTGCGCGCCACGGTCGCGGCGCACGCGGAGGCGTTCGGCGGCGCCGCGGCCACGAAGTCCCCCTCCCCTACGGCCTCCACGGCGTCTTCGGCGCCCCCGTCGGCGGTGCCCGCCGCCGAGAAGGACGCCCTGGCCGAGCTCGCCGCCGCCGAGCGCACCCTCGCCGACCGGCGGGCGAAGGCCCTGCTGGACGTGGAGGGCGAGCTGGCCCGGCTGATGGCCTCGGTGGCGGCGGCCGGGGCGGCGCACGCGTACCTGCTGACCGAGGGGGCCAAGTGAGCGACGAGGCGAAGAAGGCCGAGCTGACCGCGCTGCAGGCGGCGCTGGCGGCCGAGCACGCGGCGGTGTACGGGTACGGCGTGGTCGGCGGGCGGATCGACGGGCGGCGGCGGGCCGAGGCCCGGGCGGCGTACGACGCCCACCGGGCCCGCCGGGACGCGCTGGTGCGCGAGGTGCGTGACCTGGGCGGCGAGCCGGTCGCCGCGAGTGCCGCCTACGCGCTGCCGTTCCCGGTGCCGGACGCGGCCTCCGCGGTGCGGCTGGCGGCCCAGCTGGAGGAGCGGGTGGCCGGGGTGTACTCGGACCTGGTGCGGGCGGCGGCGGGCGAGCGGCGCGGCTCGGCCGCCGGGGCGTTGCGCGAGGCCGCGGTGCGGGCGGTGCGCTGGAGCGGGGAGAGCGTAGCCTTCCCTGGGCTCGCCGAGCGGGCCGGTGACGAAGCAGGTGCGGCCGGACCCCGTACCTCGGCGTCCCCGACGACGTGACCGCGTAGCCGCCCTACGGCAGGCCCAGGAGGAAGGGAACAACTCGCGCATGGCTTTCGAACCGCCCCAGCGGCTGGTGCGGGCGCTCGGTGAGACGGCACCGGCCGGGGACGACTGGCTGGCGCGGCTGCCCGAGGCGGCCGAGCGGGCGGTCGCCCGGCGCGAGTTGAGCGTGGAACGGCTCCAGGTGCCCGGCGGGCGCAGCAGCCTGGTGGTGCTGGTCCGGCGGGCGGACGGGAGCCCCGCCGTGCTGAAGCTGGCCCCGCCCCGGGCCCGCCCGGAGAGCGAACGGGCGGCGCTGGCGCACTGGGCCGGCCTGGGCGCCGTACAACTGCTGGCAACGGATCCCGGGCACGTCGAGGACGCCGCCGAGGGGGTGCTGCTGCTGGAGCGGCTGCATCCGGACGTGTCGGTGCGGTCGCTGCCGGAGGCGAAGGCCCTGCTGGAGGCCGCGGGGACGCTGCGGCGGCTGTGGGTGGAGCCGCCGGCCGGGCAGGTGTTTGAGACGGTGGCGGAGCGGACCGGGCGCCAGGCGGAGGCGATGCGGGCGAGTGCTCTGGCCGAGCCGGAGGCGGCGCCGTTGGTGGCTGCGGCGCTTGCGGCGCGCGAGGAGTTGTTGGCTTCGCCGCCCGAGCAGAGGTTGCTGCACGGCACGTTCCGGCAGAGCAAGGTGCTGGCCGGGGAGCGGATGCCGTGGCTGGCGGTGGGGCCGGATCCGGTCGTCGGCGAGTGTGCGTTCGATCTGGCACGGCTGGTGCGGGACCGGGTGGAGGATCTGATCGCGACGCCGTCGGGAGCGGCCACCACCCGGCGGCGGATCAAGCGGCTCGCGGAGTCGCTGGACGTGGATCTGGAGCGGCTGCGCGGGTGGACGCTGTTCCGGGCTGTGGAGTCGGGTGTGCGAGCCCTCCGGGTCGGGCGGCCGAAGGATGCGGAGCTGTTGCTGGAGTTCGCGAGCTGGCTCTAGGAAGCGGTGAGCTTGAGCGCCGGTACCGGACAGTCCGCCGCCGCCCTGCGGGCCCGTTTCACCGTGCGGGGCCGGCAGCGGGTCGCCGTCGACGAGGGGGTAGCCCCACTCGTCCAGGGTCATGTGCTCGGGGAGCAGTTCGGCGCACAGGCCGTGGCCCTGGCAGGCGGTCCAGTCGATGTGGATGCGCTCGTCCATGTCAGCGCGTCTCCTCGGGTACGGGCAGCAGGGGCCTGGCGTCGGTCGCCGTGCACAACCCCTGTGTGTGGGCGTCGAGTTGGGCGGTGAAGACGGTCAGCGCGCTGCGGACGAGGCGGACCGTGCCGTCGGGTGGTGGCAGGCGCCGCGCCCCGCCACCAGGCGTAGCGCAGGACACGGGCCGTTTCGGCGAGGCCGCAGCGATCGACAGGGAGAGCGGCAAGCACGCGGGAGTTGGGCCGCCGTTGCGGACGGGATCCAGGTGCCGTGGTAGCCGCCGACGAGGACGGCCGCCGTGCCCTCCAACGGCAGCAGCCGGCCGAGCGGCATCCCGAACGGGGCCTCCACGACCCTGACTTCACGCCCCGGCACGTGCAGTGTGCACAGCGCGCTGCCCGGCGCGGAACCAGTCGGCCCCGTAGCGGGCGATCAGGGCGAGGCGGGCCAGGGTCTCGACGTTCCGGACCAGGGTCGGCGCCCGGCGCACTCCGCGCTCGCGGACCGGCGGGTCGGGGTGCATGGGCAGGGCGGGGCCGCCGGAGACGTACCGAGCCAGGGCCGAGGCCTGCCCGGCGAGGAACCTGCGGGGCAGTCGTACGACGGTCACGGGCAGCGGGTGGTGCCGCTGGGCGAGCGCGGTCTCCAGCCAGGAGGTGCCGTCCTCGACCGCGAGGAAGGCCTCGCCCGCGCCGATGGCGGCGGCCGCCGCCTGGAGCCCGTCCAGGACGAGATGGGGGGACACCTGAGCCAGGTGCGGTCCTTGCGGCCCGCGGGCTCGCCCTGTCGAGGGCCGTCGGCTCGGAGTCGGTGCGGAAGCGGCTGCACGCCGCGTCGGCCTCGGCGAGGTGGCGGGCCAGGAGCAGGGTGCAGGAGTCCAGCAGGGCCGGGTCGGTGACGACCAGGCGGACGGTGGTGCCAGGGCGCGCCAAAGCGGCGGCGGTCCTCACGACGACCCCGAGGTGGCGTCGGCGGAGCCGCCGGAGGAGGACGTGAGACCGTCCGAGGACTGGAGGCTCTCAGTGGAGTCGCCCCGTACTGGTACCGGTGCCGGTGCTCGCCGTCGTGTCGGCACCCGAGTGCACCGTGCCGATCAGGGCGAACATCCCGGCGGCCGCCGACAGCGTGACCGCCGGCGCGACGGCCGCTGTCCGCCGGGCCCCGCTGCGGACCGCTGCCGCGGCACCCCGCTCCCTGGTGTGCATGACCGTTCCCCTCCCGTAGTGATCGTGACGCCGTGTCACGTCCTACGGTCGGGGGACGGCCTGAGAGAACCCTGTGAGGCAGCTTCAGGCCCCGGGAGAATTCTCTGAGGGTTTCCTTTACTGCGCCGTCAGGCGGGCGATGGCCTCCTCGACCGTCAGCTCCTCGCGCTCACCGGTCTTGCGGTCCTTCAGCTCCAGCACACCCTCGCCGGAGCGGCGGCCGGCGACCAGGATCTGCGGCACGCCGATCAGCTCGGCGTCGGTGAACTTCACGCCCGGGGAGACACCGGCCCGGTCGTCGACGAGGACGCGGACGCCCGCGGCGGCCAGCTTCCCGGCGACGTCGAGCGCCAGCTCGGTCTGCAGCGCCTTGCCGGCCGCGACGACGTGCACGTCGGCCGGGGCGACCTCCTTGGGCCAGCACAGGCCCTGCTCGTCGGCGGTCTGCTCGGCGATCGCGGCGACGGCACGGGAGACGCCGACGCCGTAGGAGCCCATGGTGACGCGGACCGGCTTGCCGTTCTGGCCGAGCACGTCGAGCTTGAGGGCGTCGGCGTACTTGCGGCCCAGCTGGAAGATGTGGCCGATCTCGATGGCGCGGTCCAGCTTGAGGCCGGTGCCGCACTTCGGGCAGGGGTCGCCGTCCTGCACGACCACGACGTCCACGTACTCGCCGACTTCGAAGTCACGGCCGGCGACGACGTTCTTGGTGTGCGTGTTCTCCTTGTTGGCGCCGGTGATCCAGGCGGTGCCGGGGGCCACGCGCGGGTCGGCGATGTACTTGACCTTCTCGCCCAGGCCCTGCGGGCCGACGTAGCCGCGGACCAGGTCGGGGCGGCCGACGAAGTCCTCGGCGGTGACCAGCTCGACGGCGGCCGGGGCGAAGTGCGCCTCGACCTTGCCCAGGTCGACCTCGCGGTCGCCGGGTACGCCGACGGCGATGATCTCGCCGTCCACCTTGACCAGCAGGTTCTTCAGCGTGGCGGAGGCCGGGACGCCGAGGTGGGCAGCCAGGGTCTCGATGGTCGGGGTGTCCGGGGTGGGGATGTCCTCGGCGGCCGGCACGGCGGAGCCGTCCACCGGCTTCAGCTCGTAGCCGATCGCCTCGGTGTTGGCGGCGAAGTCGCAGTTCGGGCAGTCCGCGAAGAGGTCCTCGCCGGCCTCGGCCGGGGCGAGGAACTCCTCGGACTTGGAGCCGCCCATCGCGCCGGCGGTGGCCGCGCAGATGCGGTAGTCGAGGCCGAGGCGGTCGAAGATGTTCTGGTACGCCTGGCGGTGCAGCGCGTAGGACTTGGCCAGGCCCTCGTCCTCCAGGTCGAAGGAGTACGAGTCCTTCATCAGGAACTCGCGGCCGCGCAGGATGCCGGCCCGGGGGCGGGCCTCGTCGCGGAACTTGTTCTGGATCTGGTAGAGGATCACGGGCAGGTCCTTGTAGGACGTGCACTGGTCCTTGACCAGGAGGGTGAAGATCTCCTCGTGGGTGGGGCCGAGGAGGTAGTCGCCGCCCTTGCGGTCCTTCAGCCGGAAGAGTTCCTGGCCGTACTCGTCCCAGCGGCCGGTCGCGTCGTACGGCTCACGCGGGAGCAGGGCGGGGAGCGAGACCTGCTGGGCGCCGATGGCGTCCATCTCCTCGCGGACGATCCGCTCCACGTTGCCGAGGACCTTCATGCCGAGCGGCAGCCAGGACCAGATGCCGGCCGCGGTACGGCGGACGTAGCCGGCCCGGACGAGGAGCTTGTGGCTGAGGACCTCGGCGTCCGCCGGGTCGTCGCGCAGCGTCTTCGCCATCAACTGGGACATGCGCTGGACCGGTGCGTTCGCCATGGTTCTCGTACTCCTGCCGGGTAAGGGTGGTGGCTAGGAGGTTAGCCGGGCTGGCTGTGCCGGTGGAAATCGGTTATCTCCGGCGCAGCGGCAGGGGGGCGCCCATCACGGCGTACGGCCTGGGGGCGCTCGGGAAGTGGACCTGGCGGGCGAGGTCGACGTAGCCGAGGGAGTGGTAGAGGCCGCGGGCCGGGCTGTCGGTGTCGATCGCGGAGAGGATCGAGCGGGGTTCGGTGGCGCCGTCGGTGATCGTGGTGATCAGGCGGCGGCCGATGCCGCGGTTCTGGTGGCCGGGGTGGACGTGCAGCTCGGTGATGACGAAGGAGTCGTCCAGCCAGAAGTCGTTGTCCCGGGCGCGCAGGTAGGGCTCCACGACCGTGGACCACCAGTGGGTGCGGGAGTTGGGCATGCCGTACACGAACCCCACGAGGAGCCCTGCGCTGGTCGCGCCGAGGGCGCGCGCACCCGGGTACTGCATGTGGCGCTGGACGATCTGGCGGCGTACGGCCACCTCGTCGGGGCCGAGTCCGAAGGCGAGGGCCTGGACCGCCAAGGCCTCGTCCACGTGGGCTGATAGGTCCAGGGGGCCGATCACGACGTCCATGCGGGGGAGCGTACAGGGGAGGCGGCGGTCACAGACCGGGCACCGGGACCGGTATGACCACGGTCCAGGGCCCTGCCTACGGGCACGGCTCGACCCGGGGCCCGCTCGTCAGACCCCGGGGCGCAGGGCGCTCGGGGATCCGCGCCCGCTCGGGTGCTTCGCGCGCGAGGTGCGGGAGCGGGCTGGCGTGCGGTGCCGGAGACGGGGTGGCCGCGGCCGGTGCCACCCACGGAGTGATCCGCACCGGTCACGGGGTCCGAGCCCGGCCGGCCCACGTGGACGGGCCCCGGCCGGCCGAGTCCGCACAGGCCCTCGACCACTGGGCAGCGCGCCGGCAGCAGGTCGCGTTCACCCCGGCCTCCGGAGTTGCCGATCCCGCCGCCGCCCTTGCCGGGGTTCACCGGGTCCCCGGTCGGAGCGTGGGCATCGACACCGGCTCGGCTGCCCGGGATGCCGGACCGGCCCGCCGGGTCGGCCGCACTCCGGCCCGCCGCGTGGGCGGTCGGCGTGGCCGTGACCGCGGCCTGCTGCCCGGCACGGGGGCGAGCTCGTGAGCAGCAGGGAACGTACCGTTTGACATTATGCAGGTAACTGCCTGCATAATCGGAGTGTGAGCCACGAAGCAAGAGCGATGGACTCGGTCTTCAAGGCGCTGGCCGACCCCACCCGGCGCCTCCTGCTCGACCGTCTGCGCGAGCACAACGGCCAGACGCTGCGCGAGCTGTGCGAACGCCTGGCCATGACACGCCAGTCGGCGACACAGCATCTCGACCTTCTCGAGCAGGCCAACCTCGTGACCGTCGTACGGCGCGGACGGGAGCGGCTCCACTACCTCAACCCGGCGCCCATCCACGAGATCGAGGAGCGCTGGATCTCGGAGTTCGACAAGCCCCGCCTGCAAGCGCTCAGTGCCATCAGGAACCAGGCAGAGGAGTACGCCATGGCCGACGCACCCACATCCGTACCGACCTACGTCTACGTCACCTACATCCGCGCAAGCGCCGAGCAGGTGTGGCAGGCCCTGACGGACGCGGACCTGACGGCGCGCTACTGGGGACACGCCAACGTCTCGGACTGGCAGCCGGGCTCGTCCTGGGAGCACCGGCGCGTCGACGGATCAGGCGCCGTCGACGTCGTCGGCCGTGTACTCGAGGCCGAACCCCCGACGCGCCTGGTCATCACCTTCGAAGACGCACCCGACGCCGAACGGCCCAGGGAACCGTCGGTCGTCACCTTCCTCGTCGAGCCGCACCACGACATCGTCCGCCTCACCGTCACCCACGAGAACCTCGCCAACCAGGCGATGTTCAACGGGATTTCGCAGGGCTGGCCGGCCGTGCTGGCCAACCTCAAGTCACTGCTGGAGACCGGCGAGGTCCTCCCGCAGGCGCCCTGGGAGATGTACCGCGCGCACGGCTGAAACGGCAGAACGGCAGAAAGAAGAAGACGTCATGGACACCACCCCGCTCCGGAACGCCTACCGCGCCCTGCTGGACGCCGCCGCCACGGTGGCCGACTCCGGCGACCCGAGCCCGGCCCCGCCGCCCGGCGAGTGGAACGCCGACCAGATCCTCGCGCACGTCGCCCTCGTCAACGCCGCCACCCTCGCCGCGGTCTCCTCCGTCACCGCCGGGGCGAAGACCACGTACGACAACCGCATCGCGCTCGACACCTGGACCATCGAACGCGCCATCGCGCTCGCCGGCGGCAACGCGGGGCTCCGGGACCGCATCAGTATCCAGGCGGACGCCCTGTGCGCACTCGGCGGGCCGATGCTGAGCGAGGCCGAACTCGACACGCTGGTCCCCAGCCTGCTCCTGTCCCACGACACGCTCCTGGTCGACCAGCCCATGCCGCTCAGGGACCTCATCACGGGCCTCGCGGAAGTGGAGCTGCCCGGCCACACGAAGCAGCTCCTGAGCCTCCTGCCGGCCACCACCGAGGAAACGGGCCGCCCCCGGAGCTCCTAGAAGAGGATGCTCATGAACGCGCCGACCTCCTGGAACCCCACCCGCCGGTACGTCCTGCGCGCCGCCGTGTTGAAGTCGTTCACGTAGAGGCTGACCACCGGGGCGACATCCGCCAGGGCGTAGCGCAGGACCGCTGCCATGCCGGGCGCCGCCAGACCCCTCCCCCGGTACTCGGGGGCGACCCACACGCCCTGGATCTGGCAGGCCTGGGCCGTCGCCGCGCCGATCTCCGCCTTGAAGACGACCTTGCCGTGTTCGTCGATGCGGGCAAAGGAGCGGCCGGAGCCCACGAGCTCGGCGACGCGGGCCTGGTAGAGCAGGCCGCCGTCCCCGGCCATCGGGGAGACGCCGACCTCCTCGGTGAACATCGCCACGCACGCCGGCATGATCGTCTCCATCTCGTCCTTGCGGATGCGGCGGACGTAGGGATCCGGGGCGATGTCGGCGGGCATGCGGTCGGTGACCATCAGAGGCTGGTGAGCGCGGACCTCGCGGGCCGGTCCCCAGTGCGGTTCCAGCAGGCGCCACAGCGCCGTGGTGGGTTCGGCGGGGCCGACGATGGAGGAGCAGCGGCGGCCGGCCCTGCGGGCCCGGTCGGCGAAGGCGCGGACGGCCCGCGGGGTGGCGCAGATGGGGACGAGGTTGGCGCCCGCGTAGCACAGGGACGTGAGCATGCCGTCCTCGTACCAGCCCCACATCTCGCCGCCGAGGCGCCACGGGTCGAGGCCCGCGATCTGGACCCGGGAGGTCACGAAGGCGTTCGCGACCGGCTCGCGGTCGAGGACGGCGAGCGCGGCGTCAAGGTCGCTCGGATCGAGCACCCGTGAGGTGGTCTGGGTCAACACGTGCGGGGCCTCACCCTGGGGTTCTGCTGATCCCCGCACTATAGCTGCGCTGCTTTGGCGGTGCGCTTCCTAGCTCGGGGGGCTGTGGTTCGTCGGCGAGTGCCGGTCCGTTGTGGCTGCTCGCGCAGTTCCCCGCGCCCCTTGGGGCGCTACAGCTCAGCCCGCCACCGAAACCGAGGGCTCGCCGGAGGTGATGCCCTCGGACTCCATCTGCTCGGCGAGCTTCATGGCTTCCTCGATGAGGGTCTCCACGATCTTGGACTCGGGGACGGTCTTGATGACCTCGCCCTTGACGAAGATCTGGCCCTTGCCGTTGCCGGAGGCGACGCCGAGGTCGGCCTCGCGGGCCTCGCCGGGGCCGTTGACGACGCAGCCCATGACGGCGACGCGCAGCGGAACCTCCATGCCGGTCAGGCCGGCGGTGACCTCTTCGGCGAGCTTGTAGACGTCGACCTGGGCGCGGCCGCAGGACGGGCAGGAGACGATCTCCAGGCCGCGCTGCTTGAGGTTCAGCGACTCCAGGATCTGGAGGCCGACCTTGACCTCCTCGGCGGGGGGCGCCGACAGGGAGACGCGGATGGTGTCGCCGATGCCCTGGGAGAGCAGGGCGCCGAAGGCGACGGCCGACTTGATGGTGCCCTGGAAGGCCGGGCCCGCCTCGGTGACG
>NZ_KQ948049.1:0-4140 GCF_001513965.1 Streptomyces cellostaticus | reverse complement strand
GGACGTGCGGGTCGTGGTCATCGACTGGACCGACACGGGCGCGTCTCCGCCGACCGCCACGGATCCGACCTGGATCTGCCGGCTCTTCCGGCGCTCGGCGAGCTTGGTCGGAACGGACGGCATGCCGAGAGAAATCGCAGTCATCTGCTGTGCAACCCCAAGTCGTGGATCAAGGTCCGGTCCCGTGAACGGCGGGCTCCAGGCTTCGAGATTACGGCACCGGCCCCTGGGCCAGCACATCCCACCCGGTAAACCCACCCGATGGAAGGCGGCCCGGAACTCATGGTTCCGGGCCGCCTGGAATGTCGGATGGCTAGGAGATTTTCACCGGGTTAACCACGTCCGCGATGAGCACCAGGATGGTGAAGCAGACGAAGATTCCGGCCACCACGTAGGCCACCGGCATCAGCTTGGCCACGTCGAACGGACCGGGGTCCGGCCGGCGCAGCACCCGGGCCACGTTCCGCCGCAGCGACTCCCACAGGGCGCCCGCGATGTGCCCGCCGTCGAGCGGGAGCAGCGGGAGCATGTTGAACAGGAACAGGGAGAGGTTGAAGCCGGCCAGCAGCATCACGAAGTTCGCGAGCTGCTGGGAGGCGGGGATGTCCAGCGTGGCGATCTCGCCGGTGATGCGGGCCGCGCCGACGATGCCGATCGGGGAGTCCGGCTGGCGCGGGGCATTGCCGAAGGCCGCGTCCCACAAGGCCGGGATCTTGGCGGGCAGGGCGGCGAGGGAGTCGACGGCGTCGCCGACCCGGTCGGTCATCCAGGTCACGGACCCGCCGAAGTCCTGCTTGACGACGCCGGTGGCGGCGCTGAAGCCGAGGAAGCCGGCCGGGACGTAGCCCTTGACGTAGTTGCCGCTGGAGTCCTTCTTGGCGACCCAGTTCTCGGTGATCTTCGTGTGCAGGGTCAGCTCCTGGCCCTTGCGGTCGACGACGATCGCGACGTTCTTGCCGGCGCTGTCCCGGATGAGGTCCGAGAGCGTGTTCCAGTCCTTGGTCGGCACGCCGTCGAAGGAGACGATCTTGTCGCCGTTCTTCATGCCGGCCTTCGCCGCCGGGGAGACCGGGTCGGACTTCTTACAGGTGTCACGGTGCTCGCTCTGCTTGATGGTGCAGGGCGAGACGGAGGCGACGGTGGTGGTCTGCTGCGGGATACCGAAGCCCATCAGCACGGTGAGGAACAGGCCGATCGCGAGCACCAGGTTCATGAACGGGCCCGCGAACATGACGATGACCCGCTTCCACGGCTTGCGCGTGTAGAACATGCGCGTCTCGTCACCCGGCTTGATCTCCTCGAAGGCAGCCGAGCGGGCGTCCTCGATCATGCCGCGCCACGGTGAGGTGGAGCGGGCGGAGACCCGGCCCTGGTCGTCGGGCGGGAACATCCCGATCATGCGGATGTAGCCGCCGAGCGGGACCCCCTTGATGCCGTACTCGGTCTCACCCTTCGTACGCGACCAGATGGTCGGGCCGAAGCCGACCATGTACTGCGGGACGCGGATGCCGAAGAGCTTGGCCGTGGACAGGTGCCCCAGCTCGTGCCACGCGATCGAGACGAGCAGGCCGACCACGAAGACCACTATGCCGAGGATGAACATCAAGGTCGTCATGCACGCGCCTCCGCGGTCGCCGTCTTGGCTGTCAGTTCACGAGCCCGGGCCCGTGCCCAGGTCTCCGCTTCGAGGACGTCCGACACGGTGAGTGAAGTTCCCGCGACCGGGGTGCCGTGCTCCTCGACCACCCGGGTGACGGTCTCCATGATCCCGTTGAAGGCCAGTGCGCCGGTGCGGAAGGCCTCGACGCACTCCTCGTTGGCCGCATTGAACACCGCCGGGGCGGTGCCCGCGAGCTGCCCCACGTGCCGGGCGAGGTTCACCGAGGGGAAGGCCTCGTTGTCCAGCGGGAAGAACTCCCAGGTGGAGGCCTTGCTCCAGTCGAAGGCGGGCGCCGCGTCCGGGACGCGCTCGGGCCAGCCCAGACCGATGGCGATGGGCCCGCGCATGTCGGGGGGCGTCGCCTGGGCGATCGTGGATCCGTCGGTGAACTCGACCATCGAGTGAACATACGACTGGGGATGCACGACGACCTCAATGCGGTCGAAGGGAATGTCGTAGAGGAGATGTGCCTCGATGACTTCCAGGCCCTTGTTGACGAGGGTCGCCGAGTTGATCGTGATCACCGGGCCCATCGCCCAGGTGGGGTGGGCGAGGGCGTCCTCGACGGTGACGTTCGCCAGCTGTGCCTTGCTCCGGCCGCGGAAGGGGCCGCCGGAGGCGGTGACGACCAGTTTGCGCACGTCGGCGCGGATGCCGGCGGCGAGCGCCTGGAAGAGCGCGGCATGCTCGGAGTCGACCGGGATGATCTGCCCGGGCTTGGCGAGCGCCTTGACCAGCGGGCCGCCGACGATCAGCGACTCCTTGTTGGCGAGCGCGAGGGTGCGGCCCGCCTCCAGCGCGGCCAGGGTGGGCGCGAGGCCGATGGACCCGGTGATGCCGTTGAGCACGGTGTGGCAGTCGGAGGCGGCGACCTCGGTGGCCGCGTCCGGTCCGGCGAGGATCTCGGGGAGCGGCTCCCCGGTGCCGTACCGCTCGCGCAGCGCCTCGCGCAGGGCCGGTGCGGCGTCCTCGCGGGCGACGGCCACGGTCCGTACCCGCAGGCGGTGGGCCTGCTCGGCCAGCAGGGCCACGCGGCTGCCGTTCGCGGACAGGGCGGTGACCCGGAAACGGCCGGGGTTGCGCAGCACGAGGTCGATGGCCTGGGTTCCGATGGACCCGGTGGAGCCGAGGATCACCACGTCCTTCGGGCCGTCGGCCGCGAGGGGGTCGTAGACGAGGTGTGGATCGGCGAGGGGTGCCGGACTGGCGGGACTGTCGGTCATCCCTCCATTGTTGCCGCAAGCCGCGGCCGCCAGGACAGGGCATCCCTCGGGCGGGTGCGTTAACAGCTTTCGTCGCCTGATGGAGTGGTTTTCCCGTTGTGAAGTCATGGTGAAGATCGTGTGATAACACTTCAGTCCCGGGCCGGTGGACGACCGGCCCGGGACGACTCCGCGGACGACATCCTTGGGGGGATTTCTCCATGCGTACTGTGCGCATACGTGCCGCCCTGCCCGCCCTCGCGGGCGCGGCCCTGCTCACCGGCACCCTGCTCAGCACCCCGGCCCAGGCGGCCGGGGGCGTGCACATCCACCACGTCTGGTTCGACAGTCCGGGCCGGGACGACCGCTCCAACAAGAGCCTGAACGCCGAGTGGGTGCAGATCAAGAACTCCGGCAGCTCGGCCGTCTCGCTCAGGGGCTGGGTCCTGAAGGACGCCTCGAACCACAAGTACGTCTTCCCGAACGTCAAGATCGGCGCAGGGAAGTACATGAAGATCCACACCGGCAGCGGCTCGGACACCGCGTCGGACAAGTACCAGGGCCGGCGCGCCTACGTCTGGAACAACGACAGGGACACGGCCACGCTGACCAAGGCGAGCGGCTCCAAGGTCGCCTCCTGTTCCTGGACGACGCGGGATCCGAGCGACAAGTACTGCTGAGGCCCGGTGAATTCGCGCGTGTCCGGCCGCCGCACATGGCATCCTTCCTGCTGAAGCCCGTCAAGCAGGGCCACAGGGGGAGGAGTCACCACGATGAACCGCACACGCACGACCGCAGCCGTCCTGGCCACGGCAGGACTGGTCACCGCCGCTCAACTCGGCCTCGGCACCGCCGCGTCGGCCGCTACGTCGACGCCGAAGAGCAGCGGCTGCCCGATCGACCTCGTCTATCCGAGCCGCTTCTACGTCGACTCGCACGGCTGGGTGACCAACGGCGGCCTCTACTTCGGGATCAAGAACAAGAGCACCAGCCAGAGCTTCAGGAAGGTCACGTTCACCGTCACGGACGTCAGGAACATCCGCTTCGGCCACGCCAGGCCCACGGGCGGCAAGGTCACCAAGAACACGTCGAAGACGGTGTCCGTGTACACCACGACGCTCAAGAAGAAGGCCAGCCTCGGGATCAAGGTGCCCACGCACCTGCTCAACACCCGCTCCTACAAGGTGAAGTTCACCCTGAAGGGCACGGGCTGGAACTGCGCCGTGGACCAGGGCACCTGGGGCGTCTGAGCCCCAGCTGCCCTGGACGGCAGGGAGC
>NZ_KQ948048.1 GCF_001513965.1 Streptomyces cellostaticus | reverse complement strand
AACAGGGCATGCCTCTTCGGGAGGCATTGCAGCGCACTGAGGTCGATTGAGCGGAGTCGGTGCCCCTAGCCCACGTGTGTGTCTAATGCGTGACAACGCCGACGTACAGCGACGGACGCGCGTGGACGCCTGCGGACCATCAGCGCAGGTGAGAGCCACCAGCCCCAGGTCGAAAGCCCGCCCAAGTTGCTTCGGGACGAAGAGGTCGTGAGCTAAAGGCCGTCGCGCTCGATCAGTGAGCCGTCAGGGCTGAGTGTGTAGAAGCGCGGGGGATCCATGGCTTCCGCGGCCCTGCGCAGCTCCGCTTCCTGTTCCGCAGGATCAGGCCCGTGTGGCTCCTGCACATGGAATCCGTGCAGCTCGATGGCCTCCGCGTCGACGTCATCTGGCTCGGGACGGCCCTCCTGGATAAAGCCGCAGAGCGCCCGCAACGCGTCTTCGCCCAGGTCCAAGGGGTGAAAGGGCAGGGCGTACGGCTCTTCCTCCTCGCCAGGCCACGGGATGATGTCGGCTGGGCGGTCTCCGGCCCAGTAGGGCAGCTCAAAGGGGAGTGGCTCGCCGATGTTCTCGATGATGCCGCTATCCGGGGACAGGCTCAGGGAGCGGACGAGGCGCCCGTCCTCCCAAACGGCAAACGCCAGCCAGTCCACGACGCTGTGCATGGCGTGCAGGACGAGCCGTCGGCCGGCACTTGCCGCGACGAGGTGCTCCGGGAGCTGGGAAGGGGCGTCGATCATCACCCTCTGATCACCGATGACCTCCACGCCCGGCCAGCTGGCTGCGTACGCCGTTCCCTTCGGGGGGTAGACGCCGTCCCAGAGATTCGAGCCCTTGCACTCCCCGATCTCCCAGCCCGGGTAGAGCTGCCGCATCATGCTGGCAGTCCGTTCAAGGTCTGCCGCGCCCACTTGTCGCAGCAGCTCCGGCACGTCGCCGTCTGCGTACACCAGCAGTCCCGTCTTGGCTCCCAAAGCCCCTCCCCAGAGCGTTGCCCTTGATGGCGGACGCACCATATCTGCACGCACTGACAACGGAGGTGACTCAGCCCGCCTGGCCCAGCTGGGCCGTCTCTGGGCCGTCCCTGGGCCGTGCGAGGCCGACCAAAGCTGACAGACGGCGCCCACTGGTGACCGTCCCCACCCCGCTCTGGCCTGGGCCGGTGGAGTTGATCTGCGACACTGGAGGGGTTATGCCGAAGCCCGGAGAACTTACTTTCGTCGCCCCGCGCGGAGCCAAGAAGCCGCCGCGGCACCTTGCCGACCTCACGCCCGCCGAGCGCAAGGACGCGGTGGCTGAGATCGGCGAGAAGCCGTTTCGTGCCAAGCAGCTCTCGCAGCACTACTTCGCGCGGTACGCGCACGACCCCGAGCAGTGGACCGACATCCCGGCCGGTTCGCGGGACCGGCTGCGCGAGGCGCTGTTCCCGGAGCTGATGACCGTCGTCCGGCATCTGTCGACCGACCAGGGGGAGACGCGCAAGACGCTGTGGCGGCTCTTTGACGGGACGCTGGTCGAGTCCGTGCTGATGCGGTACCCGGACCGGGTCACCATGTGCATCAGCTCACAGGCGGGGTGCGGGATGAACTGCCCGTTCTGCGCGACCGGGCAGGCGGGGCTCGACCGGAATCTGTCGACCGCCGAGATCGTCCACCAGATCGTCGACGGGATGCGGGCTCTGCGGGACGGAGAGGTTCCCGGCGGGCCGGCGCGGCTGTCCAACATCGTCTTCATGGGGATGGGCGAGCCGCTCGCCAACTACAAGCGGGTCGTCGGAGCCATCCGCGCGCTCACCGATCCCGCGCCGGACGGGCTCGGGCTCTCGCAGCGTGGGATCACCGTGTCGACGGTCGGGCTCGTCCCGGCCATCCACCGGTTCGCCGACGAGGGCTTCAAGTGCCGGCTGGCGATCTCCCTGCACGCCCCCGACGACGAGCTGCGCGACACCCTCGTCCCCGTGAACACGCGGTGGAAGGTGCGCGAGGTGCTGGACGCCGGGTTCGAGTACGTGGAGAAGTCCGGGCGCCGGCTCTCGATCGAGTACGCGCTCATTCGCGACATCAATGACCAGGCCTGGCGGGGTGACCGGCTCGGACGGCTGCTCAAGGGCAAGCCGGTGCACGTCAACCTCATTCCGCTGAACCCGACGCCCGGATCGAAGTGGACCGCCTCGCGGCCCGAGGACGAGAAGGCGTTCGTCGGGGCGATCGCGGCCCATGGGGTGCCCGTCACCGTCCGGGACACCCGGGGGCAGGAGATCGACGGGGCGTGTGGTCAGCTCGCGGCCACCGAGCGGTAATCTGACTGCGTTCCATCACGTCTCATCACATCTTCATATTCCGACAGGGGAGCGCCACAGCGCTGAGAGTGCGGCGGACAGGGCCGCAGACCCTCTGAACCTCGCCCAGGTCATTCTGGGTAGGGAGTTCGGTCATCACTCAAGCTGTTGCGCCCTGCCCGGGCTGCCCTCGCGGAGCCCGGGCAGGGCCGCGTCTCTTCCTGGCCAACCCCAGGAGGACATCCAGTGCACACCAAGACGTTCGCGGCCGCGGCCGTCGGGCTCGCCCTCGTCACGCTCTCCGCGTGCGGGTCGTCCGGCGGCGACAGCGCGAAGGACTCCAAGACCGTCACGCTCGTCAGCCACGACTCGTGGGCCGTCTCCAAGAACGTGCTCAAGGACTTCGAGAAGCAGTCCGGGTACAAGGTCAGGGTCCTCAACAGCGGCGACGCGGGCCAGGCCGTCAATAAGGCGATCCTGACCAAGGACAACCCGCAGGGAGACGTCTTCTTCGGCGTCGACAACACCCTGCTGTCCAGGGCCCTCGACAACGGTCTGTTCCAGCCGTACGCGGCGAAGGGGCTCGACACGGCCGACGCCGCCTACCAGCTCGACCAGGGCAAGCACCGGGTCACGCCGGTCGACTACGGCGACATCTGCGTCAACTACGACAAGGCCTACTTCAGCGAGCACAAGCTGACTCCGCCGCAGACCTTCGCCGACCTCGCCAAGCCCGAGTACAAGAACCTCCTCGTCACCGAGAACGCAGCCACCTCCTCGCCCGGCCTCGGTTTCCTGCTCGGCAGCGCCGCGCAGTACGGGGACGACGGATGGCAGGGCTACTGGAAGAAGCTCAAGGACAACGGCGTCAAGGTCGTCGACGGCTGGGAGCAGGCCTACCGCCAGGAGTTCTCCGGCTCGTCCGAGGGCAAGAAGGCGGGCGGCGACCGGCCGCTCGTGGTGTCGTACGCCTCCTCGCCACCCGCCGAGGTGATCTACGCCAAGAAGCGGCCCAGCACCGCCCCGACCGGCGTCGCGACCGGCACCTGCTTCCGGCAGATCGAGTTCGCCGGGCTGCTGAGCAACGCGAAGAACACCAAGGGCGGCAAGGCGTTCATCGACTTCCTGCTCTCCAAGGAGTTCCAGCAGGACATGCCGCTGAACATGTTCGTGTACCCGGTGGTGCAGGGCGCCGCGGTGCCCGCCGACTTCACCAAGTACGGGCCGGCCGCCAAGAGCCCCGAGACGATGGCCCCCGGCAAGATCGCCGCAAACCGTGACCAGTGGGTCAAGTCGTGGACGTCGCTCGTACTGAAGTAGCGGCCAAGAGCACGCGCGGGAGCGCGGCGCGGCTGGGGCTCATGGCCCTGCCCGTCGCGTTCTTCGCCGTGTTCTTCGCCTGGCCCGTCGCCGCGATCGTCGCGCGCGGACTGAAGGTGGATGGCACCTGGCAGTTCGGGCGGATGGCGGACGTCGTCACCCAGCCGGACATCCGGCACGTGCTGTGGTTCACCACCTGGCAGGCGCTCGCCTCCACCGCGCTCACCCTGCTGCTCGCCCTGCCCGCCGCCTACGTCTTCGCCCGTCTGGACTTCCCCGGCAAGCAGGTGCTGCGGGCCGTCGTCACGGTTCCGTTCGTGCTGCCGACCGTGGTCGTCGGTACGGCGTTCCTCGCGCTCGTCGGCCGCGGCGGGCTCCTCGACGACCTGTGGGGCGTACGGCTGGACACTACCGTGTGGGCGATCCTGCTGGCGCACGTCTTCTTCAACTACGCGGTCGTCGTCCGCACGGTCGGCGGACTGTGGGCCCAGCTCGACCCCCGGCAGGAGCAGGCCGCCCGGATGCTCGGCGCATCGCCCCTGCGGGCCTGGCGGAAGGTGACGCTCCCCGCCCTCGTGCCCGCCGTGGCCGCCGCCGCGCTGATGGTGTTCCTGTTCACCTTCACCTCCTTCGGCGTGGTGCAGATCCTCGGCGGGCCCACCTTCTCCACCCTCGAAGTGGAGATCTACCGGCAGACCTCCGAGGTCTTCGACCTCTCCACGGCCGCCGTGCTCACCCTCGTCCAGTTCGTCGCGGTGGGCGCGATCCTCGCCGTGCACGCCTGGACGGTACGGCGGCGGGAGACCGCCCTGCGCCTGGTGGACGCCTCCGTCACCGCCCGCCGGCCGCGCGGCGCCGGGCAGTGGGCGCTGCTCGCCGGGGTCCTCGTCACCATCTCCCTGCTGCTGGTCCTGCCGCTCGCGGTGCTCGTACGGCGCTCCCTGGACGCACCCGGCCTCGGCTACTACCGGGCGCTGACGAACGCCGACGGCGGCACCTTCCTCGTGGCGCCGCTGCACGCCGTGTGGACCTCGCTGGAGTACGCCGTCGCCGCCACCGTCATCGCCGTGCTGATCGGAGGTCTCGCCGCCGCCGCGCTGGCCCGCCGGGACGCGGGCCGGCTGGTGCGCGGCTTCGACGCGCTGCTGATGCTGCCGCTCGGCGTCTCCGCCGTGACGGTCGGCTTCGGTTTCCTGATCGCGCTGGACAAGCCCCCGCTGGACCTGCGCCAGTCCTGGATCCTCGTACCGCTCGCCCAGGCGCTGGTGGGTGCCCCCTTCGTCGTACGGACCATGCTGCCCGTGCTGCGGGCGGTGGACGGACGGCTCAGGGAGGCGGCCGCCGTGCTCGGGGCCTCGCCCTGGCGGGTGTGGCGGGAGGTCGATCTGCCGCTGGTGCGGCGGGCGCTGCTGATCGCTGCCGGGTTCGCCTTCGCCGTGTCCCTCGGTGAGTTCGGGGCGACCGTGTTCATCGCACGGCCCGACAACCCGACGCTCCCGGTCGCCGTGGCCCGGCTGCTGAGCCGGCCCGGGGACCTCAACTACGGGCAGGCGATGGCCCTGTCCACGATTCTGATGGTGGTGTGCGCGGCCGCCCTGCTCGTCCTGGAGCGGCTGCGCACCGACCGGACGGGGGAGTTCTGATGCTGCTGAGTCTTCAGGCCGCGACCGTGCGCTTCGGCAGGCGGCCCGTGCTCGACGCGGTCGACCTGGACGTCGCCGAGCACGAGGTGGTGTGCGTGCTCGGGCCCAGCGGCAGTGGGAAGTCCACTCTGCTCCGGGCGGTGGCGGGACTACAGCCCCTCGGCTCCGGTCGGGTGCTGCTCGACGGCCGTGACCAGGCGGGCGTGCCCGCGCACCGGCGGGGCGTCGGGCTGATGTTCCAGGACCACCAGCTCTTCCCGCAGCGGGACGTCGGCGGCAACGTGGCCTTCGGGCTGCGGATGCACGGGGTGCCGAAGGGCGAACGGGACGCCGAGACCGGTCAGTTGCTGGATCTGGTCGGACTGCCGGGGGCCGCCCGGCGGGCCGTGGCCGCGCTGTCCGGCGGTGAGCAGCAGCGGGTGGCCCTCGCCCGGGCGCTGGCGCCCCGGCCCCGGCTGCTCATGCTGGACGAGCCGCTCGGCCAGCTCGACCGCTCGCTGCGGGAGCGGCTGGTGGTCGAACTCCGCGAGCTGTTCGGCCGGTTGGGTACGACCGTGCTCGCCGTGACCCACGACCAGGGCGAGGCCTTCGCACTGGCCGACCGGGTGGTGGTGATGCGGGACGGGCGCATCGCCCAGTCCGGGACGCCCCTTGAGGTCTGGCAGCGGCCCGCCGACGAGTTCGTGGCCCGTTTCCTCGGCTTCGACAACGTGGTCCCGGCGACCGTCGCGGACACGGTCGCGAACACCCCATGGGGCAAGTTGCCGGTGCCCGAGGGCTCGCCCCAGGGCAACCGCCCGCTGCTCGTCAGGCCCGCCGGAGTACGGCTCGTGGCGGCCGACGAGGGCCTGCCCTGCACGGTGACCGCCCGCACCTTCAAGGGCACCCATGTGGCCGTCCGTCTCCAGCCCGCGGATGGCGGCCCGCGGCTCGAGGCGGCCTGCGCGCTCCGGGACGCGCCGGAGACCGGGACCGAGGTGGGGACCGAGTTCGACGTGGCCGAAATCGTCGTGCTCGGCTGATCATCGCGCCCCTAGGGTGAGGGGCATGACCTTGCTCGCACATGACCGCTATTGTGGCGAAATCGCTCATCAGGTGGAGCAGTTGAGGGCCGTGGTGACCTCCGGCGCCGACCTCGCCGCCCCCGTGCCGACCTGCCCGGACTGGTCACTGGAGGACCTCGTACGCCACATGGGCGGCGCCCTGCGCTGGGTGGACGCCCTGGTGCGCGGGCGGGCGCAGGAGAACATCCCGTGGGAGCAGGTCCCGCTCGGTGGGGGACCGGAGAAGCGGGGCGACGCGGAGGCCCTGGACCAGTGGCTGGCGGAGACCGGGGAACTGGTCGTCGGCGCCCTGCGCGAGGCCGGACCGGACACCGGGGTGTGGTCCTGGACGGGCATGTCCGACGCGGGCTTCTGGGCCCGCCGGATGGCCCATGAGATCACCGTCCATCGCGCGGACGCCACGCTCGCCGTCGGGGCGCCGTACGAGGTGGCGCCCGAGATCGCCGCCGACGCGCTCGACGAGTGGCTGGACATCAGCCTCTTCGTCCAGCGGCGCAGGGGCCAGGAGGAGGCGCTCCGGCTGGGCGGCCCCCCGCGCACCATCCACCTGCACGCCACCGACACCGCCGCAGACCTGAACGCCGAGTGGCTCCTGGAGTTCGGCGCGGACGGCGTCAGCTGGCGCCGCGGCCACGAGAAGGCCGCCGTCGCCCTGCGCGGCCCGCTCACCCCGCTGCTGCTCGCCTTCTACCGGCGGCTGCCGCTGGACACACCCGGCCTGGAGGTGCTGGGCGAGCGCGAGGTGCTGGAGCTCTGGCTGGAGCGGACCGCCTTCTGATGCCGGACACGACTGCGGCCCGTCCCCCGGGGATACGGGGACGGGCCGCAGCGGCGTACAAAGTGAAGTGAGGCGTCAGCTACCGCTCTTCGTCCCACGGCGGCGCATGCCGAAGAAGACCGCGCCACCGCCGATGACGACCAGGGCGCCCGCGACACCGGCGATCAGCGGGGTGTTGGAGCTCGCACCGGTCTCGGCGAGGTTCGAGTCACCGGCCGCCGGGGACGGCGCGTTGCTCGACGTGCCCGCCGGGGCGGTGCTGCTCTCGGAGGCCGACGGGGTCGGGGTCGCGGACTTTGCCGGGGTGGACTTGGACGGCGAGGGCGACGGCGTGGCCGGCGGCGTCGGAGTCTGGGACTCCTGCTTCTTGCAGGCCGTGGACGGGGTCACCAGGTTGGGGTTGATGTCCTCGTCGACCTGGTCGGCCGCCTTGACGCGGATGCGGTAGGTCGCGTTGGGCTTCCACTTCTCTTCGAAGGTCACCGTGGTGCCCTCGGCCGAGCCCTTGATGTCCTGCGGCTTGCCCACCTGCTTCTCATCGGCACCGTTGTTCTCCAGGAACACGGTGATGGTGGCCGGGGTCCCGGAGGCGTCCTTGTCGGTGACGACGATGACACCCTTGTTGCCGTCGCACTGGGCTTCGGCGGAGAACTCACGGATGTTGCACGCGAGCGCGGTGCTTGACAGACCCAGCGCCAGCGCGGCAGAGGCAGAGGCGACACCCAGGATGCGCACGGAACGGCGTGCACTGCGGCGGGATATGGACAACGTTTGTCCTTTACAGAGCAGAACTGCGGGGGGCTGAGGGGAAGACGGGACCCGGATGAGGGAGGTCCCAGCACCCCCAAGAGGCTCACAGGTTTATAAGCGCTCCATAAGGAGTGTCAACGCATATGCCCGCAGGGGTCGTTGGCTTTACCTGCTTATTAAGTGCAGGGACGTTTCAACGCCTCCGCAGCCTGCTCGTTCCGGTCAACCAGGGCGATACGGGACTCCGTTGCCAGGGTCAGCCCTGAATCGCCGCCGGGTCCATCCACGCGACCTCCCAGGTGTGGCCGTCGAGGTCGTCGAAGGCGCGGCCGTACATGAAGCCGTGGTCCTGGGGCTCGCCGTGGGCGGTGCCGCCGGCCTCGATCGCCTTGTCCACCAGCTCGTCCACCTTCTCGCGGCTCTCGGCGCTCAGACACAGCAGCACCTCGCTGGACTTGGCCGAGTCCACGATCTCCTTCTTGGTGAACTGGGAGTAGTGCCCACGGGTCATGAGCATCGCGATGATCGTGTCGCTGATCTGGACGCAGGCGCACTCGTCGGTGCTGAACTGCGGGTTGATGGTGTATCCCAGCTCCGTGAAGAACTTCTTCGTGGCGGGGACGTCGTTGGTGACGAGGTTCACGAAGATCATCTGCTGGTACATGGGGTCTCTCCCTCGGGTCCGTGTGCTTGCTGCCGTTCGGTGGGGTAGACGCCGGGCCTGCGCGGAACTCATCGGTCGCCGGAGAATTTTCTTCGCGCGACGTGCATACGGTGCCTCAGTGGGCCCTCGGCAGCGCCGCCAGGTCGGCGATCACCAGGGTGAACGGGCCGAACAGCGCGAGCAGGGCGGCCGCACGCAGGGCCGCGGCACTGCGCAGCATCGCGGCGGGAGCGCCGAGGCGCAGCAGGGCGGCGGTGGTGTCGGCGCGGCTCTGGCGGGCCTCGACGGCCGCCGTCAGCAGGGTCGCCACCGTGCATCCGGTGACCAGGAGCGCGCCCAGGGTGGTGAGGGGGCCGAAGGCGGGGGCGGGACCCTCGTACAGGACCGCCATCGCGTAGCCGGCGGACGCCACCGCGCAGAGCACGCCGAGGGGCCGGCCGAGCCGGGTGGCCTCCGCCATGAGGACCCGGCCGGCCAGGAGCCGGAGCGCTCCGGGCCGGCCGGCCTGGAGCAGCCGGCCGCAGAGGTCGGTCAGGCCGGGGGAGGCGAGCACGAGCCCTACGGCGATGATGATCCAGCCGACCAGCACGGCCACCGCGTCGACGGGCAGGTCGGCGAGGGCGGGCACGGCAGCGGAACCGCCCGTGTAGGCCTGCACGGCGAGACCCGCGGCGAGGGTGGCGACACCCCAGGGCAGACCGGCCGCCGCGCGGCTCGGCCGGTTGCCGGGGAGGGCGGCGGCCCAGCCGGTGTCCGGGGCCGGGGGCTCGGGGTCGGTCACGGCGTTCAGGACCGGAGCGCCGCCGTCCGCGCCGGCGGTACGCCTGCCCGGAGCGTCACCGGCGGGTTGCGCGCCGTCGTCGGCCTTCCCGCTCGCGGTGCCGGAACCACGGCCCCCCGTACCGCTGCCCCGCATCCCGAGCCGCGCGCCGAACCTCCCGTACGCCCCGAACGTCTCCTTCCGAGGCGAGTGGCCGTACGCGCCGAAGCGGCCGAAGGTGCGGGCGGGCCGTCCGGTGGTCGGGTGGGGGTCTCTCGGGCGCAGGGCGAGGGCCACCGTCGCCGACGCGATCGCCGGGAGCAGCGTGAGCAGGGTCAGCGCAGCCGGGACGGGGAGAGACTGGTCCGCCGCCAGGAAGTCGGCTGCCGTGCCGTAGAAGGGCAGGCCCGTCAGGTCGCCGCGCAGGTGCAGGAAGAGCAGCAGCGCCAGCAGCGAGCCCAGGGTGCAGGACAGGGCCGTGGTCAGCGCCGAGACCGCCATCAGACGGGCCGGGCCGAGGCCGACCGCCGACAGGCCGGGGCGCGGTCTGGTGCCGGGGTCCGTGCGGGCCACCGCGAGCGCGAGGTGCACCGCAGCGGCGACCGGGACCACGCACCAGGCCAGGCGCAGCGCGGCGGCGCCCGGTGTCTCGGGGTGGCTCATCGCGTAGCCGAGGGCGGACAGGAGGAGGAAGCCGGTGCCGGCCGAGGCCGCCGCCACCAGGAGGCGGCGCAGCTGGACGGCGGGCCGGGCCGCGTGGGTCAGACGTAGAGCGAGCACGCGGCGGCCCGGCCTTCCGCCTCCGGGGTGTCGGGCAGGTGCACGGTCTTCACGCACCGCCCGTCCAGCAGGCAGACCGTGCGGTCGACGAGGGGCGCGGTCTCGGAGTCGTGCGTGGCCAGGACGACGGTGATGCCGTGCGAGCGGGCCGCCGTGGTCAGGGTGCGCAGCACCGGCGTGCGGTCCGCGCGGTGCAGCGGGGCCGACGGCTCGTCCGCGAAGAGGACCGTGGGCCCGGAGGCGAGCGCACGGGCGATGGCGACGCGCTGGCGTTCGGCCTGCAGCAGCTCGTGCGGGCGCCTGCGGGCCTGGTCGCCGACGTCGAGGCGCTCCAGCCACTCCAGGGCGGCCGCCTTGGCCCGGCTGCGGCTGGTGCCGCGCAGCATCAGGGGGAGGGCGGCGTTCTCCCAGCCGTTCAGCTCCGGGACGAGCGCGGGGGCCGGGTCGATCCAGCCGAACCTGTCCCTTCGGAGCTGCTCACGGGCGACCGGCCCCATCGTGTGCACCGGTGCACTGTTGAACCAGACCTCGCCGCGCTCCGGCGTGACCTGCCCGGACAGACACCGCAGCAGCGTGGTCTTGCCGCTGCCGCGCGGGCCGCTGACGGCGAGGATCTCGCCCTCGCGCACGCCGAGCGAGACCCCGGTGAGACCGGGCGAGCCGTCCTGGTGCCTGAAGTGCAGCGCACGTGCCCAGAGCACGTCGTTGTCCGGCGGGGCCTCCATGGGCGTACACCTCGGTTCTGATCCGTTTCCCCGTACTTGATCCACCTGTAGGCCCTGTCGTCACATTCCCGCCTGCCCCGCGACGGGAATGTGACGACAGGGCCTTCCGGGGGAACGAAGGCTGGGCCGATCGGTCACTGGAACGCTAGGCAGCCGGGGCGGGGAGCCAGGACAGCACACGGCCCCGGGCCGCCGTTCTCACTCGAACGGACGGCACCGGGGCCGGTGTTGATCAGCTGATCAGAGGCACGAGGCTCAGAGCTTCGTCCAGGCCTCCGTCAGCGTCGCGCGCAGGATCTGCTCGATCTCGTCGAAGGTCTCCTGGTTGGAGATCAGCGGCGGGGCGAGCTGGATGACCGGGTCACCGCGGTCATCGGCACGGCAGTACAGGCCGTTCTCGAACAGCGCCTTGGAGAGGTAGCCGTACAGGACGCGCTCGGTCTCCTCCTCGTTGAAGGATTCCTTGGTGTTCTTGTCCTTCACCAGCTCGATGCCGTAGAAGAAGCCGTTGCCGCGGACGTCGCCGACGATCGGCAGGTCGTGCAGCTTCTGGAGGGTCGAGAGGAAGGCGCCCTCGTTGTCCAGCACGTGCTGGTTGAGGTTCTCGCGCTCGAACAGGTCCAGGTTCGCCAGGCCCACCGCGGCCGACACGGGGTGACCGCCGAAGGTGTAGCCGTGCAGGAAGGTGTTGTCGCCCTTGTAGAACGGCTCGGCGAGCTTGTCGGAGATGATGCAGGCGCCGATCGGGGAGTAGCCCGAGGTCATGCCCTTGGCGCAGGTGATCATGTCCGGGACGTAGCCGAACTTGTCGCAGGCGAACATCGTGCCCAGGCGGCCGAAGGCACAGATGACCTCGTCCGACACGAGCAGCACGTCGTACTTGTCGCAGATCTCGCGCACCCGCTGGAAGTAGCCGGGCGGGGGCGGGAAGCAGCCGCCGGCGTTCTGCACGGGCTCCAGGAAGACCGCGGCGACGGTGTCCGGGCCCTCGAAGAGGATCTGCTGCTCGATCTGGTCGGCGGCCCAGCGGCCGAAGGCCTCCGGGTCGTCACCGAAGAGCGGGGCGCGGTAGATGTTGGTGTTCGGCACCTTGTGCGCACCCGGCACCAGCGGCTCGAAGGGGGCCTTCAGGCCCGGCAGGCCGGTGATGGACAGGGCTCCCTGCGGGGTGCCGTGGTAGGCGACCGCACGGGAGATGACCTTGTACTTGGTCGGCTTGCCCTTGAGCTTGAAGTACTGCTTGGCAAGCTTCCAGGCGGTCTCGACGGCCTCGCCGCCGCCCGTGGTGAAGAAGACCTTGTTCAGGTCGCCCGGGGCGTAGTCGGCCAGGCGCTCGGCCAGCTCGACGGCCTTGGGGTGGGCGTAGGACCACACCGGGAAGAAGGCGAGCTCCTGGGCCTGCTTGAAGGCGGTCTCGGCGAGTTCCGTGCGGCCGTGACCGGCCTGGACCACGAACAGCCCCGCGAGACCGTCGAGGTAGCGCTTGCCCTTGTCGTCGTAGATGTAGGTGCCCTCGCCCCGGACGATGGTCGGGACGGGGGAGTTCTCGTACGAGGACATGCGGGTGAAGTGCATCCACAGGTGGTCGTACGCGGTACGGCTGAGGTCCTTCTGGCTCACGGTTATCGGGTTCCCCACATGTAGGTCTGCTTCTTGAGCTTCAGATAGACGAAGCTCTCGGTGGAGCGCACGCCGGGCAGCGCCCGGATGCGTTTGTTGATGACGTCCAGCAGGTGGTCGTCGTCCTCGCAGACGATCTCGGCGAGGATGTCGAACGAGCCCGCGGTCATCACCACGTACTCGACTTCCGACATGGCGGTCAGCGCTTCCGCGATGGACTCGACATCGCCCTCGACGTTG
The DNA here is from genome assembly GCF_001513965.1 of Streptomyces cellostaticus. Taxonomy (GTDB): domain Bacteria; phylum Actinomycetota; class Actinomycetes; order Streptomycetales; family Streptomycetaceae; genus Streptomyces; species Streptomyces cellostaticus. Next base: position 54,480 of record NZ_KQ948048.1, on the reverse strand, counting down.
ATCCCGACCATCGCCTGTCGGCGGAAGCCCACGGTGAGCGGGTCCGTGACGGCGACGATCTGCATCACGCCCTGGTCCAGCAGCTTCTGGACGCGCTGGCGCACGGCCGCTTCGGACAGGCCGACGGCCTTGCCGATCGCGGCGTACGGCCGGCGGCCGTCCTCCTGGAGCTGCTGGATGATGGCGAGGGAGACGGCATCCAGCTGGGGGGTGCCGTTCCTGGACTCGCGGGAGGAGTCCCTTTGGTCTGCGCTTCGACTGGCCACGACCTCACTGTGCACGACGTCTCGACAGTTTCGCAAGGCCGTATCGATGAAATTCGTTGTTTACGACTCCGAGACTTGCGGATTTCGCAGATGTGGTGGCGGTGGGGGTGTTGAAAACGTGGGTCCGGCGACTAGGGTGGGTGTCTCAGTGATTGGACAGCTTGAACCCTTGAACCAGACCAGGAGGCCGGCAGTGAGCACCGAGCTGCGTCGTCTGCGCAACTACATCGACGGTGAGTTCCGGGACGCCGCCGACGGACGGACCACCGAGGTGGTCAACCCCGCGACGGGCGAGGCGTACGCCACCGCTCCGCTGTCCGGGCAGGCGGACGTGGACGCCGCGATGGCGGCCGCCGCCGCGGCCTTCCCGGCCTGGCGCGACACGACCCCGTCCGAGCGGCAGAAGTACCTCCTGAAGATCGCGGACGCGTTCGAGGAGCGTGCCGAGGACCTGATCGCGGCCGAGGTGGAGAACACGGGCAAGCCGACCGGGCTGACCCGCTCCGAGGAGATCCCGCCGATGGTCGACCAGATCCGCTTCTTCGCGGGCGCGGCCCGGCTGCTGGAGGGCCGCTCGGCCGGCGAGTACATGGACGGGATGACCTCGATCATCCGCCGCGAGCCGGTCGGCGTCTGCGCGCAGGTCGCCCCCTGGAACTACCCGATGATGATGGCCGTGTGGAAGTTCGCCCCGGCCATCGCCGCGGGCAACACGGTCGTCCTGAAGCCCTCGGACACCACCCCCGCCTCGACCGTCCTGATCGCCGACATCATCGGCTCGATCCTGCCCAAGGGCGTCTTCAACGTCATCTGCGGCGACCGTGACACCGGCCGCGCGATGGTCGAGCACGACACCCCGGCGATGGCCTCCATCACCGGCTCCGTACGCGCCGGCATGTCCGTCGCCGAGTCGGCCTCCAAGGACCTCAAGCGGGTCCACCTGGAGCTGGGCGGCAAGGCGCCGGTCGTCGTCTTCGAGGACACCGACATCGCCAAGGCCGTCGAGGACATCTCGGTGGCGGGCTTCTTCAACGCCGGCCAGGACTGTACGGCCGCGACCCGCGTCCTCGTCCAGGACTCCATCCACGACGAGTTCGTGGCGGCGCTCGCGAAGGCGGCCGCCGAGACCAAGACCGGCCAGCCGGACGACGAGGACGTCCTCTTCGGCCCCCTGAACAACCCCAACCAGCTCAAGCAGGTCTCCGGCTTCATCGAGCGCCTGCCCGCCCACGCCAAGGTCGAGGCGGGCGGCCACCAGGTCGGCGAGAAGGGCTACTTCTACGCCCCGACCGTGGTGTCGGGGTTGAAGCAGGACGACGAGATCATCCAGAACGAGGTCTTCGGCCCGGTCATCACCGTCCAGTCCTTCACGGACGAGGACCAGGCCGTCGAGTGGGCCAACGGCGTCGAGTACGCCCTCGCCTCCTCGGTGTGGACCAAGGACCACGGCCGCGCGATGCGCATGTCCAAGAAGCTCGACTTCGGCTGCGTGTGGATCAACACCCACATCCCGCTGGTCGCCGAGATGCCCCACGGCGGCTTCAAGAAGTCCGGCTACGGCAAGGACCTGTCGGCGTACGGGTTCGAGGACTACACGCGGATCAAGCACGTGATGACGTCGCTGAACTCGTAGGAGTCTCAGAGCCGGCGTGTGCGGCCCCGGACGGGACACCTCCCCGTCCGGGGCCGCGCTGTTGTCTGGTACGGCCGCTGATCGACCCTCTTGTACGGGCGCTGATCGACAAGGTGTCGGGTCCCACTCGGCGGGCTCGACGCAGCGTCGATTGTCCGCGCGCGGGGCGTCACGGCATGCTGCCGTGGTGCCCCAGACAACCCCGCTTCCGCGTCCCGTCTCCCGCCGTTCCCTGATGCGCGCGCTCGGCGGCACCGCCGCGCTCGGTGCCCTCGCCGGCTGCGGGGTGCCCGCCGCCTACGTCAGGCCCGGCGACCGTGCCGTGCCCGACGAGTCCGCCGCGGACCGGAAGCTGACGTGGGCGAACTGGCCGCTGTACATCGACACCGATGACAACGACCCCAACAAGCGGCCCACGCTGGACGCCTTCGAGAAGCGCACCGGCATCTCCGTCGACTACGCCGAGGAGATCAACGACAACGACGAGTTCTTCGGCAAGATCAGTCCCGCGCTGATGAACCACCAGTCCACCGGCCGCGATCTGATCGTCATCAGCGACTGGATGTGCGCACGGTTCGTCCGCCTGGGCTGGGTGCAGCGGATGGACCGCGCCCACCAGCCCGACGTGGCGAAGTACCTGGACCCGCTCCTGCGCTCACCGGCCTTCGACCCGGGCCGCAGGTTCACGGTGCCGTGGCAGTCGGGCATCACCGGGATCGCGTACAACCGCCGCAAACTGGGCCGCGAGATACGCCATGTCCGGGACCTGTGGGCGAGCGACCTCAAGGGCCGGGTGACGCTGCTGTCGGGTCTCGACGAGTCGTTCGCGCTGCTGATGCAGGGCAACGGAGTGGACATCACCAAGTGGACGGCGGACGACTTCCACCAGGTCTGCGACCAGGTGGAGCGGGAGGTCCACCGGGGCCAGATCCGCCGCTTCACCGGCAACGACTACACCAAGGACCTGGTCAGCGGGGACGTGCTCGCCTGCCAGGCCTACTCCGGCGACGTCATCCAGCTCCAGGCCGACAACCCCGACATCCGCTTCGTCGTCCCCGAGGAGGGCGCCGAGCTGTGGTCGGACTCCCTGATGATCCCCAACCGGGCCCGCCACAAGACCAACGCCGAGCGCCTGATCGACTACTACTACGACCCCGAGGTCGCCGCGAACCTCGCCGCCTGGGTCAACTACGTCTGCCCGGTCCCGGCGGCCAAGGAGATCCTGGCCGCCTCCAAGGACAAGGACACGGCCGCCCTGGCCGACAACCCGCTGATCTTCCCCGACACCACCATGCGGGGGCGGCTCGCGATCGCCCGGGACATCACGTCGTCGGAGCGGGTGGAGTTCGCGAAGCGGTGGAACAGGATCGTGGGGTTGTAGGGGGGGCTTGTTCCTGTGGTCGGGCAGCCGGAGACCATTGCTGATCTCCGGCCCCCTCAGAACCGGACGTGCAGGCTGTCCCCGCATCCGGCTCAAGCAAGCCGCGTGGGCTTCGCAGGACAGCAAGGTTGTGTGGTCCGTTTACCGTCGCCTGCATGGTGCGGGCACGGCCGGGACATTCACGATTCCCGCCAAGGGCGGCGGCTTCCAGCCTCCGGCAGTACGGATCAGATGAGGCAGCGATGACGACGAAACTGAAGTTCGACGGCTGCTGGTGCGCGACTGTGACGGACGAACCGCTCGACCTCGTTCCCCGGCTCCTGGGTACTTTCGTGATCGTTTCCCCCTATGTGGACAGGGTGGAACGAGAGAAGTTCCTCACGGAAACGTTCGGCAGCCAGGACTGGCTGTGGGACGACCCTGACGTCTTCCGCTTCGACCCGAGCGGCCGACAGCTGGTCGGGGCTGAATTTCAGATGCCGGAAGAGTCGGCCTCCGCCGAGGACTCGGCCCGCCTTCCCGTCAGGCCCGCAGTACGCCCGGGCGGGCTCCGCGCGGACGAGGTCAGCAACTTCCGGCATGAGATGTGCACGGTGCTGTGCCGCGCCCCCGGTGATGCCATGCTGACCTGTCTGCGCGACCTCGACGTCCTCGACGAGCCGCTGGAGGCCCGCATCGGAATCGCCCCCGACGTGGCGCTCCTCGTCCAGCAGGGCGCAGTCGTCGGCTGGAGCCTGACCGACCCGGCCCGGTACTTGACCCCTGGGTTCGCTGCCCCTGACCCCGACCCGCCCTCGCCCGCCACCTGCCGCCTGCTCACCGAATGCCTGGACCTGGTCACCTCGCCGCTGGTCGACGACGTGGTGGACGGCGAACCGGCCGCCCTGACCCGCCTGCGGGCCGCCGACGAGGCCCTGCGCGCCCAGCACGAGGACCGGCACCGGGCTGACGCCCTGCTCAACCTGATCGCCACTTACGTGGAGGACTACGCAACGTGATGGTGAACCGGCCGACGGTGGACGGTTCGTACGGTGACGAGCGATGAGACTCGTGCTTGACCACGAAGTCCGCCGCCCCCGATCCCAACCCGCCCTCTCCCGCCACCCGTCGGCTGCTCACCGAATGCCTGGACCTGATCACGACCCCGCTGCTCTACGAGGTGAGGAACCGGAATCCGGCCACCCTGGCCCGTCTCCGGGCGCTCGACGAGGCCCTGCACAACCAGCACGAAGACCGGCACCGAGCCGACGCCCTGCTTGCGCTCATCAGCAACCTGATCGAGGACTACGCCGACCGGCCGACCGGGCAGAAGCCGTGAACCACCGGCCTGCCCCGCCCATGGCAACGACGCGGACAACGGGCGGCACGACGCCGCCCGGATCCGGTGAGGGTACGCGCACGTGGATGACGGGCCGTCCGCCGTGGGACCCAGCGCGTCGAGAGCATCAGGGGACACCACCGTGACTGCGGCTGGTGGATACAGTGGATGACCAGCTGCGGCGACGCGCCCTGCGACCTGCGCTGTACCAAAGTGCCAACCCTCTCTCTGATACCGCGCCTCCGGCTGCTGAAGCTACTTGGCATCAGCGCAGGTCACGAACGTTGCCTGGTGCCAACTAGCAATCCACCCCAGAAGCCCCAGGCGCCGTCGGCTCCTTCGGGAGGGCGACGGATTCCTCCTCGTCGTTGACGGGGCGTGGCAGTCGTTCGCCACACGGTTCACGGGGGCGGAGCTGCTGGAGGACTCCGCGGCGCCCGCCGGCGGCAGTGCGCCGGAGAAGAGACGGACCTCGCTGAGGCGGCCGTTGGCGTCGGCGCAGGTCGCAAGCCCTGTCCGGTGCCAACCGGCGATCCTGGCCACAGGGCAGGTCAAGACTGGCCCGCCGCACCCCCATTCCTCGGTACCATCACAACCCTGTGATGCAGCCGGGGGAGGACTGTTGATCGAACTAGCCGCGATGGTGCGTGAGTTGAGGGAACAGCTCAACCATGCGATGGCCGAGACGGGACCCGGGCCGGTCCGCTTCGAGCTGGGGTCGGTCGAGGTCGAGGCGGCCGTTGCGGTCGACCGCACCGGCGGTGCCGGTGGCAAGGTGAATTTCTGGGTCATCGAGGCCAACGGCGAGGCGTCCGTCACCAACTCCCGGACCCATCGCATCACGCTCACGTTCCAGCCCACCCTGGTGGCACCCGACGGCACGCACCACCGCGTTCTGGTCGCGGACGACGAGGCGGACGGGGAACGTTGAGGATTACGCCTTGTTCGCGCCGATGACGCAGCGGGAAGGCTAGTCGTACGCTGTCCGGACCGGACTGCGGACGAACTCGATGACGGCCGGAGGGGGTCACGAGGTGGAGGGGCGCAGCGCCGCACGCGTTCGCAACGAGCTCATGGCCGAGATGGCCGGTGTGCTCGCGGCGACGGAGACAGTGCGGCGGCAGACCGGCGCGGACATGCTGGTGCAGGACCTGTCCGCAGAACTGCGGCTGTCCGTGGACCCACCCCAGGACCAACCGCTCGGCCTGTGGTCGCGGCGGGTGGTCAAGGCGTGCGCGGAGACCGACGAGGGACTCCAGACCCTGGCCCGCTGCCTGGGCTACGCGGAACAGGCGTCGGTGAGCGTGCTCGCGCTGTGGCGTCTGGTGGACGAGTGGGAGGCCGCCGCCTTCTTCAAGGACACGGATCTGCATCCTCTTCGGCCCGTCCTCCGGGAGATCCGTTCCACCGCACTCCTCACCGCCCTCGCCCGCCGGGCCAGCCACTCACGCACCCAGGAGCTGGAGGAGTGGTGCGACACGGGCTGGGAGGTCTTCCTGCACCTGGCCGGGGACAACACGGCGGCGGAGGAACTGCCCCCGTCCATGGCTTTCCTCTCCCTCGTCTCCGAGTATCTGGTGAAAGAGGGCCGCACCGAGGAGGCGGAGCACCTACGCCGCTGGAACCGTAAGCAGGCCCAACTCCGGGGACTGGCCGAGGAGATGGCCATCTGGCAGCAGGGTGAGTTCGTCTCTCCCGGCGAAGCCTCGTTACATCCGGCGTACCTTCTGATCCAGTTCGAACCGGACGGTGTGGACCCCGACAGCTTCTGGGTGGCCCACTGGCGGCAGTCCGACTCCGACGGCTGGCACCCCATCCCCGGCGAGACACTCAAGCTGCACCGGGACGAACTTCCGGCGGCTGTGGACCGCCTCATCGAACAGGCCGAGGAACGCTGGTGGGATCTGCGTCAGCCCGTCGTGATCGAGTTCATCCTTCCTTGGGCACTTCTGGGAGAGTCCGTGGAGTGGTGGCACAAGGAGAGCGACGCGGAGGTACCCACCCCTCTGGTCATGGACTACACCGTCGTTGTCCGAAGCTTCGAACGGTTGCGCAGGGTGGCCTGGCACCGGCCGTGGAACAACCGCTGGCGGCAGCTGAAGGACAGGCCCGCGGAGAGCCGCTCGCACTGGAGCCCGCCGAACCAGTCCGCGTTCCAGCTCGAGAGGGAGCTCAAGGACGACCAGCAGATCGTCTGCCTTGTGCTGAGCGAACCACCGGGCACCGACTCGCCCGCCGCCCGCCAGGAATTCGTCGCGGCCCTGCGTGCCGGCATCCCGGCCATCCTCTGGGACCGGGGGGACTTCGGTGCTGCCTTCCGCGAGGCGGCCGCGGACATAGTCCAGGAACGCGGCCTGGCCGGGGTTCTGGAACGCATCCGCCGATGGCGCAATGACGCGCTGGCGCTGGGACCTGACGACTGGCACAGACATGTGGGCCGCCATCTGGCCCTGCTTCTTGACGATCCGGAACGCCTGCCCGGCCCCTCGGGCTCGGGCAGCGATCCGCATAGCGCCAGGTGAGACGTTGACCGCAGACGGGGGACAGAAGGGAGGGCCTCTGTGATGTCAAGTGCGTCGACCGGAGAGCACGGCCACCCGCCCGGACTGTGGGTAGGCTGGCCCTCCTACGGGGTGGTCGCAACAGGAACCAGAAGTGGAACCGGAGGCTTTCCGTCCCTGTTTCCGCGACCAAAGCGATGCCTTGAGAGTGACCATGGCCAGTGACAACGCTCGGCGTGACCGGTCAGGGTCCGGAGCTGACCTGACGCACCTGTGGAGCGACTGGCGTTTCGGGGGCGAGGCATTACCCAGGGAAGCCTTCCTCGTCGTCGACTCCCACGTGACCATGCGCGTGTGGGACGAGGCGATCGACGGCCTCTCCCGAGCCCTCGCCGGGAGTTTCGCCGCGGTGCACGACGTGGCTCTGCTCGGCACGGACGAGATGCTCCCGGCCTCCGTCCGCACCGAGCCCGGTCTGGACATGCCGCCGGACGGAACGCGCCGCGTGATCCTCGTGGTCACGGACGGCCTGGCGGTCGGCTGGCATCTGGGTGCGGTGCAGCCCCTCTTGAGGCGCTGGGGGCAGTCCCAGCCGGTCGCCGTGATCAACCCGCTGCCGCCCCACCTTTGGTTCCGCACCGGCCTCGGCGTGCTGCACGTGCGGGTCGGGGCACTCAGCCCCTGGGCCGCCAACGCCGACTGGGACTGGCATGAGCGAGAGGTCCCTGCCGCGCCGGGGGGCGCGCAGGTCGACCCGGCACAACCAGTCACAGACGCGGACGACGAAGTCCCCCCGGTCGCGGTACCCGTCCTCTCTCTCACGCATCACGGCGCGCGTGCCCTGTCCGGCATGCTGGACGGGACCGAGCCGCACGAGCTGGATCTGCCCGCGACGCTGGCCAACGCGTGGAAGGGACGGCCGGACGCGGCCCGGAGCTTCCCGTGGGCGACCGAGTTCGACGATTCCGATGGGCCACTGTCCGCCGCCGACCGTGTTTTCGATTTCCGCGCAGCGGCCTCCCCCACGGCCTTCCGGCTGGGCACTCGCCTGGCCGCGGCACCGCTCAGTCTGCCGATCGTCCGCCGGCTGATCCGGTCGACTCCCGGCGCCGGGCCGGTGCACGCTTCCGAGTTCTTCATGAGCGGCCTGGTCCAGCCGACCGGTGTTCACCTCGATGCCCCGGGGGCGGTCGTCTACGACTTCCTCCCCGAGGCCCGCGAGCAACTGCTCGCGCTGGGCCGCCGCAGCGCCACCCTCCGCACGTTGCGCGACGTCCGCGAGGTGCTGGCCTCGGATCCGTCGACCGCGTCGCTCCTGCCGCCCCCCGCAGAACCGTTGAGCAAGGCGTCACAGCCGCGGGTGACCCAGAAGAGCGCCCCGTTTCTCCGTATCGAGCTGACGGCGCTGGATGCATTGTCCGGGTCACACCTTCAGCGCGCCCGATTGTTGCGACATGCGCTGAAATGGCACGATCAGCGGTATGCAGTCTCGCTTGCCAAGGTCCCGCCTGCCGGAGCCGCCATAGCCCCGTCCACCGCTTCAGGATCCACCGAAGGAGCCCCGCCGATGTCCACCACGCCCCAGCGCACTGTGGAGGGAGAGCGCGCCGTACAGCCACGCGTCTGGGGGAACCTGCCGCCGCGCAACCAGAACTTCACGGGCCGCAGTGAGCTCCTCGACCTGCTCGGACAACGGCTGCGGGAGGGCACGACGACGGTTCTGCCCGAGGCGATCCACGGCATGGGCGGCGTCGGCAAGACGCAGCTGGCGATCGAGTACGCCTACCGGCACCAGTCGGAGTACGACATCGTGTGGTGGATCCCCTCGGAGCGACCCGGCCAGGTCGGCCAGTCGCTGGTGGAGCTGGCCAAGCGGCTGGGGCTGGTGACCACGTCCGAGGCGAACATCGCCGGCCCGGCGGTCCGGGAGGCCCTGCGCGAGGGACGCCCGTACTCCAGGTGGCTGCTGATCTTCGACAACGCGGACAGCCCCGAACAGGTGCGCCCGTACTTTCCGACCGGCGGCACGGGCACGATTCTGGTCACGTCCCGGAACCGCCGCTGGGGGCTCGTGGGCGGCTCCCTCGAAGTGGACGTGTTCACCCGCGAGGAGAGCAAGCAACTGCTGCGCGGCTCAGGACCCGAGCTCGCGGACGAGGAGGCCGAGGCGCTGGCCGAGGCGCTGGGCGACCTGCCGCTGGCCCTGGTGCAGGCAGCCGCTTGGCGGGCGGAGACCGGTATGCCCGCATCCGAGTACCTACGGCTCTTCGAGAGCAAGCAGAACGAACTCCTCGAGACGGCTCCGCCGCCGGACTACCAACTGCCGGTGGCCGCGGCATGGAACGTCTCCCTCGACCACCTGGAGACGCGCAGCCCCGGCGCGCTGCGGCTTCTGCAGCTGTGCTCGTACTTCGCCCCCGACCCGATCTCCAGGCAAATCCTCTCCGGCCCGGGATACAACACCACGTTTTCCGAGCTGGATGCGGCTCTGAACGATCCGATGAAGCTCGCGCGCGCGATACGGGAGATCAATCGCTACTCCCTCGCCCGTATCGATCACCGCACGAACTCCATCGAGATGCACCGGTTGGTCCAGCATGTCCTGATCAACCGAATGAGCCCAGAGGAGCAGAACCGCATGCGCGAAGGCGCCCACGCCCTGATGGCGTCCGCCGATCCGAGGACACCCACCGACCCGGAGAGCTGGCCTCGCTACGCGGAGCTGTACACGCACGTCATCGCCTCTGGCGCCATCACCTCCGACCAGCCCTGGGTGCGCCAGCTGGTGATGAACATCGCCAAGTACCTGTACTACTGGGGAGATCACGAAGTCTGCCTGGACTTCTCGGACACGGCCTGGAACGCCTGGGTGGACATCTTCGGCGAGGAGGATGCACAGACGCTCGTCATGGGCCGGTGGCTGGTTTTCGTCTACCTGATGGTCGGCCGGTACAACGACGCCTCCACCCTGGCGGAGCGCATCAGGGGTGTCCACGAGCGCGTCTCCACGCCGGACAACGAGGAGGCGCTGAACGCAGTCCAGATGGAAGCTGCCGTACGCCGCTTCCAAGGCCGCTTCCTCGACGGTGCCGAACTGGACAGGATCGTCTACGAGCGGGCGCACCGGGCCTTCGGCGACGACGACCCGGCCAGCTTGAACATGGCCCACAACCTGGGCGTCAGTCTCCGCCTCACCGGAGCCATCCGGGAAGCCCTGGAACTCGACAGGAAGACCTGGCATCTGAAGCTGCGCGTGTTCGGACGCGATGACCAGCGCAGTCTCATCACGGAGAACTCGATCGCCATCGACGTACGCGAGTCCGGGGACTACGTCGGTGCGCTCCCGCTCCAGGAAGCCGCGTTGGAGGCTTCCCGGGACGTCTTCGGGAACGACAATCCGGCCACCATCGGCACCGAGCGTGAACTGGGCATCGCATGCCGAAAGGCCGGCCTGCACCCCCGCGCGCTGGAACTGGCCATCAAGGCCCACGAAGCCTTCACCCGGCGCTACGGAGACACCCACCCCCAGTCCCTGGCCACAGCCCTTCCCCTCGCCACCGCCCTGCGCCAGAACGGCGACCTCGAGGCGGCACGGGCGCGCGGGGCCCAGGCCTGCGCCGGATATCGCAAGGTCTTCCACCCACAGCACCCGTACGCGCTGTCCGCCGACGTCGGTCTTGCGGTGTCCGAGCGGCTGCTCGGCAAGCCGGAGGAGGCCCGCCGTCTGGACGACGCGGCACTCGTCGCGCTGTCCGACGCCCTCGGAGCCGACCACCCCTTCACCCTGGTGGCCGCCGTGAACCTGGCCAGTGACCTGGCGGCGCTCGGGGAGCACGAGGCGGCGAAGGCCAAGGGGCGCGACACGCTGACCCGGTGCCAGGAGACCTTCGGCCCCGACCACCCGACCACCCTGGCCTGCGCCGCGAACCTGTCGTTGGATCTGACGTCCGTGGGGCTCGAGAGCGAGGCCGCGGTGCTGCGGCTCGACACCGAGGAGCGCATGCGCCGCGTACTGGACACCCAGAGCGGCGGTCAGGAGGAGGCCACACCCCACCCGGCGACCGTGGCCTTCGTGAACGGCACACGCCTGAACTGCGACATCGACCCCATGCCGTTGTGAAACCAGGCGTCAAGAGGCCGAAGGGGCTGCGCGGTGACGTTCGGGCAGTCCCTCAGTCGAAGGGCCCCGGCCGGCTCGTGGCGACACCCAGCCATGCGGCCAGTGCCAGCGGATCGGGCCGCTGTCCGTGCTCCTCGTGCAGAGTCTCCCGTAGGGCGCGGGCCCACTCCGGTGACCGCGTCAGGAACCGGCTCGCGGCCCGGTGTTCGGGACGGTCGGCCAAGGCCCGGCCCAGCGCTGCCCACGAGCCCACCGGGGGATCCCCGTACAGCAGCTGATCCGCTAACTCCCGTCGGGCAGCCGACCGCTCCCCACGGGCCAGGAGGATGTCGACCGGGCCGGCTCCGCGCACCCGGTCGCCGGTGGCGACGGGATCCCGCCAGGAGCCGTCCGGGTCGGTGAGGCGATGTCTGGCCAGGACCGCCGCCGTGTCGAGGAAGTGGGCATCGCTGTCCGGTACCACGGACGACGCGGTGTGAGCCAACGGGGGACAGGACTCTCCCCGCCGCCACGCACGCACCGCCTCGTCCACCAGGTCCGGCGACGGCCGCAGATGGTGCTCGCGCCATCGGGCACGATGACCGGCCGCCGCTTCACGGGCGAGCCGCAACTCCGCGTCGGGAACGTCGTCGCCGAGCCATCCGGCACAGCTCTGCACCAGCGATTCCAGGAGCCGGTGCCCCAAGGGCGTCAGCCGTTCATGGCCCCGGACGCTGCTGAGCGTCGACCACACCGCCTCCCTCCACAGAGCGAACTCGAAGTGCGCCGACGGCGCGTGCGCCGCGTCGGCGGCACGGCGGTTGGCGCGCCAGAACCGGGTCACTCCCAGGAAGGCGTAGATCCCCTGTAAAACGCCCTCCAGTGGCCTTGGGTCGTCCCGCCACGGCGCATGGAACAACTCCGGCCGTTCATGCGTCTTCTCGGCCCGTCGCACCAGCGGCGACAAGTGCATCAGCGCGCCGAGTTTGACGTGCTGGAATTCGTGCACCAGGGTCGCGGCCAGCTCGGAATCCTCGTCGGGCAGCGAGGCGTTGATCCCTCCGAAGGCCTCTGCGGAGGAGCTGCTGTATGGCCGAAACCTTTCCCCTCTGGGCATGGGCGTCATGGACATCAGGCCTCGCCGCATCGCGTCCGCATGGGCCGGTGCGTCGCGCAGCAGTATGTGCCATGCCTCGGCAAGTGAGCACTGCCAGGACCGCGCCTCGGACTCCGAGAGGACGTGTGGGGCGGTGGGCCCGGAGAAGGTGCGATAGGGGTCGTGCTCCTCAAGGGCCACGGACCCGGCGGCGGCGCCCTGTCCCAGCGTCAGCCGGCGTGTGGGCCGCCAGCCCGGTGCCTGTCGCTCCCAGTCGGGTCCTACGACGACCTCGCCGCCGCCACCGGTGATCCGCACGCTCCACTGGTCCCCGGCGACGCGCGCGGTCGTCCAGTCCTCCTGCGCCGGAAGAACCGCGCATCCCAGTCCGGGAAGGAACACTGTCCCCTTGCATGCCGGGACCCTCAGAGTGAACTCGATGCGGGCTGCGGCGGCCGCGGCGGCGGCCAGAGAGGCCAAGTGCCCCAGCGTCGCCCAGAGCGGGATGTCACTGTGCAGCGTGCCCCGCAGGCGCCGGAGAGCGGAGGACACCCATGTTCCGGTCCCCGGAGCCATCAGGACTTCCTCGACCACTCCGGGTGCCTTGACCTGTGCACGCTCAAGCGTCTCCCAGGCGTCGTGGAGGGACACCGGGAAGTCCCCGGAACCGGAGGCGACACCGATGCTGCAGTCGAAGAGGGCCCGCAGAAGCAGCAGTCGACGGCTGCGTTCCGCACCGAGCAGCTCGTCTACGACGGCACCGTCGCCGTCCCCGCGAAGGAGCCCGTCAAGGCCGACGGCCGAGATACTGTGACAAGCGGATCGATCGTCAGGTGTGCTGCTCACAGAGCGCACCGGCATTCTCCCCGCACCACGGTTACTGCCCTACTTCTCAGTGACTCCGTACGGCGTATTGACGCCGGCCACCGTGATGGCATGGGGATCGTCGACATCCTCCAGCAACCGCTCGAGCGACTCGGACAAGGTGGGGCCGTCCAGAGAACGCAGCGCCTGAAGTGACACTCCTGAGAGGTCCATGAGTCCGGATTCAAAGGCCGGCGTCGACCGCTCCACGGCTGCCAAGTCCCCTCCCCTGCACGATCGTTTGAGCCGTCATTCCTCACCTAATGATGGCCCAGGCGGGGGTGGGTCGAAACCCTGCGTACCGGCCAGTTGCCGTACGAGTCAGCTGTGCCGCACCGCAAGTTCGGCCGCCACGCGGTCGACTTTGCGCAGTTCCTCCGAGTCCTCCTCCCAATCCCGCAGCACTTCCATGAACCTGTCGAGCGTGCCGGGATAGCGCAGGCAGGTGCGCAGCACTCCGTACACCTCGTACCGCAGCCGGTCGTCGCGGGGCCGGTGAGCGGCCACCCGGGGGTCGACGCCTTCCAGGACCGTGTCGAGGCCGTTCTGCCGGCGCAGCGCCGGCAGAGCCGTCAACGCATCCACCAGGTCCTTGAGTTCGCTCATCGTCAAGGTGTGCGGCAGCGAGGCGAGGCTGGGGGAGCGCGGTGACGGCACGGCCGTGCCGTCGGGGGAGCGGACCGGTCCCGGCCGCGCGGGGAGGCCCGCGCAGGCCTGGAGCAGCTCCAGCTCGGCAGGGACCAGCACGTCGTACCAGCGCTGTACCCGCACCGCCGCGAGCCGTCCGAGGCCGTCGGAGCGGTGGTGGGCGGTGATCAGACCGATGACCGCGCCGTCGGACCAGAGAGCGGCGCCGGACATGCCCTCCCAGGGCGAGCGCTCCGGTCCCGCCTCATCGGCCGGAGGCGGGACGGCCACCTCCAGGGTTCCCTCCCGCCGGTTGGAGAGGACGGACACCGTGCCCTCGACGTGGCAGGAGTCGCGGTACCGGCTCAGTGCGCCCTCGGCGGAGTCCTCGCGCAGCTTGAAGCGGGGGAAGCCGACGGCGGTGACAGGCAGGGTGACGTCCGTCTCCGGGAGGACCGCGTAACGGGGCGTGTGGTGGACGGGCGGGGTCCCGGCGGGGCAGTCGGTCATCTCCAGCAGGGCAAGGTCGGCGCGGGCGGAGTGAAGGACCACCTGGGCGCCGGCGACCCACTCGCCGGGCTGGTCGGCCTCGAAGCGGACCACAAGCGTGGTCAGGGGCGGCTCGACCACATGAGCGGCGGTCAGGACGTACCGCTCGCCCACGCGGTAACCGGAGCCACGGCGGCCCGGCGCGCCCAGGGGGCGACTCACGATCACCTCTGCGACCCGGGATATCTCCAACCCCGCAGTCCCCCGCTGCCGTTCACTCACACGAGGCATCTACCCCACGGCGTGGCCGGGTAAATGCGCCTGCCGGGAAGGCCGATTGCCCCATGGCTGCCGGAGTGCTCTTCCTCCTACGATGGAAGCCACCGTCGGGGGAGGGTGGACGTGACGCGCAGGACACCGCAGGGGGCCGGGCACCGGCTGGAGGACTCGATCGCCTGGGCGGTCAGGAACGCGGACGGGGTCGTCGCCATCGGGGTCGCCCTGGTGGTCGGGATCATGGACGTCCTCAACCAGAACATGGACCCCAACATCGTCTCCGGCGCCACCCTGCTGGTCCTCGCCGCCCTGGTCTTCGGCTCGCTGACCGAGCGCAGACGCCGGGTCGCCGACATCCACAAGGCGACCGAGGAGACCAGCCGGGCCGTCGAGGACCTGGCGATGGTGCGGACCCTGACCGGGCCGGAGGTGGCGCTGGCGCACGAACGGGCCCGGCGGAACACCACCCGCTGGGTGTTCAAGGGCGGCACCGGTACCTACCTGCGCGCCGTCACCCTGCCGGAGTGCGTCCTGGAGGCGCAGCGGCAGCGCCGCTCCCTCAGCATGAAGATCGACATCGTCAACCCGGCCGACGACCAGGCGTGCGCCGCCTACGCGCGGTTCCGGCGCACCTTCGGCCAGGACCACGCCCTCGACTTCGCCGAGTGGACCACCGAGCGCACCCGCAAGGAGTCGTACGCCACCGTGGTCGCCGCCGCCTGGCACCGGCAGCGGCTGGACACCCTGGAGATCGACGTCCATCTGTCCTCGGTGGCACCGGCGCTGCGCTTCGACCTCTCGGACACCTGCCTGATCATCACCCAGGACGACCCGCGCCGGGTCAGCCTGTACGTCGAGCGGGACCGGCCGCTGTACGACTACTACGTCACCGAGCTGCACCAGAACAGGGAACAGGCGGTCAAGCTCGACCTGCGGGAGGCCCTCCCGCTGGGTGACGAACCGACCGTGGACGAGGTGAGACGTCTGCTCGACCGGCTCGGCCTGCCACTGCCGTCGAGCTTCACCGACCGTGACGTGGGCGACATCATCGACAAGGCGCTGCGCGCGGAGAACCCCT
Source organism: Streptomyces cellostaticus (assembly GCF_001513965.1). GTDB lineage: Bacteria > Actinomycetota > Actinomycetes > Streptomycetales > Streptomycetaceae > Streptomyces > Streptomyces cellostaticus. The sequence continues at coordinate 38,852 of NZ_KQ948048.1, read as the reverse complement.
ACCGCAGGTGAGCGCCGTGTTCCGGCCAAGGGGGACACGATGGACTACCCGGCCCTGGAACGGGCCGCCCGGCGGCAAGCCAGCGCCGAGCTGATGCGGCACGCCGCATCCGAACTGGACCGGATCGTCTCGGGCCGCCGCGACCTGCGCGCGGTGCGCCACCCTCTGGGGTTCGCCTGCCTGCCGATCCTGCGCGACGGCGACGACGGGGTCTGCGTGCATGTCTTCGGGGTGTTCGGGGTCTTCGGATCCGAGCCCGCCCAGGCGGCGGTGGCTCAAGTGCACTGCCACAGCTGGGACTTGACAAGCACCGTCTTGTACGGCCGGCTCGGCAACCGGCGCATGAACGTGGACGACGACACGGCCGGGCAAGCCACCCACCGCGTGTTCGAGGTGCTCAGCGAAGCCTCGGGCGTCGACGAACTCCGGCCGACCGAGCGGCTCGTGCGCTGTCTGCCCGGCGCGGAACAGACCAGCGCCCGAGGCCAGATCTACGCCCTTCCGGCGGGTGAATTCCATACCACCAGGGTGCCGGACGGGCGCCCGACGGCCACCCTGGTACTGGGGCGGACCCTGCCCGGCCGGGTGGACCTGTCCCTGGGCCCGCTGTCGGCCCCGGGCCACCGCATGGTCCGCCGGACCTGCGACGCGACCGAGACCGCCCGGATCGCTCGGGCCGCCCTCAGGAGGATCCATGAGCCCGAACCCTGACGCCTCGCCCCCGCAGCCCGGCTTCGCCCCCGAGCACCGTACGGCGGTGGCCGCCGCCGTGGAGGCCGGGGATCTTCTGCGGTCCCGCTACCCGGACGGCTTCGCCGCCCGCCCCAAGGGCGAACTCGGCGATGTCGTCACCGACTTGGACGTCCAGGCCGAACAGCTTGTCGTCGGCCGCATCCGCAGCTGCTTCCCGCGCGACCGCATCCTCGCCGAGGAGTCCGGCGAGCTCGACGGCGAGGGTGACGGCGGCCGCCGCACCTGGCTGGTCGATCCGCTCGACGGCAGCAACAACGTGGTCATCGGCCTGCCCGTCTACGTCGTCGGCATCGCCCTGTGCGTGGACGACGCCCCGGTGGTGGGCGTCGTCCACGACCCGACGACCGGCCGCACCTGGTCCGCCCGGCGGGGCGGCGGGGCGCACGGACCGGACGGACGGCTCGCCACTCCCGCCCACGGCCGGCCGCTCCCCCCGGCCGGACCGCTGCTCGCCTGGACCCAGGGCCACGCCGTGCGCCGCGACGACCCCGCGGCCTGCACACTGAGACACACCCTGGAACTCCGCTCCCGGCGCCTGCTCCAGCTGTGGGCGCCCCTGGTCGCCTGGGCCATGCTCGCCCGCGGCGACATCGACGGCTTCGTCGGCTACCGCGCCGAGGCCATCGACCTGCCCGCCGGTGCGCTGCTCGCCCGCGAGGCCGGTATGGCCGTACGGCACCTGGACGGCGCCGAGTTCGGCGGCGGCTTCCGCGGGCCGGACACGGGGCGCTCGTTCGTGGCGGGGCGGCCGGACGTGCTGCCGTACCTGCTCGACCTCGTCGCCGCTAGCGGGTCAGCGCCAGCACAGTCACCGACGTCACCACCGCCGTCGTAGCCAGTACGGCGCCCGTGCCCATGAGGCGCGCCACCGGCACGCGGACCCCGTACGCATGGCACCGCTCGTACCAGAGCAGCGTTGCCAGGGAAGCCCACGGCGTCACCACCGGCCCCGCGTTGGTGCCGACCAGCAGGGCGAGGAGCTGGTCGTGGTTGGCGGCCGGGACGGCAGCCTCCCCGGCCAGGTAGACGGGGAGGTTGTTGAGGACGTTCGACAGGCCGCCGCCGACCGCTGCCGCCCGGAACAGGCCGAGCGTGCCGCCGTCGTGGCCGACCGCTGCCGCCAGCAGGTCGTGCAGGCCGTGCGCGTTGACCGTCTCGACCACCAGGAACATCCCCGGCACCATCACGAGCAGCCGCCAGGGGACGAGGGACAGCCGCAGCACCGACCGGTGGCGGACCGCGAACGCCGCCACGGCCACCGCCGCTGCCGTCGCGGAGGCCATCCACAGCGGTACGTCGGCCACCAGGATGGCCAGCAGGAAACCACCGCAGGCGAACGCGCAGGCACGGAAGAGCACCGGGTCGGCGGGGCGGTGCACCCCGGGCGGCTGATATCGGTCAGCGGCGTCCGCGCGCACGTCGTCGGCGCGGGCCGCGCCGGGCCCGGATGCCGGTACGGCCACCAGGTCCGGCCTGCTCGTACGCGAAGCGCCCCGCTTGCCCCGCCGCCAGAAGAACAGCCACAAACAAGCCATCGTCACCGCGACGGCGGCCAGCTGCGGTGCCCACATCCGTCCCGCCAGGCCCAGCGGTGACAGCGCCACCCGGTTCGCGGCCAGCAGGTTCGTGAGGTTGGAGACCGGCAGGAGCAGGCTCGCCGTGTTGGCCAGCCAGACCGTGGTCATCGCCAGCGGCACCGGAGCGATGCCCACCCGGGAGGCGAGCGCCAGCATCACCGGGGTCAGGAGGACGGCTGTGGTGTCCAGGTTCAGGGCGATGGTGGTGAGGGAGGCGAAAGCGACGCAGAGCAGGAAGAGAAGGGGATAGCTGCCCCGTCCGGCCCGGGCCACGCGTGCCGCCAGTACGTCGAACACCTCGGCCCTGCTGGTCAGTTCGGCCAGCACGATGACCGTACCCAGGAACGCCAGCAGCGGTGCGATGCGGGTCATCGCGTCGGACGCCGGCCCGGTGGGCAGCAACCCCGTGGCCACGCACAGCAGCCCGGTCGCCAACAGGCCGATCGCCACCCGGTCGAGGACATGCAGACGGAGAAAGACACGCACGGCTGGAAGCCTCGCACATCTGTGCGCTGCTGTAACGGGAGCGCTGTCGAACGCCTGGAAACGAACGGTATCGGCCTGTCTTCTCACGGCACAATGGATACATGGTGGCTCGTCAGATCACCCCGGGGGACACCGGGCCATTGGATTTCTTCATCAGTTACTCACCGGCGGACGAACGCTGGGCGTCCTGGATCGCCTGGACACTGGAGGAGGCGGGATACCGCACCGTCCTCCAGGCCTGGGACTTCGTGCCGGGCACGAACTTCGTCGACTTCATGGACAGGGGCGTCAGCGAGTCCGCCGCCGTCATCGCCGTACTCTCGCGCAACTACGAGCGCTCCCGGTACGGCCGGATGGAGTGGCAGGCGGCCTTGCGGGCGGATCCGGACGCGCCGGAGCGAAGACTGCTCACCGTGCGGGTCGAGGACATTCCGGTGGAGGGGCTGCTGGCCACCATCACCTATGTCGACCTGGTCCCGGTCGCCGACCCGTCGGCCGCCCGCGATCTGCTGCTCACCCGCGTCCGCCAGGCGCTCGACGGCCGCGCCCGGCCCGCCCTGCGCCCCGACTACCCGGGCGGGAACGGCCGGCCGTTCCCGTCGGCGCCGTCCGTGCCGTCCCTTCCGTCCTCCGGACGGCCGCTCGGCCAGTCCGGCTGGGGCGGGCGGCGCAGGCCCGCCGCCCCGCCGTCGTACCCGCGGGTCTCCGGAGAGGCCCGGGGGCGGGAGGCGGTCACCCTGCTCCATCTGGCCGGGCCCGCCTTCGGCCGGGGGCAGGACCCCGCCGAACTGCAGGCGGCGATCTGGGGCGATCTGGTGGAGCTCACCGACGCCGGAGCGCCCTCGCCCGATCTGCTGGTGGTCACCGGTGACCTCACCGCGAGCGGTAGCCGCCGGGAGTTCGAACAGGCGCTGTCCTTCCTCACCGGGCTGCGGGCCCTGCTCGGTCTCGAACCGCACCGGGTCGCCCTCGTCCCGGGCGGCCAGGACGTCAACCAGGCGGCCTGCCAGGCCTACTTCAGCACCTGCGAGGCCGACGAGATGCCGCCCCGGCCGCCGTACTGGCCCAAGTGGCGGCACTTCGCCGGGCTCTTCCAGGAGCTGTACCAGGGCCTCGACGTGGTCTTCGACAGCGACCAGCCCTGGACCCTCTTCCCCGTGCCCGAACTGCACACCGTGGTCGCGGGACTGAACTCCTCGATGGCCTACAGCCACCGCCGCGACGACCAGTACGGCCTGGTCGGCCCCGAGCAGGCCGCCTGGTTCGCCCAGGCCCTGCGCCCGCACGAGACCGAGGGGTGGCTGCGCATCGGCGTACTGCGCCACTCGCCCGGCGCCACCGCCCGCCCGGTGGGCGCCCGTCGGACCACGACCGCCGCCGACGGCGCGGGACCGCTGCGCGACACCGATGTCCTCACCCGGCTGACCGCACCCCGCCTGCACCTTCTGCTGCACGGCCCCACCGACCCGGGTGCGCTGCCCGCCCTGACCACCGCCTCCGGCGAGGTGCCGGTCATCGGCGCCGTCGGGCCGGGCCGGCACCAGCTGCTCCGCGTCACCCGCGAGGGCCTCGCGACCTGGCAGGGCCCGGGAGAGCCGCAGCGCCGCCCGGTGCAGTGGCGGCGGGCCCAGCGGGCCTTCGGACCCGAGGGCCCGGCCGGGGAACCGGACAGCCCCCTCCTCCCCGAGCCCGAACTGCGCGCCCTGCAGACCCCGGCCGAGATCCTGCTGGCCCGGGTCACCGAGGTCTGCCGCACCCGCCACGAAGGCGCCCAGATCCGCCAGGTGGACGGACCGGTGCCGCAACTCCTGGTCACCTGGAGCCAGTCGGGCTTCGTGCGGCAGCAGCGGGTCGCGGTCCACACCGGCACCCCGACCGCGCAGGACATCGACCGGTTCGTGGCCCTCGTGCACGCCGCCGACTCCGAGACCGAGGCCGAACTCGTCCACGACGGCCGCCCGCCCGCCCACGAGCTGCGTGACGCGGCCCGCCGCAGGGGCGTCAGGGTGCGCAGCTTCACCGAGTTCCAGGGCCTGCTCGACCTGCGCGGATACGTCGCCGGGCAGAGCGACCGGCTGCGCACCGACCCCCGCTATCCACCGGGCATGTACCTGCCGCAGCGGTACCGGGAGGTGGAGCGCCTCGACGCCGAGGACCGCGACGGGCTGGTCGATGAAATGCTCCGGCTGCTCGACTCCGACCAGGGGCGCTTCCTGCTGCTCCTCGGCGACTTCGGTCACGGCAAGACCTTCGCGCTGCGCGAGCTGGCCCGCCGGATCCCGGGCGAACTCCCGCACCTGGTCCCGCTGCTGGTGGAACTGCACGCCCTGGACCGGGCCTACTCCTTCGAGGGGCTCGTCGCCGCCCACCTCGCCGCCCACGGCGTCGACAACATCGACCTGCGCGCCTTCCGGTACATGCTCCAGCAGGGCCGGATCGTGCTGCTCTTCGACGGCTTCGACGAACTGGTCAACCAGGTGACGTACGACCGTGCCGCCGAACGCCTCCAGGTGCTGCTGGACTCCGCCGTGGACAGCGCCAAGATCCTGGTCAGCAGCCGCACCCAGCACTTCCGCTCCCAGGGCCAGGTGCTGACCGCGCTCGGTGAACGCGTCGGCCTGCTCCCGCACCGCCGGGTGCTGGCCGTCCAGGAGTTCAGCCCCCAGCAGATCCGCGCCTACCTGGTCAACCGCTACAACGGCGACGCCCAGGCCGCCGACCGCCGGCTCCGGCTCCTCGACGCCATCCCCGACCTGCTCGCCCTGTGCCGCAACCCCCGGCTGCTCGGCTTCGTCGCCGACCTGGACGACGACCAGCTGCGCGCGGTCGCCGGCGCGGGCCGCGCGCTCAGCCCCGCCGGCCTCTACCTGGAAGTGCTCACCGCCTGGCTGGGCTTCGAGGAACAGCGCACCGGCGCCGGCCCCGGCCGGGCACCCGGACTCAGCCTGGACCAGCTGTGGCACGCGGTCACCGCGCTCGCCGTGAGGCTGTGGGAGAGCGGCCAGGACGCGCTGCGCCTGGACGAGCTGACCGATGTCGCCGAGACCCTGACCGGGCTCGCGGGCACCCGCCTCTCGGTGCCGCAGACCGCGCACGCCATCGGCTCCGGCAGCCTGCTGGTGCGCAGCGACGACGGCCTGTTCCGGTTCATCCACGGCTCGGTGGTGGAGTGGCTCGTCGCCCGCGAGTGCGCCCAGCGGCTCACCGCCGGGGATGCCGCGCTGCTGGTCCGGCGGCAACTGAGCCAGCTGGCCGTCGAGTTCCTGTGCGACCTCGCCGACCACCGGGTCTGCCAGCAGTGGGCCGAGCGGCAGCTGGGCGGCGCCGGAGACGAACCGGAAGGGACCGAGGCCGGCCGCGCCAACGCCGTGAAGATCCTCACCCGGCTGCGGGTGCCCGCCCACACCGATCTGCGCGGCGCCGCCCTGGCCGGTGAGGACCTCTCGCACCGCGACTTCTCCGGCGTCGACCTCACCCGGGCCGACCTCACCGACGCCCGGCTGGTCGGTGCCAACCTCTCCGGCGCCGTCCTGCGGCACGCCCGGCTGACCGGCGCCCGGCTCGACGGCGCGGATCTGACCGGTGCCGACCTGCGCGGCGCCGATCTGCGGCGGGCCCGGCTGATCCGTACCGACCTGACCGGCGCCCGGGTCGACGGCGGGCGGTGGCGGCAGGCGGCCCTGATCTCCGCGACCACCGGGCCCCTGGCCCGGACCCCCGAACTGGCCGCCGCCGCGCTCGCCCCCGGCCTGGCCGTCGACTCCGGCTTCCGGCCCTCCGCGGTCGGCGTCCCGTACGGCTTCGACATGCAGACCAGCCGGCTGCCCGAACCCATCTCGTACAGCCCCGACGGTGAACTGCTCGCCGTGGGCAGCGAGGACGGCGGCGTGCTGGTCTGCGACGCCGCCACCGGCCTCGCCCTGCGCACCCTGGAGGGTCACACCGGCCGGGTCTACGCGGTCAAGTTCCGTGAACGGGTGCTGGCCACCGGCAGCTCCGACGGCACCGTACGACTGTGGGACCCGGTCTCCGGCCGCTGTCTGCACCGGCTGGAGATCCATCCGCGCGGGGTCTGGCCGGTCGCCCTCGACACCGACGGACTGCTGCTGGCCACCGGGGACGCCGACGGCGTGGTCACCGTCTGGGACCCGGCCACCGGCACCCCCCTGCACCGGCTGCCCGGACACACCGCGCCCGTCTACACCGTGGCGTTCGGGCCGGGCAACACCACCCTGGTCACCGGGGACGCCTCCACCGCCGTACGCCTGTGGGACCTCAGCACCGGACGGCAGACGGGCGAACTGCCCGGGCACCACAGCGCGGTGTACCGGGCGCGGTTCAGCCCGGACGGCACCCTGCTGGCCACGGGCGACCGCGGCGACGAACGGCGCGACGGCACCGTCCGGGTGTGGGACCTCGCCACGGGGACCCAGCGGCACGAGTTCACCGGCCACTCCGGGCGCGTCTACACGCTGGACTTCCACCCCGGCGGCCGGTTCCTGGTCAGCGGCGACACCGACGGCGAGGTGCGGCTGTGGGACCTGGCCGCCGGGCGCAGCGCCGGGCTGCTGGGCGGCTGCCGCGGCGCCGTCTACCAGGTGCTGTTCGACCCCGACGGGACACAGCTCGCCGCCGGGGACAGCGCCGGAGTGGTCCGGCTGTGGCGGATCGACCCGGAGTCCGACCCGGTCGCCGTACCGCTGAACCGGCAGCCCGCCGAGCACCGCGGCTCGGTCTGGGTGTGCAAGTTCCGGCCGCACGGCGACACGCCCGCCCCGGGCGCCGGCCCGCTGCTGGTGACGGGCGGCAACGACGGAGTCGTCCGCCTCTGGGATCCGTCCACCGGCCAGGGCAGGCGCATCCTGCGCGGCCACGGACGCCGCATCGGCACCCTGTCCTTCAGCGCCGACGGCTCGATGCTGGCGGCAGGCGGCAACGACGGCGTCGTCCGCGTGTGGCACTCCGCCTCCGGCCGGCGGCTGCGCGAACTGACCGGGCAGAGCGACCGCCTGGTGTCGGCGGCGTTCGGCCCCGCCGGACCTCTGCTGGCCACCGCGAGCAGCGACGGCGACATCTACCTGTGGAACGCCGCCACCGGCGAGTACCAGCGTGAGCTGGACGTGGAGACGGACCATGTGTGGGCCGAGGCGTTCAGCGCGGACGGCGAACTGCTGGCCACCGCCAACGACGACGACACGGTACGGCTCTGGTACCGGGCGACCGGAGCGCACGTGGCCACCATCACCGAGCACTACGGCCGGGTCCGCGCGATCGCCTTCCGCGATGACGGCGCGGTCCTCGCCACCGGGTGCGACGACCGCAAGGTGCGCATCTGGGACATGGCCGACCGCCGGATCGCCGGCGTCCTCGACGGACACCAGGACCGGGTGTACGCCGTGGCGTTCGCACCCGACGGCTCCTGGCTGGCCAGCGCCTCGTGGGACGGTACGGCGGTGATCTGGCGGGACGGCGGGATCGACCACCGCCTGACCGGTCACACCGGCAAGCTGTGGACGGCCGCGGTGCATCCGCTGCGGCCACTGCTGGCGACGGCGGGCGACGACCGGACGGTCCGCCTGTGGGATCCGCGCACCGGCACCCCGGTCGCCGTGCTCACCGGCCACACGGGCCGTGTGCTGGCCGTCGCCTTCAGCCCCGACGGCTCCCTGCTGGCCAGCGGTGGCGAGGACGGCACGGTACGGCTGTGGAACGTCCCCGCCGACGCCCCGCCCACCCTGCGCGTCACCCTCGTCGGCATGCCGGGGGGCTGGGCCGCCCTGTCACCCTCCGGCGGCTACAAGTACGAGGGAGACGTCACCGGCGAGTTCTGGCACGCGGTCGGCATGTGCCGCTTCGAGCCCGGTGAACTCGACGGGCATCTGCCGGGCGTGCGGCAGGTCCCACTGGACGAGCCATTGGGGTGATCACGCACCGGGGAAACCGGTTTTGAACATGTTCAATTCCAGGCGTACGCTCCTGCCATGAGCGACAGAGCCGCCCTGCTCAAGGGCATTCGCGTCTGGCTGGTCTCCTTCGTGGTGTGCCTGGTGCTCAGCGGGGCCACCGCCTTCCCGCTGGTGCACGAACTGCGCTGGACCGAGGACGTGCTGCGGTCCCTTTCCGTGCCGGAGCACCTGCCGGGACTGATGGCCTGGATCTCGCGGGTGCGGCAGGGGCTGGACACCGTCGACGCCAAGTACCCCTTCGTGCTGTACGGCACGGACTGGCTGGCGTTCGCCCACCTCGTCATCGCGGTCGCCTTCTACGGGCCGTACCGCGACCCGGTCCGCAACATCTGGGTCGTCGAGTTCGCGATGATCGCCTGCGCCGGCATCATCCCGCTCGCCCTGATCTGCGGCCCGATCCGCGGGATCCCCTTCTGGTGGTCGCTGATCGACATGTCCTTCGGGGTGTTCGGGGTCGTCCCGCTGTACGTCGTACGGCAGAAGATCAAGCGGCTGGAGACGTTGACCCAGGGGACGGGTCAGCGGTTGAACGCGGGGTAGCCGAAGCGCTGGGCGACGCCCTGGCCGTCGCCCTTGGCGTCGGTGGAGTCGACCGAGTAGACCAGGGTGCGGGTGAGGTCGGGGGTGGCGGCGATCACCGTGGCGTAGCCGGGCCGTGAGCCGGTCTTGCCCCAGATCACCTTGCCGTTCAGCTCGAACCGCTCCAGCGCCGCGCCGTACCGCGCACCGGGCACGTCGGGAAGCGTGAACATCTCCTTCAGCTGCGGCTCGGGCACGACCCGGCCGCGGAACAGCCCCACCAGCAGCTTCTCCAGGTCGGCGGTCGTGGAGATCATGTCGCCGGCCGCCCAGCGGTCGGACATGTTCCAGTCGGTCACGTCCGTCAGCCTGCCGTCGATCCAGTCGTATCCGTGGTTGTGCGGTCCGTGGATACGGGGGTCGGCTCCGACGGGGAACGAGCTGTCCCGCATCCCGAGCGGCCGGAAGATCCGCACCGCGGCCTGGTGCGCGTACGAGTCGCCGGTCACCTTCTCGATGAGCATGCCGAGCACGGTGTAGTGGATGTTGTCGTACTCCTGGTGGGTGCCCGGCTCGTACGCCGGACCCTGGGCGACGGAAGCCGCGACGACCTGCCGGGGTGTCAGCTTCTCGAAGCGGTGCGGGTACCCGTCCTCGACCGTGTCGCCGAGGGACGCACCGGGCCGCAGGCCGCTGGTGTAGTTCAGCAACTCCCGCACAGTGATCGGCCGGAAGCCCTCGGTGAGCAGGCCCGGCAGATACTGCTGCACGGTGCCGTCGAGGTCGATGCGGCCCTCCGAGGCCAGTTGCAGCACGATCGCCGCGGTGACCACCTTCGTCACCGAACCGGCCCGGAAGCGTCCGTTCTCCAGTACCGGCGCCCCGGTCCGCACGTCCCGCACTCCGGCCGTCCCGCGCCACGTCCCCGTGCCGCCGACGCGGAGGACCGCGGCGGTGGCGTCATGGTCGGGCAGCCCGGAGATCGCCGCGGCCAGGGCCTCGGCGTCCGGACCAGTCGTCGTGCTGCTCGCCGTGGCGGTCGCGGTCCGCTGGGGCACGGCGAACGCGGGGGCGGCCACCGGGCCGGCGGCCAGAGCGAGGACGAGACCGGCGGCAAGGAGGGTGGCGCGGTCGGTGCGGCGCATTCTGGCTCCTCGAGGAGATCGCGGTGAAGGTTCGTGATCACCCTCCGGCTCCGCTGCGCTCACCGGATCGTCGGTGAGGAGGGGAGCCGACCCTGAGCGGCCCCCGGGCAATGCGCCGGGAAAATACGGGAGTTGTCAGGGGCGCCCCCTACTGCAGCGGTTCTGACACCCCCCGGAGCGCGCAAAAAGTGTTATCCGTGGGCCGCGCGATCCGTCTCCGGAGTGTGATCCCCGACATTGCAGGCGGCCCGGCCCCGGCTGAGAGGGTGCGGGCATGAACGCGGGCACGAGGGCAGACCTGGACGGGCGGCAGTGGCATGCCACCGTGGCGGCCGCGCAGGCCGGTGACCGGCGCGCGCTGGAGGAACTGCTCCAGGGCTGGCTGCCGCTGGTCTACAACGTCGTCGGCCGCGCCCTGAACGGCCACGCAGACGTCGACGACGTTGTCCAGGAGACCATGCTCCGCGCCGTCGACAGCCTCGGCACGCTCCGCGACCCGGACAGCTTCCGGTCCTGGCTGATGGCCATCGCCATGCGGCAGATCCGCGACCGGGCGCGAAAGGGGAAGGCGCGCCGGCCGGTCGAGGGCACCCCGCACGACACCGGTGACTTCGCCGAACTGGCCGTGCTACGGCTCCAGTTGGAGGGCCAGCGGCGCGAGGTCGCGGAGGCCGTGCGCTGGCTGGACGCCGAGGACCGGCAGCTGCTGTCGCTGTGGTGGCTGGAGGTGGCCGGCGAACTGACCCGGCGCGAGCTGGCGGCGGCCGTCGGCATCAGCCGGCAGCACGCCGCCGTCCGCGTCCAGCGGATGAAGGCGCGCCTGGAGACCTCCCGGGGCATCGTGCGCGCCCTGGCAGGGGCCTGCCCCGAGCTGCGCGAGCTGACCGCCCGCTGGCCGGGCCGGCCCGACTCGGTGTGGCGCAAGCGGCTCGCCCGGCACATCCGGGGCTGCGGCTACTGCGGCGACGCCCACGAGCCCGTCGTGCCCGCCGAGCGGCTCATCGCCGGGATCGCCCTCGTGCCCGTACCGGCCGGCTTCACCCTGTCGCTGGCCTTCGGCGGCAAGACGGCGGCCGTGGCCACCACCGTCGGCTGGTCCGCCAAGGTGCTGGGTGCCCTGACCAAGCCCGCCGTGGCCGTGACGGCGGGCGCGACCCTCGTCGCGGGCGGCGCCTACGTCGTCGTACGGACCCCCGGCACACCGCCCGCCCGAACGGCACCGGCCCCCACGGCGGCACCCACGACCCTGCGGCCCCCGGCCGCCTCGGCTTCCCCGCCCTCCGCCCTCTCGCCCTCCGCCCTCTCGCCCACCCCGTCACCGACCCGGCAGGCGGACGCCTACGGCACGGTCGTCGACGCCGTCGACCGGGCGCCCGACCCGGACACGCCCCCGGCGGCGCTGCCCCACCGGCCCGAGACCCGCATCACCAGCACCGGCGGCGCGCACGCCGTCATGAACCACCGTGGGGAGAGCGTGACGCTCAGCGGCCAGGGCTATGTGCTCGTCCGCTGGCAGATCTCGCCGCAGTACCGGGCCGGCAGCGTCGTCATGCCGAGCTGGACCGGACTGAAGGGCAAGCTCTTCCACGTGGCCTCGGGCGGCGGCCGCCGCATGGACGACCCCGTCAGCAGCACCGACTCCACCGCCACCGGCATGGGCAACCCGGCCATCGGCTACGCCGTCCTGCCGGCCGGCACCCAGCAGATGTGGCAGAACGAGTACTTCTACCTCGACGGCAGCGTCACCCTCACCCAGAACGAGCGCGGCGCCGACTACGGCCTGAGCGTCTTCCCGACCACCCGGGACGCCGTGGAGAAGGACATCACGACCGGCCCCGCCCAGGGCGCGAAGCGCTACGGCCTGGTCCGCGACACCGGCAGGGACTCGGCACCCGTCCCGCAGTACGTCACCCGCACCACCCCCGCCGACCCGGCGACCGTGCCGCAGCGCTCACGCGTGTAGCGCTCCTGCGCGGCCATGACCACCTGGGGCGGCTAGCCGCCGTTGCGCAGGGCGTGCAGGGCGTCGATGCGGTTGGTGGTGATCGAGTCGACGCCCAGGGTGAGGAGGCGGCGCAGGGAGCGGCGGGTGTCCGGGGTCCAGACGGACAGGAGGTAGCCGTCGTGGTGGACGCGGGTCGCCAGGTCGTGGTCGATCAGGGAGAAGCGGTAGTTGAGCCAGCGGGGGTGGATCGCCGCCAGCAGTGCGGGGCGCGGCGGAGCCAGGCTGGTCCAGGTCAGGGCGATCTCGGCGGACGGATCGGCGGCGCGGACGGCGAGCATGGCCTCGGCGTGCGCGCAGTAGTAGACGCGGTCGCGGGCCCCGGCCTGCCGTACGACGTCCATGATCTTCTGCACGCTCCGGTGGTCCACCCGGCCGCACAGGTCCACCATCACCCGGCTGCCGTCGGTCGCGGCCAGGGCCTCTTCCAGCGTCGGCACCCCGCCCGCCGTGAGCCCGCGCACCTCGTCGGCCGACAGCGAGAGCAGGGGCCGGTCGTGTTCCCACAGCCGCTGAAGCGTCTCGTCGTGCAGCAGCACGGGGACGCCGTCGCGGGTGAGCCGTACGTCGATCTCCACCGCGTCCGCGCCCTGGTCGAGCGCGGAGCGCAGTGAGCCGACGGTGTTCTCTCGGAAGCGGTAGGGGTCGCCGCGGTGGGCCACGGCGGTCACGGTCTGCATGACCCCCATTGTGGCCATGGCACCCGTGATCATTGTGCAGGGCTCAGATCATCGCGCAGGGCTCAGGGGGCGAGCCAGCTGGTGGTGTACGTGTCGATCTCCTGCGCGATCCGGGCCTTGCCCGCCGTGTCCAGGAAGGACGCCTCGACGGCGTTCTTGGCGAGGTCGGCCAGGCCCCGCTCGTCCAGGTCGAGGAGGCGGGCGGCCACCGCGTACTCGGTGTTGAGGTCGGTGCCGAACATCGGCGGGTCGTCGGAGTTGATCGTGACCAGCACGCCGGCCGCGGCGAACTCCTTGATCGGGTGCTCGTCGAGGGTGCGCACCGCGCGGGTGGCGATGTTGGAGGTCGGGCAGACCTCCAGCGGGATGCGGTGCTCGGCGAGGTGGGCGAGCAGCCTGGGGTCCTGCGCGGAGCTGGTGCCGTGCCCGATGCGCTCGGCGCGCAGCTCGGTCAGTGCGTCCCACACCGTCTCGGGGCCGGTGGTCTCCCCGGCGTGCGGGACGGAGCGCAGACCGGCGGCGATGGCCCGGTCGAAGTGCGGCTTGAACTGCGGCCGGGGTACGCCGATCTCGGGCCCGCCGAGCCCGAACGACACCAGGCCCTCCGGGCGGATCCGGTCGTCGGTGGCGAGGCGGGTGGTCTCCTCCGCGGCCTCCAGACCGGCCTCGCCGGGGATGTCGAAGCACCAGCGCAGTACGGTCCCGAACTCCGCCTCGGCCGCCTTGCGCGCGTCCTCGATCGCGGCCATGAAGCCCAGCTCGTCGATGCCGCGCCGGGTCGAGGAGAACGGGGTGATGGTCAGCTCGGCGTACCGCACCTGCTGCCGGGCCAGGTCACGGGCCACCTCGTAGGTCAGCAGCCGTACGTCCTCCGGGGTGCGGATCAGGTCCACGACGGACAGGTACACGTCGATGAAGTGCGCGAAGTCCGTGAACGTGAAGTAGTCGACCAGCGCCTCGGGGTCGGTGGGGACCTTGGAGTCGGGGTGGCGGGCGGCCAGCTCCGAGACGATGCGCGGGGAGGCGGAGCCCACGTGGTGGACGTGCAGCTCGGCCTTGGGCAGTCCGGCGATGAAGGTGTGCAGATCGCGGTCGGTCAAGGGTTCCTCCCCGGGAACGGCGCCCGCGGAGCGAGCTCCGTGGTGCGGGCGCAGGTGATCGGCTGATCGGTGATGCGGGATCATCCTAGGCCGGGCCCGGTGCGGCGGCGGTGGCGCCGGGGCTGCCCGGACAGGCCTGCGGGCGTCGCTGACGGACCCGGGGCGGGCCGCGGAGCTGCGGAGGCGAGGCTTTACCATGACCGGACGATCGACCGAGGGGGATGGGGACGTGACGGACCGGACGCAGCCGGGCGCGGGCGAGGGAGCGGGCTTCGACCCGTGGGCGCCGCCCGAGAGCAAGCCGTCGCTGGACAAGGGCGCGCCGCAGCCTCCTGTGCAGGACCAGCAGCCCCCGGTGCGGCCGCCGTCCCTGCACGACCAGGCCACCATGATGTCCATGCCCGGCAGCGGCTTCGGCGCGCCCGGCTTCGGCCCGCCCGGCGCAGCCCCGGGCCAGAGTCAGGGCCAGGGCCAGGGCTGGAGCGAATCCGCCGTGCCGCCTCCGCCGGTCGCGCCCCCAGCTCCCGGCGCCCCCGGCGCGGCGGGCCCGGCGGCGCCGGGCGGGTACGGCTACCCCGGCTACCCGCAGGGGTACGGCTGGCCCGGTATGCCGATGGCCCCGCAGAACGGCACGGGCACCGCGGCGATGGTGCTCGGCATCCTGTCCTGCTGCCTGTTCTGCCTCTACGGTGTGGTCTCCCTCGTGCTCGGCGTCATAGCCGTGATCCTCGGCGTCAAGGGGAAGAGGCGGGCCGAGCGCGGCGAGGCCACCAACCACGGTCAGGCCCAGGCGGGCCTTATCACGGGCATCATCGGGATCGTCCTCGGCATCGCCATCATCGCCTTCCTTGCCGTCGCCATCGCCTTCGCCATCAAGGACGGCAAGAACCACGACACGGACTCCGGCCCGTCCTACAACTCGGCCCCCCGGGTGTCCGCACCCGTGCTGACCCGGGGCTGACCCCGGCCCGCGCGGCCCGCCCGCTCGCCCCCTTTGGCGCGAGCGGGCGGGCCGCTGTCATGCGCGCCGCAGCCGCTCCCGTGCCTCCATCAGCGCGAAGCCCAGCAGGTTCGGCCCCGGCCACCGCTCGGGGGCCGCGGCCGCCTCGTCGTCCGCGGCGAGGCCGATGCCCCACACCCGGTCCACGGGGCTCGCCTCCACCAGGACCCGGTCACCGGTGTCCAGCAGGAACTCCCGGAGGCCGGCGTCCGACGCGAACTTGTGGACGCTGCCCTCGACGACGATCCCGAAGCGCTCCCGCTCCCATATCGCCTCGTCGAAGTCACGGACCAGCCGCCCCGCCTTCTTCGCCTCGGCCGGATGCCTGGCCGCCAGCACCCGCCGCTCGGCCTCCGCGTCTCCGAACAGCCGCGCCTTGCCGGCCATCATCCAGTGCTCGGCCGTCGCGTATTCCACACCGTCCACCACGAACGGTGACGGCCACCACTGGCTCAGACAGCTCGCGCCGATCCGGCCGTCCGGCCGCGGCCGGTGCCCCCAGAAGTGCAGATACTTGATCCGGGCACCTGCCCGGACCTCCCTGATCAGGGCTTCCACCCCGTCGATCTTCCCCATGCACGCGAGTCTGGCACGCACCACTGACACTCCGTCCGCCCTTTTCCCTGCCGACTCGACACCTGGTCGACAGATTCCGTCGCGTAACCAAAAGGCAACAACGGAATCACTTGTTGGAGTCCTATTGCTCTGTCAGGATCGGCAGTCAAATCGAGCTGGAGCTACGCCACCCACCCCCGGGACGGGGCGAACGGCGGAGGAGAGCGACATGCACAACCCGGGCACCGCCACCCCGGAACGATTCCCCGCGCAGGAGCGCTTTGCAGACGGCGCGCAGTTCATCGCGGGCCGCCTGACGAAGGGCACCTCGGGCCGTACCCACGCCGTGGTCGACCCCGCCACCGGCGAGGAGGTGTACACCTACGAGCTGGCCGGCACCGACGACGTCGACGCGGCCGTCGCCGCCGCGCGCGAGGCCTTCTGGGGCTGGTCCTCCACCACCCCGGGCGAGCGCTCCGACGTCCTGCACCGCTTCGCCGCCGTGCTCGCCGAGCGCGCCGAGGACTTCGCCCGCGCCGAGTCCCTGCAGTGCGGCAAGCCGCTGAAGCTGACCCGCGAGTTCGACGTGCCGGGCACCATCGACAACACCGCCTTCTTCGCGGGCGCGGCCCGGCACCTGCAGGGACAGTCCGCCGGTGAGTACTCGGGCGACCACACGTCGTACGTCCGGCGCGAGCCCATCGGTGTCGTCGGGTCGATCGCGCCCTGGAACTACCCCCTCCAGATGGCCGCCTGGAAGATCCTCCCGGCGATCGCCGCGGGCAACACCATCGTCCTCAAGCCCGCCGAGCTGACCCCGCTGACCTCGCTGCTGTTCGCCCAGGCCGCCACGGACGCGGGCATCCCGGACGGCGTGATCAACATCGTCACCGGGACCGGCAAGGAGGCCGGCGAGCACCTCGTCGGGCATCCCGACGTGGCCATGACCTCCTTCACCGGGTCCACCCCCGTCGGCAAGCGGGTCGCCGAGATCGCCACCGCCACCGTCAAGCGCCTCCACCTGGAGCTGGGCGGCAAGGCCCCCTTCGTCGTCTTCGACGACGCCGACCTGGAGGCCGCCGTCAACGGCGCGGTCGCGGGCGCGCTCATCAACACCGGGCAGGACTGCACGGCCGCCACGCGCGCGTACGTGCAGCGGCCGCTCTACGAGGCCTTCGTGGAGCGGACGGCCACCCTGATGGAGACCGTGCGGCTCGGGGACCCGTTCGCTCCCGGCACCGACCTCGGCCCGCTTATCTCGCACGTCCAGCGCGACCGCGTCGCCGGCTTCGTGGACCGTGCGCGTGCCTACGCGCGCGTGGTGACCGGCGGCGAGGCCCCGCAGGGGGACCTCGAGGACGGCGCCTACTACCGGCCGACCCTGATTGCCGACGCGGCCCAGGACAGCGAGATCGTCCAGTCCGAGCTCTTCGGTCCTGTATTGGTCGTACTGCCGTTCGACACGGATGATGAAGGCATCCGGCTGGCCAACGACACCCCGTACGGCCTCGCGGCCTCCGCGTGGAGCAGCAACGTCTACCGGGCGAATCGCGCCACCCGCGAGATCAAGGCGGGCTGTGTGTGGATCAACGACCACATCCCGATCATCAGCGAGATGCCGCACGGCGGCTATAAGGCGTCCGGCTTCGGCAAGGACATGTCGGCGTACTCATTCGATGAGTACACGCAGGTCAAGCACGTAATGTTCGACAACACCGCGGTGGCGAGGAAGGACTGGCACCGCACCATCTTCGGGGACCGCTAGAGAAGACCGGGCCACCGACCAGGCCCATCCCTCCCGAAAGGGCACCACGCGCATGGAGCAGTACGAGCCCGACCGCCTGACCCCGGCCGAAGCGGCCGCCATGCGGCGCAGTCTGCGTAACGGCCGGGCAGCCATGCCCCGCCGGTCGCTGCTGCGCGCCTCCGCCGGCGGCGCGCTCACGGTCGGCGGACTCGGGGCGCTGAGCGCCTGCGGCATCCCCGCGGCGACCAAGACGCAGGGCGGCGTGTCCGCCGACGACCACTCGGCCAAGGAGAAGGTCGTCAACTTCTCCAACTGGCCCGAGTACATCGACGTGGACGACAAGGGCAAGCGCCATCCCACGCTCGACACGTTCGCCAGGCGGACCGGTATCCAGGTCAAGTACACCGAGGACATCAACGACAACGACGAGTTCTTCGGCAAGATCCAGCCGCAGCTCGCCGCCGGCCAGGACACCGGCCGCGACCTCATCGTGCTCACCGACTGGCTGGCAGCCCGGATGATCCGGCTGGGGTACGTCCAGAAACTGGACCCTTCCAACCTGCCGCACGCCTTCGCCAACCTGTCGGACCAGTTCCGTGCCCCCGACTGGGACCCGGGCCGCGCCTACTCGTACCCCTGGCAGGGCATCTCGACCGTCATCGCCTACAACAAGAAGGCACTCGACGGCGTCGAGGTGAAGTCGGTCTCCGACCTGCTGGACAACCCCAAGCTCAAGGGCCGCGTCGGCTTCCTGACCGAGATGCGCGACAGCATCGGCATGACCATGCTCGACATGGGCAAGGACCCGGCGAAGTTCACCGACGACGACTTCGACGCGGTGATCGCCCGCCTCCAGAAGGCCGTCGACAAGGGCCAGATCCGCCGCTTCACCGGCAACGACTACACGTCCGACCTCTCCAAGGGCGACTTCGCCGCGTGCATCGCCTGGGGCGGCGACATCGTCCAGCTCCAGGCGGACAGCCCGGACGTCGGCTACGTCATCCCGGACAGCGGCTACATGACGTCGACCGACAACATGCTGATCCCCAACAAGGCGCGTCACAAGACGAACGCCGAGCGGCTCATCGACTACTTCTACGAGCCCGAGCCCGCAGCCGAACTCGCCGCATACATCAACTACGTGAGCCCCGTCGCGGGAGTGGGGTCCTATCTCGCCAAGATAGACAAGTCGGCGGCGAGCAATCCGCTGATCATTCCCGACAAGGCCATGCAGGCCAGGTCCCATGCCTTCCGCGCCCTGACGCAGAAGGAAGAGACGGCCTACCAGCAGAAGTTCTCGAAGCTCACAGGGGCGTGACGACGATGACCACGACAGACAAGAGCGGTGACGTCCGCCTCTCCGGGATCGGCAAGACCTACGCCAACGGCTTCACCGCCGTACGCCCGCTGGACCTGACCGTGCCGCAGGGCTCCTTCTTCGCCCTGCTCGGCGCCTCCGGCTGCGGCAAGACGACCACCCTGCGCATGATCGCGGGCCTGGAGGAGCCGACGAGCGGCACCGTGCACCTCGGCGACCAGGACGTCACGCACCTGCCGCCGTACAAACGGCCGGTCAACACGGTCTTCCAGTCCTACGCCCTCTTCCCGCACCTCGACATCTTCGAGAACGTCGCCTTCGGCCTGCGCCGGCGCGGTATCAAGAGCGTGAAGAAGCAGGTCGAGGAGATGCTGGACCTTGTCCAGCTCGGCGAGCAGGCGCGCAAGAAGCCGCACCAGCTCTCCGGCGGCCAGCAGCAGCGTGTCGCGGTGGCCCGTGCGCTGATCAACCACCCGAAGGTGCTCCTCCTCGACGAGCCGCTCGGCGCCCTCGACCTCAAACTGCGCCGCCAGATGCAGCTGGAGCTCAAGCGCATCCAGACCGAGGTCGGAATCACCTTCATCCACGTCACGCACGACCAGGAGGAGGCCATGACCATGGCCGACACGGTCGCCGTGATGAACGCGGGCCGTGTCGAGCAGCTCGGCTCGCCCACCGACCTCTACGAGAACCCGAACACCACCTTCGTCGCGAACTTCCTCGGCACCTCCAACCTCATCGAGGCCGAGGTCGACTCCAAGACCGGCGACGACATCGTCCTCAAGGCGGGCGGCGGCAAGCTGGTGCTGCCCGAGGCGCGCTGTTCCGCCCCGACGAAGGCCGGCGGCAAGGTGCTGGTCGGCATCCGCCCCGAGAAGATCTCCCTCACCCACGCCGACGACGCGGGGGAGATCCCGGAGGGCCGCAACCGCCTCACCGGCAAGATCGCCGACGCCAGCTTCATCGGTGTCTCCACGCAGTACGTGATCGACAGCCCGGTCTGCGACGAGCTCGCGGTGTACGTCCAGAACGTCGAGCGCGACGGCCGGCTCGTCCCCGGCGCCGATGTCGTCCTGCACTGGAGCCCGGCGCACACCTTCGGCCTGGACGCGGCCCAGGACATCGACGCCGGCGTGGAGACCGTCGAGGAAGAGGCCGCATAGACATGTCGACACTCACTGAGGCGCCCCCGCCTCTCGCCCCCGCGGAACCCGCCAAGAAGTCCCCGCGCAAGCGAGGCCGGTTCACGCCGTACTGGCTGCTGCTGCCCGGCCTCCTGTGGCTGGTCGTCTTCTTTGCGCTGCCGATGATCTACCAGGCCTCCACCTCCGTGCAGACGGGGTCCCTGGAGCAGGGCTACAAGGTCACCTGGCACTTCGTCACGTACTGGCAAGCGCTGTCCGAGTACTGGCCGCAGTTCCTGCGCTCGGTCTTCTACGCGGCCGCCGCGACGATCCTGTGCCTGCTGCTCGGCTACCCGCTGGCCTACACGATCGCTTTCCGCGCGGGCCGCTGGAAGAACCTGATCATGATCCTGGTGATCGCGCCGTTCTTCACCAGCTTCCTGATCCGCACCCTGGCCTGGAAGACGATCCTCGCCGACAACGGCCCGATCGTGCACACCCTGAACTCGCTGCACATCCTGGACCTCACCAGCTTCCTCGGCTGGACGGCCGGCGACCGCGTCCTCGCCACCCCGCTCGCGGTGGTGTGCGGACTGACGTACAACTTCCTGCCGTTCATGATCCTTCCGCTCTACACCTCGCTGGAGCGGATCGACGGGCGGCTGCACGAGGCGGCCGGCGACCTGTACGCCAAGCCGTGGACCACCTTCCGCAAGGTGACCTTCCCGCTGTCGATGCCGGGCGTGGTCTCCGGCACGCTGCTGACCTTCATCCCGGCGGCCGGTGACTACGTCAACGCCGAACTCCTCGGCTCGACCGACACCCGCATGATCGGCAACGTCATCCAGACGCAGTTCCTGCGCATCCTGGACTATCCGACGGCGGCCGCCCTTTCCTTCATCCTCATGGCCGCGATCCTGTTCATGGTCACGGTCTACATCCGCCGGTCCGGGACGGAGGATCTGGTCTGATGCCTTTCGTCACCTGGCTCAAGCGCCATCTCGTCGTCATCGCGGGAGTGCTGACGCTCTCCTATCTGCTGCTGCCGAACGTCATCGTGACGGTGTTCTCCTTCAATAAGCCGAAGGGGCGCTTCAACTACGAGTGGCAGCAGTTCTCCACGGACGCCTGGAAGGACCCGTGCGGCGTCGCCGACATGTGCGGCTCGCTGTCCATCAGCCTCCAGATCGCCGTCTGGGCGACGATCGGCGCGACCGTCCTCGGCACGATGATCGCCTTCGCGCTGGTCCGCTACCGCTTCCGCGCGCGCGGCGCCGTCAACTCGCTGATCTTCCTGCCGATGGCGATGCCCGAGGTCGTGATGGCCGCCTCGCTGCTCACCCTGTTCCTCAACATGGGTGCTCAGCTGGGCTTCTACACGATCCTGATCGCGCACATCATGTTCTGCCTCAGCTTCGTCGTCACCGCCGTCAAGGCGCGCGTGATGTCGATGGACCCGCGCCTGGAGGAGGCCGCCCGGGACCTGTACGCGGGCCCGGTGCAGACCTTCCTGCGGGTCACCCTGCCGATCGCGGCACCCGGAATCGCCGCGGGCGCGCTGCTGTCCTTCGCGCTCTCTTTCGACGATTTCATCATCACCAATTTCAACGCGGGCTCGACCGTCACCTTCCCCATGTTCGTATGGGGTTCGGCGCAGCGCGGAACCCCCGTTCAGATCAATGTCATCGGTACGGCCATGTTCCTGGTCGCCGTACTGTTCGTCCTGGTCTCGATGCTCATCACCAACCGCCGTAACAGCCAAAAGGCATAAAGCTCTGTAGGGAGTTGAAATCATGGCCCCAAGCGCCATGAGTCGTGGCAAAGACAACTGGATCGCCTCTCTTTCCGAAGCCCAGCCGGTCCCGTACTGGCTGGAAGACCCCGGCAAGCCGCCCGTCGAGCCCGCCCTCACCGGCTCCGAGACCTGCGACCTGCTGGTCGTCGGCGGCGGCTACAGCGGACTGTGGAGCGCGCTCAACGCCAAGGAGCGCGATCCGCAACGCGATGTGGTGCTGCTGGAAGGGCGCGAGGTGGGCTGGGCCGCCTCGGGCCGCAACGGCGGCTTCTGCGCCGCCTCCCTCACCCACGGCCTGCCCAACGGCCTCACCCGCTGGCCGGACGAGATCCACCAGCTCCAGAAGCTGGGCGAGCGCAACCTCGACGAGATCGAGGCGGCGATCGCCCGGCACGGCATCGACTGCGACTTCGAGCGCACCGGCGAGATCGACGTCGCCACCGAGACCTACCAGGCCTGGGAACTGCGCGACTGGCACCGGGAGCTGGAGGAGAAGGGCCTCGCGGACGGCATCGAGTTCCTCGACGCCGACGCCGTGCGCGAGCAGGTCGCCTCGCCCACCTTCGAGGCGGGCCTGTGGGACCGCCGGGGCGTGGCCATGCTGCACCCCGCGAAGCTGGCCTGGGGCCTGAAGCAGGCATGCATCAGGCTCGGCGTGCGCGTCTACGAGCACACGCCCGCCCTGAGCCTGAAGCAGTACGGCGCCGGCATGACCGTACGCACCCCGTACGGCTCGGTCCGCGCCCGCAGGGTCGCGCTCGGCACGAACATCTTCCCGAGCCTGCTGCGGCGCGTGCGCTCCTACACCGTCCCGGTCTACGACTACGCGCTGATGACCGAGCCGCTCTCTGCCGACCAGCTGGCGTCGATCGGCTGGAAGAACCGCCAGGGCCTCGGGGACTCGGCGAACCAGTTCCACTACTTCCGGCTGTCCGCCGACAACCGGATCCTGTGGGGCGGCTACGACGCGGTCCACCACTACGGCGGCCGGGTGCGCGCCGAGTACGACGACCGCCCGGAGACCTACGCCAAGCTCGCCGGCCACTTCTTCACCTGCTTCCCGCAGCTGGAGGGCGTCCGCTTCACGCACGCCTGGGGCGGCGCGATCGACACCTGCTCGCGCTTCTCGGCGTTCTTCGGCACGGCCCACCAGGGGAAGGTGGCGTACGCGGCGGGCTACACCGGCCTCGGCGTCGGCGCCACGCGCTTCGGCGCCGACGTGATGCTGGACCTGCTGGACGGGGAGCGCACCGAGCGGACGGAGCTGGAGATGGTCCGCAAGAAGCCGCTGCCGTTCCCGCCGGAGCCGTTCGCCTGGACCGGTATCGCGCTCACCAAGTGGTCGCTGGCCCGTGCCGACGCGCAGGGCGGCCGCCGCAATCTGTGGCTGCGGGCGATGGACCGGCTGGGGCTGGGCTTCGACAGCTGAGGCCTCCGGCTTCTACCCGCTCCGCACGGCTCCGTCAAGCCACGAGTTCACGGAGCGTGACGCTTCTGCCGGGCTACGGCGTACTGGAAGCACGGGCCTCGCCGGGAGGCACCGACTTCCACACCGGATCGGCAGGAGCAATCATGACTCGCATCATCCGCACGCACGACGCATCTCGTCCCAAGCGTCGTCTGGGTCCGGCGACCGCGGTGGCCTCCGCGGCCCTCGTCATCGGAGGGGTCATGCTGCCGGCCGCGGTCGCGTCGGCGGCCCCGATGCCCCAGGCGGCGCCGGTGACCATGGCTGTCAGCCACAGTCATCACGGCCACGCCCACAAGAACGACCCACAGAACATCAACAACATGCCCGGCTGCCATCTCTACAAGGGGGACATCTACTGCAAGACGGACCCGAAGGCGCCCCCGGCCCCGGCCCCGGCGCCGCCCGCGCCCCCGGCGCCGCCCGCGCCCCCCGGTGGCACCGGGCCCGGCCACGAAGTAGGGAAGTAGCGGCATCGTGTGACCCAGCTCACCTGAAAGAGCGGCCGGAACCCGCGTAATGCCCCCGCAAGGCCTCCCTCTCCCTCGTGACGCGACCGTGTTCACGAGAGAAAGGGAGGCCTTCTCATGACTGGGGCGAAGACGGCGGTCGAATGGCTGGCATCCGTCGCACCGGATCCCGAGGCCTGCCGCTGGGAGTGGGAGCGCAACCCCCTGGGGATCGCGCTGCTGCCCGCAGGCAAGGCCTGGGACGTGCTGATCCTGCCGGGCGACCTCGGCTATCCCACGCTCGACGTGCTCACCCGCGTCCTCGACCAGCCCGGCCCGGTGCTGGCCGACTTCGGGGACAACCGGGTGGGCTTCTTCGTGCCGCCGGGCACCGCGGCCCGCTGGCTCGGCACCGGTATCCGTACCGCCGGACCCGGCACCTGGATCGTCGTACCGTACCCGGGCCGGGCGACGCAGGGTGTGCGCTGGCTGGTGCCGCCGGACGGCTCCGGCACGCTGACCGACCCGGCGCTGCTGGAACTGGCGATGCACGAGGCGGCGGCGGGGCCGGCCGGGGACGAGAGCTGGTAGCACCCGCACACCTTGACGACGGGGATGTCGAACGGCACTTCGGCCACCGCGTCCGGCTACACCTGCCCGGCCGACGAAGACGAACTGCGGGACGTGGCCCGCTCTGCGCTGCCTGATGACGTGGCCGGTGAACCGGGGCCGGTACTCGGACCGGGAGGCTGAGAAGAACTCCGGCGCGTGCTCCGGCTGAGCACGAAGGACAGGGTGGTCAGCAGCACCGTGCACAGGCACCAGCTGGCCATCACGTCCAGCGGCCAGTGCCAGCCCCGGCGGACCAGACCGTAGGAGACCCCGAGCACGAGGCCCGCGCAGACGCCGACGAGGACCCGGCGGGCAGCGGGTGAACGGAGCCAGGGGAGGAGGAGCAGGGTCGCGGAGCCGTACGCGATCGCCGCCGTCGCCGTATGGCCGGAGGGGAAGTAGCCGTAACCGACGGCCGGGGGCATCACGGGGGTCCCCGGCCGGGCGGTCCAGTCCTTCAGCGGTACGACGATCGCCGGGACCAGCGCCATCAGTACGGCGGCCGCGGCGGGCGGCAGCCACCACCGGTCCGTCCCGGTGGCACGGCCACGCCAGGCGGAATGGGCCAGGGCGACGACGAGCACCGGCACGGCGATCTGGACGTTGCCGAGGTCGGAGAGGAGTTCGGAGAACCGGTCCGGGTGGACGAGCGTCCGGCTCAGCCGCGCGTCCAGGCCGAGGAGCGGGCCGTGGACGACGACCTGCCAGGTGATCAGGGCGAGCAGGACGGCCGGGAAGAGGCCCAGGAGGGCGTGTGTGAGACGCGGATCCGGTGAGGTCGACACGGGCCCCAGCTTCGCAGGTCCGGACCGGAAAGTGAGGAAGGAGGTCGGCCGCCCCGGAACAGGGGGGGTGGTTCCGAGGCGGCCGACCGGATCGGGACGTCGCGCGCCCCGGGGGGTTTGGGGCGGCGACCGTCCGATCGGTGAGGAGATCCCGGAGCCGTCAGGCCCCGGTTGTGTGCGCGAGGGCACGACCAGGTCGAAGCTGGGGAGGCCCCGGCCTGAGATCGCCCACAGTCCCCTGTGGGCGGGGTGTATCTCTCATCTGGGTAGAACCTACGGCAGCCCGGGGCGCTTGGGCAGACGGAATCGCGTCCCGCCATCCACCCCGCACACCTTCTTCACACCGCCTGCCGCAGGCGCCCTTCACAGGTGCGGAACCCTCGCTCAGATGCGCGAAAAGGCCTGCTCGATGATGTCGAGGCCCTCGTTCAGGAGGTCCTCGCCGATGACCAGCGGGGGCAGGAAGCGCAGCACGTTGCCGTAGGTGCCACAGGTCAGGACCAGCAGGCCCTCCTGGTGGCAGGCCTTGGCGAGCGCGCCGGTCGCCTCCGGGTTCGGCTCCTTGGTGGCGCGGTCCTTGACCAGCTCGATGGCGATCATGGCGCCGCGGCCACGGATGTCGCCGATGATGTCGAACTTCTCGGCCATGGCGGTGAGGCGGGACTTCATGATCGCCTCGATGTTCTTCGCCTTGGCGTTGAGGTCCAGCTCCTTCATCGTCTCGATGGAGCCGAGCGCACCGGCGCAGGCCACCGGGTTGCCGCCGTAGGTGCCGCCCAGGCCGCCCGCGTGCGCGGCGTCCATGATCTCGGCGCGGCCGGTGACGGCGGCGAGCGGGAGGCCGCCCGCGATGCCCTTCGCCGTCGTGATCAGGTCGGGGACGATGCCCTCGTCCTCGCACGCGAACCACTGGCCGGTACGGCAGAAGCCGGACTGGATCTCGTCCGCGACGAAGACGATGCCGTTGTCCTTGGCGAACTGGCTGATCGCCGGCAGGAAGCCCTTGGCCGGCTCGATGAAGCCGCCCTCACCGAGCACCGGCTCGATGATGATCGCGGCCACGTTGTCAGGGCCGACCTGCTTGGTGATCTGGTCGATGGCCATCTTGGCGGCCTCGGGGCCCGCGTTCTCCGGGCCGGTCGGCCAGCGGTAGGCGTAGGCGACCGGGACGCGGTAGACCTCGGGGGCGAACGGACCGAAGCCGTGCTTGTACGGCATGTTCTTCGCGGTCAGCGCCATGGTGAGGTTGGTCCGGCCGTGGTAGCCGTGGTCGAAGACGACGACGGCCTGGCGCTTGGTGTACGCACGCGCGATCTTGACGGCGTTCTCGACGGCCTCGGCGCCGGAGTTGAACAGCGCGGACTTCTTGGCGTGGTCACCCGGGGTCAGCTCCGCGAGGGCCTCGGCGACCTCCACGTAGCCCTCGTAGGGGGTGACCATGAAACAGGTGTGGGTGAAGTCGGCCAGCTGGGCGCTCGCGCGGCGTACGACGGCCTCGGCGGAGGCGCCGACGGAGGTCACGGCGATGCCGGAACCGAAGTCGATGAGGCGGTTGCCGTCGACGTCCTCGATGATGCCGCCGCCCGCACGCGCGGTGAACACGGGCAGCACGGAGCCCACGCCCTGCGCGACCACGGCGGTGCGGCGGGCCTGCAGCTCCTGCGACTTCGGGCCGGGGATGGCGGTGACGACGCGGCGCTCCTGCGGAAGTGCGGTCATGCGGGGCTCCTGGGGGTATTACGGACGCTTACCTTCTTTTGTCGCAGGCTAAGGCGGGGTGTGGGGGGTGGGCATGCTCCATGTGGGCGTTGTCGGGAAGGCCGGTTGTCCGTGGTGGACATAGCAGTGCGGCAGGAGTGCGCCCAGTCGCACCCTCCTCTCGGCCGCGTAAGCGGTGAACTCCCCTTGCCGGGGCGTTAGATTGACTCGCTGACGGTGCACGGAACGGCTGGTCAAGGGGCAGGCTCGATGGACTCGGACGGCACACAGGACACACGCGGCACGCGGCGGCACGGCGTGCCGCGGCCCTCCGCGCCGCCGAGCGCCCCGGGCCGGGAGGCCGCCCTCCCGCCGTCGGGACCCGCCGCGTATCCACCGGCACCGTCCCTGCCGCCGCGCCCCACCCACAAGCCCGGCGCGGGGCAGACAGCGGCACCGGGCACGGAGGCCGGCGGCCTGCTGGCCTGGCTGGTCACCCCGCGAGCCGAGGCCGAGCCGGGGCTGTGGCGCTACGGCCACCGTCCCCGAAGCCAGGACGCCCCCGACCGGGTGTCCGACCGGGCACTGCTGGCCGGGGCGGTCGGTGCGCTGCTCGCCGCACTCCTCGTGTGGTCGCTCTGGGACAACAACCTGGTCCCCCACAAGAACATCCTGCTGGAACTCGTGACGCCGTCCGACTGGTGGGGGCTGGAGCAGCCCCGGGCGGCGCTCACGGCACGGGCCGTGTACGACAGCCTCTTCGCCACCCTGGCCCTCTACTACTTCGGGCGGGTCGGCAACTGGAAAGAGGTCGCCCAGCGGTATGTGATCGCCCGTCCGCAGCCCTCCCGCGCGCTGCGCGCCGCCGTCCTCGGGGCACTGGTCGTCTGGCTGGTCGTCTGGCGCGAACTGCTGCCGTACGAGCGGCTCGCCGTCAGCCTCACCCCGTCCGACTGGCTCTTCGGGCCCACCGACGTGAGCACCGTGCACCGGCTGCGCGTGTTCAACACCCTGCTCACCCTGCTGGGCCTGTGGCCGTTCGCCGTGGCGGGCGGCTGGCGGGGGCTGCTGAGCGGACTGCGCCGTCCCCAGGCGGGGGCCGAGACCCCTCGGGAAGCAGTCGCCGCGACCCCGGCCGACTGGCCCGAGCTGCGCGCCCTCGGACAGGACGCGGCGGCCGAGCGGCTGGCCGAGGACGTGCGCACCGGCCGGATGAACGACGTGGACTGCGCACGGATCCGCCGCGCCTGGACCTCCGTGGTGGCCAGCCCCTCGCGCCTGGACGCGTTCAGCTCGGCCGTGCTCCGGGAGGGCGCCCAGGCCTGTGCGCACCCGTCCGGGCAGCGGGACCTGCCCGCCCGTACCGCCGTCCACGACCTGCTGACCTCCCAGGTGCGCATCGGCCGGTACGCGGACGCCGAGCGCACGCCACCGGCCCGCCGGGACGTGGGCGCCGCCGTCGACCCCGGCACGCTCGGCACCTCCCTGCTGGCCGTCGGCCCCTCCGGCTCGGGCAAGACCGAGCGCCTGGTGCGGCCCGTCGCCGAGTCCCTCGCGCTCCAGGCGCTGGCCGGGCAGGCGGCGCTCGTCGTGGTGTCCGCCGCCGGAACTCCCCTGGGGACCGACCAGGCCTACGACATCGTGGTGCGGCCGGGAGACCAGACGTCGGAGTACGACCTCGACCTGTACGGCGGGTCCGAGGACCCGGACGAGGCGGCCGCGCTCCTCGCGGACGCCCTGGTGGGAGACCTGGGCGAGGTCGATCTGCGCCGGGCCGGAACCATACTGGCCCAGTTGCTGGGCCCCTTCCGGACCGCCCACGGCCGGTTCCCGGCCGTGGGCGAGCTGCGGGAGCTGCTGGACGGGGTGCCGACGGCGCTGGACGGGCTGAGGGCGATGCTCGACCCCGAGACGCACCCGGCCCTGCACCGGGAACTCGACGCACGCGCACGGCAGGCGGGCCTGCCCGGGGATCCGGGGATCGTTCTCGCCGACCGGATCGCCTGCCTCGACCGCCCGGCCTTCGCGGGCTTCTTCGACACCTCCCCGGACGCCCGGCCCTTCACCCTGCGCTCCCTCGACCACCCGCTGCGGGTCAGGGTCGACCTGCCGGAACGGGCGCACCCGGAGGCCGCCCAGCTGCTGACCCGGCTGCTGCTGGTCCAGTTCACGGCCGCCATGACCGCTCGGCAGGACCGGTCCCTGTTCGCCTGTCTCGTCCTGGACGACGCCACGCACGCGATCACCGCCGAGTCCGTGCGCTCCCTGCGGCGGCTGCGGCAGAGCAACGCCGGCGTCCTGCTGAACCTCCGGGCCCTGGGTGACGTACCGGAGCAGCTGCGTCAGCCGCTGCTCGCCGCGGTCGGCTGCCATGTCGCCTTCTCGGGCGTCACCACCTGGGAGGGCGCCCTGTTCGCCCAGGTGTGGGGCACCGAGTGGGTCGAGACCACCGAGATCGCCAAGCACACGGTGTTCGCGGACCAGCCGCTGACCCGGCTGATCCACGCCGTGCGGAAACTGGGCACGGGCAAGCCGGTCACCACGGACGCCGTGACCGTGCGCAAGGTCGAACGCGAACGCTGGTCGGCCTCCGAGCTCGCGCACGGGGTGCCGGCGGGACATGCGGTGCTGTCGCTGACGACCGTGCAGGGGGAGCACGCTCCGCCGCTGCTGGTGGATCTGCGCGGCTGACCCAGGGCCGCGTCCGGGCAAGGGGCGTCCCGGGACCGTACGGTGAGGCAGAATCGGCATAGGCTGTTCATACGCGGCGGCCAATTGATCACAGTGATCACCGGATCTCCCCACCTGCTGTCCCGCTTCTCCCCTCCCTGAAGGCCTCATGCCCCCGACCCTCGCCTCGCTCGTCCATCACACCGCGCTCAAGCTGACCGTGCGCGCGGGCGAGGACCGTCTCGACGTGCCCGTCCGCTGGGCGCACGTGAGCGAGCTGGCCGACCCCGTGCCCTACATGGAAGGCGGCGAACTGCTGCTGATCACCGCGCTCAAGCTGGACGCGGAGGATCCGGAGGCGATGCGGCGGTATGTGAAGCGGCTGGTCGGAGCGGGTGTCGTCGGGCTCGGCTTCGCGGTCGGCGTGAACTACGAGGAGATCCCCAAGGCCCTCGTGGACGCCGCCGAAGAGGAGCGGCTGCCGCTGCTGGAGGTGCCCCGCCGCACCCCCTTCCTCGCCATCAGCAAGGCCGTGTCCGCCGCAATCGCGGCCGACCAGTACCGGGCTGTCACGGCGGGCTTCGCCGCTCAGCGCGAGCTGACCAAGCAGGCCCTGAACGCGGGCCCGGAGGGCCTGCTCACTGCGCTCGCCGTGCAGGTCGACGGGTGGGCCGCGCTCTACGACGCCTCGGGCGCCGTGGTCGCCACCGCACCGGAGTGGGCCGGGCGCCGGGCCGCCCGGCTCACCGCCGAGGTCGAACGGCTTCGGGAGCGGCCCGCACCGGCCTCCGCGGTGGTCGGCGGACCCGACAACGAGGACCGCATCGAGCTGCACTCCCTGGGGACGGGCCGGCGCCCGCGCGCCGCGCTCGCCGTCGGCACGGCCGCCGCCCTCGGCACCGCCGAGCGCTACGCCGTCCACTCCGCTATCGCCCTGCTCACCCTCACCACCGAACGCTCCCGTTCCCTGCACGCGGCCGAGCAGCGGGTCGGCGCGGCGGTGCTGCGCATGCTGCTCGCCGCCGAGCCGGACCACGCCCGGGCCGTCGCCGGGGACCTGTACGGGGGGCTGCTCGACGCGCCCTTCCGGATCATCGTCGCGGAGTCGCTGCCCGGCTCGGCCGCGCGGGCCCAGGCCGAGGCGGACAGCGATGCGCTGGGCCGGATCGCGGAGGCCGCGGAGTCGGCGGCGGCGCGGGCCGGCGAGGCCGTGCTGGTCGTACCCGAGGGGGAGCGGCTGGTGGTGCTGGCCGCGGACGGGGGTGCGGCGGTGGCCGCGTGTGCCGCGTACGCGGCGACGCTGGAGGCGGCGCGGTCCGTGCCCGAGCAGCCGGCCGGGGACGAGGACGACATGGTCGTCGGCCTGTCGGCCCCGGCCGGACCGATCGCCGCAGCCGCGGCCTACAAGCAGGCCGAGCAGGCGCTGTCGGTGGCGCGGCGGCGGGGCCGGGTCCTGGTGGAGCACGAGCAGCTGGCGGCGGGGTCCGTGCTGCCGCTGCTGGCCGACGACGCGGTGAAGGCGTTCGCCGACGGTCTGCTGCGGGCACTGCACGAGCACGACGCGACGGGGCGCGGGGACCTGGTCGCCTCACTGAGGGCGTGGCTGTCCCGGCACGGTCAGTGGGACGCGGCCGCGGCCGATCTCGGGGTGCACCGGCACACGTTGCGGTACCGGATGCGGAGGGTGGAGGAGATCCTGGGGCGCTCCCTGGACGACCCGGACGTCCGGATGGAGCTGTGGCTGGCTCTGAAGGCGACGTCGCCGGAGTAGCCACACCTCAGCCCGCCCACCCCCGACTCGGTGGGCTGAGAGGCGCCGCGAGAATTCAGCCCCTCCGGCACAGGAGAAGTAACCTCACCACGCCAAACCGGAGCATCACCCAGCCCCACCACTACGACTCGGACAAGCGACCCCCGCCCGCCCCCGCCCTACCGTGGACCACGAACCGTAAGAACACCCCCAACGCGGAAGGGCCGGGACTCACAACATGACTTCCACCCACGCCTTCTGGCTCGCCGGCCGCCAGGTCACCGGCGAGGACACCTTCGACGTCACCTCCCCATGGGACGGCCGGCTCGTCGGCAAGGTCAGCGTGCCGACCGACGCCCAGGTCGAGGAGGCCGTGGCCGCCGCGTACGCCGTCCGCGAGGACTTCGCCGCGACCCCCGCCCACGTCCGCGCCGCCGCCCTCGACCACGTCAGCAAGCGCCTGGTCGAGCGCACCGAGGAGATCGCCCAGCTGATCTCCGCCGAGAACGGCAAGCCGATCAAGTGGGCCCGCGGCGAGGTCGGCCGCGCGGTCTCCGTCTTCCGGTTCGCCGCGGAGGAGGCCCGCCGCTTCAACGGTGGCGAGGCCCAGCGCCTCGACACCGACGCCGGCGGCCAGGGCCGCCTCGCCCTCACCCGCCGCTTCCCGAAGGGCGTCGTCCTCGGCATCGCGCCGTTCAACTTCCCGTTGAACCTGTGCGCCCACAAGGTCGCCCCGGCCATCGCCGCCGGCGCCCCGATCATCCTGAAGCCGGCCCCGGCCACCCCGCTCTCCGGCCTCATCCTCGGCGACCTGCTCGCCGAGACCGACCTGCCTGCCGGCTCCTGGTCGATCCTCCCGGTCGCCAACGACCGCATGCCCGCCCTCGTCCAGGACGAGCGCCTGCCGGTGATCTCCTTCACCGGTTCCGAGAAGGTCGGCTACGCGATCATGGACTCGGTGCCGCGCAAGCACTGCACCCTGGAGCTGGGCGGCAACGGCGCGGCCGTCGTCCTTGCCGACTTCGCCACCGACGAGGACCTGGACTGGGCCGCGACCCGCATCGCGACCTTCTCCAACTACCAGGGCGGCCAGTCCTGCATCTCCGTGCAGCGCGTGATCGCCGACGCCTCCGTCTACGACCGCCTGCTGCCCCGCATCGTGGCCGCCGTGGAGGCCCAGGTCACCGGCGACCCGAGCGACGCCAAGACCGACGTCGGCCCGCTGGTCAGCGAGGACGCCGCCAAGCGCGTCGAGGCGTGGGTGAAGGAAGCGGTCGAGGCGGGCGCCACCCTCCACACCGGCGGCGACCGCGACGGCGCCTCCTACGCGCCGACCGTCCTCACCGACGTACCGGCCGGCACGACGATCTCCTGCGAGGAGGTCTTCGGCCCGGTGCTGACCGTGCAGAAGGTCCACGGCGAGGCCGAGGCCTTCGCCGCCGTCAACGACTCCAAGTACGGCCTCCAGGCAGGCGTGTTCACCCACGACCTGCAGGTCGCCTTCCGCGCCCACCGCGCCCTGGAGGTCGGCGGTGTCGTCGTCGGCGACGTCCCGTCCTACCGCGCCGACCAGATGCCGTACGGCGGCGCCAAGCAGTCCGGTGTGGGCCGCGAGGGCGTGAAGTTCGCGATGGACGACTACACATACGAGCGCGTGCTGGTCCTCACCGGCCTCGCGCTCTGACCTGCCACGGACAGGTCAGCACCACGGCCGCAGCCCACTGTGCGGGGGCTGCGGCCGTTCGTGTTCTCCGGTGGTACTGACCTGGTAAAGGATTCGACATCGACAGTTCAATAACCTTGTCCTGTGCATGACTCGCCCGGTGGGATGCGCATGACCACTTCGTCCGACTCAGGACGTCTCAGGGCCACTCAGGGGAATTCATGCACATATCCCGCACCGGGCGCGGCGTCGCGGCATCCGCCGCAGCCACTGCCGCCCTCGTCGCCGCCGCACTGGCGACCACCTCGCAGGCCGGCGTCACCGCCGCCGCGCCCGCCGCAGTACCGCACACCAAGGCGGTCCCGGCCATCGCCGGACACACCCTGGTCCATGGGGTGTCCAGCCCGCTCCCCATCGCGCAGTGCCAGACCAAGTGGCACATCAACTGCTACGACCCGCTCCAGTACCGCACCGCGTACAACCTCAACCCGCTGTACCGCAAGGGCATCACGGGCAAGGGGCGCACCATCGTCATCGTCGACTCGTTCGGTTCCCCGACCGTCCAGCACGACCTCGACGTCTACAGCAAGCAGTTCGGCCTGCCCAGCACCAAGGTCAAGGTGGTCAAGTGGGGTCACGTCCCCGCCTTCGACCCCAAGAACTCCGACATGACCGGCTGGGCCGGCGAGACCACGCTGGACGTCGAGATGGCCCACGCCGTGGCGCCCGGCGCCAAGATCGTCCTGGTGGAGACGGCGGTCTCGGAGACCGAGGGCACCACCGGTCTGCCGGAGATGATGAGCGCCGAGAAGCACCTCATCGACCAGGGCGTCGGCGACGTCATCACCCAGAGCTTCGGCGCCACGGAGAACACGTTCCCCGGCTTCTCCCGGGGCGACTTCTCCAGCATCAAGAACCTGCGCTACGCCTTCCAGGCCGCGAACCGCAAGAACGTGACCGTCCTCGCCTCCTCCGGCGACGGCGGCGCCACCGACCTCGAGGCGGACGGCAAGACCTACTACAAGAAGCGCGTCAACTCCTGGCCGTCCTCGGACCCGCTGGTCACCTCCATCGGCGGCACCCAGCTCCACCTGAACGACAAGGGCGACCGCGTCAAGCCGGACAGCGTCTACAACGACTACGGCGCGGGCGGCGGCGGCCAGTCCCACGTCTTCACCCGGCCGGCCTTCCAGAACGGCGTGAAGAACATCGTCGGCGCCCGCCGCGGCACCCCCGACATCTCGATGGCCGCCGCGGTCAACGGCGGCGCCTGGGTCTACTCCAGCTACGACCCGACCGCCACCGGCTGGGACGTCTCCGGCGGCACCAGCGAGGCCAGCCCGCTCTTCTCGGGCATCGTCGCCCTCGCCGACCAGGCGGCCGGCCACCGCCTGGGCAACATCAACAAGGCGCTGTACGAGCTGTCCTCCCGCCACACCGGGCGCACCGGCATCGTCGACGTCAACGACGGCACGAACAACAGCTACAAGGACGTCACCGGCTACAAGGCCGTCAACGGCTACGACATGGCCACCGGCGTAGGCACCGTGGACGCCACCCGCTTCGTCCCCGCCCTCGCAGCGGCCGGCCACCACAGCTGACGCGGCGCTGCTGCAACGGGGTTGCTGCCACGACCCCTACGACGGCCCGGGTTCCACACCCGGGCCGTCCGCTCTTGTCCGTCCGCCGAAGCCATGGCTTCAGGGCGGCCCCTGGTCGCAGTGCCCGTAACCTGCGCCGCCGATATCCGTTGCCCTCGACATGGGCGAACTTCTGGATCCCGCACACGGAGTGCCGGAGCTGTGCGAGCCGCGTCTGCCACTCTTCACCCTGCCGGAGGCACACGAACTGCTGGACGTCCTCCAGCACTTCGGCACGACCGACCACGACTGGGGCGCGCGGGCCCGGCACTTCGCAGCGGAACTGGCGGTGCGGATTCCTTCGGGGGAGGGGTAGCGATCCGGCGCCTGTCTCATCCTGCCGGGTTGGAGAAGGCGCCGACGAGCGGGGATGTGCCCTGCTGGCACGAGGGGCGGGAACCCTGCTGATCTTTGGCGCCCTCGTGTTGCAGGGCTTCGACCAGGGGTCTGGTGGGCTGCCGCGTACGGCTGTCCGGAGTGAGAGGCACGGGTTCGGTCGAGCAGTTGTGCCTGCATTGTCGCGTCGGGCTTGTCGTTGAAACGGCTCTGGAGGCCCTTTGCGATCTGCCGAACTCGCTGGTGAGGGCCCGCTCAGGGTGGAGTCGGCCGGTCCCGGTCCACAGATAGGCCATGAACTCGGATGTCAGCGGAAGAGCTCCGGTACCGGGCAGACTTCCGGCGGCCCATCCGGCTGATCAGCCCGGCGCCACCAGACGTGCCGTCCAGCGCAACCGGACGGAGCTGACCAAGTGGCCGCCGGAAGCGCGCGATCTGTGGCAGTTTGGTCTTCCTGAGGGAGAGGATTGACGGTGACTGATTACCGATGCGGGTCGTGCTCCTATGGGAGCGAGGATCTCGATGATCTTCGACAGCATTCGATCCAGACGGGCCACGACCCGGCCGGGCCAACCGAAGGCAAGTCCGGCAAGGGCAGGGTCGCGGCTGGGATCGGCGTGGGCGTGGGCCTTCTCACCTTCGCCACCGGGGTCTTCGCCTGGAACTACAAGACAGTCCAGTACAAGGCACTCCAGTCTCTGGCTGCCGGACTGGTGGTACAGGTAGCGGAGTTGGCAGCGGAGAACGAGTACCTGAAGTCGGCCAGCGGCGCAGGGAAGACGCTCAATAGCTTTCGCGCTCGCTGAGTGTGGGGCAAGCGCCTCTGGGCCGACTGGGAGCAACTGCCCGAGGGCTCAGTGAAGAGTGGCCCCGGCTGCGAGGTCCCCATGTACGCCAAGGGCAGCCGCGTCCCCGGCGCGCCCCACTGGTAATGGGAACCATTTCCATATATCGTGAGCCTTGGCGCAGGCCAGCCTCCCCTCCGAAGGGGCCCGGCACCGCTGCCTTCCGGTGCCGGGCCCCTTCCCTGCGTCGGTTTCTCCGGACCCTCAACCGGAGAAGCCGACGTGCGCGAGCCGCAAGGGGCCGCGCAGTCTGAGGTGGACGTCGTGGAGGCCCTTGGTGGCCAGGTCGGCGGCCAAGGTGGTGTAGGCGTAGGCGTCTGCCGTGGGGGTGTGCAGCGTCAGCTCGGCCAGTGCCGGGCCGCCGTCCAGGGACAGTTCCAGGACTCCCTCGCCGGCCAGTTGAGCTGTCACCTCGGACACGCCGTTCCCGAAGTCGCAGGATCGGTAGACCAGTTCGGCCGATCCGCCCTCCGTCGGGGTCACCGCGTCGCCCGCCGTCTTCGTGCGGTCGACGATCGCGATGCCGGACTGCTCGTCGAAGTCCGCCGCCTCCAGGCCGCGTCGGGTCACCGCGCGGGGCGCCGGGGGCTCGCCGTCGAGGATCAGGGTCGTGTGGAGGCGGATGTCCTCGCTCGATGCGCCGAGGAGGAGGTCGTACGGGCCGTTCTCCAGGCGCCACCGCCCCTGTCGCACATCCCAGAACCCGAAAGCCGGCAGCGGGACTTCGAAGGCCAGCTCCGCTCGTTCGCCGGGGCTCAGTGTCACTCGGCGGTGGTCGAGCAGCTCGCGGCGCGGCCGGGTCACGGAAGGGTCCGCCGCCCGGGTGTAGAGCTGGGCGACCTCGGCGGCCGGCCGGTCGCCCGTGTTGGTGATCGTGCATGACACGTGCACCGCGGTGTCCGCCGCCCGGGCCGATACGTCGGCGTAGGAGAAGGACGCGTACGACAGGCCGTGGCCGAAGGGGAAGAGGGGGGTGCCCTCGAAGTACAAGTACGTCTGGCGGGCGCCGATCACGTCGTAGTCGAGCAGCTCGGGCAGGTCGGCGTCCGACTCGTACCAGGTCTGCGGGAGGCGGCCCGCCGGGGAGACGTCACCGGCCAGTACCCGGGCCAGGGCCGATCCCGCCGCCTGGCCGCCGTGCGCGGTCCACAGGACGGCCGGTAGCCGGGACACGTCCACCGCGTAGGGATACGCCGAGACCAGGATCAGTGCCGTGCGCGCGTTGGCCGCTCGTGCGGCGCGCAGCAACCGCTGCTGGTGGGCGGGGAGGGACAGGGTCGTACGGTCCTCGGTCTCGCGGCCGTTGATGTGCGGGTCGTTGCCCGCCACCACCAGGACCACGTCCGCCTCGGCGGCCGCCCGGGCCACCGCCTCCTCGCCGCGCTCCATGGTGATCACCTCGAAGAAATCGCCGGCTTCGGCAACCTTCACGCCGTCGGCGGCGACGCAGATGTGGCGACCCGTGCCGAGGTGCTTGAGGAGGTGACCGTTCTGGTGGGTTTCCAGGCGGAACGTCTCCTGGGCGACCCAGCCGCCGGGCTGGTCCGCGGAGGCGCGGACGTAGCCGTCCTCGGCGACGGAGAGGTAGCGGCCGTCGGGGGAGCGCAGGGTCAGGATCCCCTCGCCCCAGTCGGCCAGTGCGAACTCGGTGCCCGTCGGATCCGTGGTGAGAGGGGGCAGGTCGGTGCGGCCGGACAGGAGGGCCGGATCGAGGGCGGCCTCCGTGCCGCGTGCCTCGTCGGGGGCGTCCGTGGGCGGTACGTGGAGGAAGGCGCCGGAGGGTGTCCGCAGGCGGATCCGGTCCACGCCCTCCGCGAAGTCGACCCGCTCCGCGCCGAAGCGGTCGTACAGGCCCTCCAGAGGAGTGGAGCGGTGCAGGAGGCTGCCGCTGTACCAGTCGAGTTTGCACTCGTCGGCGAGCAGGCCGACCACGGCGAGCCGGGTGTCCGGCGCGAGGGGCAGCAGGTCGTCGTCGTTCTTCAGGAGGACCACGGCCTGTTCGGCGGCCTCCTGGGCGAGGGCGCGGTGAGCCGGGGTGTCGAACTCGCCGGTGCCCCGGTGGGGGTCGTAGTGCGGGTCGAACTCGCCGAGGCGGAAGCGGACCGACAGGTGGCGGCGGACCGCCGTGTCGATGTCCGCCTCCGCCAACAGGTCCTGTTCCAGGGCGCCTTTGACCCGTGCCGTGATCTGTGCGGCGTCCGTGCCGTGGTCGGTGAAGCTGTCCACGCCGGCCAGCAGCGCGGCCGCGGTCGCCTCCTCGTGGGTGTCGAAGTAGTGCTCGGCGTCGACCAGGTTGGTCGGCGCGCCCGCGTCCGAGCAGACCAGCAGGTCCTGGTCGGTCCAGGCGCGCAGGTGGGTGCGCAGGTACGGGGAGAGGTGGTTGGGGCGGCCGTTGACCAGGTTGTAGGCAGGCATCACGCCGGCCACCGCGCCCGCCTCGACCGTCTTCTTGAAGGCACGCAGGTCGTACTCGTGCAGCACGCGCGGGCGGACGGAGGCGGACGACGTCGCGCGGTCCGTCTCGTTGTTGTGCGCCAGCCAGTGCTTGAGGACGGGGGCCGTGCGCCAGTAGGTCGGGTGGTCGCCCCGCAGGCCCTGCGTGTATGCCGTGGCGATGGCCGAGGTCAGCTTCGGGTCCTCCGAGTAGCCCTCCTCGTTGCGGCCCCACAGGGGGTGGCGCAGGAGGTTGACCGTGGGAGACCAGACGTTCAGGCCGACCCGGTCGTCGCGGGCGCGCATGGCCCGGGCCTCCTTGGACACCGCCTCGCCGATGCGCCGTACGAGGTCCGGGTTCCAGGTCGCGCCGAGGCCGACAGCCTGCGGGAAGACCGTCGCCGGGCCCATCCAGGCCACGCCGTGCAGTGCCTCCTGGCCGGTGCGGAACGCGGCGATGCCGAGGCGCTCCACGGCGGGCGCGTACTGGTGGAGGAAGGAGACCTTCTCGTCCAGGGTGAGCCGCGCCAGCAGGTCGTCGATGCGCTTCGCGAAGGGCAGATGCGGATCGCGGAAAGGCGGCGTGGTCGGCGAGTGAACGGTCACGGGCGGTTCCCCTTGCGATGGAACGACGAGACGTTTTCGAAGCGCTTCGATGCTCATTCGACGCCCCTTGTGCTGTCAAGGCGCTGTGCGGAAGGAAAGCCGACTTCTCACCT
Source organism: Streptomyces cellostaticus (assembly GCF_001513965.1). Lineage (GTDB taxonomy): Bacteria > Actinomycetota > Actinomycetes > Streptomycetales > Streptomycetaceae > Streptomyces > Streptomyces cellostaticus. Next base: position 17 of record NZ_KQ948048.1, on the reverse strand, counting down.
ACATGGCAAGGGGGAAT
>NZ_KQ948047.1 GCF_001513965.1 Streptomyces cellostaticus | reverse complement strand
AAATTTTGAAAAGGTCGGATCCTGAACTTCGGTTCGGGGTCCGATCTTTTTTTGTTTTGCTTAACGTGTCGTTCACGTTGCGCCCCCAGCATCCAGCACATGGGTACTGCTGCAATGCTCAGGGCCGCCGGCGTCGGAGTCGGTGACGAGGTCGTCGTACCGGCCTTCGGGAACGTCGAGGTCGCCGAGGCCGTGGCCCAGGCGGGTGCACTCCCGGTGTTCGCCGACATAGATCCGGTCACCTACTGCCTCGACGTGTCCGCCGTGGAGGCGGCCGTAAACTCCCGTACCGCGGCCGTCGTTGTCGTCCACCGCTTCGGACGGCGCGCCGACATCGCGCGGTTGCACGAACTCGGACAGCGGCATGGGCTGTTCGTGCTGGAGCAGGGCGAGTCCGAGGCGCCGTACGACGAGATGGCGCAGCGCAGGGAGCGGGCCGCCTATCTCGACGCCAAGCTCAAGGGCGTACGGACGCCCGACGGCGGTGACGGACACACCTACCAGCAGTACGTGGTGCGGGTGCCGGGCAACGGCAGGCCGGACCGCGATGCCTTCGCCCGGGCCCTGCGGGCCAAGGCAGTTGAGTGCCGGGTTCCGGTGAAGACGCCCGTGCACCGGCTGCCCGAATTCCGGCGCTGTGTATCCCTGCCGGAGACCGAGCGGGCCGCGGACGAGACCCTCGCGCTGCCCGTTGAGGCCTCGCTGACGAAGCGTGAGATGCAGCGGATTGTCTCTGCCTGCAACGCCCTTGGCGGACTGCTCCAGCCCGCCTTCTGAATGGGCACCGAACGAATTTGGGAACTCGGGCGTGTTCGGGGTACTCTTTTCTTGTTGCCGCGAGGGAAACCTCGAAAGCAACAAGGCCCCTATAGCTCAGTCGGCAGAGCGTCTCCATGGTAAGGAGAAGGTCAACGGTTCGATTCCGTTTGGGGGCTCCAGAAAGAAGGCCTCGCCCTACCGGGCGAGGCCTTCTTCGTATGCCGGGGTGCCCGGGCGGGCCCGGGGGCCTCAGTCCTTCTGAAGCCCCGGGACCCGCATCGCCAAAATCGCCATGTCGTCGGACGGGGCGTCGGACGCGAAGCGTTCCACCGCGCGCATGATGCGTGCCGCCACCGCGCCCGCCGTGAGGCCCGTGCAGGTGGTGAGGACGTCGGCGAGGCCGTCGTCGCCCAGCATGCGGGTGCCCTCGCGGCGTTCGGTGACGCCGTCCGTGACGCACAGAAGGACGTCACCGGGGTCGAGGGTGACCGTCTCCTCGTACAGCTCCAGGTCCTCGATGACACCGAGCAGCGGCTGGGGTTCGGCCGACGCCACCACCGTGCCGTCCTGGCGCAGGCGCAGCGGGAGCGGGTGGCCGGCGCAGACCACCTTCAGCTCGGCGCTGCCGTCCGCCTGCGTCCGTAGCTCGCCGTACAGCAGCGTCAGGAAGCGGCTGCGGTCGCCCTCGTCGAGGATCGCGGAGTTCAGGCGCTCGAGGACCGCCGGGCCGGAGAGGCCCTCGCGGGCCAGCAGGCGCAGCGCGTGCCGGGCCAGGCCGGTGACCGCCGCCGCGTTGGGGCCCGTACCGCAGACGTCGCCGATGGCGAAGCCGTAAGCGCCGTTGCCGATGGGGAAGAGGTCGTAGAAGTCGCCGCCGACCTCGTTGCCCTCGCCGGCCGCGCGGTAGATGACCTCGACCTCGACGCCGTCGATGTGGGGCAGGCCGGGCGGGAGCAGGCTGCGCTGGAGGGACTGGCTGATGGCCGTGCGCTCCGAGTACAGGCGGGCGTTGTCCAGGGCGAGGGCGGCCCGGCGGCTCAGGTCCTCGGCCAGTTCGAGGATCTCCTGCCGGAAGTGCTCGTCGGTGGGCTTGCCGAGGGTCAGCATGCCGATGACGCGGTTGCGCGCGACGAGCGGCAGGACGACCGTCTCGCCGCCGACCGCGGAGGCCGTCGCGAGGGTCGGGCCGATGCCCGAGGAGACGTGGTGGGTGGGGCCGCCGGCCAGGCCGAGGGTGCGCATCGAGGTGCGCAGGGCCGCTTGGTGGGCGACCTCGGCGGGGGCGGTCCAGACGCGGGCGCCGGGCGTCGGTACCGGGTCGGGCGGAGGGATCTTCGACAACAACGACTTGATGCCGTCGATGAGTTCCTCGTCCTCGTGCAGGACGTACGACAAGTACGGCTCCGAGGCCTGGTCGGCGATCGTGTAGACCGCGCACCAGGTCGCCAGGGTCGGGACGGTCATCTGGGCCATCAGGGCCAGGGTCTGGTCCCGGTCCAGGGTGCCGGCCAGCAGGTCGGAGGCCTCGACGAGGAAGCTCAGGGAGCCGCGGCGCAGCCGCTCCAGCTCGCCCAGGCGGGCCGATTCGACGGCCAGGGCGATGCGGTCGGCGGCGAACTGCAGGCGCAGTGCCTCCTCGTTGGAGTACCGGCCCGGTGCCTCCGCCGCGACGCCGAGGGAGCCCGTGAGGCGGCCCTCGACCTTCAGCGGGACCGTGACCACCGAGCGCATGCCGGTGCCGGACAGCAGTGGTACGGCGCCGGGCACGGCGGTGAGGTCGTCGTGGACGGCGGGCATGCGCGCGGAGCCGTAGCGTCCGGGGCCCGCCTCGACGGGGACGCGGGCGAACCGCTGGCGGGCGGAGGGCAGGCCGGTGGAGGCGCGGACCTCCAGCTCCGTCTCGTCGTCGGTCGCGAGGAGCAGGAACGCCGAGTCGCCGTCGAGCATGTCGCGGGCCCGCTCCACCGTGCGCTGCAGCAGGCCGTCGAGGTCGTCCGGGGCGGGGGAGCCGATGAACACCTCGAAGGGGTCGGTGCTCTGGCCGTCGGAGGCCGGCGACGGGTCCGTGGACGGGACGCGCGACGGTGTCTGCAGGACGGCGCGTTCGTGGTCCCGGACCAGGAGGCAGACGGTGGAGGGCTCGCCGCCGGTGTCGCGGACCCTGAGGTGGGAGGCGTACACCGGGGCCACCCGGCCGTCGGCGCCGCGGATGCCGTAGCTGCCCTCCCAGCGGGAGAGCTGGAGGGCCTCGGCGATGCCCGTGCCCGTGCCCGGGGTGTGCGGCCAGGCCGCGAGGTCGGTGAGGGGCTTGCCGATGACATCGTTCGCCGGGTAGCCGAAGAGTTCCTCCGCGTCCTCGTTCCAGGCGCTGATGGAGCCTTTTCGGTCGATCTGGAGGACCGCGACGCGGACCCGGCCGTCGGCCAGCGGGAGCAGGTCGGCGGGGAGGGCTGGGCCGGCGGCGCGGGTGCCGACCGGACGCTCGGGCAGGTCGAGGTGGAACCAGACGTTCTTGTGCGTGGGCGTGTAGTCCACGCCCCAGCGGGCAGCCAGGGCCGCGCACAGCTGGAGGCCGCGGCCGCCCTCGCGGTCGGGGCTGCCCATGGCGGCGGGGGAACTCTGGAGGGGGACCTCGCGCTCCGGGTAGCGGTCCGCGACCTCGATGCGCACGCCGTCCTCGCTGCGCAGGCACAGGACGTCCGCGTGCGTGCCCGCGTGCACCACCGCGTTGGTCACCAGTTCGCTGGTGAGGACGACGGCATCGTCGACGATGTCGGCGAAGCCCCAGCCCTGGAGGGTGTCGCGGACGAAGGAGCGGGCGGTCGCCACCGACCGCCCGACGGGCTCGAAGCTGGCGGCCGCGCGCGCGGTGATCACAGAACTCCTCGGCCGGTTGTCGACGTGCAGGGCTGCATGGCCGGCCGGCTCGCGCCGCTGCTGCGGCATCCGCTCGTCCGTCGGCCGTGGCTCCGGGGGATGTCCCCCAGGGATCAGTCCGGTGGTCATGGTCTGCGGCCGCCCCTCCGATGCCCGCTCGTTCTCGTGCCACCGCCCAGGCCGGTCGGAGCCGGTGCGGCTGGACAGCCGGATGCAAGGTTACTTACCTTCGCCGTCCGAGCGGATGCCGGTCGCCGGTGATTACGCCCCCAGGGTGTGCGGACGATGTGCGAAGCTGCCGAACTGTTATGGCCGGGTTCGGCCGGGGTGAAACACTGGGCAAGCTTCTGATGAAGGTCGGACCAGATTGCGTGCGTTCCGTGTACGGCGGGCAGCAGCCTCTGGTGTGGCCGGATCCGGTCTGGCAGAAATACCGAGCAGTAATGAGTACGCGGAAGTAACCGGCAGGCCGGGGGACCGGCCGTCGGGGCGCCGCGGCCGAGCACAGCAGTAGCGGTCTACCCCTTCGGGAGGGACACAGTGGAGTCTGGCGCAGCGACGCGGGGCACGAAGGCGCGCGCGAAGGGCGGACCGTCCCTGGGCAGGAACGGGGGGACCACCGCCGTGGACACGGCTGCCCTGAACCGGCTGCTGGCGGCCCTCGTGTCGATGCGCGACGGTAACTTCCGTAAACGGCTCACGGTGTCCGGGGACGGCGTGATGTCCGAGATTGCGGCGGTTTTCAATGAGGTGGCCGACCGCAATCTGCATCTGACGGGTGAGCTGTCGCGGGTGCGGCGCATGGTGGGGCGTGAGGGAAAGCTCACGGAACGGCTGGAGACGGGCGCCTGCGAGGGCTCCTGGGCGGCTGCGATCGACAACTCCAACGCGCTGGTCGACGATCTCGTATGGCCCGTGTCCGAGGTCAGCCGGGTGCTGACGGCGGTGGCCGAGGGTGATCTGTCGCCGCGCATGGATCTGCGTACGCAGGCGCCGGACGGCACCGGGCACCCGCTGCGGGGTGAGTTCCTGAAGGTCGGCCGGACCGTCAACAATCTGGTCGACCAGCTGTCGACGTTCACCGACGAGGTCACGCGCGTGGCCAGCGAGGTCGGCACCGAGGGCAAGCTGGGAGGACAGGCCCGGGTGCGGGGGCTCTCGGGTTCGTGGAAGGACCTCACGGACTCCGTCAACACGATGGCTTCCCGGCTGACGGCCCAGGTGCGGGACATCGCGCTGGTGACGACCGCCGTCGCCAAGGGTGACCTGTCACGGAAGGTCACCGTTCACGTCGCCGGCGAGATGCTGGAGCTGAAGAACACCGTCAACACGATGGTCGACCAGCTCTCGGCGTTCTCCTCGGAGGTGACGCGGGTCGCGCGCGAGGTCGGCACCGACGGCATTCTCGGCGGCCAGGCGCATGTTCCGGGTGTCGACGGCACCTGGAAGGAACTCACCGACTCGGTGAACCTGATGGCCGGCAACCTGACGGCCCAGGTGCGGGGGATCGCCCAGGTCACCACGGCCGTGGCCAACGGTGATCTGTCGCAGAAGGTGACGGTTCCGGCGCGTGGCGAGGTGGCGCAGCTGGCCGACACGATCAACCAGATGACCGAGACGCTGCGGATCTTCGCGGACGAGGTCACGCGCGTGGCCAACGAGGTGGGTGCCGAGGGGCGGCTGGGTGGTCAGGCGACGGTGCCGGGCGTGGCCGGAACCTGGAAGGACCTCACGGACTCCGTCAACACGGTGTTCCGGAATCTGACCACGCAGGTGCGGGACATCGCCGCGGTGACGACCGCCGTGGCCAGTGGTGACCTGTCGCAGAAGGTCACCGTGGACGTGGCCGGCGAGATGCTGGAACTGAAGAACACCGTCAACGGCATGGTGGACCAGCTGTCGGCGTTCGGTGCCGAGGTGACCCGGGTCGCGCGGGAGATCGGCGTCGAGGGCGAGCTGGGCGGCCAGGCGCAGGTGCCGGGAGCGGCCGGTACCTGGAAGGACTTGACGGACTCCGTCAACACTGCATTCCGCAACCTGACCGGTCAGGTGCGCAACATCGCCCAGGTGACCACGGCGGTGGCCAACGGCGACCTCTCCCAGAAGGTCACCGTCGACGTCTCCGGCGAGATGCTCCAGCTGAAGAACACCGTGAACACGATGGTGGACCAGCTGTCGAGCTTCGCCGACCAGGTCACGCGGATGGCCCGGGACGTGGGCACGGAGGGCCGCCTGGGCGGCCAGGCCCGCGTGGACGGAGTGTCGGGTACGTGGAAGGAGCTGACGGACTCCGTCAACTTCATGGCCGGCAACCTCACGTCCCAGGTGCGGCAGATCGCCCAGGTGACGACGGCCGTGGCGCGCGGTGACCTGTCGCAGAAGATCGACGTCGACGCGCGCGGGGAGATCCTGGAGCTGAAGAACACCATCAACACGATGGTCGACCAGCTCTCCGCCTTCGCCGACCAGGTGACCCGGGTCGCCCGGGACGTGGGTACGGAGGGCCGCCTGGGCGGTCAGGCGCAGGTACCGGGCGTCGCCGGTGTGTGGCGGGACCTCACCGACTCCGTGAACGGCATGGCCGGCAACCTCACCGCACAGGTGCGCAATATCGCCCAGGTGGCCACCGCCGTGGCCCGCGGCGACCTCTCCCAGAAGATCACCGTGGACGCGCGCGGGGAGATCCTGGAGCTGAAGAACACCCTGAACACGATGGTCGACCAGCTGTCGTCCTTCGCCCAGGAGGTCACGCGGGTGGCCCGTGAGGTGGGCACGGAGGGCATCCTGGGCGGCCAGGCCGAGGTCCAGGGCGTCTCCGGCACCTGGAAGGACCTCACGCAGTCCGTGAACTTCATGGCGAACAACCTGACCATCCAGGTCCGCAACATCGCCGAGGTCACGACCGCGGTCGCCAAGGGTGACCTGTCCAAGAAGATCACCGTTGACGCGAAGGGCGAGATCCTTGAGCTCGTCACGACGGTCAACACCATGGTTGATCAGCTGTCCAGCTTCGCCGAGCAGGTGCTCCGGGTGGCCCGTGAGGTGGGCACCGAGGGCATCCTGGGCGGCCAGGCGCACGTGCCGGGTGTCACGGGCATCTGGAAGGACCTGAGCAACAACGTCAACCTGATGGCCAACAACCTGACCATGCAGGTGCGGAACATCTCCCAGGTGGCGGCGGCGGTCGCCAACGGCGACCTGACGCGGCAGGTGACCATCGAGGCGCGCGGCGAGGTCGCGCAGCTCGCCGACACCATCAACACCATGGTGAAGACGCTGAGTTCGTTCGCCGACCAGGTCACCAAGGTGGCCCGTGAGGTGGGCACGGACGGCATCCTGGGCGGCCAGGCACACGTGCCCGGTGTGGCCGGCACCTGGAAGGACCTCACCGAGTCCGTGAACCAGATGGCGTCCAACCTGACCGGCCAGGTGCGCAACATCGCCATGGTCACCACGGCCATCGCCAAGGGTGACTTGACGAAGAAGATCGACATTGACGCCCGCGGTGAGATCCTTGAGCTGAAGACGACGATCAACACGATGGTTGACCAGCTGTCCAGTTTCGCCGAGGAGGTCACCCGGGTCGCCCGCGAGGTGGGCACCGAGGGACAGCTCGGCGGCCAGGCACGCGTGCGTGACGTCGACGGCACCTGGCGGGACCTGACCGAGTCGGTGAACGAGATGGCCGGGAACCTGACCCGGCAGGTGCGCGCCATCGCGCGCGTGGCGACCGCGGTGACCCGCGGCGACCTGAACCTGAAGATCGACGTCGACGCGTCCGGCGAGATCCAGGAACTGCAGGACTACATCAACAAGATGATCGCCAACCTGCGCGACACCACGATCGCCAACAAGGAGCAGGACTGGCTCAAGGGCAACCTCGCCCGCATCTCCGCGCTGATGCAGGGCCGCCGGGACCTGGAGGACGTCGCCTCGCTGATCATGAGCGAGCTGACGCCGGTGGTCTCCGCGCAGCACGGCGCGTTCTTCGTGGCGATGCCCCTCATGGAGGGCCAGGACCTCAGCGGCACCACCGAGGACCAGTACGAGCTGCGCATGCTCGGCTCGTACGGCTACTCGATGGGCTCCATGCCGACGTCGTTCCGGCCCGGTGAGGCGCTGATCGGCACGGCCGCCCAGGAGAGGCGCACGATCCTGGTGGAGAACGCGCCGAGCGGCTATCTGAAGATCTCCTCCGGGCTCGGCGAGGCCCCGCCCGCGCAGGTGATCGTGCTGCCGGTGCTCTTCGAGGGCACGGTGCTCGGGGTGATCGAGCTGGCGTCCTTCACGCCGTTCACGCAGATCCAGAAGGACTTCCTCAACCAGATCGCCGAGATGATCGCGACCAGCGTCAACACCATCTCGGTCAACACCAAGACCGAACAGCTGTTGAAGCAGTCGCAGGAGCTGACCGAGCAACTGCGGGAGCGGTCGGCCGAGTTGGAGAACCGGCAGAAGGCGCTGCAGGCCTCCAACGCCGAACTGGAGGAGAAGGCCGAGCTGCTGGCCCGGCAGAACCGCGACATCGAGGTGAAGAACACCGAGATCGAGGAGGCCCGGCAGGTCCTGGAGGAGCGCGCCGAGCAGCTCGCGGTGTCGATGCGCTACAAGAGCGAGTTCCTCGCCAACATGTCGCACGAGCTGCGTACGCCGCTCAACTCCCTGCTGATCCTGGCCAAGCTGCTCGCCGACAACGCCGAGGGCAACCTCTCCCCGAAGCAGGTCGAGTTCGCCGAGACCATCCACGGCGCCGGCTCCGACCTGCTCCAGCTGATCAACGACATCCTCGACCTGTCGAAGGTCGAGGCGGGCAAGATGGACGTCTCCCCGACGCGTATCGCGCTCGTCCAGCTCGTGGACTACGTGGAGGCGACCTTCCGGCCGCTGACCGCGGAGAAGGGCCTGGATCTGTCCGTGCGGGTCTCCCCGGAGCTGCCGGCGACCCTGCACACCGACGAGCAGCGGCTGCTCCAGGTGCTGCGGAACCTGCTGTCCAACGCGGTGAAGTTCACCGACTCGGGGTCCGTGGAGCTGGTGATCCGGCCCGCCGGTGCGGACGTTCCGCAGAAGATCCGGGAGCAGTTGCTGGAGGCCGGCTCGCTCACGGACCCGCATGCCGACCTGATCGCGTTCTCGGTGACCGACACCGGCATCGGTATCGCGGCCGGCAAGATGCGGGTGATCTTCGAGGCGTTCAAGCAGGCGGACGGTACGACCAGCCGCAAGTACGGCGGCACCGGCCTCGGCCTGTCGATCTCGCGGGAGATCGCGCAGCTGCTCGGCGGTGAGATCCACGCGCAGAGCGAACCGGGGCGCGGCTCGACGTTCACGCTGTACCTGCCGCTGCACCCGAGCGAACTCCCGCCGCAGGGCTATCAGCAGTCCGTGCCGGCGCTGGAGGCCGTCGAGCTGGTCGCCTCCGAGGCCCAGCTGTCCTCGGAACTGTCCGCCGTGGAGATCGAGACGCCGGCCGAGGTCAAGTCGTACCAGGAGACGCAGAACGGCCCGGCCGCGCTCTTCAGGCGCCGCCGCCGGAGCCTGCCGCCGCCCGAGCAGTGGACGACCCTCGCCGAGCAGGAGAGCAGCCCGCAGCAGGCCCGCGTGGTGCGGTTCGGCGGCGAGAAGGTGCTGATCGTCGACGACGACATCCGCAACGTGTTCGCGCTCACCAGCGTCCTGGAACAGCACGGGCTGTCGGTGCTGTACGCCGAGAACGGCCGCGAGGGCATCGAGGTGCTGGAGCAGCACGACGACGTGGCGGTCGTGCTGATGGACATCATGATGCCCGAGATGGACGGGTACGCGACGACCACGGCGATCCGCCGGATGCCGCAGTTCGCCGGGCTGCCGATCATCGCCCTGACCGCGAAGGCGATGAAGGGCGACCGGGAGAAGGCGATCGAGTCGGGCGCCTCCGACTACGTGACGAAGCCGGTCGACCCCGACCACCTGCTGGCGGTCATGCGGCAGTGGATGCGCGAGGAGTGACGAGGTGGCCGGAGGCGATGTGAACGCCGCGGGAACCCCGGGTGCACGCGTGGAGTTGTTGTACCGAGGGGGCCGGGGGCGTGTGGGAATCCCGGATTCCGGGAACCTTCCGGTCTCCTGCGGCGTTTCTGTTACGTGCACAGTGACATCGCGGTGACAGGGTGTGGTGACAGGCGGGGTGCGGCTACGATGACCGGCACAAGGACGGGCGGCGAAAGGGAGTCGTCCCCTGGGGCGGCGCCCGGTGTACCGCCGGGGCGAGGAGGGCGGGCCATGGTGCAGAAGGCCAAGATCCTCCTGGTCGATGACCGGCCGGAGAATCTGCTGGCGCTGGAGGCCATCCTCTCTGCGCTCGATCAGACGCTGGTGCGGGCATCGTCCGGGGAGGAAGCGCTCAAAGCACTGCTCACGGACGATTTCGCGGTCATTCTGCTGGATGTCCAGATGCCGGGCATGGACGGTTTCGAGACCGCCGCGCACATCAAGCGGCGCGAGCGGACCCGGGACATCCCGATCATCTTCCTCACCGCGATCAACCACGGCCCCCACCACACCTTCCGGGGGTATGCCGCGGGCGCGGTGGACTACATCTCCAAGCCGTTCGACCCGTGGGTGCTGCGCGCCAAGGTCTCGGTGTTCGTCGAGCTGTACATGAAGAACTGCCAGCTGCGGGAGCAGGCGGCGCTGTTGCGGCTCCAGTTGGAGGGCGGCGGCAAGGGCGCGGTGGGCGGCAAGGAGTCCGCCGGGCTGCTCGCCGAGCTGTCCGCGCGCCTCGCGGCCGTGGAGGAGCAGGCGGAGGCGCTGTCCAAGCAGCTGGACGACGAGTCCGCGGACGCGGCCGCGGTGGCCACGGCCGCCCATCTCGAGCGCAAACTCACCGGGTTGCGCCGTGCGCTCGACGCCCTGGAGCCTGGTGCGGGCAGCGCCGGCGCTGCGGTGCCGACGCAGAACTGACGCCTGCGGGGGCCACAGTTGTCCATGAGCGTGCGTCAGTTCCCCGCCCGGGTGCGGGCGACACGAACGGGTGAAGCGGTGGGCACACGTGTCCGCTGTCGTCTCCCCCGGTAACCTCACATCCATGGCCTCACGTCCCTCCGCAGCCAAGAAGCAGCCCGCGAAGAAGGCGGCCGCTCCCGCGAAGGCTCCGGCGGGAAAGGCGGCCGCGAAGAAGGCTCCGGCCAAGAAGGCGGCCGCCAGGAAGGCCCCGGCGAAGAAGGCCGCGCCGCCCAAGCCGGCACCCAACCCCACCGGGGGCGTGTACCGGCTGGTGCGCGCCCTCTGGCTCGGTCTCGCGCACGCGGTCGGCGCCGTCTTCCGGGGCATAGGGCAGGGCGCCAAGAACCTCGACCCGGCCCACCGCAAGGACGGCGTCGCGCTGCTGCTGTTCGGCATCGCGCTGATCGTCGCCGCCGGTACCTGGGCCGACCTGCGCGGCCCCGTCGGTGACCTGGTGGAGATCCTGGTCACCGGCGCCTTCGGCCGGCTCGACCTGCTGGTGCCGATACTGCTCGCGGTGATCGCCGTACGGTTCATCCGGCACCCGGAGAAGCCGGATGCCAACGGCCGGATCGTGATCGGCCTGTCCGCGCTCGTCATCGGCGTGCTCGGCCAGGTCCACATCGCCTGCGGCTCGCCCGCCCGCAGTGGCGGCATGCAGGCCATAAGGGACGCCGGCGGCCTCATCGGCTGGGCGGCGGCCACCCCGCTGACGTACGCGATGACCGAGGTGCTCGCCGTACCGATGCTGGTGCTGCTGACGATCTTCGGCCTGCTCGTGGTGACCGCCACCCCGGTCAACGCCATCCCGCAGCGGCTGCGCGCGCTCGGCGTACGCCTGGGTGTCGTGCACGACCAGGAGGCGGAGGAACGCATCGAGGACGACGAGCGTTACGACGAGCAGTGGCGCGAGGCGCTGCCCCCGCGCCCCCGCAAGCGCCGTGGCGCCTCCCAGGCGTACGACCCCGAGGGCGCCGAGGAGGAGGCTCTCTCGCAGCGCCGCGGCCGCCCCAGGCGCTCCGCGGTGCCGCAGCCGGATCTGCAGCGGCAGATGGACGCCGTGGACGTCGCAGCGGCTGCCGCGGCCGCGCTCGACGGCGCGGTCCTGCACGGCATGCCGCCTTCCCCGCTCGTCGCCGACCTCACCCAGGGCGTGAGCGTGGGCGACCGCGAGGAGACCACGCCCGTCCCCGCACCGTCGCCGGTTCCGGCACCGGCCGCCCGTCCCCAGCAGGAGAAGCTGAAGGTCGCGAGCGTCCCCGACCTCACGAAGGCGGCTCCGGAGGCGGCCCGCGACCTGCCCGCGCGCGCGGAGCAGCTCCAGCTGTCCGGGGACATCACCTATGCGCTGCCGTCGCTGGACCTCCTCACCCGCGGCGGCCCCGGCAAGGCGCGCAGCGCGGCCAACGACGCGATCGTCGATTCCCTGCGCAACGTCTTCAGCGAGTTCAAGGTGGACGCCGACGTCACGGGCTTCACCCGCGGACCGACCGTCACCCGCTACGAGGTCCAGCTCGGCCCCGCCGTGAAGGTCGAGCGGATCACCGCGCTGACCAAGAACATCGCGTACGCCGTCGCCAGCCCCGACGTGCGGATCATCAGCCCGATCCCCGGCAAGTCCGCGGTCGGCATCGAGATCCCGAACACCGACCGGGAGATGGTCAACCTCGGCGACGTACTGCGCCTCGCGGACGCGTCCGAGGACGACCATCCCATGCTGGTGGCGCTCGGCAAGGACGTCGAGGGCGGGTACGTGACGGCCAACCTCGCGAAGATGCCGCACATCCTCGTCGCCGGAGCCACCGGGTCCGGTAAGTCGTCGTGCATCAACTGCCTGATCACGTCCGTGATGGTGCGCGCGACCCCCGAGGAGGTCCGCATGGTCCTGGTCGACCCCAAGCGCGTCGAGCTGACCGCCTACGAGGGCATCCCGCACCTGATCACGCCGATCATCACCAACCCCAAGCGGGCCGCCGAGGCGCTCCAGTGGGTCGTACGCGAGATGGACCTGCGCTACGACGACCTGGCGGCCTTCGGCTACCGGCACATCGACGACTTCAACGAGGCCATCCGCCAGGGGAAGGTGAAGCTGCCGGAGGGCAGCGAGCGGGAACTCCAGCCCTATCCCTACCTGCTGGTGATCGTGGACGAGCTGGCCGACCTGATGATGGTCGCCCCGCGCGACGTCGAGGACGCGATCGTGCGCATCACGCAGCTCGCGCGCGCGGCCGGCATCCACCTGGTGCTGGCCACCCAGCGCCCGTCGGTCGACGTGGTCACCGGTCTGATCAAGGCCAACGTGCCCTCCCGGCTGGCCTTCGCCACCTCCTCGCTCGCCGACTCCCGGGTCATCCTCGACCAGCCCGGCGCCGAGAAGCTGATCGGCAAGGGCGACGGGCTGTTCCTGCCGATGGGGGCCAACAAGCCGACCCGTATGCAGGGCGCGTTCGTGACCGAGGAAGAGGTCGCGGCGATCGTCCAGCACTGCAAGGACCAGATGGCGCCCGTCTTCCGGGACGACGTCACGGTGGGCACCAAGCAGAAGAAGGAGATCGACGAGGACATCGGCGACGACCTCGACCTGCTGTGCCAGGCGGCCGAGCTGGTGGTCTCCACCCAGTTCGGGTCGACGTCCATGCTCCAGCGCAAATTGCGCGTCGGCTTCGCCAAGGCCGGGCGGCTCATGGACCTCATGGAGTCCCGGAACATCGTCGGGCCCAGCGAGGGGTCGAAGGCGCGTGACGTTCTTGTGAAACCTGACGAGCTGGACGGAGTGCTCGCGGTGATCCGCGGGGAGTCTGAAGGGTAGGGCAGCGGACCGCCCGGCGTGTCGTGCTTACGCCGGGTGGCGGCACGGCCGTGATCCACCCGTTAGAGAGCTGCGGGCAACCGTTTCCCTTTGCCGTACGTCAAGTTGAGCGAAAGGACAGGTACGGATCTCATCCTGGGGTACGTGTCTGTCCCACCATCGGATTTTCCGGTCATTCCGATGGCGTACAAAGTCCTACCGCCCGGTCGCTCCACGCTTTCGCACCCCCCTAGACTGAACCTCCAGCACAGGTGGCTCAAACGCTCGAAAGGCGCCCCCGTGTCCATCGGCAACTCCCCTGAAGACGAGCGTCCGTTCCAAGACGTGTCCGAGGAAGCCCGTCCCTCCGTGGGCCGCGCCCTGAAGCAGGCGCGCATCGCGGCCGGGCTCACCGTCGACGACGTCAGCAGTGCCACGCGTGTCCGTATCGCCATCGTGCACGCCATCGAGGGGGATGACTTCGCCCCCTGTGGCGGCGACGTGTACGCGCGCGGGCACATCCGTACGCTGGCCAGGGCCGTGCATCTCGACCCAGCACCGCTGATCGCGCAGTACGACGCCGAGCACGGCGGGCGGCCCGCGCCCACCCCGGCCGCGCCCCTGTTCGAGGCGGAACGTATCCGCCCCGAGCGCCGCGGGCCCAACTGGACCGCGGCCATGGTCGCCGCGATCGTCGCCGTCATCGGCTTCGTCGGGTTCACCGCGTTCAAGGGCGGCGACAGCGGGAACGACGCCAAGTCGCAGGTCGCCGAGGGCGCCACCGCCACCCCCAGCAAGTCCGCCTCGCCCACGCCGAAGAAGGACAAGCCCGCCGCGCCCACGTCCGAGGCGTCCGACAGTGCCATCGCGGCCGCCCCGCAGGACAAGGTGACCGTCCAGGTCAGTGCGGCGGGCGGGCGCAGCTGGATCTCCGCCAAGGACCACAACGGCCGGATGCTCTTCGACGGGCTGCTGAAGAAGGGCGAGTCCAAGACCTTCCAGGACGGTTCCAAGATCAACCTGATCCTCGGTGACGCCGGTGCGATTCAGCTCTACGTCAACGGCAAGAAGATCGAGGACAACTTCCAGAAGGGCGCTGTGGAGCGCCTCACGTACACGAAGGGCGACCCCGAGGCCGGATGAGGGGCCCTTGGGGGAGCTGGTGTGAAGGGGTTGGCCAAGATCGGCCAACCCCTTCGACGTGGGGTGTCAGACAGACGAAGTAGTCTTGAGCCCATGCCTGAACGCCGTACCGTCGCACTCGTCACTCTCGGCTGCGCCCGTAACGAGGTGGACTCGGAGGAGCTCGCAGGCCGTTTGGAGGCGGACGGCTGGCAGCTCGTCGAGGACGCCGCGGACGCCGATGTCGCCGTGGTCAACACCTGTGGCTTCGTGGAAGCCGCCAAGAAGGACTCCGTCGACGCCCTGCTGGAGGCCAACGACCTCAAGGATCATGGCAGAACCCAGGCCGTCGTGGCGGTGGGCTGCATGGCCGAGCGGTACGGCAAGGAGCTGGCCGAGGCGCTGCCCGAGGCCGACGGCGTGCTCGGCTTCGACGACTACGCCGACATCTCCGACCGCCTGCAGACCATCCTGTCCGGCGGCATCCACGCCGCCCACACCCCGCGCGACCGCCGCAAGCTGCTGCCGATCAGCCCTGCCGAGCGGCAGGAATCGGCCGCCTCCGTCGCGCTGCCCGGCCACGCCCCGGCCGATCTCCCGGAGGGCCTCGCGCCCGCCTCCGGCCCGCGCGCGCCCCTGCGCCGCCGCCTGGACGGTGCCCCGGTCGCCTCGGTCAAGCTCGCCTCCGGCTGCGACCGGCGCTGCTCCTTCTGCGCCATCCCGTCCTTCCGCGGCTCCTTCATCTCACGTCGCCCGAGCGACGTGCTGAACGAGACGCGGTGGCTGGCCGAGCAGGGTGTGAAGGAGATCATGCTGGTCTCCGAGAACAACACCTCCTACGGCAAGGACCTGGGCGACATCCGCCTGCTGGAGTCGCTGCTGCCGGAGCTGGCCGAGGTCGACGGCCTCGAGCGCGTGCGCGTGAGCTACCTGCAGCCGGCCGAGATGCGCCCTGGCCTGATCGACGTGCTGACCTCCACCCCGAAGGTCGCCCCGTACTTCGACCTGTCCTTCCAGCACTCCGCGCCCGACGTGCTGCGTGCCATGCGCCGCTTCGGCGACACCGACCGCTTCCTGGAGCTGCTGGACACCATCCGCGGCAAGGCTCCCGAGGCCGGCGTGCGCTCCAACTTCATCGTCGGCTTCCCCGGCGAGAGCGAGTCGGACCTGGCCGAACTGGAGCGCTTCCTGACCGGCGCCCGCCTGGACGCCATCGGCGTCTTCGGCTACTCCGACGAGGAGGGCACGGAAGCGGCGACGTACGGCAACAAGCTCGACGAGGACGTCGTCGCCGAGCGCCTCGCCCACATCTCCCGGCTCGCCGAGGAACTCGTCTCGCAGCGCGCGGAGGAGCGCGTCGGCCAGACCGTGCACGTCCTCGTGGAGTCCGTGGACGAGGAGGAGGGCGTGTACGGCCGTGCCGCCCACCAGGCCCCGGAGACGGACGGCCAGGTGCTGCTCACGAGCGGCGAGGGTCTGAGCGCCGGACGTATGGTCGAGGCGAAGGTGGTCGGTACGGAAGGTGTCGACCTGGTGGCCGAGCCGCTGACGGGCTCGTTCGCATGTAGTGAGGAGGGGGGCAGATGACCGGAGTCCCGGCATCCGCCGCGGGCGGTTCCTCCGGCGCGCAGGGCGCCCGTGGTTCCGACGGCGTTGCTTCCGAGGTCTCCGGTTCTGCTTCTGGCTCCGCTGCCGACGGCGACAAGCCCGCGCGCGGCGGGAAGATCACGGCCGCGGCCGTCAATCAGGCCAGCGTGTGGAACGTCGCCAATCTGCTGACGATGCTCCGGCTGCTGCTCGTGCCCGGCTTCGTGGCCCTGATGCTGGCGGGCGGCGGTTACGACCCGGCCTGGCGCTCGCTGGCCTGGGCGGCGTTCGCCGTCGCCATGATCACCGACCTGTTCGACGGGCATCTGGCGCGCACCTACAACCTGGTCACCGACTTCGGGAAGATCGCCGACCCCATCGCCGACAAGGCGATCATGGGGGCGGCGCTCATCTGTCTGTCCGCCCTGGGTGATCTGCCGTGGTGGGTGACGGCCGTGATCCTCGGCCGGGAACTCGGGATCACACTGCTGCGTTTTCTGGTCATTCGTTACGGCGTGATCCCGGCGAGCCGGGGCGGCAAGCTCAAGACGCTCACCCAGGGCGTGGCCGTCGGGATGTATGTCCTGGCGCTGACGGGGTGGCTGGCCACCCTGAGGTTCTGGGTGATGGCCGTGGCGGTCGTCCTCACCGTCGTCACCGGCCTCGACTACGTGAGACAAGCCATTGTGCTGCGACGGCGGGGAATCGCCGAGCGCGCGGCAGCGTTGGAGGAGAAGGAAGCGTGAGTTCCCCGGCCACCGAACTGGTGCGACTACTGACCGTGAGGGGCGAGAGCCTCGCTGTCGCGGAGTCGCTCACCGGTGGTCTGGTCGCGGCCGAGATCACGGCCGTCCCCGGGGCGTCCAGGGTCCTGCGGGGTTCGGTCACCGCGTACGCCACCGAGTTGAAGCATGAACTGCTGGGCGTCGACGCCACCCTGCTGGCTCAGTGTGGAGCCGTGGATCCGCAGGTCGCGGCCCAGATGGCGGTCGGGGTGCGCAAGGCTTTGAGGGCCGACTGGGGCATCGCGACAACCGGAGTCGCCGGGCCCGAGCCGCAGGACGGGCGGCCCGTCGGGACGGTCTTCGTCGCCGTGGACGGACCCCTCACGGCCGGCTCCGGTTCTGCCGGTGGCGGAAAAGTAGAGGCCCTGAGGTTGAACGGCGACCGTGCGGAAATTCGTATGGAGAGTGTACGGAGCGTACTCGCACTGCTCCTGAGAGAGCTTGCGGGCGAACAGACCGGGAATGAGCGGGCACAGGATACGGAACGGAACGGGGGGTTTTGATGTTTGCAGCCCTGAGTGAACACGACATCGCTCCCCGCACGGCCGCGGCGCAAGGCGGTACGGTGGGGCGAGAAGGATGCGGCTACGCGGTCCGAGGAGGGAGCCACCGATGATTCTGCTCCGTCGCCTGCTGGGTGACGTGCTGCGTCGGCAGCGCCAACGCCAGGGCCGTACTCTGCGCGAAGTCTCCTCGTCCGCCCGAGTCTCACTCGGCTATCTCTCCGAGGTGGAGCGGGGGCAGAAGGAGGCTTCCTCCGAACTGCTCGCCGCCATCTGCGACGCGCTGGACGTACGGATGTCGGAACTCATGCGAGAAGTGAGCGACGAGCTGGCGCTCGCCGAACTGGCCCAGTCCGCCAGGGCCACCGAGCCCGTGCCCACGCCGGTCCGTCCGATGCTGGGTTCCGTGTCGGTGACCGGCGTGCCACCGGAACGGGTGACCATCAAGGCGCCCGCCGAGGCGGTGGACGTGGTCGCCGCGTGACGTGCGCGTGCGCGGCTTAGCGACCCGATACGTGTGAAGCCCCGGCCGGGCTTCTCCAGGGAGACCTGGGGAGCCGGGCCGGGGCTTTCGTGTTACCCGCACCTTATGATCTGTGTCTCTTTTACGTCCATTTGCCGGTATGTGGTGGGGCGGTCATGGTGGGAGGGACGTGAAGGCGCCGAACCACCGGAGGAAGCGGATGTACGTCGTGAAGAGCCCGTTGCCCGACGCCGATCTGAAGACCGTGTCCGAGGCGCTGCAGGGCGCCCTCGTGGACCTGGTGGATCTCTCGCTGGTCGCCAAGCAGATCCACTGGAACGTCGTCGGACCCCGCTTCCGGTCCATCCACCTCCAGCTCGACGAGGTCGTCGGCTCCGCGCGCATCCACTCCGACACCGTCGCCGAGCGCGCATCGGCACTGGGCGTCCCGCCCGACGGGCGCGCGGCCACGGTGGCGTCCGGCAGCGGCATCGGGCCCACCCCGGCGGGCTGGATCAAGGACACGGACGCGGTCCGGACGATGGTCGACGCGCTCGGCGCGGTGATCATCCGGATGCGGCAGCGGGTGAACGCGACGGGGGAGGCGGACCCCGTCTCGCAGGACATCTTCATCGGGATCACGGCGGATCTCGAGAAACATCACTGGATGTTCCAGGCGGAGAACGCGTAGGGGGGTCGGCCGGGGGGTGTGGCCGGTGTTGGTTCGGATGCCCGGTGCTGGACTTGCCGTCCGGGGCGCCGCCCCCGGGCCCCCGCTGTCGGCCTTCGGCCTCGTCCTCAAACGCCGGACGGGCTGATTCTGTCGCCGTGCGTTGCACCAATGAGCCCTCGGTGCGCCTCCCGTGCGGGGCACGTGGCGTTCTAGCGTCCGGCTGGAGGTGGCGGCCATGGTGAGGCGGGTGGTGCGGTGGGGTGCTGCTCTCGGGCTGGGGGCGGTGTGGTGGTGGGCCGTGCTGCGGATCGCCCTGGCGGACGACGCGGGCGTGCTCGAAGGAGCCGTCGCGGCCGGCGGGTGGGGGCTGAGCCTGCTGCCCGTGCACTGTGTACCCAAGGGGCGGGCGGAGGGGGCCGTGGAATCCGGGCGATGGTCGGCCGCCTGGCTGGCCGGCGACGCTACCAGGGCATCGCCACGCCCCCGTTCGGGCGCAGGATCTGACCCGTTGTGAACGCCGACGCGTCCGACGCCAGGTACAGCACCGTGTGCGCGACGTCGTCCGGCTCGCCGACCCGGCCCAGCGGCGACATCCGGGCCATCCGGGACTCGGTGTGCGCCTGCGCTGCCCGGTCGTGGCGGTCGGTCATGGGGGTGCGGACCCAGCCCGGTGCGACCGCGTTGACCCGGATTCCGTGTCGGCCGATCTCGGTGGCCAGCGTCTTCGTCAGCTGGACCACGGCCGCCTTCGCAGCGCCGTAGCAGAGCAGCCCGGGGCCGCCGGTGTCGACCGCGCCGGATGCCATGGTGACGATGCTGCCCCGGGTGTCGTGGGCGAGCATCAGCCGGGCCGCCTCCTGGCAGGCGTACAGCACGCCCTTGAAGTTGACGTTCAGGACCCGGTCGAGATCCTCGTCACGGGTCTCGAGGACCGGGCTGCTGTGCATGATCCCGGCGATCGCCGCCATCACGTCCAGGCGCCCGCAGGAGCGCACGGCCGCACCGAGTCCGGTCCGGTCGGTGACATCGAGGACGTGGGTACGGGCGCTGCCGCCGCGGTCCTCGATCAGCTTGGCGGTGCCGTGCAGTCCGTCCGCGTCCCGGTCGGCGCAGTGCACTGTCGCGCCCGCCTCGGCGAGCAGGACGGCCGAGGCCCGGCCGATGCCGCCGGCGGCTCCGGTGACGAATGCGGTGCGTCCGGTGAGGTCGTACGCCTTGAGGGGCATACAGGGACGGTACGAGCATTTCTGACGGTCCGTCAATTAGTGGGACGGGGATAGCGGTTGCGCCACTGCTGCGCCGCTCCCGGCGCCGGTGCGGGGCCCGTCTGGCAGGCCGGGCACCAGTAGGTGGGGCGCTCCTGGGATCCGTCGCCCTGGTCGGCCACCCGGACCGAGGTGCGGCAGCGCAGGCAGGGGCGGGGTGCGCGGCCGTACACGAAGAGGTCATGCCGGTGCACGCCCGTGGTCTGGCGGACCGGGCGGTCGCGGTTCGTCTCCAGCAGCTTCTTGGCGAGTGCGGGCAGCTGGGCGGCACGGTCCGCGGGCAGGGCCCCGACCGGCAGCCAGGGGGTCACGCCGAGCAGGAAGCACAGCTCGCTCTTGTAGACGTTGCCGATACCGGCCAGATTGCGCTGGTCGAGCAGTGCCTCGCCGAGCGGGCGGGCGGGGTCCGCGAGGACGTTGGCGAGAGCACGCTCGGGGGCCCAGTCAGGGCCGAGCAGGTCGGGGCCGAGGTGTCCGACGACGCGCTCCTCCTCGCCTGTGCGCAGGAACTCCAGCACCTGGAGGCGGTAGCCGACGGCCGTGCGGTCCGCGGTGCCGAGGATCGCTCGGATCTGGTGCGCCGGTCCGCCCCGCCAGCGCTCGTCCGTGCCGTACACCTTCCAGGCGCCCTCCATGCGCAGGTGCGTGTGGAGGGTCAGGCCGCCCTCGAAGCGGGTGAGCAGGTGTTTGCCGCGCGGGGTCGTGCTCAGGACCGTACGGCCGGTGACGTCGACCGTCGCGTATTTCGGTACCCGGAAGTCGCTGCGGGTCAGCACCTTGCCCGCGAGGGCCTCGTGCAGCCGCCTCGCGGCCTGCCAGACCGTGTCACCTTCGGGCATGCGTCCAGGGTGCCACGGTGGGGTGAGGTCCGGCGGGACCGTGCGTTCAGCCTCTCAGGCGCAGGCCGCGCGGGGTCGCGATGAAGCCCGCTCCTTCCAGAAGGGTGCCTATGGGGGAGGTCAGGGCCTGGGCGCCGTTGACCCGCTCCACCGTGACCGTGCCGAGGGAACCGGCGCGGGCGGCCGTGGCCAGGGCCTGGGCCGCCGTCTGCAGGCGTGGGTCGTCGGTGGCGGCGGCGTCCGGGTCGAAAGGCCAGGCCAGCAGCGTCTTGCCGCCGCGCTCCATGTACAGCGTCAGCTCGCCCTCCACCAGCACGACGAGCGAGCCCGCCTTGCGCCCCGGCTTGTGCCCGGCCCCCGTCGGCGGCTCGGGCCAGGGCAGGGCCGCTCCGTAGGCGTTGGCGGGGTCGGCCGCGGCGAGGACCACGGCGCGGGGGTCGGGGGCCGACGGGCGCGTACGGCGGTCACCGAAGCCGCCGTGCGCCGGCGGGCCGTAGAGGGAGGCGGAGCCACCGCCTCGGGGGCCGCCGTAGCCGGGGGAGGCGAAGGGGTCGTTTGCCGCCAGGTCGCGGGGCGAGACGTAGTCGCCCGCGGCGGCGGGATGCCCCTTCGGAGGCCGGCCGAAGTCGCCGGGGGCGGCTGGATCCGCCGGTGGCCAAGTAAAGCCGCTGGGAGTGGCGGGGTGGTCCTCCGGCGGCCAGGTGAAGTCGCCGTCGAGGCCCGGGTGGGCGAACGCGCCGTCGGCTGGGTCGAAGGCGCTCGGGGTGGTGTGGCCGCCGTCGAGGAAGAGCGACGGGTTTCCGCCGCCGCTGCCGAAGCCGTCCGGGAGGCCCGGGGCAGGCAGTCCCTCGCCGCGCTCGCGGGCGTTGGACACCGCGCGAAGGCGGTCGACCGCTCCGTCCATCGCGAACTGGGCGGCGCCCAGGCCCTCGACCACGTAACCGCGCCTGGCCTGACCGCTGTCCTCGAAGGCGGACAGGACGCGGTACACCGCCGAGAACCCGCCCTCCACGCCCTCCGCGGCGACCGCTCCCCGGGTGACCACGCCGTGCCGGTCGAGGAGAGCGCGCGCCCGCGCGTGCGCGCGCACGGTGGCGTCCGGTTCGGGCGCGGGCAGCAGGGACCAGCGGCCGGCCACCGTCGGCGGGCCGGTGCGGGAGACGGTGCGGGCCGCGGCCGTCAAGGAGCCGTAGCGCCCGCGCGGGACGGCGCGCTTGGCCCGGTGGGCCGTCGAGCCCGCCGTGCGGCCCGAGCCCAGCAGGGAGCGCATCGGGGCGAGGGTGTCGTTGGTGAGCCGTCCCGACCACGCCAGGTCCCACAGGGCGTCGGCCAGTTGGGGATCGGTGACGTCGGGGTGGGTGGTGGCGCGGACCTGGTCGGCGATCTGCCGGAAGAACAGGCCGTAGCCGCCCAAGAGAGCGTCCAGGGCGGACTGGTGGAGCGCGGTCAGCTCCAAGGGGTGCGGCGCCGGCAGGAGCAGCGGGGCCGTGTCCGCCAGGTAGAGGGAGACCCAGCCGTCCTTGCCGGGCAGGGCGCCTGCTCCGGCCCACACCACCTCGCCCGCCGCGGTCAGTTCGTCGAGCATGGCCGGCGTGTAGTTCGCCACGCGGGAGGGCAGGACCAGCTTCTCCAGTGCGGAGGCGGGTACGGAGGCGCCCTGCAACTGCTCGACCGCGCGCACCAGTCCGTCGATGCCACGCAGTCCGTGGCCCTTGCCGATGTGCTGCCACTGGGGCAGGAACAGGGCGAGAGCGGCCGGTGCAACCGGTTCCAGTTCGTGCCGCAGGGCCGCCAGCGAGCGGCGGCGCAGCCGGCGCAGTACGGCGGCGTCGCACCACTCCTGGCCGATGCCCGCCGGGTGGAACTCGCCCTGTACGATCCGGCCGCCCGCGGCGAGCCGTTGCAGGGCGCCCTCGGTGACCGCCACGCCCAGGCCGAAGCGTGCCGCGGCGGTGACCGACGTGAAGGGGCCGTGGGTGCGGGCGTAGCGCGCGAGAAGGTCGCCGAGCGGGTCCTTCACCGGTTCGGTGAAGGCCTCGGGGACGCCGACCGGCAGCGCCGTGCCGAGCGCGTCGCGCAGACGGCCCGCGTCCTCGACCGCAGCCCAGTGGTCGGCACCGGCGATGCGGACCCGGATGGCCCGGCGGGCGGCGGCCAGCTCCCGCGCCCACTGCGGCTCGGCACCCCGCTCGGCCAACTCGGCGTCGGTCAGCGGGCCGAGCAGGCGCAGGACGTCGGCCACGCCCTCCACGTCCTTGACCCGGCGGTCCTCCGTCAGCCACTGGAGTTCGCGCTCCAGCTCGGCGAGCACCTCCGCGTCGAGCAGCTCGCGCAGCTCCGCCTGGCCCAGCAGCTCGGCCAGCAGCCGGGAGTCCAGGGACAGGGCGGCGGCGCGGCGCTCGGCGAGCGGGGAGTCGCCCTCGTACAGGAACTGGGCGACGTACCCGAAGAGCAGGGAGCGGGCGAAGGGGGACGGCTCCGGGGTGGTGACCTCGACCAGGCGGACCTTGCGGGACTCGATGTCGCCCATCAGCTCGACGAGGCCCGGGACGTCGAAGACGTCCTGGAGGCACTCGCGGACCGCCTCCAGGACGATCGGGAACGAGCCGAACTCGCTCGCCACCTGGAGCAGTTGGGACGCGCGCTGGCGCTGCTGCCACAAGGGCGTGCGCTTGCCGGGGTTGCGGCGCGGCAGCAGCAGCGCGCGGGCGGCGCATTCGCGGAACCGGGAGGCGAACAGGGCGGAGCTGCCGACCTGGTCGGTGACGACCTGGTCGACCTCGCCCTTGTCGAAGGCGACGTCCGCCGCACCCACCGGCGCCTGCTCGCTGTCGAACGCCGTTTCGAGGGGGGTGCCGGCCTTCATCGGCTCCTGGTCGAGCAGGTCCAGGCCCACCAGGTCGGAGTCGGGCAGGCGGAGCACGATACCGTCGTCGGCGTGCATGACCTGTGCGTCCATGCCGTACCGCTCGGAGAGGCGGGCGCCCAGCGCGAGGGCCCAGGGGGCGTGGACCTGGGCGCCGAACGGGGAGTGGACGACGACCCGCCAGTCGCCCAGCTCGTCGCGGAAGCGTTCGACCACGATCGTGCGGTCGTCCGGGACATGGCCGCAGGCCTCGCGCTGCTCGTCCAGGTAGGACAGCACGTTGTCCACCGCCCAGGCGTCCAGGCCCGCCGCGAGCAGGCGCAGCCGGGCGTCGTCCTTGGCCAGCGAGCCGACCTCGCGCAGGAACGCGCCCACCGCGCGCCCCAGTTCCAGCGGGCGGCCCAGTTGGTCGCCCTTCCAGAAGGGCAGCCGGCCCGGCACGCCCGGCGCGGGGGAGACCAGGACGCGGTCGCGGGTGATGTCCTCGATACGCCAGGAACTCGTGCCCAGGGTGAAGACGTCCCCCACCCGGGACTCGTACACCATCTCCTCGTCCAGCTCACCGACCCGGCCGCCGCCCTTCTTGGGGTCGGAACCGGCGAGGAAGACCCCGAACAGGCCCCGGTCGGGGATCGTGCCGCCGGAGGTGACGGCGAGGCGCTGGGCGCCCGGGCGGCCGGTGACCGTGCCGGCCACGCGGTCCCACACCACGCGCGGGCGCAGCTCCGCGAACGCGTCGGAGGGGTAGCGGCCCGCGAGCATGTCCAGGGTCGCTGTGAACGCCGATTCGGGTAGCGAGGCGAAGGGTGCCGCGCGGCGCACCGCGGCGAGCAGGTCGTCGAACTGCCAGGTGTCCAGCGCGGTCATGGCGACGAGCTGCTGGGCGAGCACGTCCAGTGGGTTCGCGGGGACCTTCAGGGACTCGATGGCGCCGGAGCGCATCCGCTCGGTGACCACGGCCGCCTGCACCAGGTCGCCCCGGTACTTGGGGAAGACCACGCCGGTGGAGACGGCGCCGACCTGGTGCCCCGCGCGGCCGACGCGCTGGAGTCCGGAGGCCACCGAGGGCGGGGACTCGACCTGGACGACGAGGTCGACGGCGCCCATGTCGATACCCAGCTCCAGGCTGGACGTGGCGACCACGGCGGGCAGCCGGCCCGCCTTGAGGTCCTCCTCGACGAGAGCCCGCTGCTCCTTGGAGACCGAGCCGTGGTGCGCGCGGGCGATCACCGGGGGCGCGCCCTGGGCCGCGCCCGAGCCGCCCATCAGCTCGGCCGGGGCGTGATGCTCCTCCAGGGGCTCGCCGGTCGCCCGCTCGTAGGCGATCTCGTTGAGCCGGTTGCACAGCCGCTCCGCAAGACGCCGCGAGTTGGCGAACACGATCGTGGAGCGGTGGGCCTGGACCAGGTCGGCGATCCGCTCCTCCACGTGCGGCCAGATCGACGGCTTCTCCGCCCCCTCGTTACCGTCGGCCGCCGGGGAGGCGCCCAGCTCGCCCATGTCCTCGACCGGGACGACGACGGAGAGGTCGAACTCCTTGCCGGACTCCGGCTGGACGATCTCCACCTTGCGGCGCGGCGAGAGATACCGGGCCACCTCGTCCACCGGGCGCACGGTCGCCGACAGGCCGATCCGGCGGGCCGGCCTCGGCAGCAGCTCGTCCAGCCGCTCCAGGGACAGCGCGAGATGCGCACCGCGCTTGGTGCCCGCGACCGCGTGCACCTCGTCCAGGATCACCGTCTCCACGCCCGTCAGCGCCTCGCGCGTGGCCGACGTCAGCATCAGGAACAGCGACTCGGGGGTGGTGATCAGGATGTCCGGCGGGCGCGTGGACAGGGCGCGCCGCTCGGCGGCCGGGGTGTCGCCCGAGCGGATGCCCACCCTGACCTCGGGCTCGGGCAGGCCCAGGCGCACAGACTCCTGGCGGATGCCGGTCAGCGGGCTGCGCAGATTCCGCTCGACGTCGACCGCGAGGGCCTTCAGCGGAGACACGTACAGCACCCGGCAGCGCTTCTTCGGGTCGGCCGGGGGAGGGGACGAGGCCAGCTGGTCCAGGGCGGCGAGGAACGCGGCCAGCGTCTTGCCCGAGCCGGTGGGGGCGACCACCAGCACGTCCGAACCCTCCCGGATGGCCTGCCACGCGCCCGCCTGGGCCGCGGTGGGCGCGGAGAACGCCCCCGCGAACCAGCCGCGGGTCGCGGGCGAGAAGCCGTCGAGGGCTCGGTGTGCGGAGCTGACCATGCGTCCATCCTGCACCCGGCCACTGACAATCGCGCTGACCTGCGGAAACAGGGGGTGGGCCGGTGGTGCCGGCCCCCCGGGCCGGGCGGGGGTTGCCGGGCGAGCCCCTGGACGGTGGGCCGGGCGGGGGTGACCGGGCGGTTGGGGGCGGGCCGTGTGTGCGGGTGGGCGGTGGCGGTCGGGCGGCAGCCCTGCCTCGACGGTCCCGGTCGCGGACGTGAGCGGGGCGGGCCGGCGGAGAATGGGCGCATGGCGGGTTCGGCGGAGCGGGCACGGCACTGGCGGTACGAGGAGCTGCCCGGCGTCGATCTGCTGCGCGCCCGGTACATCCGCAAGACCTTCGTCCGGCACACCCACGAGAACTTCGTGATCGCGGCCATCGCCGACGGCGTCGAGGTCTTCCACCACCGTGGCTCCGACGTGTCCGCCGGCGCGGGCGCTCTCGCGCTGGTCAATCCGGACACCCCGCACACGGGCCGGGCCGGCGTTCCCGAGGGCTGGCGCTACGGCGCGGTCTATCCCTCGCCCGCAGTGGTCGCCGGGATCGCGGCCGAGACCACCACACTCCGCGGCACGCCCGGCTTCGTCAGCCCCGTCCTCGACGACCCGTACACCGTGCGCCTGGTCCACCAGGTCCTGCGCGCCGCCGACGAGGGCAACGCACTGGCCGCCGACACCCTGCTGCGCGTGGCCGTGACCAGGCTGCTGCGGCTGAACGGCGGCCCGCTGCCCCAGCGCCGGACATCCGCGGCCGGAGCCCGGATCGCCGCACGCGCGCGTGCCGTGCTCGAAGAACGGATGGCCGCGCCGCCCACCCTGGAGCGTCTGGCCACCGACCTCGGGACCAGCCCGTTCGCCCTGCTGCGGGCGTTCCGCGACACCTACGGCATGCCGCCGCACACCTGGCTGACCGATGCCCGGGTGCGCCGCGCGCGGCTGCTGCTGGATGCCGGGACGGCACCCGCCGAGGCGGCCGTCGCCGTCGGCTTCACCGACCAGCCCCACCTCAACCGGCACTTCACCCGGATCGTCGGCGTACCCCCGGGCGCCTACCAGCGCGAGCGCAAGAACGTACAAGACCGGGGCTGACGGCCGCCCGTAGCGTCCGGGGCGTGGCACAGCAGACAGCAATCACGGACATGGCCGGCCAAGGCGAGGAGAAGCCCGATACCGCCGTCGTACGGGACGCCCTGGGCGTCGGCGTCGCCGTAGGGCTGTCCGGGTTCGCCTTCGGGGTGACCTCGGCCGGCAGCGGACTCGGGCTCCTGCAGACCTGCGCGCTCAGCCTCCTGGTGTTCACCGGCGCCTCCCAGTTCGCCCTCGTCGGCGCGCTCGCCGCCGGGGGCAACCCGTTCACGGCCGCCGCCGGCGCCTTCTTCCTGGGCGTGCGCAACGCGTTCTACGGGCTGCGCCTGTCACAGCTGCTGGCCCTCCCGCGCGCGGTGCGGCCGCTCGCCGCCCAGTGGGTGATCGACGAGACCACGGCGGTGACCCTGGCCCAGCCGGGCCGGCGTGCCGCGCGGATCGGCTTCACCGTCACCGGTCTCAGCCTGTACCTGTTGTGGAACCTCACGACACTGCTCGGCGCGCTGGGCGCGAAGGCCATCGGGGACACGAAGGCGTGGGGCCTGGACACGGCCGGGCCCGCCGTCTTCCTGGCCCTGCTCGCCCCGATGCTGAAGACGCCCACCGAGCGCGCGGTAGCGGGCCTCGCGGTCCTGCTGGGCCTCGGCCTGCTGCCCGTCCTACCGGCCGGCCTACCGGTCCTGGTGGCGGCGCTGGCGGCGCCGGCCGCCCTGTTCGCCGAGGGCCGGCGCAACGGCCGTACCCGACAGGACGCCCCGGACCGGCCGGAGGAGGACCGATGAACACCTGGATCGCGATCGGTGTGACCGCTCTCGGCTGCTACGCCGTCAAGCTCGCCGGACTGCTCGTGCCCGCGAGCGCCGTGGAGCGGCCGCTCGTCCGGCGGCTCGCCGCCCTGCTGCCCGTCGCCCTCCTCGCCGCCCTCACGGCCCAGCAGACGTTCGCCGACGGGCACGCGCTCGTGCTGGACGCCCGGGCCGCAGGGCTCGGCGCGGCCGCCGTGGCACTGGTGCTGCGTGCACCCTTCCTGCTGGTTGTCGCGGCGGCCGTGGTGGTGACGGCGGGGGTGCGGGCGATCGGCGGGTGAGGCGGAGCCGGATCAGCCCATGAAGCGGCCGTACGCCCTGAGGGTGCGCAGCGCCTCGATGGTCACGATGGGGCGCGCCTCCAGCGCGGGAGCCGGGGCCCACCGGCGCCAGCGGATGGGCCAGCCGCCGTCGTCCTGCTGCTCGGCGGCGAGGAAGTCCAGGGAGCGCGCCATCTCCTCGTCCGTGAACCACGCGCGCGCGAGCGACTGCGGGCTCTTCGCGAAGTCGTGCGGGAAGTGGTGCTCGGCCGGGGCGTAGCCGGGCGCGACCGGGTACGCGTCGAGGCGGTCCGGCTCCAGCGCGGCCAGCCGCTGCTCGCGCACCAGACGGCCGAGACGGTCGGCGGCGGCCTCGGCGCGCCGGCGGTCGGGTGCGGAGTCCAGGAAGGCCACGGCGGCCTCCACCTCGTAGGGGTGCGACTTCTCCAGGGACTCCACCGCCTGCCAGCAGAAGTCGGTGGCCCGGAACAGCCAGGCGTGCCACACCTCGTTGCGATGCAGCAGGCCCACGACCGGCCCGGTGGCGAGCAGTTCGCTGGGCGGGTCGTCCACGACCGGGACGAACGGCGCCACCGGGTACCCGCGCTGGCTGGGATGGATCGCCGGCAGGGCGCCGTCCGCGGTGGAGACGGAGGTCAGATAGCGGCACACCCGCTCCACGCGCTGCCCGCCGCAGCGACCGACGGCGTCCAGGACGCGCAGCGCGTGACCGGTGTGCAGGGGCTGGCTCACGGGGCCGCGCAGATCGGGCTCCAGCGCGTGGCCGTACCCGCCGTCCTCGTTGCGGTAGGCGTCCAGCGCCGCCTCCACCGGATCGGCGGCGCCGTTCAGGAAGTGGTACGCGAAGAGCCGCTGCTCCAGTACGCGTGCGGTGAGCCAGACGAACTGTTCGGCGCGGAAGAGCGGGGAGCGCGCCGGGGGCGTGGAGGGGAGCGGGGGAGCTCCTGTTTCGGACATGCGACAGACCGTAGGACGGAAAGCGGTCTCGGCAAGCGGCCCCGGGCGGGCCCCACCCCCAGGGGCGGGATACTGGAGTCATGCGGTTGACGGTCTTCTGGCAGCGGATGGCGGAACACTTCGGTGCGGGGTACGCCGACACCTTCGCGCGCGATCATGTGATGGCGTCGCTCGGCGGGCGCACGGTGAACGAGGCACTGGACGCCGGCTGGGCGGCCAAGGACGTGTGGCACGTGGTCTGCTCCGTCATGGACGTGCCCGGGGAGAAGCGCTGACCGGCGGCGAAGATCCCGGGCGGACAACGGGCTGTCGGTGGCGTGGGCGACACTTGGCCCGTGGCACCCACTGACGACACCGAGCCGGCCGCCCGGCACGCAGCAACCCCGACCGTTACGACGCCGCCCGCCCGGCCCTCGGCCGACGGCGCCGCCGCGCCGGGCGCGCGCATGCCGCGCTGGCTGCCGCGCGCCATGGTGCTCGCACTCGCGCTCATCGCCGCGTTCCAGCTGGGCAGCTGGGCCTTCCACCAACTGACCGCACTGCTGATCAACATATTGATCGCGTTCTTCCTGGCGCTCGCCATCGAGCCCGCGGTGAGCTGGATGGCCGCCCGCGGCATGCGCCGGGGACTCGCCACCTTCCTGGTCTTCCTCGGCCTGATGATCGCCATCGCGGGCTTCATCACGCTGCTCGGCTCGATGCTGGCCGGCCAGATCATCAAGATGGTCGAGGGCTTCCCGGCCTACCTGGACTCGGTCATCAACTGGATCAACCAGACGTTCCACATGGACCTCAGACGCGTGGACGTCCAGGAGGGCCTGCTGCACTCCGACTGGCTGCGCAAGTACGCGCAGAACAGCGCGGCCGGAGTGCTCGACGTGTCCGCCCAGGTGCTGGGCGGTCTCTTCCAGTTGCTGACGGTCTCGCTGTTCTCGTTCTACTTCGCCGCCGACGGCCCCCGGCTGCGCCGCGCCCTGTGCTCCGTCCTGCCGCCCGCGCGCCAGGCCGAGGTACTGCGCGCCTGGGAGATCGCCGTCGACAAGACGGGCGGCTACCTCTACTCGCGCGGCCTCATGGCGCTCATCTCCGGGATAGCGCACTACATCCTGCTCCAGGCCCTGGGCGTGCCGTACGCGCCCGTGCTCGGTGTCTGGGTGGGCCTCGTCTCGCAGTTCATCCCGACCATCGGGACCTACCTGGCGGGCGCGCTGCCGATGCTGATCGCGTTCACCGTGAACCCCTGGTACGCGGTGTGGGTGCTGATCTTCGTCGTGGTCTACCAGCAGTTCGAGAACTACATGCTGCAGCCCAAGCTGACCGCCAAGTCCGTCGACATCCACCCGGCCGTCGCCTTCGGCTCGGTGATCGCGGGCACCGCGCTGCTGGGCGCGGTCGGCGCGTTGATCGCCATCCCGGCGGTCGCCACGCTGCAGGCCTTCTTGGGGGCGTACGTGAAGCGGTACGCCGTCACCGACGATCCCCGGGTGCACGGACACCGCTCCCGGGGGCCGGGCTCCCCTGGGGTGCTCACGCGCATACGACGGCTGGCGGAACGACGGCCCGGTACGGAGGAGTCCTCGTCCTAGGACACCTGGAGCAGGCCGCGAGCACGGTGCCCGGGGGCGGCCTTCAATATGTCAGGACCGCCCACACCCCGGCCCCGGCGACGGCTGCCGCGTAACAGCCGGCTGCCGCGGCCACGATCCGCCACCGCGTCCGCTCGCTCCACGAGGTGCGGGACAGCAGCCAGGCCAGCAGGGGCAGGTCCAGCACGGCGTGCAGGCTCACGCCGTGCAGCGGCTTCAGCGGCGCCGTCGAGTGGTAGGCGGCCTGCTGGTGGCCGGTCCGGGTGAGGACGACTCCGCGCGCGATCATCGCCGCGCCCGAGGCCAGCGCCACGAGCAGGAGCGCGAACCCGGAGCGCACCGCCAGCGCCATGCCGGCCGGGCCCGCCAGCGCCATGCCGGCCGGGCCCGTCGGCCGGTGCCGGAAGGACGCGACGGAGAAGACGGTGAGCAGCACCACCAGGACACCCCCGCCGACCGCGAGCGTCATGGACACCGCCGTGTCGAAGGGGGTCTCCATGTTCAGGTGCGAGGGCACCCCGCGCCACGCCTGAAGGGTGATGCCGCCGACCTCCACCACACAGTCCGCGGCGAAGACGACGAGCAGGACGGTGCGCAGCCGCGCCCCGATGCGCAGGTACGACGTGACCCAGGTGACCGCGATCAGGGTCACCCCGAAGGAGAGCCCGAACGTGACGGGCTTGCGCCAGGAGACAGGACCGTCCCAGGGGCCGCCGTCGACGGCGAAGACCACCAGGTGGGCGAGACCGGACAGGATGAGGAGCAGACCGGTCGCGTGGCACAGGCGCTCGGCGGGCCGCGGATTCTTCATGGGCCAAGGTTCCCGAGAGCTCCCCGCGCGGTCGTCGTCCGGCCGAAGACACCCGCCGTACGCCGCCGGGAGTAGCGGCGTGCGCCGCAGAACAGCACCCCGGGCTCCGCGAGCGGTGCTGGTGCGGTGCCCGGGGTGTGTGCCGCTGCCGGTGCCGGACGACACGGCGGCCACGGCCGTCCCGTCAGTGGATCTGGCCGACCTGGTAGTCGCCAGCGGGCTGCTGGGTCATGACGTTTCCGCGGTTGAAGGCGTTGATGAGGGCGATCTGGGTCACCAAGGCGGCGAGCTGGTCCTCGTCGTAGTGCTTGGCGGCGTTGGCCCATACCTCGTCCGGGACGCCGCCGGCCGCGTCCGCGATGCGGGTGCCCTGCTCCGTCAGCTCCAGGGCGGCGCGCTCGGCGTCGGTGAAGACCTTGGCCTCGCGCCAGGCCGCGACCAGGTGGAGGCGCACCGCGGTCTCCCCGGCCGCGGCGGCTTCCTTGGTGTGCATGTCGATGCACCCGGCGCAGCCGTTGATCTGGCTGGCGCGGAGGTTCACCAGTTCGCGCGTCGAGGCCGGCAGCGTGGATTCCGCGAGCGCCTTGCCCGCAGCGATGATGTGCTTGAAGGCCTTGGCCGCGGCCGGGCTGGCCATGAAGTTCAACCGAGCTTCCACGATGCACTCCTGTGTCGTTGTTGGCGGGTACACCTCTTGGACCGGACGGCCCCCACGAGTTGTGACATACACAGATGTGACCTGCGTCTCCCCTCCCGCGCCGCAGCTGGTGCGCTTGACACGAAAATCGAACATCCATTCTTATGAAGTCTCAGGCGAGGCCTCAGGCGGGTATTTCGACATGATTCGGGTGGATATGTCCCCCCGTTATCCACAGGCCGGGCCTACGTCGGGGCGCATTGTCAGTGGCAGGCGTTAGCGTCTTTGACGTGAAGCGATCGACTCAAGCAAACCGGGTGGAACCCATGGCAGGAACCGACCGCGAGAAGGCGCTCGACGCCGCACTCGCACAGATTGAACGGCAATTCGGCAAGGGCGCGGTCATGCGCATGGGCGAGCGGTCGAGGGAGCCCATCGAGGTCATCCCGACCGGGTCGACCGCGCTCGACGTGGCCCTCGGTGTCGGTGGCCTGCCGCGCGGCCGTGTCGTGGAGATCTACGGCCCGGAATCGTCCGGTAAGACGACCCTGACCCTGCACGCGGTGGCGAACGCGCAGAAGGCCGGCGGCCAGGTCGCCTTCGTGGACGCCGAGCACGCCCTCGACCCCGAGTACGCGCGCAAGCTCGGCGTCGACATCGACAACCTGATCCTCTCCCAGCCGGACAACGGCGAGCAGGCGCTGGAGATCGTGGACATGCTGGTCCGCTCCGGTGCGCTCGACCTCATCGTCATCGACTCCGTCGCCGCGCTCGTCCCGCGCGCGGAGATCGAGGGCGAGATGGGCGACAGCCACGTGGGTCTGCAGGCCCGGCTGATGAGCCAGGCCCTGCGGAAGATCACCAGCGCGCTCAACCAGTCCAAGACCACCGCGATCTTCATCAACCAGCTCCGCGAGAAGATCGGCGTGATGTTCGGCTCCCCGGAGACCACGACCGGTGGCCGGGCGCTGAAGTTCTACGCCTCGGTGCGCATCGACATCCGCCGCATCGAGACCCTGAAGGACGGCACGGAGGCGGTCGGCAACCGCACCCGCTGCAAGGTCGTCAAGAACAAGGTCGCGCCGCCCTTCAAGCAGGCCGAGTTCGACATCCTCTACGGCCAGGGCATCAGCCGCGAGGGCGGCCTGATCGACATGGGCGTGGAGCACGGCTTCGTCCGCAAGGCCGGCGCCTGGTACACGTACGAGGGCGACCAGCTCGGCCAGGGCAAGGAGAACGCGCGCAACTTCCTCAAGGACAACCCCGACCTGGCCAACGAGATCGAGAAGAAGATCAAGGAGAAGCTGGGCGTGGGTGTCCGGCCGGAGGAGCCCGCCGCCGAGCCGGGCGCCGACGCGGCGGTCACCACCACGGCCGACGACGCCAAGACGGCGTCCGCCCCGGCGGCTGCCAAGGCCACCAAGCCCAAGGCCGCCACAGCCAAGAGCTGACCCGTGACACGACGAACCGACTGGGCCGAGTACGAGTACGCCACCCCTGGTGCCCCGCGGGGGAGGGGGACCGGAGGCGACACGAGCTCCGTCATGGCCGGTGACGACGCGTACGGGAGCGGCGAGCACGGGGGTGACGGCTATGCCGGAAGCGGCGGGTACGAGGACGGCGCCCCGCACCCGGACCGCGAGCCCTACGGGGGCGGCTCGTCCGGCCGTGGCTCCCGGAGCACCGGGGGTTCGCGAGACGGGCGCGGGCGCCGTGGCCGTCGGCGGGGCGGCTTCGGGGAGCCGCCCGGTGAGGACGAAGGCACCCCTTCCTCGTCGAGGGCCGAGCGGGGGGAGTCTTCAGGGGACCCGGCTGAGCAGGCGCGGGCGATCTGTCTGCGCCTGCTCACCGGGACCCCGCGCACCCGCAAGCAGCTCGCGGACGCCCTGCGCAAACGGGACATCCCCGAGGAGGTGGCCGAGGAGGTGCTGTCGCGGTTCGAGGAGGTCGGGCTCATCGACGACGGCGCGTTCGCGGACGCCTGGGTGGAGTCCCGGCACCACGGCCGGGGACTCGCCCGCCGCGCGCTCGCCCGGGAACTGCGCACCAAGGGCGTCGACTCGGCGCTGATCGACGAGGCCGTCGCCCAGCTCGACTCCGAGCAGGAGGAGGCGACCGCCCGCGACCTGGTCGCCCGTAAGCTGCGGGCCACTCAGGGCCTCGACCGTGACAAGCGGCTCCGGCGCCTCGCCGGCATGCTCGCCCGCAAGGGCTACCCCGAGTCCATGGCCCTCCGTGTCGTCCGCCAGGCCCTGGAGGACGAAGGCGAGGACACGGAGTTCCTGGAGGACGAGGGGCTCTGACGGCCGGGCGCCCGGCCGAGAGCGACTGCCCGCCGGGCCGACGGAGCGTTTGCTGACCCGGACGCGGCAAGCGCCGCTTCGGTGGGGTGAACCCCAGCGGTCTTCAGTCCTGTGCCGGAATCACCGGCAGGCCCTCCGTGCGCCATGCCTGGAAGCCGCCCACCAGGTCCGTCGCGCGGTGCAGGCCCAGCTGATGGAGGGAGGCGGCCGCGAGGCTGGAGGCGTAACCCTCGTTGCAGATGACGACGACGCGCAGGTCGTGTCCGGTGGCCTCGGGGACGCGGTGGCTGCCCTGGGGGTCGAGGCGCCACTCCAGTTCGTTGCGCTCGATGACGAGGGCGCCGGGGATCACCCCGTCCCGCTCGCGCAGGGCCGCGTACCGGATGTCGACCAGCAGGGCGTCGCCGGTTCCCGCCGCCTCGTGCGCCTCCTGTGCCCCGATGCGCCGGAAGCCTGCGCGGACCCGCTCCAGCAGGTCGTCGATGCCGACGGGCCGTGTGTGCGTGCCGCCGCTCACTGCCAGTCCTCCGGGCGCTCGACCTGCTCCAGGCGCAGCACCTGGCCGGTGCGACTGTAGCGACGGATCCGCGGCAGCGGCGGGTAGTAGGCGTGGACGGAGATCGCGTGTCGGTCGGGGGACTCGTTGAGCACCTCGTGCACATGGTGACGGCCGAAGGACCTGCCCTGCCCGGCGGGCAGCCGGCGCTCGCGGTCCACGCCCTCGGTGAGTTCCAGGGTCTTCCAACCGTCGGTGGGCAGCCGGGCGGCCAGCGAGTACTCCTTGAGGTCGCCCGAAGCGGTGAAGAAGGCGCCGACCGAGTCGGCGTGGTCGTGCCAGCCGGTGCCGGTGCCGGGCGGCCAGCCGATCAGCCAGGCCTCGCTGCCGCCGGGGCCCTTCAGCCGCACCCAGGTGCGGCCCTCCGGGTCGACCGGGAGCGAGGCGATCAGCTCGGTGTCGGCGGCCGTGCGCTGCACGAAGTCGAGGAGGTCGGCCTGGGTCGGCGCCGAGCCGGCCGGGCGGGCGGCGCTGGCAGGGGACAAAGAGGGGGAAGCGGAGGGGGAGGCAGACACGTACACCGTCCTGAAGAAGGTTCGCCGAACGGACGCACGAGGCGTCCGGAGAAAGAAAGGGAGCGAATTCAGCAGGACGGGCGACACACGCAGCCCGCATAGCGGACGAGGTCCATATGGACCCTCCGCCACAGGCGTACACAGGTGTCGGTCACGATCCGGAGTACAGCACGCTGCTGTACTCCGGTCAACTCACCGTCACCATGTGGACAGAGGGTGACCGGACGCACGGTCAACGGACGCCGGAGCCGGCCTCCGCCGCTGCCTCCTCCTCCTTCACGGCGCCGCCCAGCGTCGCCTCCGCCGCCGCGTACAGGTCGGCCGGGCGGACCCCGCTCAGCGCGGTGACCAGGTGGCCGTCGGGCCGCACGAGCAGCACGCTGTGCGCCGGCGCACCCGGGTAGCTCTCGGCCACCAGCAGCTCGGCCGGGTGCGGGAGCGCCGTCACCGCGGCCGCGAGGCGGGGCATGACCCCGGCGGACATCCAGTGCTTGCGGTCCCACACCCCCGTGCCCGGCGCGATCAGTACGACGAGCAGGGCGCCGCGGCCCAGCCGGTCGCGCAGCGGTACGAAGGAACCGTCCTCCGCCGTGACCCGCACATCGGTGACCGGGGCGCCGACCGGGGTGTCGACCGGGATCTCCCCCTCCAGCTGCGGGGGCACGAGCGGTGAGTCGGCGTACGACCCCGGCGCACCGACCGGGCCGCGCCCCAGGTGACCGTCCGCGAGCAGCGCATCACGGCCACGGCCCGCGCCGGAAACGTAGTGGCGCAGGCCGCCCGAGCCGCGCAGCACCGGCAGCACCTGGTCGGCGGCGCGCAACCGGGCGGCGACCACCGCGCGCCGCTCGGTCTGGTAGCTGTCGAGCAGTGCCTCGTGGTGCCCGTGATGCCAGGCCGGGGCCAGCTTCCAGGCCAGGTTGTCGGCGTCCCTGAGGCCCTCGTCGAGCCCCTGGGTGCCGAGCGCGCCGAGCAGATGGGCCGCGTCCCCGGCGAGGAAGACCCGGCCCGTGCGCCAGCGCCGG
Source organism: Streptomyces cellostaticus (assembly GCF_001513965.1). Classification (GTDB taxonomy): domain Bacteria; phylum Actinomycetota; class Actinomycetes; order Streptomycetales; family Streptomycetaceae; genus Streptomyces; species Streptomyces cellostaticus. The sequence continues at coordinate 31,844 of NZ_KQ948047.1, read as the reverse complement.
GCCACCCGGTGGTGCACGGTGTGGACACCGGTGTCCAGCAGGTCGTACGTCGGTGTGGAGCCATCCGTCCAGCCCGCGAGGGTCTCGCGGATCCGGGCCACCAGGATCTCGGGCGTGACCAGGTCCTTGCCCGGCGGCAGCAGCCAGTCCAGGCGCCACACGCCGTCCGGGAGGGGGCGGGCGGTCACCTCCCCGGCCGAGGGCCCGGACGACCGCCACGGCGGCATCCGATGGAGCAACGCCTGGCCCTCCCACGGAAGTTCCGTGCGCAGCGCGGCGACCGCGTGCCGCTCCACCGCCGTACGGCCCGGGAAGCGGATGTCCTGGAGCTTGCGCACGGTCGAGCGGGGGCCGTCGCAGCCGACCAGATAACTGCCGCGCCACCAGATGCCCTGCGGGCCGCGGGTGTGCGCGGCAACGCCGGAACGCTCCTGCTCGATCGAGTCGAGCCGGCTGTCCACGGCGACCTTGACGAGCGGCTCGCCGGCGATGGCCGCGTGCAGGGCGGCGGTGAGGACATGCTGGGCGATGTGCAGCGGGGCGGCATCGCCCTCGTCGAAGGTGATCTCGCTGATCACCTGCTTGCGCCGCACCGACCGCCATCCGGCCCATCTCGCGCCGTGGTCACCGAGCGCCACGCCGGTCAGCCGCTCCAGCAGGGCGGCCGTGTCCTCGCGCAGGACGACGGTGCGCGCCGGGCGTACCTCGTCCTTGCCGGGGCCCTCGTCGAGGACGACGGTCGGTACGTCCTGGCGGGCCAGCGCCAGGGCGAGCGTGAGCCCGACGGGCCCCGCTCCGACGACGATCACCGGATCCACGACGCGGCGCCCCCTGCCCGCAGCGGTGCCCTGACGGACATAGGTGAACAGGTAGGTGGAGCGGGGTGCACGATCACAGAACGTATGCAACCCATTGGCAGAGTTTGCGTCAAGTGACCGGAGGCAGTGGCGATCATGCCACTGCCTCCGGATGGGTCAAGCTACTTGAGTGATCGTCACCTTTCGGCGCCGGTCGCCGCCGTTCCCGCGATCGCCGCCGCGTCCTGGACCCCGAGCACCGCACCGGTCGACTTCTTGCGCCGCCGCAGCCGCCCTTCCAGCCAGCTCGCGAACGAGGTCACCGAGAAGTTGAGGATCACGTAGATCACGGCCACGACGGTGAGGGAGGCGATGATGTTGGCGCCGTAGTAGCCGCTCATCGTGTTGGCCGAGGCGAGCAGTTCGGGGAAGGTGAGGACCGCGCCGCCGAGCGCGGTGTCCTTCACGACCACGACGAGCTGGCTGACGATCGCCGGGAGCATCGCGGTGACCGACTGCGGCAGCAGGATGAGCCGCATGACCTGCCCCTTGCGCAGACCGATCGCCATGGCCGCCTCGGACTGGCCCTTCGGCAGGGCGAGGATGCCCGCGCGGACGATCTCCGCGAGCACCGACGCGTTGTACAGCACCAGGCCGGTGACGACCGCGTAGAGCGGACGGTCGTCCGAACTGACGTTGGTGTACTGGGCGTACAGGGCGAGCCCGAAGATCATCAGGACCAGCACCGGGATCGCGCGGAAGAACTCCACGACTATCCCGACCGGGACGCGGACCCACACGTGGTCCGAGAGGCGGGCGATGCCGAGCACGGCACCCAGCGGCAGCGCGATGACCATTGAGAGCGCCGCGGCCTTCAGGGTGTTCTGCAGACCGGGCCAGATGTACGTCGAGTAGGCCTCGGTGCCGCTGAAGAACGGCTTCCACAGCACCCAGTCCAGCTGGCCCTTGTCGTCCAGCGACTTGTACACCCACCACAGGACGGCCGCGAGGGCGACCAGGAAGACCGCCGTGTACAGGACGTTGCGCCGCTTGGCGCGGGGGCCCTGGGCGTCGTACAGGACCGAACTCATCGCTTCACCGCCACCTTCTTGCTCACCCAGCCGAGGATCAGACCGGTCGGCAGCGTCAGGCAGCAGAACCCGAAGGCGATGACCGCGGAGATCGGCAGCAACTGTGCCTCGTTCTCCACCATCTTCTTCATCAGGAGCGCCGCTTCCGCCACGCCGATCGCGGCCGCTACCGTCGTGTTCTTCGTCAACGCGATCAGCACGTTGGCCAGCGGGAGGACAGCCGCGCGGAAGGCCTGCGGCAGCACGACCAGGAAGAGCACCTGGGTGAAGTTCAGGCCGAGGGCCCGGGCCGCCTCCGCCTGGCCGACCGGCACCGTGTTGATGCCGGCGCGGATCGCCTCGCAGACGAAGGCCGACGTGTAGACGATCAGACCGAGCACGGCCAGCCGGAAGTTGGCCGTCTCGACCTGGTCCGAGCCCATGGTGATGCTCAGCGTGTCGTGCAGGCCGAGAGAGGCGAACAGGATGATCACCGTGAGCGGGATGTTCCGCACGATGTTCACGTAGGCGGTACCGAAACCGCGCATCAGCGGCACCGGGCCCACCCGCATGGCGGCCAGCAGAGTGCCCCAGATCAGGGAGCCCACGGCGGACAGCAGCGTGAGCTGCACCGTCGTCCAGAAGGCGCCCAGCACGTCGTACTTGTCAAGAAAGTCGAACACGATCTCCCGCGCTTCCGCGTGTTAGGGATGCCCGGGTGCGCCGCCCGCACGGACGGCGCACCTGCCGGGCACTGCCTCAGCTCTTGATGTCGCCGATCTTCGGAGCGGGCTCGTTCTTGTAGCCGGCCGGGCCGAAGTTCTTGTCCACGGCCTTCTGCCAGGAACCGTCGGAGACCATCGCCTCCAGCGCCTTGTTGATCTTGGCCTTGAGGTCGCTGCCCTTCTTGACGCCGATGCCGTAGTTCTCGTTGGTCATCTTGAAGCCGCCGAGCTTGAACTTGCCCTTGAACTGGGACTGGGCGGCGTAACCGGCGAGGATCGAGTCGTCCGTCGTCAGGGCGTCGATGGCCTTGCTCTGCAGACCGGTCAGGCAGGCCGAGTACGTCGGGTACTGCTGGAGCTGCGCCTTGGGGGCCAGCGTGTCGTGCACGTTCTGCGCCGACGTCGAGCCGGTCACCGAACACAGCTTCTTCTTGTTCAGGTCCGACGGCGACTTGATGGTGTTGTCGTCCGCGCGGATCAGCACGTCCTGGTGGGCCAGCAGGTACGGGCCGGCGAAGTCGACCTTCTGCTGACGCTCCGGGGTGATCGAGTAGGAAGCGGCGATGAAGTCGACGTCACCGCGCTGCAGCATGGTCTCGCGGTCGGCGCTCTTCGACTCCTTCCACTCGATCTGGTCCGCGCTGTAGCCGAGCTTCTTGGCGACGTACGTGGCCACGTCGACGTCGAAGCCCGCGTAGCCCTGCGGGGTCTTCTGGCCGATGCCGGGCTGGTCGTACTTGATGCCGATGGCGATCTTCTTGCCACCACCGGAGGAGCCGTTGTCGTCCTTCTTGCCGCCACCACAAGCGGTGGCGCCCACGGCGAGGGCGAGTACGGCGGCCGAGGCGGCGGTGACCTTGCGGAGCTTCATGGTGAACATCCTTTGAGTGGTGATACGAGGTCCGTGAGAGACGGGTGACCCAGACGGTGCGGGCGGGCTGTGCGCCTCAGTGGTGCAGGATCTTCGACAGGAAGTCCTTCGCCCGGTCGCTGCGCGGATTGCTGAAAAACTGGTCGGGCGCAGCCTCTTCGACGATGCGGCCGTCCGCCATGAAGACCACCCGGTTTGCAGCCGATCGTGCGAAACCCATCTCGTGGGTGACGACGATCATCGTCATACCCTCGCGGGCGAGCTGCTGCATGACCTCGAGGACCTCGTTGATCATCTCGGGGTCGAGGGCCGAGGTCGGCTCGTCGAAGAGCATCACCTTCGGGCCCATCGCCAGCGCCCGGGCGATGGCGACGCGCTGCTGCTGGCCGCCGGACAGCTGCGCCGGGTATTTGTCGGCCTGGGTGCCCACACCGACCCGGTCGAGCAGGGCGCGGGCCTTCTCCTCGGCCTGCTTCTTGTCCGCCTTACGGACCTTGATCTGGCCCAGCATCACGTTCTCGAGCACGGTCTTGTGCGCGAAGAGGTTGAAGGACTGGAAGACCATCCCGACGTCCGCCCGCAGCCGGGCCAGTGCCCTGCCCTCGTGGGGCAGGGGCTTGCCGTCGATCGAGATGGTGCCCGAGTCGATCGTCTCCAGGCGGTTGATGGTGCGGCACAGGGTCGACTTTCCGGACCCTGAGGGCCCGATGACCACGACGACCTCGCCGCGGGCGATCGTCAGGTCGATGTCCTGGAGTACGTGCAACGCGCCGAAGTGCTTGTTGACGCTCTTCAGGACGACCAGTTCGTCGGTCGCGGCCACGTCCTGCTTGGCCACCGATACTTCGGTCATCGCTCTCAGGCTCCGTCCTCCTCGGTTTCGGTGGACAGTAGTGATGGCCGGTGACCAGCGTCATCACATCTGAGGGGAATCTGAGCATCACGATCCGATAGCAATCGGACACGTGTCGTAGCACTTGCGGCCTGTGTGCGTATCGGCCGGATAACGGAAGCGACAGGCAACCGGAACGCTCTTGACGCCGTCCTTGTCCATCGGCGTGACTTCCATGGTGCACGCGCGCGTGCACATGCACTACAAGCCGAACGAGAACCATGACCGTACGACCGCTGAACCGGAGGGGGCCGGGATGAGGCTGCTGCTTGTCGAGGACGACAACCACGTCGCCGCCGCTCTGTCCGCGGTCCTCGCGCGGCACGGCTTCGACGTCACCCACGCGCGCAGCGGCGAGGAGGCCCTCCAGGCACTCGTCCCCGAGAGCGCCGGGTTCGGCGTGGTCCTGCTCGACCTGGGCCTGCCCGACCAGGACGGCTACGAGGTCTGCGGCAAGATCCGCAAGCGCACCAGCATCCCGGTGATCATGGTCACCGCGCGTTCCGACGTCCGCTCCCGCATCCACGGCCTCAACCTGGGCGCCGACGACTACGTGGTGAAGCCCTACGACACCGGGGAGCTGCTCGCCCGGATCCACGCCGTCAGTCGGCGCACCGCACACGAGGACCCCGCGCCCGGCGGTGAGAGTGCCCTGCACCTCGGTCCGGTCCGCATCGAGCTGCCCACCCGGCAGGTCAGTGTTGACGGTTCGGTAATCCAACTGACTCGCAAGGAGTTCGATCTGCTCGCGCTGCTCGCCCAGCGCCCGGGAGTGGTCTTCCGGCGGGAACAGATCATCAGCGAGGTGTGGCGCACCAGCTGGGAGGGCACGGGCCGCACCCTGGAGGTGCACGTCGCCTCCCTGCGCGCCAAGCTGCGCATGCCCGCGCTGATCGAGACCGTACGCGGCGTCGGCTACCGGCTCGTCGCCCCGGCCGGGTAGCGGGGTCGGGTGCGCACACGGCTCCTGCCGCTGCTCATCGTCCTGATGGCGGCCGTACTCCTCGCCCTGGGCCTCCCGCTCGCCGTCAGCCTGGCTGCCGCCGAGCAGCAGAGGGTGGTCGTCGACCGGATCGACGACACCGCCCGCTTCGCCGCGCTCGCCCAGTTCGTCACCGACGCGCCCAGCGGATCCCGCCGTGCCGCTCCGGACGAGCGCCAGGAGACGCTCCGCCGCGAACTGGACAGCTACTACGGCGTCTACGACATCCGCGCGGGCGTCTTCTACCGCAACGGCTCAGCCATGGCCAACGCCCCCGGCGACTGGTTCGTCCCCCAGAGGGGGGAGGTCCGGGAGGCGTTCGACGAAGCACTGCTGAGCCGTCGCAGCCACGATCCCCGGCAGGTGTGGCCCTGGCAGCGCAGCCGGCTGATCGTCGCCTCGCCGGTGATCCGGGACGGGGACGTCGTGGCGGTGGTCGTCACCGACTCGCCCACCGGGCAGATGCGTTCGCGGATCCTGCGCGGCTGGCTTTTCATCGGGGCCGGTGAGATCGCCGCCATGCTGCTCGCCGTCGGCGCCGCGCTGCGGCTGACCGGCTGGGTGCTGAGGCCGGTACGGATCCTGGACGCCACCACCCATGACATCGCCACCGGGCGCCTCAAGTCCCGGGTCGCGGCCGCCGGCGGACCGCCGGAACTCCAGCGGCTGGCCCGGTCGTTCAACGAGATGGCGGACAACGTCGAGGACGTGCTGGAGCAGCAGCGCGCCTTTGTCGCGGACGCCTCGCACCAGCTGCGCAACCCGCTCTCGGCGCTGTTGCTGCGCATCGAACTGCTCGCCCTGGAACTCCCGGAGGGCAACGAGGAGATCGCCTCGGTCCGCACCGAGGGCAAGCGTCTCGCGCAGGTCCTGGACGACCTGCTCGACCTGGCGCTGGCCGAGCACGCAGATGCCGACCTCGCGCTGACCGACATCGGCGCGCTGGCCGAGGAACGGGTGGCCGCCTGGTCGCCGGCCGCCGCCGCCAAGGGCGTCCGGCTCACCGGCGACTGCCCGCCCACCACCGCCTGGGCCGACCCGATCACCCTGTCCAGCGCGCTGGACGCGGTGATCGACAACGCCGTGAAGTTCACCCCTGAGGGTGGCACGGTCGAGGTCGCCGTCTCCTCCAACGGCGGCACCTCGACGGTCGTGGTCACCGACACCGGTCCCGGCCTCACCGACGAGGAACTCGCGCGCGTGGGCGACCGTTTCTGGCGCAGCGGCCGCCACCAGAACGTGAAGGGCTCGGGCCTCGGCCTGTCCATCAGCCGCGCCCTGCTCGCCGCGGGCGGCGGCTCGATCACCTACGCGCACCACGAGCCACGGGGGCTGCGGGTGACGGTGACGGTGCCGAGGCACGCGGAGACCCGCTAGCGACGCCTGATCCGGAAGGGACCTTCTGGACTGGGGCCTGTCCGGCGGATCATGCCGCAGTCGCGGGGCCTGGCATGCACTCTCCCACTGCCTCAAGGGCGTGGGGGCGCCCCCCCAGCGGCGTTGTCGTCGGTTGCCGACTCCCTCACGCTCGGCTTCGCTCGCGCGGGGGCACCCCCATGGCCCCGCACACCTGTGCTGATGAGGCACCGTTGCCTGGAGCCGGCGTGATACGCCGGTCAGGCCTCAGGGCTTGACCGACCGGTAGTAGCGCCGGGCGCCCTCCTGCAGGGGCAGGGGGTCGGTGTAGATCGCGGTGCGCAGGTCGACCAGTTGTGCGGAGTGGACGTGGGCGCCGATGCCGTCGCGGCTCTTGATCACCGTGCGGGTGAGCCACTCGGTGAGCCGGGGATCCATGTCCGTGCGGGTCATCAGCACGTTGGACACCGCGATCGTCGGCACCGCAGAGCCGTGCTGCACGGACGGGTACGCCGACTCGGGCATGTTGGTGGCCCGGTAGTAGCGGGCCACGTCGCCTGCGGCGTGGAGCTTGGCGACGAGGTCGCCGTCGATCGGCACGAACCTGAAGCCGGACCTGTCGGCCAGCTCGACCAGCCCCTTGGTGGGCAGCCCGCCCGACCAGAAGAAGGCGTCGATCCTGCCCTTCTCGAGGCGGTCCGGTCCGGTGTCTATGCCGTCCGCGACCGGAGTGATGTCCTTGCGCGGGTCGATGCCCGCGGCCCTGAGCACCCGGGTCGCGATCAGCCGCACCCCGGAGTCGGGCAGGCCGATGGCCACCCGCTTGTGCCGCAGGTCGGCGACGCTGCGGACCTTCGAGTCGCGCGGCACGACCAGCTGGAGGTAGTCGTCGTAGAGCCGGGCCACGCCGCGCAGCCGGCCGGCGCCGGTGCGGTCCTGCGCCTCGTACGTCTCCACCGCGTCGGCCGCCGCGATGGTGAAGTCGGCCCTGCCGGTCGCCACCCGCTGGACGTTCTCCTGCGAACCGGCGCTGTTCAGCAGCTTCACCGTGAGACCCGGCATGTCCCTGCCCAGCTCGGTGCGCAGCCGCTCGCCGTACTCCTGGTAGACCCCGCGCGGCGTGCCCGTGCTGAAGACGATCGTCCCGCTCGGCGGCTTCTCGCCCAAGGGCAGCAGCCACCACAGGAGCAGCCCGAGGGTCACGACGCCGACGGCCGCACCCTGGAGCGCCCGGCGCCTGTTGATACGGGGGAACACCTTGGACATGCGGGCGATCCTGCCAGGCCGCGCACGGGGCTGACCAGGGCCGGGGTCACTCCGGGACGCCGGGGAAGGGCGGAGGCGCTGTCAGTGGCGGCCGTTAGGGTCGCCGTATGAGTCATTCGCCCGCCCGTCTCGTCCATGAGTTCCACCTCGCCTTCGGCCTCGACGCCCGCAGCACGCCGACCGAGGTGAGCCCCGACCTGGCCGCGCACCGCGGGGAACTGCTCGCCGAGGAGGCCGCGGAGGTCGCCGAGGTTTCGGTCGAGGGCCCGCTGGACCGGCTCGCGCACGAGCTGGCGGACGTGGTGTACGTGGCGTACGGCACGGCCCTGGTGCACGGCGTCGACCTCGACGCGGTGATCGCCGAGGTCCACCGCGCCAACATGAGCAAGCTGGGTCCCGACGGGGAAGTGGCCCGCCGGGCCGACGGCAAGGTCCTCAAGGGCGAGCACTACCGGGCGCCGGACGTGTCGGCCATCCTGCGCCGCCAGGGCTGGATACCGGGCGGCGCAGCCTGACGTCTGCGGTGGCTACGACCCCAGGGAGCCGCCCGCCAGTTTCCATTCGCGGTGCAGCGAGCCCAGGGGAACGCTCCGCTGGAACACCGGCGTACCGAAGATGGACAACTGGAGCCGCAGGGTGCCCGACAGGTCGACACCGCCGTACACCCCCCAGGTGCCCTCGGCCCGTGTGCCGGTGTCCGAGGTGGCGGTGACCGTGCCGGAGGCCTCGCCGCGCAGGTACGGCGCCAGGTCGGCGGTGACGCCGACGGTGCCGTAGAGGCCGACGGACGCCTCGGCGCCGAGGGCCGTCTTCACGCTTCCGGCGGTGGTCAGGGAGGCCCGTACGGGCGTGCTCTTCATGTCCGCCGAGCTGACCGGCGTCCACCCCTTGGCCACTCCGAAGGTGCCGCCCGCCTTGAAGTCGCCCTTGAGGCTCTGCTGGACGTCGACGGTGACGTGTCCGTCGGCGCTGATCTGGACGTAGCAGGTCAGGTCGAGGTTGACGACCACGGGGACGGGGCCGACCTGGAGGACGGGATCGGCGTGCAGCTTGGCGAACGGGATCCGCAGCGGGGTGCCGGTGGCCGCGGCGGCCCGGCCCTTCACGGCCCATCCGGAGCTCCAGTCGCCGGAGACGCCGAGATACGCCGAGCCGGGCGCCGCGTCGGTCCCGGAACCGCCGTAGGAGAAGTCGACCTGGGGGGCCACCTGGACGAATCCGGACACCGAGGCGGTGGCCGACACCGGGGCGTCCTTGGACGTCGGCACTTCGGCGCCGACGTCCAGCCGGAGGCTGCCGAGCGGCACCGTCGCACCCTTGGGGCCGACGTGCACGTCACCGGCCTTGGACCAGGAGACCTTGACGTCGGGCAGCAGCTTGTCGACGGCGAAGGAGGACGGGTCGACCGGCACGGTGCCCTTGGCCGTGTCGTCGCCCAGCACCGCGTTCAGTGCCGCCGGTTCGGTCTGCACCTGCGTGCCCTGGTCGGTCTCGCCGATCACCTTGGTGACCTTGGCGAGCAGCCCGTGCGGGGCCCCGGGCGCCGGGGCGCTGGCGATCACGTCGCCCACGACGGCCTCGTGCGGTGCCGCCGAGGAGGCGGGGGAGGGGGTGGCCGAGGTGGGAGAGGCGGGGGAGGCGGGGGAGGCGGGGGAGGCCGAAGGGGGCTTCGAAGTCCCGGTTGTCGCCTGCCCCTTGGAGATGACGGCACGCCGGGTCCGGCCGTCGTACGAGCTGATGGTGAGCTTGGTCTTGTGCGCCCGCCTGCCCGAGCCGGCCGGGCCGGCCGTGGCCGTCGCGGTGGCGGCGGGCGCGGGGGCGGCCGCGACGGTGAGCCGGTGGTCCGTGGGGCCGTCGGTGGCCCGGACGTCCTGGCCGTGGCCCGCCGCAGGCCGTTCGGCGTGCGGCGCGGGCGAGGAGCACCCGGCGGCGAGAAGGAGGGCGGTCACGGCGAAAGCGGGCAGGAGGGCACGCCTGTGCCTCGTGCGTCTGCGCAAGGTCGGTCCTGTGGGAGGTGGGGGTGGTGACGAAGGTGCACCGGCAGCGGCCGGTTCTACCGATGGGTAGAACCGGCCGGTAATTCGGTGGTGAGCCATGAGCATGCCATGGCCGCATGCACCGGCCCCTCACAATTCGGCCACATCGCAACGTGACGTGAACCACGGTGAGTTCAGGCCGTGCGGTGGCTGGATTCCCGGCAGCCATGGCTCGGTCGCCGGGACGGGTCAGCGGGGTGCGCTGCCATGGCCGGGGAGGCCGGTGCCGCCGAGCCGGGTCAGCAGGACGGACAGCAGGCCGAGGTCCTCCGCGCTCCACGCAGGACCGGCGAAGATCTCCGCGGCGGTCTCCTCGGCGGTGGCCAGCATCTCCTTCAGCCGCAGCTTGCCGGTCCCGGTCAGTGACGCGTAGGCCACGCGCGCGTCACGGGCGTCCGACTCGCGGGTCACCAGCCCGATCCGCTCCAGGGGCGCCAGCCCGCGGGTCACCCCGGACGCGGTCAGCCCCAGGGCCTCGGCCAGGTCGACCCGCCGCATCCGGCCGCCCGGCGCCTGCCCCAGGCGCAGCAGCATCGTGAAGTCGGCCAGGCTCACACCGTGCAGGCCGCCGAGCCGGGCGTCGAAGCGCCGCACGAGAGCCGCCTGCGCCCGCACCAGCCGCAGCGAGGCGTCGAGGGCGTCACTCACTTCCGTCCCCACTCATTGCCATCTCCTTGAGTACTCAAGTTTATGCGCCGTTCGAACGCGCAGCCCGTCGCTGCCGCTTCCCCAAGGGCGCCTGGGAGAGGTCCTCCGCGCTGGACCTGAGGTTCCTGAAGCCGTAGCCGCGCTCGGTCAGCCACGCCTTCGCCGCCTCCTCGGCCCGCTCGGTCGCCTCCAGGATGTGCTCCTCTTCCTCCCCGCTGTCCGAGAAGCGGAAGACGAACGCGGTCCGGGCGGCGATGTCGTAACTGAGGTGCCCCTCGGGCGTGTAGGCGGCGTGCAGCACGTCGTGTTCGGCGGCGTCGGCCAGCAGGTCGGCCCGCTGGGCGGCGCTGAGCCCGTCGAAGACGCCGCGGACGGTGATACGGAAGGTCCGGGTACTCATTCTGCGACCCTAGGCACATCGGGCGGCGGGGCTCCACCGGGTTTACGGCCGCCTCTGCCGCGCGGGCCGGCGAAGGGGGGACAGGTGCAAGTGATCGACCTGCCGGAGGCGTTCGTGCGGACGACCGTCGAGCGCGAAGGAGAGTCCGGAGCCGCGTGGCTCGCCGAACTGCCCGGGATCGTGGGCGAACTGCCGACCCGCTGGGGATGTGTGCCCGACGGTGCGGTCCTGCACGGCGGCGTCGGTGTCGTCGTCCCGGTGCGCCGGGCGGCGGACGGGGACACCGCCGTACTGAAGGTGTCGTTCCCGCACCCCGGCAACGTCCACGAGCCGGACGCGTTCGCCGTGTGGGGCGGGCGCGGAGCCGTGCTGCTGCGCGAGCGTGACGACGACCGGTTCGCGATGCTGCTGGAGAGGGCCGGCACGTCGACCCTGGCGGAACTGGCGGACGGAGACGAGCTGGTCGCGGTCGCGGGGTGGATCAACCGTCGGCTCGCCGTCCCCGCGCCGCCCGGTCTGCCCCGGCTGCGCGAGCAGGCCGATGCCTGGGAGGAGCAGCTGCGCAAGGACGCCGCGGGGCTGTCCCACCGGCTGCCGCCGTACGTGGTGGACGAGGCCCTGGCGACCGTCCGGGAGCTGGCCCGTGCCCAGCCCGACATCCTCGTCCACGGCGACCTGCACGCCCGCAACATCCTCCGCGCCCGCCGTGAGTCGTGGCTGGCCGTGGATCCCAAGGGGTACGCGGGCGACCCCGCCTACGACGGCGGCACCCTGCTCAAGGCGTACGCGGTGTCGCTCCGCGCAGCGGACGATCTGCCCAAGGCCGTCGACCAAGCCCTGGACGTCTTTGCCGAGAGCGCGGAACTCGACCGCGAGCGCGTGCGCCGCTGGGCACAACTGCACCTGGTCCAGGCCGCCTTCTGGGGCCGCCGCCATGGGTTCCGCCGGGCCCGCCGAGGACCACAGCTGGATCGGATCCTTCAATGCGCCGATTTCCTCGCGGAGTTGCTCACGGAGCCTCACCCGTCATGACACGGCGGAGCGTAGGGGAGTTCCGTTACGTAGTGCGGCCATTGCGCCGGGGTGAGCAGGCCGGTGGTGTCGGTGCAGATCCGCCGGATCGCCTGGTCGAGTGCGAGCGGGGTGAGCTCGATCGTGCCGTCCGGTCCCGCCGTGGCCAGCAGCCGCCCGTCCGGGCGGTACGCGGCCGTCTCGATCGCGTCGGTGTGTCCGGCGGTGAGCCCCCTGCCCCAAGGGGCCGGACGGGCCGGGTCGTCCAGGTTCCACATCAGGACGCTCCGGTCGTCGCCGGCGGCGGCCAGTGTGCGGCCGTCCGGGCTGAAACCCACCCAGGTGACCGCGCCGGTGTGGCCGGTCAGCGCGGTGCCGAGGCCGGTGGCGTGCGCGGGAGCGGAGACGTTCCACAGGCGCACGTCGTGGCCCGCGCCGGCGGTGGCCAGCAGCCGCCCGTCGGGGCTGAACGCGCCCCACCGGGTGCCGCCGGTGTCGCCCGTGCGGATGTCCGGCAGGGCCCGGGGACGTGCCGGGTCCCGGATGTCCCACAGCCGGACCTTGTCGTCCTCGCTGGTGCTGGCCAGGGTGTGGCCGTCCGGGCTGGCACCCGCCCAGTGGACGAAGCTGATGTGGCCGGTCAGCGGGTGGCCGAGGGCGGCGGGGTGTGCGGGGTCGGTGACGTTCCACAGCCGCAGGCTGTGCGCCGGGCCGCCGGTGACCAGGACGCGGCCGTCGGGGGTGAAGGCCAGCACGTCGGACTGGTCGGTGACGCCGGTGCGGACCGTGCCGGCCGGCCGGGGACGGCCCGGGTCGGAGACGTCCCACAGCCGCACGGTGCCGTCACGGTCGGCGCAGGCCAGCAGGCTGCCCTGCGGGCGGAACAGCACCCGGGTCGCGGAGTGCTCGTCCGGCAGCTCGCTCAGCTGTCTGCCGCGCGCCGGGTCGCGGACGTCCCACAGCCGTACCCTCCCGTCGTCCGCGCTGGCCATGCCGTGGTCGTCCGGGCCGAACGCGATGCTGGTGAGGGCACCGATGCGGCCGCCCAGGACCGTGCGCGGCAGATGCCACAGCCGTACGGTGTGGTCGTCGCTCGCACTGGCCAGCGACCGCCCGTCGGGGCTGAACGCCAGCCAGTTGACGAATCCGGCGTGGCCGATCAGCGGCTGCCCGAGGGCGGCCGGATGCAGTGGGTCGGAGACGTCCCACAGCCGGATGGTGTGGTCGGCGCCGCCGGTGGCCAGTGTCCGGCCGTCGGGCGAGAACGCCACGGCGAGCAGCGTGTCGCTGTGCCCGGTCAGCGGCTCGCCCAGCGCCTTCGCGCGGGCCGGGTCGGAGACGTCCCACAGCCGTACCTTCTGGTCGTTGCCCACGCTGGCCATCAGCCGGCTGTCCCGGCGGAAGGCGACCGCGTAGACGACGTCCGGGCCGCTCAGCGGCGTACGCCACAACCTGGGGCTCGTGCGGTGGGTGACGTTCCACAGACGGATCATGTGGTCGTGGCCGGGGGCCGCCACCGTCCGCCCGTCCGGGCTGAAAGCGGCTGAGGCGACGGAGTCGGCCGCCCCCGTGAGCGGGTGGCCCAGTGCCCTGGCATGCGCCGGGTCGGAGACGTCCCACAGCCGTACGGTGCGGTCGTGGGACGCGGTGGCCAGCGTGCGCCCGTCACGGCTGAACGAGACGGAGAAGACGAAGTCGCGGTGCCCGGGCAGCGGCCTGCCGAGGGCCGTCGGGTGCAGCGGGTCCCGTACGTCCCACAAGCGCGCTGTACGGTCCCGGCTCGCGCTGGCCAGGGTGTGGCCGTCCGGTGAGAACTGGAGCCAGTACACCCAGCCGGTGTGCCCGGTCAGCGGCCTGCCCAGCGGGACGGGGTGCGCGGGATCGGCCAGGTTCCACAGCCGGATGGTGTTGTCACCGGCCCCGGTCGCGAGCGTGCGGCCGTCCGGGGAGAACGCCACCGCGTACACCGCCTGCGTGTGTCCGGCCAGTACGGAGGAGAGGGCGAGGTGCTGCGAGTCCAGGAGGCCCGCGGCGGCTTCGCGGTCCGGCCGCAGCCGGTGCGCCGCCACGTACATCCGCGCGGCCAGCGACGGATCGGTCGCGGCGAGCTGGCCCGCCTCGGCCACCACCTGCTCCGCGACCGCCCGGTCGCGGCCGGCGCGGGCCAGCGTGCGCTGCTGGAAGGCGATGACGGCGGCCGTCGAGGCGAGCAGCAGCAGGGCGGACACCGCCGACAGCAGGACCCGGAAACGCCGGGCGGTACGGGCCGCCGCCCGCCGCTCCTGCTCGCGGGCGGCGCTGCTGGCGTCGAGGAACGCGCACTCGACCGGACTGAGATCCGCGCGATGCCCGGCGAAGCACTCCTCGGCCGCGGCGAGGCGGGTGCCGCGGTACAGGGCCCCGGGGTCCTGGGCGAGTGCGTTCCAGCCGCGGGCGGCTTCGGTGATCTGGCGATGGACACGCAGGCGGTCGCGGGCGCCGTCGATCCAGGACCGCAGGCGCGGCCAGGCGGTGATCAGTGCCTCGTGGGCCAGGTGCACCGTGTCGCCGTCGAGCGTGATCAGCCGTGCGCGGGCCAGTCGTTCCAGTACCGGTGCCGTGTCGGTGGGAGAGGCGGTGGCGCTCCGCGCCTGTAGTTCGGTGTGGTCGGCGGGGCGGCTGGTGTCCTGGGCCCCTTCACCGGGAGTGATCAGGCGCAGCAGGATGCGCCGGGCGATCTCGGCCTGCTCAGGGGAGAGTTGGTCGTACAGCTCCTCGGCGGTGCGGGTGAGGGCGCCGTGCACACCGCCCGCCGCCCGGTAGGCGGCCAGGGTGAGGGTGCGGCCCTTGCGGCGGCGCCAGGTCTCCAGCAGGGCGTGGGACATCAACGGCAGTCCGCCGGGTTCCTCGGCGACGTCCTCGACGATCTGCGCGGTCAACGTGCGCTCCACGATCAACCCGGCGGCCGCGGCGGGCTTGACGATCGCCGCACGCAGTTCGGTCGGTCCCATGGGGCCGAGCAGGAGAGTGGCGTCCCTGATCGCCGCGGCGAGCGGAGGATGCTCGGCACAGCGGCCGAAGAAGTCCGCCCGCACCGCGATCACCACCCGCAGCCTGCTCTCCGGGTGCACCGCGGCCGCCAGCAGGCCGAGGAAAGCCGTACGCTCGGCCGGATCCGTGCACAGGGTGAAGAGCTCCTCGAACTGGTCGACCACGACGACCGTGTCACCGGGTTCCCGGCTCGCCGTCATGGCATCGGCGTGGGTGGACAACGGGCGCGGCCCCGGCGTGAGGATCCGGATGGCCGCCAGTGGGCACTCCGGCGCACCATGGGTCCGCAGGGTGGGGATCAGCCCCGCGCGCAGCAGGGAGGACTTGCCGCTGCCGGACGCGCCCACCAGCGCGACCACCCGGCGGGCGCACACGCGCTCGGCCAGTTGAGCCACGAGGTGGTCGCGCCCGAAGAACAGATCCTGGTCACCGGGTTCGAAGCGGGCCAGCCCCCGGTAAGGGGCGTCCGCGTCGTCGGCATCCGCCGGCTCGGCGGCCGCTTCCCGGGCCGCCGCGCGCCAGCGCTGCTCCCACTCCCCGGCGTCTGCGCCGCAGGCCCGCACATAGGCCAGCACCACCTCCAGGGACGGCAGTTGCTCACCCGCGGCAGCCCTCGACAACGTGGCGACCGAGTAGTCCGTGCGCTGCGCCATGGCCCGGTAGGTCAGGCCTCCCGCGTCCTGGCGCAGCTTGCGTAACTCGAACGCGAAGCGCTGGACCGGCCCGGCGGCCGGATCCAGCGAGCCCTCACGACGCCCCATCCCATCCCCCATGCCGGCACGAGCAGTTACGAGCTGCAAAGGACAACCCTTGCACCGCGTCGGGCCGATCGCATCCCTGAACAGCACGTTCCAGCCGACCGACGTCCAGGTCCGGTGGCGAGGCCGTTTGTTTCGCGGGCTGTTTCGAGGGTGCGCAACAACGAGCGGCCCCAGAACCTTGAGGCGGATCCGAACACCGGGTCCGGACCGCGGCGTTGCCGCAGCGACGAAATCGGTGGTCCGACGGCGACGGGGGTGCCGCCGGACCACGTTGCGGAAGCAGCCGCGGGGATGCCGTTTCCCGGCCGCCCGTCCGTGGCGGCCGCGCGGCGTCATGACCACCGCCGCAAGGGGCGGACGACCGAAAGGACTTGCACGGATGGCGCATGATCCGGGAAATCCCCGACCAGCTCAGGGGCCTTCTCCCCGTGCCGGACGCGGCCTGCGGACGGCGGCGCTCGGCGCACTGACCGCACTGGCCGCGACCGCCGCACTGCTGGCCACCCCGGCATCGGCATCGGCGACGGCGACCTTCGGTACGGGCCGCGCACAGACCGGCGTCGAAGACCCCGCCCACCGCGCGGGCAGCACCGGCCGAGGCCACGGAACGCAGCCGGGGCAGGCCGCCGATGCCGCCGTGCGAGGGCTCGACGTCAGCGCCTACCAGGAGAGCGTGGACTGGTCCGCGGTCGCCGCCGGCGGAGCCTCCTTCGCCTACATCAAGGCGACCGAGGGCACTTCCTACATCAGTTCCCGCTTCCTCGGGCAGTACGACGGAGCAGCGCAGGCCGGCCTGATCCGCGGCGCCTACCACTTCGCGAGGCCGGACAAGTCCTCCGGCAGCGCCCAGGCCGACTACTTCATCGACCACGGAGGCGCCTGGCGGCCCGACGGCAGGACCCTGCCCGGCGTCCTGGACGTCGAGCCCACTCCGGGCGTGCCCGCCTGCTACGGAGTCGGTCCCGGTGCGACGGTCCGCTGGATCGCCTCGTTCGACGGCGAATACCTGCGCCGCACCGGCCGCCACCCGCTGATCAACACCAACGCGTCCTGGTGGTCGCAGTGCACCGGCAACTCCTCCGCCTTCGCCGCCGGCAACCTGCTCTGGATCGGCAACTACACCGGCACCCCGCACCCACTGCCCGACGGCTGGTCCAGCTACGCCGTCTGGCAGACCTCCGACTCCGGGCCCTTTCCCGGTGACCAGGACCTGTTCAACGGCACGGAGCGGGACCTGAGGACCTTCGCCGCCAAAGGCATCTATACACCCCCTCCGCCACCACCGGCCGGGGCCTGGCCGGTCGTCCAGCAGGGCTACAGCGGCCGCCAGGTGACCACCCTTCAATACCTGCTCAACGCCCACGGTGCGGCGCTGTCGGCCGACGGCTCCTTCGGAACGGGCACCCGCGACGCGGTGATCGCCTTCCAGACCCGCAATCAGCTGACCCCCGACGGCATCGTCGGCCCCAAGACCTGGCAGGCACTCATCACCACCGTCAAGGAAAGCGACCGCGGCGCGGCCGTCAACGCGGTACAGGCCGAACTGAACGCCCACGGTGCGGCGTTGCCGGTCGACGGCTCCTTCGGAGCGGGCACCCGCGACGCGGTGATCGCCTTCCAGACCCGCAATCAGCTGACCCCCGACGGCATCGTCGGCCCCAACACCTGGCTGGCACTGGTGAATTGACCTCACCGATCGACGGGGGTCGGTGCCGGCCGTCTCATACCACCCGCATCGCGCTGTCTGTCCGTGCGGGTCCGGAGAAAGACTCAGAGAGAGGAAACACACGATGTCCATGCGTACGAAGGCTGTGCTCGCGATGACGGCAGTGGCACTCAGCGGCGGTCTCGCCGCAGCGCCCGCCGCATCCGCGGCAACGAGCTCCGCCGCCGCGGCACCGGTCGGCGCCGCCACGACCTACAGCTGCAGCGTTTACTGGCACGAGACCACGAACTACGCGGGCTACACGGCCGGCTACAGCTGGGCCTGGAACGACGTCGTCTCTCCCGGACACGTCGGCGACCGCACGGCCGAGGTCCAGTGCCTGCTGAAGTTCTGGGGGTACAACCCCGGCACGGTCGACGGCATCTACGGCGACAAGACCACGGCCGCGGTGAAGAGCTTCCAGTCCGACAACGGCCTCACCAAGGACGGCTCCGTGGGACCGCAGACCTGGCCGGTGTTGCGCGCCGGGTACAAGAAGTAGGGGACACCCTCCGCACGGCCGGCGAGGCCGCACCCTCCGGGGCTGCGGTCTCGTCCTTCGACCTGCGCGCGCAGTGTGGCGCCGGACCGACGCGCGGAGTGCCGCGGCACGGGTCTCTGGGGAGTACCTACCCTTGAGGTAGGGGGGACCGAAGGCGGTGGCGTCCCATGCGGTACGTGGCGGTAAGTGCGCTGAGTCATCCCGGGCTGATCCGCGAACGCAACGAGGACAGCCTCGTGATCGGGCCGTGGACGCTGTGTGCCACGGTGACCGAGAGTCCGCAGACCCTGGTCTTCCCGCTCGGGACGCCCCTGGTCGTCGCCGTCGCCGACGGGCTCGGCGGGCATCCCGGCGGCGAGGTGGCCAGCGCCCTGGTCGTGCGCCGGATCGCGTCGATCGGCCCCGCCCTGAGCAGCGAGGACGCCGTCCGTGACGCTTTGAACGCCTGCAACCGCGCCGTGTACGTGGCCGCCGGCGGCGACGCGGGAGGTGAGCTCGCGGCCATGGGGACGACGATCGCAGGCGCCGTCGTACAGCCCGGCTCCGTGCTGGCGTTCAACGTGGGCGACAGCCGGGTCTTCGCGGCCTCCCGTGACGGGCTGCGCCAGGTGAGCGTCGACGACAGCCCCCCACTCGCACCCGGGCGGCGCACCACGTCCCTCGTCACCCAGTGCCTGGGCGGTACCCGCACCTACCGGGCCATCCGTCCCCACGTGAGCGCCGAGTCCCTGTCTCCCGGCGACCGCTACCTCATCTGCAGCGACGGTCTGACCGATCCTGTGCCGACGGACGTGCTCGACGCGGTGATGCTGGAGCACGACGGCGGCCGGGCGGTCTTCGAGCTGTGGAAGGCCGCCATCGAGGCCGGCGGCCCCGACAACATCACGCTGGCGGTCGTACGCGTCACGGACGAATAGGGTCCGCCTCGTCCGGCGGGAAGCCGTATCGCCCCTCCAGCCGGACGAAGCAGGCCGGAGTCACCATCCGCAGCTGCACCAGCCCCGATGCGGTGCGCTCGAAGCACACCACCTGCTCATGCCCGCCCGGCCCGATCGGCTGCACCAGGCGGCCGCCCGGCCGCACCTGTACG
This sequence comes from Streptomyces cellostaticus, assembly GCF_001513965.1. GTDB lineage: Bacteria > Actinomycetota > Actinomycetes > Streptomycetales > Streptomycetaceae > Streptomyces > Streptomyces cellostaticus. The sequence goes on along the minus strand of NZ_KQ948047.1, from coordinate 12,702 downwards.
ACCAGCGGCGCGGGCACCTCCGGGAACGCGGCCGACACGAGGACCGCGTCGTACGGAGCACGGTCCGGCACGCCGCCGCTGCCGTCGCCGATCCGCAGCTCCACGTTCCGTACGCCCTGACGTGCCAGGTTCGCGCGCGCCCGGCAGGCTATGTCCGGCCGCATCTCGATGCTGACCACCTCGGCGGCCAGCCGGGCGAGCAGTGCGGTCTGGAAGCCGAGACCCGTCCCGACCTCCAGGACGTGCTCGGACCCGCCCAGACCAAGGCTCTCGATCATCATGGCGGACAGCGAGGGCTGCGTGGTGACCTGTCCCTCGCCGATCGCAAGGGGTACGTCCCGGTAGGCGGCAGCCACCTGACCGGCCGGGACGAATTCCGCCCGAGGCGTCGCGCGCACGGCCTCGAACAGCCGCTCGTCCCTGATCCCGGCGGCTGCGAGGGCCCGTACGAGATCCTCGGGCGCCCTGGCTGCGGAGTTCACGGGGGAGTCACCTCACCACCAGGCTAGGCGGCCGCACACGCCGGGAGTGTGGTGCGGGGCGCTGACCAAGTGCGGTCTGTCACCAGATGCGCCTGCTCCCGTACAGTCCGTGTGGTCGGCGCTCCGTCACGGCCAGGCCCAGCGGTTGACCAGGAGAAGAAGCATGGACATCGAAGCCGGTCTCGGCTCCCTTCCGTCCGTTCCCGGAGCGGGACGGCCGATCCCCGAGGCCGAGCCCGGACTCGTGGAGCGGTGGCGTTCGGGGGGAGGCGAACTGGTCGAGCTGCTGTCCCAGGTGCGCGAGCGGTTCGGCGGCATCGCCGCGTTCCGCCTCGGGCCGGCCCCCACCGTTCTCGTCACCGACCCGCAGGCGGTCCAGCACGTACTCGCCCGGCACCCGGAGCGGTACGTCAAGCGCTCCCATCGCGCCCGGGTGCTGATCGGCGACGGCGTCCTGGCCGCCACCGGTGCGGCCTGGAAGCGGCAACGCCGCTTGTTGCAGTCCCAGTTCACCGGTACCGGGATGCGCCGCTACGAACAGCGGATCACCGAGGCTGCCCGGACCACCGCCGGGCGCTGGGGCGGGTACGCCCGTACCGGGCAGACCCTCGATGTCGGGCAGGAGATGCGCCGCTTCGCGCTGGACGCCATCTGGCGCTCGCTCACCGGGCACCCCCTCGATGACGGGACCGAGCGCGAACTGGCAGCCGTGGCAGCCGTGGCGGCCGCCCTTCCGACGCTGCCTGCTGAAGCCACCGCCGCCCAGGACGCCGTCGCCGCCGATCTCGCCCGGATCGACGCGGTCGCCCGGCACGCCGTCGACGCCGCCCGCAGCGGGGCGGCCGGCCCCGACGGCCCGGGCCTGCTGAAGGTCCTGACCGACGCTGCCACCGAGCGCCCCGAATACACCGACCGGCTGATCCGCGACGAGCTGGTCACGCTGCTCATGGCCGGACACGAGACCACCGCCACCACCCTGACCTGGCTCTACCTGCTCCTCGACCAGCACCCCGCCGCCCGCGAACAAGCGCTCGCCGCGGGCGGCGAAGGCTCGGCGCACCGCCGCCAGGCCATCCAGGCCCTGGTCCACGAGACGCTCCGGCTCTACCCGTCCGCCTGGATCCTGCCCCGCCACGCCACCGAGGACGACACCCTGGCCGGCTACACCGTCGCGGCGGGCACCGACATCCTGGTCTGCCCGTACCTCACCCACCGCGACCCCGAACTGTGGCCGGACCCGGAGCACTTCGACCCCCGGCGCTTCATCACCCCGGACGGCCGACCGACCCACCCGGGCGCCTACTTCCCCTTCGGCATGGGCCCCCGTGCCTGCCTCGGTCTGCAATTCGCGCTCCGTGAAACGACCGTCCTGCTCGAACACCTGCTGCCGGCCCACACCCCGGCCTTCGACTCCATCCCCACGAAGGCGGCGTACGGCATCACCGTCCGCCCCGACGGCAGTACCCGCGCAACCTTGAAGTGACGCCTCCTGACACCGCGGGGGTGGGCCCGGGAATCAGGCCCGGGCAGGAGTGGGCGCCTCCCACGTGAGGGTGAGACCCGCGTAGAGGTACCGGCTCGCCTCGATGGCGAGCAGCAGCACGGTGTCCCCGGGGGTGATGCGGCCGCTGGTCCACCCTGCATCCAGGGCCAGGGGTACGGCTGCGGAGCCGGTGGCCCCGACGTCGGCGAGGTTCTCCACGATGGACTTCTGCAGCGTCGCGTGATCCTGCGCGGACAGTCCCGCCTCCTCGAACTCCCGGCTGAAGTACTCGGCGTTGCCCTCCGGCAGCACGCAGGCGTCGATGTCCTCCAGAGCCAGACCGGACCGGTCCAGCATGTCCTTCAGCCCGGAGACGAAGACCTTCGGGCCGAAGGCGGCGGTGCCGGTGATGTCCAGGCGGATGTCCATCAGACGCCTGCGCTGCTGCTGGGCCGCCAGCGGCGCGTCCGTGCCGCCCCCCACGACCAGCATGCCGGGCTTGCGGGTCCCGCCCAGGCACTGAGTGGCGAACACGGAGGCCGGTGGGGAGGAGTCCGGCGCCTCCTCCCCGGCCCGGAGCACCGCGGCCCCCGCACCGTCACCGAAGGTGTAGACGGTCAGCCGGTCCCGCATGCGTACGGCCATCGGGTCGCCGCCGAGGTACACGTCGGCCAGCAGCGGGGAGATGGACTCCGCGCCGATCACCAGCGCGGTGCGGTAGGTCCCGTCGGCCAGCAGCCGGCGCGCGTAGTCCATGGCCTGGACCGCGCCCACGCAGCCCGCCCGTACCTCGACCACCGCGCAGCGCTCGAGCCCGAGGTGCTGCTGCACATACGTACCGACCACCGGCAGCGGGTAGTCGGGGCTGGCGGTCGAGGTCACCAGCAGTTCCACCTCCGATGCCGCCATCCCCGCCCGCTGCAGCGCCTGCCGCGCGGCGGCGGTGGCCATCTCGGCGGTGCCGGTACGGTGTGCGCCGGTCTCCGGGTCCACGATCCAGTGCCGGCGCTGCACCTCGATGCCCGCCAGGACGTCGTCGGGCAGCGGGCCGCAGAGCCGCTCCAGCGTGGCGTTGTCGATGGGGTCGCCCGGAAGCTCCGCTCCGGTGCTGACGACGGACACGTGCTTGTGCATGGTTCAGGACTCCGATCCGGGGCGCAGGACGAGGGCGATGTGCGTGCCGCCGAGCGACGAGCTGTTGATCAGGGCGGGGCCCGCGGCGCCGCCGTGCCGCCAGTCCTCGATGGCCAGGGTGACGCTGAGATGGGCGCCCGCTCCGACGGGCTCGCCGAGGACGCGCTTGGGCGCCATCACGTCGGCCCGCACCCCCAGTCGGCCGAGAGCCCGCTCCTCCGGGCGGTCGACGGCCGGGATGCCGACGGCGTTGGCCCAGACGGCGGTGAGCTCCTCCGGCTCCGTACCGGCATCCGCCAGCGCCATGCGCATGGCCCGGTACAGCCCGTCGCCCCGGGGGTCCCAGCGGCCCGCACCCGCGGCGTCGTACGCCGTGCCGTGGCCCAGCAGCGTCGCGAGGATCCGCGCACCCCTGGCCCGGGCCGCGGACTCCCGCTCCAGGACGAGCGCGAAGCCGCCTTCGGCGAGGGTGTAGTTCCGCCCGGCGGGTCCTCCGGTCAGCGGCAGCCTGCGGTACGCCTCGGCCGCGGTGTCCGTCAGATCGTCGACGGCCGGGCAGAGCACGGCGTCCGCGGTGCCGGTGCGCAGCATGTCGTGGGCGATGGACAGGGCGGAGGCGCCGGCCGCGTGCGCCGCGGCCGCGGTGGACGTCGGGCCCTTGGCGCCCAGTGCCATGGCGATCTGGCCGGCGGCGGCGTTGTAGACCGTGTTCGGGAAGATGGCGGGGTTGCCGGCGGCCGCCCCCTCTTCCAGCACCGGCCGGATGAAGTCCTCGGTGCTGCGCATGGGACCGAGGCCGCTGCCGAGCACCACGCCGATGCGCTCGTCCGGTGTGAGGCCCGCGTCCTGGACCGCCCGGCGGCAGGAGACGATGGCCAGCCGGCCGAGCCGGTCCACCCGGCGCCGCTCGCCGGGCGCCATGGCGGTGCCCGGATCGACATCCAGGCGGGCCAGCCGGATCCCGTCTTCCCGGACGCCCGCCACGGCACCGGAGCGGAAGGCACGCCACAGCTCTTCCGGCGAACCACCCGCGGGGGCGACCACGCCGATGCCGGTGACCACCACCTGCTCCTCCCACGGTGTGGCGGGGAGCTCGGCGCGGGCACCGGGGCGGGAGAGCGCCACGGTGGCGTTGGCGCCGGCGAAGGCGAAGTTGTTCGACAGCGCCACGTCCATGGCCATGGGGCGGCCGCTGCCCGGTACGGCGTCGAGGCCGCAGCGCGGATCCGCCTCCGTGAACCCGGCGGTGGGCGGCGCCAGTTGCTCGTCGAGGGCGGAGACGGTCACGATCGCCTCCACCGCGCCGGCCGCGCCGAGCAGGTGGCCGATCATCGACTTCACGCTGCTGAGCGCCACCTTCTCGGCCGCCTCCCCGAGCGCGGCACGCACGGCGTTGCTCTCGGCGGAGTCGTTCTTGGGGGTGCCGGTGCCGTGCCCGTTGATGTACGGCACGTCCTCCACCGCGAGCCCCGAGCTGCGCAGTGCACTGCGGATGGCGCGGGCGGCGCCCTCGCCCTGCGGGTGCGGCGCGGTGGCGTGGTGGCCGTCCGCGGAAAGGCCGTAGCCGAGCAGTTCGGCCAGGATGGGGGCGCCCGCGGCCCGGGCCACGGACTCCTCGGCGAGCACCAGCATGCCGCTGCCCTCGCCCAGCGAGAGACCGTCGCGGTGCCTGGAGTACGGCGCGGCGGGGCTGCGGGACAGCGACTGCAGGCTGGAGAAGCCCGCGTAGGCGGTCTCGGTGAACGCGTCGGTGCCGCCGACGAGGAAGGCCTGGGCCCGTCCCGCCCGGATCGCCTCCGCCGCGTGAGCCAGGGCGTGGGCGCCCGAGGCGCAGGCGGTGTTCACCGACAGCACGGGGCCTTTGAGGCCGAACGCGCAGGCCAGGATCTCGGCGATGGTGTGCGGGGAGACCAGCATCAACTGCCGTGCGTCGTCGCGGGTGAGCGGTCCCGCACCGGCACGCCGGAGCACCCGCTCCGCGCTGCGGGTGCCGCCGTTGCAGCTGCCGATCGCCACGCCCCACTGCTCGGCGGGCAGGTCTCCCAGGCCGTGCGCCGACATCGCCTCGCGGGCGGCTGCCAGGGCCAGGTCGACCGCGCGTTCGTGTTCGCCGACGCCGAGGTCGTCCAGGTAGTCGTAGCCGTCAGAGGGGAGCGGCTCGGTGACCTCCCCGCCGATGTCGGTGGCGTAGCCGGCCATGGGCAGGCTGCGGACCTTCTCGATGGCCACCTTGCCGGAGCGGACCCCGTGCCACAGGGCCTCGACGCCGGCGCCCTGGGAGGTCATCGCACCCATGGCGGTGACCACCACCCGTTTTGTTTCCTTCATTTGGTCTGTCCTTCCGGGAACCTGCGCAGTGACAGGGCCACGGCCTGGCCTTCCAGCCCGCGGGCGAGAGCGAGTGCCGTACGGGGGGAGGCGTCGCGCGGGGTGCCGCGGACGCAGTCGAGGTCGCAACCGGGGGCCGGCTCGTCGAGGTTGAGGGTTGCGGGGATGGTTCCGTGGTGCAGGGCGAGCGCCGCGACGGCGGCGTTCAGCGCCCCGGCGGCACCCACCAGGTGGCCGGTCTGCGGCTTGACGCTGGTGATGGCGGCCGCCTTCGCGTGGTCGCCGAGGGTGTCCTTCAGCGCGGTGATCTCGCTGGTGTCGCCCTGGACGGTGGCGCAGCCGTGCGCGGCGACGAAGTCCGTGAGCGGCTCGCGCTGCGCATCCTTCAGGGCGTGGCCGATGGCCCGGGTGAGCCCTCTGGCCCGCGGGTGCGTGCTCGGCGGCCGGACACCGTCGGTGCCGCTGCCGAATCCGTCGATCTCCGCGTAGACGCGGGCGCCGCGGGCAAGCGCACGCTCGCGTTCTTCGAGGACGAGCAGCGCGGCGCCCTCGCCGAAGACGGACCCGTTGTGATCGCGGTCGAAGGGGCGGAAGGCACGCTCGCCCAGTTCGTTGCGGTCGGTGAGCACACCGAGCCCGTCCATCTTCGACATCGTCCACCACGAGGTGGGCTCGTCGTAGCCGCCCGCGACCGCCACGTCCGCCTCGCCCCGCCGGATCGCCCGCATGGCGCGACCGATGGCGAACGCACCGGAGTCGGCGGTCCCGGCGAAGAAGTCGTTGGCCCCGCGGATGCGGTGCTTGCTGGAGATGTGGAACATGGCGGCAGGCTGGAGCCCTTCGACGTAGAACAGCGGCGCCAGCACCGAGGACGCCGTCCGGCCCAGCTTGTCCAGGTCGGCACTGCCGTCGGGACGGGCGATGGAGACGAGGCCGTCGGCCAGGGCGTCCATCCGGGGCATGTCCTTGGCGCTGCCGAGGAACAGGCCGGCGCGGTAGCCGAGCTCCTCCTCGTCGCCGAGCCCGGCGTCGGCGAGCGCCAGGGAGGCGCCGGCCACGCCGAGTTGGTCGCCGCGGCAGAGCATGCGCAGCGACCGGCGGTGGATGAACCGCTCGGGCCGGAAGTCCGCGATCTGGGCTCCGATCCGGGTGCGCAGCGGTGCCGGGTCGTAGCCGCGCAGCGGGCCGATCCCACTGCGCCCCTGAAGCAGCGCGTCCCACGTCGCGGCCGCGCCCTCGCCCAGCGCGGTGAGCAGGCCGACGCCGGTGATGACGACCCGCCGGTTCACGACGCCTCCCGAGCCGTGAGGACCAGCCGGCGCGCGGTGGCGACGGTGCGCCCTTCGACGCGGGCCTCGGCCCGTACCTCGCACGAGCCGGCCGTACGACGGGTCACGTGGACGGTGAGCTCCACCTGGTCGCCGGGGCCGACGAAGTGCCGGAACCGCATCGTGCGCACACTGCTCAGCCGCCAGTGCCGCAGGTCGTCGCCGCAGACCAGGGAGGCCAGCTCCGCCATGTCCTGCAACAGCAGCACGCCCGGAAGCACCGGTCGCCGCGGGAAGTGCGTGCTGAACCACGCGTGCGTGCCGGGGATGTTGCGTACGGCCACGGCGTGGCTGCCGGGCGCGAACTCCAGCATCCGGTCGAAGCCGCGGTCGGACACCGCGGGCGATGGGGGTCCCCCCGCGGTGGGGGTCCCTCCCGCTCGAGCGAAGCCGAGAGCGGGGGAGAAGCCGAGCGTGGGGGACGTCGTGAGGTCGGTCATGTCTCCTCCGGGTGTGCTGCGACGACCAGGCCGGTGTTGGTGCCGCCGAAGGCGAAGGCGTTGATGAGCGCGGCCGACACTCGCGTACGCCGGGCCCGGTGCGGCACATAGTCGAGGTCGAGCCGCCGGTCGGGGGTGTCGAGGTTGACGGTGGGCGGCACCAATGAGTCGCGGACGGCGCCGATCGCCGCCAGTACGTTGAGCCCGGCGCCGGCCGAGGTCAGGTGGCCCGCCATGGACTTCGGCGAGCTGATCACCAGCCGGTGGGCGTGCTCGCCGAACACCTTCTTGATCGCGACGGTCTCGGAGAGGTCGTTGCCCGGGGTGCCGGTGCCGTGGGCCACGACGTAGTCGATGCCCTCGGGGCCCAGCCGGGACTCGGCGATCGCCGCCTCCATGGCCTGGACGGCGCCGGATCCGTCGGGCGGGGAGTCGGTGATGCGCCAGGCGTTGAGCGTGCTGCCGTAGCCGACGAGCTCGGCCAGCACGCGGGCGCCGCGGGCCAGGGCGTGGTCGCGCTCCTCCAGGACGAACGCCACCCCGCCCTCGCCGACGACGAAGCCGGAACGGTCGGCGTCGAAGGGGCGGGAGCCGCGCTCCGGCTCGTCGTTCCACTCGCTGGTCATGGCGCCCAGGAGGCTGAAGCCGAGCAGGTCGCACCAGGTGGTCAGCGAGTCGTGCCCGCCGGCCACCATGAGGTCGGCGTCGCCCTCCTGGATGCAGCGGTACGCCTCGCCGATGGCGTGCCCGGAGCCGGAGCAGGCCGTGCTGGTGCCGATGGCCGGGCCGCGCGCGTCGAGTGCCTGGGCGACGGCGCTCAGCGGCAGGTTCTGGTTGTCGGCCAGCACCTGCCGTGGCGCCTGCCGGAGGAAGGCGTCCGGACGGCCCGTACGCTGCCGCAGCAGCCCGGTGTCGACCAGGAACTGCAGATCCGGCCGGCCCACGCTGGCGCCCATCGCCACCCCGCACGCCTCGGCCGGGTAGGTGCCGGGGCCGGCGTCGGCGTCCCGCAGCGCCTCCAGCGCGGCGGCCACCCCGAACCGGCCGGCCCGGCCGAGGCGGCCGGGTCCGAGGGCGGCCGGAATGGCGGCGCGGGCGTCGAAGTCGCGTACCTGTGCGGCGATGCGCACCGGGAAGGAGGAGGCGTCGAAGACGGTGAGCCTGCCGATGCCCGAACGGCCTTCGCACAGGGCCCGCCAGGTCGACGCGGCGGTGTTGCCGAGCGGGGTGACCGCGCCCGCGCCGGTGATGACCACGCGTTTCATCTACACCGGCCTCCTGCCCAGGAGGGCCTCGGCCATCCGTGCGGTGTCCGCGGGGTCGTCCAGCCGTTCGGCGTCGATCAGGGCGCACATGATGCCCTCTGCCCTCAGGACGGGCTCGCCGTCGACCGACACGGTGCCGTCGAGGACGGCGGCGCCGTCGTGACGGCCGACCACGTCGGCGGTCATCCGCAGCGTGTCGCCGGGGCGCACACTGCGGTGCTCGGTGACCTGGTCGACGCCCAGCAGCGCGGCGCGCTGCCGGTGCCCGGTGCTGAGCAGGAACAGCCAGCTCCCGGTCTGGCACAGCGCCTCGAGGGCGAGGCCGAAGGGCAGCACGGGGCCGTCGGGGCCCGACTGCCAGGTCTCCTCCGTCACCGAGGTCACCTTGCGGGCCGTGATGTGCCGGTCCGGCTCCCAGGACTCGATGCGGTCGATGAGATGGAATCGCATTGTCTCTTCTCCTCCCGGCTACGGCCGGCCCATGCCCAGTTGGGCGGCGAGTCCGCCGTCGATGCGGACCACCTCGCCGGTGACGTACGAGGCCTCGGGGCCGGCGAGGAAGGCGACGACATCGGCGACCTGCTCCGGTGTGGCGAAGGAGCGCATCGGCACCTGCTGCCGGATGCCCTTGCCGCCGTCCTTGGCGAGGACGTCGTCGACGAGTTCGGTCGGCACGATGCCGGCGGCCACCGCGTTGACGCGCACGCCGAAGCGGGCGAGCTCGACGGCCGTGCTGCGGGTGAAAGCGTTCAGCGCGCCCTTGGACGCGGCGTAGTTGGACTGGCCGATCCAGCCGCTGAGGCCCATGACGGACGAGATGTTGACGATCGACCCGTCCCGCTGGGCCATGAAGTCCTTGGCGACGGCCGCGGTGCAGTGGTACGCGCCGCCGAAGTTCACGCGCATGACGTCCAGCCAGGCGTCGGGCGACACATCCCAGATCAGGCCGTTGTCGGTGATGCCGGCGTTGTTGACCAGGATGTGCAGGCCGCCGAGGGCGCTGGTGGCCTCCTCGACGAGACCGCGCGCGGCCTGCGGGTCGCCGACGTCGGCATGCAGCGCGATCGCCCGCCCCCCGGCCTGCTCGATCTCCCGCACCACGGACTCGGCCTCTTCCTTGCGCGAGCGGTAGTTGACGGCCACCGCCGCGCCCCGCGCCGCCAGGGCCAGCGCGACGGCGCGGCCGATGCCGCGTGAGGCGCCGGTGACCAGGGCCGCACGATCATCCAGGGACATGTGTTCCACCGTTCTCGGTCTTCTCCGGGCTGGGGACGGCGTCGGCCTGCTCCGGGCCGGTGCCGGGGTCGCAGACGAGCACCACGTGCGCGATGGCCAGCCCCGCGGCGTGCGACAGGGTGACTTCCGCGTGCCGCAGGCGCCTGCGCCGGGCGACCGAGGCCGCCCGGCCGTGCAGGCGCAGCGCGGGCCTGCCGCCGGCGCGGTTGACCACCTCGACGTCCGTCCAGGCGGCCATGGCGGGCGCACCGCCCAGGGCCTTGAACACCGCCTCCTTGGCTGCGAACCGGCCCGCCAGGTGCTCGGACCGGCGGCTGCGGCGCGCGGTGCAGTAGGACAGCTCGCGGTCGGTGAACACCCGGCCGGCGATCTCCGGCTGCTCGGCCAGCAGCCGGTGCACGCGCTCGACGTCCACGAGGTCGGTGCCGACGAGGATCTCAGGCGGCATCTGCGGCGGACGCCCGCTCGGCGAGCAGGTCGAGGAGGTTCTGCACGGTGAAGAGGCCAAGGACGCCGTCGGCCGTCAGCGGCTCGGTCAGCCGGCTGCGGTCGAACTGCGGGAGCACCTTCTCCAGGTGCGTGAGGCCGGTGTCGTTGACGACCTCGTCCTCGTCCCCGAACTCCTCGTCCGGGATGCCGCCCTGGAGCAGGTCCCCGATGTCGGTCACCGTTATCTTGATCTTGGAAACGCGCTCGATCCTGAACAGGATGTCGAGGAGATCGATCGACTCGGCCCCCAGGTCGTTCAGGAGGGTGGCCTCCGGCTGGACCTCCCCGGCGTCGATGCCCAGGGCGTCGGCGATCGCGTCCTGGACGACGGGAAGCAGCTCGGTGGTGCCAACGGTCATGACATGTCCTTCTCTTGGTGTGATGTGTTGTCGTTGATCAGAGATGCGATGCGTCGTGCGTCGTTGGTGCTGCGGACCACGGCCTCCTGGACGGTGTGCCGGGCGAACGCGCTCAGCACGCGGCCCGGTCCGACCTCCACGAAGTGGCCGTATCCGCCGGCGTGGGCGGTGTGCAGCACGTCCACCCAGCGGACCGGGGCGGCCAGCTGGCGGCGCAGCAGCTCGCGGGCGTGCCAGCCGGAGCGGATCCAGCCGCCGGTCACCGAACTCAGCACCGGTGTGCGGGGATCCGCGAAGTGGCAGCGGCTCAGTTCGGCCGCGAACTCCGCCTCGATTCCGGCCATGAGCGAGCAGTGGAACGGCGCGCCGACCGGGAGTGCCTTGGCTCGCTCCGCACCGCGGGCCAAGGCGAGTTCGCAGGCCGCTGCAACGGCCGGGGCCTCGCCGGAGATCACGGTCTGGCGCGCCTCGTTGTAGTTGGCGACCTCCACGAGGCCATGGCCGGCGGCCTGGCGGCACACGGCTTCGACCTCTGCCGCGTCCAGGCCGATGACCGCCGCCATGCCGCCGGGTGTCAGCTTCCCGACGTCGGCCATGAGCCGGCCCCTGATCTGTACGAGCCGCAGCGCGTCGAGAGGAGCGAGCACCCCGGCTGCCACCAGCGCGGTGTACTCGCCCAGGCTGTGACCCGTCACGGCGCCGGGTGCGAAGTGGCCTTCGCGGCGCAGGACTTCGAGCACCGCGAGGGACATGGCGACCACGGCGGGTTGGGTGATCTCGGTGGCCGCCAGATCCTCGGCGGTGCCCAGGGTGCAGATCTCGGTCAGGGGCAGGCCGAGCGCCAGGTCGGCCTCGAGCAGCAGCGGCCCCGCGATCGCGCCGTGGTGCCGCAGAAGGTCCCGGGCCATGCCGGGGCGCTGCGAGCCCTGCCCGGGGAACATGGCGAGCACTCGCCCGGGAGGCCGCGGCGCCGGCGGCTTGGCGGGTGCGGCCGTCGGGGCCGTACTCGGCACGTTCATTCGTCCGCCCTTCTCGAATTCCCAGTCCGCAGCGGTTCTCTGCGTGGTCATCACGCTGCGTGGGGCTTCTGGGCGGACTGCTTGAAAGGGTCTTGACGCGGGGCGAGCGGGCGCGCTCAAGAAGTCTTCAAGACCGTGGCCAACCGCCCTCGGCCACAGTGCGACGCCGTAGGGACCGCACGTCACGCGGGCGCTCGCAAGGGAGGCACAGGTGAAGGCCGTTTACTACCGCCGGTTCGGCGGTCCGGAGGTCCTGGAGGTAGGCGAGGTGCGGGACCCGACCCTGGGGCCGCACGGCGTGCTCGTCCGCACCAGGGCGGCCGGGGTGAACCCCCTCGACTGGAAGACCCGGGAAGGACTGCTCGCCCCGCTGGCGGATGCGGTCTTCCCCGTCGTCCCCGGCTTCGACGTGGCCGGGGTGGTCGAGCGCGTCGGTGTGTCGGTGACGGAGTTCGCCCCCGGTGACGAGGTGATCGGCTACGTATGGCAGGACGTCGTACGTTCCGGCACCTTCGCCGAACTCGTCGTCGCGCCCGCCCGCACGCTGGCCAGGAAGCCCGCCGGGCTGACGTGGGCGCAGGCGGCCGCCCTGCCGCTGGCCGGGCTGGCCGCGTACCAGAGCGTGGTGCAACGCCTGCGGGTGCAGCCGGGGGAGACGGTGCTCGTGCACGCCGCCGCCGGTGGGGTCGGCACCTTGGCGGTGCAGCTCGCCCGGTGGCGCGGCGCCCGCGTCATCGGCACCGCGAGCGAGCACAACCACGACTTCCTGCGCGGGCTCGGCGCCGAGCCCGTGGCCTATCGAGGCGCCCTGGCCGAGCACGTGCGCCGGCTCGCACCCGACGGCGTGGACGCCGTGCTGGACTCGGTGGGCCACCGGGCCCTGCGCGCCTGCCGGGAACTGCTGCGCCCCGGGGGACGAGTGGTCTCGCTGGTGGAACCGAAGGTGACGGAGCTGGGCGGAAGCTACGTCTTCGCCCGTCCGGACGCGGCAGATCTGGCGGCACTCGGCCGTCTCACCGAGGAGCGACGGCTCGCGGTCGAGGTCGCCCGGACGTTTCCCCTGGAGCAGGCCGCGGAGGCGCTGCAACTGCTTCGCGAAGGGCACACGCGCGGCAAGATCGTGCTGTCGGTCGGTCCCT
>NZ_KQ948046.1:2340-73999 GCF_001513965.1 Streptomyces cellostaticus | reverse complement strand
GGCCGGAGTTGGAAACGGGCCGGGAAGCCTGCTCATAGTCAGGCTTCCCGGCCCGTCGCTCGGGGGGGCTGATCAGCCCATGTGCGGGTACGAGTAGTCGGTCGGCGCGACCAGCGTCTCCTTGATGGCGCGGGTCAGGGTCCAGCGCATCAGGTTCTGCGGGGCGCCGGCCTTGTCGTTGGTGCCGGAGGCACGGCCGCCGCCGAAGGGCTGCTGGCCGACGACGGCGCCGGTCGACTTGTCGTTGATGTAGAAGTTGCCGGCCGCGTAGCGGAGCTTCTCCATCGTGTGGGCGGCCGCGGCGCGGTCGTTGGAGATGACCGCGCCGGTCAGGGCGTAGTCGGAGACCGACTCCATCTGGGCCAGCATCTCGTCGTACTGGTCGTCCTCGTAGACGTACACACCGAGGACCGGACCGAAGTACTCGGTGCGGAAGATCTCGTTCTCCGGGTCGGTGGACTCGATGACGGTCGGGCGGACGAAGTAGCCGACCGAGTCGTCGTAGGTGCCGCCCGCGACGATCGTGCAGGTCGGGTCCTGCTTGGCGCGGTCGATGGCGGCCTTGTTCTTGGCGAAGGCGCGGTCGTCGATCACGGCGCCGACGAAGTTCGACAGGTCGGTGACGTCACCCATGGTCAGGTAGTCGACCTCGGCGGCGAACTCCTCCTTGAAGCCCGAGTTCCAGATGGAGGCCGGGATGTAGGCGCGGGAGGTCGCGCTGCACTTCTGGCCCTGGTACTCGAAGGCGCCGCGGGTGAGGGCGGTCTTCAGGACAGCACGGTCGGCGCTCGGGTGGGCGACGAGGAAGTCCTTGCCGCCGGTCTCGCCGACCAGACGCGGGTAGGAGCGGTACTTCTCGATGTTGGTGCCGACCGTCTTCCACAGGTACTGGAAGGTCTTGGTCGAGCCGGTGAAGTGGATGCCCGCGAGGTCGCGGTGTTCCAGGGCGACCTCGGAGACCTCGATGCCGTCACCCGTGACCAGGTTGATGACACCCTTCGGCAGGCCCGCCTCCTCCAGCAGCTGCATCAGCAGCACGGCGGCGTGGGTCTGCGTCGGCGACGGCTTCCAGACCACCACGTTGCCCATCAGGGCGGGGGCGGTGGGGAGGTTGCCCGCGATGGCCGAGAAGTTGAACGGCGTGATCGCGTAGACGAAGCCCTCCAGCGGGCGGTGGTCCATGCGGTTCCACACACCCGGGGAGTTCGCCGGGGGCTGCTCGGCGAGGATCTGGCGGGCGTAGTGAACGTTGAAGCGCCAGAAGTCGACCAGCTCGCAGGGGGTGTCGATCTCGGCCTGCTGGGCGGTCTTGGACTGGCCGAGCATGGTGGAGGCGGCGATGGTCTCGCGCCACGGGCCGGCCAGCAGCTCGGCGGCGCGCAGGATGATCGCCGCGCGGTCGTCGAAGGACATCGCGCGCCAGGCCGGCGCGGCGGCGAGGGCCGCGTCGATGGCGTCCTGCGCGTCCTGCTGGGTGGCGTTGCGCAGGGTGCCGATGACGGCCTTGTGGTGGTGCGGCTGGACGACCTGGAAGGTCTCGCCGCCGCCCATCCGCTTCTCGCCGCCGATGGTCATCGGCAGGTCGACCGGGTTCTCGGCCAGCTCCTTGAGCTTGGCCTCCAGGCGGGCGCGCTCGGGCGAGCCGGGGGCGTAGCCGTGCACCGGCTCGTTGACGGGGGTGGGGACCTGGGTCACAGCGTCCATGAGATCCGTACTCCTTGTACGTGAGCGGGTGTTCGGGCTCAGCCCTTGCTGACCATCGAGCGGAGGAAGAACCGGAGGTTGGCGGGCTTCTCCGCCAGACGGCGCATGAAGTAGCCGTACCAGTCGGTGCCGTAGGCGGTGTAGACGCGCATGCGGTGGCCCTCGGCGGCCAGCCGCAGGTGTTCGTCGCCGCGGATGCCGTAGAGCATCTGGAACTCGTACTCGTCCAGTTTGCGCCCGGCCTGGTGGGCCAGCTCCTGGGCGATGGCGATCAGGCGCGGATCGTGGGACCCGATCATCGGGTAGCCCTCGCCCTCCATCAGCGTCTTCAGGATGCGCACGTAGGCCTTGTCGATCTCGTGCTTCTGCTGGTAGGCGACCTCGGCGGGCTCCTTGTAGGCGCCCTTCACCAGGCGCACGCGGCTGCCGGCGGCGGCGAGACGGCGGGCGTCGGCCTCGGTGCGGAAGAGGTAGGCCTGGATGACGCAGCCGGTCTGCGGGAAGTCCTTCCGCAGCTCCTCGTGGATGGCGAACATCGAGTCGAGGGTGGTGTGGTCCTCGGCGTCGAGGGTGACGGTCGTACCGATGGCGGCGGCGGCCTCGACGACCGGCCGGACGTTGGCGAGGGCCAGTTCGTGGCCGCCCTCCAGCGCCTGGCCGAACATGGACAGCTTGACGGACATCTCGACCTTCTCGCCCAGCTCGAGGTCCTTGAGGCGGGCGATCAGCTCCAGGTAGGCGTCCCGGGCGGCGGTGGCCTGCTCAGGGGTGGTGATGTCCTCGCCGACGACGTCCATCGTCAGCTCCAGACCCCGGTCCGTCAGGTCCCTGATGATCGGGACGATGTCGGCCACGGTCTCGCCCGGGATGAAGCGGTCGACGACCTGCTTGGTCACCGGGGCAGCCGAGATCAGGCGTCGCATCCGGTCGCTGCGCGACGCGGCGAGAATCACGGGACCCAGCACGGGGCACCTCCACAGACAAGCACCAGAACGGCCGTCACCCGACGATTCGGGTACGGCACGGAGAACCACCGTGAAACCTAAGGATCTCTCCGATGGTCGGCCATCGACAGCTGTCACGCATCAGTGCCCTGGATCTCAGACAGATGTATGAAGGCGGCGCGGAAATGCGGGAGAATGCCCGAGTGGCAACCGATTACAAGGCTGACTACCAGGAGCTGGTGGACGAGATCTCCGAGTTGCTGGGTGTCCCGGCGACCCTGGAGAACCGGGACTTCGAGCTGATCGCCTTCGGTGCGTACGACAGTGAGGGCGAGCTGGATCCGTCCGCCCTGGACCCGGTGCGCACCCGCTCGATCCTGACCCGGCGGTCCACGGCCGCGGTGCGGGCGTGGTTCGAGGGCTTCGGCATCACGCGCGCGACGGGACCGGTACGGATCCCGCCGACCCCGGAGGCCGGCGTCTACCGCGGCCGCATCTGCCTGCCGGTACGCCATCGGGGTGTCGTCCTCGGCTACGTCTGGCTGCTGGAGGACGATCCGGGCCCGACGGACGCGCAGCTGGCCGCCGCCATGCAGGTGACGGGCCGGATCGGCGCGCTGCTCGCCGACGAGGCGCAGGCGGGGGCCGGTCTGAGCCGGGAGCTGCGGGCGGTGCTGATCGCGGAGAGCGGCTGGCAGCGGGACATGGCGGTGGCCGAACTCCGCACGGCCCTCGGCGCCCGCGCGGCCGCCCCGCACACCCTGGTCTGCGTCGCCCCCTGGCCCTCGGCCGATCCCGACGACGCCCCGTCGCCCCGCACGGTCCCGCACGCGACGGCCCTGTGCACGGTTCCGTGGGGGGCCGTGGAGCAGAGCCTCGCGGTCCTGGTCCGGCTGCGCTCGACGGAGGTGGGGACGCCCGCCCTGACGGCGGCCGCACGGTTGCTGAAGGAGGCGGAGGGGGCGCGGGGGGCCGCCGGACGCGCGTCCGGAAGCAGGCCGGGTGCCGGTGGGCCCGGCACCGGGGTCGCCGCCGGTGTCGGTGAACCCCGCTCCGGGCTGGCCGAACTGGGGGCGGTCTGGCAGGAGGCCTCCGCTTCCGCGCGGGCCGCGCTGGCCGAGCCGCGGTTCGGGCCCGTCGCCGAGTGGCGGGGCATCGGACCGTACCGGCTGCTGACCGCGCTGCCTCCTCAGGCCGCCCAGGACCCCGTCGCCGGGCCCCTCCTCTCCCCCGCGCACCAGGAGCTGGCCCGCACCGCCGAGGTCTATCTCGACTGCGCGGGGCAGGCCGGCCGCACGGCCGCCGAGCTGGGCATCCACCGGCAGACGCTGTACTACCGGCTGTCCCGGGTGGAGCAGCTGACGGGCCTGGACCTGGACGACGGCGAGGACCGCCTGCTGCTGCACATGGCACTGAAGAGAGCACGGCTCTAGCCACAGGGGGCATGGCCCCAGCCGCAGAGGGCACGGCACTGGTCGCAGAGGGCACGCCCTTACGGGGTGTGCGCCCGTCCTTCGAGCAGGTCGGCCACCGTCGCGATGCCCTCCGTGATCGCGCGCTCGGGGACGTCGCCGAAGCCCAGGACCAGGCGGGGCGGCTGCGGGGCGGGCGAGGCGCGGCAGGCGCTCATGCCGTAGAGGCCGACGCGTCGGGCCCGGGCGGCGGCGATCACCGTGTCCTCGTCGATCCCGCCGGGCAGGTGTGCCACCGCGTGGAAGCCCGCGTCCAGGCCGGTCAGCCGGACCGCCGGGGCGTGCTCGGCGAGGGCGCCGCGCAGGGCCTTGCAGCGGGCCGCGTACAGGGTGCGCATGCGGCGCAGCCGGCGGTCGTAACGGCCGGACTCGATGAGCAGGGCGAGGGCCAGCTGGTCGAGGGTGGGGGTGCCGCGGTCGGCGATGCGCTTCAGCTCGGTGAGCGGTGCGGTGAGCGCGGGCGGGCACAGCAGCCAGCCGATGCGCAGGGCGGGCGCGAGGGACTTGCTGACCGTGCCGATCGAGATCACCCGATCGGCCGCGAGGCCCTGGAGTGCGCCGACCGGCTCCTTGTCGTAGCGGAACTCGGCGTCGTAGTCGTCCTCGATGACGTAGGCGTCGCGGCGCCGTGCCCAGGCGAGGAGCGCATGGCGGCGTTCCGGTGCGAGGACGACACCGGTCGGCCACTGGTGGGCGGGGGTGACGATCACCGCGCGCGCTCCGGTCGCGTCCAGGGCCCGTACGTCGATGCCGTGCGCGTCGACCGGGACCGGGACCGGAGTGAGGCCGGCCGCCCGTACGGAGGCCGTCGCGGTGGCGGGGCTGCCGGGGTCCTCGTGGGCGACGGCACGGACGCCGGTGCGGGCCAGGGCCTGGAGGGTGAGGCCGAGGCCCTGGGCATAGCCGGAGCAGACGAGGGTGTGGCCGGGGTCGGCCGCGGCCGCGCGGACCCGGCGCAGGTACCCGGCGACGACCGTGCGCAGGGCCGGGCTGCCGCGCGGGTCACCGTAGTCGAGGTCGGCCGTCGGCATGCGGCGGGCCGCCTCCCTGATCGCCCACAGCCAGTCGGCGCGCGGGAAGGAGGCCAGGTCGGGGACGCCGTGCCGGAAGTCGGCGATGAGGCGCGGGAGTTCGGCGTCAGGCGCTGGGGCGAGTGGTGCGGGGGGCTGTGCGCAGGGGGCCACGCGGGTGGCCGAGCCGGCCCGGGTGACCAGGTAGCCCTCGGCCTGCAGTTGGGCGTAGCAGTCCTGGACGAGGCCGCGGGACAGGCCCAGGGTGCGGGCGAGTTCGCGGGAGGAGGGCAGGCGTTCGTCCACCCGTAGCCGTCCGGTCCGGATCGCGTCGCGCAATTGCCTCTCCACCTGCGCGCGCAGCTGTTCGCCGCTGCTCCGGTCGACGGTCAGCAGCAACTCGGGGGACAGACCGGCCCACTGCACTGGCATGGAATTGGAGCTTACCGGGGGGCCGGTCGCCGCCTAGCGTCGGCCGCATGACGAACTCCCTTTCCCAGGCGGCGGCTTCGGCCGTACGGCCACCGCTGCTGACCCGCGCGCTGCTGCTGCGGTTCGTGAGCATGGTCGGCTCCTCGGTGAGCTTCTTTCTGCTGCTGTCGGCGGTGCCCGCGCACGCCGGCCGCGGCGGGGCGGGCCTCGCCACCGGCGCGCTGATGCTGTCCACGGTCCTCGGCGAGCTGGCCGGACCCTGGATCGTCGCCCGGTACGGCAACCGGGGACCGCTGATGGCCGGGCTGTTCCTGCTCGGCGCGCCCGCCTTCGCGCTGCCCGCCGCCGACGGCCCGGCCGGGACCGTGACGGTCTGCCTGGTGCGCGGGCTGGGGTTCGCCCTGACGCTCGTCGCGGGCGGCGCCCTGACCGCGGCGCTGATCCCGGCGGAGCGCAGGGGCGAGGGACTCGCCCTCGTCGGCCTGGTCGGGGGTGTCCCGTCGCTCGTGGCCCTGCCGCTGGGCGTGTGGCTGGCCGGGAACGTCGGGTACGGGCCGGTCACCGTGGCCGCGGGCGTGGCGGCGCTGGCGACCGTCCCCTCGGTGCCGGCGCTGCGGGAGGCCACGCCGGAGGAACGGGAGGCGCCCGGCGGTGAAACACGGGCCGGGGCCACACGCACACCGGACGCCGGGCCGAAGGCCCTCGGCATGGTGGGGGTCGTGCGGCTCGCCGGGCTGCGGCGTCCCGCGGTGGTCTTCGCCGCCACCGCGCTCGCCGCCGGGATCCTGGTCACGTTCCTGCCGCTGGCCGCCTCGCGCGCGTCGGCCGGTGTGGCGACGGCGGCGCTGCTGGTGCAGAGCGCCGCCTCGACCGCGGCCCGCTGGGCGGCGGGGCGGTACGGCGACCGGCACGGCCCCGGGCAGCTGGTCGCCCCGGGGCTGCTGCTGTCGGCCGCCGGGATGTCGGCCATGGCCGCGCTTTCCAGTCCCGTCGCCGTACTCGTGGGTGCGGCGGTCTTCGGGACCGGTTTCGGCGTCGCCCAGAACGCGACCCTCGCCCTCATGTACAGCCGCGTCTCCCGCCCCTCGTACGGCACGGTCTGCGCGCTGTGGAACCTCGCCTACGACGGCGGTATGGGCGCGGGCGCCGCGGCCTTCGGGCTTCTCGCGGGGCACACGGGGTATCCGTGGGCGTTCGCGCTGACGGCGGTGCTGATGCTGGGCGCGCTGGCCCCGGCGGTGCGTGACCGGCGCGAAGGTCACACGGCCACGAATTGACGACACTCCCGGAACGGGAACCGCGCCCCCTGCACCCCCGTATCCAACCGGTCTTCCAGGACCCGTACGGCTCCCTCAGCCCCCGCCACCGCATCCGTGACGCCCCTGAACCTGCCCGCCGGCCTCCGGGACGGCCTGGGCCTCGGCTGCCTGATCACCTGCCACGACCCGGCCGTCGCAGGGCACTTCGCGGACCGGGTGGTGGAGATGCGGGACGGCAGGGTCAGCTCTTCGCGGCCGCTTCGACGATCTGGCGCAGGCCCTCGGTGAGGGCGTCTCCGTCGGGTGCGGTCTTCGCGTCGAACGTCCACTGCGCGATGAGCCCGGTCATCAGCGTCATATAGAACCTGCCGAGCGTGTCCGCGGTCTCGTCGGGGACCTCGCCCTCCGGCACACCCATCATGAGCGCCACCAGCCCGCGCCCGCCCTCGCGCTGGGCACCGGCCAAGTGCTCGCGCACCTCGGGCAGATCGAGGGTCATGACCTCCATGCTGAGCCGCCACACCGAGCCGGGCTCCCGCATGCTGGCGACGATGCTCGACCACACCCCACGGAAGCGCTCCAGGGAACCGGGTGCGCCCTCGATCTCGGGGCCGTCCCAGCCGAAGGCGTCGGCCACGTTCTCCAGGAGCGCGACGTAGGCCTGCGCGAGCAGCGCGTCCTTCGAGCCGTAGTGATAGCCGATGGAGGCGAGGTTGGTCCCCGACTCCTTCACGATGTCGCGCGCCGTCGTACGCGCGAAGCCCTTCTCCAGCAGGCAGCGCTTGGCGCCTTCCAGCAGATCCTCACGGTGTCCCATGCGGACCACCCTACCGCCGATCCATACAACCGTCCTAGACGCATGACCTACACAAACGTTCTAGACAAGCGTTTAAGACGCCCGTACAGTCACTGGCATGACGAACTCGACAAGCACCAACTCCCCTGCCGGGCGCGCCGGTCGCCGCGAATGGACCGCGCTCTGCGTGCTGATGCTTCCGCTGCTGCTGGTCTCGATGGACGTCTCGGTCCTCTACTTCGCCATCCCGGCGATCAGCGCCGACCTGGAGCCGAGCGGCACCCAGCAGCTGTGGATCTTCGACATCTACGCCTTCGTCCTGGCCGGCCTGCTGATGACGATGGGCTCGCTGGGCGACCGCATAGGCCGGCGCCGGCTGCTCCTGATCGGCGCCGCCGCCTTCGGTGCCGCGTCCCTGGTGGCGGCCTACGCGAACAGCGCAGAGACCCTGATCGCGGCCCGCGCGGTCCTCGGCATCGGCGGGGCGACGCTGATGCCCTCGACCATGGCGCTGGTCCGCACCATGTTCACCGACCCCGCCCAGCGGGCGAAGGCGATCGGCATCTGGTCCGGTGTGATGACCGGCGGCATCGCACTCGGCTCGGTGCTGAGCGGTGTCCTGGTCCAGTACTTCTGGTGGGGCTCGGTCTTCCTGGTCAACCTGCCCGCGATGGTCCTGCTGCTGATCCTCGGCCCGATCCTGCTGCCCGAGTCGAAGAGCCCGCAGCCCGGCCGCTTCGACCTCCTGAGCGTGCCGCTGTCCATGGCCGCGGTGCTCCCCGTCGTCTACGGCCTCAAGGAGATCCCGTCCGAGGGCTGGCACCCGCAGTACGTCGTCTCGGTCACCGTCGGCCTGGTCTTCGCGGCCCTCTTCGTCCACCGCCAGCGCACGGCCGCCTCGCCGATGATCTCGCCGGCCGTCTTCCGCGGCCGCGGCTTCGCCCCCGCGGTGGTCCTGAACCTCGTCTCCGCGCTGGCGATGATGGGCTCGGCGTTCTTCACCACGCAGTACCTGCAGTCGGTGCTCGGCAAGAGCGCGATGGAGGCGGCCCTGTGGGCGCTGCTGCCGTCGGTGCCGATCGGTATGGCGGCCCCGGTCGCGACCACCCTGGTCCAGAAGGGCGTGAACCGCGCCTACGTGGTCACCGCGGGCTTCGCGATCGCCGCGGCGGGCTACGGCATGCTGGCCCTGGCCGGCACGGACTCCCTCTGGCTCGTCCTCGCCGCCGCCGGCGTCCTGGCCTCCGGCATCGTCATGGTGATGTCGCAGATGACCGACCTCGCCATGGGTGCGGCCCCGGTGGAGAACGCGGGAGCCGCCTCCTCCCTGCTGGAGACCGGCCAGGAGTTCGGCGGCGCGCTGGGCATGGCGGTCCTCGGATCCATCGGTACGGCGATCTACCGCCACGAGATGCCGGCTTCGGCCCCGGCCGAGGCCCACGAGACGCTGGGCGGCGCGCTGGCGGTCGCCGGACAGCTGCCGGGGCGTGCGGGAGACGCCCTGGCGACGGCGGCCCGGGAGGCGTTCACCACCGGCATGCACGGCGCGGCCCTCGCGGGCACGGCGGTCCTGGCCCTCGCGGCGGTCGCGGCGGCGACGACCCTGCGCCGGGTCCACGTCAGGCAGACGCCGGTCGCGGAGGCCGAGGAGGCTGCGGTCTGAGACCCCGACAGCACGGAAAAACGCCGGACGGGCTGGCCAACCAGCCCGTCCGGCGTTTGCGCACGAGCCCGTTCAGGGCGAACGGGGGTCCGGGGCAGCGCCCCCGGGGACGGCGACCTCAGACCAGGTTCACCGAGCGGGCGGATGTCGCCCCGATCTCCGACGCGACCTCGGCCAGAACGGCGGAGCCCACCGTGTCGTCCACGGTCAGCACCGCCAGCGCCTCCCCGCCGACCGCCGCGCGAGCGACCTGCATACCGGCGATGTTGATGCCCGCCTCGCCGAGGATGCGGCCGACGGTGCCGACGACACCCGGGCGGTCCTCGTAGCGCAGGACGAGCATGTGGTCGGCGAGGGCGAGGTCGACGTCGTAGTCGCCGACCGCGACGATCTTCTGGACGTGCTTCGGACCGGCCAGCGTGCCGGAGACCGACACCTCCTCGCCGGTGCCGAGCGTGCCGCGCACGGTCACCACGTTGCGGTGGTCGCCGGACTCGGAGCTGGTGGTCAGGCGCACCTCGACGCCCCGCTCCTGGGCGAACAGCGGCGCGTTGACGTACGACACCGTCTCGTCGACGACGTCCTCGAAGACACCCTTGAGCGCGGACAGCTCCAGCACCTTCACGTCGTGCTGGGTGATCTCGCCGTAGACCTCGACGTCCAGGCGGACCGCGACCTCACCGGCGAGCGCGGTGAAGATGCGGCCGAGGCGCTCGGCGAGCGGCAGACCCGGCTTGACGTCCTCGGCGATGACACCGCCCTGGACGTTCACCGCGTCCGGCACCAGCTCGCCGGCGAGCGCGAGGCGCACCGACCTGGCGACGGCGATGCCCGCCTTCTCCTGCGCCTCGTCCGTGGAGGCACCGAGGTGCGGGGTGCAGACCACCTGGTCGAGCTCGAACAGCGGGGAGTCCGTGCAGGGCTCCTTGGCGTACACGTCGAGACCGGCGCCGGCGACCCGGCCCTCCTTCAGCGCCGCGAACAGCGCCGCCTCGTCCACGATGCCGCCGCGGGCCGCGTTGACGATGCGCACGCTCGGCTTGACCTTGCGCAGCGCCTCGTCACCGATCAGGCCGAGGGTCTCGGGGGTCTTCGGCAGGTGGACGGTGATGAAGTCGGAGACCTCGAGCAGCTCGTCCAGGGACAGCACCTTGACGCCCATCTGCGCGGCCCGCGCGGGCTGCACGTAGGGGTCGTAGGCGACGACCTTCATGCCGAAGGCGGACATCCGCTGCGCGACGAGGGCACCGATGCGGCCCAGGCCCACGACGCCCAGCGTCTTCTCGGCGAGCTCCACGCCCGTGTACTTGCTGCGCTTCCACTCGCCGTTCTTCAGCGCGGCATTGGCCTGCGCGATGTTGCGGGCAGTGGAGACGATCAGGCCGCAGGCCAGCTCGGCGGCCGTGACGATGTTGGAGGTCGGGGCGTTGACCACCATCACGCCGGCCTTGGTGGCGGCGGAGACGTCCACGTTGTCCAGGCCGACGCCGGCTCGGGCGACGACCTTGAGCTTCTTGGCGGCGGCGACGGCCTCGGCATCGACCTTGGTGGCCGAACGGATCAGGATCGCGTCGACGTCGGCGATGGCGGGGAGCAGTTCGGCTCGGTCGGCTCCGTTGCAGTGCCGGATCTCGAAGTC
The DNA here is from genome assembly GCF_001513965.1 of Streptomyces cellostaticus. Taxonomy (GTDB): domain Bacteria; phylum Actinomycetota; class Actinomycetes; order Streptomycetales; family Streptomycetaceae; genus Streptomyces; species Streptomyces cellostaticus. The sequence goes on along the minus strand of NZ_KQ948046.1, from coordinate 63,080 downwards.
CGGACCAAGCGCGTCGACAGTGGCGGGCGACAGCTCTTCAGCGATGAGTACGACAGGTTTCGAGCTCACGTGAGTCCTCACAAGTCCAATGCGGACGGCCGTCCCGACGGCCGCTGGCGGTGGAGGGGGCTAGCCGCGGAAGACGCACGACGCTGTGGGCCTGACGCGTATGTTGTGCAGCAGTCTAGTAGCGCCGCAGTCGTCGTTTTGCGCCGCTGCGGAAGTATCACCCGTCCGGGGCTGGACGGGGTGGACAACGCCTCGGGTCGTCCTCGACCCTGCGCCGTCCGGGGTCGGAAAACGCTGGGAAACGCTGGAAAAGGGGGCCGGAGCAGCGTGCCCCGACCCCCTGACGCGAGGCTTACGCCTCCTCGTTCACCCAGCTCATCAGCTTGCGCAGCTGCTTGCCGGTGGTCTCCAGCAGGTGCTCGGAGTCCTGCTGCTTGTACTCGTTGTACTTCTTCAGACCGCCGTGGTACTCGTCCATCCAGGTCTGGGCGAAGGTGCCGTCCTGGATCTCCGTGAGGACCTGCTTCATCTCGGCCTTGGTGGCGTCGGTGATGATCCGCGGGCCGGTGACGTAGTCGCCCCACTCGGCGGTCTCGGAGACCGACCAGCGCATCTTCTCCAGGCCGCCCTCGTACATGAGGTCGACGATCAGCTTCAGCTCGTGCAGGCACTCGAAGTAGGCGATCTCCGGCTGGTAGCCCGCCTCGACCAGGGTCTCGAAGCCGGCCTTGACCAGGGCGGAGGTGCCGCCACACAGCACGGCCTGCTCGCCGAACAGGTCGGTCTCGGTCTCCTCGGTGAAGGTCGTCTTGATGACACCGGCGCGGGTGCCGCCGATGGCCTTGGCGTACGACAGGGCCAGCGGGAAGGCGCTCCCGGTGGCGTCCTGCTCGACGGCGGCGATCGCCGGAACGCCACGGCCCTCCTCGTACTGGCGGCGCACCAGGTGGCCCGGGCCCTTCGGGGCGACCAGGGCAACGTCCACGCCGGCCGGGGGCTTGATGAAGCCGAAGCGGATGTTGAAGCCGTGCGCGAAGAACAGCGCGTCGCCGTCCTTCAGGTTCGGCGCGATGGACTCCTCGTAGACCTGGGCCTGGATCGGGTCCGGGATGAGGATCATGATGACGTCGGCCTCGGCGGCGGCCTCGGCCGGGGTCACCACGCGCAGGCCCTGCTCCTCGGCCTTGGCCTTGGACTTGGAGCCCTCGTGCAGACCGACTCGCACGTCGACACCCGAGTCACGCAGCGACAGCGCGTGGGCGTGGCCCTGGCTGCCGTATCCGATGACCGCGACCTTGCGGCCCTGGATGATGGACAGGTCGGCGTCGGCGTCGTAGAACAGCTCGGCCACTTTGGGTTCTCTCCTTGGTGTGCAGGTTGTGCGTCCCACCGTATGACGGTGAGGGGAGGGGAAGTTTCGGGGTCTCGGAATACGGGCGCAGGGACCGCCCGTATTCAGCCTTACGCGTTCAGCCTTACGCGGATCGGTCGAGAGCGCGCAGCGAACGGTCCGTGATCGAACGGGAGCCGCGGCCGATCGCGATCGTGCCGGACTGGACCAGCTCCTTGATGCCGAACGGCTCCAGCATCTTGAGCATGGCGGACAGCTTGTCGCTGGATCCGGTGGCCTCGATCGTGACGGCCTCCGGGGAGACGTCGACGGTCTTGGCGCGGAACAGCTGGACGATCTCGACGATCTGGGAGCGGGTCTCGTTGTCGGCGCGGACCTTCACCAGAACGAGTTCGCGCTGGACGGCCTGGCCCGGCTCCAGCTCGACGATCTTCAGCACGTTGACGAGCTTGTTGAGCTGCTTGGTGACCTGCTCCAGCGGCAGGTCCTCGACGTTCACCACGATGGTGATGCGGGAGATGTCGGGGTGCTCGGTGACGCCGACCGCGAGCGAGTCGATGTTGAAGCCGCGGCGGGAGAAGAGGGCGGCGATCCGGGCGAGGATGCCCGGCGTGTTCTCCACCAGGACGGAGAGCGTGTGCTTGGACATGTGTTTGTGCTCTTCCTTGCCAGTCATCGTCAGTCGTCTTCGTTGTCGCCGAAGTCGGGGCGGACGTCCCGGGCGGCCATGATCTCGTCGTTGGAGGTGCCGGCGGCGACCATCGGCCACACCATCGCGTCCTCGTGGACGATGAAGTCGATGACGACCGGGCGGTCGTTGATGGAGTTCGCCTCTTCGATGACCTTGTCCAGGTCCTCCGGGCGCTCGCAGCGCAGGCCCACGCAGCCCATGGCCTCGGACAGCTTCACGAAGTCCGGCACGCGCGTGCCCTTCGCGTCCGGGTTGACGTCGTCCGGGCCGGAGTGCAGGACGGTGTTGGAGTAGCGCTGGTTGTAGAAGAGGGTCTGCCACTGGCGGACCATCCCGAGGGCGCCGTTGTTGATGATGGCGACCTTGATCGGGATGTTGTTCAGGGCGCAGGTGGTCAGTTCCTGATTGGTCATCTGGAAGCAGCCGTCGCCGTCGATCGCCCAGACCGTACGGTCCGGCCGGCCGGCCTTGGCACCCATGGCGGCCGGGACCGCGTAGCCCATCGTTCCGGCGCCGCCGGAGTTCAGCCAGGTGGCGGGCTTGTCGTACTGGATGAAGTGCGCGGACCACATCTGGTGCTGGCCGACGCCCGCCGCGAAGATCGTCCCCTCCGGGGCGAGCTGCCCGACGCGCTCGATGACCTGCTGCGGGGACAGCGAGCCGTCCTCGGGCTGGTCGTAGCCGAGCGGGTAGGTCTCGCGCCAGCGGTTCAGGTCGCTCCACCAGGCGGTGTAGTCGCCCTTGTGGCCCTCGCTGTGCTCCTTCTGCACGGCCTGGACCAGGTCGGCGATGACCTCGCGGGCGTCCCCGACGATCGGCACGTCCGCGGCGCGGTTCTTGCCGATCTCGGCCGGGTCGATGTCGGCGTGGACGATCTTGGCGTACGGGGCGAAGCTGTCCAGCTTGCCGGTGACGCGGTCGTCGAAGCGGGCTCCGAGGGCGACGATCAGGTCGGCCTTCTGCAGCGCGGTGACGGCGGTGACCGCACCGTGCATGCCCGGCATTCCCACGTGCAGCGGGTGGCTGTCGGGGAACGCGCCGAGCGCCATCAGGGTGGTGGTGACGGGCGCTCCGGTGAGCTCGGCGAGGACCTTCAGCTCGGCGGTGGCCTGCGCCTTGAGGACGCCGCCGCCGACGTAGAGGACGGGCCGCTTCGCGGAGGTGATCAGCTTGGCCGCCTCGCGGATCTGCTTGGCGTGCGGCTTGGTCACCGGACGGTAGCCGGGCAGGTCCATGACCGGCGGCCAGGAGAAGGTGGTCTTCGCCTGGAGGGCGTCCTTGGCGATGTCGACCAGGACCGGGCCCGGGCGGCCGGTGGAGGCGATGTGGAACGCCTGCGCGATCACCCGCGGGATGTCCTCGGCCTTGGTGACGAGGAAGTTGTGCTTGGTCACCGGCATCGTGATGCCCACGATGTCCGCCTCCTGGAAGGCGTCCGTGCCGATCGCCTTGGACGCGACCTGCCCGGTGATCGCCACGAGCGGCACCGAGTCCATGTGCGCGTCGGCGATCGGCGTGACCAGGTTGGTGGCACCCGGCCCCGAGGTCGCCATGCAGACGCCGACCCTGCCGGTGGCCTGCGCGTAGCCGGTGGCCGCGTGGCCGGCGCCCTGCTCGTGGCGGACCAGCACGTGACGGACCCGGGTCGAGTCCATCAGCGGGTCGTACGCCGGCAGGATCGCGCCGCCGGGGATACCGAATACCGTCTCAGCGCCGACCTCCTCGAGGGAGCGGATGAGGGACTGCGCACCCGTGACGTGCTCGACGGGGGCGGACTGCTGTCCTCCGGATCGGGGCCGCGGCTGCGGATGGGCCCCGGTGGCCTGCTCGGTCATCGGCATTCTCTTCTCGATGCTGAGGGTTTTTGCGAGGTTTGGGCGGAGTTCAAGCGCTGCACGAACGGCACTCGTGCAACAAAAAACCCCTCGTGCCATAGGGCAAGCGAGGGGAGCGCGCCGGTGAGGTCGCTGGGGATTCCGGATCGTCCTCCGGTGGGTCCCAGCTCAGCCGACGCGCTGTCCAAGTACGAGAATTCGGGTGCGCATGGCACTGACCCTCCCCCCGGCACGCACCACGTGTCAAGTGGGTGGGACGGGAGTCTCATTATGTGAACGAAGGGCACTGCCACCTCCGAAGACGGCGGACACCCCTCCGGTGTACACCCCCCCGCGCCCGCCCGCGAACGCCGGCTCGGCCGGCGCGTGCGGCACGGGATAGTGTCCGGATCCGAGCGCCCGGCGCAGCCGGTACTCGTCCAGCGGCCCCGCGAACGCCATGCCCTGCCCGTGCGTGCAGCCCATCGCCCGCAGCGCGACGACCTGTTCCGGCAGATCCACGCCCTCGGCGACGGACTGGAGCCCGAGATCGCCGGCGATGCGCAGCAGCCCGCTGGTGATCTTGTGCAGCCGTGCGGACTCCACGACGCCCTCGACCAGACTGCGGTCGAGCTTGAGGATGTCGACGGGGAGCTTCCTGAGAGCCGTGATCGCCGCGTAGCCGCTGCCGACGCCGTCCAGCGCGATCCGTACCCCGAGCCGGCCGAGCGCGGTCAGGCGCCGCTCCAGCTCGTCCAGCGAGGTCCTGGAGTCGGTGTCGGACAGCTCCACGACCAGCGCCCCGGGCGGCAGCCCGTGCCGGGTCAGCAGCGCCTCCAGGGAGCCGAGCGGCGTCGAGCGGTCCAGCAGCCGCCGGGCGCTCATCCGGACGGCCACCGGCACCACGGTCCCGGTGGCGGCCCGCTCGGCGGCCTGTTCCACCGCCTCCTGGAGGATCCAGCGGTCCAGCTCCGCGGTCTTGTCGCCGTCCTCGGCCACCCGCAGGAACTCGGCCGGGGTGAACAGCACCCCTTGGGAGGAGCGCCAGCGCGCCTGCGCGGAGACCGATGTGATCCGGCCGTTCTCCAGGCAGACCACGGGCTGGTGCAGCAGGGCGAACTCGCCGTCGTGCAGCGCGGCACGCAGCCGTGTGGCCAGCTCCGCCTTGCGTACGACGTCCTGCTGCATCTGCGGCTTGTACAGCTCGACGCGGCCCTTTCCGGCCGACTTCGCGCGGTACATCGCGAGGTCGGCGTTGCGCAGCAGCTCGCCCGCGCCGAGGCCCGGTTCGGCGAAGGCGACGCCGATGGAGGCGTTGACCCGGACATCGTTGCCGTCGATGGCGTACGGCTGGGAGAGGGTCAGCCTGAGGCGGTCGGCGAGCTCCAGGATGTTCCGCTCCCGGGCGGCACGGTCACGGGTGCCGTCCCCGACGATCAGGGCCGCGAACTCGTCGCCGCCGAGCCGGGACGCGGTGTCCCCCTGCCGGACCGCGTCCTGGAGCCTGCGGGCGGCCTGCACGAGGAGTTCGTCCCCCGCCTGGTGCCCGATCGTGTCGTTGACCGCCTTGAAGCCGTCCAGGTCGATGAAGAGCACGGCCGTGCCGCGCAGGGCGGCGCCCCGGTCGGTGGCCCGGCGACCGGACAGGGCCTGCTGGACGCGCTGGGTGAACAGCGCGCGGTTGGGCAGGTCGGTGAGCGGGTCGTGCTCGGCGTTGTGCTGCAACTGGGCCTGCAGCCGCACCCTTTCGGTGACGTCACGGCTGTTGAAGATCAGGCCGCCGTGGTGCCGGTTCACGGTGGACTCGACGTTGAGCCAGCCGCCGTCACCGGAGCGGAACCGGCACTCGATGCGCGTAGTGGCTCCCTCCAGCGGGCTGGCGGCGAGGAAACGGCGCACCTCGTGCACCACGCAGCCCAGGTCCTCCGGATGGATGAGTGCGGCCAGTTCGGTGCCCACCAGGTCCTCGGCGGGCCGTCCGTAGACCCCGGCGGCGGCCGGGGAGACGTACCGGAGGATGCCGTTGGGCGCGGCGATCATGATGACGTCGCTGGAGCCCTGCACCAGGGAGCGGAAGTGGTTCTCCTTCTGCGCCAGTTCCTGGGTGAGGGTGATGTTGTCCAGCAGCATGATGCCCTGGCGCATGACGAGCGCCAGTACGACGGCACCCGCGGTGATCAGCACGACATGGTCGGGCCTGCGGCCGTTGAGGACGTTGTACAGGATGCCCAGGGTGCACACGGCGGCGGCGAGGTACGGGGTGAGCGCGGCGAGGGAGCCGGAGAGCGGCCGGCCGGCCGGGTAGCGGCCCTGGTCGCCTCCGGGTGCGGGCGCGGCCACGTGCGGATGGCCCGTGCCGCGCTGTCCGGGCACGTGCTCGTGCACCACGCGCGTGTGCCCGTCCGGTACGTGCCGGTCGGCGTCCCGCGCTCCGGGGCGCAGCGGAGCGGCCCAGGGGGCGTAGGCGAGCAGCAGCGACCCGGCGAACCAGCCCGCGTCCAGCAGCTGCCCGGAGTGGTAGCTGCTGTGCAGGAGCGGCGAGGTGAACAGCGCGTCGCACATGACGGTGAGGGCGAGCGCGCCGATCGCGGTGTTGACCGCCGTGCGGTTGCCCGGGGAGCGGCGGAAGTGCAGCGCGAGCACCATGCTGACGAGCACGATGTCGAGCAGCGGGTACGCCAGCGACAGCGCGGTGTGCGCCACGCTCGGTCCGTCGAACCGCGCCGCCTGGGCGAGCGCGAGACTCCACGACAGGGTGAGCAGCGAGCCGCCGATCAGCCAGGCGTCCAGCGCCAGGCAGATCCAGCCCGCCCTGGTCACCGGCCGCTTGGCGAGGACCAGCAGGCCCACGATGGCGGGCGGCGCGAAGCACAGGAAGAACAGGTCGGCGTAGCTCGGGCTGGGCACGGTCCGCCCCAGCACGACCTCGTACCACCCCCACACCGCGTTGCCCAGGGCCGCCATCGCCGAGGAGAGCGAGAACAGCAGCCAGGCCGGCCGGAAGCGGACCCGCGGGCTGCGGGCGTAGAGGAAGCAGGAGACGGCGGCGGTGCCCGCTGCGGCGGCCAGCCCGAAGTCGCCCATGATCAGCGCGAGGTAGCCCGAGCCCCAGTCGAACATGGACCCGATGGCATAGGCCCCGCAGACCAGGGCGAGGACCAACTGCCGGACCAGGCGCGACCCGTCACCGGCGGCCGGCACACGGGACGCAAGCGGCGCTCCCGGCGGATGCGGTGCACGCACCGCGCCGTCCGGAGCGCTCGTCACGGTCGTCACGGAGGGCGGCGCACTCACCGGGGCCTCCCGGTCTGCGCCGCTCCCGGGTCCCGCGCGTCGCGGTGCACATTCCTGCGGCGACCGCCCGGCCTGCGGTGGTGGCTGTGATGGCTCGTGGATGGCCGCGTCTGCGCGCCGCCGTGCGCCAGGGTCGCCGCCGGCGGCTCCGCCGCGTCGGATCGCTCGTCCATAGGCCGTGCATCGCCCGTCGCCCCCCTCACAAATCTGAAATGTCCATCCCCGGCGCCGAATGCGGACGGCGCAACCCCTGTCGGGACGATACACCAGTATCGTCACTCAGGGACATAGCTTCTCTACGCTCCGTGACGACCAGCGGTGATGCCGGTACGGCCCGCATCCGAAAGGTCGCGGAGGGTGCCGGAAGGGGATTACATCCCGATCTCTCCCGGCATCCACGCCCCGTTCTCTCCCGTCGTAAGGATCACGTTCCGCAGGGGCTCGTGGTTCACGAAGCGGTTCACCTGGTCGGTGAGCAGGCGCTTGGCGCGCGGCAGGAAGGCCGAGGTGGGGCCGCCCACATGCGGGCTGATCAGCACGCCTGGCGCCTGCCACAAGGGATGTCCCGCCGGCAGCGGCTCGGGGTCCGTCACGTCCAGCGCCGCGGTGATGCGGCCGCGCTCCAACTCGGCGAGCAGCGCCGTGGTGTCGACCACGGGTCCGCGGGCGACGTTCACGAGCAGCGCACCGGCCTTCATCCGACCCAGGAAACCGGCGTTGACCAGGCCTGTGGTGGCCTCCGTCAAGGGCGTGCACAGGATCACGACATCGGCGTCCGGAAGCAGGGAGGGCAATTCGGTGAGCGGGTGCACGGGACCGCGCGCCGTGGTGCGCCTTGAGCGCGCGACGCGCGCCACCCGCGCAAGCTCAAAAGGCGCGAGCCGGTCCTCGATGGCCGCCCCGATGGAGCCGTAGCCGACGATGAGAGCGCTCTTGTCGGCGAGCGCCGGGCGGAACCCGCCGAGCCACTCCCCGCGGTCCTGGGCCCGCACGAAGTCGGGGATGCCGCGCAGGGAGGCGAGGATCAGCGTCAGCGTCAGCTCGGCGGTGCTCGCCTCGTGCACCCCGCGCGCGTTGCACAGCCGGACCCCCGGGCGCAGGTGCTTCAGGCCCGGCTCCACATGGTCGATGCCGGCCGTCAGCGTCTGCACGACCTGGACCGCTTTCATGCCGGGCAGCGGGCGCACGCCCACCTCGGTCGGCTTCATGTACGGCACGACGTAGAAGGCACAGTCGGCCGGATCGCCGGGGAACTCCTCGCCCCCGTCCCAGAACAGGTACCGGGGGCCCTCGGGAAGCCCCTCGATCTCCTGCGGCGCGATGGGAAGCCAGATGTCTGCGGTCATGTCAGGAGGCTATGTCAGGCGAACAGGTGTGCAGAGGTTAGGTTGGGGCCCAGGAGAGGGAGGTTCACGAGCAGGTGGAGCGCAGGACGATCGGCGCGGGGGGACTCGCGGTGGGGGCCGTCGGACTCGGGTGCATGCCGATGAGCTGGGCGTACAGCGGGTCGCGGCAGCGGGGCGACGAGTCGCTCAGAACCGTGCACCGGGCGCTGGACCTGGGCTCGACCCTCCTGGACACGGCGGACATGTACGGCCCGTTCACCAACGAGCTGCTGCTGGGGCGGGTGCTGAAGGAGCGGCGCGCGGACGCCTTCGTGTCGACGAAGGCGGGGCTGCTCGTGGGCGAGCAGCACATCGTGGCCAACGGACGTCCGGGATATGTGAAGCGGGCCTGCGACGCCTCGCTGCGGCGCCTGCAGACGGACGTGATCGACCTCTACCAGCTGCACCGCGCCGACCCCGAGATCCCGATCGAGGAGACGTGGGGCGCGATGGCCGAGCTGGTGCGGGCCGGGAAGGTGCGGGCGCTGGGGCTGTGCGCGGTGGGGGCGCGCGCCGGGCGCCGCTCCGGGACCCGCCTGCACGACACGACGCTGCGCCAGCTCCAGCGGGTGCAGCAGGTCTTCCCGGTCAGCGCGGTGCAGGCGGAGCTGTCGGTGTGGTCGCCGGAGGCGCTGGACGCGCTGCTGCCGTGGTGCGCGGCGCGGGGCGTGGGCTTCCTCGCGGCGATGCCCCTGGGCAACGGCTTCCTGACCGGCACGCTGACCCCCGGCGAGGGCTTCGAGCGGGACGACCTGCGCGCCCGCCATCCCCGCTTCACGGCCGAGATGATGGCGGCCAACCAGCCGATCGTCGCCGGTCTGCGCCGTGTCGCCGGCCGGCACGGCGAGGACGTCACCGCGGCCCAGGTGGCCCTGGCCTGGGTGCTCGCCCAGGGCCGTCATGTGATCGCGCTGCCCGGCACCAAGCAGAAGCGCTGGGCCGAGGAGAACGCGGCGGCCGCCGCACTCGGCCTGACCGCTCAGGACCTGGCGGAGGTGTCCCGGCTGCCGGGGGCCCAGGGGTCCTGGGACTGAGGGGTGTTAGTGGGGGAGAAGCGGCGCACGCGATCGGTCCTCGTGAAGCGGGAACCCGGAAGGGGCGAGCGGTGTATGAGAGGGAGAGCCTGCCACTGGATCGCCGCCCCGAAGGGACCATGATCGTGCAACGTCGAGCTGTGACAGCCGTGTTGGCCGCGACCGCGCTCCTGCTGACGGCGGGCTGCTCCTCCGGCGGCGGAGGATCGCCGGCCGGCGGCGCGACCACGGCATCGGGCACCGCCCCCTCCGCGCAGGCCACCGAGTCGGCCGCGCCGGCGAAGGGGTCGGTCAAGGTGCTGCGCACGGTCGCCGAGGGCCTGAAGACGCCGTGGGGCCTGGCCGCCCTGCCGGGCGGCGGGCTGCTGGTCTCCTCCCGTGACGAGGGCACGATCACCCGGATCGACGAGAGGACGGGCAAGACGACCGAGCTGGGCCGGGTCTCCGGGGTCTCCCCGGCCGGCGAGGGCGGCCTGCTGGGCATCGCCCTGTCGCCCGACTACGCCTCGGACCACATGATCTACGCCTACTTCACCTCTGCCTCGGACAACCGCATCGTCCGGATGCTGTACGACGAGCGGAAGCCGGCGGGTGAGCAGCTGGGCGCCCCCGACACGGTCTTCAAGGGCATCCCCAAGGGGATCATCCACAACGGCGGCCGTATCGCCTTCGGCCCCGACAGGATGCTCTACGCGGGCACCGGCGAGAGCGGCGACCGTGGCCTGGCCCAGGACAGGAAGTCCCTGGGCGGCAAGATCCTCCGGCTGACCCCGGAGGGCGAGCCGGCCCCCGGCAACCCGTTCCCCGGCTCCCCCGTGTACTCGTACGGCCACCGCAACGTGCAGGGCCTGGCCTGGGACACCCGGCAGCGCCTGTTCGCCTCCGAGTTCGGCCAGGACACCTGGGACGAGCTGAACGCGATCGTGCCGGGCGGCAACTACGGCTGGCCGCAGGCCGAGGGCAGGTCCTCCGACCCGGGCTTGCGCAACCCGATGGCCCAGTGGCACACCGACGAGGCCTCCCCCAGCGGCATCGCCTACGTCGACGGCGTGATCTGGATGGCGGCCCTGAAGGGTCAGCGGCTGTGGCGCATCCCCCTGCAGGGCACCAGGGCCTCGGCGGCCCCCCAGGCCTTCCTCACCGGCGACTACGGCCGTCTGCGCACGGTGGTCCCGGCGGGCGGCGACAAGGTCTGGCTGGTGACGAGCAACACGGACGGGCGGGGTACGCCGAAGAAGGGGGACGACCGGGTGCTGGAGGCGGAGGTGAAATAGCCCCGTCGCTCAGTCGTCGTCCGTGGGTTCCGCTTCGGCGGGCGGCGGCTCGGGCAGGCGTACGACGACCTTTCCCGAGGCGAGGTCTATGGGCCCCCGGCCCGGGTCGGCGTCCCCGACGTCCTCCCGGGTCAGCTCCAGGCGGTTCTGCTCCTCCTGGGTGTGCCTGCGGCTCGGAGCGAACACTTCCCCGAAAGCGTCGAACACGGCTTCTCCCCCCTGCCGGTTTCCTCCAGCGTACGGTCAGCCCGCCGTCGGGGCGGTGAGCGGTTCGGCCGGAAACAGCCCCAGCCGATGCGCCACCGCCGCCGCCTCGCCCCTGCCCGAGACACCGAGCTTGGACAGGATGTTGGAGACATGGACGCTGGCCGTCTTCGGCGAGATGAACAGTTCCTCGGCTATCTGGCGGTTGGTGCGGCCGGCCGAGACCAGCCGCAGGACGTCCCGTTCCCGGCTGGTCAGGCCCAGGGCCTCGGCCGGGTCGGCGGGTATGAGGGCCTGGCGCGGGATGGGGGTCCCCCCGCGCGAGCGAAGCCGAGCGTGGGGGAGGGTGAGGGTCAGCCGGGCGCGCCGGGCGAGCCGGGCCACCGCGTCGGCGAGCGGGCGGGCGCCGAGGTGGTCGGCGACCGCCCCGGCCAGCCTCAGCAGTTCCACGGCCCGGTCGCGCTCGTCCTCACCGCCTTCGGTCAGCAGGGCCTGGGCGAGGCGGTGCCGGACACGGGCCAGGTCGTAGGGGCGGTCCAGACACTCGAAGGCGGTGACCACCTCCGACCAGGTGTCCGGGGTGTCCGTGCCCACGGCCCGGTGCAGTTCGGCGCGGATCCACCGCTCGTAGGCCCCCCACAGGGGCGCGCCGATGGTGAGCTTCCTGACCGTCTCGTGGAGGCGGTCGAGGATCCCGGCGCGGTCCGCCGCGGCGGCGGGCAGGGCGCGGGCGTCGGCCTCGGCGGTGGCGGCGGCCAGCAGCAGGGGCCAGGCGTAGCGGTGGGTGCCGGGCGGGAATCCGCTGTCCAGCGCCCTGGACAGTTCGGCGCGGGCGTCGTGGATCCGGCCCTCCGCGGCGGCGACGCCGATGGCGACGCGGGCCACGCGCAGCGACTGCTGGGGAGTGGGGTCGTGGGAGCCGTAGCGCGCGCCGGCGGTGGCCAGGTGACGGGCCGCGTCGGCGAGCTCGCCCCGGGCCAGTGCGAGGTGGGCGAGGCGCAGGGCGCCCGAGCCCTGGGGTTTGACGCTGTGGCGCGTCCGGAGCGCGTTCGCGGCGGCGTCGGCGGCCTCGTCCCACTGGCCGAGCGCGTACAGCGAGTCGGAGAAGTTGCCCCACACCCAGGCCTCGGTGTCCACCAGCCCGAACCTGCGGGTGAAGGCGATGCCTTCGCGCAGGAGGGGCACGGACTCCCGGGAGCGGCCGACCGCCTGCAGCGCGGACGGCAGGTTCACGAAGGCCCGGCCCGCCACGCCCCGCACGCCTTCCCGGAGCGCGTCCTCCTTGACGTGAAACATCTCCGCGAACCCGGACTCGGTGTCGCCCGCGTCGATCATGAGGCCGCCGAGGGTGAGACGGGCGTGCAGTTCGATCTCGCGGGCGCCCACCATCCGCGCATACTGCACGGCCCGCTCGGCGGCGGCGAACGCGTCGGGTCCGGGCTGGTGCAGCATGCGCCAGGAGGCGACGTGGGCCAGCACCTCGGCGTGCACTTCGGACGGCGGCAGCCCGCGGACGAGTTCCTGTGCGGTGGCCAGCTCCTGCCAGCCGTCACCGCGGGCCTGTGCCTGCACGAGATGGGAGCGCTGTACCCAGAACCAGGCGGCGCGCAGGGGATCGGGCTCGTCCTCCAGCAGTCGCAGCGCCCGCTTGATGATCTTCAGGGCGCGTTCGCGCTCCCCGCCGAAGCGGCCCGCGACCGACGCTTCCGCCATGAGGTCGAGATAGCGCAGCGGGGTGGTGGCCTGATCGCGGCCGCAGGAAGGGGGGACCTCGGTGCAGTCGAACGGGCGCAGGGCGCAGCGGACCTCCTCGGGGGCGGAGTCCCACAGCTCCATCGCCCGCTCCAGCAGCCGCAGTTGCTCGGAGTAGGCGTGCCGGCGGCGGGCCACGACGGAGGCGTCCAGGACGGCGGGCAGGGCCCGGGCTGCGTCGTGGGCGTGGTACCAGTAGCTGGCCAGGCGCATCATGTGGGCGTCGGCCGGGACGAGGGCGGGGTCGGCCTCCAGGGCCTCGGCGTAGCGGCGGTTGAGGCGGGAGCGTTCGCCGGGCAGCAGGTCGTCGGCGACGGCCTCGCGGACCAGGGCGTGCCGGAAGCGGTAGCCGTCGCCGTCCGGGGTCACGGTGAGGATGTTGGCGCCGACGGCGGCTCGCAGCGCCTCGATGAGGTCGTCCTCGGTGAGCCGGGCGACGGCGGCGATCAGCCGGTACTCGACGGTGGAGCCGCCCTCGGCGACGACCCGGGCGACCCGCTGGGCGCTCTCGGGCAGGGTCTCGACCCGGACCAGGAGCAGGTCGCGCAGGGAGTCGGTCAGGCCGGTGCAGCATCCCTCGCAGGCCGCGACGGCGAGTTCCTCCACGAAGAAGGCGTTGCCGTCGGAGCGTTCGAAGATGTCGTCGACCTGGGCCGGGTCGGGTTCGGCGGCGAGGATCCCGGCGATCTGACGGGCGACCTCCTCGCGGGTGAAACGGGCGAGTTCGAGGCGGCGGACGGTGCGCAGCCGGTCGAGCTCGGCGAGCAGGGGGCGCAGCGGGTGACGGCGGTGGATGTCGTCGGAGCGGTAGGTGGCGAGGACGAGGAGACGGCCGGTGCGCAGGGTGCGGAAGAGGTAGGCGAGGAGGTGACGGGTGGAGGCGTCGGCCCAGTGCAGGTCCTCCAGGACGAGCACGACCGGGTGCTCGGCGGCGACCCGCTCCAGCAGTCGTACGGTCAGCTCGAAGAGGCGGGCGATGCCCTGTTCGTCGTGGCGGCTGGAGGTGGCCTCCCCCAGCTCGGGCAGCAGCCGGGCCAGTTCCTCCTCCTGTCCTGCTCCGGCGGCGGCGAACTCCTCGGGCAGGGCGTCGCGCAGCGCACGCAGGGCGGTGGAGAAGGGGGCGAAGGGCAGCCCGTCGGCGCCGATCTCGACACAGCCGCCCACGGCGACGACGGCATCCCGGCGGCCGGCGGCGGTGGCGAACTCCTCGACGAGCCGGGTCTTGCCCACCCCGGCCTCACCGCCGAGCAGCAACGCCTGCGGCTCGCCCGCTTCGGCACGGGCGAGCGCGTCGCTCAGTGTGTCCAACTCGTCGGTGCGGCCGACGAACACGGGACTGACGGACCTAGTCTCCACGGGCCCGAGCATCGCACGAGGTCCGGAGGGCGGGGCAGCGGTTTTCCACAGCCGTGGTGCGATTGTCGTACCAGTAGGCGAACCCGCAGGCGAGAGGGCCGTACGACGCTCGTAGAGAGTCGTACGGCCCGGGGACGGAAGGCGGCCGACCCCCGTGCGGCCGCCTTCGCCCGGCCCCGCGCTCACGCGGTGCGCGGGAGCCGCTGCCGACGGGGGCGGTCGGTATGGGTCTCGGCACCCGAGGTGCTGTGCCGGGCGGCCTCCTCGCGGCGGGCGGTGCGCCGCGAACGCACGGCCTCGCGGGCCAGGCGCTCCTGGTCGGCCTCGCGGCGCAGCTCGGCGGTCCGCGTCCGGTGGAGTTCGAGCTCGAACATGGTGTGTGTCCTTCGGGAGAGGCGGTTTCGTGCTTCGCTTTCTGCGATGCCTCCACCTTCGTCTCCCAGGGGGGTACGCCACATCGGGAGAGTTCCGCATCTTCGGGCGGGCGGCGGGCCCCCGGCACACGTAAGGGGCCTTAGGGGCTCCGTAAGGTGCTCACGGATTCCCTAAGGCCCCCGGGGGACCTGCGGTTCCTTCAGCCGGTCGAGGGCAGGGCGAGCAGCGCGTCGGAGTACTTCAGGACGGCCAGGAGAAGGCCGATGACTCCGAGCGAGACGCCCGCCCACGCGACGGACTTGATCCAGGCGGCCTGCGGACGGCCGGGAGCGCCGAACGCGGGCCGGGCGAGCACGACCACGCCGGTGATCAGCGCGGCCAGCGCGAACAGCCCGGCCCACAGCGCGGTGGTGTGCCAGGCGTCGCCGTAGACCTCCTTGACCTGCTGGGCGACCCCCGCGTTGGACGAGGTCTGGAGCTGGCCGACGAGGGTCTCCCGGGCGGCCGCGACCGTGCCGATCCAGCCGCCGCTGAGCGAGACCAGGCCCAGCGCGGCGGAGACGACGGCAGCGGCGCCCTGGCCGACCCCGGAGGGAGTCTTCTCCTGAGGTGCTGCCCCGTTCGCCTCGGTCTCCTCGGTCGGTTGCCCGGCCGGTTGCGCACCCTCGGTCCCGGCCTCCGCCTCCTGCGGTGCGCGCTCGTCGTCGGTCTTGGTGACGTCGTCTGTCTTCGTTGCCATGCCCGGCACCGTACGGACGCTGTCTGAGAGGTCTCTTAATGATCGTTGTGAGGCCTACGCGCGCGTGCGGCACGCCATTCGGGGGCCAGCACCGCCCAGAGCTCGGTGTCCGAGCGCACGCCCCGGTGTGGATATCTCTCGCGCATGACGCCCTCGTGGGTCATGCCGAGGCGCCTGGCCACGTTGAGACTGCCCTCGTTGGCGGAGGAGGCGTACCACTCCACGCGGTGCATGCCGCGCTCCTCGAACGCCCACTCGAGCAGCACCCGCATGCCGCGTGTGACCAGGCCTCGCCCGGCCGCCGCCGGTTCCAGCCAGCAGCCGGCCTCGCAGACCCCGCTCGGCGTGTCCCAGACGCGGAACAGCAGCCCGCCGACCAGTTTCCCGTCCAGCCAGATCCCGTGCAGGCCGCCCGCGTCGGCGGCGCGCTTGTCGGCGTACGACCGGATCCAGGCGCGGGCGCCGTCCAGGTCGGCCACCACGTCCGGCAGCCCGATGTGCCGGCCGATGAACTCCCGTCCCCGGTCCATGTTGGCGAGCAGTTCCGCCGCGTGCCAGACCTCCAGAGGCCGCAGCTCGGCGCTGTCGTCACCCAGGGATATCGCGTACATCGTGCCGATGCTCCTTCCGCAGTTCCTCCATCGAGACCCTGCCGAGCCTCTCATGGGCGGCGCGGCACTCGGGCGGCTCGATGCTGATGCGCGGCAGCCGGCCCTCCAGCCAGGCGGGCAGCCACCAGTTGGCGGCGCCGAGCAGATGCATCAGGGCGGGCACCAGCAGGGTGCGCAGCACGAAGGCGTCGAGGGCGACGGCGGAGGCGAGCGCGATGCCGAACATGGCGATGACGCGGTCGCCGCTGAGGACGAAGGCGAGGAAGACCGAGATCATGATGACCGCGGCCGAGTTGATCACCCGGCTGGTCTCGGCGAGGCCGACGCGCACGGCCCGCCGGTTGTCGCCGGTCTCCAGCCACTCCTCGTACATCCGGCTGACCAGGAAGACCTGGTAGTCCATCGAGAGCCCGAAGAGGACCGAGACCATGATCACGGGCAGGAAGGGTTCGATGGGGCCCGCGCGGCCGAGGCCGAGCAGTTCGCTGCCCCAGCCCCACTGGAAGACGGCGACGACGATGCCGAAGGCGGCGGCGACCGCGGCGATGTTCATCGCGCCGGCCTTCAGCGGGATGCCGAGCGAGCGGAAGGCGACCAGCAGCAGGAGACAGCCGAGCCCGATGACCACGCCCACGAACAGCGGCAGTTTGCCGATGATCACGTCCGCGAAGTCGTCGTAGCTCGCCGTGACCCCGCCCACGTGCACGTCCAGGGAAGTGCCGGTCTCCGCACGCGGGAGCACCTGGCCGCGCAGCCGGTCGACGAGGTCGCTCGTCCGCTGCGACTGGGGCGCGGAGTCGGGGACGACGGTCAGGTACGCGGTGTCGCCGGCGGAGTCGTAGGTGACGGGGGTGACGGAGGCGACG
This sequence comes from Streptomyces cellostaticus, assembly GCF_001513965.1. Classification (GTDB taxonomy): domain Bacteria; phylum Actinomycetota; class Actinomycetes; order Streptomycetales; family Streptomycetaceae; genus Streptomyces; species Streptomyces cellostaticus. Next base: position 46,325 of record NZ_KQ948046.1, on the reverse strand, counting down.
CCCGGGGTGGCGCGCAGGGTGGTGTCGAGGCTGTCCAGGGCGAGCTTGTCGTCGCCGCCGTCGACGCGCGTCACCAGGGTCAGCGGGCCGTTCACTCCGGGCCCGAAGCCCTGCGCAAGGAGGTCGTAGGCCCCTCGTGTGGTGGACGAGCGGGGGTCGTTGCCCTGGTCGGAGGTGCCGAGGTGGAGGGAGAGCGTCGGCAGTGCGAGCACGGCGATGACGGCGACGGCGAGGGAGCCGAGCAGCTTGGGCCGGCGCTCCACGAACGCGGACCAGCGGGCGGCGAGACCGGTGGGCACCTCCGGCTGCGGCCCGTGCTCGGCGAGCCGGCGCCGCTCCCGGCGGCTGAGGGCGCGCGGTCCGATGCAGGCCAGCAGGGCGGGCAGCAGCGTGACGGAGGCCGCGACGGTGAGCACGACCGTCAACGAGGCCGCGACGGCGACGCCGTTGAGGAAGCCCAGGCGCAGGATCAGCATGCCCAGCAGGGCGATGCAGACGGTCGCACCCGCGAAGACGACCGCGCGTCCGGTGGTGGCCACGGCGTTCGCGGCGGCCTCGGTGACGCTCAGGCCGCGTTTCAGACCGCGCCGGTGCCGGGTCACGATGAAGAGCGCGTAGTCGATGCCGACGCCGAGCCCGATCAGCATGCCGAGCATGGGCGCGAAGTCGGCGACGGTCATGGCGTGTCCGAGCAGTCCGATGCCGGCGTACGCCGTGCCCACGCCGATCAGCGCGGTGGCGATCGGCAGCAGGGAGGCGGCGAGCGAGCCGAAGGCGAGGAACAGCACGACCGCGGCGACGACCACGCCGACCACCTCGGCGGTATGCCCCCGGGCGGACTGGGTGAGCCCGATGGCACTGCCGCCCAACTCCACCCTGAGGCCGTCCCGCTCGGCGGCCTTGGCAAGGCGTACGACAGCCTCGGCCTCGGACTTCTTGATGTCCTCGGCCTGCTGGGTGAAGGCGACGGCGGCGTAGGCCGTGTGGCCGTCGGCGCTGATCCGGTGGGCGCCGTGACGGCCGTACGGGCCGGCCACCGAGGCCACTCCCGGCAGGCCGGCGATGCGATGCAGGGTGCGGGTCATGGTCCGCTCGACGCCGGGCGCGCGGACGGTATCGGAGCCGGTGTGCCAGACGACGGTGTCGCTGTCACCGGCCAGGCCCGGGAAGCCCGACTTGAGCAGCTGGGCGGCGTGGCCCGATTCGGTGCCGGGGACCTCGTAGTCGTTCGAGTACGCCGGACCGGCCGCCGTGGCGGCCGCGGTGACCCCGCCGAAGGCGAGGAGCCACAGCAGGACGGCGACCAGGCGATGCCGGACACACCAACGGGCGAGGGCTGCCACGGACGTGCTCCCAGTGGACGATGTGTTGATCTTTGACCGGGAACGATCGTCCATCGACTGAACAGCCCGCAAAGAACGCATGAGCAATCGCAGGACACTCTCGCAGGCAAAAGTGATCGTTTGCCGCGTTCATAGGCTTATTCATAAGAGTGCGAGGTACGTCACAGGACAGTTCGGCGAACTCTGTCGTCCCGGCGGGCACTTCAGTCGAACTGGTCCCCGAGAGCCATGACCATCGTCCCGACGATCAACAGCCACAGCGCCCGGCGGGTACGGCCGCGGAAGCCGAGGAACGCGGCGAACGCGCACACGGCGGCGCCCAGGGCGTAGGCGGCGGGCACGAGGGCCGGCGCGGATCCGGTGAGCCGGAGGAGCGCGGCGGCGAGCCCGGCGAGGGTGAGCAGGGCTCCGCTGCCGGCGGCGGTCCAGCGGGCCCGGCGGGCGTCCGAGACGTCGTCCGTCGGCTCTTCCGCCTCGGTTATGACGGGTTCGGTGTCGGAATCGGTGCGTCCACTCATGGCAGGGCGAGCGTAGCGCGTCCGGCCGGGAAACCTGGGTGCGGGGCGGTGCCCTTGGCTGTTGTCCATGGTCGTTCGTGACCGGAACATCGCACGCCGCAGATACGGGTACGGCCCCGGAGGACGTGCCTCCGGGGCCGTGGTGAGCAGGGACTCAGCCCTCGCTCACGCCGAGCTTCTCCAGGATCAGCTCCTTGACGCGGGCCGCGTCGGCCTGACCCCGGGTCGCCTTCATGACCGCGCCGACCAGGGCGCCGGCCGCGGCCACCTTGCCGCCGCGGATCTTGTCCGCGATGCCCGGGTTGCCGGCGATGGCCTCGTCGACAGCCGTGCCAAGCGCCGAGTCGTCGGAGACGACCTTCAGGCCGCGCTTCTCGACGACCTCGTCCGGGGTGCCCTCGCCCGCGAGGACGCCCTCGATGACCTGGCGGGCCAGCTTGTCGTTCAGGTCGCCGGAAGCCACCAGATGCGCGACCCGGGCAACCTGCTCCGGCGTGATGGCCAGCTCGTCCAGCGTCTTGCCGGACTCGTTGGCGCTGCGTGCCAGTTCACCCATCCACCACTTGCGGGCCGAGGCCGCGTCGGCATCGGCGTCGATGGTGGCGACGATCAGGTCCAGGGCGCCGGCGTTGAGGATCGCCTGCATGTCGGTGGCCGAGATGCCCCACTCCGCGAGCAGGCGGGTGCGGCGGGCCAGCGGCATCTCCGGCAGCGCGGCGCGGATCTCCTCGACCCACTCGCGCGAGGGCGCCACGGGGACGAGGTCGGGCTCCGGGAAGTACCGGTAGTCCTCGGCCTCCTCCTTCACGCGGCCCGAGGTCGTGGACCCCGTGTCCTCGTGGAAGTGACGGGTCTCCTGGATGATCGTGCCGCCGCCGCCGAGCACGGCGGCGTGCCGCATGATCTCGAAGCGCGCCGCACGCTCCACGGAACGCAGCGAGTTGACGTTCTTCGTCTCGGAGCGCGTGCCGAACTTCTCGCTGCCCTTGGGCATCAGCGACAGGTTCACGTCGCAGCGCATCTGGCCCATCTCCATGCGGGCCTCGGAGACGTCCAGCGCCTTGATGAGCTCGCGCAGCTCACGGACGTACGCCTTCGCCACCTCGGGAGCACGCTCGCCGGCGCCGACGATCGGCTTGGTGACGATCTCGATGAGCGGGATACCCGCGCGGTTGTAGTCGAGCAGCGAGTGCTGCGCGCCATGGATACGGCCGGTCGCGCCGCCCACGTGGGTGGACTTGCCGGTGTCCTCCTCCATGTGGGCGCGCTCGATCTCCACGCGGAAGGTCTCGCCGTCCTCCAGCTGTACGTCGAGGTAGCCGTTGAAGGCGATCGGCTCGTCGTACTGGGAGGTCTGGAAGTTCTTCGGCATGTCCGGATAGAAGTAGTTCTTCCGGGCGAAGCGGCACCACTCGGCGATCTCGCAGTTCAGCGCGAGACCGATCTTGATCGCCGACTCGACGCCGGTCGCGTTGACGACCGGGAGCGAGCCGGGCAGGCCGAGGCAGGTCGGGCAGGTCTGGGTGTTCGGCTCGGCGCCGAGCGCCGTCGAACAGCCACAGAACATCTTGGTCTTGGTGCCGAGTTCGACATGGACCTCGAGGCCCATGACGGGGTCGTACGACGCCAGCGCGTCCTCGTACGACACCAGGTCGGTCGTGGTGGTCACGGTGAAAACTTCCCTCTCAGCCCAGCAGGACGTCGTCGTCGCCCAGCCGCTTCAGCTCGCGGTAGAGGATGGCGAGGCCGGTGACGATCGCGACGGCGGACACGGTGGCGTCGATCAGCCGCAGCGTGTCGTGCTCGGCGCGCGCCTTCTTGATCTGCTTGGCCACACCGATCGCGCCGAACGCGGTCCCGGCCATCGACAGGTACGTGCCGGACTTCGACTTCTTGAAGCCCTTGGCCTTGTTCAGTGCACTCACAGGGACGGAGCCTCCTCGAGCAGCGGGTGCCCCCACTTTTCCACGAAGGCGGCCTCGACGGCGGCGCCGACCTTGTACAGCCGGTCGTCCTTGAGCGCCGGGGCGATGATCTGCAGGCCGACCGGGAGGTTGTCCTCCGGGGCGAGACCGCAGGGCAGCGACATGGCCGCATTGCCCGCCAGGTTGGTCGGGATGGTGCACAGGTCGGCCAGGTACATCGCCATCGGGTCGTCCACGCGCTCGCCGATCGCGAACGCGGTGGTCGGGGTCGTCGGGGAGACGATCACGTCGACGTGCTCGAAGGCCTTCTCGAAGTCGCGCGTGATGAGCGTGCGGACCTTCTGCGCGGAGCCGTAGTAGGCGTCGTAGTAGCCGCTCGACAGGGCGTAGGTGCCGAGCATGATGCGGCGCTTGACCTCGGGGCCGAAGCCCGCCTCACGGGTGAGGGAGGTGACCTCCTCGGCCGAGTGGCTGCCGTCGTCGCCGGTCCGCAGGCCGTAGCGCAGGCCGTCGAAGCGGGCGAGGTTGGAGGAGCACTCGGAGGGGGCGATCAGGTAGTACGCCGACAGCGCGAGGTCGAAGGACGGGCAGTCCAGCTCGACGATCTCGGCGCCCAGCTCCTTGAGCAGTTCGACGGACTCGTCGAAGCGCTGCACGACGCCGGCCTGGTAGCCCTCGCCGCGGAACTGCTTGACCACGCCGACGCGCATGCCCTCGACGCTGCCGTTGCGCGCGGCCTCGACCACCGGCGGGACCGGGGCGTCGATGGAGGTGGAGTCGAGCGGGTCGTGCCCGGCGATGACCTCGTGCAGGAGGGCCGCGTCCAGAACCGTACGGGCGCAGGGGCCGCCCTGGTCGAGGGAGGACGAGAACGCCACCATGCCGAAGCGGGAGACCGCGCCGTACGTCGGCTTGACGCCGACCGTGCCGGTGACGGCGGCCGGCTGGCGGATGGAGCCGCCGGTGTCGGTACCGATGGCGAGCGGCGCCTGGAAGGAGGCCAGCGCGGCGGAGGAACCGCCACCCGATCCACCGGGGATCTTGGTGAGGTCCCAGGGGTTGCCGGTCGGGCCGTAGGCGCTGTTCTCGGTGGAGGACCCCATGGCGAACTCGTCCATGTTGGTCTTGCCGAGGATGACGACGTCGGCGGCCTTCAGCCGCTTGGTGAGCGTCGCGTCGTACGGCGGGATCCAGCCCTCGAGGATCTTCGAACCGACGGTCGTCGGCACGCCCTCGGTGGTGAAGATGTCCTTGAGCGCGAGCGGGACGCCGGCCAGCGGGCCGAGCTTCTCGCCGCGGGCCCGCTTCTCGTCCACGGCGCGGGCCTGCGCGAGCGCGCCCTCGCGGTCGACGTGCAGGAACGCGTGGACCTTCTCGTCCACGGCCTCGATGCGGGCGAGGTGGGCCTCGGTGACCTCGACCGCCGTCAGCTCGCCGGAGGCGATCTTCTCGGCGGTCTCGGCGGCCGTGAGCTTGATGATGCTGTCCGTCATGGTCAGTCCTCCCCCAGGATCTGCGGCACCTTGAAACGCTGCTGCTCCTGGGCCGGGGCGCCGGAGAGCGCCTGCTCGGGGGTGAGCGAGGGACGGACCTCGTCCGGCCGCATGACGTTCGTCAGCGGCAGCGGGTGAGAGGTCGGCGGTACGTCTTGGTCGGCGACCTCGCTGACGCGGGCGACCGCGCCGATGATGTCGTCGAGCTGGCCTGCGAAGTGGTCGAGTTCTTCGGGCTTCAGCTCCAGACGCGCCAGCCGGGCGAGGTGGGCGACCTCCTCGCGCGTGATGCCAGGCATGCAGCGATCCTCTGGGGTGAGTGTGTGTGGTTTGGCCCAATCCTATGGGTCGGGGCCCCGTGCCCGTGAAACGGTTTGCCGGGGCCCCGTCCTCAGCGGCGCCGGGCGTCCCACGCCTCGCTCTTCAGGAAGTGGTTGTCGTACAGCTCCTGCACCTCCAGCAGGCTCTCCGAAGTGGCCTCACCGAGGGCGATGCGCTGCAGATGGCGGAAGTACTCGAAGCGCTCGACGCCCGGCGTGAGGACGATGAGCAGGTCGGCGTCGGCGCCGGGTACGGCGGCGAAGGCGTGCGGCTTGCCGGGCGGGACGATGACGAGGTCACCGGGGCCGGCGGTCACGACGTCCTCGCCGGAGAGGATGTCGGCGGCGCCGTCGAGCAGGAAGAACATCTCGGCGGAGTTGTCGTGCCAGTGCGGCTTGGCGCCGTCGGCGCCCGCCGTGAGGGTGACGCGCTGGGTGGACAGCGCGCCGCCGGTCCGGCTGCTGTCGGCCAGCAGGCGCACGGTGGTGGGCGCGCGGCCGACGACTTCGGCCTCGGCCTCACGGACGATCACGGACTCGTCGAACTTCGGAACGAACAGCGACATGACTCTCCCCCTGTGAGTGATCGGGCGTTCAGACGGCGAACAGCAGACCCGCACTGATCAGTACAACGACCGCGGTGGCGAAGTGGATCCCGAAGGCGACGGCTTTCGTGCCGCCGTTGCGCAGGACTATCAGCGTGTCGCCGAGCGGGACAAGGGCCACGCAGACCATGAACCAGGCCTCGGCCTGCGCCCCGGCGAAGGCCAGCAGCGCCAGGCCCAGCAGACCGAAGGTGCCGTCCCTCAGGCCCTTGATCGTGAGGTAGGCGCCGGCGTCGCCGTCCGGCCGGGCGGGGACGCCGTAACCGGCGGCGGAGGAGGCGGGCCGGAACAGGAACCCGTAGCCCAGGAACACGCAGAACAGGTCGAGTACGACGGCCAGGGTGTACGCGGTGACGGTCACGTCTCTTCTCCTTGCTAGCAGCGCTAGGGACAAGAGCGAAGCTAGCAGAGCATCGACAGAATCGCTAGCGATGCTAGAATCAGGGTCATGACGATCCAGACGCGCCGGGAGCGCGAACGAGCGGAACGCGAGCGGCTGATCGTGACGGCCGCACGGGAACTGGCGGAGGCGGAGGGCTGGGACGCGGTGACCACACGCCGGCTGGCCGCCGAGATCGAGTACAGCCAGCCGGTCCTCTACAGCCACTTCAAGGGCAAGGACGCGATCATGGCGGCGGTCGCGGTGCAGGGCTGCGCGGACCTGGCGGCGGAGCTGCGGGCCGCGCGCACGGCGGCCGGGGGCATCCGGGAGTCGCTGGCGGCGGTGGCGCAGACGTACACGTCCTTCGCGCAGCGCAGGCCGGCCCTCTACGACGCGATGTTCACCCACCTGGTGGACCTGCCGTTCGCCACGGAGGAGGCACCGGCGCCCTTGTGGGACGCGTTCGGCGAACTGCTCCTGGCGGTGGAGCCGATCGCGGCGGAGGGCGACGACCCCGGCCTGCTGACGGAGACGTTCTGGGCCTGCCTGCACGGCCTGGCGACCCTGACGCGCAGCGGCCGGCTACCGGAGGGGGCGCATGAGAGCAGGTTGGCGCTGCTGGTCGGCCACTTCGCGGGCTGACCCGCAGCCGCCGACAGTGGTCGGCCCCCACAGGAGCCGTGCGGCCAAGCCGAGTTGGGCGGTCGGCCGGGAAGAACTATTCGGCGGCCGGCAGCGCAGCGCGCGGGCGTTGCCACCCACGGGACCCCCTCGCCCGCAGCCACGCCGTCGTCTCGTCCGGAGGCATCGCCGCGGCGACCAGCCACCCCTGCACCGCGTCACAGCCGAGGTCCCGCAGCCGCTCCCAGGTCTCGTCGTCCTCCACGCCCTCGGCGACGACCAGCAAGCCCAGCGAGTGTGCCAGGTCGACCGTGCAGCGCACGATCTCCGCGTCCTCGTTGTCCACGGCCAGCCGGGCCACGAAGGACCGGTCGATCTTCAGCTCGCTCACCGGCAGCCGGCGCAGATGCACCAGCGAGGAGTACCCGGTGCCGAAGTCGTCCAGGGACATCTTCACGCCGTGCCCGGTGAGCCCGGCGAGGGTGTCGGCGGCCCGCTGCGGATCCTCCAGCAGCACGTGCTCGGTTATCTCCAGCTGGAGGGCTCCCGCGGGGACTCCGTGCCGGGCCAGGCGCGCGGCGACCGAGCCCGCGAAGCCGGGCGTGTGGACATCGCGCGGGGAGACATTGACCGCCACCGGCACCCGCAGCCCCTGCGCCCGCCACCGGGCGACCTGCGCGAGTGCGGTCTCCAGCACGTACTCCGTCAGATGGGGCATCAGCCCCGAGGACTCGGCTATCGCTATGAACTCGTCCGGCGGCACCTTCCCGCGCTCGGGATGCACCCAGCGGACCAGCGCCTCGAGCCCGGCGACCTGTCCGTCGAAGCGGACCTTGGGCTGGTAGTGCAACTGCACCTCGTGCGCGTCCAGCGCCCGGCGCAGATCGCCCAGCAGGCCCAGCCGGTCCGGGGTGTTGGAGTCCCGCTTGGACTCGTAGACCTCGACGCCCGTACGGTCCCGCTTCGCCTGGTACATCGCCACGTCCGCCCGCCGCAGCAGCCCCTCGGCGTCCAGTGCGTGGTCGGGGAAGACGGCGACACCCGCGCTGGCCTCCAGGACGAGGGTGAGCCCGTCGAGGTCGAGCGGCGAGCTGAGGGCGGCGACGAGGCCGCGGGCGACCCGCGTGGCCGACGTGGTGGAGTCGGCGACGGGCAGTAAGACCGCGAACTCGTCACCGCCGAGCCGGGCGGCCTCCGCGCCGCGCGGCAGGGCGAGCCGGAGCCGGTCGGCTATCTGCAACAGCAGCCGGTCACCGGCGAGATGACCGAGGGTGTCGTTCACCGACCGGAAACGGTCGAGGTCGATCAGCATGAGGGCCGTACGCGCGCCTATCCGCTCGGCGTCGTCGAGGGCGGTCCAGATGCGCTCCAGCAGCCACTGCCGGTTGGGCAGTCCGGTCAACGGGTCGCGCAACTGCTCCTCGGCGCGGGCCCGGGCCATCCACAGGGTGGAGTCGAGGGCGATCAGCGGGATGGCGAACAGCGGCAGCAGGATCGGCTCTGCGTCGGCGACCACGCACACCAGCGGCGCGATGCCGAGCAGCGCGACGGCGACCAGGCCCTGTCTGACCAGTGCGGTGCGGGCGACGGTGGGCAGTCCCCCGCCGCGCGGGGCGTGCAGGTACCACAGCAGGCCGCGGCTCACCGCGAGGTAGGCGGCCGCGACGAGCACCACCTCGGGGAGCGCGGCGATGCTCCAGGTGTCCGGCCGCCAGGGCGCCTCGACGCTCGGTACGCGCCCGAAGGAGCCGAGCACCAGGGCGCCCACGCTGATCCCGAGGATGTCCACGGCGCCGTGCAGCACGCCCTGCCGCCAGCGGTGCCGCCTGGCTATGCCGACCAGGACGACGACGGTGAGGCTGACCATCCAGGCGGGCACCCAGCCGTACAGCAGCAGGACTGCCAGGGTGAGGGCGGCGCCGGAACCGGTGCCGCCCCACCAGCGGGCACGGCCGAGCATCACGAGGTGGCCGACGATGACGCCGGTGAGCAGGGCCAGCGACCAGCCGACCGTGCCGCCCGGGAAGAGTGCGTGATGGCCGGTGAAGGCGCGGTAGAAGCCCGCGCCCAGGGCGAATCCGGCGGCGGCCACGACGGCCGCGGGCAGCGCGGGCCAGGACACGTGCCGTTCGGAGTCGGCGCCGGACAGCGCGGGGGCGGGCTCGATGGCCAGCGGGATCGGGGTGTGTGCCTCGGTCGCGGGCCCCGGTCCGGCCGGGCGCGTCCGGGTGCCCGTGCGCTCGGCGCCCCGCCCGGTCCACCGGCTCCCCCGCCACGCGCCCGCACGGCGGCGCAGGCGCAGCCGTGCGTCCGGGGCGGCGCTCTCGGTCGGTTCCATTCCCGTCCCTCTCACAGCCGGCGGTGCCCACGCCACGCGGCCCGATGCCCGACAACCATCAGCGGCTCCGCGTTGAAGAAACCTTCCCCGTGCCCTCGGCGAGCAGGGGGATGCCCCAACCGCAGCTGGGCACGGCAGGCGCACACCTCAACAGTAGGCCGCAGAAGGCTTCCTCGGGCAGCGGTCGTCGACGGTTGCCCGAATGCGCCCGGGCCACCCGTATGCATCTGATATGCGCCGATCGGGTGGCCTTCAACCGCTACTCCCCGGTCGGAAGCGCGACTTCGGCCGCCGCTTCGGGGCCCTGCTCCAAGAGGACGCCGAAACCGTCCTCGTTCAGAACCGGAACCTTGAGCTGCATGGCCTTGTCGTACTTCGATCCCGGATTGTCACCCACGACGACGAACGAGGTCTTCTTGGAGACAGAACCGGTCACCTTCGCACCGCGGCTCTGCAGCGCCTCCTTGGCCCCGTCCCGGGTGAAGTTCTCCAGCGTGCCGGTGACGACGACGGTGAGACCCTCCAGCGGGCGCGGCCCCTGCTCCTCGCCGGACGACTGGTCCTCCAGCGGGACTCCGGCGGCCTTCCACTTTCGGATGATCTCGCGGTGCCAGTCCTCGGCGAACCACTCCTTGAGGGCGGCGGCGATGATGGGCCCCACGCCGTCGATGTCCGCCAGCTCCTCTTCGCTGGCCTGTTCGATGCGGTCGATCGAACGGAACTCACGTGCGAGGGCCTGCGCGGCCACCGGGCCGACGTGCCGGATGGACAGCCCGTTGAGGAACCGGGCGAGCGGCCGCTGCTGGGCCGCCGCGATGTTCTCCAGCAGCGCGAGGGTGTTCTTCTTCGGCTCGCCCTTCTGGTTGGCGAAGACCGTGACGACCTTCTCCTCGCCCGTCTTGGGGTCCCGCTTGGGCAGACCGCTGTCCGGGTCGAGGACGTAGGCCTTGATGGGCAGCAGCTTCTCCACCGTCAGGTCGAACAGGTCGCCCTCGTCCACCAGCGGCGGGTCGGCCGGCTCCAGCGGGCGGGTGAGCGCGGCGGCGGCCACCGCGCCGAAGTGCTCGATGTCCAGGCACTCGCGGCCCGCGAGGTAGGAGACGCGCTCGCGCAACTGGGCCGGGCAGGTACGCGCGTTGGGGCAGCGGAGGTCGATGTCGCCCTCCTTCATGGGCCGCAGGGCCGTGCCGCACTCCGGGCACTCGCCCGGCATCACGAACTCCCGCTCGCCGCCGTCGCGCAGGTCCACCACCGGGCCGAGGATCTCCGGGATGACGTCACCGGCCTTGCGGATGACCACGGTGTCGCCAATGAGCACGCCCTTGGCCTTGACGACCTCCTGGTTGTGCAGGGTGGCGAACTCGACCTCGCTGCCCGCGACCGTGACCGGCTCGACCTGCGCGTACGGCGTGACACGACCGGTGCGGCCGACGCCCACCTTGATGTCGATGAGCTTGGTGTTGACCTCTTCGGGCGCGTACTTGTAGGCGATCGCCCAGCGCGGGGCACGCGCGGTGGAGCCGAGGCGGCCCTGGAGCCGGATCTCGTCCAGCTTGACCACGACTCCGTCGATCTCGTGCTCCACGGAGTGGCGGTTCTCGCCGTAGTGGGCGATGAAGGCGCGGACGCCGTCGAGGTCGTCGACCACGCGGTTGTGCCGGGAGGTGGGCAGGCCCCAGGTCTTCAGCAGGTCGTAGGCCTGGGAGAGGCGGGTCATGCCCGTGAAGCCCTCCAGGGCGCCGATGCCGTGGACCACCATGTGCAGCGGGCGGGTGGCGGTGACCCGCGGGTCTTTCTGGCGCAGCGAACCGGCGGCGGCGTTACGGGGGTTGGCGAAGGGCTTGTCGCCGGCCGCGACCAGACGGGCGTTCAGCTCCTCGAACTTCTCCATCGGGAAGTAGACCTCGCCGCGGATCTCGACGAGGTCGGGGACGTCGTCGCCCTTCAGGCGGTCCGGGATCTCCGCGATCGTGCGGACGTTCGGGGTGATGTCCTCGCCGGTGCGGCCGTCGCCTCGCGTCGCCGCGCGCGTGAGGCGGCCGTGCTCGTAGGTGAGGTTGACGGCGAGGCCGTCGACCTTCAGCTCGCACAGGAAGTGGTACTCCTGCTCGCCCAGTTCCCTGGCGATGCGGTCGGCCCAGGCCGCCAGCTCGTCGTCGTTGAAGGTGTTGTCCAGCGACATCATCCGCTCGCGGTGTTCGACCGCCGTGAACTCCGTCTCGTACGACCCCGCGACCTTCTGGGTCGGCGAGTCCGGCGTGCGAAGCTCGGGATACTCCTCCTCCATCGCCTCCAGGGTCTTCAGGAGCTTGTCGAACTCCGCGTCGCTGATGACGGGAGCGTCCTTCACGTAGTACCGGAAGCGGTGCTCCTCGATCTGCTCAGCGAGCTGCGCGTGCTTTACCCGTGCCTCGGCGGGCACTGCCGTCTCCGCCTGCTGCTTGTCGCCGGCCACCGTGTTGTCCTCCCGTTACTCTGGGTTGTCCGCGAGGGATCTCGCCGCCCGGGCGCAGTGGGCGAGCACCTGGCGTGCGTAGGCGGGGGAAGCACCCGCGAGACCGCACGCCGGGGTGACCGTGACCGCCTCTGCGAGCAGCCCGGGACGCAGCCCCAGCCTGCGCCACAGCGCCCTGACACCCATGACGCTACCGGCAGGGTCTGACAATGGGCCGTCCGTGCCCGGCACGACACCGGCGAACAGCCGGGTACCGCCTTCCACGGCCTCGCCGATGATGTCGTCGTCACGCTCGGTGAGGAGCGAGAAGTCGAAGGAGACGGCGTCCGCGCCGACCCGGCGCAGCAGGGCGAACGGGACGTCGGGAGCACAGGAGTGGACGACGACGGGTCCCCCGCCGTGCACCCCGACGACGTCGCGCAGGGCGGCCTCGACGACCTGCCGGTCCACGGCCCGGTGCGTGCGGTAGCCGCTGGCGGTACGGACCTGTCCGCGCAGCACGGCGGTGAGGGAGGGCTCGTCGAGCTGGAGGACTAGCCGGGCGCCCGGGATGCGGCGGCGCACCTCGGCGAGGTGCTGGCGCAGGCCCTCGCCGAGCGAGCCGGCGAGGTCGCGGCAGGCGCCGGGGTCCGACAGGGCGGACTCACCGTTCCTCAGCTCCAGGGCGGCGGCCAGCGTCCACGGTCCGACCGCCTGCACCTTGAGGTCGCCCTCGTAGCCCTGCGTGAACTCCTCCAGGGCGTCGAGGTCCTCCCCCAGCCAGGACCGCGCCCGCTTGGTGTCCCGCCCCGGCCGGTCCCCGATCCGCCAGCCGCTGGGCTCCACGCGCGCGTACAGCTCGACCAGCAGTCCGGCGGTACGGCCGATCATGTCGGCGCCGGGGCCGCGGGCGGGGAGCTCGGGCAGATACGGAAATTCCTCGAAGCTGCCGGTGACCGTCTTGGCGGCTTCCCTCGCGTCCCCTCCGGGCATGGAGCCGACGCCGGTGGCTCCTGGGAACCTGAACTCGCTCTTCTCACTCACCCCGGCAGGGTATGCCGCCGCGCCGGCGGTCTCCGCCCCCTGAACCCCTGGCCGATACGCTCACCGCCCCGGCCGCACCGTCAGGTCGTTGACCTCCGCGTCCCTCGGGAGGTCCAGGGACATCAGGATCGTCGTGGCCACCGACTCGGGGTCGATCCACCGGCCCGGGTCGTAGTCCTTGCCCTCCTGCTGGTGGACCTTGGCCTGCATGGGGCTGGCCGTGCGGCCGGGGTAGACGGACGTGACGCGGACGCCGTTGCCGTGCTCCTCCTGGCGCAGGGAGTCGGCGAGGGCCTTCAGGCCGTGCTTGGAGGCGGCGTACGCGGACCAGCCGGCGTGGGCGTTGAGTCCGGCACCGGAGTTGACGAAGATCACATGGCCGCGGGCGGCACGGAGCTGGGGCAGGAAGTGCCGGGTCAGCTCGGCGGGGGCGATCAGGTTGACGTTGAGCTGGTGGCGCCAGGATTTCGGGGTCAGCTCGCCGATCTCGCCGAGGTCCACGACCCCGGCGATGTGGAGCAGCGAGTCGACCCGGTCCGGGAGCGTCTGGTGGGAGAAGGCCCAGGAGAGCTTGTCGGGGTCGGACAGATCGCCGACCAGGGTGCGCGCCCCGGGGAACTCGGCTGCCAGTTCCTTCGCGCGGGCCGCGTCGCGCGCGTGCAGGACGAGTTCGTCCCCGCGCGCGTGCAGACGGCGGGCGACGGCCGCGCCGATGCCGGAACCGGCCCCGGTGATCACATGTGTAGCCATGCCCGCCATGCTCGCATCAGCGGGTGCCGAGCGACGCCTCCAGGTAGTCCAGTGCGCCCACCGGCTCCTCGGCGAAGAACATCAGCTCGGACAGCGGGCGGGGCAGGAAGCCCTCGTCCTCCATGCGGCGGAACTGCTCCTGGAGGCCGTCGTAGAAGCCGGCCGTGTTCAGCAGCACCACCGGCTTGTCGGTGTGGCCGTGCTTCTTCAGCTCCAGGATCTCGGTGGCCTCGTCCAGCGTGCCGGTCCCGCCCACCATGATCACCACCGCGTCGGCCTTCTCCAGCAGCAGCTTCTTGCGTTCGGCGAGGTCGGCGGCGATGACCATCTCGTCGGCGCCGGGCCGCACCGTCGCCGACAGGAAGCCGACCGAGACGCCGAGCAGCCTGCCGCCCGCCTCCTGCACGCCGTCGGCGACGACCTTCATCAGTCCGACGTCGGAGCCGCCCCACACCAGGGTGTGCCCGCCCTTGCCGAGCAGTTTCGCGAACTCGCGCGCGGGGCGCGTGTACCGCTCGTCGAGTTCGGCCGCGGAGAGGAAGACGCAGATGTTCATGTGCCTTACCGTACTGGGGAAGAAGTCCGGGCCCGCCGGCGCTGTTCCGGTATGACCCACGGACACACCATCACCATCGAGAAGAGCGAGCGGCACGTGCGCGTGGTGCACGGCGACCAGGTGCTCGCGGAGACCGACCGCCCCCTCGAACTGCGCGAGACGGGCTGTCCGGTGCGGTACTACATCCCCGCCGAGGACGTACGCCTCGACCTGCTCACCCCGTCCGGCACGCACACCGTCTGCCCCTTCAAGGGCACGGCTTCCTACTGGTCGCTGCCGGACGCGCCCGACCTGGTGTGGGCGTACCCGGACCCGAAGCCGGACGTGGCGGAGATCAGGGATCACTTCTGCTTCTACGACGCCGACGTGTCGTGACCGATGAGCCCGGCGCCGTGCGGCAGTCTGCACCGGCATGGACAAAAAGACGACTTCCCGCGACGGCACCTCCCTCGCGTACCAAGTGACCGGCCAGGGGCCGACGGTGATCCTGGTGAGCGGCGCGATGTCCACCGGCGGCACCGTGACCCCCCTCGCGCACCGGCTCGCGGACCGCTGCACGGCCGTCGTCTACGACCGCCGGGGCCGCGGCGAGAGCGGTGACACGGCGCCGTACACGGTGGCGCGCGAGGTCGAGGACCTGGCCGCGCTGATCGACGCCGTGGGCGGCGAGGCGGCGCTGTTCGGGGTCTCCTCGGGCGGCGCGCTGGTGCTGGAGGCGGCGGCGAGCGGCCTGCCGGTCCGTCAGGCCGCCGTGTACGAGGCGCCGTTCGCGGACTTCCTCGAGGGCGGCGCCGAGCGGGAGGCCGCGTACAAGGAGAACCTGAACAGGGCGCTCACGGAGGGCCGGCGCGGGGACGCCGTGGAGCTGTTCCTGCGGCTGACGGGCCTCGGCGAGGAGATGATCCGGGGCGCCCGCCGGTCCCCGATGTGGGCCGGCATGGAGGCCGTCGCGCCGAGCCTCGCCTACGACGACGCGGTCATGGGCGACGGCCTGCTGCCCCGGGAGCGGCTGGCCTCGATCGCTGTGCCCGTGCTGGCCGTGGCGGGCGGGGCGAGCCCGGAGTGGATGCGCGTGGCGTCCCGGGAGATCGCGGACACCGTGCCCCGGGGCACGTACCGGGTCCTGGAGGGACAGACGCACATGGTGGAGCCGGACGTGCTCGGTCCCGTGCTCGCCGAGTTCGTCACCGGGTGACCCGGCTCAGCCGGTCACACCGCCGCTGCCGTCGCGCGCGTGGTCGACGCGATCGTCGCCGAGCCCACCACGCGCGTGCCGTCGTACAGCACGATCGCCTGGCCCGGGGCGACGCCGCGGACCGGCTCGGTGAAGGTGACGCGCAGTTCGCCGCCGACCACGTCCGCGGTGACCTCGGTCTCGCCGCCGTGGGCGCGGAGCTGGGCGGTGTAGGTGCCGGGGCCCGCCGGGGCGGTGCCGCACCAGCGCGGCTTGATCGCCGTCAGGGCGGTGACGTCCAGGGCGGCGGCCGGGCCGACGGTCACCGTGTTGGTCACCGGGGAGATGTCGAGGACGTAGCGCGGCTTGCCGTCGGGGGCCGGGGTGCCGATCCGCAGGCCCTTGCGCTGGCCGATGGTGAAGCCGTAGGCGCCCTCGTGCGTGCCCAGCCTGGCGCCGGACTCGTCCACGATGTCGCCCTCCGCCGTGCCGAGCCGCTGGGCCAGGAAGCCCTGGGTGTCGCCGTCGGCGATGAAGCAGATGTCGTGCGAGTCGGGCTTCTTGGCGACGGCCAGGCCCCGGCGCTCGGCCTCCGCGCGGATCTCCTCCTTGGTGGTCACCGTGTCGCCGAGCGGGAACATCGCGTGGGCGAGCTGCTTCTCGTCCAGGACGCCGAGCACGTACGACTGGTCCTTGGCCATGTCGGAGGCGCGGTGGAGTTCGCGGGAGCCGTCCTCGCCGACAATCACCTGCGCGTAGTGGCCGGTGCAGACCGCGTCGAAGCCGAGGGCCAGCGCCTTGTCCAGCAGCGCGGCGAACTTGATCTTCTCGTTGCAGCGCAGGCAGGGATTGGGGGTGCGCCCGGCCTCGTACTCGGCGATGAAGTCCTCGACGACGTCCTCGCGGAAGCGGTCGGCGAGGTCCCAGACGTAGAACGGGATGCCGATGACGTCGGCGGCGCGGCGGGCGTCGCGCGAGTCCTCGATGGTGCAACAGCCCCGCGCGCCGGTGCGGAAGGATTGCGGGTTCGCGGAGAGCGCGAGGTGGACGCCGGTCACATCGTGGCCCGCCTCGGCCGCGCGGGCGGCGGCGACGGCGGAGTCCACACCGCCCGACATGGCGGCGAGGACGCGGAGGGGGCGGGTGCGCTGCGGGGTGTCAGTCATAGCCCTTCCAGAGTACGGGGCGCGGGAACCGGGGCCGCCGGATATCCGTTGACGATCACATGGAGGCGACGAGCGGGCGGCCGGCAGGCGGGGACGCGGACCGGCGGCTGGGGCGGCGGGCCCTGCTCGTCGGCGGGGCCGCGGCCGCCGTGGGCACGGCCGTGCTGGCCCGGCAGGAGCTGTCCCATCTGTGGTGGCGGCTGCCGGGAGTGGACAAGCCCCGGGTGGCGGGGGCCGTCGACTTCCGGGGTGCGCGGTGGGTGGCTGCGTCACCGGCGAACTACCGGCAGGCGGACCGGCCGGACGACTACCCCGTCGACCGGGTCGTCATCCATGTCACGCAGGGCGGCTACCGCAGCGCGGTGAAGGCCTTCCAGGACCCGGCGCACGCGGCGGCGGCGCACTACATCGTGCGCAGGGACGGCCGGATCACCCAGCTGATCCGCGAGCTGGACGTGGCCTTCCACGCGGGCAACCGGGGGTACAACGAGCGCAGCGTCGGCATCGAGCACGAGGGCTTCGTGGAGGACGCCTCGTCCTTCACGGACGCGATGTACGCGGCCTCGGCGCGGCTGACGGCCGCGATATGCGGGCGCTACGGCATCCCCGCCGACCGGGAGCACGTCATCGGGCATGTGGAGGTACCGGGGACGGACCACACCGACCCCGGGCCGCACTGGGACTGGGGGCGATACATGGGGCTGGTGAGGCAGGTGCACACACCAGAGACGTAACGTCCGAAAAAATCATGGTTTACAGCATGCCGTCCCGGAGTAGACGGATTATTCTAATAACTGGCCTACGGGACGAGTGAGGGAGTTCGAGCGGAGTAGCCGACTTTGGCGAGAGGCACAAGGCTTCCGCTGGGGCCGACGTCGACGGTCGGACTGAGAGGCCTGAAAGTCGCAAGTACTGGACTGGAAGGCGACCCCCAGTCACCTGATCCGGACAATACCGGCGAAGGGAACCCGTCTCGTAGGTCGTTTTTTGTGCCCCGACGCCTGGCGGAGCCGCTCAGCTGAGCCCCGCCGCCCGAGCCCGCTCCACCGCCGGCCCGATGGCCTTGGCGACCGCCTCGACGTCGGCCTCCGTGGAGGTGTGGCCGAGGGAGAAGCGCAGGGTGCCGCGGGCCAGGTCCGGGGCGGTGCCGGTGGCGAGCAGGACATGGCTGGGCTGGGCGACACCCGCGGTGCAGGCGGAGCCGGTGGAGCACTCGATGCCCTGGGCGTCCAGCAGGAGCAGCAGGGAGTCGCCCTCGCAGCCGGGGAACGTGAAGTGGGCGTTGGCCGGGAGGCGGCCCTCGGGCGCCGGGTCACCACCCAGGATCGCGTCCGGGACGGCCGTACGGACGGCGTCGATCAGCTGGTCCCGCAGGGCGCCGATCTCGCGGGCGAACCACGCGCGCTGCTCGGCGGCGAGCCGCCCGGCCACCGCGAAGGAGGCGATGGCGGGGACGTCGAGGGTGCCGGAGCGGACGTGGCGCTCCTGGCCGCCGCCGTGCAGGACGGGTACGGGGGTGTGCTCGCGGCCGAGCAGGAGCGCGCCGATGCCGTAGGGGCCGCCGATCTTGTGACCCGACACCGTCATCGCGGCGAGGCCGGAAGCACCGAAGTCGACCGGGACCTGACCGAAGGCCTGGACCGCGTCGGCGTGCAGCGGGACACCGAACTCCGCTGCCACGTCGGCGAGTTCACGGACCGGCAGGATCGTGCCGATCTCGTTGTTGGCCCACATCACGGTGGCCAGGGCGACGTCGTCGGGGTTGCGGGCGATGGCCTCGCGCAGCACCTCGGGGTGGACGCGGCCGTAGGCGTCGACGGGGAGGTATTCGACGGTGGCGCCCTCGTGTTCGCCGAGCCAGTGCACGGCGTCGAGTACCGCGTGGTGCTCGACGGGGCTGGCCAGGACGCGGGTGCGGGCCGGGTCGGCGTCGCGGCGGGACCAGTACAGGCCCTTCACCGCGAGGTTGTCGGCCTCGGTGCCGCCCGAGGTGAAGACGACCTCGCTGGGGCGGGCGCCCAGTGCCTCCGCGAGGGTTTCGCGGGACTCCTCGACTGTACGGCGGGCCCGGCGGCCGGAGGCGTGCAGGGAGGACGCGTTGCCGGTGATGCTCAGTTGGGCGGTCAGTGCCTCTGCCGCCTCCGGGAGCATCGGGGTCGTGGCGGCGTGGTCGAGGTAAGCCATGGTGAGCCCGATTCTACGGGGCCCTTCCAGTTGGCCTCGGCCGCGAGTCGTTGCTTGGCTGCGAATGCGCCTTACGCGGGCTGCACCTGGCCCTGGTGGCGGCGCACCCGGCGCTGTAGGCCGTGCCCACCCTCCCCCACTCTCGGCTTCGCTCGAGCGGGAGGGACCCCCATCGCCCTGCGGAACGACTGCCCACGGCGAAAGCGGGAAGCGCCCCGTCGTCCTCGGGGCCCCGCCGTCGTCAGGCGGTGTCCGTCCGCCTCAGAGGCTCCACGACACCGTGTGGGACATCTGCATGGCGATCACGAGGACCGCCAGGTCGGCCACGCCCAGGCCCAGACCCAGGTACGCGCGGCCACGCCGGGACGTGCCGCGCCACAGGGCGACGACGGCCAGGGCGATGGCGATCGGGCCGAGGAAGACGTTGAGGACGAGCAGGCCGAGAAGGCCGAGGATGAAGGACGCCACGGCCATGCCGTCGGCGTCCCGCGTGCGCGAACGCGTTTCGGTGCGGCCGGTGGCCGGTGCGGTGAGTTGCATGGTGCTCAGCTCCTGGAAGTCGTTCGGGACGGTCAGTTGACCGAGGCGCGGCGACGGCGGCCGTGGCGCTCACGGATGGCGAAGATGCCGAGCCAGACGGCGATCACGGCGGCACCGGTGGCGGTGACGGCCATCGGCGCGTGGGCCACAGTGCCCAGTACCACGCCGAACAGCATGAGTGCGGCGACGAGGAACAGCATGGGATCGGATCCCCCTCCGGGATGCCTGGTGTGAAGGGCCTGCGTGAAGCTTCGGTGAACAGTTGTAGTAACAGTTGTTCACTGACTTTGAGTCTAGCGCCTCCCGCGGCTTTTCAATTCCAGAGAACAGTTGTTAACTGGATGACATGAGTCACACCCTCGGCATCCGGCAGGCCCAGAAGCAGAAGACCCGGCAGGCGTTCCTGGACGCGGCGCTCGCGCTGCTGGAGGAGCAGAGTCTGAGCAGCCTGGGTCTGCGCGAGGTCACCCGTGCGGTCGGTGTCGCTCCGACCGCCTTCTACCGGCACTTCCGCTCGACCGCCGACCTCGGCGTGGCCCTGGTCGACGAGGCCCTGGGCAGCCTGCACCCGATGGTGAAGACGACGGTGTCCACGGCGGGCGACAGCGAGGAACGCATCACACGCGCCGTCGAGTTGATAGCCCGCCATGTGGAGGCCTATCCCGCCCACGTCCGCTTCATCGCCCGCGAGCGCCATGGCGGGGTCCAGCCGGTGCGGGAGGCCATCCGGGACCAACTGGCCCGGTTCGCCGACGAGGTGAAGGCCGAGCTGGCCAAGGACCCGCAGGCCGACGGCTGGAGCGACGACGACCTGCTGATGCTCGCGCACCTCTACGTCGACCAGATGCTCATCACCGCCTCCCTCTTCCTGGAGGCGCTGGAGGCCTCACAGGACGAGCGGGAGCAGGTCGCCCAGCTCGCCACCCGGCAGATGCGGCTCATCAGCATCGGCCGCCGGCACTGGCTGGACTGACCCGCTCCCTGTGTCGTACGGCCTCGTCGGTCAGCCCTGCTGAGCCTGACCGCCGGCCTGCCCTCCGGCCTGGCCGCCGCCCGGCCCGCCGCAGCCGCCGCCCTGCCCGCCACCGGGACCGCCCTGGCCCCCGCCGGACGCCCTGCTCGGCATGCCCGAGGGCGCACCCGACGGCGCAC
Organism: Streptomyces cellostaticus; assembly: GCF_001513965.1. Lineage (GTDB taxonomy): Bacteria > Actinomycetota > Actinomycetes > Streptomycetales > Streptomycetaceae > Streptomyces > Streptomyces cellostaticus. The sequence goes on along the minus strand of NZ_KQ948046.1, from coordinate 25,780 downwards.
GGCTCGGCTTCCCGGTGGACGCCCCCGAGGGCGCGCCGGACGGCGCCTGACAGGCCTGCTGTCCGGAGGTGCCACTGGTCGAGGAGGAGGAGTCACCCGAGCCGCAGGCGGTCAGCAGCAGCGGGGACAGCGCCAGCAGGGCGACGGCGGGGACGAGGCGTGCACGCTTCATGAGAGACAGCTCCACGAGAGATGAGGGAGTCCTGAGGCGGGCACTGAACCAACGGCGCTCAGGGCGTTCTTGGGCGCCTCCTGTCCCCCGCCTGTCAATCGGGTGAAGCACACCTCAAGTACCGGCATTCACCTGGGACTTCACCCGCTTCCGTGCTCCGTCTGCTGGTACAAGGCCGTGACAGAACGCGCCGCCCGTACCAGTTCCGCGCGCGCCTCGGGCGGGTCGAGGATCTCCACCTGGTCGGAGAACGCCAGCAGTTGGCGCACCGCGCGCAGGGCCGGGTACGACAGCCGGGCGGTGACCCAGTCGCTCTCGCCGTCGTCGTCCGGCAGCTCGGTCAGCTGTGCGGCGGTCATGCGCTGGAACATGTCGAGCCGCTCGCGCCGGATCCGTACCGTGACGTCGATCCCGTCCTGTGGCCGCTCCTCCACCTGGCGGCGCAACACCTCCCAGACGTCGGCGAGTTCGACGCCGGTGCGGCGCCGCACCGGTTCGTCCAGCAGGCGGGCCGAGCGCACCCGGTCGGCGCGGAACAGCCGGGGCGCGCCGCGCCGGTCGGCGACCAGGTACCAGACCCCGGCCTTGGCGACCAGGCCGTAGGGGTCCACGGTGTACGTCCGTGGCTCCCGCTCCCCGCTGTGCCGGTAGCGCAGCTTCAGCCGCCGGTCGGAGAACACCGCGTCCTGGAGCACCTCCAGGTCGACCGCCTGTTGCGGGCCGCTGCGCCAGCGGGTGGCGTCGACCAGGATGCGGCGGCTGGTGACCTCGGCGGCGGGCCGGTGCGGGGCCGGCAGGGCCGCCATCACCTTGCGCAGGGCCGAGCCGAGCGCCGCGTCGAGACCGAGCGCGGCGTGGGCACCCTGGGCGGCGAGGATGAACAGGGCGCGGGACTCGTCCGCGGTCAGGCCGGTGACGTCCGTGCGGAAACCGGCGAGGAGTTCGATGCCGCCGTGCCGGCCGCGTTCGGCATACACGGGGACGCCGGAGGCCGACAGTGCTTCGATGTCCCGGTAGATGGTGCGGACCGACACCTCCAGCCGCTCTGCGAGTTCACGTGCGGGCACACGGCCCCGGGTCTGCAGAAGCAGCAGGATCGACAGCAGCCGGTCGGACTTCACGCCCCCAGAATCCCGCCGCACCGGACCCCGACGCAAATGTTGACGGGATCTGTCAGGTTATCCGCGCATCCTTCTCTCCATACCGACCAGCGGAGAGGCACCCCATGACCACCACCGGATTCATCGACCCGCGCCCCGTCTACACCCGCGCCACCGAGCAGGCGGCCGCGCTCATCAAGACGGTGCGCCCCGAGCAGCTCGACGGCCCGACGCCCTGTACCGAGTTCGACGTACGGACCCTGCTGAGCCACATCGTCGGCGGCACCCGGCGGATCGCCGTGGTCGGCGAGGGTGGCGACGGACTCGCGGTGCACCCCTTCGCCGAGGGCGTCGAGGACGACGGCTGGGCGGCGGCCTACGAAGAGGTCCGCGTGCGGGTCCTGAAGGCCTGGGAGACCGACGAGCGGATGGCGAGCACTGTGCGGGTCCCCTGGGGCGAGGTACCCGGCCATGCGGCGCTCTCCGGCTATGTCATGGAGCTCGTGACCCACACCTGGGACCTCGCCGAAGCCCTCGGCCACCCGCACGCGCTCGACCCGGAACCCGCCGAGTTCGCGCTCGCCACCGCGCGCCGCGTCCTGCCGGACACCCGACGGGACGCGGACACGCCCTTCGGCTCGGCGGTCGAGGCCCCCGAAGGGACCGACACCTACGGACAGCTGGCAGCCTGGCTGGGACGCAAACCCCTCAACCCGGCCTGACCCCGACCGCCCCCACCCTGCGGCAAGGCCCTCGGCCAGCCGAGTTCGCGCTCGTCACCGCGCGTCAGGTGTTGCCGGACTCCCGTCCCCGCGATGCGGAGACCCCCTTCGGCGCTCGCCGGGAGGCGGCCGAAGGGGGCGGTGTCTGCGCGCAGTTGGCGGCCCGGACGGGCCGCGCGCCGCTCAGCCGCGGCTGACCCGGGCGAGTTGCCGGGACTGGGCGACCAGACGGTCCTCGCTGTCCCAGATCTCGGCGTCCTCCTCCAGGAAGCCGCCGGCCAGGTTGCGGGTGGTGATCGACACCCGCAGCGGGCCGGGGGCCGGGCGGTGGCGGACATGGACGGTCAGTTCGACCGTGGGCACCCAGCCCTTGAGGCCGATCTCGAAGGCGGTGGGCGGCAGGGCGTCCACCGCGAGCAGGAGGGAGAGCGGGTCGGCGTCGCGGCCGTCGGCGAGGCCGAACCAGGCGCGCATCTCGCCCTTGCCGGAGGGAGCGCCGAGCGCCCAGCCGAGGGTGGCGGGGTCCAGCTTGAGCATCAGCCGGTCGGCGATGGCCGAGCTGCCCGGGACCGGTTCGGGAGCGTCGTCGGCGCCGAAGCACTGCTCCAGGGGCGGGATCGCGGGCGGGGCCGCCGTCGTACGGACGTCGTCGGTGAGGTCACGGAGGTCGCCGTAGGAGGCGAGGACGCGGATGCGTTCGACCTCGTTGCCCTGGTCGTCGTACTGGAGGAGCGAGGCCTGGCCGGTGGAGAGGGTGCGGCCGGTGCGGACCGCCTCGGTGCGGACGACCGCCGGGCCCGGCCGGGACGCGGTCAGGTAGTGCGCGGAGATGGTGAACGGGTCCGGGTGCGGAAGCGCGTCCGCGAGGGCCCGGCCGAGGACCGCCAGCAGAAAGCCGCCGTTGACGGCGTCGAAGATGGTCCAGCCGGCGGAGAGGTCGATGTCGTAGACACCGGGCTCGCGCCGGGTGACCGCCGTGTCGCGGTCGAACTCGCTGTCGCCGATCACGGCCCGCGACGGGGAGGGTGCGGAAGCTGCTTCTGGCATGGGTGAACGGTACAACATGAAATTACTAAGCGGTAGCTTTGGATGTTGCGGCAGGGCGTCAGGTTGCGGCAGGATCCCCTCTACAGAGTGAGGTTCCGGCAATTTCTCGGTAAGTGTCCGGACACGTCCACAACCTCGAGCCCCTGATTCCCCTCTATGGGGACATGAGCCTCACCGGGACTCCGTTCCTCTACACGACCATCGTGCTGTCCGTGGTCGCCGTCATACTGCCGCTCGTCCTCTGGTCGAGGATGCGGGGGCCCAAAGCCCTGCGCGCAGCGGCCCGGGTACTGATGCTGCTGTTCGCCCAGGGCACGGCCGTCACGCTGGTCTTCGTTCTGGTCAACAACCAGAACAACCTGTACGACAACTGGGCCGACCTGCTGGGGACCGGCAACCACGTCCAGCAGGCCGCCGACCTCGGCCGGGACGGCACCGGCGGCATAGCGTTCAAGAAGCTGCCCAAGGTCAAGCAGGACTTCAAGGAAGCCGACGGGCCGGGCATGCACGCGGCCGGCGGGGTGCGCGTCACCCAGCTCAAGGGCCGGGTGTCGGGCGTGAACGCCGAGGTCTACGTCTGGCTGCCGCCCCAGTACAACGATCCGGCCTACGCCCACAAGAAGTTCCCGGTCGTGGAGATGCTGCCGGGCTACCCCGGCTCCGCGAAGGCCTGGTTCGGGTCGATGAAGGCGCACGAGCAGCTGCTGCCGCTGATGCAGAGCGGCCAGGTGGCGCCCTTCATCCTGGTCGCCCCGCGCACCAACCTGCTGGCCGGCGTGGACACCGGCTGCGCCAACATCCCCGGCCAGGTCAACGCCGACAGCTGGCTCAGCATCGACGTGCCGAAGATGGTCATGGACAACTTCCGGGCCCTTCCGGCGCCGCAGGGCTGGGCGGTGGCCGGGTACTCGGCGGGCGCGCACTGCGCGGTCAAGCTGGCCGTGGCGCACCCGGACCGCTACCGGGCCGCGGTGAGCATGTCCGGGTACAACGACCCGATCGGCGAGCGTAACTCCCTCGCCGCACAGAACCCCACCCTGCGCGCCGAGAACAATCCTTACCTGATTCTCAAGAAGGCGTCCGCACCGCCGCGGATCGCGCTGTACTTCTCCGGCGAGTCCGGCGACGGCTACCAGGCGGGGGTCGCCATGGAGTCCGCCGCCAAGGCGCCGACGACCGTGCACGTGGTGTTCCTGCCGCGCAGCATGGGCGGGCACACCATGGCGCTGTGGCGGCCGCAGGTCGACACGGTGTTCCGGTGGCTGACCCTGCAGATGGGCCAGAACCGCGCCAAGGGCCAGGACCGGTCCCTCACCGGGACCACGGGAACCACCGGGACCACCGGGACCACCGGGTCTACTCCTCGGACACAGTCGACCGGCGGTTCCACGCACGCGGCGCTCGCCAGTGGAACTTCATCGCCAGCAGGCGCAGCACGAAAGCCGTGACGACCGCGAGTCCGCTGGTGACCGGGGTCAGGGCGTCGTAGCGGATGCACAGCACCACCATGGTGGCGCCGACGATCGCGGGGACCGCGTACAGGTCGCGGTCCCAGCGCAGCAGCGAGGGAACCTCGTTGGCGAGCACATCCCTGAGCACGCCACCGCCGACCGCGGTGGCGAGGCCCAGCGTCGCGGAGGCGGTCAGGTTGAGGCCGTAGGAATACGCCTTGGTCGTGCCGGTGACACAGAACAGGCCGAGTCCTGCGGCGTCGAAGACGAGCACCGCCGACTGGATGCGCTCCACGTGCGGATGCAGGAAGAAGACGACGAGCGCGGCGAACAACGGGGTGACGAAGTACCCGAAGTCCGTGAAGGCGGCCGGGGGTACGGCCCCGATGACCAGGTCGCGGAACAGCCCTCCGCCCAGCGCGGTGACCTCGGCGAGCACGGCGATGCCGAACACGTCGAAGTTCTTCCGGACGGCCAGCAGGGCGCCGGAGATCGCGAACACGAAGATGCCGATGACATCGAGCGTGTGCTGGACGGAGGGACTGAAGAGTTGCTGGAGCTGCACCCTGACATTCTCACCTGTCAAGGGGTGCGAACCTTACAAAGCCAGGGCTACAAGGTCGGCTTGCCTGTCGTGAACAGCCAGGTGCCGAACAGGTCGTCCAGCTTCTGTCCGCTGATCCGCTCGGCGAGGCGGACGAAGTCGGCCGTGTCCGCGTTGCCGTACCGGTGGAGCCGGGTCCAGGTGGGCAGCAGCTTGAAGAACGCCTGGTCGCCGATCCGTTCCCGAAGTGCCTGGAGCGTCATCGCGCCGCGCTGGTAGACGGCGGAGGCGAACATCGTGTCGCGCTGCGGGTCGGCCACCTTGATCTGCCAGAAGCCCGCGTCGGCGGGGCGGGCGTTGTAGGCGGCGAGGAAGGAGTCGTGGGCCGTACGGGTGCCCTGGTGCTCGGCCCACAGCCACTGGGCGTAGGTGGCGAAGCCCTCGTTGAGCCAGATGTCCTGCCACCGGGCCACGCTCACCGAGTCGCCGAACCACTGGTGGGCCAGCTCGTGCACGATGGTCGTCTCGTTGCGCACGGCCGAGTAGGCGGGCTTGCTCTGCACCTCCAGCGAGAACCCGGCCTCGGGCATGGCGTCGACGATCGCGCCGGTCTCCTCGAAGGGGTACGGCCCGAAGACCTGCGACCAGTAGTCGGTTGCGGCGGCGGTGACGGCGTACACGTCGACGTTGTTGCTGTTCTTCAGCACGGGGTCGATGGCGACGTAGACCGGGATGCCGCCCGGGGTGCGGCCGGTCTGCACATCGAACTTCCCGATGGTGGCGGTGGCGAGGTAGGTGGCCATCGGCCGGCTCTCCCGCCAGTGCGTGTACGTCGAGTCGCCCCGGTCGTACGTCGACACGAGCCGGCCGTTGGAGACACCGGTCAGGCCCTTGGGTGCCTTGATCCGGATGTCGTAGGTGGCCTTGTCGGCGGGGTGGTCGCTGGACGGGAACCAGGTGGAGGCGGCGTTGGGCTCGCAGGCGACGAAGACGCCGTCGGCGGTCTTCATCCAGCCGTACTTCGAGCCGAAGACGATCGGGCCGCCGAGGGGTTCGGGTATGCCGCCGTAGGTGACGGACACGGTGAAGTGCCGGCCCTTGGCGAGGGTTCCGCGCGGGGTGACGGTGACCTCGTCGCCGTCGCGGGTGAACCGGGCGGGTCTGCCGTCGACTTCGACCTTGGTGATCTCCAGCTTCTGGAGGTCGAGATCGAAGGAGGACAGGCTCTGGGTGGCGCGTGCGGTGAGGGTGGTACGGCCGTCCAGGCGGCCGGTGCCCGGGTCGTAGGCAATGTCCAGGTCGTAATGGCGGGCGTCGAAGCCGCCGTTGCCGAGCTGTGGGAAGTAGGGATCGCCGATGCCGGGGGCGCCAGGAGTGGGGGCGGAGGAGGCGGCAATGGTCAGGAAGGAGGCCGCCGCGGTGGCGAGGGCCGCTAAGCGTGCCGAACGGGAGAGTGCCATGGTCGTCCCTTTCGAGCGTGTGCCGGTCGGTGGACGGACACGGACGACTCTGCACTCTCCCGTTCGGGCATGTGCATGACTTTGCCTAGTCGTGCTACTTGTCGGTCGACTCCTGGGAGTCGGTGTCCGAAGCCTCGGCCTCGCCTTCGGGGGCTGCGGCCTTCTCGTCGGCCGCCGACCCGCGCTCGGACTCCCCGGCGGCGGACGACGGCTTCGCGGCCGTGTCGGCGGGCTCGGCCGCCACCGCCTCCTCCGCAGCCTCGCCCTCCTCGGCAGCCTCGGCCTGCTCGGCAGCCTCGGCCTGCTCGGCGGAGCCTTCCAGCACCGCGTCCGGGACCAGCTCCGACGCCTCCTTCGCCACCGAGAGCAGGACCGTGTCCTGGGGAGCCTGGTCGGCGAAGTTCTCCGGGTGGTGGCAGGCGACCTGCTGGCCGGACCTCAGCTCGACGAGCTGCGGCTCGGTCGTCTTGCAGATCTGCGTCGCCTTCCAGCAGCGGGTGTGGAAGCGGCAGCCGGAGGGCGGGGCGATGGGCGAGGGCACGTCGCCGCGCAGCAGGATGCGCTCGCTCTTCTGGCCGCGGCGCTTCGGGTCCGGCACCGGCACGGCCGACATGAGCGCCTTGGTGTACGGGTGCATCGGCGACTCGTACAGCGAGGTGCGGTCGGCCAGCTCGACGATCTTGCCGAGGTACATCACCGCGATCCGGTCCGAGACGTGCCGCACCACGGAGAGGTCGTGGGCGATGATCACGTAGGTGAGGCCCAGCTCCTCCTGGAGGTCGTCCATGAGGTTGACGACCTGGGCCTGGATGGACACGTCCAGCGCGGAGACCGGCTCGTCGGCCACGACCAGCTTCGGCTTCAGGGCGAGCGCGCGGGCGATACCGATGCGCTGGCGCTGGCCGCCGGAGAACTCGTGCGGGTAGCGGTTGTAGTGCTCGGGGCTGAGGCCGACCAGTTCGAGGAGCCGCTGGACCTCCTTCTTCACCCCGCCCTCGGGCTCCACGCCCTGGAGCCGGAACGGCGCCGAGACGATCGAGCCGATGGTGTGACGGGGGTTCAGGGAGCCGTACGGGTCCTGGAAGATCATCTGGATGTCGCGGCGCAGCGGACGCATCTGCCCGGTCGACAGCCGCGTGATGTCCTGGCCCTCGAAGGTGATCCTGCCGTCGGTCGGGTCCTGGAGTCGGGTGATGACCCGGCCCATGGTCGACTTGCCGCAGCCCGACTCGCCGACCACGCCCAGGGTCTCGCCCTTGCGCACCTCGAAGTCGATGCCGTCGACGGCCTTCACGGCGCCGACCTGGCGCTGGAGGATGCCCTTCTTGATCGGGAAGTGCTTGGTCAGGCCCTCGACCTTGAGCAGCACCTCGCGGTCCTCGGGAGCCGACGCCTGCTTCGGGATCACGGCCTCGGCGACGGTGTCCGTCTTCTTCGTCTCACTCACAGCTTCGGCGCAATCTCTTCGGTCCAGATCCGCTCACGGTCCTCGGCCGGGAGGTGGCAGGCGGACCAGTGCCCGGTGCTCACCAGCTCCAGGTCGGGGCGCACCGTGCGGGTGACGTTCCCCTTGGGGATGTCCGCGTACGGGCAGCGCGGGTGGAAGGCGCAGCCCGAGGGGACGTTGATGAGGCTCGGCGGCTGGCCCTTGACCGGGATGAGCCGTTCGGAGGTCTCACGGTCGATGCGGGGCATGGAACCGAGCAGGCCCCAGGTGTACGGGTGCTGCGGCTTCTCGAAGACCTCGTCGGCCCGGCCGCGCTCCACGCACCGGCCGCCGTACATCACCAGGACGTCGTCGGCGATCTCGGCGACCACGCCGAGATCGTGGGTGATCATGATGACCGCGGAGCCGAACTCCTTCTGCAGGTCCCGGATCAGGTCGAGGATCTGCGCCTGGACGGTGACGTCGAGGGCGGTGGTCGGCTCGTCCGCGATGAGCAGCTCGGGGTTGTTGACCAGCGACATGGCGATCATGGCGCGCTGGCGCATACCGCCGGAGAACTCGTGCGGGTAGCCGTCGACGCGCTTGGCCGGCTCGGGGATGCCGACCCGGTCGAGCATCTCGATGGCCCGCCGGCGGGCGACCTTCTTGCTGACGTCGTGGTGGACCCGGTAGGCCTCCACGATCTGGTCGCCGACCTTGTAGTACGGGTGCATCGCGGACAGCGGGTCCTGGAAGATCATCGCCATCTCACGGCCGCGGAGCTTGCGCACCTCGTCCGGGGATGCGGCGACCAGTTCCTTGCCGTCCAGCCAGATCTCGCCGGACATCTGCACGTTCTTGCCGCGGGCGCCGAGCCGGTGCAGGCCCATGATGGCCTGCGAGGTGACCGACTTGCCGGATCCGGACTCGCCGACGATGGCGAGGGTCTTGCCCCTCTCCAGCGAGAAGCTGAGCCCGTCGACGGACTTGACCAGGCCGTCGTCGGTCGGGAAGTGCACCTTGAGGTCGCGGACTTCCAGGAAGGCTTCGGGCGCCTTGCCGGCGGGGGTGGGCTCCCCCACTGCGGCGCCGGTCTTGGAGAGTTCGGTCACGAGAGCCTCACGCGCGGGTCGGCGGCGGCGTAGAGCACGTCCACCAGGAGATTTGCGATCACGACGAAGAAGGCGGCGAGCAGGGTCACGCCGAGGATCTTGGGCAGGTCGTTGTCGGTGATGCCGTTCACCGCGTACTCGCCGATGCCGTGCAGCGAGAACACGGTCTCGGTGATCACGGCGCCGCCGAGCAGCAGACCGAGGTCCATGCCGAAGACCGTGATGATCGGGGTGAGGGCGGCCCGCAGTCCGTGCCGGACCACGACCTTCTGCTCACGCAGACCCTTGGCGCGGGCCGTGCGGATGAAGTCCTCGTTCATCGTCTCCAGCATGCCCGAGCGGGTGAGCCGCGCGTAGATGGCGGAGTAGAGGAGTGCGAGCGAACACCACGCCGGGAAGAGCGTGTTGGCCCACTGCGCGGGGTTCTCGGTGAACGGGACGTACGTGCGGCCGAAGATCGGCCACTGATAGGTGAAGAGCAGGATGGCCAGGTTGCCCGTGAAGAACATGGGCAGCGAGACACCGGCGAGCGCGACGCCCATGAAGGTGCGGTCGAAGATCGAGCGCGGCTTGAGGGCGGAGATGACGCCGACCGTCACACCCGAGAGCAGCCACAGCACGGCGGCACCCGCGGCCAGCGACATCGTCACCGGCATGCGCGAGGTGAGTTCCGGCCAGACCGCCTGGTGGGTCTTGAACGAGTAGCCGAAGCAGGGTGCGTTGCAGTGCACCGTGGTGGGGCCGAGGTCGTAGTTGGCGCCGGCCACGATCCCCTTGATGAAGTGCCAGTACTGGACGTAGACGGGCTGGTCCAGACCGAGGTTGTGCTTGACCGCGGCGATGTCCGCCTTCGACGGGCTCTTGCCGATGTACTGCTGCGCCAGTTGATCCGCTGTCTGGCCGGCGAGTCGCGGCAGCAGGAAGAAGATGGCGAAGGTGACCGCGGTGACGACCAGCAGCAGGATCACTGCCGCGAACGTCCGGCGGAGGATGTACGAGATCACGGGGACCGGCGCTGGTGCCCGCGGGCCGCGAAGCCCGCGGGCACCAATGCCTTCACCTGCCTTCCGGGGCTGCTACTTCTTCGTGGTGCCGAGGTTGAGGTAGTCGTACTCACCGCTGAAGGCGGCAGTGGAGACCACGTTGGTCGCGTACGGCGAGCGGTACAGAAGGACCTTGAAGTAGGTCAGCGGGACGAGGACGGCGTCGTCCATCGTCTGCTTGTCGATCTGCGCGTACAGCTCGTTGCGCTTGGCGACGTCCTCGGCGGCGATAGCCTGGCCGAGCAGGTCGTTGACCTTCTTGTTGTCGTACTGCGACAGGTTGGTGTTGCCGGACTGGCTGATCGCCTTGCCGTTCAGGATCTGCTGCAGGAAGCCGTAGCCGGAGGGCCAGTCGGCACCCCACTGCATCATCATGAGGCCGATGTTCTGCTTCTCGGTGAACTTCGGCACACCCGCGTAGTCGGTGAAGTACTTGCCCTGCGGGTACTGCTTCAGGGTGGCGTTGATGCCGACCTTCTTCAGCGAGTTGATGATCGCCGTGGCGGCGTCGATCTCCTGCGGGCGGTCGGAGCGGGCCGTGATGTTGGTGCTGATCGACGACTTGCCGCAGGCCTTCAGCTGCGCCTTGGCCTTGGCGACGTCACCCTTGCTGCCCTTGGTCGCGTAGGCGTCCGCCTTCTGGTAGCCGGTGATGTCCGGCGGCAGAACGGTGGAGGCGACCTCACCGCGGATCGGGCCGCCCTCGGCGGTCTGCACGGAGACCTTGTCGACGGCGTACTGCACGGCCTTGCGGCACTCGACCTTGTCGAACGGCGCGACCTTGGTGTTGATCGCCATGTAGACCAGGCGGCCACCGTAGGTGTTGTCCGTGGCGGCCTTGCCGTCGGCCGAGTTGAGCAGCTGGGCCTGGGTGGAGGCCTGGACACCGCCGCCGACGAGGTCGGCGGTGGCGTCGCCGGACTGGATGTCCTTGTCGATCGTCTCCGGGTTGACCTTCAGGTTGACGACGATCTTGTCCGGCAGCTGCTTGCGCAGCGGGTCGGTCTTCGCGTCCCAGTTCTTGTTGCGGACCAGGACGACCTGCTTGCCCTCCTGGTAGCTCTGGAACTGGTAGGAGCCGGAGGAGACGATGTGCTTGACGTAGTCGACGCCGTCGTCCTTGGCCTGCGGCACCGGAGCCGTCTGCGGAGCCGCGACCAGGTAGTCGAACTCCTGGAAGGCGCGGTTCAGGTGGAAGACGATCGTGGTGGCGTCCGGCGTCTCGATCGAGGACAGGCCCTTGGCGCCCTTGTCCTTGTACGGACCCTTGTACTTGTCGCCGTCCTTCATGAACTGCTGGAAGTAGTTCGGGCCGAGCGAGAGCACGTCACGCGCGAAGTTGGAGCGCTCGACGGCGTACTTGACGTCCTTCGACGTGATCGCCGATCCGTCCTGGTACTTCAGGCCCGCACGCAGCTTGTACGTCCAGGTCTTGCCGCCGTCGCTCGGGACACCCTTGCTCGCGGCGAGGTCCGGGACAAGGGTGTTGCCCTTCTCGCCGGGGCCGGGCTGGAACGTCATCAGCGGGCGGGCGTAGAGCCGGCTGAAGTTGTACATGTAGGCGTAGTACGTGTTGCCGGGGTCGAACGAGTCCGGCACGTCCGACATCTCGTACGTGACCGTGCCGCCCTTTTTGTCGGACGCATTGACGACACCCGTGGTCGCCGCGTTGGCACCGGCCGCCTTCGGAGTGTTGCCGTCCTTGTTGTCATCGGCCTTGCTGCAGCCTGCAACGAGCAAGCTGGCGGAGCCGATGGCCGCGACCGCGGCCAGCGCTGACCTTCGCATGATGGTCTGTTTCCCCTCCATGATCGGAAACTAGATGGACTCTCGGGAGCTGCCTAGCGGCTGCGGGGGTCGAGAGCGTCGCGGAGACCGTCGCCGAGCAGATTGAACGCGAGGACGGTGATGAAGATGGCGAGGCCCGGCACGATCATGTACTGGGGATCGACCTGGTAGTAGGTGACGGCTTCCCGGAGCATGCCGCCCCAGGACGCCTGCGGGGGCTGGATACCGACACCCAGGAAGCTCAGGGAGGCCTCGAACAGAATGTTGGTCGGGATGAGCAGCGTCGAGTAGACGATGATCGGGCCGACCAGGTTCGGCATCAGCTCGCGGAAGAGGATGTACGGGCCCTTGGCACCCATGCCGCGGGCGGCGTCCACGAACTCGCGCTCGCGCAGGGCAAGGGTCTGACCTCGCACGATCCGGCCCAGGTAGGGCCAGTTGAAGAAGCCGATGACGAAGATGAGCACGCTCAGGTGGAGCGGCAGTCCGTTGAGGCCGAAGGCGCCGCCCTGCAGGGTGGCGGAGATGGCGATGGCGAACAGCAGGAGGGGGAAGGCGAGGAAGACGTCCATCAGCCGGCTGATGATCGAGTCGACCCGGCCGCCGTAGTAGCCCGCGACGACACCCATGATCGCGCCGATCACGTTGGACAGGATCGTGGCTCCGAAGGCGACCACCAGGGAGACCCAGGAGCCCTCCAGGATGCGGGTGGCGATGTCCCGGCCGAACTTCGGGTCCACACCCAGCGGGTGGTCCATGCTCATACCGCCCAGGCCGCCCTTGGGCAGCGAGGTGTCGGGCACGATCAGGTCCTGGTGGAAGGCGTTGGGGTCGAGGCCGAACATGGCCTGGATGGGGCGCGAGAGGATCGCGAGGAGGATCAGCAGGATCACGATGATGCCGCCGACGACGGCGACTCTGTCCCGCTTGAACCGGGACCAGGCGATCTGGCCCAGGGAACGACCCTCGATCTGCCCCTTCTCGGCACCCGCCAGCACAGCCTCCGGCTGTGCCTCGGCTGCCGCCCCGGTGGTCTCGATCGGTGCGGTCACGGTGAGCGACCCCTCTCGCCGGTGGTGACCGGCCTGCGCCTGCCGCGGTTTGCGGCTTTGTCGACTTGCCATCGATCACGAGGTCTCCACCTCGTGTCTGAGTCGGGAGTCTTCAGCGTCGCTGCGATCACCCGCCAGAGCTGACGGCGAAAGTATGCGCAACCGTGATGCAGTGCGAGGGATTCCGTTATCCGAACATTGGGTAACGCCCCGCGGACACGGCCCAGTTGGGACAGAACGTCGATTTTGCGCGGTTCGGCACGTCCAACCGATGTCTACGCGCGCAGAAGTGTGCCGGGCACGTAAATTCTACGATCAAGGCCAAGAAGCGGGCTTCGCGGCCCCTTTGATCAGTAGCCGCCGTGGACGGGCGGGTAGCCGTAACCGGCGGCCGGGCCCTGAGGCTGGGGCTGAAGCTGCGGCTGCGGCTGGGGCTGGGGCTGGGGCGGGGCCGCGTGGGCCTCGCGGTCGTAGAACGGGCGGGCGTTGGCCCGCATCCACATCACGACCGGGTCGTAGTCGTCCGTCATCGCGACCGTCGAGACCGGCAGCCCCTCCGGGACCGCGCCGACGGACTGCTGCATCATCGCGCGCACCGAGTCGACGGCGGCCGGCGAGGTGTCGTACACGTCCAGACCGATGGCGAGGTACGGCGCCCCGAGCGCGGGCTGCACCCAGGCGCGGCGCAGGGTGCGCAGGGCCGGGGTGCGGTGGGCGTTCTGCGCGAGCAGGGCGTAGAACTGCGGGATCTCGATGCCGGGTTCCGTCAGCCGCAGGGGACCGGCGGGCTGGCGGTCCAGGCCGGTGGCGATGCGGCGCAGGTCCAGCCAGGGGATGCCGACGCCGCCGCCCGGGGCGTGCGGGTTGAGCCAGATGCCGAAGTGGTCGGGATAGAGGGTGCGGGCCACGTCGAGTCCGTCGACCACCTCGTAGGAGCGGTTCCAGCCGCTGGCCGAGAGTTCCTGGGCGGAGGTCACACAGGGGGCGTAGCTGAAGCCGTCGACCTCCATGTTTCCGTACTGGGCGTCCGGGGAGCCGGCCTGGCCGTGCCACAGGAGCATCCAGATCTGGCCGGAGGAAGGGGTGGCGAGGGCGCGCAGCAGTGCCTCGTAGGCGTCGTAGCGCCCGGGGGTGACCTGGCGCAGCATGTGCTCGACGCTGCCGCTTGGGCTCGCGCTCACCTGTCTTGCCCTTCTTTGGAGTGCCCCGCGTTTGGGAACAGCTTAAGCGCCTAGTGGGGTGGGGCCTTGTCTTCGGTTCGCGGGCGCGGGGTGCGTTGTGGCTTGTCGCGCAGTTCCCCGCGCCCCCTTGGTCGGCTGCCCCTGAGTGGGCTGTTCAGTGGCCGTACTGGTAGAAGGGGCGGACGTTTGTCTTCATCCAGTCGGCCACCGGGTCCTCGGCCACGTCGAGGAGGACGAGGTTGACCGGCCATTTCACCGGGACCTCGCCGAGGGCCTTGCCGAGCGCCTCCAGGGGCAGGGCGCGCAGGTCGCCCTCCCACTGGGCGAGTTCCACGCCCACGAACATCACCGGGTCGGCCGTTTCTATGCCGGCCAGGCAGCGGCGGGCCGTGCGGACCACGCCCGTCGCCGCGAACTCGGCGGAGGCTGCGGAGAGGAAGTCGACCGGGTCGTCCTGCCAGTCGGGCTCGAAGAGGCGGACCCGGCCGCCCGTGCCGGGGCCGTCCAGCGGGGTGCGGCCCGCGCGGCACAGCTCGGCCACCGCCTGGGGCGGCAGCGGTATGCCGACCACACCGCCGGGGTTCACGGCTATACCGGCCTGCGGGGGCAGACCGCGGGCGAACTCCACCGCCGGGGCGATGGAGTACGACATGTGGGAGCCGGCCGCCTGGCGGAACTGCTCCTCGGAGCTGAAGACCGGGACGTAGACCTGGCCGTCGATGTCCAGGGTGGGCAGATCCAGCGGGCCGCTGTCCGGGCCGCCGCCGTTGGGCAGCGGGATCCACACGAAGCTCCGGCCGAGGACTTCGATGATCCGGCCGCCCGCGGAGGGTATGCCGAGGGAGGCCGAGAGCATCTCCTCCAGCTCGTTGCCAGGCCAACCGCTGTGCGGGTGGGGGTGCGCCTGTGCCGGAATGTCCGCGGAGAAGTCCGCCGCCGAGAAGTCCATCTGCCTGCCGCCTGCCGGGAACCACTGCTGTGGCTCAAAAGGCTAGCGGGTGGCTGTGACAACGCTCAGGCCGATGACACCGCTCGGTCCGGGAGGCCGGCTCACTCCCCGTGGCCGGCGAAGCCTATGCGGCGCAGGACGTCCGCCGCGTCGCGGTCCAGCAGCACCGCCGAGCCGCAGCCGGCGGGCAGCTCGCCCCGCTCCACCGCACGCAGCAGGCGGGCGGCCGTACGGCGGTGGCGGCGGAAGGCGTACCGGGAGACGCCGCGGCCGCGCTCGCGCTGGCCCTCCCGGGCGGTGCCGGGAGTGACGTCGAGCAGGAGCAGGTGCAGGGTGCCGCCGCGGCGCCGGGCCTCGCGGGCCAGCCAGGCGCGGACCCAGGCCTGGGTGCCGCAGTCGTGCACGACGACTCCCTCGCCGGTGCGCAGGGCGCGGCGCAGCCCGGCGTAGTGGGCGAGGCGGACCAGCGGGCGGTAGAGGGCGTACGGCAGGAGACGGGGCAGGCGGGCTGCCCAGTGGTCGCGGGCGTCCTGGGAGTCGATGCGGTGGCCGCGGACCGCGCGGCTCATCAAGGTGGACTTGCCGCTGCCGGGCAGGCCGGTGACCACCACCAGGTCCTGGGGTCCGAAGAGCAGCGCGTGCGGGCTGCGTCCGCCGCGGTCGCGCAGGTCGCGGACGACCGGGGCCGGACGCTCGGCGCAGCGCTCGCGGGCCGGGGCCAAGGGCTGCTTCGGCACCGCAATGCCGGTGGTGGCGGCGTAGGCCGTGGTCCTGTTCACCGTGATCGTCCTCCCCTGTGGGCTTGCAAAGGTCATGCCCATCGGATGTAAAGAGAAGGTAATGTGCGGCGTCCGGCGGTTCGGTGCGCGTACTGCCACAGGTCGGTTACAGATGCGGGCCCTGACGCGTGGGGGTGCGGCGTGCAATGATGTGGCCGCCAACTGCATACCGGCCGTTTGAATCCGCGCGGGAGAGTCCCCAGCAGCCTTCGCTGGGGCGCCGAAGGAGCAAGTCCCTCCCTTGAATCTCTCAGGCCCCGTTACCGCGCGGGCGAGGCACATCTGAAAAGCGGGCCGCTGTGTCAGTGGCTCCACCCAAGGTGCAAGCCGTGACCACTCCTCGCGAGGATCATGGCGAACCTCTCAGGTTCCGATGACAGATGGGGAGGAACGTTCCTCGCCCGTCATGTGCCCTGGGAGACGACCGACCGATGAGCAGTACCGAACCCACTGGATTGCGTCACACCGCGCTGGATGCGCTGCATCGCTCGCTCGGTGCGACGATGACCGACTTCGCCGGCTGGGACATGCCCCTGCGCTACGGCTCCGAGCGCGACGAGCACCTCGCCGTACGGACCAAGGCCGGCCTCTTCGACCTCTCCCACATGGGCGAGATCACCGTGACCGGGCCGCAGGCGGCCGCCCTCCTGAACCACGCCCTGGTCGGCAACATCGCCTCCGTCGGCGTCGGCCGCGCCCGCTACACCATGATCTGCCAGGCCGACGGCGGCATCCTGGACGACCTGATCGTCTACCGGCTGGCCGAGACCGAGTACATGGTCGTGGCCAACGCCTCCAACGCCCAGGTGGTGCTGGACGCGCTGACCGAGCGCGCCGCCGGCTTCGACGCCGAGGTCCGCGACGACCGTGACGCGTATGCGCTGATCGCGGTCCAGGGCCCGGAGTCCCCCGGCATCCTGAAGTCCCTCACCGACGCCGACCTGGACGGCCTCAAGTACTACGCGGGCCTGCCCGGCACGGTCGCCGGGGTCCCCGCGCTGATCGCGCGCACCGGCTACACCGGTGAGGACGGCTTCGAACTGTTCGTGAAGCCGGAGCACGCCGTGGAGCTGTGGCAGGCGCTGACCCGGGCCGGCGAGGGCGTCGGTCTGATCCCGTGCGGCCTGTCCTGCCGGGACACCCTGCGCCTGGAGGCGGGCATGCCGCTGTACGGGCACGAGCTGAGCACCTCGCTCACCCCCTTCGACGCCGGGCTCGGCCGCGTGGTGAAGTTCGAGAAGGAGGGCGACTTCGTGGGCCGCGAGGCGCTGGCCGAGGCCGCCTCCCACGCCGAGCAGAACCCGCCGCGGGTCCTCGTCGGCCTGATCGCCGAGGGCCGCCGGGTGCCGCGCGCCGGGTACGCCGTCGTCGCGGGCGGCGCGGTGATCGGCGAGGTCACCTCCGGCGCCCCCTCCCCCACCCTGGGCAAGCCGATCGCCATGGCGTACGTCGACGCGGCGCACGCGGCGCCGGGCACCGAGGGCGTCGGCGTGGACATCCGCGGCAGCCACGAGCCGTACGCGGTCGTCGCACTGCCCTTCTACAAGCGCCAGAAGTAGACACTGGGGCACGGTCCGTGCCGCACACGTGACCCTGCGCACATTTCACCTGCTCACAAGCAGTTCCAGTAGTCCCCCATTCACCAGCACTCCCGCGCGTACAGGAGAATTCAGGCCATGAGCAACCCCCAGCAGCTGCGCTACAGCAAGGAGCACGAGTGGCTGTCGGCCGCCGAGGACGGCGTCTCGACGGTCGGCATCACCGAGTTCGCGGCCAACGCGCTCGGCGACGTCGTCTACGCCCAGCTCCCCGAGGTCGGCTCCACGGTGGCCGCGGGCGAGTCCTGCGGCGAGCTGGAGTCGACGAAGTCGGTCTCCGACCTGTACTCGCCGGTCACCGGTGAGATCACCGAGGTCAACGAGGACGTCGTCAACGACCCGTCGCTGGTGAACTCCGCCCCCTTCGAGGGCGGCTGGCTGTTCAAGGTGCGCGTCACGGAGGAGCCGGCCGACCTGCTCTCCGCCGACGAGTACACCGCCGAGACCGCCGGCTGAGGAGTCGTAACCGTATGACTGTCCTGAACACGTCCCTGCACGAGCTCGACCCGGAGATCGCCGCCGCGGTCGACGCCGAGCTGAACCGCCAGCAGTCGACGCTGGAGATGATCGCCTCCGAGAACTTCGCCCCGCTCGCGGTGATGGAGGCGCAGGGCTCGGTCCTGACCAACAAGTACGCCGAGGGCTACCCGGGCCGCCGCTACTACGGCGGCTGCGAGCACGTCGACGTCGCCGAGCAGATCGCCATCGACCGGATCAAGGAGCTGTTCGGCGCCGAGTACGCCAACGTGCAGCCCCACTCCGGCGCCTCCGCGAACCAGGCGGCGCTGTTCGCGCTGGCCCAGCCCGGGGACACCATCCTCGGCCTGGACCTGGCGCACGGCGGCCACCTGACCCACGGGATGCGGCTGAACTTCTCCGGCAAGCAGTTCAACGTGGTCGCCTACCACGTGGACGTCGAGACCGGCCTGGTCGACATGGCCGAGGTCGAGCGCCTCGCCAAGGAGCACCGCCCGAAGGTGATCATCGCGGGCTGGTCGGCGTACCCGCGGCAGCTGGACTTCGCCGAGTTCCGCCGGATCGCCGACGAGGTCGAGGCCTACCTGTGGGTCGACATGGCGCACTTCGCGGGCCTGGTCGCCGCCGGTCTCCACCCGAACCCGGTGGAGCACGCGGACGTCGTCACGTCCACCACCCACAAGACGCTGGGCGGCCCGCGCGGCGGCATCATCCTCGCCAAGAAGGACTTCGCGAAGAAGCTGAACTCGTCCGTCTTCCCGGGCTTCCAGGGCGGCCCCCTGGAGCACGTGATCGCGGCCAAGGCGGTCTCCTTCAAGGTCGCGGCGAGCGAGGACTTCAAGGAGCGCCAGCGCCGTACGGTCGAGGGCGCGCGGATTCTCGCCGAGCGGCTGACCGCGTCCGACGCCCGCGAGGCCGGCGTGAACGTCCTGTCCGGCGGCACGGACGTGCACCTGATCCTGGTCGACCTGCGCGAGTCCGAGCTGGACGGGCAGCAGGCCGAGGACCGTCTCCACGAGGTCGGCATCACGGTCAACCGCAACGCCGTCCCGAACGACCCGCGCCCCCCGATGGTCACCTCGGGCCTGCGGATCGGCACGCCCGCCCTCGCCACCCGCGGCTTCACGGCCGAGGACTTCGCCGAGGTCGCGGACGTGATCGCGGAAACCCTCAAGGCGCCTTCTCCCTTCGGGGAGGCCGACGCGGAGGCTCTGAAGACCCGGGTCAAGGCCCTGGCCGACAAGCACCCGCTGTACCCCGGTCTGAACAAGTAAGTCACTTTTTTCAGGGCACCGCGCACACTGGAAGTACAGCGCGCGCGGTGCCCCACCCCCTGCACCACCCCCGCACCACCCGTATTGAGGAGTCCCCGTGGCCATCTCGGTCTTCGACCTGTTCTCGATCGGCATCGGCCCGTCCAGCTCCCACACGGTCGGCCCGATGCGCGCGGCGCGCATGTTCGCCCGCCGACTGCGCAATGAGGACCTCCTGGAGAAGGTCGCGTCCGTCCGCTGCGAGCTGTACGGCTCGCTCGGCGCGACCGGCCACGGCCACGGCACCCCGAAGGCGGTGCTGCTCGGCCTGGAGGGCGCCTCGCCGCGCACGGTGGACGTGGAGAAGGCCGACGAGCAGGTGGAGGGAATCAAGGAGTCCGGCCGGATCTCGCTCCTCGGCGAGCACGAGATCCCCTTCTCCTTCGACGACGACCTGATCCTGCACCGCCGCAAGGCGCTCCCGTACCACGCCAACGGCATGACGCTGTGGGCGTACGACGCCGCGGGCACGGAACTGGTCTCCAAGACGTACTACTCGGTCGGCGGCGGCTTCGTCGTCGACGAGGACGCGGTCGGCGCGGACCGCATCAAGCTGGACGACACGGTCCTGAAGTACCCCTTCCGCACCGGCGACGAACTCCTGCGCCTGACGAAGGAAACGGGCCTGTCGATCTCCTCCCTCATGCTGGAGAACGAGCGCGCCTGGCGCACCGAGGACGAAATCCGGGCGGGCCTGCTGGAGATCTGGCGGGTGATGCAGGCCTGCGTCTCGCGCGGCCTGTCCCGCGAGGGCATCCTGCCCGGCGGCCTGAAGGTCCGCCGCCGCGCGGCCGTCTCGGCCCGCCAGCTGCGCGCCGAGGGCGACCCGCTGGCGCACGCGATGGAGTGGATCACGCTCTACGCGATGGCCGTGAACGAGGAGAACGCGGCGGGCGGCCGCGTGGTCACCGCCCCCACGAACGGCGCGGCCGGCATCATCCCGGCGGTCCTGCACTACTACATCAACTTCGTGCCGGGCGCCGACGAGGACGGCATAGTGAGGTTCCTGCTGGCCGCCGGCGCCATAGGCATGCTCTTCAAGGAGAACGCCTCCATCTCCGGCGCCGAGGTCGGCTGCCAGGGCGAGGTCGGCTCCGCCTGCTCCATGGCCGCGGGCGCGCTGGCGGAGGTGCTCGGCGGCTCTCCCGAGCAGGTGGAGAACGCGGCCGAGATCGGCATGGAACACAACCTCGGCCTGACCTGCGACCCGGTCGGCGGCCTGGTCCAGATCCCGTGCATCGAACGCAACGGCATGGCCGCGGTGAAGGCGGTCACGGCCGCGAAGATGGCGATGCGCGGCGACGGCGCCCACATGGTGTCCCTGGACAAGGTCATCAAGACGATGAAGGACACGGGCGCCGACATGAGCGTGAAGTACAAGGAGACGGCTCGGGGCGGGCTGGCGGTGAACATCATCGAGTGCTGAGGGGATGGGCCCTGACCGAAGCTCTCATTCAGCGCCAACTGGAGCGCGACCGGCTGCGCGAACTCATCGAGGACGCCGAAGCCGAACACGGGCCGGTGGATCAGGCAGCGGTCGAGGCCAAGCGGGCGGTCCTGCGCGGTGACACGGCCGGCTCGGCGGATGCCGCGTGAGCGGCACCCTCGTCCTGGACTGCGAGGGACTGTCCGAGCTGGTACGCCGCACACCCGAACTCACCGAGTGGCTGGCCGCCGCCGAGGCCGAGGACATGCGCGTCGTCACCAGCTCCGTCACCCTCGTCGAAGCCCGCGACCACCCCAGGACCAAACCAGGCCCGCTTCGACTACGCCGTCTCCCGCGTGAACGTCATCCCGCCCACCGAAGCCATCGCCCGCCGCGCCGGCAGGCTCCTCGCCGCAGCCGGCCTCCACGATCACACATACGCCCTCGACGCCATCGTCGCCACCACCGCACCGGCCCACGCCCCGACGCCAGCGCGCCACCGGGGACGCACGCCGCCGAGGGCCACCGGTCTCCCAGCTGCGTGCCCGTACCGATCCCAGTCGCGCCTGCGGGAACGGACGGTGTTGCCCTGGTCAGCGGTGCCGCTTGCGGCCGCTCTTGCCGACGCGGCGTCCGTGCTTCCGGCCGCGGCCGAGGCGGGCGGCCGGAGTGCGCCATGCGCGGGCCGCCAGCTGCCTGAGTTCTTCGAGCCCCGCCCGGTCCGGGTGCGCGGAGTCCAGCACGGCGGCGACCGCGTGCCTGGCTTCGGGGCCCTGAGCACGCAGCGCATCCACGGCGCCGTCCTCGCCACCCGCCAGCTCCACGAGCTGGAGCAGGCTCTCGGCGAGCACCAGCAGATGCTCCGCGTCGGTCATGTCCTCGGGGGACAGCAGTTCACGGTGCGCCAGCACGCTCAGCGCGAGCGGAGCCAGCCGGGCATCGCCGCGCAGCGCGCGCAGCAGCCGTTCGCCTTCACCGTCCGACAACGCCGTCAGAAGTACGTCGAGCATCGCCTGTGCACGCGTGCGGAGGGCCATGGTCCCTACGGCTTCGGTGAGTTGCCGCAGTGCGGCATCCCGTTCGCCGTGGGCCGAGATCCAGCCGGCCAGCTCCGCACGGGCGGCCTCCGGGTCGTACTCCTCGGCCAGCACCCCCAGCAGGCCGGCCGCCGGCGCCTGGGCCAGTTCGCCGACCAGCGGCGCGTCCCGGCCGGCCGCCAGCAGGCGCTGCCGTACTGCCCGGGTGCCGAGCTCCGTGAGACGGAGGAGCTCCACCGGCCCGGCAGTCAGCTCCTCGCACCGGGCGCGGGCGCGCTCCTGCGCCGCCGCGTCCTTTGGCGCTCCCACAGTGCCCAGCAGCTCCGCGACCTCCGGCGGCATGTCCGCGGGCAGTTCGTCTCCGGCACGGCAGAGGTCGACGTCGAGGAACACCGGATCGGCCATACCGCTGTCCCGCTCGATCGCGCCCAGGTCCACCAGCGCATCGAGCACCGTGCGCAGATCCCGGTCGGCGTGCTCGAACCACATCCTGTGCTGGAGATCCGCCCCGCCGTCGAACGGGAACCGAGCTCGGTAGGCCAGGTGCACGGAGTCTCGCAGGTGCGGCCAGGGCATCGAGTGCGGCAGGCTGTAGAGCGTGTTCAGCACATCCTCCAGCACCTCCTCATACACGTCGAACAGCATCGACCCGACGTGCCAGCCGCTGCGCGCCCCGATCAGCGCCTGCCGCAGCTCGAAACACGCGTCGAAGACACGCAGCCACAGCTGAAACGGGTCGGCCAGCACCGGCCGGGCCTTGGCCACCGCATACAGCCGTCCCTTGACCACCCGGACCAGCCGTGCCTTCTTCGCCCACTCCACCAGCAGTCCCAGACGCGGCAGGTCGGCCGAAGAACGCACGCCCTCGGCCTTGTCACCAGTGCCCAGTGCCTCCACCAGCTCGCGCGCGTCGGCGATCCGCAGCCGGCCCGCCGTCGTCACCGCGCGACCGTCCCGCCCCGCCCACTCGGCGATTCCTCGCAACTGCGCCACGACGGTAGACGCCCCGGCTTGTCGGCGCAGTTCGTCGTCCAGGGGCAACACCACAGGCAGCTGCGGCTCGGCGCGGGCCACACCGGACAGCACCCGGCCGGTCAGCCGCCGTTCCAGGATCTCGCCGAGGGCCCGCTCGTCATAGGCGACTTCCCCGCGCTGCACCCGCTCCGCGAACAGTTGCATGGCCGCCCCGTCCAGGACGTCCACGCCCTGTTCGGCAGCGGTCATCGCCCAGAACTTCGCCAAACCCCAGCGGGTGCGGTCCGCCATCGCCGCCGGATACCCCTCCGCGGCCGCATCGACGGCGGCAAGGGAGTCCTCAAGTGCCATTCCTCGCGGATCCGCCAACTGCGCGGCATGCAGAAAACGCAGCAGCGTACACAACGTGCCTGGTGCATCGCCGCATTCCTCCCCGGGAAGTTCGGTGACCTGCTCCGGCAACCAGGACAGCAGCAGCTCCTCCACATGCCGCGGCTCCCACAGCCCCAGCCGACCGTCGACCGTCGCCCGGTGCCGGTAATCCAACGCCGCCTCGGCCATGAAACCGTCCACCGGTAGACCCTGCTCCCCGGCCCACCGGACCAGCCGGCCGACCAGCAGCCCGCACGCCGCCTCGAACTCATCCTCGGCCCCGGCTTCGAACCGCATCCGCATGAACCTGCCCGCCCAACCTGTCCGCACCACTGCTTGTCCCGTCACGCTATCGCCGAAGCGCGACACACCACCCGGCCGAGGACCAGCAGCCCACTACCGGGCGAAGGTCACGG
>NZ_KQ948046.1:0-1427 GCF_001513965.1 Streptomyces cellostaticus | reverse complement strand
TTGCGTCCTTGGAAGTGGTGTACCGGTTCCCACCTGATCCGGGTGTTTGTCCCGGCGTCGGAGTGAGGGTCCGGATATGAGAACGGCCACCGGCTGATCTTCGAGATGTCTAGGCTCGAAGGAGATCAGCACGATGACCGCACCAGACAGTCTGCCCCTGCACGCCCTTGCCGAGGACAACCTCGCCTCGGCGAGTCCCGATCTGCTGCGCGCGATGGTCAAGACGTTCGCCGACGCACTCATGTCCGCCGAGGCCGACGCCCTCTGCAACGCCGAATACGGGCAGGTCAGCGACGAACGCGTCAACCACCGCAACGGCTACCGCCCACGCGAGTGGGACACCCGCGCAGGGACCGTCGAACTCGCCGTTCCCAAGCTGCGCCAGGGCAGCTACTTCCCGCACTGGCTCCTCGAACGGCGCCGCCGGGCCGAGCAGGCCCTCGTCTCGGTGGTCGCCACCGCCTACCTGCTCGGCGTGTCCACGCGCCGAGTCGAAAAGCTCGCCGAGTCCCTCGGCGTCACCCAGCTGTCGAAATCCCAGGTCAGCGCGATGGCCAAGCACCTGGACGAACAGGTGGCCGCGTTCCGCAACCGGCCCCTGGACGCGGGCCCCCACACATTCGTCTGGATGGACGCGCTCACGCAGAAGGTCCGCGAGGGCGGCCGCATCATCAACGTCCACGCGCTGATCGCGGTCGGCGTCAACTCTGACGGACACCGTGAGATCCTCGGCATCGACGTCGCCACGGCAGAGGACGGCGCCGGCTGGCTCGCCTTCCTCCGCTCACTCATCGCCCGCGGCCTGTCCGGCGTCCAACTGGTCATCTCCGATGCGCACATGGGCCTGGTCAATGCGATCGGCGCCGCCCTGCCCGGCGCGAGCTGGCAGCGATGCCGAACGCACTACGCCCGCGCGTTGCTGTCCCAGGTGCCCAAGTCGGCGCAGCCGTGGGTGGCCACGCTGCTGCGGACCGTCTTCGAACAACCCGACACCGACGCCGTCAAAGCCCAGATGAGGCACGTCCTCGACGCCCTGGAAGCCAAGTTCCCCAAAGCCGCAGCTCACCTTGATGCGGCTCAGGGCGACGTGCTGGCGTTCACCGCATTCCCGCGCGAGAGCTGGCGGCAGATCTGGTCGAACAACCCGCAGGAACGGCTGAACAAGGAGATCCGCCGCCGCACCGACGTGGTCGGCATCTTCCCCGACCGCACCGCCCTGATCCGCCTGGTCGGCGCGGTCCTGGCCGAGCAGAACGACGAATGGACCGAGGCCCGCCGCTACATGGGCCGCGAACTCCTCGCCAAAGCCCGCCTCCACTCGATCGAGTCAGAAACCGACGACACCGCCCTGCCCGCCGAACTCAGCGCATAGCCTCACAACGAGATCACCGAGTGGCCGTCGATACACCACTCCGGCGGACGTGACC
>NZ_KQ948045.1:11031-77519 GCF_001513965.1 Streptomyces cellostaticus | reverse complement strand
ACTAGAACGCGGCCTCGTCCAGCTCCATCAGGTCGAGGTCGACGTTCTCCGAGACCTTGCGGGCCAGGGTGAGACCCGGCAGCACGTTGGCCGCGAAGAACTTCGCCGCCGCGATCTTGCCGGTGTAGAACGCCACGTCCTTGGAGGAGGCCGTCTGCAGCTTCTCGGCGGCGATGGCGGCGCCCTTGAGCAGCAGGTAGCCGACGATCACGTCACCGGAGGCCAGCAGCAGGCGGGTGGTGTTCAGGCCCACCTTGTAGATGTTCTTGACGTCCTGCTCGGTGGCCGCGAGGTCGGTCAGCATCAGGCCGACGATCGCCTCCAGCTCCACGGCCGCCTTCGCGAGGTGCTCGCGGGCGCCCGCCAGCTCCTCGCCGCCGGTGCCCAGCGCCAGGAACTTCTTGATGTCCTCGGCGAGGGCGTTCAGCGCGGCGCCCTGGTTGCGGACGATCTTCCGGAAGAAGTAGTCCTGGCCCTGGATGGCGGTGGTGCCCTCGTACAGGGTGTCGATCTTGGCGTCCCGGATGTACTGCTCGATCGGGTACTCCTGCAGGAAGCCGGAGCCGCCGAAGGTCTGCAGCGACTGGGCGAGCTGCTCGTAGCCCTTCTCGGAGCCGTAGCCCTTCACGATCGGCAGGAGCAGGTCGTTGAGCGCGTGGTCGGCCTTCGTGTCCTCGCCGTTCGCCTCCTTGACCGCGATCGTGTCCTGGACGGAGGCGGTGTAGAGGACGAGGGCGCGCATGCCCTCCGCGTACGCCTTCTGCGTGATCAGCGAGCGGCGCACGTCGGGGTGGTGGGTGATGGTGACCTTGGGGGCCGACTTGTCCATGAAGTTGGCGAGGTCGGGACCCTGGACGCGCTCCTTGGCGTACTCCAGCGCGTTCAGGTAACCCGTCGACAGGGTCGAGATCGCCTTCGTGCCGACCATCATCCGGGCGAACTCGATGATGCGGAACATCTGGCGGATGCCGTCGTGCTTGTCGCCGATCAGCCAGCCCTTGGCGGGGTGCTGGTCGCCGAAGGTCATCTCGCAGGTGTTGGAGGCCTTCAGGCCCATCTTGTGCTCGACGTTCGTCGCGTACACGCCGTTGCGCTCGCCCAGCTCGCCGGTCTCGAAGTCGAAGAGGTACTTCGGGACGAGGAAGAGGGACAGGCCCTTGGTGCCCGCGCCGGCACCCTCGGGGCGCGCGAGCACGTAGTGGAGGATGTTCTCCTCCATGTCGTGCTCACCGGAGGTGATGAAGCGCTTCACGCCCTCGATGTGCCAGGAGCCGTCCTCCTGCTGGATGGCCTTGGTGCGGCCGGCGCCGACGTCCGAACCCGCGTCGGGCTCGGTGAGCACCATCGTGGAGCCCCAGGTCCGCTCGACCGCGATCTGCGCGATCTTCTTCTGGACCTCGTTGCCCTCGTCGAAGAGGATGCCGGCGAACGCCGGGCCGGAGGAGTACATCCACACGGCCGGGTTCGAGCCGAGGATCAGCTCCGCGTAGGCCCAGATCAGGGACGGGGGAGCCGTCGTGCCGCCGATCTCCTCGGGCAGGCCGAGGCGCCAGTACTCGGAGTCCATGAAGGCCTTGTAGCTCTTCTTGAAGGACGCCGGGACGGGCGCGGTGTTCGTCTCGGGGTCGAAGACCGGCGGGTTGCGGTCGGCGTCGGCGAAGGACTCCGCCAGCTCGTTCTCCGAAAGCCGGGTCAGCTCCTCCAGGACGCTCTTGGCGGTGTCCGTGTCCATCTCCTCGAACGGACCGGTGCCGTACAGCTTGTCGCGGCCGAGCACTTCGAAGAGGTTGAACTCGATGTCGCGGAGATTGGACTTGTAGTGCCCCATGGTGACGGCTCCGTATAGGACTCGGCGAGGCACTGGCTCCTCGCATCTGGTTCACGTACCAACAAGTAGCTACGATGATGCTACCCGTCGGTAATAAGAAGCAACCCCTGCCGGTCCAAGTGTGAGAAGGGTCTACTCGGCCGCGCCCGAAAGCAGCGTCGCCCAGCGCTGCGGCTGCTCGGCGAAGGGCAGATGGCCGCCAGGTATCTCCACCAGCCGGGCCCCGGGTATCCCGGCCGCCACCGCCCGGTGCAGCCGGGGCGGTACGAGGGCGTCGTCGGCCGGCGAGACGACCAGCGTGGGTGCCGTGATCCGGCCCAGGTCGGCGGTCACGTCCAGCCGCTCCACCAGCTCCACATGCTCGGGCGTGCCCTCCGGCGCCGTCGCCCCCGCCTCCTTCACCGCCGCCTCCACGCCCTGCCGGCCCAGCGCCTCCAGCGCGGCCGGACTCAGGGCACGGGCGAGCAGGAACCGCCCGAGCGTGTCCGGATCCCCGGCCTCGACGAGTGCCCGCCACACCTGCGCGGTGAGCCGCAGCGCGGCGTCGGCGCGGGCGAAGGGTGCGGTCAGCACCAGGGCCGTGACCCGCTCCGGGTGGCGCGTCGCCAGCCGTATCGCCACCGGCCCGCCCAGCGAGAACCCCGAGACGGCGAATCGCTCGATCCCCTGCGCGTCGGCCGCGGCGACCAGCCGGTCGGCCAGCTCGTCCAGTTCGAGCGGCCGTGTCGACCGAGGAGCGGTGCCCGCGCCCGGGTAGTCGGCGCCGATCACGGTGTACCGGGCCGTCAACTCCTCCATCACGGGCCCGTAGTTGGCGGCGACGGAGCCGCCGGCGCCGTGTGCGAGGAGCAGGGCGGTGCGGGCACCGGACGTCGAGCGCGAGCCGGAGTCGGATCCGGACATGGGGCACCCCCGGGGTGTGAACAGCGGAGCAGGATCTGTAGCGGTCGATACAGAAACGGTACCAGCGTTCTCTAACGCTCGCTACATAAATTTCCCGAGCCCCGCCGGACCCTTGCCGCTCGGTACGCTTGCGCCCATGTACGGATACGGCCAGCCCATGGACGGGGGCGCCGCTCAGCAGCAGTACGCCCAGCCGCAGCAGCAGATGCCGGGCGGTGTCGGCGGGTACGGCCAGCAGCCGCCGCTCTACCCGGAGCCGTCCCCGCCCTCGCTCGCGGACGCGGTGCGCGCCTTCACCACCGGGCAGATGTCCGCCGAGGACTTCCAGCAGATCTTCGCGACGTCGAAGGTGTACTGCCCACGCGGCGACACCCCCGGCTTCCTCGCCCTGCACAACACCCAGCAGCCGGTGATCCCGATGTTCACCTCGCTCAAGGAGCTGCGCCGGTACGCGGGCAAGGAGTCCAAGTACTTCGTGATCACCGGTTCCGAGGTGATCGACCTGCTGCCGACCGGCTACGGCTTCGTCCTGGACATGGAGGGCGAGCACCGGATGGTGTTCGACGCCAAGGCGGTGGAGCAGATGGTCGACTTCGCGATGCGCCGGATGTACGGCGGCTGACGCGCGCGGAAGCGGTCGGAGCCGCGGAGCCCGGAGGGAATTCCCTCCGGGCTCTCTCTGTTACAGGTGGCAGAAAGTTCAACGCTCAACTAAAGTGGGCGTACAAGGAGGTACCGACCATGCCTGCAGTGACCGTCGAGAACCCGCTGACGCTGCCCCGGGTGACCGCTCCCGCCGACGCCGTGGCGCGTCCCGTGCTCGCCGTCACGACCGCGCCGAGCGGTTTCGAGGGCGAGGGTTTCCCGGTGCGCCGGGCGTTCGCCGGGATCAATTACCAGTACCTCGACCCGTTCATCATGATGGACCAGATGGGCGAGGTGGAGTACGCGCCGGGCGAGCCCAAGGGCACCCCCTGGCATCCGCACCGCGGCTTCGAGACCGTCACCTACATCATCGACGGGATCTTCGACCACCAGGACTCCAACGGCGGTGGCGGCACCATCACCAACGGCGACACCCAGTGGATGACCGCGGGCTCGGGCCTCCTGCACATCGAGGCTCCGCCGGAGAAGCTCGTCATGTCCGGCGGTCTCTTCCACGGCCTCCAGCTGTGGGTGAACCTCCCGGCCAAGGACAAGATGATGGCCCCGCGCTACCAGGACATCCGCGGCGGCAACGTCCAGCTGCTGACGTCCGCCGACGGCGGCGCGCTGCTGCGTGTCATCGCGGGCGAGCTGGACGGCCACGCCGGTCCCGGCATCACGCACACGCCGATCACGATGATCCACGCGACCCTCGCTCCGGGCGCCGAGATCACCCTGCCCTGGCGCGAGGACTTCAACGGCCTCGCGTACGTCCTCGCGGGCCGCGGCAGCGTCGGTACGGACCGCCGGCCCGTCCACGTGGGCCAGACCGCCGTCTTCGGCACCGGTTCCTCGCTGACCGTCCGCGCGGACGAGAAGCAGGACGCGCACACGCCGGACCTGGAGGTCGTCCTCCTCGGCGGACAGCCCATCCGTGAGCCCATGGCGCACTACGGCCCGTTCGTCATGAACACCAAGGACGAGCTGATGCAGGCCTTCGAGGACTTCCAGAAGGGCCGCCTGGGCACGATCCCGGCCGTGCACGGGATGACCGAGGGCGGGCTGTAGCCCTCGCCGGGACCGCACACGACCGAGCCCCGTCCGGACCTGGACGGGGCTCGGTCGCATCCGGGCCGCGTCGGTGCAGCGACTCAGGAGTACGAAGATCATAGAATCGGCGTGTCGATGTCCGTTTTGTATTAGTTTCCTATTAATCTCCCTCACTGTAAGAGGTCGATCTGTGGCAGATCGCATCGACTCACTCCATGGAGATGACATGCACAAACTTCGCAAGGCGGCCGTTTTGGTCGCTGCCCTCGGCAGTGTCGGACTCGTGAGCGCCGGCACTGCCCACGCCGCACCCATGGGCCGAGGGGGTGAGGGCTGGGGTGGCATGCAGAGTTCCAACTGCAAGTCGCACGACCTGAACCTCGACGTCCTCGGCGAGGTCGGGATCCTCAACGGCCTGCTGGGCAACGCGCTCAACGGCGAGGGCGACCCGGGTGCACAGGGCACCCACATCGGCTCGGTCATGGGGTGTAACAACAGCGCCGGGTAAGAGTCGATTCAGTACCTCTGACGGCGGAAAGTGGCTGATCACGTGCGTGGTGACCGCACGCACGCACGGCCATGGACCACGACGAAGCCCGCATCCGCGCGTGTGGATGCCACGCCTGGGTGAGGTCCAGGGGCGCGCTCCGGCGCCCCTGGTATCACCGCCCACCACCGCGTGAACCGGTGGGTGAGCGGGCGGAGTCGGCGCCTGTGGAGGGAGAGAGAGCGGGCCTTGTGCGGCTCGCGTCCCCGGTGACTGGTGGAGCAGACGGTGAAGCCCCCCGCGACGATGGCGCGGGGGGCTTCCCGCGTGTGGCTCCCCCTGCGCACCCTGCGCACGTACGAGCGCAAGAGGCTGATCCCGGCCCTGCCGGAGCACGGCGAGCCGGAGGTGCGCCGGGTGGAACTGGTCGCGGTCACGGCGGTCCTGCCGGCCGGGGACGCCGGCCTGACGGAGTGCGTACGGCGGTGCTGGTCCGACCTGAGGGCGACGCTCGAGGAGCGGACGGGGGCGGCACCGGAGGAGGTGAGGGCGTTCCTGGCGCAGGAGCTGCTGCTCGTCGTGGAGCGGGCGCTGGGGTGAGCGCTGGGGTGAGCGCTGGGGTGAGCGACCCTCACCCGGACGGGCCCGTGCGGCAGGACAGCCGTACCTGCGCATGATCCGCTGGATGCGTGCTGTCGCTGCCCGAGCCCGTTCGCCGTCTCGCCGCCTGGTGTGCCGTGCTGCTGCTCGTCACCGGGGTCGGATGGGTGGGGGTGCGGCTGTGCTCGGAGTTCCGGACCGCTGTCGTTCCGGTGCTGCTCGCCCTGCTCGGGAGCGCGCTGCTCGGGCCGTTGCACCGCAGGCTGGTCGCGGCGGGGGTGCAACGCTCGCTCGCGGCCGGGCTGACCTGTGTCGCCGTCGTGGCCGTCGTCGGCGGCGCCGTCTACATCGTCGTCGCCGCCCTGATCGACACCGGGGACCAGATCGTCGCCTCGCTCCGGGACGCCGCCGCATCGGTCGCCCAGCACTTCGGGGCCGCCGGAACCGGGCTGGACGACCTCGCCGCCAACGCGCGCAAGCTGCTCGGCAGGTTCGGCGGCACCGCCGTGTCCAATGTCATCAGCGGGGTCAGCGTGGTCGGCGAGTCCCTCGCGATGGCCGTGCTCGCACTGCTGCTCGTCTTCTTCTTCCTGCGCGACTCCCACCGGGTGGTCGAAAACCTCCGCGCCGTCGCCCCCGGGGAGACCGCCGACACCCTGGAGGCCATGGCACGGCGCGCCTACGAGGCCGTCGAAGGGTTCATGCGCGGTACGACCCTCATCGCCCTCATCGACGCCACCTGCATCGGCATCGGCCTGCTGATCCTCAAGGTGCCCGGCGCGGTCGGCCTCGGCGCGCTCGTCTTCGTCACCGCCTACATCCCCTACCTCGGCGCCTTCCTCTCCGGCGCGGTGTCCGTGCTGGTCGCCCTCGCCGACCGCGGCTTCGTCATCGCGCTGTGGGCGCTCGGGGTCGTGCTCGCGGTGCAGGTACTGGAAGGGCATGTGCTCCAGCCGGCCATCCAGAGCCGGACCGTGCAGATGCACCCCGCGGTGGTGATGCTGACGATCACCGCCGGGGCGTCCGTCGCGGGCATCCTCGGCATGCTCCTCGCGGTACCGCTGACCGCGGCCGCCTTCGCGGTCGTCCACGAACTCCGCACCCGGTACGGGGCACCCGCGCCGTCGGACTCGTAGCCCTCCCGCGACAGGCCCTACGGGCCGGTGCCCGCGGACTCGTTGAGCTCGAACCAGATGCTCTTGCCCTCGCCCCGCGGATCCACCCCCCACGCGTGCGCGAGCAGTTCGATCAGCACCAGGCCGCGGCCGGAGGAGGCCAGCTCCCCGGGACGGCGCTTGTGCGGGAGGTCGTCGCCGGCGTCCGTGACCTCCACCCGCAGCCGGCGCCCGCCCGGCTCCCCGGCGACCTCGGCGAGCAGCAGCGCGTCGGCGTCGGTGTGGACGAGGACGTTGGTGACCATCTCGGAGACCAGCAGCACCGCCGCATCGACCTGCTCGGCGCCGGCCCAGTCGTGCAGCAGCTCGCGCAGGTGCTGGCGGGCCTCGGCGATCCGCTCGGGCTCGTCCTGCGCCACCGACAGCAGCGTGCGCCGCACCCGCGGCCGCACCCTGACAGGGGCGCCGCAGCCGCAGCCCTCCCCGGGACGGCACAGCAGCAGGACCGCTATGTCGTCCTCGCGGCGGTCGGCCAGCGGGCCGGTGGTGTGGTGTGAGGACGGCCCGTGCACGCCCTGCACCAGGGCGTCGGCCAGCACCTCCAGGCCGCGCTCGGGATCGGTGTCGTAGGCGTCGAAGTCCTCCAGGATCGCGCGGATGCGCCGCCAGCCGCTCTCCATGTCGTGCCCGCCGGTCTCGATCAGGCCGTCGGTGCACAGCACCATGGTCTCGCCGGGCTCCAGCGTGAACCGGGTCGTCGGATAGTCGGCGTCCGGGTCGATGCCCAGCGGCAGCCCGCCCGCGGTCGGCCGCATCATCACCGTGCCGTCGGCCATGCGGATCGCCGGGTCCGGGTGCCCGGCGCGGGCGATCTCCAGCCGGCCGGTCGCCGGATCCGCCTCCGCGTACAGACAGGTCGCGAAGCGCAGGTCGGTCAGGTGTTCGTCGTGGGTGATGCCGTGCAGGAAGCGGGAGGCGCGGGAGAGCACGGCGTCCGGTCGGTGGCCTTCGGAGGCGTAGGCACGCAGCGCTATCCGCAGCTGGCCCATGAGGCCCGCTGCGCGTACGTCATGACCCTGGACGTCCCCGATGGCCAGCGCGACCCGCCCGTTCGGCAGGGGGATCAGGTCGTACCAGTCCCCGCCGACCTGGAGCCCGCCGCCGGTCGGGATGTAGCGGGCGGCCGCCCTCAGCCCGGGGATCTCCGGGCCCAGCGAGGGCAGCATGGAGCGCTGCAGGCCCTCCGCCAGCTCCCGCTGGGAGTCGGCGGCGCCGGCCCGGGAGAGGGCCTGGGCGAGCATCCGGGCGACCGTCGTCAGGACCGCACGCTCGTCCGGTGTGAAGGCCACCGGATAGGTGAAGGCCGCCATCCAGGCGCCCATCGTCCGCCCGGCCGCCGTCAGCGGCAGGAACGCCCACGAGTGCCGGCCGAAGGGCTGGGCGAGCGGCCAGGTGACCGGGTAGCGCTCCTTGTACTCCTGCGGGGAGGACAGATAGACCGCCCGGCCGGTGCGGACGACCTCGGTGGCCGGGTAGTCCGTGGTCAGCGGCATATGGGAGAAGGGGCCGCCGTCGCCGGGCTGGTGCCCGTGGTGGCCGATGATCGACAGCCGGTCGCCCTCGACGCCGAACACCGCGAGCCCGTCCGGCGAGAACCCGGGCATGGACAGCCCGGCCGCGACCCGCAGCACTTCCTGCGTCGACCGCGCCTCCGCCAGCGCCCGGCCCGCGTCCAGCAGGAACGCCTCCCGGGAGCGACGCCAGTCCCCGGTGACCCCGCTGCGGCCCGCCGTCGCGCCCGGGGCCGGTTCGGTGACCTCCTGGAGGGTGCCGATCAGCTCGTAGGCCTGCCGCTCGGGGTCGTAGGACGGCTTCGAGCGGCTGCGTACGACCCGGACGACCCGCCCCTGCTCGTCCATGATCCGGATGCGCACCTCGGCGAGCGTGCCCTCGGCCACCGCGAGCTGGACGACCCCGGTGATCTCGTTCCAGTCGACCGGATGAAAGCGGGCGCGGGTCTGGCCCTGCGTGAGGGTGGTCGGCTCCGCGGGCAGCCCGAGCAGCCGCGCCGCCTCCGCGTCCACGGTGACCAGGCCGGTGGCCGTGTCCCAGTGCCACAGCCCGGTCGCGAGGGCGGCGAGGACGTCACCTACGGACGGCAGGGGCTCGCCTGTGCGCATTGCCCCACTTTAAGAAGGTCTGATCGGCAGGGGCCACTGTAGGAAGATCCGAGGGGTGAGCGTCACTGTTGGAGGTGCTGCCAGTGTCGAGTGCCTGGAGCCGTTGCCGGGCGGGCGGGGAAAGCCGGACGGGTGGGCGGGGGAAAGCCGGGCGGGTGGGCGGGAGGAAAACGTGGGGAGCCGATCTTGGGCTGCCCGGTACCCTTGATGGGTCCGGGCCCCGTGCCCGGTTCCTGCCGAGGCGGCAGCCCCGGCACTCATCACCCCACCACGAAGGACGATGAACGACGATGCATCGGTACAGGTCCCACACCTGCGGCCAGCTCCGCGCCTCTGACGTCGACACCGACGTCCGGCTGAGTGGCTGGCTGCACAATCGGCGCGACCTGGGCGGCATCCTCTTCATCGATCTGCGCGACCACCACGGCATCACGCAGCTGGTGGCCCGTCCCGGCACGCCCGCCTACGAGGCTCTGGACAAGATCTCCAAGGAGTCCACGGTCCGCGTCGACGGCCGCGTTGTTTCACGTGGAACCGAGAACGTGAACCCCGACCTGCCCACCGGCGAGATCGAGGTCGAGGTCGCCGAGGTCGAGCTGCTCGGCGCGGCCGCCCCGCTGCCGTTCACGATCAACGCCGAGGACGGGGTCAACGAGGAGCGGCGCCTGGAGTACCGCTTCCTGGACCTGCGCCGCGAGCGCATGCACCGCAACATCATGCTGCGTACGGCGGTCATCTCGGCCATGCGCCAGAAGATGTCGGCGATGGGCTTCAACGAGATGGCGACGCCGATCCTGTCCGCCACCTCCCCCGAGGGCGCCCGTGACTACGTGGTCCCCTCCCGGGTGCACGCGGGCAAGTTCTACGCCCTGCCGCAGGCCCCGCAGCAGTTCAAGCAGCTGCTGATGATCTCCGGCTTCGACCGCTACTTCCAGATCGCGCCCTGCTTCCGCGACGAGGACGCCCGTGCGGACCGCTCGCCGGGCGAGTTCTACCAGCTCGACGTGGAGATGTCCTTCGTCGAGCAGGAGGACGTCTTCCAGCCGATCGAGAAGCTGATGACGGAGCTCTTCGAGGAGTTCGGGGGCGGCCGTCACGTCACCTCCCCCTTCCCGCGGATCCCGTTCCGCGAGGCGATGCTGAAGTACGGCTCCGACAAGCCGGACCTGCGCGCCAAGCTGGAGCTGGTGGACATCACCGATGTCTTCGAGGGCTCGGAGTTCAAGGCGTTCGCGGGCAAGCACGTGCGCGCGCTGGCGGTGCCGGACGTCTCCGCGCAGCCCCGCAAGTTCTTCGACCAGCTCGGTGAGTACGCCGTCGAGCAGGGCGCCAAGGGCCTGGCCTGGGTGCGCGTGGCCGAGGACGGCTCGCTCACCGGCCCGATCGCGAAGTTCCTGACCGAGGCGAACGTCGCCGAGCTGACCAAGCGTCTGTCGCTGGCGGCGGGCCACGCGGTCTTCTTCGGCGCGGGCGAGTACGACGAGGTCTCGAAGATCATGGGCGCGGTCCGGGTGGAGGCCGCCAAGCGCGCCGGCCACTTCGAGGAGGGCGTCTTCCGCTTCTGCTGGATCGTCGACTTCCCGATGTACGAGAAGGACGAGGAGACCGGCGGGATCGACTTCTCCCACAACCCCTTCTCGATGCCGCAGGGCGGCCTGGAGGCCCTGGAGACCCAGGACCCGCTGGACATCCTCGGCTGGCAGTACGACATCGTCTGCAACGGCGTCGAGCTGTCCTCCGGCGCGATCCGGAACCACGAGCCGGAGATCATGCTCAAGGCCTTCGAGATCGCGGGCTACGACCGTGACACCGTCGAGGAGAAGTTCGCGGGCATGCTGCGCGCGTTCCGCTTCGGCGCCCCGCCGCACGGCGGCATCGCCCCGGGCGTGGACCGCATCGTCATGCTCCTCGCGGACGAGCCCAACATCCGCGAGACGATCGCCTTCCCGCTCAACGGCAACGCGCAGGACCTGATGATGGGCGCGCCCACGGAGCTGGACGAGTCCCGCCTGCGGGAGCTGCACCTGTCCATCCGGAAGCCGCAGCCGAAGTAAGGCTCGGCCCGGCACAGTTCACCAGGAAGGGCTCGAAACCGGCGCCGGTTTCGAGCCCTTCCGCTTGCGCTGCGCGCAGAACGCAGGCAAGTTGACGCGCCGTACGGTGCTGGCGGCCGGCGGCGTGGCCATCACGGCGGCCGGGGTCGGCGCCCTGGCCGTCAACGCCTCCGCCGCGCAGGAGGAGACCGCGCAGGAGGAGACCGCGCAGGACGCGTGCTACACGCTGACCTCGGAGCTGGTCGAGGGCCCGTACTGCATCGACGCCGACAAGATCCGGCAGAACGTCACCGAGGACGAGGAGGGCATCCCGCTCGCGCTCACGCTCAAGGTGATCGACGCGGAGACCTGCAAGCCGCTGCGGGACGCCGCGGTGGACATCTGGCACTGCAACGCCGTGGGCGTCTACTCCGGGTACGAGGCGATGGGCAGCGGCGGTGGCGGGGGCGGCGGCCCGGCGCCTTCGGGCACCCCGACCGGCGCGCCGCCCTCCGGCGGACCCGGTGGCGGTGCACACCAGGAGCCCACCGACGACAAGCGCTACCTGCGCGGCACCTGGCGCACGGACCAACGCGGCCACGTCACCTTCCGGACGGTCTTCCCCGGCTGGTACCAGGGCCGTTGCGTGCACATCCACGTCAAGGTGCACGTGGACGGGACGTGGACCGACGCCGGCTACGAGGGCGGCCACACCTGCCACACCGGCCAGCTGTTCTTCGCCGAGAAGGCGGTGCTGCTGACGCAGGACGTGGCGCCGTACTCCACCAACACCACGACCCGCACCACCCTCGACGAGGACACGATCTACCCGGACAACGGCCCGGCAGCTGATCTCAGTCGCCCTGCTCGTTCTCCGTGTCGGGGGACGCCCCGTCCTCCAGCAGCCGCTCGGCGATGTCGTCGGACCAGCGCTGGGCCCAGGCGCGCAGGGCGGTGATGGCCGCTTCGTCCAGGCCGTACCTCGTGAAGTCCGCGTCGGAGTAGAAGTCCGTTCCGGTGAGACGGGACTGGAGGGTGGGCAGATCGAAGGGGTCGTGGGCATGGCGGCGGCCCAGCTCCTCCAGGTCAGGGAGGGAGAAACGGGTCGCCGCCGCCTGCGCGTCGATCAGATCGACGGCCGCGCCCCGGTCGTACAGCGCCCGGATCTTCGTACCGACGGCGTCTTCGAGGGAGAGGGCGGGCCCGTACTCGGTGAGCTGCGGCGGCTGCCAGAAGGCTTCTTTGTGCAGCGCGAGGGCGCACGGCTCACCGCTCGGCGGGTCGGTGACCGCCAGCTGGGCGGTGAGGGCGGTGCGCGTACCGACCCGGACCTGCCGGCCGCGGGCCTCCAGAGCGGCACCGACGGCACCGGCGATCCGGTCCATGGCCTCGGGGCTCTCGGTGGCGAAGTCGAGGTTGGCATGCGGACGTCGGATCAGCCCGTGCGCCTGGAGGGCATATCCGCCGGCGAGGACCAGGACGTACGGGCTGCCTGCGGTGACGACGTCCGAGAGGAGCCGCCGGTGGGGGTCGGGGAGGTTCACGGCATCCGTACTCTGCCAGAAGCGGGGCGGGGCGCATGTGTGCCCCGCCCCAATCTTCACTCAGGGCGAGGGTGATTCCCGGGTCTCGGTGAACAGGTCGTCGGCGCGCTCGATGGTACGGGCCCTGTCGAGCCAGTCGCTGACGAAACGTTCAAGTCTGCCGAAGAGAATTTCCGGCTTCCTGTCACACGTCCCCGACGAGCGGTGTCAAAGGAGTGTCCGCAGCTCAGCAGACCGCTCGATGGGAGCCCCTCATGCGTACCGCCTACGTCGTCGTCACCCTGCTCGCCGCCCTCATGGCCGGGTTCTCCGGGACCGTGCTGCTCATGCGGGCCCAGTGGATCGTGCAGGCGCTCACCGACTACCGGGTGCCGCGGGCCTGGTGGACCTGGCTGGGGGTGGCCAAGGCCGCGGGGGCCGTTGGGCTGGTGGTCGGGTTGTTCGTGCCGGTCCTTGGGGTGCTGGCCGGGGTGGGGCTGGTGGTCTACTTCGTGGGGGCCGCGGTGACCGTGGCCCGGGCGCGGTGGTACTCGCACATTCCGTTCCCGCTCGTCTATGCCGCGCCCGTGGTCGGTGCGCTCGTGCTCGGGTACGTGGCCTAGCGGGCAAGAAATGTGTTCGGCGCAGCAACTTCCCTGGGAGCAGCGGCCACTGAGGAGTCGTAAGGCATCCTCAGCAGACCCTAAGGACTCCTCCGTGGCAGCTCCCTCCCACCGCCGGTCCCTCCGCAAGCGGCGCACCCTCGCCGTGTCCGCCGCCGTCGTGGCCGCAGGTGTCGGCGCCGGTGTGTTCGTGATGAACGCGAACGCCACCGCCGCCGACCTGTACCACCAGACGCTGCCCGCCAAGGACGGCTGGGCCGCCTCCGGCACGGGGACGACCGGCGGCGCGAAGGCCGACTCCGCGCACACCTTCACCGTCAGCACCCGCGCCCAGCTCGTGAAGGCGCTGGGTTCGGTGTCGGACACCACGCCGCGGATCATCAAGATCAAGGGCACGATCGACGCCAACACCGACGACAGCGGGAAGAAGGTGACCTGCGCCGACTACGCCGCGGGCACCGGATACTCGCTCCCGGCCTACCTCAAGGCCTACGACCCGGCCACCTACGGCCGCTCCAGGCTGCCCTCCGGCACCCAGGAGAAGGCCCGCGCCGCCGCCCAGGCCAAGCAGGCGAAGAACATCGTCTTCAAGGTGCCCGCGAACACCAGCATCGTGGGCGTGCCGGGGACGAACGCCGGAATCACCGGCGGCATGCTCCAGATCCAGAAGGTCGACAACGTCATCGTCCGCAACCTCGCCTTCTCCGCGACCGAGGACTGCTTCCCGCAGTGGGACCCGACGGACGGGGACAAGGGCAACTGGAACTCGCAGTACGACTCGGTCACGCTGCGCGGCGCCACCCACG
This sequence comes from Streptomyces cellostaticus, assembly GCF_001513965.1. Taxonomy (GTDB): domain Bacteria; phylum Actinomycetota; class Actinomycetes; order Streptomycetales; family Streptomycetaceae; genus Streptomyces; species Streptomyces cellostaticus. Next base: position 63,726 of record NZ_KQ948045.1, on the reverse strand, counting down.
TCTGGGCCGACCACAACAGCTTCACCGACGCCGGGCACTTCGACAGCACCAACCCGAAGTACTACGGCCGTGAGTACCAGATCCACGACGGCGCCCTCGACATCACCAAGGGCTCCGACCTGGTCACCTTCGAGCGCAACCGGTTCACCGACCACGACAAGACGATGCTGATCGGCAGCAGCGACACCGACAGCACCGGCAAGCTGCGCGTCTCGATCCACCACAACGTGTGGAAGGGCATCGTGCAGCGCGCGCCGCTCGCCCGTATCGGGCAGATCCACGTCTACGACAACGTGTACGACACGACGACCGTCGACGGCTACGCCCCGCTGTACAGCATCAACTCCCGCGCCAAGGCCCAGGTCGTCGCCGAGGACAACTACTGGAAGGTGCCGGCCGGCGCGAAGGTCGCCAAGCTGCTCAGCGGCGACGGCACCGGCTCGGTCGCGGGCAGCGGCAACCTGGTCAACGGCACCGCCACCGACCTCGTCGCCGCCTGCAACGCCTCGTCGTCGAAGAAGATCAAGACGACGGTGAACTGGACGCCGACGCTCACCGCGGGACTGGAGAAGTCCGCGAAGAACCTGCCGACGGAGCTGGCGACCACGACCGGCGCCGGAGTGCTGTCGTAGCAGTTCCGGACAAGCGGAAGGGGCCCGGGAATGCTCCCGGGCCCCTGTGCCGTACACCTGCTAGGCGCTCGGCTTCTCCTCCAGGCGCGGGAAGAGCACCGCGCCCTTGGTGACCGTGGAGCCCGCCGGCAGCTTGCCCCACTCGCCCGCGTCCTGGATGCGCTGGTCGGCGAGGGCGCCGAGGCCGGCCTCCGCGCCGAGGGAGTCCCAGAGCTTCTGGGAGGTGTCCGGCATGACGGGGTTCAGCAGGACGGCGACCGCCCGGAGGGACTCCGCCGCCGTGTAGAGGATCGTGGCCAGGCGAGCCCGGCCCTCCGGGGAGTCGTCCTTGGCGACCTTCCACGGCTCCTGCTCCGTGAGGTAGCCGTTGACCTGCTTGACGAAGTCGAAGACGGCCAGGATGCCGCCCTGGAAGTCCAGCTCGTCGCCGATGTGCCGGTCGGCCTCGGCGACGGCCTTCGCCATCCCCTCCTGGACCGCCTTCTCCGCCTCGCCGTCGGCCGTGGCCTCGGGCAGCGTGCCGCCGAAGTACTTGCCGACCATGGCGGCCACGCGGGAGGCGAGGTTGCCGTAGTCGTTCGCCAGCTCGGAGGTGTACCGGGCGGAGAAGTCCTCCCAGGAGAACGAGCCGTCCTGGCCGAAGGCGATGGCGCGCAGGAAGTACCAGCGGTAGGCGTCCACGCCGAAGTGCGAGGTGAGGTCCTGCGGCTTGATGCCGGTCAGGTTCGACTTCGACATCTTCTCGCCGCCGACCATCAGCCAGCCGTTCGCGGCGATCTTCCCGGGCAGGGGCAGGCCCTGGGCCATCAGCATCGCCGGCCAGATCACCGCGTGGAAGCGGAGGATGTCCTTGCCGACGAGGTGGACGTCGGCCGGGAAGGTGGCCTCGAACTTCTCCTGGTTCTCGTTGTAGCCGACCGCCGTGGCGTAGTTCAGCAGGGCGTCGACCCACACGTAGATCACGTGCTTGTCGTCCCAGGGGATCGGGATGCCCCAGTCGAAGGTCGAGCGGGAGATGGAGAGGTCCTGCAGGCCCTTGCGGACGAAGTTCACGACCTCGTTGCGCGCGGACTCGGGCTGGATGAAGCCGGGGTTCGCCTCGTAGTGGGCGAGGAGCTTGTCGCCGTACTCGCTCAGGCGGAAGAAGTAGTTCTCCTCGCTGAGGATCTCCACCGGCTTCTTGTGGATCGGGCACAGCTTCTGACCGGCGAATTCGCCTTCGCCGTCGAGCAACTCGCCCGGGAGCTTGTACTCCTCGCAGCCCACGCAGTACGGGCCCTCGTAGCCGCCCTTGTAGATCTCGCCCTTGTCGTGCAGGTCCTGCACGAATTCCTGGACGCGGTCGGTGTGTCGCTTCTGCGTGGTGCGGATGAAATCGTCGTTCGCGATCTCCAGGTGCTCCCACAGGGGCTTCCAGGCCTCCGTGACGAGCTTGTCGGCCCAGGCCTGCGGGGTGACCCCGTTCGCCTCGGCCGTGCGCATGATCTTCTGACCGTGCTCGTCCGTGCCGGTGAGGAACCACACCTTCTCGCCGCGCTGACGGTGCCAGCGGGAGAGCACGTCGCCTGCGACGGTCGTGTAGGCGTGGCCCAGGTGAGGAGCGTCGTTGACGTAATAAATGGGGGTGGTGACGTAGTACGCCTTTCCACCCTGCTTCTCGGATCCAGTGGCCGCCATAAGTCGAAATCCTACTGGGCCCGTGAAGATCGACTCACATGCGTTTCGGGGGGTGGACGGGTGGCGTTGGCTCCGCCGGTGGTCCACCCCCCCGGTTGGCCTATGGGCGCCAGGTGGCGAGTACGCCTTCGTACAGCTCCGTGTCGGTGAGTTCACGGGGGGTCGGGCCCGCGTGGAAGAAGGACGTGTTGTCGGTCTTCAGTTTGCGGAGGTAGTCGAAGGCCTTGTTGTCGTGCTCACCGAAGGCGACGAAGGAGAAGAAGACGGAGGGGTGCTTCCCGGCGGCCTCGGTGAGGGACTGGGTGGCGGGGGTCTTGGCGTCGGGGGCGCCGTCCGTCTGGAAGATCACCAGGGCGGGGGTGGTGGGGTCGTCCGTGGTCTTCTCGTGGTGGGTGAGGACGGCCTCTACGGCGGCGTGGTAGCTGGTGCGGCCCATGCGGCCGAGACCGGCGTGGACGTCGTCGATCCTGGTCTCGTGGTCCGGGGTGAGGGTGAGGTCGGTGGTGCCGTCGACCTCCGTGGAGAAGAAGACGACGTGGACCGTGGCCTCGGGGTCGAGGTGGGCGGCGAGGGCGAGGCTCTGGTCGGCGAGGGCCTGGGCGGAGCCGTCCTTGTAGTACGGGCGCATGCTCGCGGAGCGGTCGAGGACGAGGTAGAGCTTCGCTCGGGTGCCGGTGAGGTCGGCTTTCTTGAGGGTGGTCTGGGCGGCCTTGTAGGCGGTGGTGAGGGAGGGGGTGCGGGACTTCACCCGGGTGAGGGGGGTTGCGGGCTTGGCCGGTACCGCCTCGGCTTCGCCTTCGGCGCCGTTTTCGTTCCCACCCGCACCACCCGTGCTGCTTTCGTCGTCGACTGCGGGTGGCCCCTGTGGGGCGTCCTCGCCGCCCGCGGCCGCCGGCTCCGGCGCGACGACCGGCTCGGACTCCGCTGCGGGCGCCACGTCTGCGACCGGCTCAGCCTCGGCCGTCGGCTCCACGTCTGTGATCGGCTCAGCGTTCGCTGCGGGCTCGGGCTCTGCTGTCGGCTCAGCGTTCGCTGCGGGCTCGCGCTCTGCGACCGGCTCGGGCTCCGCTGCGGGCTCCACCTCCGCCGCAGGCTGGGGCTCCGCTGTCGGCTCAGCCTCTGCCGTCGGCTCGGGCTCCGCCACCAGTTCCGGCTCTTCGGTCGGCTCGGGCTCGGCTTTCGCTGTGGGCTCGGTCTCCTCGGCCGTCGGCTCAGGGGCAGGCAGGGCTACAGGCTCCGGCTCCACCTCTGCGACCGGCTCAGCCTTCGCTGTGGGATCGGGCTCAGCCACCGGCCCCGGCTCCACCTCAGCCGTCGGCTCAGCTTGCGCTGCCGGTTCCATGTCAGCTGTCGGCTCGGCCTCTGCCACCGGCTCCGACTCAACCTCCGCCTTCGGCTCGGGCGCCGCTGTCGGCTCGGCCTCGGCCGTCGGCTCGGGCTCAGCCTTCGCTGCGGGCCCAGCCTCCGCTGCCGGTTCCACCTCAGCCGTCGGCTCTGCCTCTGCCACCGGCTCCGACTCAACCTCCGCCTTCGGCTCGGGCGCCGCTGTCGGCTCAGCCTCGGCCGTCGGCTCGGGCTCAGCCTTCGCTGCGGGCCCAGCCTCCGCTGCCGGTTCCACCTCAGCCGTCGGCTCGGCCTCTGCCGCCGGCTCAGCCTCAGCCTCAGCCACCGGCTCAGCCTCTGCCACCGGCTCGGGCTCCGTCACCAGTTCCGGCTGCTCAGCGACCGGCTCCGGCTCAGACTTCGCCACCGGCTCCGGCTTTGCCGTCGGCTCCGTTGTCGGTCCTTCGGACGGGTGTTCCTGGTGGGGCTCTGTGGCCTGCCTCGGGACCGTTACGTTGTCGAAGGCTGCCGATACCAGGTCGTGTTCCTCGGGGGAGGAGGTGCGGGGCTCGGGGACCTGGGCGGTCGGGGGCAGGGGGTCGGGAGTGGGGGTCGGTTCCGGGGTCGGCTGCGGCGAAGGGCGTCGGTCCGCACCCTCTGCCTCGGCGGTGCGCGTCTTGCGCCCTCGGCCGAATGCGTTCCGCAGGAGAGTGAGAATGCCCATGTGCGCAACCCTTCGCGTGAGTTGATTCCCGTCAATCCCTGGCCAGGACGGACACGTAAGGTTAGCGGCCCCACATCTCGTTTCGGTTGCTGGTCGAGGCCTCAGTGGGGTGTCGCGATTGCGCGTGCCGCCGCCACCTCCTGGCGCAGCGGTTCCAGGACGCTGCCCGAGGGGCCCGTGAGGTGGGTGCGGACCGCGGTGAGGGTCTCCGCCTGGCGTACGCCCTCCGAGAGTTCGCGCAGTTGCAGGGCCACCTGGTCGATCTCGGCTGCCGACGGGGGGCGGGCGCCGTGGCGGACGCGGACGCCGGCCGCCGTCGTGGCGTCGACGATGCGTTCCACGGCGACCACCAGCGGCCACCAGGCCGCGGCACGGCGTCCGGTGGGCGGTGGTTCGGTCAGGGCCCGCTGGAACTCTGTGCGGATGGTCGAGAGGTCGCGGTAGAGGCGGCGGCGCATGCGGGCGCGGGCGGCCGGGTCGGTGTCCGGGCCGAACGCCGCCTCCACGTATCCCGCCGTGTCCGCCACCGCGTCCGCCAGGCGGTCGCCGACCCGGGTGTGCCAGCTCTCCGGCCAGAGCAGGTAGCCCGCGATCAGGGCGATCGCGCAGCCCATGAGGGAGTCCAGGAGGCGGGGGAGCAGGAGGGCGGTGCCCTGGTGGTTCAGGATGTCCGAGAGGAGGAGGATGACCGGGGTGATAGCCGCCGTCTGGTAGCCGTAGCCGCGGGGGGTCAGGGCCGGGATCAGCGGGGCCAGCAGGAGCATCACGGGAACGTCCCACCAGCCCCGGGGCACCTCCGCCAGTACCGCCGCCGCGATCACCAGGCCCGCCACCGTGCCCAGCGCCCGCAGCAGCGCCCGTGAGAACACCGAGCCGAAGTCGGGCTTGAGGACGAAGGTGATCGTCAGGGCCACCCAGTAGGAGCGGGGCACGGGGATCAGGGAGACCAGGGCCTGCGCGATGCCGATGCATACCGCCAGGCGCAGGCCGTAGCGCCAGGAGTTGGCGGAGAGCGCGACGCCCCGGGCGGCGCGGGCCGTGCGGATGCCGAGTGCGGCTGGGCGGCCCAGGCGGTCGTCGATTCCCCGGGGGTCCACGTCGGGGGCCGTGACGACTTCTGCGGCGTGGCGCAGGGCGTGGTCGACGGCCCGAGCCGTTTCGCTGCCGGGGGCGGGCAGGGGCGGCAGGGGCATAGGGCCCGTGCGGCCGGTCTCGATGGACTCGGCCAGGTGGCGGACCGCCTCGGGGATGTCCGGCGGGAGCGGACGGCCGGAGAGGTGGACGGCGGGCGCCGCCTCGACCACCGGAGTGATCGCGTTCAACTGGGCCAGGAGACGGGTGAGTTCGGGGCTGCGGCCGTGGTGGCGGGCGCGGTGGGCGAGGATGAGGTCGTAGGACTGGTTGAGGGCCAGGGTGACGTCGAAGCGGGTGGCGATGTAGGCGTCCGGGTCGCCGCAGGCGGCCAGCAGGGCGGCCACCGTGCGGTACGCGGCCGCTACCGACGCGCGCTCCGGGACTCCGGCCCGCAGCGGCCAGGCGAGCAGGGCCAGGGCGAGGACGAGGAGGCCGCCGCCGGCCATCAGGGCCGGGGGCAGCCACCAGGGGCCGGGGAGCGGAAGTCCCGCGCCGATCACGGCGTTCAGGAGCAACAGCAGTCCCGATACGGAGGCCACCGCGCCGATCGTCGAGATCATGCCGGACAGCAGGGCTACGCCGGTGACGGCGGCCACCGCGTACCAGCCGTGGCCGTAGACCAGGGAGCCCAGCGTGACCCCTACGGCGCCGAAGAGCTGCGGGACCGCGATGTTGAGGATGCGCATGCGGTAGGCGTCGGCGGTGTCGCTGATGACGCCGGACAGGGCGCCCATGGAGGCGAGCGCGCCGTACGCCGGCTGTCCGGCCGCGAGTCCGATCGCCAGGGGGAGGCTCATCGCGAGTGCGGCCCGGGCCATCGCGGACCGGTTGAGGGGTGCCCGGTGGGGTTGGAGGTTCCGGACCAGCCAGTCGGGAGGGGTGAGGCCGATGGGGAACTCGCGGGACATGCGCCCATTATGACCGCTTCGCCCAGGCCCGCCGGGGGTCATCCTCGCTGGTGGAGCGTGATGTCGACGACGAGTGCGCGGTGGTCGGTGCCGGTCAGGCGGAGGAAGTGGGCCGCGGTCGCCGAGAAGTCGGGGGACAGCAGGACGTGGTCGATCTGGGCGCCGATGACCGAGGCGGTGCGGGAGGGCCAGCTGGGGGTGCGGTCGTGGCCGGCGAGGCCGGCCGCGTCGGTCAGGCCGGCGTCCAGGATGCGGCGGAAGGCCGCGTGGTCCTGGGAGGCGTTGAAGTCGCCCGCGAGGATGGTGGGAGTGCGGGGGTCGGCCGCGGCGAAGGCGGCAAGGCGGCCGAGTTCGCGGCGCCAGAGGTCCACCTGGCCGGGGAGCGGGGGCATGGGGTGGGCGAGCTGGAGGCGTACGGCGTGGCCGCGTACGTCGGCGACGGCGCCGGGCATGCCCATCGTGCCGCGGACACCGGCCGTCGCGTGCAGCGGGAAGCGGCTCAGGATGAGGGAGCCGTGCGAGCCGCCCGCGGCCACGGCCTGCCGGTGGGGGTAGGTGCCGGCGAAGTCCCGTTCCAGGGTGGCCTGGCAGGTGTACTCGCACTCCTCCACGAAGACGAGGTCCGGGTGGCGGCGGCGGATCTGCGGGACCAGGGCGTCGGTGCCGCGCCCGAACTCGACGTTCGAGGTCAGCACGCGGAGCAGGGCGAGGGGCTGGCCTGTGGGCTCAGCGGTCCTGCCGTACGGCTCGATGTACCAGGCCAGCAGGGCGAGTACGGCGACTCCCCACACCAGCCCCGGCCACCAGCGGGCGAGCAGCGCGCACAGCAGGCCGAGGCCGGTCGGCACGATCAGCCAGGGCAGGAAGGCGAGCAGCTGGGGTACGGGTGTGATGCCGTCACTGCCGGCCACCCGGAAGCCGACGACCGCGCTCACTCCGGCGAGGAGCAGGCCGGCCGACCAGGAACCGAGTCTGCGTCCAGGGCGCTGCGTCACGCTCCCGAGATTACGAGCGGGAGTCGACCTCGGTCAGGAAATCCGCCAACACCTCGTTGAACTCCCCCGCCCGCTCCAGGTTCGGCATATGGGCCGCCCCCTCGACCACGTGCAGCACCGAGCCGGGAATCGCGGCGTGCATCGCCTTGGCGTCCGCGACCGGTGTGTACGTGTCGTCGGCGCCGACCACGACCAGTGCGGGGACGCTCACCCGCGTCAGCAGGGCGCGGTAGTCGCGGCGTTCGGCGCGGCCGCGCAGGGAGGCCGCGGCGCCCTCGGGCGAGGTGGCCGTCATCATGCGGTGGACGTGGGCCTTGACCTCGGGGTCGGCGTAGGGGGCGACCATCTTCTCCAGGACCTCGTCGGCGTAGCCGCGCAGGCCCTCAGCGAGCAGCCGGCCGGCCATGGCGGCCCGGGCCCGCTTGCCCTCGGGCGTCTCGGGGTCGGGGAAGGTGTCCGCGAGGACCAGGCCCCGGATGCGGTCGCCGAAGCGGTCGTAGCACTCCATGGCGATCTGGCCGCCCATCGACAGGCCGGCCAGCACGAAGGAGTCCACCGACAGGAAGTCCAGCAGCTCCTCGATGTCCTGGGCGTGGCGGGCGAGCGGGACGGTGCCGGGAGTCACGGGGGAGGCGCCGTAGCCGCGCAGGTCGGGGGCGATCACCCGGCGGCCGGCGGAGAAGGCGGCCAGCTGCGGGGCCCACATCGTGCGGTCGAAGGGGTGGCCGTGGACGAGGACGAGGGGGACCCGGGAGGAGACACCGGGGTCCCCCTTGTCCTCGTATGCGAGGAAGGGGCTCATGGGAGCGACCCTAGGCACCCTCAACTCCTCGGTGCAATAAAATCTTTGCCCTCGGTGCAATCCGGGGGCGCGCCGGTACGACAGCGGCGACGGGGCGACAGGGACGACAGGGGCAACAGGGGGGACTTGTGGACGACTACCGGCGGATCGCCGACCGGATCGCCGACGGCATCACCGGCGGCCGGCTCCGCCCCGGTCAACGGCTGCCGCCGCAGCGGGCGTTCGCCCGGCGGCACAAGATCGCCGCCTCGACGGCAGGGCGGGTGTACGCCGAACTCGTCCGCCGGGGGCTGGTGGTGGGCGAGGTCGGGCGCGGTACGTTCGTGCGGGCCACCGAGCCGGACCGGCAGCCGGGGCACGCGCTGACCGAGGCGGCCGGCGTCGCGCCGGTGAACCTGGAGCTCAACTACCCCTCCGCGCCCGGCCAGCCGGAGCTGCTGGCCCCGGCCCTGGCGTCGCTGCTGCGGCCGGACGCGCTGGCCGAGGCGCTGCGGCCCGCCCCGGCCGCCGGCACCGCGGCGGCCAGGGAGGCGGTCGCGGGGCTGTTGGCCACGGGCGGTCTGCGGCCCGGCCCCGACCGGATCCTCTTCACCGGCAACGCCCGCCAGGCCATCGCGGCCACCCTCGCCTCCCTGGTCCGGCCGGGCGGCCGCGTCGGTGTTGAGCCGTTGACGTATCCGCTGGTCAAGGAGATTGCGGGGCGGCTCGGCATCGACCTCGTCCCGCTCGCGGCGGACGAGGAGGGGCCGCTCGCCGAGTCCGTCGCCGCGGCCCACCGCACCGCTCCCCTGTCCGCCCTCTACCTCCAGCCGACCCTGCACAACCCGACCTCGCTGACCCTGGGCGCCGAGCGGCGCGCGCACCTGGCCGACGTCATCCACAGCCTGGGGATACCGGTCGTGGAGGACCGGATCTGGTCCTTCCTGCATGCGGGCGGCGAACCTCCGCTCGCGGCGCTCCTCCCCGACCTGGTGCACCTCGTCGACGGGCTCTCCAAGCGGGTCGCACCCGGGCTCACCATCGGGTTCGTCGTCGCACCCGCCGACCGGGCCGAGGCGGTGGCGCGGGCCGTCAGGTCCGGAGGGTGGAACGCCGGGTCCTTCGCGCTGGAGGCGGCCGTGCGGTGGACCGGGGACGGGACCGTGGCGCGGCTGGTCGCCGCCAAGCGGCGGGACGCCGAGCGGCGGCAGCGGCTGGTCGCCGAGGAACTGGACGGTTTCGCCGTACGGTCCGATCCGGCGGCCTATTTCGCCTGGTGGCAGCTGCCCGCGCCCTGGCGGGCCGACACCTTCACCGCCGTCGCGCGGGCGCACGGGATCGCCGTCACACCGGGTACGGCCTTCTCGGTCGACCCGAGCCGCACCCCGAACGCCGTCAGACTCGGGCTCGCGTCGGCTCCGGAGCCGGAGCTGGCGGGGGCGCTGCGGATTCTCGCCGGGCTCGCGCGTGGCCGGGCGGACGCAGGTAGCGGGTGAGGCGGGCCGTGAGGGTCGTGTGAGGTGGGAGCCAGGAGGCCGTACTTCGGGTGTCGTCAGGCTCGGGCTCGGGTCGGTTCCGGGGTTGGAGCTGGTGGGGGCGCTGCGGATTCTCGCCGGGCTCGCGTGTGGCGGGGCGGGTGTAGGTAGCGGGTGAGGCGGGCCGTGAGGGTCGTGTGAGGTGGGAGCCAGGAGGCCGTACTTCGGGTGTCGTCAGGCTCGGGCTCGGGTTGGTTCCGGGGTTGGAGCTGGTGGGGGTGCTGTGGATTCTCGGCGGCCTCGGGCGCGGCGGGGCAGGCGCAGGTAGCGGGTGAGCCAGGCTGTCAGGGCTACCGCGAGGCCTAGGCCCAGTAGGAGCCAGGAGGCTGTGCGCAGGGTGGCGGTCAGGGCGTCGTAGACCGCGCCCGCGGCCGGGTGGGAGACGTCGGCGGGCAGGCCGGCGAGGGTGAGGCTGCGGGCGACGGTGAGGGAGAGGGCGAGCAGGGCACCGCCCAGGGCCGTGCCCAGCGCGGTCGCGGCGACGGCGCGGCGGCGGTGGACGGCGAGGGCGATCCCGGCGACGGCGAAGACGACGGCCGCCACCGGGAGCCAGAAGCGGGCGACTTCGAGCACGCGGAACCCCTTTCTCAGCTGGGTCACTTCGGCCGCCGGGAGCACCGGGACCGCGGTGTGCTGCACCGGGATGCGCGCGGCGAGCGGCACATGGTCCTGGGTGAGCTGGCGTTTGACCTGGTCGGTGACGGGCGCGAGGTCGACGGTGACCGGCCGCGCACGCTCGCCGTCCGCATCCTCGGCGCGCAGGGCGCGCAGCACCGTGTCGTGTGTGACCCGGTTGCCGGTGTCCCAGGCCAGCCGGAAGGCGCGGGTCTCGGTGAAGGAGCGCACGGCGTCGTGCACGAACGGGGCGACCGAGCCGCGTACCGGGCGGACGTCCATCCGGTGGTCCACCTCGCGCACGATGCCGTCCCCGACCGTCGCCACGATGGCCTCCCGCACGTCCGGGTCGGCGGCGAGCGGGGCCATCGTGGTGACGTACCGGCCCGTGTCGGCAAGTCCGTACGCCGCCCAGGCCGCCAGCGCGCCGAACGGCACGAGCAGGCAGGACAGGACGATCAGTACGGCCGACAGGGCGCTCCTGAGGCGTGGGGGCACGCTTCCAGGCAAAGACGGTCCGCCCCGGTGCGCGAGCGGTATGACTGCGTTCGGGCGAAAAGTCAAGCTGAACGGTCCCACCGCCTGGCGGGACCGGAGTTTGCGTTCTCCGGTGGAGGGCTCCCCCGAACGGGTGTTTCCTGGTGCTGGGGACGGTGAGGGGAAACACAGGGGAGTGCGTGGGCCCCGGACGGACACCGGCCGGGGCCCACGCGCGTGACGCATGCTCAGCGCACACGGTGCCCGGCCGCGTCCTCGTGCGTGTAGAAGCGGTAGAAGAACACAGCGAAGGTGACCGCCGAGACCGCCAGCGACATGCCTATGGACCTCAGGACCGATTCGCCGGTCTGGCTGTACAGGAACCCGAACGCACAGCCGATGAACGCGGTCCAGGCCAGCGCGTGCAGCTCCCGCCGCATGCGCGGGGCCAGGGTCAGCAGGGCCATGAGCACCACCGCGAACACGATCGCCGTGACGAACCCGAACAGCAGGTTCCAGCCGGTGATGGGACCGCCGCTGCGCCGGTTGGCCGCGGCCCAGTAGCCGTAGACCAGGCCCAGCAGGACCGGCCCGGCCAGCCGGGCGATCCGGTGGGTGCGGGCGTCGAACACGTCGGGTGCGGCGCCCCTGGTCACGGCCTTGGGCGTGGACCGGGGCAGGCCGCCGGGTGCGGGTGCCGCTTGAGCCATGAGAGCACTCCTCTCTCCTCGCCCCTGTTCTCCAGGGCACACCTGTGGGTACGGCCTGGCAAGTCCTGTGGAATGACGAGTGCCCGGATGCGGGCGGTATGTTCCCATGCTTGTCTGAGGGGCATGGAGGGCCTGGGCCTGGTCGGCGCGCACGAGGACGAGGCCCTGCGGCGGGGTGCCCTGCGGATCCGTGGGCACAATGCCGCCTGGGTGCTGCCGCTGCTGCTGCTTGCGGCGATCGCGGTGCTCGACTTCGCCACCGGCGAACAGTTCCGGGTCGTCTCCTGGGCCGTGCTCGTGCCCGGCACGGCCGCCGCGCTCTGCGGGGTGTGGACGACCGCCGGGTACGCCGTGCTGTCGGTGGCCACGTACGTCGCCGTGGACAGCGCCTGGCCCCGGCAGTACCAGGCCGGGCTGCCCGACTTCATCCTCGTCGGCCTCGGCGGCGTCCTCGCCACCCTCGCCTGCGAGGTGCGGCTGCGCGGCGAACGGCGGATGCTGCACATGCAGGACATCGCCGAGACCACGCGGCGCACCGTGCTGCGCCCGCTGCCCCGCATCTGGGCGGGTCTGGAACACGCGGCCGTCTACCTCGCCGCCGACACCGAGGCCCGGGTCGGCGGCGACTTCTACGACATCCAGCCCGGCCCGCACGGCACCCGCGTCCTCGTCGGCGACGTGCAGGGCAAGGGCCTGGGCGCGGTGGAGACCGCCGCCGCGCTGCTCGGCACCTTCCGGGAGGCCGGATACCACGAGGCGGACCTGGCCACCGTCGCCGAGCGGCTGGAGACGCGGATGCTCCGGCACCGGCTGCACACCACCGCGCTCGGCCGCGACGGCGGGGAACGCTTCGCCACCGCCGTTCTCATCGGCTTCCCCGAAGACGCCCAGGGCACGGTGGAGGTCGTCAACTTCGGCCACGAACCCGCGCTCGCCGTCGGCCCGCACGGCGTACGGTCCCTGCCCGGCGGCGAAGGTCTCCCGCTCGGCCTCACCGACCTCGGGGGCGGCCTCCCGCCGGTGCGCCGGGTGGCGCTGGCCGCCGAGGAGACCCTGCTCATCGTCACCGACGGGGTGACAGAAGCCCGCAACCGGCCGGGGGAGTTCTATCCGCTGGCCCAGGAGGTGGCCCGCGCGGTCGCCGCCGATCCGGACCGCGTGGAACCCCGGCATCTGGTCAGCCAGGTCCGCGACGGCGTGCTGGCGCACAGCGAGCGCCACCTGGACGACGACACCACGGTCTTCGCGATCCGCCGGGTGGGGGGCGAAGAGCCCGAACGGGGACGTTTGCGGTCCTGAGGCCTGGGTTTGCAGGAGCAGCGGCTACGGTGCTGGTGGGAGAGCGATCGACAGGGGAGGGACGATGCCCGGAACCGTGCTGCTGCTGGCGGCCTCGCCGTTGGGCAGGGGGCGCCTGGTGGACGCGGCCGGTGTACTGCCCGTGCTGGCCGCGGTCGCCCCCGCCGTGCTGTCCGGCACCGACACCGCCAACGTGGTCGAACTCGCCGACCCGCTGGAGCCGCAGGCCGTCCTCACCCGGCTGCGCGCCGCCGCGGCCGCGCCGGGACCGCTCACCGTGTACATCACCGGGCAACTGAACCTGGACCGCCGCCAGCACCTGCCCCATCTCGCGCTGGCCCGCACCACGCCGGCCACCGTCCGCTACACCGCGCTGCCCTGGCACTGGATCCGGGAGGAGCTGAGGCTGCGCTCCGCGAGTGACACCGCGCTCGTCGTCGACCTGCACGCGGACGCGGAGGCCTGGCGGCACCTGACCGAGCGGCCGCTGGACTCCGGGCGTACCGCGGCGGTGTACGGGCGTGTCGCGCCTGCGGCGGCCGGGCGGCGTGGGCCCGCCGAGCCGTCGTACATGAAGGCGGTGGCGACGCTGCTGCGCAGCGGGTACCGGCCGCCCCTTCCGCAGCTGCACGAGCAGGCGTTGGCGCGGATCGCGGAGGCCAGTGCGGGGCGGGATCTGGTGCTGTCCGGACCTGGGGGCTGCACCCCCGGATCCCCGTATCGGACTGAACGGCCTCGTCCTCACAGGGCGCCGGACGGGCTCGGAGCTGCCGATCCCCATGCCGCCATCAGCGCCGCCGTCCAGGCCGGCCGTCACGCCGATGCCGATGTGCTTGCCGCTCGGCACGAGGAAGCCGCCGCGCGCGCTTACGGGCCCGCTTCCGGCGAGGCGTTGCACTGGGCCGAAGTGCGGGCCGATCTCGCCATGTTCGCGGGGGACGCGGCGCGCAGCTGCCGGGCCTGGCTGAGTGTTGCCGGGGTGCGGCTGGCCGCGGGGCAGGCGGCGGACGCGCCTGCCGTGGAGGCGGCCGCGGACCGGGCCCACCACCAGTGGGGGTGCATCAAGGACGCGGCGCGGGCCCGTGAACTCGGGCCCGCGCTCGCCGAGTTGAGGCTGCGGGTGCCGGGCCGCCGGCAGGGCGCGCTGGAGAGCGTCCAGCGGCACCTGCGGCAGCTCCAGGCCCAGTAGCGGCTCAGCGGGTGGCGCCTTCCGGCCACAGCACACGCACGGGGACGCCCGTCCGGTCCGGATTGATTCGGTAGGCCGTTTTCGGTATCGGTCGCACAGATGAAAGTGAGACAGCAGCATGCACGTTCATTTTGAAGCCGTAGACCCAGAGAAAATGATCAGGTTCTGGGGCAGCATCCCGGGTCATGATGCGTACAGCGTTGGCGAAGCGGAATCTCCGGCCGTGCTGCCGGTCGTCACCGTCTTTGCCGGAACGGTCGCTGAACAGGTTCAGACGCTGATCGCCAAAGGTGCCTCTCTGGTGGAACTCCACGATCCCGTGGAAGCCCTGATGACGGATCCGGAAGGCAACAGGTTCATGGTGGTGCTCGACTCCGATCACGAAGCATGACGTTCTCCAGCGTGGATGCGGCCCGGCGTATGGGGCACGCACTACAGCAACCGTGACGCCGTCGTCCGCCTGGTTGTGAACGACGTCTGGGCCGCCCTTCTGGAGTGGGATGGGCACGCATGGGTGACGGTCGGCGTCGCGGCGAACGCCGACCAAGCCCGCGCATTCCTCGGCCACTTCCAGGCCCCGGCCCCGGACTGCGACGCCGGATCCCCACCTGCACCTCCCGGGCTCAGCCCCGGTCCAGGACGTCATCGCAAACCCTGGCTATGTGACCGCCGCCCGGCCTCCTTCAGTGCCGCAGGCCGGGCCGGCCGTCACGTCGACACCGATGTGCTCGCCGCTCATCATGAACAGGCCGTCGTACGTGCCTATGGGTCCGCCTCCGACGAGGCGTTGCACTGAGCCGGAGTACGCGCCGATCTCGCCGTGTTCGATGCCACGCCGCGCGAGCTCCCACTGGTCGTGCGTGGCTTTGGTGAGACTGCCCGTGAGACAGACCCTGCCTGGAGCGCACCGCGAGATCACCGGCAGCCGGCGAACCGAGGAGCACCCCGACCTCGCCCAGCACCGCGGCGTCCGTCTCCGAGACCCGCAGTCGGGTCCGGATCGCCACCCCGAGGGAGATCAAGTCACGCCACCGACAACAACGCCAGTGCCCCCGACACCAGCGTGCGGACACCCGGGGCAACAGTGGACAGGTCGGGCGCGAAGTGCGGGCTGTGGTTGCTCGGCACGGCCGCGAACTTCTCCTCGATGCCCGCGCCGAGTGCCTGCTCCCACACCTCGGCCGGGGTCGTCGTCACGAACCAGTACGAGTACGGGATCGAGCCGAGCGCCAGCTGCGGGAAGTCCTCGCTGCCCATCGCCGGGCCCGGGTCGAACACCGCCCCGGCGCCGAAGACCTCGCCGTGCACGGCGGCCACCGCCCTGTCGGTCTCCGTGTCGTTGACGGTCACCGGGAAGATGTTGCCGATGGTGATCTCCGGCTCGCGCGGGCAGCCGGCGGCCAGGCACTCGCCGAGCGCGATGCGCCGGATCGCGGCCAGCATCCGCGTCCGCACCTCCTCCGACTGGGTGCGCAGGTTCAGGGCGATGCGCGCCTCGGTGGGGATGATGTTGTGCCGGGTGCCCGCCTCGATCCGGCCCACGGTCAGCACCGCGGACTCGCGGGCGGCCAGCTCCCGGGAGACCACCGTCTGCAGCCGGGTGACCAGGTAGGCGGCGGTCACCACCGGATCGACGGTCGCCTCCGGGCGGGAACCGTGGCCGCCCCGGCCGTGCACCACGATGTCCACGTCCGTCGAGGCCGACATGATCAGGCCCGGCGCGTGCGGGTACAGGCCCGCCGGGCCCGGGGCCGCGTGCTGCCCGAGCAGCACGTCCGGGCGCCCGAAGCGCTCGTACAGCCCGTCCGCGACCATCCGGGCCGCGCCCTGTCCGGTCTCCTCGGCGGGCTGGCCCACGACCAGCAGAGTGCCGCTCCAGGTCTCCCGCCCGGCCGCCAGCGCCGCGGCCGCGCCCGCCAGCCAGGTGACGTGCAGATCGTGGCCGCAGGCGTGCATCACCCCGTCCGCCCGGGAGGCGTACGGCAGCCCGGTCTCCTCCTTGACCGGCAGCGCGTCCATGTCGGCGCGCAGCAGCACGGTCGGCCCGTCGCCGTTGCGCAGGACGCCGGCGACTCCGGTGCCGCCGATGCCCTCGGCCGTTTCGAACCCGGCGTCCCCCAGTCGGCCGGCGAGCTTCCCGGCGGTGCGGTGCTCGCGCAGGGACAGCTCGGGGTGGCGGTGCAGGTCGCGGTAGAGGTCCTCCAGGGACGGGACCGGGAGGCCGGCGGTGAGGTCCAGCGCGGTGCGGGCTGCGGCTGAGGTCACGGGGGCAGCGTAGACGTCCGGTCCGTCAGGCGTACGGGTCGAAGGCGATGTCGTTCGGCTCGGCCTTGTTGAGGTGGTCGGCGAACTTCGAGTCCTGGAGGGGGAAGTCGGCGTCGCCCCAGTCGGCGGCGTTCAGGATGCCGCGCAGGTTGGACGCCATGTTGTCCCAGGTGAGCAGGCCGGCGTCAGGGCTGGATCGAGCCCACGGGTGAGCACTCGATCTCGTGCTGCTTCGGGATCGCACCGCAGACGGTCACCGTGCTGGGCGGTGCGGTGTGGTCCACGGCCAGCATCCGGGTGTACGTGTCGCGGTCGACGCGAATCGTGGCCGACAGCTGGTCGCCGTACTTGTCCCTGATGGTGACCGAGTCGCCCACGGTTCCGTCCTCGAGGCGTCCCCAGACCGCCCCGCACGCGGGGCTGTAGCGCAGCTCGATGTGCATTCCGCGCAGCCAGGTCTGGTGGGCCGTCGTCGCGTCCCACTGGCAGTCCATCGACTGGGGGTCGCGCCGCAGGCACGTGTCCGCGGAGCAGCCGGGGCGCGGGTTCTGGGGTGTCGGCTCGGCCTGGCGGGTGTGCTGGGCCAGAGTCGCGGCGCCGGCCGCCGTCGAACCGCCTCCCGCCCGGGACGAGGAAGGAAAGGCGCCCAGGTCGCCGGCGCCCGCGGTGCCGATCACGAGCAGGGTGAGCAGGCAGCCCGCGAGCGCACCGGCGGCGACGAGCCCGGCCCCGCGGGCGCGGGTCTTCCAGTCCCAGGCGGGAATCAGGCGGAACGAACCGAACGGGCCCGGCAGAGGGGTGTCCGGCAGGGCGGTGTCCGGCTCCGGCGGCGCACTCTCCCTGGGTTCCCCGGCCTCGCCGGTTTCCCCGGCCCCGCTGGTTTCCCCGGCCCCGCCGGTCTCCCCGAGTTCCCCGGCCTTCGCCTTCGCGGTCTCCAGCAGGACGAGCAGCGGCTCCGCGTACGCCTCCACCGCGGCGGCGAACTCCTCGACCGCCACCGTGGTGGGCAGTTGCTTGCCGTTGAGGAAGCGTTCCCATGACGAGCGGCTGTAGTGCGTCTTGTCGGCGAGACGCCCGTAGCTGAGCCGCGACTTGTCCTTCAGCCGACGCATTTCGGCCGCGAGCATGTCTCTGTCGGACAGCCCGTCGCCGCCCCCCTGGCCTTCTGACACCTGGTCCCCCCGTTGCGCAAGGATCGCAAACTCTGCGTAGAACGGGAGGATTATCGCTCATGTGTATGGCTGGATTGTGACCCCTGTCCGGTGCGGGACGGGGGCCACGACGATGTGCCTGGGGCAGCCTCAGACCACGCTGGGGACGTAGTCGTAGCAGTAGCCCCAGCCGTTCCAGGAAGACCCGTTGTAGTACGGGTCGCCCCGGTCGAGGATCTGCTGGCCGGTCTGCGGACCGACGACGCCGTCCGGGGTGCCCCCGACCGCCCACGCCTGGAACCACTTGACGGTCTGGTAGGTCTTGGTGCCCCAGGCGCCGTCCTCGTCCAGCTTGCCGTAGGGCGGGTTGCCGTACATGGAGGGCCAGTTGTGCCCGTCGATGATGTAGTTGAGGCTGCGCTGCACGCACCACACCGGTGTGCCGGAGGTGACGTGGTTGTAGCCGATGTACGAGGCGCCGGGCTTGGCCTCGGCGGCGGTGCTGGTGCCGAGGAGCGCCGTGCCGGTGACGGCCAGGGCTATGGCGCCCTGGGCGAGCTTGGACTTGAGGCTCATGAGCCGTTCTTCCTGTTCGGTGGACGGGTGGGTTTAGTAGTAGTCGCCGGGGATGTAGGTCCAGCAGTAGCCGTGCCCGGACATCGACGAGCCGTTGTAGTACTGGTCGCCGTACGTGAGCAGGCGGGAGCCGGTGGCGGGGCCGACGACGCCGTCCTGGTCGACGCCGACCATCTTCTGGAACCAGCGGACGTTCGCATCGGTCCTCGGCCCCCAGGCGCTGTCCTCGTCGAGGGTGCGGTAGGGCGGCGGCGTGGTGATGGTGCCCTGGGCGTAGAGCGAGTTGACGAGGTAGTTGATGTCGTGCTGGACGCACCACACGCCCGCGCCGGAGGTGACGTGCCCGTAGCCGAGGTAGGGCGCGTTGGGGTTGGCGGATGCGGTGGAGGTGCTGCCGAGGACGGCGGCGAGTACCAGGGCCAGCACGGCGGCGCCCTTGGCGGCGGTGGGTTTGACTCTCACGTGCCGGGTCTTCCTGTTCAGTAGTCGCCGGGGATGTAGTTCCAGCAGTAGCCGTGGCCGCCGTAGTAGGTGCCGTTGTAGTAGTCGTCGGTGTAGTTGAGCAGGTAGTGACCGGTCCCGGGGCCGACGACGCCGTCGTCGTCCATGTTGTAGCGGCGCTGGTACCAGCGGACGGTGGCGTCGGTCTGCTGGCCCCAGACGCCGTCTTCGGCGATCTGGCCGTAGGGGGGATCGGAGGGGTACCCGCCATGGGCGATGTACCAGTTGATGTCGTGCTGGATGCACCACACGCCTGCGCCGGAGGTGACGTGCCCGTAGCCGAGGTAGGGCGCGTTCGGGTTGGCGGATGCGGTGGACGTGGTGCCGAGGACGGCGGCGCCGGCGAGGACGAGCGCTGTGCCTGTCTTGGCGAGCTTGGTCGTGAGACTCAAATGCCTGCTCCAGTTCACGGGATTCGGTGCGTCAGTGCGCCTTGTGGGGCGGAGGTGAGATGACGACGACGCTAGGGCGTCAATGGGACGTTTCCGCTGGTTGCGCGGCTCTGGGACGTCCCGTGGAATCCCTGGGACGTCCCGCAATGGAATGCTTGTTCGATACGAGAGTCGCGGAAACGTGTTAGCAGGGCGAGATCACCGTCTGCTCCGAGCCCTCCGGTGACGACTACGCGAAGGGGCCCAAGCACAAGCTCGGCCTGACCGTGCCCATCCCCGCCCCCCTCGGCTTCGAGCTGGACACGGCCGAGTTCTGAGCAGCGCCTGCCCCGGCAGGCAACGCCCCGCCCTACGCGTGGTGTACGGGCGCCGCCTGCTGTGTCTGACCCGTCGGCCGGGGTTCCGCCGCCCGGGCCGGGCCCGCGTTCGCCGCTGTGATCAGGGCCGCCACCGCCACCACCGCCGCGGCCACCCCCCTGGCATACCTTGTCGTCGGGCGTCCGTAAGGGGCGGATGTACGACCGAGCACGGCGACCTCGCAACAAAACAGCGACGTGTTAAGCATGCTTAATCCGCCATTTAACCTAGGGGCTGCCGGACCCTAACGGCAAGGGGTCCCAAGGGAGTTGGGGGAGCAGCGGATGCGGGAGCGAGACGATCCGGAGGTCATCGGGCGGCGCGTACAGCAGCTGCGCACCGAACGCGGGCTGACCCAGCGGCAGCTGGCCGAGCCCGCCTACACGCCCGCCTACATCTCCACCCTGGAGGCGGGCCGGGCCCGCGCCTCCGACGAGGCGCTCCGGCACATCGCCGGCCGGCTCGGCGTCGCCTTCGAGGAGCTGGCCGTGGGCCGGCCCGCCCACCTCGCCACCGACCTCAGGCTGCGCCTCACCGGGGCCCAGCGAGCCCTCGCCGACGGCAGGGCCGAGGAGGCGTCCGCACAGTACGCCGCCCTGCTCGCGGAGGCCGGGACACACCGACTCGCCGCCGAACAGGCCACCGCCCTGCTCGGACTGGGCGAATGCGCTCTGGAAACAGGAGAGTTGGGACAGGCGCGCGAGTACTTCGAGCGGGCCGAGGCCGAACTGGCCGGGGAGTCCCTGCCCGCCCGGGTGCCCGCCGTCCGCGGCCGGGCCGTCGCCCACTACCTCGCCGGCGAACTCCGCTACGCCGTCTACCTCCTGGAATCCGCCCTCGACGAACTCAACCGCGGCGGACTGCACGACCCGGACGCACTGCTGCTCCTCTACGCCGGCATCATCGGCCCCTACATGGACATGGGCGCCCACGCCCGCGCCGCCCAGGCCGCCGAGTTCGCCCTCGCGCTCGCCCCGCAGGCCGGCGACCCCGCGCTGATCGCCCGGATGCACCGGTCCGTCGCCCGCACCCTGCTCGCCGAGGGCAGGGTCGCCGAGGCCGACGCCTCCCTCGCCAAGGCGGCCGAGCTCTACCGCCGGCTCCAGCTGCGCACCGAACTCGCCAACTGCCACTGGATGCGCGGCTACGTCTGCGCACAGGACGGCGAACTGGACCGCGCCGAGGCCGAGCTGCGGCAGGCCCACACCATGTTCTCGGAGACCCGGGCCGCGCTCTACCGCAGCCAGGCCGCGGTGGAACTCGCCGACGTCCTGCACCGGCGCGGCAAGTCGGCGGAGGCCGCGGACCTCCTGGGCGGGGTCCTCGGCGACTTCTCCTCCGAACGCGGCGCCGTCCACGCGGCCGCCGCGCACCGGCTGCTCGGCATCATCGCCGAGGACGCCCGCGACACCGAGGCCGCCGAGGAGCACTACGTCCGCGCCCTCAGCCTCCTGGAACGGGCCGGCGCGGCCGGCGACCTCGCCGATCTGTGCCGCCTCCTGGGCGACCTGCTGCGCCGCACCGGCCGGGTGGAGGCGGCCCTGGACGCCTACCGCACGGGCCTCGGTCACCGCACGGCCCCGGGCACCACGACGCTGGGCCCGGCACCGGCCCAGCCGCCGCTGTGACCTTCCGAAGACTCATCCGGCCCTCGGGGTCGCCGCCTTGGGCGCGAAGACGTCCGACCGGACCCCTGTGGCCAGGTCCCCGGCCGAAGCGGGGAGATGGGCGGGCCTGGCCGGATGGCCCCGCGTGGCCGGATGCTCGGCGAACACGGCGGTGGTCAGGGCGAGTCGGGGGGTGTATGCCGACTGCCACAGGGTCCGGGTGCCGGGGCCCGTGCCCGCGCCGCCGGTGTACGTCGGCAGCGGGCTCGCGACGGCGTACGCCGCCGCGGTCGCGGCCGCGCCGGTGTCCATGACCCGGTGCCGGTCCGGGTGGGCCGTGTAGACGGTGTGGCCGCCCCGGGTGATCCGCTCCACCGTGTACGGCGTCGCGTAGGTGCCGTCGGCCGCCGCCGTCGCGTACGCCGAGGCCACGGCCATCGGCGTCGGTGCCGCGGCGTCCGGCAGCCTGGCCAGCGGGGCGCCGAGCCGCATCCCGGTGAACGGCCGCAGTGCCGTACCGGCCTCCACCGCGCCGGACAGGGCGTCGTTGAAGGGCTGGTGGGCGTAGTCCATACCGCCGTACAGGACGCGGACCGCGCCGTCGCCGGGGACCATGGCGATCACGGCCGCGTGCAGCCGGGTGTCCTTCGGCAGGCTCATCGCGTGCCCGCGCTCGCGCACGCGCTCCGAGACCGCGTACTGCGTGCTCAGGTCGAAGGTCGTACGGACCGTGTAGCCGCCGCGCGCCAGCTGGTCCTGCGAGATACCGAGGCGCCGGGCGGCCTCCGCGGCGGCCGCGTCGATCAGGTACTGGCGCTGGCCGTCCGTGGTGCCGGGCGGGTAGAAGCGGAAGGCCGGGAAGGCGGCCGAGGAGCGTTGCGCGGCCGTGATGCCGCCGGAGGAGCGCATCGCGTCCAGGACCCAGCGCCAGCGCTTCTGAAGTGTTGCGGTGACCTTCGGGTCCGAGCCCGCCCGTTCGTAGTACGTCGGCCGGTTGATGATCGCCGCGAGCGCCGCGCCCTGCGACACCGTGAGGTCCTTGGCGTCCACGCCGAAGTAGTTCCGTGCCGCCGACTGGATGCCCGCCGCGCCCCGGCCGAAGTACACGGTGTTGAGGTAGCCCTCCAGGATCGAGTTTTTGGAGCGGGTGCGGTCCAGCTTGACGGAGATCAGCGCCTCGCGGGCCTTGCGGGTCAGCGACTGCTCGGGGCTCAGCAGGGCGTTCTTCACGTACTGCTGGGTGATCGTCGAACCGCCCTGGCGCTCCCCGCCGGACAGCGTGGACAGGGCCGCGCGGACGACCGCGCTGGGTGAGACGCCCGAGTCCGAGCGGAAGGAACGGTTCTCGGCGGCGATCACCGCGTCCTGGACGTGCCGCGGCACCTGCGCGAGCGCCACGTCCTGCCGGTCCACCGGTCCGCGCCGGCCCAGGTACTCCCCCTCCGCGTCCAAGAAGACCGTGCTCTGGCTCACCGTCTCCGGGTGCGGGGCGGGAACGGCCGTGAGCAGGTACGCCACCCAGACCGTGCCGACGAGCGCGAGCAGGAGCACCAGCAGCCCCACCAGCACACGCCGGACCCAGCGGCCCCGGCGGCGGCGCAGATGCACGACAAGACGCTTCACGAGCCGACGCTTCACGAGCCCACCCCGCCCCGCGCCAGGACCTTGCCGTCCGCGTCGTACACCGTGACCCGGGTGTCCAGCAGCATCCGCTTGTCCTTGGTCACGACGAACCGGGCGGTCGCGTACCAGACGTCCCAGCCCGGGTCGCCCGCCAGCGTGAGCACGGTCCCGAGGACGCGGCCCGACGGCGTGTCCACCTCGACGCGGGCGGCCGGTCCGCCGCCGTGGTGGACGCCGGACAGCAGCAGCCGCCCGTCCACCACCTCCAGCCGGAGGGTGACGGCCGGGGTGCCCGAGGAGAGCCCCGCGACCGGCAGGAACTCGCCCATGCCCCTCGGCTCCGACCAGTGCGCCCCGTCCTTCGTCAGCCACAGCTCCGTCCCGGACGCCGGCCGTACGCGCTCACCGGCCGCCACCACCCGCACAGCCCCCGCAGCCACGGTCCTGCCGGGCGTCACGGGCCCGGACCCGGACCCGTCGGCCAGCCGCCGGCCGACGTAGCCGAGCGGGCCCAGCACCAGCAGACAGCAGGTCAGCAGCGCCGTGATCCGGCGCCGTCGCCG
Organism: Streptomyces cellostaticus; assembly: GCF_001513965.1. Classification (GTDB taxonomy): domain Bacteria; phylum Actinomycetota; class Actinomycetes; order Streptomycetales; family Streptomycetaceae; genus Streptomyces; species Streptomyces cellostaticus. The sequence continues at coordinate 40,692 of NZ_KQ948045.1, read as the reverse complement.
CCGCGTACGCCCCTCGCGCTCGATGGCGGCGAGCGGGACGGGCGTGCGGGGCGTCCCGTCGAGGGCGGAGGTGAAGACCTCGCTCAACTCGCCTTCCAGCGGCTCCAGTTGCCTGTGTTTCATGCTGCCCCCAGGGCCTTCAGCCCCCGTCGTTCGTGCCACTTCACCGCGCCGACCGACCAGCCGAGCATCTCGGCGGTCTCCAGCCGGCCCAGCTCCTCGCCCAGGCGCAGGACCAGCACCACCCGCTGGCGGGCGGGCAGGGTGGCGAGGGCGCGGGCGAGCGGGGTCTTCGGGCCGGGCCCCGTGCGGCGCAGCCGGCGGCCGAGGTGGCGGCGTACCAGCAGCCGTCGTACGTAGAAGTCGGTGTCGTCGCCCGGGATGCGCCGCCAGTGGGCGTACGCGTCGGACAGGGCGGTGCGCGCCAGGGCGTCGGCCTCGGCCGGGTCGCCGGTCAGCAGATGGGCCGTGCGGAGCAGCCGCGGCCAGGCCGCGGCGGCGTAGCTGCCGAATTCGGGGCGGCGCCCGGTGCGACGGCGGGTGCGATGTCGGGTGCGATGTCGGCGGTTCACGTCGGTGCGCTGCCCGCCTTTATGCCGGCCGGCCCGTGCAGGAGGGCACGGGCGGCAAGGCGGTGGTGGTTGGCTCTGGTCGTCATCGGGTTCCCCCTGGGATGTGTTTCGATGTGCGGCGTACGGGACCTGTACGCACCGCGAAGTGGTCCGGGTTGCACGGCGGTTCGGGGAAGTTGGGGCACCGATGGCAGGGGCGGCATGACCGAGGACGAGTTCGACGCGTTCTACGCCGCCGCGTTCCCCCGGCTGACCGGCCAGCTCTACGCCTTCACCGGGGATCACGGCGAGGCGCAGGACGTCGTGCAGGAGGCGTTCGTACGGGCCTGGCACCGGCGGCGCGACTTCCTCGCGGACGGGGCGCCCGAGGCGTGGGTCAGGACCGTCGCGATGCGACTCGCCGTGAGCCGGTGGCGGCGCGCCCGGCGGTGGCTGGAGCTCGTGCGGCGCATCCCGCCGCCGGAGTTCGTGCCCGGGCCCGACCTGGAGCACGCCGCGCTCGTCACCGCGCTGCGCACCCTGCCCGAGGCCCAGCGGATGGCCGTCGTCCTGCACCATCTGTGCGACCTGAGCGTGGAGCAAGTAGCCTCGGAAACCGGGGCCCCGGTGGGAACGGTCAAGGCCCGTCTGGCCCGTGGCCGCGCGGCACTGGCGCGGGTGCTGGCCCCGGGCGAGGGGGAGAGGGAGGGCGACCGTGTCCGATGACCGCCGCTACGACGCCGACCCCCACGACACCGGGTACGCCGGTGAACTGTCCGGTGCGCTGCACACGTTGGCCGCGGAACACCAGTCGGCCCCGCCCGTCCCCGGCGCCGAGATCCGCCGCCTCGCCGTACGACGAGGCCGCCGCCTGCGTACGACCGTCGTGGTGGCCGGGATCGCCGCCGCGGCGGCCCTCGCCGTCACGCTGACCGCCGGCCTGCGCCACGACTCCGGCTCCGTCCGCCGCACCACCCCGGCCACCGGCCCCGGCCTGCACCCCAGCCCGTCCCTCACGCCCACCTCCACTGCGACTCCGGTCGTCGCCGACGCCCTCGTCGACCTCACCCGGATGACGATGACCGTCGACGGGCGCGCCCTGCCCGTCTCCTCCGGCGTGCCGGAACAGCCCACGCCGACCGGCCGGTTCACCGTCTTCGGCAAGTACCGGATACGGCCGCTGAGCACAGGGAACGGCACCGGCGGCAGCGGCGCCGGCGGTGCGGAGGAGCTGAAGGCTCCGTGGGTGATCGAACTGCTCTCCGCGGACAGGAAGAAGACCACACTCATCCTCGCCCTCACCTACGACCCGAAGGCCCCCGGCAGATCTCCCACCACCGGCGGCTGGATCGGCCTGCGCGAGGCCGACGCGAAGTGGCTGTACACGCGGCTGGACAAGGGCTCGGTGGTGCTGGTGACGGGGCGGACGCCCACGGTGGGGGCCTCCCCGTCGGCGCTGTCCTAGGGCCTGATCCGCCGGACGGGCCCTAGACCTGGGCGCGGCCCTGTCTGCGCACATCCGCCAGGTGCAGCGCGCCGATCTGGACGGCCGCCTGGGTCGCGTCGTTCGGTACGTCGCCCAGCCCGCCGTTGGTGAGCGCGAAGGCGTCCTCGCCGAGGCGGACGGCGGCCACGTCCATCGTCAGCACGGCCTCCTCCCCGTCGGACGTCGTGGTGGCGAGGGTGACGCGCAGGCCCTGGCGCACATCCCCGACCTCCGGCAGCGGGGCCTCGGTGACCTGGACGTCCTCGACCAGGTCACCCTCTTCCGTGGCGGCCGTGAACCGGGCGCACCGGACCGGCATCGTCCGCAGCCAGGCCAGCGCGGCGTCGACGTCCGCCGGGCGGCGCGCTGCGATCTGGTAGCGGAGCTGGGCGTCGGTGTCGGCGTCGTCGAGGCCGACGGCGACCCGGGCGGGGGCGCCGAGGAGTTCGTCGGTGTAGAGGGCGTCGAGCAGGCGCTGGCACTCCCCGGCCGAGGTGGTGGCCTTCAGCAGGCCGTCCCGCCAGGTCGCCGCCCCGCGCGTCGCGGTCCAGGGGGCGCCGAGGTCGGCCTCCGTGAGCAGCGCGGCCCGGGCCTGGTCGTCGGTGAGCGTGGATCCGTCGCCGCGGGCGGACTTCTTCGGCTTGGGTGAGGGCGAGTCGATCGTCGGGAGGGGCTGCTGTGCGGTCGGCGGGTGCTCCAGTCCGAGGGTCGCGCAGCCGGTGAGGGTGAGGAGGCCGACGGCGAGAGCGGCGAGCGGGCGGACGCGGGGGCGTATCGCAGCGGTCATCGGGGTGCCTCCTGGGCGGGGCGTGGGGGTGCCTCCTCTCACGGCACCATCGCCCGGTCCCGCCCACCAGCGCTCCGGGCCGTCCGGGTGAGGGGCCGCGGAAAACACGTGGCCTCCGCAACGGCCGCGCTGCTACGGTCCCCCCATGCAGCGCGCCCAGCAGTTCCCGCAGAGCACGACGACGCCGGACACCGTCCCGGCGCGCTGACACCTGACTCAGTCCGAAGCCCCGGGGCGAACGCCCCGGGGCTTCGGCGTGTCCCGGGGTGTTCGCCTCCCTCACCCGAGGAGACCCCCGTGAACGACGGCATGAACGACGGCATGAGCGACGACCGGCTGCCCGACCACCGCCGCATCGGACGCGAACTCGCCCTGTTCGACACCGACCCGCTGATGGGCGCGGGCCTGCCCTACTGGCTCCCCGACGGGGCCGTCGTACGCCACACCCTGGAGGAGTACATCCGGGAGGCGGAACGCGCCGCCGGATACCGGCACGTGTACTCGCCCGCGCTCGGCAAACGTGAGCTGTACGAGACCTCCGGGCACTGGGACCACTACAGCGAGGACATGTACCCGCCGATGAACCTGGGCGCGGAGGAGGTCGTGCTGCGCCCCAGCCTCTGCCCCCACCACGCCCTGATCTACCGCTCCCGCTCCCACAGCTACCGCGAACTGCCGCTGCGCATCGCCGAGTTGGGCACCATGTACCGCGCCGAACGGTCCGGCGTCCTCGGCGGCCTGACCCGCGTCCGCGCCATCCAGCTCAACGACGCCCATATCTTCTGCACCCTCGACCAGGCCGTCGACGAGGCCCGTGCCGCCCTGGAGCTGATCGCCCGCGCCTACGCCGACCTCGGCATCGAGGCCGTACGCCACCGCCTCTCCCTGCCCGGCGAGGGCGGCAAGTACGTCGCCGACCCCGAGCTGTGGCACCGGGCCACCGCGCTGCTGAAGGAGGTCCTCGCCGAGAGCGGGGTGGAGTACGAGGAGGCGGCGGGCGAGGCCGCCTTCTACGGCCCCAAGATCGACGTGCAGATCGCGGACCCGGCCGGCCGCGAGTCGACCCTGTCCACCGTGCAGATCGATTTCCACCAGCCCGCCCGCTTCGACCTGCACTACATCGGCGCCGACGGCGCGAAGTACCGGCCGGTGATGGTGCACCGCAGCATCATCGGCAGCGTGGAGCGGGCCGTGGCCCACCTCATCGAGTCCCACGGCGGGGCCTTCCCGGCCTGGCTCGCACCCGTACAGCTGACCGTGCTGCCGGTCGCCGAGGAGCAGGTGGAGCGGGCGGCGGCGGTGGTCCGGGAGGCGACCGCGCTGGGTCTGCGCGCCGAACTCGCCACCCCCGAACAGGGCACCCTCGGCGCCCGCATCCGCGCCGCCCGCCTGGTCCCGTACCAGGCGGTGATCGGCGACCGGGAGGCCGAGGCGGGCCTCGCGGCCGTACGCCTGAGGGACGGGCGCCGCCCCGGCGCCCTCCCGGTGCCCGAGCTGCTGCGACGCATCACCGATCGGGTGGCGGCACGAGGCACCGAGCTGTGGGACTGATCTAGGGTCGGTACGACGAAAAGGAGTCCGCTGTGACCGGTCAGCCCATTCCTGTGATCATCGACTGCGACACCGGCGTCGACGACGCCCTGGCCCTGCTGTTCGCCGTACGCCACCCGGGCCTGGACCTCAGGGCGGTGACCTGTGTGGCCGGGAACACGGACGTCGACGGGGTGGTCCGCAACACCCTGACCGTGCTGGAGCAGGCGGGCGCCCCCGACATCCCGGTGGCCCGGGGCGCCGCCCGCCCGCTGATCGAGCCGGCCCGTTCGGCCCAGCATGTGCACGGCGCCGACGGCATGGGCGACCTGGGCCTGCCCGCGCCGTCCCGGGCGCCCGCCCCCGTGGACGCCGTGACCCTCCTCCACCGCGAGATCCTGGCCTCCCCGCGTCCGGTCACCCTGATCCCGACCGCACCGCTCACCAACATCGCGCTGCTTCTGCGCACCCACCCGGAGGTGACCGGGAACATCGAGCGGATCGTGTTCATGGGCGGTGCGGTCGCCACCGGAAACGCCACGCCCGTCGCCGAGTTCAACGTCTGGCACGACCCGGAGGCGGCCGCGGTCCTGCTCACCGCCGGGGTGCCGATCACCATGTACGGGCTCGACGTGTTCACCCGGGTCGTCGTCCCGGGCGCGGACGTACGGCGGCTGCGGGCGAGCGCGGAACCGGGCACCCGGCTGGCCGGCGAGCTGCTGGCCCACCGTCCGTCCGCGCCCGAACCCGATGGCGACGACCCGGCCGGCGGCCTCGGCGACGCGGGCGCGGTGTGCGCGGTCGCGGACCCGGCCGGCCTCACCACCCGCCTGCTGCCCGTCGAGGTCTCCCTCGCCCCCGGCCCGACCCGCGGCCAGACGGTCGTCGACCGCCGACCGCGCCCGGGCGAGTCCGAGATCCACGAGGGCACACGTGAACAGGCCCTGGTGGATGTGGGATTGGACGTGGACGTGGACCGGTACGTGAAGCTGTACCTGGACACGGTGGAGCGCCCCTAGGGCAGATCCGACGCGCCGGAGACGGGGGCGTGCGGCTGCGGGCCTCACACCACCGTCCGGCTCGCCTAGCCGACCGTCGAGCTCGGGCTGGGTGCCGGTGAGGCGCCCCCGCCCCCGCCCCCGCCCCCGCCGCCGGTGACACCGTCGATGTTCAACGGGCTGGACGTGGCGTTCGGCGGCGGAGTGAGCACCACCTGCGGCTGGCCCGCGGGCGGGGGCGGCGGGGTCAGGTCGGAGTCGGGCAGCTTCGGCGGGGTGGTCTGCTGGAAGATGGTCTGGTCGAAGTCGACCAGACCCGTCTTCTCCATCACGGTGATGTGGTCGAGCACGGTGTCGTTGGCCTGGTCGGCGAGCGCGCGCACCAGCGAGTTCTTGGTGGTGGAGCGGATCTTCGCGATCGTGTTGAAGATCGAGCCGTGGGTCATCCGCAGGATGTTGGCGAAGTCGGTGTCGAACTGCTTGCCGCTCTCGCCCTTCAGCTGGGTGACGAAGCCCTCCTGCTGGGGGCTCGCCACGTTGGGCAGGGTGACGTTCAGCATGGGCGCGATCTTGCGGCAGCTGGCGTCCAGCGCGGCGTGCCCGTCGACCAGGTGCTTGCTGGCCTCGATGACGCCCTTCGTGGTCCCCTTCTGCAGTCCGATCTGACCGAGCGGGTACTCCCACAGGCCGGCCGCGCGCACCCTGACCACGAAGTCCCGGTCGCCTTCGGTGAGCGGACCCCATTGGGTCTGGGCGATGACCCGGGTCGGCGAGCTGGAGACCGTGTTCAGACCAAGCATGCTCGGGTAGGCCAGCGCGCCGAGGGTCAGGGCCATTGCACCGCCCACGAAGAGAGTTCCCGTCGCGTTCCGCGAAAAGCGCACCGTGCCTCCTGCCCGGCCGTGGATCCCGCCTGCAGGCGGTTCGGACACACAGCAGTACGGATGCGGAGGCGCTTTGTGTCGGTGGGTTCGAGTAAAAGAATCTCCAGTGACCGCAGTTGGTGAAAGATTGACCATCCCTCGGGAGAAGGAAGAGGAAACGCAGGCCTAGATTCGCCGCATGCCCCCACAGCCGCCCCCCGGAATGCGGTCAGGCCGCACCCCGGCTCCCGCCCCCCTCCCCGTCCTGCCCTACCGCAAGCCCACCAAGGGCCGCGACTACTGGGTCCTGGACGACGTACTGCCGGACGTCGACGCCGTACGGGAGCGGTGTCTGGCCAAGGACGACTGGGTGAAGGGCTACCCGTACACCTCGGAGACCTGGCCCGGACTGCGTGCCATGCCCGGCCTGGAACCCGCTGAACTCGGCCGTATCGAACGGCTGGTGAAGAAGGCGACCGGGGCCAAGGAGCTGTGGGTGCAGCAGGCGCCCGGCGGCGGCACCCTCAACCACAACTGCGTCCAGGTGGTCGGCGAGGGCGAGAGCGAGCCCCGCCCGCACACCGACTCCCGCGCGCTGTGCCGGTACGCGGCCGTGCTGTACCTCAACCCGGACGTCCCCAAGGACTGCGGCACCAGCTTCTACCGGCAGTCCCTGCCCGGCGGCCGGCTCGGCGGCAACGTCGTCCAGGCCCCGCACAACAACCTCGTCGAGGCCCTCGGCACCCGTTTCGTCGCCCCGAACGCCTTCGAGGAGGACGTCCGCGTCCCGCACAAGTACAACCGCCTCCTCCTCTACAACGCCAACCTCGTGCACAGCGCGACCGGCTACTTCGGCCAGGAGCTGGAGGAGAAGCGCATGACGGCGGTCTTCTTCTGGATGGCCTGAGCCCGTCCCTGCGGACGCGGCGTCACACCTGATGATTCAGTCCACCAGATCAACTACCGGTTCGCCGGCGGCTGGGGCGGGGCCTGGTCCTATTCTCCTGGAGACGTTCAACATCCTTTACGCCGTGAGGCCTGCTGGCGTGTCCCTGGCAACCGGGGACCGGCGTGCGCCACGATGAGCCGGTGAACGAACAGATGGTCGAGCCTGCTGCTCAGTCCCTCGCCCTGCAGCCCATCCGGTTGTCGGGGCGGTTGACCGCCGGGGCGTTGCTGCTCGCGGGGCTGGCGTGGGTCGTGCGGGGTGTGTGGGAGATCAGGCTGGCCGTGGCGGGGGAGCCTGACTCGGGGCCGCCGGATCAGGGGTACGGGGTGCACCGGCCGCTCAACGGGCTGGAGAACTCGTATCACCTGGTCACGTCCGTCGGGGGTCTCGTCGCCTTTCTGTGTGCGCTGCTCTTTCTCGCCTGGCTGTGGCGGGTGCGGGACAACGCGCGTGCGCTGTCGGGGCAGGTGCCGAAGTACGCCGGGATCTGGGTCTTCCTCGGGTGGATCGTGCCCGTGGCGAGTCTGTGGTTTCCGCGGGGGATCGTCGCCGACGCGTACCGGACCACGGCGCCGGGGCGGAAGCTGCCCGTCTCCGTCAACGTGTGGTGGGGGCTCTGGCTGATCGGGATGCTCGGCGGGGTGGGGATCGTCTACCGCGACTCCACCGACGAGATCATCGCCCGGGCGTACAGCGAGGTGTGGCCGCTGCTCGTGTCCGACGCCGCCGTCGTCGGTGCCGCCGTGGCCGGCGCGTTCGCCGTGCGGGCCGTCACCGCCGTACAGGTGGAGCGGATCCGGCAGGCGCAGGGCGCCGGGTTCGCGGCGGTCGGGGGCGGCAGGCAGGGGTGAGGCCGGGCCGGCGGGTGCCGTGTGAGTGGTGGTGTGCTGCCGTAGGGGCAAGGATTTCTCCATGAGCACCATTGCCATCGTCGGTGCCGGGCCCGGACTCGGGGCCGCCGTTGCCCGGCGGTTCGGGCGGGAGGGGTTCGGTGTCGCCCTCGTCGCCCGGGACCGGCAGCGGCTGGACGAGCTCGTGGACGAGCTTGCGGCCGACCGTGTGACCGCGCGCGGTTTCCCCGCCGATGTGCGCCGGCCGGAGGAGCTGGTGGATGCCTTGGGCGCCGCCGCCGACGCGCTCGGGACCGTCGAGGTGTTGCAGTACAGCCCGGTTCCGCACCGGGACTTCATGCGGCCCGTGCTGGAGACCCGGCACCGGGATCTGTTCGGGCCGATCGAGTTCTCGGTGTACGGGCCGGTCGCGGCGGTGCAGCAGGTGTTGCCGGGGATGCGGAAGCTGGGGCGCGGGACCATTTTCTTCGTCAACGGGGGGACGGCCGCCGTGCCCCATCCCGAGCGGGCCGGGACCTCCATCGCCTTCGCCGCGGAGAGTGCGTACGGGCATCTGCTGCACGACCGGCTCGCCCCCGAGGGGATCCATGTCGCGCAGCTGGTGATTCCGGGGGCCATCACGCCCGGGCACGTGCGCAAGGATCCTGCCGTGCTCGCGGACCTGCTGTGGGGCATGCACCGGGAACGGCACGGGTTCCGGCACTACGCCGACGACCTGGACAGCTGACCGGGCACGCCGGAGATCGGGTCGCCCTGCGTGAAGAGCGTTTGTGGGCCAATATGGTGATGTTGGCCGCATTTGCTCTCTTCAAGGGGGCCTCAATGGCTGTCGAAATACCTGCGCTCATCAAGCCCTCCCGGCTCAGAAGCCGGGGCGGCCTGCTGGGCGAGTGCCTGGCGGAGTTCCTCGGGACCTTCGTCCTCATCTCCTTCGGCTGCGGCGTGGTCGCGATGGCGGTCGCCGCACTGCCCGGCTCGGGCCGTGCGGCGACTCCCACGACGATCTTCCTCGCGGCCGGCGACTGGCTGCTGATCACGTTCGGCTGGGCGTTCGCCGTCGTCTTCGGCGTGTACGTCGCAGGCGGTGTCAGCGGTGCCCATCTGAATCCGGCGGTGACGCTCGCCATGGCCGTGCGCCGCGGGTTCGCCTGGGCCAAGGTCCTGCCGTTCTGGTTCTCGCAGGTGGCCGGGGCGTTCGTCGGGGCGGCGCTGGTCTACCTCGTCTACCACGACGCCATCAGCGCCTACGACCACGCCGTGCCGGGGCCGAAGGTGAACGGGCACACGAACGCCACGTTCTCCATCTTCGCGACCTTCCCGGCGGCGTACTTCCACGGCGGCATCTGGGGCCCGCTGATCGACCAGATCGTCGGTACGGCCTTCCTGCTCATGCTGATCGCCGCCGTCGTGGATCTGCGCAACCAGGCCGTGAAGGCCAACCTCGCGCCACTGATCGTGGGCTTCGCCGTCGCCGCCATCGGCATGTCCTACGGCGCGAACGCCGGCTACGCCATCAACCCGGCGCGTGACTTCGGGCCGCGGCTGTTCACCTACTCGGCAGGCTGGCAGAGCCTGGCGTTCCCGGGGAGCGTCTCGGGCGTGTTCAGCGCCTATTGGTGGATCCCGATCGTCGGGCCGCTGATCGGCGGGACCATCGGGATCCTGGTCTACGACCTGTTCATCGGCGACGTCCTGGTCGTGCGCGCCGAGATGGCCGAGCTGCCCGAGCCCGGCCGGACCCGGCCGGTGAAGGAGGTCGACGAGGAGGAGTACTGATCCCCCTCGGCTATCCCTCCCCGGCCTCCGCTCCCGCCGTGCGGGCCGCCGACGCGATCTCCTCCAGGGCCGCCAGGTGGGCCGCCACCGCCCGGCGGCCCGTGAGGGTCAGGGCGGCCCAGGTGCGGGGGCGCTTGCCCAGGTAGCCCTTGCGGATGGTGACGTAGCCGGTCTTCTCCAGGGCGGAGAGCGTCTTGCTCATGGTCGAGTCGGAGACCTGGCAGTAGTCCCGCAGGACGGCGAACTCCGCCTCGCCGCAGGCGGAGAGGTAGGCGGCCAGCGCCAGGCGGGTGGGGTGGTGGAGTTCGCGGTCCAGGGCGGGGGGCTGGGATGCGCCGCTCATGCCGTGACCGCCCCGGTGGTCCGCAGCAGATGCTCCAGACCGCCTGCCAGGCCGAAGGCCACCAGCCAGCCCGCCGTGCCGTACGGGATCGCGGCCAGCATGCTCACGGCGATGGGGGCCAAGGGGAGCAGCCAGGTCCGCCAGGCGAGCCGTCCGGCCCCGCCGCGGCGGTCGAACCAGCGCGTCACTCCGCCGTGGTGCGCGCCGATCCAGACCAGGGCGAAGAACGCGGCCAGGCTCAGCAGGCCGCCGGTCAGCAGCCACGCCCCCCACTGCGGGTTCCGGTCGGCGAGGCCCATCGCGGTGAAGCCGGCCGCGAAGCACAGGGCCTGGCCGACGGCGTAACCACGCGGCCTGGTCCGTCGGTCGGTCGCCGCGCGTGCCGCGGCCTGGGCTGCCTGTGCGGCGGTGAGCGCGTCCTTCGCCCGCCGTGCGTCCATGGGTGCCCCCGTGCTGTCCATGTGTGTGCCTCCGGTGTGGGAGGGGCGGCCGGTCGTGCCGCGCCCGTACACCGTCATCATGGATAGTACTTTCCAAGAATGCAAGTAATTTCGGATGTCACCAGCCGGTCAGCAGCAGATGGTTGAGCAGCAGGGCGAGGACCGCCTGGGCGCTGAGCCAGGCCCGTGGCCGGGGCAGGTACGCGCACACCGGGAGCAGCCACATCGCGAACGGCAGCCAGATTCGCTCGGTCTCGGCCTTGCTCATCCCGGACAGGTCGGCGATCAGGAGAGCGAGGAGGGCGGCGGAGACGAGGACCGCCAGGCGGACCCCGGCGGGGTCGGGGCGGCGGGCGAGGGAGGTGGCCGTGCGGTGCAGGCCCGCCGCCGTCGCCGGGCCCGTGATCAGGGCCGTACAGGCCAGGTTGGCCCACACCCAGTAGCCGTAGGGGCGGGTGCCGCCGACGCCCTGGTAGTAGCGGGTCACCAGCAGGTGGTACGCCGTCCACCAGTTGAACCCCGCGAGCGTGAACGCCACGGGGACGACGGCGAGTCCGGCGAGCAGGGCCAGGAGGAGCGCGGGGCGGGCACGGACCCCGTCCCGGCCCAGGAGCAGCACCGCCGCGCCGATCAGGGCGATGAGCGTGAGGCCGTACGACAGGTAACCCGTCAGGCCGAGGAGCAGTCCGGAGGCGGCCGCCCAGGGCAGCGAGCGGCGCGTGAGCGCGAGGGCGAGCAGGGCCAGGGACCAGGCGGCGACCGCCGCGAAGTACGCGTCGGCCGACGTGCCCAGCCAGACCGCCGCCGGGGCCAGGACCAGGAACGGGGCCGCGCGGCGGGCCAGGGCCTCGTCCGTCAGGGCCCGTACGGCGACCAGCACCGCCACGCAGGCCGTCGCGCCGAGGATGACGCACCACATCCCGGCCCAGCCGCCGCCCCGCAGCCCGATCCGGTCGAGGAGGACGAAGGTGAGCGTGGCGCCCGGCGGGTGCCCGGCGACATGGGCCGGCCACGGGCTGGGCGTGCCGCTGACGATGTGGTGGGTGAAGTCGCGCAGAGTGGCCGGGATGTCGTGGAAGCGGCCGATGACCCGGAGGTACTCCTCGCGGGTGGTGAGGCGGACCGCGATGCCCTGGTGCCAGCCGTCGACCAGGGCGAGGGAGAGGATCCAGGCCGTCGATGCCGCCCAGGAGGCGGGGAGCAGGGCGCGCCAGGGCAGGCGGGCGGCCAGCGGCGGCCCGTACGCCACCGTGGCCGCCGCGAGCAGGACGGCGGCCGGGGTGCCGGGACCCACGTGCGGGTCCCACTCGGCGAACACGGGCGGCCAGTGCACGAAGAGGGTGTGGCGGGTGAACTGGATGTGGCGGCCGATCAGTACGGCCGCCGTCACGAGCAGGGTGGCGGCCGCGGCGGCGTACAGGTCGCGGCGCGTGTCGTGGGAGGAGCGTGGGGCGCAGGGGCGGGAGCGGATCACACTGGCACGCTAGGCCGCACGGCCCTGCGGGGGCCTTCGTACGGGCCGGACGTCAGCGTTTCGTCATGGGTTGCGCACGCTTTCCGGGGCGTTTCGCGGCTTACGGTCGGGGCATGCGCGACCATCCCCGGCTTCCCACCTCCCCCGGTTTCTGGCGCAGCCCCCTGCGCGGCCCCTGGTTCACCTCGGTGCTCGGCCTCGTGCTGCTGGCCGGCATCACCGTGCTGTTCCTGACCGGCCTGGTGTCGTACGCGGCCTACAACCCGGACTTGTCCCGGGTGAACGACACGACCCCGGACAAGGGGATCCTCGGCTTCTACCTCTTCGCGTGGCCGACCGGCCCGGTGTGGCTGTACCGCTTCACCCAGGGCGTCCACGTCACCCTCGGCATCACCCTGATCCCGGTGCTGCTGGCCAAGCTGTGGTCGGTGGTGCCGAGGCTGTTCACGCTGCCGCCGGCCCGCTCCCTCGCGCACGCGCTGGAGCGGATCTCGCTGCTCCTGCTGGTCGGCGGCGGGCTGTTCGAGTTCACGACCGGGGTGCTCAACGTCCAGCTGGACTACGTCTTCCCGGGCTCCTTCTACCCGCTGCACTTCTACGGCGCCTGGGTGTTCTTCGCCGCGTTCGTGGCCCATGCCGTGCTGAAGACACCGGCGGCGGTGCGGACCGTACGGCGGCGGCTGCGCGAGGAGGGCGACGACCTGGTCGCGCCGGACCCCGGCCCGCCCACGGTCTCCCGGCGCGGCGCGCTGTGGCTGGTCGGCGGCGGCTCGCTGCTGCTGTTCCTGACCACGGTCGGGCAGAGCCTGGGCGGACCCTTCCGGCGTACGGCCCTGCTCGCACCGCACGGCGGGAAGGATCCCGGCGGCGGCCCGAACGGCTTCCAGATCAACAAGACGGCCGCGTACGCCGGGATCGCCGCTGCGGAGACGGGGGAGGAGGCGTGGCGCCTCGTCGTCACCGGGCGCACCGGGACCGTGCGCCTCAGCCGCGCCCAGCTGCTCCGACTCCCCCTGTACAGCTCGTCGTTGCCGATCGCCTGCGTGGAGGGCTGGTCGACCGCCGACCAGTGGTGGCGCGGGGTGCGGCTGCGCGACCTCGCGGCGCTCGTCGGGTACGACGGCGACCCGCCGGACGTGTTCGTGGAGTCCCTCCAGCGGCACGGCGCCTTCCGCCGCGCGGCCCTGCGGTCCAACCAGGTGGCCGACCCGCGCTCCCTGCTCGCCCTGTACGTCAACGGCGAGCCCCTGTCCCCCGACCACGGCTACCCGGCGCGGATCATCGTGCCCGCAGCGCCCGGTGTGCTCAACACCAAGTGGGTGGCCCGGCTGACCTTCGGAGATCTGTGATGCGGCCCCGTCTTCCGGTCGGCAGCCCGTTCCAGCTGCTGCTGTTCGTCTGTTCGTTCGCGCTCGCCGGGTACGCCGGGGTACGGCTGCTCTCCGGTGACTGGCTCGGGGTGGCGCTGTGGATCGTGGGGGCCGCCCTGCTGCACGACCTCGTCCTGCTGCCGCTGTACGCGGCGGCGGACCGGGCGGTCGTGGGCGGGCTCGACGCGGCCCACCGGCGCGCGTGGGTGCCGTATGTGCGGGTGCCGGCCGTGCTGTCGGGGCTGCTGCTGCTCGTGTGGTTCCCGCTGGTCTTCGATCTGGCGGACCGGCGCTACCGCTTGGCCACCGGTCAGTCCGCGGACGTCTTCCTCGCCCGCTGGCTGCTGATCACCGCCGTGCTCTTCGGCGGCTCGGCGCTGCTGCTGGCGGTGCGGGGGCGCAGGGCGGCGAAACGGCGCTCGCCGGCCGTCCACTGAGCGGCCGTCAGCCATCCGGCCCGGTCCGCGAGCCGGAGCAGGGCGGGGGTGCCGATCCGGGCCCACGGGAACGGGTCGCCGACGGCCTCTCGTCCGGGGGTGACGACCTGCACTTCGGTGCGCTCGTCCACATCCGGACGTTCGGTCTCGGCAATCAACAGCCCACCGGGGCGAAGGAGTTGATGCATCCGGTGGAGCAGGGTGCCGGGGTCGCCGCCGATGCCGATATTGCCGTCCATGAGCAGGACGGTGCCCCAGCGGCCCTCACCGGGCAGCGGATCGAAGACCGAGCGGCGCAGCGCCTGACCGCCGACGGTGAGGGTGCGGGTGACGGCGGCCTCGCTGACGTCGACACCGAGGGCGGTACGGCCCCGGGCGGCGAGTTCCGCCACCAGCCGGCCCGGACCGCATCCGACGTCCAGGACCGCGCCCTCGCAGCGGTCCAGCACCGCCCTGTCCGCGGCGTCCGCGTCGGCGCACCAGCGCTCCACCTCCAGCGGCAGCAGCCAGCCGTCGGTGCGGCGCAGGAACAGCGGGCCGCGGCCGGTGCGGAGCGCGTCCGCGTACGGATCGGAGACGGCCCAGGCGGCCGGGGCGCTCATCGGGCGGCCGTACAGTCGGCCAGCCGTGCGGCGAAGGCGCCGTGCGGGGCGAGGGCGGCTACGGCGCGGGCGTCGGCGACGGTGTCCACGTCCCGCAGCCGGGGCAGGTCCCGCACCCGCAGCCCGGCGGCGACCAGCCGCTCCCGCTGCACGGCCCCGGTCACCGGCGTAGACATGGGCACGCCCCGCAGCAGCGCGGGCTCGGGCCGGGCCAGGCCCAGCGCCCAGAAGCCGCCGTCCTCGGCCGGGCCGAAGTAGGCGTCGCAGTCCGCGAAGTCCACGGTGAGCAGGTCCGGGGTGACCTGCGGGGTGTCCATGCCGATCAGCAGGGCCGGGCCGCAGCAGCGGGCGAAGGCGTCGGCGAGCCGGGCGTCCAGGCCGCCCGCGCACTGCGGTACGACGTCGAAGCCGGGCGGCAGCCAGGGGCCTGGCCGGCCGTCGAGCACGAGCACCCGGCGGGTGGCCGGGGTCTCGGCCACCGCGCGCAGGGTGTCGGCCAGCGCGGCCTCGGCGAGGGCGGCGGCCTGCTCGGGCGTGAAGGGCGGAGTGAGCCGGGTCTTGACCCGCCCGGGCCTTGGCTCCTTGGCGATGACGAGGAGGGTGGTCATGTGGGCCTTTCTTGCCTGGCGACCGGAGTTGGGGCGGGGCGGGGCGGGTCTCGCTTGCCCGCGCCCCGCCGGGCGGCACGACTGCCCGCAGCTAGGAGCGGACGACGGGAGGCTCGTTCAGCACATGGGACATGTCCCGTACCGCCTGCCACGTGCCACGCCAGGTGCCGGTGACCTTCGAGGTGCCCGTGCGGGGCAGGTACGGGACGTCGTGCTCGGTGATGCGCCAGCCCGCGTCGGCGGCGCGCACCACCATCTGCAACGGGTAGCCGCTGCGCCGGTCCGTGAGGCCGAGGGCGAGCAGGGGGGTGCGGCGGGCGGCGCGCAGGGGGCCGAGATCGTGCAGGCGCAGCCCGGTGCGGCGGCGCAGGAGGCGGGCGAGCGCGAGGTTGCCGGCGCGGGCGTGGGCCGGCCACGCCCCCCAGGTCTGCGGGCGGCGCCGGCCCAGCACCAGGTCGGCCTCGCCGGCCCGGAGCTCGCGGACGAACGGAACCAGCTGCGCGGGGTCGAGGGAGGCGTCGCAGTCGCAGAAGCACACCACCTCGGCGGTGGCGGCCAGCAGTCCGGCGTGGCAGGCGGCGCCGAAGCCCCGCCGCTCCTCGCGCACCACCGTCGCGCCGAGGGCGCGGGCGAGGTCGGCGGAGCCGTCGGTGGAGCCGTTGTCGACGACGAGGGCGCGCCAGCCGGCCGGGATACGGGCGAGTACCCAGGGCAGGGCCTCGGCCTCGTTCAGGCAGGGCAGTACGACATCCACGTCGGAGGAGTGCGAGAAGGAGGCGGAGGTGGTCGTCACGGCGTTCACCCTACGAAGCCGAATCGGGACAAAGCAGGCATCGGCTCCTTACGAAACGCGGACGTCGGAGCCCTGGCCGAGCCTTCGTGGTGGCGCGGTGCCAAGGTGGAAGACATGCAGCAGCCGTACGCATCACCGCCCGCCGCGCCGCAGGCGGACGCCCGGGGCCGGATCCTCGTCGTGGACGACGACCCGACCGTCGCCGAGGTCGTCGCGGGATACCTGGACCGCGCCGGATACGCCGTGGACCGGGCCGCCGACGGCCCGGCCGCCCTCGTCCGGGCCGCCGCACACCGCCCCGACCTGGTGGTGCTGGACCTGATGCTGCCCGGCATGGACGGCCTGGAGGTGTGCCGGCGGCTGCGCGAGCACGGTCCGGTGCCGGTGGTCATGCTCACCGCGCGCGGCGACGAGGACGACCGCATCCTCGGCCTGGAGGTGGGTGCCGACGACTACGTCACCAAGCCGTTCAGCCCGCGCGAGCTGGTGCTGCGGGTGGAGTCGGTGCTGCGCCGCGCCCGGCCGGCCGTCCCGCGCGGCCCGCTCGGCGCGGCCGGCCTGACGGTCGATCCGGGTGCCCGCCGCGCCACCAAGAACGGCACCGACCTCGCCCTCACCCTCCGCGAGTTCGACCTGCTCGCCTTCTTCCTGCGGCACCCGGGCCGGGCGTTCGGCCGGGAGGAGCTGATGCGGGAGGTGTGGGGCTGGGACTTCGGCGACCTGTCGACCGTCACCGTCCACGTCCGCCGCCTGCGCGGCAAGGTCGAGGACGACCCCGCCCGCCCCCGGCTCATCCAGACGGTGTGGGGCGTCGGCTACCGCTTCGACCCCACGGGAACCGACACCGGAACGGAGGGCGACTGACGTGCGCGACACCCTTCTCATCGCCCTCTACGCCTTCCTCGGCGCCGCCGCCACCGGCCTCGCCGGAGCCGCCCTGCTGCGTCTGATCCGCCGCCGCTCGCTCATCACCTCCATCGCCGTGGTGGCCGCCGTCGGCGTCGTCGCCATGCTCGCCGGAACCATGGCCGTGGCCCAGGCGATGTTCCTGTCCTCCCACGACCTGAGGGTCGTCACCACCGTCGTCGCCATGGCGGCCGTCGTCTCCCTGGCAACTGCCCTGCTGCTGGGCCGCTGGGTCGTCGCCCGCAGCCGTGAACTCGCCGACGCCGCACGCCACTTCGGCGACGGCGGCGCCTTCGCCGCGCCCGCCGCCCCGGCCACCGCCGAACTGGACGCGGTGAGCCGGGAACTGGCCGCCACCAGCGCCAGACTCGCGGCCTCCCGTGAGCGGGAGCGGGCCCTGGAGACGTCCCGGCGGGAACTCGTCGCCTGGATCTCGCACGACCTGCGTACCCCGCTCGCCGGGCTCCGCGCGATGTCGGAGGCCCTGGAGGACGGTGTCGCCGCCGACCCCGACCGCTACCTCAAGCAGATCCGCACCGAGGTGGAACGCCTCAACGACATGGTCGGCGACCTCTTCGAACTCTCCCGCATCCATGCCGGGACGCTCCCGCTCAGCCCGGCCCGCATCTCCCTCTACGACCTGGTCGGCGACGCCCTCGCGGGCGTCGGCCCGCTCGCCCGTGAGAACGGCGTGCGGCTGGTGGGGGACGGGGTGGAGCCGCTGCCGGTGGAGGTCGACGGCAAGGAGATGAGCCGGGTGCTGGCCAACCTGCTGGTCAACGCCATCCGCCGGACCCCCGCCGACGGCACGGTGGCGGTCGCCGCCGAGCGCGCGCCCGAGGGCGTGGTGCTGTCGGTGACGGACGGCTGCGGCGGCATCCCCGAGGAGGACCTGCCCCGTGTCTTCGACACCGGCTGGCGGGGCACCGACGCGCGCACGCCGCCGGCGGGTGCGGGGCTCGGCCTGGCGATCGTCCGGGGGATCGTCGAGGCCCACCAGGGCCGGGCGACCGTACGCAACATCCCGGGCGGCTGCCGCTTCGAGGTGACCTTGCCGGCGGCGGGGGCGTGAGCAGGGTTACTTGGCCGGGCGGCAGTATTCGGAGCCCTGGGGCTGGCTCACACAGGTCATCCTGAGCCCGGGGTCGACGAAACGCGACAGGAGCGGTGCGATGTCCCTGTCGCAGGACAGGCCCGAGCCGCCGTCCTCGGTGTCTTCGGAGGTGGCCTGGCAGATCTTGCCGATGAGGGTGGTGTCGGTCTGCTGGCCGGGCGGTGTGTCGGCGGAAGCGGAGGGGGCGAGGAGGCCCAGGCCGAGCAGCGGTGCGGTGAGCAGCGCTGCGATCTGGGCGCGGGTCGGCTTGAGGGTCCGTCGCGACATGGCGGTCCTTTCGACTGGTGCACGCGGAGGAACGTCAAGATCAACGACTTCACGCAGGCCGGGACACTTAGTGCGTCCGCATGAACTCCCGCATCCCCTGCGTGAAGTCCACCTCCGGCTTCCAGCCCAGTTCCGTCCGCAGCCGGGAGGAGTCCGCCGTGATGTGCCGGACGTCGCCCAGCCGGTACTCGCCGGTGATCAGCGGCTCGGGGCCGCCGTAGGCGGCGGACAGGGCGCGGGCCAGGTCGCCGACCGTGTGCGGCTCGCCGCTGCCGGTGTTGTACGCCGTGAGGGTGCCGGGGCGTGACCCGGCCTCCAGCGCGGTGACGTTGGCGGCGGCCACGTCCCGTACGTGCACGAAGTCCCGCCGCTGCCGGCCGTCCTCGAACACGCGCGGGGCCTCGCCGCGTTCCAGGGCCGAGCGGAAGAAGGAGGCGACCCCGGCGTATGGAGTGTCGCGGGGCATCCGGGGGCCGTAGACATTGTGGTAGCGCAGGGAGATCGCCGTGCCGTCCGTCGAGCGGGCCCAGGCGGCCGAGAGGTGTTCCTGGGCCAGCTTGGTGGCGGCGTACACATTGCGCGGGTCGGCCGGGGCGTCCTCGCCCACCAGGCCGGGGGACAACTCGGCCCCGCACACCGGGCAGTTCGGCTCGAAGCGGCCCGCCTCCAGGTCCGTCACGGCGCGCGGGCCGGGCCGTACGACACCGTGCGCGGGGCACTCGTAGCGGCCCTCCCCGTACACCACCATCGACCCGGCCAGCACCAGCCGCCGTACGCCCGCCTCGGCCATCGCGGCGAGCAGGACGGCGGTGCCCAGGTCGTTGCGCGAGACGTACTCGGCCGCGTCCGCGACACCGTTGCCGAGGCCCACCATGGCCGCCTGGTGGCAGACCGCGTCCACGCCGGCCAGGGCGCAGGCGACCGCCGTCGGGTTGCGCACGTCGGCTCCGGGCCTGTCCCGGACGTCGTACACGACCGCCTCGTGCCCGCGCTCCCGCAGGGCGTCCACGACATGGGACCCGATGAATCCGGCACCGCCGGTGACCAGTACGCGCATACGGCCACGCTAGGCCCGCGGCCCGCCCGCGACGGGGTACGACGGGCGGTACGTCACCGCTCCGTAAGGAGTCCTCAAGGGGCTTGGCGGGTCAGTCCAGCAGGGTCGTGTCGGAGCGCCCTTGGCCGTAGAGGCCGTAGACCCCGTCACAGTGCCTTGGCAGGCCAGTCCAGCAAGCGGGCGCCGATCACCGCCGTCTGGAGCATGTAGCGGTGTGCCGGGTCGGTCGGGTCGGCGCCGGTCAGTTTGTGGATGCGCTCCAGGCGGTAGGTGAGTGCGCGCACGCTGAGGGAGAGGCGGCGGGCGGCCTCGGTGGCCACGCAGCCGGAGTCGAAGTATGTGGTCAGGGTCTCCAGCAGGGGCTTGGCCCCGCCGCGGGCCGCGGTGAGCGGGCCGAGGGTGTGGGTGACCAGGTCGGCCATCGCCTGCCGGTCCCGGGTGAGGACCGGGTAGACGAGGAGGTCGGCGGCGCGCAGGAGCGGTTCGTCCAGGTCGAGCCGGCCGGCCATCTCCAGGGTGGTGAGGGCTTCTTCGTACGACTGCACGACCCCGCCGGGGCCGGGCCGCGGGCGGCCGACGGCGATCCGGCCGCCGTCGGTGGCCGCGTGCGCCTGCTTGGCGAAGTAGGTGAGGACCTCGTCCTCGTCGCCGGGCGCGATGCACAGCAGGCGGCCGTTCTTGGTGGTGAGCAGGATGCTGCGGGCGTCGAAGCGGGCCATGACCGCCCGTTCCACCTGCCGGGTCACCGGGTCGTCCTCGGCGTAGGCGGCCGGGCCCTCAGAGACGGCGACCGCGTGCGCCCGGGACAGCCTGAGGCCGAAGCGCTCGGCGCGCTCGGCGAGTCGGCCCAGGTCGCTGCGGCCGTAGAGCAGGTCGTCGATGAACTCCCGGCGGGCGGCCTCCTCCCGGCGCACGGCGAGCCGCTGGGCGCGTTCGTAGCCCTCGGCGAAGGCGTCGATCGCCTGCTGCACGGCGGCCAGGGTGCTGTCGGCCGAGCCGGGCGCGCCGGGCCAGGCGGCGCGGGCGGCGGCCAGGTGGGCGACGACCAGGGCGCGCAGCCCGTGACCGGCGTCGGCGGCCTGTTCGCCGAGCGAGCGGCGGGCGGCCAGCTCCTCCCGGGTCAGCCGGCGGCCGGTGGCCGCGACCTCGGCCAGGGTGCCGGCATAGCCGTCCAGATAGTGCTCGGGTATCGCCTGCTCGGTCACGCCGTCCCCGTTCCCCCGTGATATTGACGCGCCGGTGACGCTTTCTTAGCGCCCGTCCGGCATCAAGTACATAGTGAACGCTGCCGGGGACCGGCAATGCGCGGGGGTGCGCCCCGGGTGCACCATCGGGCAAGGGGAGCACTACGGATGGTTCCGGTGCCGGGCACCGGCAGGCGTCCTGCACCGGAACCGGGGGGAGCTCTTCCGTTTTCATCGTCTGACGCACAAGGACGTACACCATGGAAGCGCTCGGCGTGCTCGTCGCCGTCTGTCTCGTCGTCGTTCTGCTCGCCCTGTTCGCGTTCTCCCGCCTGTACCGCAAGGTGGACCAGGGCAGGGCGCTGATCGTGTCCCGGACGCGCAAGGTCGACGTGACGTTCACCGGGCAGGTCGTGCTGCCGGTGCTGCACAAGGCCGAGATCATGGACATCTCGGTGAAGACGATCGAGATCAGCCGCTCCGGCCGGGACGGGCTGATCTGCCGGGACAACATCCGTGCCGACATCCGGATCCTGTTCTTCGTGAAGGTCAACAAGACCGTCCAGGACGTCATCAAGGTCGCCCAGTCCGTCGGCACCGACCGCGCCAGCCACCAGGACACGCTCCAGGAGCTGTTCCACGCGAAGTTCTCCGAGGCGCTGAAGACCGTCGGTAAGCAGATGGACTTCACCGACCTGTACACCAAGCGTGAGGAACTCCGTTACCACATCATCGAGTTGATCGGCGTCGACCTCAACGGTTATCACCTGGAGGACGCGGCGATCGACTACCTGGAGCAGACGCCGCTCTCCCAGCTCGACCCGGCCAACGTCCTCGACGCCCAGGGCATCCGCAAGATCACCGAGCTGACGGCGATCGAGCACGTGCGCACCAACGAGGCGCAGCGCAACGAGCAGAAGGAGATCACCCGGCAGGACGTCGACGCCCGGGAGGCCATCCTGGAGCTGGAGCGCCGGCAGGCCGATGCCGAGATCAAGCAGAAGCGGGAGATCGAGACGTCCCGGGCCCGTGAGGAGGCCGAGACCGCGCGCGTGGTGGAGGAGGAGCGGCTGCGTGCGCAGGGCGCCTTCCTGCGCACCGAGGAGCAGCTCGGCGTCCAGCGCGAGAACCAGGCCCGTGAGATCGCCGTCGCCGCCAAGAACCGCGAGCGGGTCATCGCCGTCGAGAACGAACGCGTCGAGAAGGACCGCATGCTGGAGGTCATCGCCCGGGAGCGGGAGACCCAGCTGACGAAGATCGCTGCCGAGAAGGAAGTCGAGGCGGAGAAGCGGGAGATCGCCGAGGTCGTCCGGGAGCGGGTCGCGGTGGACCGTACGGTCGCCGAGCAGGAGGAGTCCATCAAGAAGCTGCGCCTGGTCGAGGAGGCCGAGCGGGAGCGGCAGGCCCTCGTCATCGCCGCCGAGGCCGAGGCGCAGGAGAAGCTGGTCAAGGACATCAAGGCCGCCGAGGCCGCCGAGCAGGCCGCCACCCACCGCGCCGCCGAGGAACTCACCCTCGCCGAGGCCCGGTTGAAGACCGCCGACCTGGACGCCCGGGCCAAGCTGCGGCTCGCCGAGGGCACCCAGGCCGAGGCCGCCGCCGAGGGTCTTGCCGCCGTGCAGGTCCGCGACAAGGAGGCCGAGGTCATCGAGAAGTCCGGCCGGGCCGAGGCGCAGGCCGCGGAGGCGAGGCTGCGGGCGGAGGCCGAGGGTGCCCGGGCGAAGGCGCTGGCCGAGGCGGAAGGCGCCCAGGCTGCGGCACAGGCCACCCAGTCCCGGCTGAAGGCCGAGGCGGAGGGCGCCCAGGCGAAGGCGCTCGCGGAGGCCGAGGGTGCCCGGGCGAAGGCCCTCGCCGAGGCCACCGGCATCGGGGAGAAGCTGAAGGCCGAGGCGGCGGGCCTGACCGAGAAGGCCGCCGCGATGGCCGCCCTGGACGAGGCGTCCCGGGGGCACGAGGAGTACCGGCTGCGGCTGCAGGCGGAGAAGGAGATCCGGCTGGCCGGCCTGGAGACGCAGCGGCAGGTCGCCGAGGCGCAGGCCACGGTCCTCGCGACCGGCCTGGAGAACGCCGACATCGACATCGTCGGCGGCGAGTCCGTCTTCTTCGACCGGCTGGTGTCGGCGGTCTCGTTCGGCAAGGGCGTCGACGGCTTCATGGACAACTCCCGTACGGCGCAGGCGCTGGCGAAGCCCTGGCTGGACGGCTCGGGCAGCTTCACCGACGACCTGAGCCGGATCCTCGGCTCGCTCGGCACGGCCGACGTGCAGAACCTGACGGTGTCGGCGCTGCTGATGAAGCTGATGAACTCCGGCGGCCCGGAGGCCTCCCGGTTCCGGCAACTCCTCGACCGGGCCGGCGAGCTGGGCCTGGCGGACACCCCGGTCGCCGCGCTGAACGGCACCCCCCGGGCCTGACGCCCGTGGCCGGGCCGCCGCACGGGGGTCGGCTCCCCGGCCACCTCCCGTTTCCTTGTAGTACTGGACGTCCTTGAAGGGAAGCACGCTCCATGTCCACCGCCCCGGAGACGGGCTCGTACGACACCGTCGACGCCGGCACCTACGAGGTGCTGCGCGACCGGCTGACCGCCCAGGCGGCCGAGCTGGCCCGGCGGGCCGAGACCCTCAACGCGCGCCGCGCCGAGGAGTTCGGCTCCACCGGGCTCGCCCTCGGGGCCACCGCACAGCTGCGCACCGGGCACGCGTGCGTGCCGTGCGACGTCGTCGCCGTCGGGGACGTGCTGCTGTTCGGCAGCACCGGCCGGGCGGGCGAGGAAACGGCTGTCTCCGACGTCCTCGGGCTGTACGACCGGGACCTGAACCGGCTGCCCGAGGACGCCGTACCCGGACTGCTCGACGACCCGGCGTTCGTCCGGGAGTTCACGGCCCTGCACCGCTACTACCGGCAGGCCCGGCTGCTGCGGCTGCGCCGCGTCGACGGCCGGCTGCTGGCGGTGTTCCGCACCGGCGAGAAGGCCGACGACGTCCGCGCGCTGCGCTGGACTCCGGCCGCAGGCGGCGGGCCCCGGTTCCTGGACGCGCGCGGCGACCGCGACGACGTGTTCCCGCCCGCGCACGACTTCACCTGGACCGAGACCACCCGCGAGGACCACGTCCTCGGCCGGGATCCGTACGTGTCGGTGCCGGGCGGGGCGGGCGTGGCCACCGTCGGCGGGCGGCTCACCGTGCGCGGCCCGGAGGGCGAGGAACTGTACGCCGAGCCGGTCGAGGAGCCGCTCCAGTCACTCGCCGACGCCGCCGTCGCCCACGCGCGCGTGGGGGCGCTGGTCCTGCTGCGGGTACGGCCCTACAAGGAGGACACCGACCGCTACCTGGTGGTCGACACGCTGACCCGGTCGGTGGTCCGGCTCGACGGCATCGGGCAGGCCTGCCGCCGGCTGCCCGAGGACCAGGGCATCGTGTTCCCGGGCGGGTACTGCCTGGCCTCGGGCGCGCACAAGACGTACGAACTCGACGCGGACGGGCTGGAGTTCGAGCAGGAGGTGCGCTCGCCCAACGGGGAGGACGTGCTCTACGCGTTCCGCTCGCGCACGCGGGGCCGCACGCTCCTGATGTCGTACAACACCCTGCGCAAGGAGGTCGCCACCCCGCTGTCCTGCCGGGGCTGGGCCCTGTTCGAGGACGGCGCCCTGGCCGTGCTGCGCGCCGAGGGCGACGAGCCCGCGCATGCGCACCCCCTCCAGTGGTGGACCTCGCCGTACGTCTCCGACACACACGCGGCCGCCCTGCGCACCGGGACCGGCGCGCTGGCCCGGGTCGGCAACGCGGACCTCGTGCGCGGGCTGGCCGACTGCCTGTCCGTCGCCCGGCTCGTCGCCGAGGGCATCGGGACGGGGGAGGGCTACCGGGCGCTGGCCGCCGCCTGCGTACGCGCCGCGGACACGCACCACTGGCTGCGCGATCCCGAACTCGGTGGGCTGGGCGCCCCGTTGGACGCCGTGCGGGAGACCGCCGAGCAGGTGCTGGGCGAGTTCGAGACCGTGCGCGCCCTGTCCCGGCAGGCCGCCGAGGCCCTGGACGAGGCCGCGGAACGCATCGCCGCCGTGGTCCGCCGGCTGCGCGGCGAGGCCCCGCGGGACGCCGCTGCCTGGGTCCGGGGCCTCACCGAACTCCGCCACGCGCACGGCCACCTGCTCACCCTGAAGGAGCTGCGGTACGCGGACACCGCCCGGGTGGACGAGCTGGCCGCCGGGGCCGAGGCCGATCTCGCGGCCTTCGGACGGCGCGCGGTGTCCTTCCTGGCCCGCGAGGACGCCTTCGCGGCCCACCACGCGGACGTCGAACAGCTCGTGGAGCAGGCGGGCTCGGCCGAGACCGTCGCCGCGGCCGCGCCCGTCGCCGCCCGGCTGGACGACCTCGCCGACGGGCTGCGCACGGTCACCGAGGTCGTCACCGGCCTCGACATCGCCGACGCCACCGTCCGCACCGCCATCCTGGAGCGGATCGCCGAGGTGCTCGGCGGCGTCAACCGGGCCCGCGCCACCCTCGACGCCCGCCGCCGCAGCCTCCTCGACCGCGAGGGCCGGGCCGAGTTCGCCGCCGAGACCGCCCTGCTGGCCCAGGCGGTCACCGCCGCGCTCGCCCAGTCCGGCACCCCCGAGGCCTGCGACGACCAACTGGCCGCCGTCCTCGCCCGAGTGGAGGACCTGGACGCCCGGTTCGCCGAGTTCGACGACTTCCTCGGCGAACTCGCCGACCGGCGCACCGAGATCTACGAGGCCTTCGCCGCCCGCAAGCAGTCCCTCGCCGACGCCCGCGCCCGCCGCGCCGAGCAACTCGCCGTCTCCGCCGCCCGGGTGCTGGAGACGGTCGCCCGCCGCGCGGCCACCCTGACCGACACCGACGCGGTCACCACCTACTTCGCCTCCGACCCGATGGTCGCCAAGGTCCGCCGCACCGCCGACGAGCTGCGCGCCCTCGGCGACAGCGTGCGCGCCGAGGAGCTCGACGGCCGCCTCAAGGCCGCCCGCCAGGAGGCCGCCCGCGCCCTGCGCGACCGCACCGACCTGTACGCCGACGACGGCCGCACCCTGCTGCTCGGCGGCCACCGCTTCGCCGTCAACACCCAGCCGCTCGACCTCACCCTGGTCCCGCACGGCGAGGGCCTCGCCTTCGCGGTCACCGGCACCGACTACCGCCGCCCGGTGACGGACCCGGACTTCGCGCGGACCCGCCCCTTCTGGGACCGCCACCTCCCCTCCGAATCCCCCGAGGTCTACCGCGCCGAACACCTCGCCGCCCGCCTGCTGACCGAGCACGGCCCGGCCGCCCTCGCCGCCGCCGACCTGCCCGCCCTGGTACGGGAGGCGGCGCAGGCCTCGTTCGACGAGGGCTACGAGCGCGGTGTCCACGACCACGACGCCACCGCGATCCTCACCGCCCTGCTCCCGCTGTACGACGGCGCCGGCACCCTGCGCCACGAGCCCGCGGTGCGCGCCGCCGCCCAGCTCTTCTGGGCCCACGGCACCACGGCCGAGGCGCGGACCGCGTGGACCCGGCGCGCGGTGTCGCTGGCCCGCGCGCGGGACACCTTCGGGCCGGTTCCGGGGATCGCCGAGCTGGTGGGGGAGCTGGCCGGGGCTCTGGCGGCGTGGGCTCCGGAGGCCGATTCCCGCCCGGCCGCCGCGTATCTCTTCGACGAGCTGACGAGCGGGGAGGCCTTCGTCCTCGGCGCCGGCGCGCGGACGCTGCTGGAGAAGTTCCGTCACTCGGTGGGGAGTTCGGAGTACGCCTCGGATCTGGAGGCGCTGGCCGACCTGGCCGCGCGGCGCCAGGTGGCCGAGGCGTGGCTGTCGTCGTACGCCACCGCCTCCGGCGCGGAGACCGGCCCCGGCGAGCTGGCCGAGGCGGTCGCCGCCGAACTCTGCCCCGGCCTGCCCCGCTACGACGGGGACGCCCCGCTGACCGCGACGGCCGAGGGCCTGCTGGGCGCCCACGCGCGCGTGGAGGGCGGCCGGTTGCCCCTGCGCCTGGACGAGTTCCTGGCCAGGACGGCGCGATTCGCGCAGCTGGAGGTCCCTGCCTTCCGCGCCTACCAGCGCAGCCGTACGACGTTGGTGGCGGCCGAACGCGACCGCCTCCGCCTGGACGACCACC
Organism: Streptomyces cellostaticus; assembly: GCF_001513965.1. Classification (GTDB taxonomy): domain Bacteria; phylum Actinomycetota; class Actinomycetes; order Streptomycetales; family Streptomycetaceae; genus Streptomyces; species Streptomyces cellostaticus. The sequence continues at coordinate 14,193 of NZ_KQ948045.1, read as the reverse complement.
GCCCCCGGGTGATGTCCGCCTTCGTCCGCAACCGCCTCGTGGACGAGGTGTACCTTCCCCTGGCCGGCGACAGCCTGGCCCGGCAGCTCGGCACCACGGGTGCGTCGAAGCGCACCGACACCGGCGGCCTGCTTCTGCTGGTCTCCCCGCCGGGCTACGGCAAAACCACCCTCATGGAGTACGTCGCCGACCGTCTCGGCCTGATGCTGGTCAAGGTCAGCGGCCCGGCGCTCGGCCACACCGTCACCTCGCTCGACCCGGCCGACGCCCCGAACGCCACGGCCCGCCGCGAGATCGAGAAGATCAACTTCGCGCTGGCGGCCGGCAACAACACGCTCCTCCACCTGGACGACATCCAGCACACCTCGCCGGAGCTGCTGCAGAAGTTCATCCCGCTGTGCGACGCCACCCGCCGCGTCGACGGCGTGTGGGACGGCGAGCCGCGCACCTACGACCTGCGCGGGAAACGCTTCGCGGTCTGTATGACCGGCAACCCCTACACCGAGTCCGGCGACCGCTTCCGCGTCCCCGACATGCTCGCCAACCGGGCGGACGTCTGGAACCTCGGCGACGTCCTCACCGGCAAGGAGGACGTCTTCGCGCTCAGCTTCATCGAGAACGCGCTCACCGCCAACCCGGTCCTGGCCCCGCTCGCCGCCCGCGACCGCGCGGACCTGGACCTGCTGGTCCGGCTGGCCGCCGCGGACCCCACGGCCCGCGCCGACCGCCTTACCCACCCCTTGGCGCCCGCCGAGCTGGACCGTGTCCTCGCGGTGCTACGCCATCTGCTGGCGGTCCGTGCGACGGTGCTGCGGGTCAACGCGTCCTACATCGCCTCCGCCGCCCAGTCGGAAGCGGCCCGCACCGAGCCGCCGTTCCGCCTCCAGGGCTCCTACCGGGACATGAACCGCATGGCCCAGCGCCTGCGCCCGGTCATGAACTCCGCCGAGCGCGAGGCCGTGGTCACCGACCACTACACGGCCGAGGCCCAGACCCTCACCACCGGCGCCGAGGCCAACCTGCTGAAGCTGGCCGAGCTGCGCGGCACCCTCACCCCCGAACAGTCCGCCCGCTGGACCGAGCTGAAGACGGCCCACGTCCGCACCCGCAGCCTGGGCGGCCCCGAGGACGATCCTCTGACGCGGGCGGTGGCGGCGCTCGGGCTGCTCGCCGACCGGGTGGCGGCGGTGGAGGCGGCGATCAACCGGGCGGCCGCGCGTACCGATGACTGATCACGGAGCAGGAGGCTGCTGCGGTGGCGATGCCTGAGCCGCGGCGTTCCCGGCACTGCCGGAAGCTCGTGCCAGCAGCTTCATGTCCTCGGGGTCGCTGCGGTGCAATACGAAGACCTTCGCGAGTGCGAGCAGGCTCGGGCCGCACAGGATGACGGAGAGCCAAGGCGCTGAACCGACGACGGCGACGCCGGCGCCGAGCAGAGCGATGGAAATGACCGCGCCGACGGTCACGTTCACGACGTGCCGGCGATGGCGCAGCTGCTCTATCTGTGCGGCGGCTTCCCGCTCCCCTGCCTTTATCTCTGCGTGAGCTTCTCGCTCCGCCGCCTTTATCTCTGCGCCGGCTTCTCGCTCCGCCGCCTCGCGTTCCGCGCGCGCCTGCCGCTCGCCTTCGGCCTTTTCGGCCTGGATGCGCTCTTTTTCCAGCTCGTAGTTCAGACGAAGCCGGAGGACGGTCTCTTTCGACCGCAGAGCCCGCTCGGCCTGGGCAGCGGCTAGAACGGGTTTGAGAACCTCCGGCGGCACAGCGGCCCACTGTGCGGCAAGCCGATGTGCCTCGGCCGCCAAGAGGCTGTCCGCGTCGTCCGTGTTCACTGCTGGGTCCCCCCACCACCACTGTTTGCCGGTTCGTAGTCAGCTCTGCCTGTGGCTTCCGGGGGCGGCCCCAGCCTCAGGAACAGTGCGATGAGATCGGAGTCGACGGCTTCACGCGCCTCTTTGGCGAGGCGCTTGGCCTCATCCAGGTTCCACGCGCCGAGGTGACCCGGAGCGCTCGGACCACTCTCTTCGAGGTCGTCCGAGGCATCGTCGAGGATCCCCGCGACCTGGGCCGCATGAGCGGCGAAGAGATCGTCGAGCGACGACTCATGGATGGCCGCGTCCGGCACCGGCAGGTCTCCGTCCGAAGGAGACCCGAGCCACGGATCGGTTTCCGCGCAGGGCGTCTTCGGCTTCCTGGCGGCCTCAGGGGAATGGCCCTTGCTGCGGGCGGTCAACTCTTCCACGAGCAAGCGGGCCGCACCGTAGGCGTCGACACCGCGACGAGCGGCGAGGTGGGCGGTCATGGCCTGGAGGAGCCTTTGGACTTCCGGATCCGTGATGGAGGAGTCCTGATCGGCGTCGGGCTGCCCGGCATCGGAGGTGCTTCGGTACCTGGCGGCCAGTCGCCGCAGATACTGCCGCGTGTCGTCGTCGTGGTCGGCCTCGAACAGGGCACGGCTGGCGGCGCGCCAGAGCCGGGGCAAGGCTTCGAGAGTGCCGGGCGGAGCGGCACCGACATGGCCTGCGTAGCCGACGAGGAGCTGTTGTAAGCACTCGAGGGCTTCCGCATGGCGGCCGGCCGTTTCGAGGGCCTGCGCGAGTTCGGCCAGCGCGCTCAGCGTGTCCGGGTGCCTGGGGCCGAGGGCGCCGCGGTACCTGTCGAGGAGCTTCTGCCACTGTCCGATGGCTTCGTCGCCGCGGCCCTCGGCGGCGAGCTCACGCGCGAGATGCGCGAGGGCGGCGAGGGTCTGCGAATGGACGGGACCGAACGCGCGTTCACTCTTGGATAACGCCCGCCTGGCGCTCTGCACCGCATCCGGCGTCTCGCTCACGCGCTCACCCCCGACGCTCATGGTGCCGTAGGACGACTTCCAAGTCACGGGATTCGGCAATACGGAGGTGGACTTCGAGGAGGGGCAGGGGAGGTCGCCGGGACGTAGCCGGATATCCCTCGTACGGATCGGAAGGCCCCGCCCATCTGTCACGGGGCCGCCCCAGCATGGACTGGGGCGGGCAGCCGTCTGTGGGGTTCGGTCAGCGGGGTGTACGGGTGTGGCAGCGTGGGCAGCCGCACGGTGGCCATGCGAGGGAGTCGGCGACCCGTTCGGGGTCCGGGGTGGCCCGGAATGTGCGAAGCCTGGACCGCGTGGTGCGCTCACCGCCGGGG
>NZ_KQ948045.1:8557-10120 GCF_001513965.1 Streptomyces cellostaticus | reverse complement strand
CCCCGGGGAGGCAGTGCGGGGCGCCTCGGGCTGGTCGGCGGGTACCGGTCGGATGGGGCGCGCAGTCGCCCGGCGCCTGCCGGTACTGGGCGCGAACACGCCCAGTACCCATTGCAGGAACGCGTGGATAATGCCCACTGTCATCAACTCCACTCAGTTGGTGGCCACGCCCCGGGGCCGTTGCGAGCGGTCGCCGGGGTTGTTCATGCCGGCAAGCCGGACATGCCTGGTTGGAACCACTTGGCACGACCGAGCAGCACTGCCTAGAGACTGGACCGGTGGACCGGTCCAGTCAAGCGGGTCGGAAGGAGTTGGAGCATCAGTTCGCTTGCTACATGGGGTAATTGTCGATCTGTTCGAAGACGCCCGACGCCGTTACGCCCTCTTCGCACACCAGTGGCTTGTGATCCTGGTCGAAGGCCGTGTGCAGCACGACCGCCACGGCCGTCGGTTGCCCTACTTGCAGGAGCTGCGCTTCTTCATTCGTGGCCAGGCGCACTGTGGTGATGTCGACTCCCTCCGCCGGGGATCGGCCGGTCTGGCGGCGCACATAGTGCGTGGTGCCCTCAGCGATGGGTCCCTTCATCGCGAGCCGCGGTGAGGCGTCGGCGATCTGCAGCGGGAACCAGGCCGTCACGAGGCTGTGCGGTGCTCCGTCTTCGAGCAGCACCAGCCGTATGCGGCGCAGCGCCTCCTCCTCGGCTTCGAGCCCCAGGGCGTCGGCGACATGAGCAGGCGGCACGGTACGGTCCGGGACACCCAGGCGACGGTACGGGGCACCGCCCGACAGGCGTGAGGAGCCCGCACGGCGCCTGCCTGCCGGTCGGGCGACCGGAGTCTCCGAGACCGTGAAGCCGGAACCCTGGCGGGCCACCACCAGGCCGTCGTTGCGCAGCACGTCGTAGGCCTTGACGACCGTGGCCCGCGAGACACCCCACTGCTCGGCGAGGTCGCGGCCCGAAGGCAGCAGGTCTCCTGGGCCGAACTCGCTGTTCGCGATCCGGGTGCGCAGATCTTCGGCGATCTGCTCGTACTTCAGCAACGGCATGGAACGGGTTTCCGATCACTGGACTGGTCCACCGGTGAGCCCCCACAATGCCCGCATGACGAGTCCTGAGGTAGCGCCGGAGATCGTGAGGTTCTACAGCGAGACCATCAACGAGGCGGACCGGTTGGCCACCACGGCCGATGGGCGTCTGGAGATGGTACGCACGCAGGAGTTGCTGCGCCGATACCTCCCGCAGCCGCCCGCCACGATCCTCGACGTCGGCGGCGGGCCCGGCGCCCACGCGCGATGGCTCGTCGCGGATGGTTACGCAGTGCACCTCATCGACCCGATCCCCCGCCACATCGAGCAGGCCGGGCGCACCGGGGCATCCGTGGAACTGGGCGACGCCCGGCAGTTGACCGCAGCGGACGCCTCCTACGACGTCGTCCTGCTCCTGGGCCCGCTGTACCACCTGCTCGACCGCGCAGACCGGGACCAGGCCCTCACCGAGGCCTACCGCGCGCTGAAGCCGGGAGGGCTCCTGGCAGCAGCCGGGATCAACCGGTACGCCTCCC
>NZ_KQ948045.1:2347-7771 GCF_001513965.1 Streptomyces cellostaticus | reverse complement strand
TGTCCCGTGCCACTGGATCTTGACCGTTTGCCATCGGACTTTGACGGACGCGAGTTTGTGTCATCGGAGTTTGATCACCTCAGGTCAGCGACTCAGCGCACCTTCGGTGCGCGCCGGGGGCGTGGTAAAACCCGTGGCGCGCTGGAGGTGCTTCGTCTGCCCTGACGGCCATCTGCACGGGTGCAGCCTGTCGTCACCGTTCCGTCACAAGTAGTCGCCGCACGGAACCCTGCCGCTCTCCCGCCCCGTCTGCACTCACGTACCACGACCACGCGTACCGCGGGGCAACAACCGACGACCGAAACCCGCGGACGAGACGACTCAGGGGGACGACAGCATGCGGCACAGCAACGGCATTCGCAGCGCGGCTCTGGCGACGACGGCGGTCACGGCCGTCGCGGCGGCGGTGACCGGCATCCTGCCCGGCACCGCCATGGCGGCGAGCACCACCACCTCCACCCCGCCGCCCGCCTGCCCGGCCTCCGCCCTCCAGGTCAGCGCCTGGCAGGCCGTCCACCGGCCCGTCGGGACCGGGACCGGGGCGGCGGTCGTGCAGTTCACCAACGTCTCCCGGAGGACGTGCGTCCTGAAGGGCCATCCAACGGTCGCGGGCGCCGGCAACGGCTCCCCCGCCCACAACACCCCGCTCAAGGTCACCCCCACCGGCAGGGCGGCCACCGTGACGGTCCGGCCGCACGGCAAGGCGTGGGTGAAGCTGACCTTCGTCCAGGTCCAGGGGGAGGCCGACGGCTACTGCGTGTCGGGCAAGGACCCGGTGACGTATCCGACGATGGTCATCGGGCTGCCGCACTCCGGGAAGCACCAGGTCGCCCTGAACGACGGGGTGTGGGCCGAGTGCGACAACAAGGTGACCGTCACCCCGGTCTCGGCGGTCAAGCCTTCCTGACCCCACCGTCCCCACAAATCGAGCAGCCTGCACGACGATCCCAACGCTCTGACCTGCACGTTTACGAGACACTGCACATAAGTACAGGTCAGCGACTCAGCGCACCTTCGGTGCGCTGAGTCGCTGACCTGCGGTGATCAAACTCCGATGACACAAACTCGCGTCCGTCAAAGTCCGATGGCAAACGGTCAAGATCCAGTGGCACGGGACACCGGTCAGCAGCAAGTGGTTCAGGAGCAGCACTGCGACCGCCTGGGCGGCCAGCCAGGCTCGGGGCCGTATCACCCTCACGGCCTTCGATCCTCCATACACGGTCGGCCAGGGCACCTCACGGCCGATGGTCGAGGCCCGGACCATGAATCCGCGACCTGTTGTCGAGCTGAAGGAGCATGAGGCCGGCATCCCGAAGCTGTGCGGCGATGGCGTCACTGGCGTGCGGGGCGCGGAGGTTGACGTAGTGGTCAGCGAAGAACCTGTCGGAGCCTGCGGAGGCGTCGAGCATCGCCGTACTCCTTCGATCGGGATCGGTGAGATCAGAGTGGGAAGGCAGGGTGCTCGCGGTAAAGCGTCTGATTGTCGACTCGGGCAAATCAGACGTAGGGGCGGTTGGTTGGAGTGCGCGTGCTACGTTCCGAAGGCCCGGCTCGCACATCGCAGGACGAGGATCCTCATGTCGTACACGCCGCCGCTCTGGCCCGTCTCCGTGAAGGGCGTTGCACTCGACGCGCATGCTCGCGTCCTACTGCTGCGAAACGAGCGTGACGAGTGGGAACTACCCGGAGGCCGCCTGGAGATCGGTTCGGGCGATGGCGTGCAGCTACCAGACACGAGTCCGCAGCGGGCTCTGGAGCGTGAGATCCAGGAGGAGACCGGTTGGGACGTCGAGGCCGGCCCGCTCATCGACGGTGGTGTGTGGATCTATCAGCCCATCCCCGGGCGACGCGTACTGATCGTGACCTACGGCTGCAACGTGCTGACTCCCGACAGGTCCCCGGTCGTCAGTCATGAACACAAGCAGTTGGGTATGTTCAGCGCGGACGACGTGCTTGGCCTGAACATGCCCGACGGCTACAAGCAGGCCATCACCGCCTGGTACGGCCGGGTAAACACCGGGTCGGCGGCCGTGGACGAGTACGAGCGGATGTAGCCGACCGTGGCCGGGGCTGAAGTGGCGACATGAGTGGGTCAGCGGCCTCGGCGTCGCCCTGGGCAACGTGCTGCCGGAGGAACGCCTCGCCACTGCCGCGCACTGGACGGCCAAGAGCCTGGAGATCGCAGAGTACTTCGAGGACGCGCGCATGACCTCGTACGTACTGCGCATGCACGGCAACGAGCTACGCAAAGCCAACCTGCGGGGCGCAGCCGTCCAACGACTGTGCCGGGCCGCCGCCACCGCCCCGGACGACACCGCTCGCGCCGCTGCCCTGCCGCTCCTCGCCCGAGCCGCCGGCGCACTGGGCAACAGTGCTCTCTTCGACCGCGTGATGCGAGAGACCGAGGGCCTCCTGGACAGCGTCGACCACACCAGCCTGTTCAACCCCTTCTCCTTGCACGAAATCCGCCTGCGCGGCCTCGTCTCCACAGGCCGCACCAGGGTGGCCATGCAGCTGGTGGAAAACAGCCCGGTGCCTACGACGGTCGTGGCTCCCCAATGGCGCGTGATCGAGCTGGTGACCGTGGCCCACGTCCAGTTGCTCGCCGACGACCGTACGGGCGCCGCCCGGTCGCTGGACATCGCCATCCGGGAGGCGGTGACACAGCGACTGCCGCACCAGCTGCAGCGCATCACGCGTACGGCAGGGACACGACTGCCCACCCAGCACTCCACAGCCTCCCAGCTCTTGGACCGGATACGACGCGAGATGGCCGCCTGACCGACAGGCTCGTGCCGCGGACCTGACCGGCGTCTCCTGCATCGCCAAGGGGTCGGACTCGCTGGTCGCCGAGGTCGTGGTGGAACTCGGCGGCCGCCTGGTCGCGGTGATCCCCTCACAGGACTACCGGCAGAACAAGGTCAAACCCGACCACGTCGCCGCCGCGGAACTCCCGGCCGTGCGGCCTGTGCCGCGCCAGGCGACGGGCCGAACGGCATAACCCACCGTCTACCCACCGCCGGCGACCGGCCGACCGGTCGTCGGCTGCGTTTCGCAGCCCCCGCCCTACGACGTGATCGCCAGCCGGCGCGCGGAGCCTGAAAAAAATCTTCGCGGTCGGGGCAACCTTTCCGGGGGCGGTGACAACTGGGTGGTGTCCGGACAGGAGGTCTGGTCAGAGGCAACGGCTGAAAGAGAGCACCGACATGTTTCCTCGCCCATCCACGTCGCCGGAGGCGTCGCCCGGCGGCCGCGCCCGCCGTGGTCGTCGCGCGTCGTTCCGCTCGGCCGTTCTGGGGCGGCGGCAGACGCATCGCGGCCGTCGGCTGTACCAGCGTCGGAGTTTCTGGGCGGCCATCAGCCTGGCGGTCGTGGGCGGCTCTGTGGTCGTGGTCAACACGGCCTCAGCGGGAACCGTGAACACGAACGCCTGGTACGTGCTGGTCAACCGCAACAGCGGCGAGGTGCTGGACAGCGTCGCCTACGGCACGTCCGACGGTGGTTCGCTGGTGCAGTGGAGCCGTAACGGCGGGACCAATCAGCAGTGGAAGTTCATCGACGCGGGTAACGGGAACTACCGGCTGCAGAACCGGAACTCCGGCAAGGTGCTGGACGACTACAAATGGTCGAAGACTGCCGGCTCCAAGCTGGTGCAGTGGCGCGACCTGAACGGCGCCAACCAGCAGTTCCACATGGAGAAGTCGTCGGACGGCTACGTGCGTCTGATCAACCGCTTCAGTGGCATGGCCGTCGAGGTCCAGGGCGGCTCCAAGTCGGACGGGGGCCGCATCGTCCAGAACCGTGACAGGGGCGGCGTCAACCAGCAGTGGAAGCTCGTCCCGGCCGGTAGCGCCAGCGGCACCGGGAACCCGGGGAACTCCGGCAGCACGCCCACGCCCGGCGGCAGCGCTCCGGCGAGCCAGGCTCCGAGCGGTACCCACCCGGCGTCGCCGCCGGCGTCTCCGGCCGCCACCGACGGCAGCTCGACGAAGCGTTTCATGGGCAGTAACACGGTGCTCATCGGCGGCTCGATGTCCGACGCCTCGGCGAGCGCCGCGCCGTTCGACGTGCGGTACGCCTATGTGCACAGCCAGCCCGCGCCCTCGTCGGACTACTACTCGGCAGCGCGCTGCCAGGACGGGTGGTCGGGCTGGTGGGGCTGCTGGACCGGCAGCACCACGGCGCCCGGCACGTACGTGACCTATCGGGACACCGTGGCGGCCCAGGCGACGTACAAGGGCAGCCCGCGCCCGCAGAAGATGCTCTGGACCTGGTACTCCTTGCGCGACCTCGGGGATGCGGCAGGCCAGGGCGACGGCCCGGGCGAGGTCCAGGCCATCAACAGGACCGACCTGCTCACCCGGTACCTGAACGACTACCGCTTCTTCCTCCAGAAGATCGGCAACTCGCACGACGCGATCGACCTCGAGCCCGACTTCTGGGGCTACGTCCGCTCGCTCGGCAATCCGCACCAGGTCGCCGCGCAGGTCACGGCCTCGAATCCGACGGACTGCGGATCGCAGGAGAACAGCGCCACCGGCCTGGCCCAGTGCCTGATCTCGATGGCGCACAAGTACGCGCCGAACACCGCCGTGGGGCTGCACCTTTCCTGCTTCGACTGGCAGACCAACACACAGGCATGCGTCAAGGACTACGCGAACCTCGGGGCGAAGAACGCCGACTTCCTGGTCACCGATGTCTCGGACCGCGACGCGGGCTGGTACGCACAGCCGGCCCACGGCGGCAGTGACCACTTCTGGAACGACCAGAAGGCCGCCGCCGCGCTGCAGTTCTACAAGACGATGGCCGAGTCCGTGGGCAAGCCGGTGGCCCTGTGGCAGATCCCCGTGGGCAACATGGCGCAGAACAACACCCTCAACCATTACAAGGACGACAAGGTGGACTGGTTCTTTGCACACATGGACCAGGTGGCGAACGCCCATGTCGCCGGCCTGTTCTTCGGTCCAGGGCAGCAGGAACAGACGACGGTCGAGTCCGACGGCGGAAACCTGATCAACAAGACGATCGCTTACCACAACTCGGGCGGCACGCCGCTCAAGTAGCCACCCGCAGCCGGTCGGCCCACCCTTCGACGGGGCCGCGTTCACCGCCCCGTCGCCCCGCCGAGCACTTCTCGGCCGGTGCCGACCGGCTGCCGCCGCCCGCGGGCGCCGGCCGTAGCGCGCCGGCCGGGGTGCCGGCAATCTCAGCGCAGTGACCGCCGTCCAGGGGCCGTCCGCCCCGCCGCCTGGGGAGGTGGACTGGGGCGGACAGCCATCTGTGGGGTTCGGTCAGTGGGCTGTACGGGTGTGGCAGCGTGGGCAGCCGCACGGCGGCCACGCGAGGGAGTCGGCGACCCGTTCGGGGTCCGGGGTGGCCCGGAATGTGCGAAGCCCGGACCGCGTGGTGCGCTCACCCCCTGGG
>NZ_KQ948045.1:0-1648 GCF_001513965.1 Streptomyces cellostaticus | reverse complement strand
TGTCGGGGAGGCCGTGCGGGGCGCGTCGGGCTGGTCGGCGGGTACCGGTCGGATGGGGCGCGCAGTCGCCCGGCGCCTGCCGGTACTGGGCGCGAACACGCCCAGTACCCATTGCAGGAACGCGTGGATAATGCCCACTGTCATCAACTCCACTCAGTTGGTGGCCACGCCCCGGGGCCGTCGCGAGCGGTCGCCGGGGTTAACCGTGTGTCCTAGGTCAGAACGTAGCGTGACCTAGGACACTCGCGCCAGGGGTTCAGCGCACTTCCCCCTGCTCGGATTACGGGCGTCCTAGTACAGTCGGCTGTGCCCTAGGACACGGCCGTCAGGAGATGTCATGTCGTCCCCCGAGCACCCCTACATGCAAGTCGCCGAACGCATTCGACGTCGCATCCTCGATGGCGTACTCAAGGAAGGCGAAAAGCTCCCGCCCGTGCGGGAACTGGCCAAACAGGAGGGCGTATCCGTCGCCACTCTCGGCCGCTCTCTGGATCAGCTCCAGGTCGAGGGCTACATCATCACGTCCCGCCGGGGGACCTTCGTTGCCAATGCCCCCGAAGTCGCGCCCTCCGGCTACGACCGCATCACCCGTGTGCTGCGCACGGGCTCAGTGCTCGCCGAGGGTGAGACGTTGATCGTCACGCATGCGGAGCTGATCAAGCCGCCCCAGTACGTCGCCGAGATCTTCGATCTGGATGACGGCGCCCAGGTCGTGCGCCGCCAGTGGCACACCGGCAAGGGCCAGCAGCGCACCGGTCTTTTCGTCACCTGGTACCCGGCCCATTTCGCCGCCGCTGTCCCAGAGCTGTTGTCCACGTCGCGCGTGTCCTCCCCCGGACTGCTCCTGAAGATCCAGCAGGCCACCGGTCGGCGGGTGACGGCGGGCCGCGACGACATCCACGGCCGGGACGCCGACGCGCGCGAGGCCAACTTCCTTGGGCTGCGCACCGGCTCACCCATCCTCGCAGGAGTTCACCGCCTGTGGGACGACCAAGGCGTGATCGAGTACGGGGAATGGTGCCTGCCCTACCGGCTGGCCGTCGGCTACGAGTACAGCTTCGAGGCGGCGCCAGACGCTTCCTGACGCCGAAGACCACGCGCGGCCCCCGTCGTGAGAGATGGGGGCTGTCACATTGCGCCGACGTGCCCGAGGGTGACGGTCCACCGGTGAGCCCCCACAATGCCCGCATGACGAGTCCTGAGGTAGCGCCGGAGATCGTGAGGTTCTACAGCGAGACCATCGACGAGGCGGACCGGTTGGCCACCACGGCCGATGGGCGTCTGGAGATGGTACGCACGCAGGAGTTGCTACGCCGATACCTCCCGCAGCCGCCCGCCACGATCCTCGACGTCGGCGGCGGGCCCGGCGCCCACGCGCGATGGCTCGTCGCGGATGGTTACGCAGTGCACCTCATCGACCCGATCCCCCGCCACATCGAGCAGGCCGGGCGCACCGGGGCATCGGTGGAACTGGGCGACGCCCGGCAGTTGACCGCAGCGGACGCCTCCTACGACGTCGTCCTGCTCCTGGGCCCGCTGTACCACCTGCTCGACCGCGCAGACCGGGACCAGGCCCTCACCGAGGCCTACCGCGCGCTGAAGCCGGGAGGGCTCCTGGCAGCAGCCGGGATCAACCGGTACGCCTCCT
>NZ_KQ948044.1 GCF_001513965.1 Streptomyces cellostaticus | reverse complement strand
AGCTAGCCCTGGTCCGCCACGAACGAGGCCATCCAGGCCAGCGCCGCGTTCCAGTTGACGGCCGTTTCGTTGGTGGACCAGGACTGGATGTCGTCGATGTAGCAGAACTGGCCCGTGCAGCCCTGGAGTCGGCTCTGCGCGTAGGGGTCCTGGATGCCGGAGTTCGGCCCTCCGGCGAGCGTGCCCCTGGGCGGGTCCGGGAGGTTCGGGTCGAGTTCGCGGGCGTACCAACGGCTGTGCTGCCGGTGGGAGTTGACCTCGCCGTAACCGGTCACGTACGAGATGTTCAGCGCGTTGCGGCCGAGGAGGTAGTCCATGCTCTCCAGCGCGCCGTCGTGGTATTTCGCCGCGCCGGTGAGGTCGTAGGCGGTGGCGATGACGTGCGCGTTGTTGAGGACCTGGGCGTTGGAGCCCCAGTCGTAGAGGTTGCCGTCGGGTGCGTACGGCATGCCGTACGGCTGGGACGCGGCCGTCGCCAGGTAGGTGTCGGCCGCCTTGATCACCGACCGGCGGACCTTGTCCCGGCCCGGCAGAGCGCTGGGCACGGTGGCGAGGTCGAGGCGGCCGGCCGCCGCCGTGCGGCCCCAGTCGAAGCCGAGGGGGCCGAAGATGTCCGCGGTGTGGACGGGCGACGCGAGCACGAAGTCCGCGAACTGCCGCTCCCCCGTGGTGAGATACAGCTCCGCCGCCGCCCAGTAGAACTCGTCGGAGGCGTTGTCGTCGGGGTAGGCGCCCCCGCCGGTGCCGTCGTTCGGGTCGGGGTACGTCTCCGGGTGGGCGAGTGCGGCCTGCCATGCCGTGCGGGCGGCCGTGAGCGCTTTCGCCGCGAACGCCGGGTCGTAGGGCCGGTACAGACGGGCCGCCTGCGCGGCTGTCGCCGCCAGGTTGAGGGTGGCCTGGGTGGTCGGGGCGTGCAGCTCCCGTTTCTGCGGGTCGTCGCTCGGCAGCAGCGGCAGCCCGGTCCACTGGGCGTCGTGCACCTTGCTGTGCGCCATACCGGCGAGCGGCTGCCCCTCCGGCACCTGCATCTTCATCAGGAACTCCAGCTCCCAGCGGGCCTCGTCGAGGATGTCGGGCACCTTGTTGCCGCTCTCGGGGAGGGCCAGGCTCCCGTCGCGGAGCCGCCAGGGCTGCCCGGTTCGGGCCAGCAGGGACCGCTCGTAGGTGCTCAGCAGTTCCCAGGTGGAGATGCCGCCGTTGACGACGTACTTGCCGTGGTCACCGGCGTCGTACCAGCCGCCGGTGACGTCCAGCGTGTAGTCGCACAGGCCCGGTTGGCAGGGCACGTTCGCGTCGCCCTGGTTCGGGGCCGCGTTCAGGTGGCCGGCGAGCCTGCCGTAGCCCGGGCGGAGGTCGTCGCGGATCGCGATGCCGCTGCGCTGCGTGTAGTAGTACTTCAGCGAGTCGAGACGCAGTTGCTCGTAAGCACCGGTCCCGATGTCGAACGGGCGGCTGGTCTCCCCGTCGGCGGCCAGCGTGAAGTCCGTGCCGCGGCCGCGGAAGGCGCCGAAGTCGATCGAGTGGACGTTCTGCCCGGAGGAGACGTCGGCGCCGCGCGGTACGGTCCAGCCGTGGGCGACCGTCCTCCCGTCGGCGTCCTTCAGCTGCCAGGGCAGCCGGGTGGTGGCGCCGGTGACGAGGGTGGCGTTCTTCGGACCGGCGGGCAGGTAGGCCACCTGGTTGACCCGGACCCGGGGCCCGGTGTCGGGCTGGTACACGTCCCGCACGGTGCTCTGCTCGGCCCCGGCCGGGCCGGCCGGCAGCGCGGTGAAGGTCAGCGCCAGCAGGGCGGTGACGGACAGGAGGACAGTGCTGCGTCGTTTCACGTCTGGGCTCCTCGGGGGAGGTGCGGGTGGCGCCCCCTGCGGTGGGAGCGCTCCCAGATGCGGACGCCCACCATGCTTGTTCTAGGCATGACACTCCGTCAATGGTCCGGACGGGGATGCCCGCACACAGCTTCCCCGTCCGGACCCTCGGCAGCCCTCAGACGTCCAGCCTGCTGATGCGCACCGCGCCCCTGGCCTCACCCGGATACGCGCTGGTGAGCGTGAGACGCACCCGCGAGCCGCGCACCGCGTCGAAGGTGATCACCGTCGGGCTGTCCGAGGCGGTGGCCCAGTCCGTCTTCGCGCCCGTCACCGGCGCGTACGCGTTCCCGTCCCACACCGCCACCTCGGCCTGGGCGGGCAGGGCGTGTGTGCCGTCGACCGTGAACGAGACGGCCACCCGGTCGACAGTGCGGGTGCGCCCGAAGGCGACCGACACCCAGTCCTTCGGCCGGGCGCCGTTGAAGGCGGGCAGCAGACCCGTGGCCGACTTGGCGAAGGCGTTCGACCAGCCGGTGGCCGGGTCGCCGTCCAGCATCGCGGCCGGCAGGGTGTCCTCGCGACCGGAGTAACTCGCGTCCGCCGAGGGATAGTCGGGGGCGGTCGGATGGTCGGGCCGGAAACCGGGCGCGCCGGTGGTGGCGGCCGAGCGGGCCGGTGCGGTGCGCACGCTCACCGTGTCCTTGCGCAGGCCGTCCACCCGTGCCGTGACCTTCAGTTCGCCTGGTTCGCCGCCGGACCGGACGATCGCGAGCGCCTTGCCGTGGAAAGCGGTTCGGGTACTGGCCTGGTAGCGCTCGGCGCTCTCCTCGCGGCCGTTGTCGACTCCGGCCAGGGAACCGCCGGTCACGTCGAAGGCGATGAGGTGCTCGGCGCCGGGTACGACCACACCGCGCGCGTCCACGATCTCGGCGGTCACGAAGAGCAGCGAACGGCCGTCGGCGGCGAGGGACTCCCGGTCGGCGGTGAGCCGTACGGCGTGCGGGTCGCCGGCGGTGCGCAGGACGTCGGTGGCAACCGTCTTGCCGTCCCGCCGGGCCACCGCCTTCAGCTCACCGGGCCGGTACGGCACCTTCCACGTCAGGTGCAGCTTGCCCGCGCTGCCGTTGGGGCTGGTGTAACTGCCCGGGTGGGGGCCGTCGGTGAAGGTCTTGTCGTCGCCGGTGGCCTCGGTGGTCTCCAGGTAGCCGCGGCCGTCGGTGGTCTTCTTGACGTCGAACTCCCGCACCCCCAGGGACTGTCCGTCGAGGAACAGCTCGACGGACGGCACGTTGGCGTAGGCCCAGACCTCGACCGTCTCGCCCTCCTCGTGGTTCCAGCTCATCGGCAGCAGATGAACCATCGGCTCGGTGGTCCACTGGCTCTTGAACAGGTGGTACATGTCCTTCGGGAACCCGGCCGTGTCGACCGCGCCGAAGAAGGACGCCTTCACCGGGAAGACGTCGTACGGGGTCGGCTCGCCGATGTAGTCGATGCCCGACCACAGGAACTGCCCCGCGAACCACTTCCGGTCCCGGTCCTTCTTGTGCCCGTACTCGCCGCTCATCGTCCAGGAGGCGAGGTTGTTGTCGTAGGAGGAGACCTCCCGCCTGCCGGGCGTGTGGTTCTCGCCCGTGTTGAGGTGTTCCGGCTCCTGGTACGCGCCCCGGGTCGAGGTCTCCGAGGAGGACTCCGACTCGAAGAGGAAGAGGTGGGGGTACTTGGCGTGCAGGGCGTCGACCGACTTGGCCGTGTTGTAGTTCAGGCCCAGGCCGTCGAGCTTGGCGAGCATGCGGTCGGCCGCGGAGCCGGTCGCGGGCACGCCGTGGTACTTGTTCGAGCCGATGACCACCGGGCGGGTGTCGTCGGCGGCCTTGATCGCGCCGATGATCCGGTCGGCCATGGCGAGCCCGGCGGTCGAGGTGGAGTCGGGGATCTCGTTGCCGATGGACCACAGGACGACGGCAGGCGAGTTGCGGGCGGCCAGCACCATCTCCGTGGCGTCCTTCTCGCACCACTCGTCGAAGAACCGGCCGTAGTCGTACCTGGTCTTCCCGGTCCGCCAGCAGTCGAACGCCTCCACCATCATCACGATGCCCAGCTCCTCGCAGACCTGGATCATCTGCGGCGAGGGCGGGTTGTGCGAGGTGCGGAAGGCGTTGACGCCCATCGACTTCATGATCGTCATCTGCCGGCGCACCGCGTCGATACTGATCGCCGCGCCGAGGGCGCCCTGGTCGTGGTGCAGGTCGACGCCCTTGATCTTGGTGGGGGTGCCGTTGAGGGAGAAGCCCTCGTCCGGGTCGAAGCGATAGGTGCGGATACCGAAGGGGGTGCGGTGGGTGTCGACGGTGCGGCCGCCGGTACGCAGTTCGGTCTGCAGGGTGTAGCGGTGGCCGGGGGTGTCGAAGTCCCACAGGCTGGGCTCGGGGACGGTCAGTTCGTGGGTCTCGGTGGCCTGGTCGGACACTGCGACCGTGGTGGACGTGCGGGCGACCGTGCGGCCGTCGGGGCCGGTGATCCGGGACAGGACCTGGACGTCCGTGCCGGTGCCGGACTCGTTCACCACGGTGGTCCGCACCCGCACCACGGCCCGCTCGGCGGTGACGTCCGGCGTGGTGACGTAGGTGCCCCAGCGGGCCACGTGCACGGGTTCGGTGATCACCAGGCGGGCCTCGCGGTAGATGCCGCTGCCCGAGTACCAGCGGCTGCTGGGCAGCTGGTTCTGGACCCTGACCGCGAGGACGTTCGGAGTGCTGCCGTCGGTGTGCACCAGGCCGGTGAGGTCGAAGGCGAAGCCGGTGTAGCCGTAGGGGTGGCGGCCGGCCTCGGTGCCGTTGCAGTAGACGTACGAGTCCATGTAGACGCCGTCGAACTCCACCGAGATCCGCCGGCCGGCGTAGGCGGGCGGCAGGGTGAAGGTGAGCCGGTACCAGCCGAGGCCGCCCGGGAAGAAGCCGGTGCCGCTGTCGGTGCCGTGCTCCGTGGTGGGGGTCTGCTCGATGCTCCAGTCGTGCGGGACGGCGATCTCGCGCCAGGCGGAGTCGTCGTACCCCGGCGCTGCGGCCTCGGCGTAGGCGCCGGTCGGGTCGGTGACGCCGCCCGGGTTGACCAGCGCGAAGCGCCAGCCGTCCCGCAGCGGGAGGGTATGGCGTCCCCCCGCGGCGGCGGACGGTCCGGCGGCCGCTGCCGCGGCGCCGGCGGTGCCGTCCAGGAATGCTCCGGCCGCAGGCGCTGCCGTGGCTGCGACCAGAACCGATCTGCGCGTGACTGTCAAGGCGGCTCTCCCTCATCAGGGCCCAGAACTACTCACAACTGATCGTGAACAAACAGATTCTGACGGTCCGCCACACACGATCGTCAAGGGCGCGGAGGCGCACACCTGCCCCGCGTGTCACATCGGCCGGTTTTCCTCCTTGACCGTGTTCGGCCGACCGACCCGGTCGCCGGGGGTTGCGGTTCACGGACGTGCGCGACGCACTACGCTGGAACGGAAGTGGTGCCACCTGTTCACTGTGAGTGTGCGCTTGGGAGCGGCGACGATGAGCCGGGTCTATCCGTTCGACGATGCGGCGACGGCCCGGGCTGTCATCGACGACGACGGAACGCTGGTGGAGTGGAACGAGGGCGCGCGGCGCCTGCTCGGCCACCCGGCCGACGCCGTCCTGGGCCGCCCAGCGGCCCGGCTGCTGGCCGGGGACGGCACCCCTGCCGTGCCCGTCGGCGCGCGCTGGGAGGGGACGGTCGCCCTGCGCCACCGGGACGGCCGTACGGTCGCGGTGTGGCTGCTCGCCCACCGCCGGCCGGCGCCGGGCGGCCACGGCGACGGCTGGCTGGTGGTGAGCCCGCTGACCGGCGGGGAGCCTCCCGCGGCGGACGATCCGCTGGCAGTCGCGGGCCTCATCCAGTCACCGTGCGCCGTCGCCGTGTACGACGACGAGCTGCGGCTGCGCCGGATGAACACGGCCATGGCCGAGATCGCGGGCCTGCCCGAGGACCGGGTGCGAGGCCTCAGACTCACGGAGATCAGCAGCGAGCCGCAAGCCGAGGAGCTGGAGCAGAGCCTGCTCCGGGTGCTCACCACCGGGCAGCCGCTGGATGTCCAGACCTATCTGCGCACCGGCGGCGAGAGCCGCGCGCACGCCTGGCTGGCCCGGCTGGCGCCGGTCACCGATGCCGGGGGGCGGGTACGGGGCGTGTGTCTGGCCGCGCACGACGTCACCGACATCCAGCGGGCCCGGCAGCGGCTACAGCTGCTGAACGAGGCGAGCGTGCGCATCGGCTCCACCCTCGACGTCACCCGGACGGCGCAGGAGCTGGCGGACGTGTGCGTGCCCGCGCTGGCCGACTTCGTCACCATCGACCTGCTGGACCCGGAGGAGTACGGCGACGAGCCCCCGGCCCGGATCACGGCCCCGGTGAACCTGCGCCGGGTCGCCCACCAGTCCGTCCTCAGGGGCATTCCGGAGGCGGTGGCCAAGCCCGGGCAGATCGAGGTGTACCCGGACTTCTCCCCGCAGGCCGACTCGCTGACCGCAGGCCGCACCATCCGGGCCACCGTGGCCGGGGGCGACATGGCCCAGTGGCTGACCTGGAGCACCGTGCGCGGCGAGCGGGTGCGGGAGTTCGGCATCCATTCCTCGATGTCGGTGCCGATCCAGGCGCGCGGCCTGACCCTCGGGGTCGCGGTCCTCACCCGGCACCGGCGTCCGGACCCGTTCACCGACGACGACATGCTGCTGGCCGAGGAGATCACCACCCGCGCCGCCGTCTGCATCGACAACGCCCGCCGCTACTCCCGCGAGCGCGAGACCGCCCTCGCCCTGCAGCGCAGCCTGCTGCCCCGTACGCTCCCGCGCACGGCCGCCCTGGAGGCCTCCTCCCGCTATCTGCCGGCCGCCCGGGCGGGGGTCGGCGGCGACTGGTTCGACGTGATCCCGCTGTCCGGGATGCGGGTCGCGATGGTCGTCGGGGACGTCGTCGGGCACGGCGTCCAGGCCTCGGCCACCATGGGCCGGCTGCGCACCGCCGTCCGCACCCTCGCCGACATCGACCTGGCTCCGGACGAACTGCTCACCCACCTCGACGACCTGGTGATCCGGCTGTCGGAGGAGTCCGGCGGCGACGGCGGCACCGGCGAGGTCGGCGCCACCTGTCTGTACGCCGTCTACGACCCGGTGTCACGGCGCTGCGCCCTGGCCCGGGCCGGGCATCCGCCGCCCGTGGTGCTGGAGCCGGGCGGCGAGCCGCACCAGCTGGACCTGCCCGCCGGTCCCCCGCTGGGCCTGGGCGGGCTGCCCTTCGAGTCGGCCGACGTGGAGCTGCCCGAGGGCACGGTCCTCGCCCTGTACACGGACGGTCTGATGGTGTCCCGGGAGCGGGCCGGGGACTCCGCCCGGGCGCTGCTGTTCCAGGCGCTCGGGGCCTACACGGACGCCCTGGACGAGACCTGCGACCGCGTCCTGCACGCGCTGCTGCCGCAGGGCGGGGCCGCCGACGATGTGGCGCTGCTGCTGGCCCGGACCCGGGGGCTGCCCGCCTCCCAGGTGGCGACCTGGGACATCCCCGCCGACCCGGCGCTGGTCGCGGCGATCCGCAAGCAGGTCGGGGAGCAGCTGGAGCGCTGGTCGCTGAGCGAGATCGCGTTCACGACGGAGCTGGTGGTGAGCGAGCTGGTCACCAACGCGATCCGGTACGGCTCCCACCCGATACGGCTGCGGCTGATCCATGCCGCGGCCACCCTGATCGTCGAGGTGTCCGACACCAGCCACACCGCCCCGCACCTCAGGCGCGCCAAGATCTTCGACGAGGGCGGCCGCGGGCTGCTGCTGGTCGCCCAGCTCACCCAGCGCTGGGGCAGCCGGCACACCGCGGAGGGCAAGACGATCTGGGCGGAGCTGGGGCTGCTGGAGGAAGATCGGTAGCAGGAGGGATCAGCAGCAGGGGGATCAGTAGCCGCGCAGCCAGGGCCGCACCTGTTTGCGGGCCTCGTGCAGGCGGGACTTGAGGGTGCCGAGCGGGATGCCGACGCGCTCGGCGACCTCGGCGTACTCCAGCTGGCAGATGTCCCGGTACACCAGGGGTGCGACCAGGTGCGGGTGCTCGCGCTCCAGCCGGTCCAGGGCCTCCAGCAGATCGATCCGGGAGCCCGCGATGACACTGGTGGTGCGCGGGTCGATGTGCTCGGCGGGCTCGATGGCCGCGGGCTGTTCGGCGGCCCGCCGCTTCAGCTCGCGGTACTTCTGCCGGCAGCAGTTGGCGACGACGGTGTACAGCCAGGTGCTGAAGCGGCTGCGGCCCTCGAAGGCGGAGATGTGCCGGGCCACCTGGAGCAGCACGTCCTGGGCGGCCTCCTCGGCGTCCTCCCGGCAGGGCAGGAAGCGCCCGCAGCGGCGCACCACCTCGGGCCGCAGCTCGGTCAGCAGCCGGTCCAGGGCCGCTCGGTCGCCCGCCGCGGCGCGCCGGGCGAGGTCTTCTGCCGTCGGCACGTCCTGCACGTCAGGGTCCCCCTCGAAGTCGATCTCAGGCCAGGCATGATAGTCGTATGCACTCCCTGGAGCGGATCGGCCGCTACCGCCTCGAACGGCGTCTGGGCACCGGCGCCTTCGCCACGGTGTGGCTCGCCCACGACGACGAGCTGCGGGCCCCTGTGGCCGTGAAGGTCCTCGCCGAGAACTGGGCGCACCGGCTCGACATCCGGGAGCGCTTCCTGTCCGAGGCACGGCTGCTGCGCCGGGCCGGCTCCAGCCGGGTGGTGCAGGTCTACGACATCGGCGAACTGCCGGACGGCAGGCCGTACTTCGTGATGGAGTACGCCGACGGCGGAACCCTCGCCGACCTGCTGGCGGACGGTCCGCTGCCGGTGCCCCAGGCGCTCAGGCTGACGGCGCAGGCCGCGCGGAGCGCCGCCGCGCTGCACGAGGCGGGCATCGTGCACCGCGACATCAAACCGACCAACGTGCTGCTGCACACCGCCCCGGACGGCGCACGGCGGGTCCTGCTGGCCGACCTGGGACTGGCCAAGAGCCTCGCGCAGGCCTCGGTGCTCACCCTGGCCGCGGGCTCGGCGGGCTACCAGCCGCCGGAGCAGGCCGAGCCCGGGGAGGGCATCGACGCGCGCGCCGACGTCTACAGCCTGGGCGCGGTCGGCTACGAGTTGGTGACCGGGACCGTGCCGGGGCCGCCGGGAAAGGTCGTACCGCCCCGGCGGCTGCGGCCGGACCTCGGCGAGAACGTCGAGCGGGCGCTGCTGCGCGCCCTGGAGCCGGACCGGGAGCGGCGCTGGCCCGCTGCGCAGGCGTTCGCGGCCGAGCTGGACCGGCTGGCGGCGGACTTCGGCGGCGCCCACCCGGACAAGCGGCTCGACGCCGTGCGGGGCCGGCTCAACGTCGTGACGCTGTCCCTGGCCGCGCTGCTCGCCGCCGCGGCGGCCGCCGTGACCGTGACGCTGGTGCTCCACCGGCCCGGCGGCGACGACACGACGAAGGTGAAGGACTCCACCGGCCGGGTCACCGTCGAGGTGCCCGCCGGCTGGGCCCGCGAAGTGCGCGACTCCGGCTGGGACCCGCGCGCGCTCGGGCTGCCGGCCGGGCACGAGGCGGGCCTGGTGGTCGCCGACGACCTGGCGAAGTGGTCCGACCTGAAGGCCACGGTCGACGGCGTGTTCGTCGGCGTCAGCGAGCACGGCGACGTCACCGCCCGGGTGGACTCCCTCACCCATGCCGACTGCCACGAAGCCGGCAGTCGGACCTTCACCGGCGCCGGCTGGCAGGGCAGCATCCGGACCTGGACCGGCTGCCCGGACGGCGGCTCGGTCACGGAGTCGGCGCTGCGCCGCGCGGACGGCTCGACGACGCCGCAGGTGTACGTGCAGGTGCGCGAGCGCGACGGCGACACCGCGACCCCGGACATACTCCGCTCGCTCCGGGTCACGTGAGAGGACCGCGTCGGCAAGCGGCCAAAACGGGGAAAAGAACCCCGAGAGTCCCGAACTTTTCCGGTGGCCCGTACATCGAAGTCTGGTGACGGCGCACCCGGCGTCGTAGGCGCGCGTCCGCCGCGTGCCATGAGGATCCAGGAGTGTTGAGCGACATGGCGTACTCATCCCGGTCATCGCAGCGCGCGGCCCTGCTCGCGGGCGCGGTCGCCATAGCGGGCCTCCTGACTGCCTGCGGCAGCCACGACGTCCACTCCACACCGCAGAAGGTGTCGGGCACGGCCGGTCCGGCGACCGAGACCTCCGAGGGCTCGGCTTCCTCCGCCACGTCCGCCGCCTCCACGCCGGGTGACGGAAAGTCGTCCTCCGCTCCGGAGGCGGCCACCTCCTCCGCCACCGGCACCGGCACCAAGCCCGGCAGCAGCGGCAGCCGGTGCCACACCTCCGAGCTGCGGGCCTCCGTCGGCCGTGACAACCCAGGCGCCGGCCAGGAGAACTTCCCCGTCGTGCTCACCAACGAGTCCGCCCGGACCTGCACCCTGCGCGGCTTTCCGGGCGCGGCATTCGTGAACGCCTCCGGCAGCCAGCTCGGCCCGGACCCCCGACGTGAGTCGGGCTCGCCTGCGACGGTCACGCTGAAGCCCGGGCAGAGCGCCTGGGCGGGCCTTACCTTCTCCAACCCGGAGGTCAGCGGCGCCCACACGGGCACACCGACCGCGCTGCTGATCACCCCGCCGGACGAGCGGGACCCCCTGAAGGTGATGTGGACGGCCGGACCGGTCCCCGTGTCCGGGAACTCCTCCTCCGTCTTCCTGACCATGTTCAGCCCCGGCACCGGCGCCTGACCGAAGCCCCCCGACGAACCCCGCTGTCCACGCCCGGACAGCGGGGTTCGTCATGAGCGCGCCACAAGTGTCACAGGACGGCAACACGTCCCGGCCGCCGCGATCTTTCCGCACCCTCCCCTCATCGAACCCGTCGACCCACAGCAACGAGGCTCCGCACGGAGCCCTGACGACGAAATCGGGGAAGACGATGAGCGGCATCTCACGCAGGCGTGTGCTGACGGCGGGGGCGGCGGCGGGCGCCCTGGGAGCCCTTTCCGCGTGCTCCTCCGGCACCGGCCTGTCCGTCGACGGGAAGACGGACGGCAAGGGCACCGAGCAGGCCCGGGCGGGCAAGCCCATCGGCGACGGCTCCACCGCCGACACCGGCGCCCAGCCGCACCAGCCGAAGCCGGTCCGGCTGAAGCCCGGCCAGAAGCCCCCGCAGTTCGTGGTGTTCTCCTGGGACGGCGCGGGCGAGCTGAGCAACCAGCTGTTCTCCCGGTTCCGCAAGGTCGCCACCGACCACGGCGCCAAGATGACCTTCTTCCTCAGCGGTATCTACACGCTGCCGGAGGCCAAGAAGAACCTCTACCGGCCGCCGCAGCACGCGGTCGGCGCGTCCGACATCGGCTACCTCGCCGACCGGCACATCCACGCCACGATCCAGCAGGTGCGGGCCGCCTGGCTGGAGGGGCACGAGATAGGCACCCACTTCAACGGGCACTTCTGCGGAGCGAACGGCGTGCGGAACTGGTCGTCGGCCGAGTGGCGCAGCGAGATCGACCAGGCGATCGACTTCGTCACGAAGTGGAAGACGAACACCGGCTTCACCGACCTCGAACCCCTGCCGTTCGACTACCGCAAGGAGCTGATCGGCGGCCGCACCCCCTGCCTGGAGGGCCAGTCGAACCTGCTGCCCACCGCGGCCGCGCTCGGCTGGAAGTACGACGCCAGCTCCCCCGGCGGGCTGCAGATCTGGCCGGGCAAGGTGCAGGGCGGCCGGATCTGGGACTTCCCGCTGCAGTCGATACCGTTCTCGGGCCATTCCTTCCAGGTGCTGTCGATGGACTACAACATGATGTTCAACCAGTCCGGCGGCAACCCCCTGGGCGACCGCACCCAGTTCGACGCCTGGCGCGCGCAGGCCCGGGACACCTATCTGGCCGGCTTCCGGCGCGCGTACGAGAGCAACCGGGCCCCGTTCTTCATCGGTAACCACTTCGAACGCTGGAACGGGGGCATCTACATGGACGCCGTCGAGGAGGCGATCGGCCGCATGGCGGAACACGACGACGTGCGGTTCGTGTCCTTCAAGCAGCTCGTGGCCTGGCTGGAGGCGCAGGACCCGGCGGTGCTGCGCAAGCTGCGCACGCTGACGCCGGGTCAGGCCCCGGTGGGCGGATGGGACGAGTTCCTGGGCGCGGCGGGCACCCCGTCCGCGTAGTCCGTGCGCCGTCGTGGGACCGGCCGCCGCTCAACGGTGGCGGCCGCCGTAACCGCCACCGCCGTAGCCACCGCCGCCGTATCCGCCGCCGCCCCAGTTGCAGTAATACGGGTAGGCCGTGCAGAAGTCGGGGGTGGCGGAACCGGTCGGCGCGGGGCCCGCCTCGGGGGCCGTCGGGGTGGGGGTCGGCGACGGGGTCCTGGAGGCCTTGGGGGCGGCCTTCGCCGGTGGGGACGGCGCATGCGACGGGGCGGTACCGGTGCCGGTGTCCCAGTTGACGACCTCCATCTGGAGGTCGGGCTTGGCGGTGTCGACGGTCCAGCGCTGGGCGGGGGTCGCGGTGCGGTTCTTGAGGACGAGGGCGCCGGAGCCGTCGGTCGCGGCGGGGGTCAGTGCCAGGTCCTGGTCCGAGCGGGGGACGAGGGCGCCCTGGAGGGTGAAGTCGTAGCGGATGTCCTTGGCGGCCTTCCCGGTGGCCGAGCAGGGGGCCAGCCGGACCGAGAAACCGAGGTGGGAGTCCAGGCACAGGTCCGGGGCGGAGGAGTTGCGCAGCAGTCCGTCGGTCTCGTACGTCCACTGCTGGCTCGCCGCCGAGGAGCAGCTGGTGAGTTCGGTCTCCGCGCCCTTGACGGCCTTCTCGCCGACGACGCCCACGCACAGACCCGAGGCGAGATTGTGCAGGCGGCCGTGGAGCGTGCCCTGGGCGGTCCCGCTCGCCCCGGCCCAGGACGGGCCCGGCGTCGCGGAGTCCTTGCCCGGCACCCGGGAGGCCGTGCCGCTGGGGGCCGGGGCCGGGTCGTCGCCCGAGTCGAGCACCGACCACAGGATCAGCGGGAGGACGACCAGGCCGGTGACGGTCACGACGGCCAGGGCGAGGGTGCGGCGGCGGGCCCGGCGGGCAGCCCGGTGCGCGGAACGGCGGGAGGAGCCGGGCGTGGTGGGGGCAGCGGGGGCCTGGGGGGCGGTCGTGGCCGGCGCGGGTGCCGGGGCGGTGAAGGCCTCGCCGCCCGAGGGTGCTGCGGGCGGCGGCACCGGTGCCGGTTCCGGGGCGGTGGCCTCTTCGGTACGGGCCGCCCGGGACTCCAGGTAGGCGCGGGCACCCCAGCCGAGGACCGCCTCGGCGAGCGCGAGGCCGAGTCCCGCGTTGAACTGCGCCAGCTGGTCGGCGGTCTGCCGGCAGTGCCGGCAACCGGCCAGGTGCTGCTGGAGGTCCGGGTCGATGTCGACGCCCCCGCGCCGGAAGGTCACGTCCAGCATGCGGAGATAGCGTTGGCACTCGGCCTCGGGGGCGAGTTCGCGGTGGGCCTGGAGGCACTCCTCGCGCAGCCGTTCCCGGGCGCGGCGCAGTTCGATCCGGGTGTCCTCCTCGTCCAGGCCCAGCAGCGCGGCGGGGACGGCGAGGGGTTCGGCCTCGACCTCGGCGTGCCACAGCACGGCGCGGGAGGACTGGGGCAGCCGCTGGAACGCCCGGGACAGCAGCCGCCGGCCGGACGGCGGGAGCAGCCGGGCCGCCGCGCGCTCCCCGGTGGCGGCGTCCGGCCGCAGGGCGGGGTGGAGCAGCTCCTGGCGGCCGTCGCCGTCCCACTCCGCCGCGATCCGGCGGACGGTGACCAGCAGGTGCGGCCGCCACGCGGCGGACGGGCCCGCCTGTCTGAGGGACTCGCCGAACAGCCGGGTGAAGGCGGCGGTGGTGAGCATGCCGGCGGCACGCGGCCCGTCGGTGCACAGCCGGGCGTAGGCGAACGCCGCTCCCCAGTGCCGGTCCAGGAGTTCGCCGACCGGATGGAGCGCGGGTGTCGTTCCCGTCCACTTCTTCAGTTCGGCACTCAGCTGCTCGTCCGACGGGGCTGCGTCATTCACAGCTGCATTCCTCCAGACGCGACACGGGAATTAGTCCATACCAATGAGTTTGGGTACGGTATTCGGCATCTCGGCCGTCCGTCTGGGCAGCTCTTTTGAAGCGTGAGGACGTACGGGAGCGACCTGGCACATGCAGCGGGAAATGTAATTGTCTGCACGCCAACAACGCACACCTTTGCACAGGCCGGCACCGCGGAACAAGAGATCTCTTCACTTTTGAACTTTACGGCACATTACGGCCGTTCACCTGCCCGATAGGCGCCCGGCGGCACTCCGTAGCGGGCCCGGAAGACCCGGCTGAAGTGGAAGGGGCTCGGGAATCCGGACGCCGCCGCCACCCGTTCCACGGTGAGGTCGGTGGCCTCCAGCAGACGGGCCGCGTGCCGCAGCCGGGCCTCGCGCAGGGCACGCATCGGCGACCGGCCTGTCCGCAGGGCGAACAGGTGGGCGAACCGGGACGGGGAGAGTGCGACGCTGTCGGCGAGCGAGCGGACGGTGTGCGGGGCGCCCGGGTCGGCGGCGATCAGTTCCTCGGCACGGCGCACCCGGGCGTCCGCGCCCGGCTCCGGTGCCGACGCACGGGCACCGGACGCGGCGAGCAGCACGACCTCCTCGAGCGCACACAGGGCCAGCTCCCGCGCCACGCTGTCCTGCGCAACGGCCACCGGGTCCTCCCCGGGCGGTGTGCCCCGTGCGGGCCGGCGGGGATCGGCGAGCATCCGGCCGAACGCGGCCTCGACACGGCCGTGCAGGGCCCCGGGAAGGGGCGCGAGGACGTACAGGCCGTCGGCGACGGCGTACGGGAGGAGCCAGGGCGTCCAGGACGGCCGGGCCTGGCAGTGCGCCCACCAGAACCGCCAGTGCGGGGCACCGGGCGCCACGGCATAGCGCTGGGCGACACCCGGGGCGAGCACCACCAGGTGCCCGGCGACCGCCTCGGCACGGGCGCTCCCCTGCCGGATCAGGCCGCGCCCGCCCGTGGTGAAGGTGAACAGCCAACTGCACGAGCCTTGAGGCCTGTTGACGCCGTATCCCGGCCCCTGGTCATAGCGTCCGGTGACCACCGGTCCGGGCGGCGGGGACGGGTCGCCGGCAGCAGCGCCGGGCAGTGCTTCAGCATGCACGGGCATCCTCCCCAAGCGCGCGTCGGCCTAGCGTGGCGGCCTTGTGACCACCGGACCGAGGAGCGGCACATGACAGCCATGGACATCGGCGCCATCCTGCCCGAAGCACTCCGGCAGCAGTTCGAGGAGGAGGGGTTCACCGTCGTACGCGGTCTGTTCGGGTACGACGAGATCGAGGGGCTGTGCGACGGGTTCGAGGCGCTGCGCGCGGCCGGGCCCGTACCCGGGCACTTCGAGCCGCGGCCCGCGGACCCCGACCCGCTGCGCAGGCACCCCCGGGTGATGCAGCCGCACGAGATCAGCGGGCAGGCACGCGGGTTCCTGCTGGACGCCCGGCTGCAGGCGGTGCTGGAGGTGCTGCTGGGCGAGGAGGTGCTGGCCGCGCAGAGCATGTTCTACTTCAAGCCGCCGGGAGCCCGGGGCCAGGCGCTGCACCAGGACAACTTCTATCTGCGGGTCGAGCCGGGCACCTGTGTGGCCGCGTGGGTCGCCTGCGACGTCATCGGCCGGGACAACGGCGGCCTCGAAGTCGTCCCGGGCACGCACCGGATGGATCTGTTCTGTCCCGAAGAGGCGGACCGGAGGGTGTCGTTCGCCCGCGAGTACGTGCCGCCGCCGCCCGGCCTCGTGCCGGTGCCCGTGGACATGGCGCCGGGCGACGTGCTGTTCTTCAACGGCAGCCTGGTGCACGGCTCGGGGCCCAACCGCAGCGCCGACCGGTTCCGGCGCTCCTTCATCGGGCACTACGTGGGCCGTTCGGCCGAGCGCATCGGCGGCTACTACCGCACGCTCACCATGGCGGGCGAGCGGGTGCCGCTGGCACAGAGCGAGGGTGCGGGGCCGTGCGGCACGGAGTTCGCGCCGCACGGTGGCTCCGCGGGTTAGGCCGTATGCCGGCTGCGGGTCCCTCGTGGCTGGTCGCGCCCACGCGGCGGAGCCGCACATCGACACAGCCCCGCGCCCCTTTCGGGGCGCTTCAGTGGCCGCTGATCGCACGCGGGGTGTAGGGCTCCTCCAACTGCTCGATCTCCTTGTCGCTCAGCTCCAGTTCGACGGCGGCCACCGCGTCCTCGATGTGCTGCGGCCTGGCCGCGCCGATGATCGGTGCGGCCACCGTGTCCTGGTGCAGCAGCCAGGCGAGGGCGACCTGGGCCCGCGGGACGCCCCGGTCGTGCGCGATCCGGGTGACGGCCTCGACGATCGAACGGTCACTCTCCAGGTAGAGGCGGCTGCCGAAGTTGTCGTTCGCGCTGCGCTCGGTGACGGTGCCCCAGTCGCGGGTGAGGCGGCCACGGGCGAGCGGGCTCCAGGGCAGCACGCCCACGCCCTGGTCCGCGCAGAGCGGCAGCATCTCCCGCTCCTCCTCGCGGTAGAGCAGGTTGTAGTGGTTCTGCATGGACACGAACTTGGTCCAGCCGTGCCGCTCGGCCGTGTACTGGGCCTTGGAGAACTCCCAGGCGTACATCGAACTCGCCCCGATGTAACGCACCTTGCCCGCCTTGACCAGGTCGTGCAGCGCCTCCATCGTCTCCTCGACGGGCGTGTCGTGGTCGTAGCGGTGGATCTGGTAGAGGTCCACGTAGTCGGTGCCGAGGCGGCGCAGGCTGTGGTCGATCTCGGCCATGATGGCCTTGCGGGACAGTCCGGCCCCGTTCGGGCCCGGCCGCATGCGGCCGTTCACCTTGGTGGCGAGCACGATCTCGTCGCGGTTGGCGAAATCGCGCAGAGCCTTGCCGACGATCTCCTCGCTGGTGCCGTCGGAGTAGATGTTCGCGGTGTCGAAGAAGTTGACGCCCGCCTCCAGCGCCTGCCGGATGCGCGGCCGGGACGCCTCCTCGTCGAGCGTCCACTCGTGCGTACCGCGGTCGGGCAGGCCGTAGGTCATGCAGCCCAGACAGATCCGCGACACGTCCAGGCCCGTCGAACCGAGCTTCGTGTACTGCATCGTTGCTGCTCCTGCCTTCCGGGGCGATGGTCAGTCAGGAGCGTACGTGGCGCTCGGGCGCCGACTTGACTGTTGCGGCGCGCGAACGATTGGATCCCGACACGTGATTGCTCGAGCGTACGTGCCCGCCAAGGGTGTTTCCCGCGTCTCGGGACCCGGGACGACCGCCCGCGCTCTGCTGCTCGCCCTGGCCGTCGCCGTACCGGCACTGACCGGCTGCGGTTCCGGCGGCACCGGGCAGAAGCCGTCCCCGAAGCCCGCCGCGGTGCGCCTGCCGCCGCGCCACGCCGGGTTCGACTACCAGATCGGCGGGGCCTATCCCCCGCCCGCCGGTGTCCGGATCGTCAGCCGCGACCGGTCCGACTCCCCGGCGCCCGGCCTGTACAACATCTGCTACGTCAACGCCTTCCAGGCCCAGCCCGAGGAGCGCTCCTCCTGGCCCGCCGACCTGCTGCTGCGTGACGTCCACGGCAAGGTCGTCATCGACGAGGACTGGAACGAACCGCTACTCGACCTGCGTACCCCGGCCAAGCGCGAGCGCGTGGCCGAGCGGGTCAACCGGTGGATCGACGGCTGCACGAAGAAGGGCTACGACGCCGTCGAGCCCGACAACTACGACAGCTACACCCGCTCCCACCACCTGCTCACGGCCGCCGACGGGACCGCATTCATGCGCCTGCTCTCCCGGCACGCGCACGCCCGGCAGCTGGCCGTCGGACAGAAGAACACCGCAGAACTGGCCGGACAGCGCAGGGCGGCCGGGCTGGACTTCGCGGTGACGGAGGAGTGCGGGCAGTACGACGAGTGCGAGGTGTACGCCAAGGCGTTCGACGACCGGGTGGTGGACATCGAGTACACCGACAGCGGCCTGCGCAAGGCGCTCGCACGCTGGGGCGAGAGGCTGAGCATCGTCCGCCGGGACGTGGACGTCTCCACGCCGGGCAGCGCGGAGTACGTCCGCAAGGTGCGGTGACGCCTGCTCAGGGCCGCTCCAGCAGCTCCAGGGCCCGTTCCCAGGGGAACTCGGGCCGCCCGCCGTCCTCCTCGGGCAGGCCGGAGTACGGCTCGCCGAAGCGGACGCCCATCCCGCGCAGCCGGACCAGGCTGTCCTGGTAGGCGGGGTGGGCGGCCAGCGCGTCGGCCACGCAGGGCAGCACGGCGATGGGGACGCCCAGTCCGGCGGCCTCGCACAGGGTGCCGACGGCGAGGGTGTCGGCCAGACCGGCCGCCCACTTGTTGACGGTGTTGAAGGTGGCGGGTGCCACCACCACGGCATCCGGCGGCGGGAAAGGTCGGGGGTCGGCCGGGGAACGCCAGGCCGACCGGATCGGGCGGCCCGTTCGCGCCTCGACGGCGGCGGTGTCGAAGAACCCGTTCATGGCGACCGGGGTGGCGATGACACCGACCTCCCAGTCCCGCTCCAGGGCAGCGTCGATCAGCCTGGTGACGTGGACGGCGATCCCGGCCGCGCAGACGACGACGTAGAGGAAGGGTTTCCCGGCGTGTTCGGTCATCCGGGCACCCTAGGGCCTGTCGCGGCTGCGGCGGCCGGGGCGGGCGTCAGCCTGCGGCTTCTGTCACCGTGATCGCGCTCACCGGGCAGGCGCGGGCCGCCTCCCGGACCATCGGGTCGCCCGCGCCGTCCTCACGGCCCGGGATCAGGGTGCTGTAGCCGTCGTCGTCCTGGGTGAACACGCCCGGCGCGGCGAGCGCGCACTGGCCCGCGCCGATGCAGACGTCCTTGTCGATGTCGATGTGCATGACCAGAGCCTCTTACCAGGTCACGGGGAGTTCCAGCATCCCCTGGATCGTGTCGCCGGGTTTGAAGGGGATCTCCTCGGCGGGCACGGCCAGCCGGAGGCCGGGCAGGCGCTCGATCAGGGTGCCGAGAGCGATCTCCAGTTCCGCGCGGGCCAGGTTCTGGCCGAGGCACTGGTGGATGCCGAAGCCGAACGCCACGTGGTGGCGGGCGGAGCGGTGGAAGTCCAGGCTGTCGGGGTCGTCGTACCGGGACGCGTCGCGGTTGATGACCGAGGTCGCGAAGAGCACGCCCTCGCCGGCCCGGATCGTGACGCCGTCGGCCTCGATGTCCTCCAGGGCCACCCGCAGCAGGCCGTCCGCGATGGACAGCATCCGCATCAGTTCCTCGACCGCGGCGGGCAGCAGCGCCGGGTCGGCGCGCAACTCGGCGAGCCGCTCGGGGTGCCGGAGCAGCGTGTAGGTGCCGAGGGAGATCATGTTGGCGGTCGTCTCATGGCCGGCGACCAGCAGGATGATGGCCAGCGAGACCAGTTCGTCCCGGTCCAGCGCGCCCTCGCGGAACTGGTGGTGGACCAGGTCGTCCAGGATCCCCTGGCCGGGCTCGGCCTGCTGGGCCTTGTGGTCGATCAGACCGCCGAGGTACGTCTCCAGCCGCTCGCGTGCGCCCTCGGTGTCGGCGGCCGACGGGCCGCGCAGCAGTCTGCGGGACTGCTCTTCGAAGAACTCGTGGTCGGCGTACGGCACTCCGAGCAGGCCGCAGATCACCATGGAGGGCACGGGCAGGGCGAAGGCGGAGACCAGCTCGGCCGGCGGGCCCTGCTCGGTCATCGCGTCCAGCAGCCCGTCGACGATCCGCTGGATGGTGGGCCGCAGTTCGGTCGCGCGTTTGAGGGTGAACGACGGGACCATCATCCGCCGCTGGGTGTGGTGCACGGGATCATCCACGCCGAGCAGCGCCACCCGGCGGTCGCGGACGGCCGCGAAACGGGCGGTGGGCGCGGGGAAGCCGGGGCGGGTCCGGTCGGTTGACAGGCGGGGGTCGGCGAGCAGCGCGCGGGCGGCGGTGTGGCCGGTGACCATCCAGACCTCGCGGCCGTCGAAGAGGGTGGCGCGGGACAGGGCTCGCCCGTCGCGCAGCGGGTCGTATCCGGTGGGCGGGTGGTAGGGGCAGGTGCGGTCCTGGGGGAAGGCGACGGGTTCGGCCGGGGTCGCCGGGCCGGTGATGTCCGTCAGTTCCGTCATGGAAAGACCTCGCAGATGAAGGAAGTGCGTCGTGCCGATCTTCATTAGATGCCCCAGGCATCTAATGGGCGACGACAAGTTCGGCCAGATCTGCGATCTGCGCGATCTGGCCGAAGAACGGGGTCAGCAGGGGCGGGAACGCGCCGAAATCCGGTTGCCGGTGCGCAGGCGGCGGCGCCAGGATCTGCCCATGTTGCTTACCGACACCATTCTGCCGCCGACCTTCGCCGCTGTCCTTGCGGTGCGCGGTCAGCAGCAGCCCGGCCGTCCCCGGAGGCCCGGTCCCGCGCGCCCGTGACGGCCGCGCTCCTGGCGGGCCTGCTCGCCGGCTACGGCATCGCCGTACCCGTCGGCGCGGTCGGGACCTACCTGGTCTCCCTCACCGCCCGCACCTCGCTGCGCACCGGTGTCTGCGCCGCGCTCGGCGTCGCCTCGGCCGACGGCCTGTACGCGCTGCTCGCCGCGGCGGGCGGCTCCGCCCTGGCGGCGGCGCTGCGGCCCGTGCTGAGCCCGCTGCGCTGGGTCTCGGCGCTGGTCCTGGCCGCACTCGCGGTGCGGGTCGCGCTGCTCGCCCTGCGCCAGTACGGCGCCCAGCAGCTCACCACCCGGCCCGAGCGGCCGGTTCCCGACGCCGGACGCGCGTATCTCGGCCTTCTCGGCATCACCCTGCTCAACCCCGTCACCGTGGTCTACTTCGTGGCTCTGGTGCTCGGCACCAGCACCGCCGACGCCGTACGGCCGCTGGAGCGGGCCGGGTTCGTCCTGGCGGCCTTCGCCGCCTCGGCGAGCTGGCAGTTGCTGCTCGCGGGCGGCGGGGCGCTGCTCGGCCGGGCCCTCACGGGCCGTCGCGGGCGGCTGGCGACCGCGCTGCTCTCCAGCGGCGTGATGCTGGTGCCGGCGGTGCGGATGACCATGTCACCCGCGTGAGGGCCCCGCGTCACGGCACGCGCGGGCCCCCGGGGCCGGCGCGAAGGCGCGCGCGACGGCGAGGCTGTCCTCGTACACGTGGTGGCGGACGACCAGGCCGTCCCGGACGGTGAGGTGCAGGGCGAACCTGGCCCGAGTAGGCGCGGCCGGTGGGCGCGGCCGGTGGGCGCGGCCGGTGGGCGCGGCCGGTGGGCGCGGCCGTCTGCCGGATGTCCCCGAGGACGACCGCGTCGTCGCCGTCGACCAGGATGCGCTCGATCCGGGTGTCCGCCTCTTCCGGCACGTGGTGGGCGGCCGGCTCTTGGTAGTGGGCCACGGCGTCGGCGCGGGTGGAGCGGTGCCGGATCCACGGAGTGCCGGTGCGGCCGTGCTCGTCCTCGGGCCGGTTCCGCTTCCAGTCGCCCTGCTCCGCGTACAGCTCGCCGATGCGCTCGGGGTCGCCCTCGCCGATTCGGCGGAGCAGTTCCTCCACGACGGAACGCGTCGCTGTGGTGCGACTGGGAGTCACGGTCCTGCCCCTTCCTCGGACGGTTGCGCGGGTGCGCTGCGTCACCGGGGACGACTGTGCCCCAGGCGCCGCGGCAGCGCGATGACCAGCGAGGTAATCACCTGCCCGGGGGATAGGGCCCGCGGTACGGATGATTCGGGCGGCCGCCGGTGTTGTACGAGGCCGCACGTCAGCCGTTGGACCGACGAAGGGTACGGATCCCATGCCACTTGAGGGCGAGTACGAGCCCAGCCCGACGCAGTGGGTGCGCGAGCAGGTCGAGCTGTACGAGAGCTCCGGCGGAACGGAGGGGACGACGCTGCTGGACACGGGGCTGCCGGTCATCATCCTGACCACCCTGGGCGCCCGGAGCGGGAAGATCCGCAAGACGCCGCTGATGCGGGTGGAACACGGGGGGCGGTACGCCGTGGTCGCCTCGCTGGGCGGTGCGCCCAAGCATCCCGTCTGGTATTTCAACGTGAAGTCCGAGCCACAGGTGGAGCTGCAGGACGGGCCGGTCAGGCGGGACATGAGGGCCCG
This sequence comes from Streptomyces cellostaticus, assembly GCF_001513965.1. GTDB lineage: Bacteria > Actinomycetota > Actinomycetes > Streptomycetales > Streptomycetaceae > Streptomyces > Streptomyces cellostaticus. The sequence continues at coordinate 74,222 of NZ_KQ948044.1, read as the reverse complement.
TGAGCTCACCGGCACGGAGAAGGACGCGTGGTGGGAGCGGGCCGTCGCCGCCTATCCGCCCTATGCCGACTACCAGAAGAAGACCTCCCGGCAGATCCCGGTGTTCGTGCTGGAGCCCGCCGACGAGAGCTGATTCAGGCCCGGGAACGACTCGTTTTGGAAAAATCTGTGTCCGCGACGCATGAACCGGCTTCGGGGCGGGCACTCGTGCGTCAGGCCCCGCCGCGTTCCCCCGTCGCGGCGGGGCTCTCCCGTGCCTCGCCCGCCGGCCGGTCGGTCACGTCGAGGAAGATCTGGTCGGCGACGGAAAACATGTCGGCCAGCGACCGCTTGATGCGTACGGCGGCATCTTCCACCCGCTCGCTGTCCAGGCCCGGAACCAGGTCGATGCGGGCGGCCACCAGGGTGGACTCGAAGCCCAGCTTCATCGTGAACAGCGCCTCCACGCTGTCGATCTCCGGCTGGGCCTCGAGCAGTGCCCGGATCCTGCCGCTCAGCTCCGGATCGGCGGCCTCGCCGATGAGCTGGTCACGGGCCTCGCGGCCCAGCCGGTAGGCGACGTACACCAGCAGCCCGCCGATCGCCAGCGAGGCGGACGCCTCCCACACGACCTGCCCGGTCACCAGGTGCAGGACCATGCCGACGAGGGCGAGACTCACACCGAGCACCGCCGTGCTGTCCTCGGCGACCACCGTGCGCAGGGCGGGGTCGCGCAGCCCGGCCAGGCCCTCGCCCTGGTGGCGCACCTGGTGGAGTGCCCGGGCCAGCGAGATGCCCTCGGCGAGGAGCGCCACGCCCAGCACGATCAGGCCCGCGACATAGCCGCTGAGTTTCTCCTCGGTGCCGTTGCGCAGGGCCTCGAAGCCCTGGAAGAAGGAGAAGCAGCCGCCCATCACGAAGATGCCGACGGCCGCGAGCAGGGACCAGAAGAACCGCTCCATGCCGTAGCCGAAGGGGTGACGCCGGTCGGCCGGGCGGCGGCTGCGGCGCAGTGCGGTCAGCAGGAAGACCTCGTTGAAGCTGTCGGCGACCGAGTGCGCGGCCTCCGACAGCAGCGCGGGCGAGCCCGCGAACACACCGCCGACAGCCTTGGCAACGGCGATCACCAGATTGGCGGCGAGCGCCACGAGGACGGTGACCCGGGTACGGCGATCGGCCTTCGAGACCACCGGCCGGCTCCCGCCCGGGCCCGCCGGACCGTCCCGGGACGCGCCGCTGTAGGCGGCCGGTGCCAGACGGTCCGAAGCTGCGGTCGGCTCCTGCCCCGAGGGTGTCCCGCTCACGTAACGCCGACTGCCCCCGCCGACGCGGATCACACCGCGCCGGTGACGGGAAACGGTGCCCCGGGCGAACGGGTGGCGCCGCGAGAGCGCCCGGCATGAGCGCCTCACGGCGAGGAAGGAGTGCAGCATGGCGAAGCACAAGAAGATGAAGCTCCCGCTCGTCTACCAGCCGCTCGGATTCGTGCTCAGCTGGGCAGCCGGGGCACTGGCGGGGCTGGCCTTCCGCAAGGCGTGGACGGCGCTGCGGCACGAGGAGGACGCGCCCGACGCGCTGGACCCGGACCGCGGCTGGGGCGAGATCCTGCTCGCGGCGGCGGTCCAGGGCGCCCTCTTCGCGGTGGTGCGCAGCGCGGTCGACCGCAGCGGCGCCAAGGCCATCGCACGGTCGACGGGCGTGTGGCCGGTCGCCGGCCGGGACTGAGCCCGGCCGGATTCAGCCGGCGACCAGCCACGTTCCGTCGCGCATCAGCTCCCGCCCGCGCAGCTCGTTCTCCTCGCGCCAGGCCTGGACGCGTTGCGGGAGGATCCTGAAGTACAGGTAGCGGGTGGCGAGTTGGCGCGGGTCGAAGCCGGTCTTGCCGGCGAACACCTCGGCGTCCTCCTCGGGCAGGTCCTCGGGGGTCACGGCCCGGACGGTGCCCTCGACGATGACGACGTCCCGGGTCGGCCCGAGGCCCAGGCGCGCGGTGCCGGTGGCCACGAGGTTGCGGCCGGTGGGGCTCTCGGCCGGGGTGGCGATCAGCAGGGTGGCGCCGTCCCAGAGGAACGACAGGGGGACGAGGTAGGGCGCGCCGCCGTTCTCGCCGGAGGTGGCGACCCAGGCGTCGATGTCGTGCTCCAGGCGGTGGAGGGTGTCCTTCTTGCGCTGCTCGGCGGTGCGGGCGGGCGGCGGGGTCATGGTCGTACGGCCTCCTCGGTATGGGCTGCGTTCGTATGACGTGCGGACGCCGTCCAGTGTGACCGTCAGCCGTCCGTCCCGGCACGGAGGTGATCAAGGCGTGTCTGCGCGGCCGTCAGGAGCAGGTCCAGGGCGGCCGGGTAGGAGCTGCTCCGCATGGAGGCCACGAGATGGCGGGCGGTGGCCGCGATGTGCGGGTGGGTGTCGGCGGGCAGGTGGGCGTAGGTGTCCCGCCACACCTCGGCCTCGGCCTCGCGGGCGGCCCTGGGCAGGGCGGTGCCGGCGGAGTCCAGGGCGCCGAAGGCGAGGGCCTGGTCGACGAAGGCGTGGTAGATCCGTACCGCCTCCGGGTCCGGGAAGCCGGCCCGGCGCAGTACGCCGATGATGCCCTCGACGGCCTGGATCTCGTGCGCCCGGCCGGTGACGCGGTGGGCGCTGAGCATCGCGGCCCGGGGGTGGGCGAGGGCGCCCGCATGCATCCGCAGGCCGAGTTCGCGCAGGTCGGCGCGCCAGTCGCCGGTGGGCCGCCAGACCCGCAGGGTACGGCCGATCAGTTCGTCGGCGATGGCGAGCATCAGGTCGTCGGTGTGCCGGAAGTACCGGTACAGGGAGCTGGGGTCGGCGCCGAGGGCGCGGCCGAGCCGACGCACGGAGAGCGCGTCGGCACCGTGCTCCTCGATCAGCCGGAGCGCGGTGTCGACGATCAGCTCGGCGGAGAGCACGACGCCCTGTTTGGTGGGGCGCCTGCGCTGCCGGGCGGCGGGCGGGACGACGCGTTCGCTCATGAGAGTCCTCCGCGGGGTGTGCCCGGCACCTTACGACAACACCGTTGACCTGTGAAGCGTGCGGACGGTTTCATCTGCGGTCACCGGGGCCGACCAGGCCCCCCGGTGCGAGTGGAGAGCCGGTCATGAGCGAGACCCCCTTCGGTGTGGATCCCCCCGCGCAGCCCGAGCTGCGCAAGTCCCTGAGCGTGCTCGACGGCGTCGCCGTCGCCGCGTCCAGCACGGCCGCGACCACCAGCATCGGCATCGGCCTCGGGGTGACGGCCGGCGTGGTCGGCCTGCATCTGCCGGCCATCATGCTGCTGGCGTTCCTGCCGGTCCTCGGCATCGCCGGGGCCTACTCCCGGCTGAACCGGGTGGAGCCGAACGCGGGCAACGGCTATGTGTGGGTGGGCCGTTCGCTCAGTCCCTGGCTCGGTTTCATGGTCGGCTGGGTCAACTTCGTGGCGAGCGTGGCCTTCCTTGCCTACACCACCGCGGTCACCGGCTCGGCGATGCTCCAGCTGGCCGGAGAGGCGGGGCTGCACCGGATCGGTCCGCTCGGGCTCGATCCGGGCTCGACCGCGCAGACGACGGCGGTGGGCATCCTCGTCCTGGTCGCGGTCACGCTCACCGCCGTGACCGGCGTGCGCACCGCGGCCCGGCTGCAGAGCTGGCTGCTGGTCTTCGAGTACGCCGTACTGCTGGGCTTCTGCGGGTACGCCGTCGTCACCGGTCCGCATCCGTTCCGGCTGTCCTGGTTCGACCCGTTCGAGATTCCCTCGGCGACCGCGCTGGCGCAGGGCCTGTTGCTGTCGGTGTTCTGCTACTGGGGCTTCGAGGCCGCGTTCACGGTCAACGAGGAGGTGCGCGACCCGCGGGACGCCTCCCGGGCCGGGCTGATCACCCTGGTGACGATGCTCGGGCTGTTCCTGCTCGGCTCGGTCGCCTTCCAACGGGTGCTGTCCGAGCGTGAGTTGGCCGGGCACGGCGCCGAGGGCCTGGCGTACTTCGGTGACCGGCTGGCCTCCCAGCCGCTGGCCGCGCTCCCTCTGGTGGCGCTGATGTTCTCGGCGGTGGCCTCGCTCCAGGCCGGGGTCATCCCGACGGCCCGGGGGATGTTCGCCATGAGCCGGGACCGTACCCTCGGGCCGGTGTGGTCCAAGGTCAGTTCCCGGTACGGAACGCCGGCGGCCGGGACGCTGCTGGTCGGGGCCCTGGCCGCGGTGGTGGCGGCGGGCGCCCTGGTGATCCCGCGCCTGGCCGACATGATCATGGCGACGGTGAACGCCGTCGGCATCGTGGTCTCGCTCTCGTACGCGCTCACCGCGCTCGCGGCCGCCGTCCGGTTCCGGTCGCTGCTGCGGCAGGACTGGCGGCAGGGGGTACGGGCGGTGGTCCTGCCCGCGCTCAGCGCCCTCGCCCTGCTGGGCCTCGGCGGATACCTCGGCTGGTCCTTCTACCGCTCCGCCGACCACTTCGAGGTCAGCGCGGACAACGGCTGGTTCCTGCTGCTCATGCCGCTGGTGATGATCGCGTCCGGGTTCGTGGTGGCCGCGTGGGCGAAGTGGGCGCGCAGGTCGCCGTACTTCCGCACCGGCGAGGGCACCGACGCCGACTCCCGCCGGCTCCTGACCACCTCCAACTGACCTTCCAGGAAAGGCATCATGCACGCTGATCTGCTCTTCACCGGCGGCCCCGTCCTCACTCCCCAGGGACGTACCGCGAGCGCCGTGGCCGTCACCGGGGACCGCATCACCGCCGTCGGGCACGGCGAGGTGCACGAGCTGGCCGGGCCGCGCACCCAGGTGGTCGACCTGGCCGGGCGGCTGCTGCTGCCGGGTTTCCAGGACGCGCACGTCCATCCGGTGCCCGCCGGGCTCGAACTGAGCCAGTGCGACCTCTCCGGGACGACGACCGCCGAGGCCACCGTGGCCGCCGTCCGCGCCTACGCCGAGGCCCATCCCGAGCGGGAGTGGATTCTCGGCGGCGGCTGGTCGATGGAGGCGTTCGAGGGCGGTACGCCGACGAAGGAGCTGCTGGACGCAGCCGTCCCGGACCGGCCGGTCTACCTGCCCAACCGGGACCACCACGGCGCCTGGGTCAACAGCCGCGCCCTGGAGCTGGCCGGCGTCGGCCGGGACACCCCCGACCCGGCCGACGGGCGCATCGAGCGGGACGCCGCGGGCGAGCCGAGCGGCACCCTGCAGGAGGGTGCGATGCAGCTGGTGGGCCGGCTCACGCCGCCCGCCACCGCGGCCGACCGGCTGGCCGCGCTGCTGCACGCCCAGCGACATCTGCACGCACTCGGCATCACCGCCTGGCAGGACGCGCTGGTCGGCGACTTCCTCGGCATGGACGATCCGGCCGAGGCGTACCTGACGGCGGCCCGGGACGGCTCGCTCACGGCACGGGTGAACGGCGCCCTGTGGTGGGACCGGGAGCGCGGGGCCGAGCAGATCCCCGAACTCGCCGAGAAGCGGGCCGCTCTGCGTCACGGCCGGTTCCGCGCGGGCACCGTGAAGCTGATGCTGGACGGCGTCGCCGAGAACCACACGGCCGCGCTGCTCGACCCCTACCTGGACCGGTGCGGCTGCGCGACCGCCAACCGCGGCAAGAGCTTCATCGACCCGGGCCAACTCCCCAAATACGTCACCGAATTGGACGCGCTCGGCTTCCAGTGCCACTTCCACGCGCTGGGCGACCGGGCCGTACGGGACGCGCTGGACGCCGTAGAGGCGGCGCGTGCAGCCAACGGGCCGAGCGACACCCGGCCGCACCTTGCGCACCTCCAGGTGGTGCACCCGGACGACGTGCCGCGCTTCGCCCGGCTCGGCGCCACCGCCAACATCCAGCCGCTGTGGGCCGCGCACGAGCCGCAGATGGACGAGCTGACGATCCCCTTCCTCGGCCCCGAACGGGCCGCGTGGCAGTACCCGTTCGGGGCGCTGCTGCGCTCCGGGGCGCGCCTCGCGGCGGGCAGCGACTGGCCCGTGAGCAGCCCGGATCCGCTCCAGGGCATCCATGTCGCGGTCAACCGCGTCGAACCGGGCGGCGCCGGGCCGGTGTTCCTGCCCGACGAGCGGCTGAGCCTCGCGGACGCACTGACCGCGTACACGGCCGGGTCGGCGTACGTGAACCACCTGGACGACACCGGCCGGGTGGCCGTCGGGGCGCTCGCCGACCTGGTGGTGCTGGACCGCGATCCGTTCGCCGGGCCACCGGAGGCGATCGCGGAGACGAGCGTGGCGCTCACCTATGTGGGAGGTGAGCGGGTGTACGCGGCCGGGGCGTGAGGCGGTTCGTTTGTCAGCGGCGCACAAGTTCCGCACGCACAACTGTCCTTGGGTGATGAGCCCGCGCGGGTTACTCGCGGGTATCGTCACCGACGTGCCGAAGAGAGCCGCAGCGGTGGGTGTCGACACGGGCGGCCCGTTCAAGGCGTTGCCCCCGGGTCTGCCGGACCGCCTCAGACCGTATGTCGCCGAGATCACCGAGGAGGTCGTCCGCGCGATCGGGACCGGGATCCCGGAGTACGCGCGCCCGATGGACGACACGTACATGCAGGGCGTGCAGCGGGGTGTGGACCATGCGCTGCGCGGGCTGCTGGAGCGGATGGCGCAGCCGGACACCGACTGGGAGCCGGTGAAGGCGACGTACGAGCGCATCGGCCGGGGGGAGGCCGAGGAGGGGCGCAGCCTCGACTCGTTCCAGTCGGCGCTGCGGCTCGGCGCAAGGGTGACCTGGCGCCGGGTCAACGCGCTGGTGGACGAGGGGCTGCTGCCCCGTCATGTGCTGGGCGCCCTCGGCGAGGTGCTGTTCGTGCACCTGGACGAGATGGCGGCCGCGACGACCGCGGGGTACACCGAGGCCCGGCTGCACGCGGCCGGCGAACTCCAGCAGCGGCGGGCCCGGCTGGTGGACCTGCTGACCGCCGATCCCCCGGCCTCGGCGGGGGCGATCGCCGATCTGGCGCATGCCGCGCGCTGGACGGTGCCGCGGGCGGTGGCGGTGGTGGCCGTGGATCCCGGTCCGGGGGCGGCGCCGATCGTGCCGCCGGAGTTCCTCACCCGGTTCGAGGTCCAGCCGGCGCTGCTGGTGGTGCCCGATCCGGAGGGTCCGGGCCGGGCGCGGGCGGTGGCCGGGGCGCTGCAGGGGCTGCGCGCCGCTATGGGGCCGACCGTGGCGCTGGACGAGGGCGCACGGTCGCTGCGCTGGGCGACGGAGGCCCTGGACCTCGTACGGCGGGGTGTCCTGTCCGGCACGGACGCGGCCGGAGGAGTGGTCCGCTGCCAGGACCACCTGTCCACGCTGCTGCTCCTGCGCGACGACGCGTTGCTGGACGCGGTGGCCGAGCGGTGGCTGCGCCCGCTCGAACAGGTGCGCCCGCCGCAGCGGGAGCGGCTGGCGGAGACCCTGCTGGCCTGGCTGCAGTCCGGCCGGGGAGTGGCGGAGGTGGCTGTGCGCCTCGCGGTGCACCCGCAGACGGTCCGCTACCGGATGCGGCAACTGGACGAGCTGTTCGGTGAGCTGCTGCACGACCCGGCGGCCCGCTTCGAGATCCAGTTGGCGTTACGGGCCCGGGAACTGCGCAGAGGTGCCGCGGCGGGACGGGCGGCCCCCGAGTGAACTTCTCGGACAGGTGTCCGGCTATCCTGGACACCTGTCCAAGAAGAAGAGAGGTCCGCTGGTCATGGAGATAGTGGCGAACGTCCTGGTCGGCCTGGTGGCCGCCCTGCACGCGTACATCCTGGTGCTGGAGATGTTCCTGTGGCAGAAGAAGCCGGGGCGGGGGCTGCACGGGTTCGACCCGGAGATGGCCCGGGCAACCGCGCCGATGGCCGCCAACCAGGGCCTGTACAACGGCTTCCTGGCGGCGGGCCTGGTGTGGGGGCTGGTCGCGGCCGACCCGACCGGGTTCCGGGTCCAGGTGTTCTTCCTGTCGTGTGTCGTGGTGGCGGGCGTGTTCGGCGCCGTCACGGCCAACCGGCGCATCCTGTTCGCCCAGGCGCTGCCCGGCGCGCTCGCCCTGGCAGCCGTCCTCGCCGCACGATGACCCGCGCCCCCCAGGAGGACCCGCGGGCCGCCCGCACCCGCGCCCGGCTCCGTGCGGCCCTGCTCGAAGAGTGTGCCGAGCGTCCCCTGGAGGAGGTGGGCGTCGCCGCGCTGGTGCGCCGGGCCGGGGTGGGCCGGGCCACGTTCTACGGGCACTACGACGGGCTGGAGGCGCTGGCGGTCGACACGTGCGCGGACGTCGTACGGCAGGCGGTGGACGCGCTGCACGCCTGGCGGGGGCGGCCCGATCCGGTCAACGCCCCGCCGGCGCTGCGGGAGTTCTTCGCGGGTCTCGCCCCGCACGCGGCCCTGTACCGGTCGCTGCTCGCGCCCGGCGGGGGCGGGCCGCTCGGCCGGGTGCTGCACCGGGACCTCAGGGCCCGCAGCCTCGCCGAGCGCGAGCTGGCGGGCGCGGCGGACGCCCCGCTGGTCGCCTCGGCGGTGGCGGCGACCTTCGCGGGGGTCCTCGCGGACTGGCTGCACGGGCTGCTGGAGGCGGCACCGGAGGAAGTCGCGGACCAGGTGTGGCAGTTGCTGGTCGCGCTGCACCGCAGCCGGTGACCGGTCACCGGCAGCCGGCGCCGCGCTTCGCCCGCGGCCAGGCCTCCACCGAGTCGGCGGTGCGGACGTAGGCCGTGTCCTCGTCGTGGGTGAGCCACAGGTGCCGGCCGCGGTGGTGGTACCCGGTGTCACGGGCGTCCGCGGGCATGCGGACGTGCTCGCGGTACGGCGCCGTGAGCAGGCCCTCGCAGCCGAGCACACCTTCGGGATCACGGATGTACGTGCGGTGGTCCAGGTCGAGGAAGCGGGCCGGCTGCCGGCCGCAGTGTTCCAGGCCGGTGGAACTGCTGAGCCGGCTCACCGGTACCCGCCTGCCGTTCCGGTCCGTCCAGACCTCCCAGCCCTGGGCGGCCGCGAACGTCGCGGGCAGTTCGGCGGGATCGCAGGAGGCGTTCGTCTCCGGGCCCCAACCGGGCCGGTCCTTCCGGTCCTTGGCCACCACGACGGCCACCTTGGTGCGGCCGTTGACGTCGAAGGAGTACAGCACCCGGTCCGCCTCCCTGCGCTCCACGCGGTAGCCGTGGCCGGGCTGCACCGGCTGGAACATGTCGAAGTGGAGCTACAGCCCCTCCTCGGGCGTACGGCCTCCGTCCGCCTTGCTCCACCCGTCGGGTCCGCCGCCCTCGAAGATCTCCCCGTCGCACTCCAGCGCCCGGCCGGCGGCCCCCGAGGCCACCCGGAGCACACGGGTGCTATGGCCGTCCAGGCTCTTGGTTCGGACGTCCAACGGTCCGCTGTAGGGGGTGGGAGGCGTGCCCCTGACCGCCACCCGCACTCCCGTGCCGTCGTCGCACCCCACCGCCGTCACGGCCGCCACCGCCACCAGCCCTCTGCGCATGCCCGCCCCTGTTCCTGGACCGTCGTTCCGCACCTCCGACGCGGTTTCGGTACGGAACGTTCAGCGGGCCTTCTGAAAAGTCCGCCGGTACGCCTGCGGGGACACCCCGATCGACGCGTGCAGGTGCTGGCGCAGCGAGGCGCCCGTCGCGAAGCCGACCTCGGCGGCGATGCGGTCCACCGGCAGGTCGCTGGACTCCAGCAGATGCCGGGCACGGGTGACACGCTGCTGGATCAGCCAGCGGCCGGGGCTGAGACCGACCTCGTCGTTGAAGCGGCGGGCGAAGGTGCGCCGGCTCATCCGGGCGTGCTCGGCGAGGTCGGAGAGGGCGAGCGGCTCGTCCAGGCGTTCCAGGGCCCAGGCGCGGGTGGCGGCGGTGCTCGCCGCGCCGCTCTCCGGGACCGGCTGCTCGATGTACTGGGCCTGGCCGCCGTCGCGGAACGGGGGTACGACGCAGCGGCGGGCCACCGTGTTGGCGAGTTCGCTGCCGTGGTCCGTACGGACGACGTGCAGGCATACGTCGACGCCGGAGGCGGCTCCGGCCGAGGTGAGGACCCTGCCGTCGTCGACGAAGAGGACGTCGGGGTCGAGGTCGATGTGCGGGTACATGCCCCGGAACCGGTCCGCCAGCTGCCAGTGCGTGGTGGCCTTCCTGCCGTCCAGGAGCCCGGCCGCGGCGAGGACGAAGGCGCCGGTGCAGATGGAGACGATGCGTGCGCGTCCGGGGATCCTCGCCAGGGCGGCGGTGACCTCGTCGGGTAGCTCGTCGGTGACGACCGCCGGCGAGATGGGGGCGATGACGACGGTGTCGGCCGTGGCCAGGGCCTCGGGACCGTGGTCGACGGTGATCGTGAAGTCGGCGTTGGTGCGCACCGGACCGCCGTCGACGGTGCAGGTCAGCACCTCGTAGCGACCGTCGGCTGCGCCGAGGATACGGGCGGGGATGCCCAGTTCGAAGGGGTAGACGCCGTCGAGGGCCAGGACGACCACTCGCTCCGGACTCGCTGTGCCACGCATGGCACGATCCTATCGAAGATTGTCCATCGTGCCATTTCCCGGACGGGCGGGCCCCGGCAGGCTGGGTGACCATGAGCGATGTGAACACGATGCGTGCCATCAGCCAGGACGACCTCGGCGGTCCCGAGGTCCTGAAGGAAGTGCAGGTGGAGCGGCCCACGCCGGGCCCCAACGAGGTGCTGGTCCGGGTGCGGGCCGCCGGGGTCAACCCGACCGACTGGAAGCACCGTGCGACCGGCGGGTTCCTGGGCCGGCCGCCGTTCGTCCTGGGCTGGGACGTCTCCGGCGAGGTCACCGAGACCGGGATCGGGGTGGCCGCCTTCAAGCCCGGCGACGAGGTCTTCGGCATGCTGCCCTATCCCGTCGGTCACGGCTCGCACGCCGAGTACGTGACCGTCCGGGCCCGCGCCCTGGTGCCCAAGCCGGCCTCGGTCGACCACGCCCAGGCGGGAGCGCTGCCGCTGGTGTCGCTGACCGCCTGGCAGGCGCTGACCGAGCACGCCGGTCTGCAGCCCGGGCAGCGGGTACTGGTCCATGCGGCGGCCGGCGGTGTCGGGCATGTGGCCGTGCAGATCGCCAAGGCGCTCGGCGCGTATGTGATCGGTACGGCGAGCGCGGGCAAGCACGACTTCCTGCGGGAGATCGGCGTGGACGAGGCGATCGACTACCGGTCCACCGACTTCACCGAGGCGGTGCGGGACGTCGACGTGGTGCTGGACACGCTGGGCGGTGAGACGTCCGTGCGGTCGCTCGCCGTGCTGCGCCCGGGCGGGGTCGTGGTGTCGATCCTGCCGGTCGGGTCCGAGGACTTCCACGAGGAGGCCGAGCGGCTCGGTGTGCGGGCGGTGCGGATGCTGGTGGACGCCGACCGGTCCGGGATGGAGGCGGTCGCGGACCTGGTGGAGCAGGGCAAGCTGCGGGCCACGATCGCGGGGACCTTCCCGCTGGCCGATGCCGCCAAGGCGCACGAGCTGGGCGACACCGGCCGGACGACGGGCAAGCTGGTGCTGCTGGTGGACTGACCTTTCGGGGTCAGAAGGTGAGCACGGGCTTGATCGCCTTGCCCGTGCTCATGTCCTGCACCGCCCGGTCGATCTCCGCGAAGGGGTAGGTGCTGATCAGGCGGTGCAGCGGGAGCCGGCCGTCCCGGACCAGTTGGACGAGGGCGGGGATGAAGGTCCGGGTCTCGCTGTCGCCGAGGGTCAGGCCGGTGATCCGTTTCCCCGCGAGCAGCCCGTTGACGTCCAGGGCGACCTCGGTGCCGAAGGGCGGGGCGCCCACGACGACCAGGGTGCCGCGGGCGGCGAGTGCGTCGACGCCCTGGCGCAGGACGGTGACGTTGCCCGTCGTCTCGACGATGCCGTCGGCGCCCCTGTGCCCCGTCAGGCGGTCGATCACCTCGGGAAGGCTCTCCTCGGCCGGGTCGACGGTGTGAGTCGCGCCCAGCTCCTGGGCCAGTTCCAGCCGTTCGGCGACCCTGTCGACGGCGATGACCGTGGTGGCCGGGGTGAGCGCGGCCGCCATCACCGCCGACAGCCCGACCGCTCCGGCGCCGAGGACGACGAGCGTGCTTCCGGTCTGCGGCTTCAGTACGTTCCAGACGGCGCCGACTCCGGTCTGCACCCCGCAGCCCAGCGGGGCGATCGACTCCAGCGGCACGTCCGGGTCGACCTTGACGAGACTGCGCTCGTCCACCAGGGCGCGCTCCGCGAACGACGACTGGCCGAAGAAGTGGCCGCCCAGCGGCTCCCCGCCCCGGCTGACGGTGCCGGTGCCGTCCGCCCGGCGGCCGCCGATCAGGTTGAGCGGCAGCCAGGTCGCGCAGTAGGCGGGGTGGCCGCCGCGGCAGTCGCGGCACTCCCCACAGGAGGTGAAGGACAGCACGACATGGTCGCCGGCGGCCACACCGGTGACCTGGGAGCCGACGGCCTCGACCACGCCCGCGCCCTCATGGCCCAGAACTCCCGGCAGGGGGAAGGGCAGCGCGCCGCTCGCCACGCTGAGGTCGGTGTGGCACAGGCCGGTCGCCACCATGCGGACGAGCACCTCGTGCGGTCCGGGCGCGTCGAGTTCGACGTCGGTGAGGGTGAAGGGCGCTCCGCCGGACTCGACCACGGCGGCACGGGTGGTGATGGACAATCTGAACTCCCTGGTGATGCCGCTCAGTCGAGCGAGACGACGACGGACTTGACCTTGGTGTAGGCGGCCAGCGCCTCGGGGCCGTACTCGCGGCCGAAACCGGAGTTCTTGACGCCGCCGAAGGGCACCGCAGGGTCGAGCAGCGCCCAGTCGTTGACCCAGACGATGCCGGCCTGGAGGCGGGCGGCGATGCGGTGGGCGCGGGCGAGGTTGCCGGTCTGGACGCCGGAAGCCAGGCCGTAGGGCGTGGAGTTGGCGAGCGCCACGGCCTCCTCCTCGGAGTCGAAGGGCTGCACGGTGAGGACGGGTCCGAAGATCTCCTCCTGGACCACGCGGGAGTCGTTGGGCAGGTCGGCGATGACGGTGGGCCGGTAGTAGAAGCCGCCGTTCAGGTCGAGGCGTTCGCCTCCGCAGACGATGCGGCCGCCCTCCTTGCGGGCGAGGCCGACGTACTCCTCGACTTTGCGCAGGTGCCGCTCCCCCGCCATCGGGCCGACGACGGTGGCTTCGTCGCGCGGGTCGCCGACCGGGACGCCGGGGACGGCCTCGGCAAGGATGCCGAGCACGGTGCTGTAGACCGGGCGTGCGACCAGCAGACGGGGGCCGCCCATGCAGAACTGGCCGGTGTTGAAGACGAATCCCTTGATGACGGCGCCGACCGCCTGCTCCAGGTCGGCGTCCTCGAAGACGATGTGGGCCGCGTTGCCGCCGAGTTCCATGGTGACCGGCTTCAGGGCCTGACCGGCGGCCGCGGCCACGTGCCGGCCGACCGCGGTGGAGCCCGTGAAGGCGATCTTGTCGATGCCGCGGTGGGCGAGCAGTGCCTCGCCGGCCACCGGGCCGCTGCCCGTGACGACGTTCACGACGCCGTCCGGGACGCCCGCCTCAGCCAGCAGCCGGGCCATGTACAGGGCGCTGAGCGGGGTCTCGTCGGCGGGTTTGTGGACGACGGTGTTGCCCGCGGCGAGGGCGGGTCCGAGTTTTGAACCGGCGAGGATCAGCGGGAAGTTGAAGGGTGTGATGGCGGCGACGACACCGAGCGGCTCACGGCGCGTGTAGGCGAGTGCGTTGAGGGGGGTGTCGCGGGTGGCGCCGTCGAGGGTGAAGGCCAGCGAGGCGAAGTACTCGTAGTCGTTCGCCGCGTTGGCGATGTCGACGGCCTTGCACAGGTTGATCGGCTTGCCCACGTCGAGGCTCTCCAGGGCGGCCAGTTCCTCGGCGTTCCCGCGGATCAGCTGGGCCACGCGGTGCAGGACACGGCCGCGCTCGCGGCCGCTGAGCCCGGACCACTCCCCCGCGTCGAAGGCCCGGCGGGCAGCGCGTACGGCGTCGTCGACGTCGGCGGCACTCGCCTCGGCGACGGTGGTGACCGGCTTCCCAGTGGACGGGTCGACCACCTCCCTGCGGGCACCGCCGGTGGCCTCGCGCCACCGTCCGCCGATGAACAGCTGTCCCGGACCGGTGTCGATGGTGGTCGTCATTGCCCACTCCCCAGCATAGATCGCCAAGTTTTCAATAAACAGGATTCCTGTTGATTCGCAGTCTCGTTACGGTCAGGTTTCCTGTCAATGGTCTAGGGTGGGCGCATGGTCGGTACAAGGACAGGTCCCTCGCTGCTCTACATGGTCAAGCAGGTGGAGCTCGTGGTGCGCGCACGCCTGGACGAGCTGGTCAAACCGGCGGGGATCACCGCCCTGCAGTACACGGCCCTGACGGTGCTGGAGCGGCACGACGGGCTGTCGGCGGCCCAGCTCGCCCGTGACTCGTTCGTCACCGCCCAGTCGATGGCCGACCTGGTGCGCTCCCTGGAGACGCGCGAGCTGATCCGGCGCGAGCGCAATCCGCACAGCCGGCGCGAGCTGCTCATCCTGCTCACCGATGCCGGGCGCGAGCTGCTGGCCCGCTTCGCCGAGCCCGTGCGGGAGCTGGAGGAGCGGATGACCGAGGACCTCACGGCACATCAGCGGGAGCAGCTACGCAGGGCGCTCTCGAAGGCGTGGCACGCGCTGTCGTAGCGCCGTCGCCCCACGCCACAGAGCGGCCCGACCGAAACTCGAAGACATATGTCAATCGAACATGCTCAAATTCCTTCCATCGAGGGTAACTTGACGGTCGGGAAACGGTTTTCCGGGCGCGGGTGGGAGGTGGTGCCGTCGTGCAGCAGGAGCCCACGCCGCTCACCCGGCATCTGCGCATACGCGAGCACCGCGGGCACACGGTGCTGGAGTTCCGCGGTGAGATCGACATCGCGGCGGCGGCGGAGATCACTCCCGCCCTGGACCGGGTCACCGGCCGGCCCGGCGCGCGGGTCGTGATCGACCTGCGCGCCGTCGAGTTCTTCGACTGCTCGGGGCTGCGGCTGCTGTACCGGGCCCGCAGCCGGGTGCTGGAGCGCGGCGGGCGGCTGCACCTGGTGTGCACCCACCCGCTGACCCTGCGCGTCTTCCGGGTCACCGGGCTGTCCCGGCTGCTGCCGCCGCAGCCGTCGCTGGACGCGGCGCTGGAACAGCCCGAGGCCGCGTCCGGCTGACTGCGCCGGTGCCGCGTCGCTCTTCCTTGTCTAGACGCCTCTGGGGTCGTCGAACAGGGCGCTGACGGACTCGCCGTTGTGAATGCGCCGTACGGCCTCGGCGAGGGCCGGTGCGATGGACAGGACGCGCAGCTTGTCGGTGTGGTCGTCGGCGGGCACCGGAACCGTGTTGGTGCACACGATCTCCAGCACGTCGGGCTGCTCGCTCAGCCGCTTGAGCGCACCGGCCGCGAACAGGCCGTGTGTGCACGCCAGCCGGATCGAGCGCGGCCCCAGCTCCCGCAGTCTCTCCAGAAGTTCGAGCACCGTGCTGCCCTTGGCGATCTCGTCGTCCAGCACGATGACGTCCCGGTCGGTGACCTCGCCGATGACGGAGCTGATGCTCACCCGGTCGTCCGCGAACCGCTGCTTGGCACCGGCGGCCACCTGCGCGCCGATCAGCCGGGCGAAGGCGGCGGCCTCCTTGGCGTTGCCGAGGTCCGGGGAGACGACCGTGGTGCGCGAGAGGTCGTACTGCCCAAAGTGCGCGGCCAGTTCGCGCAGCGCGTGCAGGTGGTCCACCGGCACCGAGAAGAACCCGTGCACCTGCGGGGCGTGCAGGGTCATGGCGAGGACCCGGCTCGCGCCCGCCGACACCATCAGGTCGGCGACCAGGCGTCCGCCGAGGGAGATGCGGGGCGCGTCCTTCTTGTCGGAGCGGGCGTAGGAGTAGTGCGGCATGACGACGGTGATCCGGGCCGCGGAGGCGCCCCGGGCCGCGTCGCACATCAGCAGCAGCTCCACCAGGTGCTCCTGCACCGGCCGGACCAGCGGCTGGATCAGAAAGACGTCCCGCTCCCGGCAGTTGGCCTGAAGCTGCACCTCCAGACAGTCGTTGGCGAACCGGCTCACCCGGGTCGGGCTGAGCGGCACGCCGAGGTGGGCGCAGACCTCCTCAGCCAGTTCGGTATGGGCACTGCCACTGAAGACGGCGATGTCTCGCACGATCCGCTCCTCGCATGATCATCACGGGCTGCGCCGATCATGCTACTGGCGGTGCGGCGCGAGTCGGACGGCACCCTGCGTCGGTACGACGGCTGCGCCTCCTTTGCCGCCCAGCACACCCGGCAGCGCCAGTGCGCCCAGCACGGTGGCGCCGACCAGCAGCCAGGCCACGTAGTCGCCGACGTGACCCGACTGCAGGCGGCGCAGGGGCAGCGTCCAGTCGGGGGCGGCCACCCAGCTCGGTCGGGTGACGGCGAGCGCGGCGAGGGCGACGGCCAGCAGGGTGGAGAGCAGGCCCAGCAGGATGCCGTGCAGCGTCCAGTGGACCACGGCGTGGGCGCCGCCCGAGCCGGCCTCGTTGACGGAGCGGGCCACCAGTGCGGCGAAGCCGGGGGCCACGCCCACGGCGAAGGCGGCGGCGAGCAGCACGGCGGGCACCGCCGTCATGGAGTCCGGGATACGGCGGAGGATGCTGCCGGTCTCGGGCTCCTCGTCGGAGCCGCTGGTCTCGTACTCCGCGTCCTGCGGGCGCGGCCCGAGGCCGAGGAACACCCGGGCCGTGACCCGTAGGACGGCGCCCGCGGTGATCGCGGAGGCGGCCACGAACACCACGGTGAGCGGGACGCCGACCGCTTCCTCGGTGACCGCCTTGCCGAGCGCCACCTCCTCAGTCCGTTATGCGATGCTATGCGATGGTTTGTCCGATGCGCCGCCTGGGGCATCCAAGCACCGGCGGGCCCATGAGGGTCGGCGGCACGCGGACCCGGAGTTCCCCGGGAGCGTGAACGGAAACGGCGGGCACACATCCGGCGCCGCCCCGACGACCGATGGGCCGTCAGACACAGGTCCGTACCAAGGTATTGACGCCCTCTTATCTCACTCCTTAAATCAAGAGGCATCTCCTCCCCCACGCCGAACGGAGAGTCATGGCCTCCCCCCGCCTGCTCCGCAGCTGCCTGTTCGCCGCCCTGTCCGCCGCCCTGGTCGGCTCGGCCGCCGTCGGCCCGGCCCGGGCACAGACCGCGGCCCCGGCGGCCGTAGCCGTCACCACCTTCTCCGACACCTTCGACGGGCCCGCCGGCTCCGGGGCCGACTCCTCGAAGTGGACGCCGGAGACCGGTGACAACGTCAACAACCACGAGCGGCAGTACTACACGTCGGGCACCCGGAACGCGGCCCTGGACGGCCAGGGTCATCTGGTGATCACCGCCCGGAAGGAGAACCCGGCGGGCTACCAGTGCTGGTACGGCAGCTGCCAGTACACCTCGGCGCGGCTGAACACCGCCGGGAAGTTCAACGCCCGGTACGGCCATGTCGAGGCCCGGATGAAGATCCCGCGCGGGCAGGGCATGTGGCCCGCGTTCTGGATGCTCGGCACGCCGGTCAACTGGCCGGACTCGGGCGAGATCGACGTGATGGAGAACGTCGGGTTCGAGCCCTCGACCGTGCACGGCACCATCCACGGCCCCGGCTACTCCGGCTCGGGCGGCATAGGCGCCGCCTATACCCTGCCGGGCGGGCAGGCCTTCGCGGACGGCTTCCACACCTTCGCCGTCGACTGGGCGCCCGACTCGATCACGTGGTCGGTGGACGGCAACGTCTACCAGCGGCGCACGCCCGCCGATCTGGGCGGGAAGACCTGGGTGTTCGACAAGCCGTTCTTCCTGATCCTGAACCTGGCCGTCGGCGGCTACTGGCCGGGCGACCCGGACGGCTCCACGCAGTTCCCACAGCAGCTGGTAGTGGACTCGGTGTCGGTGACGACGAGCGACAGCGCGGCCGGTGTCCCGGTCCGGGGCCTGGCGGGCAAGTGCGTGGACGTGGCCGGTGCGAACGCCGCCAACGGGACCCCGGTCCAACTCTACGACTGCAACGGCTCGGCCGCGCAGGCGTGGACGGCCGGCTCGGACGGCGCGATCCGGGCGCTCGGCAAGTGCCTGGACGTCACCGGCAACGGCACGGCGGACGGCGCGGCCGTCCAGCTGTGGGACTGCACGGGCGGCGCCAACCAGAAGTGGACGGTCGGCTGAGCCGTCCGCTCAGTGCAGCGTCCAGGTGTACTTGTCGCCGTTCACGAAGCGCACCACGTCCGGATCGTCCAGGTCGTGGATGGTGATGCCGTGGGAGGCGGCCGCCTCCAGCACATCGGTGATGGTCCTGGCCGCACCGATCACCTGACCGTCGATCTCCATGATCCTGAAGGGCGGCTCGCCCGGCTTGCCCGGACACAGCCCGAGCACCAGGACCCGCGGATGGGATATGTAGGGAGCTGCTTGTTCGGTCATGCAATAGAGCGTAGAACGCAACCCGGGTGGACGACTCGTCCGCGAGGCCTGCCCGGGTGGGCGCCCACCCCGGAGCGTCCGGTGCGGTCGTGGACCGTCGCCGGCTGCGGGGGATCCTGTGGGCGTGCGGGGTGAGGCGGGCTGAAGAACCCTGGAGGGGCGTCGCGGCCGGCTGGAGGTGACCATGGATCCCGTCTCGGCCCTGGACCGGATCGCGTTCCTGCTGGAGCGGTCGCTGGCGCCCACCTACCGGGTACGGGCCTTCCGCACCGCAGCCCGGGTGCTCTCCGCGCTGCCCGAGGGCGAGGTCGCCGAGCGTGCGGCGGCCGGGACACTGGAGTCGCTGAAGGGGGTCGGCCCGAAGACCGCGCAGGTGGTGCGGGAGGCCCTGACCGGGGAGGTGCCGGGCTATCTGCGCACGCTGGAGGAGGAGGCCGCAGCGCCCGCGGCCGACGGCGGCGGCGCGCAGCTCAGGGCGCTGCTGCGCGGGGACTGCCACACCCACTCGGACTGGTCGGACGGCGGCAGTCCGATCGAGGAGATGGGGCGGGCCGCGGCCGGGCTCGGCCATGAGTGGACCGCCCTGACCGACCACTCCCCCCGGCTGACCGTGGCCCGGGGCCTGTCGCCGGAGCGGTTGCGCGAGCAGCTGGAGGTGGTGGCGGAGCTGAATGCGCAGTGGGCGCCGTTCCGGCTGCTCACCGGCATCGAGTGCGACATCCTGGAGGACGGTGCGCTGGACCAGGAGCCGGAGCTGCTGGCACGGCTCGACGTGGTCGTGGTGTCCGTGCACTCCAAGCTGCGGATGGACGCCCGTTCGATGACCCGCCGCATGGTGGCCGCCGTCCGCAATCCGCACGCCGACGTGCTCGGCCACTGCACCGGACGGCTGGTCACGGGGCGTGGGCGGCCGGAGTCGGAGTTCGACGCGGACGCGGTGTTCGCCGCCTGCGCCGAGTCGGGTACGGCCGTGGAGATCAACAGCCGTCCCGAGCGGCTGGACCCGCCGAGGCGGCTGCTGCGCAGGGCCGTGGCCGCCGGGGTGCTGTTCTCGATCGACACCGACGCGCATGCCCCGGGACAGCTGGACTGGCAGATCCTGGGCTGCGCACGGGCCGAGGAGTGCGGGGTGCCCGCCGAGCGGGTGGTGACGACCTGGCCGGCCGAGGAGCTGCTGGCGTGGACCCATGAGGGCCGTACGCCGCTGTGAGCATCGAACGGCGTGACGCGGATCACGGCATCCGGCTGGAACACCACACAATGGTTGCCTGTTGAACGAACCGTGGGTGCGGATGGGACAGTGTCCCCGGGCCTCACCTTTTGCCCACAGGGACGATCGTCCGGCTGAAGCCCTGTGGAGCCTTTCGCCGAGAGGCGACCGCCATCCGCGCCCACCGCTTGGCCGCCCGTGTGCGCGCGCCCGGCCTGGGTACCCGGTGGGGTCACGCCCGGGCCGACGAGACGAGGAGGACGGTCATGACCGCACAGCCGGAGCCGAAGCCCGCTCACGGCAGGGAGCCGGTCCCCCGGGACCTGCCCGATCAGCAGGCCCGTCCCGGTGGGGATCCATGGGAGGCCGCGGCGGGGCAGCGGCCCGACGACGAGCCGGGGGCGGAGGACGTGCCCGAGCCCGACGAGGCCGGCACGGGACCCCGGGGCGCACCGCGCTCCGCCACGGTCCACCCCGAGCATCCGACGCCGCAGGAGCCCTCGGACTGAGCGTGCGGCGGCCTGCTCAGCGCGGTGCGCGCTCCTGCAGCACGGCCCGCCAGGCGGGGTGCCGGTCCTCGGTCGCCGGTTCGGCGCGCCGGCCGCCGCGGGCGAAGAAGTCGGCCAGGGGCAGGATCGCGGCACCCACGGTGACCGCGTCGGGGCCGAGCCTGCCGAGGTCGATGGTCACCTTGTCGGCCGGGTACCGCAGGGCGTACGTCGTCGCGTGGCGGCGTACGGCGGGCAGGAACCGGGCGCCGAGCTGGAGCCCGGCCCAGCCGCCGATCAGGATCCGCTCGGGCCGGAAGAGGTTGATCAGGTCGGACAGTCCGGCGCCCAGGTACTCGGCGGCCTCCTCCAGGACGGCGAGCGCGGCGGCGTCGGGGACCCGGCCCTCGGGCGGGTAGGCGGCGGCGAGCATCGCGGTGAGTGCGGTCTCCTCGTCGGTGCCCCGGGGCGGCCGCCCACCCTCCTCGCGCCAGCGGGCCAGCAGCGACTCGGCACCCGCGTAGGCCTCCAGGCAGCCCGGCGCACCGCAGCGGCAGCGGCGCCCCCGGACCCGTACGGTCAGATGCCCCCACTCGAGGGCCCGCCCGTGCTCCACCTCGGGGGTGACCAGGCAGGCGCCGACTCCGGAGCCGAAGAGCACGACCACCGCGTTGCGGGCGCCGCGCCCCGCGCCGAACCACATCTCGGCCTGTCCGAGGGTCTTGGCGCCGTTGTCGATGAAGTAGGGGACGCTGTCCGGCAGTTGCGAGGTCGAGCGGAGCAGTTCCTCCAGCGGGACCGCGTCCCAGCCGATGGTCTGCCCGTGCACGACGGCACCTCGCTCGGCCGTGTGCTCGACGATGCCGGGGACGCCGACACCGACGCCGAGCAGCCGCTCGGGCGAGGCCTCCTCGGCCGCGAGGACCTCGGCGATGCCGTCGCGGATGTGGCCGGCGATGACGTCGACTTCGTAGCCCTGCGGGGTCAGCGGGCGTTCGGTGCGGGCGAGTTCGGTGAGCGTCAGGTCGAACAGCTCGATACGGACCCTGGTCTCGCCGACGTCGACGCCGATCATCTGTCCGCTGCGCGGGGCCACGCGCAGCAGGGTGCGGGGGCGCCCGCCGTCGGAGTCGACGCTGCCGGCCTCCTCGAGCAGGCCGTCGGCGACGAGGTCCGCGACCACGTTGCTGACCGAGCCGGAGCTCAGGCCCGTGACCGGGCCCAGCTCGAAGCGGCTGAGGGGACCCTCGAAGTACAGCCGCTGCAGCACAGCCGTGCGGTTGCTCCGCCTGAGATCGCGTACCGTGCGCCCGCTCCGCCCCGCCATGTGGCTCCCCTCAACCGTGTCCCGACCTGCAACATACCCCTGGGAGCAGGGTGGACGCGATATTCAACCACCCCTTATTTCATGTGATGAGCTAAGCGCGGGCGGTCTTGATTCCGGCCCCCTCCCATGCGGGTCACCCCGCCGCGTACACGTCCTCGATGTAACGCCCGTCCGCCACCAGCGAGTCGAGCCACCGTACGGCCGCCGTGTCGTCGGCGCCGGGGGTGTGCTTGCGGTACAGGGTACGGAACGCCTCGCGTACGCCGGGTGCCATCCGGGCACCGTCGCCGCAGACGTGGACGCGGGCCCCGGCGGTCAGCAGCTCCCAGACCTCGTCGGCCTCGGCGGCGATGCGGTGCTGGACGAAGAGGGCGCCGTTCTCGGGGGCGGCACTGAAGGCCGGGCGCAGCGAGACGGCTCCGGCACTCTCGGCGGCGCGGAGTTCACCGGCGTGCAGGAAGTCGGCGTCGGGGGCGTCGCAGCCGAAGTAGAGCAGCGCCGGGGGGAGTTCGGTGCCGGCGGCACGGGCCGCGGCGCGGTCGGCGACGGCTCCGCGGAACGGCGCGAGGCCGGTGCCCGCGGCGACCATGACGACGGGTGCGGTGCCGTCGATCCGGAAGACCTCCCGGCAGGGCTGGACGCGGGCGTACACGGTGTCGCCGGGCCGCAGGGAGGCGAGGTGCCCGGAGCCGGTGCCCCGGTAGCGGCCCTTGCCGGAGCGCGCGGGGGCGTCGAGGACGGAGACCATCAGCTCTGCGTGGCGCGGGTCGGCCGCCGGGGAGGAGGAGAGGGAGTAGTGGCGGGGCCGGATCGGGGTGAGCAGGTCGAGCAGGCGCGGCCAGTCCAGCGCGCCGCGCAGGGCGGGGTGGTCCTCGATGATCTCCACCAGGGTGCGGGGATCGTCGCCGGTCAGGGCGGCGAGGGCGGCACGCTCGGGCGGGCAGGGGTTGGCCTCGGCGAGCAGGGCCAGCTGCCGTGCGGTCGGGCGTTCCTGCACCTCGACCTGGTGGGTGAGAAGGTGACGTACCGTCAGCGGGCGGTCCGTGGCGAGGCCGTCGCGGCGTGGGCGGGTGGCCCGGATGTCCAGGACGGTGTCGAGGTCGACGCCGAGCGCGGCGGCGGCGCGGTCCACGAGGTCCGGGGCGCCCGCGGGGAGCACGGTCAGGTGGTCGGCGGTGCGGTAGGTGACGCCGTCGGGCAGGGCGATGCGCAGGAACCGCTTGGTGCGCGGGTGTCCCGGCGCGGTGAGGTCGTAGGCCTCGGTGACGGTCATCGGCACCAGCCCGTGCCGCTCGGCGAGGGCGTCCAGCGGGCCGCCGGTCACGGTGCGGACCTCGTACGCGGTTGCGGGCTCCTGCTGTGTGCCGGTGACGGCGTCGGGGTCGCCGTACTCCCCGAGCAGGGCGGCGCGCAGCCGGGCGGTGAAGTCACGGACGGTGCCGGTCAGGTCGCCGGAGGCGTCGGCGGCGGCGCGGTCGGTCAGCCGGCCGGCGCCGAGCTCGGCGAGGCGGGCGTCGATGCGGATGGGGACGTGCTGGTAGGTGGCGGCCCAGTTGCGGTCGCCGACGCCGAGGACGGCATAGGTCACGCCGGTCAGGTCGGGGGTGCCGTCGAGCCAGGCGGTGAAGGCGGTGGCGTCGTCGGTGGGGCGGCCGTTGTAGGAGGCGGCGGTGATGACGACGGGCCGGTCGGTGGGCAGTCCGTCCGCATAGTCGTCCAGGGCGGCGACCTCGGTGACGCAGCCGACGGCGGCGGCCTCGTCGGCGAGCTGGGCGGCGAAGGCGCGGCAGGTGCCGTAGTTGCTGCCGTGCAGGAAGAGCGTACCGGTGCCGGGGCGGACCCGGGCCGGCAGCGCGTCCGGGGCCGGGGCCTGGGTGCCGGGGGCGGTCGCGGCGCCCGGCAGCGGGGCGTGGACCCGGTCCGCGTCGGTGCGCGGCGTGAGGGTGAGGGTGAAGTCCTCGGGCTTGAGGGTGAGGGTCTCCTTCACGGTGAGCGCGTAGCCGGCGTGGTCGTGCAGCCGGTAGCGGTGGACCAGCATGGCCAGCAGCATGGTCGCCTCGTGCAGCGCGAACTGCCGTCCGATGCAGGCGCGTTCACCGGTGCCGAAGGGCTTGAAGGCGTGCACCGGGCGGGCCGCCTCCGCCTCGGCGGTGAAGCGCTCCGGATCGAACAGCTCCGGGTTGTCGCCCCACACGGGCTGCCGGTGCAGCATCGGGGCGAGCACCACGACGGCCTGTCCGGCGTGCATCGGGAGCCGCCCGCCGAGCAGGGTGTCCTCGCGGGCGTGCCGGCTGAAGGCGGCGGCCGTCGGCCACAGCCTGAGCGCCTCGTTGAGGACCTGACGGGTGTAGGTGAGACGGCCGATGTCCTCGTACGTCGGTTCCGGATCGGGGGTGTCGCCCCACAGTGCGTCGGCCTCGCGCTGGACGAGCCGGAGCGCGGCCGGATGCTTGGCGAGGTAGTACAGGGCGAAGGACATCGCGCCGGAGGTGGTCTCGTGGCCGGCGATCAGGAAGGTGATGACCTGGTTGCGGATGTTGGCCGTGTCCAGGGTGGTGCCGTCGGCCGGGTGGCGCGCGGTGAGCATCAGCCCGAGCAGGTCCTCGGCAGCGCTCTGGTCGGTGCCGGTGCGGGCGGCGATGACGTCGTCCACGACACCGGCGAGGTAGTCGGCGTCCGCACGGAAGGCGGCGTCGGCCGCCGCGTGGTCCTCGCCGGGGTTACGGGCGAGGCGGGTCATGGCCCACTCCAGGCAGCGCACCATGGACTCGACGAAGGGGTGCGGCTCGGCCCGCTCGAAGGAGCCGAAGTCGTAGTCGAATCCGGCCAGGCCGATGGTGTCGAGGGTCATCCGGGTCATGTCGTCGGGGACGTTGACCGGCTGCCCGGCGCGGGCGGCCCGGTCCCAGGAGTCGATGAGCCGGCGGGCCACCTTCAGCATCACCGGGTGGTAGGTCTTCATCGAGCCGAGCGCGAAGGCGGGCATGAGGATGTCGTGCGCCTTGGCCCAGTTGGGCTCGTCGTTGTAGGCGGTGAACAGGCCGTCGGCGGTGAAGGCGCGCACGTTCTCCAGCGCGGGCCCGATGTGCTTGGCGAACCGCTCCTCGTCGGCGAGGTCGGCGACCAGGTCGGCATCGGCGACGAACAGGATGTCGCGCCCGTGCAGCCGGCGCACCAGCACCGGTCCATGGGCGCGCATCAGCTCCATGACCTGCTGGATGGGGGTGTGTCCGGGCCCGGTGGCGGTGATGTCCACGACGGGGACGCCGGGCAGCGTACCGGCCGGCTCGGGGTGCAGTGCGGTGGGGGGCATGGCGCGACAACTGCCTTTCGCAGAACGGAAGTCCTGCGTTCCAGGGTGGTCGACCGACCAGGGGTGTTCGGGCCGCGGCACTACACGATCGTGCAGTCAAAAGTCGGCAGGAGGGCTTGCGCGGTACCGGCACGGCCGACTTGACACCGCCCCTTCGGGGCCCGTGAAGTGGGCGCTGACCTGGCTTTCCGTCGTGGCCGGGCGGGACATCGGGAGGTGCGGGTGGAGGCAGGGCGGGCCGAGGCGGTGGTGTGGCGCAACCGTGCGCTGACGCTCTTCGACCGGGTCTCGGTACCGGTCGCGGTGTGCGATGTGTACGGCTCGGTCGTGCTCGCCAACCCGGCGATGGCCGCCGAGTGCGGTACGACGCCGGGGCGGCTGCGGGGACAGGACGTGCTGGAGTTGTTCCGGCCGCAGGAGGCCACGCAGGTGAAGCGGATCGCCGAGGCGCTGCGGCTGCGGCGCCGCTCGCGCTACCAGGTGTCCGTGCGCTGGCGCGCGCCCGGCGGTGCGGAGCGGTACGGGGAGCTGACGGCGGATCCGGTGAGCGACAGCACTGACCAGACACCCGCCCTGCTGGTGATGCTGCGGGTGCAGGGCGAGCACGCCGTCCGCCGCGCGCCGGAGCCCGCTGCGGTCACCTCGGTGGAGGGCCGGGTGCTGGCACTGCTGGCCGGGGGCGCCACCACCGCCCGGGCGGCGCGCGAGCTCGGCCTCAGCAAGGACGGCGTCACCTATCACCTACGGCGCCTGTCGGCCCGCTGGGGCGCGGCCAACCGCACCGAACTGGTCGCCCGCGCCTACGCCCTGGGGGTTCTCACACCCGGGGTGTGGCCGCCGGAGGCGAAGGCCACCGAGGCGGAGTAGGGGCGCCTGCGTGGGGGGCGGGGCCATCGGGGGCGGGCTCGATGCAGGCTGGACCGTCGACGCAGGCAGGGCCATCGGCTCAGGCGGGGGCGGTGCGGGCAGGCACGGCGTCGGTGCAGGCAGGTGCGGAGCGGGCCGTGCCCGCACCCTCGGGTGCCCCGAAGCGGGCGAGGGTGTGCCACACCATCTTCAGGTCCTGGAGGTCGTACCGGCCGGTGCGGGCCGCGTCGCCGATGACGCGCGGGGTGAGGAGCCCGCGCTCGGCGATCCGGGCGCCGAGGTCGGCGTACTCCGGGCCGCGGTAGTCGGCGTGACGGCGCAGTTCCGCGACCGTGAGCCGGTAGCCGGGGTGCCATGCGAGGGGGAAGGGCAGGCGCCGGGCCGCCGCCTCCACGGGCGTGTCCCGGTAGCTCGCGTCGAGTACGAGCGCCTCGACGTCCCGGGCGAGCAGGACGCCGCCGTGCACATGGCTCTCGATGTAGTCGTTGAGGGCGTCCTGCTCGTCCGCCTCGGCGAGCGCGACGAGGGGCATGGCCGGGGCCACGCCGAAGTCGGTGGGCTCGGCGGCGCTGTCCGGGTAGCAGAAGGTGGCCCGGGCCAGGACGGGGCCGGTGAGCGCCAGGTACGAGGAGCCGAAGCGCGGGGCCGCGCCGACCACCTGACGGCGGAAGTTCAGCGCGCCGTACACCGGCCGCTCCGCCGGGTCCGCATCGTCGTACGCACCGCCGAAGATACGGTTCTCCCAACGCCAGCGGTCGCCGCCCGGGTGCGCGGTGAGCCCGCCGTTGCTGGTGCCGGTGACGAACTGCGAGTGGTAGGCACCGTCCCGGGCCAGCGCCTCCAGGATCGGCACCGAGGCGGACAGCCGGTCCGGGTGGAAGTTGAGAGTGATGCGCACGCCCGAATCGAGCGGCGGCCCTGACACCCCCGCGGCCACATGATCCAGCGCCCGCCGGGCGCGCGGCGGCAGCACATCCGGGAAATCCATTGGCCCACCCTCCCCTTGGCTACCTAGGCTAGCCATGAACCTAGACCCCCTAGGTTCATGGCGCAGAATCCGGAAGGACCCCCCATGAAGTCCCTCACCGAGCAGGACATCCGCAACTCTTTCATCAACTGCTCCAAGGGGGAGGCCAAACGCCTGGCGGTCCCCCGTGATCTCGATGAACACCCCTGGGAGGACCTGGACTTCCTCGGCTGGCGGGATCCCGGGGCGCCCGACCGAAGCTATCTCGTCACCGAGCGGGACGGCGGGCTCGTCGGTGTCGCCCTGCGCTTCCCGGCCGCGCGGCGCGGATTCCTGCACCGCAGCATGTGTTCGGTGTGCCTGACCACGCATCCCGGCGGCGGGGTGTCGCTGATGACCGCCCGGAAGGCGGGCGCGGCGGGCCGCGAGGGCAACTCGGTCGGGGTGTACATGTGCACCGACCTGGCGTGCTCGCTGTACGTACGCGGGAAGAAGGTGCCGGAGTCCGGGGGCCGGTTCGAGGAGAGCCTGACTCTTGAGGAGCAGATCACCCGCACGACGGGCAACCTGTCCGCCTTCGTCGACAAGCTCTACGCCTGACGCTCCAGGGGGCCGCTCAGCCGCCCGGGGTGAGCACGATCTTGCCCCGGTGGCCCCGGCTCTCCAGCCGCTCGCACGCGGCGCGCGCCCCGGACAGCGGCAGCACGGTCTCGACCGGCACCCGGGCAGGCGCCCGCGGCCACCCGTCGGGACCCCGGCTCGCGCCCCAGCTGGGGTCCCGGCGCCGGCCGGCGCGCCATCCGGCGCGTGCCGCCCTGGTGGCCGTGGCCCGGGCCGCCGTCCGCTGCGGCAGCCTCGCGAAGGTCGTCGGCTACCGGCCGCGCACCCGGGCCGCCTCGACGCGGTGAGGGCGGATCAGTACGTCATCGGTGCGGGCGAGCGGGGCGTCCGTGCGGCGGTGTCAAGGCTGCTGATCGGCCCCGGGGCGCAGCCATGCGACTGTGCTCCGTTCCGCTCGTGCGGACAGCCCCCGGCCGCAGCGGGGCTGCGGGCACGGCAGGGGCATGACGACGACGGCTGCGCGGTCGCGGCGGCCGTCGGGACGCGGTCGTCGCTCAGGACTCCGCGGGCGTCCAGTGCGGGTCGCGGCCGAGGAAGGCCAGGAGTGAGCCGGCCGCATCGCCGGTCCCGGACAGGGCGACCTCGAGGGCGAACACGTGGTAGGAGGCGCGGAGATGGGGCACCAGCCGGTCCGCGGCCGGGCGGATGCCCGCGGCCGGCTCCGGCGCGAGCGGCCGGTCCTGGCGGGTGGCCACGGCGATGTCCCAGGCGTGCACTGCGGCGTCCATCGCGGCCGCCGCCGCGGCGAGCCGCAGGGGCAGCGGGCCCAGCGGGGTCGGCACCGACTCGGCGTCGGCGGGCAGCTGCGCGTACGCCTCGGCCACGGCGTCGAGGACCTTGGTCAGCTCGTCCGCCGGGTCGCCGTCGAGGACGTCGGCCGGCTGAAAAGGATCGGCGTCGGGCCGACCGCCGGTGAGCGTGAGGCCGTACGCCTGCTGGTCGATACGCGCGTGGTTGAGCACCTGCCGTACGGTCCACTCGGCGCAGGGAGTCGGCGCGCCCCACGCCTCCTCCGGTACCGCGGCCACCACCTCGCGCAGGTAGGCATGCGCCCGGTCGAGTACCTCGACACCCTCGAAAGCCTGGTTCGCACCCATCATCTTGCCCTCATGCCTTCCCTTGACCGGCGAGATCACTGTAGAAGTCGTTGCGGACAGATACGGTCCTCGATCAAACAACGTTCGACCCGCCTCCGGAACGGGAACAGGCCAAGGGATGCACGACGCACACAAGTGGAGCGAGAAACTCCTGCGCCTGGTGGGACGCCGCCGGGAGCCGGTGGTCGTCCAGACGCTGCGGTCGGCCGCCGCGGCGACGATCGCCTACGTCGTCGCGCTGCGCCTGAGCCCCGAGCCGGCCCCGCTGACCGCGCCCCTGACCGCGCTGCTGGTCGTCCAGGTCACCTTCTACGCCACGCTCACCAATGGCATCCGCCGGGTGAACTCGGTGGTGGCCGGGGTGCTGGTCGCCATCGCCTTCAGCCTGCTGGTGGGGCTGACCTGGTGGAGCCTCGCGCTGCTGATCGTGGCCTCGCTGGCGGTGGGACATCTGGTGCGCGTGGACGAGTACGTGGCCGAGGTGGCGATCAGCGCCATGCTGGTGCTCGGGGTCACCACCGTCGGGTTCACGGCCTGGGCGCGGATCGTGGAGACGCTGATCGGCGCGGTCGTCGGGATGGCCTGCAACCTGCTGCTGCCACCGCCCGTGTGGGTGGACGAGGCCGGCCAGTCGATCGAGGGACTGGCACGCCGGGTGCGGCAGCTGATGCTGCGGATGGGCGAGGAGGCCGCGGGCCGGACCCCCTGGGAGCGGGCCGCCGAGCGGCTGCACGAGGCGCGCCGGCTGGACCACGACATCGTCCAGGTGGACGCGGCGCTGCGGCAGGCCGAGGACAGTCTGCGGCTCAATCCGCGCGTCAAGGAGGGCCTGCTGCACCGGGTGGTGCTGCGCACCGGACTGGACACCCTGGAGATCTGCACGGTCGTCCTGCGGGTGCTGGCCCGCTCCTTCACGGACCTGGCCAAGGCCCGCGGGCCCGAGGAGCTGTTCCCGCCCCGGGTCGGGGCGACCGTGGAACAGCTGTTGTCCGAGATCGCCGACGCGGTCGTCAGCTTCGCGGTGCTGGTCACCACCCACCTGCGCGAGAACGCCGAATCGGCCGAGGCGCGGCTCACGGCCGAGCTGACCACGGCGGCCGGCACCCGCGACCGGCTCGCCGAGCTGCTCCGGGAGGAGGTCCGCGAGGGCTCGGCGAACTGGCACCTGATGGGCGCCGTACTCACCGAGGTGAACCGGATCATCGACGAACTCGACACCGAGCACCGCACCGGCCGCCTGCTGGAGGAACTGGACCGGGTGTCCCGGGAACACCGGGCGAAGCTGCCGAAGATGAACCGGCTGCGCGAGCGCCTCGGTGTCCAGGAGGAGCTGTGGCGGAACCGCACCGGGGTCGGCGAGCGTTTCCGGTGAGGGAGTGCCGGGGCGGGGCCGGCACCTTGAGGCGAGGGAGCGGGCCGATGGCCGAGGCCGCCGTACGGATCGACGGGAACACGCTGCGGCTGCCGGGCGGTGTGGCGGTGCGGTTCGTCCGCACGCTGCGGCTGCCCGAGACGGGGACGCATCCGCTGCCGCCGGGGCTCGGCGAGTTCCCGGTCCGGCGGGTGGCCGACTACGCCGACCGGGTCCCCGAACGGTGGCGGGCGCGCGGCGGCGTGATGCTGCCGGTGTATCTGCGCGAGGCGATGTGGCTGAGCTTCGCCGGTACGGCGGAACCGGCCGCCCTCCAGGTCGGCGTGGGCAAGGTGTGCGCGGTCTCCGGCAAGCCGTGGCGTGACCGCCTCTCCCGCGCCCCGCAGAACTACGTGGTGCTGCCCCGCCAGCCCTGGCTGGACGGCATCAACTCCGGCACGGGAACGGTCCGCCAGTTCGTCGCGGTGCCGCTCGGTCTGGGCGCGACCGTGGAGGGTCAGGTCACCGGCGAGGAGGTGTGGGGCGGAGTCCAGTTGCAGTCCTTCCCGCTGAAGGAGGAGGTCCTGGCCGACTGGCGGCGCCGGGAGCGGGAGCGGCGCCGGCCGCCCCGGTGGGGCGGGGCGGCCGGCGGCTACGGCGGGCCCGTGCCCGTGGCGGCGGCCGCCCCCGGCGGACCCCCGCCGCCTGCCGCGGCCGCGCCTCAACGGCGCGCGGCGGCCATGGGCCTGGGCGTCGGCGGCTCGATGCGCCAGGAGGTCTACCAGGACGACCGGCCGCTCACGGACTGGTCCGAGACCCCCGCCGGGCGGGTCTTCGTCCATCTGGTCACGCCCCCTGAGTGGCGCCGCATCACGGGCGAGGCGCCCCCGCCGTCGCCGGTGGACCGGGCGGCGTACACGAGCGCGGGACTGCCCTGGTACGACTACTACGACGAGGACGCCGAGGACCTCGCTCCCACGGATACCCTGGAGGCCGTCAAGCCGGTCGGCGACTGGCTCGGGGACGACCTGGAGCCCTGGCAGCAGCCGTCCGCGGGCCAGGTGACACCGCTGAAGGACGCGCCGGGCAGGCCGGTGGAGGGCGGGGACTGGTAGCCGACCCTCGCCGTTGCACACCATGCAACAGCCGTTGCTCGTCTTGCCTTTGACGGTGAATCCGCGCCAAGGTGGCTGTCACGACCGGGGCGAGTGACGACCTGAGGTGCGGCATGGACACGGATGCGCGGGCGGCACGGCGAGGCTGGAGCAGACGCCGGTTCGTCGGGGCCGCGGCGGGCACGGCCGCGGTGGCGGCGATGCCGGCACCGGCGTCCCCGCCCGCGGACGGCGCGCCGGCGGCCGAGGAGCGGCCGGCTGCGCAGCCGCCTCGGAAGGACTCCCGCCCCCGCCCGCTCCACCTCGGCACCTACACCTCCGTCGAGGGCGGCGGCACCGGGATCGGGCTGGCCTGGTACGACCCGGACACGGGCCGGATCACCGGCTCGGGGACGCTCACCGGGGTGCCTGACCCGTCGTACCTCGCGCTGCACCCGGACGGCCGGACGCTGTACGCGGTCGACGAGCGCCAGGACGGGGCGGTCACCGCGGTTCGCCTGGCGGACCGGCGGATCCTGGGCTCCCGGAGTACGGGCGGGGCGGGGCCCTGCCATCTGTCCGTCCACCCCGGCGGCCGCTGGCTGCTGAGCGCCAACTACCAGTCGGGCAGCGTCGCGGTGCACCCCGTCGACGCCTCAGGCGCCCTCGGCGAGCGCACCGAGCTGGTCACGCACTCGACCCCGCCACCCGGCCCGGGCCAACAGGGCCCGCACGCCCACCAGTTCATCACCGCCCCCGACGGCGGTCATGTCCTTGCCGTCGATCTCGGCACCGACACCGTCTACACCTACCGCCTCGACCAGGCGCAGGGCACGCTCGCCGAGGTGGCCCAGGCGCACACCCGGCCCGGCGCGGGCCCGCGTCATCTGACCTTCCATCCGGGCGGCCGGTACGCCTACTTGGCCAACGAGGTGGACGACACGGTCGCCGTCTGCGGCTACGACCCGGACACCGGCCGCCTGACGATCGGGGACCCGCAGCCCACGGGCTCGGCGGGCGGCACCAACTACCCGGCGCAGCTCCTGGTGACCGCGAACGGCTGCTACGCCTTCCTCGCCAACCGCGGCCACAACAGTATCGCGCGGTACGCCGTCGAGGCGGACGGCGCCACGCTGCGGCTGCTCGGCACGGTGCCGGTGGCCGGGGACTTCCCGCGGCAGATCGCCTTCGCGCCGGACGGCCGGCTGCTGTTCGCGGCGAACCAGCGCTCCGGCACGGTCAGCGTCTTCCACGTGGACACCACGAGCGGTGAACTGAGCCTGGCGGGCGAGCCGTTCGCGTCACCCGTCGCCGTCTGCGCGCTGCCGCTCTAGGGCCTGTCCGGCGGATCATGCCGCAGACGCGGGGGCTGGCACGCACTCCCCACTGCCTCAAGGGCGTGGGGGCACCCCCAGCCGCGTTGTCGTCACTCTCCCCCACGCTCGGCCTCGCTCGAGCGGGAGGTACCTCCATCGCTCAGCGTCGACGCCCTCCTCCGTCTTGCAGCTGCGCGCTCCCCCACGCTCGAATGCGCTCGCGCTGGGGCACCCCCATGCCCCCGCTCGGGTCGGCCGATCAGCCACCGTTGCCTCCCTGCGACTTGATCCGCCGGACTGGCCCGAGCGCACGGGGGCAGGCGGCGGCGCTCGCCTGCGCCAGCAGCGCGTGCATGCGCTCGGTGAGCTGCGTGACGTCGTCGGCGGGCGTGTGGAACGGCAGCCGTACGTCGCCGTGGGCGCGGGTGCGTTCGATGCGGAGGGTGAGGCCGTGCCGGTCCACGGCGAGGGGCACCACCCGGGTCGCGGCCTGCAGGCTCTCGGGCTGCACGAGCCGGGTGAGCCGCTCGACGGCGTCCGGGTGGGCGTCGGCGAGGTGGGTCAGCAACTGGGCCTCGGCTCCGGCCAGCGGGTCGGGCCGGGCGGCGGCGAACTCGCCGGAGTCGACGAGCACGGCACCGGACGGCTGCCGCAGCACCACCCGGGTCGGCCGGAAGAGCAGGGGGCCGTCGGCCGGGGCGAACCAGCCGGCCAGCCACAGCCGGGCACGGATCCGCCGGCGCACCGGGACGGGGGCCACGTCCGCGAACTCCAGCACGGCGGACGGCTCCCCGCGCGGAGCGCACAGGGCGGCCGCGAGCAGGGCGCTGTCCTCGGGCACACGCAACAGCACCTCACCGTCGTCCGTCACGGAGTGCGCGCCCACGTACTCCTCGCGGGCACCGTCCGCGGTCACCTGGCACGACCATGCGGCGGCCAGCACCGACCGTGCCCGCTGCGCCGGACCGGGTTCGGCCGCCCAGTCCTGGGTGTCACCCATCCTCGACCTCCTTAGGTAAGCCTTGCCTAACCTATCGAAGATCCGGGCGCACGCCAACCATGCCCCACCAGGACGAGGACTCAGGCGATGACACCCAACAGGGCACGCGCACACAGGTCGCGCACCTGCTCCAGGGTCAGCTCGCCGTCGCGCAGCCACTCCAGGCAGACGGCCGTGGTGAACGCGAGCCAGCCGCGCACGGCCAGCCGCACCTGCGGAGCGCTCTCGAAGACGGGCCCGAACTCGGGGTCGGCCGCCAGGGCGGCGAGGATCTGCTGCTCCTGGGCAGCAAGAGCCCGCTGGTAGACGCGGCGTACGGCCTGGTCACCGGCGGCGTCGGCGCGATGGAAGGCGCGGAAGCCATGGGCGTGGGCCTGGACGTAGCCGAGGTAGGTGTCGAGGCCGGTGCTCAGCTGCTCGCGCACCGGCACCCCGGGCACGGCCGCCGTCATGCGCAGCATCCGCTCGCTCTCGCGCTCCACTACCGCGGCGAAGAAGTCCCGCTTGGTCGGGAAGTAGTGGTACAGCAGCCCGCGGGAGACGCCGGCGATCTCGGCGACCTGCTCGATCCACACCTCGTCGTAGGGACTCTCCGAGAACAGGCTCGCCCCGACCGACAGCAACTGCTCACGGCGTTCCTCGGTGCTGAGTCTGCGACGGACGCGCTCCCCCTGGTTCGCGGGCATGACGTCACTTTACTTGACGCCGGTTCAACAAGCGGCCCACACTGAACCGCGTTATTGAACTCACATACAACACGTGGGGTCCCAGGTTCAACCATCCGCTGGATCAAGGGAGATCGCGCCATGGCGGAGACAACGGAGACCGGGCTGCCGAAAGGTTTCCGCGGTGCCGAGCAGGGCTGGCCCGAACTGCACCGCATCCCGCATCCGCCGCACCGGCTGCCCCTGCTCGGCGACGTGCTCGGCGTCGACCGGCGCCGACCCCTTCAGGACTCCCTGCGCCTGGGCCGCCGGCTGGGTCCCATATTCCGGCGCCGGGCGTTCGGGAACGAGTTCGTGTTCCTGTGGGGCGCGCGGCTCGCCGCCGATATGGCCGACGAGTCCCGGTTCGCCAAGCACGTGGGCCTCGGGGTCGCCAATCTGCGGCCGGTCGCCGGGGACGGGCTGTTCACGGCGTACAACCACGAGCCGAACTGGCAGCTGGCGCACGACGTCCTGGCGCCCGGCTTCAGCCGGGAGGCCATGGAGGGCTACCACGGCATGATGCTCGCCGTCGCCGGGCGGCTGACCGGCCACTGGGACCGGGAGCTGGCGGCCGGGCGGGCGGTGGACGTGCCCGGCGACATGACCAAGCTGACCCTGGAGACGATCGCCCGCACCGGGTTCGGGCACGATTTCGGCTCCTTCGAGCGGGAGCGGCCGCACCCCTTCGTGACGGCGATGGTGGGCACGCTCACCTACGCGCAGCGGCTGAACAGCGTGCCCGTGCCGCTGGTCCCGCTGCTGCTGCGCGGCGCTTCCCGGCGCAACGCGGCCGACATCGCCCACCTGAACCGCACGGTCGACGACCTGGTGGCGGACCGGCGCCGGTCCGGCGGCGGGGACGGGGACCTGCTGGACCGCATGCTGGAGACGGCCCACCCGCGGACCGGGGAGCGGCTGTCGGACCAGAACGTCCGCAAGCAGGTGATCACGTTCCTGGTGGCGGGCCACGAGACCACCTCGGGCGCGCTCTCCTTCGCCCTGCACTACCTCGCCCGGCACCCGGAGGTCGCCGCCCGGGCCCGCGCCGAGGTGGACCGCGTCTGGGGCGACACCCCGCAGCCCGGCTACGACCAGGTCGCCAAGCTGCGCTACGTCCGCCGGGTGCTGGACGAGTCGCTGCGGCTGTGGCCCACCGCGCCCGCCTTCGCCCGTGAGGCCCGCCAGGACACGGTGCTGGCCGGGGAGCACCCGATGCGGCGCGGTGCGTGGGCGCTGGTGCTGACGCCGATGCTGCACCGCGACCCGGAGGTGTGGGGCGAGGACGCCGAGCGGTTCGACCCGGACCGGTTCGACGCCAAGGCCGTACGGGCCCGTCCCGCGCACACCTTCAAGCCGTTCGGGACCGGCGCGCGGGCCTGCATCGGCCGCCAGTTCGCCCTGCACGAGGCGACCCTCGTCCTCGGCCTGCTGCTGCGCCGCTACGAGCTGCGGCCCGACCCGGACTACCGGCTCCGGGTCACCGAGCGCCTGACGGTGATACCGGAGGGGCTGCGACTGCACCTGGAGCGGCGTACCGCGCCCGCGCGCGCCGCAGCGCCCGTCACGGTCCCGGACGACGGCTCCGGGTCAGCCGCCCGCTGTCCAGTGCACCGGCCGGCTGACTGACTCCGGCAACCGGGTCCCGGCACTGCCACGCGCAGCGTTCAGCTGCGGCTGGGTGAGGAAGAAGGCGCCGGTGAGGTCCGCGTCGGTCAGGTCGGTGTCGCGCAGGTCGGCGCCGATCATGTCCGCTCCGCGCAGGTCGGCGCCGGTGAGGTCGGCGGCGATGAGGTAGGCGCCGCGCAGGCTGGCACCGCGCAGGTCGGCGCCCCTGAGCCGGGCCCCGATGAGGTCGGCGCCCCGGCGGTCCTTCGCCTTGCCCTTCTGGCCCTTCTTGCCCTTGGGGCCGGCGACGCTCGCCCGGGCCAGCTCGCTGGAGCGCAGCAGGAGCACGTTGACCTCCTGCCGGTGGGCGGCCACGTCAAGGGCGGCCAGCTCTTCCGGGGTCTGCCGGGTGAGCCGCTCGGTCCGTTCCAGGGCCCGGCGCAGGTCGGCGTGGACGGGCCCGGCGGCGTCGAGGCCCAGCGCCTCCGTCAGGTACCAGAGCAGTTCGTGCAGCTGGCGTACGACCGGGAACACGTCGAACATGCGGCGGGCGTGCTCCTTCGGCGCCGTACGCCAGTCCTGCCCGCCGAAGGTGATCTGCGAGACCTTCTGTCCGGCGCCGAAGCAGTCGTAGACCGTGCAGCCGGTGAAGCCCTTCGTGCGCAGGTCGGCGTGGATGCCGCAGCGGTGGTCGCCCCGGAGGTTCGGGCAGGGCTTGCCCGCGGGCTTGTCGAGGGCGAAGTCCGCGGAGGCGGCGAAGGGCAGGGCGACGCAGCACAGTCCGAAGCACTGGGCACAGTCGCCGCGCAGGCTGGCGGGGTCGATGGTCTTGGTCTGGTCCGGCATGGCGTCAAGCCTACTGACCTGCGAAACCTTCCGGGGCCGAGGCGGCCCGGCCGGCCGTCAGGCCTCGAGCGGGGGCAGGTCCAATCCGGCCAGGCGTCCGGGATCGGCGAGGATGTACATGCCGGTGATCCTGCCGTCGGCGACCGTGAACGCCGTGACCGACAGCGGCTGCCCCTCGGGCGCGGTGACCACGCCCACCGCGCCGTTGACCAGCGCGAGCCGCGCGAATCCCGCGAACCGGGAGAACATCGCGGCCTGTTCGGCCACCGCCCGCGCTCCGCGTACGGCCTTGGAGGCGGCCGCGCCCCGGACCAGGGCGCCCGCGTCGGCGCGCAGCTCCACGTCCGGGTGGAGCAGGGCGAGCAGCGCCTCGAAGTCGCCGCCGCGCGAGGCCGCGAGGAAGGCATCGACCACCTGCCGCTGCCGGCCGAGGTCGGGGTCGGCGGCCGGGGTTGCCCCCTGCACCCGGCGGCGGGCCCGGCTGGCCAGCTGCCGGGTGGCGGCCGGGGTGCGCTCCACGATCGCGGCGATGTCGTCGAAGGGCACGGCGAACATGTCGTGCAGGACGAACGCCAGCCGTTCGGCGGGCTCCAGCGTCTCCAGGACGACGAGGAGGGCGAGCCCGACCGAGTCGGCCTCCAGCACCTCGGTCTCCGGATCGACCCGGGACAGCGGCCGCACCAGCGGATCCGGGACGTACGTGTCGTCCATCGGCTCCTCGCGGCGCGCGCTGCGCGAGCGCAGCATGTCCAGGCAGACCCGGCCGACGACCGTGGTCAGCCAGCCGCCGAGGTTCCTGATCCCGTCCGCGTCGGTGCGGCCGAGCCGCAGCCACGCCTCCTGGACCGCGTCCTCCGCCTCGGCGAGCGAGCCGAGCATCCGGTAGGCCACCGCGCGCAGCTGTCCGCGGTGTTCCTCGAAGCGGTCGGCGAGCAGGTCCCTGCTGTTCATGTCATCCCCGTTCGGTGCGGTCGGCCGTCGGCCGGGCTATCGGCTGAACACTTCGAAGGCCACCGCCGGCTTCCCGCCGAAGCGTTCCGCGGCGCCCTGGGTGCTCGCGGTCAGGAAGTCGCGGACGTACGTCTCCGGGTCCTGCTTGGTCAACGCCTCGATGTAGGTGCGGTGTTCGAGCAGGGAGCGCACCGCGCGCTCCAGGCCGGGCGTGGCGTCGACCGCATGGGTGGGGCTGCTCGACCCGGCCACGGCGACCCGGCGGACGCCGTTCCAGGGCTCCAGCCCCTGCTCGGCGAGTTCCGGGAAGATCCAGCGGTTGCCCGCGTCCGCGGCGGCGTCCAGGGTGGCGCGGCCCACGGCCACGTGGTCGGGGGTGTTCCAGGCGACACCGCCCCAGGTGTCGCGGTGGTTGAGGGTGAGGACCAGTTCGGGGCGGTGGCGGCGGATCGCGGCGGCGATGTCCCGGCGCAGTGCCAGGCCGTATTCGATCACTCCGTCCCGGTGGTCCAGGAACTCCACGGTGGTGACGCCGACGGCGGCCGCGCTCGCCCGCTGCTCACGCTCGCGCAGCGGGCCGCATACGGCGGGGTCGAGGGTGTCTATCCCCGCCTCACCGCGTGTCGCCAGGACATAGGCGACCTCACGGCCGGCATCGGTCCAGGCGGCAATGGCCGCCGAGCACCCGTACTCCAGGTCGTCGGGGTGCGCGACCACGGCGAGGGCACGCTGCCAGTCGTCGGGCAGGGGCTGGAGCTGGGTGATCTTCGGCTCGGTCATGGGCGCAGACTATGCCGCTCAGTCCCGCCCGCAACTCCTTTTACCGGGTGACCCGTTGTGTCGCCCCTCGCGTGGGCCGGGTCCGTCACGCCTCGTCGTGGGCCAGGGCGAGCAGCCGGTCCAGCACGCGGGGCGCGCCGGTGCGCAGGCCGTCGTGCTCGAACTCGTCGGTCACCCAGGTGCGCAGGCCGCGGATGGCGCGGGCGGTGTGCACGGAGTGGGCGCTGTCCACGTACATGTCGTCGTGGTAGATCGCCGCGGCGACCGGGACCTCGTTGACGGCGAGGCGCGCCGGGTCGTACAGGGGCTGCCAGTCGGTGCGGGCGGCCAGCAGCTCGGCCGTCTCGCGCAAGGGGCGCAGGGCCGGGTCGGTGTCGAACATCCAGGGGTGCACCGTCTCGCCCGTGAACAGTACCGGGGTGTCACCGGCGAGGGCCTTGGCCGCGTCGAACTGCGGGAACTCGGCGCGCATGCGCTCGGCGGCCCAGGCGGTGGGGCGCAGGCCCTGGCCGTAGATCGCCTCGTGGACGAGGGCGTAGAGGGGGTGGCCGGCGTACGAGAGCAGGGCCTGGACCTCCTCCTGGAAGGCGTCGGACAGGTCGAGGCCGCCGGGGGTGCGGACGAAGGCGTCCTCGAGGAGGTAGTGGAGGCGGTGGCTGCCGTCGCTCATGCCGAGCATGAGGCCGAGGGACTGGAAGGCCTCCACGGTGAAGCGGTAGCCGTTCGGCAGGACGACGTCGTGGGTCAGGAGGTGGTCGGCGATGCGGCGGGCGCGCTCCACGTCCTGCGGGTAACGGGCGTAGTGCGTGGTGACCTTGCGTTCGATGCGCGGGTAGGCGGCCCGGTAGACGTCGTCGGCGTGGGCGTCGAGGGAGGGCAGGCCGCCGGTGATGACGGCGGTGGCGAGTCCCTCGGGGGCGAGGGAGAGGTACGACACCGTGCAGAAGCCGCCGAAGCTCTGGCCGAGCACGGTCCAGGGGGCCCCGCCCGTCAGCTCGGGGCGGATGGCCTCGCAGTCGCGGACGATCGCGTCGGCGCGGAAGCGGGTCAGGTACTCGGCCTGCTCCGCGGGAGTGCCGCGCAGCGGCAGCGTCTGCCGGGTGGCGGGCGTGGAGCGGCCGGTGCCGCGCTGGTCGAGGAGGAGGACGCGGTAGTCCTTCAGGGCCCGGTCGAGCCAGGCCTGACGTCCGATGAAACGATTCGCCCCGAAGCCGGGCCCGCCCTGCAGGTACACCAGCCAGGGCAGGTCCTGCCCCGCCTTGTCACGCGCGACGGCCGCACGGGCGTACAGCTCGATGGTCTCGCCGCCCGGGTCGGCGTGGTCGAGGGGCACGGTGAAGTGGCGGTCGGTGAGGACGACGCCGGGCTGGCGGTAGCTGAGGCTCAACGGGTCTCCCGGGACGGATGGGACGGACGCGTCCCAGTTCAGCACATGGACGCCCGTGGTCCGACCCCCGGGATCATGGATTGTTACTGAACTTCCGGTCAGCGGGCGGCGAGGCTGGAGCGGCGCACCACCAGCTCCGGCTGGAGCACCACGCGCCGGTGCTCGTGGGCGATGGTTCCGTCCTCGGCCTCGGTCTCCTCCAGCAGCAGTTCCGCGGCGAGGGCGCCCATGGTGACGGCGGGCTGCCGTACGGAGGTGAGGGGGACGGCCGCGGCGGCGGCGAACTCGATGTCGTCGTAGCCGACGATGGCGAGGTCGTCGGGGACGGTGACGCCGGCCGCGTACATGGCCTGGAGCACGCCGAGCGCCAGCAGGTCGTTGGCGCAGAAGACGGCGGTGGGGCGGTCGGCGAGGCCGAGCAGGCGGGCCCCCGCGTCCCGGCCGGCGGCCACGTCGAGACGCTCGGTGGGCAGTTCGCGCAGCGCGTCGGGGCCGAGGCCCGCCTCCGCAAGCGCGTTCAGCGCGCCGGTACGGCGGTCGCGCACCTGGTTGAGGCCGGGCGGGCCGCTCACGTAGGCGAGGGAGCGGTGCCCGGCGTCCACCAGGTGCCGCACGGCGAGGGCGCCGCCCGCCACGTCGTCCACGGAGACCGAGCACTCGGTGGTGCCCTCGGCGACGCGGTCGACCAGCACGAAGGGGATGCCGTGCCGGCGGAAGGTCTCGATGTTGCGGCCGGTGGCGTCGGCCGGAGTGAGCAGCACCCCGCGTACCCGCTGCTCGGCGAAGAGCGACAGGTACTCCGCCTCCTCCGCCGCGTTCTGCGCGCTGTTGCAGACCATCACGCCGAGCCCCGCCTGACGGGCCGCCCGCTCGGCGCCGCGCGCCACGTCCACGAAGAAGGGGTTGCCCATGTCCAGCACCAGCAGCCCCATGATCCGGCTGCGGCCGGCGCGCAGCTGGCGCGCGGACTCGCTGCGGACGTAGCCCAGCCGGTCGATCGCGGACAGCACCCGCGCACGGGTCTCGCTCGCGACGGTGTCCGGGCGGTTGATGACGTTCGACACCGTGCCCACCGACACTCCGGCGGCACGGGCGACATCCTTGATACCCACCGACTGAGCCATCGGGCGGAGACCTCCAGGGGGACGAGGGGCGGCGGGAGGGACTTCACATTACCGTCACCGCCGCCCGGAACAGACCGGTCAGGCAGGGAGTGCGAAGTCCACGACATGGAGGGCCGAGGGGGTCGTGCCGCTCGACTTCTCCTGGTACATGAACGACAGCACGTGATCCGCCCCGACCCGTGTCTCGTCGATCACGACCTCCCCGAACGCGTTCAGGCCGCTGCCGTCGTACAACAGCGCCCAGTCCGTGTACCCGGAGGACTTGGAGGCACCGGCGATCCGGCCGTAGGGGAAGACCGCGTAGGCGTTGTCGTACCTGTCCAGGACCAGCTTGGTGCGCTGGCTGGAGTTCAGGGGGACGGGGATCTCGGTCTTCCGCCACGTTCCGGAGGAGTTCTTGCGGAGATGGAAGGCGCGGCCGTTCGCCGTGCGGTCGCTGACGTAGTTCGTGGTGCACTGGCTGAAGCGGCCCGGGACGTAGCTGATGATCGCGTGGGGCAGACCGGTGGAGTCGGTGGCCTGGCTCTCCTGGTTCATCAGGGAGTGGTCGGGGTTGAGGGAGTCGACGACCAGCCCGGAGTCGGTGACGGCGACGGTGTCCGGGCGTCCGGTGGTGCCGACGAGGGTGCCCGCGTCGTTGCGCCAGGTGCGGCCGTGGTCGGTGGAGTACACGTAGCCGGTGTCGTGGTTGGTGATGCCGCCGCTGCTGCACATCACGGCCGCGTTCTGCTCCCGCCAGGTGAAGAAGGCGTGCAGGCGGCCGCCCGCGTCGTAGTCGATGCCGTGCAGGTACATGTTGCGGGCGCTGCTGGAGCCGTGCGAGCTGGTGTAGGTGCCGGTGGAGCTGGTCCACTCCCCCAGCGCGGTCCAGGCCGAACCGTCGTACTCGGCAAGGGCGTTGCGGCCGTTGCCGGAGATGCCGACGCGGTAGCTGAGCTGGAGTCTGCCTTCGGGTGTGGAAATGAACTGGGGGTAGGTGAACTGTGAGGTGAGCGCGAGTCCGTCGAGGGTCGTCCGTACGGCGCCGAAGACGGACGCGGTCCAGGCCGTGGACGCGGGGTTGTCGAGGAGTCCGGCGACCGACTTGACGTAGAAGAAGCCGTCGCTGTGCGCGTCCATGGTGAGGTGGAGACGGCCGTCGGTCCTGGAGACGCCCATGGAGATGACGTTGTGGGAGTCGTCGCTCTTGAGGGTGTGGGACAGGGTGACGGTCGACCAGGTGGAGCCGCCGAGGACCCGGCGGGCGACGACGGCGTTGCGGGTGGAGGTGTACCAGGCGGCGTACTGGTAGCCCTTGTAGGTGAGCAGGCCGTTCTTCTGGAAGGAGTTGTTGTTGACCAGGCCGTCGTAGGAGACGAAGTAGATGGCCTGGGAGTCGAGTCGGGTGGTGCCCTTCTTGGTGACCGAGGGGCCGGGGCCGGCGGCCCGTGCCGTGCCCGGGGCGGTGACGGCGGCGAGCAGGGCGGTGGCCAGCACGGTACGTCTTCTCATGAGCGGAACTCTCCGGTTCAGGCGAGGTGGAAGACTTCGGTGAGCGGTTTCATGGCCTCGTCGGGCCGGGCGCCGTCCAGCGACTCGAAGAACGGCGCCATCTGCGCCTGCCAGCGGGCGTTGACGTCGGTGGCCTCCATGCCTGCCCGGGCGGCGGCGAAGTCCTCGGTCTCCAGGTAGCCGACGAGCAGTCCGTCCTCGCGCAGGAACAGCGAGTAGTTGTGCCAGCCGGTCGCCCGCAGGGCGTCGAGCATCTCGGGCCACACGTCGGCATGCCGCTCGCGGTACTCGTCGAGGCGCTCCGCCCGGACCTTCAGCAGGAAGCACACACGCTGCATCAACAGCCCCTGATCCACTAGAAGTTGAACCGGTCGATGTTCTTGGCGTCGAACACGGTCGGCTTGCCGAGGTTGATCACGCCGTCCTTGCCGATCGTGACGGACGTGGAGCCGGCCTTGAAGGTCTCGCCCTCCTTGCCGCTGATCTGACCGGACGCGAGGGCGACGGCGGTGCGGGCGGCGAGGTCGCCGAGGGCCGCCGGGTCCCACAGCTCGAAGGCGTCGACGGTCCCGTTCTTGACGTACTTGCGCATGTCGTTCGGGGTGCCGAGGCCGGTCAGCCTGACCTTGCCCTTGTACTTGGAGCCGGACAGGTACTGGGCGGCGGCCTTGATGCCGACGGTGGTCGGGGAGATGATCCCCTTCAGGTCCGGGTGCTCCTGGAGGAGGCCCTGGGTCTGCTGGAAGGACTGCTGGGCGTCGTCGTTGCCGTAGGCGATCTTGACGAGCTTGACGTTCTTGTACTTGGGGTCCTTCAGCTCGTCCTTCATGTAGCCGATCCAGGTGTTCTGGTTCGTCGCGGTCTGTGCGGCGGACAGGACCGCGATCTCGCCCTTGTAGCCGATCTGTTCGGCCAGCAGCTGCACCTCGGTGCGGCCCAGGTCCTCGGCGGACGCCTGCGAGGCGAACGCGTTGCGGCAGCCGGGGTTGGTGTCGGAGTCGTAGGTGACGACCTTGATGCCGTTCGTCATGGCCTGCTTGAGCGCGGTGCACAGCGCTCCCGGGTCCTGAGCGGAGACGGCGATCGCGTTCACCTGCTGCTGGGTGAGGGTGTTGACGTAACTCACCTGGCCCGACGTGTCGGTGGCGCTGCTCGGACCCACCTCCTTGTACTTCGAGCCCAGCTCGCCGAGGGCCTTCTCGCCGCCCTTGTCGGCGGTGGTGAAGTACGGGTTGTTGACCTGCTTGGGCAGGAAACCGACGGTCAGGCCCTTCTTGGTGGCCGCGTTCGGGTCGGCCTTGCCGGCCGAGGCGGCCGAGGCGTCGTCCGCCTTCACGTCGTTCTTGGTGGTGCCGCCGCAGGCGGTGAGGGCGAGGGCGAGGGAGGTTGCGGCGGCGAGGGCGGCGCCGGTGCGGCGCAGGGATGGCTTGAGCATCGTATGGTCCCTTGTTACGAGGTGAGTGTGGTGCGCCCCTTCAGGGGCGCGGGGAACTGCGCGAGCAACCGCAGACGGCCCGCAGCTTTCAAACGGACCGCTGCGCCGCGAAGATCTGCCGTGCGACCCGAGGCCCGAGCACAGAAACAACAAGCAGCACACCGGTCACAACAATCTGCGACTGCGCGGAGACATTCAGCAGACTCATCACGTTCTGCAACGCCCCGAGCAGAACGACACCGGCAATCGCACCGCCGAGCGTCCCCTTGCCCCCGTCGAAGTCGATCCCGCCCAGCAACACGGCTGCGACAACGGAGAGTTCGAGCCCCGAGGCGTTGTCATACCGCGCGCTGGCGTAGTGCAGCGCCCAGAAGACACCGGTGAACGCGGACATGAACCCGGTGGTGACGAAGAGGACCAGCTTGGTCCGCCTCACCCGGATCCCGGCAAAGCGCGCAGCCTCCTCGCCGGCGCCGATCGCGAACAGCGAGCGGCCGAACGGGGTGGCGTGCAGGACGACCACGGCGATGGCGAGCAGCACCAGGAAGGGCAGGAAGGCCTGCGGGAGGAAGGTGCCACCGAGGCGTCCGGCGGCGAAGTCGAGGTACTGCGTGGGGAAGTCGGTCACCGCGTCCGAGCCGAGCACGATCTGTGCGACGCCCCGGTAGGCGGCGAGCGTGCCGATGGTGACGGCGAGGGAGGGCAGCCCGAGCCGGGTCACCAGCAGGCCGTTGACCAGCCCGCACGCCACACCCAGCAGCAGGCAGACCGGGATGATCGTCTCGATGGCCATGCCCTCGTTCCACAGCTTGCCCATCACCGCCCCGGACAGCCCGGCGGTGGAGGCGACGGAGAGGTCGATCTCCCCGCAGACCACGAGCAGGGTCATGGGCAGGGCGACCAGGGCGATGGGGAGCGTGTTGCCGATGAGGAAGGACAGGTTGAGGGCGTTTCCGAAGCCGTCCACGAAGCCGAACGACAGGAGCAACAGGACGATCAGGAGCGCGCCGACGACCGTGTCCCAGCGAAGGGCGCGGGTCAGTGGCTCAGGCACCGGAGTTCTCCTTCGTCAGGGCGGCGTTCCGCGGGGCCGACTTCTTCTTCAGGGCGGCGGCCACCCGGAGCGCGACGATCCGGTCGACCGCGATGGCGAGCAGCAGCAGGACGCCGTTGATGGCGAGC
The DNA here is from genome assembly GCF_001513965.1 of Streptomyces cellostaticus. Taxonomy (GTDB): domain Bacteria; phylum Actinomycetota; class Actinomycetes; order Streptomycetales; family Streptomycetaceae; genus Streptomyces; species Streptomyces cellostaticus. Next base: position 29,709 of record NZ_KQ948044.1, on the reverse strand, counting down.
ACCCAGACCGAGCTGACGCCGAGCGCGGGCAGCACACTGTTGACGGACGTGAGCAGCAGCCCGCCGAGGGCGGCGCCGTAGACGCTGCCGGAGCCTCCGGTGAAGGCCACGCCGCCCACCACGACCGCGCTGACGACGGTGAGTTCGTAGCCGTTGCCGGTGCCGGAGTCGGCGTTGCCGAACCGGGCCAGGTACAGGGCGCCGGCGAGTCCGGCGAGGGCGCCGCAGACGGTGTAGGCGGTCAGGATCCGCGCCCGCACGGGGATGCCGGCCAGCCGGGCGGCCTCCGGGTTGGAGCCGAGGGCGTACAGTTCCCGGCCGCTGCCGAAGTGTTTGAGGTAGTAGGCGGTGGCGACGAGCACGGCGAGGGCGATCAGGGCGAGCCAGGGGATCGCCGAGAGTCCGCCGGAGCCGAAGTCCACGAATCCGCCGGGGAGGTCGGCCGCGGTGATCTGCCGGGAGCCGACCCAGATGGAGTCGAGGCCGCGGATGATGTACAGGGTGCCGAGCGTGACGACGAGGGCGGGTACCTGGCCGAGGCTGACGAGCAGACCGTTCAGCAGCCCGAAGCCGATGCCGAGCAGGACCGCCAGGGCGATCGCGACGACGGGGTTGCCGCCGCCGTGGAGGTAGGTGCCGGCGGCGAAGGCGCTGATGCCGAGGGTGGAGCCGACCGACAGATCGACGTTGCGGGTGATGACGACCAGGCACTGGCCGGTGGCGACCAGCACCAGGATCGTCGCGTTCAGCAGCAGGTCCTTGATGCCCTGCTCGGACAGGAACTCGCTGTTGCCCGCCTGGGTGACGGCGATCATCACCAGGAACACGACCAGGATGGCGAGTTCGCGCATCTTGAAGACACGGTCCACCAGCGTGGTGCCGCTGGAGCGGGGCACCTCGGCGGGCGGGGCGTGGTCGGGTGCGGTCACCGTCATGCGGCGGCCCTCCCGGTGGCTGCAGCCATCACGGTCTCCTCGGTGGCTTCGGAGCGGGGGATCTCGGCGGTGATCCGGCCCTCGTGCATCACCAGCACGCGGTCGGCCATGCCGAGGATCTCGGGCAGGTCGGAGGAGATCATCAGGACGGCGACCCCGTCGGCCGCCAGCTGGCTCAGCAGCCGGTGCACTTCGGCCTTCGTACCGACGTCGATCCCGCGCGTCGGCTCGTCCACGATCAGCACCTTCGGGCCGGTGGCGAGCCACTTGGCGAGGACGACCTTCTGCTGGTTGCCGCCGGAGAGGGTGGAGACGGCGTCGGCGATCCGGGCGTACTTCACCTGGAGCTTCACCGCCCAGTCGAGGGAACGGCTGCGCTCGGCACCGCGGTCCATCAGCCCGGCCTTCACCGTCGTACGGAGCCCGGTGAGGCCGATGTTGCGTTCGATGGACATGTCCATCACCAGGCCCTGGGCGCGCCGGTCCTCGGGGACCAGGGCGAGGCCTGCGGTCATCGCGGTGGAGGGGGCGCCGTTGGTGAGCCTGCGGCCGTCGACCTCGACCTCGCCCGCGTCCCAGCGGTCGATGCCGAAGACCGCCCGGGCGACCTCGGTGCGGCCGGCGCCCACCAGCCCGGCGAGACCGACGATCTCACCGCGCCGGACCTCGAAGGACACGTCGGTGAAGACGCCCTCGCGGGTCAGCCGGCGCACGCTCAGGGCGAGTTCGCCGGGCGTGACGTCCTGCTTGGGGTAGAGCTCGTCCAGGTCGCGGCCGACCATGCGGCGGACCAGGTCGTCCTCGGTCATGCCGGCGAGGGGCTCGCCGGCGATCCAGGCACCGTCCCGCAGCGTCGTCACCCGCCGGCAGATCTGGAAGATCTCCTCCAGCCGGTGCGAGATGAACAACACCGCCGCTCCCTGGTCGCGCAGGGTGCGCACGACGCCGAAGAGACGGGCGACCTCGCTGCCGGTCAGCGCGGCCGTCGGCTCGTCCATGATCAGCACACGGGCGTCGAAGGAGAGCGCCTTGGCGATCTCCACGATCTGCTGGTCCGCGATCGACAGTCCGCGCGCCGGACGGTCGGGATCGAGGTCCACGCCCAGCCGTTTCATCAGAGCGGCGGTGGCCGCGTGGGTGGCCTTGTGGTCGATCCGGCCCAGGGCCCGGCGGGGCTGGCGGCCCATGAAGATGTTCTCGGCGATCGACAGATCGGGAAAGAGGGTCGGTTCCTGGTAGATCACGGCGATGCCGGCGTCGCGGGCGTCACCGGGACCGTGGAAGACGACGGGCTCGCCGTCGAGCAGCACCTGCCCCCAGTCCGGTCGGTGCACCCCCGCGAGCGTCTTGATCAGGGTCGACTTGCCCGCGCCGTTCTCCCCGGCGAGCGCATGCACCTCACCGGGCAGCAGCTCCAGGGAGACGCCCCGCAGGGCGCGCACGGCACCGAAGGACTTGGACACGTCCCTCAGGGCCAGCACCGGGGCCGGTCCCGGGTCAGGCGGGTGGGTCATGGGGGCTCCTCGACGACACCGGCGGCACCGCCTCACGGCGTCGTGAAAGGTTTCAACTGGATTGCCGGGACGTTAGGCACCCCGGCCATGTCACGTCAATGGGTCCGTGTCGAAAAAATTTCGATAGCCGAAGGGCACGGACGAGTCACGGGAAACGGGGTTGGCCGGATCGCTTGACACCCCTCCGGGCGACTCATAGCTTGCCGTTCTGAATCGTTTCACACGCTCAGGCATTCCGGCCCACACCACAGGAGCCCCGAAGTGACCGACCTCGCCGCGGTGAAGACCGCGCTCAAGACCCAGGCCGTCGAGACGCCGTCGTGGGCGTACGGGAACTCGGGGACCCGTTTCAAGGTGTTCACACAGGCAGGCGTGCCGCGCTCGCCGTGGGAGAAGCTGGAGGACGCGGCCCAGGTGCACGCGTTCACGGGTGTGGCGCCGACCGTCGCCCTGCACATCCCCTGGGACAAGGTCGACGACTACGCGGCGCTGGCCAAGTTCGCCGAGGAGCGCGGGGTCGGGCTGGGCGCGATCAACTCCAACACGTTCCAGGACGACGACTACAAGCTGGGCAGCATCTGTCATCCGGATGCGGCGGTGCGCCGTAAGGCCGTGGATCACCTGCTGGAGTGCGTCGACATCATGGACGCGACGGGCTCCGCCGATCTGAAGCTGTGGTTCGCGGACGGTACGAACTATCCCGGCCAGGATGACGTCCGGGCGCGGCAGGACCGGCTGGCCGAGGGGCTCTCCGAGGTGTACGGGCGGCTCGGGGACGGGCAGCGGATGCTGCTGGAGTACAAGTTCTTCGAGCCGGCGTTCTATACGACGGATGTGCCGGACTGGGGGACGGCGTACGTGCACTGTCTCAAGCTCGGCTCCAAGGCCCAGGTCGTGGTCGACACCGGGCACCATGCACCCGGCACCAACATCGAGTTCATCGTGGCCACGCTGCTGCGGGAGGGGAAGCTCGGCGGGTTCGACTTCAACTCGCGGTTCTATGCGGATGACGACCTGATGGTGGGGGCCGCGGATCCGTTCCAGTTGTTCCGGATCATGTATGAGGTGGTGCGTGGGGATGGGTTCACCTCCGAGGTCGCGTTCATGCTGGATCAGTGCCACACCATCGAGGCGAAGATTCCGGCGATCATCCGGTCGGTGATGAATGTGCAGGAAGCGACGGCGAAGGCGCTGCTCGTCGACCGGTCGTCGCTGGCTGCGGCGCAGGCGGCCGGTGATGTGCTGGGTGCCCATGCCGTGCTGATGGATGCGTACAACACGGATGTGCGGCCGTTACTTGCGGAGCTTCGGGAAGAGATGGGGTTGGACGGCGATCCGTTGGCTGCGTATGCGCGGTCCGGGTGGGCGGAGAGGATCGTTGCCGAGCGGGTTGGGGGGCAACAGGCCGGTTGGGGCGCGTAAGCGTCTGCAGGGTTCTGTTCGTCTGCGGGGTGCGGGGCCGTTGTGGCTGGTCGCGCCCACGCGGCGGAGCCGCATATCGATACAGCCCCGCGCCCCTGTCTGTTCCCACTCTCTTTTCAAAAGGACTGCATCTCATGGCACCCCACCCCGAAGCCGCTGCCCTCCTCGCTCGGTCGCACCGACTCGGCGCCGATCCCCGGAACACCAACTACGCCGGCGGCAACGCCTCCGCCAAGGGCACCGACACCGACCCCGTCACCGGCGGTGACGTCGAGCTGATGTGGGTGAAGGGGTCCGGTGGTGACCTCGGCACGCTCACCGAGGCCGGGCTCGCCGTCCTACGGCTGGACCGGCTGCGGGCGCTCGTCGACGTCTACCCGGGCGTCGAGCGCGAGGACGAGATGATCGCCGCGTTCGACTACTGCCTGCACGGAAAGGGTGGGGCGGCTCCTTCCATCGATACGGCCATGCATGGGCTGGTCGATGCCCCGCACGTCGATCATCTGCACCCGGACTCGGGTATCGCGCTCGCCTGTGCCGCCGACGGGGAGAAGCTGACCGCCGAGTGCTTCGGCCGGCGTGTCGTGTGGGTGCCGTGGCGGCGGCCGGGGTTCCGGCTGGGGCTGGACATCGCCGCGATCAAGGAGGCCGATCCGCAGGCCGTCGGGTGCATCCTCGGCGGACACGGCATCACCGCGTGGGGCGACAGCGCCGAGGAGTGCGAGCGCAACTCGCTGTACATCATCCGCACCGCCGAGGCCTTCCTGGAGGAGAAGGGGAAGCCCGATCCCTTCGGGGCGGTGATGGAGGGGTACGAGGCGCTGCCCGAGGGTGAGCGGCGGGAGCGGGCCGCCGTGCTCGCGCCGTATGTGCGGGCCCTCGCCTCCCAGGACAGGCCGCAGGTCGGGCACTTCGACGACACCGAGGCCGTCCTGCACTTCCTGGCCCGGGACGCGCACCCGCGGCTCGCCGCGCTCGGCACCTCGTGCCCGGACCACTTCCTGCGCACCAAGGTACGGCCGCTCGTGCTCGACCTGCCGCCGAGCGCTCCCCTCGAAGACGCCGTCAGCCGGCTGAAGGAGCTGCACGCCGCATACCGTGAGGAATACGCCGCCTACTACCAGCGGCACGCCCAGCCCGACTCCCCCGCCATGCGCGGCGCCGATCCGGCGATCGTGCTCATCCCCGGCGTGGGCCTGTTCTCCTTCGGCAAGGACAAGCAGACCGCCCGCGTCGCCGGCGCGTTCTACGTCAACGCGATCAACGTGATGCGGGGTGCCGAAGCGGTGTCGTCGTACGCGCCGATCGAGGAGTCGGAGAAGTTCCGCATCGAGTATTGGGCGTTGGAGGAGGCCAAGCTCCAGCGGATGCCGAAGCCCAAGCCGCTGGCCACCCGGGTGGCGCTCGTGACCGGGGCCGGCAGCGGGATCGGGAAGGCGGTCGCGCACCGGCTCGTCGCCGAGGGCGCCTGCGTCGTCGTGGCCGATCTCGATGCGGAGAACGCCGCCGCCGTCGCCGGGGAACTCGGCGGGGCCGACAAGGCCGTCGCCGTCACCGTCGACGTCACCTCCGAGGAGCAGATCGCCGAAGCCTTCAAGGCCGCCGCTCTGGCCTTCGGCGGGGTCGACCTGGTCGTCAACAACGCCGGTATCTCGGTCTCCAAGCCGCTGCTGGAGACCACCGCGCGCGACTGGGACCTGCAGCACGACATCATGGCCCGCGGGTCGTTCCTGGTGTCACGGGAGGCCGCGCGCGTGATGATCGCGCAGGGGCTGGGCGGGGACATCGTGTACATCGCCTCGAAGAACGCCGTCTTCGCCGGCCCGAACAACATCGCCTACTCCGCGACCAAGGCCGACCAGGCCCATCAAGTACGGTTGCTGGCAGCCGAGTTGGGCGAGCACGGCATCCGGGTCAACGGCGTGAACCCGGACGGGGTGGTGCGGGGCTCCGGGATCTTCGCGGGGGGCTGGGGTGCCCAGCGGGCCGCCGTGTACGGGGTGCCGGAGGAGAAGCTGGGCGAGTTCTATGCGCAGCGGACCCTCCTCAAGCGGGAGGTGCTGCCCGAGCACGTCGCGAACGCCGTCTTCGCGCTCACCGGCGGCGATCTCACTCACACCACCGGGCTGCACATCCCGGTCGACGCGGGCGTGGCGGCCGCCTTCCTGCGATGAGCACGGCGTGAAGTCGTACGCCGCGGTCGACCTGGGCGCCTCCAGCGGGCGGGTGATGGTCGGCCGCGTGACCCCGGACTCGCTGGAGCTGAGCGAGGCGCACCGGTTCCCCAATCGGCCCGTGCGGGTGCGGGAGGGGCTGCGCTGGGACGTGCTCGGCCTGTACGCCGGTGTGCTGGACGGGCTGCGGGCGGCCGGTGCCCACTGCGGTGGACGGCTCGACTCCGTCGGCATCGACAGCTGGGCCGTCGACTACGGCCTGCTGGACGCCGACGGCGCCCTGCTCGGCAACCCGGTGCACTACCGCGACACCCGTACCGAGGGCGTCGCCGAGAAGGTGTGGGCCACCGTGCCGGCCGCCGAGCTGTACGCGGCGACCGGCCTGCAGTACGCCCCCTTCAACACCCTGTACCAGTTGACGGCCGCGCGCTCCACAGCTCAACTCGCCCACGCCCGGCGTCTGTTGCTCATCCCCGACCTGCTGACCTACTGGCTGACCGGCGAGCAGGGCGCCGAGCTGACCAACGCCTCCACCACCCAGCTGATCGATCCCCTCACTCGCGACTGGTCGTACGACATCGCCGGCCGGCTCGGCATCGACCTCGGGCTGTTCGCACCGCTGCGGCAGCCCGGTGACCCGGCGGGGGTGCTGCGGGCGGAGGTGCTGGAGGAGACGGGGCTCACCGGGCCGGTGCCGGTGACCGCGGTCGGCTCGCACGACACCGCCTCGGCGGTGGCCGCGGTCCCGGCCGTGGGCGAGCGCTTCGCCTACGTCTGCACCGGGACCTGGTCCCTGGCCGGACTGGAGCTGGATGCGCCCGTGCTCACCGAGGAGAGCCGGGCCGCGAACTTCACCAACGAGCTGGGGCTGGACGGCACGGTCCGCTATCTGCGCAACATCATGGGGCTGTGGCTGCTCCAGGAGTGCGTACGGGCCTGGGGCGAGCCGGATCTGGGGCTGCTGCTGCGCGAGGCGGCCGGGGTCGCGGCGCTGCGCTCGGTGGTGGATGCCGGGGACGGGGCGTTCCTGGCGCCGGGACGGATGCCGGAGCGGATCGCCGCAGCGTGCCGGGCCTCGGGACAGCCGGTACCCGGGACGCGGGCCGAGATCACCCGCTGCATCCTCGACTCCCTCGCGCTGGCCCACCGGCGGGCGGTCGTGGACGCCCAGCGGCTGGCCGACCATCCGGTGGACGTCGTGTACGTCGTCGGCGGCGGCACCCGTAACGCGTTGCTGTGCCAGCTGACCGCCGACGCGTGCGGGCTGCCGGTGGTGGCGGGTGCGACGGAGGCGGCCGCCCTCGGCAACGTCCTCGTGCAGGCCCGCGCACACGGCCTGGCCGGTGACCTCGCCGAGCTGCGCCGGCTGCTCACCCGTACCCAGCCGCTGACCCGGTACACGCCCCGCGGCGACACCGCGCGCTGGCGGGAGGCCGAGGCCCGGCTCGCCACGCGCTGAGCCGCCCCCTCCCCTACGACGGTATCCGCCCATTACCCTGCACTCGTCCGATGACCGACCGCGAGGAGCCGCGATGCGTGTCGCCCTGTTCCTGACCTGTGTCAACGACACGCTCTATCCGGACACCGGCCGAGCGGTGGTGAAATTGCTGACCAGGCTGGGTGTCGAGGTCGACTTCCCGATGGCCCAGACGTGCTGCGGGCAGGCGCACTACAACACCGGCTACCGGCATGAGGCGGAGCCGCTCGCCCGGCATTTCTCCGATGTCTTCGGGGAGTACGAGGCGATCGTGACCCCGTCCGGGTCCTGCGGGGCGATGATACGGGAGCTGTATCCCCGGATGGGCGAGCGGGCCCGGGCCGAGGGGCGCGGGGACACGCTCGCGGCCGTCCTCGCGCCGGTGGTCCCCAAGACCTACGAGCTGACGGAGTTTCTGGTCGACGTGCTGGGCGTGACGGACGTGGGTGCCTGCTACCCGCACAAGGTCACCTACCACCCGACCTGCCACGGCCTGCGCGGCCTCGGGCTCGGCGACCGGCCCCGACGGCTGCTGCAAGCGGTCGAGGGGCTGGAGCTCGTCGAGTTGCCGGGGGCCGAGGAGTGCTGCGGGTTCGGCGGCACCTTCGCGCTGAAGAACGCCGACGTGTCGGCGGCGATGGGCGCGGACAAGGTGCGCAACGCCGAGTCGACCGGGGCCGAGGTGCTGTGTGCCGCCGACAACTCCTGTCTGATGCACATCGGCGGGACCATGACCAGGCTCGCGGTAGGCATGCGGCCGGTGCACATCGCGGAGATCCTGGCGAGCACGGAGGAGGAGACGGCGGTATGAGCAGGACCTTCGTAGGCATGCCGGTGTTTCCCCCACCCACCCACCCGGCCTTTCCAGAGGCTGCGCGCGACGCCGTCCACAACCACACCCTGCGCAGCAATCTTCGGCACGCCACGCACACCATCCGCGCCAAGCGGGCCAGGGCCGTCGCCGAGTTGTCCGACTGGGATCGGCTGCGGGAGGCGGGCCGGCTCATCAAGGACCACACGCTGCGCCATCTGGACCGGTATCTGGTGCAGTTGGAGGAGTCGGTCACCGCGGCGGGCGGCACGGTCCACTGGGCGGTGGACGCCGCCGAGGCCAACCGGATCGTCGCCGAACTCGTCAAGGCCACCGGCGAGTCGGAGGTCGTCAAGGTCAAGTCGATGGCCACGCAGGAGATCGGGCTCAACGAGGCCCTTCTCGAAGAGGGCATCCGTGCCTACGAGACCGATCTCGCCGAGCTGATCGTCCAGTTGGGCAACGACCGGCCCTCGCACATCCTCGTGCCCGCCATCCACCGCAACCGCGGCGAGATCCGCGACATCTTCCGCACGGAGATGGGCGCGTGGGGGCGACCGGCTCCCGACGGACTGACCGACACGCCCGCCGAACTGGCCGAGGCGGCCCGCCTGCACCTGCGGGAGAAGTTCCTGCGCGCCAAGGTCGGCATCTCCGGCGCCAACTTCATGGTCGCCGAGACCGGCACCCTGGTCGTCGTCGAGTCCGAGGGCAACGGGCGCATGTGCCTGACCCTGCCCGAGACACTGATCTCCGTCGTCGGCATCGAGAAGACCGTCCCCACCTGGCAGGACCTGGAAGTCTTCCTCCAGACGCTCCCCCGCTCCTCCACGGCCGAGCGCATGAACCCGTACACGAGCATGTGGACCGGCACCACGGACGAGGACGGCCCGAGGGCCTTCCACCTGGTCCTGCTGGACAACGGCCGCACCGACGCCCTCGCCGACCAGGTCGGCCGCCAGGCGCTGCGCTGCATCCGCTGCTCGGCCTGTCTCAATGTGTGTCCCGTCTACGAGCGGGCCGGCGGACACGCGTACGGCTCGGTCTACCCCGGCCCGATCGGCGCCATCCTCAGCCCCCAGCTCCGCGGCACCGCGAGCGAGATCGACGCCTCCCTCCCCTACGCCTCGTCGCTGTGCGGCGCCTGCTACGAGGTCTGCCCCGTCGCCATCGACATCCCCGAGGTGCTGGTGCATCTGCGCGAACGGGTCGTGGAGGGCGGGGTGGCGGTCCGGCAGGGCAACAAGGTGGTGCTGAAGCCGGCCAAGGGGCATGCGGCCGAGCGGGCCGCCATGCGGGCGGCGCGCTGGGCGTTCTCCCACCCGGGCGCGCTGCGCACCGGCCAGCGGCTCGCCTCCCGCACCCGGCGGCTGCACCCGCGCACCCTGCCCGGACCCGGCAGGGCGTGGAGCGCAACCCGGGACCTGCCGGCCGCACCGGCCGAGCCGTTCCGGGACTGGTGGCAGCGGACCCGCGGCGGAAAGGACGGCGCCAAGTGAGCAGCAGGGAACGGATCCTGGGCCGGGTGCGGCGCGCGCTCGCCGACGTCCCGCCGGACGACACGCCGTACGAACAGGTCGTCCGGCGCGACTATCTGAGGGAGCACGGCGAGCGTACGGTCGAGCAGACCGTGGAGTTGCTGGCCGAGAACCTGGCCGACTACCGGGCCGTCGTCCACCGCTGCACGGAGGCCGAACTCCCTTCTCTGGTGGCCCGGTTGCTCGCGGACCGGAAGGCGGGCTCGGTGCTGGTGCCGTCGGGGCTGGAGGCGGGCTGGCTGGCTCAGGCGGATGTCTCGCGGGTCGCGGACCGGACCGAGAGCACTCCGGACGATCTGGACCGGGTCGACAGCGTGGTCACGGCCTGCGCGGTGGCGATCGCCGAGACCGGCACCATCGTGCTGGACGGCGGGCCCGACCAGGGCCGGCGCCGCATCAGCCTCGTGCCCGACCACCACATCTGCGTGGTACGGGTGCCCCAGCAGGTGGTCGCCTCGGTGCCGCAGGCTCTCGAACGGCTCGCTCCCGCCCGCCCGCTGACCTGGATCTCCGGCCCCTCGGCCACCAGTGACATCGAGCTGGACCGGGTGGAGGGCGTCCACGGTCCGCGCACGCTGGAGGTCCTGCTGGTGAACTGACAACATCCCACAGTACGACATCGATCAAAGTTTGACACTGATTGAAGTTTACGTCACGGTGGAGCCCGATCACCCAGAGCCGAGGGGGAGTTGACATGGCGAGGACGGTGCGGTTCCACGAGACCGGTGGGCCCGAGGTGTTGCGGATCGAGGATGTGGACCCGGGCGAACCGGGGCCGGGCGAGGTCCTGGTGAGAATCGAGGCGATCGGGGTCAACCGGGCGGAGGCTCTGTTCCGCAGGGACAGCTACATCGAGCCGGTCAAGCAGTTCCCGGCCCGGCTGGGCAACGAGGCGTCCGGAGTCGTGGAGGCGGTCGGCTGGGGGGCCGGCGGCTTCGCGCCCGGCCAGGCGGTGAGTGTCGTACCGAACTTCTCGCAGGGCGACTACGGCGTGTACGCCGAGCGGGCGCTCGTCCCGGCGACCGCGCTCGTGCCGCGTCCCAAGGGCCTGGACGCCGTGTCCGGTGCGGCGGTGTGGATGCCGTACCTCACCGCGTACGGGGCGATGGTGGAGATCGGCGGGATGCGGGCCGGTGATGTTGCGGTGGTGAACGCGGCCTCCAGCAGCGTCGGCCTGGCCGCGATCCAGACGGCCTGCCGGGTGGGTGCCACGCCGGTCGCGGTGACCCGCACGCGGGCCAAGGCGGAGCGGCTGCGGGCCGAGGGCGCGGCCGAGGTCGTCGTCTCCGACGAGGAGGACGTGGCGGGGCGGGTGCTGGAGCTGACCGGCGGCCGCGGTGCCGAGTTCGTCTTCGACGCCGTCGCCGGCCCGGGCGTGCGGGAGCTGGCCCGGGCCGTGGCGGCCGACGGGACGCTGTTCCTGTGGGGTGCGCAGAGCGGGCAGCCGACGCCGTACCCCGGGTTCGAGCTGAGCATGCCCGCGCTGAACATGCGTACCTTCACCATGCTGGAGATCACCCGGGACGCCGAGCGGATGCGGCGCGCCACGGCGTTCCTCACCACCGGCCTGTGCGGCGGAGCCCTGCGCCCCGTGGTGGACCGTCTGTTCCCGCTGGAGGAGGTCGTGGCGGCCCATCGGTACCTGGAGTCGAACGAGCAGTTCGGGAAGATCGTGGTGACGGTGGAGTAGTAGTCCGTCCCGCCGTCATCCCTTCGGCCGTTCGGAGACGGGCGGGGCCGGGCGGGCGCGGATAGCGTGAGGGGATGATCCGGTTCGAGCAGGTCACCAAGCGGTATCCGGACGGTACGACGGCCGTGGACGACCTCTCCTTCGAGGTGTCCGAGGGTGAGCTCGTGACGCTCGTGGGCCCCTCGGGCTGCGGCAAGACGACGACCATGATGATGGTGAACCGGCTCATCGAGCCGACCTCCGGCCGGATCTTCGTCAACGACGAGGACATCGCCCGGGTCGACCCGGTGCGGCTGCGCCGCCGGATCGGCTACGTCATCCAGCAGGTGGGCCTCTTCCCGCACCGCACCGTCCTGGACAACACGGCGACCGTGCCCTCCCTGCTCGGCTGGAAGCGGGCCAGGGCGCGGGCCCGGGCCGCCGAACTGCTGGATCTGGTGGGCCTCGACCCGAAGACGTACGGGCCGCGCTATCCGGAGCAGCTGTCGGGCGGACAGCGGCAGCGGGTGGGCGTGGCGCGGGCGCTCGCGGCGGATCCCCCGGTCCTGCTGATGGACGAGCCGTTCGGCGCGGTCGACCCGGTGGTGCGCGAGCAGTTGCAGGACGAGTTCCTGCGGATGCAGGCCGCGGTCCGCAAGACGGTCCTGCTGGTCACGCACGACATCGAGGAGGCCGTGCGGCTCGGTGACCGGATCGCCGTGTACGGGCAGGGTCGCATCGAACAGTTCGACACGCCGGGGGCCGTACTGGGCGCGCCCGCCACGCCGTACGTCGCCGGGTTCGTGGGCGCCGACCGGGGGCTGAAGCGGCTGTCGGTCACCGAGATCGAGCCGGACGACCTGGAGCAGCCGCCGGTGGCCCGTGTGCACGAGCCTGCCGGGCGGGCCGCGGAGCGGCTGGGGGCCGAGCGCGCCCGGTGGGCGGTCGTCCTCGACGCGCAGGGCGATCTGCACGGCTGGGTCGGCATCGACGAGCTGGCCGCGGGCGGCACGGTCGGGGATCTCGCGCACCGGATGACCGCGTGGGTGCCGGTGGGCGCGCCGCTGAAGCAGGCATTCGGGGTCATGCTCCAGTACGACGCCGGATGGGTTGCGGTGCTGGACGGGGCACGCTTCCTGGGCGTGCTGACCCCGGCGAAGCTGCACGAGGCGCTGCGCCGCTCGGTGGACGCGGATGCGCGGGGTGTCGCGCGGGGGCAGGTGCCGTTCGACTCGGTGTCGGACGCCTGAGGCGGCCGTCACTTCAGCAGGCCTTTGTCCTTCAGATAGGTCCGGGCCACGTCGGCCGGCAGCCGGCGCCAGCTGTCGGCCTGCCGGTTCAGGTCCGCGAGGTCCGCTGTCGTAAGGACGCCGTTGAGCCTGCCCAGGGCCTTCGCCACGCCTGCGCCGCCCGCGCGGGAGCGGTTGACGACCGGCACGACGTAGTCCGCGTTCTGCAGGTGCCTGTCGTCGGCGAGCAGGACCAGGCCGAACTGGTCGAGGGTCGCGTCCGTGGTCGTGGTGAGCACCATCTGGTCCCGGCCGTCCTGCACGGCCCGCTTGGCCTGGGTGGTGCCGACGCCCTTCGGGTCGACCCCGGTGATGTCGATGCCGTAGACCTTCTTCAATCCCGGTTCGCAGTACGGCCGTTGCACGCACTCGTCACCGGCGGCGAGCCGTACCCCCAGCTTCGCGTCGCCGAGGTCGCTGAGGGTCGTGAGGTGATGCTGCCGGGCGTAGGCGGCGGTCACCGCGAAGGCGTTCTGGTCCACCGCGCGGCCGGGTGGGAGGAGCGTGAGCCCGCGGGGTGCGGTGAGCTTCCGCAGGGACTTCATCGTGGCGTCGAGGTCGGGTGAGCCGACCGGTTGCGCGTCGGCGCCGTGGGTCTTGGCGTTCAGCCAGTCGGCGAAGGTGGCCGCGTATTCGGGCACGACGTCGATCTGGCCGGACTCCAGGGCCGGTTCGTACAGCTCCCGGTTGGCGACCGTGAGGAGGGACGTCTTGTAGCCGGCCTGGTTCAGCAATTGCGCGTACATCTGGGCGAGCAGGTCGCTCTCGGTGAAGCCGGCCGAGCCGATGGTCAGGTGGTGGCTGTCGCCGGGAGGCGCGGTGACCGCGCCGCGGTTCTCCAGGGAGGGACCCGTGGAGCAGCCGGTCAGGGCGAGGAGCGCGGCCACCGTCACCGTGGTGCGCGCCCTCATCGGCCGCCCCTGGCCCACGCCGGTGCCAGGCGTTCGGCGATCTCGAAGACGCCCTCGACGATCAGCGCGAACACGGCGACGAGGAGGGCGCCGGCGACCACCTGGGGTGTGCTGGCCAGGTTGAAGCCCGCCGTGATGATCCGGCCGAGTCCCCCGCCGCCCGCGAGTGCGGCGATGGTGGCGGTGGCGACGAGCTGGACGGCGGCGAGCCGCACCCCGCCCAGCACCATCGGGAGCGAAAGGGGAAGTTCCACACGAAACAGCATCTGCCGCCCGGTCATCCCCATCCCCCGCGCCGCCTGTACGACGCTCCGGTCGACCTCGCGCATGCCCACGTAGGCGTTGGTGAGCAGCGGCGGTACGGCGAACAGCACCAGGGCGACCACCGTGGGCCCCTCGCCCCACTTTCCGACCGGGGTGAGCAGCAGCAGTACCAGGACCGCGAAGGTGGGGACGGCCCGGCCGACGTTGGAGATGTTGACGGCGAGCGCGCCGCCCTTGCCCAGGTGGCCGAGGACCAGCGCGACCGGCAGCGCGATCAGGCAGCTGATGAGCAGACAGACGACGGTGAGCACCAGGTGCTGGAGCAGCCGGTGCCAGACGCCGTCGTCGCCCGACCAGTGCGCGGGGTCGGTGAGCCAGTCCCAGGTGGCGCCGAGGGTGTTCATGCGCGGGCCGCCCTCGCCCAGGGGGTGATCAGCCACTGCACGCCGAGCAGGAGCAGGTCGGCGGCGACGGCGATCAGCACGCACAGCACGGACGCGGTGAGCACCTGAGCCTTGAAGTAGGTGTTCATGCCCGCGTAGATGAGGTTTCCGAGGCCGCCGAAGCCGACGATCGCGCCGACCGTGACCAGGGAGACCGCCGAGACGGTCGCGATGCGCAGCCCGGCCATCGCGGCGGGCAGGGCCAGGGGCAGCTCGACCGTGAGCAGCAGCCGGATCGGCCCGTAGCCGAGGCCGCGCGCGGCCTGCCGGGTCTCCCGGGGGACCGCGCGCAGCCCGGCGAGGATGTTCCGGACGAGCACGGTGAGCGAGTAGAGCACCAGGCCCGCGACGACCAGGGTGGCCGAGAGGCCGTAGAGGGGCAGGAGCAGGGAGAACATCGCCAGGGACGGGATGGTGTAGAGGACCGTCGTCACGGCGAGCACCGGACCGGCCGCCAGGGCCCAGCGCCGGGCCAGCACCGCGAGCGGCAGGGCGAGAGCGAGCCCGATGAGCACCGCCGACGCCGTCAGCTGAAGGTGCTGGCCGACCGCGTCGAGCAGGACCTCGCGGCGGGTGCTCAGATAAGCACCACAGACCCACTCGTTGCGCGCAAGGCAGTCGTCCGGGGGCGCGGTCACGCCTCCATTGCACCGGGCGCGCGAGGGGGGCGGCGCGTTGTGGTGGACCTTCCGGGGGAGCATGAGCCGGCGGGCGAGCAGTTCGGGGTCGCGGGCGCCGCCCAGGTCGGTCTGTGTGCGGAAGGCCTCCTCCAGGGCCTCCTTCACCGCGCGGGCTACCTCGCTCACCGGGTGCTCGGAGTCCTTCAGCTCGACCAGGACGGCCAGGTACGGGCAGCCGAAGCAGCCGGGGTCGACGGAGGCCTTCTCCACCTGCTCGAAGACGTACAGGATCCGCTCGCGAGGCGTCACGGAGTCCGGGTCGGCGGGCGCGAGCTGGGCCTCGTACCAGGGGATCCGCCGCTCCAGGCTCGCGGCCGGCATCTCGTCCTTACGGTCGAAGAGCTGGTACATCGACCGCTTCGAGACACCCGCCGTCCGGCACAGCGCCTCGACGCCGATGGAGACGCCGTCGCGGGAGAACAGCTGGGCGGCCGCGTCGAGCAGCCGGTCTCGGGGGGACGCCTGGGAGGGATGGAAACCGGTCGGTCCACCCCTTGAGGCCGTCACGGAATCCTCGTGACAGAGGGGGTGAACAAGCGCTTAGATAGGAAACGGCTGCCCATCCCCGAACCGCCGGAGGCCCCGTTGTTCACGTCCGTCGACGACGTCTCCGCCCGTCTCGCCGAGACCGGGTACCTCGCCTCGCCCGCCGTCGCCACGACCGTCTTCCTCGCCGCCCGGCTGGGCAAGCCGCTGCTGGTGGAGGGCCCCGCCGGGGTCGGCAAGACCGAGCTGGCCAAGGCCGTCGCCCAGGTGGCCGGGGCTAGGCTGGTACGGCTCCAGTGCTACGAGGGCGTCGACGAGTCCCGGGCGCTGTACGAGTGGAACCACGCCAAGCAGCTGCTGCGCATCAGCGCGGGCCGCGACGAGAGCTGGGACGAGGCCCGCACCGACATCTTCAGCGAGGAGTTCCTGCTCCCCCGCCCGCTGCTGACCGCGATCCGCGGCGACGAGCCGACCGTGCTGCTGATCGACGAGACCGACAAGGCCGACGTGGAGATGGAGGGGCTGCTGCTGGAGGTGCTCAGCGACTTCCAGGTCACGGTCCCCGAGCTGGGCACGATCACCGCGACCCGCCGCCCTTTCGTCGTCCTCACCTCCAACGCAGGGCGCGAGCTGTCCGAGGCGCTGCACCGCCGCTGCCTGTTCCTGCACATCGGGTTCCCCGAGGAGGAGCTGGAGCGGCGGATCGTACGGCTGAAGGTGCCGGGGCTCGGCGAGGCCCTGGCCCAGTCGGTGGTGCGGGTGGTCGGCGCGCTGCGCGCGATGGACCTGCGCAAGGTGCCGTCGATCGCCGAGACCATCGACTGGGCGCGCACCCTGCTGGCCCTGGGCGCCGACACGCTGGACGAGGCCGTCGTACGGGACACCCTGGGCGTGATCCTCAAGCACCAGGACGACGTCCAGAAGGCCGCCGCCAAGCTCGACCTGGACGCCCTGTGACCGGTGTCGACGGGCGGATCACCGGCCTGGTCGGCGCGCTGCGCGCGCACGGCGTGCGGATCGGCACCGGGGAGACCGTCGACGCGGCCCTCGCGGTCGAGGCCCTCGGGCTCACCGACCGGGAGCTGCTGCGGGAGGGGCTGGCGGCGACCCTGCTGCACGGTCCGGCCCAGCGGGCGGTGTTCGACCCCGTCTTCGACCTGTACTTCCCGCGCGTCACCGGCGGTTCGGACGGCGGCTCCACGGACCGGGAGGAGCTGCGCGACCGCCTCGCGGACGCGCTGGCCGCCGACGACCGTTCCCTGATGGCGCGGTTGGCGGCCGAGGCCGTGGACGGCCTGGGCGGGTACGGGAGTTCACCGGGGTCGGACGGTTGGTCGGCGTACCAGACCCTCGACCGGCTCCGCCCGCAGACCCTGCTGGCCCGGGTGCGGGCCGATGTGCGGGGCCGGGACGGGGGCGCGGGGTTCGCGGACCGGCTGCTGGACGACGAGATCCGGCGCCGTATCGAGGTGTTCCGGCGACTGGTCGGCGCGGAGGCGCGGCGCCGGGTGGCCGAGCGGCGCGATCGGGACGAGATCGCCCGGCGGGCCGTCGCGCCGACCGCCGACCGGGTGGACTTCCTGTACGCCGGAAGGGACCGGCTCGCCGAGCTGCGCAGGACCGTGTCGCCGCTCGCGCGCAAGCTGGCGACCCGGCTCGCCGCGCGCCGTCGCCGTGCCGCGCGCGGCACGATCGATCTGCGCCGCACCCTGCGCTCCTCGCTGTCCACGGGCGGGGTGCCGATGCGGCCGGTGCTGCGCAGACGCCGCCCGGCCCGGCCCGAACTGGTGCTGCTCTGCGATGTCTCGGGCTCGGTGTCCGGCTTCTCGGACTTCACGATGCTGCTGGTGCAGGCGCTGCACGACCAGTTCAGCAAGGTCCGGGTGTTCGCCTTCGTCAACCGTCTCGACGAGGTGAGCGGCCTGCTCGGCCACGGCCACGCCGACCCGGACGGGCTCGGCGCCCGGATCCGCGCCGAGGCCAGGCTCACCGGCTGGCACGGCAGCAGCGACTACGGCGTCGCCCTGGGCGAGTTCGCCGAGCGGTACGGCGACGCGGTCGGCCCGAAGACGACCGTGTTCGTGCTCGGGGACGCCCGTACGAACATGAGCGACCCGAACCTGCCCGCCGTCCGCGACATCGCCCGCCGTGCCCGGCGCGTCTACTGGCTGAACCCCGAGCCGCGCGCCCAGTGGGGCACCGGCGACTCGGCGGCGCCCGGCTACGCCGAGCTGGTCGAGATGCACGAGTGCCGCAACGCCCGGCAGCTGGGCGAGCTGGTCGGACAGCTGCTGCCGGTGTGACGCGGGGTGGCCCGGCGTGATCGACTGGGCACCGGCCGGCGGCCGAGCACGTGCCATCCGCTCGCCTGCTGCCCGCATCCCGCCCGCCATCCGCCCGCAGACGAGGACGTACGACATGAGCCACCCGCCCGTGCAGCTCGGCACCTTCCCCACGCCCGTGGAACCGGCGCCCCGGCTCGCCGCCGCGCTCGGGCTCGGTCCCGAGGACCTGTGGGTCAAGCGGGACGACCTGACCGGTCTGGGCGGCGGCGGGAACAAGATCCGCAAGCTGGAGTGGACGGTGGGCGCGGCGCTCGCCGAGGGCGCGGACACCCTCGTGACGACCGGTGCCCCGCAGAGCAACCACGCCCGGCTGACGGCCGCCGCCGCGGCCCGGCTGGGTCTGGACGTCGTCCTCGTGCTGCGCGGCTCGCCCGGTGGGTCGCGCTCCGGGAACCTCGCGCTGGACGGCCTGTTGGGAGCGCGGCTCGCCTGGGCGGGCGACGTGGACCAGGCCGGACTGAACGTCGCGGCGGCCGAGGTGTGCGCGCGGCTGCGGGAGACGGGCGCCCGGCCGGCCCTCATCCCCTTCGGCGGGTCCAGCACGCTGGGCGCACGGGGCTATGTGCGGTGCGCAGAGGAGTTGCGCGCGCAGGTGCCGCAGCTGCGGACGGCGGTGGTCGCGCTTGGCTCGGGCGGCACCATGGCGGGGCTGGTCGCCGCCCTCGGCACCGAGTCGGTGCTCGGCGTGGATGTGGGCGCGCTGGCCGACCCGGCCGCCGCGGTGGCGGAGTTCGCGGCCCCGCTGACCACGGACAAGATCACGGCGGAGGGGCTGCGGGTGCGCCGGGACCAGGTCGGCAGCGGGTACGCGGCACTGACCGGTCCGGTGGCCGAGGCGCTCCGGCTCGCGGCCCGCACCGAGGGAATCGTCCTCGACCCCGTCTACACCGGCCGGGCCCTGGCCGGGCTGGCCGCCGCCGTCCGGGACGGCGACGTACGGCCGGGCCAGAAGACCGTGTTCGTGCACACCGGCGGACTGCCCGGCCTCTTCGGTCACACGGAGGCCGTCGCATACGCCGAGGAGGGTGCCGTCACCCACGCACTCTGACGGCCTGCGGCTCCTTACCGGACCTTCCCTGACCTGCGCGTACGGGGCGACGAGGGACGGACGGTCCGACGGGTCGGGTCGGCAGTCCATGCGGGTGCCCCGCGGCGACGGGCGCACCGCGGGGCATCTGCGGGACGGATCAGGTCCCCTGTGCCTTCGCGTAGTCCTTTGCCGTGGGTCCTGCGAAGTCGTACACCACGACCTGTTCGTCACCCACGACCCAGGCGTCGTGCCCGGGCGGGCACATGAAGACATCGCCGGGG
This sequence comes from Streptomyces cellostaticus, assembly GCF_001513965.1. GTDB lineage: Bacteria > Actinomycetota > Actinomycetes > Streptomycetales > Streptomycetaceae > Streptomyces > Streptomyces cellostaticus. The sequence continues at coordinate 10,440 of NZ_KQ948044.1, read as the reverse complement.
CCGACCTCGCCCTCACCGCCGTCGTCCATACGGATGTGCAACCGGCCCTGAACGACATAGGCGCTGTGCGGGAACTGGCAGCTCTCGGTGCCCGCGATCGGCGCCACGGACTCCGACCAGCGCCAGCCCGGTTCGAAGGTGCCCACGGCGAAGTCGAGTCCCGTCAGGTGGACGGCTTCGAGATGACCGCGAGGGAAGTCGCGCCGCTCGTCCGGCTTGTCCACCGTCTTCACTTCCAGCATCACGGTGTCCTCCCTTCCGGCCGCTCACCGCGGCCGGGGCCGGCCCCCGTCCCCCGGCGGCCTCGGACGGCACCGGCGCTGCGGCGGTGGCCGTACCCCACGCCTCCATCCTCGGCCCGGCCTCACAGGGCCGCCATTCGGGGGAACCCGCGTCGACAACGTTGTCTCGACGTGATGCGTGGCTCACGGGGCACTGCAGTGGGGGTCCCGATCAGCGCTGAAGGGCGCCCTGAGCGGGAACCTGGGCCGAACCGGTGGTCCGCTCGGCTCGTCCTACGGCGAACACCGCGTACGCGTAGGCGAGATCGAGGAGGAAGCAGCCGATGTAGAAGTAGTACATGAGGGCGTTGTCGTAGCGCGGATCCCCGTCGGGGTCGGTGAGCAGCGCGAGTGAGGCGCAGGCGGTTCCCAGCAGTTTGGTCACGGCGATGCCCACCGACTGGCCGCGCGTTCCCCGGCGGGCGGCCAGCATCGCCAGGAACATGCCGGACATGGCCAGGTTGCTGCCGAACGCGGTGATCGCGCCGACGCCCTCGTCGAACTGCTCGGAGACGTAGTTCATGCCCGGGTAGGCCAGGGCGAGCAGGACGGCCAGCGCGGGCAGGAACAACCGGTCGGGGAGGTAGGGGAATTCGGCCCGTCCGAAGCGTACGACGGTGTAGCCGATGGCGAGGTCGAAGCAGAACCAGACGATGTTGATCACGTGCATCACTCCGGACGGAGGGCGTACGAACGCGAACATGAACTCCCAGCTGATGTTGGTGGCGAACGCGACGACGGGCATCCCGAACGTCCGCGCCCGCAGCCCGGTGCGGATCAGCAGCACGTACGCGGCCGTCCAGAAGAGCCCCGTACCGAGCAGAAAAGCCGTGTGCACCGCCGCCATGAACACCCTCCGTAAGTCGACCGTCACGCCAGCAGGTGCTTACTCTGACACGGTGACAGCCACGAGCACAGCGTCGATCGCGACGGACGAGACCTTCGACCCGCCGCTACGGCCGCTTCCCGAGCGGGCCGCCGTGCTGCTGGGCCGGGTTGACGCCCCACCACGTCTGGTGGCCCACCTCAGAGCGGTGCACGACGTGGCGGCGCGGCTCGTGGAGTGGGTGCAACGGCGCTGTCCGGGGCTGGAGTTCGACGCCGAGGCGGTGCTCTTCGGTGCCGCCACGCACGACATCGGCAAGGCCGTGCACGTGGCCGAGCTGTCCGGCCCGGGCGCCCGGCACGAGGAGGCCGGGCAGGAACTGCTGCTGACGCACGGTGTGGAGTCCGGTCTGGCCCGGTTCGCCGCGACGCACGCCTCCTGGACCGCGCCCGGGATCGGTGTCGAGGATCTGCTGGTGAGCCTCGCCGACAAGGTCTGGAAGGGCAAGCGCGTCCCGGAGCTGGAGGATCTCGTCGTGGCCCGGCTGGCCGGTGCCGACGGGCGGGCGGTCTGGGAGTGGTTCATGGAGCTGGACGAGGCCCTCACCGGGATCGGAGAGGGGGCCGACCGTAGGCTGGCCTACCAGATGTCCCACCCCCTCACCCGAAGGTGACCATGTACGCGATCCCCCTCGGCGACGACGGCGCCGAGCTGTGTCCGCTCGGCCCCTGGCAGGCCGGGGAGTTCCTCGGCCATGTGGACCGGGGGCGGGAGTTCATCGGGCAGTTCAACGGGCTGCCGGACGTGGTCACGGACCTGGCGTCCAGCCGGGCGTTCCTCACGGCGTACGCCGAGAAGGAGGCGGCCGACGCGGGCCGCATCTGCGGGATCCGGTACGGCGGCACGCTGGTCGGGGCGGTGATCCTGCGCAGGATGGACGTGGCGCAGGGCACCGCCGAGGCGGGCTGCTGGCTGGAGCCGGCGGCGGTGGGCCGCGGGCTGGTGACGCGGGCGGCCCGGGTGCTGATCGACTGGGCGGTCCGGGAGCGGGGCATCCACCGTGTGGAGTGGTGGGTGTCGCCGCACAACGCCCCGAGCATCGCGGTCGCCCGGCGGCTGGGAATGCGCAGGGACGGGGTCCTCAGGGAGAGTTACCTGTACCGGGGCGAGCGGCACGACGAGGAGATCTGGTCGGTGCTGGCGCCGGAGTGGACCGGCGGAGCGCACTGAGCTACCAGGTCCGCGCCGCGCGCAGCAGGAAGTCACGGACCCGGATCACGTCGGGGTTGTCCGAGGCGCCGGGGCGCTGGACGAGGAAACCCGTGTTGATCGGCGGGTCCTCCGGCTCCAGCAGCTCCACGAGCACGCCGGACTCCAGCAGGTCCGCGCACAGGTAGCGGGGCAGCACGCTGAACCCCGCGCCCGCGACCACCGCCGCCAGCACCCCGCGCAGGTCGGGCACGGTCATGGCGGCGGTGCAGGACAGGCGCCGGCCGAAGACGTGCCGCCAGTAGCGGCGGGCGATCGGCAGGTCCTCGGCATAGCTGACCAGGGGTACGGAGTGCAGGGCGGCGGGCCCTTCGACGGGCAGCCGGTCCGTCAGGCGCTCCGCCCAGACGGGCGCGGCGACCAGGACGAACTCCTCGTCGGCGAGCGGCACGGCGTGCAGCGTGCGGCCGCGCGGGCGGGCGGTGGCGATCACCAGGTCGTGGCGGCCCGCGCGCAGTTCGTCCAGCAGCGGATCGGTCAGGCCCGTCGCCACCCGCAGCCGTACGCCCTCGGCCACCAGGGGGGCCAGGGCGGGCAGGACGGTGGTGCACAGGAACTCGGCCGGGCCGGCGAGATGGACGGGCTCCGGGCGTGCGCCCTCCAGCGGGTCGGGGCCGGCGACGGCGGCCAGCTCGTCCAGGGGCGCCGCGATCCGGGCGGCCAGTTCGTCGGCCACCGGCGTCGGCGCGACCCCGCGCGGCAGCCGTTCGAACAGCTCCCGGCCACTGAGCCGTTCCAGCGCGCGCATCTGCGTCGTCACCGTCGGCTGCGACAGGCCCAGCAGGCGGGCGGCGCCGGTGAAGGAGCCGGAGCGGTAGACCGCCAGGAAGGTGCGCAGCAGGTTCAGGTCGAGGGAAGGGATGTCCACGAGGCCGAGTATTCACCGGGCGCCGACCGCGCGACCCATAGGAGATCCAATGTCTGCCATACGATGCTTCATTGGTTGCCTATGGGTGGTGTCGCCTACGTTTGCCGCACAAGCGCAAGTACAGGGACAGGGAGACGAAGACCCATGCCGAAGATCCTTTTCGTGCTGACCGGTGCCGACCACTGGACGCTCGCCGACGGCACCCGGCACCCCACCGGCTTCTGGGCCGAGGAGGCCGTGGTCCCGTACCGCGCTCTCAAGGCCGCCGGCCACGAGGTCGTCGTCGCCACGCCGGGCGGTGTGGTGCCCCAGGTCGACCGGGCGAGCCTCGCGCCGGAGTTCAACGGCGGTCAGGAGGGGGCCGACGAGGTGGCGCGCGCCCTGGAAGAGATGACCGAGCTCCGGGAGCCGGTGAAGCTGACGGAGGTCGACCTGGACGACTTCGCCGCCGTGTTCTACCCCGGCGGGCACGGGCCCATGGAGGACCTGACCGTGGACGCCGGCTCGGGCCGGCTGCTGGCCGCGGCCCTCGGCTCGGGCAAGCCGCTGGCGGTGGTCTGCCACGGTCCGGCCGCGCTGCTCGCGGCGGCAGGGGCCGACGGCTCGAACGCCTTCGCCGGTTACCGGGTGGCGGCCTTCACCAACGAGGAGGAGAGGCAGGGCGGGTTCGCCGAGCGGGCCAAGTGGCTGCTCCAGGACCGGCTGACCGAGGCCGGTGTCGACGTGCAGGTGGCCGAGCCGTGGGCGCCGTTCGTGGTCGTCGACCGCAACCTGGTCACCGGCCAGAACCCGGCCTCCTCGGCACCGGTCGCCGAGGAGCTGCTCAAGAAGCTGGGCTGAAGCAGCGGCGGTCGGCCACACGTGCGGAAAATTGGCCGGCCGTCGCCTGCAACCTCGCCCGGGGCCGGACGTCTGTCGGGGTGGAGGCCTCCACTTCGACCGATGCCCGAACCGAGCGACCGAAGGAACCCATGTCCGCACACCGTGTCCCCCGATCTCGCCGCATGCGCAGGCTGCGCGCCGCCCTGGGGGTCTCCGCCGTCGGCGCGGCTCTGGCCGTCGGCGGCACCGTGACCGCCCAGGCGGTCCAGAGCAACGCCCACCCCGTGTCCCGGTCCGACAGCACCGCGACGCCGTCACCCGTGCCGTCCCCGGTCCACACGGCGACACCGAAGCCGGTGCCGTCCACCCCGCACACGGGCACCCCCACTCCGGTGCCGTCCACCCCGCACACGGGCACCCCCACTCCGGTGCCGTCTCCCACGCACCCGGGGACGCCGCAGCCCGTGCCGGCCACCCCGTCGCCGGTCCCGTCCACCGCAACCCCGTCACCGATTCCGTCAACCGCGCCCCCGGCCCCGGTGCCGGCACCGCACCACGGCCACCCGAGGGCGCACCACGGCCGCCCGGCGGCATCGCCGAGTCCGGTCCCCGCGGCCGGGTACGCCACGCCTTCGCCGGTTCCGCAGCAGCACTGAGGCATGCCGGTGTGCGGGGAGTCGCCGGGTGCGGCTCCCCGCACACCCGGCCGGGAGACCCATGACGACAGCCACACCACCAGCGGCGGCCCTGCCCTGGGACCGGGCCGGCGCCCCGCGGTGCGCCCCGCCCTGGCGCAGGTTCACGCATGCGCTGCGGACCCGCTTCCTCGCGCGCGTACGTGCCGCAGCGACGGCCGACCCGGCACCACCCGGCCACCGCGCCCGCACCGGGGCACAGGAGCTGGTCGTCCCCGAACCCCCGCTCGGCATCGAGGAGTTGTACCACCATCGCCGGCTGTCCCTGGTGCGCCTGGCGGTGCTGCTGGTGGACGACCTGCCCACGGCCGAGGACGTCGTACAGGACGCCTTCACGGCGCTGTTCCGCCGCCACGGCCACCGGCTCGGCTCGCTGGACGACCCCGAGGCGTACCTGCGGACCAGTGTCGTCAACGGGGCCCGCTCGGTGCTGCGGCGGCGCAGGACCGTACGGGCGCACACCCCCGAACGCGAGCAGCACGCGCCTGCCCCTGAAGAGGACGTCCTGATCCACGAGGACCACCGGGAGGTGCTGGCGGCCCTGCGGACGCTGACTCCGCGCCAGCGCGAGGTGCTGGTCCTGCGGTACTGGTCACATCTGACCGAGGCCGAGATCGCGGCGACGCTCGGTCTGTCGCGGGGCACCGTCAAGTCCACGGCCAGCCGGGCCCTGGACGCCCTCGGCCGACGTCTGGAGGGTCTTCGATGAACACATCCGGTACCGGGACCGCACCGACGCCGGTCGAGGAGCGGCTGCGGGCCGCACTGGCCGCTCGGGCGCAGTCCGTCGGCCCGGCCGACCTGCGGCCGCTGCACCCGCCGGCCGGGTCCGCCCGCCCCCGCCGGGCACACCTGCGCCGGGTCGCGGTGGGGCTGCTCGCCCTGGCCGCGGTGGCGGCCCTGGTGTTCTTCGTCACCCTGCGGAGCGCCCCGGCCCGCCCTGCCGAGCCGGCCCACTCCCCCAGGCCCACGACCAGCACACCCTCACCGGTCCCCAGCCCGATCCACCCGACCACGGCCGAACCGTCCCCCAGCTCCCCGAAACCGTGATCCGGGGAGCCACGCGGGAAGCCGACAGCAGCGGTCCCCCGGGCCACTCGGCGTGGTGCAGGTCTCCTGCCACATGTGCCCGGCGGCCAGTGAGGCTGCGCACACTCCGGGCGTCTGCCGCGTACGGCGACTAGGGTGACAGGAGATGCCGAAGGGGGGCACAACCGGCGGAGGGCAAGTCTGTGGCGGACGAGAGGCGGCTCGTCGCGGGGCGCTACCGGCTCAACGAGCGGATCGGCCGCGGCGGCATGGGCACCGTGTGGCGCGCCCAGGACGAGGTGCTCGCCCGCGAGGTCGCCCTCAAGCAGCTGCACACGCAGCCCCACCTGACCGACGACGAGCTGGCCACCCTCTACGAGCGCACCCGCCGCGAAGCGCGCAGCGCCGCCCGCGTCGTACATCCCAACGTGGTCGTCGTCCACGACGTGGTGGACGACGAGGGCCGGCCCTGCATCGTCATGGAGTACGTCCGCGCGCCCACCCTCGCCGACCTCCTGAAGGGCGGCCGGGCCGTCCCGCCCGAGGAGGCGGCCCGGATCGGCCTGGGCATGATCGCCGCGCTGCGCGCCGCGCACGCCGCCGATGTGCTGCACCGCGACGTCAAGCCCGGCAACGTGCTCCTCGGCGCCGAGGGCCGCATCGTCCTCACCGACTTCGGCATCGCCGTCACCGCCGGGGCGTCGACGCTGACCCAGACCGGTCAGATGGTCGGCTCCATCGACTACATGGCGCCGGAGCGGATCCGCGGGCACAAGCCCGGCCCCGCCTCCGACCTCTGGTCACTGGGGGCGACGCTGTACCAGGCGGTGGAGGGACGCCCGCCGTACCGCCGCGAGACGGCGATGGAGACGGCGTACGCCATCGCCGTCGACCCGCTGGAGCCGATGAGGCAGGCCGGCGCCCTGGAGCCGCTGATCGACGCCCTGCTGACCAAGGACCCCGAACAGCGCCCGTCGGCGGAGCAGACGGAACGGGCCCTGCGGGCCGCGTCGGCGGACGGGACCGGTACGGCGGGACACGCCCTCGCCTCCGCCGCCGCTCCGGCGAGCCCCGTCACGCAGACCGGTCCGGTGCCCGCGCCGCCGCCCACGCAGACCGGCCCCGCACCGGACTCCCCCACGCGGGCACACGCCCGCCGCAAGCGCCGCACCTCACGCAGGCGCCTCGCCCTGGTGTCCGCCGTGGTCGCGCTGGCCGCCGCGGCCGGTGCCGTCACGTACGTCACGGCGAGGCACCACGGCGAAGGCTTGTCGCTCACCCAGCACACCACCCACACCCCCACCCCCAGCGCCACGCCCACCCCGGCGGCCGTCCCCGACGGCTACCACCTGGTCAGCGACACGAAGCTCGGGGTCTCCTTCCCCCTCCCCGACGGCTGGAAGGCGGGCAAGCGGACCGGCGACACGCTCACCTACACCGACCCGACCGGTCTGGTCGGCATCACGATCGGCACGGTGGAGCCCGCCGGGCCGAACCCCGTCACGCACTTCCAGGACATCGAGGCGAACACCAAGGTCAACTACCCGTCGTACCGCAGGCTCCGCATGCAGCAGACCACGTTCCGGGGACAGCCGGCCGCCGTGTGGGAGTTCACCTTCAGGGGGCGCGCCCGCGACTTCCGCGCGATCGACCTCGGCTACGGCAGGGAGGGCGGCCGCGAGTACGACATCTACCTCTCCGCACCGGAAGCCCAGTGGGACACCCACCGCCCCGTCTTCGACGTCGTCCGGGACGGTTTCGCCACGTCCGGCTGAACGCTCGCCCGTGCCGGGCCGTTGGTCTGCCGGTGACGCCGTGGCAGGGCTAGGTTGTGCGGCATGAGCAATCTTGACCGTGCGCCCGTACCGAGCGTGTGCGGCGGCCGCGGATTCGTCGTCGCCGAGCCCGTCCGCGAGCTGCTGAGTCCCCGCCTGGTGAAACTGGGCGAGTCGACCGAGGTGCGCCGGCTGCTGCCGAACCTCGGCCGGCGCATGATCGGGGCCTGGGCCTTCATCGACCACTACGGCCCCGACGACATCGCCGACGAGCCCGGCATGCAGGTCCCGCCGCATCCGCACATGGGGTTGCAGACGGTCAGCTGGCTGCACGAGGGCGAGGTGCTGCACCGCGACTCGACCGGCAGCCTGCAGACCATCCGGCCCAAGCAGCTGGGCCTGATGACCTCGGGCCGGGCCATCAGCCACTCCGAGGAGAGCCCGAAGTCGCACGCCCGCTTCCTGCACGGCGCCCAGCTCTGGGTCGCGCTCCCCGACGAGCACCGCCACACCGAACCCAGGTTCGAGTACCACCCGGAACTGCCCACGGTCACCGCGCCCGGCCTGACGGCGACCGTGATCCTCGGCGACCTCGACGGATCTGCCTCCCCCGGTACGGCGTTCACCCCGATCGTCGGCGCCGACCTCGCGCTCAGCCGGGGCGCCGACGTCCGCCTGCCCCTCGAACCGGACTTCGAGTACGGCGTGCTGGCGATGTCCGGCGAGGTCCACGCGGACGGCGTGCCGGTACTGCCGGGCTCGATGCTCTACCTCGGCTGCGGCCGCAGCGACCTCCCGCTGCGCGCCGAGTCGGACGCCGGGATCATGCTGCTGGGAGGCGAGCCGTTCGCCGAGGAGCTGATCATGTGGTGGAACTTCGTCGGGCGTACTCAGGACGACATCAGTCAGGCCCGCGAGGACTGGATGAACGGGACAAGGTTCGGGGAAGTGAAGGGGTACGACGGGAATCCGTTGCCTGCACCGGAACTGCCGCCGGTCCCGCTCAAGGCGCGGGGTCGAGTGCGCTGAGCTGGGATGGGGGACTCCGCTCGCCCTTCCCGTGCCCTCTCACCACCGCGTTCTCGAACTCGTGCAGAGCCCGCGCGAAGCGGGGCTGAGCGGGCGAACCACAGCGCGCCCGCGACGAACAGAACCATCTGCGGTTCCGAGGGCAGGTGCATGCTCCACGGCCACGCCATGTGGAGCGGTACGGGACCTCACCCGGCGAAGCGCGGGTTCACTCCATTCAGTACGTAGTCGCGGCCGACGGACGCTGAGTTCCCGGCCGCGGGCCGATGGCGTGGGAGTGCGCGTCATGTGGTGCAGGCGCCAAGGAGAGGTCGGCCGAGGCTGCTAGCTTCGCGCACCTGGTTCGAGGTCAGGGCCCGGATCGCGGGCGTGTGTGCGGAGGCTGCGGTGGCGAACACGAGAAGATCTCCCGAGGAGTCGACCGGTGCCCCCTTCCGGCGTCGCGCTCTCCTGGCGTCGGCTGCCTTGGCGGCGGGCACACCGATCTCACCGGCCGCTCCCGCTCAAACCCCCAGACTGTCGACGCCTGGGCGGCACGCCGCAGCACAGCGCGGGACTACGGTCCGCCTCCTCGCAGTGCCAGAGGAGAACCGCGGCGTCAACTGGCTCAGATCGGCCCTTCAGGTTGCCGTGGAAATCGAGTTCTCCACCATCCCGCCGTACCTGTGCGGCTGGTGGTCCATCAAGAATCGGAAGTGTGATGCCTCCCGGTTGATCCGGCGCATCATCTCCGACGAGATGTATCACCTCGGTATCGTCTGCAACCTGCTGGCAGGCCTGGGAGGACGGCCGCGGATCAGAGAGTCGGCACCCACTTACCCGGGCCCGTTGCCGGGCGGGGTGCATCCAGGGGTCAACGTCTATCTGTCCGGTCTGACCAAGTCGCTCGTCGGGGACGTGATGATGGCCATCGAAGCCCCCGCGGTACCGCTCACCGAGGGCGCGCACGACCCACGCAGCATCGGCGTCTTCTATGAGGAACTACTGAAAGCGTTCCGGGTGGTGGCGCCCGATCTGTCAGTGCACCGGCAGATGCACGAGCGCATCGGCGAGGACACACTCAGGCCGGTCAGGACTCTCGAGGATGTCGAGCGCTCGATCGAGATCATCAAAGACCAGGGTGAAGGCACCGCGGCCTCTGCGGCCGACGGCCAGGGGGACGGTCACCTGGCGCACTACTACGCCTTCGCCGAGATCTATCACGGCCGGCAGCTGCGTGAGGCCGACGGCGATTGGAAGTTCACCGGTGCTCCGGTGCCGTTCCCCGATACTCGGCCCATGGCCAGGGTCCCTGCGGGCGGCTGGGACCAACCGCCCGCCGAGGCCCAGCGGCTCCTGGACGACTTCGACACCACCTACACGGCAGTTCTGGAAGCGCTCGACACGGCGTGGGATGAAGGCGACCCGCGTAGCCTGAAGGCTGCTGTACGGCGCATGCGCAGGCTGGAGACTCCGGCCGTGGGGCTGATGGAGATCCCGATCACCGGCACCAAGGAAACCTACGGCCCTCAGTTCCGCCCACGCAGATGACGCACCGCCGGTCGGCTTCCGGAGCCCGGATCGCAAGCTCCGCACGCCCTGCTGGTTCACAAGGGTCGCCGGTGCGCGGAAGCCCGGGAGCCGTGCAGCCCGCGTATGTCCGCCCCGGGTCGTCAGCGGATTCATGGTGGGGATATCCGCGGCTCCCTGGCCCTGTCGCCGTTTTCCGTGTCCCGAAGCGGGGAGGAAGGGGTGGGTCCTCCTCGTGGCGTGAAAGTGGCGTCGAAGCCGCAGGAGGCGAGCAGGATCAGGGGTGAGCGCGTGGCCGATGCACTCAGAACGTCCGGCGCCGGCGCAGGCGAGACGT
>NZ_KQ948043.1 GCF_001513965.1 Streptomyces cellostaticus | reverse complement strand
TTCTAGCTGTGGGTCGGCTCCTTCGGGTGGGGTTGGGCCTGGCCTCGATCAGTGGGCGGCTGTCCATGTGTACCCAGGGGAAACCGCCCGGGCGCAGGTCGAGCAGGTCGTGGACGCGGGCGCGGACCTTCGCCCGCGCGGAGGTGATCTTCGCGAGCCGGACCGGCCGATGGCGTCGAGCGTGCGGAAGGACGCGCTCGACCCTGAGTACCGTTTCGCCTCCATGCCTCTCTGGGGGCCACGAGTTCAGCATTACCGGCTGGGGCCGGAAACCGGCACCGGCCGGATGAGCCCTACCCTGCGGGTTCCGTTCCGTCAGGCAGGGCTCCCTCTCCCTTGGCGGGGCAAGACCCAGGTCAAACGCCTCCACCACCCAGGCAGAGGGGGATCGCGATGGTCAGGACGCAGTTGTCGGCATCAGCCGAGGCTGCTGGCGCACTCCCCAGGAGGAGGGCAACCGCGCCGACCATGGCGGTCAGGAAACTGATCAGACGCATCATCCGCTCCTTGAATGCATCGCTGACATTTCTCCGCACCAGCTAACAAAGGTTGTGCAGAGCCAGCCAGTCCGAAAAGTCCGAACGGATGAGTCTGCGTCGACGTCGAGGACTGTCCTTGGGTTGCGGACGACGCGGGCCCAGCACCATGCCAGGAACTGCGAGCGCGAGATGTCCCAGGCCGCAGCACACATCCAGTGGGCGTTCATCACTCTCATGGCGCGCCGCCTGGCCCGACCGCACCGCCATCTGCAGCAGCAGCCGGCTCCCCTCGCAGCAGCCGCCTGAAGATCCCTCCGCTGCTGTGGAATTGCCGCCTTCACAGCGCCGCGATCTGGGCAAAGAGGTTGTGACACAGCTTCTCACCCCGGTGCGGCCACTACTCGGGGGCCGAGGATTCAGCACAGCCGTAGAAGGCGTCGACGTAGCGCTGAGCGAGGTCTGCTGGGTGATCAGCAGGTGCGGATCGGCCGTTCGTGGCCATCTGCGATGCCGATAGTCCAGGTAGCGGGCGATGGCAGCGTGGGTGAGGTCGCCGAGGGGGCGGTGTGCTCCGCCGAGGCCGAAGTCGCAGATGGGCAGGTCAGCGTCGGTCAGGGTGAGTGTGAGTATCTGAGCCACAGTCAGGGCCTGGTGGCCCGTGCGTACGAGGATCAGCCACTCGGCAGGGTCGGGTTCGTGAGCGGCCGGTTCAGCAGAGGCCGCCTCAGGGAGCCGAGTGGGGATGCGCGGCTGGGGTCGGTGCGTCGGATCCGGGCTCAGTCGCCGAGGGGGATGGATGAAGATGCGACGGCGGGCCCAGGAAGGCATCGACCTCACCCTCACCTTCCTCCGCGCCAAGCGCGACGAGACCCAACGCCGAGCCACGCGACCGCCCGTCGACCTGGGCATCCCGAGTGCACGCACACACAGGAGATGACGAACACGGGTCAGTACCGAAAGCTGGCCCGCCCCTCAGCGAGGTAGATCATCCAGGGGCGAATCGGCTCACCGCCCGCCACAGGCCGCAGTTCCACACCGAGATCTCGCACGGCGGCGATCGCCCCGATCGGGTGCTGAGGAAATTGCCGGCGTCACGCCTCCTCCTGAGCCACGAACGGCGGAGCCGTAAGGCCGAGCCGACCAGCTGGAGGCAGTCAACTGGGCGGGGCGTCGTCTCGGTCCTCGCGGCCGCAGGCACGGGCAGAGCGCTGCAGGAGACCAACGTGACCCAGTTGGGCTTCCTCGTCTCGCTTGCCATGGTCCTCGTGCTGTGTCCCGGCCTGCGGACGAGAGTCCTGAGACCCCGCCTGACGGTCCGCGCGGAACTTGGGCGCGGTCGAGGAGAGAACGGACAGGCGCCCCGGTCGTAGCTATCATGATGGAGTCGTTGCCTCGGCCTTTGACGGTCCGCACCCCGGCCCGTCACCTCATCCGGCGGGCCGGGGTGCGGACCGGTCGGCTGTCCCGTCGGCTCGGATACGCGCAACAGAAACCGCGATGCTTCGCGCGACGCCAGGGAACGGACGTACCGATCTCCGCAGGACATCGGGCTGCCGAGCGGGCCGCCGACGGCACGGTCTGCCGTCGAGCAGAGCTCCGCCCCCGCGCGGACCCCATCCGAGTTGGTGTGATGTGGATCACCCATCGGACTGCTAACCGTCGGTGAGATGCAGGATCCGCTTGGCCAGGAGCCGGAGCGTATGGCGGGATGCCGCCTGCGGCCCTGTACTGCTCAGTCCGGCGGGGGATGCAGACGCATCGTCTCCACCGGTCCGTCGGTCAACCGCTTCACCGGCGCCGCGGCCTGAAGGCGTACGCCGGATCCGCACCGATCACCCGCGCCTCCGACAAGAAACACTACGTCGGACGCCGCATGGTCAAGAACAACCGGCTCCACCACGCCGGCTATCCTCGGCCTTCTCCTCCCTGCGTTCATCGCCCGGAGCACAGGCCCACTACCGGCATCGACACGAAGTCGGCAACTGGCACGCACAAGCCCAGCGACGCTGCCGGAGCGTATGGCGGGATGCCGCCTGCGGGCCTGTGCACGGTGGCAGCATGTACCGCCTCGGACAGCAGTCGGCAGATCGAACGCAAGGCACCAGGGCAGTCGTATCGCGGGCCAGACCCACCGCCCAAGGCGGCACTCCGACATCCTCACAGTCGTATCTCGTGGCCACGGCGCGGTGCCTTTTGAGGCTTGATCGGCCTTGTCCGGGATGGTGCAGCAGGTCCCGTTCGCCGACCGGACCCCTCTTTACGGGCGCCGGCCGCGTGCTGGTGAGCCCGCGCGAGTCGCGGAGTTCACCGACGCGGCCCACGGCCATCTTCGCGGTGAACACCCGCTCCCAGGTGCCGTCGACGGCCCACATGTGCAGCCGGTTCCAGGCGCCCCGCCCGTTGCCGTACCTCTCCGGCAGATACACGCAGTGCGTTCCGGTCTGGAGGTAACGGCTCGGCCCTCCCCCACTGTCATCTGTTAACGGCAACACCCGACCAACGACCGACCGATCCGAACGAAACCGCCTAGCCCTGGGCAGTGGCCGCGGCGGCACGCTCCTCGCCTCTGCGCCGTGCCCGCTTGCCGTACATGGTCGTCCACAGGATGAGGCTGCCGAGGACGCCGTAGATCAGGATCGGGCTGAGGGTCACCATGGTGTCGATGCTCAGCGCGGAGGCCAACGCAACGCGGACCACCGCCTCGATGCAGTAGGCCACGCCCCAGACCGTTGTCATCGTCCGCGTGGTCGTGCGAAACCCTTCGAACTGCCAGAGACCGTTCCACCAAGAGGTGCTTGCCGTGGTGCCGTCGGTGGCGAACTTGCGGCCGAAGTAGAACATGAGCGGTCGCGGCGCCAGCAGCGACGCCAGACACAGCAGGCCGAAAAGACCGGTGACGGCCGAGTCCTTGACCAGAAGGGCCCGGGCCGAGTGGGGGCCGACGAGTGAGACGACAGCCGTGATGACCAGGAACACCAGGGTCACGATGGCGAACTCATCGAGGCGGCGCCGCCACGCAAGGTGCACGGCACTGTCGAGCACCGGCCAGGCACCGCTTGCCAGCAGCGCGGCAAACTCACTCCACCCCTGATCACGCAGGGCGTTGTAGGTGAAGATCGGCGCCGCCACGTTCAGCACGATGGTGAGGACCCAGCCACCTACGGCGCTGCCCCGGGACCGGGCAGGCGGCAGCGGGCGTTCCTCCACCTGCGTCGCCCGCACATCCGACCCGCTTGACGTGCCCATGGCATCCTGAGTAGGCATGGTTCCCCCTGAAATTCCCGCTGATGAAAGTGGCCTCAACATGAGGCGGGTGTGTGGCAGTGAGACGGGCCACACACCACCGTCAGCTCACCACGCCCGCCGGGCGTGATCATTCACGACCAAGATTCGTTTTGGCAAGTGCTGATGGAGGCCGCCAGGCCGCTGACCAGTGCCCCGGACGCCGCCACAGGACAGCCTGTCACGTGATCCACAAGAAAGGCTCTGGTCGAGGCCGTCTGACAGCCCATCGTCTCTCGTGGGCAGACACGCGTAAAACTCGTCGCGAAAGCCTGACGCTTGCGCGAACGCTTCCCCTGGAACAGCTTCAGGCAGCAGCACTCTGGCGGCCTTCGTCGTGGTCACGTGCACCTTGGTCGAAGCACATGATCAGACGGAGGCCGCCTCAGCGTCCGGTGAATGCCCAGGTGGGCAGCCTGGTTCGAACCGCAGGCTCGGCCTGTCGGTGGCCGGGCAGCGGTGGCGGACAAGCGCGGGGCACCGCCGTTCGAGGCCGGAACAAGCCTGACGGAAGGCCATCATGCGGCCTTCACCGTGATGTCTCCACTGGATGTACTCAGGTCCAAGGCGTACTTGGCGGACGGGTCGGTGGGAACGGAGATGTGACGGCTGCCGCTCCTGATGTCGGTGGACACCCGATAGGGACCGGTGGGCGCCGTGACGGTGACATTGCCGCTGGAGGTCTTCACCCACACGTTCTGGGCCACCGCCGGGCTGACGGAGACCGACCCGTTGGACGTCTCGGCCCTCACCCCGCCGCCCTTCAGACCCTTCGCTTCGACCTGGCCGTTCGAGGTGCGCAGGTTGACCGGCCCAGTCGCGCCGTCCACGGTCACGTCCCCGTTGCTGGTGGACACCTTCACCTCGCCCACGGCGGACAGGTCCACCTCTCCGTTCGTCGTCGAGCCGGTCACCGGCAGGCTCGCCGGCACGTCGACCGTGTAGTTCACCGAGCAGTCGTG
This sequence comes from Streptomyces cellostaticus, assembly GCF_001513965.1. Taxonomy (GTDB): domain Bacteria; phylum Actinomycetota; class Actinomycetes; order Streptomycetales; family Streptomycetaceae; genus Streptomyces; species Streptomyces cellostaticus. Next base: position 96,841 of record NZ_KQ948043.1, on the reverse strand, counting down.
GCCGCAGCCGGCGAGCACCAGGACGCCGTTCTCGACGCGGTAGGTCGGTGATTCCGGCTTGTCGTTTTGGTAGTCGACCTTGCGATGGACCAACACGTTCGTGGCGCCCTTGGTGCCGCGTACCTCGACCCCGCCGTCCTTGTTGTCGAGTCGTACCGAAGTGATCTTCTCCGAGACGGTGTGGTCATCCTCGAAGGTCTTGTCGTCAAGCGCACCGCACGCGCCGAGCTCTCCTGCCACGATCACGGTCACGGACGCAGCCGCGAGAAAGCGGAGCCGCTGGTGCAAGAGAATCTCCCCCGTAGTGCACAAGTCGCCGAGCACGTCGGCAGTGTCGTCAATGCGCAGGTCGGACCTGTGATCGAATCCGCCGTTGCGATGACGTTACAAGACCTTCGATGAGCCCCGACATGGGGTTAACCCCCCGCATGCGCCTGCGGTTTGCCGGCAGGGTGGTCGTGGGACTCCGGCGTCTCACGTGGTCGCGTAGTGGAGTGAGCAGGTCGGATCTGGCCGGTCGAGCGGCGGCCTGACGACCGGACGGCGCAGTTACAGAAACGGCTGGGCTCCCCGAGAGACTCGCGCACCTTGAGCAGGTGCGCTTCGTCTTCTGCGCCAGCTGAGCACGACGACCTGATGCGCGGTCAGGGCGCCCCCAGCCGACGTGGTCAGCGGTCCGACTGAAAGGTCGGCCACGAGCCAGTCGACCGTGCGCTGCAGCAAGGTCCTGCCGGATATCGCGCTCACGATCGCACTCGGCGGGGACTGCCTGGCCGATGTGGGCATGCTGCGGGCCGAGCCGGCCGTGTTCGGGTCGGTGGGTCGTGGACCTGGACGGCGTACTCGTCATCGCGCACTCCGACAAGCAGGACGCCGCCACGACCTGGAAGAAGACCTTCGGCCACCACCCGCTGACGGGCTTCGTCGACCACGGGCACGGTGGGTCCGGGGAACCGGTGGTGGAGCTGCTGCGGCCCGGCAATGCGGGCTCCAACACCGCCGCCGACCACATCGAAGCCGCCCGGCTCGCCCTGGCCCAGCTGCCCAAGAGCTACCGGCGCGGACGGCAGACACTGATCCGCTGCGATTCCGGCGGCGGCACCCACGAGTTCGTCACCTGGCTGTCCGCCCGTGGCCGGTGGCTGTCGTACTCGGTCGGCATGACCAATCCCGACGCCATCCACCATGCGGCCCTGCACACCCCCGCTACCGCCTGGACACCAGCCGTCGAACCGGACGGCGAGATCCGCGACGGCGCCTGGGTCACCGAACTTACCGGCGATTGCCTCAAGAGCCGGCCCGAGGGATGCGGCTGATCGTCCGCAAGGAACGCTCACGCCCCGGCGCCCCACTGCGCTTCACCGACGCCGGCGGGATGCAGCTGACGTGCTTCGTCACCAACACCGAGAACATTCCGATCGCCGATCCGGAGCCACGCCACCGCCAGCGGGCCCGTGCCGAGGACCGCATCCGCGCCGCCCGCGCCACCGGCCTGCGCAACCTGCCCCTGCACGACGCCGCGCAGAACCAGGTCCGGCTGGAGATCGTCCAGATCGCCCTGGACCTGCCGGCCTGGATGCCGATGCTCGCTCTCACCGGCGGCGCCCGACTGCGGGAGCCCCGCCGCCTGCGGCTGCGGCTGCCGCCCAGCGTCACCACCGGCCGCCGCCGCATCCTTCGCCTCGCGAAGCACTGGCCCTGGACCGGCGTGATCACAGACACCCTCGACCGGCTCGAGGCTCTGCCGAACCCTGGCTGACCAGCAGCATTCCGCCCCTACGAGCAACACCACCACGTCCGGATCCTTGGAACCCGGCGCCCACCCGACGCGACAGCCGGGCATCCGCGCTGCCCGATCACACCCGACAAGCCGGAACGGCCCGCCAGCTGGACTGACGAGCCGTCATGAAATGCCGAGGTGGGGAGCTCTCAGGCCTGGGCCGCCGGCGCCTTCGGCAGAAGGAAGACGACCATGCCCGCGATGACAGCGATGACGAACACCCCGAAGGACGCGACGGCGAAGGCGTGGCCGGCGGCGGCAACCCTGCCGACTGTCGAGGGATGGAACGAGCTGAAGAAGACCGCTCCGATAACGGCAACGCCTAGCGCTCCGCCACACTGCTGGGCCGTGGACAATACCCCTGACGCGACACCGGCCGACTCCGGCTTGACGCGGCTGAGCACCGTGTTGAGCGCCGGCGTGATGACCAGTCCGCCACCGACGCTCTGCACAATGAGCGTGGGGATCACGAGCAGCGGAGTGATCCGCGGGCCGGACACCAGCAAAAGGCCGGTCGCCAGGTAACCGCTTGCCAAGATGACCGCCCCGATCTCGAGGACACGTCGTCCATATTTCGGGATGGTCCGGCTCGCCACCATGCTGAAAACGAAGAATGCGGTGGCTGCCGGCGCATAGACCAGGCCCGCGCCGAGCGCCGACATGTTGAGGCCTTGCTGCATCGTCACCGACAAAGCCAGATAGTACGAGTAGATCAGCGCGTACAGGGCGAGGACGAGAATGATCCCGAGCGAGAACGAGCGCTGCCGGAAAAGCGTCAGCGGTACCAGCGGATCCCCGCCCCGCCGTTCCAGGCCCCGCTCGACCGCGACGAACGAGCCGAACGCGACCGCGCTGCCCGCGAAGCAAGCCCAGACCCACCCTGGCCAGCCTGCCTGCTGCCCCTGGATCAGCGGGAGCACCAGGAGGAAGAGGGCCACGCTGAGTACCAGGACGCCGGGCATGTCCAGCTTGCGGGTGGCGGCTGAGCCTGTCTCCGGCACATATCGCACGGTGAGCAGGAACAGGACGATTCCGATCGGCACGTTCACCCAGAACACCAGACGCCAGCCGGAGTGGAACAGGTCGGCGCCGATCAGCAGTCCGCCGATGAGCTGTCCGCCGATGGTGGCCATGCCCATGACGATGCCGAGCACGCCGTAGACGCTGTGTCGCCTCGCCGCCGGCACCAGCACCGTGACGTACGCGAACACCTGGGGAACCATCAGGGCGGCTCCCAGGCCCTGGATGACACGCGCGGCGATGAGGCTGCCTGCATTCGGTGACAGGGCGCAAGCGACTGATGCCAGAGTGAACAGGGCCACCCCGAGAAGGAAAATCCGCTTGCGGCCGTACAGGTCAGCCAGGCGAGTAGCGGTAATGATGAAGACCGCGTAGCTCAGCTGATAACCCGCCAGAATCCACTGGACATCGCTGGCGGAGGCATGCAGGTCCGCTTCGATCGCGGGGTCGGCGACCACGACGATGAACGAGTCAAGGACCGCCATGAACAGGGCGGCCACGACAACCGCTATCGTCAACCACGGAATGGCGTCAGCTTTCGGGGCCGCTACCGGCGGACTAGTTGATTGCTGACTACTTGCCACGACAAGAGACCTCTTTGTTCGTCGGGGTCCTGCAATGCATGGACCCGGGAAGTTGGGCCGGCGCGTTTCGTTGGGCGGTGCTCAGGCCCGGGGTATCAGTCGACGGTGAGCACCAACTTGCCCGTGGTCCTCCCCATTTCACCGAGCTCGTGAGCCTTGGCGGCGTCCGCCAGCGGGAAGACGGCGTCGACGTGGACCTTCAGCTTGCCGGTCTCGACCAACTCCGTGATGGCCAACAGCGCTCGCCGGTCGGGCTCGACCAGCATGAAGCCCGAGCGGATGGAGCGCGCGGCCGCAGCCGAGGCGAGCGCTTCGGTCTCGCGGGCCGGGAGGGTGATCAACGTGCCACCGTCGCGCAGCACCGACAGCGAGCGCTCCTGGTAGTCCCCGGCGATCGGATCGATCACCACATCCACATCGGAGACCACCGAGGCGAAGTCGACCGCCGTGTAGTCGATCACCTCGTCCGCACCCAGCCCCCGCACGAACTCGTGCTTGCCCGCGCTGGCCGTGCCGATGACGTACGCGCCGTACGCCTTGGCGATCTGCACCGCCAGGTGCCCCACGCCACCTGCCGCGGCGTGCACCAGGACCCGCTGCCCCTCGTGCAGGGCGGCCATGTCCACCAGGGCCTGCCAGGCCGTCAGCGCGGCCAGCGGCAGGGCAGCCGCCTGCACGTGGTCGAGTCCGGCCGGCTTGGGGGCGAAGTGGCGTGCCGGAGCGGCCACGTACTGCGCATAGCCGCCGACCATCCGCGGGAAGGCCGGCATGCCATACACCTCGTCACCTGGCCGGAAGAGCGTCACGCCGACGCTGACGGCCTCCACCACACCCGAGACGTCCCACCCCACGATGCCGTCACCAGGGACGTACAGGGCACCGACCGCCCGGGTCTTCCAGTCCACCGGGTTGACGCCGGCCGCGTGCACCCGGACCAGGATCTCCGTCCGACCGGGTACCGGCCGCTCCCGTTCCACGACCTTCAGGACCTCCGGCCCGCCCGGCTCTTCGAAGGCCACGGCCAGCATCTTCTCCGCCATCCGGATTCACTCCCCATCTCGTTCGCGGTTGATCAACAGCGTGGCGCCGCCGAGCACCCGAAACGAGTGGCCAGATCGCCAACGAGTGAGAGAATCTGGCCATGCAGCAAGCCATGCACCGCGTCGTCGTCCTCGCCCTCCCAGGCGTCGTCCCCTTCGAACTCGGCATCCCCGCCAAGGCGTTCGGCCTCGCCTTCGGCCCGGACCGCAACCGGCTCTACGAGGTGATCACCTGCACCCCGGACGGTCAGCCGGTGCGCACCAGCGAGGACTTCTCGATCGCCGTCGAGCACGACGCGAGCGTGATCGCCACCGCCGACACCCTGATCGTGGCGGCCATCGACGATCCGATCGGCGCCAGCGACCCGCTGCCCGAGCCGGTCGCTGCCGCGCTGGCCCAACTCCGGCCCGGTACACGCATGGTGTCGATCTGCACGGCCTCCTTCGTCCTCGCCGCCGCCGGGCTGCTCGACGGCCGGCCCGCCACCACGCACTGGTTTCACGCCGAGCGCTTCCGCGAGCTGCACCCGCGGACCCCGCTCGATCCCGACGTGCTCTACGTGGACGACGGCGACGTACTCACCTCGGCCGGCGCCGCCGCCGGGATGGACCTCTGCCTGCACCTGATCCGCCACGACCACGGCAGCGAGATCGCCAATCAGGTGGCCCGCCTATGCGTCGTTCCGCCGTGGCGCGACGGCGGACAGGCCCAGTACATTGCCCGACCCGTCCCCGATGCGACCGGCAGCGACACCGCCGGGGCCCGCGAGTGGGCCCTCCGGCAGCTCCACCAGCCCATCAAGCTCGCCCAGTTGGCCACCCAGGCGGGCATGAGCGTGCGCACCTTCAGCCGTCGTTTCCTCGCCGAGACCGGCCAGACCCCCGGCCAGTGGCTCACCGCCCAGCGGCTCGAACTCGCCCGCAGGCTCCTGGAGTCCAGCGATCTGCCGGTAGACCGGGTCGCCGAACACGCCGGGTTCGGCAGCGCCTCCTCGCTGCGCCAGCACCTGGCCGCCGCAATCGGCGTCTCACCCGCCGTGTACCGGCGTACCTTCCAGGGCCGGAACCACGACCGGACCGGCCGTCAGCCGCTGAGCGCCGCAGGCTGACCCCGGCTCCCCGGCCGTTCCTCGACGAGCTTGCCGAAGGCCGCTTGCGCTGAACTCCGGCATGCAGGTGGTCATGGTGAGACAGCGGCCGGGCCGGGTGAAGGGCCTGGTGCTGAATTCCTCCTTTCGGTGGTGTCACAAGCGCGGCCGAGCCGTGACGAGGACGACAACGGGTCGTGCATCGCCTGGCGCGACCACGCAAGGCGCCGGGCGATCTGGTGATGCGGGCTCGGATGGCTGAGTTGAGCTGGTCCGGACAGCGAGTGCCTGCCATCGCGGTTGAGTTGAAGTTCAGCCCCAGGACGGTCCCCCGCCGGCTGCACCGCTTCAACCGCTCGGGCCTTCACGGCCTGGAGGATATGGGCGGTCAGGGCCGCAAGCGGCGGATCACCGAGACGGAACGCTCCCAGATCGTCGGTCTGGTCGAGGGAAAAGGACCAGAATCAACGAGCTCTGCACCTGCCCGCCCGACGGTGCGGCAGCCGTCTGCGCCGACGAGCTCGGACCGGTGATCCCACGCGCTTTTCCGCCAGCGCCGGGCTCGTCGCCGGACGGCACCGCATCAAGTTCCCTGACAATCAGTCAGAACGTGCGTCACGAGTGCGCCTCGTGCGTCAAGAAATCGCCCGTGACGCCCACACCGTACATCACGCACACCACCTGAAACAGCAGGTCAGGAGCTTTTACCGGCACGCTCCAGGACCGCCACGCACTCACCTGGGCCGACATCGCGCCACGCACCGGGACCCTGAGGCGGTTGCGCTCGCCCTTGGACATGCCGCCGGACACCGACACGATCAGGCCGTGCGCCTCGGGCACCCACAGCGGCACGCCCGCGAGGTGCTGGAGCGCGCGGTGGCGTCAAGGCACCCGTAGGCGGTCGCCGATCGATGGATCCAGCCTCACAACTTGAGCACAAATTACATACATCCCCCTCTTCATACTGGCCCCGATGGTCTAGATTGACCGTGCTTCAGCCGTTCGGACACGAGGCGACCAATCATGATCTGTAGGTCCGGCACTACGGAAAGCCCGCAGTCGCGCCCCCGGCGCCAGACGCGGGAGTGATCAATTCCTGGAGCCCGAGAGGGGGCCTCGGGTACGGAGAGCACCCGAGGTTTCGACGGGTTCCGGCGCGCCTCGAGAGGCCGGCAGGACATGCAAGTCTGCCGCCAGGGTGGGTTGTTCAAGCAGCTCTGCAGTAGCCGGGATGTCATGCGCGGGACAGGCCTCCCGAGGGGAGGAACAGCGCGGCGCGGGGGCGGGGGCCTCCCGAGGGGAGGAACAGTGCGGGGGGCGGGGGCCTCCCGGGGGGAGGAACAGTGTTGGGCGAACACGTCGAGCCACTGGGGACCTGGGGGGTTCTGTGCGGCGAGGGGGATTAGTCAGCCCGTTACCGTCAGCGGGCGGGCGTCTGGCGAACGGCTCCATCAGACAGCCCGCGATCGACTGGGAGCAGCGGTACCGCCGTACCGTGATCACCAGCGATACCGTGGCCACCGCCTTCGTGGTGGCGGCGATCGGCAACTTCTTCGGGGCCCGGGACGCGGCCAACTGGCACGAGAAGTGGGGGATTCTCGCATTCGGCACCGAGCTGCTGGTGCTGGGGGCGCTTGCGGTGAGCCGGTCGTGGGCTCCGGCCGTCCTCGGCCAGGGCGCCGAGGAATTCCGCCGGCTCGGACGCTCACTGTTCACGGCGACCGTCGTACTGGCGCTCGGCGGGATCGCCCTCACCTCGCGCAACATCAAGCTCTGGATCTTCGTCGCGATCCCCGCGATCGCGCTCATCACCATGACCGCGCGATATCTGCTGCGCCTCTGGCTGCACAAACAGCGGAAGGAAGGACGGTGCCTGAGACCGGTGCTCGCTGCCGGGAGCCTGGCCACCGTGCGCGACCTGATCACCCGGACCCGCAAGTTCCCGCACCTCGGCTGGCGGGTGGATGCGGTGTGCACGACGGACGGTCTCGGGCTCGACGGTGACCAACTGGACGGAGTGCCGGTCGTCGGCCGACTGGCGGACGTCGCGGGCCACGTCCGCCGCGACGGCTACCGTGTCGTCGCGGTCACACCGGACCCGCACTGGTCACCGGACCGGCTGCAGCGGCTGGCCTGGAACCTCGAAGGCAGCGACGCCGAGATGGTCGTGGCCCCCGTGCTGATGGAGGTGGCCGGCCCGCGGCTGCACGTCGACGCGGTGCTCGGGATCCCGCTGCTGCGGGTCAGCATGCCGACCTTCACCGGGGGCCGCCGGGCGGTCAAAGGGGTCGTCGACCGGATGGGCGCAGCGATCCTGCTGATGCTGTTCGCGCCGCTGATGGTGTTCGTCGGGCTGCTCGTGCTGGTGGACAGTCGGGGTGGGGCGTTCTACCGCCAGCGCAGGGTCGGCAAGGACGGGCGCGAGTTCACCATTCTCAAGTTCCGCACCATGGTCGCCGGGGCTGACCGGGCACGTGCCGAGCTGGCCGACCGCAACGAGGGCGCCGGCCTGCTGTTCAAGCTCCGCCGGGATCCGCGGGTGACCCGGGTGGGAGCGGTGCTGCGCCGGTACTCCATCGACGAGCTCCCGCAGCTTTTCAACGTGCTCACCGGATCGATGTCGCTCGTCGGTCCGCGGCCTCCGTTGCCGGAGGAGTGCGCTGCGTACGGCCCGGACATCCGGCGGCGGCTGCTGGTCAAGCCCGGACTCACCGGCCTGTGGCAGATCAGCGGACGCAGCGACCTGCCGTGGGAGGAGGCGGTCCGCCTCGACCTGCGGTACGTGGAGGACTGGTCGCTCGCCCTGGACACAGTGATCTTGTGGAAGACGCTGCGTGCAGTGCTCCACGGGCAGGGGGCGTACTGATGCGCGGGGGTCGTCCGACCGGCGCGTGGACCGCAGGCCGCAAGGGCCTGCCTGGGGGGAGAGACGGGGCATGAGAGTCAGCGTTTTCGGGCTCGGCTACGTGGGCTGTGTGTCGGCCGCGTGCCTGGCCAGCATGGGTCACGAGGTCATCGGCGTGGACGTGAACCAGGTGAAGGTCGACCTGGTCAACGACGGCAAGGCCCCGGTGGTCGAGGAGCGGATCGGCGAGCTCATCGCCGAGGTCGTACGGACCGGGGCGTTACGCGCCACCGGCGACGTCCGCGAGGCGATCATGGGCAGCGAGGTGTCGCTGGTCTGCGTGGGCACGCCGTCGGAGCCCAACGGCAGCCTGTGCACCACGTACTTGGAGCGGGTCACCGAACAGATCGGCGCGGCGCTGGCCGAGCGGGGTGGGCGGCACACCGTCGTGTTCCGCAGCACCATGCTCCCGGGCACCTGCCTGAACCTGCTCGTACCGATCCTGGAGAAGTACGTCGGCGGCACGGCCGGGGTGGACATCGGGGTCGCGGTCAACCCGGAGTTCCTGCGCGAGGGCACGAGCGTGCGGGACTTCTTCGACCCGCCCAAGACCGTCATCGGCGAGCTCGACCCGGCAAGCGGCGATGCAGTGATGGCGCTGTACGACGGCTTGCCCGGCGAGGTGTTCCGGGTGCCGGTCCCGACGGCCGAGGCGATCAAATATGCGGACAACGCGTTCCACGGCCTCAAGATCGGCTTCGCGAACGAGCTGGGCGCGGTGTGCCAGGCGCTCGGGGTGGACTCGCACCAGGTGATGGACGTGTTCCTGGCCGACCGCAAGCTGAACATCAGCCCCGCCTACCTGCGGCCCGGCTTCGCCTTCGGTGGCTCCTGCCTGCCCAAGGACCTGCGCAGCCTGGTCCACGCGGCGCAGCGGGCCGACATCTCGGTGCCCATCCTCGCCCACGTGCTGCCCTCCAACTCCGACCATCTGCAGCGCGCGGTGGAGCTGGTCGAGCGCACCGGCAAGCGCCGGGTGGGCCTGTTCGGGCTGTCCTTCAAACCCGGCACCGACGACCTCCGCGAGAGCCCGCTCGTCGAGCTGGCGGAGCGGCTCTTCGGCAAGGGTTACGACCTGCGGATCTACGACGCCAACGTGAGCCTCTCCCGGCTGATCGGCGCGAACCGCGAGTACATCGAGACCCGGCTGCCGCACCTCGCGCAGCTGCTTGCCGACTCCGTCGACGAGGTGCTCGAGCACGCCGAGGTGTGCCTGGTCGGCACCAGGGATCCGGCAGTGCTGTCGGCGCTGCCCCATGGCGGCGCCGGCGGGCCGGTGATCGTCGACCTCATCCGCCTTCCCGACGCCGAGGCGCGCCGGGCCGAACCGGGGTACATAGGCCTTGCCTGGTAATGCAATCAGCGGTGACGGGTCGGGCCGGCGCGCGCTGATCCTGGTGGAGAACCTGTCGGTGCCGTTCGACCGGCGGGTATGGCAGGAGTGCACGACGCTGCGCGACGCGGGCTGGACGGTGCATGTCATCTGTCCCCGGGGGAGCAAGCGGGACACGGAGCCGGAGGCGTTGATCGACGGGGTGCGGATCCACCGCTACCCGTTGCGCGCGGCCACCGGAGGACCGGCCGGCTATCTGCGGGAGTACGGATCGGCGTTGTGGCATACGGTCCGGCTGGCCCGGAAGGTCGGCCCGGTCGACGTGGTCCACGCGTGCAACCCGCCGGACCTGCTGTTCCTGCCCGCGCTGTGGCTGAAGCGGCGCGGCGCGCGGTTCGTCTTCGACCAGCACGACCTGGTGCCCGAGCTGTACCTCTCCCGGTTCGACCGCGGCAAGGATCTGCTCTACCGCGCCGTGTGCGCGCTGGAACGGCGGACCTACCGGGCCGCGGACATCGTGCTCGCCACGAACGAGAGCTACCGGGACGTCGCGATGCGCCGTGGCGGTCGGCGCCCTGAGGACGTTTTCGTGGTGCGCAGTGCACCCCAGATCGACCGGTTCCAACCGGTGCCGCCCGAGCCGGAGTTGAAGCGCGGCAAGCCTCATCTGCTGTGCTATCTGGGCGTCATGGGCCCGCAGGACGGGGTCGACTACGCCCTGCGCGCCCTTGCGAAGCTGCGCGAGGAGCTCGGGCGGACCGACTGGCATGCGGTGTTCGTCGGCTCCGGCGACGCCTTCGACGCGATGGTGGAGCTGTCCCGGCGGCTCGGGCTCACGGAGCAGGTGCAGTTCACCGGGCGCATTCCGGACGCCGACCTGGTGCGCTACCTGTCCACCGCGGACGTGTGCCTCTCGCCCGACCCTCGCAATCCGCTCAACGACGTGTCGACCATGAACAAGGTCCTGGAGTACATGGCGATGGGCCGGCCGATCGTCTCGTTCGACCTGAAGGAGGCGCGCGTCTCCGCCGGTGACGCCGCCGTCTACGCGCCCGCCAACGACGAGGCCCAATTCGCCAAGCTCATCGCGGTGTTGCTGGACGATCCGGAGAAACGGGCCCGGATGGGCAAGATCGGTCAGGAGCGGATCAGCGGGCACCTTTCCTGGCGGAACTCGCAAGCGTCGCTGCTCGCCGCCTACGCCGCTGCGTGCCGTGACCACACTCCGGTGTCGGCGGGCGACCCCGTCCGCACAGGGAAGAGGCCGCACCGTTGAGCGATGACACGATCCGCCTGGTCACGATCGGACGGATTCTCCGTCGGCGGTGGCGGCTTCTCGCCATCGTCGCCGTGCTGGGCGCGCTCGTCGGCTACGGCACCTCGGTGCTGATTCCGCCGCGGTACACGGCGTCTGCATCGGTCCTGCTGCCGGGGCAGTGGGAGGAGCGCGAGCTGCTGACCCAGGTCGACATCGCGACCAGTTCGGCGGTGGTCGACCGTGCGGCAGCCGCTCTCCACTGGTCCGGCGTCAGCGGCACCGAGCTGCGGGACCACGTGAGCGCCAAGGCCGCCGACGGGAACATCATCACGATTTCGGGTACGGCCGACACCCCGGAGCGCGCGCAGCAGCTCTCCGACCGGGTGGCCCAGCAATTCGTGCAATTCGCCGCGCAGATCACGGGCAGCGGCACCGACGACGGAGCGGCTACGGGGTCCGAGGCGCTGCGGCAGAAGGTGGCGGAGACCAACCGCCGTATCACCGACCTGGCCCATGCGGCCGATCCGGGGCAGACCGTGGAGGGCGTGCAGGCCCGCACCGAGCTCGAGAAGCTGCGTACGTCGCTGCAGGAGGCCATGAAGAAGCTGGACGAGGCCGACCCGGCGACCAACAAGGCCGGCATGGTCGTCATGGGGCCGGCAGCCCGGCCGACCGGCGCGGCGCCGCCGACGAGGATGCAGCTCATCCTCGCCGGGGCGCTGCTGTTCTTCCTGCTCGCGGTCATCGGCCATCTCGTCGCCGCACGGATGAATCGCCGACTGCGCACCGAACCGGAGATCGCCGCGGCGCTGGACTCGGTGCTCCTTGGCACCGTCGACGTGCCTGATGAAGGGCGCGCACACCGGCCGGAAGGCAGTGGCCCACGGGCCTGGATCCGCCGGCTCCTCGGCGTCGACACCCGGTGGGACGTACCGACCCCGCAGAGGTCCGGCGACGAGGCCGGCAGACGGATCCGCTACCGGCGGGTGTGCGCTCGCCTCCGGGACCAGCTGCCGGCCCCACGGCGGCTGCTGGTTGTCGTACCGGACGGCGACGAGATCGCCCGCCGGGCCGCCGGGCAGCTCGTCACCGAGGCCAAGGGCGATCCACTGCTGCGGGTGGTGGAGGTTTCGGCGGACCGGCCGATGGTGCCGGACCGCGACACCGAGTCCGGTGCCCTGGTCGTCCTCAGCGCGGGCAGCTGGACCGCGGAGGAGCTCGCCGGCATCGCCGAGGCGTGTGCGGACGGCAGGCATGAGGTCGTCGGCATCGTCGTCGCCGGCACGGTCCGGGCCCGTCCGACGCGAACGGCCGAACGTCCTCCGGACGAGGCCACTCTGGCTCTCGCGGTGCGCGGCCCTGCGACGGGAGGTTCGGTGTGACGACGGGCAAGACTGCGGAGTCGTCGGCCGCCACTCCCCTCCTTGACCTGCAGGCGCTGGTGGTGGCGGTGCGCAGGCGCCGCCGCCTCTGGTGTGCGATGGCGCTGCTGGGACTGCTGGCCGGCGCGGCGGTGGCGGTCCTGATGCCGCCGCCGCCGACCGCGGTGACCAAGGTGCTGGTCGCGCATCAGGAGGACCAGCCGAACGACACCGGAACGCTGATCCGCACCGACGTCGAGCTGCTGGGGACCACGCGGATCGCCGAAAAGGCCCTGCAATCCCTCAAGTCCCCGGAAAAACCGGAAGACTTCATGCCGGACTACCGGGGTACCGGCTTGACCAACAACCTGCTGCAGATCACTGTGACAGGTGGCAGCGACGCGGAAGCGGTGGCCCGGGCCAAGGCGCTGGCCGACGCGTTCGTCGCGGACCATGTGAGGCGGATGCGGGACGCCGCGACGGCCGAGGCCAAGGCCCTGCTCGACCAGCGTGACCGCATGCGGGACGAGCTCGCCCAGGTCAACAAGGCGATCGGAGACCGATCGCCGGGGACCGACCCGAAGGCGTCGGCGAGCACCGAGTCGCTCTTCGCCCGCCGGGCCGAGCTCGTCTCGCGGATCGCCGATTTCGACCAGCGCGCCGCGGAGGCGCGCACCGGCACGCCCAGGGTCATCTCCGGCACGCAGATCGTGGACGCCCCGCGCGCGGTGCGGCAGTCCCTGCCCATGGCCGCGGTCACCAACGCCGCGATCGGGCTCGTCCTCGGGCTCGTCATCGGGCTCGCGCTGGCCGCGGTCGGCACGGTGGTGGCGGACCGCCCCGTGTTGCGCCGGGACATCGCGGCGAACCTGGGCGCCTCGGTCATCGCGGAGCTGCCCCGCCGGTCGGGCAGGCTGTGGCAGCGCCGACGGACCCGGGTGGCACGCGAACGGCTCACCGCGTCCCTGGCCCGCACCGTGCGCGACTCCGCGGAACCGGTGTCGCTGCTGGAACTGGGCTGTGCGCGCAGCACGAGCGAGATCGCCCTGAACGTCGCCAGGGCGCTGGCGGTGGAGGAGCCCGTGGTCGTCATCGACGGTCTGCCCGGCCCGCAGCTCGCAGGCCGCCGTCCGAAACCAGGAGACCCGACCGTGGTCAGCGGCGAGCGTGCCGCGGCCGTGCCGGATCAGGGGCGCCGGCTCGGCGTCGGCTCGGTCGCGCCCGGCACGGCGTGGACCGACCTCCAGTACCTCGGCACCCAGACCGTGCTCGTCGTGCGTGCCGGGCACGGCAGCGCCGCATGGCTGCACACCGTGGCGCGGCAGCTCGCGGACCAGCGCATTCCGGTGATCGGTGTGGTGCTGATCGACCCCGATCCGCGCGACCGGACCGACGGCACGCTGTGGGACGGGCTGCACATCGCGCTGCGGGGCCACAGCGAGCGGTCGGCCCGGCAGAAGGGGACGGGCCGGCGGCGGACGGAGCGGCTGCCCATGTGGGCCACACGGGTCCCGGACAACGACCAGGAGGCGCGGTAGGACATGTGTGGCATCGCAGGCACGTACCGATGGCCGGACGGGAAGGTCGTGACCGACCGGCTCACCGATACCCTCGCCCACCGCGGCCCGGACGGGGCGGGCCGGTACAGCCACCCCGCCGGTGACGGCGAAGTGCACCTCGGGCACCGCCGGCTGGCCATCATCGACCTGTCCGAGACCGGCGCCCAGCCGATGGTCTCGGGCGGCCTCGCCCTGACGTACAACGGCGAGCTGTACAACGCGCCCGAACTGCGAGCCGAGTTGGAGGCAGCCGGGGTGCGCTTCCGCGGGACCTCCGACACGGAGGTGCTCCTGGAGGCCTGGCGGCGCTGGGGCACGGACTGCCTGCCCCGGCTGCGCGGCATGTTCGCGTTCGGGATCTTCGACGAGCGCACCGGTGAACTGGTGCTGGCTCGCGACCAGTTGGGCATCAAGCCGCTGTTCCTGCTCCGGCGCGGCGCGGGCCTGGTGTTCGCCTCCGAGCTGAAGGCCCTCGCCCTCGCGACCGGCGGCAAGCTGGAGGTGGACCATGCGGCGCTGGTGGCCTCGCTGCTGTATTACTGGGTGCCGGACTCGCGGTGCGCGTTCCGCGAAGCGGAGAAGTTGCCGCCGGGGACCTGGCTGCGGTGCCGGCCCGACGGCCGGGTGGAGCGCGGCCGGTTCTGGAACCTGAAGGACGTCGCCGCCGAGGGCCGGGAGCGAGCGCGGGCCGGCGAGCAGCCGGACCTTGCTGCCGTCATCGAGGAGTCGACCCGGCAGCATCTGCTCTCCGACGTACCCGTGGCGACCTTCCTCTCCGGCGGCCTCGACTCCAGCTACCTGACCGCGCTGGCGGCCCGCGGCCAACCCGGGATCTCCGCCTACACGATCGGATTCCGCGCCGAGGACGCCAAGTTCGAGGCGATGCCGGACGACCTGCGCTACGCCCGGCAGGTGGCCGAGCGGTTCGGCGTCGACCTGCACGAGATCGAGATCGCTCCGGATGTCCTCGACCTGCTGCCGCAGATGACGTACCACCTGGACGAGCCGATCGGCGACCCCGCCGCGATCAACACCTTCCTGATCTGCTCGGCCGCCCGGGAGGCCGGGGTCAAGGTGATGCTCTCGGGGATGGGCGCCGACGAGCTGTTCGCCGGGTACCGCAAGCACCTGGCCAACCTGCTTGCGCTGCGCTACCAGCGCGTCCCGCGGCCCCTGCGGCGCGGGGTGTCCGCGGCCGTGGACCGGCTGCCGGTCGCCACGTCCCGCCGGGGGTACCGGTCGGTGCGCTTCGCGAAGCGGTTCCTCTCCTTCGCCGATCTGCCGGAGGAGACCGCGTTCCGGCGCAGCTACACCATGTACGACCAGGACGAGCTGCTCGCCCTGGTCGATCCGGACCTGGCCGGGACCGTCGAGGACGTGCTGACGGAACACGCGGACATCTACCAGGACAACGACCTCGACGACTTCGTCAACCGCATGTGCCTGGGCGACGCCCGGATGTTCCTGCCGGGCCTGAACCTCACGTACACGGACCGGTCGAGCATGGCCGCGTCGACCGAGGTGCGGGTGCCGTACGTGGACGTCGAGGTGGTCAAGGCGGCGTTCGCCGTGCCCGGCGATCGCAAGATCGTCGGACGGCAGGGCAAGGCCGTCCTCAAGGAGGCGGCCACCTCGATCCTGCCCCGGGAGATCGTGTACCGGCCCAAGGGCCTGTTCAGCGCCCCGCTGCGCGCCTGGATGAGCCGGGACCTGGCACCGCTGGTGCGCGAGGTGGTCAACGACGGCGAGCTCGTCCGCTCCGGGTTCCTGCGCCGCGACGCGCTGGCGCGGATGGTCGCCGAGGACGCCGCCGGGCAGCGGGACTTCTCCAAGCATCTGTGGCATGTGCTGACCCTCGAGTACTGGTATCGCGACGCGACCTCTGGGTCCGGCCAGAGCACTCGGTTAACGGCTTAGGAATCAGAGGAGTTCGGGTGAAGCAGGTTGTACAGAACTACAAGAGCGGCGAGCTGGCGGTGCTCGACGTGCCGGTGCCGGGGTGCAAGCCGGGCGGGGTGCTGGTCCGCACCGCCTACTCGCTGATCTCCACCGGGACCGAGCTCATGAAGGTGTCCGAGGCCGGCATGTCGATGCTGGGCAAGGCCCGCTCCCGGCCCGACCAGGTGGCCAAGGTCATGCAGAGCGTGGCCACCAACGGGGTGCCCGCCACCTACCGCAAGGTGATGGGCAAGCTGGACTCCTACACACCGCTGGGCTACTCGCTGTGCGGGGTGGTCGAGCAGGTCGGCGCCGGGATCGACGATGTGAAGGTCGGCGACCTCGTGGCCTGCGCCGGCAACGAGCACGCCTTGCACGCCGAACTGAACTGGGTGCCGAAGAACCTCTACACCCCGGTGCCGGACGGCCTCGCGCCGCGGCACGCGGCCTTCGGCACCGTCGGGTCGATCGCGCTGCAGGGCGTCCGCCAGGGCGAGCCGCAGCTCGGCGAAGTGGCGCTGGTCATCGGCCTCGGGCTGATCGGGCAGCTGGTGGTGCAGCTCCTCACCGTCTCGGGAGTCCGCGTCGTCGGGGTCGACCCCGACCCGGTGCGCTGCGAGCTCGCCGAGCGCCTGGGCGCCGCGGCCTGCGGCGATCCCGCGTCCGCGACAGTGGAGGCTTCCGTCGCCGAACTCACCGGCGGTCACGGCGTGGACCAGGTGTACCTGGCCGCCGGCGGCGGCAGCAACCAGCCCGTCGAGCTGGCCGCCCGGCTCTGCCGGGACCGCGGCCGGGTCGTGGACATCGGCAAGTGCCGCCTGGACCTGCCGTGGAACGCGTACTACGAGAAGGAACTCGACGTCCGGTTCTCCCGCAGTTACGGCCCCGGGCGCTACGACCCGGAGTACGAGCTCGAGGGGCGCGACTACCCGATCGGCTACGTGCGCTGGACCGAGCGCCGCAACCTGGCGTGCTTCCTCGATCTGCTCGCCCGCGGCAGCGTCGACGTGGAACCCCTGGTCTCCCACGTCGCCGACTTCGATGACGCCGTCGAGACGTACCAACGTCTGAAGGACGGCGACCTGAAGGCCGTGGCCGTGCTGTTCCGGTACCCCGAACAGGAGGCCGAAAAGGCCGAGTTGGAGACCACGGCGGTGGCCGTGCCCGCGGTGGACGTGAAGCGGAGTCCCGCCCGGGCCGCCAGTTCGCCGGTGCGTCTCGCATTCGTCGGCGCGGGGAACTACGCGACGTCGATGCTGCTGCCGCACCTGGCACAGCGCGAAGGCGTGAAGTTGTCGACGGTCGTCACCACGACGGCGTTGTCCGCGGCCAACGCGCAGCGGAAGTTCGGTTTCGACGAGGCGACCACCGATCTCGACGCCGTGCTCGGCGACAAGTCCATCGACGCGGTGTTCGTCGTCACCCGGCACAGCTCGCACGCCGAACTGACCCGGCAGGCACTGCTGGCCGGCAAGACCGTGTTCGTGGAGAAGCCGTTGGCGCTCACCGAGGACGAGCTGGCCGGCGTGCTCGCGGCGGTGGAGGAGTCCGGCAACGACCGGCTGCAGGTGGGCTTCAACCGCCGGTTCGCGCCGCTGCTGCAGGAGGCCAGCAAGCGGTTCGGCGCCCGGAGCGGTCCGGCGCACCTCCGCTACCTGGTCAACGCGGGCCGGCTGCAGCACGGCAGCTGGTACCTCCGACAAGGCACCGAGGGCTCGCGGTTCGCCGGCGAGGGCGGACACTTCATCGACACGGCGAGCTGGCTGCTCGAGGCCGACCCGGTCTCGGTGTACGCGACCGCCACGTCCGGCAACGAGGACCTGCAGGTCGTGCTGCGCTACCCGGACGGGTCCACCGCCACCATCAGCTACGTCACCACCGGCCCGGCCGGCTTCCCCAAGGAGACGCTGGACCTGGTCGCGGACGGCCGTGCGCTGCGGCTCGATGACTTCGTCCGTGCCTCGGTGTACGGCCGCAAACGGTGGGTCAGTTCCCGGCTGCCCAAGGCCCGGGACAAGGGCCAGAACGCCGAGCTGGCCGCGTTCGTCAAGGCCGTGCGGACCGGCGGGCCGATGCCGGTGCCGCTGGAGTCGCTGGTCGCCACCACGGCGGCCACCCTCGCCGTGCAGGCAAGCCTGGCCAGCGGTGCGCAGGTGACGTTGGCGAGGGCGCGATGACTGTGATCTCGGGGAGTGCGGGCTGGTACCTGCGGCGCCTGTCCCGGATGGGACCGCGGGAGGTCGGCGGCCGGGTGGGCGACGCGGTGCGCAGGCGGCGGTGGCGGTCGGCGCGGCCGGACTGCCCGAGGGTGACCGGCGCCCGGTTCACCGCGGTACTGCCCGACGGGACGATCGCCGCCGTACCCCCGGACGCCGCGAAGCGTCTCATCGCCGAGGCGGACCGGCTGATGTACGGGCACGCCGAGTTTTTCGGGGTGGTCCGCGACGACATGGCCGACCCGGACTGGTGGTGCGACCCGAAGACCGGGCGCCGGGCCCCGTGGGGTTACGCCTTCGACGTGCCGTACCGGAACGAGGACGCGGTCGGGGACATCAAGCAGATCTGGGAGCTGTCCCGGCATCAGTACCTCACCGTGCTCGCCGCCGCCTACGCGATCACCGGGAACGAGCGGTACGCCGAGCGAGTGGCCGAGCACCTGCGGTTGTGGTGGGCGGCCAACCCACCGCTGCGCGGCGTGCACTGGATCAGCGGCATCGAGCTGGGGATCCGGCTGCTGTCCTGGGTGTGGATCCGTCGGCTGCTCGACGGCTGGCCGGGCGCGGCCGGGTTGTTCGAGGACAACCCGGTGGCACTGAGCCAGATCTGGCACCACCAGCGCTGGCTGGCCGCCTTCCCCAGCCGCGGGTCTTCGGCGAACAACCACGTCATCGCCGAGGCCGCCGGGCAGTTCGCCGCAGCCTGCGCGTTCGGGTGGTTCCCCTCCTCGGCGCGTTGGCGAGCCGGCGCGCTGCGGTCGCTGGAGCGGCATCTGCGAAGCAACACCTTCGGCTCCGGCCTCAACCGCGAGCTGGCCACCGAGTATCACGGACTGGTGCTGGAGCTCGGCCTGGCCGCGGTGGCCGAGGCGGATGCCGCCGGCGTGCCGGTCCCGGCGTCCGTCCGGCTGGTGCTGCTGCGGATGACCGACGCGCTCGCGGCCATCGTGGACAGCCGGTTACGTCCGCCGCGCCAGGGGGACGCGGACGACGGGCACGGTCTGGTCGTGGACGGCGCGGGCACCGACCGCTGGGCCTCGCTGCTGGCCACCGGGGACGCCGTGTTCGGCCGGCTCGCCTGGTGGCCGGAGGTGGCCGGCACCGATGTACGCACCCCGCTGCTGGCCGCGCTCATCCGGCCGTACGCGGACAAGGGAACCGCACCGGCCGTGACCCGCCCGGCAAGCCGACCAGGGCACTTCGCCGACGCGGGCATGACCATCCTGCGCGGTCCGGAGGAGATCTGGTGCCGCTGCGACGGTGGTCCGCACGGATTCCTGTCCATCGCCGCGCATGCCCACGCGGACGCGCTGTCCGTGGAGGTCCGGCACGACGGGGTCGACGTGCTCGCCGACCCGGGGACGTTCTGTTACCACGGCCAACCCGAGTGGCGGCAGTACTTCCGGTCGACCCTCGGCCACAACACCCTGCAGGTGGACGGCGGTGACCAGTCCGTCTCCGGTGGCCCGTTCCTCTGGACCCGGCATGCCCACAGTCGCGTCCTGGCCGCGGACACAACCGACGAGGGTGTGGCCCGCTGGTGTGCCGAGCACGACGGTTACCAGCGCTCCGTGCACCGCCGCCTGGTGGAGCTGACGGCCGCGAGCCGGGAACTGAGGGTGGTTGACGAGGTACGCGGCCCGCGCCGGTCCGTGCAGCTGGCGTTCCACCTCGGCCCGGCGATCGCCGCGGACCTGGTGGGGAACCGGGCAGTGCTCACCTGGATCCGGGACGGCGAGGGGCGCTCCGCGGTGCTCGACCTGCCCGGGGAGCTGTCATGGCGGGCGCATCGCGGCGAGACCGGCCCGCCGCTGGGCTGGTACTCCGTCGGCTTCGGACGCAAGGAACCCACCATCACGCTGGTCGGCACCGGCTTCGCCGACGGCGCGGCGGGGTTCACCACCGTGCTCAGGTTCCGCGGCTAGGGGGGCGCGTGGGGAACAAGAGGCGGCACTGGGCGTTGGCGGCGGCACCGCTGGCGCTGGCCCTGCTGACGGTGTCCAGCTGTGAGAGCACGCCGGGCGCCCGGGCGGGGTCGACCGCTGCGCCATCCATGTCCGGGGCGTCCTCCACGTCCGTGGCCCGCGTGTGCGCCAAGCCCGCGGCCGGGCCGGCGAATGCGCCGGCGGGTGCGGTGACGGTCGACCCCGCGGTCGTCGGTGACTTGGCAGCGAAGACCAAGAGCAGCCCTGCGAACACCACGTTCTGGCTTCGACCGGGCAGGCACAGGCTCGAGCGGGACCGCTACTCCCAGGTCATCCCCAAGAAGGGGGACCGCTACCTCGGCGCGCCGGGCGCGGTGCTCGACGGCCAGAAGATCAACCAGTACGCGTTCGGCGGTACCGCCGGCAATGTCACCATCCGCTACCTGACCGTGCAGGGTTTCGTCGCGCCGCAGAACGAGGGCGTGGTCAACCATGACTCGGCCGACGGGTGGGTGATCGAGCACGCGACGATCCAGAACAACTCCGGCGCCGGGCTGATGGCCGGTGCCCGCCAGCGGGTCCGCGCCAGCTGCCTGCGCGGCAACGGACAGTACGGCATGAACGCGTACAAGACCAAAGGCCGTATCAGCGGCCTGGTGGTCGAGGGCAACGAGATCGTGGGGAACAACACCGGCGACTGGGAGCGGCGGCGGAAGGGCTGCGGCTGCAGCGGAGGCGTGAAGTTCTGGGCCGTCAACGGCGCCGACGTACGCGGCAACTGGGTGCACGACAACCGCGGAACAGGGTTGTGGGCGGACACCAACAACAACGACTTCCGCATCGAGAACAACGTGATCGAGGCCAACGACGGTGCCGCGCTGATCTACGAGACCAGCTACAACGCGGTCATCCGGAACAACACGATCCGGCGGAACAACTGGGTCGAGGGCCGCAGGGCAGCCGACCGTGGCGACACCTTCCCGTACGCGACCGTCTACCTGTCCGAGTCAGGCGGCGAACCACGGATCAAAGCCCGCACCGGCAAGATCGAGATCTACCGGAACGTGCTGGAGAACAACTGGTCCGGGATCACCCTGTGGGAGAACGCCGACCGGTTCTGCAACAGCCCGGCCAACACCTCGTCAGGTGACTGCACCTTGCTGGTCCGGGACACCGGCCGCTGCGCGAAACCGGCGATCGCCAAGCCACCGCTCTACGCCGACTGCCGGTGGAAGACCCAGCGGGTGGACATCCACGACAACCGCTTCGTGCTGGACGAGTCCGTCGTCAGGTGCACGGAGAAGTGCGACCGCATGGCGGTGCTGGCCAACTACGGCACCTATCCGGACTGGTCGCCGTACCAGGGCGAAGGGGTGGCCGAGGCGATCACCCGCAAGCAGCACAACCGCTGGCACGACAACGTCTACCTCGGACCGTGGAAATTCGTCGCCCACGACCCGAGCCGGATCCTCGACATCGGTCAGTGGCAGAGCACGCCGTACCAGCAGGACGCGGGCAGCACCCTCGACCTCGACCCACGGGCCGGTGGTTGAGGTGGGCGGGGACCTGACGCACGGTGGGACACCGGGCCGACCGGGTACGGCGAGCACGCAGCCCGGTGCCGACCCGCGCCCTGCCGGCACACCGAGGATCGTCGGGATCGTCTGGGGGCTGCTGGTCCTCAACACGCTCGGCTCCGCCGGGGCGAAGACCATCGTCCCGCTGCCCCGTTCCCTCATCCAGATGGTCACCATGGGCGCGCTGGTCACCGCGTTCGCGCTGGCGCTCGCGGTCAATCTCCGGCTGCGCATCCGAGCCAGTGCGTACGTGTTCCTGCTCACCTTGCTCCTGGTGACGAGCGTGATCTCCAGCGCGCACCTGGAGTCCGGGTTCGGCGCACTGTTCCGCTGCTTCCGGCTGACTCTCTTCGTGGCCACGCTGTGGCTGCTCAGCCGCTGGTGGGACGGCAGCCTGACGTTCGCCCGGCACCACATCCGGATGTACTTCGCGGTGCTCGGGTCGGTGGCCGCCGGCTTGGTCGTCTCACCGGGCGCGGCCCTGCCCGACCTCTACGGCGGACGCCTGGTCGGCGCGTTGTGGCCGCTCACCCCGCCGCAGATCGGACAGTACGCCGCGGTGATCATCGGGCTCACCGTGCTGCTCGTACTCGGCCGCCGGACCGACAGGGCCAGCGCGGTGGTGGTCATCGTGCCCTCACTCGTCCTGCTCGCGCTGACCCATACCCGGACGGCCACGCTCGGCCTGCTCCTCGGGCTGGTGTTGGCGATCGGCTCGCTCCTCCTCACCAGCGCCGCCGCCCGCCGCTTCTTCACCTGGACGGTGCTGTGCGCCACGGTGGCCGCGGTGGGGTTCGCCTCCGTGCTCCAGGCGTGGTTCCTGCGCGGACAGAGCAAGGCGAACTTCTCCAGCCTCACCGGTCGGGCCAAGGTCTGGGACGCCCTGCTGGCTGCGCCCCGGACGACCGGGGAGAAGTTGTTCGGCGTGGGCCTGGGCGACAAGTCGTTCGGCGGGCTGCCGATCGACAACAGCTGGCTGGCCGTCTACAACGAGCAGGGTCTGATCGGCGTCACCCTGGTCGCGGCGATCATCATCGTGCTGGGCGGCGTCGCGTTGCTGCGGCCTCCGTCGCTGCCGAGGGCCTGCGCGATCTTCCTGATCAGCTACTGCGCGATCGCGTCGTACACCGAGGCCGGTCTCGGCGACGCCTCGCCGTATCTGCTGCATCTGGCCCTGGCCGCCTCGCTGTTGGCGGCACCTGCCGAGGCCACACCCCTCGCGACGCCCGACGTCCCCCGACGACATGTCCCGCGCTGGGCCCAGAGACCGGAGGTGAGGTGAGCATGCACATCCTCGTGGTGCACAACCGCTACGCCTCGGCACAGCCGAGCGGGGAGAACACGGTCGTCGACCAGGAGGTAGGGCTGCTGCGCGCGGCCGGCCACCGGGTCGAGGTGTTCGAGCGGCGCAGCGACGACATCGCCGGCCGGTCCCTGCCCGGCAAGGTCGCGGTGCCGCTGCTCGTGCCGTGGAACCCGGCGGTCCGCACGGAACTCGCCACCCGGCTCCGCGCCGAGCGGCCGGACGTGGTGCACGTGCACAACGTCTTCCCGCTCCTGTCGCCCGCGGTGCTTGCCGCCTGCGCAGACGCCGACGTGCCCGCCGTCGCCACGCTGCACAACTACACCCAGGTCTGCCCTCCCGGCACGCTGCAGCGGGACGGCAGGCCGTGCACCGAGTGCGTCGGGTCGACGCCACTGCCCGCCGTCCGGCACGGCTGCTACCGGAACTCCCGCCTTGCGACGGTGCCGCTCGCGGTCAGCCTGTCGGTCAACCGGCGGCGGTGGTGGTCCGGCGTGGAGCGGTTCTTCTGCATCTCCGCGGCGCAGCGCGACGTCCTGGTGCGGGCCGGCATGCCGGCCGAGCGGCTGGCGGTGAAGCACAACTTCGTGCCCGACCCGGATGCCCGCCGATCAGGCGCCGGCGAACATCTGCTCTATCTCGGCCGGCTCGCGGAGGCCAAGGGCGTACGGCTGCTCATGGCCGCGTGGGACGAGATCGCAGCGAGCGGCGGTGTGGGCGTACCGCTCGTGATCGCCGGCGCGGGGCCACTGGAGGCAGAGGTCACCGCCTGGGCGGCGGGCCGGGACGACGTGCAATACGTGGGCCTGTACGACACGGCGGAGTGCCAGAAGGCCATCGCGCGGTCGGTCGCCGTGGTGGCTCCCTCGACGTGGCTGGAGGCATTCGGCCTGGTGGTCGTGGAGGCGATGGCGGCCGGGGTCCCGGTCGTCGCCGCCGGTCACGGTGCCTTCGTCGAACTCGTCGAGGACGGGGTGACCGGGCTGCTGCACCGGCCGGGCGAGCCGGCCTCGCTCGCGTCCGGCATACGCCGGATCGCGGCCGAGCCGGCCCGCAACCAGGAGATGGGCCAGGCGGCCCGGCTCCGTTACGAACAGGGCTTCAGCCCGGCCGTCGGGCTGGAGCGCCTGGTGGATGAGTACCGCACCGCGATCGCGGGTCGGTCAGCACTGACTCGTGGCGGGGACACCCGCGCGAGCAGGGGGGATGGGGACACTAAATGACACGATGCCGACTCTGCGGCTCGGAGGCGATGGCGAGCGTCGTCGACCTCGGGGCGACGCCACCATGTGAGAGCTTTCTCGCCGCGGACCAACTGGACCAGCCGGAGCCCGCGTACCCGCTGCACCTGCGGGTCTGCACCGACTGCTGGCTCGCGCAGATCCCTCCGCTGATCACGCCGGAGGAGACGTTCAGCGAGTACGCGTACTTCTCCTCGTTCTCGACCTCCTGGGTGGAGCACGCGCGCACGTTCGTCGCCGACGCCGCAGCGCGGCTGGGGCTCGGCACCGACGCCTTCGTGGTCGAGGTCGCGAGCAACGACGGGTACCTGCTGCGGCACGTGGTGGACCGGGGGATCCGCTGCCTCGGCATCGAGCCGTCGGTGAACGTCGGCGCCGCGGCGCGGGACGCGGGTGTGCCCACGCTCACGGAGTTCCTGAGCCCGGACACCGGCGCGGCCGTCCGCGCCGAGCACGGCCCGGCGGACCTGGTCGTGGCCAACAACGTGTACGCGCACATCCCCGACGTGGTCGGGTTCACCCAGGGACTGCGCGCCCTGGTCGCCGACGACGGCTGGGTCTCCATCGAGGTGCAGCACCTGCTGACCCTGATCGAGGAGAACCAGTACGACACGATCTACCACGAGCACTTCCAGTACTACACGGTCGCGTCCGCGATCCGAGCCCTTGCGAGCGGCGGACTCACCCTCGTGGACGTCGAGTTGCTGCCCACGCACGGCGGCTCCATCCGGCTGTGGGCCCGGCCGACCGAGGTGGCAGGCGAGCCGACCCGACGGGTGGCCGACGTACTGGCCCGGGAGAAGGCCGCCGGGCTGCAGGAGCTGTCCGGGTACACCGAGTTCTCCGCCCGGGTGGCCAAGGTGCGCCGGGATCTGCTGCGGTTCCTCATCGAGGCGGCCGAGCGCGGCGAGACGGTCGTCGGCTACGGCGCCCCGGGCAAGGGCAACACCCTGCTCAACCACTGTGGCATCCGGCCCGACCTGCTCCCGTACACGGTCGACCGCAACCCCTACAAGCACGGCAGGTTCACCCCGGGCACCCGCATCCCGATCCTGCCGCCCGAGCAGATAGCCGCCGACAAGCCGGGCTACGTGCTCGTCCTCCCGTGGAACCTGCGGGCCGAGCTGGTCGAGCAGCTGTCCTTCGTGCACGACTGGGGCGGCCGGCTGGTCTTTCCCATCCCGGAACTGAGCATTGTCGAGGTCAAGTCATGAAGGTCGTTCTGTTCTGCGGCGGTTACGGGATGCGGATGCGCAACGGAACCTCCGACGACGTGCCCAAGCCGATGGCGATGGTCGGCCCCAGGCCGCTGATCTGGCACGTCATGCGCTACTACGCGCACTTCGGGCACACGGAGTTCATCCTGTGCCTCGGGTACGGGGCCCACCACATCAAGGACTTCTTCCTCAACTACGAGGAGACGACCTCCAACGACTTCGTGCTGCGCGGCGGGCGGACCGAGCTGCTGTCCACCGACATCTCGGACTGGACGATCACGTTCGCGCAGACCGGCATCGAGTCACCGATCGGGGAGCGGCTGCGCCGCGTGCGCCACCACCTGGACGGTGACGAGATGTTCCTCGCCAACTACGCCGACGTCCTCACCGACGCCCCGCTGCCGGAGATGATCGACCGGTTCGCCGCGCGTGACGCGGGTGCGTCGATGATGGTGGTGCCGCCGCAGTCGTCGTTCCACTGCGTGGAGTTGGGCGAGGACGGCCTGGTGGGCGGCATCACCGCGGTGAGCGAACTGCCGCTGTGGGAGAACGGCGGCTACTTCGTGCTCCGCCAGGAGGTCTTCGACCACATACCGGAGAACGGGGACCTGGTCGCCGACGGATGCGCCCAACTGGCCAAGCGCGGCCGGCTGGTGGCGCACCAGCACCGCGGCTTCTGGAAGCCGACCGACACCGTGAAGGAGCGGGCCGCGCTCGACGCCTCCTACGCGCGGGGCGAGCGCCCGTGGGCCGTGTGGGAACACGACAACGCAGGGGTGAGCGCGTGATCCGGCTCGGGGCCGGGCGCCCGGACCGGATCGTCGCGGTGGGCGCGCACTGCGACGACATCGCCATCGGCGCGGGCGGCACGCTGCTCGCCATGTGCCTCGCGCGGCCCGGTCTCCGGGTCGACGCGCTGGTGCTCTCCGGCGGCGGCAGCGAGCGGGAGCAGGAGGAGCAGGCCGCGCTCGCCGCCTTCTGCCCGGACGCCGACCTGCGGCTGACCGTGCACAAGCTGCCCGACGGCCGGCTGCCCGCGCACTGGGAAGAGGCCAAGGCCGCCGTCGAGGAACTGCGCGCGCAGACCGACCCGGATCTCGTGCTGGCGCCGCGCACCGATGACGCGCACCAGGACCACCGCGGCCTGGCGCAGCTGATACCCACCGCCTTCCGCGACCACCTCGTGCTCGGCTACGAGATCGTCAAGTGGGACGGCGACCTCGGCCGTATGGCGGCGTACCAGCCGCTGTCGCCGGAGATCGCCGAAGAGAAGGTGCGGCTGCTGCAGGAGCACTACCCCTCGCAGCGGCACCGGCCCTGGTACGACCGGGAGGCCTTCCTCGGCCTCGCTCGGATCCGCGGCATCGAATGCCACGAGCGATACGCCGAAGCGTTCGCCGTCACCAAACTCACGCTCAACCTGGGGGGTTGAACCATGCGCGTACTGCTGACCGGACACCAGGGCTATCTGGGAACCGTCATGGCCCCGGTCCTTGCCGCCGCCGGGCACGAGGTCGTCGGCCTCGACGCCGGCCTGTTCGCCGACTGTGTACTGGGCCCGACGCCCGCGGACCCGCCGGGGCACCGGGTGGACCTGCGCGACGTCACGGCCGAACACGTGGCCGGGGTCGACGCCGTGATCCACCTGGCCGCACTCTCCAACGACCCGCTGGGATCGCTGGCGCCGGAGCTCACGTACGACATCAACCACCACGCGTCCGTACGGCTCGCCCAACTGGCCCGCGACGCCGGGGTGCAGCGCTTCCTGTACGCGTCCACCTGCTCGGTCTACGGCGCCGCCGGCGGCGACGACCTGGTGGCCGAGGACGCCCCGCTGCGCCCGGTGACGCCGTACGCGGAGTCCAAGGTGCGCGTCGAGGACGACCTGCACGAGCTGGCCGACGGCGACTTCACCCCCGTGTTCATGCGCAACGCCACCGCCTTCGGCTACTCGCCCCGGCTGCGCGCCGACATCGTGCTGAACAACCTGGTGGGCCACGCGCTGCTGTCCGGCGAAGTGCTGGTGCTCTCCGACGGCACCCCCTGGCGCCCGCTGGTGCACGCCGTCGACATCGCACGGGCCTTCACGGCCGCGCTGAGCGCGCCGCGGGAAGCGGTGCACGACCAGGCGTTCAACATCGGCAGTGAGATCAACAACGTCACCGTCGCCGAGATCGCCGAGCAGGTCGCCGAGGCGGTGTCCGGCGCGAAGGTGAGGATCACCGGGGAGAACGGTGCCGACCCGCGGTCGTACCGGGTGGACTTCTCCCGGCTGCGCGCCGCGATCCCTGACTTCGACTGCGAGTGGACGGTGAAGCAGGGTGCGCTCGAACTCGCCGACGCCTACCGGAAGTTCGACCTGACCCGGGAGGACTTCGACCGACGCTTCACCCGGCTCGCCGTGCTGCGCGCGGCGTCCGAGGCCGGCACCGTCGACGACACCCTGCGGTGGCGCCGGTGACCGCGCACGGCGATGAGATGTACGCCCTGGTGGAGCGGCTGTATCCGCTCTGCCGGAGCATCACCGGCGACGGTGTGCGCGCCACCTTGGACATCGTCGGCGAGTACATCCCGCTGCAGGTGCACGAGGTGCCGACCGGGACGCAGGTGCTCGACTGGACCGTGCCGCAGGAGTGGAACATCCGGGACGCGTACATCGCCGACAGCGCCGGCAACCGGGTCGTCGACTTCGCCGCGTCCAGTCTGCACGTGCTCGGCTACAGCGTGCCGGTGTCGGCGACCATGCCCCTGTCCGAGCTGCGTGAACACCTGCACACCCTGCCGGACCACCCGTCCTGGGTGCCGTACCGCACCAGCTACTACAAGCCGGAATGGGGCTTCTGCCTGGCCCAGGACACCTTGGACGCGATGCCGGACGGCGAGTACGAGGTACGCATCGACTCCACACTCGCCGACGGCCACCTCACCTACGCCGAGCACGTCGTCCCCGGGCAGGTCGCCGACGAGGTCATCGTCTCCTGCCACGTCTGCCACCCGTCGCTGGCCAACGACAACATGGCCGGCGTCGCGGTGGCGACGTACCTGGCCCGGGCGCTGGCCGAGGAAACGCCGTACTACACCTACCGGTTCATCTTCGCGCCCGGCACCATCGGGGCGATCACCTGGCTGGCCCGCAACGCGGAGCGGGTGGAACGGGTCAAGCACGGGCTTGTGCTGGCCTGCGCCGGCGACCCGGGCTCGTTGACGTACAAGCAGAGCAGGCGTGGCGACGCGGAGATCGACCGGGTGATGCGGCACGTACTGGCCGCCTCCGAACGCCCGCACCAGGTCAACGAGTTCACTCCGTACGGCTACGACGAGCGGCAGTACTGCTCGCCCGGGTTCAATCTCGGGGTAGGCTCGCTCACCCGGACCCCGTACGCGGGCTATCCCGAGTACCACACCTCGGCGGACAACCTGGACTTCGTCTCCCCGGAGGCGATGGCGGACACCCTTGCCGTCTGCCGCGAGGCATTCGACGTCCTCGATCGCAACCGTCAGTACGTCAACCTCAGCCCGTACGGCGAACCACAGCTGGGCCGACGCGGGTTGTACGACGCGCTCGGCGGGCGCAGCGACACCAAGCAGGCCCAGATGGCCATGCTCTGGGTGCTCAACCTCTCCGACGGCGAGCACAGTCTGCTGGACGTTGCCGAGCGGTCCGGGCTGCCGTTCGACACCGTCGCCGACGCGGCCGGCGCCCTGCACGAGGCCGGGCTGATCAAGACATGACGTCGATGCCCGTCGAGGGAGAGAATCCGCAGACAGTGGCGCCACCGGCCGGATCCGCCAAGCGGGCCCTCGTCGGCCGACTGTCCTGGGGACTGGCCGACCAGGCGGCCTCCAGCATGTCCAACTTCGCGGTGGGCATCTACGTGGCCCGCTCGCTCGGGGTGACCGCGTTCGGCGTGTTCAGCCTCGCCTGGGTGACCTACGGCGTGGTGCTCAATGTCTCCCGCGGGCTGGCCACCGATCCGCTCGTGGTGCGCTTCAGCGGCGTGTCGGACGCGTCCTGGCGCGGGGCGGTGGCCCGGTCGTCGGGTACCGCACTCGGCGTGGGTACGGCCATCGGCGCGGCGTGTCTGGTGGTCGGGCCGACCCTCGGCGGCCGCGTGGGGCCCGCGTTCGTCTGCCTCGGCGTCATGCTGCCGGGGCTGCTGCTGCAGGACGCCTGGCGGTTCTCGTTCTTCGCCGCCGGCACCGGGCGGAAGGCGTTCGTCAACGACGTCGTGTGGGGCGTCGCACTCGTCCCGGCCATGATCGTGGCGGCCCGCGTGGGCAGCGTGGCCGCTTTCGTGCTCGCCTGGGGCGCGTCCGCCACGGTGGCGGCAGGGTACGGCTACATCCAGTCCGGCATCCGGCCCCGGATGACCAAGGCGCGCGGGTGGCTTCGCGAACAGCGCGATCTCGGCTACCGGTACCTGGTCGAGAACACCTGCCTCAGCGGTGCGAGCCAGCTGCGCGCGTACGGGCTCGGCGCGATCGTCGGGCTCGGCGCCGTGGGTGCGGTGCGGGGCGCCGAGCTCCTGCTCGGCCCGTTCCTCGCCGTGCTGATGGGCCTTTCGCTGGTCACCGTCCCGGAGGCGGCACGGGTGCTGCGGCAGGCCCCGCACCGCCTCGGCACGTTCTGCCTCCTGTTGGGTGGCGGGCAGGCCGTCGGCGCGCTGCTCTGGGGCGGGGCGCTGCTGCTGATGCCGGACCGGCTCGGCGAGTTCGTGCTCGGCGGTGTCTGGCGCTCTGCCGCACAGCTCATCGTGCCGGTCACCCTCGGCGTCGCGGGCGCAGGTCTCGGCACCGGCGCGGCGGCCGGGCTGCGCGCACTCGGTGCGGCCCGGCGCAGCCTGCGTTGCCAGTTGTTCGCCTCCGCCTGTTACGTCGGCGGCGGGCTCGGCGGGGCGGCCGTCGCCGGCACGGTCGGCTCGGCCTGGGGCGTCGCCACCGCGACCGTCAGCGGCTCGGCCGTGTGGTGGCTGCAGCTGCGGTCCGCCCTGCGCGAGCAACACCAAGACTCCATCCGCGAAGTGAGGACCTCATGACCGCCCAACCCAGGCTGAGCATCGGCCTGCCCGTGTACAACGGCGAGGAATACCTGGCCGAGTCGCTCGACGCCCTGCTCGGCCAGACCTACGAGGACTTCGAGCTGGTCATCTCCGACAACGCCTCGACCGACGGGACCGAGGACATCTGCCGCAAGTACGCCGCGCAGGACTCGCGGGTCCGGTACGTCCGGCTGCTCCGGAACGTCGGCGCCACGCCGAACCACAACTACGTGTTCACCCAGTGCCGCGGCGAACTGTTCAAGTGGGCCTCGCACGACGACCTTTACGCCCGCGATCTGCTGCGGCACTGCGTCCAGGCGCTGGACGAGCGGCCGGACGTGATCCTCGCGCACGCCGACCAGGCGGTCATCGACGGCGACGGCCAGGTGAAGGTCCCCTACGAGTACACCCTTGCGACCGACTCACCGCACGCGCCGGAGCGATTCCGCAGCATGCTGTTCGAGCCCGGCGGTGACGACTTCTACGGGGTGATCCGGGCCGACGCGCTGCGCCGGGTGAAGCCGATGGACAGCTACCACCACGCGGACCGCACCTTCGTCGCCGAGATCGCCCTGCACGGGCGCTTCCACCAGGTGTCGGAACTCCTGTACTTCCGCCGCGACCACCCCACCCGCGCCGAGCGGGCGAACCCGAGCAAGCGCTCCCGCTGCGTCAACCTGGACCCGCGCCGGGCGGGCCTGCTGCACCCGACGCCCCGGCTGCTCACCGAGTACGTCTGGGGCTTCGCCTCGGCGATCCGGCGGGCCCCGTTGTCCGGGGCCGACCGGCGCGCGTGCTACCGCCACCTGGCCGCATGGATGACCAGCCGGGTACGGCCGGGCGCCGGTGAGCGGGTCGAGGACCGCGCCCCGGTCGACCCGGCCAAGCTGACCGTCTCCGTCGACGCCCTCGTCGCCGGCCGTGAAGGGAGGCAGACATGACGTCAGCGGACGAAACTCCGGTGCGCGTAGGGGTGTTCGGCCTGCTCGGCTCCGGCAACCTCGGCAACGACGGATCACTTGAGGCCGTCCTCGGCTACCTCCGCTCCGAGCACCCGGAGGCCGTCGTGGACGCGCTGTGCGGCGGACCCGAGGCAGTGACGACCCGGTTCGGGATCCCCGCGACGCGGCTGCACTGGTACCGCGGGGAGTACCGGACCGCGTCGCGGGCGGGCGCGGTCGCGGCCAAGGGTCTGGGCAAACTCGTCGACGTCTACCGAACCGCTGCCTGGGTGCGCCGCCACGACGTGGTGATCGTGCCCGGCATGGGCGTCCTGGAGGCCACGCTGCCGCTGCGGCCGTGGGGCTTCCCCTACTCGCTGTTCCTGCTCTGCGCGAGTGGCCGGCTGCTGCGCACCCGGGTCGCGCTGGTCAGCGTCGGCGCCGCCGAGATCGGCAACCGGCCGACCCGGGCCCTGGTGCGCTGGTCGGCGCGGCTGGCCGCGTACCGGTCGTACCGGGACGCCCCGTCCCGCGACGCGATGCGGGCGATGGGCGTGGACACCGCGCGCGACGAGGTCTACCCGGACCTCGCGTTCGCCCTGCCGACGCCGCGGGCGAGCGCGCCCTCGGGCTCGCCGGGCCTGGTCTGCCTCGGTGTCATGGACTTCCACGGCGGCAACGACGACCGCACCCGGGCCGAGGAGATCCACCGGCGCTACCTCGACGGGACGATCCGGTTCGTCCGTACGCTGGTCGAGGAGGGGAGGCCGGTCCGGCTGCTCACCGGCGACACGTGCGACGAGTCGGTGGTCGCCGCGATCCTCGACGCGGTCGACTCACCGCTGGTCACCGCGGCCGAACCGGCCTCACTGGCCGACCTGATGAACGAGATGGCGGCCGCCGACACCGTGGTGGCCGTCCGCTACCACAACCTGATCTGCGCACTGAAGACCGGAACGCCCGTGCTCGCCCTCTGCTACGCGGCGAAGAGCGACGCACTCATGGACCGGATGGGCCTCGGCGCGTACTGCCACTCGGCACGTGAGGTCGACGCCGACCGGCTGCTCGAACAGTTCCAGGACCTGGAGAAGCACGCGCCGGAGCTACGGCAGACCCTCACCGAGCGAAACCGGTTCGCCGCGCAGCAACTCGCCCATCAGTTCACCGCCTTGACCACGACCCTGTTCCCGGCGAACGACCACGCCCACCCCCCGCGGAAGGCCCCATGAAAGCGACCGAAGTCCCGGAGATCGCCGGCGCCTACCTGTTCGAGTCGACACCGTACGCCGACGAACGCGGCTTCTTCTGCCGCACCTTCGACGCCGACGTGGTCCGCTCGGTGGGCCTCGACCCGCACGCCTTCGTCCAGGACAGCGTGTCCCGCTCGGTCCGGGGCGTGCTGCGCGGCCTGCACCTGCGCTCCGGCGCCGGCGAGGCCAAGCTGGTGCGGTGCTCGTACGGGAGGATCTTCGACGTCGTCGTGGACCTGCGGCCGGACTCGCCGACCTACCGCAACCGGGCCTCCTTCGAGCTGTCCGGCGAGACGCAGACGACCCTGTACATCCCGGCGGGGTGCGCGCACGGCTTCCAGGCGCTGACCGAAACCGCCGACACCTCGTACCGGATCGACCGCCCGCACGATCCGGCCGAGGACGTGACGATCGCCTTCGACGACCCGGAGCTGGCCATTCCCTGGCCGCTGCCGGTCACATCGATGTCCCAGCGGGACCGTGAGGCGCCGAGCCTCGCCGAGGCCCTGAAGCACAAGGAAGGGTGAAGTCGGTTGACCACCGAACACACCGAACACACCGAAGAGACCGCGGAGTTCCTCCTGCCCAGGTCGCAGGCGGCGAACGAGCAGCTGCACTCGATGATCCCCGGTGGCGCGCACACCTACGCCAAGGGCGACGACCAGTACCCCGAGAACCTGGCCCCGGTCATCAGCCACGGCCGCGGCGCCCACGTGTGGGACGTCGACGGCAACCGCTACGTCGAGTACGGCTCCGGCCTGCGGTCGGTCAGTCTCGGCCACGCCCACCCACGCGTGACCGAGGCGGTGCGGCGGGAAATCGACCGCGGCAGCAACTTCGTCCGGCCGTCCGTCGTGGAGGTCGACGCCGCGGAACGCTTCCTGGCCACGGTGCCGACCGCCGAGATGGTGAAGTTCGCGAAGAACGGCTCCGACGCCACCACCGCCGCGGTACGCCTCGCCCGCGCCGCCACCGGGCGCCCGCGGGTGGCCCTCTGCGCCGACCATCCGTTCTTCTCCGTCGACGACTGGTTCATCGGCACCACGCCCATGTCCGCCGGTGTTCCGGCGGCGACCAACGAGCTCACCGTGGCGTTCCCTTACGGGGACCTGGGTGCCACGGAGGAGCTGCTCACCCGGTACCAGGACGAGGTCGCCTGCCTGATCCTCGAACCCGCCACCCACACCGAGCCGCCGCCCGGATACCTCGCCGGCCTGCGCGAGCTGGCCGACCGGCACGGCTGCGTACTGATCTTCGATGAGATGATCACCGGCTTCCGCTGGTCCGAGGCGGGCGCCCAGGGCCTGTACGGCGTCGTCCCCGACCTCTCCACGTTCGGCAAGGCGCTGGGCAACGGATTCGCCGTCTCCGCGCTGGCCGGGCGCCGCGAGCTGATGGAGCAGGGCGGGCTGCGTCACTCCGGCGAGCGGGTGTTCCTGCTGTCCACCACGCACGGTGCCGAAACGCACTCGCTGGCCGCCGCGATGGCCGTGCAGACCATCTACGCCGAAGAGGGCGTCACCGCGCGGCTCCACGCCCTCGGCGAGCGGTTGGCCGCCGGTGTCCGCGACGCCGCGGCCGGCATGGGCGTCGCCGAGCACATCGTCGTCCGGGGCCGGGCCAGCAACCTGGTCTTCGCCACCCTCGACGAGAACGGGCAGCCGTCACAGCAGTACCGCACCCTGTTCCTGCGCCGGCTCCTCGCGGGCGGGGTGCTGGCCCCGTCGTTCGTGGTGAGCAGCGCGCTCAGCGACGCCGACATCGATCACACCGTCGACGTGGTGGCCCAGGCATGTGCGGTGTACCGGAAGGCGCTGGACGCCGCCGACCCCACGCCCTGGCTGGGCGGACGACCGGTGAAGCCCGTATTCCGCCGCTTGGCATGACGTGACGTGACGTCAGCGATGCTCCCGCCGACCGGCGTCGGCCGTCCGATCGGCCAGCTGGTCAGCCATCCGGTCGACCAGCCACGCGGTCGCCGGTATCACCGCCAGCGCGGTGCACCAGCCGCCGAGGACGTCGGTCGGATAGTGCGCGCCCAGGGCGACCTGCGCCCATCCCATCGCGGCGCCGGCCACGAGCGCCGCGGCGAGCACGAGTGACGTGCCGGCCGTCCTGCCGAGGCCGAGCCGGCCGGTCGCGAGCAGCGCCACGATGAGGGCGAGTGCGGTGAAGAAGGCGGTGTGCCCGCTCGGATAGGACAGGTTGCCGGCGCCGTGGATGGTGCGTCCCACCAGATGCTTGAGCAGTGTCGCCGTCCCCACGGCCATGGCGACGCCGGCGACGAAGAGCGCCGCCGCGCGAGGACGCCGAAGCAGCAGGCAGCCCGTCACGATGGCCACCACCAGCATCGTCGATCCGGCGGGCTCCCCCAAGAAGTCCAAGGCCAGAGCGACGTGCCGCCACGGCGGCCGAACACTGTCCGCCGTCGGCGGGATGATCCACCTGTCCACCCTGCCGGGCTTGTCGTGGCCGGCGTACAGAACCCCGAGCACGACGACCACCAGCGCGGCGAGAGCCGCAATCAGCCCGAGCCGCACGCGCAGCGACGGGGGCAGCACCGCGGGCGCCCGCCGGCCGGTCACACGCCCACCGCGTCCGGTCGACCTGCGGTCGTTTGCCCTGATCGGTAGATGGTGTTCCGAATCTTGGCTCCTTGAGACAGGGTGAGGGTGCGGCCCTTCAGCCGACCGGTGGGCAACCATGAATCAGCGGCTTCCTGTTCTCTGCTCCAGGCCCTCTTGAAGACTGGCCGTCCTGCTTTCGGTGATCTTCTTGTCTGCCATGCGCAGCAATGCATTGTGTCCCGGTCCCCGTGGGACCACGAGCCGGTCAACGACCGGCGGATCGACCTGCCGATGCCCGCGCCGGCGACCCCGCCCCACGACGGCGGGGCGTCGCCGCACACCGTGCCCCACCAGCCGCCTCCCACCCTGCGTGGTGGCGGTCGAGCCGAACTCCCCGCTCACGACCGAGACGGGGGGGGAAGTCCGCACACCGTACGGGCTGCGCGGCCGGACCGAGCAAGATTGCAAACACGTCAAGCGCGAACTGGGCCGGGCCGACTTCCAGGCCCGCTCCGGCCAAGCGATCCAACGCCACTGACGCTGGTCGACGTGACCTTCGGCTTCTGCTTGCGCCAACTCCCCACCAACGAGCCCCCGTCGTGTCCGACTTGGCCCGCGCGGGAGCCGTCAGCCTGTGCAGCCCCGAACTCGCCGGCCTGTCCATCACCCTGGCCAAGAGCATCGGGATCAGTCTCTACTTGCCACCCTGCCCAACCATGCGGTCGCGGCAAACCGCCATCGGATGGTCCGCGTGTCAACACTCTTGCACAGCGGCCGCTGTCTTGGCTTCAGGGACGCTACGAAACGGGATGCTGCTCGACCTTTGCCGTCCCGACGCGAATATCCCGACGAGCGCCGCGAGCGGGCGGTCCGCGAGGAGTTGACCGTCCGGCGGCCCGCGGCCTCTTGGATGGCCACGCACTCCACGTGCGAGGTCATAGGAAACAGATCGACCATCACACGTACATGACGACGCGTCCAACGGGTCCCGGATCGTCGATGCCCGTCGCCTCCACCTCGGAGGCTCTGCTCCGCTGGCGGCCCACCACGACGTGACGAACGGACGGATGCACAGCGCAGCAGTGCATGCCACCCGCCGTGCGGAGAACGCCGACACGGGCACCTCCGCGCTTCTCCTGACCGGCTCTCCCTTCACGGCTGGCCCCGGCAGTTCCTGGAGAAGTCCTCCACCACACGTCGGCGCCCTGTGGGCTCCCTCCCTCCAGGCGTGGCTCGGCTTTCTCTCCACGGATGCCGCCACCTGGTCACGTGTCCTGCACCTTGCCCAGCGCGGCGCACTCGCCCCGCGGGCGAGCGCGTCGTCGGACAGTTGGCAGCACGACCTGACACAGGCATACCGGTGGGCCTTCGACACCTGGCCGCGCCTGACATACACCCGTCGCGCAGGAAGAATGCGGGACGTGGTCCGTGAGGCGGAAGAGGTGGGACACGGCTCTGCCCCAAGAGCACGGCGGCTTTTTCCTCCGGGTCGGCGACCACGTCTCCCGCATGGCCGGCGCACACTCGCTACGGCCGAACGCACCGCCATCCACCGCACCCCCATCGAGGCCGCATGGTCACTCGCACGCCGCCCCGTCCAGGACACCTGCCGTCCTGTCTCCGGCTCGGAGATCGACAACGTCGGGCAGGTGCGGGTTTGTTTCCGCGCAGGGCCGCGAAGCCGTGAGCGAGCGGCACGTCACCCGCTACACGTTGCAGCGGAACTCACTCCCGCGTTCGGTCCATGCCAGCCTCATCTGTAAGCGGCAGGGCGGTGAAGTACGGCGTCGCCACCACCTTGCCGCCCAAGCCGCCTCGCGGGCCGACCGCGGCTCCATACAGCACATCGATACGATCCTCGGTCGCCCCGGAGGGCAACCGCTCCGTGAACGCGGCCGCCACCGGGTTCGGGGCGGAGAACTCGCTCCAGGCTGCCTGCCAGGTCCGCACGATCGCCGGTAGCGGCCCGCCCAGTTCAGAGGCGGCGAACGCGTCCAGAGCCTGGGCGGCGGCCGTCCCGGCGACGACCGGGTCAGCAGGGTGTGGGCACGGTGGCCGCGCGACTTGCGCCCGCCATTGCGGTGAGGTGCGGCGCTTGGGTGACCATGCGACCGGGGCGGCGGGAGCAGGTCACAGACCGCCGGTGTTGAGCAGCCGGTTGGGAGTGTCGGAGCGGACGCCGTGCACGACACCGGGGGTGGCCGTGTGGTCGAGCCAGACGTGGACCTCGTTGGCGGTGGCGTGGGGGTGTGCCGACAGATACAGCGCGATCACGCCGGTCGCATGCGGCGCAGCCCAGGACGTCGCGCCGTCGTCCTCCGTGGTCGTACCGCCGCCGGCGAGGGCGGCGGTCACCTTCTGGCCCGGGGCGTACAGGTCCACGCACCGTCCGTAGTCCGATCCGTAGGAGCCGCCGTCGCTCCACGGCCGGTCGTTCGAGGTGGAGGCCGCCACGACGATCGTGCCGGGGACGCCGGCCGGGGAATGCTTGCAGGCGTCGTCATGGAAGTTGCCGGCCGACACCACCGTCGGAATCCCCGCGTCGACCATCTTCTTCACGGCGGACTCCAGGGCCGCCGACCGGTGGTCGAAATTGAGCGACATGTTCACCACCGCAGGCTTCTGCGCGTGCGCGGTGACCCACTTGACCGACTTCACCAAGGCCGCCTCGGCCGCCGCCGGGGAGCCACCGCCCTCGCTCTCGCACAGGATGCCTTGGACCCTGACGAGCTCCGCCTTGGGCGCCACCCCGTACCTCGCCCCGCCGATGATGCCCGCGACGAACGTGCCGTGACCGAGCCCCTCCTCGCTGAAGCAGTCACCGGAGTCCTTCGGGCCCACGAAGTCGGCGCCGAGGTGGGCGCGTCCGCCGAACTCCTTGTGGGCGATGTCCATCCCGGTGTCGATCACGTAGACGTGAACGCCTTTGCCTGTGGCGGTGGTGGTGAACGTCCCATTCAGCGGCCGCGACCGCTGGTCAAGAATGTCCAGGTTCCACGGCACGTGCCGGGTGATGGACGACGCCGCGGTCTGTGCGGTCCCGGAGAAATTCGCCACAGTGCCGCCAGACGTCGACGCCGAGCCGGACGACGCCCCGTCCCCGGAGGGCGCCACGGACACCCCCTTCCCGTGCGCGGGGAGCTTCCCGCCGCTCCCTGCGGCCGCCGCGCCGGCTTCCCCGCCGCAGGCCGAGGCCCCGAGCACCGTCGCCATGGCCACCACCACGAGACCGGCCTTTGTCACGTTCCGCGTCACAACGTCCCCCCACATCCCTACTTCGTACACAGTCAGCGCACAAGACGACCACAGGGGGCGGGCGGTTGCAGCGGGGCGTGCGGGTGGGTCGGTTCACGCACTTGATGGAAGCCTGCCCGGCGGCGCCCGGGACGGGGACTTGTTGCCGGCACCCCGAAACCCTCCCCATCCGGCAAAGAGAAAAAGGGCTCTGACCGGACGGAGCGCAAGGACGCGGCGCAGCCCGGCCATGCGTACAGTCCGCCGACGGGGATATCGATGCTGCCGCAGGTGAAGGTCGTGTTCCGGAGGAGGTCCGGGTGCAGCCGTACGCCGGTCAGGTACTCGGCCAGGGCGAAGGCGGCCTCCATCGAGAGGTCGAGGCCGGTGGGCTCCGTTCCGAGGCTGAACCCGATGGCGTGCATGACCGGAAGCAGCTCGTCCGGGTGGGTTCCGGAGCGCTCTTCGGGGAGAGCCGGGTCGAACCAGAGCCGCGTGGTGCCGTCGTCCGCCCAGACGAGGCCGGCGCCGCCTTGGACGTCCGAGTAGTGGGAGACCCACTGCGTGTGCCCGCGGACACCTTGAGAGCCGTGGCGTCGGTGACCCCGCCGTGTCCGTTGGGCTCGACCATCAGTGTCCATGCGCCGACGGAGGTCATCGCGACCAGCTGCCGCCGACTGCCGGAGCGCCGCAGGAGGTCGAAGGCGGCCTCGGAGACCGCGTTGATTCCGGTGCGCGCCTCCTCCGTCCGCCCACCCAGGCGACGCAGCAGTCCACCGGGCGTCACATGGCGCACCAGCGTGAAGCCTTACGCCTCCGCAATGTGGCGACGGCCCGTGTTCCGGGCTCGGCAGGGGAGAACCACTGAGCCCGAAACGTCGACGTCGCCATGCATGGGCTTCAGGCTTCAGGCTTCACCTGATGACGTACCGGGCGACCGGCCGTGGGACACGCACGCGAACGTCGGCAGAGGGTAGACGGATTCGACTCGGCTACACCGTCGCGGTACGGTCACCTGTCATGCACACGATGCTCGCCGCGCGGCTGGGACAGCACGGGTGACGATCGGTGAAGGCTCGTCACCAGGGGCTGCGATCGCCACACTCGGCCGGCGGGGCGCCACCGAAGTCGACGTTCACACGGTGGGGGCCTTGCGCCGAGGCGGCAGCTGGGGGAAAAGGCGGGGACGATGGACGTCGAGGAGACCGAGAACTTGCACGCGGTGGGGCCGATCCGCTCGGTCGGGCAAGGCCGTTACATCCTGCAGGCACCTCTCGGCGAGGGCGGCATGGCGTCCGTGTACCGCGCCCACGACACGGTGCTGGGACGCACCGTCGCGGTGAAGACACTGCACGCGGACCTGGCCCGTGACCCCTCCTTCCGCGAGCGCTTCCGCCGTGAGGCCCAGGCGGTCGCGGCGCTCAACCACACCAATATCGTGGCCGTGCACGACAGCGGCGAGGACACCGGGCCCGACGGCGTCGTGCTGTACATCGTCATGGAGTACGTACAGGGCCGATCGGTGCGCGAGTTCATCCGGGAACGGGCCGCGGACCCTGCCGGTGGCACGGTCCCGCTGGACCGCGCGCTGGCTGTGACCTCGGCCGTGCTGGACGCCCTGGAGTGCAGCCACCGGCAGGGGCTGATCCACCGGGACATCAAGCCCGCCAACGTGATGACGACGGACGACGGCGCGGTCAAGGTGATGGACTTCGGCATCGCCCGTGCGCTGCAGTCGGACGCCACCGCGATGACCCGGACCGGCACCGTGCTCGGCACGCCCCAGTACCTCTCGCCCGAGCAGGCGCAGGGCAAGCCCGCCGACGCCCGCTCCGACCTCTACTCGGTCGGCTGCATGCTTTTCGAACTGGCCACCGGGACAACGCCGTTCGACGGCGAGTCGACGATGAGCGTGCTCTACCAGCACGTCCAGCAGCCGCCGCCGGTGCCGTCCTCGATCAACCCGTCGCTGCCATCGGCCGTCGACGCCGTCGTAGCCCGCGCCCTCAGCAAGGATCCCGCCGGACGCTACCCAAGCGCCCGCGCCATGGCCGATGACGTCCGCCGGGTCGCCGCGGGCGAAGCACCCACCCACTCGCTGCACTCCGCCCCCACGGTCACGACCGAGGACGTCACAGTCGACGCCGGTGCAGCCGAGACGTTCATGATCCGTACCGCTGCCGCGGCCCCCGGCGCGGCCGACGCCATCGCCACGACCATGCGTTCCGTCTCGAGCAGGCAGCAGGCTCACCGGCGGACTCTGCGCAACGCCAGGATCCTCGCCTGGACCTTGGTTCCCGTCGGCGCGCTCCTGATGACCGCGAGCGTGTTCGGCGCACGGTACCTGTTCCCGGACCTCTCCCACACCCCGGATCCTCGGGCGACCGGACCGTACCTCTCGTGCGATCCGACGGCCTCCTGGGGCGGCGGCTTCAACCCGCCCTCGTTCACGGGTATGTCGCCCGCGGAGGCGCGGACCTGTGCGGAGATCGCCGGACTGAAGATCGACCAGAAGACCACCATGGGGGCCAAGTACAACAAGGACACCGTCACGCGGCAGGAACCGGAGATCTCCCAGTCTGTCGAGCGGGGCAGCACCATCACCATCTGGGTGTCGACGGGCGGTGATCCCAGGGCCAAGGGCGACCTTGCCGACTGCGAGGTCGAGGAGCACCACGGCAAGGTCACCACTCCCTGGCTCAAGGGCAGAACCCCGGACACCGCCCGGATCTGCGCGGACATCGCCCATCTCAAGCTGGAGGAGGCCGGGAAGGTCCAGGACCGGCTCATACCGGCCGGCCAGGTGGCGCGCCAGGAGCCGGGAACGGAGGACATCGCCGTCGGCGGCACCGTCAAGGTCTGGATCTCCACCGGCGGTGACCCCAGGGCCGTTGGCGAGCTCTCCGGCTGCGACAGCGCGACCGATGAACAACCCGAAGCGCCGTCACTCCAGTACATGACCGTGGCGAACGCCCGCACCTGCGCGGACATCGGGCATTTCAAGCTGGAGGAGCACCGCGTTCCGGACAGGGTCTGGCCGAGCGGCGAGGTCGTCAGACAGGAGCCGAGCAGCTCCAGCCACATCGATCCCGGCGGCACCATCCGGATCTGGGTCTCGTCCGGCGCGCCGTGACACCGTCTCCCGCCGTCGAAGCCATCCGGTCGCCTGCCGGCCTGTGAGGGAGTGCTGTCGTACGTGGCGGGCGCGGCCAGAGCAGAGCGCGGGCCCAGCGTCTCGACCCGAACGGCACGTGCACCGCACCCGGCAGCGGCTGCTGTGCCTCGGACTGTGCGCCCGGCCTGGGGTGCCCCGAACTCGCCTGCCGTGCACCGCTGATGGTCGCCGAAGCCCCGTCAGAGCGGGCGAACCGGCTCGGCGGCACCGGGGGCATCCGGTTTCGCAGGACCGAAGGCCGCGTGCCAGGCTGCCGTCAGGACGGTCGAGGCAGCGCCGTCCACCAGGTGCGGTGCGCCGAATGCCATGGCTGCGTCGAGCAGCGCTCGGCCGGCTGTCCGCCACGGCTCGGTCAGTACCTTCTCACCGCGCTCGTTGCGGGTGAACGCCCCCTTGCCCCCGCGGAGGAGGGCGCTGTCGTCGACCACGCCGCACAGGGCGGTGAACCCACGGCCGATCGGCGACACCGGAGCGCCGCGCGCCACGATCGCCACGGTCGAGCGGTGATCACGTCCTCGGTACCCGGCGGCCTTCGGTTGACCGGCGATCCACTGGTCCCACGCCCTGCCGAACGCGTCGTTCGCCGCCGTGGGGCGGGCGGACGCGAGGGAGCGGGCGACGTCCTCATCGAGCGCGAGCCCGGCCGCGAGGACGCGGGTCACCGCGCCGCCATGTGGCCCGAACAGGACCGACGGAGAGATCTCCTCCACCAGGTCGACGGCGAATGCGCAGGTGTAGCCCGCCTCGGGCCGCATGCTCCGGGCGATGCGTACCGTCGCGGCGCGTTCCTCGTCAGTCGTCGGCGGTACCACCTCGGCCCGGAACAGCCGACCGGGCCAGCGGGACACCAGGACGTCGGCCGGCGAGTGGCCGACCACGAGGTAGGGCGGTTCGAGGGACGGCTGCCGCACGCGCGTACCGGCCGAGGCCGTCTGCGGGATGCCGGAGGATCCGTCGTGCACGAAGACGAATCCCGTGACCGTACCTGTGCCGTCCTGGGGTTTACCCAACGTCGCTCATACCTTCTCTCGCTGCCGGGCACTCATATCCCGGAGGCACTACGCTAACGGCCCCCGATCGTCCGCGACAAACGGTTTGAAGGAACGGAGTTCGGCTCTGCCGTTCCGGGAGCAGCCGCACATTCGGTGAGCCTTTTCCAACCCCGTTTGATCAGGCCAGATGGAGGGCGATGGCGGCTTGGATGCGCCCGCGGGTACACCTCGTCCTCGCCGGACAGGGGCAGGCTTCCGGCGGGCAGGCGAGTTCCGCACGTGGTGGGGTGGCTGGGCTCGACATGGAGCGGGAAATAAGTATTTCCAACCGTACGGGCTGTGAAAGCCTGCGCTGCATGAGCATAGCGAAAAAGGGCACGCGGATGATTGTTGTGGACGGG
This sequence comes from Streptomyces cellostaticus, assembly GCF_001513965.1. Classification (GTDB taxonomy): domain Bacteria; phylum Actinomycetota; class Actinomycetes; order Streptomycetales; family Streptomycetaceae; genus Streptomyces; species Streptomyces cellostaticus. The sequence continues at coordinate 53,897 of NZ_KQ948043.1, read as the reverse complement.
GACAGCTATCGCTGGGTGGTCGCGCCCAACGACGAGCCCGGTCTGGCCATCGTCGTCGTGCACGGAGAAGCGGACGGGCAGCGCATGGTGACGTGGGTCGAGCACGGAGTGGTGATCGCACCGGGATTGGTCGCGGCTGCCATCCGTCAGGCGTTGCTTCACCATGGCTGGACACCTCGGGAGCGTGGCAAGCAGCTCACGTTGCGGTGCCTGGACGTGGATCCCGATGCGGCGAATCTCAGCGTGGTCGCCTGGCCACCCGGCTAGGGCCTGTCCGGCGGATCAGGCCGGCTCCAGGCAACGGTGCCTCATCAGCACACTGGTGAGCGGGGGCATGGAGGGTGCCCCCGCGCGAGCGCAGCCGAGCGTGAGGGAGTCGGCAACCGACGACAACGCCGCTGGGGGTCCCCCCACGCCCTTAAGGCAGTGGGGGAGTACGTGCCAGACCCCGCGATTCCGGCATGATCCGCCCGGTCCCGGGCCGGAGTCTGGCTCGTCGAACAGCCACGCGGACCCCGGCAGCACGGAACTGCTCGCCACCGCCACGTCTGCTCGAACTCACCACATAGGACACGGTGTCAGTCCCACTCCCATGTGATGCCGAGGACACCCGGCCGTATCTGCTGCTCCAGGAGGTGGACCGAGCCGTGAGCGTTCAGTGTCAGATCGGCGACCGCCTCGCGAGGGGCGGTCGCCGAGGGACGGGCGAAGCGACGGCAGTGGACGGGCAGGACAGCGCGGTCGAAGCCGACCTGGAGGACATACTGCCCGCCGCCGTAGGTGAAGCCACGAACGTACTCATGGCTGGGCGCGCCGGTTCCGTCCTCGAAGCGGTACCCCAGGACGGCGGTCTCCCCGACTCTTAACCGCCCGTCGAAGAGCAGCTCGACAACAATCACCCCCGAAGCGCCGTGACGGCGGATCCGCCCGACCCGGCAGTTGCCGAGACTGCATACCCGTACCCGTTCCGTGTCGCAGCCCGGGTCGCCGTGATAGATGGCGAGATAGCGGTCGACGCCATCGCGGTGGGCCCGTACGACGTGTTGCGAGTCGCGGGCGGCGAGCTCTCGATGGGCACCGATGTGAACGTGCTCGTAGTGGATCACGGTGTGCAGCCCGCCGTCCGCCGGTGCCGCCAGACTCGCCAGCAGCGATTCGACCGCGGCGGCGGGTTCGAGGAGGGTGCGATACGGGCGGGCCGCGGGATGGCCGCTCGTGGCACGTGGGCCTATCAGGCGGGTGAGGGCGTGCGGGGGAAGCTCCAGCACCTCCTCGAGCGCGGCGACGGCACGAAGCGACTCGGGCCGCTCGGGCCGCCGCACACCGCGCTGCCAGTAGCTGAGGCTGGTCACACCGACACGTATGCCGCGCTGGGCGAGCCGGTGCTGCACGCGATGCAGAGCCAGGCCGCGTGCGGCAAGCGCAGCCCGGAGCGCGGCGGAGAACGGGCCGGTGCGCAGGGCTTCGGCGAGTTCGGCCTCGGGGGTGGAGCGGCGGGACGAGCCGATGGCTGGGTCACCGGGGCGCGGGGTGGCACGGCGATCGGCATTGTGTGCAGACATTGGGCCCCTCCCCTCCCCCCACCCCCCTCTGATTGTTTACCTGTGAACGTTCACTTCCCCGTCCGAGAACGGGGCGTCACTTGCGCTGCCACCTGCTGGTACCTGCTGTGGCGTTCACAACCGTACGGGTGGAGTTCACTTCGCCGCCAGCCCTGTGGATAACTTCGTTGACCGAGACCCGACAAGAGATCGATGCTGCTGTCGCAGCGTCCGGACGCGCTCCTCCACCCCCACCCTGACCGGGAGGAACGCCATGTCCACTAGCACCCAGGGGCGTAGACGGCTGGCATCAGCGGTCCTCGTGGCCGTCGCCGTCCTGACGCCCGCCCTCGTGCCAACGGCCACCGCTCACGCAGCTCCGCATTCCGCTCCGCACGCCGCCGCTCACCCCGCCGTTCCCGCCGCCAAGCGCCTCAACATCACCATGCAGGCGCAGCAGAACAGCAACTGGTGCTGGGCAGCGAGCGGCAACACCATCGCGTCCTGGTTCGGGCGCGACTACACCCAGAACCAGTTCTGCGACGCCGCTTTCAACCGGCCCCAGGGCAGCACCTGCGGCAACTGGCAGGCGGCGTTGGGCGACGTGCAGAACGCCCTCGACTGGATGGGCATCAACCCCGGTACGTACGTGAGGGGTTATCTGCGCTACAGCACCGTGCAGAAGGAGATCGACGCCGACCGCCCCATCGAGACGCGCATCCAGTGGAGCTCCGGGGGCGGGCACATGCATGTGCTGTACGGCTACGACACCTCGGGCACCCAAGTCTACTGGGGCGACCCATGGCCCTCCAACTACCGCTACAACTGGGGGGATTACGACTACTACGTGAGCAACAACTCGTTCACGTGGACCCACTCGCTCTACGGGATCGGAGCGTGACCCCATGACCCCGATCCGCACGTCACCGATCCAGACCACACCGACCCAGACCACACCGACCCAGACGCCATCGGGCGGCACGTCACCAACCCCGGCGTCACCGAAGCGCCGCACACCGAACCGGCACGCGCCCGCCGGCCGCAAGGTCGTCCGCAAGAGCGCGGCGGTCGTCGTGCTCGCCGCCACCGCGGCCCTCGGCGCACTCGCCCCCGCAACCGCCCACGCGGCGGCCGCCGGTGACTTCCCCGCGCCCTTCACCGCCGCCGACACCGTTCAGGCGCGCGAGGCGGCGTCAACCCCGGCGACCCTCCTCACCCTCTCGCGCTTCTTCGCCCGCGATGGCGCGATCACGCAGAGCACGGCCCGGCCGCACCTGGTCGGGCCGTCGGCAACCATCTACTTCCTCGACCCGGGGTTCGTCGCCGGACGCCCGGGCGCACCAGTTGCCGACCCGCAGTTCGTCGCGAGCAAGGCGGTCTCCGCGGACGGCCAGGTCGCCTCGGTGTGGACCGTACGGACGGCGAAGGGGTGGAAGGTCGTCAACATAGCGACCGGCGGTGACGAGACCGACTATGTCAGCGAGGCGCACGGCCTCGGAACCGTCTTCCGGGAACCGCAGATCGACGCCTGGTACGTGATGCGCAACGGCCGTGTGCTGCCGCTCGACCCCGACGCGCGGCGCGCCGTGGGGAGGGGCGGAGTGCCCCTGGCCGCCTACCAGCGCCTCGTACATGCGAAGTACAGCGGCAAGCTCCCGGGGTCCGGCTACGACCGGGCGGGCGAGGGAGGCGGTTACGGCGGTACGGCCGCGCCCCCGCACGCGTCCGCCGCACCCGCGGAGACCACGGCAACCGGGGCGACCGGGGCGACCGCCGGGGTAGCTGTCACCGCGGGCGCCGCCGCCACGGCCGTCGCCGCCTTGCTCGGCGCCTGCTTCGGCGTCCGCCGCATGCGGCGCGCGCACCGCGTCAGCTGAGCCGCCTCCCCGGCCCCGCGCCCCGTGCCCCAGGCCCACCCGGTCTGGGGCACGGGCCGACCCCTCCAGCTACCGTCGGCGATCGGGCGCGACGACAGCGCTCTTGAAAGGGTCTGCCGGTAAGTCCGCCGAGTCGACCAGCACCGCCAGGGCTGCGATCAGCCCCATGATGACGAAGTTGACCAGGGCCGCGTACAGGATGCACAGCCGGCCAACGATGATGGCTGCCAGGGAAGGCCAACAGCCCTCTACGCCATGCCTCTTGGCGCGGCGGCGCCCGATGTGCCCGGAGATGACGGCGACCAGCCCACGGACGATCAGCAGGCTCAGGATGGCCGCCGAGTACGTCACCTCGGGCCGGCCGCCCATGCCCAAGGGCGACCGTGCAGCCGCCCCGGACGGCTCCGGGCCCCTCCCCCGCAACGAAAGTTGACCAATAGTGATCCCTCATGGATGCGACGTACGTCACCTCCGGGCACCGGACCCGCACGAGGGCGCCCGGAGGCGCTGACACCCCGCTGACGGAGGCCTGACGTCCCTCTGCCGGGGCTCCGGCCAACTTGTGGGCAATCAGGGAAGATCCGCCTCACAAAGGGCACACAACTCCACGCTGTCTTCACTGTTCATCAGTCCAACTGGAGCTGCACCACCGCGCCGCGATGCGCCAAGACGCACTGAACCGGATGAAAACAACAGGCCAATGTACAGATTGGCCTTGCTGTCGGCCTGTCCCGGGACCCAGACTCGCTGCTGTACGACGAACGACCGTTCGGACCTTTTTTCCAGCTTCGAGCGGAATCCTTACATGCCCGTCTTTCGGCATGTCCGCGCCGCCATCCCATCGGCGCGTTCCGATTTCCACCTTCCTCTGAAGGAGTTCGTCATGTCCCGTACCCCGAACCAGCAGGACGCCCTGGAGCTCCAGGACCTCGCCCTGGACACGGACCTGGACCTCACCGACCTGACCGTGACCTCGCTGCGCGACACCGCCGCACTGCCCGAGAACGGCGCCTCGTGGGGCTCCTGCTCGTGCCAGGGCTCGTCGTCGTGTGCGCAGCCGCAGGTCACCACGCCCGTCGTCCTCTGACGCCGCGCCCGCCACGAACACCGCCCTTCCCACCAGAAAGGCTCCACATGTCCGACCACCGCGAGGACCTCCTCGCCCTCGAGGACCTCGACCTCGGCGACTGACCGTCACCGCTCTGAGGGACACCGTCGCGCTACCCGAGACGGGCGCCTAGGCGGAGCGAGCTCGTGCTCGTGCGGCTCCTCCTCGTGCGCCCAGCCCGGGTTGCCCGACCTGCCCTACTGGTCCGCCCTCGGCCTCGCATCCTGCCAGGCTCGGTGAGCCAGGGCTCCCGTGCGGCCGGCCGGCTCGTCCAGTCCTGCCCGGCCGGCCGTACCCCCCGTGCCCACCCTGCCGATCCCGACGCGGTCCGCCGATTGTGCTCGGCCCGCATGCCCGCCCGGTCCGCTGAAGTGGTCCGCGCATGCACGCCCTTTCCGCCGATCCCGCCCGCCCTCCGAGCCGTACGCCGGGAGCCCCGTCATGCCGCACATCGCCCCGCCGACAGCCCCGGCGCGCGTGCCTCCGCCCGACCGGGCCGACCCGTCCGGCCAGACCGCGACACACGACCCGGCGGACCTGTGCGACCAGGCCGACCCGGCAGGCCCCTACGACCCGGCGGACCCGTACGAACGGAGCGCGCCGTACGCCCTCGTCCGTACGACCGTGCTCCCGTACCCCGCCGAGACCGCCCCCGCCACCGAGGTGCGGGCTCTGCTCGCCCGGCTCACCGCCCTGGCCGCCCAGGACGCCGCCCTGCGGGCCGCCCTGTCCGACGACCTCTTCGCCGCGCGCGCCGGTCACGATGAGGAGTTCCACCGCCAGGTGGTCCTCCCGCTCCGCCGCGCCCTGCACAACGGCCGCGAGCCCCGCCCCGCCCTCCTGGGCCGACTCGGCGCCCTTCCCGACCGGGTGCCGCGGCTCGCCGACTGGCTCGCCCTGCGCGAGCTGCGCGCCCGGCTGCTCGACGAGCTCGGCGCGGCCGTCCCGCCCGCCCTGGCCGCCGAGCGCGCCGCGCTCGCCGACCTCTGTCGCTCCCCCGCCTTCGCCCGGGCCATCGCCCTGACCAGCGCCGACCTGCTGCGGGCGGTCAGCAGGGCCGGCCGGGGCGAGGCTGGTCGGCGGGCGCGCAAAGAGGAGGCCTCGGTCCTGCGGCACGCCCTGCGGGCGAGCACGAAGACCAGTCCGCTGTCGTGGTTCACCGCCGTTGGGTGGGCGGCCGGGCCAGCCGTCGGCGCGGCTGCCACGGCCACCTCCGCGCCGGAGCCCGAGCCCGGGTCCACCGCCCCGCTGACCTCGGTCGTCAAGGAGAACCGCACGCTCGTCGCCGCGCTCACCGCGGCCCTGCTCGACGAGCCGCGCCGCCGCCGCGCCCTCCCCCACCGCATGACGAGCACCGCACGGGTGGCTGACGGGCGGGCCCGCTTCGCCCGCGCCGAGGCGCTGTTCGCCGGCGGCCGGTACCTGGTCAGCCGCGAGGACGAGGTCGAGGTGGCCGCCCGCCCGGCGCTGGACACGCTGGCCGCCGCCCTCGCCGGCGGCCCGCTCGTCCTCGGCACGCTGACCGCCCGGCTCGCGGCTGACCTGGGCCGCACGGCGGACGACGCCGCCGTCGCGGACTTCGTGGACCGGCTCGCCGATGCGGGGCTGCTCGTGCCCGCGGAGCCCGTCGACCCGCAGCACCCCGCCCCGCTCCTCGCGCTCGCCGACTGGCTGCGCCAGTGGCCCGCGGACGCCGGCCTGGCGGACCGGATCACCCGACTCGCCGACGACACACGGCGGTTCGCGGCCACCCCCGCCATCGAGCGTCCCGCCCTGCTCGCCGCCCTGGCCGACAGTTGGCACGAGCTGCTCGCCGACACCGGCCGACCCGTCCCGCCGGACGCGGCCCCGCTGACGGCCCTCAGCGAGGACGCGGTCGCCCCCGTTTCCCTGGCCCCACGCCGCCCGCCGGCCTCACCGGGTGCGGGCGAGCGGGCCACGGGACTGCCCTACGAGGACCGGCCCGCCGGGTATGACCCGTTCACCCCCGCCGACCATGCCGCGCTCACCGAACTCACCTCCCTGGCCGAGCTGTTCGACCTCGGACACGTGATGAGCCAGGTCGCCCGGGACCGCTTCGTCGCCCGCTACGGGGAGGGCGGCGCCTGCCGCGACCCGTGGGACTTCGGCGCCGACACCGCCGCCGCCTGGGAGGAATCCGGGCGCCTCGTGGGCCGGCCGTCCGACGACCCCGAACTGCCGGCTGGACTGGTCGAACTCGCCCACCTTCGCGAGGAGTTCGCCGCGCTTTCGTGGAAGGCGGCAGGAGCGGCCGGTGACACGGCTCCCGAGATCGTCCTGCCGGCCGGCCCCGTCCGCGCCCTGGCCGCCCGCCTGCCCGACTGGACGGCCGCCCGGCCGCTCAGCTACTCCCACTTCGTCCAACGCGACCACGACAACGGGCTGTTGTGCGTCAATCACGTCTACGGCGGCTGGGGCCGGTTCACCAGCCGCTTCCTCGACGCTTTGCCGGCGAGCGCCGTGGCCACGGTCGGCGAGCGCGTCCGGCGCGGCCTCGGCGCGGGCGAGCGGGCGGCCCAAGTCCGGCCGGTGGGCGGGTTCAACGCCAACCTCCACCCGCTGTTGCTCGCCGAGGAGATCGGGCCCGACCGCGGCCGGACCGCCCTCGCCGAGGCCGACCTCGATCTCGTCCACGACCCGGCCACCGACCGACTGCGGTTCCGCGTACGAGCGACCGGCGACCTGCTGGACGTGCTCTACCTGGGCTTCCTGGCCCCGATCATGCTGCCGCAGCGGCTCGGGCCGTTCCTCAACGACCATCCCACGGGGGTGGTGGACTTCCGTCCGCTGTTGCCCCGGCACGCCATGACGGCGCCGGGCGGTCAGATGATCCGTACACCGCGACTGCGCCACCGCCACCTGGTGCTGGCCCGGCGCCGCTGGCACCTCGGCCCGGGCGTGCTCGACGCGCTGCGCGCCGACCTCGCCGCGGAGGAGCGGCAGGTGCCGGCCGCCGCGGTGGCCCGCTGGCGGGCCCTGCTCGACCTGCCGGAACAGCTCTTCCTTCACCCGGTTCCGCGGCCCCCGGCCGGGCGCGCGGTCGACGACTTCGTCGCGCGGCTGCGGGCGCCCAAGCCGCAGGCGCTCGACCTGGGCAATGCCCTGCACCTGCGCTGCCTGGGCAACTGGCTGGCACGCCATCCCCAGGGCGTCGTCCTGGAGGAGGCCCTGCCGGCCTTCGGCGGCCGGGACCAGCCCGCCCGTGCCGTCGAGTCCGTCGTCGAGACGTACCGGCCGGCGCGCCCCCGTACGGCCGACCGGGCCGCGCCCGGCTCCGCCGCCCCGCCCGTACCCCGCCGAGGAGGCACCCGATGAACGCCGGCCCCGCCCCCGCGGCCATGCCCGGCTCCGCCGCGGCCCTCGACGTCGTCCTGTACGACTACCGCGAGGACAAGGCCCCGCTGCTGCGCGAGGCGGTGTTGCCGTTGGCCCGCCGGGCCGCAGCCGTTGGCCTGACTGCGCACGTCGAGCGTCACTGGCTGTACGGCCCGCACGTACGGCTCCGGCTGCGCGGCGCACCCGACCGGGCGGCCGCGGCGGCCGAGCGCAGCGCGGCCGCGCTGCGGACCTGGGCGGCCGAGCACCCCTCGGCCGCCCGCGTCACCGAGGAGGAACTTCTCGCCCAGGCCGCGGTGGCCGGCCGCGCCGAGCTGATCGCCCCGCCGTACTGCCCACTCGTACCGGATGGCACGGTCCGCGTCGAGCCGGTGGACCAGTCGTCCCTGTGCGCCCTGATCGGGCCCGACGGGGTACGGCTCCGCGACGACCTGCTGGCGCTGGGCCTGCCGGCGCTCGACACCGGGTGCGCGTTCCTGGGCGGGCACGGCGACGCGCCCGCCGCCCGCGTGCAGCTCGCGGTCGCAGCGCTGGCCGCGCACGCCGCGGCGCACCCGGAGGGGCTGATCGGCGGCCACTACTCGTTCGTCTCGCACCTCGAGGACTTCCTGGTGTACGAGGATCCGGACGGGCGCCTGCGGGCGGCCTTCGAACGCCGGTGGAAGGCCACGGGGCCGGCCGTCGCCGCCCTGGTCGGACGGATCACGAACGGCGGGGCGGCCGGCTGGGAACGCGCCTGGGCCGACTGGTCCGCCGAGGCCTGGCGCATCGCGGAGGAGCGGTTCGCTGCGGGCGCGGACTTCGCCGGCGTCCCCTTCGAGTACCGCAACCGGGCGGCGGCGCTCGGCGACCAGACGGTGGCCGAGCGCTGGAACCAGGACGTCCGCACCCGCTACAGCGAGTTCCACCGCCGGCTGCGTCGCTCGGACCCGCAGGGGGCGATGTGGAGCCGGCCCGACTACCTGGTCTACCGGGCCTGTACGAACGCGCTCTACCGGCTGTTCGCGATCTGCGACGTACGGCCGGTGGAGCGGTACCTCGCCGCGGACCTGGTCGTGCGCACGGTGCCGGAGCTCACCGGGCACACCTGGCAGGGCCGCATCGACGAAGTGATCGCGGCGGTGGAGGGCTCGTCATGACCAACGCCCCCGCCGCCGCAGCGGGCACGGCCCCGGAGCCCGCGGGCCCCGCACCGGGCCGGGAGCCCGTTCCGCCGGCGCCCAAAGCCCCCGTCGTGTCGGCGTCGCGGCCGGAGCCGCGGCTCCGGCTGCGGCCCGGTGTGGCCGTCACTCCGCTGCTCACGGGTCTGCACCTGCGCGGCCGCGGCGCCGGCGTCACGCTGGAGGGCAGCCGCGCGCTGCCGGCCCTGTGGCAGCTGCTCTCGGACCGGCTCGCTCCGGACCGCGCGGTGCGGGGCGCCGGCGGCGCACAGGCCGGTGCCGGGGCGCGGGCGGACGGCAACACGCAGGCCGGTGCCGGGGCCCCGGCCAACGCCCGGGTTCAGGCCGACGCCGCAGCCCAGGCCGGCGTAGGGATTCCGGCAGACGCCGGGGAAGCCAAGGCCGGAGCAGGGGCCGGTGCCCAGGCGCAGGCGCAGGCGCAGGCGCAGGCGCAGGCGCAGGCCGCCGAGAACGACCAGGCCGACCCGCGGGTGGAAGTCGCGCTGGCCACGCTCACGGCACGACTGCGCGAGCACGATCTGCTGGTCGAGCACCCGGACGGTGTCGAACTCCCGCCCTGGCCGGGTTCGTCGGCCGCCCACCCGGCCGAGGCGGTCGAAGCGATCCGGAGCGCGCGACCGGTCGTCGCCGCACCGGATCCCGAGGGCCCGCTCGCCATGAGCCTCGTACGGGCGCTCCGCCGCGCGGGCGCGAGCCCGCGGGTCGCCACCGACGCCCGGCTGCCCGGCGACCGGGCCGTGATCACGGCCGACGCGCCGTCCGGGGCCGTGGCGCTGGCCGTTTCCTGCGACGCCGACGGCGGCTTCGTCACCGCGCCAGGGCCCCCGGACCGCGCCCGCTCCGACGCCGCCGCGATCGCCACCCGCCTCGGCAGCGGCACACCACCGTGGGCACCGAGCGGTCCCGTCATCGCGCAGTCGCGGTCGGCGACGCCGGCCACGGCGCCGTCCGAGATGCCTGTCGGTGCCGGGGCGCCGTCGCAAACGGCTGCCGCTGCCGGGACACCGTCCCGTACGCATGTCGCGCTGCTCGCCGGTGCCGCGGCCGGGCGGCTGCTCGCGGCCGTCGCCGACCTTCCGGACCCCGCCGCGCAGGAGGACGCCTCCGGCACAGCGGCGGCCGGGCATGCGGCCGTGCTGATCGCCGGGGCCGAGCCTCCGGAGTCGACGTACCACCCGTGGGCCGCGGTCCCGCGCGCCGCCCGGTGGGGGCCGGATGCCCCGCCCGCGCCGGACCTCGGGGAGGCCCTGCGCCGGGTCACGGCCCTGAGCGACCCGCGTCTCGGCGTGCTCGACGCGCCACTGCCCGGGGACCTGCCGCAACTGCCCGCGTCGCTCGCGTCCTGCCGGACCCCGGCGGGTCTGCTGGTCGCCGGCGCGGTACGGGCGGACCTGGCCCGGCTTGAAGCGGCCTGCCGAGCCGCCGAACTGGCCCTCGCCGACGGCCCGTCGGCCCCGGTTGTCGGAGCGAGCCCCGACCACGCCCGCGGCCGGGCACTGCGCCGCGCGGTCCTCGACCGCATCGGCCTGGAAGCCGCTTCCACCGCGTCAGAGGCGGATCGGGTCGGTGCCGGCGCCTGCGCCGACGGCATCGGTGACGACGTCTGGCGCTCGCACCCTCAGGCCCGCCACTGGTGGACCGTGCTGACCGAACGCATGGGCCGGTCAGCCGATCTGACGGTCCGGCAACTCGGCTCCGAAGAAGCCCATTCCGCCGTCATCCGGGTCCGGTCGACCCCGACCGTTACCGGCGCCTCCCCCCACACGGTGAGCCGCGCCGTCGAGGCCACCGCATCCGACGCCGTGGCCCTCGCCGCCCTCGACGCGGTCACGCGCGCGATGGCGGCGGAGCACGCGCCGGACGGGGCGCGGCACACCACTCTCAGCGGCGCCGTGGCCCCGCTCGCCGCGGCCGGCGTCGAGCCGGCCGGCTGGGCGGACGAGGGCTGGACCGACGCCTGGCTGGCCTCGATCGCCGCCCGGGAACCGGCCCTGCGCGCCGCCCTGCACCGCCTGACCGGCATGCGCCCCAGACCCTGGCGGGGCACCGGCCACCACCCCCTCGCCCGCGCCCTGCGCGCATCCGGATTCACGGTCCTGACCGGATCGGGAGGCCCCCGATGAGCACCGCCGACCCTTACGCCCTCCCCCTCCCCGTCCCTGTCCCTGTCCTCGATCCGGCGGCGGCGCTCGCGACCGTCGGGGGCACCGCCGTCGTGCAGCTGACCGCGTGGGACCTCGGACTGGCCGAGCGGCTCAGCCGGCACGCCCTGGCCCATCCGGTGCGGTTCGTGCCGGTGCGCGAGGACGGGGCGTTGACCGTGATCGGGCCCGTACTCCACCCCGAGGCGCGGGCCTGCCTCGCCTGTGCTGAGTACCAGCGGCTGGCCACCGCGGGCGGCCGGGTGCCGTGGCAGAGCCCGCGGCTGGCGCTCGGCGGCACCGGAACCCCGCCGCTGGCCGAGGCGGCGCTCCGGCTCGCGGCAGACCTGCTGAGGGGCGAGCCGCCTGAACCGATGCCACCCGCGGCCGGCCGGAACGCCTCGCCCGCAGCCGACCCGCTCACATCCGACCCCGACGCCTCCGACCCCGACGCCTCCGACCCGCTCGCGGTCGACAGGCGGGCCGTCGTCCACATCCTCCAGGGCGACCGGTACACCTGGTCCACCCACCGCATCCGGCCGGTCGGCGGCTGCCCGGTCTGCCGGCCGCTGCCGGACGACTCGCCCGCCGGCGCCCGGTTGTCGGCCGAGCCCCGGCCGCTGCCCGATCCGTCAGTGCTGCGCGGCCCCAACGCCCGTACGACGCATGCCCACTTGCGGGCCGAGTTGCACGACGAGCGGTTCGGTCCGGTGCGTCGGCTCTTCCGGACCGAGGACTCCGCGTTCGCGCTGACCACCGCCTGGGTGACGGACGGCCGCTCCCTCGACGACGGCGGTTACGGCCGGTCGGGCGACTTCCGGTCCAGCGAACGCGTCGCCCTCTTCGAGAGCGTGGAGCGTTTCGCCGGGATGCGGCCCACCGGCCGCCGCACCGTGCTCCGCGCCTCGTACGCCGACCTCGTCGCCGCGGGCGAGCACGCCGTACTCGACCCCGTCCGGCTCGGCCTGCCGGATCCCGAGCTCGACGGCCACCCCGCCCGCCGGACCGTCCCGTACTCCCCGGACCTCGCACTCGACTGGGTGTACGGATGGTCGCTCACCGAGCGCTGCGCGCTGGCGGTACCCGAGCACGTGGCGTACTGGGACGTACCGGGGCCGGACCGGCCGCGGGTGGTGTACGAGTCCTCGAACGGCTGCGGACTGGGCAACAGCCCCCAAGAGGCCGCGCTGTACGGGCTGTTCGAGGTCGCCGAACGCGATGCCTTCCTGATGGCCTGGTACGCGCGCACCCCGCTGCCCCGGGTCGCCGTCCCCGTCGACGACCCGGAGGTCGCCGCCCTGGCCGACCGTGCCGCGCTGCTGCGCTACCGCCTGATCCTGCTGGACGCCACCAACGACCTGGGTGTGCCGGCGGTGATCTCGCTCTGCCGCTACGAGGGCGCGCATCCCGACGCGCCCCGCACGTTCCTGGCCGCCGGCGCCCACCATGATCCCCGGGTGGCGATCCGCTCGGCGGTGACCGAGGTGGTCACCAACGTCCAGGAAGCCGCCCGCCGTTCGGCCCCGGGCGGTCCCCGGGACCCGGAGCGGCTGCGTCCGATGCTGGACCGCCCCGAGCTGGTGCTGGACCTCGACGACCACGTCGGCCTCAACACCCTGCCGGAGGCGCAGCCCCGGCTGGATTTCCTGTTCACCGGTTCCGCGGAGACGCCGTGGTACGAGCGGTGGCCGGGGGCGCCCGAGCCGGTGGCCGACCTGACGCTGCTGCTGGAGCGGACCGTGGAGCGGCTGGCCGCCGAGGGCCTGGAGGTCATCGCGGTCACGCAGGACGAGCCGGGTGTAGGGGACCGGCTGGGGCTGCACTGCGCCAAGGTGATCGTCCCCGGCACGCTTCCGATGACCTTCGGGCACGTCAACCGCCGCACCGCGGGACTGGACCGGCTGCTGGAGGTGCCCCACCGGCTGGGCCGTACCGCCCGGCCACCGCGCCACGACGAACTGCCCCTCCACCCCCACCCCTTCCCGTGAGGACGCGATGACGACCGCCCGCCCCCGCCCCTGCCCGGCCGCCTCCGAAGCCGCGTCCGAGGGCCCCGGACGCCCCTGGCACAGCCTGCACCTCGCCCTGCACACCAGCGGCGCGCAGACGGACGCATTCGTCACCGACGACCTCGCCCCGCTGATGGACGGCCTGACCGCCGATCCGTGCGCCGCCTGGTTCTTTATCCGCTACGGCGAAGGCGGTCCTCACCTGCGGATCCGCTTCCGGGGCCGGCTGCCCGCCGGTGCGGCCTCCGAACTGCCCGCCGTCCTGGCGGGGTTGGCGGCCGCCCGGCCCGCGGAGGTCACCGGCCCCTGGCCGTCCCGGCACGGCGAGGTGCGCGAGGTGCCGTACGTACCCGAGACCGAGCGGTACGGCGGCGCCGCCGTGCTGCCCCTCGCCGAGGAGGTGTTCGCCCACTCCACCCACGCGGCCGTCGAGGCCCTGCGCTCGGCCCCGGACCGCGCCGCCCGGCTCCCGCTCGCCCTCGACCTCGCCCACGCCACCGCCCACGCGCTCGGCCTCGACGAACTGGAGGCCTCGGGCTGGCTGCGCCGGCACGCCGCCTCCTGGCGTTGGATCACCGACGTGGAGCCGCTGCCCGGGGCCGCCGTGCACTCCCGCGTGAACTCAGTGTTCGCCCTGCAGCGGCCGGGCCTGGTCCGGCGCGCCCGGGCCCTGCGCGCCGCCCTCGATGAGGGCACCGCAGCGCCCTGGCTGGCGGAGTGGGCGCGCCGGGTCGGCGCCTCGGACGCCCGGTTGCGCAGCGCCATGCCCGCGGAGCAGGCTGCCCACCGCGTGCCCTGGGTATGGGCCTCCCAACTGCACATGCTGTTCAACCGGCTCGGCGTGACCCCCGACGAGGAGCGGGCCGTCTGCCGCCTCGCGGCCCGCACGCTGCTGGAGACCGAGGACGACCCGGGGTTCTTCCCCGCCGGGCACCGCGCGGCCGACTACCAGTACCTGGAGCGCAGCAAGTTCCGGATCGGGCGGTCCGAGGACACCGCGCTGCGCGACCTGCCCGCACCGTCGGCCCCCTCGGCGACTCAGCTGGCGGCCGAACTCCCGTTTCCTGCTGCCCCATTGCCGGAACTGTCGCTCGCCGAGGCGCTGCGCCGGCGCAGCTCCGTGCGCGGGCCGCTGTACGGGCCGCTGGACGCGGGGACCCTGGGCGGGGTGCTGTGGTCCGCGTACGCCAAGAGCCACGCGACGCACCATCCGCTCGCCGACGGCACCGTACACACCGCCCGACACCGCCCGTACCCCAGCGCCGGCGCCCTCTACAGCGTTCGCGTGCGCCTGGTGGCGCTGGATGTCGCGGGGCTGGCCGCGGGCACGTACCACTGCGTGCCGGAGCGCCGCGCCCTGCTCCCGATCGGCCCGGCGCCGACCGTCGCCGAGCTCAAGGCACTGTCCTCGTACCTCTCCCGGCCGTCGGACGACCCGGACGCGGTGGGCATCGACGAGGCCCCGGCGGTGCTCACGGTCCACCTCGACCTCGGCCTGCTGCGCCGCCGCTACGGCCTGCGGGCGCTGCGGCTGGGCCTGCTGGAAGCCGGCCACCTCACGCAGACGCTGCTGCTCACCTCGGCAGCGTTCGGCCTGGCCACCCTCCCGCTCGGCGGCCTGAACGACGACCTGACCCACGAGCTCCTCGGCCTCGACGACCTGGACGAGCCGGTCCAGTACCTCCTCCCCCTGGGCCGCCCCGCCCCACCTTTCCAGGTGCACTGACCACAAGCGCTGCCACGAGGGCAGGGCCTTGATCATGACGAAGGCCTCCGGTGCGGTGGAGGTGTCTACGCCCCACCGCACGACGGAACACCGGATCTCGGGGCGGTTGCTCTCGCCGGCTCCGACGGTGATGACGTTCTTGGCCCCTGTCTCGTCGCTGACGGACCTCAGGTTGATGCGGCCGTCCCCGTCCCTGTCCGTGCCGTCGTTGCCCGCGGCGAAGCAGATGACGAAGTCCTTGTGGTCCCAGCCCATCTGATCGGCCTCGCCTGCGGCCGGGCCGTACGAAAGCCCTGGGGTGACCGGGCCCCACGCATTGGTGTGGATCCGTACCCCGTCCTCCAGGAAGGGCGGCTCGAACAGGTCGAGCAGGTTGTCCGGGATGCCGGCGAGAGACCCGTTCTCGGCCATCACGGACTGGAGGACCAGGCGCGCCTCGGGAGCCGTACCGGTGATGGCGCCGCCCATGAGCACCGATGTCCCGTCACCGAGGACCGAACCCGCCACGTGGGTGCCGTGCCCGCTGGGGTCGTCCACCCGCGCGGGGCTCGTGCGTCCCAGGGCGATCAGGCGCTTGACCCGGCCGGTGAAGGCAGGGTGCACATGGGTGGTCGAACCCTTGTCGAAGCCGGTGTCGGCGACGCACACGATCTGGCCCTCGCCCGGAACTTCGTGCCGTTGAGGGACACGCGGGCGTGCATCAGCGTTCCCGCGACGCTGCTGTACAGCACCCGCTCCGGGACTTCCTCGATCTCCTTCACCTCGTCGAGCGCGGCCAGTGCGGGCAGGTCCTCCTCGCGGACCGTCATGCGCACCTTGCCGCGGCTGGGCCGTACGTCGCCGGGGCTGACTCCGGCCGCCGCTGCGACCCGGTCCCGTACGCCGTCCACGCTCGCATCGACGTCCTCGTGCAGGACGATGTCGACGGTGCGGGTCCCGGCACCCGCCGCCTCCAGGGGATCGGCCGGCGCGGCGACACTCGAACGCAGCTGGGTCGACTGCAGCGACCGGCCGATCTTGAAGCCGTTGAAGTACACGTCCGCCCAGGCCACGAACGGCAGTGCGCGCACGGCGTCCAGGTCCGTGGGGCGGTAGCCGCACAGGTAGGTGTCCTGCGGAACGTACGCCGGATGCCGAGGTGAAGGACTGGATCGCCGAGCTGGAGCGCTCCTGCCCGCCTGGCGAAGGCACGCCGAGGCAGCGCGGGGACCGCCTGGCCGAAGCCCTGGCCGCCTCGATGGCCGAGCGGCCGGTGCTGTGCAACCTGATCAGCGCGCAGGCTGCGGTGCACCCCTCCCGTGATCCAGGCCATCGACCGCCGTCGGCGCCCGCAGCAGAGCTGCAAAGTCCAGATCCGAACGAAACAGCATGGGGGCCTAGTCCAGAGTCATCGTGCCCTCGGTGTACCGCATGCCGTACCGCTCGCCGACGATGTTGACCTTCTCCAGATCCATGGCGCCTTCAGAGGTCCTGACCGCGGGTCCGGCTGCGAAGAGGTCCTCCATGAACTGGTCCCAGCCTCCCGGTGTGGAGATCTGGAGTGCCCGCGCCGGGGGTTGGGAGGCGTTGCGCATGGCGTGGGGGATGCCATGGGGCAGGAGCGCGCACATGCCCGGCGTCAACCGGTATGTCCTGCCCTGGAAGTCGATCTCCATCTCTCCCTCCAGTACGTAGACGAACTCGTCCATCAACTCGTGCACATGGGGCGGGATGTCGACGTCCAGGCGGTTCTCCAGGACGGCGAGCCGGCCCTCGCTGTCGGTGGTGGCGACCTTGACACCAAAGCCGGGCGGCAGCGGGACGCGGGTCTGCCGGGACTCTCCGGGCTGCAACAGGATGAAGCGGTCTGCGGACATGGGTGATTCCCTTCTCGTCGGCCGCGTGATGCCGATGCGTGACTACCACCTTACGACTTAACCGGAGAAAATTCTCCACTTGATGGCCGCCGCTTACGATCGTCAGGTGACCACTGAGCCGCCCCTGCGAGCCGACGCCCAGCGCAACCGGGAGAGGATCCTCGCCGCCGCGCGCGAACTCTTCCGAGAGCAGGGCACCGCGGTCGCCCTCGATGACATCGCACGCCGCGCCGGAGTGGGCGCCGGCACCCTGTACCGCCGGTTCCCCGACCGCGACGCACTCGTCCGGCAGGTCATCGTCGACGGCTTCGAGATCTGCCTGGCCGCGGTGGAGGGGGCCCGTGCGGAACCGGCCGATCCGGCCGTCGCGTTGGAGCGTCTCTTCCTGCGTGTGCTCGAACAGCGCGAGCGCCTCGTACTCCCGCTGATCGGCGGGCCCGTGGTGCGCGAGCCCCGGATCCAGGAACTCCAGCACGCCATCCGCGACACGGTGGAGGATATTCTCGTACGTGCCCGGTCGGCCGGCGTCGTACGGGACGACATCACGCCGGAGGACCTGATCACCGCGGCCGCCATGGTCTGCCGCCCCATGCCGCACCTGCCGGACGAGATGAGCGCGGCTCTCGCCGCCCGGCACGTCGCCGTCTACCTGCACGGACTGCGCCCCGAAGGCGCCCGTCCGCTGCCCGCGGCCGCACCCGCCCCTGGCGACTTCGGCCGACACGTCGCCATGGATGCCGAACAGCGTTCGCGCTAGGTCCTGTCGTCACACTCCCGCGGTCCGCCCGAAGGGCGGGCATCGCGCCCGCCGCGGAGCGGCTGATGTCGCTGTACGTGCGCGCTGTCGGCGTGCCGGGCCCTGGCCCTCGTACTGGATTTACTCGGGCCCGGGCCCGTGGCGGCGAGTGGAGGTCCCCTAGCTCTTCGAGCAGTCGTGATCGGGGGCGACTCGTAGGGCATGGACCATGTGTGCATCGCAGCGCAGCAGCCGCGGCTCGCACATGTCGTGCGGACCGCAGCTGTGTGAGCGGCCGGGGCCAGGTGAGTCAGCAGCCGGTGGCGCCGTTCACGTGCGTGGTGGGCAGGCGATCCAGTTCACGGCGATGTTGTTCTCCTTGGCGAACTCCGGGGGCAGGTCGGCCTTGTCGCTGCGCCGGACCCCGGCGGTGAAGCCGCGTCGCCCGCCTCCGTAGATGCCCGGGTTGCACAACTCGGCGACCTTGGAGTTGCCCACGGGGCACGTGACGAACGCCGGGCTGTCCGGCAGGTACGCCCCGCTGGTGTTCGTGTCGGTGAAGAGGATGCCCGTGTCGTCCCCCTGCCGCCATGTGCCGATGGTGCTCTGGCCGCAGACGATCCCTTCGGCGTTGCGCGCACAGGCGATCCAGTTCAGGCGGAAGCCGTTGTCCTGCGCCGTCTGCGGGTCGAGATTGTTCTGCCTGATCAAGCGGATGGCGGCGGTGAAGCCGTTGCTGGTCTGGTTGTACAGGGCGACGGTGCTGAGGTTGGCCGTGTACTTCTCGCCCGCGACGGAGGCGACGAAAACGGGCGTCTCGGTGAAGCCCGCGTTGCTGGTGTCCACGTCGACCAGGACGATCCGGGAGTCCTCCCCCTGTCGCCAGGCGCCGGGCTCGGTCTGGCCGCAGGCGATGCCCGCGGCGTTCCGGGGGCAGGCCATCCAGTGAAGCCGGAGGCCGTTCCTCTCCGCCTGGGCCACGTCCAGTTCCGCCTGGTCGTTCCGGCGGAGGCCGACCCTGAAGCCGTCGGGGTGCCTGTCGTAGATCCCGGGAGCGCCGAGGTTCGCCACATACTGCTTGCCCGCCATGGCGGCGACGTAGATCGGTGTCTCCTTGAAGCCGGCATGCCTGGTGTCTACGTTGACGAAGACGATGCCTGAGTCGCCGCCTTGCTGCCAGGTGCCCGTCTCCTGACTGGCCGGGACCTGGCCGCAGACCGGGACGAGGCGTCTGGCCTTCACCTCGGTGTTGACGGTGTCGGACTGCTTCGCGGCAGTGTTCGCCCGGGTTCGGGACTTGATCTGGGTGGTGCAGCTGAGGGTGCTGCCTCCGGCGTCGGAGTCGACGGTGCCGGCCAAGGTGATCACGGCGCTGCTGCCCACAGGGAGGTCCAGGGGCTGGTGCAGCCCGTTGTTGGTGGAGCCCTCGCCCGCGGTGGCGCCGCCGCGCGGTTCACAGTGCAGCGTGCGGTCGGACAGCTCCGTGGGGATGGTGCCGAGGACCTCCGCGTCGGGGACGGCGTTCGGCCCATCGTTGCGCACCTTGACGGTGTAGGTGAGTTGGCGGCCCGCCTCGACCTGTGGAGGGTCGCCCGCCATCTCCAGAGGCATCTCGGCGGGCAGTGCCACATGGAGGTTCCGGATCAGGTGGGTTGCCCTGGCGGCGCCCGTGCTGGCAGCGAGGCCCAGCTTGAAGGTGTCGGGCATGATGACTTGGCCGGGGGCGTTGGCGAGGTCGAAGTCCTTGATGAGGGTGGTGCCACCACGGTCGGAGTCGGTGAAGTGGCGCACCGTCAGCAGTCCGTTGATGATGTTGATCTGTACGTGGGCGTGCTTCTCCCAGGTGGCCTGGAATCCGCCGGGGACCTCTTCGCCTCGCAGCCAGCGGAACCCGTCCCTTCCACTGCCGGAGCCGCGCACCCCGAGGGTGCGGGGCCGCCGTCCCGGTCCGTTGGGTCCGGCCAGGTCGGAAGCGTAGTTGCCGTAGTTGTCGAAGCCGATGCCGACGTATCCGGCGGTGACGCCCGGCACCACGTTGGCGTGGCTGACACGCATGGAGGAGTAGCCGAGTGCGGCTCCGTAGGCCCCGGCCTCCGTTGTTTCTTTTCCGTCGATCAGATAGAAGGAGAATCCGTCGCCGAAGTTGTCGCTGTCGCCGTAGCAGGCGTAGTCGAACTCGATGCTGACGCCGAGCTTGGAGCTGAACGGCTGGTTGAGATAGGCCGTGCCGGCCTGATCGCCCGAGTCGGACGTCAACTGCAGAGCGCCGTTGGGTCCCTCGGTGAGTATTGCCTTGCCGCGGAGCTTCCAGTGCGGATGGGTGACGTGGCCGTCCTTGAACGATTCGATGATCGGGAAGCCGGCTTCGGTCACGGGGGCGAGTGCCTCCGGTATGACTGTGGGCGCAGGGGCGAATGTGGCCATGTGGGCTCCAGGGGTTCAGGGATCGACACGGAAGACACTTTCATCACTTTTTGTGACCCTTTAGTGACATTTCGTGATCCATGTCGAGAATATGCCGGATTCATATCCATCGCGCGAAGGAATTGCTCTGTTCGGGGGGGGCGGCCCTCCGTTCACGCACCTGTCGGCAGCACGTCGGCATCCCTCGCCGCGCAGGCCAGCCAGATCCATCTCCTTGCGTTGCCCAAGACGCGGATCATCGCGCGGCCGGTGATCGTGTGCGCCTCCCGGCCCGTTCGCCGCAGTGCCCGGTACTGCGGCGGTGCTATCCCGGCCGCCGCACCCGAGCGGAGCACTCCCCCACCTCCGCCGTAGGCGTGCGCCACCCCTGGGGCCTGCTTACGGCGGGTCAGTGCCGCCCAGAGCCGTTCGACTCGACTTCGGTGCACCCATGCCCACTTGTGCGCCCGTACCCCAATCGAGCTGACGGGTCGTCATCACATCGGACGGTGGCGCGGAGCGGCGCACGACGATCCGTGAACTCCTTGGCGCCTTGTGAGCGGCCGGGCGGCACTGCCGTACTGCCTACAGCCCGCCGGGACCACAGGTGGGCGGGAACCGCAGTGGAGAGGAAGGCCCATGAACGCACGACCTCGGCACCGCCGCACCACACCCCCACGGCTGCTGCCGTCGCTCTGCATCGCCCTCACCGTCGGCAGCTTCGGCATCGTCCTGCCGCTCCTCGGCCCGGGCGTCAGCGATGCGGCCTCCGGCACCACCTGGGACCGGGTCGCCCGTTGCGAAAGCGGCGGCAACTGGAGCCTCAACACCGGCAACGGGAACTACGGTGGGCTGCAGTTCACCCAGCCGACCTGGGTGGCGTACCGCGGGACCGCGTACGCGCCGCGGGCCGATCTGGCGAGCCGGGCCGAGCAGATCACTGTGGCGGAAGCGTTGCTCGCTCGGCAGGGGCCGGGAGCATGGCCGGTCTGCTCGGCACGGGCGCACCTCACTCGGGACGGCGGGCAGAGCGAGCCGGCCAGGCGTCCCAGCGGTCCCCGGCACGCCGCGCCCAAGTCCCGCTCGCGCGGCGGTACTGCCCAACGCCCCGACAGGTCGTGCACCGTGAACGACTGAAGTAGACGTTCCGCAGGGCCTGTTGCATACCCTGGACCATGCTCTGGTGGCAGGCGCGTCGGAAGGCGGACGTGCGTTCGCCTCCGGCCGGCACCAGGCATCGGACAGAATCGGCGACCTGGCCAAGGAGAGGCGGGCGCTGGTCGTCCACCGGCCGCGCTGACGGACGGTGGCCCAGGGCGACACGATCGCGTACGGTTGCCCCCGCCCATGCGGCCGGGGGCGGCTCGCGAGATCTCCGATCAGCCTTCCCGGGACGGCGGTTCGTGCATGAGACCACTCGTGCGCAGGGTGTCGCAGCACATCGCGGGCTCGAGCAAGTCCGCGTCCGTCTCCGGGAGTTTCTGCAGCGCCAAGACCTGGTCCTCCATCGTCCGTTTCCTCTCTCCTCGCCGGGTCCCGCTCTCGGGCAGCCGGTCAGCGGTCGTCGACCATCCAGGAACGTCGGCCGCCGTGCCGGAGCCGCAGCAGGAAGTCCAGTGCCCCGGCCAGCCCGACGCCGTAACTCGCGCAGACTTCGCGCATGGTGTCGTCCGGGACCAGCAGCCGGCCGTCGCGCCGAGCAGCCCGGACGAGCAGACAGGTGGCGGCTTGCGCCGCCCAGTACCGATAGTGCTCCTCACCGGTCGCCTCCGCCAGATCCAGCAGCAACTGGGCGTTCCCGGAGACCCCGTGGCAGTTCCCCGGTCCGAGCCGCCACCGGTCACGGTGGACGGCGAAGGCGGCCCCTTCGGCGTACTCGCGGAAGAGCGGCTCGCCGGTCTCCTGCCACAGGCGTATCAGGAAGGTGCCGACGCCGGATGTTCCGTTGCACCAGAAGCTCATCCCGTGGCGTTCGGCGCGGCCCGGACCCTTGGCCCAGCGGGCCGTGCCGTCGGCCTCCCGCCGGGCTACGGCGCACAGGGCGTGCCCGCCTCCGGCGGCGATGTCGAGGAGGTCGGGGCGGTGCAGGTCGCGGCCGGCGGCGAGCAGGAAGGCGGCGTTCCCGGCGACTCCGTGGCCGAAGCCGTACAGGGACGAGCCGGCGAGCTCGTCGCGGTGCTCCGCGCCCGCGGGCCAGTCGACTCCGTCGCCCGCGTTCCGCGCCGCCGTCAGCAGCGACAGCAGTCCGTCGGCGCAGCAGGCGGCCCGCTCGGCGAACCGTTCGTCGGCGGTGGCGCGCCACAGGTGCAGCTGGGCCAGGCCGGCGCCGGCGAGGCCGTGACAGATGTCGTGCCGCTTCCCGTCGAGGGGGATGCGCAGCGCGAACTCCCGTGCCCGGCTCGCCAGGGCGGGGTCGTCGAGCGTGCGTGCCGCGTCGTGGAGAGCCCAGGCCGCTCCGGATCTGCCGAAGTACAGGCCGGGCAGGGCCCGTTCCGGCCCGGTGAGGCGCCGGTCCAGCCAGTCGGCGGCGGTGCGGAGCACCGGCCGCAGGGCCTGCCTCCCGGACCGCACTGCCCGGTCGAGGACGGCGAGGACACCGGCCGCACCGAGCTGGACGTTGCAGGGGTCGCCCTCGGGGAGGCTGCGCGGCCGGGGCCACAGGTGGGTGTCACCGGGTTGGATGGTGTCCGCGAGGAAGGCCAGTCCGTCGCCGAGCAGCCACTCGACGTCGTCGGACCCGGCCGCCGTCGGGACAGGCACGGGCGGCGTCGCTGGTGCGTCGCGCAGGAACGCGGTGGCCTCGGCCGGCGTCCAGCGGCGCCCGGGTTCGGTGGTGAGGCCGAGGACGAGCGCGGCCAGGGCCTGCAGGGCAGGACTCGCCGGGGCCGCGGCCGTGACGATCGCGGCGATCCGGTCACCGGCCGGGCGCGGGGCGCCGGGTGAGTCGGGGGCGAGGACGGGGTTGATGCCGGTGAGGGCGTACAGCAGGGTGGTGCCCAGGCTGTAGCAGTCCACGTGGGGGTTCGGTGCGGGCGGGGGGTCGCTTGCGTCCCGCTTGCGGGCGTCGAGGTATGCGGGGTCGGTGAAGCCCTGGGTGCCGGCGGGGTGGGCTCGTTCGTCCAGGTCGAGCGCGCACTCCAGGTCGACGAGCACGGGCCGGGAGTCTGTCGTCATCATGACGTTGCCGGGCTTGAGGTCCCGGAGCACGAGGCCGGCGGCGTGCACCTCGCCGACGAGCCGCGCCAGGTCCAGGGCCAGGTTCCGGGCGGTGGCGACCGGGATCCCCTCGCCCGCGGTGTGTACGGGGTCGAGGGCCCACCGCTGGAGGCTCGTGCCGTCGACGAGGTCCTCCACGAGGAAGAGGTGTCCGCCGGTCTCGACGATTCCGTGCGCGGCCGGGGTGATTCCGCGCGGTGCAAGCCGGCGCAGGACCGCCTCCTCGTGGCGCAGCCAGTCCCTGGCGTCCTTCCCCTGTGTGTCGGCCGCGACGTGCGGTCTGGCCTCCTTGAGGAAGACGTCCGCGCCGGTGCGGGTGTCGTGGGCGCGGTAGACGCCGCCGCGGTTGGAATGGCGGATCGCCTCCTGTACGGCGTACCGGCCGGCGAGGAGCACCTGCTCATCGGTCCCGCCGCCGGCTCCGCCGGGCGCCCGCTCGTCCGGCGGGAACGGCTCAGTGGCCCATGGGGGCGGGGAGAACCAGGGATTGCGCCGGTCGGGCACCGGGGTTCCGTCGGGTGCCCGGAGCCGGCCCTCGTAGAAGCCCTCTTCGTTGAGTTCGTCGGGCCGGGCGAAGCAGCCGTAGCGGTAGTGCACGAGGCTGCCCGGGCGGTAGCGCCGGTCGGACAGGATCGCCGGGCCCGCGAGCCCGAGGGTGGCCAGGTGGAGCTGCTCCGCGAGGACGCGCAGCCGCTCGTCGTCGGCGGGGTAGGCGGTCAGGAACTTGCCCGATCGCGCCCGGTCGGCCCGTACGGCGACGAGTTCGGCGGTGATGCGGGGGTCGGCGGCGAACTTGAAGGCGCAGCCGTGCGCCACGAGCACGGCTGCCGATCGTTCCAGCACCTGGGGGGCCGAGGCGGGCGTCGCCGACACGTGCAGCTTCCATCCCTGGTCCCGGGGTGCGTAGCGGGGCGGGGTGACCTCGCACCAGAACTCGCCGTTTCGGACCTGCCATCGGGGGGCCGTGACGGGTGCCGCCCGGTCGAGGACCGCCGCGAGGATGCACTGATAGGTGTGCGCCACGTGCATAGGATGGCAGCGGGGCGTCCGGGGTGACAGACGTCGGCGCCGGCCGTCGTACGTTGAGTGGCCGAGTCGGCAGGCAGCACCACCAGGTCGGGCCCGCCGGAGGAGCAAGCGTGGGTCTGGATCAGCTGGCTCAAGACCCGCTCGGCCACGCAGCAGTCGGACGGCGAGGCGCCTTCGCGCAGGCGGGCCGTGACCCCGCCCGCAGCGGGCCGTAGGCCACAGATACCCCGCCGAATCACGGCCAGGTCAGGCAATCCCCGAACCTCATGACCGGGCTCTGCCGCCTTGTCTGCGTTTCAAGACGCAGGCGGGTTGGTCTGGCCATGACGGCTGGCCGCCGCGCCGGCTCGGCAAGGGAGGGCGAGTGTCTCAGTCGACGATGACGGTCATCTTGCCCAGCGCCTCACCTGCTTCCATGACCCGGTGGGCTTCGACGATCTCGTCGAAACGGAGTTGACCGATACGACGGCACGGGACCGGCATGTCGAAGACCATCTCACTCGCGTCGCGTGATCGTCGTTCTGCTCGCCGTCGACGCGATGACGCCGACCGCCTGCTGCACAGGTTCGTCCAGGTCGACATGGCCAACGCCCGTATCGATCTGCGCAGTGCCACCCGCGGATGCCTCTCCATGGATGAGCTGACCCATCGCGTGCGCAGCGGCTGGCTGCGGGAGAGGCACGAGCGATGGCCACGGACCCGGAACCCTCACCTCCTCCTCAGCCGGCAGACCGCGGCCGACTAGCGTGTGTCCGTTGTGCAACACGTGGCCGATTTTGCCCCTGTGGTTGTTTTCATTCGTAGCTGTGAGTCACAAACTGTCAGGGCAGGTGTCCGGCGAACGAAGGGAGCGATGGGGATGCGCAGGGCGAGGAGCACTGACGCTGCGGCCGCCGGCACGCAGTCGACGCCGGACCCCGGACCTGCGGGCATGACCCTGTTTGACGACCTCTACGATCAGCCGGACCCGCGAACCTACTTCCGTGTGCTGGGCACGCTGGAGTATCAGACGCCCCATCATGCTCAGGGGGTCTTCCGGCGCCTCGTCGACAACCGGACCGCCCAACTGAGCGGCCCGACAAGGGTGCTGGACCTTTGCTGCTCCTACGGCATCAACGCCGCCCTGCTCAATCACGACCTGACGTTGGGCGACCTGTACGCCCACTACACATCGCCGCAGGCCAACGCACTCAGCACGGCTGAACTGATCGAACGGGACCGCGCCTATTACGCGGCCCATCGGCGCCGCGACGCAGCACCCGTGATCGGACTCGACGTTGCCGCCCACGCCCTCGACTACGCGGTCGCGGTCGGCCTGCTGGAGCAGGCGTTCGCCGAGAATCTCGAAACCGACGCGCCTTCCCCGGCCTTGCGTCGCGCTGTGCGCCACACCCGCCTGATCACGCTCACCGGCGGGGCGAGTTTCCTGTCCCCCCGCACCTTTCAGCCGCTCCTGGACGCCATCGACGACCCGGTGTGGATCGCCGCGTTCGTGCTGCGGACGGGCTCCTACCAATCCATCGCATCAAGCTTGGAATCCCACGGACTGGTCACCGAGAAGGCCGCTGACCACAGCTTCGCCCAGCGTCGCTTCACCAGCGCGCAGGAGCAGCAATACGCCGTCGAAGCGGTGGCCGCTGCCGGAGAGGACCCTCGGGGAAGAGAGACCGAGGGCTACTTCCACACCACCCTGTACCTGTCGCGCCCCCCGGAGGACACCGCGGCCTTCCCGCTCACGACGCTGATGCAGCCCCCGAGCCCACCCCCTCATCGGTCCCAACGCTGAAGATCACCAACAGCATCACCGAGCGGACGTATCGCCGAGCATGAAAGCGGCCGCTTCGAGCCCGACCAGTACGGCTGCATCGTGTACACGTTCGCGAGGAGTGGTGAGGCGGAGCGTGTGCAAGTAAATGATCACGACAACCGCGTTCGTCGCCGTCGCCGAGCCGAGGGGGCGAGGTGGGCGGCGGCGTCGACGCGGCCTGCTAGGTCACCTGAGAAGCCGGAGGCCAACGTGCCGGGCAACGCACGATCAGCGGCGGCAGATGGGGCCGACAGCCCACCGGCTGGACCATGATCAGGCTGGGTCCGCCCTGACAGGACGCCCTCTCCTCCGAGCGGCCCGGCAAGGGACCGGTCGCACGGCATGGTCTGGTCAGGCAGGGATCTTGCTCGTCCCACGCCGTAGTCGACAGTGCGGGTCGACCCGCCAGCGCGAGCCGGGTCGTCGGCTGCTGCACGATCTTGTGCGCGGGCACACCCCAGTGCGCCCCTTCGCCGCGCGCTGCAGCTCACGACCAGGGCGTGTCCGACGGGTCGGAGTCGGCGTTTGCAGGCTCCGTCACTTCCGCTCTCCTGACGCTGACACCGCAGCCAGGGCGTCCCTGCCCGTTCCTCGCCGGCTGAACGCGCCGGAGGTTATCCCCACCACGACCTGACCGGGTGGCACGATGGTCCCGCGCGATCACATCCGGAGATGCTGGGTCCGGCATAGGCAGCCGGTTTCCCCATGATTCCGTAGGAGTTGACTCGTGCGTGAGCAGGCATGGCAGTGGTTCCGTTCGTCCGGGCAGCGCAGTGGTCGGTGCAGAGTCGTGCCGACCGCGGCCGCGGTGGCCTTAGGCGTCATGACGATGGGTGCCCTGGCGCCGCCCGCGGCGTTTGCCGCCGCCAGGCCGGACTCCGTCCAGAAGGACCTGAACACGCTGGTGCACACCGACGGCGTGCCTGCCGCGCTGGCAAGCGTCCAGGGCCGTGACGGCCGCACCCGTACCCACACCGCCGGGGTCGGTGACCTGGCCACCGGCGCGAAGGTGCCCCGGGACGGTCAGGTGCGCATCGGCAGTAACACCAAGACGTTCACCGCAGTGGTCGTGCTGCAACTGGTCGGTGAAGGGAAGATCGGCCTCGACGCCCCGGTCGACACCTATCTGCCCGGCCTCGTCCGCGGGGACGGGATCGACGGACGCCGCATCACCGTTCGCCAGCTCCTCCAGCAGAACAGCGGACTTCCCAACTACAGCAAGTACCTCAGCGACGACATCCGCTACTACGACCCCCGCGAGCTCCTCGACCTCGCTCTCCAGCACGAGGCCGACTTCGCCCCTGGCGCGAAATGGGCCTACAGCAACACGAACTACCTCGTGGCCGGGCTGATCATCCAGAAGGTCACCGGCCGCCCTCTCGCCGAGGAGATCGACCGGCGCGTCATCAAACGCATCGGACTGCGCCACACCTACTTCCCCTCCCCCGGCGAGGTGACGATCCGCGAGCGCCATCCCACTGGCTACTACCAGGATTCGGCAGGCGCGCCTCTGGTCGACGCCACGGAATGGGACCCTTCCTGGGCCTGGGCTGCGGGTCAGCTGGTGTCCACCAACTCCGACCTGAACCGGTTCTTCACCGCGCTGCTGGCCGGCCGCCTCCTCCCGAAGGCTCAGCTCGACCAGATGCGCACCACCGTCCCCGCCGATTACCCCTTTCCCGCCGGTGCCCGGTACGGGCTCGGAATCGTGAGCACGCCCCTGTCGTGCGGCGGTGTGTACTGGGGCCACGGCGGCAGCATGACGGGATACGAGACCCGAGGCGGCGCCACCGAGGACGGCCGCGCCGCCGACATCGCGGTGACCATCCAGCCGAGCCAGGCAACCAAAGAGCGCATGGACAGTGTCGTGGACACGGCCCTGTGCCGCTGAACCACACGTCCTGACCTTCCGTCGCGGACGAGTACACCTCCGTCAACTCATCGGGGCGACGGTGGCCGTGCCGTAGAAGACACAGGCCCTCTCGTCGTAGCGAGTTGCCACGGCTTGAAACCTCTTGAGCCGGTTGATCGTTCACTCCACTTCGTTACGACGGCGGTAGATCGCCCGGCCGACGGCCCCTCGGCCGGGCGTCCTTACGCTTGACGCGCTGGTCCCACGGCTACGGGATGGTGTGCTTGATTTGGCATCGCGCCGCAGGTAATGGCAGCTGCGGCGGGAACGAACAGGCCTTGTCTCAGCCGCGGTGGTCGAGCCGAGTACATGGACATGCGCCACCTGGTCGAGGAACTCGGATCTGCTCAAGCAAGGGGACCATCTGAGAGGCATCGCCCCACTGGCCGGGCGTGCCGGTGAGGGCGACCGGGCGCCGCCCGCCCTCGCTGGCAAGATTGATCTTGCTCCGCGAGTTGTTGAGTGGCCCGGGAGGGCCTGATGTGGCGAACCATGCTGGCCGACCCGGAACGTCCGGACCTTGAGCCGAAGGAGAAGAAGACGCGGAAGATCCTCCGCGACTGCCGCCTGAAACCAGCACGTCAGATCGGAGATCATTTACGAGTCAGCCCGGTTGGCCGTGTGCGAGGCCGTCGATCATCAGGTTGAGGGTGAAGTCGAAACGGTCATGGCCTTCGCCGGCGGTGAGCTCGGCGGCGTAGCGGCTGGTGTGGGGGAAGGTCTCGGCGGGCAAGGCGGTGAACCGGCGTAGCAGTTCGTCGCGGTCGAAGACCCAAGCAGCGTCATCATGTGCTGACCGCTGGCGCATGATCGATACCTCAAGGCAGTAGGCGGCCACGTACAGCAAGAGGGCATCGATGGCCCAGGCGGCGGCCTGCGGGGCGACGCCGCCGGCGAGCAGGATCGCCAGCATTCCTTCGCTGACGCGCACAATCTCGAGGTCGGTGGGGGCCATGGCGAGCGCGGCGCGGGAGATTCCGGGGTATTTCAGGTACTGGTCACGGATCTGGGTACAAACGCCGCGGATCTGCTCCCGCCAGGCTGCGGGGTCGGGCTCGGGCAGTACGAGCTCGGCGCACAACCGCCCGATGACAAGCTCGTCGAGGTCAGCCTTGTTGACCACGTGGGCGTAGAGCGAGGCGGGTCCGGTGTCGAGCGCGCCGGCCAGCCGGCGCATGGTCAGTGCCTCGTAGCCCTCCGTGGCGATGACACCCAGTGCGGTGTCGATGACCTGCTCCACGGTGATCGGGGCCTTGCGGCGCCGCGGCCTGGGGTTGGCTTCGGCCTCGGGTTTCGGCGGCTGGTGGCGCGCCGCGCGTCGCTCTCTCGGGTTCACCCAACCATCATAACTTGACACGAACACTGTTCGTATATAGAACGCTGTTCGTGACAGTGAATGCGAACCAGGATGTGGACGTGACCGTGGTCGGGGCCGGACCGGTGGGCCTCGTGCTCGCTGCGGAGCTGGCGCTCTCCGGTGCGGCGGTGCAGGTACTCGAGCGACGGGCCGACCCGGACGAGGCGATGAAGGCGCAGTCGATCAACGTGCCGACGGCCGAGGCACTCGACCGCCGCGGCCTGCTGCCTGCCGCCGAACAGGTGCAGCGAGAGCTGCTCGAGCGGGTGGGGTCGTTCGCGGGCGCTGCCGACGACCGGCCGCCCGGTGCCGGCCGGCCGGCGCCCGAGAGGCGATTCACCGGGCATTTCGCGGGGATGGTCCTCTCCCCCGACCTCGTGGACTGGTCCGATCCCGACCTCGCCGCGCACGCCGCGGTCGACGGAGCGAGGATGGTGCCGCAGCCTCAGCTGGAGGCGCTGCTGGCCGACCACATCGCGCGACTCGGCGTCCCGGTGCGTCGCGGGGTGGAGGTCACCGCGCTCGAAGACACCGGCGACGGCGTACGCGTCGACACCACTGCCGGCACGGTGCGCACCGGGTGGCTGGTCGGGTGCGACGGCGGACACAGCACCGTGCGCCGCCTCGCGGGTATCGACTTCCCCGGCACCGACCCCGAACTCACCGGCTACCAAGCGGTCGTCGACATCGCCGACCCGGAGAAGCTCGCGGGCGGATGGACATGGTCGACCCGGGGGGCGTACCGCTACGGGCCCCAGCCCGGGCGGGTGGCCACCCTCGAGTTCGACGGCCCTCCCGCCGGCCTCCCCCACGCTCGGCTTCGCTCGCGCGGGGGGACCCCCATGGCGCCGGTCACCCTCGAGGAGGTGCAGACCAGTCTGCGCCGGATCTCGGGCGCCGACGTCACGCTGACCGCGCTGCGCGCCGCTCCGACCCGCTGGACCGACAACACCCGCCAGGCTGCGGCTTACCGGTCGGGGCGGGTGCTCCTGGCCGGCGACGCCGCGCACGTGCACCCGCCGTTCGGCGGCCAGGGCCTCAATCTCGGGGTCGGCGACGCGATGAACCTGGGCTGGAAGCTCGGTGCCGTGGTCGCCGGGTGGGCACCCGAAGGGCTGCTCGACACCTACGACGCCGAGCGTCGTCCCCTCGGCGCCTGGGTGCTCGACTGGACGCGGGCCCAGATCGGGGTGCTGCGCGGGGACGCCAAGTCGGCCGCGCTCCGGGAGGTCGTCGCCGATCTGCTGAGCACCCGGGACGGCACGACCTACGCGGTCAAGAAGATCTCCGGCGTCACACAGCGCATCGACCTGCCCGGCGACCATCCGCTGGTCGGCCGATTCGTTCCCGACGTGTGGCTGAGGGACGGCTCCCGCCTGGTCGACCATGGTCACGACGGCGGGTTCCTGCTGCTCGACCGCACTCCGGACGGCGCGTTCGCCCGCCTCGCCGCTGCCTGGGCCGGGCGCGTGAGCAGCGTGAGTGACGACCACGCGACGCCGACCGGGGTGTTGGTACGCCCGGACGGGGTGGTCGCCTGGGCCTCCGACACCACCGACATCGCCGCCATCACCGGCCTCGAAGCCGCCCTGCACCGATGGACCGGCGCGCAGACTTCCTCACCCGCGCACGAGCCGGTGAGCTGACCACCCGTCCGCATCGACATCAGCCGATGCACTGCCGGATGACATCGAGCACCCGAGTAACGTCGAAGCGGCCGGTCAGCTTGCCGTAAAGGGTGAGAACACAGCAGGGACCGAGGGGCTCCCCGATGGTCGCGCCCGCGGCAAGAGCCTTCCAGCAGCCGGTGATCTCCTCGGCACCCGCGCGCCACGCCACGCGAAGGAAGGGAATCTCGCCCGGGCCCCCAGGATGTGGAGTTCTGCACGTCCGATCAGCGTGTCGGCCTCCTGGCTGACCTCGCACCCACTGTCACGGGGCGATACGGGCCGCCTCGATGAAGGCGGTCGTCCTCCTGGACGGGACGCTGCTGCCGGTCGACCGGATCGCCGCGACCAGCCTTCTACTCAGGAAACACAAGAAACATGGCATGAACGTGCCGGTCATCACCGGTCCCTTCGGCCGTCTGCTCTGGCTGGGCCTCACCGGCCCCGGTCGGCGCCGTCCACGATGTCCGCGCGGCCCGCGCACACGGCGTCATCGACGCCCTCGCCACAGCAGGCGTTGCCTGCTGCGCCAACGCTGCGTCAGAGGCGGATCAGGGCCCTGTCAGGGGGCCCTGCCAGTCTCGTTCACGTGAACGGCACCGGACACCGCCCGGGGCCGGGAACGAGGAGAGGTGCCCGGAGTGGTTGATCGGGGACCAGCGAGCACGCCTCAAGGTCGGGCCCCCAGGGGCCCACGCAGGTTCGAATCCTGCCCTCTCCGCCACATCAGACACCCCACCACAAGGCACCACACCAGCGGCCACAGGAGGCAACGTCCGCCGTCCCTGCCGGGCCGGCCACGGTCGGGCCGTGCCGCGCGGCGGCCACCGAACCGGCCCACACTGGAAGGGGGGAGTCGCGGATGGGACGGAACACAGTCGATGCGCGCATGGGTCGTGGACCGGCCGGGGCCAATCGAGCGGGAGCCGCTGCGGTTCGTGGAGCGGCCAATTCCGGTGCCGGGGTCCGGTGAGCTGCTGGTGCGGGTGCGGGCGTGCGGTGTGTGCCGTACCGATCTGCACGTCGCCGAGGGGGACCTGCCCGTGCGCCGGGCGAGGGTGACGCCCGGGCACGAGGTAGTCGGCGTGGTCGCCGGGATCGGCCCGGGCGTGAGCGGCTGGACGGTCGGCGACCGGGTGGGGGTGGCGTGGCTGCGCCGCACTGACGGCACCTGCCGGTACTGCCTGCGCGGGGACGAGAACCTGTGCCCCGGTTCCGAGTACACCGGCTGGGACTCCGACGGCGGCTACGCCGAGTACACGAGCGTGCCGTCCGCCTTCGCCTACAGGCTGCCGAAGGACATGGACGACGTCGCGCTGGCGCCGTTGCTGTGCGCGGGCATCATCGGCTACCGGGCGCTGCTGCGGACGTCACTGCCGCCAGGCGGTCGCCTCGGGCTGTACGGGTTCGGCGGCAGCGCCCATCTGTGCGCGCAGGTCGCGCTGGCACAGGGGGCCACCGTGCACGTCCTGACCCGCGGCAAGGACTCACGGCGACTCGCGCTCGAACTCGGCTGTGCGTCGGCCAGAGGTTCCTACGAACTGCCTCCAGAGCCGCTGGACGGGGCGATCCTGTTCGCGCCGGCCGGAGATCTCGTACCGGTGGCGCTACGGGCGCTGGACCGGGGCGGGGTACTGGCGGTCGCGGGCATCCATCTCAGCGACGTCCCGGTGCTGCACTACGAGAGCGAGCTGTTCCATGAGAAGGAGCTGCGCAGCGTCACCTCGAACACCCGGGAGAACGGCCGGGAGTTCCTGGACCTCGCGGCCCGGTACGGCGTCCGGGCCACCACGCACCCCTACTCTCTCTCCAACGCTCAGCAGGCACTCGGCGATCTGAAAGCGGGGCGCTTCGACGGGGCTGCCGTGCTGGTGAACGACCTGTGAGCTGCGGGAGGTCTCCCCGAGCGAGATCGGCCAGGGCTACGAGCTGACGAAGGCGCAGGTCATCGCCATCCCATCAGCGACAACGAACTGCGGAACCTTCCCATGTCAACCGCGAAGGCGATCGAGATCGAGGCGTTCGGGCCGACCTCGCCAGGATGCGGGCTCGCGCCCAGCGCCTGGAGCCTGGTCGCGGCGCGGATCGTGGCGCCGGCACCGGCTGGCGGTCGGTGTTCCTGGTGAACGTGCCCGTGGTCCTGATCGGGCCGTTCCTCGCGGTACGGTTCGTACCCGAGAGCCGGTCGCAGCGCCCGGAACCCTTCGGCAGGCCAGGCACGGTGGTGCTCGCGCTGTCCCTGTTGACGCTACTCGCGCCCCTGACCGAGGGCGGGGCGGAGAGCTGGTCGCTGGTGACCGTGGCAGGAGCCGTCCGGATTGCCGCCTTGGGCCTCGTCCTGTGGCGCAGGCGGCGAAAGGCTGCCGTTTCTTCCTGAGGAGCATCCACCTTGCGGGCCTCCGCCTGCCCTCACCTTGCGAAGCCTGCACAACCGAATACGCCGCCTTGCGGCCGTGGCCGCAAGTGTCGCTGTGTGTCTGACGAACGGAGGCGGTCTCGCACAAGCCGACGCTCACCCGCACGGCCGACACGGTGGACACGGTGGACACGAGCGACGACAACTGGACCGACGAGGACGCGATCCGGTTCTGGCCCCCGTCCGCATGGCCTCCGCGACCGACCCTGCCCGGACGTCTGCTCCCGAGAGCCAGAGCCGACGACCGGAGAGATGCGGGCGCATTCCTGCTCCGCCAGGGTCGTGGACAGCCCCGGCCGCCTCGATGCGACAAGCCCAACACGAAGGACAAGACGTCCGACCCGGACTTCTCGTTCGCTGGGCGCCCACCGCACGCGAGCTGCCGAAGCCGGATCGGATCAGGCCGGACGAGACGATCACTGACCCGACCGGGTGACTTTGCGTCCGTTTCACGAGGTGCATTGCTGCAGGTCAGCGGCTTGAATGGGGAGTACTGGGCATAGATTTTTCACCAACGGAGTTTTTAGTCATAGCTAAAGGTGGCATCCTGACGAAGTGGGCAACAAGCGTTGCCGCTCCATGAGCTGGGGGTGAACCATGGGCATTTTCGCTCGTGACGAGAGCCGGACGAACTTAGCGGCTTCGCGGATAGCGAGGCAGGCCACGGCCTCTCTGGCCGGACTGCTGGCAGGGCTGGGCAAGTCCCGTTCCGATCTGGCAAAGGCCATGGGCGTCAGCCCGGGCCGCATCAGCCAGATCATGTCCGGCGATGCGAACCTGACGGTCCGGACGCTCGCCGCCGTAGCGGAGGCGCTGGATGCCGACGTCCAGATCACCTTCTGTGCCCGACCGCAGTCAGCGGATGCCAAAGCCTGCGGCAGCACGGACTCGTCGCCCATCAGGAGCAGCGGGCTCTCGGCCCACCATTGAGCCTCAGGTCGGCACTTCTGCCTCACAGCCCATCCCGTCAGCGTCGGATCACGATCCCACCAGCTTTCAGCGGGTCAGCCAGCGGTCGAACCAGCGACGCTGCGGTGGCAGCGCCGGACTGTGGAACGCGTCGTTCGACATCGCCTTCGCACGCAGGGTCCGGAGTTCTTGGTTCTCGCTCCGGCGGCCGTGAACGTACGCGAAGCGCAGCAGGTGTCCGCACTGTGCGAGGGCGGTGCCGAACGCCTGGCGCCGGGCGATGAGTTCATCACCCGTCGGCTCACGCTCAGCCTGACGGCACGTCTCGTCGATACCCGTCTGCACGTCCAGCGCCGCATCGATCGCCTTCTCGACATCCGCATAGACAGCATTGATCGTCTTGGTCTCCGCGGCAAGCGGATGCCGCTCCAACAGGTACAGCTTGAGATCATGGACGAACACCCTGAGCTGGGCAGACGTCTCAATACCGTGAAGAAAGCGGTCTGACCAGGTACACGCGTCAAGATGCACACGCTGCACCAACCGCTCCCTGGCCAGGGCAATACCCAGTGTCATGAACTTGACGTACGGCTGCGCCGTCTCGTCCTGTCTCCGTCGGGGCAGCGCAGTAGCACCCGTCGCGGCGCCCGCAATCACCGGAGGAATCGACGCCGCGTGGGGCAGCAGCACCACCGCGCCGGCCGCCACCGCACCCATCAGCGCCAGCACGAGCAGCACCAGACCAGACGACGCCCAACTGCCCAGCAGCCGTCCTTTGCCGGAGAATTCGCGTGCCAGTCCCACCCACGCGATGGCCGCGCTCACGGCGGCCGGTAACGCATAATCAAACAACCAGCTCTGGTGAAACCAACTCATCGACGGCGCCCCCAAGACATTCCACGGACAGGCCGGACCGCTGTCAGCGTGCGGAAGCCAAGCAGGCCTCCCTCTCGGCATGTCACACCAGCGCCCAGTCCTCTCGCCGCGCACCTTTCGGCTAGAGCTGCCGCGAGTAGAGCTGATGATGTCAGTCAACGTGGTAGCACGCCGTTACTTTGAGCAACAATTGGCCAGCGTGTCTGGCTCGCCCAGGAATCCGCGCGTACCCGTGCGGACAGTCCGGGCCGGATCCCCACCACACTCTTGTGCACGGCCTGTACCCAACGCCCGGAGCCTGCCAGGCGTGCTGGAGATCAAGCCGCAGGCCGGGTTTCAGACGCAGCGACCAGACCGGCGGCCACCGGCCGGGCGCCGGCCCTGCCCAGCCGCAGAGGGCATCCGGCCCCGGACCCGATGATCTCCTCCTCCACGGACATTCCTTTCAGGTTCAGGAGGGACAAGAGGGTAGTGACGACGCGGAGCGCGGCCGAATCTGCGGCGCGACCAGCGGGTTTCCGTACTGCTCGCTGTCGGGCACCAAAGTGGGTCTCCCAGTGGCAACCCAAGTGGGTGCCGTAGCGGCGGGCTTCGGCTTGCCCGACGCTGGTCGGCCTCATGGTCCGAGCGGGCGTCCCGGACGTCCGCCCGCACGCCGGCGTCCACTCACAGCACTTCACCAACCTGCCGGGCCGTGACCGGTCCGGCGGCCTGCCGCAGGACGGCGAGGATGCGCTTGTAGTCCGGCGGGAGCATGGTTTCCTCCACATCCGGCGTGCGGTGCGGAACCAGCATCACCGCCTGGCGGCCCACCTGACGGGGCGTCGGCACGGCCGAACGGCCGAGGCGCGCTCGTCAGCGAGCTGCTCGCTCATCCGCTCAAGGACGAGTTCGACGACGGTGAGCTCGTCCGCCCGGTCCGCACCTCGGCGAACTGCTTGGCCAACTGCTCTTCCGCGCGCCGCGCGTGGGTTGTGCTGCTGGCCCTTGGTCAGGAACTGCTTCGCCGTCTCAACTGCTTTCCTGCGACCAACAACTTCACGATGCACACCACTCAGTGATCGGCGAAGGACGCCTCTGCCGAGGCGTGCAGCAGCAGGTCGCGCAGTGCCGTGGCGGTGTCCGATGGCTCGGTGGGGGTGAGGACGACCTGGTCGGCGGTGGTCGAAGGGCCGGTGAGGGGGATGATGCGCAGGCCGGGTGGCTGGTGGTCGAGTGCGGATTCGACGGTAATGCCGATGCCCGTTCCCGCGGCGACATGAGCAGCGATGGCGTGCACGCTGTCGGCAGTTCTGATGATACGCAGGTCGGCTCCGCCGATGTGGAAGGCGGACAGGAGGCGGTCGCAGAGACCGCTGTTGATCTGATGGGGCCAGGTGAGCAGATCGGTGGTGGACAGTTCGGACGCGCTCAGCTCGGCGTGCCCGGCGAGGGGGTGGGCCGCGGGTACGAGCGCCATGAACCTCTCGGTGGACAGCACCCTCGCGCGTACGCCGGTGACGTCGCCGGTCGCCCAGCCGATGCCCAGCCCGATCGTCCCCGCCCTCAGGGCGGTGACCTGGGCTGTGGTCGGCATGGCCTCCGGCACGATCGTCACGTCGGGGAAACGGTCGCGTAGTTGCGGCAGGCAGCGCAACAGCAGCTGGTGGCCGGTGTATTCGGCGTGGGCGACGACGAGGGTGGTGCGGGTCCGGTCGCCTGCGGCCAGGGAGCGTCCGCGCTGCTGGAAGCGGCGCAGCTGGGCCAGGGTGGCGTGGGCGTCGGGCAGCAGCGCTTCGCCGAGATCGGTCAGTGACACCCGGCGGCTGGTGCGGTGGAACAGCCGCCCGCCCAGGGCGCTTTCCAGCCGTCTGACGGCGTCGCTGACGGTGGGCTGGCCCCGGTGCAGCCGCGCGGCGGCGCGGCCGAAGTGGAGCTCTTCCGCGACCGCGACGAATGCTTCCAGTTCCATCCTGTCCACGGGACCAGGCTAACGCGATCGATCGGTGTGACCGATCGCTGCATGCCGAAGTTCGGCGTTGATGCCGTGCCGTACGCAGGTTGTGATGGCTGGGCAAGCAGGGATTACCCCACGACCGGAAGTAGTGAAAAGCACATGACAGTCAATGACGTTGCCCGTGAGCACGATGCGCCGATGGCCACGGTGACGGTGGTCTACCACTCGGTGCACGGGCACACCCGGGTCCTGGCCGAGCACCTGGCCGACGGCGCGCGGCTGGTGCCGGGCGCTCAGGTGCATCTCGTCGAGATCCGGGCCGAGGACGTCACCGCGGGCCGTTGGCACGATGCGGAGGTGCTGGCGCTGCTCGAGCGCTCCGACGCGATCGTCTTCGGTTGCCCGACGCTGATGGGCAGCGTGTCGGCGGTGTTCAAGGCATTCATGGAGGCGGCGTTCACGCCGTTCGTGACGCAGGCGTGGAAGGACAAGCTGGCCGGAGGGTTCACCATGTCCGCCTCGCAGAGCGGCGACAAGCTGGCGGTCCTGGAGCAGTTGGCGGTCTTCGGCGCGCAGCTGGGCATGCAGTGGATCGGCGTGGGCGACATGCCGGGCAACAACTGGAGCGGTGGCACCCGCGACGATGTGAACCGGCTGGGCTCGTGGCTGGGTCTGATGAGCCAGAGCCACGCCGACCAGGGGCCGGAGCAGGCCGGATCGCGCG
The DNA here is from genome assembly GCF_001513965.1 of Streptomyces cellostaticus. Lineage (GTDB taxonomy): Bacteria > Actinomycetota > Actinomycetes > Streptomycetales > Streptomycetaceae > Streptomyces > Streptomyces cellostaticus. The sequence continues at coordinate 16,113 of NZ_KQ948043.1, read as the reverse complement.
GCGACCGGATCACCGCTGAGCGGTACGGCGAGCGGATCGCCCGGCTGACTCAGCGTTGGATCAACGCCGTGCCGTACGACACCTCCCGGATGACCGAACACGAGGCCCGCGCCCTGTCGGCCTCCCTCAGGGAGACGGACGACGCAGCGACAGCGCCGACCGGCGCCTGACCTCGCAGATCGCCCCGCACCGGCGTCGGCGTCGGCGTCGGCGTCGGCGTCCTGGACAGGCAATCAGCGCGGCAAGCCACTGCCGGCGCGGCCGAGGCAGCTGAGCTGTTCGGCAGCCAGCTCCAGGGCCTCCAGGTCGGTGCGTAGCACCGCGATGCCGACCGCCGGGCCGTCCTTCACCGCGGGCCGCTGCTCCTCGGCGAAGAGAGTCAGTTGCTCGGGTGCGGTTGACTGGTGCGCGGTGAGCACACGGGCGGCGATGATGGGGCGGTTGTGGCATAGCGGCACGCGCGGAATGTCCCACTCCCCGGCTCCGGCGGGAGGAACGACGCTGCGGGGTTGACGACCGGCTGTCGGTCCTGGCAGGGCACGGCGGCTGGTGGCCGGTGGCCGTGGGAGTGGCTGGCCGGTGGGTGCCCAGCGAGCGGTGTAGAGGCTACGTGCTCATGTCCGCCACGGCCTGAACCTCCCCTTCCCACCAGCCCCTCCGGCAGGTCTCGGCGGCCTCCCCCGCTTGGGACACGGTGAACCACCGGATCCCGCCAGGCTCATGGTTCCCGGATAAGCCAGGCAGTGCGGAAGGGCCCGCACTCCGAGGCGCTCGCGGGCTACTTGTAGCTCACGCGGCTGGGTCCGGCGTGGCGAACCGGCGGCGGTCCAGTACGGATGCGGCTCACCCAACCTCGATGCCGGCGATATCGCGCACTAGTCCCCGGACTCCCTCCTTGGTCTGGGCGAGGATTTCCCACGTCGCCTGGTTCACTGCGACTGCCAGGTACCAGTTGCCGGGCGCCAACTCGGCGATGGGTACGGTACCGCCGTACTCGGGAAACAGGGGCCTGGCCACGGGCACCGCGAACCAGAACGGCTGGGACCTGAGCAGCGCCAGCCAGGCGGACGGTGGGAGGTCGGGGGCGAGCACGGATCCTTCTGCAACGAAATCCGGGCTCTCCGAGATCCCGGCAGACTCCGGCTTCCACACCTCGTCCACCGCGCGTCGGGCCTCCGAAACTATGCGTTCGGCCTCCTCGTAGGCCGCCGCACGTACGGCCTGGGCCTCGCGATACGCCTCGTCGAGGGTTTCGCGCACGGTGTCTCGAAGCCGCCGCCAGGGTGCCTGTGCCCGCCGTTGCGCGAACTTCACCTCCTGCCACCGGGCCCGCCAGACGTCAGCCAGTTCGGGATGACAGCGCGGAGCCGGGGCGTCAGCAGGCGGAGGCAGCGGGCCACTCACCACACGGACGAACTCCAGCAGCGAGTCCACCGAGGGCAACCGCTTCCCGGACAACGCCTCATTGAGGCCTGCCTTGGTCAGCTTGGGCCGTAACGACGCCTTGGCGATCACCGCGTAGGACGGCGCACCGAAGGCGATGTGCAGCCGGTTCAACTCGATGGTGAAGTCACGCAGCGCCGCGTCGTACGCGGCAATGGCCTCCGCGTCCTCCGTGTCGACCTCGGGCTTCTCCTGATTCACCGGCACCCCCCTGTCTGTCACCGAACCAACGGTAAGCAGGGGGGTGCTGAACGTCCACGAACTACGCTGAACGTTCCTGAACGTCAGCGCCGTTCGAGATCCGTGCGGCGTCGTACGGCTCCGTACCGGCTGTGTCCGAGGGCATGCGATGCCGTACGGATCACTAGGTTTCCCCGGGCCTGGCGAGCTCTGCTGGATGCATGACGCGGTCGCGGCGCCAGCCGCACCGCCGTTCAGCCTGACGCCACCTGCCCGGGCCTCTCCGCACGAGACACAAGGGCGTCGGGTGATCATCTGCTTCCGCAGGCAGTTCGCTGCGTGCCCGAACCCCAAGGGGGGAACCGTCCGTGTCCACGCTCGCCCTGCTGGTCGTCCTGCTCCTCGGTCTGGTCGGCCTGATGCTCGTCAGCGCACTCGCGTACGCCGTCCACCGCCGACCGGCCCTGAGCCAGCCGCTGACCGTCGCTCTCACCGGAGCTGGGGTGTTCGCCGCCATGATTACCGTCATCGTCACCGTGGGCGGCCGGTGACTTCAGGCATCCGGCCTCCGAGCTGAGCGAGGACCCGGTCTCGGACGGTGAGTTCGCCCTACCACCGCCGGGCCGCATGACTTTCGGGTGATCTTCGCGGCCGGCACGGCGAGGGTACCTATGGCGGCGCACCAGGCCGCCATGATCCTGGCGGAGCGGCTGAAGGCCGGTCCCGCACGAAAGGATGATCATGTCACGAACCGCCACCGCCATCACCACAGCCGTACTGGCAGGCCTGCTGCTGGCCACCGGCGTCGCCCAAGCCGCCCCCGCTCCCAACACCGGACCTGACCAGTGCACTACGCCGATCTACATCGGCGACATGCAGCTTCTCGAGGCCCGTCCGCGGCCCACACAGGGGTGCAAGGCGCACGAGACTCCCTCGTACAGCCCCCTGGCCCAGCAGCGGTTGGCGGGATGGCCGATGTAGCAGCACGAAGAAGGTCAGGGCTGGTGCCGCGTCAGGCAATATGCCTTTGTCGGCCGAAGTCCGCCACCGCCGCCCGGCGCTGGACCTGACCATGATGGTGGTCTCAGTGTGGGGCGGCGGCGAGGACGAACAGGTTGTCAGCCAGGTGCACGGGCCGCCCGAGGCATGAGTCGCACCAGTCCGACAGGCGGTTCTGGGCCGCAACGGACTCGCTCGTGCCGCAACGGTCCCATAAGGACGTGTTCCCGGCTGGTCAAGGTCCTCCGTGCGCGAGAGCCTGCAGGTGGGAGAGCGCGATGCGGCGTCGGGTGGGGTCGACGTCGAGGATCTTCACGAGGAGGGGGTCACCGACCTGGATCACGTCGCCGGGGTCGGCAACGGGTTCCTCGGACAACTCGGTGATGTGTACGAGTCCTTCGAGGCCTTCGTCTCTGTCTTCGATACGGACGAAGGCGCCGAACGGCACAAGCTCGGTCACGACACCGGTCACAATCCGGCCGACCTGCTGCACGAGCTGCTGCATCGGGTCCTTCTGCAAGGCCTTCAAAGAGAGCGGCACACGCTCTCTCACCAAGTCGACGTCGAGGATCTCGGCGGAGATCTCCTGCCCGACGGTCACGATGTCGGACGGGTGATCGATGCGCCTCCAGGACAGCTCTGGAATATTGATCATTGCGGTGAAGCCGCCGATGTTCACGAACGTCACACCGGAGCTGGCAATCTCCGTGACCATGCCGGTGACGATCTGTCCGCGACGGAGGGTCTTCAGAAGGGCCCAGTGCCGGTCGCTGGGGGTCTGTTCCGTCCTCCACCTGGCCCGCAGAACGCCGTCACTGTCGGGCACGACAGCGGTGAACAAAGGGTGACGTGCCTCGACGTCCAGGGGCAGAGCAGCAGCGGCCCGAGCACCCGCCACCTGTGCCGCCAGCGCCTGGTACTCGGTCTCGTGGGCGATCGTGCTGGTGATCGCCCCGGCCCCGTCTTCCCAGACGAACTCCACAGGGCCTTCGTCGGGGAGCGTGGCGAGAACTGCATCGACGTCGTCGGACAGGTCCGGCCATACGGTCAGCTTGGCACGAGGGGTGAGCCTGGTGCGTACCGTTTCGAGAGTGTTCTCCGTGAGGCGGTGCCAGCGGGAGGCGTTGTCGACGTACCCCTCCTCCAATATGGCTGCTTGCCGCATGGCGAGGGACCAGCGCAGACGGGCCCAGAAGTCTTCGTCGGCAGGTCGTTGAGCGCCGACCTCATCGAAGCCCGCATCGTAGGGCGAGGCCTGCAAGCGCTCCGGGAAGAGTCCGAGTGCCCGGGTGCGTGCAAGAGCGCTCTCGCAGGGCTTGCAGCTACTGACATAGACGTACTGGTCCCACCCGACGTGCACGGAGAACGCGTCCTCGACTTCCAGACGGCACCAGGCGCCGTTGTCGCGGAGCATGGCCCGAACCAGCTCCAGGCCGACGGAGAGGGAAACCTCTGCGCCGTCGTAGAAGCCTGTGAGGTCGGGTGGGAAGAGACCGTCCAGACCGTGGCCCTCGATCGCCGGCTCCAGGCCGAAATGGGCAAAGCCGGCGATCTGCGGCTCGCGAACGGCCAGGTGGTCGATGCCTGTGGCCGCGGCGAAGGCGGCGACAGCCTCCAAGTAGGCGGACTCCACTGGCCCGTGGTCGCTGGTCGAGTCCTCAACGCCTGTGTAGTTGCCATGCTCGTCGCGATCGGCAGGGTCGTACTTGGTGATCTGGTAGACGAAAGATGGCACGTAGCTCCCCGTGATGATTGACGATGCTCGCTCGGCGACCGGTGCCGTGGTCGGGAGCGTACGCGCGATGGTCCAGCCGCCGACGACCCCCATCCCACCGACAAAGATCGGCGGGGTCATGACCAGCGTCCAGGCGGTGTAGCGCCGCGTTGGCCCGGCCCGCTCTGACTGCCTCAGCGTGTCGAGCGGGCGCGGCTCAGCCGCATCGACCGGGCGATGTCTGAGGGGCTCCAGCGGGCCGTCGCCGATGCCCGGCGCCCCGCACAGCCGACGCCGCCTCACCGACCTTTACCAGACACCCCGGTGGCGTGGACGTATGTCAGCCCGCCGCCGGTGTATCTCGTCCCGGGTGAGCGCACCGGCGCCTGGCGCGCCGAAGCCCGCGACACCCCCGCCTCGACGCGAACGGCGAAAGCCGCGTCACGGTCGGCGCCATCGTCTCCGCCGTCGTGGACATGCTGGAGTACTGGCCGTCCGGACAACGCTGCGAAGGCGTCGAAAGGGACGGTCGGGAGGAGTCGGCATGTGCGCACCCGGTGCCGCCGCCCGTCAGGTGACGAGGAACCAGACGACGAGGAGGCCGGCCACCAGAGCCACGGCCCCCACAGCGCAGAAGACGACAACCAGCGCACCGCCGTGGTAGCCGTCGATGAGCATCCGTTTCGGGTTGTCCGGGTCGTAGAACACAGTCACGGCCGCGCCCGGGCGGAGGTCGCCGACCGTGCTACTGGCGATCGGGGACGCGGTCTCGACCGTCCGGCCGTCGCCGGTCACCCACTGGACCACCGGGCTGTACATCGTGCTGTTCGTATCCATGTCGCGCCGGGTCATCAGCCGGACGACCGTCCCGCGGGCCTTTGCTCCCTCCTGCCGCAGCCTCCGTGTCCGGCGCCGGATGATGAGGCCGACAGCCATGAACACCGTCCCGAGCAGCAGCGGAACGCCCGCCCCGATCAATCCACCCATGAACCCTGTACTCCCTTGTCGCCCGGGACCCATTGGATCACGCATCTTCAGTCGGTGGATCGGCTGCGTGCGGCGGGTAGGGTCATCCTCGGTCAGGACGGGCGCCCGCCGAACTGCCAGTTGTGCACCTCGATGTCGGCGTACCGGTCCGGCGTCAGGATGGCGCGTGCCGTGTCCGGGTCCGGCGCTCGGACCAACACCGCCGTGCCCAGCCAGGTGGCGCCGTCGTCGGACAGAAGCGGCCCGTAGGCGATCAACTCGCCCCGGTCCGGCGGCACCTCGAGATCGGCGGCCTGCCCCGTGCCGACGCCGAGCACCAGGTACCGGTTGCCGCCGGTCCGGCCGCCGGGGAAGTCCCACATGGTGCGCCCCAGCGTGTTGCGCCACCGTCGCAGCAGCACGTCCCGGTAGACACCGGCCTGGTAGTTCGGCTCGTCGAAGGCGAACGTGCGGGCCGCGGCGGGATCGGGCAGGTCGAGGATGTGCACGCTGCCGGTGGGGGTGTCGCCGTCGTCGGCGAGGGTCGGGCCCCGGGCGATCATCTCCTTCGCGTACCGGTCCATATACGACCAATGCTCTTCCAGCAGTTCGTCGCGCAGCGGCAGAGAGCCGGGCCGGTCGCGGTGGTAGCAGAAGAATTCCATGCCCAAGGATCTCTTCAAGCAGGCAACCAGGTCGAACGGGTTTCACTGCAATGTCTGCTCAGCAGCCTCATCCGGAAGCGCGCGTGCCGACTCCGCACGGCGGATGGCCTGCCGCCGTGATGTCCTGTGAGCCGGCTGGGATGCGGGCAGCACGAAGGGCCGCCCCCGCTGGAGACGGCCCTTCCTCGTGCGGTGTAGCGCCGGCTGGAAGCAGGTCGCCGGCGACTCGGCGCAGCCGTAGCTGACACCGCTGTCGGTGAATGCACGGGCACGACAGCGATGGCTGGGAAGCCGGGTGCGCGATGATCGAGCGGGCCGCCAGAGCAGCTGATTCCATACGTTGATCAAGGCCGGTCAGGGGCAGAGGTGGCGGCGATGCCCCCGCCGAGCCTCGGCCGACTCGCGCCGCGACCGCCAGCCCGCTTGTCACCGAATCCAGTCGCACGCCACAAGGCAGGCCAGGCACTCACTGGCGACGTGGGGAACGGTGGCGGCGGTAGTAGGAGAGGGTGACGGCAGCAAGCAGCGGGCCCCAGAGGACCAACGGCTGGTAGAGAGTGCCGACGATCAGGTTCCCGATGCGCGTCATGTCGGCGTGCGGGTATGTCCACCACCACGGAACATTGGCCCAGAGCAGGGTCAGCGCGACTGCCCCGGAGGCGGCGGGGACGACCGCAGCCATAGGACGGACTCTTCGCCCGCCGATCAGCGGTATCCAGCGCGGCACGACCTCGCCCCAGGGCCGTACCAGACCAATCGTCAGGAAGGCACCCAGCTCGCAGAGCATGCTGAGTGTCAGCATCCACACCTTCGCCCCCATCGTCTCGAAGCCGGTGAAGCCCGCGTCGCTGTAACCAGCCGGGTATCCGAGCACCAGGACGATGCGCCACAGACTGCTCGGCAAGACCACCAGGGTGGTCAGATGCGCGGCCAAGACCGCCCAACGAGGGGCTGGCGCTGCGGGGATGACAACAGGGGACGGGGTCGACTGCATGCTCATGCGCCCCATCGTCACGCGCTCCGCAGCACGTTCCATCAGCCTGTGTGGCTGTCTCGGATGGCCACATGGCACGAGGCCTGGGCGACGTGATCAGCCCCGCGGGGGAACCACCGCCATACTCCGAGATGATGGGACCGGCGACCGGCTTCCGCCTCCCGCATGCCGCGTCGCTTCGTATTCGGCTCCGTTGAGCGGCCCCGTTCGGCCGAGCGCCCCAGGCGGTGTGGCACAAGCCCGCGACCCGCGTACCCATGGGCCCAAAGCAGCTGCCCGTTCTCGCCCCTTGCGCCTTCCTCGGTTCGTCAGCAGTACCGCAGCTGCCGTCCCGCCCCGAATTCACGCTGTGGCGCGCGGCCGGCCGCTTCGTCACCGGCATCGTTGACGGACTGCTGAGCGGCCGGCATCCAGAGGGCCTTCCCACTCTGGCCGGTTCTGGTCGAAAAGGTCATCGATGAGCGAACCATCGGGGAGTCCGGCCCAGGGAACCGTCCGCCTGCGAGCGGGCAGCGTTGGCTGGCTCCCCCCACCGAAGAAGGGGGGGTGTGATGCAGGTCATGCAAGAAATCTACGATTTCCAGACAACCGTTTTCCGCCACTCAGGGTCGTCATTGCGTATACGCCGCTCACTCCCGCCCTGAGGTTCGCATGAAGCTTCGCCGCTCCCTGGCTCTCGCCGCCTCGACGGCTGCCATGGCTCCGGCCGTCCTGCTGGCGGCCCCGGCCGCCTACGCGACGGACGACGACAGCCCGTCGCCCACCGTCAGCGAAACGGCTCCCATCGACGACCAGTCCACTGCCGTCACCGACGACACGACGCCGGCCGCCGAGGACACCATCCCGGCCGCGGACGAGACGACGCCGGAGGCCGTCGACACCACACCGGCGGCCGACGAAAACGTGCCTGCCGCCGCCGAGTCCGCCTCGTCCAGCGCCCCCGTGTCGACCACGGTGTCCGCCACTCCTACGGCGTCCGCCTCCCAGTCGGCGGGCCCGGTCGAGTGCGACAGCGACAACCCCAAGAGCGACAAGAACCTGCACACCAGCCTCTCCGGTCTGCCCTCGAAGGTCGTGGCGGGCAGCGGCTTCCACAGCTTCAAGCTGAACGTGAACAACACCGGTGACCGCGCCTACCAGCGCGTCGACCTCGGTGTGTTCACAGCCCAGATGAACGAGAACGACTACTTCATCGACACCAGCCACCTCACCGTGCAGTACCAGGACCCGTCCTCCGGCAAGTGGGTCGGCATCTCCCTGGACGAGAACGACGACGGCGCCGGGTACCTCGGCTACACCGACGTCAAGGCCCACGAGTCCTTCTCCATCGACCTGCGCCTGGCCGTGGACAAGACCGCCCCGGCCGGCCTCGGTTACGCCATCAGCATCGGCATGTACGCCGACGACAAGGGCAACTGCGTCTTCTCCGGCGACGACAGCTACTACGAGTTCGACATCCTCAAGGCCGGCACGACCCCTGGCAACTCCGGCGACGCCAAGCCGCAGGGCGGCAAGAAGCCGCTGCCGAAGCAGCCGGCCGGCAACACGAAGATCGAACCGCAGGGCCACCTCGCCCAGACCGGCTCCAGCTCCGCACTGCCGGTGATCGCGCTGGCGGGCGGCGCCGCCGTGGCGCTCGGCGCGGGCGCGGTGTTCGTGGTGCGCCGCCGCAAGGCCACGGGTTCCGGCACCGCCGCCTGACATCTGCCGTTCGCTCCCCGAGCGCGAGGTCCGCGCGTCCGCCGTCCGGCGGGTGCGCGGGCCAGCGCCGGTGTCGCGCCTCGCCCGACCAGGAAGCGGCTGCTTCCGCCGGGCCGGCCCCCACCCGGCGCGGCGTACTGTACAACTTCTTTCACTCAAGGACTCCGATGCATCTCCCCTCCCGTGCCCTGAAGGTGCTCGCCGTGGCAGCACTCCCGCTTGCCCTGGCCGCCTGCTCCTCCGGTTCCACCGACTCCTCCGCCGACAAGTCGGCATCCGCCGAGCCGGCCAAAGCCAAGGACCCCAACGCCGGCCTGCTCACCGGTACGCAGCTGAAGAAGGCTCTGGCGCCCGAGTCGTACTTCCCGTCCGGGCTCGCCCTCGATGCCAGTCTCAGCCGGGACACCGGCGACTCCTACCAGACCCCGGCCACCAAGAGCGCCGCCAAGCCGCATTGCGCCGACCTCGACGCCACGAGCTGGATCGGGCTGACCGGGATCGACGGGGTGTCGTTCGCGCAGAACTCGCACATCAACAAGAGCGCGTCAGCGGAGCTCGATCAGGAGATCGACGTCTACCGTGGCTCGGCGTCGGCGGACGTGATGAAGGGTCTGGCGAAGGTCGTCGCCGCATGCCGGAGCTACCCGGACCCCGACACCAACAGCAAGGTGACGGTCACCGGCGCCTCGACCACCGGCCTGGGAGACGAGGCGTACGCGATCACGCTCACCGACAGTTCCTGGGAAAACGGCACCACCCTGATTGCCGCCCGCGTGGGCACCGCCGTCGTCAGCGTGCTGTCCACGGACGGCGGCGACAACGGCGCCGCGAGCGCGAAGAAGCTGGCCGCACAGGTCGTCACGTCGGTCAAGGCCGAGAGCGGTACGGCGCACCAGAGCTGACGGCCCGGCGAGATGGTCGGCGTCCGTGGCGGGCCCACGTCGTCAACGTAGCGGACGGTCGCGGGCGGGCAGAGAACGAGGCTGGTGGGGCTCCTGCGCCCTGCCGGTCTTCATGACAGGCGCGTACGGATCCGCGTATCGCGCCTGCGCAGACAGCCCGCCCGGACGTCGCGCGCTCAGGTCCGTCCGCGCGGCGCGCGCGTGAGCAGAGGGCCGGGCGCCCGCAGGACGTCTCCGATGACGAGATGCGGACTGCGCTGCAACCTCGACGGCCTAGGCGGGGCGGTCCCGGCGGGGTGCCAGGTCCAGGGTCGCCCGGGCGCCGCCTTCCGGCGGGTTCTCGTACGTCACCTCGGCGCCCAGCACCTGGGCCTGGCCCATGACGATCGTCAGGCCCAGGCCGATCCCCGTGCCCCGCTCCCGCGCACCCGTGCGGAAGCGTTGCGGGCCCTCGGCCAGGAGGTCGGCGGGGAAGCCAGGGCCATGGTCCGATACGTGTACGGCGGTGCCGTCGACCTCCAGCACCACCGGCGGGGCGCCGTGCCGACAGGCGTTGGTGACCAGGTTGGCCAGGATCCGCTCGACCCGGCGCGGGTCGGTCTGCACCACCTCGTCCCTGCGCACCCGTACCTCGACCTCCCGGCCCGTGGCGGCCGCAGCCCGGCGGGTCAGCTCGCCCAGCCGCACCTCCTCGCGCTGGGCCCGCTCGACACCCGGCACGTCCAGCCGCGCCACCTCCAGCACGTCCTCGACCAGTCGGCGCAGTTGGTCCACACCGCCGCGGACCAGCTCGGCCGGCCGGCCGGGCGGCAGCAGGTCCACGGCCGTGACCAGGCCGGCCACGGGCGTGCGCAGTTCGTGTGCGATGTCGGCCGTGACCCGCCGTTCGGCCTCCAGCCGGGCGCTGAGGGCATCGGCCATCGTGTTGACCGCCTCCCCCAGTCGGGCGATCTCGTCCTTCCCCTTGGGCGTGACACGCGCCGTCAGATCGCCGCCCGAGATCCGTTGCGCGGTCCGCGCCGATGCGCCGATGCGCCGCCCCGCGGCGGCCGCCACGGCGATGCCCAGCCCGCAGCCCAGCGCGACGGCGGCCGCACCCGAGCCGAGCAGTTCCTGGTCCAGTCTCTGCAGGGCCTCGGCCTGCGGTGCGTAGGAGCGCCGTACGGCGAGGATGTCGTCGCCGCTGCGGGCCGCCGCCCACATCACCGGCCCCTTGGGATCCCCGGGGTCCTGGAGGTAGGTGGCCCGCACCAGCCGGTGGATGACGGTGGCGCGCAGGGCGGCCGGCAGGTCCGGCGGGTTGACGAGCGCGCCGCTGTCGACGCCGGCGATACGGTCCTGAAGGGCCTGGACGAGCTGGGCGTCGGCCGCGTGTGCCGCGTCCCTGTGCTGCTGGTCGGCGGTGCGATGGTGCACCAGGAGCCCGATGAGCGCGGCGACGATCGCGGCGATCCCGGCGATGACCAGGGCTGTCTTCGTACGCAGTCCCATGGCTGTCAGGGGCTCCCGGGCGGCCGTGTGGGCACCAGCTTGTAGCCGAAGCCGCGGACGGTCTCGATCCGGTCGCGGCCGATCTTGGCGCGCAGCCGCTGCACATGGACATCGACGACCCGGCTGTCGCCGCCCCACGCGTAGTCCCACACCCGCTCCAGCAGGGCGGTCCGGGACAGCACCACACCGGGCTCGGCCGCGAACTCCAGCAGCATCTTGCGCTCGGTGGGCGTGAGGTCGAGCAGCCGGCCGTCCCGGTGAATCTCCATGGAGGCCGTGTCCACCGTGAGGTCGCCGAACCGCAGCAGGGTCTCCTCCGCGTCCTGCGCCCCGGTGTCGGCGTAGTCGGCGGCCCGGCGCAGCGCCGAACGGATGCGGGCGACGAGCACCGGCACGTCGTACGGCTTGGTGAGGTAGTCGTCGGCCCCTGCCTCCAGCCCGAGGACGACGTCCACCGGGTCGGTCCGGGCGGAGATCATCAGCACCGGTACCCGGCTGATCTCCCGAATCCGCCGCACCAGACTGACCCCGTCGAGGTGCGGCAGCATCACGTCCAGCACGGCGACATCAGGCGCCCGGTCCTTGAACTGTGCCAAGCCGACGAGCCCGTCGGAGGCGGTGCGCACCTGGTAGCCGTAGCGCTCCAGCGACAGCTGAGTCGCCTCACGCAGCAGCGCATCGTCCTCGACGAGCAGCACCTCGGTCATTGCTTGCGGCCTCCTGCTCTAGGGTTCGGGGACGATCAGATGCACATTGCGCAGGTCTTCACCCGTCTTGTCCGGGTCCGGGAGGTGCGAGGACCGTACGGTGGCCCGGGTGTAGTAGGAGACGTTCTCCTGGCGCTGCAGGCGGGTCAGCTCGACGGTAGCCGGATAGCCGGATTTGTCGCATTCAGGACTGCACCATCCGCCGCTCACCTCTCCGGTGGCCATGGCCTTCGGCTGCCCCCAGTCCCGCCACTTCAGGTGGGAGAGCGAGGTGAACTCGGTCAGGCCGAAGGTGGCAGGGCTGCTCAGCGGGTGCCCCATGTCGTCGGACACGTAGACCGGGCCGGCGGCCGGGCTCCGGGTCGGGGCAGGGCCCTGGACCTGTGGCCGCTCCGGTCCGCCGCACCCGGTGGTGCCCACGGCCAGCATCAACGCCACTGCGCAGGCAGTGGCCACGGCCGTGGACTTGTCCATCGGGATCCTTCGCGTGCGCCGGCGGATGCCGCCGGGGCTCAGCTGGTGGCGAGCGGGCGCTTGCCCTGGAGGTCCTCGGCATCGTACGTCCCCGGGTGCCCGGACAGCTTGAGCGTGAAGGCGGAGTACACCTTCTTGCCGCCCACGGTCTTGGGGTCGGAGAGGCTGATGGTCGCCTTGAGCGGCTTGTCGAGGCAGGTGTCCAGGCACCAATTGCCGGTGACCTTGCCGGTGCCGACGGCCTTCTTGGCACCCCACTGCTTCCAGCTGACCTGGTGGATGCTGGTGAACTCGGAGAGCACCAGGACCTTGGAGCGGCGCTCGGCGTGGCCGGTGTCGGCGTACTTCTCGCCGTAGTGGTTGATGACGTACGGGGCGGTGGCGGAGTGTGCCGCCTTCGCGGCATGGCTCGCCTCGCCCGCGTCCGCCGCCTGCGCGGTGGCGAACAGCCCGAGCACGGCGGCTCCGGCGAGACCGGCTGCGATGGCAGCGTTCTTACGGAAGGTGCGGGCGGCGGTGGTGGGGTTCATGCTTCTGGCTCCTTTGATGCCGTTGGTCATCGCTTGGCGCAACAGAAGCTATGAGGGGCGCTTCTCGGTGGTTCGTCACTCGTGTCACAGCCCTCCATCGACGGCTGTGACACAACCGACGTATAACTCCGGCACGAGGACCGCGGTGGACGCCCGCAGCGGAATCGACTGCTGCCTGTGCTGCCACACCGGCTTCGTCGGCCTCGCCCCGAGCACTCGGCCGGGAGGGGCCGGGCGAGCAGGTCATGGGCTCCGATTTTGCAGACCTTGTTGCCTGTCGATGTGCCCGGCGGCGGGTGACAGACCGCGACGCCCAGGCTCGTCCCGGCGGCCGGAGCGGCGAGTTGGGGCTTCCGGGCGCAGGTGCGGTAACCGTCGGAGTCGCCCGCGTCGGCGGTGATCAGCAGACGGGTGGCGCGCGGGTGGTCCTGCCGGGCGCGGGCCTGTCACCGGCGACGAATAGGGGCAACGGCGAACGCGGCGGCGCCGTGGTCAGTGCCGACCATCGCCGTCATTCCCCCCACCCTCCGACCAGGCCGCGCACCGCCGACGGCGCAGCCGCTACGGCGGACGCCCACCTGGCTTCGATGCCGAGGCGCACGAGCAGCGCAACGCCGTCCAGCGATGCATCAGCCGCTTCAAGCGGTGGCTCGGCTTGGCCATGCGAGGCGACAAGCTCGTCATCGCCTGCCGGGCGCGCTCCGCCTGATAGCGATCCTCATCTGGGCCCGGCGCTGCCCTTAGGGCTGGACATGGGCATGCGCCATCAGGAAGGCCCCCGCATGGGCCGCGGCCTCTTCCTTGGTCGCATACCCCGTGTCGGCATCGGCCGCGCCGCGCATTCCGTCGGCCGCCTTGCCGGCCCACCTCCAACCGCCGGACGAAGGTTGCTGAATCAATTCGGCCGTTCCACCACACAGTTCGAGTGCAGCGTTCGGCTGCGCCGCTGTAGCTGCCGGGCGGCTGACGGCGTCGGGCCATTTCTTGCGGGCGCCCTGACGGGTGATGCCCCAGGCCGCGCCCATCTGTTCACAGCTGGCGCCATAGGACCCGGCGGTTCCCGCTGCGATGGCCGTCAACTGCTTGACCTCCGCGTCCACCACCTTCCAAGCAGCCAGCACGGACAGCGCCACTTCGACCGGATCCGCCTCCCACATGCGGTCCTCGGGCAGCCCTGACGCCCTGGAGCGCAGGGCCGCTGCGAGCGGATTCAGGGCGTCGCGGGTGAATCTCGCTCCAGGCGAGGCGGCTGTGGTCGTCGACGGCAGAGTGGACGCAGTCGAAGCCCATGCTGTCGCGGGTGGTGCGGCCGACCTGGCGGCCCAGCACCTTGCGGCCGCCACCGTCGGGGATGCCACCGAGCTTCCTGGACGTCCACGTGGACCAGATCGCCGGGCCTGTCGCGTTCGTAGCGACGGATCGGCCGGCCGGTGGAGCGGTCCAGGTGGGCAAGTCAGTTCAGGCTGTGACGGACAAGAACTCGGTGCACCGTTGAGGCGGGCAGGCCCAGGACGGGGCCGTGTCTCGCGAGATGCCCATCTCGGCAGCGAACATGAGCGACCGGACGGCCGGAGCGGACACGCTCGATCAGCAGCCGACTGCCATGAAGGGGCAACGCTCGCGAGTTCCCTCCCGGGCGGTCAGAACATGGCACCCCTCGGCCGTCTACTCCGTTGACTCAGGCGTTGGGACGCTTGCCGTGATTGGCCTTCTTCTTCTTACGGCCGCGTCGCTTGTTCCCTCGCTTAGCCATGGCGCATATCTCCCAATTCTGGAATTTCTACGTCTTCGCCAGTCTAGATTCGGGCTGCCGTGTCCGCATCAGCGGTGCCGGCACAGCGCCCCACATACCGGCGCTCCGCCGCCCCAGAACACACTGACCTCTGCCGAATGCGCGTCGAAGCCGCCCAGGCCGATCGATCACAGCGCTGCCAACCGCAGGCCAGAGGCGGGCAGGGCTCGAAACCAACAAGCACCTTCCAAGCCCCTGGGCGGCAACCCGTCGCAGCTCTGCCTGTAGAGACAGGGATCAGGGCGAGCGCGGCAGAGACCGCCGTCCCGCCAGTGGTACGGCGCCGACTCGGCCACCGCCCCCGCTCCGAACACCCTGTTGAGCTTGCGAGCGAGCATCTTCGGGCTCCGCCCGAGTCCGTCGAGACAGCCCGCCAGCACGACTTGGGGTTCCCCTGCCTGCGGTGCCACTTGGACCACCTCTTGCCCCCAGTGGTTCGTGCATCACTTCTCATGAGCGCTGAAGATCTTGCATACGCATCTAGACACGACATCTGAGCATATTCAGACTCAGGTCATGCCTTTCAGCGAGATTCTCGTCACGGCGTCCGCATGGGGGACGAAATTAGTCTCTCTGTACAAGAGCGCACGTTCCCTTCCAAACCGTAAACCGTCTCGGACAGAAGTGATCAGCGGTGTGACTCGGTCACTCGTGCACTGGGAGGTCGCTCATGCCTTCCAGTACCACCGAGAGCAAGCCCTCCGAGATCACACGCAGAACATCGGGCGCCTCCTGCAAGAGGCCTACGATCTCCGGCTCGAGGGGAAGACACTTCGGATCAAGATGCGCACCGTTCTCCCCATGCTTGAGCAGGCCTGGCCTCAAGCCGTCCAGCTACAGAACAACTGGCTGGCAGCGGACCTCTGCCTTACCACCGCAGCCGTGTCGTTGATCGCTGGGGACGAGCCGTCAGCTGGGCTCCGCTTGTCGAACGCCCAGGGGTACGCGCAGACGGCAGCGAACGCAGCCCCACGGATGGTGCTGAACGAGCATGCGGTCAAGCAGATGACCGAGGCGGTTCGGAAACTCCTACTCCGGCGCTATCCCTACCCGTTCGCCTTTCAGACAGCACTCCCGCCGGCTCCGGACGCCGCCACGATCCGCAACGTCGTGAACAGCCTGCCGACATCAGCGTTGAGGACGCGGGCCGAAGAGGCACAGATCCGTGATGCGGTAGTCAGGCGCGTTCGGATCGGCTACGGCGACTTCAGCGCACTGGAGCCGGCACAGGACCCGCCTGCGCTGCGGGCCCTCACCTTCATTGCCGACGTCGGAAGCGTCATTTCACTGGCTCTGCCCAACTCGTAGGAGCCTGGTGGACGCGGGTGACTGAGCAGGCCTGCCGGATGCGTACCTCGACACGAGCGGAGATCCCAGTAGCCACGATCGCGTCGCCGATCACCGTGTGGTTCAGCGCGTCAGCAGCCTCCCGCTCTTCGGCATGCGCTTGATCGACCACAGCCGGTCCAGGAAGAGGGTGCGGGCGATGCGGGCTGAGCGGGGAGAAGATCCTCAGCGTATTGGCATGACCGGCCCCAAGGACACCGGCGCCCAG
>NZ_KQ948042.1 GCF_001513965.1 Streptomyces cellostaticus | reverse complement strand
ATTGATGCTCGCGTCCACTGTGTATGTTCTGAGGCAACGAACCGTTGCCGGCTAAGAGCTGAACACACAATTGAAGAGTGTGCTTGTTCGCTCGAAACCATTAGGGTTTCGGTGGTCATAGCGTGAGGGAAACGCCCGGTTACATTCCGAACCCGGAAGCTAAGCCTCACAGCGCCGATGGTACTGCAGGGGGGACCCTGTGGGAGAGTAGGACGCCGCCGAACAATCTTTGGAGGACCCCTGGTCCCAGCGTTCAGCTGGGACCAGGGGTCCTTTTGTTTTTACAATGCTTGTGGTACCGAAGACAGGAGTCACCCATGTCCACCAACTCGCCCGAGGACCGACCGGAGCGCGACCAGCGGCGACGGGACAGTGGTGACCGCGGTGACCGTGGCGGCTACCGCGGCGGCCCGGGCCGTGGCAGCGACCGTGGGAACGACCGCGGCGGCAGCCGCGGAGGCGACCGTGGGGGCTACGGCCGTCGTGACGACCGCGACCGCGGCGAGCGCGGCGACCGCGGTGGTTTCCGGGGCCGTGACGACCGTGGCAGCTACGGCCGGCGCGACGACCGCAGTGACCGTGGTGACCGTGGCTTCCGCCGTGACGACCGACCCTCCTTCCGCCGTGACGACCGCGATTCCCGTGGTGAGCGGGGCGAGCGGCGCGACGACGACCGCCGTGGATTCCGTCGCGACGACGAGCGCGGCGGCGACCGTGGCGGTTTCGCCCGTCGTGACGACCGCGACCGCGGCGAGCGCGGCGACCGGGGTGGTTTCCGGGGCCGTGACGACCGTGGCAGCTACGGCCGGCGCGACGACCGCGGTGAGCGTGGCGGCTTCCGTCGGGATGACAACCGAGGTGACTTCCGCGGTGACCGCGGTGGTTTCCGTGGCCGCGATGACCGCCGGGATGACCGCCGTGAGGGTGACCGTCCCGGGTTCCGCCGTGGCGGCGAGCGCTCCGACTTCCGTCGTGACGACCGGCGCGATGACCGGCGTGACGACCGTCGCGGCGGCGAGCGCCCCGACTTCCGCAGGGACGACCGCCGTGATGACCGGCGTGACGACCGCCGTGGCGGCGAGCGCCCCGACTTCCGCAGGGACGACCGCCGTGATGACCGGCGTGACGACCGCCGTGGCGGCGAGCGCCCCGACTTCCGCAGGGACGACCGGCGCGATGACCGGCGTGACGACCGGCGCGGCGGCGAGCGCCCCGACTTCCGCAGGGACGACCGCCGTGACGACCGGCGTGACGACCGTCGCGGCGGCGAGCGTGGCGACCGCGGTGAGCGTGGCGGCTTCCGTCGGGATGACAACCGAGGTGACTTCCGCGGTGACCGCGGTGGTTTCCGTGGCCGCGATGACCGCCGTGACGACCGCCGGGACGACCGCCGTGAGGGTGACCGTCCCGGGTTCCGCCGTGGCGGCGAGCGTCCCGACTTCCGCCGTGACGACCGGCGCGACGACCGCGGCGGACGCCCGGGCGGTGGCTTCCGTGGCCGGGACGATCGGCGTGGTGGTGGCCGCTTCCGCGACGAGCGTGACCGGGACCGTGATCGTGACCGGGACCGTGAGCCGATCAAGCGGCTGCCGATCCCGGAGGACGTCACCGGCGACGAGATCGACAAGGACGTACGGCAGGAGCTGCAGAGCCTGCCCAAGACGCTCGCGGAGGACGTTGCCAAGAACCTGGTGATGGTCGCCCGGCTCATCGACGAGGACCCCGAGGGCGCGTACGGCTACTCCAGGGTGGCCCTGCGCCTGGCGTCCCGTGTGGCTGCCGTACGCGAGGCCGCCGGGTTCGCCGCGTACGCCAGCCAGAAGTACAGCGAGGCCCTCGCCGAGTTCCGGGCCGCGCGGCGCATGAGCGGCACCGTGGACCTGTGGCCGGTGATGGCCGACTGCGAGCGTGGACTCGGGCGGCCGGAGAAGGCGCTGGACATGGCCGGCGCTCCCGAAGTGCACAAGCTGGACAAGGCCGGGCAGGTCGAGATGCGGCTCGTCGCGGCCGGTGCCCGGCGTGACATGGGGCAGCTGGACGCGGCCATCGTGACGCTGCAGAGCCCCGAGCTGGCCTCCAACTCCGTCCAGCCGTGGACCGCGCGCCTGCGCTACGCCTACGCCGACGCCCTGCTGGCCGCCGGTCGGGAGAGCGAGGCGCGTGAGTGGTTCGCCAAGGCCGTCGAGGCGGACCGGGACGGCAGCACGGACGCCTCCGACCGGCTCGCCGAGCTGGACGGCGTGGAGTTCGTCGACGCCCTGGACGAGACCGAGGGCGTGACCGAGACCGACGCCGAGACCGACGCCGAGACCGACGCCGAGACCGACGCCGAGACCGAGACCGAGCGCGAAGAGAGCGCCGACTCCACGGACGCGCCCGCGCAGGAAGACAAGGACTGACGCGAGCCGGTGACCGGGGCATGGTGACCATGACGGTGACCACGTGACAAAGGGCGGGACCCCATCGGTCCCGCCCTTTCGCATGCCCGGGCTCGGGCCGGGCTCAGATCTCCAGCGCCCGCAGCACCAGCCCCGAGGCCGGCTTCGGGCCGAACGACGTCGACTTGCGGGGCATCGTCACGCCCTGACGGGCCAGATCGCGTACGACCTCCTCGCGGACCGGATGCAACAGGACGGCCGTACCGCCGTCGCGCTCCGCCTTCGCGACCGTGGCCGCGGTGTCGTGGATATAGGCGATGTGGGCCGGGGAGTCCTCGGGGATGTGCCAGACGTGGTCGAGGAGCGTGGCGTGCAGGACGGTGGCGTCCAGGGAGCGCCAGGCGGCCGGGCGGTCCGCGGGGATCGTCCGGGCCAGCAGGTCCGGATCCGGGCGGTCGATCAGATGGAAGGCGCCGTCGCCGGCCAGCAGGAAGGCGTTGCCCGAGCAGGCCGCGTCCGCCAGCACCTCCAACGCTTCGGGCAGCGGTGCGTCGAGGCGTCGTACCCGGAACAGTCCGTCCAGGGCCGCCAGTGCGTCCGCGACCGGCAGGCCGTGCAGCAGGCGGTGGATGGCGCGGACGCGCAGGGGATAGCGGGCGGTGTCGACCAGGAGGACCAGGCCGTGGTCCCAGGCGCTGGGGGAGGGGTGCTCGGCGCGCAGCCGCCGGTAGGTGGCCCAGCGGTGGTGGCCGTCGGCGATGAGGGCCTGGTGGTTGGCCAGGTCGGACTGGATGAGGGTGACGTCGGCGGGGTCGGTGACCGACCACAGGCTGTGGTGGAAGCCGTCCTCGGTGGTGGTGGCCAGCAGCGGGGGCTGCTCCACGGTGCGCTCGACCACCTCGGCCGCCGTGCCGTTGCCGTGGTAGGTGAGCAGCAGGGGCTCCAGGTTGGCGCGGGTGGCGCGCATCAGGGCCGCGCGGTCGGCGACCACCGGGGGCATGACGTCCTCGTGCGGCAGCACCACGCCCTCCGACGGCTCCGACACGCGCAGTGCGCCGATGACGCCGCGCTGGAGCATGCCGTTGCCGTCCCGCTGTTCGTACACGTACAGGGCGGGGTCGGGGTCGGCGGTCAGGATGCCCTCGGCGAGCCAGCGGCGCAGGGTGTCGGCCGCCTGTTCGTTGCGGGCGCTGGGAGTGCCGTTCTGGGGCAGGATCAGCCGGACGATGTTGTGCGGGTCGGCCGACTGGAGGTGGTGCACCCCGTCGGGGCGTACGACGACGTCGTACGGCGGAGAGGTGACGGAGGCCAGGCTGCCGACCCGGTCGGGGTCGTAGCGAAGGCCTCGGAACGGGGTGAGTTCCAGGCCTCGGCGCGCCGTTGCTTCCGAGTGACCTGCAGTCTTCATCCCGGCATCGTACGTGTGTCAGTGGCGTGGGGGATGATCGGGGGAAACAGGGTCGAACGAGGAGCGATGCGGAATGAGCCACGGCGTCAGGACGAGGCCCGAGGGCAGTGGGCAGCCCCTGAGCGAGGCGTACGACACGGCGCTGCTCGATCTGGACGGGGTGGTGTACGCGGGCGGGAACGCGATCGTGCACGCCGTCGACTCGCTGGCCCACGCGCGCGCGGGCGGGATGCATCTGGCCTACGTCACCAACAACGCGCTGCGGACGCCGGACGTGGTGGCGGAGCACCTGACGGAGCTGGGCATACCGACGGGGGCGGCCGATGTCATCACCTCCGCGCAGGCGGTCGCGCGGCTGATCAGCGAGCAGGTGCCGGCCGGCGCGCGGGTGCTGGTGATCGGTGGTGAAGGGCTTCGGGTGGCGCTGCGCGAGCGCGGCCTGACGCCGGTGGAGTCGGCGGACGACGATCCGGCAGCGGTGGTGCAGGGGTACGGCGGGCCCGATCTGCCGTGGGGACGGTTCGCGGAGGCGTCGTACGCCGTGGCGCGGGGGGTGCCGTGGTTCGCGTCCAACACCGACCTGACGATTCCCAGCGGGCGGGGCATCGCACCGGGCAACGGGGCGGCCGTGGAGGTCGTACGGATCGCGACCGGCGCCGAGCCTCAGGTGGCGGGAAAGCCGCTGCCGCCGATGCACCGGGAGACGATCCTGCGCACGGGCGCGAGGCGGCCGTTGGTGGTCGGGGACCGGCTGGACACGGACATCGAGGGCGCGTTCAACGGTGGCGTGGACTCGCTGCTGGTGCTGACCGGTGTCACCGACGGCCCCCAGCTGCTCGCCGCGCCGCCGCACCACCGGCCGACGTACGTGGATGCCGATCTGCGCGGGCTGCTCACCGGTCAGCCGGAGATCACCCGGGAGGGTGACGGCTTCCGCTGCGGGGGCTGGACGGCGACCGCCGGGCCCGACCGGCTGGAGCTGGAGGGCGACGGCGAGACGTTCGACGGGCTGCGGGCGCTGTGCGCGGCGGCCTGGACGGCGGCCGGGGACGGTTCCTGCGAGCTGGACGGAGGCAAGGCGCTGGCGCGGCTCGGGCTCTGACTTCTCGGCAGCCCGCGGATCGAAATCGCATGCGAGGGTAGGCTAACCTAACCTCGTGTTGGTCGACAGTCCTCCGGAACAGCGCGCGGAGACCGCCCCCGCGCCCCCAACCCGCCGGGCGGTGCGGGCCCTTGGGCTCCTCGCCTCCGTCGTGATCCTGGTGCTCGTCGCCCTGGCGAGCATCGCGATCGGCGCGAAAGCGCTGTCGCTGGACCAGGTCTGGCACGGCCTGTTCCACGGCACGGGGACGTACGGCGATGTCGTCGTCGACGAGCGGCTCTCGCGCACGGTCCTTGGTCTGCTGGCCGGTGCCGCGCTCGGCCTGTCCGGGGCCGTGCTCCAGGCACTCACCCGCAATCCGCTGGCCGATCCCGGGCTGCTCGGCATCAACGCGGGTGCCTCCGCCGCCGTCGTGACGGCCATCACCTACTTCGGCGTCACCAGCCTCACCGGCTATGTGTGGTTCGCCTTCGGCGGCGCGGCGGCGGTCGGTGCGCTGGTCTGGTTCCTCGGCGGCAGCCGGGGTGCCACACCGGTGCGGCTGGCGCTCGCCGGTACGGCGATCAGCGCCGCGCTGTACGGCTATCTCCAGGCCGTGATGATCATGGACGATGCGGCGCTGGGCAAGATGCGCTTCTGGACGGTGGGTTCGCTGGCCTCGGCCACCAACGCGACGATCGTGCAGGTGCTGCCGTTCCTCGCGGTCGGCACGGTCCTCGCGCTGGCGCTGGCCCGGCCGCTGAACGCCGTGGCGATGGGCGACGACACCGCCCGCGCCCTCGGCGCCCACCTGGGCCGCACCCGGGCGCTGGCCATGCTGGCCGCCACCGTGCTGTGCGGTGCCGCGACCGCCGCCTGCGGTCCGATCGTGTTCGTCGGCCTGATGGTCCCGCACGTCGTGCGCTCCTTCACCGGCCCCGACCTGCGCTGGATCCTGCCGTACGCGACGGTCCTGTCGCCCGTGCTGCTGCTCGGCGCCGACGTCGTCGGCCGGGTCGTCGCCCGCCCCTCGGAACTCCAGGTCGGCATCGTCACCGCGATCATCGGCGGCCCGGTCTTCATCTTTCTCGTACGACGGCGGAGGACGGCCCAGCTGTGAAGACACTCTCCAGGAGCCGTGCCGTACGCACCCCCGGCGGGCTCTCCCTGCGCCTGGACGTGCGCGCGCTGATCGTCGTCGTCCTGCTGCTGGCCGCCGCGCTCGCCGCCGGTGTGGCGCTGATCGGCACCGGCGACGCGAAGATCCCGGCATCCGACGTTCTCGAGACGCTGGCCGGAAACGGCACCGCGTACCAGGACTTCATCGTCAACGAGCTGCGCCTGCCGCGCGTCCTGGTCGGCCTGCTGGTCGGCGCCTCGCTGGGCCTCGGCGGCGCGTTGTTCCAGGCGGTCTCGCGCAATCCGCTGGGCAGCCCGGACGTGCTGGGCCTCTCGCAGGGCTCGACGGCGGGCGCGCTGGTCGTGATCGTGCTGATGTCCGGCAGCGCCACCCAGGTCACCGTCGGCGCGCTGATCGGCGGCCTGGTGACCGGACTCGCCATCTATCTCCTCGCCTGGAAGCAGGGCGTGCACGGATACCGGCTGGTCCTGGTCGGCATCGGCGTCTCCGCGATCGTCACGGCCGTCAACGGCTACCTGCTCACCAAGGCGGACCTGGTCGACGCGGCCCGCGCGGTGGTGTGGATGACCGGATCCCTCAACGGCCGGGACTGGGAGCAGGTCTGGCCGCTGCTGTGGCTGTGCGCCGTCCTCGTCCCGCTCGTCCTCGCGGGCGCGCGGGGCCTGAGGATGATGGAGATGGGCGACGACGTCGCGAACGCCCTCGGTGTGCGCGTACAGCGTGTACGGCTGGTGCTGATGGTCTGCGCCGTCCTGCTCACCGCGACCGCCACCGCAGCCGCCGGACCCGTCAGCTTCGTGGCGCTCACCGCGCCGCAGCTCGCCCGGCGCCTGACCCGCTCGCCCGGGCCGAATCTGGTGCCCTCCCTCTGCATGGGCGCCACCCTGCTGGTCACCGCCGACTGGGCCTCGCAGCGCGCCTTCGGTGCCGACCAGCTGCCCGTGGGCGTGGTCACCGGCGTCCTCGGCGGCGGCTATCTGCTGTGGCTGCTGGTCACCGAGCGCAGGGCGGGCCGGATATGAGCACCTCGACCAAGCCGGACGCGAGCGGCTCGGCGAACCAGAACACCCGAAGGAGCACTGTGAACCGCCTGTCCGCCGAGAACGTCACCCTCGCCTACGACCAGCGCGTCATCGCCGAGCAGTTGTCGGTGGAGATCCCCGACAACTCCTTCACGGTGATCGTCGGCCCGAACGCGTGCGGCAAGTCGACGCTCCTGCGGGCCCTGTCACGGATGCTCAAGCCCAGCCAGGGCCGGGTGCTGCTCGACGGGCAGGTCATCCAGTCCATGCCCGCGAAGAAGGTCGCCCGCACCCTCGGCCTGCTGCCGCAGTCGTCCATCGCACCCGACGGGATCACGGTCGCCGACCTCGTGGGCCGCGGCCGCTACCCGCACCAGGGCATCCTGCGGCAGTGGTCCGCCGAGGACGAGCGGGTCGTGCAGGAGTCCATGGCGCAGACCGGCGTCGCCGAACTCGCCGACCGGTATGTGGACGAGCTGTCCGGCGGCCAGCGCCAGCGCGTGTGGATCGCCATGGCGCTCGCCCAGCAGACCCCGCTGCTGCTCCTGGACGAGCCGACCACCTACCTGGACATCCAGCACCAGATCGACGTCCTCGACCTGTGCGCGGAGCTGCACGAGACCCAGGGCCGCACCCTGGTCGCCGTCCTGCACGACCTCAACCACGCCGCCCGGTACGCCACTCACCTCGTCGCCCTGCGCGGCGGCCGGGTGATCGCCGAGGGCGCCCCGAACGACATCGTGACGGCCGAGCTGGTGGAGGAGGTCTTCGGGCTGCGCTGTCAGATCATCGACGATCCGGAGACGGGGACTCCGCTGGTGGTGCCGGCCGCGCGCAAGGCCAGGCTCACAGCAGCTTCCTGAGCCGGAACAGGTCCAGCAGGCTCGCCTCCAGCCGCACCCGGCCCGAGCCCCAGGCGGTCGCGAAGTTCAGCTCGCCGCCCACCAGGGTCACCAGGTCGTCGCCGGCCAAGGCGAGCCTGATCTGCGCCTTCTCGCGCGGTCGCCCCGGGTGGGTCTCGTCCACCTCGATCCGGCCGCCGGTCAGCCGGCCGGCGAAGGTGACATCGAGGTCGGTGATGTGGCAGCTCACCGACCGGTCCAGGGCGGCGGCCGCGCGGACGTCGCCCTCGGCGCCCTGCATGGTGTCCGAGAGCTTTCCCAGTGCGGCGCGGCACTCCTCGATCGTGGCCATCGCGCACGACGGTACCCCAGCGGTTCGGGGTAGCGTCTGGGCATGAGCGAGTCCGTGTCCGAGGCCGAGATCGTCACAGCGGCCGAGCCCGAGTACGATCCCGCCTCCCCGGCCCCCTTGAACGTCCCCCGCACCCCCACCGGCAACGCCGAGGTCGACGCCCAGCTGGAGCGGCTGGCCGACACCGACCACCTCGCCACCGACGGGCACGTCGAGGTGTACGAGGATGTACACAGGGGGCTGCGCGACGCGCTCACCGCGCTCGACGCCCGCCCGGGACCTCCGGCGCCCCCACGGCAGTACGAGAGCAGGAGCTGAACCGAACGTGGCAGGAGTCGCACGCCGTCGTCTGGACGCGGAGCTGGTCCGCCGGAAGCTTGCGCGTTCGCGCGAGCACGCCAGCCAGCTGATCGCCGCCGGGCGGGTCACCGTCGGCAAGACCGTGGCGACCAAACCGGCCACGCAGGTGGAGACCGCGGTGGCGATCGTGGTCCAGTCCGACGACAGCGACCCGGACTACGTCTCCCGGGGCGGCCACAAGCTCGCCGGCGCGCTGGAGGTGTTCGTACCGCAGGGGCTCGTCGTCGAGGGCCGGCGCGCGCTGGACGCCGGCGCGTCCACCGGCGGCTTCACCGACGTCCTGCTGCGCGCGGGCGCCGCGCAGGTCGTCGCCGTGGACGTCGGATACGGCCAACTCGCCTGGTCTCTCCAGAACGATGAACGCGTCACCGTCAAGGACCGTACGAACGTACGCGAGTTGACGCTTGAGGCGATCGATGGGGAACCTGTGGATCTTGTCGTGGGTGATCTGTCCTTCATCCCGCTCGGGCTGGTGCTGCCCGCCCTGAAGCGGTGTGTGAAGCCGGACGCCGACCTGGTGATGATGGTCAAGCCGCAGTTCGAAGTGGGGAAGGAACGGCTTGGCAGCGGGGGTGTCGTACGGAGTCCGCAGCTGCGGGCGGAGGCCGTGCGCGGGGTGGCCGAGAAGGCCTGGGAGCTGGGGCTCGGGGTGCGTGGAGTCACCGCCAGTCCGCTGCCCGGGCCCTCGGGCAATGTCGAGTACTTTCTCTGGCTGCGGGCCGGCGCCCCCGAACTGGACCCGGCCGATGTTGACCGTGCAGTGGCGGAGGGGCCGCGTTGACACAGAACCGAGCGCGTACTGTTTTCCTGCTCGCCCACACCGGGCGGCCCGCGGCGATCCGCAGCGCTGAGCTGGTGGTCAAGGGGCTGCTGCGGTCCGGCATCGGGGTGCGGGTGCTGGAGGAGGAGGCGCGCGACCTGCCGTTGCCCGACGAGGTGGAACTCGTCAAGGAGGCGACACCGCAGTGCCTGGACAGCTGCGAACTGCTGATCGTGCTCGGCGGCGACGGCACGCTGCTGCGCGGCGCGGAGTTCGCCCGGGCGTCCGGGGTACCGATGCTCGGTGTCAACCTCGGGCGCGTCGGATTCCTCGCGGAGGCCGAACGGGACGACCTCGACCGGGTGGTCGACCGGGTGGTGGCGCGGTCGTACGAGGTCGAGGAGCGGATGACCGTCGATGTCGTCGTGCACCGCAACGGGGACATCGTGCACACGGACTGGGCGCTGAACGAGGCGGCCGTGCAGAAGGCCGGCGCCGAGAAGCTGCTGGAAGTCGTGCTGGAGATCGACGGGCGCCCGGTGACGGGGTTCGGGTGCGACGGGATCGTCCTGTCCACGCCCACCGGGTCCACCGCGTATGCGTTCTCGGCCGGGGGGCCGGTGGTGTGGCCCGAGGTGGAGGCGCTGCTGATGGTGCCGATCAGTGCGCATGCGCTGTTCGCGAAGCCGTTGGTCACTTCGCCGGATTCCGTGCTGGCCGTGGAGGTGCTGCCTCATATTCCGCCGGGGGTCCTGTGGTGTGACGGGCGGCGGACCGTCGAGCTGCCGCCCGGGGCGCGGGTGGAGGTCCGGCGGGGAGCCGTGCCCGTGCGGCTGGCCCGGTTGCATCATGCTTCGTTCACGGATCGGCTGGTCGCCAAGTTCGCGTTGCCCGTTTCCGGGTGGCGGGGGGCGCCGCACTGAGCCGTCGCTCGCTTCTACTCCATCCCGGGCAGGCGATGCCCTGTCCGGGTGGCCCGAACACCTTCGGCATATGTTCCCGGCAATATCGGGCTATATCTGCCTGTGAACAGTTCAGGCCCGAGGCGGTAGGCCCGGCTAGCGGCATGCCGCCATCAAGGAGACCAAGATGAGCGAGCAGCATGTGGCGCTGACCGGGAGTGCCCGGCCGGCCATGGCCGGCGCGACCCGGCTGAGGGACGCGCACCCGCAGGACCCGGTGAAGGTGACTCTCACCCTGCGCGGGAAGGTGGCCCCCGCCGATGCGATCCCGGACGAGCGACGCCAGGACGCCGCGGAGACGAAGGCCGCTCTGGAACGGTACGGCCTCACGGTCGACGAGGTCCGGCTCGAACCGGGGAGCATCGTGGCAACCGGTCCCGTGTCCGCGATGAACGCCGCCTTCAAAGCGAACCTTGGCATCTACCACAGCCCCGAGCACGGCGAGTTCCGCGGCCGCGAGGGCGAGCTGCACATCCCGGCAGGCCTCGAGGGAAAGGTGACCGGCGTCTTCGGACTGGACCAGCGGCAGGTGTCCCGACGCAGGGATGCCGGCGGCTCGGGCTTCCAGGGGTCGTTCACGCCGGCCGACATCGAGCGGCAGTACAACTTCCCGGCCGGCGACGGAGACGGACAGAAGATCGCGATCGCCGAGTTCGGCGGCTGCTACTTCGACGCCGATCTGCAGGCCTTCTGTGCCGCGCACAACCTTCAGCCGCCGCAGGTCGAGATCGTGCCCCTGGACTTCGATCCACCGAGGACGCTGCAGGAAGTCAAGCAGTTGCCGCCTTCGGACCAGAAGTTCGCGCTCGAGGCGGCAGGCGAAGTGATGATGGACGTGGAGATCGTCGCCGGTCTCTGTCCGGCAGCCGAGATCTCTGTCTATTTCGCCGCGTTCGACCAGAGGGGCTGGATCGAGCTGCTCGACCAGGTCATCGCGGACAAGCCGGTGACCCTGTCGGTCAGCTGGGGCCTTGCCGAGGACGATCTCAACTGGACGCACACCGCCCTCAACCAGATCAACAAGCGCCTTGAGGGCGCGGCGGAACTGGGCATCACGGTCTGTGTCGCTTCCGGCGACGACGGTTCGGGAGACCAGATGGTGGACGGCCGGGCCCATGTCGACTTCCCGAGCACCAGTCCCTTCGTGCTGAGTGTCGGCGGGACGCTGATCGACACGTCCGGCCGGGAAGTGTCCTGGTGGGATGCGCCCGGCCACCGGACCCTGAGCGACGGCGGGGGTGCGAGCGGAGGCGGCGTCTCCGACAAGTTCGGCCGCCCGGACTGGCAGCAGCAGATCCATGTGGACTCCGTGAACGCGGGCAGCATCCAGGGGAGGGTCGTGCCGGATGTCGCCGCACTCGCCGGCCGTCCGGGATACGACCTGATCTTCCTGGGCGATCCGTCACCCGCCGGCGGCACCAGTGCCTCCGCCCCGGTGTGGGCCTCCCTCGTCGCCCGTATCGACGCCCTGCTCCCGGCGGAAAAGCAGCAGCGCTTCCTCACGCCGTTGCTCTACGACAGCGGCACCAACGGCCGCCCGCTCGGCGAGGTCGCCTGCCGCGACATCGCCAGGGGCCACGACAACGCCTCCCACCCCCCGGCGGTCGGCTACCCGGTGAAGGAGGGGTACGACGCCGTCACCGGCTGGGGCGTACCCGACGGCGTCGCCCTCCTCAAGGGACTGCACTGAGGACGCCGTACTCAGTCCGCTGCACTCGCCCGGGTGACAATGCGAGACCGATCCGCATTCGTCACCTGCACCTTCACACAACCGTGCCGGGGCACGTCGCACTCCTGCCCCCCGACCTCGTAAGGTCTTGTCCGTGTTGGAGGAGATGCGGATACGGTCGCTCGGAGTCATCGACGACGCGGTCGTCGAGTTGTCGCCCGGGTTCACCGCCGTCACCGGTGAGACGGGTGCGGGCAAGACCATGGTGGTCACCAGTCTGGGGCTGCTGCTCGGAGGGCGGGCGGACCCGGCGCTCGTGCGGATCGGGGCCGAGAAGGCGGTCGTGGAGGGGCGGATCGCCGTCCCCGGGGACGCCGCCGCCCTCGTACGTGCCGAGGAGGCCGGGGCCGAGCTGGACGACGGTGCCCTGCTGATCAGCCGTACCGTTTCAGCCGAGGGCCGCTCGCGGGCGCACCTGGGCGGACGCAGCGTGCCCGTGGGGCTGCTGGCGGAGCTGGCCGACGACCTGGTGGCCGTGCACGGGCAGACCGACCAGCAGGGGCTCCTGAAGCTGTCCCGGCAGCGGCAGGCGCTCGACCGGTACGCCGGGGACACGGTCGCCGTGCCGCTCGCCAAGTACACCGAGGCCTACCGGCGGCTGCGGGCCGTCTCCACCGAGCTGGAGGAGATCGTCACGCGCGCGCGTGAGCGCGCCCAGGAAGCCGACCTGCTGCGCTACGGGCTCGACGAGATCGCCGCCGTGGAACCGCGGGCCGGGGAGGACGTGGAGCTGGCCGAGGAGGCGGAGCGGCTGGGGCACGCCGAGGCGCTGTCGTCCGCCGCCACCGTCGCGCACGCGGCTCTCGCGGGCAATCCCGAGGACCCCGAGGGGATCGACGCCTCGACCCTCGTCGCGGGCGCCCACCGGGCCCTGGAGGCCGTCCGCTCGCACGATCCGGCCCTCTCCTCCCTCGCCGACCGGATCGGTGAGATCGGGATCCTGCTCGGTGACGTGGCCGGTGAGCTGGCGGGGTACGCCGACGACCTGGACGCCGATCCGCTGCGGCTGGCCGCGGTGGAGGAGCGCAGGGCCGCGCTCAACACCCTCACGCGGAAGTACGGGGACGACATCAACGCCGTCCTCGCCTGGGCCGAACTGAGCGCCGCGCGTCTGACCGAGCTGGACGGCGACGACGAGCGGATCGGGGAGCTGACCGCCGAGCGGGACGCGCTGCGCACCGAGCTGGGCGGACTGGCACAGGCGTTGACGGACGCGCGGACGGAGGCCGCCGAGCGGTTCGCCGCCGCCGTGACCGCGGAACTGGCCTCGCTGGCGATGCCCCACGCGCGCGTGTCCTTCGACATCCGGCAGACCGAGGACCCGGAGGGCGTCGAGGTCGGCGGGCGCACGGTCGGGTACGGGCCCTCGGGCGTGGACGAGGTCGAGCTGCTGCTCGCCCCGCACCCGGGCGCCCCGCCGCGGCCCATCGCCAAGGGCGCCTCCGGTGGTGAGCTGTCCCGCGTGATGCTGGCCGTGGAGGTGGTGTTCGCGGGGACGGACCCCGTGCCGACGTACCTGTTCGACGAGGTCGACGCCGGTGTCGGCGGCAAGGCCGCGGTGGAGATCGGGCGGCGCCTGGCGAAGCTCGCCAAGACCGCGCAGGTCGTGGTCGTCACCCACCTTCCGCAGGTCGCCGCCTTCGCCGACCGGCAGCTGCTGGTCGAGAAGACCAACGACGGCTCGGTCACCCGCTCCGGCGTGAAGGCGCTGGAGGGCGAGGAGCGCGTCCGTGAGCTGTCCCGGATGCTGGCCGGCCAGGAGGACTCGGAGACGGCCCGCGCACACGCGGAGGAGCTGCTGGCGACGGCCAGGGCCGACCTCTAGGCGGCACCTCGGGCCGGCGACGTCACCGGTGCACGCCCTGGAGGCGGTGGCCGGTGCCGGTGAGGTTGCGTGCAACGGGCGCGTGGGACTGCTCGCGCGCCGTCGTGGTGGCGGCGGGCGCGGGTGCGCGGGGCGTGGGCGAGGGCCCGGGAGCGGGCGCTGTGGGCGTCCGGCCTCGGGGTACGCGTGCGCAGGCCGCTCGGTCGCGGCTGTGTTGTTCTCACCCTTGTGGGTGACGTGCTCCGGCGCACTGCTCCGGCCCGCCGCGCTGTGCGCCTCCCCGGATTTCCCGGAACGGCCGTACGTCCTGGCATGCTTGGCACAGAACGCAGGGCGGGCGGTGGGTTTACGCAGCGCGGGCGGCGGGTCGAACGCAGTCCGTGCGGGAGGCGCGCGGTACGTCCTTCCGCCCCTCTCCGCCCGCTACCTTCTGTACGTTTCTACGTGACCGCCCGCGCCGAGTCAGGAGCCCCGGCCCCGTGAGCCCCGTGAGCAGCAACGCACCGCACGGCCAGTCGCCGCTGCGCACCGTGCAGGTGCTGGGCGGAGGCAACGCCGGCAGCAGCGCGCACGTACGCTCCCTGGCCGAGGGGCTCGTCGCCCGAGGCGTGCGGGTCACCGTGTGCGCCCCCGCCGAGGCGGACCACGCCTACGACTTCACCGGGGCCGGCGCCGACCACGTGCATGTCCCGCGCAGCAGCGACCCGGCCTCCGTGGCCGCGCTCCGGGCTGCCTGCACGGACGCCGACCTGGTGCACGCCCATGGGCTGCACGCCTCCTTCCGTGCCGTGCTCGCACTCAGCGGGCGCCACACCCCGCTGGTGGTCACCTGGCACAACCGGGCCCGGGCGGAGGGTGCGCGGGCGCATCTGCTGCGGCTGCTGGAGCGGCGCGTGGTGCGGACGGCCGCCGTGGTTCTCGGCACCACCTCCGACCTGGTGGACCGGGCCCGCCGCACGGGGGCACGGGACGCCCGGCTCGCGGCCGTGACCCTGCCCGGGCGGCGCCGGCCCGTCGACCACGACGACCCCGACCGGCTGCGGCCCAAGATCCGCGCCGAACTCGGCGCCACCGGACGCCCCCTGCTCATGGCCGTCGGCTCCCTCGAACGGCAGCGCGGCTACGACGTCCTGCTGGACGCAGCCCGCACCTGGCGGGACCTCGACCCCGTACCGCTAGTCGCCGTCGCGGGGGAGGGGCCGCTGCGGCCGGAGCTCCAGCGGCGGATCGAGGACGAGGAGCTGCCGGTGCGGCTCATCGGCCGGCGCGAGGACGTGCCCGAGCTGCTCGCGGCCGCCGACCTGGCGCTGCTGACCAGCAG
The DNA here is from genome assembly GCF_001513965.1 of Streptomyces cellostaticus. Classification (GTDB taxonomy): domain Bacteria; phylum Actinomycetota; class Actinomycetes; order Streptomycetales; family Streptomycetaceae; genus Streptomyces; species Streptomyces cellostaticus. The sequence goes on along the minus strand of NZ_KQ948042.1, from coordinate 88,344 downwards.
ATGGGAGTCGCGTTCCGTCCTCGCCCAGGAAGCCCTGTACGCGCGCGTACCGCTCGTCGCGACCGCCGTCGGCGGCATCCCCGACCTTGTGGGCGACGCGGCCGAACTCGTCCCCTACGGCGACGCGGAGGCGCTCGCGGACACCGTCGTACGGCTGCTCGCAAGCCCCGAGCGGCGCGAGCTGCTGCGCGAGCGGGGCATGCGGCAGGCCGCGACCTGGCCGACCGAGGACGACACCGTCGCCCAAGTCCTCAGTGTCTACGACGAGTTGACCCAGCCGAGGCCGCTCGCCTAGGGCACGTGCCGGCGTGCCCGCAGGGCGAGGCTCAATGCCAGCACCGTCTGCGGGTCGTCGAGGTCGGTGCCCAGCAACTCCCCGATGCGGGCGAGCCGGTTGTACAGGGTCTGGCGGTTGAGGTGCAGCTCGCGGGCGGTCTCCGCCTTGCGGCCCGCGTGCGCCAGGTAGGTCTCCAGGGTGGGCAGCAGCGGCGGCTTGGAGCGGTGGTCGTGGTCGCGCAGCGGGCCGATCGCGCGGTCCACGAAAGCCGCCAGGTCCGGGTGGTCGCGCAGCCGCCACAGAAGGAGGTCGATGTCCAGGCGGCGGGCGTCGTACCAGGGGCGGTCGGTCAGGCCCTGTGCCGCCGTCGCCGTCTCGGCCGCGTGCCGCAGCCCGGCCGACGCGGCCGCCCAGCCGCCGGCCACCCCGACCACCACCACCGGCGGCGGGGCGCCCGGCCGCTGCATCCCGGCCCGCTCGACGCCCGCCCGCAGCGCCGCCGCCACCCGGTCCGCGACCGCCGGCCGCTCCGACTCCGAGCGCAGCCCGAGCAGCACCGGGACCCGGCCTTCGACCGGCCTGACGCCCAGCAGCACCGGCACCCCCACCGAGGCCAGCTCCTCGGCGACCGCGCGCGCCAGCACCGCCCAGCCGCCGCCGGGGGACAGGGAGTCACCGACGCGCATCACCACGGGCAGCAGCGGGCTGTTGCCGGGCTTGAAACCGAGGACCCGGGCCTGGGCCGGCGCATCCTCCGCCGTGATCCTGCCCTCGGCCAGGTCGGTGAGGAAGTCGCCGCGGCCGCGCGCCGCCAGCTCCTCCTCCTGCCGGGCCTGCATCAGCACCACGGCCAGGATGCCCGCGGCCCGCTCGGCGGCGATCCGGTGCACCGGAGCCAGCGGCGAACACACCGGCAGCAGCACCAGCCGGGCCCGTACCGCCCCCGCGCCCAGGCCGCCGCCGGGCACGTCCACGAGCACCGAACCGGCCGGCGGCGGCGCATCCTTGTGCGGTCCGCGCAGCCCCTCCCACACCTGCAACGGATCCGCACCCTGAGGGCCGGAACCGGCGGCATACAGCAGCCGGCCGTCCGCCGTCTCCAGGAACACCGGGTTGGCGCCGAAGTCGGCCAGGATGCCCAGCACCTGCGGCACCCCGCCACCGCCCAACAGTGCCTCGGTACACCGCCGATGCACCTCCTCGGCCTGCTGGAGCAGCGCATAGTGCCTGTTGACGATCTCGGTGTGGATCTCCTCGGTGACGGTGACGAACGGCACCTCGCGGTGCAGCTGGACCAGCGGCAGCCCCGCGCCGCGGGCGGTGTCCACCAGGGCGGCGGGCAGCCGGGTGAAGCGCGGGCCCAGCTCGACCACCAGGGCCGCGATGCCGCGCTCGGCCAGCGTGCGCACGAACGCCCGCTGCTCGGCCGGGCGGGTGCCGAGGCCGTAGCCGGTGGTGAGCAGCAGTTCGCCGCCCTTGAGCAGCGAGGCGATGTTCGGCACCTCGCCCGCGTGCACCCAGCGCACGGTGCGCCCCAGCCGGTCGGCGCCCGCCACGATCTCCGGGAGTCCGCTGCGCAGCCCCGGCAGTTCCAGCGCCCGCTGAACGGTGATCCCGGCGCCCTGGGTGGCGAATCTGCTCTCCGTACCGCTGTCCATGCAGCGGACGCTACCTGCGGATACGCCCGGAGAACATCTCCGGGCTACACCGGCCGGATGTTGTGGTTGAAGCGGAACACGTTGTCGGGGTCGTAGGCCCGCTTCACCTTCTCCAGCCGCAGCAGGTTCCCGGCGCCCAGACCCGCGCGCACGCGCTCGGGGCCCTCGTCGCCGACGAGAGCGAGACAGACGGCGCCCGTGCTCCAGGGTCGGACGTCGGCACGGGCCTCCCGCACCCAGGCGAGGGCCCGCTCGTCGTCGGCCGGGTCCGCCCAGCAGGCGAAGGGATGCACCACCCAGGCCGCGTCCCGGTACGGCACCGGGTACCCGGCGGGTCCGGCGGCGACCGCGCCGCCGAGCGGGAAGAGCAGGTGCCGCGACCAGGCGGGCACCGGCCTCGCCTCCGCGCGGGCGCAGAAGAGGTCCACCAGCTCGTCGGGCAGTGCGGCCAGGCACTCCGCCGACCAGTGGGCACGCAGCCCGGACGGCGAGTCCGGCGGAGGGTGCGCCTCGGCGCCCCACACCTCCGCCTCGTGCGGCACCGCCAGCAGCGGCGCGGCCAGCCTGCGCAGATCCGCCTCGTCGCCCGCGTACGTCAGGAGCACGGCGCACATCGGCCGGTCCACGGTCACCTGCGTGACGGCGCCGCCCACCCGGTCGGGGCCGGTGCGGACGACCTCGCGGAAGGCACGGATCACGGCGGGGCCGAACCGGGGCAGGCACAGCAGCAGCGCCGAACAGACCTCCGGCAGCCGGTGCAGCCTCAGCGTGAGGGCGGTGGCGATGCCGAAATTGCCGCCGCCGCCATGCAGCGCCCAGAACAGCTCCGGGTGCTCCTGGGCACCGGCCCGTACCCGCTCGGCACCAGCGGTCACCAGTTCCACGCCGAGCAGATGGTCGACGGCGAGGCCGATGCTGCGGTCCAGCCGGCCGAGGCCGCCGGCCAGCACGAGGCCGCCCATGCCGACGGCCGGGCTGCGGGCCCCGCCCGCGTCGAGGCCCCGGCGCCGGGTGGCCCGGTCCACATCGCCGGCCGTGGCGCCGCCCTCGATGCGGACGGCCGCGGCCGCCGGATCGACGGTCACCCGGCGCATCCGGCGCAGGTCCACCACGAGCGCCCCGTCGACCAGGGCGCCGACCAGACCGTGCCCGCCGCCGCGCACCGCGATCCGGAGGTCCAGTTCCCTCCCGAAGCGCACCGCCCGGACCACATCGGCCTCGTCCGCGCACTGCGCGACCACGGCCGGCCGCCGCTCGGGCAGCGCGGTGAACGCGGTACGGGCCTGGTCGTAGCCCGGATCCCCGGGTGCGAACACCGCGCCGGACAGGCCCTCGCGCAGGGCTGCAAGGGCCGTGCGCGCCTTCGAGAAGGAAGCCATGGCCGCCCCCTTTCCGGGAAGGGGGATCTGCTCGGTTTCAGCCTAGGGGTGCAGGGCTGTGTCGACATGCGGCTCCGCCGCGCCGGCACGACCAGCCACCATGAACCGGAAGACAACCGACGGCTTCTCACGGCTCCGCCGGCGGAGCGCTACCCGCCGTATGCCCCCGAAGCCGTCAGCCGCAGCGCCGTGTCGATCAGCGGGACGTGGCTGAAGGCCTGCGGGAAGTTGCCGACCTGGCGCTGCAGGCGCGGGTCCCACTCCTCGGCGAGCAGGCCGAGGTCGTTGCGCAGCGCGAGGAGCTTCTCGAACAGCTTGCGGGCCTCGTCCACCCGGCCGATCATCGCCAGGTCGTCCGCCATCCAGAACGAGCAGGCCAGGAAGGCGCCCTCGTCGCCCGGCAGGCCGTCGACGCCCTCGTCCTCGCCCTCCGTCGGGTAGCGCAGGATGAACCCGTCCGGGGTGGACAGCTCGCGCTGGATCGCCTCGATGGTGCCGATCACCCGCTTGTCGTCCGGCGGCAGGAAGCCCATCTGCGGAATCAGCAGCAGCGAGGCGTCCAGCTCCTTGGAGCCGTAGGACTGGGTGAACGTGTTGCGCTCCTGGTCGTAGCCCTTCTCGCACACGTCCCGGTGGATGTCGTCGCGCAGTTCCTTCCAGCGCTCCAGCGGGCCGTCCGCGTCCCCGGACTCGATCAGCTTGATGGTGCGGTCCACCGCCACCCAGGCCATCACCTTCGAGTGCACGAAGTGGCGGCGCGGGCCGCGCACCTCCCAGATGCCCTCGTCCGGCTCCTGCCAGTGGTCCTCCAGGTAGCGGATCAGCTTCAGCTGGAGCAGGGAGGCGTAGTCGTTGCGGGCCAGGCCCGTCATGTGTGCCAGGTGCAGGGCCTCGGTGACCTCGCCGTACACGTCCAGCTGGAGCTGGTGGGCCGCGCCGTTGCCGACCCGGACCGGGGCGGAGCTCTCGTAGCCGGGCAGCCAGTCCAGCTCGGCCTCGCCCAGCTCGCGCTCACCGGCGATGCCGTACATGATCTGCAGGTTCTCCGGGTCGCCGGCGACCGCGCGCAGCAGCCACTCGCGCCAGGCACGGGCCTCCTCGCGGTAGCCGGTGCGCAGCAGGGAGGACAGGGTGATCGCCGCGTCCCGCAGCCACGTGTAGCGGTAGTCCCAGTTGCGGACGCCGCCGATGTCCTCCGGCAGGGAGGTGGTGGGGGCCGCGACGATGCCGCCCGTGGGGGCGTACGTCAGCGCCTTCAGCGTGATCAGGGAGCGGACCACCGCCTCGCGGTACGGGCCGTGGTACGTACAGTGCTCGACCCACTCGCGCCAGAAGTTCTCCGTCGCCTCCAGCGACTGCTCCGGCTCCGGAAGGGCCGGCGGCTCCTTGTGCGAGGGCTCCCACGAGATCGTGAACGCGATCCGGTCCCCCGGGGCGACCGTGAAGTCGGCGTAGGTCGTCAGCGACTTGCCGTAGGTCTCGGCCTCCGTGTCGAACCACACGGAGTCGGGGCCGGCCACCGCCACCGTCCGGCCCTCGTGCTTGTGCACCCAGGGCACCACCCGGCCGTAGGAGAACCGCATCCGCAGGGCCGAGCGCATCGGCACCCGGCCGGTGACGCCCTCCACGATCCTGATCAGCTGCGGGGCACCGTCACGCGGAGGCATGAAATCGGTCACCCGCACGGTGCCGCGCGGGGTGTCCCACTCCGACTCCAGGATCAGCGAGTCGCCCCGGTAGGTCCGCCGGGCGGCCGTGGGCGGCGGCGAGTCGGCCGCGTGCGCCGGGCCGAGCCGCCAGAAGCCGTGCTCTTCGGTGCCCAGCAGGCCGGCGAAGATGGCATGCGAGTCGAAGCGGGGCAGGCACAGCCAGTCGACTGTGCCGTCCCGGCAGACCAGTGCCGCGGTCTGCATGTCTCCGATGAGTGCGTAATCTTCGATGCGCCCGGCCACGTGCAACTCCAGTCGAACGGCCACGTCACCCCCGCGCAGGGGGGCTGTCGCTAGTGCGGTCAAGGGGTCGTTGTTATGCGTCGTTGAGCGGTGAAGCAAAGCAGCCCGCCGAGCCCTGAGGCAAAACGACAGTCTTTGCTCAACGAACTGCCGCGCTCTCGTTGTTCCGGGTGATGCAGGCGGGGGTGTGCCGTCGTTTCCGGCCGGGCTCGGCAGCGAGTGTCCGAGCAGGATACGACGCACGTAGATGATCTGCGTGCCGCTCCGGGCAACCCGTGTGGGCCGAACGGGTGACCAGCGGATGAAACCCGTGTGTCCGGTGCGTGCCTGTGTCGACGTGTGTGACGGGAGGTGTGCGGATTCCGTGTCGACGCGAGCGCGGAGCGTGGCCGGGAGCCATCCCGCCGAGGCGCTGATACGCTGGTAGCCCGTGGACCGGTGGGCGAAAAACCCCCGAACCGCAGCGACGGCACCCCCGGAAAAATTCGGGTCGGCAGCCGTACCGCATCACAGACAGCGACCACGGGAGCCCCCTCTTGGCCATGCCGCCCAAATCCACGACGACCAAGCACATCTTCGTCACCGGGGGTGTCGCCTCCTCGCTCGGCAAGGGCCTCACCGCCTCCAGCCTGGGCATGCTGCTCAAGGCTCGCGGCCTGCGCGTCGTGATGCAGAAGCTCGACCCGTACCTGAACGTCGACCCGGGCACGATGAACCCCTTCCAGCACGGTGAGGTCTTCGTCACCAACGACGGCGCCGAGACCGACCTGGACATCGGACACTACGAGCGCTTCCTCGACCGCGACTTGGACGGCAGTGCCAACGTCACCACCGGCCAGGTCTACTCGACCGTGATCGCCAAGGAGCGCCGCGGCGAGTACCTGGGCGACACCGTGCAGGTCATCCCGCACATCACCAACGAGATCAAGCACCGCATCCGGCGCATGGCCACCGACGAGGTGGACGTCGTCATCACCGAGGTCGGCGGCACGGTCGGCGACATCGAGTCGCTGCCGTTCCTGGAGACCGTCCGCCAGGTCCGCCACGAGGTCGGCCGGGACAACGTCTTCGTCGTCCACATCTCGCTGCTGCCCTACATCGGCCCCTCCGGCGAGCTGAAGACCAAGCCGACCCAGCACTCCGTCGCCGCCCTGCGCAACATCGGCATCCAGCCCGACGCGATCGTGCTGCGCTGCGACCGCGAGGTGCCGACCGCGATCAAGCGCAAGATCTCGCTGATGTGCGACGTGGACGAGGCCGCCGTCGTCGCCTGCCCGGACGCCCGCTCGATCTACGACATCCCGAAGGTCGTGCACACCGAGGGCCTGGACGCCTACGTCGTCCGCAAGCTCGACCTGCCCTTCCGGGACGTGGACTGGACGACCTGGGACGACCTGCTCGACCGCGTCCACAACCCCGACCACGAGATCACCCTCGCCCTGGTCGGCAAGTACATCGACCTGCCCGACGCCTACCTGTCGGTCACCGAGGCGCTGCGCGCGGGCGGCTTCGCCAACAAGGCCCGGGTGAAGATCAAGTGGGTCACCTCGGACGACTGCAAGACCCCGGCCGGCGCCAAGGCCCAGCTCGGTGACGTCGACGGCATCTGCATCCCGGGCGGCTTCGGCGACCGCGGTGTGCTCGGCAAGGTCGGCGCCATCCGCTTCGCCCGCGAGAACAAGATCCCGCTGCTCGGCCTGTGCCTCGGCCTCCAGTGCATCGTGATCGAGGCCGCGCGCAACCTGGCCGACATCCCGGACGCCAACTCCACCGAGTTCGACCCGGCCACCGGCCACCCGGTCATCTCCACCATGGCCGAGCAGATGGACATCGTCGCCGGTGAGGGTGACATGGGCGGCACCATGCGGCTCGGCATGTACCCGGCGAAGCTGGCCGAGGGCTCCATCGTGCGCGAGGTGTACGACGGCAAGGAGTACGTCGAGGAGCGGCACCGTCACCGCTACGAGGTGAACAACGCCTACCGCGCTGAGCTGGAGAAGCAGGCGGGCATCCTCTTCTCGGGCACCTCGCCGGACGGCAAGCTCGTCGAGTACGTCGAGTACCCGCGCGAGACCCACCCCTACCTGGTCGCCACGCAGGCGCACCCCGAGCTGCGCTCGCGGCCGACCCGTCCGCACCCGCTGTTCGCCGGCCTGGTGAAGGCCGCGGTCGAGCGGAAGAATTCCAAGTAACACACCAGTTGTACGGTGGCCGGGGTGCATACCTTCACAAGGTGAGCACCCCGGCTTTCATCTGGCCGGTCTTCAAAGGCGTGCGGAAGGACAGGGCATGACGATCAAGGACACCCCCGAGGAGTGGGAGATCCGCTCGACGGAGACCCCCTTCAGGGGCAACAAGACCTCCGTCCGCACGGACGAGGTGGTCATGCCCGACGGCTCGGTGGCCCGCCGCGACTACCAGGTGCACCCCGGCTCGGTCGCCGTCCTCGCCCTGGACGAGGAGGACCGGGTCCTGCTCATCAACCAGTACCGCCACCCGGTGCGGCACAAGCTGTGGGAGATCCCGGCCGGCCTGCTGGACGTGCCGGGCGAGAACCCGCTGCACGGCGCCCAGCGCGAGCTGTACGAGGAGGCGCACGTCAAGGCCGAGGACTGGCGGGTGCTGACCGATGTGTACACCACCCCCGGCGGCTGCGACGAGGCCGTGCGGATCTTCCTCGCCCGGAATCTCTCCGAGGCCGAGGGTGAGCGCTTCGAGACGGAGCACGAGGAGACCGCCATGGAGTACGCGCGCGTGCCGGTCGACGAACTGGTGCACCGGGTGCTCGCCGGTGACGTGCACAACAACTGCCTCGTCGTGGGCGTCCTCTCCCTGGTCGCCGCGCGGGGCGGGGACGGTCTGGACTCCCTGCGCCCGGCCGACGCGCCGTGGCCCGCGCGTCCGTTCGCTTCCTGAACTCACCCGTTCGCGCATTGGTGTGACGATCGCCTGATCCGATCGGGGGATGCGTCCGCCGCGCTCCTCACGGAACGTCGCAGAGCGTGAACTAGGCTCTTCGCGAGTGAGCCGAAGAGCAGGGGCGACGCCCGTACCGGAAGGACCCGGCGGGCTTGCGCGCGCGGTGGGACGGGAGTGTGGCCCGTGACGGATCAGGCGGTGGACACAGGCGACCTGCGGCTGTCGGCGTCTCCAGCGGTGCAGGACCATTTCCTGGGCCGCACACGGGAGTTGAAGGAACTGCGCGCCGACATCGAGCGCGCGGGCCTGGACACGCTCTCCGGCCGGAAAGCCCCCCGCGCGCGCGTGCTCCTCATCGCGGGCCGCCCCGGCTCCGGCCGCACTGCCCTCGCCGGGGAACTCGTACGGCAGATCGCCGAGCGTTACCCCGACGGAGTGCTGCGGGCCCGGCTCAGCGAGCCCGACGGCACCCCGGTACCGATCGAGCGCGCCGCCCGCGAGCTGCTCGCCGCGCTGGAGGTGCGGGCACCCGCCGGAGCCGGCGAGGACGACCTGACCGAGGCGCTGCGCGCGGCCCTCGCCGAGCGGCGCGCGCTGCTCCTGCTGGACGACGCGGCCGGTGCCGAGCAGGTCGACGCGCTGCTGCCCGAGGCCCCGGACTGTCTGGTGCTCGCCGTCTCGGGCGGCCCGCTCACCGGCATCGCCGACGTCCGGCCCTGCACCCTCGGGGGCCTCGACACCAAGTCGGCGGTGGAACTCCTCGCCCGCTACACCGGCTCCGTCCGCATCACCGTCGATCCGCGCTCCGCCGAGAGCCTGGCCGAGGCCTGCCAGGGCCATCCGGCCGCGCTCACCCTGGCCGGCGGCTGGCTCGCCTCCCGGCCCCAGGCGGCCGTCTCCGACCTCGCCAAGCGGATGCACACCTACGCCGCCGAGGGTGCCGAGGGAGCCGAGGGCACCGAGAGCACCCCGCTCGCCCGTGTCTTCCGGCTCGTCTACGACCAGCTGCCCGGCTCCGCCGCCCGGATACTGCGCCTGCTCTCCCTCGCCCCGGCCGGCCTGATCGACCCGCACACCGCCTCGGCCCTGGCCGGCTGCTCGGTGGACGCCGCCCGCGCCGCCCTCGACGACTTCGTCCTGCTCGGCCTGCTGCGCGCCGTGGACTCCCCGCTGCCCGAGTACGACGTCCCCGGCTGTCTGCACCCGCTGCTGCGCTCCCTCGCCGAGAGCCAGGAACGCCCGGCCGAGCTCCAGCTGGCCCGGGCCCGCATGCTGGAGCGGACCGTACGGCTGCTGCAGTCGTGCCGGGCGATCACCGAGACGGACCGCCCGCAGGCACGGGAGAAGCTGCAGGAGACGCCCCCGGCGCTCCGCTTCCCCACCCCGCGCGCGGCCGCCGAGTGGCTGCGCGTGCGCAGGCCCGCCCTGCTGGCCGCCGTCCGCCTGGCCGTGGCCGACGGGGAGCTGGACACCCTCGCCCGCCGGCTGATGTCCCAGCTGGTCAGGGCCATGGCGGCGCACTTCGGCACGCAGGCGGCCGCCCCCGACCTGTACGGCGTTCACGGCCTCGTCCTGGACGTCGCCGAGCGGCGCGGGCTGCACCGGGAGAAGGCCGCGGCCCTGCTGAACCTGGGCGATCTGGACGCGCAGACCGGCCGCACCCAGGCCGCGCTGGCCCGCTACCGGGCCGCCCTGGACGCCGCACGCGAAGCAAACGACCCCTATGCGACCCGCCGCGCGATGGAATCCGTAGGCGGCGCCCACCAGGAGCTGGGGGACTACGACCGGGCCGCCGACTGGTTCGGCCGGGCCCTCGCCGAGCGGCTGGCCCGGGGCGAGCGCGCGGAGGCCGCCCGGCTGTACGGCCGGATCGCCACCGCGCACACCTACGCGGGCCGCTACGGCGAGGCGCTCAGGAACTGGCGGGCGGCCGCCGCCGGGTACCGCAAGAACGGTGATGTCGCCGCCCACGCACGGGCGTTGAGCGAAGTGGCCCGGGTCCAGGAGTACGCGGGACGGCCCGAGGAGTCGCTGCGCACCTGCCAGGAGGCGGTGGAGTGGGCGCGGCGTGCCGAGGAGGTCCGGTTGCAGGCCGCGCTGCAGCTCCGGCTGGCCGACACCCTGGACCGGCTCGGCGACCCCACGGCCGCCCACCTGCACCGCGCGATGGCGGAGCGCATGCTGCACGAGGAACAGCAGGAGGAGGAGTCCAGTCCGAAACAGGACACGGACGCCTGCGAAATCCGCAGTGCATCCAGTGAAGATTGATGCAATGAAAGGCTAGACAGTCGGAACACCTTCATTAGACTGGCTCTGCCGCACGTTCTCCTGCGGTGTCTCCCGGTATGCCCCTGCATGCCTGGGTATGTCTTGTAGTGCACCCCCCATACCCTCTGAGCCAAGGACCGTGATCGACGTGAAGGTCGGCATCCCCCGCGAGGTCAAGAACAACGAGTTCCGGGTGGCCATCACCCCCGCCGGTGTGCACGAGCTGGTGCGCAACGGCCACCAGGTCGTCATCGAGCGGGGCGCCGGCCTCGGCTCCTCGATCACGGACGCCGAGTACGTGTCCGCCGGCGCCGGGATCCTCGAGACGGCTGACGAGGTCTGGGCCGCCGCCGACCTGCTGCTGAAGGTCAAGGAGCCCATCGCGGAGGAGTACCACCGCCTCCGCAAGGACCAGATCCTCTTCACCTACCTGCACTTGGCCGCCTCCAAGGAGTGCACGGACGCGCTCATCGAGTCCGGCACCACGGCCATCGCCTACGAGACCGTCGAGCTGCCGAACCGCGCGCTGCCGCTGCTCGCCCCGATGTCCGAGGTCGCGGGCCGTCTGGCCCCGCAGGTCGGCGCCTACCACCTGATGCGTCCGGCCGGCGGCCGCGGCGTGCTGCCGGGCGGCGTCCCGGGCGTGACCCCGGCCAAGGCCGTCGTCATCGGCGGCGGTGTCTCCGGCTGGAACGCCGCCCAGATCGCCATCGGCATGGGCTTCGAGGTCACCCTGCTGGACCGCGACATCAACAAGCTGCGCGAGGCCGACAAGATCTTCGGTACGAAGGTCAAGGCGGTCATGTCCAACTCCTTCGAGCTGGAGAAGGCCGTCCTCGACGCCGACCTCGTCATCGGCGCCGTCCTCATCCCGGGCGCCAAGGCCCCCAAGCTGGTCACCAACGAGCTGGTGTCCCGCATGAAGCCCGGAAGTGTTCTTGTCGACATCGCGATCGACCAGGGCGGCTGCTTCGAGGACTCGCGTCCCACCACGCACGCCGAGCCGACCTTCCGGGTCCACAACTCGGTCTTCTACTGCGTCGCCAACATGCCGGGCGCGGTGCCGAACACCTCCACCAACGCCCTCACCAACGCCACGCTGCCGTACATCGTCTCGCTGGCCAACAACGGCTGGGTCGAGGCGCTGCGCCGCGACGCCGCGCTCGCCAAGGGTCTCAACACCCATGACGGCAAGGTCGTTTACAAGGAGGTCGCCGAGGCGCACGGCCTGGAGCACGTGGAGCTGGACTCCCTGCTCGGCTGACCCCTGCGGCCTGGCGAGTCGCTAAGTCACCGAAAGGTAAAAGGCGATACGTCAACACAGGTCGTCAACAGTGCGCACCCGGCCGGACCTTGCCCGACAAGGTCCGGCCGGATGTGTGTATGGTCACTTTGCGACTCTCGGTCAACTCGCCTCGAACGTAACCCTTCGACCGATTCGCACACCGGTGAAACCTGCTGTGCGACGGCCGTACGCCCTTGACAGCGGGATGTTTCATTGCCGACACATCCTGCCGGGTCCGGCGGATTGTGTTGCTGCGGACCGCCGACACGCCATAGAGTCGCCAACCGTCGGCATGGTGCCACGCTGACCTTGTCTAGAAGTTCCCTGGTCACCAAGGAGGTAAGACGACTTGTGAATGAGTCGACATTTTCTCCCGGGGGTGGTCAACCAGGAATGCCTGTACGGGGCCAGGGCCCCGAGGGATTCGAGGCTGTCGGCTCCGTAGCTGTGCGCACCTTCGCAGCCCACCAGAGTCCGGGACCGCAGACCGCCCGGACAGCACACCAGAGCATGGATGGCCATCACGTGAACGCCATGGCCGGCGACGGAAGTGGCGCGCCCCACAACCACTTCGCCGACTACGACGAACTGCCCGAGGGGCACTTCTACGACCCCGACGCCGAGTACGAGCCCGACCCCGAGTACGCGGCCACGCTCGCGCCCGACGCTGCCCGTCAGCGCCGTGAGCGCGTCGGCCCGACCGGACGCCCGCTGCCGTACTTCCCGATCCCGGGCCCGCTGACCAGTCACGGCCCCGCGACGATCATCGCGATGTGCAACCAGAAGGGCGGCGTCGGCAAGACGACGTCGACCATCAACCTGGGTGCCGCGCTCGCGGAGTACGGCCGACGCGTGCTGCTCGTGGACTTCGACCCGCAGGGCGCGCTGTCGGTCGGTCTCGGCGTCAACCCGATGGAGCTCGACCTCACCGTCTACAACCTGCTCATGGAGCGGGGCATGTCCGCGGACGAGGTCCTGCTGAAGACGGCGGTCCCCAACATGGACCTGCTGCCCTCCAACATCGACCTGTCGGCCGCCGAGGTCCAGCTGGTCTCCGAGGTCGCGCGCGAGTCGACCCTCCAGCGGGCGCTCAAGCCGCTGCTGGCCGACTACGACTACATCGTGATCGACTGCCAGCCCTCGCTCGGCCTGCTCACGGTGAACGCGCTGACCGCCGCCCACAAGGTGATCGTCCCCCTGGAGTGCGAGTTCTTCGCTCTCCGCGGTGTCGCGTTGCTCACCGAGACCATCGAGAAGGTCCAGGAGCGGCTCAACCCCGAGCTGGAACTGGACGGCATCCTCGCCACGATGTACGACTCGCGCACGGTCCACAGCCGCGAGGTGCTGGCCCGTGTGGTCGAGGCGTTCGACGACCACGTCTACCACACGGTCATCGGCCGCACGGTCCGCTTCCCGGAGACCACGGTCGCCGGTGAGCCGATCACCACGTACGCCTCCAACTCCGTCGGTGCCGCCGCCTATCGCCAGCTCGCCAGGGAGGTGCTCGCCCGGTGTCACGCCGAGTGAGTCTGCCCGGGGCCGACGAACTGTTCCGTACGACAGGGGGGATGGCGCTCCAGCCGTCCACGCCCCGGCGCGGGGCAAACGGTGAGGCCCGGGTGCCGGCTCCCGCGGGGGAGAGCGACGATGTGGCCGCCGCCGAGGACGTGCCGCCGTCGGTGCCCGTCCAGGGCGGTGACGGAGAGGGCGCGGAGCACGTAGCGGCGGAGGCGGAAGCGGCCGAGGCCGGCGAGTCCCGCACCCGGCCGGCCCGGCGGCAGACGGCGCAGGAAGGTTCTTCTGCCGCCTCCGCCCCCGCGGCGGCCGCACAGCCCCGCAAGCGCGGGCGGGCGGCCAACCGGCGGCCCAGCGGGCGCGAGCGGCACGACGAGAAGATCACCGTGTACGTCTCCGCCGAGGAACTCATGGACCTCGAGCACGCGCGGCTGGTCCTCAGAGGCGAGCACGGCCTCGCCGTCGACCGCGGCCGCATCGTCCGCGAGGCGGTCGCCGTGGTCCTGGCCGACCTGGAGTCCCGAGGGGACGCGAGCATCCTGGTACGGCGGCTGCGGGGTCGGTAGTCGGCCTCGGGGGCGCCAAGCGATAGCCTGCGACGGCTATGACCTCGAACGACGCTCCCGCCCCCGGCCCAGGCGCCGGCCGCAGGCGCGCGCTGGGACGAGGACCAGGCGCTTCGCGGCCCGAACCGGCCGAGGCCGCCCCCGCGGCCGCCGTGGCGTCACCGCCCCCGCCCGAGAAACAGCCGACCCCCACGAAGCCGGACCACGGGCTGGTGCCGGTCGCCGAGCCGGGGCCGCAGCCTGGAGAAGAGCCGGGGCCGTGGGCCGGGGGCGAGTCTGAGTCGTCGTCCGGGCCGGAGGTGGATCGGTGGGGTGCGCTTGAGCGGCCGACCGAGTCGGAGCCGGAGCCCGTGCCGACGCCGGACCACGGGCTGGTGCCGGTCGCCGAGCCGGGGCCGCAGCCTGGAGAAGGGCCGGGGCCGTGGGCCGGGGGCGAGTCTGAGTCGTCGTCCGGGCCGGAGGTGGATCGGTGGGGTGCGTTTGAGCGGCCGACCGAGTCGGAGCCGGAGCCCGTGCCGACGCCGGACCACGGGCTGGTGCCGGTCGCCGAGCCGGGGCCGCAGCCTGGAGAAGGGCCGGGGCCGTGGGCCGGGGGCGAGTCTGAGTCGTCGTCCGGGCCGGAGGCCGATCGCTGGGGTGCGTTTGAGCGGCCGACCGAGTCGGAGCCGGAGCCCGTGCCGGCCCCGGAGCCCGTGCCGATCCCGGAGCACGGGCTGGTGCCGGTCGCCGAGCCGGGGCCGGAGGCCAGAGAAGAACCGAGGTCGCGGGCAGGAGAAGAGCCGGGGCCGCAGCCTGGAGAAGGGCCGGGGCCGTGGGCCGGGGGCGGGTCTGAGTCGTCGTCCGGGCCGGAGGCCGATCGCTGGGGTGCGCTTGAGCGGCCGACCGAGTCGGAGCCGGAGCCCGTGCCGATCCCGGAGCACGGGCTGGTGCCGGTCGCCGAGCCGGGGCCGGAGGCCAGAGAAGAACCGAGGTCGCGGGCAGGAGAAGAGCCGGGGCCGCAGCCTGGAGAAGAACCGGGGCCGTGGGCCGGGGGTGGGTCTGAGTCGTCGTCCGGGCCGGAGGGGGATCGGTGGGGCGCGCCTGGGCGGCCGGTCGGGTCGGAGTCGGGGGCTCGGGGCGAGTCCGGGGCGTCGTCCGTCGTCCTTGCTGCCGGCACGGAGTCGGCAGCGTCGGCCGGATCAGGAGATCCCGCCGGGCCTCCTTCCGACGGCGTCTTCAAGGTCCGTCTCTCGAACTTCGAGGGACCCTTCGACCTGCTTCTCCAGCTGATCTCCAAGCACAAGCTGGACGTCACCGAGGTCGCCCTCTCCAAGGTCACCGACGAGTTCATGGCGCACATCCGGGCCATGGGGCCGGACTGGGACCTGGACCAGACCACCGAGTTCCTGGTCGTCGCCGCCACCCTGCTCGACCTCAAGGCCGCCCGGCTGCTGCCCACCGCCGAGGTCGAGGACGAGGCCGACCTGGCGCTGCTGGAGGCCCGTGACCTGCTGTTCGCGCGGCTGCTCCAGTACCGCGCGTACAAGCAGATCGCCGACATCTTCACCCAGCGCCTCGACGACGAGGCCCGCCGCTACCCCCGTACCGTCGGCCTCGAACCCCACCACGCCGAGCTGCTGCCCGAGGTCGTCATCAGCATCGGCCCCGAGGGGTTCGCCAAGCTCGCCGTCAAGGCGATGCAGCCGAAGGCCAAGCCCCAGGTGTACATCGACCACATCCACGCACCGCTGGTCAGCGTGCAGGAGCAGGCGCGGATCGTGGTCGCGCGCCTCAGGGATCTCGGCGAGGCAAGCTTCCGCGCGCTGGTCGAGGACACCGACGACACCCTCACCGTCGTGGCCCGCTTCCTCGCCCTGCTGGAGCTGTACCGCGAGAAGGCCGTCGCCCTGGAGCAGGAGGCCGCGCTCGGCGAGCTGCTGGTGCGCTGGACCGGCGGGGACGAGGAGGCGGCGCCCATGGTCACCGACGAGTTCGACCGGCCGCCCGAGCAGCCCAAGGAGGAGAAGAAGGCATGAGCGAGGAGACCGCAGAACTTCCGGCGGGGCTCCGTACCGTCGCCGGCCTGGACCTCAAGCCCGCCCTGGAGGCGGTCCTCATGGTCGTGGACGAGCCCGCGACCGAGGAGCACCTGGCCAAGATCCTGCAGCGGCCCAAGCGGCAGATCGCGGACGCGCTGCGCGAGCTGGCCGACGAGTACACCGTGCAGGGCCGCGGCTTCGAGCTGCGCTTCGTCGCGGGCGGCTGGCGCTTCTACACGCGCGCCGCGTACGCGCCCGCCGTCGAGCGGCTCGTGCTGGACGGCCAGACCGCCCGCCTCACCCAGGCTGCGCTGGAGACCCTCGCGGTCGTCGCCTACCGCCAGCCGGTCAGCCGCAGCCGCGTCTCCGCCGTGCGCGGAGTCAACTGCGACGGTGTGATGCGCACCCTCCTGCAGCGCGGTCTGGTCGAGGAGGCGGGCGCGGAACCCGAAACAGGTGCGATCCTGTACAGGACGACGAACTACTTCCTGGAGCGGATGGGCCTGCGTGGCCTGGACGAGCTTCCGGAGCTCGCGCCCTTCCTCCCGGAGGCGGAGGCGATCGAGGCCGAGACCCAGGAGGGCGTACCGTCGTTCGACCCGGACGCGCCCGACGCGCCCGGCGCAGAGGACGCAGACGACTAAGACGGAACTTTGATGCGAAGCAGCGGCAGCGGAAAGAGCGGCGGGCGCGGTAACTACCGCGGTGCCGGCAACAACAGGGACGAGCGGCAGGGGCAGGGCCGTCCCCGCAAGCCCCGCCCCGAGGAGCGCCGCTACGACGTGGGCCCCGGCGCGACCCAGGACGGCCCCAAGTCCGGCCGGGGCGGTTCGGCCCGCGGCGGTGCCAAGGGCGGCCCGAAGAAGCCCCAGCAGGGCGGTCGTACGGCTCCGGCGCGCTCCCGCGAGTACGAGACGCGCGTCGAGGAGCGCAACCGCGAGCGGTACGCCGGCAAGAAGGACATCAAGCTCCCCAAGACCTTCCCGGGCGCCGAGCAGGAGGGCGAGCGCCTCCAGAAGGTCCTCGCGCGCGCGGGCTACGGCTCCCGGCGCGCCTGCGAGGAGCTGATCGAGCAGGCCCGGGTGGAGATCAACGGCGAGATCGTCCTCGAGCAGGGGCGCCGAGTCGACCCGGAGAAGGACGAGGTCAAGGTCGACGGCCTGACGGTCGCGACGCAGTCGTACCAGTTCTTCTCGCTCAACAAGCCCGCCGGTGTCGTCTCCACGATGGAGGACCCGGACGGGCGCCAGTGCCTCGGTGACTACGTCACCAACCGCGAGACCCGGCTCTTCCACGTCGGCCGGCTCGACACCGAGACCGAGGGCGTCATCCTGCTCACCAACCACGGCGAGCTGGCACACCGCCTCACGCACCCCAAGTACGGCGTGAAGAAGACCTATCTCGCCGCCATCGTGGGCCCGATCCCGCGCGACCTGGGCAAGCGCCTCAAGGACGGCATCCAGCTGGAGGACGGGTACGCGCGCGCGGACCACTTCCGGGTGGTCGAGCAGACCGGCAAGAACTACCTGGTCGAGGTGACCCTGCACGAGGGCCGCAAGCACATCGTGCGCCGCATGCTCGCCGAGGCCGGCTTCCCGGTCGAGAAGCTGGTGCGCACCTCCTTCGGCCCGATCACCCTGGGCGACCAGAAGTCGGGCTGGCTGCGCCGCCTGTCCAACACCGAGGTCGGGATGCTGATGAAGGAGGTCGACCTCTAGGAGGCGCCTGCACGGCTTCCTGACGGCCGGTTCCGGGGTTTCCGGGACCGGCCGTCGTCGTATGCCGGAACGGGCCTCCAGGGCCCGCTGAAGGGCTTGCGGATCTCGGTCCACGCTCTTTATAGTCGTATCGACTATTAGTCGTCCTGACCATGAAGGGGGTGACTGGGCGTGCAGGGCTACGACAAGTACGCCTACGAACCTTTCGCCGTCACCGTCGACCTCGCCGTCCTCACCCTCCGCGCCGGCGCCCTGCACGTACTGCTGGTCGAGCGCGGGCAGGAGCCGTACGCCGGTCACTGGGCGCTGCCCGGCGGCTTCCTGCTGCCCGAGGAGTCCGCGGAGCGGGCCGCCCGGCGCGAACTCGCCGAGGAGACCGGCCTGGCCGACGTCTCCGGGCTGCACCTGGAGCAGCTGCGCACCTACAGCGAGCCGGACCGCGACCCCCGGATGCGGGTCGTGTCCGTCGCCTTCACCGCGCTGCTCCCCGAGCCCCCCGAACCGCGGGGCGGCGGTGACGCGGCCCAGGCCCGCTGGCTGCCGTACGGCTCCGCCGGGCCGCTCGCCTTCGACCACGACCGGATCCTCGCCGACGCCCACGACCGGATCGGCGCCCAGCTGGAGAACAGCTGCGTCGCCACCGCCTTCTGCCCGCCCGAGTTCACCCTCGGCGAGCTGCAGCAGGTCTACGAGACGGTGTGGGGCACGGCCCTGGACCGGCCCAACTTCCGCCGCAAGGTGCTTGCCACGCCCGGGTTCGTGGAACCCGTCCCCGGCGCTGCCCGGCTGACCGGTGGTCGCGGCAAGCCGGCCGCCCTCTACCGCGCGGGCACCGCCACCACCCTGCACCCGCCCCTGCTCCGACCGTCCCGGGAAGGACGCCCCGCATGACCACCACCCTGACGAGCAAGCGCGCCGCCACCGGATCCCTGCTCGGCCTGGCCCTCGGGGACGCCCTCGGCTTCCCGACCGAGTTCAACGACGTGCCCGCCATCCTCGCCAAGTGCGGCCCCTGGCGGGAGATGGAACTGCCGCAGCGCGCCTTCGTCTCCGACGACACACAGATGACCCTCGCCCTCGGCCGCGCGCTCAGGACGGCCATGGACCGCGGGGTTCTCGCGCCCAAGCGGCTGGCGAGGCCGCTGCGCGAGGAGTTCGTGGACTGGTACCGGTCGCCGGAGAACAACCGCGCCCCCGGACGCACCTGTCTGACCGCGTGCAGCCTCCTCAAGGAGGAGGGCCGGGCCTGGCAGGAGGCCAGCCAGATCGGCTCCAAGGGCTGCGGTGCCAACATGCGCGTCGCCCCGCTCGGGCTCGCCCCGGGCCTGAGCGACGAACAGCGCGCCGGCGCCGCCCAGTTGCAGTCCGCGCTCACCCACGGACACCCCACCGCGCTGGCCGCCTCCGACCTCACCGCCCGCGCGGTCCACCTGCTCGCCCAGGGCACCGATCCGGCCGGACTCGTCGGACAGCTGCGCTCGTACGCCTACGACAACCGCACCCGCTACCACCACACCTGGCTCGGCGACCTGTGGACCCGCTCCCAGGACCCCAGCGCCGAGCACTTCATCGCGCGGGGCTGGGACGAGTGCCTGGACATCCTCGGCCGCCTCCAGGAGGCCGTGCGCACCGTCTCCCCGGAGACCGACCCGTGCCTGGCCACGGGCGAGGGCTGGATCGCCGAAGAGGCCTTCGCCACCGGCCTGCTGTGCTTCCTGCTCTTCCCCGACGAGCCCGTCACCGCCCTGCGCCGGGCCGCCTGCTCCTCCGGCGACTCGGACTCGATCGCCTGCCTCACCGGGGCCTTCGCGGGCGCCTGGCGGGGCGCGGACGCCTGGCCGGCCGCGTGGGCCGACCGGATCGAGTACCGAGGCGACCTGTTGACGCTGGGAGCGCTCTGGGACGCTTGACCGCATGATCGACAACCTCGACCTGAACCTGGCCCCCGTGATCGCCGAACAGCCCGACCCCCTGCTGTTCGCCACCGTTTCCGGAGCCCACCTGTACGGCTTCCCCTCCGAGGACTCCGACCTGGACCTGCGCGGCATCCACCTGCTGCCCGCCGCCGACCTGGTCGGGCTGCACGAGCCGGAGGAGACACGGTCGCGGGTCTGGGTGCGGTTCGGCGTCGAGATGGACCTCGTCACCCACGACCTGCGCAAGTTCGTACGGCTGATGCTCCGGCGCAACGGCTATGTGCTGGAGCAGCTGCTCTCCCCCCTGGTCGCGCACACCACCGACGCACACCGGGAGCTGACCGCGCTCGTGCCGGGCGTCCTCACCAGCCACCACGCCCACCACTACCGGGGCTTCGCGGTGACCCAGTGGCGGCTGTTCGAGAAGACCGGCGAACTCAAGCCGCTGCTCTACACGTTCCGCGTGCTGCTCACCGGCATACACCTCATGCGCAGCGGCGAGGTCCAGGCCCATCTGCCCACGCTCCTGGACCAGGTGGGCGCGCCCGGCTATCTGCCCGAGCTGATAGCCGCCAAGGCGGAGCGCGAGCACGGCACCGCCGACCTCGACCCCGCGCGCGCGGAGGCCGACGTGGAACGGCTGCACGCCGTGCTCGACGAGGCGCAGGCCGCCTCAGCCCTGCCCGAGGCGCCCACCGCGTACGACGCCCTGCAGGACCTGGTGGTCCGGCTCCGCCTGGAGGGCTGAGGCGCGCCGCGCCCGGAAGACGAAGTCGGCCACGCGCGCGTGGTCCGGCTCCGGCGGCAGCGGGGTGCCGAGCAGCGCCTCCTCGGTCTCGGCCGCGAGACGGGCCATCCACGCCTCGACCCGCGCCCAGGAGACCTCGCCCCGCTTCACCGCGAGCAGCGGCTCCCGCTGCTCGCCGACATCGATCCGCATGTCTCCGGTGCGCAGCAGATCCCGGGCGCTCATCAGCAGACGGAGCAGGTGCATCGCGTGCTTCCAGCGCGGGGCGCCCGTCGTGCGGACGTCGGCGTCGAGCTTGCGGCGCTGGCCGAGGGCGTAGCCGGTGAAGGTGTCGTAGACATGCCGGGACAGGAAAGCGCCGCGCAGGGACAACAGCTCGCGTCCGGTGCCGTCCACCTGCTCCACCAGCGGGGAGTGCAGGCACTCCAGGATGTTCGGGTTGCCGCGCAGCGCCAGCTCGCAGAACCGCTCCAGCTCCCAGGAGAACCGCTCCTCACCCGGCCCCTCCACATGCGTCGGCGGCTTCTCGAACCGCCAGAACAGGGGCGTGGGGGCGAGGAAGACGCCCCGCCGGTCGGTGTCGCTGGCCTCCGTGGCCAGGCCGAAGGCCCGCGAACCCATGACACAGGCGTAGACGGTGTGGTCGCGTACGAGATCCTCAGGATGCTCAGCGCTCTCGGGCTGCATGCCCGGAGCGTACGCGGGCCGCTCACGCCAGGCGGATCGAATTTCCCTCCACCCTGATCGTCTCAGGAGGAAGCGGCTTGGGCGCCGGACCGTGCGCGACCGAGCCGTCGGCGATGCGGTACTTGCTGCCGTGACAGGGACAGTCGATCGTGCCGTCCGCCACCTGGTTCACCGTGCAGCCCATGTGGGTGCAGATCGCCGAGAAGGCCTTGAAGTCGCCCTTCTCCGGCTGGGTGACCACGACCTTCTGCTCCTTGAAGATCCTGCCGCCGCCCTCCGGGATGTCGCTCGTCCTCGCCAGCTCCTGCCCGCCCACGGACGGGGGACTCCCGCTCTTGTCGCCGCCGCATCCCGCGCATCCCACGGCAAGCGCGGCCGCGCCCGTCGCGAGAACCGTGCGGCGTGTCGAGTGCTGGGTCATGGCATCACTCCGAACGCACATGGTGATCAAAAAGGAGATACCGGTGTCTTGGTGAATACCGGCATCTTTGTACTGTCTCAGCGACCGGGCGCCGCGCGCCCGGACGGCGCGGGCTGACTAGGCTGGACGGACCAAGAGCCGATACGCATGTCAGCAAGGAGCAGCGCCGTGGCGGTACGAGCGGTCCGGGGGGCCGTCCAGCTGGAGCGGGACGAGGCCGGTCACATGGACGAGCAGGTGGGAGCCCTGCTCACCACCATCCTGGAGCGGAACGGACTCACCGCCGACGACCTGATCAGCATCTGGTTCACGGCCACCCCCGACCTGCACAGCGACTTCCCGGCGGCCGCCGCCCGCAAGCTCGGCATCGTGGACGTACCCCTGATCTGCGCCCAGGAGCTCGACATCGAGGGCGCCATGCCCCGGGTCGTGCGGGTCCTCGCCCACATCGAGTCCGACCGGCCCCGCGCCGGGATCGCCCACGTCTACCTCGGCGCCGCCGCCGCTCTGCGCAAGGACATCGCCCAGTGAGGACCGCACTCGTCATCGGCACCGGGCTCATCGGCACCTCCGCCGCGCTCGCCCTGACCCAGCGCGGTGTCACCGTCCACCTCACCGACCACGACCCCGGGCAGGCCCGTACGGCCGCCGCGCTCGGCGCCGGCACCGACGAGGCCCCCGAGGGTCCGGTGGACCTCGCCGTCGTCGCGGCCCCGCCCGCGCACGTGGCCGCGCTCCTCGCGGACGCCATGACCCGGGGCGTCGCCCGCGGCTACGTCGACGTGGCCAGCGTCAAGGGCGGCCCGCGCCGCGAGCTGGAGGCCCGCGGCCTGGACCTGTCCTGCTACATCGGCACCCACCCCATGTCCGGCCGGGAGAAGTCCGGCCCGCTGGCCGCCACCGGCGACCTCTTCGAGGGCCGCCCCTGGGTGCTCACCCCGACCCGGGACACCGACACCGAGGTGCTCAACCTCGCCCTGGAACTGGTCTCGCACTGCCGGGCCGTGCCGGTCGTCATGGACGCCGACGCCCACGACCGCGCCGTGGCCCTCGTCTCGCACATGCCCCACCTGGTCTCCAGCATGGTCGCCGCCCGCCTGGAACACGCCGAGGAGGCCGCCGTACGGCTGTGCGGGCAGGGCATCCGGGACGTGACCCGGATCGCCGCCTCCGACCCGGGCATGTGGATCGACATCCTCTCCGCCAACCCCGGCCCGGTCGCCGACCTCCTCACGGACGTCTCCGCCGACCTGGACGAGACCGTGCGGGCCCTGCGCGCCCTGCAGTCCTCCGACGAGGACAAGCGGGGCGAGGGCAGCGCGGGCATCGCGGACGTGCTGCGGCGCGGGAACGCGGGACAGGTGCGGGTACCCGGCAAGCACGGGTCCGCCCCGCGGATCTACGAGGTCGTGGCGGTCCTGATCGACGACCAGCCCGGCCAGCTGGCCCGGATCTTCGCGGACGCGGGACAGGCCGGGGTCAACATCGAGGACGTCCGCATCGAGCATGCGACGGGGCAGCAGGCGGGTCTCGTCCAGCTCATGGTGGAGCCGAAGGCGGTACCGGTGCTGACGGCTGCACTGCGCGAGCGGGGCTGGGCGCTGCGCCAGTAGTGCCCGGTGCCGGCCTGGCCCTCCGGGCCGGAGCCCGCCCGGCACGCGCGCGTCCGGACGAGTGACCCGCACCCAGTAACCTTGTGCAGGGCGCTCTCGCTCCCCGCACCCCGCTCCCCGCACCGCACCAGGAAGGTGTCCCCCCGTGGAAAACGGCGCCCCGACCGCCAAGCCCGTGATCGTTGCGATCGACGGCCCCTCCGGCACGGGCAAGTCGAGCACGTCGAAGGCCGTGGCCGCGCAGCTCGGTCTGAGCTACCTGGACACCGGCGCCCAGTACCGGGCGATCACCTGGTGGATGGTGGCCAACGACATCGACCTGGAGGACCCGACCGCCATCGCGGCCGTCGCCGGCAAGCCGGAGATCGTCTCCGGCACCGATCCGTCCGCCCCGACCATCACGGTCGACGGCGTCGACGTGGCCGGCCCGATCCGCACCCAGGACGTCACCTCCAAGGTCAGCGCGGTCAGCGCGGTGCCCGAGGTGCGCACCCGGATCACCGAGCTGCAGCGTTCGCTGGCCGCCGGCGCGGAGCAGGGCATCGTGGTCGAGGGCCGGGACATCGGTACGACCGTGCTGCCGGACGCCGACCTGAAGATCTTCCTCACCGCCTCCCCGGAGGCCCGCGCGGCCCGCCGCAGCGGCGAGCTGAAGGGCGCGGACGTCCACGCCACCCGCGAGGCGCTGATCAAGCGGGACGCTGCCGACTCCAGCCGCAAGACCTCGCCGCTCGCCAAGGCCGACGACGCGGTCGAGGTGGACACCAGCGACCTCACCCTCGCCCAGGTCATCGAGTGCGTCGTCACCCTGGTCGAGGAGAAGCGGGCCGGGCAGTGAGCCTTCCGTCCGAGCGGGGCGCCGAGGTCGGGCGGCGTATCGGCGTCGGCCTGATGTACGGGCTGTGGAAGCCGCGTGTGCTCGGCGCCTGGAGGCTGCCCGCGACCGGCCCGGCGATCCTCGCCGTGAACCACTCGCACAACGTCGACGGTCCGATGGTCATGGGCGTGGCGCCCCGGCCGACGCACTTCCTGATCAAGAAGGAGGCGTTCGTCGGCCCGCTGGGCTCGTTCCTGACGGGCATCGGCCAGCTGAAGGTGGACCGTACGTCCGCCGACCGCGCGGCCATCTCCGAGGCCCTCGGCGTCCTGGACAACGGGGGAGTGCTGGGCATCTTCCCCGAGGGCACCCGGGGCGAGGGCGACTTCGCCTCGCTGCGCGCCGGGCTGGCGTACTTCGCGGTCCGCAGCGGGGCGCCGATCGTGCCCGTGGCCGTCCTGGGAAGTTCCGACCGGCCCGGCCGGTTGATAAAGGCACTGCCCCCGCTGCGCTCCCGCGTCGACGTCGTCTTCGGCGACCCGTTCGAGGCGGGCGACGGCAGCGGGCGGCGCACGCGCAAGGCGCTGGACGAGGCGACCGAGCGCATCCAGAAGCAGCTCACCCGCCACCTGGAAAACGCCAGGCGCCTGACCGGGCGCTAAGCGACACTTGAGTAGTGGATCAGCCCATAACGGGCCGTTCCACCGATCACCACGATGAACGACGAGGTACGGACTTCATGAACGACCAGATCCAGCCCGACGGCTCGGCCGAGCACGAGTACGAGCACGGGGCACTCGGCGACGCCGAGTACGCGGAGTTCATGGAGCTCGCCGCCGAAGAGGGCTTCGACATCGAGGACGTCGAGGGCGCCATCGAGGCGGCGGGTCACGGCCCACTGCCCGTGCTCGCCGTCGTCGGCCGCCCCAATGTCGGCAAGTCGACCCTGGTGAACCGCATCATCGGCCGCCGCGAGGCGGTCGTCGAGGACAAGCCTGGCGTCACCCGCGACCGCGTCACCTACGAGGCCGAGTGGGCGGGCCGCCGCTTCAAGGTCGTCGACACCGGCGGCTGGGAGCAGGACGTCCTCGGCATCGACGCCTCCGTGGCCGCCCAGGCCGAGTACGCGATCGAGGCGGCCGACGCGGTCGTCTTCGTCGTGGACGCCAAGGTCGGCGCCACCGACACCGACGAGGCGGTCGTACGACTGCTGCGCAAGGCCGGCAAGCCCGTGGTGCTGGCCGCCAACAAGGTCGACGGCCCGAGCGGCGAGGCCGACGCGGCCTACCTGTGGTCCCTCGGCCTCGGCGAGCCCCACCCGGTCTCGGCGCTGCACGGCCGCGGCACCGGCGACATGCTCGACGCCGTCCTGGAGGTGCTGCCGGACGCCCCCGAGCAGTCCTTCGGCACCGCCGTCGGCGGCCCGCGCCGCATCGCGCTCATCGGCCGCCCGAACGTCGGCAAGTCCTCGCTGCTGAACAAGGTGGCCGGCGAGGAGCGCGTCGTCGTCAACGAGCTGGCCGGCACCACCCGCGACCCGGTCGACGAGCTGATCGAGCTGGGCGGCGTGACGTGGAAGTTCGTCGACACCGCCGGCATCCGCAAGCGCGTCCACCTCCAGCAGGGCGCGGACTACTACGCCTCCCTGCGCACCGCGGCCGCCGTGGAGAAGGCCGAGGTCGCGGTCATCCTGATCGACGCCTCCGAGAACATCTCCGTCCAGGACCAGCGGATCATCACCATGGCCGTCGAGGCCGGCCGTGCGATGGTCATCGCCTACAACAAGTGGGACACCCTCGACGAGGAGCGCCGCTACTACCTGGAGCGGGAGATCGAGACCGAGCTGGCCCAGGTCGCCTGGGCGCCCCGCGTCAACGTCTCGGCCCGCACCGGCCGCCACATGGAGAAGCTGGTCCCGGCGATCGAGACGGCCCTGGCGGGCTGGGAGACGCGCGTGCCGACCGGCCGCCTGAACGCCTTCCTCGGCGAGCTGGTCTCGGCACACCCGCACCCGGTCCGGGGCGGCAAGCAGCCGCGCATCCTCTTCGGCACCCAGGCCGGCACCAAGCCTCCGCGGTTCGTCCTCTTCGCCTCCGGCTTCATCGAGGCGGGCTACCGGCGCTTCATCGAGCGCCGTCTGCGCGAGGAGTTCAGCTTCGAGGGCACCCCGATCCACATCTCGGTGCGGGTGCGCGAGAAGCGCGGCGCGAAGAAGAAGTAGAACAAGCAGCGGACACAGCTGTACGGCAAAGGGCGGCCCCGGGGTACGAGGGTCGCCCTTCGCCGTACGTCACACACCCCGGCGCGGACCGGGCGGCAGCGCCGCCGGAACGTAGTGCATCCCGGTGTCCTGGTGCCGCCCGAGGGTGCCGATGCGCTGCCACTGCGACTGCTGCCGCGCGCTGTAGGCCCCGGCGCTGTAGGCGCTGTAGGAGCTGCTGAACGACCCCGGCCGGTGGCCGCCGTACGAGCCCGTGCCCTCCGGGAGGCCGAGGCTTCCGAAGGCGACGAAGCCCATGTTTTCCTCACCGCTGCGGTCCCCCGGCAGCGTGCGGAAGGTCTTGACCCACTCCGCGTAGAGCGAGTCGTAGATCGGCGTGGCCGATGGCGCACCGGTGCCCTCCTGCCCCGACCGTGCGGACGGAACGGAGGAGAAGGCGGACCGACGGTGAGGAGTGTCGTATGCGTGCACGTATGTCCAAACGACCGGAACCTTGAAGAGATGCGGTCGGACAAATAGGGGCGCGGGGCCGGATCACTGTGCGGCTCCGCCGTGTGGGCGCGCCCCCGGGCGGTCTCAGGTCCCCGCAAGGGGAAGCGCGGCAGCAACCAACTTGCCATGGGCCGCAGCCTTGTCGAGAGCATCGCGCAGCAGATCCTCCCGGGGCTGCCGCCCGATGGACCCCACCGGCGCCGCGAACATCAGCACCTGCTGGTGCTTGTTGGCCGCCGCCCGCCAGCTGTCGGTCACCTGGAGCGGCTGGTGCGCCTGCCACCAGGCCACCGGCTGCCCGCCGCCCGTGCCGGGCTGGAGCACCGCGTGCAGCCGGCCCACGGCCAGCAGTACCGACCAGCCGTGCAGCACCGGCGGAACCGACGCCAGCTCCATCACCGGCATGAAGCCCTGCTCGATGAGCAGCGGAAGGAAGTCGTCGCCGGACCCGGTGGAGCCCGGGCGCACGATCGGCGCGGTCGGCTCGACGACGAGCGCGGGGTGCAGCTCACCCTCGATCAGGACGAGTCCGCTGGTCACGCCGAGCACGGCCTGCTCGGGCGCGACGTCGTGCGCCTGGCCGCCGGCGGCCATGTCGCTGCCGGTGCCGCCGATGGAGCGCACGGCGCCCTGCAACTGCTCCTCGGTGACCTGGACGACCTGCGAGGGCAGGCAGCTGGCGTGGGCGAAGGCGAGGACGGCGGTCTCGTCGCCGACGAACAGGACGGTGCTGGTGCGCTCCTGCTCGGAGTCGCCCGGGGTGCGGCAGGACGTGCAGTCGTAACTGCCCGGGGCGTTCTCTCCGGCGAGCAGCCGGTCGGCTTCTTCGTCGCCGATCTCGGCGCGTACGGCGTCACTGACGTCGAGCATGCGCGGCACGGTGGCTCCCTCGGGATGCGGTGCTGGGTCGACCGGGTGGCTCCCGGCCCCTGAGCCCCGGGGTTCCGGGCTCATGAAGAAGACAACGGGCGTCCTGTGGTGGGAGTCACGCTCTGGGGAGAACGGAATCGAACCATCCACCGCACAGGGTCACCTCCGGTACGGATTTGGACACTCACCGTCAACTCTTCGCGCTGTCAAGGAACTTGAAAGGGTGAAGTGGCTCACAGATCGCCTCGGTCGGTGGTCGATAAATTACGAAATCAGCGCATGAAATGGCTGGCCGAAAATCGCCGATACTCGGGGTAACGGCTAACTGGCCTGGAATGACGGTGAGTTGGTTGATATCGGCCGCCCGACCTCCCTACATTCCTCCGCCGTGTGCAACGAGCACCGCTCGGGTACGTCCGCCGGCCGGCCAGGCAGAGCACGATCGCCGCACCGGTCGTGGCGGACGGGGCGGGCGCGAGGAACCGCGGTCCTACGCGGGGAGGCGCGCTTCGCCCTGGGGGAGCCCGGGTTCGTGGAGAGGGAATTACATGTCCGAGTGTGCCGATACCACCCGCAACACCGCTCGTCACGACAGCGCCCGCAAGGGCCGTACGACGGCCGCCCTCGCCGGGGCGGCGCTGCTGGCCCCGCTGGGGCTGCTGGCCGCGACCGGCAACGCCGCCGCGGCGGACAACGGAGTGTGGGACCGCATCGCCCAGTGCGAGAGCGGCGGCAACTGGCACATCAACACCGGCAACGGCTACTACGGCGGGCTCCAGTTCTCCGCCGGCACCTGGCGCGCGTACGGCGGCACCGCCTACGCCCCGACGGCCGACCAGGCCTCCAGGAGCGCCCAGATCGCCGTCGCCACCAAGGTCCAGGGCGCCCAGGGCTGGGGCGCCTGGCCGGTCTGCTCGGGCCGCGCCGGAGCCTCCGGCGCCGCACCGGCGTCCGGCTCGTCCGGCTCGTCCGGCACGACCGCAGCGAAGGGCAGCGTGACGACGAAGTCCGCTCCCGTGAAGTCCGCACCGGCGAAGCCGGCTCCGGCGAAGACGCCGGAACGCCCGGCGGTCCACACCGACCGCAGTGCGTCCCGCGGCGAGTACACCGTCCGCGAGGGCGACACCCTGAGCGCCGTCGCCGCCCGGCACGGGACCACCTGGCAGCGGATCTACGCCGCCAACGAGAAGGTCATCGGCGGTGACCCGAACCTGATCGTGCCCGGTCAGCGCCTCGCGCTCTGAACAGCCTCCGGGCGCCGGTGACCTGACGCGTACAGCCGCTGTCCCCATCGAGGACAGCGGCTGTCCGCATCGGCTGGCAGACTCGGCCCCATGTTGGAGACCTCAGCACGCCTGCTGCGCCTGCTCTCGCTGCTCCAGGCCCACCGCGAGTGGTCCGGCGCCGACCTCGCCGAGCGGCTCGGCGTCACCCCGCGCACGGTCCGCCGGGACGTGGACCGGCTGCGCGAGCTGGGCTACCCGGTCAACGCCAGCCCCGGCACGGGCGGTGGCTACCAGCTGGGTGCGGGTGCCGAACTGCCCCCGCTGCTGCTGGACGACGACGAGGCCGTCGCGGTCGCCGTCGGCCTGCGCACCGCCGCCGGACAGGGCATCGAGGGCATCGGCGAGACCTCCGTACGCGCCCTCGCCAAGCTGGAACAGGTGCTGCCGAACCGGCTGCGCCGCCGGGTGGGCGCCCTCAACGCCTTCACCGTGCCCATGCTGCGCGGCGGTCCGCCGTCGTCCCCGGTCGACCCGGCCGTGCTCACCGAACTCGCCCATCTGTGCCGGGACGCCGAGCGGCTGCGCTTCGAGTACCTGAGCCACGACGGCACCGCGAGCCGCCGCACCGTCGAACCGCACCGGCTGGTGTGCACCGAGCGGCGCTGGTACCTGGTCGCCTGGGACGTGGACCGGGAGGACTGGCGGACCTTCCGCGTCGACCGCGTCACCCCGACGCCGCCGCACGGCCCGCGGTTCACCCCGCGTGAGCCGCCCGCCGAGGATCTCGCCGTCTACGTCTCCCAGGGCGTCTCCACGCGCGTGTACGCCGTGCACTCCGCCGTGCGGCTGCTGGTCCCGCTGCACGAGGCCGCCGAGCGGATCTCGCCGTCCGCGGGGACGCTGGAGGCCGACGGCGAGGATGCGTGCATCCTGCGCAGCGGTGCGCCGAACCTGGAGGTGATGGTCATTCACATCATGATGACGGGCGTCCCGTTCGAGGTGCTGGAGCCCGCCGAGCTGAACGAGGTCATCAGGACGGTTCGGGACCGGCTCGATGCCGCTCTGGCCCGGGCTGCGGAACCCGGCTCGCGCACCGAGGACGCTGCGGGCGGCGGGTAGGCGAACCGGGCCGGCGCGGCCGCCTCCGGCAGGGGGCGCACGGCGATTATGTGCTGAATCGGTGAAATTCCGATGCGGCGTCAGCTTGCGCCGCAGTGCGCCGGATTCCGCAGGGAATCGCTCCGCGAACCCGCCCCGATCGCTACTGCGGCGCTTTCGGCCGGGTAATTCGGAGGGGCGCTCCGACGCGCGGGAATTCTGTTCGATTGCCCCGGCAAGCGGGACGGAAACCCCCGTACGTGTGATGGAGTTCGCCGGATACGGGTGTCGGGAACCTGTGACAGAAGTGTGACCGGAGAGGGACCCGCGGCGCCTGCCGCCGGTCACGGCTTCCGTCGCCGCCCGATGCGGCCTAGCGTGGCCGCATGGCACCGATTCCCACTCCGCCAGCGGAGCCCAAGGACAGTCCGGACGGGTACGTCGGCCTCGATGCCCCGCGCGCCGAGCGGCTCGCGCGGGAGCGGGGGTGGTCGACCGTACGGTCGCTGCCGCCGGGCGCGATCATCACCATGGAGTACCGGGTGGGGCGGCTCAACTTCGAGGTGCGCGACGGCCGGGTGGCCCGCGCCTGGAAGGGCTGAGATCCCTCGCGAGTACGACGAAGGCCCCGCTCCCGGAAGGGGGAGACGGGGCCTTCGCCGTGGCGGCGGGGTGGGCTGTGCGTACCGGACCCTGCTGCCGTGGTGGAGCGTCAGCCGCCCGTCAGGGGACGGGCCGGCTGGGAGGTGCCGCGCGGCAGGCGGTCGGCGTGCGGCGGGCGGCGGCTGCCCACCGGGGTGACCGGGGTGCGCTCCGAACGGGCCGTGTGCGGGCTCGGTGCCCGATGGGCCGGGGCCCGGGAGCCGCGCACCGACGACACCGGTTCGCGCGCCGGAGCGGACTGCTCGGCGGCCGCGGTGCGCGGCTTGAGCAGCACCGGCGCGGGCGTGACCGGGACGGCCGGCGCGGGCACCGTACGGCCGCGGCGGGCGCGCCAGCGGTCGCGCAGGTCGAAGAGCGCGGTCTCGGCCCTGGCGATCAGCGGCTCGAACCAGGGCAGGGCGAGCATGATCAGCAGGCCCGCGGCCCAGCCCAGCAGCACATCGCTCAGCCAGTGCGTACCGAGGTAGACGGTGGTGAGGCCGACGCCGAGCGAAGTGATCGCCGACAGCGCCGACAGCCAGCGGCGCGCTCTCGGGGTGGAGGCCAGATACGCCAGGATTCCCCAGGTCACCACGGCGTTGGCGGTGTGGCCGCTGGGAAATATATCGCCGCCCGCGCCCATCTCGTTCGAGCCGATCACGGTCGCGTAGTGCGGACCGAGCCGCCCCATGCCGAGCTTGGCGGCGCCGACCGTGATGTTCAGCAGCAGCAGCGAGGTGGCCAGGGTCAGCAGCGGGCGGAGCGTGTGCTGCCGCCAGGAGCGCCAGCCGAGCCAGGCCGCGACCATCACGGCGGTGGGGCCGCGCTGGCCGAGCACCACGTAGTAGTCGAGGAAGGCGTGGATCTGCGGCCACTGCTGGTACGGCCGGAAGAACATGACCTGCCAGTCGAGCCGGACCAGCCAGGAGGTGATCACCACGGCCCAGACGATCGCCAGGTAAAAGGCGAGGGTCGCGGTGAACAGCACGACCCGGTGCCGGCTCATCCTCGGCACATCGATGTGAGCCGGTCGTTCCGGCTCACGGTCCAGCCTGGCGAACACCCGGTCCAGACTCCGGGTGAGGTTTCGTTCGGTACGCACCCAATCGACGTTACAGCGAGTGAGCTCTGTTCCCGGTCGATACAGGGGCTTTGTGATGACGATGTGATGTGGGAAACCTCTCAGGTGCGGTCGAATTCCTGCGATTCCGCAATCCTGTGGGCCTGCTTCCTGCAATTCCTTTGATCATGTTGCAGGGCGCGATTTTATGGTGCTTATGAATTCGTTCACCGAATCATGGGATGGAATTCAGAGGGTGCTCACCGGTGCCCCAGAGTTGATCATGGAGGACCGGAGCCGTTCAGCCAGAAGGCCCCGTAGACCGCCGTCGCCACCGCCACACCCGCTGTGACCAGCACCGACCTGGACGTCCGCAGCCGGGCCAGGGCGCGCGCGAGGGGGAACAGGACCGGGAAGGCGGGCATCAGCAGCCGGGGCTTCGACCCGAAGTAACTCGACGCGCACAGGGCGAGCGCGAGCACGACACCCGTGTACACCAGCAGTGCCACGGGCTGGCGCTGGCGCACGCCGGTCACGTAGAGCCAGATCAGCAGGGCCACGCCGATGATCAGGCCCGCGCCGGCCAGGGCCGACGGAAATGACGTGAACTTGTCGGCCACGAAGCGGGCGAAGGCGTATCCGCCGTCGAACCCGTTGCGCCAGCCGGCCTGCACGTCGAGATAGCCGAGCGGGCCCTTGCCGGTGTGGTGGCCGACCCAGAGGACATAGCCGGCGGCGCCCAGGGGAGCGAGCAGCATGCCGAGAGCGCGCCGCCAGGGGGGTGCGCTGGTGGTGAGAGAAGGGGCGCGTGTTGTCTCATGCGCGCCATCCGGGTCCGGGACGCGCTCGGCGTGTGTGTCTCCCGCCGGGGTGGGGGCGTGTTCGCTGCCGTGTGCGCCGTGCGCGCGCTGCGTGCTTCCGTCTCGCACGAACGAGATCACGCCCGCCACCCACACCGCCGCGACGACCGCGAGCCCCACGGGCCGGGTCAGCCCGGCCAGCGCCGCCAGTGCGCCCGCGCTCACCCACCGGCCGGTCAGCACCGCGTACAGCGACCATGCGGCCAGCGCCGTGAACAAGGACTCGCTGTACGCCATCGACTGCACGACCCCGACCGGCAGCACCGCCCACAGCAGCACCGCGCAGACCCCCGTCCTCGGGCCGTATACCCACTCCGCGACCGCGAAGATCCCCCAGGCCGCCGTCAGCGAGGCGAGCAGGGCGACGACGAAGCCGGCGTCCGCGTACGACAGCGGCAGGGCCGCGTGCAGCAGCCGCTCCAGCCAGGGCAGCAGCGGAAAGAACGCCAGGTTGGAGTGGACGTCGCCGTTGGGCAGCCGCACCTCGTAGCCGTAGCCCAGATCGGCGACCCGCGTGTACCAGAGGGAGTCCCAGCGCGCGGTCAGCAGCGTGTACGCGCTCTTGCCGCGCGCGGCGCTCCACCCGGCCAGCACGACCAGGCCCAGGGCGCGGACGGCCGCGTACCCGAGGAGCGCCGGCGCCGCCCGGCGCAGAAGGGGGGCCACACGCGTTTCAAGATCGGTCACGGGCCCGATTATCGACCGGACGGGGAACCGGGCCGCCTACCGGAGCGTGGTCAAGGGTGGGCGAAGTGGCGTACGCCACACGGGTTCGGTCCTGCGTGTGAGAGGTCCGCCACGCGTCCGCGCGCCGAACTCGCGTACGCTGACCAGTCACTCGCGTGGGTTTGCGCGGGCCGGAGACACCGCTCCTCTCCGGCCGTACGACGGGGAGTCCCCACCCCGCCGATCCGCAGCACGCGAGGGATCATCTGGGAGGTACGTACATGTCCGGGACGACCACGGCTGCCGTTCGGCCGCGCCGTCGGGCGGCCGGGGCCGGTGCCAACCGCTGGGTTGTCCTCGTCGTCCTCTGTGTGAGCCTGCTGCTCGTCGCCCTCGACGCGACCGTACTGCACGTGGCGGTCCCCGCCGTCACCGAGGACCTCAGGCCCGGGGCCATAGAACTGCTCTGGATCGTCGACATCTACCCGCTGGTCTGCGCCTCGCTGCTGATCCTCTTCGGCACGCTGGGCGACCGGGTCGGCCGCCGGCGCATCCTGCTGCTCGGCTACGCCCTCTTCGGTGTCGCCTCCGCCGTGGCCGCCCTCGCGCAGACCGCCGAGACGCTGATCCTCGCCCGCGCGCTGCTCGGCGTCGGCGGCGCGATGATCATGCCCGCGACCCTGTCGATCCTCCGCCAGGTCTTCCCCGACCGGCGCGAGCGCGCGCTGGCCATCGGCATCTGGAGCGCCGTTGCCGCCGTCGGCGCGGCGGTCGGACCGCTTCTCGGCGGCTTCCTGCTGGAGCACTTCTGGTGGGGCGCGGTCTTCCTGGTGAACATACCGCTGATGCTGGTCAGCCTGCCGGTCGGGCGGATGCTGCTGCCCGAGTCGCGCGGTGACCGGGGCGGCCCGTGGGACGTGGTCGGCGCGCTGACCGCGGCGGCCGGCCTGTTCGGTGTCGTCCTCGGGGTGAAGCGGCTCGGCGGCGGGGAGCCGGTGGCGAGCCCGTTCACCCTGGTGCCGCTGCTGGTGGGCGCGGCGCTGCTCCTCTTCTTCGTGCGGCGCCAGGGCCGGCGCCCGCATCCGCTGGTGGACCTGCGGATGTTCCGGCGGCCGGCGTTCAGTACCTCGGTGGGCTGCATCGTGCTGGCGATGCTCGCGCTGGTGGGTCTGGAGCTGATCGCGGCCCAGTACCTGCAACTGGTGCTGGGTCTCTCACCGCTTCAGACGGGCCTGAGGCTGCTGCCCCTGACCATCGCGGCGATGGCGGCCGGCCTCGCGGGTGCGCGGATGCTGCGCCGCTTCGGGCCGCGCCGGATGGTGTGCTTCGGCTTCTGCCTCACTGCTGCGGCGGTCGTGACGCTGACCGCGATGGGCGCGACCGACAACGCGGGCCTGCTGCTGTTCGGCTTCGTCCTGCTCGGCTTCGGCCTGGAGACGACCCTCTTCGGGGCGTACGAGTCGATGCTGAGCGAGGCCCCGGCCGAGCAGGCCGGCGGGGCGGCGGCGATCGGCGAGACGTCGTACCAGCTGGGCGCCGGGATCGGGATCGCGCTGCTCGGCAGCGTGATGAACGCGGCCTACGCGCCCGGACTCGCGTCGGTGCCGGGCGTCCCCCCGCACGCGTCGGACGCCGCGGGCCACTCGCTGGGCGAGGCCTACGACGTCGCCGGACGGCTCGGCGGGCCCGTGGGCGCTGCCCTGCGCCGGGCGGCGCGGGACTCCTTCGTGCACGGGCTGCACGTCACGCTGCTGGTGAGCGCGGGCCTGTTGCTGCTGGGTGCGGTGATGGCGCTGCGGCTGCCCCGGGTGATGCAGTGCGGCGAGGAGGCCGAGGGGACCGGGGAGAGCACGGAGCAGGTCGCCGAGGTGGGGCTGCCGTCTCCGCGGGAGGCCGCGAAGCCGAGGGTCACTGCCTGACCCCGGCTCTGGACGTGCGGGACACTGCGCCGTAACGTCGGCTGCGGAGTCGTAACTAGCGCTGCTAGTTTTCACTGTGCCTGAGTGAGCCGGAGGGTGTTCCATGTCCGCGTCCGCGAAGTTGCCCCCGTTCGATGCCGCCGACCCCCTCGGGATCGACGACCTGCTCGACCCGGAGGACCTCGCCATCCGGGACACCGTCCGCAGCTGGGCGGCCGACCGCGTGCTGCCGTACATCGCCGACTGGTACGAGAAGGGCGAGCTGCCCGGCATCAGGGAACTCGCCCGCGAACTCGGCAGCATCGGCGCGCTCGGCATGTCCCTGACCGGGTACGGCTGCGCAGGTGCCACCGCTGTCCAGTACGGCCTCGCCTGCCTTGAGCTGGAGGCCGCCGACTCGGGCATCCGGTCCCTCGTCTCCGTCCAGGGCTCCCTCGCCATGTACGCGATCCACCGGTTCGGCAGCGAGGAGCAGAAGCAGGAGTGGCTGCCCCGCATGGCCGCCGGCGAGGTGATCGGCTGCTTCGGCCTCACCGAGCCCGACCACGGCTCCGACCCCGCCGCCATGCGCACCCACGCCAAGCGCGACGGCGACGACTGGGTGCTGAGCGGCCGCAAGATGTGGATCACCAACGGGTCGGTGGCCGGGGTGGCCGTGGTCTGGGCGCAGACCGAGGACGGGATCCGCGGGTTCGTCGTACCGACCGACCGCCCCGGCTTCTCCGCTCCCGAGATCAAGCACAAGTGGTCCCTGCGTGCCTCCGTGACCAGCGAACTCGTCCTGGACGACGTACGGCTGCCCGCCACCGCGGTCCTCCCCGGGGTCACCGGACTGCGCGGACCGCTCAGCTGTCTCTCGCACGCCCGCTACGGCATCGTCTGGGGCGCTATGGGGGCGGCGCGCAGCAGCTTCGAGACGGCCCTGGAGTACGCGAGGACGCGGGAGCAGTTCGGGCGGCCCATCGGCGGCTTCCAGCTCACCCAGGCCAAACTCGCCGACATGGCGGTCGAACTGCACAAGGGGATCCTGCTCGCCCACCATCTGGGGCGGCGGATGGACGCCGGCCGCCTGCGCCCCGAGCAGGTCAGCTTCGGCAAGCTCAACAACGTCCGCGAGGCCATCGAGATCTGCCGTACGGCGCGGACGATCCTCGGTGCCAACGGGATCTCCCTCGAATATCCCGTCATGCGGCACGCGACCAACCTCGAGTCGGTGCTCACCTACGAGGGCACCGTCGAGATGCACCAGCTCGTGCTGGGCAAGGCGCTCACCGGGCTCGACGCCTTCCGCTGACCCAGAAGCGGGGCAGGGCCGGTGAGCGGCCCTGCCTCAGCTCTGGTTGAAGAATCCGTCCTCGCGGCGCGCCGCCGGCTCACCGCTGATGATCTCCGTGTTCGCGGGCGTCAGCAGGAAGACCCGGTTCGCGACCCGCTCGATCGTGCCCCGCAGACCGAAGGTCAGTCCGGCGGCGAAGTCCACCACACGCTTGGCATCGGACGGCTCCATCGCCGTGAGGTTCATGATGACCGGGACACCGTCCCGGAACAGCTCGCCGATGGCGCGGGCGTCCCGGAAGCTGTCCGGGGTGACCGTGCCGATCCGCTGGCCCTTCTCCTCGGCCGTGTCCGTGGCCACCTTCACCCGGGGGTCCGTGACCCAGGCGTTCCCGGACTCGGTGCCCTCGGAGTACTCGTCGTCGTAGTAACGCTCGTCATCGTTGTCGTCGACGAGGCCGAGCCACGCACTCGCCTTGCGTACCGATCCCATGGACGCCTCCTCTCACAGCGGTCCTTTTGCTTTCCGCATCCCTATGGTCATCCATGATGCGGACGGCGCGCCAAGTGGATAGACGCCGCGCGGGGGGTTTGTGACGGTACTGGTGCACAGCCGATCCGTCGAGAGTCCTTGTGCCCCAAGGGGCATGACTCATACGGCTGCTGACTGTGAGTGAAATATGATTGTCGTCGGCGGATGGGTGATGCACGGTGCGTACGGGTGAACGCGCGGACTGATACGAGCTGACAGTCGGCCGATACGATGCCGCAGCTCAACATCGCAGCACACCACGGGGGATCGTCGTGTTCGGAATCGTCAGACCGTGCAGTCACCGGCTCGGAGAGAGCCTCAAGGCCCAGTGGATGGCGCACTTGTGCGGGCTGTGTCTCGCACTGCGCCGGGATCACGGACAGTTTGCTCGTATCGTAACGAACTATGACGGACTTCTCATATCGGTTCTGACGGAGGCTCAGGCCGGAGCGGTGAGCGGGTCCCGGCGTACGGCCGGGCCGTGCGCGCTGCGCGGGATGCGGACGGCGTCCGTCGCCCAGGGCGAGGGGGCGCGGCTCGCCGCCGCCGTCTCGCTGGTGCTCGCCTCGGCCAAGGTGCGCGACCATGTCGCCGACCAGGACGGGCTGCTGGCCCGCAGGCCGGTCGCGGCCGCGGCCCGCCGCGTCGCCGCGAGCTGGGGGCGGGCCGGGGAGCACAGCGGATCGGCGGTCGGGTTCGACACTGGTGTCCTCGTGGACGCCGTCGACCGGCAGGTCGGCATCGAGACCCTGGCCGGGCCCGGCACGCCGGTCCTGATGGTCACCGAGCCGACCGAGACGGCCACCGCGGCCGCCTTCGCCCACACCGCGGTGCTGGCCGGGCGGCCCGGCAACGCCGAGCCGCTCGCCGAGGCCGGCCGTCTCTTCGGGCGGCTCGCACACCTGCTGGACGCCGTCGAGGACAGGGAGGCCGACGCGCGCTCGGGTGCGTGGAACCCGCTCACCGCCACCGGCACTTCCCTCGCCGAGGCCCGCAGGCTCGCCGACGACGCGCTGCACGGGATCCGGCTCGCCCTGCGGGAGGCCGAGTTCACCGACGGCACGCTCGTCCATCTCCTGCTCGCGCACGAGCTGCGGCGCTCGGTGGACCGGGCGTTCGGTCCCGGCGAGCACCATCCCCATCCCCAGAAGTCCCGCGGTCTTCTGCCCGGCTGTGGGATGTTCCTGCTGCTGTGCTGTAGCTGCCAGATGTGCTGTGCGTCGGAGTACGAAGGGCCCTGGTCCCGCAAGAAGCGGGAGGGCTGCTGCAACGACTGCGACTGTGACTGCCCGTGCGATGGGTGCGACGGGTGTGACGGATGCGACTGCTGCTGTCCTTGTGACGGCTGCTAGTCAGTTCTTCCGTTCCGGTGGGGAGATCCGGGACTTGTCGATCGCCGAACCCGTCGTCCCCCACTTCTTCAGGATCCTGTCGTAAGTGCCGTCGGCGATCAGCCTGTTCACCGCTGCCTGGAAGGCCGGGGCCAGCCTGGTGCCCTTCTTGAAGGCGAAGCCGACGTCCAGGCGGTGGTACTCGTTGAGGAACTTCAGGCCCTGCTGGCGGGCGACCGCGTAGCGCAGGCCGTTGATGGTGGACATCACGACGTCGCTGCGGCCCTGTTGCACCGAGGACCAGATCGCGCTCTGCTCGGCGTACGTCTGCACCCGGTACGCCTTCTTGCCGGCGTCGGTGCACACGTGCTTGTTCTCCTCCAGGGTGGCCTCGAAGGTCGTACCGGCGCCGGTCGCGACGTCGAGACCGCACAGCTGCCTCAGATCGGTGATTTCGGACAGCTTGCTGTCCTTGCGGGTGGCGAAGCCCTGGCCGTCGTTGACGTAGGTGACGAAGTCGATCGTCCGGCGCCGCTCGTCGGTGACGCCGAAGTTGCTCGCGCCGAAGTCGTACTTGCCGCTGTCCAGGGCGGGCAGGATCGCCTCGAAGCTCGCCTGTTCCACCTTGAGTCTGATGCCGAGCACGTTGCCGACCGCCTTGGTGAAGTCGACGTCCTGGCCGGTCAGGGTCTTGCCGTCGGCGAGATAGGTGGTGCCGGGCGGGGTGCCGCCGACGCTGACCGCGACGGTGAGGCTCGTGACGCCCGCCGGCAGCAGCTTCGCGGCCGCGTCGTCCTTCTTCTCGGCGGAGACGACGTCCCTTCCGTAGGGGTCATCCGACCCCGGGCCGGCGGACCCGGAGCCACAGGCGGTGAGCAGCAGGGCGGCCGAAGTGAGGGCTGTGAAGAGCAGGGAATGGCGGTGCACGGGCGTACGCATCGGAAAGCGGTCTCCTGGAAACAGAAGGCATTGCAGAGCGCGAGGGGAGGGGTGCGCGTGTGAAGGCGACGCAGGAGAAGGAGAAAGAAGGGAGAACGCATGAGCCCGCCGGAGCGGGCGCGCAGGGGGTCAGCTCAACAGGAACAGGACCACACGCGACCGAAGTCGATGTGGGAGCGGGTGACCAGCCACTGCTGTGGATGCATGGGCCAAGTGGAACAGGCATCCGGTTCCGCGTCAACTGACTTGAGACGTACGGCTCACAGTCCGGACGGCCTTGACAGTGAGGGGAAACGCCCACGTACTCTCGATGAACGGCCCTGCTGAGGGGCTCGGCCGTGTGAAGGCACCACCGTGTTCGACCTACCGCGTCACGGAGCCTTCACATGTCATCCGACACCCTCGCCAAAGTCCCCGCCGCACCCCGGGTGCCCGAGCGCGCGGACGCCCTGACGATCGTCCCGCAGCGCCGCCCGGGCCAGTGGACGGCCGCCGTCGTCGTCCTGGTGCTGCTCGGGCTCGCCGTCAACTCGGTCCTGCGCAACCAGGCGTTCCAGTGGAACGTCGTCGCCGACTACTTCACCTCGGACTCCGTCCTGCGCGGTCTGTGGCTCACCCTGTGGCTGACCGCGGTGGTGATGGTCCTCGGCTTCGCCCTCGGCACCCTGCTCGCCGCCTTCCGGCTGTCCGCCAACCCCGTACTGAAAGCGGTCAGTTGGGGGTACGTCTGGCTGTTCCGGTCGATCCCGGTCCTGGTGCAGCTGCTGCTGTGGTTCAACATCGGGGCGCTGTACCCGCAGATCCTCGGGGTGAAGACCGTCAACCTGCTCAGCCCCGTCGCCGTCGCCGTCGTCGGTCTCACCCTGCACGAAGCCGCCTACGCCGCCGAGGTGGTCCGGGGCGGCATGCTCTCCGTCGACCGCGGGCAGATCGAGGCCGCCCAGGCGCTCGGCCTGAGCCGCCTGCGGCGCCTGCGGCGGATCGTGCTGCCGCAGGCCATGCGCTCCATCGTGCCGCCCGCCGGCAACATGCTGATCGGCACGCTCAAGGGCACCTCGATCGTCAGCGTCATCGCCGTCAACGACCTGCTGTTCTCGGCCCAGTTGATCTACCACCGCACCTACCAGGTCATCCCGCTGCTGATGGTCGCCACCCTCTGGTACACCGTGGTCACCTCGGTGCTCGGCGTCGGCCAGTACTACGTCGAGAAGCACTACGCGCGCGGGACGGAGTCCGCCCGATGAGGCCGCAGCTGGTGATCGTGGGAGCCGGGCCGCGGGGGACCGGACTCCTCGAACGCATCGCCGCCAACGCGCCCGATCTGTACGCCGGCCCGGCCCTCGACGTCCATCTGGTCGACCCCCATCCGCCGGGCGGCGGACGCATCTGGCGCCAGAAGCAGTCACCGCTGCTGTGGATGAACTCGCACGCCGAGGACGTCACCATGTTCACCGACGAGACGGTGCGGATGGACGGCCCGGTGCGCGAGGGCCCCACCCTGCACGAGTGGGCGGGCCTGGACGGGCGCACCTTCGCCGACCGGCAGATCCAGGGCCGCTACCTGCGCTGGGTGTACGAGCGTGCCCTCGCCGAGCTGCCCCCCGGCATCACCGTCCACCACCACGCCCGGCGTGCGCTGCGCGTCAGCGGTCCGCGCGAGGGGCGCCAGCAGGTGTGGCTGGAGGGCCGCCCGCGTCCCCTCCTCGCCGACCTGGTCGTCCTCGCCCTCGGCCACCTCGACTCCGACCTCGACTCCGGGCAGGCCGAGCTGGCCGCGTACGCCCGCGAGCACGGCCTGGTCCATCTGCCGCCCGACTTCACCGCCGACAGCGACCTGTCCCCGCTGAAGCCCGGCGAAGCCGTCCTCGTGCGGGGCTTCGGTCTCGCCTTCGTCGACCTGATGGTGCTGCTCACCGAGGGGCGGGGCGGGCGCTACGAGGGTGACGCCTACCTGCCCTCGGGGCGTGAACCGGTGCTGTACGTCGGCTCGCGGCGCGGAGTGCCGTACCACTCGAAGATCGGCTACGACTGGACCGGCGACCGGCCCCCGCTGCCCCGCTTCTTCGGGCCCGCCGAGGTCGGGGAGCTGCTGGCCAGGCCGTCAGGTTTCGACTTCCGGCGCGATGTGTGGCCGCTGGTGGAGAAGGAGCTGGGCTTCGCCCACTACCACCGCCTGTTCACCGCCCACGCCGGGCGTACGGCGATGGGGTGGGCCGACTTCGAGGAGAAGTACGCTGCAGCCGGCGGCCCCGCCGAGATCCGGGCGCTCGTCGCCACCGCCGTACCGGACCCGGACGACCGCCTCGACCTGACCGCGCTCGACCACCCCCTCGACGGGGTGCGGTACGCCTCGCACGAGGAGTTCCAGGAGGGTCTGCGCGGCTATGTCGAGGGTGACCTGAGCCGTCGTCACGATCCGGATCACAGTGCCGACCTGGGCGTCTTCCTCGGGTTGCTGTCCGTCTACGGGCAACTGGTGCGGCTCGGGGACATCGGCCCCTGGTGGCACGGCTTCTTCAGCTACCTGGCATCCGGCCCGCCCGGACCCCGGCTGCGGCAGATGCTCGCGCTGTCCCGGGCGGGGCTGCTGCGGTTCGTCGGCGCCGATATGACGGTCACCGCCGAGGACGGGGTGTTCCGGGCCGCCAGTCCGACCGTGCCGGGGTTCGCCGTCGAGGCACGGGCGCTGGTCGAGGCCCGGCTGCCCGAGCCGACCGTGGGACGCGCCCGCGACACGCTGCTGCGCGAGCTGCACGCCGAGGGCGCCGCCGAGACCCCCGAGGGGCTGCTGCGCGTCGACCCCGCCGACGGGCGGATCCTCGACGGGGCCGGGCGGCCGCATCCGCGGCGCTTCGCGCTCGGCCCGTACACCGACGCCCGTACCCCCGGCGCCTTCACCCGGCCGCGCACCGGCGGGCCCGCGTTCCGGCAGAACGACGCGACGGCGCGGGCCGCGCTGCGGTTCCTGGCCGAACTCGCCCTCCGCGCAGCCGCATGAACCCCCCCCGACTCCAAGGAGTTCCGCGATGAGTGTCATGGTCGACATCAGGTCCGTCCACAAGAGCTTCGGCTCGCTCGACGTCCTCAAGGGCATCGATCTGGAAGTGCGCACCGGTGAAGTCACCGTCGTCCTCGGCCCGTCCGGCTCCGGGAAGTCGACGCTGCTGCGCA
This sequence comes from Streptomyces cellostaticus, assembly GCF_001513965.1. Classification (GTDB taxonomy): domain Bacteria; phylum Actinomycetota; class Actinomycetes; order Streptomycetales; family Streptomycetaceae; genus Streptomyces; species Streptomyces cellostaticus. Next base: position 46,285 of record NZ_KQ948042.1, on the reverse strand, counting down.
CCATCAACCACCTGGAGAAGGTGGACCACGGCGCGATCAGCGTGGACGGCGCACTGATCGGCTACCGGCGCTCCGGCGACAAGCTGTACGAGCTGCCCGAGCGCGAGGTGCTGAAGCAGCGCACGCGGATCGGCTTCGTCTTCCAGAACTTCCACCTGTTCCCGCACCTGACCGTGCTGGAGAACGTCATCGAGGCACCGGTGGCCGCGCTGAAACGGCCCCGGAACGAGGCGGTGGACAGCGCGCGCCGGCTGCTGGAGCGGGTGGGGCTCGCCGACAAGGCCGACACCTATCCCCGCCAACTCTCCGGGGGACAGCAGCAGCGTGTCGCGATCGCGCGGGCGCTTGCGCTGGAGCCGAAGCTGCTGCTGTTCGACGAGCCGACCTCGGCGCTGGATCCCGAGCTGGTCGGTGAAGTCCTCGATGTCATACGGGACCTGGCCGGACAGGGCACGACGATGATCGTCGTCACGCACGAGATCGCCTTTGCCCGCGAGATCGCCGACACGGTGGTGTTCATGGCCGACGGGAGGATCGTCGAGCAGGGGCCGCCGGGCGAGGTCCTGGACGCTCCGCGCGAGGACCGGACCCGGGCGTTCCTGTCGAAGGTGCTGTGAGCGATGACCATGGCCTGCGATGCGCCGGTGCCCTGCGAACAGGGGGTGCCGACGTGAGCGCGCGGTACGGGCGTGGGCTGCTGCATCTCGCCGCCGCCGTCGATCGGCCGGGCTCCTTCGGCGCCGCCCCCTACGTCGAGCTGGCGCAGCTCGCCGAGCGCGGGGGGCTCGACTTCGTGACGCTGGACGACTCCTTCGCGCGACCGGGGCCCGACGCGCTCGCCGTGCTCTCCCGCGTGGCCCCCGCCACCCGGCGGATCGGCCTCGTCCCGACCCTCACCACCACGCACACCGAGCCCTTCCGCGTCCAGGCCGCCGTCGCCACCCTCGACTGGGCCAGCTGCGGCCGGGCCGGCTGGCGGATCGACGTGTCCACCACCGAGGGCGAGGCCCGCCTCTTCGGCCGCCGGCCTGCCGCGCCCGCGGACGCGCTGTGGGCGGAGGCGGGCGAAACAGCCGACGTGGCGGCGAAGCTGTGGGACAGCTGGGAGGACGGCGCGGAGATCAGAGACGTGCCGACCGGCCGCTTCCTCGACCGGACCAGGCTGCACCATGTCGACTTCACCGGTACCGCCTTCTCCGTCAAGGGCCCCTCGACCGTGCCCCGGCCCCCGCAGGGCCACCCCGTCCGGGTGGTCGACGCCACCGAGGGACCGGCCAGGACCACCGCGGCCCGGTACGCCGACGTGGCCCTGGTCCGCGCCGCGACCCCGGCCCAGGCCGCCGCCGTACGGCAGCAACTGCGGGACCGGGCCGCGGAGTCCGGCAGGAACCCCGACACCCTGCGGATCCTGGCGAGCCTCCTCGTCGACCTCGGCGACGGCGAGCACGCGGCCGAGCCCGGACATGGCGGGGGAGGGCCCCGGCCGACCCCCGAGGGCCCGCTGTACCGGGGCGGACCCGTCGACCTCGCGGAGCTGATCGCCACCTGGCACACGGAGGGCGTCACCGACGGCTTCCACCTCACCCCCGTGGAGCCGCGCCGTGACCTGGAGCGGCTCGTCAACGGCACGGTGGCGCTGCTCCAGCACCGCGGCCTGTTCCGCACCTTCTACCCGGGCAGCACCCTGCGCGAGCACCTGGGCCTCGCCCGCCCCGCCAACCAGTACGCCGTGACCGGGGGAACGTCATGACCGTACGACGCACGGTGCACCTGGCGGCCCGCCTCCCCGGGGACGGCCGGGCCGCCGTAGGGACGGACCCGTGTTCCGGCTCGCGGATCGCGTTCGCCTCGCCGGCACAGCAGGCGCGCACCGCCGAGCGCGGGCTGTTCGACTTCCTGCTGCTCTCCGAACAGCTGCGGCTGCCCGAACACCGGGGGCGGATCCACGACCTCGACGCGGCCGGGTGGCCGGAGCCGCTCACCCTGCTGAACGCGCTGGCCGGGGTCACCGAACGGCTGGGTCTCGCCGCCACCGTGCACACGGCCTACAGCGAGCCGTACGAACTCGCCCGCAGGCTCGCGACCCTGGACCATCTCAGCGAGGGCCGGGCCGCCTGGCACGCCGAGACCTCCTCGGACGCGTTCACCGGCGCCAACTTCCGGCACGGCGGCCGGGCCGACGCCCGGGACCGGTTCGCACAGGCGGTCGAATTCATCGGCCTCGCACGGCAGCTGTGGGACTCCTGGACGGCCGATGGGGTGTCCCGGCCGTTCGCGCACCAGGGCCGGCACTTCGACATCGCGGGCGAGTTCGGCCTGCCCCGCCCGCCGCAGGGGCACCCCGTGGTGATCCTGGCGGGCGACTCGGACGAGGACCGGGAGTGCGCCGCCGCCTCGGCCGACGTGCTCCTCGCCCGGCACCGCTCCGTGGCGGCGGGCCGTGCCTTCGCCGCGGACGTCAGACGACGGCTCGCCGCCTACGGCCGGGCCACGGAGGACCTGAAGATCATGTCCGGTGTCACCGTCGTCCTCGGGGACACCGCCGCCGAGGCCCAGGAGCGGGCCGCGGAGATCAGACGGCAGCAGATCACCCCGCAAGGCGCCCTGTACGTCCTGGAGCGGGTCTGGGGCGCTGACCTCTGCGGCCATGACCCCGACGGCCCGCTCCCGCGGACCGACCCGGTGCCGGACCCGGCGTTCACACCCGGCCGTGGCCGGCACGGTGACCGGGTCGCGCTCGCCGGGACGTGGCGGGCGCTGGCGAAGGAGAAGGGACTGTCGATCCGGGAGACGGTGATCGAGGCGAGCGGCCGGCAGTCCTTCATCGGCACCCCGGAGGCGGTCGCCGCCGAACTGCAGGCGTACGTACGCGAGGACGCCGCCGACGGCTTCGTCCTCCTCCCGCATCGCACACCCGGCTGCCTCGAGGAGTTCGTGGACCGGGTGGTGCCGCTGCTCCAGGAGCGCGGCGCGTTCCGCACGGAATACCAGGGCACGACCCTGCGCTCACACCTCGGGCTGCCCGACCCGCCAGGGGAGGGGTGAGCGCGCATGAAAGGACTCGATCGCATGACGACGGACGCATCGGCCGCACCGGACGCGTGGAAGCGGTGGCACGAGCAGCGTGTGGAGACGGTCTCGGCGCCCTACGGACCGCTCGCGCTGACCGCCACCCACTGGGTCGAGGACCATCCGGACGGCCGACTTCCGGACATTCCCGGGACGTGGGTGGCGCAGGGTGCCGGGGTGGTGCTGACCGCCGCCGGCACCGACGGCCTGACCGTGGACAGCCTGCCCTTCTCCGGCGAGGTCCGGCTCGGCGCCGACAGCGGACCGGAGGCCGGCTCGCGGGTCGCGCTCGGCGAGAAGCGGCTGGTCGTGCTGGTCCGCGAGGGGGTCTGGGGGGTGCGGGTCTACGACCCCGCGGCGGACGCCCGCCGCGCCTTCCAGGGCATCGAGGCCACCCCGTACGACCCGGACCGGTCGGTGCCGGGGCGCTTCACACCGTACGACGGGACGCGCACCGTACGGGTCGGCAACGCGGACGGGCGCGAGCGCGGGCTCACCCTCGCGGGGGAACTCGCCTTCACCCTGGACGGAAAGGACCTGACGCTCCAGGTCGCGCAGGGCGTCGGCCGGCTGTGGGCGGTGTTCGCCGACGCCACCAGCGGCGACACCAGCTTCCGCTTCCGGTTCCTCTTTCCCGAGGCACCGGACGCGCAGGGCCGTACCACGGTCGACTTCAACCGCGCCGAGCTCCCGCCGTGCGCCTTCGCCGACCACTTCATCTGCCCCTTCCCGCCGCCGGGCAACCGGCTGGACGTGGCGATCGAGGCGGGAGAGCGCGCTCTGGGCTGATGTGAGCGGATGTCAGCGGGCATGGTCTAGTGAGCGGATGTCAGTGGGCATTGTCTAAAGAGTGGTTCAAAGGTTGACGGCCGAAAGGCACTCTTGTGCCGACCGGCCGTTCGGCCGAATACTCCCCCTCAGCGCTTGTCGGGGGCATACGTGTTCGGACCCCCGGACCTGTCCCTGGCTGCGACTCACGGGCCCCGACCCCCACGCGGGCCCCCGACTTCCCCCAGGAGGGAACGAAAAGTGAGCATCAAGCGCACCACTCCCCGCAGCGGCACCACAAGACGGACCCGGCTGATCGCCGTGGCGACCGGCTTCCTGGCCGCGGCAGCGTTCGCCGCCCCCACCGCGAGCGCCAGCGACGACCACACGTTCAGCGCCAACCAGCTCGCCCAGGCGAGTGACTCCGTCCTCAAGGCCGACATCGCCGGCACGGCCTGGGCGGTCGACAGCAAGACCGACCGGGTCGTCGTCACCGTCGACAGCACGGTCTCCCAGGCCGAGATCGCCACGATCAAGCAGCAGGCCGGCGCCAACGCAGGCGCGCTGACCATCAAGCACACCCCCGGCAAGCTCCGGAAGCTGATCAGCGGCGGCGACGCCATCTACGGCGGCTCCTATCGCTGCTCGCTCGGCTTCAACGTGCACAGCGGCAGTACGTACTACTTCCTGACCGCCGGCCATTGCGGTGAGGTCGCCTCCACCTGGTACAGCAACTCCGGCCACAGCACCGTGCTGGGCACGAACGTCGGATACAGCTTCCCGGGCAACGACTTCGCGCTGGTGCGCTACACCAACTCCTCGATCGCGCACCCGAGCGCGGTGGGCAGCCAGACCATCAGCAGCGCGGCCACCCCGTCCGTGGGGACGACCGTCTACCGCCGCGGTTCCACCACCGGCACGCACAGCGGCCGGGTCACCGCGCTGAACGCCACCGTCAACTACGGCAGCGGTGACATCGTCTACGGCCTGATCCAGACCACGGTCTGCGCCGAGGGCGGCGACAGCGGCGGCTCGCTCTACGGGGGCAGCGTGGCCTACGGCCTGACCTCCGGCGGCAGCGGCGACTGCACCTCCGGCGGTACGACCTTCTTCCAGCCGGTCACCGAGGCACTGAGCTACTACGGTGTGACCCTTCCCTGACGGGTACGGCTCGGCTCCAGGCCCCCGCGCGCAATCCGCGTGCGGGGGTCTTCCCTTGTCCGGGGCTGTGTGTCAGCGGGGTCTGGGGGCGGTTTCCGGACACGGGTAACGGTCACTGTCCGCCGATGAGTTACTCGCACGTAGTGTTTGCAGTGCGAATTTCACTGGGGTGACTGTCCTCGGTCAAGTGGGGTGGGGGCGTACGGGCTCGTCGCGTGCGCGTCCTGAAGTCGACCTTGTGTGCTCCCTGTGCGGTTCGGAAGAGTAGGCGCTCGTCAACCAGCCTTCCGGCCCGCGAGGTCCCCACAACCTCCGGGTCGACCCCCCACAGGAGGACGTGAGTTGAAGCACCGACGCATACCCGGACGACGGGCCGCGCTGGCCGGAGCGGGAATCGCCGCACTGGTCGCCGCGGGTGTCACCTTCCAGACTGCGAACGCCAGCGAACCCTCGAAGTCCGCTGCGGCACCGCAGGTTCTGTCGGCCCCCGCGGCCGGAAAGCTCGCCTCGACGCTCGTCAAGGACCTCGGGTCCGACGCGGCGGGCAGCTACTACGACGCCCAGGCGAAGAGCCTCGTCGTCAACGTGCTCGACGCCGGCGCCGCCAAGACCGTCCAGGCGGCCGGCGCCAAGGCCAGAATCGTCGCCCATTCCCTCGCCGAACTCGACGGGGCGCGGGCGACCCTGAAGGCGGACGCGACCATCCCCGGCACCTCGTGGGCGACCGACCCGGTCACCAACAAGGTCGTCGTCACCGCCGACAAGACGGTGTCCGGTGCGCAGTGGGCCAAGCTCGGCAAGGTGGTCGACGGGCTCGGCACGAAGGCGGAACTGAAGCGGTCGAAGGGGGAGTTCAAGCCCTTCATCGCCGGTGGTGACGCGATCTCCGGCTCGGGCGGGCGCTGCTCGCTCGGCTTCAACGTGGTCAAGGGCGGGCAGCCGTACTTCCTGACCGCGGGTCACTGCACCCACGCCATCACCAGCTGGTCGGACTCCTCCGGCAACGTCATCGGGAAGAACGAGCAGTCCAGCTTCCCGGGCAACGACTTCGGTCTGGTCAAGTACACCTCGGACACCGACCACCCGAGCGAGGTCGACCTCTACAACGGCTCCACCCAGAAGATCACCGGCGCGGCCGAGGCCACCGTCGGCATGAAGGTCACCCGCAGCGGCTCGACCACCCAGGTGCACGACGGGACGGTCACCGGCCTGAACGCCACCGTCAACTACTCGGAGGGCACGGTCAGCGGTCTGATCCAGACCGACGTCTGCGCCGAGCCCGGTGACAGCGGCGGCTCGCTCTTCTCGGGCAGCAACGCGATCGGCCTGACCTCGGGGGGCAGCGGCGACTGCACCTCCGGCGGGGAGACCTTCTTCCAGCCGGTCACCGAGGCGCTGTCGGCGACGGGCACCCAGATCGGCTGACCGCCCGTACGTGTTCCTGTTCCGTGCAGTCCCGCCCCGGATGAGGGGCGGGACTTTACGGTTCCGTGCGTGCCTGTGCCTGCGGTGACCCCGGGTCCGGGCGGGTGTTTGCGCAGGTGGGAGACGCCCGAACGGGTGTCGCACACTTGTTCGGAATAGGGGTATGGTGGAGGTGGGAACTGATGTTCGAGAGTCGTTCGGGGCTCACGATTACGGGAGGTGCGTGTGCCGGGCTTCGTGCATCTGCACACCGTCTCCGGGTTCTCCCTGCGCTACGGCGCCTCGCACCCGGAGCGGCTGGCCGAGCGTGCCTCGGAGCGGGGCATGGACGCCCTCGCCCTCACCGACCGCGACACCCTCGCCGGCACGGTCCGCTTCGCCAAGGCATGCGCCAGGGCGGGCGTCCGTCCGCTGTTCGGTGTCGATCTGGCGGTGGCCGGGCCGGAGGCCGTGCGGGGTGAACGGCGGCGCGCCCCGGTGCGCGGTGGTGCCTTCGTCGATGAGTCGACACCCCGGGTGACCTTCCTCGCCCGGGACGGCGCCCGGGGCTGGGCCGACCTGTGCGGGATCGTCACGGCGGCGCACGGGGGCGAGGGTGCACCCTTGCTGCCCTGGTCCGGTAACCGCGGTGACGGCCTGACCGTGCTGCTCGGTCCTGGCTCCGACGTGGGGCGCGCCCTCGCCGCGGGGCGCCCCGACCGGGCCGCCAGGCTGCTCGTCCCCTGGCGTGAGGTCTACGGCGACGCGCTGCGCCTGGAGGCCGTCTGGCACGGCCGGAAAGGTACGGGGTCCGGCTCCTTGCGGCTGGCCGCCCGTACCGTCGGCTTCGCCGCAGAGCAGCGGATCCGGCCGGTGCTCGGCAACGCCGTCCGCTATGCCGACCCCGGCCAGGGGCGGGTCGCCGATGTGCTGGATGCCGCTCGCCGGCTGGTGCCGATCGACCCCCGGGGGGAGCTCGACTCCGGCGAAGCCTGGCTGAAGGACGCGCAGGCCATGCTGCGGGTCGCCGAGCGGGTCGTGGAGGCGGCCGGTTATCGGCGTGACACCGCCCGTCTGCTGCTGGAGCAGACCGGGGTCACGGCTGCCGAGTGCCTCGTCGACCCCGAGGACGATCTCGGCATCGGCACCGTCCACTTTCCCGAGGCGCACCTCGTCGGCGCCGGCCGCCGCACCGCCCAGCGGGCGCTCGCCTCGCGGGCGGCGGCGGGCATGGTGCTGCACGGCTACGCCGACCGGCGTGCCTACTGGGAGCGGATGCACCGTGAGCTGGACATCATCGCCCATCACGGCTTCGCCTCCTACTTCCTGACGGTCGCCCAAGTGGTGGACGACGTACGGGAGAGGGGGATCCGGGTGGCCGCTCGTGGCTCCGGTGCGGGCTCCCTCGTCAACCATCTCCTCGGTATCGCGCACGCCGATCCGGTCGAGCACGGGCTGCTGATGGAGCGCTTCCTGTCGAAGGAGCGGGTCGTGCTGCCCGACATCGACATCGACGTGGAGTCCGCGCGCCGCATCGAGGTCTACCGGGCGATCATCGGCCGGTTCGGCACCGAGCGGGTCGCGACCGTCTCCATGCCGGAGACCTACCGGGTCCGCCATGCGGTCCGTGACGTCGGGGCCGCCCTGTCCATGGATCCCGCCGACATCGACCGCATCGCCAAGTCCTTCCCGCACATCCGGGCACGGGACGCCCGCGCGGCCCTGGAGGAGCTGCCGGAGCTGCGCCGGCTCGCGGGGGAGAAGGAGCGGTACGGCAAGCTGTGGGAGCTGGTCGAGGCCCTCGACGCCCTGCCGCGCGGAGTCGCCATGCACCCGTGCGGGGTGCTGCTCTCCGACGCCTCCCTGCTCGCCCGTACGCCGGTGGTGCCGACCAGCGGCGAGGGGCTGCCGATGTCGCAGTTCGACAAGGAGGACGTGGAGGACCTCGGGCTGCTCAAGCTGGACGTGCTGGGGGTGCGGATGCAGTCGGCGATGGCGCACGCGGTCGGGGAGGTGGAACGGGCGACGGGGGAGCGGATCGACCTGGATGCCCTGCCGCCGGGTGATCCGGCGACGTACCGGCTCGTCCGGTCCGCCGAGACGCTCGGCTGCTTCCAGATCGAGTCGCCGGGCCAGCGGGATCTGGTGGGGCGGCTCCAGCCGGCCACCTTCCATGATCTGGTCGTCGACATCTCCCTCTTCCGGCCGGGGCCGGTCGCCGCCGACATGGTGCGGCCCTTCATCGAGGCGCGGCACGGGCGGGCGCCGGTGCGCTGTCCGCACCCGGACCTGGAGCGGCCGCTGAAGGAGACGTACGGGGTCGTCGTCTTCCACGAGCAGGTCATCGACATCGTCGCCATCATGACCGGCTGCGGGCGCGGCGAGGCGGACCGTGTGCGGCGCGGACTGTCCGATCCGGAGTCGCAGGGGCGGATCAAGGTGTGGTTCGCCCAGCACGCGGCGGCGAACGGATATGACGCAGAAACGATTCGGCGGACCTGGGAGATCGTTGAGGCGTTCGGGTCGTACGGCTTCTGCAAGGCGCACGCCGTCGCCTTCGCCGTACCGACCTATCAGTCGGCATGGCTCAAGGCGCACCATCCGGCCGCCTTCTATGCCGGGCTGCTCACGCACGACCCCGGGATGTATCCGAAGCGGCTGCTGCTGGCGGATGCGCGACGGCGCGGGGTGCCGATCCTGCCGTTGGATGTGAACGTGTCCGGGGTCGCCCACCGTATCGAACTGGTGTCTGAAAAGCCGGAGGTCTGGGGACTTCGGCTGGCCCTCTCGGATGTGCACGGCATCAGCGAGGCCGAGGCGGCGCGGATCGCCGAGGGGCAGCCGTACGCCTCGCTGCTCGACTTCTGGGAGCGGGCGCGGCCGAGCCGTCCGCTGGCCCAAAGGCTCGCCCAGGTGGGCGCGTTGGACGCCTTCGGGGCCAACCGCCGTGACCTGCAACTGCACTTGACCGAGCTGCACCGGGGTGCCCGGGGCGGGGGCGGCGGTCAGCTCCCGCTGGCCGGCGGGCGGAAGACGGCGTCCGCCGGGCTGCCCGACCTCACCTCGGCGGAGCGGCTCAGCGCCGAGCTGGGCGTGCTGTCCATGGACACCTCACGCCATCTGATGGACGACCACCGGGTGTTCCTGAAGGAGCTGGGCGTGGTGTCGGCGCGCCGGCTGCGCGAGGCCCGGCACGGGGAGACCGTGCTGGTCGCGGGCGCCAAGGCGGCCACCCAGACCCCGCCGATCCGCTCCGGCAAGCGGGTCATCTTCAGCACGCTGGACGACGGCACGGGCCTGGTCGATCTCGCCTTCTTCGACGACTCGCACGATGCCTGCGCCCACACCGTCTTCCATTCCTGGCTGCTGCTGGTGCGCGGAGTGGTGCAGCGGCGCGGGCCGCGCAGCCTGAGCGTGGTGGGCTCTGCCGCCTGGAACCTCGCCGAACTGGTCGAACTGCGCGCCGAGGGCGGTCTCGACGAGGTGGCCGCCCGGCTGGCCGAGCCGGTCCAGGGGCGGGCGGACAGGGAGGACCCGACGGGCGGCCGCCGGATCCGTCTGCCGACCGGATACGAGATGCACCCGTGGGCCGATCTGCGGCCCGCGGGCCAGGAGGCCGCGCAAGGGCCTTCGACGGTACGGAAGTTGTGGCACCAGAGTCCGGGGAGTGCGGGATGACCATCCTCTGCGTACGTTTCCAGCTGCCGCCGATGTACGAGGCGGCCCTGCCCGGGCTGCTCGGGCTGCTGGAGGAGTTCACCCCGGTCGTGGAGGCGCTGCCCCCGGACGGGGCACTGGCCGATCTCCGGGGCGCCGAGCGCTACTTCGGGCGCAGCGCCGTGGAACTGGCCGCGGTGATCCGGGTCCGCACCCTCGCGCTGTACGGCGTCGACTGCGTGATCGGTGCCGGACCGGGGCCGATGCTGGCCCGCATGGCGCTGCGCGACGCCCGTCCCGGGGTGACCTGCGCCGTACCCGAGGAGCCGGACGCCCTCGCGGGGTTCCTCGCCGAGCGGCCCGTCGCCGCGCTGCCCGGCGTGGGTACGGCGACCGCCCGCACCCTGTGCGAGTACGGTCTCGACACGCTGGGCCTGGTCGCCGCCGCGCCGCTGTCCACACTCCAGCGGCTGATCGGCGCGAAGGCGGGCCGTGAGCTGCGCGAGAAGGCGAGCGGCGTCGACCGCGGCCGGGTCGTCCCGAACGCCGTCTCCCGGTCCCTCGCCGCCGACCGGCCTTTCGAACTGGACGAGCTGGACCCGGACCGGCACCGCCGCGCCCTGCTGTCGGCCGCCGGGGAGATCGGCGCCCGGCTGCGCACGGTGGAGAAGGTCTGCCGCACCCTGACCCTGACCGTGCGCTACGCCGACCGCTCCTCCACCACCCGCAGCCGCACCCTCAAGGAGCCGACCGCACACTCGGCGGCCCTCACGAAGGCGGCCTACGGCATGTACGAGGCGCTCGGCCTCCAGCGCGCCCGGGTCCGTGCGCTCGTCCTGCGCGCCGAGGGCCTGGCCCCTGCCGACCAGGCCTCCTGCCAGCTCACCTTCGATCCCGTGGACGAGAAGGTCCGCCGGATCGAGGAGGTCGCGGACCGCGCACGGGCGAAGTTCGGGCCGCGCGCGGTGATGCCGGGGACGCTGGCCGCATAACCCCGTTGCGGTGTATGTCAGTTGGCCCACGGCGGAGTGAGGCGCGTGCCGTCGGCCAGCTCCGCCGTGAGGCCGACGGAGGTGGTGACCCAGGAGAGCGCGGTGTGGTCGGTGGGGTTCTCGACGGCCAGGGTCGTACCCGGGTTGATGATCACCGTGTCACCGGCGGAGATCCGCTCGGCGTGACCGTCGAGGGTGACCAGTAGCTCGCCGACGAGCAGGTGGAAGATCTCCTCCCGGCTGACGGTGTGAGCGGGAGCCCTGGTGCCCGCGGGGATCTCGCCCCGCCAGGCGCACAACTCCTTGCTTCCGGTGCCGGGGCTGGCGTACGAGACGAAACGGGCGCCGTGGATCTCGTGGGTCACGGCTTCGGACGAGCGGACGACGGGCATGGTGGTGATCTCCATTCGTATGGTCAAGCCGCTTGACTATATGGTCAAGCTGCTTGACCAACCTGTCAAGGGTGTTTCAATGCCTCCGTGCAGAACTCCGAAGCCATGGCCCTGTCCGCCGCCCTGCTCGCCGTCGCGGGCGACCTCACGCAACGCATCAACGACGGGGTCGTGGCCCGGGGCTTCACGGACATCCGGCCAGCCCACGGCTTCGCCTTCGCGCGGCTCGCCCCGGACGGGGCCACGGTCACCGACCTCGCCGCGCATCTCGGGGTGACCAAGCAGGCGGCGAGCCAGCTGGTCGACGAGATCGTCCGCAAGGGATACGCCGAGCGGCGCCCGCATCCCGGGGATGCCCGGGCCCGGCTGGTCGTGCTCACCGAGCGGGGGTGGGCCTGCACCCGGGCCGCGGAGGCGGCGGCGGCCGAGGTCGTGGAGCGGTGGGCCGAACTGCTGGGCGAGGGTGAAGTGCGCGCGCTGCGGGAGGGTTTGACGCGCATCGCGCCCTACGGCCCGATCCGGCCTGCCTGGTGACGGTCCGTCGGCTGCCGCACGAGCTCCTGGTTATCACTGGAAGTTTTTACTGGCGCGTAACTTCACATCTGCACTACTCGCCCGTAACTTGACGAGTGAACAGCATCCTCGTGATCCGGATCACAGGGTTAGGCCGTCGCACCTCCCTTGAGCCGCAAGGAGATCACCCGATGCTGCCCTGGAAGCGAGTGTTCAGACCCCTCACCGCACTGCTCCTCACCGCCGCCGTCGCCGCCGTTCCCGCCGCCACCGCCCACGCGGCGGACGCTGCTCCCAGCAGCGGCTGGAACGACTACTCCTGCAAGCCCTCCGCCACTCACCCCCGCCCGGTCGTCCTGGTCCACGGCACCCTGGGCAACTCCGTCGACAACTGGCTGTCCCTCGCCCCGTATCTGAAGGACCGCGGATACTGCGTCTACTCCCTCGACTACGGCCAGCTGCCCGGCGTCCCCCTCTTCTACGGCCTCGGCCCCATCGACAAGTCGGCCGGGCAGCTCTCCGCCTTCGTCGACAAGGTGCTCGCCGCGACCGGAGCCGCCAAGGCCGACCTGGTCGGCCACTCCCAGGGCGGCATGATGCCCCGCTACTACCTCAAGTTCCTCGGCGGAGCAGCCAAGGTGAACGCCCTCGTCGGCCTCGCCCCCGACAACCACGGCACCGACCTGGACGGCCTCACCCACCTGCTGCCGTACTTCCCCGGCGCCGAGGACCTGATCAAGGCCACCACCCCCGGCCTCGCCGACCAGATCGCCGGCTCCGCCTTCCTCACCAAGCTCAACGCGGGCGGCGACACCGTCCCCGGAGTGCACTACACGGTCATCGCCACCAAGTACGACGAGGTGGCCACACCCTGGCGTGACCAGTACCTGAGCGGCTCGGACGTGCACAACGTCCTGCTCCAGGACCTGTGCCCGCTCGACCTGTCCGAGCACGTGGCGATCGGCCTGTTCGACCGCATCGCCTTCCACGAGGTGGCCAACGCGCTCGACCCGGCGCACGCGACGACCACCACCTGCGCGTCGGCCTTCAGCTGACGTGCCGCCGGGGCCTGTCCGACCTGAGCCGCCGGACAGGCCCCGGAGTCCTGGTTCAGCGCCCGTGCCGGCCGCCCGCGGCACGCCGCCGCACCGACAGGAACAGCGCCGCCGAACCGAGCGCCAGTGCTGCCGCACCGCCGACCGCGAGGTACGAGGTGCCGGTGGAGGCGCCTGTCTCGGCGAGGTTCTCCGAAGATCCGGCGGCCTTCGGCTCGCCGGCCGGGGCTGCCGGGACGGCCGTCGTGGGCTTTGCGGACGTGCTCGCGTCGTCGCCGCCGTGCCCGTGGTGCTCGATGGTCGACTTGTCGGCACCGGCCTCGATCTGGTCGTCGGAGGGCGCGGAGGCCGTCGGGGCGGCGGTCGCTCCGCCTCCCGTGTCGTGGCCGCCGCCGAACGTGACGTCCGAGCAGGAGTAGAACGCCTCCGGGCTGTCCGAACGCTGCCAGATCGCATACAGCAGCTGCCTGCCCGTGCGCTGGGGCAGCCTGCCGGAGAACGTGGAGAAGCCGCCCGAGGCGACCGGGTCGGTGGCCGTCGCGACCGGGTGCCCCAGGTCAAGGTCCTTCCAGGCCAGCGGCTTCGTCGGGGCGTAGCCGGGCTTGGTGACGTAGACCTTGAAGGTGCCCTTGTGCGGGGCGGTCACGCGGTACCTGAAGGTGTACGAGCCGCTCCTCACGCTCGTCGCCGGCCAGTCCGCGCGGGCCAGGTCGAGCCCCTTGAACTCCTCGTTGTCCGCGCTGCACAGCCTGCCGTCCGGGATCAGCCTTCGGTGCTGTCCGGCGGCGTCGCCGATGCGGATGCCGTTCCAGTCGTAGAGCCCCTGCGTGCCGCCGGCCGCGACCGCCGCCTTGCACGCGGCCGACCTGGGGCTCTCCGGGCCCTCCGCGTAGCACTGCGACACCCTGCTCACCGGGCCGGCCATCGAACCGTGCGCTGAGGCGGGCGCGGCGCAGAGAGCGAGCGCGGTGATACCGAGGGCGGCGACGACGGCGGCCTTGCGGCGTGCGGGCATGGGGAACTCCTCGGAACGGTCCTCGGGGATGGGCTGAATCCCGTGGGGGCGATCAGAAGCTAGCCCCAGGAAACCGTGGAATCGCCTGCTGGGGGCGGGTGATGGAGATCCTTATGGTGGTCTTAAGGGAGTGCTCAGGCTGCGCTGAGGCAGATAGCGTTCGCGGCATGACGAGCGACCAGATCCGGCCTGCCCGGGCCGCCGACCTACCGGCCGTGAAGGCCGTGACCGACGCGGCGTACCACCACTACATCGAGCGCATCGGGGTGGTTCCGCAGCCCATGGAGGCGGACCATGCGGCGAACGTGGCCGCGGGCCGGGTGTTCGTCCTCGGGGAGCCGGTGACCGGGCTCGTCGTCATCGAGGCTCACGACGACCACCTGTTCCTCGACAGCATCGCCGTCCACCCCGACCTGCACGGCAAGGGGGTGGGGCGGCGCCTGCTGGAGTTCGTGGACGCACGCGCGCGTGCGCTCGGTCTGCCCGAGGTCGGGCTCTACACGAACGCGCTGATGTGGGAGAACCAGCGGATCTATCCGAGGTTCGGTTACGAGGTGGTGGAGCGGCGCGTGGACGGGCCCTACGACCGCATCCACTACCGGAAACGGCTGGTCTGATCAGCCGTCCGGCCACCAGGTGCGTGCGATGTCCTTGCGCACCTCCGGGCGTCCGGCGGGGCGCTCCGCCGCCTCCTCACGGATCCGGCGGCTGTCCGTCCTCTTCAGGGGCTTGTGCACGGTCATGCGGCGCATGGCTGCCTCCTTCAGTGCCCACCTGGTTCCGTGTTTTCACGGAGGTAGACCCTTTCGGCGAGAGTTCCTCATCGGTGCCGGTCTGTCAGTGGCGGCTGTCACGTCGGGACTGTCAGTGGCGGGTGTCACTCTTGGGGCATGACGAACGAGCGTGAGCACACGGTTGCGGCGGGTGCCGAAGTGGACTGGGACGCGGAGGCCGCCGCGTTCGACGACAAGCCGGACCACGGCCTGCGCGCCCCCGAGGTGCGGGCCGCCTGGGCGGCCAGACTCCGGTCCTGGCTGCCCGAGCGCCCCGCCGACGTCCTCGACCTCGGCTGCGGCACCGGCAGCCTGTCGCTCCTCGCGGCCGAGCAGGGACACCGGGTCACCGGAGTCGACCGGTCCTGGGCCATGGTCGAGCGGGCCCGCGCCAAGCTCGCCGGACGCGACGCGGTGGTCCTGCACGGGGAGGCAGCGGCCCCGCCGGTGGGGGAGCAGCGCTACGACGTCGTCCTCGTCCGGCATGTGCTGTGGATGCTGCCCGACCCCGCGCGCGTCCTCGGGCACTGGCGGACCCTGCTGCGGCCCGAGGGCCGGCTCCTGCTGGTCGAGGGCGTCTGGGGGACCCTGAGCCCGGTCGGCATACCCGCAGACCGGCTCACCGCCCTGCTGGCCCCGGTCGCCCGGGACGTGCGTGTGGAGCGACTGTCCGACGACCCGCTGCTGTGGGGGAGGACCGTGGACGACGAGCGGTACGCGGTGCTGGCGACGGTGTGAGGCGAAGGCGTCAGGCCATGAGGTCCTCGAAGCCGCGCTCGCGGGCCCGCGCCTCCAGTTCGTCCAGGGCGGCCACGGCGGCGGACGCGGCCTCGGGGTCCGTCTGCGCCAGCCCGCTCTCGGCGAACTCGTCCTCGTCCAGGCGTCGTACGTCCGTGCCGTCGGCGGAGCGCCACAGATCCAGGTCGAGGTCCTCGACGACCAGTTCCGTGCCGGACCGCACGGCCGGGCGGGTGATGTCGCAGTACCAGCCCTTGACGGTGCCGTCCCCGGCGCGGACCTCCTTCACCGAGTACCAGCGGTTGCGCCAGTAGTGCTCGGTGAACACGTCGCCCGGTTCGAAGCGCACGAAGCCGAAGTCACGGACGCCCTCGCCCGCCCACGGAGCGCGGACGCAGACATGGACGCCGTCGTCGTGGAGCAGCTCCGCCGGGTAACGGATCTTTGTGCGGCCGCCCTTGACCAGGACGACCTCGACCCGCCCCGCGGGCTCAGCCGAGTTCGCGGACATGGCACACCTCCGTCGCGCAGATGTCGTACCCGAGCCACTTGTTGATCGCGATCATCGGGTCGTTGCTGGCGTCGTTGCCGGTGAAGGCCTCGGTGATGCCGGCGGCACGGGCCCGGTACAGGGAGTGGATCTTGGCGAGCTTGGCCAGGCCACGACCGCGGTGGGCGCGGGCGGTGCCGGTCATCGCGGTGGTGTAGCGGCCGGCGCCGTCCGTGTAGGCCACACTGAACGCGACCGGACGGCCGTCCACGACCGCGGCCATGGTCAGCTCGCGGTCCAGCAGCGGATGCTGCCAGGTCTGCTCCAGCCAGGCGTCGTAGTCCGTGAGCTCGAAGGCGACGTCGCCGGGTTCGTCCAGTATCGTCTCCGCGTCCAGCTCGAACAGCGGGCGCGGGGCGCCCGCGAAGTCGGCCGCCGTGCGCAGCTCGACGCCCTGCGGGACCTCCGGGAGCGGCGGGAGAGTGCCGCCCGCCAGGTCGAGGCGGAGGAAGTGGGCGGGACGGCCCCTCGTGTAGCCGTGCTTCTCGGCGAAGGCACGGTTGGCAGGCTCGTCCAGGACCCAGGTGAGCAGCCTGGTCGCGCCGAGCGCGGTGAGATGCTCCTCGCCGGCCCGGACGAGGAGCCGGCCGGCACCGCGCCGGGTCCGGTCCGGGCGTACATAGACGTTGACGTACCCCTGGCCCGGCTCCGGGCTGTCGTGCACCAGGGAGACCTGGGCCGTGCCGATCACCTCGCCGTCCTCCACCGCGACGAGGGAGCGGAAGCGGGCGTCGGGGTGGCTGTGCGTGAGCAGGTGGCGGACCGACTCGGGGGTGAACAGGATGTACGGAAGGGCAAGTTGGCGGACCCGGGCGAAGCCCTCGGCCTCGGCCGGGACGTCGGGGCGCAGGTCGCGCACGATCACTGTCATGGTGAGGCACCGTACGGGCAGACGTGCTGCGATGCCTCTCATTTTCCGCCGGGTACGGGACAATCGGCCTTGTGAGCCTGAAGATCCATATCGATGACAGCGCGCCGCCCTACGAGCAGGTGCGGGCACAGA
This sequence comes from Streptomyces cellostaticus, assembly GCF_001513965.1. Classification (GTDB taxonomy): domain Bacteria; phylum Actinomycetota; class Actinomycetes; order Streptomycetales; family Streptomycetaceae; genus Streptomyces; species Streptomyces cellostaticus. The sequence goes on along the minus strand of NZ_KQ948042.1, from coordinate 29,195 downwards.
TTTCCGAGCAGGCGCTCTCCGGCGTGCTGCCGGTGGGGTACCGGCTGCCCACCGTGCGAGGGCTGGCCGAATCGCTGGGGCTCGCGGTGAACACGGTGGCCAAGGCCTACCGGGCACTGGAGAGCGACGGGGTGATCGAGACGCGGGGGCGCAACGGGACGTTCGTCGCTGCGGCCGGCTCGGCCGCGGTGCGGGAAGCCGCCGCGGCTGCGCAGGGGTATGTCGAGCGGGTGCGGAGGCTGGGGCTGGGGGAGGAGGAGGCGCTGGCCGCCGTGCGGGATGCCCTGCGGGCGGCTTACGGGGAGTAGGGGATCGACTGACGGCGTGCTGAGACAGTGCCCGGTGTGCGGGTCACCGTCAGGTCCGCTTTCGTCGCCGCCTTTGCGAACACGACCGCGTCCTCCACCGCCGCCCCGCCCGGATCGTTGTTGAAGTAGGCATACACGTCATCCGCCTTGGACCAGGTCGTCGCGATGCGGTCCACCCACGTCTCCAGGGAACGCTTGCCGTAGCGCGGCCAAGGGGTGGCCCGGCCCTCGTGGAAGCGGACGTAGCCCCAGTCGGTGGTGCGCCACAGGGGGGTCAGCGGGTGGGCCTGGACGTCCGCCCAGCACAGGGCCGCGCCCCGGGACTCCAGCACCTTGCGCACCTTGGGTGTCCACCAGGAGTCGTGGCGCGGCTCGACCGCGACCCTCGTACCGGGCGGGAAGCAGGCCAGGCAGGTGTCCAGCAGGGGCGGGTCCGCGCGCAGGGTCGGCGGGAGCTGGAGCAGGACCGGGCCCAGACGGTCGCCCAGGCCCGCCGCGTGGCTCATCAGGCGGTGGACCGGCTCCTCGGGGTCCTTCAGCCGCTTGATGTGCGTGAGGTACCGGCTCGCCTTCACCGCCACCACGAAGTCGTCCGGCACCCGGTCCCGCCAGGCCTCGAAGTTCTCCCGCGTCGGCAGCCGGTAGAACGCGTTGTTGACCTCCACCGTGGCGAAGCGCGTCGCGTACTTCTCCAGCCACAGCCGGGTCGGGCAGTCGTCCGGGTACAGGACCCCCCGCCAGTCCTTGTACTGCCACCCCGACGTGCCGACGAACAGGGTCATAGCACCATCAAAGCACTACAGGTACAGGCCCGCGTCCGCCGCGTCCCGCGCGCCCGGCACCGATGTCGGCGCCGTGCCCCGGCGCAGCGCGTACAGCTCGGCCAGGGTCGCGCCGTCCCGGCCGATGCCCTCCTCGGAGCCGAGCCAGTTCACCGCCTCCCGGTGGGTCAGCGGGCCCACCTCGATGCGGGCCAGGCAGCGGCCGGGGCGGACCACGGCCGGGTGCAGGCGCTCCAGGTCCTCGTTGGTGGTGACACCCACCAGGACGTTGCGGCCCTGGCCGAGCAGGCCGTCGGTGAGGTTGAGAAGCCGGGACAGGGCCTGGCCCGCGGTGTGCTTGGCCTCGCCGCGGATCAGTTCGTCGCAGTCCTCCAGGAGGAGAAGGCGCCAGCGGCCCTTGCCCGCGCTGTCCTCTTCGCCGATCGCGATGTCCATGAGGTAGCCGACGTCGGAGAAGAGCCGCTCCGGGTCCAGCACGCAGTCCACCTGACACCAGTCCCGCCAGGAGCGGGCCAGCGTGCGCAGGGCCGAGGTCTTGCCGGTGCCCGGCGGACCGTGCAGCAGCAGGAGGCGGCCCGCGATGTCCTGCGGTGTCGTCTTCATCAGGTGGTCCATCGCGTCCGCCACGGGCGCCGTGTAGTTGGGCCGGACCTCGTCCCAGGTGCCCGCGGAGATCTGGCGGGTGGTGCGGTGCGGGCCGCGCCTCGGGGAGACGTACCAAAAGCCCATGGTCACGTTCTCCGGCTGCGGTTCCGGCTCGTCGGCCGCGCCGTCCGTGGCCCGGTGGAGGACGTCCTTGGCCAGTTCGGCACTGGTCGCGGTCACGGTGACGTCCGCGCCGCGGTTCCAGCGCGAGACCAGCAGGGTCCAGCCGTCGCCCTCGGCGAGGGTCGCGCTGCGATCGTCGTCGCGGGCGACCCGCAGCACCCGGGAGCCCTCCGGCAGCAGGGTCGCGCCGGAGCGCACCCGGTCGATGTTGGCCGCGTGCGAGTACGGCTGCTCGCCCGTCGCGAAGCGGCCGAGGAACAGCGCGTCGACGACGTCGGACGGCGAGTCGGAGTCGTCGACGTGGAGCCGGATCGGCAGAGCGTCGTGTGGGTTCGCAGACATGCCGCCATGATCCGGCACCGATGCGCTCCGCGCACGGCATTTCCACTGCTCGCTCTGCTGGAAGAGCCGAAACCGCGGGCCGTCCGTGGCTGGTCGCGCCCACGAGGCGGAGCCGCATGTCGAGAACAGCTCCGCGCCCCTACGGGGCGCTGCGTTCTGGGTGTTCCCAAGACCTGCCCCCGCCGAGACTTCCGCCGTTACTGTTGTCCGTGATGGGACGTCATGGGTGGTATACGGAGACTCGGCGGTGGCGGCTCACGGCCCTGCTCGGTGTGGGTGTGGCCGCTCTGGCCCTGGTGGTGACCCTGGTCAACACGCTGCCCGGGAGCGTCGCGAGCATCGCCGGCACCTCGCGCGACGGCGACAAGGTGCACGGTACGCCCGCCACCCGGCCCGCACCCCCGGAGCCGTACGTGGGCTGGGGCTTCACCCACACCCAGTACAGCGCCGACGAGGGCAGCGGCACGGCCACCGGGCGGGTCGAGGCGCTGCTGGCCAAGGACGGCGGGCTGCCGCAGGACCAGGCGATCATGGGCTGGGGTGCCGACAACCCCGAGCCGGTCAGGGGGCATTACGACTTCGGGGCGATGGACCGCCGCATCGACTTCATCCGCAGGTCCGGCGGGACGCCCGTGGTCACGCTGTGCTGCTCGCCGGACTGGATGAAGGGCGGCCGGGCCGGTGTCGACAACACCGACTGGAGCCAGGGCGCCCTGGAGACCGCGCCCACCCCCGACCACTACCAGGACTTCGCCGACCTCGCCGCGACCGTCGCCAGGCGCTATCCCGACGTACGCCACTTCATCGTCTGGAACGAGTTCAAGGGCTTCTGGAACAACGCCGAGGGCCGCTGGGACTACGAGGGCTACACGAAGATGTACAACCTCGTCCACCAGGCGTTGAAGAAGGTCGACAAGAACATCATGGTCGGCGGGCCGTACCTGGTCATGGACAGTGTCGACCCGCGCGACCAGAAGGCCTCCACCGCGCTGAAGGGCCCCTGGGGCGCCATGGACCAGCGGGTCCTCGACGCCTTCGCCTACTGGAACACCCACAAGGCAGGCGCCGACTTCGTGGTCGTCGACGGCTCCAGCTACACCAACGACGACGACCTGCTGCCCGACGAGTTCGCCGCCACCGACAAGCTCACCGCGGTGGGCGAGTGGGTACGGCAGCAGACCCCCGACCTTCCCCTGTGGTGGGCCGAGTACTACGTCGAGCCCGCCGACGGCAACGACCAACGCAAGGGCTGGTCCGAGGCGCACCGCCTCGCTGTCCACGCCGCCGGGCTGATCGCCATGGTCAAGGGCGGCGCCGCCTCCGGCTTCTACTGGAACCCGGAGGCGGAGAAGGGCCCCGGCTGCCCCGGCTGCCTGTGGACGCCGACCGACAGCGCCGACGGGGGCAAGGCACTGCCCATGTACGACCTGGTGTCCCGGTTCGACAGGGCGTTCCCGCCGGGCACCAGGTACGAGACCGTGTCCGTCGCCCAGGACGACGTGCCCAACGTGCGGGTGCTGGCCAGCGGCAGGACGGTCCTCGTGGTCAACACCCTCGACCGGACGATCAGCGCGCAGGTCGACGGGAAGCGGTTCGACATGCACGCCTACGAGGTGAGGTGGCTCGACCGCTGAGCCACCGCCACCCCGCACCCGTCACTTCATCGTCAGGAACCGCTGCACCAGCGAGGCCAGCAGCACCGCCAGCAGCGGCAGCGAGAACCAGAAGCTGCCCTGCAACCAGCGCAGTTGCCGTACGCCCGGCCGCACCGCGACCCGGACCACCTCGCGGGCGGTGAGCAGCAGGATCAGCGCGACGGCGGCCAGCGCGCCGACCACCGACCACGGCGTCCACGTCACCTGCGGCCCGATCGGGCCCGGGTGCGGCTTCGGCACCGGGCCCGCCGCCTGCTTGTGCAGCGCGTACACGGTGACGTCGTCGTTGACCAGGACCCTGGTCAGCTCCTGCCGGTTGTCCAGGTTGTGGATCAGCCGGGACTCCCAGGCCGCCGAGTAGCCCGCGTCCAGCTCCAGATACGTGACCTGACTCTGGTTGATCATCAGGTACGAGTTCGGTCCCGCGTCCTTGAGCGCCTTGACCAGGCCCGACACCAGCACCGGGTCGACGGGGGCGAGCGTCGGCACGTAGTTCACCCGTTCCATGTCCCTCGCGCCCCACGGCATCGCCGGAGTCACGTCGTTGACCGTGTCCTGGGTCAGCCACAGCAGCCGTACCGTCGGCCGGTCGTGGGCGTACACCCAGTCCATGGCGGCCACCTCGCCGGGCCGGGTCCGCTCGAACGGCTCGTTGCCCCAGCGGGCCACCAGGAAGCCGCCCATCAGCAGCAGCCCGGCCAGCAGCGCGGCCAGCGGGGCGAGGCCGGCCCGGTCCTTCGCGCGCTCCTGCGCGGTGACGCCAGTGCGCGGGAAGAGGGCGAGGGCGCCCAGCAGGGCCGCGCCCGGCACGGCGAACATGAAGACGCGCAGCGCCATCTCACCGCCGTAGGACTGCATGCCGAAGCCCAGGAACGGGACGAAGGTGAGCACCGGCAGCGACCGCTCGCGGTACCGGTGCAGGCGCCGCCGCAGCCAGCCCCAGCAGGCGAAGGCCATCACCGAGCCGGCCAGCAGCACCCGGGTGTACAGGACCAGCTTGTGTGTCGAATCCCCGCCCTGGATACGGCCGGACACGGAGGTCGAGACATTGCTGCCGACCCCGCCGACCCCGCCGAAGAGGTCGTTGAAGTGCCCGGACCAGTACGGCTCGGCCATGAAGCCGACCCACACCGCGACCAGCACCGCGAACAGGATGGGCAGGCCGCGCAGTTCGGACCGGCCCAGCAGCACCAGGGCCGCGAGCACCCCGAGCATCACGAACGGGGTGAGCTGGTGCGCCGGGACGCTCGCCGCGTACAGGCCGATCACCACGAGCAGCAGCACGGCCCGCTGGCGCCGGTCGGCGGGCTCCACCTCGGCTTCTCCCGGACGGAACGTCGCCCAGATCACCTGGGGGGCACGGAACCAGACCAGCAGGATCGCCACGAAGACGAGGTAGAGGAGATAGGTGAAGCCCTGCGGGGAGAAGTAGTCCTGGCCGACCCAGCCGCACAGGACGAAGAGCCAGACGCCGGTCCACTTGGCCCGCCAGCTCGCCCGCAGGGAGCGGGTCAGCAGGAACATCGGGGCCAGATAGGCGAGTTGGACGGCCGTCGGCCACCAGCGGATGATCTCCGTGAAGTCGTCGACCCCGCACGCCCGGGCGACGAACGCGGCCGCCGCGAAGAAGCCCGGCCAGCTCCAGCGGGCGTCCAGGTCCGGTACGGCGGAGCCGGTGCGGTCGATGTAGTCGATGAAGCCGAGGTGCTGCCAGGCCGTCGGGAACCGCGGCTGGGTCTCCAGCACCGCGGGCAGCGCGTGCAGGGACACCACGGTCGCCAGCAGGGTGACCAGCAGCAGGGCCCGGTGCTCGCGGCGCAGCCAGAGCAGCGAGGCGAACACCGTGACCAGCAGGGCCGCCCCCACCAGCGTCGGCAGCGGCAGCACGGAGACCAGGCCGAGCCCGCCCATCCGGTCCAGATCCCCCTCGCCGAGCCGCAGCGCGGGCACCCAGTACAGCAGGAGCGCGGCGATCAGCAGACAGCCGAGGACGACACCGGAGCGGGTGGGCAGCAGACGACGGTGCGGCGGCGGCTCCTCGCCCACGGCGTCGTACGCCACGGCGTCCTCGGGTGCCGCCTCCTCGAACGGCGCGTCGACCACCGCCTCCCGCAGCAGTGCCGCCTCGGCCGGGCCCAGCGACGCCTCGGCGCCCGGCTCCGGCTCCTCGACCGGCAGCGGCAGGGGTGTGCCCGTGGGTGGGGTGCCGGGTCCCGGGCGGACGTCCGGCCGGCGCTCGACGTGGTCGAAGTCGACGTGGATGCCGAGGGCGACGGTGTCGTGGTCCAGGGCCCAGGCCGGGCCCTGCCGGCGCGCCGGGGAGACGGCCGGGATTTCGCGCGCCCCCAGGTCGGAGAGGTCCCCGTCCGATGCCACCGTCTCCACGACGGCCTGCGACGGTGCGGCCCGGACCGTCTTCCACAGCTTCGGCGCGGCGATCGCCACGATCACCGCGAGACTGGAGATCTCGGCGACGCCCGCCCCGGTCAGGCCCATCCGGGGCAGGAGCAGCAGCGTCAGCCCGAGCACCAGCACGCACAACAGGCCCTGCAGCCAGGCGAGTCCGGCGGTACGGCTCTGCGCGCGCAGCACCGCGAAGTACGTCTCCATCACGACCCGCAGCAGCGCGCCGAGGGCGAACCAGCGCAGCAGCGGGGTCGCCGCGTCCGCGTAGCCGTCGCCGAAGACGCCCAGGATCCAGGGCGCGCCGACGAACAGCACACCCGCGATCGGCAGCATGATCCGGGCCATCCGCTTCAGCGCGGCCCGGGTGTTGGCGGCCAGCCGCCCCGGGTCGTGCGAGCCCTCCACGGTCAGCGACGCGCCCATGTTGATGGCGAGCAGGTTGGTCGTGCCGCCGATGGTGGTGGTGATGTAGAAGTACGCGTTGTCCTCGGAGCTGACCTGCGAGGCGATGATCACCGGGACCAGGTAGACCACGGCGAGGGAGAAGAGCGAGCCGGTGTAGTCACCGGCGAGGAACCGCCCGATCTCCCTCAGCGTCGGCGGCTCGGCGTGGTCCGCGGTCGCCTTGACGTGCCGGGGCACCAGACGCCGGAACACCAGCCAGCCCAGCGGTACCACCGAGGTGGCGATCGCGGCGACCCAGGACACGAAGACCCCGGTGGTGGGGATCGCCACGGCGAACGCGACGAGCAGCCCCAGCTTCACCGCCGAGAACACGGTGTTGCCCACCGGCACCCAGGGCGCGCTGCGCAGCCCGGTCAGCACGCCGTCCTGGAGCGTGAGCAGGTTCCAGGCGACGACGGCAGCGATGAACCCGAGCCCGTTGACCGGCCCGTGCAGGAAGCGGTACGACGGCCCCCACCTGTCCAGGGTCGCCAGGAAGGCACCCGCCGCCAGCGCCACGACCAGCGAACTGCCCGTATACGTACGGAAGATGAGCCGTCCGGTGCGCTGCCCGGACACCGGGATGAAGCGGGCCAGGGCCCCGGTCAGGGTCACCGCGGTCAGCCCCGCGAGCAGCTTCATCGCGGCGATGGCGGCCGAGCCCTGCCCGACCGCCGACTCGGAGTAGTAGCGTGCCGCGGCCAGCCAGAAGCCGAGCCCGAGGACGGCGGAGATGCCGGTGTTGAGCATCAGCGCGTAGGCGTTGCGGAACAACTGGTCGCCGCCGGGCGAGCGGCCCATCCCGGGCAGCCGGATGCGGCGCCCCGGCTGCCCGGGCGCCCGGCTCCCGGGCGATGCGGCCTCGGTGGTGGTGGTCGTGTCAGACACGGGAACGGATGGCCTTCCGGCGGACCTGGCGTGCTCTGCGGAGGAGCGCGTACCCCTTGGTGAGGGTGCGGTCCTTGACGAAGTTACGGGCGATGGCGCGGCCTTGGAGCAGCCGCTCGAACTCCTCGACGCCCGTGCTGCGGCGGACGGTGACGCGCTGCAGGGCGTACGGCCCCTGCCGGCGGCGGGCGAGGCCGTTGCCGACGGCGAGCGCCTGGGCGTACCCGGCCTCCCGCACGGCCCGGCGGACCCGGCGGCTGGAGTAGCCGTACGGGTAGGCGAACGACAGCGGGCGCGATCCGAGTTCTCCGGTGACGATCTCCGTGCTGCACACCAGTTCCGCGTGCAGGGCGGCGTCGTCCAGCTGGTCGAGCTGCGGGTGGCTGTGGCTGTGCCCGCCGATCTCGACACCGGCGTCCGCGAGGTCGCGCACCTGCTGCCAGTCGAGCATGGCGTCCAGGCCGCCTCCGGTGTCGTACGCGCCCTTGATCCAGCCGGTGGAGACGAACAGGGTGGCCGGGAAGCCGTGCTTGGCGAGCACGGGCAGGGCATGCCGGTGGACGCCCTCGTAGCCGTCGTCGAAGGTGATCAGCACCGGCCGGCCGGGCAGCGGGCGGCCGGAGCGCCAGCGCGCCGCGAGGTCGGCGGTGGTCACCGGGGTCAGGCCCAGGTCGCCGACGAGCGCCATCTGCTCGGCGAACGCCTCCGGCGCGACCGACAGGGCCCGGGTGGCGTCGTTCGGCGCGGTCGCCACCGCGTGGTACATGAGGATCGGTACGGCTGTGCCGCTCATGGGCGTTCCCCCTCGATCCGTACGCCCGGTTGGCTCATGCGCCTTCCCCTTCGGTCCCTGCGCCCGGGTCGGTCAGGGCGTCCCCGTCGATCCGTACGACGGAGAACGTCGTCCCGCCCCGCCGTGCCCGCACACTGCCCATCAGGTAACCGCCCGCCGCCGTGAGCACCCCCGCGACGATCGCGCCCGCGCGCCCCGCGCCGCCCGGGCGGGCGAACAGGGCGTCCCGCAGACCGCGGGCGACCCCGGCGGGCAGCACCCGCGTGGTGTACCGGCGCTCGGACTCCAGCCCCTTGTCCGTGCCGACGCTCCGGGCCACCAGCGCCTTCGACAGGCCCTCGGCGTAGGCGCGGGTGCGGAAGTACGCGAAGTGCTCGCGGGCCGCGGGCACCCGGTGGTGGATCACCGCGCCGTCGTCGATGAGGAGTACGGCGTCGGGGCGGGCCCGGCTGAGCCGGATGCACAGCTCCGTCTCCTCGCCGCCCAGCGGTCGCCGGTCGCCGTCACGGCCGATGCCGGTGGCGAAACCGCCCGCCGCCTCGAACGCCGTACGCCGGAAAGAAGCGTTTCCGCCCAGCACGTTGCGGACCCGGACCCGGCCCGGCGGCAGTCCCCGGTAGGTGCAGCCCACCACCCAGTCGAACTCCTCGGGGAACCAGGCGGGACGCCGGCCCGACGCCCAGACCGGCTCCGTACGGCCGCCGACCGCCAGTACGCGCGGGTCGGCGTACCCCTCGGCGAAGCGGCGCAGCCAGTCCCGCTCGGCCACGGCGTCGTCGTCCAGGAAGGCGATCACCTCACCGTGGGAGGCGGCGATACCGGTGTTGCGGCCGGCCGACAGCCCGCGCGGGCCGGCGTTGGCGAGCACGCGCACATCGGTGGCCTCCTTGTACTCGCGGGCCAGCCGGTCCAGCAGGGCGGCGTTGTGGTCCACGACCAGGAGCGTCTCCAGCGCCGGATACGACTGCGCGCGCACCGAGGAGACCGCCGCGAGGATGTCCTCCCAGCGGTCCTCGGTGTACACGCAGATCACGACGGAGATGTCGGGATCCGTCAAGACGCCTCTCCCTGCCCGGTGTTCAGCAGTCGCGCCTGGTGGGCCTGGCGGCGCAGGGCACGCCGGTTGGAGCGCTCCTCGAGGATGACCTTCAGCACCCGCAGCCCGTCCCGCACGGCCCGCAGATTGCTCGTGCCGTGGATGCGGAGGTACTCGTGGCTGGGGATCTCCTGGACCTTGAGTCCCGCCTTGACCACTCTGATGTTCATCAGGGTCTCGACCTCGAAGCCGGTGCAGTCCAGGTCGATCTTGTCGAGGCAGTGCCGCCAGAACGCGTTGTATCCGTAGCAGAGATCGGTGTAGCGGGCGCCGAACTTGCGGTTGACGATGGTGCACAGCGCCCAGTTGCCGAGCTTGCGGATGAAGGTCATGTCGTCCGTGCCGCCGCCGTTGGCGAAACGCGAGCCCTTGGCGAAGTCGGCGCCCGAGACGAGGGCGGAGACGTACGACACGATCTCGTTGCCGTCGGCCGAGCCGTCCGCGTCGACCATCACGATGATGTCGCCGCTGCACGCCTCGAACCCGGTGATCAGGGCATCCCCCTTGCCCTTGCCCCGCTGTTCGACGACCTTCACCCCGGGCCACAGCGAGCGGGCCACCTCGACGGTGTCGTCGGTGGAATTGCCGTCCACAAGAACCACTTCCTGTATCCAGGCCGGAAGGGTCTTGAAGACGTAGGGCAGATTCTCCGCCTCATTCATGGCGGGAATCACCACGCTCACCGGCGGAGTGATCGCAAGGTGAGTGGAGATGGGCCGGTATTGGGCGGCCATTAACGGATCTTGGCCCGAACTCGGCGGATGCAGAACAGAACTCATGTGTTGTGTCCCTCTCGTCCGGTGGACCGCCCGCCCCTGGGCGGCCCGGCTCTGTGTCCGGTTCGAAAGGGGGGTTCTCATCTTCGGCACGGTGAAGCGATCTGCGTGCACGCAGACGAGCTGGCAAAGCTGGCCGGGCTGCCGGGAAAAGACGGCAGCCGGTCGCGCGGCACGACTCGGAAACCAGTGCGGCCACCGAGCACGGCACCCCCCTACCGCGCCCCGCGCCGATACGTCACGGCCCTGAGCCCTCCCCTGAACCGTGTGCTGACGGACCGATGCGGGTGAGATGTACGACGGTATTGACGATTGAAGCAGAATGGCAAGACCTGGAACGAGGCCTCACGTTTTTGTTGGTTTGGCCGTTACACAACTTTGGCCTGGGTTGGTCCGTCTTGTGTTTGTTTCCTCGAACGGAACTTCTCCCGCCCGAGGACGAGCAGGAGCAGCAGCAGGCTGAGCGCGGTCACCGCGACGACCCCGCCGCGCACCGTCCAGCGGTGCACGGCCAGCATGCCCTGGGCAACCAGCATGTTCAGTACGACCGCGCCTGCAAGCGCGGTGAGCACCCGGCCGACGGGATCCAGCCCGCGCAGCGCCGCCCCGACCGCCACGGCCGGAGCCGTGAGCAGGAAGAACAACGTGCACGGTCCGCGCAGCGGTGAGCCGGCGTCGGTGAGTGCGAGCAGCGCGCCGACCGCGCCAACGGCCGTGGCGGCCCCCGCGAGCAGCGGGGACAGGTCCCTCCCCGGACCTGGCCGCGCCCGTTCGGCGTCGTCCCCGGAGCCGTCTGATGAAGGTGTCTTGATGCGTAAGGTCTGCATTGGCGACTTTGCCCCCCGACGCGCCGGATGCCGGGCTTCAATGTGGCGCAGGCCCGCATGGGCCGTCAAGACAGCGGTCCCTCTTTAAACATGTGTTCCCCGGGGGCGTTCGAGGCCCCTGGGAAGCGTGGAGTTGGCGAGCCGTCAACAGGTCTGGCATGTGCATGAAACGCATGGTCGGTGAACGTCCCGAATCGATCCCGTCGAGGCGTTGTTGAGACCTGAAAAGTCTTGGCATGAACACTTCCGTTCAACACGCGTAGTTGCTACGACAGTTGTGGCAGAGATCCTGCTAAAGGGAGGTTCCATGAGACGTTCCCGACTTACGGCATACGTGACCTCGCTCCTCCTCGCCACCGGCTTCGCCCTCACCGGGGCCGCCACGGCGCAGGCGTCCTCGGCGGCCGTGACCGGCGGCTATGTGGCGCTCGGCGACTCCTACTCCTCCGGGGTGGGAGCGGGCAGCTACATCAGCTCCAGCGGAAACTGCGACCGCAGCACCAAGGCGTACCCGTACCTGTGGAACGCCGCCCACAGCCCGTCCTCGTTCGCCTTCAACGCCTGCTCGGGCGCCACCACGGACGACGTGCTCGCGGGCCAGCTCGGCTCCCTCGACTCCTCCACCGCCCTGGTCTCCGTCACCATCGGCGGCAACGACGCCGGTTTCTCCGACGTCATGACGACCTGTGTCATCTCGTCCGACAGCGCCTGCCTGTCCAAGATCAACAGCGCCAAGGCGTACGTCGACTCGACACTCCCCGGCAAGCTCGACGCCGTCTACAACGCGATCAGCGCCAAAGCCCCGTCCGCCCGGGTGGTCGTCCTCGGCTACCCCCGCTTCTATCTGCTCGGCCAGACCTGCCTCGGCCTCTCCGAGACCAAGCGGTCCGCGATCAACGGCGCCGCCGACTACATCGACGCCGCCATCCAGAAGCGCGCCCTGGACCACGACTTCGTCTTCGGTGACGTCCGCACCCCGTTCTCCGGCCACGAGATCTGCTCCGGCAGCTCCTGGCTGCACAGCGTCAACTGGCTCTCCATCAGCGAGTCGTACCACCCGACCGCGGCCGGCCAGTCCGGCGGCTATCTGCCGGTGCTCACGAACGCGGCGTCCTGAGCCGTCAGGAGGCTGACGGCGAAGGGGAGGCCCCGCCCGACGGGGTCTCCGTCGCCGCCGTCGCGCAGGTCACCGAGAAGGGCACGGAGTCCGACGTCGCCCGCACCGGACCGCGCACCTCCACACTGATCTCGTTCTCGATCGTCCCGCCGTCGGAGTAGGCGGTCACGACCACCTGCACCTGCTTCGTCCTCCCGCCGCCCGCCGGAAACGCCAGCGTCTTCCATCCCGGGTCGGAGACCGACCCGTGCGCGAGCACCCACCGGTACTCCACCTGTGCGGGCAGCCGCCCGACCGTGAACGTCGCCGTGAACGCGGGCGCCTGGGCGGTGGGCGGCGGACAGGTTCCGTCGTACTCCGTGTGCGAGCCGGTCAGGGTCACCCGTACGGACTGGGCCGGCTGACTGCTCGCCGTGCTGCTGCTGTGCGCGGGCGGTGGCGCCCCGGTGTCGGAGTCCGTACCGGTGCTCGGGGTGGGCGAGTGCGCGCTGCCGCTCGCCGCGCCGGTGTGCGCGCCCGCGTTCCCCTTGCCGCTGCCGTTGTCACGGTTGAGCAGCGCGTACGTCAGTCCCGCCACCGCCAGGACGACCGCGAGGAGACCGGCCACCAGCACCACGCCGGCCCGCCGGTTGCGCTCCGGCGCTGCGACCGCCGTGGTCCGCGGCTCCGGATACCCCGTGGGCACGGGCATCGGCGGTGTGGGAGAGGGCCGTTGCGGCCGGGCCGCGACCGTCGGGGCGTACGGCGAGACGGGCATCGCCTCGGTGCGGACGGCCCCGCCCGCCGCGACGATCCGCAGGTCCTGCTCGGCCCGTTCGGCGGACAGCCGCTCGGCCGGGTCCTTGCGCAGCAGCCCCTCGATGACGGGAGCGAGCGGTCCGGCCCGGTGCGGCGGCGGCAGCTCCTCGTCCACCACGGCACGCAGGGTGCTGAGCGGAGTGTCGTACCGGAACGGGGAGTTGCCCTCGACGGCCGCGTACAGCAGCACGCCCAGCGACCACAGGTCCGACTCCGGGCCCGGCGTGCGCCCGAGCGCCCGCTCCGGCGAGAGGAACTCGGGGGAACCGACCACCTCGCCGGTCATCGTCAGCGCCGAGCTGCCCTCGACCGTCGCGATGCCGAAGTCGGTGAGGACCACCCGGCCGTCGGCCGCCAGCAGCACATTGGCCGGCTTCACGTCCCGGTGCAGGACCCCGACGGCGTGCGCGGCGCGCAGCGCGGCCAGCACCTCGGCACCGATGTGCGCGGCCCGCTGCGGCGACAGCGGACCCTCGGCCTCCAGCTCGTCGGCGAGGGACAGGCCGCGGACCAGCTCCATCACGATCCACGGACGGCCGCCCTCCATCGCCACGTCGTACACCGTGACCACGTTGCGGTTCGCGACCCGGGCCGCCGCCCACGCCTCGCGCTCCAGGCGCGCGTACATCCGCTCGACGTCGGAGGCGGGCAGCCCGGCCGGGGCCCGCACCTCCTTGACGGCCACCTCGCGGTGCAGCACCTCGTCGCGGGCGCGCCACACCGTGCCCATGCCGCCCTCGCCCAGCGGGGACAGCAGACGGTAGCGACCCGCGATCACGCGGTCACGGCCCGGCTCTTCGGACACGGGCGCCCCCCACGGCATCTGACGTGATTTCTCCACAAAAGTAGCTCAGCCGAGTGCGGATGCGGCCCCCTTGAGCACCAATCCGACCCCCAGCGCCACCACGACCAGCGCGGAAGCGAGCGGCAGGGTCCGGCGCACCAGGGCGGCCACCGGGTGGACGGTCCAGCGCGGGCGCCGCTCCAGCACCCGGGTGACGCCCGAGCCCAGCCGGACCACGGCGAACCCGGCCGCCGTGAGCGTCAGCGCCAGCCCGGCGCCGTACGCCACGACGAGCAGCAGTCCGAACCAGGCCTTGCCGAGCGCCGCGGCACCGACGAGCACGACGACCGCGGAGGGGCTGGGCACCAGACCACCGGCGAACCCGAGCAGGATCGTGCCGCGGAGGGTGGGGGCGGTGGGGTGGCTGTGGGTGTGGCCGCCATGGGTGTGCACCATGGCGTGGTCGTGGTCGTGGTCATGGTGGTGCCCGTGCGCATGGGTGTGGTCACCATGGTGGTGATCGTGACCGTGGTGATCGTGGCCGTGGTGGTGATCGTGGTGGTGCTGGTGGCCGTGGTCGTGCTCGTCGGCATGGCGCGCCGAGGCGGCGCCTTGGTGCGCGCCCACCAGGGCCAACGGCCGCTCCACGGCCTGCTCGCGGGGGTGCGGGTGGGCGTGTCCGTGTGCACGGCTGTGCCAGGCCCGTCGTACGAGGTTCGCGCCCGCCACGAGCACCAGGGCGCCGCTGGCGATGCCCAGCCAGGCGATCACCGAGGGCGTGGCGGCGGAACCGGCCGTGACGAGCAGGCCCAGGGCGACCACGCCGAGGGTGTGGGTCACCGTGACCGAGGCGGCCAGGGGCAGCACGTCCCGCAGCCGGGCCCGGCCCCCGCGGGCCGCCGCCGACGCGGCCATCAGGGTCTTGCCGTGGCCCGGTGCGAGGGCGTGCATCGCGCCCAGGACGACCGCGATGAGCAGGGCGAGCGAGGCGAAGCCGAGGGTCAGGTCGTGGCGGGCGACGAGGTCGTCCAGGGCACGGGTCCAGCGGTCGGCGCCCCGGGGCAGCACACCGGCGCCCGGGACCTCCTGCCGCTCCTCGGCGAGCGCCGGACCGCCGGGGCGCACGTGCAGGGAGGCCCTGGTGGTGTCGGCGGGCGAGGACAGCAAGTCCTTGGGGTACGTGGTGAGTTCGTGCGAGACGGACTTCTTCGGTACGTCCGTCGCGGTGAGCGTCATGCGGTCGCCGCGCGCGGTGATCTCCCGCCAGCCGGGCCCGCTGGTGGCACCCGCACTGTGAAAGCCGAGGGCGACGGACTTCCCCCGGGGGAGGGACGCGGTGAACCGGCACTCCACGCGCAGGGTGTTCAGCCCGGCCTGCCCGGGCCGCAGCCGGGCGTGGGCGGAGCCGACGGCCAGGGGGACGGACCGTCCCCCGACGGTGAGCCCGCTGCCCTTCGCCGCCCCGGCGCACCGCTGCTCGGCCCACGCGGCGAGGCCCAGCCGCTGGATGCCGGGCTTGGCCTGGGTCGCCGGGATCTCGGCGAGGTCCTCCACATGGTCGACGCGGAGCTGCCCGGGGGCGGCGACGAGACCGTCGTAGCGATTGACGGTGAAGTTGCCGAGGGGGTGCGCGCTCGCGGCCGTGGCCGGGGTGAGCGCGAGGGCACAGGCGGCCGTGAGGACGGCGGCGGCGCAGGAGAGCGGGCGACGGAGGTTCACTTGGCGGCCTCCAGCGCCTTGCGGGCCTTGGCCGCACCCAAGGGGGAGAAGCCGGGGTTCAGCGTCAGGGCCGCTTTGAGCGAGGCCCGGCCGTCCTTCTCGTGGCCCGTGGCCAGCTCGATCATGCCGCGGTGGTAGAGGAAGGCGGCGTTGCGGTAGCCGGTGGCCGTGGCCCGGCGGGCGTAGGGAAGGGCCTCCTCGTCATGGCCGTTGACGTGCAGCGCCCAGGCGAGCGCGTCCGCGGTGTGCACGGTGTGCCGTCGGGCCCATTCGGCGCGGGCCGCACGCAGGGCGGACGCCTTGTCGCCGTGGTCGGCGGCGGCCAGCGCGGTGTCGAGGTCGGCGTTGACGCCGTTGGCACGGGCGAGGGCGATCCAGGCGTCCACGAGCGCGTACTGGTCGCGCGCCCTGGCCCGGTCGCCGGCCGCGCCGCGTGCCTCGTACAGCTCGCCGAGTTCGACGAGCGGTCCGGGCAGCGGATAGCGGGAGACCACGGTCTCAAGCCCCTTGATCGCCTCGTCCCGCCGGCCGCTCGCCGCCTGGGCGCGGGCCCGGCCCTCCAGCGCGGGGAGGTAGTTCTCGTCGGCGGCCAGGGCCCGGGCGTAGTAGCCGAGCGCCGCCTTGTAGTCGCCCTGGTTCCAGGCGAGTTGGCCGAGCTGGGCGGACACGTAGGCCACATCGCCCGGGGAAGCGGCCACGTCGAGGGCCTGTTCGAGTACGCGCCGGGCGGTCGGCACGTCACCGCGCAGCTCGTGCACGTACGCGTACCGCGTGAAGACCGGCACGCCCGGCTTGCGCGTGTCCGCTGTCCCGGCGGCCCGGGACGCCTCGGCGTACCGGCCGAGTTCGACCAGGGCGTCGACGCGCAAGGACAGGGCGCGCTCGCTGTACGGGTTCTGCTTCAGGGCCTGGTCCGCGTAGGTCAGGGCGTCCTTGAAGTCGTGCCGGGCGGCGGCGAGGGCGGCCCGGCCGGCCAGCGCCTGGTCGTTGCCCGGGGCCAGCTCCAGGGACCGCTTCAGGGCCTTCTCGGCCTGCGGGTACCGGGCGGGGTCGCCCTTGGTCCGCGCCTGCTCGACGTAGGCCAGGCCGAGGGTGGCCCAGCTGCCGAAGTCCCTCGGCTGGGACCGCAGATGAGCCTGGAGGGCAGCGATGCCCGTGTCCAGGTTGCCGCCGGCCAGCACCCCGGGATCGACAGCACTGGAGGCGGCCGCGACGGCCGGCCCGCCGTCCCGCGCCGCCCCGACGGCGATCGCCCCGCCGGTCAGCGCGATGGCCAACAGGACGGCAGAGCCGAGGAGTTGCACGGAATGCCGACGCCGCCCCGCGGCGGCGACCCGGCGGACGGCGACCACGCGCCGGTCGGCGCCGGACGCGGAGGAGGCCGCCCCGGAGACGACAGACGCGGCTTCAGGCTCGGCGGGATCCGTTCCAAAGGCGGCCGGCTCTGCTTCCGACGCAGTCGGCACAGGGTTCGGCTCCGTCTCTGACCCGGTCGGCTCCGTCTGCGGCCTGGTCGGCTCGGGTTCGCAGGCGGCGGGCGCCGGGGTGCCGTCCACGCCCTTGCTCACCGTCCGCCCACCGGTCTCCTCGTCATGGGTACGCGGGGCCATGCCCTCTCCTAGGTCGCCTGGTCATGGTCGAAGGGAAGGGCGCGGCCCGCCGTGGGGGAGGGGGGTACGGGCCGCGCCGGTCGGTGGGGTGCGGGTCAGTACGGGCGCTGCATGCGGCGGCGCCACCAGGCGAAGGCGGTGCCGATCAGCAGGATCCCGGCCGCGCCCGAGGCCGCCGAGCCCGCGATCAGGACCGTGTTGTCGGAGCCCCCGGAGGAGGACCCGGCCGGCTGCAGGGCGTCGCCGAGCTGGCTGCGGACGTCGGCGTTGCCGGACGTGCCCTTGGCGAGGGCGCCGCGGGAACCGGACGTCGGCTCGGCCACGTACGGGAAGTACTTCTCGAAGCCCTTGTCGTTCTTGTCGACCGCGTCGCCCAAGTCGTTCTTGGAACCGACCAGTTCGCCCTCGACCACCTGGAGGGAGGCGTCGATCACGTCGTCCGTGAGGCGACGGCCGTTCGGGAAGCCCGCGTTGTCACCGTCGAGGACGCCCAGCCGCTTGGGATGCATGCTCGGCTTGATCGAGGTGTTCAGCCGCAGCTCCTCCGCCGGCTTCACGTACGGCGGCTGGTTGAGGCCCTTGACGCCCTTGAGGAACACGTCGACCAGGTCGTTGCGCGGCTCGGCGGGTGCCTTGATCTTGTAGATCGACTCGATGAGCTTCGGCAGCTCGGGGTTGGTCACGTTCTTCAGGAACTGCGCGTCGTACCAAGGCTGGGACGCGTTGAACTTGTCCTTGTCCTTCTGCGGGTTGACGACCTCGTTCACCAGCGGGTTGCCCAGGCGCGAGACCTGCTCGTAGTAACCCTGCGCGTTCCTGCGCTGCGTCGTCGACCAGATGCCGACGATCGGCTGCTTGGACGACTCGCGGATCAGGTCGTTGGGCACCTGCAGCGCGATCGTGTTGACGTTGTAGCCCTTGAGCGTGTCCCGTCCGACCTCGGAGAGGTTCCCGCCGTAGAGCAGGTCGAAGACGCGCAGGTCCGCGAAGAACGGGTCGTCGGCCTGACCGGCGAAGGTCGCGGCGCCGCCCGCCGTCTTGTAGATGGCCTGTGACCGCAGCTTGGCGTAGTCCGGCATCGAGGCCTTGCCGACGTCCGACGGCGCGACCGGCACGTTGTCCGCGAGCCGCGTCTTGGCGACCTCCTTCTGGTTGTGCAGCTTGATCAGATCGATGTCGTAGGTCTGCGTGATGTTGAGGTTCGGGTCGTCGAGGCTCTTCACCGCACCCGTGTTGTAGAGGAAGGTGTTCTTGTTCTTGACGTGCGTCTTGAACGTGTAGCGGAACAGCAGCTCGCCCTGCGCGTCACCGTTGTTGTCGATGTGGATGTCGTACTGGGCGTCGTCCGCGAACGTGTAGAAGTTCGGGCCGCCGGCCGGCTCCTCGAACGGGATCCAGTTGGCCACGATCGTCGTGGTGTCGGGTTTGTCCGGGCTGACGAACGCGTACAGGTCCGTGTTGTCGTACTGCGGGGTCCCCGAGATCAGCGGGGCCTCCCGGTGGGAGGAGGCGGAGGCCGCCCCGGGTTCCAGCGTGGCGACGCCGGCGGCTGCGAGCCCTCCGGCGGCCAGCGCACCACAGATGAGCGTGACCAGGCCCTTGCGTCCCGTGCCGCTCCTGGAGAAGAGAGGTGTCATGCCGTCCGTCCTCAGTGCCAACTTGCCTTGACGGACGGGTATACGGAGCGGAGGAGCCGATCGGATTGGTCGGACGGAAAAAATCTTTTCGCCGTTTCGGACCCGCGTTTTCGGCCCGCCGATCCGTATCACCCGCCGGAGGTGTGCGCTCGTGCGGATGCGTGGAGTCAGAGGCAGGGGGGCCGGCTGCGGCCGCGGAAGGGGGACCGGGGTGGAGGCGGACGAGCTGCTGGTGCTCGTGGCGGGCGGTGACCAGAATGCGTTCGAGGATCTGTACGCACTGGTCTCCGGACCGGTGTTCGGGCTCGTACGACGGGTGGTGCGCGACCCCGCGCAGTCCGAGGAGGTCGCCCAGGAGGTACTGCTCGAACTGTGGCGCTCCGCCGCCCGGTTCGACCCCCGCCGGGGCAGCGCCCTGTCCTGGATCCTCACCCTCGCCCACCGTCGCGCCGTCGACCGGGTGCGCAGCGCCCGCGCGGCCGGCGAACGCGAGCAGCGCGAGGCCCTGCGCGCCGGGGAACCCGCCTTCGACCACGTCGCCGAGGAGGTCGAGGCCGGCCTGGAGCGCGAGTGGGTGCGCCGCTGCCTGGACCGGCTCACCGCCCTGCAACGCCAGTCCGTGACCCTCGCCTACTACGACGGCTACACCTACCGTGAGGTGGCCGAGCGGCTCTCGCTGCCGCTCGGCACGGTCAAGACGCGGATGCGCGACGGACTCACCCGGCTGCGCGAGTGCCTGGGAGGTACCGCATGAGCATCTTCGGCCGCCTGCCGGGCCGCGCGGACCTGCACTCCCTCGCCGCGCCCTACGCGCTCGACGCCCTCGAACCCGGCGAGCGCCGCCGCTTCGAGAAGCACCTGAAGGGCTGTGACCGCTGCGCCGCCGAGGTGCGGGCCCTGTCCGAGGACGCGGTGCGCCTCGCCTGGTCCACGGCCGCCCCTGCACCGGCGGCCCTGCGCGACCGGGTGCTGGCCGCCGTCCGCACCACCCCGCAGGAGCAGGCACCGACGCCCGCCCGGGAGCGCGCGCCCCAGCTGCCGCCGCATGTGTGGGGCACCCAGCCCCCGCCGTCGCGCACCCGTACTCCCCGCACGCGCCCCCTCTTCGTCCCCTTCGCCACGGCGACCGCCGCCGCGGCCCTCGTCGTCGCCTCCCTCTTCGCGGTCCAGGCGAACCGCACCCGGGACCAGCTCGACGCCGAGCGGACCCAGGCACGTGAGATCGCCCACGTTCTTGCCGCTCCCGACGCCCGCGCAGCCGCAGGCAAGGACGCCCGGGGCCGCAGTATCGGAGTGATCGCTTCCGCATCGCAGGGGCAGGTCGTCGTCACCCTCAGCGGGTACGGCACCCCGTCCGGCGGCCGTGTCCACCAGCTCTGGGCCATGCGCCCCCATGCGCAACCGCGCTCCCTGGGGCTCTTCGCGGGCGACACGCCCTTGGTCGCCAAGGGTCTCGACAAGTCCTCGACGTCACTCGCCGTAACCGTCGAGCCTGACGGTGGGTCAGCGCAGCCGACCGGCCAGCCCCTTGTCCAACTCACCCTGAAATCGGTCGGATTCGGAGAGTAGTCATCGAGGGATGGTCAACCGCCTTGCGGGGAAGGTGAATCCTGTGGTCGAGATACCCGCGTGCCCCACCGGGGCGATAGGGTTACCCTGCCCGGGCCGGGTGGACTCGTACGGGTGGGGAGTGACATGGAGCAGATAACAGTGCGCAGCAGGGCCAGGGTCCCTGCGATCACTTGCGGGAGCAGCGCGACCAGTTCGCGCCTCGACCGCCATCTTTCGGTGCTGGCGGGTCCCGCCATACCGCAGCAGAAGGCGGCCGAGGCGACCTCGCTGATGCTCGAGCTGACGGCACGTGACACCACGCGCAGGCGCAGCGACCGAGGTGCGCGGGTCAGCCGCGTCTCCCTCTTCGCGCCTCTGCGCCGACTGCGCCGCTCGCTGTTCGGCGGACACTGAGCGGTATCCCGTCCAGATCTCGTCCAGTTCTGAGCGAACCGGCGTTCCTCGGAGAAGCCTTCGGGGGGCCCGCGCTCAGGCCGCCACGCCGTCCCGGCGCAACGCTGCGATCTCGTCGTCCGTCATCCCCACGGCATGCAGCAGCGCCTCGGTGTGCTGCCCGAGCGCGGGCACGTCGCCCATCCGTGCCTCGTCCCCGCCCGGCAGCGTGAGGGGAGGCAGCAGCGCCTTCAGCGGTCCGACCGGCGACCCCACCTCACGCCACCGCTCCCGGGCCGCCAGCTGCGGATGCTCCGCCAGCTCGTGCAGATCCCTGAGCCGGGCGCAGGCGATGCCCGCCTTCTCCAGCCGGGCCAGCGCCTCGTCCGCGTCCAGCACGCCCAGCGCCCCCGCGACCAGCTCGTCGGTCCGCTCCCGGTTCGCCACCCGCGCCGCGTTGCTCGCGTATGCCGGATCCGTTCCCAGGCCCGGTCGGCCTATGACCTGTTCGGCCAGCCGCCGCCACTCCCGGTCGTTCTGCACCGACAACAGCACCCGCCCGCCGTCCGCCGTCGCATAGGCGTCGTAAGGCGCGATGACGGCGTGCGCGAGACCGGTGCGCGCCGGGGGCTCACCTCCATGCATCGCATGGTGCAGCGGATGGCCCATCCACTCGGCCAGCGCCTCCAGCATCGACACCTCCACCGGTCCGCCCCGCCCGGTCGTGCCGCGCCGCACCAGCGCGGCCAGCACCCCGGAGAAGGCGTACATGGCCGCCGCGATGTCGGCCGCCGGGATGCCCGCCTTGACGGGCTGCCCGGGCGTCCCGGTCACCGACACGAGCCCGGCCTCGCACTGCACGAGCATGTCGTAGGCCCGCTTGTCCGCGTACGGCCCCGAGCTGCCGTACCCCGAGATGTCCACGGCGATCAGCCGCGGATGCGCCGCACACAGCGTGGCCGCGTCGAGCCCCAGCCGGGCCGCGGCCCCCTGCGCGAGGTTCTGCACGAACACGTCCGCGTCCGCGATCAGCCGCCGTACGACGTCGAGGCCGCGCGGGTCCTTGAGATCCAGCGCGATGGACTCCTTGCCGCGGTTGCACCACACGAAGTGCGAGGCGAGACCGCCGGCCGCGGTGTCGTAACCGCGCGCGAAGTCGCCGCCGTCGATCCGCTCCACCTTGACGACCCGGGCGCCCAGATCGGCGAGCTGCCGGGTCGCGAAGGGTGCGGACACGGCCTGTTCGACGGCGACGACGGTGATGCCCTCCAGGGGCAGCGGGAGATGATCCATGGGGTGGATGATCTCCCCTGACCGGCGGCTTTGTCAGTAGCCGGTCACCGCTCGCCGTGTGCGTACCGGCGCACGGCGAGGGGCAGGAACACCGCGGTCAGGGCGAGGCTCCAGGCCAGCGACCCGGCGACCGGGTGGGCCACCGGCCAGGAGGAGTCCGCCGGGACCGGCGCATTGCCGAACAGGTCCCGCAGGGCGGTCGTCACGGCGCTGATCGGGTTCCACTCGGCGAGCGTGCGCAGCCAGCCGGGCAGGTTGCCGGTGGGAATGTAGGCGTTGGACAGCAGCGGCAGCACGAAGGAGGAGGCGCCGAGCTGCCCGGCGGCGTCCTCGCTGCGGGTGAGCAGCCCGAGGAAGATCCCGGCGCAGGTGCAGGCGAACCGGAAGAACAGCAGCAGTCCCACCGCTGCGGCGGCCTCCATCGCGGACCCCTCGATCCGCCAGCCCACCGCGAGCCCCACCAGCAGAAGCGGCACGGTGCCGAGGGTCGTGACGACGAGGTCCGCCGCCGCCTGTCCCAGCGGTACGGCGGCACGGCTCACCGGCATCGTGCGGAAGCGGTCCATCACGCCCCGGTGCGTGTCCGCGGCCGCCTGGAACATGCCGGTCATCAGGCCGCCGGCCGCGGTCGCCACCAGCAGCCCCGGCACCAGGAAGGAACGGTACTCACGGCCGGGCATCGCCAGGGCGCTGCCGAAGACGTAGCCGAAGAACAGCAGCATGTTGATCGGCATCATCTGGGTCAGGATCGCCAGACCCGGGCTGTTGCGGACCCGGCGCAGCTGCCGCCCCGTCATCGCCAGGCCGTCGTGGGCCAACGCGTTCATGCCACGAGCTCCTTGCTGTCGGTGGACTCCCCGGTGAGCCGCAGGAAGACGTCGTCGAGGGTCGGCGGTCGCAGGCTCACGTCGAGCAACGGCACACCGGCCGCGTCGAGTTCGCGCACCAGGCGGGGCAGGGTGAGGGTCGGGTCGGTGGTGACCGCGCCGACGGCGCCTCGCTCACGGTCGAACACGGGCGTGGACCCGGTGAGCCGGTCGAGCACGGCGGCCGCGGCCGGCAGCCCGTCCGCATCCGCGACGACGGCCTCCGCGTACGAGCCGATGAGCGCCTTGAGCTCGGCGGGTGAGCCGGTGTGTGCGACCCGGCCCCGGTCCACCAGGGCGATGTCGTCGGCGAGCCGGTCGGCCTCCTCCAGGTACTGCGTGGTGAGCAGCACGGTCGTGCCCTCCGCCCTCAGCTCCCGCACCGACTCCCAGATGCGGGTGCGGCTGGCCGGGTCGAGTCCGGTGGTCGGCTCGTCGAGGAAGAGGACGTCGGGGCGCCGGATCAGGCTGGCCGCGAGGTCGAGCCGGCGCCGCATCCCGCCCGAGTAGGCGGCCGCCTTCCGGTCCGCGGCCTCGGTCAGCCCGAACCGCTCCAACAGCTCGTCGGCCCGCCCGGCCGGCCCCCGCACCCGCTGCAGCCGTGCGAACAGCCGCAGGTTCTCCCGGCCGGTGAGGTCCGCGTCGACCGAGGCGTACTGCCCGGTGACGCCGATCCGGCTCCGTACGGCCGCCGCCTCGCGCACCAGGTCGTGGCCCGCGATCCGTGCCGAGCCCGCGTCGGGCCGCAGCAGCGTGGTCAGCAGCCGTACGGCCGTCGTCTTCCCGGCCCCGTTCGGGCCGAGCAGCCCGCAGACCGTCCCCTGGGCCACCGCCAGATCGAGCCCGCGCAGGGCGTGCACGGCGCCGAAGCGCTTCTCCAGGCCCTCACTAAGTACAGCGTACGTAGTATCCATGCGGCGACCATAGCGCACTGCGTACGCTGTACGTAACTAGGATGGTCCCGAGGTGATGATCGATGGCAGTCCGAGGGGCCGTACCCGAAGTGATCTGGGCGCGTCCCGAGCGCACGGGCCGGGGCCCGAAGCCGGCGTACACGCGCGACGACATCGCGGCCGCGGCCGTCCGGATCGCCGACGCCGAGGGGCTCGACGCGGTCTCGATGCGGCGCGTCGCGGCCGAGCTGGGCTGCGGCACCATGTCGCTGTACAACTACGTCCCCCGCAAGGAGGACCTGTACGAGCTGATGATGGACGCGGTCAGCGCGGAGCACGAGCCGTGGGAGCCGAGCGGGGACTGGCGGGCGGATCTGTTCCGGGTGGCCCATGCCACGCGCTCGCTGATGCATCGGCATCCGTGGGTTCCACGGCTGATGTCTCCGGTGTACGGCTTCAGCCCGCACGCTCTTCGCTATCTGGAGCACTGCCTGGCGTGCCTGGACCCGTTGGACGCGTCCTACGGCACCAAGATCGAGCTGATCGCGATGCTGAACGGCGTGGTGACCACCTACGTCCGCAACGAACTCGACACCGCTGAGCGGGTGCGCGCGCTGCCCTGGTCGGAGGACGAGGAGAACGCGATGCGCATCGCGTATCTGGGCGGGCAGATTGCCTCCGGGGCGTATCCGCGGATGGCTGCGGCGTTCCGGGAGGATCCGGGGCCGATCGATCTGGAGGCGGTCTTTCAGCGGGCGTTGGAGCGGGTTGTGGATGGGTTTGCGCCGCGCTAGCCGGGGCGGGTTTGGCGGGTGCGGGTTGTGGGGGTTGATCGCGCAGTTCCCCACGCCCCTGGGGGAGTGGCCGCGAGGCCGCCTTGACGGGAACGGTGGAATCGTGATGGACCACGAGCGTGCCGAGCGCCAACTCGCTCTGATTGCCCAGGACTTGGACGCGGCACGCGGCAGCGGTATCGAGCTGTGGCTGCGCGGCGGCTGGGCGATGGACTTCTTTCTCGGTAAGGTCACCCGTGATCACGGGGACATCGACTGGTTCGCCTGGGCGTGGGACGCGGCCGCCCTTGCCGATGTCCTCACCCGGCTCGGTCACACGCCGGTGCCCGGACCGCCCTCCGACCTTCAGCTCGACTTCGTCAAGGACGGCCTGGACAGCAGCTTCACCCTGCTCGACCGGGACGCGGCGGGCCGGATCACGGTCGCGGGCGGCCCCTGGGCCGGGACCCCCTGGCCGGACGGACTGCTCGACGCCGAGCCGGGGCGCATCGGCACGCTGGAGGCCCCGATCGTCAGCCCGCGGGCCCAGATCGAGATCAAGCGCATGATGCCCGTCTGGGACGCGTCCCGGCCCCGTAGGACCAAGGACGCCGAGGACGTCGCACGGCTCGAAGCGGCCCTGCGCGGTCGCTAGAGCAGGGCGAACTGGCCCTCGGGTCCCTCCTCGTGGTGGTCCAGGACCGAGGCGGGTCTGCGGGCCGTGTCCGGGACCGGGAGCACTCCCGCCTTGCGGAGCTCGGTCGCCGTGATCGGCGATGTCACCGTCGGCTCCGTCTGCTGCGGGCGTACTTCCGTCAGCAAGGCCAGGACCGTGATCAGCTCCAGCAGTTCCGATGTCCACGCCTGCGGCCAGGTCGGCGGGCGGATCGCCGCCAGAGTGCCCGGCTCGGGGTCCTGCGTGCGGGCCGCGAACCACTGCTCCAGGACCCGGCCCCCGGCCACCTCGAAGTCCCACGCCTCCTGCGGCACCGGGGAGATGCGGCCCTCGTCGAGGCGGAGGGTCTCCTCGTCGCGGTCGTAGTGGAGGGCGAGGGGCCGGGAGGGGAGCGGGGCACGGACGTAGGGGCGGCGGCCGCCGGGGAGTTTGGGGCGCTCGCCGTCGCGGCGCAGCAGCCAGAGCGTGCGGCGGCCCGACTCGACGCCCCGCGCCCAGAGTCCGGGGTCCTCGGTGAGGGGGACGGTGAGGTCCGTGCGGAGCGCCGACACGGTCCAGGCCAGGACGTCCAGCGGGGTGGGGGACAGTCCGAGACGGGTGCCGAGGTGGTCCAGCAGGCCCGGTGCCAGGTTGGGTTCCGTGCCGCCGGGGCGGCGGTAGAGCGGGCGGACGCGGCCCGGGCGGAGAAGGGGAAGCAGGGACGTCGCGAGCAGGCGGGGGCCGCCGGCGTCCGTGGCGGTCTCCACGGCGAAGACCTGGTGCTCGTCGGCGACCCGCCACAGCTCCGGACGGGCCGAGTCGATCAGCCGGTGGTCGGGGATCAGCCACTGCTCGTCGAAGGGAGCCACCAGGGCCCGTACCGGCTCCGGGCAGGGACCGGACGCGCGGGCCAGCTTCTCGGTGCCGCTGGACTGGCCCGGCAGCTGGCCGATCGCCGAGTGCAGCGTGCGCGAGCGTGTCGGCTCGAACAGTGCCTCCCGGTCCGGGCCGTCAGCCTTCACGAAGGCGTCCCAGCGGGCCTTCAGGGAGGCCGCGTCGGGGGCCGCCGGCCACCTGCGGCCCAGTCGCGGCGGTGCGACGGACCACGGCATGAGGTCCGCGAGCAGCGGAGCGTCGTCGTGCGTCACGCTCGGCATCGTAGAGCCTGCCGACGGCATCGGGTCAGGTGGCGTCCAGCGTCACCGTGAAGGAGAAGCGGTCGCCCCGGTAGTGGATGACCGCCACGTCCAGCACCCGGCCGTCGGTGTCGTACGTCACGCCCGTGTAGTGCAGGATCGGGCTGAGCAGCGGCACTTGGAGCAGCCGTGCGGTCTCCGGGTCGGCGAGCCGGGCCTCCACGGTGTCCGTGATGCGGCTGATGTCCGCCCCGACCACGTCCCGCAGCACTTTCGTCATCGGCCAGCGGACCAGGTCCTCCAGGTCGATGCGCGCGGCAAGTTCGGGACGTACGTGGTTGACGGCGTGGTTGGTCGGCTCGCCGGTCTTCTCGTCGCTGCGCAGGCGATGGTACGTCGCCACCTCGGCGAGGTCCGGGAAGTGCTCGGCGAGATCGGCCGGCACGGGGGCGCGGCCGTGGTCCAGCAGCTCGGTCGTCATGCCGGACTGCTGGGCCACGATCGCGTCCACCGAGCCGAGGAGCCGCACGGGCGCCCCGCGCCGCACCCCGGGCTCGATGAACGTGCCGCGCCGCCGGTGCCGGCTGATCAGCCCCTCGTCCTCCAGCTCCTTCAGCGCCTGCCGCATGGTCAGCACGCTGACCCCGTAGTGCTCCGCCAGCTGCTCCTCGGTGGGCAGCCGCAGGGGTTCCTGCGGCGAACGGCCGAGTATCGAGGCGCGCAGTGACTGCGACACCTGGTACCACAGCGGCAGCTTGCGGTTCAGGACGATCGAATCCGGAGCGAAGGAGGTCACGCGGCTATCCGTACCTGTCGGGACCGGCTAGTGCAACGGCCGGAAGTGACGTTCCAGACCCTGCCACACGTCGTCGTACCGCTGCTGGAGGTGGTCCGCCCCTGCCGCGTGTGGGGTGAGCGTCACCGGCCAGCGGGTCTCGAACATGAAGGCCAGTCCGTCGTCGATCTTCTGCGGCCGCAGTTCGGCGGCGCTCGCCCTGTCGAAGGTCTCCCGGTCCGGGCCGTGCGCCGACATCATGTTGTGCAGCGAGCCGCCGCCCGGTACGAAACCTTCGGCCTTCGCGTCGTAGGCGCCCTCGATGAGGCCCATGTACTCGCTCATCACGTTCCGGTGGAAGTACGGCGGCCGGAAGGTGTCCTCGCCCACCAGCCAGCGCGGGGCGAAGACCACGAAGTCGACGCCGGCCAGGCCCGGGGTGTCCGACGGGGAGGTCAGGACCGTGAAGATCGACGGATCCGGGTGGTCGTACGAGATGGTGCCGATCACATTGAAACGGCGCAGGTCGTAGACGTACGGCACATGGTTGCCGTGCCAGGCGACCACGTCGAGGGGCGAGTGGCCGTACGTCGCCGTCCAGAGGTTGCCGCAGAACTTGTTCACCACCTCCACCGGCCCCTCCACGTCCTCGTACGCGGCGGCCGGCGCCCGGAAGTCCCGCGCGTTGGCGAGTCCGTTGGCGCCGATGGGGCCGAGGTCGGGCAGTTGGAAGGGCGCCCCGTAGTTCTCGCACACATAACCGCGGGCAGACTCGTCCAGCAGCTCCACACGGAAGCGCACCCCACGCGGAACCAGCGCCACCTCGGCCGGTTCCACATGGAGCCTGCCGAACTCGGTGTGCAGCAGCAGTCCGCCGCGCTCCGGCACGATCAGCAGCTCACCGTCGGCATCGCTGAACACCCGCTCCATGGAGGAGTTCGCGTGGTACAGGTGCACGGCCACGCCGGTGCGCTGGGCCGCGTCGCCGTTGCCCCCGAGGGTCCACAGACCCGCCAGGAAGTCCGTACCGGACGGCGGCTCGGGCAGCGGGCTCCAGCGCAGCCGGTTGGGGTCGGGCACCGTCTCGGCGAAGGGGGCCGTACGGATCGCGCCGTTCTCGGTGCGGGTGAACGCCGGGTGCGCGGCCGACGGCCGGATGCGGTACAGCCAGGAGCGGCGGTTGTGGGCCCGCGGCTCGGTGAACGCCGTGCCGCTCAGCTGCTCCGCGTAGAGACCGAGCGGCGCGCGCTGCGGCGAGTTGCGGCCCTCGGGCAGGGCGCCCGGCACCGCCTCCGAGGCGTGTTCGTTGCCGAACCCGGAGAGGTACGACAGTCCCTCGGCGGTCTTCCGTGCGTCCCCGCTCATGATCGCTCCCTTGCGCTCCCGATTCCTATGCAACACCGTAGGAATGAGCGGGGGCGGGCGCAAGAGGGCGCCGGCTCCTCCGTCCGGGGTAGGGCGAGAACCAGACTTCAGGGGGATTCGGGTGCCGGAGCGTTGTTCTAGTCTCCGGGACATGTCGTGGACGCGCAGAACTCTCACCGCGCTCGCGGTCTGCGTCCTGCTGCCGTTCGGAGCGGCGGGCTGCGGGACCGGCGGGGCGCACGGGCACGGAAGTGCCGTCTCGCCCTCGCCGGTGGGCAAGGTCCTCGGCGACACGGACGACACCGGCCGGCATCTGCGGGAGGTCGACAAGAAGAACGCACCCGGCGTCGGCATAGAGGTGACCCCGGACCAGGCCGGCGGCTGGGACGTCCTGCTGACGCTGCGCCACTTCCGTTTCTCGCCGGCCGGCGTGCGGCCCAGGGCGCTGCCCGCGCGCGGGCTCGTGTACCTCCTGGTCGACGGCCGTCTGGTGAGCAGGCTGCGGGCGCACGGGTACCACCTGGCCGACCGTCTCGTTCCGCACGGCACCCACCACGTCACGGCCCGCCTGTACGCCGACGACGGCACGGTGTGGGCCGTGCACGGCAAGCCGGTCGAGAGCACCGCCGACATCACGGCCTCAGGTGCGGAGACGGACTCGGCCACGCCCCCTTCGGGCGAGGGGTCGGCCGATCCCTCGGAGGCCACCGTGACCGTCACCGTCGGCCCATGAGTGCATCAGCCA
>NZ_KQ948041.1 GCF_001513965.1 Streptomyces cellostaticus | reverse complement strand
TTAGCCCTGGTCACAGTATGTAAGGGCCCGGAAACATCACGTGCATGAACGACAGAATCTCCACCCCCTGGATTCCGGCCTGGATCCCCCACTCCGGCCACGCCCTCCGCCACGCAGGCATCCACTTCGACGCCGTACGTATCAAGGGCGCCGCAGGCAGCCGCGTCGCCTCAGAGCTGATGGTGCGGACCGCCTTCGAAGCGGGAGCGATCGTGCAGGAGGCGACAGGGGAGCGGTACATGTACTTTCTGCTGCCCCCGGAGACGGTGCGGGCGTACGAGTGGCCGCCGGGCGTACGGGCGTTGACGCGAGGCCGCCGCACCGTGTCGTACGTGGGTGTGCCTGCGCTGACGGGGGCCACCTGGCCGCTGGGCTGGAGGTCGGTGCCGACGGCGGAGAGGTTCTTCGTGGTGGGGAAGTTGCTGGAGGAGGTGGCGGGGCGGCTCCTGGTGGCCGGAGCCGTGAAGTGACCGTCCGGAACGCCGACAGGCACACACCCGCTCCCCTGCGGGTGGTGCCTGCTGTGCGGTGCTTTCGAGACTCAGGCCTTGCCGACCTCTATCGCGTGATTGGGCTGGTTGGCGTCGATCTCGAACCGGACCTTGTCCCCGCGGTGCAAATTCCTGCGCTCGGTGGGATTCCGGAGGTCGTTCGAGGAGAACTGCAGCGGGGCGCCGCTCTGATCGTCCTTGATCCTGCCCGCGCCTTCGCCCTCGTTCCACTCCTGAAGCTTGCCAGTAGACATGGCTGCGTCTCTTTCGCTCGACGGTTCCTGGAGGCCCGGTCACATGCCGGGGCTCACTTCCAGCGAAACCGAACCCACGTGCTACAGCGACCGCTGTGGGCCGAACGAGTGACGCAAGCTCTCAGTCGCGGGGGAACTCGTCGGTCTTGAGGACGAGGTCGACCACTGTGCCGGTCAGGTCGATGTCGGTGCCGAAGTCCACCGTCGTCCGCATGGCGTAGTCGCCGTCCTTCGGGTGGGTGTAGACGTAGCACCGTCCTTGGTAGGGATCGGCGATGACGTAGACGGGGACCTCGGCGACCGCGTAGGCGATCTTTTTCGGGCCGTAGTCGTTGGCGGCCGTGCCCTTGGAGATGACCTCGGCGACGAACTCGACGTCCTGGTAGCGCCAGTGGCCGCCGTCGTCCTCCTGTGCCGAGTCGCTGAGCATGGCGACGTCCGGGCAGAAACCGTTCTCGTGGCCCGGGAAGTCGACACGGACGTCCGTGAACACCATGACATCCCTCCCGAACCTGTCCTCGACGGCCCATAGGATCCGGCGGATGATCTGCCAATGCGTGTTCCGCGGCGGCGTCATGTGGACGTTGCCCCCGACGATCTCGACCCTGAATCCTTCGGGGACGGGCATCCGCTCAAGGCGCTCGAACCACTCGTCCAAACGCTTGGCGTCGGCGTCGGCGTCGGCCATCTCGATCCTGTCTTCCAGGACGGTCATCGTGGCGCTCCTCCCCGGCTGCCCCACGGACAGGTGCAGTCGTGCAGTTCAACGATACGCACGGTGACCAGGAGACCCCGGAATTCGGTCAGCTTGTTCCTGCCTCGTACGGCTGTCCGACCCCCCATGCCTCCCACATCGCCCCCGCGAACGCCCCCGCGATCCGGTGCTCCCCGCTCCCGTTGGGATGCGTGCCGTCGTAGGTGTCGGCGTGGATGTCGTACGACTCCGGCGGCGAGGCCAGCAGGATCGGCGACCGGGGCTCGTCCAGGTCGGCGACCGCCTTGGCGAGCAGGACGTTGAACCGGTCCACCTGCTCGGCGAAGGCGGTGTCCGCGGCGGCCCGGATGTTCGGGATGACCGGCAGTATCACCATGCGGATGCGCGGGCGGGCCGCACGGGCGCCCGCGACGAAGGCCCGTACGTTCTCCGCCGTCTGCTCGGCGTTCGTGTAGAAGCCCAGGTCGATCAGGCCCAACGACACCAGCAGCACATCCGGCCGGTGCGCGCGCACCGCCTCCCCGACCAGCGGAGCCATGTGCAGCCAGCCCTCGCCCCAGCCGGCCAGGTGGGCGCGGGGGAAGTCGGGTTCGGCGTACGCGTACGACGTCGGCGCCTCGGCCGCCTTGTCGTACAGCTCCTCGCGCGGGCCGACGAAGGTGAACGGACCGCCGTGCGAATCGCACAGGTGTCGCCACAGCCGGTAACGCCACGTGTGTTCGCCCGCGCTCCCGATCGTCATGGAGTCACCTACGGGCATGAACCTGAGCATCCGCTCATGATGGACGATCGCGGGGGTGTGTGGGGTGTGAGGCCCACCACGCTCGGTGAACACCCCGCCGGGATGGCAGGCTTGGCGCATGCGTCGACCGTTCGCTCTGCTCGCCGGGGTCCTGCTCACGGGTGCCTGCGCGCTGCCCGCCTCCGCCGCCGGCGGTGACAGCGCCGGTGATCAGGGGTTCACCATCAAGGACCCGAGGATCACCGAGTCCAGCGGCCTGGCCGCCTCCCGTCTGCACCCCGGCATCTACTGGACGCACAACGACAGCAACGACGGCCCGTACATCTACGCCGTGGACAGCCGGACGGGGAAGACCGTCGCCACGGTGACCCTGCGCGGGGTCGGTTCCCCGCGCGATGTGGAGGCCATCTCCATCGGGCCCGACAACCAGATCTACGTCGGCGACATCGGCGACAACCTCGGCGGCAAGTGGCCGTACGTGTGGATCTACCGGCTGCCCGAGCCGAAGGTGCTGAAGAACCAGACGGTCACGGCCACGCAGTACGTCGTGAAGTACTCGGACGGGGCGAGGGACGCCGAGTCGCTCGTCGTTCATCCCAGGACCGGGCGCGTGTACATCGTGGACAAGAAGGAGAACGGCGGGCATCTCTTCGAGGGTCCCGCCCACCTCTCCACCTCCGGCGCGAACATCTTCAAGCCCGTCGCCGCCGTCGACCTCTGGGCCACCGACGCCGCCTTCTCGCCGAACGGCCGACAGCTCGCCGTACGGGGGTATTTCGGCGGCATCTCCTACGACTGGAACGGCGGGCGGATCAAGCGGAAGGGGCGGCTCGACGTGCCCCTGCAGGGCCAGGGGGAGTCCGTCTCGTACTCCCTCGACGGCTCCAAGCTGATGTACGGCAGCGAGGGGGCCGACAGTTCGGTGCAGGCCGAGGACGCGCCGGACGGGGCGGGGTCTTCGGGCAAGGCGCCCTCGGGCGGTGGGAGTTCCGCCTCCGGTGCCGGCAACGGCGCCACCCTCAGCGGGAGTTTCAAGGTCGGCGCCGTCGCCGTCGTCGCCGTCGGGGCCGTCGCCCTCCTGGGGCTGCGGCGGCTGCGGCGACGGGGCTGAATACCCGCGCCGGACACCTTGACGTGGTCATGGTAGGTCAGTTTCCTGGGAAGTACGCGGCGTATGGGAGCGCTCCCATTCGGTTCCGGGGCCGCGCCTCCCGAGAGGAACCAGGCACATGTTCCGCAGCTTGCGAAGAGCGCTGTGTGCTGCCGCTGCCACGCTCCTCCTGCCCCTGGCCGGCGGGCACCCGGCGCACGCGGCCGCCGCCCCCGGAGCCGGCTACTGGCACACCAGCGGCCGGCAGATCCTCGACGCGGCCGGACAGCCGGTGCGCATCGCCGGGATCAACTGGTTCGGCTTCGAGACCGGCAACCACGTGGTGCACGGACTCTGGTCGCGCGACTACAAGAGCATGATCGACCAGATGAAGTCGCTGGGCTACAACACCATCCGGCTGCCCTACAGCGACGACATCCTCAAGAACGGCACGATGCCCGACAGCATCGACTACTCCGGCGGCAAGAACGCCGACCTCCAGGGGCTGACATCGCTCCAGGTCATGGACAGGATCGTGGCCTACGCCGGTCAGGACGGCCTGAAGGTCATCCTGGACCGGCACCGCCCCGGCTCCGGCGGTCAGTCGGCCCTCTGGTACACCTCCGCCGTCCCCGAGTCGACCTGGATCGCCGACCTGAAGGCCCTCGCGGCCCGTTACCAGGGGCAGGACACCGTCATCGGCATCGACCTGCACAACGAGCCGCACGACCCCGCCTGCTGGGGCTGCGGCGACCAGGCCACCGACTGGCGCCTCGCCGCGCAGCGCGCCGGGAACGCCGTTCTGGGCATCAACCCGGAGCTGCTGATCTTCGTCGAGGGCGTGCAGTCGTACAACGGCGTCTCGGGGTGGTGGGGTGGCAATCTGATGGGTGTCGCCCAGTACCCCGTACAGCTCAGCGTTGCCGACCGGGTCGTCTACTCCGCGCACGACTACGCCACCAGCGTCGCCCAGCAGAGCTGGTTCAGCGATCCGGCCTTCCCCGCCAACATGCCCGGTGTCTGGGACAAGTACTGGGGCTACCTCTTCAAGCAGAACATCGCGCCCGTGTGGGTGGGCGAGTTCGGTACGACCCTCCAGTCGGCCATCGACCAGAAGTGGCTGGCGGCCCTGGTGAGCTATCTGCGGCCGACCGCCACGTACGGCGCCGACAGCTTCCAGTGGACCTTCTGGTCGTGGAACCCCGACTCCGGTGACACGGGCGGGATCCTGAAGGACGACTGGGTGACTGTGGACACGGTGAAGGACGGGTATCTGGCGACCATCAAGGCGGCCGGGTTCCCGACCACCGGCGGGGGCAGCGGCGGCGGTGGCGGCGGTGGCGGGAGTACGGCCGCATGCACCGCGACCTACACCGTCAGCAGCGACTGGGGCAGCGGCTTCAACGCCGACGTGAAGGTGACCAACACCGGGGCGACCGCGCTCAGTTCGTGGAAGGTGACCTGGACGTGGAGCGGGTCACGGCAGGTCACCAACATGTGGAACGCGTCGTACACGCAGAGCGGGGGCACGGTCACTGCGGTGAACGCTGCTCACAACGGGGCGGTCGTGGTAGGCGGTTCGGCCGCTTTCGGGTTCGGCGGTGCGCCTGGGGGCGGGGGCGTTCCGAGCGTGAGTTGCAGCGCGACATGAGAGAAGGGCGCCCGGTGTTCACCGGGCGCCCTTCATCGACGTACTCGAAGAATCCTCGAAAAGGTCAGAGCTTCTCGATCACGTAGTCGACGCACTTCGTCAGGGCCTCGACGTCCGCCGGGTCGATCGCCGGGAACATCGCGATGCGCAGCTGGTTGCGGCCCAGCTTGCGGTAGGGCTCGGTGTCCACGATGCCGTTGGCGCGCAGCACCTTGGCGACGGCCGCCGCGTCGATCTCGTCGGAGAAGTCGATCGTGCCGATGACCTGCGAGCGCTTGGCCGGGTCGGAGACGAACGGGGTGGCGTACTTGGACTCCTCCGCCCAGGTGTAGAGGCGGGTCGAGGAGTCCTTCGTGCGACCCGTGGAGAAGGCCAGACCCCCCTGGCTGTTCAGCCACTCCAGCTGCTGGTTGAGCAGGAAGAGGGTGGCGAGGGCCGGGGTGTTGTACGTCTGGTTCTTGCGGGAGTTGTCGATCGCCGTGGGGAGGGAGAAGAACTCCGGGATGTGGCGGCCGGACGCGTGGATCCGCTCGGCGCGCTCGATCGCGGCCGGGGAGAAGACGCCGATCCACAGGCCGCCGTCGGAGGCGAAGGACTTCTGCGGGGCGAAGTAGTAGACGTCGCTCTCGGCGATGTCGACCGGGAGACCACCGGCGCCGGAGGTGGCGTCCACCAGCACCAGCGCGCCCTCGTCGGCACCGGCCACGCGCTTGATCGGCATGGCGACACCGGTGGAGGTCTCGTTGTGGGTGTAGGCGTACACGTCGACGCCCGCCTCGGCCTGCGCCTCGGGGTGGGTGCCGGGGTCGGTGGCGATGACGGTGGGCTCGGCCAGCCAGGGGGCGAGCTTGGCCGCCTTGGCGAACTTGGAGGAGAACTCGCCGAAGTTCAGGTGCTGGGACTTGTTCTCGATCAGTCCGTGGGTGGCGATGTCCCAGAAGGCGGTGGAGCCGCCGTTGCCGAGGATGACCTCGTAGCCCTCGGGGAGCGAGAACAGGGAGCTGATGCCTTCGCGGACCTGGCCCACCAGGTTCTTGACCGGGGCCTGGCGGTGGGAGGTGCCGAGCAGGGAGCTTCCGGTGGCGGCGAGCGCCTCGAGGGCCTCGGTGCGCACCTTGGAGGGGCCCGCGCCGAATCGTCCGTCGGCGGGCTTGATGTCAGCGGGAATCTGGATGTCGGCCACGAGTCGGAGGGTATCGCCCAGGTGAAACGGGACGGAACCGTGTCCGTCCGATGAGACAAGATCGCTGAACTGTGGACTTGTGAGGTTGTACGACGAATCGTGCGGGGCTGTGGAAAAGTCGCGGTGACTGTGCGTGAGCGGATGCATCCTGGACGCATGACGGATCTCTCGGGCCTTGAGGCGGAGCTGCGCGGGGTCGTCCGGGGTGAGGTCGGCTTCGATGTCACCGCCCGGGCGCTCGTGACCATGGACGCGTCCAACTACCGGCGGGTCCCGGTGGGGGTGGTGGCCCCGCGGGACGCCGACGACGTGGCGGCGGTGCTGGAGGTGTGCCGGGCCCGCGGGGTTCCGGTGGTGGCGCGCGGCGGGGGCACCTCGATCGCGGGGCAGGCGACCGGCACGGGCGTGGTGCTGGACTTCACCCGACACCTGAACGGGCTGCTGGAGCTGGACCCGGCCACGCGCACGGCCGTCGTCCAGCCGGGACTCGTCCTCGACCGCCTCCAGGAGGCCGCCGCCCCGCACGGCCTGCGCTTCGGCCCCGACCCGTCCACCCACAGCCGGTGCACGCTCGGCGGAATGATCGGCAACAACTCGTGCGGCTCGCATTCGGTCGCCTGGGGGACCACGGCGGACAGTGTCCGCGAGCTGTCCGTGATCACCGCGCGCGGGCAGCGGCTGCGGCTCGGCCGGGACTGGGCGGGGGCGCCGGACGGGCTGCGCGAGCTGGCCGAGGGCGAGCTGGCCCGCCTGCGCACCGGCTTCCCCGACCTGCCCCGCCGGATCTCCGGATACGCCCTGGACGCCCTGCTGCCCGAGAAGGGCGCCGACGTCGCCCGCTCCTTCTGCGGCTCCGAGGGCACCCTCGGCATCCTCACGGAGGCGGTTGTGCGCCTGGTCGAGGCCCCACGCGCGCGTGCCCTCGCGGTGCTGGCGTACGGCGACGAGAGCGCCGCAGCGGAGGCCGCCGCCGGACTGCTGCCGCTCGGCCCGCTCACGGTGGAGGGCATGGCGGCCGACCTGGTGCGCTCGCGGGCCGGGCTGCCGAAGGGCGGCGCCTGGCTGTTCGTGGAGACCGGCGGGGAGACGGCGGCCGAGGCACGCGCGCGTGCGGAGGCGATCGTCCGCGCGGCCGACGTCGTCGACTCCCTGGTGGTCACGGACGCGGCCGCCCAGCGGGCCCTGTGGCGCATCCGCGAGGACGCCTCGGGTACGGCGACGCGCATGCCCGACGGCAGCGAGGCCTGGCCCGGCTGGGAGGACTGCGCGGTGCCGCCCGCCCGGCTCGGCCCCTATCTGCGGGACTTCCGCGCCCTGCTCGCCGCCCACGGCCTGCGCGGCACCCCGTACGGCCACTTCGGAGACGGCTGCATCCACGTCCGCATCGACTTCGACCTGCTCACCGAGGCGGGCATCGGCCGCTTCCGGCGCTTCTCCGAGGAACTGGCCGACCTGGTCGTCGCCCATGGCGGCTCGCTGTCCGGGGAGCACGGCGACGGACAGGCCCGCGCGGAGCTGCTGCCGCGCATGTACGGCGAGGAGACGGTACGGCTCTTCGAGCGGGCCAAGGCGGCCTGGGACCCCGACGACCTCCTCAACCCCGGCATGCTGGTCCGCCCGGCCCCGCTGGACACCAACCTCCGCTTCTCCGCCCTGCCCCCCCGCCCGGTCGACGTGGCCTTCGGCTACCCGGCCGACGGCGGCGACTTCCGGGCCGCCGTCCGCCGCTGCGTCGGCGTCGCCAAGTGCCGTACGAGCACGGTGGCCGGGCCCGCCGTGATGTGCCCCTCCTTCCGGGCCACCGGCGAGGAGGAGCACTCCACGCGCGGGCGGGCCCGGCTGCTGCACGAGATGCTGGCGGGCGAGCTGGTCACCGACGGCTGGCGCTCGACGGAGGTCCGGGACGCGCTGGATCTGTGCCTGTCCTGCAAGGGCTGCCGTTCGGACTGCCCGGTCGGCGTCGACATGGCCACCTACAAGGCCGAGTTCCTGCACCACCACTACGAGGGACGGCGCCGCCCGGCTGCCCACTACTCCATGGGGTGGCTGCCGGTGTGGCTGCGGTGGGTGGCACGGACCCGTACGGCCCCGTTGCTCAACAGGCTCGCGGCCGTGCGGCCGTTCGCGCGGCTGGGGAAACGGCTGGGCGGGATCGCGCCGGAGCGGGAGATCCCCCGGGTGGCGCCGGAGCCGTTCAGCCGCTGGTGGCGGCGGCGCAAGCGGCGCACTGCGGGAGACCTGGTCGTCCTGTGGCCCGACACCTTCACCGAGCACCTTTCGCCCTCGGTCGGGCAGGCGGCCGTACGGGTGCTGGAGGACGCCGGGCTCAGGGTGGTGCTGCCGCCGTCCCGGCCGTTCGGCGGCCAGGTCTGCTGCGGCCTGACCTACATCTCCACCGGCCAGCTCGACCGGGCCCGCACGGTGCTGCGCCGCACGCTGGACCTGATGGAACCGGTGCTGCGCAGGGGCGCTCCGGTCGTCGTCCTGGAGCCGAGCTGTGCGGCGGCCCTCCGCGCCGACCTGCCCGAGCTGCTGCACGACGATCCGCGTGCGACCCGGCTGGCCTCGGCGGTCCTCACCTTCGCCGAGGCACTTGAGCGACATGCGCCCGACTGGACCCCGCCCGCCGTGAACCGCCCGGTCGCCGGGCAGACCCACTGCCACCAGCACGCGGTCCTCGGTGACAGCGCCGACCGCCGGCTGCGCGCGTCCGCCGGCCTGAGCGGCGAGCTGAGCGGCGGCTGCTGCGGCCTCGCGGGCAACTTCGGCTTCGAACAAGGGCACTTCGAGGTGTCGAAGGCCTGCGCGGAGGAACAGCTGCTGCCCTCGGTACGGGACGCGGCCGAGGGGACGGTGGTCCTGGCGGACGGCTTCTCGTGCCGGACGCAGCTGGAGCAACTGGCCGGGGTGCGGGGGCGGCACTTGGCGGAGGTGCTGGCGGAGGGTCTGGAGACACCGGGGAAGGACACAGGGGTTGGACCGGGCTGACTTCCTAGGCTGAAGCGATCAGCGATCTCAAGGAGTCCCGCGCATGACCC
Organism: Streptomyces cellostaticus; assembly: GCF_001513965.1. GTDB lineage: Bacteria > Actinomycetota > Actinomycetes > Streptomycetales > Streptomycetaceae > Streptomyces > Streptomyces cellostaticus. The sequence goes on along the minus strand of NZ_KQ948041.1, from coordinate 107,046 downwards.
TCACCCTGCGCCCCATCACCCGCGCCGAGCACCTGACGTTCGTGGCCTCCCTGCCCTCGGCCAGCCATCTGCAGCTGCCCTCGTGGGGAGACGTGAAGCCCGACTGGCAGGCGGAGAGCCTGGGCTGGTTCGACCGGGACGGGCGGCTGGTCGGTGCCGGGCTGGTGCTGCTCCGGCCGTTGCCGAAGGTGAAACGGTACTTGGCGTACCTGCCCGAAGGGCCCGTCATCGACTGGCACACGCCCGACCTGGAGGCCTGGCTGGAACCGATGCTCGCCCACCTGAAGCGCCGCGGCGCCTTCTCGGTGAAGATGGGACCGCCCGTCGTCGTGCGGCGGTGGAGCCCCGCTGCGGTCAAGGCCGCGATCGCCGACCCGGACGCGCACCGGCTGCGGGACGCGGAGGCGACGTCGTACGAGCCGGGCGCCGGGGGACTCGCGGAGCGGCTGCGCCGCATGGGCTGGCGGCAGACCGAGCCGGGCGGCGAGGACGGCTTCGCCGCCGGGCAGCCCCGGTACGTGTGCCAAGTACCGTTCGCCGGGCGGTCGTTGGAGGACGTCCACCGCGGGCTCAACCAGCAGTGGCGGCGCAACATCAAGAGGGCCGAGAAGGCGGGCGTGACGGTCGTACGCGGGGGATACGAGGACCTGCCGGTCTTCTACGGCCTCTACACCGAGACCGCCGAGCGCGACCGGTTCATCCCGCGCCCGCTGCCGTACTTCCAGCGCATGTGGACGGCGCTCGCCGCCGAGCACCCCGACCGGATGCGGCTGTACCTCGCCCACCACGAAGGTGAGGTGCTCGCCGCGGCCACCATGCTGATCGTCGGCGGCCACGTCTGGTACTCCTACGGCGCCTCCACCAGCCGCAGGCGCGAGGTCCAGCCCAACAACGCGATGCAGTGGCGGATGATGACCGACGCCCACGAACTCGGCGCCCACGTCTACGACTTCCGGGGCATCACCGACACCCTGGAGGAATCCAACCACCTGCTCGGACTGCTCCGCTTCAAGGTGGGCGCGGGTGGTGAGGCGGTGGAGTACCTGGGGGAGTGGGACTTCCCCCTCAACCGGCTGCTGCACAAGGCGTTCGACGTCTACATGGCCCGCCGTTGAGCACCGCTCTCATAAGGCGGCTCCTCTACCCGCCCGTGCGCGGCCTGGCCCAGCTCGGGCTCACGGTCACCGCTGCCACGGCGGGCGCCGAGCGGCTGATCGAGATCCTGGACGTGAGGCCCTCGGTCGCCGACCCCGGCACAGCACCGGGACCGGCCGCCCGGACGGCACGGTCGAGGTGCGGGGCGTCTCCTTCCGCTATCCGGGCGCCGACCGGACGACCCTCGAAGGCCTGTCCTTCACCGTCAGCCCCGGCGAACCGGTGATCGTCACCGGCCCGAGCGGCGCCGGAAAGTCCACGGTCTCCAAGCTCCTGCTCCGCTTCTACGACCCGGACGCGGGCGAGATCCTGCTGGACGGCGTCCCCCTGCGGGACTTCCCGCTGGCCCGCCTGCGCGCGTACGTCACCCTGCTGCCGCAGGAGACCCTCGTCCTGCACGACACGGTCCGCGCCAACAACGCCTGCGGCCGGCCCGGCGCCGGCGACCAGGCGATCGAGGAGGCGGCACGGGCGGCCGACGCCCACGACTTCATCGTCCGGCTCCCCGACGGCTACGACACCAGGGTCGACCCCAACTCGGCCCGGCTGTCCGGCGGCCAGCTCCAGCGCCTGGCCATCGCCCGCGCCATCCTGCGCGACGCGCCGGTGCTGGTCCTGGACGAGCCGACCACCGGCCTGGACGGGCTGGCCGCCCGCCGGGTGGTCAAGCCGCTGCGCCGGCTGATGGCGGGCCGTACGACGATCATGATCACGCACGATCTCAACCTCGCCCCCGACGCCGACCGCATCCTCGTCGTGGACCGCGGCCGGATCGTCGAGACCGGTCGCCACGAGGAACTGCTCGCACGGGGCGGGGCGTATGCGCGGCTGCACCGCTCGCAGAACAACGCGTCCATGGACACGGGCGAGCTGCGGCTGCCGCTGTTCGAGGAGGAGCCACCGCCCGCGCCGACGCCGGTGTACGAGTACGCGCCCGGGTACGGCTCGTACGGCTACGACCCGCACACCGCCCAGGCCACTGCCTGGCCCCAGCTTCCCGACGGGCGTCCCCTGTTCCGGGACGAGGAGCCCTGGTCCGGCATCTGATGCGGCGCATCTCAGCATCCAGGACAGTTCCATAAGGAGTTCACACTCCTGACGATGGTCTATTACCCTGGACTCGGTAGTACATCAAGATGAACATGATCTGATCCGAGCCAGCCCCAGGACCGCCCGTGAGCACCGTCAGCACCTCCAGTGCCGCCACCTCGACGTCCGCACCGTCCGTGCCCTCCGGCACGCCGACGGATCCGCGCACCCCGGGTCGCCGGTTCGGCTCGCTCGGGCCCGTCGGGCTGGTGCTGATCGGCGGGATCTCGGTCCAGTTCGGCGGGGCCCTCGCGGTCACCCTGATGCCCCGGGCCGGCGCCCTGGGCGTCGTCACGCTGCGGCTGCTCGCGGCGGCCCTCGTGCTCCTGCTGGTCTGCCGCCCCCGGCTGCGCGGCCACTCCCGTACCGACTGGGGCACGGTGACCCTCTTCGGTATCGCCATGGCCGCGATGAACGGCCTCTTCTACTGCGCGGCGGCCCGCATCCCGCTGGGCGCCGCGGTCACCCTCGAAGTCCTCGGCCCGCTGGTGCTGTCCGTCCTGGCCTCCCGCCAGGTGGTCAACGCACTGTGGGCGGGCCTCGCCCTCGCGGGCGTCTTCCTGCTGGGCGGCGGAGGCTTCGGCAATCTCGACCCCACAGGTGTCGCCTTCGCCCTGGGCGCCGGCGCCATGTGGGCGGCGTACATCGTCTTCAGCGCCCGTACGGGCCGCCGCTTCCCCCAGGCGGACGGCCTGGCGCTGGCCATGGCGATCGCGGCCCTTCTCTTCCTCCCCCTCGGCATCGCCGAGGCCGGCACCCGCCTCCTCGACCCCACCACCGTTGCCCTCGGCTCGGCGGTGGCCCTGCTCTCCTCGGTCCTGCCCTACACCCTCGAACTCCTGGCCCTGCGCCGCCTGCCCGCCTCCACCTTCGCCATCCTCATGAGCCTGGAACCGGCCATCGCCGCCACGGCCGGCTTCCTGCTCCTCGGCCAGTCCCTGTCCGCCCCGGAGGCGGCGGCGATCGCCCTGGTCATCGCCGCAAGCATCGGCGCGGTCCGCACCCAGGTGCGCCGCGGCAAGGCCCACGTGGCGACACCGGAGGCCTGACGGCCCGGCCTTGCCGTAAGCCACGCTCCCCGGAGCCGACAGGAGCCGGAGTCGTGGAAGACAATTTCATGCAAGCGTGCTTGATTGTTTCTGTGGCCACTGCCATGCTCGCCCCATGTCCGATCCGACGCCCGTCTTCGACGACCTGCGCGAGGAAAGCGAACAACTCGACGGCCTCGTAGCCGAGTTGAGCGAGGAGCGGTGGACGCTGCCGACCCCCGCCGCCCGCTGGACCCTCGCCCACCAGATCGCCCATCTGCACTGGACGGACCGGGCCGCGCTGCTCGCCGTCACGGACCAGGCCGGCTTCCGCGAGGTCGCCGAGAAGGCGCTCACGGCGCCGGACGCGTTCGTGGACGATGCCGCCGAGGAGGGCGCCCGGCTCCGGCCCGCCGAACTGCTGTCCCGGTGGCGGGAGGGCAGGGCCGCGCTCGACAGGGCGCTGCGGGCGGCACCGAGCGGCGCCCGGTTCCCCTGGTTCGGGCCGCCCATGTCGGCCGCCTCCATGGCCACCGGTCGCCTGATGGAGACCTGGGCCCACGGCCAGGATGTCGCGGACGCCCTGGGTGTGGTGCGCCCACCCACCGATCGGCTCCGGCATGTGGTCCGCATCGGGGTGCGGGCCAGGGACTTCGCCTTCGGGGTACGCGGCCTGCCCGTTCCGGAAGAGGAGTTCCGCGTCGAGGTGACCGGCCCGTCCGGCGCGTTGTGGACCTACGGTCCGCTCGACGCGGCACAGCGCGTCACCGGCCCCGCCCTCGACTTCTGCCTCCTGGTCACCCAGCGCGCCCACCGCGCCGACCTCGCCCTCCACGCCGAGGGCCCGGACGCGGACCGCTGGCTCGACCTCGCCCAGGCCTTCGCGGGCCCGCCCGGCACCGGCCGCCCGCCGAAGGGGGACCCGGCGTGACGGTGCTGCGCATCGGCAACTTCTCCGGCTTCTACGGCGACCGCACCGACGCGCTGCGCGAGATGCTCACCGGCGGCGAGGTCGACGTCCTCACCGGCGACTACCTCGCCGAACTCACCATGCTCATCCTCGGCCGCGACCGCCTGAAGGACCCGGCCGCCGGATACGCCCGCACCTTCCTGCGCCAGTTGGAGGACTGCCTGGGCCTCGCCCACGAGCACGGGGTGCGGATCGTCACCAACGCGGGCGGCCTCAACCCGGCCGGACTCGCCGATGCCGTACGGCAGGTGGCCGACCGGCTCGGCATCCCGGTCCGGGTCGCCCACGTCGAGGGCGACGACCTGGCCGCCGCACACCCGGGCGCCCTGGCCGCCCACGCCTACCTGGGCGGCTTCGGTATCGCCGAGTGCCTGCGGGCCGGCGCGGACGTCGTGATCACCGGCCGGGTGACCGACGCGGCGCTCGTCACCGGTCCCGCCGCCGCCCATTTCGGCTGGCAGCCCGGGGAGTACGACCGTCTCGCGGGCGCCGTCGTCGCCGGGCACGTCCTGGAGTGCGGCACCCAGGCGACCGGCGGCAACTACGCGTTCTTCCGGGAGGGGGACGTACGCCGCCCCGGCTTCCCGCTCGCCGAGATCCACGCGGACGGCACCGGCGTCGTCACCAAGCACCCCGGCACCGGCGGCTTCGTCGACGTCGGCACGGTCACCGCCCAGCTGCTCTACGAGACCGGCGGCGGCCGGTACGCCGGGCCCGATGTCACCGCCCGGCTGGACACCGTACGGCTGCGCCAGGACGGACCGGACCGGGTGCGGATCGAGGGCGTGCGCGGGGAGGCTCCGCCGCCGACGCTCAAGGTCGGGCTCAACCGGCTCGGCGGCTTCCGCAACGAGGTCGTCTTCGTCCTCACCGGACTCGACATCGAGGCCAAGGCGGCCCTCGTGCGCGAGCAGCTCTCCGACGCGCTCGCCAAGTCGCCGCCCGCCGAGGTGCGGTGGGACCTGGTCTGCACCGACCGGGCCGACGCCGACACCGAGGAGACGGCGAGCGCCCTGCTGCGGCTCGTCGTACGGGACCAGGACCAGCAGGTCGTGGGGCGGGCGCTGAGCGGGGCCGCCGTGGAGCTGGCGCTGGCCAGCTACCCCGGCTTCCATGTGCTGGCGCCGCCCGGAAAGGGTGCGCCTTATGGGGTCTTCGAGGATGTGTACGTGCCCCATGGCGCCGTCGACCATATGGCCGTACTGCACGACGGACGCCGTATCCCTGTGCCGCCGCCCCAGGAGACACGTGCCCTGGACGACGTACCGCAGCCGCCCCTGCCCGAGCCCCTCCCGGCCGGACCGACTCGGCGGGCGCCCCTCGGGCTGGTCGCGGGGGCCCGCAGCGGGGACAAGGGCGGGAACGCCAACGTAGGTGTGTGGGCGCGGTCGGAGGAGGCATGGCGGTGGCTCGCGCACGAGCTGACCGCAGAAAGGTTCCGGCAGCTGATCCCCGAAAGCCGGGACCTGCCCGTCACCCGGCATCTGCTCCCCGGCCTCCGCGCCCTCAACTTCGTCGTGGAAGGCATCCTCGGCGCGGGCGTCGCCGCCCAGCACCGCTTCGACCCGCAGGCCAAGGCCCTCGGCGAATGGCTGCGCTCCCGCCACCTGGACATCCCGGAGGCCCTGCTGTGACCGTTCTCGACACCTCCCTGGACCCCACCGGCCCCGACTACCAGGCGGCCCGCGAGACCATGCTCGCCAAACTCGCCGACCTGGAGGCCGAGCACGCCAAGGCGCTCGCGGGCGGCGGCGAGAAGTACGTCGGGCGGCACCGGGGACGCGGCAAGCTGCTCGCCCGCGAGCGCATCGAGCTGCTCCTCGACCCGGACACCCCGTTCCTGGAGCTGTCCCCGCTGGCCGCCTGGGGCAGCGATTACACGGTCGGCGCCTCGCTGGTCACCGGCATCGGCGTGGTCGAGGGCGTGGAGTGCCTGATCACCGCCAACGACCCGACCGTGCGCGGCGGCGCCAGCAACCCCTGGAGCCTGAAGAAGGCCCTGCGCGCCAACGACATCGCGCTCGCCAACCGGCTGCCCTGCATCAGCCTGGTGGAGTCCGCAGGCGCCGACCTGCCCTCCCAGAAGGAGATCTTCATCCCGGGCGGGGCCATCTTCCGCGACCTCACCCGGCTCTCCGCCGCCGGCATCCCGACCGTCGCCGTCGTCTTCGGCAACTCCACCGCCGGCGGCGCGTACATCCCCGGCATGTCCGACCACGTGATCATGGTCAAGGAGCGGGCGAAGGTCTTCCTCGGCGGTCCCCCGCTGGTGAAGATGGCGACCGGCGAGGAGAGCGACGACGAGTCCCTGGGCGGCGCCGAGATGCACGCGCGCGTGTCCGGCCTCGCCGACTATCTCGCCGTGGACGAGCAGGACGCGCTGCGCCAGGCACGCCGCGTGGTCGCCCGCCTCAACCACCGTAAGGCGTACGACGATCCGGGCCCGGCGGCCCCGCCCACGTACGACCCGGAGGAGCTGCTCGGCATCGTCCCGGGCGACCTGAAGATCCCCTTCGACCCGCGCGAGGTCATCGCCCGCCTGGTCGACGCCTCCGACTTCGACGAGTTCAAGCCGTTGTACGGCACGAGCCTCGCCACCGGCTGGGCGAGCCTGCACGGCTATCCCGTCGGCATCCTGGCCAACGCCCAAGGCGTGATCTTCAGTGCGGAGTCCCAGAAGGCCGCCCAGTTCATCCAGCTCGCCAACCAGCGCGACATCCCGCTGCTCTTCCTGCACAACACCACCGGCTACATGGTCGGCAAGGAGTACGAGCAGGGCGGGATCATCAAACACGGCTCGATGATGATCAACGCGGTGAGCAACAGCCGGGTCCCGCATCTGTCGGTGCTGATCGGGGCGTCGTACGGCGCCGGGCACTACGGCATGTGCGGGCGCGCCTACGACCCCCGCTTCCTGTTCGCCTGGCCCAGCGCCAAGTCGGCCGTCATGGGCCCCCAGCAGCTCGCGGGCGTGCTGTCGATCGTCGCCCGGCAGTCGGCGGCGGCGAAGGGAGCGCCGTACGACGAGGACGCGGATGCGGCCCTGCGCGCCATGGTGGAGCAGCAGGTCGAGTCCGAGTCGCTGCCGATGTTCCTGTCCGGGCGGCTGTACGACGACGGCGTCATCGACCCGCGCGACACCCGCACCGTCCTCGGCCTGTGCCTGTCCGCGATCCACACCGCCCCCTACGAGGGCGCGCGCGGCGGCTTCGGCGTCTTCCGGATGTGAGGCTCATGATTTCGACTCTGCTCGTCGCCAACCGGGGCGAGATCGCCTGCCGGATCTTCCGCACCTGCGGTGAGTTGGGAATCCGGACGGTCGCCGTGCACTCGGACGCGGACCGGAACGCGCTCCACGCGCGCGTGGCCGACGCGGCCGTACGGCTGCCGGGGGCCACGCCCGCGGAGACGTATCTGCGGGGCGATCTGATCGTGAAGGCGGCACTGGCCGCCGGCGCGGACGCCGTGCACCCCGGGTACGGCTTCCTCTCGGAGGACCCCGGGTTCGCCCGTGCCGTCCTCGACGCCGGCCTGCTCTGGATCGGGCCGCCTCCGGAGGCCATCGAGGCGATGGCGTCCAAGACGCGCGCCAAGGAACTGATGGGGCTCGCGCCCCTGGACGAGGTCACCGAGGCCGACCTGCCGGTGCTGGTGAAGGCGGCCGCGGGCGGCGGCGGGCGCGGGATGCGGATCGTGCGCTGCATCGAGGAGCTGAGTGCCGCACTGGAGGGCGCGCGCGCCGAGGCCGCGAGCGCCTTCGGTGACGGCGAGGTCTTCGTCGAGCCCTACCTCGAGCGCGGCCGCCACGTCGAGGTGCAGATCCTCGCCGACACCCACGGCACGGTCTGGACGCTCGGCACCCGCGACTGCTCCCTCCAGCGCCGCCACCAGAAGGTGATCGAGGAGGCCCCGGCACCCGGCCTCTCCGAGGGGCTCACGGAGGATCTGTACGCGCTGGCCGTACAGGCCGTGTGCGCCGTCGCCTACGAAGGCGCCGGCACCGTCGAGTTCCTGATCGCCGACGGCCGCGCGCACTTCCTGGAGATGAACACCCGTCTCCAGGTCGAACACCCCGTCACAGAGGCCGTGTTCGGCCTCGACCTGGTCGCCGAACAGCTCCGCATCGCCGAGGGCCACGCCCTGCCAAAAGACCCTCCACGCGCGCGTGGCCACGCGATCGAGGCCCGCCTGTACGCCGAGGACCCCGCCCGCGACTGGGCCCCGCAGACCGGCACCCTGCACCGCCTCGCCGTACCCGCCGGCGTCCGCCTGGACACGGGCTACACCGACGGCGACGAGATCGGTGTCCACTACGACCCGATGCTCGCGAAAGTCGTCGCCCACGCCCCCACGCGCGCGGAGGCGCTGCGCAGGCTTGCGGGTGCGCTGGAACGAGCGGAACTCCACGGCCCGGTCACCAACCGGGACCTGCTCGTACGCTCGCTGCGGCACGAGGAGTTCACCGGCGGCCGCATGGACACCGCCTTCTACGACCGCCATCTCGCCGACCTGGCCGAGCCCGCCCCCGACCCGTACGCCCCCCTGGCCGCCGCACTCGCCGACGCCCACGGCCGCTCCCGCTTCGGCGGCTGGCGCAACGTCCCGTCACAGCCGCAGGTCAAGCGGTACGCGATGGGGGGCGAGGAGCACGAGGTCCGCTACCGGCACACCCGGCAGGGCCTCGCCGCCGACGGGGTACGGGTCGTACACGCCGACGCGCGTCTGGTCGTACTCGAAGCGGACGGAGTGCAGCGCCGGTTCGAGATCGCGCGCTACGGCAACCAGGTCCACGTCAACGCCACCGCCCTCACCGCCCTGCCCCGCTTCCCCGACCCGACAGCCCAGCACGCACCGGGATCCTTGCTGGCGCCGATGCCGGGCACGGTCGTGCGCATCGCCGAGGGCCTGACGGAAGGGGCGACCGTACAGGCCGGAGAGCCCCTGATCTGGCTGGAGGCGATGAAGATGCAGCACCAGATCGCCGCGCCCGTCGCAGGCACACTCACGGCCCTGCAGGTGAAGCCGGGACAACAGGTAGAGCCAGGCATGTTGCTGGCGGTAGTGCAGCCAACCTAGGGCGCGGGGAACTGCGCGACCAGCCACGGACAACCCGCAGCCCGAAGGAGACGCATGACCACCCACATCGAATCCGAAGAGCACAAGGCCCTACGGTCCGCAGTGGCCGCTCTGGGCAAGCGCTACGGCCGCGAATACCTCACCCGCACCATCGCCGAGGGAAAGCCCCTCACCGAACTCTGGTCCGAGGCAGGAAAGCTCGGCTACCTCGGCGTCAACCTGCCGGAGGCATACGGCGGTGGGGGCGGCGGCATCACAGAACTCTCCATCGTGCTGGAAGAGCTGGGCGCAGCAGGCTCGCCCCTCCTGATGCTCGTGGTCTCACCTGCGATCTGCGGCACTGTCATCTCCCGCTTCGGCACCGAGGACCAGAAAACCCGTTGGCTGCCCGCGCTGGCGGACGGCACCCGCCTCATGGCCTTCGGCATCACCGAACCCGACGCCGGCTCCAACTCCCACCGCATCACCACCACGGCCCGCAAAGACGGCACCGACTGGCTCCTCACCGGCCGCAAGGTCTTCATCTCCGGTGTCGACATGGCCGACGCGGTCCTGATCGTCGGCCGCACCGAAGACGCCCGCACCGGACGCCTCAAGCCCTGCCTCTTCATCGTCCCGACGGACGCCGAGGGCTTCCAGAAGCACCCCATCGACATGGAACTCAACGCCGCCGAGAAACAGTTCGAGCTGGTCCTGGACGACGTACGGCTGCCCGCCGACGCCCTGGTCGGCGACGAGGACGCCGGTCTGCTGCAACTGTTCGCCGGACTCAACCCCGAGCGCATCATGACGGCGGCCTTCGCGATCGGCATGGGCCGCTACGCGCTGTCCAAGGCGATCGAGTACGCCCGCGACCGTACCGTCTGGAAGGCCCCCATCGGCGCCCACCAGGCCATCGCCCACCCCCTCGCGCAGGCGCACATCGACCTGGAACTGGCCAGGCTGATGATGCAGAAGGCGGCCCATCTGTACGACGCCGGCGACGACATCGGCGCGGGCGAGGCGGCCAACATGGCCAAGTACGCGGCAGGCGAGGCCTGTGTGAAGGCCGTCGACCAGGCCGTGCACACCCTCGGCGGCAACGGCCTCACGCGCGAATTCGGGCTCGCCTCCTTGATAACAGCCGCGCGTGTGGCTCGTATTGCTCCGGTGAGCCGGGAGATGATCCTCAACTACGTTTCCCACCAGACCCTGGGCCTGCCCAAGTCGTATTAGGCCACCGCAGCCGCTTGGAGGAACCGTGTTCCGCAGCGCGTACGCAGACGTTCCGCCCGTAGAACTGCCCATCCACGAAGCCGTCCTGGGCCGGGCCGCCGACTTCGGCGACCTTCCGGCCCTCGTCGACGGCACGGACGGCACCACCCTCACGTACGAGCAAGTGGACCGGTTCCACCGGCGGCTGGCCGCCGCACTCGCCGACGCGGGAGTGCGCAAGGGCGACGTCCTCGCCCTGCACAGCCCCAACACGATCACCTTCCCGACCGCCTTCTACGCGGCCACGCGCGCGGGGGCCTGCGTCACCACCGTGCACCCGCTCGCCACGCCCGAGGAGTTCGCCAAACAGCTCACCGACAGCGCGGCCCGCTGGATCATCACCGTCTCCCCGCTGCTGCAGTCCGCCCGCCGGGCCGCCGAAATCGCGGGCGGAGTACGGGAGATATTCGTCTGCGACAGTGCACCCGGGCACCGCTCCCTCATCGACATGCTCGCCTGCACCGCACCCGATCCGAGAACCGGCTTCGACCCGGCCGAGGACATCGCCGCACTGCCGTACTCCTCCGGCACCACCGGCATCCCCAAGGGCGTGATGCTCACCCACCGGCAGATCGCCACCAACCTCGCCCAGCTGGATGCCCCCGTCCCGACGGGACCCGGCGACCGCATCCTCGCCGTGCTGCCGTTCTTCCACATCTACGGCCTGACCGCCCTGATGAACGCGCCCCTGCGCAAGGGCGCCACGGTCGTCGTCCTGCCCCGCTTCGACCTGGAGACCTTCCTCGCGGCCATCGAGAACCACCGCATCACCGGCCTGTACGTCGCCCCGCCGATCGTCCTCGCCCTCGCCAAGCACCCGGCGGTGGCCCGCTACGACCTCTCCTCCCTGAAGTACGTCATCAGCGCCGCAGCCCCGCTGGACGCCCAGCTTGCCGCCGCCTGCGCCGAACGGCTCGGACTGCCGCCGATCGGCCAGGCCTACGGCATGACGGAACTGTCGCCCGGCACCCACGTCGTCCCCCTGGACGCCCTGCACGAGGCACCCGCCGGCACGGTCGGCAAGCTCATCGCCGGCACCGAGATGCGGATCGTCTCCCTGGACGATGCCGGCAAGGACCTCGGCACCGGCGAGCCCGGCGAGATCCTGATCCGCGGCCCGCAGGTGATGAAGGGCTACCTCGGCCGCCCCGACGCCACGGCCGACATGATCGACGCCGACGGCTGGGTGCACACCGGGGACGTCGGCCACGTCGACGCCGACGGCTGGCTCTTCGTCGTGGACCGCGTGAAGGAACTCATCAAGTACAAGGGCTTCCAGGTGGCCCCCGCCGAACTGGAGGCCCTGCTGCTCACCCACCCCGGCATCGCCGACGCCGCCGTCATCGGGGCCCACAACGAGGACGGCAACGAGGTCCCGCACGCCTTCGTCGTCCGCCAGCCCACCGCCGACGACCTGAGCGAGAACGAGATCATGCTGTACGTCGCCGAGCGCGTCGCGCCCTACAAACGCATCCGCAGGATCACCTTCATCGACACCGTGCCCCGCGCGACCTCCGGGAAGATCCTGCGCCGACAGCTCAGGGAGCACACGTGAGCGCTCTGATCGGACGCACGCGCACGCGCGGCGTCGAAACCCTCAGCCTGGACGCCACCGACACCCGCAACGCGCTTTCCGCGGCCCTGGTCGGCGAGCTCGCAGGCGCCCTGGCCGACTGCGCCAAGGACCCGGAGGTCCGGGCCGTCGTCCTCACCCACACCGGCACCACCTTCTGCGCCGGAGCCGACCTGCGCGACCCTCCCCCACTCTCGGCTTCGCTCGAGCGGGGGGACCCCCAAGCCCCGGACGCGCTGGTCGGCCTGCTGCGGCAGATCGTGGAGCTGCCCAGGCCCGTGGTCGCCCGGGTCACCGGACACGTCAGGGCGGGCGGCCTCGGCCTGCTGGCCGCCTGCGACCTCTCCGCCGCCGCCACCGGGTCCACCTTCGCCTTCACCGAGGTCCGCATCGGCGTGGCCCCGGCGGTGATCTCCCTGCCGGTGATCCCGCGCGCCGACCCCCGCGCGCTGGCCCGCTACTACCTCACCGGCGAACGCTTCGACCCCGCCGAGGCCGTACGCCTCGGCCTGCTCACCGTCACCGCCGACGACGTGGACGAAGCCCTCGCCCCCGTCCTCGACGGCCTGCGCCGCTCCTGCCCCCAGGCCCTGGCCGAGACGAAAGCGCTGCTCACGGCTAGGGTGCTGGAGACGTTCGACCGGGACGCGGCGGAGCTGACCGCGCTCTCGGCCCGGCTGTTCTCCACCGCCCAGGCCCGGGAGGGGATGACGGCCTTCCTGGAAAGACGGGATGCGGCATGGGTGGTGTGAGTACGACGGCGGAACGCGACCGCGTACCCAAGCAGGACCGCAGCCGGGCCACCCGGCAGCGGCTCCTGGAGGCCGCCGTGGCCTGCCTGGCCGAGCACGGCTGGGCAGGCTCCACGGTCGCCGTCGTCGCCGAACGCGCCGGCGTCTCCCGGGGCGCCGCCCAGCACCACTTCCCGACCCGCGAGGACCTGTTCACGGCAGCCGTCGAGTACGTCGCCGAACAGCGCTCGACCGCCCTCAGGGAGCTGTTCCCGGACGGCCCCGCCGACCGCCGCGCCGTCGTCACCGCCCTGGTCGACCTCTACACTGGCCCTCTCTTCCGGGCCGCCCTGCACCTGTGGGTCGCCGCCTCCGACGAGGAACAGCTGCGCTCGCGCGTGACCGAGCTGGAGGCCCGCGTCGGCCGCGAGACCCACCGCATCGCCGTGGAACTCCTCGGCGCCGACGAGACCCGCCCCGGCGTCCGCGAGACCGTCCAGGGCCTGCTCGACATGGCCCGCGGCCTCGGCCTCGCCAACCTCCTCACCGACGACACCGCCCGCCGCCGGCGGGTCGTGGCCCAGTGGGCGGAGCTCCTGGAGGAATCGCTGGGCTGAGGGGGTCACCGCGGCGGGCCCGAGGGGTTACCGCGGGGGCGCGTTACCCTTGGGCCCATGCTTCCGATGCTCGTTCGCCGCCGCCACGTGGACTACGTGCGCGTCACGAGCATGGGCTGTCGGCTTTCGGCCTGAATTCAGCCCCTTTTTCTCCCCCTTCTTACGGCATCCTGGGCGCCGCCCTACCCTCGGCGGCCTGCCCGTGGCCCACACACCCTGTGGACGCATCCATGACGACGCACATCGCGACGACCCCGTCGTACGCCCAGCTCCCGATCATCGACCTGTCGGCCGCCGACCGCGGCCCCCAGGCCCGAGCTCTGCTCCACGCCCAACTGCACAGCGCCGCCCACGACGTCGGCTTCTTCCAGCTTGTCGGACACGGCGTGACGAAGGCCGAGACAGACGCACTGCTCACCGCCATGCGCGCCTTCTTCGACCTCCCCGAGGCCGACCGGCTCGCCCTCGACAACGTCAACTCCCCGCACTTCCGCGGCTACACCCGCACCGGCGACGAGCGCACCCGCGGTGCCCGCGACTGGCGCGACCAGCTCGACATAGGCGCCGAACGCCCCGCCCACGTCCCCGGCCCCGGCGAGCCGCCCTACTGGTGGCTGGAGGGCCCCAACCAGTGGCCGGCCGCCCTCCCCGAGCTGCGCACCGCCGCCCTCGCCTGGATCGACAGGCTGAGCGCGGTCGCCCAGCGCCTCCTGCACGAACTCCTCACCGCCATCGGCGCCCCCGCCGACTTCTACGACCCGGCCTTCGGCGACCACGCCCACCCGCACCTCAAGCTCGTCCGCTACCCGGGCAGCGCGGGCGACGGCACCGACCAGGGCGTCGGCGCCCACAAGGACTACGGCTTCCTCACCCTGCTCCTCCAGGACACCGTCGGCGGCCTCCAGGTCCAGCGCGAGGACGGCCTCTTCCACGACGTGCCCCCGCTGGAGGGCGCCTTCGTGGTCAACCTGGGCGAACTCCTGGAAGTGGCGACCAACGGCTACCTCCTGGCCACCAACCACCGAGTGATCAGCCCGCCCGGAGCCACGGAACGCTTCTCGGTCCCGTTCTTCTACAACCCCCGCCTGGACGCCAAGGTCGACCCCCTGGCCTTCCCGCACGCGTCAACGGCCCCAGGCATCACGACGGACCCGGCAAACCCCCTGTTCGCCGAGTACGGCTACAACGAACTGAAGGGCAAACTGAGGGCGCATCCGCTGGTGGCGGAACGTCACCACGGGAGCCTTCTGACTCCGGCGTGATCAACTCCCTTGGGGCGCGGGGCCGTATCGATATGCGGCTCCGCCGCGTGGGCGCGACCAGCCACAACGCACCCACAGCCGCCCGCGCTCCCAAGCCCCTCTGACGCCGACGCGCCTCAAGGACTCAGCCGCTCCACGTCCCACGCCCCGTCCGGCCGGGCCACGTACCGCAGCCGGTCGTGCAGCCGGTTCTCACGGCCCTGCCAGAACTCGACCGTCTCCGGTGCGATCCGGAAGCCGCCCCAGTGCGGCGGGACCGGCACCTGCTCCCCCTCCGGGTAGCGCGCGCCCAGCTCGGCATAGGCGGCATCCAGCCCGTCCCGGGACGTGATCACCGAGGACTGGGCGCTGGCCCAGGCGCCCAGCTGGGAGCCGTGCGGACGGGTGCGGAAATAGGCCGCGGTCTCGTCCCGGCCGGTGCGGCGGGCGACACCGGTGACGATCACCTGGCGGGCGATCGGGTGCCAGGGGAAGAGCAGCGAGACGTGCGGGTTCGCGGCCAGCTCACGGGCCTTGCGCGAGTCGTAGTTGGTGTAGAAGACGAAGCCGTCGGAGTCGTACTGCTTCATCAGGACAGTGCGGGAGCTGGGCCGGCCCGCCGCGTCCGCCGTGGAGACGACCATCGCGTTGGGCTCGTAGAGCGTGCCGTGTACGGCCGCCCGGGCAGCGTCCTCGAACCAGCCGGAGAACTGGTCCATGGGGTGCGCGGCGAGGTCCTTCTCGTCGAGGCCCGCGGCCCGGTACTGCTTGCGCATGGCGGCGGGATCGACGACGGGGTCGAGGCTGAGGTCGCGGTCGGTCACGCGGTCATCCTGCCGTATCGAACGTGTGGCACTCAGTGTCGTATGGCCTCCCCAACTATGGCACTCGGAGTTATCGTGCAGGTCCCCCCGCGGATTGGGTGACCACCGGGCGATCGGGGCATCACCGGGGTGACCGCCGCCGACACATTCACGAGGAGCCGCCTGATGTCCGATTTCGTACCCGGGCTCGAAGGAGTTGTCGCGTTCGAGACGGAGATCGCCGAACCCGACAAGGAAGGCGGCGCCCTCCGCTACCGCGGCGTCGACATCGAGGACCTGGTCGGTCACGTCTCCTTCGGGAATGTGTGGGGACTGCTGGTCGACGGCGCGTTCAACCCCGGACTGCCGCCCGCCGAGCCCTTCCCGATCCCGGTCCACTCCGGTGACATCCGTGTCGACGTACAGTCCGCACTCGCCATGCTGGCCCCGGTCTGGGGCCTGAAACCGCTCCTCGACATCGACGTGGCCCAGGCCCGCGAGGATCTGGCGCGCGCCGCCGTCATGGCGCTGTCGTACGTCGCCCAGTCCGCACGCGGGCAGGGACTGCCGATGGTGCCGCAGCGGGAGATCGACAAGGCGCAGTCCGTTGTCGAGCGGTTCATGATCCGCTGGCGGGGTGAGCCGGACCCGAAGCATGTCGCGGCCGTCGACGCCTACTGGACGTCGGCCGCCGAGCACGGCATGAACGCCTCCACCTTCACCGCGCGCGTCATCGCCTCGACCGGCGCGGACGTCGCCGCCGCACTGTCGGGGGCCGTCGGCGCCATGTCCGGTCCGCTGCACGGCGGTGCCCCCTCTCGGGTGCTCGGCATGATCGAGGAGATCGAGCGGACGGGTGACGCGGAGGCGTACGTCAAGAACGCGCTGGACCGCGGAGAACGGCTGATGGGCTTCGGGCACCGGGTCTACCGGGCCGAAGACCCTCGCGCGCGCGTGCTGCGCCGTACCGCCAAGGAACTGGGCGCGCCGCGGTTCGAGATCGCGGAGGCGCTGGAGAAGGCGGCGCTGGAGGAACTGCACAACCGGCGCCCGGACCGGGTGCTGGCCACCAACGTCGAGTTCTGGGCCGCGATCATGCTGGACTTCGCGCAGGTTCCGGCGCACATGTTCACGTCGATGTTCACCTGCGCCCGGACCGCCGGTTGGTCGGCGCACATCCTGGAGCAGAAGCGGACGGGGCGTCTGGTGCGGCCTTCCGCCCGGTACGTGGGGCCGGCAGCGCGCGGTCCGCAGAAGATCGAGGGGTACGCGGACATCGCCCACTGAAGCCCCATCCGAACCCCGCACAAACGCAGACGACCCGCGAGCTCTGGTCCTCCGCCTGTCGGCGGGGGCCGGCCGGACGTACCGGCGAGCTCGCGGGTCGGGTGACTGCGTGGGATTGGCCGGCTGCGTGTGTGCACACACGCTGGTCCGGCACCGCACTGGGTGTGGTGACGGGCGTTAGCCCGCAGCCACCTCCGACGTCCGGTGTGCATACATGCTCCGAACCACCTCCTCTCTTCGGTGCTCCACACCCTAAGAAGCATCTGGGAACGCCTCAAGTGTTTTTTCGGAGGCCGGAACGCGGAGGCCGGAACGCGGTTGACGCCGGACGGCCCGGACGATTCGCTGCGTATCCGGGTGACGTGCTCGTCGGGTGTTCCACCGTGCGGCCGCCGGTCGGGGAGGAGGGGAGACCGACCGGTACGAGCTGGACGGCGAGAGTGACGAGTGGGTCGACCTGTGGCTGGAGCCGGTCCCCGCTGCCGGGCATTGATTGCTGCAATCTGCGGGAACAGGATGTGGGCTGTGTCACGTTCCAGTTGAATGAAGGCCAGTGAGCGAACCGAGCGCCGTATGGGCGCCGACGCAGCCTCCAGGGGGTCCAGGTGAGTGCTTCCCGGCGGAGTGGGACCACCGATGAGCTGGGGCCGGACGAGCCCGAGCGGGACGGTCCGCACAGCCCTGACGGGCCGGAGGAGTCCGGCGGCTCCGATCTGCTCGCCGCGCTGCTGGACGGGATGGACGCGGCCCTGTGCGCCTTTGACGCGGACGGGGTCGTCACGCACTGGAACCGTGAGGCCGAGCGGATCCTCGGCTGGACCGCCGCCGAGGCGGTGGGACGGCCCGGGTTCGCGGGGTGGGCGGTGCGCAGTGCCGATGCCGAGGATGTGCAGGCACGCCTGATGTCGGCCATGCACGCGCCCGGTCGGCAGGTTCATGAGTTCGCCCTGGTCACGAAGGACGGCGGGCGGGTGCTCGTACGGACCCAGTCCGCCGCCGTGCGCGGGCCCGACGGGAAGCCGGCGGGTGTGTACTGCGCGTTCAGTGAGGTGCATGCCCAGATCGATCTGGAACGGTCCATCGCGCTGAGCGAGGCGCTGTTCGAGGACGCTTCCTGGGGTGTGGTCCTGGTCGACGCCGATCTGCGGCCCGCCGTCGTCAACGCGCACGCGGCGCGGGCCCTGGGCATCGGGCGTACGTCCGCGCTCGGGCGGCCGCTCGGCGAGTTGCTCGCGCAGGGTGTGGAGGAGTTGGAGAGCGCGCTCACCCATGTCCTGGCCGAGGGCGCTCCGCCCGCACCCGCCGAGATGTGGGTGACCGTGCGCTCGGCCGAAGGTGAGAAGCGGCGCTGCTGGCGCAGCGGGTTCGTGCGGCTGGCCTCGCCGCTCGCCGAGGAGCCCGTACCGCTCGGGGTCGGCTGGCTGTTCCAGGACGTCACGGAGGGCAAGCAGGGCGAGCAGGAGGCGGCCCTGCTGCGCTTCCGCGCCAACCAGCTGCACCGCGCGGCCCGTGCCGCCGCCGAGTGCGAGGACCCGGCGGAGGCGGCCACCGTCCACCTGGACTTCGCCCTCGCCGGCTTCGCCGACCACGCCCTGCTCGACCGCCTGGCGGGCGCCGCGCGCGCGGAGGGCGACGATGCGGTTCCGGTACGGCTGGTGCGGCTCGCCGCCACACCCGCCGGGGCGCCCGGGCCCAGTCTGCTCACGGGCGCGGCCGGGCTGCCCGTGCGCTACGAGGAGGGGCATCCGGCGCTCAGCTGTGTCCAGCGGGCCGGAACCGTGCGCGCGGACGCCGGGTCCGTCCCGGCCGAGCGGGCACAGGAGTGGGCGCTGGCCCGGCAGTGGCCCGGCGACACCGTGCACGCCCTGTGCTCCGTGCTGCGCAGCCGGGGCCGGACGCTGGGCGTGGTCACCTTCCTGCGCGGGGCCGCACGCAGTCGCTTCGAGCGTGCGGACGCGGTCTACGCGGAGGACGTGGCCGTACGGATCGCGGCGGCGCTGGACCTGGCGGAGGCGGTACGGGAGAAGCCGAAGCCGGGGGAGTAGCGGCCGGTGCCGGCTCAGGGCCGGTAGAAGATCCGGTCCGCGTACTCCTCCATGATCCGCCCGTTCCAGTCGTGGCCGCCGTCGACGTTCCCGGAGCGCAGCAGCGGGGGCTCGATGCCGCGGTCGGCCAGTGTGGCGGCCGTGGTGGCCATGACGGCCTGCATCAGGGCGGTGGTGACCACCGTGGAGGCCGGGGCGAAGGGGGCCGGGATGGTGTCGAGGGTGAGTTCCGCGTCGCCGACGGCGATCTTCGAGTCCAGGACGATGTCGCAGTGGTCCTTCAGGAACGTGCCCGAGGAGTGCCGGGACTTGGTCCGGATGGCGTACGCCGCCGACGTCACGCCGATGACCTTCACGCCGAGGGCGCGGGCGTTGAGGGCCATCTCGACGGGCAGGGCGTTGCGGCCGGAGAGGGAGATGATCACGAGGGCGTCGCCGGCGCGGACGGGGGAGGTGTCCAGGACGGCGCCGGCGAGTCCGTCGACGCGTTCCAGGGCGGAGCCGAGGGTGGCCGGGGTGACGTCGACGCCGACGACTCCGGGGACGGCGAGCAGGTTCATCAGGGCGAGTCCGCCGGCCCGGTAGACGACGTCCTGGGCGGCCAGGGAGGAGTGCCCGGCGCCGAAGGCGAACAGGCGGCCGCCGGCCGCGACGGTGTCGGCGAGCAGGGTGCCGGCCGCGGTGATCGTCTCGGCCTCCTCCTCGCGGACCCGTTGCAGCAGGCCGATGGCGGCGTCGAAGAACAGGTCGGCAGGCGTGCCGTCGCTCATGCGGTGCCCCTTCGCAGCATCTGTGTCGCGGATCACCCTGCGGTCTGGACCAATGCGGTGTCAATACGGCCGGGCCGGGGCCCCGTGCGAGTGGCCCCCGTTTCCCCGGTACCGCCCGCTTGTCAGTGGCGTACGGCAGAATTGGTTGCAGGGCCAGGGCACGCGCCGGGCTTCCGGCAGAGGTAATCGAGGGGCACGTATGTCCGGACTGATCGACACCACGGAGATGTATCTCCGCACCATCCTCGAACTGGAAGAGGAAGGCGTCGTCCCCATGCGCGCGCGCATCGCGGAGCGGCTGGACCAGAGCGGGCCGACGGTGAGCCAGACGGTGGCGCGGATGGAGCGCGACGGTCTGGTGTCCGTGGCCAGCGACCGACACCTGGAGCTGACGGACGAGGGCCGCCGGCTGGCCACGCGGGTGATGCGCAAGCACCGCCTCGCGGAGTGTCTGCTGGTCGACGTGATCGGCCTGGAGTGGGAGCAGGTGCACGCGGAGGCCTGCCGCTGGGAGCACGTGATGAGCGAGGCGGTCGAGCGTCGCGTGCTGGAGCTCCTGCGCCACCCGACCGAGTCGCCGTACGGCAACCCGATCCCGGGTCTGGAGGAGCTGGGCGAGAAGGACGGTGCCGACCCGTTCCTGGACGAGAGCATGGTGTCGCTGGCCGACCTGGACCCGGGTGCCGACGGGAAGACTGTCGTGGTCCGCCGTATCGGCGAGCCGATCCAGACGGACGCGCAGCTGATGTACACGCTGCGGCGGGCGGGCGTACAGCCCGGCTCGGTGGTGAGCGTGACGGAGTCGGCCGGCGGGGTGCTGGTGGGCAGCGGCGGCGAGGCGGCCGAGCTGGAGGCGGACGTCGCCTCGCATGTGTTCGTCGCCAAGCGCTGAGCATGAGAGGGCCCCGGCGCCGTGTGGCGCCGGGGCCTGTCCTCCCCTGTGCTGACCCGGAGCCCCGAGCTCTCAGGGTCATCCCCTCGGACCGTTTTTCCCCGAGCGGTCCGCCTCCCGCCAGAAAGATCCCCTCGGCGGCGGCGATCATTCCTTGAGGGGTGTCACTCGAATGAGGGGTGTTGTCCGCAGAGGCAGTATTTTCGAATGGGTATTCGATATTCTGCGGCGGCAGCACGACGCCGACAACGGCAACAACGGCGAACACGGCGACAGCAACGGCAGTACACCCGTACGAGGGCAGGCGGAGCTGGGGGGTGCCAGGCCGATGGCACGGCGTATCGATGTGACGGGAGCGGGCGGGGTGCGCCTGGCCGCCTGGGAGTACGCGGACCCTCCCAAACCGGAGGCGGAGCCCGGCGCTCCGGGCGTGCTGTTACTCCATGGCCTGATGGGCCGCGCCTCGCACTGGGCGGCCACCGCCCGCTGGCTCGCCGAGCGCCATCGCGCCGTCGCGCTCGACCAGCGCGGCCACGGCCAGAGCGACAAGCCCCCACAGGCCGCGTACACCCGTGAGGCCTACGTCGAGGACGCCGAGGCCGCCCTCGAACAGCTCGGCCTCGCCCCCGCCGTCCTCATCGGCCACGCCATGGGCGCCCTGACCGCCTGGCAGCTCGCCGCGAAACGCCCCGATCTGGTGCGCGGCCTGATCATCTGCGACATGCGCGCCTCCGCGCTCGGCGCGGCCTCGCAGCGCGAGTGGGCCGACTGGTTCCGGTCCTGGCCCGTCCCCTTCGCCACGCTCGCCGACGTCCGCAAGTGGTTCGGCGAGGGCGATCCCTGGGTGGAGCGGCCGAGCCCGGCCCGCGGCGCTTTCTACGCCGAAGTCATGCACGAGTCCGCCGACGGCTGGCGCCCCGTCTTCGAGCCGGAGCAGATGCTGAGGTCCCGGGAGACCTGGGTGTACGACGCGCACTGGGAGGAGCTGGCCCAGGTGCGGTGCCCTGCGCTTGTCGTGCGGGGCCTCGACGGGGAGCTGGGGCGGGCCGAGGCGCAGGAGATGGTGCGGGTGCTTCCTCGCGGGGAGTATGCGGAGGTTGCTGAGGCTGGGCACCTTGTTCACTATGACCAGCCGGTGGCTTGGCGGGGGGCTGTTGAGCCGTTTCTTGATGCGGAGTTCGGGGTTTGAGCGCCTTCTCGTCTGCGTGGTTCCTGTGCGGTGGCGGGTGCGGGGTGTGTTGTGGCTGGTCGCGCCCACGCGGCGGAGCCGCATAGTGATGCAGCCCCGCGCCCCTGAGGGTGTTGCAGCCTCCCGCGCCGAAAAGGCGCCGTCAGCCCTTGCTCACCGCCGTCAGGATTTCCGGTAGGCGGGACGCCGTTCGGGGGGCCGCCAGGCGTAGTCCCAGCCAAGTGATCGCAGCGCCGTACGCCGCCCCGACCGGCAGCAGGAGCCAGCTCCACGCATCGCCGTCTGCGCTCACGTTCAGCCAGATCGTTGCCGTGATGACGGGGGAGCAGAGCAGGGCTGCTGCGACCATGCCGCCGAAGATGGAGATCCAGGCGAGGCCGGCCTGTCCGGGGGCCACGTTCTTGTGGCCCTCCTGCGGGATGGAGTAGGGGAAGCGGGCCGAGGTCCAGGCGCCGGTCGCCAGCATCGCCCCGAGCAGTGCCAGGGACAGTCCCAGCACCTCTGGCAGCCGGGCCCAGTCGCCCAGCAGGGCGGTCGTCACCACGGTCACGAGCGCGGCGTAGGGCAGGGTGATCACCAGCAGGGCCAGTGCCCGCCCGCGCAGCTCGGCGTACGCGTCCCGTGCCGAGGAAATGCTCAGGGCCACCATCCAGAAGGCGGAGGTGTCCTGCCCGAACTGGTTGTACATCTGGATGCCGAGCATGCCGGCGGCGAAGCACGCGAAGTACAGGGACCCGGTCCCCTGCACCGCGTTGAACACCGGCACGATCAGGCCGATGGCCAGCGAGGTCACCCACGCGGCCTTGGTCTTCGGGTCGCGCCAGATGTAGCGCAGGGTGCGGTCCATGACCGTACCCGTGCGCCCGCCCGGCAGCAGTCGGCCGAGCCCGGCCGAGGAGCGGTCCCGGGCCCCGGTGTCGGCGGTCTGGAGCGTGGACGCGTCGGGCGAGGTCATCAGCCGGGTCAGGCTCCGCGCCCATACGACGACGAGCCCCGCCAGCGCGGCCACCGACAGGGCGAGTTGACCGGCAGCGATGCCGTACGACCCCTCGCTCGCCGCCCGTACCGCCCCGACCGCCGACGCGGGCGGTACCCAGGACAGCACGTCCGCGGCCGGTTGCAGCTGCCCGAGGCCCGCCGAACCCAGCTGCCTCGCACCGAAGTTGACCAGCTGCCCCCCGACGGCGATGACCAGCCCGCTCAGTACGGCCAGATCGCGTCCCTTCCTGCTGGTCAGCAGCCGTACGTTGGCGGCGGCGACGGCTCGCGCGAGCGCCACGCAGACCAGCAGCGCGAGGGCGACGGCGACGACGGAGAAGGCGTACGCCGCCGCGCCGTGCGCCACCGAGACCACACAGCCCACCAGCACCAGCAGCGTGAACAGCGGCCCGATGCCGACCAGCGAGGCGGCCAGCAGCGCCCGGACCAGCGGCCGGGGCCGCAGCGGCAGCATCACCAGCCGGGTCGGGTCCAGCGTCTCGTCCCCGCTCGGGAAGAACAGCGGCATCACCGCCCAGCCCAGCGCCAGCACGGCCGTACCGGGCACGGCGACGGCCTCGGCGTGCGCATGCCCGCGCAGGGCCACGAGTCCGAGCAGCTGGAGCAGTGCGAACAGCAGCGCGACGACGGCCGAGGCGAGGAACGCGGCCCGTCGGCCGGGCGACTGCCTGAGGCCGCCCCGCAGCAGGGACAGCTTCAGTCGTATGACGGTGGAGGTCAGGTTCGTCATCGGGCCGCCCCGCCGCCCAGCCAGTCCAGATCGGACCCGGCGTCCAGGTCGCGCGCCCCCACCAGCTCCAGGAACGCCCCCTGCAGCGTGGGATGCTCCCCGCGCACCTCGGCCAGGGTCCCGGTGGCCCGGATGCGTCCCGCCGCCATGACGGCCACCCAGTCGCACAGCGACTCGACCAGCTCCATCACGTGCGAGGAGAACACGACGGTGGCGCCGGAGCCGGTGTACCGCTCCAGCACGCCCCGGATCGTCTGCGCGGACACCGGGTCGACGCCCTCGAACGGCTCGTCCAGGAACAGCACTTCGGGGTTGTGGAGGAGAGCGGCCGCGAGCCCGATCTTCTTGCGCATGCCGGTCGAGTAGTCCACGACGAGTTTGTGCTGCGCCCCCGCGAGGTCGAGCACGTCCAGCAGCTGCGCGGCCCGCTTGTCGACCTCGGCGCCGGGCAGCCCGCGCAGCCGCCCCGAGTATCCGAGCAGTTCCCGCCCCGAGAGCCGCTCGAACAACCGCAGACCCTCGGGCAACACCCCGATCCGGGCCTTGACGGCCACCGGGTCCCGCCACACGTCATGACCGACGACCTCGACGGACCCCTGATCGGGCCGCAGCAGCCCGGTCACCATGGACAGCGTGGTGGTCTTCCCGGCCCCGTTCGGCCCGACAAGCCCGATGAACTTCCCGGCAGGCAGATCAAGATCGATCCCACCGACAGCCACTTGCTGCCCGAATTGCTTCCAGAGTCCCCGCACACGCACTGCCGCCTCGGTCATGCATGAACCCTACGACCACTGCAACGCCCCGACAGGGGCGCGGGGCTGCATCAATATGGGGCTCCGCCGCGTGGGCGCGACAAGCCACAACGAACCCGCAGCCGCCGGCGCACAGGAACCACGCAGACGAGACGGCGCTACCGATCCCGCCCGCACGCATAAGCCAACGGCGAGATCAACTCCTCCGCATCCGGCAACCACCGATTCGCGGGAGTCGGCCGGCAGGCCCACTGCACAGCCCCCCGGGACCCGAACCGGGTGGGAGGAGCGGCCACATAGCCACCCTCGCCCAACGGCACGAGATCCAGCGAGGACAACGACCACCCCAACTTCCGCACCAGCTCGGGGACCTTCACGGAAGCCCCCGGCAGCACGAAGAACTGCATCCGCCGGTCGGGAGTGAGCGTCACCGGCCCCAGGGTCAGCTCCATCCGCTCCATGCGGGCCAGAGCCAGAAAGCCCGCACTCTCCGGGACGGACAGCGCATCGAACGTACGCCCCGTCGGCAGCAGGATCGACGCCGTCGGCTGCTTCTGCCACATCCGGCGGGCGACGGTCGCACTGCCGGTCGCCTGCGTCGCCCAGTCGGGGCGCGCGGGATGCGCACCCGGCGCGGGGCAGGAGGCATCGCCGCACGAGCAGCGCTGCACCCCGTCGACGGCTTCCAGCCAGCTGCCCGGGAACACGTCCCAGTGCCGCTCCTCGGCGTAGCGTACGGCGGTTTCCAGCAGCGATTCCCCGCGCTGCTTCGGAATCTGGGCGGCTTCGGTGCTCGCGATCGTCTCTTCCACGCTGAACTCAACTCCCGCACTCACCTCGAGTTACGGCTGTAGCGCGCGCGGGGGAGGAGCATCGGTTCCGCAAATGGGGCGCATGGGTGCATGGGTGGGGGCGCGCGGGAGGAAGCGGGGCTTGGGCTGGGTAGCCAGGGAGGGGGCGGCATAAGCCTTTACCCCGGCAAACCGCACATGTCGCGCATTGACGGTATGTCAGCTGGGCAGTGATCTTCACGACCGGATGCTTCCGGCCGGATCTTCACGATCCAGGGGATCGCAACGCAGGGGGTAGCACATGGCCGCAAGGCCTCTCGTGGCGAGGCAGCCGAACGAACGGCTGCAAGCACTCATCCAGGAAGCGGGATGCTCGAACGCCGGGCTGGCCCGGCGGGTCAACATGTGCGGCGCCGAGCACGGGCTCGACCTGCGCTACGACAAGACGTCCGTGGCCCGCTGGCTGCGCGGCCAGCAGCCGCGGGGCCGGGCCCCGGCGATCATCGCGGAGGCGCTCGGGCGCAAGCTCGGCCGTACGGTCACGATCGACGAGATCGGCATGGCCAACGGCAAGAACCTCGCCTCGGGGGTCGGTCTCCAGTTCTCGCCGACGGTACTGGGGGCCATCGAGCAGGTCTGTGAGCTGTGGCGCAGCGACGTGGGCCGGCGGGACTTCCTGTCCGGCTCCTCCGTCGCCGCCTCCGCGCTGGTCGAGCCCAGCCGCGACTGGCTGATCTCGGCGCCGGACGCCCAGGTGGCCCGGCAGGCGGGCGCGCGGGTGGGCCAGTCCGACGTGGCGGCCGTGCGGTCCATGACCCAGGCGCTGGTGGACCTCGACCACCAGTTCGGCAGCGGGCATGTGCGCCCGGTCGTCGTGCACTACCTCAACAGCGTCGTCTCCGGGCTGCTCGCGGGGTCGTACCGGGAGGCGGTCGGCCGCGATCTCTTCGCGACCGTGGCCCGGCTGACGGAGCTGGCCGGGTACATGGCGGTGGACACCGGGCAGCCGGGTCTGGCCCAGCGCTACTACATCCAGTCGCTGCGGCTGGCGCAGGCGGCGGGCGACCGCGGCTACGGCGGTTACATCCTCGCTGCCTCCATGAGCCACCTGGCCGCGCAGCTCGGCAACCCGCGCGAGATCGCCCAGCTGGCGCGTGCCGCGCAGGAGGGGGCGCGCGGGCGCGTGACTCCGCGCGCGGAGGCGATGTTCCATGCGGCCGAGGCCCGCGGGCACGCCCTGCTCGGCGACGTCCGGGCCGCGCAGGACGCCTCCGGGCGGGCCGTCGCGGCGATGGAAGGGGCGGACGCGGCCTCCGGGGACGACCCGGTGTGGATCGCGCACTTCGACGAGGCGTATCTGGCCGACGAACTGGCGCACTGCCACCGCGACCTGGGCCAGGCCGAGGCGGCGGCGCGCTGTGCCGAGCAGGCGCTGGCCGGACACCCCGAGTCCCGGGCCCGCCGCCGCGCCATCGGTTATGTGCTGCTCGCCACGGCCCAGGTGCAGCAGCGCGAGATCGAGCAGGCCTGCAGCACCGGTCTGAAGGCCGTGGAACTGCTGGAGACGCTCCGCTCCAACCGGGGCGCCGAGTATCTGGAGGATCTCCAGCAGCGCCTGGAACCCTTCCGGGACGAAACGGTCGTACGGGAGTTCGGGGCCCGCCTCGATCTCCAGCAGGCCGCCTGAACACCAGCCCCGCGGATGCGTGAACGGACGGGAAACGGCATCCGGATGCGCGGCGGATGCCGTGTACGGCGCACCGCGGGGCGGTTTGTTACCACTGTCACAGGGAAGAAGATCGCGCCCTTGGCTGCATGGCACCCCGCTCGGG
The DNA here is from genome assembly GCF_001513965.1 of Streptomyces cellostaticus. Lineage (GTDB taxonomy): Bacteria > Actinomycetota > Actinomycetes > Streptomycetales > Streptomycetaceae > Streptomyces > Streptomyces cellostaticus. The sequence continues at coordinate 80,222 of NZ_KQ948041.1, read as the reverse complement.
GGACCCGGTAGCGTGTGCCGACGATTCCGAAGGTCCCCCATTCGTAGGAGTCCCGGTGACGCAGAGTGGACAGGGCGAGGAGCCCTCGGCGCGGCCCGCGCACGAAGGCATCGTGCTGCCCTCCGACGGAGGTGAGCCGCTGCTGCCAGGCATGACCGGCACCCCGGCCCCCGTCGGGCCGGCCGGCGGCCAGGCATGGGGCGGCCAGTGGGGTCCCGGTCGGCAGCAGGCGCCCCAGCCCGACCAGGGCTGGCCCGCGGCGGCCGGCCAGCAGTGGGGCACCCCGGAACAGCAGCCCCCGTCCGGCAACGGCCCCGGCCCGCTGCCCCCGGAGGGCGCACCGGCTCCGTCGTACGGCGGCCAGACCTACGGCTCCGGCGGCCAGGAACCGGCGTACAGCACGGGTGGCCAGAACCCGGCGTACGGCTCCGCCGGCCAGGACCCGGCCTATGGTTCCGGCGGCCACCAGCCCCAGTACGGCGGCGGCCACCAGCCCCAGTACGGCGGCGGCCAGCAGCCCGCGTACGGCGACCCCGCCCCGTACCAGCAGCAGTACCCAGCGCCGCCCGCTCCCGCTGCCGCGGCGCCGCTGCCGCCGGCCGCGTCGGACGCCTATCCGGCGCAGAGCGCGCCGCCAGGCCTGCCGCAGGCCGCTCCGCTGCCGCCGACGGCCGAGGGCGCGACCCAGTACCTTCCGCCGGTTCCCTCGGCGGGCAGCGGCGGCATACCCGCACCTGCTCCCGCGGCCGCGGACGAAGGGGCGACCCAGTACCTCCCGCCCGTCCCGGCGGCGCCCGCGGCCGAGGGGGCCACCCAGTACCTGCCCCCGGTCCCGGCGGCCCCCGCCGACGAGGGCGCCACGCAGTACATCCCGCCGGTGGTGCCCGGTGCGCTGCCGCCGGAGACCGCCGGGGAGGAGACGCGGTACCTGGGGCGTGTGCAGCAGCCGTCCGCCCCGGCCGCCCACTCCGACGCGGAGGCCACGCAGTACATCCCGCCGTACACCGGCCAGGCGCCGGGCGGGGAGCGGCAGCCGCCCGCCGAGTTCGACAACCTCTTCCGCAGCGGGCCGGGCGGTGCCGAGAGCCCGGCCGGGGCCACGCAGCAGATGCCGCGCATCCAGCAGCCGAACGCCTACCCGGGCCCGGCCCAGCCGTCGCACAGCGCGCCGCTGGACGAGTACGAGGACGAGGGGGGCCGGGGCGGCCGCAGCCGGTCCCGGGTGCCGCTGATCGCCGCCGTCGGCGTGGGCATCGTCGTCCTCGGAGTCGGCGTCGGTGCGCTGCTCAGCAGCGGTGGCGGGGACAAGGGCAACGACAACAAGACCGTCGCCGCCTCCGGCCCGGCCACCCAGGACTCCGCCTCGGCCGCCGCCGACCCGGCCAAGCAGCAGGCGGTCGCCCTGGACGGGCTGCTCGCCGACAGCGGCAGCAGCCGCGCCTCGGTGATCCAGGCGGTGGCGAACGTCAAGCGGTGCAACAGCCTGGACCAGTCCGCCTCCGACCTGCGCGACGCGGCCAAGCAGCGCGGCGACCTGGTCACCCGGCTCGGCAAGCTGTCCGTCGACAAGCTGCCGGGCAACGCCGAGCTGACCGCGGCCCTCACCAAGGCCTGGCAGGCGTCCGCCGCCGCCGACAACCACTACGCGGCCTGGGCCGACCAGGTGGGCGGCGGCAAGAAGGGCTGCCACAAGGGCCAGGCCCGCATCACCGGCCAGACCCAGGCCGGCAACCGGGAGAGCGGCACCGCCAGCGCGCAGAAGGTGAAGGCCGCCGCGCTGTGGAACGCCATCGCGACGAAGTACGGCCTGACCCGGCGCCAGCCGACCCAGCTGTGAGGGCGGCGGGCGCCGGGATCCGGGTCAGTCCAGGTCCGCGCTCTCCAGCGTGCTCGTCATGTCGGTGATCCCGTTGATGCCCGAGCCCCCGGTCTTCTTCGCGGCGACCAGCCGGCCGCCCTGGACGACCTGGAGGGTCACGTCGGCGTTGACGAGCCGGGGGAGGCCGAGCCCGGCGAGCTTGCTCTCGTAGGGCCAGTGCAGGGTCGGGGTGAGGCCGCCGGTGGACACCTTCAGGCCGCCGTCGAGGGTGTGCCGCACGCTGTCGGCGCTCACCTCGCCGTTGCCGATCTTGTCCAGGGCGGCCTTGAGCACGGTGTAGGCGATCCAGGTGGTCTGCACTCCGGCGTCCGCGGGGTCGATGCGGTTGTCGCCGAAGGCCTCCTCGTTGATCACCTTCTTCATCGGGTCCCAGCGCGCGTCGGACGCCACCGGGTACCAGCCGGTGATGTACGCCCCCTCGTACGGCCCCGACGCCCCGCCCGTCGCGTTGATCACGGTCTGGTCGACGCTGCCCAGCACGGTCGCCGTCCGCACCGCCGGGAACTCGTCGCGGGTGCGCCGGAAGGAGTCCATGAAGGTGTCGGTGCGGTCCCCGAGCGCGGGCACCACACAGCCCTTCCTGGCCACGTCCCTGGTCGCGGACCGCAGCGCCTGCTCGGCCTGGCCGCCGTACTCGGTGGCGTCCTCGGCGGCGAGATGGTCGGCGGCCGCCGTGTGCCGGCCCGCCTTCAGGCCCGAGTCGAGCAGCGCGGGCAGCTGGTCGCCGGCGATGCTGTCGGGGCGGACCAGGGCGACCGGGCCGCAGGAGGCGGACAGGGCCCGGCCGAGGCCGGCCAGGAGGACGGGCTGGCCCCCGTTGACCGGGTACGACATGGGCCCGGTGAACTCCTCGTTGGTGACGCCGTAGCCGCCGATGTAGGGAATACCGGCGCTCTCCAGCGGGGCGAGGTAGGAGTCGCCGAACTGGCTGTAGGAGCCGACGACCGCGACCACGTCCTCGGCCGCCGCGCGCCGGGCGCACTTCGCGGCGCCCACGCTGTCGTTGTGGTCGTTGCAGGTCAGGACCTCGAGCTTGCGGCCGTTGACACCGCCGTGGGAGTTGATCCACCTGCCGTAGGCGCGGGCCATCGCGGGCATGCCGGGCTTGTTGGTGGCGTCGGTCTTCTCGGGGGCCCAGGTCATGATCTTGATCGGGTCATCCCCGGAGCCCCCCGTGGCACCGGGGATGACCCCGCATCCGGCGGTGAGCGACGCACACGCGGCCAGCGCGCCCGCCGACAGGGCGGTGGCTCTGACGGGCCGGGAGAAGGAGCGGAGGAAGGTGCTGCGGATGCGTCGCCTGCCGGTCATGGGCCCACACGATTCCGTCACACCACTAACCGGGGAGTGACCCTCGGTCAACGAAAGGTGACACCGAGGTGAATTACGGGGGCCGGTGAGACTGCTGTGGCGGGGAACGTACGATCGATGACCGTGCAAGGTTCGGAGAACTCTTCCCGTCGCGGCCGTCGCTCCTCCACCATGGGCGGCATGCCACAGAACGACATGCCGTGGTGGCGCTGGCGCAGCAACGTGCGTTCCGCGCTGCACATGCTCTCCGATCCGGTGTTCCAGCGGGACGTCTGGCTGGCCGGCGTGGACGGCTACGGTGACGTCACCGACGCCGTGTACCGGCTGGTGGAGGACACCTGGCTGGACAACTGGTCCGCGGAGAAATACGTCGGAACGATATTCCGGGACTCGCAGGAGGCGGCGCTCGTCGACACGGCCGTCCTGCGGGTGCTGCGGATCATGCACCAGGTCGGCCCGGACGCGCCGGTCGCCGCCTACCTCGACCACCACGGGTGGCCGGAGGCGGTGCGGGCGGCCCGGGACGCGCATGTGCGGATGTCGGCGAGTGACGGGGAGGACGCGGACGCGCCGCCGAAGAGCCTCGACGTGCTGCGGATCCTCACGCGGTCCGCTTAGCGGACGTTCACGCCTCGGGTGGGCCGGACATGAGACCCTGTGGTGCATGACTGAGCAGTCCACCCGAGCCGCGGCCCCCGCCGATCAGTACGTCCTCACCCTCTCCTGCCCGGACAAGCAGGGCATCGTGCACGCCGTGTCGAGCTACCTGTTCATGACCGGCTGCAACATCGAGGACAGCCAGCAGTTCGGCGACCACGACACGGGTCTGTTCTTCATGCGCGTCCACTTCTCGGCGGAGGCGCCGGTGACGGTGGACAAGCTGCGGGCGAGCTTCGCGGCGATCGGTGACTCCTTCCACATGGACTGGCAGATCAACCGGGCCGACGAGAAGATGCGCATCGTGCTGATGGTCAGCAAGTTCGGCCACTGCCTGAACGACCTGCTCTTCCGTGCCCGGATCGGCGCGCTGCCCGTGGAGATCGCGGCCGTGGTGTCGAACCACACGGAATTCGCCGAGCTGGTGGGCTCGTACAACATTCCCTTCCACCACATCCCGGTGACGAAGGACAACAAGCCGCAGGCCGAGGCGCAGATTCTCGAGCTCGTCCGCGAGGAGAACGTCGAACTGGTCGTCCTCGCCCGCTACATGCAGGTCCTCTCCGACGACCTGTGCAAGCAGCTCAGCGGCCGGATCATCAACATCCACCACTCCTTCCTGCCGAGCTTCAAGGGTGCGAAGCCGTACCACCAGGCGCATGCGAGGGGCGTCAAGCTGATCGGTGCGACGGCGCACTACGTCACCGCCGATCTCGACGAGGGGCCGATCATCGAGCAGGAGGTCGAGCGGGTCGGCCACGACGTGACCCCGGACCAGCTGGTCGCCATCGGCCGCGATGTGGAGTGCCAGGCGCTGGCGCGGGCGGTGAAGTGGCATGCGGAGCGGAGGATTCTGCTGAACGGGCGGCGGACGGTGGTGTTCGCCTAAGAGGGGGGCTTCTTCGGCTCGGGCGGCTGCGGGTGCGTGGGGGCCGAACAACCACACGCAACCCGCAGCCGCCCGCGATTGCGCAACCCACCCCTACATGCGGCTCAACCCCGCGGCAGCGAACAGCACATCCCTGATGGCCTCCCGGTCACCCACCTGCCCCGCCGCAGCCTCCTCCGGAGGAACATGCCCGGCGGCCAGCTTGCAGAACTCCACCCCGTCCAGCGCGACATGGGCCACCTCGAACTCCGCGGAGCCCACCGCCGCGGGCGAGTCCAGCGGGATCAGCCACTCCCCACCGGCCGCCCCCTCGATCTCCAGCCGCAGGCTCCGCCCCGGCGCCCCCGCCGGCACGAGATGCGGGGTCTGCCCGGGCGCGGACAGTCCCGCCCGCCGCCGCTCGGCGAGCGCGGTCGGCAGCATCCGGGCCGCCAGGTCGATCATCTTGTTCAGATGACGGGGCGCGGGCGGGTCGTACGGATAGTCCACCGCCTCCGCGATGTCCTCCGCGTGCACCCAGCACTCGAAGGCGCGGTCCAGCATTGCGTCGTGCAACGGCAGTTGGAAGTCGTCGTACGGCACCGTGAGCCCACCGGCGCCGCCCGTGAAGGACACCGTCCGCACGAGGCTGTGGCTCTGCTCCCGCCACGGCGCCCGCACCGAGCGCGTCGGCGGGAAGTGCGAGGTCCGCCAGAACGCCTCGGTACGCCCGGCGGGCCCCGCCACGCTGCCCTGCTCGCGCGTCTTGTCTCTCTCGAGGACCTCCGCCAGCGGATCCTCCAGACCCAGCGCCATCGCGACCAGCCCGTCCACCGACAGCAGATGCGCGATCACCCCGGCCACGGTGGTACGACGGCTCGTCGCCTGGTCGGCCTCGAACCACCGCAGCCGTACGGGCGCATGCCACTCGGCGTCCCCGAAGTCCTGGAGCAGCGCGTCCAGCCGCGCGGTCTCGGCGTCGTACGGAGACGCCCACTCGGGCACCGGGATGCCCGGCGGCCGGCGGTTCAGGCAGCTCTGCAGGACACGGGTGCGCAGCGCCGGGTCCAGGTCGAGGCTCTCGGGCTGGTGCAGCAGGCCGACCGCCTCGCGCAGCCGCAGCGCCTCGTCCGCGCAGGACCCGCAGGCGCCGAGGTGTTCCTCGACGGCCGCGGTCTCCGCCGGCGAGCAGGCGGCCAGCGCCCATGCGCCGAGGAGCGACTTCAGGACGTCGTGCGACAGATCGAGCGGCACGGGCGCGGGGCTGCCCAGGTCGGCGGGGCCGGGCAGCGGCTGCCCGCCGTCCTCGACGGAGGCACGGGGCAGCGGTATACGGGGCGGCCCGCCCGGACCGGTCCCGCCGGTGCCCGACGGCACGTCACCGTCTCCAGCACCGCCCCCGGCAGCGGAGCCCGTGTCCGCAGCGCCCCCGAACTCGTCCTCATCCCGCCCGAGGTACTCGTCGCGCTCGTCGTCCCCGCGGTGCTCGCCGTTCCCCTCGTGCGCCTCGAATCCTCCCGCGCTGCTCACACCGCACCCCCGTATCCCGGCGGTGTGCCGACGTTGTGGGCGGTGGACAGCAGTTGCAGGCCCAGGCGGAGCCGGCGGCGGGCCTCGTCCTCGGTGACGCCGAGGTCGGCGGCGGTCTGGCGGTAGTCGCGGCGCTGGAAATAGGCCAGTTCCAGGGCGGCGCGCAGCGGGGCGGGCATGGAGTGGACGATGTAGTCGGCGCGGGCGGCGACCGAGGCGCGGCGCAGCTTGCTCTCCAGCTCCTGAGCGGAGCCGCTCTCGCCCTGCGGGAGCGCGGCGGTCTCGGTGGCGCGCAGCCGCTGCACGGCCAGCCGATGGGTCACGGCGGCGACCCAGGAGCGCAGCGGGCCCTGCTTGGGGTCGTAGGTCTCGGGGTGTTCCCAGACGTGGGCGAAGACCTCGCGGGTGACTCTGTCGGCGGCCCGCTCGTCGCCGAGGACGCGGTGGGCGAGACTGTGCACGAGGGAGGCGAACCGGTCGTACATCTCGCCGAGTGCGGCAGCTTCCCCGCGTGCGAGCCGCTGCTGCATCTTGCGGTCCCAGCGGGGCGGTACGTCCTTCTGCGCCATGCGGCCCCTTCCCTCGCCCTTGTCCGGCTCGTTCAGCGTGTCTGTACCGTCATCCCGAATGTAGTCGGCACCTCTGACAGTCCACGCTCCTTTGTGTCAATGTGCGCCCCCCGAGACGTCGCAGGTGATAGTGCCCTCTTCACATAACCTTCACTCAATGGGTGTCCATCCCTGATCGAACAGGATCGAAGGTGACCGAAACAAGACCCTTGCCGATCGTCCGCGGTTTGCTCGCCGAAGTTTCAGGGAACCGCCGCTGGGCAGCCGCGCGGAAAGAAACGTAGGAACTGCTTCCGTTTCCGGGCGGTTCCGGGCGATCCGGCGAGCGGAGGGGCAGGGCCGTGGCATTCAAGGTGACCGGCGTCGAACAGGGCGAGTGGGCCGTGCTCCGGGTGTCCGGGGAACTGGATCTGATGACCTCGCCGGTGTTGCGCCAGCGGGTGCACGACGTGGTCGCCGAGGGCCACCACAGTCTGATCCTCGACCTCTCCGAGGTCTTCTTCTGCGACTCCAGCGGGGTCGGCGTCCTCGTCGCCGCGCGCAGACTGATCCGCTCCTGCCAGGGCCGGCTGCGGCTGATCCTGCCGGACCAGGGCGCGGACGACGGCTCGCACGTCAACCGGGTCCTCGGCGCGCTCGGCGTCCGCCGCCTCTTCGACGTGCGCCCCGACGTCGACTCCGCCACCACCGACGAGGTGGGCCCGCTCTCCGCCTAGCGATGCCCCGGTCGCAAGGTTGTCGCAGAATTCCCCCGGTCTTGGCACAACCGCCGCTTTCCCGCCACAACACGGTCATCCGCGACGTACGCTCCACCCGGAGCTATCCCCACGTCAACGTAAGGCGGCCCGAACAGACATGGTCAGCACCGAGTACGAGCGCAGGATCGCCGCCCGGTTCGCCACCTTCGACCAGGACGGCAACGGCTACATCGACCGCGAGGACTTCAATGCGGCGGCCAAGGCCCTGCTCGCCGAGTTCGCCGTCCCGGCCCGGTCCGACAAGGGCCAGGCGCTGTACGCCGGCGCCGAGGCGTTCTGGCAGGGCATGGCCGGCATCGCGGACCGGGACGGCGACCAGCGCATCACCCGCGAGGAGTTCGTCACCGGCGCGGTCAAGCGCCTGCGTGACAACCCCGACCGCTTCGCCGAGATCGCCCGCCCCTTCCTGCACGCGGCCCTCGCCGTGGCCGACCCGGACGCGGACGGCCACGCCACCGTCCCGGACGCCGCCCGTGTCCTGCGGGTCTTCCACGTACCGGAGGAGATCGCCGCGGCAGCCGCCGCAACGCTCGACACCGATGCCGACGGCAAGGTCGGCGAGACGGAGATCGTCCCGGCGTTCGCGCGGTATTTCACCGTCCCTGAGTAGGGCAGGCCGCCGCTCCCGAAAACCGCTCCCGCAGCTTGTACTTGAGCACCTTCCGCAAGGTCTCGTTCCGCGGAAGGGCGTCCACCACCTCCAGCCGCTCCGGCAGCTTGTGCACGGACAGCCCTGCCGCCCGCAGGTACGAGACGGCCCCCGGCAAGGTCAACTCGTCTGCCCCCACGCGCTGTTCGACCACCGCGCAGACGAGCTCCCCCCTCTCCGCATCCGGCAGCCCGATCACCGCCACATCCCCCACCGCCGGATGCGCGGCCAGCAGGTCCTCGATCTCCTTCGCCGAGATGTTCTCCCCCTTGCGGATGATCACGTCCTTCAGACGGCCGGTGAGGACCAGGTGCCCGGAGTCCGTCACGTGCCCGAGGTCGCCCGTGCGCAGGAAGCCCTCCCCGTCGAAGGCCGCCGCCGTCTGGGCGGGGTCCAGATAGCCCCGGCAGACCGCCTCGCCGCGCAGGCGCACCTCGCCGTCGACGATCCGTATCTCCATGCCCTGCGGCGGCCGCCCCTCGGTCGTCGCGAGGTTCTCGGGGGTGTCCTCGGGGTCTCCCATCGTGATCATCGGCACCTCGGTCATGCCGTAGCCGTGGGTGAGCTGGACGCCCATCTCGCGTACGACGGAGTGATAGACCTCCGGGGGTTTCGGGGCCCCGCCGCCCGCGAGCAGTCGTAGGGAGGGAATCACCTTCGCCCCTGGCTGCTTGCGCTGCTCGGCCAGGAACATCGAGTAGAACGCCGTCGATCCGCCCGCCACCGTCACCCCGTGCCGCCGGTAGCCCTCCAGCGCGTCCGGCAGGGCGAACTGCTCGAACATCACCGCCGGGAAGCCGTACAACAGCAACATGACCGTGTAGTCCGGCCCGGCTATGTGCGCGTACGGGAACGCCATCGAGCCCACGTCGTCGGGGGTGAGGCGGAGGGCGTGGGCCAGGCACGAGCCGCCCGCTATCAGGGAGCGGTCGGTGTGCAGGACGCCCTTGGGGGCGGAGGTCGTCCCCGAGGTCCAGTAGATCCAGCGGACCGAGGTGCCTTCGGCGGGGGGAGCGGGGAGGGCGGACGGGTCGCCGTCGGGGAGGGTGTCGTACGCCTCGAAGACGCCCTTCGCGCCGAGCCGCCGGGCCATCTCCGTGTGGTCGTGACCGCGCCAGACACCCGGTACGGCGAAGAACTCGGCCCTGGACTCGCGCAGCGCGAAGCCGACCTCCCGGTCCCGGTAGAAGGGGATGACCGGGGACTGTACGGCGCCCAGGCGGGCCAGCGCGAAGGACAGCAGGGCCGTTTCGATGCGGGTGGGCAGTTGCCAGGCGACCGTCGTGCCGGCGCGTACACCCATCTCGTACAGGCCGGCCGCGACCCGCTCGGCTCGTGTGTGCAACTCGCCGAAGGTCAGGCGGCGGTCGTCCTGGAGGAGGACGGGCCGGTCAGGGGTGAGGCCGGCCCGGCGGTCCACCAGCTCCCACAGGGTGCGTGAGGCGCCCAGCGCGTGTGCGGTGTCGTTCACTTCGACCCCCTGCTCAGCTGACGCTGCGTCAGATTTGCAGCAGAGCGTAAGGCTGTGCGCCTTGTCGGTCCAGGGGTGCGGAGCTAGCCTGCTGGAGACGAGAAATCTGACGGTCCATCAGATCGGTAGGTGGGGATCCATGACCGAACTGCCCCGCATCATCAGCGTCGACGACCATGTGATCGAGCCCGCCCACCTCTTCGAGACCTGGCTGCCGGCGAAGTACCGGGACCGGGGCCCCAAGCCGCTGACCGCCGGGATCGGGGAGCTGGCGTACGTCGGCGGGAAGTACCAGATCACCATGGACCCGGACGGCCAGCCGACGGACTGGTGGATCTACGAGGACCTGAAGTTCCCGTACAAGCGCAACATCGCCGCCGTCGGCTTCGACCGGGACGAGATGACCCTGGAGGGGATCACCCGGGAGCAGATGCGGCGTGGCTGCTGGGATCCGAAGGCACGGCTGGCCGACATGGACCTCAACCACGTCGAGGGCAGCCTCTGCTTCCCGACCTTCCCGCGCTTTTGCGGGCAGACCTTCGCCGAGGCGCACGACAAGGAGGTCGCCCTCGCGTGCGTGCGCGCCTACAACGACTGGATGGTGGAGGAGTGGTGCGGGGACAGCGGGGGGCGGCTGATTCCGCTGTGCCTCATCCCGCTGTGGGATGTGGACCTGGCCGTCGCAGAGATCCGGCGGAACGCCGCGCGCGGGGTGCGCGCCGTGACCTTCTCCGAGATCCCCACCTATCTCGGGCTGCCGTCCATCCACTCCGGGTACTGGGACCCGTTCTTCGCGGTGTGCCAGGAGACCGGGACGGTCGTCAACATGCACATCGGCAGCAGCTCGCAGATGCCCGCCGCCTCCCCGGACGCGCCGCCCGCCGTCCAGGCCTCGCTCAGCTTCAACAACGCGATGGCCTCGATGACGGACTACCTCTTCAGCGGGGTGCTGGTGAAATTCCCTGCCCTCAAACTGGCCTACTCCGAAGGGCAGATGGGCTGGATCCCGTACGCCCTGGAGCGCGCCGACGACGTGTGGGAGGAGCACCGCGCCTGGGGCGGGGTGCGGGACCTGATCCCGGAGCCGCCGTCGACGTACTACTACCGGCAGATCTTCTGCTGCTTCTTCCGCGACAAGCACGGGGTCGCGTCCCTGGACGTCGTCGGCCGCGACAACGCCACCTTCGAGACGGACTACCCGCACGTCGACTCGACCTTCCCGCACACCAAGGAGGTCGCCCTCGACCATGTGAAGGGGCTGGACGACGGGACCGTGTACAAGCTGATGCGCGGCAACGCCATCCGCATGCTCGGCCTGGACCTCGACCGGTAATGGACCTCTCGTACACACCGGAAGAGGAGGAGTTCCGGGTCCGGCTGCGGGAGTGGCTCGCCAAGGTGCTGCCCACCCTGCCCGCGGGGCCGTCCCCGGACGACTGGCCCGGCCGCCGCGCCTACGACCTCGGCTGGCAGCGGATGCTGTACGACGCCGGGTACGCCGACGTCCACTGGGACGCCTCCCCGACCACGCGGCTGATCTTCCTGGAGGAGACCGAGAAGGCGGGCGCGCCCTATGTGGGCGCCAACTTCGTCGGACTGCTGCACGCCGGGCCGACCCTCGCCGCCGAGGGCACCCCCGAGCAGCGGGCGCGCTGGCTGCCGCCGATCCTGCGCGGGGACGAGGTGTGGTGCCAGGGCTTCAGCGAACCGGACGCCGGCTCCGACCTCGCCGCGCTGCGCACGCGCGCGCGTAGGGACGGCGACGACTACGTGGTGAGCGGGTCCAAGATCTGGACCTCGCACGCCGAGGTCGCCGACTGGTGCGAACTGCTGGTCCGCACGGACCCGCAGGCACCCAGACACCGGGGCATCACCTGGCTCGCCATGCCCATGGACGCCGACGGCATCACCGTACGGCCGCTGCGCACGCTCGCCGGTTCGGCGGAGTTCGCCGAGGTGTTCCTGGACGAGGTCCGGGTGCCGGTGGCCCACCGGGTCGGTGCGGAGAACGACGGCTGGCGCGTGACCATGGTGACGCTCTCCTTCGAACGCGGCACGGCCTTCGTCGGCGAGGTCGTCGCCTGCCGCCGGGTGCTCGGCGAACTCGCCCGCACGGCGCGGGAGAACGGCCGCTGGGACGATCCGGTACTGCGCAGGCGGCTCGGGCGGCTGAGCGCCGAGTTCCGGGCGCTGTGGCGGCTGACCCAGTGGAACGTGAGCGAGGCGGAGGCGGGCGGCGGGGTGCCCGGCGTCGGGGGTTCGGTTTTCAAACTGAGCTATTCGCACGCCCGTCAGGAGCTGTACGACACCGCCGCCGAGGTACTCGGCCCGGACTGTCTCGACCTGGACCGGCCCTGGGTTCTCGACCGGCTCTCCTCGCTGTCGTACACCATCGCCGCCGGCACCTCGCAGATCCAGCGCAACATCGTCGCCGAGCGCATCCTCGGCCTGCCCAAGGGACGGTGACCGTGCGCTTCCGACTCACCGAGGAACAGCGGGCGTTGCGGGCCGGGGTGCGGCAGCTGCTGGAACGCCGGTTCGGTGCCGACGCGCTCCGGGCGGCCGTGGCCCGGCCCGGACACCTGGACCGGGAGCTGTGGCGGGAGCTCGGCGCAGCGGGCCTGTTCGCGCTGCGCCTGCCGGAGGCGGAGGGCGGGGTCGGCCTCGGTCTGCCGGAGACGGTGCTGGTCTTCGAGGAGACCGGCCGCGCGCTGCTCCCGGGGCCCGTGCTGGCCAGTCACCTCGCCGCCGGGACCGTACCCGGCGCCGCCACCGGTGAGTGTGTCGTGGCCCGCGCGGACGGCTCTCTGGTGGAGTGGCTGGACGCGGCGGACACCGTGTGCGGGGATGCCTCCGGGGCCCTGCCGCTGCGCTCGGTGGACCCGCTGACGCCCCTGCACCGCGTTCTGGGCGCGGGCGCGGACGCGCCGGACCCGGTGGCCGTGCTTCTCACCGCAGCCGAGCAGCTCGGCACGGCCACGCGCGCGTGCGAGCTGGCCGTGCAACACGCCCGGGCGCGTGAGCAGTTCGGGCAGCCGATCGGGGCCTTCCAGGCGGTCAAACACCTGTGCGCCGACCTGCTGGTGCGCGCCGAGACGGCCCGCGCCGCCGTCTACGCGGCCGCCGTGACCGCCGATCCGGCCGATATCGCCGCCGCCCGGCTGCTCGCCGACGAGGCCGCCGTGCGCGGCGCCCGCGACTGCCTCCAGGTGCACGGCGGCATGGGCTTCACCTGGGAGGCGGAAGTCCATCTGCATCTCAAACGGGCCTGGGTGCGGGCCCAACGTGGCGGCGGGAGTACGCAGAGTGAGGAAGCGCTTGCCGCCGATCTGGTGGCCTGACCGCCCCGCAGCGCCCTGGGCTGGGCCGTCGATGAATCGCCGGACCGGGATGTCGCGGAACGTGGCATACCGGAATCACGGAGCGTCGATACCGGGTTGTGTCCTTCGCGTGACTCGTCACGTCCTGGAGTCGGGTGCCCCCTCCGGTACCTTGTGTGGGATGCGAGTGGCTGCGAGCACGAGCCGTGCCGGTGGTGCCCCTGGGGCGTTGCCGGGCCGCGCGATGCGCGCCGCTGCTCGCGGGGCGGTAAGGGCTTGCGCTCCCGCCTGTTCGACTCCCCGGCACGCGCGTCGCACAGTATGGAGCACGCGTACTCCTTCGCGCTGGAATATGCCCGAAGCGCTTGTTGGGGTGACTGTACGTCAACCATGCTGTCTCGCAAGGGAATCACGGTCCGTGACCCTTGCTCTGGCCATTGTTCTGGCCATGCAGAAAATGGCTACGATCGTGGCCCTCGTCGTGCTGCTCGCCGCGGCTTCCGTCGCGGCGTTCGGCTGGCGTGGGGTCATGTGTCCGCCGGTTCGGATGGTGTGAGCGGTGCAGGTGCTTCAAGTGCAGCTGGAGATCCGGCCCGACCCTGCGGAGGTGGGACGGGCGAGAAGGTGGGCCCGCTCACGCCTCGCCGGGCTCGGCATAGGGGCCGACGAACCGTTGGCCGAGACCCTGATCCTGCTCGTCTCCGAGCTGGTGACCAACGCCGTGGTGCACACCGGCCGCCCGGCTCTGCTGCGGCTGTCCCTGCCCGGCGCGGCGAAGGAAGAGGTGGCGGAGGCGGAAGCGGAGGCGGCCGAGTCGGCCACCGTGCGGCTGGAGGTGGCCGACAGCAGTTCCCGTGCCCCCGTCCCGCGCTGCGCCGGCAGTGACGCCACCGGCGGCCGGGGCCTGGCGCTCGTCGACTGCCTCGCCGACCGCTGGGGCTGGAGCCCCGAGGGCTCCGGCAAGAGCATCTGGTGCGAACTGGACCGCTGCTCGAAGGCCCGGGAGGGCGCAGCGGTGGCGTACGGGGGCGGTCTGTCCGCGTACGAGGACCTCGCGTTCGAAGCGGTGTAGGCCTCCGGTGCGGCGGTGCGCCGGGGATGCATCCGTGCGCGGTCAGTATGAACGGGGCGAAAGTAATAAACCCCCGTACCGGTGTTGACGGCTTGTGACCGCTTGAACACGCTTGTGGGCAACGATTCGCCGCGAGGGGACGGCGAGGGCTCGGGTGACGGCGGCCCTCGTCGAGTGTGGGTCGCACCGGATGGCGGCGCGAAGTCGTCTGCAGGGGGCGCGCCGCCAACCGGACTTCACAGGACGGCTACAGGCGCCACCGGCGTCCCCGTCGCCCCGACGAACGGCTCGGGCATCGCCGACAGCAGGAACGCGTACCGCCCTTCTTCTCCACAGGCTGTGGACAATTCTTCGAGATTCCAGTTCTGCCCCTGGAGCATCCCCATCTCCACCAGGTCCAGGGCGTGCACGGGCAGCCATAGATTCTCGATCTCGGGCGGAAAGATCTCAAATGTGAGCGTGTCGTTCGCGACCGCGGCGACATCGCGCGCGTGGAACCACTCCGGGCAGCGCACCGAGAGACCCGGCGACGGATAGCCGTACCCGTGCTTGTCCCCGGCCAGACAGACCCGCACCTGCCCGGTCCGTACGAGCACGATGTCACCGGCGCGCACGCGCGTACCGGCCAGCTCCTCCGCCGCCTCCAGGTCCTCCGGCGTGACCGCGTGCCCGCCCGCCAGCCGGTCCACGCCCCGCGCGCGTGCCACGTCCAGCAGCACCCCGCGCGAGACGATGTGCCGCGCCTTGTCGATGCCGCCGAACTCCGCACCTGCGTGCGCGGTGACCGTGTGCGCCGGGCGGCCGTTGTAGAGCTTGCCGGAGTGCGAGACATGGGTCAGTGCGTCCCAGTGGGTGCCCGCCTGCAACCCCATGGTCACCGCGTCGTCGCTGCACGCCACCGTGCCCGGTCCGAACAGCTCCTGGTTGATCTGCACCATCGCGTGCAGCGGATTGACCCGCCCGGGGATCATCCCGGTCTGCACCCCGTCCTGCTGGAGCGGCAGCGCGAGCGGCACCCGGCGCCCGGTGCGGACGCAGGCCGCGGCCTCGCGCACCACCTCGCCGGTGATCAGGTTCAGGGTGCCGATCTCGTCATCGGGCCCCCAACGCCCCCAGTTGTTCACGCGCTTGGCGATGTCGTGGAACTCGGCGGGCAGTGACATCGATGCCTCCCCGGGGCTTGTGTCCGCACATCCGACGCGACATAAAATCTAACGGTCCGTCAGAAACCGCGGGAAGGGGCCGGACGTGGGGAACTTCTTGGCAGGCAAGGTGGTCGCCGTGACGGGCGCCGGACGGGGCATCGGGCGTGCGGTTTCGCTCGCGGCGGCGGCCGAGGGGGCGAAGGTCGTCGTCAACGACTACGGGGTGTCCACCGACGGCACCTCGCCGACGAGCGAGGTCGCCGACACCGTCGTCAAGGAGATCGAGGCGGCGGGCGGCGAGGCGGTCGCGGTCGCCGACGACATCTCCACGATGGCCGGCGGTCAGCGGGTCGTCGAGGCGGCCCTGTCCTCGTACGGCCGTCTCGACGGGGTCGTCTGCGTCGCCGGGATCCTGCGCGAACGCATGCTGTTCAACATGTCCGAGGAGGAGTGGGACCCGGTGGTCGCCACCCATCTCAAGGGCACGTTCACCGTCTTCCGGGCGGCCTCCGCCGTCATGCGCCGCCAGAAGTCCGGCACCCTCATCGGCTTCACCAGCGGCAACCACCAGGGCTCCGTGTCGCAGGCCAACTACAGCGCTGCGAAGGGCGGGATCATCTCGCTGGTGCGGAGCGCTGCGCTGGGCTTGAACAAGTACGGGGTGACCGCGAACGCGGTCGCCCCCGTGGCCCGTACGCGGATGTCGGCGGGCGTTCCGATGGAGCTGAAGGAGATCGGCGAGCCGGAGGACGTGGCGGCGCTGGTGGTGTACCTGCTGTCCGACCCCGCCAAGGAGCAGGGCATCACCGGCCAGGTGTACACGATCGCCGGTCCCAAGATCGCGGTGTGGGCGCAGCCTCGTGAACTCCGGGCGGCGTATGCCTCCGGCGGGTGGACGCCGGAGACGATCGCGGAGTTTCTGCCCGGGTCGGTCGGGGTGGATCCGATGCCGATGCTTGCGCAGTTGGCGGCGATGGAGAGGTCCGCTGCGCAGGGCGAGCGGCCGAACGCCTAAGAGCTCGGGGGGATGCGTCGTATGGCGGCTGCGGGTCCTCTGCGGCTGGTCGCGCCCACGCGGCGGAGCCGCATATCGATACAGTCCCGCGCCCCTGGGCTGGCTGATCCGACCGGTGTCGAGAGGAGCGGTCGTGGACTTTGAATTCACCTCCGAGGACGATGCGTTCCGCACCGAGGCTCGTGCGTGGTTGGCCGCTCACGCCAACCGCACCCTGCAGCGGCGCAGTTGGGAGCGGACCCTCGGAGAGGCGGGCTGGATCGGGATCGGCTGGCCGGAGGGCGGGTACGGCAATCGCACCGCCACCCTCACCCAGCAGGTCGCCTGGGCCGAGGAGTACGCCCGCTCGGACGCGCCCCCGCGGTCCGGCCACATCGGGGAGAACCTGCTCGCCCCCACCCTCATCGCCCACGGCAGCGAGGAGCACAAGAGACGCTTCCTGCCGCCGATCGCGGCCGGGGAGGAGCTGTGGTGCCAGGGCTACAGCGAACCGGGGGCCGGTTCCGACCTGGCGGGTATACGCACGTCGGCGGTGCGTGAGGGGTCGTCGTACCGGATCACCGGCCAGAAGATCTGGACCTCCCTCGCCCACGAGGCCGACTGGTGCTTCGTCCTGGCCCGGACCGACCCGGACTCCCGCCGCCACCACGGCCTCAGCTTCCTGCTCGTCCCCATGGACCAGCCGGGCCGTATCGAGGTCCGGCCCATCCGCCAGATGACCGGCACGAGCGACTTCAACGAGGTCTTCTTCGACGGGGCACGCGCGCGCGTGGAACACGTCGTCGGGGGAGCGGGGCAGGGCTGGCGGGTGGCGATGAGCCTGCTCGGCTTCGAGCGCGGCGTGTCGACACTCGCCCAGCAGATCGGATTCGCCGAGGAACTGGCACAGGTCGTACGGACGGCCCGGCGCACCGGCGCCGCCGACGACCCGGTCGTACGCGCCCGGCTCGTGCGCCAGTGGGCCGAACTGCGCACCATGCGCTGGAACGCCCTGCGCACCCTCGGCGGCTCCGGCGACGCGGGCGCGCCCAGCGTGGCCAAGCTGCTGTGGGCGAACTGGCACCAGCGGCTGGGGGAACTGGCCGTCCAGGTCCGGGGCGGGGCGGCCGCCGTGGGGCCCGTGGACTGGTCGCCGTCGGCGCCGTACGAGATCGACCCCGACCAGCACCTGTTCCTCTTCTCCCGGGCCGACACCGTCTACGGCGGCTCGGACCAGGTCCAGCGCACGATCATCGCCGAGCGGGTGCTCGGTCTGCCGAGAGAGCCGAAGGGGGTCGTGTGATGCGTGGCGTGGTGTTCGACGGCAAGCAGGTCCAGGTGGTGGACGACCTGACGGTACGGGAGCCGGGGCCCGGCGAGGTGCTGGTGGCGATCGCGGCGGCCGGGCTGTGCCACAGCGACCTCTCGGTGGTGGACGGCACCATCCCCTTCCCGGTCCCCGTGGTGCTGGGCCACGAGGGCGCGGGCGTGGTCGAGGCCGTGGGTGCGGGCGTGACCCATGTGGCCCCCGGTGACCACGTGGCCCTGTCCACGCTCGCCAACTGCGGCACGTGCGCGGAGTGCGACCGGGGCCGCCCGACCATGTGCCGCCAGGCGATCGGCCGCCCGCAGCAGCCCTTCACGCGGGGCGGGCGGACGGTGTACCAGTTCGCCTGCAACTCGGCCTTCGCGGAACGTACGGTCGTCAAGGCCGTGCAGGCGGTGCGGATCCCGAAGGACATCCCGCTGCCGGCGGCGGCCCTGATCGGCTGCGGGGTGCTCACCGGGGTCGGCGCGGTCCTCAACCGGGCGCGGGTGGACCGCGGGGACAGCGTGGTCGTCATCGGCACCGGCGGTATCGGGCTGAACGTCCTGCAGGGTGCGCGCCTCGCCGGGGCCCTCAGGATCGTGGCCGTGGACGCCAATCCGGCGAAGGAGGCGGCGGCCCGGCAGTTCGGCGCGACCGACTTCCTGACCTCGGCGGACGGCGTCCGGGACATCCTGCCGACCGGCGCCGACCACGTCTTCGAGTGCGTCGGCCGGGTGGAACTGATCCGTCAGGCGATCAACCTCCTCGACCGCCACGGCCAGGCCGTCCTGCTCGGCGTGCCCCGGGCGGGTGCGGAGGCGTCCTTCCTCGTCTCCTCCATGTTCCTGGACAAGGCGATCCTCGGCTGCCGCTACGGCTCCTCCCGTCCCCAGCGGGACATCCCCCTGTACGCCGAGCTGTACCGCCAAGGCCGCCTGCTCCTGGACGAGTTGGTGACGGCGACCTACCCGGTGGAGGACTTCGAGAAGGCGAGGGCCGATGCGGAGGCGGGGCGGGTGGCGCGGGGGGTGCTCGCGTTCTGAGACGGCCGTGGGTGTCCACAGCCGCGGAGTTGTCCACAGGCAGGGGAAATTGCGGCGGTGATTGTCGGCGCCGGCCCCTACCGTCATCGCATGACCTACCGCGACGTCGCCTCCAAACAGGTGCTGACCTGGACCTGCGTGGCTATCGGTGCCCGGATGCCGGTGGCGATGGCCCCGCTGGCCCTGGTCTTCCTGGTCCGCGAACGCCCGGGCGGTTACCCGCTGGGCGCCGCCCTCGCCGCGGCCTATGTCATCGGTGAGATCCTCGGCGCCCCCGTGCTCGGCATGCGCATGAACCCCCGCCGGGCCCGCCCGCACCTGGCCGCCGGCCTTGCCCTTGGTGCCGTCGGCTTCGCGGGCCTCGGCGCGTTTCCCGGCGGCCCCCCGGTGCTCCTCGCCGCGTTCGCGTTCCTCGCCGGTGCCGCACCCGCGGCGGCCTCCGGAGGGCTGCGCGCCCTGCTCACCTCACTGGTCCCCGGGCACGCCGCCGCGCAGGCCCTGTCGGTCGAGTCGATGCTGACCTCGGGCATCTGGGCGGTGTCCCCGGCCGCGGTGACCGGCCTCGCGCTCGGTGTCGCCCCGGGCTTGCCGCTGCTGCTCGCGGCGGCCCTGATGGCCTCCTCGGTCGCGGGCCTGTGGCTGCTGCCCGAGGGGTGGCAGGCGCAGGAGCGGACCGGGGGCACGTCCGGACTCCGTGTGCTGGCGGGCGCCTGGCCGGTGTACGTCACCGGTGCGGCCGGCCTGTCCCTGCTCGCCCTCGCCGAACTGGTGCTGCCGGCGCTCCTGGAACAGCGCGGTATCGGCGTCGGCTGGTCGGGACCGCTGCTGCTCGGCATGTCGGCGACCGCGGGTGTGGGCGCGTTCCTGTACGGGCTGCGCACCTGGCCGGGCCGACTGGCCACGCGCAGTGTGCTGTTGCTGTGCGGGATGGCGGCGGCCCTGACCGCGGTCGCGCTGATACCGGCCGGGCCCGGCATCGCGGCCGGTCTTGCGGTGGCGGGACTGCTCCAGTCCGGGGCGATGCTCACCCGCAACCTGTCCCTGCGCGAGGCCCTCCCGCCCGAAGCGCTGGCCGCCGCGTACTCGGTCATGTACGCAGCAGTCGGCGCCGGTTACGCAGCCACGGGCTCCCTGGCGGGCGCCCTGCTCACCTGGACAGCTCCCTCGACGGCGATCCTGGCGGGCGTGGGGCTGACCCTGACGCTGACGGGGGTGGGCTGGTGGGGGGAGATACGCAAGGCGGGCCCGGTGGCGCGCAGGGGGGAGGGTGAGGTGGGGTCCGCGAGCGACCGGGACCGGGTGCCGACGGTGCCGAAGTCGTGATCCGAGCGGGAAGCCGGTCCCTTGCGGATCCGCGACTTCGGCACCCCGGTGGCGTGCCCAGGGCTCAGCGGGGAGCCAGCCGCCACAGGGACGTGACCTCGGCGGCCCGGGCCGCGTGCAGCGGGTCGGCGGAGTCGGCCGCTCGTGGGTGTCGGGGGCGGGTCCCGGTGCGGCTCAGCACCCGTAGGCCCGCCGTGTCGATCGCCGTGAGGAGCTCGGTGCGGGTGCGCAGGCCCAGGTGTTCGGCCAGGTCGGAGAGGACCAGCCAGGCCTCGCCGACGGGTTCGAGGTGATCGGTGAGGCCCGAGAGGAAGGCGTGCAGCATCGTGCCCCCGGGGTCGTACACGCCCTGTTCGAGGGTCGAGGTGGGGCGGGCCGGGAGCCAGGGCGGGTTGCAGACGACGAGGTGGGCGCGGCCGGGCGGGAAGAGGTCCGGGCCGGTGACGGTGATCCGGTCGGCCAGGCCCAGGCGGTGCAGGTTGTCCCGGGCGCAGGCGCGGGCCCGGGCGCTGAGGTCGGTCGCGGTGAGCCGTTCGATGCCGCGCCGGGCCAGGACCGCGGCCAGGACGCCGGTTCCGGTGCCGAGGTCGAAGGCGGTGGCTCCAGCGGGCAGGGAGGCCTGCGCTACGAGGTCCACGTACTCGCCGCGCACGGGCGCGAAGACGCCGTAGTGCGGGTGGATGCGGGCGCCGCCCAGGGCCGGGACCTCGACTCCCCTCTCCCGCCACTGGCGGGCACCGAGCACGCCCAGCAGTTCCCGGAGGGGTACGACGGTGGGCCCGGCCGGCGGGCCGTAGGCGTCGGTGCAGGCGGTGCGGACGTCGGGGGCGCGGCGCAGGGTCAGGGTGTGGTTCTGCTCCAGGAGGAGCAGGAGCCTGCCGAGCACCCGGGCTCGGTGGGCGCGGAAGCGGCGCTGGAGGCGGAAGGTCTCGGCCGGGGTCGGCCCCGGGCCCGGTGCCTTGCGGTCGATGCGGCGCTCCAGCGCGCGCAGCAGTTGGCGGGCGCCATGGAAGTCGCCCCGCCACAGCAGTCCGGTGCCCTCGCAGGCCAGTCGGTGTGCGGTGACGGCGCTCGTACGGTCGTCGGCGACGACGACCCGCCGGGGAGCGGGCAGTGCGCTCTCAGAGTGCCAGCGGGCGGAAAGGGAAGTGGTCTCCTCGGTCCAGTGGACCGTGGACGTGGCGGACACGACATGCTCCTCGTGATGATGATCCGACGTGGGCGGGCACGAGGACCACGTCGCCGAGAACCATGCCGAGTGTCACGGACATCCCTTGCCTTTCAGGTGAGTTCAGGTGCGTTCAGGATACGGCGGCCAGTGCGGGGGCCGTCGGGCTCCGCCTGATCACCAGTGCCATCAACGCCGCCGCCGCGCACAGGGTGCCGGAGGCGTACCAGACCATGTCGTAGGAGCCGAAGACGTCACGGGCGATGCCGCCGAGGAAGGCGACCAGGGCCGCGCCGACCTGGTGGGAGGCGAGCACCCAGCCGAAGACGATGGCGCTGTCCTCGCCGTACTGCTCCCGGCACAGGGCCAGGGTGGGCGGGACGGTGGCCACCCAGTCGAGGCCGTAGAAGACGATGAAGAAGACCATCGGGGGGTGGACCGCCGGGCCCAGCAGCATGGGCAGGAACAGGAGCGAGATGCCGCGCAGGGCGTAGTAGACGGCGAGCAGACGGCGCGGTTCGAAGCGGTCGGTGAGCCAGCCGGAGGCTATCGTGCCGACGACGTCGAACACGCCGACCACCGCCAGCAGCGAGGCCGCCGCCCGGACGGGCATGCCGTGGTCGTGGGCGGCGGGCACGAAGTGGGTCTGGATCAGGCCGTTGGTGGAGGCCCCGCAGATCGCGAAGGTGCCGGCGAGCAGCCAGAAGGGGCCGGTGCGCACGGCGGAGGCGAGGACCGTGAGGGTGCGGCGGGCGGCTCCGGTGACAGGAGCGGGCTTGGGCACGAACTCCCTGGCACCGTACGGCGCAAGGCCCACGTCGGCGGGGTGGTCGCGCAGCAGGAGCCAGACGAACGGGACGACGGCGAGGGCGGCCAGGGCGACCGTCACGGCGGCCGGGCGCCAGCGGTGGGCCTCGACCAGCCAGGACAGCAGCGGCAGGAAGATCAGCTGGCCGGAGGCGGAGGCGGCGGTGAGGATGCCGCTGACCAGGCCGCGCCGCTCGGTGAACCACCGGTTGGTGACCGTCGCGGCGAACGCCAGCGCCATGGACCCCGAGCCGAGGCCCACCAGCAGGCCCCAGCACAGCAGCAGCTGCCAGGCCGCCGTCATCCACACGGTCAGGCCGGAACCGAGCGCGATCACGCTCAGCGCGACGGCGACCACGCGGCGGATGCCGAAGCGGTCCATCAGCGCGGCGGCGAAGGGGGCGGTGAGGCCGTAGAGCGCGAGGTTGATGGAGACGGCCGCGCTGATCGTGCCGCGCGACCAGCCGAACTCCTGGTGCAGGGGGTCGATGAGCAGGCCGGGCAGGGAGCGGAAGGCGGCCGCGCCGATGATCGTGACGAAGGTGACGGCGGCGACGAACCAGGCGCGGTGCACGCGGCGGCGCCGGGCGGGCGGGGCCTGGGCAGGAGCTGCGGCTTCGGTTGTCTGAGTCACGTCATAGAGCCTCGTTGTCCCGGCCTCGCGCATCGAGTGGCCCGAAGGACAGTATTCGCTAGGATCGGGCCATGACTGAGGATCGGGCCATGACGGTCGGCCAGGGTTTCCGTCCGCACCGGATCGTCGTCCTCGCACTGGACGGCCTGCTCCCCTTCGAGCTGGGCATCCCGCACCGGATCTTCGGGCGCCCGAAGGATGCCCGGGGCCGGCACCTGTACGAGGTGGTGACGTGCTCGGTCCGGCCGCCCGGCCCGGTCGAGACGGACGCCGACTTCGAGGTGCACGTCCTGCACGGCCCGGAGGCCCTGGAGACGGCCGACACGGTGATCGTCCCGGCGTCGTACGAACTCGGCCCGGTCTACGAGGAGGGCAGGCTGACGGACGAACTGGCCGCAGCGCTCGGCCGCATCCGGCCCGGCACCCGTCTGGCCTCCATCTGCACCGGCGGGTACGTCCTGGCCGCCGCCGGATTCCTCGACGGCCGGCCGGCGACCACGCACTGGGCGGACGCCGAGCGCTTCCAGCGGATGTTCCCGCGGGTGAAGGTCGACGCGGACGTGCTGTTCATCGACGACGGGGACGTGCTGACCTCGGCCGGAGTGGCCGCCGGGATCGACCTGTGCCTGCACGTCGTGCGCCGCGACCACGGCACCGCGGTCGCCAACGAGGTGGCCCGCCGCACGGTCGTCCCGCCCCATCGCGACGGCGGCCAGGCCCAGTACATCCACCGCCCCGTCCCGGACCCGCAGCTCTCCACCACGACCAGCGCCCGCGCCTGGGCCCTCGGCAGCCTGCACGAGCCGATCCAGCTGCGGGACATGGCCGAGCAGGAGGCCATGTCGGTGCGCACCTTCACCCGTCGCTTCCGCGAGGAGGTCGGCATCAGCCCGGGCCAGTGGCTCACCCAGCAGCGCGTCGAACGCGCCCGCCACCTCCTGGAGTCCACCGACCTCTCCGTCGACCGCGTGGCCCGCGACGCGGGCTTCGGCACGGCCCAGTCGATGCGCCAGCACCTCCAGCAGGCGCTCGGGGTGACACCGACGGCCTACCGGCGGACCTTCCGGACGGGGGTCATCGGGTCCGGTGAGCGGTGGGGCGAGGTGGGGAGCCGGGGGTGAGGGCGGTGCTCGCCCTCAGGGCGTGGCCCTGCCCGGCCGCCCGAACCGCCCCCGATGAAAGATCAACGGATCCCCCTCCTCGGCGGCCCCCAGTGCGTCCACCCGCCCCACGACGATGAGGTGGTCGCCCCCGGTGTGCACGGCGTGGATCGTGCAGTCGATCCAGGCCACGGCACCGGCCAGGCGCGGTGCCCCGGAGACGGGGGCCGCGTCGTAGGCCACCCCCGCGAACTTGTCCGCGCCGCTCACCGCGAAGGCCCGGCACAGTTCGCCCTGGTCGGCGCCGAGGACGTTGACGCAGAAGACGCCGGCGCGGGCGATGCGCGGCCAGGTCGTGGAGGTGCGGCCGGCCATGAAACAGATCAGGGGCGGGTCGAGGGAGAGGGAGGAGAAGGACTGGCAGGCGAAGCCGGCGGGGGAGCCCGAAGCGTCGCAGGGCGGTGCCGTGATCACGGTCACCCCCGTCGCGAAGTTTCCCAGCACGCGCCGGAACTCGGCCTGGTCCACCGGCGCCCGCTCGTCCTCCCGGACGCACCGCAGCTCCGGGCGCGGGAGCGCCTCCACGGGCTCCGGGCCCGGCACCGACCTGAGGTATCGGACGGCGGCTGCCGCCGCCCCTGCGTGTCCCATCACGCTTCCATTGAAACTGACGAAGTGTCAGATGAGAAGGGGTGCGGGCCCGACTTCCGGCGCACCTCTCAGCGCCCCCTGAACTCCGGGCTCCTCCGCTCCACGAACGCCCGCAGTCCTTCCCCGGCGTCCTGCGTCGTCATGTTGATCTCCTGGGCAGCCGCCTCCGCCGCGAAGGCCGTGGCGCGGTCGGTGTCGAGGGAGGTGTTCAGCAGGTGCTTGGTCAGGGCCAGGGTGCGCGTCGGTCCGGTGGCCAGGCGGGTCGCCCACTCCCGTGCCGTCTTCTCCAGGTCCCCGTCCGCAACGACTCGGTTGACCAGGCCCATCCGCTCCGCGTCCGCCGCCGGGACCGCGTCCCCGAAGAACATCAGCTCCTTGGTGCGGTGCGGGCCGATCAGCCGGGGGAGCAGGTACGCCCCGCCGCCGTCCGGTACGAGGCCGCGCCGTACGAACACCTCGATGAAACGGGCCGACTCGGCGGCCAGGACGAGGTCGCAGGCGAGCGCGAGGTGCGCGCCGAGGCCGGCCGCCGTGCCGTTCACGGCGGCGATCACCGGCTTCTCGCAGTCCAGCACGGCGCGGACGAGCCGCTGGGCGCCGAGGCGCAGGGTGCGGGACACGTCACCCGGGATGCGCTCCCCGCCCCCCGCCCCGCCCCGCAGATCAGCGCCCGCGCAGAAGCCGCGTCCGGTGCCGGTGAGGACGACAGCCCGTATGTCCGGGGACGCCGACGCCTCCTCCAGCAGTCCGATCAGGCGGTCCCGCAGCGCGGGTGTCAGGGCGTTGAGGGCCTCGGGGCGGTCCAGGGTGACGTACGAGACGTGGTCGCGGACCTCTTGCCGTACCGGCTCGCTCATCGGCACACCACCAGCGCGTCCAGTGCCACCGCGCCCTGGCCGCGGGGCAGCACCATCAGTGGGTTGATGTCCAACTCGGCCAGGTGGCCGCCCAGTTCGAGCGCAATGCGCTGGACGCGCAGGACCACCTCCACGAGGGCGTCGAGGTCGGCCGGGGGGCGGCCCCGGACGCCGTCCAGCAGGGCCCGGCCGCGCAGTTCGGCGAGCATGTCGCGGGCCTGCTCCTCGCCGAACGGCGGCACCCGTACGGCGGCGTCGTGCAGCACTTCCACCAGGACTCCGCCGAGCCCGACGGTCACCGTCGGCCCGAAGAGGTCGTCGTGCGTCATGCCGACGACCATCTCGACGCCCTGCTCGACCATCTGGCACACCAGCACGCCGTCCAGGCAGACGCCCTCGTAGCGGGCGATGTCGGTCAGCTCGCGGTAGGCGTCCCGGACCTGGCTGGCCGAGGTGAGACCGATCTTCACCAGACCCAGTTCCGTCTTGTGGGCGATCTGCGCGCCGGACGCCTTCATCACCACCGGATAGCCGACCTGCCCGGCCGCCCGTACGGCCGCCGCCGCGCTGGTGACCAGCTGCTCGCGCGGTACCCGGATGCCGTAGGCGCGCAGCAGTTGCTTGGCCGCGTGTTCGCTGAGCTGCTGACCGGGCCGCATCAGGGCCTCGGCCTTGCGGAAGGAGGGGGAAGGGGTGCGCGGGGCCTCGTCGAAGGGGGAGCGGTAGTCGCTCACGAAGCGGTGGTGGTCGAGCCAGGCGCCGACGGCCCTGAGGCAGTTGCCGACGGTGCGGAAGGTGGCCACGCGGGAGGAGCCGAGCAGGACTTCCCGGTACGCCGGCTCGGTGCCGACCGGCGACCCCCACACCACGCACACCAGCTTGCCCGTCGCCTCCGCCGCCTCGACCAGGTCGCGTACGAGCTTGTCGCTGAGCGGGGGGAAGGGGCCGGTGACCGGGCAGATCAGCACCCCGACCTCCGGGTCGGCGAGGATCGCGTCGATGATCTTCCGGCCGCGTTCGTCGCCGACCGGATGCCCGCCGTTGTCCACCGGGTTGGCCGCGCTCAGGTACTCCGGGATCCACTGGTGCAGCTCGGCCTGCCTGTCCGGCGACAGCGTCGGCAGTCGCAGCCCCAGTCCGGCGGCGAGGTCGGCGACATGGGCGCCCGTGCCGCCGGAGATGGAGTAGACGACGACGCCCTCGGCCCGCGGGGCCCGCGCCCGCGCCAACAGGGCAGCCGTGTCCTGGAGTTCGTCCAGGCCGTCGACGCGGACGACCCCGTACTGCCGCATGGCCGCGTCCACCACGTCGTCGGCGCCGGTGAGCTTGCCGGTGTGGGTGGCGGCCGTACGGGCTCCCGCCTCGGTGCGGCCCACCTTCACCGCGACCACCGGCACCTTGCGGCGGGCGGCGCGGTCGGCGGCCAGCAGGAAGGCGCGGCCGTCCTTCAGGCCCTCGACGTACGCGGCGATGGCGCCGACCTCGGGCTGCTCGGCGAAGTAGGAGATGAAGTCGGAGGTCTCCAGGTCGGCCTCGTTGCCGGTCGGCGCCCAGTGGGAGAGTCTGATGCCCAGTTCCTGGAGAGCGAAGAGGGGGCGACCCTGGTGTCCGGACTGGGTGATGAGGGCGATGGCGGGCCCTTCCAGGTCGTCCCGGAAGCGTTCGAAGGCGTTCAGGTTGGTGTTCGGCCCGAGCAGCCGCAGCCCCGACCGCCGTACGGCCTCGGCGAGCCGCTCCTGTGCCTCGGCCCCCTGCGCCCCGGTCTCCGCGAACCCGGAGGCGAAGGCCACGGCGAACTTCACCTTCGTCTCGGCGAGTTCCTCGATCACCGGCAGCGGGTCCGCCACCAGCAGCACGGCCAGGTCGACCTGTTCGGGCAGGTCGGCGACCGAGGCGCAGCAGGCGACGCCGAACACGGACGGCCGGGCCGGATGCACCGGGTGCACCCGCGCCCCCACCCGCTCGGCCCAGGTGAGCAGCTGTCGGGTGATCCCGGTGTTCGGCCGCCCCTCGGCGTCCGAGGCGCCGATCACGGCGACCGACTGGGGCCGGAAGAACCGCGCCAGATCCGGTACGTCCGCGTACAGCGGCCGCCCGCTGACATCGAGGCCGGCCCCGTCGTCCCCGCCGTCCAGGGGGTCGGCCCGGCCGTGGACGGCGGGTCCGGGCCGCTGCTCACCGCAGGCGATGATCCGGGCCCGGCGGGAGTCGGTGGTGAGGGTGCCGTGGGTTGATCCAAGCATCGTCCGCCCGCTCCTGTCATGACTGCCAAGTAACTGACGCACTGTCAGATTACTGAACTGACGCAATGTCAGGAACGGGTCGGGACGGCAAAGTTGTGTACGGCTAAGCCAGTCTCCTGGCCACCGCCTTGGCGATCTTCTCCGCGTCGATCGCCAGCTCCCGGAAAATCCCGCTGCCA
Organism: Streptomyces cellostaticus; assembly: GCF_001513965.1. GTDB lineage: Bacteria > Actinomycetota > Actinomycetes > Streptomycetales > Streptomycetaceae > Streptomyces > Streptomyces cellostaticus. The sequence goes on along the minus strand of NZ_KQ948041.1, from coordinate 52,685 downwards.
TCCGACGCTGGGCCGCAGCCACCGCTCTGCTGAGCGTCGCCGCCCCGGTCGTGGAAGCCTGACCCGTCATCCGAGAGTTCCGTGACGTCGGCCTCGGTAGCACCCAACAGGGCCAGGACGCCGGTACGGACCTCTCCCACCACATGCAGCGTTGGAATGGCCGGGTGCTGGTAGACCCTGGTTCCCTGCCCGCAGGTGCTCAGATGCTCCATGAGCGCCTGCCAAGCTCCGCTGCGGAACCAGGTCCCCTGACGCTGCCGAAGGGCTTCCGGGTTGCCCCAGCTCTCCAACTGTGACCACTCCACGCCGTGGCGAAGCCTGTGCAGCATCCCATTCAGGGCCACTCGCAGATCCAGCTTCGTCATCGAAAAGTGCCTCGGGCCGTGGAACTGGGCGATGACCTCACACGCCCTCCCCCACTGAGCTTCGGTCACGTCCGGCGGCACGAGAGTGCCGCTCTCGTGGTGCCAGGCGATGACCTTGCACGGAGCCCCGGACCGCTTGACGAAACGGTGTGTGTCGGGGAGGACAACGATCCGGAACATATCGAAGATCCCGGCCTTCTCGGACTCGCTCAGGTTCGCCAGCCGCCTCTTGGAGGAGCGGGCAAGGGCAACGATTGCGTTGGCTCGCTGCTGCGCCTTGTCGTAACCAGCCAACCAGTCCCGCACTTCCTTCAGCTGCTTCTCCCAGCCGTCCACTTCTTCCTGAAGCTTCTTCGCCGCTGCCACGGCCACGGCTGGCTCCATCCCGGCCTTGATGTACTCCGGCACAGCGTCCTCGATCAGCTTCTTCTGCTTTTCGATACTCGCCGTAAGGCTATTCTCCCGCTCGGCATATTTGTCCCGGTCACCCGGAAGGGTGTTGACCCACCGGCTTGCCAGGGCTTTCAAGCGATCCTCGTCACGGACCAGTTCCGCCACCTTGTTCCAAACGTCCTTTTCGGCTTCAGCAGCGTCCAGATTCGTGCAGTCGCACCCCGGCTTCTTCACTGCCTTGCCGTCCTCCATGACGACTTCGGGCCGCTGGCCCTGGCAGTAGTAACTGCGGTGTTCCGTGCGGCCACCGCCAACGTAGGTCTTTCCGCAGCCGCTGAGGATATGGCCGCTGAGTGAGTAGGTGCGGGCGGCGCTCTGTGGCTTCTCCAGGGACCGCTTCTTGAGCGCGGCCTTCAGCTCCACGTTTCGGTGGGCCGTGAGGATCTGCGGTACAGCAATACGTACGGGTTCGCCATGGACGGGCGTGCCGTCCTCGTAGAGCTTGGTGGCCTTCTTGCGGCAACCGCGGTTGGTCTTGCGGTACGTGGTGTAACCGTCGAAGGTCTCGGAGTGCACCCGCTGATAGAGATTCGTGCATGTCCAGGGCTTGCCGCTGCGCGTGTACATCTCCAGTCGATTAAGCTCGTCAGCAGCCTCCTCGAAACTCTTCTTGTCGTCGATGAGGAGGGAGACGGCCTTGTGGATGACGCGAGCCTCGTCCTCGTTGACAACGAGGAACGAGCCCTTCTGTCCCTTGCCCTCGATCCTGTACCTGTACGGCGCGGGCCCGGCCGGCCAACCTCCGTATTCGATCTTCTTGTTCCGCCCGTCCAGGGTGCGCTGACGGATGCGGTTCCACTCCATCTCAGAAAAGAACACGTACTGCTGGAACATCGTCCAGCCCAGCTCCGTGCTGGTGTCGATCCGTTCCTGGATGGCGATGAAATGGATGCCGATATCCTGCATGCGCCAGGCCCAGTTGAAGGCGGCTCGGGCGGTGCGCCCAACGCGGTCCACCTTGGGGACGACGATGCGGTTGGCCTCGCCTTCCCACGCTCGCGCCTCCAGACGAAGCATGCCCGGCCGGTGATCCAGGGAGCCGCCGACCCCTTCGTCCGAGAAGACCTCCAGGAGCGTGTGTTGCAGGCTCTCGGCCTCCCAGGCGTGAAGCTCGTCGTCCTGGACTTCGAGTCCGTACCCCTTCAACTGTTCTTCGCTGGAACAGCGTTTGTAGCCGAGTGCGATGATCTCGCTCCCGACCGTAGCGGTGTTGGGGCGTCGCATAAGCTTGGACATGTCAGTCCCTCCGTGGCTGGCCAGGCCCCGGGGTATGTGGCGTACCGCCGGGGTCACCCATGTGGCGCAGATCTTAGGGCGTCGCGCTGTCAGTGGGCGGACCAAAGATGTACGGCGCCGGTGCCGTTCTGCACCGGCGCATCACGGAACTGTCCGACCCGGAACCCTCCACCGCGGCCTGCGCAGGTACCGCGCCTGGCCCACGGCCGGATGACGTGAGGCCGTCACCCCGGCAGCCGAGACAGCCCTATGCCAGCGTTTTGGGCGATGACCCTCGCGATTTTGCGTGCGTCGATGGCTAGTTCGCGGAACATGCCGCTGAGCGGGTTGGTGTAACCCTGGAAGTAGAGGCCTGGCGCGTGGGCCGGGGTGCGGGCGCCGTGGACGACTGGCTTGCCGTGCGCGTCGAGCACGCCGAGGTGGCCTACGAGGTCTTCCAGGGCGCGGACGTAGCCGGTGGCCGCGATGGTGGCATCCGGTCCGACGCGGCTGCCGTCGGCGAGGAGGACCTTGTCGTCCTCGAAGCCCTCGATGGCGGCCACGATTTCGACCCGGCCCCTACGGACGGCGTCGATGATGCCGACGTCCTGCACCGGGATCGACCCTTCGTTGACCCGGCTGTAGAGGCCGGTGTCGGGGCGGGGCAGGCCGTGGCCGGAGAGATCCGGAACGCTCAGCCTGGCCATCAGCTTCGCCAGCCGGTCGACGAGGCCGACCGGCAGCCGTCGTACCAGCACACCTGTGTACTGGGCAGCCCAGCCGCAGGCCGTGCGACGCGCGATGTGCGGGGCGGTGCGCACGGCCAGCCGCACTCGGGAGGCGCCGCCCTCCACCAGGTCGACGGCGATCTCGGCGCCGGTGTTGCCGACGCCGACGACGAGGACGTCGCGGCCGGCGTACGGCTTCGCGTTGCGGTACTCAGAGGCGTGCAGGAACTCGCTGGTGTACGTTTCGCGGCCCGGCCAGTCGGGGACGTGCGGCGTGTGATTGTAGCCGGTGGCGACGACGACCGCGCTGCCGGTCAGTTCGCGGCCTCCAGTGGCGTGCAGTACCCAGCCGGTGCCGTCGGGGGAGCGATCGATCCGGAACACCTCGACCCCGGTGACGATCTCCAGCTCGTGGTGCTCGGTGTACTTCTCCAGGTAGCGCACCACGTTGTCGCGGGACACCCAGCGCCCGAACCTCCGCGGTATCGCGAGCCCCGGCAGGGCGGACAGCCGGCGGGTGGTGTGCAGGTGGAGCCGGTCGTAGTGGCGCCGCCAGGAGGCGCCCACCTGGTCGGCCTTCTCCAGGACCACGGCCCGTATGCCCCGCGCGCGCAGCGCGTATGCGGCGGCGAGCCCGCCGGGACCGGCGCCTATGACGTAGACGGGGCGGTCGGCGGGGGTCGGGGAGAGGTGCACGGAGGGGGGACGGTGGTCAGCCATGAGCGCGAGCGTAATCACGCACCCGGTTGATGGGTCTCGGTCAAGACCGGAATTGGTTGCGGATTGATCACGCCTGTAGGAGGAGTGAGTGGGATCGGTGACGTAGGCGTCCTGGTTGTGATGGCACGGCGCGCTACTTCCCGCCGCCCCTGCGGCAACCCGCAGACCTCGGCAGGGGACGCACAGGCGGGCTTCGCTGTGGGTTTTACGGCGCATCTGACGTATCGTCAGATGTCATGGACGCGATCTGGCTCGACGGTGCGGAGTGGCTCGCGGTGCTGCGCATAGGCCTCGGCCTGTGGTGGCTGGAGAGCTGGCGGCACAAGGACAAGAAGGCCTGGTTCCAGCGCGGGGCGGGCATCGCCTGGGCGGCGGACGTGGCGGCGAAACACCGCTGGGCCCCGGTGCGGGCGGGCTTCGAGACGGTGGTGAAACCGCGGCCGAAACTGATGGCGTACATCGTGGCCTACGCCGAACTCGCCCTGGGACTCGGCCTGGTCCTCGGCTTCCTGACCCCGGTGGCCCTGCTGGGCGGCCTGGTCCTGAACGCCCTCTACTTCGTCCTGATGATCCACGACTGGGCGGAACAGGGGCAGAACTCGATGATGGCGCTGATCTCGCTGGCCGGCTTCTTCGGGATGGCGTGGCAGACGTGGTCGGTGGACGCGGCGGTGGGGTGGTTCTGATGAGCGCCCGCTTCGACGTGCCCGAGGTGGACGCGTTCACGAGGACGTACTGGGACGCGGCGGCCGAAGGAACACTCCTGATCCGCCGCTGCGGGGCCTGCGGCCGGGCCCACCACTACCCCCGCGAGTTCTGCCCGCACTGCTGGAGCGAGGAGGTGAGCTGGGAGGAGGCGAGCGGCCGGGCGACCCTCTACACCTGGTCCACGGTCCACCGCAACGACCTCCCGCCCTTCGCCGACCGCACCCCGTACGTGGCCGCGGTGGTGGACCTGGCCGAGGGGCCGCGGATGATGACGGAGCTGGTGGAGTGCGGGGCGGGGGACCTGGCGGCCGGGATGCCCCTGCGGGTGGCCTTCCGGGAGGGAAAACCGGTGTTCAGGCCGGGCGGCTGACCGGAATCATGACGGCATGCATCCAGACGCCTGGCATCTGACCCACGACCTGGACGAGTTCCTCGCCCGCGCCGGGGACTTCCTCGGCTCCCGGCCGGACCTGCACACCGTGCAGCTGACGGTGACGCAGGCACTGCGCAAGCGCGGGCTGCACCTGTACAGCGACCAGGCGCCGCTCTTCGGGACGCTGGAGGACGAGAGTGGCACGGTCCGGGCGACGCTCCTGCACACCCCGCCCTTCCCGGTCCATCCCACCCCGCTCGGCCCGCAGGAGGCCGAAGGGCTGGCGGCCCGGCTGGCGGACCTCGGCCGCCCGGTCACCGGTGTCACCGCCGAACGGGACACGGCGGCCTCCTTCGCGGCGGCCTGGCAGCGGCGCACCGGCACCGCGGGCCGGATCCACAAGCGTCAACGACTGTACCGACTCGCGGAGTTGAGCGTCCCGCAGCCGGTACCCGAAGGCCGGGCACGGGTCGCCGGGCCGGCCGACCGGGACCTGCTGGTGCGCTGGTACGGCGCGTTCATGGCCGAGGTCGGGGAGCCCGTGAACCAGGACCCGGGCGGGTGGGCCGACGCCCGCATCGGCCACGGCGGCATCACCCTCTGGGAGACACCCGACGGCACCCCCGTCTCCATGGCCGGGGCGACCCCGGAGACGGCCGGCCAGGTACGGGTGGCCCCGGTGTACACCCCGGCACATCTGCGCGGCCACGGCTACGCGGGCGCGGCGACCGCAGAGGTCAGCCGAGCCGCCCTGGACTCCGGGACGGCCGAGGTCCTCCTCTTCACCGACCTCGCCAATCCCACGAGCAACGGGCTCTACCAGCGGATCGGCTACCGGGGCGTGGCGGACTTCGCGGTGTGGGAGTTCGGGGACTGAGCGGCGGAGGTCACGGCCACAGCAGCTGGCGGTGCCAGCCGAACGCGTTGCGCCGGTACTCCAGTCGTACGTGCCGCCGCTCGGCGTCACCCTGGAAGAACTCCACCACCTCCGGCCGCAGCCGGTACAGCGTCCACGTGGGCGAGGGCTCGGCCGGGTTCTCCCGGGCCCTCGCCCAGGCCGCCTCCGAGGCCTGCCTCAACTCCTCCAGCGAGGACAGCTCCTCGCTCTGCCGTCCGGTGAGCGCCGCCGCCAGCGCCCCTGTCGAGCGGGCGTGCAGGTCCGCCTGGCTCTCCTCGGAAGGCGCGGAGGTCACCGGCCCCCGCACCCGCACCTGGCGCCCCAGTGCCGGCCAGTAGAAGGCCAGGGCCGCGTACGGGTGGGCGTTCAGCGCCCGGCCCTTGCGGCTCGTGGCGTGCGTCGCGAACGACCAGCCCTCCGCGTCGGCACCGTGCAGCATCACGATCCGCACGTCCGGCCTGCCCTCGTCGTCCGTCGTCGCGAGCGACATCGTGTGCGGCTCCGGCTGCCCCGCCTCCACCGCCTCCGCGAACCAGCTCGTGAACAGCAGCAGGGGCGTCGGCGGGGCGGTGTCCGGGTCGAAGGGACGCAGCTCGGTCACCTCGGGCGCCCAGACCCGCAGCGAACGCAGCATGTCGTGGAGATCCATGTGTGCCATGGGGCGAGTATCGCCCCGGCGGCTGCAAGGTGATCCGGAAGCGGAGTCCTAGTCGCGCAGGTACTCCCACATGACCCAGCCCCACCTGCCCTTGTTGGCCCCGGACAGCACCTTGCCGTAGGTCCAGTTCGTCCCGCCCTTGGCGGCGAGGCAGCGGCCGCTGAACTTCGTGCCCTTGGCCAGGAGGCCCAGGGAGGCGGAGCCGGTCCCCGGGTTCTTACGGAGATTCACGCTTGCCGTGGTCGTCTCCTTCAGGGGTATGGGGAAGGTGTCGTCCTTGGCGCAGGCAGCGGGCAGGGCGGAAGCGGCGGGAGCGATGGCCACCAGACCGCCGAAGAGCACAGCAGCGGACACCGTTGCTGCCGCAAGTCGCCCGAAGGCATGCATGGCTTACCTCTTTCGGATTTCAGAGACGTGTTCGATCAAGAGGAAGCCTAAAGGGGCATGATCCGCCTCCGGCGGACGTCTCGCTCGACCGAGAAGTTCCTCCAGATCCCTTACACAAGCGGGACACAATCGAGGCGTTCGTTTCCGCGAAGCCCGCGAAGCCCGCGAAGCCCGGGGAGCCCGGGGAGCGGGGTAAGTTCCGGAGGACCGGCCGGTCAGCGGCCGAGGATCACGGTCCCCGACGAGCAGAACCACCCCCCGGTCCCCGAGGCGACCCCGAGGCGTGGCAGGTCTCCGTCGCGCCGCCGTACCTGCCGGTCCCCGGCCTCTCCGCGCAGCTGTCGCACCGCCTCGACCAGCAGGAACAGCCCCCGCATGCCGGGATGTTGGGCAGACAGCCCGCCGCCGTCCGTGTTCACCGGCAGGTCACCGCCCCGCACCAGCAGCCGGCCCTTCTCCACGAACGCGCCGCCCTCGCCCTTCCCGCAGAAGCCCAGGTCCTCCAGGGTCACCAGGGTCATGTAGGTGAAGGCGTCGTAGATCTCCGCGAAGTCGACCTCGGCCGGGCGCACCCCGGACCGTTCGAAGGCGAGCCGGCCGCTGACCGCCGCCGGGGAGACCGTGAAGTCCTCCCACTCGGACATCGCCGCGTGGGAGACGTGCTCGCCGGTGCCGAGGATCCAGACGGGGGCCGTACGGCAGTCCCGTACGTACTCCTCCGCCGCCAGCAGGACCGCCGCGCCGCCGTCCGAGCGCAGACAGCAGTGCAGCTTGGTGAAGGGGTCGGCGATCATGGGGCCGGACAGGACGTCGTCCACCGTGATCGGCTCGCGGAACATCGCCTCGGGGTTGAGGGCCGCGTTGGCCCTGGCCTGCACGGCCACCTCCGCCAACTGCTCGATCGTCGTGCCGTGTTCGATCATGTGGCGGCGGGCGGCCATCGCGTACTTGGCGATCAGGGTGTGGCCGTAGGGGACCTCGAACTGGAGCGGCCCGCGCGCGCCGAAGGACAGGTTCCCCGTCCTGCGGCCCGCCCTGATGTCCGCGCGCGCCGTCGAGCCGTAGACCAGCAGGACGGCGTTCGCGTGGCCCGCCGCTATCGCGTCCGCCGCGTGCGCCGCCATGACCTCCCAGGTCGAGCCGCCCACGGAGGTGGAGTCCACCCAGGTGGGGCGCAGGCCCAGGTACTCGGCCACCTCCACCGGGGCCAGCGTGCCGAGGCCCGCCGAGGCGAAGCCGTCCACCAGGGCACGGTCCAGACCCGCGTCCGCGAGGGCGCGGCGGGCCGCCTGGGCGTGCAGGGCGTACGGGGTCACGTCGTCCACGCGGCCGCAGTTGGAGAGGGCCACGCCGACCACGGCGACTTTCCGGCTCCCGGGATTCATGAGAGGCCTCCTGCCCCTGTGCATATCGTTCCGGCCCTCCTAATATGACGGACCGTCAGATCGGGAGGGAAGAGCCATGGACACGCGCCTCACCGCCGAGCAGGACGAGATCCGCCGCACCCTGCGCGAGCTGCTGCACAAACGCTGTGGCGCCGAGGAGCTGCGGGCCGCCGTCGACAGCCCGGCCGGGTACGACCCCGCCCTGTGGTCCGCCCTCGCCGACCAGCTCGGCCTGCCGGGACTGGCGCTCCCCGAGTCCTACGGCGGCGTCGGCTGCTCGGTCACCGAACTCGCCCTCGCCTGCGAGGAGACGGGGCGCGCCCTCGCCCCCTCCCCGCTGACGGCCACCTCCGTCCTCGCGGCCCCGCTGATCCTCGCCCTCGGTACCGAGGCCCAGCGTGCCGAGCTGCTGCCCCGCCTCGCCGCCGGAACCCGCACCGCCACCCTTGCCGTCCCCGGCCCCGCCCTCGCCGCCGCCCTCGCCCTGACCGGCGGCAACAGCGGGTTCTCCGCCGGCGGCGGCCGGGCGGGCGGCGTGCAGGCCCGGCACACCGCGGCGGGATGGCGGCTGTACGGGCAGGTCGACCAGGTGCTGGACGGGCACAGCGCAGGGCTGCTGGTCGTCGCCGCGCACACCGGCGGCTTCGCCCGGTCCCGGACGCTGCTGTTCCTGGTCGCGGGGGACGCCGAGGGGGTCGTACGGGCCCGGCAGACCGCGCTGGACGCCACCCGGCCGCAGGGGAGAGTCCAACTGCGGGACGTGGCAGCCGAGTTGCTCGGAACCCCCGACGCGGACGTGCTTCCCGCCCTCGCCGCACTCGGGGACACCGCCGCCGCCGTGCTCGCCGCCGAGGCGGTCGGGGCTGCCGGCCGGGCACTGGAGAAGACCGTCGAGTACGTGAAGCAGCGGGAGCAGTTCGGGCGGGCCATCGGGTCCTTCCAGGCGGTGAAGCACCGGCTCGCCGATGTGTATGTGCAGGTGCAGGCGGCGCGGTCCGCCGCCTGCTACGCCGCCTGGGCCACCGCTCACGGGGAGCTTGTGGGCGGGCTCGCCCTCGCCCAGGCGCTGGAGGCGCTGCGGGTCGCGGCCGCCGAAGGGATCCAGCTCCACGGGGGCATCGGGTTTACCTGGGAGCACGAAGCCCACCTGTATTTCAAGCGGGCCTCGGGCGACGAGCTGCTGTTCGGGCCCGTGCACCGGCTGCGGGCGCATGCCGCCGACGCGGCTCGGCTCTTCGAGGGGAACGAGGTGACCGTGTGATCGGCGTCAGGTGGGTGCAGAGGCTGTCGTCGACGCGGGGCTTCGCGAAGGCGGCGCCCCATGTGATCCCCGCGCTGGACCGGGCCGTCCATCGGCTCACCCGCGGGAAAGTGCTGCTCAGCGCACAGATGCTGCCCGGCGTGATCCTCACGTCCACGGGGGCGCGGAGCGGGCTGGCCCGCCGCACCCCGCTCGCCTGCATGCCCGAGGAGGGCGGGCGCGGCTGGATCCTCGTCGGCTCCAACTTCGGGCGCACCGACCACCCTGCCTGGACCCACAACCTGCTCGCCCACCCGGACGCCTCGATCAGCTGGAAGGGCCGGGACATCCCCGTCACGGCCCGGCTGCTGGAGGAGGAGGAACGGGCGGCGGCCTGGAAGGCACTGCTCGCCTTCTGGCCGCCGTACGCCACCTATCAGGCGCGGGTGACACGGGAGATCCGGCTCTTCCGGCTCACGCGCCGGTAGCCGTGAGGGCGCTCAGTCGCAGAGGAACAGGTGGGGGTTGTTCTTGACCTCGAGGTAGAGGCTGCTGGAGCTCTGCCCCATCTTCACGGACACGGTCGCGCAGAACTTGTCCGCGACGTGCACCGGCCCGGCGTACTCGCTGAACATGCCGGAGTCCGTGTCGCAGTGGGTCCCGTCCGACTTGCACAGGCTCAGGGACATGTACTGCTTGGAGCCCTGGTTGTTGCCGAGGATCGCGCAGCCCTTGTCGCCGTTCTCGTAGGCGTACAGCGTCGCCACCGTCTTGTCGCGATCCGTGGGCGTGTGCAGTGCCCAGGCATCGGTCTGGTGGTATCCGGCTCCGCACACGTTGGCGACCGCGGCCGCCGCGGGCTTCTCCGCTGCCATGGCCTGCGGAGCCGCCACGGCGACGGCGGCGAGGGCGGCGGTGGCAGCGGCGCTTGCGCGCAGCTTCGACAGGGACTTCAGCATGGGGGGCTCTTCCTGCTCGGCATGAAACGGTCGTGAATCGACCAGGTGTTTGGGTCGCGGTCGTTGACCGTAAGTGCCGAATGGGATCTTTGTGGAGCCGGTTTTCCCAGGGGGCCGGACCAGTTGGCCGGAAAACGCCATCGGCCGGAATATCGCCCCCGTGCCGGGGGAGGAGAGGAGGACTGCGCGAGGGTCGGCGCGGTTGCGTAAGCGGAAGGCCCTACGGCCTCGAAAAGACGACCGAATGCAGAGCCCCCGCGGAACGGTGGGCCTGCCTTGCCCGCCCGGCTGCCGGAGGGAAGGAGCGGGCGGCGGCCTGAAAGGTGCTGCTCGCCTCCTGGCCGCCGTACGCCACTTGTCAGGCCCTGGGTTCCTCGCTCGGTCAGTCCCCGGTCAGTGCATCGAGACCTGGGCGCAGGCCACGTCGTACTGCGAGACCGAGTGTGAGTTGTTGGAGTTCTGGGGCTGTTCGCCCGCGTAGTGGGTGCCGGCCGTGCCGTCGGGGTTGAAGGCGGAGCCGGGCGCGGCCTCGGCCTGGCCGGGGCGGGAGGGCTGGTCCTCGCAGGACTGGTTCGGCTGGCCGCCGCCTGCGAAGGCGGGGGCGGCGGCCAGGCCCGCGGTGCCGGCCACCAGCGCGGCGGAGGCGACGGCGAGCGCGGCACGCTTGAGAAGCGTCATGACGGGCTCCTTTCGTGGCTCACCTGGTGATACGTGCGCGGGCCAGGCAAGGATTGCCCGCCTGGCTACAGCGTCGCCAGGCGCTCCACCAGCAAGAACGCGCCGATTCCGAGCATCGCCGCGCCCGAGGTGCGGGTGACCGCGCGGGCCGCCACCGGGCGGGCCGCCAGCAGGACGCGGGAGAGGGCGCCGACGGTGAGGTACACGGCCGCGCAGCACGCCATGTGGAGCAGGCCCATGGCCGCCGTCTGCGCGGGTACGGGCAGACGGGCGCCCCGCAGGGTGAGGAACTGGGGAAGCACGGAGAGGTAGAGCAGCAGGCCCTTGGGGTTCAGGCCGCTGATCGTGGCGCCTCGGAGGAACAGCCTGCGGTCGGCGTCCGGGGTCTCGTCCCCCGCCTCCGGGACGGCCGGACGGCGCAGGACGCCCCAGCCCAGCCACAGCAGATATCCGGAGCCCGCCACCGTCAGTGCCGTCAGCAGCCGGGGCGAGCCCGCCACGAGCACCGCCAGGCCCGCCGCCGCCAGCACCGTGTGCAGGGCGTACCCGCAGACCAGGCCCGCCACCGCGCGCGGTACCGAGCGGCCGCGCAGGGCGGTCGCGATGACATACGCCCAGTCGGCGCCCGGCACGCACACCAGCAGCAGGTCCACGGCGAGGAAGGAGAAGAGCAGTCCCGAGTCCATAGTGGGGACATTAGGCGTGAATGGCCCGAAAGTGTTCCTGAAATTTGCCCATGATCGCCGATTCTGAGCAAGTATCTTCTTCATGGACGACATGGACCGGAAAATCCTTGCCGAGCTACAGCAGGACGGGCGGCTGACCGTGACCGAGCTGGCCGCCCGGGTGCGCCTGAGTGTCTCGCCCTGCCACCGGCGGCTGCGCGAGCTGGAGCGCTCCGGCGCCATCCAGGGTTACCGGGCGCTGGTGGACCCCGCCTCGCTCGGGCTGAACTTCGAGGCGCTGGTCTTCGTCTCCATGCGGCAGGAGGACCGGGACACGGTCGCCGAGTTCGAGCGGGCGGTCGGCGAGCTGGAGCACGTCCTGGACGCCCAGCGGCTGTTCGGCGAGCCCGACTACCTGCTGCGGGTGGCCACCGCCGACCTCGCCGCCTTCCAGCGGCTGTACGACGAACGGCTCGCGACCCTGCCCGGGGTGCAGCGGCTGACCTCGACGCTGGTGATGAAGCACGTGGTGCGGGACCGGCCGCTGCCCGCATAGCGGCGCAGGCGGTGGCTCACCGCATGTGAACCACCGCCTGCCAGACAGGACTTGGGACGCAAATAAGGGGCCGGGTACTACTTGGTCGGCTTCTTGCCGGTCACGCCCAGGTGGACCAACAGCGCCAGGTTCGGCTTCAGTTCGGCCTGCTTGACGCCCCAGGACGTGAAGCCCTTCTGGTGCGACGCCACCGCCGCGAGCATCGCGACCAGCGAGCCCGCGATCGCGGCCGGGTTCACGTCCTTGTCGACCCTGCCCTTGGCCTGCAGTTCCGCGATGGAGTCCACGAGGGAGTTGTTCACCGAGTTCAGGATCTTCATGCGGATCTTGTAGAACCGTTTGTCCCCCTCGGCCGCGCCGAGGTCGACCACGCGCAGGATGGCGTCGTTCTTCCGCCAGAACTCCAGGAAACCGTCCACGAGTTCCTGAGCGGTCTGCCAGCCCGACTTGCCGGCCCAGGACCGCCCCTCGAGCAGCTCGGTCAACCCGGCGCCCTCGGTGGCCATTTGCTCGGCGATCTCCAGGACGGCGCCCTCGACGTCCGGGAAGTACTGGTAGAAGGTCGCGGGCGAAGTGCCCGCCTTCCGGGCGACATCGATGACCTTGACGTCCCGGTAGGGGGAGGAGCTGAGCATCTCGCTGAGGCAGTCGAGCAGCTTCTGCCGGGTCGCCTGCCCACGCCGGCCGGCCACGCGGCCGTCGACGGTACGCACTTGTCCTGTCATGCCGTCAGCTTACCGAGGGGTGATCGGAGCGCGATTCGGCCGACTGCAAATGGGGTGCACGGGGGTATCGGGGGTGGTGTGGCTGGTCTGCGGGGTGCGCGCGGCGCGGTTACTTTGACGGCATGGCCGAAAACAGGGCATCGGTGTACGGAGAGGGCGTCCCCTGCTGGGTTGACGCCCAGCTCGCCGACGTCGAGGCGGGCAAGCGGTTCTACGGTGAACTTTTCGGGTGGACCTTCGAGGACGCTCTCGGCTCCTCCGTATGGGCCCTGCTGGACGACGAGCCCGTCGCCTCGCTCGCCCCCAAGATGGACGGCCGGATGCCCACCGTCTGGACGGTGTCCTTTGCCACTCCGGACGCCCGGGCCCTGTGCCGGCGGATCGCCGCGGCAGGCGGGCAGGTGGTCATGGCCCCGTTCCCGGTGGGCGACCTCGGTACCGCCGCCCTCGTCACCGACCCCGAGGGCGCGGTGTTCGGCCTGTGGCAGCCGGGCGGCCACGCCGGGTTCGGCCGCTGGCACGAGCCGGGCACCTTCGTCTGGGCCGAGCTGTACACCCGCGACACCGCCGCCGCCAACGCCTTCTACGGCGACCTCTTCCACGAGGCCCTGTTCGGCGCCGGCGCCGAGCCCGACTTCGGCCGCGCGGACGTCTCCGAGGTCTTCCCGGCCGAGATGCCCCCGCACTTCGTCACCCACTTCCGGGTCGCGGACCTCGACGACTCCCTCGGGGCCGTGCAGCGGCTCGGCGGGCGGGTCCAGGCGCCACCCTTCGAGACGTCGTACGGACGAGTGGCGGTCGTCACCGACAATCAGGGGGCGTCGTTCGCGGTACTGCAGCGGTGATCGCGGTAGCGCGGCGATGAAATGACCCTATTCAGACGTATTCGGACCTATTCGGCATGAGACACCCTGATTTCTCACCGGGTTCGCAACCAGCCGCCCGGCCAGGAAGAATCGGGGTGCGTGCCGCCATGGCGGTGCGGTGGTGAGACGCTGCACTTCGGTCGCGTACATATGTGGTGGCGCGGCTCGTACGGGGAGGTGGCAGGCAAGTGGTGGATCAGCTGACACAGCACGATCCGCGGCGGATCGGGCCGTTCGAGGTGCTGGGCCGGCTGGGCGCCGGCGGCATGGGGCTGGTCTATCTGGCACGCTCGGCATCCGGCCGGCGCGTGGCGATCAAGACGGTCCGCACCGAGCTGGCCGAGGACCAGCTCTTCCGTGTCCGCTTCACTCGTGAGGTGGAGGCGGCCCGCGCGGTCTCCGGCTTCTACACGGCGGCCGTCGTCGACGCCGACCCGCGCGCCGCCGTGCCCTGGCTGGCCACCGCCTACGTTCCCGCGCCCTCCCTCGAGGAGATAGTGAACGACTGCGGGCCGCTCCCGGCCCAGGCCGTGCGCTGGCTGGCGGCGGGCGTGGCCGAGGCCCTCCAGTCCATCCACGGCGCCGGCCTGGTCCACCGCGACCTGAAGCCGTCCAACGTCCTGGTGGTCGAGGACGGCCCCCGGGTGATCGACTTCGGTATCGCCTCCGGCGTCTCGAACACCCGTTTGACGATGACGAACGTCGCCGTCGGCACCCCCGCCTACATGTCCCCCGAGCAGGCCAAGGACTCCCGCAGCGTCACCGGCGCCAGCGACGTCTTCTCGCTCGGTTCGATGCTGGTCTTCGCCGCCACCGGACACCCGCCCTTCCACGGCGCCAACCCCGTCGAGACCGTCTTCATGCTGCTCCGCGAGGGCCCGGACCTCACCGGCCTCCCGGACGAGCTGCGCCCGCTGATCGAGTCCTGTATGCAGATGGAGGCCACCGGCCGGCCCAACCCCGCCGACCTCCAGGCCCAGCTCGCCCCCCATCTCTTCGGCTCCGGCTCCGACGACAGCGGCACCGCCTCCGCCTGGCTTCCGGAGAAGGCGGTCGGCCTCATCGAGGCCCGCCGCGGCGGCCGCCCCGCCGCCAAGCCCGCCCCCGCCTCGTCCGGCCCCCGCAGCGCCGGCCGGGCGGCCATGCCCCCGCCGCCCTCCTACGACCCCCCGGCCCCCGCACCGGCCGGCCCGGTGGGTGCCCCCGACACCGGCCCGGTCCGGCTGGCCGGCGCCCAGGTGCCCATCGGCCCCGGCCCGCGCGTCGCCGACGCCCGCGCCGCCGCCGTCAAGGCACCCCCGCCGGAGGCCGGCCTGGTCGCCAGCTGGTCCCGCCCCCGCCCCGGCGTCAACGGCGCCGACCCCGCCGTGCCGCCCGTACCGGCCCTGCCCCCGGAGACGGCCGGCGGCTGGCGCCCCTGGCGCTTCCGCATGTCCAACGACGTCTGGGGCACCCCGTCCGTCGACGGCGACCTGGTCTACGTCACCTCCTTCGAGGTGCACGCCCTGGACGTGGGCACCGGCCGCCGCCGCTTCAAGACGCGGGACGTCGCCTGGTCCATGGCGGTCGCCGACGGCCGCATCCACGCCTCCGACGGCCCCACCCTCTTCGCCCTGGACGCCCGCGAGGGCACCGACCTGTGGCGGCTGTCCACGGACTCCTGGGTGTACTCCCTGAAGGCGGACCACGGCACGGTCGTCACCGGCACCCGCGGCGGCGGCGTCCAGGCCTGGGAGGCCGCGAACGGCCAGAAGCTGTGGGAGATCAGCGGCTGCCAGACCGACTTCGAGTCCCCCGAGTCGGGCCCCGCCGTCCACGACGGCACCGTCTACGTCTGGCAGGAGGCCCGCCTGCGCGCCCTGGAGGCCCGCACCGGCGAGGAGCGCTGGTCGTACCCCATCGGCGACGCGGCCTCCTGCGGCGGCGTCCCGGTCCGCATCACCCCGGCCCCCGACGGCTACGTCTACGTGTCCGCCGGCACCCGCGTCCTCGCGATCGACGTGGCGAGCGGCCTGGTCCGCTGGCACTTCGAGGCCCCCGCGGTGTTCCTGTGCCCACCTGCCTTCGCGCCCGGCCCGGCCGTCACCGGCGGCGGCATCTACCTGGCCGACTACCTCGGCACGGTCTACGCCCTGGACGCCACCGACGGCCGCGACCGCTGGCGCATCGCCACCGAGGCCCGCTCCTCCATCGAGCCGGTCCTGGTGGCGGCCGGACACGTCCACGTGGGCAGCGGCAAGGGCCTCTACACCCTGGACGCGGTCACCGGCACCCCCAAGTGGCGCTTCCAGGCCGGCGGCGACGTCGTCGGAGCCCCCTCGGTCGCCGAGGGCCGCATCCACTTCGGCTCCACCGACCACCTGCTGTACACCCTGAAGGCCGACGACGGCCGGCTCAGATGGAAGCTGGCCACGGGCGGCGAGATCACCGGCTCGCCGGTCGTCAAGGACGGGGTGGTGTACGCGTGCAGCAAGGACCGGTGCGTGTACGCGCTGGACGCGGAGAAGGGAACGGGGACGGCCCGCACGGCGTGAAGGCGTGACGGCCGTCGTACCGGTGTACACGGAAGGGCTCCAGACGGCGGCCGTCTCAGGGCTGACGCTACCCCCGGCGCCGAGTACCCGCCAGGTGGCGGATCGTATGGCGGCTCCTGCAACAGGCGCCCCACACACCACACCACCCCCACCCCTTCCTGCCGTCGGCCGACCCCTGCCAGGCGGACCCGCAGGCCGACGTCAGGCCCTGAGGCTCAGGCCCTGAGGCCCAGGCCCTAGCGCAGCCGGTACTCCCGCCGCCTCCCGGCGAACAACTCCGCCTGCCGCTCGGCCGGCAGGTTCCCGAGTGCGATCAGATGCGGCGCCTGCGCGAACGCCTGCGCACGCGCCGCCTCCTTGGCCGCCCACAGCGCCCGCACGGTCCCCTGCACGCCCTGCGCCGGATACCCGGCGACGACGGTGGCGCAGCGTACGGCCGCGTCCAACGCCGCACCCGGTGCGGTGAGTTCGGACACGAGCCCGATGGTGTGGGCGCGTTGCGCGGAGATCCGTTCCGCGGTCCCCATGAGCATCATCCGCGCGACCTCGCCGTACGGCATCCGCTCGGCCATGAGCACGGACTCGTAGGCGCTGACCATGCCGTACGTCGTATGCGGATCGAAGAAGGCGGCCGTGCCGTCGGCGACGACGAACTCGCTCTCCCCGAGCAGATAGAAGGCGCCCCCGCAGGCCATCCCGGCCACGGCGGCCACGACCGGCTTCCACAGGCCGTTCGCTTTCGGCCCGATCGTCAGCAGCGGATCGTCCTGCATGTACGGCGACGAGGGCTGCGGCACGACGAAGTCCCGGTCGATGCCGGTGCAGAAGGCCCGCTCTCCGGCCCCGGTGAGGACGACGGCCCGCACCGAGTCGTCGTACCGCAATTCACGCCACACCCCGGCGAGTTCCCGGGCCATGTCCGCGTCGACGGCGTTGAGCCGCTCGGGCCGGTTCAGGGTGACGACGGCGACGCCGGTGTCCTTGTCGGCCGCGAGGCGGACCGTGGTCACGACAGCACCCACTGCGGAAGCCCGTCGCAGAAGACGACCTGAACCCGGGCGCCGATCCTGACCCGCTGCGGATCAAGGGAGCCGAGCGGCGCCCCGGCACGGCTCACCAGATTCCCGACGAGCCGTATCCGGGGCAGTTCCTCCAGCTCCACGACGACGACGTTGTACGGCGCCTGTTCCGCGTAGTCGGGCAGCAGCGGCGGATGCGGCACGACGTACGACCAGACGCGTCCGCGCCCCGAGACCGGCCGCCACTCGCTCGCGAAGGACTGGCAGTGCGGGCAGCAGGGCCGGGGCGGGAAGCGGGCCTCTCCGCAGTCGGCACAGGCCTGGACGCGCAGCTCGCCGCGGGCGGCGTACTCCCAGAAGGGGGCGCCGTCGGTGTCGATGACGGGATTCAGCATGGTCAGCTCCTGAGGAGGAGAGCGGAGGTGGGAACGCCTTCCCCGGCCGTGACCAGACAGGTGGCGGCCCCGGGAACCTGCGCGGTACTGCTGCCGCGCAGCTGCCTCACCCCTTCGTTGAGGAGGTTGAAGCCGTGCACATAGGCCTCGGAGAGTCCGCCTCCGCCGGTGTTGACGGGCAGCCGCCCTCCGATCTCCAGGGCACCTTGCTCGGTGAAGGCCCCGCCCTCCCCCCTCCCGCAGAAGCCGTACCCCTCCAGGGAGAGCGGGACGAGGGCGGTGAAGGCGTCGTAGATCTGTGCCACGTCCACGTCCTCGGGCGTGAAGTCGGCGTGCTTCCACAGATGCCGGGCGGCGGTCCAGGCCGGGCCGGTGAGCGGGTCGTCGTTCCAGTAGTTGACCATGCCGTGGTGCTGGGCGGGCAGACCCTGGGCGGCGGAGTGGACGTAGACCGGGGTCCGACGGCAGTCCCTGGCGCGCTCCCTGCTGACGACCACGCAGGCGAGGGCCCCGTCCGTCTCCAGACAGTTGTCGAAGAGGCAGAGGGGCTCGCTGATCCATCGCGAGGTCATGTACATCTCGCGGGTGAGCGGCCGTTCGTGCATCACGGCGGCGGGATTCTGGTTGGCCCGGTTCCGGCAGGCGAGGGCGACGTTGAAGAGGTGGTCCCGGGTGGCGCCGTACTCGTGCATGTAGCGGCGGGTGAGCATGGCTATCTCGTCCGCGGGGCGGAGCAGCCCGAAGGGCCGGGTCCACTGGGCCGGGGTGGGCAGTTGGGCGGCGGTGTTGCGCCAGGGCCGGGGTCCACTGCCCCGCTTCCGCGACCGCCAGGCCACCCCGACCGTGGCCTGCCCCGCGGCGATGGCGGCAGCGAGATGCGCGACGGTGGCACAGGACCCCCCACCCCCGTACCCCACCTTGCTGAAGTAGGTCAGATCCCCGAACCCGACGGCCTTCGCCAGCTCCACCTCGTCGGTCTCCTCCATGGTGTAGGAGGCGAGGGCGTCGACCTCGCCGGGCGCGATCCCGGCGTCGTCCAGGGCGGCGAGTACGGCGCGGCAGGCAAGGGTCTTCTCGTCCTCCGGGAGGTGTCTGGCGAAGGCGGTCTGCCCGATCCCGACGATGGCGGTGGCGTCCTTGAGCCCCGGTCCTGCCATGGTGCGTCCCCCTCCGCGCGGATGACCCTGTGCTGACAGCCCGTCAGGTTACAGCTAATCTGACGGTTAGTCAGCTACTGGTGGGGGGAGGCCTGCTGTGAGCGATTGGGGCACCATTCCTCGTCTGGTGCGGTGGTCGGCCGAGCGGTACGGGGACACCGAGGCGGTGGTCGAGGGCCGTACACGGATCACGTACGCGGAACTGGGCGTCCGGGTGGAACGTGCGGCGGCGGCCTGCATCGCGAGAGGAGTCCGGGCCGGCGACCGGGTGGCGATCTGGTCCCCCAACTCCCTGGACTGGATCGTCGCGGCACTGGGCGCGGTGTCGGCGGGGGCGGTGCTGGTGCCGCTGAACACCCGCTTCAAGGGGGCGGAGGCGGCGGACGTACTGCGCCGCAGCGGGGCGAGGCTGCTGTTCGTGACGGGCACGTTCCTGGGCACGTCGTACGTGGCGTCGCTGCGGCGGGCGGCGGGTCCATCCGACGGCACCTGCGGCACCGGTCGCCGCACGCCGCTGCCCGCCCTCCCGGCGCTGGAACAGGTGGTGGTCCTGGCGGACGACGCACCACAGGACTTCCGCACCTGGAAGGACTTCCTGGCGGGCGGGGAGGGGGTGGAGTCGTCCGAGGTTCTCCGCCACGGAGCGGAGTTGGACGGCGGCTCCCTGTCGGACATCGTCTTCACCTCGGGGACGACGGGCCGCCCCAAGGGCGCGATGATCACCCATGAGCAGACCCTGACGGCGTACGGCATCTGGGCGGATCTGGCGGGCCTGCGCAGCACGGACCGCTACCTGATCGTCAACCCCTTCTTCCACACCTTCGGCTACAAGGCCGGGGTGATCGCCTGCCTGATGCGCGGGGCGACGATGATCCCGCAGCCGGTGTTCAACGTGGACACGGCGCTGGCGAACGTGGCGGCGGAGCGGGTGACGGTACTGCCGGGCCCGCCGACCCTCCACCAGTCACTCCTGGACCACCCCTCCCGGCATGCCCACGACCTGTCCTCCCTGCGCCTGGTGGTGACGGGCGCGGCGGTGGTGCCGCTGCGGTTGGTGGAACGCCTGCGCGGTGAACTCGGCGTGGAGACGGTCCTGACGGCGTACGGCCTCTCGGAGGCCAGCGGCATGGTCACGATGTGCCGCCGCGGCGACGCCCCGTCGGTGATCGCTTCCACCTCCGGCCGGGCGATCCCGGGTACGGAGGTGAGGGTGGCCGACGCGGAGGGGACACCGGTGCCGCCCGGCACCCCCGGCGAGGTACTGGTCCGGGGCTTCAACGTCATGCGCGGCTACTACGAGGACCAGGCGGCCACGGACGAGGCGGTCTCCCCGGACGGCTGGCTGAGCACGGGCGACGTGGGCGTGCTGGACGAGGCCGGCAACCTGCGCATCACGGACCGGATCAAGGACATGTTCATAGCCGGCGGCTTCAACGCGTACCCGGCGGAGATAGAGCAACTGCTCGGCGTACACCCGGATGTGGCGGACGTCGCGGTGATCGGCGTACCGGACGCGCGACTGGGCGAGGTCGGCAAGGCGTTCGTCGTCCGCCGCCCGGGTTCGGTACTCACCGGGGACGACCTGATCGCCTGGGCGCGCCGCGAGATGGCGAACTACAAGGTGCCGAGAGCGGTGGAGTTCGTGGCGGAACTGCCGCGGAACGCGAGTGGCAAGGTGGTCAAGGGGGAGTTGCGGGGACCGGGGTGAGCGAGGCTCCGGACACACCTCGGCCGCGACGGCTCCCCCTCCGCGCCGCCGCGGCCGATATCCCCCGTCGTACCCGGATCAGGCGGGCTCGGACGTGATGTGCGTGTTGTCCGGAGTCACCGTGCCGTCGGCGGCCACCGCCTTGGCGTCGGTGATGTGGGTGTTGAGCGGCTTGACGCCGGTGCCGGCCTCGGCGTCGGTGATGTGCGTGTTGAGCGGCTTGACCTCGGTGCCGGCCTTGGCATCGGTGATGTGCGTGTTGTCCGGCTTGACGACCGGCTCGTCCTTGGTGATGTCGCTCATCAGGTGCTCCCCTTGGAGATTGCGTACAGCTGTGGCGGGCCCATCCGGTCACTCCCCCGAGTGTGTCCGGATGGGCCGCTGGAGTCGCCCACTCTAGATCGCGAGTGAGACGGTCTCACTGGCTGGTCCGTCTGCCCCCCGACACGACGGCCCGGCAGTCATGAGACTGCCGTGGGGCGATAAACGATCGATGAACGCTGTGACAGCGCCCAGGTCAGGCCGCGGCGGCCGGTGCCAGGAGCGCCTGAACCTCCGCGGCCTCCGGGGAGTTCAGCCGTTGGTAGATCTCCAGCGCCTCGCGCCAGCAGACCTGAGCCCTGCCCGTGTGTCCGATCCCGTTCAGTGCCCTCCCGAGTACGGTCAGCACGTTGCCGCGCCGCCACTCGCCGCCGATTTCCTTGAGCGGTGTCAGGGCCATCTCGGCGTTGGCGGCGGCCTGGGCCGGACGCTGGGCGAGCAGGTCCGCTTCGGCGAGCCGGAAGAGGGTCATCCCCTCCCACAGGCGCTGTCTGCTGGCGCGGAAGACGAGCAGGGCCTGACCCAGATGCGAACTGGCATCGGCCAGTTGACCGCTCTTGCCGAGGGCCAGCCCCAGGGCGTAGTGGCCGTTGGCCGCCTTCAGGGAGTGTCCCAGTTCCTCGTACATCTCGGTGCCCTGCCGCGCGAGGTGAACCGCGCTGTCGGCCCGGCCCGTCTGCAGATGCAGACGTGAGAGGTTGCACAGCGCCGCCGCCGCGCCGGACAGGTCGCCGCATGCGCGGAAGTCCGCGATGGCACGCTCCAGGAACTCCTCGCCCTCGGCGTAGCGACCCTGGTAGTACGCGAAGACTCCGAGGATGTTCGCGGCCCAGCAGCATGGCAGCGGATCGTCGGCGGCCTCCGACAGGGCGAGGGCCTGCCGGGCCTCTTCGTACGCCTGGGCGAACTGCCCTGACCAGTGGCGTGCGTTGGCCAGTACCAGCATGGCTCGGCCTTCGGCCCGTATGTCGGACGCGGCGTGGGAGGCGTCGCGCAAGGCTGTGCCGGCTGCCTCGTACTCCTTGAAGTTGGCGCCCGACTCCGCGAGGTCGACCGCCGCCCACAGCAGGTCGACGGCGCGCCACAGCGAAGTCCCGCTGGAGGACTGCCGTACGCAGGCCAGAAGCGGTACCGCCTCGGCGTAGAGCCAGTCCCGGGCGGCGTGGCGGTCGGCGAAGACCAGGCCGGAGACACCGGTCTTCTCCAGGTGATCCACCAGTCGGTCCCCCGGCCGCTCGATCGCATAGACCCCCGCCGCCGTGGCCAGATAGAAGTCCAGCAACCGCGACATGGCGGCCTCCCGCTCACTGGGCGGCCGCTCGTCCCTCTCCGCACAGGCACGCGCGTAGAGCCGTACCAGGTCATGGAAGCGGTAGCGTCCCGGCGCCGCCGACTCCAGCAGTGACGTGTCGACGAGGGACTCCAGCAGGTCCTCCGTCTCCTCCGGCGGAAGGTCGAGGACCGCCGCCGCGGCGGCGAGGGACATGTCCGGGCCGTCGGCCAGGCCCAGCAGGCGGAAGGCGCGGGCCTGGGCCGGCTCCAGCTGCCCGTACCCCAGATCGAAGGTCGCCTTCACCGCCAGGTCGCCCGCCTGGAGCTCGTCCAGCCGGCGCCGACCGTCGGCCAGCTTTGCCGCCAGCACCGATACCGTCCACGTCCGCCGAGCGGCCAGCCGGGACGCCGCGATACGGATCGCCAGGGGAAGGAAGCCGCAGGCGGCCACGACGTCCAGTGCGGCCTCGCGTTCCGCCCGCACCCGCTCCTCGCCCACGATCTTCGTGAACAGGGCGAGCGCCTCGTCCGGCGACATCACGTCCAGGTCCACCAGGTGGGCCCCGGCCAGGTCCACCATCCGGATCCGGGAGGTCACCAGCGCCGCACAGCCCTCCGTGCCGGGCAGCAGTGGCCGTACCTGGGCCGCGTCCTTCGCGTTGTCCAGCAGGACCAGGACCCGGCGGCCGTCCAGTACGGACCGGTACAGGGCCGCGCGCTCCTCCAGGGAGTCCGGGATCGCCGAGTCCGCCGTGCCCAGCGCGCGCAGGAACGAGCCGAGTACCGTCTCCGGTTCCGCCGGGCGCGGCCCGGCCCCCTGCAAGTCCACGTACAGCTGCCCGTCCGGGAAGGCCGGGCGCGCCCGGTGCGCGACGTGCACCGCCAGCGTCGTCTTGCCCACGCCCCCGATCCCGGCCAGCGCCGACACCGCCATCACCCGGCCCTCGGCCGCCGCCTCGGACGCCGACGCCAGCACCTCGCTCAGTTCGGAGACGAAGGCCGAACGTCCCGTGAAGTCGGGGACGGAGGCCGGAAGCTGGGCCGGGCGCACCGCGACCTTGGCAGGCTCCGCGGCCGGGGCGGAGGGCTCCGCCAGGGCCGGGTCCGCCTGGAGGATGCGTTGCTGCAGCTCCCGCAGGCCCGGTCGCGGGTCCACGCCCAGCTCCTCCGCCAGCAGGCGGCGGGTGTCCGCGTACACCGCGAGGGCCTCGGCCTGCCGCCCGCTCCGGTACAGCGCCAGCATGAGCAGTTCGCGCAGGCGCTCACGGAGCGGGTGCGCCGCCGTCAGGGCCGTCAGCTCCGAGACCGCCTCCGCGTGGCAGCCCTGCTCCAGGTCCATGTCCAGACGGGATTCGAGGAGCTGGAGACGCCACTCCTCCAGGCGGACCCGCTGTGCGTCGGCGTAGGGGCCGGGTACGCCCGCCAGTGGCTCCCCGTCCCACAGTCCAAGGGCGCGTTTCAGCAGCTTCCGTGCCTGGCACAGATCCCCGGCACTGCGCGCCTTCTCCGCCTCCGCCGCCAGATCCTGTGCCACCGCCAGGTCCAGCGCGCCCTCGCCCGGCGCACGTACGGCGTAGCCGCCCGACTCGCTCACCAGGACCCCGGGGTCCAGCACCTTGCGCAGCCGGGACGCGTACGTGCGTACCGCCGCCAGCGCCTGGGACGGCGGCTCCGTGCCCCACAGCGCGTCGATGAGCTCGGCCGCCGTCGCTGTACGGCCCTCGCGCAGCAGCAGGGCGGCCAGCAGGGCGCGCTGCTGCGGGGAGCCGGTGTTCAGCGTCTCCTCGCCGCGCCAGGCCCGCACCGGACCGAGCACGCTGAAGCGCAACGCCGCCGGCTCCGCGATGGCCGCGGAGCCGGAACGCCGCTGCTCAGGTACTCGCGGTCCACCGTCCATGCGTTCGTCCCCCTAGGCATCACGAACAACTCCGTCAGTTTGCCTTGTTCGGGGCGGTTGCGTCAGCCGTGGGAGACGCCGATCACAGACCGGCACACCTCAGCACACAAGGTCCTCACACGGTCTTCGCACACAGTCGGCCGACCCCACTAGCTGACGGGTCGTCAGATCGGCGCTACGGTGAGCGCCATGGACACCCAGAGCGACTTTCCGAGCGACGTTCCGGGCGGCGACTTCCCCCGGATCATCTCCGTCGACGACCACACGGTGGAGCCCGCACACGTCTGGCAGGACCGGCTCCCGAAGAAGTACCTGGACACCGGGCCACGGATCGTCCGCGCCCCGCTGAAGGAAATGACCTTCCTGGGCGGTCGGTTCAAGCCCGTCATGGGTGAGCCGGGCGACAGCGGCCCGGTCGGCGACTGGTGGGTGTACGAGGACCTGCACCGGCCCCTCACCCGGCTCGACACCGCCGTCGGGTACAGCAGGGACGACATCAAGCTCGAGGTCATCACGTACGACCAGATGAGGGCGGGGTCGTACGACGTTCCCCAGCGCCTCGCCGACATGGACGTCAACCACGTCCAGTCCGCCCTCTGCTTCCCCACCTTCCCCCGCTTCTGCGGCCAGACCTTCACCGAGGCCCGGGACCGGGACCTCGCCCTGCTCTGCGTCCGCGCCTACAACGACTGGATGGTGGAGGAGTGGTGCGGGCCGAAGGCGCACGGGCGGCTCATCCCCCTCACCCTCATCCCGCTGTGGGACGCCCACCTCGCGGCCCAGGAAGTCCGGCGCAACGCCGCGCGCGGGGTCCGGGCCGTCGCCTTCTCCGAGATACCCCCGCACCTGGGCCTGCCGTCCGTCCACACCGACGACTGGGACCCGTTCCTCGCGGCCTGCGACGAGACCGGCACGGTCGTCGCCATGCACATCGGCTCCAGCAGCCGGATGCCCTCCACCTCCGCCGACGCCCCGCCCGCCGTCGGCTCCACCATCACCTTCGCCAACTGCTGCTTCTCGATGGTGGACTGGCTGATGAGCGGGAAGTTCGAGCGCTTCCCGAACCTCCGGATCATGTACGCCGAGGGACAGATCGGGTGGATCCCGTACATCCTGGAGCGTGCGGACGTGGTCTGGGAGGAGAACCGGGGCTGGGGCGGGGTCGCCGGCAAGGTCCACCGGCCGCCGTCCGAGCTGTTCGCCGGGCATGTCTACGGCTGCTTCTTCGACGACGCCTTCGGGCTCAGGAACCTCGACTCCATCGGCGTCGGCAATGTCCTGTACGAGACCGACTACCCCCACTCCGACTCCACCTGGCCCAAGTCCCGCGAGGTCGGCGAGGCGCAGATGGGGCATCTGGCGCAGGATGTGGTGGAGCGGATCGTGCGGGGGAACGCCATCGAGCTGCTGGGGCTCACGGAGGACGGGCTCTGGAAGGGGGCCCGGTGAGCCGCCTCGCCTACGGCATCCAGCTGCCCGTCCAGTCGCAGAGCACCCTCTACACGGAGCGCTGGGAAGCCGCCGCCGGGCCCGCCGACCTGGTCGAGACCGCCCGGGCCGTGGACCGGGCCGGGTTCGCGTACCTGGCCTGCTGCGACCACGTGGCCATCCCGCGCCGCCTGGCCCCGGCGATGAGCACCGTCTGGTACGACCCGGTCGCCACCCTCGCCCACCTCGCCGCCGTCACCGAGCGCGTCCGGCTGCTCAGCCACGTGGCCGTCGTGGGCCTTCGGCATCCCCTGCTCAGCGCCAAGCAGTACGCCACCCTCGACCATCTCTCCGGAGGGCGGCTCGTCCTCGGGGTCGGGGCCGGGCATGTGCGCGAGGAGTTCGAGGTACTGGACGTGGACTTCGATCGGCGCGGGGCCGTTCTCGACGAGGCGATCGACGCGCTGCGGTCCGCCCTCGGGCCCGAGGAGTTCCCCGAGCACCACGGCAAGCTGTACGACTTCGCCGATCTGGGGCAGCGGCCCCGGCCCGCGCAGGAGCACGTCCCGATCTGGATCGGGGGCTCCTCGCCCGCCGCCGTCCGCCGGGCCGCCCTGAAGGGGGACGGCTGGCTGCCGCAGGGGGATCCACGGGACCGGCTGCCCGACCGGATCGGCCGCCTCAAGGCCCTGCGGGAGGAAGCGGGCATCGAGGCGCCCCTCACCGTCGGCGCCATCACCGAGCCCCTGTACGTCGGGCGGGCCGGCTGGGACGTCGGGCGGCGCACGCTCAGCGGGGCGCCGGAGGAGATCGCCGCATCGCTGCGGGCGTACCGCGCGATGGGCGTGCACCAGATCCAGGTGCGGTTCCGCAGCCGGAGCCGCAGCGAACTCATCGACCAGATCGGCGCGTTCGGGGCCGAGGTCGCGCCCCGGCTGGACTGAGGAGCGGACATGGGCAAGCTGGACGGGCGGGTCGTCGTCATCACCGGGGCGGCGCGCGGACAGGGCGAGCAGGAGGCGCGGCTCTTCCGGGAGGAGGGTGCGCGGATCGTCGTCGCGGATGTGCTGGACGACCAGGGGGAGGCCCTGGCCAAGGAGATCGGGGCCCTGTACGTCCATCTCGACGTGGGCACGGAGGACGGCTGGCGGGAGGCCGTCGGCGCCGTCAAGCAGGCGTACGGGCGTATCGACGGGCTGGTCAACAACGCGGGCATCCTGCGTTTCAACGCGCTGGTGGACACCCCTCTCGACGAGTTCATGCAGGTCGTGCAGGTCAACCAGGTCGGCTGCTTCCTGGGGATGAAGGCCGTCGTGCCGGAGATGACGGACGGCGGGACCATCGTCAACACCGCCTCCTACACCGCGCTCACCGGGATGGCGGCCGTGGGCACCTATGCCGCCACCAAGCACGCCGTGCTCGGGCTGACCCGGGTGGCCGCGCTGGAGCTGGCGAGCAGGCGGATCCGGGTCAACGCCATCTGCCCGGGCGCCATCGACACCGCGATGTCCAACCCGGCCCGGCTGGACCCCGGCGCGGACCCGGAGGAGATGAGCCGGGCCCTGGACGAGCTGTACCGCAAGCTCGTGCCGCTGGGGCGGGTCGGGCAGCCGGAGGAGGTGGCCCGGCTGGCCCTCTTCCTGACCTCGGAGGACTCCTCGTACATCACCGGGCAGCCGTTCGTGATCGACGGGGGCTGGCTGGCGGGGGTCAGTGTCATCTGAGCCGAGCTGACGAACCGTCAGCTATTGACGGTCACGTCAGCCGGTGCGACAGTCGGCCGACAGAGAGAAACTGACGACTCGTCAGATACGTTGAGGACGGTGAACCGCCGTGGAATTCGGGCTCTTCGTACAGGGATACGTGGGCAAGCGCGCCGAGACCGACCCGCTGGCCGAGCACAAGGCACTGATGGAGGAGACCGAGTACGTCATCCAGGCGGACAAGTCCGGCTTCAAGTACGCCTGGGCCTCCGAGCACCACTTCCTGGAGGAGTACTCGCACCTCTCCGCCAACGATGTGTTTCTGGGGTACCTGGCCCATGCGACCGAGCGGATCCATCTCGGCTCCGGGATCTTCAACCCGCTCGCCCAGGTCAACCACCCCGTGAAGGTCGCCGAGAAGGTCGCCATGCTGGACCACCTCAGCGAGGGGCGCTTCGAGTTCGGCAGCGGCCGGGGCGCCGGCAGCCACGAGATCCTCGGCTTCCTGCCCGGCATCACCGACATGAACTACACGAAGGAGATCTGGGAGGAGACCATCGCCGAGTTCCCGAAGATGTGGCTCCAGGACGAGTACGCGGGCTTCCAGGGCAAGCACTGGCAGCTGCCGCCGAGGAAGGTGCTCCCGAAGCCGTACGGGAAGTCGCATCCGGCGATGTGGTACGCGGCCGGGTCGCCGCCGTCGTACGCCATGGCCGCGAAGAAGGGGCTCGGCGTGCTCGGCTTCAGCATCCAGAAGGTCTCCGACATGGAGTGGGTGCTGGAGCAGTACAAGACGGCCGTCGTGAACGCGGAGCCCGTCGGGGACTTCGTCAACGACAACGTGATGGTGACGACCACCGCCATCTGCGCGCCCACGCATGCGGAGGCGATCGAGATCGCGGTCAACGGGGGGCTGCACTATCTGCCCTCGCTGGTGTTCCGGTACCACGACACGTTTCCCCGGCCGGAGGGGTTCCCGGTGTGGCCGGAGACGCTGCCCCGGTACACGCCCGAGTTCGTGGAGCTGCTCGTCGAGGAGGAGCTTCTCATTTGCGGGGATCCGGATGAGGTGCTGCGGCAGTGCAAGCGGTGGGAGCAGGCCGGGGCCGATCAGCTGAGCTTCGGGTTGCCGGTGGGGGTGCCGAAGGAGGAGACGTTGCAGACGATTCGGCTGATCGGGGAGCACGTGATTCCGGAGATCGATACGGACCCTGTGCATCGGACGTCCCGGTTCCGGGCTGCCGTGTGAGCGCCGTTGCGGGGTGCGGGTGCGTTGTGGCTTGTCGCGCCCACGCGGCGGAGCCGCATATTGATGCAGCCCCGCGCCCCTGGGCAGCTCACCGTTCCCGGAGTTGAGAAGGAGCCCCATGCTTGATCACGTCATCAAGGGTGCGACCGTCGTCGACGGGACGGGAGCGCCTGCGTTCACCGCCGACGTCGGCATACGTGGCGGACGTATCGCCGTCGTCGGGCAAGTCGGCGAGGAATCCCGCACCAGCGAGGACGCGCACGGTCTCGTCCTCACCCCCGGCTTCGTGGATCCCCACACCCACTACGACGCCCAGCTCTTCTGGGACCCGTATGCCACGCCCTCCCTCAATCACGGGGTGACGACCGTGGCCGCCGGGAACTGCGGGTTCACCCTCGCCCCGCTCAACCCCTCCCGTCCCGAGGACGCCGACTACACCCGGCGGATGATGTCCAAGGTGGAGGGCATGTCGCTGGTGGCGCTGGAGGAGGGGGCGCCCTGGAGCTGGCACAGCTTCGGCGAGTATCTGGATGCCCTGGAGGGGCGGATCGCGGTCAACGCGGGCTTCATGGTGGGGCATTGTGCGTTGCGGCGGTATGCGATGGGGCCGCAGGCCATCGGCGGGCAGCCGAGTGAGGAGCAGCTTCGGCAGATGCTTCGGCTGTTCCACGAGGCCATGGACGCGGGGGCCTGGGGGCTGTCCACCACCCAGTCCAGTACGCACTCCGACGGCGACGGGCAGCCGGTGGCGTCGAGGCACGCGAGGCCGGCCGAACTGCTGGCGCTCTCCCAGGCCGTCGGGGAGCACGAGGGGACCCAGATCGAGGCGATCGTCGCCGGGTGCCTGGACCAGTTCAGCGATGCCGAGATCGATCTGTTCGTGGAGATGAGCGCGGCGGCGGGACGGCCGCTGAACTGGAACGTCCTCACCATCGACGCGGCCGTGCCCGAGCGGGTGCCCCGGCAGCTCAGTGCCGGTGAGCGGGCGCGGAAGGCCGGTGGGCGGGTCGTGGCGCTCACCATGCCGATCCTCACCCCGATGAACATGTCCCTGGGCACCTTCTGCGCCCTGAACCTCATCCCGGGGTGGGGGCCGGTCCTCGGTCTGCCCGTGCCCGAGCGGATCGCCAGGCTCGGCGATCCGGAGGTCAGGAGCGAGATGCTGCGCCGGGCCGAGTCGAAGGAGGCGGGCGTCTTCCGGCGGCTCGCGAACTTCGGGCGGTACGTCATCGGGGACACCTACAGCGAGGCCAACCGCGGGCTGACGGGCCGGGTCGTCCGGGACATCGCCGCCGAGCGCGGGCAGGACCCCTTCAGCTGTCTGGTGGAGATCTGCGCCCATGACGATCTCCGTACGGTCCTGTGGCCCATGCCCACCGACAACGACCCCGCCTCCTGGACCCTGCGGGCCGAGACCTGGCAGCACGAGGACGTGCTGCTCGGCGGCTCGGACGCGGGCGCGCACCTGGACCGGATGTGCGGGGCGCCGTACACCACCCGGTTCCTCGGGGACTGCCTGCGCGGCCGCAGGCTGGTCGGCCTGGAGCAGGCGGTGAAGATGCTGACCGACGACCCGGCGCGGCTCTTCGGGCTGCGCGAGCGGGGGCGGGTGCGGGAGGGCTGGCATGCCGACCTGGTGCTGTTCGACCCGGAGCGGATCGACGCCGGCCAGGCCACCCTGGTGCACGACCTGCCGGGTGACAGCCCGCGGCTGGACTCCCGGGCGCTCGGCGTGCGGGCCGTGTGGGTCAACGGGGTCGAGGCGATCCGGGACGACGTGGTGAGCGGGGCGGTACCGGGCAGGGTGCTGCGGTCCGGGCGGGACACCGGGACGGTGAGCACCAAGTGACCGATGGGCAGCGGCTGTTCGTCGGGGGTGCGTGGGTCGAGCCGGACGGCGGGTACTACCCGGTGACCGACCCGGCCACCGAGGAGACCGTCGGCTGGGCCCCGGAGGCCTCGCCGGAGCAGGCGGGGGCGGCCTGTGCGGCGGCCCGGGAGGCGTTCGGGGCGTGGTCGCGGACCGAGCCGGAGGAGCGGGCGGCGGTGCTGGCGCGGGCGGCGGAGATCATCCGCGGTCGGATGGGACCGTACGCCGACCTGGCCCGCGCGGAGACCGGTGCGACGACCGGGACCGCCCGCGCGATGCAGGTCGGGGTGGCCGCCGCCCGCTTCCGCCGGTACGCCACCGTGGAGCCCGCCGAGTGGGCCGTTCCGCCGCAGATCAACGAGGCGGGTGGGGGTACCTCCCACGCCCTTAAGGCAGTGGGGGCGGGGAAGGCCGGGGTGACAGGGGCGCTGGCGGTACGGCAGCCCGTCGGGGTCGTCACCTGCATCACCTCCTACAACAACCCATGGGCCAACCCCGCCGGCAAGGTCGCCCCGGCCCTCGCCATGGGCAACACGGTGGTCGTGAAACCGGCCCCGCAGGACCCGCTGTCCGTCTACCGGATGGCGCAGGCGCTGGAGGCCGCGGGTGCGCCGGCGGGTGTGGTGAACGTGGTCTCCGGGCGTGCCACGGACGTCGGTGAGGCCGCCGTCGTGTCCCCCGACGTCGACATGGTGAGCTTCACCGGCTCCACGGTCGTCGGCCGGCGCATCGCCGAGGTGTGCGGGCGGGACATGAAACGCCAGTTGATGGAGCTGGGCGGGAAGGGAGCGGCGGTCGTCTTCGACGACGCGGACCTCGGGTCCGCGGTGGCGGGGATCGGGACCACCTTCTCCTTCTACAGCGGGCAGATCTGTACGGCGCCGACGCGGGTGCTGGCGCAGAGAGGGGTCTACGACCGGCTGGTCGAGCAACTCGCCGTCTACGCCGGTCGGTTGAAGGTGGGAGATCCGCGGGAGGCGGACACCGTCGTGGGCCCGGTCATCTCCGCCGAGCACCGGGCGCGCGTGGAGTCGTACGTCGAACTCGGCCGCAAGGAGGGAGCGACGGTGGTCGTCGGCGGTGAACGCCCTCCCCTGGAGCGAGGGTTCTACGTGGCCCCCGCCCTCCTCGCCGACTGCACCAACGACATGCGGGTGGCCCGGGAGGAGATCTTCGGGCCGGTCGTGACGGTGATCCCGTTCGAGGAGGAGGACGAGGGAGTCGCCCTCGCCAACGACTCCGACTACGGCCTGATCGACTACGTCTGGTCCGGCGACGTGGCCCGCGCCTTCCGGGTGGCCCGGCGGCTGCGGGCCGGCGGGGTCGGGATCAACACGGTCGGCCGCAACATGGAGGCGCCCTTCGGCGGCTTCAAGAAGAGCGGGGTCGGCCGCGACGTGGGCTCCTACGCCCTGCACGCATACAGCGAGGTGCAGGCGATCGTGTGGCCGGGGTGAGCGGCGGGCTCAGTCCGTCAGATCCACCCGCACCGTCAGCAGGTCGGTGCCGAACGCCCGTACCGCCGCACTGTTGAACCGGGGCAGGCCGCGCAGCCGGGCCACGGCGTCGTCCTCGGGAAGCAGGTGGGCGGTGCCGTGGTGCCAGCGGCCGCGGATGCGGATGCGGACGTGCGGGTCGGCCTGGATGTTGCGGACGTACTGGGACTTGAAGCCGAACTCCGAGACGATCCAGAAGGAGTCCCCGACCCGGCGTCCGCCCACCGGTGTCGGCCGGGGCAGGCCGGACTTGCGGCCGGTGGTCTCCAGGAGGGTCTGGGAGGGGATGCGCCGGTTGAGCGGGTTGGCGAGGTGGCGCTGGAACCGGGTCACGATCCGGTGCTTGAGGTCGGTGTTGCGTGGCATGGCTCGGGTTTCTCCTGCTCTGCTCCACGGAGGGCACCTCGCGTGGATGGTGTGACGACCCTGTGCGGGGCGGGTGCTGGGTGAACGGGCGTACGGCCGGTGCGTGTTAGCCTCCCCCGCGATCGTGAACAATCGCAACGGGGGAGCGTGATGGGCGCGTCTTCGGACGGCTACCAGGTCAAGTCCGGCATGTCCGGCCAGGCGAAGGAACTGGACGGCGCGGGCGACGACACCGGGAAGATCCGCAAGGCGATCGAACCCGGACTCTGCTACATGAACGACGCGCTGGGCGGCCCGGACTCGGCCGCGGCGTTCAACGCGTACGCCGCCGCCTGGGAGGCGGAGGCCAAGACGCTCGAGTCGGCGCTGCACGAACTGGCGGACAAGGTGCGCCTGTCCAAGGGGGCGTACGGCGAGAGCGACGGCCTGGTCGACACCTCCGTCCGCAGTGTGCCCGCCGGTGACAGCTACCTCACCACCATGCCCGCACACGCCACCCGCCCGTCGGCGCTGGCCGCGTACTGAGGGGCGGCGCGCGATGACGACGGAGGACACCACCGACCGCCGCAAGCGGCTCGACGGCCTGTGCAAGCGCATCTCCTCGGCCGACAGCAAGAACGACCTGATCGACGCGATCGACGACGCCCTCGGGGTGTCCGCGCCGGCCGGTGACCACGCGACGCTGGAGTCGCTGGCCAAGCGCTACCGCGGCCAGTGCGACGACGCCGGCCATGTGCGGGACCGCGTCGACAAGGTGGCCCGCAAGGGGCTGCCCGAGGTGTGGGTCGGCAAGACGAGCGTCCTCGCCTCCGATGTGGTGGCCGCCGCCTCCCGGGACGCGCAGCAGATGTCCGACGCGTTCGAGGGCGGCGCCAAGGCGCTGCTGAAGCTCGCCGACTCGGTCAAGAGCGCGCAGGACCAGGACCGCGACGGGCGGTCCAAGTTGCGCCAGGCGCGCACCACGCTCGGCGGCAAGGACGGCTTCTTCGACGACTGGTACGAGGACGACGACGAGGAGAGCACCCGGCTGAAGGCCCGCTCCGTCGCCTC
The DNA here is from genome assembly GCF_001513965.1 of Streptomyces cellostaticus. GTDB lineage: Bacteria > Actinomycetota > Actinomycetes > Streptomycetales > Streptomycetaceae > Streptomyces > Streptomyces cellostaticus. Next base: position 19,641 of record NZ_KQ948041.1, on the reverse strand, counting down.
CGCGGGCGTCGACCTGCTGCTCAAGGCCGCCGTCGCCGCCGACGACGCCGCCCGCGCAGCGGCCCGGGACCTGAACAAGTGGGCGTCCGAGGCGCGGGCCGGGAAGCTCGACGCCGACGGGCTCACTGCCGCCGACCGGCTGGCGCTGGCCGACACCAGCAACCCCGACGGCGACCCCGAGATGAACGAGATCCTCAGCGCCAACGACCTCGAACGCTCCGGCCGTGCCATGGACCGCCTCTCGGCCGCCGACCGGGCCCGCATGGACCACCTGATGGCGAACGCCTCCACCCCGCAGGAGAAGGCGTACATCCTGAAGGCCCTCGCCTCGGGCTACTCCGTGGACGACGTCGAGAAGTTCGACGGGAAGATCCACGGCAAGGACCCGGCGTGGCTGGAGGACCATCTGGCGCCGGTCACCACCCAGACGGACAGCCTGACCGACGAAGGCAAGAACACCAACGGCTCCAACCGCAACACCGACGACCAGACGTTCGGCAACCAGCGGTGGTCGCAGGACGCCGCGACCTGCGTGCCGTCCTCGACCGTCACGGCACGGGCCATGGTCGACCCGGTCTACGCCCTCCAGCTGACCGGCGGCCCGACCGGCCAGGACGCCGACCCCGCGCACTTCCGCAAGCGGCTCCACGACGAGCAGTACCGGATGCACGAGGAGGGTGACGGCGACTACACCCACTTCTGGAGCGACACCCCGGCCGGCATGGACTCCGACGGCCAGGTCGACATCTCCAACAAGGAACTGAGCCCGCACACCGGTGACCACTACGAGTCGCACGACATGAACGGCGCCGACGACCGCCGTGACGTGCTGACCGACATCGAGAAGTCCGTCGCCGAGGGCAAGCCCGTGCCCATCAACGTCGAGGGGCATGAGAAGAACGGCGACTGGGTCGGCCACGGCATGATGATCGTCGGCCAGGAGGGCGACAAGCTCCAGGTCTACAACCCCTGGGGCACCACCACCTGGGTCAGCGAGGACGACTTCGTCAAGGGCGACCTCAGCGGCGCCTGCGACAACCGCTTCGACAACGTCAACCGCGTCTACATCGACCAGAACTGACCAGGACTGACCGTGCGCACATCAACAGTGGCCCGCCGGCTGGCGGCCTCGGCCCTCCTCCCGCTCACCCTGACCGGCTGCGGCCTGTTCGGCGGAGGCGGGCAGCACGAGTACGGCGCCCAGCAGCGTGCCATCAAGGTCCGCAAGGGCGCCAAGTTCACCCTTTCGCTGCCCGCCAGCCCCGCCCTGGCGGAGCACTGGTATCTGGCCGACCCGTGGCCGAACGGGCGCGTCCTGAAGTACCGCGGCAAGCGGGAGGACATCCACGGCAGCCCCAAGGGGGTCACCGGCGGTGGTGAGGGCACCGAGTACTTCGACTTCACCGCGCGCAAGAAGGGCAGGACGACGCTGAAGCTGCTGCACTGCCCGATGGCCAGGTGCAGCAGCGCCACCGAGGCCGCGGCTTCGGCGAGCCCCGTCCCCACCGCGACCGGCACACCCGACGACAACGCCGCCTACTTCGTCTACACCGTCACGGTCCGCTGACCCGGACCCCCAGCGAGGCCCGCATGCCACCCACGCCCACCACCCGCACCGACGACGACCTCCTCGCCACCACCGACGTCGCCGTCCTGCTCCGCTACGGCCTCACCCAGGACGCCTTCCGCACCGCCCTGTTCGGCGACGGCGCCATCGCGGCCGCCGTCACCCTCGACCGGCTCGGGGTGGCCCCGCGCTCGGTGTCGTACGTCGCGAAGGTCGTCCGCGCCGGCGGCCTGCGCTACGCCGCCGAGCTGCCCGAGCCGCTGCCCTCGCCCGAGGCGTCCGCGCTGCTGCGCGACTGGCTGGAGACGGCCGCGCAGCTGGCCGACGGGCCGGAGGGCGAGGCACGCGTCGCCCGCTGGCTGGACACGGTCGCCGAGATCACCGGCCTGCGCCGAGGCGCCCGCGCCCGGATCAGCGACGCCCCAGGAACACCGGGTTCGTGAACGCGGCCAGCGCCCCCGGGACCGGGCCCAGTGCCGTCTCGTGGCGCAGTTCCGCCCGTACGTAGGCCGCGTACGCCGGGGTCGTGAGCCACTCGACGGCACCCTCGCCCGACACCGGCAGTGGACCGCTGCTGAACAGCACGCCCTGGTCGGTGACGAAGCGGACCGAGCAGCGCGGCGCGCCGGAGACCTCCAGGCGGACCGTGACCGGGGTGTCGTCGGGCACCGCCAGCCGTTCGCCGATGCCCGCCTGTCGCCCCCCGGCGGCCGTCGCCGTGAAGGCCAGGGACACGTTCCGGGACTCGGCGACGTACGACCGGCCCGCGCGCAGGCCGTCCAGGACCGCCTCGCGGGTCAGGTCGTCGGCGAGGACGACCGTCTGGGGCAGGCCGACCACGTCCGGGTCGCGGTGGGCGTCGCTGTTGCCCAGGGCGGGCAGCCAGGCGCGGTTGTCCTTCACGGAGGCGACGAGCAGGGCGTCCCAGGTGGCCAGTGTGACCTCGTCGTCGGGTGTGTACGGCCCGTTCCACACCTCGACCGCGTCCGCCTCCCCGAACCCGAACTTCCAGGCGCACCCGACGCAGGTGGCGTGCGGATGGGCCGGTACGACCAGACCCCCGGCCTCCCGGATCCGGCGGGCGAAGCGGCCGAAGCGGTCGTCCCGGGCCCGGTACCGCCAGTCGACAAAGGTGCCCGGTTCGGTCCCGAGGGCCAGCACATGGCCGTTTCTCGTGGTGACCTCCTCGCCCAGCAGCACGAGCAGGTCGTCGCCCGCGGCGTCGGCCCAGTGGGCGTGCGAGGAGGTCGTGTTGTGCTCGGAGCTGTTGATGAAGTCCAGGCCTGCCGCGCGGGCCAGCGCCGCGATCTCGGCCGGGGTGCGGCGCCCGTCGGAGTGCCAGGAGTGCAGGTGGCAGTCCCCCCGGTACCAGTCACGGCCCCGGCCCGCCGCCCGGGAGGGGGGATACACCGGCCGAGGGGACGGGCCGGACTCGCCTTCGGTGAGCGTGATGGTCAGCTCGTACGCCAGGCCCTGCGGGGCGACCGTGTAGGGGCCGAGCACGATGTGCCAGGTCCCCGGATCGAGCGGCCCGGGCAGATAGCCGGGGGTCGCGTCGTCCGCCCGCACGAAGAACTCCGCCCGGGCCCCACCCGACCACCCCCGAAACCCCCGCCCACCCAACTCGACACCGCGCCGGTCGAAGAGCCCGATGTCGAGGGCGTTGCCGGGGGTACCGGGCGGGACGGTGGGCCTGTCGTAGGTATAGGAAACCTTCAACTCGCCGGTGCCGGGCGGTACTTCGACGGGCAGATAGACGTAGTCCGGTGAGCCGGGTGCCAGAGTCCCGCGCAACGTCGTCACACGTCCAACGTAAGCCGCCCCCAGGGGCGCGGGACAGTATCAATTTGCGACCCGCGCCAAAGTCCCGACCAGTCGGTATGGACAGGTGGGACAATGCCGGGTACAGAAGAACCATGCGCATCGCCGTCACGATCTTCCTCACGGACGAGACCGTCACCCCCACGCGCCTGGCCCGCGAACTGGAAACCCGGGGTTTCGCAGGCCTGTATCTCCCCGAGCACACCCACATCCCCGTAGACCGGACGACCCCGTACCCCGCCGGAGGCGACCTGCCCCGCGAGTACGCCCGCACCCTCGACCCCTTCGTCGCCCTCGGCCAAGCCGCAGCCGTCACCCAGCGGCTGGCACTCGGCACGGGGATCACGCTGGTCGCCCAGCACGACCCGATCGGCCTGGCCAAGCAGATCGCCACCCTCGACCACCTCTCCGGCGGCCGCTTCACCCTCGGCCTCGGCTACGGCTGGAACGTGGAGGAGGCCGCCGACCACGGAGTGGAGTGGCGCACCCGCCGGGAGCTGGTCCGGGACCGGATGGGTCTCATGCGGGCGCTGTGGTCCGAGGAACCGGTGGGGTACGACGGGGAGTTCGGCGGCGTACGGCCGAGCTTCGCGTTCCCCAAGCCGGTGCAGAAGGCGCGCGGCCCGGTCGTCGGCCCCCGCACCCTCGTCGGCGGGGCGGCCGGGCCCAAGCTGTTCGCGCACATCGCCGAGTACGCGGACGGCTGGCTGCCGATCGGCGGACGCGGGCTCACCGAGGCGCTGCCCGTGCTGCGGTCCGTCTGGGCGGATGCCGGCCGCGACCCGTCCGCCCTCCAGATCGTCCCGTACGCCGTCCTGCCGACCCCGGGCAAGCTCGCGCACTATGCGGAGCTGGGCATCGAGGAGGTCGTGCTCCAGCTGCCGTCTGCGCAGGAGAGGGAGGTGCTGCGGGTGCTGGACGGGTACGCCGAGTACGTGTGAGGAACGGTGGCGGCAGCCGAGTCAGGGGCGCGGGGCCGTGCCGATGTGCGGCTCCGCCGCGTCGGCGCGAGCAACCACGACGGACCCGCACCCAGCACTGCAGAGCCCCCCGGACGCCCCCGATCTCGCTGAACCGGCGGAGCCATATGCTCAAGGGATGACGACTTCCGCGACCTCCGGAACCGGCCCTACCGAGAACTCCATGCGTCGCGCCCTCAAACGTGCCCGGGACGGCGTCGCCCTCGACGTCACCGAGGCGGCAGTGCTCCTCCAGGCCCGCGGCGAGGCCCTGACCGACCTCGCCGCTTCCGCCGCCCGGGTGCGGGACGCGGGCCTCGAGGCGGCGGGCAGGCCCGGTGTCATCACCTACTCGAAGAGCGTCTTCGTCCCTCTCACCCGGCTGTGCCGGGACAAGTGCCACTACTGCACCTTCGTCACCGTCCCCGGCAAGCTGCGCCGGGCGGGCCACGGGATGTTCATGTCCCCGGACGAGGTGCTCGACATCGCACGCAAGGGTGCCGCCCTCGGCTGCAAGGAAGCCCTGATCACCCTCGGCGACAAGCCCGAGGACCGCTGGCCGGAAGCGCGCGAGTGGCTGGACGCGCACGGCTACGACGACACCATCGCCTACGTCCGCGCCATCTCCATCCGCATCCTGGAGGAGACGGGCCTGCTGCCCCACCTCAACCCGGGCGTGATGACGTGGACGGACTTCCAGCGCCTCAAGCCGGTGGCGCCCTCCATGGGCATGATGCTGGAGACGACCGCGACCCGCCTGTGGTCCGAGCCCGGCGGCCCGCACCACGGCTCCCCGGACAAGGAACCGGCCGTACGCCTGCGGGTGTTGGAGGACGCGGGCCGTTCCTCCGTCCCCTTCACCTCCGGCCTGTTGATCGGCATCGGCGAGACGTACGAGGAGCGCGCGGAGTCCCTCTTCGCCCTGCGCAAGGTCTCCCGGGCCTACCACGGCATCCAGGAACTGATCATCCAGAACTTCCGTGCCAAGCCGGACACGGCGATGCGCGGCATGCCGGACGCCGAACTGGACGACCTGGTCGCCACGGTGGCCGTGGCCCGGCACATCATGGGCCCGAGCGCCTGCCTCCAGGCCCCGCCGAACCTGGTGGACGACGAGTACGAGCGCCTCATCGGCGCCGGTATCGACGACTGGGGCGGGGTGTCGCCCCTGACCATCGACCACGTCAACCCCGAACGCCCCTGGCCGCAGATCGAGGCCCTCACCGAGCGCTCCCGGGCCGTCGGCTTCGAGCTGCGTGAACGTCTCTGCGTCTACCCGGAGTTCGTCCGCCGCGGCGAACCCTGGCTGGACCCGCGCCTGCGCCCGCACGTCGCCGCGCTGGCCGACCCGGAGACCGGCCTCGCGCGCCCGGACGCGGAGGTCGAGGGGCACCCGTGGCAGGAGCCGGAGGAGGCCTTCGTGCCCACCGGCCGCACGGACCTGCACCGCACGATCGACACCGAGGGCCGCACCGCCGACCGGCGCGACGACTTCGACGAGGTGTACGGCGACTGGGAGGCGCTGCGCGAGGCGGCCGCCCCCGGCATGGCGCCCGAGCGCATCGACACGGACGTACGCCAGGCGCTGCGCACGGCGGCCGACGACCCCACCCGGCTCACGGACGCCGAGGCCCTGGCCCTGCTGCACGCGGACGGCCCGGCGCTGGACGCGCTGTGCCGGGTGGCGGACGACGTGCGCAGGTCGGCGGTGGGCGACGACGTGACGTACATCGTCACCCGCAACATCAACTTCACCAACGTCTGTTACACGGGCTGCCGCTTCTGCGCCTTCGCCCAGCGCCGCACGGACGCCGACGCGTACACCCTCTCCCTGGACCAGGTCGCGGACCGCGCCCAGCAGGCGTGGGACCTGGGCGCGGTCGAGGTGTGCATGCAGGGCGGGATCCACCCCGACCTGCCGGGCACGGCGTACTTCGACATCGCGAAGGCGGTGAAGGAACGCGTCCCCGGGATGCACGTGCACGCCTTCTCGCCGATGGAGGTGGTGAACGGCGCGACCCGCACCGGCCTGTCGATCCGGGAGTGGCTCTCCGCCGCCAAGGAGGCGGGTCTCGGCTCGATCCCCGGTACGGCGGCGGAGATCCTGGACGACGAGGTCCGCTGGGTGCTGACGAAGGGCAAGCTGCCGACGGCGACGTGGATCGAGGTCGTGACGACGGCCCATGAGCTGGGCATCCGTTCCTCGTCCACGATGATGTACGGCCATGTCGACCAGCCCCGCCACTGGCTCGGCCATCTGCGCACGCTGGCCGGGATCCAGCAGCGGACGGGCGGCTTCACGGAGTTCGTGACGCTCCCCTTCATCCACACGAACGCGCCGGTGTACCTGGCGGGCATCGCCCGCCCCGGCCCGTCCACGAGGGACAACAGGGCGGTGACGGCGATGGCGAGGCTCCTGCTGCACCCCTGGATCCCCAACATCCAGACAAGCTGGGTCAAACTGGGCGCCGAGGGTGCGGCGGAGATGCTCCGCTCCGGGGCGAACGACCTGGGCGGCACGCTCATGGAGGAAACGATCTCCCGCATGGCAGGCTCCTCCTACGGCTCCTACAAGTCGATCCGTGACCTGGTGGCGGTGGCGGAGGCGGCCGGCCGCCCGGCGAAGCCGCGCACGACCCTGTACGGCGAGGTGTCCGAGGAGCGGCAGCGGGCGGCGGCGGCCTCCGACGGGCACCTGCCCGACCTGCTGCCGGTCCTGGACTGAGCACGGACTGAGTACGATGATCCGACCCCTGTGCTGAGCAGGGAGACCCATAGCGGAGGAGATGCGTACCCGTGGCTGCCCGACTGCCCTCGTGGACCTGGGTCTCCGGCCTGACCGCGGGGGCGACCGCGGCCGTCATCGCCCTCGCCGTCCAGGCGGAGCACGGGCCGCATCCCACGGCCGCGACGGCCAGGCCCGGCGCGTCGGCATCGGCGTCGGCGGGCGCCCATGCGTCCGCCTCGCCGAAGCCGTCGGGTCCCCCTGCGCTGCCGCAGCTGTCCGGCACGGGCCGCCGCATCGTCTACTCCGTCGCCGCGCAGCGGGTGTGGCTGGTGGACGCGACGGGCAAGGCGACGCGGACGTTCACGGTGTGGCCGGGCACGGTGAGCCCGCAGCCCGGCCGCTACTCGGTCATCAAGCGCGCCGCGGGCCTCAAGGGCTCGGACGGCGTCCAGATCGAGCACGTCATGTACTTCACCGTGGTGTCCGGCGTGAACATAGCGTTCTCGAACGCCCTCGACGGCGCCTCGCCGCCGCCCGCGAACGGCCTGAAGACCGGCGGCATCCGCCTCCACAAGGAGGACGGAGCCGCACTGTGGGCCTTCGGCGACCTGAACACCGGGGTGACGGTCGTCAGGTAGCGTCCCGCTGCCCGCCGCCCGGCAGCTGGTTGACGATCAACGCGACCCCGCTGAGCAGGAACACCCGGGTCGCCGCGTCCAGCCCGTTCCAGGTCTTCGACTGCCACATGGAGAACCACTCCCCGCCGATGGCGATGAACCCGGCACCGAAGAGCAGGACGAGCATCAGCAGGCCGTAGGTGGAGAACCGCCGGGCACGGCCGACGTCCCGCCGGGCCCAGAGATACGTGCCATAGACGAGCACGAGGGCGGCCACGCTCTCCCACACGATGATCGCGACATAGGCGGTGTCCTGGAGCGCGGTGCTGGTGATCGCCCGCCACATCAGGTCGTCGTCCTTGAAGGTCGTGTCCATCGCGAGCACGTGCCGCACGAACTGCTGATTGGTCCCGAAGTCGGTGATGTTGCCGAGGGCTACGAGGGCGATGTAGAGGGCGAGAACGCCGGTGAGCACACCGGCGGCCAGCGGAAGGGTGTTTCCAGAGATGCGGCTGGTGGGGGCGGTGCCCGTGGTGGGGGTGGTGGTCATGGCCGAATTCTCTCGCGGCGGGGGCCGCCTTCTCCCCCCGGCATTGCGCCAGAATGAGGAGGCCGGCTTCGGGGGAAAGGCGTACGGATGGCGCAGGCACGACCGTCGATGCAGGAGCTGATCGGACGGCGCAGACGGGCGGGGTTCGTCGGCCGTAGCGACGAACGGGCCGCATTCCGGGAGAACTTGGACCTTCCTCCCGAGGACGAACGCCACCGGTTCCTCTTCCATGTGCACGGCAACGCCGGTGTCGGAAAGACGTTCCTGGTCCGGGAGCTGGAGCAGATCGCGCGGGAGCGCGGGGCGCTGACGGCGTACGTCGACGAGGGCGTGGGGAGCGTGCCAGAGGCGATGGCGGCGATGAGCCGCGAATTCGCCGGACAGGGGCACGAGTTGAAGAAGTTCGACCGTGCCCTCGCCACCTACCGGGAACGGCGGCACGAGGCGGAGGCGGTGATGGCGGGGCTGGAGCCTGAGGGCCCTTCGCCGGTGACGGCCACCGCGGTGCGGGCCGGGCTTGCGGGACTGGGCCTGATACCCGGTGCCGGACCGTTCGTGGGCGCGGTCGACGCAGCCCAACTCGTCCACTACGCCGACAGGTTGAGGCGAGGCCTCAGTGCCCGCTTCACCAGCCAGGACGACGTGCAGCTCGTGCTGTCACCGGAACAGGTGCTGACCCCCAAGCTGCTGGACGAACTGGCGGGGCTGGCCTCCGCGGTACCGTGGATCGTCCTGTTCTTCGACACGTACGAGCGGATCGGGCCCTTCGTGGACGCCTGGCTGTACGAGACGATGACGAACGACCGGCACGGCTCGCTGCCCGCCAACGTGGTCGTGGTGACCGCCGGCCAACGCCCCTTCGACACGGCCCGCTGGGGCGGCTTCGCGGACTTCATGACCGATGTGCCGCTCGGGCCGTTCACGGAGGCGGAGGCGCGGGGCCTGCTGGCGGACCGGGGGGTGGTGGCCGAGCCGGTCGTGGCGGAGGTGCTGCGGCTGGCGGGTGGGCTCCCGCTGCTGGTGTCCACCCTGGCCGAACAGCGTCCCGCCGACCCGGACGGCATCGGTGACCCCACCGCCACGGCCGTGGAACGCTTCCTGAAGTGGGAGCCGGATCCGGTCCGGCGGGGGGTGGCCCTGGTCTGTGCGCTGCCCCGGAGACTGGACGCCGACGTCTTCCGGGCGCTCGTGGAGCGTCCCGAGGACGAGGTCGAGGCCCTGTACGACTGGCTGCGGGGCCTGCCCTTCGTCAGCGAGCGCGGCGACCGGGCGCAGTACCACGACGTCGTACGCGCCCCGATGCTCCGCTTGCAGCGCCGGCGGTCCCCCCGGGGCTGGGCACAGCGCCAGCGACGGCTGGCGGAGGAGTTCGGCCGATGGCGGGAGGAGACGGCGGCGGGACGGGACGTCGACGAACTGTGGGCGGACGAGCAGTGGCGGGAGCTGCGGCTGGCGGAGTCGTATCACCGGCTGTGCGCGGGCGATCGGCAAGCGTTGCCGACGGTACTGCGGGAGTTCGTCCATGCCTGTGTCGCCGGTGACGCCACCGCCCAGCGGTGGGCGCGGGCCCTTGTGGACGCGGGCGAGGACGCCGACGTGGGGTCCGTGGCTCGCTGGGGAAGCGATCTGGTGCAGGCGCTTGAGAGCGGTGGAGTGGCCGACGCCCTCGGGCGGCTGCTGTATCAGGCGGCGCTCGACGATCCGGACCGGGCACTCGCTCACGCGGCGCGGGGAAACGCGCTGCGGCGTGGCGGGGCGTACGACGAGGCACTGGCCGCATACGGGAGGGCCGTCGCGCTGGATCGCGAACTGGCGCGGGCCTATCGCGGCCGGGCCCTGACCTACGGCGAGCTGGGCGATTACGAGGCGGCCCTCGCGGACATGGAACGGGCCGTGGCGCTCGCGCCGGACGACCCGTGGGTTCACGCGGTGCGCGGCGAGTACCACCGCATTCTGCGCAATCACGACGAGGCGGTCCAGCACCTGGACGAGGCGATCCGGCTCGACCCGGCCAGTGACTTCGCCTGGGCTTCCCGAGGCGCCACCTGTCTCGCGCGGGGTGAACTCGACAGGGCTCTCGACGATCTCAACCATGCCCTGGAACTCAACCCGGACTACGCGTGGGCGCTCGCCCGCCGGGCCCGCGTATGGCGCGCCCGCGACGAGTCCGCCCGTCAGCTCGCCGACCTCGACCGTGCCCTGGCCCTCCAGCCGGACTGGGCCTGGGGGCGCTGCGAACGCGGTGACGCCCTCCGTGTGGCCGGGCGTGACGAGGAAGCCCTCTCCGACTACGACCGTGCGCTCGCCCTCGACCCCGAGTACGCGTCGGCGTACGCGAGCCGGGGGGTGTCGTTGTCCGGTCTCGGCCGTCACGCCGAGGCTCTGACCGACCTGGACCGCGCCGTCCGGCTGAGGCCCGAGTACCCCTGGGCAGAGTGCCGACGGGGCATCGTCCTCTTGGAACTGGGCTCCCGCGACGCGGCTTTGGCCGCTCTGGACAGGGCGAAGGCTCTGTCGCCCGACGATGAATGGATTCTCACGTGGCGCGGCAGGGCGCTGGCTGTCCTGGAACGCTGGGACGAGGCGCGCGCCGAGCTGGACCGCGCGCTTGAACTCAACGCCGACTTCGTACTGGCCCACGGCTTTCGATGCGCCGTCCTGACCCGGCTCGCGCTCCACGAAGAGGCGTGCGCGGACCTGGTGCGGTGCTTCGAGTTCCTGGAGGCCGTGCCCCTCGGGGAGAACGGGATCGGCCGAGGGGAAGCGGTACTCGATGAGCCGACAAGCCGGGTGATCCGGGTGCTGGAAGAGCTGATCCGGGCGCCGGACGCCGACCGAGCGGCCCTCGCCCGGATCCTGGCCCGGTTCGGCACCGCTCGCGACCTCCTCCGCCCGCAGAGCACGGACTGACTTCAGCCATGAGCCGTGAACGCCCGGGAATACCTCAAGAACCCGAGGCGAGGAGTGTCATTTCCTCCTCCGAGAGCCGCAGCGCGCCGGCCGCGATGTTCTGCGCGAGGTGGTCAGGATCGCCGGTCCCCGGGATGCCCAGCACATGGGGCCTCTGGTGCAGGGTCCAGGCCAGCCGGACCTGTGCGACGGAAACCCCGTGTGCGCGGGCGACGGCGCGCACCTCCTCGCCGCCTCACCACCCAACTGCCGCCCCACCTCCCGGCCGCGCCACCCCGCCCGGCACAGCACCCCCCCACCCCACTCCAGACCTGCGACGGCTGCGACCGCGCCTTCCGCGCCCCTCACCCGGGCCGGTGCCGCGATTGCCGCGCGTCGTCCGCGGCTGTGGCATGAGCGCCACGTCACCGGCATACCGCCGATTCCACGGGTACCGTACGAGGACCGAGCCAGCCGCACCGGAGGTCATCGTGAGCGCCCAGACCGACGGCCCGTACGAACCGCTGATCCCCATGCCCGAGCTGACGCCCGACGCGTTGCGGGCGGCGGTTGCACGCATCGCGCCGAGTCGGGTCCCAGCCCTCACGCAGCACCTTTTCGAAGCCACGACCAACGCCCAGCAGACCCAGAGCCTTGCGCCGCTGCGTGCCTTTGTCCACTCCTGGGCCGTGTTCGTGGCCATCGAGCGGCATCCGGGACGGTCTGCCCGCCTGCGCGAACTGGAGCGCATCGTGGATGCGGGGGAGCAGGACCCGGCGGCGGCCATCGAGGAGATCCGCGCGATTCGCGAGGCGGCCGAGGCGGAGGCCGGGTTGTGACGGACTGGACTTGGGACTACAACCCGAGCGCCGAGTACGTCACGGGAGGGCTGCCGCCGGGTGTGGTGGCGGAGGTGGAGCGGCTCACGGCAGAGCCGGCCGCACTCGGCCATGACGCCGTCAAGGTGGGCCGGCCTCTCGACCGCGAGGGCGGACTGCGCGAGTTCGACCTTCTCGGCGGGCGCGGCTTCATCAGCTTCCTTGCCGTGCCCCGCCACGAGTGCGTCTACATCTGCAACGTCACTTGGTACGGCTGACTCTGCCCTGAAGCCCTCAGCGCCGCCCCGCAGCCTCCCCCGTCACCACCGGCCGCACCTTCGACAGCATCAGCTCCAGGAACTGCTCCGGATGCCGGAACGACGCGAAGTGGCTGGCCTCCCTGATGAGGGCGAAGCCCTTTACGGGGGCCGTGACCTGCTCGAAGAAGCCGCGTGCCGGCTCCGGCGGGGTCAGGACGTCGCTGTCGCCCTGGAAGAGGAAGAAGGGGAGGCGGAAGGTCGTGCCCTCGGCGACCTCGTCGATCGTCATCGCCTGCGGGCCCAGCTGCTCGGAGAAGTTCATGCCCTTCAGGTACGAGCGCAGGCCGCGCAGGTTGTGGAACGGGGAGAACCAGAGGGAGCGGATCACGACCTTCTTCATCGTGTCGTAGGTGAGTGGATCGGTGGTCACCACCGTCTTCGCGTACTCCGACCACTGCTCGGCGCTCCAGGCCGTCTGGTCCGGGCCCATCTCCACCACCTTCGCCAGCTCCTTCTTCCTGCCCGCCTTCTCCAGCCGGGCCAGCAGCGCCTCGTAGGACGAGGTGTCGCGGCCGCCGCCGATGATGTTCTGGTCGGTGCCGACGTACGCCGAGTACAGCTCGGGGTGGTTGCGGGCGAGGCGCAGGCCGGTGACCGTGCCGAAGCTGTTGGCGACGAGGAGGAGCCGGGAGACGCCGAGGCGGGCGCGGATGTACTCCGTCACCTCCAGGGCGTCCGCGTAGAGGCGGTCGAGCGTCATCTCACCCTGGGCGGCCGGGCCGCTTCCCGCGAACGTCCTGCCCGCGCCCCGCATGTCCCAGCGGACGATCGTGAAGTGCCGCTCCCAGGCGCGGGTGCGCGGAACGTGGATCAGGTTGGAGGCGCCGGGGCCGCCGTGGATCTCCAGGATCACGGGGTTCGACAGGTCCTCGCCGCGGATGGAGATCCACTGGTCGATGCCGCCGATGCGGACGTACGACGCCTGGTCGATGCCGTTCGGTGTGGTGATGCGCAGCTTCTTCGCGAGCGAGGCGCGCTTGAGGGCCCGGTAGGTGAGCAGCATGAGTGTTCCCCCTTAAACTGTTTATGCCGTCAGCAGTTGTGTTTACGGTATATACAGTTGGTGGGCGGAGTCAACGGGCTTCGTCCGAGCCGAAGGGGAGGGGAACCGCATGGCCGCCCGGAACAAGGAGCAGGACAAGCCGCGTGACCCGCGGGCGAGCCTCGCACTGCTGTGGGGCGAGCAGGAGCAGCCCACCCGCGGGCCCAAGCCGAAGCTGTCCCCGCAGCGGATCGCCGCGGCCGCCGTCGAACTGGCCGACGGGGAAGGTCTTGACGCCGTCTCCATGAGCAAGGTGGCCGGCGGGTTCGGGGTCTCGGCCATGGCGCTGTACCGGTACGTCCCCGGGAAGGGTGAACTGGTCGAGCTGATGGTGGAGGCCGTGCTGGCCGAGGGCCCGGACCTGTCGGGCGTGCCGGGCGGGGACTGGCGGGCGGGGGTGCGGGAGTGGGCCCGCCGGTGTGCGCGGGTCTATGCGGCCCATCCGTGGCTGCTCGGCGCCACCGCCATGCGCCGGCACGTCATGGGGCCGCAGCAGCTGCGCTGGCTGGATGCTGCGCTCGCCGCCCTGGAGCCGACCGGCCTCGGCGCCGCCCAGCGGCACCAGGTCTTTCTGCTCCTCGTCGGACTCGTGCGCAACCTCGCCCAGCAGGTGTCCGACTACGACGAGGAACAGGACCGGGAGTGGAACCGGCTCACCGGCGAACTGCTCGCCCGGCACGCCGACCGCTTCCCGGCCCTCACCAAGGCGATCGCCGAAGGTGCGTTCGAGCCGGCCGGCCTCGACCCGCTCGAATTCGGCCTCGACCGGATCCTCGACGGAGTCGAAGCGCTCATAGCTGGGCGGGAATGACCGGGCGGGGCCGATTTGCCCCCGTGAACCGGCCGTCCCCGGTCGATTACAGTGCTGACCGTCGTACGTACGGGCGGTGCCGTGAGGAGGTCTGGATGGGTGCCACGACCGGTGCCGTCTGGGGCCGTGCCGAGCAGCAGGACTTCCGCAGCAGGGTGCGCGGCACGCTGCTCGGCGGCGCCGTCGGCGATGCGCTCGGCGGGCCCGCCGATGCGCTCGCGCTGGACGAGATCCGGTCCGCGTACGGCGGGGAGGGGCTGCTCGACCTGGCCTTCGGGCACGGAGGGCGCGGCACGGTCACCCACCACACCCAGCTCACCCTCTTCACGGTCGACGGGCTGATCCGGGCTCAGGTACGCCGTGACACCGGCGCCTGGCATCCGCCGACCGACCTGCACCGGGCGTATCTGCGCTGGGCGGCCACCCAGCGGGACTGGGGGCCCGACGAGCGCCGCAAGGACGACGGGTGGCTGGCGCGGGAGGAGTGGCTGTACGCCCGCCGGGATCCGACCCGGGCGCTGCTCATCGGCCTCGGCGACGACACCATGGGCACGCTGGAGACCCCGAAGAACCCCGGGGAACTGGGCCCGGAGGCGGTGGCCCGGTCCGCCCCCTTCGGCCTGCTGGTCGGCTGGGAACCCCAGCTGGTCATCCAGCTGGCCGTGGAGTGCGCGGCCCAGACCCACGGACACCCCATCGCCTACCTCTCGGCGGGCGCGTACGCCGTGATCATGCACGCCCTCGCCCGCGGCGAGAGCCTGGACGGCGCCGTGCAGCGGGCCCTCGCCCTGCTCGCCGCCCGCCCCGGCCACCAGCCGGTCTCCGACGCCCTCCAGCACGCGCTCGGTGCGGTACGACAGGGGCTGCCCGGCCCGGCCCGGGTGGAGGAACTGGCCGGCGACGGCACCGCGGACGGCCTGCTGGCCGCGTCCGTGTACTGCGCGCTGGTGGGGGAGGACGTACGCCACGGCCTGTGCCTCGCGGTGAACCAGAGCGGCCCCTCCGCGGCGGCGGGCGCACTGACCGGCGGCCTCCTCGGCGCCCTCCACGGCGAAACGGCCCTGCCGCCGGCCTGGCTGGCCGAGCTGGAAGGACGGCCGACGATTCTGGAACTGGCCGACGATTTCGCGATGGAGATGACCCAGGGGCCTGCACTGCACGGCCCTGCCGGGTCGTCACCGGGGTGGCTGGCGCGTTACCCGCGGTAGGGGCTGCGCCGCGGTCAGGCGATGGTGGCGTGGAAGAACTTGACGCTTCCGCCAAAGGCGGTGACACCGGCGATCACCGCTGCGGCCGGCCCGTAGCCGGGAGCTTGCTCACATGAGGTTCAAGTCTCCTGTGAGTAGTTGCATCTCAGGAGGGACGCAGCGTCTGCAGCAGCCCGCCCGTCTCCGTGACAACCCAGAAGCTCCAGCCGTTGCGGTTCGGCTTCACCTGGGGGTTCACGGCCTGCAGGACCGCGCTGGCCGCCCCGCTCGGGGTGCGGTAATCGCCCGCCGCAGGGCCGGTGGTGACGGTGAGGGTCTGGGTGACGGGGTCGTATTCGCCCTCGATCCGGACGCCGCCGTAGAGGGCGTGCACCGCCACGCGCTCGCCCTTCGCGGAGGCGGCCTGCGTCACGGCGTCCGGTCGCTGGAAGTGTTCGATCAGCTTGCGTACGGCGTCGGCCGGGCTCACGTTCCAGGCCCGTGCGAGCAGGTTGACCTGGGTGAAGGTGACGTCGTCCACGCCGTCGATGCTGTTGCTCATGCCCTCAGTCTAACCGCACTGTGAGCAAAACGGAGAATATTTGAGGGCATTCGCTATGCCCTCGTGCAGGTGTGCACGGTCATCCCGCTCGCTTCCATGTGGCGGATGCGCAGGACGCCGCTCTTCTTGGTGTAGTTCACATCGAGCTGCTGCCCGGAATCGCTGCCGGTGAGACCCGGCGGCTGCCAGGGCAGGAGCCGGGATACCGAGTCGCCGACCTTGGAGGGAACGTTCTCGGCTGCGGCGTCGGCAAGTTCGCCGGAGCTGTCGCCCATGTGTTCGGGGGCGCGCAGCGCCAACCGGGTGCCCTGGAGTGCCCAGGTGCCCTTCTGCGTCTTCCCGCCGCTGAAGTCGCTAATCCTTCACCGGAGTCCCCACGATGTCGTCCCCCGCCGCGGTCGGCACCGGTACGGCCGTCATGCCGTCCCCGTCCGTGTTGAGTTTCTCGATGACCGCCAGGCGCTCGGGGGTGTCCTCCGGCTTCAGGAAGCCGATCAGGATGTACAGGACCAGGGAGACCGCCAGCGGGATCGAGACCTGGTACTGGAGCGGGACTCCGCCGTCGACGTTCCCGTTGATGGGGTAGTTGACCAGCCAGAAGGCCAGCAGGCCCGCCGCCCAGCTGGTGAGGGCCGCCGTCGGGCCGGAGCGGCGGAACGGGCGGAGCAGCCCGAGCATCATCGGGATCGCGATCGGGCCCATCAGACCGGCCACCCACTTGATCACGACCGTGATGATGTCCTTGAAGGCGGGGGAGTCGACCTGCGTCGCCACCGCCATGGACAGGCCGAGGAAGACGACTGTCGTCACACGGGCCGCGATCAGGCCCGAACGCTCGCCCCAGCCCCGGGCCTTCTCCGACAGCACCGGCGCCACGTCACGGGTGAAGACCGCGGCGATCGCGTTCGCGTCGGAGGAGCACATGGCCATCGTGTGCGAGAAGAACCCGACGATGACCAGTCCCAACAGCCCGTGCGGCAGCAGCTGTTCGGTCATCAGGGCGTAGGAGTCGGAGCCGTCGGGCTTCTTCGCGTGGACGAGGAGCGGGGACATCCACATGGGGAAGAAGAGGACCACCGGCCAGACCAGCCACAGGACCGCCGACAGGCGTGCCGAGCGCTCGGCCTCGCGTGCGCTGCCCGTCGCCATGTAGCGCTGGGCCTGGTTGAGCATGCCGCCGTTGTACTCGAAGAGCTTGATGAAGAGGAACGCGAGCAGGAAGACCGTCCCGTACGGGCCGACCAGCGGCTTGCCGTGGCCGTGCAGAGCAGGCTCGTCCCAGGCGCCGAAGAAGCCGATGTTCTTGTCGTTCAGCTTCACCACGACCGCGACGGACATCGAGATTCCGGCCAGTAACTGGATGACGAACTGCCCGAGTTCGGTCAGCGCGTCCGCCCACAGGCCGCCGATCGTGCAGTAGACGGCGGTGATCGCGCCGGTGATGAGGATGCCCTGGTTCAGCGACGCACCCGTGAACACCGACAACAGGGTCGCGATCGCCGCCCACTTGGCGCCGACGTCCACGATCTTCAGCAGCATGCCCGACCAGGCGAGCGTCTGCTGCGTGGGCAGGTTGTAGCGGTTCTTCAGGTACTCCAGCGGGGAGGCCACATGCAGCCGGGACCGCAGCCGGTTGATGCGCGGCGCGAACAGCTTCGAGCCGATGGCGATGCCGAGCGCGATCGGGAAGGACCAGGTGATGAAGGAGGTGACACCGTAGGTGTAGGCGATCCCGGCGTACCCCGTGAACATCACCGCGCTGTAGCCCGACATGTGGTGCGAGATGCCGGACAGCCACCAGGGCATCCTGCCGCCGGCCGTGAAGAAGTCGCTGACGTTGTCCACCCGCTTGTGCGACCAGAGGCCGATCGCGACCATCACGCCGAAGTAGCCGGTCAGCACGGCCCAGTCGAGACTGTTCATGTGCCCGATCGTGGGACTGCCTACGTGAACACGACAAGCAAGGGGAAGGTCAAGTCCAGGCAAAAATGTTCGGTGTGGTGACCTTCGTTCACTTACATGAACATAGGAACTCGGCTCAGCGCATCAGCTCCCCCGCATTGACCAGCAGTTGCTGTCCCGTGATGGACCTTGCCCGGTCCGAGGCGAGGAATGCCGCCGCGTCGGCCACGTCCCCGTCCGTCGCCAGCTCCGGCAGCGCCATCCGCTCCGTCAGCCGCCCCAGCACCTCGGCCTCCGGCACCCCTTCCGTCTGCGCGGTGAACCGGACGTAGGCCTGCACCGGCGGCCCCCACATCCAGCCCGGCAGCACGGTGTTGACCCGGATCCGGTGCGGCCCCAGCTCCCGCGCCAGCGAGTACATCGCACTGGTCAGCGCCCCCTTCGAGGCGGCGTACGCGGCCTGCTTGACCTGTGAGGGCGCGGCGACGGCCGACTGTGTCCCGATGAACACCACCGACCCGCCCCCGCCTGCCTTCAGCGCCGGCAGGCAGGCCCTGGTCATCCGCAGCGTCCCCAGCAGGTTCACGTCGATGACCGACTGCCAGGTCGCGAAGTCCGCGTCCTCGACGCCGCCGAAGTAGGAGTCCCAGGCGGCCACGTGCACCACGGCATGGATCCCGCCGAACCGTTCCCGCGCCAGCGCGGCCAGTGCCGCGCACTGCCCCTCGTCGGTGATGTCGGTCGCCCGGTACGCCGTGTGCGTCCCGTCCGGATCGATCTCGGCCGCGCTCTTGGCGAGGTTCGCCTCGGTGCGCGCCCCCAGCACCGCGTTCCCGCCGTCCCGTACGACGGCCGCGGCGACCTGGTGGCCGAGCCCGGCCCCGACCCCCGAGACGAGGACGGTCCTGCCTGCGAGCAGAGACATTGCGGCCTCCCTGGCTATGGCACTTCATCTGACGGAGCGTCAGAGTATGGGCGACCGCTGGAAAGGGGAACCGCATGAGCGAGGACACCCGCAGCGAGGTGTACGCCGAACTGGCCGCCCTGGGCCCGTACGGCGTCCGCCCCGGCCACGCCCTGATCACCATGGTCGAGCCGCACCCCGGCCACGAGTACGCCTACAACCGCTGGTACGAGGACGACCACTACTACGCCGGCGCGATGGCCATGCCCTGGATGTACGCAGGGCGCCGCTGGGTCGCGACCAGGGACCTGCAACTGCTCCGCTACCCGGAGAAGTCGGCCGTCGCCCAGCCGGTCACCGCCGGCTGCTACCTCTCCACGTACTGGATCACCGACGGCCGCTACGACGACCACATGAAGTGGACGGTTGCCATCAACAAGCGCCTCAACCGCGATGCCCGCGTCCACCACGCCCGCACCCACGTCTTCACGGCGTTCCAGGACCACGAGACGACGGTCTACCGGGACGGCGCGGCGGGCCCCCGCGACTTCCACGCCCTCGACCATCCGTACGCGGGGCTGGTGCTGGAGGTGATCGACACGGAGTCGGCCCAGCAGCGGGCACAGGTGCTGGAGTGGCTGAGCACCCGCCACCTTCCCCGGCGGCTGGCGGGCTCTCCGGCCGCGATGGTGACGGTCTTCAGGCCCACGCCCCTGCCCGGCGACCGCATGACCTATGTCAAACAGGTCGAGGGCGTCGACACCCGGCTCACCCTGCTGTGGTTCCTGGAGACGGATCCGCGGGAGTGCTGGCAGGAGCGCTTCACGGGGCTGGACGAGCAGGTGACGGAGGCGGGGCTGGGCACGGTGGAGCTGGTGGCGCCGTTCATCCCGACGATTCCGGGCACGGACAGGTACGTGACGGAACTACGCAGCTGAGAGAGTCGGGTGGGCGGGTGGAAAAA
>NZ_KQ948040.1 GCF_001513965.1 Streptomyces cellostaticus | reverse complement strand
CTAGTCCGTCAAGCATGGACAGGACATCCGGGACGGTGCTCGGGTAGCCGATCGGCTCGGGCGTGGCGGACTTGGTGTCACCGAAGAAGCCGAGTTCGCCGGGCGTGATGCGCCGGCCAAGCTTGGCCGAGAGTACGTCCGCCATGATCGCCGCCGTCTGCGGCCTGATGCTTGAGCCGTTGCGCCATCGCTGTACGGACACATGCGTTGTCCCTAGCTCGACGCCCCGCCGGTCGGCCTCGTCGGTCATGCGTTTCGCAAGGCCCTTGTTCGAGATCTTTGCTTCGCTCATGACGGCGATCAACTGCGCGTTCGGCTCTCGGCTCATGCTCCCCTGCCAACCCGAGAATTACGGCGAGTGTTCATCGTGTCACAGCAGTATCGCCCTGGGGGGTTCATTCTCGAACCCCCTTTGGCTTTGCTGGTGTTCACGTGAACCCCCTGATGAACGCTCCCGCCCAGACTTCCCGCGCCGTTCACTGGTCAGCACAGATCGGCGGGCTATGGGGGCTCGCCAGTGCTCGGGAGGGAACGCGGTGGAAACGCGGCAGAGTAAACGCACAGCGAACGCCCCGACAGTGGGTGCTCCGCACGGCTCGATGCACGATCCTTGCAGCGGCCACTTCCGGGCGCTGACGATCTACGCCGAGGACCCGGACTGCGTGAAGGCCGCGCGGGACATGGTGGGCAACTACCTCAACACCTGGAGCCTGGGGTACGTGGTCGATGACGCGAAGCTCGTCGTGTCAGAGCTTGTTGGCAACGTCGTCCACCACGCCGTACCGGATGAGCGCCTGGCGATGCCCGGTGCGAAGCGGCGCATCGACGTGTGGCTGATGAACTGGCCGGGGCTGCTGGGGATCGGAGTCTCGGACGAGGACTCGAATCCGCCCGACCTCCCGGCCGGTGAGTTCCTCTCGCCGGATCTGGCCGGTGACTTCGTCGAGGCTCTCGTACCGGACCGGGGACGCGGACTGCTGATCGTTCAGCGTCTGGCCGATGCGGTGTGGTGGTCGCCGGGACTCAAGGGCGCTGGCAAATCAGTGTGGTGTCGGTTTGACCTCGATCGGGTCCGGGCCGAGGGTTTCGAGTCCTCGGCCTGACAGACGCCGGGTCGCCACCTTGATCTGCTCCCTCGCGATCGGGAGTAGGGCGGCGATCTGGTCACTGGCCGGAGCCTGACCACTTCGGCCGAAGGAGCGCGGCTTCTCGGACGGTCCGGGAGTTCCCTCCCGAGTGAGGGGCCGCGTTTCACATCCCCACATAGGCCGGGCCACCCCGTCAGCCCTGGAAAGCGAAGGGTGGCCCGGCTGGGAACACGGCGGTTCCCGGTGCCTGATGGTACCGGGGCCGTCGTGCTGCGTTTTGGCCCTGGCCCAAGGAAGTTGACGATCCGTTACCTAGATCAGGGCAGAGGTGGACAAGGTGACTGGCTCAGGAGAGGGCTGGCTGAACGATGGTCTCGACGCGGCGGGCGCGGACTTCGGCCTCTGGGTCTCAGGGGTGGACTACATCGCGGGGTGGCGTGAGGCAGGGGAAGCGGCCGATCGCCTTAACCGAGCGCTCCTCGGTGCGGGATTTGAGCTGTCTGCCGTACGGGCTGTCGCTTCGGCGAACGAGGACGGACGCGGGGTCGTACGGCTGACGGGCTGGCCGGACGCCGTGGCTCGACTTGCTCAGTTGCTGGAGGCGCGCGCCGACGGCGATGGTGGTGCAGCGTGAGTGTCCCTTCCGCTGGTGAGGGGCGCAGGAGGTCGATCCCAGGCCCCTTGGGCCTCGACCAACGACGGCTCGCTGCTGCTTGTCTGCCTGGCGCGACTCCCGCCGTGCTTGATGCCTCAGCCACGGACAGTCAGCCACGACGGTGCGGTGTGACGAACGGGCTGGCGCGCGTGTGTCTCGTTCAGCCACCCACCGGCAGCAACCACGCTTCCGTGTTCTTGATCGTCACTGCCGGTACCGCCCGAGACTCGGCACCGGTGGTTGGTCCACGCCTCGGCTCCTCGGGCGTGCAGCGGGTGGGGGCGCCGGCCGACCGGACGGGACCGGCGTCCACGCCGCACGCCCGGCCGGGGCGGCCGGGCGCCCCGGCGCGCCGCAGGCGCGCCCTTGAGGAAGTGAAGGCGGTTTCGACCGATTGCCGTTGGTGCTCAGGCGCGGGCGCGTCGCGCGGGCTGCTTGTCGGCGGTGATCCGATAGGCGAGTTCGGCACGGTCCGCGCCGAAGCGCAGCTCTTCGAGCAACAGCGGGCGGTCGTCGGTGCCATGCGCGACGCGGGCGACGTACAGGATCGGGGTCGCGTCCGGCAGCTGGAGCGTGGTCCGCTCGTCGGGCAGGGGCATACGCGCGCGCACTGTCTCGGTCCAGGACAGCTTGTGGTCGGCCCGGGTGAGCACCGAGTAGATCGCCGCCGGCGGCTTGCACGGCTCTTGTCCAAGCAGGGGAACAGTGTCGGCGACCTCGAACGGGATCAGCGTCCGGTGCATGGCGCGCGTGCCGGTGCTGGGGTCGATGAGCAGCCGGTCACAGCCGAACAGTGCTTCTTCCTGGCCGAGTTGGAGGAGTCGTCCGGTCTCTTTCGTGGTGCGGGTGCGGTACGTGCTCGGTTCGTCGGCTTCCTGCCAGATGTCGCCGTTGGGCATCGCGAACTCGCCCTCGCCGGTGCGGCTGATGCGGCGCTCGATGGTCAGGACCGGTTGCCCGCTGGAGCGTACGAAGCTGCCCTTGCCGTGTCGGACGTCGATCAGTCCTTCCGCACGAAGAGCCGAGATCGCGTTGCGGACCGTAGGGCGGGAGACGGCGTAGCGGGCCATGAGCTGGGCTTCGGACGGCAACAGGGAGTCGGGCGCGAACTCACCGGACAGGATCGCTTCGCGGATCGCTGAGGCCACCTGTTGGTAGAGGGCGCCAGGGCGCTGGATCTCGGACATTCGGTCATCTCCGGATAGGTCATAGGCACGTCGCACGCGCGACATCACTCGTCAGCATAAGTACTTGCGCCATCGCCGTACAGGACTCCATAGTCGTCACTCGTAAGGACAAGTGACGTCAGGATATGGATGGCGTCTCGATCGGCCAAGGAGGCCAAAGTCAATGCAGTCCATCCCCGTGGACACGGCGCGGCTGGGCGTACTGCGGTGCGCCATCGCGCCGGAAGCGAAGCTCAGCAACCCCGAAACGCAGGAGGTGAAGAGGGACCGGGACGGCAACCCGGTCTGGACCGTGGCCGTCACTGTGCGGCAGGACGGACGGCGTATCTCCGTGATCGAGATCGCCGTCAGCGGACAGCCGAAGGGCATCGAGGAAGGGCAGATCGTCAAGGTCACCGGCCTGACCGCGTTCATGTGGTCGATGGGCGACCGGCACGGCGTCAGCTTCCGCGCAGACGCAATCACCCCCGTCCCCAGCGGCAGCACAGTGGCGCACGCGAAGGGCGGTGACGCGTGATGGGACCCGTCCTGCTCGCCCTCGTCCTCGCCGTGCTGGCGTGGGGCCTGGTCGTCGGTGACCTGGTCCGCCGACACAGTCCGGTCTGGCACTGGTACCTGGTCCGATACCCGGCCACCGCGTGCCGGGTGGTGTGCACCTGGCGCAAGGTCGCCCAGCTCAACGACCTCTCCGTATCCCGACGCCCGCCGCGCGGGCTGCTCGGCGACCTGGTCGTCAAGGGTGATCCGCTGCGGCCGGTGGCACCGCGGATCTCCTTCCCGCGCGCTACCCGTATGGGCCTGACCGTGATCGTGCGCCTGCACGCGGGCCAGACCCCGGCCACCTTCCTTAAGGCGGCGGATGCCTTCGTGCACGCCTGGAAGGTCCACGCTGTACGTGTCACCTCGCCGGAACGCGGGATCGTCCTGCTGACTGCGACGGCCATGGATCCGCTTCAGCGACCCGGCCTGGCCACGGCTCCCGCCGAGCTGCTGTCTGCGCTCATCGGTGTACTGGAGAGCGGCGGCGCATGGGTGATGAACCTGCGGCTGGTGCCGCACTGGCTCATCGCCGGGGCCACCCGGTCGGGCAAGTCCACCTTGCTGGCACGGCTGATCACACAACTCGCCCCGCAGCCGGTCGCCCTGGTCGGCATCGACTGCAAGGGTGGCATGGAACTCGGGCTGTTCGCCGGACGGCTCAGCGCCCTGGCGACCTGCCGCAGGGAAGCGGTCGCCGTGCTCTCGGCGCTCATGGTCGACATGCAGGAGCGCATGAGTGCCTGCCGGTCCGCCGGAGTGCGCTCGATCTGGGAGTTACCCGACAAGCTCCGGCCGGTCCCGGTCGTCGTGATCGTTGACGAGATCGCCGAACTGTACCTCTCCGACGGCACCCGCGAGAGCAAAGCGGAAGCCGAACAGTGCTCCACTCTCCTCCTCCGCCTGGCGCAGCTCGGTGCCGCGCTCGGCCTTCACCTGGTCGTCGCCGGGCAACGCGTCGGCTCCGACCTCGGCCCCGGCGTCACCGCACTGCGGGCCCAGCTCGGCGGACGGATCTGCCACCGCGTCAACGATCCCGGCACCGCCGAGATGACGTTGGGCGATCTGAACAAGGACGCCGTGGCTGTCGCCCAGTCCATCACAGCGGAGGAACGCGGAGTGGCCGTGTGCACCAGCCCGGACGGCGGCTGGAGCCGCGCCCGCTCCCACCTGACACCCACCGAAGAAGCCGTCGCCACCGCCCGCAAGTACGTCGCGATAGTCCCGGAACTGCCCGCCCTGGACAGCGCCCTCACTGCGCCGGAAGGAGACGACAAGTGATCAGCGAAGGAACAGCGTTCACGTTCGCGGTGATCTTCGGGATCATCACCGTCCTCCTCGTCCGCTCCCGCGACGTAAAGGCTTGGGAAGCGGTCTGCGTCGGCCTCTTCGGCCTCTACCTCGGTCAGACCCCCGTGGCCTTCACCGTCCACGACCTCGTCATGTGGCTGATCAACGGCTTCGCCCACCACTGAGCAGGAAGGACACGATCACATGCCCATGCCCCGCGTGAGGTGCCCCCACTGCAAGGGCGACGGAGCCCGCAGGACCTGGACCGGACGGATGCACCGCTGCCGCGTCTGCAGGGGCACCGGAACCATCCGCTGAACCTCACCCCGCCTGACCATGCAAGGGAGTAATCCCCATGACCGACAACGCGCCACCACCCATTCACTGTGCCGCCTCGGCGGCCCACCCCGGAAGGTCACCACCATCACCCCGGAGTACACACCGGCTGACCGGCGCGCCGTCCTCGACCGCGCGGCGCGCCTGCGTCAGCTTCCCGAAGCAGATCGCGACGCAATCCGTCTCGCACAAGACCCCAAGTTTCCCCGCCTGCTGGAGCAGATCGTCGCCACCGGCGGTTGCTCCCATCCCGTCCACCTCTCCGGCTCCACCACCACAGTGGACGGCACGACCGGCGAGATCCTCCACCACTACGACACCCGCAACGAGCCCGGCGAACGCCTCCTCGTCCGCTGCCGCAACCGCCGCGCAACCATCTGTCCGGCCTGCTCCCGCCTCCATGCCGGAGACACCTACCACCTCGTCCGCGCCGGCCTCCTCGGCGGCAAGAATGTCCCCGACTCCGTCCGCCATCGTCCCCGACTGTTCGTCACCCTCACTGCTCCGTCGTTTGGCCTGGTGCACCGGTCATCGGAGCCGTGCCGTCCCCGCCGCGACGGCGGCACGTGCGAACATGGGCGCCCCCTCGGCTGCGGCCTCGTCCACACATCGGATGTACTGAGTGCCGGCCAACCGCTCTGCCCCGACTGCTACGACTACACCGCCCACGTCCTGTGGCATGTACACGCGTCCAAGCTCTGGGACCGTTTCGTCATCGACGTCCGGCGGCGCCTCGCCTCGTCGGTCGGCCTGGTGCAGTCCCGCTTCGCCCGGCATGCCCGGCTGTCCTTCGCCCGCGTTGCCGAGTACCAGAGGCGTGCAGCCGTCCACGTGCATGCGGTCGTTCGCCTCGACGGCCCAACCGGCCCCGGAGACGAACCCCCGGCCTGGGGCACTGCCCAACTCCTTATCGACGCTGTACGCGCCTCCGCCCGGCGGGTCCTCGTCCGCACGCCCTATAGCCCGGCCGTAGGTGAGATGAGCCTGCGCTGGGGCGCCCAGATCGACGCACGTCCCCTACGGACCGATGGTGGCGGCCCGGATGATGATGCGGTGGCCGCGTACGTCGCCAAGTACGTCACCAAGGGCGCGAGCGACATAGGCGCCGGCACTGACTACCGGCTCTCGACCTGGGGCGACATCGAGTCGGCGCCCGTGACCGAACACGTCCGTACCCTCATGCGGACCTGCTGGCGCCTCGGGGGCCTTCCCGAGTATGCGCCCCTCCGCCTACGTGCCTGGGTCCACACGCTCGGCTATCGGGGCCACATCCTCACCAAGTCCCGCGCATACTCCACGACCTACACAGCACTCCGAGCTGAACGTGCCCACTATCGGGGCCACACCGACCTACCCCACGCGATCACCGAACGGCACTGGCGATACGTAGGCTCCGGTCACACCCCCGGCGCAGCACTCGTCGCCACTGGCATCGCAGAGGACCTTGCGGAGTCCCGGCGGCTGGCCCTAGTCACGGTGCAAGAGGGGGAGTGGTGCTGATAACTGCTCTGCCTGAACGTTACTCACGGCAGCCTCAGCCTGCGCCGAATCGCCAACGCTCCGACGGCCGACCGATGCCGCTGATCCAGAGTGAAATCGTGATCATCGATGATGATGGAACGGAAGAGCCGTTCGACCCAGCAACGTGGCGTGTTGAATGACCGGCGAGTCCCGTCAGCCGGTGAGGGGGAGGCCCCGAGCTGCTCCTCATGGCTGTGTGGGGTGTGTTGCCGTTTTCTGGTGAGGTCCTACGGTGTACCACCGACGGTCCACGGTAGGACCATTGTGGGTGTCCATAGATCATTTGCGGGGCACCCTTTAGTTAGTGCCCGTCACAGAAGTAATCGCCGAGGGCCTCCGGCCCTCACGCCCCCGCCCGCCGCCACCTGCTTCCAATTCATATCTGCTCCTCGGTCAGTAATTGCAGATTTGACTGAACTGGCAACCTGTTGCTGAGTCTCGCGGATGGTCGTACGTTGGGAAGGAAGGTTAGGTGACTGTTCCGCTGTGAACCAAGACATTTCCGCCGGTTTCTCAGTGGCTCTCCAGTCAATATTCTCGTCACGGAGAGCAAAATGCCTGAATACAATGAACCCGTGGTTGTCCACGAAGCGGATGATCGGGTTGGAATGCACGCGTATGCCATAGGTACCGGCGTGGCTGGAGAGAGCTCCACATGGATGGGTGTGTACGGCAAAACTGACAGTACGTCAGGCGGGGCGGGAGTCATGGGGGAAGGTGCGGCAGGCGGGCCCGGAGTCATAGGAAAAAGCGCGACGTGGCACGGGGTCTATGGGGAGACGTCGGGCTCGGGCCCGGCAGGAGCGGCAGCTGTTGTCGGAGAAAACAAGTCCAATGGGGCCGGAGTTGTGGGGATAGGCAAGGGCGGAGCGGCCGGAGTCGTTGGGCTCGGCGGTCCCGGGCCTGGTGTTCTTGCCAAGAGCAATAGCCCTGTTGCCGCGCGCGTCGAAGGAATCTTGGAACTCACCGGATACCTAGACGGGCAACGCACCCTCGTAGGTAGGCAGTCAGTCATCGACTCGTGGTCCGGGGAGTTCTTCGGAGATGTAAAGGTCCACGGTCACGTCCATCAAGATGGCCACGACTACGCTGAAACCTTTGCCACGGAGGAGGGCGCGGAGCCGGGAACAGTCCTAGTCATCAGCGAAAACGGACTTCTCACCCCGTGCAGCGATGAATACGACACGAGCGCCACAGGTGTCGTCTCCGGAGCTGGAGGACTGAGCCCTGGGAGCGTCCTGGAGGGCGAAGCCAATGGCCAGCATCCCGTGACAGTCGCCCTTGCGGGGCAGGTATATGTCAAGGCGGATGCCACCTATGGCGCCATCTCCGTCGGAGATCTCCTGACCACCTCGTCCCATCACGGCTTCGCTATGCGGGTCGAAGACCGTTCTCGCGCCGTTGGCGCAATCATCGGCAAAGCACTCGCACCGCTGCCCAGCGGAACTGGGCTAGTGCGCATGTTGGTCGTGTCCTCCTGACACAGAACGGGCGCCCGTCCCGGCACCTGTAAGGGGCGGGCTGCTTCTCGGCTGAGTTGCGGTCAGAAGGCTTGCGCGAAGTCGTCCTCCTTCAGTATCAGCCGGTCCCGCACATTCTTTGGAATCATGAGTTTCATGTGGATGTGTGGAGCGCGGACGCCCTTCACCCTGGTCCGTTTGATCTCGCACTTCACGCCGACCCTGAGCAGATCGGCGGCCATGGCTTCCATGCCGCCCTCCTCCCAGCGTTCCCGGAACGTCTTGCCGTTGTGGACGGCCACCCAGCGATCCTTGGTCGACTCGGGGTCGATGGCCTGCAGCTGCTTGATGAGGTCGTCCAGCGTCTTCTCGGCCTGCTCCTGAGTGAACTGGGTCTTCGTGAAGCGGCCTCCTGGTTCCAGGCCGGTCATGTAGTAGCTGACGGACTGTTCGAGGCGCTGCTGCTCCTTACGGGTTTCGGCTCCCTGGCGGTACTCGCGTGTCATGACCGGCTCGTCCCCGAGGACCTTCAGCACGTCGTCGACGAGTCGGCCGTAGACCCCCTCGGGGTTCGGGGCGCCTTGGCCTCCGCCCTTGCATTTCCCGCACCGCAGGTACTCGTACGATCGGCCTTTGCTCCGTGTCTTCTGCACGGTCATGTTGGTGACACAGTCGTGGCAGATCAGGACTCCGAGAAACCTCGTGGCTCCCTCGGGGTTGCGCGTGGGCTGGTTCTTTCCGTTCCCGTCCAGGACCTCTTGGAGGCTGTAGAACTCGTCTTCCGTGAAGACACCCTCGGCCACACGGATGGGCTTCCCATCGGACCTGAGCACGATTTTGGAGCGGCGTACGCCTCCGTTCTTTTCCTCTTCTACCCGGTAGCCCATGAGTGCCGGGTTCCGCAGTCGGCGTAGGTGGGTCGATGCGGTGAGGCTCGACTCGCACAGGCTGGCGCGAACGAGAACCTTGACCATGCGGCGGGCCGAAGCTGGGCGCTCTCTCATGGCCGCTTTGCGGCTCCAGTGGAGGGCCCTGTAGGCGGTCTCGTTGATGACGAGGATGGTTTTGCCGTCCCCGTCCACTGCTGTCTCGTAGCCATAGGCGGGCTTCCCCACAAGCCACTCGCTCTGGGTCTTCGTGTACTCCCACAGGCTCGCCACGCGGGTGCTGGTGTTGGCCGCCTCGATCTCAGCGATGCCGCCGACGATCGTGACCATGATTTTTCCGGCCGTCGTGGTGAGGTCGATGGAGTCGTTCTTGGAGACCAGGTTCTTCCCGTACTTCAGGCACCAGTCGATCACGGTGCTGAGGTCGGAGAGACGGCGGACGAAGCGGTCCAGCTTCCAGAAGAGGATCTCATCGAACTCAGGCGCCCTGTTGTTCAGCCAGCTTCCCAGCTCTTTGCGCCGCCATGGCGGAACCTTCGTGGCTGACACGTTCAGATCGCTCGCGACGCCGACCACCCGGGATCCCCGCTCCCGCGCGAGCATGCGGAGATCGAGTTCCTGTCGGACGGGCGATGTCGTCTCGTCGGTGAGTACCGACAGTCGGACTGACAACAGCGCTCGTGGTGCGTCGTCCGGCAGGAGTGCCTCCGCCCTCTTCAGCTCCTCTAATAGGGCTAAGTCAGCCTTCGTCCACTCGGTATCAACTGCGTACTGGGTGCGGTCAGTTGCCCCGCGAGTCCTCGTTCGCTTGGCCATGACCTGCACGGTACTGGATGTGGCTCTGTTGGTATATGGCCGCAGATGGACACCCACATCCAAATCGGCCCGACGGGCAAGAAGCTGCTGCCTCTGACGGTCAAGAACGCTGCGCCGGCGCCGGCTTCGAGTGGTCACGCGCACTGAGGTGGGCGAGGCGCCGGCGGGCGCGGCGAGGACGAGGTAACCGCCGTGTCGGCTGAAGCGCCGGCTGACAGTTGAGCCCCCTCTCGATCGGGAGAGGGGGCTCATGGCGTTCAGTGCAGCCGGGGCTTCGTCACCTGCGGGACGGGGGCCTTCAGGTTGCCTTTGGCAAGTTGATATGCGGCGCGGCGATTGCTGGATAAAGTCGATTCGTTACTGCTGGTTGTGGGGACAGCCAGAGTTCGGTCGGCGGTGCCGACTTCCTGGGGAGGGCTATCTAGGGCATGAGTCGTCGCTCTACTGGTTTGGTCGGGGTCTGGGCTGAGGTACAGCGTCAGCAACAGCGCGCGAGGGAAGCCGAGGCCAGGCAACGTAGGGAGCAGGAGCGGCAAGCGCGGGCCTACCAACGACATGTGGCCCAAAGCCACCGGGAGTACCGGCAGGCGGAAGCGCGGCGGCGTACGGAGGAACTCGAGGCTCAGGTCGCCACCTTGCAGGCCCTGCTGTCTGCGGGATGCCGGGCTTCTGCCTTCAGGGCAGCTGCGCTGATGCGGACCGAGGAGATACCCCCGTTTGATCCGGGACCACTCGCGTGGCCTGTGCCCATGCCGGATCAGAACCAGTACCAGGCGCAGGGTGGCTGGACGGCGAATCGGCGCGCGCAGGCACAGGCCGAGGCTCAGGCCCGCTTCGAACGGGACTGGCATGCCGCACAGACTGCCGAGGCCCAGCGGCGGCAGCAGCTGGCGGCTTATCAGCGCGAGTATGAACAGAGGGCAGAGGCCCAGCGGTCGGAGGTGCGTCGGCACAACGCCGGCATCACCGAGGTGACCGAGGGGGTGAGACAGGGCGATCCTGACTCCGTGGTCGAGTACTTCTCGGCGGCCCTCTATGCGTCGACAGCGTGGCCCGAAGGATTTCCTCGGCAGGTCTCGGCGGCTTACGACTCGGCGGCCCGGCAGCTGGTGCTGGACTGGGAACTGCCCGGGTACAGGGTTGTCCCCGAGGCGAAGTCGGTGCGGTACATGCCCACGCTCGATCAGGACAAGGAAACGCCGCGTCCCGTGGGGCAGCGTCGGGCGCTGTATCGGGAGGCCCTGGCGCAATGCATGCTGCTGGTGTTGCACCAGCTCTTCGCGGCCGATGAGTCGGCGGCACTTGAGTCCGTGGCGCTGAACGGATTCGTGGACGACCATGATCCGGCGACGGGGAGGCAGGCGCAGATCGTTCTGGCGACGGTCATGGCCCCGCGGGCTGTGTTCACCGAGTTGCATCTGGAACAGGTGGATGCGGTCAGCTGCCTGACCGAGGCGCTGAGAGGGCAGCTTTCATCGCGTCCCGATCAGCTCGTCTCCGTGCGGCCGAGTCGGCGGCCGCAGGACGTCGCAAACCGGGTGGCCACGCGTGGCGGCGATGAAGAGCCGGATCTCTATGAGATGGACCCGATCGCATTCGAGTCCCTTGTCGCCGACCTGTTCCGGGCCATGGGGATGCAGGCTGTGACGACCCAGCGCTCGAATGACGGTGGCGTGGACGTCGATGCCCTGGACCCGACACCGATCCGAGGGGGCAAGATCGTCGTACAGGTGAAGCGCTACCGCAACACCGTGCCACCCACAGCAGTACGCGACCTGTACGGCACGGTGCAGGACAGGGGTGCAAACAAGGGTGTCCTGGTGACGACGTCGGGGTTCGGCCCCGGCTCCCGCACCTTCGCCAACGGCAAGCCCCTGGAACTCATATCGGGCAGCGAACTGGTCGATCTTCTGCACCGCCACGGGCTTCGTGGATGCTTGGGGGAGCGGGGACGGACAACCCCGGCACAGCCTGCACCGTCCAGTCCCACAACTCGTTCTGACGACTACAACGTGTTGGGCATGTCCTGGTCCGGCAGCGTCGCTCTGGACGTGTGCGCGCTTGTCTGCACCGGCAATCAGGTCCTCAGCGACGACCACCTCGTCTTCTTCAACAACCCTCGAACTCCGGACGGTTCGGTACGAGCGGTCCCGGCGACGCCACCGGACAAAGCGGCCATCCGTGTCTCATTCGACGCGCTCCCGGACAGCGCAGACCGCTTTGTGCTGGTGGCTGCCATTGACCCAGAGGTCAACCCGGACGCTGACCTGTCTGGATTCACTGACGCCTGTATCCGACTGCTGAACCCCGCGATGGTCGAGCTCGGCCGGCTTGAAGTCTCCGACGGCCGTCCCCGGGAGACTGCCCTGGTTCTCGGATCCTTCCGCCGCAGATCCAACGGCGACTGGGATTTCGTGCTCGGAGGAAAGGGCTACACGGGCGGATTGGAGGAACTCGTTCGAGATCACGGCATCGAGGTCGAGTAGCGTGTCGTCGCGTCCTACTGCTCTGGGTCCCAGGCCACGAGCTGGTCGAAGAGACGTCGGTTGCCGTCGAGCTTCAGGGAGTCCAGCGGAATACGGCCGTAGAAGGCGAGGACCAGCTCATTGGCCGTGCCTCGGGCGGAGGCGTCGGCCGCGTCCGGGTCCTCGTCGGCGGCAATGGCGGGCAGGGTGCCGGGTGCGGGCAGGCGGGCGGCCCGTGCACCGTCGTCGGAGAGCCAGTTGCGCCAGGAGCGGCCCTCGGTGGCGTGGTAATCGACGGCAGCGGGCTCGTGCGGCCAGGCGACCGTCGTGGTGCAGAGGGTGGACAGGAACTCCTCGACACCGTCGAGTGCCACCTCGTCCGGCAACGGCTGCGGGGCGCCCAGGGTGAGCTGGGCGTCGTAGGTGTGTATCGCGACCTCGTGGAGCTGGTGCCGGGCGACGGCACCGCAGGTCTGCGGCGACTGCGACTTGCCCCACCACGTCCAGCAACCGCGATCCGGGCCGGCCTCCCGCAATGCGTCCAGTAGCTGCTGCGTCGATGCGGCCGGCCAGGCCAGCAGGGCCTCGCGCTCCCGAGGTGCGGCCGGGTCGCCCTGCGGTGCGGACTTGGCCGTGGCGTCAGGCCCTGCGGCGATGGTGGCGGCCCAGGCGCGGCGCCCTTCGCCCAGGTGCTGCGCCAGGTCGAACAGCGTCCACTCGGGGCAGGTCGGCACCTGCACGTCGAGGCTGGGCGCGGCGGCGACCGCGGCCCGGAACGCGATCGACCGCTCGTCGATCAGCTGCAGCAGAACGGGGAACTCCAGAGACTTTTCCACAGTGATCATCTGTCACCGTGCTCTGACAACCGCACGCGATTTTCACGGCCGACGCGGGGGCCCGGTGTGCCGGATCAGCCACAAGAGCCCACAGCGCCGGACAGAGTTCGGCTGTGCCGGACCCGTACAAGCGCGGCACCTACTTGCCGCGCACCGGCAGCATCACCGAGTCCCCCCCCGCTCATCGGCCGTGATCGGTTCAGCCGCCGCCGGAGCCCGAGCCATAGAGCGCAGCGATGTCCTCGGACGTCGCCCACCGGCTGTAGGTGGGCGACTGGGGCCAGCCCTCGGGCGAGTCCTGCCATTCCTCCTGCCGTCCGTACGGCAGGAGGTCGATCAGCGCGAAGGTGTGACTGAGCTGCTCGGTGCCCCGGCCGTTGGTGTGCCAGGTGCGGTAGACGGTGTCGCCGTCGCGCAGGAACACGTTGACCGCGAATCCTCCGTCGGGCGGTGCGCCGACGTCGGCCCCGAACGAGCTGTTGGCAGTCGAGTACCACGTCATCCGGTTGCCGACCCGCTGCTTGTAGGCGAGTGCCTCTTTGATCGGCCCCTGGGTGACGATGACGAATCGCGCATCGTAGTTGTCCAGGAACTCCAGGCGGGTGTACTGCGAGGTGAAACCCGTGCAGCCCGGGCACTGCCATTCCTTGCCGGCGAACCACATGTGGTTGTAGACGATCAGCTGCCTCTTGCCTTCGAAGACGTCCGCCAGCCGAACGGGGCCGTCCTCGCCCTCGAGGGTGTAGTCGGGCATCTCGACCATCGGCAGGCGACGACGCTCGGCGGCGATGGCGTCAAGCTCCCGTGTCGCGGCCTTCTCCCGGGCACGCAGTGCCTCGAGCCGGCGCTCCCAGGTCGCGGCGTCGACGACGGGTGGTAGTGCGTGGGTGGTCATGATCCCCTCACAGAGCTCGTGCGCAGCTTTCGCTTGTGCAGGGGTAGACCCCACCGGGCTCCGGAACTCATCGGTCGCAGGCCGGCGAGGCAGCAGGATGGATCGGCTCTGAGGCCCCGTTCCAGGCTTGTGCGTGACCGCCTGGCCTTTGAGCCCCCTCTCCTGGGGGGAGGAGGGGGCTCAATAGTGCTCCTATCCCGCACGCCATCGGCCCAGGCAGAGCCGAGCAGACGGGGTCCATGGCGCCCGCGTACGGGATGGGAGCTGGGGGGGAGAGGTGCGGTGAGGGGAGACCGTTCGGCCTAGAAGCCGAAGTGGTCGATCACGTTGCCGTTTCCGCACTTGTTGGTGGGGACGGGGAGGTAGCCACTCAGGATGGGTACCCCGATGGCTCCCGAGAGACAGGCGGGTGCCGGCGAGAAGGTCCAGTTGTTCCCGCCGGTGACGCCACCGCCCCAGTTGGCGTTGTCGGCGTTCGCGGGAGCGGCCATGGCCGCGGTGGCGAGAGCCAGCGCGGCAGTGATGATGATCTTTCGCATGCTCGCTGTAACGATCGGAATGATCGGAGGGCACCGCTGCCGCAGGCATATCCCCCGTCTGCCCCAAGCAACGAGCACCCAAGGCATGCAAGCAAGGGCGGTGAGGTGGGCGCGTTGGGCCGAGGGTGTTGAGGTGATCCTTCTACGCTGATCAGGCCGTTTCCGGAGGGGGGCAGCCAAGGAAAGGACCCGCACTGTGCCGGCTCGACTTTCGGATGACCTCAAGGCTCTCATCGACGACAATGCGCTCTTCGTGTGCCTGGCCACCATCCAGCCCGACGGCAGTCTCCAGCAGTCGATCACCTGGGTCACGCATGACGGTGACGACCTGCTGATCTCCACGACCGTCGGCCGTCGCAAGGAAAGGAATCTCCGACGGGACCCCCGCGTGTCCGTCATGATCAACCCGCCGGACGCGCCGTACACCTACGCCGAGATCCGGGGCACGGCCACGCTCACCACCGAGGGCGGGCAGCGGCTGATCGATGAGCTGTCCCGCAAGTACACGGGCAAGGAGTACGCGGACTTCAACCCGGCGGCGAAGGACGATGCGGAACGAGTCGTGGTCCGCGTCACTCCGCGCAAGGTTGTCGGTTCCATCTGAGGGCCGTCCGGTCGGCAGAGCGGCCCTCCACCTGGTTGCGTCGGCGGTGGAGGGGCCGTGGTCGGGTCAGCCCAGGATCGTGCGCTTCTGGGCTGCGAACTCCTCCTCTGTCAGGACGTCCTGCGCGCGCAGTTCGCTCAGCTCCTTCAACTGGTTGATCTTGGTGGTCATGTCGTCGCCGGTGGACGGTGGTGCGGGTGCGGGTGCGGGTGCGGGTGCGGGTGCGGGTGCGGGCTCGGGTGGCGGTGGAGCCTGTTGTTCGGCCTGGGCGGCCCAGCGGCCGGCCTGGCGGCGTGAGACGCGGTTGGACACGGCCGTTGCGGTTCCCGCGACGACCGCGGTGCGGGCGATACCGCGCAGCAGTCCGGGCATGGCTCACCTCCGAGGTGACGCCGAGGCGGGCTCGGCATTGTGGGACTCGGCGGCCTCCAGGGACGCGAGCAGCGCCTGCACCGGGATGCGTCCGGCCGCTACGAGCTGGGCGCCGCCGCGTCGGAGGGCGACGGCCAGGGGCGCCGCCCAGAGGTTCTCGTACACGATGATCGCGGCGGAGTTCCCGGGCTCCAGTGCCGTACCGGCGTCGTCGATGTCGGACTGGTCCAGCAGCCCGGAGGAGGCGCCCTCGAACACGGTCAGGTCGATGTCTCCTTCGAGGTCGCCCAGGTCCAGCGCGATGATCGTGCCGTCGCTGTCCTTGCGTACGAACAGGAGGTCGAGGACCCGGATGATGCCGCGCTCGACCAGGTCCAGGAGCAGGGGGAGACCCTCGCCCGTCAGACGGTGGCCCGGGAACTCCACGACCAGGTAGTCGACGGGCCCCATCTCGTCCAGGTATTCACTGTGTTCGCTCATGGCTGTCAACTCGCTAGGGGTGGTTGCGGTGGGAGTGCCCGATGGGGCGCCTGCGGCGAGTCCAGGAGCCCGAAGACCGCCAAGGTGATCATCGCCGCGGCACAGGCGCCGTGCCGAGGCCGAAGACGCGGATGGTGCCGGTGACGGCGGACTCCCTCCGTCACACCGCGGGGGCGGGGTGTGCCGGACGTGTGCCCGTAAAACGCTCGCCGAAGCGACCGCCCGTGGCTTCACCCGGAGTGGGTGACATCGGGGGTGGCATCGGACCGCTGGATGATCTCGCGACGTCAGTGCTTCAGGGCCAGTTTCAGGGCGACGATCAGCAGTCCGAGTACGAGGTTGACCGCATCGGTGAGCATCACCTGGCCCCGGGTGGCGCCCGAGCGCAACGCGGCAGCCGTCGACCAGCCCACCTGGCCGACCAGGGCGACGGCGAGGGCGAGCCAGGCCGCGCCCACGAGGTCGAGGCCCAGCAGGGGGCTGACGAGCACCGCCACCGTGGGCGGAACGGCGGCCTGCACGATCGGCCACTCCTCACGGCACACCTCCACGACGACCGCACGGTTCAGGGCGCGCTGCGCCATGCGGGCGCCGAACAGCTGGGCGTGGACGTGCGCCAGCCAGAAGATCACCCCGGTCGCCAGCAGCAGGAGCGCCAGTTCCAGCCGGGGGAAGGGGCCGAGCGCACCGGCTCCGATCACGACGGAGGCGGCGAGGAGCGAGCCGTAGAGGCCCCCGGTGTAGTCCGCGTGGGCCCGGCGCTCCGCTCGGCGCGCGCGTGCCTGTGTTCCGGTGTGTTTCGGCATCCTCGCTCCAGGGGCCCTCGGGAGGTTGTCGGGCCGGCCGCCGGACCGGCCCCCGGCGGCGGGTTCCGGAGCATCCAGGCTGCGCCGCCGGACCGCGGGGCGCCTCGCCTGCTCCGGGTGAGCTGCGGCGGGCGCTCGCACCTTGCTACGACGGCGGGGGCGGCGCAGGCCCAGGCCCTGCTCAGCGGTCGTGCGGGTTCTCGGGACGGTGGCGGGACACCTGCTGCCGTACGGTGCGCCAGCGCGAGCGGGTCTGGTCGACCACGCTGTCCCACTGACGGCGGACCTCGTCGTCCGGGGTGCGCTGTCCCTCGGCGATGCGGGACAGCTCGTCCTGCACCTCGCGCCCCAGCGCGGCCGACCCGACGACGACGAGCATGGCACCGAAGAGCGCCGAGATCATCGCGAAGACCGCGCCGACCACCCCGTACCGCTGGGCGGAGGAGTTGAACAGATGCGGCAGGTAGACGGTCGTGCCCACGGAGTAGACCGCCATCGCGACGGCCGCAGTGACGCCGAAGGGGACCAGGTCCCGCCAGGCGACCCTTCTGGCGGACAGGACGTGGCCGCTCCAGATCAGGAAGACGGCGCTCACCGGTACCTCGCAGACCGCGGCCGCAAGGCCGGTCGGGCCGGCGCCGAGGAGGGCGCTCAGCCACGCGGTGACCAGCGCGTAGCCGCCGGCGGACAGCAGCCACCACAGGCCGTTGCGGGTGTTGCGCACGCTGAGGGGCTTGAGTTCCCAGGTCTGTTCGAACATGCGCTGCAGGACCCGTGTGAAGCTCAGGGCCGAGATCGCCAGGAAGAGCACGCCGAACACGCTCACGCTGGTGCTGCCGCCCTCGGCAGGCGAGAAGAGGGCGTTCACCGCTTCGGCGCCCGCCCCGGTGAGGCCGTACCGCTTGATGATCCGCTGTGCGGCGTCGTAGGAGGTGAGGCTGCCCAGCAGGGTGCTGCCCAGGATCGCGACCGGGACCAGTGCGGTCAGGGCACTGGAGGCCAGAGCCATCGAGCGGTCGAAACCTGCGACTCGCTGGAAGCGGTTGAGGACCCGCAGCGCGAAGGCGGGACGCAGCCAGAACGTCAGCGTTCTGACCATGCGCCGGTGACTGTACTCCGCCGTTGTGCCCTCCCTGATGGCTGTTCAGGATGTATATGGGGATGGGGATATATGCGGGGAATCTGACGAAGTGACCCTAGCCGAACCGGGGATGGAGCGGCGAAAGGCCCGCCGGAGAACTCCGGCGGGCCTTTCGGTGCGTCGCGGGCTCAGGCGGCCGGCGCGTACTTCGGGTTGGGGCCGTGCTGGTTCGGCTCCGCCTTGCCCTCGGTGGCGAGGAAGACGATGAGGATGATCGCGCCGACCAGGGGGATCAGCGCGATGAGGATCCACCAGCCGGACCGGTCCGTGTCGTGCAGGCGGCGGACGGCGACGCCGAGGCCGGGCAGCAGGGTGGCGAGGCTGTAGATGATGCCCAGGATGCTCGATCCCATGGCACCGTCGATGATCGCCAGCACGATGCTGATGATCACGTTGAACAGGAAGAACATCCAGTATTCCTGCCGCCGCGCGCGGCCGCTGAACACCGCGTACTTCTTCAGTACGTCCACGTACCAGTGCATTGTCGCCCCCCAAGATGGTGATGTGCGTTACCCCATCGAATCAGTCGGCATGGCCGGAAGCCATCTCCCTGGCGTGCACAGCTCAAGGCGTTATCGTGCTGCGGCCGTTCGGTGACCAGGACCTCCCGAAGACGTGCCACCGAGCCCCGTCTGCCGGGGAGGGTGGGCCCGGTGGGGCCGGTCGCTCCCGTGGGGCGCCGGGCCCGCAGGAGGTGACGTACCGGCTCCCGAGGCTGTGCCACCGGCCCTCCGCGACTGCGACGACTCCCGGACCGGCGACCGCGGCCGCGCTCAGGACAGGCCGTGCCGGCACCCCTCGAAGGTCCGGACCGCATCGTCACCGTAGGAGTCCTGCCCGGCGGCATGCGGCCCGTTGCGGCCGGCAGCACGATGGGAAGGAGGGGTGGCCGCGACACCTGACGGGAGGTGTGCCCATGGCTCAGCAGGCGGCGACGAAAGCCCCGGCCAAGAAGCCCGTCAGTACGGGCAGCGTGTTCCTCTCCTTCGCCCCGTGGATCATCTTCGGAGTGGTCGCCAGTCCCAGTACCTGGGAGTACGCGGCGCTCGCCGCGCTGATCGCCGCGATCGTCCTGTCGGGGCAGGACATCCTGTACGGCAAGCTCCGCGTCCTCGACATGACCGGCATCGTGTTCTTCGCCGTCCTCTCGGTCCTCGCCCTGGCCCTGAACCGCGGA
Organism: Streptomyces cellostaticus; assembly: GCF_001513965.1. Classification (GTDB taxonomy): domain Bacteria; phylum Actinomycetota; class Actinomycetes; order Streptomycetales; family Streptomycetaceae; genus Streptomyces; species Streptomyces cellostaticus. The sequence continues at coordinate 97,930 of NZ_KQ948040.1, read as the reverse complement.
CAGCTCCTCTGGGTGGAGACGTACGCCCAGGTCATCTCCAACGGGCTGGTGGCCGTCGTGGCCCTCGGATCGCTGTTCTCCGACCCCTTCACCTCCCCGTACGCCCGGGAGTCGGCGCCGCGCAGCCTGTGGGACACACCCGCCTTCAAGCACATCAACAGGGTGCTGACGGCGGCGTGGGGCGCGGTCTTCGCCCTGATGACGGTCTCGACCTGGCTGGCCATCCGCTTCCCGTCCCAGGACGACTGGTTCAACTGGGTCATCCCCATCGCGCTGCTGGTGTGGGCCGTGAAGTTCACCCAGCGCTATCCGGAGTCGTACAAGGCGCGCATGGCATAGCCGGATCCGGACGGGCAGTGCGGGCGTCTACTCCGGTATGGATCTGGAAAAGCCGCCGTCCCGGCCGCAGCAGCCCGAAGGGTGCCTGGTGGTCGCGCTGCGCCTGCCCGTACGGATCATCGCCCTGGTCGTGGTGCTGCCGGTGCGGATGGCGTGGGACGCGCTGGTCGTCGGTGGCCGGTGTCTGACCGACACCGTGCTGCGTCCCGCCGGACGCGTGCTCCAGTGGCTCTACGCGCGCGTGCTGACCCCGGTCGGGCACGGCCTCGCCCGCATCGCCCGGGGGATCGGGGCCGCTCTCGGGTGGCTGTACGCGCGCGTGCTCGCCCCGGTGGGGCGGGGCATCGCCTGGCTGGTGCGGTATCTCGTCGTCGTCCCCGCACGGTGGCTGTACGAGTGGGTCCTCGCCCCGGTCGGTCGCGGCATCGCCTGGCTCGCGGGCGTCATCGGCGCAGGGGTCGGCGCGGTCCTGTACTGGACGACGCGCGTCCTCGTGGTCCTGCCCGCCCTCGCCCTGTGGAACCGGCTCCTCGCCCCCGTCGGCCGCGCCCTCGCCGTCGTCGCACACGAGGTGGGGGAGGCCCTCGGGCATGCCTGGCGGATCGCCGGGCGGATCTCGCAAGCCGTCGGGCGGGGACTCGGCACCCTCTTCCGGTGGATCTTCGCGGATCCCCTGCGCTGGGTGTACCGGACCGTCCTCACCCCGGTCGGACACGTCGTGCGGGACGCCGTCGTGCGGCCCGTCGCCGAGGCCGCGCGCGTCGCGGGCCGGGCCGTGGGGCAGGCGCTGAGCGCCGCCCGCGACACCGTACGGCAGGCCCGCGCCGATCTGAGGCGGATGCTCCTGGGCGAGCCCCGTCCGCCGGCCGCGGTGGACCGGCGGGAACCCACGGGCCGCGCGACACGTACTCTTGGTAGCAGTACGACCGCTCTCACGAAGGACTAGGACACTGGGCAAGCGACAGCCCGAAGGCCCGCCGCCCGCACCCGCGGTGCAGCGCATCCGACTGCGCTACACCAAGCGCGGCCGCCTCCGGTTCACCAGCCACCGTGACTTCCAGCGCGCTTTCGAGCGTGCGTTGCGCCGTGCCGAGGTGCCCATGGCGTACTCGGCGGGGTTCACACCGCACCCGAAGGTGTCGTACGCCAATGCCGCACCCACCGGCACGGGCAGTGAGGCGGAGTTTTTGGAGATCGCCCTCACCGAGGCGCGGGACCCGGAGAAGCTCAGGGCGCTGCTCGACGAGTCGCTGCCCGCCGGGCTCGATGTCGTCGACGCGGTCGAGGCACGGACCTCGGGGCTCGCCGACCGGCTGACCGCTTCCGTCTGGGAGCTGCGGCTGGACGGGGTGGACCCGGCTCAGGCCGAGGAGGCCGTCGCGGCCTTCAACTCCGCCGAGTCCGTCGAGGTCCAGCGCAAGACCAAGAACGGCATCCGGACCTTCGACGCCCGCCCCGCGGTCGTAGGGCTGGAAACGCATAGTGAACCGGCTGATAGGCCGACCGACCAGCCCTGTGCGATACTGCGGCTGGTTGTTCGGCACGTGACGCCTGCCGTACGACCCGACGACGTCCTGTCCGGTCTCCGCGCCGTGGCCGACCTGGCGCCGCCGGTCCCCGCAGCGGTGACCAGGCTGGCGCAGGGGCTGTTCGATGAAGAGACCGGCACGGTGACCGACCCGCTCGCGCCCGACCGCGAGGCAGCCGAGGCCCTGACGGCCCAACCGGCTGCCGCCGCGACGGCGCCGACGCCGGAAGGTTCCGCGTAGGGACGGACGTCGAAGCGCCGCCCTCGTACTCGGGAGCCACCTGGGTCGGGCAGCGCACCGACCAGAAGACTTTCGCCAGGCCGTACCGACAAGGCGTACGGAACCGGCGAGACAGGACACAGAGTGCTCCCGTGCGGCGCCCGCGCCCCGGACGGCGGCCATTGCGCATCGCGCGGGCCGCGGACGTCAACGGCGGACGGTCCATCGAGACCGTTGCCGGACCAGGCGCGGCGCCCGGGAGCCTGACGGGAGATTCGCCCGCATGCTCGAACCGACCGAACCCACTGAGGGTTCCGAACTGAACACGCCTAGCGACACCCTGCCGCCGCGCAGGCGTCGCCGTGCCGCCTCCCGCCCGGCGGGCTCGCCGGCCGCGGCCGAGGCGCCCGAAGAGGTCACCGTGCCGGCCATACCGGCCGCGGAGGCCGACGAGATCACCGAGGCGGAGGAGAAGGCCGGGGCCGCGCAGCCCGCCCCCGTCGAGGAGCCCGCTCCGGCCGGCCGTCCGCGTCGCCGGGCCACCCGCCGCGCCTCCGCGCCCGCCGGGGCGCCCGCGTTCATGGAGGCCGTCGAGACGGTCGTACCGGCTGCCACGGCTGCTGCTGCCGAGACCGCCGAATCTGCCGGGGCCCCCGAGTCCGTTGAGACTGCCGAGGCTGTTGCGGCTGCGCAGGCCGTCGAGGAGCCCGCGCCGGCCGGCCGTCCGCGTCGCCGCGCCACGCGCCGCGCCTCCGCGCCCGCCGGAGCTCCGGCGCCGGTGGAAGCCGCGCTGTCCGCTGCCGCGTCCGGTGCGTCGGCCATCGCCGATGCCGCCGCGACCGAGATCGCCGCTGAGGCCGAGGAGAAGGCCGAGGCGGAGACCGTGCAGGCCGAGGCTGCGTCCGCCGGCCGTCCGCGCCGCCGTGCCACCCGGCGCGCCACCGCGCCCGCCAGTGCACCGAAGGCCGCCGAGACGCCCGAGTCCGTGCCCGCCGCGGAAGCTCCGGCCGCCGAGGCCGCCCCCGCCGCGGATGTTGCCTCCGAGGCGCCCGCTGAGGAGGCCAAGCCGGGTCGTACCCGTCGCCGTGCCACCCGCCGGGTGTCCGCGCCGGCCGCTGCTGCTGTGGCCGAGGAGGCCGCCGTGGCGGCTGCCGAGGTCGCCCAGCCCGTCGAGGAGACCGAGACCGCCGAAGCCGCGCCCGTCGCCGAGGCGCCCGCCGAGGAGGCCAAGCCGGGTCGTACCCGTCGCCGTGCCACCCGCCGGGTGTCCGCGCCGGCCGGTGCTGCCGTGGCCGAGGAGGCCGCCGAGGCTGCCCAGCCTGTCGAGGAGACCGAGATCGCCGAGCCCGCCGTCGTCGCCGAGACCCCCGCCGCCGAAGCGCCGCAGGCCCCCGTTGCCGAGGCCCCCGCCGAGGGCGCGGCCCCGCGTCGTCGCCGTCGCGTCGTGCGGCAGGCCGCGGCCGGGTTCTCCGCGCCCGCGCAGTCCCCGGCCGCCGAGCCCGCCGAGCCCGAGGCACCGCGTCGCCCGGCCCGGCCCGCCGTGGCCGTGTTCCAGGCGCCGGTGTTCACCGAGCCGAGGTTCCAGACCCCGCAGCGGGCCGCTGCCGAGGCCGCCGCCGAGGCCGAGGCCACCGAGGCGGAGGAGACCGAGGAGTACGCGGAGGAGCGCGCCGAGTCCGGCCCGCGTGGCCGCCGCCGTCGCCGCCGGGGCGCCGCCGAGGAGACGCAGGCCGTGGAGGCCCCCGCCGAGGCCGAGCAGCCGGCAGAGGCCGAGGAGCCCGAGGAGTCCGTCGAGGACCTCGCCGACGCCGAGGAGGCCGAGGAGGCCGAGGGCGCGGAGAGCTACGAGGAGTCCGGTTCGCGCCGCCGTCGCCGCCGGGGCGGCCGTCGCCGTCGCCGCGGTGACACCGCGGAGGGCGAGGGCATGGACGCCGAGGCCGACGAACTCGCCGCCGAGCAGGCCGCGCAGGACGCCGAGGACACCGCCGAGCAGGAGGAAGAGGACGCCGAGGACGCTTATGGCGACGAGTCCGGCGGCTCCAGCTCCAGCCGCCGTCGCCGCCGGCGTCGCCGCCGGGCCGGTGACACCGCTGCCGACGCCGAGCCGAACGCCGACGACCCGGAGCGCACGGTCGTCAAGCTCCGCGAGCCCCGCAAGCCCGCCGAGCCGTCCGACGAGGTCCAGTCCATCAAGGGCTCGACCCGGCTGGAGGCGAAGAAGCAGCGCCGCCGGGAGGGCCGTGAGCAGGGCCGCCGTCGCGTCCCGATCATCACCGAGGCCGAGTTCCTGGCCCGCCGCGAGGCCGTCGAGCGCGTGATGGTCGTGCGCCAGCACGGCGAGCGCACCCAGATCGGCGTGCTCGAGGACGGCGTGCTCGTCGAGCACTACGTCAACAAGGAGCAGTCGACCTCGTACGTCGGCAACGTCTACCTGGGCAAGGTCCAGAACGTGCTGCCGTCGATGGAGGCTGCCTTCATCGACATCGGCAAGGGCCGCAACGCCGTCCTGTACGCCGGTGAGGTCAACTTCGAGGCGCTGGGCATGGCCAACGGCCCGCGCCGCATCGAGTCCGCCCTGAAGTCCGGCCAGTCCGTCCTCGTCCAGGTGACGAAGGACCCCATCGGGCACAAGGGCGCCCGCCTGACCAGCCAGGTCTCCCTCCCGGGCCGTTACCTCGTGTACGTCCCCGAGGGCTCGATGACCGGCATCAGCCGCAAGCTGCCCGACACCGAGCGCGCCCGGCTGAAGACCATCCTCAAGAAGATCGTCCCCGAGGACGCGGGCGTCATCGTGCGCACCGCCGCCGAGGGCGCGAGCGAGGAGGAGCTGCGCCGGGACGTCGAGCGGCTGCAGGCGCAGTGGGAGGACATCCAGAAGAAGGCCAAGAGCGGCAACGCGCCGACGCTGCTGTACGGCGAGCCGGACATGACCGTCCGGGTCGTGCGCGACATCTTCAACGAGGACTTCTCCAAGGTCATCGTCAGCGGTGACGAGGCCTGGGAGACGATCCACGGGTACGTCTCGCACGTGGCCCCGGACCTGGCCGAGCGGCTGTCGAAGTGGACCTCCGAGGTCGACGCCTTCGCCACCTACCGGATCGACGAGCAGCTCGCCAAGGCGCTGGACCGCAAGGTCTGGCTGCCCAGCGGCGGTTCGCTGGTGATCGACCGGACCGAGGCGATGGTCGTCGTCGACGTCAACACCGGCAAGTTCACCGGCCAGGGCGGCAACCTGGAGGAGACGGTCACCAGGAACAACCTGGAGGCGGCCGAGGAGATCGTGCGCCAGCTGCGGCTGCGCGACCTCGGCGGCATCATCGTCATCGACTTCATCGACATGGTGCTGGAGTCCAACCGCGACCTGGTGCTGCGCCGTCTGCTGGAGTGCCTGGGCCGCGACCGCACCAAGCACCAGGTGGCCGAGGTGACCTCGCTGGGCCTGGTACAGATGACCCGCAAGCGGGTCGGCCAGGGCCTGCTGGAGTCCTTCTCCGAGACCTGCGTCCACTGCAACGGCCGCGGTGTCATCGTGCACATGGAGCAGCCCACCGCCCCCGGTGGCGGCGGCAAGCGCAAGAAGCGCGGCCGGGGCGGTGACGGACACGTGCCCGAGCACGAGATTGCCGCCGAGGCCGTGGAGACCGGCGAGGCCGTCGAGCCGGAGATCGAGACCGCGGTCGAGGTCGCGGCCGAGATCGCCGAGCCGGTCGCGCTGCCCGCCCCGGACTTCGCGGCGGACGAGGAGCTGTACAGCAGCATCGCCGAGGCGGAGGCGGCGGCCACCCGTGGCCGTACGCGTCGCCGCGCGAGCCGCCGGGCCTCGGCTCCGGCCGGCGCGCCGAAGGCCGAGAGCCGCAAGGCCAGGACCGGGAAGGCCGCGCAGTCCGCCGAGACCGCCGAGACCGCCGAGGCGCCGACGGCACAGGCGGTCACGCCCGCCGAGGAGGCCGCGCTTCCCGTGCAGCCGGTGACGGCCGCCGAGGCGCTCGCCGAGCCGGTCGCCGTCGAGGAGCCGGTGGTGGCCCAGGAGCCCGCCGCCGAGGAGGCCGCGCCCAAGGGCCGTACGCGCCGCCGTGCGACCCGGAAGGTGTCGGCGCCGGCCGGTTCCCCGGCGGGCGCGGAGGCGGCCGTGGTGACGGTCGCGGAGACCGCGCCCGAGGCGCCGGTGGAGCAGCCCGAGGCGGCCGAGGCCGCGGCTCCGGTCGAGGAGGCGCCCGTCGAGAGCGCCGCCCCGGCCCGCCCGCGGCGCCGTGCCGTGCGCAAGGCCACCGCGCCGACCGCGTCCGAGGAGACGGCCGTCGTGGTCGTCCCGGCCACCGAGGCGGAGCCCGCCGGGGCACCCGCTGCCGAGGAGGCGGTCGAGGAGGCCGTGCCGGCCAAGAAGACTGCCCGCAAGGTGGCCAAGAAGGCCACGGCGAAGAAGGCGGCCACCAAGAAGACCGCGGCCAAGAAGACGGCCGCCAAGAAGACGACGGCCAAGAAGGCGGCCAAGACCGCCAAGACGGCCGCCGCGAAGTCGACGGCGAAGAAGACCACCACGGTCTCCGCTGCCACCGACGAGGGCTGACGAAGCCCGACGGGGTGTGCGGCCGGTCCACGTGACCGGCCGCACACCCCCGGGGCCCGGTTTGACCCCCTCGGCCGTGGCCCCGTAACCTAGACCGTCGGCGTGTCCACTGAGCGCGCCACATCCCCGTAAACCTCTTCCTCCTGGGCGCAAGGCGGGCCGGGAGAGGTCGTCCGTGGTGATCCCGGGCGGCTGGCCTGCGGGGGTGCCGTTCATCGAGCGAAAGAGAGATCCGCGTGTACGCCATCGTGCGCAGCGGTGGTCGCCAGCACAAGGTTGCTGTCGGCGACATCGTTGAGGTTGACAAGATTTCCACTGCCAAGGTTGGCGACACGGTCGAGCTCTCGACCCTGCTCGTTGTCGACGGCGACTCCGTGACCAGCGACCCGTGGGTGCTGGCCGGCATCAAGGTCCAGGCCGAGGTCGTGGACCACCACAAGGGCGTCAAGATCGACATCCTTCGCTACAAGAACAAGACCGGCTACCGCCGTCGTCAGGGCCACCGCCAGCAGTACACGGCGATCAAGGTCACTGAGATCCCCGCGGCTGCGAAGTAAGGGACTGAGGAGAGATGGCACACAAGAAGGGCGCATCGTCCACCCGGAACGGTCGCGACTCCAATGCCCAGCGGCTCGGCGTGAAGCGCTTCGGCGGTCAGGTCGTGAACGCCGGTGAGATCCTGGTTCGCCAGCGCGGCACCCACTTCCACCCCGGCGCGGGCGTCGGCCGTGGCGGCGACGACACGCTGTTCGCGCTGCAGTCCGGTGCGGTGGAGTTCGGTACCCACCGTGGCCGCAAGGTCGTGAACATCGTTCCGGTCGCCTGACCGAACGTTCACTTCGCGAGGCGGACCTCACTTCCCGGTCGGGAAGGCGGGTCCGCCTTTCGCGTGTTACTCAAGAAACACCCGTACTTCCCTGGAGGCACTGAACCATGACCACCTTCGTGGACCGCGTCGAGCTGCATGTCGCCGCGGGTAACGGAGGCCACGGCTGTGCCTCCGTCCACCGTGAGAAGTTCAAGCCGCTCGGCGGCCCGGACGGCGGCAACGGCGGCCGTGGCGGTGACGTGATCCTGACTGTCGACCAGTCGGTCACCACGCTCCTCGACTACCACCACTCCCCGCACCGCAAGGCCACCAACGGCAAGCCCGGCGAGGGCGGCAACCGCTCCGGCAAGGACGGCCAGGACCTGATCCTGCCGGTGCCGGACGGCACGGTCGTCCTGGACAGGGCGGGCAACGTGCTCGCCGACCTGGTCGGCCACGGCACCTCGTACATCGCCGCGCAGGGCGGCCGGGGCGGCCTCGGCAACGCGGCGCTGGCGAGCGCTCGCCGCAAGGCGCCCGGCTTTGCGCTGCTCGGCGTGCCCGGGGACCTCCAGGACATCGTCCTGGAGCTGAAGACCGTCGCCGACGTCGCCCTGGTGGGCTACCCGAGCGCCGGCAAGTCCTCGCTGATCTCCGTACTCAGCGCGGCCAAGCCGAAGATCGCCGACTACCCGTTCACGACGCTCGTGCCCAACCTGGGCGTGGTGACGGCCGGTTCCACCGTCTACACCATCGCCGACGTGCCCGGTCTGATCCCGGGCGCCAGCCAGGGCAAGGGCCTCGGCCTGGAGTTCCTGCGGCACGTGGAGCGGTGCAGTGTGCTGGTGCACGTGCTGGACACCGCGACCCTGGAGTCCGACCGCGACCCGGTCTCCGACCTCGACATCATCGAGGAGGAGCTGCGGCAGTACGGCGGCCTCGACAACCGCCCCCGGATCGTCGTCCTGAACAAGGTCGACGTGCCGGACGGCAAGGACCTCGCCGAGATGGTCCGCCCCGACCTGGAGGAGCGCGGCTACCGCGTCTTCGAGGTGTCGGCGGTGGCCCACATCGGGCTGAAGGAGCTGTCGTACGGGCTCGGCGAGCTGGTTGCCAAGGCGCGCGCCGCGAAGCCGAAGGAGGAGGCGACGCGGATCGTCATCCGGCCGAAGGCCGTGGACGACGCGGGCTTCACGGTCACCCGCGAGGAGATCGGCGGCGAGCCGCTGTTCCGGGTGCGCGGCGAGAAGCCGGAGCGCTGGGTGCGCCAGACCGACTTCAACAACGACGAGGCCGTCGGCTACCTCGCCGACCGGCTCAACCGCCTCGGTGTCGAGGATCGGTTGATGAAGGCGGGCGCCCGGACCGGCGACGGCGTCGCCATCGGACCCGAGGAGAACGCGGTCGTCTTCGACTGGGAGCCGACGGTCATGGCGGGTGCGGAGATGCTCGGTCGCCGTGGCGAGGACCACCGCTTCGACGCGCCGAGGCCTGCGGCGCAGCGCCGACGGGACAAGGACGCCGAGCGGGACGATGCTCTGCGCGAGTACGACGACTTCGACCCGTTCGAGTAAGGCTCGGGTGGTCTGGGGGTGCCGTCTGGGGGCCGCCGCCCCCAGACGGCACCCGCTTCAGCCCTGAACGGGCCTTGCCCTCAAGCGCCGCCCGGCCGGGGTGAAGAAGCGCACGCTCGGCCCGCCGGCGCCGTGCCGGTCCCGGCGGCGAACGCCGCCACCCGGGCGCCGGTCAGGCACGCGGCATGAACTCCGGCTGCGCGGAGGTCCTCTGGGTGAACGGGGACGGCGCGACGGACCAATGCTGGTGTGCGGCATCGACGCCGCCGGACTCCGGAGCGGCGAGAGCCTCGCCCGGGGGCGGATCGCCCGGATCCCGGGTGCCCCGGACGGCCCCGACGGGGTGAAGGCCGCCTTCCTCGACCAGGACAGCCCGGGCGTGCCCGGCACCGCGGAGCGCGGCGACGTTTTCGGTACCGATGTGCGGGTCGCCGACGTCGATGGTGACGGCTGCCCGGACGTCCTCGCCGGGCGCCGGGCGAGGACCTGGGCACCAGGAGCAGCCCGGGCACGGTCGTCGTCCTGCACCGCGGGGGCTTCGGGGCGGACCGGGACCGGCGCCCGGGTGATCGGCCAGGACACGCCCGGCGTGCCCGGCACCGCGGAGAAGGGCGACCCCTTCGGCGCCCTCGTGCTCTGCACTCCCGCGGCGAATGGCCGGATTGGTTCGGGATTCTCCTACTGAACACCCGTTACGGTAAACATTCCCTGACACTTGGTTAGACCCGTTGTGGCAAGATCACGTCTTTTGCTGTGGTTCCGGTGCCGCAACGGGTCTTCTGTTGTCTGGCTATTTGTCATGCACGCGAGTGCTCCCGTTCAGCGGACGGACCGGCCGGCCGTGGGAGCTTCCGTAGGTCCGCGAGAGAAGTCCAAGAGGCCCCCGTGGCAAGGGAGTTAGCGAATGACCGCAGCACTGACCCCCGACCGACGCCGCTTTCTGACCGCCGGTGCCGCCGTCCTCGGCGCCGCGGCCTCCGCCCAGCTCTGGCTGCCGGCCACCGCCCGTGCCGCCGAAACCCCGCTGCCCGACGGCGTGTTCACCCTCGGCATCGCGTCCGGCGACCCGCTGCCCGACGGCATCGTGCTGTGGACCCGGCTCGCTCCCGACCCGCTGGGCGGCGGTGGCATGCCGGACGCGGTGTTCTCCGTGGACTGGGAGATCGCCGAGGACGAGCGGTTCAGAAAGACCGTGCGCAGAGGCACCACCGAGGCCCGGCCCGAGTACGGGCACAGCGTTCATGTGGATGTACGGGGGCTGCGCCCGGACCGCCCGTACTGGTACCGCTTCCGGGCGGGCGGCCAGCTCTCGCCCACCGGCCGCACCCGCACCGCTCCCCACCCTCACCGCAAGGGCGGCTCGCTGCGCGTCGCGCTCGCCTCCTGCCAGAACTGGCAGCACGGCTATTTCACGCCATACGCTGACATGCTCGCCCAGGACCCCGACTTCGTGCTCTTCGTCGGCGACTACATCTACGAGTCCAAGCCCTCCGCCGCCGCCGTACGCCGGCACGAGGGCAGCGACGAGCCGTACACCCTCGTCCAGTACCGCAACCGCTACGCCCAGTACCGCACCGACCCGGACCTCGCCGCGATGCACGCGAACACCCCCTGGGTGGTCACCTTCGACGACCACGAGGTCGACAACGACTGGGCCGGCGAGATCCCGCAGGACCCCGACAAGCAGTCGCACGACGCGTTCGTGGCCCGGCTGACCGCGGCCTTCCAGGCGTACTACGAGCACATGCCGGTCCGCGCCACCGCGATCCCGAACGGCCCGCACATCCAGATGTACCGCCGGCTGGAGTTCGGCCGGCTGGCCCGGCTCAACGTGCTGGACACCCGGCAGTTCCGCACCGACCAGGCGACCACCCAGGACGGCGCCGAGTCGCCGTCGATGACCATGCTCGGCGCCCAGCAGAAGCAGTGGCTGCTGGACGGTCTCCACGACTCGCCGGCCCGCTGGAACCTGATCGCCTCGCAGATCATGATGGCCGAGACCGACCTGCTGCTCGGCGAGGGAAAGCTCTGGTACTACGACGCCTGGGACGGCTACCAGGCCGAACGCAACGCCCTGCTGGAGGAGTTCGCCGGTATCCGCAACCCGGTCGTGCTCAGCGGCGACCGGCACCTGACGATGATCAGCGACCTCAAGGAGGACTTCGCCGACCCGGACTCCGACGTCGTCGGCGCGGAGTTCGTCGGCACCTCCATCTCCAGCAACGGCGACCAGGACCAGGCCGCCTTCCACGCCCAGTGGGACCCTCTGAAGGCGGACAACCCGCACTGGAAGGTGATCGACGCCCACCGCGGCTACCACCTCTTCGACATCGACCGCGACGGCATCGACGCCCAGGTCCGGATCGTCGACACGGTGGTCAAGCCGCAGGCCACGGCGAGCACGCTGGCACGCCTGCGGGTGGAGTCGGACGAGCCGGGCGTCCAGGTCGTCTGAACCCTGTGTGACGGGAGCCTGGGACTCATCTGCGTCCCAGGCTTCTCTCAGCTCCGCCCAAGGCAACGCTCTTACCGTTCGTTGACCATGGAGACGGACTGTACGAGAGCGACCCCCGCGCCCCTGCCCGCCGGCACCCGCCTGCTGCACATCGGCCCGCACAAAACGGGGACCACCGCCATCCAGGGCGCGCTGTTCGCCGCGAAGGACACGCTGCCGCAGTACGGCGTCGCGTTCCCGGCGCACAGCAGGCACCCCATGGAAGCCGTCCTCGCCGCCTGCGCCCGGCCCGCGATGATGGGCGACACCGCGCCCACGGACCGGCACTGGACCCGGCTGCTGGACCGGGTCCGGGCCACCGGGAAGCTGGCCTCGGTGATCAGCAGCGAGTTCTTTGCCGACGCCCCCGACGACGGGACGATCGCCCGGATCGTGCGGCAGCTCGGCGGCGACCGTGTGCACGTCCTGGTCACGCTGCGCCCGCTGGCGAGGATCATGCCCTCGCAGTGGCAGCAGTACGTGCAGAACGGGCTGCGCATGGGCTACGAGGACTGGCTGGAGCACATGCTCCGCACACCGCCGTACGAGAAGCCGAACCCCAGTTTCTGGCAGCGCCACCGGCACGACCGGCTGATCGAGCGCTGGGCCCGGGCCGCCGGGCCCGAGCGGGTCACTGTCGTCGTGGTCGACGACAGTGACCGAAACGGACTGATGCGCACGTTCGAGTCACTGCTCGGGCTGCCGGAGAATCTGCTGCGGCCGGTTCCGGACACCGCAAATCGGTCCCTTACTCTGGCCGAGACCGAAATGCTGCGGAATCTTAATGTGGAATTCCGCGGCAATGGACTGCCCGACGAGCTGTATTCCCGGCTCGTCCGTAACGGTGCCGTGCCGCATATGAAGAACGCGTGCAGCCCCACATCCGGGGACGTGAAGATCTCCACGCCCCGCTGGGCGGTCGAGGCCGCCCCGGCGATCGGGGCCCGGGCGGCCGAACGGATCGGTGCGCTCGGCGTCCGCGTCATCGGCGCCCCGGCCCTGCTGTCCGCGCTGCCCGAGCGGCCGGGACAGACCACGTCCGAGCCCCGGATCACCCCGGAAACGGCGGCCCGGGCGCTGTACGGCGCGCTCGCCGCGGCCGCCTCCACACCCCTTGGCCAGGCGCCTGCGCGCAGTGTGCACCAGACGTCGTCGAAGGAACTCGTCCGGGTGCTCGGCCACCGCTGTCTGAAGCGGCTCGGGCGGCGCTGAACGGCACCTGTGGACTTACTCACAGCAATTTCATGGGCGTTCACGGCGGCCGCGCCCAATCACCAGGAGTGCTAGGTGAATGACAGGTTGCGTGCACATATGCATGGGACGTCACTCACCTTGCACTGCGGTTACCCGAAGTGGGACCATTTCCCGGTTCCCTGTCGCCCCAAGGTAGGTCAGCCTGTGTCCCAGCACATAGCCAAGCCCCGAACCACCGCAGTGATCCTGGCCGGTGGCACCGGTCAGCGGGTGGGTCTGTCGATCCCCAAGCAGTTGCTGAAGATCGCCGGCAAGGCAGTCATCGAGCACACACTGACCACCTTCGAGAACGCCGATTCGATCGACGACATCATCGTCCTGATGGCGCCGGGCTATGTGCCGGACATCGAGAAGATCGTCGCCAAGGCCGGGTTCCAGAAGGTCAAGAAGATCATCGAGGGCGGCTCGACCCGGAACGAGACCACCGAGCGCGCCATCTCGGCCCTCGGCGAGGGCCTGGCCGAGGGCGAGGACCGCAACGTCCTCTTCCACGACGCCGTACGCCCCCTGCTCTCGCAGCGCGTCATCGACGACTGCGTCACCGCTCTGGAGCGCTACCAGGCCGTCGACGTCGCGATCCCGTCCGCCGACACCATCATCGTGACGCGCACCCACGGCGAGGACGGCGAGTTCATCACCGAGATCCCGGACCGCTCCCGGCTGCGCCGCGGCCAGACCCCGCAGGCCTTCAAGCTGTCCACGATCCGCCGCGCCTACGAGGTCGCCGCCGGCGACCCCAACTTCCAGGCCACGGACGACTGCTCGGTGGTCCTCAAGTACCTGCCCGACGTGCCGATCCACGTGGTCGCGGGCGACGAGTACAACATGAAGGTGACGCAGCCGGTCGACGTCTTCATCGCCGACAAGCTCTTCCAGCTCGCCTCCACCGCCGCGCCCGAGCAGAACGGCGAGGAGGCCTACCGCGAGCTGCTCACCGGCAAGACGATCGTGATCTTCGGCGGTTCGTACGGCATCGGCAAGGACATCGCCGAACTCGCCGGGTCCTACGGCGCGCACGTCTACGCGCTCGGCCGCTCCACCACCGGCACCCACGTGGAGAACCCGGAGGAGGTCGACGACGCGCTGTCCAAGGCGTACGCGGAGACCGGCCGGATCGACTACGTCGTCAACACCGCGGGCGTGCTGCGCATCGGCCGCCTCGCCGAGACCGACAACGCCACCATCGAGGAGGCGCTGAAGGTCAACTACCTGGCCCCGGTGCAGATCGCCCGTTCGTCGTACAAATACCTGGCCGAGACCAAGGGGCAGTTGCTGCTCTACACCTCCAGCAGCTACACCCGCGGCCGCGCCGAGTACAGCCTCTACTCCTCCACCAAGGCCGCCATGGTGAACCTCACCCAGGCCCTGTCCGACGAGTGGGCCGCCGAGGGCATCCGCGTCAACTGCATCAACCCCGAGCGCACCGCCACCCCGATGCGCACCAAGGCCTTCGGCCAGGAGCCGGCGGGCTCGCTGCTCTCCTCCGAGGCCGTGGCCGGGACCTCGCTCGACGTGCTGCTGTCGGAGCTGACCGGCCATGTGATCGACGTCCGCCAGCAGGACCCGACGGCGCCCGCGGGCAAGGCCTCCGGGTTCGAGCAGGCACTGGCCACGGTTCTGGACCGCCAGGACGGCGTGGCATAATTAACCGCAAATAGGTAACTGTCATTCAGGCCTCTGTGGCTGCGCGTTTGCGGAGCATTCACAGGGGCCTGAATCCGTAAAATCCCCCGATCGCCCGCAAGGTCTGAATTCCGGCCTTTTTGTCAGTAAAAGGTTATCCGTGATATCCACCGCTATTCGCGTCGCCCGGGTGGGCAGCGCGGCCGAGCTGGCCGCGGCGGCCCTCATGATCCTGGGCTTCCCGGCGCTCATGCTGGCCGCGCTCGTCCCGAGCGCTCCCGCCTTCGCGGCCGCGGCCGCCGTGACGTACCTGGCGGACCACTATCTGCACCGCAAGAGCAGCTACCTGATCAACCGCCTCAGCAAGGTCCGGGCCGGAGTCTCGATCCGCTTCCTGATCCGGCAGCTGCTGCTGATCCTGCTGCTGGCCCGCATGTCCCACGCGGACGACCTGATCTTCTATGGCGCGATCGCCTGCTTCATCGCCTTCTACGGTCTCCAGGCCCCGCACGGCGCGCTGGTCACCCTCATCCGCAACCGCCGCCGGATGCCGGTCGCCACCCGCAACATCGACCTGAAGTCGCGCATCCGCATCCCGGACGCCCCGCCGCGCCGCCTGCTGCACCGCTCCGCGGAGAAGATGCTCCACCTCGACCTGTTCGCCGTCATCGGCATCCTGGTCTCCGCCGTCGTGGACCCGGACGTCGTGGGCTTCGTGGGGATCGGGCTCACTGTGGGCCTCGGCTGCCTGTACGTGGCGGTGCTGCTGCCGTACGTGCGCGGCAAGAAGGTCCCGCCGAAGGCCGACGTCGTCCTCGCCTCCGTCGACGACTGGCTGGGCGTCTACAAGCCCGAGACGGTCCTGTACTTCTCCGGCTCCAGGGACTCCGCGTACCAGGTCAACATGTGGCTGGAGACGATGGAGCAGCTGGACACCCGGCCGCTGATCATCCTGCGCGAGCGCGCGATCCTGAACAACCTCGCGCCCACCACGGTCCCCGTCGTCTGCGTGCCCGGAGGGGTGCACCTGATGAACATGGACCTGTCGAACGTGCGGGTCGCCCTCTATGCGGCGAACGTCGGCAAGAACATCCACCTGCTGCGCGTGCCCACCATGAAGCACGTCTTCATCGGCCACGGCGACAGCGACAAGCTGGCCAGCGTCAACCCGTACAGCAAGGTGTACGACGAGGTGTGGACCGCCGGCCGCGCGGGCCGCGACCGCTACGCCATCGCCGACGTCGGCGTCCGTGACGACGACATCGTCGAGGTCGGCCGCCCGCAGCTCGCGCCCATCCAGAGCTGGCAGGGTGTGCCGGACGGCCGTATCCCGACGGTTCTCTACGCCCCCACCTGGGAGGGCTGGGACGGCAACCCCGGCAACACCTCGATCGTGCTCGCCGGCGAGAACATCGTGAACAAGCTGGTGCAGGCCGACCCGCCGGTCCGCGTCCTGTACAAGCCGCACCCCTTCACCGGCACCGTCAGCAAGGAGGCCGGTGCCGCGCACCGGCGCATCACCGCCCTGGTGGAGAAGGCCGCCGCCGAGCGCGCCGGCGACCCGCGCTTCACCGCCGACACGGCCGCCCAGGCCAAGGCGACGGCGGACCTGGCCCGGATCGAGGCCCGGATCGCCGAGCTGACCGGCACCGGCGGCGACCGGGGCGACGAGGCCGAGGCCACCCGCGAGGGAATGGTCGACGTCCACAAGCACGAGGAGATCGCCCGGCTGCGCGCCGAGTGGAACGACGCCTACTGGCGCTCCTTCCCGGCGTACGAGCACCGGGTCATCAAGGGCGCCCAGCCGCGCCTGTACGACTGCTTCAACGTCTCCGACGCGATGGTCTCCGACATCTCCTCCGTGGTCTCCGACTTCATCGCGAGCGGCAAGCCGTACGCGGTCACCGACTCCGCCGAACTCGGCGTGGAGGAGTTCAAGCGGCAGAACACGGCGGTGCGCGCCGCGGTGATCCTGTCCAACAGCGCGGCCGAGCTGGGCGGCCTGCTGGACGCCGTAGGCGACCCGTCCACCGACCCGCTGGCCCAGGAGCGGGGGGAGCTCAAGCGCTATCTGCTGGGCCCGGACGAGCCGAAGTCCATCGACCAGTTCAACACCGCCGTGGCCGACCTCGCCCTCAAGGCCGAGGCCCGCAACGTCGGCCAGGAGTCCCGGCTGGGCGCGGTGGGCGCCGACCCCGCCGAGCTGACCAACGCGGTGCCGGGCCAGCGCGGGGCGTCCGCCGGTGAAACGGACGGCGTGAGCGCGGGCTGACCGATCCTGCCGTGACAGGGCCGGCCCCCGGGAGCGATCCCGGGGGCCGGCCCTTTTGGTCCCGTTCCCTCTTTCAGGTTCCTTACCGAGCTCTCTTACCCGTGCCGCCGGCCGAGAGTGAGAACCTCTTACCAGCCGTGCGTATTGTCCGTTGTCATCCCCCGCGGCCCAGCTCCGCCGCGCAGTCATGTGACGTATCCCACTCATCACCCTCTGTGGGGCAACCGCTTCCATGGCATGTCCGTCTAACAAATTGCGATTGAGGCGATACGGGGTAAATGTTCGTTGACAAGGGGGAAACGTGACCGTCGTGACGCAGCCTGATGTGAGCGTGATCATCGGGGCGTACGAAGCGATGCCGTACCTGGTCGAGTGCCTGGCATCCGTCGAGGCACAGACCATCGACCCGGCACGGCTCGAGGTCATCGCGGTCGACGACGGCTCGACGGACGGCAGCGGCGAGTACCTGGAGGAGTTCGCGGCCCGCGCCCCCATGCAGGTCACCGTCATCCGCCAGGAGAACTCCGGCGGCCCCAGCGGCCCGCGCAACGTCGGCCTGGGCAAGGCGGCCGGGCGCTACGTCTTCTTCCTCGACGCCGACGACCGGCTCGGGCCCGAGGCCCTCGAGCGCATGGTCGCCATGGGCGACAAGAACGGCACCGACGTGGTGCTCGGCAAGGTCGAGGGCGTCAACCGCACCGCGCCGAAGTCGATGTGGGGCAAGACGCTCGACCGTACCGACGTCTTCTCCTCCAACATCAAGTTCACCCTCAGCGCCCAGAAGCTGTTCCGCCGCGCGCTGCTGGCGAAGCACGGCATGCGGTTCGACGAGTCCCTGTTCACCGGCGAGGACGCGCTGTTCACGCTGGAGGCCTATCTGCGGGCCGACGGCGTCTCCGTGGTCGCCGACTACCCCTGCTACTACCTGGTCGGCCGGGACGACGGCAAGCACGTCACGAAGACCGGCAGCTACACGCTCCGCTTCGACTCCGCGCGCGCCCTGATGAAGCTGATCGCGGACATGGTGCCGGCCGGCCCCAAGCGTGACCTCCTCATGATCCGGCCCTTCCTGATCACCCTGCTGCCGCAGTTCGGGCCCAAGTTCCTCACGGACAGCGAAGAGGTCCGCCGGCACAAGTTCGAGCTGGCCAAGCCGCTGATGGACGCCCACTGGACGCCCGGGGTGGCCCGTGGCCTGAAGGTCCACGAACGGCTCCGGCTGCACCTGGTGGCCCTGCAGCGGGCCGACCTGCTGCTGGACGTCGTGAAGTTCGTCAAGGCGAAGAAGCAGGCCGCCGCCATCCTGGAGAGACGCGGCACCCGCGTCTACCTCGTCTACCCGCACTTCCGGTCCAAGACGGCCCGCATCCCCGACGACATCTACCTCGCCGAGGCCCGCGAGGCCCGGGTCTTTCCCGGTTACCGGGAGGCCGCCGCCAACTCCTTCTTCCGCCGGGCCCTGCGCAAGGCACGGCGGATGCTGTCGGGCAGGAACTTCAAGGCAGCGGCGGCCTGACGGTTTCGTCGGCCTACTGCTTGCCCGACTGAAGCGCCCGCCGCAGCGGCCGGCCCACCACCCGGCGGGCCCGCCGGTAGACGGAGGCGGCGGGCGCCGGCACCCCGTCCCTGGCCTTGCTGGCCCGCGCCAGCTCCCGCTTCAACCGGTCGTTGTCCTCGGCCAGTTCGCCGACCCGCGTGTGCAGCCAGCCGAACCGGCCGGCGAGCGAGGCCAGGTCGGTGTCGTTCCACGGGCGCACACCCGGCGGGAACGGCAGCGACCGCATCCGCTCCTCGAAGGCCGCGCCGCCGTCGCCGTGCGTGAAGGTGTTGCGCAGCCCGTTCTTGTCCAGGAAGGCCGTGAACCGCGCGAAGCGCTCCGCGTGACCGCCCGTCAGCCCGCCGAAGTCCGACTGCGCGTACAGCCGCGCCGGGTCCGCCGCCTCGGGGTCCTTGGCGACCTGGTCCAGCCGCTGGTGCGGGATCTCGAAGTAGCGGCACAGCTCCAGCGTGCGCGAGTCGCTGCACAGCACCGTCGCGGGCGTGCCCGCGAGCAGCGCCGCGATGTTGCCGTGGATGCGGGAGCCGAAGGAGAAGTCGAAGGAGCGCAGGTCGTCGAACCAGGTGATCGGGTCGACGTACATCCGCGCCTTGCCCTCCCGGTACATCGGATGGTCGGGGTGGGTCGGCATCGCGGTCACCCGGGCGTTCGGGTCCGTGAGGTCCCGCCAGTGCAACTGCCGTGCGTCGCTGAGGTTCTGGCCGACGAAGCACAGGTTCGGGTAGCGCGCGTGGGTGCGGCTGATGATCCTGCCGAGGCCCTGCTTCTGCACGGCGCTGTGCGAACCGTTGACCGCGATCCGGGACTCGGCCGTCAGCTCGGGCACCCGCTTGCGCACATCGAGGTCACGGCCGTACATGAACAGCGACGGGCAGCCGATGACCTCCACGTCCCTGAAACCCATGTCCCGCAGGTACTGCTCGGTGAACTCGCCCCGCGCGCCGATCGAGGCGCTGCGGTCCAGCACCGCCGAGCAGAACTCGCGCACGGACTGCTCCATGGGCTTCAGCCGCGCCGGGTTGTAGCTCACCCCGGTCTGCGCGCCGACCCCCAGCACCACCACGGGGATCCGCAGCTTGCCGATCAGCCGGGTCAGCCGCTTCAGCCGGCCCTCGAACGACGGGCGGAAGGCGTTGGCGAGCGGGATGACGAAGGCGTCGTACTCCTCGTTGATCCGGGCGGCCGCGGCCACATCCGTACCGATGCCGTTCGAGACGACCTCGGTGTCCGGCGTCTCGAGGATCTTGTGAGCGGCGTCGCTGAAGATCAGGTTGCCCGCGTTGGTGGCGATGACGTCCCGGTGGAGAGCCTCCTCGATCGACAGGACGTCGTAGGGGCTTTTGCCGGATCTGAGCAGGATGCGCTTCACGGGATGAGCAATATGAGACACAAAATTCAACTTATGTTTGAGACAGCTTTAATTTCTATAAGCAACCAACACAACCTTTTTGCCGTACGCGAACCGTGAGCAAACGGCTACGCCCCGCCTGTCCGGGGGCTGGACCGGCGCGCACCGCACGGCCCACTTCGCGTAGATTGCCGGACAGGCAGCCGGATGCGCGCGAGGGGACGGCAGGCAAGTGGCAAGGGCAAGGCAGGCCGTGGGCGAGGCCCGCAGGATCGTCGTCAAAGTGGGCTCCTCGTCGCTGACCACCGCCGCGGGCGGCCTGGACGCCGACCGCGTCGACGCGCTGGTCGACGTCCTCGCCAAGATCCGCAGCGGGGGAGAGAGGGAGATCGTCCTCGTCTCCTCGGGCGCCATCGCCGCGGGGCTCGCCCCGCTGGGCCTGCGCCGCCGCCCCAAGGACCTGGCCCGCCAGCAGGCCGCCGCCAGCGTCGGCCAGGGCCTGCTCGTGGCCCGCTACACCGCCTCCTTCGCCCGCTACGGCGTCCGTGTCGGCCAAGTCCTGCTCACCAGCGACGACATGAGCCGGCGCGCCCACCACCGCAACGCCTCCCGCACCCTCGACAAACTGCTGGCCATGGGCGCCTTCCCCATCGTCAACGAGAACGACACCGTCGCCACCGACGAGATCCGCTTCGGCGACAACGACCGCCTCGCCTCCCTCGTCGCCCACCTCGTCCACGCCGACCTGCTGGTGCTCCTGTCCGACATCGACGGCGTCTACGACGGCGACCCCGGCAAGCCGGGCACCTCCCGGATAGCGGAGGTGCGCGGCCCCGAGGACCTCACCGGGGTCGAGATCGGCAGCGCGGGCAAGGCGGGCGTCGGCACCGGCGGCATGGTCACCAAGGTCGAGGCCGCCCGGATCGCGGCCGCCGCGGGCATCCCGGTGGTGCTCACGAGCGCCGTCCACGCGGCGGAGGCGCTCCACGGAGGCGACACCGGCACCTACTTCCACCCCACCGGCAAACGCTCCGCCGACCGGCTGCTGTGGCTCCAGCACGCCTCCACCCCGCAGGGATCCCTCACGCTGGACGAGGGCGCCGTCCGCGCGGTCGTCGAGCGGCGCAAGTCGCTGCTGCCCGCCGGAATCGCCGCCGTGGAGGGCGAGTTCAGCGCCGGCGACCCCGTCGAGCTGCGCGACGGCAGCGGGCACGCGGTGGCCCGCGGGCTCGTCAACTTCGATGCCAAGGAGATCCCCCAGCTGATCGGACGTTCGACCCGGGAGCTGGCGCGCGAACTGGGCCCGGCGTACGAACGCGAGGTCGTACACCGGGACGACCTGGTGCTCCTGCACCCGTGACTCCCGTCGAACTGCCAGTAAAACGGGGCGTATGGAATGCCCCGGTGGGGGACGTTCCGTAAAACCGCCACGCGGAGCCCTGCGGCCTGCTCAACTTTGACTCAGAGGCATGTTGCAGGGACACGTTCCGTCGAGGGGCATTGCGTGAAGGAGGCCGTCGTGAGACGAGTGCGCCCTGGGGCGGCGTCCCGCGGTGCTCTGACGAGCGTCGCGCCCGGGGACACCTACCAGGACTACGAGGAGCCCAAGGACCTGCCCCGCCTGTGGCACGTCACCCTCAGCGTCTCCGGCAAGAAGGTCGCGCTGCCGGACCTGCGGCGCGCCCTGGAACAGCTCGCCCACGACCACCCCTTCCTGCTGACCAGCAGATACGCGAGCGACCACGCGGAGATCCGGTACTGGGAGGAGGCCCGCGACCTGCACGACGCGGCCGCCGTCGCGCTGCGCCTGTGGGGCGAGCACCGGCAGAGCGCCGGACTGCCGCCCTGGGAGATCGTCGGCCTGGAGGTCATCGACCGCGAGACCTACCACCAGCGCATCGCCGACGGCTACGGGCCCGCGCCTGCGACACCTGTCGGGGTACATCCGTTCTGACCAGGGTGACGTGGAGGCACAGAGCGGCGGGGGCTCGTCCCTTTTGACCCGTCTCGGGGTGTGGGACGACGGCTGAACCGCCGCGCGCCGCGCACTACCCTTCCCCCATGACCACGCTTTCGCCGTACGACTCCATGTCCCCGGTCACCCAGGCCGCCTACCGGGCCAAGGCCGCCGCCGCCGACCTCGCGCCGCTCCCGCGCGCCGTGAAGGACGACGCGCTGCTCGCCATCGCCGACGCCCTGGAGGTCCGGACCGGCGAAATCGTCGAGGCCAACGCCAAGGACGTGGCCAAGGCCCGGGCGGGCGGCATCAGCGAGGCCATCGTCGACCGGCTCACCCTCACCCCCGAGCGGGTCCGCGCCATCGCCTCCGACGTCCGTGACGTCGTGAAGCTGCCCGACCCGGTCGGTGAGGTCGTCCGCGGCTCCACCCTGCCCAACGGCATCGACCTGCGCCAGGTCCGCGTCCCGCTCGGCGTGGTCGGCATCATCTACGAGGCCCGCCCGAACGTGACCGTGGACGCCGCCGCCCTGTGCCTGAAGTCCGGAAACGCGGTGCTGCTGCGTGGCTCGGCCTCCGCGTACGAGTCGAACACCGCCCTCGTCCGGGTGATCCGGGACGCCGTGGGCGGGGCCGGGCTGCCCGCCGACGCCGTGCAGCTCGTACCCGGCGAGAGCCGCGAGTCCGTGCGCGAGCTGATGCGCGCCCGCGGCCTGGTCGACGTCCTCATCCCGCGCGGCGGCGCCTCCCTGATCCAGACCGTGGTCAGCGAGTCCACCGTCCCCGTCATCGAGACCGGCACCGGCAACTGCCACGTCTACGTCGACGCGGCGGCCGACCTCGACATGGCGATCGACATCCTGATCAACTCCAAGGCGCAGCGGGTCAGCGTCTGCAACGCCGCCGAGACCCTCCTGGTCCACCAGGACATCGCCCCCGAGTTCCTGCCGCGCGCCCTCGACGCCCTCGCCGAGGCCGGGGTGACCGTCCACGCCGACGAGCGGGTCCTCGCCTACGCCAAGGAATCCAAGGCCACCGTGGTCGAGGCGACCCCGGAGGACTGGGAGACCGAGTACCTCTCCTACGACATCGCCGCCGCCGTCGTGGACTCGCTGGACAAGGCCGTCGAGCACATCCGGCTGTGGACCTCCGGCCACACCGAGGCCATCGTCACCACCTCCCAGCAGGCGGCCCGCCGCTTCACCCAGCTGGTCGACTCCACCACCGTCGCCGTGAACGCCTCCACCCGCTTCACCGACGGCGGCCAGTTCGGCTTCGGCGCCGAGATCGGCATCTCCACCCAGAAGCTGCACGCCCGCGGCCCGATGGGCCTGCCGGAGCTGACCAGCACGAAGTACATCGTCACCGGCGACGGGCACGTGCGCCGCTGACGGGTCTGACCAAAAGGCGTCTCACCAGGCAGACGAATTTCCATACCGTCTGCCCAAATTGACCCCCCAGGTCTACTCTGGATCCGTGCCGGAGGACGTGGGGGGCACGCCGTTCCCTGACGGCTGGGAGCCCGACGACGACCACGACCACGGGGTGTCGGACGATGAGTTCGCCTCCGTGGTCTTCGACGAGGCCTTCGTACGCGCGGCCGTGGTGCACGAGCCGAGCGCGGTCGAACGCCTCCTGGCCGCCGCGCAGGCCAGAGCCGAGGCCTCCGAGGCAGAAGCCCGCCGCGCCCACGCCAGAGGCGATCACTACGAGGACGGGTACGGCCCCGAGGGGACCGATTTCGGTCAAGATCGGGACGACGACGAGCTGGACGACACCTACGTCCTCGGTGACCACCGCGGCCCCTTCGGGGCCTACGGCAAACAGGTCCGCTGGCACCGGCCCGTCGCCTGGGTGCTCGCCCTCGTGATGGGGATCGGCATGGTCGCGCTGGCCTTCGCCGCGGTCTACCGGGGCGCCTCCTCGGGCACCCGCGACCGGGTGCCCGCCCCCGCCTCGACGGGCCTGGAACAGGGCAGTGCCGCGGCCCCCTCCGTTTCCGCCGACTCGGCCCAGCCGGCGATCTCTGCGATCCCGCGAACGCCCTGAACACCCTGCCGCGCTCCTGGTGAGAACCTGTCAGAAGTTGTCGCGTAGCAGGGCGTTTACCTGAGGCCTACGAGACCTACTCTGAAAGTATGGGCGGGCCTGGAGACCCACCGGAGGGGACACCCGAGGGCGGCCCCGGCGGTGCAGAGGACGAGTACCGATCCGTCGTGTTCGACGAGTCGTTCGTCCGCGCTGCCCGCCTCCAGGAGTACTCCGCACAGGAGCGCATGGCCGATCATGCGCCCGCCGTCCGCCGCCGCCCGCCCCTGCACCGGGGGCTGACCCGGCAGGCCCTGATCCTCGTCCTGCTGATCGCCGTCGCCTTCGGCACCGCGATCTACATGGGCGTCCGCCACCCCTACAGCTCCCCCCAGGCCCGGCGCTCCGCCGAGCCCCTGCGGATGAGCGTCATCCCGCTCGCCCCGCAGGGCAAGGTGCCCGGCGCCGCGGACGCCGAGCTCCTGTACGCGCACAGCCCCGCCGCCCAGTTCGAGGTCGGCGCCGCGGGGATACCGCTGCCGGCCACCCGCAGCACCGCGCACTTCTCCGACAGCCAGGTCACGTCCGCCCTGAGCAGCGCCAGGAACTACCTCGTCCGTTCCTCCCTCGACCCCGACGTGCTCGCCGGCCGCCAGGTCCGGCCCGCCCGGTCCCTGCTCGACTCCGACCAGCTCGACCAGTTCGACCAGAGCTTCGACCACCCGGCGGCGGACGGCCGGCACAGCCCCACCGGCTGGGTGGTCCGCCTCGACCCCTCCCGCGCCCAGCTGGCCGACGACAGGATCCGCGTCCAGGGCACCCTGCAGGCCGCCGAGTCCGACTCGGCCACGCTGGAGGTCACCACCGACACGATCTTCGTCTACGCACTCCGCCCGACCGGCGCCGCCGCCGGAGCCCCGGTGTCCCTGTTCACCGTCCGCCGCGAGCTGACCTTCCGCTTCGACCGCGACAACCTGCGGGTGGGCCAGCTCCAGCTGGCCGGCTCCTACGCCCAGGCGGGCCCCCTGTCCTGCGCCGAGGACGCCACCTCCTACCTCCGCCCCCTCCTCTCCGGCCAGACAGCCCGCACCGGCGCCCCGGCCGGCACCAACCCCTTCGCAACGGACAGCGCAGCGTCCCTGTGCGGCACGCTGGCCCATGAGGCTCAGCCGAAGGTGTGAGGGTCACTGGTGGGGCTGCGCGTTCTGCGGCCCGGGCCGGCGGTGCCCCGCCCCGACGGGCCCGCTGCCGCCGACGCCGGCCCCTACTCCTCGTCCTGGGGCTCTGCGTCCCTCGGACCGTCCTTCGGACTGCCCTTCGGGGGAGCCGGGCTGGTGAAGCCGTTGAAGCCGCGGCGGACCCGGCCGCCCAGGTCGCCGGCGCCGCCCGCGATGTCCGTGACCAGCTTCATCAGCGGGTCCTTGGAGCTCTTGACATCGCTGGCATAGCTCGCGGCGGACTCGCGGAAGGAGTCGCTGACCGAGGTGTCCTTGTCCTCGTCACGGCGCGGGTAGTGCCCGTCCATGATCCGCTGGTAGTCCCGGGACTCGGCCCACTTCTTCAGCTCGGCCGCCCGGACCGTGGTGAAGGGGTGCGAGCGGGGCAGCACATTCAGGATCTTCAGCACGGAGTCCCGCAGATCGCCCCCGGAGTCGTACTCCTCGGCCTGCTCCAGGAACGCGTCCACGTTCATCTCGTGCAGATGATTGCCACCCGCGATCTTCATCAGCCCCCGCATCGAGGCCCGCACATCCTGCCCCACCAGCAGCCCCGCCCGGTCCGCGGACAGCTCCGACTTGCGGAACCACTCCCGCAGCGCCGTCACGATCGCCATGATCGCGAGATTGCCCAGCGGGATCCAGGCGACCCTCAGCGCCAGGGTCGTCAGGAACAGCAGGATCGTGCGGTACACCGAGTGCCCGGACAGGGCGTGCCCCACCTCGTGCCCGACGACCGCACGCATCTCCTCCTCGTCGAGCAGCTCGACCAGCCCCGTGGTGACCACGATGATCGGCTCGTCCAGCCCGATGCACATCGCGTTCGGCTGCGGATCCTGCGTGACGTACATCGGCGGGACCTTCTCCAGGTCCAGGATGTAACAGGCATCCAGCAGCATGTCGTTCAGATGCGAGAACTGCCGCTCCGAGACCCGCACCGAGTCGGAAAGGAACAGCAGCCTCAGGCTCCGCTCCGGAAGCAACCCGCTGAGCGCCTTGAAGACGGTGTCGAAACCGCTCAGCTTGCGCAGCGCCACCAGGGCAGAGCGGTCGGCCGGGTGCTCGTACGCGCGCGAGGAGATCCCCGGGAAGCGCCTGCGCTGCCTGCTCGGCACGCGCTCGTGCCCGGTCTGCTCGCGGCCGTCGTCGGACATGTCTTCCCCCATGTGCGTGTGAGTGCCCACTGTGCCCCCGAGGCAGAGGCCAGCCTAGGCGGAGATACCGTGGACGGGCAGTACAGCCGAAGGAGTCCACGTCATGGAGCATCACCCCGCAGCCACCTGGCTGACCGAGGCCGCCACCAGCGCCGTCCAGCAGCACGGGGCGGGGAATCTGCTCCGGATCGTCCTGATCGTGATGATCCTTGGCTGCGCACTGACCGCATGGCTCCTGCTGCGCGGCTACAAACGGAAGGACGACTGAAGGGCGGCGAAAGTTCCCCGCCGGCGGTCAACCCGCGCCCCGCGCCCGCCCCAACGGCGGAGTCGGCGTGATCGCCGCCGGGCCGCCCGCTTACGATGAGCCGACGTCTTTATACCGCCCACACGCGATAGGTCCTGACGAAGATGAGCTTCCACAGCGCCGCTGCCCAGTTGGTCACCCTCGCCGCCGAGGGCGAGGAGCACGGCGGCCACCACAACAGCCTGAACCCGGCCATCACCGGCGGCAGCGCCCTCGTCATCCTGCTGCTGCTCCTGTGGATCACCACCCGCTTCAACCGCGACCGCTGACCCCGGACACCGTCCCCGGCCGGGGCCCTCACACCGGGCCGGTAGGGTCTGCACGCATGGGAGAGCAGGACATGCCTACCGGTCCGGCGAACGAGACGGCCGTACACGCCGCCGACGCCGCTCAGCACGCCGACCCGGCGGCCGGCACGGCGCAGACCCCGGCGTACGGGCCGGGCAGCGGACCCGCCCACACGGGCAAGCGCCGCCTCGGTGTCATGGGCGGGACGTTCGACCCGATCCACCACGGGCACCTCGTGGCGGCCAGCGAGGTCGCCGCGCAGTTCCAGCTGGACGAGGTGGTGTTCGTGCCCACCGGCCAGCCGTGGCAGAAGTCCCACCGCAAGGTCTCCCTGGCCGAGGACCGCTATCTGATGACGGTCATCGCGACCGCCGAGAACCCGCAGTTCTCCGTCAGCCGCATCGACATCGACCGCGGCGGCCCCACCTACACCGTGGACACCCTGCGCGACCTGCGCGCCCTCAATCCCGACACGGACCTCTTCTTCATCACCGGCGCCGACGCCCTCGCGCAGCTGCTGACCTGGCGCGACTCGGAGGAGCTGTTCTCCCTCGCGCACTTCATCGGCGTCACCCGCCCCGGCCACCATCTGACCGACCCCGGCCTGCCGGAAGGCGGCGTCACGCTCGTCGAGGTGCCCGCGCTCGCCATCTCGTCCACCGACTGCCGCGCGAGAGTCGCCAAGGGCGAGCCCATCTGGTACATGGTGCCGGACGGAGTCGTGCGCTACATCGACAAGCGCGAGCTGTACCGCGGCGAGTGAGCCGAGAGGGGCTACCGGTGAACGACCGATACGACGCGGGGTACGGGAGCGACCAGTACGAAGTCGTCGGCTACGACGAGTACGGGCAGCCCGTGTACCGGCAGGTCGCGGCCCAGCGGCCGCAGCAGCAGACATACGACCCGTATGCCCAGCAGGGCTACGGCTACGACCCGTACGACACGGGCCGGCAGCAGCCCGCGCCGTCCTACGACCCGTACGACACCGGTCAGCAGCCGCCCGCCACGCCCCCCTACGACTCCTACGGCTCCCAGGCCCCCTACGACCCGTACGGGACCGGCGCCCACGGCGCCGGCGCCCCCTACGACCCCTACGGGCAGGCGGCGACCAGCGGGCAGCAGCCACGGGTCGCCGAGCAGACCGCCTACATCCCGCACCAGGCCGGCCCGGCCGAGGAGGCGCGGCCCCCGCAGGAGCCCGAGGAGCAGCCGGCCTCGGGCGAACGGGATTATCACACCGAACAGTTCGCCTTCGTGGAGGAACCGGACGGTGACTCCGAGGACGTCATCGACTGGCTGAAGTTCACCGAGAACCGCACCGAACGCCGCGAGGAGGCCCGCCGCCGCGCCCGCAGCCGGATCATCGCCCTCCTCGTCGTCCTCGCGCTCGTCGCCGTCGGCGGCGTCGGCTACCTCTGGTACGCCGGAAAACTGCCCGGCCTGTCCTCCTCCGGCTCCAAGAACGGCGCGGCGACACCGGCGGGCGCCCAGAAGCGCGATGTGATCGTCGTCCACCTGCACAACACCGGCAAGGGCGGAACCTCGACGGCGCTGCTGGTCGACAACACCACCACCGATCAGGGCACGACCGTCCTGCTGCCCAACTCCCTCGCGCTCACGGGCGACGACGGCTCCACCACGACCCTCGCCAAGTCGGTCGACGACGACGGCGCCTCCGGCACCCGCGACCAGCTGGGCACCGTCCTCGGCACTGACATCCAGGGCACCTGGCGCCTGGACACCCCGTATCTGCAGAACCTCGTCGACCTCGTCGGCAACATCGACGTCGACACCAACGCCGACGTGCCCGACCCGGACGCCAAGAAGAAGGGCGCGTCCCTGCTCGTCCACCAGGGCAAGGCCCAGACCCTCAGCGGCAAGATGGCCGTCGCCTACGCCACCTACCGCGCCGCAGGCGAGTCCCAGAACGCCCAGCTGGAGCGGTTCGGGCAGGTCCTGCAGGGCGTGCTGCGCAAGGTCTCCTCCGACGCCAGGGACGCCACGACGACCGTGCAGACCCTCGCGCAGATCCTCGACCCGCCGCTGACCGACAAAGACCTCGGCACTTTCCTGGCCAAGCTCGCCGACCTCGCCAAGGGCGGCGACTACAAGACGGCCCTGCTGCCCGTGGGGTCCGACGGCACACTGAGCGCGCAGACCAGCGACAGCGTGGTCAAGGACATCCTCGGCGGCACCGCCAAGAGCCCCGACGCGGGCTCCGCGGTCCGGGTCTCCGTCCAGAACGCCACCGGTGTGAGGGACGACACCGAGAAGGCCCGCGTGGTGCTCCTCAACGGCGGCTTCACCTTCCTCGAGGGCGGCACCGCGTCCGGCGTCCGGGCCACCTCCCAGGTGCTCTATTCCGATGCCGCCGCCAAGGCGAACGCCG
Organism: Streptomyces cellostaticus; assembly: GCF_001513965.1. Lineage (GTDB taxonomy): Bacteria > Actinomycetota > Actinomycetes > Streptomycetales > Streptomycetaceae > Streptomyces > Streptomyces cellostaticus. The sequence continues at coordinate 69,005 of NZ_KQ948040.1, read as the reverse complement.
CCGAGGTCGCCAAGACCCTGGGCCTGCCGGCCGGCGCCGTGGCCAAGGGCACCGTCTCCTCCGGAGCCGACGTCTCGGTCGTCCTCGGCCACGACTACAAGCCCGCCTCCTCCTGATACAAGCCCGCCTCCTCCTGACAGCGGCCGGGCGCACCCCACGTGCTGCCGTAATCACGTGGGGTGCGTCAGGCGGTCCGTGAGACCCTTGATGTCAAGTGACCGCCTGACGGAAAGCCATGTAGTGACCGCCACTGACCGTTCCATTGAGCTCATCAACACCGCCGCCCAGGCAGCGGCCGACAAGCTCGCCCACGACGTCATCGCCTACGACGTCAGCGACGTGCTGTCGATCACGGACGCATTTCTGCTGGCCTCCGCGCCGAACGACCGCCAGGTCAAGGCGATCGTCGACGAGATCGAGGAGCGCCTGCTGAAGGAACTGGGCGCCAAGCCGGTACGCCGCGAGGGCGACCGCGACTCCCGCTGGATCCTGCTCGACTACGTGGACATCGTCGTGCACGTCCAGCACAGCGAGGAGCGGGTCTTCTACGCCCTGGAGCGGCTGTGGAAGGACTGCCCCGAGATCGAGCTGCCCGCCGACGCCAAGGCCACCCGCGGCAAGGCCGCGGAGCACGCCAAGCTGCAGGCCGCCGAGGACGCCGACGAGCCGGGCGGGGAGTGGCGGTGAGCGCCACCGGCGAGGTGAGCGATCGCAAGGGCCGCGGCCGTCGCATCATCCTGTGGCGGCACGGCCAGACCTCGTGGAACGTGGAGCGCCGCTTCCAGGGCACCACGGACGTCGAGCTGACCGAGACCGGCGTCGGCCAGGCCCGCCGCGCCGCGCGCCTGCTCGCCTCCCTGGGGCCCGACACGATCGTCTCCTCGGACCTGCAGCGGGCGGCCCACACGGCCGCCGAGCTGGCCGCCCTCAGCGGTCTCGACATCATCCGCGAGGAGGGCCTGCGCGAGACCTACGCGGGCGTCTGGCAGGGGCTGACCCACGGGGAGATCATCGCCCGCTACGGCGAGCAGTACGCCGCCTGGAAACGCGGCGAGGCGGTCCGCCGCGGCGGCGGCGAACTGGAGACCGAGGTCGCCGACCGCGCCGCTCCCGTCGTGCTGCGGCACGCCGAGAAGCTGCCCGAGGACGGCACCCTCGTGGTGGTCAGCCACGGCGGCACCATCCGCACCACCATCGGCCGTCTCCTCGGCCTGGAGGCCCACCACTGGGAGAGCCTCGGTGGCCTCTCCAACTGCTGCTGGTCCGTGCTCGGCGAAGGCGCCCGCGGCTGGCGTCTGCTGGAGCACAACGCGGGCACCCTCCCGGAGCCCGTCCTCGGCGACGACGACTGAGCCGCCGAAGGGCCCGCCGTTTCCGGCCGGGGGCCCGGATTTCACTTTCCGGCAGGTCGCAGGCTAAAGTTCTTCTTGTTCGCCCCGCCGAGCGGGAAGAACACCAGGGGCTATAGCTCAGTTGGTAGAGCGCCTGCATGGCATGCAGGAGGTCAGGAGTTCAATTCTCCTTAGCTCCACTGGTCAACACTCTGTTGAGTGTCAAAGATCGGTGATGAGGATCCCGTCCCCTCAGGGGGCGGGATTTTCTGCGTTCCATCGTCGGATGATCTCAGTGATGTCCGCGGCCGTGGTGGGCCTGGCCTTCCACGACGGCGGCGACGGGAGAGTGCTGAGGACGCGGCGGACGCCGACGGGCTGCCGGCGACGTGATCGGGTGGCGGCGTTCGGCACACTGTTCCTGGACCGGTTTGAGTCACTCGGGGCCCTGCGGGCGTATACCTCTGCGGAGGCGTTCTCGGTGTGCGCGTGGGCACTGGCCGGAACGGCCGCAGTGGGGGCCGTGTCCGGACTGGTACTGAGGCGTCGCTGACCGTGTTGGTCCGGCCGTGGCAGAATCAAACGGCCGGAAGGGGGCGCGGCCCGACGGGAGGGAGTAGCGATGCCTGCGAGCATCCTTGAGGGGGGCGGCCACCTCCTCGGTGCGGCGTTGATACGGGATACGACCACCCGGCTCAGCTGCCCTTCCTGCGGTTCCGCGCATGTGGCCCAAGTTCTCGGCGACAACGGCGGAATCTCCTACGTGTGCACGGCCTGCGGCCACAGCTGGAGCTGATCGATGGGTGCACACAGGCGAAAGTGCGACTGGTGTGGGAGCGGTACGCCGATCGTCCGTGACATGGAGCCGATCAATGCCGACTACCAGTACTGGTGCGAGGAATGCGCGCGGGCGCTGATCATAAAGGGCGACCCGATCGAGACCTACCGCGAGCTGGAGGGCGAGCCGATCTATGGTCGCCTGCTCGAAGAGCACTGCACACTCAAAAGGTTCTACTCCTTCGTCACCGCTTGACCCGGTCCTGACCGCGGCCGGGGTCTCGGCAACGATGTCCGGGCCGGCACGAGGAACAGCACACCGGTCCCTGTGTAGCGGGCCGATACGGCCAACTGGGCACCCCTCTGGTGTAGTTCGGGTCGCCCGGTGCCCGTGTGCCCACAGCGGCAGTACCAGCGGCACCCACCACACCCAGTGGTGGGCCCACAACAGGGGACTGGCCGGCAGCGCGGTGACCGCGCAGGCACACCCCGCCCAGGGCCGCCGCCCCCGCAGCTCCGCCGTCACGGCCGCCGCGAGCCCCAGGGCGGCCGCCGTGGCCGCGGCAGCGGCCCAGGAGGCTCCCGGGGCGGATGCGGGCAGCAGACGGGCCAGAACGCCGCGCAGGGCCTGGTTGGCAGTGCCCTCGGCGTGCCCGGCCCGGTTCGCGCGGAACACCATGTCCGTCCAGAACCGCCGTGAGTCGTACGGCAGGACGGCCGCGCCGGCAGCGTCGCCCGGCGAACGCGGTGACCGCCCCGCGCGCGTGCCGCAGCCGCGGCCCTCCGTCCCCGCCCCGGCCGTAGCGCGGGGTCGTCCACACCGGCTCGCACCACACGGCCACCACCGCGACCCACCGGACGATCTCCACGCGCGCGTGGCCATGGACACCCGGCGCCGGGCTTCGGAAGACGCGATCGCGGTCACAAAAGCCGACATCAGTGCCCGTATGGGGGCAGAACGGAAACTGATTTGGTGATGCACCCGGGGGACCGTGTAATGTTGGCGTCGCCGCCGGGGAAACCGGGCGACACGGTCAATATGCGGCTCCGCCGCGTGGCGACAAGGGGCTATAGCTCAGTTGGTAGAGCGCCTGCATGGCATGCAGGAGGTCAGGAGTTCAATTCTCCTTAGCTCCACAGAAGTCGAAGGCGGATCATCCGAACGGATGGTCCGCCTTCGGCGTGTTCTGGGGTGTGCGATGCCCGGGCGCAATGCGACGGCGGGTCACCCGAGCCCGGGTGACCCGCCGTCGTGTGCTCAGCGTCCGAGGGCGCGGCGGCCGCGGCCCTGGGAGAGGACCGGCAGATTGCGCGACGGCGCCTGCCCGCGCGTGTCCTCCTCGATGCGCAGCGCCAGCGCCGGGCAGCGGCGCACCGCGCGCAGCGCCTTCGCCTCCGCATAGCGCGGCACCTGCGCCTGCGCCACGGTCGGGAAGCCGTCCGCGCCGAGTTCGAAGACCTCCGGGAGGATGTCCGCGCACAGGCCGTGGCCCCGGCACAGCGTCCAGTCGACGTAGATCTTCTGGCGGCTGGAGCCGGCCTCCTCGGGCTCTGCGCCGCCCGGGATGCCCGTAGGCGCCCTGCCCCCCTCGAAGAGCGGCAGAACGCCCTCCACGGGCCGTCCGCAGCCGTTTCCGAGGACATGGGCGGCCAGGTCGTCGGTGAACGCCTTGATGGTCGACTCCAGGAACATCGCGGAACCGTCCGGGTGCGAACACGCCCCGCGGCGCTTCACGTTCTTCGCGACCTGCTTCAGCGCCTCCAGAGCGGCCGGCCCGCCGCCGTTCAGGATGTCCTCCATGCCGCGCGCGGCGGCGGGCAGTCCGAGGTAGCAGGGGCCGCACTGGCCCGCGCTCTCCTCGGCCAGCCACTGCGCCACCCGCAGCGACTCGCCCAGCGGGCAGGTCTCCTGAGTGATCGGCAGGATCGCGCCGGCGCCCAGTGCTCCGCCCACCGCGTCCAGGGAGTTGCGGGAGACGATCGCCTCGTTGACCGTCGCCGCGTCGATCCACTTGCCGTGGTAGCCGCCGGTCAGCACGCCCTGCGGCACCGGCGGGGCGCCGGCCAGTTGCAGAACGTAGCGCAGCGGCACGCCCGTGGGGACCTCGATCACCATCGGGCGGGCCACCGCACCGGAGACCGTGAGCATGACGGTGCCCGGCTCGTCGTACAGGCCGGTGTTGCCGTAGCGCTCGGGGCCGATGCGGGCGGCGATGGCCAGCTGGGCGAACGTCTCCGCGTTCGACAGCAGCGTGGGCGCCCCGCCGACCCCGCTCTTCGAGGCGCTGATCTTGCGGCCGGGCGGGATCGCCGGGCCGCCGTCGACCGAGCGGATCAGCGACGCGGCGGCGCCGGTGACCATGCGCACGGGGTTGCGCTGCACCCACGCGCGCAGCGCCGACCTGCGGCTGTTGCTCAGGCCGCGTTCGGCGAGCGCGGCCTCCATGGAGCGTTGGGTGGACTCGCGGGTGACCCCGATGACGAGCGTGCGCGCACCGAGGGCCTCGGCGCACAGCAGGGCGCCGTCCAGGATGAGGTGCGGGGCACGGTTGATGAGCACCGTGTCCTTGCGGCAGGCCGGTTCGTCCTCACTGCCGTTGACGACGACGACCGGCCGTACCCCGCGCTTGATCGCCGACTCGGCGACCGAGCGCAGCTTCTTGTGGAAGGGGAAGCCGGCGCCGCCGCGGCCCTTGAGGTTGATGGCTTCGGCAAGCTGGGCGAGCTGTTCGCCGCCCAGGGGGTCGAGCGGCCCGTGCACCTTCAGGTGCATGGGCAGGTCGAGCCGCTCCACAAGGTCGAAACCCGACGTGAGCTGGGGAAGGCCGACTACGCGGACTTCGGGTACGTCGGGCAGGGCCTCGTTCACCTATAGCCTCCGGAAGGCATGTTCCAAGGTTCGCCCGAACCCGGCGCGTCGAAGGAGGCGCCGGGGGATGGTTCAGTGGCGGGACCGCTGTTGAACGTGTCACCGGAGTTGTACGTCCCATAGAGGGTGCTCGTCTCACCGGTGTCGTACATGTCACTTCCGCCGTATCCGCCGGTGCCCGAATTGCCGTAGACGGGGATGTTGTATCCGGTGTCCTGGAGCGGGTCGTACGCCGACGGCGGGGCTTCGCCGACCGGCGGCGGGGACGGGATCGGCCAGCTGCCCGAGGTGCTGGAGGGGCCGTCCACCCGCGGGACGGCCTCCGTCGCCTGCAGATCGAGCGGCAGGTCCATGCGCGCGGTCTGGCCGGCCGCGAACGGCTGCTGGGGGCGGCCCGGAGTGGACACCGCGCGGTAGGCCGCAGCGAAGCCGGTCGCGGGCTCCGCGGCAGGGGCGGCCGGGGACTGGTACAGCGGGGCGGCCGCCGGACCCGCGGGCGAGGCCTTGGGCTCGCGCCGGCCCTCGAAGCCCTGCGGGGCGGACTCGGCGACTCGGGAGCGGCTCGCCTCCAGGTCGTCGAGGTCCGGCCGCTCCGAGCTGCCCAGGAGGGCGACGAGCCGGTCGGCGACCTTGCGCTTGAACGGGCGCGGAGCGGAGCGCAGCGCGAGGGCCCCCATGACGCCCAGCAGGGACAGGCTGTAGAGGATCACGAAGATCGGCTTGGCCTGGCGACCCGCGTAGAGTCCGTGGATCAGCGCCGCACACCAGGCCGGATAGGCCAGCATGTGCATGGCCCGCCAGCGCGCGGCGACGGGGGCCGGGGTGGCGAAGTTGCTGCGCAGGGCTCCCGTGATGCCCACGAAGATCATCAACAGGCCCGCCAGCGAGCCCAGGCCGATCAGGCCGCCGCTTCCGGTGACGCCGAGCGAGAACGGGATGATCGCGGCGATCAGCTGGGTGTGGTCCAGCGCGATCTTGGTGGTGATGTGCAGCAGCAGGAACGCGATCGAGGCGACCGCGGTCGTCCGGTGCACCGCCTGGCCCACGATCCGCTGGCGCGTGTTCAGGAAGATCCGGTCCTGGGCGAACAGGCCCCAGATCACCGAGCAGCTGAGCGAGACGAGGGACAGCACGCCCGCACCGAAGTTCAGGAACTCGCGGAACTGGCTGCCTCCGACCAGCACGACCACGGGTATGAGCAGGAGGACGACTGCGGACGCCACCCCATAGGCCGACCGGCCCGGTTTGGGGAGCGAGCTGTTACTACGACGAGGGTTCATGGGGGCAACTCCGAGCAGTTTCGGGAAAGCGGTCCCGCTGCCGAACTCTAAGTGGCGCCATACCGATCAGTACGAGGTTTGAGTTATTGCGTTGTTATCAAAGGACAATGCGACTGGATCGATGTCCCTTAGTGGGTGTTACGCGAAGTAATCCTTGACCTTCGTTCAGTTCTGGTCGGGTTCGTGGCATGTCAACAAGGCATACGGAAGCGCGTCGCGGCTTACTCAAGGGCTGCGGTACCCTAGCGCCATGCGTGCCGTACGCCTTCTGCTTAGCGGGCCGCGCTGATCAGTACCGACCCCCGGTCGAGCCGTGTGGTCGGCATCGGCGCGGCGTCCCCTCCTGTGCGAGGGGATTTTTCGTTTCTTGAATGTCACAGCCGCAGGCAGAGACGATCGATGGAGCTTTGAGGATCATGAGCGAGACGAACCCCGCTGCCACCACCGAGGTGGCCGCGCCGCACCGCTACACGGCCGCCGTGGCAGCCGAGGTCGAGGCACGCTGGCAGGACTTCTGGGATGCCGACGGCACCTACGCGGCGCCGAACCCGAAGGGTGACCTGGCCGGAGACCCGGAGCTGGTCGCGAAGCCCAAGAAGTTCATCATGGACATGTTCCCGTACCCCTCGGGTGCGGGCCTGCACGTCGGCCACCCGCTGGGCTACATCGCCACCGACGTCTACGCCCGGTTCCAGCGCATGACCGGCCACAACGTCCTGCACACCCTGGGCTTCGACGCCTTCGGCCTGCCCGCCGAGCAGTATGCCGTGCAGACCGGCACGCACCCCCGCGTGTCCACCGAGGCCAACATCGAGAACATGAAGTCCCAGCTGCGCCGGCTGGGCCTGGGCCACGACAAGCGCCGGTCGTTCGCCACGATCGACCCGGACTACTACAAGTGGACCCAGTGGATCTTCCTGCAGATCTTCAATTCCTGGTACGACGACGAGGCCGGGACGGCCCGTCCGATCTCCGAGCTGATCGCCCGGTTCGAGTCCGGTGCGCGCCCGGTCCCGGGCACCACGCGCGCGTGGAGCGAGCTGAGCGGCAGCGAGCGCGCCGACGTCCTGAGCGAGTACCGCCTGGCCTACGCCTCCGACGCGCCGGTCAACTGGTGCCCCGGCCTGGGCACCGTGCTGGCCAACGAGGAGGTCACCGCCGACGGCCGCTCCGAGCGCGGCAACTACCCGGTCTTCAAGGCCAAGCTGCGCCAGTGGAACATGCGCATCACCGCCTACGCGGACCGGCTGCTGGAGGACCTGGAGGAGCTGGACTGGCCCGAGGCCATCAAGCTGCAGCAGCGCAACTGGATCGGCCGCAGCGAGGGCGCCCGCGTCGACTTCCCGATCGACGGCGAGCGCATCACGGTCTTCACCACGCGCCCGGACACCCTGTTCGGCGCCACCTACATGGTGCTGGCTCCCGAGCACCCGCTGGTCGAGAAGTTCACCCCGGACGCCTGGCCCGAGGGCACCCACGAGGTGTGGACCGGCGGCCACGCGACCCCGGCCGATGCCGTCGCCGCCTACCGCGCGCAGGCCGCCTCGAAGTCCGACGTCGAGCGGCAGGCCGAGGCCAAGGACAAGACCGGTGTCTTCATCGGCGCGTACGCGACCAACCCGGTCAACGGCGACCAGGTCCCCGTCTTCATCGCCGACTACGTCCTGATGGGCTACGGCACCGGCGCGATCATGGCCGTCCCGGCGGGCGACCAGCGCGACTTCGAGTTCGCGCGCGCCTTCGAGCTGCCGATCCACTGCATCGTCGAGCCGACCGACGGCCGCGGCACGGACACGTCGACGTGGGAAGACGCCTTCGGGTCGTACGACGCGAAGATCATCAACTCCGCCAACGACGAGATCTCGCTGGACGGCCTGGGCGTCGCCGAGGCCAAGGCCCGCATCACCGAGTGGCTGCAAGGCAAGGGCATCGGCGAGGGCACCGTCAACTTCCGCCTGCGCGACTGGCTGTTCAGCCGCCAGCGCTACTGGGGCGAGCCCTTCCCGATCGTCTACGACGAGGACGGCGTCGCCCACGCGCTGCCCGAGTCGATGCTGCCGCTGGAACTGCCGGAGGTCGAGGACTACAGCCCCCGCACCTTCGACCCGGACGACGCGAACACCCAGCCCGAGACCCCCCTGTCGCGTAACGAGGAGTGGGTCAACGTCACCCTGGACCTGGGCGACGGGCCGAAGAAGTACCGCCGCGAGACCAACACCATGCCCAACTGGGCCGGTTCCTGCTGGTACGAGCTGCGCTACCTGGACCCGCACAACAGCGAGAAGCTGGTCGACCCCGAGATCGAGCAGTACTGGATGGGCCCGCGCGAGGGCCAGCCGCACGGCGGCGTCGACCTGTACGTCGGCGGTGCCGAACACGCCGTGCTGCACCTGCTGTACGCGCGCTTCTGGTCCAAGGTCCTGTACGACCTGGGGCACGTCTCCTCCCCGGAGCCGTTCCACAAGCTGTTCAACCAGGGCATGATCCAGGCCTACGTCTACCGCGACAGCCGAGGCATCGCGGTGCCGGCCGCCGAGGTGGAGGAGCGCGACGGCGCCTACTACTTCCAGGGCGAGAAGGTCACCCGCCTGCTGGGCAAGATGGGCAAGTCCCTGAAGAACGCGGTGACTCCGGACGAGATCGCCGCCGAGTACGGTGCCGACACGCTGCGCCTGTACGAGATGGCGATGGGCCCGCTGGACGTCTCCCGGCCGTGGGACACGCGCGCGGTGGTCGGCCAGTTCCGGCTGCTGCAGCGGCTGTGGCGCAACATCGTCGACGAGAACACCGGCGAGGTCACCGTCACCGACGCCGAGCCCGACGAGGAGACGCTGCGCGCCCTGCACAAGGCGATCGACGGCGTGCGCCAGGACCTGGAAGGCCTGCGCTTCAACACCGCCATCGCCAAGGTCACCGAGCTGAACAACCACCTGACGAAGGCCGGTGGCGCGGTGCCGCATGCGGTCGCCGAGCCGCTGGTGCTGATGGTCGCCCCGCTGGCCCCGCACATCGCCGAGGAGCTGTGGCGCAAGCTGGGCCACACCGACTCGGTCGTCCACCAGGACTTCCCGGTCGCCGACCCGCAGTACGTGGTGGACGAGACCGTGACCTGCGTCGTGCAGATCAAGGGCAAGGTCAAGGCCCGGCTGGAGGTGTCGCCGGCCATCTCCGAGGAGGAGCTGGAGAAGGTGGCGCTGTCCGACGAGAAGGTCGTCGCGGCGCTGGACGGCGCGGGCATCCGCAAGGTGATCGTGCGGGCGCCGAAGCTGGTGAACATCGTTCCCGCGTGACAGTTCACGCAGGACAGTTCCTGTGTGACACAGGAAGCCGGGTGCACCTGGCGTCGGGGTAGTCCCCTACGGGCAGGTTCGGGGTTTTTCTGGAACTCCGGGCCTGCCCGCCGCGTTTACTGTGGAGAGCGCGGCGGGTAGTGCAGCATCGGCTTGAGGAGCAGCGTCATGGCAACTGTGATCACCGTGTTCGCCCTGCTCTTCCTGATCTTCATCGGCCTCGGCGCGTACGCCACGGTCAAGGCGGTCGGTGCCGCCAAGCGCGGCGTGGACCGTACGATCGCGCAGGCCCGCCGCACAGTCGAGGACCACACCCTGCGCGCCAAGTCCTTCGCCCAGCCCGGCCCGGCCGGTGAGATCGCCCAGCTGCGCCTGACACTGCGCACCTCGATGCGCGCCACTCAGGACGCGCTGTACGCGGGCACGGCAGAGGACGAGTCGCTGAAGGAGTCCGTCGGCCTCTTCGAGCGGCTCAGCGCACACGGGCACGAACTGGACGCCGAGCTCAAACGCTTGGAGTCCGAGCCGGACCGGGCCACGCTCGTCGCGCGGCTGCCCGAGCTGCGCCACCGCACCGAGCGCATCACCAAGTCCGCGGACTCGCTGCGCTGGGCCGCCCGCGACCGGGCCCGCCGCTTCGCCGACGACGACCTGGACACGCTCAGCGCCCAGATCGACGTCGAGGCAGGGGCCCTGCGGCACTGGACGCAGACCGAACCCGGGCCGGAGCCCGCGCCGTGGCCCGACGCCCCGGCCGCCGCCGACGACCCGGCAGCGCAGCAGCAGACCTGGCCACCGACACCCGGGTCCCGCCCGGCCGAGGAGCCGACGACCCCGGAGATCACCCCGCCGAGGCGGAGCCAGGCCTACCCCTGGCAGAAGAAGCCGCGCCCCGAGAGCACCACATGACCGGTCCGCTCCCGGCCCGGAGGGCAGGGGCCGGGCTGCCGCACGGGCACTACGGCAGGTAACCTCCAGCTCATGTCCCGCCATGTCGCGATCGTCACCGATTCAACGGCCTACCTGCCGCCGCGGACGATGGAGCGCCACGGCATCACAGCGGTGCCCCTGACCGTGGTCCTGGGCGACCAGGTGCTCGAAGAGGGTACGGAGATCTCGACCCGTTCCCTGGCCCAGGCGCTGCAGAAGCGGCGGCCGGTCACCACCTCCCGCCCCAGCCCTCAGATGTTCGCGGAGACCTACCGCAGGGTCGCCGAGTCAGGGGCGAGCGGCATCGTCTCCCTGCACCTGTCCGCCGAGCTGTCCGGCACCTACGACGCCGCGGTCCTCGCGGCGCGCGAGGCACCGGTGCCGGTGCGGGTGGTGGACACCGGGATGGTCGCGATGGCCCTGGGCTTCTGCGCGCTCGCCGCGGCCGAGGCGGCGGAGGCCGGCGGCACGGTGGACGAGGCCGTGACGGCCGCCGAGAAGCGGGCCGCGGGTACATCTGCCTACTTCTACGTCGACACGCTCGACTATCTGCGCCGTGGCGGCCGCATCGGCGCAGCACAGGCCCTGCTCGGTTCCGCGCTGGCCGTCAAACCGCTGCTCCAGTTGGACGGCGGCCGTATCGAACTCCTCGAAAAGGTCCGTACGGCGTCCAAGGCGATCGCCCGCCTCGAAGAGATCGCAGCCGACCGGGCGGGCAGTGCCGAGGTCGACATCGCCGTGCACCACCTCGCCGCCCCCGACCGGGCCTCCGCCCTCGCCGACCGGCTGCGGGCCCGGGTGCCCGGACTGGCCGACCTGCATGTGAGCGAGGTCGGCGCGGTGATCGGGGCGCACACCGGGCCCGGGCTGCTGGGAGCGGTCGTCTCGCCGCGCTGACGCCGGATCCTCGGCCCGCCCTCACCCGTGTGAGTGGTGGAGTTTTCCACAACTAGCCGGTAATCCCCGGGAATTGACCAAGATCATCGCGAAGTGGCGAGATGCCTCATCCTCGTCGCATGGCACTTCGATCACGTTCACGCACAGCCACCCCGACCAGCGGGCCCGGGCGTGGCCCCGCCTCCGACGGCCGCATCCGCCGGCGCTCCACCGACCGCGGCCGGGCCCGCCACCGGGCGCCCGCCCCGGCGGAGGAACTGCGCCGCCGCGCGGAACTCCTCTTCGGCGAACGGGCCGTGCAATGGCGCGAGTCGGGGAACGCCCCGCCGGACGGGCCGACTCCCGCGCGTACGGCGACCGTGACGGGAGCGGCGCCCGGGTTGCGTACAGCGGCGGCCACGGGGGCGGCGCCCAGGTTACGTACGCCGACGTTGTCGTGGGCGGCGCCCCGGCTGAGTACGGCGAGCACGACGCCGCCCGGACCGGGCGAGGCACGCGCGCCGTCCATGGAGCCCGGGCCCCCGACCCGGGCCGCCGAGGAGCAACTGGCAGGTCCAGCGGGCCATTCGGAGCCCGCGAAGCCTCTCGTACCGGGCCTGCGGGAGCGGGCCGGGCTTGCTCTGCGGGAGCGGTTGCCGGTGTGGTTGCAGGTGCGATGCGGGGTGGAGCGGCGGGGAGTGGTTGCGCTCGCCGTGGTACTCGTGGCAGCCGTCGCCTTCGCCGTCCAGCACTTCTGGGCCGGCCGGACGCAGCCCGTGAGCGCTCCTCAAGTGGTGCGCGCGCAAGCGCCGTATGCCAAGAAGGGCGATGAGGCGAAGTCCCGCGGTTCCGCCGGCGCAGCGGCGACCGCGGCCGGCCAGATCGTCGTGGACATCGGCGGCAAGGTCCGCAAGCCGGGGATCCGGCGGTTACCGGCCGGTTCCCGCGTGGCCGACGCCCTGCGCGCGGCGGGCGGAGTACGGCCGGGCGTGAGCACCGACGGGCTCAACCGGGCCCGTTTCCTGGTGGACGGCGAGCAGGTCCTGGTCGGCGCACCCCCAGGGGTGGCGGCAGCTCCGCCCGGGCCGGGCAACGGGGCGGGACCCGCCGCCCCGGTCTCCCTCAACACGGCGACCGCGGACCAGCTCGACACCCTGCCCGGAGTCGGCCCGGTGCTGGCCCAGCACATCATCGACTACCGCACCCGGCACGGCGGTTTCCGCTCGGTAGACGAACTGCGCCAGGTCAACGGCATCGGCGACCGCCGCTTCTCCGACCTGCGCAGTCTGGTGCGGCCATGAGAGGCGCACCGGATCGCGAGCCGTCGCGGCGCGGGGCAGCCGGTGCGGCCGGGAACAGTCCCGCCGACCAGCGGCCACCGACCCCGGCCGACCTGCGTCTGGTGCCGCCGGCGCTCGCGGCCTGGGGGACGGCGGCGCTGGCCGTGGACGCCGCGCCGGGCTGGAGCGCCGGCATCGCGGTCGTCTGCCTGGTCGCCGGAGCCGCTGTGCTGTCGGCGTGGTGGCGGGGGCGGTCGCGGACTCGGCTCGGCCGGCTCCGCGCCCCGGTCGCCGCCGTGCTGCTCTGCGTCGCCGCAGCTGCTGCCTCGGCGGGGCTGCACGGGGCGGACGTACGGCGCGGGCCGGTGCCCGAGCTGGCCCGCCGGTTCGCCACCGTGACCGCCGAGGTCGAGCTGACCGGCGATCCCTGGCTGAGCAGGCCCCGGGTGCGGGGTGATCACGCGGCGCCGACGGCGGTGCTGGCCCGGGCGGAGGTACGGCGCGTGGAGGAGGGCGACGGGACGGGTGTGCGCACGCGGAGCCCTGTGCTGCTGGTCGTCGACGCCGAGGTTCCGGCGCCACGGGCGCCCCCCGACGAAGACGCGCCCGCCGCGCCTCCCGCGCCCGGCGCACGCGGTGCGCGTCCGGTCTGGCTCGGGCTGCTGCCGTCCACGCGGCTGAGGGTGCACGCTCGACTGGCACCCTCCCTGACCGGCGGCGACCGGACCGCGGCCGTGCTGCGTGTGCGGAACGAACCGGTGCCGGAGGTCGTCGCAGGGCCGAGCGGGCCGCAGCGGCTCGCGGGCCGGCTCAGGGCCGGTCTGCGGGAGGCGAGCGACGGACTGCCGGGGGACGCCCGGGCGCTGCTTCCCGGACTGGTCGTCGGCGACACCTCGCGGATCACACCCGAACTGGACGAGGCCTTCAAGGAGACGGACCTGGCACACACGCTCGCCGTCTCCGGCAGCAACCTCACGATCCTGCTCGCCCTGCTCATCGGGCCGCCCGGTCTGGCCCAGCGCGTCGAGCGCCGCGGACTCGCCCCGCGCCTGGGGCTCTCGCTGCGAGCGACCGCGCTGCTCGCGGGAGCGCTCACGCCGCTTCGTGATCGTGTGCCGACCCGACCCCAGCGTGCTGCGGGCCGCGGCCTGCGGCACGGTCGCCCTGCTCGCCCTGGCGACAGGGCGCCGCAGATCCCTGATTCCGGCACTGGCCACGGCCGTCCTCCTGCTGGTCCTGTACGACCCGTGGCTGGCGCGCAGTTACGGCTTCCTGCTCTCCGTGCTGGCGACCGGCGCACTGCTCGTGCTGGCGCCCGGCTGGAGCGAGGCGCTGCGGCGGCGCCGGGTACCGGCCCGGTTCGCGGAGGCGCTGGCCGCGGCCGCCGCAGCGCAGGCCGTGTGCGCGCCGGTCGTGGTGGTGCTGTCGGCCCGGGTGAGCCTGGTGGCGGTGCCCTGCAATCTGCTGGCCGAGGCAGCGGTCGCCCCGGCCACGGTGCTGGGATTCGCCGCGCTGGCGACGGCGCCGGTGGCGATGCCGGTGGCCAAGGTACTGGCCTGGGGAGCGAGTTGGCCGACCGGATGGATCGCCAGGGTCGCCCGGACCGGGGCGGCGCTGCCCGGCGGGGGTGTGGACTGGCCGGGGAGCTGGGCCGGGGCGCTGTTGCTCGCGGCGGTCACCGTGGCCGTGGTCCTGGCCGCCCGGCGGCTGCTGCGCCACCCCTGGTGGTGCGGTGTGCTCGGCGTACTGCTCCTGCTGGTGGTGGTGCGGCCGGCGCCGCTGACCCGGGTCATCACGGGATGGCCGCCGCCGGGCTGGCGGTTCGCGATGTGCGACGTAGGCCAGGGCGACGCGACGGTGCTGGCAGCCGGCGAGGGAGCAGGGGTGGTCGTGGACGCGGGACCCGATCCCACACTGGTGGACCACTGCCTGCGGGAGCTGGGCATCACTCGCATCCCCTTGGTCGTCCTGACCCACTTCCATGCCGATCATGTCGCGGGCCTGCCCGGTGTCCTGCGGGGCCGCTCGGTGGCCGCGATCGAGACCACGGATTTCGAAGAACCGGCGGACCAGGCCGAGTTCGTGAGAAGGGAGGCGGCCGAACGGCACATCCCGCTCACCCGGGCCGCAGCCGGGGAGGAACGGCGCACCGGAGCCCTCGCCTGGCGGGTGCTGTGGCCGCCCGCGGCGCCACCTCCCGGCCAGGGCCCGGCACCGGAGCTCGACGGCCCGAACGACGCCAGTGTCGCCCTGCTCGTACGGTCCGGCGGACTGCGGCTGCTGTTGCTCGGGGACCTCGAACCTCCCGCCCAGCAGGAGCTGTTGCGGTCACCGGTGGCGGCCGAGCTGGCCGGCGTGGACGTCCTGAAGGTGGCCCATCACGGCTCGGCCTATCAGGACCCGGAGCTGATACGGCTGGCGGCCCCCCGGGTGGCGCTCATCTCCTGCGGCGCCGACAACCCCTATGGCCACCCGGCACCGGCGACCGTGGCCGCGCTGCGGGCCGGCGGCGCGATGGTGCTGCGCACGGACCGGGACGGGGCACTTGCGGTGGGCGGGACCGGAGGGGCAAGAGGGGAGGTGCGGGTGGCCCGGGACTGAGGCAGGCGAGGCGGGCGGGCGGCTTCGGGCAATCGGACGGGGGCGGACCGGCCCCGGCGGACAAGGAGGGACGGGCAAAGCACCGGAAGAAGAGAACAGCGGACACCGAACCAAGGACGGGAGGAGACCGGACACGGTCTCGGGTGTAGAGGCGGCCGGACTGGGGCGGGATGGGAGCCGGCAGGACCAGGTCGGGACGGGAGGCGGCCGGACCGGTTCGGGAGGAAGGACGAGGAGGCCCAGCTGGTACCCGTCGAGGGCGACCGGTGCCACCTGGAGGCAGCCGGATCCAGCACCGGATGGTAGGGACCGGGTCGGGAGGGGAGGCGGCCGGACCCGGCTCGGGATGAAGGGGGCAGAGGCCCGCCTGGTGCCCATGCTTCCGGGTGACCGGTGCCCGGACGCAGCCGGATCCAGCGCCGGGTGGGAGGGACCAGGTCGGGATGGGAGGGCTGGGCACAGACTGGGGGTATGAACGCAGCACAGATTGACGCCTATCTCCGTCGGATCGGGGCCGTGCGCCCGCAGCGGCCCACCGCCGAGGCGCTGCGCGAACTGCACCTGCGCCATCTGCGGACCGTCCCCTTCGAGAACCTGTCGATCCACCTCGGCGAGGAGATCGTGCTGGGCGAGAAGCACTTGCTGGACAAGCTGGTCGAGGCGCGGCGGGGCGGCTTCTGCTACGAACTCAACGGCGCGTTCGGGGTGTTGCTCGCCGCCCTCGGCTACGAGGTCGAGCTGCTCGCCGCGCGGGTGTACGGGGACGAGGGGCGGCTCGGGATCCCGTACGACCACCTCGCGCTGCGGGTGCGGACGGCCGACGGCGGTGACTGGCTCGCCGATGTCGGGTTCGGGGCGCACAGCCACTTTCCGCTGGCGTTCACGGAACGCGGTGAGCAGGCGGACCCCGGCGGGACGTTCCGGGTGGCGGAGGCCGGACCGGACGCGGCCGGGGTGCTCGGCGGCGGGGGAGACCCCTCCAGGTCGGCTGACCTGGACGTCGTACGGGACGGCCAGCCGGAGTACCGGCTGGAGCGGCGGCCCCGGGTGCTCGGGGACTTCGTGGGCGGGGCCTGGTGGAACAGCACTTCGCCGCACTCGCACTTCACCCAGTCCCTGGTGTGCTCACGGGTGACCGAGGACGGCGGGCGGATCACGCTCAGTGGGCGGAAGTTGACCACGACGGCCGCTGACGGCAGGAAGGAGACACGGGAACTGGGCACCGACGAGGAGGTGCTGGCGGTGTACCGGGAGGGGTTCGGGATCGGGCTGAGCTCAGTGCCGACACCGCTGTTGTCTCGAAAGCCGCATCCGAAAGTCGCATCAGTGACCGAATGAACCTACGGCAACGGTATGCAGGGCGAGGCGCGGGCGGCCTGCCGGGCCACCACCGAACTCCGCCGCGACGACTCCGCCGCGACGGCTTCACGGTGAGCCGGCAGACCATGCCGGCGCGGGGCATCGCGGTGGTCGGGCCGAGCATCCGGCTCGACCACGGCGTACCGCTCGTGCCCAACGGCTGACCTGGCGCTTCGGTCGGGGCAGTGTGCCGGAGAATGGGCCCGTGAGTGATGTGAGACATGTGCTGGTGCTGCCCGACCGCGATGCCGCCGAGGAGGCGGCCGAGGCGCTCGGGGAGCGCTTCGGCCTCGACGAGGAGCCCCAGCTCGTTCGGGACGCGCTGGCCGGCGAGGACGACGCCGAGGACGCCCAGTGGCTGGTCGTGCTGCACGACGAGGGCGAACGCCTGGACCCCGCCGAGCTGGACGCGTTCGCGGGGCAGTGGGACGGCTGGCGCGAGGAGCCGTGACCCCGAGGCGGACTCCGGGTGGGCTCGGGGACCGATCAGGGCCGCGGACCGGTTCGTTGTCAGTGCCGCGTGGGATGCTTTAGGCGATGGCCAGAAAGACTGCAAATGACGACCCTCTCGCCCCGGTGACCCTTGCCGTGGGCCAGGAGGACCTCCTGCTCGACCGTGCCGTGCAGGAGGTGGTGGCTGCCGCCAGAGCTGCCGACGCCGACACGGACGTACGTGACCTGACCCCGGACCAGGTGCAGCCCGGCACACTCGCCGAGCTGACCAGTCCCTCGCTCTTCGCCGAGCGCAAGGTCGTGGTCGTACGCAATGCGCAGGATCTGTCCGCCGACACGATCAAGGATGTGAAGTCCTACCTCGGGTCCCCCGCCGAGGAGATCACCCTCGTGCTGCTCCACGCGGGCGCCGCCAAGGGCAAGGGCCTGCTGGACGCCGCGCGCAAGGCGGGCGCGCGTGAGGTGGCCTGCCCGAAGATGACCAAGCCGGCGGACCGGCTGGCGTTCGTGCGGGGGGAGTTCCGCTCGTTCGGGCGGTCGGCCACGCCCGAGGCCTGCCAGGCCCTGGTCGACGCGATCGGAAGCGATCTGCGGGAGCTGGCTTCGGCGGCGGCGCAACTCGTCGCCGACGTAGAGGGGACGATCGACGAGGCCGTCGTCGGGCGGTACTACACCGGGCGGGCCGAGGCCTCCAGCTTCACGGTCGCCGACCGGGCCGTGGAGGGGCGCACGGCGGAGGCGCTGGAGGCACTCAGGTGGTCGCTGGCGACCGGGGTCGCGCCGGTGATGATCACCAGCGCGCTCGCGCAGGGCGTGCGGGCGATCGGCAAGCTGTCGTCGGCGCGCGGCGGCCGGCCCGCCGACCTCGCGCGGGAGCTGGGGATGCCGCCCTGGAAGATCGACCGGGTGCGGCAGCAGATGCGGGGCTGGACGCCGGACGGGGTGGCCGTGGCACTGCGTGCGGTCGCCGAGGCTGACGCGGGTGTGAAGGGCGGCGGCGACGATCCCGAGTACGCCCTGGAGAAGGCCGTCGTGACGATCGCCCGGGCGGCGCGGTCCAGAGGACGGGGCTGAGCCGCCGGCGGGAGCGTGATCCAGTCGCCCCGCCGCGGTCGGCGAGGAGAATCGGAGCTGTCAGCCGTACATCGCCGAGGCACGGGAAGGTGGCGGTCTCCATGGCTGAACACCCGCATGCAACGCTCGTCCGCAAGGGTTACGACGCCTTCCTCCGCGTCGACATGGACACCCTGCGCGGGTTGATGACGGCGGACGTCACCTACCACGTGCCCGGCAGCCACCCGCTGTCCGGTGACTTCAAGGGCCAGGACGCGGTGATCGGGATGTACCGCCGGCTCTTCCAGGAGACCGGTGGCAGCTTGCGCGCCGACCTGCGCACGGTGTTCGTCGACGGCCGGGGCCATGCCGTCGCCCTGCACCACATCACCGCGGAGCGCGAGGGGAGGCGCTATCACGAGGACGGATGCCTCGTCGTCCGGATCGTCGGGGACAAGATCACCGACATCGACCAGTGCGTAACGGACATCGACCTGGACAACGCGTTCTGGTCGTGACGCAGGTGCCCGGGGGTGGTCATGCCGAAGGCCCCGCCGCCCACCCTGGGGAAGGGAGGGCACCGGGGCCTCGGATCAAGCTTGCGAGCCCGTTCCCGCGTGGCGAACGCAGGCCGCGAACAGGCTCTGGGGTGCCGGACGGGAGCGGATGAGAGAGGGCCCGCTCTGGGTCCTTCCGGCGGTCAGATCAGAAGGGAGTTTCAGCCCTTGAGGGACGTGACCTTGGAAGCAAGCGCCGACTTCTTGTTGGCGGCCTGGTTCTTGTGGATGACGCCCTTCGAGACGGCCTTGTCGAGCGCACGCGCGGCAGCGCGCTGCAGCTCGGTGGCCTTCTCGACGTCACCCGCGGCAGCGGCCTCACGGGCCTTGCGGATCGCGGTCTTCAGGGAGGACTTGACGGCCTTGTTGCGCAGCCGAGCCTTCTCGTTGGTCTTGATCCGCTTGATCTGGGACTTGATGTTCGCCACGAAGGAGCCTTTTCAGGTTCAGGTGCGGGGCCGCTCGGGTCCCGTACCGGTGATCCAAAAATTTTCTGTCGCGCCTCACGCCGAGAGGGCATGAGGCACAGCCATCTACAGTACCAGTGGCCCTGCGAACGGCCCAAAACGGTCCTCGGTCCCTCCGCGTGGGACCATGGAGACTACGTATCGATCCGACCCGAGGCATAAGGCGCCTCAAGAGACAGGACCCTGCGTGCCCGCGACCCCTAACCATGTGCCCGAGCCGAGCCGTACCGCCCCGGCTCTGATCCGCAATTTCTGCATCATCGCGCACATCGACCACGGCAAGTCCACACTCGCCGACCGGATGCTCCAGCTGACCGGTGTGGTCGAGCAGCGGCAGATGCGTGCTCAGTACCTCGACCGGATGGACATCGAGCGCGAGCGCGGCATCACGATCAAGTCCCAGGCGGTGCGTCTGCCCTGGGCCCCGACCGAGGGCCCCGACCAGGGCACGACCCACATCCTCAACATGATCGACACCCCGGGGCACGTCGACTTCACCTACGAGGTCTCGCGGTCGCTGGCCGCCTGTGAGGGGACCATCCTCCTCGTCGACGCCGCCCAGGGCATCGAGGCGCAGACCCTCGCCAACCTCTACCTGGCGATGGAGAACGACCTCACGATCATCCCCGTACTGAACAAGATCGACCTGCCGGCCGCCCAGCCGGAGAAGTTCGCCGAGGAGCTGGCGAACCTGGTCGGCTGCGACCCGTCGGACGTGCTCAAGGTCTCCGCCAAGACCGGCCTCGGCGTCGACGCGCTGCTCAACAAGGTCGTCAAGGAGATCCCGGCGCCGGTCGGGGTCGCCGATGCGCCGGCCCGCGCGATGATCTTCGACTCGGTCTACGACTCCTACCGCGGTGTCGTGACGTACGTCCGTGTCATCGACGGCCAGCTCAACAAGCGCGAGCGCATCAGGATGATGTCGACCGGTGCCACCCACGAGCTGCTGGAGATCGGGACCAACTCGCCGGAGATGCTCCCGGCGGACGGTCTCGGCGTCGGTGAGGTGGGCTACCTCATCACCGGCGTGAAGGACGTGCGCCAGTCCAAGGTCGGTGACACCGTCACCAGCCAGGCCAAGGGCGCCACGGAGGCGCTCGGCGGCTACAAGGACCCGAAGCCCATGGTCTTCTCGGGTCTGTATCCGCTCGACGGCTCCGACTACCCCGAGCTGCGCGAGGCCCTCGACAAGCTGCAGCTCAACGACGCCGCGCTGGTCTACGAGCCGGAGACCTCCGCCGCCCTCGGCTTCGGTTTCCGCGTCGGCTTCCTGGGTCTGCTCCACCTCGACGTGATCCGCGAGCGGCTGGAGCGCGAGTTCGGGCTCGACCTGATCGCCACCGCGCCGAACGTGGTCTACCGCGTGGTCATGGAGGACGGCACCGAGTACACCGTCACCAATCCGAGCGAGTTCCCCGAGGGCAAGATCCGCGAGGTCTACGAGCCGGTCGTGCGTGCCACCATCCTGGCGCCCACCGAGTTCATCGGCTCGATCATGGAGCTGTGCCAGACCCGGCGCGGCACCCTGCTCGGCATGGACTACCTCTCCGAGGACCGGGTCGAGATCCGCTACACCCTCCCGCTCGCGGAGATCGTCTTCGACTTCTTCGACCAGCTGAAGTCCAAGACCCGCGGCTACGCGTCCCTCGACTACGAGCCCACCGGCGAGCAGACCTCCAGCCTGGTCAAGGTGGACATCCTGCTGCACGGCGACAAGGTGGACGCCTTCTCGGCGATCACCCACAAGGACGCCGCGTACGCGTACGGGGTGCGGCTCGTCGCCAAGCTGCGCGAGCTCATCCCGCGGCAGGCCTTCGAGGTGCCGATCCAGGCCGCCATCGGCTCCCGGGTCATCGCCCGCGAGACCATCCGCGCCATCCGCAAGGACGTCCTCGCCAAGTGCTACGGCGGTGACATCTCCCGTAAGCGGAAGCTGCTGGAGAAGCAGAAGGAAGGCAAGAAGCGGATGAAGATGGTGGGTTCCGTGGAGGTTCCGCAGGAGGCCTTCATCGCGGTCCTGTCCAGCGATGACAGCGCGGGGTCGGCCAAGAGTAAGAAGTAACCGCGGGTAACCACGGCTTGCGCTCGCAAACCGGGTACAACGGGGGCTCGTCGTGCGAAAGCGTGGCGGGCCCCTACGCGTGCGTAGCGTCGCTCTGAGTGGAAAGTGACAGGCCGATGCCCCTTACGCAGCGGCCGGTCGCGCCTTACTCTGATCCCTGCTCGATAGTTACTCGCGAGTTAAACAACAAGCGCGAACCCCACCGTGAGTTAACCCAGCCGCACTTGAGCCAGCCGCACTGTCGCGGGCCCCGGAGGATGTCGTGAGCGACACACAGACCCTGATCGAGAACCGTCCGCCGTCCGTGGCGGCCCTCTTCCTGGAGCGCGTGGCGGCCACACCGGACGCCGAGGCCTACCGCTACCCCGTCCCGCCGGCCTCCGGCCAGGGCCCCGACGACTGGAAGTCGCTGAGCTGGGGCGAGGCGGCGCAGCGGGTGTACGCGATCGCCGCCGGGCTCATCGAACTGGGCGTGCAGCCGGAGCAGCGGGTGGCGCTCGCCTCCTCGACCCGCGTCGAGTGGGTCCTCGCCGACCTCGGCATCATGTGCGCGGGCGGCGCCACCACGACCGTCTACCCGCAGACCAACGCCGACGAGTCGGCGTTCATCCTCTCCGACTCCGAGAGCCGGGTGCTGATCGCCGAGGACGCGGCCCAGCTCGCCAAGGCGGTGGAGAAGCGCGGCGAGCTGCCCGCGCTGACCAAGGTCGTGGTGATCGACCCGGCCGGCGTCGAGACGAACGACTGGGTGACCACCCTCACCGAGCTGGAGCAGCGCGGTGCCGCCTATCTGGACAAGCACCCCGAGCTGATCAAGGAGCGGGTCGGCGCGATCACCAAGGACCAGCTCGCCACCCTCATCTACACCTCCGGCACCACCGGCCGCCCCAAGGGCGTGCGTCTGCCGCACGACAACTGGGCGTACATGGCGAAGGCCATCGCCGCGACCGGCCTGATCAGCGGCGAGGACGTGCAGTACCTCTGGCTGCCGCTCGCCCACGTGTTCGGCAAGGTGCTCACCTCCGGCCAGATCGAGGTCGGCCACGTCACCGCCGTCGACGGGCGCGTCGACAAGATCATCGAGAACCTCCCGGTGGTGCAGCCGACGTACATGGCGGCCGTGCCGCGCATCTTCGAGAAGGTCTACAACGGCGTCGTGGCCAAGGCCCGCGAGGGCGGCGGGGCCAAGTACAAGATCTTCCAGTGGGCCGCCGAGGTCGCCCGCGAGTACGCCAAGGCCAGCCAGGACAACTTCCGGCGCACCGGCAACCGCACCGTGCCCTTCGGTCTCGCGGCCAAGCACAAGGCCGCCGACGCGCTCGTCTACGCCAAACTGCGCGAGGCCTTCGGCGGCCGGCTGCGCGCCTGCGTCTCCGGCGCCTCCGCGCTCTCCCCGGAGATCGGCTACTTCTTCGCCGGCGCCGGCATCCACGTCCTGGAGGGCTACGGCCTCACCGAGACCTCCGCCGCCTCGTTCGTCAACCCCGGCGAGGCCTACCGCACCGGCACCGTCGGCAAGCCGCTGCCCGGCACCGAGGTCCGCATCGCCGACGACGGCGAGATCCTGCTGCGCGGCCCCGGCATCATGGACGGCTACCACCAGCAGCCCGAGAAGACCGCCGAGGTGCTGGAGTCCGACGGCTGGTTCCACACCGGCGACATCGGCGAGCTGTCGCCCGACGGCTACCTGCGCATCACCGACCGCAAGAAGGACCTCATCAAGACCTCCGGCGGCAAGTACGTCGCCCCCGCCGAGGTCGAGGGCCAGTTCAAGGCGGTGTGCCCGTACGTCTCCAACATCCTGGTGCACGGCGCCGACCGGAACTACTGCACCGCTCTCATCGCCCTGGACGAGATCGCGATCCTCCAGTGGGCGAAGGAGAACGGCTTGGACGGCAAGTCGTACGCCGAGGTCGTCGCGGCGCCGCAGACGGTGGAGCTGGTCGACGGCTATGTGCGGGAACTCAACACCGGTCTTCAGCGCTGGCAGACGATCAAGAAGTTCCGGCTGCTGCCGCGCGACCTGGACGTGGAGCACGGTGAGATCACGCCGAGCCTGAAGCTGAAGCGGCCTGTTGTCGAGCGGGAGTACCGGCACCTCATCGACGAGATGTACGCGGGGACGCGGGAGTCGTAGGCCCTGAGGGGGACTGCGCGTCGTTGAGCCGTTGCGGGCCGTCCGCGGCTGGTCGCGCAGTTCCCCGCCCCCCTCTTACGGCTCGCTTCACATCGCGTTCGAAACTGTCCTCCAGTAGCACAGTTCGCATGCGTTGCTGGTCGCTTCGGTGACTCTGCGCTTATCCATGGGGTCGGTCTGTCACCCTGGCCGCATGGACATGGCGGCCATACCGATGCAGCGGGAGAACGAGACCCACGCCCGAGGGGCTCAGGGGCACGCCACCCTGCCCGGCAGCCCCCTCGCGCCGGGGGCTGCCCGCGCGCTGCTGCGCACGGCGTTCACCGATGCCCCCGAGATCTGCGCGCGGCTCGCCGACGACGCCATGGCCGTCGTCAGCGAACTGGTCACCAACGCCGTCGTGCACGCGGGCACCGAGGTGGAGGTGGACTGGCGGCTGGAGGAGAGCGGCGCGTTCGTGGTGGAGGTGCGTGACCACCACCCCGCGCGCGCCCCGCGCGACCCTTCGGGCGGCGAGGCACCGTACGAGATCTCCGACCACGGGCGCGGCCTGCGCCTGGTCGCCACCCTCGCCGAGTCCTGGGGCGTCACCTACCGCACCGGCACCAAGACGGTGTGGGCGCGGCTGCCGCCCGGCGGCCGGGACGAGCCGGACGAGCCCGCACCGGTCCCCGCCCTGGAGACCGCCGAGGCGCTCGCCCCGCAGCCGCAGCGCCCCGGAGCCGACCGGGACTGGCTGGGCCGGGGCGCGCTGTCCTTTCTCGCCGAGGCCTCCGACCTGCTCGCCGGACAGCTGGACGAGAACCTGGTCGCCGCCCTCACCGGGCAGCTGATCGTGCCCCGGCTCGCCGACTGGTGCGCGGTGTGGCTGGAGGACGAGGCGAGTGCGCGCGGCGGAGACGGCGGCGCGCCCGCACGCGTGTGGCACGCCAGCGAGAGCCGGATCGAGGAACTGACCCGCGCCCTGGAGAAGGACCCGCCGTGCCCGCGCGACGGACTGCGCTCCGGCCCGGAGCCGTACCCCTGGCCCGGTGACGCGCTCGGCCCGCAGGGCGCCGACGGCACCGCACTCGCGTACCGGCTCATAGCGGGCGGCCGTCCGCTGGGCACGCTGGTCATCGGGCGGTGCGGGCTGCTCAGCTTTCCCGACGAGGTCACCGGTCTGGTCGAGGACCTCAGCCGCCGGGTGGCCCTCGCCATCGGCGCGGCCCGCCAGTACGCCCGGCAGGCCACCATCAGTGCCGTCCTGCAGCGCGGCCTGCTGCCCGGCGCGGTCGCCGAGATCCCCGGAATGCGCAGCGCGCTCGTCTACGAGCCCTGCGACAAGGGCGGCCCGAGCGGCGACTTCTACGACCTCTTCCCGGCGGGCGACGGCCGCTGGTGCTTCGCGGTCGGCGACGTACAGGGCAAGGGCCCCGAGGCGGCGGTCGTGATCGGGCTCGCCCGCCCCTGGCTGCGTCTGCTCGCCCGCGAGGGCTACCGGGTCGCCGACGTCCTCGACCGCCTCAACCAGCTCCTCCTGGACGACGCCACCGAGGCCGCCGACGCGGCCGCCCGCGCCCTGGTCGCCGCCGGCGGCCGGCCCGTGGCCCCCGGGGACGGCCCGCAGACCCGCTTCCTGTCCCTCCTCTACGGCGAGCTGACCCCGCACGACGACGGCGTCCGCTGCACCCTCGCCTCGGCCGGACACCCACTGCCGCTGGTCCTGCGCCCCGACGGCGAGGTGCGCACCGCCGCCCGGCCGCAGACCCTGCTCGGGGTGGTCGAGGACGAGACGTACACCAGTGAGACCATCGACCTGCGGCCCGGCGACAGCCTGCTGTGCGTCACCGACGGGGTGACCGAGCGGCGCTCCGGCTCCCGCCAGTTCGACGACGGCGACGGGCTCGCGCGGGCCCTGTCCGGCTGTACGGGCCTGAGCGCCGAGCTGATCGCGGAAAGGATCCGCCGCCTGGTGCACGACTTCGGCGGCGGCCTGCCGGAGGACGACCTCGCCCTCCTGGTGCTCCAGGCGGAGTAACCGCCGTCGTACGGGACAATGGAGGACATGCCTTCCGCACTCCCCGACGGTGAGCCCGTCCCCGACGACGGCGCGCTGCCCCCCTCCGCGCTCGCCGGCGCCGCCGACCGACCCCTCGGGTTCTACCTGCACGTCCCGTACTGCGCCACCCGCTGCGGTTACTGCGACTTCAACACCTACACCGCCACCGAGCTGCGCGGCTCGGGCGGAGTGCTCGCCTCCCGGGACAACTACGCGGACACGCTGACCGACGAGATCCGTCTGGCCCGGAAGGTACTGGGCGACGACCCGCGCGAGGCCCGTACGGTCTTCGTGGGCGGGGGCACGCCGACGCTGCTGGCCGCCGACGATCTCGTACGCATGCTGGGCGCGATCCGCGACGAGTTCGGTCTGGCGCCGGACGCGGAGATCACGACGGAGGCGAACCCGGAGTCGGTCGACCCGGCCTACCTCGCCACCCTGCGCGAAGGCGGCTTCAACCGGATCTCCTTCGGCATGCAGAGCGCGAAACAGCATGTGCTGAAGATCCTCGACCGGACGCACACCCCGGGCCGCCCCGAGGCGTGCGTGGGAGAGGCGCGCGCGGCCGGCTTCGAGCACGTCAACCTCGACCTGATCTACGGCACGCCGGGGGAGTCGGACGACGACTGGCGGTCCTCGCTGGACGCGGCGATCGGGGCGGGACCGGACCACATCAGCGCGTACGCCCTGATCGTGGAGGAGGGCACGCAGCTCGCCCGCCGCATCCGCCGGGGCGAGGTCCCGATGACGGACGACGACGTCCACGCCGACCGCTATCTGATCGCCGAGGAGATGCTGTCCGCGGCGGGCTTCGACTGGTACGAGGTGTCCAACTGGGCCACCTCGGAGGCGGGGCGCTGCCTGCACAACGAGCTGTACTGGCGGGGCGCGGACTGGTGGGGCGCGGGCCCCGGGGCGCACTCGCACGTGGGCGGGGTGCGGTGGTGGAACGTCAAGCATCCGGGCGCGTACGCGGCGGCCCTCGCCTCCGGCCGCTCGCCAGGCGCGGGCCGGGAACTGCTGTCCGACGAGGACCGGCGGGTGGAGCGGATCCTGCTGGAGCTGCGGCTGCGGGAGGGCGTCCCGCTGTCGCTCCTGAAGGAGGAGGGGCTTGCAGCGTCCCGGCGGGCGCTGGCGGAGGGGCTGCTGGAGTCCGGTCCGTACGAGGAGGGGCTGGCGGTGCTGACCCTGCGGGGGCGGCTGCTGGCGGACGCGGTGGTGCGGGACTTGGTGGACTGATCACTCCGGCGGGTGAATCGGTGCAGAACGCCGGTTCGGTCCCTAACCAAGGGGGCGGCAGTGTACACCGTCGAGCTGTGCCGAAGGACGCGATCGACCGCGACGACCCCCTGCTGTGGGAGTTCGTCCCGGACGCCACGCCCCTGCGGCCCGGGCTGCCGCGCCTGCGCTACCGCATCGACATCAGGCACCAGCGCGCCTCGCACGAGAAGGCGCTCCGGCGCTGGGTGCCGCGTCCGCTGTGGCTCGGGCCCGTAGAGCAGCCCTGGCGGTACCTGGGCGCACCGGATCGCGCGGGCCACCGGCAGCGCACCCGAGAGGCGGCGGCCGGGATCACTCCGGCGCGGTGACGAAGTCGATCAGCTCCTCCACCCGCCCCAGCAACTCCGGCTCCAGATCCTTGTAGGACCGCACCCGCGACAAGATCCCCTGCCAGGCCGCCCCCGTGTTCTCCGGCCACCCCAGCGCCCGGCACACCCCCGTCTTCCAGTCCTGCCCGCGCGGCACCCGGGGCCAGCCGGGAATCCCCAGCGACGACGGCTTCACCGCCTCCCAGATGTCGATGTACGGGTGGCCGACCACCAGGGCGTGTTCGCTGGTCACGGACTCCGCGATGCGCCATTCCTTGCTGCCCGGCACCAAGTGGTCCACGAGCACGCCCAGCCGCGCGTCCGGGCCCGGACCGAACTCCGCCACGATCGACGGCAGGTCGTCCACGCCCTCCAGGTACTCCACGACCACGCCCTCGATGCGCAGGTCGTCGCCCCACACCCGCTCGACCAGCTCGGCGTCGTGCCGGCCCTCGACGTAGATGCGGCCGGCGCGGGCCACGCGCGCACGGGCGCCGGGGACGGCGAGCGAACCGGAGGCCGTACGGGTGGGCCGTACCGGAGCCGAGGACGACGGCCGTACGAGCGTCACCACCCGCCCCTCCAGCAGGAAGCCGCGCGGCTCCAGCGGGAACACCCGGTGCTTGCCGA
This sequence comes from Streptomyces cellostaticus, assembly GCF_001513965.1. Taxonomy (GTDB): domain Bacteria; phylum Actinomycetota; class Actinomycetes; order Streptomycetales; family Streptomycetaceae; genus Streptomyces; species Streptomyces cellostaticus. The sequence goes on along the minus strand of NZ_KQ948040.1, from coordinate 41,423 downwards.
AGCGGTCCTCCAGCGTCACCGTGCCCGCCTCGCAGCGGATCACCGCCCCGCAGAACCCGGTACCGGGCTCCTCCACCACCAGCCCCGGCTCGGCCGGCACCTCCGGCACCGGCTTGGGCTTCTTCCACGGCGGGGTCAGGTCGGGGGAGTACTGGCGCATTCGGATGACGATAGGAGAAGCGGGGGACCCGGGCTCACGACACGCCGAAACGCGCTGCCAGCTCGTCGCGTTGCCGTCGTACGAACGCCGCGTCCACCACCGCTCCGTGACCGGGCACGTACTGTGCGTCCTCACCGCCGAGGGCGAGCAGCCGGTCCAGGGCGTCGGGCCAGCGGGACGGTACGGCGTCCGGGCCCGCCTGGGGTGCGCCGGACTCCTCCACCAGGTCGCCGCAGAAGACGATCTCCGGCCCACCGGAGACCGAGCCGGGGACGAGCACCGCGAGATCGTGGGCCGTGTGGCCGGGGCCCACGTTGGCCAGCAGGGCCTGGCGGCCGTCGCCGAGGTCCAGGGTCCACTCGCCGGACACCAGGTGACGGGGAGGGGCGAGGGCGTCCACCGCCTCCTCTGCGTCCGCCGCCGGCAGGCCGTTCCGGATCGCGTCCAGGCGCATCTCCTCGCGCTCGTACGCGAACACCGCGTCGAGGCCCACCGCGCCGTACACCTCCGCCCCGGCGAACGCGGCCGCACCGAAGACGTGGTCGAAGTGCGGGTGGGTGAGCGCGAGATGAGTCACACGGCGGCCCGCGAGCCGCTGCGCCTGTTCCCGCACCCGCGCGCCCTCGGCCAGGCTCGACCCGGAGTCCACCACCAGCGCCGTACCCTCGCCGAGGACCAGGCCCACGGTGCAGTCCCAGCCGGGCAGTCGGCACCGCCCCACCCCTGCGGCCAGCCGCTCCCACCCCAGCTCTTCCCAAGTCGCCGTCATACCGCGACGCTAGCCGTTCAACCAGGTAAGGCGGCACCGACCTTGCCCAGTCAGTACCCCACGGCCGTACACTGGGCCGGGGAACTCTGGCACTCGGACACGCAGAGTGCCAGGCAGACGACCGAAGGGCCTAGGGGACGACATGCTGGAGGTGTGCGCGGATGCTGAGTGAACGCAGGCTTCAGGTGCTGCGCGCCATCGTCCAGGACTACGTGGGCACCGAGGAGCCGGTGGGGTCGAAGGCGCTCACCGAGCGGCACAACCTCGGCGTCTCCCCGGCGACCGTGCGCAACGACATGGCGGCCCTGGAGGACGAGGGGTTCATCGCCCAGCCGCACACGAGTGCCGGGCGCATCCCCACCGACAAGGGCTACCGGCTCTTCGTGGACAAGCTCGCGGGCGTCAAGCCGATGACGGCGCCCGAACGGCGGGCGATCCAGAACTTCCTCGAGGGCGCCGTCGATCTCGACGACGTGGTGGCGCGGACGGTGCGGCTGCTCGCGCAGCTGACCCGGCAGGTCGCCGTCGTGCAGTACCCGTCCCTGACCCGGTCCACCGTGCGGCATGTGGAGCTGCTCTCGCTCGCGCCCGCGCGCGTGATGCTCGTGCTGATCACGGACACCGGCCGGGTCGAGCAGCGGATGGTCGACTGCCCGGCGCCGTTCGGCGAGGCGTCCCTGGCGGATCTGCGGGCACGGCTGAACAGCCGGGTCGCGGGCCGTCGCTTCGCCGACGTGCCGAGACTGGTCGAGGACCTGCCGGAAGCCTTCGAGGCCGAGGACCGCGGTACGGTCTCCATGGTGCTCTCCACACTGCTGGAGACACTGGTCGAGGAGAACGAGGAGCGGCTGATGATCGGCGGAACCGCCAATCTCACCCGCTTCGGACACGACTTCCCCGTCATGATCCGGCCCGTCCTGGAGGCCCTGGAGGAGCAGGTCGTGCTCCTCAAGCTCCTCGGCGAGGCGAAGGATCCGGGCATGACCGTGCGCATCGGGCACGAGAACGCCCATGAAGGACTCAACTCAACCTCCGTCGTGTCGGTCGGCTACGGTTCGGGCGGCGAGGCGGTTGCCAAGCTCGGCGTGGTCGGACCGACCCGCATGGACTACCCGGGAACGATGGGAGCGGTACGCGCAGTGGCACGGTACGTCGGACAGATCCTGGCGGAGTCGTAAGTGGCCACGGACTACTACGCCGTTCTCGGCGTGCGCCGCGACGCGTCGCAGGATGAGATCAAGAAGGCGTTCCGTCGGCTCGCGCGCGAGCTGCACCCGGACGTCAACCCCGACCCGAAGACCCAGGAGCGGTTCAAGGAGATCAACGCCGCTTACGAGGTGCTGTCGGACCCGCAGAAGAAGCAGGTCTACGACCTCGGCGGCGACCCGCTCTCCCAGTCGGGCGGCGCCGGTGCGGGCGGCTTCGGGGCCGGTGGCTTCGGCAACTTCTCCGACATCATGGACGCGTTCTTCGGTACGGCGTCGCAGCGCGGGCCGCGCTCGCGCACCCGGCGCGGCCAGGACGCGATGATCCGGATCGAGATCGAGCTGGACGAGGCGGCCTTCGGGACGACCAAGGACATCCACGTCGACACGGCCGTTGTCTGCAACACCTGCAACGGTGAAGGCGCGGCTCCGGGCACGTCCGCCCAGACGTGTGACATGTGCCGCGGCCGCGGTGAGGTCTCGCAGGTCACCCGGTCCTTCCTGGGCCAGGTCATGACCTCCCGCCCCTGCCCCCAGTGCCAGGGCTTCGGTACGGTCGTGCCGACGCCGTGCCCGGAGTGCGCGGGCGACGGGCGCGTGCGCTCGCGTCGCACCCTCACCGTGAAGATCCCGGCCGGTGTCGACAACGGCACCCGGATCCAGCTCGCCGGCGAGGGCGAGGTCGGCCCCGGTGGCGGTCCGGCCGGCGACCTGTACGTCGAGATCCACGAGCTGCCGCACCAGACCTTCCAGCGGCGCGGCGACGACCTGCACTGCACGGTCACCATCCCGATGACCGCGGCGGCCCTCGGCACCAAGGTGCCGCTGGAGACGCTGGACGGCATGGAGGAGGTCGACATCCGGCCCGGTACGCAGTCCGGGCAGTCGATCCCGCTGCACAACCGCGGTGTCACGCATCTGCGGGGCGGCGGCCGGGGTGACCTGATCGTGCATGTCGAGGTCACGACCCCGACCAAGCTCGACCCGGAGCAGGAGCGGTTGCTGCGCGAGCTGGCGAAGCTGCGGGGTGAGGAGCGGCCGACGGGGCAGTTCCAGCCGGGGCAGCAGGGTCTGTTCTCGCGGCTGAAGGATGCGTTCAACGGGCGCTGACTGAAGGGGCTCTGCCCCTTCGGCCCCGCCAGGGGGCTCCGGCCCCCTGGACCCCCGGCCCATGCCCACCCACCACCCGACTCGGTCGGTTGCGAAGTGGCATGTGCCAGCGGGAAGGCTCGATTCGGACTTGTTCGGAGGACGTGACAACATGCCGTCATGTCCTCCGCGCTGACCGATCTCTTCCCCCACCCGATCGTGCAGGCCCCCATGGCGGGCGGTGTCTCCGTCCCGCAGCTCGCCGCCGCCGTCTGCGAGGCCGGCGGCCTCGGGTTCCTCGCCGCCGGATACAAGACCGCCGACGGCATGTACCAGGAGATCAAGCAGCTGCGGGGGCTCACGAGCCGCCCCTTCGGCGTGAACCTGTTCATGCCCCAGCCCGATACCGCCGAGTCGGGCGCCGTCGAGGTCTACGCCCACCAGCTGGCCGGCGAGGCCGCCTGGTACGAGACCGAGCTGGGCGATCCGGACAGCGGCCGGGACGACGGCTACGACGCCAAGCTCGCCGTGCTCCTCGACAACCCGGTGCCGGTGGTCTCCTTCCACTTCGGCGTCCCGAGCCGCGAGGTCATCGACTCCCTGCGCCGTGCCGGAACCTTCACCCTGGTCACCGCCACCACCGCCGAGGAGGCCCTCGCGGCCGAGCGGGCCGGGGCGGACGCGGTGATCGCGCAGGGCGTGGAGGCCGGCGGCCACCAGGGCACCCACCGGGACATCCCGGAGAACGACGGCTCCGGCCTCGGGCTGCTCTCGCTCGTCGCCCAGGTCCGCGAGACCGTGGGCATCCCGGTCGTCGCCGCCGGCGGCATCATGCGCGGCAGCCAGATCGCCGCCGTCCTCGCGGCGGGCGCGAGCGCGGCCCAGCTGGGCACCGCGTTCCTGGCCACCCCCGAGTCCGGCGCGAACGCCCTGCACAAGCAGGCGCTGACCAACCCTCTGTTCGCGCGCACCGAGCTGACCCGCGCCTTCTCCGGCCGCCCGGCGCGCGGACTGGTCAACCGCTTCATGCGCGAGCACGGCCGGTACGCCCCCGCCGCCTACCCCGAGATCCACCACCTGACCTCGCCGCTGCGCAAGGCCGCCGCCAAGGCCGGCGACGCGCAGGGCATGGCGCTGTGGGCGGGCCAGGGGCACCGGATGGCCCGCGAGCTGCCGGCCGGGCAGCTGGTGGAGGTGCTCGCGGGCGAACTCGACGCCGCCAGGACAGCGTTGTCGGCCACGGGTGATCTCCGATGACCGCGCCGGTGTTCGTCGTCGACTCCCTGGAGGGCGTGGGCCCGGGCTCGATCATCGACGTGGCGGGCCCCGAGGGGCGGCACGCGGTCTCCGTACGGCGGTTGCAACCGGGTGAGGACGTGGTGATCACCGACGGGAAGGGCCGGGGGGCGGCCGGGGTCGTCCTCAGCGTGTCGGGGAAGGACCACCTGGTCGTCGAGCCCTTCGAGTTCCCGCTGGAACCCGAGCCCAGCCCCCGTATCACCGTCGTCCAGGCCATTCCCAAGGGCGACCGCGGCGAGCTGGCCGTGGAGACGATGACCGAGACCGGCGTCGATGCGATCGTGCCCTGGTCGGCCGCCCGCTGCATCACCCAGTGGAAGGGCGACCGGGGCCTCAAGGCGCTCGCCAAGTGGCGGGCCACCGCGCGCGAGGCCGGCAAGCAGTCCCGCCGCCTGCGCTTCCCGGAGGTCGCGGACGCAGCGACGACCAAGCAGGTTGCCGCACTTCTCGCCAAAGCCGACTTCGCCGCCGTCCTGCACGAGGACCGCGACTACGGCAGTGAGCCGCTTGCGACCGCCGAACTCCCCGCCACGGGCGAGATCGTGCTGGTCGTCGGCCCCGAAGGCGGCGTCTCCCCCGAGGAGTTGACGCTCTTCGAGGAGGCGGGCGCGAAGGCGTACCGGCTCGGGCGTAGCGTGCTGCGTACATCGACCGCCGGCACTGCGGCCACCGCGCTGCTCCTCGGCCGCACCGGCCGCTGGTCCTGACCGCAGGGGGAATCACCATGGAACTCGCCCAAGTCAGGCTCCTCGTCACCGACTTCGCCGCCTGCTACCGCTTCTACGCCGAAGTCCTCGGCCTCAAGCCGCAGTCCGGGGCGGCCGAGGGACCGTACGAGAAGTTCAGCCCGCACACGGGGTCCGCCGGAATCGCGCTGCAGGACCGTGCGATGATGGCCGAAGTCCTGGGCGAACTGGGCGAGGAGGCCTGCGGCCACCGCTCCCTGGTCGTCCTGCGGGTGGACGACCTCGACGCCTACTGCGCGCAGATCACCTCCCGGGGCGCGACCCTCCTGCATGGCCCGGCCCCCATGACCGACCGCATGCGGGTGGCCCACCTCAAGGACCCGGAGGGCAACCTGGTGGAACTCCAGGAGTGGCTCCTGCTGCGCGCCTGACCACGACGGCCGGTAGCAACTCCCATCCGTCCACCTCACCGGCGGCAAGCCCCCGCTGCCGCACCTCGTCCACGAAGGCCCGTACGACACCGGGCTCGTGCAGACTGACCGAGCGTCCCTGCTCATCGACCACGAGCCCGGAGTGGGCGTGGAAACCGGCGCCGACCACGCGGCCGGGCCCGTCCCGGAAGACCACCCGCACCGCCACCCCGTCCCGGTGCAGCGTCAGCACCTCCCGGCAGGGACCACCGCCCGTGTGCCGGTGCCGGACGGTCCACCGCCACTCGTCCCCCTCGCCCACGACCAGCCGCCGGAGCCTGCGTTCGCTGCGCACCGGGCCAGAGTACGGGGTGACACGGACGAGGCGCCCGTACAAGCGGAGTGGCCGTATCCGGTCTACCACCCGCTCCCGCGCCGGTGGCACGCTGCTGTTCATGGGGCCTTTGAAGCGCATTGGGCAGCGGACACGGCGGGCGCGCGGGACTCGGATGGCGGCCGGGGCAGGGCTCGCGGTGGTGGCCCTGGGCGGGGTGGTGGGCTGTGAGCCGGGCGGTCTCAGCTCGGCCATGGTGGCGTACACCACCGACAAGACCGCGACACACGAACTGAAACAACAGCATGTGGGCGTCAGTTGGCTCACCTGCACCGGGAGCTTCACCACCGGCTTCGGAAAGAGCGGTGCCACGTCGAAGGCGCAGAACGTCGTCTCCGTCGACTGCCAAGGGGAGACCACGGACCGGCGCAAGATCACCGTCACCGGAAGGGTGACCAGGGCCGTCGACGGCGCCTGTGTGCGTGGGGATCTGACGGCCAAGGTCGGAGGCAGGCAGGTGTTCCGGGTCAGCGGGCTCGGCAACTGCGACGCCACGCCCCACGTGACGTACAAGCAGCCCACCGCCTACCACCCCTCCTACCCGCAGCCGGGCCCCACCGTCACCGTCACGCGGACCATCTGGTGCAAGGGGGATCCCACCTGCTGGCCCGCGCAGGGCAAGTGATCGGAACCGGCAGCGCGGTCAGGCGGCCGCTGCGTAAGGTGACGGGGTGACTCAGGGCGCTTCGACGGGATCCACGGCATCTTCCGGCTATCTCCGATTTCCCCATCTGCACGGCGACTTGGTGACGTTCGTCGCCGAGGACGACGTATGGCTGGCACCCCTCGACGGCGGCCGGGCCTGGCGGGTCAGTGCCGACAACATGCCGGTGACCCGGCCCCGGATCTCGCCCGACGGGACCGCCCTCGCCTGGACCTCCACCCGGGACGGCGCGCCCGAGGTGCATGTCGCCCCGGTGGCGGGAGGCCCCGCCGAGCGGCTGACGTACTGGGGCAACCCGAGTACCGAGGTGGGCGGCTGGACCCCGGACGGGCAGGTGCTCGCGCTCAGCGCACAGGGCCGGCCCAGCACGCGCCAGACCTGGGCGCACGCCGTCCCGCTCGACGGCGGACCGGCGGCCACCCTGCCCTACGGCCCCGTCGGCGACGTGGCGTTCGGGCCCGCCACCGTGCTGCTGTCCGCGCCGATGGGCCGGGAGGCCGCGTACTGGAAGCGCTACCGGGGCGGCACCGCGGGCAAGCTGTGGATCGATCGGGAAGGCGCCGGTGCGTTCGAGCGGCTGCACGAGGCGCTGGACGGGAACATCGAGTGCCCGGTGTGGGCGGGGGACCGGATCGCCTTTCTGTCCGACCACGAGGGCACGGGTGCGCTGTACTCCTCGCTCGCCGACGGCTCCGGCCTGCGCCGGCACACCCCCCTCGACGGCTTCTACGTCCGGCACGCGGCCGGTGACGGCACCCGGGTCGTCTACAGCTCGGCCGGTGAACTGTGGCTGCTGGACGACCTGGAGGGCGCCGAACCGCGGCGGCTGGAGGTGCGGCTCGGCGGGCCGCGGGTGGACCTGCGGCCGCACCCGGTGAACGCGGCGCGCTGGTTCGGGGCCGCGGCCCCCGACCACACCGCACGCGGGAGCGCCGTCAGTGTGCGCGGCGGCGTCCACTGGGTCACCCATCGCTCCGGGCCCGCCCGCGCCCTCGCCGCCACCCCCGGCGTCCGGGCCCGGCAGCCGCGCACCTTCCGTACCGAGGGCGAGGAGTGGGTGGTGTGGGTGACGGACGCCGAGGGCGACGACGCCCTGGAGTTCGCCCCCGCGACCGGGCTCGCCCCGGGCACGACCGCCCGACGGCTCGCCGCCGGCCGGCTCGGCCGGGTCCTGGAGCTGGCCGTGGCGCCCGACGGCAGCCGGGTCGCGGTCGCCGCGCACGACGGGCGGCTGTTGCTCGTCGAGCGGGAGTCCGGCGAGGTGCGCGAGGTCGACCGCAGCGACGACGGCGAGGTCTCGGGCCTCGCCTTCTCACCCGACTCCGCCTGGCTGGCCTGGGCCCACCCCGGCCCGCGCCCGCTCTCCCAACTGCGCATCGCCCACACCACCGACCTCTCGGTCACCGAGGCGACCCCCCTCCGCTTCCAGGACTACGCCCCCGCCTTCACCCTGGACGGCAAACACCTCGCCTTCCTCTCCAACCGCGCCTTCGACCCGGTCTACGACGAACACGTCTTCGATCTCGCGTTCGTGGTCGGCGCCCGCCCGCACCTGATCACCCTGGCCGCCACCACCCCCTCGCCCTTCGGCCCGCAGCGGCACGGCCGCCCCTTCGAGGCCCCCGACAAGGACGAGACCCCCGACAGCGAGGGCACCCCCGCCACCCGCATCGACCTGGAGGGCCTGGCCGACCGCATCGTCCCCTTCCCGGTGGAAGCCGGCCGGTACTCGGCCCTCCGCGCCGCCAAGGACGGCGTGCTCTGGCTGCGCCACCCCGTCCACGGCGTCCTCGGCGCCGCCCGCGCCCACCCCGAGGACCCCGCCCCGCACACCGAGCTGGAGCGCTACGACCTTGCCCAGCGCCGCCTGGAACACCTCGCCGGCGACGCCGGCCACTTCGAGGTCAGCGGCGACGGCAAACGGGTCCTGCTGTGGAGCGACGGCCGGCTCCGGGTCGTGCCCAGCGACCGCCGCACCGGCTCCGACGACGACGGCGACAGCAGCGTCACCGTCGACCTCGCCCGCGTCCGGCAGACCGTCGACCCGGCCGCCGAGTGGCGGCAGATGTACGACGAGACCGGCCGCCTGATGCGCGACCACTTCTGGCGGCCCGACCTCGACGGCGTCGACTGGGACGGAGTCCTCGACCGCTACCGCCCGCTGCTGGACCGCCTCGCCACCCACGGCGACCTCGTCGACCTGCTGTGGGAGGTGCACGGTGAACTGGGCACCTCGCACGCCTACGTCAGCCCGCCCGGCGGCTCCGGCGGCGGCCCCCGGCACGGCCTGCTCGGCGCCGACATCTCCCGTCACGAGGACGGCAGTTGGCGCATCGACCGCATCCTCCCGGCGGAGACCTCCGACCCCGAGGCCCGCTCCCCGCTCGCCGCACCCGGCGTCGCCGTACGCCCCGGGGACGCGATCGTCGCCGTCGCCGGCCACCCGGTCGACCCGGTGACCGGCCCCGGGCCCCTCCTCGTCGGCACGGCCGGACAGCCCGTCGAACTGACCGTCTCACCGGCCGGCGGGGGCGAACCCCGGCACACGGTCGTCGTCCCGGTCCCCGACGAGGAGCCGCTGCGCTACCACGCCTGGGTCGCCGACCGGCGCGCCCACGTCCACCGGACCTCCGGCGGCCGCCTCGGCTACCTCCACGTCCCGGACATGCAGGCCCCCGGCTGGGCACAGATCCACCGCGACCTGCGCGTCGAGGTGGCCCGCGAGGGGCTCGTGGTCGACGTCCGGGAGAACCGGGGCGGGCACACCTCCCAGCTCGTCGTCGAGAAGCTCGCCCGGCGCATCATCGGCTGGGACGTGCCCCGCGGCATGCGGGCCACCAGCTACCCGCTGGACGCGCCGAGGGGCCCGGTCGTCGCCGTCGCCAACGAGTTCTCCGGCTCAGACGGCGACATCGTCAACGCGGCGATCAAGGCCCTCGGTATCGGCCCGGTCGTGGGCACCCGCACCTGGGGCGGAGTGATCGGCATCGACAGCCGCTACCACCTGGTCGACGGCACCCTCGTCACCCAGCCGAAGTACGGCACGTGGCTGGAGGGTTTCGGGTGGGACGTGGAGAACCACGGCGTGGACCCGGACGTGGAGGTCGTACAGAGCCCGCAGGACTGGGCGGAGGGCAGGGACACCCAGCTGGACACGGCAATCAGGCTCGCGCTGGAGGCGTTGGAGGAACGGCCCGCGAAGACACCGCCAGGCTTGCCGACTTGAGGGGCGCGGGGCCGTATCGATATGCGGCTGCGCCGCGTGGGCGCGACCAGCCACACACGGCCCGCACTCGAACGACTACGATGCCCCCGTACTGGATCAACGGCGAAAGCGAGCGCAGCGTATGGCAGGGGAGCCGCAGGACGACTGCCTGTTCTGCAAGATCGTCGGGGGTCACATCCCCGCGACGATCGTCCGCGAGACCGAGACCACTGTCGCCTTCCGCGACATAAACCCCCAGGCGCCGACCCACATCCTGGTGATCCCCAAGGTGCACCACCCGGACGCCGCTTCCCTCGCTGCTGCCGAGCCGGGGATCGCAGCGGACATACTGCGTGAGGCCGGCCAAGTCGCCGAAGGCGAGAAGCTGGACAGCTACCGCATCGTCTTCAACACCGGCACCGGCGCCGGCCAGACCGTCTGGCACGCCCACGCGCATGTGCTCGGCGGTCGCGGTATGGAATGGCCCCCCGGATAAACCGTCATGTCCGTCCGTGAATTGGTGGTCCTCGGTACCGCCAGCCAGGTCCCGACCCGGCACCGCAACCACAACGGCTACCTGCTGCGCTGGGACGCCGAGGGCATCCTGTTCGACCCCGGCGAGGGCACACAGCGGCAGATGCTGCGCGCCGGGGTCGCCGCCCACGACCTGAACCGGATCTGCGTCACGCACTTCCACGGCGACCACTCCCTCGGCCTCGCCGGAGTCATCCAGCGGATCAACCTCGACCAGGTGCCGCACGAGGTCACCGCGCACTACCCGCGCTCCGGGCAGCGCTTCTTCGACCGGCTGCGGTATGCCACCGCCTACCGGGAGACGGTCCGCCTCACCGAGGCACCGGTCGCCGCCGACGGCACCCTCGCGACGACCCCGTCGTACACCCTGGAAGCCCGCAAGCTGTCCCACCCCGTCGAGTCCTACGGCTACCGGCTGATCGAACCCGACGGGCGCCGCATGCTGCCCGACCGGCTCGCCGCGCACGGGATCAAGGGGCCGGACGTCGGCCGGATCCAGCGCGAGGGGCGGCTCGGGGACGTGACGCTGGAGGAGGTCAGCGAGGTACGGCGCGGGCAGCGGTTCGCGTTCGTCATGGACACCCGGCTGTGCGACGGTGTGCACGCGCTCGCCGAGGGCTGCGACCTGCTCGTCATCGAGTCCACGTTTCTCGACGAGGACGTCGAACTGGCCGAGGACCACGGCCATCTGACGGCCGGACAGGCGGCGGCCGCGGCACGGGACGCCGGGGTACGGCACCTCGTCCTCACCCACTTCAGCCAGCGCTACTCGGACCCGGACGAGTTCGAGCGGCAGGCGCGTGCCGCCGGTTTCGAGGGAGAGCTGACCGTGGCGCACGACCTGCAGAGAGTGCCGGTCCCGAAACGCACGTGAGGCGGCCGTACGATGCTTTGATGCCCCTCCCGAAAGCAGAACTGCACCTCCACATCGAAGGCACCCTGGAGCCTGAGCTGGCGTTCGAGCTGGCCGCCCGCAACGGCGTCGAGCTGCCCTACGCCGACACCGACGAACTGCGCAAGGCGTACCAGTTCGAGGACCTCCAGTCCTTCCTGAACCTGTACTACGAGCTGATGGCCGTCCTGCGCACCGAGCAGGACTTCGCGGACCTGGCCGACGCCTACCTCGCCCGTGCCGCCGCTCAGGGTGTGCGGCACGCGGAGATCTTCTTCGACCCGCAGGCCCACCTCGCCCGGGGCGTGAGCATGGGCACGGTCGTGGAGGGGCTGTGGCGGGCGCTGGGCACCAGCGAGTCGGTGCACGGCGTCTCCACGAAGCTCATCATGTGCTTCCTGCGCGACGAGTCCGCCGCGTCGGCCCTTCAGACCCTGGAGGCGGCCAAGCCCTACCTGGACCGGATCACCGGCATCGGCCTCGACTCGGCCGAGGTCGGGCACCCGCCGGTGAAGTTCCGGGAGGTGTACGAGGCCGCCGCCGCGCTCGGGCTGCGGCGCGTGGCGCACGCCGGCGAGGAGGGGCCGCCGGAGTACATCACCGAGGCGCTGGACGTGCTCGGCGTGGAGCGGATCGACCACGGTCTGCGCTGCATGGAGGACCCGGCGCTGGTCGAGCGGCTGGTCCGGGACCGCGTCCCGCTGACCCTGTGCCCGCTGTCCAACGTCCGGCTGCGGGCCGTGGACGTCCTCGCCGGGCATCCGCTGCCCGCGATGCTCGACGCCGGCCTGCTCTGCACGGTCAACTCCGACGACCCGGCCTACTTCGGCGGGTACGCCGGCGACAACTTCGCGGCCGTACGGCAGTCCCTGGGCCTCACCGAGGAGCGGCTGCGCGAACTGGCCCGCAACTCCTTCCTCGCCTCCTTCCTGGAGGACGACGAGGAGCGGCGGGCCCGCTACCTGGCCGAGGTGGAGGCGTACGAGTTCGGGTCGCCGGATGCGCTATAGTTGATCACGTCGCGGTCGCCGGAACTCCCGGTGACGGACTGTGCGTTGGTGGTCCAAGGAAAGACGCCCCGCTTCCTGCGGGGAGATGTAGGTGCAAGGCCTGCCCGGCGCTCCATTCAGAGCCCCATCCCGCTGTGTGCGGGGTGGGGCTCTTTGCATTCCGTCTTCCTTCCGTGTGCCTTCCATGACTCTTCCATGTGTGTTCTTATACGTAGACAGCGTTCATGAGGGAGAGCCTGACTGTGACCCGTGACCTGACCATCGCCGAGATACGCCTGACGCCGATCCTGGTCGCCGACCCGCCGCTGCTCAACACGCAGGGCGTGCACCAGCCGTACACCCCCCGGCTGATCGTGGAGGTCGTGACGGCCGACGGGATCACCGGCCTCGGCGAGACCTACGGCGACACCAAGTACCTGGAGCTGGCCCGCCCGCTCGCCGAGCGCCTCCCCGGATACTCGGTCATGGATGTGAACATGCTGTTCTCCCTGGACCTCGCGGTGGCCGAGGGGCGGGTCACGGGCGCCGTGGACGCCGGCGGGCTGCGCGGTGTGCAGAGCGCCGACAAGCTGCGGCTGTCCGTGCTGTCCGCCTTCGAGGTGGCCTGCCTGGACGCCCAGGGCAAGGCGCTCGGGCTGCCCGTGCACGCGCTGCTCGGCGGCAAGGTGCGCGACGCGGTCGAGTACAGCGCCTACCTCTTCTACAAGTGGGCCGGCCACCCGGAGGGCGTCGCGGCCGAGCCGGACCACTGGGGCGCCGCCCTCGACCCGACCCAAGTCGTCGCCCAGGCACGGGAGTTCAAGGAGCGGTACGGGTTCACCTCCTTCAAGCTCAAGGGCGGCGTCTTCCCGCCCGAGGAGGAGATCGCGGCCGTACGCGCCCTCGCCGAGGCCTTCCCCGGGCACCCGCTGCGGCTCGACCCCAACGGGGCCTGGTCCGTCGAGACCTCGCTGAAGGTGGCCGAGGAACTCGGGGACGTCCTGGAGTACCTGGAGGACCCGACGCTCGGCACGCCCGCGATGGCCGAGGTGTCCGCGGGGACGGAAGTCCCGCTCGCCACCAACATGTGCGTGACCACGTTCGGGGAGATCAAGGAGGCGTTCACCAAGGACGCCGTTCAGGTGGTCCTCTCCGACCACCACTACTGGGGCGGGCTGCGCAACACCCAGCACCTCGCCGCGATCTGCGCCGTCTTCGGTGTCGGGGTGTCCATGCACTCCAACACCCACCTCGGCATCAGCCTCGCCGCGATGACCCAGGTGGCGTCCACCGTGCCGAACCTCCACCACGCCTGCGACTCCCACTACCCCTGGCAGTCGGAGGACGTCCTCACCGAGCGGATCGTCTTCACCGACGGCCGGGTCGCCGTCTCCGACGCACCCGGCCTCGGCGTCGAACTGGACCGGGACGAACTGGCCCGGCTGCACCGGCGGTGGGCCGAGGACGACGGCACGCTGCGCGAGAGGGACGACGCGGCGGCGATGCGGCTGGGCGAACCGGGGTGGCAGCCGCCGGTGATGCCCCGCTGGTAGCACGCTCCCGGTGTGACCGCCCTTGTGCGGGGTGAGATGTGGTGCACACTGGCCAGATCCGCACCACGTCAGGGAGCGCACCGTGACCCCGTCCCGCACGATCGCCGGAGAGGAACCCGAGCACCTCACGCAGGCAGCGCGCTGTCAGGCCCAGGTCGACCCGCTCGCCATCCTGCGCACCCCGGGCGATCCGCCCTGGGACGTCTACCTCACGGGCACGGTCTTCCTCGACATCATCTTCACCGGCCTGGACTCGGCGCCCGTGCGCGGCACCGAGTCCTGGGCCCGGGGGATGGGATCCAGCCCCGGCGGGGTCGCCAACATGGCCACCGCGCTCGCCCGCCTCGGCCTGAGGACGTCCCTCGCCGCGGCCTTCGGGGACGACCACTACGGCGAGTACTGCTGGGACGCGCTCGAACAGGGCGAGGGCATCGATCTCGCCCCCTCGCGCACGGTGCCCGGCTGGCACTCGCCGGTGACCGTCTCGATGGCCTACGAGGGCGAGCGGACCATGGTGTCCCACGGCCACGAGCCGCCCCCGGAGGGGCCGGCGCCGGACTTCCCGCCCTCCGCGCGCGCGGCCGTAGCCTCCCTCACGCCCGGCCGGAGCGCCCCCTGGATCGCCCAGGCCGCCCGCGAGGGCACCCGGATCTTCGCGGACGTCGGCTGGGACGACACCGGCGCGTGGGACCTCGCGGGCCTTGCCGACCTCGAACACTGCGAGGCGTTCCTGCCCAACGCCGAGGAGGCGATGCGGTACACGGGCGCGAGCTGCCCGCGGGCGGCCGCGCGTGCGCTGACCGAGCATGTGCCGGTGGCCGTCGTGACGCTCGGGCCGGAGGGCGCGTACGCGGTGGACCGGCGTACGGGGGAGACGGCCGAGGTTCCCGCCATCGCGGTGGAGGCGCTGGATCCGACCGGGGCGGGGGATGTCTTCGTGGCCGGGTTCGTGACCGGCACGCTGGCCGGGTGGCCGCTCGCCGATCGTCTTGCGTTCGCGGGGCTCACGGCGGCTCTGTCCGTCCAGGAGTTCGGGGGGTCGCTCTCCGCGCCGGGGTGGTCGGAGATCGGGGCGTGGTGGCGGAGGGTGCAGTCCCTTCCGGGGAAGGAACAGTCGCCTGCGGCGCTTCGGCGGTATGCGTTCTTGGACCGGCTCGTCCCGGAGGGGCTGGACCGGCCCTGGCCGCTGCGGCGGGCCGTGCCGACCATCGGGTTCCGCCGGTCCGGGTGAGCAACCCACCACACGACTCGGTCGGCTGAAATATGGACCGCCTAAAAGCCCTACGGTCTTGTCAGTCCACCGTCGTACCCTGGAATCGCGAGGCCGCCCTCAGCTATGCGGCCGTGACGAGGAGGAACCGCAGGCCTACAGCGCCGGCCCATGACTCAGACACCCACAGCTCACACCCCCGCGCAGGAGCAGGCGAGAGCGCAGTTGACCGTCCCCGCCCAGCACCCCATGGTGACCGTGCTGGGTTCCGGCGACTCCCTCCTGCGCGTGATCGAGAAGGCCTTCCCGGCAGCCGACATCCATGTCCGGGGCAATGAGATCAGCGCGGTCGGCGACCCTGCGGACGTCGCCCTCATTTCGCGCGTGTTCGACGAGATGATGCTGGTGCTCCGCACCGGGCAGCCGATGACGGAGGACGCAGTGGAACGCTCGATCGCCATGCTCAAGGCGAGCGAGAACGGGATGAGTGACGGCCCGGAGACCCCGGCCCAGGTACTGACGCAGAACATCCTGTCCTCGCGCGGCCGCACGATCCGCCCCAAGACGCTCAACCAGAAGCGGTACGTCGACGCGATAGACAAGCACACGATCGTCTTCGGCATCGGCCCCGCGGGTACCGGCAAGACCTACCTGGCCATGGCCAAGGCCGTGCAGGCCCTGCAGTCCAAGCAGGTCAACCGGATCATCCTGACCCGTCCGGCGGTGGAGGCGGGGGAGCGGCTGGGCTTCCTGCCCGGCACGCTCTACGAGAAGATCGACCCCTACCTGCGCCCGCTGTACGACGCGCTGCACGACATGCTCGACCCGGACTCGATTCCGCGCCTGATGGCGGCGGGGACGATCGAGGTCGCGCCGCTCGCGTACATGCGCGGACGCACGCTCAACGACGCCTTCATCATCCTGGACGAGGCCCAGAACACCAGCCCCGAACAGATGAAGATGTTCCTGACCCGGCTCGGCTTCGACTCGAAGATCGTGATCACCGGTGACGTGACGCAGGTCGACCTGCCGAACGGCACCAAGAGCGGTCTGCGGCAGGTGCAGGAGATCCTGGAGGGCGTCGAGGACGTCCACTTCTCCAGGCTGTCGTCCCACGATGTCGTACGGCACAAGCTGGTGGGCCGTATCGTCGACGCGTACGAGCAGTACGACAGCGAGCACGGCACCGAGAACGGCACCCACAAGGGCGGCCGGGGCCGGTCCGGGCACAAGGGGAAGTAGAGACACGGCACCACCATGTCGATCGACGTCAACAACGAGTCCGGCACCGAGGTAGACGAGCAGGCGATCCTCGACATCGCCCGCTACGCGCTCGCGCGGATGCGCATCCACCCGCTCTCCGAGCTCTCGGTGATCGTCGTGGACGCCGACGCCATGGAGCAGCTGCACATCCAGTGGATGGACCTGCCGGGTCCGACGGATGTCATGTCGTTCCCGATGGACGAGCTGCGGCCGCCCGGCAAGGACGACGACGAGCCGCCGCAGGGGCTGCTCGGTGACATCGTGCTGTGCCCGGAGGTCGCCGCCAGGCAGGGGACCGAAGCGCCCACGCAGCACTCCATGGACGAGGAGCTCCAGCTGCTCACCGTCCATGGCGTGCTGCACCTGCTCGGGTACGACCACGAGGAGCCCGACGAGAAGGCCGAGATGTTCGGGCTCCAGGCCGCCATCGTCGACGGGTGGCGGGCCGAGCGGGGGCTGACCGGTCCGTCGCCGGCGCCGACCGTCTCGTAAGCGGGCCGGTCCTCCCATGAGTCCGCAGATCGTGGTCGGCGCGATCGCGCTGGTCGTCGTCGCCTGGCTCGCCGCCTGTGCGGAGGCGGGCCTGGCGCGCGTCTCCAGCTTCCGCGCCGAGGAAGCCGTCCGCACCGGGCGGCGCGGCAGCGCCAAGCTGGCGCAGGTCGCCGCCGACCCCACCCGCTATCTGAACGTGGCCCTGCTGGTCCGCGTCGCCTGCGAGATGGCGGCCGCGGCCCTGGTGACGTACGCCTGCCTGCAGGAGTTCGCGGCCACCTGGCAGGCCCTGCTGATCGCCATCGGCGTCATGGTCCTGGTGTCGTACGTCGCCGTCGGCGTCTCCCCGCGCACCATCGGCCGCCAGCACCCGCTGAACACGGCGACGGTGGCGGCGTACGTGCTGCTGCCGCTCGCCCGCATCATGGGCCCGATCCCGTCCCTCCTCATCCTCATCGGCAACGCGCTCACGCCCGGCAAGGGCTTCCGCCGCGGCCCCTTCGCCTCGGAGGCGGAGCTGCGCGCGCTGGTCGACCTCGCCGAGAAGGAGTCGCTGATCGAGGACGAGGAGCGCCGCATGGTGCACTCGGTCTTCGAACTCGGCGACACCCTCGTGCGCGAGGTCATGGTCCCGAGGACGGACCTGGTGGTGATCGAGCGGTACAAGACCATCCGCCAGGCCCTCACCCTCGCCCTGCGCTCCGGGTTCTCCCGCATCCCGGTCACCGGGGAGAGCGAGGACGACATCGTCGGGGTCGTCTATCTGAAGGACCTGGTCCGCAAGACGCACATCAGCCGCGACGCCGAGAACGACCTGGTCTCCACGGCCATGCGCCCGGCCGTCTTCGTCCCCGACACCAAGAACGCCGGCGACCTGCTGCGCGAGATGCAGAAGGAACGCAACCACGTCGCCGTCGTCATCGACGAGTACGGCGGCACCGCCGGGATCGTCACCATCGAGGACATCCTGGAGGAGATCGTCGGCGAGATCACCGACGAGTACGACCGGGAACTCCCGCCGGTCGAAGAGCTCGGTGACGACCGCTTCCGGGTGACGGCCCGCCTGGACATCACCGACCTCGGCGAGCTGTACGGCCTGGAGGAGTACGACGACGAGGACGTGGAGACCGTCGGCGGACTGCTCGCCAAGGCGCTCGGCCGGGTGCCCATCGCGGGCGCGTCCGCCGAGGTCGAACTGCCGGACGCGCGCAGGCTGCGGCTGACGGCGGAGGCGGCGGCGGGGCGCCGCAACAAGATCGTCACGGTCCTGGTGGAACCGGCACCGCAGGAGAAGCCCGAGTGACCCCCAAGGAGCTGCGCGCCTTCTGCCTGTCCTTCAACGCGGCCGAGGAGGACTTCCCGTTCAACCCGGAGACCTCGGTCTTCAAGGTGCTGGGCAAGATGTTCGCGCTGAGCCGGCTGGACGGACGCCCCCTGACGGTCAACCTCAAGTGCGACCCCGAGGACGCGGTCCGGCTGCGCGCCGAGCACGAGGGCCTGATCATCCCCGGCTACCACATGAACAAGCGGCACTGGAACACCGTGACGGTCGACGGCGGCCTCCCGGACCGCCTGGTCAAGGAGCTGATCGAGGACTCGTACGACCTCGTCGTCGCGGGCCTGCCGAAGGCGGAGCGGCTACGCCTGGACCGGCCCTGAAATCCCTGTGACCGTCGGCTGACCCCGTGTCAGAATCCGGCGCATGACCGTTCGATATCCGCGCCCCCTGCGCCCCGGTGACCGTATCGCTGTGACCTCCCCCTCCAGCGGAGTGGCCGAGGAGCACCGGGGGCGCCTCGACGTGGCGGTGCAGGACCTGGAGGCGCGGGGGTACGAGGTGGTCGTCGGCCGGTGCATGGACGGCTCGGGCCACCTCAGCGCCCCGGCCGCCGAGCGCGCCGCCGAACTGACCGAGATGCTGACCGACCCGGCCGTGCGGGCCGTGGTGCCTCCGTGGGGCGGGGAGACCGCGATCGACCTGCTGCCGCTGCTCGACTTCGAGCGGATCGGGCGGGCCGAGCCGACCTGGGTCGTCGGCTACTCGGACATGTCCACCGTGATCACCCCGCTGACCCTGCTCACCGGCATCGCGACCGTGCACGGCAACAACCTCATGGACACGCCCTACCGGACCCCCGAGGGCCTGCTGTCCTGGCTCGACATCGTCTCCGCGCCGCAGGGCGAGCCGTTCTCCCAGACCCCGCCGGGCCGTTACCGCTCGGGCGGCTGGGACGACTTCCGCAAGCACCCCGAGGTCCGCGACCTCACCCTGGACGCCGAGGGCACCTGGACCCGCCTCGACGCCGCCGGTGACGTGGACGTGGAGGGCCGGCTCATCGGCGGCTGCATCGAGACCCTCGTCAACCTCGCGGGGACGCGGTACCTCGACACCTCGCGCTTCGCCGGGGACGAGCCGCTGCTCGTCTACGTCGAGGCCTGCGAGGACAACGCGTTCACTATCTGCCGCAACCTGCACGGCATGCGCCTCGCCGGGTTCTTCGACCGTGCCGCCGCCGTCCTCGTGGGCCGCACCCACGCCCCCGACGGCCGCAGCCTCACCCAGCACCAGGCCGTCCTCGACGCGCTCGCTCCGCTGGGCGTGCCGGTCATCGCCGATGTCGAGTGCGGTCACGTGGCCCCCTATCTCCCGCTGGTGAACGGCGCGTGTGGCCGCGTGGTGCACACGGCCACACGGAGCGAGATCGTTCAGACCCTGGACTGATCTCGGCGCAGGCAGGCGAAGCGCGACGTACCCCGTGGCGGGGTGAGCGGGCGGTGACTTCGTATGCTCGGGGCATGACCGAGAGCAACGCGCTTGACCCCGAGGACCAGAAGATCGTCACCCTGGCCCGTTCCGCCCGGGCCCGCAACGGTGTGCCCGAGGGGGCGGCCGTACGGGACGAGACCGGGCGGACGTATGTCGCCGGGTCGGTGGAGCTCGCTTCGCTGAAGCTGAGTGCCCTGCGGACCGCCGTCGCCATGGCCGTGGCTTCCGGGGCGAAGTCGCTGGAAGCGGCGGCGGTGGTGAGCGAGACGGAGGGGGTCGCTCCCGAGGACCGGGCCGCCGTGGCCGACCTGGGGGGACCCGGGACGCCGGTGTTGCTCGCCGGGCCCGACGGAGCCGTGAAGCGGACGGTCCCGGCGGGCACCGCGGAGTAGTCCGGATTTCATCCTTGCCGTCGCCTGCCTCTCGCGCATCAATGGAGCCGTAAGTTCCGACGATCCGTCAGATCCGCACCGCCGCCGCAGCGTGCCGTACCCACCTGCCAAGGCCTGCCGTTCGTCGGCGCACCTTCCGACCATCCCCACATGGCATCCCCACAGGGAAGGGAAGCGGATCCCCATGACAGGCAAGCGAACAGCAACAGGTGCGGCACTGGCCGCCGGGGCCCTCGCGGTCGCCGGGCTCGCCTTCGCGCCCACCGCGGCCGCCGTCACCCCCCAGACGGCGACCATCAACGCCAGTTGCGGCATCTTCGGCGGTGGCGCCGCCACGCTCACCGCCACCCAGAGCGGCACCTCGGCCACCGTCACCCTCACCTCCAGCGCGGTCAAGGCGCCGGTCGCGGTGGCGGCGGACTCCATCACCTCCAAGCTCACCCTGGTCAAGGCGAGCGGCGGCACCACCGTCTTCACGGGGACGAAGAACCCGGCCATGGCCGCCGGCGACCCGGTCAGCGCCGGCCCGCTCAGCGGCACCGTGGCCTCCGGTGACAGCCTGGAGGCGTACGGCGGCTCGTTGCAGATGACGATCTTCGGGATCAACGTCACCTGTACGGCGACCGGCAAGCAGTCGCCGGGTCCGTTCGTGTTCGACTGAGCCATGAACTGAGTGATCTTTTCCGGTTCTTCCGTGGATGCCGCAGAAACTGATGATCCGTCAGATTTCTGCGGCATCTCCATTGACTTCTCACGCGGGCTCCTCATCAATGCCCCCTGTCGGCGCAGATGAGCCGCTGCGCCCACAACCCTCAGGAGGGGGCCCCATGGGTTCGACACCCCGAAGATCCCGACGGTGGCGCTGGGCGTCACTGTTCGGGGCGACCGCCCTCGCGGTCACCGCGGGCGGCGCGCTGGCCTGTCCGGCCGGTGCCGCCGGTACGAACGTGGACTTCGCCACGCACTGCATCCCGCCCGCCGTCGCGGGCATCCCGCCGATCGACGGCACCACCACCGCGAACGTGTCGGTGGACAACGCCAGCCCGAAGGTCGGCGACACGGTCACCGTGACCTACACCGTGGTCACGGCCGCCGCCAGCAACCCCACCGACCTGGCCCTGCCGGCCGACATCATGACCCCGACCGGCAAGGTCACCCTCGGCGGCGCCCAGAGCGGTGACGTCACCGTCGCCGGACCGAAGAAGAACCCGCCGGTGCCGGGGAAGGCCGCGTTCCCGTCCTTCTCCATGACCGGTACGTTCACCGTCACCAAGGCCGGCCAGATCACCCTCTCGCCGGGCGACTACAACATCCACACCAGCTACATCCTGGAGCTGGACACCCCCTGCACGGTCACCAACCCGCCCGCCCCGGTGTCGCAGACCGTGACGGCGACCGACGGGACCCCGGCCAACACCCGTGCCATCTCGCTGGGTTCGGCCTCCGGTGCCCCGGGCGCCGGTGTCACCGTCAGCGGCAGCAACTTCACGCCGGGCGCCACCGTCACCGTGGCCGGGCGGGCCGGGGGCAACCAGACCGCGGACACCGCCACGGTGACCGCGAACGCCCAGGGCTCCTTCAGCGGTTCCCTCGTCGTCAACGACAAGACGACGACCGGGATCGTGGCCTACGAGGGCGGCTCCTGGAGCGCGGACAAGGGCGCGGGCCCCGCGGCCTACGTCGTCAACGACAACACGCCCGTCCCGGCCGGCAGCCAGAAGCTGACCACCACCGTCAAGGCGGGCACCCTGTCCATGTCCCAGGCCGGGGACGCCGTGGCCCTCTCGGCGGTCGACTTCGGCAAGGGCGGGGCCTCGACCGGAGCCCTCAAGACGGTGACCGTCAAGGACTTCCGCGGCGGGCCCGCGGGCTGGTCCCTGACCGGCAAGGTCACCGACTTCACCGGTCCCGGCGCCAAGATCGACGCGGGCAAGCTGAGCTGGACCCCCGCCTGCGCGACCAAGGCGGGCAGCCCCAGCACCTGCAAGGCCGGGTCGACGGGCACGGTGGGCACCTCGGGAGCGACCCTCGCGTCGACCCCGGACGCCACGCTCACCGGCGGCGAGTTCACCGTCGACGCCGGACTCTCCCTGGACGTACCGGCGTTCACGCCCCCAGGCTCGTACTCCGGCGTCCTGACCCTCACCCTCACCTGACCGCACTCCGGCACCGGTGGCCGGGCGCCCCGCCGTACGGACAGGGTCCGCACCCGCCCGACCGCCACCACACCGAGCCCATGGGGGGTCCGCACCCATGCGCAAGCCCTACGTCCTCCTCCTGAGCCTGATCGGCCTGTTCCTCGGCAGCACCGCCGTACCCGCCGAGGCCGCCGACAACGGCAGCTGGTCCGTCTACCCGGCCGCCTCGAAGATCGCCGCGCGTCCGTACTTCTACCTCTCCGCCGACCCCGGCCAGACCCTCACCGACAAGGTCGTCATCGCCAACAAGACCGGCAAGCCGCGCACCTTCCGGCTCTACGCGGCCGACGCCTACAACACCCCCCGCGACGGCGGGTTCGCGGTGCGCACCCTGAAGGAGCGGATGCGGGGCGTGGGTGCGTGGGCGCGGCCCGCCAGGTCCCGGGTCACCGTGCCCGGCCACAGGACCGTCACCGTGCCCTTCACCCTGCGGGTGCCCGAGGGCGCCGAACCGGGCGACCATCCGGGCGCGATCGTCGCGCTCGACGAGCGGATCGACCCTGGCAGCGGGACGCTCGCGCTCGGCGTGCAGCGGGCCGTCGGCGCCCGCGTCTACCTCCGGGTCAGCGGGCCCACGCTCCCCGCGCTGTCCGTCGAGCACGTGCAGATCAGCCACCACCAGCCACTCGTCCCGGGCCTCGGCGACAGCACGGCGACCATCTCCTACACCCTGCGCAACACCGGGAACGTCACCCTCGATCCGAAGGTCGAGCTGAAGGCGCGGGGGCTGTTCGGCCGTACGCTGCTCGACCGCGACCTGACCCGGATCCCCTCCGAGCTGCTGCCGGGGCAGCGGGTACGGCTCACCGAGGCCTGGCACGGCGCACCCCAGCTCGACTGGGGCGACATCACGCTGACCGCGAGCGCGCAGCACACCCGCCAGTCGGCGAGCGCCTCCTTCTTCGCGCTGCCCTGGCTGCTCGCCGGGCTGGTGTTCGTGGCCGGGGTGGTGACCGGGGCGATGCTGGTCAGAGCGCGTCGGGGCCGCGTTCGCCGGTCCGCACCCGTACGACGGTCTCCACGGGCAGCGCCCACACCTTCCCGTCCCCGATCTTCCCCGTCTGCGCGGCCTTGACGATCGCGTCGATCACGTCCTCGGCGACCGCATCCTCGACCACGACCTCGATGCGGACCTTCGGCACCAGGTCGACGCGGTACTCGGCCCCCCGGTACACCTCGGTGTGGCCGCGCTGACGGCCGTAGCCGCTCGCCTCGGTCACGGTCAGACCGTGCACGCCCAGCTCCTGCAGGGCGGTCTTGACCGCGTCGAGGCGGTACGGCTTGACGATCGCGGTGATGAGCTTCATCTCTTTTCCTCCGTTACGGGGAGAGGGTGGTCACAAGCCGGCATGGCAGTTTGTGAGCATGCCCGCCCAGATGAAGCGGTCGTTCAAGTACCGCTTCTATCCGACCGAAGCGCAGGCAGCCGAGCTGTCGCGCACGTTTGGCTGTGTGCGGAAGGTCTACAACATGGCACTTGCGGCCCGAACCGAGGCATGGACGCTGCGTCAGGAACGGGTCAACTACAACGCGACGTCGGCGATGCTGACCGCCTGGAAGAAGACCGAGGAGCTGGCCTTCCTCAACGATGTGTCCTCGGTCCCGCTGCAGCAGGCCCTGCGGCACTTGCAGACGGCGTTCACCCACTTCTTCGCCAAGCGGGCGAAGTACCCGCGCTTCAAGTCGCGGAAGAAGTCGAGGAAGTCCGCCGAGTACACCACCAGTGCGTTCCGCTTCCGCGACGGGAAGCTGACGCTGGCGAAGATGGACCAGCCGCTGGACATCGTGTGGTCGCGCCCGCTCCCCGAGGGCGCACAGCCCTCCACAGCGACCGTCTCGCAGGACGGTGCGGGGCGCTGGTTCGTGTCCCTGCTGGTGGAGGACCCGTCCATCCAGCCCCTTTCTGCGAACGGCCGCGCGGTGGGCGTGGACGCCGGGCTCGACCACCTGCTGACGCTGTCCACGGGGGAGAAGATCACCAACCCGAGGCACGAACGCAAAGACCGTGCCCGCCTGGCCCGCGCCCAGCGGGAGCTGTCTCGCAAGGCCAAGGGCGACGGAGCCAACCGGGCCAGAGCCCGGCGCAAGGTCGCCCGTATCCACGCCAGGATCGCCGACCGCAGGCGAGACGCCCTGCACAAGATCACCACTCGACTCGTCCGTGAGAACCAAACGATCGTGATCGAGGACCTGACCGTTCGGAACCTGCTGAAGAACGGCAGACTGGCCCGCGCCATCTCCGATGCCGCGTGGGCGGAGTTCCGCAGCATGCTGGAGTACAAGGCCCAGTGGTACGGCCGCGAGGTGATCGCAGTCGACCGCTGGTTCCCCTCCTCCAAGCTGTGTTCCCACTGCGGCACTCTCACCGAGAGCATGCCGCTGAACGTCCGCACCTGGACGTGCGACCGCTGCGGTACGACCCACGACCGGGACGTGAACGCGGCACGCAACCTTTTGGCCGCCGGGCTGGCGGTGTCGGCCTGTGGAGCCGGTGTAAGACCTCAACGGAGTACTCTGGGCGGGCAGCCGGCGACGAAGCAGGAAACCCACGGGGCGACCCGTGGAAACCCCCTCTTTCAGTAGGGGGAGAAAGTCAAGCCTGGGTCTTGACCTGCGCTTTCTTGCACGCTGTTCGGGCCGAGGCCGCTCGTACGGGCGTGGTCCAGGCCGCTGAGGGACCCGAGAGCGCGTCGCCGGGCCTGGGGCATCAGCAGGCCGAGGGCGGTGGCGGCGAGCGGTCAGGCTGTGTCGCCGGTGTCGACGTGCTGGGCGGCCAACGGAAGCTCACAGGGTGAGCAGGTGAGCCCCACTGGTACGGCACGGTCTCGTGGATCAGGGAGAATGGTCGTCATGAGCGTTCGTACCCAGTCATCCGAGAAGCCGGCCGAGACCGTCCACCGCGCCGGCTTCGCCTGCTTCGTGGGCCGCCCCAACGCGGGCAAGTCCACCCTCACGAACGCTCTGGTCGGGCAGAAGGTGGCGATCACCGCGAACCAGCCGCAGACCACGCGGCACACGGTACGCGGCATCGTGCACCGGCCCGACGCCCAGCTGATCCTGGTGGACACCCCGGGGCTGCACAAACCGCGCACCCTGCTCGGCGAGCGGCTCAACGACGTCGTACGGACGACGTGGGCCGAGGTCGACGTGATCGGCTTCTGCCTTCCGGCGAACGAGAAGATCGGCCCCGGCGACCGCTTCATCGCCAAGGAGCTGGCCGGGATCAGGAAGACCCCCAAGATCGCGATCGTGACGAAGACCGACCTGGTCGACTCCAAGACCCTGGCCGAGCAGCTGATCGCGATCGACCAGCTGGGCAAGGAGCTGGGCTTCGAGTGGGCGGAGATCGTGCCGGTCTCCGCGGTCGGCGACAAGCAGGTGGGCCTGCTGGCCGATCTGCTCGTCCCGCTGCTGCCGGAGGGCCCGGCCCTCTACCCCGAGGGCGACCTCACGGACGAACCCGAGCAGGTCATGATCGCGGAACTCATCCGTGAGGCGGCCCTGGAGGGCGTCCGCGACGAGCTGCCGCACTCCATCGCCGTCGTCGTGGAGGAGATGCTCCCGCGTGAGGACCGTCCCGCGGACCGTCCCCTCCTCGACATCCACGCCAACCTCTACATCGAGCGCCCGAGCCAGAAGGGCATCATCATCGGCCCCAAGGGCAAGCGCCTGAAGGAGGTCGGCATCAAGTCCCGCAAACACATCGAGGCGCTGCTCGGCACGCCGGTCTTCCTCGACCTCCATGTGAAGGTGGCGAAGGACTGGCAGCGCGACCCCAAGCAGCTGCGCAGGCTGGGCTTCTAACCGGCGGCTCCCTGAGGGGTCATGTCCTGCAATCCGACCACCCGCAGCAGCTGAAGTCTCTCGTAGGACTCCGTCCCCGGGCGGGCCGTGTGGATGACGAGGAGCTGGTGGTGGTTGTGGTGGAGGAGGATCTCGCAGTCCAGTTCCAGGAGGCCGACCACCGGGTGCCGGAAGCGCTTGGCCGTGGCCTGGCGTACGGCCACCTCGTGTTCCTCCCACAGGCCCGCGAACTCCTCGCTGGACGAGCGTAGTTCGGCCACCAGGGCCGCCGGTTCCGGGTCGCCGGGGCGGGCGGCCGTCACCGCGCGGAGGTTCGCCACGTGGGCGCGGGCGTGTTCGGGGACGTCCTCGGGCGGGAACAGGGCGCGGGAGGCCGGGTCCAGGAAGAAGCGGCGGACCAGGTTGCGCTCGTGCGGCGGGCGGGCCGACGCGTCCCCGGACAGGGCCTTCGCCATCGCGTTCTGGGCCAGTACCTCGCCGCAGTCTGTCAGCACTGCCGCCGGTGTGTCGTGCAGCCGGTCCAGGACCAGGAGCAGACCCGGGCGCACATGCGTGGAGGTCGCCTCCCGGCGCGGCGGCTCCTCACCGGCCAGGTGGAAGAGGTGGTCCCGTTCGTCGTCGGTCAGGCGCAGGGCGCGGGCGAGGGCGGTCAGCATCTGGCGGGAGGGGCGAGGACCCCGCGACTGCTCCAGGCGCGTGTAGTAGTCCACCGACATGCCCGCGAGCGACGCCACCTCCTCCCGCCGCAGGCCCGGTGTACGGCGGCGGGCGCCGGGCGCCAGGCCCACGTCGGACGGGTCCAGGCGGGTACGGCCACGGCGCAGGAAGTCGGCGAGTTCGGTCCGGTTCACCCCTCCAGCGTGAGGCAGCGCGCCCGGCTTATCCAGGGACTGCCGATCCCCTGATCGACGGGTCTCTCCCGGTCCCGTCCGCTCCGGCCCAGGGTGGAGACAGCCACCGAAGCCACCCTGAACCCGAGGAGCAGCTCATGTCCACACTCGTCACCGGCGTCACCGGCCAGGTCGGAATCGGCTTCCTGCCACGGCTGCTGGCGCAGGCCCGGCCGGGAGAGCAGGTGCGCGTCCTCCTCAGGGACGCCGCCCGCGCCGACCGCCTCGCCGACCTCGGCGCCGACGTCGTCCTCGGCGACCTGCGCGACACCGAGGCCCTCGGCAAGGCCCTCGCCGGCGTCGACGCCGTCGTCAACATCGCCGCCGCCTTCCGGGGCGTGCCCGACGAGGAGGTGTGGGCCGTCAACCGGGATGCCGCACTGGAACTGGCCCGCGCCGCCCTCGCCTCCGGCGTACGGCGGTTCGTGCAGGTCAGTACGAATCTCGTGTACGGGGCCGGGCGCGGGCGCCCGCACACCGAGGACGACCCCAGTGTCCCGGGCGGGCCGATGTGGACGGCGTACCCGCAGTCCAAGGCGGAGGCCGAGCGCGGGCTGCTGGCGCTCGACGGCCTCGACCTCCGTATCGGCCGCCTCGCCTACGTCTACGGCGAGGGCGACCCGCACCTGGCCGCCGTCACCCGCTGGACCGCCCACTGGCCCGCCACCAAGCGCTTCCACCTGGTGCACGTCGCCGACGTCGCCCAGGGTCTGCTGCGCCTGCTGTACGCCCCCGGCGCCGACGGTCGCGTCTACAACATCGCCGACGACGCCCCCGTCACCGCCCTCGAACTCCACCAACTCCTGGGCGCCGACCTCCCGGCGGAGGGCGTCGACGCCGACCCCTGGCACGGCCTCGTCTCCACCGACCGCATCCGGCGCGAGCTGGGCTATCGCCCGCAGTACCCGACGCTCCGCTCCGCCCGGGACGCCGGAGCCCTCTAGGGCCTGTCCGGCGGATCATGCCGGAATCGCGGGGTCTGGCACGCACTCCCGCACTGCCTCAAGGGCGTGGGGGGACCCCCATCGCGTCGACGCCCTGATACGCCGGACAGGCCCTGGCTCACTCCACCCCCCGGATCCGCCCCACCAGTACCGCCCCCGCCAGCCCGACCACCGCCGCCACCAGGTACAGCACCCGGTAGCCGCCGAGGTACGTCACGATCGGCGCGGCCAGGGCGGGGGCCGTCACCTGCGGCAGGGCGTTGGCCACGTTGATCACGCCCAGGTCCTTGCCCCGGTCCAGCGCCTTCGGCAGGACGTCCGTCATCAGCGCGAAGTCGACCGAGGTGAACACACCGAAGCCGACCCCCAGGACCGCGGCCGCCACGATCGCGCCCGGCCAGGTCTGCCAGCCGGCCAGCGCCGCCGTCGCCACCGCCATCAGCACGCCCGACCACACCACGAAGGGCTTGCGCCGGCCCACCCGGTCCGACCAGACGCCGCCGAAGACGACCGTCGTCATCAGCGTCAGGCCGTTGACCGCCGTCAGGATCAGCACGCCCCGGTCGGGGTCGGCGTAATGCAGGCGGTCCCGCAGGTAGTAGAGGAGGTACAGCAGCACCAGCGAGTTGCTGAGATTGATCAGGAACCGGGTCAGCCACGCCCAGCCCAGGTCGGGATGGCGGCGCGGGCTCAGCCAGAAGCCCGTCAGGAACCCCCGCCATGACCAGGGCGGCCGGTCCGCCGGTGCGAGGCGCAGATCCTCGTACCGCAGCACGTACGGCACCACGCCCACCACCGCGAACACCGCACAGGCCGCATACCCGGCGCCGACCCCGCCCGCCGCCGTCGCCAGGCCCGTACCGCCGACCACCCCCAGGATCTGCGCCGCCCCCAACCAGCCGCCCACCGCGCCCCGTTGCAGCCGCGGCACCCGGTCGGGCACGGCCGCGGTCACCGCCGCGAAGGCCGCGTTCAGCGTGAGCTGCACCAGGCACCAGCCCAGCGTCATGGTCCACAGCCCGCCCGCGCCCGCGAGCAGCAGCAGCGAGAGCGCGCCGCCCGCCGTACCGGCCACGATCCACGGGGTACGGCGGCCCCGGCGGGCGGTCGTACGGTCCGACAGGGCGCCGAAGAAGGGGTTCGCGAGGAGCGAGACCACCGCGCCCGCCCCCGTCACCCACGCCAGCACCGTCTCCTTCGACATCCCGGAGCCGGGCGCGAAGTCCCCCGCCTGGGAGGCGAGCAGGATCTGCAAGGGGCCGAACCAGCCCACCCAGATCGCCCCGTTGGCCAGCGACAGGGCCGCGGTCCAGCCCCGGCCGACCGGCTCGGCGGGCTCGGCGAGCGCGGCCGCGGCCCGGGCGGTGGTCATCTCTGCGCCCGCAGCACGTCCCGGAACCAGTGGTAGGAGGCCTTCGGGGTGCGCTTCAGGGTGGGGTCCGCGAAGTCGACGTGCACGAGGCCGAAGCGGCGCGCGTAGCCCTCCGCCCACTCGAAGTTGTCCAGCAGGGACCACACGAAGTAGCCGCGCACGTCCACACCGGCCTCCAGCGCCGCGTGCAGCGCGCGGACATGGCCGTCCAGGTAGGCGATCCGGTCCTGGTCGTCGATGCCCTCGTAGGAGCAGCCGTTCTCGGTGATGACGATCGGCGGGAGCCGGTCGCCGTAGCGGTCGCGGAAGCCCGTGAGCAGCTCCGTCAGCCCCTCCGGGACGACCGGCCAGCCGAAGTCCGTCACCGGGCGGTCCTCGATCTCCCGTACCGAGAAGGGGAGTTCGGCAGGCAGGGTCAGGCCGCCGAACTCGATCTCGGTGCCCTGCGGGGCGCCCACCCGGGTCGGCGCGTAGTAGTTGATGCCGTACCAGTCGACCGGCTCGCCGATGACCTTCAGGTCCGCCTGGACGTCGCCCGGCATCAGCTCGCCCAGGCCCTCGGGGTAGGCGCCGAGGATGACCGGGTCGGCGAACAGACGGTTGAGGAGGACGTCGTAGAAGGCCGCCGCCTCCAGGTCGGCCGGGTCTTTCGAGGCGGGCCAGGTCGGGCCGTGGGAGTTGGCGATCCCGATGTCGCCCGCCCCGGCCGCGCGCAGGGCCCGCACCGCGAGGCCGTGGGCGAGGAGCTGGTGGTGGGCGACCGGGAGGGCGTCGAAGAGGAGCTGCCTGCCGGGGGCGTGGGCGCCCAAGGCGTGGCCCAGCAGGGTGTGCTCGGCGGGCTCGTTGAGGGTGATCCACTTGGTGACGCGGTCGCCGAGGCGTTCGGCCACCACGGACACGTGGTCGGCGAACCGGGCCGCCGTGTCCCGCTCCAGCCAGTCCAGCGAGGCCGGCAGGTCCCAGTGGAAGAGGGTGGGGACGGGCCGTACACCCGCCGCGCACAGCTCGTCCACCAGCCGGTCGTAGAAGTCCAGGCCGCCGGGGGAGTTCACCCGGGGCCAGGAGACGGAGAAGCGGTACGCGTCCACGCCGAGACCGGCCAGGAGTGCCACGTCCTCCCGGTAGCGGTGGTAGTGGTCGCAGGCCACCGCCGCCGTCGAGCCGTCCTTCACCCGCCCCGGCTCGGCCGTGAACACGTCCCACACGGACGCCTCGCGCTCCTTCGCCGCCCCCTCGATCTGGTGGGCGGAGGTCGAGACGCCCCACAGGAAGCCGGCCGGGAAGCGGGTGATCGGGTTGCCTGCATCAGTCGCCATGGCCGGGATCATCCTTACCCCCGGTAACGGAAGTCAACGCCCCGGCGTGAACCGCTGGTTACGCACCTTCCTTCAGTACCCGGGACACCAACTGCCGCTGCTCCTCGGTCAGCCGGGGATCGGCCGCGTACACCGTCCGGCCGTCCACCGTGATCTCGTAGCGGAAGCCGTCCGGGACCCCGGCCGGGGGTGTGCCCCGGCCGGACGCGAGCACGCGCTCGGCCAGGGCCTGCCACTCGGCGGCGTCGGGCCGGCCCGAGGTGTCCACCTCGGCCCGGCGCTCGATGCCCGCGAAACCGCCCGTGCGCCGTACCTGAATACGCATGGGGACTGTCTAGTACAGAACTACGTCGCCGGCACCCCGACCTGCGCCCACGCCTTCTGCACGGCCTGGATCTCGTCGCCTGCGCCGTACCGCTCCCGGGCCGCCTTGACGGTCAGTGTGGCGAAGTCGGCGAACTGGGCCTCCGGCTTGAGATCGCCGCCGGTCAGCACGTTGTACCAGATCTGGCCCGCCCTCTCCCAGGCGTTGCCGCCCAGCGCGGTGGCCACGAGGTAGAAGGCGTGGTTGGGGATGCCGGAGTTGATGTGCACGCCGCCGTTGTCGCGGCTGGTGCGGACGTAGTGCTCCATCGTCGCGGGCTGCGGGTCCTTGCCCAGGTTCGGGTCGTCGTACGCCGTGCCCGGTGCCTTCATCGAGCGCAGCGCCTCGCCGTGGACGTTCGGCCCGAGCAGGCCGGCGCCGATCAGCCAGTCGGCCTGGTCGGCGGTCTGGCCGAGGGCGTACTGCTTGATCAGCGTCCCGAAGACGTCCGACACGGACTCGTTCAGCGCCCCGGACTGGCCGTAGTACTCCAGGTTCGCCGTGTACTGGGTGACGCCGTGGGTCAGCTCGTGGCCGATCACGTCGACGGGGATGGTGAAGTCGAGGAACAGCTCGCCGTCGCCGTCGCCGAACACCATCTGCTCGCCGTTCCAGAAGGCGTTGTCGTACTTCTCGCCGTAGTGGACGGTCGCGATCAGCGGCAGTCCCGCATCGTCGATCGAGTGCCGGTTGTAGGCCTTGAGGTACAGCTCGAACGTGGCGCCGAGGCCCGCGTGCGCGCGGTTGACGGTCGCGTCCTGCGCGGGCTGGTCGTTCTCGGCGTGCACCTTCTTGCCCGGCAGGGTCTCGGCGCCTTCGGCGTCGTAGATGGTGCGGTCCGGCTTGTCGGACGGGGTGCCGGAGGGTGCGGCGGCGCCGCGGACCGCGGTGATCCTGCGCCGGGTGCGGTGCAGGGCGTCCTGCTCCAGGGTGCGCCGCGCGGGACCGGCGATGGCGTCGTCCTCGTGCTGGGCGAGTCTGTCGAGGACGTGCGGTGGCACGATCGTGCAGAAGACGGGCTCAGAGCCCCCGTTGGTCGTCATGCCCGGCACCCTTGCACTGAGTTATGCCGGTGTCACTACCTGCGACTGTGATTGGTGAAATAGGGTGACAATCTGGTGACTCCACGCTCGCACTGTGTAGCGAACGTGATATGGCGCACCATTTGTCCATTTTGTTCTGCCGGTTCCGCATACTGATACAGGCCCGCGCACCAGGCGCGGCTCGGCTAGGCTGCGGAGCATCATGCGTTTCGGGCTGCTTCTCCTTAGCTGCCGCGGCGAGGGCCTGTAAGAGGCCGACTCCCTCCCCGCGGAGCTTTGGCGTTGCGTCGTCGGCCGTCCTTCCGGACATCCTGAGGAGCCCACGCCATCATGGCCAACCGCCAGCAGCCCAGTTCCATGCCGATCCACAAGTACGGCCGCTACGAGCAGGTCGACATCCCGGACCGCACCTGGCCGGAGCAGCGCATCACCGTCGCCCCCCGCTGGCTCTCCACCGACCTGCGCGACGGCAACCAGGCCCTGATCGACCCGATGTCGCCCGAGCGCAAGCGCCGGATGTTCGACCAGCTGGTCAAGATGGGCTACAAGGAGATCGAGGTCGGCTTCCCCGCCTCCGGCCAGACCGACTTCGACTTCGTGCGCTCGATCATCGAGGAAGAGGGCGCGATCCCCGAGGACGTGACGATCTCCGTCCTGACCCAGGCCCGCGAGGACCTGATCGAGCGGACCGTGGAGTCCCTGAAGGGCGCCCGCCGGGCCACCGTCCACCTGTACAACGCCACCGCCCCGGTCTTCCGCCGGGTCGTCTTCCGCGGCTCCAAGGACGACATCAAGCAGATCGCCGTCGACGGCACCCGCCTGGTGATGGAGTACGCCGAGAAGCTGCTGGGCCCGGAGACGGAGTTCGGCTACCAGTACTCGCCGGAGATCTTCACGGACACCGAGCTGGACTTCGCCCTGGAGGTCTGCGAGGCGGTCATGGACGTCTACCAGCCGGGTCCGGGCCGCGAGATCATCCTCAACCTGCCCGCCACGGTGGAGCGTTCGACCCCGTCGACGCACGCGGACCGCTTCGAGTGGATGAGCCGCAACATCTCCCGCCGCGAGCACGTCTGCATCTCCGTCCACCCGCACAACGACCGCGGTACGGCCGTGGCGGCGGCCGAGCTGGCGCTGATGGCCGGCGCCGACCGCGTCGAGGGCTGCCTGTTCGGGCAGGGCGAACGCACCGGCAACGTCGACCTGGTCACCCTGGGCATGAACCTGTTCTCCCAGGGCGTCGACCCGCAGATCGACTTCTCCGACATCGACGAGATCCGTCGTACGTGGGAGTACTGCAACCAGATGGAGGTCCACCCGCGCCACCCGTACGTGGGCGACCTGGTCTACACGTCCTTCTCCGGCTCCCACCAGGACGCCATCAAGAAGGGCTTCGACGCCATGGAGGCCGACGCCAAGGCCAAGGGCGTCACGGTGGACGACATCGAGTGGGCGGTGCCGTACCTGCCGATCGACCCGAAGGACGTCGGCCGCTCCTACGAGGCCGTCATCCGCGTCAACTCGCAGTCCGGCAAGGGCGGTATCGCATACGTCCTGAAGAACGACCACAAGCTGGACCTGCCGCGCCGGATGCAGATCGAGTTCTCGAAGCTCATCCAGGCCAAGACGGACGCCGAGGGCGGCGAGGTCACCGGCGGCGCCATCTGGTCGGTCTTCCAGGACGAGTACCTGCCGAACCCCGAGAACCCGTGGGGACGCATCCAGGTCAGGACCGGCCAGTCGACCACGGACACGGACGGCGTCGACACCCTGACGGTCGAGGCCACGGTGGACGGCCAGGACACCGTCCTGACCGGCTCCGGCAACGGCCCGATCTCGGCCTTCTTCGACGCCCTGCAGTCCATCGGCATCGACGTACGCCTGCTGGACTACCAGGAGCACACGATGAGCGAGGGAGCCTCCGCGCAGGCCGCCTCCTACATCGAATGCGCGATCGACGGCAAGGTCCTGTGGGGGATCGGCATCGACGCGAACACGACGCGTGCGTCGCTGAAGGCGGTCGTCTCCGCAGTGAACCGCGCGGCCCGCTGAACGCTCTGACCGGCCGTTTCGGGGCCCCAGTCGTCGTATACGGCGGCTGGGGCCCCGTCACTTATCGGCCATCGCACCCCCGAGGTCACGGAAAGGTCTCGTACGGGGTACTGACTCAGCCTCCGTGATGTGGCTAACATCACGCCAGCGCGGCGATGTTGCCGCGTCGTTACGGAGGTGCGACGTGCTGCCAGTACGGGGACGAGACGACCGTGCCACCAGAGCTGTGCGCATTCTGGGCACCCGCACCGCATGGACACCCGTGGGAGACGGCGAGTTCTTCTGCCCCGGCTGCGGAGGCGACCGCAACTACCAGCGGCTCACCGGGCGCCGCCGCTTCACCCTCCTCGGGGTGCCCGTGCTGCCGCGCGGGGCGACCGGACCCGTCGTGGAGTGCGCGTCCTGCCGCCACCACTTCGGCACCGACGTCCTCGACCACCCCACCACCCGCCGCTTCTCCGCGATGCTCCGCGACGCCGTGCACACCGTCGCCCTCGCCGTCCTGGCCGCGGGCGGCACCTCCTCCCGTACGGCCCTGGAGACGGCCGCCGCCACCGTCCGCGCGGCCGGCTTCGAGGACTGCGCCGAGGACCAGCTGGCCGCCCTGGTCGAGGCCCTCGCCGCCGACACCGGCCGGGTCCTCGGCGGCCCGTGCGGCGCGAGCCTCGCCATAGAGCTGCACGAGGCCCTCGACCCGCTCGCCCCTCACCTCGCCCCGCCCGGCCGCGAGGCCCTCCTCCTCCAGGCGGCCCGCATCGCCCTGGCCGACGGCCCCTACACACCCGCCGAACGCGACGCACTGGCCACGATCGGCGCGGCCCTGACCATCTGCACCGACGACGTGAACCGACTACTGGCGGCGGCAAGAACACCGTCCTGATGGGCGCCGGGCTGACTCGCGTTGGCCTGAGGGCGCCCGGTTGGCTCGCGCTTGTTTGGCTGGCGCCGGGCTGACTCGCGTCGTCCTGACAGCGCCCGTTGGCTTGCGTCGGGTTGGCGGCGTTCGGCTGGCTCGCGCCGGGCTGAGGGTGCCCCGTTGGCTCGCGCTTGCTTGGCTGGCGTCCGGTTGTCTGGCGCCCGTCCTGTCTGTGCCTGCCTGGCTCGCGCCCGCCCGGCCCGCGCCCGACTGATCCGCCCCCGCCCGACCCGCCCTTGTGTGGAACCTCCCCGCGTAAATCACGCCCCTGACCCGCGCTCTCGCGATACTCCCCAGGGAGTAGTCCGCCCGGCCGGTCACCCCGCGCAGTACCCCCGAACTCGCCCCCACGTCCGACGAACGCGGCGCTTTCCGGAGGAAGTCTGGGAGCCGTATTCAGACATCCGCTTCGGAGGGAGGGCCCGTTTCCATGGGGGCCGCGAGAACACGTGTGACAGAGGGGCGGCGGGGGCTGCCCTTGCTGGTGCTGGGCCTGTGGGTGGTCCTGCTGGCCGTGGCGGGGCCGTTCGCTGCCAGGCTCGCCGACGTCCAGCACAACCGGGCGACCGACTATCTGCCCGCGTCCGCCGACTCCACGCAGGTGGCCAAGCTTCAGGACCGGCTGCCCGGCGGCGAGAGCACCGAACTGGTCCTCGTCTACCACCGCGCGGGCGGCCTCACCGCCGCCGACCGGACGACGGCCGGACGCCAGGTGGCGACGATCGCCCACCGCCACACCCTGTCCACCGCCCCGCGGGGCATCCCGTCCGCCGACGGCACCACCCTGATGTACCCGGTCAGCAGCAACGAGCCCGGCACGGACGAGAAGAGACGCGACGCCTTCGTCGACGACGTCCGCCAAGTCGCCCACGGTCCAGGAGGGTTGACGGTCGAGGCGGGCGGCCCGGCCGCCCTCGCCACCGACGCCTCCGGTGTGTACGCCTCCCTCGGCGGGCCCCTGCTCTACACCACGGTCGCCGTCGTCGCGATCCTGCTCATCCTCATCTACCGCAGCCCCCTGCTGTGGCTGGTCCCGCTCGTGGTCGCCGGTATCGGAGACTTCCTGGCCCGGGCCGCGGCTTACGGCCTCAACCAGGCCTTCGGCACCACCGTCTCCGGCCAGAGCGCGGGCATCATGACGATCCTCGTCTTCGGCGCCGGCACCGACTACGCCCTGCTCCTCGTCTCCCGCTACCGCGAGGAGCTACGGCGCCACGAGCGGCCGTACGACGCCATGCGGGCCGCGCTGCGCGGCTGCGGGCCCGCCGTCCTCGCCTCCTCCGGCACGGTCGCCGCGGGGCTGCTGTGCCTGCTCGCCGCCGATCTCAACTCCAGCCGGGGCATGGGCCCGCTCGGCACCGTCGGTGTGCTGTGCGCGCTGGCCGCGATGCTGACGCTGCTCCCTGCCGTCCTGGTCCTGCTGGGCCGCCGAGTCTTCTGGCCGCTCGTGCCCGCCCACGGCAGCACGCCCACGGCCCGCCGGTCGCTGTTCGCCGCGATGGGCTCCTCGGCCGGGCGCCGCCCGCTGACCGTCCTCGCCTCCGGAGCCGTCCTGCTCGGCGCGCTCGCACTGGGCGTGCTGAACCTGCCCGGTTCCCTCAAGCAGCTGGACGCCTTCGTCGACCGGCCGGACTCCGTGACGGCCATGGAGACGGTGGCCAGGGCCTACCCGGAGCGGTCCGCGCAGCCCATCGAGATCCTCACCCCGGCCGGCCGCGCCGACACCACGCTGGCGGCGGTCAAGGGCACCCGGGGAGTGGTGAGCGCCGTGGCGGGCCGCACCGGCGACCGCTGGACCGAGATCACGGTGACCGCGTCCGCCCCGCCCCAGTCCGCCGCCGAGACCGCCACCATCAAGGCGCTACGGCACCGACTGCCCGGTTCCTACGTCGGCGGGCCCAGCGCCCAGCAGCTCGACCTGGAGGACACCGACGCCCGCGACCGGCTGGTCGTCGTACCGATCGTCCTGCTCTCCGTGCTGCTGATCCTGATCGTCCTGCTCCGCTCCCTCGTCGCGCCGCTGATCCTGGTGGCCGCCGTGGTCGCCGTGTGGGGCGCGGCGCTCGGCGTCGGCGGGCTGGTGTTCGGACCGCTGTTCGGCTTCCACGGCACCGATCCCGGTCTCGGCCTGCTGTCCTTCGTGTTCCTGGTCGCCCTCGGCGTCGACTACGGCATCTTCCTGATGCACCGCATGCGGGAGGAGTCGTTGAGGGGCGCCGAGCCCGCGGCCGCCGCGCTGACGGCACTGCGCACCACCGGCGGGGTCATCGCCTCCGCCGGGCTCGTCCTCGCCGCCACCTTCGCCGTGCTGACGAACATGGGGCTGGTCCCGCTGGTCGAGCTGGGCTTCGTCATCGCGGTCGGCGTCCTGCTGGACACCTTCCTCGTCCGCACCTACCTGGTGACCAGCGCGAGCGTGGCGCTGGGCAGGAGAGTGTGGTGGCCGGGGCGGCTGTCCAAGGCGCCGTCCGCGGGCCGCGAGCGCGTCCCGGAACCCGTGGCCTGACCTCCGGGTGCCCCCGCTCTCGGCAGGGGCACCCGCCTACCGGAAGATGAGTCCCGTGCAGGCAACCATCACCGCCGTCCGGCCCCGACGGGCCTTCGCGATCCTCGGCCCGCTGCGGCAGGACGCGTACCTCGCCGTCGGCCTCGCCACCCTGGCCTCCGTGATCGCGGTGACCGTCGGCAGCGGACGGCACCCGGACGCGCTCGGCTGGGCCCTGCTTCTCGGCCTCCACGTGCCGCTGGCCTGGCGCCGCCGGGCGCCGCTCGCGGTGCTGGCGCTCACGATCCCGCTGATCGCGTTCTACCACCAGCAGAACTACAACCACTCCGCGCCGACCGCCGCCTCCATGGTCGTCCTCTACACGGTGGCGGTCAGCAGCGGACCCCGGCGCACGGCGGCCATCGGCTGCGCCGTCGTCGGGCTCATGCTGGTCCTGAAGATCGACCACGGCATGGCCGGGCTCGCGGTGTCGTTCCAGATCACCGGCTGGATCGTCTCCATGCTCGTGCTGGGCGGCTACATCCGCGTCCACCGGGAGAACGCGGCCGCCGCCCTCGAACGCGCCGAACGAGCCGAACGCACCCGCGAGGAGGAGGCCGGCCGCCGGGTCGCCGAGGAACGCCTGCGCATCGCCCGCGACCTGCACGACCTGCTCGCCCACAGCATCACCCTCATCGGCGTGCAGACCTCGGTCGCCGCCCACGTCCTGGGCGCCGACCCCGGCCGCCTGGACCGGGCCGCTGTCGCCGAGGCCCTGGACGACATCGCCGAGACCTGCCGTACGGCCCGCGGCGAACTCCGTACGACCCTGGAGGTCCTGCGCGACCCCGGTTCCCCGGACTCCCGCGGCCCGCTGCCCGGCCTGCACGGCCTGGTCGACCTCGCGCGGACGGCCGCGGGCGCCGAGGTGAAGCTCACGGTCACCGCGGAGGAGGTACCGCCCGCCGTGGGGGCCGCCGCCTACCGGATCGTGCAGGAGGCGCTCACGAACGCGGTACGGCACGGCGGCCGCGACGATGTGACCGTGCACGTACGCGTGCACGAGGACGACGGCGCCCTGCGCGTCCACGTCACCGACGACGGCTCGGGCGCGGGCGACGGTCTGCCAGGCTTCGGCCTCGTCGGCATGCGGGAGCGGGCCCGCAGCGTCGGCGGCACGGTGGACGCCGGACCGCGCGAGGACGCGAAGGGCTTCGAGGTGAAGGCCGTACTGCCCCTGGGAGGGCCGAGATGATCCGGGTGCTGCTCGCCGACGACCAGACCCTCGTCCGGGCCGCGTTCGCGATGCTGGTCGAGACCGCGCCGGACATGGAGGTCGTCGGCCAGGCCGCCACCGGCCGCGAGGCCGTCGACCTCGCCCGCGCCGAGCGCGCCGACGTGGTGCTGATGGACATCCGCATGCCCGGCCTCGACGGCATCGAGGCCACCCGGCTGATCGCCGCCGACGAGGACCTGGCCGGGGTGAAGGTGCTCGTCCTCACCACCTACGACACCGACGAGCACATCGTGGATGCGCTGCGCGCCGGCGCCTCGGGCTTCCTGGTCAAGGACACCCGTCCGGCGGACCTGCTCGACGCGATCCGCACCATCGCCGCGGGCGAGGCGCTGCTCTCCCCGGGCCCGACGGCACGCCTGATCGAGCGGTTTCTGCGCAGCCCCTCCGCGCCTGCGACGGGCGGCCCCGAGTGCCTCTCGGACCGCGAGCGGGAGGTGCTGACGCTGGTCACCCGGGGCCTCAACAACACTGAAATCGCAGAGGTGTTGGGGCTGAGCCCGCTCACCGCGAAGACCCACGTCAGCCGGATCATGGGCAAGCTCGGGGCACGCGACCGCGCCCAGCTCGTCATCGTGGGCTACGAGTCGGGGCTGGTGGTTCCGGGGAGCATATGAGGCGTGACCCCGCTGAGCCGCGCCCTTCTCACCGCCACCGCGTTCCTCACCCCGCTCACCGCCCTGCACCCAGCCCACTCCGCGCACTCCGCCCACCCCGCCCACTCCGCGCACGGCTGCGCCTCCTCGGTGCCGTACGTGTCCGGGGAGGGCGGCTACGCCACCTACCGCATCCCCGCGGCCGTCATCACCACCCCCCACCTTCGAGCACACTCGCGCGGTGGGACCTCCACCGGCACCGTCCTGGCCTTCGCCGAGGGCCGGCGCGACGGCGTCGGCGACAGCGGTGACATCGATGTCGTCCTGCGCCGCTCCACCGACGGCGGCTGCACCTGGGGCCCGCAGACGGTCGTGGCCGCCGGGCAGGGCGACACCCGGGGCAACCCGGCACCCGTGGTCGACCCGCGCACCGGCGCGGTGATCCTGGTGACCTCCTACAACAGCGGGGCCGTGACGGAGGACCGGATCATGCGCGGCAAGGTCGCGCCGGAGCAGGGCCGCCGGGTGTTCGTACAGCGCAGCTGGGACGACGGCCGCCACTTCACTTCCCCGCAGGAGATCACGGCCGAGGTGAAGCGGCCCGGCTGGCGCTGGTACGCGACCGGCCCCGGCCATGCGCTGGCCCTGACCCGCGGCCGGCACGCCGGCCGTCTCCTCGTCCCCGCCGACCACTCCGCAGCCCCGCCCGCCGGCTCCTCCGACACCGGCCGGGAGTCCCGGTACTACGGCGCCCACGCCCTCTACAGCGACGACGGCGGCCGCACCTGGCACCTCGGCTTCGTGGACGACACCTACGACGGCGTGACCAACGCCAACGAGACCGGCGCCGCCCAGCTCCCGGACGGCCGCCTGTACATCGCCTCCCGGGACCAGAACGGCACCAGCCCCGGCAACCGGCTCGACACCTACAGCAGCGACGGCGGCCACACCCTCGACCGCCCCTTCGCCGCCCAGCCCACGCTCAACGACGTCCCGGTGACCGAGGGCAGTGTCCTCCAACTCCAGGGCCATACCGCACCGTTGCTGTTCTCCGGCCCGTCCGTGCCGACCGCCCGCCGGGCGATGGCCCTGTGGTCCAGCACGGATGGCGGAGCGACCTTCACCAAGGCCCTGACACTGTCCGCGCGCCGGGCCGCCTACTCCGACCTCGTGCAGTTGGACCGCGACACCGTCGGGATCCTGTACGAGACCGGGCTGACGGGGGCGTACGAGACGATCGAGTTCCGGAGACTGCGGCTGCCCTAGCCATGCTCTGCGGGAATTGTCCCGGATATGACGGCAGTTGACTGTCCTTTGCTCATTGTTGATCCGATGGGCGTTGTGTGCATTGCCCCCGCATGTGAGCATTGAAGGTCGTTCGCTGAATGAAACCGGCCGAACGTATCAAGACACTTCCGGTGAGGGGGAAGGCGCCGTGGGGAGCGCTGAGCCGACGGGGTCGGCGGGGATGACGGATTCAGCCGAGGTGCATCCACCCAGGTCGGCATTGTCGGACATTGCGGAGCAGACGGAGCTGCACGCGGCCGGCGAACCGCTGCCTCCCGCTGAGGCCTCCCCTGCGGCCCCGCCCCACCCAAATTCCATCACATTCGCTGCCGCAAACCAGACTGCATCGGCGACTGCAATGACGGCCGAGTCTGGGCTCTCCGCAGAACAGGCCGTTCGACTCAGGGTTCACCGGAGCCAGTTCCGCACGCGCCTGGGCGAGTTCCGGCGTCGTCGCGTCCTCGTCCCGTACGGGGAGAACGGCGCGGCCCTGACGGTGGAGACGCACGGGGCACGGTGGCTGCTCGCGTTCACCGACGAGGCCGCGCTGGCTCGGTATGCGAGGGCGCGGGCAGAGGCAGGCCGGACCTGGCGGTACCGGGCGGTGTGGGGCGCCGCGGTGCTGGACGCGGGTGTGTCGGCGGTGGCCGAGGCCGGTCTGCCGTGCGGGGTGTTGGTGGACGCCGGTGACGGCGAGCGGGGAATGGTGCTGCCACCGGTCGTCGGAATCGTGCCGGAGGCGGTCGCGGTGAACGGGCCGGAAATCGGAACCGGAACCCGCGTGGTTGGCGTGCTGGACATGGACTCGGGTGCCGAGGCCGGATGACTGACGGGGGAGGGGCGGCAGTAACGTCACCGAGTGGCGGCGGTGGGCAGCCGGATCTGCAGG
>NZ_KQ948039.1 GCF_001513965.1 Streptomyces cellostaticus | reverse complement strand
TTAGGTGATCATCCGCCTCGGGGCAGTGCTGTGCCCGTCCCAGCGACGCGGATGCCGCCGACGGGGAGCCTTTTCACGCGATCGAACAGCGTCAGGCCTGGGAGCCGCAGTCCCGGGAGCCTATCTGCCGCGGGTGTGAACCACCGGGTGCTGCGCTGGCTCAGGCCACGTTCGCGCGGGTGACGACCGCGCGGAGGCGTTCGTCGGCAGCGTGCTTGTTCCGCCAGATGATGTAGCGGCGGATCATGCTGCCCTGCTCCTTGTGGCTGGTGTGGTCGGTGCCGTCCAGCGCGAAGTAGCGCAGGGCGGTGAACTGGGCCTCGATGCGGTTCAGCCAGGAGCTGTGAGTCGGCGTGTAGGCGAGCTCGACGTTGTGCGCCGCGGCCCAGTCGCCGACCCGTCTGTCCTTCTTCGTTGCCAGGTGCGGGGAGAAGTTGTCGAGCACGACCGCGATCCGGACGTGAGGCGGGTAGAGGCTGCGCAGGTAACGGCAGAACTCCAGGAACCTCGTGCGGTGCTTTCTCGGCTTGATATGCCCGTAGAGCCTGTCCTTGCCCAGGTCGTAGGCGGCGAACAGGTGCCGGACCCCGTGCGGGCGGGTGTAGGTCGCCCGTCGGCGGGGCCTCGGCTCCCGGCCGGGGTCCTTGTGCTGCCCTCCGCGCTCAGCCCACTGCCGCCCCGGGTGGGGCTGGAGGTTGAGCGGCCCGAACTCGTCCAGGCAGAAGACGACTTCGGGCTCGCCGTCGTCGGGTATGACCTCTCTGTCGACGATCGCGTAGAGGTGCTCGACCCTGGCCTTCTTGGCGGCGCAGTCGGGGTCGCGCGAGGTCTTCCATGTCTTTATGCGTTGAAAGGAGACGCCCTCCTCGCGGAGCAGGACCCGAAGGCCCTCGTGGCTGATGTCGACGACCACCCCCTCGGCGACCAGGAAGTCGGCCAGTTTGGCCAGGCTCCAGGTCGAGAACGGCAAGCCGTGCTCGATCGGCTTGGACTTGGCCATCTTCTTGATCTCCCGGCGCTCGGACAGCGTGAAGGTCCTCGGACGGCCGCCCTTGTACTTCGGGTAGAGCGAATCGAAGCCGTCCACGTTGAAGTTGTGGATCAAATCCCGGACCCGGTCCGCGCTGGTGAACGTCACCCCCGCGATCTTCGCCGCCGGCATGCCCTGCGCGGACAGCAACACCATCTGCGCGCGCCGCCATGTCACCACCGACCCAGTACCCCTGCGGACGATCCGCAGCAGCCGCTGCGCCTCATCGTCATGAATCTCTCGGACGCGTACCCGTTCTGCCACGCGCACAGCCTGGCGGCACCCCGCTGGCAGGACCAGCATCCGAACGGTACGTCACATCACAACAGTGCAAACGTTTGCTGATACGGCACTAGACCGGCGTAGGCGGCCAGGTGCCCTGCGGTGGCGAAGCCGCTGCCGTCACCGACGTCGATGAGGATGCGGGCTGCGGTCCTGACCCCGGCAAGAGGGTGGGCCTCCAGCAGCTCCTCAATCCTTACCGCAAGGGCTTTGCGCTGGTCAAGCACCGCGGTCAGTGAGCCGGCAAGGCTCGGGACGATCAAAGCGGCGGCGCCAGTGCCCGGGACGACGACGGTCTGCTCATCATGTGCGTCGAAGATGTCCGCGACGAACCGTTCGGCCATGCGTGGTGCCCTGGGCCTCAGCAGGGATACCAGCCGCCACCTCCCGGCCTTCCTCAACTGCACTGGTGAGCCGTGACGTTCAAGAAGGAACAGGACGGCTGGATGGTCCAGGCGAGGACCCAGGATCCGCTCGAGCGAGGGGTGGATCTGGGTGAGCAGGCCGCGCAGACGGTTCTTGGTGCGGGTGATCTCGCCGGCCAGGTCGTCGTCGAAGCCAACGAGCATGTTCAGCTCGGCGACGGCCTCGTCGTCCGCAGCGAGGCCGCGGAGCGTGTGTGGCATGGTGCGGGCAGCAGCGGCGATGATCGCCGCGTCCCGGGTGTCGGTCTTCGACTCACCTGGGTAGAGGTCGGCGATCCGGCGCATTGTCAGCCCCGGCAGATAGGCGACAGCACACCCTGAGTCCCGGGCCACGGCCAGCGGGAGAGCACCGATCGAGGCTGGCTGGTCCACCACAACCAGCACGTTGCCATACCTGGCCGGCAGCTTCTCGAACAGCTCACGCAGCCGCGGTTCACTGTTGGGCAGCGACTTGTCGAAAACCTTCTTGCCCGCCGGAGTCAGCGCGGTGCCGTGATGTTCGCCCTTGCCGACGTCCAGACCGAGATAGACGTCGATCTTGCCCTCGTGGCTCATGCCCCTCCCCAGCTGCCTCTTCCCTGGTCCCACTGCGGCATCAGCGTGCAGGCATCCACGTTACGAAGGCCTGCCCACACCCAGCACGGATACGAGCGATCATGCCCCTGATCAGCGGTCAGCCAATGCCTCCCGGCCCGGTGACACCACTTTGTCGATCATGATCGACAAGGGGCGCAAGTCATGCCGGACCTGGAGACCAGGTCCCCATTGCGGGGCCACGAAGAAGGTAACGGGGGCCACGTGTGCGTCGAAGCCGTGATCCTGGAGCAACTCGATCAGCCAGCCCCAGCCGAACGCCAGCCTCGAACGCCACCAGCGTGGCCGCCGGACGATCCCCGATTACCCCCAGGACGACCTCCCGACCATTGGGCACGTTCCTGGTTCACCGCCGTACCGGCCGCCCTCGTCCACCACCGCGATCTTCGACCAGCGCGCCTGCATCGCGGGCCTCCGACACCGGCCATCTCCCCCACCGGACCGAAAGGGGAAGCCCCAGCCCTCATCGAGCCAGGTCAGGATTTTGGTGAGGCGGGCGACACTCACCCAGGAGCCTCCTCCCCCGATGCCGGACGGAAGGGCCGTGAGCCGCCGCGGGTGCCGGTGAAGAAGGCCTGCTCTGACGGACTTGGTCAAGCGTGTCACCAGCGCAGGCTGGTAGAGGGTATAGGCGGACAACTCTGTCTCGACGACGGCCGAACGCGATTCAGGCGACGCCGACAGTCTGGGCCGCCAGTACGGGTCGTTTTCCCACACGCTGCGAAAGGGGTGCGGCGCCACCCCCACGCTCCATGCCTCCCCGACATCCCCGTCCTGGGTCACATCAGCGTCGCCCAGCCACCCACAGAACGTGGCCTCGTAGGCAGCCCCTCCCAATACCGGCGGCCTCAAGGCGGCATCAACTTCACCTTCCGCCCCTCGTTCAGGCCGCTGCTGCGGCTCGCTCACACCAAGGTCCGCCCCATTCGCGCAGTTCAGGGCAGTACGAACTACCGCCGGTGCAGAAACCGTTGAACTCGCGAGCAGCGGATTCAGTCCGTTGGCCCAAAGTCCCGATTCCGAATGCCTGCTGTGACGTTTCCGCAGGTCACAGGCCTGCCCAGTGGGGCGGGTGGGCCTCGACCCACGGCCGACGAATCATGAGGGTGATCAGGGCGATACGGTGCGGCGGGAGCTTGTGCCACCGCGAGCCGATCTTCTTCAGGCGGGCCGGGATCAGGTTTGTGACCACG
The DNA here is from genome assembly GCF_001513965.1 of Streptomyces cellostaticus. GTDB lineage: Bacteria > Actinomycetota > Actinomycetes > Streptomycetales > Streptomycetaceae > Streptomyces > Streptomyces cellostaticus. Next base: position 118,924 of record NZ_KQ948039.1, on the reverse strand, counting down.
TCCGGGGTGACGCTCGACAGCGGCAGGCGGCACTGGTGGACAAGCGGGTCCGGGCCCTCGGCGACAGAGGAGTTTGCACGGGCCGTCGGCAGTGTGCGCCGCACACTCTTCGGGCACTCCCGGGACGCGCGGCCTTGCCGTGCGACACCCGCAAGTACGCAGACCTCCATGTCCATGATCCATAAGACGAGTCCCGCCAGCGCCCACGGCACTGCGGGAGGCGTCGCCGCGTTGCCGGACGGGAAGGGTCACGGCCACGGACCCCCGAAGGCTCCAGGCCTGCCTGTTCGAGGTCATAGCGCGACCGCCCAGGGCAGTCACAGCCAGCCTGGGGCCGGCCGAGGTGGCCCCACAGGCAGCCTTCAGCAGGACCTACGTCCTCACAGCGTCCCCAATCGCGCCTCCGGGCCCTCGTTGAGGCCGCCGGCACGGCCCGCTCACACCACGATCGGGAGGCATTCACGCAGGTCAGCGCATCGTCAAACCACCGTAGGTGGAGGCACCGTTGAACTCACGAGCAGCGGATTCAGTCCGTTGAGCCAAAGTCCTGAATCCGCGCCCCTGCTGAGACGTTTCCGCAGGTCACAGACCTGCACGGTGGGGCGGGTGGGACTCGAACCCACGGCCGACGGATTATGAGTCCGCTGCTCTAACCGGCTGAGCTACCGCCCCATAGCGGCGTGTCGCGTACAAGTGTGCGCGCCGTCTGCCGCAGCATAGCCGCTCATACGATCTCCTGCTTCGGATGGTCGGCTTCTGCGCTGCTTCCTGACCTTGAGGACTTCGCCGCGCCCACGATGGTTCCCGCGGACATGAAAAAGGACCCCAGCGGGGTCCTCGTTCAGCGTGCTCCCCCGACTGGACTCGAACCAGTAACCTGCCGGTTAACAGCCGGCTGCTCTGCCAATTGAGCTACGGAGGACCGAAGCTCCCCCGACTGGACTCGAACCAGTAACCTGCCGGTTAACAGCCGGCTGCTCTGCCAATTGAGCTACGGAGGAACGCCTCGTTGCATCGAACGTACCTACCTGGGTATTCGCCAGGGGGCGGTCGCTCGCTGCGACACATACATTAGCGCAAGCAGGGGGGTGCTCCGCCAATCGGTATCCCCTCGCACCGACGCCGCACCAGAGACCTAGGCAAGGGAAGGGTGGCAGCCATGCGCTACCGGCTCACGTTCGTCGCCGGACTGGCCCTCGGTTACGTACTCGGCACGAGGGCCGGACGCGAGCGCTACGAGCAGCTGAAGAAGTCCGCTCGGCAGATCGCGCAGAACCCCGCTGTCCGCAACACCGCCGAGACGGCCGCCCAGCAGGGCCGCGTCTACGCCGGCAAGGCCTTCCACACGGTCAGCGACAAGGTCGGCGACCGGGTCCCGGAGTCCGTGGCCCAACGAGTCCGCTCCCTGCGCGAGCGCACCGTCAACGGCACCCCCGAGGACGACTGGGGCACCAGCAACACGTAGCGGTACTTCTTCAGCGCCGGGCACCGGAACCCTGAGGGACGCGGGGAACTGCGCGACCAGCCACCACGCACCCGCACTCGACGAAGCACAGCCACCCCCACGGCGCCCACGGCCAAAGCAAGCGCCGCGATACGGCAGAATTTTGGTCATGGGGATAGTCGCCGGGTTGGACAGCTCGCCCGATTTCACGCGCATCGTGGTCTGTGACGCGGACACGGGTGCCGTGCTCCGCCAGGGGTACGCCCCGCATCCGGTCGAGACGCCGGAAGGCGGCGGCGGACGGCCCAGCGACGTGGACCCGCAGGCCTGGCTGCTGTCCCTGGGCGAGGCCGCGGGGGGCGGCCTGCTGGAGGGTGTGCAGGCCATCGGCGTGTCCTCGCAGCAGAACGCGCTGATCCCGCTGGACGCGCAGGGCAACACCGTGCGTCCGGCGCTGGTCGGCGGCGACAAGCGGGCGCAGGTCGCGGCGGCCGACCTGGTCGACGCGCTCGGCGGCAAGGAGGCCTGGGCCCAGGCGGTCGGCTGCGTCCCGCAGGCCGCGCAGCCCGTGACCAAGCTGCGCTGGCTCGCGAAGAACGAGCCGGAGAACGCGCTGCGGACGGCCGTGCTGCTCCAGGCCCACGACTGGCTGGTGTGGCAGCTGCTCGGGCGGCCGGTCAGAAGGACCACGGACCGCGGCGGGGCCTCCGGCACCGGGTACTGGTCCGCCGCCACCGGTGGCTACCGGCCCGACCTGGTCGAGCTGGCGCTCGGCCACCAGGCGATGCTGCCCGAGGTGATCGGCCCGTCGGACGCGGCCGGTACGACCCCGGAGGGGCTGCTGATCTCCGCCGGGACCGGGGAGACCATGGCCGCCGCGTTCGGGCTCGGGATCGGGCTCGGGGATGCCGTGGTGTCGCTCGGGGCCTCCGGGTCCGTGATGGCCGTGCACCCGGAGGCGCTCGCCGATCAGGCCGGGATGATCACCTCCCTTGCCGACGCCACCGGTATGCATCTGCCGGTCGTCACCACCCTCAACGCCGTACGCACGCTGCGTGGCACCGCCGAACTCCTCGGCCTGTCGGATCTGGAGAGCCTGTCCGACCTGGCGATGAAGTCGACGCCGGGGGCCCATGGGCTGGTCCTCCTCCCCTATCTGGAGGGGGAGCGGACGCCGAATCTGCCGCACACCGCGGGGACGCTCGCCGGGCTGCGGCGCGAGTCGATGAAGCCGGAACATCTGGCGCGGGCCGCGTTCGAGGGCATGCTGTGCGGGCTCGCCGACGCGCTGGACGTGCTGCGCGGGCGGGGCGTGGACGTGCGGCGGATCTTCCTGCTCGGGCCGGCCGCCGAGCTGCCCGCCGTGCAGGCAGCGGCGCCCTCGCTGTTCGGCGCGCAGGTCGTCGTACCGCAGCCCGCCGACTACGCGGCGATCGGCGCGGCCCGGCAGGCCGCCTGGGCGCTCGGCGTGTCGCAGGGCACACTCGACCCGCGCACCCCGCCGGCCTGGCAGGGTGCGGCCGCGCAGGTTCTGGACCCGGGTGACGAGCTGGCGGTGGGCCAGGCCGTGCGGCAGCAGTTCGTGTCCGTGCGGGAGCAGACCCACCCGGGGGCGTTTCGGGTGTGAGGCGTAGGGCTGTGGACCGAGGCCCGGCCGGTCCTTTGGCCGCTGTTGGCTTAATCAGTTGAGGTAACGCGGGTGGAGTGTCCGACGATAGGGGCCAAGGGCATACCGACCGGCCCCCACCGCCGACTCCGAGAGACACAGCGTGCTCATACGACTTCTGCGGACCTATCTCAGGCCCTACAAGAAATCCATAGCCGTGCTGGTGCTGCTGCAGTTCCTGCAGACCTGCGCCACCCTCTACCTGCCCACACTGAACGCGCACATCATCGACAAAGGCGTCGTGAAGGGTGACACGGGTTACATCCTGTCCTTCGGCGGCCTGATGATCGGCATCTCGCTGGTGCAGGTCGTGTGCAACATCGGTGCCGTGTACTACGGCGCCCGGACCGCCTCCGCGCTCGGCCGGGACCTGCGCGGCGCCGTCTTCGACCGGGTGCAGTCCTTCTCCGCCCGTGAGGTGGGTCACTTCGGGGCACCCTCGCTCATCACTCGTACGACGAACGACGTACAGCAGGTCCAGATGCTGGCCCTGATGACGTTCACGCTGATGGTGTCGGCGCCCATCATGTGCGTCGGCGGGATCGTGCTGGCGCTCGGCCTCGATGTGCCGCTGTCCGGGGTGCTGGTCGCGGTGGTGCCGGTGCTCGGCATCTCCGTGACGCTGATCGTGCGCCGGCTGCGGCCGCTGTTCAGGTCCATGCAGGTCCGCCTCGACACGGTGAACCGGGTGCTGCGCGAGCAGATCACCGGCAACCGGGTGATCCGCGCCTTCGTCCGGGACGAGTACGAGCAGGGCCGGTTCGGAAAGGCGAACGGCGACCTGACCGAGATGCAGCTGGCCACCGGCCGGATGCTCGCGCTGATGTTCCCGATCGTCATGACGGTGGTGAACGTGTCGTCGATCGCGGTGGTGTGGTTCGGCGCGCACCGCATCGACAGCGGCGGGATGCAGATCGGCGACCTGACGGCGTTCCTCGCCTATCTGATGCAGATCGTCATGTCCGTGATGATGGCCACCTTCATGTTCATGATGGTGCCGCGCGCGGAGGTGTGCGCCGAGCGCATCGAGGAGGTCCTGGGGACCGACTCGAGCGTGGTGCCGCCGCTCGCGCCGGTCACCGAGCTGCGCCGGCACGGACATCTGGAGATCCGGGGCGCGGGCTTCCGCTATCCGGGTGCCGAGGAGCCGGTGCTGAAGGCCATCGACCTGACGGCCCGGCCGGGCGAGACGACCGCCGTGATCGGCTCGACCGGAAGCGGCAAGTCGACGCTGCTCGGGCTGGTCCCGCGGCTGTTCGACGCCACCGAGGGCGAGGTGCTGGTCGACGGCGTGGACGTCCAGGAGGTCGACCCGAGACTGCTCGCGAAGACCGTCGGACTCGTGCCGCAGAAGCCGTACCTGTTCGCCGGGACCGTCGCGACCAATCTGCGCTACGGCAATCCGGACGCCACCGACGAGGAGCTGTGGCACGCGCTGGAGGTGGCGCAGGCCAAGGACTTCGTGCAGAAGCTGGAGGGCGGGCTGAACGCGCCGATCGCGCAGGGCGGCACCAACGTCTCCGGCGGCCAGCGGCAGCGGCTCGCCATCGCCCGCACGCTGGTCCAGCGCCCGGAGATCTACCTCTTCGACGACTCCTTCTCCGCGCTCGACTACGCCACCGACGCGGCGCTGCGCACGGCGCTCGGCCAGGAGACCGCCGAGGCGACCGTCGTCATCGTCGCCCAGCGGGTGGCGACCATCCGGGACGCCGACCGGATCGTCGTCCTGGACGAGGGCCGGGTGGTCGGCTCCGGCCGGCACCACGAGCTGATGGCAGCCAATGAGACATACCGGGAGATCGTGCTCTCCCAGCTGACGGAAGCGGAGGCTGCCTGATGGCCGGGCCCATGGGACGCATGATGGCCGGGGGCGGCCCCGACCAGCGCTCGATGGACTTCAAGGGATCGGGCAAGCGGCTCATCGCCCAGTTCAAGCCCGAACGGGTCACCCTCTACGGCCTGCTGCTGTGCGTGGTCGTCAGCGTGGCCCTCACCGTGATCGGCCCGAAGATCCTCGGCAAGGCCACCGACCTGGTCTTCGCCGGCATCATCGGCAAGCAGATGCCGGCCGGGGCCACCAAGGAGCAGGTGCTCCGGTCGATGCACGACCGCGGCCAGGGCCAGATCGCGGACATGCTGAAGAGCACCGACTTCACCCCCGGCCAGGGCATCGACTTCGGGGCCGTGGGGAACGTGCTGCTGCTCGCGCTCGGCACCTTCCTGGTCGCCGGTCTGCTGATGGCGGTCGCCACCCGGCTGGTCAACCGGGCCGTGAACCGCACGATGTACCGGATGCGCGAGGACGTGCAGGCGAAGCTGTCGCGGCTGCCGCTGTCGTACTTCGACAAGCGCCAGCGCGGCGAGGTGCTCTCCCGGGCGACCAACGACATCGACAACATCGGGCAGACGCTCCAGCAGTCGATGGGCCAGCTGATCAACTCGGTGCTGACCATCATCGGCGTGCTCGTGATGATGTTCTACGTCTCCTGGATCCTCGCGCTGGTCGCGCTGGTGACCGTGCCGCTGTCGTTCGTCATCGCCACCCGGGTCGGCAAGCGGTCGCAGCCGCACTTCGTGCAGCAGTGGCGCTCCACCGGCAAGCTGAACGCGCACGTCGAGGAGATGTACACCGGGCACACCCTGGTGAAGGTGTTCGGCCGGCAGGAGGAGTCGGCCAAGCAGTTCGCCGAGCAGAACGAGGCGCTGTACGAGGCCGGGTTCAAGGCGCAGTTCAACAGCGGTGTGATGCAGCCGCTGATGATGTTCGTGTCGAACCTGAACTACGTGCTGGTGGCCGTGGTCGGCGGGCTGCGGGTCGCCTCCGGCGCCCTGTCCATCGGCGATGTGCAGGCCTTCATCCAGTACTCGCGGCAGTTCTCGATGCCGCTGACGCAGGTCGCGTCGATGGCGAACCTGGTGCAGTCGGGCGTCGCCTCGGCCGAGCGGATCTTCGAACTCCTGGACGCGGAGGAGCAGGAGGCGGATCCGGTGCCGGGCGAGCGGCCGGCCGAGCTGCGCGGGCGGGTGCGCCTTGAGCACGTGTCCTTCCGGTACGAGCCGGAGAAGCCGCTGATCGAGGACCTGTCGCTGACGGTGGAGCCCGGGCAGACGGTGGCGATCGTCGGCCCGACCGGGGCGGGCAAGACCACGCTGGTCAACCTGCTGATGCGGTTCTACGACGTGTCCGGCGGGCACATCGCCCTCGACGGCGTGGACATCCGGAAGATGTCGAGGGACGAACTGCGGGCCGGGATCGGCATGGTGCTCCAGGACACCTGGCTGTTCGGCGGGTCCATCGCGGACAACATCGCGTACGGGGCCTCGCGCGAGGTCACCCGGGGCGAGATCGAGGAGGCGGCACGGGCGGCCCACGCGGACCGGTTCGTCCGTACCCTGCCCGAGGGGTACGACACCGTGATCGACGACGAGGGTACGGGGGTCAGCGCGGGTGAGAAGCAGCTCATCACCATCGCGCGGGCGTTCCTGTCCGACCCGACGATCCTGGTGCTGGACGAGGCGACCAGCTCCGTCGACACCCGCACCGAGGTGCTGATCCAGAAGGCGATGGCCAAACTCGCCGACGGGCGGACGTCGTTCGTCATCGCGCACCGGCTCTCCACCATCCGGGACGCGGACACGATCCTGGTGATGGAGAACGGCTCGATCGTCGAGCAGGGCGCGCACGCCGAGCTTTTGACGGCCGACGGGGCGTACGCCCGGCTGTACAAGGCACAGTTCGCGCAGGCTGTGGCCGAGGTGGACTGACCCTTGGGGGACCTTGGGGGGTCGCTCACGTCAGGTGAGCGACCCCTTCAGTCCAGATATCCCCGCAACTGGTCCGCGAAGGCGTGGTCCCTGAGTTTGTTCAGGGTCTTCGACTCGATCTGGCGTATCCGTTCCCGGGTCACGCCGAACAGACGCCCTATCTCCTCCAAGGTGCGCGGGCGGCCGTCGTCCAGCCCGTAACGGAGCTGGACGACCTTTCGCTCGCGTTCGCCGAGGGTGGAGAGCACGGCCTCCAGGTGCTCCCGCAGCAGCAGGAACGCGGCCGACTCGACGGGGCTCGTGGCGTCGCCGTCCTCGATGAGGTCGCCGAGGGCCACGTCGTCCTCCTCGCCGACCGGGGCGTGCAGGGACACCGGCTCCTGGGCGAGTCTCAGCACCTCGGAGACCCGCTCGGGCGCCAGTTCGAGGTGGGCGGCGACCTCTTCGGGCGTCGGCTCGTAGCCGCGTTCCTGGAGCATGCGGCGCTGGACGCGCACGACCCGGTTGATGAGTTCCACGACGTGCACGGGGACGCGGATGGTGCGGGCCTGGTCGGCCAGGGCGCGGGACATGGCCTGCCGGATCCACCAGGTGGCGTAGGTGGAGAACTTGTAGCCGCGGGCGTAGTCGAACTTCTCCACCGCCCGGATGAGCCCGAGGTTGCCTTCCTGGACCAGGTCGAGCATGGTCAGGCCGCGGCCGACGTACCGCTTGGCGACGGACACGACGAGCCGCAGGTTGGCCTCGATGAGGCGGCGCTTGGCCATCCGGCCCAGGACGACGAGCCGGTCCAGGTCGAGCGCGAGCCGACTGTCCAGGTCCGGGGCGGTGCTCAGCTTCTCCTCGGCGAACAACCCGGCCTCCACCCGGCGGGCGAGTTCGACCTCCTCGGCCGCGGTGAGCAGCGGGATGCGGCCGATCTCGCGCAGGTACTGGCGGAACAGGTCCGAGGAAGGACTGCCGGTCTCGGCCCGGGCGGCGACCGGGACCTCGACGGGCTCGGCGGCTTCCTCCGGCGCGTCGGGCTCGTCCGGTTCCTCCGTGAGCGCCTCGGCGGGCGGCTCCGCCGGTTCGCCGGCCGCCTCGTGGTGTGCCTCCGGGGTCCCCTCCGCGGGCGCTTCCGGGGTCGTCTCCGGATGGCGGAGGGCACGGCTCTGCGGGGGCACGGCCACGAGGACTTCGCTCTCGGCGTCCGCCTCGTCGGCGGTGGTGCTGCTGTCGTTCTGCGTGAGGGTCTGGGTCTGCACGGGGGCGACCTCCAGGATGATCGCTGCTCAAGGTGTGCGGCAGCGGTACTTCGGGGGCGGAGAGTCGACGGTCTGCGCTCCTGGGGCCTGGCTGGCAGTTCCCAGGGACTCGGGCACCGCACCCAGTGTGGGGGAAGACACATCCTCGCCACGAGGGGCGTGCGGTGACTTTTTGCATCCGGTCCGTGACCGGCTGGTGACCAGGACCGGAAATCCCCGGTACGGAACTCAGAGCGCGGCGGCGCCGTTCGTCTTCAGAGCCTGGTCGTACTGCTGGAGGACCCACAGTTCGTTGCGCACGGCAGCCAGCTGGGCCGGATCGCCGCCGACTTCCAGGCGTTTGACCGTGCCCTGGATTTCCTGGATGCGTCGCTCCACAGCGCGTCGACGGACGGTCACCAGCTGTTCGCCCGCGTAGTTCTCGTCCACCGTCCTGCGCATGATCGCCTCGACCGCGAGCTCGGTGACCATCGCGCGGACCGTGTCGTCGGGGGCCGCCTCGCGGACGCGGACCAGGTACTCCTGGGCGTCCTGCATGCCGTACTCCGCGCCGCCCGCGTCCAGGACGGCCTGGCGTACGGCGGCGTAGGGGGCGGCGGTGAACTCGTCCACGCCGTAGGCGTCGAAGGCCGGGGAGACCAGCTCGGGGCGCTGGAGGGCGAGTTTGAGGAGTTCGCGCTCGGTGGCGTAGACGGGGTTGCGGAGCTGGAGCGCGGGGCCGGACGTGGCGGGCCGGGGCGCGGCCTCGTACGACTGCGAGCCGGTGGGGGCGGGGCCCTTGCCGCCGCGCTCGCGGGCCCAGCGGGCCAGCTGGGCCACCCGCTTGACCACGAACTGGGTGTCGAGGATGCCGAGCATCCCGGCCAGCTCGACGGCGACCTCGTGCTGGGCGCCGCTGTTCTTGATGCGGGCGACGATCGGGGCGGCCTCGTCCAGGGCGGCCGCGCGGCCGGCGGGGGTGTCCAGGTCGTAGCGGTCGACGATCTGGCGCAGCGCGAACTCGAAGAGCGGGGTGCGGGGCTCGGCCAGGTCGGCGACGGCCTCGTCGCCCTTGGCCAGGCGCAGCTCGCAGGGGTCCATGCCGTCCGGGGCGATGGCGATGTACGTCTCGGCGGCGAACTTCTGGTCGTCCTCGAAGGCGCGCAGGGCCGCCTTCTGGCCGGCCGCGTCGCCGTCGAAGGTGAAGATCACGCGGGCCGAGCCGTTGTCCATGAGGAGGCGGCGCAGGATCCTGATGTGCTCGCCGCCGAAGGCCGTACCGCAGGTCGCGATGGCCGTGGTGACACCGGCGAGGTGGCAGGCCATGACGTCCGTGTAGCCCTCGACGACGACGGCCCGGCTGCTCTTGGCGATGTGCGGCTTGGCGAGGTCGATGCCGTAGAGGACCTGGCTCTTCTTGTAGATCGCCGTCTCGGGGGTGTTCAGGTACTTCGGGCCGTTGTCCGCCTCGTAGAGCTTGCGGGCGCCGAAGCCGACGACCTCGCCGCTGATGTCCCGGATGGGCCACATCAGCCGGCCCCGGAACCGGTCGATGGGACCGCGGCGGCCCTCCTGGGACAGCCCGGAGAGGATCAGCTCCTTGTCGGTGAAGCCCTTGCCGCGCAGGTAGCGGGTGAGGTGGTCCCAGCCCTGGGGGCTGTAGCCGACGCCGAAGTGGACGGCGGCGGCCTGGTCGAAGCCGCGCTCGGCGAGGAAGATCCGGCCGGTCTCGGCCTCGGGGCCGGTGGCGAGCTGCTCGGCGTACCACTGGGCGGCGATCTTGTGGGCCTCGACCAGGCGGATGCGCTCGCCGCGCTGGTGGGCGGGGTTGTACCCGCCCTCCTCGTACCGCAGGGTGATGCCGGCCTGGGCGGCCAGCCGCTCGACCGCCTCCGAGAAGGAGAGGTGATCCACCTTCATGACGAAGGTGATGGTGTCGCCGCCCTCCTGGCAGCCGAAGCAGTGGAAGAGTCCCTTGCTCGGGCTGACCTGGAAGGACGGCGACTTCTCGTCGTGGAAGGGGCACAGCCCCTTGAGATTGCCGCCACCGGCGTTGCGCAGCTGGAGGTACTCGGAGACCACGGCGTCGATCGGAACCGCGTCCCGAACCGCCTTCACGTCCTCGTCGTTGATCCGTCCTGCCACGAGGTGATTCTACGGGGGTGGTGTGACAGTGCCGGTTCCCGGAGAGGTCAGGAGGCCAGGCTGTCGAGGGGTACGTGCGGGTCCGCGAGCGCTTCGGTGTTCACCCGGACCCCGGAGCGGATGAGGTTCTGGATCGGTTCTGTGACGTCCCACACATTCACGTTCATCCCGGCCAGCACCCTCCCCTCCTTCACCCAGAACGCGATGAACTCCCGCTTGCCCGCATCGCCCCGGATCACCACCTCGTCGTACGACCCCGGGGGCGCCCACCCGCTGTACTCCATGCCCAGGTCGTACTGGTCGGTGAAGAAGTAGGGCACGCGGTCGTAGGTGAGGTCCCTGCCGAGCATCGCGCGGGCCGCCGCCGGGCCGCCGTTCAGGGCGTTCGCCCAGTGCTCCACCCTCAGGCGCGTGTCGAAGAGGGCGAGCGGGAAGGAGGCGACGTCGCCGGCCGCGTGGATGTCGGGATCGGAGGTGCGCAGCCGCTCGTCGACCGCGATGCCGCCGCCGTGCGCCCGGTCGGCGATCTCCAGGCCCGCCGCCTCCGCCAGGCCGGTGCGGGGGGCCGCGCCGATGGCCGCGAGGACGGCGTGCGCCGGGTGCTCCTCGCCGTCGTCGGTGCGCACCGCGAGGACCATGCCGTCCTGGCCGACGATCTCGGTGAGCCGGACGCCGAAGTGGAAGCGGACGCCGTGCCCGCGGTGCAGCTCGGCGAAGACGTTGCCGAGCTCGGGGCCGAGGACGCTGTGCAGCGGGGTCGGCAGCGGCTCGATGACGGTGACCTCGGCGCCGTACTCGCGGGCCGCGGCCGCGACCTCCAGGCCGATCCAGCCGGCGCCCGCGATCACCAGGTGGCCGTTGTCGCGGCCGAGGGAGGCGAGGACGCCCTTGAGGCGCTCGGCGTGGGCGAGGCGGCGCAGGTGGTGGACGCCCGCCAGGCCGGTGCCGGGGATGTCCAGGCGGCGGGGCTCGGCGCCGGTGGCCAGCAGCAGCTTGTCGTAGCGGACGAGGGTGCCGTCGTCGCCGAAGCGGACGGTCTTCGCGGTGCGGTCGATCCGGTCGACGGTCTGGCCGAGGTGCAGCTCGACGTCGTTTCGCGCGTACCAGGCGGGCTCGTGCACGAAGACGCTGTCGCGCTCCTCCTTGCCGAGCAGGTAGCCCTTGGACAGCGGCGGGCGCTCGTAGGGGTGGTCGCGCTCGTCACAGATCAGTATCACCCGGCCGCTGAAGCCCTCGGCACGGAGCGTCTCGGCCGCTTTCGCGCCGGCGAGACCGCCTCCGACGATGACGAATGTCTGATCCGCGTCGACCACTTGATGCCTCCTCGTAAGGGTGCCGCCACAAGCGAGCGTCCCGCACGCAACGTGCTGCGGGAAGAGGGAGTGACCCGATCAGGCCACCCCGGGTCACGTTCCCTTCACATATGCCCCGTCAGTCTCGCGTGCAGCGAGCGGGCGGAGGCGTCGGTCAGCGAGGCGATCTGGTCGACGATCACCCGCTTGCGCGCGTGGTCGTCGGGCGCCGCGTCGAACAGCGCCCGGAACTGCGGGTCCAGACCGTCCGGCGCGCGGGCGGTGAGCGCCTCGGCCAGCTCGGCGACGACCACCCGCTGGTCGGCGCGCAGCCGCTCCTGCTCGGCGCGCTGCATGACATACCGGTCGGCGACCGCCTTGAGCACCGCGCACTCCAGGCGGGTCTCCTCGGGTACGACGAGTTCGGCGTCGTAGCGGGTGAGCCGGCCGCCGCCGTACGCGGCGCGGGTGGCGCTCTCGGCGGCCAGGCAGAACCGGCCGATGAGCTGGCTGGTGGCGTCCTTGAGGCGGGCCTGGGCGACCGCCGTGCCGTCGTAGCCGTGCGGCCACCACACCTGGTCCTGGAGTCGGTCCAGGGCGGCGGCGAGTTCGGCCGGGTCGGTGTCCGCGGGGACGTACCGGCCGATGGCCACCTCGAACACGGCTTGCCGCTCGGGTTCGGCGTGCAGGCAGTTGGGGTCGATGTGGCCGGCGTGCAGGCCGTCCTCGACGTCGTGCACCGAGTAGGCCACGTCGTCCGACCAGTCCATGACCTGCGCCTCGAAGCAGGTGCGGGTGCCGGGGGCGGTCTTGCGGACCCAGTCGAACACCGGGCGGTCGTCCTCGTACACACCGAACTTCGGGGACGCCGGGTCGGCGGGGTGGGCGCCGCGCGGCCAGGGGTACTTGGTGGCGGCGTCGAGGGCGGCGCGGGTGAGGTTCAGGCCGACGGAGCCTTCGGGGGTGAAGCGCTTGGGCTCGATGCGGGTGAGGAGTCTGAGGGACTGGGCGTTGCCCTCGAAGCCACCGCAGTCGTCGGCGAACTCGTTCAGGGCGGCTTCGCCGTTGTGGCCGAAGGGCGGGTGGCCGAGGTCGTGGGAGAGGCAGGCCGCTTCCACCAGGTCGGGGTCGCAGCCGAGGGCTGCGCCCAGCTCTCGGCCGACTTGGGCGCACTCCAAGGAGTGGGTGAGGCGGGTGCGGGGGCTGGCGTCCCATGCGTGGGCGCTGCGCTCGCCGGGCGTGACGACCTGGGTCTTGCCTGCGAGGCGGCGCAGTGCCGCGGAGTGGAGGATGCGGGCGCGGTCTCTCTGGAAGGCTGTGCGGCCTGGGCGTTTGTCGGGTTCAGGAGCCCAGCGGTCGACTGACGTCGGGTCGTAGGCGTTCGGGGGTGCGGTGCCTTCCATGATTCGACAGTAAGCGTCGGCAGTGACAATCGGGGGGTGCGGGGCGCCTAATCGTCTGCCGAGTTGGGTTGTGGGGCGCGTGCGGGTGCATGGTGGCTGGTCGCGCCCACGCGGCGGAGCCGCATGCCGAACACAGCCCCGCGCACCCGAAGGGGTTTCCGTCACCCCTTGTTTCAAGCTGAAGCCAGTTCCACTTCTGTTCTCGCCTGGGTCTGGTCGTAGCGGTGGAGGATCAGACGGGCCATGGCCGGGTGGGCGCCCAGGGGAGCCGCGGCGATCCAGGGAGCCTGGTCCGCGCACTGGGTCGCGAAGCGGCCCGGGGCCGTGAAGTACGAGGCGATCGCCACTCTGTCGCGGCCGCGCGCTGCCAGTGCGCGCAACGCCGTCGCGACCGTCGGTGTCGCCGCCGAGGCGTACGCCGGGACCACCGGAACACCCAGGCGGGCGGCCAGGAGGCGGGCCGTGCGGCGGGTGTCCGTGGCCGAGTCGGGGTCGCGGGAGCCCGCTGCCGCGAGGACGACGGCGCTGGTGCGGCGGGTGGTGTCGTCCGTGGGGGTGCTCCAGCCGGCCTCGGTCAGGCGGGCGTGCAGGGCCTCCGCGAGGAGCGGGTGGGGGCCGAGCGGAGCGGCCACGCGCGCGCGTGCGGGCGATGCGGCGGCCATCTCGGGGATGTCCTGTTTGACGTGGTACCCGCGACCGAGGAGCAGCGGGACCAGGACGGCGGGGGTGTCGCCGAGGGCGGCGAGGGTGTCGGGGAGCAGGGGCTCGTTCAGCTCGATGTGGCCCAGGTGGAGGGGCAGGGAGGGGCGCAGCTGCCGTACCCGGTCCATCAGGGTCCGTACGGTGTTCAGTGCGCGCGGGTCACGGCTGCCGTGGGCCACCAGGACGAGGGCGGGCGGGGCGGGCGGGCGGCGGCGGCCGCTGAGCGAGACGAGCCGGAGCCGGCCGGCGAGCTCGCCGCTGATGCTGTTCATGAGGTGCGCCGCCGTGCTGTCGTGGTGGATGCGGGACTCGTCACGAGAAGGGTTCGACGCCGTCATGCAAGGATCCTGACGGCCGGAGGTTGCGCCGCCGTTGCGGGGCCGTCACGGGTATTTTCCGTGGGTTCACGTCGCACGGATGCTCGATGTGAGGCGAACCGGATCGGCGTCCCCCGCGTCCTCCATGGTCGGAACCGAACCACCGGAACCGGACCATGGGGGACCGCATGAAGATCCGTCGACCGCGACTGCCGCGCACCCGTGGCGGGCAGCGGCGGCTGGTGCAGGCCGTGATGGCCGGGTGTGTGCTGGCGCTGCTGCCGGTCACCTGGCTGTTCGTGTCGACGGCGGACCGGCTGCGGACGACGGCGGACGCCCCGCGCACGGAGGTCGCCGTCGTCTTCGGGGCCGGGCTGTGGGACGGGGAGCCGTCGCCCTATCTCGCGCACCGGCTGGACGCGGCGGCGAAGCTGTACCGGGCGGGCAAAATCAAGGTGGTGCTCGTCACCGGGGACAACAGCCGCAAGGACTACGACGAGCCGGACGCGATGCGCACCTACCTGACGAAGCACGGGGTGCCGGATGCCCGGATCGTCAGCGACTATGCCGGTTTCGACACCTGGGACTCCTGTGTGCGGGCCCGGAAGATCTTCGGGGTGGACCGGGCGGTGCTGATCAGCCAGGGCTTCCACATCCGGCGGGCGGTGGCGCTGTGCGAGGCCGCGGGGGTGGAGTCGTACGGGGTCGGGGTGGACGCGAAACACGATGTGACCTGGTACTACGGCGGCACGCGCGAGGTGTTCGCGGCGGGCAAGGCGGTGCTGGACGCGGTGTTCCGGCCGGATCCCACGTTCCTCGGGCCGAAGGAGCACGGAGTGGCGCGGGCCCTGGCCGAGGGGCGCTGACCGCCGCCTCACGGCAACCGGGCGGCGGCGGGGAGGTCGGCTTCCCGACCGTGTAACAAGGAGCCGTCCCGGGCCGTAACACGCCCGAAGCACGCTGGTCCGCATGGAGACCACCTCGACGCCCACCCACTGCCCGTACTGCGCCTTGCAGTGCGGGATGAACATCACGCCCCTGCCGCAGGGGGGCGTCGAGGTGACCGAGCGGCCGGACTTCCCGGTGAACCGGGGCGCGCTGTGCGGCAAGGGGCGTACGGCCCCGGAGGTGCTGTCCTCGGCGGTGCGGCTGACCTCGCCGCTGGTGCGGTCGGGCGGCCGGCTGGTGCCCGCCTCCTGGGAGGAGGCCCTGGGCCGGATCGCCGAGCGGCTCGGGCGGACGCGGGAGCAGTACGGTCCCGACGCGCTGGGGGTGTTCGGCGGGGGCGGGCTGACGAACGAGAAGGCGTACACGCTCGGGAAGTTCGCACGGGTGGTGCTGGGCACCTCGCAGATCGACTACAACGGCCGCTTCTGCATGTCGTCGGCGGCGGCCGCCGGCACGAAGGCGTTCGGTCTGGACCGGGGGCTGCCGTTCCCGCTGGAGGACATCCCGCGGACCGGGTGCGTGATCCTCGTCGGCTCGAACCTCGCCGAGACCATGCCGCCGTCGCTGCGCTTCTTCAGCGAGCTGCGGGAGAACGGCGGCACGTTGATCGTCGTGGACCCGCGCCGCACGAAGACCGCCGAGCAGGCGGACCTGCATCTGGCACCCCGCCCGGGCACCGATCTGGCGCTCGCGCTGGGCCTGTTGCACCTGGTGGTGGCCGAGGGCCGTACCGACGAGGACTACATCAGGGAGCGCACGGCCGGCTGGGAGGAGGCCCGGGCGGCGGCGATGGGGCACTGGCCGGAGTACGTGGAGCGGATCACGGGGGTGTCCGTTCCGCAGTTGCGGGAGGCGGTACGGCTGTTCTGCGAGCCGGAGGCCGCGATGGTGCTCACCGCGCGCGGGCCCGAGCAGCAGTCCAAGGGGACGGACACGGTGGGCGCGTGGATCAACCTGTGCCTGGCGACCGGCCGCGCGGGCCGTCCGCTGTCCGGGTACGGCTGTCTGACCGGGCAGGGCAACGGGCAGGGCGGGCGCGAACACGGCCAGAAGGCCGACCAGTTGCCCGGCTACCGCAAGCTGGACGACCCGGCGGCGCGGCGGCACGTGGCCGAGGTGTGGGGTGTGGACCCGGACAGCCTTCCCGGTCCGGGACGCAGCGCGTACGAGCTGCTGGACGCGCTCGGCACGGACATCCGCTCGCTGCTGCTGATGGGGTCCAACCCGGTGGTGTCGGCGCCGCGCGCGGCCCACATCGAGGAGCGGCTGCGCTCGCTGGACTTCCTGGCCGTGTGCGATGTCGTCCTGTCGGAGACGGCGGAGCTGGCGGACGTCGTGCTGCCGGTCACCCAGTGGGCCGAGGAGACGGGGACGACGACCAGCCTGGAGGGCAGGGTCCTGCTGCGCCGACAGGCGATCAGCCCGCCGGCGGGCATCCACAGTGACCTGTACGTCCTCCACGACCTGGCCGCCCGGCTGGGGGTGGAGAAGGGCTTCCCGACCGACCCCGAGGAGGTCTTCGAGGAGCTGCGCCGGGCGAGCGCGGGCGGCCCGGCGGACTACTCGGGGATCACCTACCGGCGGCTGGCGCAGGAGAACGGGGTGTTCTGGCCCTGCCCGGCCACCACCGGTGTGACGGACGAGGACGGCGAGGACGGCGAGGACGGCGAGGACACGGTGCTCGACGGCCTGCCCGACGATCCGGCCCGGGACGCCGAGACCGCCGTACCCGCCGTGCCCTCCGTGCACCCGGGAACCCCGCGCCTCTTCCTCGACCGTTTCGCCACCGGTGACGGGCGCGCGCGGTTCGTCGCCGTGGCGCATCGGGCGAGCGGGGAGGAGCCGGATGCCGAGTATCCGCTGCTGCTGACGACCGGCCGGGTGGTGGCGCAGTACCAGTCGGGGGCGCAGACGCGGCGGGTGGCGGAGCTGAACGCGGCCGCGCCGGGCCCGTTCGTGGAGCTGCACCCGCGCCTCGCGGCCCGGCTCGGGGCAGCCGAGGGCGACCCGCTGGCGGTGGTCTCCCGACGAGGCCGGGCGGTGGCCCCCGCCCGCATCACCACTGGCATCCGCCCCGACACCGTCTTCATGCCCTTCCACTGGCCGGGCGAGGGCCGCGCCAACACCCTCACCAACCCGGCCCTGGACCCGACTTCGCGGATGCCGGAGTTCAAGGTGTGCGCGGTGCGGGTGGAGGCGGCGGAGTCGTAGGAGGGTCGCCCGGTGACCGGGCGACATGCTCGACGGTGTCCAATGGCGGGAAGAGACCTGGCGAGCGGCCCGGCGACGGGCACAGAATCCTCTGCATGCCTCCTTCCCTGACCGGCAAGGCAGCAGTGGTGACCGGCGGCTCGCGGGGCATCGGGAGGGCGGTGGTGCGCGCGCTCGCCGGGGCCGGTGCCGGTGTGGTCGTCAACTGGGTCGACGACGGGTGCGCCGCCGAGGCGGTCGTGAACGAGGTCGTGTCGGCCGGCGGCAGGGCCGTGGCCGTGCGCGCGGACGTCGCGCAGGAGGCAGCGGTGCGGCGGCTGTTCGACGAGGCGGAGGCCGCCTTCGGTGCCGTGGACATCGTGGTCGCGAATGCTGCGGTGGTGGTCACCAAGCCCTTGACCGACAGCACGGAGGACGACTTCGACCTGGTCTTCGGCACCAACGCCAAGGGCGTCTTCCTCACCCTGCGCGAGGCCGGCCTCCGGCTCCCGGACGGCGGGCGGATCGTCGCCGTGTCGACGGTGGGCACTCGGCTCTACCTGCCCAACACCCCGCTCTATCTGGGCAGCAAGGGCGCGGTGGAGCAGTTCGTCCGCTCGCTGTCCCGGCAGCTCGGGCCGCGTGCGATCACGGTGAACGCCGTCTCGCCCGGGTTCACCGAAACGGCGCTCTTCCCGGAGCATGACCGGGCCTGGGCCTCGGGCCTCGCCTCGCTCGGCCGGGTCGGCACCCCCGCGGAGGTCGCCGAGGCCGTCGTCTGGCTCGCCGGTCCGTCGGCCTCGTGGGTGACCGGGCAGAACATCGGCGCCTGCGGAGGAGTCGGGTGAGGACACGGCGCAGGAAAGGCACGGACGGCCGGCGTCCGTGCCTTTCGGTGTCGGCGCGACGGGACGCCGGTCAGCCGAAGTAGTCCTCGGCCTGCCCGGCCCGCACGGTGTCGAGGGTGAAGCAGTGGAATCCTCCGCCGAACAGGCGCCGGTGCCGGTGGCGCACCGGGGCGACCGTGAAGCCGTTCTCCTCCAGGACCTTGATGAGTTCAGGGAACAGCGAGTTGGCGATGACCGTGTTCTCGTCCACCGACAGGACGTTCATGTCGATGTACCGGGTGGTGAGGATCATGTCGTCGTCCTCGTACTGCGGGAATATGTGGTCGGTCGGCTCCGGCGGGTAGATCCGGTCCCATGACTTGAGCGGATCCGGCAGTCTCTCGGCCACCTCGGGATTCCGCACCAGCAGGGTTCCGGGGCGCAGCGGAAGTACGAGACTGTCGATGTGGTTGTCCGAGAAGCGGTACATGACGTGGAAGCGGAACTTGCCTTCAAGATGACGTTCCAGCCAGCGCACCGCCAGCGCGTGATTCTCCGTCGCGACATTCACGATCACGTCCCGGCCGAAACGGACGCACTGTGCCGCGTCCAGCAGCATCTCGAACCCGACGTCGAATTCCGAGGGCTCCGGGTCGGAGATCTCCTGAAGCGCGGGAGCATGCTGACCATTGACATACGAAATGTCGAACGACTTGTCCGTCATCACCGGGCGCGGCATGGTCGTCCATTTGGCACCCTGGGCGAAGTACCGGTAGAACACGGGTTTCAGGAGATCATTCTCGAAGTACCTGGCGCGCACCTGGGGCGGTGTTTCGATGATCTCGTCCCCGAAGACGATGGCCTGATCCCGCACGTTGAGCGCGGGTACACAACTGGCCTGCCAGTACGGCGTGCGGAAGTCGACGGACCGCGTGAGGGTCGTCGGCCGGTGCACCTTCACGGACAGGCTCTCCAGCGCTGTGACCAGCTCTTCCACATCCTCGTTGAGCTCGTCCACATACCGTTTCTTCAGCTCTTGGCGCCCGGAGACCGGAGTTCCGTACGAGGGGTAGTAGAAGGCGCCGGCCACGTCGTGGAAGAAGAGCTTGAAGGAGAGCTCCACTTCGTGGGCGTCATAGCGGACTCCGGAGCCCACGATGACCTCTTTCAGGGGCGACCATTCGTCGTAGCTGTGCACGGACATACCGGATCAGCCCTTCTTGACGGGTGAAGTGTGCCACTCAACGAGTGAACACGCCGACCGGTGACGATATCCATGGCGCCTGCCGACAATGGCCTGAAGGCAGTGGATAAATACGGTCAGGCTCGACTGGAACAGGTCATGATTCCCAGGCCACCTTGACGCTCGCACATCCCGAAGGCGACGCTCTCACAGGCCCATCCGGATGGTCTTCAGCGGGGTCCGACCGGCACGCCTAGGAGGCGCAGTGACAGCCGATCAGGTCAAAAGCACCGCTCTCTCGGGAACCGAATCCGCCGCGCGCGGTTCGGTGTACCCGGAGAACTCGGACAGACTTTCCATGATCCTGTTCGGGCATGCCGCGTTCCAGTATCTCAACGCGGCATGCGAACTCGGCCTCTTCGATCTGCTGGCGGAAAAGGGGCCGCTCACCGGAGAGGAGATCCGTACCGCACTCGACCTGGAGGAACGTGCCTGCGACATCCTGCTCCTCGGCTGCGCCGCGCTGCGTCTCATCCACCGCGACGGCCCCGTGTGCCGCCTGTCGGCCGAGATCGGCGAGCTGATGGACCGCGGCGAGTGGACCCACATCGTGAACACCGTCGCCTTCGAGCAGCACATCGTCTACGAGGGCCAGGCCGACTTCACCGAATCGCTGCGGCGCAACACCAACGTCGGGCTGCGGCGGATCCCCGGCGAAGGAAAGGACCTCTATCCCCGCCTGGCGCAGACCCCGCGCCTGGAAGAGGTCTTCTACCGCTACATGCGGTCCTGGTCGCAGCTGGCCAACCGACACCTGGTGCGCCACCTCGACCTGTCCCGGTCCCGTACGCTCCTGGACTGCGGCGGCGGAGACGCCGTCAACGCGATCGCCCTCGCCACGGCCAACCCACAGCTGCGCGTCACCGTCCTGGAGATCCCCTCCTCGGTTCCCGTGGCCGAGGAGAGCATCCGGCAGGCGGGCCTCGAGGACCGCATCACCGTACGCGGTCTCGACCTCTTCGCCGACCCCTTCCCGACCGGCTTCGACTGCGTCCTCTTCGCCCACCAGCTGGTCATCTGGACGCCCGAGGAGAACACGGCGTTGCTGCGCAAGGCCCACGACGCCCTGGCGCCGGGCGGGCGGGTGGCCGTGTTCAACTCGATGTCCGACGACAGCGGGGACGGACCGCTGATCGCCGCGCTGGACAGCGTCTACTTCGCCGCGCTGCCGGCCGAGGGAGGCATGATCTACCCCTGGTCGCAGCACGAGGCGTCGCTGCGCACCGCCGGCTTCACCGGCCTGCGGCGGATCGAGCTGCCCACCTGGACCCCGCACGGCATCCTGATCGGCACCAAGGCGATATGACGGGCCACGCGACGGCCGTCCGGACCATCCCCACCGTCGGCTCCTGGCCCGTCCTCGGCTGCCTGCCGGACCTGATACGGCGAAAGGAGTCGTTCTGGGCCGACGCCCACCGGGAACACGGGGACATCTTCCATCTGGATCTCGGTGTCACCGGCCTGGTGGCGGTCAGCCATCCCCGCCACGCCCAGCACGTCCTGATCGAGAACGCGCGCAATTACGTCGACAAGGGCGGTCCCACCGGATTCAGGGCAACGCTGCTGCCCCTCACCGGGCAGGGGCTGTCCACCATCGACGTCGAGGACGGACACTGGCGCAGCCGCCGCGATCTCGTCGGCCCCGCGTTCCGGCAGGGAGCGCTGAAGTCGATGACCGACCACATGGCACAGCTCGTCGACGCACACACCGCTGCCTGGCCCGCGGCGCCGGACGGAGCCGGCACCGGCCTGGACGTGGTCCCCCACGTCACCACCGCGGTCACCACGGCACTTGCCGAGCTGCTCTACGGGGCGCCGATCACCGGCCACGAGATACGGCGGGTCTCCCGGGCGTTCGACCAGATCATGAACTACATGTGGGTGGGGATGCTCGCCTCCGTCGTGCCGTCCTGGCTGCCGTTCCCCGGCCGCCGCCGGCAGCGGCAGGCGATCGGGGTCATCGAGGACGTCGTCCTCGGCGTGGTCGCCCGCCGGGACCGCTCCCGGGCGGCGCACGCACCGGAACTGCTCGACATCCTGTCGGCGGCGGAACGGGAGCTGGACGCGGAGGGGCTGCGGGACGAGGCGGTGTCGCTGCTGCTGGGTGCGGAGCCGCTGGCGATCTCGGTGAGCTGGGCGCTGCACCTGCTGGCCCGTCACCCGGAGGTCCAGCAGGCCGCCTTCACCGAGGTCGACGGCGTGCTGGCCGGGAGGTGTCCCCGTTTCGAGGATCTCTCCGCCCTGCCGTACGTCCGTATGGTTCTCAAGGAGGCGCTGCGCCTGTGCCCGCCCACGTACTGGGTGCAGCGCCGGGCCGCCCGCGACGACGTCATCGACGGGGTCGCCGTCCCCGCAGGCACCAACGTGGTCGTACTGATCCACCGGATCCACGCCCACCCGGGCATCTGGGAGGCGCCCGAACGCTTCGACCCGCAGCGGTTCGCCCCGGAGCGTTCGGCGTCCCGGCACCGTCAGGCATGGATACCGTTCGGCAGCGGCAGACGGGGCTGCGTGGCCCGGGAGTTCTCGATGACACTCGGACACCTGATCCTCACCGAGGCGCTCCAGCGTTATGAGTTCGCCCCGCATCCGCAGCGCACACCGGCGCTGACGGTGGCGGCGAATCTCCGGCCGCGCTCCGGTGTGTGGCTCGCCGCGCGCCGGCGCGCGGCCGGCTGACGGCGGCCCCTCGTCATGCGTGGATACGGCGGCACCGGCCGGGCCGCAGCCGGCTCGGCCGGTGCCGAGGCGTCAGCGCACGAGTCGTTCCGCGCCGACGGACATCCGGTCCTTCAGCCGTTCCAGGTCCGCCTCCTCCCCCACCTGCAGAACGATCCGGTGCACGCCGAGCGCCGCCAGCCGGGCGGCTTCCTGCTCCGTCAGCTCCGTGAGCCCGCGGTACAACGTCACCTCCAGGGCGTCGGGATCCCTGCCGTACCGCTGCGCCTCCCGGCGCATGACCCCGATCAGCCGCAGCAGTTCCGGCTCGTCGACCCCGAGGGGCTGGAACCCTTCGCCGTACCGGCCGGCTCGTCGTGCAGCAGCGGTGCTGTGCCCCCCGAAGTGGACGGGGACGCCCGTGGCCCGCCACGGGCCGGGGCGGCACAGCGCTCCCCGGAACCGGAAGAACTCCCCTTCGTGGGCGGCCCCCTCGGGGCCGGTGTCCGCCCAGAGCACGCGCATCACTTCGACCTGCTCGGCCGCCCGGCGCCCGCGCGTGGCGAAGTCCGCACCGCACGCCTCGATCTCCTCCCGGAGCCAGCCGACCCCCACGCACAGCCGCAGCCGGCCCCGGGACAGGGTGTCGAGGGTGGCCGCGCGCTTGGCCAGCACGACGGGGTGGTGGTTGGGCAGGATGAGCACACCGGTCGCGAGCCCGATGCGGGTGGTACACGCGGCGAGGTAGCTCAGCAGCTCCAGCGGATCCGGAACGGGGCTGTCCGCGGCGACCGAGAGACGTCCGGTGGGGCTGTAGGGATAGCGGCTCGACGTGCCGCTCACCATGACGGAGTGCTCGGCGGCGACGAGGGATTCGAACCCGCAGGACTCGGCATGCCGGGCGAATTCGCACACCCAGTCCCCGTCCACCACACCCTGCCCGCCGAAAGGTAACGCGATGGCGTAATCCATGCGGCCAGCGTAAGGACCGCTTCCGGCCGCCGCACAGTCTCGTTTCTCGCCGATCACACGCATTTCTTTCCGCCCACCGAAAGGTGAAGTCATGTGGCACGGAGCCCGCGACCCCGGCCTGTCCGAAATACGGTCCCGGAAACAGCACCGCGCGTACGGCATGGGACTGGGGATCATGCTGGTCGATGACGTGTATCCGGGCTTTCCCGGTGATATGCGCAATCCCAGCGCGTATCCCTTTCCCATCCAGTACGACATCGTCCGCGGAGTCGGCTTCGACGAGCTGATCTTCGCGGAGGACAAGTCGGCCTGTCTGGAGCCGGTCATCGCCTCCGCGCGCCGGCTCGAGGACCTGGGCTGCCGGGCGATCGCCGCCGAGTGCGGTTACTTCGCGTACTTCCAGCGGGAGGTGGCGGACGCCGTCGACGTGCCCGTGTTCATGTCGAGTCTGCTGCAGGCTCCGCTGGCCCGGGCCGTCGCCGGGGCGCACCGGACGGTGGGCCTCATGGTGGCGTTCAGCGGCCACCTGACAGACGATCACCTGAAGGCGGTGGGCATCGCGGCGGACGGCGGCCACCCGGTCACCGGCATCTACGAGTCCGGGCACTGCCCGACCCTGGTCCGCCTGTACGACGAGCCCGATCCCGCCTCGCGGCACGCGGAGTACGCGGTGGTGGAGGCAGAGCTGGTCACCTTGGCCGAGGAGTTCGCCCGGCAGCATCCGGACATGGGCGCGATGCTCCTGGAGTGCGGGGCGGTGCAGCCGTTCGCCCGGGCCGTCCAGCGGCGCATCGACCTGCCGGTGTTCAGCTGGGGCACGCTCCTGGACTACGCGTACTCGGTGGTGGTGCACCGCGACTACTTCGGTCACGTCTGAGGCGGCCGCCCGCCAAGGTCCGGGCCGGCGGGCGGCTTGGCCGACCGGTCAGGCCGCGGTCCAGGCCACGGGCAGCTCGCGCAGGCCGCGCACCACCAGGCCGGTCCGCCATTGCAGCTGGTCCTCGGGGACGGCGATCCGCAGGTCCGGCAAGCGGGTCACCAGGCGCCCGATGGCCACCTGGAGTTCCAGCCGGGCGAGATGAACGCCCAGACAGTGATGGATCCCGTAGCCGAACGCGAGATGGGGATTGTCGGCCCGGTCGAGGGCGATCTCGTCCGGGCGGGAGAAGACGGCCCGGTCACGGTTGGCCGAAGGCCGGGACACCATGACCGTGTCTCCCGCCCGGATCAGCTGCCCGCCGATCTCCACGTCCTCGGTGGCCACCCGGGGCAGCCCCGCGTCGGATCCCAGAGGCACGAAGCGGAGCAGTTCCTCGACGGCCCCGGGGACCAGTGCCGGATCGTCCCGCAGCCGCCGCCACAGGTCGGGCCGGCTCAGCAGGACATAGCTGAAGTTGGTGATCTGGCTGGCCGTCGCCGGAAACCCGGAGACCAGCAGGCTCACTCCGAGATGCACCAGCTCGTCGTCGGTGAGGGGGTCGTCGCCGCGCTGTCGCGGATCATGGACGAGGGCGGACAGCAGGTCGTCGGCCGGTTCGGCCCGGCGCTGCCGGAGCAGCCCGGCCATGTACGAGTCCAGGCCGGCGCAGGCCGAGTCGATCTCCTCCTGGCGGTGAGCCGTCAGCGAGAGCAGCACCTCCGACCACGGGTGCAGCACCGCGCGGTCCTGGGCGGGGACCCCCAGCATGTCGCACATCACCGTCAGCGGCAGGGGCTGGGCGAACCGCCCCACGAGATCCGCCGGTTCGCCCTCCGCCACCAGCGCGTCGAGCAGCTCGTCCGCGATCCGCTCGGACTTCGGCCGCAGCTGCTCGATGCGCCGGTGGGTGAACGCGCGGGTGGCCCTGCTCCGTATGCGGGACTGCGTGGGCGGGTCCATGTCGAGCATGAAGGTCGGTTCGACACCCTTGTCCCGCAGACCGGTGGCCAGGGTGCGGCTGAAGGCCGGATGGGTGAACACCTGACGGGTCTCCGCCCACCCCGTGACCAGCCACGCCGGGCGTCCGTCGGACAGTGTCGTCCGGCCGACGGGCTCCGTGCTGTTCTTCGCCACGAGGGCGGGGTCGACGTCCAGCCGGACCCCCTCGATCTCCTCCTGGTGCTGCCAGCGTGAATTCGTCACCCAGCCCTCCGGGATTCCCTGGACTTCTTCCACGGTTCGAGTTCCGTGACCCTGCCCGAAATCCTTCGGCGCCAACCGTCCAGGACCGTGACACAGAGGAAAGGAGCCGGAAAACGCGACCCGCCCACACACATTCGGCCATTCAAGGAATCCCTCTGTAATTATCGATGCTCGCCTCTATAGTGATTCGGGCACCGCATCACTTTCCGCCGGACGAAACGTGAAAGACGGATGTCGACGGGAGATCGGCCATGACCAGCACGTCGATCAGGCAGACGCCCACGCTCGCGGAACACGGCTACGAGGTGATTCCCGACGCCCTCACACCCGAGCAGGTGGAACGGCTCTCCAAGACGGCAGACCTGACGCAGGAGAGGTTCCGGGACCGGGCCCGCGACTACTACACCCCGCGCCGCCGGGTGCTCTTCGCGATCCAGGAACTGGAGCCCGCCTTCCTCGAACCGATGGCGCTCGCCACCACCATGCCCGCCGTGTGCGCGGCGCTCGGCTGGAACATCTTCGTCTACCACTCGCACCTCGACCGGAACGAGTCCCTGCCGGACGACGTGGTCTTCCCCTTCAACTGGCACCGGGACCTGCAGGGCATCACCTACACCCTGCCCTTCCCGCTGCCCCTGCTCTCGGTGAAGGTGTCCTACCCGCTCACCGACATCACCTGCGTCGAGGACGGCGGCCCTCTCGTGATCCCCGGCTCCCACACCGGCCCGGAAACGCCCAAGCCCACCGGACCCGAACCGTCTGGATCCGTGCCCGTCCTCGCCCCGGCGGGCTCCGCGATCGTCATCGACTCCCGCCTCTGGCACACGGTGGGGGCGAACCGCTCCGGCACCACCAGGTCGACGCTGTTCTACGCCTACGCCTACCGGTGGATCCGCCCCGTGGCGAAGTACGACCTGTCCCCGCGGCGACTGGCAGACCTCTCGCCCGTACAGCGGCAACTGCTCGGCGCCGGAGACCGGTACGAGGGGTTCCACCTGCCCGAGACCGACGAGGAGGTGCCGCTGCGGCGGATCGTGGAGAGCGGTGACTGGTCCGCACTGTGAGCCTCCACGCGGCCCGTATCACGAACGGCTGCGGGAGCAGTTCGAGGCGGTGTCAGAAGATGCTGGGCTCGACAGTGGCGTGAGCCATCGCGGGCTTGTACTTCCTGTTGCCGTAGTAGACGGCGTCGTAGCCGTTGCTGAGCGCCTTACCCCAGAGCAAGGGGTCGCCCACGTGTGATCCGGAGTCGATTAACACGATCGTCTCGCCCACGATCGGGGTGCCGAACTTGTCGAGGAGGGTCGCCCGTCCCTTGCCGCTCATCTGGCCGCCGACCGAGCCCTTCGTCGACGACGCGGTGAGCCGGGCGGGTTCCATTTCGCCCGGCGGGGGCGACTGGCCATTGCCCGACTGGCCGTTTGTCCCTCCTCGCTTTCGCGCATCGCGCCTTGCGACGACACCATCAGGTTGCCTGTGATCCATGCGCGCGTCATATGCAGCTGCGCCGATCGGGGTTGCGTGAGAAGCCGGGACGCCGGTCAGCGCCGGGTGAGCCAGTCGCCGCTCTCTATGCGCCTGCCCCGGGCGCGGAGCCGGGCGGCGACCGGCGGGGCGGCCACGTACACCCAGGCCCGGACGGCCGTGCCGTCGGTGCGTACGACGTCCCGGGCGACCCGCTCGTAGAGGTTGCGCGGGTCGCCCGGCACGTACTCCTCCAGCCGGTCCAGTTCGCCGAGCAGGCGGCCGTACGCCTCCGGGAGCGCGGTGACCAGTTCGCCGCTGATCGTCCCCGCCCCGGGTTCCTCGACGGCGTAGGGGTAGCCGGGGCCGTCGTAGAGCACGGCGCCCTGGAGGCGGGCGGGCGCCTCGGTCCGGATGCGGCCGCGCAGGAAGAGGTCATGGTTCGCCTCGCCGGGGCGCAGGGTGCCGTAGACGAAGAACGGCAGTTCCGAGGGGTCCGGAGTGGTCACGGAAACGATTCTGAACCCCCTCTGGCTCGTTACACATCTCCATGTCGGCGCTATGGACATGACATGTCAGGGGCTCTTAAATCTCAGTCAACTTCAGCGCCGCCCCCACGCCTCGAAGGCGCCTCCCCAAGGAGACAGATGAGCCGGATACGTCCGCACGTCCGAGGATCCCGTCGTCTCGCCACCGCCGGTGTCGCCGTCACCACCGCGACCCTGCTGGCCGCCGCGCTCTCCCCCGCCGCCCACGCCGACGGCAGACCGACCCCGGCCACCGCGATCGAGAACGCGGCGTCGGCCCTCGTCGCCCATGCCGCGAGTCTGGGCCTGACCTCCGCGCAGGACACCAGCGTCCGCGACGTGATCGTGGACAAGAACGGCATCCAGCACGTCCGCTACGACCGCACCTACCACCAACTCCCAGTACTGGGCGGCGACTTCGTGGTTCACCTGACGCCGAACGGCACGTACCACGGTGCCGACCGGGCGACGAGGAACCTGATATCCCTGCCCTCGATCACCCCGAAGCTGTCGGCCCCCAGGGCCGCCGACCTCGCGGTGAACGCCCTGCGCGCCGCCAACCTCGGCGAGACGCTGAGGCGGATCAAGGCCAGGCCGGAGCTGGTGGTCGACGCCCTGCACGGCACCCCGAAGCTGGCCTGGCGCACCAACGCCGTCGGCCAGGACTCGCTCGGCAACCCGGTCGCCCGCACCGTGCTGACCGACGCCCGCACCGGCGCCCAGATCGACGCCTGGGACAGCATCGAGACGGCCACCGGCGACGGCAAGTCGCTCTACAGCGGGACGGTACCGCTGGAGACGACCCAGTCCGGATCGTCGTACCAGCTGAAGGACCCCACCCGCGGCAACACCTACACCGGTGACGCGGAGAACAAGACCGACCTGTGCTTCTTCGGCATCTGCTTCAGCCGGGCCCCCGCGACCCTGTTCACGGACGCCGACAACCACTGGGGCACGGGCAGCAACTCCGACCGCTCCTCGGCCGCCGTCGACGCCCAGTACGGCACCAACGAGACCTGGGACTACTACAAGAACGTCCAGGGCCGCAACGGCATCGGCAACGACGGCAAGGGCTCGTACAACCGCGTCCACTACGGCAGCAGCTACAACAACGCCTTCTGGGACGACAGCTGCTTCTGCATGACGTACGGCGACGGTGACGGCACCACGTTCGGTCCGCTGGTCGCGCTGGACGTGGCCGGCCACGAGATGACGCACGGCGTGACGTCCAAGACGGCCGCGCTGACGTACTCGGGCGAGTCCGGCGGCCTGAACGAGGCCACGTCCGACATCCTCGGCACGATGGTCGAGTGGTACGCGAACAACCCCTCCGACCCCGGTGACTACCTGATCGGCGAGAAGATCGTGAAGTCCGGCTTCGGCAAGCCGGCCCTGCGCTTCATGGACAAGCCGTCGAAGGACGGCAACTCGGCGGACTACTGGAGCTCGTCGGTGGGGAACCTGGACGTCCACTACTCGTCGGGCGTCGCCAACCACTTCGCGTACCTGCTCGCGGAGGGCAGCGGCGCCAAGACCATCAACGGCGTCAGCTACGACTCACCGACCTACAACGGCTCGACGGTCACCGGCATCGGCCACGACAAGGTCGGCAAGATCTGGTACCGCGCGCTGACGGTCTACATGACGTCCTCCACGAACTACAAGGCCGCCCGCACGGCCACCCTCAGCGCGGCCAAGGACCTCTACGGCGCGGGGAGTGCTGAGTACAACGCGGTGGGGGCGGCTTGGAGTGCGGTGAACGTGAACTGAGCCTGCCTTGGCACGCGACAGTGGCCGCCTCGGAATTCATGCCGGGGCGGCCACCTCGCGCACCCTGTGCATACCGGTCAGAGTCCTGGAATGAGCCTGACCACGGTCACGGTCAGCACGGATCCGGAGACGTAATAGAGCACGATGGCACCGAGGACCGTGACCTCGCGTCGGTCGCGCTCACCTCTGACGGCGGTCGACCCGTGCCCGTACGGATCCCGGCCGATGGTGCCCGCCATCGCCTCCCTGAACGCATCGGCGTTCCGCATCTTGGCCAGGGTGTCGTCGGCGGGCGAGGCATAGGCGATGCGGTAGCTCAAGCGACACCCCGCCTCTCGGCCTCGTCCGCCGCGAGCCTCTGAAGCAGCGCCTCCGCCTCCGGGTCGGGGACGGCTTCGAGCATCCAGTGCCGCATCACCGCGTGGATGTCGTGCACCCCGGCCTCATTGATGGCCTGGTCGAACTCCTCGCGCCGCCCCTCGGGGAGGGCTGCGCGGATGTCGGAGATGCTGTTGGGGACCTCGACCTCGACGCCGTTGACGAAGGTCTTGAGCGGTTCGGCCATGGTCGTCCTCCTCGGTCGCGGTGGTTCGCTGCCGTCACCGTAGCGGGCTGGAACCGTCTGGCGTACGACGTCCAGCTCGGCCCAGACGACCTTGCCGGCGGTCAGCTCGCACACTCCCCAGCGGTCTGCCACCTGCCCGACGATCAGCAGCCCACGCCCGAAACTCTCGTCCGCGGTCGCCTCCCGCAGGTTCGGCCATAACTCCCCCTTCGGATCCGACACGGAGATCCGCAGCGCCCACTGCGTGAGGGCGAGCTCGACCCGGAAGAGCCGGTCGCGGAGGCACCCGTGGAGTACGGCATTGCCGCCCAGCTCGGATACCAACAGGGCGGTGTCAGCCGCGAGTTCGGGGTGTCCCCACTCGGTGAGGAGGCGACGGGCTCTTCGGCGGGCCAGGGTGACGCTCTTCGAGAACGGGGCGTAGTCGACACGGTCGTGACGCAGGGGCGTATCGGGGGCGGTCATGCCGCGCACCTCCACTGCTCTGTGATTGGTACGTCACTGAAGGTAGGGGCTCGCCGAGTTGCGGACAAGTTAGTCTCGGAAAAATTAATCCCTACGAGTTGCAGGGCGGATCGCGATCACGCCAGACTGGCAGCGCACTGACGCCAGGAGGAGCACAACATGACCACAGGTCAACCGATGTTGGGCAACAGCACATCCTCGGTATTGGGGCGTCGCCTGGGCGGCGAGCTCGTCAAGCTGCGCACCGCGGCCGGACTGACGCAAAGTCATGCCGCCAGGGCTCTGACCTCGTCCATCACAAAGGTCACGAAGATGGAGCGCGGCTGGGTACCCATGCGTGACCCGGACATCCGCGCGCTGTGCGAGCTGTACGGCGTCCGCGACCCTGGAACGGTCGGCGGCCTCTTGGAACTGGCCAGGGTCGACCGCGATCGACGCAAAGCCAAAGGCTGGTGGAACGACTACACGACCCTGGGCGACATGCAGGAGTACGTGTCACTGGAGAACGCCGCCACCGCAATCAAGGCATGGCAGCCGGCGTTCGTACCGGGGCTGCTCCAAACCCCTGACTACGTTGTTGCGTTGAGAGGCGGGGCGTCGGAGAGCACGGCAGAGGACGAGGAGTTCGTAGCGGCACGCCTGGCACGGCAGCGTCGCCTCACGGAGGATCCTCCCCTCACGCTTCGAACGGTGATCTACGAGGCCGTCCTGCGGAACCTCCCCGGCGGCCCGAAAGCCGCTCGCGGACAGCTCGACCACCTTGCGAAGATGGCCGAACAACCGAACATCACGCTGCTGATTTACCCCTTCAGCGCAGGCCCGCACAGGGGGTTGAACAGCTCGTTCAACATCATCTCGTTCGCCGAGCCCGGAGCCATGGACGTCGTATACCTGGAGATCCCCTTCACCCGCCTGTGGATCGAAGGCGGTGAAGGCACCGCGGCCCACGACGAGTTGTTCGAGACGACCGCTGGATGTTCCCTGAGCGAACAGGACTCCGTCTCGCTCATCCACCGACTCCGTAAGGAATTCTGAGCCGTGCCCGACTTCCAGTACCGCAAGTCCAGTTACAGCAACCCTGATCGAGAGTGCGTCGAAATAGCCACCAACATCCCCACCACAGTCGCCATCCGCGACTCCAAACACCCCACCGGCCCGTCCCTGCATGTCACCCCGTCCACTTGGAGAGCCTTCCAAGAATCGCTTGCAAGCGATCTAGGCTTGGTCTGACGCAGCAAGCGGCTGGGCCGGTCAGCCGAGTACGGCGTCCAAGCGTGAACGAACTTGGCTTTGTGCTGCGGGGAGGGCAGCGGCGGCCCAGCGTACGCGGCACCGAGGTCGCCGTGACCGATCGCGGCTTGCTGAGCCGTGAGCAGCAGCCGGGTTATGAACTCAGCCCTGGTCTGCCGCGAGCAGGCAATCATGCGCCACGGTCGGCGCCCTGATGAGCACATCCCCCGGAGAAGGAGGGCCTCGGCTCTGCCCTGAACTGCACCGTCCAGCAGACCAGCGCGGCCTCCTTTATCGCAATTCTCGGCTCTCTGCCGACGAGCGGTCATACGGACAAGACACCCGCCAATACCCCCGCCACCGGCCCGCCCGTCCATCACCGGCGCGTACGCGGCCGCTGCCCCGGGCCTCCTCCACATCCCCGCGAGGCCTTCACGACGCACGCGGCAGAGACAGGACTGGCCCCATACGACGTGGAAGGCGCGCTCCGGCAGACCCTGCGACACCCGCAGCCGGCGGAAGAGCTGGCGGACGGTTAACGATCCGCCTCGCCGAACACAAAGGGCCAGCGTGCCAAACTCACGGACGATAAACGCCAAGAAGCCCTCGCTTGCTCAGATACAAGTAAGCTTCCGGCGACCAAGGACTTCTTCACCTCGATCGCCGGAAACCATCTCACCCTGCCTAGATAACTCGGGATTGAAGCTTGGACAGTGAAGGAATTGAATCCATCTTCTCCTCCACCTCCCGAGGAACCTCGTTTACGTAAACGAGGACCGAGCACTGCGGAAATTCCGGCTTAGCCAAAATTCCGTCCTCATCACGCCAGTGAGACTGGATGGAGATATCCCACCCCGCTTGGTCAACGTATCGATAATATTCCCCCCCCTTATAGGAACTCTCTCTCACTTCGAATGCAACGCCCAGTACTCGACTGACGAGAGACATCGCATCCGATATCACTGCGGATTGCATTCCGTACACAAGGTACTTCACTTACGCTACTCCTGAACTAACGCTATGGCTTCATGATGATACTCGGCGCTCGGCTCGTTGCACCTCCGATTGTTCCGTACACCATGAAGTGAACATCACGTCCACCTGCTTGCTTACTGAGAGATTTACTCAGATCGCGAAGCCCCAGCGCGGCCAGATCGCCGGGCTCAAGAGGGCCGGTGCGGGTACCTTGTGAGCGCAACGGAATGCCTGCCTGCTTGGCGCGATCCAGCAAATCCGAACTCGCCAAAGCCACATCGAAGTCGCTGTGCGATCCAAATGGCCGCCCGCTCTTGAAGCTCTTACCTGTAACGGAGCTTCCCTGCATGATCGGAGTTACATCTTCATACCCGGCCTGTTGCAATCCCCCCGCAAGCTCAGACTTGAAGGCTTGGAACTCTGCGGAATTTGAAAAGCCCATGGGCATCCTGCGAGGACCCGGCATGGGAGGGCGACCAAACGGCCCTTCAGGAACCAGCGGAACTATGCCGATCTTTCCATTTTCGCACGGATACCCGGGGTTACATACGGGACCATCGATGATCTGCCTAATCAGCTCTCTAAAGCTAATCTCCGGCTGCGGTCCATACCACCCTGTATCAGGGAAATATAGGGTGCCCGTGTTTTGTTTGCTGTCACCAGGACCCGTAACCGGGCCGCTGCAGTACTGCGGCAGGCCAGTTCGCGCACAGAGCATGCCGTTGTAGCCGGAGCCGACATCTCCAGAGCTGGTCGTGGGCGCCGTACCGCCTTGATCAGTGGTCCCGCCGTAATTCGTGTGCCCGTGGCTCCGTTGCGCGCGCTTCTTTTCCCACTCTTCGACCGACTTCGTGCCACCGCACATCCCGTCCATCGTGCAAACGCCCTGACCGGAGGGGTCGCTGGAGGTGACCGGTGTGTTGTTGGCGTAGGCGTAGCCGTTGAGTGACTGGTGCTGGTCCAGGGTCAGGAGCGGGTCGACGCTGATGAACTGGCCGATGGTGGGGTCGTATTCGCGAGCCCCGACGTGGGTCAGGCCGGATGCATCGTCGGCTGGTTTGCCCAGGAAGGCCTTGTCGTCGGGCCAGGACGTGGGTTTTGTGCCCCGTGGGGCGCCGAACGGAGTGCTGTAGCGCTTGGTGATCGCGTACGTGCTCGCGTCGAGGGCGATACTGGAGGTGCCGTGGTGGTCGGCGGCCAGGAAGCTGAGCTTTGTACCGGAGACTCCGGCGACGGCTGTGCGGACGGCGATGGTCTGGCCGTTGGCCGTGTAGGAGCGGGTGCCGGACGCGGTCTTCGTGGTGCCCTTGGTGGTGAGGTGGAGTTCCGTGCCGGCGCCCAGGTAGAGGACGGTTTCGCCGTCTCCCTTGGCTCGGCGGATCAGCAGCTCGCCGTTGGCGTCGTAGAGGTAGCTGGTCTCCTTTGTGCCCTCGGTGAGCTTGGCGAGGTCGCCCTCAGTGTTCCACACCAGGCTCTGCTGGGCGGTCGGGCCGGGGCGGGAGGTGGTGTTGCCGCTGCTGTCGTAGGAGTAGGTGGCCGAGCGGGCGCCGGTCGTCTTGTCCAGCGTGTGCGGCTTGTTGTCGGTGGTGTCGTTGTAGGTGTACGTCGTGGATTTGTCGCCCGACGTGGTGTGCTGGGTCTCGGTCTTGCGCTGCCCGGCGTCGTTGTAGGTGTACGACGTCCAGTACGGGGCTGCGCCGTCGAGGTTGGAAGCCGTGCGGCCGGAGGCCGAGCAGTCCGCGGTCTTCGGTGTCCAGGCCTCGCTCATGCGGCGGTTGCCGTCGTAGGCGAAGCACTGGTTGTCGGCCTTGGCCGTGCCGCCCTGGGTGGTGGCGTCGAAGATGGAGGTGACGTTGCCGGCGTCGTCCTGGGTGAACTTCAGCTCCTGCGGCATGTAGCCGTGCACGTCGTCGGTGACGTAGGAGCGGGTGAGGCGGCGGGTCCCCTCTTCGTAGTCCCAGGTCAGGTACGCCTTCTTCCCCGAGAACGAGCCGTCCTTGCCCAGGGTGAGCTGGCGCAGGTCGCCCTGAGGAGAGAAGGCCGCGCCCTGCAGGTAGCCCGTCGTGCCCTTCGAGGTCAGCTGCTGGCCAAGGGCGTTGAAGGTGTAAGAGACCGCTTCGGCGGGCAGGCCGCCCGCTGCCGGTGCGGAGTACTGGCTGATCGCCCCGTCGAGGTTGTAGCCGGTGATGAACGACAGCGTCTTGGGCACGTAGCCGCCCGAGACGAGGGGTTCGGTGTCGGGCAGGATGAGCTTGCTGCCGGTGGCGTGGTACATCGCGTCGAAGGTGGTGACCTTCTCGGTGTACGCCTTTCCGGTCACGCCGCCGTCGTAGCGGGTGGCGGTGTCCTGCTGGCCCTTGGCCACTTCATCGAAGCCCCAGGCGGCGAGCTTGTTGGCGTCACTCTTGTCGGCCTGCCACATGCCCGTCTTGCGGCCCAGCTCGTCGTACTCGTACAGCAGTTTCTTCGAGGCGTCGCTGCTCGGGGTGGTGCTGACGACTTGGTCGAGGTCGTTGTACGCCGTCGCGGTCTTCCCCTTGTCGGGGTCGGTCGCGGTGACCTGGCGGCCGAAGAGGTCGTAGGTGTACGACCACTTGGTCTGGTCGGGGCCGGTGACCGTCTCTTGCTGCCCGGCCGGGGTGTACGTGTAATCGGTCGTCGTGAAGTTCGTGCCGGTCGGTGTGGGGCCCGCGTATTCGCGGCGCTGGGTCGTCTGGCCGAGCGCGTTGGTGACCACTGCGGTCGCCTGGCCGCCGGTCGGGGCAGTGGTGGTGACGGTGTCACCTGTGTAGGTGGTGTCGGTCGTCCAGCGGGTGTCGCCGTGGACCTTCGTCACCGCCTTCGTCGGCCGGCCCGCCCCGTCGTAGGTCGTGTCGGTCTGGACGGGCGCCTGACCTCCGGAGACCTCCGCGTCCTTGGAGCTGGGCAGTGAGGTGCTGTCCCAGATGTCGGACTGCTGGCTGACGGCGAGGCCTCGTGCGTCGTAGAGCGTCAGCGAGATGAGTCGGCCGCCCTGCGGGGTCGGCGTCTGGATCTGGCGCGAGCGGAGCAGCGAGTCGTAGAACTCGTAGGTGGTGTTGTAGCCCGAGCCGTCGTTCTTGACGGTCTGGGTGGAGACCCAGGACATGTCCGAGCTGGTGACGTTGTAGTTGTAGACGTAGTTGGGGTTTTGGCTCAGCACCTTGTAGCGGTTGGGCAGCCACAGCTTGGTGATACGGCCGAGGCTGTCGTACTCACTCTCAGTGACCTTGTTATTCGGGTCGGTGACCTTCAGCGTCGCGCCGGTCGCGAAGTCCAGGGCCGTGGTGGTCTTGTACGTCTTGGCGTCTGCAACCTCTGTCGACGTCAGCGGGCCCGAGTCCGCCGGCACGTAGGTGCTCGAGGACACCGGGCGGTCGTTGGTGTCGGTGACGATCTTGGGACGTCCAAGGGTGTCGTACGTCGTCTTGGACACCTTCTGCCAGACAGGGGCGTTGTCGCTGCCGTAGCCCTTGGCGCGTCCCTTCCAGGTGGCGTCGCCCTTGGTGGGCTTCTGCGATGCCGACCACGTGGTGGCTGAGGTGTCGTCGTAGACGGTGGCTGTGTCGGAGATGACGTCGCCCGCGCGCTTGGAGTCGGCGGGCAGGTCAAGCGCCGAGTCCGCGGTCGCGCAGGATGCGGCGACCGTACGGGTGCGGGAGACAAGGGAGTTGATGTTGATGCCCTTGTCGTCGTTGCGGGCGTACCAGGTGCGGGTGCACTTCTCGTCACCCGTGGCCGCGTCGTCGCCCTCGTCCTCGACGGTCTCGGCCATGCCGTAGTCGTCGTAGGTCGTCTTCACCGTGTGCACCCGGTCGAATGGGGTGAGCTTGCTGGTGATGGCGGTGCGGGTGCGGGTGGCGGCGGTGCGTACGTAGTACGCCTCGGTGTCCGCGTACGACTTGTGCTGGGTCGCCGTCCGCTTCGACCATGGGTCATTGATCGTGCCGCTGACTTCGGTGTCGCCGTTGTAGGTCACCGACTCGCGGGGGAAGCCCGCGTACTGCTCGGAGTCGGTGATCTCGGCGGCCTTGATTCCGGAGACCGTGACGGTCTTGCGCTTGTCACGGTCGAGTGTCTTGCCGTCCGGGCCGAGCACGCGGTCGCCGTTCATGCCGCGCAGGTAGACCGTGGTCTCCTTGCTCTGCGTGCCGGTGGAGATGCCGGTGAGGTGGGTGACCTGCCGGTAGCCGCGCCAGATGGACCAGGTGCGCTCCTTGGCGGGAGTCAGCGGGTCCTCGTCGTAGTGCCAGGCGCCGCCGCCTGTGTACCGGTAGCTGTGCTGTACGGCTTCCGAGCCGCCGTGGGGGTCGGTGGTGGATACCGAGCTGACCGGGTACTTCTGGAACCAGTCGAGCGTCGGTTCCTTCTCGCCGTTGGGCGACCAGTACACCGGGTAGCAGCGCTTGGTGTTCTCGTCCAGCTTGGGCTTGGTGCCGCCTGCGGTGCAGTCGGCGTCCATGTAGGTGACGATGGTCTGAGCGCCGGTCTCGGAGGTGACGGTCTTCAGGCGGGGCTTGTTCAGCGGCAGGATGTTGTCGGCCTTGCCGTCGACGCGGTTGGGCAACATGTCGTGGTCGAACTTGACCGGGTCGAGGGAGAGGTCAGTGCCCCGCTTGCCGGTGTGCCGGATCTCGTCCAGCCACAGCGACTCGTCGGTCGAGTCACCGGTGTCGCCTGGGTCCAGGTACTCCTGCTTGAGGGACCAGACGTCGACCGGCTCGAAGGCGGGAGTGGAAGCCGCCGCGTTCCAGGCGGAGGTGGTGATCGCCGTCATGCGCTTACGGGTGAAGAACGTCGGGCCGACGTTGCCGGTGCACTTGTCGCCGTCCTTGCAGATCGCGTCGAACGGCACGTCCGGCCAGTTGTCCCGCGTGTCCTTGGTCAGCGAGTCGCACTTGGCAACCGTGGGATCACAGCGCTCGTCGTAGGAGAAGACGACCTTGTCCGAGGCTGCCGGCGTGCCGGAGAAGAGGGAGCCGGCACGTTGGCCGTAGCGGATCTCCTTCAGGTAGCCACCGCGGACGTAGTCAGTGCCGGTGTTGTCGTCACCGAGCATGTCGTAGTTGTTGTGCTCGGCGGTGTACCAGTACGACTCGGCGTTGCCGTGGGTGTCCTCGACATAGTCGAGGTTCCAGCGCCAGGCCTGCTTCTTGTGCCGGCCGGAGAAGGAGTCCCCGCTGGTGTAGCCGGGTTCGCCCTCGTCGTCGCCGAAGACGGGCACCGTCCACACCGACTGCGTGCGGTCGTCCGCGCCGGCCCCGTCGAGCTTGTTCAGGCCGAACACGTACTTGGTGCCGTCTCCGGTGATGACCGTCCAGTACTCGCCGTCGTCGTCACCGTTGTCGGCACCGGTGGAGTGGGTGACGGTGGAGGCGTCGTCGTCCTTCAGCCGCCACGTGCCCTTTTCGTCGTCCTTGACCAGCTCGGTGGCCTGGCCGTTGAGGACGAGCGAGGCGTTGTCGTACTTCCAGCACAGGTCGTACTTGCCGTCCTGGCCGTCGTCGTCGCAAGAGCCGTACTTGCGCTCGACGTAGGACGAGGTCAGGTCGAAGCCCGTGCCAACCTGGCTGCCCTGGTTGTTCGAGTTCGCCGTCTGGCCGTCGACACTGCCCGAGTCGTACGAGATCGACAGGTCCGGCTGCGGGCCGGCGGCAGCCGGTGGCACACGAAGGGGGTACGACCAAGTGAACGAGCCGGAGGAGCCGCCGGCCTCCCATGTCGAGGAAACAGAAAGCGGCGTCGCCTTGTAGTCACCGGCGCCGGACTTGGTGCCCGCCGCGACGGCCAGCAGCATCGGCTGCCCGCCGGACGCGAGGGCCACCGGGGCGGAAATGCTGTCCTTGTCACGGTTGTTGACGGAGTCCAGGACCACGCGCTTGCGGCACTTCGCAGCAGCCGGATCCTTCGCGGCGCAGTTCGGCAGACGCGTCAGTTGCAGACGGCCGGCCCAGTCACCGCCGTACGCTGCGGCGAAGGCGGAGTAGTCGATGCCGAAGCGGGCCCTGCCGCCGGTCTCGGGGCCGGTGAGCTTGAGGACCACTCCCTTGACGCCGAGCTTGGCAGCAGTCTTCTGGTCGAGGACCTCGACCGTGACGGACTTGGCCGTTTCTCCCTTGCCGGGAGCGGTCACAGTGACGGGCAGGGAGCCCGGGTGAGCCTTGGCGGTTCCCTTGTCCGGGACGGTCAGCGACGCTTTGCCGGCGTTCGGCCAGGTGACCTCGCGCTGCTGATCGTGGCGAGCTCGGGCGGCCGCCGTCCGGTCGGCCTCGGCGGCCTTGCG
Organism: Streptomyces cellostaticus; assembly: GCF_001513965.1. Classification (GTDB taxonomy): domain Bacteria; phylum Actinomycetota; class Actinomycetes; order Streptomycetales; family Streptomycetaceae; genus Streptomyces; species Streptomyces cellostaticus. The sequence goes on along the minus strand of NZ_KQ948039.1, from coordinate 80,707 downwards.
TGCTTCGGCTGCTGCCTTCTTGTTCACCTTGGCGGTGAAGGGGCTGACCTTGGTGGCCTGTGATGCCTTCAGGTGCGGACGTCCCAAGGGGTCGGTGTCCGCGGCGAAGGCGACGGGAGTGAGCAGGCCGGGCAGGAGTGCCAGGCCCGTGGTCGCGGCGATGGAACGGAGCCAGCGTGTTCTGTCTCTGCCCCTGCGGCCTGGTGTCGGCCAGGGTATGCCAAAGGATTTCATGGGGGGTCTTCCTACGCGGCGCCTGGCTGTGTCACGCCGGGCGCGTGCCGTTGAGAGAAGGTGAAGGAGATGAGGCGGCGTTTTCAAACGCCAGGTGTCGGGCGGCCCGCTCAGAGAGCGGGCCGCCTACAGTCTGGTGACTGTGTGTCAGGCGTCAGGCGGCCGGCGTGTCCAGCACCTGGGAGCGGATCTGGTCGGCACTCATCGCGCCGGTCCATACTCTGAGTGATTCCAGCGAGCCGGGCAGGTAGTACCCCGTGGACCCGCCGGCTGCTCCCCTGCCCGCGGACAGCGCGCCGGTGCCCTGCTGGATGGCAGAGAACCCGGACTTGTCCTCGCCCTTGTCCTCGCCGTGCTGCTCAAGGCCACCCACGTACAGGTGCAGTCGGCCCATATGGTCCTCGGCCTTGGAGGAATCGGCCGGGTCGGTCTGCTGCCACGTCTCCTGGGCGTCGAACACACCGGTGACGTCCACCCCGGTGTTCACCTCGGCGGGATCGCCGGCTGCCACCTCCGCGCTCTGAGTGACCTTGCCGTCCGGTCCGACGGCGGTGCGGGTGAACTTCCACTGGTAGGTGCCGGCTGCGGACTTGACCACCCACAGGGCCCACGAGGACTCGTCGCCGATCGCCTGTCCCGCCACTTGGGCCTGGTAGCCGACCGGTTTGGACGCCAGCTTGTCGGCATCCAGCCTCACGTGGGCGGAGACGGTGAATGAGCCGGTCTCGTCAGTCACCGGGCCGGCCGCCGAGGCGTAGCCCGATGTTCCGTCCAGGACGAGGGTGTTGTTGTCCTCGTCCAGCACTGCACCGGTGGACGACAGCGCCAGCGCCGGCGCGGGGTAGGGGGAGATTTCCTTGACCTGGGTGCCGGTGGAGGAGGAGGCATCCCAGTCCGCAACGAGTTCGTTGGCCACCGCATCGTCCTGCATCAGCTGCGCCTCCTGAGCAATCTGCTCAGGGCTGAGCGCGTACTGCCACACCGAGACCTCATCGATGCGGCCGCGGAAGTTCTCTCCCCAGTCGCCGCCGACCCGCGAGCGGCCGAACTGCAGGCCGGCCGAGGATGTCCACGGCTGGTATGAGGTGGACAGATCGTTCAGCACCACCGGCTTGCCCTGCGGACGGCCGTTGACGAACAGCTGGATGGTGTCGTTCGTCTTGTCTGCATCACCCTTGGTGTCGAAGACGGCTGCCAGATGCGTCCACACATTCAGCGGCGGCGGCCCGGCGTCGGCCACGGACCGGAAATAGACCGGGTTGTCCTTGACGTCGGCAGCAGTGCGGTTGAACACCCACTTCTTATAGCTCGGTGAGTAGTACAGCGTGAAGGCCGAGGCGTTCGTGCCCGGTGCCGACAGCACCACATGGTTCTGCGAGGCGTCGGTCAGGTAGACCCAGGCCGAGGCGGTGAAGGAGTCCTTGGTGTTCACCGCCGGTGCTGAAGTGGCCGCATAACCGTCCCGCGTGGCGTCGGTGCTGCTGTCGTTGAGGTACAGCGAGTAGTCGGGCTCTCCCCGGCGTCCGAGAGTCGACCAGCCGGCGTGTGTGGTGTAGAGCGTGGCGTCGTGCCGGGTGCCCTCCGTGGCAGTGTCCTTGGCCACCGTGGCTTGCGAGCCGGGTGCTGCGTCGTCGAAGTGCCAGCGGCCGACGGCTCCGGCGGCCGGAGTCACCTTGAAGGTGAACTCCGCGTACGCTCCCCACCGTTTGTAGACGTCCTTGGCCCGCACTGACAGCACCTGTGTCCCCGAGAGCGGTGGTGTCACGTCCTTGACGTCGGCTTTGATCCCGCCTGTGACCTGCCGGGCAGGTGTGGACAGCAGCTTCCACTCATAGGCCGTGACGTCGGTGTGCCCGCCTTTGACGTCAGCGGTGTTGGGCTGGAAGGTGAAGGCACCCGGCACCCCGGGTCCACCCTTGCCCTCACAGACGGTGCCGCATTCGGTATAGGGGGAGCCTGCAGTGATGCGGGGTGCCTTGGGCGCACTTGAGTCGACCTTGAAGTAGCACCAGGAGCTGTAGGGCGACCACAGATCACCGCTCTTGCCGTCGTACGACCAGTGAGACTGGGTGCGGGCCCTGTAGCGGTACAGACCGCCCTCGGCGCGCTCACTGATCCGCGTCTTCTCCGGCGTCCCGTCACCATGCCAGCCCGTATCGGGCATGTGATCCGTCCACACCTGATGCCAGGCCGCGTCATCACCGCGCTCAACCACATACTCGGCCTGAAGCGCGGCTGCCGGTTCACCCTTGTGTGGCTGCACCAACGTCTGTATCCGGGCCTGCATCATGGGATCCTTGCGGGTCACGATGAGGGGATCGGTGGAGGATTTCTCGCAGTAGGTGGTGGCGCTGTCGCCGGGAAAGATGCTGACGTCGGTGGGCACGCCGGGCTTGTAGGCGAACTTGACCTGTAGCTCGGCGCTGTCGTCGAAGCGTTTCCAGGCTCGCGTGTCGCTTTCGTCCTTGGCCCGCAGCATAAGGGTGAGCCGACTGATCTTGCCGTTGGCGAAGGAGCGGACGGTACCTGTGAGGTTCTCGTCCGATTCCTTGGCGCTGTCGTTGAACTCGATCCACTTGTCGGGCTGATCCGGGCTGCACAGCTTGCCACGGCCCGCCGCGACGTTCTGGTCGCCCATCAAGTCCAGCTGCTTGGGGCCGGGCCATCGGGTGCCTTCGGAGATGTTGTCGGTGCGGACCAGGTCCAGCCAGTGGGGTTCGCAGTTGAACGACCACGTCTCATGGGCCCGGAAGGTGGCGTCGAGGACGTGCTTGCCGGCCAGCTTGGTCGGGGCGAACTCGAAGTACATGCGGTCGACGTAGCCATCGCCGCAGTAGTAGCCGTCAGCATTGCCGCACTTGCCGACACCCTTGTCCCCGTCGAACATCCAGAACTTGTCGCCGTCCGAGGAGATCTTCGTGCGTTCTGAGACGCCCAGGCCGACCGAAGGGTCGATGTAGACGGGGTAAACGGTGTTCTTGCCGCGCAGGAGGCCCAGGTCGGGGTGCACGGCGACTGTGCCGTCATCGACCTTCACGGGCAGCACCGCAGTGGCATCGCCGTCCCCCGGCTGCGACGGATCATCGTGCGCCTGCCCCTGCGCGGGTCCCCCAGCGTCAGCACGCATCAACTGGGTTTGCGGGCCTGATCCGCTGTCACCAGCCGAGTCCCACATCTGGCCGGCCGGGCCACGGAAAACGGCATTGCCGTTTTCATCGATGGCTCGTAGACCGCCGCCGGCCCCCGACACCACGGACAGGCCGTCCCCGGACGCGGTCAGCCTGACCTGTTCCAATGCCGGGTTCTGCGCCGCCTCGGGCGTCTTGACGACAAGAACTTCCCGGTAGCTCTCAGCCGTGGCTGTCAGCTGCAGGTTCACCCCGTCGAAGACATTGGCATAAGTCGCTGTCGCACCGTTCAGGGTCGGTGCCGGCAGGGCTCCAGGCCAGCCGAGGGTGACCGATCGTCCGTCCTTGCCTAGCAGGATCATGTCCGATCCCGACCCACCGCCGGAGAAGGACAGGTCCACTACCGCACCCTTGGGAGCGACCCGACCGTCCGCATGACGCTCCAGTACCGGATCGACAGCGCCCCACCCGCCGTCCTTCTCCTTCACCCGCTGAGGGGTGGTGGACTGCGTGAGCGTGAACGAGCCGTCCGGGTCCGCCCTAGTCGTGGTGTACTCGGTGCGGTCCGCCGTCACCTCCACCGGCGAACCCGACGCCTGAGCCCGAACAGACGCGGTGGGCTCGTCCACCGGCCCGGTCACTCCTGCCGTCCTCGACATCGGCAGAGCCGCCGCAGCAGGCAACCCGGGCAGTACCGACAGTACGAGCGAGGCCACGGCACCGCCCAGAAGGCATGTGCGCGCTCTTCGTGCCCTCCGCGCCGACGAGACGCCGGCCCACTGAGGCTTCACGAAATCCCCCTGTATATGAATCTTGTAAAGGTCTCGGAAAGTAAAAGACCAGTGACCGTACGCGGTCAACAGAGTGTGAGACTGCTCACGCAAAGGCACTGACCTGCACAGTTGAATCCAGCCACAAGGTCCGCGCCCGCAAACCCGGGCACCTCGAATGACTCACACGACGAGGTGGATCGGCCCTGATCGCCCCGTCCAGGGCGGGAGTTGAGCGTTCCTTAACCACCTGGTAGTGGACTCCTCTTTGACTGAGGATTTTCTCCTCGTGGCGGGATGGTTCAGCTGCTTCGGGGGCGGGCGCGGCACGGTGGTGTTACAGGCACGGCCGAGCCGTGACGAGAGCGAGAAACGGCTCGTGCATCGGCTGTCGTGGGCGCGCAAGGCGCCTCGTAATCTGGCGCTGCGAGCACGGATGGTCGAGCTGAATCGGCGACCGCCTGGCCGTCGACGTCGCCGAATCCTTCTACACCCACCTGACCACAGGCCCGGCCGGAACACTCGACCCCGATCAAGCCGCAACCGCCCTGCACCACACCATCCGGGCGCTACGCGACCGCTACCCAGCGACCCCCTCCCTGTGGGCGTCCTGCCTCCATGCCGGCGCGTAGAGGCAGCAGACAGACGCCGCCCCGGAGACCGCTGTTTACGACCCCGGCGCCGACGAGGTGGTCCGGGCCAAGCTTGCCGCCGAGGCGGCTGCTGCCGCCCGCACGGGAAGCGGAGCTGCGCCAGGCGGCGTCACCAGCGGTGTTGAGACGGTCACGGATGTCCTCCAGCGTGCGCCATTCTTCGCGTCTGGTGTGTCTCAGAGACATCGACGAGGACGAGACTCCCCAGCTCGGACTTTGATGTGACCCATCCAGCACTCACAGCCAAGGCAAGCGATGCTGAGACATTGAGCTCTTTCAGCGGTGCCGCTCCAGGGTGAGGATGGCCTTGGCGATTGACGTCATGCGGTTTGGGCTGCATCGGGCTCTGCGGAAGATTCGCCAGGATTTGAGGCGGGCGATTCCTCGTTCGACGGGTGCACGGGCCGCGGACAAAGCCCGGTTGGCCGTCTGCTCGGTCGGGGTGAGTTCGCCCTGGGGTGGCCGACGTTTGGGAGTGGTGACCCACTCGCCCGCACCGATGTAGGCCATGTCGGCGAGGACGGGGACTCCCTGGCGCTCGCAGATCCTGATGATCTTGTGGGTGCGGGCGGCGGTCAGGTCGTGCGTTCGGCCGGGCAGGGCGGGTGAGAGCCACAGGGTGCGACCGGCCGGATCCGTGATGACCTGCACGTTCACGCCGTGGCGTTTGTGCTTCGTCGAGTAGTCCGCGCGCCCGTCGCCGACCCGGTCGCACTCGGCGAGCGTGCCGTCCACGGTTATCTGGCGAAGTGGGTTCAGCACCCCTTCCCTGTCGCCGCACTGCAAGACCTCCGCCGACTGCACCTTCAGCATGACCGGTGTGAACGCCGGCACGACATGACGGTCCCGTAGAAGAGTCAGTCCCGGGTCTCCAGGTACACCTCCGCCAGCACCTGCAGCCCGGCCCCCTCTGTCGTCGTGATCTGCTCGCCCGGCCGGAGTCTTCCCGTGAGGTCGTTCGGGCGGCCGGGGAGTCGCACCGTGGTGCCCTGCTCGGCCGGCTCGCCGGTGAACTGCGCGGTCAGCAGCTGGTCGAAGTCCGGCGGGCCGGTCAGCCGGTGGGCGAGGAAGACTTCGTCGGTGCCGAACAGGACGTATTCGAGGGTGGGTTGCGGGGCGGGGTCCGGTTCCAGGCGGTGGGCCCACACCCGTTGCCGCACCCGCACGGTCACCTCGCCGAGCGGATCGCCGTCGCTTGCGAACGGCCCGAAGAAGAGTTCTCCGGGGATGTCCGCACCGGCCGCGGGGCCCTGCGGCCGGACCGTGAAGAGTGCCGAGGTGCCGTAGCGGGCCCGGGCGCGCTGGTACGTGTCCGTGCTCAGGGTCACCCGGGCCATCGCCTGAACGTCGTACGGCGGGGTGAACAAGGGCATATGGACGGCGTACACGGGGTCCGAGCCCAGCAGGATCAGGCCGTGGATGTCCATCTCCCCGTCCGTTTCCCCATCCGCTTCCCCGCTCACCACGTCAGGTCCGGGTCGGGGTCCGGGGAGCGTGGCAGTCGGCGGCAGACGAGCGCGGCGAGGAAGACGTCGTCCGGGCCGGTGACGGAGTGCTCCTCGCGCGGGGACGTCCAGCGGTACGTCACCCAGCGGATCAGCATGTTGTAGCCGTACTTGACGACCAGGACCTTGGCGAAGTTCCCCTCGCTGGTCGCCACCGCGAAGACGTCGCCGTCGACCAGTTGGTTGGAGGCGTCCGGGTTGCCGGGGATGGCGTTCTTGCCATAGGTGAAGGCCGCCAGCTGGTCCACCGTGAGGGAGTCGAAGTCGCGCACGCCCAGGTTGACGATGCTCGCCCGGCCGCTCGGCACCATCTGCGCGGACGTCTCGGTCATCCACTCCCACCAGACGTCGGCGTAGAACATGTCGCCGCCCTGCTCGCCGGTGTCGAAGTCGAAGGTCCAGGTTCCCTTCAGTGCGGTGTCGCCCTGGCCCGCGACGGCTGAGTCGGTGACACGGCGGGTGAGGTCGAGGTTGCGGGCCAGGGCCACGGACTCGACGTACGACGGGCAGCGGCCGCGCGGCGGGGTGCCGCCGTCACTCAGTGGCGCCACGCCGGCCGAGAGCTTCCACGCGCGGGAGCCGAAGAGTTCCATCGGCGGGTCCAGCCAGGGGCGGACCACCGACACCACGCGGTAGTCGAAGGCGAGGGACTGGACCGTGGGGTCGATGCCGCCGCCCAGGGCCGCCGTCAGTTCCGGTGGTGCCTGTTCGGCCAGGGAGAGAAGCACCTGCCGGGTCAGCACCACCCGTGACCAGGGGACATCGAGTGCGCCCGCCGGTGAGTAGTACGTCGGCGCGTACCGGATGCCGTTCGGCGCCGTCGAGAACTGGTCGGGAAGGTTCGGGTTGAAGGTGTCGCGGTGACGTTTCCAGATGCTGGAGGGGGCCTTCGACGCCAGCTCCGAGGTCTCCCGGAGCGCGTCCTCGACCTGGCTCTTGTGGCCGGCCGTCTGCCACGCCTCCATCGCGTCGTCCCGGACCTGCCGCAGCCGGGGCTCGTCGACGTGGGTCCAGTGGTCGCGGACGGCGAGGTCGGCGGACATGCTCGCCGTCTGTTCGCCCTGGTGGTAGTCGGTGTCGGCCTGGAGCCAGGCCTGGCGGGCGGTGCGGTAGTCGCGCAGCGCCTGGGTCGGGCCGGGGACGCCGTTCGCGTCCGTCACGTAAAGGTAGGCGGACGCGGCGTCGTAGCGCTGCCGTTCCTCCGGGGTCAGGCTGCTGTGCGCGAGGTCTGCGGAGAGCACCTCGCCGTAGACGTCCCACAGGTGCAGGGTGCTCGGAGGTGACCACACGGGCTGGGTGGGCACCCGGTTGACCAGCTCGGAGAACTCGGCGAGGGTGCCCGCCCGGGCGGTGTCCAGCGGACCGTTGAAGCGGAACTCGGCGTCCCGGTAGACCAGCGGAGTGGTCGGTACGGCGACCAGGTGGTCATCGTCGGTGAGCAGTTGCCGCATGCGGGTGGCGAGGCCCAGCAGGGCGGTGGCGTCGACGGAGGACGCGGCGGCGATGTCGGTCATGTCGGTGCCCGCTCAGACCAGTTGGCCGGGGTCGATGCCGTCGAGGAGGTTGGGGGTCTTGCCGAGCAGGTGGTTGACGAAGCCGATGATCTGCATGCCGGGGACCTTGATGGTGACGCCGTCGTTCTCCGAGTGGAAGTGCTGGTCGGACTCGGAGTGGCTGTAGCTGCCGTTGACGCTGAAGGGGCCGAAGCCCACGCTCGCATGGACGGACACGGAGCTCTGGTGGGCCTGGAAGGCCTGGGCGAGCGAGGCCGAGCGGATGGTGAGGTTCTTGATGAACAGGGCCTGGAGCGGGTAGCCGATGAAGCGCCCCTTGGGCGGGGTGCCGCCGTCGGAGGGCATGTCGTCGTAGTTCCAGCCCTCCCCCTTCCTCAGGTCCCAGCCGCGGTTCTCCAGGAACTCCGGGTAGAACCAGGGGCGCACGATCTGCACCTGGGTCATGTCGAAGGACATCTCGAAGTCCTCGAGCTGGAAGTTCTCGCTGTAGTCCGAGGAGTTCGAGGTGACACCCGCGCTGGCGCTCCACAGGCCCCAGCTGAGGCCGCCGCCCGCCGACCAGGACGTCGTCTCGTAGTGGCTGTGGGAGTCCACCATCTGGTGGTACATCGTGTAGTTGGTCCAGCCGGCGGAGGTGGCGAAGTCACCGGGGGCGACGGTGGTGTAGCAGAAGGACTGGCCGGGGCCCAGGGCGCTGGTGAGCGCCTCCTCGTAGAAGCGTTCCAGGTTCCGCTTCCACAGCAGCATGGACTTCTCGGTGGTCTGGTCGATGTAGGCGTTGATCTCCTCGACGTCGTTGCGGTAGCCGCTGGAGGTCCAGTCGTCCGCGGCGGCAGCCACCTGGAGGGAGTACAGCTGGGCGTTGGCGGCCCAGTCCGCCACCGCCTGCTTGCCCGACTCGCCGACGGCGGCCTGGGCGGCGATGCGCTTGTTGTTGTACGCGAGCGCCGCGGCGACATAGGCCTGCATGCCGGCCTTGTACGCCTTGAGCATGGGGCTGTCCTCGGTGACCTGCTTCTCCTCCTCGGTGACGATGTCCTTCACGGTGCGCGTCACCCGCAGCAGCCCGCGGAACCGCTCCAGTTTCTTCTTCTGGTCGTCGGTGAGCTGGTCGTCGATCACCTTGGAGAACTTCAGGATCTGGCCGTAGATCTCGCTCAGCCGCGCCCCGCTCGCGTTGCGCCACACGCCGTCCTGGCGCTCCGAGGAGTACGCCGAGGTCACATCCGGAATGAAGTCGACCAGGGAGGCGAAGTTGAACGCCTGCTGGAGCAGGAGTTTGTCCTCCTGGGCCGTGGCGCCGGTGCCGATGCCCTGGGCGGCGAACATGAAGTCCGCTTCCTGGTAGGGCAGTCCTGGCATGCACCAGGTGATGAAGCTCGACTTGGCCGGCGGCACGCTGCCGTCGCCGCCGGTGAGCACGTTGTACATCTGATCGCGGAAAGTCCGCCCGAGTTCCCCCAGTTGATACCCCATGGCGCTGTGCTGCCCGGGCCGCTCGGTCCCCACACGGGCGATCCGGGCTGTTCGCACTAATAGGTGAATTCCCTGTGATTTCAGGGCATTTGGGGTGACTGGGGAGACTTCAGTTGCTCGCCTCGATGGTACGCATGACCCGGGCGAGGGCGTCGTAGTAGTTCGTAGCGGTGGCGTAGCCGGCGTCCGCGACGGCGCGCGCGAACGCGTACGGGTCGTCGGTGTGCTGGAAGGCGGAGGCGTACCGGCCGTTGTCGCGCAGGAAGGTGCCGTGCGCGGTGAAGGAGTCCTCGGGGGTGGCGTAGACCCGGAACCAGTCGCGGACGACGTACACGTACTTCCCGTCGGCGCGTTGGGTCACGGAGATGACCTCGGGGAAGGTCGCGTCGGGGCGGTCGAGGACCTCCGTGGTGCGCAGCAGCTGACGTGTCTCGGGCGGGTCGGAGGCCCTGGCCTTGATGCCGAAGAAGTTGTTGCCGGGGGCGTGGGCGCCCCAGCCCGACTCCAGGGCGGCCTGGCCGAGGGTCACCAGGGCGGGCACCTGGGTGGCCGTCCGGCTGGCGTCGGCGTAGGTCCCGTAGCGGCGGCGGAAGTCGGCGGCGGTCGCCGAGCCGGTGGCGGGCGGTGCGGAGGCGGCGTTGGACCACACCGCGTCGTAGGGTCCGGTGAGGCCGGGCCACTGGTCGGCGATGGTGAGCGGGTAGCCGTCCGCCTGGCGTTTGGTCTGCCAGTCGAGGGCGACGTACTCGGTGCCCTTGAAGAAGTACGCTCGCCCGTTGCCGGGGTTCAGCGCCCCGTCGATGCCGTCGCCCGCCCAGTCGGCGGGCACGCCGGTCCAGCCGGCCGCGATGTCCTTGGGGTAGCCGGGGTCCTGGCGGTCGGCGGCGATGTCGTAGCGGACGTACTGGGCGCCGCTGAAGAAGTACAGCTTGCCGTCGCCCCAGTTCATCGCCGCGTCGACGGCGGCGAAGGACAGGCCGGTCCAGTTCTCCTGGATCGTCAGCGGGTAGCCGTCGTCGACGGTCTGCGTGGCGAACGGGATCCGTACGTACTCGGTACCCCGGAAGACGTACAGGTTCTGCTGTCCCAGGTCGACCGCCGCGTCGATGCCCTCCTCCCAGCCGGCCGGCAGCCCGCTCCACGCCGTGCCGAGCTGCCACTCCTGACCGGAGTCGGCCGCGTCCTTCTCGAGGTCGTACGGGGTGACGGTGCCGCCCACGGTGAAGTACGCCTTGTCCACGCCCATTGCCGGGTCCCCCTCGCGCTCGTCGTGTTCCTGGGGGATGGATGCTCCCGGGCCGGGCGTTCACACCTCGGGAGCGTGTCCCGTGCGGGTGGCGCGGGGGCGTGCGGACGGATGTGGATCACCCGTTCACCGGCGCCCGCCGCGCCATTCGTGTTCTCTTCGCACTTCTCTTCGTCCGTGGCCCGGTGTACGCCCTTGACCTGCCGGAACCCGGTGGCCACTAGGCCGTGTGGGGGCCGCCTCCGACACCCGTTCACCCCATTTCTGACGGGTCATCAGGAAGCGGGCGGTCCCGAATGCCACTTACCTCGATAGGGCAGGGGCGCGCCCCTGGACGAGTGGGACGAACGAGTCGATCGAACGAGTCGGACAAGCTCTGGGGAGCACCATGCCACGCACTGCCCGTCTACTGACCGGTACCGCACTCGCCGTGGCCACGGCGGGTCTCGCCGCGGCACCGGCCTACGGCAGCAGCACCGGCAGCAGCACCGGCAGCAGCCTGCAGGTGTACCCGTCCACCACGGTGCCGGACAGCCAGGTCACGGTGAACACGGCGGCGTGCGGGGACAAGGGCGCCGCGGTCGGGGACGCGGGCGCGGTCGGCGCCGGGACCTTCCCGCTGGCGCCCAGCGCGCACGAGGGCGAGGCGATCGGCCAGTTCCGGGTGCCGCCGAGCGCGCAGCCGGGGACGTACGAGATCGTCGCGAAGTGCGCGGAGGGCACCAAGCAGGTCACGGGCGACCTGGAGGTGGTGTTGAGCGCGGCGCACGAGCAGGTGCAGCCGCGGGGAAGCGTGAAGACGGGGGTCGGCGGCGCACTCGGCTCCGACCCCGTGCAGACCACGGCGGGTGTGACGGCGCTGGCCGTCGCCGCCGCGGGCGGTACCTGGCTCCTGCATCGCCGGGCGAGAGGCGACGGGATCTGACGGACACCCTCCGCTGTCCGTCCGCCGGTACCGCATTGCCCCGCCCCCTCCGGGTCCGACGCCCCTCGCGGCCCGGAGGGGGCTGGGGGTCCGCCCATCGGGCCCAGGGATCAGCCTCAGGGACCCGCTCGGGTCCCGCCTCAGGGACCCGCCCCAGGTCCCGCCTCGCAGGAGTCCGCCTCCGGAGAGGGGTTCGTATGCGCAGGATCGGGGACACCGCCATAGCTGCCGTCACCGTCGTCGCCCTGGGCGCGGGGGTGTGGCTGCTCGGCGGCGCGAGCAAAACACACGCCCCGCCGCAGCCGGCGGCCGCCGAGGGCCGGCCCGAGCCGGGCGAGGAGCGGCTCGCGAGCCCCGCGCTGGAGCCGTCGCCGCCCACCCGTATCCGCATCCCCGCGATCCGCGTGAACGCCCCGCTGATGGGCCTCGCCCTCACCCGCAGCGGGAGCCTGGACGTGCCGCCCGCCGAGAAGAAGAACCTGGCCGGCTGGTACGAGGCCGGCACCATGCCCGGCGAGACGGGCACCGGGATCGTCGCGGGCCATGTCGACAACACCGAGGGCCCGGCCGTCTTCTACAACCTCGGCGCCCTGAAACGGGGCGCCGTCATCGAGGTCGACCGCCAGGACGGCTCCGTGGCCGTGTTCACCGTGGACGCGGTGGAGGTGTACGCGGCCCGGAACTTCCCCGACGAGAAGGTGTACGGCGCAGCCAAGCGCCCCGAGCTGCGGGTCATCACCTGCGGCGGCGGCTATTCGAGGGCCACCGGCTACCAGGGAAACGTGGTGGTGTTCGCCCATCTGACGGGCGGCCGCTGAGGTACGCCGCCGAGGCTCAGTGCGCCGGCACCTCCCCGCCGAGGACGTGCTCCCTCCCCCACACACCGAGCGGCGCCAGCGCCTCGTTCAGCAGCGCGCCCCGCCCGGTCAGCGAGTACTCCACCCGGGGCGGCACCTCGTCGTACTCCTCGCGGTGCACGATCCCGTCGCTCTCCAGTTCCCTCAGCTGCGCGGCGAGCACCTTCTCCGTCACACCGGGCAGCTGCCGGCGCAGCTCACCGAAGCGGTGCGGGCGCTCGTGCAGGGCCCACAGGATCAGCACCTTCCACTTGCCGCCGATGACGTCCATCGCCGCGTCGATCCCGCAGACGTACGCCCCCGGCCGCCGCCCGATCGGCATCCTGTCCCCCTCCGTCACCTGCACCCTTCCCTGCGGGTAACCACCCACTTCGAAGTAGGTACTTACGGCGGGCGGCTCCCTGGGCGAGCCTAGTCGCCATGACCGACAACTCCCTTTCCCGCAGCCCCCGTACGCCCCTCACCCTGCTCGGCGCCGGCGCCATGGGCACCGCGCTCGGCCGGGCCTGGCTCGCCGCCGGGCATCCGCTGACCGTCTGGAACCGCACACCCGGGCGCACCGGGACGCTGGCCTCCGAGGGCGCGGCGGTCGCCGGGAGCGCGGCGGAGGCGGTCGCGGCGAGCCGGCTGGTCGTGGTGTGCCTGCTGGACGACGCGTCGGTGGGCGAGGCCCTGGCGGCAGCCGAGCTCACCGGCCGGGACCTGGTGAACCTCACCACCGGCACCCCCGGCGAAGCCCGGGAGCGGGCCGCCTGGGCGAAGACGCGCGGCGCCCGCTTCCTGGACGGCGGGATCATGGCCGTACCGCCGATGATCGGCGCGCCCGGTGCCTATGTCCTCTACAGCGGCGACAGGGGCCTGTTCGAGGAGCACGAGGACGTCCTGGCCGCGCCGGCCGGCACCGAGTACGTCGGCGCCGACCCGGGGCTCGCCGCGCTGCACGACGTGGCGCTGCTGAGCGGCATGTACGGCATGTTCGCCGGGATCACGCACGCCTTCGCGCTGGTGCGCGGCGAGGACGTGGCGCCCAAGGAGTTCGCCGCGCTGCTCGTGCCGTGGCTGACCGCGATGGCGGGCATGGCCCACGGGGCGGCCGAGCGCCTGGCGAGCGGCGATCTGACGACCGGGGTCGTCTCCCACCTGGCCATGCAGGTCGCGGGCAGCGGGACCCTGCTGCGCACGGCCGAGGAGCAGGGGGTGAGCACCGAGCTGCTGACCCCGTTCCTGGACCTGATGCGCCGCCGTCTGGCCGACGGGCACGGGGACGAGGACACCACAGGTCTGGTCGGCCTGCTGCACGCGCGGCCCTGAGCCGCGAAGGCCGATGGCCGAGTCACCGCACCTCACAGCCCTCCCCGGCGCCCGCGCGGGACCCTCACACCCGCGGCCCGCCCCCGCTGAGGGCAGCGTTCCTCGCGAGAAACAGGAGTGATGCGGCCGGGTAACGTCGGGGCCGCACGCTCCTTTGCATGACCTCGAAAACGCGTGTGGTGGTGATCGGCGCCGGCCTCGCGGGCGTACGGCTCGCCCGGCGGCTCGGCGAGCTGGGCACGCCCGCGCTGCTCGTCGGCGAGGAGGAGCACCGGCCCTACAACCGGGTCCTGCTCGCCGAGGTGCTGGCCGGCCGGTACGCCCCGGAGGTGATCGCCCTCCCCGCGCCCGGCGGCCTGGTGCGCACCCGGGTCACCGGCATCGACCGCGCGGAACGGCGACTGGACTGCGCCGACGGCTCGTCGATCGCATACGACACGCTGGTGCTGGCCACCGGCTCCAACCCCGTGCTGCCGCCGCTGCGCGGCCTGTTCACCGCCGACCACCAGCTTCCCGAGGGCGTCCACGCGTTCCGCACGATGGACGACTGCCTGGGCCTGTCCAAGGCGGTGCGTCCGGGCGTGCGGGCGGTCGTCATCGGCGGCGGGCTGCTCGGGGTGTCCGCGGCCCGCGCGCTCGCCGTGCGCGGCGCGCAGGTGGTCCTCGCCCAGCAGTCGGAGCGGCTCATGGAGCGCCAGCTCGACCCGAACGCCTCCCGGCTGGTGCTGCGGCACCTGAGGGACCTCGGTGTCGAGGTGCACACCGAGTGCCGGGTGCGGGACGTGCGCTCGGTCGGCGGAGCGGTCCGCTCGGTGGAGATGGCCGACGGCTACGCCCTCGACGCCGACCTCGTCGTCCTCGCCTGCGGGGTGCGGCCGCGCACGGGTCTGGCGGAACAGGCGGGACTCGCCGTCCACAAGGGCATCCTCGTCGACGACGAGCTGCGCACCTCCGACCCGCACATCCACGCCATCGGCGACTGCGTCCAGCACGACGGCACGGTCTACGGCCTCGCCGCCCCGGCCCTCGAACAGGCCGACGCCCTCGCCGAGTTCCTCGCGGGCGACGCGGACTCCCGCTACACCGGCACCCGTTCCCTGACCCGGCTGACCCTCACCGGTCCCGGCTCCCCCTTCGACCTCGCCGCGTTCGGTGAGACCGAGGCCCTCCCCGGCGACGACGTCGTGCAGCTCGCCGACGCCACCCGGGGCACCTACCGCAAGGTCGTCGTCCGCGACGACCGCCTGGTCGGCGGGGTCCTCGTCGGCGAACTCGGCACCGTCGGCGCACTCGCCCGCGCCTGGGAGGGAGCAGAGCCGCTCCCCGACGACGGCCCCCTGCTCCACCTGCTCACCAACGACGGAGGCTCCTGATGACCGCCACCCCGGGGGCCACCCCCACCATCGTGCTCGTCGGCCACGGCATGGTCGGCCAGCGCTTCCTCGAAGCGCTGGCCGAGCGCGGCCTGACCGCCACGCACCGCGTGGTCGTCCTGTGCGAGGAGCCGCGCCCGGCCTACGACCGCGTCCAGCTCACCTCGTACTTCTCGGGCCGCACTCCCGAGGAGCTCTCCATGACCGACATGGAGTTCATCAAGGACCACGGCATCGAGCTGTACGTCGGCGACCCGGCTGAGACCGTCGACCGTGCGGCGAAGAAGGTCACGGCCAAGTCCGGTCAGGTCTTCGAGTACGACACCCTCGTCCTCGCCACCGGCTCCTACCCCTTCGTACCCCCCGTCCCCAACAAGGACGCCGAGGGCTGCTTCGTCTACCGCACGATCGAGGACCTGCTCGCGATCGAGGAGTACGCGAAGTCCAGGGCGACGACGGGTGCGGTGGTCGGCGGCGGTCTGCTGGGCCTGGAGGCCGCCGGCGCGCTGAAGGGTCTCGGACTCACCTCCCACATCGTGGAGTTCGCGCCCCGGCTGATGCCCGTCCAGGTCGACGAAGGCGGCGGCGCCGCGCTCCTGCGCACGATCGAGGACATGGGCCTGACCGTCCACACCGGTGTGGGCACGCAGGAGATCGTGGTCGGCGAGGACGGCGCGGTCACCGGTATGAAGCTGTCCGACGGTTCCGAACTCGCCACCGACCTGGTGGTGTTCAGCGCCGGTGTCCGCCCCCGCGACCAGCTGGCCCGCGACTCGGGTCTGACGGTCGGCGAGCGCGGCGGCATCACCGTGGACGAGCAGTGCCGTACGGTCACCGACCCGCACGTGTTCGCGATCGGCGAGTGCGCGCTGGCGGCGGACGGCCGGGTGTACGGCCTGGTGGCCCCCGGCTACGAGCAGGCGGAGACCGCCGCGGCCACCATCGCCGCCGACGAGGCCTCCTTCACGGGCGCCGACCTGTCCACCAAGCTCAAGCTGCTCGGCGTGGACGTGGCCTCCTTCGGTGACGCGCACGGCACGGCCGAGGACTGCCTGGACGTCGTCTACTCCGACTCCCGTGCGGGCCTGTACAAGAAGCTGGTCATCGGCCGCGACGGCACGCTGCTCGGCGGCATCCTGGTCGGCGACGCGGAGGCGTACGGCACCCTGCGCGCGCTGACCGGTTCGGTCCCGCCCATCTCCCCCGAGTCGCTCGTCCTGCCCGCCCAAGCGGGCTCGGGGGCCCAGCTCGGCCCGTCCGCCCTCCCGGACGAGGCGATCATCTGCTCCTGCCACAACGTCAGCAAGGGCACGATCCGCGGCGCGGTCACCGAGCACAGGTGCACGACCGTGCCCGAGGTGAAGAAGTGCACCAAGGCCGGTACCGGCTGCGGCAGCTGTGTGAAGGTGCTCGGCCAGCTGGTCACCGCCGAGCTGGAGGCGTCCGGCGTCGAGGTCGACAAGGGCCTGTGCGGCTGCTTCTCGCAGACCCGCGAGGAGCTGTACGAGATCGTCCTGGCCCTGCGCATCAACACCTACCAGGATCTCCTCGACCGCTACGGTCGTGAGGACGCCCGGGGCGGCGACGGCTGCGAGACCTGCAAGCCGGCGGTGGGGTCGATCATCGCCTCCCTCGCCCCGACGATCGGCGCCAGCGGCTACGTCCTGGACGGCGAGCAGGCGGCCCTCCAGGACAGCAACGACCACTTCCTCGCCAACCTCCAGAAGAACGGGTCGTACTCGGTCGTCCCGCGCATCCCCGGCGGCGAGATCACCCCCGATGGCCTGATCGTGATCGGCGAGATCGCCCGGGACTTCGGCCTCTACACGAAGATCACCGGCGGTCAGCGCATCGACATGTTCGGCGCCCGGGTCGAGCAGCTCCCGCTGATCTGGACCCGTCTGGTCGACGCGGGCTTCGAGTCGGGCCACGCGTACGGCAAGGCGCTGCGCACGGTGAAGTCCTGTGTGGGCCGGACCTGGTGCCGCTACGGCGTCCAGGACTCCGTCCGCATGGCGATCGACCTGGAGCTGCGCTACCGGGGGCTCAGGTCCCCGCACAAGCTCAAGTCCGCCGTCTCCGGCTGCGCCCGCGAGTGCGCGGAGGCCCAGTCGAAGGACTTCGGCGTGATCGCCACGTCGAACGGCTGGAACCTGTACGTCGGCGGCAACGGCGGCGCCACCCCGCGCCACGCGGACCTGCTCGCGCAGGATCTGACGGACGCCGAGCTGATCCGCCTGATCGACCGGTTCCTGATGTTCTACATCCGCACCGCCGACCGCCTGGAGCGCACCTCCACCTGGCTGGAGCGGATCCCCGGGGGCCTGGACCACGTGCGCGACGTGGTCGTGGAGGACTCCCTCGGCATCTGCGAGGAGCTGGAGTCCCTGATGGCGGACCACGTGGCGCACTACGCCGACGAGTGGGCGACCACCATCAACGACCCCGAGAAGCTGGCCCGGTTCGTGTCCTTCGTCAACGCGCCGGACACTCCCGACCCGGTCGTCGGCTTCGTTCCCGAGCGCGGGCAGATCAAGCCCGACCTGCCGCTGCTGACCATCGGCCACCGTCCCCTGGAAGGAAGCGCCCAGCGATGACCCTGGCACCCGAGACGACCGACCTGAAGATCCAACTGCGACTGGAGGACGACGACTGGTTCACGGTCTGCGACCTGCACCGGCTGGTGCCCGGCCGGGGCGTTGCGGCCCTGCTGCCGGACGGCCGCCAGGTGGCCGTCTTCCGCGACCGCACCGGCCGGCTGTACGGCATCGACAACCGCGACCCCTTCGGCGGCGCGGCCGTCCTCTCCCGTGGCCTGACCGGCACCCACCAGGGCCGCCCGTTCGTCGCCTCGCCGCTGCTGAAGCAGCGCTTCGACCTGGAGACCGGGCAGTGCCTGGACGACGAGTCGGTGCGGGTGGCGGCGTACGAAGTGCGCACGCAGTAGACGCAGTAAGCCCTGTGCGTCACATGACGGGCGCCATCCCCTTCGTGAACCTGACGCCCGTGATCGACGCGAGCTTCACCGCGGCGAGGTCGATCACGGAGTCGTCGTCCGCGGTGGTGCGCATCTTGCGCGATCCGTCCGGCCAGACCATGGCCAGCTCGCACCCGAGGTTGGCCATGACGGCGAGCCGGGCGGGCAGGATCCGCTGGGGGTCGTCGTTCTGGGTGCCGAGGGCGGGCCACGTGGGGAGAGTGATCTCCAGGGCGTCCAGCTCGCCCTTGTTGTATCTGCCGGACTTCTTGTACGCCTCGAACTCGCCGTCCGTGAGCGCCGCGAACTCGCCGAGGAAGGGCGCCGGCGGCGTGGAGACGGGCTGCAACCGGTCGCCGGGGAGATACCACTTCGCGTAGTAGTGGTACTGCGGCTTCGTGACTCGGCTGTCCTTGAAGTAGCCGCTGAGGTCGGACAGCAGGCGGTGGCCCACGGTCGACGGAAGCCCCGCCGCGTTGACCGCGGCCACGCAGTCGCTCAGGAAGCCGGCGACCGCCTTCGCGTCCAGGTGCGGCCCGAACAGGCCGCCGGTGACCGGGGCGACGCACCAGTACGGCTCGTTGAAGACGTCGAAGGCATAGATCGACTCCTTGAAGTCCTTGGCGACATCCAGCAGGGGCTTCAGCGTGCCTTCGATGAACGTGGCGCGGTATGCGGGGTTCAGCGCGATGGCACTGCGGCCCCCGGCGAAGTTGCTGTTCGTCGCCACGGGGACGTCCGGATAGGGGATGGTCTGGAGCAGCCCGCTGTAGCGCTTGGGCTGGTCCAGGAACGCGAAGTCGATCAGGACCGGGACGATCCGCATCTCCGCCTGCCGGAACACCGTCAGCATGGCCCGGAAGTCGTCCAGGAACCGCTGGTGCACCCGGGCGGGCGGTGCGAAGTCCCAGAACATCTTCCGCCACGTGCCGTCGTAGGCGGCCATGACCGTACCGTCGTAGTTGTTGCCGTCCCCCATCAGCCACATCCGTACGACGCTGATGCCCGCCGCCTTCAGGTCCGCCAGGTTCTTGGCGAGCTGGAGCTGCTTGCCGTCGGCGGTCATCCGCTTCAGCCACGGCTGGGCGTCGCCGTTCGGCCCGATGGTGATGTACTGGTTGCCGGGCCACGGGTAGTTGAAGCCGACGAGCATCGGCCCGGCCTAACCCATGGCCGGCAGGCTGGTGTTGACCTGGATGTCGGTGCCGTGCGACGCGGTGTACTCGTACCACTCGGCGACCAGGGAGGCCGGGGCCCAGCTGGTGATGTCCGCGTCGTCGCCGTCGCCGCCTGCGACACCGTTCGCGCCCAGGGACGAGACCTCGTAGTCGTTGCGCAGCCCGGGTGACCGGTAGACGTAGGGCCGGTTCCACGGGTCGAGCAGCGGCACCTGGCCGAGCGGGGCCAGCACGGCCAGGCCCTGGGCGGTGGTCGGGTAGGTGCCGTGGGCGTCGTGGTACTTGTCGAGCAGGCCGATGATCTTCTGGATGTCCGTCCAGGCCCGGCGCTGCGCCGGTGACAGCAGCGGACGGTAGGCGCTCTCCGGGTTCGCGGGCGGGATGCCCGGATAGTTGGCCTGGTCGTACGCCCGGATCTCCTGGCCGATGGTCAGATACGGGTGCCCGGGGGGCAGTACGTCACCGAAGTTGCCCCGGTCGATGAAGGCCGCGAAGGCGTCCTCGTAGCCCGGCCGGATGGTCACCACGACCCGTGCGCTGCCCGCCCGCAGGAACTGCTGGCGGATCGGGTCGGGGTGGCGGATCGTGCGGACGAACTCCCAGGCCTGGGGGTGGTCCCAGAAGTACGGGTAGTGGAAGTACAGCAGGTTCTCCCACTCGATGGCTTCCTGAAGGAACTTGACCATTTCCTGGTAGCGGAACATCGTCGCCCATCCGGCGGCGTCGAGCCCCAGCTCGTTGCCCGTGAAGGCGGTGCCCGGGATGCCGCCGCTGCCGAAGAGGTCGCGTACGTCCTTGGGCATGAAGTCGAACCCCGGGCCCAGGAGCCAGCGCAGCACGCCCTTCATGACCTCCTCGCGCTCCTCCTGGCGCAGCGTCAGGGTGTCCACATCGCCGAGCTGGGCCCGGATCTCCTCCCGCCGGGCCACCAGCGCCTGGATCCGCTCGGCGTACCGGTCCCGTGCCGCGTCCCGCAGGGCCTGCCACACCGCGAAGCGCCAGGCGGCCATCGACTCCTCGGTCGGGACCATGGTGATCTCGAACTGGACGTCCGCGACGTCGACGTCCTGCAGCATGTACGAGATGACCTGGCGGCCCGTGCGGCCCTGGAGGAAGCCGGGCAGCTCCTGGTGGTAGTCGCCGGGGCTGTTCGTGGTCGGCCACAGCGGCGGCTGGATGCCGATGATGACGAAGGTGCGCCCGTTGCCCTGGGTGACCCCGAGCATCGCGTCGATGAAGACCTTGTCGATGCGGTAGCCGTCCGGGACGCCGATCTCGACCTGGTAGAAGCGCCAGCCCCGGTCGTCCTTGGAGGTGGGCAGCCCCGAGACCGGCCCGCCGATGGTCTTCTTGTCCTCCGCACCGGGCGGCTCCGGCACCGAGGCGCCGTAGAACGCCGCCTTGTCCTGGTAGTTCGCCCGGGTGATGGCCGAGGCCGGCAGGTCGAACACGAAGGGCTGCCCGATCTGCGCGTCCAGGTCGTGCAGTTGCGTGAACACCGTCCGCAGCGTCGCCCCGGGCTCGGGGATCGCCAGGTCGTAGGTCAGCCGCAGCCCGTACTGGAGCAGCCGGACCCGCCACTTGCGCATCATCGAGTAGTAGTCGATGCGCATCGCCTGCGGGGTGTTGTTGACCAGCGTGCGGGTCGTCGTCTCCTGCTGCCCTGACTCCGTGCTGGTCTGGATCGTGACCTTGCGTTCCTTGCGCACCCGCGAGGCCGCC
The DNA here is from genome assembly GCF_001513965.1 of Streptomyces cellostaticus. Classification (GTDB taxonomy): domain Bacteria; phylum Actinomycetota; class Actinomycetes; order Streptomycetales; family Streptomycetaceae; genus Streptomyces; species Streptomyces cellostaticus. The sequence goes on along the minus strand of NZ_KQ948039.1, from coordinate 59,838 downwards.
TTGGCCGTCACCTCGGACGCGTGGGTACGGCTGTCCTTGACCGACTGTTCCGTCTCCAGCGAGGTGGAGAACTTCATGCTGGTGGCGAAGGTCACCATCCCGTACGACCCCGACAGCGAGGCGTCCAGGCCCAGTTGCTGGTTCCGCTTGGACTGCGACGACGTCGCCTCGGCCAGTTCGGACTTCTCGGTGACGCCCTTCTCGCTGACGTTCTCCAGCGAGTCCGTGACGATGGTGGAGAACTCCTCGTCGGTGACGGACCACTCCTTGTGCACCACGCTCGTCTGCTCGCCGGGGGCGAGGGGGATCGTCGCGAGCAGTTCGCCGCGCTCGATCCCGGCGGGGGCCATCTCGATCCGCTCCAGGTGCAGCATTCCGATCGGCGCCACCTTCACGGCGTTCTCGAACGCCCCCACCGCCGCCGACGCGGACGCCACCATGGTCTGCCGTACGGCGTGCGCCCGCGGGTCCTCCTGCGCTGCCGGCGCTCCGGCTCGCTCCAGCTCCTCGGTCCGGTGGGCGAGTACGGCCTTGCCGACCGCCGCGATGTGGTCGAGATCCACGTCCGCCACCTCGGCGGCGCGCGGTGCGAGCAGCCCGGCCGCCGGTGGCTCGAACCGCCGCGCGACCTCCCAGACCTCCCCGGGCGCCGCCACGTCCTGCTGCGTCCGAAGCACGGCGTCCACCTCGCCGGGCCGCAGCTGTAACGCGCGCAGCAGCGCCGCCTTCTCATGCGCCCGGCTGAGCTCGCCCTGGGCGGCGTCGGGCAGGTCCACGGACGTGTGCGTGGCCTTGTTCAGGCTGCGCGTCGAGTTCTCCAGCACCGTCATGAAGTTCTCCCCCGTCGCTCCGTCCGGGTGGTCTGTCCGGACGGCCTGAGACCAGGGTGAGGGCTGCACCCGGCGCCGTGTATCACTCGTTCGAGTGAATACGACGAGATCTTGACTGATCGTTTCAGAAAGGCATAGCCTGTCGACCATGGCCAGGACCAAGGAGTTCGACCCCGACACCGCACTGCAGTCGGCCCTGGAGCTGTTCTGGCGACGCGGCTACGAGGCGACGTCGATGACCGACCTGGTGGAGCACCTGGGCATCGGCAGGGCGAGCCTGTACGCGACCTTCGGGAACAAGCACGAGCTGTACCTGAAGGCACTGGACCGCTACGAGCAGGCAGGCCTGACGCGGATCGTGCACGAGCTGTCGCAGCCGGGGCCCGCACTGCCCGCCGCACGAGCGGTCGTACGGCGGTTCGCGGCCGAGGCTGCCGACGAGCACCTGCGGCTGAACGGCTGCCTGGTCACCAACACGGCGGCCGAGCTGGCCCCGCACGACCCGGCCGCCGCGCGGCACGTCGAGCGCAACTGGGACCACATCGAGACCGCACTGCACTCGGCACTCGTGCGCGCCCAGGCGCAGGGCGAGCTGCCCGCCGACCGCGATCCGCTCACCCTCGCCCGCATGCTGCTGGTACTGATGCAGGGCCTGCGGCTCGTCGGCAAGGCGTCGTCGGACCCGGCCCGGGTCCGGGACGCGGCGGAACAGGCGCTGGCCCTGCTCGACTGATACACCCCTCCACCGAGGGTCGCATTTCACGGTCCCATACTGAACTGATCGGTCAAGAAAAGGGGAGATTCATGACCACCACCCGTTTCACCGGCAGGACCGCCCTGGTCACCGGCGCCGGCTCCGGCATCGGACGCGCCGTGGCGCTCGCCCTCGCGGCGGAGGGCGCCCAGGTGGTCGTGGCCGGGCGCCGGCCGGAGCCGCTGGACGAGACCGTCCGGCTGATCGAGGAGCAGGGCGGCAAGGCCCTCGCGGTGACCGCCGACGTCTCACGGGCCACCGACGCCGAGGCCCTCGTCCGGGCCGCCGTCGAGCGCTTCGGCTCGCTCGACGTGGCCGTCAACAACGCCGGTGTCCTCCGGGGCGGGCAGCCCCTCGCGGACCTGCCGGAGGACGACTGGCACACCCAGCTCGCCATCAACGTCACCGGAGTCCACCTGGCCCTCCAGGCCCAGATCCGCCGGATGCGCACCCAGCCCTCGGGCGGTGCGATCGTCAACGTGTCCTCCCATCTCGGCCGGCACACCACCTCAGCCGGAGTCGCCGCCTACGCGGCGACCAAGGCCGCCGTGACCGCCCTCAGCCGGGGCGCCGCCCTCGACCACATCGGCGACGGCGTCCGCATCAACGTGGTCAGCCCCGGCGCCACCGCCACCTCCATGTCGCTGCGGTCCGGCGAGAGGGACGAGGACCGGACCCGGCGCGCGAAGGCCACGCTCCCGCTCGGCCGGATCTCCACCACGGAGGAGGTCGCGGCCGCCATCCTCTACCTGGCCTCGGACGACGCGGCCTCGCTCGTCGGCACCGATCTGGTGGTGGACAGCGGCGGCTCCCTGTGAGCCGTGTGCACCCCCGTTCCCTGAAAAGGCCCCCGGACGCCGGTCCGTCCGGGGGACGCGTCCGTGTGTCGCCCCTCGGGCCGCGGCCCGCTCGATGACGATCCGGTCGTGCTCTCCCTCTCCGCCCTGCGCACCAAGGGCCTCTTCGCTCTCGCCGCCACGGCCGTCTTCGCCGTCCCGCCGGTCCTGCTCGCTCCCCCGGCCTCCGCCGCCGTGTCCAACGGCGGATTCGAGACCGGCACTCTGACCGGCTGGGTCCGGGACGGCCAGGCCGCGGTGGTCGGCTCCGGCGCGCACAGCGGCAGGTACGCCGGACGCGTCGGCGGAGCCGGCCGCACCAAAGGCGACTCATCCCTCGCCCAGACCTTCGACGCGCGCACGGGAGAACGCCGGCTGTCCTTCTGGTACGACGTCAGCTGCCCCGACGGGGCACCCCACAGCGGGGCGACGGCTGGGCTCAGGGACAACACCACCGGCGTCACCACGACCGTCCTGCCGATGACCTGCACCGAGGGACACGGCTGGCAGCAGGCGACCGCCCCCGTCAGGCCGGGCCACAACTACACCCTCCGCCTGGCCAGCCGCAGCGACGCCCAGGCCGACCCCACCGTCACCCTCTACGACGACGTCCGGCTCACCGACGCTCCCGTCCTGACGCAGATCGACACGGACCCCTTCACCAACTCCGCCAGCCAGCACGCCACCGTGGTGGAGCCCGACACCTTCGCCGCCGGCAACACCGTCATCGCGGTCGCCCAGAACGGCCGCTTCTTCAGCGGCGGCGCCTCCGGCCTCGGCTGGGCCCGGTCGGCCGACGGCGGAGTCACCTGGACCCACGGGACCATCCCCGGCATCACCGTCTACCAGGGCGGCGCCTTCTCCCGGGTCTCCGACCCGTCGGTCGTCCACGACGCCCGGCACGGCACCTGGCTGGCCGCCGGACTCGCCCTCAACTCGACCTCCAACGGCACCATCGGCGCCGGAGTCACCGTCAGCCGCTCCACCACCGACGGCGCGAGCTGGCAGAACCCCGTCAGAGCGGTCGGATTCAACGGGCCGAACTACGACAAGCCGTGGATCACCTGCGACAACACCCCCACCAGCCCGTTCTACGGGCGCTGCTACATCGAGGTCGACAACAACTCGGCCGGCAACCGGATCCTGATGAGCACGTCCACCGACGGCGGACTCCACTGGTCGGCGCCCATCACTCCGTCCGGCGCCCCGAGTGGCCTCGCCGGACAGCCGCTCGTCCGGCCGAACGGCACCGTCGTCGTTCCCTACTCCGCCAACGGAAGCGCCATCCGCGTCTTCAACTCCGCCAACGGCGGCGCCTCCTGGAGCGGCACCTCACTCGTCGCCTCGGTCAGCGCCCACACCGTCGCAGGCGGTCTGCGGGCCCTCAGGGGAATCGCCTCCGCGGAGATCAGCGCCTCCGGGCGGATCTTCGTCGCCTGGCACGACTGCCGTTTCCGCGCGAACTGCACGGCCAACGACATCGTCTACTCCACCTCGCCCAACGGCACCACCTGGGAATCCGTGGCCCGTGTGCCGATCGACCCCACCACCAGCAGCGTCGACCACTTCCTCCCCGGCCTCGCCGTCGACCCCACCTCGTCCGGAACCACCACCCGGATCGGCCTGTACTACTACTTCTATCCGGTCGCCAACTGCACCTCGGCCACCTGCCGCCTCCAGGTGGGCTACATCTCCTCCGTCAACCGCGGTGTCTCCTGGACCCCCGCCACCACGCTGACCGGGCCGTTCCCGCTCTCGCAGATCGCGAACACCAGCCAGGGCCGCATGGTCGGCGACTACATCTCCACCTCCGTCGTCGGCGGCCGGGCCGTCTCCGCCTTCCCGGTCGGCCAGGCCCCGACCACCGGCCAGGCCTTCGACGAGGCCCTGTACACGGCCGGCCCGCTCCCCTTGGGCTGAACCGGCCGACGCCCCCTCGAAGAGGCCCTGCCTAGTCGATCCCCGACCGCTCCACCCCCGCCACGATCCACCGCTGGAAGCACAGGAACACCAGGAGCAGCGGCAGGATCGACACGGCCGCGGCGACGAACAGCTCGTGCAGCCGGATCACCTGCGACGTGGTGAAGGACGACAGCGCCACCTGCACCGTCCAGGCGCTCTGGTCCTGCCCGATGACCAGGGGCCACAGGAAGGAGTTCCACGCGCCGAGGAACACGATGGTCCCGACGGCCGCGAACACCGGCCGTGCGTTCGGCACGACGACCAGCCAGTACGTGCGCCAGTGACCGAGCCCGTCGACCTGCGCCGCGTCCTCCAGCTCCCGGGGAAATCCCAGGAAGTACTGCCGGAAGACGAAGCAGGCGAAGGCCGAGAACAGCGTCGGGACGATCAGCCCCCGGAGCGTGGAGATCCAGCCCAGCGACGACACCAGCACAAAGCTCGGTACGAACGTCACGGCGGCCGGGACCAGGAGGGTGCCGAGGATGCCGTAGAAGACCTTGTTCGCGTGCCGATAGGGGATGCGGGCCAGGCCGTAGCCCGCGAGGGAGGCGAGCAGGAGGGTGCCGAGCGTGGTCGCGACGGCGATCAGCGCGCTGTTGAGGAGGGTACGGGCGAAGGGAACGGAGGGGTCGTCGAACAGCTCCCGGACGTTCTCCCACCTCAACTCACCGGGCAGGAAGGTCCATTCGGGCGAGGTGATGTCCTGCTCGCTCGACAGGCCGTTGCGGACCAGCAGATAGAAGGGGATCAGGAAGAGCAGGGCGAGCGCGATCAGCAGCACCAGCCTGAGCGCCCGCCCGGCCCGCACCAGGGCGTCATCCATCGGCGTCCGTCCTTCCCAGCTTCAGCCACCGCGCCTGCCCCACCGTCACGACGGCGATGACCAGCGCGAGGATCACCGCCCCCGCACTGCCGAGCCCCAGGTTCTGCCCCTGCCCGAGGGCCGTGTAGTAGAGGTAGACCAGCGGCGGCCGGGCGTACGGCGGATACCCCCTGGCATCGGACAGCAGGTTGTAGAACTCGTCGAAGGCCTGGAAGGCGTTGATGACGAGCAGCAGCACCACCGCGACCGAGGTGGCCCGCAGCTGGGGCAGGGTGATGTGCCGCAGCACGGTCCAGCCGGGCCGGGCCCCGTCCACGGCGGCCGCCTCGTACAGCACCGGGTCGATCCGCTGGAGCCCGGCGAGGAACAGGATCATGTAGAAGCCGGCCTGGAGCCACAGCCGTACGGTGACGATGACCAGCCAGTACCAGGGCGGGTCGGTGGTGGACAGCCAGGCGACGGGATCGCCGCCGAACCATCCCAACACGGTGTTCGCGAGCCCGAACCGCACCCCGTTGAACAGGGACATCTTCCAGATGAGCGCCGCGACGACGTAACTGCACGCGGCGGGCAGGAAGAACACGGACCGGAAGAAGGCCCGGGCGCGCTTGAGGCGGTTGACCATCAGAGCGAGGGACAGGGAGAACACGTAGGTGGCGGGCACGATGAACGCGGTGAAGACGAGGAAGGTCTTCAGGCTGTCGACGAACGCGTCGTCCTTCAGCATCGCCGTGTAGTTGTCCAGCCCGACGAAGTGCGTGGGCGTGACGGTGTTGTGGGCGTCGAAGAAGCTGAGCGCCACGCTCCACACCAGCGGAACGTACGTGAACAGGGCGAGTCCGAGGGCGAAGGGCCCGACGAAGACCCAGAACCAGAGGGCGTTGCGCCTGCTCACGACTTCTTCTTCACACGGTCGAGCTCGGCCGACACCTTCCGTACGACGGCCCGCAGCTCACGGTCCGCACTGGCACCGCTCTTGATGATCCGGCTGAGCGCGTCCTGGTAGGCGCTCTGCCCGGCCGGGGTCCACAGCAGTGGCTGGGCATAGCCGTGCTCGGTGCTGAGCCGGACGGCATCGGCGGCCGGGCCCGACTTCAGCTTGGCGGCCTTCTCGGCGAGGGAGATCCGGGCCGGGATGTGGAAGCCGTAGGAGAGCGCGAAGTCCTCCTGGTGGTCGGTGCGTTCGACCCACAGCCACTTCACGTACTCCTTGGCGGCCTCCGGGTGCCTGCTGCGCGCGCTGACGGCAGCACCGTAGGCACCGACGGGAACGGAGGGCCGGCCCGCGCTGCCGTCCTTCGGGAAGGGAAGCACCCCGAAGTCGTCGCCGAGTTCCTTCTGCACCTGGGGCAGCGCCCACAGCCCGGACCACTGCATGGCGGTCAGGCCCTGGAGGAGGGCGGAGGGGTCGGACCAGTCGGTGGGGGCGCCGAGGAGGAGGGACTTGTCGGCGTAGAGCCGGTGCAGCTTGCCGAGGGTGCGGGCGGCGGCGGGGTCGTCGAAGCCGACCTTGCCGTCCTCGGTGACGAGGCTCAGTCCGGCCCCGTACAGGGGTGTCCCGCCGAGGACACCCGCTCCTCCGTCATTGCCGAGGAAGAGGCCCTTGACCTTGCTGCTGGTGAGCTTCCTGGCAGCGTCGACCAGGGCGTCCAGGGTGGTGGGCGGCTCGACTCCCGCGTCTTTCAGCAAGCTCTTGCGGTAGTAGAGGAGCTGCATGTCGATGACCTGGGGGATGCCCCAGATCTTCCCGTCGTACGTCTTGGGCGTGAGCACGGCCGGGTTGAAGTCGTCCCTGACCCCGTCGAGCAGCTCGGTGAGGTCGACGACCTGACCGCCCTGGATCTGGTCGAGGGTGGGCCCGTTGACCTCGAAGACATCGGGTCCGGAGCCGGTGAGCAGGGCGGCGGCGGTCTGCTGGTCGTAGTTGCCCGGCCGCCACTGCACGCTGACGTGCGCCTTCTTGTAGGCGGCGGCGTACCGCTGGACGGCCTGTTCGGTGCCGGTCTCGCCGTACTGGTGGTACCACTGCGACAGCTTCGGCCCCGAGCCCCCGCCGTCGCCCCCGCCGCCCCGCCCGGTGTTCGATCCGCATGCGGTGAGCAGTCCGGCGCCCGCGCCTGCTGCCAGCAGCGTCCTGCGGCTGATGCTCGTCATCATGTGCCCCCTGACATTCGCCATCGATGCACGGCCCAACGATCAACCATGCGCCGGGATTACGAAAGGGGTGTTGCGGCCGTGTGTCACACCTGGAGAGCGCCGTAGTCCACGCCGGTCAGGTGCACCGAGGCGTCCCAAACCCTGGTCGCCACTTGGTCGTTGAGCGTCCATGGTGCCCGCCAGGACGGCGCGGGCGCACCCCGCCACATCGCGAAGGAGGGCCCGTAGAAGGAGTCGGGCCGCACTCCGGGCGCGGTCGCCGCGTACAGCGTGGGCAGGGCGCCCGCCTCCGCCGGCTGGGCGAGGACACGGTTGCCGATCTCCATCAGCCGCTCGGCACCCCGCCGCCCCTCGGCGCGCGGCCCGGCCGTCTGGAGGTTGGTGGCGGCGTAGCCGGGGTGTGCGGCGACCGCGACGAGGTCGGTGTCGAGGTCTGCCAGTCGACGCGCCAGCTCATGGGTGAAGAGGAGATTGGCGGTCTTGGACCGGGCGTAGGCGGTCCAACGCCGGTAGCGCCGCTCGCTGTTGAGATCGCGCAGGTCGATGCCGGCGAGGGCGTGCATGACGCTGGAGACGGTCACGATACGGGCGCCCGGGGTGACCAGAAGCCTCGGCAGGAGCAACCCGGTGAGGGCGAAGTGGCCCAGATGATTGACCCCGAACTGCGTCTCGAACCCGTCCGCCGTCGTCCCGTACGGGGGCGCCATCACGCCCGCGTTGTTGACGAGCAGGTCGAGCCGCTCGTACGGCAACCGGTCCGCGAAGCTCCGCACGGACGCCAGGTCCCCGAGGTCCAGCCGCTCCACCTCGGCCTCGGCCCCCGGCACCTCCGCCACGATCCGGTCCCCGGCGTCCTGCCCGCGCACCTCGCTCCGGCAGGCGAGCACCACCCGGGCCCCCTTGCGGGCCAGCTCCCGCGCGGTGACGTACCCGATCCCGCTGTTGGCACCGGTGACGACGGCGAGGCGGCCGGTCTGATCGGGGATGTCCTGCGCTGTCCAGCCCATGGCGCTCCAGCGTAGGCGCGAGGCCGACACTTCCCACGACGGCGTGCCGCCCCTGCCGGGCAGTGACGGCAGTAACAGCAGTGACGGCAAGTGATCTCTCAGGCATCATGGAGTTCATGACCACACCCCGAAAGGCCGATGCCGCGTAACCGGCCAGGCGCTCTGCGCAGCGCCCGCAAGACCCCCGGCCCCCGCATCTGGGAAGAGCCCCCTCCGGCCCGCATACGCGGCTTGTCCGGCCGTACGAGCCTCGCCATCCACCGCGCGGAGCGCCTCTCCCCCGGCTTCTACCCGCGCGGCGCGACCGACAGCGCCCTGCGGCGCTACCGGGCGTTCCTCCACCCGCCGGGACGCCGCCCCCGCTACCCCCGCGAGTCCTACTGTCGCAGCTGCCCGGGCTGCGCCCTCGTCGACGTACGGCAGGCCCGGGACGCGCTGGCGGACATCCTGCCCCGGCTCCCTCCCCGGGCGCGGGCCGAGTTGCGGCGCGCGGTGACCCCGCTGGACCGCCGCTACCTGCGCCTCACCCTTCCCGACCCGCTGGCCGCGCGGACCGCGCCTTGGTGGCACCGGCGTCTCGCGAAGGGTGTCGAGGGCTGGTGAGCCCCGGCTGGGACTTTTCCCGGCCGGTGCACAACTTTTCCCGGCGAGGGCGCATCCAACATAGCGACCTACATCAACCCATTCGCCCGATGGAGGCGGATGCGCCATGTTTCTGAATACTCGATTCCTGTCCCGGCGCGGCCTGGCCGCCGCACTGACCGCCACCGCGGCGGCACTCGCGACAGCGGGCGTCGCATGGAGCGCGACGGCAGCAACGACGGCAACGGCGACGACGACCACGACGACTCGGGCGTCGGCCGGTCCGCGCACCTGCGGCCTGAACGACCTGTACCTCTCCATGGGCCGCAAGGAAGGCGCGGCCGGATCGCTCTACTGGTCCATCCGGTTCACCAACACCAGCACCAGCGAGTGCGGCCTGCGCGGCTACCCGGGCATCAGCGTCCTGGACACCGCGCACCGGCAGATCGGCCCGGCCGCCACCCGCACCAGCCGGTCCTACGCCACCGTCCCACTCGCCCCCGGACACTCCGTCTCCGCGGTCATCCGCACCGCCAACGGCCCGATCGGCGGCCCCTGCCTACGCACCGGCACCTACCTGAGGATCTACCCGCCGGCCTCGTACAGCGCCACCCTCGTCCCCGCACCCTGGACGACGTGTTCCCACACCTTCCACGTCGGCCCGGTCAACACGGAGGGCACCATCTGACCCACCGGGCACAGCCGGGAACGCCGAAGGGGCGGCACCCCCGCACAGGGTGCCGCCCCTCCTCTTTCGTGCGCCGGAGCCGCCGTCGATCGGTCTGAGGGTCGGGGACCGACGACGGCTCCGGGGTCCGGGCGGGCGGCGGTGCTGCCGCCCTCGGCTCAGCGGTGGTCGCTGCCCGCCGACTGGGTGGCCGCGCGGCCCGCCTCCAGGCGGGCGACCGGGATGCGGAACGGGGAGCAGGAGACGTAGTCCAGACCCACCTCGTGGAAGAAGTGGACCGACTCGGGGTCGCCGCCGTGCTCGCCGCAGACGCCGAGCTTCAGGTCGGGGCGGGTCGCACGGCCCGCCTTGGCCGCCGCCTTCACCAGGGAGCCGACGCCGTCCTTGTCGATCGTCTCGAAGGGGGAGACTCCGAAGATGCCCTTCTCGAGGTATGCGGTGAAGAAGGACGCCTCCACGTCGTCACGGCTGAAGCCCCACACCGTCTGGGTCAGGTCGTTCGTGCCGAAGCTGAAGAACTCCGCCGCCTCCGCGATCTGGTCCGCCGTCAGCGCGGCGCGCGGCAGCTCGATCATCGTGCCGATCGCCAGCTTCAGCTGCGTGCCGGTGGCCGCCTGGACCTCCGCGATGACCTGGTCGGCCTCCTCGCGGACGATCTCCAGCTCCTGGACGGTGCCGACGAGCGGGATCATGATCTCGGCGCGCGGGTCGGCCTTGGCGTTCTTGCGCTCGGCCACGGCCTCGGCGATGGCCCGGACCTGCATCGTGAAGAGGCCGGGGATCACCAGGCCGAGGCGTACGCCACGCAGGCCCAGCATCGGGTTCTGCTCGTGCAGGCGGTGGACGGCCTGGAGCAGGCGCAGGTCGTTCTCGTTGGCGTCCTTGCGGGACTCCGCCAGGGCGACCCGGACCGACAGCTCGGTGATGTCGGGCAGGAACTCGTGCAGCGGCGGGTCGAGGAGGCGGACCGTGACCGGCAGGCCGTCCATCGCCTCGAACAGCTCGACGAAGTCCTTCTTCTGCAGCGGGAGGAGCTGCTTGAGGGCCTCCTCGCGCTCGGCCTCGGTGTCCGCCAGGATCAGGCGCTCGACCAGCTCACGGCGGTCGCCGAGGAACATGTGCTCGGTGCGGCACAGGCCGATGCCCTGGGCGCCGAAGCGGCGGGCGCGCAGCGCGTCCTCGGCGTTGTCCGCGTTGGCGCGCACCCGCAGGCGGCGCTTGCGGTCGGCGAAGGCCATCATGCGGTGCACGGCCTCGACCAGCTCGTCCGCGTCGTCGGCACCGGGGTGCATACGGCCCTCGAAGTACTCCACCACCGGGGAGGGGACCACCGGGACCTCGCCCAGGTAGACCTTGCCGCTCGAACCGTCGATGGAGATGACGTCGCCTTCTTCGACCACGTGACCGCCCGGCACCGTCATCCGGCGGCGCTTGGTGTCGACCTCCAGCTCCTCCGCGCCGCAGACACAGGTCTTGCCCATGCCGCGTGCGACGACCGCCGCGTGGGAGGTCTTGCCGCCGCGCGAGGTCAGGATGCCCTCGGCCGCGATCATGCCGTCCAGGTCGTCAGGGTTGGTCTCCCGGCGGACCAGGATGACCTTCTCGCCCGAGCGGGACCACTTCACCGCGGTGTACGAGTCGAAGACGGCCTTGCCGACCGCCGCGCCCGGCGAGGCCGCGATGCCCCGGCCGACCTTCTCGACCTTCGCGTCCTCGTCGAAGCGCGGGAACATCAGCTGCGCCAGCTGGGCGCCGCTGACGCGCTGGAGCGCCTCGGTCTCGTCGATCAGGCCCTGGTCGACCAGCTGGGTGGCGATGCGGAAGGCCGCGCCCGCCGTGCGCTTGCCGACACGGGTCTGGAGCATCCAGAGCTGGCCGCGCTCGATGGTGAACTCGATGTCGCAGAGATCCTTGTAGTGGTTCTCCAGGGTCTCCATGATCTGCATCAGCTGGTCGTACGACTTCTTGTCGATCGACTCCAGCTCCGCGAGCGGGACCGTGTTGCGGATGCCCGCGACCACGTCCTCGCCCTGGGCGTTCTGGAGGTAGTCGCCGTAGACGCCCTGGTGGCCGGAGGCGGGGTCGCGGGTGAAGGCGACGCCGGTGCCGGAGTCGGGGCCCAGGTTGCCGAAGACCATCGAGCAGACGTTGACGGCCGTGCCCAGGTCGTGCGGGATGCGCTCCTGGCGGCGGTAGAGCTTGGCGCGGTCGCCGTTCCAGGAGTCGAAGACCGCCTTGATGGCGAGGTCCATCTGCTCGCGCGGGTCCTGCGGGAAGTCCCGGCCGGCCTCGGTCTTGACGATCTTCTTGAACTTGGTGACCAGCTTCTTCAGGTCGGCCGCTTCGAGGTCCGTGTCGACGGTGACCTTCTTGGCCGCCTTGGCCGCGTCGAGCGCCTCCTCGAACAGCTCGCCGTCGACGCCGAGGACGGTCTTGCCGAACATCTGGATGAGGCGGCGGTAGGAGTCCCAGGCGAACCGGTCGTCGCCGGCCTGCTTGGCCAGGCCCTGCACCGACTTGTCGGAGAGGCCGATGTTCAGGACGGTGTCCATCATGCCGGGCATGGAGAACTTCGCGCCGGAACGGACGGAGACCAGCAGCGGGTTGTCGGCCTGGCCGAGCTTCTTGCCCATCTTCTGCTCGAGGGCGTCGAGGTGCGCACTCACCTCGTCACGCAGTGCCACGGGCTCCTCGCCGCTCTCCAGGTAGACCTTGCAGGCCTCCGTGGTGATGGTGAAGCCGGGAGGGACCGGGAGACCGAGGTTGGTCATCTCGGCGAGGTTGGCGCCCTTGCCGCCCAGGAGGTCCTTGAGGTCCTTGTTGCCCTCGGTGAAGTCGTAAACGAACTTCGCTACGTGGGGTTCTTTGTTTTCCGACACGGGTCTCGACTCCTTGAGGCCGCGGTGGCTGCCCTGACGGCGAGGAACATACCCAGATCGAAGGCTCCTGGGTACGTCCACTTGCCCGTCATGCGCCTGTAACCACTCGTCCGCCAGCGGATCGAAAGTCAAAGCTTGGCAAGCGGCGACAGGCTGATGTTTTCACTTCTTGAACGCACCAATGCCCACAGGTGCAGTTTTCCGCTCAGATGAGCGGGTCACGGCACGTCTGATTTCGATCGATGAACGATCAAGGGGTGGCACCGAGTGCCACCCCTTGGAAAAGTGCAGCCGCGCAAGATCTGCTCATCTGAGCGCAGCCCTTATCAAGGGTGGCGAGAATCACGCTTTCACAGAGGACCGGATTTCACCATGCGGACGTGCCTCGGACCTACCTCGGACCTGCCTCGGACCTGCCTCGGACCTGCCTCGGACCTGCCTCGGGACAGAAACCCGCCCGTCACACCCCGAGCGCCACCAGCCGCTCCTCGACCCGCTCCGGCGCATACAGGTGCTCCACGACCAGCGCCCCCGCGCCGATCAGTGCCGCCCGCTCCCCCAGCCGCGAGGTCACGACGTCCAGGTGGGCCGTCGAGCGGGGCAGCGCCCGCTGGTAGAGCAGCTCGCGGACCCCGGTGAGGAAGGGCGTTCCGGCCAGGTCGCCCGCGATCATCAGCACGCCGGGGTTGAGCAGGGTCACGACCGTCGCCAGCACGTCGCCGACCCGGCGCCCGGCCTCCCGGGCCAGCGCGGCCGCCTCCGGGTGCCCGGCGGCCAGCAGGTCCCGTACGTCCGAGCCGGAGGCGGCCGGCACCCCGGCCTCCGCGAGCCGCCGGGCCACGGCGCCACCGCTGGCGACGGCGGCGAGGCAGCCGTACGAGCCGCACCGGCACAGCGCCTGGGCGTCCACCCGGATGTGCCCGATGTCGCCGGCACCGCCGTCGATCCCCCGGTAGATCGAGCCGTCGACCACGACCCCGGCGCCGATGCCCGTGGACACCTTGACCAGCACGAAGGCCGAGCAGTCGGGGTGTCCGGTGCGCTGTTCGCCGTAGGCCATGAGGTTGGCGTCGTTGTCCACCAGGACCGGGACCGCGGGGGCGCTCGTGTGCTCGGTGAAGGCGCGGGAGAGGCGGCCTCGTATGTCGTAGCCGTCCCAGCCCGGCATGATCGGCGGCTGGACCACCCGGCCCGTCGCGCTGTCGACCGGTCCCGGCACCGCGAGCCCGATCCCGCAGACCTCCTCCGCCCGGTGCCCGGCCTTGGTGAGCAACTCGGCGAACCAGCGGCCGAGTTCGCCGAGGACCGCCTCCGGCCCGTCCTCGATGACGAGGGTCCCCGAGTGCTCGGCGAGGATCTCGCCGGTCAGGGTCAGGACGGCCGCCCGGGCGTGCCGGGTGTCCAGGTCGGCGGCGAGGACCACGGCGTGGGAGTCGTCGAACTCCAGGGTGATGGAGGGGCGGCCGCCGAGCGGGGAGCCGACCGGTCCGCCGGCGCCCTCGCGCAGCCAGCCGGCCCGGAACAGCCGGTCCAGGCGCTGGCCGACGGTGGCCCGGGACAGCCCGGTGGCCTGCTGGAGCGCGCCGCGCGTGACGGCGCGCCCGCTGCGCACGAGTTCGAGCAGATCGCCGGCGCTCGTCTGGCTTCCGCTGCGTCCGGTCCTGCCGGGCTGTCCCGTCATGCGCACCCCCTTGTGTTTCCCAAGCCTGCATTACATATTGGGTTTTGCGTGTTAAGTAGACGTAACTCTAAGGTAGCCACAGCCAAACCCGGTCGGCCGGACGTCTTCGGGGAGTCCCGAGTGGATCGCACTGCCCAGCTCACCGCCCGTCTCCCGGAGAGGGAGATCGCATACGATCCGCCGGCTTCGGCGCCGTCGCTGCACGTCAGGGCCGCACAGGTGCTCGACGCCAACTGGACGGGCAGCTCGACGGTCCCCTCCCGGAGCCTGTATCCGCACCAGTGGTCCTGGGACTCGGCGTTCATCGCGATCGGCCTCAGGCATCTCTCGCCGCTGCGCGCGCAGACGGAGCTGGAGACGCTGCTGGCGGCCCAGTGGGGCGACGGGCGCATCCCGCACATCGTCTTCAACCCCTCCGTACCGCTCGATGCGTACTTCCCGAGCCCCGACTTCTGGCGTTCCTCGACCGCGGGGCGCGCTGCGGGCGCCCCGCGCACCGTACAGACGTCCGGCATCGTGCAGCCACCGGTGCACGCCCTGGCCGCCTGGCTGGTGCACTGCGCCGACCCGGGTCTTTCGCAGGCCCGCGGCTTCCTCGCCGGGGTGTATCCGCGGCTGGCCGCCTGGCACCGGTATCTGCTGCACCGCCGGGACCTGGGCGGGGGCGGCCTGGTGTCCGTGATGCACCCCTGGGAACAGGGTATGGACAACAGCCCCTGCTGGGACGCCCCGCTCTCCCGCGTCACGCCCGCCCCGGCCCGCTCCTTCCGCCGCGCCGACCTCGACCACGGCGCCCCCGAGGACCGGCCGACGGACCTGGACTACGGGCGGTACGTGCGGCTGGCCACGGACTACCGGGACCGTTCCTATGCCGACGGGGACGGGGAGTTCGCCGTCGAGGACCCGGCGTTCAACGCGCTGCTGATCGCGTCCGAGCACGCGCTGGCGCGGATCGCCGCGGAGCTGGGCGCGGCCGGTACCGCGCGCCACGCGCGCGCCGAGCGGCTGACGGCGGCCCTGGTGAAGCGGCTGTGGGACGCGGCGAGCGGGATGTTCCTGTGCCGGGATCTGCGGGGCGGGGAGCTGATCCCCGAGCGGAGTGTCTCCGGCCTGGTCCCGCTGGTGCTGCCGGGACTGCCCCGCCCGGTCGCCGCCGCCCTCGTCCGCACGCTGTGCGGCCCGCACTTCGGGCTGGGCGAGTCCACGGCGATGGTCCCGAGCTACGACCTCCTCGGCGAGGCCTTCGACCCGCACCGGTACTGGCGGGGCCCCGCGTGGTTCAACACGAGCTGGCTGCTGGAACGGGGGCTGCGCGCGCACGGCGAGCGACAGCGGGCCGACGCGCTGCGGGAGGCGGTGCTGAGCCTCGCCGACGCCACCGGCTTCGCCGAGTACGTCGACCCGTACACCGGGGAGGCCTGCGGCGCGACCGGCTTCGGCTGGACGGCCGCGCTTGCACTGGATCTGCTTCATGAACGCCCCGGGCACACCGTGTCCCCCACGGCCACGGGCGCGTTCGACACGAGTGACAAGGGAGGGGACCGGGGATGACGGACCGGCATCATCTGCTCGTGCACGGGGCGACGTTCGCCGCCGTGGGCGACCTGGGCGACATCAGCGGGGTGCGGCGGGGCAGCTCCCCGGACGGGTTATTCGTACGCGACGCCCGGCACCTCAGCCGCTGGCAGCTCACCGTCGACGGCGCGGTGCCCGAGGTGCTCACCCCGGTCACGGACGGCGACGCGGCCCGCTGTGTGCTGGTGCCGCGCGGCGGCCGGCAGGAGCCGCCCGCACACACCCTCTTCCGGGAACAGGCCGTCGGCGACAGCTCGTTCGTCGAGTCCCTGCGGGTGACCAGCAACCGCCCGGTGCCCACCACCGTCCGGCTCGCCATCACGGCCGACGCCGACTTCACCGACCAGTTCGAACTCCGCTCCGACCACCGCACCTACGTCAAGGCCGGCGCCGTACGCTCCCGCCAGGTCCTGGACGACGGCATCGAGTTCTCCTACCGGCGCGCCGATTGGCGGTCCTGTACGACCATCACGGCCGACCCCGCCCCCGAGGCCGTCGAGGAGACCGGCACCGGCGCCCGCCGCCTGGTGTGGACCCTGGATCTGGAACCCCACGGCACGACCGAGCTGGTGCTGCGCGTGATGGCCCGCCCGCACGGGGACAAACGCGCCCTGCGCGTGCCGCGCTCGCCCGCCTCGGTGAACGAACAACTCCTCGCGCTGGAGGGCAGGTTCGTGGAGGGCGTGGCCTTCCCGACCGGCTGGCCCGAGCTGGCGGCGGCCTGCGCCCGGGGCCTGGCCGACCTGGCCGCGCTCCAGGTGGCGGCGGCCGGACCGGACGGCGAGGAGCTGCGCGTACCGGCCGCCGGCGCCCCCTGGTTCCTCACCCTGCTCGGCCGGGACGCCCTGCTCACGGCCCTGTTCGCGCTGCCGTACCGCCCTCAGCTGGCCGCGGCCGTACTCCCCGCACTGGCCGCCACCCAGGCCACCGGGAACGGAACGTCCTCGGTCGCCCAGCCCGGCAAGATCGTGCACGAGGTGCGGCACGGCGAGCTGGCACACTTCGGCCAGGTGCCGTTCCGGCGCTACTACGGCTCGGTCGACGCGACCCCGCTGTTCCTGATCCTGCTCGGCGCGTACGTCGAGCAGACCGGCGACGCCGTCCTCGCCCGCCGTCTTGAACCGCACGCCCGCGCGGCGATCGGCTGGATGCTGGACCACGGCGGGCTGACCTCGCGCGGCTATCTCGTCTACCGCGCCGACAAGGGCGGCCTCGCCAACCAGAACTGGAAGGACTCCCCCGGCGCCATCTGCTGGTCCGACGGCACCCGGCCCACCGGCGCGGTGATGGCGGCCGGCGCCCAGGGCTATGCGTACGACGCGCTGCGCCGCACGGCGTCGGTGGCGCGCACGGCGTGGGCCGACGAGACGTACGCCGCCCTGCTGGAACAGGCGGCGGCCGACCTGCGCGACCGCTTCCAGCGGGACTTCTGGATGCCGGAGCGCTCCTTTCCCGCGCTCGCCCTGGACGGGCAGGGCCGCCAGGTCGACGCGCTGGCGTCCGACGCCGGGCATCTGCTGTGGTCGGGGCTGCTGGACAAGGAGTACGGCGAGGTGGTCGGACGACGGCTGCTGGAACCGGACTTCTTCTCCGGCTGGGGCGTACGCACCCTCGCCTCCGGCCAGCCGGCGTACCACCCCCTCTCCTACCACCGCGGCTCGGTCTGGCCGCACGACAACGCGCTGATCACCCTGGGCCTGGCCCGCTACGGCCTGCACGACGAGGCCCGTACGGCGGCGCACGCCCTGGTCGACGCGGCGACGACGGCCGGCCACCGGCTGCCGGAGGTGCTGGCGGGCTACGGCCGTGACACGCACCCGGAGCCGGTCCCCTACCCGCACGCGTGCGTCCGCGAGTCCCGCTCGGCGGCGGCGCCGCTCGCGCTGCTCACGGCGGTCGGTGGCGCGTAGCGTGAGGGCGAGAGCGGGAAGGAGAGGAGGGTCATGGCCGGACAGGTATTGACCGAGGTCAGCGCCATCGTCCCGCCCGATCGGGAAGGAGAGCTGGTCACGGCCTACCGTGAGCTTGTCGCCGGCCCGCTGCCCGAGGGGCTGCTGCGCACCGAGTTGCTGAGCGGACGCGACGGACGCTGGCGTATCCAGACCCTGTGGCGGAACCGTGCCGCGCTGGACGCGATGCGTGCGGCCGCCCCGGAAGGCCCGGCGGCACCCCGGCTCTTCCGTGCTGTCGGCGCCGACCCCGAACTCGCCGTTCTCGACGTCAGGGCTTGTCTCGTCGCCTCGTCCGAACCGGGCTGAGCGTCACCGGCGAGAGGCTTGACGAGGCGTTTGCCCGGTGTTTGCCGAGGTGCGTGAACAGCGCACTCGGGTGAGCCGTACGGGATGTCGGCGGGCCAGGCGGGCCGGGGTTTCTCCGGCCCTGCCCAGTTTCCCCAGCGTGGCCCGCCGACTCCGTCACGGGTCTCGCACGGAAGGACCTCCGGGTTGCCTCAGCACACGAGCACGCACCAGTCACCGGGTACGGCCGGGGGAGCCGAGGCCGTCCTCGACGAACGGGACGAGGAACGGGACGAGGAGAGGACACCGGCCCCGCAAGCCGTGGGCTCCGCGGAGGCCGGGGAAGACGGCCCCGAAGAGGCCACGGCTACGGCCGAGGTCGCCGGCTCCACAGCCGAGGGAGCCATCGCGGGACCCGCTCGATCAGACACCACGGCAGCTCCGGAAGCCGAGGCTGAAGACACCGCCCAGGGGCTCACCGAGGCCGCGCCGGAAGGCCCAGCCGAAACCACACCCTCCGCGAAAGCCGCAGCCGAAGCAGACATCACGGGGCGAACCGCCACCGAGCAAGCCGCCCCTGAACAGGCCACCCCCGCCGAGACCGCCACCAAGGAAGCCACCACCGAGCAGACCACCACCGAGACCGTCGCCGAGCAAGCCACCCCCGCCGAGACCGTCGCCGAGCAGGCCACCCCCGAGGAACCCGCCGCCCCCGCCGCCTCTCGTCCCGCCCGTCGCGCCTGGACCGCCTGGTCCTCCCGCACCCTCCGCTGGCGGGAAGCCCACCCGGCCGCCGCCCAGGCCCTCTCCGTCACCGTCACCGTGCTCGCCGCCGCCCTCGTCGTCGCCGCGCTCGTGCTGCCGAACTCCGTCGTCGGGATCGGGCCCGCGAAGTTCCTGCGGATACCGGGGGAAGCGGTCATCGGGGCCGCGGTGATGCTGGCGCTGCCGCGCCGGCCGCGGATCGTGCTGGCCGCGGTGTCCGGAGTCGCGCTGGCCGCCATGACCGTGCTGAACCTGCTCGACATGGGCTTCAACCAGTACCTCGGCCGCGGCTTCAACCCCGTCCTCGACTGGAGCCTGCTCGGCGACGCCGAGTCGTATCTGGAGGACTCGTTGGGCCGTACGGCCACCCTCGCCGCCACAGCCGGTGTCATCGCCCTCGTTCTGCTGCTGTTCGTGCTGCTGGCGCTGTCGACCGTCCGGCTGGGCAACGTGCTCGCCCGGCACACCGGCACCGCGACCCGGGGCACCCTGATCGCCGGAGTCGTCTGGATCACCTGCTCCTCCCTCGGCCTGCAGGTATCCGGCGTGCCGATCGCCGCCGACCGCACCGCCACCGCGCTGAAGTGGCAGGTCCGGCAGGCCCGGAACACCCTCCGGGACGAGGCGGAGTTCGAGAAGGTGGCCAAGGTGGACGCGTTCGGGAACACCCCGGGCAACCAACTGGTCCCCGCCCTGCGCGGCAAGGACATGATCTTCACGTTCATCGAGAGCTACGGCCGCAGTGCCGTCGAGGACCCGATCATGGCGCCCGGCGTCGACAGCACGCTCGACGCGCGCACCAGGGCCCTCGCCAAGGCGGGCTACCACGCCAAGAGCGGCTGGCTGACCTCGGCGACCTACGGCGGCAGCAGCTGGCTCGGCCACTCCACCACCATGTCGGGGCTGTGGATCAGCAACCAGCAGCGCTACCGCACCGTCATGGCGAGCGACCACCTCAGCCTGACCGAGGCGTTCAAGAAGACCGGCGCCTTCGACACGGTCGGCGTCATGCCGGGCGTACAGAAGGGCTGGCCGGAGCAGAAGTGGTACGGCCTGGACAAGGTCTACAACGCCTTCCAGCTCGGCTACAAGGGACCCAAGTTCAGCTGGTCGACCATGCCGGACCAGTACGCGCTCCAGCAGTACCAGGACCGGGTGCACAGCAAGAAGCCCGCCGACGGCAAGGCGCGGATGTCGCTGCTCATCCTGACCTCCAGCCACCAGCCCTGGGCGCCGATCCCGAAGATGGTCGGCTGGGACCAGCTGGGCGACGGCTCGGTCTTCAAGGGCATCCAGGCGGCGGGCAACCAGCCGGCCGACGTCATCGCCGACACCACCAAGTCCCGCCAGGAGTACGGCAAGTCGATCCAGTACTCGGTGACCGCCCTGACCCAGTGGCTGGAGCGCTACGGCAGTGACGACACCGTGCTCGTCTTCCTCGGCGACCACCAGCCGATCGCCCGCGTCAGCGGCAACCACGCCAGCCGTGACGTACCGGTCTCCATCGTCGCCAAGGACCCGAAGGTCCTCGACAAGATCGCCGGGTGGGGCTGGACGGACGGCCTCCGTCCCGCCCACAACGCGCCGGTCTGGAAGATGAGCGCGTTCCGCGACCGCTTCCTGACGGCGTACGGCTCGACTCCGCACCCGAAGAAGGGCTGATCAGCCCCCGGAGTCAGCCTCCGGAGGTGTCCAGTTCCGCGTCCTCGCCGACGCCCGCGCAGTCGTACGGGTCCTTCAGCCAGCCGTCCGGCAGCACCACCCGGTTGTTGCCGGACGTACGGCCGCGCGGGCCGTCCGCGCCGAGCGGCCAGGACTGGTCGAGGTCCAGCTCGTCCAGTCCCGCCCGCAGCTCCTCCAGCGAAGAGGTGATGGCGAGCCGCTTGCGCATCTCGGAGCCGACCGCGAAGCCCTTCAGGTACCAGGCGACGTGCTTGCGGAAGTCGATGACACCCCGGGACTCGTCACCGATCCACTCGCCGAGGAGGGTGGCGTGCCGGACCATGATGTCGGCCACCTCGCGGAGCGTCGGCCGCGCACTGTGTCCATCAGTGCCTCCGGCGCGGGCTTGCGTACGTCCCTCGAAGGCGGCCACCAGATCTGCGAACAGCCACGGCCGGCCGAGGCACCCTCGCCCCACGACCACCCCGTCGCAACCGGTCTCCCGCACCATCCGCAGCGCGTCCTCGGCCGACCATATGTCGCCGTTGCCGAGCACCGGGATCTCCGGCACGTGCTCCTTGAGGCGGGCGATGGCGTCCCAGTCGGCGGTGCCGCCGTAGTGCTGGGCGGCCGTACGGCCGTGCAGCGCGATGGCCGTGACGCCCTCCTCGACGGCGATGCGGCCGGCGTCGAGGTAGGTGATGTGGTCGTCGTCGATGCCCTTGCGCATCTTCATCGTCACCGGGAGGTCGCCGGCGCCGGAGACCGCCTCGCGCAGGATCGCCCGCAGCAGGTTCCGCTTGTAGGGCAGGGCCGAGCCGCCGCCCTTCCTCGTCACCTTCGGGACCGGGCAGCCGAAGTTCAGGTCGATGTGGTCGGCCAGGTCCTCCTCCGCGATCATGCGGACGGCCTTGCCGACGGTCGCCGGGTCGACGCCGTACAGCTGGATCGAGCGCGGCTTCTCGGTCGCGTCGAAGTGGATCAGCTGCATGGTCTTCTCGTTGCGCTCCACCAGCGCCCGGGTCGTGATCATCTCGCTGACGAACAGCCCCTTGCCGCCGCTGAACTCCCTGCACAGGGTGCGGAAGGGCGCGTTGGTGATCCCCGCCATGGGTGCGAGCACGACGGGCGGCGTGACGGCGTGCGGGCCGATGGAGAGCGGGTGGGTCATCAGACGACTCCGGGACGGATGTACGACGGGAGGCAAGGAACCATTGTCCCTCACCCCTCGGACAGTCCCGCCAGCCGCTCAAGACGCTCCTCGCTGTCCTCGTCGGCGGGGACGTAGGCGACCACCCGCTGGGCCGGTGCCTGGGGGGCCAGCCACATGGTGCGGTGCTCCAGGCGGATGAGGCCGGCCGCCGGGTGAAGGTAGCGCTTGACGTGCGGGGACATCGGCGCGACCTCGTGCCGCTCCCACAGCCCGCGGAACTCCTCGGAGACCTCCAGCAGCCGGTTCAGCCGCTCCTTCCAGGCCGGCTCGGCGACATGCTCGGCCATGGCCGCCCGGTACTTGGCGATCAGGTCCCGCAGCATCTCGTCCCGGTCCAGGAAGTCCCGCTTCCAGCGCTCGCTGGTGGTCAGCAGCCACAGGCAGTTGCGCTCGGCCGGGGGCAGCTCGGCGGGGTCGCCGAAGACCTGGGCGAAGGGACGGTTGGCGGCGAGGATGTCGTAGCGGGCGTTCTGCAGCGAGGCCGGGTAGGGCGCCAGGCGCTCGACGATCTTCAGCGCCGACGTCGAGGCGACCGTGCACTCGGCCTCGGTGCGCGGGTCGGCGGTCCCGGCGAGCGCGAAGAGGTGGGCGCGCTCGGCCGGGTCCATCAGCAGCGCGCGGGCGACCGCGTCCAGCACCTGGGCGGAGACGTGGGTGGCCCGGGCCTGCTCGATCCAGGTGTACCAGGTGACGCCGACCGCGGAGAGGTGGGCGACCTCCTCCCGGCGCAGGCCCGGCGTACGGCGGCGCGGGCCGCGTGGCAGGCCCACCTGCTCGGGGGTGACGCGCTCGCGGCGGCTGCGCAGAAAGGCGGCCAGCTCGCGCCGGCGGATGTGCTGCTCCCGTGGCCGGTCCCGGTCCTGCTGCGTCGGCCGGTCCCCGTACTGCTCCTTCTTCTGCTCCGGCGCTGCGATGGTCATGGCACCAAGGGTGCCGTCCCGTCGTACCCCGGTTCCAGTTGGTGCCGGTACCTGGATGAGCACCGCCTGGTACTCGGCTGGGAGCTGCCGCAGGGTCGTGGGCATGACCGCGACGACAGCATCCGTGACCTCGAAGGCCCCGCCCCGGGAGGCCCTCACCCCCCTGGGCCTGCTCACCCTCCTGCTCGGCACGGCCCTGCCGATGATCGACTTCTTCGTCGTCAACGTGGCCCTGCCGACGATCGAGCGCGATCTGCACGCTCCCCCGGCGACCCTGGAGATGGTGGTGGCGGGCTACGCCGTCGCGTACGCCGTGCTCCTCGTCCTCGGCGGGCGGCTCGGCGACACCTACGGCCGGCGGCGGCTGTTCCTGTGGGGCGTGGCCGGTTTCGGGCTGACCTCGCTGGCCTGCGGGCTCGCGCCCGGTGCCTGGTGGCTGGTGGGTGCGCGGATGGCGCAGGGTGCCGCGTCGGCGGCGCTGCTGCCGCAGGTGCTGGCCACCCTCCACGCCACGACGAGCGGCGAGCGGCGAGCCCGTGCGGTCGCCCTGTACGGCTCGGTCGGCGGCGTCTCCGTCGTGCTCGGGCAGGTGCTGGGCGGGGTGCTGGTCGCCGCCGACCTGGCGGGCACCGGCTGGCGCGCGGTGTTCCTGGTGAACGTGCCGGTCGCGGTGGCCGCACTCGGCCTCGCGCTGCGGTCGGTGCCGGACAGCCGGGCCGAGCGGCCCGCGCGCGGCGACCTGGCCGGTACGGCCCTGCTGGCGGCGACGCTGACGGCCCTGCTGCTGCCGCTGACCGAGGGCCGGGCGGCGGGCTGGCCGCTGTGGTCGGTGCTGCTGCTGTGCGCGGCCCCGCCGCTCGCGCTCGCCTTCCACGCGGTGGAGCGGCACGGCGAGCGGACCGGCGGGGGCCCGCTCCTGCCGCCGTCCCTGCTGGCCGCCACCGAGGTCCGCCGGGGCCTGCTGCTGGGCCTGCCGGTGTTCGTCGGCTTCGCGGGCTGGATGTTCGTGAGCGCGGTCACCGTGCAACAGGGCCTGGGCTACGGCGCGCTCGCGGCCGGGCTGACGCTGGTGCCGATGGGGGTGGCGCAGTTCGCGGCGTCGATGCTGGCGCCGTATGCCGTACGACGGCTCGGCGGGCGGGCGGTGACGCTGGCCGCGGCGGTGCACCTCGCGGGGCTGGCGACGGTGACGGCGACCGTGCTGTTCGGCCCGTGGCCGGATCTGAGCCCGCTCGCCCTGGCGCCGGGACTCGCCCTGTGCGGTGTGGGCCAGGGCCTGGAGCTGCCCCTCTACTTCCGGAACCTGCTGGCCGCGGTCCCCGCGCGGCTGGCGGGCACGGGCAGCGGTCTGGCGGCCACGCTCCAGCAGTCCTGCCTGGCCGTCGGCGTGGCCACGCTCGGCTCGCTGTTCCTGTCCCTCGTCCCGGGCCTCGGCATGCGGGTCGCCCTCGCGGTGGTGCTGGCGGTGCAGGCGGCGGGGCTGGTGGGGCTTGGCGTACTCGGCTTGCGGCTGCCACGATAATGGCATAGTCGTTAGTTAGACACACTATTGAAATCGGCGTAGGATGGAGCGCATGCCCGAGCTGAGCCACCGCAGACGCCTGCTCGTGCTCGCGATCTGCTGCATGAGTCTGCTCATCGTGAGCCTCGACAACACCGTGCTGAACGTCGCGCTGCCCTCGATGCAGCGCGATCTGCACGCCACCACCTCCGGCCTGCAGTGGACGATCGACGCGTACACGCTGGTGCTGGCCTCGCTGCTGATGCTGGCGGGCTCGACGGCCGACCGCATAGGCCGCAAGAAGGTCTTCATGGCAGGCCTGGTCGTCTTCTCGATCGGCTCGCTCCTGTGCTCGCTCGCGCCCGATCTGGATCTGCTGGTCGTCTTCCGCATGGTGCAGGCGGTCGGCGGCTCGATGCTCAACCCGGTCGCCATGTCGATCATCACCAACACCTTCACCGACTCGCGTGAGCGGGCCCGCGCGATCGGTGTCTGGGGCGCGGTGGTCGGCATCTCCATGGCGGCCGGACCGCTGGTCGGCGGCCTGCTGGTGGAGTCGGTCGGCTGGCGGTCGATCTTCTGGATCAACCTCCCGGTCGGCCTCGCGGCCCTGCTGCTCACCCTGCGCTTCGTCCCCGAGTCCCGGGCGCCCAGGGCCCGCCGCCCCGACCCGGTCGGCCAGGTGCTGGTCATCGCCCTGTTCGGCTCGCTGACCTACGCGATCATCGAGGCGCCGGACGCAGGGCCGGACGCCGTTCTTCCCTTCGGCATGGTGGCGTGCGCCGCCCTGCTGGGGCTGCTCTGGTACGAGCCTCGGCGCGACGAACCGCTCATCGACCTGCGCTTCTTCCGCTCCGCGCCGTTCAGTGGGGCGACCGCGATAGCGATCAGCGCGTTCGCGGCGCTGGGCGGGTTCCTGTTCCTTTCCACGCTGTACCTGCAGAACGTGCGGGGTCTCGACGCCCGGCACGCGGGCCTGTGGATGCTGCCGATGGCCGTGCCGACCTTCCTGTGCGCGCCGCTGTCCGGGCGGCTGGTCGGGAGCCGGGGGCCGCGGGTGCCGTTGCTGATCGCCGGGTGCGCGATGACGGCGAGTGCGGTGCTGTTCGCGGCGTTCGAGGGCGAGACGTCCGACACCACCCTGTTCCTGGGGTACGTGCTGTTCGGTGTCGGCTTCGGGTTCGTGAACGCGCCGATCACGAACACGGCGGTGTCGGGCATGCCGAGGGCTCAGGCCGGGGTCGCGGCCGCTGTCGCCTCCACGAGCAGGCAGCTGGGGCAGACGCTGGGCGTGGCGATCGTGGGAGCCGTACTCGCTTCCGGGGTCGGCTCGTCGTCGTACAAGGACACGTTCGTGTCGGCCGCCCGGCCCGGATGGTGGATTCTCACGGCGTGCGGGGTGGCCGTACTTGTCCTCGGGCTGGTGAGCAGTGGGCGGTGGGCTCGGGGGACTGCTCAGCGTACGGCCGAGCAGCTGGAGTCGGTTGAGGTGCGACAGGTCGTGGGGGCTTCTGAGCGGGCCTAGCTGTGGGTGCGTCACTGCTGAGCCCACAGCTGTGTCCGGTAGGGGGCGGTGACGGTTCTCGTCAGCGGATGTCGTGGTCGGGGTGGGTCCGGTCGTACGCACGCCGTGCCTCGGCGATGACGGTGCGATGGGCAAGGGACCAGTCGGCGAGAGCCTTGACCAAATGGGTCAGGCCGGTCCCTGTCTCCGTCAGACGGTAGTCGACCTGAGCCGGGACGGTCGGGTACACGGTGCGCAGCACGAGGCCGTCGCGTTCGAGCCTGCGCACGGTGAGGGTGAGCATGCGCTGGGAGATGCCGTCGATGGCGCGCTGCAGTTCACGGAACCGGCGCGGCCCGCCCGCGAGTTCGACGATCACGAGCACCGACCACTTGTCCCCGATGCGGTCCAGGACGTCACGGATGCCGCAGTCGGGATGGTCCTCGCGTCCGCAGGGGGCGAGGTCGGCGGGGTCGGTGGTTACCCCCGTGTGCGTGAGTGACATCGAACTGCCTTCTTGTGGCCGGTGGTTGTGCGGTCGAGGATCAAGCGTAGTTACCGATGAGAACCACGACGGAAGACTGCGATTGACATGATCTTGGTGACCGGAGCAAACGGGAAACTCGGCTCGGCCACTCTTGCGGCCCTGCGCGCCCACGGCGTCATCGCGACGGGTGGCAGCCGCACCCCCGGCGAGGGGATGCGGCGTCTCGACTTCGACGACCACGTGAGCCTCGATCTCGCCGGTGTGTCCACCCTGGTGCTGATCTCGGCCGGTTATGCCGAGGACGACCAGGTCACCCGGCGGCATGCGGCAGTCCTGGACGCCGCCGTCCGGGACGGCGTCCACCACGTCGTCTACACGAGCCTGACCGGTGCCGGCGACCATCTCGGTTTCGCGCTCGCGCACCGTGCGACCGAACGCCTGGTGCGGGCGAGCGGATTGCCGTGGACGATCCTGCGCAACGGCCTCTACGCCGAACTCTTCGGCGGTCTCCTGATGTGGGCCGACCATGGTGTGGAGTCCGCGTTCGGCAGCGGTGCCCTGTCCGCGGTCGCGCGAGCGGATCTCGCGGATGCCACGGCGATCGTCGCCGCGCATCCGGCACTGCACAGCGAGCGGGTCTACGACCTCGTCGGCACGCCGATCACGGCGGGGCAGGTGGCCGATCGGCTCGGGGTCCCGCACCGCAGCATCAGCCTGGGCGAGTACCGGCGCAGGCTCCTCGACGAGACGCCGGGGCTGCTGCCGTTCCAGCCGCCCATGCTCGCCTCGATCGCCACGGGTGTCCGGCACGGCTTCCTGGACGGCACCACCCCCGACCTCGCGGACCTCCTTGGCCGCCCGGCCCGGGATCCCCTGGCCACGGCCGTCACAGCCGCGTCCGCCACGAGACCGGAGGCGGGCGTCTAGGGCACGTCCAGGGCCTGTCCGGCGGGCGGCACGCCATGCCGTGTCACCCGGAGTGCGGCACCGACATGACCCACAGGGGGCCGGCGCGGTCACCTGTCCGGCGGTTTCCGGTCGCGGCCCGGCGCAGGGCGGCCAAGCATGAAGGTGAACGCCGAGGTGCCCGGGCGCTCTTGCCCGTCTTGCACCCGTCATCCGTGGCAGTGCCGAACTCCGGAGGGTCTCCCATGCCCATCACGCCCCTACGACCTGTACCTCCCTCGGACACCCCGCAGCTGATCGTGCACACGGTCAGCGGTCTGTTCATCACGCCGAACGGGCACAGCCACGCCGCCGGAGAGGAAGTCCGGCTGTGGCGGGGAGCCTTGAGGACGGGCAACAAGCAGGACATGTGGGAGTTCCTGGCCGCCGACGAGGAAGGCCTGTGGCGGATCAAGAACGGGCAGGACGACCTGTACCTGACGGTCAGGGACAAGCACCCGAAGGCTGTCGTCTGCCAGGACAAGTGGAGCGAGAGCAGCAGAGGACAGCTCTGGCGCATGGTCCAGGCCGACCCCGCCCAGGCAGATGTGGTCATCGCATCGGCGCTGGACGAGCGGCTGGTGATCTCGCCGGTCGAGAGCAGCCACTGGGGAGAGACCACCCTGGAGGTCGACCAGGTCGGACCGTACTCCGACCAGTTCTGGCGCTGGCGCAGCCCGCGCGGCTGACCGGTCCGGGCTCCGCCGGACCGGCCCTAGGGGACTCGACTCCCCTGCGCTATGTCGTGCAGTTTCTCGAGGCGTCGTCTCGACTCCTCGTCCGCCGGTGTGTACGTCACCATGCGCGGGCCCAGGTCCGGGGTCAGCCACAGGTCGGTGTGGTCCACGGTGACGCGGCCGACGTAGCGGTTGCGGAACTCCTTGCGTCTGGCGCTGGCGCCCACCACCTCGTGGCGGTCCCAGATGTCGCAGAACTCCGGGGACTCCGCACGCAGCCGCTTGAGGAGCATCTTCCAGCCGGGCTCGGCGAGGTGGCCGGCCATCGAGGCACGGAAGCGGGCGGCCATGAGGCGGTGGGTCTCCTCCAGGTGCACGATCGAGGAGCGCCACTCGTCGTGCGTGTACGACAGGACCATGCAGTTGCGGTCCTGAGGGGGCACCTCGTCCAGGTCGCACAGCAGCAGCGCGTAGGTGCGGTTGTAGGCGAGGATGTCGTACTTGCTGTTCTGCACGCACGCCGGGAACGGTTCGAGCTGCTCCAGCATGGCCCGCAGGGCGGGCGTGATCGACGGGCAGCTCGTGGCCGGCGCCGGGTCGGTGGCCCCGGCCAGCTGGAAGAGGTGGGTCCGCTCGCTGGGGTCGAGCATCAGGGTGCGGGCCAGCGCGTCGAGGACCGAGACGGAGACCTGGATGTTCCGGGCCTGTTCGAGCCAGGTGTACCAGGTGACGCCGACCGCGGAGAGCTGGGCGACCTCCTCCCGGCGCAGGCCGGGGGTGCGGCGCCGGACGCCGCGCACCAGCCCCACCTGCTCGGGCGCGATCCGCTCGCGCCGGCTGCGCAGAAAGGCGGCCAGCTCGTGCCGCCGGATCTCCGAGCCCCGCATCGCCGGGGCGGCGGTCCCCTGAGCCATCGTCGTCATACCTCCAGGGTGCCGCCGGGCGGAGACTGTTTCCAGGTGGTTCTCGTACCAGGATATGGGGGCACGGCTACCAGCCTGGGGGATTTTCCGCCTCAGCCGACCGGGCAGTCGGCCTCCCACGGGGCGCGCAAGGGCAGCCTGTTTCCAGGTAGTTCTGCTACCAGGATCAGAACACTCTGGTACCAGTCTGCGGGCGGGCGCAGGCTCGGGGGCATGACAGAAACCGTCACGACTCCTGCCGTCCGTGCCCCGGCGGCGTCGCCCGCGCTGAGCGGGCCGGGGCTGTTCACCGTTCTGCTGGCCGCGGCGCTGCCGCTGGTCGACTTCTTCATCGTCAATGTCGCCCTGCCGACCATCGGTGCCGATCTCGCCGCGGGCGAGGCCGTGCTGGAGCTGGTGGTGGCCGGGTACGGGGTCGCCTACGCGGTGCTGCTCGTGCTCGGCGGGCGGCTCGGGGACCTGTTCGGGCGGCGGCGGCTGTTCCTCGGCGGCATGGCCGCCTTCGGGGTGACCTCGCTGGCCTGCGGGCTGGCCCCGGGTGCCTGGAGTCTGGTCGCGGCGCGGGTCGCGCAGGGGGCGTCGGCCGCGGCCATGCTGCCGCAGGTGCTCGCCACCATCCAGGCCGCGACGAGCGGGCCCCGCCGGGCCCGGGCCATGAGTCTCTACGGCGCGACGGCCGGGCTGTCCATGGTGGCGGGGCAGATCCTGGGCGGGGTGCTGGTCGCCGCCGACATCGCCGGGAGCGGGTGGCGGTCGATCTTCCTCGTCAATGTGCCGGTGGTGCTGGTGGGGCTGGTGCTGGCCGTGCGGTTCGTGCCGGAGACCCGGTCGCAGCGCCCGGAGCCCGTCGACGGGCCCGGCACGGTCCTGCTCGCGGCGTCCCTGCTGACGCTGCTCGTCCCGCTCACCGAGGGGCGTGCTGCGGGCTGGCCGCTGTGGACGTGGCTGTCGCTGGCCGCGTTCCCCTTCGTCGCGGGCGCGTTCTACGCGGTGGAGCGCCGGGCGGACCGGCAGGGGCGGACTCCGCTGGTGCCGCCGAGTCTGTTCGCGGTGGCGTCGCTGCGGCGGGGGCTGGTGCTGATGCTGCCCTTCTCGATCGGCTTCAGCGGGTTCATGTTCGTGATCGCGCTCGTGCTGCAGCGGGGAGCCGGGCTCGGCCCCGTGCCCGCGGGGCTCGCACTCGCGCCGATGGCCGTCGCCTTCCTCTTCACGTCCCTCGCCGGACCGCGGCTGATCGCCCGGTACGGCACCCGGGTGATCGCCGTCGGGTCCGTCCTGCAGGGCGTGGGCATCCTGTTGATCGTCCTGGCCGCCTGGCGGGACTGGCCGCACCTGGGCTTCGGCTCGCTGCTGCCGGGAGCGGCGGTCGCCGGGGCCGGGCAGGCGCTCCAGCTCCCCAACCTGATGCGGATCGTGATGTCCGAGGTGCCGCCGGCCCGGGCAGGCGTCGGCAGCGGTGTGATGGTCACCACACAGCAGTCCGCGCTCGCCCTGGGCGTGGCCACCCTCGGCACCCTCTTCCTCTCCCTCGTCCCGCACCAGGGCATGCGCGACGCGCTGGTCATCACCCTGCTGGTGCAGCTGGCCGGGATCGCCCTGACCGGGCTGCTCAGCCTGCGGCTGCCCCGCACGGTCGGCTGAGCCAGGGGCAGCCAAGGGCACGGCTGGGCCAACACGCCGTGAACCACCCCCTGTTGATATTGGTCCTGCTGCACACTCCTTGCCGTCGGGGTGCGCGGGACTCGAGGAGGCGTGAGGCGTCATGCCGCAGGACAGCAGCACGAGCAAGGTCAGCCGCTGGGACCAGCACGGCCGGGAGCACGTGGTCCGGGTGCAGCGCACGGGCGTACAGCGCACGATCAGATGCGACACCTGCGGCTGGCGCAAGGGGGCCCAGTTCCTGCCCTGGCTGAAGGCGGAGGAGCACCTGGCCGAGGCCCACCAGGCGACGGTGGATCCGGCGGGTGCCCGGCAGCCGTCGCGCTGAGGGGCGATGACTTCCGGCGGCGGCAGGAGTCGTACGAGAGCAGGAACACGTACGAGCGCCCACGGAAGGCCGAGGAATCATGACCGCACTGCACGACACCCTGCGCCGGTACGTGGACGACGGGACCGTGCCCGGCGCGGTGGCCCTGGTCGCCCGCGGGGACGACGTCGAGGTGGTGACCGTCGGGCATGCGGACGCCGACGGCTCGGCCCCGATGGCCCGGGACTCGCTGTTCCGGATCGCCTCGATCACCAAGCCGGTGACCGCGGCGGCGGTACTGATGCTGGTGGAGGAGGGCCGGATCGGCCTCGACGACCCCGTGGACGCGTGGCTTCCGGAGCTGGCGAAGCCGATGGCCGTACGGACGCCGGCCGGCCCGTTGGACGACCTGGTGCCGGCGGCCCGCCCGATCACGGTCGAGGACCTGCTCAGTTCGCGGGCGGGCTGGGGGTTCCCGTCCGACTTCTCGTTGCCCGCGGTGCAGGCGCTGTTCGAGGTGCAGAAGGACGGCCGGGCACCGCAGGCCTTCCCGGCGCCGGACGCCTGGCTGGCCGGACTGGCCCGGGTGCCGCTGCTGTACCAGCCGGGCGAGGCATGGCTCTACGGCACCTCCTCCGATCTCCAGGGGGTGCTGATCGCGCGGGCCTCGGGCCGTACGCTCCCGGAGTTCCTGGCCGAGCGGGTCTTCGGGCCGCTCGGCATGAAGGACACGGCGTTCGAGGTGCCGGCGGACAAGCGGGACCGGTTCACCACCTACTACCGGCAGCGTGCCGACCGCACCCTGGACGTCGCGGACACCCCCGACGGCGCGTGGAGCCGGATCCCGGCCTTCCCCTCCGGCGGCGGCGGTCTCGCCTCGACCGCCGACGACTACCTGGCCTTCGCCCGCATGCTGCTGGCGGCCGGCGAGGCGAACGGCCGCCGACTGCTGTCGCCCACCTCGGTGAGCCGGATGACCAGCAATCACCTCAGCGCCCGCCAGCGGGAGATCGGCCGCCTCTTCCTGGCGGGCGAGGGCTGGGGCTACGGCGCCCAGGTCGACGTCACCCCGGCCGAGCCCTGGAACGTGCCCGGCCGCTACGGCTG
Organism: Streptomyces cellostaticus; assembly: GCF_001513965.1. Classification (GTDB taxonomy): domain Bacteria; phylum Actinomycetota; class Actinomycetes; order Streptomycetales; family Streptomycetaceae; genus Streptomyces; species Streptomyces cellostaticus. The sequence goes on along the minus strand of NZ_KQ948039.1, from coordinate 28,157 downwards.
GGTCGGCGGCACCGGTACCACCGCCCACCTCGTCCCCGCCACCGGCACGGTCACCCTGCTCCTCACCCAGGTGGGGATGGCCGATCCGACGCCGACGCCGCTGATGCGGGACTTCTGGCGGGTGACGGCGTGACGCCGGCCCTCAGGCCGCCAGCCCCCGCACCAGCAGGTCCACGACCGCCTCGAACTCGTCCTGGATGCCGGGCCCCTGCCACTCCCGGGCGTAGCAGGGGTCGTGGAAGCGGCCGGTGGCCTGGAAGACGGCGCGGGCCGCGGCGGCGGGGTCGGCTGCGGTGAAGGCACCCGATGCGGAACCCGTCTCGATGATCCGGGTCAGCTGCGCGGTCAGGTCGGCGATGTGCTCGCCGACCACCGTGCCGTTCTCGTCGGTCAGCACCGTGTAGGTGGCGAACAGCTCGGGGTCGTCGCCGGCCTTGTGCCGCTTGGCCTCGAACAGGGCCGCCAGCCAGGCCCGCAGCCGCTGCTCGGGGGCGCCGTCGCCGGCGGCGATGACGGCCAGTTTCTCCGACGTCCGGTCCAGCCACCGCTTGGTCACCGCCTCGCGCAGCGCCGCCTTGGTGCGGAAGTGCCGGTAGACGCTGCCGTGGCTGACGCCGAGCGCGCGGGCCACGTCGACCACGGTGGCCTTGGCCGGGCCGTGGCGGCGCAGCACCTCCTCGGTCGCTTCGAGGATGCGCTCGGCGGTCAGGGTCTCGGTGGGCGGTGCCATGCCATAGACCGTACCTGGGGGCGGGATCAGCGCTCGCTGTCGAGCTTGGTCATCTGCTCGGCCGGGTAGCGGTCGCCCGCCGCCGCGTCCGCCGGGACGGCCTCCTCGACGGCTGCCAGGTCGGCCTCGTCCAGGGTCACGTCCAGGGCGCCGAGCGACTCGGCCAGCCGCTCGCGGGTGCGGGCGCCGACCAGCGGCACGATGTCCTCGCCGCGGGAGAGCACCCAGGCGATGGCGATCTGCGCGACGGAGACGCCCTTCTGCTCGGCGATCTTCCGCAGCGCGTCGACCAGGTTCAGGTTGTGCCGGAGGTTGTCGCCCTGGAAGCGGGGCGAGTGGGCGCGGAAGTCGTTCGCGGCCAGCTGCCGGTCGCGGGAGAAGTGGCCGGAGATCAGGCCGCGGGAGAGCACGCCGTAGGCGGTGAGGGAGATGCCCAGTTCACGGGTGGTCGGCAGGATCTCCTGCTCGACACCGCGGGAGATGAGCGAGTACTCGATCTGGAGGTCCGCGATGGGCGCCGTGGCGGCGGCCCGGCGGATGGTCTCGGCGCCGACCTCGCTCAGGCCGACGTGCCGGACGTACCCCTTCTCGATCAGCTCGGTGATCGCGCCGACGGTCTCCTCGATCGGTACGGCCGCATCGAGGCGGGCGATCCGGTAGACGTCGATGTGGTCGACGCCGAGGCGCTGGAGGGAGTAGGCGGCGAAGTTCTTCACGGCGTCGGGGCGGCCGTCGTAGCCGCTCCAGTTGCCGTCCGGGTCGCGCAGGGCGCCGAACTTCACGCTGACCAGCGCCTGCTCGCGCCGGGCGGCGGGCGCGGTGCGCAGGGCCTCGCCGATCAGCATCTCGTTGTGGCCCATGGCGTAGAAGTCGCCGGTGTCCAGGAGGGTCACGCCCGCTTCCAGGGCGGCGTGGATGGTCGCGACGGACTCGGCGCGGTCGGCGTCGCCGTACAGCGCGGACATGCCCATGCAGCCGAGGCCGAGGGCGGAGACCTGCGGGCCGGTGGTTCCGAGGGTTCGGGTTCGCATCGTCATGCCCTCACCCTGCCATGACAGCTGACAGATTTCAATATCTGTCAGTCCATACTTGTCAGCCGGGCGAAGCCCCAGCTTGGTCCAGACCTATTGACGAGAGGTCTGGACCACATGCACTGTCATGTCTACGACACCTGCGCGCATCCACCCCGACCCCCACCGGGAGGCCCCGCATGCTCCGCCGTACGCTGCGTCTGCTCACCGCCGCGCTCACCTCGGCCCTCCTCGCCCCGCTCACGGTCGCCACCGCCCCGGCCGCCTCCGCCGCCGACACCTGTGCCGTGAAGTCACGGCCGGCCGGCAAGGTGCTCCAGGGCTACTGGGAGAACTGGGACGGCTCCGCAGGCGGCGTCCACCCGCCCTTCGGCTGGACCCCGATCACCGACTCCCGCATCCCCGCCCACGGCTACAACGTGATCAACGCGGCCTTCCCGGTCATCCGCTCGGACGGCACGGCCCTGTGGGAGGACGGCATGGACAGCGGCGTGAAGGTGGCCACGCCCGCCGAGATGTGCGCGGCCAAGGCGTCCGGACAGACGATCCTGCTCTCCATCGGCGGCGCGGCGGCCGGCATCGACCTGAACTCGTCCGCCGTGGCCGACCGGTTCGTGGCGACCATCGTCCCGATCCTGAAGAAGTACGACTTCGACGGCATCGACATCGACATCGAGACCGGCCTGACCAACAGCGGCAGCATCGCCCAACTGTCCACGTCCCAGGCCAACCTGATCCGCATCATCGACGGGGTTCTTGGGCAGATGCCCGCGAACTTCGGCCTGACGATGGCTCCGGAAACGGCGTACGTGACCGGCGGGAGCATCACCTACGGCTCGATCTGGGGCGCGTACCTGCCGATCATCAAGAAGTACGCGGCCAACGGCCGGCTGTGGTGGCTGAACATGCAGTACTACAACGGCAGCATGTACGGCTGCTCCGGCGACTCCTACCCGGCGGGCACGGTGGCCGGCTTCACCGCACAGACCGACTGTCTCGACAAGGGGCTGGTGGTGCAGGGCACGACGATCCGGGTGCCCTACGACAGGCAGGTGCCGGGCCTGCCGGCCCAGTCGGGCGCGGGCGGCGGCTACCTGCCCCCGTCCCTGGTCTCCCAGGCCTGGAAGCACTACGGCAGCTCGCTCAAGGGCCTGATGACCTGGTCCGTCAACTGGGACGGCTCGAAGAACTGGACCTTCGGCGACAACGTGAAGGCGCTTCAGGGGCGTTGAGCAGCGCCGGGCCGGTCCCAGGCCGCTACCGGGCCGTGAGGGCGAGCTTGGCGCCGAGGGCGAGGAAGGATCCCGCGAAGGTCCGCCGCAGCCAGGCCATGACCCTCGGCCGGGAGGTGACATGGCTGCGCACCGAGGCGGCGAGGATGCCGTACAGGGCGAAGACGACGAAGGTCAGCAGCATGAAGACGCCGCTCAGGCCCAGCATGCGCGGGAGCGCGTGCGGCTCGCTGGGGCTCACGAACTGGGGCAGGAAGGCGAAGAAGAAGATGGTCAGCTTGGGATTGAGCAGGTTGATCAGCACGCCCCGGACGATCACCTGCGCCGCCGAGCGCGGTTCGCCGTCCTGCTCCACGGTGATCGCCTCCTTGTCCCGCAGCGTGGCCCACGCCATGTAGAGCAGATAGGCCACACCGGCGTACTTGAGGAGCTGGAAGGCGGCGGCGCTCGCGTTCAGCAGCGCGGCGAGACCGGTGACGGTGGCGACGACGTGCGGGACGATCCCGAGCGTGCAGGCGAAGGCGGCGACGATGCTCGCGCGGCGCCCGCGGGAGAGGGCGGCGGCGAGGGTGTAGACGACCCCGGTGCCCGGGGTGACGACCATGACGAGGGTGGTCAGCAGGAAGGCGAGACTCATGCGGCCACCCTGGTGCCCCGGGCACTCACCGGACAGGGCCAATCCCCGGTCTTCATGGGGGACCAATGTCCGGCGGGAATCGGCGAGGTGGCCTCCGGCTCCGTTGGACACGGTTCGGTGGCGCTCGGAGAATGGGGGTTGTCGGCGAGCAGTCACCTAGGCGGCGCCTGCCGTCGGCCGTGCGGTGCTTCTCGCGCCGCCGAGGAGGCCCGCCATGAGCATCCGGATCGCCACGTTCAACATGGAGAACCTCTTCCGCCGGCCCACGGCCTTCCGCCTCACGGACCCGGCGAAGCGGAAGGAAGTCCTCGACGACTTCGACACGCTGGTCGCCCTCCTCGACCTGCCGGCGTACAAGGACGAGGACAAGACGCAGATCGTCCGGCTCATCAAGAAGTACAAGGCGTACGACATCGACCCGAAGAACCCTCCGCCGATCATCGTCAACCAGTCCCGCCCGGGCAAGCACTCCGGGCTGTTCCAGACGTCCGGGCCGGCGGACCACCCGCACATCGAGATCACGGCCGGCGGCCGTGCCTCGTGGACCGGTTGGGCCGAACTCGGGCAGGACGACCTCGACATGAGCGTGGTGCGCAACACCGGCCGGGTGGTCGCGGAGGTCGACGCCGACATCCTGCTGACCGTGGAGGTCGAGGACCGGCTCACCCTGGAGCGCTTCAACACGCACGTCCTGGCCGGGGCGCTGGGCAGGCGGCCGTACCCGTACAACCTGCTGATCGACGGCAACGATCCCCGGGGCATCGACATCGGGATCCTCAGCCGTCACCCGATCGCGTCCGTCCGCTCCCACCTCTTCGACACCAACCCGGAACGTCCCGCCGAGCGGCTGTTCAGCCGGGACTGCCCCGAGTTCGAGATCCAGCTCGACGGATCGCCCCTGGTGATCCTCGGCAACCACCTCAAGAGCAAGTTCAAGGACGACCCGGAGCTGCGGCTGGCCCAGGCGAAGCGGGTCGCGGAGATCTACCGGGCGGCGGCGGAGCGCACCCCGCACGTGATGGTCGCCGGGGACCTCAACGACGACCCGGAGAGCGAAGCGGTCGCGGAGCTGCTGGACACCGGTCTGCGCGATGTGATGAGTCACCGCGCCTACCACGGGGAGCCCGGCACCCACGGGCAGTGCGACAGGCCACAGGACAAGATCGATTATCTCCTGCTCCCCCCGCCGCTGTGGCACGAGGTGCAGCAGGTGGGCCTGGAGACCCGCGGAATCTTCGCGGACGGCATCAAGTCCTTCGACACGGTGACGTCGAAACTGAACGAGGCGTCCGACCACGCGGCGCTCTACGTGGACCTGGACCTCTGAAAACACCGGTGCCGGGCCCCTGGGAGCAGGGCCCGGCACCGGGAAGAAGCGAAGGTCAGGCGCCGATCAGACGGCTGGCCAGGTACCCCTCGATCTGGTCCAGCGATACGCGCTCCTGCTTCATCGAGTCACGCTCACGGACGGTCACTGCGTTGTCCTCGAGCGTGTCGAAGTCGACGGTCACGCAGTACGGCGTACCGATCTCGTCCTGGCGGCGGTAGCGGCGGCCGATGGCACCGGCGTCGTCGAACTCGATGTTCCAGTTCTGGCGCAGCGCCTGGGCGAGGCCCTTGGCCTTCGGGGACAGCTCGGGGTTGCGGGACAGCGGCAGGACCGCGACCTTCACCGGAGCCAGCCGGTGGTCGAGGCGCAGCACCGTGCGCTTCTCCATCTTGCCCTTGGCGTTGGGCGCCTCGTCCTCGACGTAGGCGTCGAGGAGGAAGGCCAGCATGGTGCGGCCGACACCGGCCGCGGGCTCGATGACGTACGGCGTCCAGCGCTCGCCGGCCTCCTGGTCGAAGTAGGAGAGGTCCTGGCCGGAGGCCTTGGAGTGGGCGCCGAGGTCGTAGTCGGTCCGGTTGGCGACACCCTCCAGCTCGCCCCACTCGCTGCCGCCGAACTGGAAGCGGTACTCGATGTCGGCGGTGCGCTTGGAGTAGTGGGAGAGCTTCTCCTTCGGGTGCTCGTACCAGCGCATGTTCTCAGTGCGCAGACCCAGGCCGGTGTACCAGTTCCAGCGCTGCTCCATCCAGTACTCCTGCCACTTCTCGTCCTCGCCCGGCTTGACGAAGAACTCCATCTCCATCTGCTCGAACTCGCGGGTGCGGAAGATGAAGTTGCCGGGCGTGATCTCGTTGCGGAAGGACTTGCCCATCTGCGCGATGCCGAACGGCGGCTTGCGGCGCGAGGTGGTCTGCACCTGGGCGAAGTTGGTGAAGATGCCCTGGGCGGTCTCGGGGCGCAGGTAGGCGACGGAGCCGGAGTCCTGGGTCGGGCCGAGGTGGGTGGAGAGGAGACCCGAGAACTGCTTGGGCTCGGTGAACTGGCCCTTGTTGCCGCAGTTCGGGCAGTTGATGTCGGCCAGGCCGTTCTCCGGGGCGCGGCCCTTCTTCTCCTCGTACGCCTCTTCCAGGTGGTCGGCGCGGAACCGCTTGTGACACGCGGTGCACTCGGTCAGCGGGTCCGTGAAGGTGGCGACGTGACCGGAGGCGACCCAGACCTCGGAGGCCAGGATGACGGACGAGTCGATACCGACCACGTCCTCGCGCGACGTCACCATGTAGCGCCACCACTGACGCTTGATGTTCTCCTTGAGCTCGACACCCAGCGGTCCGTAGTCCCAGGCGGCACGCTGTCCGCCGTAGATCTCACTGCACGGGAAAACGAAGCCACGGCGCTTGCTCAGGCTGACGATGGTGTCGATCTTGTCGGCGGCCACGGTGCTCTCTTCATTACGACGACGGGCGTTGAAGCGAGATGCTTCCAGCTTGCGAATGATTCAGGTTACCGGCGCAGGCTCCCCCTCGGCCAAATCGGCCCCCCTGTTCTGCGGCCCCCACCAGCCTTGTTGACAACGGTTTCCATATTTGTTGAAAATGACTGTCATGAACGTACGACGACGCCTCATATCGGGGTCCGCGGTCGCGGCCGCCACCGCCCTGGGCCTGGGCGCCATCTCCGCCTGCTCCACCGACAGCGCCGCCGCGGGCAACACGGGCAAGTTCGACGTCGTCACGTCGTTCTACCCGATGACCTTCCTCGCCGAGCGGATCGGCGGCAGCCACGTCCACGTCACCACTCTGACCACCCCCGGCCAGGAACCGCACGACCTGGAGATCAGCCCGCAGCAGATCGCCGGGATCGAGCAGTCCGACGCGGTCCTGTACCTGAAGAACCTCCAGCCCTCCGTCGACAACGCGGTGGCCCAGTCCCCGGTCAAGACGAAGATCGACGCGGCCTCCCTGACCACGCTGGAGGAGCACGGCAACGAGGTCGGCGGCCACGCGGCCGCGCACGACACGCACCCGGGCGAGGAGTCCGGCGGCAAGGACCCGCACCTCTGGCTCGACCCGGTGCGCTACGCCCAGGTCGCCGAGGGCGTCGGCAAGGCCTTCGAGAAGGCCGACCCGGACCACGCGGCCGACTACAAGAAGAACACCGCGGCCCTGGTGAAGCAGCTGGACGACCTGAACACGCAGTTCAAGGACGGCCTCGCGCACACCAAGACCAAGGTCTTCATCACCACGCACGCCGCCTTCGGCTACCTCGCCGAGCGCTACGGCCTCACCGAGGAGGCGATCAACGGCCTCGACCCCGAGTCCGAGCCGAGCGCCGCGCGCGTGAAGGACCTGGAGGACATGGCCAAGGCCGACGGCGTCACCACCGTCTTCTACGAGACCCTGGTCAGCGACAAGACCGCGAAGACCGTCGCGGGCGACTCGGGCCTGCGCACGGACGTGCTCGACCCGCTCGAGGGCATCACGAAGAAGTCCCGGGGCACCGACTACTTCTCGGTCCAGGAGGCCAACCTCAAGGCGCTCCAGCAGGCCCTGGGCGCCAAGTGACCGGCAGGGAGGACGACACCATGGGCGAACCCGTCATAGCCATGCGCGGGGTGAGGGCGGAACTCGGCTCGCGCCCTGTGCTGCGCGGCATCGACCTCACCGTGCGCCGCGGTGAAGTCGTCGCGCTGCTCGGCGCGAACGGCTCCGGCAAGTCGACGGCCGTGCGCAGCGTCATCGGCCAGGTGCCGGTCAGCGGCGGCACGATCGAGCTGTTCGGCACCCCGCGCCGGAGCTTCCGGAACTGGGCGCGCGTGGGCTACGTACCGCAGCGCACGACCGCCGCCGGCGGAGTCCCCGCCACGGTGACCGAGATCGTCTCCTCGGGCCGTCTGTCCCGCACCCGCTTCGGCGTCTTCCGCAAGGCCGACCGTGCGGCCGTGCAGCGGGCCCTGGAGCTGGTCGGCATGGCGGACCGCGCCAAGGACTCCGTGGACGCACTCTCCGGCGGCCAGCACCAGCGCGTCCTGATCGCCCGCGCCCTGGTCGCCGAGCCCGAACTGCTGATCATGGACGAGCCGATGGCGGGCGTCGACCTGGCCAGCCAGGAGGTGCTGGCCGCGACACTGCGGAAGCAGGTCGCCCAGGGCACCACGGTCCTGCTCGTCCTGCACGAACTGGGCCCCCTGGAGCCCCTGATCGACCGGGCGGTCGTCCTGCGCGACGGCTGCGTCCTGCACGACGGCCCGCCACCGAAGGCCCTCGGCCAGCACGCCCTGCCCGGCCACGACCACGTACACCCGCACGCACCCGCGGGCGCCGAACCGATCCGCACGGGACTGCTGAGCTGATGGACCTCCTGAACTACGCCTTCATGCAGCGGGCGCTCATCGCGGCCGTCCTGGTCGGCATCACCGCGCCCGCCATCGGCATCTACCTCGTCCAGCGCCGTCAGCCGCTGATGGGCGACGGCATCGGGCACGTGGCGATGACCGGCGTCGGCCTCGGCTTCCTGCTGCACGCCTCGCCGGTGTGGATGGCCACGGCCGTCTCGGCGCTCGGCTCGGTGCTGATGGAACTGATCCGCTGGTACGGCAAGACGCGCGGCGACATCGCCCTCGCGATGCTCTTCTACGGCGGTATGGCCGGCGGCGTGATGTTCGTCAACATCGCACCGGGCGGCTCCAATGCGAACCTGATGTCGTACCTGTTCGGCTCGCTGTCGACGGTGGCCCCGTCGGACGTCACCGCCATCATGATCCTGTCGGCGTTCGTGGTCGCCGTCACCCTGGGCCTGCGCCGCCAGCTGTTCGCGGTCAGCCAGGACGAGGAGTTCGCCAGGGTCACCGGGCTGCCCGTGCGCGCCCTGAACCTGCTCACGGCGGTCACCGCGGCGGTCACGGTGACCGTGGCCATGCGGGTGGTCGGCCTGATCCTGATCTCCGCGCTCATGGTCGTACCGGTGGCCGCCGCGCAGCAGCTCACCCGCAGCTTCGCCGCGACCTTCGCCGTCGCCGTCGCCCTCGGCGTCACCGTGACGATCAGCGGCACGATCACCTCGTTCTACCAGGACGTGCCGCCCGGTGCGACGATCGTGCTGCTCACCATCGCCGCGTTCGTCGTGCTCACGGCCCTGGCGACCCCGCTGGCCCGCCGACGCGCCCGCGCTGCCGCCACGGCCGAGCCCGCGGGCGACCCCGCAGAGTGCTCGATTCCGGCCACGCGGGAGGCCGCGGACGAGATCGGCGTCTGACCGCTCGCAGCCCGGACTGGCACAATGGCCCGGCAGACGCGAGAGGTGAGGAGGCAACTGGTGACGACCGCTGGACCGCCCGTGAAGGGCCGCGCCACCCGGCAGCGTGCCGCCGTGGCGGCGGCGCTGGACGAGGTCGACGAGTTCCGCAGCGCGCAGGAACTGCACGACATGCTCAAGCACAAGGGCGACTCGGTCGGCCTGACCACGGTCTACCGCACCCTCCAGTCCCTCGCCGACGCCGGCGAGGTCGACGTCCTGCGCACCTCCGACGGCGAGTCCGTCTACCGCCGCTGCTCCACCGGCGAACACCACCACCATCTGGTCTGCCGCACCTGCGGCAAGGCGGTGGAGGTCGAGGGTCCGGCGGTGGAGAAGTGGGCGGAGGCGATCGCGGCGGAACACGGGTACGTGAACGTGGCTCACACGGTGGAGATCTTCGGCACGTGCTCTGATTGCGCGGCAGGCTGAGCGCCGTGCAGGGTGCGGACCGTTGCCCGCTGCGGGTCCGTCGTGGTTGATCGCGCAGTTCCCCGCGCCCCTTTGGGGCACTCGTAGCTCAGGCGCGCCCGAAGCACCGCTCCAGTTCGTCCAGGTCGTAGAAGACGATGCCCTTCGCGAGGGGACGGCAACCGGGCTTGAAGGCCGTCTCCTGCTCGTTGTAGAGCATGCGGACCAGGTAGCGGTCGTCCTTCTGGAAGACGTCCCACTGGATGTTCGCGCCCAGCGGGGAGACGGACGCGCCCCGCCAGGGGTTGTCGGCGTACGTGTACGGCTCCCCCGGCGTCGCCGGTGACGTGCTGCCCGGCAGGCCCATCAGCGCCGCCAGCGGGATGATCTCCTCGGCGTGGGTGAAGCGCAGCTCGGCTCCGAGGTCGCTGGTGCCGTCCCGCTTGGCCTCGGCCTGCTCGAAGAAGTCGTCCAGGAGGACGCCGGCCATCTTGTAGGTGATGTCGCTGTCGGCGAAGCCGGGACCCTTCTCGTAGAAGTCCTCGGCGTCGCTCAGGTACCCGAACCAGGCGGCGTCGGAGCGGGAGAGGTACCGCTCCATGCCCCAGCCCTGCCCGTCGGGGCTCTCCTCGCTCATGGCGGGTGCGATGGCGTACAGGTCGTAGACGGCCTGGGCGGCGGGGACCTGGCCGTCGATCTGCTCGACGAAGGGGTCCTTGAAGATCCGGCGCAGGACGCTGCGGGCGGCCTGCTGCGTTGTGGGCTGGTCGGTGACCGACTTCAGCGTGGCGGCCAGGCGCTGGTCGTGCGCGAGGTAGTCGCGGTACGCCGCACCGCCCGCCGCCTTGTGGAAGTACAGCAGGTCCTTGTCGGTGCGGGCCGGACCGATCAGCGGCGTCAGCGCCGGGTCGGTGTCGGCGAGGGCGCCCGCGAACACGTTGCCGCTGTCCACGGCCCGGCCCTGCCCGGAGCTGACGACGTCGATCTTCTCACCGTCGGAGGCGATCCTCCCGAACAGGGACGGCAGCCGCTGCTGCATGCGCACGGCCGTGTCCCTCAGCTCCTGCCTGCCGCGCCCGCTGAGGTTGCCGTGGCCGACCTTCGCCATGGCGGCCAGCAGGGCCCGTACCCTCGGCCCGAACTCCTCGCCCCTGCTGGTGAGTTGGCCCTGCTGCTCGGCTTTGTCCCACAGCGCGAGGATCAGGTCGCCGTCCTCGCTGTCCGTGGCCGCGCGCGAGCCGTGCCGGGAGGCGTTCTCCGTGAAGACGGGGACGAATCCGGCCGGGGGCCGCTGGTAGGTACGCGGACTCTGCTGCGGGGCGTACGGGGCCTTGGTTCCGTAGCTGTCGCGGTGCGCCGGCTGCTGGTCGGCGGCCTGCGCGGGCAGGGCTGTGACCAGCAGGGCGCACAGGGCGAGGACGGGGGTCAGGCGTCTCATGGACGGATCGTCGACGATCTCCATGAACCGCCGGTGGCTACGAGGTGGACTTGCCCTTCATGGCGGCCTCCATGGCGAGCAGTTCCTCGTTCGGGACGGCCCCGCCGAAGCGTCGGTCCCGGGAGGCGAACTCGAGGCACGCCCGCCACAGGTCACGGCGGTCGAAGTCGGGCCACAGCACGTCCTGGAAGACCATCTCGGCGTACGCGCTCTGCCAGAGCAGGTAGTTGGAGGTGCGCTGCTCGCCGCTGGGGCGCAGGAACAGGTCGACGTCCGGCATGTCCGGGTAGTACAGGTACTTCGCGAGGGTCTTCTCGTTGACCTTCGACGGGTCGAGGCGGCCCGCCTTCACGTCCTCGGCCAGCGCCTGGGCGGCGTCGGCGATCTCGGCGCGGCCGCCGTAGTTCATGCAGAAGTAGAGGGTGAGCAGGTCGTTGCCCTTGGTCTGCTCCTGGGCGACCTGGAGTTCCTTGGCGACCGACTTCCACAGCTTGGGCATGCGGCCCACCCAGCGCACCCGGATGCCGAGCTCGTCGAGCTGGTCGCGGGTCTTGCGGATGAAGTCGCGGTTGAAGTTCATCAGGAAGCGCACCTCGTCGGGCGAGCGCTTCCAGTTCTCGGTGGAGAAGGCGTACAGCGAGATGTTGCGGACGCCGATCTCGATGGAGCCCTGGAGCACGTCGAGCACCCGCTCGGCGCCGACCTTGTGGCCCTCGGTGCGGGGCAGCCCGCGCTCCTTGGCCCAGCGGCCGTTGCCGTCCATGACGATCGCCACGTGGTTCGGGACCAGCTCGCCGGGGAGCTTCGGCGGGCGGGCGCCGGACGGGTGTGGCTGCGGCGCCTTGAACTCGCGGCGCTGGCGTCCCAGGATCCCGCGTACGACCATGTGCTTCTCGTCTCCCTTGGTTACTTTTCCACGTACCGGAGGGAGCGCAGCCCGCGCTCCAGATGCCAGTGCAGGTAGGCGGACACCAGCCCGCTGCCCTCCCGGACGTAGCGCGCCTCGCACGCGTCCGCCGTCTCCCAGTCTCCCGTAAGCAGCGCGCCGAGCAGTACCAGGGTCTGCGGGGAGGGTACGACACTGCCCGGCACCCGGCAGTCGACGCAGACGGAGCCGCCGGAGGCCACCGAGAAGAAGCGGTTGGGCCCGGGCATCCCGCACCTGGCGCAGTCGCCGAAGCTGGGCGCGTAGCCGTTGACGGCCAGCGAGCGCAGCAGGAAGGCGTCCAGGACGAGGTGCGGGGCGTGCTCGCCGCGGGCGAGGGTGCGCAGGGCGCCGACCAGCAGCAGGTACTGCTGCACGGCCGGCTCGCCCTCATGGTCCGTGAACCGCTCGGCGGTCTCCAGCATGGCGGTGCCGGCGGTGTAGCGCGCGTAGTCGGTCACGATGCCGCCGCCGTACGGAGCGATCGTCTCGCTCTGCGTGCACAGCGGCAGCCCGCGTCCGACCAGCTCGCTGCCCCGCGCGAAGAACTGCACGTCGACGTGGGAGAACGGCTCCAGCCGGGCCCCGAACTTCGACTTGGTCCGCCGCACCCCACGGGCCACGGCCCGCACCCGCCCGTGCCCGCGCGTGAGCAGAGTGATGATCCGGTCCGCTTCTCCCAGCTTCTGGGTGCGCAGCACGATGCCGTCGTCGCGGAACAGACTCATGGCTCCATTCTGCCCGCCCGGGCCGCATCCCAGGGCCGCGGGCCTGCCTTCAAGGCACCTCGCCCCGGCTGCGCGCGTTGGCGTGGGCCGTCGCCGCACTCAGCTTCTCGGCGGGGGTGGCACGGCGGACGGCCTCCGGTCTCGCATCCCACTCCCGTCCGCCGCCGTACGGCCGCAGCTGCACATACGGCCCTTCGTACCCCATGACGAAGCCGAGGCGTCCGGTACGGGTGTCGACGGCACAGGAGCCGACCGGAAGTTTCATCGCGTCCACCTCCGGTGGCTCCCCTGCCCCCGGCAATTTCACGCTTCGCATGCCACTGGTGGCCCAGCGTGCCTACACTCGGCCGGAGTCTGTCCTCATGACGTGCAGCACGGATCCGCGGATGCCGGGGTCAACTCGCCTCCCGATTCGGCCATTTCACCCCTTCATTGGTGCGACCTGTGGCGGCTACGCCATTCGTGTGTGATCCCTTGACCGCCCCCACGGGCCCTCCTATGGTCGCGCTACCGACCGGACGTAGGACGTCGTATCTCCCACCCTCCCCTCCCCAACCTCGCTGGAGGAACCGTGCGCGACGACGTGACCCACGGCGTGCCGGCACCGCGCCGCCGCTCGTTCCTGACGTACACGGGGGCGCTGGGCGCGGCCGCCGTCCTTCCGCCGGCGCTGGCGGGCTGCTCCGCCGGTCCGGAGTCCACGAACGACACCGGGAGCGGGGGCAGCGGCAAGGACCGCACGCTGACCGCGGTGATCGGGTACGGCAACGACGGCAGCTGGGATCCGACGCAGACGGCGTCCGCCTTCGCCATGGCCGCCAACAACCACATCTACGAGGGGCTGCTCGACACCGACCCGATCTCCCGGGTGCCCTACCCGGCGCTCGCCACCACGGTGCCGACGGACCCGAATGCCACGACCTGGCGCTTCACCCTGCGCTCCGGTGCGACCTTCCACGACGGCAAGCCCGTCACCGCCGACGACGTCGTCTTCGTCTTCGACCGGATCCTCGATCCGAAGACCCAGACCCTCACCAAGGGCTTCTTCGTGAGCTGGCTGAAGGAGGCGCGGAAGGTCGACGCGCGGACCGTCGAGCTGGTCCTGAAGTTCCCCTTCCCGGACGGGCTCGCCCGGCTCACGCTGGCCAAGGTCATGCCGAAGCACGTGTTCTCCCGGCCCGGTGCCTGGGACGACGCGATCAAGGGGCTTGCGGTGGGCTCGGGGCCGTACCGGCAGACCGCGCACCACCCGAAGTCGAACACCACCTTCGAGGCGTTCGCCGCCTACAACGGCCCGCGCAAGCCGGCGTTCAAACGGATGAACTGGCTGACGATCGTGGACGCGGCGCCGCGCGTGGCGAAGATCTCCGGGACCGGCGCGGGCGCGCAGATCGCCGACAACATCCCCTACGCCAACATCGCCCGCCTGGAGCAGGGCGGTCTGAAGGTCGCGGGCGGGGCCGGGATGAACAACCTGTTCCTGATGTTCAACACGCAGCACAAGCCCTTCGACGACGTGCGCGTGCGGCAGGCGCTGCACTACGCGATCGACACCGAGAAGATGGTCCGGGTAGCGCTGAAGGGGCACGGGAAGCCGGCGTCCTCGTTCCTCAACGAGGACAACCCCAGCCACCGGCGGGCCAAGACCGTCTACGACTACGACCCCGCGAAGGCGAGGGCCCTGCTGAAGGCCGCGGGGGTCAAGGGGCTGAAGGTCGAGATCCTCGCCGTGAACGTCAGCTGGATCGTGGACTGCCTGCCGACCGTCAAGTCCTCCTGGGACGCGATCGGCGTGGAGACGACCCTGGCCCCGCAGGAGACCACGGCCGTGTTCACCAAGATGGACCAGAAGCAGGACTACCAGGTGGTGGCCGCGGCTTCCAATCCCAACCAGTTCGGGCTCGACGCCGACCTGGTCATGCACTACAACTACGGGCCCGACAACCTGTGGATGCACTACACCCGGTGGTCCGGCGACGCGGTCGCGCGGCAGCTCTTCAAGGACATGGACCGGGCGACCCGGGAACCCGACCCGGCGAAGAAGAAGGCGATGATCCAGGACTACATCGACGTCGTCGCCGAACAGGCCGTGCTGTATCCGGTCGTCCACAACGAGCTGATGACGGCCTGGGACCCGCGCAAGCTCACCGGGATAAGGCCGCAGCCCTACCCGGGCATCAACCTGCTCCAGGCCGCGTGGACCTAGCGGCATGACGGCCGTCGTACGGATCCTGCTCCGCCGTATCGCCCTGCTCGTGCCGCTGCTGCTCGGGATCGTGCTGTTCGTGTTCCTGGTGATGCGGTTCTCCGACGTCGACCCGGCCTCCGCGTTCTTCCAGGGCGCGAACCCGACCCCGCAGCAGCTGCACGACTTCCGGGAGCGAGGCGGCCTGCTGGACCCGCTCCCGGTGCGCTACGTCCATTTCGTGGGCGCCCTGCTCCACGGCGACCTGGGCACCAGCGCCCTGACCCGGGCGCCGGTCGTCGACCAGGTCACCACCGCGCTGCCGCTCACCCTCCAGCTGACCTTCCTCGGCCTCGGCATCGCGGTCGTACTGGCGCTGGCCGGTGGCGTCACCGCCGCCGTCTACCGCGACCGGCTGCCGGACCAGGTCATCAGGGTCGTCTCCCTCGTCGGAGTCGCAGCCCCCGGGTTCTGGCTGGCCCTGCTGATGATCCAGTACCTGGCAGTGGACCGGGGCTGGTTCCCGACCGGCGGCTACATCAACCCGGCCGACTCCCCCACCGGGTGGCTGAAAACGATGGCCCTGCCGGCGCTCGCCCTGTCCCTGCCGGTGGCCGCCCAGCTGACCCGGATCGTGCGGACGTCCGTGGTGGAGGAGCTGGACAAGGACTATGTGCGCACCGCCATCGGCAGCGGGCTGCCACCCCGGGTGGTCGTCGGCCGGAACGTGCTGCGCAACGCGCTCGTCAACCCGCTGACGGTGCTCGGCCTGCGCGTCGGCTATCTCCTCGGCGGCGCGGTCGTCATCGAGACGATCTTCTCGCTGCCCGGCATGGGCAAGCTGATGATCGACGCCGTGCAGAACGGCGACCCGGCGGTGGTGCAGGGGGTCGTCCTCACCACGGCCACCGGGTTCGTCGTCGTCAACCTCGTCATCGACATCCTCTATCTGCTCGTCAACCCACGTCTGAGGGCGGCCTGATGGTCACGCGCGCGAGCCTCACCGAGCGGCTCTCCCGGCCCGGCCTCCGGCTGCGCGCCTGGCGCCGGCTGCCGCTGCTGTCGAAGGCCGCCGTCTGCTTCCTGGCCCTCGTCGTCCTGGTCGCCGTACTCGCCCCGGTGCTCGCCCCGGACGACCCGTTCGACCAGCAGGTCCCGGTCGGCGGCACCGGGCGCCCCTCGGCCGTGCACTGGATGGGCCAGGACAGCCTCGGGCGGGACCTCCTCAGCCGGCTGATGTACGGCGCCCGCTGGTCGCTGGCGATCGGTCTCGGCGCGACCGCGCTCGCGCTGGTCGTCGGCGCGGTGATCGGGGCGCTCGCGGCCACCTCCCGCAAGGGCGTGGACGAGACGCTGATGCGCTGCCTGGACGTGGTCATGGCGTTCCCGGGCATCGCGCTCGCGGCCGTGCTGGTCGCCGTCTTCGGCGGCGGGATCACCGTACTGATCTGCGCGATCGCCTTCCTGTTCACCCCGCCGGTCGCGCGGGTGGTGCGCGCGAACGTCCTCGACCAGTACGGCGAGGACTACGTCACCGCGGAACGCGTGATCGGCGCCCGCACCCCGCACATCGTGCTGCGGCACGTGGCCGTCAACTGTGCCGCCCCGGTGCTGGTGTTCTGCACGGTCCAGGTCGCCGAGGCCATCGTCTTCGAGGCGTCGCTGTCCTTCATCGGCGCGGGCGTGCGGCCCCCGGACCCCTCCTGGGGCAGTGTCATCGCCGACGGCAAGAACATGGTGCTGACCGGCGGCTGGTGGGCGACCGTGTTCCCCGGGCTGCTGATACTGCTGACCGTCCTGTCCCTGAACATCCTCTCCGAGGGCGTCTCGGACGCCTGGGCCGCCCCGGCGGCCCGGGAGGTGGAAGCGCCCGAGGACCGCCTGGAGACACCGGAACCCGGCACCGGCGAGGTGCTCCCGCTGCCCGGCCTGGCCGAGGCCGCCGCGCGGCTGCGGTCCCGGGCCCGGCCTCCTTACGACCGTGGCGGGCAGCCGGTGCTCACCGTGGAAAACCTCGCCATCGGCTTCCCCGGCCGGCACCGGGGCGTGGACATCGTCGACGGCGTGAGCTTCGAGGTGCACCCCGGCGAGGTGCTGGGCCTGGTGGGCGAGTCGGGCTGCGGCAAGTCGCTGACCGCGCTCACCGTCATGGGGCTGGAACCGAAGGGCGCCCGGGTGCGCGGCCAGGTCCGCTTCCACCAGCGGGACCTGCTCGCCGAGCCGATGCGGGTACGGCGGCGGCTGCTCGGCCACGAGATGGCGATGGTCTACCAGGACGCCCTGTCCTCGCTGAACCCGGCGATGACCATCCGCGCCCAGCTGAAGCAGCTCGTACGGCGCGGCGGCCGCCGCAGCCCGCACGAGCTGCTCGCGATGGTCGGCCTCGACCCGGACCGCACCCTGCGCAGCTACCCGCACGAACTCTCCGGCGGCCAGCGCCAGCGGGTCCTGATCGCCATGGCCCTCTCCCGCGACCCCGCCCTGATCGTTGCCGACGAGCCGACGACCGCCCTGGACGTCACCGTGCAGGCCCAGGTGATGGAGCTGCTGCTGCGGCTGCGCGCGGAACTGGGCTTCGCGCTGATCCTGGTCTCGCACGACCTGGCGCTGGTCGCCGACGTCACCGACCGGGTGGTGGTGATGTACGGCGGGCAGATCGTGGAGACGGGCGTGACCCCCGACCTGCTGGCGGCGCCGGCCCACCACTACACACGTGGCCTGCTCGGCAGCGTGCTGTCCCTGGAGTCGGCCGAGGAACGGATGACGCAGATCAGAGGGGTCGTACCGGCCCCCGCCGACTTCCCGGCGGGCTGCCGCTTCGCCGACCGCTGCCCGCTCGCGACCGAGGTCTGCCACACCACCGCCCCCGTCCTCACGGGCACGGCCACACACGCGACGGCCTGCCACCACCCGGCGGTATCGCTGACGTCGGCAGAGAGCGAGGCCCTTCAGTGACCGCTGTCGTGGAGGTACGGGACGCCCACGTCGTCCACAGGGCCCGCGGCGGCAGCCTGTTCACCCGCGACCGGGTGTACGCCCTGACCGGCGCCGATCTGACCGTGGCGCCGGGCGAGACGGTCGGTGTGGTCGGCGAGTCGGGGTGCGGGAAGTCGACGCTGGCGCGGGTGCTGGTGGGCATCGAGCGGCCGGTCTCCGGGACGGTGTCGTTCCGGGGCCGCGACCTGTGGTCGATGCCGGCCGCCGAACGCCGGGCCACGGTCGGCGCGGGCACCGGAATGATCTTCCAGGACCCGTCGACCGCCCTGAACCGCAGGCTGACGGTACGCCGCATCCTGCGCGACCCGCTGGACGTCCACGGGCGCGGCACCAGAACCGAACGGGAGCTCCGGGTAAGGGAGTTGATGGCCCTGGTGGGCCTCCCCCGCGCCCTCGCCGACGTACTTCCCGGTCAGCTCTCCGGCGGCCAGCGCCAGCGCGTCGCCATCGCCCGCGCCCTCGCCCTGGACCCAGGCCTCGTCGTCGCCGACGAGCCGACCAGCGCCCTGGACGTCTCGGTCCGCGCCCAGATCCTCAACCTCCTCCTGGACCTGAAGGAACGCCTCGGTCTGGCCCTGGTGTTCGTCTCGCACGACATCCAGACGGTACGGCGGATGAGCGACCGGGTGATCACCATGTACCTCGGCCGGATCGTGGAGGAGACCCCGGCCGCCCGGGTGACCGACGCCGCTCGGCACCCCTACACCCGCGCCCTGTTCTCCGCGACCCCCGGCCTGCTGGACCCCATCGACCCGATCCCGCTGACCGGCCCGGTGCCCTCGGCGACCCGCCCGCCGAGCGGCTGCCCGTTCCGCACCCGCTGCTGGAAGACGGACGAGGTCTGCGCGGGTTCGATGCCGGACTTCTCGGCCGCGTCACAGCCCGGACACCGCTACCGCTGCCACCATCCTGTGGAGGAGGACCAGTCGACCCGCGACCTCGTACCCCGGGAGCCCAGATGACCTTTCCCGCCCCGCTGACCGGTGTCGTCCCGCCCGTCTGCACCCCCCTGACACCGGACCGCGAGGTGGACGTCCCCTCGCTGCTCAGGCTGGTCGAGCATCTGGTGGAGGGCGGGGTGCACGGGCTGTTCGTGCTCGGCTCGACCTCCGAGGCCGCCTTCCTGACGGACCGGCAGCGCCGGCTGGTGGTGGAGACGGTCGTGGGCCACATCGGCGCACAGCTGCCCGTCCTGGCCGGTGCCATCGACATGACCACCCCACGCGTCCTCGACCACGTCACGGCGGTCACCGCCGCCGGCGCGCAGGCCGTCGTCGTCACCGCCCCCTTCTACGCCCGCACCCACCCCTCCGAGATCGTCCACCACTACCGCAGGATCGCGGCCGCGAGCCCGGTCCCGGTGATCGCCTACGACATCCCCGTCGCCGTGCACACCAAGCTCCCCGCAGAGCTGGTACTCGGTCTCGCCGCCGACGGTGTGCTGGCGGGACTGAAGGACTCCAGCGGAGACCTGGCCGCCTTCCGGGAGGTCGTCACCGGCGCCCGCGCCCACGCCGGCTTCAGCGTCCTGACCGGCTCCGAACTGACCGTCGACTCGGCGCTTGCGCTGGGCGCCGACGGAGCGGTACCCGGCCTCGCCAACGTCGACCCGCACGGCTACGTCCGCCTGTACCGCCTGTGCCGGGCGGGCGACTGGGAGGCCGCGCGCAGCGAACAGGAACGGCTGTGCGCACTGTTCGGAATGGTCGGCGTCGGGGACCCGGCACGGATGGGCACCAGCTCGTCGGCCATCGGCGCGTTCAAGGCTGCGCTGCATCTGCGGGGCATCATCGACTGCGCGGTGACGGCGGAGCCGCAGGTGCCGTTGTCGGGGGACGAGGTGGCGAAGGTGGGGAAGTTCTTGGCGGGGGCGGGGCTTCTCTAGGGCCGGGTGGTCTCCTTCAGGGCTTCGATGAAGGGGGTGAAGGCGCCGGGTGGGAAGGTGAGGGTTGCTCTGGACGGGGTCTTTGAGTCGCGGATGGATATGTGGGTCCGGCGGTCGGCTATCTCCACGCAGTTGTTGCCGTCGCCGCCGCCGGAGTAGGACGACTTCCGCCAGTTGCCGAGGGTGGTCATGGTGGGTTTCACAGTTCCTTGGCCAGTCTGTGGATGAAGTCACGCGAACGCATGGGAGCGAGCGACGCTGCTTCTACTCTACGAAAGAGTGTTCGCAGGACGCCGAGTTGCGCCTCGGAATCGATGAAGCCGGTGCCGTGAGGGGCGTCGCGGGCGGCTGTGTCCAGCCTGGGCACGGCACCGCCTGCCAGCATCATGGGACTCCACGCCCCACCGAAGCCATCCAGGTCGAAGGGGATCACGCGCACGGTGATGTGGTCCGCTTCCGAGAGCTCCAGGACGCGGGCGAGCTGGACGCGTGAGGTGGCGCGATCACCGAGCCTGATGCGCAGTGCTGCCTCGTGAATGACTGCCTCGTACGGGATGAGAGCAGGCCCTTCGAGGACGACCTTGCGTTGCATCCGGTGGCGGACTCGCAGCTCCACCTCGTCCTCCGGTAGCACGGGAACTCTGGAAGAGAACGCGGCGCGGGCGTAGCCCTCGGTCTGGAGCAAGCCAGGGACGAACAAGAACTCCACGTCACGCCGGTACGTGGAATGGTGCTCCAGCTCGACAAGGTCGAGGAACGGCGTGGGCAGCCGCTCCCGGTACTCCTCCCACCAGCCACGCGTACGATCGGTTGCCCAGGTGACCAAGGCCTCGATCAACTCTTCGTCGGTGCATGCGTAGTTGATGGCAAGGCGGCGCAGACGCTTCTCGCTTACGCCGGAGAGACCGGACTCGATCTGGTTGATCTGGGTGGAACTCACCCCAAGCAGTGCTGCCGCTTCGCGGCCCGTGAGGCCTGCCGCGTCGCGAAGTCGGCGCAGCTCGACGCCCAGACGCAATTGACGTGCTGTTGGTTCACGCCTCAACCCCGCCATGAACTGGCTCCTCGGCTCAACGCACCTGTAGACGCAACTCGTTCGAGGGCCAGATTACGCGATCGACTTGCTCGACCTGTAAATCCAGGTCTACCGTCGGTGACGTAGCGCACACGTAGCGGAAGTGCACCGTGTCGTCCTGCCATGGCGGCTACGGCAATGCCACCGCGCGCCAAATCCATCCCCTTGCACTGGAGTTGATGACGCATGCCCGAAAACGAAGCCTGGGACTACACCCTCCACATCCCCAACGACCTCAGAGCAGTCACCGTCTGCCGCCGCACCCTGCGTCTGATCCTGACGATGCACGGGCTGATCGGACTGGTCGACACCGCTGAACTTCTCGCGACGGAGCTGGTCTCCAACGCCGTACGGCACACGAAAGGGCCGGCGGCGTTGCGGGTGCGTCGGACGGAGGCGGGGGTGGTGTGGATCGGGGCGTGGGACACGGACCCCGGACCACCAGAGCCGCCGCTGCCATTGGGGCAGGCGGGGGAACTGGAGGAGGCGGGGCGGGGGCTGGGGCTGGTGGTGGCTTGTGCGGAGCAGTGGGGCTGGCAGCCGTCGGCGCGGTTCGGGAACCGGGGCAAGTACGTGTGGTGCGAACTGACGGGTGCAGCGTGATGGTGGGTTCGTCGCACGAGGCGCTGCACCGGATCTTCCAGAAGGACCCGGCGCTGCTGACGCGGGCGTTACAGAAGGTGCTGGATGTCCCGTTCCCGGAACCCCGCGAGATCGCCGCGCTGAACGTGGACCTGACCGAGATCGAGCCGGTCGAACGCCGCGTGGACACCCTCCTGAGGGCGGAGACGGACGAGGGCACGTACCTGCTGGTGGTGGAGTCACAGGGAAAGGTGGACGACCGCAAGCGGGGCAGCTGGCCGTACTACCTCTCCTACCTGTACGAGAAATACCGCTGCGAACCGGCTTCCCCGGCTGGTACTCCCTGACGGTACGCCCACTCGTACTCGGTCCCGACAACGTGCCAGTGATCGCCGACGAGAGACAGGCCGAGCGGGACGTACCCCTTGCGGTGCTCTCGGCTATGACACACGGGCGCGGCCCGGGTGCCGCCGCCGTACTGGAATCCCTGGCATCCGCCCTGGGGACCATCGACCCCGACAGCGCCGCGGGGTTCGTGCAGTTCGTCGACTCATGCCTGGCCGACCCCCAGGCGAAGCAGATGCGGAGGGACCTGATGACGGCAATCCAGTACTTCTGGCGACACCCGCTGGCAGAGCAAGTGCGCGAGGAGGGCCGAGAGCAGGGCCTGGAGCAGGGCCGCGAGGAAGGCCGGGAAGAAGGCCGTATCGAGGATCGCCGGGAGATGGTCCTCCGCATCGTGGAATGGCGAGGCATCCCGGTGCCCGACGACTTCCGCGAGCGGGTGAGCGCCTGCACGGACCTGGACCAGCTGGAGGTCTGGGCTCAGCGCGCAGTGCACGCCACCGAGGCGGTGGAGCTGTTCGCCGAGGAGTGAGTGGATCACGAGCGTGGCTGCAGCCAGCGACGCGCGGCGGCCAGGGTCACCTCGATGTCGTCGCTCCATGAACAGACTTCCAACCACGACAGGTAGCCGCCCTGCGCGAAGACCAGGACTTCACCGGGGCACTCGCCGGCCTCGGTGAAGAGCTGCGCTTCGGCCGCCACGACAGTGCGGGGGCCAGTGGGCGCAGGCTCCACCTCACTGGTGTCGAGTGCGAAGTAGGCGGTACCGCACCCGCATGTGCAGCGCGATCGCACACTCAGATGCGGTACCTACTCTCGGAGTGCGGCATGAACGGGATTACCCGTACTCAGGACTGCCGAAAGCACGTAGGCCACGTCAGCAGGCAGACTCTCAGCCATCCCGTCACGATATCTGACCATTCGCGATACCTACCTCAAAAGGTCGTCCTCGAAGGGGTCACCATAAGTGCCCCACCGGAAGTTGTAATCACCCTTTTCTTCGCCGAATTCAACGCACAGTCCGCGATCGGGAAGGTCAAATACTTCCCTGACCCAGCCATCCATGGCCAGCGCCACCATTTCTGATCGGAAATGAGTCACCGAGTAGGTGAACGAAGTGACGCGCACAGTGAGGCCTTCCGGATGCCGGGAAAGCAGATCGGATGCATGCACTGCCAGCCCGAAGGAAAGCCAGGAAGCATCCCGCCAGTGCATACCCTTGGGCAGTGTCAGGTAAGTTTTCCGATCGACCTGCAGATAGAACTCCCCATCGGCATCCGGGTCCACCCAATCGGCTTCCAGGTCGGCGGCGAGGCCACCGAGTGGACTGCGGAGGCGGTATTTGAAGATATGACTCATGCCGACTGATCCTCGTCCAAGCGCAATGCTCCACACGTCACCTTGACCTGGCCATTCATCACGCTCCGAGTCGTCGTCGACAACGAAGGCCGAGACTTTGGCATCCGCATTCCGGTACTCAAGAAAATCTCCCTGCACTACGCGTTGCAGTGAAGAGTCAGACATGGAAGACAGAAATTTCTCCTTCAGTTCAAGCCAAGGCATGTACTCCTCAAAGGATACGCCGGAATCGGCAGGGATTTCGCGGAGAAGGTCACGGTTGCCTGGCAAACGATGCAGTTCAAGTGTGACACCCGTCAAAACCCATTGGTTCGCGTCCACCTTCGCCAAAGAAATCTCAATCCACCCATAGTCCCTCCGGGCATCAACTCCACCCCCACCGAGCTCTTCGATATATTCCCACGTAAAGGATCGATTTACATCCGATACCGAAGATCCGAGGCCGATGTCAAATATTCGGCCAGTAGCCACCAGCTTTGCACATAGTTCAAACCCAAACACGACACTCTCCGCCGCCAACTCCCTCGAAAGCCGCTTTCGAATTCTCATGCACGGTTCAAACGGAATAGGGATAAACATCGATCCGGGCTGCCGTGAATTCGATGGAGTCTCCAACCATCGGTTTGTCATCGTGGCCGGGCTGCACGGAGTTCGCGGGGGCCGCGAACTCCAAGAGAACGATGTCGGCGCCGACTCGGGCAGCCACCACGGAGTCTTCATCCACACCGGCCACGACACCCCTGATCCGTACTGGTGCCCCGGGGTCGCCGGACACCATTGCGCCGGGGCCGTCGACGGTAACCCAGTGGGTGACCTCGTCCGGGATGTCGACCTCGACATCCACAAGAGCACCCACCTGCGGCACCTCGGAGCCGCACCATTGAGCCCATGCCCTCCCAGACATACCGCTGAAGGCGATCACGGGCCCCTTTCCGGTCTCCGTGGCGGGCAACAGGTCCAGAATCTCGATGCGCACTACTTCAGTCCCGGTGACACTCGAACCATGGCGTTCACTCAATTCAGACTTCGTTGACGTATGCCGTCAGCTTTGAAATGAAGGCCCTGTCGGTGACGGTTTGAAATAGAAACATTGGCCGTAATGTCGGTTCCGAAGCCTTCCAGCGCAACCGCGCGGAGGTCACCCGATGAAATCTCGACTACCCCTCACTGGTTTGCGGGCCTACGGCATCTCCCATTTCACGACCCATTCCCCCTCAGTGAAAAACTGTTCCAACGAGACAAAATCTTCCACCCAGTAGTCTCCACACCCACGCGTAAATTCTCTATCGTGCGCCAGTAGAATAAGGTAACTAGGGGGCGAGTCGGGAAGCTCGTTAATCTTGACGAACTTCCCACTCTCTTCCCCGGAGACGATTCTTCCAACCTCGCCGATTCTAATCAATTACGTACCCTTCCCTTATGGCGGATGACGCGACGAACACCTGATCTTACTCGATCAAGGGCACGTGATTGTTGACGACAGCCTTCTTGGCGCCGGGACTCTCAAAGATCTCAAAGTGCACGTGAGGAATATCAGGCCAGTGATTTCCTTGTAGTGAATCAGGGTCCATGCGGAACTGGCGTAGCCCATCGGCACTCCGGAAGACACCGCGACCTTGCCCCAGCTCGCGATAGCCGTCACCCAAGAACTTTTCGGCTGCGTTCAGTGCTTCGTCGGCGGTCATGGGGTGGTTGCTGACGATGCTGCCCTTGCCCATGTTGTTCCGCGTCTCGCTGACTGCTGAGTGTTCACAGGCATCGGGAGCAAGACCGAGCGGATCGATCCACATATGAGGGTTGAGCACATAGGTGACCGCGTTGGGGGCAGGTGTGAGACCGAGTGGATCCGGTATGAGGTATCGGGCGGTCTCGGGGTCGTAGTGGCGGAAGTAGTTGTAGTGGAGGCCGGTTTCCGGGTCGTAGTACTGGCCCGGGAAGCGCAGAGGTGTGTAGGCGGTGCTGTTGGCTGCCCATGTCGTCGTTCCCCACAGGGTGCGGCGGGTGTGCCAGGCGATGTCGCCGTGTTCGTCGATGAGTTCGCTGGGGGTGCCGACGGCGTCGGTGACGATGGCGAAGAATCGGGAGTCGATCTCGTCCTGGGATGCGTCCTCCGCGGTGATGCGCTCCGTCTGGGTCAGGGGGCGAAGATCCTGGTGATCCCAGGTGAGGGTGACCGGGTTGGGGAGGTCTGGGGACGTCGTGGTCTGTTCGCAGAGGGTGGTGCCGTCCCAGGTGAAGTCGACCCGTTCGACAACCGATTCACCGTCCGCCGCCAGGCGAAGCTTCGCCGTGCGGCGGCTCAGGGGGTCGTAGGTGTAGCGCCAGCGAGTGCCGTCGGGGGTCACCACTGACGTCAGCCGGCCCTCGGCGTCCCATTCGTAGCGCCAGGTGTCCGGCTTGCGGGACAGGCGGGTCTTCTGGCGGAGGGCGATGCGACCCAGGGCGTCGTGTTCGTAACGGACGTTGCCCGCGCTCGCGATGCGGGTGCCTGTGTAAGTGCGGGGGCCGACTGCCTCCTGCCCTGGATGGTCCGCCGGCCAGGACGCCTGGGTTTGGTTGCCCGCCTCGTCGTAGACGTATCGCTCCGTCCAGTCCGCCGCGTGGACCGCCGTCACTCGGCCCGCTGCGTCCAGGTCGAAGCGGCGCGAGCCGGTGAGTTGGTCGTTGATGCCGATCAGGTTGCCATCGGCGCCATAGCTGTACGTGCGGTGCTGAACCTTGCGGGCCTCGGCGCCAATGACAGACTGCATGGTCAGGCGGCCCAAGGCGTCGAAGCTGTGCTCAAGGGTGAGTGTCTCGCCGACACGGCGCGTCAGCTCGCGGCCCGCCACGTCGTAGTCGAAGTTGATCGCGCGCCCCGAAGCCACCATGCCGGTGCGGCGACCTGCGGCGTCGTACGACCAGGTGGTGGTGGCGCCAGTGGGGGTCGTGCGGCCGGTGCGGCGGCCCAAGGTGTCGTAGGTGTATATCAGGGTGCGGCCATTGACCGTTTCTGAGCGCAAGCGGCCGTAGCGGTCTCGGAGGAGGGCGAGGGTGGAGCCGTCGGGGCCCGTCGCCTGCGCCAGCTGATCGGTCAGGTCGTAGGCGTACGTCGTCACCTCGCCTGCCGCGTCCTTGTGGACGACCTGGCCCAGTTCGTTGCGCTCGAAGGTCACCACCTCGCCAAGAACGTTTCTGCGGGAGACGAGGCGGCTCGCGGCGTCATAGGTGTACGTCAGTGTGCGATCGTCGAAGTCCGTCTCCGTCGCCAGGCGACCCGCCGAGTCGTATTCGTATGTCCAGGTCAGACCCTGAGGGTTGGTGACCTGGGCCAGGCGAAGGGTCGGGTCGTGCTCGAACTCGTAGCGGGCGCCGTCGGGGCCGGTGCGGGCGGTCAGCAGGTCGAAGTGGGTGTATTCGAAGCGGGTGACTCCACCGATCTGGTCGGTGTGGGTCGTGCAGTTGCCTTCGCCGTCGTAGGTCCAGCGTTCCTCGGTGCCGTCCGGGTCGATGCGCCGAGTGGGTCTGCCCTCGATGGACCACTCCAGGCGGGTGACGGCGCCGAGTGGGTCCGTGAGGCTGGTCGTGCGCCCGAATGCGTCGTACTCGTAGCGGGTGAGTGCTCCGAGTGGGTCGGTGACCTCGACGGGTTGTCCGGCCGGGTTGCAGCGAACGTGGGTGGTGTTGCCCAGTGGGTCGGTGGCGGCGGTCAGGTGGCCAGCGGTGTCGTAGGTGTAGCGGGTCGTACCGCCCGTGGGGTCGGTGGTGGCTGTGCGGTTGCCCCAGGAGTCGTACTCGTGGCGGGTCACGCTCCCGTCCGTGCTCACGATCTTCGTGGGCAGGCCGAGTTCGTTGTAGACGGCCTTCGCCCGGCGTCCGTCGGGGCGGACGATCTCGGTCGGGTTCCCGGCTTCGTCGTAGGTGAAGGCGGTGGTGTGGCCGAGAGGGTCGGTCCGGGACAGCAGGCGGTTGTAGCGGTCGCGGACGTACTGCGTGGTGGCGCCCAAGGGGTCCGTCTCGGATATGACCTGGGAGCGTTTGTTGATCAGGAAGTGCGTCTGGTGGCCATGGGAGTCGGTCAAAGTAGTGACGTGTGTGCCCGTGGTCGGATCCGGGTCGCTGTAGACGAAGCGGCTGTGCACGTGGCCGGCTTCGCCCCACTGCTCGATGCAGCGGTCCTGGTCGTCGTAGACGTAGGTAAACCGGCTGTTGTTGGTATCGACCCAGGCCGTGATGCGGCCGCGGTCGTCATTTTCGAAGCGGAGCGGGGATCCGGAGGAGTTGATGACCTCGGTGAGGTACCCGCCAGCGTAGCCGTAACGCAGCACGGTCTCTGCCTGGTCGCCCTGTGCCAGGTACAGACCGGTGATACGACCGTCCTGCGTCGTCAGGTTCACGCGATAGCCGCAGCTGTGCTCGACGGAACAGGGTGTTC
This sequence comes from Streptomyces cellostaticus, assembly GCF_001513965.1. Taxonomy (GTDB): domain Bacteria; phylum Actinomycetota; class Actinomycetes; order Streptomycetales; family Streptomycetaceae; genus Streptomyces; species Streptomyces cellostaticus. The sequence continues at coordinate 563 of NZ_KQ948039.1, read as the reverse complement.
CCTCTGCGTCGTGATCGAAAGTGATCCAGTTCCCGTTACGGTCGTCGATCTGCCGCAGCAGGGCCAGAGATTCCGTCTGGTCCTCGAAGTGCCAGACCTGGCCCGTCTCGGGTGCCGTCACGGTGTAGCCGTCGGCGACCCGGTCCAACGGCCAGCGAGGGCCGCGCTCCGGCATGACGGGCAGGCCGGTTGCCGGGTGGGGATACGTAAGGAGCATCCCTTCCTCTGCGACGAACACCACGCCCTGCGCGTCGATCTCCAGTCGCATGTCCAGGGTGCTCGACCACTTCGGGCCGAACCAGCGCCCCGACCGGTAGGACGAATTGAAGTACCGGCGGAGGACCAGAGGCAGGTCTGCGGGCAGGGTCAGGTCCGTCTGCGGAAGCACCATGTATCCGGAGGCGACATCCACCGGGTCCTCACGGCACTCTTTCTTCTCGTGCTCCTGCGCGTGGGAGTCGGGATTCTCCTCCGCGTTGTCCCGGGCGGCGTTCCCTTCGGAATTCGCCGCCTCGCCTTCCGCCGCCCCGCGTTCCCCGGCCGCCGCTTCCTCGGCGCCCTTC
>NZ_KQ948038.1 GCF_001513965.1 Streptomyces cellostaticus | reverse complement strand
GCGGCTGTTGGGCCGTTCCGACGAGTGAGACTTTAGCGGATTCCTGGCTCCCGAGCTAATCGGGGGCTGCGTCCTTTCGAACGCGGATTCCTCATTTCGCAAATGCGCACACCAAAGCAGTCGGCGCCGAAGCGTCGAAGAGTGGGTGGTACTTGCGGAATGGCTGTCCGGGGACCGACCGGAGTCGGCGCTCACGTCGGACAACCCGGAGAACACTACGTAGCCGGGAGGGGCGTGTCAACTCGCCTGCGGGGGCCACTCCCCAGGCGTACTCTGTGACACATGACTACGCATACGTGCACCCAGCAGTGGTGGGCCGCCTGACGGCGGCCGCGCTCACGTATGCACTTCAACGGCCGCCGCCTCGGCGGCCGTTTTCGTATCTCCCTCCAGGACTCCGGGGGTCGGCCGCACGGGGACGGCGGTCCCAACCAGGAGTGGAGAAGAGATGACACGGGTCTTCAGCGGGATCCAGCCGACCGGGCACCTGACCCTCGGGAACTACCTGGGGGCTATGCGCCGCTGGGCCGAGGTGGACCAGCACCGGTCGGACGCGCTGTTCTGCATCGTCGATCTGCACGCGCTGACCGTGGACCACGATCCGGCGCGGGTGTGCAGGCTCAGCCGGCAGGCGGCCACGCTGCTGCTGGCAACGGGACTCGATCCCGAGGTGTGCACCGCGTTCATGCAGAGCCATGTCGACGAGCACACCCGGCTGTCGTACCTGCTGGAGTGCGTGGCGACCGACGGCGAGATGCGGCGGATGATCCAGTACAAGGAGAAGGCCGCGCGGGAGCGGGAGCGCGGCGGGAGCGTACGGCTGTCGCTGCTGACCTACCCGGTCCTGATGGCGGCGGACATCCTGGCGTACGGGGCGGACGAGGTGCCGGTCGGGCACGACCAGGCGCAGCACGTGGAGCTGACGCGGGATCTGGCGGTGCGGTTCAACCAGCGTTACGGGCACACGTTCGTCGTGCCGAAGGTGACGCTTCCGGCGGTGGCGGCGCGGGTGATGAACCTGCAGGACCCGACGAAGAAGATGGGGAAGTCGGACGAGTCGGGGGCTGCGGGGGTCGTCTACCTGTTGGACGAGCCGGACGTCGTGCGGAAGAAGGTGATGCGGGCGGTCACCGACAGCGGGCAGGAGGTCGTCTACGACCGGGAGACGCGGCCGGGGCTCGCCAATCTGCTGGAGATTCTCGCAGCGTGCACGGACGGGAACCCTGAGTCACTGGCGAGCGTTTACGACTCGTACGGCGCTTTGAAGAAGGACACCGCGGAGGCGGTGGTGGAGGTACTCAGGCCCGTGCAGGCCAGGCACAGGGAGCTGTGCGCGGATCCCACGTATGTGGAGGGGGTGCTGCGGGATGGTGCGGAGAAGGCTCGGGCGATGGCTCGGCCGATCGTCGATACCGCTTATCGGGCGATCGGGCTGCTGCCGCCCGTGGCGGAGCCTGCGCTGAGCGCGGGTCGCTAGCCGCGCTGTGGGGCGGCGGGGTGACCCGCCGCCCCAGGGTGCCGTGGGTTTCAGTCCTTCTTGCCGGAGGCGAGTTCGCGGCTGCGGTCGCGGGCGGCCTCCAGTGCGGCGATGAGGGCCGCGCGGACTCCGTGGTTCTCCAGTTCGCGGATGGCGTTGATCGTCGTGCCGGCCGGGGAGGTGACGTTCTCGCGGAGCTTGACGGGGTGCTCGCCGCTGTCGCGGAGCATCACGGCGGCGCCGATGGCGGACTGGACGATGAGGTCGTGGGCCTTGTCGCGGGGCAGTCCGAGCAGGATGCCGGCGTCGGTCATGGCCTCGACCAGATAGAAGAAGTACGCCGGGCCGGAGCCGGACAGGGCGGTGCAGGCGTCCTGCTGGCTTTCGGGGACGCGGAGGGTCTTGCCGACGGCGCCGAAGATCTCCTCGGCGTGGGCGACGTGTTCGGCGGTGGCGTGGCTGCCCGCGGAGATGACGGACATGGCCTCGTCGACGAGGGCGGGGGTGTTGGTCATGACGCGGACGACCGGGGTGCCCGTGGCGAGGCGCTCCTCGAAGAAGGAGGTGGGGATGCCGGCGGCTCCGCTGATGACCAGGCGGTCGGCGGGGACGTGCGGGGCGAGTTCGTCCAGGAGGGCGCCCATGTCCTGCGGCTTGACGGTGAGGATCAGGGTGTCGGCGGTCTTGGCGGCCTCGGTGTTGCTGACCGTGGCGACTCCGTAGCGGGTGCGGAGTTCTTCGGCCCGCTCGGGTCGGCGGGCGGTGACCAGGAGGTCGGCGGGGGCCCAGCCGGCCCGGATCATTCCGCTGAGCAGGGCTTCGCCGATCTTGCCGGTGCCGAGGACTGCGACTTTCTGGCTCATGCGGTTCAGTTTGGCACCGGGGATTAGGGGTGCGGGTTGTTTGTCCGGTGGGCGGACTCGGTGGGACGGGAAGCAAACGCCTCGGCGCTCATGCCGTGCGTCGCCTCAGCGTCGCTGCTCCCAGCGCCAGGACCAGTACCGCGCAGCCCGCCACGATCAGGACGTCGCGGACGAAGGTCGCCGTCATGTCGGTGTGGTGGAGGACCTGGTTCATGCCGTCGACGGCGTACGACATCGGCAGGACGTCGGAGACGGCCGTGAGGACGGGGTGCATGTCGGAGCGAGGGGTGAACAGGCCGCACAGGAGGAGCTGGGGGAAGATCACCGCGGGCATGAACTGGACCGCCTGGAATTCCGAGGCCGCGAAGGCTGAGACGAAGAGGCCGAGGGCCGTGCCGAGCAGGGCGTCGAGGAGGGCGACGAGGAGGAGCAGCCAGGGGGAGCCGGTGACGTCGAGGCCGAGGAGCCAGACCGCGAGGCCGGTGGCGAGGGCGGACTGGACTACGGCGAGGGCGCCGAAGGCGAGGGCGTAGCCGGCGATGAGGTCGGCCTTGCCGAGGGGCATGGCGAGGAGGCGTTCGAGGGTGCCCGAGGTGCGTTCGCGCAGGGTGGCGATGGAGGTGACCAGGAACATCGTGATCAGCGGGAAGATGCCGAGCAGGGAGGCGCCGATGTTGTCGAAGGTGCCCGGGCTGGCGTCGAAGACGTAGCGCAGCAGGATCAGCATCAGGCAGGGGATCAGGATCATCAGCGCGATGGTCCTCGGGTCGTGGCGGAGCTGGCGCAGGACGCGGGCCGCGGTGGCGGTGGTGCGGGCGGCGTTCAGGGCGCTGGTGGGTGCGGCCGGGGCAGTGGGTGTCGTCGTGCTCATCGGGTCGTCTCCTTGGTGCGGTCGGCGGCGACCGCTTCGTCCACGAGGTGCAGGAACGCGGCCTCGACGGTGTCGGTGCCGGTCCGGGTGCGCAGGGCATCGGGGGTGTCGTCGGCGAGGATCCGGCCGTCGCGCATGAGGAGCAGGCGGTGGCAGCGCTCGGCTTCGTCCATGACGTGGGAGGAGACGAGGAGGGTGGCGCCCCGGTCGGCGGCGAGGGCGTGGAAGAGGTTCCACAGGTCACGGCGCAGGACGGGGTCGAGGCCGACCGTCGGCTCGTCGAGGACGAGGAGTTCGGGAGTGCCGAGGAGGGCGACGGCGAGGGAGACGCGGCTGCGCTGGCCGCCGGAGAGGTTGCCGGCGAGGGCGTCGGCGTGGCTGGTGAGGTCGACGTCGGCGAGGACGCGTTCGGTGTCGTGGCGGCGTTCGGCGGTGGCGCGGCCGGGGTTCAGGATCGCGGCGAAGTAGTCGAGGTTCTGGCGGACGGTCAGGTCGTCGTAGACGGAGGGGGCCTGGGTGACGTAGCCGATGCGGCTGCGCAGGGCGGGGTGGCCGGCCGGGAGGCCGAGGACGTCGAGGGTGCCGGTGACCTTGGCCTGGGTGCCGACGATGGAGCGCATGAGAGTGGACTTGCCGCATCCGGAGGGGCCGAGCAGGCCGGTGATCTGGCCGCGGGGGACGGTGAAGCCGAGGTGGTGCAGGACGGTGCGGGGGCCTCGTACGACGGTGAGGTCCTCGGCGTGGACGGCGTCCGGTGCCGTGGGGTGGAGGGGATCGGGCGCATAATTCATCATGCGATGAATAATCTGCCTGGCCGTTGATGCCGTCAAGGGGAGGAGGCCGGTGTGCCGTACACGAAAGCGGCGGCCCGGGAAGGAACCGGGCCGCCGCCGCTGCTGGGAGATGTCGGGTCAGGGCTTGGTCGCGACGAGCAGAAGCACGTCGTACGTCTCCTCGACGATGCCGTCCGGGAAGACCTTCAGCAGGTGGCTGCGCTCCTCCTCCAGGAAGGCGGTCCTGCGCTCCTCGGCGGTGACGAGGAAGAAGGAGTGGCTGCCGAGGTTGGCGAGGTGGGTGTCGACGGGGACGCGGCGGCTCCAGCGGACCTCGCGGCGGGTGAAACGGAGGCGGCCGCTGGGGTCGGCCAGGTCCGTGTTGTCCGCGGCCTTGCGCTTCTCGGCCATGTCCACACCGGTGAACCGGCCGATGCGGGCGGCTGCCTCGGTGATCCACTCGACGCCGAGGGCCTCGGTGTTCCACCACAGCGCCAGCGCGCCGCCCGGCCGCAGGACGCGCAGCGCCTCCGGCACCGAGCGGGCGGTGTCGGTCCAGTGCCAGGCCTGGGCGTAGGTGAGGAAGTCGGCGTGGGCGTCGGCCACGGGGAGGGCGTTGCCGTCGCCCCGCACGATCGGGATGTGCGGCAGACCGCGCCGGAACTCGGTGGCCATGCCCGCACCGGGTTCGACGGCGAGGACGTCGGCGCCGCGTGCGTGCAGCAGAGCGGTCGCGATGCCGGTTCCGGCACCGACGTCCACGACCCGGGCTCCGGACAGCGGCCGGCCGGCCAGTTCCTCGACCGTGTCGAAGAGAGCGGGCGGATAGGAGGGGCGGTTCGCGGCGTACTGCGCGGCTGCGGCGTTGAAGGAGTGGGCGCGCAGGGCGGGCGACGGCGCGGACGGCTGGGGAGAGGCTGGGGTCGCGGTCATGCCGTCATGGTGCGCGGAGTGGGGCGCGCGGGGACAACGGGTATACGGGCGAGTCAGCGCTTTCCGGCCAGGCGCACAGCCTTATGGCTCACGGGCGTTCGTCGCTCACCGGCGCCGCTTCTTCTTCGAGGGGTTGCCGGTGCGGCGGGTGGAGCGGCGGTCGTACTCCTCGCGGGCCTTCTCGTACTCCTCACGGTGCAGCTTCTCGCCCGGGGCCTCGGTGAGGGAGCGGAAGAAGTAGGCGAGCAGGGAGCCGACGAAGCCGATGGCCAGCAGGCCGCGCAGGGAGGCCTGTCGTGCCGGGTCATGGCGCTTGCCGAAGCCCTCCCAGGTGTTGCGGAAGGCGAGCGCGCTGCAGATCGCGAACACGGCGACGATCAGCACGGTCACGAAGGCACCCGTGTCGGCGATCTGGATGCCCTCGTAGGCGAAACGCAGGATCAGGCAGGAGACGGTGGCCGCGGTGAGCGAGCCGACGGCCACTGCGGCGCGGCGGGCCGGGTACCCGTTGCTGTGGTTCACCCAGGACGTGCCGAAGAAGCGCAGGGGTTCCGGGCGGGGGCCGCCGCCCTGGGCCGCGCCGCGTGCGGAGCCCGCCGGGGTGTCCGGGGTGCCGGTTTCGTCGCTCACGGGACGATTATGGCTGCCAGGTGGGGCGGGCTCCCGGGCGGGTCAGCCGCAGCGCGGGGCGATGTAGCCGTCGCTGCCCGTCTGGACGAAGGCGTCGGAGACGTACTCTCCGTTGCTGATGTTGTCCCAGACGTTCGTCGTGCCGTACGGGCCCGTGACGGTGGTGCCCGGAGACTGGCAGTAGACGTGGACCTTGGCTCCCTCGGGCAGGACGCGGACGAGGTTGTAGCCGGTGCCGGGGCCGCTGCGGACGTTCAGGCGGACGCCCGGGGCGACCGAGTAATAGCGCAGGGACTCCGTCGTGACCGCTGCCGCATCCGTGTTGCCGGCCTCTTCGACGCGCTCGACAGACATCGAGTGCCTCCCCCCGTTGTTCCCATGACTGTCATGGGGTCCCGTTGATTGCCCTGAATCGAGTGACGAAACACCTGTACGCAACTCGCAGACAGACGCTAGCAAGCCGCCTCGGTCTCGTACGAGTCATCGACTAGGCTCCGTGCGTCGCGCGCGCGGACGAACAGCACGGGGGTGGTCCATGACGCCACAGCGCAACACCGGAGCGGGCGCGGAAGCGGAACTTCCTGAGTACGCCGGCCACTACCACCTGGAGTCGTGTCTGGGCTCCGGTGGCATGGGGGTCGTACACCTCGCCCGCAGCACGTCCGGGCTGAAGCTCGCGGTCAAGGTCGTACACGCCGAGTTCGCCAGGGATCCCGAGTTCAGGGGCCGGTTCCGGCAGGAGGTGGCCGCCGCTCGGAGGGTGAGCGGTGCCTTCACCGCGCCGGTCGTGGATGCCGATCCGGATGCCGAGCGGCCCTGGATGGCCACGCTGTTCATCCCCGGTCCGACCCTTTCCGATCATGTGAAGCGGAACGGGCCGATGCCGGCCGCCCAGTTGCGGCGGCTGATGGCCGGGCTCGCGGAGGCACTGCGCGACATCCATCGGGTGGGGGTCGTCCACCGGGATCTCAAGCCGAGCAACGTACTGCTCGCCGAGGACGGACCGAAAGTGATCGACTTCGGCATCTCGCGGCCGAAGGACAGTGAACTGCGGACCGAGACCGGGAAGTTGATCGGCACTCCCCCGTTCATGGCACCCGAGCAGTTCCGGCGGCCGCGGGAGGTCGGGCCGGCGGCGGACATCTTCGCGCTCGGTTCGGTGCTGGTGCATGCGGCGACCGGGCGGGGGCCGTTCGACTCGGACAGCCCGTATGTCGTGGCGTATCAGGTGGTGCACGACGAGCCGGATCTGGCCGGGGTGCCGGAGAGCCTGGCTCCGTTGGTGCTGCGCTGCCTCGCCAAGGAGCCGGAAGAGCGGCCGACTCCCGATGAGTTGATGCAGGAGCTGCGGTCGGTGGCCGCCTCGTACGACACGCAGGCGTTCATACCGGCGCAGCGGACGAGTGAGGAGGACGACGACCCGGGTTCGAAGGCCGGTCCCCGGCAGACCGCCGAGCGGCCCGGGAAGCGCCGGGGGAAGCGGGTGGCGGCCGTGGTGGGCGCCGCGGCGCTCGGCCTGGCCGTGGTCGGCGCCCTGGTCTCGGTGCGGCTGTTCGACGGCACCCCGCACCCGTCCGAGGACGGGCGTCCGCGGACCGTGTCGGCCGCGTTCGGCTCCTGGGCCGCCGGTCCGGTCGGGGCGGGCAAGGGTATGCCGCAGTGCTCCTACGGCGCGGGGAAGTTGCTGTGCGCCCGGCCCGGCGTGGTGTTCGCCCTGTCGCCCGCCGATGGCAGCCTGCTGTGGCAGCACCCCGTCGCGACGCAGACCACGAGCGAACCGCCGGTGCTGTCCGCCGGCCTCGTGCAGCCTTGCACGAGCGGCGGATCGCGTCTGGCGGCCCTCGACCCCGCCTCCGGCAAGGAGGTCTGGCAGCGGCGTCTGCCCCGGGACACGACGATCCACTACGCGGGCGGCATGGCTCTGCTCACGCGTCCCGACGGGACGGTCAGCGGCGTGGACGCGGCGACCGGGGACACGAAGTGGCAGCGCGGGTTCCCCGGGCAGGGCGCGCCGGCCTTTCTGTCGTTCTCCGGGGACTCGTCGGCCTATACGGCCCGTACCTCCGTCGACGGTTCGAGCACCCGGGTGACCGCGGTGGATCCGCGCACGGGGCGGGTGCGCTGGGACGCCCGGCTGACCGGGGCGCTGAAGCCGTTCGGTGTCCAGAGCGGCTCGGTGTTCTTCCTCTCCGTCGACAGCGTCTACGGCAACACCAAGGAGGTCGTCCGTTATACGCCCGCCTCGAAGGAGACGGGCCGGATGAAGCTGCCCGTCGCGCTGGACGACGCCCAGGCGAGCGTGCGCGGGCACCTCGTCCATCTGCTGGGCACCGGTGGCTCCCTGGTCGCCGTCGACATGGACGCGAAGAAGCAGCTGTGGCGTCTGGAGACGTCCGTGAGCCGGGGTTCGACGCCCGTCACGGACGGCGCGCACGTGTACTTCAGCGCGGGTGACGGACGGCTGCTCGCCGCCGACGCCCGGCTGGGTACGCTCGTCGGGCAGACCCGTGCCCGGATGGGGGCGAACTCGTCCCAGGTCATGGGAGCGCCGACGGAACCCGTGATCGTCGGCGGCCATGTCTACGCCACCGCCCCCGACGGCAGCGTCTTCGCCGTGGACGGACGCGACCCGTCGGCCTGGTGACCCACGAAAGGGCCCCGTGACACGCGAAGGGGCCGCCCCACCGAGGGGGGCGGCCCCTGTCGTGAGCCGATGGGTCAGCCCAGCTTGTTCACGTCCCGCACCGCGCCCCTGTCCGCGCTGGTCGCCATCGCCGCGTACGCGCGGAGGGCGGCCGAGACCTTGCGGTCGCGGTTCTTGGGGGCGTAGGCGCCGTCCAGGGCCTGCTCGCGGCGGGACAGTTCCGCCTCGTCCACCAGCAGCTCGATCGTGCGGTTCGGGATGTCGATGCGGATGCGGTCGCCGTCCTGGACCAGGGCGATCGTGCCGCCGGAGGCCGCCTCGGGGGACGCGTGGCCGATGGAGAGGCCGGACGTGCCGCCGGAGAAGCGGCCGTCGGTGATCAGGGCGCAGCTCTTGCCGAGGCCGCGGCCCTTCAGGTACGAGGTCGGGTAGAGCATCTCCTGCATGCCGGGGCCGCCCTTGGGGCCCTCGTAGCGGATGACGACGACGTCGCCGTCCTTGACCTCCTGGGTGAGGATCCGCTGGACGGCCTCCTCCTGGGACTCGCAGACCACGGCCGGGCCCTCGAAGGTCCAGATGGACTCGTCGACACCGGCCGTCTTGACCACGCAGCCGTCCACGGCCAGGTTGCCCCTGAGAACCGCGAGGCCGCCGTCCTTGGAGTACGCGTGCTCGGCCGAGCGGATGCAGCCGCTCTCGGCGTCGTCGTCCAGGGACTCCCAGCGCTCGGACTGGGAGAAGGCCTCGGCGGAGCGGACGCAGCCGGGGGCCGCGTGCCACAGTTCCACGGCCTCGGGGGACGGGGAGCCGCCGCGCACGTCCCACGTCTTCAGCCAGTCGGCCAGGGACGGGCTGTGCACCGCGTGCACGTCCTCGTTCAGCAGGCCCGCGCGGTGCAGCTCGCCGAGGAGGGCGGGGATGCCGCCGGCGCGGTGCACGTCCTCCATGTAGTACGTGCGGTTCTTCGCGACGTTGGGCGCGACCTTGGCGAGGCAGGGGACGCGGCGCGAGACCGCGTCGATCTGTTCCAGGCCGAAGGGGACGCCCGCCTCCTGGGCTGCGGCCAGCAGGTGCAGGATCGTGTTCGTGGAGCCGCCCATCGCGATGTCCAGGGCCATGGCGTTCTCGAAGGCCTGGAAGGTGGCGATGTTGAGCGGGAGGACCGTGTCGTCGTCCTGCTCGTAGTAGCGGCGGGTCAGGTCCATGACCGTGCGGGCGGCGTTCTCGTAGAGCGCCCGGCGGGCCGTGTGGGTGGCGAGGACCGAGCCGTTGCCGGGCAGGGAGAGGCCGATGGCCTCGGTCAGGCAGTTCATCGAGTTGGCGGTGAACATGCCGGAACAGCTGCCGCAGGTCGGACAGGCGTTCTCCTCGATACGGAGGATGTCCTCGTCCGAGATCTTGTCGTTGACGGCGTCGGAGATCGCGTCGACCAGGTCGAGGGTGCGGACCGTGCCGTCGACCAGCGTGGCCCGGCCGGACTCCATCGGGCCGCCGGAGACGAAGACCGTCGGGATGTTCAGGCGCAGGGCCGCCATCAGCATGCCCGGGGTGATCTTGTCGCAGTTGGAGATGCAGACCAGGGCGTCGGCGCAGTGGGCCTCGACCATGTACTCCACGCTGTCCGCGATCAGGTCGCGGGAGGGCAGGGAGTACAGCATGCCGCCGTGGCCCATCGCGATGCCGTCGTCCACGGCGATCGTGTTGAACTCGCGCGGGATGCCGCCGGCCTCCTTGATCGCCTCGCTGACGATCCGGCCGACCGGCTGCAGGTGGGTGTGGCCCGGCACGAACTCCGTGAAGGAGTTGGCGACCGCGATGACCGGCTTCCGGCCGATGTCCGCACCGGGTACACCGGAGGCGCGCATAAGGGCGCGGGCGCCCGCCATGTTGCGGCCGTGGGTGACTGTGCGGGACCTCAGCTCGGGCATCGTCGCTCGCTCCTTCGAAGACCTACTGCCAGAGAGTTCTGACTCCCTACGAGCGTACGCCGCCGCTCCAAGGGCTGGACAAGGTTGTCCGGAATGCGGGACAGGTGTTTCACGGCGCCGTCAGATGGCGCTGCACCACCGGCGCCACCCGCGTGATGATCTGCTCCAGGTCCGCCGAGGCCAGCGGCTCCAGCTTGATCACGTAGCGCATCATCGCCGTGCCCACGATCTGCGCGGCGGCCAGCTCGGCCCGCAGCTCCGCGTCCGGCAGGTCCACCTGGGCGGCGATACGGCGCAGCAGCTGGGACGCGACGAGGCGGCGGAAGACGGCGGCGGCGGTCTCGTTGTTCACGGCGGACCGCAGGATCGCGAGGAGGGGCGCACGGGTCGTGGGGTTCTCCCAGACGCCGAAGACGAAGCGGGTCAGCCGCTCCCCGACCCCGTCCAGCGGGCCGTCGGCCACCGCGTTCGGTGCGTCGAGCGCGGGCGCGAAGGCGACCTCGATGGCCGCCTCGAAGATCTGCTCCTTGGTGCCGAAGTAGTGGTGGACCAGCGCCGAGTCGACACCGGCCGACTTGGCGATCCCGCGTACGGACGTCTTCTCGTACCCGCGTTCGGAGAACTCCTCGCGGGCCGCGGTCAGGATCCGGTCGCGGGTGTCGGCGGACTCTGCGCGCGGCGGCCGTCCCCTTCGGCGCGCGGTGGCCCCGGTCATCGCCGGGGCACCTTCACCGCGGAGGCCAGGTGCTCGCGGGTGAAGGCCAGGGCCTCGGCGAGGTCGGCCTCGCGTTCGGCGCTGGACATCGCCCGCCGGGTGTTGACCTCGATCACGACGTGGCCGTCGAAGCCGGTGAGCGCGAGGCGTTCCAGCAGCTCGGCGCAGGGCTGGGTGCCGCGTCCCGGGACCAGGTGCTCGTCCTTGGCCGAGCCGCGTCCGTCGGCGAGGTGGACGTGGCCGAGGCGGTCGCCCATGCGGTCGATCATGTCCAGGGCGCCGGTGCGGGCCGTGGCCGTGTGGCTGAGGTCGATCGTGAAGTGCCGGTAGTCGTCCTTGGTGACGTCCCAGTCGGGGGCGTAGGCCAGCATCTCGCGGTCGCGGTAGCGCCAGGGGTACATGTTCTCGACGGCGAAGCGCACATCCGTCTCGTTCGCCATCCGCCAGATCCCGGCGACGAAGTCGCGGGCGTACTGCCGCTGCCAGCGGAAGGGCGGGTGGACGACGACGGTGTCGGCGCCCAGCTTCTCGGCGGCCGCCCGGGCCCGCTGGAGCTTGACCCAGGGGTCGGTGGACCAGACCCGCTGGGTGATCAGCAGACAGGGGGCGTGGACGGCCAGGATCGGGATGCCGTGGTAGTCGGACAGGCGGCGCAGGGCCTCGATGTCCTGGCTGACCGGGTCCGTCCACACCATGACCTCGACGCCGTCGTAGCCGAGGCGCGCGGCGATCTCGAAGGCCGTCGCCGTCGACTCCGGGTACACGGAGGCGGTCGACAGCGCGATGCGCACGTCCGTTGGTTCAGCCACGTCCGTCACCTTACGGGGTCGGGTGGTGGGGGGGCTGGGTGCCTATTCGCCGTTGTGACGATCGCCATTTGCGGGTGCGGGGCGTTGTGGTTGCTCGCGCCCACGCGGCGGAGCCGCATCCCGATACGGCCCCGCGTCCCTGGGCAGCTATGCGCTTCCCATGTGATCGAGGCGCCGTAGGATCACGCCCTCCCTCAGGGCCCAGGGACAGACCTCCAGGCTTTCCACTCCGAACAGGTCCATCGCGCCCTCGGCCACCAGGGCGCCGGCCAGTATCTGGGCGGCCCGGCCCTCCGAGACGCCGGGGAGTTCGGCGCGCTGGTCCGCGGTCATGCCGGACAGGCGCGGCACCCAGGCCTCCAGGGACTCCCGCTTGAGTTCGCGCTGGACGTAGAGGCCCTCGGCGCTGCGGGCGGCGCCGGCGATGCGGGCCAGCTGCTTGAACGTCTTGGAGGTGGCGACCACGTGGTCGGGGGCGCCGAAGCGGCTGAATTCGCCGACGGTCCGGGCGATCTGTGCGCGGACGTGGCGGCGCAGGGCGCGGATGTCCTCGGGGTCGGGCGGGTCGCCGGGCAGCCAGCCCGCGGTGAGGCGGCCGGCGCCGAGCGGCAGCGAGGCGGCCGCGTCCGGCTCCTCGTCGATGCCGTAGGCGATCTCCAGGGAGCCGCCGCCGATGTCCAGGACCAGCAGTCTTCCGGCGGACCAGCCGTACCAGCGGCGGACGGCGAGGAAGGTGAGCCGGGCCTCCTCCGCGCCGGTGAGGACCTGGAGTCGTACGCCGGTCTCGTCCTCCACGCGCGCGAGGACGTCGTCGGCGTTGCTGGCCTCGCGCACGGCGGAGGTCGCGAACGGCAGCAGGTCCTCGACGCCCTTGTCCTCGGCAGCCTGGAGGGCGTCCCGTACGACTCCGATCAGCTGGTCGATGCCGTGGTCGCCGATGGCACCGCTGTCGTCGAGGAGCTGGGCGAGGCGCAGTTCGGCCTTGTGAGAATGCGCGGGCAGCGGGCGCGCGCCGGGGTGAGCGTCCACCACCAGCAGATGCACCGTGTTCGATCCCACGTCCAGGACACCGAGTCTCATGTACGGAACGCTACTGCCAGATCCACTGTGCTCGGTCCCCGCAGCGCCCCTGGGCCACTTACCCTGGACGCGTGCCAAAGACGAAAAAGGCGAAGGACGACAAGGGAGCCAAGTCTTCCAAGTCCGGCAAGACACCCAGGAAGGCCCCGAAGGCGAGCGACGAGAAGGGGCTCGATTTCGCGCGCGCATGGGTGGAGTTCCCTGATCCGGCGGACGACGAGCAGATCTTCCGCTGCGATCTGACATGGCTGACCTCTCGCTGGAACTGCATCTTCGGCAGCGGCTGCCAGGGCATCCAGGCGGGCCGCGCGGACGACGGGTGCTGCACGCTGGGCGCCCACTTCTCCGAGGAGGACGACGAGAAGCGGGTCGCCCAGCATGTGGCGAGGCTCACGCCGGAGATCTGGCAGCACTACGACGAGGGCACGCGGGACGGCTGGATCTCCGAGGACGAGGAGGGATCCCGGCAGACCCGGCCCTTCCAGGGCTCGTGCATCTTCCAGAACCGCGCCGGGTTCGCGGGCGGCGCGGGCTGCTCGCTGCACATCCTCGCCCTGAAGGAGGGCCGGGAGCCGCTGGAGACCAAGCCGGACGTGTGCTGGCAGCTGCCGATCCGGCGGACGTACGACTGGATCGACCGGCCGGACGACACGCGCGTGCTCCAGGTGTCGATCGGCGAGTACGACCGCCGGGGCTGGGGTCCGGGCGGCCATGACCTGCACTGGTGGTGCACGTCGGCGACCTCGGCGCACGGCGCGGGCGAGCCGGTGTACGTCTCCTACCGCGCCGAGCTGACCGAACTGATGGGCAAGGCCGGCTACGACCGCCTGGTCGAGCTGTGCGAGCAGCGACTGGCATCGCAGCTGCCCCTGGTGGCACCACACCCGGCGGACCCGGAGCAGGGCAGCTGAGGGTCTCTGCCGCGGCACGCTAGCTGCCCGACGGGCTCGGCGTGCCGTCGTCACTGGGCGGCGGGGACGAACTCGGCGACGGGTCGGACGGGGTCGGGGCCGTGGGGCTGGGGCTGGAGCTCGGGTCGGTCGGGGACGGGGGCTGGCTGGAGGGCGGGGGCGTGGGGGGCGAGGAAGGGGGCGTCGTCGGATCGGCGCTCGGGGTCGGGGGCGGGGTCGCGGGACCGCTGGGGGCGGTGCCGTAGCCGTCGATGGTGACCACCGCGCCGGCCGGTGAGACCGCCAGCTGCGCGCGCCAGTGGCCGGACGGCTCGCGCAGATGGTCGACGTACACCTTGATCGTCAACGTCTGGCCGGGGGCGAGGGTTCCCGACGAGCGGCTGAGGTAGAGCCAGGCCGCCGAGGTGGACGCGGACCAGCGGACCGGGGCGGAACCGGAGGCGCTGAGGGTGATCAGTGTGGTGTCGCCGTCGTTGCCGGCGCTGACCGCGAGCCGTCCGGCGCCCTTCTTGTCTCCTCCGGAGACGCTGACGACCTCCACGGAGACGTCCGAGGTGCCCTCCTTGCCCGGGCTGCTGCGGGGCTTCACGCTGGCGTTGCCCGCGTTCTCGTAGCCGCCCGCGGCGTTGCTGCCGAGCGCGTCGGGGCCCTGTGCCTCGCGTGCGGTGGACGCGCGGCCGTCCTCGCCGACGGCGGGCGCGCCCCGGTAGGCGGCCCACAGGGCGAGCACGGGGGCGGCGACCACGGTGGCGACGACCGTCGTGGTGACAGCACGCGCGCGGAGGCGGTCGCGGCGGGCCGCGTGGTCCTTGGGGTCCATCGGGAAACCGCGCCGGTCGAAACGCGGGACGGCCGCGCCCCGCGCGCGCGGGTGGTGCGCGAGGGCGACGTGCAGGGCCACGCGGGGCGCCTCCAGGACGGGCAGCTCGGCCGGGGTGACCGTGGCGCCGGGCCAGCGGCCGGGCACCGCGCGCTCGGCGGTACGGCGGCAGCGCGGGCAGTCGTCGACGTGCCGGACCAGCTCGCGGCGCAGGGCCGTGCTGAGGACCAGCTGGCTGTCTCCGGTGAGGTGGGCCACGCTCGGGCAGCCGCCGGTCTCGACCACGGCGAGTGCGGCGCGGGTGCGCTCGACCTCGCAGGCGGCGGAGGCCAGCAGCTCGCGGGCGGTGGCGGGCTCCATGCCGAGGACGGCGGCGACCTCGTGGGCGGCGAGGTGGTGGCGCACGGCGAGTTCGAGGGCCTCGCGCTGCTCGGGGGTGGTGCCGGCCGCTTCCGGCCAGGCGAGCAGGGCGAGTTCGCGGCGCCGCTGCTCCTGGACCTCGGGCGCGACGGGCGGATCGGGTACCTGTTTTCCGGCTGCGGGACGGCCCGCTGCGTGGCTGGTCTGACGTTTCTGCTTGGCCTCGGCGAGCCCCCGCAGACACGCCCAGCGGGCCAGCGCGTACAGCCACGCCCTGCGGTCGGCGGCGGCCTCCGGGACGCGCTGCCCGCGCCGCTCCGCCAGCGCGAGGACGTCCCCGAGGGCGGCGGTGGCCGCGTCGTGGTCGCACAGCACGGACAGGCAGTAGGTGAACAGACCGTCCAGGTACGGCTCATAGCGCGCAGGCGGACGCTGGGCGAGGGTGCGTGCGGCGGCTCGGTCGCGCGCTTCGCGGTGCGCACGATGCGCGCCGGTGGTGCGGGTCGTCGTCTCCGGACTGCGGCTCATCACCCGTGCGACCGTAGGCGGCGCCGGAGTACCCCTTCTCGTACCTTGAGCACTTTTAATCCATACGGGTGAAACGATCCCTCATAAGGGGACAGGAACCCCTCATTCCGCGGCTCGAACCCGATGGGCCGTGGCCGGTACCGGATCACCCACCTGCGACCCGGGCGGGCTCTGTCAGTGCCGCGGGCTACGGTTTCCGCATGGCTGCCCGTACGAAGACCACCAAGGACCGCCCGTCCTACCGCTGCACCGAGTGCGGCTGGCAGACGGCCAAGTGGCTCGGCCGCTGCCCCGAGTGCCAGGCCTGGGGCACGGTCGAGGAGTACGGCGCACCCGCGGTCCGTACGACGGCGCCGGGCCGGGTGACCAGCTCCGCGCTGCCCATCGGCCAGGTCGACGGCAGGCAGGCCACCGCCCGCACGACCGGCGTGCCCGAGCTGGACCGGGTGCTCGGCGGCGGTCTCGTCCCCGGCGCGGTCGTCCTGCTCGCGGGCGAGCCGGGCGTCGGCAAGTCCACCCTGCTGCTGGACGTGGCCGCGAAGTCGGCGAGCGCGGAGCACCGCACCCTGTATGTGACCGGCGAGGAGTCCGCGAGCCAGGTCCGGCTGCGCGCCGACCGCATCCACGCCCTCGACGACAACCTGTATCTGGCCGCCGAGACCGATCTGGCGGCCGTCCTCGGCCACTTGGACGAGGTGAAGCCCTCCCTGCTGATCCTCGACTCGGTGCAGACGGTGGCCTCCCCGGAGATCGACGGCGCCCCCGGCGGCATGGCCCAGGTGCGCGAGGTGGCCGGCGCCCTGATCCGCGCCTCCAAGGAGCGCGGGATGTCCACGCTGCTGGTGGGCCACGTCACCAAGGACGGCGCGATCGCCGGTCCCCGGCTGCTGGAGCACCTGGTGGACGTGGTGCTGCACTTCGAGGGCGACCGGCACGCGCGCCTGCGCCTGGTGCGGGGCGTGAAGAACCGCTACGGCGCCACGGACGAGGTCGGCTGCTTCGAACTGCACGACGAGGGCATCACGGGCCTTACGGACCCCAGCGGACTTTTCCTTACCCGTCGTGACGAACCGGTCCCCGGCACCTGTCTGACCGTCACCCTGGAGGGCCGCCGCCCGCTGGTGGCCGAGGTGCAGGCGCTGACCGTCGACTCCCAGATCCCCTCCCCGCGCCGGACCACCTCGGGTCTGGAGACCTCCCGGGTGTCGATGATGCTCGCGGTGCTGGAGCAGCGCGGCCGGATCAGCGCGCTCGGCAAGCGGGACATCTACTCCGCGACCGTCGGCGGCGTGAAGCTCTCCGAGCCGGCCGCCGACCTCGCCGTCGCGCTCGCGCTCGCCTCGGCCGCCGGTGACATCCCACTGCCGAAGAACCTGGTCGCGATCGGTGAGGTGGGTCTGGCGGGCGAGGTCAGACGGGTCACGGGCGTGCAGCGCAGGCTCGCCGAGGCGCACCGGCTGGGCTTCACGCACGCGCTCGTGCCGGGTGATCCGGGCAAGATCCCGTCCGGCATGAAGGTCCTGGAAGTCGCCGACATCGGGGAAGCGCTGAGGGTGCTGCCGCGCTCCCGTCGCCGGGAGGCCCCGCGGGAGGCGGAGGACCGCCGGTAGACTTTGCCCAGGTCTCGCCCGTCCGTACGAACCGAGTGCGCACGACGGCGGCGCCCCAGAACCTGCGACCGGAGGAGTGCAGTGGCAGCCAACGACCGGGCAGCAGCTCCCGGAAAGTCCGGTGGGAGTGCCGGTACCGATGGCCTGATGCGCGCCTCGCTGAGCGCCGTGGCTCCGGGTACGGCCCTGCGTGACGGCCTGGAGCGGGTCCTGCGCGGCAACACCGGCGGGCTCATCGTGCTCGGCTCCGACAAGACCGTCGAGGCGATGTGCACCGGCGGGTTCGTCCTGGACGTGGAGTTCACGGCGACGCGGCTGCGGGAGCTGTGCAAGCTGGACGGCGGCATCGTGGTGTCGTCGGACCTGTCGAAGATCCTGCGGGCCGGTGTGCAGCTGGTGCCGGACCCGACGATCCCGACGGAGGAGACGGGTACACGTCACCGCACGGCGGACCGGGTCTCGAAGCAGGTCGGCTTCCCGGTGGTGTCGGTCTCCCAGTCGATGCGGCTGGTCGCCCTGTACGTCGACGGGCAGCGCCGTGTCCTGGAGGACTCGGCGGCGATCCTGTCCCGCGCGAACCAGGCGCTGGCGACCCTGGAGCGGTACAAGCTCCGCCTGGACGAGGTCGCGGGCACGCTGTCGGCGCTGGAGATCGAGGACCTGGTGACGGTCCGGGATGTGTCGGCGGTCGCACAGCGTCTGGAGATGGTCCGCCGCATTGCCACCGAAATCGCTGAATACGTGGTCGAACTGGGCACGGACGGTCGCCTTCTGGCCCTCCAGCTGGAGGAGTTGATCGCGGGCGTCGAGCCGGACCGTGAGCTGGTCGTCCGGGACTACGTGCCCGAGCCCACGGCGAAGCGCTCCCGCACCGTCGAGGAGGCACTGTCCGAGCTGGACGCCCTCACCCACGCGGAACTTCTCGAACTGGGGACGGTGGCGCGAGCGCTGGGCTACACGGGCTCGCCCGAGACCCTCGACTCCGCGGTGTCCCCGCGGGGCTTCCGCCTCCTGGCCAAGGTCCCCCGGCTCCCCGGCGCCATCATCGACCGCCTGGTGGAACACTTCGGCGGCCTGCAGAAGCTGCTCGCTGCGAGCGTCGACGACCTCCAGGCCGTGGACGGAGTCGGCGAAGCGCGTGCCCGCAGCGTGCGCGAGGGCCTGTCCCGGCTGGCCGAGTCGTCGATCCTCGAGCGGTACGTCTGATCCGGGGGCTGCCCGTTTCGTCCGGTCCGGAGGCTGCCCGTTACGTCGTCGGCTGCGGGTCGGCGGGGGGGCTGGTCGCGCAGCTCCCCGCGCCCCTCAGGTACTCGCGGCACCGCCCACCGGCATGACCTAGTCGGCCGACAGCACGAACGAAGCCTGGGCCTTGGCGAAGCCAGGGGCCTTCGCCTCCAGCAAGTACGTCCCCGTCTTCGCCGACCCCGCCGGAGGCGTCGCGCACTGGGCGGCACTCGGCTTGCGGTCCCACTGCACGGTGTAGGTGATGCTCTGCCCCGCAGGCACCCGGAACACCAGACTCGCCGAACCCTTCGGGCAGTCGGCCGAGGACCAGTAGGCGTCACCGGCGTCCGCCGGCGTGATCGTCAACACCGCACTCTTCGGCCCGAGATCGACCTTGCAGTCACCGGACGCCGTGTTTTTCGCGGTGAGTTCGAAGGTCGGCGTCTGGTC
Organism: Streptomyces cellostaticus; assembly: GCF_001513965.1. Lineage (GTDB taxonomy): Bacteria > Actinomycetota > Actinomycetes > Streptomycetales > Streptomycetaceae > Streptomyces > Streptomyces cellostaticus. Next base: position 124,036 of record NZ_KQ948038.1, on the reverse strand, counting down.
CGGCGAGTAGGAGTTGTGCCGGCTGCGCAGACTCAACGAGACGGCCGATGCGGTGCAGTTGGGCAGCGAAGAGGACGCCGGCAGCGTGTCGCCCGTACCGACGGCGCCACCGCCGGAAGCCGAACCCGAGCCGCCACCGGATCCCGACGAGCCGGAGCCCCCCGTACCGTCCGAGCCCGAGCCGCCGTCCGATCCGGAACCGCTCCCGCCGGAGTCCCCGCCGCTCGACTCGTCGCGCCCGCCCGGGTGTTGACTGATGGCGGGCCCCGTGGAGGACGGACCCGGCGTGATCGTGGAGACGGGATTCTTGCCGTTGGACCCGCCGGCGTCCTTCTTGCCTCCCCCGTCGCCGGACGTGACGATCCAGGCGATCAGCAGCGCCAGCAGGGCGGCCACCGACAGCATGACGGCCCTCCGTCGCCAGTAGATGGAGGAGGGAAGCGGCCCGACCGGATTGCGCAGAGATCCCACGGCGCAAACTGTACGAGAGATCGCCGCGCTTGCTTGCGTCACCCGCCGCCCGAGCGTCAACTTTTCCGGATCATCATCCCGGCAACTACCGTCAGAAACACCACCTTTCACCCATCATCACGCTGCGTGTCCGCCCCGCCACCGACCATGCCCGGCCGAGCCGTGGCAGGATCGGAAGGCCATGACTGAGAAGCTCCACGCTCCCGTGATCGCCTGGTTCGACACCCACGCCCGCGACCTCCCCTGGCGCCGCCCGGAGGCGGGTCCGTGGGGCGTGATGGTCAGCGAGTTCATGCTCCAGCAGACCCCGGTGAGCCGGGTCCTGCCCGTCTACGAGCAGTGGCTGGCCCGCTGGCCGCGCCCCGCCGACCTCGCCGGGGAACCCCCGGGCGAGGCGGTGCGCGCCTGGGGCCGGCTCGGCTACCCGCGCCGCGCCCTGCGCCTGCACGGCGCCGCCCTCGCCATAACGGAGCGGCACGGCGGGGACGTACCGACGGATCACGCACAGCTGCTGGCGCTGCCCGGCATCGGCGAGTACACCGCGGCCGCGGTGGCGTCCTTCGCGTACGGGCAGCGGCACGCGGTGCTGGACACGAACGTCCGCCGGGTCTTCGCGCGGGCGGTGTCAGGGATGCAGTACCCGCCGAACGCCACCACGGCCGCCGAGCGACACCTGGCCCGTGAGCTGCTGCCCGAGGACGAGCGGACCGCCGCCCGCTGGGCCGCCGCGTCCATGGAGCTGGGCGCACTGGTGTGCACGGCGAAGAACGAGGGCTGTCAGCGCTGCCCGATCGCCCCGCAGTGCGCCTGGCGGCTCGCGGGCAAGCCGGAGCACGAGGGACCGCCGCGCCGCGGGCAGACGTATGCGGGCACGGACCGCCAGGTGCGCGGCAAGCTGCTCGCCGTGCTGCGGGAGGCGCATACGCCGGTGCCGCAGGCGGCGTTGGACCGGGTGTGGCACGAGCCGGTGCAGCGCGCCCGCGCACTCGACGGGCTGGTGACGGACGGCCTGGTGGAGCCGCTGCCGGGCGGGCTGTACCGGCTGCCGCTGACCTGACACACAGCCAAGTCACAGCGCGCGGGCCTTCGTTACGGCCCACCGAACCCGATAAAGCACCTCATAACTGGACATAAGGGTGGACCCCTCTACCCCGTTCCTGTGTCTGTTACACAACCGACGGACAGCCGATTGCTAGCCGCGGGCTCCTGCGCACAGCCCCGTGACAACCGCTCCGTAGCTTTTTCCTCGTGCCCGGCAGACCGCGGGCCAGTGGGACAGCAGGACTTCAGGCAACAAGCCGGAGTACACGGGGATGGAGGCGGTTGATCATGGCGCAGGGCGAGGTGCTCGAATTCGAGGAGTACGTCCGCACCCGGCAGGACGCGCTGCTGCGCAGCGCCCGCCGACTGGTCCCGGACCCGGTCGACGCCCAGGACCTGCTGCAGACCGCACTGGTACGGACGTACGGCCGCTGGGAGGGCATCGCGGACAAGCGGCTCGCGGACGCCTACCTGCGCCGGGTGATGATCAACACTCGTACCGAGTGGTGGCGGGCCCGCAAACTGGAGGAGGTCCCGACCGAGCAGCTGCCGGACGCGTCCGTGGACGACTCCACCGAGCAGCACGCCGACCGGGCACTCCTCATGGACATCATGAAGGTTCTCGCTCCGAAGCAGCGCAGCGTCGTGGTGCTGCGACACTGGGAGCAGATGTCCACGGAGGAGACGGCCGCCGCCCTCGGCATGTCGGCCGGTACGGTCAAGAGCACGCTGCACCGGGCGCTCGCCCGGCTCCGCGAGGAGCTGGAGGCCCGCGATCTGGACGCACGCGCGCTGGAGCGTGAGGAGCGGGAGCGTTGCGCGGCCTGACCGAGGCCGGGCCCAGCCAGGCCCGAGGGAGTTCACTGGCGGTGATCGCGGCTGCGGCCTCGATCGCCGCCCTCGCCCTTTTCCTCGCCGCGTGCGGCAGCGGCGGCACGGGGGCCCGGGACGAGGGCCCGGCGCACGCGTCCGCGGTGGCGGGCGCCGTCGTCTCGCCGACGTCCAGCCCCTCCGAGGCCTACCGGAGCGTGGACGCCGTGGCCCTGCTCAAGGACGACCCCGCGGTCTCGGCGGCCGTCAAGCGCGACCTGAAGCCGTGCGAGGGCGACGACTATGCGGTCGACGTCTCCTACGGCGACCTGACCGGCGGCTCCGTGGACGATGTGCTCATCAACGTCCTCACGTGCGCCGACAAGATCGGCCTCGCCACGTATGTGTACCGGGACGAGGGCGGCACGTTCAAGAATGTCTTCAAGAACGAGGAGTCCCCGGTCGTCGCGGACATCGAGCAGCGCACCCTGAGCGTGACCAAACAGGTGTACAAGAAGGACGACCCGATCTCGAGCCCCTCCAGCGAGGACGTGATCACCTACGTCTGGAAGGCAGGACGGTTCGTCCAGCAAGGGCGCCCCGTCCACAACGACTACGGCAGCGGCGGGGACGCCATGCCCGTGCCGGACAACTGACCGACCATCTGACTGAGAACTGAGAGCAACGGGATGGCAGACCAGACCCACGTCCTGTTCGTCGAGGACGACGACGTCATCCGCGAGGCCACGCAGCTCGCCCTGGAGCGGGACGGCTTCGCGGTCACCGCCATGCCCGACGGGCTTTCCGGCCTGGAGGCGTTCCGGGCGAACCGCCCGGACATCGCCCTGCTGGACGTCATGGTCCCGGGCCTGGACGGCGTCAGCCTGTGCCGCCGTATCCGGGACGAGTCGACCGTGCCGGTGATCATGCTCTCGGCGCGCGCCGACTCCATCGACGTCGTCCTCGGCCTGGAGGCGGGCGCCGACGACTATGTGACCAAGCCGTTCGACGGTGCCGTCCTGGTCGCCCGGATCCGCGCGGTGCTGCGCCGCTTCGGGCACGCCGGCGGGGCCGCGCAGACCGGGGAGTCCCCCGCGGAGGTGGACGGCGGCCCGCTGAGCTTCGGTGACCTGGAGATCGACACCGAGGGCATGGAGGTGCGCCGGGCCGGGCAGCCGGTGGCGCTCACCCCGACCGAGATGCGGCTGCTGCTGGAGTTCTCCAGCGCGCCGGGGACGGTGCTTTCGCGCGACAAGCTCCTTGAGCGGGTGTGGGACTACGGCTGGGGCGGGGACACCCGGGTCGTCGACGTCCATGTGCAGCGGTTGCGGCAGAAGATCGGCCAGGACCGGATCGAGACGGTCCGCGGCTTCGGCTACAAGTTGAAGGCCTGAGCGGGGCGGCCATGCGGGGGATCATTCGGCACCCGGTGGGAGGCTTGGAGCGCGTGGGCCTCAAGACCGGGCTCAGATGGAAACTCAGCGCGGCGATCGCCCTGGTCGCCGGGCTTGTGGCCATCGTGCTCAGCCTGGTCGTGCACAACGCCGCCTGGGTCTCGATGCTGGACAACGCGCGCGACCTGGCCAACGAGCGGGTGCAGGTCGCCCAGGGCAACTACGAGCGGTACGGGCGGCTGAACTTCCCCAACATCAGGATCGACGACCCCGGGCTGCCGCCCGCCCTGCGCGAGAAGGTCGAGGAGGGCCGCCGGGTCAGCGACGTCTCGGACCGCGGCGGAGGGTCGCCGGAGATCTGGGCGGCCGTACCCGCCAAGGACGGGCATGTGCTGTCCCTGCACAGCCACTTCCCGGACCGCTCCACGGACGTGATGAAGGACCTCGACCAGGCGCTGGTCATCGGCTCCATCGCGGTCGTGCTCGGCGGCAGCGCGCTCGGCGTGCTCATCGGCGGGCAGCTGTCGCGGCGGCTGCGCAAGGCGGCGGCCGCGGCGGGCCAGCTCGCCAACGGCGAGACGGACGTGCGGGTGCGGGAGGCCATCGGCGGGGTCGTACGGGACGAGACCGACGATCTCGCGCGCGCCGTGGACGCCATGGCCGACGCACTGCGGCAGCGGCTGGAGGCGGAGCGGCGGGTCACCGCCGACATCGCGCACGAGCTGCGCACCCCGGTGACGGGCCTGCTGACCGCGGCCGAACTGCTGCCGCCCGGCCGGCCGACCGAGCTGGTCCTGGACCGCGCGAAGGCGATGCGCACCCTGGTCGAGGACGTCCTGGAGGTGGCCCGCCTCGACGGCGCCTCCGAGCGGGCCGAGCTGCAGGACATCATGCTGGGCGAGTTCGTGGCCCGGCGCGTGGCCGCCAAGGACCCGGCCATCGTCGTACAGGTGGTGCACGAGTCGGAGGTCACCACCGACCCGCGCCGCCTGGAGCGGGTGCTGTTCAACCTGCTGGCCAACGCCGCCCGGCACGGCAGACCGCCGATCGAGGTCAGTGTCGAGGGCCGGGTCATCCGCGTGCGCGACCACGGCCCCGGTTTCCCCGAGGAACTGCTCGCCGAGGGCCCGAGCCGCTTCCGCACCGGCAGCAAGGACCGCGCCGGTACGGGCCACGGCCTGGGCCTGACCATCGCGGCCGGCCAGGCCCGGGTGCTGGGCGCCCGCCTGACCTTCCGCAACGTACGCCCGATCGGCGCCCCCGAGCACATCCCGGCGGAGGGCGCGGTGGCCGTCCTCTGGCTCCCGGAACACGCCCCCACCAGCACGGGCAGCTATCCCATGATGCCGCTGTCCGGCGGCACCAAGCAGGGCGGCTGAAGTCCGCTGCGGCTCGGCAGCGCCCTGAAGGGGCGCGGGGAACTGCGCAACCGGCCACGACGGTGCCGCAGACAACCGCCGGCACGCCGCGGCACGTCCAGCGGAGCGCTCAGCTGAGCAGGGAGTCGGCGAGCCGCTCGGCCGTGGCCGCGTCCAGGGGGGCGTGGCCGAGCAGGAAGCGGTACCAGAAGAAGCCGTAGAACTGGTCGACCAGCAGGTCGACGTCCCGGTCGCCGGGGAGTTCGCCCCGGTCACGGCCGCGTTCGAGGATCTCGCGTACGGCGGCCCGGCGGGACTCGGTGAAGGTCCGCAGCAGCTCCGCCAGATGCGGGGCGCGGGCCGCTTCCCGGACGAGGGTGCGCAGGGCCGGGGCGGCGGGCGGCCGCTGCGACGCCTCGAACGTGGCCACCGCCAGCGCGCGCAGATCCCCGCGCAGGGTGCCGGTGTCCGGCGCGGGTACGTCCTGCGCCGCGCGGTCGGCGAGCGCGTCCAGCAGTACGGCACCCTTCGACGGCCACCAGCGGTACAGCGTCTGCTTTCCGACCCCGGCCGCCCGGGCGATGGTCTCCACGCTCACCGGGGCGCCGTCGGCGTCGGCGAGCAGTTCCAGGGCGGCGTCGAGGATCGCCCGGCGGGCCGCCTCGTTACGGCGCCGGCCGGTGTGCGGGCGGGGTGCCGCGCCTGCGGTGCCGGGTTCTTTCGTGTCCACGGGCTCATCCTCTCCGACTCCCCCTGCCACATTTACCCCTCTTGACGAGACTACTGGTCTCGGTAACACTTTAACGAGACCGACGTTCTCGACAAAGGGTCGGAACCCGGTGACGCATCAGGAGAGAAGCCAGTCATGAGCACTCCGAACACCAGCCACCTCGCCGGACAGCGCGTCGTCGTCATGGGCGGCAGCTCCGGCATCGGTGAGGCGACGGCCGCCTCCTTCGCGGCCGACGGCGCGGAGGTGGTCATCACCGGCCGCGGCCAGGACCGGCTCGACGCAGCCGCGGCCCGGATCGAGGGCAAGGTGTCGACGTACCGCCTGGACGCGGCCGACCGGTCTGCCGTGGACGCGTTCTTCGACCGGTCCGGACCCGTGGACCACCTCGTCCTCGCGCTCAGCGGCTCCAAGGGCGGCGGGGCCTTCGCCGAACTGGACCTCGCGGAGCTCGCGGCGGGCTTCGACGGCAAGTTCTGGCCGCACGTGAACGTCCTTCAGGCGGCCCTGCCCGCCCTGCGCCCGGGCGGCTCGGTCACCCTGGTGACCGCCGCCTCCGCCCGCGCCGCCCTCCCCGGCACCGCCGGCCTCGCCGCGATCAACGGCGCCCTGGAGGCGATGGTGCCGCCCCTCGCGGTGGAACTGGCCCCCCTGCGGATCAACGCGGTCTCCCCGGGCGTCGTCGACACGCCCTGGTGGGACGCCGTACCGGCCGAGCAGCGGGGCGCCCTCTTCGACGGCTTCGCCGCCAGCACTCCCGTGGGCCGCGTCGGCCGTCCCGAGGACATCGCCCGCGCCGTGCACATGCTCGCCGCCAACGACTTCGTGACCGGCGTGGTCCTGGAGGCGACGGGCGGCGCCACCCTGGCGACCGGCCGCTGAGGACCAGGCCCGGTCCTTCGCGAAGTCCGGCTCCTCGCTGCCGTACCCGGTCGTCGGGGGACGGACATCGGCGCCGGTCCAGGTGGTCCGGCCCGTCCGCTCCGGCCTGATCGGCCTCGTCCTCGAACGCCGGACGGCAGCCCCCGGCAGACGGCCCGCACACGGCGAAGGCCCCCCGGGGCGGACACCAGCCGGGGGGCCTTCTGCTCAGGGACGGCTCAGACCGCCTCGATCACCGGCGTCGGCACCGCATCGTCACCGCCGGCCACAGCCGCCGGCTTCTGGGGACCGCCCTTCAGCGGAACCTCCTTCACGAACAACGCCGCGATCAGCACCAGCACCGCGATCACCGCGCCCAGCAGGAACGCCGCGTGCGTACCGGCGGACACCGCATGCTGGTACGCCTCCCGCATCGGGGCCGGCAGCATCCTGAGGTGCTTCGCGTCCAGCGCGGCGGACTTCTCGGTCATGTGCTTGCCCACCGCACCGGCCCGCTCGGCCATGACGTGCTGGACCTTGTGGTTGAACAGCGCGCCCATGATGGCGACACCGAAGGAGGAACCGAGCGTACGGAACAGGGTCGTGGACGAGGACGCGACGCCCATGTCCTTCATCTGCACGCTGTTCTGCGCCACCAGCATGGTGATCTGCATCAGGCAGCCCATGCCCAGGCCCAGGACGGCCATGTAGACGCCGGAGGTCAGCCGGGTCGTACCGGTGTCCATGAGCGACAGCAGGTACAGCCCGACGATCATCAGGGCACCGCCGACGATCGGGAAGACCTTGTAGCGGCCGCTGTTGGTGGTGACCCGCCCGGCGATCATCGAGGTCACCAGCATCGCGCCGAGCATCGGCAGGAGCAGCAGGCCGGAGTTGGTCGCGGAGGCGCCCTGCACCGACTGCTGGTACAGCGGCAGGTAGAGCGTGGCGCCGAACATCACGAAGCCGGTGATGAAGCCGATGACCGACATCAGGGTGAAGTTGAGGCTCCTGAAGATGTGCAGCGGCAGCACCGGCTCGGCGGCCTTGGTCTGCCAGAACACGAACCCGACCAGCGTGGCGACGCCGATGCCGATCAGCTCCATGATCCGCGCGGAGGTCCAGGCGTACTCGGAGCCGCCCCAGGTGGTGACGAGCACGATGGAGGTGATGCCGACCGTCAGCAGCACGACGCCGAGATAGTCGATGCCGACCTTGGCCCGCTTCTTCGGCAGGTGCAGCACGGCGCTGACCAGCGCGAGCGCGACCGCGCCGAGCGGCAGGTTGATGTAGAAGGACCAGCGCCAGCCCCAGTTGTCGGTGATGGTGCCGCCGACCAGCGGGCCGCCGATCATCGCCAGCGCCATGACACCGGACATCATGCCCGTGTACTTGCCGCGCTCCCGCGGCGGGATCAGGTCGCCGATGATCGCCATGACACCGACCATCAGACCGCCGGCGCCGAGCCCCTGAACGGCCCGGAACCCGATCAGCTGCCCCATGTTCTGGGCCATGCCGCTCAGCGCGGAGCCGACCAGGAAGATCACGATCGAGGTGAGGAAGGCGCCCTTGCGCCCGTACATGTCACCGAGCTTGCCCCAGATCGGGGTCGAGGCCGCGGTCGCCAGGGTGTACCCGGTCACCACCCAGGACAGGTGCTCCAGGCCGCCCAGCTCACCCACGATCGTCGGCATCGCCGTACCCACGATCATGTTGTCGAGCATCGCGAGCATCATCGCGATCATGAGCGCGAGCAGGACCACGCGTACGCTCTTCGGCTGTTTCTCCTGCTGGTCCGGCATCCCCTGGCCCGTCACGGCCGCATCCGTGTCCGCCATCTCTCCCACTCCCCCTGACGACTCAACTTACTTGCCGCCCGGCTAGTTCCCACTACACTGGGAAGGTAGACCTGTCACTAGCCGGGCGTCAAGTAAGTTTCCGCGGGAGCGCGAGGAGTACGAGGATGGGCGTCACCATGGACGGCACCAAGCAGCAGCGCCGCGGCAACACCCGCCAGCGCATCCAGGACGTGGCGCTCGAACTCTTCGCCGAGCAGGGCTACGAGAAGACCTCCCTGCGGGAGATCGCCGAGCGTCTCGACGTCACGAAAGCGGCCCTTTACTACCACTTCAAGACGAAGGAAGAGATCATCGTCAGCCTCTTCGAGGACCTGACGAAACCGATCGAGGACCTGATCGAGTGGGGCAGGGAGCAGCCGCACACCCTGGAGACCAAGCAGGAGATCATCCGGCGCTACAGCCAGGCACTGGGCGGCGCCGAGCCGCTCTTCCGGTTCATGCAGGAGAACCAGGCGACGGTACGGGAACTGCGCATCGGCGAAGCCTTCAAGGACCGGATGCGCGGCCTCAGGGACATCATCATCGACCCCGAGGCACCACTCGTCGAACAGGTCCGCTGCATCAGCGCCATGTTCACGCTGCACGCCGGGATGTTCGTGATGCAGGACCTGGAAGGCGACTCCGAGAAGAAGCGCGAGGCCGTTCTCGAAGTCGCCTTGGACCTCGTCACACAGGCGCACGAGGGCGCCCGTAAGCGGGGCTGACTCAGACGGTCACGCCCTGGGCGCGCAGGAAGGCGACCGGGTCGACGGCGGAGCCGTAGTTCGGGGTCGTGCGGATCTCGAAGTGCAGGTGCGGGCCGGTGGAGTTGCCGGTGCTGCCCGAAAGGGCGACGTGCTGGCCGGTCTTGACGATCTGGCCGGCCTTGACGTCGATCCGGGACAGGTGCGCGTACTGCGAGTAGGTGCCGTTGCCGTGCTTGATGACGACGGCGTTGCCGTACGCGGGGCCGTCACCGGCGCCGTTCGGGCCGGCCTTGACGACGGTACCGCCGTGCGCGGCGACGACCTCGGTGCCGGTCGGCACGGCGAAGTCCTGGCCGCTGTGTTTGGCGACCCAGTGGCTGCCGGCCTGCATGAAGCTGGCCGAGAGCGTGTACTTCTTCACCGGGTCGACCCAGGAGGCGGCGGACGGCGCGGCGGCGCTCGCGACCCCGGCCCCCAGCACGGCCGTGGCGCCCACCCCGGCGGCCAGGACGGTCACGCGGGTACGGAGCGAGGACGTACGGGAAGAACGGGACGTGGCGCGCTGGAACATCGAGACCTCGTGGTTTCGGGGACAGAACCGCCACCCGGCGCAGGGACGTTCGCCGGAGGGCCAGTCATTGGTAACCCCCCACCCCATCCCGCCTCAATGCCCACTATCTACGGCATGGACTAGTAGATGAGTACAAAACGACCCACTTCTTGACAGAGGGTCCACCGCGCGGGCATCAGCCCGGCCGACGTCGGCATTTCACACAAAGCCCGGGAACGAAAGTCCCTTTTTGCCCGCATAAGAGGTCGACTATCCGGGTTAGTAATGGCCACATCGCCTGTGCGGCATATCACCGGCTCACCGCCGACTTCCTAAACCACCGCCCGGAGAAATGTGACGCACACCCCTAGGCGCCTACCGTTCAGTAACCCTACGGTTCCCCTCACGCCACCCTCGCCACAGATCATGCCCCTGACATTCGACTGTTTCAGGCCGTGCAGCGTACGGACGTGAGAGGACCCCCACCGATGACCAGAGGCCCCTGGGCGCACCGAATATCCGCCACCGCCGTCACCGTGGCCGCGCTCGCCGCGCTCGCCACCCCGGCCGAGGCGGCGACCACGACCAGCAGCACCTCCACCACGGTCGACTACGCGACCTGGCAGAAGGACTGCCAGACGGTGATGGACCAGGCCCTGCCGTACCTCAAGGACCGCATCGCCGCCGCCGAGCCCGGCGAGAAGCAGGCGATCGTCTTCGACATCGACAACACCACGCTGGAGACCGACTTCGGCTTCAGCTACCCGCAGCCGGCCAACAAGCCCGTCCTGAACGTCGCCCGCTACGCCCAGGAGCACGGCGTCTCCCTCTTCTTCGTCACCGCTCGCCCGGGCATCATCTACTGGCCCACCGAGTACAACCTCGAGCACGACGGCTACGACGTCTCCGGCCTCTACGTCCGCGGCTTCTTCGACCTCTTCAAGGACGTCGCCGCCTACAAGACCGCCCAGCGCGTCGGCATCGAGAACCAGGGCTACGCGATCATCGCGAACATCGGCAACAGCGCGACGGACCTCTCGGGCGGGCATGCCGAGAAGACGTTCAAACTGCCGGACTACAACGGGCAGTTGTCCTGACGGCAACTCGGACCTGCGGTTAGGCTCCGTCTGTTCCTGCGACTACGGGGGTGGCGGATGGAGCCGGCCGTACTGGGCAGCAAGCTGGTGTCCAGCCTGATCGGGCCGCTGGTGAAGAAGCTGTTCGTGGCGGACGGGCCGGGTGCGGGGCTGGTGGACAAACCGGTGCGTTTGTCCACGCTCGTGTCGTTCCGGGGTGAGAAGCGCACCCTGACCGAGAAGGACGTCCACCGGCTGGCCGGGCGGCTGGTGGCCCAGGCGGTGGACTCCCCGGGCGAGGCCCCCTTTCCCGCCGACGAACAGTCCGCCGTCGCCGACGCCCTGGCCCGCAGGCTGCTCGCACTCGGCGACCTGAACATGGACGACGTGCAGGCCGTACGCCTGGGCCACCGCGAGCTGGCCAGGCAGCTGCACCAAGCCGACTTCGTCTTCGGCAACGGCCTTTCCAGGGACGCCTCCCTCTTCCTCGACTCCGCGACGGAGTGGGCCTGCCTGCAGATCCTGGAGTTCTTCACCCGGCGCTCCTCCTTCGTAGCCCGCACGCTCGTCGAACAGAGCCGTGGGCAGGCAGAACTGATCGCCAAGGTGGACGAGCTGATCGCGCGCATCCCGCGCCCCGACGCCCGCGACACCGCCTTCGAGCGCCGCTACCTCCCGTACGTCGCCCAGCAGCACAACCACATCACCATCTACGGCATCGACCTGCGCGACTCCCCGGACCGCTGGCCCCTCGAAGTGGCCTATCTGAGCCTGGAGGCGACCGCCGCGCAGGAGGCTTTACCTGAGGCGCTGCCGGGCGAGCGCCCGCCCGCCGCCACAGGCCGGCTGCCCGCCGAGGAGGCGCTGGTCACCGACTCCCGCGTCCTGCTGCGCGGCGACGCGGGCTCCGGCAAGACGACCCTGGTGCAGTGGCTGGCGGTGACGGCGGCCCGGGTCGGCGACCGCATCCCGTACGTCCTCCCGTTGCGCACTCTGATCCGCACGGGCCGGCTCCCGACCCCGGCCGACTTCCTCAAGGCGGTGAGCTGCCCGCTGACCCCGCCCGAGGGCTGGGCCGAACGCGTCCTGGCGGCGGGCCGCGGCCTGGTCCTGGTGGACGGCCTGGACGAGATCCCGGCCGCCGACCGCCACCGCACCCGCGACTGGCTGCGCTCCCTGCTCCAGGCCTACCCCGGCAACCACTGGCTCCTGACCTCCCGCCCCACGGCCGTACGGCCCGACTGGCTGGCCCAGGAGGGCTTCCGGGAACTGTCCCTGGCCCCGATGCGCCGCTCCGAGGTGACGACGTTCGTACGGCGCTGGCACGAGGCGGCGCAGGTGCCCGAGTACGAAGGCCCGCTGCTGGACGCGCTGCGCACCAAGCGGGACTTGGCCAGGCTGGCCACCAACCCGTTGATGTGCGGCCTGATCTGCGCGCTGCACCGCGAGCGGCGGGGCTACCTCCCCACCGGCCGCAAGGAGTTGTACGACGCTGCCCTCACGATGCTGCTTGCCCGGCGGGACCGGGAGCGGGGGATGGGTGTCGAGCTCGGTGAGGAAGTGCAGCTGGAGCTGTTGCAGCGGCTGGCCTATGCACTGGTGCTGAGCGGCCGTACCGAGATGGACGCCGGTACCGCCGAAGGGATTGTGGAGCGGTGTCTGCCGACAGTCGTATCGGCGCAGGGGGACGCGGCGGCGGTTCTTCGGACACTACTGCTGCGGAGCGGGCTGCTGCGCCAACCGGCCGAGGGCGTGGTGGACTTCGTGCACCGCACCTTCCAGGACTACCTGGCAGCGCGCTACGCGGTGGAGGAGGGCCACCTCCAGGTCCTCGTCAGCCACGGCGACGACACGCAATGGGAAGACGTCATCCGGATGGCGGTGGCCCATGCCCGGCCCGGTGAGCGCGCCTGGATGCTGGGGGAGCTGCTGGTTCGGAACACGCCTCGGCTCACTCTGCTGGCGCTGGCATGCCTTGAACATACGGCGGCCTTGGAACCGAAGGTCCGGCTGGAGGTGGAGGCCCGAGCCGCGGCGCTGATTCCGCCACGTACGACGGAGGACGCCAAGACCCTGGCGGACGCGGGGCCGTTGGTGCTGGAGCTGTTGCCAGGGCCGGACGGGCTCACGGACGAGGAGGCACAGGGCGTCACGGTCACCGCCTCGGTCCTCGGGGCGGAGGAACCGGACGGAGCGCTGGCCGTGCTACGACGCTTCCGGGACCATCCGGGCTTCGACGTGCGGCGTCAACTGGCCGGAACCTGGAGCCGGTTCGACACCCTGACCTACGCAGCCGAGGTACTGGACCATCTTGACCGGGCGCACCTCATCCTCCCCTGCGACTCGCCCGACCAGCGCGCGGCCCTCGCCGGGATGCGTCCGTGGCCCGAGGTCTCTTTCCGGGGCCCGCATCACATCGAGGACATCCTGGCCGCCCTGCCGGCCCCCGGGACGCTGCACTCGCTCGATCTGCGAAGCAACCCGACCATCACCGATCTGGCCGTTCTGACGCCGTTCAGCTCGCTCCGTCGGTTGTGGCTGAGCGAATGTCCTTCCGTGACGGGCCTGGAGCGGTTGTCCGCGCTGCCGCTCGACGGCCTCGTCTTCGACGGTATCGCCGACATGAGCGGGCTGCGGTCCTTGCGGTCACTCACCAGTCTCTCTCTGAGTCAGGAACTGCCGGGCTCCACGCTCACCCGCGTGCTCCCGGTCGACGCACCATTGGAGTTCCTCTTCCTGGGGAGCAAAAGCACCGACAGTACGGGGCTGCGGGGACTGCGGCACTGGAGCACGCTGCAGCGGCTCAGCCTTGGTCCGTTGACCACGGAGCTGACAGTCGCCGACTGGCAGGAGGTCGCCGACCTGCCCCAGTTGAACCACCTGTATCTGAACGCGACGATCATCCGGGATTTCCTGCACTCCATCGAGCTGATGCCTGAACTCCCCGGCATCGAGATTCTGCGGGTGGCCGCCATGTACGGTGCCGAGGATCTCGCCGCCTTGGTCCCCCGGTTGCCCGGGCTGCGCTCGGTGATCCTGCACAACCGGCCCGGTGCTTCGTTCCCGGTCTCTCGCTTCGCGGGGCTGTTCCCGGATGCGGAAGTCACCTTGGACCGCTGAAAACGCAGAAGGGGGCCGGTGCCCGAAAGCACCGGCCCCTCATGGCGTCGCCGTAAGGCTTACGCGTCCTTGCTCAGGTTGGGCCCCGCCCCACCGGCCGCCTGCTCGATCGGCGGAACGTCCGGCAGTGCGGACTTCTCCTCACCCCGGAAGGTGAAGGTCTGGGACTCGCCCTCGCCCTCGGTGTCCACGACCACGATGTGACCGGGGCGCAGCTCGCCGAAGAGGATCTTCTCCGAGAGCGTGTCCTCGATCTCGCGCTGGATCGTGCGGCGCAGCGGACGCGCGCCCAGCACCGGGTCGTAACCCTTCTTGGACAGCAGCTCCTTGGCGGACTGGGAGAGCTCGATGCCCATGTCCCGGTCCTTGAGGCGCTCGTCCACCTTGCCGACCATCAGGTCGACGATCCGCAGGATGTCCTCCTGGGTCAGCTGCGGGAAGACGACCACGTCGTCGACGCGGTTGAGGAACTCGGGGCGGAAGTGCTGCTTGAGCTCGTCCGACACCTTGTTCTTCATGCGCTCGTAGTTGGTCTTCGTGTCACCCGAGGCCGCGAAGCCCAGGTTGAAGCCCTTGGAGATGTCCCGGGTGCCGAGGTTGGTCGTCATGATGATGACCGTGTTCTTGAAGTCCACGACCCGGCCCTGGGAGTCGGTCAGACGACCGTCCTCCAGGATCTGCAGCAGCGAGTTGAAGATGTCGGGGTGCGCCTTCTCGACCTCGTCGAAAAGGACCACCGAGAACGGCTTGCGCCGCACCTTCTCCGTCAGCTGACCGCCCTCTTCGTAGCCCACGTATCCGGGGGGCGAACCGAAGAGACGCGAGACCGTGTGCTTCTCGCTGAACTCCGACATGTCGAGGGAGATCAGCGCGTCCTCGTCGCCGAAGAGGAACTCGGCGAGCGCCTTGGACAGCTCGGTCTTACCGACACCGGACGGGCCGGCGAAGATGAACGAGCCACCGGGACGCTTCGGGTCCTTCAGACCGGCACGCGTACGACGGATCGCCTTCGACAGCGCCTTGACGGCGTCGACCTGGCCGATGACGCGCTTGTGGAGCTCGTCCTCCATGCGCAGCAGACGGGAGGACTCCTCCTCGGTCAGCTTGAAGACCGGGATGCCGGTGGCCGTGGCGAGGACCTCGGCGATCAGCTCGCCGTCGACCTCGGCGACGACGTCCATGTCGCCGGCCTTCCACTCCTTCTCCCGCTTGGCCTTGGCGGCCAGGAGCTGCTTCTCCTTGTCGCGCAGGGAGGCGGCCTTCTCGAAGTCCTGCGAGTCGATCGCGGACTCCTTGTCCCGGCGGACGGCGGCGATCTTCTCGTCGAACTCGCGCAGGTCCGGCGGAGCGGTCATCCGGCGGATGCGCATCCTCGATCCGGCCTCGTCGATCAGGTCGATCGCCTTGTCCGGCAGGAAGCGGTCCGAGATGTAGCGGTCGGCCAGGGTGGCGGCCTGGACCAGGGCCTCGTCCGTGATGGAGACGCGGTGGTGGGCCTCGTACCGGTCACGCAGACCCTTGAGGATCTCGATCGTGTGCGGCAGGGACGGCTCGGCGACCTGGATGGGCTGGAAGCGGCGCTCCAGGGCCGCGTCCTTCTCCAGGTGCTTGCGGTACTCGTCCAGCGTGGTCGCACCGATGGTCTGCAGCTCACCGCGGGCCAGCATCGGCTTCAGGATCGAAGCGGCGTCGATGGCGCCCTCGGCGGCACCCGCACCGACCAGCGTGTGCAGCTCGTCGATGAACAGGATGATGTCGCCGCGGGTGCGGATCTCCTTGAGCACCTTCTTCAGGCGCTCCTCGAAGTCACCGCGGTAGCGGGAGCCGGCAACCAGGGCGCCGAGGTCCAGCGTGTAGAGGTGCTTGTCCTTGAGGGTCTCGGGCACCTCGCCCTTGACGATGGCCTGGGCGAGGCCCTCGACGACGGCAGTCTTGCCGACGCCGGGCTCACCGATCAGCACCGGGTTGTTCTTGGTGCGGCGGGACAGCACCTGCATGACCCGCTCGATCTCCTTCTCGCGCCCGATGACCGGGTCGAGCTTGGACTCACGAGCGGCCTGGGTGAGGTTCCGGCCGAACTGGTCGAGGACCAGGGACGTCGAGGGGGTGCCCTCGGCGGGACCGCCGGCGGTGGCAGCCTCCTTGCCCTGCTGGTAACCGGAGAGCAGCTGGATGACCTGCTGCCGCACCCGGTTGAGGTCTGCGCCCAGCTTGACCAGGACCTGGGCGGCGACGCCCTCGCCCTCGCGGATCAGGCCGAGCAGGATGTGCTCCGTGCCGATGTAGTTGTGGCCCAGCTGAAGGGCCTCGCGGAGCGACAGCTCCAGGACCTTCTTGGCACGGGGGGTGAAGGGGATGTGCCCGGACGGGGCCTGCTGGCCCTGGCCGATGATCTCCTCCACCTGCTGGCGGACCGCCTCAAGCGAAATGCCGAGGCTCTCCAGGGCCTTAGCGGCGACACCTTCGCCCTCGTGGATGAGACCCAGGAGGATGTGCTCGGTGCCGATGTAGTTGTGGTTGAGCATCCGGGCTTCTTCCTGAGCCAGGACGACAACCCGCCGCGCGCGGTCGGTGAACCTCTCGAACATCGTTAATCGCTCCTCAGAGCGGTCAGGCAGTGGGGGGAACTTCCCCTCCCTGTCCTTCCGCAGCTTAGTCCCGCAAGCGGGGACCGCTCATTCCAACTGCCGACACCGTCCTTGGCCTCCTGACCCCGAACGCCGACATCTGCTCCAACCCGATGGTGCGAGACGATGTTCCCGCAGGCCAGGCAGTTACCCCACTCGCCACTACGCCGATGGCGAACGTGAGACGTCCCGTTCTGCGCGTCGCCCCCTCCCACTAGGCATGTCTTACCCGCAGGGACTGACACTCCATGCCGCGCGCACCGGTTCCCTCCGCTATGGGCGAACAACCTTGCGCCTCCCCGGGCCCCCGCACGCCCCCCTCGTGGGCACTCTGTGCGTTCGACAGAACACCCAGCGTAACCTGTGGCCTGCTTCGGCGGTTGCACTTGGCATGGCTGGCACGGTCTCCATGACCTCCACGGTCCCCCTTCCTCGCCGCCCCGTCGATCCGGAGACGCCCGCCCGCCCGGACGGCCCGGACGGCCGGCCCGATCCGGATGTCCGGGCCCGGCACTGGTACGAGAACGATCTGGGCTGGCCGACCGTGCCCGGACGGCCGCTGCGGCTGGTCACGGGGGTGCGGTTCGACGTGCTGGACGTGCCGGCCGAGGCGGGCGCCGCAGCGCTCCGGCATCTCGTACCGGACTCTCCGGTGGCCCGGCGCGGTGACCGGATGCGGCTGCTGGTGGCCGCGGGCAGCGCGGAGGAGCTGCCGGAGGTGCTGGACTGGCTGGAGTGGGGCGCGCTGGCGCTCGATCTGCGAGCCCTGGGCACGGGCGGCCTGATGCAGGCGCCACTGCTGCCCGGGCGGGCCTGCGCCGGGGACGGCGCCGATGCCGCTGAGGGGGCCGCTGTATGGCTGCGACCCCCTTCGCCGGGGTGCGAGGTCGAGGCCTCGCTGCCGGCACTGCCGGCCATGGAGGGCCTGGGGGGCACCCCCGATCTCGTACGACTGGTGGACACGGTGGCAGCCCAGTGCCACCGCGTCCGGCTGCGGCGCGCGAGCGCCCCTTCGCCCGCCTGCCGGAGAAATCAGCCGTTGGCCTTCTCGTAGGCCTCGCGAATGGACGCGGGAACACGGCCGCGGTCGTTGACCTCGTAACCGTTCTCCTTCGCCCAGGCGCGGATCGCCGCGGTGTCCTGGCTGCCACCGGAAGCGGCACGCGCCTTTCCGCGCCCGCCCGAAGCACGGCCTCCGGTACGACGACCGCCCTTCAGATAGGGGTCGAGAAGGCCGCGCAGCTTGTCCGCATTGGCGGTCGTGAGATCGATCTCGTACGTCTTGCCGTCCAACGCGAACGTCACGGTCTCGTCCGCCTCGCCGCCGTCGAGGTCGTCGACAAGAAGGACCTGAACCTTCTGTGCCACCGGATTTCCTTTCATCGATAACGTGAGGGCAGGGGGTGTGCGGCGTCCGCCGTTTCGCCGTCCCTGTTATATGCAGTACTGCAGTACGTCGGAAAGCAAACCGCTTTTGCCGGAAAAACACAAACCCCTGGGAGAGATCAGGGGACCCGCCTCGGCCCGGAAACATGCGCGTTTCGGACATAGGCCACCCGGGCAATGACGATCACAGATGCAGAAGCATCCGGCTGTTGCCCAAGGTGTTCGGTTTCACTCGTTCGAGACCGAGGAACTCCGCGACGCCCTCGTCATAGGAACGCAACAGCTCCGCGTAGACATCGGTGTCAACCGGCGTCTCACCGATCTCCACGAAGCCGTGCTTCCCGAAGAAGTCCACTTCGAAGGTCAGGCAGAAAACGCGTCGAACGCCGAGCCAGCGCGCGGTCTCCACCAACTTCTCCAGCAACTGGTGACCGACGCCGGCGCCCTTGAGGCCGGGCTTCACCGCGAGAGTGCGGACTTCCGCGAGGTCTTCCCACATGACGTGCAGCGCGCCGCAGCCGACCACCTCGGCGTTGTCGTCGCGTTCCGCGACCCAGAACTCCTGGATGTCCTCGTAAAGCGTGACCGTGGCTTTGTCGAGCAGGATGCGGTCGCGGACGTAGGCGTCGAGGAGCCGGCGCACGGCCGGGACATCGCTGGTCCGGGCCCGCCGGACGGTGATGGCTTTTGCGGTGACTTCGGGACGCTCTGCTGACATGAGCGGACGCTATCGCTCGTCGGCATCCCCAGCCGAGCCGGGGTTCTCCTCTTGCGAGGCTTGAGCGGCTTCCTGCGTTTCCGGCCCCTGGACGATGCGTACGGCGTCCCTGAGGGCGAGGCGCTGTTCCTCGCTCATCATCCCGAAGAAGGCGACGAGAGCGGCGGCGGGGTTGTCGCTCTGCGACCAGGCGTCGTTCATCAGGGCAGCGGCGTAGGCGGCTCGAGTCGAGACGGCCTCATATCGATAGGCACGTCCTTCCGCCTCACGGCGCACCCAGCCCTTCTGATGGAGATTGTCCAAAACGGTCATCACGGTGGTGTACGCGATGGACCGTTCCTGCTGGAGGTCTTCCAGGACTTCTCGAACGGTCACCGGGCGGTTCCACTTCCAGACCCGCGTCATGACCGCGTCTTCGAGTTCTCCCAATGGGCGAGGCACAACTCAGAACAATAGTGGGAGATCCCGACAATGGCGTGCCAGACGTGCACTTAGGCTACAAAAGCGAACAAAAAGGGCGTACGACTCGGAAAGCACCGGGGTGCGGGGAGTCGTACGCCGCGACAGGCGTTCGGCAGGCGAAGAGCTCAGGCGTCGCCGCCGGCCGGGGCCTGCTGCGCACGCTCCGCGCGCGCGAGGGCGGCGTCGACGGCCGCGTCCTCCTTGGCCTTGGCGGCCCCGCCCTGGGTCTTCACGATCACCCTGACCAGACCGATGAAGAACACGGCCATGACGACCGGAGGCACGAGCGCGGAGACGTAGTCCATGCCTCCAGGGTAGCCACGGGGCCCCGGGCGAATAGGGCGGGGTGGGCGAACCAGGGCACCGCCCACGGATGAGGCACCGGGCCTGCGGCAATGCCCGCCCGCCCCTCGACGCCGCCCTCCCAGACGCCCCACGCACTCACCCGGGGGCGCGTGCCCGGGTGCGCCCGAGGCGGCTCCAGGCCCGGGCCCATCCCCGTTCGGCACGGCCCCGCCGCCCCCACCATGCGCCCAGACAGCCCGCCATCTGCCCGGGTGATACCCCGGGTGCAAGCGAGGCGGCCAGGTCCGGTGCAGCGTCTGCCCGGTAGTCCGCGTTGTCCGCCCAGACCTCCACGGGGTACGCGGCAGACGGCCGGGGTCCAGGACAGCGCCCGCCCAGCCGTCCACACAGGCCACCCAGACACCCCCACCACCTGCCCAGCCCGACACCCCAGGCGCAAGCCAAGCGACCCGGATCCAGGACAGCGCCCGCCCAGCCGTCCACACAGGCCACCCAGACACCCCCACCACCTGCCCAGCCCGACACCCCAGGCGCAAGCCAAGCGACCCGGATCCAGGACAGCGCCCGCCCAGCCGTCCGCGCAGGCCGCCCTGACATCCCCGCCGCGCACCCGGGCGCGAACGAGGCAGCCCCAGGCCCTGGACCATCCCCGTTCGGCCGGCCAAGCCGTCCACACCGTCCGCCCAGACCTCCACGCCGCCTGCCCGGGCTGATACCCCGAGTGCGAACGAGGCGGCCCAGCGCTCAGCCATCGATGCCGTCCGCCCAGACCTCCGCGCCGCTCACCCGGGGCGCGTGCCCGGGTGCGCACGAGGCGGCCCCAGGTCCGGGGTCGTCCCCGTTCGGCCGGCCGCGCCGTCCGCCCGGACTTTCGTGCCACCCGCCCAGGCCGATACCCCAAGTGCGAGCGAGGCGGCCCGGGTCCGTGGCAGCGCCCGCGGCAATCCGCTCAGCCGGCCGCCAGTTGCTGTGTTTCGGGGGGATTGGCCGGCGGTCCGGGACGCCTGCGGGGCGGGAAGACCTCGCCCGGGGTGGGGATGGGGCGCTTCGGGGCGGACGGTTGCGTGGCGGGGGGTTCGGACGGGGGGCGGACGGGTTTCGGGGCGGGCTTGCCCGTGGGGTCCTGGGAGGGCTTCTGGGCGGGTTTCTCCGGACCCTGGGGCTGGACGGCCGGGGCGCTGTCCGCGCCGCCGGGAAGGGCCAGCAGGCGCGTCCGGGAGGGGGGTACGGCGGGGGCGGGGACCTTGCGCGCACCCTGGGCGAAGCGTGCCCGTACGTCCTGCTCGGCGAGCACCTGACAGCGGTCCAGCAGAGCGGCCGCCATGGGGTTCCCGCGCAGCGCCCGCAGTGCTGCGAGGTCGTCCGGAGTCGGCCGGTGTCCGGCGCCCAGCGCCTCCTCCAGGAGCGCGAGGTAATCGGCAGCGGTCCCTGGCAGGGCGGCGCGGTACCGGCCGAGGTCGGCCACCAGGAAGGCGCGCAGCCGGGCCCCCTCGCGCATCGCCTCGTCGAGGGACTCGGCGAGGCGGAAGCAGTCCTTGATGTCCTCGGCGGACGCTCGGCCGGGGTGAAGGGCGAGGGCGAGGGCGCGGCGGAGCACACGCAGCTCCTCCGCGCCGAACGCCATGCCGCCGCGGGATCCGTATGGCGTGGGCATGCGGCGACGCTACCGCTAATCGGACAAAAGTTACGGATCGGAATGTTGTGTCGTCGCGTGTCGTTTCCGGGTTTCCCTCGACCGGGGCCACACGCGCGCGGCGACAGCGAAAACCGGCGCCCGCGCGGGCGCCGGTCCCCTCACATGCGCGACACGTTCCGCTCGTACACCAGGCGCAGCCCGATCAGCGTCAGCCACGGCTGGTGCTCGTCGATCACCGAGGACTCCCCCAGCACCATCGGCGCGAGACCGCCCGTGGCGATCACCGTCACGTCGTCCGGATCGTCGGCCAGCTCCCGCGCCATCCTGCTGACGACTCCGTCGACCTGCCCGGCGAACCCGTACACGATGCCCGCCTGCATGGCCTCCACCGTGTTCTTGCCGATCACACTGCGCGGCCGGGCCACCTCGATCTTGCGCAGCTGCGCACCCTTGACGCCGAGCGCCTCCACGGAGATCTCGATACCGGGCGCGATGACCCCGCCGACGTACTCCCCGCGCGCGGAGACCGCGTCGAACGTCGTCGCCGTACCGAAGTCCACGACGATCGCCGGACCGCCGTACAGCTCGACGGCGGCCACCGCGTTGATGATCCGGTCCGCCCCGACCTCCTTGGGGTTGTCGGTGAGGATCGGCACGCCGGTCTTCACGCCCGGCTCGACCAGGACGGCCGGCACATCGCCGTAGTACCGCCGGGTGACCTCGCGCAGCTCGTGCAGCACCGACGGCACGGTCGCGCAGATCGCGATGCCGTCGATGCCGTCGCCCAGCTCCTCGCCGAGCAGCGGGTGCATGCCCATCAGGCCCTGCAGCAGCACCGCCAGCTCGTCCGCCGTGCGGCGCGCGTCCGTGGAGATGCGCCAGTGCTCGACGATGTCCTCGCCGTCGAACAGGCCGAGCACGGTGTGCGTGTTACCGACGTCGATCGTGAGCAGCATGGCCGTTACTCCGCCTCGCGCAGGTCCAGGCCGATGTCGAGGATCGGCGAGGAGTGGGTGAGGGCGCCGACGGCCAGGAAGTCCACGCCGGTGTCGGCGTAGATGCGCGCGGTGTCGAGCGTGAGCCGGCCGGAGGCCTCCAGCAGCGCCCGTCCGCCGACGATCCCGACGGCCTCCGCGCACTCGTCGGGCGTGAAGTTGTCCAGCAGGATCAGGTCGGCGCCCGCGTCGACGACCTCGCGCAGCTGGTGCAGGGTGTCGACCTCGACCTCGATCGGCACCTCGGGGAAGTTCTCCCGGACGGCCTTGAAGGCCTGTGCGACGCCGCCGGCGGCGACCACGTGGTTGTCCTTCACCAGGGCCGCGTCGGAGAGCGACATGCGGTGGTTGACGCCCCCGCCGCAGCGCACGGCGAACTTCTCCAGAGACCGCAGCCCCGGCGTCGTCTTGCGGGTGTCCCGCACGTGTGCCTTGGTGCCCTCCAGCGCGTCCGCCCACGCGCGCGTGGCGGTCGCGATACCGGACAGACGGCACAGGATGTTGAGGGCGCTGCGCTCGGCGGTGAGCAGGTCACGCGTGCGCGTGGTGACCGAGAGCAGCTTCTGCCCGGCCTCGACGCGGTCGCCGTCCTCGACGTGCCGCTCGACCTCGAACTCGTCCGTGCAGACCACGGAGAGCACGGCCTCGGCGACCCTGAGTCCGGCCACCACGCCGGCCTCACGCGCGGCGAAGTCGCCGGTGGCCACCGCCTCCTCGGGGATGGTCGCGACGGTCGTCACGTCCACGCCGCCGGCCAGGTCCTCCTGGATGGCGACGTTGGCGATGTCCTCGACCTCGATGGGGTCGAGCCCCGCAGCGGCCAGCAGCTCGGCGAGCGCGGGGTCGAGGCCGCTCTCCAGGTACTCCTCGTCACCCTCGGCGCCGCAGGCGCAGCCGTCACCGCAGCCGCCGGTCGGGGCGAGGGGAAGGTCGTCGGTGCTCACTTGTTCACTGCTCCTGGGGGCGCTGGGTCTGCCGGGTAGGGGGGAAGTCTGCGGTGTCCGTGGTGTGTACGGCCAGGGACCGGTCGGGATTGAGCCGTACCACGATGTGGCGCCGCCACTGCGTGTCGTCGCGCTCGGCGCGGTCCTCGCGCCAGTGGCAGCCGCGGGTCTCCTCGCGCAGCCGGGCTGCGGCGACCAGGACGCGGGCCACGCACAGGAGGTTGGTGGCCTCCCAGGTGTCGACGCCGGGCTCGGCGGTCTTGCCGTTCTCCTCCAGGGCGTCGCGGGCCTCGGTGTGCAGCCGCTGGAGCTGGTCCGCGGCCTTCTCCAGAGCGTCCGCCGAACGGAGCACGCCCGCGCCCTCGGTCATGATCCGCTGGATGGCGAAGCGGGCCTCGGGGGCGAGCAGCGGGTAGGCGGGCTTCTCGGGGTGCGGGACCGGCTCGGGCACGCGCGCGTGGAGGCCGTTTCCGGCGTGGGCCGAGGCGATGTCGGCGGCGATCCGCTCGGCGTAGACGAGGCCTTCGAGGAGGGAGTTGGAGGCGAGCCGGTTCGCGCCGTGCACGCCGGTGCAGGCGACCTCGCCGCACGCGTACAGCCCGGGGACGGTCGTACGCCCCTGCGCGTCGGTGCGCACGCCTCCGGAGGCGTGGTGGGCGGCCGGGGCGATCGGGATGGGCTCGGTGACCGGGTCGATGCCGTTGGCGCGGCAGGCGGCCAGGATGGTCGGGAAGCGGTGCTCCCACATGGCGGCGCCGAAGTGCCGGGCGTCGAGGAACATGTGCTCGGCGTCCTGCTCCAGCATCCGCCGCAGGATGCCCTTGGCGACGATGTCCCGCGGTGCCAGCTCCGCCAGCTCGTGCTGGCCGACCATGAAGCGCACGCCGTCCCCGTCGACCAGGTGGGCGCCCTCGCCGCGCACCGCCTCGGAGACCAGCGGCTGCTGGCCTTCGGCGTCCGGGCCGAGGAAGAGCACGGTCGGGTGGAACTGGACGAACTCCAGGTCACTCACCTCGGCGCCCGCGCGCAGCGCCAGCGCCACGCCGTCGCCGGTGGCCACGGACGGGTTGGTGGTCGCGGAGAACACCTGGCCCATGCCGCCGGTCGCGAGGACGACCGCGGGGGCGTGCACGGCGCCCACGCCGTCGTGCTGGCCCTCGCCCATCACGTGCAGGGTGACGCCCGCCGTGCGGCCGTCGGCGTCGGTCAGCAGGTCCAGCACGAGCGCGTTCTCGATCGTGTGCAGCCCACGCGCGTGGACGGCCTCCACGAGCGCCCGGGAGACCTCCGCGCCGGTCGCGTCGCCGCCCGCGTGCGCGATCCGGCGCCGGTGGTGGCCGCCCTCGCGGGTGAGGTGGATGCCGCCCTCGTCGTCGGTGTCGAAGTGGGCGCCGGTGGAGATCAGCCTCCGTACGGCGTCGGGTCCCTCGGTGACGAGGATCCGTACGGCCTCCTCGTCGCACAGGCCCGCGCCCGCCACCAGGGTGTCCTCGAGGTGCTGTTCGGGGGTGTCGCCCTCGCCGAGGGCGGCCGCGACGCCGCCCTGCGCCCAGCGGGTGGAGCCGTCGTCCAGGCGTGCCTTGGTGACCACGACCGTCGTCAGGCCTGCCGCCTCGCAGCGGAGGGCGGCGGTCAGGCCGGCCACGCCGGAACCGACGATGACCACGTCCGCGGAGATGGACCACCCGGGGGCGGGTGCGTGCAGTCGTATGCCTGTGCTGGTCACGAGGCGGCTCCGAGGGATCCGAAGGTGAGAGGGAGGTTGTCGATCAGCCGGGTGGTGCCGACCCGGGCGGCGACGGCGAGGACGGCTTCACCGGTGAAGCCGTCGCCGATCTCGGTGAAGTCGGACGGGTCCACCAGGGCGAGGTAGTCCAGCCGCAGCGGCGGGTCGACGCGGGCTGCCTCGTCCAGGACTTGGCGGGCGGCCGCACGGACGGCCGCCGGGCCGCCGGGCGCGGCCGTGGCCACGGCGTGTGCGTCGGCCGCCGCGCGGGACTCGCCTATGGCGCTCAGCGCCTCGGCACGCGCGTGCGTGGAGGGCACTTCACGGGCCCGCGCGCGCAGCGCCTCCTGCGCGGCGTGCCGGTCGCGGCCGGCGAACAGGGCGCGGGACAGGGCGAGTGCGCTGCGGCGCTCGTCGGGCGAGAGGTAGCGGTTGCGGCTGGAGAGGGCGAGCCCGTCCTCCTCGCGCACGGTCGGTACGGCGACGATCTCGACGCCGAAGTTCAGGTCCCGCACCATGCGCCGGATCAGGGCCAGCTGCTGGGCGTCCTTCTGGCCGAACAGGGCCGCGTCGGGGCGGGTGAGGTGCAGCAGCTTGGCGACGACGGTGAGCATGCCGTCAAAGTGGCCGGGCCGCGAGGCGCCCTCCAGGCGCTCGCCCATGGGGCCCGCGGTGATCCGCACCTGGGGTTCGCCACCGGGGTAGACCTCGTCCACGGCGGGCGCGAACACGGCGTCGGCGCCCGCCTGCTCGGCGAGCTTCAGGTCGGCCTCGAGGGTGCGCGGGTAGCGGTCCAGGTCCTCGCCGGCGCCGAACTGCAGCGGATTGACGAAGACGGTGACGACGACCTCGCCGCCTGGGCCGGCGATCTCGCGCGCGCTGCGGATCAGCGTGGCGTGGCCTTCGTGCAGGGCGCCCATGGTCATCACGACGGCACGGCGGCCGTGGCGCACGCGTGCGTGCAGCTCTTCGGCGGTGCTCAGCAGGGCGGTGGTCATCAGGCGTTCCCCTCGGTGCCGTTGGTGCCGTTGGTGCCGTCGGATCCGTCGGCCAGCACGCCGAGCAGGTCCTCGGCGAGTTCCGGCTTCAGCAGGCCGTGGGCGAGGGCCCGGTCGGCGGTCGCGCGGGCCATCGCCAGGTAGCCCGCGACGGTCTGCGGGGCGTGTTTGCGCAGCTCGGTGACGTGCGCGGCGACCGTGCCCGCGTCCCCGCGCGCGACGGGGCCGGTGAGCGCCGCGTCGCCCGAGCGCAGGGCGTTGTCCAGGGCGGCGCCGAGCAGCGGGCCGAGCATCCGGTCGGGGGCCGCCACGCCTGCCGTGCGCAGCAGCTCCATGGACTGGGCGACCAGGGTCACGAGGTGGTTGGCGCCGAGGGCGAGGGCCGCGTGGTACAGCGGGCGGTTCTCCTCGCTGATCCACTCCGGTTCGCCGCCCATCTCGATGACCAGGGCCTCGGCGGCGAGGCGCAGTTCCTCGGGCGCGGTGACGCCGAAGGAGCAGCCTGCCAGGCGCTGGACGTCCACGGGGGTGCCGGTGAAGGTCATCGCCGGGTGCAGGGCCAGCGGCAGCGCGCCCGCGCGCAGGGCGGGGTCGAGGACCTTTGCGCCGTAGCGTCCGGAGGTGTGCACGAGCAGTTGTCCCGGCCGTACGGCGCCGGTCTCGGCGAGGCCGGTGACCAGGCCGGGCAGGGCGTCGTCCGGGACGGTGAGCAGGACGAGGTCGGCACGCTCGAGGACCTCGGCCGGCGGCACCAGCGGAACGTCGGGGAGCATCGCCTCGGCGCGCCTGCGGGAGGCGTCGGAGACTCCGGAGACGGCCACCGGCCGATGCCCGGCGAGTTGCAGGGACGCGGCCAGGGCGGGGCCCACCCGACCGGCGCCGACGACGCCGACAGTGAGCCGCGCGGGGCGGTCCTTGAGGTCTGGCTGGTGGACTGTACTCACGCGACGGCGGCCTTCCGTTCCAGTCCGCTCTGGGTACCGGACGATTTCTCGTCATGTTAACGCTATCTCGGTTCGGCGCCGATCGGTTGTCCACAGGCTGTGGGTTTCGCCACGCCTGCGGGCCCGGCCGCCGCGCGGAAATCCCGGTGCCCTCGCCGGTGCGGCGCGGCATCATCCACGCCATGACTGACACGGCAGGACAGGGCACTGAGCAGGACACCCGGCAGGGCGGGGAACGACCGGCACTGGAGCAGTTGCGGGAACGGCGCGCGGCCGCCCAGCGGCAGGCGCGGCGCACGCTGTCCCGCGGGGGCTGGGGAGCCACGATCCGCGAACGTCTCGCGCATCTGACGGAGGCGGGGGACGGGGTGTACGACCTGGACGAGCCGGCCGACGTCTACGGCAACCGGATCGTGGCCGCCCTGGAGGAGCGGGTCGCCGCGCTGCTGGGCACGGAGGCCGCCGCCTTCTTCCCGACGGGCACGATGGCCCAGCAGGTCGCCCTGCGCTGCTGGGCGGCCCGCACCGGCAACCCGACGGTTGCCCTGCATCCCCTGGCGCACCCGGAGGTGCACGAGCGGCAGGCGTTCAGCCAGGTCAGCGGCCTGCGCCCGGTCAGGGTGGGCGGCGGGCCCCGGCAGCCCACGGCAGCCGAGATACGCGACTTCGAAGAGCCCTTCGGTGCGCTGATGCTGGAACTGCCCCTCAGGGACGCCGGTTTCGTGCTGCCCACCTGGGAAGAACTGACCGAGGTCGTCGAGGCGGCGCGGGAGCGCGACGCAGTGGTGCACTTCGACGGCGCGCGCCTGTGGGAGTGCACGGACCACTTCGGGCGCCCCCTGGAGGAGATCGCGGGCCTGGCCGACAGCGTCTACGTGTCGTTCTACAAGTCCGTCGGAGGGTTCGGCGGCGCCGCGCTCGCCGGCCCGAGGACGCTGGTGGAGGAGGCGAAGACCTGGCGGCACCGGTACGGCGGCATGATCTTCCAGCAGTTCCCGACCGCCCTGTCCGCGCTCATCGGCCTGGACCGTGAGCTGCCGCGGCTGCCCGAGTTCGTACGTCACGCGCGCGTGGTGGCCGCCGCGCTGCGTGAAGGGTTCGCGGCGGCCGGGGTGCCCTGGGCCCGCGTCCACCCGGAGCAGCCGCACACCCACGAGTTCCAGGTCTGGCTGCCGTACGAACCGGACGTGGTGGCCGAGGCGGCCGTGCGCCAGGGCGAGGAGACCTCGGTGATGCTCTTCGCGAACGCCTGGGACTCCGCAGGGCCCGGCCTGGCCTTCACGGAGGTTGTCGTCCGTGCCTCGGGCCTGGAGTGGACGGCCGACGACGTCCGCGCGGCCGTGCGGGACTTCGTGGACCGTCTGCCGGACAAGGCCTAGCCGTGCCCTAGCCGAGGCCTAGCCGAGCGCGCGCGGGCGCAGCCAGCGCTCCAGGACCTGCCGTAGCCGCCCGTGCGCCGGGCGCTCGGCGAGGACCGCGCGAAAGCGCCGGTACTCGCGCAACTCGCGCATCGCGTCGAGGTCGTGACGGCCCGGCGCGGGCGGCTCGGGCTCGCCGTGCAGGCGAGCGCGGTAGGTGTCGAGGAGGTACTGCTGGGTGATGCTCATGGCGGATCGCCTTCTCGGGACGTGGACTGATCACCGACCGCTCGGTGACTGATCGGGCTCCGCGGCTGCCCCGGTGTCCTCAGATTGCTCCTGCTCAGAGCGGATGTCCCGTCGATTGACGGCTGCCGTCAATCGACGGGAGGGCTGTCAGTGGGCGGGTGCACCATGGGGACATGAGCGTGACCATCGACATCACCGGGCTGCCGCCGGAGCGGGTTGCCGTCGTGCCCTCTCCGCTGGCGGAGCTGGGGATGGCCCTGCACGCGCTCAGCGAGCCCGGCCATCACCCGCAGTTGCAGGGCTGGGCCACCGCCGTGTCGACCCGGCTGGACCCGGGCCTGGCCGACCGGCTGTGCGAGGCGGACTTCCTGTGGCGCATGACGTTCTCCGACGTCTTCGCGCCGTTCGCCGGAATCCCCGGCGGGCGCGAGCAGCCGGGCGCCACCCTCACGGCGGAACTGGACCAGCTGGACAAGCTGACGGACGAACAGTTCGTCCACGCAGCCCTGGAGTTCACCTGCCAGCTGCGCTACGACGTCGCGGAGCCCGGTCCGCTCGAGGACCCGGAGCTGCGCCGCCGCTCCCTGGAGCTGGCCGCCGCGCGCGGTGCCGTCCAGGAGCGGTTCACCCGTCGGCTCCTGGAGGACCCGCCGGCCATCCGCGCCTGGTTCCGGCAGCTGATGCTCGACTGCGACGAGGCCTTCTTCGCCGACACCTGGGCCCGGCTCCAGCCCCAGCTCGCGGCGGACGCCCGGCACAAGACCGAGCTGCTGCGCCGCAAGGGCCTCGGCGAGGCCCTCTCCTCGCTCTCCGGTGCCATCTCGCTGGACGAGGAGGCCGGCCTCATCACCGTGGACAAGCTCCTGGTGGGCCGCACGGCGACCGGCGACGGCGGCCTGGTGCTGGTGCCGACCAGCCTCGGCTGGCCGCATGTGATGGTCCTGCACCGGTACGGCTGGCAGCCCACGATCACCTATCCCGTCAGCGACTCCCGCCCGCAGACGCCGTCCGTGGAACAGCTCACGCGCCGTATGGAGGCGCTGGCCCACCCGGTGCGCATGCGGCTGTGCCGCCATCTGGCCCGCGCCCCGCACACCACGAGCGAACTGGCGGACGCGCACGGCATGTCCGCCCCCGAGATATCCCGGCACCTGGCGGTGCTGAAGAAGGCGGGCCTGATCACCAGCGGCCGCCGCGGCCGGTACGTCCGCCACCAGCTGGACCTGTCCGCGGTGGCCCGCCTGGGCAGTGACTTCATCGAGGGCGTCCTGCGCTAGGCGCTCCGCTTGCTGTGCCGCTATGCGGCTCCGCCGCGGGGCGCGATGTGCCGTCGATCGCCTGCGGCACCGTCGTGGCTGGTCGCGCCCGCGCGGCGGAGCCGCATAGCGATACAGCCCCGCGCCCCTTCAGGGCCGCGGGGCGTCAGCCGTGGCCGCCGGCCCGCACCAGCCCCGTCTCGTAGGCCAGCACCACCACCTGCACCCGGTCCCTGAGGCCGAGCTTGGTCAGGATGCGGCCCACATGGGTCTTCACCGTCGCCTCGGACAGCACCAGCCGGGCCGCGATCTCGCCGTTGGACAGCCCCTGCGCGACCAGCACCATGACCTCGCGCTCCCGGCCGGTGAGCCGCTCCAGCTCCTTGTGCTGGGGCTCCTTGCCGGCGGAGGGCAGCATCGGCGCGAACCGGTCCAGCAGGCGCCGGGTGGTGGACGGGGCCACGACCGCGTCGCCGCTGTGCACGGCACGGATGGCCGCCAGCAGCTCGCCGGGCGGCACGTCCTTGAGCATGAAGCCGGAGGCGCCCGCCTTCAGCCCGGAGAAGGCGTACTCGTCCAGGTCGAAGGTGGTCAGGATCAGCACCTTCGGGGGATTGGGCTCCGCGCAGATCCGCCGGGTGGCCTCCACGCCGTCCAGCTTCGGCATACGGACGTCCATCAGGACGACGTCGACGGCGGTGGAGCGCACCACCTGGAGGGCCTCGACGCCGTCGCCCGCCTCCGCGACGACCTCCATGTCCGGCTGGGCGGCGAGCACCATCCGGAACCCGGTGCGCAGCAGCACCTGGTCGTCGACGAGCATCACGCGGATCGTCATCGGGTCTCTTTCGTTCGGGCGGGCGGGGCCGGGGGTGTTACAGGTACCAACAGGGGCGCACGGCGATGTCAGTGCGCCGGTTTGAGCGGGAGCAGCACGCTGATGCGGAATCCTCCGCCCGGGCGCGGGCCCGCGTCCAGGGTGCCGCCGACCATGCCGACCCGCTCGCGCATGCCGATCAGGCCGTGCCCCTGGCCGTCGGCGCCGCCCTCCTCGTACAGCTCGTGCGGGGCGCCCTTGCCGTCGTCCTCGACGAGCAGGCCGAGCCCGTCGTCGAAGTAGACCAGCCGCACGCTCGCGCCCGCGTTCGGCCCGCCGTGCTTGCGGGTGTTGGTGAGCGCCTCCTGCACGATGCGGTACGCGGTCAGCTCCACTCCGCTGGGCAGCGGGCGCGGGGTGCCCTCGACCTTGAAGTCGACAGGGAGGCCGGAGCTGCGGCACTGTTCGATGAGGTCGTCGATCTGCTCGACGTCCGGCTGCGGGACGTACTCCCCGCTCTCCTGGTGCTCCCCGGTGCGCAGTACGCCGAGCAGGCGGCGCATCTCGGCGAGGGCCTGGCGGCCGGTGGAGGAGATCGTCTCCAGGGCCTTCTTCGCCTGGTCGGGGGCGGCGTCGAGGACGTAGGCGGCGCCGTCGGCCTGGACCACCATCACCGACACGTTGTGCGCGACGACGTCGTGCAGCTCGCGCGCGATCCGGGCGCGCTCGGCGGCGACCGCCACCTTGGCCTGCGCCTCGCGCTCCTTCTCCAGCCGGGCGGCGCGCTCCTCCAGCTGGGCGAAGTAGGCGCGGCGGGTGCGCATGGAGTCGCCGAGCACCCAGGCCAGGGCGAAGGGCACGGTCTGGAACACCACGACCGCGATCTTCCCCGGCATGCTGCTCTGCTCGTCCGGCCAGCGGATCTGCGCCAGGGCCGCCGCGGACAGGCTGACCACGAGCGAGAGCCTGGAGGCCCAGCGCGCCCCGACCGCGGCGACCGTGTAGGTGATCACCAGCATGGCGAAGTCGGCGGCGGTCGTCTCGATGTCCAGGACCAGCTGGACCAGCCCGGCCGCGAGGGCCAGCAGCAGCATCGGCTCCGGGAAGCGGCGGCGCAGCGCCACGACGAGGCACAGGACGGCGGACACCGCCAGGCCCGGGACGAGCGACATGTGGTGGTTCGGCGCCCCGTTCAGGTTGGACACGCTCACGCCGGAGATCCCGAACAGGGCGACGGCCCAGAAGCTGTCGACCCACGTCGGGTGCCTGCGGAGGAAGTCATAGAGGCGCTGCACGTAACCCAGAGTAGGGAAGTGCGATAGGTGCAGGGGTCAACCGGAGGGCCGATCCGCGCCCGGCGCGCGTACTCCGCAAGGTGGAGGCAGTGATCACCTGTGCGCCTAGTCTGTTCCGGTGACGGATGAGACGGCGAGGGAAGCGGAAGCGCCGCCCGGGGACGGACGCGGCTGGCGCGCGGCGGCCGAGGCGGCGCTGTACGGGCCCGCCGGCTTCTACCGGCGGCCCGAGGGCCCGGCCGGACACTTCCGTACGTCCGTGCACGCGTCCCCGCTGTTCGCACGGGCCGTGGCCCGGCTGCTGTGCCGGGTCGACCAGGCGCTGGGGCGGCCCGCGACGCTGGACTTCGTCGACCTGGGAGCAGGGCGGGGCGAGCTGGTCACCGGCGTGCTCGCCGCCCTCCCGGCCGATGTCGCCGCCCGCGCGCGCGGGTACGCCGTCGAGGTCGCCGACCGCCCGGCCGGGCTCGACGCACGGATCACCTGGCTGAGCGAACCCCCGGACGCGATCACCGGGCTGCTGTTCGCCAACGAGTGGCTGGACAACGTGCCGGTGGACGTCGCCGAGGTGGACTCGGCGGGTGTGCCCCGGCTGGTGCTCGTCGCGGCGGACGGCACCGAGCGGCTCGGGGAGCCCGTGTCGGGCGTGGCGGCGGACTGGCTGGCACGGTGGTGGCCGCTGCCGGCCGAGGAGGGACTGCGCGCGGAGATCGGGCTGCCCAGGGACCTGGCGTGGGCGGCGGCGGTGGACCGGGTGGTGCAGGGGCTCGCGGTGGCCGTGGACTACGCGCACACCACGGACGCGCGCCCCCCGTTCGGGACGCTCACCGGCTTCCGGGAGGGCCGCGAGACGGCGCCCGTGCCGGACGGCTCGTGCGACATCACGGCGCATGTCGCGCTTGACGCATGCGCGGCCGCGCGCACGGCGGCCGGCACGACACGCACGCCCTCGGGCACCGCCCACACGCCCTCAGGTACCGCCCACACAGCGCACACGCCCTCTGACACGGCGCACACGTCGCCCGATCCGGCTTGCACGTCCCCCGGCACAGCGCGCGCACTCCCCGCCGCGCGCCTTCTCACGCAACGCGCCGCCTTGCACGCCCTGGACCTCACCGGCGCACGCCCCCCGCTCGCGCTCGCCTCCACGGACCCCGCGGCCTACGTACGCGCCCTCGCAAGCGCCGGCGAGGCCGCCGAACTCACCGCTCCCGGCGGCCTCGGCGGCTTCGGCTGGCTGCTCCAGCCGGTTGGAATTCCGGACCCGCTCCCGCGGGACGCCTAGAGCCGTCCTGGCTGCCCCTGCTCGCCCCTACTTGTCGATGTCTCCGACCACGAAGAACATCGACCCGAGGATCGCCACCATGTCCGCCACCAGCGTCCCCGGCAGCAGCTCGGTCAGCGCCTGGATGTTGTTGTACGACGCCGAGCGCAGCTTCAGCCGGTACGGGGTCTTCTCGCCCTTGCTGACCAGGTAGTAGCCGTTGATGCCGAGCGGGTTCTCGGTCCACGCGTACGTGTGCCCCTCGGGCGCCTTGAGCACCTTGGGCAGCCGCTGGTTGATCGGTCCGGGCGACAGCTCTGCGAGCCGGTCCAGGCAGGCGTCGGCGAGGTCCAGCGCGTTGTGGGTCTGCTCCAGCAGGCACTCGAAGCGGGCGAGACAGTCGCCCTCGCCGCGGGTGACGACCTTCAGCGTGTCCTGAAGCTCCGGGTAGGCCAGGTACGGCTCGTCGCGCCGCAGGTCGAAGTCGACGCCGGAGGCGCGCGCGATGGGCCCGCTCACGCCGTAGGCGTGCACGGTCTCAGGCGCAAGCGTCCCCACGCCCCGCGTGCGCCCCCGGAAGATCTCGTTGCCGAGCACCAGGTCGTCGAAGACGTCCATGCGGGAGCGCACCGCGGCGACCGCGGCACGCGCGCGTGCACTCCACCCGGCCGGCAGGTCCTCCTTGAGGCCGCCCACACGGTTGAACATGTAGTGCATGCGCCCGCCGGAGACCTCCTCCATGACGTTCTGGAGCACCTCGCGCTCCCGGAACGCGTAGAAGACGGGCGTGATCCCGCCCAGCTCCAGCGGGTACGACCCGAGGAACATCAGGTGGTTCAGGACCCGGTTCAGCTCGGCGAGCAGCGTGCGCGTCCACACCGCGCGCTCGGGGACCTCCATGCCGAGCATCCGCTCCACGGCGAGGACCACGCCCAGCTCGTTCGAGAACGCCGACAGCCAGTCGTGGCGGTTGGCGAGCATGATGATCTGCCGGTAGTCGCGCGCCTCGAAGAGCTTCTCCGCGCCCCGGTGCATGTAGCCGATCACCGGCTCCGCGTGCCGGATGCGCTCCCCGTCCAGCACCAGCTTGAGCCGCAGCACACCGTGCGTGGACGGATGCTGGGGGCCGATGTTGAGCACCATGTCGGTGCTCTCGGCGGCTCCGCCGATCCCGACCGTGGTCTCCGTCGCAGTCATGGACCCAGTTTCCCCTACGTACGCTGGCCCCATGGAAACGGGGAGCCCGGAAGAGACCGGGGTGGCGGGGGACGAGCCGGTCTGGCGGGGGCTGCCGCCCGGCCTGCTGCGCATGCGACGACTGCTGCTGGTGACGTGGACGGGCGTGCTGGCCCTCGCGGCGGGGCTGCTGCCCGGCCTGCTCGTGGGGCCGGCCTGGGCCGCCTTCGCGCTGCTCCCCCTGGCCCTGGCCGCATGGGGCTGGCGGCTGCTGGGCCGCAACTGGCGCTCCTGGCGGTATGCCGAGCGCGCCGACGACCTGCTGATCAGCCGGGGTGTCCTGTGGCGCGAGGAGACCGTGGTGCCGTACGGGCGGATGCAGCTGGTGGAGGTCACCTCGGGCCCCGTCGAGCGGTACTTCGGGCTGGCCAGCGTGCAGCTGCACACCGCGGCCGCGGCGACCGACGCGACCATCCCGGGGCTGGACCCGGCCGAGGCGGAGCGGCTGCGCGACCGGCTCACGGAGCTGGGCGAGGCCCGATCGGCGGGACTGTGACGATTCCGGACCTCGACGACGTACCGGCGCGCCCGCCCGTCGCCGAGAGGCGGCTGCACCCTGTCACGCCCTTCCGGCGGGCGTGGGCGCCGGTCACCGTACTCGCCGGCTGGGCCGTGCACGACCCGAACGGGGCGCACGAGCAGTTGCAGCGGCTGACCTCCACCATGCTCCTCGTCGGGCTCGCCGTGCTGGTCCCGGCGGCCGGCCTCTACGGCTTCCTGTCCTGGTGGTTCACGCACTTCGCGGTCACCGACACCGAACTGCGCATACGCACCGGCCTGCTGTTCCGGCGCACCGCGCACATCCGGCTGGAACGCATCCAGGCGGTCGACGTCACGCGGCCGCTCCTCGCGCGCGTGGCGGGCGTCGCCAAGCTGCGGATCGACGTCGTCGGAACGGACAAGAAGGACGAACTCGCCTTTCTGGGCGAGCGGGAGGCCCGCGCCCTGCGCGCGGAACTCCTCGCGCGCGCGGCGGGTTTCGCGCCCGAGACGGCGCAGGAAGTCGGCGAGGCGCCCGCGCACGAGCTGCTGCACGTGCCCCCGCGCGAGCTGGCGCTCTCCCTGGTGCTGACGGGCGCCACCTGGGGCTCCCTGACCGCCGCCCTCGTCGTACCGCCCGTGCTGTGGCTCGCCACCCAGAGCGTGTGGACGGTCCTCGCCACCGGACTGCCGCTGCTCGGCGCGGCGGGCGCGAGCAGCGCGGGGCGGTTCGTCGCCGAGTACGACTGGACGGTCGGGGAGTCCCCGGACGGGCTGCGCATCGACCACGGGCTGCTCGACCGCGCGCACGAGACGGTGCCGCCGGGGCGGGTGCAGACCGTGCGGATCGTGGAGCCGCTGCTGTGGCGGCGGCGCGGCTGGGTACGGGTGGAACTGGACGTGGCCGGATCCGACAACTCCGTGCTGGTGCCGGTCGCCCCGCGCGCGGTCGCCGAGTCGGTCATAGCGCGCGTGCTGCCCGGCGTGACCGTTCCGGCGGCGCTGTCGCGGCCGCCGCGGCGGGCCCGGTGGTGTGTGCCGGTGTGGTGGCGCGGACACGGCCTCGCGGTCACCGACACGGTGTTCGCCGCCCGGCACGGTCTGCTGCGTCGCCGCCTGGCCCTGGTCCCGCACGCCAAGGTCCAGAGCGTACGGCTCACCCAGGGGCCCTGGGAGCGCCTGTGGCGGCTCGCCGACGTCCATGTGGACACCGGCGCCGACAAGACCGTCACGGCCCGTCTGCGGGACGCCGAGGAGGCCGAGCGGCTGCTGCGCGCCCAGGCGGAGCGGTCCCGCACCGGCCGCAGGGAGGCCCGCCCGGATCGCTGGATGGCCTGAGCCCGGCCCACCCCTCGCGGGTGAACCGGGCCCTGTGCCTGGCGAGGTCTCAGGAAGCCGCGCTGCGCAGCCCCTGGAGGTCGATCTGCTCCGTCTCGTCGTGCGCCGTCAGGTCGATAACCTGGCCTATTCCGCGCGACTCCGCGCCTGCAGGCTTGAACTGGGCCTCGGTCTCGGCCTTGTGCAGCGCGAGGGCCTCCTGGCCGACGACGTCCGCGAGGTCCTCGTTCTGCACGGAGTCCAGCGCGGCGGACGAGGTCTGCTTCTGGGTGCCGAAGAAGTCGAACCCGCCCTCGACCACCGGGCGGGCGGGCGCGGCCGGTACGACGGCCACCGCGGTCGGCACCGTGAAGTGCCCGGCGCCCTGCTGCCCCGCGGACTGTGCGGGCTCGGCCGGTGCCGTCGGGGCG
Source organism: Streptomyces cellostaticus (assembly GCF_001513965.1). Lineage (GTDB taxonomy): Bacteria > Actinomycetota > Actinomycetes > Streptomycetales > Streptomycetaceae > Streptomyces > Streptomyces cellostaticus. Next base: position 87,635 of record NZ_KQ948038.1, on the reverse strand, counting down.
GCGGCCGCGCGCGCGTGCGGGTCGGCCGCCTCGGACTGCCCCTGCGCCTCGTCCTCCTGAGCCCCGCCTTCCAGGGCCCCTCCTTCGCTCCGGGGAGCCTCGGCCGTCTCCCTCACACGGTGCGCTTCCCCAGCGCCTGCTCCTTTGGCAGCGGGCTCGGGCTGCGTCACCCCGGACTCCGCGGTCCGGGACCCGGCAGCTGGCTTCACCGGCTCGGACCCGGCGAGCGGCTTCACCGACTCGGTCTCGGCGGAGGGCTCGGCGGACGGCTTTGCGGACTCGCCCTCGGTGGAGGCCTCCACCGACTCGCTCTCGACGGCGGCCTTCGTGGACTCGCTCTCGGCGGACGGCTTCGCCGACTCGCTCTCGGCGGAAGCGCCGGAGGCGAACCGGGCCAGTGCCGCCGCGGCCCGCAGGTACAGCCGCGAACCCTCGGGCGAGAACACCGCACCGGACCCCGGCTTGTCCTCGGCCGGTTCCTGAGGCGCCTGCGATTCGGCGCTGCGCGCGGGCGGCAGTGCGAGGGAACCGGACGGCTCGGCCGCCTCCATCTCCAGCAGCCGGCGTCCCTCCAGGGCGCTCGCGCGCTCGGTCTCCGCCGTGGCGTAGCGGCGCAGCAGAGCCGCGTGCTCGTTGCGCAGCCCGGCCAGCTCCGCGCGCTTGGCGCGCAGCCGCTGCTCCAGCTTGGTGCGCAGCTCGCGCGACTCCTCCAGGTCGGTCTCCAGTTCGGCGACCCGCTCCTCGCTGCGCCACTCGTCGCTGGCACGCGCGCGCGTGAGGTCGGCGACCTGCTTGCCCGCCGAGGTGTCCCAGCGGCGCATCACGACCGCGCCGACGACCGCCGTCGCCGCGGCGGCCGCGGCCAGCGTGCGCAGCACCGTGGCCTCGGAGAACGCCCAGGGACCCAGCGCGCAGACAACGGAGACGCCGGCGATCGCCGACGGCGGCAACAGCCGGTGCAGAGGCGGGGAATGGCGGTGGCGTCCACGTGGCATGGCCAGAAACTTACCGCGCGTAGGCGGATCGTGGGCCCCCGCCCCGTAAAAACACAGCCACACCGCAGGCTTCACGGGGCATCAGGCGCCCGGCGGCTCAGCGGTCGCTCAGCCGTGCGCTGAGCCACTGCAGGGTCGCCGGGATCTCCCGCCGCCAGGTGTTGAAGTTGTGACCGCCGCTGTCCAGGATGATCGACGAGACCCGTGTCACGTTCGTGGCCTGCACCCGCTGTATGAACTTGAGCGTGTCCTTGTAGTTGTGTTCGCCGATCTTGCTGCTGGTGACCAGCAGCGAGGTGTCGGGCGCGGACCCGTGCTTCAGGAGCCACCACAGGTCGGCACGATTCTGCAGATTCCTGTCACCACGGAAGAGATCACCGGTCGTGGGGTCGATCGGCGCCTTGTAGTACGGCGACAGACCGGCACCGGCCGCGTAGACGCCGGGGTGGTGCATGGCGAGCTTCAGGGCGCAGTAGCCGCCGGTGGAGTCGCCGACGACGCCCCAGCTGCCGGGCCGCTTGCCCACTCGGTAGTGCGCGAGGACGGCCTCCGGCAGATCCTTGGCAAAAAACGTTTCCGTCTGCGGCCCGCCCGGGATGTCCACGCACTCCGTGTCGCGCGGCGGCGCCACGGTCGGCCGCATCATCACCAGGATCATCGGCTGCATCCGCCCGTTCTTGGCCAGCTGCTGCGCCGTACGCGGGTAGTGCAGCTTGTCCACCAGCGCCTGCGCCGTACCGGGGTAGCCGGTCAGCACCACGGCCGCCGGGAACGTACGCGTGCGGTACTGCGGCTGGAAGTACTCCGGCGGCAGGTAGACGTACGCCGGTGTGGCGATGTGGGTCTTGCGGCCCACTATGTCGACCTTCTGGATCTGCCCGCCCGTCTCCGGCCGCGAACCCCTGACACCCTTCACACCCGACGAGGACACCACTTGGAGGGGCCCTCCCGACCCGCCGTTGGCGGTGTGGTCGATGACGACACCCTGGTCGGTCTCCTTGCCGAAGAGGTCCGCCCAGCTGGCGTAGAAACCGAAAGCCTGGTTGGCGGCGATCCCCAGGGAGGAGAAGAGGGCCAGCTGTGTGGCCAGCAGCAGGCCGACACGTCCGCTGATGGTCCGCCAGCTCTGCCTGGCCAGCCGTGGCCACAGCCACACCGTGCCGACGAACAGCACCACGGCGATCACGATCGCCAGTACCAGCACCTTATTGCTCGTGAGACCCATGGGCTGTTCCTGCCTGCGCTTTCTGCCCGTCGCGCGCCCGCACTTCGTTACAAGGGCTTGCCCGGGGCTTTCCTTGGCCTTTGACCCGACTTTCCGGTGGGGAGTGAACCTCTCTCCCCGTGACACCGTCCTAGAGGGCGCAATGTCGCCGGATGCCCCGATCGGCACCGGGTTCAAGGTCTCTCGCAGAACTACGGGATGCGATGTCTGTCAGGATAGATGGGGAAATGTCGGGCGGGGTTCCGAGCCGATCAAGCCGGGCGCGGCGCATATTGCGCGGCCCGCGCCCCGAGGCCGTTCCCGCTCTGGTCGCCAGGGCGTGCGCCGTCGTGGGCGTTGTGGACATTGCCGCGGGGGTGTTCCCGCGCTTCCGTCACAGCCGTATGCACGCCATAGCCGAGGTACTGCCCGGTTCCTTCGGGCCTTTCGCGGCGGCGCTCTCGCTCAGCGCCGGCGTGCTGTTGCTGCTGCTCGCGCACGGGCTCAAACGGCGCAAGCGCCGGGCCTGGCGCGCCGCGGTCGCGCTCCTCCCGGCGGGCGCGGCGGCGGAGTTCGTGTACCGGCACTCGCTCATCGGCATGCTCATCTCGGTGGCGCTCCTGGTACCGCTGCTGCGCCACCGCGCCGAGTTCGCGGCCCTGCCCGACCCCCGCAGCCGCTGGCGTGCGCTCGCCAACTTCGTCCTCATGAGCGCCGGTTCCCTCGCCCTCGGCATGGTCATCGTCAGCGTCCATCCGAACCGCATGGTCGGCGACCCGAGCGTGGCCGACCGGCTGACGCACGTCGTCTACGGCCTGTTCGGCTTCGAAGGCCCCGTGGACTACGCCGGCAACACCTCCTGGACGGTCGCCTTCTCCCTCGGCGCCCTCGGCTGGCTGACCGCGGTCACCACCATCTACCTCGCCTTCCGCCCCGAACACCCGGCCGCCCGCCTCACCGAGGAGGACGAGTCCCGGCTGCGCGACCTGCTCGCCAAGCACGGCGGCCGCGACTCCCTCGGCCACTTCGCGCTGCGCCGCGACAAGGCGGTCGTCTTCTCGCCCAGCGGCAAGGCGGCGGTCACCTACCGTGTCGTCTCCGGCGTGATGCTCGCCAGCGGCGACCCGATCGGCGACGTCGAGGCCTGGCCCGGCGCCATCGAGCGCTTCATGGACGAGGCCAAGGCTCACTCCTGGACCCCCGCGGTCGTGGGCTGCTCGGAGACGGGCGGCGAGGTGTGGACTCGCGAGACCGGCCTCGACGCCCTGGAACTGGGCGACGAGGCGGTGGTCGACGTGGCGGATTTCTCGCTCGCCGGACGCGCGATGCGCAACGTGCGCCAGATGGTCAAGCGCATCGAGCGGGCCGGCTACGAAACCCGGGTACGGCGCATCCGTGACCTCGGCGAAGCCGAGCTGGAGCGCATCCGCCGGGCCGCGGAGGACTGGCGCGGCACCGACACCGAGCGCGGCTTCTCCATGGCGCTTGGCCGCGTCGGCGACCCGGCCGACAGCGACTGTCTGATCGCCACCGCCCACAAGGCCGACGACGAGCCCGGCGAGTACGGCGACCTGAAGGCGATCCTGCACTTCGTGCCCTGGGGCGAGGACGGCGTCTCCCTGGAGCTGATGCGCCGCGACCGCAGCGCCGACCCCGGCATGAACGAACTGCTGATCGTCGCCGCCCTCCAGGCCGCCCCGAAGTTCGGCATCACCCGGATCTCGCTCAACTTCGCGATGTTCCGCTCGGCCCTCGCGCGCGGGGAGAAGATCGGCGCCGGCCCGGTGCTGCGCGCCTGGCGCGGACTGCTGGTCTTCCTCTCCCGCTGGTTCCAGATCGAGTCGCTGTACAAGTTCAACGCCAAGTTCCAGCCCCGCTGGGAGCCGCGGTTCATGGTCTATCGCGCCTCCGCCGACCTGCCGCGCATCGGCTTCGCCGTCATGCAGGCCGAGGGCTTCGTCAACGTCGCCCTTCCGCTCCCGCGCTTCCTGCGCCGGCGCAGGGCGTCCGCCGCTCGCCCCTGCGCGCACTCGGTGGCGGAACACGACGTCCGAGCCGCCTGACCCCGGCCAAGGCCCGCACCGAGCCCGGCCCGGCCCCTGACCGGCCCGGGCGGAAGCCCCCACCCCCTCCAGCACGGGGGCTTCCGCCCGGGCCGCGGCGCGTTCACGGCACCGGCCTGGGCCTACGCTGAACGTATGAACAACCTCAGCGGGCGCGGCCGGGTGACAGGCCTTCCGGCATGGGACCGGTGCGCGGTCATGGGTGTCGTGAACGTGACCCCCGACTCCTTCTCCGACGGCGGCCGCTGGTTCGACACCACCGTCGCCGTCAAGCACGGCCTGGCCCTGGTCGCCGAGGGCGCCGACCTGGTCGACGTCGGCGGCGAGTCCACCCGCCCCGGCGCCACCCGCGTCGACGAGGCCGAGGAGCTCAGGCGCGTCATCCCCGTCGTCCGCGTCCTCGCCTCCGAAGGCGTCGTCGTCTCCGTCGACACCATGCGCGCCTCCGTCGCCGAACAGGCCCTCGCCGCCGGCGCCGCCCTCGTCAACGACGTCAGCGGCGGCCTCGCCGACCCCGCGATGATCCCCGTGGTCGCCGCCGCCGGCGCCCCCTTCGTCGTCATGCACTGGCGCGGCTTCCTCCAGGGCGGCAACGTCAAGGGCAGGTACGAGGACGTCGTCGCCGAAGTCGTGGACGAACTGCACGCGCGCGTGCAGGCCGTACTGGAGGGCGGCATCGCCCCCGACCGCATCGTCGTCGACCCCGGCCTCGGCTTCTCCAAGGAGGCCGACCACGACCTCACCCTCCTCGCCCACCTCGACCGCCTGCACGTCCTCGGACACCCCCTGCTCGTCGCCGCCTCCCGCAAACGGTTCCTCGGGCGCGTCCTCGCCGGACCCCAGGAGGCACCCCCGCCGGCCCGCGAGCGCGACGCCGCCACGGCCGCCGTCTCCGCGCTCGCGGCGCACGCCGGCGCATGGGCGGTGCGCGTGCACGAGGTACACGCCACAGCGGACGCGGTACGGGTCGCACGGGCCGTGGAAGGAGCCCGGTGAGCGCCCCCCACACCGACGTCGAGCAGGTGGAGGCCGCCAACACCGCCTTCTACGAGGCGATGGAACGCGGTGACTTCGAGGAACTGTCCTCGCTCTGGCTCACGCCCTCCGACCTGGGCGTCGACGAGGAGTACCACGACCCGGCGGACACCGGCGTGGTCTCCTGCGTGCACCCCGGCTGGCCGGTGCTCACCGGCCGCGGCGAGGTGCTGAGGTCGTACGCGCTGATCATGGCGAGCACCGACTACATCCAGTTCTTCCTCACCGACGTGCACGTCTCCGTCACCGGTGACACGGCCCTGGTGACCTGCACCGAGAACATCCTCAGCGGCGGCCCGGCCCCGGCGGACGGCGCGGAACTCGGCCCCCTGGTCGGACAGCTCGTCGTCGCCACCAACGTGTTCCGGCGCACACCAGTCGGCTGGAAGATCTGGTCGCACCACGCCTCGCCTGTACTGGCCGAAACCGACGAGGAAGAAGAAAACGGCCAGAGTGGAGTGAATGGCGCGAACCCGGACGACGGCCCCCTCGCGTAACCGGGTACGCACCCCGCAAGGACCAAGAAGTGGTTGGAATCACGAACCCCGGGGTATGTGCGGCTTCCAGCCCATGATGCGACCGGGTTCCCCAGGGGAAACACGCGGTGAACCCTCCGGGTCCCGGCCCCGGCCCGCGGCCCCGTGCCCCGGCCGTGTCAGCGCCCGCAGGTAGATTCGTCCGAGGCCGGTGTGCCGCCCGCACGCGACACCGACCGGTCGTTCCCGACGATTGCAGGAGTGATTCGCGTGGATCGTGTCGCGCTGCGCGGCCTGAAGGCCCGCGGGCACCACGGCGTGTTCCCCAAGGAGCGCGAGGAGGGCCAGACCTTCATCGTGGACCTCGTCCTTGGCCTGGACACCCGGCCGGCCGCCGTCGACGACGACCTGGCGAAGACCGTGCACTACGGCATCGTGGCCGAAGAGGTCGTGGCCGTGGTCGAAGGCGAGCCGGTGAACCTCATCGAGACGCTCGCCGAGCGGATCGCCCAGGCCTGCCTGAAGCACGATGGAGTCCAGGAGGTCGAGGTCTGCGTCCACAAACCGGACGCACCGATCACGGTCCCCTTCGACGACGTGACCGTCACCATCACCCGGAGCCGAGTATGACCCGACCTTTCGCCCAGGGTCACAGCGACCCGACCGTCCAGCCGGTCCCCGCCTCCGTCGTCGAGCAGGTCGACGCCGCCGACACAACGCTGAGCAACCCGAAACGGGCCGTGATCTCCATCGGCTCCAACCTCGGCAACCGCCTGGAGACCCTCCAGGGAGCCGTCGACGCCCTGGAGGACACCCCCGGCGTCCGCGTGAAGGCGGTCTCCCCGGTCTACGAGACCGAGCCGTGGGGCGTCGAGCCGGGCAGCCAGCCGTCCTACTTCAACGCGGTCGTGGTCCTGAAGACCACCCTGCCCCCGTCCTCCCTCCTGGAGCGGGCACACGCCGTCGAGGAGGCCTTCAACCGGGTCCGCGACGAGCGCTGGGGTCCGCGCACCCTGGACGTCGACATCGTCGCGTACGCGGACGTCACCTCCGACGACCCGAAGCTGACCCTCCCCCACCCGCGCGCCCACGAACGCGCCTTCGTGCTCGCCCCCTGGCACGACGTCGACCCCCAGGCACAGCTGCCCGGCCTGGGCACGGTGGTCGAACTGCTGTCGGCCATCACGCGCGACGGCGTCGAACCCCGGGGGGACCTGGAACTCCGACTGCCCGAGTAGTCGTTAAGGTCAAGACGACCACCGTCCGGGATCGGTCCGGGGGAGCTGAAGGGACACCGTGAAACAGCTGCGCATCAGGGTGCTGGCCGGCGTGTTCGTCGTGGCCGGAGTCCTCTCCTGGGCGGGCGCCCGCCTCTGGAACTCGGTCGGGACACTCCCCAGCGTCCCCCTGGCCGCCCCCATCGTTCTCGCCCTGATCGCGGTGGTCCTGCTCGCCACAGCGCTCTCGCTGCGCGCCCGCTTCAAGGCCCAGCGCGAGCGCCGCCCCGGCGCGAAGGGGGTCGACCCCCTGATGGCCGCCCGAGCGGTCGTCTTCGGCCAGGCCAGTGCCCTGGTGGCCGCCCTCGTCGCCGGTATGTACGGCGGCACGGGCGTCTTCCTCCTGGAACTCCTCGACATCCCCGCCCGCCGCGACCAGGCCATCTACGCCGGCTTCTCGGTCGTGGCCGGCATCGCCGTGATAGCGGCGGCCCTGTTCCTGGAACGGGTCTGCAAACTCCCGGAGGACGAGGACCAGAACCACCCGGGCGCGGAGCCGGTGGCCTGACCGCCGGCTCCGACGAGGCTGTTCAGCGCGCCATGATGAGGCTCATCGCCTCGTTGCGCGTCGCCGCGTCCCGCAGCTGACCGCGTACCGCCGAGGTGATGGTCTTCGCGCCCGGCTTGCGGATGCCCCGCATCGACATGCACATGTGCTCGCACTCCACGACCACGATCACGCCCCGCGGCTCCAGGATCTCCATCAGCGAGTCCGCTATCTGCGTGGTGAGGCGTTCCTGCACCTGCGGGCGCCGGGCGTAGACGTCCACGAGCCGGGCCAGCTTGGACAGGCCCGTGATCTTCCCGGTCACGGACGGGATGTAGCCGACATGGGCAACGCCCCGGAACGGCACCAGATGGTGTTCGCAGGTGCTGTACACCTCGATGTCCTTCACCAGCACCATCTCGTCGTGCCCCAGGTCGAACGTCGTCGTCAGGACGTCCTCGGGCTTCTGCCACAGGCCCGCGAAGATCTCCCTGTACGCCCGCGCCACCCGGCCCGGCGTCTCCCTGAGGCCCTCGCGGTCCGGGTCCTCGCCGACCGCGATCAGCAGTTCCCGTACGGCGTTCTCGGCGCGCTTCTCGTCGAACTCGCCGATGGTGCCCTCACCGTCCAGGGTCACGGGGTCGGTCATCTGGTTCCTCGTTCCTGTGCCTGTCACGCGTGCGGCCCACGCGCTCTCTCTGCGGACATGCGAAAATGCCGCGCCCCCCAGGCTAAAACCTGGGGGGCGCGGCATTCATTCCGGTCCGGTTGGCCGAAAGGCGTCAGCCGTCGGTGCGGTCCTCCGGGGACTCCGTCGCCGGGGCGGGCTCGGCCGCCGTGGACTTCACCGTGCTGATCGCCGCCGTCGCGCCGTTCGCACCGTTGGTCAGTGCCAGCTCCTTCGGGGAGAGCACCGGCGGGCGGGTGGAGGGCGTACGACGGGAGGAGCCGGTCCAGGCGGGCCGCGGCGGGCGCTTGTGGATCGGGGCGAAGATCTCGGCGATCTCCTCCTTGCCGAGGGTCTCCTTCTCCAGCAGGTGGAGGACGAGCTGGTCGAGGACGTCGCGGTTCTCGACCAGGATTTCCCAGGCCTCGTTGTGCGCGTTCTCGATGAGCTTCTTGACCTCTTCGTCGACCAGCGCGGCGACCTCTTCCGAGTAGTCGCGCTGGTGAGCCATCTCACGTCCGAGGAAGGGCTCGCTGTTGTCGCCGCCGAACTTGATCGCGCCGAGCCGCTCGGTCATGCCGTACTGCGTGACCATCGCGCGGGCCAGGTTGGTGGCCTTCTCGATGTCGTTGGCAGCGCCGGTGGTCGGGTCGTGGAAGACCAGTTCCTCGGCCGCCCGGCCGCCCAGCATGTAGCCGAGCTGGTCGAGCATCTCGTTGCGGGTGGTCGAGTACTTGTCCTCGTCCGGGAGCACCATCGTGTAGCCGAGGGCGCGGCCGCGGGACAGGATCGTGATCTTGTGGACCGGGTCGGAGTTCGGCGAAGCCGCCGCGACCAGGGCGTGGCCGCCCTCGTGGTACGCGGTGATCTTCTTCTCCTTGTCCGACATGATCCGGGTCCGCTTCTGCGGGCCCGCGACCACGCGGTCGATCGCCTCGTCCAGCGCCTTGTTGTCGATCAGCTTCTGGTCGCCACGGGCGGTGAGCAGCGCGGCCTCGTTCAACACGTTGGCGAGGTCGGCGCCGGTCATGCCGGGGGTGCGGCGGGCGACGGCGGCCAGGTCGACGTCGGGCGCGACCGGCTTGCCCTTCTGGTGGACCTTGAGGATCTCCAGGCGGCCCTGGAGGTCCGGCGGGTCGACCGCGATCTGCCGGTCGAAGCGGCCCGGGCGGAGCAGAGCCGGGTCGAGGATGTCGGGCCGGTTCGTGGCGGCGATGAGGATCACGCCGCCCTTGACGTCGAAGCCGTCCATCTCGACGAGCAGCTGGTTCAGCGTCTGCTCGCGCTCGTCGTGACCGCCGCCGAGGCCGGCGCCGCGGTGGCGGCCGACCGCGTCGATCTCATCGACGAAGACGATCGCCGGGGCGTTCGCCTTGGCCTGCTCGAACAGGTCACGGACTCGGGAGGCACCGACACCGACGAACATCTCGACGAAGTCGGAACCGGAGATCGAGTAGAAGGGCACTCCGGCCTCGCCGGCGACGGCACGCGCGAGGAGCGTCTTGCCCGTACCGGGACGGCCGTACAGCAGCACGCCCTTGGGGATCTTGGCGCCGACGGCCTGGAACTTGGCCGGCTCCTGGAGGAACTCCTTGATCTCGTGGAGTTCCTCGACGGCCTCGTCGCAGCCGGCGACGTCGGAGAAGGTCGTCTTCGGGGTGTCCTTGGTGATGAGCTTGGCCTTGGACTTGCCGAAGTTCATGACCCGGGAGCCGCCGCCCTGCATCTGATTCATCAGGAACAGGAAGACGACCACGATCAGGACGAAGGGCAGCAGGGAGAGCAGGACACCGACGAACGGGTTCTGCTTGGACGGCGAGACCGTGTAGCCGTCCGGAATCTGCTTGTCCTGGTACTTGGTCTGCAGCGTGGCGGCGATGGTCACGCCCTGGTCGCCGATGTAGCTCGCCTGGATCTTCGAGCTGCCCTCGACCTTCTGGCCGTCCTTGAGGGTGACCTTGATGGTCTGCTCGTCACCGGTGGTGAGCTTGGCCGACTCGACTCTGTTCGCGTTGATCGCTGCCACGACCTGGCCGGTGTCCACCGTCTTGTAGCCGCCGGACGAGCCGACGACCTGCATCAACACGACCACGGCAAGGACGGCCAGCACGATCCACATGACCGGCCCACGGAAGTATCGCTTCACGTCCATCCATACGGAGCGGTGCCGCCCCGTCCCTCCTGCCATAGTGAGTTTGATAAGACAGTTCTTCTGACGGTACCCCAGCATTGTTGTCCGAAGCCGCACGGAGTGGCACGGACGGCAGGCGATCCCGTCTCTGCTTGCTCCAACGGCGCGAAACCCGCTGGGGTTCCCGATCGTCTTACAAGAGCTGACCCGGTTGGCTCAGCCGCCGTAGACGTGAGGCGCGAGCGTACCGACGAACGGCAGGTTGCGGTACTTCTCGGCGTAGTCGAGGCCGTAGCCGACCACGAACTCGTTCGGGATGTCGAAGCCGACCCACTCCACGTCGATGGCGACCTTGGCGGCGTCCGGCTTGCGCAGCAGCGTGCACACCTTCAGGGAGGCGGGCTCGCGGGAGCCGAGGTTGTTGATCAGCCAGGACAGGGTCAGGCCCGAGTCGATGATGTCCTCGACGATCAGGACGTGCCTGCCCTTGATGTCGGTGTCGAGGTCCTTGAGGATACGGACGACACCGGAGGACTGGGTGCCCGCGCCGTAGGAGGACACGGCCATCCAGTCCATGGTGAGGGGGGTGGACAGCGCCCGCGCGAGGTCCGCCATGACCATCACGGCGCCCTTGAGGACGCCGACGATGAGCAGGTCCTTGCCCTCGTACTCCGCGTCGATCTTCGCGGCCAGCTCGGCCAGCTTCGCGTCGATCTCTTCCTTGGTGATGAGCACCTGCTGGAGGTCGGCACCCATGTCTTTCGCGTCCACCCGCATCACTTTCGGTCGTCCCGCACTTACGGCCGCACTTACGGCGACCGGCTCCCCGGCCGCCGTCGGAGGGTCGCTCCGGGGGTCGGGATTCAGCCTTGCCGAATCACCAGTCTGCCACCCTGTCGCTGTGCGACGACTTTGCCGGGGAGATTGATGGCTCCCTGGCCGCGCCAGCCGGTGATCAGCCGGTCGACTTCCTCGATGTGGCGGGCGAAGAGGGATCCGGCGGGTGCGCCGGCCTCGATGGCGGCGCGGCGCAGGACGCGGCGGCGTACGGCGGGCGGGAGGGCGTAGAGCTTGGCGCACTCCAGGAGGCCCGCTGCGTCGCGTACGGAGACCTCGGCCTGGCTGGCCCAGGTGTCGAGGGCGTCGGCGTCGTCGCGGGAGAGCTGGGCGGTGCGGGCGAGGGCTTCCACGACGCCTTTGCCGAGGGCCTTTTCGAGGGCGGGCAGGCCCTCGTGCCTCAGCCGGGAGCGGGTGTAGGCAGGGTCGGCGTTGTGCGGGTCGTCCCAGACGGGCAGGGACTGGACCATGCAGGCCTTGCGGGCGGTCTGCCGGTCGAGGTGCAGGAAGGGGCGCCGGTAACGGCCGCCGGCCCCCGAGACCGCGGCCATGCCGGACAGGGAGCGGATGCCGGAGCCGCGGGCGAGGCCGAGCAGGACGGTTTCGGCCTGGTCGTCGCGGGTGTGGCCGAGCAGGACCGCGGTGGCGCCGTGGCGTTCGGCCGCGGCGTCGAGGGCGGCGTAGCGGGCGTCGCGGGCGGCGGCCTCGGGGCCGCCGTCGCGGCCTACGGTCACGGCGATGGACTCGGCGGGGCCCAGGCCGAGTTCGCGCAGCCTGAGGACGACCTCCTCGGCCCGCAGGTCGGAGCCGGGCTGGAGGCCGTGGTCCACGGTGATGCCGCCGGCGCGGATGCCGAGTTTGGGGGCCTCGAAGGCGAGGGCGGAGGCGAGCGCCATGGAGTCGGCGCCGCCGGAGCACGCGACGAGCACGAGGGGGGACGGCGGGCGCTCGTGCCGACGGGCTTCGCGGGCTGCATCGCCGGCTGCCGTGGCTGCTCTCGCTGCCGCTGTCGCCACTGCTTCGGAGTTACGGCTGTGGTCGGTGAGGATGTCGTGGAGGACGCGGCGGACCGCCAGGCGTATCGCCGCGACCGCAGGATGGGGACCCATGTCCGGTTCCCTTCATGAAGTTTTCGGGGGGTGAGCCCGACGTCGGTCACTCAGAGTGTGTAGATGGTGACAGAAGCGGGCCGTTCCCCGAGCATTGCACGCCTACCCATGGCTCACGGTCCCTCGGACGGGTGATTGGAGGGGCGTTCGCCTGCCGTCGGCCGGATTCGTTTCACGACTTCCCCACGGGCTTCACGACTCGGGCTTGCGGTGCACCCGTGCGACCCAGTCCGCCGGTTTGGCGATCTCCGCCTTGGTGGGCAGGGTGTTGGGCGAGGTCCACACGCGGTTGAAGCCGTCCATGCCGACCTCCTCGACGACCGCCCGTACGAAGCGTTCGCCGTCCCGGTACTGCCTGAGTTTGGCGTCCAGGCCGAGCAGTTTGCGCAGGGCGAGGTCGAGCCGGGAGGCGCCCTTGGCGCGACGCTGCTGGAACTTCTCGCGGATCTCGGCGACGCTCGGCACGACATCCGGGCCGACTCCGTCCATGACGAAGTCGGCGTGGCCCTCCAGCAGGGACATGACGGCGGTGAGGCGGCCGAGGATCTCGCGCTGGACAGGAGTCTGCACGAGTTCCACGAAAGAGCGTCCGCCGTCGTCCTCCTCGCCCTCGGGGCGGCCGCCGGCGAGGGACTGGGCGGCTTCGCGGACGCGTTCCAGCACGGTCATGGGGTCGACGTCGGTCTCCGCCAAGAACGACTGGATTTCACCCTCGAGGTGGTCACGGAGCCAGGGCACGGCGGTGAACTGCGTGCGGTGGGTCTCCTCGTGCAGGCACACCCAGAGCCTGAAGTCGTGCGGTTCGACGTCGAGTTCGCGCTCCACGTGGACGATGTTGGGCGCGACGAGGAGGAGGCGGCCGCCGCCGTTGGGCGACCCGGCAGGGCCGCCGGCCGGGAGGTCGCGGGTGGCGGGGGCGAAGGTCTCGTACTGGCCGAGGACGCGGGAGGAGAGGAAGGACAGCAGCATGCCGAGTTCGACGCCGGTGACCTTGCCGCCGACGGCGCCGAGGACAGCGCCCGAGGGGCTGCTGCCGCGCCGTTCCTCCATCTTGTCCAGGAGGGGCTTGAGGATCTCCCGGAAACCGGCGACGTTCGCCCGGACCCAGCCGGGGCGGTCGACGACGAGCACGGGGGTGTCGTGGGTCTCCTCGGTGCCCATACGAGTGAAGCCCCGGACGTGTTGCTCCGAGGCCTTCGCGTGCCGGCGCAGCTCCGCGACGACGGCCCTGGCCTCGTCGCGGCTGACGTCGGGACCCGGCCGTACGAGCCGTGTCGCGGTTGCCACCGCGAGGTTCCAGTCGACCATCCCGGAAGATGCGGTGCCACCGAAGCTCGTCATGTGTCAACCGTACGTGAGCGCTCCCGCTGGAGGCAGACCGTGACGGTCGGGCGGGGCCACGGAACGGCCTTCCGGGGCGGGAGCGGCGTTCCCTACCGGCAGCCGCAGCCCGCCAGGGCCGTGGCCGTCCGGTCCAGGGCCGTCTGGGCCTCCAGGGGGTCCGTCGTGCCGGAGGCGAGGAACGCGAAGGCCAGCAGGTGGCCGTCCTGGTCCACGACCGTGCCGGCCAGGGTGTTCACGCCCGTGAGCGTGCCGGTCTTCGCTCGTACGACTCCTGCCGCGCCGTCGGTGTAGCGGCTGGTCAGGGTGCCGGTGAAGCCTGCGACGGGGAGACCGGTGAGGACCGGGCGCAGGCCGGGGCGGGCCGGGTCGCCGGCCTTGACCAGCAAAGCGGTGAGGAGGTCCGCGGTGAGCCGGTCGTCGCGGCTGAGGCCGCTGCCGTCGTGGAAGGAGGCACCGGACATCGGCAGGCCGAGTTTCCCGAGCTGCATGGCGACGGCCTTGGCGCCGCCGCCGAAATCGGCCGGCTCGCCGCCGGCGAGGGCGGTCTGGCGGGCCAGGGCCTCGGCGATGTCGTTGTCGCTGTTGGTCAGCATGCGCTCGACCAGGGCGGACAGCGGCGGTGAGGAGACGGTGGCGAGGGTCGTGGCGCGGCTGGTGGCCTTGGAGGGGCCGGGGGGCGTGGTTTCGATGCCGGCGTCCCTCAGGAAGCCGGCGAACTTGCCGGCCGCGTCCGCCGCCGGGTCGGACACCCGGGTGGCCGGGCCGCTGATGGAGCCGTCGGTGCGGCCCTCGTCGGCAATGAGGGCGCTGACGGGGGCGAGGTTGCCGTTGACGCCGATGGGGTGCAGTGCGGGGCCGGAGTAGAGCGTGGTGTCGTAGGAGAGCGTGATCTTGTGGATGTGGCGCTTCTTGAGCGCGGCGGCGGTGCCGGCGGCCAGGGTGCGCAGGCTCGCCCAGCCTTCCGTGCTCTTGCGGGCGGTGAGGGTGGGGTCGCCGCCGCCGACCAGGACCAGTTCGCCGGTGTCGGGTTCGAGGGCGGCGCGGGTGGTGAAGCGGTGGTCGGGGCCGAGCGCGGACAGCGCGGCGACGGCGGTGGCGATCTTGGTGGTGGAGGCGGGGGCGAGGGCCTTGCCGGCGTCGGTGCCGTAGAGCCGCTTGCCGGTGGTGACGTCGACGACGGCGGCCGTGTGGCTGCCGCCGAGCGCGGAGGCGTCCAGGAGCGGCCCGATGACGTCTGCGAGGGCCTTTGCGGCGGGCGGCGCCTTCTTGGTGCTGACGGTGCTCGTGGTGGCGCCCAGGCCCGTCAGGACGGGTGCGGCGCTCGGTGCGGGCCGGGGCGCCGAGGCGGACGTTCCCGGGGCGCCGTGATCTGCGCCACCTGACCGCTCCAGAGCGACCGCCCGGTCCCGCTCGGCCGTACGCTGACCGTTGGCGTCCCAGGGACCGGTGACGGTCACCACACCGGCGGCCAGCGCCAGCCCGGCGGTGACGGCGCCCGCGGTGTACTGCCAGGTCCCGCCGGTCCGCGGACGGGGGAGGTGCGCAATCCGGACAAGACCGGGGCGAACCACCCGCTTCAGCCGCGCGACCCGCGGTTTCGTGGCCGTCGCGGCGCGTGCCAGACGCGGTCGTACGGCGTTCGCGATCCGCTCCACCTGCGGTCTCGCGGCTCGCCAAGGCCTCAGCTCTGGCACTACCACCAGCCCCTTTCGCGATCACACACCTGCGTGAGGGACACTTAACCACCAGAACTATGTGCTGATCATGGAGGAGCCACCGGTGGAGTTCGACGTCACGATCGAGATCCCGAAGGGTTCGCGGAACAAGTACGAGGTGGACCACGAGACCGGTCGGATCCGCCTGGACCGTCGCCTCTTCACCTCGACCGCCTACCCGACCGACTACGGCTTTGTCGAGAACACCCTCGGCGAGGACGGCGACCCGCTGGACGCGCTGGTCATCCTGGACGAGCCGACGTTCCCGGGCTGCCTGATCAAGTGCCGCGCGATCGGCATGTTCCGGATGACGGACGAGGCGGGCGGCGACGACAAGCTGCTGTGCGTTCCGGCCACCGACCCGCGCGTGGAGCACCTGCGCGACATCCACCACGTGTCGGAGTTCGACCGTCTGGAGATCCAGCACTTCTTCGAGGTGTACAAGGACCTGGAGCCCGGCAAGTCGGTCGAGGGTGCCAACTGGGTGGGCCGCACGGACGCCGAGATCGAGATCGAGCGCTCGTACAAGCGCTTCAAGGAGCAGGGCGGTCACTGACCCCTCGGGTTCCACGGGCCGCACGCGCACGCGTGCGGCCCGTTTGCGTAGGCGTGCGCATCGCGTGCACCTTGCATGCGCATACTGAGGCTTACGGAAGGTGTCGTTCAGGGAGCGGTGCGAGGTGACGGAGGCGGAGGACCGCAAGCCCCGGTCGGACGAGGCGCGGTACGACCCGGAGATCACGTCCGAGTTCGCCATTCCTGAGGGCCTCGCGGTCCCCAGGGGCGGCGGTGAGCCGGAGACCACGTCCGAGTTCGCCGTGCCGAAGGGCCTGGAGACGCCGCAGGTGCCGGGTGCCGAGCCGGAGGGGTCGGCGTTCAGCCTGCCGAGAACCTACAGCGCCAAGGACGCCCCGGCCGCGTTCACCCCGGCGACCGGCATGCCGGCGGTCAGCCTGATCAAGGACGCGCCCTGGCAGGACCGGATGCGCACGATGCTGCGCATGCCGGTGGCCGAGCGGCCGGCGCCGGAGCCCGTGCAGCGGGCCGAGGAGGAGGGCCCGGCGGTCCCGCGCGTGCTCGACCTGACCCTGCGTATCGGCGAGCTGCTGCTGGCCGGCGGCGAGGGCGCGGAGGACGTGGAGGCCGCGATGTTCGCGGTGTGCCGGTCCTACGGCCTGGACCGCTGCGAGCCGAACGTCACGTTCACGCTGCTGTCGATCTCCCACCAGCCGTCCCTGGTGGAGGACCCGGTGACGGCGTCGCGGACGGTACGGCGGCGGGGAACGGACTACACGCGGCTCGCGGCGGTGTTCCGGCTGGTGGACGACCTGACCGACCCCGAGACCCATGTCTCCCTGGAGGAGGCCTACCGGCGCCTGGCGGAGATCCGCCGTAACCGGCACCCCTACCCCGGCTGGGCCCTGACCCTGGCGAGCGGGCTGCTCGCGGGGGCGGCCTCCGTGCTGGTCGGCGGTGACCTGATCGTGTTCGTCGCGGCCGCGGTGGGTGCGATGCTCGGCGACCGGCTGGCCTGGCTGTGCGCGGGGCGCGGGCTGCCGGAGTTCTACCAGTTCACGGTGGCCGCGATGCCGCCCGCGGCGATCGGCGTCGCGTTCGCGCTGGCCCATGTCGACGTGAAGGCGTCCGCGGTCATCACCGGCGGGCTGTTCGCGCTGCTGCCCGGGCGGGCGCTGGTGGCGGGCGTGCAGGACGGTCTGACGGGCTTCTACATCACCGCGGCCGCACGCCTGCTGGAGGTCATGTACTTCTTCGTCGGCATCGTCGCCGGCGTGCTGGTCGTCCTGTACTTCGGTGTCAAGGTCGGCGGCAAGCTGAACCCGGACACGACGCTGGGCATCTCCGAGCGGCCGCTGATACAGATCGCCGCGTCCATGCTGTTGTCGCTGACGTTCGCCGTGCTGCTTCAGCAGGAACGATCCACCGTGCTGGCCGTGACGCTCAACGGGGGTGTCGCGTGGTCGGTATACGGCGCGATGCACTACGCGGGCGGTATCTCGCCGGTCGCCTCCACGGCCGCGGCGGCGGGGCTGGTGGGGCTGTTCGGGCAGCTGTTGTCGCGGTACCGGTTCGCGTCCGCGTTGCCCTACACGACAGCTGCGATCGGGCCGTTGCTGCCCGGTTCGGCCACCTACTTCGGGCTGTTGGCCATGGCTCAGAACGACGTGGACAAGGGGCTGGTGTCGCTGGCCAAGGCCGCCTCCCTGGCCATGGCGATCGCCATCGGGGTCAACCTGGGATCCGAGATCTCCAGGCTGACCCTGCGGGTCGGCTCCGCCGGCAAGCGCCGGGCTGCGAAGAGGACCAGGGGCTTCTGAGCGCCCTCACTGGTTGCGGTAGTCGTACGGGTACTGGTTCTGGTCGTACTGCTGGGGGTACTGCTGCTGCGGGTAGTGCTGCTGGTCGTGGTACTGGTTGTCGTAACCGCCCTGGTTCCAGTACTGCTGCTCCTGCTGCTGCGGCTGTTGCTGCTGGTACGGCTGCTCGTACGGCTGCTCGTACGGCTGCTCGTACGGCTGCTCGTACGGCTGCTCCGGCTCGATGCGGCGCAGGCGGGTCGTGGCGTCGTCCAGGACCGGTGCCGGACGCGAGATCTCCGGCTCGGCCTGCGCAGCCTTCTTGTTCTTGCCGCGCGCGCGGAGGAACTCGATCGCGACCGGGATCACGGACACGAGGACGATCAGGATGAGGATCGCCTCGATGTTCTTCTTGACGAAGTCGATGTTGCCCAACCAGGAGCCGAGCAGGGTGACGCCCGCGCCCCACAGGACACCGCCGACGACGTTGAAGGTCAAAAACGAGCGGTACTTCATGCCGCTGACACCGGCGATGATCGGTGTGAACGTGCGCACGATGGGCACGAAACGGGCCAGGACCAGGGACTTCGGGCCGTACTTCTCGAAGAACTCGTGCGCCTTGGTGACGTTCTCCCGCTTGAACAGGCGTGAGTCCGGGCGGTTGAACAGGGACGGTCCGACCTTCTTGCCGAACATGTAGCCCGCCTGGTCGCCGAGGATCGCGGCGAGACAGATCAGGCCGATCGCACCCCACAGCGGGAAGTCCAGCTGGTGGGACGTGATCAGCAGACCGCAGGTGAACAGCAGCGAGTCGCCCGGCAGGAAGAAGCCGATGAGCAGACCGGACTCGGCGAAGACGATGAGCAGCAGGCCCCAGATGCTGTAGTTGTCGAGCAGATAGTTGGGATCCAGCCAGCTCGGGCCGAGGGCGAGTGTCATCACGGGTCCGGGCTCCTGAGGGGATGAGGGCGGCTGGGGCGTCCTTGTGCGGCCGCACAAAGCTATCAACGCGATGTGACCGCCCCAGGTTCCACCGGTGACTCCAGGATGCACTGTGGGGCAACTGGGGCAAAGCTGTGAGCCATGGGACTCGATGACTACGGCGGCGGCCAGGGGCCCCAGCCGGACGTGCTGGTCGTGACGACGAACGACGTGCCCGGACACCGGGTGCAGGAGGTGCTCGGTGAGGTGTTCGGGCTCACCGTGCGTTCCCGGCACCTCGGCAGCCAGATCGGCGCCGGGCTCAAGTCGATGATCGGCGGCGAGCTGAAGGGGCTCACCAAGACGCTCGTACAGACCCGCAACCAGGCCATGGAACGGCTGGTGGAGCAGGCACGCGCGCGTGGGGCCAACGGAGTGCTGGCGTTCCGCTTCGATGTGACGGAGGCCGCGGACGTGGGCACGGAGGTGTGCGCGTACGGGACCGCCGTGGTCCTGGCCCGGGAGTAGGGCTCCCGGGCCAGGAGCTCACGCGGTGTGCCGGTCCGCGTTCGCGGTGATCGCATCGCGCAGGTGCTCGGCGAGCCCCGGCCCCATGGAGTCGTAGTACGCCTTGAAGCGCTCGTCGGAGACGTACATCCCGCCGAGGCAGCGGTGCATCTTGTACGGGCACTCGTAGAACCACCGGGAGATGTGCTGCCGGTGCTCCTCGGCCATCTCCATGGCCGGCGCGCCGGACGGAGCCTCACCGGCGGCCACGAGGGCGGCGTACCGCTCGCTCCAGTCGTCGACCTCGGCCTTGATGCGCAGCCAGTCCTCCTTGGTGTAGCGGGCGGCGCGGCGCTGGGACTCGGCCCATTCGGGGGTGTTCCCCCAGCGCTGCTCGGCCTCCTCGGCGTACTTCTCGGGGTCCTGCTGCTCCCCGAAGACCTCGAACCGCTCCTCGGGCGTGAGGTTGATGCCCATCTTGCGTGCCTCCATGGCGTGCTCCACGGCCGCGGCCATCTTCTGCAGCTTCTCGATCCGGGCGGTCAGCAGTTCGTGCTGGCGGCGCAGGTGCGCGCGCGGGTCCACGTCCGGGTCGTCGAGCAGAGCCGCGACCTCGTCGAGCGGGAAGCCGAGCTCCCGGTAGAACAGGATCTGCTGGAGCCGGTCGAGGTCGGCCTCGCCGTAGCGCCGGTGGCCGGCGTGGGTGCGCTCGCCGGGGGCGAGCAGGCCGATCTCGTCGTAGTGGTGCAGGGTGCGCACCGTGACGCCGGCGAACCCCGCGACCTGTCCCACGGAGTAGCTCACTTTTCCGCTCCTTGTCGTCGGTACGCCCTCCACGCTGAGGCCTCACGCCACGTGAGGTGCAAGCCAGATGCGATTCGGGATGTTCAACATCTTTTGTCCGCTTATGGTGAGCCCGTGGCCCAGGACAGCACGCAACAGGCCCCTACGACCCGTCCGGCGACGCCGGCACGGGCCCTGCTGCCGTTCATCCTGCCCGCCGCCGTCGTGGGGGTGGTCTCGAGCCTCGTCTTCGTCGGGGTGAGCGCGGCTGCGGAGCGGCTCCAGCAGGTGCTGTGGGGGCCGCTGCCGGACGCGCTGGGCATCGGCCGCTACTCCGTGCTGTGGATGTTCGTGATGCTGATCGCGACGGGGGTCGCGGTAGGTCTTGTGGTGTGGAAGGCACCCGGGCATGCCGGGCCCGACCCGGCCACCATGGGGCTGAACGCGCCCGTCATGCCGCCGCTCGTGCTGCCGGGTCTGGTGCTGGCCACCGGGCTGATGCTGGCGGGCGGGCCGAGCCTCGGCCCGGAGAATCCGATCATCGCCGTGAACATCGCCCTGGCGGCCTGGCTCGGCGGGCGCTTTCTGCCTCGCATGCCCGGCAGCCTGTGGCCGGTGCTGGCCGAGTCGGCGACGATCGGGGCGCTGTTCGGCACACCGGTGGCGGCGGCGCTGGTCATCTCCGAGGCGCTGGCCGGTCGGCCGATCCGGGGGCTGCTGTGGGACAACCTGTTCGCGCCGCTGACCGCCGCCGCGTGCGGGTCCATGACGACCGCCCTGGTGGCCCATCCGACCTTCGACCTGCATCTGCCGCCCATCGGCCACCCGCATGGGCGGGACCTGCTGGCGGCCCTGGTGATCGCGTCGGCGGCCGCACTGCTCGGCATGTGCGCGGTCTACGCCTTCCCGTACGTGCACACGGCCTTCGGGCGGCTGCGGCACCCGATGCTGATGCTTCCGGCCGGCGGTGTCGTCCTGGGGGCCCTGGCGGCCCTGGGGGGCCACCTGACGCTCTTCAAGGGGCTGTCGGAGATCGGGGAGCTGGCGCGCGACCCGGAGGGCTGGTCGGCGGGGCAGTTCGCCACGATGACGGTGGTGAAGCTGGCCGCGCTGCTGGTCGCCGCGTCCTGCGGCTTCCGGGGCGGCCGTATCTTCCCGGCCGTGTTCGTCGGTACCGCTCTGGGCCTGTGCTCCCATGCGCTCGTTCCGGCCGTGCATCCCGCGCTGGGCGTGGCCACGGGCGTGCTGGGCATGCTTCTGGCCATCACCCGGCAGGGCTGGGTGAGCCTGTTCACCGCCGCCGTCCTGGTCGCCTCGCCCGCCATCCTCGCGCTGCTGTGCATCGCCTCGCTGCCGGCCTGGCTGCTGGTGACGGGGCGCCCGCAGATGCAGCTGCACAAGGACGGCACCCCGATCCGCTGACTCTTTCCCCTCGTCTGGAGGCATGTCTGTATGGCCCTGCACAAAGGTCCCGAGAAGCACGAAGAGCGGCCGATGTCGGTCAACCCGTTCTTCGGGGAGGCCAATCCGGTCGGCGGCATGACCGAGGCCCCGCCCACCCACCGGCTCCCGGACACGCCGCTGCCCCCGTCGACGGCGTACCAGCTGGTGCATGACGAGCTGATGCTGGACGGCAACTCCCGGCTGAACCTGGCGACTTTCGTCACCACCTGGATGGAGCCGCAGGCCGGGGTGCTGATGGCGGAGTGCCGCGACAAGAACATGATCGACAAGGACGAGTACCCGCGCACGGCCGAGCTGGAGCGGCGCTGTGTGGCGATGCTCGCCGACCTGTGGAACGCGCCGGACCCGGCGGCCGTCGTGGGCTGTTCGACGACCGGGTCGAGCGAGGCGTGCATGCTCGCCGGGATGGCACTGAAGCGGCGCTGGGCCAAGCGCAACGCCGACCGGTACCCGGGGGCGCGGCCCAATCTGGTCATGGGCGTCAACGTCCAGGTCTGCTGGGACAAGTTCTGCAACTTCTGGGAGGTGGAGGCCCGGCTGGTGCCCATGGAGGGCGACCGGTACCACCTGGATCCGCAGGCGGCGGCCGAGCTGTGCGACGAGAACACCATCGGGGTCGTCGGCATCCTCGGCTCGACCTTCGACGGGTCCTACGAGCCCGTCGCGGACCTGTGCGCGGCCCTGGACGCCCTCCAGGAGCGCACCGGTCTCGACATCCCGGTGCACGTGGACGGCGCGTCCGGGGCGATGGTGGCGCCCTTCCTGGACGAGGACCTGGTGTGGGACTTCCGGCTGCCGCGCGTGGTCTCGATCAACACCTCCGGACACAAGTACGGCCTGGTCTACCCGGGCGTCGGCTGGGCGCTGTGGCGGGACAAGGAGGCGCTGCCCGAGGAACTGGTCTTCCGGGTCAACTACCTGGGCGGTGACATGCCGACCTTCGCGCTCAACTTCTCCCGCCCCGGCGCCCAGGTGGTCGCGCAGTACTACTCGTTCCTGCGGCTGGGCCGCGATGGTTACCGCGCGGTGCAGCAGTCGACGCGGGACGTGGCGGTCTCGCTCGCCGGGCGGATCGAGGCGCTCGGCGACTTCCGGCTGCTGACCCGGGGCGACCAGCTGCCGGTCTTCGCCTTCACCACCGCCCCGGACGTGACGGCGTACGACGTCTTCGACGTCTCCCGGCGGCTGCGCGAGGGCGGCTGGCTGGTGCCCGCGTACACCTTCCCGCCGCACCGCGAGGACCTGTCCGTGCTGCGGGTGGTCTGCCGCAACGGCTTCTCGCACGACCTCGCCGACCTGTTCCTCGACGACCTGACCCGCCTGCTGCCGGACCTGCGCCGGCAGCCGCATCCGCTGACCCGGGACAAGGACGCGGCCACCGGTTTCCATCACTAGCGGCCCAGCCGTTTCCGCCCCCTAGCGGCCCAGCCGCGCGAACCTCCCTACGGCCAGCGGGAAGAACACCGCGAGGAGGCCCAGCGGCCAGGCCACGGCCGCCCACAGGTGCCCCGGCTCGCCGCCCTGGCTGCCGAGCAGGTCCCGTACGGCCGTCGCCGTCTGGGACAGGGGGTTCCACTGGACGGCCGTACCCAGCCAGTCGGGCATGGCGTCCGGTGTGGCGAGGACGTTGGAGAGGAAGCCGACCGGCCAGATGAGGATCTGCACGGCCTGGACCATCTCGGGCCGGCCGGCGATCAGGGCGAGGTGGATGCCGACCCAGAGCATCGCGAAGCGGAGCAGGAGCAGCAGGCCCACGGCGCCCAGGAAGGCACCCGGGCCGCCGTGCGCCCGCCAGCCCAGCGCGTACGCCACGCCCGTCATCAGCGCGAGCCCGACCGCCGACTGGAGCATGTCGGCCGCCGAACGGCCCACCAGGACGGCTCCGTTGGTCATGGGCAGGGAGCGGAAGCGGTCGATGACGCCCCTGGTGAGGTCCTGGGTGACGTTGAGCATCGTGCCCTCCAGGCCGAAGGCCATGGTGAGCGCGAACATGCCGGGCACCAGGTAGTCGACGTAGTCGCCGGTGACGCCCCGGCCGCCGCCGATCAGGTAGCCGAACATCAGCAGCAGCATCACCGGGAAGACCAGGCCGACCAGCACCTGGCCGGGCTGCCGTGCCCAGTGGGCGAGTTCGCGCCGGGTCATGGTCCAGGAGTCGGTCAGGACGTAGGGGGTCACGCGGCCTCCTTCACTCGGTTCTCGTCGCCGGTGAGGTGCAGGAACACCTCGTCCAGCGTGGGCCGGCGCAGGGCGACGTCCGCCGCCTCGATGCCGGCCGCCTCCAGGGCGCGTACGACCCCGGAGAGCGCGCTCATGCGGTCGGCGACCGGGGCGCTGAGCAGCCGGCGGTCGGTGTCCACCGAGACGCCGGTGACGGGCAGCAGGGCGACGGCCGCGCCGAGTTGGCCCGCGTCGCGCAGGACGACGTCGATGCGGTCGCCGCCGGTGAGCGTCTTCAGCTCGTCGGGGGTGCCGTCGGTGACGACCCGGCCGTGGTCCACGAACGCGATGCGGTGGGCGAGCTGGTCGGCCTCCTCCAGGTACTGGGTGGTGAGCAGGACCGTCGTACCGCCGCCGACCAGCGAGCGGACGGCGGCCCAGACCTCGGCGCGGCCGCGCGGGTCGAGTCCGGTCGTCGGCTCGTCCAGGAAGAGCACCTCGGGGTCGGTGATCAGGGAGGCGGCGAGATCGAGGCGGCGGCGCATGCCGCCGCTGTAGCGGGCGACCGGGGTGCGGCCGGTGCCGGTGAGGTCGAAGCGGTCCAGGAGCTCGGCGGCGCGCACGCGCGCGTGGCGGGCGCCGAGGTGGTGCAGGCGGGCGAACATCTCCAGGTTCTGCCGGCCGTCCAGCTGCTCGTCCAGCGCCGCGTACTGGCCCAGCAGGCCGATGCGCCGGCGGACCGCGCGGGCCTCGGTGAGCACGTCGTGCCCGGCGACCTCGATACGGCCGCCGTCCGGCCTGAGCAGGGTGGACAGGGTCCGGACCAGGGTGGTCTTGCCCGCTCCGTTGGGCCCGAGCACCGCGTGCACGGTGCCCCATGTGACGTGCAGGTCGAGCCCGTCCAGGGCGTGTTCGGTGCCGTAGGTCTTGCGTGCGTCCTCAACGGTGATCGCCGTGTCGGCCACGTACCACTCCCTCGCTAGTCAAACTTGACTACTTCACGAAAGTAGCGCGAGCGGCCTCATTGGTCAAACTTGATTAGTGGGCCTTCCGCTGCGTCAGCGCTCGTCCCCCGGGTGCCGCTCCCCCGTCGCGTAAGGGTTCTCCTCGCCCTCGGTGAGCACGCCCACGAAGCGTTCGCCCTCGCCGGCGAACGTGTAGGCGCCCGCCTCCAGGCGGGCGATCAGCCCCCGGGTCCACGCCGCGTCGGAGTCGGCCGTGTGGACCCAGAGGTTCATGATCTCGCCGATGTGGCCGAGCTGGTCGGGGCCGTCCTCGGGGATGTAGTGCCCGGTGACGGTGGCCCGCCACTCCCCGATCCGCCGGATTCGGTCCCTGAGCAGGTCCAGCGCCTCGGCCCGTTCCAGCTCGACCAGGAAGCCGATGGCCGCCGACTGGATGTCCATCTTCTGGTCGTAGGAGACCAGGGACTCGCGCAGCAGCCGGAAGAACTCCTCCTCGCCCCGGTCCGTGATCTCGTACTCGGTGCGCGGCGGGCCCCCGGCGGTGGAAGGCGCGATCTCGTGCGCGTGCAGCAGCCCTTGCTTCTCCATCTGCTTCAGGGCGTGGTAGATGGAGCCGGGCTTGGCGTTGGACCACTCGTGCGCGCCCCAGTACTCCAGGTCGTTGCGCACCTGGTAGCCGTGGGCCCGCCCGTGCTGGCGGACCGCGCCCAGCACGAGAAGACGGATCGCTGACATGCGGTCCAGGTTATTGCCGCACGGCTAGCCGGCCTGCTCCAGGGCCACCAGCTCGAACGCCGTCTTCCCGTCCAGGGACTCCCGGATGATGTCGGCGTGGCCGGCGTGCCGGGCCGTCTCGCGGATCAGGTGCAGGCACAGCCAGCGCAGGGAGACGCGGCTGTCCGGCGGGAACCAGGGGTCGTTCGGCAGCGGGAAGGTGTCGTCCAGGCTGGGCGCCGAGCGGATGAACTTCTCCGTCTCGTCGGCGATCTGCTCCCAGTGGGCGAGCTGCGAGGCCACCGTCTCCTCGCCGGTCAGCTGAAAGCACTCGTGCCAGTTCGACTCGTCGCGGTGGACCGCCGGCGGCTCCTGCTTGGCCCGGGCGATCCAGCCCTGCTCGACCTCGGCGACGTGCTTGAGCAGGCCGCCCAGGGACAGCTCGCTGGCGCTCGGGCGCAAGCGGGCCTGCTCCTCGGTCAGCCCCAGCAGCGCCCTGCGGATCCCTCCGCGCTGTTCCTCCACGAACGAGAGCAGCGCCCCGCGCTCGTCGCCCTGCGCCTCTGCTCCCACGTGCATCACCATGACCGGCCGCCTTTCATCGAAGCCCTCGGGGCCTTTCCCCCTGACACCGATGACACTACGGACCCTTGCGGTCAGCTTCTGTCCGCAAGGCCGGACCGTGGCCGGACGGCTCAGAACGGGAATTCGCTGCGCCGGTGCTGCACCGAGATCCACTTCAGCGTGGTGAAGGCGTCCAGGGTGGTCTCGCCGTTCAGCCGGCCGATCCCGGAGTTCTTCTCGCCGCCGAACGGGACCAGCGGCTCGTCGTGGATGGTCCCGTCGTTCACGTGGAACATGCCCGTGTCGATCCGCTTGGCGAAGGCCACTCCGCGCTCGACGTCCGCGGTGTGCACGGCGCCGCTGAGGCCGTAGGGGGTGTCGTTGACGATGCGGACCGCGTCCTCCTCGCCGTCGAACGGCACGAGCAGGGCGACCGGTCCGAAGATCTCCTTGTGCAGGAGGGAGGAGCCGGACGGCACGTCGGTGAGGACGGAGGGCTCCACCAGATTGTCGTTCGCCCCGCCCCTGACGAGAACGGTGGCTCCCTCGGCGACCGCCTGGTCGATGGCGGCCGTGAGGGCGTTCGCCTGGAGGGAGTTGATGACCGGTCCGATCACCGTCTGCGGGTCGCTCGGGTCGCCCGTCTTCAGCGTCCTGACCTTGGCGACGAACTTCTCGGTGAACTCCTCGCTCACCGACCGGTCCACCAGGACCCGGTTGGCGGCCATGCAGACCTGCCCCTGGTCGACGTAACGGCTGAAGACGGCCGCGTCGACCGCGTAGTCGATGTCGGCGTCGTCCAGCACCACCAGCGCGCTGTTGCCGCCCAGTTCCAGCACCGAGCGCTTGAGCTGCCCCGCGCACACGGTCGCTATGTGCCGGCCGACCTTGTCGGAACCGGTGAAGGAGATGACCTTCGGGACCGGGTGCTCGATGAACGCGTCGCCTATCTCGGCTATGTCGGTCAGCACGACGTTGAGCAGGCCCGGCGCCAGGCCCGCGTCCTCGAAGAGCTTGGCGATCAGTGTGCCGCCGGTGATCGGGGTGTCCTGGTGGGGCTTGAGGACGACGGCGTTGCCCAGAGCGAGGGCCGAGGCGACCGGCTTGACCGACAGCAGGAAGGGGAAGTTGAAGGGGCTGATGACACCGACCACGCCCACCGGGAGGCGGTAGAGACGGTTCTCCTTGCCGTCGACCGGCGAGGGCAGCAGGCGGCCGTCGCAGCGCAGCGCCAGCTGGGCCGCCTCGCGCAGGAACTCCTTGGCGAGGCGGATCTCGAACCGGGCCTTCACATGCGTGCCGCCCAGCTCCGCGATGATCATCTCCGTGATCTCGCGCTCGCGCTCCTCGACCAGGCGCAGGACCTTCTCGAAGAACGCACGGCGGGTGTACGGGTTGGTCTGGGCCCAGTCGTGCTGGGCCCGGGCGGCCGCTCTGTAGGCGTCGTCGACCTCGTCGACGGTGGCTATGGTGATCGAGGCCAGCTTCTCGCCGTCGTACGGGTTGAAGTCGATGATGTCCCAGGAACCGGTGCCCTGGCGCCACTCGCCGTCGATGTACTGCTGGGCCAGGTCGGTGAAGCAGGACGACATGTGTTCCCTCGATCCCCCGCTGCTCGGTGACAGCCAGACAGACACCCGGTCGACTACACGGTCTGATCGCCCGTCATCGTACTTGTGTTTCCCGTGAGTTGTGAGGTCAGGACAGCTGCAAGTCGTGAGGTCAGGACAGCTGCAACAGACCGCGCAGCAGGTCCCGGCTCTCGTCCGGGCCGGGGCTGTCCTGCTGGAGCTCCTTGAGTGCCTGCTCGTACTGGGTGACGTCCTCGCGCTTGTCCAGGTAGAGCGCGCTGGTCAGCTGCTCCAGGTACACGACGTCGGACAGGTCCGACTCGGGGAAGCTGAGGATGGTGAAGGCGCCGCTCTCGCCGGAGTGCCCGCCGAAGCCGAACGGCATGACCTGCAGCCGTACGTTGGGGCGCTGGGAGATGTCGATCAGATGCTGGAGCTGGCCGCGCATCACGTCGCGGTCGCCGTAGGGGCGGCGCAGGGCGGCCTCGTCGAGGACGATGTGGAACTCGGGCGCGTTCTGCGCGAGCAGGTGCTTCTGCCGCTCCAGGCGCAGGGCGACCCGTCGCTCCACGTCGGCCGCGCTCGCGCCCCGCATGCCGCGCCGCACCACCGCGCGGGCGTACTCCTCGGTCTGCAGCAGGCCGTGCACGAACTGCACCTCGTACACCCGGATCAGGGAGGCGGCACCCTCCAGGCCCACATAGGTGGGGAACCAGCTGGGCAGCACGTCGGTGTAACTGTGCCACCAGCCCGCGACGTTGGCCTCCCGGGCGAGGGAGAGCAGCGACTCGCGCTCCGCCTCGTCCGTGATGCCGTACAGCGTCAGCAGGTCCTCCACGTCCCTGGTCTTGAAGCTCACCCGGCCCAGCTCCATCCGGCTGATCTTCGACTCGGAGGCGCGGATCGAGTACCCCGCCGCCTCGCGCGTGATCCCCCGTGCTTCACGCAGTCGCCTGAGTTGCGAGCCGAGCAGCATGCGCCGCACCACCGATCCGGGCTCTCCCGCGCTCACGTTCGCCAGCCTCCCCAACCGTCTTCAGGGGCCGAAGTCTGCCACTAAAACACTTCGAGCAGTACTCGTCCGGTTACGGAAACGGAAAGAGGTCGGCCGTTTTGAACAGGAAGAGATAGGGACCTGTGACAGCAACCGCTTCAAGTTGGCGGAAAAAATGGCCAAGAAGCGGGGCGGGCGGGTTCAATTCGGTCGCGTGCACGTGCATCTGCCCTTGCATCTGCCGTGCGCATCCGAAAGCATGGTGCCGCGCCACCGCTGCATCGCAACGACCGCGAATTCCCGGGAGTGCCTCGCATGGGAACGAATGGATCGACCATGCTCAAGCCGTTACGGCAGGGCCTCCCGCCGCTGGATCCCGCGGCCGTGTCCGATGCCGCCTCCTGCGCCCTGCCCACCCGCTACGAAGCGGTGCGCGAGGCCCGGCGCTTCACCCGCTGCACGCTGGACAAGTGGGACGCGGGCGATCGCTTCGACGACATATGTCTCGTCGTCTCCGAACTCGTCACCAACGCCCTGCGGCACGGCCTGCCTCTTCCCCACCACCACCCTTGCAACGAGGCCCTGCGGGCCGCACCTTCCGACGCGGCCGACGTGGGGTGCGCCGAGGACCAGCCGGTACGGCTGCACCTGATGCGCTGGACCGAGCGACTGGTGTGCGCGGTGCGCGACCCCAGCCACGAGACCCCCGCCCCACGCGACTCGGACGACTTCTCGGCCGAGTCGGGCCGCGGCCTGTTCCTGGTCGACTCCTTCGCCGACAGCTGGGGCTGGCACCCGCTCGCGGGCACCCTCAACGGCAAGGTCGTCTGGGCGCTGTTCCGGCTCCGGCCCACCGACTGACCCGGTACGGCACCGACGGACGCCGCGGTTCTACGCGCGTACACCCGGACGTCACCCGGCCGCCACCGGCCCACCGCGACCGGTCGGTCGCGTCCGGGCCGGTGAGTCGTTTCAGCCGGCCACCAGATGGTCGAACTCGCCGTCCTTGACGCCGAGGAGCATCGCCTCGATCTCCGCGCGCGTGTAGACGAGCGCGGGGCCGTCCGGGAAGCGCGAGTTGCGTACGGCCACCTCGCCGCCGGGCAGCCGCGCGAACTCCACGCACGAGCCCTGCGAGTTGCTGTGCCTGCTCTTCTGCCAGGCCACTCCGTCCAGCTGCGTGGCAGCCATGCCGTTGTACACGTCGTACCCCCCGTACACGCCGTCAACGTCGCGGTCCACAGGTTGCTCCCCGGTGGTGCACTGGCTGGTGAGGCCATAGATGCTGTAGTCAACTGACCCGGATCATAACCCCGTTCATGTGCAGTTGCATGAGCAGATGCACGTGCACGGGGGGTGTTCCCGCGATTACAGGTTTGACGTCCGCTTTACCGAAGCCGGTCCAGCGTCTGCCCCAGAGACGGCAGTACATGCCCCCTCCAGCCCCCGTCCATGATCTTCCGCGCCATCAACTGCGCCGGGTCGTCCGGATCGAAACCTTCGTGCACTAGGAAGAGACGCGTACCGCGCCCTTCCTGTTCCAGGGTCCAGGTGATGGTCCAGTCCGCAGGATTGGCGGGATCGGCATCCGCCCACCGGAGGGACAGCATCCGCTCGGTGTCGTAGGCGAGAACCTGCACTTCTACGACGCCGGAGAAGCGGGAGTTGGGACGCGGGACCGAGGTCATCCGGTACCGGTGGCCGACCTCGAGGCGGAAGTCCTCGGCGCCGGGCATCTGCCACCTGGCCAGCAGCCCGGGCTCGGTCAGGGCCCGCCAGACCTTGGCGGGCGGGTGGGGGAAGAACTGGTCGACGCGGATCGTGGTGAGGTCGTCGGCGTCGTCGGGCGGTGCGGTGCTCATGGGCGGTCATCGTCCGGCATGCGGTCGAGCAGATCGCCGAGGCCCTTCAACCGGTCCCGCCAGAACCGCTCGTACGGATGGAGCCAGTCCTGCACCTCGGCGAGCGGGGCCGCCTCGAGGCGGTAGATGCGCTGCCGGCCGGAGCGCTGCTCGGAGACGAGGCCGGCCTCCCGGAGCACCCTGAGGTGTTCCGAGAGGCTCGGGCGGCGCATGTCGAAGTGGTCGGCCAGGGTCTGCACGGGCTGCGGTCCGCTCTCGCGCAGCAGCCGCAGCACTTCCCTGCGCGTGGCGTTGGCGAGCGCGGCGAAGACGCGGTCCTCGGCGGCGGTACCCGTCCCGTTCATGGAGCGGTCAGAAACCTTCCTTCTCCGTCAGCAGCATCAGACCGTTGCCGTCGGGGTCCGCGAAGGAGGCCATGCGCCCCCAGGGGAGCTCGTCCGGTCCCTGCACGGGGATCCCGGCCGCGGTGAGCCGGGCACAGTCCGCGTCGACGTCGGTCGTGACCAACATGATCCCCCGCGCGGAGCCGGCCTCAAAACCCCCCATGCCGGGCCCCGAAAGGGTGAAGACGGTCTGCGCACCCCTGGGGGCCACCTGGAGCCAGCGCCCCTGGGGCAGGTCCCGGTCGGCGGTGACCTCCAGGCCGAGGACATCCGTGTAGAAGCGCAGCGCGCGGTCCTGGTCGGAGACGGGAAGCGTGACGAATGAGGCATGCGTGATGGTCATGCCCGCAGAATAGATAGGCGATTCCCTACGCGTCAATCGTAGGGAATCGCCTACCTATAGCCTGTCACCTGCTGGAGTACGGCAGCAGCGCCATCTCCCGTGCGTTCTTGACGGCCCGCGCCAGCAGCCGCTGCTGCTGGGCGGTGACCCTGGTGACCCGGCGGCTGCGGATCTTGCCGCGGTCGGAGACGAACTTCCGCAGCAGGTCGGTGTCCTTGTAGTCGATGTAGGTGATCCCGGCCTGGTCCAGCGGGTTGGGACGGTTCTTGGCGGGCTTGCGGTCGCTCGGGCGAGGCATCAGACCTCCAGCAGGGTGTCGAAGGCGGGCGGCAGTTTCTTCCAGGCATCGCGCCCGGCGGCGTACTCGGCATCGGTGAGCAGACAGGACTCCAGAAGGTGCTCGAGTCCGTCGCGGTCGAGGCCGGGCGAGGTGAAGACGAGGTGGTTGCAGCAGTCGCCGTGCTCCGGGTGCCAGTCCAGCGCGGCGGCGGCCCGGCGCACCGGCGGGACCATCTCCCAGGCCGCGTCGGGCAGCGCGGCGAGCCACGGGCCGGCGCTCTCGACGCACAGCGCACCGCC
The DNA here is from genome assembly GCF_001513965.1 of Streptomyces cellostaticus. GTDB lineage: Bacteria > Actinomycetota > Actinomycetes > Streptomycetales > Streptomycetaceae > Streptomyces > Streptomyces cellostaticus. The sequence goes on along the minus strand of NZ_KQ948038.1, from coordinate 56,170 downwards.
CGCCGCGTCCCAGTGCAGCAGCACGTCGGGTTTGTCGGCGAGCCAGAACCGGCCCCGGCTGCGGGCCGCGGCGCAGGTCAGGTCCTCCAGGGCCGCGTACAGCCGCCCGGGGTGGAAGGGGCGGCGGCGGTTCCAGACCAGGGTGGCGACGCCGTGACTGTCGGCCTCGGCGGGCAGCAGGGCGCAGGCCGGGTGCTGGGCGGCCGCGGCCGCCTCCACGTCGAAACCGGCGAGCGCGGCCGCCGTCAGCGGGGAGGTGCGGGACGTCGCGCCCGCCGGGCCGCCGTGGCCGATCGGAACCCGGCGGGCCGTCGGATGGAGCTGCGCGAGCAGCTCACGGTCCTCGTCGTCGGCCTCCGGTGAGTCGGCCACGGCGAGGACGGGGGCGTACTCCAGCTGGCGGGCGAAGGTGTCGGCGACCGTGCGCTGGTCGGTGGCGGCCGCGGCGAGCCCCGCCTCGGCGAGGTCGTCGCCGTTGCCGAGGTACGGCAGTACCAGCGCCGGATCGACGGCGGTGATCACGCCGGTGACGGTGAGGCCGCCGGCCGTGACCACCTCGGCCATCGCCTTGGGCTCGACCGAGTCCCACAGCTCGACGATCGCGAGCCGCACCGTGCCGTCGTCGGCGAGGCGGCGCAGCTCCGGCACCAGGTCCTCGCGCAGGGCGCAGCACGCGCAGTCGTTGACCAGGGGCGTCTCGCCGACGGAGCGGATGCCGTCGCGGTCCCGGACGGTGCGTACGACCGTGCCGGCCGCGGCCGTCGCCAGGTCGTGGTGGAGGGCGACGCTGCCGGGCACGTCGGCGAGGAGCCGGTCCACCGCCGCCTTGCGGGCCTCGGCGTGCAGCCCGCCGACGACGGCCACGGACAGGCTCACGCCCCGCCCCGCTTCCCGTACCGGCGCTCGAAGCGCTCCACGCGGCCGGCCGTGTCCAGGACGCGGGCGGTGCCGGTGTAGAAGGGGTGGCTGACGTCGGAGATCTCGACGTCCACGACCGGGTAGGTGCGGCCGTCCTCCCACTCGATCGTCTTCTGACTCGTCATGGTCGAGCGGGTGAGGAAGGCGTGGCCGGCAGCACGGTCACGGAACACGACGGGCCCGTAGTCGGGGTGGATTCCCTTGCGCATGGCGTTGCCTCAGCGCTCCTCTCGGAAGTCGGCGTGCCGGCCGGCGACCGGGTCGTACTTGCGCAGCGTCATGCGGTCCGGGTCGTTGCGGCGGTTCTTGCGGGTCACGTAGGTGTAGCCGGTCCCGGCGGTGGACCGGAGCCTGATGACCGGGCGGAGTTCGTTGCGTGCCATGCTGCTATCTTACTGAAAATGAATTCCATTAGCATCCAGCGTTGAGGAGAGGTACGTCACCCATGTCCGCCCACTGCATGCTGACCGGCACCCAGCCCGGCTTCGGCAACCGCATCTCCCACTCCCACCGGCGCACCTCCCGCCGCTTCGACCCGAACATCCAGACCAAGCGCTACTGGCTGCCCGGCGAGGGCCGGCACGTGCGGCTGCGGCTGAGCGCGAAGGCGATCAAGACCGTGGACACCATCGGCGTCGAGGCGGCCGTGGCCCGGATCCGCGCCCGGGGGGTGAAGGTCTGATGGCGAAGCAGAGCAAGATCGCGAAGAACGAGCGGCGCAAGGAGGTCGTCGCCCGGTACGCCGAGCGCCGCGCCGAACTGAAGGAGATCATCCGGCGGCCCTCCACGACGGAGGCGGAACGGATCGCCGCCCAGCGGGAGTTGCGCAGGCAGCCGCGGGACGCCAGCGCCACGCGCGTGCGCAACCGCGACCAGGTGGACGGCCGGCCACGCGGCTACCTGCGCACCTTCGGCCTGTCCCGGGTGAACCTGCGCGAGCAGGCTCACAAGGGATTCCTGCCCGGCGTCCGGAAGTCCTCCTGGTAACGGCTGATAGCTTGCTGCGGTCCCTCCGGCCACGGGAGGCCGGCCACTGGAGCTTTCGGGAGCGTGACGTGACTACGGCGACTGCAAGGGTGCGGACGGCGGCCGCGGCCGCGGGGCTGGTGGGCGCGCTCGCCCTGACCGCGTGCAGCGGGGGCGGCTCCAAGAACGACACCTCGTCCAGCGCGACCCCGACACCCACCGGCAGCGCCACGGGCGCGGTGACGGACGCCTCCGGCAAACTCCAGGGCAGCTGGATCACCACCAGCAAGGGCACGATCGTGGCCCTGGTGATCACCGGGAAGAAGGCCGGGCTCTTCGCGACCGGCGGATCCGTGTGCAGCGGCACCGCGGGCGCCGAGGCAGGCATGCAGATGGTCCATCTGACCTGCACCGACGGCAGCAAGGACCGGGTCACCGGCATGGTCGACTCGGTGAGCAAGGACGGCATGAAGGTGACCTGGTCGGGCAAGCTCGGCCAGGAGACCTACACCAGGGCCGAGGGCGGCAAGCTGCCCTCCGGGTTGCCGACGGCGCACACAAAGCAGTGAATTCTGCCGGGGCGCGTGATCGGGGCCCGGCCGCAGGCGCCATGATGCAGGAAGACCGTCACGACCTCGATGGGGACCTGCTCATGCGCGCCATTCCGCTCACCGTCACCGCCCTCGCCGCCGCTCTGCTGCTGACCGCCTGCAATGACAGCGGGGGCGGCAGCGGCGGCAAGAACACGTCCGGGTCGGGCTGTGCGGTCGGCAAGGTCTCCGTGCAGGCCGGCTCCGCGAGCGTGGCACCGGCGGCCGGGGACACCGGCGAGGTGGTCGTCAGCATCACCAACCAGAGCGCACCCTGCACCCTGGACGGCTTCCCGCACGTCGAGCTGAACCAGACCGGCGCGACCGTCAGCCTGAAGCCCCAGAAGGAGGCCAAGGCGCAGACGCTGAAGCTCGCCAAGGGGGACTCCGCGACCTTCACCGTCACCTACGTGCGGGGCAAGGACAACGACGACAAGAGCCTGAAGCCCAAGTCGATGAACGTGGTCCTGCCGGGCAGCGACGCCGGTCAGAGCATTCCCTGGAAGTACGGCGCGATCGCCGGCCGGACCAGCCAGGGCGACCCGAACGCCTCGGTCAGCGCCTTCCAGCAGGCCGGAGACTGACGCTCACCCGAGCCGTGGCCGGGCTCTGACCTGCGCCCGGTCTGCCGCGCGTGCGCCCTCCGTCCAGCCCGCCGCGTCGCTCACACCGCGCAGCCGGGTCGTGGTGGTCTCGGGGAACAGGCGCTCCAGCCGGTCGGTGACGGCTATGTCCCGGGTGGCGAGGACCGGCAGCAGGTCCTGGGTCACCTGGGTGTCGGCCGCGGCCGCGAGGCGGTCGCCGACGCGGTGGGCGTAGGCCGCGAGGAACGACTGCCGGAAGGTCTTGGTGCGCTTGCGGCCGCCGGCTCTCTGGGCGGCCTCCGCCTTGGTCATCGCGTGCGTGGCCTGCACCAGCAGCGAGGTGTAGAGCAGCTCGACCGCCTCCAGGTCCGCCTCGAAGCCGACGACCGTGGAGAAGGCCAGTGGTTCGTTCCACACCGCGCGGCAGTGGTTGGCGGTGGCGACCGCGTCCAGGAGGACCGCCTTGGCCTGCTCGTACGGCGGCTCGACGCCGATGCGGCAGGCGCCGGGCGCGTCCGGCGCGGGGGCACCGGCCGCCAGCAGCGCCTCGTCCACGCTGTGCCGGGCCATCAGCTCTTGCGCCTTGGCGCTCAGCGCCTCCGCCTCCTCCGGATACCCGGTCGCCTCGGCCTTGGCGAGCAGGGCGCGGATCCGGGTGAGCATGCGGGAGGCGCCGGGCCCGTGCTCGCGGCGGGGCTCTTCGAGGGGCTCCAGGGCGGGCAGGCGCAGCAGCAGGCGGTACAGCCGGAGGACGGCGGTGGCGTGCGAGAAGCGGTCGCCTCCGCGCGCGGGGGCCGCCGGCAGGGCCTCCAGCTGGCCGGTCCACCGGCGCCCGCGCGGGCGGTCCTGCCCGGCCTGCGCCCGGATCAGGCCCGCGGCCAGGCGTACGTGGAGGTCCTCCAGCTCCCGCCGCACCAGCCGTACGACGTCGGCGGGCTGCCAGCCACGCTGCCAGGCGGCCGCGACGAACTCCTCGCCCCGCCGCGTGAGTTCGGCGTCCGCGGCGGGGTCGGCGGCGAGCAGGGAGGCGCCCGTGTCGAGTCCGGTGTCGGTGTCGTCGTACAGGGCGGCCCGGAAGGCCCGCTCGACGGTGCTGGCAGTGCTGGTCACACTGCCGATCGTGCCACGCGCCACCGACAGCGGGCCGAGGCCGTCCACACCCTGTGGACAGCCTCAGGCGCGGGCGGCCGGCTCCAGGGCCCGGTCGAGGGCGTCGGCGGCCGGGCAAGGGACGTCGGGGCGGACGCCGGTGCTCTCCCCGTTGGTGCCGGAGACCGGGTTGACCGCGCGGCCGACCGGGATGGCGGCCTCCCGATGCGGGTACTGGACCGCTCCCCCACGGATCACCTGCTCGGCCTGCGTCACCTGCGCCTGAGCCCGGAGCGGGCCCGGCAGCTGCGGGACACGCCGGCGGAGCTGCTCGACGGGGCCGAGGAGGACGGGGCGGACCAGCCGGTGCACGGAGTGATGGTGGTGATGTACCACCCGCAGCCGTAGGCCGATGACCACCCCTCCGACTGTCAACCGATGGTTGACAGTCGGAGGGGTGCAACCTACGGTTGACACATGGCGAGCAACCCGAACACCACGGCATCCGTGCGCCTCGACGACCTCATCGAGGCCATCAAGAAGGTTCACACCGAACCCCTCGAACAGCTCCAGGACGCGGTGATCGCCGCCGATCACCTCAGTGACGTGGGCGACCATCTGATCGGTCACTTCGTCGACCAGGCCCGCCGCTCGGGGGCGTCCTGGACCGACATCGGCAAGAGCATGGGCGTGACCCGGCAGGCGGCACAGAAGCGGTTCGTGCCGAAGGAGTCGGCCGACCTCGACGCCAGTCAGGGCTTCAGCCGCTACACCCCGCGCGCGCAGAGCGTGGTCATGGCAGCCCACAACGAGGCGGTGGCGGCGCACAACCCCGAAGGCCGCCCCGAGCACCTGGTCCTGGGGCTGCTGGCCGAGCCGGAGGGCCTGGCCGCGAAGGCGATCACCGCGCAGGGTGTCCCGCTGGACGCCGTACGCCAGGCCGCGACCGCCGCGCTCCCGCCGGCCGCGGAGAACGTCCCCGACCTCATCCCCTACGGCCCGGGAGCCAAGAAGGTCCTGGAACTCACCTTCCGCGAGGCCCTCCGGCTCGGCCACAACTACATCGGCACCGAGCACCTCCTGCTGGCCCTGCTGGAGCACGAGAACGGCGAGGGCGTCCTCAGCGGGCTCGGCATCGGCAAGGCGGCGACCGAGGAGTACGTCGGCAAGGTGCTGGCGCTGCTGCTGGAGCAGAAGGGCCAGGAAACCGCTCAGGAGGACTGAAACCGCAGGTCACGGCCATTGTCAGAGCCGCCTGCCACACTCGCAGACATGACCGACCGGTGGGCACTCGCACCGGCCGAGGACGGTGGCGTGGACGTCGCCCCCCTCGGCCCGGACGGGCTGCCCGCCGGTCCTGTGCGGCGGGAGAGCGATCTCGCCCAGGCGGTGCGGAGCCGTCCGGAGGTAACGCGCTGGGTGTGGCGGTCGACCCCCGAGGTCTACCCGCGCCTGCTCGCCACGGGGGTGCGAGTGGAGCGGTGCTACGACATCGAGGACGCCGAAACACTCCTGCTGGGCCACGAGGGCCGGTACGGCGAGCCGCACTCGGCCGCCGCCGCCCTGGCCCGCCTCCGCGGCGGCCCCGTACCGCCCGACCCGCCGCAGCGCTCGGCCGAACCGGGCGCCCAGTCCCCGCTGTTCGAGCCGGCCGGCACCCGCATGCCGCTCGCCGACCTCCTCACGGTCTACGCCGAGCAACAGCGGCGGCACGAGAAGACCGCCCACCTCGACCGCATGCGGCTGCTGACCGCCGCCGAGTCGGCGGGGATGCTGGTGGCCGCCGAGATGAACCGCGCCGGCCTCCCCTGGAGCACCGAGGTCCACCGCGAGCTGCTGCACGACCTGCTCGGCGAGCGGTACGCGGGCGGCGGCGAGCCCCGCCGCCTCGCCGAGCTGGCCGACGAGGTGTCCACGGCCTTCGGCCGCCGGGTGCGGCCCGACCTGCCCGCCGACGTGATCAAGGCCTTCGCGCAGGCCGGGATCAAGGTGAAGTCCACCCGCCGCTGGGAGATCCGCTCCCTCGACCACCCGGCCGTCGAACCCCTGCTGGAGTACAAGAAGCTCTACCGCATCTGGGTCGCACACGGCTGGTCCTGGCTCCAGGACTGGGTGCGCGACGGCCGCTTCCGGCCGGAGTTCCTGGCCGGCGGCACGGTCACCGGGCGCTGGGTGACCAACGGCGGGGGCGCGCTGCAGATCCCCAAGGTGATCCGGCGGGCCGTGGTCGCCGACCCCGGCTGGCGGCTGGTCGTGGCCGACGCCGACCAGATGGAGCCGCGCGTGCTCGCCGCGATCTCCCGCGACCCCGGCCTGATGGAGGTCGCCGGCCGCGCGAGCGACCTCTACCAGTCCGTCTCCGACCGCGCCTTCTCCGGCGACCGGGACCAGGCCAAGCTCGCCGTGCTCGGCGCGGTCTACGGCCAGACCTCCGGCGACGGCCTGAAGAACCTCGCCGCGCTGCGCCGCCGCTTCCCCCAGGCGGTGGCCTACGTGGACGAGGCCGCGCGGGCCGGCGAGGAGGGCCGGCTCGTGCGCACCTGGCTGGGCCGGACCTGCCCGCCCGCAGCCCGGGCGGGCGAGGACGCGACGGAGGAGGCGGGCATCCCGGTCGGCGAGGACGACCCCGACGGCCAGGCCTGGGTCCCCGGCTACGCCTCCACCAACTCCCGAGCGCGGGGCCGCTTCGCGCGGAACTTCGTCGTGCAGGGCAGCGCCGCCGACTGGGCCCTGCTGCTGCTCGCCGCGCTGCGCCGGGCCTGCGCGGGCCTCGCGGCCGAGCTGGTCTTCTTCCAGCACGACGAGGTGATCGTGCACTGCCCCGCCGAGGAGGCCGACACGGTCGTCCGGGCCATCCGGGACGCCGGCGACCTGGCCGGACGGCTGACCTTCGGCGACACCCCGGTGCGCTTCCCGTTCACGACGGCGGTGGTGGAGTGCTATGCCGACGCCAAGTGAACGCCTGTTACGGCGCCGTGCCGTCGGCCAGCAGCTCCCGCAGTTCCTCCACCACGTTCAGCTCGTCCGTGCCGGCCAGCGCCGCGAGGGCCGCGCGCCAGGTGTCGTACGCCTCCGGCCGCCGCCCCTGCTCGCGCAGCAGCAGCCCGTGCTGGTGGCGGGCGAGTCCGCCGATGTAGCGGTCGGCCCGGGCGTCGGCCCGGTGCAGCAGCTCGGCGCACTCGCGGGCGGCCCGCTCGGACGCGCCCAGCTGCCGCAGCGCGCGGACCAGACCGAGCCGGGTCTGCGACTCGCCGTGCCAGTCGCCGTGGCCGCCGAGGATGCGCAGGCTCTCCTCGAAGTGCCGGGCCGCGGCGGCCGGTTCGCCGAGGGCAAGCTGGGCGTAACCGATGTTGCAGTGCGCCGAGTGCTGCACGATGACCGCGCCGATCGCGTCCCCGATCGCCAGCGAGCGCTGATGCTGCTCGATGGCGGCCCGCGGGTCGGTGTGCTCGTAGAGGTTGCCGAGGTGGCTGTGGGTGACGGCCTCGCCGTAGGGGTCGTTCAGCTGCCGGGAGTAGCCGAGGCTTTGCCGCAGCGCCTCCCCGGACTCCGCGAACCGTCCCAGCCCCTCCAGCAGCAGCCCCCGGTTGTTCAGGCTGCGCCGGATCCAGGAGGCCCTGCCGAGCCGTCGCCAGATCACCAGGGCCTGGTCGGTGAGGGTGAGGGCATCGTTCTGCCGGCCGGCCAGGAAGTGCACGCCCGCGAGGTCGCCTAGCGCGTAGGCCTCCGCCGCCGCGTCCCCGAGCCGCCGCGCGGCGCCGAGCGCGGCCCGCCCCAGCACCTCCATCTCGGCGACGTGGCCGCTGCGCTGCACATAGGGGAAGAACAACCGGACGAGCGAAGACAGCTGCGCGGCCCGGCGGTCGTCGGCCGTGTCCGCGTTGCGCTCCACCAGCGCGACGATGTTCTCCAGCTCCACCTCGCCCCAGGCGAAGGCCATGTCGGCGGACTCGAAGGGCGCCAGGGCCGCCACGTCCGCCGCGTGCTCCGGCGGCTGGGCGGCGGTGGGCTGCCGGCGGTCGTCCTGGTCGAGACCGGGCTCCACGATGGCGATGAGGGCATGCTCGGCGACGGCGGCGTACCAGCGCAGGGCGGTGAGGTCGGCGTCGGCAGCCCGCTCGGGGCTCTGGCCGGACAGTTCGCGGGCGAAGTCGCGCACCAGGTCGTGCGGGGCGTAGCGGCCGTACGCCGTCTCCTCCAGCAGTGCCACGTCGACCAGCCGGTCCAGGGCGGCCTCGGCGCGGCGCTCGTCGGTGCCGGTGAGGCGGGCGACCAGCGGGGCGCCGTAGACCGACAGGTCGAGGGCGCCGATGTGGCGCAGGACGAGCGCCGCATCCCGGTCGGCCTCGCGTTCGGCGGCGGCGAGCGCGTCGTGGGCGACGGCCAGGGAGCGGCGGACACTCAGGTCGTCGTACTCCAGGTGGTGCAACCGGCCCTCGGTGGCGGCCAGTTGCCCGGCCAGCACGTCCGGCGTCAGGGCCCGGCGGGCGGCCAGCCGGGCGGCGACGACCCGCAGCGCGAGCGGGAGCCTGCCGGTCAGCTCGACCAGGGCGTGGCCGGCGTCGAGCCCCTCGCGTCCGCTCACCGCGCGTAGCAGCGCCGCGCTGTCCTCCCCGCTGAGCGGGCCGAGCGGGAAGCGGCGGGCGCCGTCCAGGGCGGTCAGCGGCGAGCGGCTGGTGACGATCACGGCGCAGCCGGGGCCGGCCGGCAGCAGGGGGCGCACCTGGGCCGCGTTCGCCGCGTCGTCCAGTACCAGGAGGATGCGGGCCGGGGCGAGGAGGGAGCGGAGCAGGGCGGCGGCCGCGTCCGGGTGTTCGGGGATGCTGCGGGGCTCGGCGCCGAGGTCGCGCAGGAGCGCGGCGAGGGCCTGGGCGGTGCTGAGCGGGGACATGCCGGGGGTGGCACCGTGCAGGTTGATGTACAGCTGGCCGTCGGGGAAACGTTCCCGCAGTGCGTGGGCGACATGGAGGGCGAGGGCGCTTTTGCCTACGCCGGCCATGCCGCTGATCACAGCGAGGTGGCTCCGCCGGGTGGCAAGGGTGTGCTGCAGCTCGTGCAGTTCGGTGGCTCGGCCAGCGAAGATGGCCGGGGCAGGGGGGAGTTGGGCGGGGGCGGGCGGAGCGGGGGGTGGCACCCGGCCTCCGTCCGAGTGCGTTGCCCCAGCCGCACCACCCGTGCCGCTTTCGCCGTCGGGTGCGGCCGGCCCCTGCGGGGCGGAAGCGCCGTCGGCGGGTGCGGGTGCGCCCTGGAGGGGCGGGTGGCCGCCGGCAGGTGGTGGTGTGTCCGGGGCGATCGGCCTGGTGGTCCCGGGGGTCGCGGTGCCGTCGGCCGGTGTGGGGGTGCGTCGGGGCGGAAGCGTGGACTCGGTGGCCGGCTTTCCGGGCTTCGGGGGCGAGAAGACTCGCAGAACCTCCAGGTGGGCCTCGCGGACCGCGGGGCCGGGCTCGACGCCGAGTTCCTCGATCAGGCGGGCACGCAGGTCGCGGTGGACGGCCAGCGCCTCCGCCTGTCGGCCGGTGCGGTGCAGGGCGAGCATCAGCTGGCGGTGGTACGCCTCACGCAGCGGGTGCTCGGCGATGAGCGCCGCCAGCTCCGGGACCAGCCCGCCCAGCCGGGCGCCCCCGAGGGCGAGTTCGGCGTCGTACCGCCATTCCAGCAGGAGCAGCCGCGCCTCCTCCAGGCGCTGCACGAGGGCGTAACCGCCGAAGTCGGCGGGCAGTCCGCCGAGCGGTGTGCCGCGCCAGAGCGCGAGCCCGGCTGTACAGGCGCGCACGACACCCGCCCAGTCCCGCCGGGCGTGCGCGGCGCGCGCCTCGGCGACCCGGGCGTCGAACACGTGCACGTCCAACTCGCCGTCGTCGACGCGCAGCAGATAGCCGGGGGATACGGCCCTGAGCCGCTCGGGGTCGTCCAGGAGCCGACGCAGCCGGGTGACGTGGTTGTGCAGCGAGGCCTGCGCCGACACGGGGGGTGCCCCGCCCCACAGGGCGTCCTTCAGGGACTCGACCGACACCACCCGGCCGGCCTCCAGCAGCAGCGCGGCGAGCAGGGCGCGCACCTTGGGGCTGCCGATGGGGTGGATGAGGTTGTCGGGGACGGCGTCGGAGGCGTAACCCGACCCCGGGAGGGCGCCGTCCAGGGTGCCCTGGGAAGCGTCGTACGAAATCCCGTACAGCTGTCGGTCGTAGAGGACAGGTGGCCCCAGGAGTCCGAAACGCAGCTCGCATCGCCGCATCACGCCGCTCCACTGCCTTTCCGCGGTCCTGTCCGACCGTGCTGCGCGGCGGGCGCGTGCCCGCCGTTCCGTGGCGGAATTCCGCCCCATCCACAACAGGTTCCTGCCACCTCCCGCCTGCTGGTCGGGGCCGGAATCCGTTGGGGTTCCGGCTTGCCGCCACCGACTGTCGGCGACTTCCGGCCAACCGGTTCGCGGCCTGCGGAGGAACCGTTGGCCACATGTTAGCGATCTGTTGGTGAGCCCTGGTGTGATCACTGCATCGGATCCGGCCGACGGCGCGCGCGTCATGTCGCGTAACTCGGGGGAGTGTCGCCGTAGGCCTGGTCCGGGGACGTCAGAGGGCCCCGGTCGGCGGAGGTGAACGACCGGGGCCCTGTCCCGCGCCCTCGTACCCCTGACTCAGCCCCTGGCTCGGCCTCGGCTCAGATGACGGGCGGGCGCCCCAGCCGGGTGAGCCGCCACACCGTCCGCCAGCGCATGGGCCGGCGCTCGCCGGCCGATTCCCGCAGCCCCTCCGCGAACCCGCCGAACCAGGCCCGCAGCCCGGCCGCGGACCGGGTACGGGCGAGGGTGAGCAGCGTCCACACCCCCAGGTGCACCGGAATGAGCAGCAGGGGCAGCCGGCGCCGAACGAGCCAGACCCGGTTGCGGGCGTTGACGCGGTAGTAGATGGCGTGCCGGGCCGGCGAGGTCTTGGGGTGCTGAAGGAGCAGCTCGGGGGCGTAGCGGATCTTCCAGCCTGCGTCGGCCGCCCGCCAGGCGAGGTCGGTCTCCTCGTGGGCGAAGAAGAACTCGGCGGGCCAGTCGCCGGTCTCGGCCAGCATCTCCATGCGCAGGGCGTGCCCGCCGCCGAGGAAGCCGGTGACGTCACCGCCGCGCATCGGATCGGACTTGCCCACCCTGGGCACGTGCCGTTGCTGGGTCTCGCCGTGCTCGTCGGCGATGCGGAAGCCGACGATGCCGAGCCGCAGGTCGGCCGCGTACAGCTCGCGCACCCGGCGCAGCACATCGGCGTCGACGAGCAGCCCGTCGTCGTCCAGATCCACGACGATGTCGACGTCGCCGTATGCGCGCAGCCGGGCGAGGGCCACGTTCCTGCCGCCCGGGCAGCCGAGGTTCTCCTCGACGTCGATGGTGGTGACCTGGCCCGGCAGGGAGAGCCGTTCGGCGAACTCGGGCAGCCGGCAGCCGTTGCCGACGATCACGATGCGGGCGGGCTCGATGTCCTGCTTGGCCACGGACTCCAGCAGGGCGTCGACTTCGGCGGGCCGGTTGCCCATGGTCACCACAGCGACCGCGATCCTCGGCTCCACCACGTACCTCACCCCATCCGGCCGACGGCGGCGCCGCCGTCCTGACCGCGTGGCGCTCGCCGTTCACCAAGATGTTGCCTCAGATGCGCTGGTTCATCTGATACCGATTCACTTTGCAGCCCCTTTGCTCCGGTTTTGTCCGCGCCTTCCCTTGCCTTTCCTTGCCTTTCCCGCCTCTCGCCGCTTTGCCTGCCTTGACCTGCTTTGCGCAGCAGACGGCGAGGCGATGGCAGCGGCCCGGCCGACAGCCCTCAGGAGGGGGCGACCCGAGAGGAATCATGCACGGCGAAGACGGCGTCGCCCGCCTTGACGCAGGCTTCCCGGCTCTCCTGACGCGCCAGTACGTTCGCGTCCAACAGCGCGTCGGCATCGGCGGACGACCCGAAAACGTAGCGGCCACATCTTGGACTGTTCTTTTCGGCCGCTTCGCCGAGAAGCGGTGTTTCTTCCCCGGTCAATGTATGGTCGACCAGTTCTGCGGCAGCGGAATGTGCCCCCTGCCGGGACGCCGGTTCGCACCGCAACCTCGAGGGTCTCGACAGCTTCATGACTTCCCACACAGCCGTCCGCCGGCGCCGCCTGCCCATCTGGCTGATCCCGATGCTGTGGACCCTGACCCTCGGCCTGTGGGGACTGTCCCGGCAGCACAGCGTGTGGCGGGACGAGGCCGCGACCTGGCAGGTGGCCCGACGCTCCCCCGCCGAGATCTGGCACATGCTGGGGCAGGTGGATGCCGTGCATGGGCTCTACTACCTGCTGATGCACGGGCTGTTCGAAGTCTTCGGTCCCAGTACGACAACCCTGCGGCTGCCTTCCGTACTGGCCATGGCCGTGGCAGCGGCCTGCGTGACGGTCACCGGCCACCGACTGGCCGGATTCTGGGCGGGTTTGGGCGCGGGACTGGCCCTGGGGCTGCTCCCGGCCGTCCAGTTCTACCTCCAGGAGGGGCGCCCGTACGCACTGGTCGCGGCCGGGGCCGCGATCTCGACACTGCTGCTGGTGAGCGTGCTCGAGGGCCGGGCCGGGGCGCTTCGTTGGGCGGCGTACGGCAGCGCGGTCCTGCTGTGCGGGCTGCTCAACTGGCTGTCCCTGATGATCCTGCCGGCGCACGCGGCGACCCTGGTCTGGACACAGGCAGAGCGCGGAACGTGGACACGCTGGGCCGCGACCTCGGCGGCCGCTACGGCCGGTGTGCTGCCGCTGATCCTGTTCAGCCGAAGCCAGTCCGATCAGGTCTCCTGGATCCCGCCGCTGACCTGGCACATGATGATCGGTCCGGCGGTGCTGCTGGCGATCGGCGGTCTGGGAGCCCTGCTGGACCGGCCGCAGACAGGCCGCCCGTCGGCCGCGGCGGTCGGCCTGCCCCTGCTGGCGGTGCCACAGCTCGGCCTGATCGGCATCTCCCTCATCCAGCCGCTGTTCCTCGACCGGTACGTGCTCTTCAGCCTGCTGGGTCTGGCCCTGCTGATCGGGACGGCGCTCGGCACGGCGGTACGGGCGGCCACGCCACGTTTCCCGAGGGCGTCGATGTGGCTCCTCCCCGTGGTGGTCGTCGTGGCGGCGGTGGCCCTGCTGCCGCAGTCGCTGGCCAAGCGGTCGCCGGCGAGCCGGGTGGACGACGTCCTGGCGGTGGCGGCAGACGTACGGCGGCTCAAGGAGACCGGAGACGCGGTGCTCTTCGTACCGGCCGCCCGGCGTGACACCGCGCTGGTCTCGCCCGAGGCCTTCACCGGCCTGAGGGACATCGCTCTGCAGGAGAGCCCCGAGGACTCCGGGACCCTGAAGGGTGTGGAGGCCGGACCCGCGCGGATCCGCGCCACGATGCTCGCCGAGCGTCGCGTCCTGCTGGTCACAGACGCGACAGAGGTGGCGAAGCCGGCGGCGGCGGAGCGGGACAGGGTGAAGACTTCGGTACTCAGGATGTACTTCACGGTGGTCGCGGACCACCAGGTACGCGGCCGCCGCGTGACGGTCTACGAGCGCCGCGCCCACTGAACAGAAAACCCCAGGCCAGAAAGCATCTGACCTGGGGTTTCAGTGGAGCCGCTTTCGGGATTCGAACCCGAGACCTACGCATTACGAGTGCGTTGCTCTGGCCATCTGAGCTAAAGCGGCGCGCTGTCCGCACTATGGTGCGATCAGCAACGTCGGTAAGTCTACACAGTTTCCCGGAGTGCTTCGTACACGCCCCGGAGCGGAGGGGTCCGGGGCGGGCGCGAGGGCTATGAGCAGCGCTTTCCGTGGGCCGGTGGGGTGCCGTGGAGGAGGTAGGTGTCGATCGCCGAGTCGATGCAGGTGCTGCCGCGGCCGTAGGCGGTGTGGCCGTCGCCGACGTAGGTCAGCAGGCGGCCCGAGGAGAGCTGGCCGGCGAGGGACCTGGCCCAGGGGTAGGGGGTCGCCGGGTCGCGGGTGGTGCCGACGACCACGATGGCAGCCGCGCCCCTCGCCACGATGCGGTGCGGCTCGCCCGTGGCCTTCACCGGCCAGTACGCGCAGTTCAGCGAGGCCCAGGCCAGGCCCTCGCCGAAGACCGGGGAGGCCTTCTCGAACTCGGGCAGGGCCTTTTCCACCTGCTCGGGGCCGGTGAAGGCGGGCGGCAGGTCGAGGCAGTTCACGGCGGCGTTGGCCATCATCAGGTTGCTGTAGTGGCCGTTCGCGTCGCGTTCGTAGTAGCTGTCGGAGAGGGCGAGCAGGCCCGCACCGTCGTTCTCCTTCATCGCCGAGGTCAGCGCCTCGCGCAGCTGTTCCCAGGTCGCCTGGTCGTACATCGCCGCGATCACCCCGGTGGTGGCCAGCGACTCACCGAGCTTGCGGTGGCCCGGGTCGCCCGCCGGGATGGGGTGGGCGTCCAGCTTGCGGAAGAAGGCCTTGAGATGGTTGCCGACCTGCGCGGGCGTGGTGCCCTTGCCGCCGAGCGGGCAGCCGGCCTGCCGTACGCAGTCCTTCGCGAACGCCTGGAACGCCGTCTCGAAGCCGGCCGTCTGCTCCAGGTTCAGCTTGCGGGCCTCGAGGGAGGGGTCCATCGCCCCGTCCAGCACCAGACGGCCCACCCGGTCCGGGAACAGGCCGGCGTACGTCGCCCCGAGGAAGGTGCCGTACGACGCGCCGACATAGTTCAGCTTCGGGTCGCCCAGCACGGCCCGCAGGATGTCCATGTCCCGGGCCGCCTCGACGGTGGACACGTGCCTGAGCAGGCGCGCCGAGTGCGCCCCGCAGCCCTCGGCGAACTGCTTGTATTCCCCGACCAGCGCGTTCGTCTCCTTCTGGTCGTCGGGGGTGCTGTCCGTCTGCGTGTAGGCGTCCATCTGGTGCCCGCTCAGGCATTCGACGGGCTCGCTGCCTGCGACGCCCCGCGGGTCCATCGCGACCATGTTGTAGCGCGCGCGGACCTCGGCGGGGTAGCCGATGCCCGCGTACTGCTGGAGGTAGCCGACCGCCGAGCCGCCCGGGCCGCCCGGGTTGACCAGCAGCGAGCCGAGCGGCCTTCCCTTGCCGGTGGCCTTCTTGCGGGCGACGGCGAGCCGGATGTCACCCGCACCGGGCTTGGCGTAGTCCAGCGGAGCCTTCATCGTGGCGCACTGGAAGCCGGACACACCGCAGCTGCGCCAGTTCAGGTGCTGCGTGTAGTACGACGACAGCGCCGCCGGCGTGGCACGCGGCAGCGCGGCCAGCGCCGCCTCCTGCGCACCACCGGACGGGGTGGTCGAGCTCCCGGAGGAACAGGCGGACACGAGTAGCGCGGCGGCCGTGAGAAGGGTGCCCGCGACGCGCGCCGTCGCCCGGGATCGGTTTCGGGTCCGAGTTCCGGTTCGGGTCCGGCGGTTCCGGCGGAGGGATGACCAGGTGTGCATCAGACGAGCGTAACGGCGTGCGACCGGGTGAGTGCGGTGCGTGCGGATGGTGGCCTCGTACGAGGGACGCGGTGTGTCAACCACCGTACGCCCGGCTCACCCCGCCCGCAGGGCCATCGTCATCGCCTCCACCGCCAGCAGCGGGGCCACGTTGCGGTCCAGCGCCTCACGGCAGGCGGCGATCGCCTCGATGCGGCGGAGCGTGGACTCCGGGCTGCTGCCGCGCGCCAGCCGGTCCAGGGCGTCCTCGGCGTCCCCGTTGGCGATCGCGACCCGGGAGCCGAGCTGGAGGGCGAGGACGTCGCGGTAGAAACCGGTCAGGTCGCCGAGGGCCATGTCGAGGCTGTCGCGCTGCGTGCGGGTTCTGCGGCGCTTCTGCATGTCCTCGAGGTCCTTCATCACGCCCGCCGTACCGCGCGGCAGCCGACCGCCCTGGGCCGCGCCCAGCGCCGTCTTCAGCTCCTCGGTCTCCTTGCCGTCCATCTCCTCGGCGAGCTGCTTGGCGTCCTCGGCGGCCGCGTCGACCAGTTCCTGTGCCGCTCTGAGGCAGGCGCCGACCTCGTCCAGGCGCAGCGGGAGCTTGAGCACGGCGGCGCGGCGTTCGCGGGCCGCCGGATCGGTGGCCAGGCGGCGGGCCCGGTCGACATGCCCCTGGGTGGCGCGGGCGGCGGCCACGGCGACCTCGGGTTCGATCCCGTCACGGCGTACGAGCATGTCGGCGACGGCGTCGACCGAGGGCGTGAGCAGGTTCAGGTGGCGGCAGCGGGAGCGGATCGTGGGCAGGACGTCCTCGATGGAGGGTGCGCACAGCAGCCAGACCGTACGGGGGGCGGGCTCCTCCACGGCCTTGAGGACGGCGTTGGCAGACTTCTCGTTCAGCCGCTCGGCGTCCTCGACCAGGATGATCTGCCAGCGGCCGTTCGCCGGGGAGGTGAACGACTTGCGGACCGTGTCCCGCATGTCCTTCACCAGGATCTCGGAGCCCACGGCGGCGACCGTGGTGACGTCCGCGTGGGTGCCGAGCAGCGCGGTGTGACAGCCGTCGCAGAAGCCGCAGCCGGGGGCTCCGCCGAGGGCACGGTCGGGGCTCACGCACTGCAGGGCCGCGGCGAAGGCCCGCGCCGCCTGGTTCCGGCCCGCACCCGGCGGGCCCGTGAACAGCCAGGCGTGGGTCATCTTCGAGGCCTGCGGGAGCGGCTCGTCCGCCGCGGCGGCCGTGACGAGGGCGTCGGCGTCCCGCGCGGCCGCGTCGAGCACCGCGCTCACTTTTTCCTGCCCGACGAGGTCGTCCCACACGGTCATGGGTCACACCGCCCTTCCGTCACACTCTGCGTTCCGGAATCCATTGTGCGGGTCGGCACTGACAGCAGGGGGCGTGCGGGGGGGGCGGGGCGCGTGGACAGCCGCTGGGCGCGCCGGAGTGCGAGTGCCGGTGAACGGCGCGAGGGGACACGGTGAGCGCTCCGAGCGAGGACCAGCGAGCGGCTGCTGACGGCACGACGGGGCCGCTGCCCATCAGGGACGGGCGAGGCCGCTGACAACGCGGGGCGGCGCCCATCGGTTCTCCGACGGGCGCCGCCCCATGTCCTCGCTCAGCCGCGTCGACCGCCACCCGGGCGCCGCTCGGCTTCGGTTGCCTCAGCCGCGGCGATCACGGTCCCGCCCCCGGCGGCCCTGGTCCTCACCGGCGTTCCCGTACTCCTGCTCGTCGTACGACCCGAGCAGCTCGTCCGCCAGCGTCGGCAGATCGTCCAGCGGGGTCTCCTCGGCCCAGTCGGGGCGCGGCCGGCGGCGGGGCGTGCCCTCGGCGTCGACCTGGGGCATCTCGCGCGTACGGCCCTCGGAGCCGTCGGGACCTGCCGCAGGCCGCTCGTCCCGGAAGAAGCCGCGCGGCATCCGCTCCGCCGGGTCGTCACCCCGGACGGGCGGCAGTACGGCGGTCTCCTCGGCGGACACAGGGGGCAGCACCGCCGTCTCGTCCGCCGCACCCGGAACCACCGGCGGCAGCACGGCCGTCTCGTCCGCCGCGCCGGAGGCGACCGGCGGCTGCGGCAGTTCGGCCGTCACCTCGGAGTCGGGGCCGGACCCGGCCCTGCGGGCGTCTGCGGCGCGCTCCTCGCGCACCGGCCGCAGCACCGTCGTCTCTTCCGTACCCGGAGACACGACCGGAGTCGGAACCGTCTCCTCCGCACCTCGCGGAGGCGTCCCGTCCGTGCCTGGCGACACCACCGGCGTCGGCACGGTCGCGGCATCCGGGGTCACGCCCGGCGCCGTCGGCTTCGGGGTGCTCGGCCGGCGGGCCGCCGCGTCGGCCGCTGCCGCGGCCTCGGCCGCCTGACGGCGGGCCTCCTCGGCGCGCAGCAGAGCCTCCTCGGCCTTCCGCTGCTTCTCCAGGCGCTCTGCCTCGGCCTCCGCGCGGAGCCGGGCCTGCCGTGCCTCTTCCTCGGCGCGCAGCCGGGCCTCCTCCTCGGCCTGCTTGCGCCGCTGCTCCTCCTCGGCCCTGCGGCGGGCCTCCTCCTCGGCGCGGGCCTTCTCCTCCGCGAGAAGCCGCTGCCGCTCCTCCTCCGCCCGGCGCCGTGCTTCCTCGGCCCGCTGCCGGGCCTCCTCCGCCTGCCGTTCGGCCTCGCGGCGCTGCGCCTCCTCCAGCTCGCGGCGCTTGCGCTCCTCCTCTTCGGCGCGCAGCTTGGCGAGCTGCTCCTGGCGCTCACGCTCCAGGCGCTCCTCCTCGGCCTTGCGCGCGGCCTCTTCCTCGGCCTTGCGGCGCGCTTCCTCCTCGGCCTTCTTCCGCGCCTCCTCCTGAGCCTTGATCTCGGCCTCGGACAGCGGCAGCACGGTGTCGAGCCGGTGCCGGATCACGGTGGTGACGGCCTCGGGCTCCTGCCCGGCGTCCACGACCAGGTACCGGCCGGGGTCGGAGGCGGCGAGCGTGAGGAAACCGGCCCGCACGCGCGCGTGGAACTCGGCCGGCTCCGACTCCAGCCGGTCCGGTGCCTCGGTGAAGCGCTCGCGGGCGGCCTCCGGCGAGACGTCCAGCAGGACGGTGAGGTGCGGGACGAGCCCGTTGGTGGCCCAGCGGTTGATACGGGCGATCTCGGTCGGGGACAGGTCGCGGCCGCCGCCCTGGTAGGCCACGGACGAGTCGATGTAGCGGTCCGAGATGACGACCGCGCCGCGCTCCAGGGCGGGTCGTACGACGGTGTCGACGTGCTCGGCCCTGTCGGCCGCGTACAGCAGCGCCTCCGCGCGGTGCGACAGGCCCGCCGAGGACACGTCCAGCAGGATCGAGCGCAGCCGCTTGCCCACGGGGGTGGCCCCCGGCTCGCGGGTGAGCACGACCTCGTGGCCCTTGGCGCGGATCCACTCCGCGAGGGCCTCGGCCTGGGTGGACTTGCCGGCGCCGTCGCCGCCCTCCAGGGCGATGAAGAAACCGCCCGCCGCGGGTGCCTCGACCGGGTCGTCGCCGCCGAGCAGCGCGTCCTTGATGTCCTGCCGCAGCGGGATGCCGGAGCGGTCGTCGACCTTGGCGAGCACCAGCGCGGCCACCGGCAGCAGCAGCGCGCCGACCAGCATCAGCGTGAACGAGGCGCCGCCGTGCGCGAAGACGAACCTGCCGTTCTCCAGGCGGTGCCGGCCGATGAGCCCCGCGACCACGGGAGCGATCAGGGCGCCGAGCGCGATGAAGACCCGTACCACCGCGTGCAGGTGCTCGGTGACGCGCGCCGTGCGGTATTCCTCGGTCTCCTGGTCGAGCAGGGCGTGCCCGGTGTTCGCGGCCACGCCCGCGGAGATGCCGGCCAGCGTGACGATCAGCAGCACGGTGGTGACGTCCGGGACGAGCCCGGCGGCCAGCAGGGCGATGCCGGTGAAGGCGATGCACAGGGCGAGGAGCCGGCGGCGCGAGAGCGAGGGCAGCACCGAGGACGCCGTACGGATGCCGACGGCGACGCCGCCGGTCAGGCCCAGCACCAGCAGGCCGTACAGGACCGGGCCGCCGCCCAGGTCCTTGGCGTGCAGGACGCAGACCGCGACCGCGGCGGCGATGGCCCCGGCGACGGCGGCGCAGGCCGGGACGAGCAGCGGGATGGCGCCCGTACGGCCCTTGTCGACACCTGTGCCGGTGCGCGGACGGCGCAGGCCCTCCAGCGGGGACCGCGCGCGCGGGGTGCGCGTGTCGGGCAGCTCCAGGAAGGTCAGCACGGACAAGGACGCGGCGAACAGTCCGGCCGCGACATACGACGCGAGGGCCGCCTGGTGCTGGTCGAACCAGGCCACCCCGGTGCCCAGCAGGTTGTTGAGCAGGGAGGCGACGACCAGGGAGGCGGCCGCCAGCGGGATCGCCAGGAAGCTGGTGCGCAGCGCGAGGCGGCGCAGGGCGTCCAGGTGGTCCGGCAGCGGCCGTACCGTGGCCCCCTCCAGGGGCGGGGCGGGCAGCAGGGCGGGGGCCGCGCTCTCCCGGCACACCGTCCACAGCCGCTCGGCGACGCCGGTGACGAAGGCGGTGACCAGCAGGACGGCAAGCGCGTTGTCCGGGGTCCAGTCGATCCACAGGGGCGCGGTGATCAGCAGTACGGCGCGCAGGCCGTCGGCGCCGACCATGGTCCAGCGGCGGTCGAGCGGGCCCTCCTGGGCCGTGAGCGTGGTCACCGGGCCGAGGAGGACGGCGCCGAAGAGCAGGGCGGCGAGGATGCGCGCGGCGAAGACGGTCGCCACTGCGAACGCCACGCCCCGGTAACCGCCGCCGAAGGAGCCCTCGGCGATGGCCGCCTGGAGGACGAGGAGGACCAGCACGAGCAGCGCGAGGGTGTCACCGACACCGCTCACGAGCTGCGCGCTCCACAGGCGCCTCAACTGCGGGCGGCGCAGCAGGGCGCGGACGGCACGCTCGCGGGAGTCCGCGACGAGGGCGTCGTCAGGTGCTGTGGTGGGGGCCGTTGGCTGCTCGGCTCGCGTCATGCGTTCAGCCTATCCGCAGCCACCGACACGACACCTCGGCCGCCCGGGCGTGCGCACGCCCCGACACCAAAGTGATGCCGGGGCGTTCGTTTCGCGAAGCCGGAGCGGCGGACCGGGTGACCCTGGGGAGCGTCAGCCCGCCGAACCGCAAGCCGTCAGTCCTCCGAGCCGGAAGCCGTCGCCTTCGAAGCCGTCGCCTTCTTCGCGGTCGTCTTCTTCGCCGTGGTCTTCTTCGCGGCCGCGGTCGTCTTCTTCGCCGCCGTCTTCTTGGCCGCGGTCTTCTTCGCCGGAGCGGCCTTCTTGGCCGTGGCCTTCTTCGCCGTCTTCTTGGCGGGCCCCTTCGCCCGCTTCTCGGCGAGCAGCTCGAAGCCGCGCTCCGGGGTGATCGTCTCCACGCTGTCGCCGGAGCGCAGGGTCGCGTTGGTCTCGCCGTCGGTGACGTACGGACCGAAGCGGCCGTCCTTGACCACGACCGGCTTGCCGGAGACCGGGTCCTCGCCCAGCTCCTTCAGCGGCGGCTTGGCGGCCGCGCGGCCACGCTGCTTCGGCTGGGCGTAGATCGCCTGCGCCTCCTCCAGCGTGATCGTGAAGAGCTGCTCCTCGGTCTGCAGCGAGCGCGAGTCCGTGCCCTTCTTCAGATACGGGCCGTAGCGGCCGTTCTGCGCGGTGATCTCCACGCCGTCCGCGTCGGTGCCGACGACTCGCGGCAGCGACATCAGCTTCAGCGCGTCCTCGAGGGTCACCGTGTCCAGCGACATGGACTTGAAGAGGGAGGCCGTGCGCGGCTTGACCGCGTTCTTGCCCGTCTTCGGGGTGCCCTCGGGGAGGATCTCCGTGACGTAGGGGCCGTAGCGGCCGTCCTTGGCGACGATCTGGTGGCCCGTCTCCGGGTCGGTGCCCAGCTCGAAGTCGCCGCTCGGCTTGGCCAGCAGTTCCTCGGCCAGCTCGACGCTCAGCTCGTCCGGCGCCAGGTCGTCCGGGATGTCGGCGCGCTGGTGCTGCTCGGTGTCCTTCTCGCCGCGCTCGATGTAGGGGCCGTAGCGGCCGACGCGGAGCACGATGTCGTTGCCCACCGGGAACGAGGAGACCTCGCGCGCGTCGATCGCGCCCAGGTCGGTCACGAGTTCCTTGAGGCCGCCGAGGTGGTCGCCGTCGCCGTTGCCGGCCTCGGCGGCACCGCCGTGGCCCGTGCCCTCACCGAAGTAGAAGCGCTTCAGCCACGGCACGGCCTGCGCCTCGCCGCGGGCGATGCGGTCGAGGTCGTCCTCCATCTTGGCGGTGAAGTCGTAGTCGACGAGCCGCCCGAAGTGCTTCTCCAGGAGGTTGACCACCGCGAAGGACAGGAAGGACGGCACCAGGGCCGTGCCCTTCTTGAACACGTAGCCGCGGTCGAGGATCGTGCCGATGATCGACGCGTACGTCGACGGGCGGCCGATCTCGCGCTCTTCCAGCTCCTTGACCAGGGAGGCCTCGGTGTAGCGGGCCGGGGGCTTGGTGGCGTGGCCGTCGACCGTGATCTCCTCGGCCGACAGCGCGTCGCCCTCGGCAACCTGCGGCAGCCGGCGCTCGCGGTCGTCCAGCTCGGCGTTCGGGTCGTCGGCGCCCTCGACGTAGGCCTTCAGGAAGCCGTGGAAGGTGATCGTCTTGCCGGAGGCGCTGAACTCGACGTCCCGGCCGTCAGCGGCGGCGCCGCCGATCTTCACCGTGACCGAGTTTCCGGTCGCGTCCTTCATCTGGGAGGCGACGGTCCGCTTCCAGATCAGCTCGTAGAGCTTGAACTGGTCGCCGGTCAGGCCGGTCTCCGCCGGGGTGCGGAAACGATCACCCGAGGGACGGATCGCCTCGTGCGCCTCCTGTGCGTTCTTGACCTTGGCGGCGTAGGTGCGCGGCTGCGGGGGCAGGTAGTCGGCGCCGTACAGCTGAGTGACCTGGGCGCGGGCGGCCGTGATCGCGGTGTCGCTCAGCGTCGTGGAGTCCGTACGCATGTACGTGATGTAGCCGTTCTCGTACAGCTTCTGCGCGACCTGCATCGTGGCCTTCGCGCCGAAGCCGAGCTTGCGGCTGGCCTCCTGCTGCAGCGTCGTCGTACGGAACGGGGCGTACGGCGAGCGGCGGTACGGCTTGGACTCGACGGACCGCACGGAGAAGCGGGTGTTCTCCAGGGCGGCGGCGAGGGCGCGGGCGTTCGCCTCGTCGAGGTGGAGGATGTTCGCGCTCTTGAGCTGTCCCAGGGAGTCGAAGTCGCGGCCCTGCGCGACCCGCCTGCCGTCGACGGTCTGGAGGCGGGCGACCAGCGACGACGGGTCCGACGGATCCCCCGCGCGGCCGGTCGCGAAGGTGCCCGTCAGGTCCCAGTACTCAGCAGAACGGAAAGCGATGCGCTCGCGTTCCCGCTCGACGACGAGCCGGGTCGCGACCGACTGCACACGGCCGGCCGACAGGCGCGGCATGACCTTCTTCCACAGGACCGGCGAGACCTCGTAGCCGTAGAGGCGGTCGAGGATGCGGCGGGTCTCCTGGGCGTCGACCAGCTTCTGGTTGAGCTGGCGCGGGTTGGCGACGGCCTCGCGGATCGCGTCCTTGGTGATCTCGTGGAAGACCATCCGCTTGACCGGGATCTTCGGCTTGAGGACCTCCTGGAGGTGCCAGGCGATCGCCTCGCCCTCCCGGTCCTCATCGGTGGCGAGGAACAGCTCGTCGGAGTCCTTCAGCAGGTCCTTGAGCTTCTTGACCTGCGCCTTCTTATCGGCGTTGACCACATAGATCGGCTGGAAGTCGTGTTCGACGTCCACACCGAGGCGGCGGACCTCGCCGGTGTACTTCTCCGGCACCTCGGCGGCGCCGTTGGGAAGGTCACGGATGTGCCCGACGCTCGCTTCGACTACGTAGCCGGGGCCCAGGTAGCCCTTGATCGTCTTCGCCTTGGCAGGCGACTCGACGATGACGAGTCGGCGGCCGCCCTGTGCGGTCTCGCTGGTCGGGGACAACTTCGCTCTTCTCTCCGGTCGACGCTGGGGCCTCCCCAGGCTTCGTCCCGGGGTCGCGGCGTGCTTCTGGCTCGTGTGACGCTGCGGAGTGTGACGGTACATCCCGCCCCCGTGTCAAACGGGAAAAGCCCACAACGGCCACTCGAACGGTAACCCGACTACCGCCATTCCTGCCGCCCGGAGTCCCCGGCGACCCCTCGGCCCCTGTCCGGAGCGTAATGCTCCAGTTACCCGTACGACGGTACGGCCGCCGACGTCAGAGGCGGGTGAGGCAGTACGCGCCGAGGCCCAGCGAGACGACCGCGACGGTGCCGGCGAGAGTGGCCGATGCGACCTGGCTCACACCGTGGGCGACCGGTTCGCCACGCCGCACCCGGGTTCCGGTCCACATCAGCAGGGCGCCTCCGAACAGGGCGAACACCACTCCCGCGAAGATCGCCGACCCGCTCTCCATGACTCAGCCCGCCCCGTTTCTGCCGTCCGCCCGTACCCAGCGCGGGGAGGGTGGCACGCGCGGGAGACGGACGGGCGACATCGGGGTGAACGGAAGGTCGACGCGATACCGAACGAACCCTCGAACGAGATCCACTGGAGCCCGCCGACCGCATTTTTCCGGCCGTTTTCCCGGCATCGGCGCGTCGTGCTCATGCCACCGGCATACGACGGTGATCCGGACACCGGTACTACGGCCCGGGTAGCCGGGGTACGGCAGCCGGCCCGGCCGCCGTACCGCGCCTCACACCGCCGGTTCCAGGAAGCCCTGCTCCACCAGCAGCCGGATCTGCGCGGGCGTACGGTCGCGCAGCAACACCGGATCCTCGCCGACGAGTTGGGCGATGGCGTCCAGGATGCGGCCGGCGCTCAGCGTGCCGTCGCACACGCCCGCGAAGCCCGCACCGACCGTGTCCACCTTCGTGGCGCGGCGCATTCCGCGGTGCTGGCGCAGCACCACGTGCTCCGGGTCCTCGGCGCCGGGCAGCCCGACCTGCTCCTGGACCACCTCGGCGGCCAGCTTGAAGTGGCCTTCGAGCAGGGCCGCGTCGTCGTGCTCCCGGAGGTAGTCGAGGCGGTCGAAGTGCGCCCGGATCGCCTCCCCGAGCGGCTGTTCGACCGGATGCGGCCACTCCTCCACCGTGACGGAGGGCTCGGCGGCCTGTGTCCTGCGCAGGGTGATCCACCCGAAGCCGATGGCCTTGACCTTGCGCGCCTCGAACTCGTCGAGCCAGGCGTCGTACCGCGCCTGATACTCGGCGGGGTCGCCACGGTGGTCACCGGCGTCCCGGAGCCACAACTCGGCGTACTGCGTGACGTCCTGCACCTCGCGCTGCACGATCCAGGCATCGCACCCGCGCGGCACCCATGACCTGAGTCTGTCCTGCCAGTCCTCCCCCGCGACGTGCTGCCAGTTGGCGAGGAACTGCGCGAACCCGCCCTCGTTCAGCCGTTCCCCCGCCTGCTGAACGAGCGAGCGGCACAGATCGTCCCCGCCCATTCCGCCGTCGCGATACGTCAGCCGGGCGCCCGGCGAGATCACGAAGGGCGGGTTGGACACGACCAGGTCGAACGTCTCGTCGTCGCGGACCGGCTCGAACAGCGAGCCCTCGCGCAGCTCGGCGGTCGGCGCGCCGGAGAGCGCCAGGGTGAGCGCGGTGACGTGCAGCGCGCGCGGGTTGAGGTCGGTGGCCGTCACGCGCGTGGCGTGCTGGGAGGCGTGCAGTGCCTGGATGCCGGAGCCGGTGCCGAGGTCGAGCGCGGAGGCGACGGGCGTCCGGACGGTGATGCCGGCGAGGGTCATGGAGGCGCCGCCGACGCCCAGGACGACCCGCTCGTCCCGCTGCCCGATGCCGCCCGCGCCGCCGACCGCGCACCCGAGGTCGGACACGATGAACCAGTCCTCGCCGCCCGGACCGCCGTAGGGCCGTACGTCCACGGTCGCGGCCACCTCGTCGCCGCCCACACGCGTGAGCCAACGGGTCTCCAGGGCCTCCTCGACCGGCAGAACGGCCGCCACGCGCGCGTGGGGCACCGGCTGCTGGAGCAGGAACAGGCGCACGAGCGTCTCCAACGGCGTGTCGCCGCGGGTCGCCCGGAGCGCGGGCACGGTCTCACTGCGGGCCAGCGCCGCGTAGGCGGGGGCGCCGAGCAGATCGAGCAGTCCGTCTGCGGTGAAGGAGGCGGCAAGCAGGGCGTCGCGCAGGCGTGCGGCGGCGTCGGGCCGGTCGGTGGCGGGCAGGGGGGCGAGGCCGGTGTCAGTCACGCCCCCCATTGTGGCCCGCGGCGGCTGCCGACGGCTGCCTCAGCGCGGGCCGCCCACCGATGTCAGCCGGCCGTCGCCGAGGCCGACGCCGACGCGGCGACCTGGCAACTGGGCTGCTTGGCGATCGCCGCCTTGACGTCGCCCTGCTCCAGCCGCTTCAGCGCCTCGGTGCCGCTGTTGCTCTGCCGGCCGATTTCCTTCGTCTGGTCGGCGACCTCGTGCAGGCCCTTCGCGAACTTGCCCTGGTCCTTGGTGTCGAGCCCGTCGACCTTCTTCTTCAGGTCGGCGTACGAGGCGGAAAGGCCGTTGAGGTTCTTGGCGGCGTCCTGCTGCCGCTTGGCGCCGTCGGACACCCCGGGAGGCGCCCCGGCGGTGCCGATGGCGGCGGCGATCGCCTTGTAGCCGTCGGCCATGTCCTGGAAGGCCTGCGAGTACGTGTCCTTGGCGGTCTTGGGCGGCAGGTTGCTGTCCGTGGCGATCTTGGCGATCGACGCGTTCGCCGCCCTGATCTTCTTGTCCTGCGCGGGCACCGCGTCGCACACCGTCTTGGCCCAGGCCACCAGCTTGGGATCGGGCCCGCTGTCCTTCTTGCTGCTGCATCCCGACAGCGCCACTACCAGTACCGCACCGCCGGACAGTGCGGCCGCGAGCTTCTTGTTCACCGGATTGGTCCCTTCCATGGCTCTCGGGCCCCGGAATCTACACGGCGCAGCGACGTCCTCCCCATTCCGGATGGCGCATAAGTCAGCTTTTGTGACTCTTTGCACCATGCGAGAGAAGGCTCACGACGTGGGCGAGCCCACACACGGAAAACGGGCGGGCGGCACGTCAGTACGCGCCTCCCGCCCGCCCGTTGAGCAGGCCTGGTCAATCGGCCTACGAAACCACCGCCGGATCCGGCGAGTTGGCGACCCGCTCGGCGCTTCCCTCGTCGCCGACGGCGATGCCGCGGCGCTTGGAGACGTACACCGCGACGACGATCACCAGGAGCGCGAGGACCGCGATCGCGATCCGTACGCCGATGTTCTTGTCACTGCCGTAGGAAAACTTGATCACCGCGGGCGCGATGAGCAGCGAGACCAGGTTCATGACCTTCAGCAGCGGGTTGATCGCCGGTCCTGCGGTGTCCTTGAAGGGGTCACCGACCGTGTCGCCGATCACCGTGGCCGCGTGCGCCTCGCTGCCCTTGCCACCGTGATGGCCGTCCTCCACCAGCTTCTTGGCGTTGTCCCAGGCGCCGCCGGAGTTGGCGAGGAACACGGCCATCAGCGTGCCCGAGCCGATCGCGCCCGCGAGGTAGGAGCCGAGCGCGCCGACCCCGAGCGTGAACCCGATGAAGATCGGCGCCATGACGGCGAGCAGACCGGGCGTGGCCAGCTCCCGCAGGGCGTCCTTGGTGCAGATGTCGACGACCCTGCCGTACTCGGGCTTCTCGGTGTAGTCCATGATCCCGGGGTGCTCGCGGAACTGCCGCCGCACCTCGAACACCACCGAACCCGCCGAGCGCGACACGGCGTTGATGGCGAGTCCGGAGAAGAGGAAGACGACCGCGGCGCCCGCGATGAGGCCGACCAGGTTGTTGGGCTGCGAGATGTCCAGCGACAGGCTCAGCGGCGCACCCGGCCCGGTGAGTTTCGCCCCGACCTCCTGCACGTTGGTGGTGATCGCGTCCCGGTACGACCCGAAGAGCGCCGAGGCCGCGAGGACGGCGGTGGCGATGGCGATGCCCTTGGTGATGGCCTTGGTGGTGTTGCCGACCGCGTCCAGGTTGGTGAGCACCTGCGCGCCCGCGCCCGTGACGTCGCCGGACATCTCGGCGATGCCCTGTGCGTTGTCGGAGACCGGCCCGAAGGTGTCCATGGCGACGATCACGCCGACCGTGGTGAGCAGACCGGTGCCGGCCAGCGCGACCGCGAACAGCGCCAGCATGATCGACGTACCGCCGAGCAGGAACGCCCCGTACACGCTGAGGCCGATGAGCAGGGCGGTGTAGACGGCCGATTCCAGACCCAGCGAGATGCCGGAGAGGATGACGGTGGCCGGGCCCGTGAGGGAGGTCTTGCCGATGTCCCGGACCGGACGGCGGTTGGTCTCGGTGAAGTAGCCGGTCAGCTGCTGGATCACGGCGGCGAGCAGGATGCCGATGGTCACCGCCACCACGGCGAGGATCCGCGGGTCGCCGTCCTTGGCCTTGATCGCCGCGTCGGTGACTCCGCTGAGGTCGGAGTACTTCGACGGCAGGTAGACGAAGACCGCGATCGCGACCAGCACGAGGGAGATCACCGCGGAGATGAAGAAGCCGCGGTTGATCGCCGTCATGCCGCTGCGGTCGGTGCGCCGCGGGGCGACCGCGAAGATGCCGATCATGGCGGTGAGCACACCGATCGCGGGCACGAGCAGCGGAAAGGCGAGCCCGGAGTCGCCGAACGCGACCTTGCCGAGGATCAGCGCGGCCACCAGGGTCACGGCGTACGACTCGAAGAGGTCGGCCGCCATGCCCGCGCAGTCGCCGACGTTGTCGCCCACGTTGTCGGCGATGGTCGCGGCATTGCGCGGATCGTCCTCCGGAATGCCCTGCTCGACCTTGCCGACCAGGTCGGCGCCGACGTCGGCAGCCTTGGTGAAGATGCCGCCGCCCACCCGCATGAACATGGCGATCAGGGCGGCGCCGAGGCCGAAGCCCTCGAGCACCTTCGGCGCGTCGGCCGCGTACACCAGCACCACACAGGAGGCGCCCAGCAGGCCGAGCCCCACCGTGAACATGCCGACGACGCCGCCCGTGCGAAATGCGATCTTCATCGCGGTGTGCGAGACGGTGGTGAGATCCTTTTGGGGTTCGCCTTCGGCCGGGGTGGCTTCCCGGGCCGCCGCGGCGACGCGCACATTGCTGCGCACGGCCAGCCACATGCCGATATAGCCGGTGGCCGCCGAGAACGCCGCACCGATCAGGAAGAACACTGATCGTCCGGCGCGCTGATTCCAGTCGTCCGCGGGCAGCAGCAGGAGCAGGAAGAACACGACGACGGCGAATACGCCGAGCGTGCGCAACTGCCGGGCCAGATACGCGTTGGCACCTTCCTGGACCGCCTCGGCGATCCGCTTCATGCTGTCGGTGCCCTCGCCCGCCGCCAGCACCTGGCGCACCAGGACGCCCGCGACCACGAGCGCGGCCAGGGCGACGGCCGCGATCACCGCCACGATGATCCGGTTGTCGTCGGTCAGGACTGCGGCTGCGAAGGTTGTGGGGTGGCCAAACTGATGAGGGGTAGAAAGCCCCGCCATTCGTCCTCCTTGACGCTTGGGCTGAGCTCAAGATGTGGACGGATTGTAGGTACCCAGCCGTGATCTAAACAGGGCGCGGTAAGCGGAATTGGCCTTCTTGTGCTCTTCAGCAAATGATCGAGGTCACGTCAGGGAACCCGAAAGCGGTAACGCCTCAAAAGCATTGACGACCACATTGATGCTTGATCAAATTATCAGGGTATCGATCGTGAATTCATTCACGAATTCCGGGGCCGCCCGAAAAAAGGCCGGAACAACACGAAGGGCCCTGCTCAGCAGGGCCCTTCAACGAACTGTGCACGGTGGTTCAGCGCCGTGCGCGCGGCATCAGACGAGAGCGGCGGCCGGCGGGGCGGTAGGCCAGGTCATGCGGATCAGGCCGCCGCTCGCCCCGGTGGTGACCTCCACGTCGTCCACGAGGCCGCTGATGACCGCGAGGCCCATCTCGTCCTCCTCGGCCTCCACGTCCGCGTCCGCGGCAGCGCCGCCGGCCACCCGCTCGGCGGGGGCCGCGTGCGGGGCCTCGTCGCCGACCTCGATGGAGAACTGTTTCTCCTCCTCGATCAGCGCGACCTTCACGGGTGCCGTGATGTCGTTGCTCTGGTGCAGCCCGACGGCACGGGAGCAGGCCTCGCCCACGGCGAGCCGGACCTCGTCCAGGACGGCCTCGTCCACTCCGGCCCTGCGCGCCACCGCTGCCGCCACCAGCCGGGCGGTCCGGACGTGCTCGGGCAGCGCGCTGAAGCGAAGTTCGACGGTGGCCATGCATCCCCCTCGCGACTACGGGCGTGCGGTACGGGAGCGGGGCCGCCGAAAGCCCGCACCCCCTGATGAACTTCTGGACCCCGGGCGCAGCGGCCCGGGGCGGGGCCGACCGGCGTCCGGACCGACGAACGGCCCGGACCCGGCTGTGCGGCCCTGGGTCAGTCGGTGGCCGCTACCGCTTCCTCGACCGAGGTGTGGATCGGGAACACCTTGGTGAGGCCGGTGATACGGAAGATCTTCAGAATGCGCTCCTGGTTGCAGACCAGGCGCAGCGAGCCCTCGTGGGCACGCACCCGCTTCAGGCCTCCGACCAGCACGCCGAGCCCGGTGGAGTCGAGGAAGTCCACGCCCTCCATGTCGACGACGAGGTGGAAATTCCCGTCGTTGACCAACTCGACCAGCTGCTCGCGCAACTTGGGCGCGGTGTATACATCGATTTCGCCACCGACCTCGACGACCGTACGATCGCCGACGGTACGGGTCGACAGGGACAGGTCCACGGATCCTCCAGCACCTTGCTATCGAGCGGTCGTCCCTCGGGACACCTCGGCTTGCGGCCCCCGGGACGCAACGCCAGCCGCGATGGCA
Source organism: Streptomyces cellostaticus (assembly GCF_001513965.1). Taxonomy (GTDB): domain Bacteria; phylum Actinomycetota; class Actinomycetes; order Streptomycetales; family Streptomycetaceae; genus Streptomyces; species Streptomyces cellostaticus. The sequence continues at coordinate 25,789 of NZ_KQ948038.1, read as the reverse complement.
TTCAATCACTTACCGGCAGGCGTGCACGACGCCTTGGCCCCATTGTCCGTCACGTCAGTGACACACTCGGTGCCGATGGCCAAGAATCACCGATCCGATCGACCCCTGGCGGAACCGGCGTCCCGCCCGTCTCCGGGCACTGTCCTGGACCGGCTCGCCGCCGGGCCCAGCCGTTCCGCGCGCATCACTCATACGGAGCACTTGCCCCCGCGCGCGGGTCGGCATGCCGTCTGGCCTGATCGGATTCGCTCGGAAGTGATCGCGGCCGTGCAAGCGTGCGGCATCGAGCACCCCTGGGCCCACCAGGCGCTGGCCGCCGAGCACGCCCTGGACGGCGACTCGGTGGTCGTCGCCACCGGCACCGCCTCGGGCAAGTCCCTTGCCTACCTCGTGCCGGTCCTGTCGGCCCTCCTGGACGGATCCGAGGCCCCCAACGGCCGCGGCGCCACCGCCCTGTACCTCGCCCCCACGAAGGCGCTCGCGGCGGACCAGTGCCGGTCGGTGAAGGAACTTTCACAACCGCTGGGCAGCGCGGTGCGCCCGGCCGTGTACGACGGCGACACCCCGTTCGAGGAACGCGAGTGGATCCGCCAGTACGCCAACTACGTCCTCACCAACCCCGACATGCTGCACCGGGGCATATTGCCCTCCCACCCGCGCTGGTCCTCCTTCCTGAAGTCGCTCAAGTACGTCGTCATCGACGAGTGCCACACCTATCGGGGCGTCTTCGGCTCGCACGTCGCCCAGGTGCTGCGCCGGCTGCGCCGCCTGTGCGCGCGCTACGGCGCCTCGCCCGTGTTCCTGCTGGCCTCCGCCACCGCCGCCGAGCCCGCCGTCGCCGCCCGCCGGCTGACCGGCCTGCCGGTGATCGAGGTCGCCGACGACGCCTCCCCGCGCGGGGAACTCGTCTTCGCCCTGTGGGAGCCCCCGCTCACCGAGCTGCACGGCGAGAAGGGCGCGCCCGTACGGCGTACCGCCACCGCCGAGACCGCCGATCTGCTGACCGACCTCACGGTGCAGGGCGTCCGCTCGGTCGCCTTCGTGCGCTCCCGGCGCGGCGCCGAGCTGATCTCGGTGATCGCGCAGGAGCGCCTCGCCGAGGTCGACCGTTCCCTGGTCCGGCGTGTCGCGGCTTACCGCGGCGGCTATCTCCCCGAGGAGCGCCGGGCCCTGGAACGTGCCCTGCACTCCGGCGAGCTGCTCGGCCTTGCCGCCACGACGGCCCTGGAGCTGGGCGTGGACGTCTCGGGCCTGGACGCGGTGGTGATCGCCGGGTACCCGGGCACGCGCGCGTCCCTGTGGCAGCAGGCGGGCCGCGCGGGCCGCTCCGGGCAGGGCGCCCTGGCGGTGCTGGTGGCCCGCGACGACCCGCTGGACACCTTCCTCGTCCACCATCCCGAGGCCCTGTTCGACCAACCGGTGGAATCGACGGTCCTCGACCCCGACAACCCCTACGTCCTCGCCCCGCACCTGTGCGCCGCCGCCGCGGAGATCCCGCTGACCGAGGAGGACCTGGACCTCTTCGGCCCCGCCTGCGAGGAACTGCTGCCGCAGCTGGAGGCCGCGAAGCTGCTGCGACGCCGGACAAAGGCCTGGCACTGGACGCGCCGGGAGCGGGCCGCCGACCTGACCGACATCCGGGGCGCGGGCGGGCGGCCCGTGCAGGTCGTCGAGGAGGGCACGGGACGCCTGCTCGGCACCGTCGACGCGGGCGCCGCGCACTCGACGGTGCACGAGGGCGCGGTGCACCTGCACCAGGGCCGCACCTACCTGGTGCGCTCCCTCGACCTGGAGGACTCGGTCGCCCTGGTCGAGCAGGCCGACCCGCCGTACTCGACGGTCGCCCGTGACACCACGTCCATCTCCGTCCTGGAGACCGACATCGAGGTGCCGTGGGGCACCGGCCGCCTGTGCTACGGCTCGGTCGAGGTCACCAACCAGGTGGTCTCCTTCCTCCGCAGACGTCTCATCACGGGCGAAGTGCTGGGCGAGACGAAACTCGACCTCCCTCCTCGTACGCTGCGCACCCGCGCGGTGTGGTGGACGGTCACCGAGGACCAGCTGGACGAGGCCCGGATCGGCCCGGAGATCCTCGGCGGCTCCCTGCACGCCGCCGAGCACGCCTCGATCGGCATGCTGCCCCTCTTCGCGACCTGTGACCGCTGGGACATCGGCGGCGTCTCGGTCCCGCTCCACCCCGACACGCTCCTGCCGACGGTCTTCGTGTACGACGGCCACCCCGGCGGGGCGGGCTTCGCCGAGCGCGCCTTCCGCACCGCTCGCGCCTGGCTCACCGCCACCCGGGAGGCCATCGCCTCCTGCGAGTGCGAGGCCGGCTGCCCGTCCTGCATCCAGTCCCCCAAGTGCGGCAACGGCAACGACCCGCTGCACAAGAGGGGAGCGGTACGACTCCTCACGGTGCTGTTGCGGGGGGCGCCGGACGAGAAGCCGGAGGAGGAGCCGCAGAAGGAGCGGGAGGGCGGCGCGGGTGCCTGACCCGGGAGCGCGGGCGGGACCGGTCCCGCCGGCCCCGCTCTGGCCCTGACCTCCGCCGCGAACGGCCCCCGTCCCGACGCCGCCGTCACGTCCGAGGTCTCGCCCACGATCGCGCACCGCACCAACCGCGCCCCCTGGGCCACCGCCACCCGGTCGGCCCGGGCGCAGGCCCGAGCACCGCCCTCGGCCCAGTGGTCCGCCGCCGCGAGCGCCGCCAGATCCGCACCGCCGGCCGCCCGGTGCCGGACGACGACGGCCTGCCCGAGGGCGAGGACGGCACCGAACACCAGACACAGCACGGCGATCGCCCCGAGGCTCCAGATCGTGGCAGACCCGCGATCCGAGCACCGACGGTCACGCAGGCAGCGCTTCACGGCCCCATCTCCCCCGTTCCGTGCGCCGCACCCGAGCCGGGCCTCGCAGCCCCCGCGGTACCGGAACCAGACCCCCTGGCCGGGTCACCAGCCGTACCCAAGCCAGATCCTGCAGTCCCCTCCGCCGCCGTACCCGAGCCAGATCCCACGGCCTCCTCCGCAGCCGCCACGGCCTCTTCCCGGATCTCGAACGGCAATCCGGTCAGGACCGGGGCTCTGGCCACCACCGTCACCCGGACCTGGTCGCCCTCGCGGCCGACGGTCACCCGCGCTCCGCGCGGGGCCGCGTCCCGTGTCACCTGCACCACCGCGTCGGGCGGGTCCTGCCGGGCGGCGGCCCGGGCGCCTGTGCGGGCAGCGTCCACGCACTGGATCCGGGCCGCCACCACGAGCAGCCCCCAGACCAGCGCCATGGTGAACGCCACCAGCACGGACAGCACCACGGCCGCCTCCGCGGTCACGAACCCCCGGTCCGCCCCTCGCTCACATCCGCGCACTGAGGGCTCGCTTCACGATGGACTGCAGCTCCGCCTTGACCTGGCCGCTGGTGACGACCTCGTAGAGCAGCAACGCGAATCCGACCGCCGCGATGATCCCCATCGCGTACTCCGAGGTCACCATCCCCGCGTCCCGGCGACACCGCTCCCGCAGTCGCGCCCACAGCTTTCCTGCCTTCTCGCGCATCCCAAGCTCCTTTCGTTCCAGCTCTGTTGTCGTCATCGCGTGCGTTCCGTCGCTGCCCCTGTCAGCCCCCACCCCCTCCCGCCACGCCGCCCGCCAGCCCGATCACCACGGGCAGCACGCCGATCGCGATGAACGCAGGCAGGAAGCACAGCCCCACCGGGGCGGAGACCAGCACGGCCGCCCGGCGCGCCCGGGTCGTGGCGGCCCGTGCCCACTCCGCGCGCGCGTCCGAGGCGAGGCGGGCGACGGGCCCGGCCGCGGGCAGCCCGGACTCGCCGGCCCGCTCCAGCAGCCGCGCCAGAGCTCCGGCGCCGGGCAGCGCGGCCAACCGCCGCCAGGCGTCCGCCGGTTCGCCACCGAGCCGCACCTCGGCCGCGCCCCGCGCCAGTGCGTCCCCAACGGGTCCGCCGAGGGCCTCCCCCACGGCCTGCGCGGCGATCACCGGACCGGCACCGGCCGCGATACAGGCCGCCAGCAGGTCGGCCGCGAGCGGGAGTTGACGGGCGGCGAGTGCCGTGTCGACTTCTTCCGCCGGGTCCGCTTCCGCCTGCCGGCGCCGCCACCGCCACAGCCCCGCGGCAACGCCGAGCCCCACGGCGGCACCAGCGATCCCGCCGACCAGCACCCACGCACCGCACGCGGCCCCGGCCACGGGCAGCCACCGCCGTACCGCGCCGGTGACCTCGAAGGACGGGCCCGGGCGGGCGATCTCCAAGGCCAGCAGCTCGGCCACCCGGCGCCGCGCCCGGCGCCCCCGCCGGGCCACCTCCAGCCGCCACACCGCCCAGCCCAGGGCGAGCATCGCGGCCACGGCCATCCCCAGCCTGTGGACGACTTGCCCGTTCATACCACCTCAGCTCCCCGTACGATCCGGGTCGCCCACCACATCCCGGCGCCCTCGAACACAGCTCCGGCCACCAGGCAGCCCAGCCCGGCCCCGCTGTGCAGCAGCACGCGCAGCGGATCGGCGCCCATGGCCGAGCCGAGGAGCAACCCGAGGGCAGGCAGCGCGGCCAGCAGCAGTGCCGTCGCCCGGGCACCCGCCAACTGGGCGCGCAGATCGGCACGTTGGTCCCGCTCGGCACGCAGGGCCCCGTCCAGCCGCTCCAGGCCGGCCGCGAGTCCGGCGCCCCGGTCCACAGCCACCCGCCAGCAGGCGGCGAGGCCCAGCAGGCCCCCGGCGCCCGGTTGCCGGGCCGCGACAGCGAGCGCGCCCGGGACGTCCCCGCCGAACCGCGCCGCCGCGACCACGGCCGCCTGTGCCTCCCCCAGCCCGCCGGAGTCCCGTGCGGCCCGCAGCAGCGCCTCGCCCGGCTGCCGTCCCGCACGCACCTCTCCGGCGAGCGCTCCGCACAGGCCGATCACCGCGTCCGCGCGCCGCTCCCGGGCCCGTCCGGCCTGACGGGCCAACCGCAGCCGGCGCAGCACCGGCACCCCGGCCGCCCCCGCGACGACCGGAATCACCGAGGCCCCCAGCAGCGCGAGCAGCAGTCCGGCCGCAAGCGACCACCACTCGGCGCCCAACCGGCCCCGCAGCCGCCTCAGTTCCCCCATCACCTGTTCCCAGGAGGGCGGGCCTGCCGTCACCACTCCGCCGCCCGCGAGCAGCAGCCGTGCCCGCCGTACGCCGTAGTGGCGTCCGCCCAGCAGCCAGACCGCGGCCCCGATGCAGGTCGCCGCCGCGCTCATCGACATGTCAGTGCTCACTGCCGTCACCCCTCTCGCTCCTCTCGCGCCTCTCGCTGCTCTCGCTCTCGGACTCGCCGCGCAGCAGGCCCCACAGCCGCTCCCAGCCGCGCTCCCGGGCGAAGGCGTGCGCACCCCAGCGCAGTGCCGGTACCGTCCGCACCAGCCCCGAGGCGTCCCGTTCCAGCACGTGCACTTCGGCGATCCGGCGCCGCCCGGACCGGTCCCGTACGAGGTGGAGCACCACCGACAGCGCGGCCGCCACCTGGCTGTGCAGCGCGGCCCGGTCGAGCCCGGCCGCCGTCCCGAGGGCCTCCAGGCGGGCCGGCACGTCCGCGGCCGCGTTGGCGTGCACGGTGCCGCAGCCCCCTTCGTGGCCGGTGTTGAGCGCGGCCAGCAGATGCACCACCTCGGGGCCGCGCACCTCGCCGACGACCAGCCGGTCGGGCCGCATCCGCAGCGCCTGCCGGACGAGGTCCTCCAGGGTGACCAGGCCGGCGCCCTCCTGGTTGGCGGGCCGGGTCTCCAGCCGTACGACGTGCGGGTGTTCCGGTCTCAGCTCCGCCGAGTCCTCGGCGAGCACGATCCGTTCCCCGGATCCGACCAGGCCGAGCAGGGCGCTCAGCAGGGTCGTCTTGCCGCTGCCGGTGCCGCCGCTGACGAGGAAGGACAGCCGGGCCGCCAGCAGTGCCCGCAGGATCCGGTCCCCGCCGGGTGGCACGGTGCCCGCCTGGACCAGTTCCCCGAGGGTGAACGCCCGGGGCCGTACCACCCGCAGGGACAGGCATGTGCAGCCGACGGCCACCGGGGGCAGCACCGCGTGCAGCCGGGTTCCGTCGGGCAGCCGGGCATCGGCCCAGGGCCGTGCGTCGTCCAGCCGGCGTCCGGCCACGGCGGCCAGCCGCTGCGCGAGGCGTCGTACGGCCGCCGTGTCGGGAAAGGTCACCGGGGTCAGTTCCAGGCCGCCGCCGCGGTCCACCCACACCCGGTCCGGGGCCGACACGAGGACGTCGGTGACGCCCGGGTCGGCCAGCAGCGGCTCCAGGGGGCCGGTGCCGACGAGTTCGGACCGCAGCTGCTCGGCCGCGCCGAGGACTTCGGCATCACCCAGCACCCGGCCCTGTTCGCGCAGCGCCTGGGCCACGCGCGCGGGGGTGGGTTCGGCGCCGCTCTCCACCAGCCATCGGCGGACTCCGTCGAGCAGGGCCGCGCCGTCGGCCCGGTCGAGTCCGGGGAGCGTCATCGTGTGCCTCCCGCCTCGACCAGGGCCTGCTCCCAGAAGGTGGTGCAGAAGCGGGCCAGGGGACTGCGTCCACTCGCGCCGGGCGGTTCGGGGGCTGGATGCGGGCGCAGCAGCGCCGGTTCGACGGGCACCTCGCCGGCCAGGGGCAGGCTCAGCAGCCGGGCCACCTCGCGGTCGTCGAGGCCGGGTGCGTACGGCCCCCGGACCGCCACGCGCAGGTCCCGTACGACCATGCCTACGGCGGACGCCACCCGGCCGGCCGCCGCCACCGCGCGCAGTTCGGCCGGGACGACGAGCACTGCCAGGTCGAGCTGGGCGAGGGCTTCGGCGACCCCGTCGTCCAAGCGGCGCGGGAGGTCGACGACGACCGTGCCGCCGCGCCGGCGGGCAGCGGCGAGAACCGCGCGTACGGCCTGGGGCGGAATGCCGACGCAGTCCCCGCGGTCCCAGCTGAGCACCCGCAGTGCGTGCAGTTCGGGCAGCGACTCCTCCAGGGCGCCGCCGCCGACCCGGCCGCGCGAGGCGGCGAAGGCGGGCCAGCGCAGCCCCTCGGCCGTTTCGCCGCCGAGGAGTACGTCGAGTCCGCCGCCCAGCGGATCGGCGTCCACGAGGAGCGTGCGCAGCCCCTGGCGCGCGGAGGTGACGGCGAGCGCACAGGCCAGCGTGGACGCACCGGCCCCGCCCCGGCCCCCGATGATCCCGACGGTGAGGGCCGGGCGGCCGACGCCCTCGGCGACGTCGGCGATCCGGTCGACCAGCCACTGCTCGCCGTCGGGCAGCATCAGGACGTGGTCGGCGCCGATCTGGACGGCCCTTTTCCACACCCCTGAGTCGTCCTGGTCGCGGCCGACCAGCACCACGCCGCGCCGGCGCGCGGCTCCGTGCACCCGGCGGGCGGCGTCGTCGCCGACGAGGACGAGCGGGGCAGCTTCCCAGCCACCGCCGTGGTCGGGAACGCCGTGATGGACCTCTGGTGTGGCGCCCGCGGCCGCGCACAGGCGCAGCAGATCGTCGAGGAGTTCGGCGTCCTCGGTGACGATGAGCGGCCGTCCCGGCCTGCCTCCGGTGGCGGGCGACGGGTCGTGGGTGACGGTTCCGGCCACGTGTGATCCCCCTTGACTGCGACTTCCGCGCAGCCCCTGCGGCCACGCGATTCCCAAAGACGTGGAGAACCGGCAACCGGCCCCCCATATGAGCGGCCGATAGGAACCGGCCATACGCACCCCGGCAATCGGAACCGGCCATGAACTCGCCGCGGTCGGAGCGCGCTGGAATCACGGTGCAGCGAACCCGGAAATCGTGTGGATCTTGGTCGAAAACCGTGGACAACTCAGCGGTTGTGAATATCGCTGTCACCCATACCGGTGACCCCTGCGCTGATCCCTGTACGACTTCCACAGAGCAATCCAGTGATTACCATGAGTAACGAATCATGGACATGCAGAAGCGGCGGCCACGCCGCCGCTCACCGGCCTCACGGCCGCGGAAAGAAGGGAGAAAACCCACCCGGACATGCGACGACCCCCGCCGGGGGGGAGAGCGGGGGTCGTCCCCACGGCCGACTCGGGGGGGGAGGAGCCGGACCGGGTTAGCACGGTCGCGAACGATCCGTGACTTCCATGGTGTACCCGAGAGCCCTCTCAGGCAAACCCACGCGCCCCACCTTACGCCGAATGGTGGGCGCCTATGCTCAGGGGCGTGGAAAACCACTCCTTGCCCCGCGCAGCAGCCTTCTTTGACCTGGACAAGACGGTCATTGCGAAGTCGAGCACGCTCACCTTCAGCAAGTCCTTCTACCAGGGTGGACTGATCAACCGCAGGGCCGCACTGCGTACCGCATATGCCCAGTTCGTGTTCCTGGTGGGCGGCCTGGACCACGACCAGATGGAGCGCATGCGCGAGTACCTGTCCGCGCTGTGCCGCGGCTGGAACGTCCAGCAGGTGAAAGAGATCGTCGCCGAGACCCTGCACGACCTGATCGATCCGATCATCTACGACGAGGCCGCCTCCCTCATCGAGGAGCACCACACGGCCGGACGCGACGTCGTGATCGTGTCGACCTCGGGCGCGGAGGTGGTCGAGCCGGTCGGCGAGCTGCTCGGCGCCGACCGGGTGGTGGCCACGCGCATGGTCGTCGGCGAGGACGGCTGCTTCACCGGGGAGGTGGAGTACTACGCCTACGGCCCGACCAAGGCCGAGGCGATCAGGGACCTGGCCGCGAGCGAGGGGTACGACCTCGACCGCTGCTACGCCTACAGCGACTCGGCCACCGACCTGCCGATGCTCCAGGCGGTCGGGCATCCGCACGCCGTGAACCCGGACCGCGCGCTGCGCCGTGAAGCACTCGCGCGCGGGTGGCCGATTCTGGAGTTCCGCCGGCCGGTCCGGCTCAAGCAGCGGCTGCCCGCATTCTCCGTACCGCCCCGCCCGGCGCTCGTCGCGATGGCGGCCATAGGAGCGGCGGCCGCCACCGCGGGCCTCGTCTGGTACGCAAGCCGGCGACGCAGCCTCGCCTCCTGACCAATTCGCCCCTGTTTGATCCTGAAAGTAAAGAACTGCGTGCTGGGGTTCCGCTTACTACCTGCTTGCAGTACAAAGGATTTAACGGCCCGCGAGACCAAAAGGACATCCGAGAGGATCCCCTACTACTACGCAGTCGGCCCACGGACCTTGCATGAACATCGGGCACCCACGCGACGTCGACCCGTCGATTACGGGCCAGCCGCACCAGGTCGAGCAAAGTCCCCGACCTGATGGGCGACATATCGAGGACGCCTGGTAACCGGGTGAACATGCCAGCGGCGGTACGAGAACTCGTACCGCCGCAACCCGTGTCCGGGGAGTTTCCTCAGGCCGCCCCGCGCTGCAGCGCCTCGCACACCGCCGTGGACTCGCGCACACCCAGCTCGACCGCCCTGCCGCAGTGCGCGATCCAGGCCGCCATGCCTTCCGGGGTGCCGGAAACGTACCCGTCCAGCGCGGCGAGGTAGGAGGCCCGGCCGAGTTCGGCGTGGCCCACCTCGGCCGGGCACACCGCCTTGGGGTCGAGACCGCTGCCGATCAGGACGATCCGCTCGGCCGCGCGCGCGACCAGGCCGTTGCGGGAAGTGAAGGGGCGCAGCGCGAGCAGCTCGCCGTGCACCACGGCGGCCGTCACCAGCGCAGGCGCGGAGGTGCCCGCGATGATCAGGTCCGCCAGGCCCTCCAGCCGGCCGGACACTTCCCTGGCGTCCGGCAGCGGCAGTTCGACCAGCGGCTCGTCGACCGGCTCGCCCGCCTGGCGCGGGCGGCCCACCTCGTCGCCGTCGCTCGCGGCGGCCACCAGGTGCAGCCGGGCCAGCACCCTGAGGGGCGACTGCCGCCAGATGGACAGCAGCTGCCCCGCCTCGGCCGTCAGCCTGAGCGCCGCGCCCACGACACGCGCCTCGGCGTCGGCACTGAAGTCGGTGCGCCGCCGCACCTCCTCCAGGGCCCAGTCGGCGCCGGACAGCGCCGCCGAACCGCGGGCACCGCGCAGCGCCGCCTCGGAGGTGATCTCGTTGCTACGGCGCCGCATGACTCGATGCCCGTAGACCCGGTCCACGGCCTTGCGCACGGACTCCACGGACTCGGCCACACCGGGCAGCGAACCCAGGGCCGCGAGCGGATCGGCGGTCGCGCCTGTCGTACTCATGAGTACGACCCTACGCACCCCAGCCCTCCACCCCACGAAGGAGTGGTCTTCTTCACTCCGACTGACACATACAGCTATCAGCTGACTACCCTTGGTGAACATGAAAATTGCTTTCGTCGGGAAGGGTGGCAGCGGCAAGACCACGCTCTCCTCCCTCTTCATCCGCCACCTCGTGGCCGCCGGCCGACCGGTGGTCGCCATCGACGCGGACATCAACCAGCACCTCGGCCCGGCGCTCGGTCTCGAGGAGCCGGAGGCGGCCGCGGTGCCCGCCATGGGCGAACGGCTGTCGCTGATCAAGGACTACCTGCGCGGCTCCAACCCGCGCATCGCCTCAGCCGCCACGATGATCAAGACGACCCCGCCCGGCGAGGGTTCGCGGCTGGTCCGGGTGCGGGAGCCCAACCCGGTGTACGACGCCTGCGCGCGCCCGGTGGAACTCGACGGCGGCGCCGCCCGTTTGATGGTCACCGGCCCCTTCACCGACGCCGACCTGGGAGTCGCCTGCTACCACTCCAAGACGGGAGCGGTGGAGCTGTTCCTGAACCACCTCGTCGACGGCCCCGACGAGTACGTCGTTGTCGACATGACGGCCGGTTCGGACTCCTTCGCCTCCGGCATGTTCACCCGCTTCGACATGACGTTCCTCGTCGCCGAGCCGACCCGGAAGGGGGTCTCCGTCTACCGCCAGTACAAGGAGTACGCCCGCGACTTCGGCGTCGCCCTGAAGGTCGTCGGCAACAAGGTCCAGGCGCAGGACGACATCGACTTCCTCAGGGCAGAGGCCGGCGACGACCTGCTCGTGACGGTCGGGCACTCGGACTGGGTGCGCGCCATGGAAAAGGGCCGTCCGCCCCGGTTCGACCTCCTGGAGGAGGCCAACGCCCGTGCCCTGCACACCCTGCGGGCCGCCGCCGACGCCAGGTACGAGGCGCGCGACTGGGAGCACTACACACGCCAGATGGTGCACTTCCACCTGAAGAACGCCGAGGCGTGGGGCAACGAGCGCACCGGGGCCGACCTGGCTGCGCAGGTCGACCCCGACTTCGTGCTGGGCGAAAGCGTGGCAACTCCCGTCTGACACCTCCTACTTGTCGGCCGGTGCCCCGGGTACACCCTTCGGCGCCGGGGCCGGGCGGCCGGAGAGGAAGGACGCCCAGCCCTGCCGGGGCGCCTCGCCCACGTCCAGGGTCCGCAGCTTCGCCAGTGTCTGCGGGTCCTGGGCATCCAGCCAGTCGACGAGCTGGTGGAAGGAGACACAGCGCACCTCGGACTTGTTGCACACCTCCTTCACCACCTCGTCGATGGCACGCATGTAGGTGCCGCCGTTCCAGGACTCGAAGTGGTTGCCGATGATCAGGGGCGCGCGGTTGCCGTCGTAGGCCCGGTAGAAGCCCTTGAGCAGGCCGTCGCGCATCTGGTCGCCCCAGTAGTCGAACTTGTCGGGGTCGCCCTGGGTCTGGGTGCCCGACTGGTTGATCATGAAGTTGTAGTCCATGGTCAGCTGCTCATAGGTGTGCCCGGGGAAGGGCACCAACTGCATCGACACGTCCCACAGGCCCTGCTTCTTCTTGGGCCAGACCTGGTCGTTGACTCCGCTGGAGTCGTAGCGGAAGCCCAGTTGGCGGGCCGCCTTCATGAAGTTCTTCTGCCCTTCCAGGCAGGGGGTCCGGGCGCCGATCAGCTCCTTGTCGTAGTCGAAGGGCAGCGGGGCCGCCTTCTTCATCTCGGTGTTCGTCCTCCAGGACTTCACGAACTCCTTGGCCTGGGCGATCTCGCTCTTCCACTCCTTGACCGACCACTCGCCGACCCCGCCGTCGGTGCCGCAGAAGTGGCCGTTGAAGTGGGTGCCGATCTCGTTGCCCTCCAGCCAGGCCAGCCGCACCTGCTTGAGGGTGTCGGCGATGCCCTGCTCGTCGTTGAAGCCGATCTCCGAGCTGCCCGGCGAGTGCTGGGGCGGCCGGTAGAGGTCGCGCTTCTCCTCCGGCAGCACGTACACACCGCTGAGGAAGTACGTCATCGTCGCGTTGTTCTCCTTGGAGACCTTGCGGAAGTGAGAGAACAGCTTCTGGCTGTCCTCGCCCGCGCCGTCCCAGGAGAACACCACGAACTGCGGGGGCTTCTGACCTGGCTTCAGCCGCTCGGGGCTGGGCAGATGCGGCTGCGCGCCGGTGTAGGCGGTGGACCCGTCGCCGATCAGACGAAGCACGCTGTTGGGTGCCGGTGCCCCCTTCTGCGGCCCGGACGGCCCTTCCTCCGTTCCGCCGGAGCCGGTCGCGCAACCGGCGAGCGACGCGGCACAGGCCGCGGCGGCCATGGTGCCGGCGGCGATCCTCTGGGTGGCGGCCATGTTCCGCTCACCTTCTTCCTTCTCTCAGGCAAACGCTGACGAGGGCGTTTTCTGGCGATATGCCGGGTTGTACCGACAGCGCCGCCAAGGTCGCACGGGACCGAGAAGGAATTAATACGACAAGCCGATGAAATGACTGCTTCGCCAAGAGGGGTGAACGATTACTCCATTTGCCCCGAAAAGTTATGCATGCCCTTTACTCTGCATTACGGTTCATTTACCAAGCGTTGATTCCATCCCGCCGCTGCACGCCGTGACCCCACGGCCGCGACCGAGCCCCCGCCCCCGACGGGGAACCACCCAGTCCGCGACCGCGCCGCCCGGAGGAGACGGGACCATGTCAGCCTGCGCACCCCCTCGCACCCAGCACCCCCACTCGCCGCACAGCCCCCCGCCGGCCCCGCGGCGCCCCTTTCGCATCGAGGGCGCCGATCTGTCCGCGTCCATCGCGGTCTTCCTGATCGCCCTGCCCCTGTCCCTCGGCATCGCCCTCGCCACCGGCGCCCCGCTCCAGGCCGGCCTGGTCGCCGCCGCCGTCGGCGGACTCGTCGCCGGACGGCTCGGCGGCAGCCCACTGCAGGTCAGCGGCCCCGCCGCCGGACTCACGGTGGTCACCGCCGACCTGATCCACCACTACGGCTGGCAGGCCACGTGCGGCATCACCGTCCTCGCCGGGCTCGCCCAACTAGGCCTCGGCGGCCTGCGCGTGGCCAGCGGTGCGCTCGCCGTCAGCCCCGCCGTGGTGCACGGCACGCTCGCCGGTATCGGCGTCACCATCGCCGTCGCCCAGCTGCACATCGTCCTCGGCGGCAGCCCGGACAGTTCCGTCCTCGCCAACCTGCACGCCCTGCCCGCCCAGTTGGCCCACCTGCACCCGGCCGCCGTGTCGATGAGCGCGCTGACCCTGACCCTGCTGCTGGCCTGGCCGCGCATCCCCGGCCGTGCCGGACGCCTCACACGCAGGATCCCGGCCGCCCTGGTCGCCGTCGCCGGGGCCACCGCCACCGCCGCGCTGACCGCGCTGACCCTGCCCCGGGTCGACCTGCCGTCCTGGCACAGCCACGCCCTGGCCTCGCTGCCCGAGGGGCCGGTGCTCGGCATCGCCGCCGCCGTGCTCACCACCACGCTGGTGTGCAGCGTGCAGTCGCTGCTCGGCGCGGTCGCCGTGGACAAGCTGGTCGCCGCCCGGCCCGGGCCCGGGGCCCCCATCGGCCGCTCGGACCTGGACCGCGAGCTGCTCGGTCAGGGCGCCGCCAACATCGTCTCCGGAACACTCGGCGGACTGCCGGTCGCGGGAGTGGCCGTGCGGAGTTCGGCGAATGTGAATTCCGGTGCCGTGAGCCGGAACTCCACGATGCTGCACGGCGTTTTCGTAGTAGTCGCCGCGCTGCTGATGGTCCCGCTCCTGGAGCGGATCCCGCTCGCCTCGCTCGCCGCCCTCGTGATGGCCGTCGGCATCAAGATGGTGTCCCTGCACCACATCCGCACGGTGACCCGCCACCGTGAAGTGCTGGTGTACGCCGCCACCACACTCGGCGTGGTGTTCCTCGGCGTCCTGGAGGGCGTGGCCCTCGGGGTCGCCGTGGCGGTCGCCCTCGCCCTGCGCCGCCTCGCCCGCACCCGCATCACGCACGAAGAGAAGGAAGGAGTCCATCACGTACATGTACGCGGCCAGTTGACGTTCCTCGCGGTGCCTCGGCTCAGCAGAGCCCTGCATCTCGTACCCCAAGGCGCCTACGCCGTCGTGGAGTTGGACGGGTCGTTCATGGACCACGCGGCGTACGAGTCACTGCAGGACTGGCAGAGCGCCCACACCGCGCGGGGCGGTTCCGCCGAGCTGACGGGCCGGCGCAGCGGAGTCCGGACCGCCGATCCGGCCCCCTCCGCCGTGTGCCGCTGCCGTCCCTGGACGCCCTGGCGCAACCACCAGACCTGCTTCCCGGACACAGCCGTCGCACCTGTCGCCCATGAACTCGCCCGTGGCATCAGCTCGTTCCAGCGGAACACCGCCCCGCTGGTGCGGGAGGAGCTGGCGCGGCTGGCGCGGGAAGGGCAGCGGCCCTCGCAGCTCTTCCTGACCTGTGCCGACTCCCGGCTCGTCACATCGATGATCACCTCCAGTGGTCCCGGCGACCTGTTCGTCGTCCGCAACATCGGCAACCTGGTGCCGCCGCCGGGCAAGGAGCACGGCGACGATTCGGTGGCAGCCGCCATCGAATACGCGGTGGAGGTGCTCAGGGTGCGGTCCATCACGGTGTGCGGGCACTCCGGGTGCGGGGCGATGCAGGCGCTGTCGACCGCCGAGCCCGGGGGTGCGGCGACGCCGCTGGGGCGGTGGCTCAGGCACGGGCTGCCGAGCCTGGAGCGGATGACCGGCGACCGGCACACGTGGCCCCGGCTGGCCGGGCGGGCACCTGCCGACGCGGTGGAGCAGCTGTGCCTGACCAACGTGGTCCAGCAACTGGAGCACCTGCGGGCGCACGCCCCGGTCGCGCGGGCCCTGGCGGCCGGCGCGCTGGAGCTGCACGGGATGTACTTCCACGTCGGCGAGGCGCAGGCCTACCTGCTGGGCGGCACGGCAGACGGCCCGGTGTTCGAGGGCGTGAGAGACGATATGAGAGGAGCGCACGAGGAACGCAGTCCTGCATGAGCGACCCATCCCAGACAGGTCTAAACCAATTTCGCCGTCGACCCTTGTCATCGGCCCCCCGCGTCTGATGAGCTGTGGCCTGGGACACAACGGACACCCTGGGAAAGGGAGATGTCGTGAGCAACGAAAGCCTGGCCAACCTCTTGAAGGAGGAGCGACGCTTCGCGCCGCCGGCTGACCTGGCCGCGAACGCCAACGTCACGGCCGAGGCGTACGAACAGGCCAAGGCTGACAGGCTCGGCTTCTGGGCCGAGCAGGCCCGTCGGCTGACCTGGGCCAAGGAACCGTCGGAGACACTGGACTGGTCGAACCCGCCGTTCGCGAAGTGGTTCAAGGACGGCGAGCTGAACGTCGCGTACAACTGCGTGGACCGGCATGTCGAGGCGGGCCTCGGGGACCGGGTCGCCATCCACTTCGAGGGTGAGCCCGGCGACAGTCGAGCGATCACCTACGCGGAGCTGAAGGACGAGGTCTCCAAGGCGGCCAACGCCCTGCTGGAACTGGGGGTCCGCAAGGGCGACCGGGTCGCCATCTACATGCCGATGATCCCTGAGACGGCGATCGCGATGCTGGCCTCGGCCCGTATCGGCGCCGCCCACTCCGTGGTCTTCGGCGGCTTCTCGGCGGACGCGCTCGCCACCCGCATCCAGGACGCGGACGCCAAGGTCGTCATCACCTCCGACGGCGGCTACCGGCGCGGCAAGCCGTCCGCGCTGAAGCCGGCCGTGGACGACGCGATCGCGCGCGTGGACAACGTCGAGCACGTGCTGGTGGTGCGCCGCACCGGGCAGGACGTGGCCTGGAACGACGAGCGGGACGTCTGGTGGCACGAGCTGGTGGAGCGGCAGTCCGCCGAGCACACCCCGGAGGCGTTCGAGGCGGAGCACCCGCTGTTCATCCTCTACACCTCCGGTACGACGGGGAAGCCGAAGGGCATCCTGCACACCTCCGGCGGCTACCTCACGCAGGCGGCGTACACGCACTGGGCGGTGTTCGACCTCAAGCCGGAGACGGACGTCTTCTGGTGCACGGCGGACGTCGGCTGGGTCACCGGGCACTCCTACATCGTGTACGGGCCGCTGGCCAACGGCGCGACGCAGGTCATGTACGAGGGCACGCCGGACACCCCGCACCAGGGCCGGTTCTGGGAGATCGTGGAGAAGTACCGGGTCACGATCCTCTACACCGCGCCGACCGCGATCCGTACGTTCATGAAGTGGGGCGACGACATCCCCGCGCAGTTCGACCTGTCCTCCCTGCGGATCCTCGGCTCCGTGGGCGAGCCGATCAACCCCGAGGCGTGGGTCTGGTACCGCAAGCACATCGGCGCCGACCGGACGCCGGTCGTGGACACCTGGTGGCAGACCGAGACCGGCGCGATGATGATCTCGCCGCTGCCCGGGGTGACCGAGGCCAAGCCCGGATCGGCGCAGCGCCCGCTGCCCGGCATCGCCGCGACCGTCGTCGACGACGAGGCGAACGAGGTGCCCAACGGGGGCGGCGGCTACCTGGTCCTCACCGAGCCGTGGCCGTCGATGCTGCGCACCATCTGGGGCGACGACCAGCGGTTCCTCGACACCTACTGGTCGCGGTTCGAGGGCAAGTACTTCGCCGGTGACGGCGCGAAGAAGGACGAGGACGGGGAC
This sequence comes from Streptomyces cellostaticus, assembly GCF_001513965.1. GTDB lineage: Bacteria > Actinomycetota > Actinomycetes > Streptomycetales > Streptomycetaceae > Streptomyces > Streptomyces cellostaticus. The sequence goes on along the minus strand of NZ_KQ948038.1, from coordinate 8,987 downwards.
ATCTGGCTGTTGGGCCGGGTGGACGACGTGATGCTGGTGTCCGGGCACAACATCTCCACCACTGAGGTGGAGTCGGCGCTCGTCTCGCACCCGTCGGTCGCCGAGGCGGCCGTCGTCGGTGCCGCCGACGAGACCACCGGCCAGGCCATCGTCGCCTTCGTCATCCTGCGCGGTACGGCGTCCGAGGACGACAAGCTGGTCGGCGAGCTGCGCGACCACGTCGGCACCACGCTCGGCCCGATCGCCAAGCCCAAGCGGATCCTGCCGGTGGCGGAGCTGCCGAAGACCCGCTCGGGCAAGATCATGCGCCGGCTCCTGCGGGACGTGGCCGAGAACCGGCAGCTCGGTGACGTCACCACGCTGACCGACTCCGCGGTCATGGACCTCATCCAGGCCAAGCTCCCGGCGGCGCCGAGCGAGGACTAGGCCGTACGGCACGAGGGCCTGTCCGGCGGATCAGGCCGGCTCCAGGCAACGGTGCCTCATCAGCGCAGGTGAGCGGGGCCTGGTGCGCACAGATGTGCGTGCCAGGCCCCGCGATTCCGGCAGGATCCGCCGGACAGGCCTAGGGGCGCCCGGCGGCGAGCACGCCGGGTGCCCCTTTTGCACATCACGCGCATAACGTACGGATCACCGGATGCATCCCGCGGCAACTTTAGGTAAACTAAGCAAAGCCCTCAACGCGAAACGATCCTCAAGGTGTGCCGGGAAGTCTGGTCGGCAAGTGCTCCGTCCTGCCCACCGACCCGGAGGTCCCCGCCGTGGCCGCGCCCCGCAACACCGCGCCCCGTATCCCGAGCACCGCCCGCAAGGCACTCGGACGCCTGTCCCTGCCCGAGCGGACGTTCGTCGCGGATGCGCTGCGCACCGAGACCGTCGGCGGCGTCCTGCTCCTCATCGCGGCGGTCGCGGCACTGATCTGGGCGAACATCCCCGCGCTGCGCCACAGCTACGAGTCGGTCAGCCACTTCCACTTCGGCCCCGACACCCTCGGCCTGAACCTCTCCGTGGCCCACTGGGCCGCCGACGGCCTCCTCGCCGTGTTCTTCTTCGTCGCCGGCATCGAGCTCAAGCGCGAGCTGGTCGCCGGGGACCTGCGCGACCCCAGGGCGGCCGCGCTGCCCGTGGTGTCCGCGCTGTGCGGCATGGCCGTACCGGCACTCGTCTACACCCTCACCAACCTCACCGGCCACGGCTCCACACAGGGCTGGGCGGTGCCCACCGCCACCGACATCGCCTTCGCCCTCGCCGTCCTCGCGGTCATCGGCACCTCGCTGCCCAGCGCCCTGCGTGCCTTCCTGCTGACCCTCGCGGTCGTCGACGACCTCTTCGCGATCCTGATCATCGCGATCTTCTTCACCGACCGGATCAGTTTCCCCGCGCTCGGCGGAGCCGTCGCCGGACTGGTGATCTTCTGGCTGCTGCTGCGCAGGGGTGTACGCGGCTGGTACGTGTACGTGCCACTGGCGGTCGTGATCTGGGCGCTGATGTACAACAGCGGCGTGCACGCCACGGTCGCCGGCGTCGCGATGGGCCTGATGCTGCGCTGCACCACCCGCGAGGGTGAAGAGCACTCGCCGGGCGAGCACATCGAACACCTGGTGCGGCCGCTGTCGGCCGGCCTCGCCGTACCGCTGTTCGCGCTGTTCAGTGCCGGTGTGTCGATCTCCGGCGGGGCGCTCGGGGACGTGTTCACCAAGCCGGAGACGCTCGGGGTGGTCCTCGGGCTGGTCGTCGGCAAGACGGTCGGCATCTTCGGCGGCACCTGGCTGACCGCCCGGTTCACCCGCGCCTCGCTCAGCGAGGACCTCGCCTGGGCCGACGTCTTCGCGGTGGCCGCCCTCGCCGGGATCGGCTTCACCGTCTCGCTGCTCATCGGCGAACTGGCCTTCGAGGGCGACGCGGTGCTGACCGACGAGGTGAAGGCGGCCGTCCTCGTCGGATCGCTGATCGCGGCCCTCTGTGCGACGGTGCTGCTGAAGATACGCAACGCCAGGTACCGCGGGCTGTGCGAGGACGAGGAGCGCGACGAGGACCGGGACGGCATCCCGGACATCTACGAGCAGGACGACCCCGCCTACCACCTGCGGATGGCGAAGATCTACGAGAACAAGGCGGCACAGCACCGGCGCATCGCCGCCGAGAAGGCCGTCGCGGCGCGCCACGGGCTTCAGGAAGTGCCGGGCGGGGCAGGCGAGGAGGACGGTCGTCCGGCATGATCTGACGAGACGGTACAAAACTAGACGGCAGACAAGACCTCAGAGGGAGAACGCGATGAGCGCACCCGACGGCAGCCCGGTCGGCGCCGAACGCAGCATCGGCCAGCTGTTCGCCTCGGCGACGACCGAATTGTCGGCGCTGGTGCACGACGAGATCGCGCTGGCCAAGGCCCAGCTCAAGCAGGACGTGAAGCGCGGCGCGATGAGCGGCGGCGCGTTCTCGGTGGCCGGCGCGGTGCTCGTGTTCTCCCTTCCGATGCTCAACTTCGCGCTGGCGTACGGCATTCGCACCTGGAGCGGCTGGAACCTGGCCGTCTGCTTCCTGCTGTCCTTCGCGGCGAACGTGCTGATCGCCGGGTTGCTCGTGCTGATCGGCGTGGCGTTCGCCAAGAAGGCCAAGAAGAGCCAGGGCCCGCAGAAGGTCGCCGCGTCGATGAAGGAGACGGCGGGCGTCCTGCAGAACGCCAAGCCGCATCCGCGCCCGGAGCTGCCGCAGGACCGGGCTCCGGAGGCCATCGAGGCTGTGGCACGCTCGTCGTCATGACGGAGCCCGCCGCCGCGTCGGCCGTACGGATCGAACTTCCCCACGGGGAGAAGGTGACGCACCGGGATGTCGCCGCCAACGGCGCGCGCTTCCACATCGCCGAGCTGGGCGACGGCCCCCTGGTGCTACTGCTGCACGGCTTCCCGCAGTTCTGGTGGACGTGGCGGCACCAACTGGTCGCGCTCGCCGACGCGGGCTACCGGGCGGTGGCCATGGACCTGCGGGGTGTCGGCGGCAGCGACCGCACCCCGCGCGGGTACGACCCCGCCAACCTCGCCCTGGACGTCACCGGCGTGATCCGCTCGCTCGGCGAGCCGGACGCCGCGCTGGTCGGCCACGACCTGGGCGGCTATCTGGCGTGGACGGCCGCGGCGATGCGGCCCAAGCTCGTACGACGGCTCGCGGTCGTCTCGATGCCGCACCCCCGGCGCTGGCGCTCCGCGATGCTGCGGGACGCCCGGCAGACGGCCGCCAGCTCCTACATCTGGGGGTTCCAGCGGCCGTGGATCCCCGAGCGGCAGCTGACCGCCCACGACGGCGCGCTGGTGGGCCGGCTGATCCGGGAGTGGTCCGGGCCGCGGCTGCCGGAGGACAAGGACGTGGAGACGTACCAGCGGGCCATGTGCATCCCGTCCACCGCGCATTGTGCGATCGAGCCGTACCGCTGGCTGGTGCGCTCGCTGGCCCGCCCCGACGGCATCCAGTTCAACCGCAGGATGAAGCGGCCGGTGCGGGTGCCCACGCTGCATCTGCACGGCTCACTGGACCCGGTGACGCGCACGCGCAGCGCGGCCGGCTCGGGCGAGTACGTCGAAGCCCCGTACCGCTGGCGCCTGTTCGACGGACTCGGCCACTTCCCGCACGAAGAGGATCCGGCGGCTTTCTCCACCGAGCTGATCAACTGGCTGAAGGATCCCGAGCCCGATCGGTGACCGGGTCGGTGCGTGGAGTATCCGGTTCCTGGACACTTGTTCCCCGAACGGCCACATGCCTGCCGCATAGGCCAATTGGGGGGCGCGCAGGCGGTTATCGACCTTGGGGCAGGGGCACACGTCGGGGTATGGGCTGGACGCACGACTACAGTGACGCACCCCGCAACCGCCGTTCCGCAGCCGGGCCGGGCTCCTCGCAGCGAGGCGCCCCGCAACTGGCGGGGGCGGAGCTGAGGGTGGGGATTCCGCGCATTCTGCGCCGCCGGGCCCGCTGGGTCTCCGTACGCCTGCGTCACCCGCGCGGCTGAGCCCCCTCCCCGAGGATCACAGGGCGCAGCTGTCCGTGCCCACCTGCTCGTTCGCCGTACGCCCGCGGGCGATGTCCTGCTGGATCTCGTCCGCCGTGAGGGCGTAGCCGGTGTCGGCGTCGTCGAGGGACTTGGCGAACACCACGCCGTAGACCTTGCCCTCGGGCGTGAGCAGCGGGCCGCCGGAGTTGCCCTGACGGACCGTCGCGTACAGGGAGTAGACGTCGCGGCGGACCGTGCCCCGGTGGTAGATGTCCGGGCCGTTGGCCGTGATGCGCCCGCGCACGCGCGCGGCGCGGACGTCGTACGAGCCGTTCTCCGGGAAGCCCGCGACGATCGCGCCGTCACCGCCGGCCGCGTCCCGGGTGGAGAACCGGAGGGCATTCGCCTTCAGGGCCGGTACGTCGAGGACGGCGATGTCGCGCTTCCAGTCGTACAGGACGACCTTGGCGGCGTACCTGCGGCCCTCCCCGCCGATCTGCACGGAGGGCGCGTCGACGCCTCCGACGACGTGCGCATTGGTCATGACGCGGCGCTCGGCGAAGACGAAACCGGTGCCTTCCAGGACCTTGCCGCAGCTCTGGGCGGTGCCGGTGACCTTGACGATGGACCGCTGGGCACGGGTGGCGACCGGGCTGCGCGCCAGGGCCGGGTCGGGCGGCCGGACGTCGGTGATCGGCTCGTTGGCGAAGGGGCTGAAGACCTGCGGGAAGCCGTTCTGCGCGAGGACGGAGGAGAAGTCGGCGAACCAGGTGTTGGCCTGCGCGGGCAGCGCCCGGGAGACACCGAGGAGCACCTTGGAACCGCGGACCTCCTTGCCGAGCGTCGGCAGGGTGGTACCGGCGAGGGCGGAGCCGATCAGCCAGGCGACGAGCAGCATCGCGACGACGTTGACCAGGGCGCCGCCGGTGGCGTCCAGGGCGCGGGCCGGGGACCAGGTGATGTAGCGGCGCAGCTTGTTGCCGAGGTGGGTGGTCAGGGCCTGGCCGATGGAGGCGCAGACAATGACGACGACCACGGCGACGACGGCTGCGGTGGTGCCGACCTCCGCGTTGTCGGTCACGGCGTCCCAGATGACGGGCAGCGTGTACACGGCCACGAGACCGCCGCCGAGGAACCCGATCACCGACAGGATGCCGACGACGAAGCCCTGGCGGTAGCCCACGACCGCGAACCACACGGCCGCCACCAGCAACAGGATGTCCAGCACATTCACCGCTTCAGGCCTCGCCTATTCACTCCGGTCCCAGCAGCTCGGCCGGGGGTCCGGGGCTCCGCGGCGAAGCCGACCCTGTCACAGGACCCGGAAGAACACAGCTCACAGCACCCGGAAAAACACAGCACGGACGACACCCTGTCATGACCGCCAGTCGAGCGGGACCTGCTTCTCCCTGTCCCAGGGGCGCTCCCAGCCCGCGTAGTGCAGCAGGCGGTCGATCACTCCGGCCGTGAAGCCCCAGACCAGGGCCGATTCGACCAGGAATGCCGGACCTCGGTGGCCGCTGGGGTGGACGGCGGTGGCGCGGTTGACGGGGTCCGTGAGATCCGCCACGGGGACCGTGAAAACGCGGGCGGTCTCGTTCGGATCGACGACGCCGACCGGGCTGGGCTTGCGCCACCAGCCGAGCACGGGCGTGACGACGAAGCCGCTGACCGGGATGTAGAGGGCGGGCAGGACGCCGAAGAGCTGGACGCCGGCCGGGTCGAGCCCGGTCTCCTCCTCGGCCTCGCGCAAGGCGGCTCTGAGCGGTCCCTCGGTCTTCGGGTCACCGTCCTCGGGGTCGAGGGCGCCGCCGGGGAAGGACGGCTGGCCGGCATGGGAGCGCAGGGAGCCGGAGCGCTCCATGAGCAGCAGCTCGGGGCCGCGCTCGCCCTCGCCGAACAGGATCAGCACGGCCGACTGGCGCCCCGAGCCGTTCTCGGGCGGCAGGAAGCGGCTGAGCTGGAGCGGCTCGACCGTCTCCGCCGCCCGCACCACGGGGTCCAGCCAGCCCGGCAGGCCCTCCTTGCGCAGCGCCACCGGGCCGTCGTGCGTGTCGTGCGTGTACGTCATCGCCACCCCCGTCCTGCCGTGTTCAACGCCCGAGGGCATGGAGATCGTTCCGTCATCCGGCCCCCAGCGGCGGCGCCGGCCTGCCGCCTGCGTCGAGGTAGGCCTGCGGGGGCTTCAGGCGCTGGCCCGGGAAGCCGCCCTTCTCGTACTTCAGGAGCTTCTTCGCCTTCTCCGGGTCGGTCTCGCCCTCGCCGTAGGCCGGGCAGAGCGGGGCGATGGGGCAGGCTCCGCAGGCGGGCTTGCGGGCGTGGCAGATACGGCGGCCGTGCCAGATCACGTGGTGGGACAGGTCGGTCCAGTCGCTCTTGGGGAACAGTGCGCCGACGGCCGCCTCGATCTTGTCGGGGTCGGTCTCGCCGGTCCACTGCCAGCGCCGGACCAGCCGCTGGAAGTGGGTGTCCACGGTGATCCCGGGCCGCCCGAAGGCGTTGCCGAGCACGACGAACGCGGTCTTGCGGCCGACGCCGGGCAGCTTGACGAGGTCCTCCAGGCGGCCCGGCACCTCGCCGCCGAAGTCCTCGGCGAGGGCCTTGGAGAGCCCTATCACCGACCTCGTCTTCGCCCGGAAGAAGCCGCAGGGGCGCAGGATCTCCTCGACCTCCTCCGGGTTGGCGGCGGCGAGGTCCTCGGGGGTGGGGTACTTGGCGAAGAGCGCCGGGGTCGTCTGGTTGACGCGCAGGTCGGTGGTCTGGGCCGAGAGCACCGTGGCGACCACCAACTGGAAGGGGTTCTCGAAGTCCAGCTCGGGGTGGGCGTACGGGTAGACCTCGGCGAGTTCGCGGTTGATGCGCCGGGCGCGGCGGACCAGGGCGGTGCGGGACTCGTTCGCCGGGGGCTTCACGGCGATCTTCTCGGCGGGCGCTGCCTTCTTGGCGACGGCCTTCCCGGCGACGGCCTTCTTGGCTGCGACCTTCTTGGCAACGGCCTTTTTGGCCGGGGCGGCCTTTTTGGCGGACACGGTCTTCTCGGCAGGCGTAACCTTCTTGGCAGGAGCAACCTTTTTAGCTGTTTTGCCTGTTTTCCTATTACCGCCGAGGACCTGTTCGCCCACAGCGGAATCACGTCGTACAACCACCCGCCCAGCCCCCTTGTCCCGTGCTCTCACCGGCGATTTGGACACCCGGCCAGCCTAAAGCCCGGCACCGACATCCGCCCCGGACCCGGAAGATCAGCCCCCGATTGGACCCCTGCCGCTTACCTCGGGACACCCGTGCGGCATCCTTGTGACAGATCACACTGTTTGGACCGTCCGGCAAAATGGGGAACACGGTCCCCTGGCACACGGGGGAGCAAGATCCCCTGAGCAGGTCGACAAGGAGAGAACTCGTGGACGACGTTCTGCGGCGCAACCCGCTCTTCGCGGCTCTCGACGACGAGCAGTCCGCGGAACTGCGCGCCTCCATGAGTGAGGTGACCCTCGCACGTGGCGACTCCCTGTTCCACGAGGGCGACCCGGGCGACCGGCTCTACGTCGTCACCGAGGGCAAGGTCAAGCTCCACCGCACCTCACCCGACGGCCGCGAGAACATGCTGGCCGTGGTGGGCCCCGGCGAGCTCATCGGCGAGCTGTCCCTCTTCGACCCGGGCCCGCGCACGGCGACCGCCACCGCGCTGACCGAGGTCAAGCTGCTGGGCCTGGGGCACGGCGACCTCCAGCCCTGGCTGAACGCCCGCCCCGAGGTGGCCACCGCGCTGCTGCGCGCCGTCGCCCGTCGGCTCCGCAAGACCAACGACGCCATGTCCGACCTGGTCTTCTCCGACGTCCCCGGCCGGGTGGCGCGCGCCTTGCTGGACCTCTCCCGCCGCTTCGGCGTGCAGTCCGAAGAGGGCATCCACGTCGTGCACGACCTCACGCAGGAGGAGCTGGCCCAGCTGGTCGGCGCCTCGCGCGAGACCGTGAACAAGGCGCTGGCGGACTTCGCCCAGCGCGGGTGGCTCCGCCTGGAGGCGCGGGCCGTGATCCTGCTGGACGTCGAGAGGCTGGCGAAGCGGTCGCGCTGAGGCCGACCCCGGGGGCTGCCGTCCCGGGCGCACACGGTGCCGTAGCCCCGTCGTAAATCACCTGTGCCGGCGCTCCTGACCCGGCACAGTGGCGCCATGGCCGGAACCGTTCCCCCCAAAGGTCTCGACGCCCAGGGCTTCATCAGGCGTGAAGGCTCCCTCGCGCGCGTGCCGCACGCGTTCCGCCCGGTCGTGGCCACCGCGCGCGACCGGCTGCTGGACGCCTTCGGCAGGCGGCTGCACAGTGCCTACCTCTACGGGTCGATTCCGCGCGGCACCGCGCGCGTGGGGCGCAGCGACCTGGATCTGCTGGTCGCCCTGCGCGAGGAGCCGGCCGACGCCGACCGGGAGGCCGTGCGCGCGCTCGGGGACTCCCTCGACCAGGAGTTCCGGCAGATCGACGGCGTCGGCACGCTGCTGTACGGCCGGGCGCGGCTGCTGAGCGACCTGGAGAGGTACGACCTGGGCTGGTTCGTCGCCTGCCTGTGCACGCCGCTGCTCGGCGACGACCTCGCCGAGTACCTGCCCCGCTACCGCCCCGACTCCCTGCTCGCCCGTGAGACCAACGGCGACCTCGCCCTCTGGCTCCCCCGCTGGCGCGAGCGGATCGCCGCCGCCGGGGACTCGGAGGCGGCCCTGCGGCCCCTGGTGCGCTTCATGTCCCGGCACCTCGTGCGCACCGGCTTCACCCTCGTCATGCCCCGCTGGAACGGCTGGACCAGCGACCTGCGGGAGATGGCCGAGGCGTTCGGCACGTTCTACCCGCAGCGGGCCGCACAGCTGCGCAGGGCGGCGGAGTACGGCTACGAGCCCGTCGGCACCCCGGACGTCCTGCGCTCGTACGTGGACGACCTCGGCCCCTGGCTGGCCACGGAGTACGCACGCGTGCACGGCATCAAAGCTCCCCGGCCGGACTAGACCGGACTAGAT
>NZ_KQ948037.1 GCF_001513965.1 Streptomyces cellostaticus | reverse complement strand
TTAGTGGTACGTTATTAGGTACCACTAGGTGGAAGGTGTCAGGTCGTGTCGATAACTGCGAGTGAAGCCCGCAAGGCGCTCTTCCCACTGATCAAGAAGGTCAACGAGAACCACGAGGCCATCGAGATCGTCTCGAAGCACGGCAACGCCGTGCTTGTCTCGGCCGAGGACTACGCGGCGCTGCGTGAGGGCTCGTACCTGCTGCGCTCTCCGGCGAACGCTCGCCGGCTGCTCAAGGCGTACGAGAACGCGCTGGCAAACATCAACGTGTCGGAGCGCGAGCTGATCGATCCGGACTCGGCGGACCCGGGTGTGGGTGTCGCGTGAGGCTTGTCTTCGAGGATCAGGGCTGGGAGGACTACACATCCTGGCTCAAGAACGACCGCAAGATGCTCGCCCGGATCAACAAGCTCATCGAGGACGTCGGGCGTGACCCGTTCTCGGGGATCGGCAAGCCCGAACCTTTGAAGTACCACCTGCCTGGCGCGTGGTCGCGGCGGATAGACGACGAGCACCGCCTCGTCTACCTGGTGACGGACAAGGAGATCATCATCCTCGCGGCTCGGTACCGCTACTGACTGCCCGTGCTGGGACGGTGCTGGGAAAGGCCCCTCCGAAACGACGTTTCCGCAGGTCGCAGCTCTGCGCTCGACGTTCCGCTTCAACGTCTGATGGGACGTGGAAAAACGGCCTGACCTGCGAGAAAGCGGGTCAGGCCGTTGTGCTGTCCGCCGTGGTCCGCAGAACCTGGAGCGGCTGCGTGTCGTAGACCGTGGAGCGGTGTCCGACGTGTACGACCCACACCACCAGCTCCCCGTTGTCGATCGTGTAGACGACACGGTAGTCGCCGACCCGTAGGCGGCGGCGCTCCGGCTGGGATACGAGTCCGGTGGTGTTGAAGCCGAAGGGGTCGCTCTCCAGCTCTGTCAGTTTGGCCAGGATGCGAAGCGCCATGTCACGCGGGATCTTGCGCAGCTCGGCCTGGGCCTCGGGCCGGAATACCGTGCGGTAGTCACTCACTGCGTGCCAGCGTCTCCCTCATCACGTCCTCGATCGGGACGCCGGCGGCCGTGCTCGCCATGCGCTCGTCGATGATGCGGTTGATCTCGCGCTCTTCCCACTCCTGGTACTTGCGCAGCACCTCGATCGAGACCACGGCGGCGACCTGCTTGCCGCGACGGGTGATGACAGTGGGCACGTCGTCGCGGTCGGCCCGTTCGACGACCTCGGCCAAGTGGGCGCGTACGTCGCGGATGGACTCTATGGGCAGCGGCTGAGTCATGCCTCAAGGGTACCGAGTGTGCCATGTGTACACAACGCCTTCGGGCCCCGGTCGGTGCCGGGGGGTCGGCGGTGGCAGTACGCGGGGACATAGCGAGAGAGGCCGGGGCGGGATGGGGCGCAGCGAGCGGGAGGCGGTTGCCGAGGGAGGGTGGCTGTACGAGGCGGCGCAGGCGGTGGCCGGTGACCACGAGCGGGCTGTCGTGGCGGCTCGGGCGGCGCTGGAGCCGATCTGCGATACGGCCGGCGGAACCGGTGCTGGACGCCATCCCAGTGGCCCGGTTGAAGGAGGTCACCGAGGGTCGGACGTTCGGTCCGGGTGTCCGGCTGCTCACCACCCGCAGGGTGGACGAGCGGATGGTGGAGATGCTCAAGAACAAGACCCGACTGTTCGACGCGTACGCACGCCGCAGTGCGTGTCGCCGAGGTCGACGTCAGACGCGGTCGACGTTTCGGACACGGCGATGGCCCGCCAGATCGTCGAGGAGGAGCGGGCGCGGCTGGGAGCGGTCCGCAAAGAGTCCGCAGGACACCCGTAAGCGACCGTCGGTACCCAACGCGCGCCAACGGGGAAATGCCTGGTCAGGGCGTTGCGTGCGGCTCCGCCGCAGGTCAGGGCTGGGGCTCAGGCATTCCGCTTCAACGTGTGACCGCCCAGGTCGAAAGGGGTCGGGCCCTGCTGAGCCCGACCCCTTCCGTGTTCCTGTGCTCACCTGCTCCGCGGCGGGATCAGCTTGTCCAGGTCGAGGCTGATCTCGAAGGGCACCGGGCGCTGCAAGGTGCCCCGGAAGATGCCGGCGGGTGCGTAGGTGCCCGTCGGTTCGTCGAGTTCGTAGACGTGCACGACAGGAGCGCGGTCCTCTTCCTCGATGCACCAGTAGTGCGGGATCTTGGCCTCGGCGTACTTGCGCAGCTTCACCGTGCGGTCCCGGTGCGCGGACTCAGGTGAGACGACCTCGATGACGAGCCGGACCTCCTCGGGCGCGTACCACGTGCGGTCCGGGTCGTAGGGGGCGGTCGTCACGAGCAGATTCGGCTCTGGGCGGTTGCGCTCGTCGAGGCGGATCGTCATCTCCCGTTCGATCTCGAAGCCGGGAGGTGCGGTGGCCATGAGCGTTGTGGTGAGGGATGTGACGAGGCGGCCATGCCAGGCCCGCTGGGGCGACATCATGAAGACAAGAGCTCCGTCGATCAGCTCGGTGTGGCGAGGTGCCTCGGGGAGGCGGTCCAGGTCCTCCGCGAACCAGCCTTCCGCGCGCGGCGGGCGCATCCAGTCGGGCAGTGCGGCCATGGCTCAACCGTAGCGACTCGGCGAGGCCCGGGCTGCGAGATCGTCGACGGTGCGACCCGCGTCAGAGCCCCGTCACCCGCGCCACCGTGAACGGCGTCTCCGGTGTGCCCGGGCCCATGGGGCCGCCCTTGTCGAACTGGGAGCGGACGACCAGGAGGCCCTGGGGGGTGTGGGCCAGGGTGGTCGGGATCTGGAGTGCGGGGTCGGTCAGGCGGCTGTGGAGGCGGGCCGTGGTGCCGGTCGGGGACAGGTGCCAGCGGGTGAGGGTGTTGCTGGCGTTGTGCGCGGCCCACAGGGTGCGGTGGCGCAGTTCCAGGCCGTCGCCGTGGGTCAAGTCGCCGCCGTACAGGGTGACTTGGCGTATGGAGCCGGTGGCGGTGTGTACGCGGTAGAGGCCGCCGCCCGTCATGTCGACGACGAACAGCAGGGCTCCGGTGGGGTCCGCGGCGATGCCGTTGAGGGCGTATGCGCCGGACGAGGACGGGGGCAGGGCGCCGGTCAGGTCGTAGTGCGCGGTGAGCGGTGCGCGGCCGCCGCGGGCGCGGGTCACCTCGTCCGGGGTGACGCGGTAGACCACCGGCCGCACGCTGTCGGTGGCGTAGGCCGTGCCGTCTGCGGTGATCACGAGGTCGTTCACGAAGCGCGGGTCGCCTGCCGGGACCTCGAAGCGGGCGACGAGAGAGCGGTCGCGCAGGTCGTAGACGTCGATCCCGGCGGTCGAGTCGATGACCCACAGGCGGCCCGCCCGGTCGACCTTCAGCCCGTTCGCCGTCGTACGGCCGTCCGTGCCCGTCGGGAGGAAGACCTCCGCCGTGCGGCTTCCGGCGGCGGCGCGGTAGACGGCGCCGGTCGTGTACGAGCCGACGTACGCGTCCCCCGTCCCTGCGTCGAGGGCGATGCCTTCCGGGTAGGCGCGGTCGCCGGGGAGGGTGAAGGCCGTGGCGATGCGGGGGCCGGTGGCCGCGCTTGCCAGGGGGGCGGTGGCGGCGACGGCCAGGGCGGCGGCCGTGCCGGTCAGGAAGGTACGGCGGTGGATCGAACGGGACACGGCAGTGCCTCTCGGTTCGGCTGCTCATTGCATGACAGGTGCGAATCTAGATTAGAACTCTAATCACTGCCAAGGCATTAATGTGGGCCGGGTGACCTCCATGCCCGCCTCCGAGCGCCTCGGCTCCCACCTCAAGCGGGCCGAGCAGGCCCTCAACGCGACCAAGACCGCGGTCCTGAAGCCGGCGGGCCTGACGGTCGCGCAGTACGGCGCCCTGCTCCACCTCGCCGACAACCCCGGCATCTCGGCGGCTGCCCTGGCCCGGCTGTGCGGGGTCACCCCGCCCACGATGAACACGGTCCTGAAGAACCTCCAGGACCGCGACCTCATCGCCCGCACCGCGCACGAGTGGCACAGGAACGTCCTGGAGACCCGCCTCACGGACGAGGGCCACGCCGTCCTCGCCGACGCCGACGCCCGTGCCGTACGCGTCGAGCGCGCTCTGGCCGACGAGTTCACCGCCGAGGAGCGCGACACCCTGACCGGGCTGCTCGCCCGCTGTGTCACCGTGCTGGAGGAACAGCGCCTCTCACCATGACGGCATGGCGGGATACGGCGCCGGGTCCGTCACCCAGCCCGCCACCAGCACCAGCCGGGACTCGCGGTCGACCGCGAGGAAGCCGAAGGGGCGGTCGAAGGCCACGCGGACGACCGTGGTCTCGTAGCGGTACTGCGGGACGGCGCCGGCCGCCACCGGCATGACCGCCGTCACCGCCGCCGCCCGGAAGCCGAGCGCGCCGAACCGGGCGAGGGCGGACTGGCGGGCCGCGCCGACGGCGAGCGGGAAGGCGCTGACGCCGGGGAAGTGGGCCTGGCGGACGTCCTGGGCCGTGGTGAGCCCGAAGAGGCCGGGCAGCGCCAGCAGGTCGTGGTCGGCCCGCACCTCGTACGCCACCGTCCGCACGTCCAGCGCGATCGGCTCCGGCGCGGTGGCGGGCTGCTGTTCCACATGCAGGCCGGGGCCGACGTGCCCGAACGGAAGCCCGCCGCCCCCGGTGACCGCGAGCGCGCGCTCCACGACCCCGACCCCGGCGCCGAGCACCTGACCGGGCGTCATCCGCTCCTCGCCCAGCACCAGATGGACATCGATCCCGTTGTCGCCGGGCACCGTCAGTGCGGTGACGAAGCCGTCCGGCGTACTCGTCACGCCGACCCGGTCCGGCCGTACGCTCCTGCGGTGCAGTCCGAGCAGCGAACGGCCCTGCCAGGGCCCGGCCTCGGGGCGCAGCATCGTCTCGGTGAACGGCTGCCGCCAGTCCGTGCGCAGGGCGAGGGCGCCGGCCAGCACCATCCGCGCGTCCCGCGTCAGCGTCACCGGCATGCGCTCCACGAGTCCGCCGGTCCGCTCGGCCGCCCAGGCGTCCAGCCGCTCCTGCGCGGTGACGAGGTCGTCGCCGAACACCCCGTGCGTCCGGGCCGGCAGTCCGGCCCGCCATTCCTCCTGCAGTTGCAGCGTGTGATGCGTCCACAGGCCGAGCGCCGCGTCCAGGCCCGAGACCGACTCCAGCGCGGACAGCAACTCCCGTGCGGCGGTGGCCGCCTGATCCGCGGGCACGCCGAGCGCCTCGGCCAGCTCCGCCCGCGCGGCACCCGTCGCGCCGTCGGCCAGGAAGGCCAGCAGGGGCCAGACCCCGGCCGCCGAGAAGGCCGTGCCGTCCGGGGCCGTCTGCGCCGCCCATCGCGCGGTGAGCCCGTTCACCACCCGTACGGTGGCGCTGTCCACCCCGCTTCCCGCCCGGTGTTGCACCCTCATTCCGCCCCCACTCGTGCCCCGCTTACCATGCGGCCAGTCGTACGTCAGTCCAGCAGCCGCGCCCTCGCCCGTCCTGCGCTGCAGCCGCCCTACCCAGGAGCACGGTACCGGTGTCCATACCTCCGCCCCCCGGCCCCCACCAGCCAGAAGGGCCGTATCAGCCACCCCAGCAGGGGCCGTACGGACCGCCGTCGTACCCCCAGGGCCCGCAGAACCCCTACGGGCCGTACCAGCCATGGGCGCAGGGCTACAGCCCCTACAACCGGCCGGCGCCCGTCAACGGACTCGCCGTCACCTCCCTCGTGCTGGGCGTGCTGTGCTGCATACCCGGAGCCGGGCTGGTGCTCGGGCTGATCGCGCTGGGGCAGATCCGGCGGCGGGGCGAGCGCGGCAAAGGGCTGGCGGTCGGCGGGTCGGTGCTGTCCGGGATCGGGCTCGCGCTGTGGGCGCTGGTACTCGCCACGGGCGGCGGGTCCGACTTCTGGGACGGGTTCAAGGACGGCGCGCGCGACGGCGCGAGCATCTCGCTGGCCAAGGGGGAGTGCTTCAACGCGCCCGCCGGTGACCTGAGCGGCGAGACCTACGACGTCGACACGGTGCCGTGCACCGGCGAGCACGACGGCGAGGTGTTCGCCTCGTTCCGGCTGACGGGCGGGGGCTACCCCGGCGACGACTCGGTGACCGGCACCGCCGACAAGCGCTGCTACGGCCTCCAGGACAGCTACGCGATGGACGCCTGGGCCGTCCCCGACGACGTCGACGTCTACTACCTCACGCCCACCGAGGACAGCTGGTCGGCCGGCGACCGGGAGGTCACCTGCGTGTTCGGCAGCGCGGCCGAGGGCGGGAACCTGACCGGTTCGCTGCGCAACGACCAGACCGTCCTCGACGCCGACCAGGTCGCCTATCTGAAGGCCGCGCACGTCCTCAACGCGGCCCTGGAGTCCGCCCCCGACGCGAAGTACGTCGAGGACGACCTGCCGGGGCACAAGGCCTGGGCGGGCCGGGTGTCGGCCGCGCTGGCCGAGCAGGCCCGGATGCTGCGCGGGCACCGGTGGCCCGCCGGTGCGCGCGAGCCGGTGGCCATCCTGGCGGCAGACCTGGACGTGGCGCGAAAGGACTGGGTGAAGGCCGCGAAAGCGAAGGACGCGGACGTCTTCTACCAGTACTACGGCGTCGGCCTCGACTGGCTCGACCCCAAGGAGGGGGTCAACGCGCGGAAGGCCCTGGGACTGGAGACCACCCCGCCCTCCCGTGACAGCGGTGGCAGCGGTGACAGGGGTGGCAGCGGTAACGGCGGTGGCGACGGCGGCAGCGGCGATGGCGGCGGTGATCGCCTGGAGGTGTGATCGCGGCCATACCGGGAGAAAGTGCCTGGGTAAAGCCCTCCACCGCCACTTGTCATCACATCGAGTGATTCTCTGGCCTTTACTTGCATGGCACAACCCACGGTTGCCACGCTGTTGCTGTCTGTACAACCTGATGGGAGTGGCCAGTGACTTTCGGTGAGCAGCCGGCGTACCTGCGCGTCGCGGGTGATCTCCGCAAGAAGATCGTCGACGGTTCACTGCCTCCCCACACCCGGCTCCCCTCCCAGGCCCGCATCCGCGAGGAGTACGGCGTCTCGGACACGGTCGCGCTGGAGGCCCGCAAGGTGCTGATGGCCGAGGGGCTGGTCGAGGGCCGCTCCGGCTCGGGGACGTATGTGCGCGAGCGGCCGGTGCCCAAACGGGTGGCCCGCTCAGGGTTCCGTCCGGCCGCGGGTGCCACGCCCTTCCGGCAGGAGCAGGCCGACGCCTCGGTGCGCGGCAGCTGGGAGTCCAGCAGCGAGCAGGCCGAGGCCGGGATCGCCATCGCCGAGCGGCTCGCCGTGAAGCCCGGCGACCGGGTCATGCGCACCAAGTACCTGTTCCGGGAGGCCGGGGAGCCGATGATGCTCTCCACCTCCTGGGAACCCCTCGCCGTCACCGGCCGCACCCCCGTGATGCTGCCCGAGGAGGGACCGCTCGGCGGCATGGGGGTCGTCGAGCGCATGCGGGCCATCGACGTCATCGTGGACAACGTCACCGAGGAGGTCGGCGCCCGCCCCGGCCTGGCCGAGGAGCTGCACGTCCTGGGCGGCGTCCCCGGCCATGTGGTCGTGGTCGTCCAGCGCACCTACTTCGCCTCGGGCCGCCCCGTGGAGACCGCGGACGTCGTGATCCCGGCCGATCGCTACCGGGTCTCGTACCACCTGCCCGTGAAGTAGCGCACACCCCGGCACGCCCCTCGGGTGTGTGCCCCCGTCGTACACCCCATGTCCCGGCCCTGGCGATCCGCCGCAATCCGGCCGTTTTCCCAGGTGGCCAAGGGTCCGTCCGGTATGCCCCCGACGCACGACACCGGCGGGGCGGGCGGCGCGTTCGGCATCGTGCGCCCCCTGTGTTCTGGCTGGTTGCGTACCTCTTTGTGAAAAGGCGTATTCGCTGCGTGAAGGTAGGGCGTACGCTCGGGCATATGCGGATTGCGGTTTCCTTAGGCGGGGCAGGGCGGGGGCCTGGGACGGGACAGGGGTTTCCCTGCGCGAACGCTGCCGAGAGTGGGGGAGGGCGGGGCAGTGCGAGAAGGAACGGTGGGGGCGATGAGTGAGGGCACGGTCTCCCTGCCCTGGATCGTCATACGGCAGGACGACAACGGCAATCGCTACCGTGTGGGGCGGTACGCGACCCGGGCCGAGGCCCAGAAGATCGCCGACAGTTTCGATGACCGCGGCCACAAGCAGCTCTACTGGGTCGAGCGCATAGGCCAGAACGGGGACGGCGCCCAGAACTGACCGGCAAACGGGGACGGCGGCGCCCGGAACTGACCCTCTGTGTGCTCCCGTAGGCTCCGCTCCATGACCGAACGGATCGTGGTGGTGGGAGCCGCCCTGCTCGACGCCGGCCGACTGCTCGCCGCTCGTCGCAGTGCGCCTCCCGAACTGGCCGGGCGCTGGGAGCTGCCCGGCGGCAAGGTCGAGACCGGAGAGCGGCCCGAGGACGCCCTGGTGCGTGAACTGCGCGAGGAACTCGGCATCGACGCCGAGCCGGTCGAGCGCGTGCCGGGGGAGTGGCCGCTGAGATCCCCGTACGTCCTGCACGTGTGGACCGCCCGCCTGCGCCCCGGTTCCGCCGCTCCCCGGCCCCTCCAGGACCACGACGACCTGCGCTGGCTCACCCCCGACCGGCTCTGGGAGGTGCCCTGGCTCGACCAGGACGTCCCGGCGGTCCGCGAACTCGCCGCACGCCTGGGCGCCGGGGCGCGCTGAGCAGGCCCAGCGGGCGCGCAGCCGGAGCGCACCCGGCCTTCCATACGCCGTTCGTGCCACTGTGCGCCCTCGCGCACGGTAATGCTTCCCTGATACCGGGTATGTCCCCATTAACCCCATGAAACCGGACATGCTTAGGCTCGCTGGCCTGGGAAGTGATCGGCGTGATCGACACCGAAGGCGACTGCTCCGAGTGGACCTTTCCCGCGGAACCGGGTGCCGTGCGCACCGCTCGTGCCGCGGTCCGGGAGCAGTTGCAGGGCTGGGACCTCGACTCTCTCGCCGATCTCGCGGCCTTGCTGGTCAGCGAGTTGGTGACCAACTCCCTGCGGCACGCCACCGGCCCCATCGGCGTACGGCTGGTACGCCCGGCAGGGCTCGACGACGTGCTGCTGGTCGAGGTGTCCGACCCGCTGCCGGACCCGCCGCGCGAGCGCGTCGCGCACCCCGAGGACGAGAGCGGCCGTGGTCTGCAGCTGGTCGCCGGCTCCTCGCGCCGCTGGGGCACCCGGCCCGGGGACAGCGGAAAGACCGTCTGGTTCGAACTGGCGGTGCCCGGCTGAGCCCGGTGTACAACTCGCCGGACGGCGTCCATCGTGCGCCCCGGGGCGGTGACGGGGCGAGGGTGCGTGATTCGAGGCCGTGTTCCCTGGTTAGAAGACTGGAA
This sequence comes from Streptomyces cellostaticus, assembly GCF_001513965.1. Lineage (GTDB taxonomy): Bacteria > Actinomycetota > Actinomycetes > Streptomycetales > Streptomycetaceae > Streptomyces > Streptomyces cellostaticus. The sequence continues at coordinate 136,966 of NZ_KQ948037.1, read as the reverse complement.
GTGTTGTCGCGGCCCGGTCCGAAAAACGCCTGGACCGAGCTGTGATCGTGAACACCGTGTCGTGCGGCGCCGTAGTGCTGGATACTGCGGGCAGCCGCCCCCGGTGACCGGTGCCGGGCGCGGTGAGCTGGAGGGGACGGTTCGCGTGAGCGAGATACCAGCGAAGGCCACGGAGTCCGAGGACCCGTCGGACGGCGCGAGGGACCAGGCAGTACCGGCCGCAACCGTGCCCGGCGACGCCATGTGGCAGAGCAGCCCACCCGGCTCGATCTACGACTACATCAAGGTCGCCTCCTTCTCCATCAGTCCCGGCGGACTGGTCGAGCAGTGGAGCCTGCGCGCCGAGCAGCTCTTCGGCATCCCCGCCGGACGCGCCGTCGGCATGGACCCCATAGAGGCCTTCATCGACCCCGACCTGCGCGAGCGCGGCCAGCGGAAGATGGCCGAAATTCTCGACGGGCGGGAGTGGACCGGGGTGGTCCCCTTCCGGATGCCGGACCGGCCGGACGGGGCACGCGGCGAGGAGGGGCTCGCCGAGGTCTACGTCATGCCCACCCGGACCGCGGAGGGCGACAAGGCCGCCGTCTGCATCGTCGTGGACGTCCGCACCCTGCGCAGCATCGAGACCGACCTCGCCGCCTCGCAGGCGATTTTCGGTCAATCCCCTTTCGGTTTCCTGCTGATCGACCCCGACCTCAGGGTGCGCCGCGCCAACATGCGGTTCGCCTCCATCTTCGGCGGAACCCCGGACGACCACCGCGGCAAGGGAGTTCACGACTATCTGGCCCGCGGCGAGGCCGAGCGGATTTCGGCCACCCTGCGCCGGGTCCTGCAGAGCGGCGACTCCATCACCGACATGCATGTCACGGGCTTCGTCCCCGGCTCCGAGGAACGGCGGCACTGGTCCGTCAACCTCTACCGCGTGCACAGCGGCACCGGCCGCCCGATCGGCATCGCCTGGCTCGGCACCGACATCACCGCCCGCCGCGCCGCCGCCCGCGAAGCGGCGGCCGCGAGGCGCAATCTCGCCCTGCTCAACGAGGCCGGCGCCCGCATAGGGAACTCCCTCGACCTGGAGACCACCGCCCGCGAACTCCTGGACGTCGTCGTCCCCGGCTTCTGCGACCTCGCCACCGTCGACCTCTACCAGGGCCTCCTCGCCGGCGACGAGACCCCGCCCGGCCTCGCCGACGGCAGCGCGGAACTGCGCCGCGTCGCCTTCGCCAGCGCCGTGTCCGACGCGCCCTTCAGCGGCTCCGGCGACCCCGTCGCGGTCGGCGCGGTCCACCACTTCCCGTTCAACTCGCCGTGCGCGGACGCCCTGCGCACCGCCCGCCCGCAGCACCTCCCCGCCGAGGACGGCGGGCTCGTACAGTCCACGCTGGCCGTGCCGATGGTCGCCCACGACACCGTCGTAGGCCTCGCGCAGTTCGCCCGCACCAAGGGCAGCGAGCCGTTCGGCGACCGCGACCGGGACCTCGCGGTCGAGCTGGCCGCACGCGCCGCCGTCTGCATCGACAACGCCCGCCTGTACCGGCGCGAGCACGAGCGCGCGCTCATCCTGCAGCGCTCCCTGCTCCCGCCCGGCGACCCCGAGGCCTCCGGCCTGGACATCGCCTGCCGCTACCTGCCCGGCAACGCGGCCACCGAGGTCGGCGGCGACTGGTTCGACGTCATCGAACTCCCCGGCCACCGCACGGCGTTGGTGGTGGGGGACGTCATGGGCCGCGGCCTGCGGGCCGCGGTGGCGATGGGCGAACTCCGTACGGCCGTACGCACACTGGCGTTGCTGGACCTCGAACCGGCCGAAGTTCTCTCCGCGTTGGACGAGATCGCCCGTGGCCTCGGCACCCCCGGTGGCGTCCAGCAGGCCACCCGCGCGGCCCGTCAACCGCGCGACGCCGACCTCTCCGAGGTCTACCTCGCGACCTGTGTGTACGCGGTCTACGACTCCGTGACCAGACGCTGTACGTTCGCCAACGCCGGCCACCTGCCCCCGGTGCTGGTGGAACCCGGCGAGGCGGCCCTGATGCTCGACGTGCCGCCGGGGATGCCGCTGGGCGTGGGCGGCGAGCCCTTCGAGGAGGTGGAGGTCGAGCTCCCGGAAGGTGCGCTGCTGGCGCTGTACACGGACGGCCTGGTCGAGTCCCGTGACCACCCGCTGGACGAAGGCCTGCAAGCCTTCGTGGGTGCGCTGACGGATCCCGCCCGCCCGTCGCCCGACCACCACCCCTCAACGACGGCGCTACGCGCCGACACCCATCGAAACCTGGAGGACGTCTGCGACCACGTCCTCAACACCCTCGACACCCACCACGGCGAGGACGACATCGCCCTGCTGATGGCCCGTGTCCAGGGGCTGCCCGCGGAGTCCGTCGGGGACTGGACGCTGCCGCGCGAGCCGCGCAGTGTGGGGCGGGCGCGGGAGTATGCCCGGGCGCAGTTGCTCAGCTGGGACCTTGAGCCGTTGGTCGACACGACGGAGCTGCTGGTCAGCGAGCTGGTGACCAACGCGCTGCGGTACGGGGAGGGGGAGATCAGGCTACGGCTGTTGCTGGACCGGACGTTGGTCTGCGAGGTGTGGGACTCCGGTCTTGTGCAGCCTCGGCGGCGGCGGGCCCGGGACACGGACGAGGGGGGCCGGGGGCTTCAGCTGGTCGGGCTGCTCAGTGCGGCGTGGGGTTCGCGGCGGACGCCTCGCGGCAAGACGGTGTGGTTCGAACTGCCGTTGCCCGGCGGCGAGAACGGTCTGACCGACCCGGCGGAGGCTCTGCTCAGCCTCTTCTGACCCCCTGGGGGCTCCGCCCCCAGACCCCCGTTTCCCACCCACCCGACTCGGTGGGCTGCTCAAGTGCCGTTATCCGCACCGCTACGGAAGATGTCGGCGGCCCCGGGTCTGAGGGCCGCCGTAGCTTGTCGGGGGGCCGGCGTCCGGGTCCTCGGTCAGGAGGATTCCGCCGAGGACGGCGCCGGTGAGGCCGAGCGGGTGGCCGTCGGGGTACGGGTTTCCGTGGGCCCGTACATCCCGTTCGGCCAGGTCCCGGGCCTCTGTGGCCAGGGTGTCCGCGTCGGTGCAGCGACCCGTACCGGCGCCGAGTGCTCGTTGTGCCGCCGCCAGTCGCGCTCGTGCCTGAGCGCCCACCGCTCCCCGGTGCACCGCGACGAAGTCCTCCGCCCCGGCGACCGCGCTGTGGGCCACGAGCCGCGCGGCGGCCTCCACCACCCCGGGCCGCCCCGCCTCCAGCCTCTCCACGGCCCGGGCGATGCGCCGCAGCGCGTCCAGCGGGTCGTAGGGCCCGCCGGTCAGCTCCGTGCGTACGGCGGCCAGTACCCCGTCGGCGTGCGCGAGCCGGGCGTGCAGCTCGCCGGTGGCCAGGGAGGTCCGCCCGCCCGCCTTCCGTGCCTCGGCGATCTCCGCCTCGCCGCCGGTCAGCGCGGCCGGCACCAGCCCGGCCGCCTCCTGCAGCTGTGCCGCGAGCCGCTCGACCTCGCCGATCAGGACACCGGCCTGGGCGACACCGCCTTCGGCCGCGCGCAGATGCCGGGCCGCCCGTTGCCCCTCACCCGCATCGGCGGACTGACGGGACTCGTTGAGCTTCGACGTGGCGAACACCAGCCGGTCCTTGGCCTGTTCGACGTACCCGGTGACGGGGGCCCCGGCCGAGGGCGCGTACCGCTGATGGAGCTCAGCCGCCGTGGCCTGCGCAGCCGCCGTCCGCGCGGCCAGCCCCCGGAACCGCCCCTCGGCGACCTCCAGCGCCGCATCCACCCCCTGCTCCAGCCCCCGCAGCCGGTCCAGCGCCGCCGCCTCGGCGTCCAGCCGCCGTCCCGCCTCCGCACACCGTCCGACCACCCCCACCAGCGCCTGCCGCCGGGCGGTCTCGTCCCCCGGCACCCCCTCCTCGTACCGCCGCCAGATCGCGAACGCGGCCGAAAGCTCGGTCTCGGCGGCCCGCAGGGCATGCACGAACGGCTCGACCGCCTCGTTCCCGAACAGCTCCTCGACGAAGGAGAGTTCCTCCTTGCTGCCGCGCACACAGTCGTCGGCCAGCACCAGCGCGGCTCGGGCCTGCCGCTCGGACTCCAGCGACGTGGGCACGGGCGGCGCCGCCGACACCACGCCCGGTGTCGTCCGGGTCCGGGCCCGCCGGGTGCGCCGCAGGTACCCGTATCCGGCCAGCGCCCCGGCCGCGCCGAGCGCGACGAGGGGCATGAAGAGGTCGGTCACGGACGACCCGTCGTGCTCTGCCGCGGCGGCACTCGCGACCGGCCCGGTCGCGCCGACGGGAACCGGATCCCGTTCACCGACCGTCATCACCGGCAACATCAGCCACCCGGCCCCCACGAAGGCACCCACCACGGCACGCGCCACCCGCACCCGTATGTGGGCCGTGGCATGCCGGGGCCGGCCCCGAATCAGGGAGGACGTCACATTTTGGAGCGTATGGGCAGGTAGGCGCCTCCGCGAGCGGGATGGATACGGGTGGGGGAAGAGAAAGGCAGGGGGCAGAAATGGACGAGAAAACGAAGGAACAGCAACCGGGTGCCGCATCGGCGGAGGGGGCAGAGCCCCCGCACGAGCGCCCCGCGCCCGCCGCCGGCGCGAACGCCCCTCAGGGGCCACGCCCCCGCCGGCGCCGCCGCACCCTCGTCATCGCCGCCGCCCTGCTGTTCATGCTCCTCCCCCTCCTCACCGCGGAGACGGCCCTCCGCCTCAACTACACCGGCACCCCAAAAGCCGGCACCTTCACCCGCCACAAAGACGCTCTCTGGCTGGGCCACGCCTGGGTGGACGGCCGTAAGACCGACCAGGACGTCAAGAACCTCGCCCGCCGCCTGAAGGACACCGGCATCCGAGACCTGTACGTCCACGCGGGGCCCCTGGAAGACGACGGCACCCTCCCGAAGTCGGCCTACACCAAGGCGCGCTGGCTGATATCGGCCCTGCACGGCGCGGCGCCCCGCGTCCGCGTCCAGGCCTGGCTCGGCGACAAGCTGGCGAGCGAGGGCCCCGACGGCCTGCACCTGGACCGCGCCGCCACCCGCACCGCCGTCGTCACCTCGGCCCGCCAGATCCTCGCCACCGGCTTCCAGGGCACCCACTTCGACCTGGAACCCCTCCACTCCGGCGACCGCGACTACCTCTCCCTCCTGGACGACCTGCGCACCCTCACCCGCGCGCACCACGCCCTGCTCTCCGTGGCCGCCCACCAGATCGACCCGCTCCCGGCCTTCCACTCCTTCTGGGGCGCGACCACCGGCCACCCCAAGTGGTGGTCCCAGGCCTACTTCGGGCAGGTGGCCCGCCGCGTGGACCAGATCGCCGTGATGTCGTACGACACCATGCAGCCGCTGGACACCCTCTACGGCGGCTACGTCGCCCAGCAGACGGCGCTCGCCCTGGAGGTCACCCCGGACTCCACGGACCTCCTCATGGGCCTGCCCTTCTACCACGAGAACCGCTTCGGCCACTGGGCGCACGCGGAGACCGTCCCGGCCGCCGTACGCGGCGTCCGCCTGGGCCTGTCCCGCACGGACGCGGACCGCGCCCGCTTCGGTGTCGCCCTGTACGTCGACTTCGCGGCGACGGAGAACGACTGGAGCGCGTACCGGAAGGACTGGGTGCAGCAGTAGTGCCCCGGGGAGGCACACGTGCGATGCTGCCCGTCATGCACATGTACCTGGTGGTCGCGGGCGCGCTGGCCGTGACGCTGATGGCGGGGTTCGGCATCGCGGGCATCACGACCGGCTGGGTGGTGCCGCTGGGCCGGCACCGGATCCTGCGGCCGAAGCTGTGGGGGTACAGCCAGCTGCTCGGCGCGGTCGGGATGTCCCTGTGGATGTTCCTCGGCGTCTTCCGCGCCAGGTTCGATGTGATCCCGCTGATCGGCTGGTTCGTGTTCATGGGGAGTCTGGGCGTTCAGATGCTCGCCCAGCGCCCCGGCCGCCGCGCTACGAAGTCCGCCTCCTGATCTTCGAGCCCAGCCACACCAACGGGTCGTACTTGCGGTCGACCGCCCGTTCCTTCAAGGGGATCAGCGCGTTGTCCGTGATCTTGATGTCTTCCGGACAGACCTCCGTGCAGCACTTGGTGATGTTGCAGTAGCCGAGGCCGTGTTCGTCCTGGGCCGTGCGTTTGCGGTCCAGGCCGGTCTCGGCGGCCGCGTCCAGCGGATGCATGTCCAGCTCCGCCACCCGCATGAGGAAGCGCGGGCCGGCGAACGCCGTCTTGTTCTCCTCGTGGTCGCGGACGACATGGCAGGTGTTCTGGCACAGGAAGCACTCGATGCACTTGCGGAACTCCTGCGAGCGGTCCACGTCCTCCTGCATCATGCGGTACTCGCCGGGGCCGAGTCCGGGAGGCGGTACAAAGGCCGGGACCTCCCTGGCCTTGTGGTAGTTGAAGCCGACGTCGGTCACCAGGTCGCGGATCACCGGGAACGTGCGCAGGGGGGTGACGGTGATGGTCTCGTCGCGCGTGAACACCGACATGCGGGTCATGCACATCAGCCGCGGGCGCCCGTTGATCTCCGCCGAGCACGAACCGCACTTGCCCGCCTTGCAGTTCCAGCGGACCGCCAGGTCGGGGGCCTGGGTGGCCTGGAGACGGTGGATGATGTCCAGCACCACCTCGCCGTCGTTGACCTCGACCGCGAAGTCCTGAAGGCCGCCGCCCTCGACGTCACCCCGCCACACCTTGAAGCGGGCCTCGTAGCTGCTCACTCGTAGAGCTCCTCTTCGGCGAGGTACTTGACCAGCTCCTCCTTCTCGAAGAGGGCGAGCAGGTCCGGGCGGATGGGATCGGTGGTCTCGCGGGTGAGCCGGATCTGGCCCCGGGCGGGGTCGGTCGCAGCCAGGCCCCCGGTGGGGTCGGCCAGTGCGCACAGCAGGTTCGCGTTGCGCCAGGCGCGGTCCATCGTCGGGTGGTCCTCGCGGGTGTGGCCGCCGCGCGACTCCGTGCGCTCCAGGGCCGCCCGGGCCACGCATTCGCTGACCAGGAGCATGTTGCGCAGGTCGAGAGCGAGGTGCCAGCCCGGATTGAACTGGCGGTGCCCCTCGACACCGGCCCGGCGGGCGCGCACCCGCAGCTCGGCCAGCTTCTGCAGGGCCTGCTCCATCTCGCCCTCGCGGCGGATGATGCCGACCAGGTCGTTCATGGTCTGCTGGAGTTCCTGGTGCAGGGTGTACGGGTTCTCCGGCGGGCCCGCCTCGCCCTCCGTCTCCGCCGAGAAGGGCCGCAGGGCCTCCGCGGCGGCCGTGTTGACCTGGGCCTCGGCGACCTCGGGACGCTCGGCCACGCCCATCGCGTACTCGGCCGCGTGCCAGCCCGCGCGGCGCCCGAACACCAGCAGGTCGGAGAGGGAGTTGCCGCCGAGCCGGTTCGAACCGTGCATGCCGCCCGCGACCTCACCGGCCGCGAACAGCCCGGGCACCCCGCGCGCCGCCGCCGTGTCGGAGTCGACCGCGATGCCGCCCATCACGTAGTGACAGGTCGGCCCGACCTCCATCGCCTCCGCCGTGATGTCGACGTCCGCCAGCTCCTTGAACTGGTGGTACATGGAGGGCAGCCGGCGCCGGATCACCTCGGCGGGCATACGCGTGGACACGTCCAGGAAGACCCCGCCGTGCGGCGAGCCGCGGCCCGCCTTCACCTCGGAGTTGATCGCCCGGGCCACCTCGTCCCGGGGGAGCAGCTCGGGCGGCCGACGGTTGTGGTCCGGGTCCTCGTACCACCGGTCGCCCTCCTCCTCCGACTCGGCGTACTTCTCCTTGAAGACGTCCGGGATGTAGTCGAACATGAACCGCTTGCCCTCGGAGTTCCGGAGCACCCCGCCGTCCCCGCGGACCGACTCGGTGACGAGGATGCCCTTGACGGACGGCGGCCAGACCATGCCCGTCGGATGGAACTGCACGAACTCCATGTTCAGCAGCGGCGCCCCGGCCAGCAGCGCGAGGGCGTGCCCGTCGCCGGTGTACTCCCACGAGTTCGACGTGACCTTGAAGGACTTGCCGATCCCGCCGGTCGCCACGACCACCGCGGGGGCTTCGAGGACGAAGAAGCGGCCGGACTCGCGGTCGTAGGCGAAGACGGCCGAGACGCGCTCGCCGTCTTTCAGGATCCGGGTGACCGTGCACTCCTGGAAGACCTTCAGCCGGGACTCGTAGTCCCCGGTCTCCTTCATGTCCTCCTGCTGGAGTGCGACGATCTTCTGCTGGAGGGTGCGGATCAGCTCAAGACCCGTACGGTCGCCCACATGGGCCAGCCGTGGGTACTCGTGGCCGCCGAAGTTGCGCTGGGAGATCTTCCCGTCCTTCGTACGGTCGAACAGCGCGCCCCAGGTCTCCAGTTCCCACACCCGGTCCGGGGCCTCCTGCGCGTGCAGCTCGGCCATCCGCCACTGGTTGAGGAACTTGCCGCCGCGCAGGGTGTCGCGGAAGTGGACCTGCCAGTTGTCGTGCTCGTTGACGTTGGCCATGGCCGCCGCGATACCGCCCTCGGCCATCACGGTGTGCGCCTTGCCGAACAGCGACTTGCAGATCACCGCCGTACGGGCGCCCCGCTCCCGGGCCTCGATCGCGGCCCGCAGCCCGGCGCCGCCCGCACCGACCACGACGACGTCCCACTCCTGCCGGTCCACCACGGACATCAGTCAGTTCCTCACTGGAATCTCTAGAAGAAGCGCGGGTCGGCGAAGACCCCGGACGCGACGAGATAGACGTAGAAGTCGGCGAGCGCCACGCTCAGCAGCGACGCCCAGGCCAGCTGCATGTGCCGGGCGTTCAGCTTCCCGACGAACTGCCACGCCCGGTAGCGCAGGGGGTGCTTCGAGAAGTGCTTGAGCTTGCCGCCGACGACGTGCCGGCAGGAGTGGCAGGAGATCGTGTACGCCCAGATCAGGACGATGTTGACGAGGAAGACGAGCGTGCCGAGGCCCATGTGGCCCCAGCGGTAGTGCGTGTCCCGGAAGGACAGCACGGTGTCGTAACTCAGGACGCCGGCGACCAGCAGGGCGGCGTAGAAGAAGTACCGGTGGATGTTCTGCAGGATCAGCGGGAAGCGGGTCTCGCCGGTGTACTTCTTGTGCGGCTCGGCGACCGCGCAGGCCGGCGGGGAGGCCCAGAAGCTGCGGTAGTACGCCTTGCGGTAGTAGTAGCAGGTCAGGCGGAAGCCGAGCGGGAAGATCAGGATGATGATCGCGGGGGAGATGCCCCACCAGGCCCCGAAGAGGTCGGCGTTCGGCCCGGCGTGCATGGTCCTGCAGTTCTGGGCCAGGCACGGCGAGTAGAACGGGGAGACGTACGGCGCCGCGTAGTAGTGCGCGTTCGCGAAGGCCCGCCACGTCGAGTAGACGACGAAGGCGAACAGACCGGCCGCGGTGACGGCGGGCGCCAGCCACCAGCGGTCGGTCCGCAGGTGCGGGGCGGCAATTGCGGCGCGCGTACCGGTGTGTACGCCGCCGCTGTTCTGTTGAGGTTCCGTACCAGTCGCCAAGGGAAGACTCCGGACTCCGGTCGGTTCGGTTCGGGGTTCAGGGGGCGTGCCGGTCGCGGGCGCCCAGACCCTCGTCGTCCGAGTCCGTCCACAGGCTGATGTCGTACGGCGTGTCGGAGATGGTGACGAGGTCGGGCCGGTTCGGAGCGGCCCCGGTGTTGGCCGCCTCCCGCAGCAGCGCCACGCTCTCGCGCAGCCGGTCGGAGTCCATCCGGACCCGGCGCATCTCCAGCCCACCGCTGCCCAGCTGCTTCTCCAGGCGCCCGAGCGACCGGTAGAGGTCGTCGAGGCAGCGCTGGACCGATGTCAGTTCGTCGTGCACGGACATGACTTGCCCTCACTTCCATGGGTCTCGCGGGCCCTGGGTGGCAACGTTCATGCGCCTTGGAGTGTTGCGCCTCGCACCTGCTGCTGTGAAGAGATGTGCACCGATTGGCCGAGGCGTACGGATGCACATCCGGGTGTATTGCGCCGCACGGGTGGCTTACCTTCCGTCGCCGTCGTGTCGCCCGCTCTCGCCGGATCCTTTCCTCTTCAGTGGGCGCATAGATCTGATCAGCTCCATATACCGCCAAAAGTGATCATAACGGACGCGGCTTCCCGGAGGTACCAGAGATGTCCCACGACGGCGCCGGACTGCGTGCGGTCACAGCAGGTCGGGCGGCCCGGCATCGCCCTGAAGGGGCGCGGGGAACTGCGCGACCAGCCACGACGACGCCGCAGACGGCCGACGACACAGCGCGGTCCCGCGGGGGAGCCGGATATCGGCACAGCCGGCGGAGCGTCATGCGCTCGGTCGCCTTCCTCACCGCGGGCGCCCTCGCGGTGCCCCTCCTCGCGGGCTGCGGTTCCGACGACGACGCGGCGGGGCACCCGCTGGCCGGGCAGGACATCGTCCCCGTCGCCCGCGACCAGGTCGCCTCGGGCGGCACCCTGAAGTGGGCCGTGGACGCTGTACCGGAAACCCTGAACACCTTCCAGGCCGACGCCGACGCGGGCACCACCCGCGTCGCCCAGGCCGTGCTGCCGTCGATGTTCCGCCTGGACGCCACAGGGCGCCCGGTGGCCAACCCCGCCTACCTGGAGTCCGCCGAGGTCATCGAGACCGAGCCGCGCCAGGTCGTGCTGTACAAGCTGAACCAGCAGGCCGTCTGGAGCGACGGCCGGGAGATCGGCGCCGCCGACTTCGTCGCCCAGTGGCGCGCCCTGTCCGGCAAGAACAGCGCCTACTGGACGGCCCGCAACGCCGGCTACGACCGCATCGCCAAGATCGAGCGCGGCGCGAACGACCTCCAGGTCCGGGTCACCTTCTCCCGCCCCTACGCCGACTGGAGGTCGCTGTTCTCCCCGCTGTACCCGAAGGACGTCATGGGCACCCCGGACGCCTTCAACGACGGCGCCCGCCGCAAGCTGAAGGTCACCGCGGGACCCTTCGGGCTGCAGAAGGTCGACACCGCCGCGAAGGACGTCGTCCTCACCCGCAACCCGCGCTGGTGGGGCAAGCCCGCCAAGCTCAACGAGATCGTGCTGCACGCCGTACCCCGCCAGAAGCGGGCGGCGGCGCTCGCCGACGGAAGCGTGGACCTGGCCGAGATCGACCCGTCCGACGCCGAGCGGATCATCCTCGCCACCCGCGAGAAGGGCACCGGCACCCCGCTGCAGGGCGCCGGGAAGACCTCCGCCAGGAAGCTGCGCTCCTGGGCACTCGCGCACGGCTTCGACTCCGACGAGGTGCACGTCGGCAGGAAGAAGCTGCGCAAGGCCATCACCCGGTACCTGGAGCAGCAGCAGGAACTGCGCGTCTTCGACGTCCGCAAGTCGCTGGAGCCCGCCTACACCCAGCTCGCGCTCAACGGCTCCGGCGGCCCCCTCGCCGACGAGCGGGTACGCCGGGCCGTCGCCCGCGCCCTGAACCGCGAGGAGCTGGCCAAGCTGGTGCTGACCCCGCTGGGCCTGCCCGCCGTCCCGGTCGGCAGCCACCTCGCCCTGTCCGGGCAGGCCGCCTACGCCGACGGCAGCGGCGCGCTCGGCGGCCAGGACACCAAGGAGGCGCAGGCGCTGCTCGCGGACGCCGGCTGGGTGGCCGGGGGACCGGTGAAGGAGGAGAAGAAGGGCCAGGCGGCCGGCGCGGAGAGCGAGAAGGGGGACAAGGAGGACAAGTCCGAGGGCGGCACGGACGGCCAGTACATCGTCGGCGAGGACGACAAGGGCAAGCACCACGAGTCCGCCGAGGAGAAGCGGGAGAAGGGCGACGAGGGCGGCAAGCATCTCGCGCAGGACGGCAGGCAGTACTCCGGCAGCGACCCGAAGCGGGGCGGCGCGCCGGGCGCCTACGCACCGAAGGGCACCGCGGCGCCGGCCGGCGCCGTGACCGGACCGCTCGCCAAGGACGGCAAGGCGCTCGCCCTGCGCTTCGTGCTGCCGTCGGGGCCCGGCTCCGAGACGCTGAACGTGGTTGCCGGGCGGATCTCCGTGATGCTGGAGAGGATCGGCATCCGCACGACGATCACCAAGGTCTCGGACGAGAGCTACTTCAAGGACCACATCGCCGCCGGCGACTACGACCTCGCCCTGTACTCGTGGCCGTCCACCGCCTTCCCCGCGACCGATGCGCGGCCGATCTTCGCGAAGCCGGTGCCGGCCGCGGACGGGTCGGTGACCGTCGAGCAGAACTACACGCGGGTGGGCACCGATCAGGTCGACCAGCTCTTCGACCAGGCCGCGGGGACGCTGGACGAGGACGAGGCGCGTGATCTGATCCGGAAGGCGGACTCGCGTATCTGGGCTGCGGCGGCAGCCATCCCGCTGTATCAGCGGCCTCAGCTGGTGGGGGTGCGGAAGAACTTGGTCAACGCGGGTGCCTTCGGCTTCCAGACGCCGGTCTACGAGGACATGGGCTTCTTGAAGAAGGGGGCGAGGATTTCGCCGAGCCCGTCCGCCTGACCGGCCTTCCAGGGGCCTCGAAACCGGGCCTGAGCTGCACAGACGTATCCCGGCGAGCCGTAGCGGCGGCGGCCACGTACCATGGGGTGAGGCCGTGGCGTGTCAAGCCCGGCAGGCCCGCGTCACACGGACGTACGCAGCAGGGCCTTCTCACCACTCTGGGAGTTCGCCGCACTATGGCCACGCGCCACGACATCCGCAACGTCGCTATCGTCGCTCACGTCGACCACGGCAAGACCACCATCGTCGACGGCATGCTGAAGCAGGCCGGCGCGTTCGCCGCCCATCAGCTCGAAGGCGTCGACGACCGCATGATGGACTCGAACGACCTGGAGCGTGAGAAGGGCATCACGATCCTCGCCAAGAACACGGCGGTGAAGTATCACCCCAAGGACGGCGGGGAACCGATCACCATCAACATCATCGACACCCCCGGCCACGCCGACTTCGGTGGCGAGGTCGAGCGTGGTCTGTCGATGGTCGACGCGGTCGTGCTGCTCGTCGACGCCTCCGAGGGCCCGCTCCCGCAGACCCGCTTCGTGCTCCGCAAGGCGCTCCAGCAGCGACTGCCCGTCATTCTGTGCATCAACAAGACGGACCGTCCGGACTCCCGGATCGACGAGGTCGTCAACGAGACCTACGACCTCTTCCTCGACCTGGACGCGGACGAGGAGCAGATCGAGTTCCCGATCGTCTACGCCTGCGGCCGCGACGGCATCGCCTCGCTGACCAAGCCGGAGGACGGGACCGTTCCCGCCGACTCCACCAGCCTGGAGCCGTTCTTCTCCACGATCCTGGAGCACGTCCCGGCCCCGACGTACGACGAGGCCGCCCCGCTCCAGGCGCACGTCACCAACCTCGACGCCGACAACTTCCTCGGCCGTATCGCGCTGCTCCGCGTCGAGCAGGGTGAGCTGCGCAAGGGCCAGACGGTCGCGTGGATCAAGCGTGACGGCACGGTCCAGAACGTCCGCATCACCGAGCTGATGATGACCGAGGCGCTGACCCGCAAGCCCGCCGAGAAGGCCGGCCCGGGTGACATCTGCGCCGTCGCCGGTATTCCGGAAATCATGATCGGCGAGACCCTGGCCGACACCGAGAACCCCATTCCGCTCCCGCTGATCACGGTCGACGAGCCCGCGATCTCCATGGTCATCGGTACGAACACCTCGCCGCTCGTCGGCCGTGGTGCCACCGGCAAGGGCGCGGACGCCAAGGCCGTGGTCAAGGACCGCAAGGTCACCGCCCGCCAGGTCAAGGACCGCCTCGACCGCGAGCTGATCGGTAACGTCTCCCTCCGTGTGCTCGACACCGAGCGCCCGGACGCCTGGGAGGTCCAGGGCCGTGGTGAGCTCGCGCTCGCCATCCTGGTCGAGCAGATGCGCCGCGAGGGCTTCGAGCTGACCATCGGCAAGCCGCAGGTCGTCACCAAGGAGGTCGACGGCAAGACCTACGAGCCCGTCGAGCGCATGACGATCGACGTGCCCGAGGAGCACATGGGCGCCGTCACGCAGCTCATGGGCGTCCGCAAGGGCCGCATGGACAACATGTCCAACCACGGCTCCGGCTGGGTCCGCATGGAGTTCGTCGTCCCGTCGCGTGGTCTGATCGGCTTCCGTACGGAGTTCCTCACCCAGACCCGTGGCACCGGTATCGGCCACTCCATCCACGAGGGCTTCGAGCCCTGGTTCGGCACGCTGCAGACCCGTAACAACGGCTCGCTCGTCGCCGACCGCTCCGGCGCCGTCACCGCGTTCGCGATGACGAACCTGCAGGAGCGCGGCGTGCTGTTCACCGACCCCGGCACCGAGGTGTACGAGGGCATGATCGTCGGCGAGAACTCGCGCTCCGACGACATGGACGTGAACATCACCAAGGAGAAGAAGCTCACGAACATGCGGTCGTCGTCGGCCGACTCGTTCGAGGCGATCGTGCCGCCGCGCAAGCTGTCGCTGGAGCAGTCGCTGGAGTTCTGCCGCGACGACGAGTGCGTCGAGGTCACCCCGGAGGCCGTTCGCATCCGCAAGGTCGTGCTCGACCAGCGTGACCGTGCCCGCACCGCGAGCCGCGCCAAGCACGGCTGATCCCCGGGCCCGACTGGGCCCCATAACACGGGCCTGACTCGGCCCCATAGCACCCCACTTGAGCCCGGGTGCCCCCATGACGGGGGCACCCGGGCTTTGTGCAACCCATTTTCCGGCGGCCGGTGTCCGTAATGCGGAGATCCTCGACCGATACCCATGTAACACGTCCGTTTCGCGGCCTTCACCCGGCGAACAGTTTGTCCAGTTTTTGGAAGTTGTCCGCGCCAGCTGTGACTGAATTGAGATTTAAAGACGGTGGTCGCCACCTGACTCATGGCAGATAGTTAGCCGCGTAGCGCTCGGGTCAATGGGTCTCGCGCTGTGGGGACAGCGCGCCGACTCACGAGCACCAGGGGGTGTCTGACCCTCCGTCAGGGGTGTCGGAGGGAAGACGGAAACCCTCTCCTGTTGGTGAACACGTGAAGTCATGAGGAGGAACCCCCATGCGCGGTGTCACGAACACCAGGTGGGTCAGTTCGTCGCTTCCAGCGGTGTGATTCGGCCGTAGAACTACGCGCGTCCGGCTGCGGCCACGCGCGTTCTCGGAGTACCCGAAACCTCTCACACCCATACCCGTGAAACGGACGAACCGTGACAAGTCCTATCGACATCGAGGGCGGCGGGACTTCGGTCGTCGACGGCGAACCAGGGCCGGAGACGCAACCCGAGGTCAAGAGGCTCCAGGGCCGGTCCCCCGGCCAGCTGATGTGGATCCGCTTCAAGCGCGACCGTACCGGCGTCATCTGCGCCATTGTGGTCATCGGCTACTTCGTCGTGGCCCTGCTCGCGCCGCTGCTCGTCAAGCTGCCGGGCACCGATCCGTACACGCTGTACGGCCAGGATCCCACCTACGCCGACAAGCCCGTGCTGGACCAATTCGGGCTGCCGCTCGGCTACTTGGGCGGTGTCTCGGGCGACCACTGGTTCGGCGTCGAGCCGCAGTACGGCCGTGATCTCTTCGCCATGCTGGTGTACGGCATGCGGACCTCGCTGTACATGGCGCTCGGCATCACCGTCCTGGTCATGGTCACGGGTGTCGTCGTCGGCCTGATCGGCGGCTACTTCGGCGGTCGTACGGACTACTGGATCGGCCGGGCCACCGACTTCTTCCTCTCCTTTCCGCAACAGCTGTTCTTCATCGCCTTCATGCCCGTCGTGACCTCGTTCTTCGTGGACCCCCGCGAGGAGACCCCGACGTACTTCCGCGCCCTGGCCATGCTGATCGTGCTGTGGCTGCTGGGCTGGATGGGCATGGCCCGACTGGTCCGCTCCACCGTACTGTCCCTGCGCGAGCGGGAGTTCGTGGAGGCGGCCAAGGTCTCGGGCGCCTCGCCCTGGCGGATCGTCCGCAAGGAGATCCTGCCCAACGTCGTCACCCCGATCCTGGTGCAGTTCACCTACACACTGCCCAGCACCATTCTCAGCATCGCCTTCCTCTCCTTCGCGGGCGTCGGGTTCGTCGAGCCGACGCCGGACTGGGGACGCCTCTTCGCGGCCGGTGCCCGGTATGCCGAGCAGGACCCGGCGTTCATGTTCTTCCCCGGAATGGCACTGGTGATCTTCGTCCTGTGCTTCAACCTCCTCGGGGACTCCGTACGGGACGCGTTCGACCCCAAGTCCGGGCGATAGGCCGTCCGTTGGGTGGGGGTGGCTGCCGCCCCCCGTCGGCCCGTCCGGCCGGCGCCCGGCAGAACTCACGGATAACAACACCGACAGGTAGGTGGATTCGCCACATGTTGTCTCACAGCTCACGCAGAGCGCGTGCCGTCGTGATAGCCCTCGCGGCTGGCTCCCTGGTCCTGACGGCGGCCTGCTCGAAGAACACGGGCGGGAAGTCCGGCACGGACTCCAAGAAGGACCAGAAGCAGGCGGCGGTCCAGTCGAAGGCGGTCACCTACGTCGACGCCGCCGGTTCGACCGGCCCCGCCAAGGACGTCCCCGGCGCCAGGAGCGGCGGCACCATCACGGTCTACCAGGAGGCCGGCCTCTCCCACCTGGACCCGGGCCAGATCTACGTCTCCGACGCCGGCCAGGTCGCCAACCTGCTCTTCCGCCGACTGACCCAGTTCCAGGAGGACGACAAGGGCAACGTCTCGGTCGCCGGCGACCTCGCCACCGACTCCGGAAAGTCCACCGACGGCGGCAAGACCTGGACCTTCACCCTGAAGGACGGCATCAAGGACGAGAACGGCAACGCCATCACCTCGGCCGACGTCCGCCACAGCATCGAGCGCCTGTACGCGAAGTTCATCTTCGACGGCCCGACCTATCTGCAGACCTGGCTGAGCGGCGCCGACTACCGCAAGGCGCTGCCCGGCGGCGGCTTCGACGGCAAGCACCTGCCGGCCTCGGTCCTGGACACCCCCGACGACAAGACGATCGTCTTCCACTTCGGCACACCGCGTCAGGACCTGCCGCAGACGCTCGCCATGGCCGGTTACGCCGTCGTCCCGGCGAAGACCGACACCAAGGAGAAGTACGAGAAGAAGCCGGTCGCCACCGGCCCGTACAAGATCGCCGAGAACAAGGCCGGCAAAACCCTGAAGCTGGTGAAGAACACCAACTGGGACCCGAAGACCGACTCCGTGCGCCACCAGTACGCGGACGGCTTCACCATCCAGTTCGGCGTCACCGAGTCCACCCAGACCAAGCGGCTGATCGCCGACGAGGGCGACAACAAGAACGCCATCCAGCTCACCAACGGCGTCGAGGCCACCCAGATCCAGGACGTCATCAACAACCCCGAGGCCAGCAAGCGCACGGTCAAGGGCTACCAGCCCTACGTCATGCAGCTGACCTTCAACCTCGACCGGGTCAAGGACCTGAAGGTCCGCAAGGCCGTCGCCTACGCGGTCAACTCCAAGTCCCTCATCGCCGGCGAGGGCGGTGTCTACGGCGGTGACGTCGCCACGAACTACTTCGCCCCGACCCTGCCCGGCTACGAGCCCACCTACGACCCGTACGGCCGGCTCAAGACCCCGCAGGGCAACATCGCCAAGGCCAAGGAGATCCTCAAGGACGTCCCGGCGTCCGAGAAGAAGCTCGTCTTCGCCTACGCCAACAGCGAGAACGGCCAGAAGCGCAAGGTCGCCATCGAGGACGCGCTCACCAAGGTCGGCTTCAACGTGATCTCCAAGGAGGTCGACGCCGCGAGCTACTACGAGCAGATCGGCAAGCTCAAGAACCCGTACGACATCTACATCAGCGGCTGGGGCCAGGACTGGCCGTCCCCGGCCACGGTCGTCACACCGATCTACGACGGCTCGCAGGTCTTCGACGGCTCCGCGAACTACTCGCACGTCAAGGACCCGAAGGTCGACGCCCTCATCAAGAAGGCACTGACCCAGCAGCCGACCGAGGCAGCCGCGACCTGGAAGGAAGCGGAGCACTACCTGCTGGAGAACGTCGTCCCGTCGGCTCCGCTGTGGTACACGAAGCAGTTCCAGATCTCCGGTTCCAACGTGGGCGGTGCCCGCTACGGCTCGGTGTCCAGCCTCATCGACATCAGGCGGCTGTACCTGAAGTCGTGAGCCATGGCTGACGGCGGGGGCGCGCTCGACTGGTGCGTGCCCCCGCGTCCGAGCGAAACCACCCCACCGTCCGACCAGAGAGCAGCCTGCCCGCCATGCTTCAGTTCATCATCCGGCGCACGGTCGGCGCCTTCATCACGCTGTTCCTCATCGGGGCGGCGACGTTCTTCCTGTTCGTGGCCGCACCGTCCGACTACGCGTCCCTGGCCTGCGGCAAGGACTGTTCGGGCCAGCGGCTTGCGGACATCCGGGAAGCCCTCGGCCTCAACCTGCCCCTGGCCCAGCAGTTCTGGGACTTCATGTCCGGCATCGTGACGGGCCGCGACTTCCCGACCGGTCACTGCTCGGCTCCCTGCCTGGGCGTGTCGTTCTACTCGGGGGACATGGTCTGGAGCACGATCATGGACCGGTTCCCGCTGACCCTCACCCTGACCGCCGGCGGTGCCGTCGTCTTCCTGATCCTCGGCGTCGGCGCGGGCATGATCGCCGCCTACCGGCGCGGGACCGTCGTGGACAAGGTCGCCACGGGCGCGTCCATGGTGCTGAGTTCCTTCCAGATCTACTTCCTCGGCCCCATCGTGCTGACGGTCCTCGTCTACAGCACGGGCTGGATGGAGGACCCGAAGTACGTCCCCGTCACCCAGGACCCGGTCGGCTGGTTCGTCGGCATGTCGATCCCGGTGTGCGTGATGGCGACCATCTTCACCGCGCAGTACACGCGTATGGCCCGCTCCTCGATGATCGAGCAGCTGGCCGAGGACCATGTACGCACCGCCCGCGCCAAGGGCATGTCACGCAAGTACGTGTTCTTCCGCTACGCCTGGCGCGGCTCGCTCATCCCGATCGTCACCGTGCTCGGTATCGACCTCAGTGCGCTGCTCGGCGGTGCCGTCGTCACCGAACTGACCTTCTCCCTCCAGGGAATCGGCCGGCTCGCCGTGGACGGCGCGGTCAACAAGGACCTGCCGCTGACGATGGGCGTCATGCTCTTCGGCGCCTTCTTCATCCTGATCCTGAACATCCTGACCGACATCACCTACGCGTGGATCGACCCGCGCATCCGGCTCTCCTAGGAAGAACCGCCATTGTGACCACCATGACCAAGGCCGAGGGCGCACCGGCCCCGACCGGGCCGGACGGCTTCCTGTCGGTACGCGACCTGCAGGTGACGTTCTCCACGGAGGACGGGCCGGTCAAGGCCGTCGACGGACTCTCCTTCGACCTGCACCGCGGGAAGACCCTCGGCATCGTCGGCGAGTCGGGTTCCGGCAAGTCGGTCACCAACCTGACGATCCTCGGGCTGCACGACCCGCTGTTCACCACGGTCGACGGCGAGATCCTGCTCGACGGCAAGGAACTCATCACCGCCACCGAGAAGGAGATGGAGAAGCTCCGCGGCAACCGCGCCGCGATGATCTTCCAGGACCCGCTCACCGCCCTCTCGCCCTTCTACACGGTGGGCCGGCAGATCGCCGAGCCGTACATGAAGCACCGGGGCGTCTCCAAGAAGGCGGCCTGGGAACGTGCGGTGGAGATGCTCGCCAAGGTCGGCATCCCCAACCCCAAGGAGCGGGCCCGGGACTATCCGCACCAGTTCTCCGGCGGCATGCGCCAGCGCGCGATGATCGCCATGGCCCTGGTGTGCGACCCGGACCTGCTGATCGCCGACGAGCCCACCACGGCCCTCGACGTGACCGTCCAGGCCCAGATCCTCGACCTGCTCAAGGACCTCCAGCAGGAGTTCGGCTCGGCGATCGTCTTCATCACCCACGACCTCGGCGTCATCGCCGACATGGCCGACGACATCATGGTGATGTACGCGGGGCGCGCGGTGGAGCGCGGCACGGTCGACGAAGTCCTCCGCTCCCCCCAACACCCGTACACCTGGGGCCTGTTGAACTCGATGCCCCGGCTGGACTCCGACCTGAGCACGCCCCTCTCACCCATCCCGGGTGCCCCGCCCTCGCTGCTGACTCCGCCGCCCGGCTGCCGCTTCCACCCCCGCTGCACCTTCCGGGAGCGGGTCGGCGGCACCCGTTGCGTGACCGAGCGCCCCCTGCTGGCTCCGGACCGCGCTTCCGCGTGCCATCTGACGGCGGAGCAGAAGCGGACCATTTTCGTAGAAGAGATCAGGCCTCGACTCGGCTAGGAGGACACCGACATGAAAGAGGACCTGGTCCTCCCCGCCACCCGCGAGGCCACCGAAGACGCGGCTCTGGAGCCGCTGCTGGAAGTCTCGGGCCTGACCAAGTACTTCCCGGTCAGGGGCGGCTTCCCGATCCGCCGTACGGTCGGCCATGTCCAGGCCGTCGACGGCATCGACCTGACGGTGCACGTCGCCGAGAGCTTCGGCCTGGTCGGCGAGTCGGGCTGCGGCAAGTCGACCACGGGCCGGCTGATCACACGGCTGCTGGAGCCGACGTCCGGATCGGTCTCGTACCGCGGCCAGGACATCAGCCACGCGACGCGGAAGCAACTCGCGCCCATCCGCTCCGAGATCCAGATGATCTTCCAGGATCCGTATTCGTCGCTGAACCCCCGCCAGACGGTCGGCAAGATCATCTCCGGGCCGATGGAGATCAACGGGATCGCCCCGGCGGGGGGAAGGGAGAAGCGCGTCCGCGAGCTACTGGAGATCGTCGGCCTGAACCCCGAGCACTTCAACCGCTTCCCGCACGAGTTCTCCGGCGGTCAGAGGCAACGCATCGGGGTCGCTCGTGCACTGTCCCTGGAACCGAAGCTCATCGTGGCGGACGAGCCGGTGTCGGCGCTGGACGTGTCGATCCAGGCGCAGGTCGTGAACCTGCTCCAGCAGGTCCAGAAGGAGCTGGGCATCGCGTTCCTGTTCATCGCCCATGACCTGGCCGTGGTACGTCATTTCTCGCAGCGTGTCGCCGTCATGTATCTCGGCAAGATCATCGAGGTGGGCGACCGCGAGTCCATCTACGACCGCCCGCGCCACCCCTACACCCACGCCCTGCTGTCCGCGGTCCCCGAAGTGAACCTCATGGACGAGGAGGCACCCCAGCACGAGCGCATCCGCCTGGCCGGCGACGTCCCGTCCCCCATCAACCCGCCCTCCGGCTGCCGCTTCCGCACCCGCTGCTGGAAGGCCCAGGACAAGTGCGCGAGCGAGGAGCCGCCGTTGGTCCGGCTGTCGGGGAATCGGTCCGGCCACCTGACGGCGTGCCACTTCCCCGAGGAGCCGACGACCCAGGGCAGGGCCGAGGACATCGTGCTGGATCCGGCGCTGGCGGCGCTGGAGGAGTCCTCGGAGGGCTAGGGCCGGGCCACGGTGATGATCTCCGGGCTGGCGGGGGTGAGCGGCCCCCGCCCCCAGTCCCCGTACTGCTGTACGACGGTCAGGCCGGCCTCGGTGAGGAATGCGCCCAGCCTTTCCTGGTCCAGGAAGCGCAGGGTCGCCGTGCTGACCCGGGGCCGGTCCCAGCCTGCGCCCTCGAAGGTCTCGGTGAAGGTCACCCGGTCCCCGACAAGGCCGCCGCCCCGGACCTCGTGCCAGACGCGTATGGCCGTACAGTCCGTGTCGGTCACCTCGTACACCCGGTCCGGCGTCCAGCGCTCCCAGGCCCGGGCGGCCGGATTCCGCGTCTCGAAGACGAACCGCCCACCGAGCGCCAGCGCGTCCCGCACGGCGGCGAGACAGGTACGCAACTCCTCGTCCGCGAGCAGCACTTGAAAGGCGTGCCCGGTCATGACGACGAGGTCGAACTCGGCCTCCCACAGCCGTGACCGCAGGTCCCCGAGTACCCACTCGACGTCCGGTGCGGCCCGGCGCGCCTGTACGAGCATGGCGGCGGCCGGATCGAGCCCCATCAGCCGCCCACGGTGCCCCTCGGCCCGCGCCCGCCGCAACAGCCTCCCGGTACCGCAGCCGACGTCCAGCACGGAGCGGGCGGATCTCACCAGCTCCAGGTAGAAGTCGTCATCCGGGCCCCAGGGATTGAGGCTCTCGTAGAGCGAGGCGAGCGAGAGATCGGCGAACGAATGATCTACCACCGCGGCAGTCTGACACACGATGCTGAACGGTGCGTCAGTTTCCGGATCACTTCATGAACGAATCTCAGGTTCTGGGGACTTGAGGGCTTGGATGAAGGGTGTGAAGGCTTCGGTTGGGAAGGTGAGGGTTGCTCTGGCTGGGGCTTTGGAGTCGCGGATGGATATGTGGGCGTCCAGGTGTGCGACTTCGACGCAGGCGTCGCCCTGGCCGCCACCGGAGAAGGAAGACTTCTGCCAGGTGTCGGGGGTCGGCATGCTCACAGCTCCTTCGACAGCCGTGGATGAAGTCACGCGAACGGTCGGGGTCGAGTGACACTGCCTCTACCCTACGGAATCGTTTTCGATATCGGTTGAGCTGGGCTTCGGTATCGATGTAGACCGGCCCGCCGGGGCCGTCGCGGACGACGGTGTCCAGCTGGGGGACGGGGCCACCCGCAAACACCATTGCACTACCGGCCCCGCCGAAGCCGTCCAGGTCGAGCTACTTCATGAACGACTCTCATGCTCTGGGGACTTGAGGGCTTCGATGAAGGGGGTGAAGGCGGCGGGCGGGAAGGTGAGGGTTGCTCTGGCTGGGGTCTTCGAGTCGCGGATGGCTATGTGGGTGGGTGCGGTCGCGACTTCCACGCAGGCGTTGCCCTCGCCGCCTCCGGAGTAGGACGACTTCCGCCAGGTGTTGGGGGTGATCACCGCTTCACAACTCCTTCGCCAGCTTGTGGATGACGTCCCGCGAACGCTCCGGTTCGAGTGACGCGTTCTCCAGCCTACGGAAAAGTGTTCGGAAGTGGGCGAGCTGGGCTTCGGCGTCGAGGAAGGCCGTGCCGTGGGGGCCGTCACGTACCACGGTGTCCAGCCTCGGGATGGGACCGCCCGCGTAGACCATGGCGCTGCCGGCGCCGGCGAACCCGTCCAGGTCGAACGGGATGACGCGCACGGTGATGTGGTCGGCTTCGGAAAGTTCCAGTACGCGGGTCAACTGGGCACGTGTTGCGGGGCGGTCGCCGACCCTGATGCGCAGCGCACCCTCGTGGATCACGGCCTCGTACGGGATCGGGTGTGGGCGCTCGATGATGACCCTGCGCTTCATCCGGTGTTCCACCCGAAGCTCGACCTCTTTCCCGGGGAACTCCGGGTTGACGTAGGAGAACAGCGCGCGGGCGTAGTCCTCGGTCTGAAGAAGACCGGGGATGTGCAGGAAGTCCGCGTCCCAGCGAAAGCTGGCGTGGTGTTCCAGCTCGGACAAGTCCAGGTAGGGCGTAGGCAGCCGTTCCCGGTACTCCTCCCACCAGCCGCGCGTGCGATCGGTGGCCATGGCCACCAGCGCGTCAATCAACTCGCCATCAGGGCAGGCGTAGTTGGCCGCGAGGCTGCGCAGCCGTTCCTCGCTCACCCCGGACAGTCCGGATTCGATGTGGCTGATCTGGACGTGACTTACGTCGAGCAGTGCCGCCGTCTCACGGGCAGTGAGACCTGCCGCATGGCGGAGTCTGCGCAGTTCGAGTGCCAGGCGCAACTGACGTGCTGTTGGTTCGCGCCTCGTCGTCATCGACTGCTCCTCCTCGTTCGGGCCTAGATTATGCGACCGACTTGCCCGACCGAAACTGTAACCCCTACCGTCAGTGATGCGCCGCACACACAGCGGAAGCGCACCGCTCCGTCCTGCCATGACGGCTGCGGCATTGCCACCGTGTGCGAAATCCCCACTCATCCAACGGAGCTGAAGACGCATGCCCGAAAGTGAAACCTGGGACTACACGCTCTACATCCCCAACGACCTCAGAGCGGTTACGGTCTGCCGCCGCACCCTGCGCGTGATCCTGACGCTGCACGGCCTCATCGGGCTGGTCGACACCGCGGAACTCCTCGCGGCAGAGCTGGTCTCGAACGCCGTACGGCACACGAAAGGGCCTGCTGCCCTCAGGGTCCGGCGCAACCCGGAGGGCATGGTCTGGATCGGGGCGTGGGACTCCGACCCCGAACCGCCGGACCCGCCAAGGCCGTTGGAGCAGGCTGTCGAGCTGGAGGAGGGGCGGGGGCTGGGTCTCGTCATGAGCTGCGCCGATTACTGGGGCTGGCAGCCGTCGGCCCGGTTCGGGAACCGGGGCAAGTTCATGTGGTGCGAACTTGCGGCGGCATAGCTCGTTGATCACGTCGTACGAAAGGAGATGCTGATGGTCGGCTCGTCGCATGAGGCGTTGCACCGGATCTTTCAGAAGGATCCGGCGCTGCTGACGCGGGCGTTACAGAGTGTGCTGCAGGTGCCGTTTCCCGAGCCGCGGGAGATCGCGGCGCTGAACGTGGACCTGACGGAGATCGAGCCGGTCGAGCGGCGGGTGGACACGTTGCTGCGGGCGGAGACGGACGAGGGCACGTACCTGCTGGTGGTGGAGTCGCAGGGGAAGGTGGACGATCGCAAGCGGGGCAGTTGGCCGTATTACCTCAGCTACCTGTACGAGAAGTACCGCTGCGAGCCGGTGCTGATCGTGATCACCCAGAGCAGCGCTACGGCGCAGTGGGCGTCGCGCCCGATTCGGCTGGGTTTCCCGGGCTGGGAATCGCTGACGGTGCGTCCGCTGGTCCTGGGCCCGGACAACGTGCCGGTGATCGCGGACGAGCGTCAGGCGGAACGGGACGTACCCCTTGCGGTGCTCTCGGCGATGACACACGGGCGTGGCCCGCAGGCCCCGGCCATACTGGAATCCCTGGCGTCCGCCCTGCGGACCATCGACCCCGACAGCGCCGCGGTCTTCGTGCAGTTCGTCGACTCATGCCTGGCCGACCCCCAGGCGAAGCAGATGTGGAGGGATTTGATGACGGCGATCCAGTACTTCTGGCGACACCCACTGGCCGAACAGGTACGCGAAGAAGGCCGGGAGCAAGGCCTGGAGCAGGGCCGAGAACTGGGCCGTGCTGAGGCCAAGGCGGAGATGATCCTTCACATCCTGCAATGGCGTGGCATCTCGGTGCCCGACGCCGTCCGTGAGCGGGTGAGCACCTGCACGGATCTGGACCGACTGGAGCTGTGGGCACAGCGGGCGGTGCACGCGAAGGACGCGGCGGAGCTGTTTGCCGAGGAGTGAGTGAGCGGGACTGGGGTGGGGCCGCCCGCCACGGGGCAAAGGGGTGGTGGCCATGATTTCTGAGTGGCAGATCCACCATTTGGCGACGTGCGTGACTGGCAGGCAATGAGAAGGGCCCGCACATGCTCACATGTGCGGGCCCTCGTTCCCCGGGACCGGACGTTCATGGGCTCGGGTCAATGGGCCGAGAAAGTCCGTTCCGCAAGGGGGCGGCTGACGGAAAGGGGTGTGTCAGGCCGCCGCCTCGGGGTCCTTGGAGAGACGGGGGGCCGGGACGGTCTCCGTCGTCTCAGGGTAGTGGCAGGCCGTCAGGTGGCCCGGCTTGTTGCCCTCCACCTGCACCAGCGGCGGGGCCTCCGTCGCACACTTCTCCGTCGCCTTCCAGCAGCGGGTGCGGAAGCGGCAGCCGGAGGGCGGGTTGATGGGGGAGGGGACGTCGCCGGCCAGGCGGATGCGCTCGCGCGGCTCCTCGTCCACCGTGGCCTCGGGCACGGCGGAGAGCAGGGCCCGGGTGTAGGGGTGGCGCGGGTTCTCATACAGGTCCTCGCGGTCGGCGATCTCGACGATCTTGCCGAGGTACATGACCGCGACGCGCTGCGAGAAGTGCCGGACGATCGCCAGGTCGTGGGCGATGAACACGAACGCGATGCCGAGTTCCCGCTGGACCTTCTGGAGCAGGTTGACCACCTGGGCCTGGATCGACACGTCCAGGGCGGAGACCGGCTCGTCCGCCACGATCAGCTTCGGCTGCAGGGCCAGCGCGCGGGCCACGCCGATACGCTGGCGCTGACCGCCGGAGAACTCGTGCGGGAAGCGGTTGAAGTGCTCGGGGTTGAGGCCGACGATCTCCAGGAGTTCGCGGACGCGCTTCTCGCGGCCGCCCTCCGGGTTGATGTCGTTGATCTCCATCGGGCCGGAGATGATCTTGCCGACCGTCTGCCGCGGGTTCAGCGACGCGTACGGGTCCTGGAAGATCATCTGGATCTCGGAGCGGATCGGCGCCAGCTCCTTGCGGCCCGCGTGCGTGATGTCCTGGCCGCGGTAGGTGATCTTGCCGCCGGTCGGCTCCATCAGGCGGGTGATCAGCCGGCCCGTGGTCGACTTGCCGCAGCCGGACTCACCGACGAGGCCGAGGCTCTCGCCCTCGGCCACCTGGAAGTCCAGGCCGTCCACGGCCTGCACCGCGCCGACGGTGCGCCGGATCGGGAAGCCGCCCTTGATCGGGAAGTGCTTGGTCAGCCCCGAGACGTCCAGGAGGGGGGTTGTGTTGCTCATGGTCGTGAAGTCCCGTCTACTGTCCGTCAGTTGTGCCGGGTTGCGGCGAAGTCGGCGAAGAGATCCTGCTTCTGCTCCTGGGTGAGGTGGCAGGCGGAGCCGCGGCCCTCGACAACCTCAAGGGTCGGCCGGTCGCTGGAGCACAGCCCGCCGGACACCTTCTCGGCGAAGGCGCAGCGCGGGTGGAAGCGGCAGCCGGACGGCGGGTTCAGCAGCGAGGGCGGCGAACCGGGGATCGGCGTCAGCGGAACGTCCACCGACCCGTTGAGGGTCGGCATCGAGTTCATCAGGCCCAGGGTGTAGGGGTGGTCCGGCGAGCGGAGCACCTCCTTCTTGGTGCCGCGCTCCACGCACCGGCCGCCGTACATCACCAGCACGTCGTCGGCGATGTCGGCGATCACGCCGAGGTCGTGGGTGATGAAGATGATGGCGGTGCCGAACTCCTGCTGGAGGTCCTTGAGCAGGTCCATGATCTGGGCCTGGACCGTCACGTCGAGGGCCGTGGTCGGCTCGTCGGCGATCAAGAGCTCGGGGTCGCAGACCAGTGCCATGGCGATCATCGCGCGCTGGCGCATACCGCCGGAGAACTGGTGCGGGTACTCGTCCACGCGGACGTCCGGCTGGGGGATACCGACCCGGCGGAGCATCTCGACGGCACGGGCCCGTGCCTCCCGCTTGGACGCGCCGGTGTGCTTGCGGTACGTCTCCGCGATCTGCACGCCCACCGTGTGGTACGGGGACAGAGAGGCCAGAGCATCCTGGAAGATCATGGACATCTTGTTGCCGCGCAGCTTCTCCAGCGTCCGCTCGGACGCCGTCAGCAGCTCCTGGCCGTCGAGGATGATCTCGCCGTCCATGGTGGTGCGCTCGCGGTTGTGGAGGCCCAGGATCGACAGGTTGGTCACCGACTTGCCCGAGCCGGACTCGCCGACGATGCCGAGCGTCTTGCCCTTCTCCACATCGAAGGAGAGCCCGTCGACGGCCTTGACCAGGCCGTCCTCGGTCGAGAAGTGCACGCGCAGGTCGCGAACGGAGAGGAAGGGGGTGCTCATCAGATCTCTCCTTAGGCGAGGCGGACGCGCGGGTCGATGAGGGCGTAGACGGCGTCTACGACGATGTTGAACAGGACGATCGCGCCGGCGGCCACCAGGACGACACCGAGGAGCATGGGCAGGTCGTTGTCGCGTACGGCCTTCACCGAGAGTGCGCCGATGCCGTGCAGGCCGAACGTCTGCTCCGTGATGACCGCGCCGCCGAGCAGCGAGCCGAGGTCCAGGCCGAGGATCGTCACGATCGGGCCCATGGCGCCGCGCCAGGCGAAGCGGAAGAACACGGTGCGCGCGGATAGGCCCTTGGCACGTGCGGTGCGGACGTAGTCCTCGCTCAGGGTCTCAACCAGCTGCGAGCGGGTCATACGCGTGTAGTTGGCCGTGAAGATGATCGCGAGCACGAACCACGGCAGCAGCAGGCCCGAGAACCAGGCCCCGGGGTCGTCGGTGAAGCCGGAGCTGTCGTTCGGGCGGTCGAGGATGCCCCACTCGTCGGAGAGGTAGTACATCGCGACGATGCCGACGATGTAGATCTGCAGCGACGAACCGATCAGCGAGGCCGAGGAAGCGATCTTGTCCAGCGCCTTGCCCTGCTTGACAGCGGCGATCATGCCGGTGCCGACGCCGAAGATGACGAACACGACCGCGCTGCCCAGGGCGAGAGAGATCGTGGTCGGGAAGCGGTCCTCGATCAGGCTGAGGACCGGCACGCGGTTCTGGAACGAGTAGCCGAGGCACGGCGCGTTGCAGTGGCCGAAGGACGCGTAGTCGCGGCCCACGAAGACGCCTTCGAGCCAGTGCCAGTACTGAACCGGCAGCGGATCGTCGATGCCCAGGTTGTGCTTGACCAGCGCCAGAGTCTGTGGCGTGCAGACCTTGCCGCAGGCGACCCGGGCGGGGTCACGCGGTGCGACATAGAAGAGGAGGAAGGTGATGGCACTGATGATCAGCAGGATCACCGCTGCGCCGAGTATCCGGCGGACGAGAAAGCGGAACATGGCGATGGGATTCCCTGGGCGACGCCGTGGTGGGGGCGGAAGGGGGGTGGGCGGGGCGCCGGTGTGTGGCGCCCCGCCCCTGGACTGGCTGGTGCTTACGCCTTCACGTGCAGCTTGTACATGATGAAGCCCGAGAACAGCGGGTCGAACAGCGCGCCGCCGACCTTCGAGCCGTACAGGTAGAACCGGCGCTGGAAGGTTTCGGGGATGATCGGAGCGAGCTCCGTCATGATCTTCTTGTCCAGCTCTTCCCAGGCCGCGCCGGCCGCCTTCGGGTCGGTGATGACGGCGTTCTTCTTGATCGCGTCGTTGACCCAGCTCACGTTCAGCTGCGAGACGTTGTTGGAGCCGTTGGCGATCGTGGCGCCGTCGAACAGCGGCTGCATGACGGTGTAACCGGTCGGCCAGTCCGGGGACCAGCCGAACCACATCACGTCGAAGTTGTTGTCGATCTGCTGGAC
This sequence comes from Streptomyces cellostaticus, assembly GCF_001513965.1. Lineage (GTDB taxonomy): Bacteria > Actinomycetota > Actinomycetes > Streptomycetales > Streptomycetaceae > Streptomyces > Streptomyces cellostaticus. The sequence goes on along the minus strand of NZ_KQ948037.1, from coordinate 108,036 downwards.
CTGGTCGTAGTAGCTGCCCTGGTCCACCGCCTTGACGACCGGGTCGAAGCCCGCCGCCTTCAGGGCGTTGACGATGACGACCTTGGTCTTCTCGTAGGCGTCGTTGCCACCCTTGGGGTAGGTGTAGACGATCTTCTGGCCGACCTTGCCGGCTTCCTTCAGCAGCGCCTTGGCCTTCTCCGGGTCGCCCTGCGGCTTCTTCGCCTTGCCGTAGACGTCCTGGTGGTCGTAGCCGAGGATGTCCGGGCTGATGATGGAGGTCGCGTAGTCACCGGCGGACTGGCCACCGTAGATACGGCGGATCTGCTCCAGCGGCCAGGCGTAGTTGAGCGCCTGACGCACCTTCGGGTCGGTGATGCGCTTGCAGTTGATGGCGTAGTAGTACAGGCCGCTGAGCAGACCGTTGATGGTCCGCTTCTTCAGCTCGGGGTCGGTCAGCACCTTCTGCAGACGCTCGGCGGGCACACCGCTGTACGCCATGACCGCGTACTGGTCGTCGCCGCTCTGGGCGATCAGCCGGTCGGCGGCCGCCAGGCCCTCGGTGCCGAACTGGAAGGTGAAGCTGTCCGGGTAGGCGTTGCGGATAGCGTCCGTCTTCGGGTCCCAGTGCGGGTTGCGCACCAGCTTCATCGACTTGTCGATCGCGTGCTGGGCGATCTTGTAGGGACCGGCGGAGACCGGGTCCTTGTCGTACTTCTCCTTGGTGTCGTGGCCGACCGGCACGGCGCCGTAGGAGTGCATCGCCAGGGTGAAGTTGAGGTCCGGGCGCGCGACCTTCAGCTTCAGCGTGATGGTCTTCTTCGCCTTGTCGGTGACGATGGAGTCCAGGTGCTTGTTGCTGAACGGGCCCTTGTACTTGGAGCGGAAGTCGCTGGAGCCGACGAGCGCGGACTGGACGTACATCGCGCCTTCGGTGGTGAAGGTGGCGAACGCGCGCTCGATGCCGTGGCGGACGTCCTCGACGGTCAGCTCGCTGCCGTCGTCCCACTTCAGACCGTCCTTCAGGGTGAAGGTCCAGGTCTTGCCCTCGTCGGCCATGGTGCCGGTGTCGGTCGCGAGGTCACCGACCAGCTTCATGGAGCCGTCGGAGGCGATCTTGTAGCCGGTCAGGGCACGGATGTAGAGGTTGGCGACGGTGGAGTTCCAGGCGTAGTAGATGCGCTGGGGGTCCAGGTGGGAGAAGTCGCTCGGGCCGATGCCGATGATGTTCCCGCCCTTCTTCGCACCCTCGATCTCGGGGGCGGGGCCCGTCGAGTCCTCCTTGGTGCCGACGGTCACGGAGCCCGTGTACTTGTCGGTACCCGCGTGCTTGCCGCTGTTCCCGCCACCGCCGCCGCTGCTGCACGCGGAGAGGACCATGGAGCCGCCGGCTGCGACCGACGTGGCGATGACGAAGTTTCTGCGGGAAAGGGACATGGCTTCCTGCTCTGCTCGAGGAGAGATACGAACTGCTCCGGCGGGCCCCGTCGCCCGAGCCGGAAGGTGGAAAGGGAGGTTCAGCGCCCGGCCTTGGGGTCCAGTGCGTCACGCACCGAGTCACCGAGGAGGTTGAAGGCGACGACGAAGATCACCATCGTCACGCCCGGGAAGAGCATGTACGTGATGTCGCCCTGGTAGAACTTGGACGCGTTCTGGACCATGACGCCCCAGTCCGGGGTCGGGTCGGAGAGTCCGACGCCGAGGAAGGCCAGACCGGCCTCGATCGTCACGTAGGCGGGCAGCGCCAGGGTCGCCTGGATGAGGATCGGCGTCCACAGGTTGGGCAGCAGTTCCTTGAAGATGATCCGCGCCGGGGACGCTCCGGTCACCTTGGCGGCTTCCACGAACTCCCGCTCGCGCAGGGCGAGTACCTCACCGCGCAGCAGACGCGCGATGGGTGCCCAGCCGAACGCCGTCATGACGGTGATCAGGGAGACGACGATGAGCCAGGTCGGGGTCGCTTCGTCCGGGGACACCAGGATCGTGAGCATCACCGGCCAGAAGCCGATGAAGAACAGGGTCTGCGGGAAGGCCAGCAGGATGTCGATGATCCGGCCGACGAAGTAGTCCGTCTTGCCGCCCAGGTAGCCGGCGGTGAGACCGATGACCACGCCGAAGAAGGCCACCAGCAGGGTCGTCGCCGCGGAGATCAGCAGCGAGTTGCGGATCGCGTAGAGCAGGAACGTGAAGACGTCCCGGCCGAGCTGCGGGTCGATGCCGAACCAGAAGTCCCCGCTCATGCCACCGTTGGGCCCGGCGGGGTAACTGAAGTCGTTGAGCAGGCTCGGGTCGTTCTGGCCGTAGGTGGTGTACGGATCCTTGCCATACACCTTGGCGATCAGCGGCGCGCAGATGCCGGCCACGAAGAAGAAGATCACCACGAAGGCGGATATGACACCCGTCCGGTCACGCTTGAAGCGGGTCCAGGCCAGCCGTCCCGGAGAGCGGCTCTCGGTGCCCTTGAGGGTGGCGGGCTTCGCCGATGCGGCGCTGTCTTCGTCGGTCACCTCGAGTGGGGTGGCCTGGGAAGGAGTAGGGGGGGTCATGATGCTCCGTGCCCTGTGGTCAAGGCTCCGCAGGGCGGTCCCTACGGGCTACGCCGGACTTTTTCAACGCAATTCATTCAAGGTCAATAAATTCTCGGTCGGCTTGGTTTTCTCTTTACCTTCTTTACTCTAGCTTGGCCGTTCCGTAGCTACGCGGGTAGCACGCCGTAATCAATCCGTGCTTCACATCGGACTAACCGGACTATTCCGGCAAGGAGTTCGATATGCGGACGGTGGTGTGTCGACATGCGTACATCGACCCGTCGTAATCCAACGTTTCGGCATCGTTGCGCGGAGATCCATTGCGCCGGTGGCTGAAGATCGTCGGGGCGTGACTCCGGGGCTGCCTGCATTCGGATGACGTGTCCCCCTAAAGGGCCTTCAATCGGGCGGCGGGCATGCGATTTGCGCCGTACGTGCCGATATTGACCGGTAGGCGGTTCGGTGATCACGGAGGAGGCACGCTATGCGGGGAACCACGCACGCCCTAGGGGCTGTCGGCGCGGTGGCAGTGGCGCTCGCGGCCACCGGCTGCGGGGGAGGCGGCTCAAGCGGCGTCGGGGGCGGCCCCGGGGTGCTCAGCTCCTCCTGGGGCGATCCGCAGAACCCGTTGGAGCCGTCCAACACCAACGAGGTCCAGGGCGGCAAGGTCCTCGACATGGTCTTCCGGGGCCTGAAGCGGTACGACCCGAAGACCGCCCAGGCGAAGGACATGCTCGCCCAGAGCATCGAGACCAAGGACTCGCAGAACTTCACCATCAAGGTCAAGGGCGGCTGGACCTTCTCCAACGGCGAGAAGGTGACCGCCAGGTCCTTCGTGGACGCCTGGAACTACGGGGCGAGCCTGAAGAACAACCAGAAGAACGCCTACTTCTTCCGTTACATCGACGGTTACGACAAGGTGCACCCCGACAGCGGCTCGCAGAGCGCCGAGATCCTCTCCGGTCTGAAGGTGGTGGACGACCGCACCTTCACCGTCAAGCTCAACCAGAAGTTCTCCAGCTTCCCGGACACCCTCGGCTACGCGGCCTTCGACCCGCTGCCCCGTACCTTCTTCACCGATCACTCGGCCTGGCTGAGCAAGCCGGTCGGCAACGGGCCCTACACCATCGAGTCCTATACGAAGGGCTCGCAGATGGTCCTGAAGAAGTGGGACGGCTACCCCGGGTCCGACAAGGCCCAGAACAGCGGCGTGACCCTGAAGGTCTACACCGACCCCAACACCGCCTACACCGACCTGATGTCCGGCAACCTCGACCTCACCGACGACGTCCCCGCCGCGCAGCTGAAGAACGTCAAGAGCGACCTGGGCGGTCGGTACATCAACACACCCGCCGGCATCATCCAGACTCTCGCCTTCCCCTACTACGACCCGGCCTGGAACAAGCCGGGCTCGGAGAAGGTCCGCACGGGCCTGTCCATGGCGATCGACCGCAAGCAGATCACCGACACCATCTTCCGGAAGACCCGCACCGCGGCCACGGACTGGACCTCGCCGGTGCTCGGCACGGCCGGCGGTTTCAAGGAGGGCCTGTGCGGATCGGCCTGTGACTACAACCCGAGCCAGGCCAAGAAGCTGATCCAGGAGGGCGGCGGGCTCCCCGGCGGCCAGGTCAAGATCACGTACAACGCGGACACCGGCTCGCACCGGGAGTGGGTCGACGCCGTGTGCAACTCCATCAACAACGCACTCGGCAATGACAAGGCATGTGTGGGGAACCCGGTGGGCACCTTCGCCGACTTCCGGAACCAGATCGGGCAGCACAAGATGTCCGGGCCGTTCCGCGCGGGCTGGCAGATGGACTACCCGCTCATCCAGAACTTCCTCCAGCCGCTCTACTACACCAACGCCTCCTCCAACGACGGCAAGTGGTCCAACAAGGACTTCGACAAGCTCGTCGACCGGGCCAACGCCGAGACCGACACCGCCAAGGCCATCCCGCTCTTCCAGCAGGCCGAGGGCGTCGTCCGGGACAACATGGCCGCCATCCCGCTCTGGTACCAGAACGGCACCGCCGGCTACTCCGAGCGGCTGTCCCACGTGGCGCTCAACCCGTTCAGCGTCCCCGTCTACGACGAGATCAAGGTCGGCTGAGCCGCCATGGGGCGCTACGTCGTCCGGCGGCTGCTCCAGATGATCCCGGTGTTCATCGGGGCCACGCTGCTGATCTTCCTGATGGTGAACGTGATGGGCGATCCCATCGCGGGGCTGTGCGGCGAGCGGGCCTGCGATCCGGCGACGGCCGCGCAGCTGGAGAAGGAGTTCGGCTTGGACAAGCCGGTCTGGCAGCAGTACCTGACCTATATGGGGAACGTCTTCACCGGAGACTTCGGTACGGCGTTCAACGGCCAGCCGGTCACCGAGCTGATGGCCACGGCGTTCCCCGTCACCATCCGGCTGACCGTCGTCGCCATCCTCTTCGAGATCGTCATCGGGATCACGCTCGGCGTCGTGACGGGCCTCAGACGCGGGCGGCCCGTCGACACGGGAGTGCTCCTCACCACTCTGGTCGTGATCTCCGTACCCACCTTCGTGACCGGTCTGCTGCTCCAGCTGCTGCTCGGCGTCCAGTGGGGCTGGATCAAACCGTCCGTCTCCCCGGACGCGGCCTTCGGCGAGCTGATCGTGCCCGGTCTGGTCCTCGCCTCCGTCTCGCTCGCCTACGTCACCCGGCTGACCCGCACCTCCATCGCGGAGAACAGACGGTCCGACTACGTCCGTACGGCCATCGCCAAGGGCCTGCCCCGTGGGCGGGTCATCACCCGGCACCTGCTGCGCAACTCCCTCATCCCCGTCGTCACCTTCATCGGCGCCGACATCGGAGCGCTGATGGGCGGGGCGATCGTCACCGAGCGGATCTTCAACATCCACGGCGTCGGCTACCAGCTCTACCAGGGCATCGTGCGCCAGAACACCCAGACGGTCGTCGGCTTCGTGACCGTCCTCGTGCTGGTCTTCCTGGTGGCCAACCTGCTCGTGGACCTCCTGTACGCCGTACTCGACCCGAGGATCCGCTATGCCTGAGCAGCCGTACGAGCCCGACCGGGCCATCGCGGGGACCGGGGCGGGCGGCGCGATGGACCTGGCGGCGAGCGAGGCGCAGACCCTGGAGAAGACGCCAGGAGGCCCCGAGGGCACGGGCCCGCAGGCCAAGCCGCGCTCGCTCTGGTCCGACGCCTGGCGGGACCTGCGGCGCAACCCCGTCTTCCTCGTCTCCGCGCTCGTCATCCTCTTCCTGGTCTTCATCTCCCTGTGGCCCTCGGCGATCGCCTCCGGCAGCCCCCTCAAGTGCGACCTGTCCAAGGCTCAGGACGGCCCCGGGCCGGGCGCCCCCTTCGGCTACGACGGCCAGGGCTGCAACGTCTACACGCGGACCGTGTACGGCGCCCGTACGTCCGTCACGGTGGGCGTGTGCGCCACGCTCGGGGTCGCGCTCCTGGGGTCGGTGCTGGGCGGACTCGCGGGCTTCTTCGGCGGCGTCTGGGACTCGCTCCTGTCCCGGACCACCGACATCTTCTTCGCCATCCCGGTCGTCCTCGGCGGTCTCGTCCTCCTCTCCGTGGTGACCAGTAATACGGTCTGGCCGGTCATCGGGTTCATGGTGCTGCTCGGCTGGCCGCAGATCTCCCGTATCGCGCGCGGCTCGGTCATCACCGCCAGACAGAACGACTACGTGCAGGCGGCCCGCGCCCTCGGCGCCTCCAACTCCCGCATACTGCTGCGGCACATCGCGCCCAACGCCGTCGCGCCCGTGATCGTCGTGGCGACCATCGCGCTGGGCACCTACATCGCGCTGGAGGCGACCCTGTCCTACCTCGGCGTCGGACTGAAGCCGCCGAGCGTCTCCTGGGGCATCGACATCTCCGCCGCTTCCCCCTACATCCGCAACGCCCCACACGCGCTGCTGTGGCCCTCCGGCGCGCTGGCGGTCACCGTCCTGGCCTTCATCATGCTCGGCGACGCGGTGCGCGACGCCCTCGATCCGAAGCTGAGGTGATGGCGCCATGTTGCTCGAAGTGCGCGATCTGCACGTGGAGTTCCGTACGCGGGACGGGGTCGCCAAGGCCGTCAACGGGGTGTCGTACGGCGTCGACGCGGGGGAGACCCTGGCGGTGCTCGGTGAGTCGGGGTCCGGGAAGTCGGTCACGGCGCAGGCCGTGATGGGGATCCTCGACATGCCGCCGGGGCGGATCACCGGCGGGGAGGTCTTCTTCCAGGGCAAGGACGTGCTGAAACTGAAGGAGGAGGAGCGGCGCAGGCTCCGGGGCTACGGGATGGCGATGATCTTCCAGGACGCGCTGTCCGCCCTCAACCCCGTGCTGTCGGTGGGCGACCAGCTCGGCGAGATGTTCGTCGTGCACCGGCGGATGTCGAAGAAGGACGCGCGGGCCAAGGCGGTCGAGCTGATGGACCGGGTGCGTATTCCGGGGGCCGCCGAGCGGGTGCGGGACTATCCCCACCAGTTCTCCGGCGGCATGCGCCAGCGCATCATGATCGCCATGGCGCTGGCGCTGGAACCGGCGCTCATCATCGCCGACGAGCCCACCACGGCCCTGGACGTCACCGTGCAGGCCCAGGTCATGGACCTGCTCGCGGAGTTGCAGCGCGAGTACCACATGGGGCTGATCCTCATCACCCATGATCTGGGGGTCGTCGCGGACGTGGCCGACCGGATCGCCGTGATGTACGCGGGGAAGATCGTCGAGTCGGCCCCGGTGCACGACATCTACAAGAGCCCCGCTCACCCCTACACCCGAGGCCTGCTGGACTCCATCCCGCGCCTGGACCAGAAGGGGCAGGAGCTGTACGCCATCAAGGGCCTGCCGCCGAACCTGATGAACATCCCGCCCGGCTGCGCCTTCCATCCGCGCTGCCCGATGGCCCAGGACGTGTGCCGTACGGACGTACCGCCGCTGTACGAGGTCTCCGAAGAGCGGGGCAGCGCCTGCCACTTCTGGAGGGAGTGCCTGCATGGCTGAGCCGATCCTGGAGGTCAGCGGCCTCGTCAAGCACTACCCGCTCATGCAGGGGGTCCTCTTCAAGAAGCAGGTCGGCGCGGTGAAGGCGGTCGACGGCGTCGACTTCACCCTGGGCAAGGGCGAGACGCTGGGCATCGTCGGCGAGTCGGGCTGCGGCAAGTCGACGGTGGCACGGTTGCTGTGCAACCTGGAGCGGCCGACGGCGGGCTCGATCAGGTTCAAGGGCGAGGACATCACCCGGCTGTCCGGCAAGGCCCTGAAGGCCGTCCGGCGCAACATCCAGATGGTCTTCCAGGACCCGTACACCTCCCTCAACCCGCGGATGACGGTGGGGGACATCATCGGGGAGCCGTACGAGATCCACCCCGAGGTGGCCCCCAAGGGCGACCGGCGCCGCCGGGTGCGGGAGCTCCTCGACGTGGTCGGCCTCAACCCCGAGTACATCAACCGCTACCCGCACCAGTTCTCCGGCGGCCAGCGCCAACGCATCGGCATCGCCCGGGGGCTGGCGCTGCGCCCCCAGGTGATCGTCGCCGACGAGCCGGTGTCGGCCCTGGACGTCTCGGTCCAGGCGCAGGTGATCAACCTGCTGGACGGGCTCCAGTCGGAGTTCGACCTCTCCTACGTCTTCATCGCGCACGACCTGTCGATCGTCCGGCACATCTCGGACCGGGTCGGGGTCATGTACCTGGGCCGGATCGTGGAGATCGGCAGCGACGCCGAGATCTACGACCACCCCACGCACCCCTATACGCAGGCGCTGCTGTCGGCGGTCCCGGTGCCCGACCCCGAGGCCCGCGAACGCCGCGAGCGGATCATCCTCACCGGCGATGTGCCGTCCCCGACGAACATCCCCTCGGGCTGCCGCTTCCGCACCCGCTGCTGGAAGGCGCAGGAGCGGTGCGCCCTGGAGGTCCCGGCGCTGGCGGTCCCGGAGGGGTTCCGGGGCGCTTCCGGGCCCGCGGTCCATGACTCGGCCTGCCACTTCGCCGAAGAGAAGCAGGTGGTGCCGCCGGAGGCGGCGGAAAACGGCAACGGGCCGGGATGACATGGTGCATCCCGGCCCGTTCACGGCACCCGCACGGCCGTACGCTGTTCAGCCTCGCGCGTCCGTATATCGGTACCGCTTCCGTGAAGTTGCCTGCGTGTAAACGCAGTTCACGGCGGTTTGTGCGGTTATGCCAGCGAACGCTTGAGGAAGTCCACCTGGAGCAGCAGCAGGTTCTCCGCGACCTGCTCCTGCGGGGTCATATGGGTGACGCCGGACAGCGGGAGCACCTCGTGCGGACGGCCCGCGGCGAGCAGTGCCGAGGACAGGCGCAGGGTGTGGGCGGCCACCACGTTGTCGTCGGCCAGGCCGTGGACGATCATCAGCGGGCGGTGCGGTTCGGCGGGGGAGGACAGGCCCGCGTCGGTCACCAGGGAGCTGCGGACGTACGCCTCGGGGTCCTTCTCCGGGTCACCCAGGTAGCGCTCGGTGTAGTGGGTGTCGTAGAGACGCCAGTCGGTGACCGGGGCGCCGGCGATGCCCGCGTGGAAGACGTCGGGGCGGCGCAGGACGGCGAGGGCGGCCAGGTAGCCGCCGTAGGACCAGCCGCGGATCGCCACCCGGGACAGGTCCAGCGGGTAGCGGCCGGCCAGGTCCTGGAGGGCCTCGATCTGGTCGTCCAGGGTGAGCGTGAAGTCGCGGTGGACCGCCTTCTCCCAGGCCGGTGAGCGGCCGGGGGTGCCCCGGCCGTCGGCGACGACGACCGCGAAGCCCTGGTCGGCGAACCACTGCGAGGTCAGGTGCGCGTTGTGCGCGGCCACCACGCGGGGGCCGTGCGGACCGCCGTAGGGGTCGAGCAGGACCGGAAGGGGCGTGTCGCCGGGGTAGTCCGTAGGCATAAGCACGGCGCACGGAATTCGGCGTGCGCCCCCCTCGGTGAGGTGCACGCTGGGGGACAAACCGGGATCTTCGGCGTACGACAGGACAGTCGCCGCCGGTTTTCCGTCACGCAGCACCTGGACACGCGAGCCCGGCCTGTCGAGCGTGGCGGACACCAGGACCGTCACGTCCCCGGCCCGCACCGCCGTGTGCACGCCGGGCTGCTGCGACACGCGCTCCACGCCGAGTTCGTTCACCCGGTAGACATGGACCTCGCCGGTCTGCGGGGACTCGGCCTCCTCGCCCGCCGACGCCGCGACCAGCACATCGCCGGGGCCCACGTCCAGCACGGCACGGATGTGCAACTGTGGCCCCGTCAAGGGACGTTCACCCACCGCGAGCACGCGTGCGCCGCCCTCGTCCGCGATCCGGACAAGTTGCCCGGACGGGTTCCAGCAGGGCACACCGGCGAAAAGTTCCAGCCATGTTGGATCTTCGTCGGCGTGCACCATCCGGGTCGCCCCGGAGTCCGGGTCCACCGCCAGGAACAGCTGGCTGCGCTGGTTTCGCGCCTGCACCAGGAGCAGCGGCGCCCCCGCCTCTGACCAGTGCACACGTGCCAGATACGGGTAGCGTGCGCGGTCCCAGACGACCTCCGTGCGCTCCCCGCCGAGACCGACGACGAACAGGCGTACGTCCGCGTTCTCCGTCCCCGCCGCGGGGTAGGCGACGTGGTGTGGCTCACGCTCGGGGTGGGCCGGGTCCGCGATCCACCACCGCCGCACCGGCGTGTCGTCCACGCGCGCCACCAGCAGCCGGTCCGACTGCGGGGCCCACCAGAAGCCCCGCGAACGCGCCATCTCCTCGGCCGCGATGAACTCGGCCAGTCCGTAGGTGACCGCGTCCGACTCCGGCTCGGCCAGCGCCCGGTCGCCCTCACCCTCGGCGCCCACCACCCGCAGGGTGCCCTGCGCGACGTACGCCACGTGCCGCCCGTCGGGCGACGGCCGCGGGTCGATCACCGGGCCGGGGACGTGGAGTTCGCGTGCCGTACCGGCCCGCAGCTCGGCCGTGAAAAGCCGCCCCGACAAGGCGAAAGACGCCAACTCCACGGCCGCGTCGGTGGCATAGCCGACGATGCCGGCACCACCCTCCCGGCTGCGCTCCCGGCGCGCCCGCTCCTCGGGCGAGAGCTGTTCCGAGGTGCCGTGGAGGAGGGAGCGCGGGTCGGCGGCCGGCCGTTCCGTGCCGTCCGTCGGATCAAGAATCCACAGGGAGTTGGCCCGGTCCGTGCCCGAGCTCGAACGCAGGAATGCGACACGCGAACCGTCGGGTGCCACGGTGAACGCACGCGGCGCGCCGAGCGTGAACCGCTGCGTACGGGCGTGCCGACGGGGGAAGGAGTCAGCCTCGGTCGTCATACTCCGACCATATTGGCCATGCGCCCCCTTGTGCGGCCGTGCGCCGAGCGATGCGCGAGTACGGATAGTTATGATCACTACCGCTGAGTGGGTATGAACCCGCTGGCGTGCGCATGGATTTGCTCTGCTGATCCACAACCGAGTGACAACCCCCATAGTCCGAACCCCCCCCCGCGTCCCTGGGATCTTTGGAGGTGAGCCGCCGTGGCACTCTCGATTTCGGCGGTGGTGCTGCTGGCGGTCATCGTCTTCCTGCTGATCAGGAGGTCAGGGCTGAAGGGCGGCCACGCGGTGGTCTGCGTCCTGCTCGGCTTCTACCTCGCCTCCTCGACCGTCGCCCCCACGATCAGTGAGCTGACGACGAACGTCGCGAGCATGATCAGCAGCATCAAGTTCTGACGGCCGACCCGGCACGGACCTCGTAGGGTGGTCCCATGACGGAACTGCCCGCCCGGCGTCTGCTGCTGGTGCACGCGCACCCGGACGACGAGTCGATCAACAACGGCGCGACCATGGCCAGGTATGCGGCCGAGGGTGCCCATGTGACCCTGGTCACCTGCACCCTGGGCGAGCGCGGGGAGGTCATCCCGTCCGAGTCGCGGCATCTCACTGGTGCCGCCCTGGGCGCGCACCGGCGGGGCGAGCTGGCCGCGGCCCTGCGTGAGCTGGGCGTCGAGGACTCCCGGCTGCTCGGCGGCGCGGGCCGCTACGGCGACTCCGGGATGATGGGCATTGCGGACAACGACGACCCGGCCTGCTTCTGGCAGGCCGATGTGGACGCCGCCGCCGCCTCCCTCGCCGAGGTGATCCTGGAGATCCGCCCACAGGTCCTGGTCGCCTACGACGACAACGGCGGGTACGGCCATCCGGACCACATCCAGGCCCACCGCGTCGCCATGCGCGCCGCCGAACTGGCGGCCGAACGGGGTCACCGGATCGCCAAGGTCTACTGGAACCGGGTCCCGCGCTCCGTCGCCGAGGCCGCCTTCGCCCGCCTCGAGGACGAGCTGCCCACCCTGCCGTTCGAAAAGAGCGGCTCCGTGGCCGACGTACCGGGCGTGGTCGACGACGAGCGGATCACCACCGCCGTCGACGGCACCGCGTACGCAGCCGCCAAGGCCGCCGCGATGCGGGCCCACGTCACCCAGATCGAGGTCGCCCCCGGCCGGCCGTACTTCGCCCTCTCCAACGACCTGGCCCAGCCGCTGTTCACCACCGAGTACTACGAGTTGGTGCGCGGCGAGGCGCAGCCCGGGGAGACCGACCTGTTCGCGGGCATCGAGGGGGCGTCATGAGCACGGGCGGACGCGGCTCCCTGCTCGCCCAGCCGCTGCAGCTCCCCTCGCTCGGGCGGGCGGCCGCCTACCTCGGGCTGTTCCTGCTCGGTGCGCTCGTGGCGCTCGCCGGGGCCCTGCTGCAGGCCGCCTGGTTCCCGGGCGGGCTGCTGCTCGCTCTCGCGGGCGCGGCCGGGCTCTTCGTCGGCGGGTCGTACGCGCTCGGTGGCCGGGGCGGGGCGGTCGCGCCGGTCGTCGGCTGGATCCTCACCGTTCTCCTGCTCACCGCCAGCCGTCCGGAGGGCGATTTCCTGTTCGGCGCGGGAGGCGGCTCCTACCTCTTCCTGCTCGGTGGTATGGCCGTGGCTGTGATCTGCGCCACCCTTGCCCCCGGTCGGCAACCCGACGGCGGCTCCGTCCGACTTGGCAAGTGACGTACCACTTCGCTGTGCGGCGCACGTGCGAGTCCGGTGTGGGTTTCCGCGGCGGTCATGGGATACGCACCAGACGTGGACAGTATGGTGGTGCGCGCCGCCGAGCTGCCCGCTGAGGTCGTAACGGGCGGCGGAGCCAACCGGGAGAACCTGCCTTGAGTCGTGAAACTGACACTCCGTCCTCCGGGCCCAACGGGCGCGGCGGAGCCGCATACCCCTCGGGGACGCCGCCGTACGGCACCCCCATGGCTTCCGACGCCGGTACGGATGCGGGCCGTTCGGCCGCCCGGCCGGAGGAACGCAAGACCGAGACCACGCTGACGACCCGGATCCGGATCAACATCCCCGGATCGCGGCCCATCCCGCCGGTCGTCGTGCGCAAGCCCGTCCCCGACGGCGAGGCCGTCGGGGACGACACGCCCGCCGAGACGCGGCCGGCCCCCGCCGCCGCGCCGCCCGCGGGCGCCGTCGAGCCGCCCGCCGAGCCCGGGCCGCAGGCCGAGGAGAAGACCAGCGACTGGTTCGCGCCCCGCAAGTCCGGCGCGCCCAAGGGCGGTCCGGGCGGCGGCGGCACGAACGGCGCCGGAACGCCGGGCGGTTCCGCAGCCGCCGCGAGCACGCCGGGCGCCCGGCCCGGTGGCCAGGGTGCCTCCGGCGCGGCCGGTGCCACCGGCGCCCGCCCCGGCGGCGGCCGCCCCGGTGGTGTGGTCGGCTCCATGAGCGCGCCGGGCGTCCGGCCCGGCGGTACGAACGGCTCGGGCCTGCCCGGCGCCACCGGCGGCCCCGTGGCCCCGGGCCACGGCGGCGGCACCGGCTCCTTCGACGTCACCGAGGCGCTGGCCGCGGGCCCGCTGGGCGGCTCCCGTTCCGGCGCGCCCGGCAGCGAGGAACCGAGCCGCGACGATCTGCCGTACTTCTCGGAGAACGGCGGACAGAGCGGCCTGGGCGGCGGCAGCGCCGGTGCAAGCGGGACGAACGGTCCCGGCGGACCCGGCGGGTCCAGTGGCTTCAACGCGGGCAGCGGCCAGGGCGGCCGCGGCCCGCAGGGCCCGGCGGGCCCCACCAGCGGCCCGGTCACCGGCGACGGACCGTTCGCCCCGCAGGCCGCTCCGAGGAGCGCGCTCAGCGACCTGGACCGGGACCTGGGCGAGTCCTTCGACGGTCCTGGCGGCTACGGCGACACGGGCAGCCACCACCTGCCCGGCGGCGCGCACGGCCGTAACGGCCAGGGCGGCCCGCTCGCCCCCGGCGCCCTCGCGGGACCCGGCGTCCCGGGCGGGGGGCTCAGCGACGACACCGCGATCCTCACCCCGCAGAAGCCGGCCCCCGAGCCGGGCACGCCCGGATACCGCTCCCCGGACAACGTCTCCGGACACACCGTCACCAGCGGCATCCCGGTCATCCCGGGCGCCGGGAACTCCCCGTTCGGCACCGGCACGCACCCCGACGGGCCGGTGCCCCACACGGCGCCCAAGCTGCCCGATCCGGCCCCGCAGCCCAAGGCCGCGGCCAAGCCCAAGAAGAAGGGCCGCAGCAAGCTCGTGCTGCTCGGCGTCGGCGTGTTCGTCGTCGCGGGAGGTGCCTACGGCGCCGGCCTGCTGATGAACCACACCGACGTGCCCAAGGGCACCACCGTGCTCGGCGTGGACATCGGCGGCGGCACCCGCGACGACGCCGTCAAGAAGCTCGACGAAGCCTTCGGCAGCCGGGTGAACAAGCCGCTGAAGCTGTCCGTGGGCGGCAAGACGGTCTCCCTCACCCCGGACAAGGCCGGCCTGCAGTTCGACTTCCAGAGCACGGTGAGCCGGGCCGCGAAGAGCGACTACAACCCCGTCTCGGTGGTCGGCTCCCTCTTCGGGCAGAAGCGGGTGGTCGAGCCGGACATGCCGGTGGACGAGGAGAAGCTCCAGGCCGCGCTCGAGCAGGCCGACGGCGGCTCCGGCTCGCTCACCGACGGCACCATCTCCTTCCAGGCCGGCAAGGCCGTGGCCGTGTACGGCAAGGCGGGCAAGGGCATCGACGCGGCCCAGTCGACCCAGGCCGTCACCCAGGCGTACCGCACCCTGGTGGAGACCGGCACGGCGGCCCCAGTCACCGTCCCGACGACCACCAAGCAGCCGACGGTGTCGAACGCCGAGGTCGACCGGGAGATGAAGGAGTTCGCCGAGCCGGCGATGTCGGGCAAGGTGAGGGTGCAGACGGATGCGGCGCACTCGGTCCTGATGAGCCCGCAGAACTCACTCTGGAAGTTCCTCAAGGTGGTGCCCACTCCGGACGGCAAGCTGGTCGACAAGCCCGACCTGGCCGCCCTGAAGCAGCTCTACGGCGGGACCTTCAACGGCGTACTGATCACCCGCGCCAACGGCAAGAAGACCCCGGTCACCCCGCAGGAGGTCTACATCGCCCTCCGCCAGGCGCTGCTCAGCAAGACCAACCGGGTCGCCGTCATCTCCACGAACCCGAGCTAGCACGCTGCTGCCCTCGAAGGGGCCGCCCGGCACACCCGCCGGGCGGCCCCTTCGTGTGTGTCACCCGATCCGCATGACATCCGTCATCCGGCACCCAGGACCGCCGACACTGCCGGGCCACCGGCCCCGGCGGCCAGCATGGAGGACATGACAACGACAGCGGCACCGGCCACCACCACCCCGGTGGTCGGGTTCGACCAGGTGACCAAGACGTACGGGAGCGTGCGGGCCGTCGACGGGCTCTCGCTCCGGCTGTACCCGGGCGAGACCGTCGCCCTCCTCGGCCCGAACGGGGCCGGCAAGTCCACCACCCTCGATCTGCTCCTCGGCCTCAAGAACGCCGACAGCGGCACGGTGAACGTGTTCGGCACCGGCCCGCGCGAGGCGATCGTCGCCGGGCGGGTCGGTGCCATGCTGCAGAGCGGCGGGCTGATGGAGGACGTCACCGTCGCCGAGCTGGTGAAGCTGGCCTGTTCCCTGCACCCGAAGCCGTACAAGGCCGCGGAGGTGATGGCCCGCGCGGGCATCACCCAGATCGCCGACCGCAAGGTCAACAAGCTCTCCGGCGGCCAGGCCCAGCGCGTCCGCTTCGCCCTCGCCACGGCCGGCGACAGCGATCTGATCATCCTGGACGAGCCGACCACCGGCATGGACGTCTCCGCCCGCCAAGCCTTCTGGGCCACCATGCGCGAGCAGGCCGACCAGGGCCGTACGGTCCTCTTCGCCACCCACTACCTCGAAGAGGCCGACGCCATAGCCGACCGGGTCCTCGTGCTGCACCGCGGCCGGCTCCTCGCCGACGGCACCGCCGCCGAGATCAAGGCCAAGGCAGGTGCCCGGAGGGTCGCCTTCGACCTGGAGGGCGACATCGACGAGCCCGCCCTGCGCGGCCTGCCCTTCCTCACCTCCATCGACGTGTCGGGCCAGACCGTCCGCATCCAGTCCGCCGACGCAGACGCCACCGTCCGCGCCCTCTACGGCCTCGGCGTCTACCCCCGCAACCTCGAAGTCGCCGGCCTCGGCCTGGAGCAGGCGTTCGTCGCCATCACGGAGGCCGAGGAGGCCAAGCAGTCATGCTGAACACATTTGCCACGCAGGCCCTGATCAAGCTCGAACTCGCCCGCGCCCTGCGTAACAAGAAGTTCCTGTTCTTCTCGGTGCTCTACCCGGCGATCATCTACCTGATCTTTTCGAGCAGCTCCGGCTCGAACGAGAAGGTCAGCGACACCGGACTGACCGTCGCCACCTACCTGATGGTCTCCATGGCCTCCTTCGGCGCCCTGACCGCCGTCCTGATGGGCAACAGCGAGCGCATCGCCAAGGAGCGCGAGAGCGGCTGGGTACGGCAGCTGCGGCTGACCCCGCTGCCCGGGCGCGGCTATGTCCTCGCCAAGACCGCCAGCGCGGCCGTGGTGAGCCTGCCGTCGATCATCGTGGTGTTCATCGCCGCCGCCGCCATCAAGCACGTACGCCTGGACGCCTGGCAGTGGCTCGCCCTCGTCGGCGTCATCTGGGCGGGCAGCCTCGTCTTCGCCGCGCTCGGCGTCGCCATCGGCTACGTCGCCTCCGGGGACGCGGTCCGGCCCATCACGATGATCGTCTACTTCGGTCTGTCGATCCTCGGCGGCCTGTGGATGCCGTCCACGACCTTCCCGCAGGTCCTGCAGGACATCGCCAAGTGGCTGCCCACGCACGCGTACGCTGCACTGGGGCAGGCGATCGAACAGAGCCAGGCCCCGCACGCGACGGACATCGCCATCCTCGCCGTCTACTTCGTCCTCTTCTCGGGCGGCGCGGCCTGGCTGTACCGGAAGGACACGCTGAAGGCGTGAGCATGATGACGGAAGACCGGGAAGCGGGCGCCCCGGAGCACGCGCCCGTGGGCTGGCCGCCCCGCAACCGGCGCGAGCTGACGGTCAAGGTGCTGTGGATCGGTGTCTGGCTGGTCTTCCTCAGCTCGCCCATCCACGACCTGGTCAACGGCGACCACACCACCGGCGCCACCGTGGCCGGCTCGCTCGGCCTCGCCGCGTTCGTCGCGGCCTACCTGTCGCTGGTCTTCCGGAACATGGGCCGGCCGTTCTCCGCACGGATCGTCGTCACCCTGATCGCGGTCCTCGGCATCCTGGCTCCCGTGCTGGCCTACACCCTCGGCAGCGCCTGGCTGGGACTGTTCATCTACCTTTCGGTGGCCTGCGGGGCGACCCTGCCGTTGCGGGCCGCCTACGGGGCCATCCCGGCCAGTGCCGTCACGATGTACCTCGTCGGACTGCACTCCGACGAGCAGGAGGCGCGCAACCTGCTCCTGCTGACCCTGCTCATCGGCTTCGCCATGACCGGCGTCGGCCAACTGGTCCGTACGACCATCGAGCTGCGCAAGGCCCGGGCCACCGTCGCCCAGCTCGCCGCCAACGAGGAGCGGCTGCGCCTCGCCCGCGACCTGCACGACCTGCTCGGCCACTCGCTGTCGCTGATCACGCTGAAGAGCGAGCTGGCCGGCCGGATGCTGCCCGACCACCCCGACAAGGCGGCCCAGCAGGTCGCCGACATCGAACAGGTCAGCCGCCAGGCCCTGGTCGACGTCCGCGAGGCCGTCACGGGCTATCGCCGCCCCCGGCTGGCCGAAGAACTCGCCGGCACCCAGGTCGCCCTGACCGCCGCCGGTGTCGCGGCCGAGGTCCCGGCCGAACCCGACCTCGCCGGCATCCCCGAGGAGGCCGAGTCCGCCCTCGCCTGGGCGCTGCGCGAGGCGGTCACCAACGTGGTCCGGCACAGCGGCGCCGACAAGTGCGTCGTCCAGCTGCTGCGCCGCCAGACCCTGGACGGCCCGGTCCTCGAACTCTCCGTCGAGGACAACGGATCCGGCGGCTCCGGCACCGGCCCGGGCAACGGTCTGACCGGTCTGACCGAGCGTCTGGAGAAGGCGGACGGGACCCTGGAGGCGGGCCGGGTCAAGCACGGATTCCGGCTGGTCGCCCGCGTGCCCACGGCCACTTCGGTGGACGTAGGATCCGGGGCATGACGAGCACGATCAAGGTCCTTCTCGCCGAGGACCAGTCGATGGTCCGGGAGGCGCTGGCCGCGCTCCTCGGCCTCGAGGACGACATCGAGGTCGTCGCCCAGGTCGCCCGCGGCGACGAGGTGCTGGCGGCCGTCGGTGCGCACGGCGTCGACGTGGCGCTGCTCGACATCGAGATGCCCGGCTGCACCGGCATCGAGGCGGCGGCCCAGGTGCACCGGGCGTTCCCCGCGGTCAAGCTCGTCGTCCTCACCACGTTCGGCCGCCCCGGCTATCTGCGCAGCGCCATGGAGGCCGGCGCCGACGCCTTCCTCGTCAAGGACGCGCCGGCCGCGCAACTCGCCGCCGCCGTCCGCAAGGTGCTGGCCGGCGAGCGGGTCATCGATCCCACCCTGGCCGCGGCCGCCCTGGCCGAGGGCGCCAACCCCCTCACCGAGCGCGAACGCGAGGTGCTGCGCGCGGCGGCCGACGGCTCCACCAACGCCGAGCTGGCCAAGGCCCTCCACCTCTCCCAGGGCACGGTCCGCAACTACCTCTCCACGGCCATCCAGAAGCTGGCGGTACGCAACCGGGCGGAGGCGGTACGGATCGCACGGGACAAGGGCTGGCTCTGAGCGCCGGGCGAACTGCCGGGCGAGCGCGTCAGTTGAGCATCGCGCGTGCCGAGTGGGCCTGCTGCCGGACCTTGCGGGCGGCCGACTCGTCGACGACCTCGATCAGGTGGGCGTACGCGTCCAGCTCCTCGGCCCCCTGCACGAACTCGCCTCGCTGCACCAGCAGTTGACCGCGCTCATAGCGCAGCCGAGCCGGATGTGCGGGCAGCAGCAGGGCCAGCTCCACGGCCCACAGCCCGACATCCGACCGCTCGGGCCGCGCCGTCGCCCACGCCCGGATGTTGTTCAGGATCCGCTGCACGACGTCCACCGGCGCCGCGGGCACCAGCATCGAGGGCTGCAACGGCGCCCCGGTCGCCCCCTGCACGAGCAGCTCGGCATCCGTCCCGGTGAGCACCCGCCCGCCGTCGAACGGATCGGCCAGCACCTGCTCCTCGGCCGCCCCGAACCCGACCACGAAGTGTCCCGGCAGCGCGACCCCGTACACCGGCGCCCCCGCCCGCCGGGCGACCTCCAGCCACACCACCGACAGCAGGATCGGCAGCCCGCGCCGCCGCCGCAGCACCTCGTGCAGCAGCGAGGACTCCAGCCGCTCGTAGTCCCCGGCCGACCCCGAGAACCCGTAGCGCTCACCCAGCAGCCGGCCCAGCGCCTGGGCCCACGCGTGCGGGCCGCCCGGACGGTACGGCAGCTGCCCGGCCAGCTGGTCCAGCTCCACCTGGGCCGCGTCGATGCCGGCCTCGTCCAGCGAGCCGTCCGCCTCCGCGCCGATCAGCAGGCACAGCGTCGACAGGTCCGGCCGCTCGGACCGGGCCTCCTCGCCGAACCGCCGCCGCAGCTCGGCGGACCGCTCCGGCGGGGGCGGATACGGAGGCGGAAGACGGGGGTGCCGCATGCCTGGCTCATGCCCTTCCACGACGATTCCTACGACCGCCCGGGGCCGGCCTCGGCCGACGTCCGGTGCCGGTCGGCGTGGTCCTCCGGGTGCTCCTGCGGCGCCCGGTAATGGTGGTACGCGTGATGCGGGGCGAAGCCGAGTCCGGTGTACAGGGCGCGGGCGGCCTCGTTGTCGTCCTCCACCTGGAGCCAGGCCGCCGAGGCGCCCTCGTCCAGGGCGCGCCGGGCCAGCGCGGCCATCACCTCGGTGGCCAGCCCCTGCCGGCGCCGGCCGGGATCGACCTCGACCGCGGCGAACCCGGCCCACCGCCCGTCCACGACACACCGCCCGATCGCCGCCGGAGCCTCGCCGGCCGCCGCGCCGGGCACGGTCGCGAACCACACCGACGGGCCGCTGCCGAGCACCTGCAGAGCCACCTCGCTCACCCCCTTGCGCTGGTACCGGGCGAGCCACGCCTCGTCCGCCTCCCGGGACAGCACCACCCCGGCGCCCTCGGCCCGGTCCGCGACCGGCGCCAGGGCCCCGGTCCACAGCTCGGCGGTCACCTCCCGCACCCAGCCGCGCCGCTCCAGCTCCGCGCACAGCAGCTCCTGCGTGCCCTCGGCGCCGGTGGCGGTCTGGACGTAGGCGGGCAGGCCACGCTCGCCGTACCAGCGTCGTACGGAATCCAGGGCCGCGTCGAGCGGAAGCCCGGGATCACCGAGCGGCAGCACACTGTTCGCCCGCCGGGTGAAGCCCGCCCGTCGCCCGGCCACCG
The DNA here is from genome assembly GCF_001513965.1 of Streptomyces cellostaticus. Classification (GTDB taxonomy): domain Bacteria; phylum Actinomycetota; class Actinomycetes; order Streptomycetales; family Streptomycetaceae; genus Streptomyces; species Streptomyces cellostaticus. The sequence continues at coordinate 87,779 of NZ_KQ948037.1, read as the reverse complement.
CCCCCCACGGACGCGCTTCGCGCGGCACCTCCTGGACTGCCGCCCGCAGCTCCCACTCCCCGAGTCGCTCGCTCTCCACCGGCCGCCACGCGCGCGCGGCGATGTGCGCCAGCTCCGGGTAGCTCGCGGCAGGCCCCCGGCGGCGCGCCGGCGCGGCCGGTACGACCTTGCCCGCGGCCAGCGCGGACTCCGCGATCCGGACGCTCCGCCCGTCCCGCCGTGTGATCATGAGCACGCCGTTGTCCCATGATGTGAGAACACCCACCGTGTCGGTGAACTTCTCCAGCGCCTCTCCAGGCTCGTTCAACCGCCGCACGGAGACCCGTTTGCCCACGTCAGTAGCGGTTATACGGACCTCGAGGCGTCCATGCGCCGATATTTCCACTGGTCAGTTCACCCCTCCTGTACGGATCATGCCCCGGAACGGAGATACTAGGGGCGGGCATCGACGACGCCGCGCTCCCGCGCGCCAGGCGGCGGAGCCTGAGGAGGCCCGCCAGCGCCCTATCGAGGAGGAACGACAGCGTGACCTACGTCATCGCGCAGCCTTGTGTCGACGTGAAGGACAAGGCGTGCATCGAGGAGTGCCCGGTCGACTGCATCTACGAGGGCCAGCGGTCCTTGTACATCCACCCGGACGAATGCGTCGACTGTGGTGCCTGTGAGCCGGTCTGCCCGGTCGAGGCGATCTTCTACGAGGACGACGTGCCGGAGGAGTGGAAGGACTACTACAAGGCTAACGTCGAGTTCTTCGACGAGCTGGGCTCCCCCGGCGGCGCCAGCAAGCTGGGGCTGATCGAGCGCGACCACCCGTTCGTCGCCGCGCTCCCGCCGCAGGGCGAGTGACCTAAGCGGCCAAGCGGCCCGCGCCGCCTCGGTCCCGTACGGCCCGATCGCCTTGATCACCGCCGTACGGGACCGAGGCGTTTGCCGTTACCGACGAAAGCGAGCAAGACCTGTGTCCGCAGTCTCCGACCGTCTCCCCACCTTCCCCTGGGACAAGCTGGAGCCGTACAAGAAGACGGCCGCAGCACACCCGGACGGCATAGTCGACCTCTCCGTCGGCACCCCGGTCGACCCGGTCCCCGAGCTGATCCAGAAGGCCCTGATCGACGCGGCCGACTCGCCGGGCTACCCGACGGTCTGGGGCACCCCCGCACTGCGTGACGCGATCACCGGCTGGCTGGAGCGCCGCCTGGGCGCCCGCGAGGTCACCCACCGCCACGTCCTGCCCATCGTCGGCTCCAAGGAACTGGTGGCCTGGCTGCCGACCCAGCTGGGCCTCGGCCGGGGCGACCGGGTGGCCTTCCCTCGCCTGGCCTACCCGACGTACGAGGTCGGCGCCCGCCTGGCCCGCGCCGAGCACGAGGTCTACGACGACCCGCGCGACCTGGACCCGGCGGGCCTGAAGCTCCTGTGGCTGAACTCGCCCTCCAACCCCACCGGCAAGGTGCTGGGCAAGCAGGAGCTGACGGAGATCGTCGCCTGGGCCCGTGAGCACGGCGTGCTGCTGTTCTCCGACGAGTGCTACCTGGAGCTGGGCTGGGAGGCCGACCCGGTCTCGGTCCTGCACCCCGACGTCAACGGCGGCTCCTACGACGGCATCGTGGCCGTCCACTCCCTCTCCAAGCGCTCGAACCTGGCCGGCTACCGCGCCGCCTTCCTGGCGGGCGACCCGGCCGTCCTCGGCCCCCTCCTGGAGATCCGCAAGCACGGCGGCATGATGACCTCGGCGCCGACGCAGGCGGCGGTGGTGGCGGCGCTGGGCGACGACGAGCACGTCCGCGTGCAGCGCGAGCGCTACGCGGCCCGCCGTACGCTCCTGCGCGAGGCCCTCCTCGGCCACGGCTTCCGCATCGAGCACAGCGAGGCCAGCCTCTACCTCTGGGCCACCCGCGGCGAGTCCTGCTGGGCCACGGTCGCCCACCTGGCCGAGCTGGGCATCCTGGTCGCCCCCGGTGACTTCTACGGCGCGGCGGGCGAGAAGTTCGTACGCGTGGCGCTCACGGCGACGGACGAACGGGTCCGGGCGGCGGTGGCCCGCCTGACGGCATAGAAAAAGCGACGGGGTCCAGGGAATTCCCTGGACCCCGTCGCCGTCAGGTCAGCGACAGCCGGCCTCAGCCACCCAGCGGCGACAGACCGTTCGTCGACAGCCCGCCCGGCGTGAGGTTGCCGGTCGCGGGCCCGCCCTTCGCCACGGTGGACGTGGTGTCCCCGAGGACCTTCGCCGCGGTCCCGGCCGTTTCCCCGGCGGCCTTCTGCACGGCGGGCGCCGCCTTCTTCACGGCGCTGCCACCGGTCTTGCTCGCGGTCGCACCGGCCTGGCTCGCGGTCGGCACCGCCTTCTTGACCGCCTGGGTGCCCGCCTCACTCGCGAGCCCGGTGACGTGCTGCGTGGCACCGTCGACGGTGGTGCCGGCGTTGCCGACGTTCGCCGTGTCCAGGGCGGACAGACCACCCAGGTCCGGGGTCGCGGGCAGGTTCGTGGCCGCGCCGGCAGAGCCGGCCGCACCGACCCCGGCAGCCGCTCCCGCTGCGACAAGCAGCGCGGCACGGGCGATCCGGCGGGTCAGGGGGAGGGACATGGTGCTCCATTCGACGGGAGAGAACGTTGACGTGTCCGGTCTCGGACGCCGTGACTACCGCTCGAAGCCGACGAAGGTTGCGGACGCCGAAGGTAAAGAATGGATAACGCATCGCATTATCGTTTGTGGATAAAAACGGGCAAAGGGCGCCCGTTCGAAACCCCGCAGAATCCTTACGGCCCTTGATTTCCCGGGGTTTTCGCCATCGCACCGCATCTCCCGGGAAAACACGCCAGTCCCGCGGCCGCACAACCCGGCCGAGTGAGAGCCCGTACTACTGTCCGGTCACGATCCGGACCGCCCCCACGGACTTCTCCGCACCACCGGTCCCCTGCGCGCCGGCCGTGCGCCACTCGCCGCCGCCGTTCCCGCCGGTCCACTCCCGGCCCGCGTACGCCACCCGGTCGATGTGCAGCGCCGAGGAGTTGGCCACGGCCCACTCCGCCAGCTGCCAGCCCCGCTCCCGCTCACCGCGCCCGGTCGCATCCGTCTTCGCACCCTCGGGCACCGCCACGGTCACCGTCCGCCCGTGCGCGGTCGCCGTCACGCTCGGCGAGGGCGACGGCGACGGAACAGGTGTACCGCCCACCACCGCACCGGTCTCCTGCAGCGCGTCGCGCCCGAAGTCCCGCACCAGCGCGGCCCGCACCGCATCGGGACCGGTCGCCGTCGCCGTGCCCTCCTGGCGCCCGTCGCAGGTCAGCGTGGCCGCCACACGCCCGGTCAGGGCCGCAGCCAGCAGCGTGGCGTCCGGCTCGTGCTTGGCGTACGCCTCCGGATAGCCGCTGCGCTGCACCTGCTGCGCGGCCTGCGTCAGCGGCAGGCCGGTGTAGTTCGGCACCTTGGCCAGGTGCGCGTAGAAGATGCCCGCCGCGTAGTCCGGGTCCATGATCTGCTGCTCGGTGCCCCAGCCCTGCGAGGGCCGCTGCTGGAACAGGCCCAGGGAATCCCGGTCGCCGTGCTCGATGTTGCGCAGCCCCGACTCCTGGATCGCGGTCGCCAGCGCGATGCTCACCGCCCGCTCGGGCATGCCCCGCCCGGAGCCGACGGCGGCGATCGTCGCCGCGTTCGCCGCCTGCTCGGGCGTGAACTCGTACGATGCCCCGTCACCGGTGCCGGAGACCACCTTGCAGCCGCGCGCACCCCCGCCCCCGGCGACGTACTGCACCACCAGGTAGGCGGCGACGGCGGACAGGACCAACAGCGCCGCACTGATACGCAGGAGGCGGCCGCGGCGCTTGGGACGAGTGGGGGACGGCTCTGGCACGCGTACAAGGTACTGGAGCCCTTCACGGGCCTCGCGGCCGGTCCTTGGAGCCGCGCTGACCTGGTCTTCGCGAGCGGCGCGCTAGGGTCGGGGCCATGGCCGACACCTCGCTTGACCTCACGCTGGACGCCGCAGCGCTCACCGCGCGGCTGGTCGACTTCCCCTCCGAGAGCGGTACCGAGAAGCCCCTGGCGGACGCCATCGAGGCCGCCCTGCGCGGCCTGCCGCACCTGACGGTGGACCGGTACGGCAACAACGTGATCGCCCGGACGAACCTGGGCCGGGCGGAGCGCGTCATCCTGGCCGGCCACATCGACACGGTGCCGATCGCGGACAACGTGCCGTCCCGGCTGGACGAGGACGGCGTGCTGTGGGGCTGCGGCACCTGCGACATGAAGTCCGGCGTGGCCGTGCAGCTGCGCATCGCGGCCACGGTCCCCGCCCCCAACCGCGACCTGACCTTCGTGTTCTACGACAACGAGGAGGTCGACGCCGAACTCAACGGCCTCAAGCACGTGTCCGAGGCCCACCCCGAGTGGCTGCGCGGCGACTTCGCGGTCCTGCTGGAGCCCTCCGACGGGCAGGTCGAGGGCGGCTGCCAGGGCACCCTGCGGGTGCTGCTGAAGACCGCGGGCGAGCGGGCCCACTCGGCGCGCGGCTGGATGGGCTCCAACGCCATCCACGCGGCAGCCCCCATCCTGGCCCGGCTGGCCGCCTACGAGCCCCGCCGGCCGGTCATCGACGGCCTGGAGTACCGCGAGGGACTGAACGCGGTGCGCATCTCGGGGGGAGTGGCGGGCAACGTCATCCCGGACGAGTGCGTGGTGACGGTCAACTTCCGCTACGCCCCCGACCGCACCGAGGAGGAGGCGATCGCCCACGTCCGCGAGGTGTTCGCGGACTGCGGGGTGACGGAGTTCGTGGTCGACGACCACAGCCCCGGCGCGCTGCCCGGCCTCTCCCACCCGGCCGCGGCGGCCTTCACCGAGGCGGTCGGCGGCACCCCGCAGCCCAAGTACGGCTGGACGGACGTCTCCCGCTTCTCCGCGCTCGGCGTTGCCGCGGTCAACTACGGGCCGGGCAACCCGCACTTGGCGCACAAGCGGGACGAGCGGGTCGAGGTGGCGAAGATCCTGGCGGGCGAGGAGCGCCTGCGCACCTGGCTCACGGCGTGAGGATCCCGTAGGGCGTTTCAGGCGGACATGCTCACGTCCCCCCTCCGTAACCCGCGTGGATCTAGGCTGAGGTCGAACTGCCGGCAAGCGGAGGGAGCGCACATGGCTACCGGAAACCCCGAGGGGAAGAAGCAGCCGCCGGACGAGCAGCGGCTCGGACCGGTCCTCCGGCGGCGCGGACAGGTGACGGCGAGCACGACGGACCAGCGGCTGCTGGATGCGGGCGGGCCCACGGACTGGGTCCACACCGACCCCTGGCGGGTCCTGCGCATCCAGTCGGAGTTCATCGAGGGCTTCGGCACGCTCGCCGAACTCCCGCCCGCCATCAGTGTGTTCGGGTCGGCGCGTACGCCGGTGGACTCGCCGGAGTACGACGCGGGGGTGCGGCTGGGCCGAGGGCTGGTGGAGGCCGGCTGGGCGGTGCTCACGGGCGGCGGCCCCGGCGCCATGGAGGCGGCCAACAAGGGCGCGTGCGAGGCGGGCGGCATCTCGGTCGGCCTCGGCATCGAACTGCCCTTCGAGCAGGGGCTGAACCCCTACGTCGACATCGGTCTGAACTTCCGGTACTTCTTTGTCCGGAAAATGATGTTTGTGAAGTATGCCCAGGGCTTCGTCGTCCTCCCGGGCGGCCTCGGCACCCTCGACGAGCTCTTCGAGGCCCTCACCCTGGTCCAGACCCAGAAGGTCACGCGCTTCCCGATCGTCCTGTTCGGCAGCGAGTACTGGGGCGGGCTGGTGTCCTGGCTGAAGAACACGCTGGTGCCCCAGGGCAAGGCGTCGGAGAAGGACCTGCTTCTCTTCCATGTGACGGACGAGGTGGAGGAAGCAGTGGCCCTGGTGTCGAAGGAGGCGGCCCGCTAGCGCCGTCCACCGGGGGCTCCACCAGGGGGCGGAGCCCCCTGGTGGTCAGGCCAGGCCGCGCCTGGCGACCGCGGGGGCCCTGTGGCCCGCGATCGACGCCACCATCTCCAGTACCTGCCGGGTCTCGGCGACCTCATGGACCCGGTAGACCTGCGCTCCGAGCCACGCCGACACCGCCGTGGTCGCCAACGTGCCCAGCAACCGCTCCTTCACCGGCCGGTCCAGCGTCTCCCCCACGAAGTCCTTGTTCGACAGCGACACCAGCACCGGCCACCCCGTGGCAACCATCTCGTCCAGCCGCCGCGTCGCCTCAAGACTGTGCCGCGTGTTCTTCCCGAAGTCATGCCCGGGATCGATCAGCACCGACTCCCGAGGCACCCCCAGCGACACCGCCCGCTCCGCCAGCCCCAGGGTCACCTCCAGGATGTCGTCCATGACGTCGCCGTACGTCACCCGATGCGGCCGCGTACGCGGCTGCACACCCCCCGCGTGCGTGCACACCAGCCCCACCCCGTACCGCGCCGCGACTTCCGCCAGCGCCGGGTCCACCCCGCCCCACGCGTCGTTCAGCAGATCCGCCCCGGCCTCGCACACCGCCTCGCCGACCTCGGCCCGCCACGTGTCCACACTGATGATCACGTCCGGGAAGCGCCGCCGTACCTCCGCGACGAAACCGACCGTCCGCCGCGCCTCCTCCTCGGCCGTGACCTCCTCGCCCGGCCCGGCCTTCACCCCGCCGATGTCGACGATCGCGGCGCCCTCGGCCACCGCCTGCTCCACCCGTGCGAGCGCAGGCTCGTCGCGGAACGTGGCCCCCTGGTCGTAGAAGGAGTCCGGGGTCCGGTTCACGATCGCCATGATCACCGGCTCGTGCGGCCCGAATTCCCGCCTGCCCAGCCTGAGCATCCGCTGTGACCTCTCCTAGTACCTTCCGTAGTACGGCCGCCTGCGACCCTAACTGTCAGACTCGCATGGCACGATCGGAGCCTGAGAGATTCAGCTTCCGGCACATCGAGCGTGGGGACCTCTAGCGATGGTTATGTTCTTGTTCCTGGTCGTCGCCCTCGCCGTCGTGGTGGCCGCGGTGACACTCGCCGTGGTGGGCGGCGGCGAGAGCGGCCCGCTGCCCGAGGCGGCCCCGGAGCGGCTGCAGGACCCACTGCCCCCGGACCGCCCGGTCGGCAGGGCGGACGTGGAGAGCCTGCGCTTCCCGCTCGCCCCGCGCGGCTACCGCATGGCCGACGTGGACGACGCGCTCGGCCGCCTCGGCGCGGAGCTCGCCGAGCGGGACGCCCGTATCGCCGACCTGGAGTCCGCGCTGGCCGGCGCCCGCGCCGCCGCCGCGCACGCCCGGCTGGACAAGCACAGTCAGGAGGAGCAGCGATGAGCGACGGAGCAGCACTCGCCGGGCCCGACGGCGCGCTGCGCTGCCCGTGGGCCCTGTCCACCGAGGACTACGTCTCGTACCACGACGAGGAGTGGGGCCGTCCGGTCCACGGCGACGACGCCCTCTTCGAGCGGATCAGCCTGGAGGCCTTCCAGTCGGGCCTGTCCTGGATCACGATCCTGCGCCGCCGCCCCGGCTTCCGCGCGGCGTTCGCGGACTTCCGGATCGAGAAGGTCGCCGCGTTCACGGACGAGGACCGCGAGCGGCTGCTGGCCGACCCGGGCATCATCCGCAACCGCGCCAAGGTCGACGCGACCCTCGCCAACGCGCGCGTGCTCGCCGACTGGGCGGAGGGCGAGCTGGACGACTTCATCTGGTCCCACGCCCCCGGCCCGGCCGCCCGCCCGGCCCCGAAGACCCTCGCCGACGTCCCCGCGGTCACCCCGGAGTCGACGGCCCTGTCGAAGGCACTGAAGAAGCGGGGCCTCAGATTCGTCGGCCCGACGACGGCGTATGCGCTGATGCAGGCATGCGGGCTGGTGAACGATCACTTGGAAACCTGTGTGAGCCGAACCAGCCCACCTGCCCGCTAGCCGCTCGGCGACCTCAGCGGCCCAGGTACTTCGGCTTCTCCTTGTTCACGAAGGCCTGAACGGCGATCGTGTGGTCCTCCGACCGACCCGCCCGCGTCTGCAGCTCGTCCTCCTTCTCCAGCGTCTCGGCGAGGGAGTGCGTCAGCCCGTAGGCCACCGCCTCCTTGATCGCCGCGTAGGCCACGGTCGGGCCCTCGGCCAGGGCCCGCGCCACCTTCTCGCCCTCGGCACGCAGCTCGGCGGAGGGCACCAAGCGGTTGGCGATGCCCAGCTCCAGGGCGTCCTGGGCGCTGATGCTGCGCGGGAAGAGCAGCAGGTCGGCGGCGCGGCCGGGGCCGACCACCCGGGGCAGCGTCCAGGAGATGCCGGAGTCCGCGGTCAGGGCGACGCCCGCGAAGGAGGTGTTGAAGGACGCCGTGTCGGCCACCACCCGGTAGTCCGCGGCGAGCGCGAAGCCGAAGCCGGCCCCGGCCGCCACCCCGTTCACCGCGGCGACCACCGGCTTCGGCGCCCCGGCCAGCGCCTTCACGATCGGGTTGTAGTGCTCCTTGACCGTGCTCATCGTCTGCCCGGACCCCGTCTCACGGTCCGACGCCAGCAGCCCGATGTGCTCCTTGAGGTCCTGGCCCACGCAGAACGCCCGCTCGCCGGCGGCGGTCAGCAGGATCGCCCGTACGGCGGTGTCCCGGGCCGCGGATTCCGCCGCGTCCCTCAGGGCGACCTTGGTGGCGATGTTCAGCGCGTTCATCGCCTCGGGGCGGTTCAGCGTGATCGTCGCGAGTCCGTCGCTCACCTCGTAGAGCACGGTGTCGGCCATGGCGCATCCCCTCCGGTGTCACGACTGGTGACGTACCGCTCAGTACGTCGCTGTCTGAAGGACAGCATGGCGGAGATCGCGGTCCAAGGGCCGGACCCGACGTGTGACCTGCGTCAAAGAAAACCGGAGCGGAGTCGGCCGCAGGACGTTCGAGGGGTTGCGCAGTATCGCAGTCACATCGCCGAATTGAGTGGTTTTGCTCGCGCGCGTTGCCCAAGCGATGCCGACTGATGTTGGTCATCGGGTCCTGGGATGCGGGATAATGGCTTGGAAGCAATGTGTTCGATGCCGGTGTCGCTTGTCCGTTACGGACTGTGGCTGCCCTGCCAGGGGGCCGTCGGCAGACGATGAGCTGGTTTCAGGAAGGGGAACGAGCATGGCGGCCATGAAGCCGCGGACGGGCGATGGCCCGCTCGAGGTGACCAAGGAGGGGCGGGGCATCGTCATGCGCGTTCCGCTCGAAGGCGGCGGTCGGCTTGTCGTCGAGCTGACCCCTGACGAGGCCGAGGCGCTCGGCGACGCCCTCAAGAAGGTCGTCGTCTGACGCGCCCGCGATCCTGTCCTTCCGGCTGCCCCGGCATCGTATGAGGTGCCGGGGCAGCCGCGTCTTTGGGCCCCGCACTCCGGGGGTCGTCGTGCGACCCCTTTAGGGGGTCACCGTTTGACGGCGCACAGCAGGCCGTCGCCCACCGGAAGCAGCGACGTCACCAGTTCCTGGCTCTCCCGCACCGTGCGCAGCAGCTCCCGCAGCCGCAGCACCTCGGTCGGCTGCGGTCCCGAGTCGACCGTACGGCCGTTGGCGAAGACGCCCTCGAAGACCACCAAGCCCCCCGGGCGCAGCAGCCGCAACGATTCAGCGAGGTAGTCCGAGTACTCCTGCCGGTCCCCGTCGCAGAACACGAGGTCGTAGCCGGCGTCCGCGAGCCGCGGCAGCACGTCCAGGGCGCGGCCCGGTATGAACCGGGCCCGGTTGCTGGCGAACCCACAGGCCCGGAACGCCTGCCGGGCGAACTGCTGGTGCTCCGGTTCCGGATCGACCGTGGTGAGTACCCCGTCCGGGCGCATGCCGTGCAGCAGATGGATACCGGAGACCCCGCAGCCGGTGCCGATCTCCGCGACCGCCTTCGCGTCCACGGAGGCAGCGAGCAGTCGCAGCGCGGCGCCCGCGCCGGGCGACACCGAGCGCAGCCCTGCCTCCCGGGCCCGGTCACGGGCCCAGCGCAGCGCTTCGTCCTCGGCGACAAAGGCGTCGGCGAACGCCCAGCTCGTCTGCTGGTTGCCGGTAATGGCCCTCTCCTGTCCCCGTGGATGCCTGGGCGTGACTGTATCCGTTGGTGCCGGGAACCCGCAGATGGGACTGGGCGTTTAAAGGGTTGAGCCGGTGACCCGGGACGCGACGGGGGGTAAGAGGTGGAACAGGACGCCGAGCACATGCTGACGCAGCCGTATGAGCTGTATCAGCGCGTATCAAATTCTCGTAAAACCGCTTATCCGGAGCTAACGGGCGAGGTGGCTATGGTAGGGGCTCCACTGGACACCACCAGAGCCGACAGGGGAGGTGCGGCTGCGCCTGTGGATCGGGGAGGAGTGCTACGGCGCTTTCTCGGATCGGCAGGGAAGCCGAAATCCGTGAACGACACTGCTGCCGACAGCCACGCCACCGGTTTTGCCGCCGGCGACACCCAGACCGCGACCTTCTCCACCGACGCGGACGGGCAGGCCTGGACTCCGCCCACGTGGGAGGAGATCGTCAGCACGCACAGCGGCCGGGTCTACCGGCTCGCCTACCGCCTCACGGGCAACCAGCACGACGCCGAGGACCTGACCCAGGAGGTCTTCGTCCGCGTCTTCCGCTCCCTGTCGACGTATTCGCCGGGCACGTTCGAGGGCTGGCTGCACCGCATCACCACCAACCTCTTCCTGGACATGGTCCGGCGCAAGCAGCGCATCCGCTTCGACGCCCTCGGCGAGGACGCGGCCGAGCGCCTGCCCAGCCGCGAGCCCAGCCCGCAGCAGCTCTTCAACGACGCCCACTTCGACGCGGACGTCCAGCAGGCGCTCGACACCCTTGCGCCCGAGTTCCGCGCCGCGGTCGTCCTGTGCGACATCGAAGGACTGTCGTACGAGGAGATCGCCGCGACCCTCGGCGTGAAGCTCGGCACGGTCCGCTCCCGTATCCACCGCGGCCGCTCCCAGCTGCGCAAGGCCCTGGCCCACCGTTCGCCCGAGGCGCGGAAGGCCGAGCGGCGCTCCTTCATGCCCCGCGTCCCCGCTCTGGGAGGAGGGGGCGCGACCGCGTGAGTGGATCACGACCGAAAGCTGCGGAGGCGCACCTCGCAGAGCAGCACCTGGGAGACCGGCTCTCCGCCCTGGTGGACGGAGAGCTGGGTCATGAGTCGCGCGAGCGCGTCCTCGCCCACCTGGCCACCTGTGCCCGGTGCAAGGCGGAGGCGGACGCCCAGCGCCGACTGAAGAACGTGTTCGCGGAGGCGGCCCCACCGCCGCCCTCGGAGAGCTTCCTGGCCCGTCTCCAGGGCCTGCCCGGGGGTGGTGACGCGGACGACGACGGCACTCCGTCCGCCGGGGGAGGACTCTTCGGACGGGGCCCGGAGGCCGGGGTCTTCGGGCTCAGGCGCGGCGAGCGCTTCGAGTTCGGCTACGTCCCCGTCGGCCCGCACGCCGGCGCCGCTCCCGCTTCCGCGCCCGAGGAGCGCGGTTTCCGGATCCATCCCGTCGGCCGGCCCGACGACCGCTCCGCCTCTCGCGGACTGCGGTTCGCGTTCGCCGCCGCCGGCGCGGTGTCGCTGGCCGCCGTCGCCCTCGGCGGCGTGACCACCGCCATCCCCGGCGACATGGCCGCGGACGCCCGCGGCTCCGGCTCCGGCAATGTGACCCCGGTGCGTTCGGCGGGCACCGGCGCGGGGGCGGCCACCTCCGACACCCAGCGCCGCCGCGCGGTGGGACCGCTGCTCGTCCAGGGCAGCAGCCTGCTCGGCCAGACATCGGTGGCGCCGACCTCCATGTCCGCGCCGCTGCTGCCCGGAGTGCCGAACCCGGGCACCGGGCGGGTCCGGGACGCCGTGCACGACCTGACCACACCGGTGATGGCGGGCGCGGCCGCGGTGTCCCCGCTGATACGCCCGCTGAGCGACATCTCGCCGTTCTCCCTGACCGCCTGGACCGCGACCCCCGGGACGACCGGCCCCGGCCCGCTGTCCGCCCCCGTCCCCGACACCACCCCCGCTCCGTCCGCTCCCTCCGTCTCTCCCCCCACCGCCCCCCGCCAGGCGCCCTGACCGGCCTCTGCGCCGCGGCCCCCGAACCTGGTTGAATCCTGTGAGGCCGTGCCCGCGGCGGTGACCCGGGCACGGGGTCGATGTTCCGCGGCCACCGCCGACGCGCGCGGCCGCGGCCAGCCGTGGGGAGAGCATGAACGAGGGGAACCCGACGCACGTCCCGCCGGGGGAGCAGCAGGAGCAGGCCGAGCCGCTCACCGACGGCGACTTCGAACTGGCGAAGCCCGCGCCGGTTGCCCCAGGAGGCGTAGGGGGCGGCGTGGACGCGGGTGATGCGGCTGTGCCGGGCACAGCCGAGCCGGTGGTGGCCGAGCCGGGGCCGGACCCGCTCGGGCCGGGCGGACCGGCCGTCGAGCGGCCCAAGCCCCTGCACGACCCCGATCCCTACAGCACCCCGCCCTACGGCGAACCGGGCCCCTGGGCGCCCGCGCCGCCGGTCCAGCACCCGGCGGCGGCACCGGCGCAGGGGGCGGCCGTGACGGCACCGGCAGCCGCGCAGACACCGGCGCAGACGACACCGCCCGCGCCCGCGCATGCCGCCCCGCCTCAGGCCGTACCCGCTGCTGCCCCGGCACCGGCAGCCCCGTCCCCCGCCGCACCGGTGGAGCCGGCCGCATCGGCACCCGGGGCTGCGGGCGTGGCCGGGGCGTCCGGTGACCCGTGGCAGCGCTACGACCCCTGGGCCGCCCCCTCGGCCGGGCAGCAGCCCCTCGTGACCGGACCGCTGCAGCAGACCGGGGCCGGGGTGCTCACCGAGCGACAGCGCCGTAGGCGGGGAAGGCGGATGCTCCTCGCGTGGACCCTGCTGGTCGCCGTCGTGTCCAGCGGCATCGGCGGGCTCGTCGGCGCCTATGTCGAGCGCGAGGGCGTGGGGGACGTACACCTGCCGCAGGCCGGAAAGGTGCCCGCCGGACGTGCGCCGGACAGCGTGGCCGGGATAGCCGCCCGGGCCCTGCCCAGCGTCGTGACGCTGCACGTACGCGGGTCCGACGAAGCGGGCACCGGCACCGGCTTCGTCCTCGACGCCCGCGGGCACATCCTCACCAACAACCACGTCGTCCAGCCGGCCTCGTCCGGCGGTGAGATATCCGTGACCTTCAGCAGCGGCGCCACCGCCAAGGCCAAGGTCGTCGGCCACGACAGCGGATACGACCTCGCCGTCGTCCAGGTCAGCGGCGTCCGCGGACTCACCCCCATGCCCCTCGGCAACTCCGACGACGTCCAGGTCGGCGATCCCGTCGTCGCCATCGGCGCCCCCTTCGACCTGGCCAACACCGTCACCGCGGGCATCATCAGCGCCAAGGAACGGCCCATCACGGCCGGCGGTGAGAAGGGCGACGGGAGCGATGTCAGCTACGTCGACGCGCTCCAGACCGACGCGCCCATCAACCCGGGCAACTCCGGCGGTCCCCTCCTCGACTCCCGGGCCCAGGTCATCGGCATCAACTCCGCCATCCGCTCGGCCGACGACGGCTCCGACTCCGACAGCGGACAGGCCGGCTCCATCGGCCTCGGCTTCGCCATCCCCATCAACCAGGCCAGGCGGGTCGCCGAGGAACTGATCAACACGGGCCATGCCACCCACCCCGTGATCGGCGTCACCCTCGACATGGGCTACACCGGCGACGGCGCCCGCATCGACACCAAGGCCGGCGACGGCGGCCCCGCCGTCGCCAAGGGTGGCCCCGGCGACCGGGCCGGCCTCAGGGCGGGCGACGTCATCACCGAGGTCGACGGGGAGCGTGTCCACTCGGGCGAGGAACTGATCGTCAAGATCCGCGCCCACCGGCCCGGCGACCGGCTGCGCCTGACGGTCGAGCACGGCGACGAGCGGGAGGCCTCACTGGTGCTGGGCGCTTCGGAGCAGAACTGACAGAAGTCTCACCTCGGGACGGTACCGGTCGGCCAGCCGGGCCGGGTACCGTTGAGCGACCGAGGACATCACAAGGAGCGTCAGGTGTTCAATGACATAGGACCACTGGAGCTGGTGACGATCGTTGTGATCGCCGTGCTCGTCTTCGGTCCGGACAAGCTCCCCAAGGTCATCCAGGACGTGACGCGCACGATCCGGAAGATCCGTGAGTTCTCGGAGAGCGCCAAGCAGGACATCCGCAGCGAGCTGGGCCCCGAGTTCAAGGACTTCGAGTTCGAGGACCTCAACCCCAAGACGTTCATCCGCAAGCAGCTGGACAACGATGAACTGGGGCTGAAGGAGATCCGCAACGGCTTCGACCTGAAGAAGGAGATGGCCGAGGTCACGGACGCCGTCAACGTCCGCGACAGCGAGGCCTCGTCGTCGTCCTCCTCCCCGTCTCCCTCGTCCTCGTCCGGCGGGCATATCGACATGACCAAGAAGCCCGAGGAGCCCGGCAAGGACGACCGTCCGCCCTTCGACGCGGACGCCACTTAGCAGACCCCGACACGCGGACCGAGCGGCGTACGTGACGCGTTTCATAGCGCGCACCCGCCGTACACGGCGCGAACGGGCCGCCAGAGCGACCCACGCGCCGGGCGCTTTCCCTGCCGCTCTCAGCGGTGTGGATATGCTGCCGAGTTGTTGTGCGGACCGGACGAGTACGCCCGAAGGGGGGCGGGCCGCCCCGGTCCGACGAGAGCGAGGAGGCGTCCGGGCAGATGGAGACGACGAGTCGGGTGGGCGCGCAGGCGCCGGCCGCGGAGGGCGGACAGCAGTTCCTCATCGCCCGGCGCACGGTCGACGGCTACCTGCGGGCGCCCTTTCCGTGGTACGGCCTCGACGAGGCGTTCACGGGGGCGCGTTGGCTGATGCAGGTCGGCATGGCGGCCGACGGTGCCGTCGAGCACGGTTCGATCGGGCACGGTGACGAGCCCACCGTACGCAACGAGCATGTCGCCGGGTCCGCGGACGAGCCGAGGGAGAAGTTCGCGGTCGTGGTCACCGTGGCGGCGAATCCGTCCCGCAGGAGTGCGGACGGCACAGGGCTGATGGAGGCGACCTCGGTGTCCTCGGCGGCGTGGCTGGCGGGGGTGGGGCTGCTGTCGTTCACCTGGCCCGGGCAGATGGACCACAGCCTGCGGGACGACTGGCTGGAGCAGCAGACGGAGACCGCGTGGGCCCTGGCCGACGATCTCGGCGGGTCCGAGTGGTCCACGCTGTCGCTTCCGGTGGACGGGGTGCCGGCCTCGTTCCACTACCGGGAGTCGGAGTTCGGCTGGGTGCTTGCCGGTTCCACCGAGGCGGGCGTGCATCTGGGGGCCTATGGGCGGGGGATGAGCGCTTATGGGCTCGGGTTCTCCGTGGTGAAGGACATCACCGCGTACGCCTAGCCGGCGGGGTGCTACGGAAAAGGGGCGCCGATTCGTTTCGGCGCCCCTTGAGTACTCACCTGAGTACTCACCCCGAGGTGACTCAGAACTTGTTCTTCGGTGTGAGCCCCAGCGACAGGCCCGACAGGCCCCGCTGACGGCCCCCCAGCTTGCCCGCGATCGAGCGCAGGGCCGAGCCCGCCGGGGAGTCCGGGTCGGTCAGGACCACCGGCTTGCCCTCGTCGCCGCCCTCGCGCAGGCGGACGTCGATCGGGATGCTGCCGAGGACCGGGACCGTCGCGCCCGTGGTGCGGGTCAGGCCGTCGGCGACCATCTGGCCGCCGCCCGTGCCGAAGACGTCGACCATCTCGTCGCAGTGCGGGCAGGGCAGGCCGGACATGTTCTCGACCACGCCGACGATCTTCTGGTGGGTCTGCACCGCGATGGAGCCCGCGCGCTCGGCCACCTCGGCCGCCGCCTGCTGAGGCGTCGTCACCACCAGGATCTCGGCGTTCGGGACCAGCTGGGCGACCGAGATCGCGATGTCGCCGGTGCCGGGCGGCAGGTCCAGGAGCAGGACGTCCAGGTCGCCCCAGTAGACGTCCGCCAGGAACTGCTGGAGCGCGCGGTGCAGCATCGGGCCGCGCCAGACGACCGGGGCGTTGCCAGGGGTGAACATGCCGATGGAGATCACCTTCACGCCGTTCGCGGACGGCGGCATGATCATGTTCTCGACCTGGGTCGGGCGGCCGTCCGCGCCCAGCATGCGCGGCACCGAGTGGCCGTAGATGTCGGCGTCCACGACACCGACCTTCAGACCGTCGGCCGCCATCGCCGCCGCCAGGTTCACCGTCACCGAGGACTTGCCGACGCCGCCCTTGCCGGAGGCGACCGCGTAGACCCGGGTGAGGCTGCCCGGCTTGGCGAAGGGGACCTCGCGCTCGGCCTGGCCGCCGCGCAGCGCGTTCGCCAGTTCCTTGCGCTGCTCGTCGCTCATCACGTCGAGCGTGACGTCGACGCGGGTGACGCCGTCGACCCGGGAGACCGCCTCGGTCACACGCTGGGTGATCGTCTCGCGCATGGGGCAGCCGGAGACCGTCAGGTACACGGTGACCGCGACCGCGCCGTCCTCCCCGATCTCCACCGATTTGACCATCCCGAGTTCGGTGATGGGTCGGTTGATCTCGGGGTCGTTCACCGTCGCCAGTGCCTCGCGCACCGCGTCTTCCGTAGCCATAAGGACGATGGTACGGCGCGCCGAGGGGCCTGCGGGTAGCCCTTCAGCGGTCGTCTGCGTCACGTCCCGGCGACCGTTCTGCCCGTTCCGCCGGGAATACGACATGGCCGTCGTGCCGCCGCCGCTCCTCCAGCTCCTTGACCACGTCCTGCAGCTCGGAGCGGATCCAGTCGCGGGTCGCCACCTCGCCCAGGCCCGTGCGCAGCGCGGCGATCTCCCGGGTCAGGTACTCGGTGTCGGCGATCGACCGCTCGTTCTGCTTACGGTCCTGCTCCAGGTTGACCCGGTCGCGGTCGTCCTGTCTGTTCTGCGCGAGCAGGATCAGCGGGGCGGCGTAGGAGGCCTGCAGGGACAGCATCAGGGTCAGGAAGATGAACGGGTAGTTGTCGAAGCGCAGGCTCGCCGGCGCGACGATGTTCCACACCACCCACAGGATGATGACGACCGTCATCCAGACGATGAAGCGCCCCGTGCCCAGGAAACGGGCGATCTTCTCCGACAGCCGGCCGAAGGCCTCCGGGTCCCACTCGGGCAGGAACCGGCGCCGGGGCGGGCGCGGCTGGTCCAGACGGGGCGCACGGTGCCGGGGGGCGGCCGTGGCGCCCGTCGGCGTGCGCTCGCGGGTGCTCTCGCGCTCAGGAGCCATGGGCACTCGCCCCCTCGCTCGCCGCCCCGGTCTCGTCGTTCAGGTGGAACTCCGTCTCCCGCCAGTCCTCGGGCAGCATGTGGTCGAGCACGTCGTCCACGGTCACCGCGCCGAGCAGCGACCCGGACTCGTCCACGACGGGCGCGGCGACCATGTCGTACGTGGCGAAGAACCCGGCGACGACGGGCAGCGCCGCGTCGGGGTCCAGGGGCTGCAGGTCGTCGTCGACGAGCGAGCTGACCAGGGTGTACGGGGGGTCCCGCAACAGTCGCTGGAAGTGGACCGTGCCCAGGTACTTGCCGGTCGGGGTCTCGTCGGGCGGGCGGCATACGTAGACCTGGGCGGCGAGGGCGGGGGAGAGGTCCGCGTTGCGGACCCGGGCGAGCGCGTCGGCGACGGTGGCGTCCGGGCGCAGCACGATCGGCTCGGTGGTCATCAGACCGCCCGCGGTGTGCTCCTCGTACGACATCAGGCGCCGCATGTCGGCCGCGTCGGCGGGCTCCATCAGACTCAGCAGCCGCTCCTGGTCCTCCTCCGGCAGTTCGGAGAGCAGGTCGGCCGCGTCGTCCGGGTCCATGGCCTCCAGGACGTCCGCCGCGCGCTCCTCCTTCAGCTTGCCGAGGATCTCGATCTGGTCGTCCTCCGGCAGCTCCTCGAGCACGTCGGCCAGACGGTCGTCGTCCAGGGCGGCGGCGACCTCGGCGCGCCGCTTGGCGGAGAGGTGGTGCAGGACGTTGGCGAGGTCGGCGGGGCGCAGCTGCTCGAAGGTGGCGAGCAGGCTCTCGGCGCCCTGTCCGTGCTCCTCCAGCGAGAAGCCGGTGACGGCCGACCACTCCACGGTCAGCGTCTCGCCCTTGGCCCGCCGGAAGGCGCCGCCCTTCTTGCCCTTGCGGACGAAGACGCGGTCGACCTCCCAGTCCCGGCGGGCGGGCAGCTGCTGCACGGACACGTCGAGGACGGTGACCTCCTCGCCGGCCTCCACCAGCGTCACCCGCCGGTCCAGCAGCTCCCCGAAGACCAGCCGCTCGGTGGGCCGCTGCTCGAAGCGGCGGACGTTCACCACCCCGGTCGTGATGACCTGCCCCGACTCGATGCCGGTGACCCGGGTCATGGGCAGGAAGATACGGCGCCGGGTGGACAGCTCGACGACCAGCCCGAGGACGCGCGGAGGCCGCCGTCCGACGCGCAGCATGACGACCAGATCGCGCACGCGGCCCACCTGGTCGCCGGTCGGATCGAAGACGGGGACCCCGGCGACGTGCGAGACGAAGATCCGGGGGGCGCCGGCTGCCATGACTGTGCTTCCTTTTCGTGGGGATCGTGTGGATTGCTCAGATGTGACCGCTCGGGTGCGCTTCAGGCTAGCTCGTCCTGATCGGGTACGCCCTGGTGGGCCGTCCGGACGGACTGGGACCGTCGGGCGGGCGGAGCCCCGGTACGCTGCCGTACGCCGCTCAGGAACCGTCAGAAAGGCAGCACCACCTGTGACTGCGATTCCCCAGGGCCGTACCCGCCGGGCCGCGCTGGCGACCGCGACATGCGCGCTGGCTGTGACGGGAGCGATGGTGCTGACGGGGTGCAGCGAGAATCCGGACGCGGGGACCAACGGGGTCGGCAAGCTGTCCGCCGACCAGATCCAGGCGAAGACGCGGGCCGCGGCGCAGACGGCGCCTGCGGTGCGGCTGTCGGGGACCGTGGTCACCAGTGGCCGTACGTACACGCTGGACATGCAGCTGAAGGCCGAGGGCGGTACCGGCTCGGTCACCTCCGAGGGGGCGACGTTCCGGCTGCTGCGGGTCGGCAAGCAGCTGTATCTGAAGGCCGACGCGGACTTCTGGAACCATGCGGGCGGCAGCGGCGGCACCGCCGGCAAGCTCGACGGCAAGTACGTGAAGGTGCCGCAGGGGGATCCCGCGTACAAGAAGTTCAGCGGCTTCACGGACAAGGACCTCCTCCTCGACGGTCTGCTGACGCTGCACGGCAAGCTGGCGGCGGACGGCCACCACGACCAGTCCGGCACCCCCACGATCCGCATCACCGGCGACTCCGGCTCCGGCGGCACCCTCGACGTCTCCCTGAAGGGCACGCCGTATCCGCTCCGCCTGGAGCGGGGCGGCAGCGCGGGCACCCTGCGCTTCTCGGACTGGGGCAAGGACTTCGCCGTGACCGACCCTGCGAAGTCGGAGACGGTGGATTACGGCAGGCAGCTGCCGACGTCGTAGGTCACCCGAATCCGCCGCAACGGTGATCGGTCACGACGCACATCTGCGGCGGTGCCGGACCCTGCCCGGCCCCGGCGTTACTTCGTCACTTCTTCCGGCGCCCGGCCAGCAGCCGCGGCAAGCCCGCCGGGATCGGCTGACGCGTGGTCGCCGGAGACGGCACCGGGCGCTGTGCCAGGCTGCCGGCGGGCAACGGCACGGAAGGCCCCGTCGGCACCAGGCGGAGCACCCTGCACTCGCGGGCCCAGCGGCCCGGCATCTGCTCGCCGTCGGGGGCGTTCAAGCGCTTCCCCTTCAGCTCGGCGACCGCCGCTTCCCACTCCGGCGAGCCCGCGGCCAGCTCGGACACGGTCGCCGGCCAGCTCACCAGCCGGCCGCCCTTGTCCTTGCTGCGCACGGTCACCTCGGCGGCTCCGCCGTCGGTCAGAGCGGGCAGCGGCTGCTCCCCGGGCCCGTCGCCGACCAGGCACACCGCACCCTCGTGCCACACGTGCCACAGCGCACGCGCCGCCGGGGCCCCGGCACCCTTGACCCAGATGAGGCCGGACTTCTTGGTGGCCTCCTCGATCAGGGCCTGGTCGAGCAGCTCGCTTGTCATGCGCTCAGCCTATCCAGCCCCGCTCACAGCCAGCCGTTGCGCTTGAGCGTGCGGTGGATGCCCAGACACAGGACGACCGTGATGCCCATGATCACTGGGTATCCGTACTTCCAGTGCAGCTCGGGCATGTGCTTGAAGTTCATGCCGTACACCCCGCACACCATCGTCGGCACGGCGATGATCGCCGCCCAGGCGGTGATCTTGCGCATGTCCTCGTTCTGCGCGACCGACGCCTGAGCGAGGTTGGCCTGGAGGATGGAGTTGAGGAGTTCGTCGAAGCCCAGCACCTGCTCCTGGACGCGGGCGAGGTGGTCGGCGACGTCCCGGAAGTACTTCTGGATGTCCGGGTCGACCAGCCGCATCGGCCGCTCGCTCAGCAGCTGCATCGGCCGCAGCAGCGGAGCCACCGCCCGCTTGAACTCCAGCACCTCCCGCTTGAGTTGGTAGATCCGCGCCGAGTCCACACCGCGCGAGACCCCGCCTCTGCGGCCGGGCGAGAAGACCTCGGTCTCCACCTCGTCGATGTCGTCCTGCACCGCGTCGGCCACCGCGATGTAGCCGTCCACGACATGGTCGGCGATGGCGTGCAGCACGGCCGAGGGCCCCTTCGCGAGCAGCTCGGGGTCGTCCTGCAGCCGGTGCCGCAGCGCCCGCAGGGAGCCCTGGCCGCCGTGCCGGACGGTGATGAAGAAGTCCCGGCCGGTGAAGCACATGACCTCGCCGGTCTCGACCACCTCGCTGTTGGCGGTCAGCTCGTCGTGCTCGACGTAGTGGATGGTCTTGAAGACGGTGAAGAGCGAGTCGTCGTACCGCTCCAGCTTGGGCCGCTGATGGGCCTGCACCGCGTCCTCGACGGCCAGCGGGTGCAGCCCGAACTCGGCGGCGATACCCGCGAATTCCGACTCGGTCGGCTCGTGCAGGCCGATCCACACGAACCCGCCGTCACGGCGCACCAGCCGCATCGCCTCGTGCGGGGTCAGCGGCTTGCTGCTCGGGACCCGGGAACCGTCGCGGTAGACGGCGCAGTCGACGACGGCCGAGGGCGTTGCGGGGTCGCGCGTGGTGTCGTACGAGACGCTCGTGCTCGTCTGCTTGCGCAGCAAGGGACGAGTGGAGGGGCGGACCACGGCGCGCAGGTCTCGGATCATCGACATGGGCAGGCTCCTTCGCAGGCGGGCAGCGACAGCGCGCGGCGACGGGTGGAACTACCCGGAATGAGGACGTCCTGACTGCGGATGTTTGGCACGTCCACAAAGCGGGGAGCACCGCACCGTTGCGGTGGCGACTTCGCTGCTGATGCAGAACTGATTCAGGTCAGACAGATCAGGCAAAGCGAAACGAAGTGCTCTTCCGAACAACGAAGCGAAAAGGAAGGCGGCAGCCAGCCGGGAACCAGATCAGCAGCCGGAAGAGCGAGTGGTACTACCAGGTCGACTTCGATCCATGACAGCCCCACCTCCTCCGGCCGGTCCCTCGTAAGGGAGACTCATCGGCGTCGGGACTCGATAGCGACGCTTCTGCGTGCTGCCCCGAACTACCGGCTCAGCGTAGCAGTCACCCGAAGTGTCAAGGTGCCGCTTTGCCCGCTACTGACGAGTTCTATGCTCACCGCATGGTTGATGTTCTTCCTCTGGTCGAGGCACGGTTGAGCACTTCGCTGGGTGAACCGGACGCGCGCGCCGCGGTCACCTTCCTCGGTACGGACCGCATCGAGGTGCTCCGCTTCCAGGATTCCGATCAAGAGGGAGCCGTGGTCCGCTACGCCACGCTCGGCATGTCGGTGCACCCCATGACGGACCCCACGGCCATGCTCGCCGACCCCGTCAAGGGCCCCCGCGCCGAGCTGGTGCTGTCCGTCCGCGCGGGTCTCGCGGACACCGACAAGGTGCTCCGCGCACTCGCGGTACTCGCCGCGTCCCCGCAGGTGGAAGGCGTGGTGGTGGCCCCCGGCGCCTCCCTGGAGGTGGGTGAGCCGCTGTGGCCCGGCGCCCCCTTCACCTCGGTCCTGGTGGGCGAACCCGGCGGCCTCGTCGAGGATCTGGAGCTGGACGAGCCGATGGATCCCGTGCGGTTCCTGCCGCTGCTGCCGATGACCCCGAACGAGGCCGCCTGGAAGCGGGTGCACGGCGCGCAGGCCCTCCAGGAGCGCTGGCTCGCGAACGGGACGGACCTGAGGGATCCCGTCCGCAGGTCCGTCCCGCTCGACTGATCCGGAGGTGACCGAACTCACCAACACAAGGCTGAAATCGGCCAGTTGGCAAAGGCGGCGTACGAGGGCCACCACCGGGCCCGGCACCGCGGTGGCCGCCGCGGTGCCGTGGTGACGTGGCCGCGTTCCGTCCGGACGGGTGATCGTCCTTGACGTGGGCGGGCCGGGGTAGGACCGTGGAGCCCTATGAGGGGCGAACCCAGTTGCCCGAAGTGTGGTGGCCGGGTCAGGGCTCCCGGCCTTTTCGCCGATTCCTGGCAGTGCGACGTGCACGGGACGGTGTATCCGCTGCAGCCCGTGATCCCGCCCAGCGTCGAGGCGCTCAACGTCGTGGTGCACCGCACACAGGTTCCGGTGTGGATGCCGTGGCCGCTGTCGATCGGGTGGCTGTTCACGGGCGTGACCTATGCGGGGGACGACCGCAGCGGCGGTCGCGCCAGCGCCGTGGCCTGCTCCGGCCCCGGCCCGCTCGGCGGTATGGGTGAGCTGATCCTGGTCGCCGAGGAACTCGGCGTCGGCCTCGGCGCGCGGTACGCGGGCATCGACGGCCCCGACCCGGGGCCGTACCTGAACGTCGAGAAGCCGCCCCAGGCCAAGGTCCTGGCCGCCGGCCGGCCGACCCCGCTCTGGCATGTCTCCGGCGCGCCCGACGACCGTGCCGTCTTCGCGGGCGAGGCCCTGGGGCTGTGGCTGTGGGCGGTGGTGTGGCCCGAGCAGTCCGGGCTGCTCATGTACGACGAGCTGGTGCTGACGGATCTGCGGGATGCGGGGGCCGAGTTGGACCTGGTGCCCTGCGGGGCGTTGTCGCCGCGCTTGCTTCGGCCGTAGGGCGGGGGAGTTTCGGGGGTGTGCGGGTCGTTGCCGGGTGCGGGTCTGTCGTGGCTGGTCGCGCCCCGCGGCGGAGCCGCTGACGGACACGGCCCGGCGCCCCTGGCGGCTGCGCCGCCCCGGGGTGGGTGTGTGTAGGGGGTGCTGATGGGGTGCGGGTGTGACAAGGCATCGCTGTCCTCCCGCTATCCTTAGGTGTCCCCTTCCATCCGTCATCGCCTGGAGTACGCGTCGTGCGCATCGACCTGCACTGTCACTCCACGGCCTCCGACGGTACGGACACCCCGGCCGAGCTGGTGCGGGGTGCCGCGGCGGCCGGTCTGGACGTCCTCGCGCTGACGGACCACGACACCACCCGTGGGTACGCCGAGGCGATCGCCGCGCTGCCCGAGGGGCTCACCCTGGTCACCGGTGCCGAGTTGTCCTGCCGTATCGACGGCATCTCCATGCACATGCTGGCCTACCTCTTCGATCCCGAGGAGCCCGCCCTGCTCGCCGAGCGCGAGCTGGTCCGGGACGACCGGGTGCCGCGGGCCCAGGGCATGGTCGCCAAGCTGAACGCGCTGGGCGTGCCGGTCACCTGGGAGCAGGTCGAGCGGATCGCCGCCGGCGGTTCCGTGGGGCGTCCGCATGTCGCCAGCGCGCTCGTCGAGCTGGGTGTGGTGCCCACGGTGAGCGACGCGTTCACCGAGGAGTGGCTGGCCGACGGCGGCCGGGCCTTCGTGGAGAAGCACGAGACCGACCCCTTCGAGGCGATCCGGCTGGTCAAGGGCGCGGGCGGCGTGGCCGTCTTCGCGCACCCGGCCGCCGCCAAGCGCGGCCGTACGGTGCCGGAGTCCGCGATCGCCGAGCTGGCCGCGGCCGGTCTGGACGGCATCGAGGTCGACCACATGGACCACGACGCCGACGCGCGGGCCCGTCTGCGGGGCCTCGCGAAGGAGCTGGGGCTGCTGGTCACGGGGTCCTCGGACTACCACGGCAGCCGCAAGAGCGTCTCGCTCGGCGAGTACACGACGGACCCCGAGGTGTACGGGGAGATCATTCGGCGGGCCACCGGCGCGTTTCCCGTCCCGGGGACCGGCGGGGCCTGAGACCCTCAGGGGTCGATCCCGCTCCACCTCACACCCGTTCTTCTTCCTGCAAGGCTTGTGCTTCCCCCATGTTCGACGTCGCTGTCTTCGGCTCTCTTTTCCTGACCCTTTTTGTCATCATGGATCCCCCCGGGATCACCCCGATCTTCCTCGCGCTGACCGCGGGGCGCCCCGCCAAGGTGCAGAAGCGGATGGCCTTCCAGGCCGTCTGTGTGGCGGGCGGGGTCATCGCCGTCTTCGGTGTCCTGGGCCACCAGATCCTGAACTATCTGCACGTCTCTGTCCCCGCGCTGATGATCGCGGGCGGTCTGCTGCTTCTGCTGATCGCGCTCGACCTGCTCACCGGCAAGACCGACGAGCCGAAGCAGACCAAGGACGTGAACGTCGCCCTCGTGCCGCTGGGCATGCCGCTGCTGGCGGGCCCCGGTGCCATCGTGTCCGTGATCCTGGCCGTCCAGAAGGCCGGCAGTGTGGCCACGCAGGTCTCGGTGTGGTCCGCGATCCTTGCGATCCACGTCGTGCTGTGGCTGGTGATGCGTTACTCGCTGCTGATCATCCGGGTCATCAAGGACGGCGGCGTGGTCCTGGTGACGCGGCTCGCGGGCATGATGCTCTCCGCGATCGCCGTGCAGCAGATCATCAACGGCGTCACTCAGGTGATCCGGGGGAGCTGAGACATGGCCTCGGCTCCCCCGGAAAGCTTGAGTGTCGCTGCCCGTTACGAGGCCGAGGCCTCGGCCGGGCGGATCCACAGGCGCTGTCCGATGGCGGCGGCCTGCTGAACGATCCGGTTGACGGAGGCGGCGTCCACGACGGTGCTGTCCACGGTGGTGCCGTCGACCTCGTCGAGTCGCATGATTTCGAAGCGCATGGCTTCTCCCTTCGTCTGGTCATCCTCCTGCGGAGAACTACTGGGTGTGACGTGGTGTCGTTCTAGTCAACGGGCTGCGTGTTACAAACATTCCCTACGCTAAAGAAATTTTTCGAACGACTAATTACCGACCGGTAAGCGGGTTAACGGGACTGACCGGGACCGGTTGTGTTCGCAGCGTGACGGCCGGGACAATGGAGACGATGAACGACGACCTGGCGGCCCTCACCGCCCGCATCGACCACACGAACGAGCTCCTGCAGCGCATGCTCGCCGAGGTGGCGAAGACGCCCTCGACCCACGCGATCTTCGTCGACGCGGGCTATCTGTACGCGGCGGCGGGCCGACTGGTCGCCGGGACCGAGGACCGCCGGGCCTTCGACCTCGATGCCGAGGGCCTGATCGACGCGCTCATCGACAAGGCACGCACGATCTTCGCGGACAGCCGCCTGCTGCGCGTCTACTGGTACGACGGCGCCCGCCGCCGCATCCACACCGCCGAGCAGCAGTCCATCGCCGAACTGCCCGACGTCAAGGTCCGCCTCGGCAATCTCAACGCCAACAACCAGCAGAAGGGCGTCGACTCCCTCATCCGCTCCGACCTGGAGTCCCTCGCCCGCCACCGCGCGATCAGCGACGCGGCCCTGCTCGGCGGCGACGAGGACCTGGTGTCGGCGGTGGAGGCGGCCCAGGGCTACGGTGCGCGCGTCCATCTGTGGGGCATCGAGGCACCCGAGGGCCGCAATCAGGCCGAGCCGCTGCTCTGGGAGGTCGACAGCCAGCGCACGCTCGACCTGGAGTTCTTCAAGCCGTACGTCGCCCGCCGCACGGCCGCCGCCTACGAGGCCGCCGCCGGGGCCCGGCCCACCCGCGAGGACGTCCGCTTCGTCGGCGCCCAGATCGCGGCGAAGTGGCTGGCCGCCCGGGGCCGCGAGTCCCTGGCCGACCTGCTGCCCGGCCACCCCCGCCTGCCCGGCTCCGTCGACCAGGACCTCCTGGTCGAGGCGGAGCGCCTGCTCCAGTACTCGCTACGCGGCCAGGGGGACCTGCGGCACGCCCTGCGGGAAGGTTTCTGGGAGCACCTTCAGACGCAGTACTAGAGCCTGCCCTGACCCTGGTCCGGGTGCGCGTCCCAGAAGGCGGCGATGGCGTCGGCCGTGGCGAGCGGCTGGTCGGTGTTGGGTGAGTGCTCGGCACCCTCGACGACCGTCCGCCGCGCCTTCAGCTGCTCCGCCATCCGGTCGAGCAGCGCCAGCGGCCAGGTGTCGTCCAGCGCACCCGACAGGACGTGGAACGGCAGCGGTACGGCGGCCAGTTCGGCGACGCGGTCCGGCTCGGCGCACAACTGGCGGCCGGTGGCGAGGAGTTGGGCGGGCCTGGTGCCCAGCCAGCGGCGCCGCAGATCCTCCCGGTTGTCCAGGCCGCCGTCGAGCTTCCCGGTGGCGGTCTCCTCGGGCGCCGACATCGACTGCATCGCCTCCCACACCTCGGCCATCGTCATCCCGGCGAGGGCGTCCCGCAGCAGCTGCACGCGCTGCTGCTGGGAGGCCGAGATCTGGGCCGGCCCCGAGGCCATCAGGGTGAGCGACCGGAACGGGGAGTGGTCCCTCAGCACGGCCGCGCGCGAGATCTGCCCACCCAGCGAGTGCCCCAGCAGATGCACGGGCCCGCCGACGGCCTCCGCCTGCGCCAGCACGTCCCGCGCCAACTCCTCCTGCGCGTACGCGGATTCGTCGTGCTCGGGGCCGTCCGACTCGTACTGCCCGCGCCCGTCCACGGCCACGGTCCGGTACCCGCGCTCGGCCAGCGGCACATGGAGCGGATTGAAGTCCTCCTTGCTCCCGGTGAACCCCGGCAGCAGCAGGGCGACGCCCCTGGGCTCGACCCCGGCGGCCACGGGCGCGTCGACGACGGCGAACTCACCGCGCGCGGTCCGCAGGGAGTACGCGCGGGCACCGGGGGGCGGGACGAAGGTGGCAGGCCTGCTCATGGGGAGAGGTTATCGGGCCTGTCGGGCGCGGGGGTGAGGCGGGGACGCCGACGGCCCGGTCCCACAGAGGTGGGACCGGGCCGTCGCGCTGTTCAGTTGGCGAGCCGATGCGCCGATCAGGCTTCGGCGGCCTCCACGGCCGCCGTCGTGGCCTTGCGGGTACGACGGCGCGGCTTGACCTCCGGCTCCTCGGTGGCCTGCGCCGGAATCTCCGCAGCCGCCGCCTCGGCAACGGCCTTGCGGGTCCGCCGCGGCTTGGGTGCAGCCGCCTCGACTCCGTCCACCGCGGTCTCTGCAGCGGCAGCGGCCTTCCGGGTCCGCCGCGGCTTGACCTCGGCTTCGGCAGCCTCCGGGGCGGCCGCAGCCGTCTTACGGGTGCGGCGCGGCTTGGCCTCGGCCTCCGGCTCCACCGCCTCCGGGGCGGCAACTGCCGTCTTGCGGGTGCGGCGCGGCTTGGCTTCAGTGCCTTCGGCCGTGTCCGCGGCAGCAGCGGCAGCGGTCTTGCGGGTCCGCCGCGGCTTGACCTCGGCTTCGTCCGCCGCCTCCGGAGCTGTGGCTGCCGTCTTGCGGGTGCGGCGCGGCTTGGCCTCGGCCTCCGTCGCCTCGGGGGCGGTGGCTGCCGTCTTGCGGGTGCGGCGGGGCTTGGTCGCCGGGGCGGCCTCGTCCGTGCTCTCGGCCGTCGCGACCGCGGCTTCGGCGGCCGGCTCGGCCGTCTTGCGCGTACGGCGGCGCGGCTTGGCCTCGGCCTCCGCCTCCACCGCCTCCGGGGCGGCAGCGGCAGCCTTGCGGGTGCGGCGCGGCTTGGCCTCCACGGTTTCCGCGGCGTCGACCGCTGCTTCCGCTGCGGGCTCGGCCGTCTTACGGGTGCGGCGCGGCTTGGCCTCGGCCTCCGTCGCCTCGGGGGCGGTGGCTGCCGTCTTGCGGGTGCGGCGGGGCTTGGTCGCCGGGGCGGCCTCGTCCGTGCTCTCGGCCGTCGCGACCGCGGCTTCGGCGGCCGGCTCGGCCGTCTTGCGCGTACGGCGGCGCGGCTTCGGCTCGGTCGCCTCGGCGGCGGCCTCGGGCTCGGCGGCCACCGGCGCGGGCTCGACCACCACAGGCGCCTCGGCCTGGGTCACCGGCGCCTCGGGTGCCTCGGCCGACTTCCGCGTGCGGCGGCGCGGCTTCGGCTCGGTCGCTTCGGCGGCGGCCTCGGGCTCGGCGGCCACCGGCGCGGGCTCGACCACCACAGGCGCCTCGGCCTGGGTCACCGGCGCCTCGGGTGCCTCGGCCGACTTCCGCGTGCGGCGGCGGCGCGGCTTCTCCGGGGCCTCCAGCGTGGTTTCCGGTCCCTCCGCCGTGTCCACGGCGACCTCGGGGGCCGCGGTCGTGGCAGCGGCCGTCAGCGCCTCAGCTGGGGCTCCGGCGCGCGTACGGCGACGGCGGCGCGGGGTGCGGGCCGCCGTGGGCTCCTCCGCGGTGCCGGTCTCGGCGGCCGGCGCCGTGGCGGTCGTAGCGGGGGAGGCGTCCAGCGGAGTACCGCTGCGCGTGCGGCGGCGACGGCGCGGCGTGCGCGCCGGGCGCTCCCGCTCGGCCGACGGGTCGGCAGCGGACTCGGCACGGCCACCGCGGCCGCCCCGGGCACCGCGACCGCGCGCACCGCGGCCGCCGGTCTCGCCCAGGTCCTCCAGCTCCTCCGCGTCGAGCCCGGCGCGGGTCCGCTCCGAGCGCGGCAGGGTGCCCTTGGTGCCCTCGGGGATGTCGAGGTCCGAGAACAGGTGCGGGGAGCTCGAGTACGTCTCCGCAGGGTCGTTGAAGTCCAGCTCCAGCGCCTTGTTGATCAGCTGCCAGCGCGGGATGTCGTCCCAGTCGACGAACGTGATGGCCGTACCCTTCGCGCCCGCGCGGCCGGTACGGCCGACGCGGTGCAGGTACGTCTTCTCGTCCTCGGGGGACTGGTAGTTGATGACGTGGGTCACGCCCTCCACGTCGATGCCGCGCGCGGCGACGTCGGTGCAGACGAGGACGTCCACCTTGCCGTTGCGGAAGGCGCGCAGGGCCTGCTCGCGGGCGCCCTGGCCGAGGTCGCCGTGGACCGCGCCGGAGGCGAACCCGCGGCGCTGCAACTGCTCGGCGATGTCGGCGGCCGTCCGCTTCGTACGGCAGAAGATCATCGCGAGCCCGCGGCCGTTGGCCTGCAGGATGCGGGCGACCATCTCCGGCTTGTCCATGGAGTGCGCGCGGTAGACGAACTGCTTGATGTTCGCGACCGTCGCGCCCTGGTCGTCCGGCGCGGTGGCGCGGATGTGGGTGGGCTGCGACATGTAGCGGCGCGCGAGGCCGATGACCGCGCCCGGCATGGTCGCGGAGAACAGCATGGTCTGGCGCTTGGCCGGAAGCATGTTGATGATCTTCTCGACGTCGGGCAGGAAGCCCAGGTCGAGCATCTCGTCGGCCTCGTCGAGGACCAGGCACTTGACGTGCTTGAGGTTCAGCTTCTTCTGGCCCGCAAGGTCGAGCAGGCGGCCCGGGGTGCCGACGACCACGTCGACGCCCTTCTTCAGGGCCTCGACCTGGGGCTCGTAGGCCCGGCCGCCGTAGATCGCCACCACGCGCACGTTACGGACCTTGCCGGCCGTCAGCAGGTCGTTCGTCACCTGCGTGCACAGCTCGCGCGTGGGGACGACGACGAGCGCCTGCGGGGCGTCGGTGAGGGCCTCGGGCTGCGCGCGGCCCGCCTCGACGTCGGCGGGAACGGTCACGCGCTCAAGGAGCGGAAGGCCGAAGCCCAGCGTCTTGCCGGTGCCGGTCTTGGCCTGGCCGATGACGTCCGTGCCGGAAAGGGCGACGGGGAGCGTCATCTCCTGGATGGGGAAGGGAGTGGTGATGCCGACGGCGTCCAGGGCCTCGGCGGTCTCGGGAAGGATTCCGAGTTCACGAAACGTCGTAGTCAGGGTGCTGCCTCTTCTGTGTGGCGCGGTGCGAGGCGAGCGCGGGGGTCATGACTGACCGTGCCGGGGACGTCGGCTGCCGTACGGACGAACCACTCGGGCAAGCCGTATGACACGGGACCTCTGCCGACGCTCTAGCGCTCGTACCGCTGAGGGTGTCCCTCCGGTCGTCGTACGTACTGAGTCGTACGGCCAGGGAGGGCTGTCGGGTCGGAGCCGATCGGGCCACCGACCGGGCATCCTCATACATGCGGCCTGTCGGGAGACGTCGACTACCGTCGACCCACTCAGCAGGCGCATTACCACCATACCCCGGATTCGCGCACATGCGATGGCCGATTTGGTCACGTAGTCGTGGTCACAGTGGGTGGCCAGGGACTTCCGAGGCGCGGCAAGCGGACTATTGTGCGCCTCATGACTAGCTCTGACAAGCCTGAGAACGCGTCCGCCGCCTCCGCCGAACCCACCGGTGTCGCCGCCCGGAACTGGGCGCAGGCCTCCGCCGACCCGCACTACCGTGCCGCGGTCGTGGACCTGCTCGGCGCGCTCGCGTACGGGGAGCTGGCGGCGTTCGAGCGGCTCGCGGAGGACGCCAAGCTGGCGCCGACGCTCGCGGACAAGGCGGAGCTGGCGAAGATGGCCTCGGCCGAGTTCCACCACTTCGAGCGGCTGCGGGACCGGCTGACCGAGATCGGCGAGGAGCCGACCGGGGCGATGGAGCCGTTCGTTGCGGCCCTGGACGGCTTCCACAAGCAGACCGCGCCCTCGGACTGGCTGGAGGGCCTGGTCAAGGCGTACGTCGGCGACTCGATCGCCAGCGACTTCTACCGGGAGGTCGCGGCCCGTCTGGACTCCGACACGCGCGAGCTGGTCCTCGCCGTCCTCGACGACACCGGGCACGCCGGTTTCGCGGTGGAGAAGGTGCGTGCGGCCATCGACGCCGACCCGCGGGTCGGCGGGCGGCTGGCGCTGTGGGCGCGCCGTCTGATGGGGGAGGCGCTCTCGCAGTCGCAGCGGGTGGTCGCCGACCGGGATGCGCTGTCCACGATGCTCGTGGGCGGTGTGGCCGACGGGTTCGATCTCGCGGAGGTCGGCAGGATGTTCTCGCGGATCACGGAGGCGCACACCAAGCGGATGGCTGCGCTGGGCTTGGCGGCGTAGCGCCCTGTGAAGGACCGGTTCGGCCGTCTCGCGGCCGGGGGTTGTGTGTGGCTGGTCGCGCAGTTCCCCGCGCCCCTGACGGCTGCGCCGTCGGGGCGGCTACGCCGTCGCTGATCGTCGGCGCAGGTGGCCTGACGGGCGCAGCAGCAGGGACAGGGAGGCGGCCGAGACGATCGCGGCGCCCAGGAGGCTCAGCAGGATGCTGCCGGGGCCCAGGGCGCTGTGGGTGACGAAGTCACCGAAAAGGGCTCCGGCGATGCCGGTCGAGAACACCAGGGGGCGGGCGGGCAGCCGGTGTGAGAGCCGGTGGGTCGCCGCCCAGGCGAGAGCAAGACCCAGCAAGGCGGATCCGAGTGCTTCCAGGATCATTTCGGGGTCCCTCCCACGGCCGGCCTGTGCGTGACGGTCGTAGCCCGTCATACCCGTGACCTGCGGATTGCAATCCTCCCCTGTGGGCGATTTGTGCTCCATCCGTGCACCCGCCCAAGCGGGGAAAGGGCCCGGCGGCCCCATGGAAAAGGGCCCGGCGGCACAGTGCCGCCGGGCCCTTTTCCGACTGGACCTACAGTGCGCCGAAGCCCACCTTGCGGACGGTCGGCTCGCCGATCTCCACGTACGCCAGGCGGTCCGTCGGGACCAGGACCTTGCGGCCCTTCTCGTCCTGGAGGCTCAGCAGCTGCGTCTTGCCGGCCAGTGCCTCCGACACCAGACGCTCGACCTCCTCGACGCTCAGACCGCTCTCCAGAACGATCTCGCGGGGCGCGTGCTGCACGCCGATCTTGACCTCCACGGCTATGTCCCTCCGACGGTCAGTGATGTGCGCGATCTTCCGCGCCGTACGCAGCACACATTAGCCCGGCGAGGGGACGTACACGCTGTGGGCCGGAACGCCAACAGCGAACACCCCGGGGGAACAAACGGCCGTCAGTGGTGCTCGGTGCCGTGCAGCGGGAAACCGGCGATGCCCCGCCAGGCCAGTGAGGCCAGCAGCTGCACCGCCTGGTCGCGCGGCACACTGCGGTCGCTGTGCAGCCAGGAGCGCGCCACCACCTGGGCGAGACCGCCGAGGCCGGAGGCGAGCAGCATCGACTCGGCGCGCGAGAGGCCCGTGTCCTCGGCGATGACGTCGCAGATCGCCTCGGCGCACTCGTTGGTGACCTTGTCGACTCGCTCGCGCACCGCGGGCTCGTTCGTCAGGTCCGACTCGAAGACCAGACGGAAGGCGCCGCCGTCGTCCTCGACGTACGCGAAATAGGCGTCCATGGTCGCCCGCACGCGCTGCTTGTTGTCGGTCGTCGAGGCGAGCGCACCGCGCACGGCCTGGATCAGCGACTCGCAGTGCTGGTCCAGCAGGGCGAGGTAGAGGTCGAGCTTGCCGGGGAAGTGCTGGTAGAGCACCGGCTTGCTGACTCCGGCCCGCTCGGCGATGTCGTCCATCGCGGCCGCGTGGTAGCCCTGTGCGACGAAGACCTCCTGGGCGGCGCCCAGCAGCTGGTTCCGTCGGGCTCGGCGCGGCAGACGGGTGCCACGTGGGCGTACCGCCTCAGTTTGCTCGATGGCTGTCACGCCGCCTCCCAAAGTCGTCCACATGCGGTATCGGCCGCGCGGCCATCGTACTTTTCGGTAACCGTGGTGTGCGCGGTGCGAGCGCAGAATTTCACGTACCGGACGGCGACGAAAGCCGCGAAGCCCGCCCAAAGGAGCCGGAGCAGCGGCCGGCGGGGTCCCGCGCGACCCCCATGAGGTCCTGCAAGGTCAGCGGTAGTCGTCCTCGTCGATCGAGACCACGCGCGCCTGTTCGATGAGATCGGCCTCGTTCCCGCGGTCCGGGTCTCCTGTCAGGGGCTCGTCGTGATCCGGTGCGAGGTCGGCGTTCTGCTCGACGGAGTCGCCCTCGGGGGCCTCGACGTCGATCTCCGGGGTGTTCTCGGCTTCCAGATCCTCGATCGTGTCGGGCTGGATGGGGTCATAGGCCATGGTGGGCTCCCTTCCTACGAACATCCCTGGAAGCAGCAGGGACCACATACGGGTGCCCCTGTACGAGCCTAGGAGACACCTGATCCGGACGCCATGCCGTGGACGCCCGTTCGCCGCGCGGTTCTCCGGTCCTGCCCGATCTCCGGTCCTGTCCGACACGGCGAGCCTCGCCTGTGACGGCGAACACATGAACCACAGCGTGATCGTCTCGTAACATTGCCGCATGTCTTCGACCGAGTCGCCGTCCGTGCCGGCCGCAAGTGTGCTTCCCAGGGTGGCGCCCGTCCGGGTCGGCGAGGGCGAGCGGCTGCGGTCGGTGGGGCTGCCGGGGGCCACCCTGTCCGTGCGTTCGCGGCACCCCGCGCGCGAGGGCCTGCCGCCCGCGCTGTTCGTCCACGGGCTCGGCGGTTCCTCGCAGAACTGGTCGGCGCTGATGGCGGAACTGGACGGCCTCGTCGACAGCGAGGCGGTCGATCTGCCCGGCTTCGGCGACTCCCCGCCCCCGGACGACGGCGACTACTCCGTCACCGGGCACGCGCGCGCCATCATCCGCTATCTCGACGCCGCCGAGCGCGGTCCGGTCCACCTCTTCGGCAACTCCCTCGGCGGAGCGGTCGCCACCCGCGTCGCCGCCGTACGCCCCGACCTCGTCCGGACGCTCACGCTGGTCTCGCCCGCCCTGCCGGAGCTGCGCGTGCAGCGGACCGCGGTGCCGACGGCGCTGCTGGGCGTGCCCGGCATCGTCGTGCTGTTCAACCGGCTCACCAAGGAGTGGACGGCCGAGCAGCGCGTGAGCGGCGTGATGGCCCTGTGCTACGGCGATCCGGGGCGGGTGTCGCCCGAGGCGTTCCGGCATGCAGTGGAGGAACTGGAGCGGCGGCTTCAACTGCCGTACTTCTGGGACGCGATGGCACGCTCGGCGCGGGGGCTCGTCAACGCCTACACCCTCGGCGGCCAGCACGGGCTGTGGCGTCAGGCCGAGCGCGTGCTCGCGCCGACCCTTCTCATCTACGGCGGCCGTGACCAGCTGGTCGGCTTCCGCATGGCCCGCAGGGCCGCCCGTTCCTTCCGCGACTCCCGCCTGCTGTCCCTGCCGGAGGCCGGGCATGTGGCGATGATGGAGTACCCGGAGGTGGTGGCCGGCGCTTTCCGGGAACTCCTTGCGGAGGCGGGCGAGTTGGGCGACACGGGCGAAGCGCGAAGTGGTGCCGGCGAGGTCGCGGCGCCGGGTGCCGGTTCCGCCGGGGGCGGCGATGTCGCCGCCATGGGCGCGGGGAGCTGAGGGCACAGGTGGGACGCCACAGCCGCCGCGGACCGGCCCCCAAGGACGACTCCGCGGACATAGCCGCACAGCGAGACGAACGGAGCCCGGCCGCCGGCCCGCCCCGGACAGCCCAGCAGCCCGGCCTGCCCGGCCAGCGCCAGGCGCCGGGAGGAGGCGCCTACGCCTACGGGCCACCGCGCACCGCCCAGGGCGCGCCCGGGTTCCCGCCGGGCACACCTGCCCACGGCGTGCCTCGCTTTCCTGACGGAACTCCGGCTCATGGGGTGCCTCGCTTTGCCGACGGAAGTCCGGCTCACGGGGTGCCGCGGTACGCCGAGGGCACGCCGGCCCAGGGTGGTCCCCGGCTTCCCGACGGCACGCCTGTGCATGGCGTACCGCGGCTTCCCGACGGCACCCCCGCGCACGGTGTGCCGGGGCTGGCCAGTGGTGCTCCGCGCGCTCGGGGCGGGCACCCCGAGCAGCGCGAAGGCGGGGGTGGCTGGGGTGAGTTCGCGGGGCCGGCCGGTGGCGGGGCCGGGGTTGCTTCCGGGGTGAGGCCGGGTGCGGGCGGGCCCGGTGTCACTCTTCCGCGACAGCGGCAAGGGCAAGGGCCAGGGCAAAGGCAGGAACAGGGGCAGCGGCAGGGCCGGCGCGGTCGTTCGGGCGGCGGGCCCCGGCAGGACTACCTCGATGCCTTCGAGGGGGACGTCGACGTCTTCGCGCCCCGTTCCGGCGGCGGGACCGCCGAGGCGCAGGAGTCGTACAGCCCCGGTGCGGACACGGCTGGCGCCGGGGCCGGTGACGGCGACGGCGCGCCGCCCACCGGTGTGCCCGCGCAGCGCACGGGCGGCAAGGGGCGGGCCTTCACGGGCATCGCGGCCGCCGCCGTGACCACCGTGCTCGCGGTCGTCGTCGCCGTGCAGGTCGCCGATGACCGGGACGGCACGGGCGTACGGTCGCAGTCCGCCGCCGACCAGGCGCGCGACGCCCGGGCCCCCGGGCAGACGACCCCGTCCGCCTCGCCGAGCCCGGCGGTGCTGACGTACGAGCAGAAGATGGGCACGAAGTACCCGCTCAGCGCCACGCTGACGGCCTCGGGGAAGTTCGAGGCCGTCCCGGGCTTCGACAAGGCGCCCGGCAGGGGGCAGAAGTACACCTACCGCGTGGACGTCGAACAGGGACTCGGCCTGGACGGCGAGCTGTTCGCCGAGGCCGTGCAGAAGACGCTCAACGACAACCGCAGCTGGGCCCACGGCGGCGTCCGTACCTTCGAGCGGATCTACTCCGGCAAGCCCGACTTCGTGATCACGCTCGCCAGCCCCGGCACCACCGCCAAGTGGTGTGCCAAGTCCGGCCTGGACACCACGGAGGACAACGTCTCCTGCGACTCCGCGTCCACCGAACGCGTGATGATCAACGCCTACCGGTGGGCGCAGGGCAGCAAGACATACGGGGACAAAATCTACCCATACCGGCAGATGCTCATCAATCACGAGGTCGGCCACCGGCTCGGCCACGGCCATGTGACGTGCCAGAAGGACGGCGAACTCGCCCCGGTCATGCAGCAGCAGACCAAGTTCCTCGACCACGACGGAATCCACTGCCTGCCCAACCCCTGGCCCTATCCCAGGAGTTGACGGCTGCCGCTCATGTCACATTGACATGAGTCGATGGTTCGTTCATATTTTTGCGCATGTGGTCTAGTCATGCCGTCTCCGACAGCGCCGCCATCGAGCTGGCGCTGATCGGCGTGACCGCGCTCTGTGTAGCCGACATCCACTGTCGCTGACGCCGCCTCCTGGCGTTCGCGTCGCGACTTCTTCTCCCTTCCGTCCGTGACCGTGTCACGGATTTTTCGACGACCCGACGCCGGGGCCGACGTCTGTTCACAGTCGTCTCATTTATCGTCCACTTGTCTCAGTATCCGAGAGGTCGTCATTCCGATGCGTCAACCGTCCGTCATAGCGCGCCGCGTGGCAGCGGCATCCGTCAGCCTGGTCGTGGCAGCGGGCGCCGCTGCCTGCGGCCCGAAGGACAACGATGCCAAGGGCTCCGGCGGCGACTCCACGCCGCACAAGGGCGGCACGCTCACGGTGCTGAACTCCGAGCCGCAGACCGACTTCGACCCCGCCCGCCTCTACACCTCCGGCGGCGGCAACGTCCCGTCCCTGGTCTTCCGTACGCTCACCACGCGCAACCGTGAGAACGGCGCGGCCGGTGCCAAGGTCGTCCCGGACCTGGCCACCGACACCGGGCGCCCCAACAAGGACGCGACCGTGTGGACGTACACCCTGAAGAAGGGCCTCAAGTACGAGGACGGCACCCCGATCACCTCGGCCGACATCAAGTACGGCATCGAGCGCTCCTTCGCCCCCGAACTCTCCGGCGGCGCCCCCTACCTGCGCGACTGGCTGGCCGGCGCGGCCGACTACCAGGGCCCGTACAAGGACAAGAAGGGCCTCTCGGCGATCGAGACGCCGGACGAGCGGACCATCGTCTTCCACCTGGACAAGCCCGAGGGCGAGTTCCCGTTCCTCGCCACGCAGACGCAGTTCACCCCGGTCCCGAAGGCCAAGGACACGGGCACCAAGTACGAGGAGCACCCGGTCTCGTCCGGCCCCTACAAGGTCGTCAAGAACGAGAACGACGGTGAGCACGTCGTCCTGGAACGCAACACGAACTGGTCCACGGCCGTCGACGCCGAGCGCAAGGCCTACCCGGACACCATCGACGTGCGCTCCGGCCTCGACTCCTCCGTGATCAACCAGCGGCTGTCCGCGTCCCAGGGAGCGGACGCGGCCGCGGTCACCACGGACACCAACCTCGGCCCGGCCGAACTCGCCAAGGTGACCGGCGACAAGGAGCTGGCCGCGCGCGTGGGCACCGGCCACTTCGGCTACACCAACTACATCGCCTTCAACCCGAAGGTGAAGCCGTTCGACAACCCCAAGGTGCGGCAGGCGATCTCGTACGCCGTCGACCGTTCGTCCGTCGTCAACGCGGCCGGCGGTTCGGCGCTCGCCGAGCCCGCCACCACCTTCCTGCCCGACCAGAAGTCCTTCGGCTACACGCCCTACGACCTCTTCCCGGCGGGCAAGACCGGCAACGCGGCCAAGGCCAAGGAGCTGCTGGCCCAGGCCGGCTTCAAGAACGGCCTGACCGTCACGCTGACCCATTCGAACGACAAGAACTTCGAGACCAGCCCGGAGATCGCCACCGCCCTCCAGGACGCCCTGAAGAAGGCCGGCATCACAGTCAAGCTCCAGGGCTTGGAGGACAACGACTACCGGGACAAGATCCACAGCGTGAAGACCGAGCCCGGCTTCTTCCTCGCCCACTGGGGTGCCGACTGGCCCTCCGGCGGCCCCTTCCTCGCCCCGATCTTCGACGGCCGGCAGATCGTCAACGATGGAGCGAACTTCAACACGGGCCTGCTGAACGACAAGTCGGTCAATGACGAGATTGACGCGATCAACAAGTTGACCGACCTTGACGCGGCCGCCAAGCGGTGGGGTGCACTGGACAAGAAGATCGGCGAGCAGGCCCTCGTCGTGCCGTTGTTCCACCCGGTCTACAAGCGCCTGTACGGCTCGGACGTCAAGAACATCGTCATCAGCGACTGGACCGGCGTCCTCGACATCTCCCAGGTCGCGGTGAAGTAAGGCCGTGAGCGAGGCACTTGTCGCCTCCCAGCCCCCCGGGACGGACACACCCGTCCCGGGGGCTTCGGGGGCCCGTCAGTTCTGGCGGCGGCTGCGGGCACAGCGCGCCGCCCTGGTCGCCGCGGCCGTCGTCGCACTGCTCGTCCTGGTCGCGCTCGCCGCGCCGCTGCTCACCGCCCTGGAGGGCCAGGACCCGACCACGTACCACCCCTCCCTGATCGACTCCGCGCGCGGAGGCGTGCCCATCGGCTCCTTCGGCGGCATCAGCGCCGACCACTGGCTGGGCGTCGAACCGCAGACCGGGCGCGACCTGTTCGCGCGGCTGGCCTACGGGGCACGGGTTTCACTCGCTGTCGCGCTGGCGGCCACGGTGTTGCAGGTCTTCCTCGGCATCGTGATCGGCGTGGCCTCCGCACTCGGCAACCGATGGGTTGATCAACTGTTGAGCCGTGTCACGGACATCATCGTGGCCCTGCCGTTGATGATCATGTCGTTGGCACTGCTGGCGATCGTGCCGTCGAGCTTCCCGCGGCCCGTCCTCGTCAGCCTGGTCATCGGCCTGATCGCCTGGGGCAACATCGCGAAGATCGTGCGCGCCCAGACCCTCACCCTCAAGGGCCTCGACTACGTCCTGGCCGCCCGGCTCAGCGGCTGGGGCGCCTGGCGGATCGCCCGCCGCGAGCTGCTGCCAGGCCTCGCCGCGCCCGTGATCACGTACGCCGCGCTGCTGGTGCCCACGAACATCTCCGCCGAGGCGGCCCTGTCCTTCCTCGGTGTCGGCGTGAAGCCGCCGACGCCCTCGTGGGGGCAGATGCTCACCGCCGCCGACGTCTGGTACCAGGCGGCCCCGCAGTACCTGCTGCTGCCGGCCGGCGCCCTGTTCGTCACCGTCCTCGCCCTCACCGTCCTCGGCGACGGCGTGCGCACCGCCCTCGACCCGCGCGCGGCCTCCCGCCTGCGCGTCGGCACCGGCCGCAGGAACGAGACCGGCGGCGCCGGGACCGGGAAGGAGGAGACCTCATGAGCGGCTTCGGTGGATTCCTGCTGCGCCGGGCCGTGGGCACGGCGGTCACCCTGCTCGCCATCTCGGTGCTCGTCTACGTCGTCTTCTACGCCACCCCCGGCAACGTCGCCCAGATCACCTGCGGCCCGCGCTGCTCGCCGGAACAGGTGCACCAGGTCGCCCAGCAGCTGAAGCTCGGCGACCCGCTCTACCTGCGCTACTGGCACTTCCTGGAGGGCATCTTCGTCGGCCAGGACTACTCGACCGGCACCTCGGTGGCACACTGCCCGGCACCCTGCCTGGGGCTGTCGTACCAGAGCGACCAGCAGGTGATGGACATCATCCTGACCAAGCTGCCGGTCAGCCTGTCCCTCGTCCTCGGCGCGATGGTGCTGTGGCTGGTGATCGGCGTCGGCACCGGCGTGCTGTCCGCCTGGCGGCGCGGCCGGTTCTCCGAGCGCGTACTGACCGCCGTCACGCTCGCCGGCTGGGCCACCCCCGTGTTCGTCCTCGGCCTCGTCCTGATGATCGTCGTCTGCGGCGAACTCCAGCTGCTGCCGTTCCCGCAGTACGTGAACTTCGCCGACGACCCCGAGCAGTGGGCGTGGAACCTGCTGCTGCCCTGGCTGTCGCTCGCCCTGATCGAAGCGGCCGCCTTCGCCCGGCTCACCCGGGCGGCGATGCTGGAGACGCTCGCCGAGGACCACATCCGCACCTTCCGCGCCTACGGCGTGGGCGAGCGCGCGATCGTCGGCCGGCACGCCCTGCGCGGCGCCCTGGCGCCCGTCATCGCGCTGAACGCCAACAACGTCGGCTCGGCCGTCGGCGGCGCCGTCCTCACCGAGACCCTGTTCGGCCTGCCCGGTATCGGCCAGGAGCTGGTGCACGCGGTGAAGGTCGTCGACCTGCCGGTCGTCGTCGGCATGGTCCTGGTCGTCGGCTTCTTCGTGGTCATCGCCAACGCCGTCGCGGACGTCCTGTACGCGGTGGCCGACCGACGGGTGGTACTCGCATGAGCCTGGTGGAAGTCACGGACCTGACGGTCGAGTTCGGCTCGCTGCGGGCCGTGGACGGGCTCTCCTTCCGCCTGGCGGAGGGGGCCGCCCTAGCGCTGGTCGGCGAGTCCGGCTCCGGCAAGTCCACGGTCGCCGGCGCCCTGCTGGGCCTGCACCGGGGCACCGGAGCACGGGTCGGCGGCTCGGTCCACGTCGCCGGCACCGACGTCCAGCAGGCCTCGGACGGGGAACTGCGGCGGCTGCGCGGCGCCAAGGCCGCCATGGTCTTCCAGGACCCGCTGTCCTCGCTCGACCCGTACTACGCGATCGGCGACCAGATCGCCGAGGTGTACCGCGTGCACACGCGCGCGTCACGACGCGCCGCACGCGCGCGTGCCGTCGAGGTGCTGGAGAGGGTTGGAATTCCGGACGCACGGCGCCGGTCCCGGTCCCGCCCGCACGAGTTCAGCGGCGGCATGCGCCAGCGCGCCCTCATCGCCATGGCCCTGGCCTGCGAACCGGACCTGCTGATCGCCGACGAGCCCACGACGGCCCTCGACGTCACCGTCCAGGCCCAGATCCTCGACCTGCTGCACACGCTGCGCGAGGAGACCGGCATGGGCCTGCTGCTCGTCACCCACGACGTGGGCGTCGCCGCCGAGAGCGTCGACGAGGTGCTGGTCATGCGGCACGGCAAGGCCGTGGAACACGGCCCGGTCGGCACGGTTCTGGGGGCGCCCGCGCAGGCGTACACCCGCGAACTGCTCGGCGCCGTCCCGCGCGTGGACGCGCCGCGCGCCGCCGTGGCCGAGGCGTCCGACGAGGTCGTCCTGGAGGCGACCGGCCTCAGGCGCGAGTTCGGGCGCGGCAGGACGGCCTTCACGGCCGTGGACGACATCTCGCTGACCGTCCGCCGGGGCGAGACCCTGGGGATCGTGGGGGAGAGCGGCAGCGGCAAGACGACGCTGGGCCGCATGCTGGTCGGGCTGCTGCCGCCCACCGCTGGAGGCATCCGCTACGACGGGCGCCCGCACACCGGCGTGAACCCGGCCGTGCAGATGGTCTTCCAGGACCCGGTCTCCTCCCTCAACCCCCGCCGCAGCGTGGGCGAGTCCATCGCCGACCCGCTCCGCGCGCGCGGGGAACACGACGAGCGCATCCGGGGGCGCGTGCTCGAACTGCTGGAGCGCGTGGGGCTCGAAGCGGCGCACTACGACCGCTACCCGCACGAGTTCAGCGGCGGACAGCGCCAGCGCGTGGGCATCGCACGGGCGCTCGCCGCCGATCCGCGTGTCATCGTCTGCGACGAGCCCGTCTCCGCGCTCGACGTCACCACGCAGGCCCAGGTGGTCGCCCTGCTCGGCGAGTTGCAGCGGGAACTCGGCCTCGCGCTCGTGTTCATCGCGCACGACCTGGCCGTCGTCCGCCAGGTCAGCGACCGGATCGCGGTGATGCGCCGCGGACAGGTCGTCGAGTCCGGACCCGTCGACGAGGTGTACGACACCCCGCGCGAGCCGTACACCAAGCAGCTGCTCGCCGCCGTGCCCGCGCTCGACCCGGAGCTGGCCGCCCAGCGGCGCGCCGCCCGACGGGAGCTGGCCGTGGCGTAACGTTTCGTACGTGAGCAATCACCCTGTGATCTCATAGCGCGACGGAACGCGGTCCGCACGCGAAAGTTACGACCGTTCACCCCTTTTGGTGGCGCGATGGACAACCGTCCGTCGCGCCACCGCCTTGTCCGCATACGTTCTTCCCGCTGCGAGCCGCCGGGACCAGGGCGGCTCCCACTCACGGGAGATCGGGGGTGCACACGTGCGCATCGGACTGCTTACGGAAGGTGGCTATCCGTATGTGAGCGGTGACGCCGGGCTCTGGTGCGACCGGCTCGTGCGCGGGCTCGCACAGCACGAGTTCGACCTCTACGCGCTCAGCCGCAGCCGACAGCAGGAGGACGCCGGCTGGGGCCCGCTCCCGCCACACGTCGGCCGGGTGCGTACGGCTCCGCTGTGGACGGCCGAGGACGACGGGGTCGCCTACGGGCGGCGCGCACGCCGGCGCTTCACCGAGTGCTACGGGGAACTGGCCGCGGCGGTGTGCGCCGGGTCCGATGAGGTGTTCGACGCGGCGTCCCGTGCCATGTCCCCCCACCTGGCGGACCGTTTCGGCAATGCGCTCTACGGCCTCGCCGAACTCGCCCGCGACGAGGGCGGACTGATCGGCGCACTCCGCTCCGACATCGCCGTACGCACCCTGGAGCGCGCCTGCCGCGCCCCCGGCGCGCTGCGCACGGCGCGCGAGGCGCGCGTACCCGACCTGCTCACCGTCGCCGCACACCTCGAACGCGCCCTGCGCCCCCTCTCCCTCGACTGGTACGGCGACGACGCCCTCGGTGCGGCCGACCTCTGCCACGCCACCGCGGGCGGCCCGGCCGCCCTGCCCGGACTGCTCGCCCGGCACTTCTGCGACGTACCGCTGCTGGTCACCGAGTACGGCGTGCAACTGCGCTCGCACTACCTGGCCCTCGGCCCCGACGCCGCCGCCCCCGCCGTACGCGCCCTGCTCGCCGCCTTCCACGGCCGGCTGGCCGCCGAGGTCTACCGGCGCGCCGCGATCCTCACACCCGGCAACGCCCACGCCCGCCGCTGGCAGGAACGGTGCGGCGCCGACCGCCACAGGATCCGTACCGTCCACCCGGGCATGGAGGCCTCCCGCTTCGCCGAGATCGGCGAGTCCCCGGACCGCGCCGACCCCGGCACGCTCGTCTGGGTCGGGCGCGTCGAACCCGCCAAGGACCTGGTGTCCCTGCTGCACGCCTTCGCCGAGGTGCGCAAGGAGCAGCCGAAGGCCCGCCTGCGGATCATCGGTGCCCCCGCGGGCCCCGAGGGGGAGGCCTACCTGGGCCACTGCCGGGTGCTCGCCGCCCAGCTCTTCCCGGACGAGGCGGAGGGCGTGCACGCGGTGGGCGACAATCCGGTCTCCTTCGAGGAGATCGGAGACCCCGAGGCCCCGACCCTGCCCGACGCGTACGCCGCCGGCGCCGTCGTCGTCCTCTCCAGCGTCGTCGAGGGCTTCCCGATCACCCTGGCCGAGGCCATGTTCTGCGGCCGCGCCACCGTGTCCACCGACGTCGGCGCGGTGCTGGAGGTCATCGGCGGTACGGGCCTCGTCGTGCCCCCGCGCAATCCGCGGGCGCTCGCCGAGGCGTGCGTGGCACTGCTGCGCGACCCCGAGCGCCGTGAGCGCCTGGGCGCCGCCGCACGCGCCCGTGCGCTCGAACTGTTCACCGTCGAGCAGAACATCGCGGCATTTCACTGCATTTACCTGGAGGTCGTCGCGCGCTGTCCGGTCCGCCGGGTGGTCCTCGACGAGGCCGGCGAACCCCTGCCG
The DNA here is from genome assembly GCF_001513965.1 of Streptomyces cellostaticus. Taxonomy (GTDB): domain Bacteria; phylum Actinomycetota; class Actinomycetes; order Streptomycetales; family Streptomycetaceae; genus Streptomyces; species Streptomyces cellostaticus. Next base: position 44,442 of record NZ_KQ948037.1, on the reverse strand, counting down.
TTCGCCACCCCGCCCGAGGCCCACGTCCCCGGCCGCTGGACCGGCCCCACGGCCCGCGCACTGACCCGGGGTGTCCCCGGCTGGGCGGCAGGCGGCCCGGTCCGTGCGACCCCGCTGGCAACCGCGGAGGGGGCGCAATGAACGGCTCCGGCAGGGCGGAGGGCGCCCGCGACGAGGGGAGGGCGGCGATGAGCGGAGTCGGCGAACCCCGTGCTGCGCGCGGCGCGCGCGGCGAGAGCGCGGGCACCCTGGGCGAGCCGGGCGGACCGGACCGCCCCGGCATGCCGAGCGGCGCGGACGCATGGGACGCGCGGCCGGGACACTGGCCGGCCGGGGAGCGCCGTGCGCCCGCCGGCGCCACCGACCGACCGGACCCCGACCCCTGGGAGACCTCCGGGACTCCCACGGCGACCGAGGCTTGGGCCGCGCCGTTCGATGCGAGGGTTCTCACGGCGGCGGACGCGTCCGAGGCCTTCGAGGCGCCCTCGCCCCCGGCAGCCAGGACTTCGGCGGCCTCCGTCGCCGTGGCCCGGACGCCAACGGCATCGGTGCGTCCCCGAGCGGCCCAGCTGTCTTCGCCCTCGGCCTCGACGCGTGGCGGAGCGGACGCCGAGCCCGACAGGAGCCGCAGAGCCGCCCCCCGGCGCGGCGCCGCCGACCCCGTGAAGGCCCTGTTGCACCGTCACCGGGAGCTGTGCGAACGGGCCGTGGACCCGCTGGAGATCGCCGCCGGCCTCGAGGCGCTCGGCATCACCGACCGCACCGCCGCCCGCTTCCGCCACCGCGACGTCTTCTCGCTCGCCGAGGAGCTGTACGCGCGCGTGCCCCGCGACGGCGCATCGCGTCCGTACCCCGAGCCCGTGCGCGTACCCCGCGTCAGCGCCGGCTGGATCCTGCTCACCCTCCTGCCCGGGGCGCTCGGCACGGCCGTCCTGGCCGGACTGCACCTCACCCACGGCCAGGCCCGCCTGCCGGTGGCCCTCGGCGGACTCCTCGCCGTCGGCCTCGCGGTCCGCGCAGCCCTGCGCCGCGGCCCCCTCGCCGCCGCGCCAGGCACACCCTCGTGGCGTACGGGATCCGGCACGCGCGCGTGGACCCTCTGTCTGCTCGGCTACGCCCTCCTGGGCGACGGACTCCTGCGGGCGATCCTGGCCGGCGGCCCCGACGCCCTGCCCACCGGTGCCCCGGACGGCCCCTGGCCCGTGACCGCCGCACCCGCCCTGGCGCTCACCCTGGCCTGCGCCCCGGCCGCCTGGTGCGCGCACCTCCTCGCCGCCGGCGCCCGCCGCAGGCTCGCCGGCAGCCGCGGCCTGGAGGACTTCACGGCCGCAGCCCGGCCACTGCTGCTCGGCACCTTCGCCCTGTTCCTCGGCGCCCTCACCGCCCTGCTCGCCCTGTGCGGCGCCGCCCTGCACGAGGGTGCGCACTACCCGCAGGCCCTCACTCTCGGCGCCCTGCTCCTGCTCGCCCGCCTCCTCACCGTGCACCACCGCCGGCACGCCCCGGCCCTCGTCCTCGCCGCGGCGGCGGCCACCGAGGCGGCGGCCCTCGCCCTGCCCCTGGCCGGCCGGCTGCCCGGCTGCGCCTTCCTGGCGACCCCCGTCCAAACCCTGGTGGACGCCTGGGGCACGGCCGCTGTCCCGGTACTCGCCTGTGGCACCGCGGCCCTGACCCTGCTGGTCCACGCCCAGCGCACCCTCACCCAGGCCTCGGCCCACGCCCCCACGGGAGCACCCGAGTGAACCTTCCGCCACCGGCCCCCGGCCGCAGCCGCTCGGGCCCGGCCCACCGCCGCAGGCGACCGCACCGCGCCTTTGACGTCGCAGGCAACCGCACCACCCCTCTGAAGGAGAAGACCAGATGACCACCTCCCGACACGGAGCGCCCGGAGCGTCCGGAGCCTTGGGAGCCGCCGGAGCGCACACCCCGGGAGCCGCACGATGAGGGTCCTGCTGATCGGAGCCAACGGATACATCGGCCGCTTCGTCGCCGACCGCCTGCTCGCCGACCCGGCCGTCCAGCTCACCGCGCTCGGCCGCGGCGACGACGCCGACGTCCGCTTCGACCTCGCCACGGGCAGCCCCGGAGCGCTCACCCGCTTCCTGGACGCGGTCCACCCCGGAGTCGTCATCAACTGCGCCGGCGCCACCCGCGGCGGCGCCCGCGAGCTCACCCGGCACAACACCGTCGCCGTCGCGACCGTCTGCGAAGCCCTGCGCCGCAGCGGCTGCGGCGCCCGCCTGGTGCAGATCGGGTGCGGCTCCGAGTACGGCCCCAGCCAGCCCGGCTCCTCCACCGCCGAGGACGCCGTGCCCCGCCCCGGCGGGCCGTACGGTGTCAGCAAACTCGCCGCCACCGAACTGGTCCTCGGCTCCGGCCTCGACGCCGTCGTGCTCCGCGTCTTCTCACCCGCCGGGCCCGGCACCCCGGCCGGCTCCCCGCTGGGCCGGCTCGCCGAGGCCATGCGCCGTGCCATGCAGTCCGGCGACGGGGAACTCAAGCTCGGCGGCCTCGGCGTCCAGCGCGACTTCGTCGACGTCCGCGACGTCGCCCGCGCCGTGCACGCCGCCTCGCTCTCCGCCGCGCAGGGCGTCATCAACATCGGCTCCGGCCGCGCGGTACGCCTCCGCGACGCAGCCGCCGTGCTCGCCCGGGTCGCCGGATACGGCGGCGCCCTCCACGAACTCGACGCCCCTCCCGGGCCGCTGCGCAGCCCCATCGGCCACCCCCGCGTCGACTCCGAGCACGCGGGCCCGGTCGCGTACCCGTACCCGGACGGCTGCGGCAGCTGGCAGCAGGCCGATGTGCGCACCGCCCGCGACAGGCTCGGCTGGCGGCCCCGGATCAACCTCGAAGAATCCCTGGCCGACATCTGGATGGAGGCGGCATGCCGCATCTGACCAGCACCACAGCGGGCACCGCGCGCACCGCAACCCGTACCGCCCTCGGCATCCCCGGCTACGCCCACCCGCTCGTCGCCCCCGCCCAGTGGGCCGAACTCACCCGCCCCGGCACCCCTCTCGACTGGGTCGTCCTGAACGTCGCCGCCGGACCCGGCACACGCCCCGACCCGCACTGCCTCCATGCGGCCGCCCGACTGCGCTGCGCCGGCGTTCGCGTCCTCGGCCATCTGGACCTCACCCACGGCGCCCGAGCCCTCGCCGACCTGCTCGGCGACGCGCACCGCTACCTCGACTGGTACCGGGCCGACGGCTTCCTGCTGGACCGCTGCCCGACCGAGCGCAGCGCGCTCCCCGAAGTCCGCCACGCGATCACCACCCTGCGGGCGATCAGTGACAGCGCCCACATCGTCCTCGGCCACGGCAGCCACCCGCACCCCGGGTACGCGGAGAACGCCGACCAACTGGTGACCTTCTCCGGCTCCTGGTCCGACTACCGCTGGTCCCAGGTGGCCGAGTGGACCGCCGACTACCCGCCCGACCGCTTCTGCCACTTCGTGCACGGTGTGCCCCGGGGCCATCTGGAGGAGGCGCTGCGCATCGCCCGCTGGCAGGGCGCGTCGACGATCTACTTCACGGACCACACCGACCGCGGCGGCCGCACCGACCCGTGGGAGACCATGCCCGGCTACTGGGACGACATCGTCTCGCGTGTCGGAACGGGTGTCTCGGAATGAAGAAGGTCGTGGCAGTGTTACGGAGAGAACAACTGTAGTGATTGACCGACCAACGGAGTCCCCGTGTCGCTGCCACCCCTGGTCGAGCCAGCTCTTGAGCTCACCGTAGACGAGGTCCGCCGGTACTCCCGCCACCTGATCATCCCCGACGTCGGGATGGACGGGCAGAAGCGGCTGAAGAACGCCAAGGTGCTCTGTGTGGGCGCCGGCGGCCTGGGCTCGCCGGCGCTGATGTACCTGGCCGCCGCGGGCGTGGGCACGCTCGGCATCGTGGAGTTCGACGAGGTCGACGAGTCGAACCTGCAGCGGCAGATCATCCACAGCCAGTCCGACATCGGCCGCTCCAAGGCCGAGTCCGCGCGCGACTCGGTCAAGGGCATCAACCCGTACGTGAACGTGATCCTTCACGAGGAGCGGCTCGAAGCCGACAACGTGATGGACATCTTCAGCCAGTACGACCTGATCGTCGACGGCACGGACAACTTCGCGACCCGCTACCTGGTCAACGACGCGTGCGTGCTGCTGAACAAGCCGTACGTGTGGGGCTCGATCTACCGCTTCGACGGCCAGGCCTCGGTCTTCTGGTCCGAGCACGGCCCCTGCTACCGCTGCCTCTACCCGGAGCCCCCGCCGCCGGGCATGGTCCCCTCCTGCGCCGAGGGCGGCGTGCTGGGTGTGCTGTGCGCGTCCATCGGCTCCATCCAGGTCAACGAGGCCATCAAGCTCCTCGCGGGCATCGGCGAGCCGCTGGTCGGCCGCCTGATGATCTACGACGCCCTGGAGATGCAGTACCGCCAGGTCAAGGTCCGCAAGGACCCGAACTGCGCGGTCTGCGGCGAGAACCCGACCGTCACCGAGCTCATCGACTACGAGGCCTTCTGCGGCGTCGTCTCCGAGGAGGCCCAGGAGGCGGCCGCCGGTTCGACGATCACTCCCAAGCAGCTCAAGGAGTGGATCGACGACGGCGAGAGCATCGAGATCATCGACGTCCGCGAGCCGAACGAGTACGAGATCGTCTCCATCCCGGGCGCCAAGCTGATCCCGAAGAACGAGTTCCTCATGGGCACCGCCCTGGAGGGCCTGCCGCAGGACAAGAAGATCGTCCTGCACTGCAAGACAGGTGTCCGCAGTGCGGAAGTCCTCGCCGTCCTCAAGTCCGCGGGCTTCGCGGACGCCGTCCACGTCGGCGGCGGCGTGATCGGCTGGGTCAACCAGATCGAACCGCACAAGCCGGTCTACTGAGCGACGCCTCGGCGGTCGAGACGAGCAGGCCTTCCGGTCCGAGCGGCGGGGGCTTCGGGTGCTGTTGGCGCCCGGGGCCCCCGCCGTCGTCATGAGCAGACCGTGCCGTCCTTCGGCACTGTCCCGTCGAGCAGGTAGGCGTCCACCGCCGAGTCGACGCAGTCGCTGCCGTTGCCGTACGCCCCGTGTCCCTCGCCCTTCCAGGTGAGGTTGACTCCGACGCCCTTGCCCAGCTCGTCGGCCATCCTGCGGGCACCCTCGTACGGTGTCGCCGGGTCCCCGGTGTTGCCGACCAGCAGGATCGGTGCCGCACCCGGCGCGCTGACCTCGGGGGTGTCGAACTGCCCCGGCACCGGCCAGTCGTGGCACCACCCGGCCGTGTCCCAGCCCAGGAAGTCGCCGAACACCGGTGAGATCCGCTCGAACTCGGGCAGCAGCTTCTTCGTCTGTGCGAGCGTGGGCCGCTGCCTGTCGTCCAGGCACGATATGACCCGTTGGGCGTGGCTCGTCGTGCCGTAGCGCCCCGAGGCGTCGCGCTCGTCGTACTCGTCCGCGAGCGCCAGCAGCTGTGAACCGTCGCCGCTCTGCGCCGACTTGAGCGCGCTGGTCAGCTGCGGCCAGCCGGCCTCGCTGTACAGCGGCCGGATGATTCCGGTGACCGCGAGCGTCTGGGTCAGCCTCCGGCCGGACGAGGTGGGCAGCGGCTTCGCGTCGATCCGCCGGAGCAGGGCCACGATCTTCCGCGAGCCTTGCTTCGGGTCCTGGCCGGTGGACTTCAGATAGTCGTCCAGGGCGCGCTGGAAGCCGCGGGCCTGGTTCTCGGCATGGCCCACCGTGTCCGCGGTCGGGTCGACCACCGCGTCGAGGATCAGCCGGCCGACCCGCTTCGGGAACAAGTGGGCGTACACGCCGCCCAGTTCGGTGCCGTAGGAGATGCCGAAGTAGTGCATCGTGCGGTCGCCGAGCACCTGGCGCATCAGGTCCATGTCGCGCGCGGTGTCGGTCGTCGACACGTGCGCCAGCAGCGTGCCGGCAGCCTTCCGGCAGCCCTTGCCGAAGTCGGTGGCGTCCCGCAGATACGCCTTCTCCTCGGCCGGGGTGTCCGGAGTGGCGTCCACCGCTTCGGCCGCCCCGATGGCCCGGTCGCCGCGGCAGCGGACGCCCTCGCTGGCCCCGACCCCGCGCGGGTCCCAGCTCACCAGGTCGTAGCGCTCGCGCAGGTGGGAGACGGTGGTGCCGTAGTACGGCATCATCGACACGCCCGAGCCGCCGGGGCCGCCGAAGTTGAACAACAGCGAGCCGATCCGGTCGCTTCCGGTCGCCCGGGCGCGGATGAGGGCGAGGCCGATCGTCGTACCGCCCGGCTTCGACCAGTCCAGCGGCACTTTGAGTGTGGCGCACCGCCAGTCGTCGCTCGGCGCGGCGGAGTCAGTGGCCTTGCAGCGGTGCCAGTCGAGCCGCTGCGAGGTGAGCGAGGAGGGCGGGTCCATCGCAGGCGGTGACGCCGGCACGGAAGCCGGACCGGTCTCCTTTTCCCTGGCCGGACTTGTCGTCTTGCCCTCGTCATGGCCCCCGCCCGACGAGCCGCCACCGCATCCGGCCACCAGCAGCGCTGCGGCCGCGGCGGCCGCCCACCGCAGGAATCGCGACATGTGCACCCCCCTAGCAGGCCCTCCGCGTCGTGCCGCGGCGGGCGTTCAGGCCATGGTAGGCGGAGCGGGCTTAGCCCGTAGCGGCCTGTGGATAACCATCTGACCTGCGATTTTGCGGGGATTTTCGCTAGGTGCAGACCGTACCGGGCTTCGGTACCTTCCCGTCCAGCAGGTAGCCGTTCACCGCGTTCTGCACGCACTTGTTCTTGCTGTCGTACGCCCCGTGCCCCTGGCCCCGGTACGTCAGCTCGACGGCGACGCCCTTGCCGAGTGCGTCCACCATCTTCTTCGCGCCCTCGTACGGGGTGGCGGGGTCGCCGGTGTTGCCGACGACGAGGATGGGTGCCGATCCCGGTGCGCTGACGTCGGGATGGTCGGCGGCGCCCGGCACGGCCCAGTCGGTGCAGCCGACCATGCCCCAGGCCAGGTAGTCCCCGAACAGCGGGGAGGCGGCGCGGAACTCGGGCAGCTTCTGCTGGACGAAGTCGGGGGTGTACCGGGGTTTCTCGTCGGAGCAGTTGATGGCGATGTTCGCCGCAGTGATGTTGCTGTACTCGCCGCTCTCGTTGCGGCCGTTCATCGAGTCGGACAGCAGCATGAGGACCCTTCCGTCGCCCTCGTACGCCTGCTGGAGCCCCTCGGTGAGGTACTCCCAGAAGTCCTTGGAGTACAGGGCCTGCGCGATGCCGTTGGTCGCCGCGGTCTGGGTCAGCTCGCGCGGGAGGATGCCGGGGATCGGCTTCTTCTCCAGGTCCGTCAGCAGTTTGGCGATGCGGTCCTTCACGTCCTGGGCCGTGTCGCCGATCGGGCAGCCGGTCGTCTTCGACGTGCAGTCCCGGGCGAAGTTGTCGAGTGCGAGCTGGAAGCCCTTGGCCTGCCCGAGCGCGCTCTGTTCCGGGTTCTGCGTGGGGTCGATCACCGCGTCGAAGACCGCCCGCCCGACGTCCTTGGGGAACAGGTGGGCGTAGACGCCGCCGAGTTCCGTGCCGTAGGAGATGCCGAAGTAGTGCAGCTTGTCGTCGCCGAGCACCTGGCGCATCAGGTCCATGTCGCGGGCCACGTCGGTGGTGCGCACATGCGGCAGGATCGTCTTGGAGTGCTTCTCGCAGGCGCCGTTGAACTGCTTGGTGCGCTCCAGCAACTGCGTGCGCTCGGCGCTGTCGTCGGGTGTCGCGTCCTGCTGGAAGTACTGGTCGAGCTGGGCGTCGCTCTCGCACTTCACCGGTTTGCTGCGCCCGACCCCGCGTGGGTCGAAGCTCACCAGGTCGTAGCGGGTGCGCAGGGCGGCGTAGTCCTCGGCGAACGCGGGCAGGGTGGTGACGCCGCTGCCGCCGGGGCCGCCGAAGTTGAACACGAGCGAGCCGATCCGCTTGCCGGCCGGGCCGCTGGCCTTGGCGTGGATCAGGGCGAGACCGATGGTGTCGCCCTTGGGATTGCTCCAGTCCAGGGGCGCCTTCATGGTGGCGCACTGCCACTGGGTGCCGTTCGGCAGCGGGGACGGGGAACCGCCGCCGCCCTCCGCCTCGGACGGCGCCGGGCAGTCCTTCCAGTCCAGCTTCTGCGCCGTGAGGTCCCCGTCCTCGGCGCCGTGACTGCACCCGGCCAGCAGGGCGGCCAGCAGCACGATGCCGGTGGTCAGGGCGGCGGCACGCGGCCGGGAGGGGTTCGCCATGTTTCCATCGTGGGGGCGCGCGGGCCGGCGCGCGCGGGACACGGGCCGTCCGAGGTACGTCCCCGGAGCCTCTGTGCGGGCCTGTCTACAGGGCGCCCTTGCGGGTGAGCTGGTTGAAGGCGAGCCAGCCCGGAAGCACCGGCAGCCAGAGGGTCAGCAGCCGGAACAGCAGGACGGCCGGGGCGGCGACCTCCTTGGGCAGGCCGAAGGCGATCAGGCCGAGCGTGAGGCTCGCCTCCACCGCGCCCACGCCGCCCGGGGTGGGCGCCGCAGAGCCGAGCGCGTTGCCGGCGAGGAAGACCACGGCGACACTGGCGATGCTCAGCGACGTCGAGTTGTCGCCGAACGCCCGGATGGAGGCGTCCAGGCACATCACGAAGCAGGCGGTCAGCAGCAGCATGCCGCCGATGCCGGTGACGAGCTTCTGCGGGCGCTGGAGCACGTCGAGCATGCGCGGTACGACACCTGCGAACAGCGACCTCACACGGGTGACGACGAATTTCCGCAGGAACGGCACCGAGGTCACCACGAGGACGAGTACCGCCACGGTCAGCAGACCCGCGATGACCGTCCGGGACGGCGACAGCGACGGCGTCTTCTCGGTGCCGGTCAGGTAGCCGAAGGACAGCAGCATCAGGATGTGGCAGCCGAGCCCGAACAACTGTGACGCGCCGACGCTCGCCACCGCGAGCCCCGGGCGCACGCCGGTGCGCTGCAGGAAGCGCGTGTTGAGGGCCACACCGCCGACCGCGGCCGGCGCCACGATCTTCACGAAGGAGCCGGCGACCTGCGCCGCCACCGTCCTCGGGAACGGCACCCGCTCCGGCACGAACCCCAGCAGCGCCATCGCGGCGGCCAGGTAGCTGAGCGCCGAGAACAGCACCGCCGCGGCCACCCAGCCCCACTGGGCCTGCGCGAACAGCGTGCCGAACTCGATGTGGGTGAGCTGGGTCAGCAGGTAGTACGCGCCGATCGCACCGGCGATGAAGCTGATCAGCGTGCGCGGGCGCACCCGCTCCAGGCGGGCCGGCTCCACGGGCGCCTGGGGCCTGATCCGCAGCACCTGGTGCCGGATCTGCGTGAGCAGGTCCTCCTCGCGTGCCTCGTCGAGGGCTTCGTCGATGGCCCGCCTCTCCGCGCGCTGCTCGGCGCGGACCGTCTTCTTGTCGGGCTTTTCGAGGACGGGCCGAGTCGTCTCGGAGGCCTCCTCCAGGCGGGCCTGCTTGGCCTGCCGGGACGCCTCCAGGACCGCTTCCCGTTCGCGCTGCGTACGCTCCCGGGCCAGTCGGCGCAGGGTCGCGCGCGTGGAGCGCGTCAGTGCGATGGGCTGGAGCATCGGCAGGCAGTCGGCGACCGCGTCCGGGCCGAGCACGCCGACCGCCGAGGCCACGGCCCGTTCGGCGCCGACCCGCAGGCCGAGCGTGGTGACCAGCTGGGCGACGTCCATGCGCAACAGCAGTTCGCCTGCCGCGATCTCGCCGCCGCGCAACTCGGTGAGGATCACCTTGCCGGAACGATCCACCAAAATTGCGTCACCGGCCAGCCTGCGGTGCGCGATGCGCCGTGACTGCAGCGCCTGCACCTGGTGCCACGTGTTGCGCAGCAGTTCGTCGGTGATGTCCTCGTCGGCCAGTGAGTCCAGCGTGCGCCCGCCCGTGTGCTCGTAGACGAGCATCACCGCGTCGGGGCCGAGTTCCGAGGTGGCGATCAGCTTGGGCGCGTTGGCACCCGCCGCGATCGCCGCGTACGCCAGCAGCGCCTCCTGCTCCAGCGCCTGGCGCAGCGACTGCAGGCTGGAGCGGGTGGCGAAGCCGCGCAGGGTGAGATTGCGCCACGCGCGGTAGAAGAAGCCCTGGGCCTGCTGCTCCCGGTCGACGACCGTGACGTCCAGCGGCGGGCCGTCCTCCAGGGTGACGAAATAACGCCGTCCGCGGTCGCCGTTCTCCGTCTCCACAGCCTCCTCGCGGGCCGCGCCGACGGGGTGGAAACCGACGTGCCTGAGGCCCGCCATCAGGGTCTGCCCGGTGGGGCGGACGTTGGGCGAGCCGACCGCGTACAGGGTGCCGTAGGCGATGGTCCAGCCGATCAGCACCGTCAAGATGATCGAGAACGGGGTCGTGTAGCCGGTGACCAGCATCGAGAACGCGTCGAGCAGCAGCACGATCCACAGCACCGCACGCCACCGGGGTCTGCGGGACATGCCGACGGCCGTCATGTAGGCGATGACGGGTGCCAGATAGCCGTGCACCGGGTCGGTCAGGGCGTGGATGTCACCTGGTGAGGGCTGGGTGAGCGCTTCCTGGATGGAGCCCGGGGCGCCTCGGGCGACCCACAGGTCGGTGGCGAGAGTCACTCCGTGCGCGAGGACGGCCGCGAGGACGCCGTCGGCGATCCGCAGCCCGTCCCGTTTGATCAGCCGTTCGATCGCGAAGGCGACCGGCACCAGCAGGATCGCGATGCTGGAGGCCAGTCCCGCGATCTTGATGAGCAGGTCGGGGGCCTGGCCGGTGCCCTTGTTGATGTCCTGTTCGAGGCCCGAGGTGGTGCCGTGCGCGAACGCGGCGATGGCGAGCAGGACGACGATGGCGAGCACGCCCACCAGCAGCCGCATGAGGTCGGAGGGCCGGTGCACGCGCGCGGGGAGCAGCGGTTCGTCGCCCTCGACCTCGTCCGGGTGGAGACCGTCGTCTCCGGCGCCCGGCCCTGTGCCGGCCGGCGGGTTCTCGGGGACGTGCGCCCCCTCGACGGGCCCGGCGGCGTCCTCACGCGCGCGCGTGAAGGGCCGCTGTGTGCCGGAATCATCGCTCGCGGCGCCGGTCTCGCCACCGCCCGCGCGGGCGGTGGCGGGGCGTGCGGCCGCGCCAGGGGTGCCCTCCGCGCCTTCGGGGTGCACGCCCTGCTGCTTCATGGTCTCTTCTTGGTCTCGTATCACCAGTCACCGCCCGCACGATGGTGGCATGCCCCGCCGGTACACGCGGCCATCAGGGTGCGGATGCGCGGGCGGACAGTCTGCCGCAAGCGCTGCCCAAGGGCGAGGGGACCGCCCTGTGCCAACCATGCCGCGTTGTCGGCGGGGTGCGGCAGGATGGGGCGAATGAGCGAGCAGAGCCCTGCCGAGGACACCCGAGAGGGGTACGCGGACGCGCTGCCGGAGTACGCCGAGCGGGTCCTGGAGGTCGCCGAGCGGATTCCGCCCGGGCGGGTCATGACGTACGGCGATGTCGCCGAGTGGCTCGAGGAGGGAGGGCCGCGCCAGGTCGGCCGGGTGATGGCTCTCTACGGCGGCGCCGTCCCCTGGTGGCGCGTGGTGCGCGCCGACGGAGTGCTGCTGCCCGGCCACGAGCTGCGCGCACTCGCCCACTACCGCGCGGAGGGCACGCCGCTGAAGGAGGCGGGCAGGAGCACCGAGGGGCATCTGCCACGACTCGACATGCGGCGGGCGCGCTGGGACGGTGGTGCGGGCGCGGAGGGTCACACCTGACAGCTTCCGCCATCGGATGCCCTCAGGGGGAACCTGTGGCCCGTACGAGGGACACGGGGGACGTCCGTGGCATGACGTACGTTCGTGAGGTGAGGGACGCGCGTGGCGCGAGGGCCGCGAGAGCCGTGAGGGAAGAATCGGAAGCCCTGCTTCCGTCCGGTGCGGCGGCGTAGCGTCGGCTGCACGTGTCCCCCTCATCCCGCGGCCACCGCCTCGCACGCGTGACCGCCTGCCCACCAGCACGACCACCAGGACCGGCCAACCACGTGAGCTCCTCTTCCTCCACTAGGCGCCTGCCGCACCCACCGGTGCGGCAGGGGAACCGTGGCGCTTACCGACTGGTCCGTACCCCGCCGGCCGACGTCGATTCCCCTCGTCTGGACGCCACACAGCGCGCCGTGGTTGATCACCGGACCGGGCCGATGCTCGTCCTCGCAGGTCCCGGCACCGGCAAGACCACCACCTTGGTGGAGTCCGTGGCCGCGCGCATCGCCCGTGGCGCAGACCCGGAACGCATCCTGGTGCTGACCTTCAGCCGCAAGGCCGCCGTCGACCTGCGCGACCGCATGGCCCTGCGCATCGGCGCGGCCCGCGCACCGCGGGCGACCACCTTCCACTCGTACTGCTACGCCCTGGTCCGCGCCCACCAGGACAGCGGACTGTTCGCGGAGCCGCTGCGCCTGCTGTCCGGACCCGAGCAGGACGTCACCGTCCGCGAGCTGCTCGCCGGGCAGCCCGAGCTGGAGCGGCTCGGCCTCGACCACGTGCGCTGGCCGGACGAGCTGCGCGCCTGCCTGACCACCCGCGGCTTCGCCGACGAGGTCCGCGCCGTCCTCGCCCGCAGCCGCGAGCTGGGCCTCTCACCCGGTGCCCTGGACGCCTTCGCCCGCCGCATCGGCCGCCCGGACTGGCGGGCCGCGGCCGCCTTCCTTGCCGAATACCTCGACGTGCTCGACCTGCAGGGCGTCCTCGACTACGCGGAACTGGTCCACCGCGCGGTGCTGCTCGCCCGCCGCCCCGAGGTCGCAGCCCGCCTCGCCGCCCGGTACGACGCCGTGTACGTCGACGAGTACCAGGACACCGACCCCGCCCAGGTACGACTCCTGCACGCCCTGGCCGGCGGCGGCCGCGCCCTGGTCGCCTTCGGCGACCCCGACCAGTCCATCTACACGTTCCGGGGAGCCGACGTGAACGGCATCCTGGACTTCCCCGTGGCCTTCCCGCGCGCGGACGGCCGCCCCGCCCCCGTCGAGGTGCTGCGCACCTCCCGCCGCTCCGGCGCCGCCCTGCTGGCCGCGACCCGCCTGATCACCCAGCGCATGCCGCTGCCCCGGCTGCCCGCCGAGAAGGTGCGCGCCCACCGCGAACCGGCCGCCGTACGGGACGGCGGCCGCGTCGAGGTCTACACGTACCCGACGCCCGGCACGGAAGTGGACAACATCGCCGACATCCTGCGCCGCGCGCACCTGGAGGACGGCGTCCCCTGGAGCGACATGGCCGTCCTGGTGCGCGCCGGCTCCCGGACCATCCCGACGCTGCGCCGCGCCCTCACCGCGGCCGGCGTCCCCCTGGACATCGACGGTGACGACCTGCCCCTGCGCCACGAGCCGGCCGTGGCGCCCCTGCTGACGGCCCTCAGGGCCGTGGCCACGGCGGAGGCCGCCCGGCGTCCTCGCGGGGAGGCGCCCGGCGAAGCGGAGGAGTTCTCGGCGGAGGCCGCTCGGCGTTCTCGTGGGGAGGCGCCCGGCGAAGCGGAGCAGTCCTCGGCGGAGGCCGCCCGCCGTTCTCGTGAGGAAGGGGCCGACGAAGCGGAGGAGTTCTCGGCGGAGGCCGCCCGGCGTTCTCGTGGGGACGCGCCCGGCGAAGCCGAGGAGTCGGCTCTCGAAGCCGGCAGCGAGACGCCTGCCGACGAGCAGGCCGCCGACACGCACTGGCTCGACGCCGAGACCGCCCTCACCCTGCTCGCCTCCCCCCTCGCCGGCATGGACACCGCCGATCTGCGCCGCCTCGGGCGTGCCCTGCGCGAGGAGGAGCGAGCCGCCGGGAACCCCCTGCCGCCGCCCTCCGACGAACTACTCGCGCAGGCACTCGCCGAACCCGAGCGTCTGGTGGCGCACGACCCCGCGTACGCGCGCGGAGCGCAGCGCCTCGGCGCGCTGCTCCGCAGGGCCCGCGAGCGCCTCGCCCGCGGCGGTACGGCCGAGGAGGCGCTGTGGGACCTGTGGGACGGCACGCCCTGGCCCGCGCGCCTGGAACGGGCCGCCCGGCGCGGCGGCGCGGCCGGCCGCAACGCCGACCGGGACCTGGACGCGGTGTGTGCGCTGTTCGCCACCGCCGCGCGCGCGGAGGAGCGCACCGGAGGCCGCGGCGCCCTGAACTTCCTGGAGGAGATCGAGGCCGAGGACATCGCTGCCGACACCCTCACGCGGCGCGCCGTACGCCCCGACGCCGTCCGTCTGATGACCGCGCACCGCGCCAAGGGCCTGGAGTGGCGGCTCGTCGTCGTCGCCGGCGTCCAGGAAGGCCTGTGGCCCGACCTGCGCCGCCGTGGCTCCCTCCTGGAGGCCGACCGCATCGGCCGCGACGGACTCGCCGAACCACTTACCCCGGGCGCGATGCTCGCCGAGGAGCGCCGCTTGTTCTACGTGGCCGCCACGCGCGCGCGTGAGCGTCTTGTGGTGACCGCAGTGAAGGCACCGGCCGACGACGGCGACCAGCCCTCCCGCTTCCTGACCGAACTGGGTGTAGAACCCCGGGACGTCACCGGCCGCCCCCGCCGCCCGCTGTCCGTGGCCGCGCTCGTCGCCGAGCTGCGCGCCACCACCGTCGACCCGCGCGTCTCGGCCGCCCTGCGGGAGGCCGCCGCCCGCCGCCTGGCCAGGCTTGCCGCGCTCGCGGACGAGGACAGCCGCCCGCTGGTGCCGTCCGCGCACCCCTACCGCTGGTGGGGCATGTTCGAGCCGACCGAGAGCAAGGTGCCGCTGCGCCACCGCGACCAGCCCGTCGTGCTCTCCGGCAGCGCCTTGGACCAGCTCGCCAACACCTGCGCACTCCAGTGGTTCCTGGGCCGCGAGGTGAAGGCCGACGCGCCCGCCACGACCGCCCAGGGCTTCGGCAACGTCGTCCACGTCCTCGCCGACGAGGTCGCCTCCGGCCGCACCGCCGCCGACCTCGACGCGCTGATGGAACGCCTGGAGTCGGTGTGGAACGCGCTCGCCTTCGACGCGCCCTGGAAGTCGGCGCAGGAGAAGGACAACGCGCGCGTGGCGCTCGAACGCTTCCTGAACTGGCACGTACTGGACCGCACCGGCCGCACTCCGGTGGCCAGCGAGCAGGACTTCGACATCACCCTCGCAGCGGGCGACTACGAGGTGCGCATCCGCGGCCAGATGGACCGCGTCGAGGCGGACGGCGAGGGCCGGGCCTACGTCGTGGACTTCAAGACCGGCAAGCAGGCGCCCAGCGGCGCCGAGGTGGTCCGTCATCCGCAGCTCGCCGTGTACCAGCTCGCCGTCCGTGAAGGCGCCGTCGACACCGCCTTCGACGGCGTACGCCCCGAACCGGGCGGCGCCGAACTGGTGCACCTCAGGCAGGGCGCCGCCAAGCGGGACGGCGGCGAGACCCTGCCCAAGGTGCAGGCCCAGGAGCCGCTCGCGGGGGAGTGGGTCGGCGAACTGCTGGCCAACGCCGCCGGAAAGGTCCTCGACGAGCAGTTCACACCGAGCGCCGGCCAGCACTGCACGCACTGCGCGTTCCGCGCCTCGTGCAGCGCCCGGCCGGAGGGGCGGCACGTGGTCGAGTGACGCGGCGGCGACCCGTGCAGAGGCCGAAGCCCGAGTGGCGCGCGGCACCCCGTCGAACCGCACAGGCCCGAGTGACGTACGGCACCACACGTGCTGACCTGCGTCTTTTCCTCCCCGGGCGGCCGATCCGTCCTCGATTGTCAGTGCCCGCCGCTAGCCTCTGTCGACATGCCCGCCCGTATCACCGATCCCGAGCAGCTCAAAGAGCTCCTCGGTATCCCGTTCACCCCGGAGCAGACGGCCTGCATCACCGCGCCGCCCGCCCCGCAGGTGATCGTGGCCGGAGCCGGTTCGGGCAAGACCACCGTGATGGCGGCCCGAGTGGTCTGGCTGGTCGGCACCGGGCAGGTCGCCCCCGAACAGGTGCTCGGCCTGACCTTCACCAACAAGGCCGCCGGTGAACTCGCCGAACGCGTCCGCAAGGCGCTGATCAAGGCCGGCGTGACCGACCCCGAGGTCATCGACCCGGACAACCCGCCCGGCGAGCCGGTCATCTCGACGTACCACGCTTTCGCCGGCCGCCTGCTGACCGACCACGGCCTGCGCATCGGCCTCGAACCCACCTCCCGGCTGCTGGCCGACGCGACCCGCTACCAGCTCGCCGCGCGCGTACTGCGCGAAGCTCCCGGCCCCTACCCGGCGCTCACCCGCTCCTTCGCTGACCTCGTCAGCGACCTGCTCGCCCTCGACTCCGAACTCGCCGAGCACCTCGTGGACCCCGCCCGGCTGCGTGCCTGGGACACCGGCCTGCTCGGCACCCTGGAGGGCACCAAGCTCACCAACGCCGACCTGCGCAAGGTCCCCGAGGCCGCCGCCGCCCGCCGCGAGCTCACCGACCTCGTCGTGCGCTACCGGGCCGCCAAACGCGAACGCGACCTGCTCGACTTCGGCGACCAGATCGCCCTGTCCGCCCGCCTCGCCGGCATCCCCGACGTGGGCCGGCTGCTGCGCGAGGAGTTCCGTGTGGTGCTCCTGGACGAGTACCAGGACACCTCCGTGGCCCAGCGCGTCCTGCTGTCGGGCCTGTTCGGCGGCGGCACCGGACACCCGGTGACCGCCGTGGGCGACCCCTGCCAGGCCATCTACGGCTGGCGCGGCGCCTCCGTCGCCAACCTGGACGACTTCCCCGAGCACTTCGCCCACGCCGGCGGGCACCCCGCCACCCGCCAGGCCCTCAGCGAGAACCGCCGCAGCGGCGGCCGCCTCCTCGACCTGGCCAACGGCCTCGCCGAGCCCCTGCGCGCCATGCACGCGGGCGTGGAGGCCCTCCGCCCGGCCCCCGGCGCCGAACACGACGGCACGGTCCGCTGCGCCCTGTTGCGCACCCACGCCGAGGAGACCGACTGGATCGCCGACTCCATCGCCCACCTCGTGCGCACCGGCAAGGCCCCGGGCGAGATCGCCGTACTGTGCCGCACGGCGACCGACTTCGCCGAGATCCAGGCCGCCCTCGTCGCCCGTGACATCCCCGTCGAGGTGGTCGGCCTGTCCGGGCTGCTGCACCTGCCCGAGATCGCCGACCTCGTCGCCGTCTGCGAAGTCCTCCAGGACCCCGGGGCCAACGCCTCCCTGGTCCGCCTGCTGACCGGCCCGCGCTGGCGCATCGGCCCTCGCGACCTCGCCCTCCTCGGCCGCCGTGCCCGCCTGCTGGTCGCCCACGCGCGCGTGGGCGACACCGACGACCCGGACCGCCGGCTCGCCGAGGCCGTCGAAGGGGTCGATCCGTCCGAGGTGATATCGCTCGCGGACGCCCTGGACACGTTCCTGGAAAGCCCCCTGGACGAGGACGGGGACGACGACGGCCTGCCGTTCTCCCCGGACGCGCGCGTGCGCTTCGCCCGCCTCGCCGCCGAACTGCGGGACCTGCGCCGTTCCCTGTCCGACCCGCTGATGGACGTCCTGCACCGCGTCCTCGCGGTCACCGGCCTGGAGGTGGAGCTGTCGGCGTCCCCGCACGCCTTGGCCGCCCGCCGCCGCGAGACCCTGTCCAACTTCCTGGACGTCGCCGCCTCCTTCGCGGCCGGCGACGGCGAGGCCACGCTGCTGGCCTTCCTCGGCTTCCTGCGCACAGCCGCCCAGTACGAAAAGGGCCTCGACAACGCCCTGCCCGGCGGCGAGAACACCGTCAAGGTGCTCACCGCGCACAAGTCCAAGGGTCTGGAATGGGACGTCGTCGCCGTGCCCGGACTGGTCAAGGGCACCTTCCCGAGCGCCCAGGGCCGCGAGAAGTGGACCGCGCAGGCCAGGGTGCTGCCGCACGCCCTGCGCGGCGACACCGACACCCTGCCAGACATCGGCTCCTGGGACTCCCGGGGCATGAAGGCCTTCCACGAGGCCATGAAGGAGCACCAGCACACCGAGGAACTCCGCCTCGGCTACGTCACCTTCACCCGCCCCCGCTCCCTCCTCCTCGGCTCCGGCCACTGGTGGGGGCCCAGCCAGAAGAAGCCACGCGGACCCTCCGACTTCCTCAAGGCCCTGCACGACCACTGCGCCGCCGGGTACGGCGAGATCGAGGCGTGGGTCGACGAGCCCGCCGAGGACGAGGAGAACCCGGCCCTGCACACGGCCACCGCCGACCAGGTGTGGCCGCTGCCCCTGGACGACGCGGCCATGGCCCGCCGCCGCGCGGCTGCGGAGACCGTCCTCGCCCACCTGGACACCCTGGCCGCCCGGCAGGACGGTCACCCGCCCGCTGCCCACGCCCCCGACGCCTTCGACGACCCCGACTGGCCGGCGCCGCCGGACGACGAGGACCCGTACGCGGGGGAGTTTCCGTACGACGAGGACTTCCCGTACGACGAGGAGCCGTACGCCGAGAGCCCGCACGCCGATGACGCCGCCCTGCATCCGGAGGACCCCGGAGACTGGGACTCCTGGGGCGCCGAGCGGCCGGCTGTTCCCCACCAAGGGCCGGCCCCCGTCGAGCCCGGGCATCCCCGGCCCCTCACCCGCGAGGCCGTCCCCGAGGTCACCCCGGAGATCACCCCCGAGGAGGCCCGCACCATCGCCTCCTGGGACCGTGACCTCGACGCGCTCACCGGTGAGCTGCTGCGCGCCCGGCAGAGCGTCACGGACGTCCCCCTGCCGACCACACTGACCGCGTCCCAGCTGCTGCGTCTCGCCGAGGACCCGGACGGGCTCGCGCAGGAACTCGCGCGCCCCATGCCGCGCCCTCCGCAACCCGGCGCGCGCCGGGGCACCCGGTTCCACGCCTGGGTCGAAGCGCGCTTCGAGGAATTGACGCTGCCCGTGCTGGAGCCCGACGAGCTGCCCGGCAGCGCAGCCGAGATCGCCGACGAACGCGACCTGGAGGCGCTCAAGGAGGCCTTCGAACGCACCGCGTACGCCCACCGCACCCCCTACCGCGTCGAGGCGCCCTTCCAGCTCACCCTCGCCGGGCGGGTCGTACGCGGCCGGATCGACGCCGTCTACAAGTACGACGACGGCCACGGAGCGGCCTACGAGATCGTCGACTGGAAGACCAGCCGCTCCCGCACCGCCGACCCCCTCCAGCTCGCCGTGTACCGGCTGGCCTGGGCCGAGCAGCAGGGCGTGCCGCCCGAGTCGGTCACGGCTGCCTTCGTGTACGTGCGCAGCGGCGAGATCGTACGCCCCGAGGGCCTGCCCGACCGGGCAGCCCTGGAGCGGCTTCTCACCGGAGACAACCCGGGCGACACGGAAGGGGCACGCGAGGCAAGCCAAGTGTGACGAACCGCCCGCCGAGGATGTCGGTGCGGGCCGATAGGCTCGTGAGCATGAGCCAGACCCCGGACAGCGCCGTCCGCACGTACATCGAGCAGCACCGCGCCGCCTTCCTCGACGACCTCACCGCATGGCTGCGCATCCCCTCCGTGTCGGCCCAGCCCGACCACGCGCCCGACGTACGGCACAGCGCCGACTGGCTCGCCGCCAAGCTCAAGGAGACCGGCTTCCCGACCGCCGAGGTCTGGCAGACCCCGGGCGCCCCGGCCGTCTTCGCCGAGTGGCCCTCGGGCGACCCCGACGCGCCCACCGTCCTCGTCTACGGCCACCACGACGTGCAGCCGGCCGCCCGCGAGGACGGCTGGGACAGCGAGCCCTTCGAACCCGTCATCCGCGAAAACCGCCTCTACGCGCGCGGGGCCGCCGACGACAAGGGCCAGGTGTTCTTCCACACACTCGGCGTCCGCGCCCACCTCGCCGCCACCGGCCGCACCGCCCCCGCCGTCAACCTGAAGCTGCTGATCGAAGGCGAGGAGGAGTCCGGCTCCCCGCACTTCCGCAGCCTCGTCGAGGAGCACGCCGCACAGCTCACCGCCGACGCCGTGATCGTCTCCGACACCGGCATGTGGTCGGCGGACACTCCGACCGTCTGCACCGGCATGCGCGGCCTCGCCGAGTGCGAGATCCGGCTGTGCGGCCCCGACCAGGACATCCACTCCGGTTCCTTCGGCGGCGCCGTCCCCAACCCGGCCACCGCCGCCGCCCGCCTCGTGGCCGCCCTGCACGACGAGGACGCGCGCGTGGCGATCCCCGGCTTCTACGACGGCATCGTCGAGCTGGCCGACCGCGACCGCGAACTCTTCGCCGAGCTGCCGTTCGACGAGGAGCAGTGGCTGCGCACCGCCAAGTCGTACGCCACCCACGGCGAGGCCGGGCACACCGTTCTGGAGCGCATCTGGGCCCGCCCGACCGCCGAGGTCAACGGCATCGGCGGCGGCTACCAGGGCCCCGGCAGCAAGACGATCATCCCGTCCTCGGCGATGGTGAAGCTCTCCTTCCGGCTGGTCGCCGGCCAGGACCCCGACCACATCGAGAAGGCCGTCCACGCCTGGGTCGCCGAGCAGGTGCCCGCCGGGGTCCGGCACGAGATCAGCTTCGGCTCCGCCACGCGCCCGTGCCTGACCCCCCTCGACCACCCCGCGCTGCAGTCCGTGGCCCGCGCCATGGGCCGCGCCTTCCAGGGGCCGGTCCGCTTCACCCGCGAGGGTGGCTCCGGACCCGCCGCCGACCTCCAGGAGATCCTCGGCGCCCCCGTCCTCTTCCTGGGCATCTCCGTCCCCTCCGACGGCTGGCACGCCCCGAACGAGAAGGTCGAACTCGACCTCCTCCTCAAGGGCGTCGAGACCAGCGCCTACCTGTGGGGCGACCTCGCCGAGAACTGGCGTCCCGCCCCCTGACCGGCAGGTGCCGTACGGGACGGCACCGCGCGCGGGCACACTGGAAGAACCGCCCCGCACGCTCCGCCCACGCCCGGCCCGGTGCCCACCCGCCCTACATCCCGCCGAACCGCCCGCCGAAACGAACCGTTCCACAGGGGGAGTTGGAAGCACCCGTGACCACCTGGACCGACCGCACCGCAGACCGACCTATCTCGCTGACCGCCCCGAGCGGCATCGACCGCGCCGCCCACCACCGGCTCGACGAGGCCTGGCTCGCGGCGGCGTGGAGCCACCCCACCACCCGCTGCTTCGTGGTATCCGGCGGCCAGGTGCTCATCGACGAGACGCCCGACGGCCGGACCGAACTCGTCATGACCCCCTCCTTCGAGGCGCCGCTCACCGAGGCCCACCGCTACTTCCTCGGCATCGGCGAGGACGGCGTCAGCTACTTCGCCCTCCAGAAGGACTCGCTGCCCGGCCGCATCGACCAGTCCGCGCGCCCGGCAGGCCTGCGCGAGGCCGGACTGCTCCTGTCACCGCGAGACGCCGGCCTCATGGTGCACGCGGTCGGCCTGGAGAACTGGCAGCGCACCCACCGCTTCTGCTCCCGATGCGGCGAGCGCACGGTCATCGCCGCCGCCGGCCACATCCGCCGCTGCCAGGCCTGCGGTGCCGAGCACTACCCGCGCACCGACCCGGCCGTGATCATGGCCGTCACCGACGAGGAGGACCGGATCCTGCTCGGCCGCCAGGTCCACTGGCCCGAGGGCCGCTTCTCCACGCTCGCCGGCTTCGTCGAGCCCGGCGAGTCCATCGAACAGTCGGTGCGCCGCGAGGTCTTCGAGGAGGCCGGCATCACCGTCGGTCCGGTCGAGTACGTGGCCAGCCAGCCCTGGCCCTTCCCGTCCAGCCTCATGCTCGGCTTCATGGCCCACGCCACCTCGACCGACATCAACGTCGACGGCGACGAGATCCACGAGGCCCGCTGGTTCTCCCGCGAGGAACTGCACGCGGCCTTCGAATCCGGCGAGGTGCTGCCCCCGTACGGCATCTCCATCGCCGCCCGCCTGATCGAGATGTGGTACGGCAAGCCGCTCCCGACGAGAAGCCTCGTCTGAACCCGAGCCGGCGTAAACGGCCACCGGCGCCGGAATGTGAGACAAGACACAAAAGGCGGTTCTTGAGGCACCACAGCCTCAAGAACCGCCTCCTCCGCAGGTGCGGACCGACCTCGTCAGGCGGCGATCTTCTGCTTCACCTGGGCCAGCGACGGGTTCGTCAGCGTGCTGCCGTCCGCGAAGAGCACGGTCGGAACCGTCTGGTTTCCGCCATTCGCCTTCTCCACGAAAGCAGCGG
This sequence comes from Streptomyces cellostaticus, assembly GCF_001513965.1. Lineage (GTDB taxonomy): Bacteria > Actinomycetota > Actinomycetes > Streptomycetales > Streptomycetaceae > Streptomyces > Streptomyces cellostaticus. The sequence goes on along the minus strand of NZ_KQ948037.1, from coordinate 22,455 downwards.
ACGCCGGGTCCTGCTCGATGTTGATCTCGGTGTAGGCGATGCCCTCCCGGTCCATCTGGCTCTTCAGCCGACGGCAGTAGCCGCACCAAGTCGTGCTGTACATCGTCACAGTGCCCTGCATGTCTCTCGCGCTCCTCAGGCAGCTCGGGGAAGGTAGTCCAGGGTGGAAACGTAAGGCATCGGCCCGGCATTCCCGCCCGGGGTATCCGCCACCGCTGTGACGCCTGCCGCATTCGTACGACTATCAGCGCCCGCCTGTGGACAACCGACCCAGCAGTCACGGACGACCTGGCAGCATGGCGGTGTGACAGCAGCAACGCACTCCACCCTCTTCCCGCAGGCACCGGACTCGGCCGACGCGGTGCTCGAAGGGCTCGACCCCGAGCAGCGCGAGGTGGCCACCGCCCTGCACGGCCCGGTGTGCGTCCTGGCCGGAGCGGGCACGGGCAAGACCCGGGCGATCACCCACCGCATCGCCTACGGAGTGCGCGCAGGGATCCTCCAGCCCTCCAGCGTGCTCGCCGTCACCTTCACCAACCGCGCCGCAGGCGAGATGCGCGGCCGACTGCGCCAGCTCGGCGCCCACGGCGTACAGGCCCGCACCTTCCACTCCGCCGCGCTGCGCCAGCTCCAATACTTCTGGCCGAAAGCCATCGGCGGCTCCATGCCCCGGCTCGTCGACCGCAAGTTCCAGCTCGTCGCCGACGCGGCCGCCACCTGCAACCTCCGCCTCGACCGCGGCGAGCTGCGGGACGCCATGGCCGAGATCGAATGGTCCAAGGTCACCCAGACCATCCCCGCCGAGTACCCGTACGCGGTTGCGAAGGCCGGTCGTGAGGCCCCCCGCGACCCCGTCGAGATCGCCCACCTCTACGCGGCCTACGAAGACCTCAAGCGCGACCGGGCCGTCATCGACTTCGAGGACGTCCTGCTGCTGACCGTCGCCGTCCTCCAAGACCGGCACGACATCGCCACGCAGGTCCGCGCCCAGTACCAGCACTTCGTCGTCGACGAATACCAGGACGTCAGCCCCCTCCAGCAGCGGCTGCTGGAACTGTGGCTCGGCGACCGCGACAGCCTGTGCGTCGTCGGCGATGCCAGCCAGACGATCTACTCGTTCACGGGAGCAACGCCCGACCATCTCCTCGACTTCCGTCTCCGCCACCCCGGCGCCACCGTCGTCAAGCTGGTTCGCGACTACCGCTCCACCCCCCAGGTCGTCCGCCTCGCCAACGGCCTGCTCGCCCAGGCCCGCGGCCGCGCCGCCGACCACCGGCTGGAACTGGTCTCCCAGCGCCCCGCCGGTCCCGAACCCGTCTACACCGAATACACCGACGAGCCCGCCGAAGCCGAGGGCGCAGCCCGCCGCATCCGCGAACTGATCGACGCCGGTGTCCCGGCCGCCGAGATCGCCATCCTCTTCCGCACCAACTCCCAGTCCGAAACCTACGAACAGGCCCTCGCCGACGCCGGCGTCTCCTACCAGCTGCGCGGCGCCGAGCGCTTCTTCGACCGGCCCGAGGTACGCAAGGCGGGCATCGCCCTGCGCGCCGCCGCCCGCTTCGGCGGCAACGACTCCCTGCTCGACGACGCCGTGAACCTCCCCTCACAAGTGCGCGCCGTGCTGTCCGGGGAAGGCTGGACCAGCGAGCCACCGGCCGGCTCCGGCGCCGCAAGAGAACGCTGGGAGTCGCTGTCCGCCCTGGTCAACCTCGCCCACGACTTCGCCGCCGCCCAGCCCCGAGCCACCCTCGGCGACCTCGTGGCCGAGCTCGACGAACGGGCGAACGCCCAGCACGCCCCGACCGTCCAGGGCGTCACCCTGGCCTCCCTGCACGCGGCCAAGGGCCTGGAGTGGGACGTCGTCTTCCTGGTCGGCATCGCCGAGGGCATGATGCCGATCACGTACGCCAAGACGGACGAACAGGTCGAGGAGGAACGCCGTCTCCTCTATGTCGGCGTGACCCGCGCTCGAGAACGCCTGCATTTTTCCTGGGCCCTGTCCCGCTCACCCGGCGGCCGGCCCAACCGCAGGCCCAGCCGTTTCCTCGACGGCCTGCGCCCCGGCTCCGGCGCCACCGCCGGCCGCACCGGGACCGCAGCCGCCGGAGGCATCGAACGCGGCGCCCTCGCCGACACCCCGGCCGCCCGCCGGCGTACTCAGCGCACCCCGGCCCGCTGCCGGGTCTGCGGCCGCACGCTCACCGACGCGGGCGAAATGAAGCTGATGCGCTGCGAGGACTGCCCCTCCGACATGGACGAAGGCCTCTACGAGCGGCTGCGCGAGTGGCGGGCCGTCCAGGCGGAGCGCAGCGGACAGCCGGACTTCTGCATCTTCACCGACCGGACCCTCATGGCCATCGCCGAAGCGCGGCCCGACAGCCCGGCCGAGCTGTCCCGCATCCCCGGCGTCCTCAACCGCAAGCTGCAGCGCTACGGAACCGACGTTCTGGCCATCTGCGCAGGCCACGAGGGTGTGGCAGGCGACGAGAACGACTGATACGAACTCGTCGAAAAAATAGTTTGCGCATGCCCCAGCAATCCCCATAGGTTCTAGGCACGGAAGCGGCGGCCTTCTCCAAGGCCCGGTTCCGTGTTGTACTTGCATATCCGAACGGACTGGCTCACCCCCAGTCCCCAAGACGCCGAGAGGAGGCGAGTCCAGTGATCAGCATCAACCCCAGCACCATCAGCGCGGCCAAACTGACCGATCGCTCGGCCGTCTCCACGTGCATGCTCGGCGCCTCGAACCAGGGCACCGGTCTGTCCGGCATCCGTGCCGTCCGTCCGGCGTCCTCCCTGTCTCTCGCGGGTCTTCCCATCCGTGAGCGCAATGAGCGACCGACCAAGGCACTGGAAGCGGTAGAGGCACGGGCGCATGCCTATGCCTTTGCGGCGGCCGGTGCCGGATTCCGGAAGCAGACGACGCAGCACCACCTGATGTGGGCCTTCCGTGGGCCAGAACCCTGGAGTGATCCAGCCTGATCGCCGATCAGGCCGGCGCCTTCAGGGCCGCGGAACCCCATCCGGGATCCGCGGCCCTTCTGTTTGCCCCCGAACGGGGACGACGGAGCGAAGGGGCCTCGGGACAAGAAAAGAACCCGGTACCACGCCGACACCCGGTCAACCGGCCGGAACGACCAGACGAGGAAGACCAACCGTGCAACTCGAAGCGCACGCCCCGTCCGTACCGCCTTCACAGACGATCCCCCCGCCCGGCCCCACGGAGGACTCCACCTTGACCCCCCTCACCGCGCTCACCGCGCTCGACGACGCCATCGAGAACCTCGGCGTAGCCGTCCCCTGCCGTTCCTACGACCCGGAGGTCTTCTTCGCCGAGTCGCCGGCGGACGTCGAGTACGCCAAGTCCCTCTGCCGCACCTGCCCGCTGATCGAGGCCTGCCTCGCCGGCGCCAAGGAACGGCGTGAGCCCTGGGGCGTCTGGGGTGGCGAGCTGTTCGTCCAGGGTGTCGTCGTCGCCCGGAAGCGGCCGCGTGGTCGCCCGCGCAAGAACCCGGTCACGGCATGAACACCGCAGGAACGATCGACCGCCCCCTCACGCACGACCCCAAGAAGCAGGCCCCGATGAAGCCGTCCATCAGCGAGCTCGCAGGCTCCGCGACCCCAGACTTCACCACCAATGGCGCGACCGGCTCGCGTCAGAACAGGACCCGAGAGATGCAACTCATCCCAGAAGCCCTGGCTCGTGCGCATATGCACGACCGGCTGCACGAGGCCGACCGGGAGCGCCGGGCCGTGTGCCTGGCGACCGCCCGGCGGATGCAGCGCCGGGCGGAACGCGCCTCGAAGCGCGCCCGCCGTGCGCTCGCCATGGCCGTCATGCAGTAACCGAGCACACCGAAGCGGTGGCCTTCCCGCCCAGGAAGGCGAAACCTTGCCCGCGGGGGCCGGTCCGTCCGAACGGACCGGCCCCCGCGGTGCGTTGTGCCGGGCGATCCGCCGACCGGAGAGTTATGGTCGACGGGTGACGAGTCCTCCCGGAGGAAGTGATCAGGGCGGCTCCACCACGGAGCCCCGCCCTCTCGTGTGCGCCCGCTGCGGCATCCGCGCCGATGGCTCCCAGCCGGCCACCTGGACCTGCTCCGTGGAGAACGGCACCCGTCAGTACTTCTGCGACGCCTGCTCCCGGCAGAATCTGCGAGCGATTGAGGGGCGGCTGGACTCGACCTGGTGGTGAGAACGCCTCTCAAGGGCCCCTCCCCCCTCCCCTCCCCCTCCCCCTCCCCACCCCGCTCCTCGCACACTTCACGGCAGCCCGAGGCTCCGTGGCAGCCCCGGACTTCAGCAGCCCCGGGCCTCACGGCAACCCCAGGATCACGCCTCCGCTGCCGGTTCCTCCTCGATCAGCTCGGCTTCGGGGACGAATCCCGGGAGCCATTCCTCCAGTTCCTCTCGCAGCCGTACCGAGGCCCCCAGCTGGCACAGCACGCCGATCGTGCTCAGCGTCACCCGGTGTATCAACAGATAGGCCGGCGGCAGGTTGAGCTGCTTGCCCAGCTGGTAGGCGGGGGAGCGGGGGTCGGCGATGCGGGCGGCCTGGCTGCGCATCCATGAGCGGGTGAAGGTGAACGCCTCGACCCGGGACGGTTCGATGATCGGCAACAGGTAGTCGAGGACCGCGTCGGGGTTGAGCTCTATGGATTCCTTGACGAATCCCTCCGTGCACAGAAGTTCGTAGACCGTGTCCGCCTCGCCGTCCAGGGTCATCCGCAGCGAGATGCCGATCGGTGACGGCAGGCCGCCCGGGAGCCGGTCGACCGTGCCGAAGTCCAGGACACCCAGGCGCCAGTCCTCCTCGCTGTCCGGGCCGCCGGGCACCAGCCGGAAGTTGCCCGGATGCGGGTCGGCGTGCAGCAGGCCGGTGCGGGCCGGACCCGAGAAGAGGAAGCGGGCCAGGAGCTGGCCGGCCCGGTCGCGCTGCTCCTGGGTGCCGTCCGTGATGATCTCCGACAGTGGGATGCCGTCGATCCACTCTGTGACCAGGACCTGCTCGTACTGGTGCACCACGGCGGGGACCACGACGTCCGGGTCGTCCGCGAACTCCTGCGCGTGTGCGTCCTGGGCCTGGGCCTCCAGTGCGTAGTCCAGCTCCTCGGAGACGCGGTCCCGCATCTCGGCGATCAGCGGCTTGATGTCCATGCCGGGAATGAGCGGCCCCAACAGCCGGGCGAATCGGCTCAGTTGGCTCAGGTCGGACAGCAGGGCCTCGCCCGCGCCCGGGTACTGCACCTTGACTGCCACCTCACGGCCGTCGTGCCATACCGCTCGGTGGACCTGTCCGATGGAGGCCGCGGCCGCCGGCTTGTCCTCGAACTCCAGGAACAGCTCCCGCCAGCCCGCACCCAGCCGCTCCTCGAGCACCGCGTGCACGGTGCGGGTCGGCATCGGCGGTGCCGCTTCCTGGAGTTTGGTCAGGGCCGCGCGGTAGGGGCCGGCGACCTCCTCCGGCAGGGCGGACTCGAAGACGGACAGGGCCTGCCCGAACTTCATGGCACCGCCCTTCAGCTCCCCGAGGACCTTGAACAGCTGCTCCGCGGTGCGCTGTTGCAGCTCCCGGCCGACGATCTCCGCGGACTCGCCCACGATCCGCTTGCCCAGCCCCCAGGTCGCCCGGCCGGCGAAGCCGAGCGGGAGCGCGGCGAGCTTGGCGGTACGGGTGACCGCCTTCCGGGGAAGATCAGACATGCGCCCTCCAAGTCCCAGTCGGCCGCGCCGCGCCTGTCTCGCGTCGTCGCTCCGTCGACGGCCGTTGCACCGCCATTGTCTCGCGCGGTTCCCCGCCGGTTGAGGAGTGCTCCCCCTTACCTTTCTCCACCGCCCCGCAGCCGCATGCCGAGTGCGGCCACACGGGCCGGGAGCGCCAGTTCAGACCGGGCAGGGACGCCTCCCAGCGTGCGCCCGCGCTGGACGGCGACTCCCCGTCCAGGAAGGCCAGGGCGTGCGCGGCGGCCAGTCCCGCGACCGCTGTGGCGAGGGCCAGGTCACAGGGGCCGACCTGGCGGGCCTTTCCGGAACGCCACTGGGCGATCAGGCGGGGCCAGGCCGGGTCCCGGTCGGTGCGGTCCTGGTGCAGACAGCCGGCGCAGGCCGTCTCGCCGGGCAGGACGAGCGGGCCGACGACGCCGGTTGCCTCCACGACCCCGGCATAGAGGTGGGGTGTTCCGGAGGCCATGAGCGGTTCGGCGGCGAAGGGATCCGGTGCGTGCACGGCGACATCGTCTCGCGCGGTGAGGATCACCAGGGAGAGGCCTGGGTCCTCCGTGTCGCCGGGGGAGGAGCGGGTGCGGCGTGGCGGGCGGTCCGGTGCGGCGCGGCGGACGGCGGCCCGTGCCGCGTCCGCCCGGCGCTCGCGGACCGACTCTGCGGGCAGTCCTCCCGGAGCCACGTCCCACGGTTCCACGCGCCCCACGTCGCGCACGTCGACCTCGCCGACACCCGCGCCGGACAGCACCGACGCCAGCACGGCCCCGACCCGCCCCGCACCCCGCACCTGGACGCGCAGGGACCGGCGGGCCGCGAGCCGGCCGAGTGCGCCGCCCGGCTCGGGGGTGGTCAGGGAGAGTGAGGCGAGGTCGGGGCGCAGCCGCTCCAGGACGTCCTTCTTCTCCCGCAGCGCGTCGGCGGCCGGTCCGCCGCCGCGGGTGTCGTCGATCAGGCCCGCGCGGGCCAGTCGCTCCACCAGCGCGTCGACATGGCCGTCCGGCAGGTCCATGTGCCTGCCCTCCTCGCGCAGCAGCGGCAGGCCGCGGGTGCCGTTGAGCAGCTCCAAGAAGCTGCCGGTCGCCGTGTCCATCGGCCCCAGTGTCATCGCGTGCGCCGGAGTCAGCCCGAACTGCACGGTGTTGAGGTCACGCCAGCCGCGTCGCAGCGCGGGCTTCACCATCGGATGCATGCCAGGCCCCCGTATCGGTCGAATTGCCCTGGAACAGCCCTTGAGTCATCGAACGTCGTCGTTGTCGGTGGAGTCGGTCGTGCTCTGCCGACGCCTGCCAGCATGCCGGTCCGTGGCGCCGGGTGGCGGAGGTTATCCACAGGCTGGGGGTATTCGTCGTATAAATCGGCCATGGCAGTAGGGCATATCGGTCGTACAAATCAAACGCATGGTGGGCATCGGTATCGAACCGTCCCGGAGCCGGGACTTCGGCCCTGCCCAGCGGGTAACGTCGGGGCGTGCCCGCCGACCCACTGCACCGCGCCGGACAGCCACAGCGCAGCACGACGAGCCAGCCGCCGAGCGGCTCAAAGGCGAGCGCGATCGAGGTCCGCAGAAGTGCCCGGCGCCGTCGGACGGTCTCTGCGTACCGCGAGGGCGATCGCACCGTCGTGCTCATCCCCGCCCGGATGTCCGAGGCGGAGGAGCAGCGCTGGGTGACCGTCATGCTCGACAAACTCGCCGCCCAGGAGAGCAAACGGGTGCTGGGCGATGCCGAGCTGACGGAGCGGGCCGAGCGGCTGTCGGCCCAGTACTTCGGCGGCCGGGCGCGCCCCGCCTCTGTGCGCTGGGTCACCAACCAGAACACCCGCTGGGGTTCGTGCACTCCGGCCGAGGGCAGCATCCGCCTCTCGCACCGGTTGCAGGGGATGCCGGAGTACGTCGTCGACTACGTCCTCTGCCATGAGCTGGCGCATCTGCTGGTGCCCGGTCACGGGCCCGATTTCTGGCGGCTGCTGGAGTCCTACCCGCGCACCGAGCGGGCCCGCGGCTACCTCGAAGGGGTGGTGGCCGCCGACCGGCTGCCGCATGTGCCCGGCGCCCGGGGTGAGTGAACGGCTGCCCTTGTGAGGTACGGGGCGCGGTTGTGTACCGGGTCTGTACCGACTGCGTCCGTTGCCGGGGTTTGCCGTTAGCCTGGCGCGACGCACTCACATTCGGGATGGGGGACGGTCGTAACGCATGGCCAGGGAATTCCAACGCGGCCACAAGGCCAGGATCAGTGACCTCACGGCGGGCACGGATCTGTACGTAGGCGTGCAGATCTCCGCCCCTGGACTGACCTTCGACATCAGCTGCTTCGGTCTGGACGCCGACGAGCGCCTTTCGGACGACCGGTACTTCATCTTCTTCAACCAGCCGAAGTCCCCCGAGGAGTCCATCCAGTTGCTGGGGGCCCAGGCGGGCGACACGGAGTCGTTCCGGGTCACGCTGGACCGGATCCCCTCCCAGATCCGCAAGCTCGCCTTCACGGCGACCATCGACGGCGCCGGGCAGATGTCGCAGATCAGCCCGGGCTACGTGCGCATCGTGGCCGGCGGTGAAGAGGTCGCCCGGTACTCCTTCAACGGTTCGGAGTTCTCCACCGAGCGGGCCGTGATGCTCGGTGACCTCTACTTCAAGGACGTGTGGCGGTTCGCGGCGGTCGGTCAGGGCTTCGACGGCGGCCTGGAGGCGCTGCTGAAGAACTTCGGCGGAGAGGTGCTTGAGGAGGAGGCGCCCGCCGCCCCGCAGCAGCCCCAGGGCGGCGCCGCTCCCGGCTTCGCCCCGCCCGCGTTCGGCGTCCCGGCGGCGCCCGCGCCCACTCCGGCTCCCGCTCCGGCTCCGGCGCCCGCCGTGCAGCCCGCAGCCCAGGGTTTCGCCCCTCCGCCCGGAGCCACCCCGCCTCCCGCGCCGAACGTGCACGCGGCCCCGACGGTCATCGCCCCCCTGGCCCCGCCCGCCGGCGGCACGGTACATCCGCCGGCCCCGGCGCCCGCGCCCTACGGCCAGCCGCCGCAGCAGCCGTCGTACGGCGGTCAGCCGGGCGCGCCGATGCCCCCGGGCTACGGCCAGCAGCCGCCGTACGGCCAGGTCCCCGGCCAGCAGGCCGCCCCCTACGGAGTGCCGCAGGGCGCCCCCCAGGGCGGGGCCGGTGTGACGGCCGCGCTCCAGGCGTTCAAGGAGACGCCCACCGGGCAGCGCTGGACGCAGCAGAACAAGAAGCTCATCCGCGTCGACCTCGGCATCGGCGGGCAGCCAGTGCTGGCCCGGCAGGGCAGCATGGTGCTCTACCAGGGCAAGGTCGACTTCAGCTACAAGGGCGCCGGGTTCGCCGGGCGGCTCGTGGGCAGCGCGACCGGCCAGGAGATGCAGCTGATGCGCTGCACCGGCAACGGCCAGGTGTTCCTCGCCGAGAACTCCACACACCTGCACCCCGTCGAACTGCAGGGCGACGCGATCTGCGTCTCCGCGGAGAACGTCCTCGCCTTCGACGAGAGCCTCCAGTACGAGGTCCGCCGTATCGAGGGGCACGGGATCCCTGGTGGCGCGCTGTTCACCATGCAGTTCCAGGGCACCGGCACGATCGTCGTCAAGACGCACGGCACGCCCGTCGTGCTGCCCGTGACGCCCACGACCTTCGCCGACTGCAACGCGGTGGTCGCCTGGTCGGCCGCCTCCCAAGTGATCGTCTCCAGCCAGGTCCGGATGCGCCGCAACGCCTACCCGGGCGACACCGGGGAGAGCGTCAACCTCCAGTTCCGGGGCGCGCCCGGGAACTTCATCGTCGTCCAGCCCTACGAGGTCTGAGGGAGCCCGTCATGAACCAGCCGCTCGCGGGCTACGCCCCCGCACCCGTCACCGCCCGCATGGAGAACCACGGCAGCCACATGCTGAAGGTCGCCATGCAGACCGGAAACGACCTCCTCGCGCGCGTGGGGTCGATGGTCGCCTACGAAGGCTTCATCCAGTACGAGCCCAACCCGCCGGCCGTCCGCCAGATCGCCCGCGACTGGATCACCGGCGAGGGCGCCCCGCTGATGAAGTGCTCCGGCGACGGCCTGCTCTACCTCGCCGACTACGGCGCGAACGTCGTCGTGATCAACCTCAACGGCGACGGCATCTCCGTCAACGCCACCAACCTGCTCGCCTTCGACGCCCACCTGCAGTGGGGCGTCGAGCGCGTCAAGGGGCTCGCCAAGTTTGCCGGGCAGGGCCTGTGGAACACGAAGATCTCCGGGCAGGGCTGGGTCGCGCTGACCTCCCGGGGCAAGCCCATCGTCGTCGACTGCGGAGGCGGCGAGGACGAGACGTACGTCGACCCCGACGCGCTCGTCGCCTGGTCCCCGAACCTGAAGGTGAAGGGCAAGCGCAGCTTCAAGGCGCAGTCGCTGATCGGCCGGGGCAGCGGCGAGGCCTACCAGATGGCCTTCTCCGGCCAGGGCATCGTCGTCGTCCAGCCCAGCGAGGACAGCACCGACCGCCTCCGGATCCGGGGCTGAGGGGGAGCCAGAAACACCATGCAGAGCCCGCTTTTCGCGCACAACGACCTCCAGACGCAGGAGCGCTGGAGCCTGCAGAACGCGCAGATGCTTCGCGTCACTCTGGAGGGCCACGACGACATCCTCGCCCGCAAGGGCACCATGGTCGCCTACCAGGGCTTGGTCGAGTTCGACGCCGAATACCGCAGCAACAACCAGGCACGCGCGCGTGCGCACACCGGCGAGGGCCTGGACCTGATGCGCTGCCACGGGCAGGGCACGGTCTATCTCGCCAACCTCGCCCAGCACGTGCACGTCATGGACGTCGAGCAGGACGGGCTGACGGTCGACAGCAGCTACGTCCTCGCGATGGACTCCTCGCTGCACCACGAGGTCATCGCCGTCGACAGCCTCTACGGCATCTCCGGGTCCGGGAAGTACCAGCTCAATATCACCGGGCGCGGCAAGGTGGCCCTGATGACCTCGGGCGCGCCGCTGCTGATGCAGGTCACGCCCGACAAGTACGTCAACTGTGACGCGGACGCGATCGTCGCCTGGTCCACCGGGCTGCGTGTGCAGATGCAGGCCCAGACGCACTCCTCGGGGGTGTGGCGGCGCCGTGGCAACACCGGCGAGGGCTGGGAGCTGAGCTTCATGGGCTCGGGCTTCGCGCTCGTCCAGCCGAGTGAGCTGTTGCCGCCGCAGAACGCCCAGATCGGGCAGGGCCTGGCCGCGCAGTTCGGCATGGGTCAGCACGGGGCACGCGCCCAGAACCAGGGCAACGTCTGGAGCTGACCGCCGGGTCTGCGTCCGGAAAACGAACGTAAGGGGCGGCTGCCTGAGCAGCCGCCCCTTACGCGTGCCGTCCCTTACCCGTTTCGGAGCCTGGCGCGCGTGGCGTCCAGCAGCCGCACGACCGAGTCGTCGGCCACGCCCGCCACCTCGTCGTAGGCGAACCAGCGCAGATCGAGCGACTCGTCGCTGATCTCCTGCACCGCGCCGGACGGTGCCAGGACCGCGTACTGGACGTCGTAGTGCCAGTGGCACGGCGGCGGGATCGGATGCCGGTCCAGGCGCACCGGGCCGCCGGGCAGCAGGGTCAGACCGCCGATCCCGGACTCCTCGGTCGCCTCCCGCAGGGCCGCCGCCTCCAGGGAGGCGTCGTGCGGCTCGCAGTGGCCGCCCATCTGCAGCCACATCCGCAGCTTCTTGTGGAGTGTCAGCAGCACGCGGCCGCGCTCGGGGTCGATCACCAGGGCGCTCGCCGTCACATGTCCGGCGTGGCAGGCCTTCCACATGCCGTCCGGGTGGGCCGCCAGGTGGTCCAGGTAGGCCTGACCCAGCTCGGGCTGGTCCTCGTGCCCCTTCAGGACGAGGACCGCGTCGTCGTACAGGCTCACTCGGTGTCGTCGCCCCCGGTCTCGCCCTTGTCCTTCTTCTTCAGGTCGGGCTTGTCCCGGGAGCCGTCCGCCGCCTCGCCGAGCATCTTGTCCAGCTCGGAGAAGTCCAGCTGCTCGCGGTGTACGAAGCCGTCCGGGTCGTCCAGGTCGGTGGCCGTCGGCAGCATGTCCGGGTGGGCCCACAGGGCGTCCCGGCCGTCGACCCCGCGCGCGTCCGTGAGCGAGGCCCACAGGCGGGAGGCGTCGCGCAGCCGGCGCGGGCGCAGCTCCAGGCCGATCAGCGTGGCGAACGTCTGCTCCGCCGGGCCGCCGGTGGCGCGGCGGCGGCGCAGGGTCTCGCGCAGGGCGTCGGCGGACGACAGACGCGGCTTCGCGGCCGCGTGGACCACCGCGTCCACCCAGCCCTCGACGAGTGCCAGAGCGGTCTCCAGACGGGCCAGGGCCGCCTTCTGCTCGGGCGTGTCCTCCGGCTGAAACATGCCCTGCTGGAGGGCGTCCTGCAACTGCTCCGGGTTCTGCGGGTCGAACTGGCCGACCACGTCCTCCAGCTTGGCCGTGTCGACCTTGATCCCGCGCGCGTACCCGTCGACCGCGCCGAACAGATGCGAGCGCAGCCACGGCACGTGCGCGAACAGCCGCTGGTGGGCGGCCTCGCGCAGGGCCAGGTAGAGCCGGACCTCCTCCTTCGGCACGCCGAGGTCCTTGCCGAACGCCTCCACGTTGGCCGGGAGCAGCGCGGCCTTGCCGACCGGGCCCAGCGGCAGGCCGATGTCGGTCGAGCCGACGACCTCGCCCGCGAGCACGCCGACGGCCTGCCCGATCTGCGTGCCGAACATGGCGCCGCCCATCGAGCGCATCATGCCGATCAGCGGGCCCGCCATGGCCTGCATCTCCTCCGGCAGGACGTCGCCCATGGCCGCGCCCACCCGCTCGGCGACCGGGTCGACCAGCTCCTGCCACGCGGGCAGGGTCGCCTCGACCCACTCCGCGCGGGACCAGGCCACCGACGAGGCCGCGCCCGACGGCAGCGACGTCGCGTCGTCCAGCCACAGGTCGGCCAGGCGGACGGCCTCCTCGACCGCGGAGCGCTCGGCGGTGCCGACGCTCGCGTCCTTGGTGCCGTCAGGGGTGCCCTGGGCGACCGTCTGGCGGGCGATCTGCTTGGCCATGTCCCAGTTCACCGGGCCGCCCTCGTAGGAGAGCATCTGGCCCAGCTGCTGGAACGCGGCGCCCAGGTCGGTGGGGTTCAGGGAACCGAACATCGCTGCGAGCGGATTGTCGGCGCCCGGGCTGCCGAAGCCACCGGCTCCGGGCAGGCCGCCGAAACCGAACGGGTTGGCCGGTCCCTGCCCACCACCGCTCTGCTGGTCCTTCTTCTTGCCCTCGTCGCCGTCTTCCGGCTCCTCCGGCGGAAGGCCGAATCCGAATGGGGTGTCACTCACGGGATTCCTCGGCTGGTAAGGCCACCGGATTCGCTCCGGTGGCGCGGCTGCCCGACATCACCACCCAGCGTAGACACCCGAACCCGATCGGGCCTCAGTGCTTCGCCGACGCAAGGGCTGCGGCAGGATGGATGCACCTGGTACGTACGCGTCACTCGCGCTCGTACTGAAGACAACCGCTGGAGACGCCCGGTGAGTTCCCCAGATCCGCAGGTTCGCGCAGCGCGAAACCTTTCCACCCCTCCCGCCGTGCGCGGGCCCGTCGTCGCGGTCACCGGCGCCGCCACCGGGGTCGGTGCCCTGCTCACCGAGCGGCTCGCCGCCTGCGAGGAGATCAAGCAGGTCGTCGCCATCGACGAGCGGCGCGGGGAGTGCGCGGATGCGCAGTGGCACATCCTCGACGTGCGCGACCCGGCGATCGCGGACAAGCTGCGGGGCGCGGACGTGGTGGTGCATCTGGCCCTCGACCTGGACCTCGGCAGCGACGCCGCCGCGCGCACCGCTTACAACGTCCGGGGGACGCAGACCGTGCTGACCGCCGCGGCGGCGGCCGGGGTGCACCGGGTCGTGCTGTGCACGTCGGCGATGGTCTACGGGGCGCTGCCGGACAACGAGCTGCCCCTGTCGGAGGACGCGGAGCTGCGGGCCACGGCCGAGGCCACCGGGGTCGGGGATCTGCTGGAGATCGAGCGGCTGGCGCGGCGCGCTCCGCGGGCGCATCCGGGGCTGAACGTCACCGTGGTGCGGCCGGCCGTGCTGGTCGGCGGTACGGACACCGCGCTGACCAGGTACTTCGAGTCGCCTCGGCTGCTGGTGGTCGCCGGGTCGCGGCCGGCCTGGCAGTTCTGTCACGTCGAGGACCTGTGCAGTGCTCTGGAGTACGCCGTCCTGGAGAAGGTCGACGGGGAGCTGGCCGTGGGCTGTGACGGCTGGCTGGAGCAGGAGGAGGTCGAGGAGCTGAGCGGGATCCGGCGGATGGAGCTGCCCTCGGCGGTCGCGCTGGGCGCCGCTGCTCGGCTCCACCGGATCGGCCTCACTCCGTCGCCGGCGGGTGATCTGGCCTACACGATGTATCCCTGGGTGGTCAGCGGGAGCCGGCTGCATGACGCCGGGTGGCGGCCGGGGTGGACCAACGAGGAGGTGCTGGCCGAGCTGCTGGAGGAGGTCTCCGGGCGGCACACGGTTGCCGGGCGTCGGCTGGGACGGAAGGACGCGACGGCGGCCGGAGCGGCGGGGGCGACGGTGGCGCTGCTGGGCGCTGCCGCTGTCGTACGGCGGGCTCGGAAGGCCCGGCGGCGGCTGTGAGGCAAGGGCCCGCCCCCTGGACGCCTGGCTCGGCCGGTCGAAAAGTGACTGTAGGAGACTCCAAACCTCCCCGCGTGTGTGCCTGGTGAAAGTTGTATTCCGGGATGTCGGAGGTGTGCGGCACCATGGGGGCATGGCACCCACGAACGATCACCCCGGTGAGCAGGCGGCGCAGGATCCCATCAAGCTGATCGGTATCCGGGAGAGCGCGCTGTCCGTGGACGAGGTGTTCCAAGCCGTCGGGGACGACGCCGCCGGTGGTGTCGCGCTGTTCGTGGGGACCGTGCGGAACCATGACTCAGGTGCCGACGTCGATGCGCTCGGGTACTCCTGTCATCCCAGCGCCGAGGCCGAGATGCGGCGGATCGCCGAGAAGGTCGTCGCCGAGTATCCGGTGCGGGCGCTGGCCGCCGTCCACCGCGTGGGCGACCTCAGGGTCGGCGACCTCGCTGTCGTCGTCGGCGTGTCGTGTCCCCACCGCGGCGAGGCCTTCGAGGCGTGCCGCAAGCTCATCGACGACCTGAAGCACGAAGTGCCCATCTGGAAGCACCAGAAGTTCTCGGACGGGACCGAGGAGTGGGTCGGCGCCTGCTGACATCAGTCGTACCTTCGTTCACCTTCGGCCTATCACCCCCTCCGGTTGCGTAACCGCCCCCCTGGCGTGAGCGTTGTCAGTGCGGATGGTTAATCTGCTGATCAGTCAGTTGCGGACACTCATGGGGTTGGGAGGTCGGCATGGCGGTGCTTGCCTGGTTGCTGATACCGCTGATCGCCGCGGTCGGTGCTGGTCTGTGGGGCAGCTGGGCCAACCGGACACGCAAGGCGCGCAGCGACGGTCCCGAACTGGACGGGTACGCGCGGTTCCGCGAGGCCATGGAGAAGTCCCACCCGGGTGCGCGCGGCGCCTGAGGACGGGGTGCCCTGACGGTGCGCTGACAGAGGCGTCCCGTACTGTCGTGGCATGCCACGCCGCACCGCGACGATGCTCGCCTCCACCCTGATGCTGATCGCGCTCCTGTGCGCGGGAGTGCTCATCCCCGTGCC
Organism: Streptomyces cellostaticus; assembly: GCF_001513965.1. Classification (GTDB taxonomy): domain Bacteria; phylum Actinomycetota; class Actinomycetes; order Streptomycetales; family Streptomycetaceae; genus Streptomyces; species Streptomyces cellostaticus. Next base: position 7,070 of record NZ_KQ948037.1, on the reverse strand, counting down.
GTACTCGGAGATGTCCCCGGGGCCGACCGTGAACACACTGGGGGAGCACGAGGGCGAGCCGGTGCTGCAGATCTCGGGGCACAAGACCTACCCGGCGGACGGGCATCTGAACATGACGACCGTCCGCGTCACCAGCGCCGACTTCCGGATGAACCTGGTCGAGGCCGTCTACGGCTGGCTGGCGCACGACAGCAAGATCGTGCCCCACGACACCCTCTACCCGGACGGCAAGACGGAGGAGCAGTCCACCCAGGAGAACGCCGAGGAGTTCAGCCAGTCCCAGGAGAGCGCCAAGGTCGCCGCCCTGAAGGAGCTGGGCGTCCCGGTGAAGTCCTGGGTGATCGTCTCCACCGTCGTCAAGAACTCCCCGGCCGAGGGCAGGCTGCACGCCGGCGATGTGATCAAGGCCGTGGACGGTGCGGCGGTCAAGCAGCCGTCCGATGTCGCCAAGCTCGTCACCAAGCACAAGCCGGGGCAGGACGTCGTCTTCACCGTCGTCCCCGCCAAGGAGCAGGCCGCCGCCGAGAAGGAGCACAAGACGGCGACCAAGACGCAGAACGTCACCCTCACGACCAAGACCTCCGACGACACCGCCGCCAAGCGGGCCATCGTCGGGATCTCCGCCGGGACCGATCACACCTTCCCGTTCAGCATCGACATCAAGCTCGCCGACGTCGGCGGCCCCAGCGCCGGTCTGATGTTCGCGCTCGGCATCTACGACAAGCTCACCCCGGGGAACCTCACCGGCGGCAAGTTCGTCGCCGGAACCGGCACCATCGACGACAACGGCACGGTCGGGCCGATCGGCGGCATCGAGATGAAGACCGTCGGCGCGCGCAGCAAGGGTGCCCAGTACTTCCTGACGCCCGCAGACAACTGCGCGGCCGCCGCCAAGGACACCCCGAGCGGGCTCACCCTGGTCAAGGTCAAGACCATCGGCGACGCCCTCGGTGCCCTCAAGGACATCCGCAGCGGAGACACCGCCGATCTGCCGAAGTGCACCACCAAGGGCTGACCGGCAGGCCCCGGTACGCGGCTGGGGGCGCCCCTCGAAGCCGGGGGCGCCCCCATCGCCGTACAGCGGACGGTCAGTCCTCGAACGTCGCCTTCAGGGCCTCCGCCAGACCCGGTACCAGGTCAGGGCCGGTCAGGACCTCCGTCGGGGAGTCCTTCTCGCGCAGGCGCAGCGCCGACTCGCGGCTGCCGTCACGCAGGACCGCGACCGTCATACGGACCTCCTGGCGCTCGGGGTGGTCCGCCACCCACTTGGCCAGCTTGGCCTCGCTCAGGCCCTGCGGGACCTGCGCCTCGGCCGACGGGGGCAGCATCATGCGCTCCACCGTGAGCGCGCAGCCGACCACCGCATCGGGCCAGGCGATGGTGCCGAGGAACTCGTCGAGCGGCTTGCCCGTCGGGACCTCGTCCTGCTCGATCGGGGTGAGACCGGTGGTCTCGGGCTCGTCCTCCAGGCCGAGCTGGGCGGCGAGCGAGGGTTCCTGAGCCCGCAGCCGTGCGGTGTCTACGAGGGCGAAGAGGCGAGCGGGCTGGTCCCAGCCGAGGCCGGAGGCGTACTCGTCGATCTCGAGTACGGCCCGGGTGAGCGGGCTCGCCGCCATGGGAGTGTTGGACATGGTCACAATCCTGCCTCGTTCCCGGCCGGAATCGGGAACCGAGTAAACCGTCAGTAAGTTGCATAGGTGTGGGCCCGCGATCACGGGGGGCCACGGCGGGCCCGCGAACACGAGGGCCTGACGGATCGACAGCGAACTTCGAGGGGCGCACCTTGGCTTTCCAGATGCCGGACCGCGGCGGAGGCCCGACGGGGCCGCGGATCAGAGCGGGCCGCCCGTCCCGGCGCGCCCGGACCTTCCTCATGACCCTGGGCGTCCTCGCCGTCCTCGGTATGGCGTTCACCATGTTCGCGGGCTTCTGGACGGACTGGCTGTGGTACCGGTCGGTGCACTACTCGTCCGTGTTCACCACCACCCTGTCGACCAAGATCGGGCTGTTCTTCGTCTTCGGCCTGCTGATGGCTCTCGCCGTGGGCTTCAACATCTGGCTCGCGCACCGGCTGCGGCCCCCGCTGAGCGCCATGTCCATGGAGCAGCAGAGCCTGGACCGCTACCGGATGGGCATCGCGCCGTACAAGACGTGGCTGCTGCTCGCCGTCACCTCCCTCGTCGGCCTGATCGCGGGTGCCTCGGCGTCCAGCCAGTGGCGCACCTGGCTGATGTGGGTCAACGGCGTGCCCTTCCACCAGAAGGACCCGCAGTTCCACCTCGACGTCTCCTTCTACGCCTTCGACCTGCCCTGGTACCGGTTCCTGCTGGGCTTCGGCTTCGCCACCGCGATCCTGTGCCTGATCGCCGCCGCGCTCACCCACTACCTGTACGGCGGGCTGCGTGTCACCAGCCCGGGTGCGCGCGCCACCGCCGCCGCGACCGGGCACCTGTCCGTGCTCCTCGGGATCTTCGTCGCGCTGAAGGCGGTCGCCTACTGGCTCGACCGGTACGGCCTCGCCGTCAAGTCCAGCGACTTCAAGGCGACCGGCAACTGGACCGGCCTGCGTTACGTCGACGCCAACGCCTATCTGCCGGCCAAGACGATCCTGTTCTGCATCGCCGTCATCTGCGCGCTGCTGTTCTTCGCCACCCTGTGGCGGCGCACCTGGCAGCTGCCCGTCATCGGCTTCGGCCTGATGGTGCTGTCCGCGATCCTGATCGGCGGCCTGTACCCGGCCATCGTGCAGAAGTTCCAGGTGCAGCCCAACGAGCAGGCCAAGGAAGCCCCGTACGTCCAGAAGAACCTCAAGGCGACCCGCGAGGCGTACGGCATCGACGACACCAAGGTCACCGAGTACGCGGGCAAGTCCGCCACCGCGGACAAGACCAAGCTGCGCGACCAGGTCGACGACACGGCCAGCATCCGCATCCTGGACCCGAACGTCGTCTCGCCGACGTTCCAGCAGCTCCAGCAGATCCGGAACTACTACGGGTTCCCGACCAACCTCGACGTCGACCGGTACGCCAAGGACGGCAAGGACCAGGACACCGTCCTCGGTCTGCGCGAGCTGAACCTGGACGGCATCCCGAAGAACAACTGGATCAACGACCACTTCCGCTACACGCACGGCTTCGGCGTGGTCGCCGCCAAGGGCACCGAGGCCGACGAGGGCCACCCGGTCTTCACCGAGAAGAACCTGCCGTCCAAGGGCGACCTGGGCACGTACGAGCAGCGGATCTACTACGGAGAGAAGACCAGCACGTACTCGATCGTCGGCGGTCCCCAGAAGGAGATCGACTACTCCGACGACCAGGGCGAGAAGACCACCAGCTACACGGGCAAGAGCGGGGTCAACCTCGACAACCCGATCAACCGGGCCGCATACGCGGTGGCGTTCAACGAGCCGCAGATCCTCTACTCCGGCGCGATCGGCAAGGGCTCACGGATCCTGTACAACCGCACGCCCAAGGAGCGCGTCGAGGCGGTCGCCCCCTGGCTGACCATCGACGGCGACGCCTACCCGGCGGTGGTGGACGGCCACATCCAGTGGATCGTCGACGCGTACACGACGACGAACGGCTACCCGTACGCCTCCCGTACGACCCTCGGCGACACGACGGCCGACTCGCTGAACGCCACCAACAACTCGCGCACCGTGGTGGCCCAGCAGAACCAGGTCAACTACATCCGCAACTCGGTGAAGGCGACCGTCGACGCGTACACCGGCGAGGTCAAGCTCTATCAGTGGGACACCAAGGACCCGGTGCTGAAGACCTGGATGAAGGCCTTCCCCGGCACGGTCAAGTCCCGCAGCGCCATCTCTCCGTCCCTGCTGGCCCATCTGCGCTACCCGCAGGACCTGTTCAAGGTCCAGCGCGAGCTGCTCACCCGCTACCACGTGACGGACGCGCAGACCTTCCTCAGCGGCAGCGAGGTGTGGCAGGTCCCGGACGACCCGACCAACGACTCCGGCAGTGCGGTACCGCCGTACTACCTGAGCATGAAGATGCCGGACCAGAGTGCGCAGGCGTTCTCGCTGACGACGACGTTCACGCCGAACGGGCGGGACAACCTGAGCGCCTTCATGGCGGTCGACTCCGATCCGCGCGCGAGCGACTACGGCAAGATCAGAGTCCTGAAACTGCCGACGAGCACCACGGTCGACGGACCCAAGCAGGTCCAGAGCCAGTTCAACTCCCAGGCTGACATCGCCGAGACCATCAGTCTCCTGAGCAGAGGCCATTCCAAGGTCGAGTACGGCAACCTGCTGACCGTGCCGCTGGACGGAGGCCTGCTGTATGCGGAGCCCGTCTACGTCCGCGGCGGTGAACTCAAGTACCCCTTGCTGCGCAAGGTGTTGGTCACCTACGAGGGCAAGACCGCCTTCGAGGACACCCTGGACGAGGCGCTCAACAAGGTGTTCGGGGTGAAGGCCACCACCCCGCCGGACACCGGCACCGCCCAACCGCCCAGCTCCGGCAATCCGACGGTCAAGCAGGCACTGGAAGACGCGCAGAAGGCCTTCGCCGCCGGACAGCAGGCCCTGAAGGAGGGGCCGGACTGGGACGCGTACGCCAAGGCGCAGAAGGACCTGCAGGACGCGCTGAAGCGGGCCGAGGATGCACAGTCCAAGGCCGACGAGACAGGCAGTACGGCCCACAGGACAGGCAATACGAAGAAGAGTTGATCAAGGCCGCCCCGCGCCGTGGTACTGTTACCAGGCAACGGCGCGGGGTGGAGCAGCTCGGTAGCTCGCTGGGCTCATAACCCAGAGGTCGCAGGTTCAAATCCTGTCCCCGCTACTGAAGTCGAAGGCCCGGATCCTGACAGGGATCCGGGCCTTCGTGATGTGCGAACTCATGTGCAGACAGGAGGGACGGCCACGCCGCCGTGGGGAGTTGGGCGAACTGTGTTTGACTTATCTCTCTGTGGGCATGTCGACAAAACGCTGAAGTGACCTCACGGGCTGCGGTATACCGGGTGTACCCAGGTTGTAGGTGGTGCGACGATGGACGTTATGGGGGACAAGGCAACTCTGTTCGAGACAGGGCGATTTGTGCAGCCTTCGGTCGAGGAGCCGACGCGGGACGAGATGGGCGACATGGGGGAAGCCGCCGACGAGGTACGCCTCGCGCTCGCCGCGCAGAACGGCGACACCGAGGCCACCAGCGTCCTCGGAGCCCTGCTGCTGCGCCGCGGCGACCTCGACGGAGCCGAACCCCATCTGCGGGCCGCCACCGCGGCCGGAGACCGGGCCGCCGCCAACAACCTGGGCGTCCTCCTCCACCAGCGCGGCTACGCCGATGAGGCCGCCGGCTGGTGGCGGATCGCCGCCGTCGCCGGCTCGGCCGCCGCCGCGCACGCGCTGGGCCGGCACCACCGCGAGCGCGGGGACGAACCCGCCGCCGAGTACTGGCTGCGCCAGTCCGCCGAGCAGGGCCATGCGCTGGGCGCCTACGCGCTCGCCGACCTGCTGGAGCACCGCGGGGATGCCGGCGCAGAGCACTGGATGCGGGCCGCCGCCGAACGCGGACACCGCGAGGCCGCCTACCGGCTGGCGCGCGCGCTCGACCGCAGGGCGCCGCGCGAGGACGAGGCCGGGGCTGACAACGCTGTCGAGGAGATCGAGCAGTGGTACCGGCAGGCCGCCGCGCGCGGCCACCGGCGCGCCGCGCTGCACCTCGGGGCGATCCTGGAGAAGCGCGGGGACCTGAAGGAGGCCGGCCGCTGGTACCTGACCTCCGCCAAGGACGGCGAGCCACGCGCCGCCTGCGCGCTCGGATTCCTGCTGCGGGACGCCGGGGACACCGACAGCGCGTCCGTGTGGTGGCTTCGGGCCGCGCAGGACGGCGACGGCAACGCGGCCAACGCGCTGGGCGCGCTGCACGCCGAGCGCGGGGAGACGCAGACCGCCGAGCGCTGGTACCGGGCGGCACTGGACGCCGGGGACGACAACGGGGCCTACAACCTCGGGCTGCTCTGCGCCGAGCAGGGCCGGACCGCGCAGGCCGAGCAGTGGTACCGGCGCGCCGCGTACGCCGGGCACCGGGAGGCGGCGAACGCGCTGGCCATCCTGCTGCTCCAGGGCGGCGACACGACCGGGGCCGAGCCGTGGTTCTCCAAGGCGGCCGAGGCCGGGAGCGTGGACGCGGCATTCAACCTCGGGATCCTGCACGCCGGGCGCGGCGAGGAGCCGGTCGCTCTGCGGTGGTACGAGCGGGCGGCCGCCGCCGGGCACACCGAGGCCGCGCTCCAGGTCGGCATGGCCCGGCTGCGTGAGGGGGACGAGCAGGAGGCCGAACGGCACCTGCGGTGCGCCGCGGGCGGCGGGAGCGCGGAGGCCGCGTACCGGCTGGCCGCCGTGCTGGACGCGCGCAGGCCGCCGGAGCCCGCGCACGAGCTGGGCGAGATCGTGCACGAGAAGACCGAGTGCGAGGAGTGGTACGAGCGGGCCGCCACCCAAGGACACCGGCGCGCACAGGTCCGGGTGGGCATGCTCGCGGCGGCCCGGGGTGACGTGGTCGAGGCGGCGCGGTGGTACCGGGCGGCGGCCGAGGCCGGGTCGCGCAACGGAGCGTTCAATCTGGGGCTGCTGCTCGCCCGGGAGGGGAGCGAGCCGGAGGCGGCCGTGTGGTGGACGCGCGCCGCTGACGCGGGGCATGGGCGGGCGGCTCTTCGGCTGGCCCTCGTCTACGCGCGTCGCGGAGAGCTGGCGGAGGGGCAGAAGTGGGCGGACCGGGCGGTGGCGCTCGGGCCCGCCGAGGTCGCCGAGCGGGCGGGGCGGTTGCGGGATGCGTTGCGGGAAGAACTGTCGGCGTGAGGCAAAGTGACCCCGGCCACCTCGTCCCCCATGGATTTGCTTCCGTGGGCTTCCCTCGCGTAATGTCGTGTTCACCGACGCGGGGTGGAGCAGCTCGGTAGCTCGCTGGGCTCATAACCCAGAGGTCGCAGGTTCAAATCCTGTCCCCGCTACTGAAGGCCGAGGGCCGGAATCCAGAGATGGATTCCGGCCCTCGGCGTGTTTGTGGCAGGTGCAAGTTTGCGGCAGGTGCGAGGACGAAAAAAAA
>NZ_KQ948036.1 GCF_001513965.1 Streptomyces cellostaticus | reverse complement strand
TTAGGCCCGACCCTTCCGGGAGGTTGCCATGCGGTTGTTGTCGACCGGTTCCGCCACGGTGGCGCGCAGCCCCGTCCACCACCCGCTCTTCGCCCGCTGCTACGCCCGGCTCAGTGTGGCCGCCGAGACCCGGCTCGGGATGGCCGGGACGCGCGAGCGGCTGCTCGCCGGGCTCTCGGGGCGGGTGATCGAGATCGGCGCCGGAAACGGGCTGAACTTCGGGCACTATCCGGGGACCGTCGCGGAGGTCGTCGCGATCGAACCGGAGCCGCTGCTCAGGAAGTTGGCCCTGGAGTCGGCCCTGCGCGCGCAGGTGCCGGTCGATGTGGTGCCGGGGGCGGCCGAGGCGCTGCCGGTGAAGAGCGAGGCCTTCGATGCCGTCGTGCTGTCGCTGGTGCTGTGCAGCGTGCGGGACGTGCCTCGGGCGCTGGGCGAGGTACGGCGGGTGCTCAGGCCGGGCGGCGAGGTGCGGTTCCTCGAGCACGGCCGGGGCGGCGGCCGGGTGATGACGCTGACCCAGCGCGCCCTGGACCGGACGCTCTGGCCCGCGCTGAACGGCGGCTGCCACGTCGCCCGGGACCCGGTCGCCGCGCTGCGTGAGGCAGGGTTCGAACTCGGCCCGTACCGGCGGGTGCTGCTGCCGGACCGGGGGCCGAAGCTGCCCACCTCGTACGGTGCGCTGGGCACCGCCTGGCGGCCCGGCGAGCCGGCCGAGCGGTGATCCGGCGGTCCGGGCCGCCGCTCGTCACAGGCTCCAGCGGCGCAGCTCCCGGGCGATGTCGTCGATGTCCGCCTCGCCGCTCTTCACCAGCCGGGCCAGATCGCGGACCTGCTCGGGCGAGGTGACCACCTTCAGACCGCTGGCGACCAGATAGGCGTAGGCGACGGCCGAGGCGAACAGGGCGTTGGAGCGCTCCAGCGCCGGCACATGGATGAGCAGCTGGAGCAGGGCTGCGGCGCGGGCCTGCGGGGTGTCGTAGACGGGCACGCCGAATATCTCGGCCCGGTGGCGGGCGACGGCGGCGACCAGGGCGCCCCAGTCGACGACCTCGGGGTCCCCCGGCGTCTTCTGTTCGGCGAGCATGAGCAGCCAGGCGAGGTCGATGCTGAGCTCGTTCAAGGGATCAGCTGCGGGCTTCGCCGGAGTCGGTGCCGCGTGCCTCGCCGAACTCCTCGGCGAACACGGACTCGTACTGCTTCATGAAGTCGGCGGCGGCGTCCACGAAGGTGCGGCCGGCCTCCCCGGTGTCCTGTCTGACCAGCTCTTCTATGTAGCGGTTGACGCTCATGCCGCGGGCCAGGGCGCGCTCGCGGGCCGCGCGGGCGGTGCCCTCGTCCACGCGCACGTTCAGCTGGGTCTTCGCCATGCTTCGACGCTAGCGCCGGGGTGCTAGCACGGCAAGGGTGACCGGCCCCCCGTATGGAGAGTCTCTCGGCGTGGGAGCCCGTAGGGATTCCGGCTGTGGGACGGGTCACACTAGGCTCGGCCGGTACGAGGGAGTCGACGACCGGGAGGCGGTCTTGTCCACACCTGCTGCCGAGCACGCGCCGGGCCGGGCGCGGGACGGCTCGATCGCGGCCCGCGCCCGCGGGCTGACCAAGGCCTACGGCTCGGGCGAGACGACGGTGCTCGCCCTGGACTCGGTGGACGTGGACATCGCGCGCGGTCGCTTCACCGCCGTGATGGGCCCCTCGGGCTCGGGGAAGTCCACCCTGATGCACTGCCTGGCCGGCCTGGACAGCGTCTCGGCCGGGCAGGTCTGGCTCGGCGACACGGAGATCACGGGCCTGAAGGACCGGGAGCTGACCCGGCTGCGGCGGGACCGGATCGGGTTCATGTTCCAGTCGTTCAACCTCATCCCGACACTGACCGCGGCCGAGAACATCACGCTGCCCATGGACATCGCGGGCCGCAGGCCCGACGAGACATGGCTGGACCAGGTCATCGACACGCTCGGGCTGCGCGGGCGCCTGACGCACCGCCCCTCCCAGCTCTCGGGCGGTCAGCAGCAGCGGGTCGCCTGCGCCCGGGCGCTGGCCTCCCGGCCCGAGCTGATCTTCGCCGACGAGCCGACCGGCAATCTGGACTCGCGGGCCGGGCTCGAGGTGCTGGGCTTTCTGCGCAGGGCCGTGGACGACCTCGGGCAGAGCGTCGTGATGGTCACCCACGACCCGGGCGCGGCCGCCCACTCCGACCTGGTGCTCTTCCTCGGCGACGGGCGGATCGTGGACCGGATGGAGCAGCCGACGGCGGACGCCGTGCTGGAGCGCATGAAGGCGTTCGACGTGGTGCGGGGACGGCTCGGCGACGACAGCACCGCCCAGGAGGGCTGACCCCGTGCTCAAGGCGACCTTGCGGAGTTTCCTCGCGCACAAGGGCCGGCTGGCGCTGTCCGCGCTGGCCGTCGTGCTGTCCGTGGCGTTCGTCGCGGGCAGCCTGATCTTCTCCGACACCGTCACCCGCACCTTCGACCGGCTGTTCGCCTCGACCTCCGCCGATGTGACGCTCGAGCCGAAGCAGGACCTGAGGTCCCCGAGGACCGCCGGCGCGGTCCAGACCGTCCCCGCGGCGCTCACGGACCGGGTGGCGAAGGTCGAGGGAGTCGCGGCGGCGCATGCGGACGTGTCGGTGGAGAACGTGGTGGTGGTCGACAGCCACGACAAGTCCGTCGGCCCGACCACCGGCGCCCCGACCATCGCCACCTCCTGGTACGTCACCCACCGCAGCCCGGTGAAACTGACCTCCGGTCATGCCCCGCGCGGTGCGGGCGAGGCGCTGCTCGACGCGGACACCGCGGACAAGAAGCACGTACGGATCGGCGACCCGCTGACGGTGCAGGCACAGCCGGGCACCTTCCGGGTCCGGGTCGTCGGCATCGCCACGTTCACCACCACCAACCCGGGCGCGGCCCTGGTCTTCCTGGACCCCGCGGTGGCCGCCCGTGAGCTGCTCGGCTCCGCCGACCGGGCCACCAGCATCTCCGTGGACGCGGCCAAGGGCGTGACGGACGCGGAACTCAAGCGCCGCGTCGGCAAGGCGATCGGCACCGGCACGTACGACCTGAAGACCGCCGGGGAACAGGCCAAGTCGGCCGCGGCCACCCTCGGCGGTTTCCTGGACGTCATCAAGTACGTGATGCTGGGGTTCGCCGGCATCGCCGTGCTCGTGGGCGTCTTCCTGATCGTCAACACCTTCTCCATGCTCATCGCCCAGCGCACCCGCGAACTGGGCCTGCTGCGGGCACTCGGCGCCGACCGGCGGCAGGTGCGGCGGTCGGTGCTCACGGAGGCGGTTCTGCTCGGCGTGGCCGGCTCGACGCTGGGCCTCGCGGCCGGAATAGGGCTGGCGTTCGGACTGATCCGCCTGATGAGCGCGTTCGGGATGAATCTCAAGGCCACGGAGATGGTCATCGGCTGGGGGACACCCGTGGCGGCGTACGCCGTCGGGGTCGGTGTCACCTTCGTCGCCGCGTACCTGCCCGCGCGGCGCGCGGCGGCGGTTCCGCCGATGGCAGCGCTCGTGGATGCCGAAGTCGCAGGCGTGGGCAAGCCGTTGAAAGTGCGGGCGATCGTCGGATCCGTGGTCGGGGCGGCCGGTGCGGCCGCGCTCGCCGGGTGCGCGGCGGCCACGAAGACCGCGTCCGCGGCCTCCCTGCTGGGCCTCGGCGTGGTCCTGACGCTGATCGCGACCGTGATCGCCGGCCCGCTGCTGGTGCGCCCTGTGATCCGTGTCCTGGGCGGCGCCTTCCCCGCGCTGTTCGGATCGGTCGGCCGGATGAGCCAGCGCAACGCCCTGCGCAATCCGCGCCGCACCGGCGCCACCGCGGCCGCGCTGATGGTGGGCCTCGCGCTGGTCGGCGGGATGTCGGTGGCGAGCGCCTCGATGTCCGCGTCGTTCGACCAGCGGATCGACAAGACGCTGGGCGCCGACTTCGTCATCCAGAACGGCAGCTTCCTGCCGTTCACCAAGGAGATCACCGACAAGGTGCGCGGCACCGAGGGCGTGCGGCTCGTCGTACGGCAGCGGTTCGCACCCGTGGCCGTCCGGCTCCCCGACGGCGAGCGCGTGAAGACGACCGCCACCGGCTACGACCCCCACGTCGACGACGTCGCCCACCTGACCTACACGGCCGGGAACAGCGCGGCGGCGCTCGCGGACGGCGGGCTCGGCATGGACGCCGACTTCGCCGAGGACCACGGCGTGCGCCTGGGCAGCACCCTGCCCGTCGAGTTCCCCGGCGGGCACCGGGCCGAGATGCGGGTGGGCGCCCTCACCGACCAGGGCACCGGCGACGGGTTCGGCATGCAGGGCGGGCTGTTCTTCGGCATCGGCACGGCCGAGAAGTACGTCCCCGGCGGCCAGGACGCAGCCCTCTACGTCAAGCGGGCCGCCGGCACCGGCGCCGACCTGCTGCGCTCCCGCCTGGAGCGGACCCTCAAGCCGTATCCGCAGGTACAGGTCCGCGACCAGGCCGACTACAAGAAGCTCGTGCACGACCAGATCGCCGTGCTGCTGTACCTCGTCTACGCGCTGCTCGGACTCGCGATCGTCATCGCCGTGCTCGGCGTGGTCAACACCCTCGCCCTGTCGGTGGTGGAGCGCACCCGGGAGATCGGACTGCTGCGCGCGATCGGGCTCAGCCGGCGGCAGCTGCGCCGGATGATCCGGCTGGAGTCGGTGGTGATCGCGGTGTTCGGCGCGGTCCTCGGCCTGGCGCTGGGGCTCGTCTGGGGCGTTTGTACGCAGCAGGTGCTGGCGCTGCAGGGCATGACCGCGCTCGCGTTCCCCTGGGGCACGATCGTCGCGGTGGTGATCGGCTCGGCGCTGGTGGGCATCGTGGCCGCCCTGCTGCCGGCGCTGCGGGCGTCGCGGATGAACGTGCTGGCGGCGATCGCGCACGAATGACGGCACCGGGGCGGACGTGATGGAATCACGGATCCAGACTCAAGTCATGTGCAGTCGAGGAGAGTTCATGCCGCGCCCGTTCCGCTTCGGAGTCAACCTGCTCACGCCGTCGCCCGCCGCCGAGTGGCGGGCCAAGTGCCGCCGCGCCGAGGAACTGGGGTACGACGTGATCCTGGTCCCCGACCACCTCGGCATGGTCGCGCCGTTCCCGGCGCTGGTGGCGGCCGCCGAGGCGACCGAGCGGCCCCGGCTCGGCACGTTCGTGCTCAACGCCGGGTTCTGGAATCCGGCGCTGCTGGCCCGTGAGGTCGCGACCACGGACGCGCTGACCGGCGGCCGTCTCGAACTCGGTCTCGGGACCGGATACGTCCAGGCCGAGCACGAGACGGCCGGGCTGCCGTACGGCTCGCCGCGCGAGCGGGTGGACCACCTGCGGCGCACGGTCCGGGAGCTGGACCGGCTGCTCGGCTCCGAGGAGTTCCAGCCCCGGCCCGCACAGTCCCGGGTGCCCCTGCTGATCGGCGCCAACGGTGACCGGATGCTGCGCCTGACGGCCGAGCACGCCGACATCACTGCCTTCACCGGGGCCCGGCCGGGGACCGCCCCGGGCACGCTCACGCCGCTCACCGCCGAAGAGCTGGACGAGCGGGTGGCCCGTTACCGGAAGCTGGCTGCGGGCCGCGCGGAGCCCGCCGAGCTGAACCTGCTGATCCAGCTCGTGGCCGTCACCGACGACCCGGAGCCCGTCCTCAAGCCGCTGCTGGAACGGCAGCCCGGGCTGACCCTGGACCAGGCACTGGCGCTGCCCATCGTGCTGGCGGGGCCCCTGGACGACGTCGTCGAGCGGGTGCGGGCACAGCGGGAGCGGTTCGGGTTCTCGTACCTGACCGTCCTGGAGCCGTCCATGGAGGCGTTCGCGCCGGTGATGGAGCGGTTGCGGGAGGAGTCCGCATGACGGAAATTCCGGGGCGGGCGCATCCGTATGTGATGGGGTGATCGCATGATCGAACTGCGTATACGTTCCGCTCGGCCCGCCGACCTGGACGCCGTCCTGGCCTTCTGGAAGGCGGCCGCCGAGGGCACCAGCATCAGCGACGACCGCGACGGAGTGGAGCGGCTGGTCGCCCGGGATCCCGAGGCGCTGATCCTCGCCGAGCAGCAGGGCGAGCTGGTCGGCACGGTGATCGCGGGCTTCGACGGCTGGCGCTGCCACCTGTACCGGCTCGCAGTGCATCCGGACCGGCGGCGCCAGGGCATCGGCTCGGCACTGCTGGCAGCCGCGGAGGAACGGTTCGTACGGCTCGGCGGGCGGCGCGGGGACGCGATGGTGCTGGTCCGCAACGAGAGCGCACACCACGCCTGGCGAGCGGCCGGGTACGCACCCGAGGAGCAGTGGCGGCGCTGGGTGAAGCCGCTCTCCGACTAGGACCTTTTGCCCATCCTTTACCATTGAGGGAGTGCTCGGCCCTCGATGAAAGGTGGTGAGCGTCCGCCCATGGGTGATCCTCCCGGTCCGCGACACCGCGCGTTCCACCCCGCCCTGTCCGATCCTGGGACAGGGGTGACCCGATGACCGAAGTGCTGCTCCTTCTGGTGGCGATCCTGCTCTCGCTCGCCTGCGGTGCCTTCGTGGCGGCCGAGTTCTCCCTGACCACGGTCGAGCGCGGCGAGCTGGAGCGGGCCGCCGAACGCGGCGAGCGCGGCGCGGCCGGTGCCCTGAAGGCCGCGCGGAACCTGACCTTCCAGCTCTCCGGCGCCCAGCTCGGCATCACCGTCACCAACCTGGTGGTCGGCATGCTCGCCGAGCCGTCGATCGCCAAGCTGCTCGCCGGGCCGTTCGAGGCGCTGGGCCTCTCACCCACGACGGCGAGTTCGGTCGCGCTGGTCCTGGGCACGGCCCTGTCCACGGTGTTCCTGATGGTCGTCGGCGAGCTGGTGCCCAAGAACTGGGCGATCTCCTCGCCGCTGGCCGTGGCCAAGCGGGTGGGCACTCCGCAGCGCTGGTTCAGCGCCGCCTTCCGCCCCTTCATCACGCACCTCAACAACACGGCCAACCACATGGTGCGCCGGTTCGGCCTGGAGCCCGCCGAGGAGCTGGCCTCCGCGCGCGGGCCGCAGGAGCTGGCCGCCCTCGCCCGGCACTCCGCGAAGGCGGGCGCCCTGGAGGCGGACACCGCCGAGCTGTTCCTGCGGACGCTGAACCTGGCCGACCTGACCGCGGAGAACGTGATGACCCCGCGCGTCCAGGTCGTCGCCCTCGACACCCTGGCGACCTGCGAGGACGTGGCGAACGCGACCCGGGCCACGGGCCTGTCCCGGTTCCCGGTCTACCGCGGCAGCCTCGACGCGGTCGTCGGCATCGCCCACATCAAGGACGTCCTGGCGCTGCCCGCAAAAGACCGGACCCGCCGCTCCGTCGCCCAGGTGATGCGCGAGCCGCTGCTGGTGCCGGAGTCCCTCACCGTCGACCGGCTGCTGGACCGGCTCTCCGGCAAGCGCACCATGGCCGTCGTCATCGACGAGTACGGCGGTACGGCGGGCGTGGCGACGCTGGAGGACATCGTCGAGGAGGTCGTCGGCGAGGTGCGCGACGAGCACGACCCGCACGAGACGCCGGACCTCGCCCCCGCCGGCGCCGACGACGAGGGCCGGGCCCTGTACTCCGCGGACGGCGCCGCCCGCACGGACCAGCTCGCGCGCGTGGGTCTGCGCGTGCCCGAGGGGCCGTACGAGACGCTGGCCGGCCTCGTCGCGACCGAGCTGGGCCGCATACCCGGGGTCGGGGACAGCGTGGAGGTCGGCGGCTGGCGACTGGACGTGGTGGACGCCTCGGGGCGCCGGGCGGCCCGGGTGCTGCTGCACGCGCCCCTGGACGACGAGAAGAGCGACGAGAAGACGGAGCGGACGCGATGACCGCCGTTCAGCTGCTGATCGGTCTGGCGACGCTGGTCGTCAACGCCTTCTTCGTGGGCGCCGAGTTCGCGCTGATCTCCGTGCGCCGCTCGCAGATCGAGCCGCTCGCCCAGGCGGGCGACCGGCGCGCGAAGAGCGTGCTGTGGGGTCTGGAGCACGTGTCCGCGCTGCTGGCCGCCGCCCAGCTCGGCATCACGCTGTGCACGCTGGTCCTCGGTGTGGTCGCCGAGCCGGCGATCGCGCATCTGCTGGAGCCGGTGTTCCACGCGGTCGGTGTGTCCAAGAGCGCGGGCCACGCGGTGTCCTTCGTGATCGCGCTGGCCCTGGCGACCTACCTGCACATGCTGCTGGGCGAGATGGTGCCCAAGAACGTCGCGCTCGCCGAGCCGGTGCGCAGCGCGCTGCTGCTCGGCCCTCCCCTGGTCGCGCTGTCCCGGGCGCTGCGCCCGGTGATCTTCTCGATCAACGCCTTCGCGAACGGGCTGCTGAAGCTGCTCAGGGTGGAGGCCAAGGGCGAGGTCGCGGCGACCTTCACGGACACCGAACTCGCCGAGATCGTCAAGGACGCCAGCCAGGCGGGCCTCATCGACAACCGCGCGCAGGAACGGCTGCACGACGCCCTGGAGCTGGGCAGCAGGCCGGTGCGGGACGTGGTCGTACCACTGGAAAGGGTGGTCTACGCGCGCGTGGGCGCCACGCCGGAGCAGCTGGAACGGCTGTCGGCCGAGTCGGGCTTCTCCCGGTTCCCGGTCGTCGACGAGGGCCGCCGGATCGTGGGCTACCTGCACGTCAAGGACGCGCTGGACGCCTCGCCCCGGGACGTGCCGTTCCGGCTGCGCGACATGCGGTCCATCGCGCGCGTGCGCGAGAGCACCCCGCTGGACGACGTGCTCACCGCGATGCGGGGCAGCCGTACGCACCTCGCGGGCGTGCTGGGCGACGACGGGCGGCTGGCCGGGCTGGTGACCATGGAGGACGTCCTGCGGGAGCTGTTCGGGCAGCCCGCCTGAACCGGTCCCGGAGGTTTCCGGGCCGACCGACCGGCGGGTATGGAGCCGGGATACCATCGCTTTCGCCATGCAGACGAATCCCACACCTCCCCCGTACTCCAGCCTGGTCGCGGTCGGCGACTCCTTCACCGAGGGCATGTCGGACCTGCTGCCCGACGGCTCCTACCGCGGCTGGGCCGACCTCCTCGCCGCGCGGATGGCCGCCCGCACCCCCGGGTTCCGGTACGCCAACCTCGCCGTGCGCGGGAAGCTGATCGGACAGATCGTCGACGAGCAGGTGGACGTGGCGGCGGCGATGAACCCCGATGTGATCACGCTGGTCGGCGGGCTCAACGACACGCTGCGGCCCAAGTGCGACATGGGCCGGGTACGGGGCCTGCTGACCGAGGCGGTCGAGCGGCTGGCACCCAGCTGCGGGCAGCTCGTGCTGATGCGCAGCCCCGGCCGGCAGGGCCCGGTGCTGGAACAGTTCCGGCCGCGCATGGAGGAGCTGTTCGCCTGCGTGGACGAGCTGGCCGCACGGCACGGCGCCCTGGTGGTCGACCTGTACGGGGCGCCGTCGCTGGCCGACCCGCGGTTGTGGGACGTGGACCGGCTGCATCTGACGGCCGAGGGGCATCGCCGGGTCGCCGAGGCGGTGTGGCAGACGCTCGGCCACGAGCCCGAGGACGCCGAGTGGCGCACGCCGATACCGGCCGCCGCGCCGCCGGGCTGGGTGACGCGGCGGGCCGCGGACGCACGGTTCGCCAAGCAGCACCTGCTGCCCTGGATAGGACGGCGTCTGACCGGCCGCTCTTCCGGCGACGGCCGCCCGCCGAAGCGGCCGGAACTGCTGCCGTACGAGGGCCCGGCGTAGCGTCTTTGCCATGACCACGCGAGTGATCAACGTCAGGGGCCGGATCCACGAGTTCGGTCCCCGGCTGGAGCACGCCCCCGCGGACGTGGTCTACGTCGGCCGCCGCTGGACCATGGGAGGCTGGGACCTGCCCCGGCACCCCCTGTACAACCCGTTCGCCTACGACACACCGAAGAAGAAACGGGACGGCACCCGGGCCGAGGTGATGGCGATGTACCGGGCCCGTCTGCTGGAGCGGCCGGAGCTGCTGGAACTGGTCCCGGACCTGCGCGGGAAGACGCTGGCCTGCTGGTGTGCGCCTCAGCTGTGCCACGCGGATGTGCTGGCGGAACTGGCCGACACGGACGACGTGGCGCAGCTCTCGTAGCTTCCGCCGAACAACCCCATGGCGCTGGCCTGCACAAACCGCCAGTAGAATCTGGACACGTGACTTCTGCGCCCGCCAAGCCCCGCATCCCGAACGTCCTCGCCGGACGCTACGCCTCCACCGAGCTCGCCACGCTCTGGTCGCCCGAGCAGAAGGTGAAGCTGGAGCGGCAGCTCTGGCTCGCCGTGCTGCGGGCCCAGAAGGACCTCGGCATCGAGGTGCCGGACGAGGCGATCGCCGACTACGAGCGCGTCCTCGACACCGTCGACCTGGCCTCGATCGCCGAGCGCGAGAAGGTCACCCGGCACGACGTGAAGGCCCGGATCGAGGAGTTCAACGACCTCGCCGGGCACGAGCACGTGCACAAGGGCATGACCTCCCGTGACCTCACCGAGAACGTCGAGCAGCTGCAGATCCGGCTGTCGCTGGAGCTGATGCGCGACCGTACGGTGGCGGTCCTGGCGCGCCTCGGCAAGCTGGCGGGCGAGTACGCCGAGCTGGTCATGGCCGGCCGCTCGCACAACGTGGCCGCGCAGGCCACGACCCTCGGCAAGCGCTTCGCGACCGCCGCCGACGAGTTGCTCGTGGCGTACCGGCGGGTCGAGGAGCTGCTGGGCCGCTACCCGCTGCGGGGCATCAAGGGGCCGGTCGGCACCGCGCAGGACATGCTGGACCTGCTGGGCGGGGACGCCGGCAAGCTCGCCGAGCTGGAGGACCGGATCGCCCACCACCTGGGCTTCTCGCAGGCGTTCACCTCGGTCGGCCAGGTCTACCCGCGCTCGCTGGACTACGAGGTCGTGACCGCGCTGGTGCAGCTGGCGGCGGCGCCGTCCTCGCTGGCCAAGACGATCCGGCTGATGGCCGGGCACGAGCTGGTCACCGAGGGCTTCAAGCCGGGCCAGGTCGGCTCCTCGGCGATGCCGCACAAGATGAACACCCGCTCCTGCGAGCGCGTCAACGGCCTCATGGTCATTTTGCGCGGCTACGCCTCGATGACCGGCGAGCTGGCGGGCGACCAGTGGAACGAGGGCGACGTCTCCTGCTCGGTGGTGCGCCGGGTGGCCCTCCCGGACGCGTTCTTCGCGCTTGACGGCCTGCTGGAGACCTTCCTGACCGTCCTCGACGAGTTCGGCGCCTTCCCCGCGGTCGTCGCCCGCGAGCTGGACCGCTACCTGCCGTTCCTCGCCACCACCAAGGTGCTCATGGGCGCCGTGCGCTCCGGTGTCGGCCGCGAGGTCGCGCACGAGGCGATCAAGGAGAACGCCGTCGCCACCGCGCTCGCCATGCGCGAGCAGGGCGCCGAGCGCAACGACCTGCTCGACAAGCTCGCCGCCGACGAGCGCCTCCCGCTGGACCGCGAGCAGCTGGCGGCGCTGATGGCCGACAAGCTGTCCTTCACGGGCGCGGCGGCCGACCAGGTCGGTGTGGTCGTCGGCCGGATCGAGGAGATCGCCAAGCAGCGCCCGGAGGCCGCCGGCTACACCCCCGGAGCGATCCTCTGACCCGCTTCACCCAGGCGGAACTGGAGGCCGCCCGCGACCGCCTCGTCCCTGACGTGGTCGCGGACGGTCTCCAGGTGCTGTTCTGCGGCATCAACCCGGGCCTGATGACGGCCGCCACGGGCCATCACTTCGCCCGCCCCGGCAACCGCTTCTGGCCGGTGCTGCATCTGTCCGGCTTCACCCCGAGGCTCATGAAACCCGCGGAGCAGCGGGAACTGCTGTCGTACGGGCTCGGTATCACCAACGTGGTGGCGCGGGCGACCGCGCGGGCCGACGAGCTGACCGCCGAGGAGTACGTCGAGGGCGGGCTGCTGCTGACGGCCAAGGTGACGCGGTGGCAGCCGAGGTGGCTGGCCGTGGTCGGGGTGACCGCGTACCGGGCCGCCTTCGGCGACCGCACGGCTCGAGTGGGGCCGCAGGAGCGGACCATCGGGGACGCGCGGGTGTGGGTGCTGCCCAATCCCAGCGGGCTGAACGCGCACTGGACGGCGGCGACGATGGCGGAGGAGTTCGCACGGCTGCGGGAGGCGGCGCAGGCCTGACGGGTCAGGGCGGGTCGGTCTCGGTGATCACCGCCAGCAGCTGGAAGGGCAGTTCGCCGTCCCACTGGGACACGCCCAGGGCGGCCCAGCGGCCCGACTCCGTGCGCCACAGCTGCACGTCGGGCACGTGCGAGGCGAGCGTGCCCCAGGGCTCCGCCGGCTCCTCCCCCTCCATGCTCTGCCGGAAGGCGCTGTACAGGCTGATCCTGTCCGCCGGGCCCCACCGCTCGGCGAGCCGCTCCCCCAGCGCGTCCCGGTCGGCCTCGTACTGGGCCTGTGTCTCCTCCCGCTCGGTGCCGTCGTCCTCGTAGAAGTCGCCGCTGGTCTGTAACTCGGCTATGAGATATCCGGGCCCGCCCGTGCCGACGTCCGTCCTGCCGTGCTCCGCGGGGAACTCCCGGGCGCACAGCCGGTCGATCACAGCAAGGTGGTTCGCGATGTCCATGTGATCCAGTAAAGCGGGCCCCACTGACAATTGGCGGGCCGTCAAGCGTCCCGGCGGTGGATGCTCCAGGCTCCCGCGCTCAGCGCCGCCGCCGTCCACAGGGCGGTCACCGCGAGCCCGCTCCAGGGGCCGAGGGCGCCGTCCCAGGTGCTGTGCAGGGCCACTTGGCCCGCCCGGTCGGGCAGGAAGTCGGCGACGCCCCCGGACAGGTCGCCGATGACGAAGGACACGATCAGCAGGAACGGGATCAGGACGGAGAGGGTCGCCACTCCGCTGCGCAGCACGGCCGCGAGTCCGGCGGCGAACAGGGCCATCAGCGTGAGGTGGAGGCCACAGCCGACGGCGCCGCGCAGTCCCTCGGCCCAGGACGGACCGGAGGCTCCGAGGACGGCCTTGCCCACCAGCAGCGTCACCACGCCCGTGAGCAGGCCGACGGCGAGCACGGGCAGGGCGATCGCCGTGGCCTTCGCGGCGAACCACCGCCGCCGGTCGGGGACGGCCGCCAGTGTCAGTCGCAGCGCGCCGCCGCGGAACTCCGACGACAGGGCCGTCGTACCGAACGCGATCGCGGCGATCTGCCCGAAGCTGACGCCGAAGAACGCCGAGAACAGCGGGTCCGTGCCGTCGGCGTCGGCGTCGGCGGCGGCGAGCGCGGAGAACGCGGAGGTGGCGACGAGGATCGCGGCCAGGCTGCCGACGAGCGAGCGCAGCGTCCGGATCTTGATCCACTCGGCGTGCAGGACGGGGGCGAACGGCATGGTCAGGCCTCCTGGGGCTGGGCGGTGAACTCGGCTTCGGCTGCGGTCAGATCGAGATAGGCCTGCTCCAAGGTGGCCTCCTGGACGGCCAGTTCCAGTACGGGGACGCCTGCCTCGGACATGAGGCGGCCGAGGTCGTCCGCGGGCGCGTGCCGTACGGTCCACGTCCCGTCCTCGTCCCGGGAGGCGTCGTGGCCGTGGCGGGCGAGCAGGTCGCCGAGCGCGGCGGCGTCGGTGGTGCGGATCCTGACCTGGGGCCGCACGCGCGCGTGGATGAAGTCCTGGACGGGGGTGTCGGCGAGAAGGCGGCCGCGGCCGAGGATCACGAGGTGGTCGGCGAAGGCGGCGGTCTCGTTCATCAGATGGCTGGAGACCAGGACCGTACGGCCCTCCGCTGCGAGCCGGCGCAGCAGCGTGCGGATCCAGACGATGCCTTCGGGGTCGAGGCCGTTGGCGGGTTCGTCCAGCAGGATCACCTCGGGGTCGCCGAGGAGCGCGGCGGCGATGCCGAGCCGCTGGCGCATGCCGAGGGAGTACGTATTCACCCGGCGCCGGGCCACCGCGGCGAGTCCGGTCTCCTCCAGGATGCCGTCGACCCGGCGGACGGGGATGCGGTTGCTCGCCGCCAGGGCCCGCAGATGATCGTGCGCGGTGCGGGAGCCGTGCGCGGCCCGCGCATCCAGCAGGGCGCCCACCCGGCGCAGGGGCTCGCGGAGTTCGGCGTACACCTGGCCGCCGAGAGTGGCGGTGCCGGAGGTCGGCCGGTCGAGACCGAGGACGAGCCGCATGGTGGTGGACTTCCCGGCGCCGTTGGGGCCGAGGAAGCCGGTGACGCGGCCGGGGCGGACGCTGAAGGTGAGGTGGTCCACGGCCCGCCGGGTGCCGTACTCCTTGGTGAGGTCTCGTATGTCGATGCTGGTCATGGCATCAGCCTGGCCGGGCGCGCGGCTCGGTTCCTCCCCCGCGGGTGGAGATCGTCTCCCCCGTGCGGGGGAGGTCCGTTGTCGGTGCCGCCTGCGACGATGTCCCCATGGCCCGATTCCTGCGCCCGCTGCTGCGCGGGACGACGTACACGCGCCTGCTGCATCTGTGGGTGCCCATGCTGATCGTCAGCATGTGGCTGTTCATCGACATGTCGACTCCCTGGATGCCCGCGCTCCTGCTCGCCCCGGTCGGTCTCGTGCCCGCCGTGCGGATGGGCGAGGGCGTTCAGGCGCGGCTGCTGCTGACGCCCGGCGAGGAGGAGCCGGGCATCTCCGTGACACCGTCGGTGACCTGGCGGGACCGGCTGCGCACGGTCCTGTGGCTGGAGCTGCGGATGGCCCTCGGAGCGGCGGCCATGTTCGCCACGGTGTGGCTGCCGATCATCACCTACGAGCTGGCGAAGTGCGGGTGGGGACAGGCGCCTTCCGGTGTTCCGCTGCTGGACCGGCTGCCGCCGGAGCGGGCGTACGCCCTGCTGGTGCCGCTTCCGCTGCTCGCCCTGTACGGGGTCGTCGTCGGACTCGGCGCACTGGTCACCGAGTGCGCCCGCCGACTCCTCGGGCCGTCCGCCTCCGAGCGACTGGCCGCCCTGGAGGAGCGCACCGAGCAGCTTCTCGAACGCACCCGCATCGCACGGGAGTTGCACGACTCCATCGGGCATGCCCTGACGGTGGCGGTGGTGCAGGCGGGTGCGGCGCGGGCGGCGGGCGATCCGGCGTTCACCGACCGGGCGCTGGAGGCCATCGAGGACACCGGCCGGGCCGCCCTCGCGGACCTGGAGCGGGTCCTTGGGGTGCTGCGCGAGTCGGACCGGCCGGTCGGCGCCCGGCCGACGCTCACCGACGCCGACCGCCTCCTGGACTCCGCGCGCGCCTCCGGCGCCGAGGTGGACGCCGAGGTGACAGGTCCCGTCGCGACGGTGCCGGGGCCGGTCTCGCGGGAGGGGTACCGCATCCTCCAGGAGGCGCTGACCAATGTGCTGCGGCACGCGGGAGCCGTCCCCGTGCGCGTGCGGGTGTCGGTGGCCGACGGCAGGCTCGCCCTGGAGGTCCGCAATCCGCTTCCGGCCGTGATACCGGGGCCCGGGCGGGGCAGCGGGCTGCGTGGCATACGGGAGCGGGCGGCGCTGCTCGGGGGCAGTGCTCGTACCGGACCGGACGAGGACGAGTGGCAGGTGCGCGCGGAGCTGCCGCTCGGCTGATCTACGCTGGCCGGATGCCGGTCACCGTTCTCCTCGTCGACGACGAACCCCTGGTCCGTGCGGGTCTTCGGGCCGTGCTGGAGGCGCAGCCCGACATCGAGGTGGTGGGCGAGGCGGCCGACGGTGCGGCGGTCATCCCGCTGGTGCGCCAACTGCGCCCGGACGTGGTCGCGATGGACGTCCGCATGCCGCTGATGGACGGGATCGAGGCCACGCGCGCGGTGCTGCGCACCGTCGACGCGCCGCCCAGGATCCTCGTGGTGACCACCTTCGAGGACGACGAGTTTGTGTACGAGGCGCTGCGCGCGGGTGCCGACGGGTTCCTGTTGAAGCGGGCCCGGCCGGCCGAGATCGTCCATGCGGTGCGGCTGGTGGCGGAGGGCGAGTCGCTGCTGTTCCCCGCGTCCGTACGCCGGCTCGCCGCCCGGTACGGCGACGGCGGCCGCGCGGCCCGTGCCCCGCTGTCGGAGGCCGGGCTGACGGAGCGGGAGGCGGAGGTGCTGCGGCTCATGGCGCGGGGGCTGTCGAACGCGGAGATCGCTGCCCGGCTGGTCGTCGGGACGGAGACGGTCAAGTCGCACGTGAGTGCCGTGCTGGCCAAGCTCGGGGCGCGCGACCGCACCCAGGCGGTGATCGCCGCCTACGAGTCGGGGTTCGTCGCGCCGGGCTGATCCACATCCGGCGCGCCGGGCTGATCCACGCGGACCGCCGGGTCGGCGGAGCCCGGCTCTCGCCGGGGTGGAGCGGGCCGAGTACGATCCGCCCCAACACGCCCGCGAGCTGGGAGGACGGACGGTGGGGCAGCTGACCGGTGGCGATCCCTCGCTGCTGCGAAGGATCAACTCCGCGGTGGTGCTGCACGCGCTGCGTGCTGCGGACTGCGCGACGCTCACCGAGATCACCCGGGTCACCGGACTGTCCCGGCCGACCGTCGAGGGGGTCGTGGAAGGGCTCATCGAGGCGGGGCTCGTGGTCGAGAAGGCGGCCGAGGAGGGCACCGCGCGCCGCCAGGGGCGGCCCGCCCGCCGGTTCCGGTTCCGGGCCGAGGCCGGGCATCTGCTGGGCCTGGAGATCGGCGCCCACCGGGTCGCGGCCCTCCTGTCCGACCTGGACGGACGGGTGCTGGGCGCGCAGGCCAAAGAGGTGGACGAGACGGCTCCCGCGGACGAACGTCTTGACCGGCTGCGCGGCGCCGTCGCCGAGCTGCTGCGCCGGGCCGGGATCGCCCGCAGCTCGCTGCGGGCGGTGGGCGTGGGCACACCGGGCATCCTGGAGGCCGACGGAACGGTACGGCTCGGCACCGCCCTGCCGCAGTGGACGGGCCTGAGGCTCGGCGAGCGGCTCAGCCGCTCCTTCAAGTGCCCGGTGCTGGTGGAGAACGACGCCAACGCGGCGGCCGTTGCCGAGCACTGGAAAGGCGCGGCGACGGAGACGGACGACGTGGTGTTCGTGCTGGCCGGGCTGAGTCCGGGAGCGGGTTCGCTGATCGGCGGGCGGCTGCACCGGGGGTACGGCGGGGCGGCCGGGGAGATCGGCGCGCTCCATCTGCTGGGCCGGGGAGCGACCCCGGAGGCGCTGCTGTCCACCACCGACGAGCCGCTGCACCCGCTGGACGAGCAGGCGGTCGCCGAGGTGTTCGCGCTCGCCCGGGAGGGCGACCTGCGGGCCCGGGCGGCCGTGGAGCGGTTCATCCAGCGGCTCGTGCACGACGTGGCCGCGCTGGTGCTGGCCCTCGACCCGGAGCTGGTCGTGATCGGCGGCTGGGCGGCCGGCCTGGACGGCGTGCTGGAGCCACTGCGCCGCGAACTCGCGCGCTACTGCCTGCGCCCGCCCCGGGTGACGCTGTCCCTGCTGGGCGAGGCGGCCGTGGCCACGGGCGCGTTGCGACTGGCCCTCGACCATGTCGAGGAGCAGCTGTTCGCGGTGGACGCGACGGTGACGGCGCGACGCTGAGCCGACAGCCGCGGACTCGGATGGCGCTGTAGCGCTCGACACGGCGCCCGCACCAGCCGAAGCCGAACCCAGCGCCCCTGGACCGGCAGGCACCGCCTCGGGCGCCGCTGGACCGGCCATGACCCACCCGGACGCCACCCAACGGGCCTCGACCGACCCGAGCACCGTTGGACTGCTCGACACCGCCGCGGGCACCACCGAACCGGCCGACGCCGACCTAGACGCCACTCGACCGGCCTCGGCCGCCCCGAGCACCGCTGCACTGTCCGACACCACCCCGGACCCACTCGACCTGCCGTCGCCAACCCCAGCGCCCCTGGACTGGCCGACACCACCCCGGGCGCCACCCAACCGGCCGACGCCCACCCACACGCCACTCGACCGGCCTCAGCCGACCCCAGCACCGCTGCACTGTCCGACACCACCCCGGAGGCCACCCAACCAGCCTTGGCCGACCCGAGCGTCGTTGGACTGGCCGACACCACCCCGGGCGCCACCCAACCGGCCAACGCCCACCCACACGCCACTCGACCAGCCTCGCCCGACCCGAGCACCGCTGCACTGTCCGACACCCACCCCGGAGGCCACCCAACCAGCCTTGGCCGACCCCAGCACCGCTGGACTGTCCGACACCACCCCGGGCGCCACCCAACGGGCCGACACCGCCCCTGACGCCACTCAACCGGCCGACGCCCCCAGACGCCACTCGAGCAGCCTCAGCCGACCCGAGCACCACTGGACTGTCCGACACCACCCCGGAGGCCACCCAACCAGCCTTGGCCGACCCGAGCGTCGTTGGACTGTCCGACACCACCCCGGCCACCGCTGGCCTGTTCAACACCGACCGGGACACAGCTGGAACGGCCATGGCCCAGCCGGACTCCACTCGACCAGCCGGCACCGTCCCGGGCCTCCAGGAAACGCTGCGCGCCCCGGTGGAGTTCCGGGGCGCGGCGGGAGGTGGAGGCTCAGGAGGCTCGCTGCTCGGGGTCGTGGTGTATCTCCACGTCGGGCGAGTCACCGAAGGTGAGCCGGCAGGTGTCGGCGCGGTAGGTCGCCACCGAGAGCGCCGCGGTGCGGCCCTCGGCGAAGAAGCGGGTGGTGACGACCAGGACGGGCGAGCCGGGCAGCCGGTCGAGGTCCTTGGCGTCGTCCGCGCGGGCCGAGCCCAGTTCGACGGCGCGGTCCTGGCCCTCGAGGTCCAGGCGCTGCAGTTCGCGCAGTACCGCACGCGCGCGTGCCGGGCCGGACGGGGCGTCGATCGCGGTGAGGTCGGGCACCGAGGCGGCCGGGATGTAGAGCAGTTCGGTGGCGACGAGCTGGCCGTGGGACATCCGGGAGCGGCGCACGATGTGCACGGGCTCGCCGGCGCCGCTCTCCAGGGCGGCGGCGACGGCCGCGGGCGGCGCGGACTGGGCACTGTCGGCGGGCTGCCAGGCGTCGTCGGCGGCCCCCGGCCAGGCGTGCTGCCGGGTGCCGACGGCCACGCCCATGCGCGGGGGCGCGACGGTGGTGCCGACGCCGCGGCGGCGCTGCAGCCGGCCCTCCAGCTCGAGCTGTTCGAGGGCCTGGCGGAGCGTGGCGCGGGCCACGCCGAAGCGGGCGGCGAGCTCGCGCTCGTTGGGCAGGATCTCGCCGACCGAGAACTCGGAGTCGAGTGCCTCACTGAGCACGGTCTTGAGATGCCAGTACTTCGGTTCCGGCACCGATTCCAGCTGCGTGGTCCCCACCCTGTCCTCCGCAAGAGCCGTGGTCCGGCGGTTTTTAGCGCCCTTGTTTATTAAAGGTTGTTGCACTTATCTGCGACCATAGGGCGGCCGTCACCCTTGGTCAAGACCAATCCTCGTTCCCTGGGGTGATGCACAGGGGCTGCGCCGTGGAGCGTTCACGAGGCGTTCGTAAGGGGCCGTGTGTGTGACATCGCGGCAAAGCCCCCGTCGTACGACGGGGGCTCTCGGCGCGGTACGGCTCAGTGGGCGGCCAGGGACCGCAGCTTGTCGGGGTTGCGGATGATGTACACCGTGGTGATGCGACCGTCGGCGACATCCACCTGGAACACGCTGTCGGGCTTGTCCCCGGACAGGATGAGCACCGCACGGCCGCCGTTGACCTCGATGCCCCGGAAGGACAGGTCGGGCGCGCCCTTGCCGGCGACGCCGGCGATGAAGCGGCCCACCTTGTCAGCGGAGTGCAGGATCCGCACCGGCGCCTTCGCCTTGCCGCCGCTGTCCGCGACCAGCCGGGCGTCGGGGGCGAGCAGGGACATCAGCCCCGCCAGATCCCCCTCGGCCGCGGCCGCGAGGAACCGTTCGGTCAGATCGCGACGCTGGGCAGGATCGACCTCGTAGCGCGGCCGCCGCTCCTCGACGTGCCGGCGGGCCCGCCCGGCGAGCTGCCGTACCGCCGCCTCACCGCGGTCGAGCAGGGTGGCGATCTCGGCGTACGGGTAGCCGAACGCCTCTCTGAGGACGAAGACGGCCCGTTCCAGCGGCGACAGCGACTCCAGGACGACCAGCACGGCGAGGGAGACGGAGTCGGCGAGCAGGGCGCGGTCGGCGGTGTCGGGGACGGTGTCGCCGAAGTCGGTGACACAGGGCTCGGGCAGCCAGGGGCCGACGTACGCCTCGCCCCGCGCCTGCACCTGGCGCAGCCGGTCGATGGCCAGCCGGGTGGTGATGCGCACGAGGTAGGCGCGCGGTTCGCGGACCTGTTCGCGGTCGGCGCGGGACCAGCGCAGCCAGGCGTCCTGCACCACGTCCTCCGCGTCGGCGACCCGGCCGAGCATGCGGTAGGCGACTCCCGTGAGGAGGGGCCGGTGCTCTTCGAAGACGTCGGTCGTGGTGTCTGCTGTCACCGCTCCATCCCATCCGACACGCCCGCCGGTGTCCAAGCGGAATCGGCCTGTCCGGGACCGGTCCGGATCACAATGTCCGCGGACCGCCGGTGGCCGGCGGCCGGGGTCCGGGAGGTGACCGATGCGCTACGCGGTGCTGGGCACGGGCGAGGTGGGCCGCACACTGGCCGGCAGGCTGGTGGAGCTGGGCTACGACGTGACCCTGGGGTCGCGCACGAAGGACAATCCGGTCGCGCTGGAGTGGGCCACGGCCGCGGGCGGCCGGGCGCACGCCGGCGCGTTCGCGGACGCGGCCGCGGCGGCCGAGGTGGTCCTGAACGCGGTGGGCGGCCGGGTGGCGCTCGACGCCCTACGGGCGGCGGGGGCGGAGCACCTGGCCGGCAAGGTCGTGGTGGACGTGTGCAATCCCGTGTCGTTCGAGGACGGGCAGTTGCGGCTGGACCCGGTGGAGTCGGACAGCGTGGCCGAGCAGATCCAGCGGGCCTTCCCTCACGCGCGCGTGGTGAAGACGCTGAACACCGTGAACTGCCAGGTGATGGTGGATCCGGGGCGGGTGCCCGGCGAGCACAACCTGTTCGTGTGCGGTGCGGACGACGCCGCCAAGCGGCAGGTGACGGAGTTGCTCGGGGAGTTCGGCTGGCCGGCCGAGCGGGTGCTGGATCTCGGCGGGATCCGGTCGGCGCGGGCGGTGGAGATGCTGCTGCCGCTGTGGTTCGGTCTCTTCCAGAGGTTCGGGCACGCGGACTTCAACTTCGAGGTGCGCCGCGCCCGCTGAGGCCGGACGCGGGCGACCCGCACGCCCACCAGGGGCTACCCGTCGGTAGTAATTGCTGACAAGCTGTCTACGGCGTCCGTCAGCAGCCCAGCCGAGGAGCACCCCCATGTCCGCCACCGTCTCCTTCCAGGTCCCCACTCCGCACGGCCCGAAGGACGTGACCGTCTGCTACGCGCGCGTGGGGCGCGGTGAGCCGCTGGTCCTGCTGCACGGCATAGGCCATCACCGCCAGGCCTGGGACCCGGTCGTGGACATCCTCGCGACCGAGCGCGACGTGATCGCCGTGGACCTGCCGGGCTTCGGCGCGTCCCCGGGCCTGCCGGGCGGCCTCGACTACGACCTGCCCACGACCAACGCCGTGCTGGGCGCCCTGTTCGAGACGCTGGAGCTGGACCGCCCGCACGTGGCCGGCAACTCTCTGGGGGGTCTGCTGGCCCTGGAGCTGGGCCGGGAGAAGCTCGTACGGTCCGTCACGGCCCTCTCCCCGGCCGGTTTCTGGACGGAGGCCGAGCGGCGCTACGCCTTCGCCGTGCTGCTCACGATGCGGGGCATCGCCCAGCGGCTCCCGCTGCCCCTGGTGGAGCGGCTGTCCCACACGGCGGCCGGCCGTACCGCGCTGACGAGCACCATCTACGGCCGTCCCGCACGCCGTTCACCCGAGGCCGTGGTCGCCGAGACGCTCGCGCTCGTGGGGGCCACCGGTTTCGACGCGACCCTGCGGGCGGGCAGCACCGTCCGGTTCACCGACGATCTGCCGGGTGTGCCGGTCACGGTGGCCTGGGGCACCCGGGACCGGATCCTCGTGCGCCGCCAGGGCGTCCGCGCCAAGACGATCATCCCGCGCGCCCGGCTGGTCCGGCTGCCCGGCTGCGGGCACTGCCCGATGAACGACGACCCGGCGCTGGTCGCTCGCGTCATCCTCGACGGCAGCCGCTGACCGCCGCGGACGCAGCGCACCGGAGCCGAGGGCGACCCCGGCGCCCACCAGGGCGCTGCCCGCGGCCTGTGCGGGCCCGTAGGAGCCGGTGCCGACGAGCGGGGCGGTACAGGCGGCGGCCACCGGGATGAGCCCGGAGAACAGCGTGGCCCGCTCCGCGCCGAGCCGCTGCATGCCCATGTACCAGCACACGAAGCCGACGACGGTGACGACCGCCGCCTGCCACAGCAGCGCGGCGCTCTCCGTGGCGTCGGGACGGCGCAGCCACGCGCCGCCGTCCATGACAGCACCGGCGAGCGCGGCTTCGCCGGCGGCCACGGCGCACACGGTCGCGGACAGCAGCCGCGGCCCGAGCGGCCGCAGCACCGGCACGGCGAGGACCGCGAACCCCACCTCGCCGCCCAGCGCGCACACCGAGTAGGCGATCCCGGGCCCGTCCGTACGTCCCCAGCCCTGCACGGTGAAGGCTCCGACGGCGACGAGCAGCGCGCCGTACAGCACCGCACGCTGCGGAGGGCGCCCGTCGAGGAGCGGGACGAGGACGGCGACCACGACCGGTGCGCAGCCGACGAAGACACCGGGGACCGCGGGTTCGGCGCTGCGTTCGGCGGCGATGACGGCCAGGTTGAAGCCGACCATGCCGATGCCCGCGAGCAGGGCGAGGCGGACCCACTGGCGAGCGTCGAGCGCACGCAGGCGCGGCATCCCGTCGCTCCCCGCGAGCGGGACGAGCAGCAGGCAGGCCAGGGCGTAGCGCAGGAACTGGCCGTCGGCACTCGGGTAGTGGCCCAGGACACTGTTGGCGGTGAAGGAGCCGCCGACGAGCACACAGGCGAGGGCGGCGAGCAGGGCGCCGCGGGTCGTGCCGGCCCGCATGCGGGTGGTCGTGGTCGTCGTGCGGGCGGTGGTGGCTTTCATGACGCTGACGCTAGGAAGCGCGGCGGTCCGGATTAAGGTCCACTTCCATGACGTCATCGGGGACCACTGCGGGCGGCCTTGCGGGCTCGGCGGCGTGGGAGCTGCTGCTGCCCGCCGCCTCGGCACCGGCACGCGCGCGTGGCCGTGCCCTCCAGGCGGCGCTGCGCGAGGCGATCCGCTCCGGCCGGCTCGCGCCGGGCACGCGCCTGCCGTCCAGCCGGGACCTCGCCGCCGACCTCGGCGTGTCGCGAGGCCTGGTCACGGACGCGTACGAGCAGCTGACGGCCGAGGGGTATCTGCGCAGCGGCCGGGGCGCGGGCACCTGGGTGAGCGACGCCGTGCGGGCCGCCCACCCCCGCGCGCGTGACCTCGCTCCCCGCTCCCCGGGCACCCGTGTCGACTTCGTCCCGGGCACACCGGACCTGTCGCTGTTCCCGCGGGCCGCCTGGGCCGCCGTACAGCGCGCCGTGCTGGCCGAACTGCCGCACCACGAGCTCGGCTACCCGGACCCGCGCGGACTGCCCCGGCTGCGCACCGCGCTCGCCGCACTGCTCGCCCGCCGCCGGGGTGTGGTGGCCGACCCGGAGCGGATCGTGGTCGTCTCCGGTGTCGCCCAGGCGAGCAGCCTGGTCGGATCCGTGCTCCACGCGCGCGGGATGCGCACGATCGGGGTCGAGGACCCGGGCAGTCCACAGCACGACAGCCTGTATGCGGCCGCCGGTCTCGGCACCGTACCGCTGCCGCTGGACGAGGAGGGCCTGGCCCTCGGCCCGCTGCGCGGGTCCGGCGTACGGGCCGTGGCGACGACCCCCGCCCATCAGTACCCGACCGGGATCGCGTACTCCGCGGGGCGCCGCGCCGGCCTGCTCGACTGGGCGCGGTCGGTGGACGGCCTGGTGCTGGAGGACGACTACGACGGGGACTTCCGCTACGACCGCGCTCCCGTGGGTGCCCTCCAGGGCCTCGATCCGGAACGCGTCGCCTACATGGGCTCGGTCAGCAAGTCCCTCGCGCCCGGGCTGCGGCTGGGCTGGCTGCTCGTACCCGCGGCCCTGGCGGAGGAGGTGGTGGAGCGCAAGCGGACCATGGATCTCGGCCACTCCTCCCTCGACCAGGCGCTGTTCGCACGTTTCCTGGAGCGCGGCGACTACGACCGGCAGCTGCGCCGCTGCCAGCGCGCCTACCGTGAGCGGCGCGACGTCCTGGTCGCCGCCCTGGCCGAGCACTTCCCCGAGGCGAAGGTGTCGGGGATCGCGGCGGGCCTGCACGCGATCGCCGAACTCCCCGAACGGTACGGCCCGCAGGACGGCTTCCTGAAACGGGTCGCCGACGCCGGGATCGCCGTACGCCCGCTCAGTGCCTGCACGCACGCGCGCGGCGACGAGGACGGTGTGCGGCTGGTGCTCGGGTACGCGCAGTTGCCGCCGGCCCGGATCCGGGCGGGCGTACGGCTGATGGCCGAGGCGCTCGCCGGCTGACCGGCTGTCCGGATTCCACCGGCGGCCCGGCGGCCCGTTGTTCACTTGCGGTTTGCGTGCGCGCCGCAGCACACCAGTAGGTGTGGCTCTGCACACTGGCCGGATCCCGTCCCTGGAGGCACAGCCATGTCCCACCGTCCGTTTCCCGGCCGCCGCAGCGTGCTGCGCGGCTCCCTCGCCGCGTCGGCGGCCCTGACCCTGCCGGCCGGCCTCGGCGCGGCACCGGCGTTCGCCCTCTCCGGGCGCCCCACGGCGGGCTGGGGCGTGCAGACGGGCGACGTGACCGCCGACTCGGGCCTGGTGTGGGTGCGTTCGGACCGGCCGGCCCGGATGATCGTGGAGACCTCGGCCACCGAGTCGTTCCGCAACCCGCACAGATGGCACGGCCCGCTGCTGGGCGCCGACACGGACTTCACCGGCACCACCCGGCTGCACGGCCTGCCCTCCGGCGAGCAGATCCACTACCGCGTGCTCCTCGCGGACCCGGACGACCCGCGCCGCACCGGCGAGCCCGTGACCGGCACCTTCCGCACCGCCTCCCGGCACCGCCGCGACGGCGTGCGGTTCCTGTGGTCGGGCGACCTGGCCGGCCAGGGCTGGGGCATCAACCCCGACCGCGGCGGCTACCGGATCTACGACGCGATGGCGAAGCTGGACCCGGACTTCTTCCTGTGCAGCGGCGACAACATCTACGCCGACGGCCCGATCTCCGCCACCCAGGCCCTGCCGGACGGCAGCACCTGGCGGAACATCACCACCGAGGAGAAGGCGAAGGTCGCCGAGACCCTCGCCGAGTACCGGGGCAACTTCCGCTACAACCTGCTCGACGAGAACCTCAGGCGGTTCAACGCCCAGGTGCCGTCCGTCATCCAGTGGGACGACCACGAGGTCCGCAACAACTGGTATCCGGGCGAGGTCATCGCCTCCACCGACACCCGGTACACCGAGAAGAGCATCGACGTGCTGGCGGCGCGTGCCCGGCGGGCGTTCAGCGAGTACTTCCCGGTCTCCACGCTGCGTCCGGGTGCGCAGGAGGGCCGGGTCTACCGCGTGCTGCGCCAGGGTCCGCTGCTGGACGTGTTCGTGCTGGACATGCGCACCTACCGCAACGCCAACTCGCCCGACGACCAGACGGTGGACCCGCAGGGCATCCTCGGCCGTGAGCAGCTGGAGTGGCTCAAGCGGGAGCTGTCCCGGTCGCGTGCGGTGTGGAAGGTGATAGCCGCCGACATGCCGCTCGGCCTCGTGGTGCCCGACCCGATGGAGAACAAGCCGGACTTCGAGGCGGTGGCGCAGGGCGACCCGGGCGCCCCGCTGGGCCGTGAGCTGCAGATCGCCGAGCTGCTGCGCTTCATCAAGCACCGTCGGATCACCGGCACGCTGTGGCTGACGGCGGACGTGCACCACACCTCGGCCCAGCACTACCAGCCCTCGCGGGCGGCGTTCACCGACTTCGAGCCGTTCTGGGAGTTCGTCTCCGGGCCGCTGAACGCCGGTGCGTTCCCGGCCAACGCGCTGGACGGCACCTTCGGTCCGGAGCGGGTGTTCGTGAAGGCGCCGACCGCCTCGAACGTCTCGCCCGCCGGCGGCTACCAGTTCTTCGGTGAGGTCGACATCGACGGCGGCAGCGGCGAACTGACGGTACGGCTGCGCGAGCAGGACGGCACGGTGCTGTTCACGCAGAGGCTGCAGCCGGGCCGGGTCGGCCAGTAAGGCAACGCGGGGCCGCCGGACCCCGCACGCCGAAGCCGTGCCAGCTCCCACCTCTCAACGGTAGAAAATGCAACAAAAGGGACGGAAGCATGCTTTACCCATCGGTCACAAATCGTTCGTGATCACGCAACACCGTTCCTTCACAGTGGCTGCATGACTCCAGACATGTCTCATGCAACCCGGGCGAAGCACGGTCGGCCCGTCCACCACTGGCGGCGGGACCTCGTCGAACTCGCCGCCCTGTTCACGGCCGTCGCGGTGGCGGACGCGGTGGCGAACCTGATCGGGCACGGGCCCGACGGTCCGGCGCTGCTGGTGATCTCGGCGATCGTGCTGGCCGCGACGGCAGGGTTCCACACCTGGTGGGCACGGCGCCACGGCCACGCACCGCCCGCCGAGGATACCGGTGCCCGGCCGGCCGCACAGTCGCGGTCGGCCGGGCTCTCGCCGGAACCGGACGCGTCGGCGCAGGACGTGGCCGGGGCGAGCGCGCTGTGGCGGATGCGGACGACGGTGAAGGACGAGCCCGGTTCGCTGGCCGCACTGTGCACAGCGCTGGCCGGACGGCGGGTCGACATCCTGAGCCTGCAGACGCACCCGCTGGCCGACGGCACGGTGGACGAGTTCCTGCTGCGGGCGCCGGAGGCGCTCACGGCGGCCGAGATCACCCGGGCGGTCTCGCTGGCCGGCGGCTCGTCCACCTGGATCGAGCGGGCCGACGCCCACGACCTGGTGGACGCCCCCACCCGGGTCCTCGGTCTCGCGGCGCGCACCGCGCTGGACGCGGCCGAACTCCCCCTGGCGCTGCGCCAGTTGCTGGGCCGGTGCACGATCCGCTCGCTGCCCGCCGCACCGGTGGGCGGGGGCCGCGGACCGGAGCCCGTGCCGGTCGAGGGGGTCCTCGAGGACACCGTCATGCGGCTGCGGGCACCGGAGGGCGGTGTGCTCACGGTGGAGCGGCCGTATCTGCCGTTCACCCCGACCGAGTTCGCGCGGGCCAGGGCCCTGGTGGAGCTGGACAGCCGACTCGGTCCGCGGATCCCGCGCAGCCAGGACGTGCTGACGCTGCCCGAGGGCAACGACATGACCGTGCGCCGGGTGGACACCGGCGACCTGGCGGCGGCCAGGGCGATGCACGAGCGGTGCTCGCAGCGCACCCTCGGCATGCGATACCACGGGCCGGTCGGCGACGCCGACCGCTATCTGAACCATCTGCTCAGCCCCCGCTTCGGGCGGACGCTGGCCGCGCAGACCGCCTCCGGCCGCATCGTCGGCCTCGGGCATCTGCTGTGGGACGGCGACGAGACCGAGGTCGCGCTGCTGATCGAGGACGAGTGGCAGCGGCGGGGCGTCGGCGCCGAGCTCCTCGGCCGCCTGGTGGCGATGGCGGTGGAGGCGGACTGCGCGAGCGTGTACGCCGTGACCCAGGCCTCCAACACCGGGATGGTCGCGGCGATGCGCGGTCTCGGGCTGCCCCTGGACTACCAGATCGAGGAGGGCACCCTGGTCATCACGGCCAGGCTGGACACCGCCCCGGCCACCGCCCGCCCGCCGTACGGCGGCGGCCAGGAGCGGCTCGGCCGAGCGACCCGCTGCGACTGAGGTCCCCGCACGGACGACGGCCCGGCCCCCCGCACCGGGCCGTCGTCCGTGGCCGGTGCCCGTCAGCCCGCGCTCTCCCGGAGCGTTGCCGCCTCGTGCAGCCGTACGGGCGTCCGGGTCCGCTCCCCCAGGGCCTGGTCCAGGTCCATCCACAGGTCGTCGACGTCCTCCAGGCCCACCGACAGCCGCAGCAGCCGGTCGCTCACCCCGGCGCCGCGCCGGTCGTCGGCGTCGACGATCCGGTGGCTGATGGACGCGGGGTGCTGGATGAGGGTGTCGCCGCTCAGGTGGGGGTCGCGCCGTCGACCTGTCTGGACCGGATAACCCGGCTGCGCCGCTCGGGCGTGATCCTCGGCCACCAGCTGCGACTGGATCCGACCAAGCTCGGACGCGGCCTGGAAGCCCTGCTGTCGGTGCAGGTCAGACCGCACCGGCGGGAACTGGTCGGGCCATTCGTGGAGCGGATCCGCGCGCTGCCGGAGTCGCGGAGCGTGTTCCATCTGACCGGTCCGGACGACTACCTGGTGCATGTGGCCGTGGCGGACATGGCCGATCTGCAACGGCTGGTGCTGGACGAGTTCACCTCACAGCGGGAAGTGGCCCGGGTGGAGACCCGGCTGATCTTCCAGCAGTGGGACTGCGGACCCCTGCTGCCTCCGGCCACGCCCTGAGCTGAATCCGTAATACATGGGTGACGCAGAGATACTCCCCGTATGAGGATGGGCGGCATGTCTGAGACCAAGAGCCTGCTGCCCCGCCAGGTCGCCGACGCCTACGTCGACGATCTCATCGCCCTCGACCCGGTCACCGGTACCTACCTCGGTGTGCAGGAGAGTTCCAGCAGGCTGCCCGACTACTCACCCGCCGGCCAGGAGGCCCTCGCGGAGCTGGCGCGAGCGACCCTCGCAAGGCTCGACGAGGCCGAGCGCCTGCCCGGTGCGGACAGTGATGCGGAGCGCCGCTGCGGACGGCTGCTGCGCGAGCGGCTGACCGCCGAGCTTGCCGTGCACGAGACCGACGAGCACCTGCGCGCGGTCGGCAACATGAGCACGCCCGGCCACTCGGTGCGGGACATCTTCACGGTGACGCCGACCGAGACGGAGGAGGACTGGGCGGCGATCGCCGAGCGGCTGCGCGCCGTGCCGGCCGCGCTCGCGGGCTACCGGGAGTCCCTGGCGCTCGGTCTGGAGCGCAAGCTGTACGCGGCGCCGCGGCCGACCGCGACCTTCATCGAGCAGCTCACCGAGTGGTCCGACACCGACGGCAAGGGCCGCGGCTGGTACGAGGACTTCGCCGCCGCCGGTCCGGACGCGCTGCGCGCGGAGCTGGACGAGGCAGCCCGCGCGGCGACCGGCGCCGTGGTGGAGCTGCGGGACTGGATGCGGGACGTGTACGCGCCGGCGCTCGAGGGCGCCCCGAACACGGTGGGCCGCGAGCGGTACGCGCGCTGGGCCCGCTACTTCAACGGCACCGACCTGGACCTGGACGAGGCGTACGCGTACGGCTGGTCGGAGTTCCACCGCATCCTCGGTGAGATGAAGCAGGAGGCGGAGAAGATCCTGCCCGGCGCCCAGACGCCGTGGGTCGCGCTCGCGCACCTGGACGAGCACGGCCGGCACATCGAGGGTGTCGACGAGGTCCGGGAGTGGCTGCAGGGCCTGATGGACCGGGCCATCGCGGATCTGGACGGCACGCACTTCGAACTCGCCGAGCGGGTGCGGAAGGTGGAGTCCCGTATCGCCCCGCCCGGCGGCGCCGCGGCCCCGTACTACACGGCCCCGTCGGAGGACTTCTCGCGTCCCGGCCGGACCTGGCTGCCGACCATGGGGCAGACGCGGTTCCCGGTCTACGACCTGGTGTCGACCTGGTACCACGAGGGCGTGCCCGGGCACCATCTCCAGCTCGCGCAGTGGGCGCACGTGGCCAAGGACCTCTCCCGCTACCAGGCCACGGTCGGCGGGGTGAGCGCGAACGCGGAGGGCTGGGCGCTGTACGCGGAGCGCCTGATGGACGAGCTGGGCTACCTCACCGACCCCGAGGAGCGGCTCGGCTACCTGGACGCGCAGATGATGCGGGCGGCCCGGGTGATCGTCGACATCGGCATGCACCTGGAGCTGGAGATCCCGGCGGACTCGCCGTTCCACCCCGGTGAGCGCTGGACGCCGGAGCTGGCGCAGGAGTTCTTCGGCGCGCACAGCAGCCGGCCTGCGGACTTCGTGGAGAGCGAGCTGACCCGATACCTGACGATTCCGGGCCAGGCGATCGGCTACAAGCTCGGCGAGCGGGCGTGGCTGCTGGGCCGGGAGAACGCCCGCAAGCGGCACGGTGACGCCTTCGACCTGAAGGCCTGGCACATGGCGGCTCTGTCGCAGGGCTCGCTGGGCCTGGACGACCTGGTGGACGAGCTGTCCCAGCTCTGACCTCGCCGGGGTCTCAACGCCCAAAGCCGCCCTCGGAGTTGACGACCTCACCGGTGACCCAGCCCGCCTCGTCCGTGGCCAGCCACGCGATGAGCCGGGCCGGGTCGTCCGGCACACCCCAGCGTCCGGCGGGGAACCGGGCGGCCACGGCCGTGTGGTCCTCGCCGGTGCCGTAACCGGTGTCCACGGGACCGGGATTGACGGTGTTCACGGTGATGCCGTGCTCCGCGAGGGCGGTGGCCAGGGAGCGGGTGATCGAGGCGAGGGCGCCCTTCTGCAGGGCGTAGGCGATCTCGCCGGGCATCCCGCCCCCGATGTCCTGCCCGGAGGTCATCATCACCACGCGCCCGCCGGGAGAACCCTCCGTCAACCGGGCGCGCGAGCGGACGTACGCCTGGACGAGCAACAGCACCGAGCGGGTGTCCACCGCCCAGTGGGCGTCCAGCATCGCGGCGTCGATCTCGTCCAGGGGGCCGTCGGATCCGCTGAGGGCATGGTTGGCGACGAGGATGTCGAGCCGGCCGAACTCCCCTACGACGGCCTCGATCAGCCGGGCCGGTCCCACCGGGTCGGACAGATCACCGGGTCCCGAGGCGACCCGCGCCTCAGGATCACCGAGCACCTCACGCACGCGGTCGGCCGACGGCCGGGCGTCAGGCCCCCCTCGGAGGCCGGGCACCGGGACCCTGACCGACCGGCCGGTTACGGAAGGGGCGCGGGGCGTAGGCCATGTCGCCGCCAGGGATCCCGTGTGGCGCCGCCCGCCCCGAACATGCCGCTCGGCCGTACGGCCGTCTCCCGGTGGCGTGGGGGGTGGGGAGGCGGCTTGCTGGTGTGCGGGGGCGATGCGGAGGAGGCGGGCCGGGCATGCAGGGAAAGGGGCCGGGGCAGGAGGCGTTGGAGACCCCGCGGGCCGCCGGGCTGGCCGGAGTCGTCTTCGCGCTGCTGCTGGCCGCGGCGATCGTGCTGATCCGGCTGGGGATTCCCGAAGGGGCCGACGCGGTGACCGCTCAGGGGTTCACGGACTCCGGGCGGCGCAGCGCGGTGCAGACCGCTCTCGCACTCGTGCCGTTCGCCGGCATCTTCTTCCTGTGGTTCGTCGGTGCCGTACGCGCCCACGTCGGGGCGGTCGAGGACAAGTTCCTCGCCACCGTCCTGCTCGGCAGCGGCCTCGTCTTCACCGCCACGATGTTCGGGGCCGCAGCGGCGGCCGGCGCCGTACTCGCGGTCGCGCACCCCTCCGGTTCCACGCCCGGCCTGTCCGCCTGGGACTTCGGCCGCCATTTCGCGTACACGCTGATGACGGGGTACGCGATGCGGATGGCGGCCGTCTTCGTGTGCTCCATGTCGGTGATCGGACACCGCCTCGGCGTACTGCCGCGCTGGCTGACGATGCTGGGCTTTCTCACCGCCCTCACGCTGCTGTTCGTCTCGTCGAACGTCCCCTGGGCGGAACTGGTCTTCCCCGCCTGGTCGCTGGTGCTGAGTGTCCACATCCTCGTGGTGAACGGTCGTGGCAGGTCGCGCGCCGCGGCATCCGCATGAGAAGGGCCGGCCCTCACCCGAACGGCATGCCCCCGCGCGCGAGGCCCCGTCGCCGCTCCCATGCTGGCGAGCGGGACATGACCGCCGTCCGTAGGCGCCCGCGCGGCACGCGGCGGTGCGCACCGGACCTGGCCACCGGAAGGGCGGAGCGTCGATGAGGCTCGTCGTCGATCTCAACAAGTGTCAGGGGTACGCGCAGTGCGCGTTCCTCGCGCCCGACGTCTTCGCCATGCACGGCGAGGAGTCGCTGGTCTACAACCCGCGGGCGGAGGAGGAACAGCGGGAGCGGCTGGCGCGGGCCGTCGCCGCCTGCCCGGTGCAGGCGATCACGGCCGACGGGCTGGACGGCGCGGGTGACGGTGCCGCATCCGGCCGGGAGGCCTCCGATGGTCGCTGACTACGTGGACTGGCTCCGGCGCGAAGGCCGGATCGTGATCGTGGGCGCCTCGCTGGCCGGCCTGCGGGCCGCCGAGACCCTGCGCGCCGAGGGCTTCGCCGGTGAACTGACCCTGATCGGTGACGAGCCGTACGAGCCGTACGACCGCCCGCCGCTGTCCAAGGGTGTCCTGCTGGGCAAGGCGTCGCCGCACCACACCGAGCTGCCCCACCGCCGGGAGATCGACGCGAAGTGGCGGCTCGGTGTCGCGGCGACCGGACTCGACCTGACGGCCAAGCGGGTGCGGCTCGCCGACGGCGACGAGGTGGCGTACGACCGGCTGCTCATCGCGACCGGGGTCCGCGCCCGGCCCTGGCCGAAGGAGACGGAGGCGCGGCTGGACGGCGTCTTCCTGCTGCGCACCCGCGACGACGCGGCCGGGCTGTACCAGCGGCTGAAGGCCGGGCCCCGCCGGGTGTTCATCATCGGCGCCGGATTCGCCGGTTCCGAGGTCGCCTCGGCCTGCCGGGAGATGGGCCTCCAGGTCACCGTGGCGGAGCGGGCCGGCGCCCCGCTGGTGGGCGCCCTCGGCGGGGTCGTCGGCGCGGTCGCCGCCGACCTGCAGACCGAGAACGGCGTGGATCTGCGCACCCGGGTCACGGTGACCGCGCTGGAGGGTGACCCGGTCGGCAGGGTGCGGGCCGTCCATCTGTCCGACGAGAGTGTCGTCGAGGCGGACGTGGTGGTCGTCTCGCTGGGCTCGCAGCGCAACACCGAGTGGCTGACCGGGTCGGGGCTCGGCGCGGGACCCCGTGGCATCGCCTGCGACGCGGGCTGCCGGGCCTTCGACTTCCGGGGCATCGTCACCGACGACGTCTTCGTCGCGGGTGACGTCGCACGGTCCCCGCACGCGCTGTTCGGCTACCAGTTCCTCTCGCTGGAGCACTGGGGCAACGCCGTCGCCCAGGCCGAGATCGCCGCGCACAACATGATCAGCCCCAGCAGCGAACGCCGGCCGCACCTGTGGGTGCCCGCCTTCTGGTCGTCCATGTTCGGCGTGAACATCAAGTCGGTCGGCGTCCCGCCCATGGGCGAGGAGCTGATGATCACGCAGGGCTCGCTCGCCGAGCGCCGGTTCGTCGGCGTCTACGGCTTCCAGGGCCGCGTCATCGCCGCCGTGAGCTTCGACAGCACCCGGTGGCTGGAGTTCTACCAGCGGGAGA
The DNA here is from genome assembly GCF_001513965.1 of Streptomyces cellostaticus. Lineage (GTDB taxonomy): Bacteria > Actinomycetota > Actinomycetes > Streptomycetales > Streptomycetaceae > Streptomyces > Streptomyces cellostaticus. The sequence continues at coordinate 114,073 of NZ_KQ948036.1, read as the reverse complement.
TCGAGCGGGGTGCGCCGTTCCCGGTGGAGTACCTGACGGTGGACCGCCGTCCCGAGGGCCGCAAACCCGTCCCGGCCGACTTCCCCGACCCGTCCCTGCCGACCCATGGCCCGACCGTGACCCTCAGCGGCTACTCACCGACCGAGCGGCAACTGGTCTTCACCCCGGCCCACTGACCGGCACCGAGCCACCGCCCACGCGGCGGAGCCGCATATCGACGCAGCACCCCACGGAACCCCACGGACCTTCACGCCCCAAGGACCCCTCATGACGCACGCCTCGCTCCTGGGCCAGATCACCGACTACGCGAATCGCGCCAACCCGTATCCGCTGTACGAGGAGCTCCGCAAGACGCCGGTGCTGCATGAGGAGGGCGGTCCGTACGTCATCAGTTCGTACTGGGACATCAAGAACCTGCTCCACGACCCGCGGATCAGCTCCGACGCCGCCAACCTGGCCGCCGCGGGCGACGACGAGCTGTCCGAGCCGGAGCAGACCGGACTGCCGCCGAGCTTCATCCGGCTCGACCCGCCGGAGCACGACCGGCTGCGGCGGATCGCCAACAGCTCCTTCGGCCCGCCGCACCGGCCCACTCGGATCGACTCGATGCGCGGCGAACTCGGGCAGATCGTCACCGGCCTGATCGACGGCTTCGGGGACACCCGGCAGATCGATCTGGTCGACCAGTTCGCCTATCCCTTCCCGGTCACGGTCATCTGCCGGCTGCTCGGCGTCCCACGCGAGGACGAGCCGCGCTTCCGCGCCTGGGTCGACCCGATCGTCGCCGGCCTGGACCCGGACACACGCACCGGCGCCGACAGCGTGTTCAAGCAGACCGCGCAGGATGCACGGATGCAGCTCGGCATGTACCTGGCCGGGCTGGTCGAGGAGCGCACCAAGGAGCCCCGCGAGGACATGCTGTCCGACCTGGTGACCAGCCACGGTCCGGACGGCGCCATGACGACGATGGAGGTGCTCGCCACCTCGGTGCTGCTGCTCATCGCGGGCCACGAGACGACGGTCAACCTGATCACCAACGGCATGCTCACACTGCTGCGCCACCCGGAGTACCTGCACCGGCTGCGCGAGGACCCCGGCCTGTCCGTCAGGATCGTCGAGGAACTGCTGCGCTACGAACCGCCGGTGCAGCTCGTGCCGCAGCGCACCTGCATCGCGGACATCACCGTACGCGGCGTCACCATCCCCAAGGGCTCGCGGATCTGGCTCGTGCTCGCCGCGGGCAACCGGGACCCGGAGCGGTTCGAGGACCCGGACCGCTTCGACCCGGACCGCGGCGACATCCAGCACCTCGGCCTCGGCAGCGGCATCCACAGCTGCTTCGGCGCTCCGCTGGCCCGGCTGGAGGCCCAGATCGCGCTGTCCGAACTGGCCCGGCGGCTCGACAACCCCCGCCTGGTCGAGGACCCGCCGCCCTACCGGCAGAACGCGGTGCTGCGCGGCCCGCGCCATCTGAACATCGCCTTCGACGGCCTGCACTGACTTCCCCCACGCCCGGACAAAGCTCGCGCGGGGGCACCCCCTTCGGCGGCCCGGTCAGTCGGCGAGGCGTCTGAGCTGGACCAGGCCGACCCAGGTCTCCGGTCCCGGCCGGGCGTACGCGGCGCGCACCGCGTACGGGCCCGGTTCCAGCGGGACGCGCAGATGTTCCTCGCCCTCGGCCGCGCCGCCCGGCCAGGCCGAGTCGAACAGCACCACCGGGCCGGGCACGTTCCAGCGGATCTCGTGGGCCCACACGGCCGCGTCGAGTGCGGCGGGGATCTTGGCCAGCAGTTCGTCCTCGGAGTTCGCGGCGGACCAGCGCACGAAGGTGCCGTGGTCGGGCAGGTAGGAGGTGGAGGCGGGTTCGTCGCCGAAGACGAGGGCCGCGCTGTCGCCCACCGGGAGCAGGCCGACGTAGCCGTCGACCTCGCACGCGCGGTCGTAGTCCGTGTCGAGTTCCTCGCTGTCGGCGCCCGCCCAGAACGGCAGCACCGTCTCCGGCACCGCTATCAGCGGGCCGCCGCCCGACTCCACCCACTCCAGCGCGCCTGGATCCGCGTATCGAGCCATGGGCAGAACCTACACGGGCAGGCGTCAGCAGCCGCACTCGCCTTCCACGGGTGCGGTCAGCGGATCGGCGTCCCGGCGCGCCGGACCCTGCCAGGTCTCGTACGCGAAGCCTTCCCGGGCCCAGTACTCGAAGCCGCCGAGCATCTCCTTGACCTGGTAGCCGAGTTCGGCCAGGGCGAGGGCGGCGCGGGTGGCGCCGTTGCAGCCGGGGCCCCAGCAGTACGTCACCACCGGCACGGACCTGTCGAGGAGTTGCCCGGCCTGCTCGGGGATGAGCGCGGTCGGCAGGTGGATCGCGCCGGGGATGTGCCCCTGGTCCCAGGACTCGGTGGACCGGGAGTCGACCACGACGAAGCCGGGGTCGCCCTCGGCCGCGAGCGCGGCGGCCACGTCGGAGACGTCGGCGTGGAAGGCGAGGCTCGCCCGGAAGTAGGCGGCGGCCTCGGCGGGAGCGGCGGGCGAGACGCGCAGGACGGGGTTCACGGTGTCGGTGATCATGACTGAAAATCTATGACCTCCGACCGGCTCCTTGAAGGGGAGATCCCCCGGGTTCCTCTTGATCGGCCGTGGATTTCCCTGCTATCCATCCAGGGTGACCGCGTATTCCCCGGACGCCACCGACTGGCGCATCCTCGACGTCCTCCAGCGGGACGGCCGCGCCAGCTACGCCGAGCTGGCGCGCGCCGTCGCCATGTCGCCGAGCGCGGTGACCGAGCGGGTGCGCCGCCTGGAGGAGGCGGGCGTCATCCAGGGGTATGCGGCGGTCGTCGACCCCGAACGCCTCGGCCTGCCGATCCTCGCGTTCGTGCGCCTGAGGTACCCGAACGGCAACTACAAGCCGTTCCACGACCTGGTGGCCGCGACCCCGGAGATCCTCGAGGCCCACCACGTGACCGGCGACGACTGCTTCGTCATCAAGGTCACCGCGCGGTCCATGTCCCATCTGGAAGAGGTCTCGGGGAAGATCGGCTCGCTGGGCTCGGTGACCACCAGCGTGGTGTACTCCTCACCCCTGCCCCGACGCCCGCTGGGCCACTGACCACCTCCGGCTGGGCGTGCCGTCGTGGGTCCGGGCGAGTTGCTCTCAGGACGGCTGAGGCTCGGTCAGTCCGGTGGGAACCTGCCACTCGTAGCGACGGCCCCGGTCGGTCAGCCGGAGGCCGTTCTTGAAGACGACCAGACCCAGCTCGCTCGCCGCCCTCGCCGCAAGGGGCACCGTGTCGCCCGTCTTTCCCTAGCCGAAGTTCAGCACGGACCCGGCCTGGAGCGCCGCCTTGGTGAAGTCCGCCGACGGGACCTTGACGAGGTCGGAGGCCTGGTCACCGATCAGGTGCCGGATCAGGGTCGGACCGGCTCCGGCGAAGGCCGGTCCGGGAAGTACGTCACGGATGAAGTCGAGCACGCCCTTGGTCAGGGCGATGCCGGCCTGCGAGGACTTCTGTCGGCGCCTGAGGATGGTGCCGAAGAGTTCCGCGCCGTCGTCGAAGGAAGCCGGGTTGAGCCGGTCGTCGACCCCCAGGACGTGCCCGACGACCCGCCAGACGTGGAAGAAGGCGTCGCGGTCCTCGGGCGGCAGGTCGACGCCCAGCTGACGTGGTACCGCATGGTGGCGTGCTGCAGGCGGATCTTCTGTGCCGAGCGGAGCCCGCGGCCCTGGGGTCCCAGACGCCCCATAGGGTGCGACCGCGCTCGATCAGCTCCTCGTCGGCCCACTCGGGCAGTACGGAGGTCTGCTCGAAGTACCGCTGGAGCCGAGGCGGCAGGCCGGCGGGCAGCGCGTCGCTGTTCCTGCCGAACCCGAGCAGCGCCTGCCCACCTCTTCCTGTTTCCCCAGCTCGTACGTCTCGGCGATCGCGGCGTCGCCCACCGGGTCACCGGTCTGCCGCATCTGCTCCAGCATCTCGTCCGTCCACACACCGGCGGGCATGTCGGCCTCCTCGAAGTAGGTCATGAGCGCCCACATCTACGAGCCGAACGGGACTCCGACGGGAATATCGGACACGGGACGTTCACGAGCCGTCCGCGCCCCGCTGCCGGACCGTAGACCCCGCTCTCCCCTTCACCACCTCCAGCTGTGCGTGGATCCGGCGGCGCAGGTCGGCCACATGGCTGACGATGCCCACGCTGCGGTCGCGTTCGCGCAGGGAGTCGAGGACGTCCAGGACCTCGTCCAGGGTCTGGTCGTCCAGGCTGCCGAAGCCCTCGTCGATGAAGAGGGTGTCCAGCCGGACGCCGCCGGCCTCGTCGGTGACGACGTCGGCGAGGCCGAGGGCGAGGGCGAGGGAGGCGAAGAAGGTCTCGCCGCCGGACAGCGTGGCCGTGTCCCGTTCGCGGCCGGTCCAGGCGTCCACCACGTGCAGCCCGAGACCGCTGCGGCCGCGTCCGGTGCGGTCGTCGGAGTGGACGAGGGTGTAGCGGCCGGAGGACATGCGCTGCAGCCGTACCGTCGCGGCGGCCGCGACCTGTTCCAAGCGGGCCGCCAGTACGTAGGACTCCAGGCGCATCTTGCGTTCGTTGTCGGCCGAGGTGCCCGCGGTGAGCGTGGCCAGGCGGGCCACCCGGTCGTACTCCTCGCGCAGCGGGGCGAGGCGGCGTACGCCCTCGGCGGCGCGGGCCGAGAGCCGGTCCAGCTCGGTGCAGCAGCGGGCGGCCGCGTCGCGTGCGGAGGCCGTCGCGCGCAGCCGCCGCTCCGCCGCGGCCGCGGTCCGCTCCGCCGTGGCGAGGTCGGCGGGCGGCTGCTGGGCGGCGGCCGCCGCGTCGGCCTCGGCCAGGACGGACCGTACGGCCGCTTCCTGCGACTGCCAGTCGTCCAGGCGGTGTTGCAGCGCGCGGTGGGCCGCGTCGTCCAGGAGGGCGGCGGCCGCGGCCTGCGGGGTGTCGAAGCCCGCGCGGTAGGCGGCGTCGGCGAGGCGGGCGTCGGCGTCCTTGAGCCGCTGGGCCGCGTCCTCGGCCGCGCGCGCGGCGTCGGCGGCGTCGGTGAGCAGCGCCGTCTGCCGCTCCAACTGCGCGGCGCGGGCTGCCACGCTGTCGGCGGCCCCGCGCGCCTGCGTCAACTCCTCTTCCAGGGCTGCCTGTTCACGCTCCAGGGTCTCGCGGCGGGTGAGCCGGGAGGCGGTCCGTACGGCGGCCTGCTGGCGGTCGGCCAGGCGCCGCTCGCGCTCGTGCTCGGCCCGTCGCAGCTCCTCGTGAGCGGTATGCAGGACGGAGGCGTCCCGGCGGGCGCGCGCGTAGTCCTGCTCCAGTTCGCCGGCCTCGGCGGCGAGCCGGGCGGTGGGCGTATCACCGGCCTCGGCGGTGGCGGCGGCCAGGGCCTCGCGTACGACGCCGAGGCGCCGCTCGTCCTCGGAGTGCTGTTCGTCGGCGCGCTGGTAGGCGGCGAGCGCGCCTTCCTCGGCCTCGCGGTCGACGTGCCCGGCGACCTTGCGGGCGGGCGCGGGATGTTCGGTGGCTCCGCAGACCGCGCAGGGCTCCCCGTCGGTGAGGTGGGCCGCCAGTTCGGCGGCGATGCCGCTCAGGCGCTGTTCCTTGAGGTCGAGCCAGTGGGCGCGCGCGTCCAGTGCCCGCTGTCCGGAGCCGAGCGCCCGGCGTTGCGCCTCGTCCAGGTCGGCGGCCAGCTCGTCGCGTGCGCGTGCGGCGTCGAGGCGCCGCCGGGCGGGTTCGCGCTGGACGGCGAGCTGTTCGGCGCGGGTGGCGGCCTCCTGGGCGGACTCGATACGGGTCTGGAGGGCCGCGCGCGTGGTGTCCCAGTCGGCGAGCCAGGCGTCGGCCTCGCGCAGGACGTCCTCGTCGGCGCGCTCCTGCCGGTCGAAACCGGTCCGCTCCTCCATCAGCTCGGCGAGCCGCAATTCCGCGCGCCGGGCCGATTCCAGGCCGCCCAGCTGCTCGGAGGCGCTCCGCGCGGCGGCCGCGAGACCCGCGGGACCGGCGTCGGCGAAGGAGTCGGGCAGCATCCTGCGCGTGTGTGCCTGGCTCTCCGCCGCCCTGCGGTGCTCGGTCTCGGCCTCGTCCCGAAGCTCCAGCGCGGGCGCCACGGTCTCCGCCTTGCGGGCGCGCTCCATGCGGGCCTGCGCCTCGCGGTGCGCGCCGGCCCGCTCCTGAAGGAGCTCGGCCCGCCGCCGCGCCTCGGCGAACCGGCTCTGCAGCCGGGCGAGTTCGCGTACGTCGCCCAGGGCGCGCTGAGCCGCGGCATGGGCGGACTCGGCGGCCGAGAGGCGGCAGTGGGCGAGGGTGAGGCGTTCGCGGGCGGTGCTGCGGGCGACGGCGGCGCTCTCCAGGACGGCCTCGGCCAGGCCCGGCTCGCCGGGGCTCAGCTCGGGCAGCTCCATGGCGTCGCCTGCCTCCTGCTGCATGCGGTGGGCGTCCGCGAGGAGCGTGGCGTCGCCTTCCCGTACCCGGGCCTCGGTCGCCCGCCGGCGTTCGGCGAGCCGCTTCTCGACGTCGGCGAAGCGCTGGGTGTCGAAGAGACGGCCCAGCAGGCGGCCGCGGGCCTCGGCGTCGGCGCGCAGGAAGCGGGCGAAGTCGCCCTGGGGCAGCAGGACGACCTGGCAGAACTGCTCGCGGCTCATGCCGAGCAGCTGGGTGATCTCCTCGCCGATCTCCTGGTGGGAGCGGCTGAGGTCCTTCCAGGTGCCGACCGGGGCGTCGTGCTCGCGCAGCCAGGTCTGGGCCTTGTCGACCGTCGTGCCCTTGCCTCGCAGCTTGGGCCGCTCCCACGGCGGCTGCCGGGTGATCTCCAGCCGGCGTCCCGCGACGGTGAGTTCGAGCCGGACCTCGGTGCGGGTGCCCGGCTCGGCGTGGTCGCTGCGCAGGTTCATGCCCTGGCTGCTCTGCCGGGCGCCGGGCACGGAGCCGTAGAGGGCGTAGCAGACGGCGTCCAGGACGGAGGTCTTGCCCGCGCCGGTGGGGCCGTGCAGCAGGAACAGCCCGGCCGCGGACAGCGCGTCGAAGTCCACCGTCTGCGAACCGCCGAAGGGCCCGAAGGCGGTGATGTCGAGCCGGTGCAGCCTCACCGCGCCACCTCCCGGACCGTGGCGTCGGCGCGTACCGCGTCGAAGGCCTCGCGGAGCACGGCCGTCTCCCCCAGGTCGGGCCCGGCGCCGCGCACATGGGCCACGAAGTCCTGGGCGATCTGCTGGTCGCTGCGGCCCGCGAGCCGCCGGGCGTACGACACCTGGGGGTCGCCGGGGGCCCGCTCGGGGTCGAAGACGAGGCTGAGGGTGTGCGGGAAGCGCTCGGCGAGGCGGGCCATGGGGTCGGCCGGGCGGACCGGGTCGGTGAGCGTGGCCTCGACCCAGGCCTCCTCGTGGCGGGCCAGCCCGGGGTCGGCGAGGAGGTCCTCGAGGGTGCCCCGGATGCGGGCCAGCGGGCGGGGCACCGGGCAGTCGACGCGCTCGGCGGCGACGGAGCCGTCGGCGTCCAGGTCGACGAGCCACATGCTCTTGCGGTGGTCGGCCTCGGAGAAGGAGTACGCGAGCGGGGACCCCGCATAACGCACCCGCTCGGTGATGGTCTGGCAGCCGTGCAGATGCCCCAGCGCGACGTAGTCGACGCCGTCGAAGACTCCGGCCGGTACGGCGGCCACCCCGCCGACGGTGATGTCCCGCTCGCTGTCGCTGGCCTTGCCGCCGGTGACGAAGGCGTGGGCGAGGACGACGGAACGGGTGCCCCGCGCGCGTGTGGCGAGGTCGGCGCGGACCCGCTCCATGGCAGCGGCGAGCACCGCCTCATGACCCGCCTTCTCCACCGCGAACTCGTCCCTGACCAGCGCAGGCTCAAGGTACGGCAGCCCGTAGAAGGCGACATCGCCGTGGGCGTCCGGCAGCACGACCGGGGTGCCGACGGCGGACGGCTCGGTGCGCAGATGGATGCCCGCGCGGTCGATGAGTCCGGCGCCGACGCCGAGACGGCGGGCCGAGTCGTGGTTGCCGGAGATCATCACGGTGGGCACGCCGAGGTCCGCGAGGCGGTGCAGGGCGTCGTCGAACAGCTCGACCGCGGCGAGCGGGGGCACCGCGCGGTCGTACACGTCTCCCGACACGACCACCGCGTCCACCGCGTGCTCGCGCACGGTGGTGACGAGGTGACCGATGAACTCGGCCTGGGCCCCGAGCATGTTCACCCGGTGGAAGGCCCGGCCGAGATGCCAGTCGGACGTGTGCAGAAGTCGCATGATCCCCGAGACTAACGGCCGGGTCTGACATCACGGGCGGTTACTCCCGTATCAGCCCGTCATACCCCGCCCGCCATGTGCCCGTTATGCCCGATTAAGGCAGAACGTCACGCATCTCCGTAGGCTTCTCCGCCCAGTTCGAACCCGGCCGTGCCGGCCGTCACATCGGCGAGCCACGCGCGGAAGCCGTCCACGTCGGCGTCCGGCAGGCCGATCTCGATGGTCACGGCCTCGGCGTAACGGACGTCCCGGACCTCGCGTCCGGTGGACCGCAGGTCGTTCTGGACCTTGCCCGCGCGCTGATGGTCGACCGTGACCGTGGCCAGCCGGAACCGGCGCCGGGTGAGCGTGCCGAGCGCGTCCAGGGCCTCGCCGACCGCCCCGCCATAGGCACGGATGAGCCCGCCCGCGCCGAGCTTGACCCCGCCGTAGTAGCGGGTGACGACGGCGACGACGTAGCGCATGTCGCGGCGCAGCAGCATCTGGAGCATGGGGACGCCGGCCGTGCCGCCCGGTTCGCCGTCGTCGCTGGCCTTCTGCACGGCCGCGTCGGCGCCGATGACGTACGCCCAGCAGTTGTGCGTGGCGTCGGCGTGCTCCTTGCGGACGGCCGCGACGAACTGCTGGGCCTCCTGCTCGGTGGCCGCCGGGGCGAGGGCGCACAGGAAGCGGGAGCGGTTGACCTCGGTCTCGTGCGTGCCCGCGCGGGCGACGGTGCGGTACTCGTCCTGCATCCCGCCAGCCTATGCGGACCGCGCGGTCGCCCCTGCCCGAGGTGCGGATCATGATCGCGGGCAAGGATTCTGCCTTCTGCGCCTGTCTACTCCTGTTCCTTCTCCTTCTTTCCGCGCGGCACGGTGAACGACGTCAGCAGGGCCGTCCCCGGGGCGAGCGCGGGCCAGCCGGTGCCGCGCCACGCCAGCACGGCGATGGCGGAGGTCGGGAACTTCACGCGCACCCGGTCGAGCATGTCGTCGAGTCCGTCCCCGGCCAGCTCCACGACCAGCTCCTCCAGCCCCGGGTTGTGCCCGACGAGCAGCAACGTCTCCACCTCGCGCGGCGCCTCGTGCACGACCTCCAGCAGGTCCGGTACGTCGGCCGCGTACAGCCTCCGGTCGTAGCGCACCGGGGGCGGTGTGCCCCACTGGGCCGAGGCCAGCTCCCAGGTGCGCCGGGCGCGCACGGCGGGGGAGCACAGGGCGAGGTCGGGCAGGCAGTCGGCCTCCGCCAGAGCACGGCCGGCGGCCGGGGCGTCCCGCAGGCCGCGCGGGGCCAGCGGACGCCGGTGGTCCTCGACGCCCTCGGGCCAGGCGGACTTGGCGTGCCGCAGCACGACCAGGCGGCGCAGCGGGCCCGCGCCCGCACGCTCGATCATGCGAGGCTCCCGAGGTCACGGGCGAGGTCGACGGCGAGCAGGCGGTCCGCGTAGACGTACGTCTCGAACCGGGCCCCGTCGGGCAGCCCCGGCGCACGCTCCACATCCCGCAGCACGTCCAGCACCCCGGGCAGATCCAGATCGTCCTCCCACGCGGCCCGCAAACGCGCCCGCACCTCGTCGGGCACCGGCCGCGAGGGCTGCCGCGCCCATCCGGCGACGGCGCGCCGCCAGTGAGCGAGGGTCCGCGCGGCTTCCTCGAGCCGTCCGGCATCCAGCCGCACCGCCGTGTTCCGCGGGACGGAGAGGAGGGCGAGCCGCAGGGAGGCGGGGTCGGAAAGGAGGGCCGGGAGATCGAGAGGGGGGTGCTCGCCGGGCGGCCGGGGGACGGGGGGCTCCCCCGGAACGGGAGCGAGGCCCTCCCGGGAAGCAGCGGCGAGGGCCTCCCCGGGAGCAGGGGCGTCGGCCGGGCGGACGCCGGGCGCGCCCGTGTCACGCGGTACGGGGCCGGGGGCCGGGGTGGCGCGGCCTGCCGGGGCGCTGCGAGGCGGCACACCGGATGCCGCGCCCGACTCACCGGGCGCCCCCTCATCCAGCGCCAGGCCCGACTCGCCGGTAGACCCCGCCTCCGCCCCCGCGCCCGAACCGCCGGTCGACTCCATCCCCACTTCCCCGGCCGACTCGCTCCGCTCCCCCGCCGCGGGCCCCGCGCCCGACCCACCCCCCGCCCCCGCGGCCGACGTGCTCGGCAGGCCTCCTCCGGGCAGATGCCCCTCCGGAGCAGCACCCGCGCTGCTGGGGGACGGCATGTCCGGTGTGGTGGCCGAGCCGTCGGGTCCCGTACCGCGCGAGCCGCTCCTCGGCGATGCGCCGGCTGTTGTGTCCGGGCCGCTCCCCGACCACCTGCCCGACTCGCCCAGCCGCCCCCCGTCCGGCACCGCGCCCGCGGTGTCCGGTGCCGGGCCGGGCTCGGTGGGCGTCGTCGTGTCCTGCGGCTCCGCGGCCGTCCAGATGGCCGGGGCGACGGCCAGGAGGGGGCCCTCGGCAGGGGGGTTCTCGGTGTTCTCCGCCACCACGTGGATCACTTGTGCCTCGCCCAGCCCGGATGCGAGGTCGCGGCCGTCCTCGAAGGGGCGGATGGCCAGGGTCGTCGCGGCCGTGCGGAGCTCCGCGTGCCGGCGGGGCGCGGTGAGGATGGTCCAGACGGGGGTGCCGCCGAGTTCCAGGGCGCGGACGAGGAGGTCGGCGGTGAGCAGCACGCGCAGGGCGGTCAGGTCGAGGCCTGAGGCGTAGGCCTCGATGCGGGTCAGGCCGCGCCGGGCGGGCGCGGCGGCGACGGGATCACCGGTTCGGGCGTCGAGGATGCGCAGCACGGCCCGAGCGTAGGCGCGCGAGCGGCCATACGCAGGCACCTTGCGTCGATTCCGGACACCGTGGCGGAGTTCCGGGCCGGGAATCCGCAGGTGGCGGGCGCTGTTGCCCGGAAGATAGTTCCCCCGCGCGCCCCGAGGAGGCGGCCCATGTACGGCGACGAAGCGACGATCCGGAGGATCCTGACCGGGCTGGGTGAGACATGGGCCGTGGTCGGCCTGTCCACCGACCGGCGGCGGGCCGCATACGGCGTGGCGCAGGTGCTGCAGCGGTTCGGCAAGCGGATCGTACCGGTGCACCCCAGGGCGGAGACGGTGCACGGCGAGCAGGGTTACGCCTCCCTCGCGGACATTCCCTTCGAGGTCGACGTCGTCGATGTGTTCGTCAACAGCCAACTGGCCGGTGCGGTCGCCGACGAAGCGGTGGCGAAGGGCGCACAGGCGGTCTGGTTCCAGCTCGGAGTCGTGGACGTGGCCGCCTACGAGCGGACCCGGGCCACGGGGCTGGAGATGGTCATGGACCGCTGCCCGGCGCTCGAAATTCCCCTTCTGCGCTGACCTGTCTCACCTTCTTCTCACAATTCACTGCTGAATATTGACATTCGAGCCACCCTCTGACCAGTGCGAATACTGAGGCCAAGAGGGGCAAGATCCCAGGTCAAGACTTCACCAAGAGTCTTTTGTCGGCGCGGAAAGCGTCCCTACTGTGTGGCGCTGTTGTTCGTTAATCCTGCGTTTACGATCTGAGAGGCCACTTGACATGGTGAAAGTTGACCATGCTGCGCCGATAGCCACGAAGGACCAGGGCGGCCTGCGCCGCGACGTCGGCCTGATCGGTCTGATGTGGGCCTCCGTGGGTTCCATCATCGGCTCGGGCTGGCTGTATGGCGCCGAGAAGGCGGTCGTCGTGGCGGGCCCCGCGGCGATCATCTCGTGGGTGATCGGCGCGATCGCCATCGTCCTGCTGGCGCTCGTGCACGCCGAACTCGGCGGCATGTTCCCGGTCGCGGGCGGAACCGCTCGTTACCCGCACTACGCCTTCGGCGGCCTGGCCGGTATGTCCTTCGGCTGGTTCGCCTGGCTGCAGGCGGCCACCGTGGCCCCCATCGAGGTCGAGGCCATGATCGGCTACGCCGGTCACTGGAAGTGGGCCCAGGGTCTGCAGCACGCCGACGGGACACTGACCGTCAGCGGCATCATCACCGCCGTCGTCCTCATGGCCGTCTTCGTCGGCGTCAACTTCTTCGGCGTCCGGGCCCTGGCCCACACCAACAGCGCCGCCACGTGGTGGAAGATCGCAGTCCCGCTCGGTGCGATCTTCATCATCGCCGCGACCAACTTCCACGGAAGCAACTTCACCTCGGAGGGCTTCGCCCCGTTCGGTGCCAAGGGCATCCTCGGTGCCATCAGCTCCAGCGGCATCATCTTCGCGCTGCTCGGCTTCGAGCAGGCGATCCAGCTGGCGGGCGAGAGCCGGAACCCCAAGCGGGACCTGCCCCGGGCGACCCTCGGCTCGGTCGCGATCGGCGCCGTGATCTACATCCTGCTGCAGGTCGTCTTCATCGGCGCGCTGCCGCACGCCTCCTTCGCGCACGGCTGGGCCAAGCTCGACTTCGTGGGCATCAGCGGTCCCTGGGCGGGCCTGGCGACCCTGGTCGGCCTGGGCTGGCTGGGCTGGGTGCTCTACGTGGACGCGATCATCTCCCCCGCCGGCACCGGCCTGATCTACACCACCGCCACCTCCCGCGTCTCCTACGGCCTGGCCAAGAACGGCTACGCGCCGAAGGCGTTCGCCAAGACCGACAAGCGCGGTGTGCCGTGGTTCGGTCTGATCATGTCCTTCGTCACCGGTGTGGTCTGCTTCCTTCCGTTCCCGAGCTGGCAGGAGCTGGTCGGCTTCATCACCTCGGCGAGCGTGCTGATGTACGCGGGTGCGCCGCTGGCCTACGGCGTCTTCTCCGACCGTCTGCCGAACTTCGAGCGCCCCTACCGACTGCCCTTCGGCAAGTTCATCTCCCCGCTGTCCTTCGTGGTCGCCAACCTGATCATCTACTGGGCCGGCTGGAACACCCTGTGGCGGCTGGGCTTCGCCATCCTCCTCGGCTACCTGCTGCTGGGCTCCTACGCCTGGTGGGCCAAGTCCACCAACCAGCCCGACGCGCCCCGGATGGACTTCAAGGCCGCGCAGTGGCTGCCCGCCTACCTGCTGGGCATCGGCCTGATCTCCTGGCAGGGCGGCTTCGGCGAGGGCAGCCAGGGCAACATCCCCCTGTGGTGGGACATCCTCGTCGTCGCGGCCTTCTCCCTGGGCATCTACTACTGGGCCAAGGCCGTCGCGTCGAAGCCCGAGGCGATCGAGCGCAGCATCGAGGAGGTCGTGGTCACGGACGCCCCGGCGCACTGACCCCGCTCTCTGACGTACGACCGCGTGTCCCGTCAGCCACGGCACCCTGCCGTGGCTGACGGGACACCGTCATATTGCGGGGGGGTGACATCCCCTTCCGAGTGCGCGGCGTACGGCTGCACGACCTGGACTCGGACCGGCTCGCGGTGTCGTACCGCTGCCCGGAGACGGGTGAACGGCTGCTGCACTGCGACTTCGTCGCGGGCTGCGACGGGGCGCGCGGCGCGACCCGGGACGCCATGCCTCCGCAGCGGATGCGGATCGCCCGGCAGGACGACGGGACCGGCTGACCGGCACTGCTCGCCGAGGCCCCGCCCTCCTCCGACTGCGTGCTGTTCGCCATCCATCCGCACGGATCTGCACCGAGCTGCGGACCCGGCCCGACGCGGCCGGCGTACCACCGCTGCCGGCCAGGGACGCCGGACATCTGCCACGGTGTCGCCTCGGGCGATCCGTTCCGGGCCGGCGCCACACTCGTCCGGGCGCGGCGCCGCGTTTCTGAGCGCACGGCACCCGCCGGACGCGAGTGGTCAGGTACGGGGTCGTGCCCCCCGAGGGTCATGGCCGGACGGAGTCGGACCAGTGGAGTGGCGCTCGCCGCCACCAAGGCGGTGACGGCCGGGGTCCCGAGCGGCGAAACGGGCAGGGACGTACCGCATCGCCTCGGTGGACAGCGGGGCGATCACACAGCCGGTGCCCAGGCCCTGCACATCAGCGGGGCGGTGGAGTCCGCGGCGCCCCCCTGGGCATCGCCCACCGCAGGTGAGCCCGGCACTGGCCGCCGCGACCGGCAACCCCTCAGCTCTCTGTTGCGGTGGCCCTCTCGGCGAGGCGGTGATCGGCCACCTTCAGCGCCTCGTCGACCAGGCGGCGCAGATGGCCGTCGCGCAGCGAGTAGACCACGCGGCGGCCTTCCTTGCGGGTGTTCACGAGGCCCGCGAGACGGAGCCGGGCCAGGTGCTGGCTGACGGCGGGGCGAGCGGCGCCGCATGCCCCGGTGAGCGTGGTGACGTCGGCCTCGCCCGCCGTCAGGGCGTGCAGCAGGGTGAGGCGGGTGCGGTCGCCGAGCAGGGCAAGCAGCCCGGCGGCGACCGTGAACTGCTCGTCGCCGGGGGTGCGCGGCTGCGCATGGCGCGCAGGTGATAGGTGCATGCGTGCGCTCATAAGCACATAATGGCCTCGTGGGCGCGGTGCGTCCACTCCCGCACCCGGAAGGGGATCCACGTGAGCGACCGGCACACGCGACGGCATGGCCAGGAACCCCATGGGCACGACCATGCCCCTTCCCATGCCCATGCCCATACTCACTCCCACCCCTCCCCCGGCCTGCGCCATCGCCTCGCCCACCTCCTCACCCCGCACTCGCACGAGACCGCCGACAAGCTCGACCCCGCACTGGAGTCCTCGGTGCGGGGCATGCGGGCGCTGTGGGTGTCGCTGGCCGTCCTCGGGGTGACCGCGCTGGCGCAGGCGGCGGTGGTCACGGTTTCCGGGTCGGTGGCGCTGCTCGGGGACACCGTGCACAACGCGGCGGACGCCCTGACGGCCGTACCGCTGGGCATCGCCTTCGTGCTCGGCCGGCGTGCGGCGACCCGGCGGTTCACCTACGGCTACGGGCGTGCCGAGGACCTGGCGGGCCTCGCGATCGTGCTGACCATCGCCGCCTCCGCCGCGTTCGCGGCCTGGGTGGCCGTCGGGAGGCTGCTCGATCCGCGCCCGGTCGAGCAGGTGCCGGCGGTCGCGATGGCCGCGCTGGTGGGGTTCGCGGGCAACGAGTGGGTGGCCCGGTACCGGATCCGCGTGGGCCGGGAGATCGGCTCGGCGGCGCTCGTCGCCGACGGACTGCACGCCCGAACGGACGGTTTCGCCTCACTGGCCGTGCTGCTGGGAGCTGCGGGTGCGGCCCTGGGCTGGCAACTGGCCGATCCGCTCGTGGGGTTGGCGATCACCGCCGCGATCGTGCTGGTCCTGCGGGATGCGGCACGGGAGGTGTTCCGGCGGGTGCTGGACGCCGTCGATCCGGCGCTGGTGGACCGGGCCGAGCGGGCGGTGCGGGCGGTGCCCGGCGTGCACGAAGTGGGCGAGCTGCGGCTGCGGTGGATCGGCCACCGGCTGCGGGCCGAGCTGGCGGTCGTGGTGGACGGGGAGGTGACGGTCCGCCAGGCGCATGCGATCGCCGTCGAGGCCGAACACGCCCTGCTGCACGCCGTACCGAGGCTCACGGCCGCCCTGGTGCACGCCGATCCGGCACCGCTACCCGGCGAGAAGGACCCGCATCTGGCGCTGGCCCATCACCTGACGGCCTGACCTCAGGCGACCCCGAGCCCTTCGAGTACCACCGCGCCGGGCAGTTCCGCGAGCGCCTTGCCCGGCACCAGCAGCTTGCCGCGTCGGCGCCCGCTGCCGATGAGGACGTAGGGCAGGTCGGCCACGGCCGCGTCCAGCAGCACCGGCCAGCCGTCGGGCAGGCCGACCGGGGTGATGCCGCCGTATTCCATGCCGGTCTCGCCGGTCGCGGTGTCCATGGCGGCGAACGAGGCCTTGCGGGCGCCCAGTTGGCGGCGTACCACACCGTTGACGTCGACCCGGGTGGTGGAGAGCACCACGCACGCCGCGAGCGTGGTCCCGCCGCCCCGCTTGCCCGCGACCACCACGCAGTTCGCCGACCGCTCCAGCAGGTCGCGGCCGTAGTGCTCCACGAAGACGGCCGTGTCGGCCCAGCGCGGGTCGGTGTCGACGTAGACGATCCGGTCGGCGGGGACGCTCCCCCGCCAGTGGCGCACGGCGTCGGCGACCGGAGCGGTCAGCTCGTCCAGGCAGTCCGGGGCGGGGGTGGCGGTGCCGAAGTCTCCGATGGGTGCGCGCATGGCCGCACGCTAGCAAGGCCCGCCCGTCTGCCCCAGGTGTGTCTCAGTGCACGGGCGGCACCGAGACCGCCATCACCATCTCCATCGGTACGTCGCCGGTGTTGCCGTACACGTGCGGGGTGTTGGCCTCGAAGGAGGCGCTCGCGCCGGCCGGGACGCGGTACTCCTCGCCGTCCACGGTGAGCGTCAGCTCGCCCGCGGTGACATGGACCAGCTCGACCGTGCCGCCGGGGTGCGGTTCGGAGGGGCTGCGCTCGCCCGGCATGAGCCGCCAGTCCCACATCTCCAGCGGTCCGGGCGCCTCGGTGCCGGCGAGCAGCCGGTTGTAGCTGCCGGCCTCGGTGTGCCACAGCCGTACGGCCCGCTCCGCGGGGACGATACGGACCTTCGGGCCCTGCTCGTAGTCGAGGAGGGTGGTGACGCTGACGCCGAGCGCGTCGCCGATCTTGACGACGGTGCCGATGCTCGGGTTGGTGCGGGCCTGCTCGATCTGGATGAGCATGCCACGGCTGACGCCGGCCCGGGCGGCGAGCACGTCCAGGGTGAAGCCGCGCACCGCGCGCCAGTGCTTGACGTTGCGCGCCAGGGACTGGGTCAGGAGTTCGAGGTCCGACACGTTCCGTCCAATGTCGAGGGTCAGAAGTCAAATATTTTGGATGACATAGTTCAGTGAATCGAACTACGGTGGGGTGCACCCGCCCGTTCATCAAACTGTACTGCGAGGCATCAGTGACAGCATTCTTCGCCCTGACCACCAGCCTCCTGTGGGGCCTGGCCGATTTCGGCGGAGGGCTGCTGACGCGCCGCACGCCCGCACTGACGGTGGTCGTCGCCTCCCAGGCGATCGCGGCAACCGTGCTCGGCGCGATCGTGGTCGCGACCGGCGGCTGGAGCGAGGCCGGCCCGCGGCTGTGGTTCGCGGTCGCGGCGGGCCTGGCCGGCCCGCTGGCCCTGTTCTCCTTCTACAAGGCCCTCGCCCTCGGGCCGATGGGGGTGGTCTCGCCGCTCGCCACGCTCAGTGTCGCCGTCCCGGTCGGCGTGGGCCTGGTCCTCGGCGAGCGGCCGGGGCTGCTCCAGGTCGCGGGCATCGCGGTCGCCGTCACCGGTGTCGTCCTGGCCGGCGGTCCGCAGCTGCGGGGCGCGCCCGTGCAGCGGCGGACGATCCTGCTCACGCTGGTCGCGGCGCTGGGCTTCGGCACGGTGTTCGCGCTGATCACGGAAGCCTCGACCAACGTCACCGGCCTGTTCCTGTCGCTCTTCGTGCAGCGCGTGACGAGCGTCGCGGCAGGCGGCGCGGCACTCTACGCGTCGGTACGGCGCGGCACCCCCGCCCTGCCGGAGGGCGGCCTTCCGCGGACCGCGCTGCCGGCGCTGGCCTTCGTCGGCCTCGCGGACGTGGCGGCCAACGGCACCTACGCGGTCGCCGCCCAGCACGGTCCGGTCACCGTGGCGGCGGTGCTCGCCTCGCTCTACCCGGTGGTCACCGCGCTGGCCGCGCGCGGCTTCCTCAGCGAGCGGCTGCGCGCCGTTCAGGCGGCGGGCGCGGGGCTCGCCCTGCTGGGCACGCTGCTGCTGGCGACCGGCTGAGTCAGCCGTCGGCCTCAAGGCGGGCCAGCCGTTCGACGCCCTCCTCGTCGAGGCCGGCCAGCGCGCGCAGCTGCTCCGGTGTGATCCCTTCCGGGAGCGGCACCGGCGCCGGGGTCCTGAGCGGCGGCTGCCAGCCGTCGCCGGGCGTCCAGCGCCGTACGACCCGGGCGGGCGCCCCCGCCACCACGGCGTGGTCGGGCACGGTCCCGCGCACCACCGCACCGGCCGCCACGACCACGTTCCGGCCGATGCGCGCCCCCGGCAGGATCACCGCGCCGGTGCCGATCCAGCAGCCCGGGCCGATCTCCACCGGCTCCATGCGCGGCCACTGCCTGCCGATGGGCTCGTGCGGGTCGTCGTAGGAGTGGTTGGTGGAGGTGACGTAGACGTACGGGCCGAAGTAGCAGTCGCTGCCGATGGTGACCGTGGTGTCGGCGATGACATGGCTGCCACGGCCGAGGACGACGCCGTCACCTATGCGCAGGATCGGGTCCGGGCCGAGATCCAGGTCCGGCATCAGGCCGGCGGTGAGGGTGACCTGCTCGCCGATGATGCAGTGGGCGCCGAGGTGGATCCAGGGCTCGCCGAAGACCGTGCCGAGCGGGAAGGCGAGCCGGGTGGCTTCGCCGATCGAGCCGAAATGGAAGCGGCCGGGGTTCTCAGCCGTCACCGAACCCGTGCGTTGCACCCAGGACCAGCCCGTGTGCACGGCCCGCTGCACCAGGTGGCGACGCCAGGATGAGAACGTGTTCTTACTCTTCGGCACGAGGTCACGTTACTCATCGGTTGCCCAGGGAGAGAGGGCGGGCTGCTGTGATCTTCGCCCCACCCGGTGTCGTACCGTGCGGGGTACTACGGACACGAGGAGACGGTGATGACGCAGAAGGCGCTGATCGTGGGCATCGGCGGGAAGGAGCCCCGGCTCGATGCGGAGGTGTTCGTGGCGCCTACGGCCTCCGTGATCGGGGATGTTTCGCTCCGCTCGGGGGCGAGTGTCTGGTACGGCGCCGTCTTGCGGGGGGATGTCGAGAAGATCGAGGTCGGCGCCGCCAGTAATGTGCAGGACAACTGCACGTTGCATGCGGATCCCGGGTTTCCCGTCAGCGTGGGTGAGCGGGTGTCCATCGGGCACAACGCGGTGGTGCATGGGGCGACTGTCGAGGATGACTGCCTCATCGGGATGGGGGCGACCGTGCTCAATGGGGCGGTGATCGGCGCCGGGTCGCTTGTTGCCGCTCAGGCTTTGGTGCCGCAGGGGATGGTGGTGCCGCCTGGGTCACTGGTGGCGGGGGTGCCTGCCAAGGTGAGGCGCGAACTGTCCGAGGAAGAGCGGCAGGGGGTCACCCTCAACGGGACCATGTATGCGGAGTTGGCCGAGGCGCATCGCGGGGTGCACGAGTAGGTCGTTTGGCGGGTGCGGCGCCGTGGGGGCTGGTCGCGCCCACGCGGCGGAGCCGTAGATCGACACAGCCCCGCGCCCCCGAGAGGCCTTACTCCCCGGCGTTGACAGGTTCTGCTTCTCGTTCTGCCGTCTGGGTCTTCTTGGCGCGTCGCTTCACGATCAGCATCGACGCCAGGCCGATCAGGACCGCTGCCACCAGGCCCAGGTACGAGAAGCGCTTCAGCCAGTCCTCGGCCACGATGCCGACGTAGTAGATGACGGCCGTGGTGCCGCCGGCCCAGCAGATGCCGCCGAGGACGTTGGCGGTCAGGAACTTCCAGTACGGCATGTGCAGCACGCCTGCGAGGGGGCCGGCGAAGATGCGCAGGAGGGCGACGAAGCGGCCGAAGAAGACGGCCCACATGCCCCACTTCTCGAAGGACCGCTCCGCGGTGGCGACATGGCCCTCGCTGAAGTGCTTCGGGAACTTGTTGCCCAGCCAGGCCAGCAGCGGCCGTCCGCCCTTGCGCCCGATCGCGTAGCCGATGGAGTCGCCGATGACGGCACCGGCGGTCGCACATGCGCCGAGGACGATCGGGTTGATGCCGGAGTGGTGGGAGGACATCAGCGCGGCCGAGATCAGGACGATCTCGCCCGGCAGCGGGATGCCCAGGCTCTCCAGACCGATCACCAGAGCCACCAGGGCGTAGACGGCCGTCGGTGGCACCGTGTCGAGCCATTCCTGCACGTGCACCGCCGGATCCTCCCCTGTCGCCGTCCCTGTCTCCCGGGGCACGGCTTGCGCGGCACGCCCCACGGGAAGGCTACCTGGTCGGCGGTGGACGGCGGCTGCCGCGGACGCCCGGCGGCACCGTCCCGCCCTCGCTCCTTCGGTTCTCGGACATCCCGGAGTCATGCGGGAGGGGAAAACTCCCCGCGGATTCGCCGCCCCGCCTCCCCCAGGCCCCCACCGTGGAGCCCGCCGCGGAAGGACGACGTCCCCGTGTCCTCACTGTCCTCGCTGTCCCCGCTCTCCCCGACTGCCCCGCCCGGCTCGCCCGTCCCGCCCTCCTGTCCCGGGGCCGGGGCTCCGGTGCGCCGTGCCTCTCTCCTGGCGGCCCGGCCCGTCCGGCTCGCCCTGTGTCTGTCTCCCTGCCTGCTGCTCGCCGCGGGCTGGGCCCTGGCCAACCGGCCCCTGGCGTACGAGGGTGCCGCCCGGCTGGTCGCGGCCGACCCCTGGTGGCTGCTGGCCGGGGCCGGGTTCACCTGTCTGACCTGGGTGGCGGCCTCCTGCGTCCGGCAGGGTGCGCTGCCGGACCGGGTGCCGCCGGGGCTGCTGCTGGCCTCACAGTTCGCCGCCGGTGCCGCGAACCACGCGCTGCCCGGCGGCCTGGGCGCGCACGCCGTCACGCTGCGTTTCCTGCGCACCCGAGGCGTGCCGCTCCCTCGGGCGACCGCCTCGATCGGCCTGTACTCGCTGGCCAAGTCCAGTACGAAGACCCTGGTGCTGCTGGTGTTCCTGGCCGTCTCACCCGCCTGGCGGCGGCTCGGGGACCTGGTCCCGGACGGGCGGATCCTGGTCCCGGCAGCCGCCGTCGCGGGCGGTGCGCTCGCCGTGGCGGGGGTGCTGCTGACGGCCGTACGGCCGTTGCGGCGCCCGGTGACGGGGCTGGTGCGCTCCGCCCTCGCCGATGCGCGAGTGGTGCACGGCCGGCCCTGCCGGGTGCTGGCCCTGTGGGGCGGGGCGGCCGCGATGCCGCTGGTGCAGGGGGGTGCGCTCGTCTGTGTCGGGTACTCCCTCGGCCTTGGGCTGCCGTGGGAGCAGGTGGTCCTCGCCTATCTGGCGGCGGGCACCGCAGTGGGAGCCGTGCCGGCACCCGGGGGCCTGGCGGTGGATGCGGCACTGGTGTGGACGCTGGTCGCGTTCGGTGCCACGCCGGCGGTGGCCACCGCAACCGTGATCGGATACCGGGTGCTGACCGACTGGCTGCCACTGCTGCCGGGCACCCTCGTGCTGTCGGCCCTGATCCGCGCGAAGATCCTGTAAGCGCGCCGGTCACTCACAGCGGGCGACCAAGCGGTAGGCGTTGGACAGGCCGAGGCGGTGGGACAGGGGGCGTATCGCGAGGCGGTCAAGGAAGGTGGCCGCGAGCAGACGGTGCACGCCGGCAGCGGCCACCGCAACCGTCATCGACTACCGGACGCTGACCGACTGGCTGCCACTGCCGCCGGGCACCCTGGCGCTGTCGGCGCTGATCCGCACGAAGGCCCTGTAAGCGCGCCGGTCACTCACAGCGGGCGACCAGACGGTAGCCCTTGGACAGGCCGAGACAGTGGGACAGGAGACGCATCACCAAGCCGTCAAGGAAGGCGACCGCAAGCAGGCGGTGCACGCCGACAGCGGCCACCGCAACCGTCATCGACTACCGGACGCTGACCGACCAGCTGCCACTGCCGCCGGGCACCCTCGTACTGTCGGCCCTGATCCGCACGAAGGCCCTATAAGCGCGCCGGTCACTCACAGCGGGCAACCAAGCGGTAGGCCTTGGACAGGCCGAGACGGTGGGACAGCAGACGCATCACCAAGCCGTCAAGGAAGGCGACCGCAAGCAGGCGGTGCACGCCGACAGCGGCCACCGCAACCGTCATCGACTACCGGACGCTGACCGACCAGCTGCCACTGCCGCCGGGCACCCTCGTACTGTCGGCCCTGATCCGCACGAAGGCCCTATAAGCGCGCCGGTCATTCGCGGCGGGCGACCAGGCGGTAGGCGTTGGAGAGGCCGAGGCGGTGGGACAGGGGGCGTATCGCGAGGCGGTCGAGGAGGGTGGCCGTGAGCAGGGCGGGTGCGCCCGCCAGGAAGAGGGCGGTGCGCAGGGTGCGCCGGAGGGCGCCGGGAGGCTCGGGCAGCCAGGGGGCGTCCTCGCGCGGGGCGGTGTGGTCGAGGGACAGCCAGACGGCAGCGAGGAGGTCGACCGGGTCGTGCGGCTCCGCGTGCTGCTCGGCGACCACCGTGAAGCCGAGCTCGGTGAGCCGCTGCCGCAGGTTGGCCACCGGCATGAAGTGCAGGTGCTGCGGCTGGAGCCAGGGCAGCCACCAGCGCCCGAGGAGACGGGCGTAGCGGCTCTCCGGGTCCGGTACCTCGATAAGCAGGTGGCCGCCGGGGCGTACGGCCTCGTGGGCGGCGCGGAGTTCACGCTCGGGGTCGGTGCTGTGCTCGAGGTAGTGGAACATGCTCACCACGTCGTAGCGGGCGGCGAGTTCGGGTGCGAGGTCGGGGAAGGCGCCGCGGTAGGCGTGCTCCACGCGGCCCTCGCGGGCGGCGAGTTCGACGCCGTCGGTGAAGTCGAGACCGTCGAAGGCGGTGCCGGGCAGGACGGTGCGGGCGGCCTCGCAGAAGTGGCCGTGGCCGGTGCCGACGTCGAGCCAGTTCTTCGGGGTGGGGTCGTGCGGGGCCATCGACTCGGCGCGGTTCCGGTACATCGCGGTGCGGCCGCCGAAGGTGCCGCTCATGCGCTGCTCACCGAGGCCGTCGTAGAAGTCGCGGTAGTAGAACTCCAGCCCTTCTTCGGTGAGTTGGGGGTTCTGGAAGGTGTGGCCGCAGTCCGTGCAGCGGTCGAGGCAGAAGCGGCCGGGCTTGTGCTGGAGCAGGTCGGTGGTGCGCAGGCGGGTCGTCAGGCGGCGTGAAGCGCACCAAGGGCAGGTGGTGCGCCGGGGTGCGAAGAAGCGGTCCGTGCCGTCGGCCAGGTCGGTCTGGTAGGCAGGGCGCAGGGCGGCGATGCGCTCGCTGTTCTTGCTCTGATCGCTCATCGGCTCTCCCTCATGGGCTGCTGTGTGACGCCAGTCGTTCGAGGTGGGCGGCGGCTGCGCGGGCGCCGCCGGCCGCGCGGAACGCCGTGCGGACGCGGACGGCGGCGGCCCGGTGGGCACGGTCGTGCAGGACGGTGTCGAGGGCCGCGCCCAGCCGGAGCGCGGTGACCCGGCCGAAACGGACCCGGACGCCGGCGCCCGCGTCCACGACCTGGGAGGCCACCACGGGCTGGTCGTCGCGGATGGGGGCCACCACGAGCGGGACGCCGTGCCAGAGCGCCTCGCACACGGTGTTGTGTCCGGCGTGGCAGACGACCGCGTCCATCCTTTCCAGGAGCGGGAGTTGGGGCACGGACGGCAGGATCAGTACGTCCTTGTCGGAGAGGTCGGCGGAGCCGGCGGGGCCGGCCGGCAGGGTGCCGCCCGGGTCCACGAGCACCGCCTGCACCCGGTCGGCGCGTTCGCGCAGCGCGGCGAGGCATTCGCCGAGGAAGCGGCCGCCGGCGTCGGCGTTGGCGGTGCCCAGGGTCACCAGGACCTTCGCCCGGCCGGGGTCCAGCCACTGCCAGGGGAAGCCGGGTCCGGCCGGGCGGTCGGCGAGGGACGGCCCGACGTAGTGGATCCGTTGCCCCAACGGGGCCTGGGGACCGATGAGTTCGGGTGTGCTGAAGACGAGCAGGAGGTGGGGCGAGTAGCGCGGGTCGGCGGTGCCGGCCGGATCGCCGATCCGGGTGCGCAGTCCGGCCAGGCGCTGCCGCAGCCATTCGGCGACCTTGGGCAGGCCGTCGTAGGCGCCGGTGAACTCGGCCGAGGTGGTGGCGGAGGTCGCCCACGGCAGACCGAGGCGCTCGGCCACCAGAGCGCCGGCGAAGGCCTGCTGGTCGGCGACGATGACGTCGGGCCGGAACTGCTCGGCGGCCGCACTCACGCCCGGTGCCATCGCGTCGGCGAGCGGCACCAGGTACCACTCCCACAGGAACTTCAGGGCTTCCGCACCCCGCAGGCCGGGCGGCCGGACGGCCCCCTCCGCGCCCGGCACCGGGCCCGCGCAGGCGAACACCTGCGCGTCCTCACCCGCGAGCCGGTGCAGCAGTGCGGGGTCGGCGCAGGCCCAGGCCACCCGGTGGCCGCGCCTGCCGAGCCGGGCGGCGATGCCGACAGCCGGGTTGATGTGTCCGACCAGCGGGGGGACGACGAACAGGAACCCGCTCACCGGACCCCTGCCCCTGCCCCTGCCCCTGCCACGGAGCGGATCAGGTCGAGGATGTGCGCGCCGACGGTTGCGGCGGCCTCGACCAGCACCGAGTGCTCGTGCCCCGGCAGCACGACGGGCCGGAAGTCCGTGAGCAGCGCCTGCTTCAGCGGCACCAGGTCCACCAGGTCCGAGTCGCCGCCGTACACGCCGAGGACCGGGCAGCGTACGGCCCTGATCTGCTCCTCGGTCAGCACCCGGCTGGCGGGGATGTCCCGACCGAGGGTGGTCTCGCGGGCGAGCCGGGCGGCGCCCTTGGCCAGGCGGGCGGTGTTGTGGCCGCGGTTCGCGGTGATCCAGGCGATGGCGTCCGGCTCGTTGTACGCGAGCTGGGTCACCACCCGGCGCAGGATGCCGCCCAGTTTGGCCGCCCAGGCGGCGGTCGCGGGCTCGGACTCGATCAGGGTGAGGCCGGCCGCGCGTTCCGGGTGGCGGGCCGCGTAGCCGAAGGCGATGGTGCCGCCGTAGGAGTTGCCGACGAGGTGCACGGGACCGGTGATGCCCAGACGGTCGAGGAGCGCGTCCAGGTCGTCGATGTTGTGGTCGAGGGTGTAGCCGTCCGGCGGGCGCTCGCTGCGGCCGTGACCCCGCAGGTCGTACATGACGACGTCGAGGCCGGCCGCCGCGAAGGCGGGGGCGACGGTGAAGTAGTAGCTGGCCAGGCTGTCGGTGAGCAGCCCGTGCACGAGGACGACCGTGGCGTGCGGGGTACGGCCGTCCGGGGGCCCCATACGCTGGACGTGCAGCCGGATTCCGCCGGCGTCGATCATCGCCATGGCTCAGCCCGCCTCCGTGGCCTTCAGGCTCCACACCACGTACTCGACCAGGCGGCCCACGGTCAGCTCGATGATCTCGTCGAACTCCATGCCCGCCAGGAACTCGGCGAGGTTGACCCGCCGTCCGTACCGCTCCTCCAGCAGGCCCGCCAGCGTGACGAGGTCGATGCTCTCCAGCTCCAGGTCGCGGTTGAAGGTGGTGGACATGCCGATCACCGCGTCGTCCTCGCCGTACTCCGCTAGGAGGGTGCCGAGCATGCCGGTGATCTCGGCGAGCACCGTGTCGGTGGTGGGCTGCGCCGGGACCGGCGGGGTGGGGTTCATCGGGTGTACTCCTCGGCTGCTCGGTCGTCTTGTCCGTCGCCCTGTTCGTCGCCGGGCGCGGGTCCCGTCGTCCAGGCCACCACGTAGGCGCGTTGCCGCAGGGTGGGTGGGTTGCTCGCGGGCGCGCAGTGCACCGTGTACGCGCGCTCCAGCCGGCCGGAGACCACCAGCCGGCTGCCGTCCGGGGCGGCCTCCCGCACGGTGAAGTCCCTGGGGCGGCCGCCGAATCCGACGCCCTCGGCCTTGGCGACGGCCTCCTTGGCGGCCCAGAAGCGGGTGAACCACAGGGCCTCGTCGTCGGGGCCGTCCGCCGAGAGCGTGTGCAGGAGGCGCAGTTCGTCCGTGCCGAGAGCGGTGGTGAGGGTCGCGGGGTCGCGTGCGGTGACCTCTTCGATGTCGATGCCGGGCCCGGGACCGGGACGGTGCGGCCGTACGATCGCCACGCCCGCCTCGGCCCGGTGGGCGAGCGAGACGTCCAGCGGGGGCAGGGTGCGGCCGTGCACGCCGGTGACGTACGGGCGGCCGAGTTCGTCGTTGTGCACGCGTAGCTCCGCAGGGAAGACGGGGCCTTCGCCGTGCTGCCAGAGCCACTGCCGTACGGCGTCCTTGACCGCGATCCGGCCGAGCAGCCACTGCCGGCGGCCGCGCGGCGGGCGCCCGGCGTACTCCGTGCGCTCCGCGCCACCGAGCGCGTTGCGCATGATCAGCTCGCGCGAGGCGAGGTCCGGCCACCGCTCGTGCACCAGCGTCCAGCCGCCGGACCGGGCCTCGGAGAGGGTGTGGCGCTCGGGGAAGCGTTCGACGGGCCGGGTCTGCGGGTCGTTGTCGAAGCGGCGGTCCTGCCAGCCGCCGAGCACGGCCCACACCCGGCCGCCGACGGTCAGCTCGGCGTCCGCCTCCAGGACCGTGTCGGTGAGCGAGGTGATCCGCAGCAGGCAGACGACCTGGGTCCCGGGGGCCGGGTGGGGCCCGTGGAAGCGCATGTGGCGCATCTGCACCGGGAAGACGACGGTCCGTTCGGTGCGGGTCGCCATGATCCAGTAGCCGAGGAGCTGGCCGACGTTGTCGAGCAGGGCGCCGGGCGCCGCGGGTGCGGTGATCACTCCGCGGATGTGCCGGTCGCCGATCGCGGTCAGCTCGGTGAGGCCCTGGAACGCCGGGCCGTGGAACATCCACCGCTCACGGTAGATCTGGGCGGCGGTGTGCTCGGGGGCGCGTTCGGGTGCGTCGGGCAGGAGGCTCGGCGGGGGCGGTGCGGGGTGGTGCGGGGCGAGTTCGACCACGGCGCGGGCCGTGGGGCCGAACGTGACGGCGACGCGGTCCGGATGGCCGGGATCCGGGGTGACGGTGACCGGCACGTCGACCGGGGGCGTGGCGGTGAGCCACCGGTCGAACCGGGCTCCGTGCACGGCGACCGCCCGCAGCCCGGGGGCGGCCTCCTCCGCCGCGTCCATCATGTGCTGCACGATCGTGGTGGCGGGGACTACCGGCCAACGGTCTTCGATGTCCGGCCAGTTGGGGCGCTGAGGGAAGAAGCAGTGGTCGAGGAGGTGGGGCATGGCGTGGGGAGAGACGCGGAGGGTTGTGGTGGTGGAGGGGGGACGGGAGGCTGTGGACGGGGGCGGCTTGGGGACGCGGGTGTGAGGTACGACAGCGGGGGCGGCGGCCGGGTGTGCCGGGGCAGCGGCTTGGGCGATGGCGCGGTGTGCGGAAGCCGGGGGCGGTGCGGCGTCGGTGGTGCTGCGTGATCGGGGCGTGCCGTCGCTTCGGCGGCCGCTCGCCGCGATCAACTCCGCTGCCGTGTCGGCGGTGTCCCGCAGCAGGGCGGTCAGCTCGGCGGCGGCCGGCCAGTGGGGGGCGAACTCGTCGAGGGGGGATGTGCCGGGGCGGGGCGGCTGCGAGGGGTGCGCCGTCTGCCGAGCCGGCCGCAACTCCGACCGCAGCGCGTCCAGGTCCGGCCCGGCCAGGGATATCAGGGCACCGTCCAGGTCGAGGCGGACGGGCGGCCGCTGGGGCGCCGCGGCGGAAGCGTGGGCACGAGGGGCCGGTTCGGGGGCTTGTGCGCGCACTGAAGACTCGGCGGCCTGAGTGCGGCGCTCCCGCGCGGGAGCCTGAGGGTGAGCTGCCGGCTCGGGTGCCTGCGCGTCGGCTGCCGGCTCGGGTGTCTGCGCGTCGTCTGCCGGCTCGGGTGTCTGCGCAGATGCTGCCGACCCGAGTGATCGGGCAGGCGGCACCGCCGGGGCCACGCGCGCCCCCGCCGTCCACAACGCCGTTGCCACACGCCGGAGTTGGGACACCCCGGGACGGTGGGGCGAATTGGCGGCGACGGTGAGGTGGTCGCGGTCGGCGAGGGTGTCGGTGATGAGGGAGGCCAGCTGGCCGGGGCCGGTCTGGACGAAGGTGCGGTGGCCTGCCGTGTACAGGGCCTCGACGAGCTCACGCAAGCGCACGGGCTCCAGCAGGTGCCGTACGAACAGGTCGCGTACTGCCGCCTCCTCTCCCGGGAAGGGCGCGGCGGTCGTTCCGGACCACACCGGAACGGTCGGCGGATGGAGCCGGAAGCGTTCGGCGGCCTCCTTGATGGGCGCGAGGTACGGCTCCAGCATCGGCGTGTGGAAGCCGGAGCGGAAGGGCAGGACCTGGCACAGGACGCCCTCGGCGCGGAAGGACCGCACGAACTCCTGGACCGCCGCATCCGGCCCGCACACCATCGACTGCCGGGGCGCGTTGTCGTGGGACAGCACGATCCCGGAGCCCTGCCACGCCTCGGCGAGGGCGGCGCGGACCCGGTCGGCCGAGGCGCCCACCGCGGCGAAGGCGAGGCCCGGCACGGTCAGCGTGTCCGGGTCGAACCCGGCCATGAACGCGTCCACTTCGGCACCCGAGTAGAGGCCGGCCGCCGCCATGGCCGTCCACTCACCGACGCTGTGCCCGGCGACCGCGTCCGGTACGACCCCCATGCGGCGCAGCGCGGTGTCCAGCAGCCGGCCCACGCCGACGACCGAGAAGCCGTGCCGTCCGACGTCGCCGACCTGTACGTCCGTGCCGGTACCGGTGAGCGGGGTCAGGCCGAAGTGCGCGGCGATGTCGTCGGCGCGGGGCGCGAAGTCGCTCTCCAGACCGGGGAAGACGAAGGCCAGCTTGCCGCCGGCGGGCCCGAGCAGCGGGGTGGGCCGGAACCAGACGTCGCTGCGGCCCTGCCAGGCCCGGCCCTTGCCGGTCACCCGTCGGGCCAGCGCGAGCCGCTTGGCGGTGGGGGCGACGATGCCGAGGCGTACGGGTCCGGCGTCGGGATGCGGCCGCGCGGGGTCGAGGCCGGAGGCGAGGACGGCCGAGTCGTCGGTGTCGAGGAGGGCGGAGAGCTCGTCGACGTCGTCGGCAGCGAGCAGGAGGACGCGTTCGGGCTCGGCCACCATGGTCGGGGCCCGCCGGGACCTCGGCCGCACCCCCGGCGCCTCCTCCAGCACCACATGGGCGTTGATCCCGCCGAACCCGAAGGCGTTCACGGCGGCCCGTCGGACCGGCTGGTGCGGCCCGGTCTCCCAGGGGCGGGCCCGTTCCAGGGTGCGGAAGCGGGTGGCCGCGAGGGCGGGGTGGGGGTCGTCGCAGTGGAGGGTGGGCAGGAGGGTGCCGTGGTGCAGGGCGAGGACGGCCTTGACCAGGCCGGCGATCCCGGCGGCCGGCATGGTGTGCCCGATCATCGACTTCACCGACCCGAGGACGGGCCGCTCGTCACGGTAGGCCGCGGCCGGCCCGAACACCTCGGCCAGGGTGGCAAGTTCGGCCGCGTCCCCGGCCGGGGTGGCGGTGCCGTGCGCCTCCAGCAGGCCGATCGAGTGCGGCGCGGCCGGGTCGAGGCCGGCGGCCCGCCAGGCCTGGCGCACGGCACGGGTCTGGCCGCCGGGATCGGGGGTGACCAGCCCGGCGGTACGGCCGTCGCTGGCCACGCCCGTCCCGCGGATCACCGCGTACACACGGTCGCCGTCGCGTTCGGCGTCCGCGAACCGTTTGAGGACGACGACGCCGGTTCCCTCCCCGATGAGGAGGCCGTCGGCATTGCGGTGGAAGGGGCGGCTGCGCTGGGTCGGGGACAGGGCGCGGAGCTGGGAGAAGACGCTCCACAGGGTGATGTCGTGGCAGTGGTGCACTCCCCCGGCCAGCATCAGGTCGCAGCGGCCGGTGGCGAGTTCGGTGACCGCCTGGTCGACGGCGACCAGCGAGGAGGCGCAGGCCGCGTCCACGGTGTAGGCGGGGCCGCGCAGGTCGAGCCGGTTGGCGATGCGGGACGCGGCGAGGTTGGGGACCAGGCCGATCGCGGACTCGGGACGGTCCGGGCCGAGCCGCTCGGTGAACGCCGTCCGCACCCGCTCCAGTTGCGCGGAGGACAGCTCGGGAAGTAACTCGCCGAGTGTGCGGACGAGTTGACCGGCCGTGCGCACCCGCTGGTCGAGCCGGACCAGGCCGGGGGTGAGGTAGCCGCCGCGGCCGAGGGCCACGCCGATCCGGTGCCGCTCGGGCAGCCGGTCCGCGCCGCCCGCGTCGGCGAGCGCGGCGGCGGCCACGTCGAGGGCGATCAGCTGGTCGGGCTCGGTGCCCGGCACGGAGGCGGGCATGATGCCGTACCGGGTCACCTCCACCTCGGCCAGACCGTCCACGAAACCGCCCCGCCGGCAGTAGATCCGGTCGGCCGCGGCGGGCCCGGTGGCCGAGTCCGGGCGGTAGTAGTCGGCGTCCCACCGGCCCTCGGGGACGTCGGCGATCGCGTCCACGCCGTCGCGCAGGTTGCGCCAGTAGGCGTCGAGGCCGGCGGCGCCGGGCAGCAGCACCGCCATCCCGACGACGGCGACGACTGTCTGACGTTGTGTCATCTCACCAGCCCGAGGCGGTGTAGACGACGGCGCGGGCCGAGCGGTCGCCCCAGGCCAGCTCCCGGAGCAGGGCCGCGGTGCCCTCGTCCGGGTCGATCAGCTGCACCCCGCGGCGGGCGTACTCCCGGCCGAGTTCCGCACCGACCATGCCGTTGTGGCTGCCGGACGGCGCCCAGGGGCCCCAGTGCACGGTGAGCGCGCGGCGGCCTGTGCGGTCGGCCCAGTCGGCACCGAGGCGCTCCAGGGCGTCGTTCGCGGCGGCGTAGTCGGCCTGGCCGCGGTTGCCGAGGACGGCGGCGATGCTGCCGAACAGCACGGTGAACGCCGGTCCGCCCGGAAGGTCCTCCAGCGCGGCGAGCAGGGCGGCGGCCCCGGCCGTCTTCGTCCCGTACACGCGCCGGAAGGACTCGGGGGTCTTCTCGGCGATCAGCCGGTCCTCGATCACCCCGGCGGCGAAGACGACTCCGTCGAGCCTGCCCTGTTCGGCGTGGATCTCCTTGACCGCCTGCAGTGCGGCCTCCCGTTCGCGGAAGTCCACCGAACGGTAGCGGGCCTCGCTGCCGAGGGCGGTGAGTTCGGCGAGGGTGTCGGTGATCTCCCGCTGGGCCAGGATCAGTTCGGCGGCCCGGTTGATCTCGGTCGGCTTCAGCGTGCCGTCCGCGGCGAGGGCGGCGCGCAGTTCGACGGCGGTGCGGGCGGCGGCGGTCCCCCGAGGCTCGGGCGCGGTGGGCGCGGGGGTGCGGCCGAGCAGTTCGATACGGCAGCGGCTCGCGGCGGCCAGCGCGATCGCGAACCTCGCCGTGATGCCCCGGGCGCCGCCGACCAGCAGTACCACGGAGTCCCGGTCGAGGCCGAGCGCGGCGGCCTCGGCGGCACCATCCCCGGCCGGGCCCGCGCCGGTGCTGCCGAGCGGTCCCAGCGGCGCGGGCACCAGCTCGAGACCGTGCCGCAGGCCGGTGGCCGTGCGCAGGACGACGGGGGCCGGCTCCGGTGCGAGCAGTTCGGCGAGCAGGGCGTCGGCGACGGCCGCGGGAGCGGTGTCGGGGACGGTGACGATCCGGGCGAGGGTGTCGGGGTACTCCCGGGCGACGCTGCGGAAGAGGCCGTGCAGACCGGCCGAACGCATCGCCTGAGCGCCGTCGGCGGGCCGGACGGCCAGCAGGCTGCGCGGGGCGCGCGCCAGGGCCGCCTGCACCACCGGGAAGACCTCGGGCAGCACCGGCAGCTCCGGGCCGCCGAGCGCGCCCAGGTAGAGGACGCCGTCGACCGTGCCGTCGGCCTCGCCGAGCAGGTGGTCGGGGCCGACGGTCACCGCGTGGGCGCCGTGCGCGGTGAGCCGGGCGGCGACCTCGGCCGCGGCACCCCCGCCGTCGCCGAGAAGGGCGAAGCGCCGGCCGGACAGGACGGACGCGGGGTCCGTCGCGCTCTCCGCCTGCGGGAGGACCACCGGGCGCAGCTCACAGCGCCGGGGAGCATCGCCGGGGGGCGCCGCTGCGGACGCCGTGGAGGCGGGCGCTTCGGACACCGCCGGTGTCGGCAGGGGTTCCTCGGCCGCCCCGCCGCCGGCCCGTGCCGTCAGCCAGGCCGTCACCGCCGCGGCCGTACGTGCCTTGGTCAGTTCCTCCAGTTCCGCGTCGTCCAGGAGTTCCGCCCCGCTCGCAATCCCCAGGCGCCTGGCGAGTTCGCCCGCTATCTCGGCCCGCTTGATCGAGTCGATGCTCAGATCGGCCTCCAGGTCGAGGTCGGGCTCGATCATGTCGACGGGGTAACCGGTGCGCTCGCTGATGATCTCCAGGACGACACGCTCGACGTCGTGCCCGGGTTCGGCCGGATCGGGCAACGACGGTTCCGGCACAGGGAGTTCACCGGGCTCGGGGAGCGCGACCTGCGGGAGCGGGGTGGGAGCGGCAGGTGCCGGCGGGGTCGCTCCGGGCGCCGCACCGAAGTAGGTGAGCAGCACATCGCGCTGGGCGGCGATCATCTCCCGGCTGGTGCGCAGGTATTCGGAGATCAGCGCGTCCCGGCCGGCCGGGTCGCCGTACGGCGGGTTCGTCGTCACAGTGGTCTCCACGACTCGTCGGGCCGGTGCGAGGGCACCGGGCAGAAGTGCTCCGTCGGCGGTGCGCACGAGGTGTCCGTCGACCGTCCAGCCGGGCCGCCGCGGCGCGGGCGTCCGGACCGCGTCGACGGCGTCCCGGCCCCGGAAGAGCCAGGCGGTGCGCACCGGCAGCCCGGTGACGGCCAGTCGGGCGAGTGCGTCGAGCCAGCCGGCCAGACCGCTGTCGGCGCGGGGCTCGCAGGCGACGGTGCGGTGCGGGCGGTCGCCGAGGATCTGGCCGACGAGCCGGGTGAGGACCCGGCCGGGACCGGCCTCGACGAAGGTCCGCGCTCCTGCCTCGTACATCGCCTCGATCTGGTCGGCGAAGGCGACCGGCGCGCCGATCTGGGCGGCGAGTTCCGCGCGTACGGCGTCGGCGTCCAGGGGGTACGGCGCGGCCGTGCGGTTGGCCCAGACGGGGAACTCGGGGACCCGTACGGCCTTGTCCGCGAGGACCTTGGCGAACCGCTCCCCCGCGGCGGCCACCACCGGGCTGTGGAAGGCGCAGGCGACGGGGATGCGCCGCGCACCGAGACCGGCCTGCCGCAACAGCCGTACGGCTTCCTCGACTTCGACCGTGGGACCCGAAATCACCGACTGCTCGGGCGAGTTGCGATTGGCCACGACGACCGACTCGGGTGTCTGCGCGGCGCGCAGTACGCGTTCGACGTCCTCGGCCCGGGCTCCTACGGCGGCCATGGTGCCGGGGGCGTCGCCCGCGGCCGCCAGGATCGCGCCGGCGCGCTCGGTGCTCAGCTCCAGGAGGGTCTCCGGGTCGAGGGCTCCGGCCGCGCTCAGGGCGACCAGCTCCCCATAGCTGTGCCCGGCCGCGAGGTCCGGGTGGACGCCGGCGGCGGTGAGGAAGGCATGGGCGGCAAGGCCCGTGATGCCGAGCGCGGGCTGCGCGGCCCGGGTGTCGGTGAGGGCGGCCCGGCGGCGCTCACCGGCGGCTTCGTCGAACGCGGCCGGTGGGTACAGCCGGTCGGCGTGGGCGCGGCCGAGGTGGAGGTAGTGCCGCAGCTCGGGCAGGGTGACCAGCAGGTCGGCGAGCATGCCGGGCCGCTGGCTGCCCTGCCCGGGGAAGAGGAAGGCGACTTTGGCGTCACCGGCCGACGGAATCGGGGCGACCATGGCGTCACCGGCCGGCGGAATCGCGGTGACCTTGGCATCACCGGCCGACGGAACCGGCGCGACCTTGGCATCACCAGCCGACGGAACCGGCGCGACCTTGGCATCACCAGCCGACGGAACCGGCGCGACCTTGGCATCACCAGCCGACGGAACCGGCGCGACCTTGGCATCACCAGCCGACGGAACCGGCGCGCTCTGGCCGATCCCGCCCGGCGCGGTCGGCGCGGTCGGCACAGTCGGCGCGGTCGGCACAGTCGGCGCGCTCAAGCCGATCCCACCCGGCGCAGTCGGCTCGCTCAGGTGGATCCCGGCCGCCGGATCGTGCTCCCCGGCCAGGAGCCGGCGCAGTTGGGCGGTCAGCTCCGCCACGTCGCGGGCCACGACCGCCGCCCGCACCGGTTCGTGGGAGGTGTCCGCGCGGCGGGCCGCGGCGAGGGCGAGGTCGCGCAGGCGCCACGGGCGGCCGTCGGCCTCGGCGGCCTGGAGGATCTGCTCGGCGTCCCGGTGGGCCGCGGCCGTGTCCTTGCCCCGGAACAGGAACAGCTCGGCGGGCCAGGCGTCCAGGGTCTGCTGTGGCGGCACCGCGTCGCCGTACGCGCCCACGACCACATGGAAGTTGGTCCCGCCGAAGCCGAACGCGCTGACTCCGGCGAGGCGTTCGGCGGCCGGTGCCGCCCAGGGCTGGGCGCGGGTGTGGAAGGCGAACGGGCTGTCCTCCTCCGACCAGGCCGCGCCCGGCCGCTCCAGGTGCAGGGTGGGCGGCTTGACCCCGGTGTACAGGGCGAGGGTGGTCTTGATGAGGCCAGCGAGTCCGGCGGCGCACTTGGTGTGCCCGATCTGCGACTTGACCGAGCCGAGCGCACAGGAGCCGGTTTCGGCGCCCGCCTCGGTGAACACCTCGCCGAGCACGGTGAGTTCGGTACGGTCACCGACGACCGTGCCGGTGCCGTGCGCCTCGACGAGGCCGACCTCGGCGGGTGAGACACCGGCGTTGCGGTAGGCGCGCAGCAGCGCGGCCCGCTGTCCTTCGGGGCGAGGTGCGGTCAGGCCGAGGGAGCGGCCGTCACTGGCGGAGCCGACGCCCTTGATCACACCGTAGATGCGGTCGCCGTCGCGTTCGGCGTCCGCGAGCCGCTTGAGGACCACGCAGGCCACGCCCTCGCCGAGGGCGATGCCGTCGGCGGAGTCGTCGAAGGCGCGGGAGCGGCCGGTCGGCGAGAGGGCGTGCACGGAGGAGAACAGGACGAAGTCGTTGATGCCGTTGTGCAGGTCGGCTCCGCCGCACAGGACGACGTCGCTGCTGCCGGAGACGAGTTCCTTGCAGGCCACGTCGAGCGCGGCGAGGGAGGAGGCGCAGGCCGCGTCGACGGTGTAGTTGGCGCCGCCGAGGTCCAGGCGGTTGGCGATGCGGCCGGAGATGACGTTGGCGAGCATGCCGGGGAAGGAGTCCTCGGTCAACCGGGGCAGCTGGTCTTCGAGACCGTCGGGGACCTTGCCGTAGTACGAGGGGAGCACGGCGCGCAGGGTGGCGGCGTTGGACAGGTCGCTGCCCGCCTCGGCGCCGAAGACGACGGAGGTGCGGGAGCGGTCGAACTCCCGCCCCCGGTCGCCGTATCCGGCGTCCTCCAGGGCGCGCCGGGCCGCCTCCAGGGACAGCAGCTGGACCGGCTCGATGCTGCCGAGGGAGGCGGGCGGGATGCCGTAGCTCAGCGGGTCGAAGGGGATGCGGGGCAGGAAGCCGCCCCATCTGGAGGCCGTGCTGCCGGCTGTGTGGTGCACCTCGGGGTCCCAGCGGTCGGGCGGGACCTCGGTGACGGCGTCGTGTCCGGTGACGATGTTCGCCCAGAAGGTGGCGAGGTCGGGGGCCTGCGGGAACATGCAGGCCATGCCGACGACGGCGACGTCGAGTGGTGCGGGCGGCGCCGCTTCGGCGGCCGTGCGGGAGGTGGGCCGCGCGGCCCGGGCGGTGAGGAAGTCGGCGGCGCCGTCGGTGACCGAGTGGTGCAGGGAGGCGACGGTGGTGGTCTCCGAGCGCAGTACGGCGACCTCGCCGGCCATGAACATCCCGTCGCTGAGCTGCCGTTGCTCGCCCACGCCGCACAACTCGCCCTGGGCGGAGCGCTCGACGCCCTTGCTGGCGATGCGCAGCCGCCCGACGTTGAGCCGCTCCAGCGCCTCCCACACCTCACGGTCGGGCAGGCCGGACGCGCGTAACCGGGCTTCGCGGTCGTGGTAGCCGGCGGTGAAGGGGCTGGGGACGCAGCGGGTGGCGTGGCCGGGTGCGGTCTCCAGCAGGGCGGTGGTGGTGGCGGTCAGCACCTGCCGCTGGAAGAGCGGCTGGATCGCGCCGTGCGCCACGGCCTCCTCGGTGAACAGGTAGGCGGTGCCCATCAGGACACCGACGGCGGCGCCCCGGGCGGTGAGGGGCGCGGCGAGGGCAGCGGCCATCGCGGCGGACCGCTCGTCGTGGATGCCGCCCGCGAAGAACACCTCCAACTGCTGCGCGGGCTCGGCATCGGCATCGGCGTCGGCGTCGGCCAGGAAGTCTTCCAGTACGGCGAGTTGGGCCTCCCACAGCGGGAAGGAGGCGCGCGGACCGACATGTCCGCCGCACTCGGATCCCTCGAACACGAACCTGCGCGCTCCGGCCTGCAGGAACTGCCGCAGCAGCCCCGGCGAGGGCACGTGCAGGAAGGTGCGGATCCCGGCCCGCTCCAGCACCTCGGCCTGTGCGGGTCGTCCGCCCGCGATGATCGCGTGCGTGGGCCGCAGCTCCCGTACGGCCTCCAGTTGGGCGTTCCTGATGTCCTCGGGCGCGAAGCCGAGCACGCCCACGCCCCAGGGCCGTCCGTCGAGCACGGCACGCGCCTCGGTCAGCATCGACCGGGTCCGCTCGCCGTCGGCCAGGGCCAGCGCCAGGAACGGCAGCGCGCCGTCCTCGGCGACGACGGCGGCGAAGGCCGCCTGGTCGCTGACCCGCGTCATGGGCCCCTGGGCGACCGGGAGCCGGGTACCGAGCGCCCGGCTCATGGCCGACCCGGGCCGCAGCGCCCGGCCGGACCCACCGCCGGCCGACTCCACCGGCCCGACGGCTGCTCCGATCGCCGCCCTCACTTCCCGCACCGTCCGCCGCACGTCCCCCCACCGCTCGGCGAACCGTGCGGCGAGGAAGCCGTCCTGGCCCACCGGGAGGAGTTGGCGGCGCAGGTCCCGTGCACCGAGCAGGGAGGCGATCGCTGCGGGGTCGTCGGCGGGCGGGTGCGGGGCGCCGGGGCCGCGCCTGCGCAGTACCCGGTGCCCGGCCAGGACCACGGTCTCGGAGCCGTCCAGGGACCGCAGCGCGGCCCGGGTCGCCTCGGGCAGTGCCGACTCGGCCAGCAGGGCCAGCTGGCTGTCCAGGACCACACCGGCCGCCCCGCCGGCCACGGCGGCCGCCGCCGTACGCGGGCCGATGCCTCCGCAGGCCCAGACAGGCACGTGCAACTCGCCTTCGGAAAGCAGCAGTTGAAGCAGGACGAAGGTGCTCAGACCGCCGGTCCGGCCGCCGCTCTCGGCACCCCGGGCGATCAGCCCGTGCGCCCCGGCGCGGACCGCCTCCCGCGCCTCGGCCAGATCGGTGACTTCGGCCAGCACCCGGTACAGCGCGGCTGCTTCGCCCACGTTCCAGGGAGCGTCGGGGGCGAGGACCACCGTGTCGGGCGCCCCGTCCAGGTCGGCGGGGTGCAGGGCGCAGCGTCCGGCCACCCGCACGCCGAAGGGTCCCAGCGCCGCTCGTCTCAGCCGGGTCAGCTCCTCGCGGGATCTGCGATCGCCGTCGCCCAGGTCGAGGATGCCGAACGCACCGGCACCGCAGGCGGCCGCGGCGAGTCCGGCGTCGGGTTCACCGAAGGGGGTGAGGCACAGGATCAGGTCGTGGGCGCGCACAGGGGAGGTCATGTTGCTCCGAAGAAACGGCAAGACAGCACGGTGGGGGGTTTGTGCTTGTGCGGCAAAGGCTCTGGTGCGAGGCCACCGGAACCTAGCGAGCTGTTACTCACGGGTCAATAACGTCGCGGCCCTTTCGTGGACGGTGGCATCGATCCGGCCAGCCCGGCGAATTCACCGCAAGCAATTGAAAATCCGAGCAATCCCTGTCGGCGCCACGGCTGCACCGCGTTCTCTTACCCCTCCACACACCCTCGCAAGTCCGGCAAAGCGCCAGGAGCGTTCACCGCCCACACGCCCGGCGGCAACACACCGTGGCATGGAAGCGACTTCTGTAAATTCCGCATGACTTCCCCCCGGTGGCTCGATCGCGGCACGCGGCCGGCCGGACGCCGGGGAGGTGGGGGGACAGCGGGCGAGGGCCACCCGCCGGGTGGCCCTCGGGCGTCGGTCAGCCCAGCAGGGAGCCCACGGCGGTCGACACGGCGGTGACGGTGCCGGTGACCGGGGGCACGAGCGCGCCCACGAGGTCACGGGAAGCCGCGGGCCGGACCGGAGCGGGGGCGTCGCCGGTGCCGACCTGGGCGATCCGGGGCTCGTACTCCTCTTCCCCCCGTTCGGGCGGCCGGGTCCCCGGCCCGGGCTTGTCCCTCGGGGCGTCCTCGCCGGGCTGCCCGGCGGATCGCCGCGAGGGCTCGGGGCGCCCCGGATCCGGCGCGTCCGGCGCGGCGGAGGCGTGCGGCGCCGCGGCCGCTTCCGGTTCCAGGACCCACAACTGCTCGCCGGACCCGTCGCGGGCTGCCACCACCACACGGGCGGAGGACGTCCCGGATCCCGGGGAGAGGGCAAGACCCCCCGGCCGACGGAGCAGCAGTTCGCCGCGGACCGTGAGGTCGTACGCCACCTCTCCGGCGTGCACGACGCAGCCGGACACCACGACCGTGCGCGTCCCGGGGTCGGCGGCCAGGCAGAGGGTGGGGTCGGCGGCGCTGCGCAGCAGCCCGTCATCCCGGTACGACCACTGCTGCGAGCCGGCGGACGAACATCCGGCCAGCAGGACAGCGGCGCCCGTCTCGGCCCTGCCTCCGCGCACGTCCAGACAGCGCCCGGAGGCGAGAGAGCGCAGCCGGCCATGGGCGGCCTCGACGGTCTCGCCGACCGAGGCGGCGGACGGGGAGGCGGCAGACGAACGCCGGCCGGTGGCGCCGGGGCGGGCGGACTGGCCGACCGGGGCGCCCCAGGTGACGTGCGGACCCGGGACACCGTTGTCATCGGACCAGCCCTTGGTGACGAGCACGGTGGCGAGCAAGGCGAGCGCGGTGAGGCCGACGCCGACCGCCAGAGCCGTACGGCGTCTGCCCTCGGGCGCCGTACGGTGCCGGCCGCCCGGTCCCGGGTGCACCGCCGGGGGCTCGCACGGCCACTCTTCGACGGCACCGCGGCCGGGGCGGGAGTCGAGGTAGCGGCGGGCGCCCCAGCCGAGCACGGTCTCGGCGAGCAGGACGTCCAGGCCGCCCTCGAAATGGCTGAGCTGTTCGGCGGCATGCCGGCAGTGGCGACAGGCCGTCAGGTGCTGTTGCACATCGGGGAGCAGAGAGCCGCCTCGGCGAATCGGGACGTCCAGGAGGCGGTTGTAGAAGCGGCATTCCCCGGAGGGCGCGACTTCCCGGTGGGCGCGTACGCAGCCCGCCCGGAATTGCTCGCGGGCCTGCTCCAGGGCGGCCGCCGCGGTGGCCACGTCGATCCCCAGCAGACCAGCGGGTATGTTTATGGGTTCCGCCTCGACCTCGGTATGCCACAGAAGGCATTGGGAGGCGCCGGGCAGGGCCTGGAAAGCGCGTTCTGCGAGTTGCCGCCTTTCGGGCGTGCCGGGCATTGTCGCGCGTAGACCACGGCCGCCGGTGGGTTTGCGCAATTCCGGCATGACCACGCATGCCGCGTCGTCGGCGGCCCAGGCGCGGACGGTCTCCCGGACGGTGACGAGGAGCTGCGGGCGCAGGGCGCCGCCGACCGCCCCGCCGGCCAGCCGGCCGAGTACTCGCTGGACGGCGGCGGTGGCCACGAGCTGCGCCGAAGGCCCGGCGGCGGCCAGGCAGACGACCGCATAGTCGCGCGTGGACCGCCAGTGCCGGGCCAGCAGCAGGGCGACGGCGTGATGCCGGCCGCCGTCCGGGCCGCCCAGCTGGGCGACGAGATTGCGGTCGGACTCCCCCGGCAGCGAACCGGGGCAGGGCGGGAACGGTGGGCGTGGGGGGTAGGGGGAGTGCACGAAACCATTTCCTTTCCAGCCGCAGGACGGCACACGAAAGGACGTCCTGTCGGAAAGCAGTGCCTGATTGGTGCATACCTAAAGGGCCGGCCTCAGCGTTCGGTCATGGCCTTTGCCCTCCCGTGGGGAGGCTCACCTTCGCACACGCCCCTCACAGGAAACAAGAAGTTCGATTGACCCGACTTCAAAATCGGTGAATTACTCGACAGTTACCGACGGTATCGCCACGCGATCGAGAAGCGGGGGTTGCGTGACGGTCATCTTGTGTGCGGCAAAAGCCGGATGGCACACGGGATCTCCAACTTCCCGGCGACCGCCGCACGACGGGCGACCGCCGCACGACGGCCCACCCACAGCCGGTTCCCACGTTTCTCTCGGTGCGCTCTCATCCGCGTGCCGCAGCATGGCCGCATGATCGCCCCCCACTCCACAGCGGCCCCCGCCTCCCCCCGTCCGGTGCGCAAGGCGGTCGTCCCGGCCGCCGGGCTCGGCACCCGGTTCCTGCCCGCGACCAAGGCGACGCCGAAGGAGATGCTTCCGGTCGTGGACAAGCCGGCCATCCAGTACGTCGTCGAGGAGGCCGCCGCGGCCGGGCTGGACGACATCCTGATGGTGACCGGCCGGCACAAGCGGGCCATCGAGGACCACTTCGACCACGCCGTCGAGCTCGAGCAGGCGCTGGCGGCCAAGGGCGACACCGTGCGCCTGGACGCCGTACGCGATCCCGCGCGGCTCGCCGACATCCACCACATCCGCCAGGGCGACCCGCTGGGTCTCGGCCACGCCGTCCTCTGCGCCCGCCACCACGTCGGGAACCAGCCCTTCGCCGTTCTGCTCGGCGACGACCTGATCGACCCGCGCGAGACCCTGCTCAGCCGCATGCTGGAGGTCCGCGACCGATACGCGGGCAGCGTGGTCGCGCTGATGGAGGTCGACCCGGCACAGATCCACCTCTACGGCTGCGCGGCGGTGGAGCCCACCGGCGAGGCGGGCGTCGTACGCGTCACCGGCCTGGTGGAGAAGCCGTCGGCACAGACGGCGCCGAGCCGCTACGCGGTCATCGGCCGCTATGTCCTCGACCCCGCCGTCTTCGGCGTCCTGGAACGCACCCCGCCCGGACGCGGCGGCGAGATCCAGCTGACCGACGCCCTCCAGGACCTGGCCACGACCGGCACGATGCACGGGGTCGTCTTCGACGGCCTGCGCTACGACACCGGCGACAAGGCCGACTACCTGCGCACGGTGGTCCGCCTGGCCTGCGCCCGCCCGGACCTCGGCCCCGAATTCATGGGCTGGCTCAAGGAGTTCGTGGCGGGTCTTGAGAACGACGGGGCAGACACCCGGGACCGGCGCCGGGCCGCCTGAGGCGGCGCAGCAGAAGAGGGGCCCGGCCGGGCCCCTCTTCCAAGTACCGCTTCAGTCCTTGCTGTTGGGCCGCAGCGTCCACACGACCTGCATCTCGCCCGTCACTGCTCCGTCCGCGCGCCGGATCTCGATCGCCACCGGGAACTCGGGGCGCTGCCCCGCGTCCAGTTCGGCCACGACGTCGGCGGCCGGGCGGCCCAGGGTCGCGGTCGCGGTGACGGCGCCCATCGCCAGCTTCTTGTAGCCGATCTCGGCCCGCACGGCGAGCGGCACGGCGCGCGGGAGCTGGTCCCCGAACGCGGCCAGGACGATGGCGCCGCTGGCCGACTCCCCGAGCGTGAACATCGCGCCGGCGTGCGGGCCGCCCACGTGGTTGTGGTACTCACCCTGGTCCGGCAGGGACACCACGGCCTTCTCCGGAGAGGTCTCCAGGAACTCCAGGTTCAGCGTCCGGGCCATGGGCACGGTGGCGGCGAGCATCTCGCCGATCGACATCTGGTCTGTGCTCATGCCGCCATGTTACTCATGAGTAGCCGCGGCTGACCAGAGCGGGCTCCGCTTCGCTACAACCCTGGCGAGGGGTGGTGACCGAATCGTGTTCCTGACGCCGCTAGGGTGGGCCCCCATGTGGCCAGGACAGCAGCAGCCGCCCGGGGGCGAGCAGAACCCGCAGAACAACCCGTACCAGCAGCCGGGGTACCAGCAGCCGAATCCGTACCAGCAGCCCGGCTACCAACAGCCCGGCCCCTATGCGCAGCAGCCACAGTGGGGGGCTCCGGCACCCGCGGGGGCCCCGCAGCCCTCGCCGGGCGGCGGTGGCGGTGGCGGGAACCGG
Organism: Streptomyces cellostaticus; assembly: GCF_001513965.1. Classification (GTDB taxonomy): domain Bacteria; phylum Actinomycetota; class Actinomycetes; order Streptomycetales; family Streptomycetaceae; genus Streptomyces; species Streptomyces cellostaticus. Next base: position 72,197 of record NZ_KQ948036.1, on the reverse strand, counting down.
ACGAAGGTCGTCGCGATCGTGGCGGCCGCGGCCGTGGTGGTGGCCGCCGGCGTGACCGCGTTCCTGGTCCTGGGCAACAAGGACAAGAAGGACGAGGCCGACAAGCCGAGCAGCCCAGCCAGGTCTTCGTCCTCCGGCCCGAGCGCATCCGCGTCGGGGTCGGGCGACGACCCGCGGAGCAACGAGACCGACAAGCCGACGATCGCCGGCTGGAAGGTCGTAGTGAACCCCAAGTGGGGCGTCGCCTTCGACGTGCCGTCGGACTGGGAGGTCCAGGCCCCCGGCGTCGGGGTCGGCTTCGACTTCCCGAACTCCGAGAAGGACAAGGGCATCACCATGTCGGGCCTCGCCCAGTACAAGTCCAAGTGGTGCACGTCCGACGACGACAAGGACGGCCGTACCCAGGACACCCCGCTGGCGGTCATGGGCACCAAGGGCGCCAGCGGTGCCAAGAACACGGACGAGATCGCGATCAACACGCCGGCCTGGTGGGTCTACGGCGGCTACACCATGCCGGACAAGAAGAGCATCTCGTGGGACAAGAAGGCCACCCCCTTCAAGACCACTTCGGGCATCGAGGGCAGTTACGCGTGGGCCCAGTCGACCCACACGCCACGCAAGGGCAAGTGCGTGACCGACGGCAAGGCACTCACGTTCGGCTTCCAGAACTCGACCCACGACTACGTGTCGTTCAACTTCTACGGAGCGACCGGCGTGAAGGGCGAGATGCCCAAGGCGACCGTCCTGAAGATCCTCAGCACGGTCCGGCTGAACGGAACCCCGACGAACGACTGAGCCCGCAGGGCTTTCCGGCCCGCCGCGACACGGCGGGCCGGAACACCATGGAGCCTCAGCCCTGCCGCAGGTAACCGCGGTAGACCCAGTGGCCGTACAGCGAGCCCGGGCCGTCGTCGGAGACCTGGCAGCGCTCGATGCACTCCCAGGTGCCGTCGCTCTTCTGGCACTCGTACCGGGAAACCACCTTGTTGCCCTTGTGCACGTAGCCGATCACCGTGCCGCGCGCGCCCGGCGTCTTGTGGACCGGGGCCTTCGCCTTGGTCACCACGTAGCGGTGAGCGACGGGCTGGCAGCTGAACGACGAGGCCGAGGCGGGCGCCGCGACGACGGCGGGCAGGGCCGCACCGAGGAGCGCCGCCGTACCCATCAGGGCTGCAACATGCTTACGCATGCAGATCCTTTCTCACTCTGTTTACACATATGCGTCACAACCACAACAAAAGTCATGAACATGACTTGATTAGCTTAAAAGTCTCCTCCACCGCAGTCAAAAACGCGCCACGCACGGCGAGTTGACCGGATCGGCCGCCGCCGTCGGAAACCGGTTTGAAACCGCGGCACACGCGAGTGATAGTCACCCGGTGACGTCAGCCCTCCCCCGCCACCGGCCCAGACCCTCCTGGGCGGGCCGCAACTACACCCTCCTGGCCACGGCGGCCGTCATCACCGGTCTCGGCGCGAACGGATCGCTCATCGCCGCCGCGTTCGCCGTGCTGGACGCGGGCGGCGACGGCGGTGACGTGGGACTGGTGGCCGCCTCCCGGACCCTGCCGCTGGTGGTGTTCCTGCTCATCGGCGGCGCGCTCGCGGACCGGGTACCCCGGCACCGGGTGATGGTCGCGGCCAACGCCCTCAACTGTCTCTCCCAGGCGGCCTTCGCACTGCTCGTGCTGACCGGCGAACCCCGGCTGTGGCAGATGATGCTGCTCACCGCGCTCGGCGGCACCGGGCAGGCGTTCTTCGGCCCGGCGGCCGAGGGCATGCTGATGTCGTCCGTGGACGGGGAACAGGCGGCCCGGGCGTTCGCCTTCTTCCGCATGGCCACCCAGGGAGCGGCCCTCGGCGGCGCCGCGCTCGGCGGCGCACTGGTGGCGGCGATCGGCCCCGGCTGGGTCCTCGCGATCGACGCGGCTGCCTTCGCCGTCGCCGGAGCCCTGCGCTCCTTCCTCGACGTCGGTCACATCCCGCCGCGCGAGCCGGGTGAGGGCATGCTGGCCGATCTCCGGGAGGGCTGGCGGGAGTTCATCGGCCGCCCCTGGCTGTGGGGCATCGTCGTCCAGTTCTCGATCGCCAACGCGGTGGTCGGCGCGGCCGACGCCGTCTACGGCCCGCTCGTCGCCCGCGACAGCCTGGGCGGGGCGGGCCCCTGGGGACTGGCGCTGGCCGCGTTCGGCGCGGGCACGGTGACCGGCGCCCTGCTGATGACCCGCTGGAAACCCCGCCGCCTGCTCCTCGCAGGCACCCTGTGCGTCTTCCCGCTGGCGCTGCCCTCGGCCGCGCTGGCCGTGCCGGTGCCGGTGGGCGTCCTCTACGCGGTCATGTTCGTCGCGGGCACGACGGTGGAGGTGTTCAGCGTCTCCTGGATGACCGCGCTGCACCAGGAGATCCCCGAGGACAAACTCTCCCGGGTCTCGGCATACGACTGGTTCGGCTCGGTCTCCCTCGTTCCGCTGGCCACGGCCCTGGCCGGCCCCGCCGAGACCGCGTTCGGCCGCACGGCCGCCCTGTGGGGCTGCGCGGGCCTGGTCGTCCTGGTCACCGCCCTCGTCCTGCTGGTCCGGGACGTCCGCACGCTGACCCGCCGCACCGAGCGGACGACCGCCGCCCACCTCCCCTCAGCCGATGCCGAAAGCCCCGTCGGGGGGCTCGGGTGAGGGCACGGCGTCGGTGTCGTGGACCGGCCGGGCGGCGCCGATGAAGTCCCTGAGCGCAGCACCGTGTTCGACCCGGGCAGGGAAGGCGTCCGCGGCGGTACGGCGGGCGAGGGCGGCCGTGTCGACACTCCGGTGCGAGGCGACGAGCACCGCGTTGCCGAACCGCCGCCCGCGCAGCACCCCCGGCTCGGCGATCAACGCCAGCTCCTCGAACACGGCCGCGAAATTGGCCAATTGGGAGCGCAGGAAGGCGAACGGCGCCGCGTCGGCGAGGTTGGTCAGATAGACCCCGCCGGGACGCAGCACGCGCTCGGCCTCGCGGGCGTAGGCGAGGGAGGTGAGGTGGGCCGGCACGCGTGAGCCGCCGAACACGTCGGCGATCAGCACGTCGGCCGAGTCGTCCGGGGCGGCCTCCAGCCAGGCCCGGGCATCGGCCGCGTGCAGCGCGACACCCGAGCCCTGCGCAAGCGGCAGCTGCTCGACGACCAGCTCCAGCAGGGCCCGGTCGGCCTCGACGACGTCCTGCCGGGAGCCGGGCCGGGTGGCCGCCACATAGCGCGGCAGCGTCAGCGCCCCTCCCCCGAGGTGCAGCACATCCAGCGGCCGCCCCTCTTCGGCGACGGTGTCCAGGACATACCCGAGCCGCCGCGCGTACTCGAACTCCAGATACGCGGGATCATCCAGATCGACGTACGACTGCGGCGCCCCGTCCACGGTGAGCAGCCAGGCCCGCTCCCGATCGACGTCCGGCATCAACTTGGCGGTGCCGTGATCGACGGCGCGGCTCACAGGTATGGCTTCACTCACGAATCCATTGTCACCGGTACGGGCAGACACCGGGCACGGAGACCCACCCCAGGGGCCCGGGGCAGTATTGATATGCGGCTCCGCCGCGTGGGCGCGACCAGCCACAACGGCCCCGCAGTCCCCCACACACCTCACCCCCTACGAACCGACGGAGATGACCGTCCCGGCGCCCACAGTCCTCCCACCCTCACGGATGGCAAACCCGAGCCCCGGCTCCAACGGCACCTCCCGCCCCAGCTCCACACTCATCTCCACCGTCTCCCCGGGCCGGGCGACCGCCACCTCCCCGAGGTCGACGTCCCCCACCACATCCGCCGTACGGATGTAGAACTGCGGCCGGTAGCCCGTGGACACCGGAGTCGTACGACCGCCTTCGCGCCCGGACAACACGTACACCCGCGCCGTGAAGCGGCGACTGGGTACGACACTGCCCGGCGCAGCCACCACGTGCCCCCGCCGGACGGCGTCCCGCGGCACCCCCCGCAGCAGCAGAGCCACATTGTCCCCGGCCTGCGCCTCCTGCATCGGCTTGCCGAAGGTCTCCAGCCCGGTGACGACGCTCTCCACGTCGGCGCCGAGCACCGACACCCGGTCCCCCAGGCGGAGCGTCCCGCGCTCCACGGCACCCGTGACGACCGTGCCCCGCCCGGTGATGGTGAGCACGTTCTCCACCGGCAGCAGGAACGGGGCGTCCAGATACCGCTCGGGCATCGGCACGTAGGTGTCGACCGCGTCGAGCAGCGCCTCGATCGACGCCGTCCAGCGCGGGTCGCCCTCCAGGGCCTTCAGCCCGGAGACGCGTACGACGGGTACGGCGTCCCCCGGATACCCCTGCGCGGTCAGCAGGTCGCGGACCTCCAGCTCGACCAGGTCGCTCAGCTCCTCGTCACCCGCGTCGGCCTTGTTCAGGGCGACGACGATGTGGTCGACGCCCACCTGCCGGGCGAGCAGCACGTGCTCGGCGGTCTGCGGCATGATCCCGTCGAGCGCGGAGACGACGAGGATCGCCCCGTCGAGCTGCGCGGCGCCGGTGACCATGTTCTTGACGTAGTCGGCATGGCCCGGCATGTCGACGTGGGCGTAGTGCCGGGTGTCGGTCTCGTACTCGACGTGCGCGATGTTGATGGTGATGCCGCGGGCGGCCTCCTCCGGGGCCCGGTCGATGCGGTCGAAGGGGACGAAGGTGCCGTTGCCGCGCTCGGCCAGGACCTTGGTGATGGCGGCGGTCAGGGTGGTCTTGCCGTGGTCGACGTGGCCCATCGTGCCGATGTTCAGGTGCGGCTTGGTGCGCACGTATGCCGTTTTGGACATGGCTGTACCTCGAAGTCTCTCAGCCGTAAGGAGATGCGGGACCCCAAGGACTGCCCGACCCTCCCCCTGCGGGGTCCGCCGGACGATCCGGAGAGGGTCAGCTTCGGGCGCCGTCGACAGCGGCCAGGAGAATCGGGACGGCAGCCTTCGGGGCATCCGCGACGGCGGATGCTGCGAGGAGGAAGGCGTACCGGAACATGACGACGATCATCGCCGACGGTATGTCCGGCGTCGAATGGTTTTTCGCGGTACGCGCGTCGAGGGCCGTCGGACGAGGCCCTCAGGAGCCGATGTTCTTCAGCGCCTCACGGACCGTCAGCGGAGCGAACCGGCCGCGCTCCCGCGCCAGGAAGCCGCGTACGGCCTCGGGATCGGTCTTGGCGTACTCGCGCAGGGACCAGCCGATGGCCTTGCGGATGAAGAAGTCGGGGTGCCCGGACTGGAGCAGGCAGTACGCGAACAGCCGCTCGGTGTCGGTGCGTTCCTTGTAGCGGAGCTGGTGCAGCAGGGCGGCACGGGCCACCCAGAGGTCGTCGTCGGTGATCCAGGCGTCCATGTCGGCGGTGAGCCCGGGGTCGGCCGCGACCAGGGCGCCGACGACGTGCGCGGCGAGCAGGTCGACGGTGTCCCACCAGGGGACGGTGGTGAGGAGGTACCGGGCGACGGGCAGGAACGCGGAGGAGCAGCGGGCCGCGTGCAGGCGCAGGTAGTCGACGGCGAAGTAGTGGTACTCGCGCTCGGCCAGCCGCCAGCAGCGCAGGGCGATCGCGGCGCAGTCGGCCTCGTCGGGCCGGGCCGTGCCGGCCAGCACGGTGCGGGACAGGGCACGGCGCTCCGGGGTGGGGATGCCGAGAAAGGGCGCCACGTCCTTCATGTACGCCCGCATGGGCACGGCCCTGTCCGGATCACCCGCGCCCGCATACGTGGCGGTGAGCCTCTCCAGCACGGTATCGGCGAGGGCACTGCGCGGCGCGTCCGGCGGGGCCGCACCTGTGACGGTCATGAGACGAACCCTACGGCGACCGCACCCGTTCGCCGGTCGGTGTCACCGGAACCGCATCATCGAACGGCGTCCGGGCCGGACACGGCAGGTCTTCTCCTACGGCCCCGGCACCGCACCCCGGCCTCAGGCCGCCTCGATGACCTCCTCGCGGATGGCCTGCGCCCACTCGACCACCAACAGCTCGTACTCCGCGCGCTCCTGGGCCGACAGGGTGCCGCCCGCACGCAGCCACAGCGCCCGGATCTGCTCGTTCACCTCGGCAGCAGACCGCACGGAACCAGGGGGCAGGAAATCGGGGGACATGCGGACCAGCCTAGGGGCAAGCACTGACAGTGCGCTACCGCGCGGCTACTCAGAACGTATGGGGTTGGTCACCGCGAGCACGGGCCGCGTCCTCAGTCGCGCCAGACCAGCATGCATATGCCCAGCAGAGCTGCCGACCGGAAGAAGTCGCGGGTGGCGGTGAAGTGCCGGGCGGGATACGCCCGCACGTCGCCCTTGAAGCCGCCGAATCCGCAGGCCACGGCCGCTTCGGCGGGGTCCGCGGGGAGTCCGGAGAGGACGTCGTCCAGGTCCACCCGGTCCAGCGCTCGGCAGATGTCCGAAACGGCGGCCGGGGAGAGGATTCGGGGCGGGCCGTCGATGCCGTCGTAGAAGCCGGGGTGGTCGAGGAAGCCGATGTCCCCGCCGGGATCACCGTCGATCACCCGCTCCAGCAGAGCGGTCAAGCCGGGATCGGGAACCCGGGCGCGGCAGTACCGGAGCAGTCCCCCCAGCGCCCAGTCCGTGTCCAGGGTGTCATCCACCGGAGGATCCCAACCAGGGTCCGCGTCGGGGGAGTCGAGCGCCGTCGCACGGCAGCACTCCAGGTGGTCCGGGGCGACACGGGCGAACTGCTGGGTGACGGCCATGCGGCGGGAGCGTAGCCGGTGCCGGAGCCGGTCAGCTCGCCGATTCCGCCGCGTGAGGGCTCAGGACGCCCGCCGTGACCAGCGCGATGATGACGATGCCGAGGGCGATGCGGTACCAGACGAACGGCATGAAGCTCTTGTTGGAGATCCACTTCATGAACCACGCGATCACCGCGTATCCCGACACGAACGCGATCGCCGTCGCGAACAGGGTCGGGCCCCAGGCCACGTCGCCGCTGCCCACCGAGTCCTTCACCTCGAACAGCCCGGACGCCAGGACGGCCGGGACGGCCAGCAGGAAGGAGTAACGGGCCGCCGCCTCCCGCTTGTAGCCCATGAAGAGGCCGCCGCTGATGGTGGCGCCGGAGCGGGAGACGCCGGGGACGAGGGCGCAGGCCTGGCAGAGGCCGTAGATCAGGCCGTCCTTCACACGGAGGCTCTCGAGTGTCTTGCGCTGCTTGGGCGCACGGTGCCTGCGGCCGGTCTCGTCGCGGGCTGCCAGCCGGTCCGCGATGCCGATCACCAGTCCGACGACGATGAGCATCGCGGCGGTGATCCGCAGATCGCGGAACGGCCCCTCGATATGGTCCTTGAGCGTCACGCCGAGCACGCCGATCGGGATCGAGCCGACGATCACCAGCCAGCCCGTCCGGGCGTCGTGGTTCTGCCGCATCGCCTTGTCGAACAGAGACCGGAACCACGCCGAGACGATCCGCCCGATGTCCTTGCGGAAGTAGATCAGGACCGCCGCCTCCGTGCCGATCTGGGTGATCGCGGTGAAGGCCGCCCCGGGGTCCTCCCAGCCCGAGAAGGCGGCGGTCAGCCGCAGATGGGCGCTGGAGGAGACGGGGAGGAACTCGGTCAGCCCCTGGACGAGTCCGAGGACGAGGGATTCAAACCAAGACATGAAGGCAGGACGTCCAAGTGCTGGTGGGATACGTGGTGATCATGTGATGAAGGCAGCGTAGCGGGCCTCGGTGACCGGCCGGGTGCAGGGGCTGGGCACTCGCCCCGGCAACGGGTGTTGACCCGCCCCTGCGCAGCCGCTTACGTTGCAGCGCAGGAGAAAGCGCTTGCTGCACCCGCCGCACCGCGCCCGCCGCCGTCCCCGGAGGAGTGCTGAACCCGCTCATGCCCCGCACGAGATCTCCCTTCGCCGGCCGGCGCATCCGGGCCGCCGTCATCGGTACCGGCGCCATCGGGCGCGGATCCCATCTGCCCGCACTCGCCGGGCTCGCCGAGGAGGGCGGGACGGAGGTCGTCGCGGCCGTCGACATCGACCAGGACGCCGTCGAGGCGTTCTGCGCCCAGGCCGGTATCCCGCACGCCTACACGGACCTGGACCGGATGCTGGCCGAGCAGCGGCCCGACCTGGTCACCATCTGCACCCCGCCGACGCTGCACCGCGCGCAGACGGTGGCCGCGCTGCGCGCCGGGGCCTGGGTGTGGTGCGAGAAGCCGCCGGTGCCCTCGCTCGCCGACTTCGACGCGATCGAGGCGGAGGAGGGCACGGACGGCGGGCCGTACGCGGCGATCGTCTTCCAGCACCGCTTCGGCTCCGGATCCCGCCAGGTACGGCGACTGCTCGCCGAACGGGCGATGGGGCGCCCGCTGGTGGCCCACTGCCAGACCACCTGGTACCGGGACAGCGCCTACTACGCCGTGCCCTGGCGGGGCCGCTGGCACACCGAGGGCGGCGGCCCGGCCATGGGGCACGGCATCCACCAGATGGATCTGCTGCTGGACCTGCTCGGCCCGTGGAGCGAGGTCCGCGCCATGGCCGGCCGGCTGGTGCACGACGTGGAGACCGAGGACGTCTCCACCGCGCTGGTCCGCTTCGCGAACGGCGCGCTGGCGACCGTCGTCAACAGCGTGCTCAGCCCCGACGAGGTCAGCCGGATCCGTATCGACTGCGAGCGCGCCACCGTCGAACTCACCCACCTCTACGGGCATGCCAACGACGACTGGCGGATCACCCCGGCCCCGGACGTGCCCGCCGAACAGGCCGCCCTCTGGCGGGACTTCGGCCCCGACGTGCCGAGTTCCCACCTCGCCCAGCTGCGGGAGCTGATCGCGAGCATGCGCGCAGGAGAGCGGCCGCGCAGCAGCGGGGCGGACGGACGCACCAGCCTGGAGCTGATCACCGCGCTGTACAAGTCGGCGTTCACCGACACGACCGTACGGGCGGGCGAGATCGGGCCGGGCGACCCGTACTACACGGCCCTGCACGGCGACGCGCCCGGCTGGGCGCCCCGCGCGGCCGAGGAGGTGCCGGCATGAGCGACGGCCTGCGCCTGGTGCACGCCCACGGCGACCGGATCACGGTGACCGAACCGGCCACCGGCGTGGAGCTGTTCGCCTATGTCTACCGCCCGGAGGCGGCCTGGGAGGCGCCCAAGCCGTATCTGCACCCGGTCCGGACCCTCGCCGGAGACGTCGTCACCGACTACCGGCCCAACGACCACCGCTGGCACAAGGGCCTGTCGCTGACGGCCTCGCATCTGTCCGGGGCGAACCTGTGGGGCGGCAACACATACGTTCACGGAAAGGGATATCTCGAACTCCCAGAGCGTGTCGGCTCGATGGCGCACGTCGGCTTCGACGAGGTCAGCGCCGACGGGGACCGGGTCGTCATCGCCGAGCGGCTGACCTGGCACCCGCACAGCGGCGAGCTGTGGGCCGGGGAGGTCCGCCGCATCGAGGTGCACGATGTCGACCCGACCTCCGGCTCCTGGGCGCTGACCTGGACGTCCTCGGTGACCAACCGCCGGGAGACGCCCCTTTGTTTCGGCAGTCCGACCACCGCCGGACGAGAGATGGCCGGCTACACGGGCCTGTTCTGGCGCGGCCCGCGCGCGTTCCGCGACGGCCGGATCATCGGCCCCGACGGGGAGGGGCCGGAGCTGATGGGCGCGCAGGGCCCCTGGCTCGCCCTCTGCGGGGAGCACGACGGCACCGACGGTCACGCCACCGTCGTCATCGCGCACGCCCCGGAGAACGATCACTCCGGCGTCCGGGGCACCCATCCCGCCCACTGGTTCGTCCGCAACGACCCCTTCGCGGGCATCGCCCCGTCCTGGGCCTTCCACGACGAGCTGGAGCTGGCCCCCGGCGACACCCTCACCCGCCGCTACCGCGTCGTCGTGGCCGACAGCGCCTGGGGGCGGGAGGAGATCTCCGGGTACCTGGAGGCGCATCCGTGGTGAGCGCGTACGGCGGGCTGCCGGGCGGGGTCGCCGTCTCGCGCCTGTGCGTCTACGACTGGCCCGCCGCCGACGGCCTGCGCGGCGGAACTCCCCATCTTCACCTGGCGTGTTCGGAGGGGTACGTGGTCACGGGCGGGACCGGTGCCGTCCAGACCCTGACGGCGTCCGGGTACGCGGTCACGCCCCTGGAGGCGGGCACGGTGGCCTGGTTCACGCCGGGCACCGTCCACCGGCTGGTCAACGAGGACGAGCTGCGCATCACCGTCCTGATGCAGAACAGCGGCCTGCCGGAGGCCGGCGACGCGGTGCTCACCCTGCCCCCGCAGTACCTGGCCGACCCGGAGACGTACGCCGCCGCGACCACGATCCCGGCCGACGCGCCCGAGGAGGAGCGGGAGCGGATGGCCCGTGCCCGCCGCGACCTCGCCCTGGCGGGCTACCGCGCGCTGCGCGAGGCCTCGGGCCCCGAGGCGCTGGCCGCCTTCCACCGGGCCGCGGCGGCCCTCGTGCAGCCCCGGCTGGCGGAGTGGCGCGAGCGGTGGCGGCGCGGGGCGCGGGCGGCCGCCGAGGCCACCGGGGGCCACCTGGACCGCCTCGAACGCGGCGACGTCTCCCACCTCGCCGACGCCGTCGTGCGGGCCGAACAGCCGTCGGCGCGCGGGAGGTTCGGGATGTGCGGGCGGCTGGACGTCTACCCGGCGCAGCCGTGAGCGCGGCGGTGTCGTAGCCACCGGGCAGAATGCGGCCTCATGGCACACCCCACGACCGACTGGTCGCAGCTCACGCACGCCTACGGGACGGCCGACGACATACCCGGACTCTTCGCCCGGCTCGACGGCGGACCGGGCGACGAGCAGGTCTGGCACGCCCTCTGGTCGGCCCTGTGCCACCAGGGCAGCGTCTACAGCGCGAGCTTCGCCGCGCTGCCCCTGCTCACGGACATCGCCACGGGCCGAGCGGCCGGTGCCCGTGACGAGGCGGTCGCGCTCGCGGGCTTCGTCGTCGCCGAGGCCGACCCGCCGGAGCGCTTCCGATACGAGGACCAGATCGCCGAGCTGCTCCCGGTGGCCCACGCGTGTCTGGCGGAGATACCGGCGAACGATCCGAAGGAGTTCGTGTACCACACGCAGTTCCTGCTCGCGTTCGAGGGCGTGCCGTTCTGGTCGCGGGAACTGGAGGTGCTGCTGGAGGAGTTCGAGGCCGAGTGCCCGCAGTGCGGGGCGCTCACCGCCGTACTGGTGGGCGAGTACCTCGACGACTGCGAGGCCGAGCTGCACCCCGCGGACCCTGCCGGCCTGACGGGGATCGGCGCCCGGCTGCACGCGATGGCCGTCGGCGCCGGGCAGGAGGCGGTGGCCGAGTGGGTGGCCCGGCTCTTCGGCCGGGTGAGGTGCCCGGAGTGCGAGACGCTGTTCGGCCTCGCGGAGAGTGCCGCCGGCGCCGAGGGGGGCAGGGCCTAGGCGGCCGTCGGACCGGCGACCGTCCAGCCGGGGGCCTGCGGGTGGGCCGTCAGGTCCTCGTGGTGGACGGGCTCGCCGCAGGCCTGGCAGGTGACCTGCGGGACCAGTTCGTTGCCGCAGCTGTGCTCGATGACCATGGGGAGGTCGGCGCCCTTGCGGAGATGGCGGTCACCCCACTCCTTGAGGGTCATCAGGACCGGCTCCAGCTCCAGCCCGGCCGGTGTGGGCCGGTACTCGAAGCGCTGCGGGCGCTCGCTGTAGGCGCGCTTGGTGAGGATCCCGGCGTCCACGAGCCGGCGCAGCCGGGTGGCCAGGATGTCGCGCGGGGCGCCGATGTTGCGCACCAGCTGGTCGAAGCGGCCGTTGCCCAGGCACACCTCCCGCAGGACGAGCAGGGAGTACTTCTCGCCGACCAGGGCGAGGGCGTCGGCGATGGAGCAGGGGCGCGGGTCTTTCGTGGCGGCCATGGTGGTCAGTCTAGATGAGGGTTTGATTTTCCAACCCGGCGAGCTATGGTGAGTTTGGATTTCCTACTCACTGGTAGCTCCCGCTCTCTTTCCCTGTGCGGGTAGCCGGGCGGCCAAGGAGGCCCGCACCATGCGCGACGCAGTCATCGTCGAAGCCGTACGCACCCCCATCGGCAAGGGCAGGCCGAACGGCTCCCTCGCCCACGTCCACCCCGTGCAGCTCCTCTCCCACACCCTGCGCACCCTGGTCGAGCGCTCCGGCGTCGACCCGGAGCTGATCGACGACGTCATCGGCGGCACCGTCGACCAGGTCGGCGAGCAGGCCATGAACACCACCCGCTACGCCGCCCTCGCGGCCGGCCTCCCCGAGACGGTCCCGGCGACCACGGTCGACCGCCAGTGCGGCTCCTCCCAGCAGGCCGTGCACTTCGCCGCGCAGGGCGTCATCGCGGGCGCGTACGACCTCGTCGTCGCCTGCGGGGTGGAGTCCATGAGCCGGGTGCCGATGTGGTCCAACGTGCCCGCCGGGAAGGACCCGTTCGGCCCGGGCGTCGCCGAACGCTACCCGGAGGGCCTGGTCCCGCAGGGCATCAGCGCCGAACTCATCGCCGCCAAGTGGTCCCTCACGCGCGCGCGGATGGACGAGTTCGCCGTCTCCTCGCACCACAAGGCCGCCGCCGCGTGGCAGGCGGGGCGCTTCGACGCCGAGGTCGCGCCGTTGGACGGCGTCGCCCGCGACGAGTGCGTACGGCCCGGCAGCACCCCGGAGATCCTCGCCGGCCTCAAGCCCGCGTACTACGACCCCGCGTTCGCCGAACGCTTCCCGCAGATCGAGTGGAACGTCACCGCGGGCAACGCGAGCCCCATCAACGACGGCGCCTCGGCCGTCCTGATCACCTCCAGCGAGACCGCGGCCCGCCTCGGCCTGCGCCCGCTGGCCCGCCTGCACAGCTTCGCCGTCACCGGCTCCGATCCGCTGCTGATGCTCACCGGCGTGATCCCGGCCACCGAGAAGGTGCTGCGCCGGGCGGGCCTGACCCTCGGCGACATGGACCTCTTCGAGATCAACGAGGCCTTCTCCAGCGTGGTCCTGGCCTGGCAGCAGGAGACCGGCGCGGACCTCGACAAGGTCAACGTGCACGGCGGTGCCATCGCCCTCGGCCATCCGCTCGGCGCCAGCGGCACCCGCCTGACCACCACCCTGGTCCACGCGATGCGCGAGCGCGGCGCCCGTTACGCCCTGCAGACCATGTGCGAGGCGGGCGGACTCGCCAACGCGATGATCTTGGAAGGGGTCTGACGGATCACCGGCTGATCAGCGGCCGCGCAGGTGGTGGCGCTTGCGCCAGGCCACCACCGTGCCCGCCAGCGCCGGTACGGCGATGGTGGCCATCGCGATCAGGAAGGCCGGCGAGGTCGGCGCCGAGGCACGGGCGCCGGCGACCGCGTAGGCGGCCGTGTTGGGGATCGAGCCGAGCGCCGTGGCCAGCAGGAACGGCAGCCAGCCCATGCGGGAGACGGCGGCACAGTAGTTCGCCGCCCAGAACGGCACACCCGGGAAGAGCCGGGCCACCAGCATCGAACGGAACCCGTGCCGGCTGAGCTGCCCGTCGGCCGCCTTCAGCCAGCGTCCCCGCAGCAGCGGCCGCAGCGCGTCCTGCCCGAGCAGCCGGCCGAGACCGAAGGCCACCCCGGCCCCGAGCACCGTGCCCGCCAGTGCCGTCCCCAGCCCGAGCTGGGAGCCGAACAGCGCCCCCGCCGCCAGGTTCAGCAGCGGGCGCGGCACGAACGCCACCGTGCACAGCCCGTACGCCACCGCGAACACGACGGCTGCCGCGGCCCCGCCGAGCTGCGGCGGCCAGCCGTGCGTCAGCAGCCGCTGCGGCTCGAACATCAACACGCACGCCGCGGCGCCCGCGAGCAACGCGAGCAGCAGGGACAGCCGCGCGTACGGCGACAGCACCGCGCGCGTGCACCGGGCGGCGAGCCCCGCACGAGGCAGGGGCGGGACGGGGACGGCCGCGAGGACGGCGAGCTCCGTGGCGGCGGCCCGGGGAGCGGCTGTGGCGGTGCCAGAGCGGTTGGCATCGAGCATCCGGTGACCCTAACCGACCCGTGTGTGTGATCGTCGTATGGTTCGTCTCACGACCGTCACAGGGTGCCGGGCACCCCGGGCTGTCCCAGATCGGCGAAATCGCGCACGGGGGCCGTTCCTGACCGCACCACCCAGATGCCGCTGTGCGCGGGGGCTTCTTCCGAGCGGGCCTTGAGATCTTCGGCGTCCACCCCAGGAGGCCACTGAGTTCCCGCACGTGGAGAGCTGGCGAGATCGTGAACTCCCGGACGAAAGTGGGGCCCGGGAGGCGCGCCCGGGACCGGCAGGCCTACGCCCGCAGGTGCGCGAGCACCTCGTCGGCCATGGGGTACGGCCGCTCCTCGGGCAGCAGCTGCGCCGCCCGGTCGAGGTCGCCGGCCCGGACCAGCGCGTGCATCTGTGTCGCCAGCGGCGTCACGTCCTCGATGCCGACGATCCACTCGTCGGCGTACCGGGCGGCCGCCTCGCCCGCGAGGCCGAGCTGGAGCGAGCGGTGCGGCAGCGGGTTGAGGTGCAGATCCCGCTCAGGGTCCCACTGGACGCGGGCCGGGGCCTGCCTCAACTCCCTCTTCCAGGCGGCCTGGTTCTCGTGCAGGCCGGGCGCGTAGTGCGACAGGCAGGCGTTCCGCAGGGCCCACTCGAAGCCGTCGCGACCGATCTCGACGGCGAGGACCGTCTCCTGGCCCTCCTTGGTGCCCCAGCCGCAGCGGTACATCATCCACAGGAAGGACGGCTTGATCCAGGTCATCCGCTCCCGCTTCCAGGAGGCCGGGAAGCGGCCGGTGCGGGCCGCCGGGCCGCCGATCTCCGGGCGGTAGGCCTGGTAGACGGTGACGGTGGACTCGGTGTGGCGGGCCCGGACACGGAACTTCGGCTCGACTTCGTACGACGGTTCGACTGATTGATCGTTCACAAGGACAGGTTCGGCTGCCGGTCACGTCCCGCACCACCGAATATCCGGCGCGCCTCTTGGCACCTGGCCCCCGGTGTCCAACACTGTGCCGATGACGCAGCGTGTGGAGCTCGCGACCGTAATGGACCGGCTGGCCGTGGACGAGTTGGTCACCGAGTACGCCGGGGCGGTGGACGACGGTGACTGGACGGCGTACCGGGGACTGTTCACGGCGGACGGGCGGGCCGACTACCGTTCCGCCGGCGGCATCGAGGGCGAGGCCGGCCGGGTGGCCGGGTGGCTGGCCGAGAGCCTTCGGCTGTTCGCGATGCGGCAGCATCTGATCGTCAACCGCCGGCTGCGTTTCGGGATCCTGGAGCACGACACCGGGGACACCGCCCGGGTGCGGGCCGACTACATCAACCCGATGCGGTTCGCGGGCGCCGACGGCTCAGGTGCCCCGGACCTGGTGTGCGGCGGCCGGTACGACTTCGGGCTGCTGCGCACGACGGAGGGCTGGCGGCTGCGCGAGGTCGTCGTGCAGGAGAAGTGGCGCCGGATGCCGGACCGCAGCCCGGCGGCCGTGCCCGAGTGAGCCGCTGAGCCGCTCCGGTGCCCTCTGTCGGAGATCGCTTCCGGCGCGCACACTGGAGGCAGCCCCGGGTAGGGAGACTCCGTATGAGGACGATCGACCGCTGGCTGACCTCCCCCTGGCGGCGCTCCTGCGTCGTCGCCGTTGCGGGCACCCTGCCCGTTTTCGCGTTCCCTGCTCCTTCGCTGTGGTGGTTCGCGTACGTCGCGCTGGTGCCGTGGATCCTGCTGGCCCGCTCGGCGCCGACCGGGCGGCGGGCCGCGTACGACGGCTGGTGCGGCGGGTTCGGGTTCATGGTGGCCGTGCACCACTGGCTGCTGCCGAGCCTGCACGTCTTCATCTTCCTGATAGCCGGGCTGCTGAGCCTGCTCTGGGCGCCCTGGGGCTGGCTGGTCCGCCGGTTCCTGGGCGGGGTGTCCTCGCCGGGGCGGGGCGCGGCCGCGCTGCTGGTGCTGCCGTCGGCGTGGCTGGCGGTGGAGCTGGTCCGCTCCTGGCAGGGCCTCGGAGGACCCTGGGGCATGCTCGGCTCCAGCCAGTGGCAGGTGGGCCCGGCGCTACGGCTGGCCTCGGTGGGCGGGGTGTGGCTGCTCAGCTTCCTGGTGGTGGCCGTCAACGTGGCGGCGGCGGTGCTGATATCCGTGCGCGAGGCCCGGGTGCCGGCCGTGGCCTCGCTGCTCGCCACGGCCACGGCGACCTCGGCGGCCTGGGTGTGGTCGCCCCGCCCGGAGGTGGACGGACAGGTCCGGATCGCCGTCGTACAGCCCGGCGTGATGGACGGCGGCGACCGGCGCTTCGACCACGAGGAGCAGCTGACCCGGCGGCTCGTCGGGCAGCACGTCGACCTGATCGTCTGGGGCGAGAGCAGCGTCGGCTTCGACCTGGGCGACCGGCCCGACCTGGCACGGCGGATCGCGGTACTGTCCCGGCAGACCGGCGCGGACATCCTGGTCAACGTGGACGCCCGGCGCTCCGACCGGCGCGGGATCTACAAGAGTTCGGTCCTCATCGGACCGGGCGGCCCCACCGGTGACCGGTACGACAAGATGCGCCTCGTCCCCTTCGGGGAGTACGTTCCGGCGCGCTCCGTGCTCGGCTGGGCCACCTCCGTCGGCAAGGCGGCGGGCGAGGACCGACGGCGCGGCACCGAGCAGGTCGTGATGAACGTGGGGCACGGGCTGCGTGTCGGCCCGATGATCTGCTTCGAGACCGCGTTCCCCGACATGAGCCGGCACCTCGCGCAGGACGGCGCCGACGTGCTGCTCGGCCAGTCGGCCACCTCGACCTTCCAGGGCAGCTGGGCCCCGGAGCAGCACGCCTCGCTGGCCGCGCTGCGCGCCGCCGAGACCGGCCGCCCGATGGTGCACGCGACCCTGACCGGCGTCTCCGCCGTCTACGGCCCGGGCGGGCAGCGCCTCGGCCCGTGGCTCGGCACCGACGCGAGCACCGCCCGCGTGTACGACGTACCACTGGCGCACGGCGTCACCCCGTACGTCCGCTACGGCGACTGGCCGGTGCACGGCGCCCTGCTGGTGCTGGCCGCCCTGAGCGTGACCGAGGGGGTGCGGGTGCTCAGGCTGCGCCGGACGCAACCGCTCGTACCACCCGCTCGCACAGTTCATGCGTCGCCAGTGCGTCCCGGGCGCTGAGCACCTTGCCCGCGCGCACGGCGTCGAGGAAGGCGAGGACCGCCTGCTCGATGCCGCGCTGCCGGGCCACCGGCACCCAGTCGCCGCGCCGGCGCACCGTCGGCTGTCCCTTGTGGTCGATCACCTCGGCCAGATTGAGCACCTGGCGCTTGGTGTCCTGACCGGAGACCTCCAGGATCTCCTCGGTCGAGCCGCTGAGCCGGTTCATCACGCCGAGGGCGGTGAAGCCGTCCCCGGCCAGCTGGAGCACGACGTGGTGGAGCAGCCCGCCCTCGGTACGGGCGCGCACGGTCACGTCGTCGACCGGGCCCGGCACCAGGAACCGCAGCGTGTCGGCGACGTGGACGAAGTCGTCCAGGATCATCGAGCGCGCTTCCTCGGGCACTCCGACCCGGTTCTTCTGCATGAGGATCAGCTCGCGGGGATGGTCCAGGCACTGCGCGTAGGAGGGGGCGTAGCGCCGGTTGAAGCCGACGAAGAGCGAGACCTCGCGCTGCTCGGCGAGGGCCACGAGCCGTTCGGAGTCGGCGAGTCGGTAGGCGAGCGGCTTGTCGACGTACGTGGGCACGCCCGCTTCCAGCAGCCGGGTGACGATCTCCGGGTGGACGGTGGTGGGCGCGTGCACGAAGGCCGCGTCGAGTCCCGCGGCGAGCAGGGAGTCCAGGGTCGTGTGCCGCCGGTCTGCCGGCAGGTGGAGCGAGTCCGCGACCCGGGCGAGGGTCTCGGGCGTGCGGGTCTGGAGATGGAGCTCGATCTCCGGCTGCGTGCCCAGTACCGGCAGGTACGCCTTCTGCGCGATGTCCCCGAGTCCGATGCAGCCGACCTTCACGAGCTCACCCCTACCGGTTGCCTGCGTGCGCCTGCTCGGAAGCATACGGGGGCCGCCAGTCGGCGATGCCGTCGAAGCTCCGCAGGAACAGTGCCGGTCCGGCCTTGGACAGCGCGGCGATCGCGGTGTTGCGTACGGCGACGACGGCGCGGCTCCGGGCCATGTTGAGGCGGGCCACCCTGACGGCCTGGCGGGCGATCGCGCTCGTCCGCGGAAGCCGGGCGGCGGTGTAACCGGCCAGGTCATGGCTGTGGTGCGCGAGGACGACCGCGTCCTCGACGGCCTGGTTGCCGCCCTGGCCCAGGGTCGGCGGCATGGCGTGGGCGGCGTCGCCGAGGAGGGCGACCCGGCCGAGGTGGTAGGCGGGCAGGGGCTCGGCGATGTGGTGGACGTCGTGGCGCAGCACGTCCTCGGGGCGGGCGGCGGCGATGACGGCGGGGATCGGGTCGTGCCAGTTTCCGAACCGGCGCCGCAGTTCGGCCTTCTCGTCGTCGGGGGCGCGCTCCCCGGGCGGGGTCATGGCGGCCGCGTAGGCGTAGACCCGGCCGTCCTTGAGCGGGTGCGTGCCCCAGATGCGCCCCCGGCCCCAGGTCTCGTGCGAGGCGAACTCCGCACCGGGCACCGGGATCAGGACCCGCCAGGTGGTGAACCCGGCATGGACCGGCCCTGGGTGGGCGGGGAACAGCACGCTGCGGACACGGGAGTTGATGCCGTCCGCGCCGACCACCAGGTCGGCCTGGAGTTCCTCGGCGCCGCAGGTCACCCGGGCCGGGCGGGTGCCGTCCCCGGGGTCGGCGAGGGTCGCGGCGGCCGCCGTGCGGACGGCGCCGGGCGGCAGCAGGGCGGCGAGGCGGTCGACGAGGGCGGTCCGGGGCAGCAGGACCAGCGGGCCGCCGAAGCGGGCGGCCGCGGCCTCGGCGTTCGATCGGGACAGCCAGCGCCCGCCGGGGGTGCGCAGGCCCCCGTCGCCCTGCCAGGCGGCCAGGTCGCGGATCTCGTCGCCGACGCCGAGGACGTCCAGGGCGCGCAGCGCGTTCGGGGCGAGCGAGATGGCCGCGCCCACCGGCTCCAGCGAAGGCGCCCGCTCCAGCACGGTGACGTGCCAGCCGCGCCGGTGCAGGGCCGCGGCCGCGGCCAGGCCTCCGATCCCGCCGCCGATGACGATCGCGCGCGCCGACTGTGCCATGGCTCCTCCTGAAGACCGCATCTACGACTACGACGGTGACTACATCTGTGACTACATCCGTGACTACATCTGTAGTGAGCGCGACTTTACTACAGCCGTAGTGAGACGGGTAGGGTCGGCCCATGTCCGTACGCACCCCCCACAAGGCCCGCGCCGATCTCGTGGCCGACGCCGCCCTCGCCCTGCTCGCCGAGCGCGGGATGCGCGGGCTGACCCACCGGGCGGTGGACGAGGCGGCCGGGCTGCCGCAGGGCTCGACGTCGAACGTGGCGCGCACCCGGCAGGCGCTGCTCGAACTCGCGGTGCGGCGGCACGCCGAGCGGGAGGCGCGGGTGCTCGCAGTGGCGGAGATGCCGGACCCGCACGGCGGGCCCGACGCGCTGGCCGAGGGGCTGGCCCTGGCGGTCCACCGCTCCCTGACCCAGGGGCGCGACCTGCTCATCGCCCGCTACGAACTGGCCCTGGAGTCCACCCGCCGCCCCGAGCTGCGGGCCTTCTACGACGCGACCGGCGCCGTCTTCAAGGAGCAGCTGGCCGCGCTGCTCACCGCCGTCGGCTCGACGGATCCGGCCCGGCACGTGCTGTCGCTGGTCGCCTGGGCGGACGGGCTGATGTTCTCCTGCACGGCCGGTTCCTTCAGCGCCGAGGCGCCGAGTCTGGAGGAGGTGCGCAGGGGGTTGCGGGAGCTGCTGGCGGGGATGCTCGGCGCCTGAAACACCGCAGGTGGCCTCCGTACGTCACCCTCGGCGCACGAAATCCATCCGCAGGGGGCACGAGATCACCCGTACGAGGGTGTCCGCCTCCGGCGGACGGTGCCAAGGCGGCTGCCGACCCAGCAGAGTTGCCCGGGTGTATCGAACGACGACCACCGCAGCGCTTCTGGTCACCGTGGCCGTCTCGGCCCTCGCCGGCTGTGTGACGGTGCAGCACACGGCGGCTCCCGGTGGCCCGCCGGACAATGCGCCCTCGCGGCCCGCGGCACCCCGGCCGGACGGCAGTGCGCAGCCGCGGGTGGTGCAGGCCCCGGCCCGGGAGGCACTGGAGATGGTCGGCCCGTCCCCGCACCCGGAACACACCACGCCGGCCGACCCGCACCGGGCGGCCCCGCCTCCGGCGGCACCGCCGGCACCGCCGGCCGCACACCGCCCGCCGTCCCCGCCCGCTGCCGCCCACCATCACCCCCGGCCGCACCCGGACCACCCCCGGCGGCCACGGGTCCACGTGCCGAACGTGCCGCCGCCGGCCTCGAAGGCCACGGACGTATGCGCTCTCGGCAGGAAGTACGGCGGCTGGCGGAAGGACAGCCCCGAGGCGGTGATCTGCGAGGGGACGTACGGGCATTGACCCGGCCGCAGGAACGCAGGCCCGCTACGGGGTGGGCCGCTGCCGCGGCGGTCCCCATCCCTCGCCGTCCGAGGCGCCGTCCTCCGCCAGCCGCAGCTCCAGGCGGCTGATCGCCGCCCGCACCCCGGCGCCGTAACCGTCGTCGGCGAGCGCGGCGGCCGCACGGCGGGCCCGGGTCAGGTGGATGCGGGCGGCCTCGGAGCGGCCCAGCTTCAGATAGTCGGCCGCGAGGTTGAGATGCAGGGAGGGGTAGAAGCCGCTGACGGCCGACGGGTCCGCCCCGGACCGCCCGGCCGCCAGCTCCTCCGCCGCCGACAACGCCCGGAGATCCCAGGCCAGTTCGTCCGCCGGGTCGTCCTGGGTGTCGGCCAGGTAGTGCGCCAGCGTGCAGCGGTGCAGCGGGTCCCCGGCCTCGCCCATCTCCGCCCACAGTTCCAGGAAGCGGCGCCGGGCCTCCTCGCGGTCACCGCCGTGATGCAACATCACGACCTGCCCGATCCGCGTCAGCACGGCATCCGGCACCGCCTGCTCCTGTCGCTCCGCCACCGCGTCCTCCGGGCCGTCGTCGGCTCTCTCGTCAGCCGTCTGCACCGACGCTAGCCGCACGCACCGGCAATCCCGGGCAGGCGGCCCCGTACGACACGGGGCCGCGGTGAGGATCAGCCCAGGTTGGGGATCCGCCAGTCGACGGACTCGTGGCCCTGGCGGGCGATCGCCTCGTTGATCTGCGTGAACGGGCGGGAGCCGAAGAACTTCTTCGCGGACAGCGGAGAGGGGTGCGCGCCCTTGACCACGACGTGCCGGGTCTCGTCGATCAGCGGGAGCTTCTTCTGCGCGTAGTTGCCCCACAGCACGAAGACCGCCGGGTCGGGCCGGCCGGCCACCGCGCGGATGACGGCGTCGGTGAACTTCTCCCAGCCCTTGCCCTTGTGCGAGTTGGCCTCGGCGGACCGGACGGTGAGGACCGCGTTGAGCAGCAGCACGCCCTGCTCGGCCCACGGCATCAGATAGCCGTTGTCCGGGACGGGCAGGCCCAGCTCCTCCTGCATCTCCTTGTAGATGTTCCGGAGGGAGGGCGGGGTCTTCACGCCCGGGCGGACGGAGAAGCACAGGCCGTGGCCCTGGCCCTCGCCGTGGTACGGGTCCTGGCCGAGGACGAGGACCTTGACCTTCTCGTACGGCGTCGCCGCCAGCGCGGCGAAGACCTCCTCGCGCGGCGGATAGACGGGACCCTTCGCCCGCTCCTCCTCGACGAACTCGGTCAGCTCCTTGAAGTAGGGCTGCTGCAGCTCGTCACCCAGAACCCCGCGCCAGGACTCGGGCAGCATGGCGATGTCGGTCACGTCAACGTCCTCACGGTATCGATCAACTACGGCGTGCGGTCACTTCCAGGTTCCAGAACCTACAGGCGACCACTGACAACCGGTGCCGCGATCCCATGTCACCAACTGGTCTTGCGGTGCAGCTCCCACATCATCATGATCGTCGACGGGTCGAGGGCCCGCTCACCGCCCGAGATGTCGTCGCTGGCCGCCACGTACTGCCGGCCCTGCCACAGCGGGAGCAGCCGGGCGTCGTTCACCATGATCTGCTGGGCCGCCTCCAGGTCCTGGACCACCTTGGCCCGGTCGCTCTGGCTGCGCGAGCGGGGCAGCAGCACCGAGGTGATCTCCTTGGACGGATACGGCGTGCCGAGCGCGTTGCGATCGCCGACGAACGGGGCGATGAAGTTGTCCGCGTCGGGGAAGTCCGGGAACCAGCCGCGGCCGAACACCGGGTACTCGCCCTTCTGGTAGCCGACCACATAGCTCTTCCAGGGGCGGCTCTTGAGGGTGATCGTGAACAGGCCGGAGGCCTCCAGCTCCTGCTTCAGCTCCCGGAACATCAGGGCCGTCTCGGAGCCGTAGCGGTCGGTGGTGTACCAGAAGGTGAGTGGTACGGGTCGGGTGATGCCCGCGTCCGCGAGGATCTTGTGGGCCTTGGAGACGCTCGGGTCCCCGAAGTCGTCGAAGAACGAGGTGGTGTGGCCGGTGAGGCCCTTGGGGACCATGGAGTACAGCGGATCCACGGTGTCCTTGTAGACCTTGTGCGCGATCGCGCCCCGGTCGACGACCTGGGCGACGGCCTTGCGGACGGCCGGCTGCTTGGCCCACGGGTCCTTGGGGTTGAACACCAGGTAGCTGATGTCCGTGCCCGCGCCGTCCACCAGCTGCAGGTCGGAGGTGCCGTGCTGTTGCAGGGTGATGATGTCGTCGGCGGCCAGGCCGCGGTAGGTGACGTCGATCTGCTTGTCGCGCAGCGCCTTGACCATGCTGGCCGAGTCCTGGAAGTAGCGGATGGTCACCGCGTCGTTCTGCCGCTGGGCGAAGCCCTCGTAGTGGTCGTTGCGGACCAGGACGGCCTGCTTGTCCTCGTCGTAGGACTGAAGCTTGTACGGCCCGGAGCCGAAGACCTGGCCGTCCTTGCGCAGGGCGTTCGCCGGGTAGTCGTCGGGGTCGACGATCGACATGGCCGGGGTGGCCAGGACGAACGGGAAGGTGGCGTCGGGCTGGTTGAGGTGGAAGATCACCTCGCGGTCGCCGAGCACCTGCACCCGGTCCAGGCTGCCGAGCAGCCCGGCGGGGCCACCGGGGGCGTTGATGGTGCGGATGCGGTCGATGGAGCGCTTGACGGCATCGGCGGTCAGCGGGTCGCCGTCGGCGAACTTCATGCCCGCGCGCAGCTTGCAGCGGAAGGTGCGGCTGGTGGCGTCGGTGAAAGAACAGCTCTGGGCGGCGTCGGGCTGGGGGGTCGTGGCGCCGTTCGGGTAGGCGAGGAGCGTCTGGTAGATGTTGCGGAACAGCTCCCAGGAACCGTCCCAGGCGCCGGCCGGGTCCAGCGTGCTGGGGGCGCTGGTGGTCCCCACGACGATGGGCCCCTTGCTGCCGGAGTCGCCGCCGGACAGCAGACCGCATCCGGCCACCAGGGATATGGACGCGATCGCCGCGACTCTCCGCAGGAATCGGTTCCGGTTGAACACGCGCACGCTCCTCGATCTGCCATACCAAGGGTCGGCAGACCATACCGCAGCGTTCGGCTCTCCGAACCACCCCGGTGCAGTCCTTCTTGATCGATTGTGCTATGACGACGTTGTCATTCCGCCGTGCGGACCCTGTACGGCGTTTCGGGCGCCGTTCCGCTGGGAAACGGCGCCCGAAAGAGACGACCGGGCCGAGCGCGGGTCAGGCGCCCACGCCGGCGTTGAGGAAGATGCCGCCGTCCACGACGAGCGTCTGGCCGGTGACCCAGTCGGACTGCTCGGAGGTGAGGAACGCGGCCGCCCCGCCGATGTCGGCGGGCACGCCGAGCCGGGCGAGCGGGTAGGCGGCGGCCGCCTCCGCCTCCCGGCCCTCGTACAGGGCCTGGGCGAACTTGGTCTTCACGACCCCCGGGGCGATCGCGTTGACCCGCACCTTCGGCGCGAACTCGTGCGCCAGCTGCTGGGTCAGGTTGATCATCGCGGCCTTGCTGACGCCGTAGGCGCCGATGAACGGCGAGGGGGCGAGGCCCGCGATGGAGGCGATGTTGACGATCGCGCCGCCGTTGTCCTTCTGCCAGGCGTGCCAGGTCTTCTGGGCGAAGCCGAGCGCCGAGATCACGTTGGTCTCGAACACCTTGCGAGCGATGTTCAGGTCGAGGTCGGCGATGGGCCCGAAGACCGGGTTGGTGCCCGCGTTGTTGACCAGGAAGTCGACGCGGCCGAAGGCCTCCATGGTGCGCTCGACGGCCTCGGTCTGGTGGTCGAGGTCGTGGGCCTTGCCCGCGATCCCGATGACCCGCTCGGCGCCGAGCTGCTCGACGGCCTCCTTCAGCGCGTCCTCGTTGCGGCCGGTGATGCACACGCGGTCACCGCGGGCGACCAGCGCCTCGGCGACGCCGTAGCCGATGCCGCGGCTCGCGCCCGTGACGAGCGCGACCTTGCCGGAAAGCTCCGGAAGTTCAGTCATGTCCGTGTTCCCCAATGTCCCCTGGTTCCGGATTCCCTAGTTCAGCGGTCCGCCGGCGACGTACAGCACCTGGCCGGAGACGAAGCCGGCCGCCTCGCCGGTGAAGAACGCGATGGCGTTGGCGATGTCCTCGGGCTCGCCGACGCGCTGCACCGGGATCTGGGTGGCGGCGGCCTTCTTGAAGTCGTCGAAGTCCATGCCGACGCGGTCGGAGGTCGCCTTGGTCATCTCGGTGGCGATGAAGCCGGGGGCGACGGCGTTGGCGGTGATGCCGAACTTGCCCAGCTCGATGGCGAGGGTCTTGGTGAAGCCCTGCAGGCCCGCCTTGGCGGCCGAGTAGTTCACCTGGCCGCGGTTGCCGAGGGCCGAGGAGGAGGAGAGGTTGACGATCCGGCCGAAGCCCGCGTCGACCATGTGCTTCTGGACGGCCTTGGTCATCAGGAACGAGCCGCGCAGGTGGACGCTCATGACGGTGTCCCAGTCCGAGACGCTCATCTTGAACAGCAGGTTGTCGCGCAGCACGCCCGCGTTGTTGACCAGGATCGTCGGGGCGCCCAGCTCCGCCGCGATCCGGGCGATGGCCGCCTCGACCTGTGCCTCGTCGGAGACGTCGGCGCCGACCGCGAGGGCCTTGCCGCCGGCCGCGGTGATCTTCTCGACGGTGTCCTTGCAGGCGGCCTCGTCCAGGTCGATCACGGCGACCGCGCGGCCTTCGGCGGCCAGTCGTACGGCGGTGGCGGCGCCGATGCCTCGCGCCGCGCCGGTGACGACCGCGACCCGCTGTTCAGTGGTGGACATTACTGCTTCTCCTCGCCCTTGAGAGAACCTGTCAGACCCTTGAGGGCCTTGCCGTGCGGTGAGCGACCGCTTAGTACCTTCAGCACAGGTGACGCTAGAAGCCCTGGCACCCGGTGTCAACGGGACACCGGAAGGGTGTGATCCATTACCTCACCAGGAGGCCCAGCAGGCGCTCCGTTTCAGCCGCCGGATCGGTGGTCAGGCCGGTGTGCACGGGCCCGGGCTGCACGATGGTCGAGCGGGGCGCGATCAGCCAGCGGAAGCGCCGGCCGACGTCGTCGCGGGCCGCCTGCCCGGCCTCCTCCCCGCCCGCGCACACCCGCTCGACCGCCCCGAGCGCGGCCCGCACCCCGGCCACATCGGCGTCCGGGTCGAGGGCCAGCAGCCGGGCCTCGTCGAGGTGGGTGCGGGCGCCGACGTAGCCCTGAGCGCGGCAGTAGAGGACCACGCCCGCGTTGATGCACTCGCCGCGCTCGACGCGGGGCACGACCCGCAGCAGGGCGTACTCGAACACGTCCCGGCCGCCGCCCTGGCCCGCCCGGGTGATGTGGCGCTCGGCCACATGGCCGGCCATGTGAATGTGGCGCTCGCTCACTTGCCCTCCTCGATGCCGGTGATGCGCTCGGCGATGACGGCCGCCCGGGCGAGCAGCGGCCGCGCATAGGCCCGGCGCAGGTCGTCCGGGGTGTCGAAGCCGGGCTCGTCGGTCAGCCAGGCGTCGGGGATCTCGGCGGTGACCTCCGCGAGGAGGTCCTCGGTGATCCGGGGGGCAAGCTCGGCCGCGGCGGCGGTCACGTCCGGGGCGAACCGGGCGAGGGCGTGGTCGCCGGCGTCGTAGGGGCGGGCCGCGGAGGCCTCGGCGGAGGGCCAGTTGTGGTGCCAGATCATCGTGGCGCCGTGGTCGATGAGCCACAGCGCGCCGCGGTGCACGAGGAGGTTGGGGTTGCGCCAGGAGCGGTCCACGTTGTTGATCAGCGCGTCGAACCAGACGATCCGCCCGGCCTCCGCGGGGCTCACCGGGAAGGCGAGCGGGTCGTAGCCGAGGGCGCCGGAGAGGAAGTCCATGCCGAGGTTGGTGCCGCCGCTGGACCGCAGCAGCTCCTGCACGTGCTGCTCGGGCTCGCCGAGCCCGAGGACGGAGTCCAGCTGGAGGGTGACCAGGCGGGGCATCCGGAATCCGAGCCGGCGGGCGAGCTCGCCGCAGACGACCTCGGCGACGAGTGTCTTGCGGCCCTGTCCGGCGCCGGTGAACTTCATGACGTAGATCCCGAAGTCGTCGGCCTCGACGAGCCCCGGCAGCGAGCCGCCCTCTCGCAGCGGCGTGATGTAGCGGGTCGCGGTGACTTCCTTGAGCATCGACCCAGGTTACTGGCGCGGGAGCGGCGCCCCGCCGACAGCTTGTCGACAGCCGTGGTTTACGGCCGTCTCATGCCCGTCCGGCAAGGATCTGGGTGCCCGTCTGAACAGGTGGTGCCCGAGGACCGTACCCCTGGACGGATCACGAACAGCTCGGCGGAAGGGAACGCCCACATGACCAGCGCATCGCCCCAGCCCGAAGCGGGACCGGCTCGTCGTACCCTCATGGCGGCGGCCGGAGCGGCCGGGCTCGCCGCCGCGCTGACCGCCTGCGGTTCGGGGGACGACTCGTCGAACACCGTCAACACCGGGTCGGGCTCCTCCGGTTCGACCGGATCCACCGGCACCGGGTCCACCGGCTCCACCGGGTCCTCGCAGGACAGCGGTTCTGCGGCCTCGGGCGGCGCGGCCGGCGGTACGGCCCTCGCCAAGACCTCGGACATCCCGGAGGGCGGCGGCAAGATCTTCAAGGACAAGGGCGTGGTGGTCACGCAGCCGACGGCGGGCACCTACAAGGCGTTCTCCTCGAAGTGCACCCACCAGGGCTGCGCGGTGGGCAGCGTCGCCAGTGGCGTGATCGTCTGCCCGTGCCACAACAGCCACTTCTCCGTCGAGGACGGCAGTGTGAAGCAGGGTCCGGCGACCCAGGCGCTGCCCGCCGCGAAGATCACCGTCTCCGGCGACGAGATCAAGCTGGCCTGAGCCGCCGTCACATCCGCCGTCACATCCGTCGGCGCGGCCGCTTGAGGCGGCCGAGCAGCTCGTCCGTGGTCGTGATGGTCGCGACCAGCGCGAGCGTGTTGCGGATCATCGCGGGCGTGTAGTCGGCGGGCACGCCCGCGATGGCGTCGGCCGGGACGACGGCGGTGTAACCGCGGTTGACGGCGTCGAACACCGCATTGGGGACGGCCACGTTGGCGGAGACGCCGGTGACGATCAGGGTGCGGCAGCCGAGGTTGCGCAACAGGGCGTCGACATCGGTCCCCTGGATCGGGGACAGGCCGTGCAGCCGCCGTACGACGAAGTCCTCCTCGGTGACCTCGATCGGGGGCGCGACCCGCACCGCGGTGGTGCCGGTCAGCTGCCGGACGGGGAGCCGTTCGGCGGCGCGGAAGAGGCGGGCGTTGCGGCTCGCGCCCCGGCCGTCCGGGCGGCGCTCGGCGACGGCGTGGATCACCTGCACCCCGGTCTCGTGCGCGGCGCCGACCAGCCGGGCCACGTTGCGCAGGGCACCGGAGGAGCGGGCCTCGCGGGCGAGTTCGGGCAGCGCGCTGTCCGGGCCGACCACGCCCTGCTGGCACTCCACGGTCAGCAGGACCGTGCTCGCGGGATCGAGCAGTTCGCCCTGCTCTTCGTACGACGGCATGGCGCCCCCTTTCGCCGAGGTGCGGGGCGGCGAGAGTAGCCACCTGGGGGCGTAAGGGGAAGACGAGCCGCCGGACGGGCCATTCCCTTTTCTGACGTGATGTCAGAGGATCAGCCGAGCAGGGAAGTTCCTCTGGCACGACGTGGGAGAAGAGGGGACCCTATGACCGTCACTCAGCAGCGCCGGGGCCGGAAGATCATGATGACGCCCGGCGAGCTCGACGCGTTCCTGACCAGCCAGCGCACCTGCCGGGTCGCCACCGTCTCGACGGACGGCGCGCCGCATGTGAGCGCGCTGTGGTTCGCCTGGGACGGCACCTCGCTGTGGCTGTACTCCGTGGTGCGCAGCAGGCGCTGGACCCAGCTGCGCCGCGATCCGCGGGTGGCGGTCGTGGTCGACTCGGGCGAGGAGTACGACCAGTTGCTCGGTGTCGAGCTGTCCGGGCGGGTGGAGTTCGTGGGCGAGGTGCCGCGGACCGGGGAGCTGTGCGCCGAACTCGACACCGCCGAAACGCTGTTCGCGCGCAAGAACTTCGGTCTGGACGAGATGCCGCACGACGGCCGGCACGCCTGGGCCCGGCTGACCCCGGAGAAGATCGTCTCCTGGGACTTCCGCAAGCTCGGAGCGTAGCCCTCAGCCGAGCTGCCGCGCCGCCCCCCGCAGCGCCTCGACCGCCGCGCGGATCGAGGGCCTGCGGTCGGCGTCCGCCCGCCAGACGACGTACACATGCCGGCGCACCCGCTGTCTGAGCGGGATCATGACGATGCCCGGCGGCACCGGGTAGCGGCCCAGCAGCGGTGCGATGCACACGCCCAACCCGGCTGCGACCAGGCCGAGTTGGGTGTGGGTCTCGGCGGCGCGGTGGCCGACGATCGGCTCGATGCCCTTCGAGCGCAGCGTGAACATCAGCCACTCGTGGCAGAACTCGCCCTCGCCCCAGGTGATCCACTCGTCCTCCGCGAACTCGGCGAGGTCCACCTCGTCCCGGTCCGCGAGCCGGTGCCCGGCGGGCAGGGCGACATCGGCCGGATCGTCCAGCAGCGGAGCCTTGACCAGGCCGTCGGGCACGGGCATCGGCTTGTTGTACCAGTCGAGGACGACCGCGAGATCGAGGTCGCCGCGGACGACCCCGGCGATGCCCTGCTCCGGCTCCAGTTCGCTGGAGCGCACGCGCAGCCCCTGGTGCTGGGCGCGCAGCGCGGCGAGCGCCGTCGGGAACAGACCGCGGGCGGCCGTCGGGAACGCCGACAGCCGCAGTTCGCCGACGACCTGCCCCCGGTGCGCCTCCAGGTCCGACTGGGCGAGTTCGACCTGCGAGAGGATCCGGGACGCGTGCTCGGACAGCAGCCGCCCGGCGTCCGTGAGCCGCACCCCCCGCCCGTTCTTGGCCAGCAGCTGCTGGCCGACCTCCCGCTCCAGCTTGCCCAGCTGCTGGGAGACCGCCGACGTGGTGACGTGCAGCGCGTCGGCGGCGGCGCTGACGGAGCCGTGCCGGGCAAGGGCGTCCAGGGTGCGCAGGCGCTCAAGGTTCAACATGTAAGTGATTCTAAGAGGTACCGGGCGGGAAATCTCGATTGTGCTACGAGGTTGCCTCCAGCATCGTTGACGTCATGAGCACGGTCACCGCACCCGGAACCCGGTCCCCCGCCCCCGCCCGCCCCCGCACCCGACTCGACTGGCGGCTGCGCTTCGGCGGCCTCTCGTTGATCTGGGGCTTCAGCTTCCTGCTGATCAAGATCGGCACGGAGGGCTACGCACCCTTCCAGGTCACCCTGGGCCGGCTGCTCTTCGGTACGGCGGTACTGGCAGCGGCGATGGCCGTGAAGCGGGAGCGGCTGCCGCGCGGTGGACGCGTCTGGGGCCACCTGGCCGTCGCCGCGTTCTTCCTGAACGCCCTGCCGTTCTCCCTGTTCGCCTACTCGGAGCTGACCATCCCCTCCACACTGGCCGGCATCTGCAACGCCACCTCGCCGCTGTGGGGCATGGCCCTGTCCCTGGTCGCGCTCTCCGAGGACCGGCCGACGCGGGTTCGCTTCGCCGGACTTGGCCTGGGGTTCCTCGGGGTGCTGACCGTGCTGGGGGCGTGGCAGGGGTTCCATGGGCTGGATGCCACGGGGACGGCTCTGGCACTGCTGGCCTCCCTGAGCTATCCGATCGGGTGGATCTATGTGCGGCGGACGCTGGCGGGGACGGGGAACTCGCATCTGTCGATGACGGGGGCGCAACTGCTGCTGGCCACAGTTCAGCTGGCCGTTGTGACTCCGCTGTTCAGTGGTTTTCCTGCGCATGTGTCGTGGGTGCCGTTGCTGGCTGTCGCCGCGCTGGGGGCTCTGGGTACGGGGCTGGCGGTCCTTGTTCAGTACGGATTGGTTGCTGAAGTCGGGCCGACGACGGCTCAGATGGTCACGTACTTCATTCCCGTGATCGCTACGGCTGCGGGGGTGGCGATTCTCGGGGAGTCGCTGCGGTGGACCACGCCGGTGGGGGCGGTGATCGTTCTTGCGGGGGCGGCGCTTACCCAGGTTCGGCGGGGCGCCTGAGGGGGTGGGGGCGAGGAGCGGGTGCGGGTGCGTTGCGGCCTCTCACGCCACGCGGCGCAGTCGCATGTCGATACCGCCCCGCGCCCCTGGGGTCGTTGGCCTTCGCTACGCATAAGTCCTGGCCGGCGCTTGGCCCATCGCCGCCGCTACCGCATCTGCCAAGGGGGCGGTCTCTTGCGGACTCAGGGTCGAGACCGTGATGCGGATGCCCGGTGGTGTGCTCAGGCGGTAGCGGGCGCCCGGGGCGACTGCCCAGCCTGCATGCAGCAGGTGGGCCACCGTGCCGGTCTCGTCACGGACCGGCACCCAGACATTCATGCCGCTGCGGCCGTGGGAGACGACCCCGCGCTCCGCCAGCGCGTCGATCAGCCGGTCGCGGCGGGAACGGTACGCCGCCGCGACCGTCGCTCCGTCCACCGACTCCTCGGTCCACAGGCGGACCACGGCCCGTTGCAGCAGCAGGCTCACCCAGCCGGGGCCCAGGCGCTGGCGGCCCCGGACCCGGTCGATGGTGACGGGGTCGCCGGTGAGGGCGGCGAGGCGGAGGTCGGGGCCGTAGGCCTTGGCGACGGAGCGGACGAAGGCCCAGTGGCGGGTGGTGCCCGCAAGGGGGTGCAGGGGCAGGTCCACGATGCGGTGGCCGTGGTCGTCCTCGATCAGCAGGGTCTGCGGGTGCTCGCGCAGCACCGCGCGCAGGGCACGCGCGCGCGTGGCGCCCACCGAGGCGCCGGTGGGGTTCTGCGCGCGGTCGGTGACGATCAGCGCGCGGGCGCCCGACTCCAGGACGCCGCGCAGCTCGTCG
This sequence comes from Streptomyces cellostaticus, assembly GCF_001513965.1. Taxonomy (GTDB): domain Bacteria; phylum Actinomycetota; class Actinomycetes; order Streptomycetales; family Streptomycetaceae; genus Streptomyces; species Streptomyces cellostaticus. Next base: position 40,928 of record NZ_KQ948036.1, on the reverse strand, counting down.
GGGCGCGGGCCGTCGTCGTCCACCCCCACGGGGAGGATCCGCAGTCCGAGCGCCGGGACCAGGTCCAGGGTGCTGCCCCAGCCCGGGTCCTCCACGGCGACCGCGTCGCCCGGTTTGAGGTGCGCCGCGAGCACGCGCTCGATGGCGTCGAGGGAGCCGGAGGTCACGGTCAGCGGACCGGCGGGGACGCCGTCCGCGTCGAGCTCGGCCCGGGCGATGCGGGCGAGATCCGGGTCCACCGGGTCGGCGCCGTACAGGACCGGCTCCCGGTCCGCGCGCGCCGCCGCGGCCGCGAACGCCGGGGCGAGGAGCGGGAGCAGGGCGGGGTCGGGGTTGCCGGTGGACAGGTCCCGTACGCCTGCGGGTACCTCCACGCGCAGTTCCTCGCGGCCCGTCGTGGCCGGCTTGGGCCTCACCCGGCTGCCCCGGCGCCCGGCGGTCTCGATCACCCCGCGCTCGCGCAGGGTGCGGTAGGCGGCCGCGACCGTGTTCGGGTTCACCCCGAGCCGGACCGCCAACTCCCGCATGGGAGGCAGCGGTTGGCCCGGCGCCAGCTCCCCGGCGCCGACGGCGCGCTCGACGCTGGCCGCAATGTCTGCTGCACCGCGCCCCTGAATCGGATACTCTCCTAGCACAAAACCAATTATGCACTAGTGCAATGGAGAACGCCATGCAGGGGACCCGGGAGACACCGCCGCAGCCCGCCGCCTACACCCCGACCGATCGCACCGTGCCCACGCGGTCCGCCGACCGTGCCTCGTACGACCGGGAGCTGGTGCACGCGATACTCGACGAGGGCTACGTCTGCCACCTCGGCTTCGTCCGCGACGGCGCCCCGGTGGTGCTGCCGACGCTGTACGGCCGGGTCGGCGAGCGGCTCTACGTCCACGGGTCCACCGGCTCGCGCCCGCTGCGGATGACCGGCGAGAGCGACCCGGGCCTTGCGGTGTGCCTGACGGTCACCCATGTCGACGGGCTGGTGCTGGCCCGCTCCGCCTTCCACCACTCGATGAACTACCGCTCCGTGGTGGTGCACGGCGTCGCCCACCAGGTCACCGACCCCGAGGAGCGGCGGCTGGCCCTGGACGCCCTGGTGGACCAGGTCGTACCGGGCCGGGCCGCCGACTCCCGGCCCGCGAACAAGAAGGAGCTGGCCGCCACCGCGGTCATCCGCCTCGACCTCGACGAGGTCTCCGCCAAGGTGCGCACCGGCGGGGCGAACGACGAGCCCGAGGACCTGTCCCTGCCGCACTGGGCCGGGGTCGTCCCGCTCCGCAAGGGCTACGACACCCCCGTTGCCAACGCCGACCTGTCGCCCGGCATCGGACTCCCGGACTACCTGAGGGCGCCGTGACGTAGGGGCACCACCCGGCCCCTCGGGCTGCCGGGGGCGGAGGGGCAGAACGGCGCGACGGCCGTCTCAGACGGGTGTACTCCTGGCGAACGACTCCCTGTCCGCGCCGCCCCCGGCCAACGGCTCGGCGGAGCCCTTGGCGGGCGTCGAGGACTGGGCGATGAACGCGCCGACGAGGACGACCGCGCCGCCGAGGATCTGCGGCGCGGACAGGTGCTCGCCGAGCAGCACCCAGGCAAGGACGGTCGCGATGACCGCCTCCAGACAGGCGACGACCCCCGCGACCTGCGGAGACAGCCGCCGCACGGACGACACACCGGTGATGTACGCGATCACCGTGGCGACGAGGACGATCCAGGCCAGCAGGGCGACGGCCGGTACGGCGGTGCCGTTCATGTGCACGGAGCCGGCCAGCACCGACCAGTGCATGGTCCAGGGGCGGGCCACGGCGGTGAGCACGGCGGCGCCGACGAGCAGGCCGTAGGCGATGACGCCGAGCGGGTCCGGTGCCTGGTCACCCGCCTCGCTGCCCTGGTCGGCCAGGACGAAGTAGCCGACCTGGCAGACGGCGGCGCCGAGCGCGCACAGCAGGCCGAGCGCGTCGAAGCTCAGCCCCGCCCACACCTCCACCACGCAGGCAAGACCCCCGGCCGCGAGCACCACGCCGAGCGCGGCCGCACGCGTCACCGGCCGCCGCTGGACGAACCGCACCCAGCCGAGCACGAGCGCGGGCGCGAGGTACTCGACGAGCAGCGCCACGCCGACCGGGATGCGCGAGAGCGCGGCGAAGTAGCAGGCCTGGACGCCGGCGACGGCGAGCAGCCCGAACCCGGCGAGCAGCGCGGGGCGGCGGCGCAGCAGGGCGCGGTGCCGCACGGCGAACGGCAGCATGACCACGGCGGCGCCTGCGACCCGCAGCCACACCACGTGGAGCGGGTCGAGTCCGGCCTCGATCAGCGGTTTGGCGGCCACTCCGGACCCGCCGAAGGCCAGCGCCGAAGCGAGGGCGAGACCGAGACCGACGCCCTTGCCGTGGCTGCCCTGACTGCTCTCAGACGTATGCACCGGCACATGATGACAGGGGACGACAGGAGCGTCACCCCCATTGACACCTGTCTCAGGGGATGGACGGGCGCGGTCGCCCGGCGCCCGGCCTCAGCAGGCTGCCCCGTCGTCGGCGTGCTCCCCTGCGCGGGCCTCGATCCGGGCGCGCAGACCGTGGGCGGGGACACCGGCGCGTTCGAGGACCTCGACGGCCCGGGACTGCGGGTCCACCACGAGCGCGGCGAGCAGGTCGGTGCCATGGGCACGGGTCTCGCCGCGCTCACGGGCGCGCCGGCGGGCGTCCTCCATGGCGGCGGCCGCGGCGGGCGACCAGCCCCCGGTGTCCTTGGGTTCACCGCCGTACAGGGCGGGGTCGGGCACGACGGCGATCGCGCCGGAGTCCTCCACCGTGCTCTGCCAGCGCAGCCCGTAGCCGATGCTGCGCTGCACGAGGTAGCCGAGCAGCCGGGCGAGCTGCGGGGCGTCGCCGACGGCGGCGCGGACCTCGGGGTCGGACTCCAGGAGCGAGTGGAGCAGATGGGCGGTGTCGATCTGCCGGTCCCCGCCCCGCACCGCCCTGCGGCGGGCACCGGCGACCACCGCCGCCAGCTCGGCACCGAGTCCGGCAGCGTCGTCCGGGCGCAGGCCACCCTGGTCATGGGCGGGCTGGAGGGCTATACGGCGTTGCACACCCCCTACCCCATCAGCCCCGAGGTGCCGAGTCATCCACGAGGGGAACCAGATGCGCGTCCCACACAGAGTGGACATCACCCGCCGGGATCTCATCCTTACGGAGGAGATCAGGCCGATTCCAGCCGAAGGGCGCGCGCCTCCTTGCGTACCGGGTGTATGCCTCACCTTCTGACGCTTCATCAGTATTGAATGTTCGAGGCCCTGCGGCTACGTTCCGCGACACCGTAGCCCGATACGAAGGGGTGGTCGCATGGCCGAAGTCAGCGCGGAGGCACGCATCCAGGCGCCGGCCGAGAAGGTGTGGTCGCAGCTCACCGACTGGCCGGCGTACGGCGAGTGGAACGCGACCCACACGAGCTTCCCCAAGGGCGGTCCCGAGACCCTGGCGGTAGGCGGGACGTTCCAGGAGAACATGAAGCTGATGGGCTTCCCGGCGGAGGTCGACTGGACCATCGAGGAGCTGGAACCGGCCCGGGTGTTCGCCATCCGCGGCAAGGGCCCGATGGCGGTGACGGTCGCCACCCGCTACACGCTCACCCCCGACGGTGACGCGACGACGGTCCGCATCGACGGCGAGTTCACCGGGGCCGCGGTGTCGCTGATGGCGGGCAGGCTCAAGGACTCGGCGACGGCCGCCCTGAACGAATCGCTGCGCAAGCTGGGCGGCCTGGTGAGCTGAACCCGGGGACGGGAAAGGCGCCCCGCGGAGGACTCCACGGGGCGCCTTCGCCGCCGTACGGCTCAGTGCTCGTCGGCCAGGATGAGGTACAGCTTCTTGCGGGCGTCGTTGACGACGGCCAGCGCCTTCTCGCGCTGCTCCTTCGTGCCGGTCTTCCAGACCTGCCCGAAGGCCTCCATCAGGCCGAAGCCCGCCTGGCGGATCTCGCCGAGGGCCTCCCAGTCGACGCCGCGCGTCGCCTCCTCCCAGGGGGCGTCCGCTCCCTCCTCGGCGGCGCTGCGGCCGCTCCCGGTCAGGGAGAAGAGCTTCTTGCCGCCCTCGCTCTCGCTGGTGATCAGGCCCTCGTCCTCCAGCATCTGGAGGGTGGGGTAGACCGAGCCGGGGCTCGGCTTCCACGCGCCGCCGCTACGCTCGGCGATCTCTTGGATCATCTCGTAACCGTGCATCGGCCGGTCCTTGAGCAGGGCCAGGATCGAGGCGCGCACGTCACCGCGCCGCGCCCGCCCCCTCGGACCTCCGCGCCCTCGGGGCCCCCAGGGCCCCGGCCCGAATCCGGGCCCGCCGGGCCCGAAACCGGGACCACCCGGGCCGAAGGGCCCGAAGGCGGCCCGCCGTCCCTCGAATCCACCGAAGCCGCCCCGGCCGTGCCGGCCCATGCCGCCCTCACGATGTCCACGCTCGAATCCGTGGGTGCGCATCGCGATCACTCCATTCCATCGTTGATCTGTCACGAATCGCTCGCGTTCCTTACGCGATAACTCAACGATATATCGGCACCGACGGCATGACAATCCCCTTCGGCAAGCCCCTTCCCGGGGACGGACGCCTGTCTGCCGCCGTCTGCCGCTCAGCCGGCCGCGTCGGCCGCCCGCAGCGGGCAGCCGGTGCCGACGCGGGCGGCGAGGTCGGCGCGCAGGCGGGCCAGGTCGGCCATGCGCTCGTCGATGATCCGGATCTTGTCCGCGAGCAGCGCGGACAGCGCCTCGGCGTTGTCGGGCGCGTCGCGCAGCTCCGCGCCGTGCCGGGCGATCTCCGCGAGCGTGAAGCCGAGGGTCTGTGCGGTGCGGACGTAGTGCAGCCAGGTCACCGTCTCGGGCGGGAAGTCGCGGTAGCCGTTGGCCAGGCGCCGGCCCTCGATCAGCCCGATCCGCTCGTAGAAACGAACCGTGTCCTTGGACAGTCCCGCTCGCGCGGCCAGCTCTCCGATGCGCATGACTCCCCCACTGCCGCCCGGACTTGACCTTGGAGCGTACTCCGCTGTCTAGCGTGACCCGCGCCGGATCCCCACCCACCTCAGGAGCCTTCGGTGCAGCTGTCCTCCACTCCTTCCCGCCCCGCCTACCTGCGCCTCGTCAGGGCGAGTGCCTGGTACGACCTCGTCGTCACGGCCGGTTTCGCGACACCGTGGACGTACACGCTGGTGAACCGCGCGCTGTCGGCGACGGGGGATGCGACCGGGCTCGGCACACTGCCCGCGCTCGATGCGATGCAGACCCTGTACGCCAACCTGCTGGGCTCGGTCGTGGTCGTCTGGGCCGTGCTGCGCATCGTCCGGCCGCTGCCGCTGCACGGCCTGCTCGACGCGGTCGCCCGCACGCTGTTCGCCACGTGGCAGGCGTACGCGCTGACGCACGGCGGTCCGCAGGTGCTGTGGCCGTTCCTCGTCGTGGAGGCCGCGTTCGGCGTGGCCCAGTTCGTCCCGTGGGTCGCGGCCGGTCGGGCCGCCGCCCGGAAATCGGTCCAGGACTCGTGAATTGGCCTTGGTCCGCGGCTCGTCGCGGCCCTAGCGTCGGCGCCATGCGCATCCGAATCGTCGACGCCTTCACCGACCGCCCCTTCGCCGGCAACCCGGCCGGAGTCCTGCTCCTGGACGACGCCTTCCCGGACGACGACCGGCTCCAGAACATCGCCCTGGAGGTCAACCACGCCGAGACGGCGTTCGCGCACCGCCTGCCCGAGGGCGGCGAGGCGGACTGGGCGCTGCGCTGGTTCACGCCCGTCACCGAGGTCGCGATGTGCGGGCACGCCACACTCGCCACGGCCCATGTCCTGCACACCACCGGTGCCCACGAGGGGCCGGTGCGGTTCGCCACCCGCAGCGGTGTGCTCGTCGCCACGCCCGGCGCCGACGGCTCGATCACCCTGGACTTCCCGACCGCACCGCTCACCCGGGTCGAGATCCCGGCCGGGGTCGGCAAGGCACTGAGTGCCGAACCGGTCGTCGCGTACGACACGGGCCCGAACGTCGGCGACCTGCTGGTGGAGCTGGCCGACGAGCAGACGGTGCTCGGGCTCACCCCCGACCACAAGGCCCTCGGCGCCCACTCCTCGCGCGGGATCATCGCCACCGCCCGCGCCGAGGACCCGTCGCTCGGCTACGACTACGTCTCCCGCTGCTTCTTCCCGAACGTCGGCATCGACGAGGACCCGGTCACCGGCAGCGCCCACACCGCGCTCGCCCCTCACTGGTCGGCGCGCCTGGGCCGGGACGACCTCACCGGTCTGCAGGCCTCCCGCCGCAGCGGACTGGTCCGCACCGGACTGCGCGGCGAGCGCACGCTGCTCACCGGCCGCGCGGTCACGGTCATCGAGGGCGAACTCCTCGCCTGAGCGGGCAGGCCGGCCCTCAGGCCGTCGGCAGCCAGCCCACCTTGCCGGCGAGCAGGGCGTAGCCGACGAACGCGCCGATGTCGAGCAGGGAGTGCGCGACGACCAGAGGGCCGACCCGGCCCCATCGGCGGTAGAGCCAGACGAAGACCACGCCCATGACCATGTTGCCGATGAAGCCGCCGATGCCCTGGTAGAGGTGGTACGAGCCGCGCAGGACCGCACTGGCCACCAGTGCGGTCCCCGGGGTCCAGTCCAACTGTCCCAGCCTGCGCAGCAGATAGCCGACGACGATGACCTCTTCGAGAATCGCGTTCTGCAGCGCGGACAGGATCAGCACGGGGTACTTCCACCACACGCCGGGCAGGGCCTCGGGCACCACCGTGAGGTTGAAGCCGAGGCCGCGGGCTGCCAGGTAGAAGGCGATTCCGGTGCTGCCGATCACGGCCGCGATCCCCGCGCCCCGGCCGAGGTCGAGCCAGGGACGGGTGCGGTCGAAGCCCAGCGTCCGCAGACTCCCGCCCTCGCGCAGCAGCAGATGGGCGACCAGGGCCACCGGGACCAGCGCGGAGGCGATGCCGAAGAGCTGCCAGGCGAGGTCGAGCCAGGGGCGGCCCGGCGCGGCCGAGGCGTTGAGGGTGGCCGCCTGGTCCTTGAGCCCGCCGGGTTTGGTGACCGACCCGACGAAGCTGATCAGCGCGGACACCCCGCTCGCCCCGAGCGAGAGCCCCAGAACGAGCAGTGTCTCGTCCCGGAAGATCCGCCGCGAGAACCGCTCCCGCGGATGAGCATCGGCCACCGGGTCAGCCTCCACGTGCACTCCTGCCGTCGGTCCGGTCATGCGAGGTCACAGCATGCCGGATCGACATTCGGAGCGCTTGCCCGGGCGGGGCTTCCCGGGTGGACCGACCGTCCTCAGCCCAGTGGCACCGGCTCGGGCAACCCCACCGGCCACGTGTGCACCGGCTCTCCCGCATGCATCAGCTCGGCGTAGCGTCGGGTCGTGGCGGCGAGGGCTGCCTCGCGGCCGAGCCCCTGTTCCAGGGCCCGGTGGAAGGTGGCCGCCTGCCAGGACGCGCCGTTGACCCGGCGTCGGCACCGCTCCTCGATGACGCCCAGGTAGAGGTCCCGGTCGGCGGCTTCCACGCCCCACGCGTCCAGGCCCGCCGAGGCCAGTGGCAGCAGCTCGTCGCGGACCAGGGTGACGGCGTCGACCTCACCGGTACCGCCGTAGCGTCCCCGCCTCGGCCAGACGAACCGCGCGCCGATGCCGTACCGGCAGGCCGCGTCGAAGTTGGCCTCGGCCGCCCGGAAGGACAGCCGGGTCCACACCGGGCGCGCCTCCTCGGCGAGGGCACGCACCAGGCCGTAGTAGAAGGCCGCGTTGGCGATCACGTCGGTGATGGTCGGCCCGGCCGGCAGCACCCGGTTCTCCACGCGCAGGTGCGGGACGCCGTCCGCGATGTCGTAGACGGGCCGGTTCCAGCGGTACACCGTGCCGTTGTGCAGGACGAGTTCGGCGAGCCTGGGTATGCCGCCGGCATCGAGGACCTCCAGCGGGTCCTCCTCGTCACAGATCGGCAGCAGGGGCGGGAAGAAGCGCACGTTCTCCTCGAACAGGTCGTACGCGGAGGAGATCCAGCGCTCGCCGAACCAGATGCGCGGCCGCACTCCCTGGGCCTGGAGTTCCGGCGGGCGGGTGTCGGTGGCCTGCAGGAACAGCGGCGGCCGGGACTCGCGCCACAGCTCGTGCCCGAACAGGAAGGGCGAGTTGGCGCCGACGGCGATCTGCGCGGCGCACGCCACCTGCGCCGCGTTCCACACGTCGGCGAAGCGGGCCGGGGTGACCTGGAGGTGCAGTTGCACGGAGGTGCACGCGGCCTCGGGGGCGATCGACTTCGAGGTGCAGACCAGGTGCTCCACCCCCTCGATGTCGAGGCGGAAGTCCTCCCCGCGGGCGGCCACGATCTGCTCGTTGAGCAGGGTGTAGCGGTCCGCCTCGGAGAGGTTGGCGGAGACCAGGTCATCGCGGCCGAGCGTGGGCAGAATGCCGATCATCACGATCCCGGCAGCCACCTCGGCGGCTTTCCGGTCGGCATAGGCCAGCGAGGTGCGCAGTTCTTCGGCGAGCCGGTCGAATACCCGGCCGCCGAGCCGGTGTGGGGCTATGTTCACTTCCAGATTGAACATGGCGAGTTCTGTTTGGAAATCGCGGCTCGCGATGCGCTCCAGCACCTGCCCGTTCAGCATTTTCGGCATGCCGTCGGGACCGGCGAGATTCAGCTCGATCTCCACCCCCATGAGGTTCTTCGGGCGATCGAAACGCTTCTCGACCAGCAGTCGCTCCAGTCCCGCCAGGCACTTCTGGAGCTTTTCGCGGTAGCGCTGGCGATCGGACAGATCGATCTGCCCTGCCACGACCTTCTCCCCCATCGAAGTGTCCCTCCTCGGATGGGCGGGCCGCAGATCCGGCCGCCGGGGTCCCGGGTCAGGTGGGATGATGCCCAGTGAAAGCGATCGATAACGTCCCGCGCGGGCCCGGCACCCGCTAGTCTGTCGGAATGTTCCCCGCGGCACATTCACGGGGCAAGCCGCATCACGCACGTTCGTATGCCCCGAGCGCCTCGTGAAAAACGCCGACGACATTCGGCCGTCCGCGGCAGCGGTGTATTACGAGGTCAGCGGCGCCCACCCGGACGGGAAATCGGGATTTTTACCGCGAATCAGCGGCCGAATGACGCCTTGACCGGGTCAACGGAATCCGATAGATGAAACACCGCCTGAACACGTGTCGTATAAACTTCGCTCACAAGGCAGAAGGTTGGCGCCCGCAGTCTTGGTTCCTGCCGCGTTCCTGCCGTCAAGGTGACGGGCGGCAGACCTCCGCCGCACTTTCGTTCACCGACCCGGGCCCCCACCTCTCTGGCCACCCCGTGAGCAGACAGCGTCGTCCGCCCCACCCTCCTCGCGCCGCCGCGCCTGTCGAACGAGAGGCGACCCACCATGCCGCTGCACGTGCCCCCTGCCCCCGCGCCCGCACTGCGCTCCGTCCTCACGGCCCTCGGTTCCCCCACCGCGGTCCGCGAGGCCCGAACCCCGTCCCTGCGCGTCGCCCAGGGACCCGCGATACCCGAACTCCCGCTTCCCGTGCACGTGCTGGACCGGATCACCGCGCAGGGGCTGTCCGCGACGCGGCTGGCCGGCTGGCGCTTCCTGATCCGCTGCGGGGACCGCGCGGTGGCCGCGGCCGACACCATGCTGACCCCGGACGGGTGGGCCTTCTCGCACTTCTTCGAGGGCCCGTACATCGGCTCCACGGAGCGCGCCCTGCACCAGTCCGAGGCGCTGCAGCAGGCGTACCAGCCGCGGCTGCTGTCCGTACCCGGCCTGTACATGCTCACCCTGTGGCTGCACGGCGACACCGCCGCCGACGGCGCCGAGGGCCATCCGGCCGCCACCGACCTGCTCGTCCCGCTGGCTCCGGCCCCGCCCGGCATCTCGGCCCACCGGCCGCACCGGGTCGCCGAGCTGCTTCCGGTACTGACCCATCGGGCGACCCCCGTCCCGCTGCTCGGCTCACCTGCCTGACCGACGCCCGCGTACCCCGCTGCCCGGAGGGAGGCGGGGTACGCCTGTTTTCCCGGACGACCGTTTTTCCCTGCGGCTGTTTTCCCGTTCCCCAGGGGTTGCGCTCGTACGAGCAATTACCCGCTCTTACGAGCCGAATAAAGGATCTCTTCCGCTCGGACTAGCCCTATCCGGCCACTTCGAACCACCCAAAGGGACAGTGCAGTTGGAATGAACCGTCCGCCCGGGTGACGCGTCATGAACCTGTGAGAAGCGGTGCTGCGAAATCCCTGCGGAATGACGCCCAGAGGACAACACTGGTTCCGACCGACCAAACACCACGGGGGACGTTCATGACCACGACAGAGCGAAAGATCCCACCCATGTGCCAGCACCAGCCACCGTGTCCGCCAGCCGAGTCCGCCGACCGGGAGTCCGCCCGTCTCGTGGCGCACCACCCGGAGCAGGGATGGAGTCTGCTGTGCAACGGCGTCCTGCTCTTCGAGGACACCGGTGAGCTTCTGCCCGACGGCCGGGTCATCGCCCCGCACCGCCCGCCCGGTGCGGACCACGTGATGACCGCCGCCTGAGCCATCACACCCCGGGCGGTCCGCCGCACCGCCCGGTGATCTGAGGGGCCGGCCGCACGCCCATGGTGCGCACCGGCCCCGACGCGTGTCCGGGGCCGGCTACGGCCCGTAGCCGCGCGCTACCGCAGCGCCTCCCTCAGCGCGTAGTAGGCGGGCTTCGGCCTCAGCTGCTCGTCCCAGGGCAGGGCCGCGCCCTCGCCCGGGAAGAAGGCCGGGATCCAGGAGTACTTGTCGGTGTAGTCCCAGATCGTCAGGCCCACGCAGCGCCGCACCGCGAGGCAGGCCCCGGTGAGGTCCCGGTACCAGGCCGCCTGCTCGGCGAGCTTGTCGTCGGTCGCGGGCAGTTGCATCCGTACGTCGACCTCGGTGAGAGCGGTGTCGAGGCCGAGGCGGGAGAAGCGGCGGAGGTTGTCCTCCAGCGTGGCGGGATAGCCGTACTGGAGGGCCAGATGGGCCTGGAGGCCGATGCCGTCGAGCGGCACGCCCTGGGCCTTGAGCTCCTTGGCCAGCCGGTAGTAGGAGTCGCTCTTCGGGCCGACGGCCTCGATGTTGTAGTCGTTGAGGTAGAGCCGGGCGTGCGGATCGGCCTGGTGGGCCCAGCGCAGCGCGTCGGCGATGTAGCCGGGGCCGAGCGTCTTGTACCAGAGGGTCTCGCGGTAGGTGCCGTCCTCGTTGAACGCCTCGTTGACGACGTCCCAGGAGTAGACCTTGCCCCGGTAGTGCCGTACCTCCGTGGTGATGTGCTTCTTCAGCACGGCCCGCAGTTCGGCGGCCGTCCACTGCTTCGAGGTGAGCCAGCCGGGCAGCTGGCTGTGCCAGACGAGGGTGTGGGCGCGCACCCGCTGGTGGTTCTGCCGGGCCAGACGCACGATCTCGTCGCCGTTGGCCCAGTCGAAGACGCCCTGCTGCGGCTCGGTGGCGTACCACTTCATGCCGTTGCCGGGTGTGATCATGTCGAACTCACTGCCGAGGGTCTGGGTGTAGGCGCTGTCGGTGAGCTCGGGGTTGTCGGTGGCACTGCCGAAGTAGCGGCCGTGACGCCGGGCGAGATCGGCGAGCGTCGGCTGCCGTTCGTGGGCCTGGGCGGCGGGACCGGTGGCGAGGCCGGCGGCCACCAGGACGGCCGCGAGGGCGCCGGCGAGTCTGAGGCGCGTGCTGTGCCTGGGCAAGGTGCGACTCCTGTCTCTCGAATGGTGTGCGGGTGCGCTCAGCCCTTCGTGGCGCCGGCGGTGAGGCCGCCGACGAGCTGGCGCTCGGCGACCGAGTAGAAGGCGAGGGCGGGGACCATGGCGAGCACGAGATACGCGAAGACGCGGGCGTACTCGGTGGAGTACTGGCCCTGGAACTGCTGGACCCCGATGGGGATGGTCCACCAGGTCGAGTCGGTGAACACCAGCAGCGGCAGGAAGAAGTTGTTCCAGCTGGTGACGACGGCGAGCACGGAGACCGTGCCGAGCGCGGGCCGCGCCATCGGCAGCAGGACCCGCCAGAAGAAGCCGAGCGGACCGCAGCCGTCGAGGGTGGCGGCCTCCTCCAGTTCCCCGGGGATCTGCCGGAAGAAGCCGCGCAGGATGATGATCGTCATCGGCAGCCCGAAGGCCGCCTGCGGCAGGATCACACCGAGCGGGTTGTCCAGCAGGCCCATCGAGCGCAGCAGCAGGAACAGCGGCAGGGCGGCCACCGCGAAGGGGAACATCAGCCCCATCGTGAACAGCGTGAACAGCACCTCCCGGCCCCGGAAGGCGAACCGCGCGAAGGAGAAAGCGGCGAGCGCGGAGACCGCGACGACGATGACCGTCGTCCCCACCGCGATGAGCGTGCTGTTGCCGACCAGCCGCCAGAAGGATCCCGATGCCAGGATGTCGGTGTAGTTCGAGAACACCCAGGGGTGGGGCAGCCCGACCGGGTTGCGGGAGAGCTGGTCGGTGGACTTGAAGCCGGACAGCAGCGCATACAGCAGCGGTACGGCCATCGCCGCGCCCACTGCCACCAGCACCACGTGCAACGGGAGAGTACGGCCCTTTCCGCGCGTGCTCATGCTCCCGCTCCCCTCATGGTCGTGGTGGCACCTTCGAGGTCGCGGCGCAGGACGAACCGCTGGTAGGTGAGGGCGAAGACGAGACTGATGGCGAACATGACCACGCTGATCGCGCTGGCGTAGCCGACCTGGTAGCGCTTGAAGCCGTACTGGAACAGGGTCACGGCCATCGTCTCGGAGTGGTGGTCGGGGCCGCCCGCGGTGACCACCCACACCAGGTCGAAGAGCTGGATCGACCCGATGACGGACAGGAAGACGCTGATCCGCAGCGTGGGCGCGAGCAGCGGCAGGGTGACGTGCCGGAAGCGCTGCCAGGGCCCGGCGCCGTCGACGATCGCCGCCTCGGTCAGCTCGGCCGGGATGGTCTGGAGGCCGGCCAGGTAGAGCATCATGTGGAAGCCGAAGTACTTCCAGGTCATGACGAGGAAGAGGGTGGCCAGCACGGTGGAGGTGCCGGAGAACCACTCCCCGCCGAGCCCGTCGAGACCGATGCCGCCCAGGAGGTGGTCGGCGAGGCCCTCGCCCGGGGCGAAGACCATGCTGAACAGCACGCCGGTGATGGCCTCCGACAGCACGTACGGCGCGAAGAACAGCATCCGGTAGACCGCGCGGCCGCGCACCTTCTGGTTGAGCAGGACCGCCATGGCGAGCGCGAACGGCAGTTGCAGCACCAGCGACAGCACGACCAGGAGCAGACAGCGCCACAAGTCACCGAGGAACACGGGGTCCTGGAGGAGCCGGCTGAAGTTGTCGGTGCCCGTGTAGTTCGAGGGCATGCCGAAGCCGCCCCAGCGGAAGAAGGACGCGTACAGCGCGAACAGGATCGGCAGCAGGACCAGGACGCCGAAGAGGACCAGGGCGGGCAGCTGGAGACCGACGGCGGTGAGCCAGTGCAGCGTGCGCCGGCGCGGCGGCCGCCGGGCGGCCGCGGGAGGCACCGGGCCGGCGTCGGGTCCGCTCCGCCTGTCCGGCAGGAAGGTGGAGGTCATCGTGCCCCCTACTGCTCTTCCTTCGCGGTCCTCGTGATCGCGTCCGTGACCTGCTGCGGGGACTTGGAACCGGCGATCAGCCCGGCCACGCTGTCATTGACCTGCTGCCCGAGCGCAGGGGCGTACGCCTGGTCGAGGTAGAGCTGGAAGCCGGTGGCGCCCTTCAGCTGGGCCTGTACGGCCTTGATGTTGGCGTCGGTGAGGGCGCTGTCGGCCCCCGGTACGACCGGGAGGACACCGGTCTTCTTCACCAGCTCCCGGTCGGTGGTCTCGGAGGCGAAGAACTTCAGGAAGTCCACGGCCGCCTGCGGTGCGCCCTTGCGCAGCGCGTGGCCACCGCCCCCGCCGAACACCTCGGTGATCTTGCCGGCGCCGCCCTCCACCGCGGGGAACGGGAAGAAGCCGAGGTCCCGGCCGAGTCCCTTTCCGGCGTCCGCCTCCACGACGGGCGCCCACTGGCCCATGAGTTCCATGGCCGCCTTGCCGTTGCCGACGGCCGCGGCCTGCCCGGTCGGGGAGGAGTAGGCGGCGCCGAGGAAACCCCGCTGGAAGGGCTGGAGTGCGACGAGGTCCTTCAGGTGCTGCCCGGCCTGGACGAAGCCGTCGCCGGTGAAGTCCTTGTTCTTGTCGGCCTGTTGCAGGGCGTCGACGCCCGCGGTGCGCATCGCGAGATACGCCCAGTAGTACATGCCGGTCCAGCTCTCCTTGCCGGCCAGGCCGATCGGGGTGATCCCGGCGGACTTCAGCTTCTTCACGGCGTCCAGGAAGCCGCTCCAGGTGGCGGGGGGCGCGCTGATCCCGGCCTTCTTGAAGAGCGCCTTGTTGTACCAGAAGCCGATCATGCCGATGTCGAACGGGACGCCGTACAGCTTGCCGTCCAGGAGGTAGGGCTGTTTCGACACGGACAGCAGCCCGTCGGCCCACGGCTGGGTGCGGTCGGTCAGGTCCTCCACCAGCCCCGCGTCGACCTGCTGCTTCAGCACGCCGCCGCCCCAGGCGTGGAAGATGTCCGGCAGCTTCCCCGAGGCGGTCAGTGCGGTCATCTTCGATTTGTAGGCGTCGTTCTCCAGCTGGACGATCTTCACCTTGACCTTGGGGTTCTGGGCCTCGAACTGTTGGGCCAGAGAGGCCCACACGGTCTTGGTCGGCTCCGTGGTCGAGATGTTCCACCACTCGATCGTGGTCGTCCCCGAGGACGACCCTCCGTCCGAGTCGCCGCCACAGCCGCTGAGTGCGGTCACACCGAGACCGGCGGCGACGGAGGCCGCCAGGAAGCCGCGGCGGGACAGTGCAGGGTCGCCCATCATGCGCTCCTTCGAAACTTTCGGAGTTGCTTCGGAGAGGGTCCCGACGAGAAAAGGCGGGGCCCACCGCATGCCGCCGACTGGTTCACCGCATTCCGGTGGGCCGAAACATTCGACTCAAATCCCGAACGTTCCGAACCGCGACTCTAGAAAGGCGCGTGGGGAGCGTCAAGGTGTCGTGCACCAGCTCGCGGGCTCGTAGTCGAACCAGTCGAAGGCCGCAGACCCGTCGGTGACGTACATGCCGAGGACACGGCCGGTGAACCCGGTGGCCACCTCGGTGGACAGATAGCGGCCGTCCAGTTCGGCCAGCCGAACGATGGCTTCGGAAGTTTCGACCGAGAAGGCGACGGTGTCGGGGCCGGACCCGGGTCCGGGGTGCCGCGTCGCGCGGATGTCCACGGCCAGGGTGACCCGGCCCGCCGGCACCGGGTGGTGGGCGATGCACCGGCGCAGCGGGCCGATCCGGGCGAACACGGCCGCCACTCCCCCGCTCACCTCCAGGTCGTAGTGGTGGGCCTCGTCCAGGCGGACGGACAGCCCGGCCCGCGCCGGCCCGGGGTCCAGCAGCACGGCGGCCCGGCAGTCGGGGTGCTGCCGGCGGCGGCCGACGAAGGTGTGTCCGGGCCGGTCGAGGCTGTCACCGGTGGCCGTCAGCGTCAGCCGTCCGGGCCGCTCGTCCAGGGACCAGCAGCCGTCGGGCCTGCGGCGCGGGGATATCCGGTGCGGCGCGAGGACCGGATCGGTGAAGTCGTCCCGGACGGGCGGCGGCGCAAGGGGTGCCCAGGCGGCCGGTGCCGGGTGCCGCTCCCGCACCGGCCCCACCCGGGGCCACCAGGAAGGTCTCCCGGCCGAGGACGTGGAACTCCGGGAAGTAGCCGCGCGGCCGCGTACCGGGCAGCACCATCCACCAGCTGCCCTCGGCCGCCTGGACGAGATCGGCGTGGCCGGTGCACTGGACGGGCAGGCCGGTGCCGCGGTGGGACAGCAGCGGGTTCACCGGCGCCGCTTCCCAGGGCCCGCGCGGGGAGCGGGCCCGGGCGGCCGGGACACCGTGGCCGAGCGCGGTGCCGCCCTCGGCGAGCAGCAGGTACCACCAGTCGCCGTTCCGGTACAGGTGCGGCGCCTCCGGGTCCCGGAGACCGATGCCGGACCACATCGGCAACGGCCCTTCGAGCACCCGTCCGGTCCGCGGGTCGATCCGCGCGACCGTGACCCCGGCCATCGCGCACCAGCACTGGCCGTCCTCGTCCCAGGCGAGGTCCGGGTCGATGCCCGGCAGGTCGATCCACACCGGGTCCGACCACGGACCCTCCGGGCGCTCGGCGGTGACGAGGAAGGTCCCTCCGCCGCCGACGCAGGTGGTGACCACGTGGAAGAGTCCGTCGTGATGCCGGATGGTCGGCGCGTAGATCCCGCCGGAGGCCGGCGCACCTCGTCCGGCAGCGCCCACTGCCCCGGCCGGTCGAGGACGTTGCCGATCTGGCGCCAGTGCACCAGATCCCGGCTGTGGAAGAGCGGGATGCCGGGGGAGTACTCGAAGCCGGAGCAGACGAGGTAGTGGTCGTCCCCCACCCGGCACACGCTCGGGTCGGGGTGGAAAACCGGGAAGGACCGGGTTGTCGTACGTCCGCATGTCCGCCTCACAGGGAGTCGAACGTTTCGAACCTGGCGGCGAATCTCACTGGCCCTCTACGGTGGACTCGGCAGGGCGGACGGAACGAAAGCAGGGCCCGGGCGGGCCGGCCGGCGAGGGAAGGAAGACCGGCCCACCCGGGAGTCGGGGGGTGCGACGGAGCGTCAGACGCCCACGTCCCGGCTGCGCAGGTCGGCCAGGGACTCCCGGCGGACCAGCAGCCGGGCGCGGCCGGCGCGCACGGCGACCACGGGCGGGCGGCCGACCAGGTTGTAGGCGGAGGCCATGGAGAGCTGATAGGCCCCGGCCACGGGGACGGCGAGCAGGTCGCCCGGGCGTACGTCGGCAGGGAGTTCGGCCTCGGCGAGGACGTCACCGGCCTCGCAGTGCCGGCCCACGACGGTCACCGGGGTCAGGGGCTCGGCGGCGGGCCGCCCGATGAGGCGGGGCGCGTACCGGACGCCGTACAGGGCGGGCCGCGGGTTGTCGCTCATGCCGCCGTCGACGGCCACGAAGGTGCGGGCGCCGGTGCGTTTGACGGCCAGCACGTGGTAGACGGCGACACCTGCGGGTCCGGCGATCGCCCGGCCGGGTTCGATGATCAGGCGGGGCACCGGGAGTTCGGCGGCCGCGCAGGCCGCGGTGAGTTCGGCGCGGACCCTGCGGGCCAGAACGGCCGGGTCGAGGGCCGGTTCGCCGGGGCGGTAGGCGATGCCGTGGCCGCCGCCGAGGTCGAGTTCGGGCAGTGCGAGGCCGTGCTGGTCGCGCAGCCGGGCCATGAGGCCGACCATGCGGCGCACGGCGGTGACGTACGGCTTCACGCTGGTGATCTGCGAGCCCAGGTGACAGTGCAGTCCGGTCAGCCGGAGCTGCGGCTGGTCGAGGATGCGGGCGATGGCGTGCTGGGCGTGGCCGTCGGAGACGGAGAGGCCGAACTTCTGGTCCTCGGTACCGGTCCGGATCTTGTCGTGCGCGCCCGCGCCGATCCCGGGCACCACCCGGACCAGCACGCGCTGCCGGCCGTCGGGCCCGAGGGCGGCGGCCAGCCGGGCGATCTCCGTGGGACTGTCGATCACGATGCGGCCCACTCCGAGGCGCAGCGCGGTCTCCAGGTCGTGCGGCGACTTGGCGTTGCCGTGCAGCACGATCCGCTCGGGCGGGAACCCGGCGGTGACCGCCAGCTCCAGCTCACCGGCCGAGCAGACGTCCAGGCCCAGGCCCTCCTCGGCCGTCCAGCGGATCATGGCACGGCACAGGAACGCCTTGGCCGCGTAGAGGACTTCGGCGTCGTAGAAGGCCTGGCGGTAGGCGCGGCAGCGCTCGCGCACCTCGCCCTCGTCGAGGACGTAGACGGGGGTGCCGAAGCGGTCCGCGATCTCGGCCAGCGGCACGCCGCCGACGGCCGGATCGCCCGGGCGGGGCTCGGTGGTGGAGGCGGGCCAGACGGAGAGGTCCGTGCGCACTGCGGCCTCGTGCAGGGTCGTCATCGGGTGCTCACCTCCATGCCGCGCAGGGCCGGGAGCGGGATGGCCGCAGCGGCGGGTCCGGGTGCCGGCGCCGAGAACGAGGGGTCGACGGCGAGGGCGGTGACGCCGAGCGGCGCCGTGAGCGCGCGCAGCGCGGGCTCGGCGAGCCGGATCCACGGCTGATCGGGGCCGAGCGTGCCGGCCAGACGACGCACGGAGGTGAAGGCGACGGCCGTGCGGTCGCCCAGGGGCGTGCGGAACAAGCGGGTCGCGCACCCGGCGGGTCCCGGCCGGACGGGCACGTACAAGGGTCCGGCCGGGGTGCGTTCGGAAGGCTCCGGGTCGTCGGCACAGAGGAGTTCGGGCATGGGTCGCCTCCTGGGCGGATGGGTGGGCCTTGAGTGCCCCGGACGCGGGGAGGCGGGCCGGGGCTGCCTCGACGCTATGCCCGCCCGAGCCGGTCGGCCGACGCCTCATGACGCGATGCTGACGGGGACGGGGGCGATGCTGACGCGACGCTGACGGGAGCCCGGGGCGAGGTGCCCGAGTGCGTCAGGAACCTGTCGGGAAGAGCGTCTGCCGACTGGTCGAATCGCCCGCGCAGGAGTGGGATGAGAGGGAGGCCATGCGCGCGGGTCCGTCCATGGGAAAGGCCCGCGGACACCCGTGAGGAGCGGTGAAGCCATGTCCGGTTACGACGCCTCGGCTGCCCCCCGTGTGGTGGTCGGTGTGAGCGGCTCCCTGGGCAGCGTCACGGCCCTGCGCCGGGCCGCCGCGCTGGCCCGGCGCCTGGGAGCCGAGCTATGGCCGGTGCTGGCCTGGGAACCGCCCGGCGGTGATCCCGCCGCACGCCGCACGCCCGCCGCCGGACTGCTGGTCGAGGAGTGGCAGCGGCTCGCCAAGCAGCGGCTGGCGTCCGTGCTCGACGAGATCTTCGGCGAGGACGGCCCTGGCGTGCCGCTGCACGCCGTCATCGTGCGCGGCACCCCGGGCAGGGCGCTGGTGGCGACCGCGGACCGCGAGCACGACCTCCTGGTCGTGGGCGCGGGCCGGCGCGGACTGCAACGCGCCTTCTCGGGACGGGTCTCCCGGCACTGCCTCACCCACGCCGTCTGCCCGGTCCTCGCGGTGCCGCCGTCGCCCCTGGAGTCCGACCTCGTGGCCGTCCACCGGCGCAACGCCTGGCATCTGCGCATGGACACCCGGGGCCTGTGACGGCTTCACCGCCGGCCCTCTTTGACGGTGTTCAAGACATCGGGCATCTGGAACGGCGGGCTTGAGCGCCTGGCGCTGCGGCTGCGGATCCCCTTCGGCCGGGGCAGCATGGAGACGTCGTACGAGATGACGCACGGTGTCCGGTCCGGAATCCGCGGCCCTCGCGCCCCCTACAGTCCATAGCGCCCCGCGGGCTTCCGGCCTCCGCTTCTTGATACGCCGCCTCCTCCTGCCGGGTCTTTCTTAACGCAAGATTGACGCCCTCGGACCACCGATCCGTGGGCCCTGACGTCACGCTCTGCATACGCTGGTGCCGCCGTCCGCGTGATGGCCGGAAACAGCTGAGCCGCACACCAGGAGCACGCCGATGGTCACGACCGAGCACCCCCCCAGTCGCCTGCGCGCCTGGATGCTGGAGGGGCTGTCCGACATGGGCAAGCACGGTGGCCTCACCGGACCCCACGCCGAGCCGGAGCCCGCGCACAAAGGCCAGCGCTGGTGGCGCGTGATGTGCCTGACGGGTGTGGACTACTTCTCGACCCTCGGTTACCAGCCGGGCATCGCGGCCCTGGCCGCCGGTCTGCTGTCGCCCATCGCGACCATCGTGCTCGTCATAGTCACCCTGGCGGGCGCACTTCCGGTGTACCGCCGGGTCGCCGAGGAGAGCCCGCACGGCGAGGGTTCCATCTCCATGCTGGAGCGGCTGCTCTCCTTCTGGCAGGGCAAGCTGTTCGTGCTGACCCTGCTGGGCTTCGCGGCCACCGACTTCCTCATCACCATCACCCTCTCCGCCGCCGACGCCTCCACCCACCTGGTGGAGAACCCGCACCTCACCAGCACGCTCCACAGCCACCAGATGCTCATCACCCTGTTCCTGGTGGCCCTGCTCGGCGCGGTGTTCCTCAAGGGCTTCCTGGAGGCCATCGGGGTCGCCGTCGCCCTGGTCGGCATCTACCTCGCGCTCAATGTCGTCGTCGTGATCGTCGGCCTGTGGCACGTCATGACCGCCGGGCATGTGATCACCGACTGGACCAGCGCCCTGACCGCGGAACACGGCAACGTCTTCGTCATGATCGGCGTGGCCCTGATCGTCTTCCCGAAACTCGCCCTCGGCCTCTCCGGCTTCGAGACCGGCGTCGCCGTCATGCCGCATGTGGAGGGCGACGAGGGTGACACCGAGGAGCGTCCGGTCGGCCGGATCCGGGACACCAAGAAGCTGCTGACCACCGCCGCCCTGATCATGAGCGCCTTCCTGATCGCGACCAGCTTCATCACCACGCTGCTGATCCCGGCGGACGATTTCAAGCCCGGCGGCCCGGCCAACGGCCGCGCGCTCGCCTACCTCGCCCACGAGTACCTGGGCGGCGCCTTCGGCACGGTCTACGACGTCTCGACCATCGCCATCCTGTGGTTCGCCGGCGCCTCCGCCATGGCCGGTCTGCTCAACCTGATGCCGCGCTACCTGCCCCGCTACGGCATGGCCCCGCACTGGGCGCGGGCCGTGCGCCCGATGGTCATCGTCTTCACGCTGGTCGCCTTCCTGGTCACCTGGATCTTCGACGCCAACGTCGACGCGCAGGGCGGCGCCTACGCCACCGGTGTGCTGGTGCTGATCAGCTCCGCGGCGATCGCGGTGACCATCGCCGCGCACAAGGCGGGCCAGCGCGGCTGGACCGTCACGTTCGCGGTCATCTCGGTGGTGTTCCTCTACACGACCGTCGTGAACGTCATCGAGCGTCCCGACGGTGTGAAGATCGGCGCCTGCTTCATCGCCGGCATCATCCTGGTCTCGCTGCTGTCCCGGCTGGCCCGCGCCTTCGAGCTGCGGGTGACCAGCGTGACGATGGACGACATGGCGGAACGGTTCGTCAGGGATATGGCCAGCCGCAAGATGCGGTTCATCGCCAATGAGCCCGACCGGCGCGACAAGGCCGAGTACCGCGACAAGATCGAGCAGATCCGGGCCGACAACGACATGCCCGAGCAGGAGGACTTCGTCTTCGTCGAGGTCACGGTCACCGACCCCTCCGAGTTCGAGGCGAGCCTGACCGTACGCGGCGAGGTCCTGCACGACCGCTACCGGGTGCTGACCCTGGAGTCCTCCTCCATCCCCAACGCCCTGGCCGCGCTCCTCCTCCATGTCCGGGACAGGACGAGCTGCACCCCGCACATCTACTTCGAGTGGACCGAGGGCAACCCGTTCGCCAACTTCCTGCGCTTCTTCCTCTTCGGGCAGGGCGAAGTCGCCCCGGTCACCCGCGAGGTCCTGCGCGAGGCGGAACCGGACCGCGGCCGGCGCCCGCGCGTGCACACCGGCTGAGCCGGTCCGGGCGCCTGTGGTCCCAAAGACGGCAGGCGCCTCAGGCGGTCGCCGCCCTCCTGCCGAACAGCCGCCGCGGCGGCCGCACCTCGAGCACGCCCATGCTCAGCCGCCCGTGTATCTCCACGCGCAGCACGACCGGTGTCCCGGGGTCCCCGGCCGGCCGCATCCTGGTCTTGCCGTAGCCGATCACCAGGGAGTCGCTGTCCACGACGACACCGGGCCGGGTGATCAGCCGCAGGGTGCCGCCCTTCAGGTCCACGTCGATGCGGAGGCTGTCGTGGCCGATCTCCGCCCGGGTGAAGTCGAGGGTCACATCGCCCCAGGCCGACCGGATGTCCATCCGGCGCGGCACCGACCACCCGTCGCCGCGCGTGGTCGAGGAACCCTGCTGCTCGATGCGGACGACGTCCTTGACCGGGGCGGGCCCGGCCGCTTCGCCCGGCAGGTCGGCCGTCAGCGCCGCCAGCTCACCGAGCGTGCGCGCGGACAGGGCGGCCGTCACCCGCTCCTCGTGTTCCGGGGCGGTGAGGCGGCCGTCTGCCGCGGCAGCGGTCAGCACGTCCACCACCCGGTCCCGGTCCGCATGCGAGGCCCGCAGCCCGGACGGCTCCTCCGTACGCATCAGCTCGACCGACACACCCTCACCCCGATCCAGACGTCCCCGCAGGGATCCACCATCACGCACTAACGCTATATCGCGTTATACCCAACGGCCAACCCCACGTCCACGGTTCCCGTGCGTGGCCCTATCGTGACCGGCATGCAGTCCTACACGATCGGCCAGGCCGCGCGGCTCCTCGGCGTGAGCCCGGACACCGCCCGCCGCTGGGCCGACGCCGGCCGGATGGCCACGCATCGCGACGAGGCCGGGCGGCGCCTCATCGACGGCAAGGACCTCGCCGCGTTCTCGGTCGAACTGGCCAAGGCGGGCGGCGGCGAGGAGGACGCCTCCTCCACCTCGGTCCGCAACGCGTTCCCGGGCATCGTCACCGCCATCAAGCTCGGTGACGTCGCCGCTCAGGTGGAGATCCAGGCGGGCCCGCACCGGCTGGTCTCCCTGCTCACCCGGGAGGCCGTGGAGGAACTGGGCCTGGAGGTCGGCATGGAGGCCACCGCCCGCGTGAAGTCCACGAACGTGCACATCGACCGCGCCTGACCCGGCCCCCTCACCCACAGACGCGTCCGGCGCCGTGGTGCGGGCCCGAGGTGAGCATGGAGCGGGCTTGGGCCAGGGCTCTGCCTGTCAGGAGCAGCTACGGGCGCCCTGGTACCACCCCGCAGAGCCACATGGCGCGCGCGGACGGTGACCAGCGGCCAGAGCTTGCCCAGAAGGCTCACGAAGCTGCCGCTGACGCCCGCCCGGGTGTGGCCCGCTCTGCGGCGCCGAAGCCGTAGCCCCCGTCCACCCGGATCGCCGTGATCCCGCTGATGTGCCGGGCCCCGCAGCGGTCCTGCGGCAGCACCAGCTGGGGGCCGGCCGCATCCAGCGGGGTGCCGTCGATCGTGACGCCGAGCAGGACGGGGGCGTCGGCGAAGTCGGGGTCGATCTCGGCCCAGGAGAGCAGGGCGTGGTGGCCGTCGGTGCCAGTGACGGCGATGAGGAAGCGCAGCCGGTCCTTGCGCCGGGCCGGGTCGAAGCCGGGCCCCGCGTCGGCGAGCACGTCGTACAGGCGTGGACCGGCGAACCGGTGGTGCTGGATGCCGCTGGTGGCGCACTCGAAGCTGACGTCCACCCGGTGCTGGGGCCAGTCGAGCAGGTCCGGCACGGTCAGCCGGGCCGGTCGTACGAGATCGCCGGTCAGGGCGAGTTCCGCGAGCGTCACCGCGACCACCTCCCGCAGGACCGTACCCCTGCTTGAGGACCGTACAAACGCACATGCCAGCCACAAGTCACAAGTGTGCAGCTCATGCGATGCGACAGGAGACTTACGCCTGGCAGATGCGGCAGTATCATCGCCGCACGGCCGATGTCCGGCCGTGGCAGGGCGCGACCGTTGTTCCAAGATCCCGAGGAGTAGATCCGTGATGACCCGTTCCGTGCGCCGGACCCGGCGAATGCTGCAGCTGGCCGGTGCGGGAGCCGCCGCCCTGATGGCACTCAGCGCCTGCTCCTCCTCCGACAGCTCGTCGACCACCAAGTCGGACAAGTCCGGCTCCGCCTCCTCGAAGCCGTCCGGCACGGTCACCGTGTTCGCGGCCGCCTCCCTCAAGGAGAGCTTCACGGCCCTCGGCCAGGAGTTCGAGAAGCAGCACCCGGGCACCAAGGTGAGCTTCAACTTCGGCGGCAGTGACACGCTCGCCGCGAGCATCACCGGCGGCGCCCCGGCAGACGTCTTCGCCGCCGCCAGCCCCAAGACCATGGCGATCGTCACGGACAAGAAGGACGCGGTCGGCACCCCGGCCACCTTCGTCCGCAACCAGCTGGAGATCGCCACCCTGCCGGGCAACCCCGACAAGGTGTCCTCCCTGAAGGACCTCACCAAGTCCGGCCTGAAGGTCGTCCTGTGCGACAAGACCGTGCCGTGCGGTGCGGCCGCCCAGAAGGCCCTGGACGCCAGCAAGCTGAAGCTCACCCCGGTCTCCTACGAGCAGGACGTCAAGGGCGCCCTGACGAAGGTGGAGCTGAAGGAGGCCGACGCCGCGGTGGTCTACAAGACCGATGTGAAGGCCGCAGGTGACAAGGTGGAGGGCGTGGAGTTCCCCGAGTCCGCCAAGGCCATCAACGCCTACCCGATCACCCTGCTGAAGAACACCCAGAACGCCCGGACCGCCAAGGCCTTCATCGCCCTGGTCCAGTCCGCCGAGGGCCAGAAGGTCCTGACCGGGGCCGGGTTCCTCAAGCCGTGACCTCGCTGCACAAGCCCGGCGCCGCGGCCGGTCCCCGCACGGGTGGGCCGCGGCGCCGCCGCGTCCGGGCAGGGCTACCGTTGCCGCTGCTGCTGCCCGGTGTGCTCGCCCTGGCGTTCCTGCTGCTGCCGCTGCTCGCCCTGCTCGTCCGCGCGCCCTGGCGCAGTCTGCCGGCGCAGCTGACCAGCACCGAGGTGTGGCAGGCGCTACAGCTGTCCCTGGTCAGCGCCACGGCGGCGACCGCAGTGAGCCTGGTGCTCGGCGTGCCGCTGGCCTGGCTGCTGGCCCGCACGGACTTCCCCGGCCGGGGGCTCGTCCGCGCTCTGGTGACCCTGCCCCTGGTGCTCCCGCCGGTGGTCGGCGGTGTGGCCCTGCTGCTCGCGCTGGGCCGCAACGGGATCATCGGCAAGTGGCTCGACTCCTGGTTCGGGATCACCCTGCCGTTCACCGCCGCCGGGGTCGTCGTCGCGGAGGCGTTCGTCGCCATGCCGTTCCTGGTCATCAGTGTCGAGGGCACCCTGCGCGCCGCAGACCCGCGCTTCGAGGAGGCGGCCACCACGCTCGGCGCCTCCCGCTTCACCGCGTTCCGCCGGGTCACCCTGCCGCTGATCGCGCCGGGCATCGCCGCAGGCGCCGTGCTGGCCTGGGCCCGCGCGCTCGGCGAGTTCGGCGCGACGATCACCTTCGCGGGCAACTTCCCCGGCCGCACCCAGACCATGCCCCTCGCGGTCTACCTCGCCCTGCAGAACGACCCCGAGGCCGCCATCTCCCTCAGCCTGGTCCTGCTGGCCGTGTCCATCGCCGTGCTGGCGGGGCTGCGGGACCGGTGGCTGACGGGCACCTGACGGTGACGCCAGGATGGAAGACGACCCTGCGCGTGTGCCGACGAAGGACACCCTCTCCATGACCGACATCGACGCCCCCAAGACCGGCCTCGCCCCCGCGGACATACGCGAGCAGGGCCTGGACGCCCGGCTCGTCGTCGAACGCGGCTCCTTCCGGCTCGACGTGGCCCTGGCCGCCGCGCCGGGAGACGTCGTCGCGCTGCTCGGCCCCAACGGCGCCGGCAAGACCACCGCCCTGCGTGCCCTCGCCGGTCTGGTCCCCCTCACCGACGGGCATCTGCGGCTGGACGGCGCCTCTTTGGAACGCACCCCTGCGGAGTCGCGCCCGGTCGGCGTCGTCTTCCAGGACTACCTGCTCTTCCCGCATCTGTCCGCCCTGGACAACGTGGCCTTCGGGCCGCGCTGCCAGGGTGCCGGCAAGGCCGAGGCCCGCGCACAGGCCGCCGCATGGCTGGACCGGATGGGCCTCGCCGGCCACTCCGGCGCCAAGCCCCGCCACCTCTCCGGCGGCCAGGCCCAGCGCGTCGCGCTCGCCCGGGCGCTCGCCACCCGGCCCCGGCTGCTGCTCCTGGACGAACCCCTCGCGGCCCTGGACGCCCGCACCCGGCTGGAGGTGCGCGCCCAGCTCCGCCGTCACCTGGCCGAGTTCGAGGCGGTCGCCGTGCTGGTCACGCACGACCCGCTCGACGCCATGGTGCTCGCCGACCGGCTGGTGGTCGTCGAACACGGCCGGGTCGTCCAGGAGGGCGCTCCGTCCGACATCGCCCGCCATCCGCGCACGGACTACATCGCCCAACTGGTCGGCCTCAACCTCTACCGGGGAGCGGCCGAGGGGCACACGGTACGGCTCGACGCGGGCCCTTCGATCACGACCACGGAAGTGCTGTCCGGGCCGGTCTTCGTGGCATTCCCGCCGGTCGCCGTCACCCTCTTCCGGGACCGGCCCACCGGTGCCAGCGCGCGCAACCTGTGGCGCTGCGAGGTCGCGGGTCTGGAGACCCACGGCGACCAGATCCGCGCCGACCTCACCGGCGAGCTTCCCCTCGCCGCCGACCTCACCACGGTCGCCGCGGCCGAGCTGGACCTGCACCCGGGCGCGGCTGTCTGGGCGACGGTGAAGGCGACCCAGACGCACGCATACCCTGCCTGAGCAGACACGCGCTCTACGGTGGGTGCCCATGACACTGAGCATCCGCAACCAGCTCCCCGGCACCGTCACCGAGGTGAACCCCGGCGAGGTCATGGCCACGGTCAGGATCCGCCTGGACGGCGGGCAGGACCTCATGGCGGCCATCACCCTGGAGGCCGTCGAGGAGCTCGGCCTCGCCCCGGACTCCCACGTCAGCGCACTGGTGAAGTCGACCGAGATCTCGCTCGCCACGAACCGGATCGAGGGCCTGTCGATCCGCAACCAGCTCCCCGGCGCGATCACCCATCTCGCACTCGGCGGGGCGATGGCCTCCGTGAAGGTCACCGTGGACGGCGGCGAACTCACGGCGGTGATCACCAAGGACGCGGCCACCGGTCTCGGCCTCTTCGTGGGCTCCGCCGTGGTCGCCCTGATCAAGTCGACCGAGGTGGCGCTCGCGACGGCGTGAGAAACGGGCATGAGAAACGGGGAGAGCCCCGCCCGGATCACGGGCAGGGCTCTCGCCAGGGACTCGCTCAGTCCTCGTACGCGTCCAGCGGCGGGCAGGAGCAGACCAGGTTGCGGTCGCCGAAGGCCTGGTCGATACGGCGCACCGGCGGCCAGTACTTGCCGGCGGCCGAGACGCCGGCCGGGAAGACCGCTTCCTCGCGGCTGTAGGCGTGCGTCCACTCAGCGCCGAGCGCGGCCGCGGTGTGCGGGGCGCCGGCCAGCGGGTTGTCCTGCGCGGGCCACTCGCCGGAGCCGACCTTCTCGATCTCGGCGCGGATGGCGATCAGCGCGTCACAGAAACGATCCAGCTCGGCCAGGTCCTCGGACTCGGTCGGCTCGATCATCAGTGTGCCGGCCACTGGGAAGGACATGGTCGGCGCGTGGAAGCCGTAGTCGATGAGGCGCTTGGCGACGTCGTCCACGCTCACGCCGGTCGCCTTGGTCAGCGGGCGCAGGTCGATGATGCACTCGTGCGCGACCAGGTTGCCGGGGCCGGTGTAGAGCACCGGGTAGTGCGGCTCCAGGCGCTTGGCGACGTAGTTCGCGGAGAGCACGGCCACCTGCGTGGCGCGCTTGAGGCCCTCGCCGCCCATCAGGCGGACGTACGCCCACGAGATGGGCAGGATGCCCGCGCTGCCCCAGGGCGCCGCCGAGATCGGGCCGACGCCCGTCTCCGGGCCGGCCGCCGGCTGCAACGGGTGGTTCGGCAGGTACGGCGCCAGGTGCGCGCGGACCGCGACCGGGCCGACGCCGGGGCCGCCGCCGCCGTGCGGGATGCAGAACGTCTTGTGCAGGTTCAGGTGCGAGACGTCACCGCCGAAGTGGCCCGGCTTGGCGAGGCCGACCAGGGCGTTGAGGTTGGCGCCGTCGACGTACACCTGGCCGCCCGCCTCGTGCACCTGGGCGCAGATGTCGGCGACGTGCTCCTCGAAGACGCCGTGCGTGGACGGGTAGGTGATCATCAGCACCGCCAGCTGGTCGCGGTACTGCTCGATCTTGGCCCGCAGGTCCTCGACGTCGATCTCGCCGTCCTCGGCGGTCTTCACGACGACGACCTTCATGCCGGCCATCACGGCGCTGGCGGCGTTGGTGCCGTGCGCGGAGGACGGGATCAGGCACACGGTCCGCTGCTCGTCGCCGTTGGCCCGGTGGTAGCCGCGTACGGCCAGCAGACCGGCCAGCTCGCCCTGCGAACCGGCGTTCGGCTGGAGCGAGACCTTGTCGTAGCCGGTGACCTCGGCAAGACGATCCTCCAGCTCGCGGATGAGCGTGAGGTAGCCCTCCGCCTGTTCGGCGGGCACGAAGGGGTGCAACTGGCCGAACTCCGGCCAGGTGACCGGCTCCATCTCCGTGGTCGCGTTGAGCTTCATGGTGCAGGAGCCCAGCGGGATCATGCCGCGGTCGAGCGCGTAGTCGCGGTCGGCGAGCCTGCGCAGGTAGCGCAGCATCGCGGTCTCGGAACGGTGGTCGTGGAAGACCGGGTGGGTCAGGTAGTCGTCGGTGCGCAGCAGCGCCTCGGGCAGGGCCTCACCGGCGGCCGCGTCCAGGTCCTCGATGTCGCCGGCGACATCGAAGGCGGAGAAGACGGCGTCCAGCTGGGCCCGGTTGGTGGTCTCGTCGCAGGCGAGGGAGACGTGGTCGGTGTCGACCAGGCGCAGGTTGACTCCGTTGTCCCGGGCCGCGGCGACGACCTCGGCGGCCTTGCCGGGCACGCGCGCGGTGACGGTGTCGAAGTAGGCACCGTGGACGATCTCGACCCCGCCGGCCTTCAGGCCCTCGGCGAGGATCGTGGCGTAGCGGTGGGTACGGCGGGCGATGGTGCGCAGGCCCTCGGGGCCGTGGTAAACGGCGTACATGCCGGCCATCACGGCGAGCAGCACCTGCGCGGTGCAGATGTTGCTGGTGGCCTTCTCGCGGCGGATGTGCTGCTCACGGGTCTGCAGCGCGAGACGGTAGGCCTTGTTCCCGTCGGCGTCGACGGACACGCCGACGAGACGGCCGGGCAGGCTGCGCGCGAACTTCTCGTGCACCGCCATGTAGCCCGCGTGCGGGCCGCCGAAGCCCATCGGCACGCCGAAGCGCTGGGTGGTGCCGACGGCGATGTCCGCGCCCAGCTCGCCCGGCGAGGTCAGCAGGGTGAGCGCGAGCAGGTCGGCGGCGACGGTGACGAGGGCGCCCAGCTCGTGCGCCTGCTCGATGACCGGCTTGATGTCGCGTACGGCACCGGAGGCGCCCGGGTACTGGATCAGTACGCCGTTGATCTCGCGCGCGGCGATCTCGGCCGGGATGCCGTCGCTGAGGTCGGCGACGACGACCTCGACACCGGTCGGCTCCGCACGCGTCTCGATGACGGCGATGGTCTGCGGCAGCGCGTCCGCGTCGACCAGGAACAGGCCCTTCTTGTTCTTGCCCATGCGCCGGGACAGCGCCATCGCCTCGGCGGCCGCGGTGCCCTCGTCCAGCAGGGAGGCACCGGAGGTGGGCAGCCCGGTGAGCTCGGCGACCATGGTCTGGAAGTTCAGCAGGGCCTCGAGCCGCCCCTGGGAGATCTCCGGCTGGTACGGCGTGTAGGCCGTGTACCAGGCCGGGTTCTCCATGACGTTGCGCAGGATGACCGGCGGGGTGAAGGTGCCGTAGTAGCCGAGCCCGATCATCGAGCCGAGGACCTGGTTGCGGTCCGCGAGCGAGCGCAGCTCGGCGAGCACCTCGGCCTCGGTGCGGGCGCCCGGCAGGTCCAGGGCGTCGGCGTTCTTGATCACATCCGGGACCGCGGCGGCGGTCAGGTCATCGAGGGAGCCGTAGCCGACGTGCGCGAGCATCTTGGCCCGCGCCTCCTGGTCGGGTCCGATGTGGCGCTGCTCGAAGGGGATGCCCGCTTCGAGCTCGGAGAGCGGAATGCGATGGGCGGTCATTGCGGAGGCCTCCTGGTCTGACGCGACCTTCGAGGGGCACCACGGTGCGGTTGCCCCGACGGCCTCCCCCTCTGTCATCTCAACCTGAGAGCTTCACCGGGCGCCCGAGGGTCCCGGCTTTCACCGTCGGTGAGGGCGGGAGCCGTCGACACCCGCCCTGCTTTCCAGAGTGACCTCGTCCATGCGGTACGTGAGCCTGAGAGATTCCGGGGAGGAGTTGCTCCTTCGGCGCCTCCGAGGTGGTCGGAGGACTCTCCCGCACGGGGTCAGCAGCCGCTGTCAGCCTACCAGCGAGGTCAACGCCCGAGCCCTCGAGTGGCCGCCTCCTTGAATGTGCTCTTTTGTAGTGCTTACGGATGAGTTGCGACCAAGTGGAGGGAGAGGGACCGTGCAGACCGACATCGATCCGCGCAACCTGATCGGCCGCAAGGCGTTCGACCGCAACGGCACCAAGATCGGCACCGTCGACGAGGTGTATCTCGACGACGCTACGGGTGTGCCGGAGTGGGCGGCCATACGGACCGGCCTGTTCTCCCGGGACGCCTTCGTCCCCCTGGAGCCCAGCGAACTGGTCGAGGGCGCCCTTCGGGTCCCCTTCGACCGCGCGCTCATCAAGGACGCCCCCGACTTCGGCGTGGGCCGCCATCTCTCTCCCGAACAGGAACTCCAGCTCTACCACCACTACGGCCTGGACATCGCACCGCCGGCCGTCCCGGACCACGACTTCGGCAAGCTGGCAGGCACCGAGGAAAGCTGAGGAACTCCCGGCCGTCTCGACCGACTCCGCCGGCGGCAACCCCCCTGGGGCGCGGGGAACTGCGCGAGGAACCACGTCACACCCGCACCCCGCAGAGGACCGGCACCCTCCTTCACAGATCGGCATCCACGGCACCCGGCACCCGCGGCAGCACCTGCACCAGCGGCAGCGGATCTGCCGGCTCCAGGCCGGGATCGTCCACCCGGAAGGTACGGACCCGTCCCGGCTCGGACAGCGGTGTCTCGAAGCGCACGGTGACCCGCCCCAGGCCACTGCCCTGCACCCAGCCGTGCCCGTACTCGGCGTGCCGTACATCGTGCCCGGCGCGCCACTGCCGCTCGGCGGGCTCCGGGCGCTCCTCCACGGCCTCGGGCACAACCTCCTCCGGCGCCTGCGCTGCCGCGGCAGCGGCCCGCTCGCCCGCCGCCTGGGCGAACAGGTCCTCCTGGGTGTAGTCGGCGAGCCCGGAAACCCCCACGCCGAGCAGCCGCACCCCACCCGTCGTGTCCACCGACTCCAGCAGCCGCGCGGCCGCCTCCCGGATCACCGCCGGATCGTCCGTGGGGCCTCTGAGCGTCTCGGACCGGGTCAGCGTCGAGAAGTCGTACCTCCGTACCTTCAGCACGATGGTCCGCCCGGAGTGTCCGGCCTCGCGCAGCCGCCGCACGCACCGGTCGGCGAGCCGCTGCACCTCCAGACCGACCCGCAGCCGGTCGTGGATGTCCACGTCGTAGGTGTCCTCGACCGACACCGACTTGGTCTCCCGCTCGGCCACCACGGGCCGGTCGTCACGCGCCAGCGCCATGGCGTACAGCGCGTGCCCGTGCGCCTTGCCCAGCAGCCGTACGAGTTCGTCCTCGCCCGCCTCGGCCAGCTCCTCGACCGTGGTGATCCCGGCCCGCCGCAGATGGTCCCCGGTGGCCGGCCCGATCCCGGGCAGGGTCCGCACCGGCATGGGTCCCAGCAGTGCCCGCTCGGTCCCGGGCTCGATGAGCACGAGTCCGTCGGGCTTGGCCTGCTCCGAGGCGATCTTCGCGAGCATCTTGGAGGCGGCCAGCCCCACCGACCCCGTGAGCCCCGTGACCGCCCGTATGTCCGCGCGCAGCCTCAGCCCTGTCAGCCGCGCCGACTCCTCGTCCCAGGCCACTCCCCCGGCCTCCAGATCCACGAAGGCCTCGTCCAGACTCAGCGGCTCCACCAGCGGCGACAGCTCCCGCAGCAGCGCCATCACCTGCTCGCTGACCGACCGGTACAGGGCGAAGCGCGGCACGAGGTACGCGGCGTTCGGCGCCAGCCGGCGCGCCTGGGCCATCGGCATCGCCGAGTGGACCCCGAAGACCCGTGCCTCGTACGACGCGGTGGCCACCACCCCGCGCGGTCCGAGTCCGCCCACGACGACGGCCTTCCCGCGCAGGCTCGGCTTGGATGCCTGCTCCACCGAGGCGTAGAAGGCATCCATGTCGAGATGCAGGATCGTGGGCGCGTTTCTCACATCTCCGATGCTGCACCACGCCACTGACAATGGACCGGCACGGAACAGCCCGGAAAAGGGCTCCGGCGCACGGACGGCCCCCTGCGCTCAGGGGCCTGTGTTCAGAGCGCCGCGCGCCCGCAGAGTCCCGCGCTCAGACCGCCCGGTTGCGGCGCCGCGCCAGTTCGTCCGCGGGGTTGTGCCCGACCAGCGTCTCCCCGGTGTCGATGCGCTCTCCGTGCAGCTGGGAGAGTGCGCTTTCCACGTCCCGCCAGACCACGCCTACGGCGATCCCGAAGATGCCCTGACCGCCCTGGAGCAGGGCGTGGACCTCGTCCGGCGAGGTGCACTCGTACACGGTGGCACCGTCGCTCATCAGGGTCATGCGCTCCAGATCACGGAAACCGCGTTCTCTGAGGTGCTGAACAGCCGTACGGATGTTCTGCAGCGAGACCCCGGTGTCCAGAAACCGCTTCACGATCTTCAGGACGACGATGTCCCGGAAGCTGTACAGACGCTGGGTGCCCGACCCGTAGGCGGGCCGCACGCTCGGCTCGACGAGCCCGGTGCGAGCCCAGTAGTCGAGTTGCCGGTAGGTGATGCCGGCGGCCGCGCAGGCCGTGGGCCCGCGGTAGCCGATCTCCTCGGACGTCATGGACGCCGCCCCTCCGCCGTTCGGCACCGCCGTCGGTCGCTGCTGGGCGTGATCGACCGCGCTGCTGTGAAGCGGGTACGGACCGCTCTCCCCGAGACCGCGCCCGGGGACACCCCCCACCGTACCGTCGCCGCTCGTTCTCACGCCGACCTCCGTCCTTGACCTGCCTTCTCGACGGTAGGCAGTCACCAGGGGCGCGTCAACGATCGCCACACTCGGCACGCCGAGTGATAATCACCCTAAGAGTGGTTTCCCGTGCCCCACCGCGGGGAAAGGCTAGCCGAATGCGTTCGCGGGAAGCCGTAGGACGCTCTCCATGGCCGGTGGCAATTGCCACGGCGCCGGGGGCCGACGAACCGCCCAAGGGACGGGTACAGACCCGCTGACCGCTCGGCCGGATCCGCCTCACTGGCTGCTGGTGCCGAAGTCCTCGGGCGAGATCTGGTCGAGGAACTCGCGGAACTTCTCCACCTCGTCCTCCTGCTCGTCCGGAATCGCGATACCGGCGTCGTCCAGCACCGTGTCACTGCCATAGATCGGCGTTCCGGTGCGCAGGGCGAGCGCTATGGCGTCGGAGGGACGGGCGCTCACCTCGACCCCGCTGGCGAAGACCAGCTCCGCGTAGAAGACGCCCTCACGCAGATCCGTGATGCGTACTTCGGTCAGCTCCTGGCCGACGGCCTCCAGCACGTCCTTGAACAGGTCGTGGGTCAGCGGTCGCGCGGGGGCCATGCCCTGCTGGGCGAAGGCGATCGCCGTCGCCTCCCCCGGCCCGATCCAGATGGGGAGGTAACGGTCGCCTCCCACTTCGCGCAGGAGCACGATCGGTTGGTTGGAGGGCATTTCGACCCGGACACCTACGACATCGAGCTCGTTCACATTGCAACCCTAGGCCGTGCCCGGGACGTTTGGGTAGTCGGGCCGGGAACAGGTGCCCGATCCGGCCTCCCGTGACACCCCGCTGCTCAGGGCAGCCGCACGCCGAGGGCGGTCTGTACCAGTGCAGCGTGCAGCTTCACCGTGAGCGCCGCCAGCTCCTTCGCACGGGCCTCGGCGTGAGCCCTGGTCTGCGGGTTGCGGTGGCGCTTCAGGGGGGCCACCACCTGGTCCACGAGCCCCGCCTCGCGGTCGGCCGCGGCCTTCATCACCCGCAGGTGGCGCGGCTCGATCCCGAACCGGCCCAGCTCGGCCACGAGCGAGGCCACGGTGACGGCCTCGGCGTCGTACACCCCGTCCTCCAGGGGAGCGATGAGCCCGTAGGACTCCCACTCCTTGAGTTCGCCCTCGTCGATGCCGGCGGCCGCGAGCAGCTCGGCCCGCCCGACCCGGGCGACCGTGGGCCGCTCGACCGGCTCCGGTACGTCCTCCCCGGTACGCTGGCGCCCCACCACGGGCAGCTGGACGGCCTCGCCCCGCTCCATGGCCTCCAGGTGCTCGCGGATCACCTTGAGCGGCAGATAGTGGTCCCGCTGCATCCTCAGGACGTGAGCGAGGCGCTCGACGTCCCCGGCACTGAACTTGCGGTACCCCGACGGGGTCCGCTGCGGCTCGATGAGCCCCTCCGACTCCAGGAAGCGGATCTTGGAGATGGTGACTTCGGGGAACTCGTCGCGCAGCGCGTTCAGCACCGTGCCGATGCTCAGCAGCCCACTGTCCGCGGCGGCGGTACCGCTTCGGGCACCGCCGCTCGGTGATTGAAGCATGGACCTTCCCTGGGGTCCCCCGGACGGGATCCGGGGGGTCAGATGCCCTGCCGGCTCGCGTAGAAGACCAGCCGGTACTTGCCGATCTGCACCTCGTCACCGTTCGAGAGGGCGACCTGGTCGATCCGCTCACGGTTGACGTACGTGCCGTTCAGACTGCCCACGTCGGCCACGGTGAACGAGCCGTCCGGGGAGCGCCGGAACTCCACGTGCCGCCGCGAGACCGTGACGTCGTCCAGGAAGATGTCGCTCTGCGGATGACGGCCAGCCGTGGTCAGGTCGCTGTCCAGCAGGAAGCGGCTGCCCGAGTTCGGCCCCCGGCGCACCACCAGCAGCGCCGAGCCCAGCGGCAGGGCGTCCACCGCGGCCTGCGCCTCGGGCGAGAGCATCGGCACCTGCGTCTGCCCGGTCACCTCGGCGTCGTAGGCCTCGAGGCCCGAGATCGAGATCGTGGACGTCGTCTCGGAGGCGCGCTCCGGCGCCACCCCGGCGCGCAGCGGCGCGCCGCAGTTGGAGCAGAACCGGGCGCTGTCCGCATTGCGGTTACCGCACCTCGTACACACCAGGACCGACATGGACGGATCCTCCTGCCGCGGCTGTCCCGACGGGGCATTGGACGCGTACGGGTCGGAGGCAAACCCTCCACCCGCACTTGAGGTTGACGGTTGCCCGAAACCTATGCCGCCGGACTGCGCAGGGTCAACAGACGCCGCGCCCTGACCTCCGGAAATGTCACCGCCCGGACCAGCGACCTGGTCACGGAACAGCGGGCGCTGACCCTCTGCGTCAGGCTGTGCGCGATGGCGAGCGGTCGCGTTGTCGCTACCCTCTCGCGCGCTCTTGCCGAACAACTTCGCAAACAACTTCACGGGCGATTCCCCTTGACCGAAACAGACCCGCCCGTGGGGCAGGACGAACCCTGATTGCCTACACCGGCCGACCCGGACATCCTCACAACGTCCGTATCCACCAGACAGTTTCCACCACGCACCACCCCTTCGGTGCGCCGACCCCCCGCAACCTCATGCCCCTGCCGGACGTCCCCCATGCACCGCCGGTTCACTGGGAGGACGACCGAGCGTAGTCAGGCTGCTTCGCCTGTCGCAAGGCGTCCACAACGATCTTGCTCGACCGCTCCACAGTCACCGTGGCCTGCTCCTTCTCCAAGGTCTGCACCACGCCTCCAGGGATGTTCAGCGCCGGCTCGAGATCCTGCGGCTTGCCGATGATCTGGAAACGATAGGGAGCGTTGATCTTGTTCCCGTCGACGCTCACACTCTTCTCCGAGTCGGTGAAGTAGCTGCTCGCGACCACCCGTACCCCGTTGACCTGGATCGCCTCCGCACCGGCCGCGCGCAGCTCCTGGATCGCGTCGAGCAGCATGTCCGCCTTGACCGTCCCCTTCGTGTCCTCGATCGTCATGGTGATGCCGGGACCCTGAGCCGCCACGGTGCCCGCCAGAATGCCGAGTTGCTTCTCCTTCTCAGCCGTCTGCTTGCGCGCCTCCGCGGCTTGGTCGGAGCTGCTCTGCAGCTCCGACCGCTGCTTTTCGAGACCCTGCTTCTCGTCTTCAAGACGCTGAGTACGCGAATCCAGTTCATCGAGGATGCGAACAAGATCTTCCTGACGTGCGCCGCGCAGCGCGCTGTCGCTGTCGCTGTTCGACGCCACCTGCACGGCCAGCCCGAAACCGAGCCCGAACAGCAGTAGGGCGACGATGAGTTGGGCCCTGGTGACGCGCAGCGGCCACAGCCCCTTGACCAGCCGCTGGCGCCCGGTGAGCTGCTGCTCGCCGCTCCCGGCGGGCGCCTGCTCCGGCTCTGCGGCCGAGGCCGACACCTCGTCGGGCAGTTCCTTACGCAGCCTGTTCTCCGGCTGCTCCTCCTGGTTGCTCATCGGTCTCACGCCCGGAAGACGTGCCGCCGGATCGCCGCGGCGTTGGAGAAGATCCGGATACCCAGGACCACGACGACACCCGTGGACAGCTGCGCGCCCACGCCCAACTTGTCCCCCAGGAACACGATCAGCGCGGCCACGACCACATTGGACAGGAACGACACCACGAAGACCTTGTCGTCGAAGATGCCGTCGAGCATGGCCCGCAGACCACCGAACACGGCGTCCAGCGCCGCCACGACGGCGATCGGCAGATAAGGCTCGACGACCGCCGGAACCTCAGGCCGGACCAACAGGCCGGCCACGACTCCCACGACGAGGCCCAGTACGGCGATCACGATGTGCCCTTCTCAGTTTTCTCGGCGTTCGGCTGTGCTGTACGTACGATCACACTGGGTGCGGCAGGCAACCGGACGTCCCCCTGCGCGGAGATGGTGGCACGGATGCCGTAGTCATCCTCCAGGGCATGCAGATACAGTCCGTCGGCGCTGTTCTGGAACCTGGTGCTCAGCCGTTCCCCGTCCCCCACCGCCAGCACCGTGTACGGCGGCACCAGCGGCTTGTTGTCGACCAGTATCGCGTCACCCGCGGCCCTGATCGCGGACAGGGCCGTCAACCGCTGTCCGTTGACGGAGACGGCCTCGGCCCCGGAGGCCCACAGCCCGTTGACCACCCGCTGCATGTCCCGGTCCCGCACCCGCCCGGTGTCGGAGAAACCGGAGGTCTCGCGGGGGTTGGTGCCCTCGCCGCCGGTGCTGGCCTCCTTGGCGTCGTTCACGACGAGCCTGACCCCGGGGCCGTGCACCGCGGTGGCGCCCGACAGAACACTCACCAGGTCCGCCTCGGCACTGCCGCCACTCTGCTTCAGAGCCGCCCGCTGGCGCGCGCTGACGTCGTCGCGCAGCTCGTCGACACTGCTTTCGAGCTTGTCCGCACCCGAGGTCTCCCGGTCTATGCGGTCGATCAGCTCCTGGCGCTCCTTGGCCACCACGGGCGCCGCCACCCGCGCCTGCGCGGCCCCTACGGTCACCACCAGCGCCGCAAGCACCAGCCCGGCCGCCAGGCCCAGCTTCGCCCTGAGCGTCTTCGGCAGCCCGCCTTCGCCCCGGGACTTCTTCCGGGCGGCGGCCTCGGCGTACCCGTCGTCGAGGCTGTGGTCCATGACGTTGGTGATCAACGACATGGAAGCGTCCGGACGCTGCGGCCGCGGGGGGCTGCTCCGAACGGGGGGTTGCTGCGGCATGCCGCACATCGTCGCATGTCGCGAGCAGTACCTCCGAATGGCCCCACCGGCGTGCCGGACAGGCCCCCCTGGGGACACTTGTCCGGCACGCACGCGTGCAGTGTTTTTCGCCGTCCGGGACCACCAGGTCTAGCGCCCGGCGCTGTCCACCACGGCCGACCACTCGTCCAGCAGGGCCTGCGCTCCGGCATCGTCGGGCCCCTCGGCCCACAGATGGGTGACCGCCTCCGCCGGGTCGGGCAGCACCATCACCCAGCGGCCGTCGGTCTCCACGACCCGCACACCGTCGGTCGTGTCGACAAAGCGATCCCCGGCTGCCTCCACGACGCGCCGCATCACCAGACCCTTGACAGCCCACGGGGTCGCCAGGTCCCGCTTGAGGACATGCGCCCGCGGAATCCGCGCATCGATCTGGCTCAGCGTGAGCTGCGTACGCGCCACCAGCCCGATCAGCCGTACGAAGGCCGCCGTGCCGTCATAGACGCTGCTGAACTCCGGGACGATGAAGCCGCCCTTGCCATCGCCACCGAAGATCGTGCCCTCCTCGCGCCCCACGCGCGTGAGGTCGTCAGGAGAGGTGGTGGTCCACTCGACCTGCGTGCCGTGATACGCGGCCACCTGCTCGGCGATCCGGGTCGTGGTCACCGGCAGCGCCACCCGGCCGCTGCGCCGCTCGGCCGCCACCAGATCCAGCATCACCAGCAGCGCCCGGTCGTCCTCGATGATCCGGCCCTTCTCGTCCACGAGCGACAGCCGCTCGCCGACTGGGTCGAACCGGACACCGAACGCGGCACCGGAGGACGCCACTATCTCGCCGAGACGCACCAGCCCGTTACGGCGCATCTCCTCGGTCTCCGTGGGCCTGGACTCGTCGAGACCGGGGTTGATGGTCAGCGAGTCCACCCCGAGCTTGCCGAGCAGACTCGGCAGGACGAGGCCGGCACTGCCGTTGGAGGCGTCCACGACGACCTTCAGGCCCGCTTCCGCGATCCCGGTGGTGTCGACGTTCCTGAGCAGTGAACCGGTGTACGAGTCGAAGACACTCGCCGGGAAGTACAGGTCGCCGATCTCCCCGGGGAACGCCCTGCGGTACTCCTGTCGCGCGAACACCCGGTCGAGTTTGCGCTGACCGCCCTGCGACAGGTCCGCGCCCTGCCCGTCGAAGAACATGATGTCGACGGAGTCCGGCACGCCCGGCGAGGTCCGGATCATGATGCCGCCGGCACTGCCTCGCGCGGTCTGCTGCCGCGCCACGGGCAGCGGCACGTTCTCCAGGTCTCGTACGTCGATGGCGCTGGCCTGGAGCGCGGAGATCACGGCCCGCTTGAGCGCACGGGCGCCTCGGGAGTGGTCACGGGCCGTGGTGACCGTGGAGCCCTTCTTCAGCGTTGTCGCATAGGCGCCGGCCAGCCGCACGGCCAGCTCGGGCGTGATCTCCACGTTCAGGATTCCGGACACTCCGCGGGCGCCGAACAGCTGGGCCTGTCCTCTGGACTCCCAGATGACCGAGGTGTTGACAAAGGCACCGGCCTCGATGGTCTTGAACGGATAGACCCGGACATTGCCTTGAACGATCGATTCTTCACCGATCAGGCACTCGTCACCGATAACCGCCCCGTCCTCGATCCGGGCGGCCCGCATGATGTCGGTGTTCTTCCCTACGACACAGCCACGCAGATTGCTGTGCTGACCGACATACACGTTGTCGTGTACGACGGCCCGGTGCAGGAAGGCACCGCTCTTGACGACGACGTTGGAACCCACGACGGTGTGCTCGCGGATTTCCGCTCCGGCCTCCACCTTGGCGTAGTCGCCGATGTACAGCGGCCCACGGAGCACGGCATCGGGATGCACCTCTGCACCTTCGGCGACCCAGACGCCCGGGGAGATCTCGAATCCGTCGATGTCGACGTTGACCTTGCCCTCCAGGACGTCGGCCTGCGCCTTCACATAGCTCTCGTGGGTGCCGACGTCCTCCCAGTAGCCCTCGGCCACATAGCCGTAGATCGGCTTGCCGTCCTTCATCAGCTGCGGGAAGACGTCACCGGACCAGTCGACGGGCACATCGGGCTCGACGTAGTCGAAGACTTCGGGCTCCATGACATAAATGCCCGTGTTGACCGTGTCGGAGAAGACCTGACCCCAGGTCGGCTTCTCGAGGAAGCGCTCGACCTTGCCTTCCTCATCGACGATGGTGATCCCGAACTCCAGCGGATTGGGCACCCGGGTCAGACAAACCGTGACCAGCGCGCCCTTCTCCTTGTGGAAATTGATCAGGTCGGTGAGGTCGAAGTCGGTCAGGGCATCGCCGGAGATGACGAGGAAAGCATCGTCCTTCAACGCCTCTTCGGCGTTCTTGACGCTTCCGGCGGTACCGAGTGGCTTCTCCTCATTGGCGTATGTGAGCTCCATTCCGAGCTCTTCGCCGTCGCCGAAGTAGTTCTTGACGAGCGATGCCAGGAACTGCACGGTGACAACTGTCTCGTTGAGCCCATGCCTTTTGAGCAGCCTCAGTACATGCTCCATGATCGGGCGGTTCACCACAGGCAGGAGCGGCTTGGGCATGCTGGAGGTCATAGGGCGAAGGCGAGTGCCTTCGCCACCGGCCATCACGACGGCCTTCATGTCGGAAGCGTCCTCCTAAAGAGACGACGGTCTAGCCGACTTCACCCGTCCTGATTGTCCCGCAGATTTGGGCAGCGGGCCATCGGGCCACTATGTCCGGACAATCAACGAGCTCAATCGGCCGCGGCGTCCGCACGGACCAGGCGGCGGACTTGTACCACGTAGAGCACTCCTGCCCACCAATAGAGGGTTGTACCCCACCCTGCGAACGCCCATCCGAAAATGGCAGCGAGTGACGCGATCCATCCCTTTCCGTCGCTGAGGAGCAGGAGCGGGAAGGCGTACATCAGGTTGAAGGTTGCGGCCTTCCCCAGGAAGTTCACCTGTGGCGGCGGATAGCCGTGACGCCTGAGGATGCCCACCATCACCAGGAGTACCAGCTCTCGCAGCAACAGGAGGGCGGTCAGCCAGATCGGCAGGATCTCGCGCCAGGTGAGGCCCAGCAGTGTGGAAAGAACGA
The DNA here is from genome assembly GCF_001513965.1 of Streptomyces cellostaticus. Classification (GTDB taxonomy): domain Bacteria; phylum Actinomycetota; class Actinomycetes; order Streptomycetales; family Streptomycetaceae; genus Streptomyces; species Streptomyces cellostaticus. The sequence continues at coordinate 370 of NZ_KQ948036.1, read as the reverse complement.
ACAGCCGGTCGGCAGCGGGATCAAGGAGCCGGCCGAGGCTGCTGATCTGATTCCAGCGCCTGGCGAGCTTGCCGTCCAGGTAGTCGCTGACCCCACTGAAAGCCAGCACGAGGAGGGCCCAGCCATCACTGTTGGGACCCCCGAACTCCGGCCTGAGGATCAGCCAGAGGAAGAGGGGTACGGCGACGAGCCGCGCCATGCTGAGGATGTTGGGGATGGTGAGGACCCGGTCTGTCTGGACACGGGTCTCCTGGACCTCCACCCGGGGGCCTCCTGTGCGAAAACGAGCCAACGATGCCCCCTGACCCTACCTCAACGCAAAAAAGCTCCGGCTCCTGGGCAGTACCCAAGAGCCGGAGCTATAAAAGGA
>NZ_KQ948035.1:6040-166895 GCF_001513965.1 Streptomyces cellostaticus | reverse complement strand
ACCCGGAGCGGTTCACCGTGCCCCAGGATCCGGGCCTCGGCCCCCATCATCAGCCGCCACTGCCGCTCGTTCAGATGCGGGAACAACACTCCGAACCTGACAACGAGTTGACCGCTGAACTCATCGGAGACGCTCATATCACAACAACGAGCCGGATCACGGGAAGCAACACGTTGATTCTCTGCGAGCCCTTAGCCAGCCGACCTGAGGTGCGGCAGGGCAGGACGTCAGGCGCGGGCCCCGAACGTGAGTCCACGAAAATTAACGTGGGTGCGGATCCTTTCGAGGGAGGGCGTGGATCAGGCCCCGAGCGCACACCCCAGGTCAACAGTCCCGGCAAGAACTACAACTGCGCTCTCCGCAACGCACGTAATGTCCGGAACTAGCCGGTGCACTTCACACCGCTCCATTGTCGTGTGCGCACAGAACTCCCTAGCGTTCACCTCCGGTTACGGGGCAACGTGCCCTTGGCCACGAGAAGGGACCTCAATGTATCGGCTCAAACGGAGGATGGCATCGTATGGCAGGCGCTTCAGAGCGCCAGCTGTCGGCACCGCTTTGATCGCTGCGAGTTTTGCGCTCTCGGCGCCGCCCGCCTCGGCACACGTGGGTAACTACCCCACGTATCACTGGGACAGCTACAAGTGGAGCGCAAATGTACTCGTCGACTACGGCGAGTCCCAGGCCGTGACTCAATGCTCTAACGGTGTTATCTACCACGGCGCATGGGTCGGGAAGGGGTACTGGGCCTTCGGCTGGAATTGCGCTGACTACGGCGCAACGCTGGTCGATTGGTGGATTGACAGCCGCTGAAGCAGCAGCCTTACGGTCCATGATTGACAGCGGCAGACGGTGCGTGGCCCTGCCCCTTGACGCAATCGTTTTCGTCGACTGCTCCAACGGCACCCAGCGTCTGACTCCCCATAGCGCAGGTACCGCCAGCTACTGCCTCTGGCCCGCCCTGCTTGATTGCGGCCCTGGCCCTCACTGGCCAGGGCCGCCTCGCGTGGCCAGTGGTCTACTTCAGCTCACCAGAAAAATACCCGTCCCCGGCGCCTCCGGCGACGCAGCTGACCTGACGGGTCGGGGTTCATAGAAGGTGCCATCGCGGAGCATGGCGAACAGCACGTCGGCCCGTCGTCTTGCAAGGCAGACGAGGGCCTGGAGCGGGGTGAGCGGGCGGGTTGTGTGGGGCTTGGCCGGGGCGACCCTCGTTGGGCCCTGTCAACCCACGGGCCGGACCTTGCGACCGATTCTTCGACCGGCGCTCCCACCGGCCTGGTACCGAGGGTGGAGACGGCTTCCCCGGCGCTCCATCCAAGGGACTAGTCCACATTCAACCCACATTCAACCCGGAGCTTGACGAAATCGCGGAGGCGGGGCCGGAGAGTAGTGACCGTGAAAATCGACCGTCGTCCGCAACGCGGGCTGACGGCCGTCGGACGCGAGGGGGAGGCCCGCCAATATGACCACTCTGCACCGTCGGCAGCGCCGGCTGCTACGGACCACAAAACCAGCCTTGACCTGCGGAGCAGTGACCTTGGCCATCATCGCGTCAATGGCCGGCGAACTGACGGCCGCTGGGGCGAGCACGGCCTTACCGCCCGGCCCGCGGCTCACGGCCCCGCAAGGCACCGTCGTCTTACCGAATCTCGACGACGACTCCCGGCGCTGCACTCTGCGGCCGGGCGACCTGGACCGCCTCGACGTGGCCGTCGACGCGCGGCTGGCCGACTGCAATGACGCCGCGGACGACATCGTCAACGGGCCACGGGACATGGCGGATCTGACCCCGGTGCGGCTGTCCCCCATGAAGACGACGAGGCATGCCCGCGGCCGGGTCTTCGTACCGGCCGAGCAGGGAAGGTATGTACGGATCTTCGTGCGGCGCGGCGGCAAGTACGTATCGCTGGGCAGCGATGGGCAGCTGACCGCGTCGGAGCTACGGCATGGGGCGCAGCTGGCCGTCGAAGGCCGGGACATCGTGCGCGACCCGAAGCGGTGGGACGGCCGGATCTCACTGACGCTGACGGTCACCAAGGGCTCGGGGGCGCAAACGGCCCACCTCACACTGCATATCGCCCCCGTCCTGCTCCAGCACGATCTACAGCGCGCGCAGCAGGTGTTCGCGGCCGCCCCGGGCCCCGGCAAGGGCCAGCCGGTCGAGGTACCGGCCGCGACCCGGCAGCCCGGCCAGTGGCGGCAATTCGCTGACTCACTGCGCAAGGCGACCCGGGCAGCGGGAATGCCGGACCATCAACTGACCTTCCAAAAGGGCACTTCACAGTGGTGGCGGGACATCTGGCGCCAGGACATCGCCGAGCCCGCCTATGTCACCCGCCCCACACCCAACGGCCCGCACACCCTCCGTATCCTGCTGCGCTCACCCAACTACTGGGCATCGCACGACGGGCGCAGCGCAAGTCTCCGACGGGCCGGGCGGCTGCTGTTCCGGGATCTGCGCGGGCCAGATACCGGCGTCGTCCAGCAATACACGACGCACCGCGATCCGAACGTCGACGAGTTGCTGAACTTCACCGGCAACATCGAGTCGCTGCCGCCCTACGACGGCTTTCCGCACGGCCGCATCCTCTACGGCAGCAGCGTTCAACGCCGCCCCGACCCCTCGTTCATACGGATGCTGCGAGCCCAGAGGCAGCAGCCGCCGGTGGTGCTGGACACCTCATGGCTGGTGGTCGGGCACGCAGATGAGACCGTGCATGTCGTACGGGCAGACAACGCCCGCGGCTGGACCCTCGCGGTCTCCGATGCCCGGCTCGCCGTCGACCTGCTGCGGCGGGCACAGCGCGCGGGAGAGGGCGGACAGCGGTTGTTCGCCGGCACCGAGGCCGATATGAAGCCCACCATCGACGAGTACCTGCGGATGGACGCAACGCGCGGCGACAACGCGGACGCCGCCCGCCATCTCGACACGCAGCTGAAGGTTCTGCTCCGGGCGACCGGGCTGCGGCCACAGGACATCGTCCGCCTGCCGGTGCTCTACATCCGGGCCGAACCGGGTGACGGCTTGCCGCGCCGGTCCATAGCCGCCTCGCCCGCACTCGCCAACGGCCTCTCACTGTCCGCCCGCGACTACGCCGCTCCCGACCCGCATGGCCCCCGGGTCACCGGGCACGACCTCTTCCGGGAGGAAGCCGGCCGACGCCTGGCCGCACGGGGTGTCCGGGTGCGTTGGGTGGAGGACTTCTCCTGGGCGCACATGGTCGGCGGCGAGGTGCACTGCGCGACCAATGCGCTGCGGGAGGTGTCCTGAGGAGGGGGCCCGGAGCCGGGGCCCTGATCAGCGCACCCCCTCGGGGCCTGCGCACTCTACAAGCAGCGCAACGTGGTGGAACGGTGCTCCAAGCACTTGACGCAGTGGCGGTATCGGCACCCGTTACGACTGTGAGGATGGCGGAGCCGTCTCGGTGGTGGTTTGAGCTGAGTGCGCCTGCCCGAGCCGGACCTTCGGGTGCACGCTGTCGGCCCACACGTACACGGGTCCCGGTCCTGAACGTGGCATGGTCGTCCTGCCACTGCCTGGTCAGCCGGGTCACTGTCGCCGCCGACGGCCCGGCAGTTCCTCGGCGGCACCGCCGCCGAGGGCGAGCAGCAGTATCAGGCGGTGGGTGTCGGCATCCGTCGTGAGGGGCAGCAGGACGGCCAGCAAGGCCAAGGCGACCACTCCGCAGCGTAGACCAGGTACTCGGCGCGCAGGCCGAACAAGTCCGGAAAATGCCGCGGTGGCGGGTGCGCCGATTCACGGTGCCGCCAGAACGCACCCAGTAGGCCGTCCGGGGATCGGTGGCATGACGGCACGGTCGTGATCGGCAGTGCGAAGGTGAGCCAGCCCGATCGGGTGACTCAAGGCTGGTGTTGGCGCGGGTGTCTCGGCCCTTGGGGAGCAGGCGGATAGGTTAGCGGGGTCCGGCCGCTGAAAGCGGTGTCGACGAGGCCGAATCTCCGGTCCCCGCAGTCCAGTCGCAGCAGGGAGTGCCACCACCGGCATGGACGTTCTCTTCATCACGAGCGTGGCGGTGGTCGTCGCCGACCCGCCGCTGAGCCGCAAGCTGTTCATCGAGGCTCTTGGCCTCCCCCTGGAGGGGGAAGGCCACGGCTACTACTCCAGCGGGAGCGTCCCCGGCAGCAAACACTTCGGCCTGTGGCCGCTCTCGCAGGCAGCCGAGGCATGCTTCGGCACGGCCCAGTGGCCCGCCGACCGGGTGGTCCCGCAGGCATCGATCGAGTTCGAGGTGGCGAACGCGGAAGCCGTCACAGCCGCCGGTGCCGAGCTTCAGCGCGCGGGCTTCGACCTGGTGCACCAGGCCCGCACCGAACCGTGGGGCCAGACGGTGGCCAGACTTCTCACGGCGGACGGCTTGATCGTCGGGATCTCCTACGCCCCCTCCTTGCACGACTTGCAGGACGACCAGCACCCCGGGTGAGCCCGGCCCGAGACCGGTCAAGGCGACGCAGATCCCTGGCGTACTCCTGGCCAGGGACAGCCACCGTGACGTCTCCCCCGGGGGGCATGGTCGATCTGCCGGCGCGTCCACCAAGCCCACGCCCGTGCAAGCCAACACCACCGCCAAGCGGCCCTCCAACCATGAAGACGGCATCTCGCACTGCCCGCCACCGAGGGTGTTGGCACTCCGTGAAATCGGCCGCCCTTTCTCGTTTTCCTCAGCTCGTTGTGACTCATTCGAGGGGCCAGGGCCCATCGAGAGACAAGGCCGACTTCTGCTCCGCAAACAGCGATCAACTCCCGCCTTCCGCAAGGTAATCTCGGCGAGGTGAACGATCTCGCCTCCATTGGTCCGCCGGAGGTCCTCGCGGCGCTTGGCGCGTCCTTCCGGCTGCATGAGCACCCTGACGTGATCAGCCCCCTTGAGGTGTGCGCTGCGTTGGGTGTTCCACTGAAGCGGACCGTCAAGACCTTGGCATTCGTCACCTCCGAGGACCGTCTCCTGCTGGCGGCACTGCCCGGCCACGCACGGCTGCGGTACGGTGCCCTCGCCCGTGCGGCCGGGATCCGCCGCAACGACTTGTCCCCCGCCGATGCCGGGCGGCTCGCGCGGGCAGGGATGCAGCCGGGCGGGGTCTGCCCCGTGTCCGCAGACCGGGCTGCGGTGGTGGTGTTCGACGAGACCATCAGCAGCCTGGGACGTGTGCACTGCGGCAGCGGTCGGCCCGACCGCAGCATCGAGATCGACGCGGCGGAGCTCGTCGTCCGGCATGACACCAGGCCGGGCCCCGATGGAGCCGGTCGGGCGCAGGTCTCCCGGGTGCGTCCCTGTCGGGCTGTCACCCGACTGGCCTCGAGTCGTCCGGGAGTGCCTGCCCATGGGCATCGATCGGTGGGGGTAGCGTCCGCAGCCGTTCCGACAGGTCGGTTGTGGCTGTGCTGCCGTGAGGAGTGAGCATGCCGGTCAGCCGGGAGAGCCGTGTCCTGGCTGTGGAACGGAGAGCCGGGCTGGGGCGACGTTGTCGAGGACATCATGTGCTCGCTGAGCAGCGTCCTGCGGGGCGTCGGATGCCTCGGTCTGCGCGAGCGACCAGCGAAGCAGCGGCCCAGCCGGCAGCGGCGCTGGTGCATGCCGCGAGCGAGGTCTCGGCGCGGGTCCGAGCACCGGCCGTGCGGCCGGGCGCAAGATGGGCCTCGGCTTGGTGCAGGGCGAGTTCGGCAGCGTCAAAGACGTCCCTGAGCGCCTGCGCCGAAGATCTTGGTCTGGGCGGTGAAGCCGAGCTCTCCCAGACCGGCCTGCTCGGCTGCCGTCATGTTTTCGATGGCCGCGGCGAGGACGCGCCCGTCGTAGCCGTCTTCCCGCAGAACGGCCAGGGCGACGCGTGCTCCTTCGGCGTGGGTCGTGAGGGTCGCCTGGTCCGTCTCGTGCTTTCCGCTCATGATCGCCGCGGTGACGTCCCCGACCTCGTTGCGGAGGACTTCGATGGCCATCGCGGTGAGTTCGTCCACGACGGCGGCGGGAATCCCTTTTCGCAGTACGTAGGTTGCTGCTTCGATGTAGGCGGTCATCGCGGTCATGAAGAACTCTCCGACCAGTGCGACGTTCAGCAGGTTCGCGGCAGACGGCTGTTCGGCAACGTGGCGCGAGGCGCCGGCCAGGCTCATGAGGGTCTGTTCGTGTTCCGTCCAGGGGGCGGACGGGCCCGAGTAGAGGATCGCCGCCTCGGGGGAGCCGATGTGCTGGGGGTAGCACAGGATGACGCCGTCCAGGTATGCGGAGCCGCGCGTCTCGGCCCACTGCTGTGTCTGCTCGGCCTGGCCCGGGGAGCCGCTGCCGAGGACGGCGAGGGTTCTCCCGTGCCAGTCGGCGACGGGTTCGAGCACGCTCAGCGTGGCTTCGTAGGTTGCCAGGCAGGCGATGACCAGGCGCGACGAGCCCACCGCTTCGGTGACTGAGTCCGCCGGGGTGATGGCGTCGCCGGCCAGTGCGTGTGCGCGCTGGGGGGTGCGGTTCCAGACGGTGACCGAGCGTCCGCTTGTCGCCAGTGCGCGGGCGAGAGCGGAGCCCATCAGTCCGCAGCCGATGACCGCGACATCGTGGGTGTGGGATGAACCGTTGGTGTGTGCCACTGCAGCCTCCGTAAGGGTGTGGGGGTCAGGTGACGAAGAGGCCGTCGGCGAGCATGTCGTCAAGGCTCTCTTCGAAGGCGTGCGCGATCTGGTCCAGGTTCTCGGTGGTGTGTGCCGCGCTGAGCAGGAATGCGTGCAGCTCCGGCAGGTGAATCTTGTGCTTGCGCATGTAGTAGGCGAGCGCGATGGTGGCCTTGAAGTTGCTGCCCGCCATGCGTTCTCGGTAGAGCCCTGCTTCGCGGTGGCTGAAGTTGAGGGAGAAGAACGTGTTGCGGGCGCTGAGCCTGCAGGCGATGTCGCGCCCTTGGGTTGCCTCGCGCATCATGGCGGCCAGCCGTTGGGTGTTGTCTTCCAGCTGGGTGTAGATGTGGGGGTTCTCGTCGAGGTGCCGCAGGGTTGCCACGCCTGCCGCGCAGGTCAGCGAGTTGCCGCTGAAGGTTCCGCCTGCGAAGACCTTGTTCTCGTAGTCGTAGAACGGGTCCTGGGAACTCTTCGCCATGTCGATCAGGTCGGTGCGGCCTACGACCGCGCCGCACGGCAGCCCTCCGCCGATCACTTTCCCGAGGCAGGTGAGGTCGGGATGGACGTCGGCGATGATCTGCGCGCCGCCGTATGCGGCGCGGAAGCCGCTGACGACTTCGTCGAAGACGAGCGGGATGCCCAGTTCGGTGCACAGCGCCCGCAGCTCGGTGAGGAAGGGCACGTCGAGGCAGACGAGCGAGGTGGGCATCGGTTCCAGAACGACGCAGGCCAGGTCGTCGGCGTGCTCGCGCAGGCGTGCCAGGCCGGGCATGTCGCCGTACTGGAGGACCAGCGTGCCGTCGACGGCGCCGGGGGCGGTGCCGAGGCATCCGGCGATGGGGGTCGGGCGGGCCCGGTCGCCGGAGAAGCGAAACCAGGAGCTGACCATGCCCTGATCGGAGAAACCGTGGTAGTGGCCTTCGAACTTGGCGACCACGCTACGGCGCCGGTAGCCGCGGCACATCCGGATGGCCAGCAGGACGGCTTCGGTGCCCGAGTTGCACAGCAGCGCTTTGTCCGCGGTGGGGAACGCGGAGACGAGCCGTTCGGCAAGTTCGACCTCGTGGGTGTTTCCGATGCCGTTGACCAGTCCGCGGCCGGCGGCTTCGCGGATCGCCGCGGTGACGACCGGATGCGCGTAGCCGAGCAGGTGGGGACCGTATCCACCGTGGAGGTCGATGTATTCGTTGCCGTCGAAGTCACGCAGACGGCCGCCGGAGGCTTCCCGGACGAAGACGGGGAAGACGCTGGGGAAGAAGTAGCGGTCGGCGTGCGTGGGGGCCACCAGTGTCTGGCGGGCGCGGTCGCGCAGGTTCAGTGAGGCAGGCATCTGCCGGGTGAAGGCTTGGGTGAACCGGTCTTCCACTTCCGTGCTCATGTACGGCGAATACCGGTCGGTGAACTTCCGCGCGTTGCCCCAGATGTCCATGTCGGGGTCCAGTTGGGCGGCGAAGCCCTCGCCGGACAGGAACACCAGCTCGACCTTGGTGAAGTTGGTGGTGTAGCGCGCACGGTAGCGGCGCAGCACCTTGTTCACGTCGTTGAAGTAGGCGATCGTCGACCACCGGGTGGAGCTGAGGTCGAAGTGGTGGCGCAGCACTTGGGCCATCTGCTCGTCGTATTCCGCGCGGCGGGCGGCCAGTTCGGGCCCGGCTTCCACGAAGTGGCGGGTGAAGCGGTCGACGGCGATGTCCCACTCCTTGCGGCTGCAGGCGTAGTAGAAGGAGGACAGGCCCCACTTCTCGTCCTCGCTCAGCTCCACGGTGATGCCGAAGTCGAGGAGGATCAGCTCGCCGCCGGGGGTGAACATGATGTTGCCCGGGTGCGGGTCGCCGTGGCTGATCCCGTGCATGTAGAGCATGGTGTAGACGACGTCCTGCAGCCGCTGTGCCAGGCGCTCGCGGGGGAAGGCGACGTCCTCGGCGCGGGTGCCGGGGATGCCGTCCATGAAGTCCATGACGAGCATCCGGTCGGTGACCAGCTCGGTCAGCACGGTGGGAACCCGCACATAGGAGTGCTGGGCGAAGTTGGCGTGGATGCGCTGCTGCTGGTGTGCCTCGTTCTTCATGTCGGCCTGCGGGCGCAGCAGCCGGGCGACCTCGTCGAAGCGCTTGGGCAGTTCCAGTTCCCGTACCTTGGGCACACAGCGGTGCACCAGCCGCAGCAGCGCACTCAGCGAGCGAAGGCTTTCCTCGATCTGTTCGGGGACGCCGTCCTTGACCAGCTTCACCGCCACCTTGCGCCCGTCGCGCAGCTCGGCGCAGTGCACTTGTGCCACCGATGCGCTGGCCACCGGCTGCATCCGGAAGGTGCGGAAGGTGTCGTCCAGCGGTCCGCCCAGTTCCCGCTCGACCGCTCTGCGTACCGCGCTCGGCGCCATGTACGGGGCTTGGTCCTGCAGAACCCGCAGCGTGGTGACCCACTCCGGTGGCAGCAGATCCGACCGGGTGGCGGCGATCTGGCCCAGCTTGATGTAGATCGGGCCCATCCGGGTCAGGAACGACAGGATGGACGTGGCCCGGCGCCGGTCACGGGTCGTCGCATCGCGCCCGCGCAGCGATGTGACCCCGTACCGCGCCGCGCCCCAGGCGGCGAAAGACGCTGCCTTGACGAGATGTGTGAGCATGCGTGGACTCCTGATCGGCTGTCAGAGGACGAAGGTGAAGGCGCCGAAGGACATGCCGGCGCTTCCTACCCAGCCGACGGCAAGCTGGCCAGGCCGTAGTCGGCCCTCGGCGACGGCGGATGCGATGGCCGCGGGCACCGACGCCGACACCACGTTGCCCATCCGGTCGTAGACGTGGTGGATCACGGCTCCGAGTCCGGCCTGGTCGGCCATCGTCTGCCACTCGCGTCTGCTCGATGCGTGCGTGAACAGCGCGGCCACCTCAGTGGTTGGCGGGTCGAGTTGCCGCAACACCGCATGTACCTCGCCTCTGCCGACCCGGTGCATTTCGAAGCCGAAGGAGGTGAAGACGCCAACGCCGTTGCGGGCCAGCTTGTCGGAGGGTTCGCAGTAGCCGTCGTAGCCGTCGAGGGTGACGTTGCACAGCGGCGCGAGATCCGGACGCGAGATGAAACGGAACTGCCACGGCTCGCTGTCTTCTGCGGTGAGGACGGTGGCGGTGGCCGCCTCGCCGAGCGTGTAGGCGGGCAGGGTGTATTCCAGTTGTTCGATCCGGTCCAGCCGGAACAGGTGAGGGACGACCGGGCCGCCGGGACGCAGGTTGAACTCCGCGTTCACGATCAGGGCGGTGCGGAACGGGCCGGTGCGGAACAGGGATTCGGCGACCTGGACGGCTCTGGTCCAGCTCATGCAGGCGTCGATGATGTCGAAGCAGTGCGCACGGTCGAGGCCGAGGGCGTGGGCAGCGTGATAGGCACCCCCGGGTTCGAGGAAGCCACGGCCGATCCCGGTGTAGATCAGGACGTCGACCTGGTCGGCCGTGATGCCGGCCTGGTCCAGGGCGGAGTGCGCCGCGGTGCGCAGCAGGTCGATGGGGCGCTCGCCGACATCCAGCCAGTACCGGGTGGCTGACCCGCTGTAGCGCAGGAAGGCGCCGATCCTGCCCAGGGCGTGGTCCAGGTCTCCGGTGAAGTGACCGGCGCTGTGCTTGCCGATCAGCTCCGTGATGTCGGCGTTGGTGACCTGGCGGGAGGGAAGGGCGCAGGAGACCGCGCGGAGTTTCATGGCACTCAGCTCATTCGCTCTGGGAAGGATCAGGGACGCTTACGGGGCAGTCGACTGATCGGCTACGGGATGTGCGGTGTCGCGGTCACCGGTACGGTTGATTCCCCCCGTTGCCGGTCCCGGCCTTACTGTTCTGTCCTGGGCAGTGGCCGGAGGATGATCCGCGCACCGCCCGCGGGTGAGATGGTGACGCTCTTGCAGACCGCCGCCTCCGGCTTCGGCCGGTCCGTGGTGACCGAACGCCGTGACAGCACCACCCGCAGCACCTCGGCGGACTGCATGACCGACAGATGGGCGCCGATACAGCGCCGCGCACCACCGCCGAACGGAATGAAGGCGTGCGGCGGGATGTCTTCGTGGAGGAAGCGTTCGGGCCTGAACACCTCCGGCTGCCGGTAGTGCGCCGGGTCCCTGTGCACGACCCCGATCATCGGCATCAGCGTGACCCCCTTCCGCACCCGGAAGTCCCCCAGCTCGATGTCCTCGGCCAGTGTCCAGATAGACTCGAAGATCCCCGTACGCCGCCGCATCGACTCCTTGACGACCGCCTCCAGATAGGTACTGTCACCAGCGAGCGCGGCCCGCGCGGCATGCTGTGCCACAGCGGGGTGGCGGGCCAGTTCGTGCAGTGCCCAGGCCAGCGCGGTGGCGGTGGGCTCGCGCCCCGCGAACAGCAGCGTGACCGCCTGGTCACGAACCTGGACAGGACTCAGCCCCTCCGTGCCGTCTCCGGCGCTGATCAGCCGGGACAGGATGTCGGTGCGCTGCCCCAGATCCGGAGCAGACCTGCGCTCCTCGATCGTCTCGTAGATCAGCGTGTCGATCCGGGCCAGCAGATTCGACGCTCGCCGCCACGGCCCGACGCGCCGCGCGCGGGTGCTGTTGAGCCCCATCAGCACCGCGAGGTCCGTCATCGGCAGCCGCTCCAGCAGACCGCGCAGCTCACCGGAACGCACATCACGGCCAGGACCGAAGATCACCCGCCAGATGATGTCCAGACTCAGCTTACGCATCCGCTCCAGACTCTTGAAAGGACGACCGACGGGCCACGTCTCCACGTCGCGCTCAGTCAGCTCACGCACCGTGTCCTGGTAGCCGCGCACGGCGGCTTTCCCGAACATCGGCATCATCAGCTTGCGCAGCCGCCGGTGCTCCTCGCCGTCGCACGTCAAGAGCCCGTGCTTCCCGAACACCGGGGCAAGAATCCGGTTGCCCTCGCCCGAATGGAACCTCTCCGCCGGGGAGGCGAACATGGCCGCGATGTGATCGGCATCGTTGATGAGGACCACGCGGCCCCAGGGGAAGACCTTCAGGGCGACCACGTCACCGTACTTCTCGCGCAAACGCTCCGCCCATGCCTGACGCCACCACGTGAAGATCGCTGTCTGTACCGGGCCCGGCAGGCGTGGCCCGGGCGGGGCCGGTAGCGGGGCGCTACCGCTGTCGGCAGTTCTGATCAGCATGGTGCTCCGTCTCCTTCTGCCTGGCTGGGAAAGGCGGGGCTGCACAGCCTGGGCAGCGTTTCAGGGGATGCGGACGGCTTGTCCGGCATAGGCCAGCCCGGCGCCGAATCCGACCAGCACGGCCCACTGGCCGCTCGGCACGCGCCCGGTGTCCAGCAGCCGGTGGAGGGCAAGGGGCACGGATGCGGAACTGGTGTTGCCGGTGAACCGTACGTCGTCGGCGACCACGACCTTCTCCGGCAGACCGAGCCCCTTGGCGACACGCTGGATCAGCTTCCAGTTCGCCTGATGCGGGACGAACGCGGCCACGTCGTTCCAGCCGATCCCGGTCACCGACAGCACCTCGCGTACAACGGCGGGCACGGTGGAGCACGCCCAGCGGGTGATCGCCAGGCCGTCCATCCGCAGTGCGGGCATCGCGGAGACGGCGGGGGCAGCCCCCAAGACGTCGGGCCGCACTTCCAGCGCCGCCGCCCGCTCACCGGCCGATCCCCACACCACCGGGCCCACGCCGGCAGGGCCGTCCGTGGCGGTGACCACCATCGCCCCCGCGCCGTCGGCGAAGACGGGGGCAGTGGCCCTGTCAGCGGCATCGACCAGGTCCAGCATGCGATCCGCACCGGCGACCAGGACGGTGGTGCAACTACCGGCCGCGATCAGTGACCTGGCCACGTTCAGGGCGTAACAGAAGCCCGCGCAGGCGATGTTCACGTCGAACGCGGCGACGTTCAGGCCGAGTCCCGAGGCCACCTGAGGGGCGATGGACGGACAGGGCTGCGGGTTGGTGGAGGTCGCCACGACCAAGGCGTCGATGCTGTCGGGCGGCATGTGCGCGCTGTCCAGCGCCTGCTGGGCGGCGGCAAGGGCCATGCGGGCCACCGATTCGGCCGGTGTGGCCACGCACCGGGTCTCCACGCCGGTCCGCGACAGAATCCACTCCCGGCTCTCCCCCAGGGATACGGCGACGTTGTGCGAGTCCACTGGTACGGGGCGGTAGGCGCCCACGCCCGCGACGCGGCAGGGCCGCACCGCCAGGGTGCTCACGTACCGCTTCCCGTCTTGTGGCCGGCCACGAACTCCAGGACCTTGCGCGGCGTGGTGAGGGCGGCTGCCTGGGCGTCGCTGATGTCGATCAGGTAAGTGTCGCTGATCACGGTCACCAGCTCTGCTCTGGCCAGCGAGTCCACTTCCAGGTCATCGAACGTGCGGTCCTGCGCTTCCCGCGGCAGGGTGATCCGCTTGTCGGGCGAGGCGTCGTTGCCGTACACGATGGTCGTCAACATCTGTTCCAGCTCAGTGGGGGTCATGGTGTTTCCCTTCGATGCGACTACGGGGAGATCGCGCCGGCCGGACTTCCACGAACTGCCGAAGCCCCAGGAGGCTATGGCGGACTCGTGGTCGAGGTCTGGGAGCGGGGAGCGGGTGACGCTTCATTGCTCGGTTTCGTGTGGAGGCGCGTATGCCCCGGAGGTAGTGGGATCTTGCTCTACTCGGAGTCCGGATAATCCCCCTCGAGAGCGACTACTGGGGTGTTAGGGCGTGAAATGATAATTAACGTGCAATATGCGCCTCTGGTGTGCGCCCCTTGATTCTCGACGACTGCGCGGCCCCTTCATCGGCCTGCGTGCGGCGCGGCTTCGGCCTCTCGCCCTCGGCTGCGGACGGGATCCCGCGGACGTGTTCGCTCAACCACTGCTGCACAGTGATGAGCTTGTCCCAGCCAAGCCGCGCCGAGCGCAGCCACTCCCCCGTCCTCTCCCTGCTGCACGACGGGGCCCGGCTCGGCGGCGGGTTCATCGACCGCTTTGCGGCGGTGTGGCTTGCGGATCCAGACCGCCGTCACCTGTGGCTCGCTGAGCGTGATGGGCAAGCGAGTGGTGAACGCACTCGTCTGACCGCCGACGGCCCCAGCGACGATCGCCCGCCGGGCGGGGGTCGGGCCGGGCGCCGTCCACCGCCACTTCCCCACCAAAGAGGCGCTGTTCGAGGCAGTCGTGCGTGAGCACCTGGAGCAACTGACGCTCGACGTCCGCGCCGCCTTGGCCGACCCGGAGGCCGGACCGGCGTTCTTCGCCTTCCCCGCCCGGATGACCACTGAGGCCGATGCGAAGCAGGATCTGACCGAAGCCATCACGGCGGCGGGCGGCCCCATGGGCGCCGCAGCCGAGGAACTGGCGGCACAGCTGCGCGAGTTGTTCGGCGCGCTCCTGACCCACGCCCAACAGGCGGCGGCAGTGCGCGATGACGTGGACGCGGCCGACGTTCAGGCCATTGTCGTGGCCGCGCTGGCGGCCGGCCGCCTGCGCGGCGCAAATGACCGGCCGGAGAGGCTGGCGGAGGTCGTCTTCGACTGCCTGCTCCCTCGCCACGGTTGGGCCGATAGCGGACGCGCCATAGCCAATTTGATCTCACGATCACGTGGTCGGGCGCTGGCAGCCGCTCCAAGTGCTGTCCCGCACACGCTGGCAGGCCGCGCACCAGGTGCCGAGCGGGATACTCGCGAGACTCCGACGTGGCGGCTGTGGCAGCCTGCGGACATGCCATAGCTGCGCGTTCATGCAGGCCGTTATGACGCCGTCCAATGCCACTACGCCTTGCCGGACGACGCGTGGTGTGTGGAGCTGAGCGAGGCTGTCCCGGCGCCGGCCGCGTGGGCTGAGATTCCCGACGCACAAACGCACCTGCCTGGAGTTGCCTTCCGGCCTGCGGCCCCGTAAAGCCGTTCCGCAAGGACACCGTCCTGATCGGGGTCGCAGACCATCGCAAGATCATTGCGGAACACGCCGTGGTTGTCCCGGCGACCTCGCGTCGCCGGGGTAGCCGCGAGGGCTTAGCCGTTAGGGGGGTCGATGCAGGCGGAGAGGAGAACATCGGCCCGGAATTCCACCCCGGGGGGAGGAGGGCACGACGCGCGCCGGTCAGGGGCCGCGACGAGCTCCGACAACTCGTCCCGGTGGGCTTCGACGAATGCGGACAGGGTTTCAGGCTCCTCGGGCTTCTCGGACACCGCGCATCAGTCCCTTCATGAGTCGTTTTTTGCTGTTGCGGCAGTACGTCGTCTCAGTGACGTCGAACCGTCCGGTCTCGAAGTACTTGTTGGCGGGTTGCCCGCCGAAACAGTAGGCATAGTGGTCGCAGGCGGTCCGGCACGCCTCAATCCCGTCCAGAACCTCTTCCACCCATCCGGACTCCGCAGCGCGCTCCAGGATTTCCGTGAGTTCTGCGTCGGCCACGTTGCCCACGGTGAACGCGCCGAGCCTCGGAGAGGAGAACCCCAGCAGGTCCGGCCCGAACATGGTCACGTCGCCGTTCCAGCCGATCATGGGCAAGGGGTCGCGGGGTGCCATGGCCCTTTCTCGGGCCCGCCCGTCCAACTCCGCAGCGACGTAGCGGAGTGCATGGTCGAACTCGCGTATCCGGAGCCGCTGGTCCTTCCTCCAGTGGACGGCGAGAGCGGACCAGAAGGCGGTGACCCGCTCGTCGTCCACCGACGCCTGGGCACGGGTGCCTTTGCGTTCGACGATGTTGATGCCGAGCGAGTGGCACCCGAGCGCGGAGAACCAGTCGTACAGCTCGCCGGCGCGGTCCGGGTCGGGGTCTTGGACCACTGCGATCGCCCCGAAGGGAAGGTGATGGCGGCGCAGTGCCGCGATGCCGCGGAGCGCACGGTCGAGGCTCTCGCCGCCGCCGCGAGTGACGCGGTCGCGGTTGAACGGCTCGGGGCCGTCGAGGCTGACCGTCACCCCGACCCGGTGGCGGATGAAGACCTCACACCACGCGTCGTCGATGAGCGTGCCGTTGGTCTGCACCGCGTGGCCGACTCGGTGCAGACCTGCCCGGAATCGACCGAGGAGTTCCACGAAGCCCGGGACACCGAGGACGAGCGGCTCTCCGCCGTGCCACACCACGTGCACCGGATGTGCGTCGGACCAGACCGACACCGCCCGTGCGACGGCGTCGGCCACGTCGACCGACATCCGGCGGAAGACGGCCCGTTGGGGAAGGTAGCAGTACGAGCAGTCGAGGTTGCACAGGGTGACGGGTTGGAGGAAAACCACCGACGCGGTCGACGCCAGCTCACCCACGGGAACCCTCCTGACTGCCCCCGCCGGACGCCAGGGCCCGTCCGGCGTGGCCCATCCGTCGTGTGACCGCGTCCGCAGCGTCCTCGGCTCCGGCCTCCCGGTACAGCGCGACCGCCTCCTGCCATGCCTGTCGTGCGTCCTCCAGAGCCCCCGTCCCCTCCGCCGCAGCGGCATACAGGTCGAGTGAGCGGGCCTGACCGTAGGGGTCGCGGAAGAGGTCACGGAACAACGCCAGCGCCCGCCCGTGACACTCGGCAGCCTGCTCGTTCCTGCCCGCCTGACGCAGGGTGCCTCCCAGGTCATTGAGCACCACGGCCTCGCGATAGTGTTCCCGGTGCCGTCTGACCAGGCTCAGTGCCTCGGTATGTTGCTCGAGCGCTTCCGCCGTCCGGCCCATCGCACGCAGGGTCAGGGCGAGGTCGTTGCAGGCGGTGGCAACGCGCTCGGCCTGGCCGAGCGGCCGGAACAGGGCGATGGCTCGCCGATGGTCCCGGCACGACGCCTCGAACTGCCCGAGTCCTCGCCGGGCGCGGCCCCGGTTGTTGGTGGCGATGGCTTCGGGAATCGTGTCGCCGAGGAGCTGGAACCCGTCCTGGGCCGAGTCGAGATGGTGGAGTGCCTCGGCGAAGCGTCCTGTCTTGAGGTACACGATCCCGATTCCGTTCTGGGCCAGGGCCGCGGTGCTCAGCACCCCCGCCTCCCGCAACAGCGTGCCGGCCTCCTGGAACATGGTGAGGGCGAGGTCGTAGCTCCGGGCCTCCAGCAACGCGTTGCCCAGGTTGTACTTTGCCCTGCCCTCTCCTCGTGGAGAGCCGAGACCCCCATAGGTCTCCAGGGCCCGCCGGTGCGCTGCGACGGCCTCGTCGAGCCGTCGCAGCTGGCGCATGGCGATGCCAAGGTTGTCGTACGCCAGCGCCTCGTGCTCCTGGTCGTGCAGGAGACGGGCGCCCTGGACGGCGTAGCGGTACACGACGGCCGCGTCGTCGAAGTGACGCCGCCAGCCGAGGTAGTGGTACAGGCTCAGGGCCAAGCGCACCGCAGGTTCGGCATGGGCCGGATCGACTGCCCACTGGGCGGCGGCCACGAGCCCGGCGCGTTCCGTGTCCAGCCAGCCGAGGGCCTCGTCCCGGTCGACGAAGCCGCTGCGCCGTGCAGGGGGCGCGGCGGGCTTGAGGTGAGCACCGCTGTCGGTGACGCGCTCCTGGTAGCGGCTCAGCAGCCGGTCGCGCGCCGCGTGTGCGTCCGCCGTCAGCGAGGCGTCCTCCATGGTCCGGGCGATTCCGTAGGCGCGGACCAGATCGTGCATGCGCCACCGGTGGCGCATGCTGCCGGCCTCGATCAGATGGGCCCTGACGAGCACGTCGACGTCGCGCGGCGACGGTTCCGCACCACCGAGCGCTGTGAGAGCCTCCGTCCCGGCCTCCGGGCCGGGCGCGAGGGCCAGCAGCCGGAACAGCCGTGCCGGGCCGGAGCCCAGCCGGTTGTAGGACATGTCGAAGGTCGCCCGGATCGCCCGCTCGCCGTCGTGCAGGTTGTCGATGAGATCGGCCGCGTCGGCGAGTTCGTCCGCGAGCTCCGCCACCGGCTTGCCCGGATCGTTGACGAGGAGTGCGGCGGCAATGTGCAGCGCGAGCGGGAGATGCCCACACAGGGCGCCGAGCCGTCGCGCGTCGTCGGGTTCCCGCGCGATGCGTGTGTCGGCGGGGTCGCCGGTCGTGAGCGCCGTGACCAGCACCTCGACGCCGTGTTCGGCCGGAAGCACCCCGAGATGCAGCACGTGGGCGCCGAGCTGGGAGAGGGTGTCGCGTGAGGTCACCAGCACCCGATGGCACGGATGGCCCGGCAGCAGGTGCCGTACCTGCGAGGGGTGGGAGGCGTTGTCAACGACGATGAGGAGGGCTCCGCGTTCCTCGGCCGTCTCGGCCAGCACGGAGCGGTAGAGTCCGGCCCGCGCGTCGGCGCTCGCCGGGATGTGCCCGGCCGGTACTCCCAGGGCACGCAGCAGCTGCTCCAACGCCTGCTCCGGAGCCAGCGGCTCGTCGTCGTACCCGTGGAGGTCCAGGAAGACCACTCCGGCCGGGAAGAGCCCCTGGTCCTGCGCCGCGTGCGCCGCCTGGAGGGCGAGAGCGGTTTTCCCGACGCCGCCCAGTCCGGCGACGGCGGATATGAGGACCGTTCCGTGGGAGCGCGCGGCGGGCTCGAGAATGCCCAGCAGGGTGCGGAGTTCGTCGTGGCGGCCGACGAAGCCGCGTAACGGGCCGGGCAGCGACCGCAGTGCACGGCGGCCGAACGTCGTGTGGTGGTGGTGCTCCACCTTGCCCACCACGTCGCCGTGGAACTGTCCCGCGCGGAAGTCGAGCAGATCCGCTGCGACAGTGGTGCCGACGCGATGTTCCCCGCGCTGGTCGGCGTCGTCGCTCCCGGGGGCCGCATTCGTACTGTCCCGCATGGTTCCATCATGGAGGGGCTCGTGCCGAAGCGATACGGTTTGGCCCCAAGTGGAGGCGGTATTAAGGCAATTGGCGGGGAGAGAGCTCAGCGGGATGGAGGCGAGCAGCTCCGTGACCGGTTTCCGAGCCACCCCTGCAGCTCGAACAGGGTCGTCATCGGTTCCGTCCTCGGAAACGCGCTTGGCACGGTGGCCGAACAGGAACCCCACCTACAACTCGGCTTGTCCCACACCTCGTCGGCGATGACACGGGGGTTGGGACCCAGCAGCGCGCGGATGCTTCGGGGCGTCTCCAGGCGCGCCCGGGATCGAACCGGCGTGGAATCCACTCCCTTCCTGAAGGTCACGGAAGAACGCGCGGCCTACGGTGAGCGCACTGTCCTTGGCGGAGGGTGACATCGGGCTCCGAACACGCCCCGGGTGGCGGTGCGTTCGACGTAGCCGCCGATCCGCATCCGGTCTACCGCTGCCACCCAGGCCGCACAGGTCGCCCTCGTCCACTGAGCGGGCCCGGTGATCTGCGGGTGATCGGCGGCCGGCCACCGGCCCATGCGGGCGAGATCCTGGCGGCAAGCCAGGTGGACGTTGCGACTGAATGTGGGGGTGTCGAACCACCGGCGGGCCATCTCGGCCCATGGCGCGGGCGCATCCGTCCGCCGCTGGGCCCGCAGACCCGCAGCCGCGTCTCATCACGCGCGACGGACGAGGCACACTGCCCCAGCGCCGCCGACGCGCCGGCAACGCCGCGTCCGTGTCCGCCGGCAACAGATTGCGGCTGAGGAGCATCGCGTGCGCGATCAGCGTGCGCACCGATCGATTGCCCGCCGCCTCAAGGCGGTAGCCCCAGCCGCGCAGCACGCCGAAGACGGTGTCGTCCTCCTGCCCCACAGCCTTGCGGCAGGAGACGGTGCGAGCCAGGCGCAGCCGGGGCGAAGCGGAGGAACAGGACCTCGTCCACGGGCGCGTCGTGGGTGCTTTCGTACCCGCCGCTCCATCGCGTTCGGGGTCAGTGATGTGCTGCGCCGTTGCCGGACAGGACGGGGATCTGATCCAGGATGTGCGACAGCGGCTCGTCGCCCTTGGCCTGAGTCGAGTTCTCGGTGCACTGCTGGTTCTGCGGGGCCGACAGGATCGGGACGTCCTGAAGGGCGCTGACGTGGACGAGACCCACGATCGACGCCAGGTTCGCCTTGACGGGCACACCGAGGCATGGCTTGTTCAGCGTGCCCTGGACGAGCGACAGTTGCGGACTCATGTCACCCTCGGTCTTCGAGTTCCCGAACGCCTGCTTGGCGTCGTTGCCACTGAGACTCGTCGTGCCGCCGTGGTCGCCGATGGCCATCGCTTGCGGGGCGGCACCGAGGAGGCCGGCAGCGAGCATTGCTGTGGCAATCATCTTCATCATGATCTGTTCAACGCCATGCCGTGGTCGCAGTTACGGAGAGCCCGCTCCATTGTTCGCGATCGACGCTGAGACCGCCCGGGTACCCCTCCGGCCGCTTCTCGTACCGGCGGCTCTTGGGCTTTCAGTACGAACCCGCCCGAGTCATCACGGCGCGTCACATCGGTCACTCAGCGCTACTCGTCACCTGGCCGTAGCCATACGCCCTGGCGGGACGGGCAGATCGCGCTGCTCACGGGCGGCATCACCTTTTCGGCCGTTCCGGGTGCGCAGGGCCCATGAGAGTGAGCTGTCCTACGGGAGCTCAGTGCGCGAAGTACCAGGTCTACGGCCGACAGGCTCAAACAGCCTCAACGCCGACACCCTGTTCCTGTCGGCGGCTGGAAGATCACCACAGCAGGCTGTGTGCCGTGCCGCGCTCGCGTCCTGGGACCGGCAGGCCCCGGCGACCCGGCCCGTTTCCCAGACGTACCCGGAGCGGGGCTCGTCGGGCACATGCGGGTCGGCCGGTGGAACCAGATCCGCAGCCCAAGCGGAGCACTGGACCGGAGCCCGGAGGCAGAGTCCCTCCCGGCGAGACCTCGAGAGCAGCCTGCCGAGGCCTGGCGCCGGGGGACGCGCAACCCACCCACGTACGGGGCCAGAACTCCCTTGACGCTGGTCCTCGTGTCGTTCTGGTCGTGGCCTTCTCCTCGTGTGCGCCCTCGTTCTGATCCTCTGGACCGGTCACTCACCCTGGGTGTGCCGTACGCACTCGGCGACGACGTCCCGCAAGCTGCCCGTGCGCTCCATGAGCAGCCTCTGTTCGCGGGCGCCGTTGCCCCAGCTCAGCAGTTCGGCAATGGCCCCTTCGACGCGGGCCGCGTCGTCGCTCTCGATCAGCGCGTCCCCGAGGTGCTCCAGCAACGAGCGCACCACGTCCGCGGCGGGCCGGGGCCGCATGGTCACAGGGTCGAGCAGATCCCGGTCCAGGCCCGACCGGGCGGCCTGCCAGGCGGCCAGTCTCAGCAGGCTGACACTGTGGTCGAGCGGTCGTCCGCCCGCCCGCCAGTCGCGGGTCGCCGTCTCCACCAGGGCCCGGGCCAGCGCGGCGACGAGGACGGCGGTGTCCGCTCGCAGGCACACATCCGCCACCCGGATCTCCACCGTCGGATAGCGCGCGGACGGGCGCGCGTCGAAGTACGCCATCGCCTCGTCCAGGATGACCCCGGTGGCCACCATGTCCGCCACCCGCCGGTGATACCGCTCGGCAGACCCGAACAGCTCCGTCGGCCCTGCCGACGGCCAGCGCCCCCACACCCGACTGCGGTAGGCGGCGTAGCCGGTGTCCTGGCCCTGCCAGAACGGCGAGTTGGCGCTCAGCGCGCACAGCACGGCAAGCCATGGACGCAGCCGGTCGACCACGGCCACGGCCTCCTCGTCGGACTCCACCGACACATGCACATGGCAGCCGCACACCAGCTGCTCCTGGGCGGCGGTCCCGTACCGTTCGGCCATCCACTGGTAGCGCTCGTTCACACTGATCGACGGGCTGACCGGCAGCGGAGAGGTGGCGAGCGCGGCGACCGCGCAACCGAGCTCGCCGGCCAGTCGCGCCGCCTCCTTGCGGCAGCGCACGATCTCGGCGCCGAGGGCCGCCATCTCCGACTGCGGGTGCGTGGCGAACTCCAGCATCTGCCCGAACAGCTCCTTCTCGAAAACGTCCTGTCCGGGGTCGTCCTGGGCGGCATGAGCAAGCACGGCGGCCGAGAGCGCCTTCGGCTCCCCGCTGTCCGGGTCGACCAGAAGGAGTTCCTCCTCCACTCCTACGGTGCGCACCTGGTGCCGCCCTCCTTTCCGTGCCGCCCGGGGTCGTCTGGCACCCACAGGCCCGTCACGGATCTGCACAACACCGACTGCCCCCAGGAGAGCCTTCGACACCTGCGGGAGCCAGGGCACGGCGTTGGGGAGCCGGCGGGCCGGCAGTGGCCGATCGGTTCTTGGGTACCACCCGGATGTTCGACGGTCAGCCGACGCCCCGCGGGCTGTGCCACCGCCTGCTCCGCTGTCGCCCGCACATCCACGACTGCATCGGCTCCGGTCAGCTCCAGCACGCGCTGAAGCTGTGGCGGAGGCCCGGCCACACGCAGCTCGGTCACCTATCACACGTTCATCACGACGTGTGGCAGTTCACTGTCGGTGAAGGCCGCCATGCTGGTGGTGACCTGCCCGGGCAACCGGCTCCTCGTCGGGCGCGACGCGCATCAGCCGGTGGTCGCCGGGCTCATCCTTTCCGGCGTCGAGCCGGTGTGGCGTCCGTGTAGGTCTTCATCTCGGGGTCGTCCGCCCACTGCGGATCGGCGGGATCCTTGAAGCAGGTCGCCGAGACCACGCCCTGCACGTCCTTGAACCCGACGGGCTGGAGCACGGCGGCGGACGAGGCCACGTTGTTCACGATGTGCAGCGGGTTCCACCTGGTGTTCCTGGCATCGACAGCCAGGGCCTGGCTGTCGAACTTCGGAGTGGTGACGTCCAGCAGCACGTCCGCCTCGGAGCGGGCGAGGATCGCCAACAGTGCGGAGACAGAAGGATCGGTGACCTCGTAGCTCTCCTCTGCGACCACCTTGATGCCGCTGCCGACGACGGCCTTCTTGAACCCGCCGAGCAGGTCCTTGCCGTCGTCGTTCTGGTAGAGGACGGCAACCTCGGCCTTCGGTCTCACGCCCCTGAAGTACTTCGCGTACACCCGCGCCTCGGCCGCGTAGTCGGGCTGCCACCCGATGGTCCAGGGGTGTCGTCGTCGGTGCCCCAGACGGACGCACCCATGGCGATGAAGGGCCGGCGGCACCTTCTGCTGGTTGAGGTAGCCCCACACGGCTGCCGTGGACGGGGTGCCCAGGGTCTGGAACACGGCGAAGACCTTCTCCTGCTCTGCCCGTAGGGACCCGAATCACCGGAGAGGGCCATCGGCCGCCCGGCCTTCGGAGTCGTCGTACGTAGAGACGGTGTGCCGCACGCCGTGGTGCCGGCCGCGCCGCAGCAGGCCGGGGGCACTGAGAAACACCAGGCCAGGGCCCGAGCGTGCCGCACCTAGTTCGCGGCAAAGGGAGCGGAGTGGAGTTCGAGTACCAACTGCGGGGTGAGCAGTTCTCCGGCGCGGTCGGCGAGAATGGCCATCTCGTAGCCGACCAGGCCGACGTCGCACCCCTCGGCGGCGAGGACGCCGAGGCAGCTTCCGTCGCGGATGCGGCCGACCATGAGGAATCCCCCGAGCATTTCGATCATGACGAGTTTCATGCCGCGGAAGCCGTGTGCCGTGGCCGCGTTCTGGGCGAGGCTGGTGATGCCGGAGACGACGGCGGCGAGATGGTCGGCGCGATCTCGCCCAAGGCTGTCCGAGGCGGCCATGAGCAGGCCGTCGGAGGAGACGGCGACGGCATCGGTGACGCCGTCGGCGGTGCGTACGAACTCCGAGATGAGCCAGCCGAAATTCTGGACGGCGGTGGTCACGATGACGCTCCTTGTGAGCTTCGGGCCTCGGCACGTGCGACACCTGCTCGGAAGCCGTTGAGCAGGGAGGAGACAGCGGGCCTGGCGGGCGGGGGTGAGGCGGAGGGGCCCTCCGCGGGGGCGAGCAGGCGCCCGGGGAGGGCGAGGAGTGCGGACAGGCCGCCGCCGGTGGTGTCGAAAAGGTGGACTTGGGTGCCATCACCGAGGCGGCGGGCGAGTCGGCCGACGACGAGGTGGCCGAGGAACCGGGTGGGCGCGGCGAGGAAAGCTTCCTCGCCGCCGTCCGAGAAGCGGGCGTTGGCACGTTCCTTGTCTGCTTCGGACATCCCGATGCCATGGTCGACGACAGCGAAGCAGTAAGTGTCGTCCTCGGTGTCGTACCAGCCGTGCACCTCGACCGGTTCGGTCGGTGGCGAGAAGGTCAGCCCGTTCTCGATGAGTTCGGCAAGGAGATGGGCGACATCGGCGACGGCGTGTCCGCGCACCCGTACCGGCTCCACGGTGGTGATCAGGACCCGCCGGTACTGCTCCACCTCGGCGACGGCGGACTGGACGACTTCCAGGCCGTCGGCAGGTGCTGCCGTGGGCCGCGGCGGATTCTGCCCGGCCAGGACCAGAAGGCTCTCGGCGTTGCGCCGCATACGGGTGGCGAGGTGGTCGAGCTCGAAGAGCTCGGCGAGGGCGTCCGGGTCGAGTTCCTGCCGTTCCAGGCGGGTGATGAGGCTGAGCTGACGACGCACGAGGTTCTGGTTGCGGCGGCCGAGATCGGCGAGCGATTCGGTGGTGTTGCGGCGCAGGCCGGCCTGCTGGGCAGCCAGCCGGAGAGCGGTGCGTTCCACCTGGTGCAGGGACGCTGCGACCTCGGCGATCTCCGCCGCGCCGCCCAGCGGCAGTGGATCGGGGTTGTCCCGGACGTCCGACGGCGGGAGGAGCTCCGCATGGTCCTGCGGGGACTGCTGGATCCGGGCGACGGTCGCGGGCAGTCGGTGTCGTGCCACGTCGTGGGCGGCCTCGGCGAGCGCGCCGAGAGGGCGCGTGAGGGAACGGGAGGCAAGAGCGGCGAGGCCCGCGACGAGGGCGGCCATCAGCATTCCTGCGCCGAGAGAGGCGGCGAGGCCCGCCTCGGCGTCGTGGCTGAGCCGGTCGGCCCGGGCCCGTACGTCGTCACCGACCGACTGCTGGACGGCGTACAGATCGTCGACGAGAACGGTCATCGCATCCCACCAGGCGCTGGCATCGGCGCGCAGCGCGGAACCGCCGTCGGCGCCTTCCGCCCGGTTCTCGTAGGCGGTGGCTCGTCGGGCGTCCTCGGTGCCGAAGGCGTTCTTCAAGGCCGCGCGCTGGGGTGCGGTGGCGATCTGCCGGAAACGGGCGAGGGCGGCGACGCGCGTGGCACGTACCTCGGTGAACGTGAGGTACTCGCGGCCGTGAAAGCCGCCTTCGGCGAACACGCCGTTGAGGAGGCCGCGTTCGAGAGCGACTGACTCCTTCGCCGCGGCCAGTTCCCGCAACGCCCCCAGCCCGTCGCGCAGTTGAGGGTCGGCGCCAGTCGCGGTCTCCGCTACCGGGTCGACGGCGTTGAGGGCCTCGACGGCGGTGGTGTAGAAGGTCAGGGTCGCGGCCCGGTCTGCGGTGTCCGTGTCGGTAGCGGACCGGATGTCGCCAAGGTGCTGCAAGTGCCGATGGACGACATCCTTGACGGTGTTTTCGTGGCGCATTCCGCGCAGCGCCGTGTCAACGCGTTTGCGGGTGGCCGTGAGCGGTGAGCGGAACTCCTCCTCGCCTCCCAGGAGACCATTGGTCAGGCCGCGTTCGCGTTGCAGTTGATGCACCAGGGCCTGGATGCGCAAGCTGAGGCCAACCTCGGAACGGGTCGTCCGGGCGTCGCCGAGGGCCACGGCGCGGCCGTGCACGGCGAGACCGGCCACCGCCAGCAGCAGGCAGATCGGGACCGTGATGACCACCGCCACCCGGCCCCTGATGCTGCGCCAGCCAGGCAGCGGCCGACGGCCGGGTGACGTGCGGCCACGGCGGCGGCGCCCCGAACTGCCCTGGCCTAAACCGCCCTTGCCGACTGCGCAAAGCCTGCCGAGCGCCGACTGTACTGGCGTCCACACCCTCATAGTCACGAAGCTAGTCCGAACACCGTGGCGGCCGGTTTCCGACCTGTTAGGCCGCGTGGGACATTCAGTTGCGCCGCCCTCACACCGCGGGCCGAAAGACTGTGACAGCGGATCCGACGTCCGGGCGGCTGTGCTCGGGAACTGGGCAGCGTCACACTCCGCGATTGCGCCCTTACCCCGGTGCCAGTGGGTCAGGACAGCCGCCGGCAAGCCCACCGGCGCTCCTCGATCGAGAGACACCGCATCGACGGGCAGCGGCGGCAGGAGCCACCCCGGGGGGAGCCGAAGGCCTCGGCTGACCCGCACGTCGCCGACAGGAAAGGCGGCGCACCATGGGCCGTGCCACCGTCGGCGCCAGGCACTCAACGGGGAGGCGCCGGCAGATGGGACAGGATGCCGCACACCTCGTCCGCGATCTTCCGAGCCACCGTCTCCGAGTTCTCGTGCCACCCGATGAGACCCGTCCGGCTCCGCGCAGATCGTCAGCCTCGCCCACTCCGAGGCGGATGCGCTTCGGGCAACGGTGGACACACGCCAGGAGTTCGGACCGGCCGTGTACCGAGGCCGCTCGATCCGCTCACTCATCGCCCGCATCACCACGGCGACCGAGGAGCTGCCCGGCCCCACCTGCGGCCCGCCCGTCCGGGGCCGCCCTGGTGGCCCGCGAGGATGTGCGGGAGGGGTCCGGCTCCGTCAGGACGCCGGAGCGGCTGCCCGGCAGTCGGGGCACAGGCCCCAGAACGTCACGGCGGCTTCCTGGATGGCGTACTCCGCCGGCAGTTGTGCCTCGAGGCAGGGAGCCGCACCCACCGTGCACTCGACGTCACGGATGGCGCCGCAGCGGCGGCACACGAAATGGTGGTGGTTGTCGTGGTGGTCGATCTCGTAGCGGGCCGGATGACCGGGGATCTGGGTGCACCGGACCAGACCGGCGTCCGTGAGGGCGCGCAGCACGTTGTAGGTGGCCTGCAGGGACAGGCTGCCCGTGACCCGCTGAGCGCGCTCGCGCAAGGCGTCGGCGTCGAGGTGGCCGGCCGACTCGGAGACCGCCATCAGCATGGCCATGCGCTGGGCGGTCACCCGCATGCCCGACGTGCGCAGTCGCGCCGCGGCCAGCGCCATCGGTTCCTCGCCTGTCGTCGCAGGTGTCATGCGGCCTCGTCCTTCCAGTCGCCGTCCGGTGTGACCAGGCCGTCCGGGACGCAACCGTCCCTCCACGGTGCGTTCTGCCTGTCCGGGGCTTCCGTTTCGTCCGGCCCCGGTGTGTCCGCCTCGGTGGAAAGCTCGAACCACACGGTCTTGCCCGCGGGCAGCCCGCGCTCACAGCCCCACCGTGCGGCCAGCATGTCCACGAGTGCCAGTCCGCGGCCGCCCTCGTCCTCGGGGCCGGCGTCGGTGGGGCGCGGTGGTTTCGAAGAACCGTCGCTGACCGAGCAGCGTACGTCGGGCACCCGCTCAAGGGTGAGCCCCAGCGGGCCTGCGCCGTGCCGCAGCGCGTTGCATACGAGCTCGCTCACCAGCAGTTCGGCGGCCGGGACGAGATCATCGAGACCCCATCGGGGCAGTACGTTGCGCACGGCCGTCCTCGCCAGACCACACGCGGCCGGCGTCCACGGCAGAGACCAGATCCCCCTCTCGAAAGAGCGAGGGACAGCCGTGTCAGCAGCCGTTCCGCCCTGGCAGGGTTCTCGGGTGACTGCGCGGTCCATGCGGACACACCTTCGAAGGGAGGTCGTGGAGAGCATTGCCATCTCCTTCGATGGTACGCCTTCCCTGGAGTCACTCAAGACTGTGGAGAGATGCAGCTTTCGTGAGGGATCCCAGCTACTGGAGCTCTTGCGGGCGATTCCTCGCGGCGGGGGTGGGCCCGGTCGTTCTCCGGGCCCACCCGGAAACGTCTCAGACGCCGACGGGCTTGCCCGGGCCGGGGACGTTGCGGAAGCGGAACGGCTCCGGTTCGCGGCCGACCTGAATGAACCAGCACTCCCCCGTGCCGTCACCCGTGACGATCCGCAGCACCGTGTCGGCGACGGTCTCGGCCGGGATGACCGGCAGACCCTGCTCGGAGAGCATGCCGCGCAGGTGGTCGATGATCCGCGACTCGGCGAACCCCGGGCAGACCGCGTTGAAGCGCACGTTCTCCGGCGCGAGAGCCGGCCCCAGGGAGCGTGCGAGTCCCACGACCGCGTGCTTGTTGGCCGCATACAGCGGATCGAGCGGCACCGCCGCCAGGCCCGCCAAAGACGCGGTCGCCACGATCGATCCTCCGCCGCGGGCCCGCAGCGCGGGCAGCACGGCGTGGGTGCCGAAGACCACGCCGTCGAGGTTGGCCCCCATCGCCCGGTGGTAGCGCGCCGGGTCGAAATCCTCGCCGACGCCACATCCGGTCGCCACGCCCGCGTTGAGCAGCGCGATGTCGACACCGCCGTACATTTCCTGGGTGAACTCCACCAGCGCGCGGTTGGCGTCGAGGTCGGAGACGTCACAGGCGCGGAAGTGGCCACCGACCATGTCGGCCACTTCCCGGCCGCCGCGCGCGTCGAGGTCCGCGACGACCACCTGCGCCCCCGCCCTCGCCAGTGCCAGCGCCGTGGCCCGGCCCAGCCCGCTGGCAGCGCCGGTGACGATCGCCACCTTTCCCTGGAGCGCGCCGCCGTCGCTCTGTTCTCCCCGCGGGGCGGCGGCCCCGCTCTCGGCGGTGGTCATGACAGCTCCAGCACGAGCTTGCCGACGTTCTCGCCACGGAAGAGCATCTGCAACGTCTCGGGGAAGTCGTCCACGGTTCCCCTCACCACATGTTCCTTGACCTTGATGCGGCCGGCGCCGATCCAGGCGGAGATCTCCTGCGCTGCCTGCGCGTAGCGCTTGGCGTAGTCAAAGACGACGAAGCCCTCCATCCGGGCGCGCCGCACCAGCAGCGAGAGGTAGTTGGAGGGGCCCTTGACCGGCGTGGTGTTGTTGTACTGGCTGATCGCACCGCAGACGACGACGCGCGCGTGCATCGCCAACCGGGTCAGCGCGGCGTCGAGGATGTCCCCGCCGACGTTGTCGAAGTAGACGTCGATGCCGTCGGGGGCGTGCTCGCGCAGCGCCTTTTTGACGTCGTCGGCGCGGTAGTCGATCGCCGCGTCGAATCCCAGTTCGTCGGTGAGCAACGCGCACTTCTCCGGCCCTCCGGCGATGCCCACGACCCGGCAGCCCTTGGCCTTGGCGATCTGACCCGCGATGGTGCCGACCGCGCCGGCGGCCCCGGACACCACGACGGTCTCACCGTCCTTCAGCGCCCCGACGTCCAGCAGGCCGAAGTAGGCGGTCATGCCGGGCATGCCCAGCGCGCCGAGATACGTCGACGGCGGGGCGAGCGAGGTGTCGATCTTCATGGCGCCCCGGCCGTCGGAGACCACGTACTCCTGGACGCCGAACATACCGACCACGTGATCACCCGGCTGGAAGTCGGGGTGGTCGGATGCGGTGACCTCGACGACCGATCCGGCGCGCATCACCTCGCCGATGCCCACCGGCGGCACGTAGGAGGGGCGGTCGTCCAGCCAGCCCCGCATGGCCGGATCCAGGGAGATGACGCGCGTCTGGCCGGTGAACCGGCCCGGGCCCGGTTCCTCGAGGGGTTCGCTACGGTGCTCCCAGTCTTCGGGTTTCACTTCGCCCACGGGGCGGGCTGCCAGACGGATCTGGCGGTTGGTCGCGGACATCGCGCCTCCTGTCGTTCGCGGCTCCCCGTGACCATACCGACCAGTAGGTACGCGTGCGAGTGTGACATTCCCCACAAGTCATCGTACGTCCAGGGGCCTACGGTCCGGGGTGGTCGTCGCTCATCGAGCGATCGCTGTCGACCGGATGCCGCATCGAACCCGAAACGTGACGCTCGGCAGGCTTATCAGGCATTCCAACCAGTCGGTATCGTGCGCCGCCCCACCCGGGTTTCACCGCCCACCTCCCACGCATCCGAGCCGTACCGGAAGGCCATGCGATGACACACCCCGACGACAACTCGTACCCGCACCCGCCACCAGCACCGCCGGGATGGCCGCAGCCGCAGACCGACCCCTATGGCCACTCCCCTCGGCGCGCGCCGTACGGGCGGGATCCGTGGCAGGAGTCGTACGGACACGACGTCCCGCAGGACAACCGGTACGGATACGACGCCTCTTCGTACGACCCGTTCGGGCAGGCACCCGGGCACGAACCGTACGGGCCCGAGACCCAGCGGCACGGCGGCGACCTCACCGCCCTGCGCTCGGCCTACCGCACGCTCCGCCGGGTCTCCACGCTCACCGCGCTCGGCTCCTTCGTGGTGTACGTCGTGCTGTCCTGCTTCGCGCCGGACCTGATGGGGTCCAGGATCGCCGGTGAGCTGAGCCTGGGCATGGCCCTGGGCGTCCTCCAGCTCGTCGTCACCTTCGCGGCGGTCCTCTGGTACGGACGCAGCGCGCGACGCTCCGTGGACCCGCTGGCGCAGGCCGTGCGGGAGCGGGCGGTGCGGCGGCCGGGCCGGGAAGCCGGGGTGGCGAGATGAACGACTTCGGCACGGGGACACAGGCTCTGGTCCTGGTCCTGTTCACCACCCTGGTCACCCTCACCCTGCTGATGTGCGTCATGGCGGGACCGGACCGCGACGACCTGACGAACTTCTACACCGGCTACCTCTCGCTCACCCCCCTCAAGAACGGCCTGGCGATCGCGGGCGACTACATCTCGGCGGCCACGGTGCTGAGCACCACCGGCATCATCGCGCTCGCCGGATACGACGGTTACGTCCTGGCGGTCAGCACCGCCCTGTCGCTGGTGCTGCTGATGTTCCTGCTGGCCGAACCGCTGCGCAACGCCGGCAGCTTCACCATGGGCGACGTCCTGGCCCGCAACATGCCGGGGCGGGCGGTCCGGATCGCCTCCTGTCTGGTGACGCTCAGCGCGACCCTTCCCTTCCTGGTCGTCCAGCTCTCCGGAGCCGGGTCGCTGCTCACCTTCATCCTGGGCATCCCGCACGAGGCCGGCGCCAGGACGACGTGCATCGTCCTCGTCGGCAGCCTGATGATCATTTACGCGGCGATCGGCGGCATGCGGGGCACCGCGCTCATCCAGATGATCAAGATCGTGCTCCTGCTGGGCACCAGCGTCACCGTCGCCGCCCTGGTCCTGAACCGCTTCGACTGGAGCCCCGACGACGTGCTCCGGGCCGCCCGGCGCGGCAGCGGAGCGGGCCCCGCCTTCCTCCAGCAGGGGCTGCAACTGGGCACCTCGGCGGGTGACCGGCTGGACTTCGCCAGTCTCCAGATCACCGTGATCCTCGGCGCTGCCTGCCTGCCGCACATCACGATGCGCCTGTACTCGGCGCGGGACGTGCCCGCCGTGCGCCGCTCCATGTCGTGGGCGGTCGGCACGGTCACCACGTTCTGCCTGCTCGTGATCATCATGGGTACGGGTGCGGCCGCGCTGGTGGGATCGCAGTACATCACCGCGGCCGACCCGCACGGCAGGACGTCGGTGCTCATGCTGTCCCGGGCGCTCGGCAGCGGCGCCGGCTCCGTGGGCACGACGATTCTCTACGCGGCCATGGCAGGCACGGTGTTCATCACCCTGCTGTCCTCGGTCGCGGGAATGACCCTGGCCGCGGCCTCGTCGCTCGCCCACGACCTGTTCGCCCACACCGTGCGGCGGGGACGGGCGGCGCCGCGTACGGAGATGACGGTGGCGGCGTGGACGAGCGTGGCCGTGGGAGTCGTTGCCATCACGCTCTCCACCCTGGTCCAGAACTGGGACGTCGCCGTCCTGACCACGCTGGCGATCTGCATCGGGGCCTCGGCCGTGGCCCCCGCGTTGACCTACTCCCTGTTCTGGCGAGGCTTCACGCGCACCGGCCTGCTCGCGAGTCTCTACGGCGGTACGGCCTGTGCGCTGGTGCTGATGGTCTTCTCCAAGGCCGTCTCAGGCACGCCGGCCGCAGTCTTCCCGAACTCGGACTTCGACTGGTTCCCCATGCAGTCCACCGGACTGGTCTCCATCCCGTTCGGCTACCTGGCGGGCTGGCTCGGCAGCCGCCTGGACCACCGGCGCCGCGCCGCCGACAGCCGCGAGAGCCTGCGGCTGTACGAGGAGGGCGAGGCACGGCTGCTCGCCGCAGCCGAATGACCCGCGGCGACGGGAGGCCTCGTAGCCGGACGTGATCCGGAGGTGAGGGCGTCGGTGCAGCGCGCAGCCGCACCGACGCCCTGTGAGCTGCCTCACCACCACTGTCCGCTCGGACGCACGAACTGCCTTGCCGGCGCCCCTTCCTTCCCGCCCGAGCAGGCTGGTTGGCCGGATACGTCAATAATCTGTCATTGCAGCCAGTGCCATATCCGATACAGGCTGTGACCGTGTTGGAGCGACGTGTTGTTGTGGTGGTGTACACGGGCGCGATGGCCCTGGACGTCACCGGACCGATTGAAGTGTTCGATACCGCGAACCGGCTCCTGGGCCCTTCGGGCACCCCCTACCGGACCGACTTCGTCTCCGCCGACGCACCACTGGTGCGCATGAGTTCGGGAGTGGTGATAGGGGCCTCGCCACTGGGGGCGGGGCAGGGACCGATCGACACGCTCCTCGTGCCGGGCGGATGGAGTCTCGACAACGCCCTCCAGGACCAGGGGCTCGTGTCCTGGATCGGCCGGGCAGCGGCCCGGTCGCGCAGAGTCGCCTCCGTATGCGGCGGATCCTTTCTGCTGGCCGAGGCGGGCCTCCTCGACGGCAGACGCGCCACCACGCACTGGGCGTACAGCGAGGCGATGGCCTGCCGCTATCCGGAGGTCACGGTGGACGCCGAACCGATCTTCGTCTGGGACGGCCCCTTCGTGACCTCCGCGGGCGTGTCGACGGGCATCGACATGGCACTGGCTCTGGTGGAGGCCGATCACGGTGCCGCGCTCGCGCTGGAGACGGCACGGTTTCTGGTGCTGTTCCTCAAGCGGCACGGAGGACAGTCCCAGTACAGCGCCGTCCTCGACGCCCAGTTGGCCGACCATCCGCCGATCCGGGCGGCACAGGAGTGGATTCTGGACAACCTGGACAACCCGCTGCCCGTGGCCGAGATCGCGCGGCAGGCCAACATGAGTCAGCGCAACTTCGCCCGGGTCTTCCGGCGCGAGGTGGGCACGACGCCCGGCCAGTACGTCGAGCGAACGCGTATCGCCCGCGCACGCGAACTGCTGGAGACCACGGACCTGACGATCGGCCAGATAGCCGGCCGCTGCGGATTCGCCGCTCCCGAGACGTTCTTCCGCTCCTTCGGACGAACCCTGGGACTCACCCCCAAGGAATACCGGCACCGCTTTCAGGTCACCTCGCCATCCGGCCTCATCGACCGGCACCACGAGCGGGAGGGGAGCCCCGCATGACCACCACGACCTCGGAATTACGCGAGGCGGAAACGGTACGCCTGGTCGACTATCTGGCCGGGGAACTCGCCAGGGCCGGCGTCACCCACGTGTTCGGCGTCGGCGGCGCGAACATCGAGGACCTGTACGACGCCGTGCACCGCGGCGGCGCCGTCCGTGGCGTCGTCGCCAAACACGAGTTCTCCGCCGTCACCATGGCCGACGGATACGCGCGTACCACCAGGCGCCTCGGCGTTGTTGCCGCCACCTCGGGCGGTGGGGCGATGAATCTCGTACCGGGTCTGGCGGAAGCGTACGCCTCCCGGGTACCCGTGCTGGCCCTGGTGGGCCAGCCGCCGACCGGCCAGGAAGGGCACGGGGCGTTCCAGGACTCCAGCGGCAAGGCCGGCTCCTTCGACGCACGGGAGGTCTTCGCACCCGTGTCCCGGTTCTGCGCCCGGGTCGATGACGCGGACGCGCTCCCGGAGTTGCTGCCCCGGGCAGTCGCGGCGGCACAGGCCGATCCACGCGGACCGGCCGTGCTGTTGCTGCCCAAGGACGTGCAGCAGGCGCGCATCAAGGTGCCCGCCCGCGACACGGCCCCGGCACCGGGCGGCCCCGCGACGGCATCCGCGGCGCGGCTGGACACAGCCGCCGTGACCGCCGTGTCGGACGCCCTTCGCGGGGCCGGTCGCGTCCTCGTCATCGCCGGTGAGGATGTCGCCGCCGCCGACGCGCGTGCGGATCTGGCCGAACTGGCCCGGTGCCTCGGGGCATGGGTGGCGGTCACCCCGGACGCCAAGGACGTCTTCGACAACCGTGATCCCCGGTTCGCGGGCGTGGCCGGGGTGATGGGCCACGCCAACGTCGAAGACTGTCTGCGTCGGGCCGACCTGTGCCTGCTGGTCGGTACCCGACTGCCGCTCCTGGCACGCGGCGGCCTCGACCGGGCCCTGGCCGCCACCGACGTCGTCTGCCTCGGCCCCGAACCGCCGTTCGTGGCAGGCACCGCACTGGGTGGGAACCTGCGGGACGCGCTGCGCGCGGTCACCGCCCGCCTGCCGTCACACCCACGTCCCTGCCCGCCGCACGCGGGCCCCCTTCCCACACCCATGCCGGGCCCGCTCTTCCACGCCCGGGAGCGAACCGTCCCCCATGCCCAGGCGGTCGCCGCGGTGGCGGCGGCACTCCCCCAGGACGCGCACGTCTTCGTGGACGCCGGCAACGCAGGGGCCAGCGCGGTCCATCTCCTCCCGGCACCGCGCCACGGCCGCTTCGTGGTGGCGGTCGGCATGGGCGGCATGGGCTACACCTTCGGTGCCGGCATCGGCGCCGCGCTCGCCACCGGCCGGCGCACTTACGTCCTCGCCGGCGACGGGGCCTTCTTCATGCACGGGATGGAAGTGCACACCGCCGTGGAGTACGCCGCACCCGTGACGTTCGTGATCTTCAACAACAACGCCCACGCCATGTGCGCACTACGGGAGGAGTTCCTCCAGGGCGGCGTGCGCAGCGACGACCTGTTCACCCGGACCGACCTCGCCGCCGGAGTGACCGCCGCCTTCCCGTCCTTGCAGGCCACGGAAGCCACCGACGCGGCGCACCTGCGTACGGCACTGCTGCGCAGCAATGCGGGCGACGGCCCGGCGTTCGTCGCGGTGGCCTGCGACCCACGGGAGATCCCCCCGTTCCTTCCCTTCCAGTCCTTCACCGAAGCCACCAAGAGCAAGGAGGGTTCAGATGAGCGAGGAGTCGTCCACGTTGGCTGACATCCCCGGCCTGGTCCGGATCGAGAACGCCGGCAAGGAGGAACTGACCGCCCACTGCATGGAGCTCACCCACGCGGTCTACCCCCACCATCAGGTCTACGGGCAGTACTGCACCCTCCACGAGTACGTCGACTGCCCCCCGGAGGCGGCCTACGACTATCTGCGCCAGGGGCACCACCTGGAGGAGTGGACGTGCAGCCTGCGGGACTTCGCGCCGACCGGCACACCGGGGCTGTGGGTGGGTCACGACCGGCTCGAGGACGACACCAGGATCTACTGCAAGGTGCTCGCGAACCCCGAGGCCATGACCGTGGACTACCACTGCTCCTGGGACCAGGGCGAGAAGCTGTGGATGATCTACCTGATGCGTGTCGTCCCGGCCCGACTGGTGCTCGACAAGCCGGGTTCGGTGATCACCTGGACCAACTGCCGGCACCCCTACTACGACGACAACCCGCACCCCGACCTGGCGCCCCGCCCGGACCGGCCCTGGGTGGGCGACTACTGGGACCTCTTCTACGCAGGGCACACCGTGGAGATGCACAACCTCAAGGCCATCCTGGAACACCGGCACCGGGGCGGCCTGCCGGTCAGCGTGACTCCGGCGAGGGCGGAGGCGCAGTGACCACGGTCAGCCTCACCGACGTCGCGAGCTACCTGCCCGGCGAGCCGGTCCCCGCGGAGTTCTACACGGACTTCCCCGGAGCCGAGGACAAGCTCCGCAACCACCCCATGTTCAAGGTCCCGCCGTTACGGCACCACGTGGCCGTGGACGAGACCAACGCGGACATGGTCGAGCGCGCCGTGCAGCCCCTGATCGAACGGCACGGCGGGGCTGAGATCCGGGGCGTCGACGTGCTGTTGGTACACAGTCAGTTGCCGGACCTGCCGTTCGTGGGCGCCGGAACCGAGGTGGCGCGTCGGCTGGGCCTGCACCCGGAGTGGCTCGTCGACGTGGCCAACGCGGGCTGCGCGTCCTTCGTGTACATGGTGAAGATGGCCCGGCAGCTCCTCACCTCCACCGATGCGAAGACCGCGCTGATATGCAACGCGCAAAGCGCGGCGGGGCAATGGTTCACCCAGTCCCAGGTGCGCAAACTCGCCCAGGCGGCGATCCCGGGCGACGGGTGCGGTGTGGCGTTCGTGACGACGTCGGCGCAGTCGCCGGTCCTCGACGTGGAGACCCGGCACATCGGCGAGTACGCCGGGGACATGACCCTGGCGGTCGACGACGGTCGCAAGTACTGGGAGCCGGGAGAGTCCCAGTTGCGGATCGGGTTCACCGACGCCAGTGTCGCCAAGGTTCTGGCACGCGGGAACCGTCTCGTCCCCGAGGTGGTCACGGATCTGTGCCGGCGGCTCGGCGTGGCGACCACCGACATCGACGCCCTCATCACCAACCAGCCCAACCGCACCTTCCTGCGGAATTGGCGAGAGGCGCTGCAACTGCCGGCCGAACGACACCTGAACACCTTCGACGCATATGGGAATCTGTTCGGAGCGGCGATCCCGATCACCTTGGACCGCGCGATCAGCTCCCGGCAGGTGGAGGACGGCGACCTGATGGTGCTCGGGGGATTCGCCCACGCAGGCGACTTCGCCGGTGCCGTCGCTGTCCGCTGGCACGGCGGACGGGACTGAGCCGCCTGGCGCACGTTCGACGCATACCCCTCCTGGACGCACACCCCAACCTGCCGGTCCTGCGCACCTTTTCCAAGGCCTACGGCCATCAACCAGCACGAATGACGCCACTCGGCAAACTCGGTACCTCCCGGTTGCCCTCCGCCGCTCCCGCGGAAGCGGCTGCCGTATCGTTACGGCGCATGTGGCCAGGAGAGCAGTCGCCGAGGGGCGGACAGAATCCGCAGCAGCCCCCGGTCGGAGATCAGTCGAACCCGTACCAGCAGCCCGGTCCCGGCCCGTTCCAGCCGAACCCCTACCAGCAGCCCCAGCACTGGCAGATGCCCACGCAGCCGACCGCCGGCCCACCCGTGCCCCCGCCGACGGGTGGCGGCCGGAACCGGACCGCACTCGTCGCCGTCATCACTGCGGCGGCCGCCGTGCTCGCGGCAGGAGTCACCGGATTCCTTGTGCTCCGCGGCCACAAGCACGACGGGCCCGACCCGAAGCCGACCGACACCGCATCATCGTCGCAGAGTTCCGCCAACCCCCGAGGACCCGACACCCGGACCGCCACGATCAAGGGCTGGAAGGTCGTGACGAATCCGACTCAGGGAATTGCGTTGGACGTCCCGCCCCAATGGGAGATCCAGTCTCCCAGCTGGGTCACCTATGTCTCCAAGGACGGGGACCCGGACGACAAACCACTCATCGCCATACGCAATGTCGCGATGCTGCAGAAGAAGTGGTGTTCCTCCGACGAGGACCGGGACGGCGCACTGGAGGACGTACCTCTGGCCCAGGTGGGTACGAGGGGCAACAGCGGTTACCGAAGCACTCAGGAGATCGCCGGTTCCGACCCGAAGACCTGGGTGTACGGGGCGTACACCCAGCCGGACAAGACGAAGGTGAAGACCGGCACCGTCGAGACGTTCACCACGAACTCCGGCCTCAAGGGCAGTCTGGGTACTGCCTGGTCCGTGGGCGTGAAGAAATCGAAAAAGTGCGCCACGGACGGCAAGGCATGGACCTTTGCCTTCAAGAACTCTGCCGGGGGTCTGGTCTCTTGGTCGTTCTTCGGCGCCAAGAACGTGTCCGACGAGGTACCGGACGCGACCCTACGGAGAATCGCCGCCACTGTGCGGCTCTACAAGACCCCGTCGGACTCCTGATTCCAACCCAGAACCCGGCGAAGGGGAACGGCAGGTCGGCAGGCCCGACATCCAGATCACTGCCTAGGGCGCGAGTCGCTTGCCATCACTGCGGCGTTGTGGTCACTGGTCTCCGGCGAGGCGCCGTTGTTCGAGGTAGATGCCGGTGAAAACC
This sequence comes from Streptomyces cellostaticus, assembly GCF_001513965.1. Taxonomy (GTDB): domain Bacteria; phylum Actinomycetota; class Actinomycetes; order Streptomycetales; family Streptomycetaceae; genus Streptomyces; species Streptomyces cellostaticus. The sequence goes on along the minus strand of NZ_KQ948035.1, from coordinate 129,492 downwards.
GCGACTTTGGCGCGCAGGACCCAGGGATCGAAGGGCTTGCCGATGTAGTCGACCGCGCCGGCGGCGTAACCGCGGGCAGAGTGTTCGGGGTCGGTGCCCATGGCAGTGAGGAAGATGATGGGGACGTCGTGGGTGCGAGGGCGTCGTTTGATGTGGGCGGCGGTCTCGTAGCCATCCATATCGGGCATCTGGACGTCCATGATGATCACGGCGAAGTCATCGTGGTCGAGGAGGGCTTTGAGGGCTTCGCGGCCAGAGGAGACGGCGACCAACTCCTGGTCGAGGGTGCACAGGACGGCGGTCATGGCCATCAGATTGTCCGGCTGATCGTCGACGATGAGGACCTTGGGCATGGCCCGCGAGACCGTCGGGGGCACGGCGGCGACGGGCTGGACCTGTTCGACCGCTTCAAGCTGCCGTTCCAGCAGAGTGCAACGCTGTTCTGCTTCGTCGCGCTGTTTTTGCGCTTCGTGGAGCTGGGCGGACAGGCGGGTGACTTCGTCCTGCAGCTGGTCGCATTCATGAAGTAGCTCGGTGACGTCTGGATTGGCTGCGGCCAGGCGTTCAGCTCGTTCGCGTTCCGCGCTCCATTCGGCTTCCAGCTGGTTCAGACGCACTTCCAGGTCGGCGATGCGGTGTTTGCGGTCCAGCAGCGCGTCGCTCAGTGCGTCGCCGCGGGCGGTGGAGCGGCGTGAGTCGCGGTCCGCTTCGGCAAGCTGCTGCTCGAGCACTTCGACCGCGTGGCGAGGTGAGGTGCTGGTTTCGACGGCTGCCCGGTGAAGGCGGCGGACCAGTTCGATGGCGTCTGGGGTGGCGGCCATGCCGCGGTGCTCGGCGACGTCGGTGAACAGGTCCATCACCACTTCCCATGGCGGGACGCGCGTGCCGCTGAGGTAGCGGGAGAAGGTGCCGGCGTCGCGCACGCGGCGGGCCGCATAGCGGCGGACCGAGACTTCCAGGCCTTCGAACAGCTCCCGCAGCGCCATGGCCAGCGCACGGGATTCCGGTGTCAGGTCCTGGGCGAGAGGGCGCAGCTCACCCACGCGTGCCACCGCCCTTCGCTTCCGCCCCACGGACGGCCGGCCTGATGGGGGTGGCGTCCGGGGTGATCGCCTGGTTGAACACCGGCGTGGCCCCACCCGCGGCAGTGAGCCCGACGAGCGCGGCGCCCGCGATCCCGTTTCCGGCCAGCACCGACAGCAGGCCGGCGCTCACACCGGCCAGCGCGGCGAGTAACAGCACCAGCGCCGCCCTCACCGACACAAGCGAGCGATCCATCGAACCATCCCTTCCTCGTCCCGCCGGACGCCGGCGGGGACAGCGCGCCCGCGGATGGGCCCGCATAGCGATGAGCCACACAATGACGACTGGTGAATCCGTTGCGCCAGGCAATCGACAAACCGGCAACACCCCGAGCCCGTTGCCATCCCACCTGACAGCCCGCAACGCTCCCGATCCGCAGGTCAGCACTGGTGCACCGTGAGGTGTTGCGGCAACACTCGCAACAGTCACGGACACAGTGCCGGCACCTGCTTGCCCCTGTGCCCCGCACCACAAGAGCGCACTGCCTGCGGTGCATGCCCGCTGGGAACGCGACCGCTCGCCACCTCCTTACCGTCAACCACAGCCCGGTCACGGACCGCAATCGTCCGGCCGGGACGCGAAGCAGCCCTCGTCCGGACGCGGGGAGACATGCACGGGCGTCGCAATTCTGGACAGCTCAACCCACATCACGGCAGATTGACTGTACTCGGCGACGCCACCGAGAAAAGGTCACGAAAATGTATCGGGCATATCACCCACCAACCTTCACAGGGGCCGCACGAGTTGGCTAGCGTTCCCGTCAGGCCGCCCGACCCCCACCGGCGAACGTCGCCGGGCCGTGCGACCTCCGCCGAGTCCGGCGCGCCAGAGCGGCAGCCGGAGCCGGGGACCCACCGACCTTGGGGTGAATCGACCCAACTCCCTTCCGGGGAAAGGGTCGTAGGGCAACCCTTCCGAACCACCCGCCCGAACCCGACAGCTAACTCGGTAGGCGGAACATGGAAGGAGTCGCCACCCTTGGCGTCACACCGCAAGTCGCGCCCCACGGGTCCGCGCGTAGTCGGCATACGCACCCCTGTCCTCGCCACGGCAGCCCTCACCTCCGTGGCTCTGCTGTCCCAGACCGCCAATGCCACCCCCTCCGCCGACGACAAGCCGAGCCTCGAAGAGGTCCGGACGAAGGTCGACGACCTGTACCGTCAGGCCGAGTCGGCGACCGAGAAGTACGACGCGGCCAAGGAGAAGACCGCGAAGGAGCGCCAGCGCGTCGACACCCTGCTCGACGACGTGGCCAAGCGCACGGCCAAGCTCAACAAGGCGCGTGAGGAACTGGGTTCGATCGCCGCCGCCCAGTACCGGACCGGGGCCGTCACCTCCGACACCGCGACCTTCCTGCTCTCGAACTCCCCGCAGGACTACTTCGACCAGACGCAGCTGATGAACCGGCTGACCTCGCGCCAGAAGGGCGCGGTCGACGACTACGTCACCGAGCAGTCCGCGACCCTGAAGGCGCGACAGAAGGCCATCAAGAGCCTCCATACGCTGACTCAGTCGCAGAACGACCTCAAGACGGCCAAGTCCACCATCCAGAAGAAGCTGTCCACCGCGCGGGAACTGCTGTCCAAGCTGACTGCGGAGGAGAAGGCACGCCTCGCGGCGATCGAGAAGCAGAAGCAGGAGGAGGCGGCGCGGAAGGCGGCGGAGCTCGCCAAGCAGCAGGCCGCGGCCGCGCAGGCGGCGAAGCAGCAGAGTGCGTCTTCGGGGTCGACCTCGGGTTCGGGCTCGACCTCGGGTTCGGGTACCTCCACCTCCTCATCGGGCTCCACGTACGCCACCAAGGCCGCAAAAGCGCTCGCCTTCGCCCGCGCGCAGATCGGCAAGCCGTACGTTTGGGGTGCGACCGGGCCCGGCTCCTACGACTGCTCCGGACTCACCCAGGCCGCCTGGAAGGCCGCCGGCGTCTCCCTGCCGCGCACCACCTACGACCAGGTGAACGTGGGCACGACGGTGTCCCTGACCGACGCCCAGCCCGGCGACCTCATCTTCTTCTACGACGACATCAGCCACGTCGGTATCTACATCGGCAACGGCATGATGATCCACGCCCCGAAGCCCGGTGCCTACGTCCGCGAGGAATCCATCTACTACGGCGGCGACTCGATCATCCACAGTGTGGTCCGCCCGGCCTGACGGCCAGTGGCGGCGAAAGGCCGGACGCGTCGGCGTGGCGCATGACCGGCCGGCTCGCGCGAACCTGTTCGCGACCGCACGTATCGCCCCGCCCCGCCGGAAACGCCGGGGCCCGGGCGACGGCTGGGGGTCCTCGTCGTCCGGGCCGGCTCCAACGGATCAGGCGGTTCGTCGGTGGGTCAGAGGACGTTGACCGCGCTCCAGGCCGCAGCCACGGTGGCGTACTCGGGGCTGGTGGCGCCGTAGAGGTCCTTCGCCGCGTTCAGAGTCGCGGTACGGGCGCCCTTGTAGTCCGTGGTGGAGGTCATGTAGACGGTCAGCGCCCGGTACCAGATGGCGGAGGCCTTCTGGTTGCCGATACCGGTGACGGTGGAGCCGTTGCAGGTAGGGCTGTTGTAGGAGACGCCGTTGATGGTCTTGGCGCCGCTGCCCTCGCTCGCGAGGTAGAACCAGTGGTTGCCGACGCCCGAGGAGTAGTGCACGTCGAGCCGGCCGACCGACTTCGACCAGCAGTCGGCGGAGTGGCCGTCCAGGGACGGTTTGTCGAAGCGGCGCAGCCACGGCGGGGTGGACTGGTCGCTGAAGAGGTAGTCGGGGGTGTCGACCGGGTTGTTGGCGTACCACTCGACCATGGTGCCGAGGATGTCGCTGGTGGCCTCGTTCAGGCCGCCGGACTCACCGCTGTAGCGCAGGTTGGCGGTGGCCGAGGTGACGCCGTGGGTCATCTCGTGGCCCATGGTGTCGAGGTCGACCTGTTCGGGGTCGGTGGTGCCGTCACCGTCGCCGGTCATCATGCAGAAGCAGGAGTCCGACCACTGGGCGTTGTCCCAGTTGGTGCCGACGTGGACGAAGACGGTGGCGCCGCGGCCATCGTTCTTGATGCCGTTGCGGCCGAAGGTCGTCTTGTAGTAGTCGAACGTCTCCGCGGTGTTGGCGTGCGCGTCGACGGCGGCGGTGGCTCGGTCGGTGGAGAACTTCTTGCCGTCGCCCCAGATGTTGTCGGCGTCGGTGAACAGGGTGCCGGAGGAGCTTTTCACGGATGAGGACGAGAGGTTGTGCGCGTCCTTGGTGATGTGGCCGCGCACCGGGTCGATCAGGGCGAAGGTGCCGTCGGCCTGCTGGGTGGTGTCGATGCTGACGTCACCGGTGTACTCGGAGTGGCCGGTGCCGGTCGCTTCGCGCTCGGCGTCGTAGTTCTCGATCGCCGCGCCGGTGGTGGCGTCGGTGACGAAGACCTCGCCGTGCGGCTGGCCCCTGTCGCCGAGGCCCTGCACGGTGGTGCGCCAGGCCAGGCGGGGGGTGCCGTCGGCGGCCCACACGATCAGCTCGGGGGTGGACTTGGCGTTGTGCACCAATCCGTGCGAGCGCTTCAGGGCGCTGGCCGCGCTGCCCTTGGCGTCGACGGCGGGAGTGACGGACTTGAGCGCCACCTTGTGGGCCTTGGCGCGGGTGGATCCCTTGAGCGAGCCGTCGGCCTTCTGGTGGACGACGAAGTCGCCGCCGACGACGGGGAGGCCGCGGTAGGTCCGTTCGAAGCGGACGTGCTGGGTGCCGTCGGCGTCGATCACGACGTCCTTCACGTGGAGCGTCTGGCCCGCGCCGAACCCGAAGGTGTCGGCGTGCCGGGTCACGTTCGCCTTGGCCTGGGATATCGCCGTGTCGCGGACGGAGGTTCTGTGCTGCACTGCATCGGTCTGCGAGTGCGCGGGTATGGCCATCGCACCCGTGGTGATGACGCCGGCGGCGACCATCGCGGAAAGGGCAAGGAAAGGACGGGACATGATGGGGTGATTCCTTCGCTCGTCGTGGGGTGACGACGTCCTTGGACGTTGACGCGAAGTGTTCAACAGGTGACATGTCCCTGACGTGACTTCATCTGGGATATAACTGCGGAGCTATAGGGCATGGGAACCCGTGGCCCGGCCGGTCACATGCGCTCGCCGAGGGCGAATCCCTCTCCCCCGTTCTCCCACCAGGTCAGATACTGCGGCCGCTGCCGCACCAGCGACAGATAGGCAGCCAGCAGACGCTCGCACGCCGCGTCGGCGAGCTCGGGCGGAACCGATGCTGTGTTCCAGGCCAGCAGCAACCGCCGGTGGAACGGGACGTCCACGAGCGGACGCTGCACGGTGCCATGGGCGGAGACATCGGCGGTCGGCCACACGCCGCAGACGGCACGACGGCCGGCGACCAGGATCTGCGCCACGGACAGGTCCGGCGTCACATGGGCGATGCGCGGAGTGAATCCCGCTGACTGGCAGGTGAGATGAAGGTACGCGTGCACACCGCTCTCGTCGGCCTCCGGCATGACCCACTCCTCGCCCGCCAGCTCATGGAGGCTGACCATCTCCTGGCGCGCCAACGGGTGGTCCTCGGCAAGCAGGACGAAGACCGGTTCGCGGAGCAGTGTGCGCGTCGCCACCGACTCGCCGACCGGAAGGGGGAAGCCCGGGAACTCACCGAACACCGCGATGTCGCATTTCGACAGGCTCAGCGATTTCAGCAGGGTGTGCACGGAGCGGCGGGCATCTATGGTGAGCCGGCGTTCCGGGACGAGTTCGAAGAGGGCGGAGAGCAGCAGGGACACCAGGGGGCCGGCGGTTCCGCCCGCCCTCAGCGGGGCGGTGGCCTGTCTGTCCGCCTCGGCCGCCGAGCGCGCGTACTCGCGCAGCCGGTCGAAGCCGACGACGAGGTCACGGGCGCAGCGCAGGACGTACTGTCCGTTCTCGTTCGGCGTCACCCCGTCGGCGCTGCGGATGAAGAGCGGGCCGCCCAGCTCGTGTTCGATCCGCTTCAGTTGAGCGCTCGTGGCCGGCTGAGAGAGCTGCAGTCGTGCGGCGGCCTTGCGGATGCTGCCGGCTTCGGCGACGGTGAGCAGGACACGGAGGTGCCGGAACTCGAGGTGCATGACCATTCCCCGCTCAGCGCGGAGGGACCCATGCACCCCCCCGTGACCAGCAGAACCAGCTGCCCGACGGCATGGTGACCAAGAATCTGACGGACCCGTGGGAGCGGCAACCACGGAACGGTAAAACCTCCGTGCGAACGCTGCGGCGTTGCACCGGCATCACGGTGCCAGTCTGCATATGTCGGCATGATTCACCGGGCTGCCCTTGTCCCTGACAGGCCATCGGGCCGATGAGGATCGGCACGTTCATGCCGTGCTTGCTCGCGGCCGCCACATCCACCACTGCCGTCCGGGGCACTCGTTCGAGGGGCGGGCGGGCAGAAGCCACCGTGGCAACAGCCCGCCCGCCAGCACTCCCACCCCTCGACGTTTGCCCAGGTCAGGCACCATCGAGGTACTGCTGGAGTACTAGTTCGAGTCCTTGTAGTGGACCCTCCAAATGCTGTTACGGTAGCCCGTTTTCCCGCCGTAGACGTTGTCCTTGTTTCCGGTCTCGCAGTAGAGGTAGAGCTGCTTGTCGTGGCTATTGACCTCGAGTTCAATGCGATCGCCGACGCGGATTACTCGCTTGCCGTTACTGGCTGTGATGTTGCCGCTGGCGCTGACGGAGCTACCGCGGATTTCGCCGCCGGTGATCTGACCACTGCCTGCGCTGACGGAGCTGCCTGAGATGGCGCCGCCCTGGATCACGCCGTTACCGACGTTGACCGAGGTGCCGGAGATGGCCCCGATGGTCAGCGTCTTCCCGCTCGCGGAGATGTCCTTGGCGATCGTCACCGAATTCCCGCTGGCCGTGACACTCCCGTTGACCTCCACGTCGCCGCTCGCGAGCAGCTTCTTGCCGCCCAGCACGGACACCGGGTGGTGGAACGTCGTCTCGCCCGCGGTACTCGTCGTCAGGCTCCCGTTGGCCGTGAGCACGCCGTCGGTCGTCGTGTCGCCGGTCACGTGGAGCCCGGTGAGCTCCGGGTTGGCGACGGTGACGGTCGTGGACAGGGTGTGGGTGGCGCCGCCGATGACGTAGGTGAGGTGGAAGGTCGTGTCACGGGTGACCGTTCCCTTCCACTCGAAGTCCTTTACCGGGGCGCCGTCCCGGTCCTTGGAGGCGGTGAGCGTGTCGGTCTGTCCGTCGAGCGGTTTCGCCCCCGCGCCGTACAGCACCTTGTACTCGACGGTGTCCGGGCCGCGCCACACCAGGCGCACGTTGCCGCCCGAGGACACCTCGCACTGCTCGGCGTGGAAGTCGGACACGATCTGGACGGGGATGGCCGGGGCCGGGAACTTGGTGATCCTGCACGTGGTGAACCCCGGGCTGTCCGGCCAGTGGCCCTGGTCCGTTGTGGCGGTCTCGCGGATCTCGATCCGGGCCGTGCCCGGCTGCTTGGTGATGCGCAGGTTCGTGAGGGTGATGACGAGGCCGGAGCGGTCCACGGGGGCTTCGCCCGAGGCCGCCTTGGGCTTGGCGACGAAGTTGGCGTAGTCCCCGGGCGGGAGCGCGATGTCGGCGCTGTCCTGGATCCGCTCCACGGTCCAGTCGTCGGCGCTGCCGTCGCCCGTGTCGGCGTCGACCAGGTTCTGGGCGAGGTCGCCCTGGGGCAGGGAGAAGAGGATCTCCCGGCAGTAGACGGTGTCGGCGCCGCCGTTGGAGACCACGATGTGCAGGGTCGTGGGCGGCGTGTCGTCACTGGTCGGCGTGTACAGCGGGAAAGGGTCGCTGATGACGTCGTAGTCCAGCAGGCAGCGGCCGACGGGCGGTTCGTTCACGAAAATGCAGCTCCTTCGGGGGTCAGGCGTGGTCGAAGCCGTTGGTCAGGCGCAGGAACCCGGTGCGGACGACGGGGCCGTCCTCGTCCAGGCGGGCGTTCTGGTCGATCTGTACGACCGCGTGGTGGGCCCACTGCGGGGCGGCCGTCGCACCGCCGGCACGGGCGGCGGTGTCGGGGACCACCAGCTCGGACCAGTCCCAGACGCCCTGCGAGCCGGTCGGGTGCGGCAGGGCGAGGGCGTTGACGAAACTGCTCGGCTGGTCGCTCTCACCCTGCGTGCCGTTCTCGCCGTCGGTCTCCGTCTGCTGGGCCGGGACCCGGCGCGTGGTGGTCAGCACGGGGCTGAGCCGCAGCGCCACCTTCATCGCGGCCATCGCGGTCCGCGTGAAGCGGCTCGGCATTCGAAGGTCGGTGACGGGGAGCAGGTCCGTGGTGGCGTGGACCGCCGCCAGGGGATCCAGAAGCATCGTCAGGTGCGTGCGGTCCATGGAATCCGCCGCCAGGGCCGGCCAGTTGCCGCTGGAGATCTCCTGGACGTAGCCGGTGGGGTGTTCCGTGCCGGGCCCGGTCACCGCGTAGAACGTGGTGTAGTCCGTCTCCGAGAAGTAGCCGATCAGTCCGTCGCCGCTCTGTCCGGCGTTGCCGAGGCGGATGGGCCACCGGTAGTTGAGGTGGTCCATGTCCGCTGGTGCCCGGCCGGCGTCGGCCTTGCGCTCGCGCCAGTCGGTGAGGGCCCGCCAGTCCAGCGCATACTGCCAGCCCGGGTCGGTGACCGGCGGCCCGTCCAGCTCGAAGCCGAGCCCGGTGCGGACCAGGGCCAGGGGCCGGCCGAGCAGCGCGCCGAGCACCTCGTCGCCGTACGGGTTGCCCGGGTCGATGCCGCAGAGCGCCCGGTCGACGGTGGACAGCAGGTCCAGGAAGACGGCAGGGCCCGCAGTGGCCAGGTGTGACACGAACGCGTGGAGCTGCGGCCGGTCGCGGAACAGGCCGTCGATCGTGTGGACCTGCGAGTCGGGCAGCGGGCCCCAGCCCACGACCGTGCTGACGCCGCCCTGCGCTCCCGCGTCGGCCTGGAGCTTCAGGCGCAGCTCACCCAGCGGCGCGCCGGTCGGGGCGTAGCAGAGCAGCGAGCGGTCGACGTAGCTGGGGATGATCCACGCGCACACCGGGGTGGTGTTCGCGGTCAGGTCGACGAGCTGGTCGTCGTCGTGCTCGGCGAGGAAGTCGAAGCGCAGCCGCGCGGGTTGGAGCAGGCGTGGCGGGAGCTGGACGAAGCGGTCCCTCAGCGTGTCCTCGGCGTAGCGGTCGCCGGGCCGCAGGCTGTCGCCGATGGTGGGCTGCAGATAGGCCGCGTCGCCGGGAAGCAGCACGTCGAGGGTCTGGCCGAACTCGTCCACGATGCTGAGCGCGCTCATCGCGAACTGCCCGGCGCGGATCTGGGTGAACCCGGACTTCTGCCAGCCGTCGAACGGCACGGGCAGCGGACCCGGGTCGGGCAGCCGGCCGAAGACGTCGCCGACCAGGCGGCCGACCGCGCCGGGCGGACTGAGGTTGGGTGCGGCGTCGACGCAGGCCAGGGCGTCGGTGAGGCCGTCCAGGCGCTGCGACAGCAGATCGAGGTCCTTGGCCTGCCCGGCCGCGGAGGCGAACGCGGCCGCGGCCGCCGCCGGGTGATCGGCCGCGTACTGGTCGAGGCCGCTGCTCAGCGTGTACTGCGGCAGCGGCACCAGGAAGCGCCGGCTGGTGATCTCGAGCGGCGGTTTCGTCGCGTCGCCGCGCTCCCATGCGTAACGTCCGCCGTCGAAGCGCCAGTTGGGCCGGTCCGGATCGCCGTACGGGACCGGCCAGTGCCGCACCCGCCACTGGTACAGAAGCGGCTTCCACGGCTGCCGCCAGGGCTCGGGCGCGATGTCCGGCGGGAGGGTGCCCGCGTGGTCCGGGTCGAGGACGTAGACGAACTCGCCGAGCAGGGCGGCCACGATCGGGGGCAGCCCACCGGTCTTCAGGGCGGCGAAGGCGTCCGGGACCGGGCCTCCCGGTGCGACGCCGCCGAGGATCTGCGCGGGTGTGCGGCAGGGCAGCGGCCCGCCGCCCGTCAGCGGGTCGTGCCCTTCCTGCGACTTGGCGCCGGACAGCACGACCGTCGGGTCGCTCGCCTGCCAGAACGGCGGCAGCGCCTCCCGGCGCAGCTCGTAGCCGTCGGGCAGCTCCGGCGGGTGGGAGTCGACGTAGGCGGCGATGGAGCGGGCGAGCTCGACCGCGTCCGCGCCGTGCGGAACGCGGTCCTGCAGCTCCTTCAGCTCCTCGATGCGGCGCGCGACTTCGACGGCCAGCCCGTCCGGGTCGGCGGGGTCGATCTCGGCGCGGAACTGCTCGCGCGTGTACTGGGGCGGCAGCAGCGGCAGGCCGTGCATCCACCACAGCGCGTACAGCCGCCACTGGAGTGCGGCCAGTTCGCGCGCCTTCGTGTCGTACGCGGCCTGGTCGCGGTTGAGCCGGGCGAGCCACTCCTCGTGCTCGGCGCAGACGCCGGACCAGGTGACCGAGGACGGGTCGCCGGAGACGTTGCCCTGTCCTGAGGTGTCGGCGAGCCGCCACGTGAAGCCGCCGGGGAGCTGCTCGAACCAGCCCTTGTGCATCGCCTGCGCGGTGCGCACGGTCCCGTCCGCGCCGTCCAGGGTGTCCACCAGGCCCTGCCCGAGGGCGTGCAGCAGGCCCGGGTCCGCGTGGCTGAGGGCGTTGCGGGCGGCGGCGGGCAGGGCGGCGCGGGCGGCGGCGAGGAGCGCGGCCGTCGCCTCGTCCACGCTGCTGCCCACCCCGATCTTGATCGTGTTCTTGTCGGCCGGGCGAGCCGAGTCCGGGGCCCTGCCCGTCCGGTCCCATCCGACGCCAACGGCGCGTCCGGAGTAGGACGTTGAGGCAGGTGTCCATCCCTGGAGGAGGTCCGCGACCTTCCAGCCCAGCTCGGCGAGGACGCCGTCCAGGGTCGTGCCCGGCTGCCCCAGGCGGCGGCGCAGCTCCTCCTGGGCGGGGTCGGAGTGCCAGCCCACGACCTGGTAGTCCACGGTCGCCTGGTCCGGGACGCCGGTCATCGGGTCGTGCAGGGAGAAGACGTTCTGGTGGTAGGGCTGGTAGATGTGGAAGGTCATCAGCCCGGGGCCGACCGCGGTGAGGAACAGCTCCCGGCGCGCGGGGTCGCCGGCCCCGGGCTCGCTCCACGCCACGCCGCCGTCGGGGCCGATGCCCTGGGCCCGGCCGATCTTCGTCGTGATGACGGTCGAGCGGTACGGGGTGGCCTTCGGGTCCTGGACGCCGGGCCGGAAGGGGTGCACGAACGCCGAGGTGCCCTCGCGGTCGTCCAGGAAGTCGCTCTCCACCACCCAGGCCGTCGTCAGGCCGGTGTGGCCGCGCACCTGCCGGACGACGAGCCAGCGGTTGGGCACCAGCGGGAACTCGGTGGGCCCGCCTTCGGAACGGGACTCGCCGTGGCGCAGCGCCTTCGGCAGCTCCCAGCGCACGTACACGCCGTCGTACTTCTTGTACGGCGTGTCGTCGGTGCCTGTGCTGTTCCACTTCTGCTCGTTGGTGAACGGGCTGGGTTCGGGGGTCTTGTTGTGGCGCAGCAGGTTGAAGTTGGGCCGCCAGCGCCGGAAGCCCTGGCCGTCCCGCTGGCGCACGCGCTGGTTGACCACCAGGGCGTCCACGTTCACCGGGACGATGAGCGTGTCGTCGCCGTCAGGCATGGTGGTGGTCTCCTGTCGTCCTGGGGCCGGTGCTGAAGGTGCGGCGCTGCGCCGCGTTGATCATCTGGATGGCGAACTCGCTGGAGGAGATGGGGTGCTGCAGCCCGAGCGCGCCCTGGAGCCCGGCCGCGAGCCGCGCCACACGCAGCACGTTGTCGACGCCGGACGCGACGCCGTCGCGCAGGTACGGAGTGAGGCCCGGCTGCGACGGGAAGTGCTGGTCGAGCTCCTGCCCGATGTTCGGGGGCGTGAGGGACCGCAGGCGGATGATGCCGTCCTGCACGGGGTCGTCCGCGTGGCCGTCGTCCGGCTCGTCGATGCCGAAGTGCACGCCCTGCTGAGGTTCGGCGATCTCGACCCGGCCGGGTGTGCCCTCGATCAGGACGAGCAGCACATCGTCGGCGAGCCGCTCGCGGCGCAGGACGGGCAGTGCCCTCTCGCCGTCGGACGCCTGGGCGGCCGTGTAGGGCCGGATCTCCAACGCGGGCCAGCCCGATACCAGTTGGGAGCGGATCAGCAGGCCGGTGAGCGGGGCGGCGGGCTCGGGCAGGGGGGCCTCGCCGTCGGGGCCGAAGAGCAGGTCGTCGGCGGTGAGGTCGAAGGAGTGGGCGAGCCCGACGCTGAGCGCGCCCTCGACGAGGGTGCTGGTCCAGTCGGGGTCGACGTGGAAAAAGCGCAGGCTCTCCGGCGGCAGCATGCGGGCGTCGGGAACCAGGTGGGCGAACGGCACGCCCGCCAGGTCCCGCAGCTTGACCAGCCAGTCGCGGACGGCGGTGAGGTCCTCGTCGGGCGTGGCGGGCTCGGTGTTCCCGTCGGCGGGCGCGGACGCCGCGATGGTGCGGGGTGCGGGCGTGCCGGTGAGGGACTCGAGGGCCGAGCCCAGCCGGGCGCGGAGCCCGGCGTCCGTACGGAGCCGGCGTACTGTCAGGTCCGCGATCGTGGGCAGCTCGGTCGCGGCCGGGAGCGGGGTGATGACCGCGCGCGGCGCGGGAGCGGCGGCGCCGACGGTGCGCGGCCCGTCGGCCGAGGGCTCGGGCGCTGCCGCCGCAGCGACGGGGAAGGGAGCGGCGAGCAGCGCGCCGAGGTGGCCGGCGAGACCGTTCGCCACCAGGTGTTCGAGCCGGTCACGCGCGCTCGGCAGCGGGTCCGGTTCCGCATCCGCCGACCCTTCGCCCGGCAGCGCGTACGCGACCGGCACCGGCCCGCCGCCGGCGCTCCCGGCGCTCTCCACGGCCTTGCGGACCTTGCCGCGCAGCCGCAGCAGGGCCGCGCTGAACTGGTGGTCGGCCAGGGCGACGCCGCGGCCCGCGGTGAACGCGACCGCGAGGCTCACGTCGAAGACCCCGTACTGCTCCAGGTAGATCATGGCCTCGGCCGCGCAGCGGCGGCGGTCGCGCGGTGGCCGCGGTCCGACGGGCACGGGCGCGAACGGCCCCCGGTACCAGCCGAAGGTGGCCCGCCCCGACTCGGTGCGGCACGACAGCGGCAGATAGCCCGCGCGCAGCCGGTCGGCAACCTCCCGCTGTTCGGGGCCGGACAGGTGCCGCCCGTCCACCGGCACCTGCAGCAGCAGGCTCCTGCCCTGGTCGCCCTGGGTCTCGACGAAGTGCTCGGTGAGGGCGGCGAAGCCGGGCGAGTGGTCGGCGAGCGTCTCGAACGACCACGACCACAGCGACACCAGGCGCAGCTTCTGCGCCGGACCGTCGTACGCCTCCTCCCCCTCCACCGGGAGGCAGGGCAGCCAGCCCTCCAGGGACACCAGGTGGGCGACGTAGCGACCGCCTGCCGCGCGCGGCAGCCGGTTGCCGGTGACGACCGCGTAGTCGCCGACCTGTATCAGGTCCAGGCTGTAGGTGACGCCCTGGTGCCGCTCGTTGACCCGTCGTACGTGCGTCAGGTAGGGCAGCTCGTCCTTGGCGGGCGCGGCGGCGTGGAAGACGGCGCGGTCCACCAGGACCGTGCGGCACACGCGCTCCAGGTCCTCCGCCGGGACGGGGTCCTGGGCGTCGAAGGACGGGAGGACGACGTCGGGTCCGTCGTCGGGGCTGCGGTGCGTCGGGTCGGACAGCTGGGCCACGGTGCGCGCGTCGGTCCGGCCGAGACAGTGCGGATCACCGGCCACCTCCCCCTCGCCGAAGACGAGCAGGGCCAGCCAGGGGAGGCGGGTGCCGTTCTTGGCGGCTTCCCCGTCCCGCTCCCACGGCAGGGTCGGCCGAGTCAGTGTCACGTGCGGCAGGACGTCGCTGTAGAGGCCGGTGGCATCTGCGGGCGGGTACGCGCCGTGGATCCACTCCGGCTCCACGCCGAAGCGCGGCGCGCGCACCTCCAGCGGCTGCACGACGGGCGACGCGGCGGTCGGCAGGTAGCCCTCGTCCACCGGCTGTCCGCCCCGGGTGAGGGTCTGGTGCGCGGTGAGGGTGTAGCGCCCGGCGCTGAGCCTCGGTACGAGCGAGTCGAGGAACTGCACGTTCAGCTGCGGGTCGGGCTCGGGGGCGTATTCGGGGCGGATCACGCCGCACCGCCTTCCTGGGCTTCCTGGGTCCGGGATCCGCCGGTCCGCGAGGCGCCGCTGGGCGGTGCGGCCGGCGGTGCGGTGACGGCGAGCGCCACCGGGGTGTCGGTGAGCGGGACGGTGATGTCGAGCAGGGTCGGCGCGTCGGCCGAGAGGTCCACCACCTGGACGGCCTTCTCGCCGGACCGGGCGACGAACAGGCTGTCCCCGGCAGGCGATACGGCGAGCGCGATCGGGTCCGCGCCGACCCACACCGGGTCGGCCGCCTCCTGCGGCGACGCGCCGAAGACGTCGAACACCGACACCGTGCCGCTGGTCGTGTTCGCCACGTACAGCCGTGCCCCGTCGGGGCTGACGGCCAGGGCGCTGGGGTCGGTGCCCGTCCGCAGGGTCGCCACCACGCCCTGGCCGCCGGTCCTGACGTCGACGACGGATACCGTGGAGTGCCCGGCGTTGAGCGCGTACAGCCACCGGCCGCGCGGGTCCACGGCCAGTCGTGTGGGGTTCGGCCCGGCGGACAACTCGCCCATCGGCGAAGGCCACTTGCCGTTCGTGACGTCCAGCAGGGCGACGGTCCCCTGCTCCGGCTGAGCGAGATAGACGACCTGGCGCTGCTCGTCCCACTGGGTCGAGGCGACGGCGTCGCCGGGCGTCCTCTCCGTGCCGTACTGCTGGTGGATCGTCGGAGGCGTCTTCGTCAGGTCGAACGCCAGGAACTGGTTCGGCTGCGCGAAGGTGGCGTACGCGTACGCGCTGTCCGGCGAGGCCGACAGGCCCTGCGGCCTCTGCGGCACCCACAGCCGGTCGGGGAGCAGGGAGGGCGCAGCCGCCGGCGGGTTGGCCGAGATGTCCAGGATGTCGACGCCCTGCTGGGCGTCGATGACGACCAGGCGGCGGCCGTCGGGGCTGACCGCGAGGTGGGTCGGGCTCGCCGAGCCCAGGCGCGAGGGCTCGTACGGAGTGAGGCTGTGTGCGTCGGCCGGGGTCGCCGTCCGTCCCGTGCCCGCCGCGTACAGGCGGTCGCCGGTCGGGACGGGCGGGCCGGGGATCGCGTGGTCCACCGGTGCCGTGATGTCCCCGGCCACCAGCCCGTCGTCGGCCGCGAGCCGGTCGTTGGTGCCGGGGCTCACACCCAGGTACTCCATCGCCGCGAACAGCCGGTCCCGGGCCCAGTCGACCGGCGCTGCGGCCTGACCCCCCGTCGCGCCGCGCAGGGAGCCGCTGGACCCGTCGCCGTAGGCCGCTTCGGCGCGTACGGGATGGGCGGCTCGTACGGCCTCGGCGACCGTCAGCGGCGCGGCTTGCGGAGCCGGGGCAGCGGCCGCCGCGACGGCCTGGGCGGAAACGGCGGCGGCCCGCAGCGGAAGCGCCCCGTCCGGGAAGCGGTCGTCGTGCGCGAGCGTCCCGGCTGTGATCTCGCCGGGCGAGCCGCCCTGCCGGGGCAGCGGCAGCCGCAGGTCGACGCCCATGAGCTGGTCGTCCGCCCACTGCACGCTGTCGACGGTCAGCTTGCCGTCGTACGGGCCCCACAGCGCGGCCGGCAGGCTGTTCCTGGCCTCCGCGCCCGAGTCCGGGTACCAGTCGCCCAGCGGCTGCGAGGCCGAGCCCCTGGACAGGGTGACGGTGAGCGCGGAATCCAGATCCCTTCCCTCGGCACGGCGGGGGCGGAGGTTGACCGCGCGGCCCGCGATCTCGGTGGCCGCGTCGCCGTCGCTCAGACGCAGCATCGTCACGGGCACGGCCGCGCGGACGGCGAACGAGAACACCCCGGGCGTGGCGATCCACAGGTCGCGGCCCCGCTCGTCCTCGGCCCGCGCCGCCGACAGCCCGTCCATGGGGGTCAGCCGGACGGCGTCCTCCCGCGCCGGGAGCTGCTTGACCACCTCCGACCAGGGGGCGGGCCGGTCGTCCTGCGCCCGGCCGCCGCCGAAGGCGATCGTGAACGAGATGAACCACAGGTGGACGGTGACCTCACCGGCCGTCGGCGGACCCCACAGCCGCAGCGACGCGCCGACCTCGACCCGGATCGTCTCGCGCACCAGCCACAGGTCCAGCACGTAGCTGACCCCGATGCTGATCCCGATCCCGACGTCGAAGCGGAAGGGCGCCCACTCGATCAGCATGTCGGCGTACGCGGTCAGCCAGGCGTGCAGCTTGCCGGACCGGTAGTTCACGTCCAGCGCGCCGCCGGCCATGAGCGCGCCCGGGGTGAGCGCGAAGTACGAGCCGCCGCTGATGGTCAGCTGCTGTGTCACCGGCCAGCTGAAGCCGAGCCGTGGCACGGATGGATAGTGCTTCGGCACCGGGAACCTGGGGTGGTAGCCGCCGAGCGTGAGCACGAAGTCCCCGGCGTGCGCGTCGTCCATCCACACGTAGAGCGCGAACCCGCCGGTGAGCACGCACGCCTCGTCGATGACGAACGAGCCGGGGGCGAGCTGCGCGGTCAGCTTCAGCACGCCCTCGCTGGCCCGGTACTTGGCGGAGAGACCGAGCTGCGCCCGCGCGTACGCCTTGCCCGTGCCCCGGGGGAAGCGCGCGTCGGCCGTGCCCAGCAGCGCGACCGCGAAGTCGTCGCCGACCTCCAGCACGAGCAGCCCCTGGCCCTGGAGGAACTCGGCGACGCTGAACTCCAGGCCCGCCGCGAACCACATCTGCCCCACGGCCGGGCGCACCCACGCGTCCCGGCCGCCGGCCATCAGTGTCTGCAGGACCTCCATCGGGTCGGTGCCGGGGTCGGTCGACGTCAGGTCCTTCAGGAAGGGGAAGTCCAGGACGCGGTCGCCGTCGGGCAGCGTGACCGAGGTGTTGAAGCCGAGGCCGGCCATGATGCCGGTGATCTGCAGGGGCGGCGGCCCGCCGAACTTCCCGGACGCCTTGCCGTACAGGAACATCGACGTCGCGTCGGGGCGGTCCTTCGACCGCGCGTACGCGCCGAGCACCGACAGGCCGAACTTCGCGGCCGAGAGGACGAGGACGCCTTGGACCAGCAGCGCGTACTGGTCGTCCGGGGGCCGGTTGACCAGCGCGCCCTTGACCGCGAGCGGGGGCTTGGAATACGCGACGCTCAGCCCGTCGAGGCGGATCTCGGGCCGGTCGGGGTGGGCCAGCGGGATACCGAGGCCCAGGCCCTCGACGCCGAGGACGAGCCCGGCCATGCCCAGCGACGCGTCGAACAGCACCCACACGGTGCCGTCGGCGTAGCCCACGCCGACGCGGCGCAGCCGCAGCGGGCCGACCGCGCGCTGCACGTCCGCCCAGGCCACCAGGGGCATGGAGGCCCCCGGACCCGCCGCTGTGAAGGCGGCGTTGACGCCACCGGCGGCATCCGCAGCACCTGCGATGTGGGGGCCCTTCGCGGTCAGCTGCCGCCGCCCGGCAAACGCGCCCCCCAGGCGGTCGCCCCGTACCACCAGCGACGTCAGCTCGGTGCGCCCCGGCAGCTGGAGGCTGATCGAGAATGCGGCGCCCTTGCCCAGCCCGTCGGCGGGCAGCGCGGGCTGCTTGTCGTCGCACGCGGCCAGAGCGCGGTTCAGCTCGGCCGTCCGGGCGGCCGTGAGAGCATCGGAGGCGAGGAGCACGCCGAGTGCGCGGACGGCCACGTCCTGGTCGGCGGGGATCTGTCCCTCCAGGAGCGGGACTTGGGACAGGGCCGCGCTCAGTGCGACGCTGACGCGCGCCACCCAGGCGTGGCCGCCGCTCTTGTCCCGCTGGGACACGAGGACCAGGGAACCGCCGTCGACAGTGCGGGCGGCGAAGACGACGGACTTGTCCGTGGACGCGTACCGCAGCCGCACCGAAGTGACCGACCCCAGCTTCGCCAGGATCTCGGCGGGCGCGTCCACGCCCAGCAGCGTCGCGAGGTCGGCGGGCGAGACGCCCTTGGCGTCCTCCCAGGAGGCGGTGAACTCGGCGTGCTGGGCGTCGGCCAGCGTGAAGGTCATCGTGCGCGGCTCGCCGCCGTGCTGGGGGATCTCCAGCGACAGGGAGCCGGTGTACCGCTGGTCGTAGCCCGGCTGCCCGCCGGACCGCTTGGCGAGGTCGACGGTCAGGCTCAGCGCGGCCTTCAGCTCGCCCAGCGGGAAGGTCCCGGTCACATCGAGGTGGAACTTCTGGTCCTTTCCGTCGTACGACACCCCGATGTGGTCGATGGTGACGTCCTTGAGGATCGGCGGCGGCGCGATGCCGAACCGGCCGAAGATGTCGGCGGGCGAGACGTTCGAGGCGGAGGCGGTGAGCTTCCAGCCGGTGCCGGTCGCCCACTCGCCGTGGACGTCCAGGACTGTCTCGTCGAGGTTCCACAGTGCGTCGAGGGACGCCGTGGTGTCCGTGCCCTGCTTGGCCGCGGAGAGGGCGACCCGGGAGAGCTTGACCCCGTCGGCGAGCTGCCAGACGTCGCTCAGCTCCGCATCGACGCCGTAGCCGGACGCGCCGGGGGCGGCCGAGCCCCACAAAGTCAGGTCCTCGACGGTGAGCGCGGGTACGGGCAGGCCGGGGAAGTGCCGGTCCATCAGGGGCTTGAGCGGCACGGGCCGCCCGAGCGAGGCGGATATCTCCCGGTCGGGGAAGGCGATCTCCACGTCGACGGCGATGTCGTTGGCGAGGACGACCTCGCCGCCCAGCACGGTCTGCACACGCGGCTTGGACCGTGGAAGGACAACCCCGAACTGGGCGTTGAGGCCATGGACCACCAACTGCCCGCCCGCGAGCGCCCACTGGGTGTTCATCTCCACGCGCAGCCACATCGACAGCAGCTGTGCCGCGCCCCCGCCGTCGCCCGGGCCGAAGGAAACGGACAGGGCCCCGAGGGAAAGGCCCTGTGCCTGCGGCACGTCCGACGGCAGCGCGAAGCCGTCCCCGCCCGGGGTGCCGGCCAGGTCGGCGAGGCTGGAGAAGTCCGCGAGCGGGACCGCCGGGAAGGCCCCGCCCAGCTGCCACGCCTCGGAGCTGTCCGCGGGCTCGTACGCCCAGAGGTACGGCTTGGTGGCGGCGTCGGCGGCGGGGAAGTCCAGCGCAACTCCGACGCCGGTCCGGGCCGCCACCCGCGCGTCGCGTCCGGGCTCCTCGCCGAACACCAGACGCGGGCGGCTCGGTTTCAGCACCGCGAGGCTCGCGACGGCCGCCTTGGCCGCGTCAGAGAGCAGCTCGCTGCCCTGCTCCACCTCGGCGTCCACCCGGACTCCGGCGACGGTGGCGCCTGCGGCGTCCGGGACGAAGGTGACGCTGCCGCGCGTCTCGGCCTTGCCCTTCAGCGTCACCGAGCCCTCGACGCGCAGGCCAGGCTTGTCGACCACGGTGACATCCGTGAACTCGAGGCCGGCGTCGGCCAGGTAGGCGGTGCACTGCTCGGTGAAGCCCGCGAGTCCCAACTCCCCGGTGCCGAGCCGGAACGTCTCCCGCGTCTGGTCCAGCAGCGCTTCCAGCGCGGCGACCGTGAGTGCCATGACAGGCTGCTCCCTGTTCCCTGAGTCTGAGGAGTCGTTAGACGAATGCGAGGTGATAGTCGCCGGGCCTCGGGTCATCCAGAATCAGATGCCAGTCCACCCCCAGCCAGTCACGCCCGGAGGGAGGCGGAGCCTCGGCCAGGGTCGTGCAGATGCCCTCCGTCGCGTTCTGTATGACGAACGGCGGTGTCCTTCCCCTCTGGAAGGACCCGTACGGATGCTGCTGAGTCGGCGCGATGACCGGCTGAGGGAGGCTGTGCGCGGCGAGGGTGGTGCGGATCTCGTTCAGCTTGGTGTCGGCCGGCATGCCGGTGCCGCCGAAGCGCCCGAGCCCGGAGCTGAAGAACAGCGCGTCGGGGGTGGTGTAGTCGAGCCAGTCCTTGCTGGTGGCCTCGGCGCTGCCGTGGTGACCGGCCTTCAGCCACAGGTTCTTCTCGCGCTGGTAGCGGCTGTCCACGAGGTCGGACTCCCGCAGGAAGTCCTCCACGCCGCGCTCGGCATCGGCCATCAGCAGCACCTTCTGCCGCCGCTCGTCGCCCGCGGCGGGCCGGCCGCGCAGCATGAACACCAGGCTGGCTGCGTTCGTCCAGGTGGAAGGTCGCTTCCCGCGTGTCTTGGAGGTCACCTTCCGGCCGTCGACGATGGCGTACAGCGAGGAACACACGAGGTAGAGCTCCGGCAGGCCGGCAACCGTCGGAGCGATCTCGACGCGTTGGTTCGCCGGGTACAGACCGACGGACTTCGGGTCGTTCACCACCCTGTGGGCGCCGTTGGTCAGCCGGTGCTGCTCCCCCGGTTCCAGCAGCTTGTAGGTGAACGCGTCGGTGTCCCCCTTGTGGAACTCCCGGGGGTCGCCCGTGTACCACACATCCTGGATCCCGAAGTCGAGCGTCTTGGCGGCGTTGCACAGCAGCGGCTCGAGCAGGTTGTAGTGGTCGGCGTCAGAGTGACTGAGGAACAGGTAGTCCAGCTTGCCCCGGCTCGCCCCGGCGTTCCGCGCGAGCCGGTCGGCGATGACCTCCCGGATGTGCGCGACCGTCCGCTCGTCGTTCGTGCCCGGCCGACCGTGCGTGCTGCGGTGCGGAATGGAGGGCTTGCCCCCGCAGTCGATCAGGGCGGCGGCCACGCCTACCCGGTCCGCGAGGTTCGACAGCCCGGAGCCGCCGCCCGGCACTTCGTAGAACCACAGGAACGTGCAGTCCCCCTGGCCGACGTTGAAGAAGATGACCTCAGCCGGCATCCCGCCGCCTTCCGTTCCGAGATGAACAAGACCACTTCGCTGATGTGGTTCGGGCATGGCGCCGCGACACCGCGCCGCATATGTCACCAGCAGTGGCCCCGCCCAGCCATACCGCCCTCGCCCTGCCCGATTTGTTCCGGCCACACCCTGACCAAGCCCTCCACTCCCGCCCGGAGCCGCAAACCGCCGTGCGGGCAAGGCTGTCTTGGGCGCGAACACCGTGCCCGGGGACACCGAAAGTCGTCCTGATCCAATGTCACGGAAAGTACAGAAACGGACACGGACCGATGCTCTCCAGCCAGCCCGGGACTGTGAGGGTGCTCTCCCCCGCCTACCGCTGGGAGGTGCACCCGGTCGCGGAGGATCGCAGGCGTACTGCTCGCGTACAGATCGAAGCGGCCGGTGCCCCGTGGGCCGCGGACAGGCGCCGACTTGCCGGAAGCGTTTCTGTATCCACCTTTGCGGCCACGATGATGTGCCGGTACCAGCCGATACAGCGGCGGACCTCGTACTGATCCTGACGAGCCGAAGTCAGTAACGGCATCCCTGCTTGCGGCCTGAGGGCGTCACGCTGTGATGGCCGCTACCAGTTCGTTCCGCCCGCAGGTGCCGGTCTTGCGGAAGATCGCCCTGAGATGCTCGTTGATCGTGTGCACGGACAAGTCGAGGAGCCGGGCGATCTGCTTGGGCGCGGACCCGTCCTGCAGGTGGTGCATGATCTGGCGTTCGCGGGCGGTGATTGCGTACCAGTCGCAGAACGAGGGGAGCAGCAGCGTGCCGGTTGCCCGTTGGATCACGACCGCAACGTCGCCGTCGTCGCCGAGCGGCTGCGCGTCGATCGCGGTCCACCAGCCGGATCCCGATGAGGGTACGCACAGCAGCGGGTTGTGCCGGCGCGGATTGCGCGCATGCTCCCGCGCTGCGGCTGCCAGCGCGGCGAAGGACGACTCGATCAGCCAGTCCGGAACGTTCTGCCGAGCAGTCATTGCCTCCAGCCACGGCCGCGCCTGAGGCGTCGTCGCCCCGATCCGTCCGTCCGCAGCGACGATGAGCACACTAGGTGGCGGCGCGTGCGCTGACAGGGCGACGGGCCCAGCCGTCACATAGCTGCGCAGCGCGGCGATCAACGAGGGCCCGACCTCGGCGATCCGCCGCACGTCAGCACCGTCGAACGGCCGCCCGCCCGCCTCCCGCAACAGGTAGAGCACCCCCCACACACTCCGCGCGTGTCCCGCAACACGAGGCACAACTCCTCACCGACCCCGTACTCGGCGAGCAGCCGGTCACACGCACCTGGGCTATGTCTCCGATCGACCACCATCACCGGGACCGTCTGCCGCGCCAGGCGATCCAGGTCCCGCACATAGGCTCCGATGCCGTCCGGGCTCAGTAGCGCGCGCGACCGACATCGGGCGCGTACCCATGCCAGAACGCCAGTGACGTGACACCCAAACCCGACGCCGGGTTCATCACTCCACACCGCAATGCGTCATGCGCCACCTTCGGCGCGAGCACCCGGGACAGCGCCGCCCCCGTCTCCTCGAGGCCGGCTCCCGGCACCAGTGCCGCGCGCACCACAGCGGCACATACCTGGACGTCGAATGGGCCAGCCACGCGGACACGGCCCGCATCGTCCAGGCCAACTGCCACTACGGCGACAACCAACGCTGGTACCAGCAGCCCACCAGCGACGGCTACGTCCTGCTCATCGCAAAGCACAGCGGCAAGTGCATGGACGTCGCCTGGGCCGACGAAGGAGACGGCGCCCCGGTGGTCCAGTCCGGCTGCTGGCACGGTAACAACCAGCAGTTCAAACTGGCGCCCGTCTAGAAGAGCCGAGCCCCACACGGACCCCATACGCTGACGCCCCAGGAACCACACCGTCAGCACGGCTGCGGCTGGCCGACATCGCGGGCTCGATCCGCCGGCCAACCGCAGCCACGCAGGGCGCCGATCGTGCTGGACCTGGTGCGGTATCCGGCCGACGGCCGCCGCCGCTCGGCGAAGGCGTCCGGGGACAAGGCGCACCCCACCAACTTCGGCCTCCTGTGACCAAGGGGGCGCCGAGCGCGGACATGATGGCCGCGCCCGGCGAGGTGGCAAGGCCCTGGTGCGGGACAAGCGGGGCGCCGAGCCGGTCGAGACCGATGTGGACGAGGCCATCGCCTCGGTCGCGGTCCGACTGCGGACGATCCTGGACGAGCACGGGCCGGACGCGCTGTCTTTCTACGTCTCCGGGCAGCTGTCCCTGGAGGCGCAGTACCTGGCGAACAAGCAGGTCAAGGGCTTCGTACGCACCAACCAGATCGAGGACCGAGTCGAACCCCCGGCTGTGCGTGGCCTCCGCCGGCACCGGCTACAAGCTGTCGCTCGGCGCCGACGGCCCCCCCGGCTCGCGGCGCTGAGACCGTCCCCGCACCTGGATGGCCGGGGTGTGTCGGCGCCTGGGCTGGAACCCTGGAGCGTGACCGAACCAGTGGGAGCAGCACATCACCCGCAGGCTCTGAGCACGCACCCTCTGCGGTGCACTGGACCACGAACAGCAGCGCAGGCGGGTGAATGGAAATTTAGCTCGGGACTCGAAGGTGTCTGGGCGGGCGGGGACGCCTTCGCTGGGTGAAGCTGAAGGCGTGAGCATCAGTAGTGAGCGCCCGGTAAGCGCTGAGCAGATCTACGCAGCGCTGGCTGCTCTGGCGGCTGAGCCGGTGGCAGACACGGAGAAGCGACCCGAGGGGCCGCAGGAAGAAGACCGCCTGCAGCTGCTGGGCAGTCTGCTGGCTAAAACGGAGCTCGAGATCACCGCTGCAACCCGTCTGACCGAGGAAGAGGAGATCGAGGACGTCCTTGAGACGTTGCTCGGCTGGGGGGAACAGATAGGAGCGGACCCCGGCCTCGCGGTCAACGTCCTGACGAACCGGCTGCAGCGCACCGCCGTGCAGGTCTCCGAACCCGAGGCGGAGGAACTGCCACCCGGCCGGGAGGCCGCCTTCGCCGCTGTCATGACAGCGGTGTACGCGCTCGGCGCGCAGCTGCACGCGGAGCGCGGCGATACGGAGGGAACCCGACGCGCTCTGAGCGGGGCGGAAGAAGCCCTCATCGACATCCTGCAAGGCATGCATGACCTGCGCGTCGCCATCGGCGACGCGGCCGGGCAGGAGGACGAGGCCGACGGCTGACCCGCCCGGTGCCTGCCCGCAAGAGCCTCTGAGGACGGGAGCCGGCACGGGCCGCAGCCTCTCCCCGGCGGTGTGTGGCCACCGGGGAACGAGCTGCCGCGGGAACGGGTCAGCAGGCGTCGGCGCGGGTGCCGATGCGTGCGCGCTCCCGGTGAGGCAGCCTCGCAGTGGTGTGGGTGGGTCTCGTAGGCGTGGGTCAGTCGGCGGTGGTGCAATGGCCAGCCGAAGGTCCGCTTGGCAAAGTATTCGTAGGTCAGTCACTTCTCTGAACCAAGTGGTCGGCTCCGGAAGTCCTTCGGGGGTTGACTTCGTGTACCGGGCCACGTTGGTTGACATCGTGCCTACCGGCCTTCGGCGCGGCACAGGCACCGACCCGGTCAGCGAACTGCAGAAATTCCGAGGTTGACCTTGGCCTAAGGTCAGGGTGGACGCTGAACGCATGACGAACTCGAACCCTAACTCGAACCCGAACCCCAACTCCCCCTGGACCGGCATGGTGCCGGTGGAGGACACGGCAACTCGGGAACGAGTACCGGCACATCACCTACGACGAGCGGGCCCGCGGCCGGTCGAATCAGTCGGCGGACTACTCCTTCGACGCCTGCATCCGCGACGTCGATGCCGTCCTGGATGCGACTGGCGCGGAGCGGCCACTGCTGGTCGGCTGGTCCTACGGTGCGGCGCTCGCGCTGCACCGGGCCACCCGGAACCCGGACCGCGTCGCTGGTGTGGTCATGGTCGACGGTGGCTACCCGTGGGACTACCTCGCCACCGTCGAGGGCAGCCGAGAGGCCGGCCGGGAGGAGATCCGGAAGATGTTCCGGCGCTTCGGTCGGATAATGCCGCTCGTCCGCCCGCTGGGCATGGCCGCGCGGATGAGCGCCGACCAGCACGCCGAGGTCAACATAGAGCTGAACGAGATCGTCGCCGCCAGCGAGCCGGTCTTCGACCTCGTGACCTTCCCGATGCGGTTCCTCGTCGCCTCGGGTGCCAGCCTCGGCGGCACCGCGGAAGGGCTGGCGGCGATGCGTGCCACGCTGGACCCGATCCTCTCCCGGAATCCCAACGTGGGGGTGAGCGCGACGGTCGGAAGCAAGCACACGACCATCGTGCGCAAGGACTTCCGGGCCATCGCCACGGCCGTTCGAGAAGTGGCCGACTCGCTGCACGGCGGGGGTCAACTGACGCAATGCCAGACGGAATCACCATCAGCCAAGCCGCGGCATTCGCCGGCGGCACGGTGAAGACCATCCGGCGCTACCACCAGAACGGCCTGATCGACGAACCCGGCCGCGACACGTCCGGCTACCGACGCTGCGGAACGGCCGACCTGCTGCGGCTGGTCCAGGTCCGGACACTGGCCGGCGCAGGCGTACCGCTGGCCGGGATCGGCACCATGGTCGATGCCGATCCCGACACGTTCGCGGCCGCGCTCGTCGATGTCGAGGAGAGCCTCACCAGCCGGATCGACGAGCTGATCGCGCGGCGCGAGACGCTGCGCCGGCTCGCCCACCGCGACCGGGTCCTGCTGCCCGACCGTGCTCTCGCGCTGCTGGACCGGATGCCCGCGCTCGGATTCACCGCGGACGACGTGACGACGGCACGAGAGGGTCTGATCCTGGTCAGGGCCCTGCTGCCGGAGGGCTTCGACGACTACCTCTCCCAGATCGAGCGCGGCCTCGACGATCCCCGGCACGTCGCCATCATCAAGCTCACCTGGAGCGCCGGGAACTGGGACCCCGACGATCCCCGGATCGAGGAACTCGCCGAGGAAGTGGCCGCCCACTTCCTCGCCGATCCCTCACTGCTGCCCACGCTGAGCGGCCTCCAGAACCGCGACGATGGCGCGCCCCGTTACGAACTGCTCACCCGCCACGGAGAAGACGAGCGGCCTGCCTGGACCCGACTGACCACGTTGATCCAGGAGAAAATGCGATCAGCCGGAATCGACATCCCCTAACAGACTTTACACCGCCCGGCATTTCCGCCTGATCTTGCGCGAGTTGGGGACTGAGGACCAGCTCGCACGAGGGAACCGGGCCGGGGCCTGACTGGCTGCATCGTGGCCGGTTCAGTGCCGACTCTCGCGGCTCGGCACACTTCGGAGCCAATGTTGTGGGTGGTGGTCAGATGTCGGGGGCGGCGCGCTGGCCTGCCTGGCCGCCACGGTCGGTTCTCGCATGCGCCATGCCTCCGCCGGGCTGCGCCGTGCCGCTCGGGCAGGTCGGACCTCGGCGGAGGCTAGGGCCGTGACCACCCGGGGGTGGGTGCGATGGCGTGCGCGGCGGAGGACGGGTGCTACTTCAGGCCGATTGCAGTGCAGGCCGCCTCGTACTTCGGGGTGCAGATGTCCTTGACGGAATAGACGCCGTCTGCGATCACCGTGTTCTTGATGTTGGCCCTCGTGAGAGCGACCACCGGCACGAGCATCGCGGGGATCTTCTTCTCGGTCGGACTGTCGACCGTGTCCTGGGTCAGCGCGTCGAACCGGATGTCGCGGCCCTGGACCTTGTACACCGCCATCTCCGCAGCACGGGTGGCCTCGTCCAGGAATGACTTGTAGACGGTCATGTACTGCTCGCCCGAGACGACCCGCTGTACCGCATCCAGGTTCGCGTCCTGCCCGGTCACCGGCGGAATCGTGGTGGCGCCCGCGTCCTTCAGCCCGTCGATGACGGCGCCCGCCATGCCGTCGTTGGCCGAGTAGACGGCGGCGATGTTGTTGAGGCCGATGGCCTGAATCGCCTTCTTCATGTTCGCCTTGGCGACCGTTGGCGACCATTTGTCGGTGTCGTACTCCTTGGCGATGTGGACCTTGCTCTGGAGTTCGCTGAGGGCGCCCTCCTTGAACTTCGCCGTGTTCGGGTCGACCGGGTCGCCGTTCATCATGACGATCTTGCTGGTCGCCGCCTTGCTGCCGAGCGCCTCGATGATGGCGCGGCCCTGGACCTCGCCGACGAGTTCGTTGTCGTGCGAGACGTACGCGTCGATCGGGCCCTGCGCAAGCCGGTCGTAGGCGATGACGGGGATCCCGCCGTCCTTCGCCTTCTGGACATCCGGCGCGATGGCCTTGGCGTCCAGCGCGTCCACCAGAATGATGTCGACCTTCTGGTCCACCATCCGCTGGAACTGCCGACTCTGCGTGGCCGGGTTCGCCCCGGCGTTTGCGTAAGCGACCTTGCCCTTGCCATGCGTGAGGGAGGCGACCTCCTTCTTGATGATGGGGTAGTCGAAACTCTCGAAACGTGCCGTGTCCTTGTCGGGCAGGAGCAGTCCCACCGTGATGTCGTCGCCCTTCTTCGGGGATGCGGAACTACCGCTCCCGCCGATGCTGTCGATGGCGCCGCACGCGGTGAGTGTGAGAGCCGAAGTGGAGGCGGCCAGGGCTATCGCGATACGAGGCATGGGGGTCCTGCAGGTGGTAGGAGCGCTCACATCAGGTGCCTTCCGAGGGGGGAGCATCATGCGTAACCAATGATGTGAAGGAAGCAAACGCACAGACACCAGGCAACGTCAAGACGTAAGGACAATAAGACCGTTAAGGCGTGCTGTTCACACCGCCGCTCGATGACGCACCCGAACGGCAGTTCCCCCAGGTCAGGACGATGCCGCTGGAGTCCGCCACGCGGCAACGACGTCTCGATCGAGTCGGGGGCGGGGCCGGCGAATGCGACGATCCAGCAGCGCCTGGTGCCGGTGCGCCTGTTCTACGACTTCCTGATGGAGGAAGGCCTGCGCGAGTCGAACCCCGTGGGCCGCGGGCGGTACACGCCTGGCCGGCGCGGGAGCAGTCAGCAGCGGGGCCTGGTGCCCAGGTTCTCCAAGCTGCCCTGGATCCCGGACGAGCAGAAGTGGCGGGACCTACGGGAAGTCACGCGGCGTGAGCCCGGTGCGCAACCGGGCACCTGTTGCAGCAGACCAAGAACGAGACGCTGCTTCAGCCCACGGCCACCGACGACCGCATGGACCAGGCATGCCCCGGGGCGAGCAGTTTTGCTGCGCATCGGCTGCGGGCCACGACGGTGATGTCGTACGTTTTCCGGATCGGCCGCCGACGGCGGGTGGCGTGTGCACGCTCCTTGCTGCGGTGCCGGACCGGGCGGGGGCACGAGACGGGGGGCGACGTGACGGACCTGGGGGCATCGGCCGGTTGGGAGACGGCCGGCGAGACGCGGGTGACGCTGGAGCGGCTGCTCTCCGTCGTGGGCGTGGGCGCCGTGGAGTTGCACTCGGCGCCCGAGGGCCTGGGGACCACGGTCACCGGCGTGAACGTGCTGGACCTCCTGGAGCCCGTGATCAGACCGCGGGAACTGCTTCTCGCCGTGGGCGTCGATCCGCGCTCGCCCCAGGGGGTCGACGTCGTGCGCCGGGCGGGCGAGTCGGGTGCGGCGGGTGTGGTATTCGGACCAGGCCGGCCCGAACCTGCCGCGGGAGCCCTTCAGGCGGCAGCGGAAGCAGGCGGTACGGCGCTGCTCTTCCGTACCGCCTGGTGCACCTGGGCGCATCTGGTGGGCGTGCTGCGGGCGGGGCTGGCCTCGGCGGGCGTACCGCCCCTGGCGGGACTCGGCGGGCCGCGCCTGGGCGACCTCAACTCGCTGGCCGACGCGGTGGCGGCTCTGGTGGGCGGCGCGGTGACCATCGAGGACACGGAGTCCCGCGTGCTCGCCTACTCCTCGACCGAGGAGAACGTGGACGAGCATCGCCGGCTGACCATCCTCGGCCGCCGTGTCCCGCCGTGGCGGGTGGCCGCCATGCGGGAGGCAGGGTTCTTCCAGGCCCTGTGGGCCGGGGACGACGTACTGCACCGGCCGGCGCACGGGCAGGACCCGGAACGTCTGGTGGGCGCCGTACGGGCGGGCGGGGAGGCGCTCGGGTCGATCTGGGTGGCCGCGGTGGCCGGCCGGCCACTGGCGCCAAATGCCTCCGAGGCCCTTCGCGCGGCGGCCCGGACCGCCGCCGCCCACCTGCTGCACCACCGTACCCACAGTTCGGGCGATCGCCTCGTCGAGGACGCGGCCCGCGCGCTGCTGGAGGACCGCGGATCCGTCGAGGTGCTCGCGGAACGGGCCTCGCTGCCGCCGAGGGAGCCGTGTGCCGTCCTGGCGGTCGGTACCGGGGCCGCGGGCCACGGGGACGACGATCCGTCAGGACTGCACGGGCTGCTGGCCCTGCACTGTGCCGCCTACGGCCACCGCACGGTGGTTGTCCCGGCGGGCGGCAGGATCCTGGTGCTGCTGAGCGCGCTGGACCGCGACCCCGACCGAGCCGAGAGCCAGGTGACGCGACTGGGGGAATCGCTGGCGAACCAGCTGTCGGCCACCCTGGGCAGGCCGGTGAAAATCGGTCTGGGCGATGTGGCCCCCGGACTGGCGGGCGCGCCCGAGTCGCGCCGGTCGGCCGAGCTCGCCCTCAGGGCGCTCACCGAGGCCACGCGGTCGCGAACCGTGGCCAGGACCGAGGACGTCGCGGACACGGTCGGCATCCTGCACGTCGTCGGCGCCCTGCGCGGGGTGGCACTGCCGCCCCAGACCTCGGTGGCCCGGCTGAGGGCGTTCGACGCCGAGCACGGCGGCAGTTGCCTGGTGCAGACCCTGCGCGCCTACCTCGACCACTTCGGCGACGTGTCCGCCGCTTCCCGTGCGCTGGGCGTGCATTCCAACAGCCTGCGCTACCGGCTGCGGCGCATCACCCAGGTGTCGGGGCTGGACCTGGAGAGCCCCGATGCCCGTCTGCTGGCGCAGTTGCAGTTACGCCTGAGCGACCAGGGCGACGGCACGCACTGAGCAACCAGGGCAACAGCCCCTCGTCGGCGCCTCGTCCGCCGCTTGTGCGCCGTCACCATGGAAGGGCCGCTTCTTCGTCGGAGCGCACAACGGCACGGTCGGCGGGCGGTTGTCTGCTCCTGACCACCGTGGGGCAGGCCTGCGGCTTTGACGACTCGACGAAGACGCACTCCCGGTGCGGACAGCAGCCTGGTACTCCGCCCCGGGAAGGTCCCGGGCGCTGCGCAGAGCACCCCGGAAGGCTCACCATGACCGGACTGACCCCCGCCGCACAGCGGCGCGAACGGATCCTGCGGGAGGCGGTGCGACAGGGACTGCTGGACCGCGAGCAATCCCTGCTGGCCGCCTTCGTCGACCTGGACGGCGTCGCCGCGACAGTCGACTCCCTGCACCGCGCCTTTCCCTCCGCGCCGCGCGTGCTGCACGCGTTCGCCGCCAAGGCGAACAGCCTGGTGCCGGTGCTGGCGGAGCTACGGCGGCTCGGCATGGGCTGCGAGGTCGCCACCGCGGGTGAACTGGCCCGCTCACTGGCCGCCGGCTTCGCTCCGGATCGGATCGTCTTCGACTCACCGGCCAAGACGGAGGCCGAACTCCTGCGCGCCCTGGACCTGGGTGTGACCATCAACGCGGACAACTACCAGGAACTCGCCAGGATCGACCGGGCACTCGGCGACCGCGTTCCGGTGTCGAGGATCGGTGTGCGGGTCAACTCCCAGCTCGGTGGTGGCGCCATCGCCGCGATGAGCACGGCCACGAGCACCTCCAAGTTCGGTGTCCCGCTGGCCGACCCGGGCAGCCGGCGGGAGTTGCTGCGCGCCTACCGTGACCGGCCGTGGCTCACCTGGGTGCACACACACGCCGGTTCCCAGGGCTGCCCGCTGGACCTCATGGCGCGCGGGGTCGCCGAGGCCGTGGCGTTCGCCGAGGAGGTCAACTCCACCGTCGGACGGCGCCAGGTCGTCGGCATCGACATCGGCGGCGGACTGCCCGTCAACTTCGCCGACGACGAGACCACGCCGACCTTCGACACGTACGTCGGACAACTGCGCGCCCACACGCCCACGCTGTTCTCCGGCGGGTACGAGATCGTCACCGAGTTCGGGCGTTCCGTCCTCGCCAAGAACGGTTTCACCGCCGCTTACGTCGAGTACACGAAGAGCATGGGCGGCCGGCCGATCGCGGTCACCCACGCCGGAGTGCAGGTGGCCACCCGGACCGTGTTCAATCCCGACGCCTGGCCACTGCGGATCGAGGCACACGACGGCGGCGGCACGGCCAAGCGGGGCGGACCGGTCCGCCAGGACATCGCGGGGCCCGCCTGCTTCGCCGGCGACCTGCTGGCGCGCGACCGCGCGTTGCCGCTGCTGGAACCCGGCGACATCGTCGCCGTCCTGGACACCGGCGCCTACCACTTCTCGACGCCCTTCCACTACAACAGCCTGCCCGAACCCGCCGTGCACGGGGTCCGCACCAGCGATGACGGCCGTGTCGCCTTCGAACTCCTGCGTCCCGCTCAGGACCCGTGGGACGTCCCCGTTCCGGACCGGAGCGGTCACGGCAGGCTTCGGCGAGAACGGGCGCACGAACCCGCCCACGGCGTCGGGTGAGGAGCGCCGAGGTGGCACAGCCCAGCCGTCGGCGGCCCGGTCAGGACGGGCCGCTCCTCACTCAACGCGCCGCCATCGTCTTCCTGCTGGCAGCCCTGGCCGGCATCGGTGCCACGGTTCTGGCGGCACTGGCCGGCAACGCGTGGCCCGTCGCGGTGAGCGTCGGCGGCGGGGTGGTTGCCCCGGCCGTGCTGTTCTTCAACCAGATCATCGACTAGGCCGCATTCCTCTGTGGCTGGGTATATGGCCTGGTGGCGGGGCCGGACGGTGCAGCTGAGCTGGTCCGGACAGCGGGTGCCGACGATCGCAGGCAGAAACGGTCCCGGATCATTGCACTGGTCAGAAGGCCGCCGCCGGACCGGCTGCGGTGGAAGCCGGGCCGAGAACTACGGGCGCCGGACGAGCGCGGCCCGGCGGAGTGAACCTTGTCTGCACCAGCCGCCGCGGCCCAGGCCAAGGGCATCCAGGTCGGACGTTCACGGGTCCGAAGGATCCTGCGGGAGGAGGGAGTACGCTGGCGCCGCACGCGGCCGTAATACCCGGCCGAGAGATGCGGACTTCGCCCCAAAAGGACGCGGATCCTCGGCCTGCAAAGCCGACCCGCCGCCCGGCGCCACGGTCATCTGCGCCGACGAGCTCGGGCCGGTCATCCCGCGCGCCTTCACGCCCGCCCTGGGCTGGTCACCGGGCACCGGATCAAGTCCGAACTCGACTACAGCCGCAGCCCGCAGAAGACATGGGTCTTCTGCGGGCCGCCCCACGCGCACCTGCAGACGCCGCTACATGTACATCCCTTTGAGGCACGCAGCACAGGAGACCGCAAAAGGCTGTACGCCGGGCATCAGCCCAGTACGGCCTCGCCCGTGTGGACGGCACGCATGGCACGCTCGACGGTCTCCTGGTTTTCGCCGACCGGAGCCACGTAGTCGAGAACGTCGCGCGCGGCATCCTCCCCGAGCATGCGGGTGATCACCCACGTGGCGAGATACTGGGATGCCAGGCAGCCGCCCGCCGTAGCGATGTTCCCTTCGGCATGGAACGGCGCATCCAGCACGGTGACGTTGCAGGCTTCGACGAAGGGCCGGCTCTTCATGTCCGTGCACACGGGCATGCCGTTCAGCAGCCCGAGCCGGGCGAGCACCAGCGCGCCGGAGCACTGCGCACCGATCAGCTGTCGTGAGGGATCGAGCGGCAGCCGAGAGATCAGCCAGTCGTCGGCGACCACGTCTCGCGTCGTCACTCCGCTGCCGATCAGCACGACGTCGGCCTCGGTCACGAACTCCATCGGGCGCTGCCCGGTCACGGCGACACCGTTCATCGACGTGACCACCGACGTCGGCGTCGTAATGAAGGCTTCCAAGCCGTCCTTACGGCACCGGTTGACCAGCGCGGAAGCGATCAAGCTGTCGAGCTCGTTGAACCCGTCGAAGGTGACCACGGCTACCTGCATCACGACTCCTTCATGTAGGGGATCAGATCTGAAGTCTCCCCTGGCGCGTTGTTCCGCAGCGAGTGCCAATCATCAGTCGGTGGCATGCCTACCTGCAGTCTGGGCTTCGAACTCCAACCAGGGTGCCGTACCTGCTGTCGTTGGCCCGGGTGTGCTGTTGACTGACGCCCAGTGGGCGCGATTCGGGCCGTTACTCCCGGACAGGACACCCAAGCGGGGCGGCCGGTGGCGGGACCACCATGAAGTGATCGACGTAATCGCCTGGAAGTTCCAGACCGGATCGCAGTGGGTTCACCTGCCGGAGGAATACCGTAACTGGAATCGAAGCCGGACGTCGCCTGTTCGAGGCGGTGATGGAGAAGGTCCGGGTGCCCCGCGCCGGGTCGGGCCGTCCGCGTTGCACGCCCGGCAGCGTGGCTGCCGACAAGGCGTACGGCAACCGCGCCACCCGGTCCTGGCTCCGCTCACAGTTGGCGGGGAAGCCAGGCTCCCTGCTGGGACTTGAGGTCCTCCAGGCCGGTCGCGACCAGCAGCGGCGTGAACTCCACGACGGAGTGCGCAGCCACGCCGTGGACGACGTAGGGATCGGTGGCGAGGAGGCGGTCGAGTTCTTCAGCGGGCATCTCGGGGGCGAGGTAGACACCGCCGATCAAAGGCACCTGGCGCCCGGCCACGAGAAGCTGCCGTCGTGAGATGAGATCACTCAGCCAGTCGCCATGCGCCGCTCTCCACTGGTCCACATCGGCCAGCGGTGCCGTGTAGGTCACTGTGACAACGAACATGCACGGACCGTAGCGGATCACCAAGGGGCATAGCGATCCCATTCCATGATCCGGGAGACCTGCCCTAGCAGGGGCGGTGGGATGCCGGGCGCAGCAGGCTCGCGTCCACGGATGCGAGGTCCGTACGGCCGCAGAGCGCCATGGCAGTCTCCAACTCGGCGCCCAGGATGGACAGTACGTCCCGGGCGCCCTCGGCCGCTGAGACGGCCATGCCCCACAGCACAGGCCGGCCCACCAGCACCGCCCGGGCACCCAGAGCCAGAGCGACCAGCGCGTCCGAGCCCCGGCGGACGCCCCCGTCGACGAGGACCTCACAGCGTCCGGCGACGGCGGAGACCACCTCGGGGAGCGCATCGAGAGCGGTGACCGAGCCGTCCAGCTGGCGGCCACCGTGGTTGGAAACCACGATCGCTGCCACCCCCAACTCGGCTGCGTGGGCCGCGTCTTCAGCGGTGAGCACGCCCTTCAGGACGATCGGCAGCCGGGTCAGCGAGCGCAGCCAGGCCAGATCGTCCCAGCTGAAGGCGGGGTCGATATGCCGGGCCAGCTGCGCGGCCAGTTCGGCCGAAGAGCCGTCGGCGGGGATGTCGGGGAAGTTCGCCGGTGCCAGACCCGGGGGGAGGGCGAAGGCGTTGCGCAGATCCCGCACCCGGCGCCCCCTCACCGGGGCATCCACCGTGACGACGAGTGCCCGGTACCCGACCGCCTCAGCCCTCTTGACCAGATCCTCGCTGACCGTGCGGTCCCGGAAGACGTACAGCTGCATCCACAACGGCCCACGCGCCGCCCGAGCGACGTCCTCCAGTCGCGTGGTGGCGAACGTGCTGACCACCATCAGCGCGCCCACCTCGCCCGCGGCGCGAGCACAGGCCGACTCGGCTTCGGATGTGACCAGCCCGTGGAAGCCGGTAGGGGCGACCGCGATGGGCAGGGCGACGGGGGAACCGAGCAGGGTGGTGCGCATGTCGCAGCGGGAGACGTCGACGAGGACGCGCGGGCGCAGCCGGTAGCGCCGGTAGCCGGCCAGGTTCTCGCGCAGGGTCGTCTCATCACCGCTGCCGCCGTCGATGTAGTCCCAGGCAGCGGGCTCGACCAAGGAGCGCGCCGCGGTGTAGTAATCGTCCAGCGTGACCATGTTCCGACCGCCGGCACCAGGAGAGTTGCCAGAATTGTCCTTGTCCGTCGCCACGACGATTCACCTCACCAGGACCGCCCGGCGGAGGCAAGCCCGGTTCCGGCCAGCCCCGGCCAGGACCTGCTGGGCGAGGTCTTCGAGTTGCGGCGCCGTCGGACCCCTGCCCGGCGGCCCTTGGGGTCTTCGTGGCACCTGCGAAAGATGGTGGCCTGCCGGTACTGCAGGCGGACAGCCTTTGAGCTGCCGCCTCAGGGGCCCAGGGACCGGAGGGGCCAGTGCGAGTGGCCATGGCGTTCGGGGCGCGGGATCTGGCCAACGTGCGTTTCGCAGTGTCGCCGATGCAGCATCTGCTGATCGGACTTCAGCAGTACAGCGGTACGCCGCTACCGGCTCTTCGGTGGCGGCGTGGGATCCGGTCCCGGGTGCCCGCTCGGGCGCTACCCAAGATCGAGCTGGTCGGGGCAAACCCGTACTGCCTTCCGGACTTCCTGACTCCGCCGATGCCCTGGGTCCCGGGCGGCGTCTCTCTGTCCGACGAGCAGGATGTGACCGGCGCTGTCAACATCGAGCAGTTGCACAGCGACCTGGCCCGCTACGCCGAGCTGGGCCCTTTGCCCTGGCCGGTGGCGCAGCTGACGGACGGCGGCGACCGGCAGCTGAAGCGTCTTCTGGGAACTGCGCACGCATTCTTCATCGCCTGTCTGGCCGATGACTCGCCCGACATGACCAAACGGCTGCACGCCGACATCAGCATGCGTCGGAGCGCTCTCGGGGATCAAGGGACGGGCAGAACGCCGGCCGGCGTCCACCCGGCGTTCAGCGACCCCACCCGCTTCCAAGCCACCCTCGGGGGCCTCGCCCTGACCGTTCCGATGCAGGCGGAGCGCAGCGTCGCGGCCCCGGGTTTCGTGCTGGCCCCGAACCTGTTCCTCGGCGGCATGATCTCCCCTGGCAATCACCAGCCGATGGCAGCAGCCGCTGTTCATCTACACCGCCTCCGAGGCCATCCTGCCGCCGCCCCCTGGCGTGGACGGCCTGGCCGCCCTGCCCTGATGGGCAAGGGCGGGCCGCGGCGCTACGGGCCATTGGCGTGGGTTTCACTACCACCGAGCTCGCCGCCCGGCTCGGCGTGAGCGCCCCAGCCGTCTCCCAGCACACCGCCGCCCTGCGGCCGGCCGGGCAGGGCAACGCGTCCTCCACACCCTCAGCGCCCTCGGCACCAGCTTGCTCACGGCAAACCCGTGATGAAGAAAGAGCCGCCACGTACGGTATCTCCGAACGGCTACGCGGCGACGGCATGCATCACCAACGATCCGACTCTCTCCTACGAGACATGCGGCCCGCTGGTCTGGAGCTGATCGGTCAGCCGATTTCCTTCAGTAGATCGTCGGTCATCACATAGAGTGCGGTGGCGAGGGAGTCCAACTCTGTGTTCACACACCAAAGTTGGCCTCCCTCCAGACCCGCGGGCGATCCACTGGAATAGACCGGCATGTGGAGATCGGTGGCTCCGGCGGACTCAGGCGCCCACGGTCCCGTCGACACCCTCACGCAGAAAGTCCGCGTGCCCGTTGTGGCGGCCGTACTCCAGGAGCACGTGCACCATCACCATCCGCAGCGATACCTCCTCGCTCCACCTTGGCTGATACCCGGCCCGGTCCAGGGACTCAGCCTCCCGCTCGATGCGGCGCGAGTTCTCCACCTCGGCCTCCCAGGCCGCGAACGCCTCCCCCCTGGTCGACGCGCTCGCGTCGTACGCCGCCTGGAAGTCGATCTTGTCGGACCAGACCATGGGCGCGTCGTTGTCCTCGAACACTCGACGGAACCAAGCGCGCTCCACCTCCGCCATGTGACGCACCAGACCGAGCAGCGAAAGCCTGGACGGCGGCATCGACTGCTGCCGCAGTTCCTCGTCGGTAAGCCCTTCGCACTTCATGGCGAGGGTCGCGCGGTGGTAGTCGAGGAAAGCCCGCAGCATGTCGCGTTCGCTTCCAAAACTGGGGGGTCCTATGCGATTGTCGCTGGTCACTGTCCGTGCTCCTCATCCGCGTCTGCATTCAGGGCCCGTATCCAACTCCCGTCGGCTGTCTGTCCCCAGACGAGGGCCGCGTCCACCGGACCCGACTGTCACCACGGGGGTCGGCCGTCACGGGAATCAGCAAGGCTCGTCGGTCACCCTAGCCGCATCTACCCCTTGGAATCGATCACCCAGGAGCTCGGGGTGCACGAGCCCGGCACACCTTGCCGCGAGAATGAGATGGGCACCGGGCTCCTCGCTGACTCCCACAAGTCGGGGGGTCCCGTGGCCTGCAGCGCTGCTGACTGTCGCGCCCGGCGTGGACGCACTCGTGACTCCCCCATCCGGCGTGCCGGAGCTGTACGAGCCGCGCCTGCCGCTCTTCACCCTCTCGGAAGCGCACGAGTTGCTGGATGTCCGGTCAACGTCAGCCCAGCGGTGACGTGTTGGCTACTTCGGGCTTCATTCCCCACCTACGCGCCCGCGGTCTCTCCTGTGCGGCCGCGGACGGGGCGCGGCGCGGTGGCCGCGCCCCGTTGCGAGTCAGGCTCTCTCCCTCCGACGGTCTGCACCCCGCCTGGCATCCAAGATCGATTGTCAGTGGTGGGTGAGAGGATCGAAGCATCGAGTCGGAACAGGGGGAGCAGTCATGTCCGGGAACCAGAACTACATCAATCACGTTGCTCTTGTGCTGGATGCCAGTTCGTCCATGTCACACCTGAGCGGCAAGGTCGTCGAAGTCGCCGACCAGCAGATCGCATATCTGGCCCGCCGATCGAAGGAACTGGACCAGGAAACCCGCGTCACGGTGTACGTCTTCGCAGAGAAGGTGGAGTGCGTCATCTACGACAAGGACGTGCTGCGGATGCCGTCCCTGGAGCAGCTGTACCGGGTCGGTGGAATGACGGCCCTGCTGGCGGCCACGCTGAAGTCGCAGCGGGAGCTGGCGCAGACAGCTCAACTGTACGGTGACCACAGCTTCCTGACGTTCGTACTGACCGACGGGCAGGAGAACGCAAGCCATCGCTGCCTGGATGCCCCCGCCAGGGATCCGCGTGAACTGGTACAGGCCGTGGCCAAGTTGCTCGAGACACAAGAGGACAACTGGACACTGGCGGTCCTTGTGCCGGACCAGATGGGCAAGCGCGAGGCCATGCAGTGCGGTTTCCCGAAGGACAACATCGCCATCTGGGACGCCACGAGCACACAGGGTCTGGAGGAGGCTGGGCAGGTCATCCAGCAGGCCACCGAGAAATTTATGGTGGGCCGCGCCCAAGGCATCCGGGGATCGCGGGCGGTGTTCTCCACAGGTGCAGAGGCGGTCAACAAGGACACCATCAAGGCAGCTGGTCTCACCCCGGTGAATCCGTCGGAATACCAGCTGATTCCGGTGGCACGCGAAGCGGCGATACGGGACTGGGTCATCGAGTGCGGGCACACTTTCCGTACCGGCTGTGCGTTCTACCAGCTGAGTAAGTCCGAGAAGATCCAGGCGCGGAAGCAGATTGCGGTCCTGGAGAAGAAGACCGACC
The DNA here is from genome assembly GCF_001513965.1 of Streptomyces cellostaticus. Taxonomy (GTDB): domain Bacteria; phylum Actinomycetota; class Actinomycetes; order Streptomycetales; family Streptomycetaceae; genus Streptomyces; species Streptomyces cellostaticus. Next base: position 91,166 of record NZ_KQ948035.1, on the reverse strand, counting down.
GGGTGTACACGGGGCCGGAGGCCCGTGCATTGCTCGGCCTGCCGGACACGGAAGTTCGCGTGAAGCCGGACCACAACGACGACTTCACGATCTTCGTGCAGAGCACCAGCGTGAACCGGAAGCTGGTACCGCACACGCGGCTCCTGCTGATGATCTGACGTCCCTTGAAAGCCCCGCCTGTCCGCATGGGTTCTCATCAACGTCGCAACACCCGACATCCGGGTAGGCGATGAAAGACAGAAGGGCCACTGCTGGGGGACGCCCTCATGGCAAGAGAGCGTCCCCCGAGGAGCGACAGAGGGGCCTTCGCGTACGCGAGCGCGGATGGGCTGCACAGCCGCACTGTGCAGCCCGTCGCTCCTCCCAGCCCCAGCGGCTGAAGAGGCGCCAGGCTTCGTCTTCCCCTAGTGGACCTGTGTCGACGGCCGTTCGGCGCCGACACCCAGTTCCTCGATCCAGTCCGGTGGCGGTCTCGTCTTGGCACTGCCCCGTCCTCTTATGGTCGGGTAGCCGGGTCACGTTGCCGTGACCCGGCCCCCTCAGAACCGGACGTGCACCTTTCAGCGCATCCGGCTCAAGCAAGCCACGAGGGCTTTCGCAGGTAAGCAGGGTTATATGGCCCGTTTGCCATCGCCCGCATGGTGCTGGCGGTGGCATTCGGAGTGCACGAGGCGAAGGTTGGTCCGATCGTCCGTGCCGCCGTCTCGCCGGTAGGTGAAGTGATGCTTGTGGAGCATCTTCTTCGAGGCCGCGAACCAGTTGATCCACTCGCGTGGACTGTCCGGCTCGTACTCGGCTCCGACGATCAGCGCCTGCTTGCAGAGAGGACAGAGCCCCTGCTGCCTGACCGCCAGGAGAAGACTCGTCTTGTCCATCGGCGGCGGCGCTTTCCTGCGGCGGCGGTCCCGCCAGTACTCGGCCAGAGCGGGGTCGTCCAGGGACGCTCCGCCCTTGACGAGCTGGTGGCGGACGATGCCGGTCCAGGCGAACTTGATGAGGAAGGCGCCGCTGCCGCGGTCGCCGAACACCCACCGGTCTCGCCGGGATGGGTGGAACCTGCCGAAGTACCGGGCCACGACCCAGTGCCTCGACTTGTTGCGGTGACGACGCCTGGCCCATTTGAAGGTCAGCCGCCACATGTAGTGATCCAGCGACGAGAACGTCGTCGTGGATGCCACCGCCCGGTAGTAGGCTGCCCAACCGCGAACGATCGGGATCAGCCTGCGCAACACAGCCTCGGCATTCGCCCCATGCAGGGCTCGAACCTCGGTCCGCAATCGCGCCCGGAGCCTCACGCAAGCCGCTGTGCTCGGCTTGATGATCAACTTGCCGCCCGTTCGGCGGACGGTGAAACCGAGGAAGTCGAACCCCTCATCGAGGTGGACGACCTGAGTCTTCTCCTCGTTGAAGCGAAGTCCCCTCGGCGCCAGCCAGTCCTCCAGTCGGGCTCTGACCTGGTGCACCTGTTCTTCGTCGTGGCAGAGCACGACGAAGTCGTCGGCATACCTCACCAGCACGGGGGTGCCCGGGGCGGCGCCGGGCTCGCGCCCGGCCCGCACCGTGTATTGGCACCCTGCGGCCTGTTCCAGTCCGTGCAGAGCAACGTTCAGCAACAGCGGGCTGATCACACCGCCTTGAGGAGTGCCCTCCTCGGTCGGTGCGAACCGGCCGCGGTCGATCACGCCCGCCTTCAGCCATCCGCGGATCAGATCCCTGGCGGGGAACTGGCCGAGCATGGTCATGAGGTGGTCGTGGCCGATGCGGTCGAATGCCGCCGACAGGTCCGCGTCCAGGACCCACAGACGCTTCGGGTTCTTTCCCTTCACCGTCCAGAAGATCGCGGATATCGCGTCCTGGCAGCTGCGGCCGGGCCGGAAGCCATAGGACCTCGGCTCGAATCGCGCTTCCCACTCGGGCTCCAGCGCGTTCTTCACGCGGGCCTGGAGGACCCGGTCACGGATGACCGGGATGCCGAGTGGTCGCTGTTTCCCGTTGCTCTTCGGGATGAACACTCGCCTGACCGGCCTGGCCTTCCACGGATTCGACGACCGATGGATCTCGGCCGCCAAGGTGCCTCTCGCCTTCGGCGTGAGGGCCCGTTCCCCGTCGATGCCAGCGGTCATGCGACCACTGCTCTGCTGCGTCACCCGCTTCACGCTGACCAGCGTGTTGCTGCGGCTTCGCAGCATGAGTTTCTGCAAGTTGCGGACCTTCTTGAGGTCCCCGTCCTGCGTCGCCTTGAAGATCCTCTGCCTCAGCCGCCGTACGTTCTCCTCGCAGGTGGCCCAGTCGATGCCGTGCCAGTCGAGTAAGTCGTCCTCGGGTCCGTTCACCGCAGGCGAGGACGTCACGACAGGTGCCGTGACCTCCATGTTCGCCTCCGGTGTCTAACTTGTCCCTCGATTCCGGCTTCCTTGCAATGGTGACTTCATAGGCTCACCTGATCCACGTGGGCGCCCTTTCGAGCCGGACCAACTCGGATCCGTATCCGGCGAGTTATCCGAGATCGGGTGAAGGTCCCGCCTCTCGGTTTCCTCTGGCCTTTCGGCCCGCCGGCCTTCGCTTCTTGGATCTTCCTTCTCCCGCCGGGGAGTTCAGCCTTCCTTGCGGTCGACCTACCAAGCCGGGTGGCCTGGACCCCGTCGGGGTTCCCACGTTCCGCACCAGTAAGACGCGGCTGGGGTGGGCGCCCCCTCTACCCCGGGACCAGCAGTGTCCTCCCTCCGGGCTCAGTTACCCGAAGGTCGCTTGGTGCCTCACAGCACCGGGTCCTGTGACCGCCGCCAGCACGCCATCGACACGGTCTTAAAGTCACGAGGCATCATCAAGGGTTCACTTACGTTCGCCCGTCCAGCCTTTCCCTCACCTGTGGCACCCCGATGGCCGGGACGCCCTTGGGCTTGAACGCTCCGCTTCACACCCCGCCGTTACCAGCGACGCATGGGAGCGCGGGAACGAGCCCTGGACACTGGCCCGAAGTTCAGCCGATCGATACCCCCTTCACGTGGCTGTCCTTACTTACCTGGAGCGACTTTCGTGTCGCACACTGAGCACCTCAGTTGGTTCTGGGCCGCGCTTCCGTGAAGGGTCGACTGAACGACGCACGGCCGTCGATGCATGAGTCATGGCAGTCACCGCTCCGTGGACGTGGGCCCCAGGGTCTGGATCACGGCGTCGATCGCGGTCAGAACAACGGCGCAAGTCCCGGGAGCCGCGACGGTGCTCGTCGGACAGCAGGGCACCATTGGCTCGTCCAGCAATTCCCGACCCTGTGGAAGCTGCAGGTTGTTCGAGAGAGGCGGTTCCAGGTGAGTTCCACCCGCATGGCTTGGGGCGAGGAAGCCGGTGAGGTCCGCCGTTTCTGGGGCGGGCTCGGTCTTCCCGGGCTGATCGACGTCCACACCCACTTCATGCCCGAGCGTGTCCTGCACAAGGTCTGGGGCTACTTCGACGCCAACGGGCCGCTGATCGGTGGGCTGAAGTGGCCGATCACCTACCGGAAGCAGGAAGCGGAGCGGACGGCTCTGCTGCGGGAGTTCGGGGTCCGGGCCTTCACCGCGATGCTCTACCCCCACAAGCCCGGCATGGCCAGGTGGCTCAACGGATGGGCGGCCGACTTCGCCCGCCGCACCCCCGACTGCCTGCACACCGCGACCCTTTACCCCGAGCCCGACGTCGAGACATACGTCCGCGAGGCCGTCGAAGCGGGGGCGCGTGTGTTCAAGGCTCATGTGCAGGTGGGAGCGTACGACCCGGCCGACGAACGTCTCCAGCAGGCATGGGGGCTGCTGGCCGAGGCCCGGATTCCCGTGGTGATGCACTGCGGCTCGGGGCCCGCGCCCGGCAAGCACACGGGCCCCGAGCCCATCGCGCGAGTGCTGGCACGCCACCCGAAACTGCGGCTGATCGTCGCGCACATGGGCATGCCCGAGTACGAGGAGTTCCTCGACCTCGCCGAACGGTACGACCAGGTACGGCTGGACACGACCATGACGTTCACCGACTTCACCGAAGGATTCATGCCGTTCCCGCACCGGGCCCTGCCACAGCTCACCGCACTTGGCGACCGCATCCTGCTCGGCTCCGACTTCCCCAACACCCCCTACCCCTACCTGCACCAGCTCCACGCCCTGGAACGGCTGGGACTCGGACAGGAGTGGCTGCGGGCCGTATGCCACGACAACGCGGCGAACCTGTTCGGCCTGTGACACCACCAAGCCGACTGAAGCTGCTCGCGCGCGGCATCCCGCCGCGGCGTGCTCTTCGAAGACGGAGGCCAGTGAGAGGACAGCGCTCTCGTTGAGATGTGCCTGCGGCAATCAGATGGTGCGGAACCGGCCATATCGGATAGCGCACCGCACATCGGATTGAAGTGTTCATGCCTGACTCATAGCGTGTGCGAGGCATGCGCGGCTGGGTGATGCCTCGCATCACAGCACACGGCCGCACGCCCATGCCTGCCCTTCGACCAGGCGGACCACCAACGGGAGGACCACCATGAGCCTGCGCACTGTCCTCACTACCCGCACCGCGAGACCGGCGGCAGCCGTGTTCGCCACTGCGGCACTGCTGCTGACCGGCACCACGACCGCGCACGCCGTCACACCCAAGCCCAAGGGTCCGGCCATCGCCGACGGCCAGATCTACTACTACGCACTCCAGAACCAGAACACCGGCCGCTGCGTGGACGACTCCTGGGACTACGGTCTGCGCGCGTTCACCTGTAACGGGCTCAACTACCAGAACTTCAACTGGTACAAGCAGACCGACGGCACCTGGGTCATCCAGAACCAGAACACCGGCCGCTGCATCGACGACAGCACCGACTACGGCCTACGCGCGTTCGGCTGTAACTACCTTTCGTACCAGCGGTGGACGATCGTCTACCAGTCCGACGGCACGAAGACGTTGAAGAATCAGAGCACCGGCCGCGTGATCGACGACAGCCTTGACTTCGGTCTGCGCGCGTTCGGGTACAACGCGCTGTCCTACCAGAGGTTCACGTTCGTCGGCTGACACACCAGCTGGCCCACGGCCGGGCGCGCCGTTGCTGGTGCGCCCGGCCCTGGCGCATCGATCAGGCTTGCTCGGATCATGCGGGTGGGCCGTGCCCGGCAAAGAGGAAAACCTGCCGGGATGCAGCACGGAACGCTGCGCGGCTTCGTCCCTGACCGGACTGTCCATGACCCCGGCCGCCGACAACTTCGCCCAGGAGGACCCCAGCAACGTCGGCATTCCGCAGCTGGCCGGCGTGCTGGCTCCCGTTCGTGCCGATCGCAGCCGACCCCGACCTGATCCGCCACGGCGTCGCCGTGCGGGACCGGGGCGCGCTGCGGGTCACGCCGGGACGGATCGCCCGGTCGCGGCACCGGCGCCGCGCGGCTCGCATCCGGACAGAGAAGCTCACGTAGGACAGGAAGACGACCGCGAGCGGAGGATGGAAGGGCACCATCCGGCAGTTCGCATCGGGGACCCTTTCACCCGGGTGGCCCCGAATCGAAAGCGTTCACCGTGGGGAGGCGCTTCGCATGCCGGTGATTTTCTTCGACATCGGGGCGACCCTGGCGGATGCCCACCTGGAACCCGACGGCTCTGTGACACTTCAGCCCCGACCGCGCGTCATGGCAGTCCTCGACGCCCTCCGCAAGGTACGCAAGGGCATCATCTCCTACCCGGGGCCCGGCGACAGTGCCGCCGCACGGGCAGCGGCCGCGCTGCACGAGGCGTTCCCCGACCGTTTTACGGACGAGGCACTTGTGCACTGGGGGGCTAAGAACAATCGCATGATCTTCGACCAGGCGGTCGCGAGCACGGGGGGAGTGCCGGCCGACGATTGTGTCTTCGTGGGCGAGGACGCCCAGGAGCGCGCATTCGCACGGGAGGTGCGGATGCGTACGGCGGCCCACCCGGTGTTCGCGGTCGCCGCGATGGAAAACCGTCCCGTGCTCCGGGCGCAGATCGAGCTGCCGGTCGGCCTGGGCCGACCCGAGTTGACCGGGGCCGTGAACGAGACCGAGGCCGTTGTCGTGCAGATCGCCTCCGAGCGGATCGCGCTCATCATGGTGACCACGCAGGGCGCCGAAACGCTCGAGCGCGGCGGGTTCACGGTGGACGTGCAGGGACCGGTGGATGACACGGCGGCCTTCCCGATCAGGGACGACCAGCCGATCTAGGTGTATTGACCCGCAGGGTTGTTAACGCGGCTGATGGGTGGTCCGCCGTCGAGTGCGGTGTGGCACCGGTGGTAGTTGTAGGTGTGGAGGAAGTCCGTCAGGGCTTGGGTGCGTTCGGCGTTGCTGGAGTACGGGCGCACGTACGCCCATTCGTCGAGCAGGGTGCGAGTAGGCGCTCCACCTTGCCGTTCGTCTGCGGCCGGTAGGGACGTGTGCGCTTATGTACGATGCCGGCGGCGCTGAGAGCCTGGCCGAACAGGCGGGATCTGTAGCAGGATCCGTTGTCGGTGAGGACGCGCTCGACGGTGATGCCGTGCTCGGCGAAGAAGGTATGCGCACGCTGCCAGAAGGAGGCCGCGGTCTCTTTGCGTTCGTCGGTCAGAACCTCGCTGTACACGAGCCGGGAGTAATCGTCGACGGCTGTGTGGACGAAGCTGTAGCCGATCACGGGACTGCCGCCCCTACGCGCGTCGGTTGTGGCCTGCCGATTGCCGGCGGCCTGCTGGCGGGGCATGATCCGATGTCCGCCGCCGTCGGGAATGTTGCCGAGCTTCTTGATATCGACGTGGACCAGTTCGCCGGGACGTGATCGTTCGTAGCGTCGGATGATCTGACCGGTGGGCCGGTCCATCCGGCGCAGCTGGTTCAGGCCGTGGCGGGTCAGAACACGGTGGACCGTCGAGCTTGGTATGCCAAGGATCGGGCCGATCCGTGCAGGGCCGGGCTTGCGGTCGCGCCGTAGCTCGCAGATGCGACTCTCGGCATCGGCAGGGGTTCGGTGCGGTGTAGCCAGGGGGCGACTGGAACGGTCATACAACCCCGGATCGCCTTCGGCTCACCAGCGCCGGACCCATTTGTGGGCTGTGGTGCGGGAGATACCCATTTCGTCGGCGACGTGGGCGATGGGCCTGCCAGAGCGGACCCGGTCGACGAGGAGCCGTCTGCCGTGGATGGTCAGCCGGGCATGGGGGTGGGGCACGGGGGTGGGGCACGGGAAACCTCTGGGATGGTGCGGAATCTGATGCGGAGCCTGGATTCGTGCCCGAGGCCGCCGATCTGGTGATCGACGTCCTCGGGCGACAGAGGATGAGCCTTTGTGGGCGGTGAGTCAGGCCGGGGCTGTCTGCGCGCCCCACTGGATCTATTCGGCCCAGGCATGCTCCAGCTGGGTGCGGAAGGTGGCGGGCTTTCGCCCGATCAGCTCGGCCAGCGTCGAGGCGACGGCGGTGAACTCGCCATTCCGCGCCGCTGCGAAGATGCTCAGCATCAGGTCGGCGATCGGGGCCGGGGCGCCGTGCGCCAGGACCTGCTCGCGGAAGGCGTCGTCGGGGACGACGGTGCGGGTGAAGGGTCGTCCGGTGACTCGGGTCGCGATCTCTGCGACGTTGCCGAAGTCAAGTGCCGCCGAGGCGGTGAGCGGCGGGGTGGGCCCCTCGAAGCGGCCCTCTTCGGTGAGGATCGCCGCGGTGGCCTCGGCGAGGTCGTCGTGGCCGGTCCAGGCGACGGGACCGTCGGCGGGGAGGCCGATGTCGCCGGTGTGGCGGGCGGACTCCAGAAACTGCAAGGCGCTGGAAGCGTAGAAGCCGTTGCGCAGCGCGGTCCAGGGCAGGCCGGTGGCACGCAGCAGGTCCTCGGTCTGGGCGTGGTCGCGGCACGCCTGGAAGCGGGAGTCGTGGGCGGCGCCCATCTGGCTGGTGTAGAGGATGCGGCCGACGCCGGCCTTCACGGCGGCGTCGATGGCGGTGCTGTGGCCGGTGACGCACTCCTCGCCCGTGCGGTCGAGGGAGACGAGGAGCAGTTGCTCGGCCCCCTCGAAGGCATGCACGAGCGAGGCAGGGTCGTCGAAGCTGCCCTGCCGGACGCGGACGCCGCGGTCGGCGAGGTCCTGGGCCTTGCGGGGGTCGCGGACGCTGACGCCGACGCGGTCGGCGGGGACGCGCTCCAGGAGGCATTCGACGGTGCGGCGGCCGAGCTTTCCGGTGGCTCCGGTCACGATGATCATTGGGTTCTCCCAGCGATGTTTCCAGTGGAATCGCTTCAACAGTAACACTGGAAATTCCGATGGAACCAAATCTTCGATATCATCGGTTCATGGTCAGACGCGACTCCACCGACAGCCCTCGTCGCCGCATCGTCGAGGCGGCCGTCGAGCTGCTGGAGAAGGGCGGCCCTGACGCGGTGAGCACCCGCGCCGTCGCCGCCGCCGCCGGAATGCAGCCGCCGGCGATCTACCGCCTGTTCGGCGACAAGGAGGGGCTGCTGGAGGCGGTCGCCGAGCACGGTTATGGGCAGTTCCTGGAGAGCAAGCGCGCGCTACTCGACCTCGCCCCTGAGGACCCGGTGGAGGAGCTGCGCCGCGGTTGGGACTTGGTCGTGGAGTTCGGGGTCTCGCGCCCCGAGCTGTTCGCGGTGATGAACAGGGCCACCGGTCGGGGCGTGGACATGGCACACCGTGCGGGCCTGGAGATCCTCTACGGCCGGGTACGCCGACTGGCGGCCGGGGGGTGGCTGCGGGTCGACGAGGAACTGGCCGCCCAGATCATCCAGGCCACCGGGCAAGGCGCGGTCACCACCTGGCACTCCACTCCCGCGGACCGCCGCAATCCAGAGCTGCTGGCCATCCTCCGCGAGTCCATGGTCGCCGCCATCACCCGCGTCGAACCGACGGTCCCCGCCACGGAGACCGGCCCTGCCGCGGCGGCCCGCGCACTGCGCGCAGCTCTCCCCGACGACACCGATGTCCTGAGCGACGCCGAGCAGCACCTGCTGCGCGAGTGGCTCACACGCCTGGCATCGGACGGCGGCGCTCCGCATACCTGATCGCGCGTCAGGAGCCCTCGCGCAGGTTAGACCTCCCGAGGAGATCGTTTGATGAAACGGCGTCCACGAGATGCAGTGGGCGGCCACACGGGCTCCGGCCGGCTTTCCCTCGCTCATAACGCGCCGCCAACCTTGACCGCGGCTCCACCACCCACTGTTAACAACGCTCGTGGTCAATACATCCAGGAAGCCGAATCGCTTGCGGATGCCCCTCACGAACCTCACGAATCCCCGCAGGCAGCCGGGCCGACACCGCACCCGACGGCCACGTGGTCCACTCCCGGCAGGCATCCGAACACCATCGGAATAGAGTGCACTATATGAGTGCAAATGGTGATGACGGTCAGAAGAACGTCGGTGCAGGCGGGCAGAGCGACGACGCCGAGCACCGAGCGGCCGAGAAGTTCATCAGCGATCTGCTGGCGCGGGGCGAGGCAGTGTTCGAGGGTGAGGAGCCGACGCCGAGCACGACGCACGTCATCAAGCGCGAGGACGACGGACGGCTCACCGTCCGCCGTCTGCGCTTTTCCCGCTGACTGCGCTGACTGCGCTGACTGCGCTGACTGCGCTGACTGCTCAGTCGAAGCCCCGCCGGACCAGGGCGAGACCCTCGCCGGTCGTGCTCCGCGTGATCTCGTGCGTCTTGAGCCGGAAGGGGCTGTCGTCGGCGAACGCCGCAGCGGTGCGGTGCTCCTCGGGTACGTGGACGCGGCCGCGGCGGAGGAGGTCCTCGAGGTACGACGTGGCGACCCGCTCGGGGTCGGCGGGCCGCACCGAGCCGCCGGCGGGGTCGGAGCCCGCGATGCCGAACCGTCGTTCCTCCGCGGGGGCGGAGAGGACGAGAGGCTGGGTGACGCCGTAGGTCGCCCCGTGGATCGTGACGGCCGTGAGCCCCTCGTCGTCACCACCGCCCGGCGTGGCCTCGGCGATTCCGGCTCCTCGGCGTGCCACCTCCGGCTCGGTGATGGACGCGGCGGCCTCCAGGGAGAGGATGCCGTGACGGATGAACGCCGAGCGCAGGGACTGACCGTACTTGCCGCCGTTCCGGCGCTGGTCCGCGGCGATCATGTGACCCGCGACCTGTGCGTAGTAGGCGGACACCACGGGCGCGGCCACGACGGCATCCACCAGCAACTGTGCCGCGGTCTCGGCCGCCAAGGACAGACCGGCCTGGTCCTGCAGGTCCTGCTGCCGGAAGATCCCGGCGACGACCTTCAGGAACGCGCCGCTGAACACGCGGGAGAACGAGTGCGGCTCGCTGGAGAGCATGTTCGCGGGTCCGTTCGGTGGCAGCTGCACCGGGTCGCGGTAGAAGAAGCTGTTCGACAGGTTGCGCAGGCAGTCCGGGTCGACCGCGCTCGGGTGGCCCTGGCGGATCGCCCAGCCCAGTTGCTCGGCCATCCTCGACACCCGCGAGGACAGTTCGAGGTCGCCCTGCGTCTCGGCCAGCACCGCGATCCGCAGCGATTCCAGCCGGAGTGAGGTCAGCAGCGCACTGATGTCACCGAACGCTTCGTGCAGGGCGGCCGCCTCTGCGCTCGCCGCGTTGAACAGCTGAGGGCGCAGGGCGTCGAGGATCGCGTGACCCGTCTCGTGCTCGACGACCTCGGAGCTCTCGCACGCGGCGACGGTCACGCCTGCCACCGTGCGGCGGAAGAACCACAGGCCTTTGCGGTCGTAGAAGGCGTTGAGGTCGTTTCCTGCGTTGAGGTGCGCGGTGAGGGTGCGGCCGGCCATCGGATGCCACTGCGTTCCGGTCGGAACCAGCGGACCCCAGGTCTGGCTGGCCCTGCTGAGCGCATCGGCCGTCACCCAGTAGCGGAAGGCCTCGGTGCCCGGCCCGGCACCGTCCGGCTGCGGTGCGGCTTCCGCGATGGCTGTCGGGAAGGGTTGTGTGTCGAGATGCGGAACGGGATGCGGTACGGGCATGTGGACCTGCGGAGGAAATCCGGGGTCGTCTTCGTACACCAGAACCGTCGGAATCGTAGCTTGCTGTTGCTGTACCGTCATGGCGCCTCCCTGAGAGGGGAGAGATTACGGATGGTGGAATTCACCACAGGGAAACTTTTGACCAAGGGTCCCTCGTGTTCAGTACGAGGTCCCAGTGGCCCGGTGTCAATCCGAACAGAAGCATGTGGGGCCGCCTCTGGCCGGCGGTGGTAATAGACGAACGGGCGGTCGCTCTTGGGCCGTGGCCGGTTCGCCTGTACCACCAGACCCGGCGACAGGATGGCGGCTGAACGAGTGATGGTGAAAGCGTCAGCCGGTGTTCCCACCGCACCAGGCGTGCGGCGATCGTCCGGGAGCAGTCACCGAGACGGCGTGTCAGTGCAGCGGGCAGGAAACACCAAAGTCCATGTCCGGCAGCGGCTGGGCCTGCCCACGCCGCACACCCCGAATCGCGCGCCCTGAGCTACGCGGGCAAGGGGACGTCGGCAGCACGTCGCCCGAGGGCGGCCAGGGGTGGGCAGGACGGCGTCCTCTGCTGTCCGGTCGCCGTCGTACAGTGCGGCAACCAGTCGCTCGTGCTGGTGAGGAAGTTGGCTAGCGCGGGGGGCCGGCGGCTTCTGATGGTCACGCGGCCGTGTCTCCAGAGCATGCTGGAGACACGGCCGTGCTGGGCCAGCTGTTCAGCGCCGGGGCTCGTCCCTACGAGTTGACCCGGCCAGTTCCTTGCGTTACGCCCTGTACCGGTAACGGATCCGGCCGCGGGTGAGGTCGTAGGGGCTGAGTTCCACGAGCACCCGGTCGTACGGGAGGATCTTGATGTAGTTCTTCCGGATCTTTCCGCTGATGTGGGCGAGCACCGTGTGCCCGTTCTGGAGTTCCACCTTGAAGGTGGCATTGCGCAGGCACTCGATGACGATGCCCTCGACTTCTACGCCCCCTGCTGCTTTCGTCATGGTCTCTCACTTCTCCGTTCTGTGACGGTGTAGTCGGTAGGAAACAAATGCGGTGCGCGGTCGGGCGCGGTGCCAACTGATGGCAGCCGCACCCAGCGACCAACGACAACGGGCCGGTGCCCGTCCCTCGGAGCGGCCGTCACCGGGCCCGCTACGTGCTCGGCTCGGTCGCTCGGTGCGGTGTGGCGGAGCGCCACCGGCGGACCAGCTCCAAGGTGCTGCCCACGCGCCGGGCGCCGATGCCCTCGAACAGGGCGGTGGCCGCCGCGTTGGACTCGTTCACCTCGGCCCATGCCGAAGCGGTCCCGGAGCGGTGCAGCGAACCCAGCGCGTGGGCCAGCATCGCCCGGGCGATGCCGCGGCGGTGCCACTCGGTTCGGACGGCGATCAGTCCGATCCGTGGCTGCCGGGTCAACGGTGCCACCCGGACCAGTCCCACGTACTGGTCGCAGTGCCGCGCCACCGCGTACTTCGACGGGTCGAGCAGCGTGCTCCCCGCCGGGCGGGGCAGCACCTCGGCCGGCATCGTCTGCCATCCGACGGCGGCCTCGACCTCGTCGCGGATCATGCTGTCCAGGGCGCGCAGCGGGCCCTCCTCCGCCTCACCGGCGGGCACGATCGTCAGGTCCGACGGGGGCCGCACCGAGCCAAGCCCGGTGCCCTGCGGGTCGGTGGGCACGAGATAGCCCCACTCGCGACGTGCGGTGGTGAAGCCGGCCCGCTCCCAGGCGGATCTCGAGTCGTGGTCGGCCTCGTCGACGACGGTGTACAGCGGTGTCGGCAGGTCCGCCAGCATCGCGTCGGCGATGCGGTCGAAGACCGCGCCGTGCCACGCGTCGATGCTGAGGAAGAGCCGCCCGTCGGGTCGGCGCGAAGCATCGCCGCGGCCGACCGCCCGGTCGCCCTCCACGGCCTGCCACTGCAGGTCCGAAACCCGCGTGACCACGGCCTCGTGGTTGCCCGTGCCCGAAGTGGAATGCACAAAGTTCATAGGTGTTGCCTCTCAGGAGTGCCTTGTCTGAGGCGCTCCCGGCGACACCTACGTCAATCGCCCACCGCGACGAAAAGGGGGAGCACCCACACGGATACAGCCTTCATGGGTCTCACCTCCTCGAGTTCTCTCACGGCTGTCCAGACGGTACCAGCGGGGACCGGTCGGCCCAACCCATTTAAAGCCAGCCGGAGATCAACGATCGCGTCGATCACCTGACGATGATCAGGCCACCGGCCGCACCGGTTGTTGCTCTTCGGCAGCAGTGGCTCCAGCACCACCCACTCGACGACGCCCGTGAGATTCCCCCAGCTGAGCATGACCAGAACAACGAGTCACTGGCCGAAGAGACACCGCCTGGCTAGTCCCCGGTGATCTCGGAGGGAGATAGCGTGGCGAGCGCCTGCAGCGCGTTCAGGAAGCCGCGCCGATCCTCCTCCGGCAGGCGAGCCAGCAGCTGCTCCTCACGCTGCTGGATCGCCGACTGGACCGCGTCGCGCATCCGACGCCCCGCCGGGGTGAGTGAGAGTACGCGCGCCCGCCGGTCCGCCGGATCAGACTGCCGCCGGATCAGCCCACGTTCCTCCAGGCCGTCGAGGACGCCGATGATCCGCGTCTTGTCCGCACCGATGTCCCGCGCCAACGCGGCCTGCGTCCGCACCGGTTCGTCGTCGAGCCTGAGCAGTACCGAGTACGCCCACATGGCCAGCCCGTGCTCGCGCAGCACCGGCAACTCGGCGGCCACCAGCGCGCGGCCCAGCGGGACGATCATCGCCGCCAGGTCAGGGCGCCCTTCGGGTGTGGTGTTCCCAGCCATGGAAAAGAAGATACTCGTTGACCCATGATACGCATGCGCTTATCGTAAGCGCATGCGTATGGACTTAGTGACCATCAAGGCCTTCAACGAACGTGCGGTACGCGAGAGCATCGCCGTGGTCCGCCGGGTGAGCCTGGAGGACCTCACTCGCCCGACCCCCTGCTCGGCCTGGAATCTGGGCGAGCTGCTCGCGCACATGACGGCCCAGCACCGGGGTTTCGCGGCGGCGGCGAGGGCTGACGGCGATGACCTGACGCACTGGAAGGCCGAGGCGCCGGGGCCGGAAGCCGTCGCGCGATTCCTTGCCGCCGCAGAAGCAGTCATGACCGCATTCGCCGAAGTCGGCGCAGAGGGCTCTCCCCGCAGCGGTCGAGACACTGGATGGCTGAACCTGGCTCTGTGCATCCGCTGGGCGATCGTCGAGGCCTACCGGCTCCCGGACGCCTGCCGGTGTGCCCCCCGGTTCCTACGAGGCGGTCCTCACGGCGCCCCATCGCCTCGTCACGTGGGAGGAACGGCCGCATGGTCATGCGGGGCATGACGACACCGTGTTCCTACCGGGTCCGAGGTACCGCCCTGGGCGACTCGCTCCTCGCCCTCAGAGTCTGGGCTCGAAGGGTCCGGCTGCACCATGTGTGTCCTGGGCCACCGTCAGAGCTCCGGCAGTCGGCGGACCTCACCCGTGCCCAGCGTGATCACGGCCCGGGGCCGCATGGGTTCCTCGCCGCGCCGGGAGAGCAGGACCATGTCCTCTATCAAGGCCGACAGTGCGCCGAGCCGGGCAGCGCATTCAGCGGCCAGACGCTGCGGGTCCTGTGTGCGACCGAGGGACAGATGAGGGGTGAAGCGGCCGTCGCGCCCGCGGCAGAGCGGGAACCGCAGCCCCAGCGACCTGTGGAGGCGGGCCCACGGCGCCAGGCCCGCCGCGGCCGGGTCGAGCCATATCGTCGCGTAATGCCGGTGCCGGAAGTACCGCACGCCGGCCAGACGCGCGGTGAAAGCCGCGCTTTCCGCCGCGGCAGCACAAAGCAGAGGTACAGCCAGCGCGAACTGCTCCTCCGGTACGAAGCCGAACAACAGATTCACGTGCGGCGGCCACCGCCGTACCTGCGGATCGTGCTCCCAGCGGATGTCCTGGATCGCCGGCCAGAGCTCCTGCGGCGGCAGCCACGCCACGGCTGTCCTGGCCGTCTGCGCCACCTCGAGCGCGTCCACCGGCTCGGCCCCACCGAGAATCTGGTTCACGTCCACACTGCCATCATCCCGACCTCGCCGATGCACACGAATCGGCGAGCAACCAGGATCACCGAGCCGAAAGTGCCCGGGCGTGGGGCTGGGGGTGCAGGCCTTGGGCAGGCTTCGGGTGCGCAGGCCGTGGCTGCTGCTTCAGCCGCGGGCGGCCACGTACAGGGTCTGGGTACTGCGGCCGAGCAGGCCCTTCTCGTCCAGCAGGGCGGACTCGGCGAGGCCGATGCCCGCGCCGTCCACCATCGTCCGGGCGTCCAGGCAGACCCACTCGCCCTCGGGGTGGCGCTGCAAGCTGACCGTGAGGTCGGTGTTGATGAAGACGTAACGGTGGAAATCCAGCTCGGCGCTGACACCGTTACCCGAGTCGGCAGCCGTCAGCACCCGGCTCAGCGGCATGATCTCCTCGCCCGCGACCAGGGGGACCCTCATACGCATCCACGCCGTGGCCGAGCCGGACTCAAGGAAGGAACCGGCAGCGAAGCGCACTTCCATGGCGGTGTGATAGCCGTGGTCCCACGAGACCGGGAAGAAGGCCTTCGGGGATGCGGCCCCAGGCCCAGGCACCTGCCGGCCCTGCGACACCTCGGGTACCGAGCCAGGCACCGCCTTCATCAGCAACACCGTCGCCCGCATCACTTCCTCGCCGCCGTCGGGCGTCAGACCGACCTCCACGAGCTCGACGCTGCGCCCGGCACGCAGCACACGCGTGGCCACAGTCAGGGGGCGCATCGGCACCGGGCGCATGATCTCGTACGTGAGCCGGGCAACCCGCATGTCCGGCCGTCCGCCCGGCCGCTGCTCGACAGCCAGCCCGAGCAGCGCGGCCGGCGGACCGGCGTGCTGGGAGTCGGCGTCCCAGGGTCCCCGGGTGTAGGCGGTGGGCAGGAACCGGTCGCTGGCCTCCCGCTCGTAGAAGGCCTCGGCTTCCGACAACGACATAACTGCCCCTCCATGACACCCGGACTACCCCTACCACACAACTAAGCGCTTGCTCATTCCGCAGGGAAACAGCCCCAGTCGCCCGCCGGCGGGACAGGTCCGCCCCGGCCGGCTCGGCAGTGGACGAAAGATCAGGCCGGTGTTCATTGCGTACCCGACCGTCCGCCGAGATCGTTCGAATGCTGAATTGCAGTCGGCCGAGCCCCTCACCAATCCGCGGAGGCCGCCCGGTCATCGCGCCGATGACGGTCTTCAACCGCGAGTACACCACCGAGATGACCAACTCGTCGTGGCGTTCCCCGGTCTCGCTGCCGACGATCGCGGGCATCCGGACACCAGCAGCAACTCGCCCTGATGACCCGTCACTTGGCACCATCCGACAGCCTCCGGCCGCCTGCCGGCTCAAGATCGCGGCGAACGCTCAGCCGACTTGGCCGATGGTCACGTTGCGGGACTCCGGAGCGAAGTCGTCGAAGGACTGTCCCCAGGACTCGCCAGGCCAGTAGTAAGTCACCCGGCCCTCGGAGGGCTGGTAATGGGCGGTGTAGACCGTTCCCCACCCCTCGTCGTGCCCGGATTGATACAGCGGCGACTTCAGCATCGCCGCCACGTCCGTGCCCGCTGCACGAATGGCGCTCAGTCGCTCCTGGGTCCGGGAGAACTGCTCCTGCTCGTCAGGCACCGGCATGTGCTGGTGGTCGGCAGCGCAGGCGTCCGGCGCCTTGGCCAGAGGGATGTCCGGCCCCACGAACACCGTCACTGCCTGCTCGGAATCGACAAGGGTGACGTTCTGCGGGATGGCGATCGGTATGGACTGCAGCTTGCCGATGGCCTCGTCAGCGGTGTCACACGTCTCCAGCAGGTAGCGCAGCACGATGAGGATGGCGCCAGCCCGGCATCGTTCATCCCGTCCAGCAAACCCCGGGCCGCATCCTGCATTCCGATCACCGGGTCGGCGGACCTGCGTGGATTCGACCGGTCCGAAGACCATCGCCAGGGCGGCAGTGCGGAACCGCCTCCTCGCGGGTGACCTTGGTCCGCAGGTGGACGGTCCGATCGGGGGACGTTGCGTGTGTCACCAGGGTGCGCCCGGACGCATCGCGCAAGGTGGCGGCCATGAAGAAGTTGTTGCGCTTGATCGCGGTGTCCACCGTTCTCACCTGCCTGCTCGGCGCCGCATCCGGCGAACCGAAGGAGGGTGCGCAGTACATCCGGCTCGCAAAACCGGTCACCGGCGTAGACGCCCGGCAAGTGGTGGAAGTGTTCTGGTACGACTGCCCGCACTCATATCAGCTCGAAAAGCCGCTGGACGACTGGGCCGCACGGCAGAAGCCCCCGGTGAAGGTACTGCGGATCCCGGCAGTCTGGACGGACCAGCCCGAAATGGTCGCCTACGCCCGCCTGTATTACACGCTGGACCGGCTCGGTCTCGCGCAGCAAGAGGCGATTCCGGTCTTCCACGCCGTGCGCGACCGGCACCAGAACCTCACCACTGAGAAGAACACCCTGAAGTGGGCAGCCAAGCAGGGTCTCGACATGGAGGCGGTACGCACCGCCTATGAGTCCAAGGAAGTTACCGACGCCGTCCAGGCGGCACCTGCGCTCCGGGAGCGCTACCAGGTGGTCGAAGAGCCCACTGTCGTTGTGGGCGGGCGTCTTCGCACCTCCCCGTTCCAGGCCGGCAGTAGCGCCGAAACCATCCGGGTACTGGACCACCTCTACCGCACCGCAGCGGCCCATTGAGCTCCGGGCGATCATGTGCCGAGCCAGATGACGAAGGTTGCTGCGGCGGCGCCCCCGGCTGGGCCTCCGGTCCGGGGGCAGGCTGAACAAGGGCGACCACGGCCACCACGACCAGGACACGACGATCAGCACTTGAAGAATGAACATCTGGCCGGGGACGCTGCCGCGTGCCTGCGCGGTCCCGGACCGCCGGCCCGCATGGCGCCTGCCTGCTGCCCAGCGGGGGCGACCATGCGCATGCGGCGTGGATTCCAGCCCGTGCCGGTCTGTTTACCGGGCCCTGTACGCACCGGATGCCGGATGCACAGCACACGGCCGTGCGCCCATGGGGACCACCGGACAACCCGGCCGAGAAGTCCCCTGCTCCTGTGGCTCTCCGGACATCTCCTGCGACCAGCCGGTCGTCAGGGGCGGAGAGGGGCCGGGTGCGGCGGGTCATGAGATCCGCCGCACCCGGCGAGGATGCCGACGTTATGCCGGTTCCTGCCTACCGTGCGCCTTCCGAGGGCTGGAACACGCCGTCGTCGCCGGCCTGGTCGTCGAAGGGGCTGTCTGTGCTGCCGTCATACGAGGGGAGACCGTTGACTGAGCTCGGGAGGTTGGAACCGACCCCGGCGCCTGCACCGAGAGCGATTTCCTGGGTTTCACTGATTCTTCCCCCCTGCTGGAGTCCGCTCAGGTCATCGGTGAAATTCCTGTTGGCATCGTTCATGCTGTCCGCGTTCCACAGATCGTTCTGCTGGAGGGTGCGGAAGGCGACGTCGTGCCGCTCGCAGGCGATGCGTGCGTCACCGCCTCCGAACTGGCCGGTGGGGTCGGAGCAGCCGTCGGTGTCCCAACGGATGCCGTTGCCGTCGACGATGGGATCGTTCGAACCTGTGGGGTTGTTCGTCTGCTCCTCCTGCGCGAATTCGTCGAGGGGTTCGTGCATGATGCGGTTGAACGCCTCGGTGTTGAGGGAGTCGGCGGGAAATTCGACGCTGCTGGATGAAGGGTCGTCGTCCGCGTGAGCGGTGGACGCGAGCCCGACGAGGCCGGTGATGCCCAGAGCGGCGACGGCGGCGCTGGCAGCAACCCGCCGAGCTGACCTTACGGCGACCTCACGGTGCTTTCTCATGAGTCTGTCTCCCCTGGTGGATCGTCGACCGGCAAGGCCGCCGACCGACTCGCCGAAGTGGCGTAGAAGCATGAGAAATCGCAGGTCAGCAGCGCTACAAGAGGTTCGGTCCGGTCCTGCGGCCGAACCTGTGCGGCTGCTTTCCCAAGCCTGCGGAGGCTGGCCCGGACAGCTGCGGAGCGGCCCGCGGAACTCCCGTGTGGCGCGTGGGCCGGCATTCCGCACAGCACTTCCGCACTTTGCGTCCACTTTAATGTTTCTTGGGTTAATTCGGACTCTTGGCCACTTTTAGTGCCCCGCCCCGCCGGGTGAGGATGGGCAGCCACCGGGCCCGGCGCAAAAGGAGACGTACGTCAGACGGCCGCCGACGCCGCGACGCCTGGTAATCCCGCAGCGTGCGCACTGGCCGGCGTGCTTCTCCTTGATGCGGGCACGGGTTGCGCAACGGTCAGGAGGAACCATGACGCCTCTCGTGGAACGCACCGCGGAGCTGCGGGCCCTTGATTTCGTCCTCGGCCAGGGCTTCGAAGGGAACGGCACGGCCGTACTGATCGAAGCGCCCGCGGGCACCGGGAAGAGCACGCTTCTGGCGGAGGCCGCCGCACTGGCCCGGATGCAGGAGGCGCGGGTGCTGCGGGCCCGCTGCTGCCCCCGGGAGGCCCGGGTACCGTGGGCGGCTGTACGGCAGTTGCTCGATCCGCACCTGAGCGACGAGGACCACAGCCTGCTGGACGGGAATCAAGCCGTGCCGCCGCCCACAGGGCACGAGGGCGGTACCCCGCCCGTCGACCGGTTCCATGACCTCTACCTGACCCTACTGCGGCTGTCCCGCCGCGCTCCCCTGGCACTGCTGGTGGACGACGCCCAGCACGCCGATGATCTCTCTCAGCAATGGCTGGCCTACCTGGCACGCCGCTTGCACGGCGTCTGCATCGCCCTGGCCGTGGCCACCCGGACCGCTTCCGGCGCCCCCGACGGTGTGCTCACGGCCGAGCTGGTGGCCTGTCCGGAATTCCCCCGCCTGCGCCCGCGGCCGCTGTCCGGGCAGGGCACCGCGCACTACCTGGCCGACCGGCTCGGCCAGGCCCTCGGGGAAGAGACCGCGGCACTGTGCCACAGGGCCGCCGGGGGCAACCCCGCGCTGCTCGACGCCGTGGCCGAGGCCCTCGCCCGCACCGGCACCCCGCCCTCGCAGATCACCCAGAGGCAAGCGGCCGGCGTCTGCGATCGCGCCCTGCTGCGAGCCTTGCCGCTCTTGTTGAACCGTCACGCTCCCGCGGTGGCCGCCGCTGCCACCGCGGTCACCGCCCTCGACCGCGTTGCCGACCTGCCCCTGCTGGCCCACACGGCCGGGATCGATCTGCCGGCCGCGGAACAGGCAGTCACCGCCCTGGAGGACGCCGGACTGCTGCCCGCCGGTCCGCCCTGGCAGCCGACCAACGCGGTCATCACGCAGGCGCTCACCGCGCAGGCCGACGAGCACACACTCGACAAGCTGCGCTCCCGGGCAGCCGAGGCACTGCGCGATCTCGGTGCCGGTCCCACGGAGATCGCAGACCTGCTTCTGCGCACCACCCCGGATGGCCGGCACTGGCGGGTGCAGGTGTTGCACGAGGCAGCCCGCGTCGCCGGCGAGCGCCCCGATCCGCCCGCTGCGCGCGCATACCTGCGCCGGGCCCTGGCGGAGCCTCCGGCGGACAGCTACCGCCCGGAGCTCCTCACTCTGCTGGGCATCACCGAGGTCCAGCTCGCCCCCGGCTCGGCCGTCGGCCACCTGCGCACGGCCCTTGAGGGGGAGGAGGACATCGGCGTGCATGCTGCACTGGTGCCTCACCTGGCCGAGGCGCTGGCACGCACCGGGCGCGCCAAGGAAGCCGTAGCCCTGCTGGACAAGCTCGCCGGCCGGATCGGCGAGGACGACCGCGAGACGCTTTACCGCCTGTGGGCCCAGGGCATCCTGGTGCTCCTGGAGGAGACTCCGCACATGGCTGACGCTTGGGTCGCCCACGCCAACATAGCCGACAACGTGGCCGGCTCAAGCCCCGGACAGCGCCTGCTGCTGGCCGCCCTCGCCCTCAAGACCACCCTGACCGGACAGTGCGCCAGCACCGCCGCCGGTTTCGCCGACCGGGCGCTGGCCCGCCGCGAGCCGAGGGAGGAACCCGCCCTCACGGCCGCGTTCGCGGCGACCGCGCTGCTGCACGCCGACCGCCTCACCGACGCCGCGCACTGCTGCGACCAGCTCTTGGGCGACGACATGCACGACCAGCCGGCCCCCTTGCGGTCCCTCTTCATGGCCATGCGCGCCAAAATCGCCCACCGCATGGGCGACCTGGCCTCGGCCCTGACCCTCAGTCGGCAGGCCCTCGCCCTGGCACCTCCCGGGCAGCGGTACCAGCCTTACGTCACCGCTCAGGTCATCAACGCCCTGATCGACCTGGGCGAGACCGAACAAGCAGAGCATCTCTGTCGCACCTCCCACCAAGGCCCCGCCGGCAACCACTGGAGCTGGGCGGTTCTCTACGCCGCCCGGGCTCGAACCCACCACACCCACAACCGACATCACACGGCCTTGAGGGAACTCGACGCCTGCGCACGGCAGATGCACAACGGCGGTTACGACAACCCTGCTCTCGTACCCTGGCGCTCCCACGCAGCACTTGTCCACCAGCGCCTCGGCGACGACGAAACCGCCATGAACCTGGCCGAAGCCGAGCTCGTGCTCACACGGCGCTGGGGCAGCCCCCGCACGATCGCCACCAGCCTGCGCACCATCGGCCGCCTGCAGACCGGCCCCGCGGCCGTGACCACCCTGTCCGAAGCCGCCGCACTGCTCCAGGCCACACCCGCCCGGCACGACCTTGCCCGGACGCTCACCGACCTCGGCGAAGCACTTCACGCCACCGACCGGGGCACAGAGGCACGGACAGTGCTGCGCCAGGCGCTCGACCTCGCGGACGCCTCGGGCGCCGCGCCTCTGTCGGAGCGCGCCTACCACGCGCTGCTGGCCACCGGAGCGCGCCCCCGCCGTAAGCGTCAGTCGGGTGTGAAAGCCCTCACCGAACGCGAACAGCGCATCGCTGCCCTTGCCGCCGGCGGCATGGACAACCAGGCCATCGCCACCACGCTGTTCGTCAGCCGGCGGACCGTGGAGTTCCACCTCACGCACGTCTACCGCAAGCTCGCCATCGACGGCAGAGCCGATCTGAGCACCGCGCTGGCCACCGGCCAGATTCCCCAGCAGGACCCAGCAGCCTCCCGACGCGCCACCCCTCAGAGCAGGCCGCCTTCCCCGGACACCGTCAGATAGCCTCCCCGAATCGCTGGAGCTGCAGCCGGAAGCAGCCGCAAGGAAGCCGTGCGGCGAGCCGCCTTCATCGCGCAAGGTGCTGGAGGTGGCCAAGCGGCCCTCGGCCACGGGTTCCACCAAGCTTGATCAGCTGACCGGTCAGGGCGCGGTGAAGAAGGAGCTCATGCCGTCGACGTCCGACAGGTAGCTGTCGATGGCGGTGATGCGGCCGTGGCGCATGGTCAGCACGGTCGCGAGGTACTCGTCGAGCCTGCGGCCGTCGGGGGCGGTTGCCGTGTTGTGGAGCGAGAGGGCGGCGCCGTGTGCCCCGACGAGTACATGCAGCAGCTCGGTGTACAGCCCCTGGCCCGCGATGTGCCGCGCCCGGTCCACGACCG
Source organism: Streptomyces cellostaticus (assembly GCF_001513965.1). GTDB lineage: Bacteria > Actinomycetota > Actinomycetes > Streptomycetales > Streptomycetaceae > Streptomyces > Streptomyces cellostaticus. The sequence goes on along the minus strand of NZ_KQ948035.1, from coordinate 68,728 downwards.
CGTCGGCGCCGTGGATGGTGCCGGAGACAGCGCCGGTTCCCGGCATGGTCCACGTGATGTCATCGGCCAGCAGGTCACGCAGCGTCTCCCAGTCTCGGGCTTGGAACGAGGTGAGGAAGCGCTCGGCGATCGTAAGCGCGGCGCTGTTTGTGGACATGGGTCTCCGATCTCTGCACTGACTCTCGTCAATTCCCCATCGAACCTAGGCGGTTCGCCCCAGCCGCATGCCCCGGCAGCCTGGTGCTCTCACCACCCGCCAGTGCCGGAGCGGGCCAAGAACAGCGCCGGCGTTTTCGAGGAAGGCCGCTCCACCGCCGGTCAGAATCAGACGATCTCGCGGCAGCTGACAGTCACATGAACCGCCTCCCCTCATCCTCCTCTCGGCCAAGCCTCGAGATTGTCCTCGGCTCTCATTCCATAAAGGCCACTTGCGGAACACTCAACAATTCCTTATAGAAAGGGTTTTCATGTGACAGTCGTCTCCGGTTCCGAGGGAACCAAAAGCAGCCACAGCCCGTCCCCTCGCGCACCGAAGCCCCCTGCTCACATGGCCAGTTAGCGCAAGCCCGTCCCGAATATTGAGATATCCTTCTGCTCCGGGCGCCCCGATCATCGCGGTGCACCGTTGATTCACATCTCAACGACAAGGCCTTCCTCCGTTCCGGAGCGGCCCCACTCGTCGTACCGCCGTCGGCCTTTTCCATTCCGACGGTTCACGCCTTCGAGCAGGAATTGATGCCGGTTCAACCACTCGCGGAGCTCATACGCTTCGCGCGCCACAACTCGCCTTTCTACCGTGAGCTCTACGCTCACCTTCCCAGTCAGGTGGCACGCCTCACGGAGCTTCCGGTGGTGCCGCAGGCCGACTTCTGGCGGGCCAACTCGCCCCGCGACAACAGACTGCTGACCGCCCCGCTCCACGAGGCGGTCGTCTTCCGCAGCGGTGGCACCACCGGATCCCCGAAGTTCTCGTACTACACGCGCAGGGAATGGCGGGAGTTCACCACGGCGTTCGGCGCCGGCCTTGCCCATGCCGGGCTGCGGCCGGGCCACCGGGTCGCCGACCTGTTCTACGCGGGTGACCTGTACGCCAGTTTCAGCTTCGTCCTGGACTCGCTGCACCGTTCCCCGGTGGCCAACGTCCGCCTCCCCATCGGCGGTGCGGCGCCCTGGGAATCCACCGCGGCCACCCTGGAGGAATTCCAGGTCCAGGTCGTCGCCGGAACGCCCACCACCCTGTGCTCCCTCGCCGAGCGCCTCACCTCCGCCGGCCGGTCGCTCCCGGACGTGGAGCTGCTGTTCTTCGGCGGTGAATGCCTCTTCGGCGACCAACTCCCGCTGCTTGAGGGCGCGTTCCCGAAGGCGCAGGTGCGGTCCCTCGGCTACGCGAGCGTGGACGCCGGGCTGCTCGGGGAGGCGGTACCCGGCGGTGACCCGCGTGTGCACCGCGTGTTCACCCCGTACACGGTGGTCGAGATCCTCGACGACGAGACCGACCAGCCCGTCACCGGCGACGGTGTTCCGGGGCGGCTGGTCGTCACCGACCTGCGCAGACGGCTCATGCCGGTGCTCCGATATCCGGCCGGTGACCGGGCCGAGTGGGTGGACCGGGACGCCGGTGTCTTCCGCATCCTGGGCCGCGCCGAGGAGGGCGTGCGGGTCGGTCCCGTCTCCCTCTACACCCAGGACGTCCACGACATCGTCATGGCTGCCGACACGGCCGGTGAGGTGACGGGGCTGCAACTCGTGGTGCGTCGCAGCAACGGCCGGGACGGCTTGGTGCTGCGGCTCGCGACGGCTGAACCCGGGGACGGGAACGCCGCGTTGGCAGATGCCGTCGCCGCCGCGGTCCTGGCGCAACGCCCGCTCTATCGGAGCGCGACCGCCGCCGGTCACGTCAATCCGCTCACCGTCCAATGGGTGCGGCACCAGGACCTGGCCGTCAACTCCCGTTCGGGCAAGCTCATCCGTGTCGTCGACGAACGGCCGCACTCATGAACGCGCTGGGGTCACGCGCACGCCGTCTGCCCCTCGTGCTGCGCAACCGGTCGTTCGGCCGGGTCTGGGCCGGTCAGCTCCTCACCCAGGCTGCGAGCAGGATGTTCCAGGTCGGCGCGGTCTGGTGGCTGGTCGGGTTCGCGGGCGGCCGACACCGCGGGCTCGACTCGGGCCTGTTCCTCATGGTCAGTACGCTGCCCGCGGTCGCGCTCGCCCCCGTGATTGCGCGCGTCGTCGCACGTCACGCCCACCGGACGGTACTGGCCGGCGCGGCGGCCGTAGCCGGCGCGGCGGCCACGGCGGCGGCCGTCCTGGCGCAGGCCGGGGCGCTGCCGATGGCCGCGATCTACGCAGTGGGGCTGGCGCTGGCAGCCTGTCAGGCGCTCTTCGACCCGTGCCTGACGACGTCGGTGCCGGAGCTCGTCGAGGACGCCGACATCGAAGCGGCCACCGGATTCGAGCTGTCCACCCAGTCGGTCGCCGGGCTCGGCGGAGGACTGCTCGGCCCACTCGCGGTCGACACAGGCGGACTCCCGGGCGTCGTCGCCGCCTGCGCGGTCGCCTACCTGTTCGCCGCCCTGCTGGTCCTCTCGGCACGCTTTCCGCACGCCACGACGCGGGCACACGGACCGGCGAGCGGCACGGCGCCCGCAGCGCGGTCGCTGCGCCAGGTCCTGGCCGGACTGCCGTTCATCCGCCGGGTACTGGTCTGCTTCGCCGCCGCCAACGTCTTCACCACCGCTGTCTACGTCGTGATGCCGCTCTACACGCGGGGTGTGCTGCACTCCACCGGCTCCACCGTGGCCTCGCTGGAGGCGGCGCTCGGCGCGGGCACGCTCGTCGGGTCCTTCACCGGTGCCCGCGTTCCGGGGCGCCCGGTCGCCGTGGGCAGCGTGTGTCTGACCGTGATGGCCGGGGCTCTCGCGATGCCGGGGCTGGTCGCCGGGCACGCCGTTGCGTTCGGTGCGCTGTGCGTCGTCGGCTGGTGCGTCGGCGTGATCGGCGTCCGGTTCGTCGCGCTGTTCCAGCGGCTGGTGCCCGCCGACGACAAGCCGGAGTTCTTCGCGGTCATGCAGGCGCTGCTCGGTGCCACGTTCCCCGTGGCCTCACTCGTCTTCGGCGCATTGGGTGACCATCTGACGGCCCGCACGCTCTGCCTGGTGCAGGGCGCAGGTCTCGTGCCGGTCGCGCTGGCGCTGTGGTGGCTCGGCGGTCGGGCGGACGCAGACGGGTCGCAGGCGTCCGCCGCGCAGCCCCTCGCACGGGCGGGAGAGACATCGTGAGTGTCGTCGTCTCCCCCGCCGCGGTCCAGGACATCGCGGAACTGCGGCAGTTGTACTTCGAGGTGTACGGGCACGGCTATCCGGTACCGCTCGGCAGTGACCCGGCCGTGATGCGCCGGCTGATCACCGACGGCACCGCGCACTGGCTCACCGCCCGCACGCACCGCGGCGACCTCGTCGGCTCCGCCGTCGTGCAGACCGATCCGGGCAGCCGCATCGGCAAGCTCGTCGGTCTCGCCGTACATCCCGGCCACCGCGGCGGCGGACTGGCCTCCCGGCTGACCGGCGCCGTCTGCGATGAGGCGTTCGGCACCGGCCGCCTCGACTCGGTGTACGCCACCGTCCGTGTCGTCACCGAGGGCCCCCAGCACGTCGTCGTACGCAACGGTTTCCGGCCGCTCGGTCTGATGCCCAACGCGGTGGAGGTCGAGGGGTGCGAGAGCCTCGCGCTCTTCGCCCGCTACGCCGAGGGCGTGCTGGATCGCCGGGCCCCCGTCGAGCGCGTGCCCGAACGCCTGTCGGCGCTGCTGTCCGCCGCGTCCGCCGGCATTGGCATCGACTACGCCGGTACGGGACTCGTCCCGGATCGCGGAGCAGCACGCTCCCTCTCCGGTGCCGCTCCCATCGAGTTGATCGCCGCCCCGGCCTTCGTCCGGCGCCGCTTCCTGGAGCGTTTCCCCGACGCGGGCGACCGCTTCTTCCCGCTGCACACGCCGAACGCGCTCCTGGTGGCGGCCGACGGTGGCTTCGAGGCGTACGCCGACCTCGACCCGGTGGCGGGCAGCTGCGCCCTGGTCGCCGTTCATCCGCGCCCGGCCGCGGTGGCCGGCGCGCTGGAGGCGCTGATGACCATGGTCACCCGGGCCGGCGCGGACTACGCCGAGACGCTGCTCCCCCTGGCCGACACCGAGGCGCTGGAGGTCTTCCTCGCCTCAGGGTTCGTGCCGAGCGCGGTCTATCCGGCGATGCGCCGTATTCACGACCGCTTCCACGACTACGTGGTGCTGTCCCGCACCAGTCGCCAGATCGACTTCCGGACGACGGCCGTCAGCCCCTTGCTGCAGCCGTACCTCGGCGCCTACCTGAGCGCCTGGACCGCCACCTACCTGCCCCTTCACGAGGTGTCCCGATGAACCCCCATCTCGCTCCGGTCGAGGTCCCCGACCCGGCGGCGCTCGCTCACGTGCAGCGGCTGTGCGACCTGGCGGAGCCCTACGCGGTCGGCGCCGACGCGCTGTTCGCCGCGGCGATGGCCGAGTCCAACGCCTGGCACGCCCGCCGCTCCCCGTTCTTCGCCGCCCTGCTCCAGGATCCGCCCGAGGCTCCCGCGCCCACGGTCGGCGAAGGCGTGCGCACCCCGCTCGTGCCCGCCGCCTTCTTCAAACGCCACGAGGTGCTCTCGGTCCCCCGCGACGAGGTGTTCCTGCATCTGACGTCCTCGGGCACCACGGGACAGAAGTCGCAGATGTTCTTCGACGAGTGGACGATCCGCTCGGCGCAGCGCATGGTGGCCCGGATCTTCGACCACTACGGCTGGATCACCCCCGACCAGCCGGTCAACTACCTGCTCTACAGCTACGAGCCCGCGCCGTCACTGAAGCTGGGCACGTCGTTCACCGACAACTACCTGTGCGACTTCGCCCCGGCCCGGCACACCACGCACGCGCTGCGGCACACCGGCTCCGGCCACGAGTTCGACGTGCACGGCTGCATCGCGGCGCTCCAGCGCTACGCGGAGGACGACGTGCCGGTGCGCATCCTGGGCTTCCCGGCCTTCCTGCACTTCACCCTGGAACGGATGAGGGCGATGGGTCTGCCGCCGCTACGGCTGCCCGAGGGATCCCTGGTGGTGCTCGGAGGCGGCTGGAAGGCCCACGCCGACCGGCAGATCGGCAAGGACGCGTTCTACGCCGACATCACCGAACGCCTCGGCATCCCGGGCGACCGTGTCCGGGACACCTTCGGCTCCGTCGAGCACTGCGTGCCGTACGTCGAGTGCGCACACCACCGGCTGCACGTGCCCGTGTGGTCACGCGCCGCGATCCGCGACACGGGGACGCTGCGCCCGCTGCCGTACGGAGAGCGTGGCTTTCTTCACCTGGTCAGCCCGTACATCACCTCCGTTCCGGCGCAGAGCGTCGTGATGGGTGACCTCGCCTCGCTGCACCCGGGCGAGGACTGCCCCTGCCCGCTGTCCACCGACTGGTTCACCGTGCACGGCCGTGCCGGGGTGAGCCGCAACCGCAGTTGCGCGGTCGCCGCCGCGGAACTGATGAAGGGAATGTCGTGACCACCTCCGCACTCCACCTCTGGCAGGGCGAGTTCATCGACGACACCGAGGCCGGCCGACGGCTCGCCGGGCTGGCGGAGCTGACCGCGCGGGTCCTGGCGCGTCCGCTGCCCACCGACGTGGTGCTCGGCGCCTGCGCCGCGGTCAGCCGTGACCTGGCCGATCCCGGCTCCGCCCTGTACGGCCGACTGGCCGGGCAGCTGACCGCCGCCGAGGCCGCGGCCACCTTGGCCGAACTGGCCGGCGCACTCACCTGGCAGGCACTGGAACGCAAACTGCGCCGGGAGCTGGGCGGGCTGCGGCCGGAGCGGCTGACCCGGCCGGACGGCCGCGAGACGGTGTACGAGTCCTGGGCGCCCGTAGGCCTGCTGGTGCACATCGCGCCCGGCAACGCCGCGGCCGTGGCTCCGCTGAGTGTCGTCGAGGGCCTGCTGGCAGGCAACGTCAACGTGCTGAAGACCAGCAGCTCCGACACCGCACTCGCCCAGGGCCTGCTCGCCGCGCTCGGGGACGCCGACCCGACCGGGCTGATCTCCGAGCGCGTGGTGGCCCTCCGCTTCCCGTCATCGCGCCAGGACTGGCTCCAGGCGCTGTGCGGGCAGGCCGATGCGATCGCCGCCTGGGGCGGTGAGGACGCCGTACGCGCGGTGAGCGAACTCGCACCGCCCGGCTGCCGGGTGGTCGAGTGGGGGCATCGGATCTCCTTCGCCTACCTGACCCGGCAAGCGTGGGGCGACGACAGCATCCTCGACGCGCTCGCCGAGGATGTGTGCCGCTTCGAACAGCAGGCCTGCTCCAGCCCGCAGGTGGTGTATCTCGACACTCCGGACGCCGGGGAGGTCTTCGCGTTCGCCGGGCGGTTCGCCGAGCGGCTGGCGAAGGTGTCCGACGCCCGGCGCGCGCCGCTGCCCGGACCGGCCGAGCAGGCGGAGATCACCACCGTGCAGCAGCTTGCCCGGCTCGAACAACACCTCGGTCTCACCCGCGTGTTCGCCGCCGACGACGGTTCCTGGCGGGTGATGGCGGACACCCGGCCGGCGCTCGACGCCTCCCCGCTGCACCGCAGCGTCTGGGTGAAGCCGCTCCCCCGGCACACGGTCACGGCGACACTGCGACCGATGCGCCGCTATCTGCAGACCGCTGCCGTCGGCGGCAGCCGGGCGGACGTGGCCGAGCTGTCACGCGCCCTCTTCGCCGCGGGGGTCACCCGGGTCACCCCGGTCGGCTCCATGCTGGAAGGCTACGAGGGCGAACCGCACGACGGTGTCTACGCGTTGCAGCGTTACAGCCGTCGGGTGAGCGTGCGCGCGCCCGGCGAGGAGTTCCGCTCCGTCGCCTGTCTGGACGACCTGGTGGCGCCCCCGGTCCTGCCCCCGGCTCCACAGGCACCGCTGCTCGGCAAGGAGGGCGTGCAGCGCGCTCTGGCCTCGCTGGACCCACGCCACGCCCACCTGTACTTCCGCAGCGGGGGTTCCACGGGCACGCCCGCCCTGTCGGTGTTCACCTGCGACGACTACGACAACCAGATGTGCGCCGCAGCCGACGGACTGCTCGCCGCCGGCTTCGACCCGGCCCGTGACCGGGCGGCCAACCTGTTCTACTGCGGCGGGATGTACGGAAGCTTCATCAGTTTCTTCTCCATTCTGGAGCGCCTGAACGCCACCCAGATCCCGATGGCCGCAGGTCCCGACCACGCCATGACCGCCGAGGCGCTGGTCACCTATCGGGCGGACACCCTCTTCGGTATGCCGTCCTACCTGTGGCAGCTGTTCCACGCCGAGGCGGACCGGCTGCGTGCCTACGGCGGGATCAGGAAGGTGTTCTACGGCGGAGAACACTTCACCGCCGAGCAACGCCGGGTGCTGACCGAGGAGTTCGGCGTCGAGGTCATCCGTTCCGCCGCCTACGGCAGCACCGACCTGGGGCCACTGGGCTACCAGTGCACGGCCTGCGAGGGGTCGGTCCACCATGTGCTGACCGACCTGCACACCCTGGAGATCCTCGATCCGCACACGGACCGGCCGGTCGTACCGGGCGAACCGGGACGGCTGGTGTTCACCTCCCGTACTCGTGCCGGGCAGCGGCTGGACCGCTACGAGATCGGTGACCTGGGTCGCACGGTGGAGGGCGCGTGCCCGTGCGGCAGCCACGTGCCGCGGCTGGAACTGCTCGGGCGCTACGGCGACGTCGTGCGCGTCGGCACGTACTTCGTCAACTACCGGCGCATCCTGCGGGCCGTGCAGGAACGCCTCGGCTACCACGGTGAGATGCAGTTGCTGGTGGCGTCCGGCTCCGACCGGGAAGTGCTGACGGTCCGGCTCGACGAGCAGTACGCGAGCGACCCCGAGGCCGCGCGGGAGGGCCTCGTCGCCGAGGTGACGGAGCTGGCCTCGGCCGAGGCGGAGGGCCTGCTGGCCTTCGCCGTGGAGACCGTGCGCAGGGAGACGTTCGAGCGCACCGCCACCAGCGGCAAGCTGCGCACGGTCATCGACCTGCGCTAGCCGCGGCACCGTGTGGGCGACGGGCAGGGCTCCGACGCCCACACGGGCTAATGGACGATGCGCGCGACAGCCCCGTCTTCGGGGTCCCCGTACTCCAAGATCAGCTGCGCGTCGCTCATGCGGTCGACTTCTTCGCATCGTTCGACGGGAAAGATCACGTGGGTGTTCTTGTCCGTCCAGTACTCCACCACGCGGTGTGTGTCAGTGGCTCGGCTCATGCTCTGCTCCCTTGCGGCGCGTGGGGTTCAGGGTGCGTGTGTGCACGTCGAGGGGTCAAGAGGAAATGGGGGTTCCGTTTTGGCTTGCGGAAGCGTACGTTCCCCTTACCCCGCGTCGGCGCCCTCCAAGGCGTCGGCCCGCCGGTCCCGGGACGGCGGGCCACGCGGGGGCCAAGAGCCTTACGGCGTGGACGCTCCTGCATGCTCCACGGCGTACGAAGGCTACGATCACAACCGCCCGCGCGGCCCCTTACGCGCCCGCGGGATCACTCCCCAGATCGTCCGCGCACGCCTGCGACCTGCCGCGACCTGCTGTCCGTCGATGAGAGCGGCGTGTGAGGCCGGTGCGTTTGGCCGTTGCCAGGAGCGGGGTGGTGTCGATGGCGGTGATCCCGCTCAGCGGGCCGATCGTGGTGACGAGGAAGGCATAGAGGGCGTCCAGGTCGGTTGCCGCAACGGCTACCAGGAGGTTGGCGGGGCCGGTCGTTGCGGCCGTGAAACGAACCTGCGGATGGACGGCGAGGGTCTCGGCGGTCTCCTCCAGCGCGCCGGGCTGCACGGTGATCCACAGCAGAGCCTCGGCGTGTACGCCGAGCAGCGCGAGGTCCACCTCGGTGGCGAGGCGAACGACCTGGCCGCTCACCAGTGCGTCGAGCCGTCGGCGGGCGGTGAGTGCCGTGGTGCCGGCACGGCGGGCGAGTTCGGTGTAGGTGGTACGGCCGTCCTCGGTGAGGGACGCGATCAGCGCGCCGTCGATGTCGAGCGGTGCGGGTCGTGCGACACGTGGTGCTGGGGCGAGGCGGGCCGTTTCCTCAGAGGAGAGCAGGCCGGCGGTCCAGCGGAACGCGGTGGGGAAGACACGCAGCAGGGTGTGGGCGGTCCAGGAGTGCACGGCGTCGGTGGCGGGCAGGTCACGCAGTAGGAGGGTGTTGCAGGCGTCGGGACCGTCGAGGAAGAAGACGGCGGAGATCTCGTCGCCTCCGCCGAGGATGTCGACCCAGATGGTGTCGTCGCGGCGCGCGAGGGCGCCGGCCACCTCACGGATCTTGTTGGGGCGGCAACGGATGCGCAGGGCGATGGGAACCAGGTCCGGGAAGTACACGGGGTTGCGGACGACGGTGGCGCGCAGAGTGCCGTCGGCGTACAGAGGAGCGGCGCGGCGTACGACGGTGCGCTCCGAAAGTCCCAGGACGCGACCGACCTCACGCCAGGACGCGCGGGGCGAGGCGAGGAGAACGGCCACGATCCGGCGGCTGGTCTCGTCGAGTGACTGTCGCATGATCGGCATCATAGGTCGCATCCGTGTCAGGTTTCCTGTGTGAACAGCCGCTGAATGTGCGGTGATCTGCGAAGACCCGTACAACCGACTGGTGGGCGGAGCGGGCGGCCTGTGGGCTGCCGTCGTGTTCCGGTTGTCCCGGCCCCGCTGCCCGCTGCGTAGGAGAGCGTCGAGACGATGCGGGAGAAGACCATGACTGATCACGGTGCCGATCTGTTGATCAGGGCTGCCGCGGTGCACACGCTGGTGTCCGGCCAGGACCCGCAGCGGGCCTTGGCGGTGCGGGGCGATCGCATCGCCGCGTTGTCATCGGACCCGAAAGGCCTCGATGCCTGGGTGACCGCCCGCACCCGGGTCCTGGACCTGCCCAGGGCCACGGTCCTGCCCGCGTTCGACGACACCCACACCCATCTGATCTTCGCCGGCCACAGCGCGCATGACGTCCCGGTGCACCGGGCTCGCACCATCGGCGAGTTCCTGGACCTGATCCGGCACCGGGCCGCCACGACGCCCGAGGGCCGGTGGATCCGCACGACCACCAACTGGCAGGAACTCAACCTGGCGGAGCGTCGCATGCCCACCGCCGCCGCCGAACTCGACCAGGCCACCGACCGCCACCCGGTCCTGGTCAAGCGCGGCGGGCCACAACGACGTCGTCAACACCTACGCACTGCGTCTGGCGGGGCATCACCGAGGACACACCGGTCCCGGCCGGCGGCGTGATCGGCCGCGACGCCGACGGCCGGCTCAACGGCCGGCTGATCGACAACGCGCTGGGCCTGGTGGAGCGGCTCGTCCCCGCGGAGGGTCGGGCTCGGCGCATCGACGGGCTTCGGCTGGCCAGTGGTCGGTATGCCGCCACGGGGATCGGCACCGTCCGCGACTGCGCGGTCTCCCTCGACGACTACGCCGTCCTGCTGGCCGCCCGCGAGGCAGGCGCGCTCAGCACCCGGGTGCGCGCGCTGATCTCGGCGATCGGCCTGTCCAGCGCGGCCGAGGTGGAGGACCTGCTCGATGCCATGGAGGACTGGCGCTACTGCGCCGATCCGTGGCTACGGGTGTGGGGGGTGAAGTTCGGTCTCGACGGGGGGCTGGAGGCGGGAGCCACCGAGGAGCCCTACGCCTGCGACCATGCCTTCTCCGGCACGCTGACCTGGGAGCCCGACGCACTGGTCGAGGCCGTCGAAGCGGTGGTCCGCCGCGGTTGGAGGGTCGGCACCCACGCCTACGGCGACCGTGCCGTGCGTATCCTCCTCGATGTCTATGAGCGCGTGCTGAGGAACAATCCCGGCCTGCCCGCGGGCACCCTCGTCATGGAACACGGCGGCCTGGCCGGCCCCGAGCAGCGGGCCCGCGCCGTCGCGTTGGGCATCCCCGTCACCATCCAGCAGCCGCTGCTGCACGACACGGCCGAGGTCGAGCGGGGATTCTGGGGCCCGGAACGAGTCGCCGCGCTCTTCCCGGCCCGGGAATGGCTCGACCAGGGCGCACTGGTCACCGCCGCCCACTACTTCGCCGACCTGCGCGCCACGGTCGCCATGGTCTTCCGAACCTGGCCCGTCGCCCGCGAGTACGCCAGCACACCGTGCCTGGCCACCGCCCTCGACACGGAGTACACCTCCCGCATCGCGCAGGCCGAGCCACTGCTCAACACTGCGGGCAAGAAGAAGACGTCCAAGCCCTACACCGCGCCGCCCACGGACCCCCTGGCCGCTGGTGCCGTTCTGGACATCGCCGTACAGCTCCTCCAAGCCTCCGACCCACATGAAGCGCGAAAGCGTCTGACGCCGCTCGCCCAGCATCTGCGCGATGCCGACCGCGCTCTCAGTACCTACTTGCGGCGTCCCACGTGGATCTCGAAGCCGTTGAGGAACGCTGTCAGTGACGACTGGCCTGTGGGCAAGCGCACTCGGAGGCATTCGCGGGATGTCTCGACAAGCTCTTCCACTTCGCGGTAGGAAGGCCGCTCCGTCTTTCCTGCCAGACCAACACGTTTCCTACCGGTTGGCGCCCGGCTGCCAAAGGACGTCCCCTCGGGCGACGTTGGCCTGCCGGGCGAGGATGAAGAGCAGGTCGGAGAGCCGGTTCAGATACTTCACCGTGTTGCTGTTCATGGTTTCCCCATGCTCTTCCAGAGCGGCCCAGGTCGCGCGCTCGGCACGGCGCGCCACGGTTCGGGCCTGATGGAGGAAGGCGGCACCGGGAGTTCCACCAGGGAGAATGAAGCTGCGCAGCTTTTCAAGACCCTCGTTGAACCGGTCGCACTGCTCTTCTAGAAACTCTATGTACGAGTCCTCCACGCGAAGCGAGGCCGTGTCGCCCCCGGGTTCCGACAGGGGCGTACAGAGGTCCGCGCCTACGTCGAACAAGTCGTTCTGGATCCGCACCAGAAGAGTGGCGATCTCGTTGGAGAGGTCTCCTGCCGCGATGGCCACGCCGATCGTGGAGTTCGCCTCATCCACGTCGGCGTAGGCCGCAAGTCTCTTGTCCAGCTTGCTCGTTCTGCTCATGTCACCGAGGGCGGTCGTGCCGTCGTCTCCCGTCTTCGTGTAGATACGGGTGAGGTTCACCATGGCTACTCCAAGAGGTTCGAAGTGAAATGAGTGTTTACGCGTGACGTGCGATCACCCTGAGCGCGAGTTCTCGTGCGTGGTCGGCTGCCGCGGGTCCGCGGCTCGGGTCGGGCGCCTCGGAAAGGAAGACGAGAGCCAGCATCAGTGCGGCGTCCAGTCGGCACACCATCAAGCACGGATCGCTGTCGGGCGGAACCGTTGCAGTCCTCGCGTATCCGCTGCGGATCGCTTCCACATCGAGCTCGTTCTCCGGATACCGGGCGTACTCGACAAGGCGCCCGAACTCCACCGAGGGAGACCCGAGCAGGGCGTTCGACCAATCCAGCAGGGCGACGGTCTGCCCCTGCTGTCGTCGGATGTTGTCGCTGCGGACATCGAGGTGCAGGAGGCTGGCCCCGGTGAGGCTGGTGAGATGTCCGGTGACGAGGGACGCGTCCGGCGGTTCTGGCCAGTCGTCGACAAGGTGGCCGATCTCGGCCCAACGGCGCCCGATACGTGCGGTGATCGCACTCGCCGTAGGCAATCCCTCCGACGCGACGGGCGTCAGACGCGGCGGCGGCACCTGATGAAGCCGCGCGAGGAGCTGCCCGAGCGCGAAGGAGTCGAGATCCGATCCGTCGTCGGGGACATATGCGGACAGCAGTACGTCGGGGGACGCCGGCTCGTCCGCCAGGACGAGTTCCTTCGCCTCTGCGACCGGCAGACCATGGGCGGTCAGATGCCTCGCGATCTCGTACTCCTGAAGGAGCAGGGCCCGGGTGTCCACATGGGGGTCATTGGCGTTCGAGTCGAATCGCCGGTGCGCGAGACGTAGTGCGACGGGCTGCCCGTCGCGCCCCTGCGCCCGGTAGACGGAGAATTCCAGACCTTTGCCGACCAGTTCCAGGCCGCTCAAGCCCCACCGTTCGGCCAGGCTGTCCAACTCGGCGAATCGCTCACTCATCATGTGCACCTTCGGGGGTCTTGCGGTCGTCGGTGATTCTGCTGTCCTTCAGCAGGGTGAAAGAGATGGGCAGGCACATCACCAGTGTGACCGCGCCGCCGGCCGCGAAGGCCGTCTGCGGTCCCGCCGACGTGCTCAGCCAGCCGAAGATCAGCGCGCCGAGGGGCATCGTCCCCCAGGCGAACAACCGATACACGCCCGTTGCCCGGCCGAGGAGGCGATCCGGGATGAGTTCCTGCCGCAGGGAGACAGCCACGACGTTCCAGACCATGAGGCCGAACCCAGCGGCGCAGTATCCGACGGTGACCACGTACACGCTGTCGGTTGCTGCTACCGCCAGACCTCCCACACCCATCAGGGCCAGGTTTCCGATCAGGGTAGGGACCCGGCCTATCGCTCCGGTCATACGGCTTGCAACCATGCTGCCGACCACGCCCCCGGCAGCTCCGGCGGCCAGCAGTGCCCCGTATGCGGCGTCCGGGAGCCCAAGCACGTCGCGCACCAGGATGACGAAGACGGCGATTTGCCCGAGGTACACAGCGTTGATGACGCCCGCGGAGAGAGTCAGGGCGCGCAGCAGAGGGTCACGCAGCACGTGGACCAGGCCCTCGCGGATGTCGGTCAGGAGCCGCGGCCTGACCGTGGACCGCTCGGGCTGCGGCCCGCGAACGCGGGTCAGCAACGCTGCAGACATCAGGAAGGAGAGTGCGTCGAGCAGGAGGGGAATCACCCTGCCCACCACGAAGAGCACACCGCCGAGCACATGTCCCAGCAGATCGCGGCCCACGGTCTGGACCGCGAAGAGTCGGCCGTTCGCCGCTTCCAGCTTCTCCTTGGGAACGATGCTCGGCAGCAGCGCGAAGGACGCGCAGTCGAACAGCACCTCCCCGACACCCAGCAGGAACGCTGCGGTCAGCAGGGGCCAGAACGTCAGCCGGCCGCAGGCAAGCAGCACTACGGTGACGATCAGCGTCAGGGCGCGCAGTAGGTCGGCGATGACCATCAGGCGACCGCGCTCGAACCGGTCGGCATACGCTCCCGCCGGCAGGCCGAACAGCAGCCAGGGCACCGTCGTGGCCGCGGTGACCGCGGACACCTGGAACGCGTCGTGCAGCAGCGCGGCGGACAGCAGCGGAAGGGCGGCGAAACGCATGCCGTCGCCGACCGCCGACGCGCTCGCGGCACCGATCACCCGGTGATAGCCGGAACTGAAGCGAAAGGTGGTGTGTGCGCTCACCTCGGGCCCCCCGGTGAGAACACGGCGCACCGCAGCTCGCTGGTGTAGCGATGACCGTGCACGCTCAACCAGCGTTGGCTGGGCGTGGGCAGCATTTCGGAGATCTCCAGCGTGCCGTCCTTCCGTGCGGCCAGTCGGCACAACTGCCGTACTAGGAGCGGAGCCTGCCAGTCGACGTAGATCGGCTTCGGCTCACCGGGGACCTTGGCGAAGACGTGCCGGGGCAGGCCGAGCTCTGAGTGCAGCCGGCAGGCCGCGACGAACTCCGCGGCCTCCTCCCCGCCCGTCTGCCCCACGGGGCCGTCGAAAGCCGCCGCACCACGCAGGCGCGCGGCGGGGATCCGCCAGGTCTCGCGTTGCAGGACGACACGGCCGCATCGGATACGGGGGATGTGCTCCAGGGTGGGGGCGTCCAGTCCCGCCCCGCCGAAGTGACGCGGGAAGGCGAACGGGGAGAGCGGGTCCTGGCGGATGCTTGGTCCGCCGGCCGGGGGCGCCATGAGGCGCAGCCTGCCCTCGACACCGCGGGCACGCAGTTCCAGCCGCCCGTTACGCAGCACGACGTACAGCTGGGAGGGCTGCACCACCCGGTCGCGCGACTGCCCGGAGCGGCCGTAGACCTCCAGGTCGTAGCAGGGGTAGACGAGCTGCGTCGACGACTTGTCCGGGTGGCCCCGTGACAGGTTGGCGAGGACCTCGCCGTCGTCGAGCAGGGACAGGTAGCCCTCGTAGACCTCTGGCAGCAACTCCGGGGCGCGTTCCTGGATCAGGGGGCCGAAGCTGGTGTGGGTGATGACCTCCCGGACGGCGTGGCAGTCTCCGATCACTGCGGTGAACCGGCCCTCGCGCAAGGCTCGGCGGCTCGTGGCAGCGAACAGCACGTCCGGATCAACGACCGCCGCAGGTGTACGGGGATGGGCGGTAAGGATCGCCTGCATCCGGTCCCGTTCCACGACGACCTCCGGCCGGTCCACACCCCCCTCCCCCAGCAGCGCGTCGGTGATCACCCGGTCGAGCGCCGCCAGCTCGGCCTCAACGGTGGCGCACTCCTCCTCAAGGGCGTGCCGGTCCCGGAAGAACTCCGAGTAGAGGCGGTCCAGGGGGACCTCGACATCGGCGCCGAAGCGCTCCGCCACCCATCGCGTGAGAATGGCGAGCTCACGCCGCATGCGCAGCCGTGGACGCGCGAGCACGGTCTCGTACACGATGGACAGTTCGTCCGTGATGAAGCGGGCGATGTCCGGGCCGATGGTCAGGCCGGCCGGCTCGCCGTGGGCCTCCTCGAACAGGATGCTCCGGTCGGCGTAGTGCAGGCCGCTGTTGCGGTTTGCGGCGGTTCCCGTCAGCTTCTCGAACCTGGCTTTGGCCGCGGTCAGCGCGGCCGGGCGCTCGGCGAGGGGCAGCTTCGCGAAGCGGGCCAGGTCCTCCTCGAAGTGACCGATGGCCGAGAGTATCGGTGCGGCCTGTTCCGGTGGAGCGGAGAGCAGTTGTCGGCGCAGGGCGGCCAGGGGCTCATGGTCGCCCACGGGGATCTCGAACTCGGCAACCACCCATTCGCGCGCGACCAGCTCCTTCAGCACCTGGTCGAAGGGGACGGGGGCGTGGGAACCGAGCTCGGTGTCCCACTCCGAGCGCAGCTCGCGAAGCGTTCGTTCGCCGTCGCAGCGCTGCCACAGCCATGCCTCGTGCGCTGCCACCTGCCTGCCTCCGAGGTGCTGGAAGTTCCAGTCGGTGTCCAGCCCGTCCCGGGTGGTGAACGCGTAAAGGTCGATACGGCCGTCGCGCAGGAAGGACAGCGGGCGCCTGCGAGGACATACGAAATCGAACAGGCCGGGGACTGCCGCGGCGCTCTGGGCGAGCTTCTCCGCGGCCCAGTGGCTGAAGAGCGCCCTGCGCTCCATCTCCCGTTCCGAGGTCCATGCGATGCCCGGCACGTCCCCGACCCGGCCCACGGTGAACGGTCCGAAGTGGGAGTGGGTCTCGTTCTTCGTCGTCACCCGCTGGAGGTACATCGTGAGCAGATCGGTCATTCTTCGCGTGTGCCGACCCATGTTCCCCTGGAAGGTGTCGAGCCATGCGGCAAACTCCGGATACGCAGCGTCGTTCGACAGCAGCAGGACTTGCCGCAGGCGCTCGTCGCCGAATGCCTCGGCCACGGCGGTTCTTGCGCGGTCCAGACGGGTGCGGTGCCGTGCGGTAAAGGCCCCATGTTCCCTGGCGAACTCCTCTGCGGACGTCTGGTAGGTCTGCAGGGTGCGCGCCGCCTCATCGGGAAGTGCTGTGGTGGCACGCCGCAGTTCACGGCCGGGCAGCGGCCGTAGCTGGCCCACGCGCGCCGCCAACTGCGGACAACCGGGGACCTGGTGCTGCCGCAGCACGGGCTTGAGGTCCCGCGCCAGCGAAGTCAGCCGGCTCCTGCTCTCCAGGAGAGCGTGGGCCTCGTCGACGGAGGCGGTGTCCACGAGGGGGGTGAGCGCCTCCATCGGAAAGCCGGCCTGCCGGAGCACGACGATCGGTACAAGCCTCCATGCCCCACCCGGGATGGGGCTCGTGGTGGTCTGGGAGTCGTTTACGCTGGTCACAGCCCTGCCTCGGTACTCGTACGGACGGGACGACGGTCGTGCAGCGCGTCGATGACGGCCAGGGGATCCGCGGGGAGAGCGGGCAGCAGACCGGGCAGCGGCGCCCAAGGCTTGACCCGCACCCCGTGGTAGTCGGACCCGGCGGTCGCGACGAGGCCGAGCAGGTCGCACACATCGGCGAGGTGGCCGCTATCAGCCGGCGTGTGCCAGCTCGTCCACACTTCGAGCCCCGCCAGTCCGGCTTCTCGCAGCGGCTCCAGCAGCGCCACGCACTCGGAACCGTTCAGGCCCGTCACGAACTGGCTGGGGTGGGCAAGGACGGCGACTCCGCCCGCCTCCTCGATCCATGACAGGACATCGACCACGTCGGGCTTCTCAGGATGCTCCACATGGAGCGGCCGACCGGGACGGCACCAGTCAGCCACGAGCTCGTCGTACGTCTCAGTCGTGTACTCGGCGAACCTCGGGTCGCCGTGCGCCGCCTCCAGCAGCAGGGCGAGATAGTCGCCGACATAGGCCACACGATGGCCGCCGAGGCGCAGCACCACATCGTCCCAGGTGAGCGGCACTCCTGTGGCCTGCGCACGGTCGGTCCAGGTGCGCCACCACGCCAGTTCGGCGTCGTGGACGCCACCGATCCGTTTCTGGAACCGCAGGTCATGGGGGTCGACGAAGTAGGCCAGGCAGTGGGTCTCCTCGCCACGCCAGGTGGCGGTGACCTCGCAAGCCGGTACGACGGTGAGGCGTCCGCCGACGGCCTGCTCGAACGCGGAGATGCCGGCCACGGTGTTGTGGTCAGTCACGGCAGCCACGCGCAGCCCCGCGTCGATACAGCGCCGGGCCAGCTCGGCCGGAGTCTCGTCCCCGTCGGAGTGCCGGGTGTGCAGGTGCAGGTCGACCGGGGTGGCGAGAGTGGCGGACGCCCCCCGCATCAATGCGCTCCGGGCAGGGAACGCCGCCAGGACGCGGCCAGCCATCGCTCGTACTCGGGGCCGGATGGGGTGTCCATGACCAGGCATAGTGGTTCGATAATCCGCCCCGGGCCGCCGGCCAGGCCGCCGTGGAGCATGGTGAGGTTGTGGCCAAACAACAGGTCGCAATGCTCACCTGGTGCGAGTACTTCCCATCGGCGCCGGAACTGCGCCCAGGTCAGGCCGGTGGCCATGAGCACTTGGTGGCAGAAGAGACGTGCCGCCTCGCCCTCGCATTCCCCGCAGGCGCAGCACTGGGCAAGCGGCACGGCGGCGGGGTAGCGGATCCGTTCCTCCTTAGTCAGCACGGCCTCGCTGTGGTGGAAGGACAGGCCGTGCCAAAGGGGTTCCTCCAGTCCGAGCATGGCCCCGAACGACGGATAGGCGCAGCCGTGCTCCGGCTGACGCTCCAGCCCCCGGCGCAGGTTGTCGCCGATCCAGCGTGCCGCCGTGGCCCGGCGGTCGTCCCCGGCTTCGATGCCACGCCGGTCGAGCACGTCGTCGATGATGCCGAGCCAGTCGTAGTACGTCGTGACGCTCAGTCCTTCTCCCACGTCGGGGAGGAAGATGCCCTGGTACATCTTGTGCGCGGGAGTGGTGGTGTAGCCGGAGCTGCCGAACTCCCGCCAGGCAGGGTCCCAGTCGGGTGCGTCCTGGAGACTGGGTGTCAGGTACGAGCAGTGCTGTCCGTCGTGGTGGGGCAGCAGGGTCCGGGTGGAGAAGCCCTCGGGTACGTACGTCTGCTGCGGCCGGTCGATCTCCAGCCGCATCTCTGCGGGGGCGCCACGGGCGATCAGCGCTGCGCGGATCCGTTCGGCCAGGGCTGTCGACAGTCGGCGGCTCTCCTCGACGCCCAGCCGCAGGCGGCCGATGCGGAACACCGCGAAGCCGACCCGGTGGATGACGTCGACGGACGCGGTGGCCAGGTCGTCCAGCGCCTGCTCGCGCCGGTCCTGAGGCCCGGAGACGAGACCGGTGCAGTCGAACCGAGCCTCGGCAGGGGTGAATTTCACTGGTGCTCCAGGGGTTCGTCGGAGGTGCTGCCGGACCAGGGCGCGAACTCGGAGGGAACGCACTCGGTGCGGAAGAGGAACTCGAAGAGCAGGCGTGACGCGATCTGCGCGGTGCTGCCGGACGGGTCATAGCGAGGGGCGACCTCTGCCACGTCGACGGCGCCGACGGGAAGCGCGCGGAGCTCCTCGTAGACGTCGAGGAGGTCTCCGGTGCTGATGCCGCCCATGGTCACATGGCCGGTGCCGGTAGCCGAGGCGCTGTCGAGCACGTCGATGTCGAGCGAGACGTAGACCGTGTCGCACCGCGAGCCGAGTTCCTCGATGAGGGGGCGCAGAGCGGCGGTGGCGCCGTCCCTGACGATCTGGGAGCCCGGCACGATGTGGAAGCCACTGTCGATCAGCCCTCGGTACTGGTCGTACTTGGTGACGTCGCCGACGCCGACGAAGGCCATGTCCTCCGGACGCATCTGGGGGATCTCGCTGATTCTGCGGGAGTTGGAGCCGTGGTAGAGCGGCCCGTGCAGCGTGCTCCAGTTGCCGAAGTCGAAGTGGTGGTCGATGTTGATGAACCCCACGCGGCCTGCGCCGCGGTCGAGCTGCCCGGCACGGAAACCGGCGAACGAGGGGAAGGTGCACGAGTGGTCACCGTTGAGGAAGATCAGGCGCGGCGCGGACTGGCTCAGTCGGCGGCTTTCCGCCGCGACGGCCTGGAACGTCCGTACGGTGTCCGTCGGGTAGACGTGCAGGTCACCGGCATCCGCGACCTGGGGGGCGCGGTAGCGGAAGGCCTGACCGGTGCGGGTGTCCAGCATCCGCCACTGGCCCAGACTGGTCAGATAGCTGGAGAAGACCAGGCTTGCCTGGCGGATGGCCCGGGGCCCTTCCGCGGCTCCCGGCCGGGAGCTGGCGGTGGCGTCGAAGGGAACGCCGGACACGACCCAGCCGTCTTCTCCCACGTCCACCCGGTCGGCGGGAGCGGTGGGGGCACCGAAGAGCGTCGCGACGCCGGCCCAACCGGGCAGCGGGTCCTCCTCGAAGTCCTCGGCCCTGACACTGTTCTGCAGCGCTTCGAAGTCGGGGAGTTCGGTCATGTCACTTCTCCTGCGCAGAGGACGTGGGAATGGTCATCGGGGTGCGGATGATGTCGTGCGCAGCGGCGATCTTCTCCTGGAACAGATCCCAGCTCGCTTCGGGAGACACGTGCTGCGGTCGGTAGACGACGGGTACGTCCTCCCGCCAGTCGGCGAAGTCCCAGTTGAATATGCGCTCACGCAGCCTCGGGAAGTCCGGGGTGAGCGGGTAGGGAACGAAGTTGTAGAGGTTGAAGAGCCACAGCGCCGAACTGTTCTCCCGCATCCAGTCGACGGTCTGGCCGTGCGCGGCTTCCGTTTCCTCGTCGAGGCCGCCCATCATGTTGAGCACGACCTTCAGGCCGGCGTCGCTCAACTTGTGGATTTTCGTGGTGTAGTCATCGAGGCCGCGTGAGAGTTTGTTGAGCCGTTTCAGCATCTGGGAGTCGGCCGACTCGAAGCCGAGTTCCACGGCGACGACGCCGAGTTCCAGCATGGCGTCGACGATCCAGTCCTTCACCTGCATGACATGCGTCTGCACGATGAACCGGTATCCGGGCCGGTCGCGGAAGACGTCCAACAGGTTGGCGACGGCTTCGCGTGACTGGCCGAATGTCTTGTCGCCGATGTAGAAGAGCCGGGTGTCCGGGAACCGGCCGGTGAGTTCGTCCACTTCCTGCTTGAGGGCGTCCTTCTCCACGAGGGTGAGCTGCTTGCTCCAGGCGTCGCCGCAGAAAGAGCACTGGTACAGGCACCCGTGGCTGGCGTTGAGCCGCAACAGGGGAACTCGGCCCTCGTAGCCGCCGAGATGGCGGTAGTCCGGTGCCCAGGTGATCCGCTCGGACGCCAGCCCGGGCAGAAGAGGCTTCTCCAGGTCCCCGCCCGCTCCGGAGGCGAGGCCCACGAGTCTGCGCACGAAGGTGGCGTCGAGCTGGCCGCGGTGTACGGCGTGGACGGCGCCGTCCGGGGCGAGCGGGGCCATGTTCCCGCCGAGGACGACACGGCGTCCGGCGTGCTCCAGATGTTTGGCCACGTCCAGCGCGAGGCGGAAGTTCTGGGCGAGAGGGGACATGAGGACCAGATCGCCGGGGGTCGTCGCCTCCAGCAATGGTTCGGAGCAGGCGTTCGGTTCCGCCGGCGTCCTCGACAGGTCACGGAAGACGGAGTCGATTCCCGCGGTGTCCAGCAGGGCAGTCAGATGGGCGACCCACAGCGGCATTTCCCATAAGCCGTCGGTCGGGATGAAGTACTCGGGGAGCAACGCCCGGAATCTCCGGTCGTAGTCGTCGTAGTAGCTCGACAGGTGGGGGTCCGGGTCATGACTGGAGGGGAAAGGAAGTTGGACTATGCAGCTCTTGGGCATGGTCGTCCCTTTGCTCGATGATGATGGGGGCATCCTCGAAGTGGAGCGGTCAGCTGGAACCGCGGGAGAAGACCGCACAGCGCAGTTCGCTCGTGTGGCGTTCTCCGTCGATCTCGAGCCAGAGTTGTTCCGGTGACGGAAGCATTTCGCTGAACTCCAAGGGGGAATCCGACCTCCGCGCAAGACGGAAGATCTGCCTGACGATGAGAGGGGACTCCCAGTCGACGTACACCGGTTTCGGCTCGCCGGGGATCTTCAGGAAACCGTGACGGGGCAGGCCCAGGCCACGGCAGAGCTTGCGAGCGGCGGCGAACTCGGCCGCGTCCCCCTTCGCCGGGCGCGTCCCGGGGCTCCATCCGCGAAGGGCGTTCGCGGATATGCGCCAGCGCTCCCGGTGCAGTACGACGCGGCCGCAGCGGATGCGCGGCAGATGGTCGTGGCCGATGCTGCGTATTCCGACGCCTCCGAAGTGCCGGGGGAAGGCGAACGGGGACAACGGGTCCTGGCGGATGCTGGGTCCGCCGGCTAGCGGGGCGAGCAGCTTCAGCCGGCCCTCCACTCCCTGGGCGCGTAGCTCCAGGCGTTCGGCGGTCGCCACGACGTACAGCTGATGGGGTTGGAGCACGGCGTCCCGACCCTTCGGGGACAGTCCGTGGACCTCCAGGTCCGGGCAGGGGTAGGCCAGTTGGGCGGCGGTTTTGTCTGGATGTGCGCGGGAGAGATCGATCAGTACCTCGTCCTCGTCCAGAAGGCTCTGGTACCGCGCGTAGACCTCGTCGAGCAGGTCCGGAGCCTCGGCCTGCATCATCGGGGCGAAGCTGGAGTGGGTGAGCGCCTCGCGGACGGCGTGGCAGTCCCCCACGACGGCGAGGAAGTCGCCGTTGGCAAGCGCGTCGGCGTCCCGCGCGGCGAGCATGACGTCCGGATTGCACAGCGCAGGTGGCGTGGCCGGATGGCGTGCGAGCAGTTCCTCCAGCCGGTCTCGGTCGACGACTGTCTCCTGCTGATCGCCGGTGGTCCCTGCCAGCAGTACGTTCGTGATCTCGTGGTCAAGCGCCGCGATGTCCCGGTCCACTTCCTCGCATTCTCGGGCGAGCTGCGGCTTGTCCTCGAAGAAGCCGGCGTAGAAGTGCTGGAGTGCAACAGGGTTCCCCAGGCCAAAACGTTCCTTCATCCAGCCGTGCAGGATTTCCTGCTCGCGGCGGACACGGAGCCGGGGAGCGAGGAGTGTCAGGTCGTAGACCACGGACAGCTCGCGACTGATGACGTTCTCGACGTCTTGGCCGAGGGCCATGCTCCTGACTGGGCTGTACGCCTCTTCGTAGAGGACGCTCCGGTCGGAGTAGTGCAGACCCTGGGACCGGTTGGCCGCGGTCCCGGTGATCTCCTCGAAGTTCTTCTTGAGGCGGCCCAGCAGAGCTGCACGGTCTTCGACCGGGCCGTCGGCGAACTGCCGCAGCGTGTCGGCGAACCACCGCACGACCGCGAGATCGGCCGCCTCTTCCTCCAGGCATCCGGTCAGCGTCTGGAGGGGATCGGCGGCCCCGACGGGAATCTCCCAGCGGGCTATTAGCCACTCTTTGCTCACCAGTTCATGCAACACCTCGTCGAAGTTACGACGGGGTGGGGTACCGCCGCGTCGCACCCATGCGGCACGGAGCTGTGCCACCGTGCGCTCGCCGTCGCATAGTTCCCACAGCCATGACTGGTCGTTGTCGAACGTTTCAGCCGTCACCTCGACGAAGCGCCAGTCGTCTGGCATACCCGTCCGCGTCTCGAACGCGTACAGCTGGATATGCGAGTCCTGGCTGAACGCGAGCGGGCGCCGCCGAGGACGTACGGTCTCGAAGTGCTCAGGGCGGCCGCTGAATGCCTCGGCGATCGCTTCACCTGCCCAGTGGCTCAGGAAGGCGATGCGACGGAGCGGACCGGTGGACCAGGAGATCCCTGCGGTGTTGGGTGCCACCCGGGCTACCGCGAGAGGACCGAAGTGCGAATGTGTCTCGTTCTTCGTCGTGACCCGCTGTAGGTACATGGTGAGCAGGTCGGTCATACGCTTGACATGACCGTCCGATCCCCCTCCGCCACCGTCGATCCAGCCGACGAACTCCTCGAAGCGTGCGTCGTTCGACAGGAGCAGAACCTGCTGGAGTGCGGGGTCCCGAAAGAGGCGTATGACAGTATCGCGACCGCGAGCCAGCGCGGCAGCATGATCCTTCTCGAAAGCAGCCCACACGCTGTCCAGGGTCAGAACCGCGTCCTGGTAGCGCCTGACTATCTCCAGGGATGCCGGGCTGAGGTCCGCCTCCAAGCGCGCGAGGTCCCGCGGCGGAAATAGACGCAGCATGCCCACCCCGGAGGCGATGTCCCCCTTCGTGCCCACGCGCTCCTCGCGCAGCACCGCCTTTAACTGTTGCCCGATCTGAAGCGCCTCGTCGCAGCGGGTGAGTACGGCATCTGCGGCTTTCGGAGTCGACGAATCGGCAACTCTTTGCAGGAGAGAGCAGGGGAATCCGGCGTGGCGCAGCAGCATGATCGGGGCGAGCGCCCACTCGTTACGGTCATTGGAATGGTCGGTCAGGGTGTTGCCACCCCGAAGCCGTGTGTCGTCCTGATGCTGTCCTCGCCTGTCCATGACTGCCCCCGTTGGCCGCTCAGTGCCTACAACACGGCGTGACGCTAGTCATGCAATGACGCGCCTTCAACGGCATATGCGCGGCTCGCTGACTTCAAGCCAAAGATGGCGTGATCACTCTCTCATCACGCGCCTCGCGCTCCGACACTTGGACCGTGGCGATCTCTCCAGCCGAGTGGCCCCGAGAGGCATCCCGGATGCCGGATGCGGGGACGTGGCTCGCGGCACGACGACAGATGTCGCGCAAATACGACACCTATCGCGCTCAGGCTCGACAGCAATCCCTCGATCGAGTGACGCCCCCCTGTGCGAGTGATCGAACATCGCATCACGGCCACATCACCCAGTCCCCCCAAGGGGCGCCCCGTCCAGTCGAACTTGCGACCGACGCTTCGCCCGCAGTGGGCCGTAACGGCTTCCCCAGCAGGAAAGTTGTTGGGTCACCGAATCCGCCGAACCCTGCACAGGAGGAACCCGTGAATCCCGTCCCCGCCCTCACCCTTGCTCCTCCTGCGTTCGAACAGCACGCTCACAGCTCTGCCTCCGACCAGACGCATCTGGTGCATGGTGTTGACCACACCCGGATCCTCGCCGCAGATACCGCACGACCGGCATCGAGGTGGAGGGCATGACCGAGCCTGACACGCTGCCGGACTCCCTCCGAGCCTGGGCCCAGGGCGCACTGGGCTCTTTCACGGCCACCCCCGTCGCCACTGCCGGGGACGGCTCCGTGGGGCGCCTGTGGGAAGCGGTCCGCCACCAGGACGCCGCCCGGTTCTTCGTGAAGATCGCCTACGGTCCCGCGTCGTACACGCGGGAGACGTTCGCCTACCGGCATGCCGTGCCCGCCCTCGGGTGTGGACGTGCCCCACGGCTGCAGGCGTCCTCTGCCGAGCGGCTCGCTCTGATCGTGACCGCGGCCCCCGGAACGCCGCTCGCCCGTCTCCATCTGGCCGACGGCGCCCTGGAAGCAGCGCACCGCAAGGCCGGCGCCCTCCTCTGTCAGCTGCATCAGGCGGGAAGACCGGCCGGCGCCGGCCGCCCCGAAGCCTCGACCGCACTGCGTCGGGCTGCCGACGCCACCGCGGAGCACCTCGAAGCCGCCGGCAACTGGCTGTCACCCCAGGAGCAGCAGGTCGTCCTGTCCCGAGCCGACGAGCTGCGTGTCGTTGGGCGGCTCCCGCTGGGCTACATCCATGGTGACGCGCAGGAGTCCCACCTGATGTGGGCCGGCCGCACCCAGCCGCCGGCGCTGATCGACTTCGGGCGTTCGCGGTTCGCTCCCGTCGTCCAGGACTTCGTGCCCCTGGCGTGCGGCACCTGGGCCGATCGGCCGCGCCTGAGGACGGCGTTCTTCCAGGGGTACGGGCGCGCCCTCTCGCGGGAGGAGCAGCGCGCCCTGGACTGCCTGATGGCCCTGTACGCGGCCCGCTGCCTGGCCTGGGGCCGGGCCCGCAACGCACCCGAGGCCGCAGCACGCGGACGGCGGGTCATCGACCGGTTGATGGACGGGGCGAGCGTATGACCGGCGGACGTTACCGCCTCATCTGTGACGCGATCATGCTGCTCGTCCGGGCAGACGGCCGCGTCTTGTGCGTCCGCAAGAACGCCCAGGCCGAGCACGCTTCCAGTCAACTCACCGCAGTTGGTGGTCACTTGGAGGACGGCGAGGCGGTCGACGCCGCCGCCCGGAGAGAGGCGAGGGAAGAGGCCGGCGTCGACGTCGCCCCGCGCGATCAGGAGTTCGTCGGGCTGGCTCACTACAACTCCCCGCAGGGTGGCGGGCGCCTCGGGGCGGTTTTCACCGCTCAAGTCTGGTCGGGGGAGGTCCGCAACGCCGAGCCGGACAAGCACGAGGCGGTGGTGTGGGTGGATCCGGCCCGCCCTCCGGCAGACTGCCACCCCTACACCTTGGCCATCTTCGAGATGTATCGGACGGGCGCGCTCTACCTCTCCCTGGGCTGGACCACCGAGCAGGCGGGAGCTGCCCGGTGACACACTCCTCCCGCATCATCACATCGGTCCGGCAGCAAACCGAGCGTCCTGGCAGCGACGCATGCGCCGGGCCGTTCGCCTTCCTGACGGGCGGAGGTGGCCGGTGAGTATCGAGCCCACGTCCGAGTCCGGGTCGAAGACGGCAGCGCCACGAAGGCTGCCGCCTCCCCCACCGGCGGAGCTGCGCTACGGCAGCCAGTACAGCAAGAACCCGCTGGAGGACGCCTCGTTCGCGGCCATGTGCCGACGGCTTCCCCCGGTACTCGCGCAGACCGCACGGATGGCGTGGCGCATCGAGCGCGCGGCGGTGCTGCTGCTGGCCGGCTGCCAGCTGGCCGTCGGTGTGAGCGCCGCCGTCCTGCTCACCTTCACCGCCCGCGCCATGCGCTCGGTCCTGGCCACCGGCCCGGTGGACGAGCGGATCCATCAGGCGCTGCCCGCCGTGCTCGTGATCGCCGCTGCGTCGGGGCTGGGCCGGATCGCGACGGCGCTGTCGTCGTACGCGGACGGGCGGATCACACCGCGTCTGACGACAGAGGCGGACAGCGCGCTGGTGGCGGGCGTGTGCCGGATGGAGGCCGCCGCGCGTGCCGAGGACGGCTGTGCGGACCGGCAGGAGGCCGCGGAGATGGGTGTGGTGCGCAGCCACCTGATGGTGCAGGACGCCACCCGGCTCACGGCCGCCGTCGTCCGCATGGTCACCGCGAGCGGGGTGCTGTCCGTGCTGAACCCGCTGATGCTGCCGCTGCTGCTGCTCGCTGTCGTCCCCGCCGGCGTCGGAGCCGTGCTGCACGCGCGCGTCACCTACGAGACCCACTACGCCAACGTCGGCGACCGCAACGTGCGGCAGAACCTGCGCGGCTGGGCGACGTCGGCGAAGTTCACCGACGAGATCCGCGCCAACAGCATGACCGGCTATCTGGTGTTCTGGTACCGGGCGATGTCCGAGCGCATCGACGCGCGCATCCTCGCCGCGGCGCCGAGGATGCTGCGGATCGTGCTCACCAGCTCGGCGATCGGCGGCGTTTTCCTCGTCACCACCTGGGCGGCGCTGGCCTGGCTGACGGCGAGCGGCCGGATCGAGCTGGCGATCGCCGGCACGGCCGTCGTGGCCGTGCAGACCACGCTCGCCGCACTCGGTCAGGTCGTCATCTACGGCGCGGCGATGTTCCACACGGCGCTCTACCTGGCCGATATGGACAACTTCCTCGACTACGCCGCCGAACATGCCCCACAACGCGGCGAGTTGAGGGTGGCCGGCCCGGTCGAGGAGGTACGCCTGGACGAGGTGGTCTACCAATACCCGGGCAGGGGCTGCCCGGCCGTGGCCGGGGTGTCGCTGGCGGTGCGGCGCGGTGAGATCCTCGCCGTGGTCGGTGAGAACGGCTCGGGCAAGTCCACCCTGGCCAGGCTTCTCGCGGCGATCTTCCTTTCCGACAAGGGCCGTGTCACCTGGAACGGCCACGACGTCACTGACCTCGATCCGGACAGCCTGTGGGAGCTGTCCGGGCTGGTGCCGCAGCATTTCGCGCAGTGGCCGCTGTCCGTGCGTGACAACGTCACCCTCGGCCAGCCCCGCGAGGAGGCCGACGACCGGGTCTGGCACGCGCTGGAAGCGGTCGGCCTGCGGGAGGCGATCGAGGACCTCCCTGCCGGTCTGGACACGCTCCTGGCCAGAGAGCTGTGGGGAGGGAGCGAGCTGTCCGGCGGGCAGTGGCAGCGCCTGGCGTGTGCGCGAGCCCTGTACCGGGGAGCGGGCCTGGTGATCCTGGACGAGCCGACCTCCCAGATGGACGCCCGCGGGGAGCACAAGATCCTCGAACGGATCAAGGCGCTCGCCGACGACTGCATCACGATCGTGGTGACCCACCAGCTGGTCAACACCAAGATCGCCGACCGGATCATCGTCATGGACCACGGCCGGATCACCGAGCACGGCACCTACGACGAACTCGCCCACGGGGCAGGGACGTTCGCCGAACTCCTGGCCCTGTCCACCGATCGCTGACCAACGGTGCCGCGCCCCTCGGCGGGCGCGGCACCCCTCCCCCACCGCACGCATGGAGGCATCCGTTGACCGCACCGGCTGTACCCACGAGCACGGCGGCACTGCTCGTCAACGACGACGGTCACTACCTGCTGCACTTACGCGACGCCAACAAGAACATCTGCGGCGCCGGGCAGTGGTCCCTGCCCGGCGGCCACTCCGAGCCAGGCGAAAGCCTCGATGCCGTGATCGCCCGCCAGCTGCGGGAGGACGCCGGCCTGCACATCCCCGGCCTGGTGCCGTTCGCCGCCATCGAGACCCGCAGCGACACCGACCGGCCCACCAGCCGAGTCCAGGTGTACCGAGGGAGGTGGAACGGCGATCCCGCCTCGCTGCCCCTCACAGAAGGGATCATGCTGCGCTGGACCCCCGCCGAACAGATCCCCTGGCTGACCATGGACCCCAGGACCACGGCAGTCATCCGCCACCACCGAGCCGGTCCGCACACCCGCCACCACACCGACGGCCCGCTCCCCGTCCTCCGCGTCCGCAGCACCGGCACGAAGACGGTCCTGAACGTCATCGGCGTCCACCTGTACCCGGAGCGGGACGGCAAGGTCCTGCTCGGTCTGCGGCACCCGGACTCCGCCTATGCACCGTCGGAGCATCACTTCCTGGCCGGTCACTGCGAGCAGGAGTCCGCCGTCGCCTGCCTGATCCGGGAGGCGACGGCGGAGGCAGGGCTGGTGTTCGCGGCCGAGGACGTGGAATTCGTGCACGCCGTCCATCTCCTTGACGCGCCCGGCACGCAGCCTCGGATGCAACTGGTCTTCCGGGCGCGGCGGTGGCAGGGCGAGCCGCAGGTCCTGGAACCCGACAAGTGCGTCGGCTGGGGCTGGTGGCCGGCCGACGCGCTGCCGGACCCGACCGTCGCCTACACGCGGGCCGCGATCGACGGCATCCGTCGCGGCCGCCCCTACACCGAACTCGGCTGGGCCTGACCCCGGCTCCCGTTCCCTCCGCCTTCTCAGAGAGACGACCACCGTGCCCGAACCCGCCCCGCCCGTCTCCCGCACCACCGCAGCCTCGGTCGATGCCGACACGACAGCTGCCCGCGCGGAGATGGTCGCCCGCCTCCACAAGGCCGGCGACCTCTCCCCCGGCCCGGTGTCCGACGCGCTGCTGGCTCTGCCCCGCCAGAAGCTGATGCCGCAGGCGTACGTGCGGCGCAGCGCACCGGATGAGACCCCGCCGCGCTGGGAGTTGCTGGACTGGTCGGTGCCCGCCCACCGGGAGGAACTGCAGCGCATGCTCCACAGCGGGGACAGCGTCGTCGTCCAGCACGACGGCGAGCCCCTCCTCGGCCGGTCCAGCGGCATCCGCTCGGGCGGGGCGATGACGGCCATGTCGAGCACGATGGGCATGACAGCCCAGCTCCTGCAGGAGCTGGATCTACGGCCCGGGCAGCATGTGCTGGATGTCGGCACGGGCGCCGGCGTGACCGCCGCGGTGGCCTGCTTCGTCAGCGGAGACGCGGGCGTGGTCACGATCGACCGCGACGAACACGTCACCACAGCCGCCGCCGCACGACTCGCCGGCCTCGGCTACGGGCCCGACGTGGTGACGGGGGACGGCGAGGCGGGCTGCCCGGACAAGGCGCCGTACGACCGGGTGTTCGTCTCCTTCGCCGTGCCCCGCATCCCGCCGACGCTGGTGGAACAACTCGCGCCGCAGGGCCGGATGCTGGCGACGGTCGGCACCCGCTCGCCCTCATGGCCGGGCCTGGCCGTGATCACCACAACGACGCAGGGGCACGTGGAGGGAGAGCTGCGGGCGGTCGAGTTCGGGCACCGCGCCGGCTGGGGGTGGACGCGCCTCTTCCTGTCCGCCGAGTCTCGCCGGCGGATGGCCAAGCAGGAAGGCGTGACCGTACGCGGCCACCGACTGCCGCCGCCCACGCAGGCACGCGGATTCTGGCTGGCCCTCGATCACCTGCGCCCCGGCCTTGTGCGTGACTTCAGCGCCGAGCACCTTCAGATCGGCGCTCCGGAGGACGACTCCTGGGTCCGGGTGATCCCGGATGGCGCGGGGACCTGCTCGGTCACCGAGTTCGGGCCGCGGGCCATCTGGCAAGAGATCGAGGAGGTCGAGATCCGGTGGCGGGCGACCGGTGAACCCGGCGTGTACCGGATCGAGTTCGACGCGGACGGCACGCAGTGGGCCGTCGCCGGACACGGGCGCAACAAGCTGTCCTGGCCTCTGTACGACGAGCGCCGCCGTGTGAAGCAGGGCCGCGGTGAACCTTCCCTCTGATCACCGCCTCCCTCACCCCGCGTCCGATGCTGCGGCATCGCGCCCTTGCGGCGTGACTGGTAGGCCGGGACGTGTGGGCAGGAGCCCTGCGCACCAACGCACCAACATCCAACCGCCCCCAGACCAGGCAAGGAGCCGTACCGATGGCCTACACCACGCCCGATGAGTGGGATGCGCACTACACGGGTGGCAAGACGTTCCGGCACCTCGGCGACGCCGAGCGCCGACTCCTGTCCGAGTACGCTCCGGCTCCCGGCGGCGGGCTCGCTCTGGATGTCGGCTGCGGGCTGGGCGAACTCGCCCGCCACCTCGCCGCCGGCGGCTACGCGGTCGATGCCGTCGACTACGCCTGCGCCGCCGTCGACCTCGCCCAGCTCAGCACCGAGAACACGTCGGGCATCACTTACCAGTGCTGGGACATCGAGCGCGACTCCCTGGACGACCTGCCTCATGCCGCGTACGACCTGATCACCTTCCGCCTCAGCTGGGCCTTCATCCGCGACCGCACCCGCGTCATGAACCGTCTTCGCGAACGGCTGCGACCCGGCGGCACTCTCTGCGTCATCACACCGGTCGCCGAAGCCGTGCCGGCCGGCAAGAGGGACATCGCTCTCGATGAGGACGAGATCGGCCTGCTGGGTGCGGGCTGGACGCTCGCCGAACGCCACGACGCGGACGGGCTCGCCCTCGTCGTGCTGCGTGGACCCGCCCCGGCGCAGGCCACCTATGCCGGCAAGCGGCAGCCGTCCCCGCACGCCCTCACGGGCGCCGGTGTCGTCGTCACCGATCCGGCGGGGCGGGTCCTGCTGGGCTGGTCGACGCGCGGCGTCTGGGAGTTGCCCGGCGGCAAGAACAGCGCCGACGAGGGCTTCCGTGAGGCGGCCGTGCGGGAGCTGGAGGAGGAGACGGGACTCAAGTCCGACCCGGCCGACTCGCGGCTGCTCGCCCTGCTGATGGACTCCACCCACGGCATCCCCCGGATGACGGCCGCCGTCCGCGTCACCGCCTGCACCGGCGAACCGGCCGTCACCGAACCTCACTTGATCCACCGCTGGGAGTGGCACGAGCCCGCCGACCTGCCCGCCCTCGCCCAGCCCCTGTTCACCCCGAGCGCGCACGTCATCGACACCATCTGGCCCGGTCTGCTGACCGGACTGCCCCCTGTACACCGCTACCCGATCACCCCCACCGAAGCTCCGGAAGCCATCGAACGGGCGGCAGAGGCAACCAGGTTGCGGCACGCGATGGCCGACCGGCTGGTCGAGGACGGCCGGACGGACGCGGGCAGCCCGATCGACGCAGCCTTCCGGCGCGTCCCGCGCCACCGCTTCCTGCCCGGAGTCTCCCTGACCGACGCGTACGACGCAGAGCAGGCGCCCGTCACCAGACGCACCCCCGGCGGGGCGGCCACCAGCAGCGTTTCGGCACCCTGGTTGCAGGCCCTCATGCTGCGCGATGCACGCCTACGCCTCGGCAACACCGTGATCGAGGTCGGCTCCGGCGGCTTCAACGCCGCTCTCGCCAAGGAGATCGTCGGTTCGCACGGAACCGTGATGAGCATCGACATCGACCCGTGGGTCACCGACCGCGCCCGCCGGTTCCTGGACGACACCGGCTACCACCAGGTCCGCGTCCACCTCGGCGACGGCGAGACGGCCCCGGCCGCACTCGTGACGCCGGGAAGTGCGGACGCCGTCATCGTCACCGTCGAAGCACGCGACATCCCGCCCGCCTGGATCAACTGCCTCGCCGAGAGCGGACGCCTCATCGTCCCACTGCGCATTCACGGCTACACCTGGTCCATCCCCTTCACCAAACGAAACGGCGGCCTGGTCGCGGACAGCTACACCGTGTGCGGGTTCGTTCCCCTCCAAGGCCCCGGCCACCGCGAGGACGCCGTCACCCAGCTGCGGGGCGGCGAGATCACAGTCCGTTCCGCCGACGGCACCCCGGCCGACACCAGTTGCCTCGACGTCGCCCTCGACATGCCCCGAACCGAACGATGGACCGGCGTCACCATCCCCGGCAACGTCCCCTTCGACATGCTCCTCCTATGGCTGGCGACCCACCTCGACAACGGGTTCGCCCGCCTCGCCGTCGATGCCGATCTCGACACCGGCATCCTCCACCGCCCCGCCGGATGGGACGCCGCCGCCCTCATCCGCGACGGCTCCCTCGCCCGCCTCCTGACCCGCAAACTCTCCACCGACGAATCCGGCACCGGCCTCTGGGAGTTCGGCATCCACGCACACGGCCCACACGCCGTCGAACTCGCCGACACCATGGCCGACCTCGTCATCGCCTGGCACCGCGACGCCCGCACCGCCGGCCCTCAACTGACGGTCTACCCCGCCGGAACAGCCGATCGAGACCTGCCTGCGGGCCACGTCCTGGACAAGCCGCACAGCCGACTCGTCTTCACCTGGACACCCGAAATGCCCTGACCGGGTCCCTGCTCACTCGGGGTTCCCCAAAGTCATGGACGCCAGGTGCCAGGAATTGATCCAATACGGGATGACATCATTTTGGACGGGCAAGCGGGTACGCCTGCGCGGTATCGAGCCCGACGACTGGACCGCCTTCATGCGCTTGGCCGAGGACGAGGAGCGGCTGGGGGACCTGCTGAAACCGCCACGTTCCGCGGAGAGCTTCCGGGCGTGGGCACAGGAACAGGCCTCGGCCAAGTCCGACGATGACTGCTTCCGGCTCGCCATCGAAGCCGTCGACACGGGCGAACTGGTCGGTGCCGCCGGCTCGCACCACGCCGACCCACGTGCGGGCTGGTTCGAGTACGGCGTCACGATCGGCGCTGATCACCGCCGCAAAGGCTACGCGGCAGAGGCCGTGGTGCTGCTGCTGCGCTTCATGTTCGCCGAGCGGCGCTACCACAAGTGCGAAGCAAGAATCTTCGCGCACAATGAGGCATCGGTGGCACTTCATCGCCGGCTGGGTTTCGTGGAGGAAGGCCGCCTACGCGATCGTGTGTTCGTCGCCGGCCGGCACCGCGATCTCGTCGTGATGGGCATCCTCGCTGACGAGTTCGCCCGACTGCACTCAATCAGTGGACTTTGAGCAGGTGCCGCCTCACACCACACCGCGCACCGAGAGTGGTAGGCCCCTGGCGGCGAATCCCGCGACGACGTGTTCGGGTTCCATGTGCCGGGCCGGCGGCAGCAACTCGTCACCTCGCGCCGTGCTCCTGCGACCGCTGTCCGGTGACCTCGCCGCCGGGTGTCAGGGTGAACCGGGTGCCGTCCATCACCGCCGTGGCAGTGGACGGTCTGCCGTACGCCTTCATGGTGAAGTCCTCTGCCTTGCCCATGTGCATCTCTGCCTCGGCGGCGTCGCTCCACGAGTTGACCCGTATCAGCACCGACCAGTCCTTCACCCGCTTCTCTCGCCACGGCCCCCAGCTGTCCTGCGGCAGCAGCCCCGCGCCGCGCCCCGAGAACACGTACCAGCCCGCGAGGCCGAGCAGAACCACGACGGCCACGGCCACAAGCGGAAACGTCGTCGGCCGACGACGGGTGTGGGAGAGAGGCACGGCGGATTCCTTCCGGTTCGGGACGAGAGCTTCGCCGCAGTCAAAGACGACCCCCGGCCGGGCCACGTTCCGGCGTCCCCGCCGGAGTGCAGTGGGTATCTTCACACCGGGCGGGGCGGGCTGGTTGTACGCGGCGCGATGGTGCCAGGGCACCCAGCAGTGCGCAGTCCGCGGTCCAGCCCATCGGAGCATGCCGGCTCGGGATCCGACCGCCCCGACAACCCACCTCCGCAATCGTGCCCGCCCTTCACGCACGAGGTCGTTGAGTCCCGTCTCGGTCGTGCCACGCTGTGGAGTGAGCGGCTGCCGCAAAACAAGGGGCGGGCGGCGGCTCGTTTTCGTACAGTCCTCCCTGTGCCCGAGTTGCAGCTGCTCCGTCCGGACCACGCCCCTGCGCTCCTCGCCTTCGAGCGGGAGAACCGGGCTTACTTCGCCGCGTCCGTCCCTGACCGAGGCGAGGACTACTTCGCCCGGTTCGAGGAGCGGCACCGTGCCCTGCTAGCCGAGCAGGAGGCCGGTGTCTGTTACTTCCACGCGCTGGTCGGGGTCGAAGGCGAGGTACTGGGGCGGGTCAACCTCGTGGATGTGGCCGACGGCGGCGCCGAACTCGGATACCGCATTGCAGAGCGTGCGGCGGGCCGGGGGCTGGCCACCCGGGCCGTGCGGGAGTTGTGCGATCTCGCCGCCAACGGGTACGGGCTGACCGTCCTGCGGGCTGCGGCCACGCTCGACAACGCGGCATCGCGGGCCGTGCTGGTCCGAGCAGGGTTCGCGGTCGTCGGCGAGACACAGCTCGGCGGTCGGCCTGGCCTGTCGTACCTCCGCAGTCTCGAGGATTTCTCGGCTCCGCGTGGCGATGCCGGCCGCCCCTCTTCGGCACCGGGGTGACATACGCCTGCCGAAGGCACCCGCAGAGCCCGCCATCGGATCCGGGCCGGACTCGGCCACTTGGTCGTTTGGGATCTTCTCGGCTCCTGCGGTCATCACCCCACGTCGACCACAATCTCTGAAGGTCGGCCCACCCGACAGAGCATGATCGTTTCGCCGAAACCGCCCTCCAGTAAAGATCTCTGTGATGAGGTGGCCTTCCGTGTGTGTATTCCGGGAGGCCACCGTGTCCAGATCCCCGCAGGAGATCTTCGAAAGCTACGTCCATGCCGGTGCCCTGACCCGCAATGCTGATGCTCTTGCCGAGAATTTCACCGAGGACGGTGTCTTCGAGGCACCGCTCGTGACTCCCGACTCCATCTTCCCGAGGCGGTTGCAGGGCCGCGAGGAGATCCGCAGAGGCATGGCGGCCTACTATGAGCGGCAGGTGAACGACAAGAGAGCGCCGAATCTGGAGAAGTCCGGCTACGTGCTGCACACCACCTCCGATCCCGACGTGTTCATCGCCGAGATCGACACAGTCTTCGACGGGACCGGAGGAGACGTGACCGTCTCGCTGGTACAGATCTTCCGCATCCGCGACGGGAAGATCGCCCAGCTGCGCGACTACTTCGCGCCAGAGCAGGTGAGCTGAGAAGGCCAAAGCGGTGAGCCTGGGCCACCGGGGGAACCGGATCACTGCATCGGGTCCGGGTGCGGCGAAGTGCGCGGAGTCGTTGGCTTGCCGGGCTGAGGCTCGGCATCACCGAGGTCGTAGACGGCTCCGGATTCACGGCGCGGTGCGCTCACGACCAGCCAGCCGATGATCCGCCCCCGAGCGTCCCTGACCTGCCAAGGATCGGGACCTGCCCCCCAGTACACCCTCTGTTCGCAGCGTTCTTTGGGGGCGAGCCGACCACTCATGTCATGGCAGTCACGTCCACGGCTGTCGCCGCACTCGAACAGGACAGCCGGCGAATCGGTGTCGTTGACGAAGGTGACGGAGCTGAAGTTGGCAGGGTCCGTGGGATCCACGGTTGCCGGGTCGCAAGCACTCAGTAGTCCCGCGACGATTGCAGCAACCGGCCAGGCTCTGCGCGGACATATACCCAAGTGAACCTCCCGTTCGGCGACGGGAGCATACACAAGGCCAAGGTGCTCAGGCCGACGTGCTGATGAGTTCGTCGGTGACCCACTGTGCGACGCCAGCGGGGGTAAGGCGCCGGCAGTCCGAGGACGATGTGCCGGAAGCCGGCGTCGATCGCGTCACCGATCGCATCCCGGGTGGCACCGGGCCGGTCGTAGGAGACGGGCAGGTGGATCGAGCGGGTGACCGGGGCGGGGTCGCGGCCGATCTCGGCGCCGTAGCGGTCCAGCAGTGCGCTGCGGCGGATGGCGTCGTCGATGTCGCCGCCCGGGATGTTCCAGAGGTCGGCGTGCTCGGCGGCCACGCGAAGCGTCGCGGACGAGCGTCCGCCCATGAGGATCGGCGGGTGGGGGCGCTGGACGGGTTTGGGGTTGCCGAACGCTCCGGTGAGGTGATGGTAGGTGGCGTGGAAGTCGAACGGTTCGGCCTCGGTCCACAACCGCCGGATCACCGTGCACGCTTCGGCGAGGCTCCCCACGGCGTGGGGCGACGTCGTGAAAGGGCAGGCCGTGTGCTTCGTACTCACGCCGGGCCAGGGGATGGCTGGGGCGTGACCGCCGCCGTGCTGCAGTCCATCAGCGCCGGCTTCGACACCCTGCACGCCTACTTCCTATGGAGTCGTGGGACCGCATGTACGCTGAGGCGACCTGGCCTTCCTCGAGGAACGGCAATGACGTCATGGAACTCGTTTTTGCCGCCCGTGTAATCGAATGGCGTGGGCCGTCACCGTATTACTTCGCCACCGTGCCGGACGAGGAGTCCGCCGACATCCGCGAGGTGGCCGCGATGGCCACATACGGCTGGGGTGTGATTCCTGTCGAGGCCCGGATCGGCGAGATCACCTTCACGACATCGCTCTTCCCCAAGGACGGCGGCTATCTGCTGCCGCTCAAGAACGCTGTACGCAAACCACAGGGCCTCTCGGCAGGCGACGACGTGACCGTGAAGATGGCCGTTCGCCTGTAGGGCAGGCCTGGAGTTCTGATCACGTGGCAGGGAAAAGGGTTGGGCGGGCGGGCGTTCGGGCGGAGCGCGCCGTGCCCGAGTGGCAAGCGGCCCTGGACGCCCTCCAGGAACTTCCGGAGTTCGGGGCCGAAGGGCCGGTCGGCTACTTCGGCCTGAACATGGGCACCGCGATAGGGGTGCCGTTCGTGGCGGCCGATCCCAGGATCACCGCCGCGGTCTTCGGTCTCCACTGGCCCGACGCTCTGGCCGAGACGGCGAAGCAGATCACCATCCCCATCGAGTTCATGCTCCAGTGGGACGACGAGCACATCCCGCGCGAGTCCGGTCTGGCGTTGTTCGACGCCTTCGCCTCGCAGGAGAAGACGTTGCACGCCAACGCGGGCAGGCATAAAGAGCTGCCCAGGTTCGAGGCCGACAGCGCGGTCCGGTTCTTCGCGCGGCATCTCGGCCGGGCCATTACGTCACCGGCCTGACCTGACGGGTATCGGCGTCCGTCTACAAGTCGGGCGCCGATACCGCTGTCAGCGGGCTGAGGCTGCGCATCCAGATGATCCGGCTTCGGATCGAGTCCGCTCTACAGCAGGCCCACTGCAGGGACGGCGACATTGAGCGGCCCGAAGCCGATGGGATTCGCAAGGCTGTACAGGGCTCCACCGGTGGGCGACCCGTCGCGGTTGACACCGGCGGGCAGCGGCGGGAACTGCATCGGACCGGCAACCAGGCCACCCACCGGAACAGGATCCACACGAGGGGCGGCTGCCGAAGCATGGGGCGCGGATACACCGAGTCCGCCGACAGCGAGAAACGTGATAGCTGCAATCCGGGATGACTTAATCATTCGAATCCTCCCAAAGAGGTTTTCTTGGGGCACAACGCGCCCCGACCCTACGGGAGGGAATGACCGGCTCGCCATTCAACGCGCCAGTCGTCCCCGGTGACACCTCGCACTTCGGCAAGGCGCCGCCGGCACCAGGGAGTCGGAGGTCGGCGACGGACCGTCGTGCCGTGGTGAGTCGCGTCAAGGCGCCTAGCGGGAAAGGTCGATGGAACGGCTTTCCTCCACGACCTGGTAGCCGGCGCTCGTGTACAGATTCATGGCCACCTCGTTGCCGCCCCACACGGTGAACATCAGCGTCGAGTCGCCGGCTGCGAGCGTGGCCTGTTCGCCGGCCGCCATCGCGGCCCGCCCGTACCCTTTGCCGCGGTGCTGCTCGTGTACGTACAGCGAGTAGCCGTAAGTGACCCCCGGGAGGTACCCGTGCTTCAACCAGCCGGTGCCGATCTGCTCGCCCGCCGTCTCGAGCACCAGGAGTGTGTTGTCGGGCGTCGCCAGGCCCTCGGGAAGCAACTTGGCGAAGTCGCGGTCGGACTTGCGTACGGCCTCCTCGGGGCTCATGGCGCCTGCCCGGACGATGTCAGCGACGTAGGCGACCTTCTCGGAGGCAAGCCACTCGGGATATTCGGCCAGTGTCATCGGCCGTGCGGTGACGCCGTCGAGTGGTTCCGGCGGGGAGCTGACGTGCCGCATTCTGAGCTGGCCGCGGACGCCGTAGCCGTCGAACAGTTCGCCGGCGGGCTCGGTGAGCCGTATGTCCAGCCGGCGTGCGCCGCGATGCGCGCACCACCCCTCGGCCCAGTCCCGGGCGGCCTGCTCGTGCCCCCGGCCCGTGTGGGGCCCGTCGACGCGGAGGTCGCCGATACGGCCCGCGAGCGCGCCGTTGTTGTCGGACACGACCACGGCGACGTATCCCACTCGGGTCCCGGCGTCCGTGATCTCGGCGACGGTCCAGTCACCGATGCCGGCGCGTACGTCCTCGATCATGCGCTCCGCCGCGGCCGCATCGAACCCGGCCGCCGTGTACGAGGCGCGTAGCCGCCGCTCGAAGTCCTTCTGCCATTCCGTGCTGTCACCGAGGATGCTGAAATCTGTCACCTGATCACACTAGCCACCTTGTCATGGACCTGAGCTGTAATTTCGCGGCGACGCTCAACCAGACCGGAAGCCTCGTTCCAGTCCCGTAACTGCCCAGGACGTCGCCACCACCGCCACCCGCGAGGACGGCCCGCCCTGGACCTACGAACTGCGCAACGGCGCCGACGACTTCTGATCGGAGTCGTCCCGCGCGCAACCTGAGCGGCCGGCGTCCGGAGCCTCGTCGTCGCCCGCCCCCGGGGTCGTCCGGAGCTCCACACAGCACACCCCTGGGCGCGGGGCCAGTACGGCAGTGAGCTCGTCGGTTCCGGAGGCGGCCAGGTAGCCGCACAGGAACGCGTGGTTCATGCCGCAGACCAGGTCCGGCGCCTCGGCGGCGACGGGATGGAAGGGGCAGTTGTGCAGCACCGTCCGGCCCTCGCCGTCGGGCTCCGGCTCGAAGCCGAGGGCGTCCAGGAAGGCGTGGACGCCGTGGCCGGGAGGCTCGGCACCGGTGACATCGGCGGCCTCGGCGCCGAGGGCCTCGCCCCGTTCCCGGGCGATGCGCACGGAAGCGTCACGGGCGCTCTCCCCGGGCCGCTGCGTGGTGACCGCCTCGGCCAGCAGCGAGGCCAGCAGTTCGGGCCGGCGCGGGGGCAGGCTGAGCGCGACCGTGTGAGGTGCCGGTTCGTACACCTTCGGGGCGCGGCCGACCCGGCGCGGGCCGTCGCCGCCGTGGCGGGCCTGGAGCAGCCCGGAGGCGACCAGCTTGTCCAGGTGGAACGCCGCCAGCTTGCGGGAGATGCCGACGGCGGCGGATGCCTCCTCACGGGTCACCGGCCGCCGGGCCCGCCGGACGAACTCCAGCAGCCGGCGCCGTGAGACGTCGCCCAGGACGGCGAGCGCGGCCATCGCGTCGAGGCCCGTCGGGGGCGGGGAGGCAGCGGCGGTCGGTTCGTACGTCACGGGTTCACGGTAACTCCGCAGGGTGGCTGCGGAAGGGCTCGGAGAGGGGGCTGACCAGTGTGCTTGACCCGTCCGGCGAATAAGACCAACAATGGTGGGTGAAATAGGTCATAGGCAGCTCGAGGGTGAGGTGCCACATGGTGGTGAACAGCGTTCCGCGGCAGGCGAAACAGCCGGTCAGCGGCCTCTTGGCGGGGCCGTACGGGCATCCTTTCCATCCGATCCTGGTCACCGTGCCGATCGGGGCCTGGGTGTGCAGCCTGGTCTTCGACATCGCCTCCCAGGTCGTGCACCGACCCGGCTTCCTGGCCCACGGCTCGGCCTGGCTGATCGCCATCGGCGTGCTCGGCGCCCTGGCCGCCGCCTGCGTCGGTTTCCTCGACCTCTTCGCCATCCCCACCGGCACACCCGCCTTCCGCACAGGTGTGCTGCACATGGCGCTGAACCTCGCCGTCACGGCCGCGTACGCGGCCGATTTCGCCTGGCGGCAGAGCGGCGGATATCCGGAGCGGGAGGGCGTCGGCTACGGGCAGCTGGCGCTCTCCGCCGTCTCGCTCGCCGCCCTCGGTCTGTCCGGTTACCTCGGCGGCAAGCTCGCCTACCGCTACGGCGTGCGGGTGGCCGAGGAGTCCGTCCAGGCTGAGGGATACCGCCCCATCGGGCCCGCCGGCCGGACGTCCTGACCGCTGCCCGGTCCCCCTCCCCGTCCCTGTCCCCGTACCCGCACCCGCACCCCAGGAGGCCGGCATGGACATTGCTGCACTGATCGCCTGGGTGATCACTGCCCTCGGTGGATTCGTCCTCCTCGCCCGCTGGATCAACCGCGGAGGACTGCGCCAGCAGCAGACGCGGACCACCCATTTCCCCGCACCGGTCGTCTTCGGCCACTTCCTGCTCGCGGCCGCCGGCCTCGTCGTCTGGATCATCTACCTCGCTGCCGACCGGTCGGCCCTGGCCTGGACGTCCTTCGGCATCCTCGTCGCCGTCGCCCTGCTCGGCTTCACCCTGTTCGCCCGCTGGCTCCCGGTGTACCGGACCACTCCGCCGGGCGCCCCCGGGCAAACGGCCCCGGCCGAACGGCACCTGCCCGTCCCCGTGGTCGCCGCCCACGGCCTGTTCGGTGCCACGTCCCTGGTCCTGGTACTGCTCGCCGCGCTGGGGGTGGGCGGCAGCTGACCACGTCGGACCGTCGCCGCCCAGGTAGGACAACCCGTACAGCAGGGGCAGCAGGAGCGAGACCGGCGCGGACCAGGCCGCCGTGGCCGTGGTCGGCTCCCTCCGGCAGCGGAATG
The DNA here is from genome assembly GCF_001513965.1 of Streptomyces cellostaticus. Lineage (GTDB taxonomy): Bacteria > Actinomycetota > Actinomycetes > Streptomycetales > Streptomycetaceae > Streptomyces > Streptomyces cellostaticus. The sequence goes on along the minus strand of NZ_KQ948035.1, from coordinate 27,783 downwards.
CCGGCGGCGGGGCAGGGGGCTACAGCAGCTGTATCCGCTCCAGGGCCCGTCCCACGCCGTCCTCCGTCGCCATGTGCCGGGCCGCTGTCTCGGCGGCCCGGGCATACGACAGCTGCCGTACGACTCGGCTGAGCGCGTCGGCGAGCCGTTCGGCGGTGAGGGAGCGGAACGGGATCGGGTCGGGGGCAGCCCCGAGCGCCGCGAGCCGTGCAGCCCAGAACGGCTGGTCCGCGGTGACCGGCACGGTCACCGCGGGCACCCCGGCACGCAGGGCCGCCGCCGAGGTGCCCGCCCCGGCGTGATGGACCACCGCGGCCAGCCGGGGGAAGAGCAGGGCGTGCGGTACGTCCCCGATGGTGAGGACGTCGTCACAGTCCGCGTCGGCCACGAGTCCCGCCCGCCCGGACTGGAGGATGCCGCGCAGCCCGGCCCGGCGCAGGGCCCGTACGGCGAGTTCGCTCAGGCGCTCCCCGTCGCCGGCCGCCATGCTGCCGAAGCCGATGAGGACCGGCCGGGGCCCGGCTGCGAGAAAGTCCTCCAGGGTGGCGGGCAGTTGGGCGGTGGGGGTGTGGTGGGGCCACCAGGTGCCCGCGATCTGGAGCCCGGGGCGCCAGTCTGTGGGGCGGGGTACCAGGGCGGTGCTGAAGCCGTGCAGGATCGGCCAGTCGGCCTCTTCCTGGCGGCGGCGCATCGCCGAGGCGGTGAGCGGCGGCAGACCCAGGCGCTCGCGCAGCCGTACCACCGCCTGCGCGTAGAGGCGGTCGGTTATGCGCAGGGCCAGGCGGCCGGCCAGCCGGTTGCCCGGGCGGCTCAGCGAACGGGTGCCCGTGACGGGGGGCGGGAAGGCGCCGGTGGGCGTGGTGGGCTGCAGGTACACACCGAGGCTCGGCAGGCCCGTCGCCTCGGTGAGGTGCCAGCCGAACGGGGCCGTGGTGGCCGAAAGCAGGAGCAGGTCCGTGTCGTTGCCCACGGCATCCGTGAACCCCTGGCCCAGTTCGGTGATGAACGCGGCCGCGCTGCGCATCAGTTCACGGCGGTCGGTGACGCCTTGGTCCGCCCGTGGGACGGCGGGCAGGTCACGGAGTTCCAGCCCGGCTTCGCGGACGAGGGGTGCGTAGGCCCCGGTGGTGGCCACGGCGACCTCGTGCCCGGCGTGGCGCAGTGCGGCGCCCAGGCCGGTGTAGGGCGCGACGTCGCCGCGCGACCCGGCCGTGGCGATGGTGATTCTCAACGGTCCTCCTCGGATTCGGCGCCGGAACCGTCGTGGCGGGACGCGTTGGCGTGGACCGCCTTGCACAGATAGGCAGCGAGGTCCGGGCGCTGTTGCGACGGTGGGACGAGGAGGGCGAAGGCGCGCGGGTCGGCGAGCAGGTCGTCCGCGATGCGCCGGTGTACGGCGGGCCCGCACGACAGGAACCAGCGGCCCAGGTGGTGGCGGTGGTCCTCGGCGAGGTCCATGGCCCGGATGCCGTCGGCGGGTTCGCCGTCGTCGAAGGCGGCCAGCAGTTCGTTCCGCCAGGCCGCCGCCTCGGCCATGAGCTGCCGCCAGTCCTCCTTGGTGTGGGCGTCGGCGCGCCCCATCGCCTCGCGATACCCCGGTGAGTCACTCCACTTCAGCTGGGCCGTGGTGGCGTAACTGAGGTCGAACGCGACCTCACCGAAGACCTCGAAGCGCTCCTCGGGGGTGAGTGACACCCCGGTCTGCTGGACCTCGATGGCCCGCTCGGCCACCTGGGCCAGCCGCTGCAGCCGGGCGATCTGCTCGCTCAACTGCCGCTGCCGGGACCGGAGATGGTCCAGGGCGTTGGCCTCGGGGTCCTGAAGGATGGCGGCGATCTCGTCCAGGGGGAAGTCCAGTTCCCGGTAGAAGAGGATCTGCTGGAGGCGGGCCAGGTCGGCGTCGCTGTAGTAGCGGTAGCCGACGGGACTGCGTTCGCCGGGCGACAGCAGCCCCGCCTTGTCGTAGTGGTGCAGTGTCCGCACGGTCACCCCGGCGAACGCCGCGACCTGTCCCACGGAATAGCCCATGCCCTTGCCCCTGCCCTTTCGTCCGGTCACAGCCTCAAGCCTGACGTAGGGGGAGGGTCAACCTGGCGGGCGCACAGTCAGCGGCGACCGGGCAGCCCCGCCCGCGCAACTGGCGGAGCGAAGACGATCTCGGCGCCGGCGGGCACGTGCAGGTCCACCGTCTCGGCCGACATCGGGGATTTTGCAAGGGGCGGTGCATCACCTGGGCAAAGGAAAGCCAACAGGAAACCGCGCCTTGAGGAACCCACAGCGTTCGGTATCCCTCTAGAGGGGTGACGCCGCGCTGTGCCCGGGTCCTCGGCCGTCCCCACGCCGGAGGCGGGCGGAGGGGAAGGACGGAACGTGCGGAACCGGGAGACGGCGGAAGCCGTGCCCAGGGACAGCAAGGACAGCAGGGACCGAAGGCGCATCGGCCGGATCGGGCGCTCTCCGGTGCGATGGCACCACGCGCTGCTGACCCTGTGGACGGCCGTCTGGTTCGTCGTGGCCGAACGCCATGGGGCCGTGTCCTGGCACTACCTGAGAAACGGCCAGCAACTGCTCTTCAGCCATACACCCGACGGCGGCCTCGCGCTCTACGCCAACCACCCCGAGCTACAGATCGGCCCGGTCAGCTTCCTGGTGGCCGCGCTGTTCGAACCGTTCCCCACCGAGGTGGGCGAGAAACTCGCCGACGCCTTCATGTCCGGCCTGGGCCTGTACATCCTGGTTCTGGTCGGCCGCGCCGCCGCCGACCACTACCGGGGCACCGGGCTCAACCACAAGCGCCTCCAGCAGCGGGTGCTGATCGCCGGGGCGGCCTTCATCCCCATGTGGGTGGAGGTCTCGGTACGTTTCGCGCACCTCGACGACGTCCTGGCCCTGTTCTTCACCACGCTGGCCGTACGGGCGCTGGTCCGTGGCAAAGGCACCTCGGTCGGCGTCTTCCTGGCCCTGGCGATCGACTCCAAACCCTGGGCGGTCGGCTTCCTGCCCCTTCTCCTGGCACAGCCACGCCCCACGCGCCTGCGTTCCGCCGCCTGGACGGTCGGCCTGGTGGCTGCCGCTTGGCTCCCCTTCTACCTCACCCACATGGAGACCCTGGCCGCTGCCCGCTTCACCATTCCCAACCAGCCCGCGTCCTCCCTCCGCTGGTTCGGCGTGCACGACCCCGCCACCCCCTGGTGGGACCGTCCGGCCCAGATGGCGCTGGGAATGGCCCTGGGCGCACTGGCCGTCCGCCGACACCGCTGGCCGGCGGTCGTACTGCTCGCTGCCGACGCCCGCATAGTCCTGGACCCGAGTGTGTACACCTACTACAACGCCTCGGTCCTCCTCGGCACCCTCATCTGGGACTCGATCGGCCAGCGCCGCCTGGTGCCCTGGGTCAGCTGGATCGCCCTCATCTCCCTCTACGGCAGCGCCCTGCTGGTCCCCTCCGATTCCGCCCAGGGCTTCATCCGCCTCGCCTTCGCGCTCGGCTCCGCCGCCTACGTCCTTTGGTGGCCCCAGCGCACACCCCGCAGCAAGCGCAGGGGCCGACGGCCGCAGACTCCACCGCCAACACCACGGTCGGCCGAGCGGGACACCAGCGCAGTGCCCCACCGGAGACCGCCGGCATCCACGAGGCTTGCGATGCCGGGGCCGCCCCTGCCGATGCCGTACGCCACGATGTGCTCGGTCGGCAGTGTGTGTTCCTCGGCGCAGTGGTCGCCCTGGTCGGGCGGCGCGTGGCCGGGACGGACCTTCATGGCGACGGCGCGCAACTCGAGCGGACGCACGACGACGAGGCCGTGAAGTCCCTCACCGCCGAGGCCGGGGCCTCGGCGAAAGCCGCGCAGCAGGTGGCGGCCGCACGTGGCCTCCGGGTCGTAGGGGCCGTACAGCTCCGGATCGCCGGCCAGGCCGACCACTGCCCCTGTGGGGGTGTGCGGTGCGACTTCCGCCGCGGCCTGGATCTGCGCCTCCTCATCGCCGACAGCGAACAGAGGCTCGCGTTCCCCACCCGGCTCCGGTGATTCGCGGGTTCGTAGAGGTAAGTGCCGTGGGTGACGGGCCCGCCGCCCGGGCCGCCCGTCTTGCGGTGGTTGACGGCATGGTCCGGACGGTCTGCATTCGGACGGCGCCGCGTACCTTCACCGATGGCCAGCCGGGTTGCTCCCCGGGAATGAATCCCCCGCCGCGCCTCCCCCTCGTACGCCGGTGACCTGACTGTCCGTCATCACAATGACCCTCGGCCGGACGTCAGCGTCCACGCAACCGGAAACAAGGGCGAATCACATGGCGCAAGTCACTGCACCGACGCACCGACGAAGGAGAGGAGGACGAGGGCTGCTCAGGCCGAGGGCCAGGGCGGCCTCGATGGCGGGACTCCTGCTGCTCGGGATCGTTGCTCCGGCGCAGGCCATCGAGTCCACCATCTCGGTGAACAACAAGCGCACCGGATGGGACCCGAACGAGCCGAACCTGTCGCCGTCCAAGGTGTCCTCGTCGACTTTCGGGCGGCGCTGGTCCACCCCGGTGAACGGCTCGGTGCTGGCCCAGCCGCTGGTCACCGACAAGAACGTGGTCGTCGCCACCGAGAACAACTACGTCTACGGCATCGACGCCATCACCGGGAAGACGAAGTGGACCCGCCAGCTCGGCCCCGCCTGGCCGACGTCGGCGGTCAGCTGCCAAGACCCCGCGCCGCGTACCGGGATCACCTCCACCCCGGTGTACGACCAGTCGACCAACACCGTCTACCTCGCCAACAAGGTCAACGACGGACCGGACGTCCAGCATCCGAGCTGGTACTTCCACGCGATGAGCGCGTCCACCGGCCTCGAGCGCGGCGGCTGGCCGGTGAAGATCCAGGGCACACCGACCAACAGCCCCGGCCACCCGTTCAACTCGTTCACCGCCGCCCAGCGCCCCGGCCTGCTGCTGCTGAACGGCACGGTGTACGCCGGCTTCGCCTCCCACTGCGACAAGGGTCCGTTCGTCGGCCAGGTGGCCGGGGTGAAGGTCAGCACCCGCAGCCTCAAACTCTGGTCCACCGAGGCGGGCTCCAGCACCCAGGAGGCCGGCATCTGGCAGAGCGGTGGAGGGCTGGTCTCGGACGGCTCCGGCCGGATCTTCTTCACCACCGGCAACGGCTCCGGAACGGGTGCCTCGCCCGGCCGCGGCCCCGGCAACCAGCCGAAGGGCCACTTCGGCGAGTCGGTGGTGCGGCTGGGCGTGAACAGCGACGGCAGTCTCTCGGCCCGGGACTTCTTCAGCCCGACGAACAACCAGACGCTGGACCAGGGCGACACCGACCTCGGCTCGGGCGGCCCGGTCGCGCTGCCCGACAGCTTCGGTACCACCGCACACCCGCACCTGCTGGTCCAGGTCGGCAAGGACGGCCGGGTCTTCCTGCTGGACCGGGACAACCTGGGCGGCATGGGCCAGGGCCCGAACGGCACGGACAAGCCGGTCAGCATGACCGGACCGTTCCAGGGCGTCTGGGGCCACCCCGCGGTCTATGGCGGCGGCAATGGCTACGTGTACACCGTGGCCTCCAGCGGCAACGGCTTTGCACCATTGCGCGCGCTGAAGTTCGGCGTTGACAGCGCGGGCGTTCCGCGACTGACCAGCATCGGCACCAGCAAGGAGGGCTTCGGCTACGCCTCCGGCTCCCCCGCGGTCACCTCCAACGGGACGGTCAGCGGCTCCGCGCTGATCTGGGTGGTCTGGTCCGGCACCAGCCCCGGCGGTGTCGGCGGCGAACTGCGGGTCTACGACGCGGTGCCCGTCAACGGCACCATGCACCTGCGCCGCTCCTTCCCGATCGGCACGGCGTCCAAGTTCATGGTCCCCGCCACCGACCGGGGCCGGGTCTACGTGGCGACCCGGGACGGCCATCTGGTGGCCTTCGGCCCCGCATAGGACCGTTTCACGGCAGGGCGTGCCCGACCCGGGGAAGGGTCGGGCACGCCCGTGTGTCCGGAGCCGGGTCGGCGCCGCGGCGGCCACCGGAGATGGCCGGCGAAGAGGGAGCGACCGGAACCATCGACGCCTGTGCCCAGCTCTTTCGCTGCCAACACCGCCCCGGGGCCGGTGCTGCATTACCTGCCACGTCATCGACCGCAGCGCGTTCCGGCGGCAGGATCGTGGACGTCAAGAGCCGACCGGCCGGAAGGATGCCATGTCCGCCTACGCGATAGCCCATCTGCAGGAAGCTGCTCCCCACCCGGAGATCGCCGAGTACATCGAACGCATCACCGCGACCTTCGAACCGTACGGCGGCCGCTTCCTCGTGCACGGCGCGCAGCACGAGGTGAGGGAGGGCACATGGCCCGGCCACGTCGTGGTGATCGGGTTCCCGTCGATCGCCGACGCGCGGGCCTGGTGGAACTCAGCCGCTTACCAGGAAATCGCACCACTGCGCTCGCGTCACATCGAGGGCGACATCATCCTGGTACCCGGGGTGGGCGAGAGCTACGACGCGGCGGCCACCGCCCAGGCCATGCTGGAAGCACTGCCCGTCTGCTGAGCCCGGGCGGGGATGTCGGCCGTCCCCGGCAGGCGGTCACTCGGCGTCGAGGGCGTGACCTCCGGGAGCCTGGTGGGACCGGGTCTGGTAACGGCTGCGGAATTCGGCCAGCAGCTCGTCGGTCGCCTCGGCCCCGGCGCTCACGGCGGCATGGACGTCCCGGAAGTAGTCTTCGTAGCCGGCAGGGGTGTAAAGGCACAGCGCGCGTGCGGGGACCGGGCCCGCATTGCGGAAGCCGTGCGGGGTGCCGCGGGTGGCGGCGAGCAGATGTCCGGGGCCGACCGTCACCTCGTCGTCTCCGGTGTGGAGCGTCAACTCACCCTCGAGAACATAGAAGTACTCGTCGTGTCCGTCGTGCACGTGAGGCCTGGCACCAATGGTGCCGGGGGCGAGGCTGAACTCCTCGAAGGCGAAGTGCCCGCCCGTGTGCTCGCCGGTGAGCCGGAAGAAGTGCGCGACACCGGCGACGTCTATGAGTTCACCGTCCTGGGGGCGGCGCAGCAGCGGACGGGCGGGGGTAGAGGCATGATGATCGGTCATAGGGGCATTGTGACCGAGACCCGGCCCGGTCATCGGCTCCGTACGTGATCGTCCAGCACCAGACCCTAGTCCTGCGGAGAAGGCACCGTGGCGTGCGGTTCAGCGCCTGCCACCTCCAGGACCGCCTTTCCGGGTATCCGACGCCCGCGAAGTGCCCCGGCCGCCTCGTCGAAGCGGTCCCAGGATCCTTGCCAGCCGATCTCGACCGTGACGGCACCCTCGGCGGCCAGTTCGGTGAGAGCGGCCAGGTCCGCGCCGGTGTCGCCCTCGATGACGAAGGAGGTCAGCGACTTGGCCGGGCCGACGGTCGCGTACGGCGGAAAGACCGCCGGCTCCCCGGAAGTCCAGCCGACGCTCTGCACGCTGCCCCCGGGTGCGAGCAGGTTCCAGGCCTCGACCAGCTGGGGGCCGCCGACGCTGTCGATGACCACGTCGACGGGTTGCCGGAGTCCCTCAAGGCCGATCAGCACCTCGTCGGCGCCGGCCTCGGCCAGCCCTTCCCCGCGGGCCGCCGAGCCGACAGACGCGATCACGTGGGCACCGGCCCGCGCCGCCAACTGGACGGCGAACCGGCCGACTCCGCCGGAGGCGCCGGTGATCAGCACCCTCTTGTCCGGCCCGAGCCCGGCGGCCCGCAGCGAGCGCAGAGCGGCCACTCCGGCGACCGGCAGAGCGACCGCCTGCGCCGGATCCAGGCCTTTGGGTACTTCGGCGAGCGCACCCACGTCGATGGCGACGCGTTCGGCGAACGCCCCCGAGGTCAGGGCCACCACTCGGGTGCCCACGGCCGGGCCGGTTCCGTTCGCGGCGGCCTGTACGACCACTCCGGCAGCGTCCGAGCCGAGCACCGCTCCCACCGGGACCCGGCCGGAGCGGGCGTCGTTGAGGTCGCCGTAGTTCAACGACGCGTGGGAGACGTCCACCAGGACCTGCCCCGGCCCGGGCACGGGGTCGGGAACCTCGGCGAGGCGGACGGCGGCGGGTGCGGACGGATCGACGACGAGAGCACGCACGGACATGTCTTCTTCCTTTGGTTCACGAGGTGTTACAGCAGTCATCCTCGGCAACCTTGCTCGTCAGCGGAAGGAGGCACATTCATGTCACGCAGGCACACCCGGGTTACCGAAGCTATGAGGGACGAAGCCGGCCGTCCACGACACCGCGGCGGGGCGGGAACCCGACGAGCAGCGGGGCCATCAGGGTGGTCCCAGGCCGTGTCGGGCGGCCGACGCGGGACCGGTTGGCCATGCTGGGCCAGGAGCAGACCCTTCCTGGCGACAAGGAGCACGGTATGCCGACGGACCCGGTCGGACGATTCCTGGCGGCCCTGGACCCGGAGCACCGGGAGGCCGTCGGCGCCAAGCCGCGCGACGAACAGGAACGGCTCGCGGCGGCCTGGGAACGGGAACTGGAATCGGACACCGAGCTCGACACCCTCGACGAGCTGTCCCCGCCGGCAGCAGAGGCCGAGGCGGCCCGCCGCGTCCTGGACCGCGGAACCGGCTAGCCACCCGCAGCCGGGCCCTCGGCTGGTTCGAGCGATCCTGACTCTGGTCGGGGCGGTGCCGACATCGCCTTGCCGGTCTGTCTGTCTGCCTGTCTTTGACGCTGCGTCATCGCAGCGGGTGGCGGTTGGTACCCTTCCCACTTCATGTCGAACTGGAGTGCGGTATCGGAGGTCCGGGCCGGAAGTCCGAGATCGCTCGCCGTTCGGCTTTCTCCAAGACGGAAAGACACCTCGTTGAGTTCCCATTCCAAACGGATCACGGCCCTCACGCTCAGTCTGTGCGCGGGCATACTCGGCGGCGGACCCGCGCTCGCCGCGACGGACACCCCGCTGCCGTCGGCACCCGGCGCGTCATCGGCCCGCACGCAAGAACCCCTCGCGCCGACGGCCGGCGCACGGTCTGCCGAGCCCTCCTCCTCCGACTCCTCGGGTGGGCCGGGTCTGCGTGCAGAGGAGAAGTACTGGACAGCGAATCGCATGGACAACGCCGTCCCGGTCGACGCCGCCCCCGGCCACTCCCCCACCGCCTCAGCGCCCGGCATCCACGCGCGCAGCACCCCTCCGCCCGGCACGCCCGCCCCCCAGCACTTCGACGGCCACCCGATGGTGGGCACGTTCTTCTTCGACGGCAGGCCTCTGGGCGGCAAGAGTACGTACTGCACGGGCAGCGTCGTGCACACGGCCGCCCGGGACATCGTCCTGACCGCCGGGCACTGCGGCCGTGGCCTGGAGAGGGCCACCCATCGCATCTTCGTGCCGCAGTACCGCAGCGGGCGGTCCGCCACCCAGCAACCGTACGGTGTCTTCCCGGTGTCCCGGATGTACATCGACCCGCGCTACACGGCGAACACCAAGAAGCCCACCTCCGACCTGGACCTCGCCTTCGCGCAGGTCGATCGCAACAACCGAGGCAAAGTGGAGGCCGTCACGGGCGCGTTGACGTTCACGCCCGTCACCAACTACACCCACCGCGTCACCGTCATCGGGTACCCCGGCTCCGACAGCGTCAACCCGAAGCACCAGGCGATCCGTTGCCCGGTCACCACCTCGCGCCTGTCCGGTTTCCGGCAGATGCGGATGGCCTGCAAGGGCTTCTACGGTGGCGTCTCCGGGGGCCCGTGGATAGAGGGCTACAACCGCACCACCGGCACAGGCAAGGTCATCGGCAACACGGGCGGATACTTCGGGGGCGGCAACGACGCCAACGACGACTGGGTGACGTACGCTCCGGTCTACGGCAAGGACGCCCAGGACCTCTTCAACGATGCCGCCGCCCATCGCACGGTGAAGGCGAGGCCCCCGTACCAGCCGTCGGCGGACAGCCCGGCACTGCCCGGCCCGGCGAGTACCTGGCAGCATGCCAAGCTCCTGGCCTCGGGCGACTTCCGGAACACCGGCCACAGCGACATGATCGTGGTCTGGACCGACGGCGAGGTCACGCTCTACCCCGGCAACGGACAGGGCGGTTACGGCTCCGAGCAGCGGCTGCTGGCCCCCAACAGCACCTGGACGCACGCCGCGACCATCACAGCCGGCGACTTCACCGGTTCCCACCAGTTCGACCTCATGGTGCGCTGGCCCGACGGCAAGGTGACCCTCTACGGCGACGTCGGCTCCAAGGGCCTGAACGGGACGGGCACCCAGATGATCGGCCCGAACGGCACCTGGAAGAACGCCACCCAGATCGTTGCAGGCCGCTTCGGCGCGGCCCAGTACGCCAGCGACCTGGTGGTGCGCTGGTCCGACGGCGAACTGACCCTCTACACCAACGTCAGTGCCGGTACCTTCGGCCAGGAGCACAAGCTGAAGGATCCGAACGGAACGTGGAAGAACGCCGCCCTCCTCACCAGCGGCGAGTTCTCCGGCAACCAGACGTGGGACCTCATGGTGCGCTGGACCGACGGCGAACTCGACAACTACGTCGGCACCACCACCTCGGCGCTCGGCGCCGAGCACCGCCTCCTGGACGCCAACGAGCCGTGGACCCACGACCTGGCGATGACCACCGGCAGCTACACCGGAAACGGCCGTACCGACGACCTCGTCGTCCGCTGGTCCGACGGTGGGACCACCCTGTACGCCGACACCAGCGCCACCCGGCTGGGAACAGAGCACACGCTCGTCGCCTCGCCCTCCTGAGCCACACCCCACCGCATGGCGCCCCGCACCCAGCGGGACGCCATGCATCGCTCGGGTGCAGGGAAACTCGTGGAACTCAACCCTAAAGTGGGACAATATGCCAAACGCCTGGACGGTAGGGACTTCAGCGGGGAAACTCCCCTCAACGGGCGTTCGTTCACGCTCCGTTACTCGGCGTCGTCGTCACAACAGACGGAGGACATTATGAGCAAAGCTGTCCGCCATTGGTTAGCGCGCGGAACCGGCGTGGCAGTCGCAGCGTTACTGATGGCCGGGAACACGGCCAGCGCCCATGCTGCTGATCATCACGGTCGCCACGTCCACATCAACGCGAACTTCGCGGCGACTGTCGTCGTGGATCCGGATTCCCTGACCTGTGGTGGTTTCGATGTGACCGCGCAGGGGACCGCCACCGGCAGTCCGATCGGCGCCAAGGGCACGTGGCAGGACCAGGAGACTGCTTGCACGTTGCCCCTCCCCGGCCACTACGACATCAACGGGACTGCCATCATCGGAGCCCGCGACGGCGATCAGATTTCCCTCGGCTATCATCTCACCGCCCCGCTCACGGACGGCACTACCGTCTACCCGTCCGGCACCTTCTGGATCAAGGGTGGCACCGGCGAGTACGCCCACGCGTCCGGCGGCGGGACGATGAACGCCGTAGTCAACCTGCTGGATACCGCGCATGTCTCCGCGACATTGGACGGGTCGATCTCCTAGCAACGGAGGTCGGAGGCGGGGGTTCGTCTGTACGCGCAGGGTGACGAGACGGCCCCCGTCGCCCACGAACTGCGGGTCAGCGTCCCCGCCCAGCGCGTGCCATCGCGCCCCCGGCGGAGAGATCTTCCTGGCCAGGCTGGTCAAGGCTCGCCGTGACCAAGGGGTGAGCCGGCCGGTGACGTTCCGTATGCCGACGCAGGGGGGCACCATGAAGAGCACGATGCAGGACCGCGAACTGCTGGTCCGCGACATCCTCGCGCACGGGCAACGCGTCTACGCGGACAGCCGGGTGGTGCGATGTGCCGACGGGCCGAACGCACGGTCCTCACAGTCCTTCGCCGACATCGCCGACCAGGCCGAGCGGCTGGCCGCGGCACTGACCCGGCTGGGCGTGCAGCCCTGTGAGCGGGTTGCCACGCTGGCCTGGAACACCCCCGAGCACCTGGTGGCGTATCTCGGCGTACCGAGCATGGGCGCGGTGCTGCACACCCTCAACCTGCGGCTGCACCACGACCAGTTGGGTTACATCGTCGAGCACGCCGAGGACGCCTTCCTCCTGGTCGACGCGACCCTGCTGGACCTGCTCGCACCGCTGCGGGACCGGCTGGGCAGCGTACGCCACGTGGTCGTCATCGGCGACGCGCCGGAGGTGGACCTGCCCGGGCACATCGCCGTGCACCGCTGGGACGAGTTGCTGGCGGCCGAGCGGCCCGGCTTCGGATGGCCCGACCTGGACGAACGGGAGGCGGCGGCGCTCTGCTACACGACCGGCACCACCGGCGCCCCCAAGGGCGTGGCCTACAGCCACCGGTCGATCTTCCTGCACACGCTCGGCATGTCGGCCAGCGCCGGTTTCGCGATGCACGACGGCGACCGAATCCTGCCGATCGTGCCGATGTTCCACGCCAATGCCTGGGGCTGGCCGTACGCGGCCTGGCTGGCGGGCTCCGACCTGATCATGAACGGGCGGCTGCTGCACACCCCGGAGCTGGCCCGGATCATCAACGAGGAGCGGCCCACCGCAGTGGCGGCGATCTGCACGATCTGGAACAGCCTGGTGCACCACGGCGAGCAACACCCGCTGGACCTGAGCGCCGTAAGGCTCGCGGGCTGTGGCGGCGCCACCCCGCCGCGTGCCCTGCTCCAGCAGCTCAAGGACCGCTACGGGGTCCGCCTGAAGCAGGGTTGGGGCCTGACCGAGACCAGCCCGCTGGCCACCTTCGCGGTCCCGCCACACGGCACCCCGGACGAGGACGAGGTCGACTGGCTGGCGAAGAGCGGCCGGGTGATGCCCTGCGTCGAGGTGCGGCTGATCGCGGAGGACGGCACCGAGCAGCCGTGGGACGGTGCGTCGGTGGGCGAACTGGAGCTGCGCGGGCCGTGGGTGACCGGGTCGTACTACAACACCGCTGATTCCCCGGAGAAGTTCCACGACGGCTGGCTGCGTACCGGCGACCTGGGAGTGATCGAGCCGGGCGGCTGGGTGGTGGTCAGCGACCGGCTCAAGGACGGCATCAAGAGCGGCGGCGAGTGGATCTCCTCCATCGAGCTGGAGAACGCGATCATCGAGCACCCCGCGGTGCTGGAGGCGATCGTGGTCGGTGTGCCCGACCCGCGCTGGGAGGAACGCCCGCTGGCCTGTGTGTCGTTGGTACCGGGCGCCGAGATCGGCGCGGACGAGCTGCGGGAGTTCCTGGCCGGGCGGGTGGCCCGCTGGTGGGTGCCGGAGCGGTGGTCGTTCGTGGACGCGGTACCGAAGACCAGTGTCGGCAAGTACGACAAGCGGTCGGTGCGGGCGATGTACGCAAAAGGAGCGCTGGACGTCTCGGTCCCGCCGGTCTCCGAGGCAAAGGCCCCCACGGCGTCCGGAGGCCTCACCGCGCCACAGGCGTCCGGAAGCTCGAACGCGCGCCAGGTGTCCGGGCCGCCTCGGGAGTGAGCGGCGGTGCGGCGCCCCGGATCACCTGAGGCGCCGTCTGCGGGCCGCCTCAGGCCGACGCGCGTTGCGCCGCCTCGGCCAGCAACTCCCGCTGCCGGCCGGGGTCGAGACCCAGCTCCCGGACCAGCCGGAAGGTCAGCAGCAGCCGGGCCTGGAGCGTCGTCTCGGGGTCCAGGTGCTCACCGCCGGGTGCCTCGCCCCCGTACAGGCCGACGGCGACCAGGCGTTCGAGGGACACCGGGTTGAAGTCCTCCGCGCCGTCCTCCAGTGAGCCGAGTACGCCTGCGACGTAACCGCTTATCTCCTGCAGTGTCGCGCCCTGCGGGAAGCGGCGACGGACCGCCAGCCCGAAGGCGGCGCCGACCGCCTGCCCGTAATGCGGGTCGGTGGGGTCGAGGGCGGCGGACTTCTGCGCGAATCCGATGAAGTCGAACGCCAACAGCGCGCCCAGCACATCGAGTTCGGTGACAATGACGCTGGTCATGACGGCTCGCCTTCTGCCGCAGAGGAAGGGGTCGGGGTGTCGCGGGCGGCGGTGGCGGCCACTGCCGCGATGCGTTCGGCGTCCCGGCCGACGAAGCCGAGCAGCGCCGAGCCGCGGGTGCGCATCCGGTACAGGCCCAGGTAATAGCTGCCGGGCAGCGCCCCTACGCCCTCGGTGTGGCGGGGCTGCCCGGCCTCGTCGAGCATCTGCGGGTCGAGCCAGCTCCAGTCGGTGCGGTAGCCGGTCGCCCAGATCACCGCGGAGGGTTTGATGCGCTCGCCGTCCGCGACCAGCAGTTCGGCGCCCTCGGCCGCGGTGATCCGGCCCACCGTTCGGATCCGGCCGTCCGCGACCAGCGCGGGCACCCGGTCGCCGACGACCGGGTCGGGTGCCTGCATGTTCACCGGCATGCTCATCACGCCGAGGACGCTCATCCACCAGAACATGTCCCGTCCGACGACGGTCTGCGGCAGCTGCGGTGAGACGGTGTCGCCACGGCTGAGCACCACGCTGTGGCTCTCGGCCAGCTCCACGGCTATCTGCCGCCCGGAGTTGCCGTCGCCCACGATCACCACGGTGCCCGGCGGCACCTGGGCGGGGCTGCGGTAGTCCCCGGTGTGCAGGGACGGCACCTGCGGACTCAGCCCGGCGCCGAACTCCGGAACCCGTGGGCTGCCGAACGCGCCGGTCGCGATGACGACCTGGTCGGCCCGGCAGTCGCCGTGCGCGGTGGTCAGCAGATAGCCGTCGCCGTCCCTGCGCAGTGCGAGCACCCGGTGGTCGGGCAGCACCGGAAGGCCGAACCGTTCGGCGTAGTCCCGCAGATACGCCGCGACCTCGTCCTTGCCGGGGTAGCGCGCACCGTCGCCGGGGAAGGGCAGGCCCGGCAGCGCGGAGAACTGCGCGGACGTGAACAGCCTCAGCGAGTCCCAGCGCCGCCGCCATGTCTCGCCGACTGCGCTCCCGGCGTCGAGCAGGACGCACCCCAGGCCGGCCTGCCGCAGGTAGTACCCGGCGGCGAGCCCGGACTGGCCCGCTCCGACGACGGCGACCGGCACGGTGGCCGGCAGCGCGCTCATCGGGTCTCTCCGGCGACGGCGTCCGGGCGGCGGTCGGCGGCCGGGCGGGCCGGGGTGCGGCCGCGCAGGCCGACCAGGACGACGGCGGAGGCGGCGACGCACAGGACCGCGGCGACCCACATCGCGGCGTGCAGCCCGGTCAGGAACGAGCTGTCGGCGTCGGCCACCACGGCTTTGCGCAGGCCCGGTGGGGCGTGCACGACCGCCCCCAGGGTGCCGCCGAGGGACGTCCGCGCCTCAGCGGGCAGTACGCCGGCCGCGTCGTCGAAGGAGTGCCGGTAGACCGACCCCAGGACGGAACCGAGCACCGCGACGCCGAAGGCCGTACCCATGTGCCGCACCGTGTTGGCGACGGCGGACCCGGCGCCCGCCTTCGCGGGCTGCACCGCGGACATGGTCGCCGTCATACCCACCGCGAACGTCGCCCCGAAACTCGGTCCGAACATGGCGTGCACCACCTCGAAGATCCAGATCGGCGTGGTGGCGTTCACCACGGCGTAGAAGACACTGCACGCGGCCATCAGCAGCCCGCTGCCGCCGAGCGCGACGGTGGGTCCCCAGCGGGCGATCAGCCGGGGGGCGCCCGCACCGGCCACCGTCGAGCCGACGGCGAGCGGCAGCGTCAGCAGCCCGGCCTGCACCGGTGTGTAGTTCCGCAGCTGCTGGAGGTAGAAGGAGAGGATGTACGTCGCCCCGGTCGCGACGAAGAACGACGCGGCCAGCGCCGCCGCGCCGATCGCGAACCGCTTGTCGGTGAACAGCGACGGGTCGAGGGCGGGCTGGTCCTTGCGGCGTGCGACCAGCACCATCACGGTGAGCAGGACCAGGCCGAGCAGGACCGGGCCGAGGACGGCGCCTTCCAGCCAGCTGCTCTCCTCGCCGCCCTTGATCACCCCGTAGACGAGGCTGCCGACACCGGCGATCGACAGCAGCACCCCGGCGACGTCCACCCGGGGGGCCTGGGCGCTGCGGTTCTCCGGCACCTGCAGGCCGATCATCGCGAGGGCGACGACCGCGAAGGGCACGTTGACCAGCAGCAGCGACCCCCACCAGAAGGCGGACAGCAGCGCGCCGCCGAGGACCGGCCCGGCCGCGATGCCGACGCCGGCCGACGTCGACCAGTAGCCGATGGCCCGGGTCCGCTCCTCGGCGGGGAAGACGCTCGCGATGACGGCCATCGTGCAGCCTGGCACGACGGAGGCACCGACGCCCATCACGGCCCGCCAGCCGATGAGTTCAGCGGGGTTGGAGGACCACGCACCGGCCAGGGATGCGCCCAGGAAGACCGCGAGGCCGGCCAGCAGCACCCGCCGCCGGCCGAACCGGTCGCCGAGGATGCCGGCGGTGAAGAGCAGCGCCGCGAAGGTGAGCGTGTAGGCGTCCATCGACCACTGCAACTCGGCGTTGGACTCGCCCAGTCCGCGCTGGATCGACGCGAAGCCGACGGTCATCACCGTGTTGTCGATGGTCGCGATGAACATCGTCAGCGCCATCGCGATCAGTATCAGCCACCGTTTCGGGTGGGCCTGATCAGTTCGCATACCGATTTTCCTCATTCCTCGGCCGGTCGGGTCAGTGGGCGTCGAGTGCCCGGCGCAACTCGCCGGCCAGGATGCGCAGCCGCTCGCCGCGCATCACCGTGTAGTGGTCGCCGGGTACGTCGACGAGGTCGGCATCGCCGGGGAAGTACGCCATCCAGCGCGACGCGGTCTCGACCGTCGCGCCGCCGTCCGCGGCCCGCAGCGACAACACCCGGCCGGCGAAGCTGCTGGGTGCGTGGCGCAGGAGGGCCCGGTAGTTGTTCTGGAACCGGCTGACGATGCGGCTCAGCGTGTCGAGGTCGATGTCGTCGGACAACGCCCCCGCGGCGCGTGCCTCGGTGTGCAGCACCTGCACCGGCGGGCGGCTGTCGAACGCCTCGGGCGGCAGCTCCCAGTCCACTGCGGCCAGGCCCGCCAGATCCCGGGCGAACCAGGACAGCAGCACCTCGTCGGCAACGGGCGCGCCCTCGGCCGGTCCGGGCGGCTCCATCAGGTCGACCACGGCCAGCAGGTCCACCTCGGCGCCCGACGCGGTGAGTCGGGCGGCCATCTCCAGGGCGATCACCCCGCCCATCGACCAGCCGCCGAGCCGGTACGGTCCGTCGGGCAGCGCCTCGCGGACCGCCGCGGCATAGTGGGCGGCCATGTCCTCGACGCTGAGCAGTTCCACGTCCGGCAACTGGAGTGCGTAGAAGGGCTGGTCGTCGCCGAGGAGTCCGGCGAGTTCCGCGTAGCAGAGCACGTCGCCGCCGACCGGGTGGACGAAGACCAGCGGAGGCCGCGAGCCGGTGGTGCGTACCGGCACCAGCGCCCTGCGGCCCTCCTCGCCGTCCTCGCTGTCCTCGGCCTCCCGGATCGCCTGGGCGAGCAGTTCGATGGTCGGCCGGGCGAACAGGGTGGACAGCGGCAGGCTGCGACGAAGGCCGCGGGCGATCCTGGCCATCAGCCGCACCGCGAGCAGCGAGTCGCCGCCGAGTTCGAAGAAGCCGGCGGTCACCCCGATCTCGGTCATGCCGAAGAACTCCGCCCAGATCTCCGCGAGTCGGCGTTCCACGTCGTCGCGGGGCGCGACGAAGCCGGCGCCTTCGACGGCGACCTCGTCGGGTGCGGGCAGTGCCGCCCGGTTGACCTTCCCATTGTCGCTGAGCGGCAGTTCGTCCAGGACGAGGATGCGCTGGGGCACCAGATACTTCGGGACCGCGTGACGCAGCGCCTCGGTGATCTGGGCCTCGGTGTCGTCGCGTCCGTCGTCGAGGACGACGTAGGCGATCAGCCGCTTGGGGCCGTGCCGTTCGCCCGCCGCGACGACCGCGGCCGCCCGCACCCCTTCGCACTGGGTGAGGGCGGCTTCGACCTCGCCCAGTTCGATGCGGTAGCCCTGGACCTTGACCTGGGAGTCCTGCCGGCCGAGGAATTCGATGGTGCCGTCCGGCAGGAAGCGTCCCAGGTCGCCGGTGCGGTAGAGGCGCTCACCGGTGACCGGGTGGTGCAAGAAGGCGGCCCGGGTCTTGTCCTCGTCGTTCAGGTAGCCGCGGGCCAGTCCGATGCCGGCGATGTAGAGGTCGCCCGGCACCCACACCGGGCAGGGCCGCATCGCGCCGTCGAGGACGTAAAAGCGCTGGTTGCGCATCGCCTTGCCGTAGGGGACGCTCACCCAGTCGTCCTGGACCTGCCCGATCGGGTGGCAGATCGACCAGATCGACGCCTCGGTGGCGCCGCCGAGACTCCACTGCTCGGCGTCCGGCAGCAGCAGCCGGATCCGGCCGGGCAGCGTCACCGGGATCCAGTCCCCGCTCATCATCACCAGCCTGAGCGGCAGCCCGGTGAGCCGGTTCGCGTGGGCGTGTTCGGTGAACATCTCCATCAGCGCGGGCACGCTGTTCCAGATGGTCACCCCGTGCTCGGTGACGAGTTCCGCCCAGCGGGCGGGTTCGCGGTGCGCGGACGGTTCGGGCAGGACGAGGGCGCCGCCCACCGACAGCAGCCCGAAGACGTCGTAGACCGACAGGTCGAAGTTCATCGCGGACAGTCCGAGTGCCCGGTCCGCCGCGGTGACGCCGTAGCGCTCGTTGACGTCGACCACCGTGTTCAGGGCCGCGCCGTGCTCGATCATCACGCCCTTGGGCAGCCCGGTGGAGCCCGAGGTGAAGATCACGTAGGCGAGGTCGGCGGGCCTGGCGCCGGACGGGCCGAGCGGCCGCTCATCGCCCTTGTCGTCGGCCCGCACCACGGTCCTGGCCACGCCCTGCGGCCAGTCGGCCGTGTCGTCCACCCACGGCTGGGTGACGACGCG
Source organism: Streptomyces cellostaticus (assembly GCF_001513965.1). Taxonomy (GTDB): domain Bacteria; phylum Actinomycetota; class Actinomycetes; order Streptomycetales; family Streptomycetaceae; genus Streptomyces; species Streptomyces cellostaticus. The sequence goes on along the minus strand of NZ_KQ948035.1, from coordinate 9,015 downwards.
GCTGATCCCGGCGCTGTCCAGCAGCACGCGCAGCCGCTCGGCGGGCACCCCGGCGTCGATCGGGACGTACGCCGCCCCGGCCCGCAGGATGCCGAGGGCCGCGACGACCTGCTCCCAGCCCTTGTCCATGACGATCGCCACCAGGTCGCCGGGGCCGGCTCCCTGGGCGCGCAGCCGGTGCCCCACCTGGTTGGACCTGCGGTCGAGGTCGGCGTACGTCAGGGTCAGGGCCTTCGAGACGACCGCGGGCTCGTCGGGCCGCAGTGCGACCTGGCCGAGGACAGCGTCGTGGAGCAGCCCGTCGGGTACGGGCCCGTCGGTGGCATTGGCCGCGGCCCGTACGTCCAGGTCGGCGGCCGGTACGAGGGCGGGCGCGGGCCGCTGCCAGGTCGCCGGGTCACGGGACAGGTCGTGCAGCAACCGCAGATAGGCGGCGAACATGGCGTCGATGCAGCCTGCCGGGAACAGTTCCTCGACCACGTCCCAGTTCAGGACGAGTTCACCGGCCTCCTCCACCGCCTGGTGGTCCAGCCACACCTGCGGCGTGCGAACCGAACTGCTGACCTGGCGGCCGTTCTCACCGATCCCGGTCAGATACTGCACGACTCCGCGCTGCTCGGTGTCCTGCTGGCCCGAGAAGTTCACCAGGCTGGTGAAGACGACCGGCGCGGCGGCCCGCACCGAGGCGCCGTGGGCCCGGTTCAGTTCCCTCAGCACTTGCACACCGCTGACCTGGCTGTGCTCCAGGTCGCTCCACAGCCGGCGCTGGACACGGTCGGCGCGGGCGGCGAACGCCTCGGTGGCCGAGTCGCGGATCTCCAGCAGCAGGGTGGTGGAGAAGTTGCCGATGACGTCACCGACCTGCGGATGCAGCGGCAGGCGGTTGAAGAACAGCAGGTTCAGCGAGAAGTCGGGGGTGGCGCTCCACGCCGCGATCACCTGCGAGTACGCGGTGCACAGGGCCGCGGAGGCACTGACCCCGGCTGCCGCCGCGGACTGCTTGAACCGGGTCCAGTCCTCCTTCGCCAGGGTCGCGCCGCGGTGGTTGAACACCGGCCGGTCCAGGCTCGACGGGTCGACGGCCAGCGGCAGTTGGGGGGCAGGCGGCAGCGTGTCGAGCCGGTCCCGCCAGTAGGCGAGCGCCCTGTCGTGCTCGGGTCCGCCCTCCAGGGCGCGGGCTTGGCGGACGTAGTCCCGGTAGCGCAGCCGCAGTTCGGGCAGTGACTCACCGCGGTAGTGCGCCGCCCACTCCTTGAACAGGATCGACGTGCTGAAACCGTCGATGATCAGGGCGTCGAAGCCGGCGTGCAGCCGGATCACCCGGTCGTCGATCCGGGTCACCCGCACGTCGAACAGCGGCCAGCGGCTGGTGTCGAAGACCTGACTTCGCATCTCCTCGTATACGGCGGCCAGCGCGGCTTCGCGCCCGGCCGGGTCCAACGCGGAGACGTCGGTCTCGCGGATCACGTAGGCCGGGACGTCGCGCTGCACACGCTGCTCGCCCTCGGCGGTGAAGACCGCCCGCAGCATGTCGTGCCGTTCGATCATCGCCCGGAAGGATGCGCCGAGCCGGTCCAGGTCCACGTTCTCCACATCGATCTCGATCTGGAAATAAGTGGAGGTGTTGCCGAGTTCGAAGACGTCGCCACGGCCGACGAGGTACGCCTGCTGGAGGTCGGTCAGGCCGAACGGCTCGTAGCGCTCGGCGTCGTCCTGGGGTGCGGTGGTGTCGTCGACGTCGGCCTGCGGAGCTTCGGTGCCGGCGCCGAGGGCGGCGAGTACGTCGTCGACGATGTCTTCGGTGCTGCGGCCGTTGAGGAATGCCGTCATCGGCAGCAGGACCTCGAACTGCCGGTTCAGCGTCAGCCGGATCTTCATCGCGATCAGTGAGTCCAGGCCGAGCGCCTGCAACGGCTGGCGGGCGTCGAGCCGGGCCGCTGCGGTGCCCAGCGCCTGGGCGACGGTTCGGGTCACGAAGGCCCGCACCGCCTCGGGCGTGTCCGCTGGGGCAGGCGCAGGTGCCGTCAGGGCCGCGGTTTGCGGGCGCGGTTCGGGCACCACCGCGGGTTCGTGTGCTGCCGCGGGTCCGGGTACGGCCGCGGGTTCCGCCGCGGGCCGTGTCTCGGCGGGGGCGAAGCGTACGCCGTCGGCCTCGGCGACGAGCCGGCCGTCCGCGGCGACGAGCCGGATGCGCGCCTGGACGCCGCCGTCGAGCAGTTCGGCATGACATCGCAGCCCGTCCTGAGGGCCGCCGTGGGGGTAGTGGACGAAGCGGTCGAGCCTGACCGGCACGAGGGCCTGGCCGTGCGTGGGGAAGCAGGCCAGCGCGGTCTGGAACATCGCGTCGACCAGCCCGGGGTGCATCAGGTAGGGCTCCGCCTCGCCGGGCATGGCGGGCCGGATCGCGGCTGTGGCCTCGCCCCGGCCGAGCCGGATCCGCTCCACCCAGCGGGCGGCGGAGCCCAGATACAGTGCGCGCTGCCACAGCAGCCGGTACAGCTCGTCGCCGGTCAGCTCGCGGCCCGACTCGGCCAGTGCGAGCGCCACCGTGGGGGCGGCCGACGCGTCCGACCGGGCCCGGCCCTCCGCGTGCAGCTGCCAACCGCCGGCCGAGTCCTGCGCGTAATAGCGGAACGCTCCCTCGTCCATGACGAGTTGGGCGGTGCGGTCGTTGACCGTCGACGGATCGGCGCCGACCGGTTCGAGCACCAGGTCGACGGGCAGTTCCAGGCCCTCGACGGACACCGGTCCCGGCCCCGTGAGTTCGGTGACCGCCTCGATCGTGGACTCCAGGATCACCCCGGCACTGACCACCGGCCGCCCGCCGACCACGAAGTCGCCGAGGCAGGGGTGTGCCGCCGGGTCGAGCCGGGCGACGAACTGCGCCTGCGTGAGCGGCGACGGCAGCCGTACGCCCAACAGGCTTACTGCCTCGGCCGGTTGTTCCGCCGGTCGCGGCGCGCTGTGCGGGGCGA
>NZ_KQ948035.1:4251-5299 GCF_001513965.1 Streptomyces cellostaticus | reverse complement strand
CGGCGGGCTGGGGGTCGAGCCAGTAGCGCTGCCTCTGGAAGGGGTAGGAGGGCAGTTCGACGGTGTTGGTGCGGTAGGGCTTGAACACCGTCGGCCAGTCGACGGTGACACCATGGGACCACGCCTCGGCGACGGACTCCACGAAACGGTCCAGGCCACCGACGTTGCGGTGCAGCGTTCCCACGACCGCACCCGTGGCACCCAACGTCTCCGAGATCGCCGAGATCAACACCGGATGCGCGCTGACTTCCACGAACACCACGTCAGGCGCCGCCAGCCCCTCCACGACTTCCGCCAGCCGCACCCGGCTACGCAAGTTCCGGAACCAGTACGACCCGCCCAACTCACAGGTGTCCAGCACACCGCCGGTCACGGTGGAGTGGAAAGCGATCCGACCCGTACGGGGATTGATGCCTTGCAGTTCGCAGGCCAGGGTGTCCCGGATCTCCTCGACGTGCGGGGAGTGGGAGGCGTAGTCCACCGGGATCCTGCGTGCCCACACACCCGATGCCTCACACCGGGCCAGCACCTCCTCCAGCGCATCCGGCTGCCCGGCCACCACGGTTGACGACGGCCCGTTCACCGCTGCGATCGAGACCCGACCCGCCCACGCGGCCAGCATCTGCTCCGCCCGCGACTCCGGCAGCCCCACCGAGGCCATCGCGCCGCCGCCCGACAGTACCCGCAGCGCCCTCGACCGCAACGCCACCACCCGGGCACCGTCCTCCAACGACAAACCACCCGCCACCACCGCAGCCGCGATCTCGCCCTGCGAGTGCCCCACGACCGCAACCGGGCTCACACCACCGGCACGCCACAGCGCTGCCAGACCGAGCATCATCGCCCAGGACACCGGCTGCACCACATCCACCCGCTCCAGACCAGGCGCACCCTCCTCACCGCGCAACACCGCCGTCAACGACCACTCCACGAACGACGACAACGCCACCTCACACTCGCCGATCACCTCACGGAACACCGGCGAGGAATCCAGCAACCCCACCGCCATCCCCACCCACTGCGACCCCTGCCCCGGAAACACGAACAC
>NZ_KQ948035.1:0-3594 GCF_001513965.1 Streptomyces cellostaticus | reverse complement strand
GTGACGCGGGCAGCTCACCATGCCGCAGCGCCATCACCATCTTGATCACACCGCCGACCCCGGCAGCCGCCTGCGCGTGCCCGAGGTTGGACTTCAACGAACCCACCAGCAGCGGCCCACCATCACGCTCCCTGCCATAGGTAGCAAGCAGGGCCTGAGCCTCGATCGGATCACCGAGCACCGTACCCGTGCCATGAGCCTCCACCGCATCAACCCCGGAAGCAGCCACTCCCGCATCCGCCAAAGCAGCCCGGATCACCCGCTCCTGCGCCGGACCACTCGGCGCCGTCAACCCGTTCGACGCACCGTCCTGATTCACCGCCGTACCAGCCACCACAGCCAGCACCCGATGCCCCAGCCTCCGGGCATCCGACAACCGCTCCACCACCAGCACACCCACACCCTCGGCCCACACCGTGCCATCCGCATCCGCCGAGAACGACTTGCACCGGCCATCAACCGCAAGCCCCCGCTGACGCGAGAACTCGATGAAGGTGTTGGGGGTGGACATCACGGCGACGCCGCCGGCGAGGGCGAGTGAGCATTCGCCGGACCGCAGGGCGCGTACCGCCAGGTGCAGGGCGACCAGCGACGACGAACACGCGGTGTCCACCGTCAGCGCCGGACCCTGCAACCCCAACGTGTACGCCACCCGCCCGGTGGCGACGCTGCCGGTGGTGCCGGTCAGGAAGTGGCCCTCGGCCTGTTCCGGCATCCGGCCGCCACCGCCGTAGTCGTGGTACATCACCCCGGCGAACACGCCGGTGTCGCTGCCGTGCAGCGATCCGGGCGCGATTCCGGCCTGCTCCAGGGCCTCCCACGACACCTCCAGCAGCAGGCGCTGCTGCGGGTCCATCGCCAGCGCCTCACGCGGCGAGATCCCGAAGAAGGCGGGGTCGAAGTCGGCGGCCTCGTGGAGGAATCCGCCGTGCCGCACGTACGACGTGCCGGAGTGGTCCGGGTCGGGGTGGTAAAGGCCGTCGAGGTCCCAGCCGCGGTCGGCCGGAAAGCCGGAGATCACGTCACGCTGCTCGGCCACGACCTGCCACAGCGCCTCCGGCGAGTCCACCCCGCCCGGGAAACGGCAACCCATACCGACGATCACGATCGGATCATCGTCCGTACGCGCTGCGACGGCAGTGGCGGGCGGGGCGGCACTCTCGGCGCGTTCCTGTGCGAGTGCGAGCGTGAAGTCGGCGACGGCGGCCGGTGTGGGGTGGTCGAAGACGAGGGTGGCCGGAAGACGCAGGCCGGTGACGGAGTTGAGGCGGTTGCGCAGTTGCACCGCGAGCAGCGAGTCGACGCCGAAGCCCTTGAACGGCTGGTGCGGGTCGATCCCGTCCACGGAGTCGCGGCCGATGACCGCGGCAAGCTGGAAGCGTACGAGGTCGAGCAGCAGTCGGCGGCCCTCCTCCTCGGACATCCGGCCGAGCCTGCGGCGCAGGCCGGACTCGCCGGGGCGCCGCTGCGGGACCCGCACCAGCGAGCGCAGCACCGGGGACAGGGTCCCGGCGAGTGCGTCGGCGCGCAACGCGGCCGGGTCAAGGAGGGCCGGTACGAGCGCCGCGCTGCCGTCGGCGAGCGCCCGGTCGAGGAGTTCGAGGCCCTGTTCGGTGGAGAGCGGGGCGATGCCGCGGGTCGAGAGGGTGTCGCTGTCCAAGTGCCCGGTGAGGCCGGTGCGTTCGGCCCACAGGCCCCAGGCGAGTGAGGTCGCGGGGCGCCCGGCGGCGCGGCGGCGAGCGGCGAGCGCGTCGAGGAAGACGTTTCCCGCGGCGTAGTTGGCCTGGCCCGGGTTGCCGAGCACGCCCGCCGCCGAGGAGAAGAGGACGAAGGCCGCGAGGTCCTGGTCGGCGGTCAGCTCGTCGAGGTGTGCGGCGGCGTCCACTTTGGGCCGCAGCACGGCGGACAGCCGGTCCGCGGTCAACGACTCGACCATGCCGTCGTCCAGCAGCCCCGCGGTGTGCACGACGGCGGTGAGTCGTACGCCGGTCAGCAGGTGCGCGAGCGCGTCGCGGTCGGCGGTGTTGCAGGCTGCGAGGGTGACAGCGGCGCCCAACCCGCTTAGTTCGGCGGCGAGTTCCCTGGCACCGGGCGCATCGGGACCACGGCGGCTGACCAGCAGCAGACGGCGGGCGCCGTGCTCGATGACCAGGTGCCGCGCAACCAATGCGCCGAGCACGCCAGTGCCGCCGGTGATGAGCACGGTGCCGTCCGGGGCGAGCCCGGCGGCGCCTGCCAGGTCGGAGATCCCGGTGTGCCGTACCAGCCGAGGGGCGAGCACCGTGTTGGCCCGCAGCGCGAGTTGGGGTTCGGTGAGCACGGCCGCGGGCACGGTGTCGGCTCGGTGGGCTGCGTCTGCGTCCAACAGCGCGAAACGGTCCGGGTGTTCGGATTGCGCGGTCCTGATCAGGCCCCACACGGTGGCCTGGGCGGGGTCCATTACGTCGGGGCCGGCCGCGCCGTCGGTCAGGACCAGCAGCCGGGAGCTCGTGAAGCGGGCATCGGCCAGCCACTCCTGGACCAGGCCGAGCGCCCAAGCTGCCGCTCGGTGTGCGTTCCTGGCGAGGTCGGCTCCCGTGCTGCCCGAGTCCTGCGACCCGACCGGACATCGTACGGCGACCACCTGCGGTACGGGCTCCGGGACGTCGGCCAAGTCCGCCACCAGGCACACGTCGATGTCGGCCGCGGCGGCCCGGACCGGCTGCCATTCCAGCCGGAACAGCGAGTCGGTGCCGCGTCCGGCGGCCGGGTCGGCGGTGAACGGCCGCATGGTGACTGCCTCCGCGGACAGCACGGGCTTTCCTGTGCCGTCAGCGGCGCGCAGGGTCACCCCGTCCTTTCCGGTTGCGCTGAGCCACACCCGCAGGGCACCCGCGCCTTCGGTGTAACGGGTGACGCCGGACCAGGAGAAGGGCAGGACGGTGCCGCCGTCCTCGCGGAGCAGGCCGACCGCGTGCAAGGCTGCGTCCAGCACCGCCGGGTGCAGGCCGAAGGCGGTGCCGTCGAGCTCGGCGGGGAGGCTCACCTCGGCGTAGACGTCGCGGTCGGTGCGCCAGGCTGCGCGCAGGCCCTGGAAGGCGGGGCCGTAGTCGTAGCCCGCCTCCGCGAGGGTGTCGTAGCGGGTCTCGACGTCGATCTCGTGGGCACCGGGCGGTGGCCATTCGACCAGGTCGAAGTCGGCGGTGTCGTCGTGGATGCCGAGCAGTGCCGCGGCATGCCGCGTCCACGGGCTGCCCGGGTCGGCGTCCTGTGGCCGGGAGTGCACGGCCAGCTCCCGCTGCCCGTTCGCGGCCGGCGGCTCGACGGTCACCCGGAGCTGTACGGCCGCGTCCGGTTCGAGCAGCAGCGGTGTCTGGAGGGTGAGTTCGACCAGACGTGCCCAGCCCACCCTGGTGCCGACGGCCATCGTGAGTTCGAGGAACGCGGTGCCGGGCAGCAGTACGGTGCCGTGCACGGCATGGTCGGCGAGCCACGGCTGTGTGTCGAGGGCGAGCCGCCCTGTGTACACCAGCCGGTCCTCCTCGACCAGTTCGACCATCGCGCCCAGCAGCGGGTGCCCGGGCGAAGCCAGACCGAGCCCGCGGGCGTCGGTCG
>NZ_KQ948034.1:102090-175185 GCF_001513965.1 Streptomyces cellostaticus | reverse complement strand
AAATTTTGAGAAGGAGCCCCAACTCCGGGTGGAAACCCGTGAGTTGGGGCTTTTTCGCGTTCACCGCCCGGTCATGTTCACGTCACCACCAATCCACGGGATCGTTGACGCTGCGTGTCAGGGTCGTGACCCATGGTCCTCAGACGCAGAAACCGACGTCGAGTTGTCACTGTGCTGGCAGGTACCGCCGCGCTCGCCACCGGAGCCGTCGTCGCGCTCGCGGCCTCCGGCGGGCAGGGATCCGCAGGGCCGAAGGGCGACGGGACCGCCGTGACTCCCGTCGGCTACAAGGTCACCCCGGCCGGCCACCAGGCCCAGCTGGGCAATCTCCCCCTCAACGCGGTGCTTTCACCCGACAAGAGCATGCTCCTGGTGAGCAATGCCGGTCAGGGCACCCAGTCCCTCCAGGTGGTCGACCCCACGGACTCGGAGGTCGTCCAGACCATCTCGTACCCGAGCCCCCAGGCCGTCTTCACCGGGCTCGCCTTCAGCCCCGACGGCAAGCGTGCCTTTGCCAGTGGTGGTGGGCGCGAGATCATCCACACCTATGACGTGAGCGGCGGCCGGCTCACCGAGTCCACGCCCGTCAAGCTGCCCACGAAGAACCCCGAGGGCCAGGCCGTGAACATGTATCCGGCCGGGCTCGCCGTGACGCCCGACGGGAAGCGGCTGGTCGTCGCGGACCGGCTCGCGGATGCCGCCACCGTGGTGGATCTGGCCGACGGCTCGATGAAGACCGTTGCCGTGGGGCATGCGCCGTACGCCGTCGCGCTCGCCGAGGACGGGAAGACCGCCTTCGTCACCGACCAGGGGGGCGACACGGTCAGCGTCCTCGACATCAGCGGGTCCGCGCCGGTGGTCGAGACGGCCGTCAAGGTGGGGACCCATCCCAATGCCGTCGTCGCCGACGAGGGACAGGACACCCTCTACGTGGCCGACGGGGACAGCGACGAGGTGAGTGTCGTCGATGTCGCCACGCGGAAGGTGACGCGGACGATCCCGCTCGCGCCGTACCGGCACGCGCCCGTCGGCAGCAGCCCCGATGCGCTCGCGCTGTCCGAGGACGGGCAGCGGCTGTATGTCGCCAACGCCGGGAACAACGACATCGCTGTCATCGACCTCAAGAGGGGGAGGGCCGCCGGGCTCATTCCTACCGCCTGGTACCCGACGGCCGTCGTACCGCTCGAGGGGAAGCTGTACGTCACCAACGCCAAGGGACTGGGCGCCGGACCGAACAACGGGCCCGGTTACCCGAACCCGACCTCCACCGCGCCGACCTCGCCCGACCAGTACTCGGGGTCGATGATGAAGGGCACCCTGTCGACCATTGCGCTCGACGGCGGCGACAGGCAGCTCAGGCGGTGGACGCGGACCGTCGTCGCCAACAACGGGTTCGAGGAGGGCAGCGGCCCGCGGGCCGTCGGGGCCGTCGTACCGCGGCGGGTCGGGGAGAAGACCCCGATCAAGCACGTCATCTACGTGGTCAAGGAGAACCGGACCTACGACCAGGAGCTCGGGTCGTTGGAGAAGGGCAACGGGGATCCGTCCCTGAACCTGTTCGGGGACGACTCGGCGCCCAACGCGCGCGCCCTGCAGCAGCAGTTCGTCGCCCTCGACAACTTCTACGCCGACGCCGAGGTCAGCGCCCAGGGCTGGAACTGGACCGTGGCCGCCAACTCCAACCCGTACAGCGAGGAGGGCTGGCCCGCCAACTACTCCGGCCGCAACCACACCTATCCGTCCGAGAACGGCGACCCGGCGATCGCGCCGAACAAGGACCCCGAACACGCCTACATCTGGCAGCGGCTGAACGACAGGGGCGTCTCCTTCCGCAACTACGGGTTCTATGCCAGTGCTGACGCGAGTGGGAAGGCCGTCGTCGAGGACCCGGTGCTGAACGCCGGCACCGACCACGACTACGGGCCGTACAACCTCAGCTGCCCGGACTCGGCCGGTACCTTCACCGCGCGCGTGAAGACCTGTGGCAGCCCGCGGATCGAGGAGTGGAAGAGGGAGTTCGCCCAGTACGAGAAGGACGGGAACCTGCCCGCCTTCGAGATGGTGCGGCTGCCCAACGACCACACCTCCGGTACCAAGGCCGGCCTGCCCACCCCGCAGGCCTACGTCGCCGACAACGACTGGGCGCTCGGGCAGCTGGTGGACACCGTCTCGCACTCGCCGTACTGGAAGTCGACCGCGATCTTCGTGACCGAGGACGACGCGCAGAACGGGCCGGACCACGTGGATGCGCACCGGACCGTCTCGCAGGTCATCAGCCCGTACACGCAGACCGGGCGGGTCGACTCGACGTTCTACTCCACCGCCTCGATGGTGCGCACGATCGAGTTGCTGCTGGGGCTGCGGCCCATGACCCAGTTCGACGCGTACGCCACCCCGATGGTGAACTCCTTCACCGCCAGGCCGGACGGCACCCCGTACACGGCCGTGAAGCCGACGGCCGACCTGACGGCTGTGAACACGGTCAATTCGCCGATGGCCGGGGTGTCGGCGAAGCAGAACCTCACCAAGGAGGACCAGATCGACGAGCGGACCTTCAACGAGGCGATCTGGAAGAGCGTGCGCGGGGGCCGGAGCGTGATGCCCGAGCCCAGGCACGATCTGTACGGTGCCGTCCCCGACGACCAGGCGAAGGATCTGGACGACGACGACTGACGCGACGCCCGCTGAGGATGGCTAGAAGGTCACCTCAGCCGTCTCCACGGTCCCGCCCTGGCGGCCGGGTGCCTCGTGCCACCTCCAGTAGAGGTTGGTGTGGGCGATCACCTGCTCCGGGGCGGGAGCGCCGTACTGGGACCGGTCCTCCGTGGTGTGGGCGTCGGCCACCAGCGTCGCGTCGTATCCGCGGACGATCGCGCCGTGCAGGGTCGAGCGGATGCACACGTCCGTCTGTGCGCCCGTGACTATGAGCCGGCCCACCTTGTGCTCGGCCAGCACGGACTCCAGGTCGGTGTCCTCGAAGGAGTCCGGGTAGTTCTTGTGGACCAGGGGCTCGGTGTCCTCGCGGGCCAGCTCCGGGACGTACTCCCAGCTCTCGCTGCCCTTCTTGAGCTCGTCGTCGGAGTGCTGCACCCAGATGACCGGCACCTCGGCCGTGCGGGCCCTGGCGACCAGGGTGTTGATGTTCGCGATGACGTCGTCGCGGTTCGTGGAGGCGGCCACCACGCCGTTCTGCACGTCGATGATCAGCAGTGCGGTGTTGGGGCGATCGGGAAGCGTGGTCATGCGGCCACAGTAGGACGCGGCACTGACAGTCGTCCCCGTATATCGGGTGAGCGATGCGCCGGATGCGGGTTACGGTGGCGTCATGACCACGCTGACCAGCGGTGACTACGTCATCCGCGCCATACGACCCGACGACTGGGCCGCCGTGAAGCAGTTGCTCCTGGACGCGCTGCGGGACCCGGTCGCGCCGATCGCCTTCGTCGACACCTACGAGGTCGCGCTGGCGAGGCCGGACTCCTTCTATCAGGAGCGGGCCGAGCGGTCGGGTGAAGGTTCCACCGGAGCACAGCAGTTCATCGCCGAGGCGCCGGACGGGACCTGGGCCGGTATGACCACCGTGCTCATCGAAGAGGCCGGGACGAAGGACTGGGCGGGGTATCCGGTCGAGCGGCGCCAGGGGCACGTGGTCGGGGTGTTCGTACGGCCCGAGCACCGTGGAAACGGGCTGATCGAGGCCCTGCTCGACGCCGGTACGGGGTGGGCGTGGCAGCAGCGTACCGAGCGGGTACGGCTGCTCGTCCACGAGGACAACGCGCGGGCGCAGGGCGCCTATCGCAAGGCCGGGTTCGTGCCGAGCGGGGTCGTCGTGTCGTTCTCGAAGGACGAGGCGAGCAACGAGAACGAGTTGGAGTTCGTTCTGGAGCGGTAGTCAGACCGGCAGTTCCTGGTGCGGCCAGCGGGCTCTTGCCTGTTCGCGGGAGCGGAGCAGGGCGAGGGCCGGCAGGCCCTGGTCGCTTCCGGTGGCGAGCAGGTCGGGCAGCTGGGGGAGTGGGGCCACGGCCGCGACGTCGTCCAGGACCAGGGTGAGTGGTGGGTCGAGCCGACCGGAGGATGACCGTTCGGCCATGCGCCGGCCGCGCTCGACCACGCTTGAGACGAGGGCCGTCAGGAGGGGCATCGCGCCCGGGTTGGTCCTGGGGTCCTCGATGGATTCACCGACCACATAAAGCGTGCCCCCTTCGTGGACGAAGGAATCCAGGGCGAGCGCATCATTTCGGTTCGGGGTGCAGGCTTCGCGGATGTTGACCGTGAAGAGGGCGGACAGAGCCCGGCTGGTCAACTCCTGGGCCATGTCCCGGCGTTCGGGGTGCGCGGTGAGGGCGGCCTCCAGTTCGCCTGCGGCGCCGGGGGCGGCGCCCGGGTGGGTGCGGAGAGTTCGTACGGCGTCCTGGACCTGGGTGCCCTGGGACCAGCGGTGGACGTGGCGGATGGTGCGGTTCTCCAGGGCGGCGGCGTGGAGGTAGCTCCTGAGGAGCGTTGTCGCCGTGTCGGCCACTGCTTGGTCGATCTTGGCGGTGGGGCGGACGGGGCTCAGCAGGGCGGTGGCTCGCTGCAGGGCCGTCTGCTTGTCTTCGCAGCCGGTGGTGGGGGACCAGTGGAGGCGGGCCGGGGTGTCGCAGAGGTGGGCGGGGTCGTAGAGGAGGGCGGGGCCCAGTTTGGCTCGGGCGTCCTTCGTTTCCGTCCAGAGGGCGGGGTTCGAGGTGACGACCACGGTGGGGCCGGGCGCGTCCTGGATGGCCTGGGTTGCGGTCGACTGGCGGCTTGCAGGTGGTCCGTAGAGCACCGCGCCTTCGGCGCGGTCTGTTTCCCACTCGCCCACCCGTTCACCGTCGGCTGAGAAGGCGCCCACCGGACCTGGCGCAGCCGCTTCCTGCGCTGCCTCCGTCGGCCGCGGCTCCGGCTCCGTGCGCGGACGCGGGACCTCGTAGCGCTGCTGCGGTGCCGGTGCCGGTGCCGGTGCCGTGGCCGGTGCCGGCGTGGCCGACTGTGCTCGGCCCTTCGCCGCACCCCTCTCGAAAGCCCGCCGTGCCTTCCCCGCGCGCCATCTCGCCACCGTGCCCATCACGAATATGGCGAGGACGAACAGGGCCATCAGCTGGCCGATGAACAGACCCCAGAACAGGCCCCAGCCGGAGAGCTGGGACGGTGGGGTGGCCGGCCAGGCGCCGGCGAGGTCGTGGGGGTGGCCGATGAGGTGGCGCATGGCCAGGGCCGTGCGGATGAAGGTGACGCCCTCGGGCCAGGCGCCGCGGGAGAAGAGGGCTGCCAGGCCCGTGGCCGTCCAGACCAGCAGGGTCATGCCGAGGATGAAGGCGATGCCGCCGATCAGGAGGCCGTCGGGGATGCCGCCCTGGCCTTCGCGTCGCTTGTCGCGGCGGTCGCGGTCGCGATCGCGGTCGTCCGGTCTCACGCTTTCTCCCCCTACGCCACCGTCGATTCGGAGTCGCCCAGATGCTGCTCCACGAAGGCTGCCGCCCGCTGCTCGGCTTCCAGCTCGGCGGCGTGCAGGGCGTCGTCGGCCGCCAGGTCGCTGGAGGACTCGGTCATCGCGCGGTCGGTGAAGACCAGCGGGCGTTCCGTCTCCGTGACCAGGTGTTTGACCACCTGGACGTTGCCGTTGACGTCCCAGACCGCGATGCCCGGGGTGAGGGTAGGGATGATCTCCACCGCCCAGCGAGGCAGGCCCAGGACCCGGCCCGTCGCCCTTGCCTCGTCGGCTTTCTGGGCGTAGATCGTCCTGGTCGACGCCATCTTCAGGATCGCCGCCGCCTCCTTCGCCGCCGCGCCGTCGACGACGTCGGACAGGTGGTGGACGACGGCGACGAAGGACAGGCCGAGGCGGCGGCCGAACTTCAGCAGGCGCTGGAACAGCTGGGCCACGAACGGGCTGTTGATGATGTGCCAGGCCTCTTCGACGAGGAAGATGCGCTTCTTGCGGTCGGGGCGGATCCAGGTGTGCTCCAGCCACACGCCGACGATCGCCATGAGGATCGGCATGGCGATGGAGTTGCGGTCGATGTGGGACAGGTCGAAGACGATGAGGGGGGCGTCCAGGTCGATGCCCACCGTCGTCGGGCCGTCGAACATGCCGCGCAGGTCACCGTCGACCAGGCGGTCCAGGACCAGGGCCACGTCCAGGCCCCACGCCCGTACGTCGTCTATGGCGACGTTCATCGCCTCGGCCGACTCCGGCTCGGGGTGCCGTAGCTGTTCCACGATGTCGGTCAGGACCGGCTGGCGGTTGACGATCGATTCGTTGACGTAGGAGTGGGCGACCTTGAGGGCGAAGCCGGAGCGTTCGTCCAGGCCGTGGCCCATCGCGACCTCGATGATCGTGCGGAGCAGCGCGAGCTGGCCCGTGGTGGTGATCGCGGGGTCGAGGGGGTTCAGGCGGATGCCGTGGTTCAGGGCCGCCGTCGGGTCGAGCCGGATGGGTGTTATCCCCAGCTCCTCGGCGATGAGGTTCCATTCGCCCACGCCGTCCTCGCCCTGCGCGTCCAGGACGACGACCTGGCGGTCCTTGAAGCGCAGCTGCCGCAGGACGTAGGTCTTCTCCAGGGCCGACTTGCCGTTGCCGGACTCGCCGAGGACCAGCCAGTGCGGGGCCGGGAGCTGCTGGCCGTAGAGCTGGAAGGGGTCGTAGATGTAGCCCTTCCCGGAGTACACCTCGCGGCCGATGATGACGCCGGAGTCGCCGAGGCCGGGCGCGGCGGTGGGCAGGTAGACCGCCTGGGCCTGGCCCGTGGAGGTGCGCACCGGCAGCCGGGTCGTCTCGACCTTCCCGAACAGGAAGGACGTGAAGGCGTCGGTGAGGACGGACAGCGGATCCCGCATGTGGTGTCCCTACCTTCGGATGCCGGTGGCGAACGGAAGGGTGTTCACGAAGGCGCGGTGGTGCTCGCGGTCGCACCATTCCAGCTTCAGGTACGACTTTCCGGCTGATGCCCTTATGGTCCGCTTGTCGCGGTTGAGGGCTTCCGGGGAGCGGGCGGAGACGGTGATGAAGCCGACCAGGTTGACGCCGGCCGCGCCGCTGGCGAGGTCCTCGCCGCGCTGGTCGAGCCGGTTGTGGGCGGCGATGTCGCGCGGGTCGACGGTGCGGTTCATCTTGGCGGCGCGGGAGGCGTCGGCCTCGTCGTTGGTCTTCTCGGTCAGCATGCGTTCGATGGCTACCTCGGTGGGCTCGAGATCCATCGTCACGGCGACCGTTCGGATGACGTCCGGGGTGTGGACGAGGAGGGGCGCGAGGAAGTTGACGCCGACGGGGGTCATCGGCCACTCCTTCACCCAGGCCGTGGCGTGGCACCAGGGGGCGCGGGTGGCGGACTCGCGGGTCTTGGCCTGGAGGTAGGTGGGCTCCATGGCGTCCAGCTCGGCCGGCCAGGCGTTGCGCTTGGTCATCGCCTGGATGTGGTCGATGGGGTGGTCCGGGTCGTACATGGAGTGGATGAGGGAGGCGAGCCGGCCCTGGCCGAGGGGCTGGCGGACGCGGATGTCGGCCTCCTGCAGGCGCGAGCAGATGTCGGTCAGCTCGCGGGCCATGACGACGGCGAGGCCGGCGTCCCGGTCCAGCTTGCGTCCGGCCTGTGGCCGCACGGCGCGTGCCATGGCGTGGGCCTCGGCGGCCAGTTCGCGGGTGTAGTGCATACAGGCGACGAGGTAGGCGCGGTGCTGCTCGCTGCTGGTGGACACCATGGACTGGAGCTGGTCGTAGGAGCGGGCCAGCCAGTCGGGGGCCTTGTCGTCCCCTCGTACGGTGACGTCCTTGGCGTGGGCGTCGGGGTCGGCGGGCAGGGTGCGGGCGAGCATCTGCAGCCGGGTGACGAAGCCGTCGCCGTTGGCCACGTGCTTGAGCAGCGTGCCGAAGCGGTCGACGAGGGCTTCCTGGTCCTCGGAGTCGCGCAGGCCGACGCCGGGGCCCTCGATCTCGATGCAGGCCGTGACCGTCTTGCGGTCGGCGTGCAGGAGTACGGCGATCTCGTCGGGCCCGAAGGGTGCGGCGAGCCAGCTGATCCGTCCGATGCCCGGCGGGGGCCCGATCTCGACCTCCCGTCCGTCCATCCGTGTTCCGGCCTCCATGACACCGGAGCGGTAGGCGGTGCCGCGCTTGACGGTCCGCTTGTACGTGCGGTTGATCTCGAACCACTTGTAGAACGTGCGGCGCTTGTAGGGCACGTAGACCGCCGCGAGCGCGAGCAGCGGGAAGCCCGTCAGCAGCACGATCCGCAGGGGCAGGACCGGGACGAGGAGGCCGCACATCATGCCGAGGAACGCGCCGGCGATGATCAGCGCGATCTCGCCGGACTCGCGGTTCCGGCCGACGATGGCGTTCGGCCGGGCGCGGCCGATCAGATACGTACGGCGGGGCGTGACCGGATGGGACATATGGGACTCGGTCGTCAACGCCCTTCACCTCCCGAGCGATTGCTGTTGCGGGTGTTGCTGGCGTGCGGGGTGTTGGCCGGGCTGGGGGCGCGCGGCGCGGGCGTGGCGGAGGGGACTGCTCCGCCGCCGCCCTGGGGGGTACGGCTGCTGTGGGCGGCGACGCCGCCGGAGGCGGGGTTGGCGGGGCGGGGCGCGCTGGAGCCGCCTGCGCCCCCTCCGTTGCTGTCGGCGCGGGAGCTGTGGGTCTTGATGCCCTGCGCGACGAAGGAGGCCGGGGAGGTGATGACGGCGGCGGCCTTGCTCTCGGCGCCCTGCATGATGCGGTTGTTGCGGCCGTTCGCGATCTCGTCGCCGAAGCCGGGGACGAAGCGGTAGATCATCGCGCTGGCGAAGATGGCGAGCAGGATGATGGCGAGGCCGGAGACGACGGCGGAGAAGGAGTCCGGGCCGTTGTCCCCGGACAGGGCTCCGGCCAGGCCGAGCACGATGACGATCACCGGTTTGACGAGGATCACGGCGATCATGATCCCGGCCCAGCGGCGGACGTGGCCCCACAGGTTCTTGTCCACCAGGCCCGCGTAGACGACGGTGCCGAGCAGGGCGCCGACGTAGAGCAGGGCGGCGCGGATGACCAGCTCCAGCCAGAGGATGCCGGCGGCGAGGATGCTGACCAGGGACACGACGATCAGCATGATGGGGCCGCCGCCGATGTCGGTGCCCTTGCCGAGGGCGCCGGAGAAGGTGCCGAAGAACGTGTCGGCCTGGTCGCCGGTGGCCTTCGCGAGTACGTCGGTCACGGCGTCGGTCGCCGAGACGACGGTGTACAGGATCAGGGGCGTGAAGGCGGAGGCGAGCACGGTCAGCCAGAGGAAGCCGATGGCTTCGGAGATGGCGGTGGTGAGCGGCACGCCTCGTACGGCCCTCTTGGCGACGGCCAGCAGCCACAGCAGGAGCGTCAGGATCGTGGACGCGGCGAAGACGACGGCGTACTGCTGGAGGAACTTGGTGTTCGTGAAGTCGACGTTCGCGGTCTCCTTCACGGCGTGGCTGAGCTTCTGGATGGTCCAGGAGGCGGCGTTGGCGCAGCCCTTGGCGAGGGAGGTGAGGGGGTCGAGGGTGCCGAGGGAGGGGTCGTCGGGGGTGGTGCCGCCTGAGCCCTTGGAGCCGTTGTCCTTTTCGCAGAACTGTTTGGCGGCTCCGTGGATCAGGCCGCAGGGGTCGTTGCTCTTCGTGGGTGAAGGCGTGGGCGAGGGCGTGGGTGAGGGCGCGGCGAAGGCATGGGTGGCCGCGAGGACCGCTGCCGTCTGGACGGCCGTGACGGCGGCGGCCAGGGTGAGTACGCGACGATTAGCGGGCATAGGTGAACCCTCCGTACTCATCGACTGCCTTCGAGATCTCGTCCGAGCCGGAGGCCCTGTCGTCGCCGGGAACGGGCGCCGGACCCTCTTGCTGGGAATGCGTGATGATCTTCCAGTCACCGGCGGTCCACTCGAGTTTCATCGTGATGGTGAACCAGCTGTTGGTGACCGGGTTGGTGGACTTGTCGCCCGCGAGACCGAGGAGCCCGCTGCACCAGACCGCGACCGTGGCGGTGTCGCTGGTGGACTCCGTGACCTTGGTTCCGATCGGGCTCGTGCGCGAGACGAACGTGTAGCCCCTCGGAGCCGCGCCGTCCTTGGTCAGGCCGAGGTTCTGATTGAAGGCCGGCGTGTACGCGTTGTCCATCGCTGCCTCGGAACTCGTCACCTTGGAGGGCGTGACGATGGACTGGAGGATGAAGTCGCGTTCGGCCTTGTTGAACATCCCGGCCGACCCCAACGCCACCGCATAGTTGGCCGCAGCGCTCTGTGCCCCTTGCGCCGTATGGGCGAAGCCCGACGGGATGTTGCCTGCCTTGGTGTCCACCGGGTTCGTTCCGCTCGCCGCGGTTGACGACGTGTGCGGGTGGTCGCCCTTCTTCGTCGTGCCGCCCGCTGACGAATCGTCTCCTCGGTTCGCGAAGGCGATGGCGGCGATCAGGAGGACGACCACGCCGACGACCGTGACCAGGCTCCGGGAGGAGGAACGGCCGCCTCGTCGGGGTGCGCCGCCGTATGGGTCGCCCCCGGGCAGCCGGGTCCGGGTCTGGCCCGCTTCGGTGTAGCCCTGCTCGTCTCCGGGACTCATGCCGCGTTCGCCCCCTCTACCTCGTAGACATACGACGGTAGCCGTGCTGGTTCTCGCGCGGGCGCGGTGTGGTGACTCGACATCAGGGAAACGCAACCTCAGCCGGTGGGCACGACGGGTGGGTGGGGTGGAGGGGGACGGCCGGGCGTGCCCGGGAGGACAGGCGAGGGAACGGCCCGTCAGACCGCCATGCCGTACACGATCGTGAACAGTGTGCCGAGGGAGCCGATGATGAAGACCCCGGTGAGGCCGGCGATGATCAGGCCCTTGCCCTGTTCCGCGCTGAAGGTGTCCCGCAGGGCGGTGGCGCCGATCCGCTGTTTGGCCGCACCCCAGACCGCGATGCCGAGGCAGAGCAGAATGGCCACGGCCATGACCACCTCGATCATCACCTTGGCTTCGTTGCCCAGGCTGCCGAAGGGGCCCCAGTCCGGAGCGATCCCGCCGATGATGGTGTTGATGTCTCCCTTGTCGGCCGCAAAGAGCATGTAAGTCACCGCCCCTGGTGGGTAGTTCTCCATCGCCTCTGCCGTGTGCAGAGGTCAAGCCTCATTCTCGCCGACAACGTCGCCGTCGTATGTCGACTTGACGTCATTGACTGGCGGGTTTCGTACGAATGACCCGTACGGTCACTCTGTGTATCACGGCAGGTCACGCCGGGCAACGAGGTGGGAGCGAAACCTGTCGTGTGGTTCTGTCGTTGTACTCCATTACGCCCTGATGCGGTTTCTGACGGCTGGTCGGGCACGTGTCGGTTGGCCGTGGTCGGCCGTCATGCCCTCGTACGGGTGAAGGCTACTCGTCGGAGAGCGTGAGGTTCGGCACCCGCCAGGCCGCGATCACGAAGGCGACCAGGGTCACGGCGGCGCCGGTGAGGAAGACGAGGCGCATCGAGGCGACGTACCCCTCCAGGAACGGTACCGCCGCGCCGTGGTCGAGGGCGCGCAGGAAGGCGGAGTCCTCCAGGTCGACACCGCCACCGGGGCGCAGGACGCCCGCCAGGGCGTGCGCGTTGTCGGGCTGGGCCAGCAGACGGCGGTAGGCCGGGTCGTGGCGGGCCTCGGCCAGCCGGCCGGCGATACGGCCGGCCGCCGTGGCGAACAGGACCGACAGGAACGCCGCGGTGCCGACCGTGCCGCCGTTGGAACGGAAGAAGTTGACCGACGCCGTCGCCGCGCCCATGTCCGTACGGGGCACCTCGCACTGCGCGAGCGTGGTGAGCGTCTGCATCGACGCGCCGAGCCCCGCGCCCATCAGGGTCATGCCGAGTGACGCGTGCCACAGCGGGCTGTCCACGCGCAGCGTGGCGAAGACGAGCATCGCGGCGGTGAACGAGCCGAGACCGGCGACGAGGTGGACCTTGAACCGGCCGGTCCGGGCGATCAGCCGGCCCACCAGCAGCGTCACCGCGAGATTCGCGGCGACCGTGGGCAGGGTGGCCAGACCTGCCGCCATGGGGCTCATGCCGCGTACGAGCTGGAGGTAGAGCGGCAGCGTCGTCATCGCGCCGAACATGCCGACGCCGACGACGAAGTGCAGCCCGACGCCCAGCCGGAAGGCGCGGATGCGGAACAGGCGCGGCGGCAGCAGCGCGGCGTCGCCCAGTCGCCGCTCCACCACGACGAACACGACGAGCCCCACCAGGCCGATCGCGTACATCGACAGCGTCCGGGGCGAGTCCCACCCCCAGGTGCGGCCCTGCTCGGCGACGGTCAGCAGCGGTACGAGCCCCACGGCCAGGGCGAGCGCTCCGGGGTGGTCGAGCCGGTGCCGGACCCGCCGGTGCGGGAAGCGCAGCACGCGGACGATCGTCACGGCGGCCGCGGCGGCGAGTGGCACGTTGATCAGAAAGATCCAGCGCCAGCCGTCGATGCCGAGCAGTGTGGCCCGGTCCGCGAACGCGCCGCCCACCAGCGGGCCGACGATGCTGGCGCCGCCGAACACGGCCATGAAGTAGCCCTGGTACCGGCCCCTTTCGCGCGGGGTGGTGATGTCGGCGACGATCGTCATCGCCAGCGACATCAGCCCACCGCCGCCGAGGCCCTGCACCGCGCGGAACGCCGCAAGTGCGTAGATCGACCCGGCGCATCCGCACAGCAGCGAGCCGACCGTGAACAGGGCGATCGCGGCGAGGTAGACGGGTCGGCGGCCGTGGATGTCGGAGAGCTTGCCGTACAGCGGTGTCGCGATGGTGGCGGTGATGAGATACGCGGTGGTCACCCACGCCTGGGCGGTCAGCCCGTGCAGGTCGTCGGCGATGGTCCGCAGCGCGGACGAGACCACCGTCTGGTCCAGCGCCCCCAGGAACATGCCGAGTACCAGCCCGGACATGACGGTGGTGATCTGCCGGTGACTGAGCCGCTCGGGCGCGTCCCCTGCCGCGCCCTGGCGCTGGGTGTCGGAGAAGGTCACGTGTCGTCCTCGGGGGTGGGGGCGGGTGGGGGTGTCGGCTGGGCCGGGGGCGGGGCGTGGCTCCCGTCCTGCCCCCGGCCCCGGCCCGGCGACCGGCCGGCCGGCCGACTGGTCAACCGGCCGCCCGGGTCAACTGGCGATCCCCTCCAGGTCGGCGACCGAGCGCTCGATGCCCGGCAGCGCCAGCATCGCCAGCTGGGCCGACCGGGCCCGTGCCCGGGGCGCGGGGTCGGCGAGGAGCTTGCGGCACACGTCGGCGATGCCGTCCGCGCTGCGGTCGGTGATGTGGCGGCCCAGACCCAGCTCCTCCACGCGGTCCGCGTTGGCGTGCTGGTCCCCGAAGTGCGGCAGGACCGCCAGCGGCGTGCCGGTGCGCATCGCCTCGCGGATGCTGTTGAAGCCGCCGTGGGTGACGAACAGGTCGACCGACTCCAGCAGCAGCGGCTGCGGCACCCGCTCGGTGACATGGATGTGCCCGGGCAGACCCTCGGTGTCCAGCGGTAGCCCGGACGTGGACACGACCACCGTGCAGTCGTCCAGCTCCGTCGCCGCCCCCACGATCGCGCGCAGGCTCTCGGCGGCGTCCGGCATCTTCACGGGCAGCGGCGTGGACCGGCCCGCCATGCGCTCGCGCAGCACCGGCAGAGCGGTGCCGATCGCGGCGTACACCAGCGGCCGGTCCGTGCACAGTGCGGCGGCCCACTCCGGCAGCACCCCGCCGCGCTCGACGTCCACCGTCTGCCGGTAGGCCCATGCCCGGGGCAGATGCCGGGCGAAGGAGAAGGCGGGCGGCACGTAGTCGACGCGGCCGTGCGGTACGACGGAGAGCGGGTCGTCCCGCACGGGCAGCCCCAGCTCCTGACGCCGCTCGTTGAGCTGCGGGAGCACTTCGGCGGGGTCCAGGATGTTGCTGAACCCGGAGGGCGTCGGCAGCTGCGGTACGCCCAGCAGCTCGGCGGTGAGCACGGCGCCCATGTCCATGCCGTCGCGCAGGATCAGATCGGGGCGGAAGTCCCGGGCGAGGGGGAGCAGTATGTCCAGGTGCGGTTTGACGCCCGGCCCGGCCACGGTCCGCAGCAGCAGCCGGGTCATCGCCGCCATCCGCTCCGTCAGGTCGGCGGTGTCCGGGAGTCCGGCGAGGTACGGTTCCATCCCGGCGGTCGGGTCGAATTCCGGTAAAGCGGCGTTCACCTGGACGTCGTCGTCGCGGAAGACGGGGGCGAGGACATCGGTGGTGACCACCAGCACCTGATGCCCGGCCTCGGCGAGGGCGCGCAGCAGGGGCAACTGGGCACGTCCGTGGGAGGGACTGCCGAGCGTGGTGCACAGAACCCGCATGGTGAGCCTTTCTCTCGGGGGACTCTTCGGCGGTGGGAACGAGGAGGAGGAGAGGGGGCGTCAGGTCGACGCGTACGACGGGGGGAAGCGGGATGTACGACCGAAGCGGCCGCCGGAGGCATGGCGTCGGCCGTCCCGCGTACGGTTCACGCCACCCGCGTCGGCGCCGCCGCGCGTCCGATGCCCTGCCAGATCAGCCCGGCCCGCGCGAGCCGGTCCGCGTCCAGCAGGTTGCGGAAGTCGTGGACCTCGTGGCCGGCCATGCGCGCGGCGATCGCCGCCCAGTCCAGGTCGCGCAGCTCCGGCCACTCGGTGAGGACCACGCAGGCCGCGACCCCCTCTGCGGCCCGCACCGGGTCGTCCACGAGGGTGACCAGATCGCTCAGGTCGGGCCGCCGCTCGCGCAACGCCGGGTCGTACGCGGTGAGTTCGGCGCCCCGCTCGCGCAGCAGCCGCGCGACGGCGAGCGCGGGCGAGTCGCGCAGGTCGGAGGTGCCGGCCTTGAAGGTCAGGCCGTACAGGGCGAGCCGTACGCCGTGCAGCGAGCCGTCCTCGCCGCGCCCGCAGGCGGCGGCGACCTGCTCGACGAGCCGCCGCTGATGGGTGACGTTGGTCTCGATGGTGGCGCGCAGCAGCGGGAAGTCGACCCCGGCCCGGTCGCACGCGGTCAGCAGGGCGTGGGTGTCCTTGGGCAGGCAGGAGCCGCCCCAGCCGGGCCCGGGCCGCAGGAACGCGGAGCCGATGCGCGGATCGCGCCCGATGCCCTCGGCGACATCGGCGATGTCGGCGCCGAAGCGCTCGCAGACGGTGGCGAGGTTGTTGGCGAAGGACAGCTTCATCGCGAGGAAGAAGTTCGCCGCGTACTTGGTCAGTTCGGCGCTGGCGGGATCGGTCAGCACCAGCGGCGCGTCCAGTTCGGCGTACAGGCCGGCCACGCGCCGGGCGGCGTCCCGGTCGGCGGCGCCGATCACGATGCGGTCGGGGTGCAGGAAGTCGTGGACGGCGCGGCCCTCGCGCAGGAACTCGGGGTTGCTCACCACGGCCACGTCCGCCCGGCCGAGGAGCGCGGCGACGCGCTCGCAGGTGCCGACCGGAACGGTCGACTTGTTGACGACGACGCAGCCGGGCGGCAGCACCTCGCGGATCTGCCCGGCGACGGCCTCCACGGCGGCGAGATCGGCCGCGCCGCCCGCGCCCATGGGTGTGGGCAGGCACAGGAACACCACGTCGGCCTCGGTGACGGCGGCTGCGGTGTCGCCGGTGAAGTCCAGCCGGTCCGCGTCCAGGGCGTCCCGGACGGTCTCGGGCAGGCCGGGTTCCAGGATGTCCACCCGGGCCTCGCGCAGCCGCTCGACCTTGTGCGGGTCGGCGTCCGCGCACACCACGAAGTGGCCCAGGGAGGCCAGGCAGGCACCGGTGGTCAGTCCGACGTAACCGGTTCCGATCACGGTGACGCGTAAAGCAGGCACAGAAGATCACCTCTTCCGGTCGGGGGGTTGCTCGCGCGGCCTCGACACGGCGAGCACTTGAGCCATCACTCAAGTCATCAATCGTTGACCTGGCTCAGGTATGGCATGCGGCGCGAACAGAAGTCAACGATTGATGACATCGTTCGGTGACTTTGAGACAGCCGCCGCAGACTCGAATATGGGCGGAGGGCTGCGAGGGCCGAGGACGACGGAGGTACGGTGACGTGACGGGAACGCAGGACGGCGAGGCATCCAAGGAAGCGGCCTGCCGGCCCGCCCGCAGGCGCTCGGCCTCGGCCACGCGCACCGCGCTCAGGGTCGCTGCGGCCTTCCGCTTCGGCAAGTACGGCTACGAGGGCACCAGCGTGCGCGACATAGCGGGCGACGTGGGTGTGGATGCCGCCCTCGTCTACCGCTACTTCGGCTCGAAGGAAGCGCTGTTCAACGACGTGGCGTGCACCGGCAAGATGTTTGAACCGCTGCTGCAGGAGCCGGTCGAGGCGATCCCCGACTGGATCTGCGATCTGCTTCTGGGGGCGCCCACGGAAGGCGACTTCCCGCACCCGGTGCTGTCCGTGCTGCGGTCCTCCGGCCGCGACGAGGCGGTGGGGCGGTTGCGCGCGGATTTCACGGAGGTGTTCTCCGAGCGCCTGGCCGCCCGCCTCGGCGGCCCTGACGCCGACCTGCGCGCGGAACTCCTGGCGGCCTGGATGCTCGGCACCAGCCTGATGCGCACGGAGATCCGTCCCCCCGCCCTTGTCTCAGCGCCGGACGCCACGCTGGAGCGGTATCTGCGGGCGGGCATCCAGGTCCTGCTGGATCCGGCGCCGGAATGCGACGACGAGCATGGCGAGCGCCAGGAACAGGAGGCGTCAACCTGCCCTGATCAGCCCTCGGATGCGTAGGTGACGAAAGCGGCCCAGGCCTCCGGCGCGAGGCCGAGGCGGGGGCCCTGGACGTTCTTGGAGTCGTCCCCGTCAGTGGCCTTGCGGGATCGTGTCTTTCCCAGCAGTTGCCCGATGAAGGGCAGTGCAGGGAAAACGGGCCGCGGCCGGATGCCGTGGCCCGTCTTCCTTTCCGTGCCGCCGAAGGGACCCCACGTCCCCCTCAGATGGCGGCTCCCCGTGACCCGACGGGGTGGTCGTGCATCTCCCGGGATCAGCCGGTGAAGGCGTCCAGGCCCTCGGGGGTGCCCCAGCCGGTCGGGCCGTCGTAGCCCGACTTCGCGGTGCAGAGGTAGCTGGTGGTGCAGGAGCCGTTGCTGCCGCTGGTCACGTCGTTGAGGGCGGACGTGCCGGCCGCGTTGTACGGGTACTGCGCCGGGTAGTCGCTGCTGCCCGGGGTTCCGGCGAGGGCGTACACGGACGCGATGAGCGGGGAAGAGGCGCTGGTGCCGCCGTAGGTGTTCCAGCCGGTGCCGTCGGAGCTGTAGGAGTCGTAGACGGAGACGCCGGTGGCCGGGTCGGCCACGGCCGAGACGTCGGCGATGGTGCGCTTCGAGCAGCCGGTGTCGGTCTGCCAGGAGGGCTTCGCGTCGTACGAGGAGCAGCCGGAGCCGGTGCCCTCGGTGCTGCTGGTGTTCCAGACGCTCTCGGTCCAGCCGCGGCTGTTGGAGGACGTGGACAGCTTGGTGCCGCCGACCGCGGTCACGTACTTCGAGGCGGCCGGGTACTCGGCGCCGTAGCCCTCGTCGCCCGCGCTCGCGGTGATGGCGACGCCCGGGTGCTTGTAGTACGAGGTGTCGTACGTGGTGTCGGAGGAGGACTCCGCGCCGCCGTAGCTGTTGGAGACGAACTTGGCGCCCAGCTTGACGGCTTCGTTCACCGCCGTGCCCAGGTTGGCGTCGCTCGCCGACTTCGCCTCGACCAGGAGGATGTTGCAGTTCGGGCAGGTCGCGCTGACCACGTCGAGGTCGAGCGAGATCTCGCCGGCCCAGCCGCTGTCGGCGGAGGGGAGGGAGGTGGTCGAACCGGTCTGGCTGACCTTCGTGAAGCAGCCGTTGTCGGTGGTGCAGTCCGGCAGGCCGTACTGCGAGCGGTACGTGGCCAGGTCCGCCTCGGCGTTCGGGTCGTCGTAGGCGTCCACGATGGCGACGGTCTCGCCGGAGCCGTTGGAGGAGGCGGCGTCGGTCAGGCCGTACGCCGACTGGATGTCGCTGGGGCCGTAGCCGGTCGGGGTGTCCGAGGCGGCGTTCGGCTTGACGGTCTTCGGGGCGATGCCCTTCAGCGCGGCCTGCTTCTCCATGAAGGCGGTGGTGCCGCCGGTGACGCGCAGGGCGTGGCAGGCGGCGTAACCCTTCTTCGGGGTCGCGCCACAAGCCTTCTCGTACTGCACATGGGCCTTGGCGACCTGGGTGGCGATGGCCTTGGCGCTCACCTTGTGGGCCGTGGGGGTGGCCGCGTTCGCGTGGGCGGCGGTGCCGAGTCCGGCGAAGACCAGTGCCGCGGTGGCCGCGACGGCGGAGCCGATGCGGCGGCGTCTGCCGCGTATGTGGGGGGTGGTGGGGGTGGGCGTACGCAACGTACAGCCTCCTGTGAGTGGGGTTGACAGAGGCCTGCGGGTGGGGGACCACCGGTGTGGTTGCCGGTGGGGGCGGCGGCCCGCGATGACGATCGCTTGTTGAGTACGCGACAAACAAGCGGGGTTCCGGAGTTCTGACCCCCGCCATACCGAAGGGGGCTGGGGGCTTACTGGTCGATGACGGTGGGATGGGACTGTGCTGGTGTGTGCTTGACCTGCGGCACAGGCCAGGCACAGGTTGCTTCTACGCGCGGAGAAGGTGCCGCGGCGCGGCGGGCGCCGTCCGGTGTCAGCGCGGCCGGAGTCCGTGCAGCAGCAGGTGGACGTGTGCGTCCAGGCCGGCCAGGGCCTCCTCCGCCTCCAGGGCGCAGCTGGCGATGAGGGCGGCGAGGCCGTGCAGGCTCGCGGCGGCGACCATCGTGATGCGCTCGGGATCGCCCGGGACGATCTCGCCCCGCTCCTGGGCGTCCGCGATCATCCCGGTGAAGGAGTTCAGGGAGCGGTCGACGGCCGACGCGAGCTGCGCGGAGCTGTCGGGGTGGTGCTTGCGCGCGAACATCAGCTCCAGGAGTTCCGGGTTCTCGACGGCGAAGCCGAGGTAGGCCCGCGCGAGCGCCGTCATCCGCTCCTCGAGGGTGCGGCCGGGGTGCCCGGAAGCGGTGTCCAGGGCCTGATTCAGGCGCTCGTACCCGTCCAGCGCGAGGGCGTCGAGCAGGGCCTGCTTGTCCTTGAAGTGGCGGCCGGGAGCGGCATGGCTCACGCCGATGTCACGGGCCAGCTCGCGCAGCGAGAGCGCGCCGGCGCCCTTGTCACGCAGGGTGCGTTCGGCGCTCTTGAGCAGGGCCGAGCGCAGGTCTCCGTGGTGGTAGGGGCGACTCGTGGATGACGGGGACATGCGGGACATGCGCACCATCGTATCCCGATGTTGACATCGTCAATATAGTTGTCGCTGTCACCATTGTTGTCGGCGCCACCATTGTTGTCATTGACAGCATTGTTGGCGACGCCTACATTGGGTGGCATGGCTGATACGACCAAAGCGCGCACGGTGCGCAAATGGAACGCGACCCACCTTCCCGACCTGACCGGCCGTACGGCCGTGATCACCGGCGCCAACAGCGGCATCGGCTTCGCGGCCGCCGAGGCGCTGGCCCGGTCCGGGGCGCATGTGGTGTTCGCCGTACGGGACCTCACGCGCGGCGGCGCCGCGGCGGCGAGGGTGAGCGGCAGCACCGAGGTGCGCCGCCTGGACCTGGCGGACCTGGACTCGGTACGGGAGTTCGCCGCCTCCTGGGACCGCCCGCTGGACCTGCTGATCAACAACGCGGGCGTGATGATGCTGCCGGAGCAGCGGACGAAGCAGGGCTTCGAGATGCAGTTCGGCACGAACCACCTCGGGCACTTCGCCCTGACGAACCTGCTGCTGCCGTACGTCACGGACCGGGTGGTGACGGTGTCCTCCGGCGCCCACCGCATGGGCGACAAGGTGATGCACTTCGAGGACGTCAACCTCACCTCGAACTACAGCCCGGTGCGGGCGTACGCCCAGTCCAAGCTGGCCAACCTGCTCTTCACCCTGGAACTCCAGCGCCGCCTGGCCGAGGCCGGCTCGTCCGTGCGCGCCCTGGCGGCCCACCCCGGCTACGCGGCCACCAACCTGCAGAGCCACGCCGCGAGCCCCCTCGCGCGGGCGGGCATGGTGTTCGGCAACAGGTTCCTCGCCCAGGACGACAAGGCCGGCGCCCTCCCGACCCTCTACGCGGCCACCCAGGACCTGCCCGGGGCGTCCTACGTCGGCCCCGACGGGCTGGGGGAGATGCGGGGCGCCCCGACGCTGGTCGGCCGCAGCGCGGCGGCGAGCGATCCGGAGGCGGCACGGAGGCTGTGGACGCTGTCGGAGGAGCTGACGGGAGTGGAGTGGCGGCTCGCGGCGGCGGAGCTGTCGTAATCCCCATGCTCGGCCGGCATGCTCAGCCGACCGTGATGTGCTGATCCATCCCGAGCTGCTTGTGTCCGTCGATCGGGCAGTACACGTCGTACGTGCCCTTCTTGAGAGTGACCGTCACGGTCGCCTCCTGGCCGCTCTGGACGTCCTTGGTCCTCGCGTCCTCGACGCCGGGCCCGTCGATCGACAGGGCGTGCGTGATCCTGCCGTGGTTGTCGGAGACGAAGGTGTAGGTGCCTGGTGTGAAGGACGACCGGGACAGTTTCAGCGTGTACTCGGTCTCGGTGACCGTCACCCGGGTCCCCGAGCCTGCCTTGGGCGTGCCGGACGTCGCCGAGCCGCTCGCCTGACCGCCACCGCCCCCGCTTCCGCCGGAGCAGCCGGCCAGCACGAGAGCGGCGGAGAAGGCCACCGCCGTCGCACCGAGTGTCGTACGCGCCCTATATGCCGACATGATCATGCGGGCTCATCCCCTTCTGGGCGAGATGCCGTATATGAGTGATACGGACGGAAGTGCCCGAAGGTTCAGTGCGTCGCGATACGACCGGATACGGTGACGTGGACGGATTCCAGAACTGACTCCAGGACTGACGGATGGCGGCAGGGATGGGCGGCACCGGCCCGGTGAACTTCCGGCTCAACGGCCGCACGGCCCTGGTGACAGGCTCCGTGCGCGGACTCGGACTGGAGATGGCGCAGGGCCTGGCCGCGGCCGGGGCACGGGTCGTCCTCAACGGCCGGGACCCCGCCACGCTGGACGCGGTCGTCGCGCGGCTGCGGGACGAGGGCTACGACGTCCTGGGTGCCGCGTTCGACATCACCGACCGGGAGGCCGCCGAGGAAGCGCTGCAGGCGCTCGGAGACATCGATGTCCTCGTCAACCACGTGGGGCACCGCGACCGGCGGGGCCTGCACGAGATGACCCCGGACGAACTCGCCGCGATGCTCGACGTCCACCTGACCTCGGCGTACGCGCTGAGCCAGACCGTGGCCCGGCGGCTGGCCGCGCGCGGCACCCCGGGCCGCATCATCAACGTCTGCTCGGCCGTCGGCCGGCTGGGCCGCACGGGCGATGTCGCCTACGCGACGGCGAAGGCGGGCCTGGACGGCCTGACCCGGGCGCTCGCCGCCGACCTGGGCCCGAGCGGTACGACGGTCAACTCGGTGGCACCGGGCACGTTCGCGACCGACGACAACGCGGAGCCGGCGGACGACCCCGAGGGGGAGCGGTGGCTGCGGACACGTACGGCACTGGGGCGCTGGGGCCGGCCGGGCGAGCTCGCGGGGATCGTGGTGTTCCTGGCGAGCGATGCGGCGTCTTTCATCACCGGGCAGACGATCGCCGTGGACGGCGGGATGACGACGACCTTCTGAGACCTTCTGAGCCCTTCTGGGCGAGGCTCCCAGGCGGGTGAATTCACCGTCCGACGGTCAGTGCCCATCGCACACGGGATGGTGCAGTCACGCTCACCGTGCCGTGCTCGCGAGTGCGCTTCAGTTCCAGTTGGTTGGACGTGCTGGTGACTTTTCCGTCCACGCATTTGAGTGAAAAGTTCAGCCCGACCGGTTTGACCATGACGGTCAGCTGTCCCTTGCCCTGGCAGTTCACGTCGACGGTCAGCGCGCCGCGCTTGAGCCCTCCTCTGATGTCCAATTCCCGGTTGCCGGTGGCGTTCACCGCCTGCGCGACGACTTCCCCCTCCGGCAGGACCGGGGCTTTGGTGACGGATTCCCGAGGAGCATGCTCCGTCGATCCGGAACTGGGCGATGACGTGTGTGGGGCGGGCCGGGCCTCGCCGTGCGTGCTGCTGCAACCGCCGACGAGCGCCGCCACGGCAGCCAGCGCCACTGCCGTCGTTACGACGCTCAGCTTTCCTCGAGCTGGTGGGAGCAACCCTCGGCCTTCCTCTCCAGAAAGTGGTCGAACTCGCCTGACTCGCCGGAGCGCAGGTCAATTGAGTACGCATACCCACTCCTTGCCGGGTAACCGTACCCATCCGCCGAGCCTCCCCGCCGACCTACCGTCCCCGTATGCCCGAGGAGACCGCACCGACCGACACCACGACCCCGGCCGCATCCAAGAGCCCCTCCGGCGTCCTCGGGGCGCTCGGATGCGGTTGTGCCGCACTCGTCGGAGTCGTACTCGTTCTCGTCGTCCTGCTCGCGTACGGCTCAGCGGGGTCGACGGACTTTCCCCGCGTCGCACCCGAGGACATGGCGAGCCGCGCCTTCCAGAGCTCCCAGGAGGCGTACGACGTCTTGGGGTTCAAGCGCACGGTGGAACCAGGAGTCGAGCGCGTCGGCGTCAGCACGGAGAACACGTTCAGCTCCGGCTACTGTTACGACGGGGGCCTGCTCGGGATGGACGACAAGACCGTCGACGGCGCCTACCGCATGAGCCACAGCTGGGCGCTGGACCACGTGCCCGCGAGCCGGGCCGTCCCCGGCCTGCGCCGACTGCAGCAGCACCTGAAGGACAACGGCTGGACGGTCACGTCCTACCGAGAGGGCGGAAAGGGCAAGGACTGGGACCTGTACGTCCAGCGGGACGACGGGGACGAGCGGATGTCCTTCACCTGGTTCCCGGACCGGGATTACTTCATCGGCGGCGCCTCCGTGCCCTGTGCCTACGACCCCGAGTGGAAGGACGGCGACATCGGCCCGTCCGGGGACGACCAGACGCCCCCCGCTCTCGGCCCCTCACAGCGGGGCCGGATGCCGCGGGCATGACCCGGTGGGACGAGTGAGGAGGCGGGAAGGAAGGCCGCACAGTACGGTGGTTGCCACGTTGAGCGGGACGTGGAGGGCCCGCACGCCTGCCTGGACAACGTCGCCTGCCAGGGCGTAGCCCCGCCATAGGAAGGTTTCACAGGAAAATCTCAGTGAAGTCGGGACGGGTTTCTCACCTTCGTGGGAGAGAGTGAGCCCTGATGAAGCGCATCTCACGCATCTGGCTCACCTCGCGTCCCGCATTGCTGTGTGCTGTGGTGACGCTGGCTCTGACCTCGGCGTCGGTGGCCGCCGCTTCTGACGAGGCGGGGCCCTTCGGGGTCACGGCCGTGGCCGACGTGACCATCCAGAACAAGCGGGTGGGTGCGCTGTTCGACGCGGACCGGGTCGGCAAGCTGGCCGGGGGGCACTTCTGCAGCGCCTCGGTCGTGCGCAGCCCGCAGCACACTCTGATCGTCACCGCCGCGCACTGTGTGGACGGGGACAACGGGGATCTTGTGTTCGTGCCGGGGTATCGGGACGGGAAGGCGCCCTACGGGGTGTGGAAGGTGGGGAAGCGGTTCCTGCCCGACAGGTGGGCCAAGGAGCAGAGCGAGGACAGCGACCTCGCCTTCGCGTACATCGACGAGCTGGGCGGCAAGCGGATCCAGGACGTGGTCGGCGGCAACCGGTTCGTCACCGGCGTGGCCACCGGTGCGACCGCCGTGACCGTCACCGGCTACCCCGACACCCGCGAGGTGCCCATCTCCTGCACCAACAAGCCCGCCCTGCACAGCCGCTCGCAACAGCGCATCGACTGCCCCGAGTTCACCAGCGGCACCAGCGGCAGCCCCTGGATCAACGGCAACGGCCAGGTCGTCGGCGTCCTCGGCGGCCACCAGAAGGGCGGGACGACGGCGGACACCTCGTACAGCGTGGTGCTCCGGAGCGAGGCGGCCGAGCTGTTCAAGGACGCGACCGCCGCTCGCTGACAGCACCTCACCCGCGCGCACCAACCTGTGAAATGGCGCCACTCTCTGCCCAAATGGCCTTGAACGGCGTCCGCATGGGGGAAAGTTGAACCGTGCGGAAGGTATGGGTGATCGGTGGGGCGGCCGTCGGGCTCGGCATGGGCTTCGTCATGCTGCTCGTCGTCGGGGTGTACGTCGTCGCCGGAAACCTCGTCAACAACGTGACCTCGGGCAGCCGTGGGCTCGCCAAGGGTGCCGTACCGGGCGCCTACAAGCAGCTCGTGCAGCAGTGGGGCAACCTGTGTCCCGCGCTCAGCCCGGCGCTGCTCGCCGCCCAGCTGTACCAGGAGAGCGGCTGGAATCCGACGGTCGTCAGTCCGGCCGACGCGCGCGGCATCGCCCAGTTCATCCCGAGCACCTGGGCGACGCACGGCATCGACGGCAACGGCGACGGCAAGCGCGACATCTGGGACCCGAACGACGCGATTCCATCGGCCGCTTCGTACGACTGCGAGCTGGCGAGGTATGTGAAGACCGTCCCCGGAAACACCTCCGACAACATGCTCGCCGCCTACAACGCGGGCGCCGACCGGGTCATAAGGGCGGGCGGCGTGCCGGGCATCAGCGAGACGCAGAACTACGTCCAGCGGATCCGCAGCCTGGAGAAGAGCTTCGCTGCGCCGGTCAAGCGGATCGACCCCACCCGGCAGGCCGCGGCCGCCATCGCCTTCGCCCAGAGCAGGCTCGGCACGCCCTATCTGTGGGGCGGCAACGGCACCGCCGACCAGGGCGGACGCTTCGACTGCTCGGGTCTGACCAAGGCCGCTTACGACAAGGTCGGCATCACCCTGCCGCGGGTCGCCAACGACCAGTACAACGCCGGCCCGCACCCCTCCCGGGGCCAGCTGCTCCCCGGCGATCTCGTCTTCTTCTCCGACGACCTCACCGACTCGCGGGCCATCCGGCACGTGGGGATCTACGTGGGCGGCGGATACATGATCGACGCGCCGCGGACGGGTGCCGTGATCCGGTTCGACCCGGTCGACACCCCGGACTACTTCGGTGCCACCCGGGTCACCGAAGATGGCGCAAAAGCGCTCCCCACGACGGTGTGAGCAGTCCGTGAACCTACCCCCTGAGCTGCGGTGATGAGTCTCTCTTCGATAACGTCTGCGTGATCATTCGGTGGAGAGTGGAACGTATTAACGGGGGCTGTGCGTTCCTGTTGACGTAGCCGAGCGGACGTCAGTGCGGCAGTGCAGCGGAAGCGGATCTACGAACCACGGGGGGCAGGAGCGACGCACACGAGGTGCGTCCGGGAAGACGACGAAGGGGCCGCAGCACCATGGCTGTACTCGCCGAATCCGGATCGAACCCCGACGTCGACCTGCTCTACGACATCAATGGCCTGGCCAAGGATGCGCCGCACTGGTTCGACCGGGTCATGGAGTTCGTGGGCGAGTACGGGCTGTTGCTCGCCATGGTGCTGCTGGTCCTGTGGTGCTGGTGGTCCGTGCGTCGCCGGGCCGACGAGGACGCCGCATCCTCGGTCGCCGCGCTGGTGTGGGCTCCCCTCGCGGCCGGCATCGCGGTGCTGGTGAACGTACCGATCCGGGGCTTCGTCGAACGCCCCCGCCCCTTTGTCGACCACCGGGGGCTGGACGTCCTCGTCTCCGGCAAGACGGACTTCTCCTTCGTCAGCGACCACGCGACGATCACGATGGCGCTGGGGGTGGGGCTCTTCGTCGCCAACCGCCGGTTCGGCATCGTGGGGATCGGGCTGGCGCTGCTGGAGGGGTTCTGCCGGGTGTACATGGGCGTCCACTACCCGACTGACGTCGTCGGAGGCTTCGCCCTGGGTACGGCAGTCGCGCTGCTGCTGTCGCCGCTGGCTACGGCCCTGCTGACCCCGCTGATGAAGGCGGTGGAGCGGTCGCCGCGGGCGGGGTGGATCGTCCGGCGTCGGTCGGTCGCCGGTGGGCAGCGCGACGCACTGGTCCCCGGCGCCCGCAAGCCGGTGGAGTCCGAGGAGAAGGACCTGGCGGCGTAGCCCGCGCCCTGAAGGGGCGCGGGGCTGTATCGATATGCGGCTCCGCCGCGTGGGCGCGATCAGCCCCCACGCACCCGCAGGTGTGAACTACAACCCCTTACAACCCCTGCGCGTAAGAGAAGAACCTCTGCGGGTCGTACTGCTTCTTCACCTTGGCCAGGCGAGGGGCCGCATCCCCGTAGTACGCCTTGCGCCAGTTGCTCAGGCTCGCGTCCGTGTAGTTCTGGTACGCCGCGCCGGAGGCGTACGGCTTCATCGCGTCGTGGGCCGACGTGAGCCAGGACTGGGCCGAGCTGCCGGAGGCACCCGCACCCCAGGACGCGATGTACTGCGCCAGCATGCGGGAGCGGCGGTGGACGAAGGCCGTTGCCGTGGGGGAGACGCGGTTGACCGCGCCGCCGAGGGCGGTGAACGCGATGCTGCCCGCGCCGCCCCGGACGGAGCCGATCTGCCTCAGCAGGGTCTGGATGCCCGTCGAGGACAGGGAGTGGTCGAAGAAGTCGGAGCGGGCGGCGTAGGTCTCGCGGCCCAGGGCGCCCTGCGGGGAGCGGCCCGGGGTGGAGCCGGGCAGGTGGCACTGGGCGTCCGTGGAGAAGGAGGAGCAGCCGGCGTAGATCTCCATCGCCTCCTCGTAGCCCCGGCGGCGCAGGGTCACGGACCGGGCGTTCGCGTGCGCCAGGTGGGCCAGGCGGTCCACCGCGTTCTGGAGTTCGCCGTAGGTGCCGAGGGAGAAGCAGGCCACCGAGATGGACGGGGTGCCGCCGGGGGTGTTCGACAGGTGGAGCGAGGACCAGATCTCGTCCGGCTGGGTCGGGCCCCACTCCTGCCAGGCCTTGATCACCGCGGCCGCCTTGGACCAGGACCAGGTCAGGTAGGCGGTCACCGCCTGCGGTGCCGCATGCGTCTTGAAGTGCAGCTCGGTGACCACGCCGAAGTTGCCGTTGCCCGCGCCGCGCAGTGCCCAGAAGAGGTCGGAGTGGCTGCTCGCATCAGCGGTCACCTGGGTGCCGTCGGCGGTGATGAGCGTCGCCTGGGTCAGGCTGTCGCAGGTCAGGCCGTAGGCGCGGGAGGCGACACCGTGGCCGCCGCCGAGGACCAGGCCGGAGACGCCGACGGTGGGGCAGGAGCCCGCGGGTATGGTCACGCCCTTCGCGCCCAGGGCCCGGTAGACGTCGATCAGCTTGGAGCCGGCGCCCACGACCGCCTGGCCGCCGCTCACGCGGACGCGGTTCAGCTTGGACACGTCGAGGATGAGGCGGTTGTCGCCGGAGGAGTAGCCCGCGTAGGAGTGGCCGCCGTTGCGTATCGACACCCGTATCTGGTGGGACTGGGCGTACGCCAGGGTCGTACGGATGTCGTCGGCGTGGGCGACGTAGGCGACCGCGGCCGGCTTCAGGCCGTCGAAGCGGGTGTTGTACAGCTGGTGGGCCGTCTTCCAGGTGGTGTCCCCGGGGCGCACCAGGGGGCCGTCCAGGTCGCGGGCGAGGGCCGCCCAGTTCGCGGCGGCGGCCTGACTGGTGGTCTTCAGTGCCGTACCGGAGGATGAGAGAGCGTGCGCCGAGGACCCGGCGGACGTGCCCGAGCGAGAACTGCACCCCGTGAGCGCGGTAGCCGCCAGTGCGGCCGCGCCGCCCGATATGAACGTTCGCCGTTCCATGTCCGTCGCCTTTCCTCGCCTCTCCTGGGACGAGACGACGGCATGCGCACAAGGGTTCCCGGGACGGGCGAACGAACGTCGAATACGTGTCCGTGTAACCCGGCCGTCGGAACCTCCATGTGCCCTCCCCGTAAGCATTCCGTGACCTAACCAGGCCGACGGCAGGGGTTCACCCCCCGTTCACTTCCGGCCATCGGCGGCTTCACCTGTTCTGCCTAATTTCGGCCGTGCACGGTGCGGAGTGCGGCCTTCGATGCGCTCGCGCACTTACTCCTCGCACGCCGCCGACAGCGGCGGCTCCAGGAAGGAACTCCCGACAGTGAAGCTTCAGCGCAAGAACCGGCTGCGCGCCCTCTCTCTCGGTGCGATCGCCGTCTCCGGCGCCCTGGCCCTGACGGCGTGCGGCTCCGACGACACGGGCAAGAAGACGACGGACAACTCGTCGTCCTCCACCAGCGCCGGCTCGATCAAGTGCGACAACGCCAAGGGTCAGCTCCTGGCAGACGGCTCCTCCGCGCAGAAGAACGCCATCGACGCCTGGGTCAAGAACTTCTCCCAGGCCTGTGGCGTGCAGATCAACTACAAGGGTGCCGGCTCCGGTGCCGGTGTCACCTCCTTCAACCAGGGCCAGATCGCGTTCGCCGGTTCGGACTCCGCGCTGAAGCCCGAAGAGGTCGCCGCCTCCAAGAAGGTCTGCTCCGGCGGCCAGGGCATCGACCTCCCGATGGTCGGCGGCCCGATCGCCCTCGGCTACAACGTCCCGGGTGTCGACAACCTGGTCCTGGACGCCCCGACGATCGCCAAGATCTTCGACAGCAAGATCAAGAACTGGAACGACCCGGCGATCGCGAAGCTGAACCCCAAGGCGAAGCTCCCCGACCTGAAGATCCAGGCCTTCCACCGCTCCGAGGACTCCGGTACCACGGACAACTTCACCAAGTACCTGATCGCCACCACCCCGGACAACTGGAAGTACTCCGGCGGCAAGGCCTGGCAGGCGCAGGGCGGCCAGGCGGCCTCCGGCTCCGCCGGTGTGGCCCAGGGCGTCAAGCAGAACTCCGGCGCGATCGGCTACTTCGAGCTGTCCTACGCCAAGGACATCAACACCGTCTCGATCGACACCGGCGCCAAGGCCCCGGTGAAGCCCTCCACCGACTCCGCCACCGCCGACATCGCGGCCGCCAAGGTCGTCGGCACCGGCAGCGACCTGACGCTGAAGCTCGACTACAAGACCAAGGCCGAGGGTGCCTACCCGATCACCCTGGTGACGTACGAGATCGTCTGCGACAAGGGCAACAAGGCGGACACCCTGCCCGCCACCAAGGCCTTCCTGACCTACATCGCCAGCGAGGACGGTCAGAAGGTCCTGTCGGAGAACGACTACGCTCCCATCCCCTCCGAGATCATCGCCAAGGTCCGCACCACCATTGCCGGCCTGAGCTGACCTGATCCGAGAGTGCGGCCCGGTTCCTCCCGGACCCGGGCCGCACCGTCCGGTGCACCGCCGCCCGGAGCCGTCACCGCGAAAGGGAGCGGCTCCATCGAGCCGCTCACCCAGCGGCTCCGCAGACCGGAGATCCCCGATGGACATATCGACGCAGACTACTGACGCACCTCCCCCCACGCCCGAGCCGGACGTGGCCCGGCTGAAGAGCAACAGCCGTGGCGCGACCCGCCCCGGCGACCGCATCTTCCTCGGCCTTTCCCGTGGCTCCGGCATCCTGCTGCTGGTGGTCATGGCCGCGATCGCGGTCTTCCTCACCTACCGTGCCTCCCTCGCGATCAGCAAGGACCACGGCAACTTCCTGACCACCTTCGAGTGGAACACCAACCTCACGCCGCCGAGCTTCGGCATCGCGGTGCTGGCCTTCGGCACGATCGTCTCCTCGATCATCGCCATGGCCCTCGCGGTCCCGGTCGCCGTCGCGATCGCGCTGTTCCTCACCCACTACGCCCCGCGCAAGCTGAGCGGTCCGATCGCCTACGTGATCGACCTGCTCGCCGCGGTGCCGTCCATCGTCTACGGCCTGTGGGGCGCCCTGATCCTCGTCCCGCACATGCAGGGCCTGTACGGCTGGCTGAACGATTACCTCGGCTGGACCGGCATCTTCTCCTGGGACGGCGGCGCCCCCCGCGCGATGCTCACCGTCGGCATCCTGCTGGCGATCATGATCCTGCCGATCATCACCAACGTGAGCCGCGAGGTCTTCCGCCAGGTCCCGCGGATGCACGAGGAGGCCGCCCTGGCCCTCGGCGCCACCCGCTGGGAGGTCGTCCGCATGGCGGTGCTGCCCTTCGGCCGCTCCGGCGTGATCTCCGCCTCGATGCTCGGCCTCGGCCGCGCCCTCGGCGAGACGATGGCCGTGGCCACCGTGCTCTCCCCGAGCTACGACATCCAGGCCAGCCTGCTCGACCCGGGCGGCGGCACCTTCGCCCAGAACATCGCCAGCAAGTTCGGTGAGGCCACCGAGCAGGGCCGGGACGCGCTGATCGCCTCCGGTCTGGTGCTCTTCGTCATCACGCTGCTGGTCAACGGCGCGGCCCGCGCGATCATCGCCCGCCGCAAGGAGTACTCGGGGGCCAACGCATGAGCACCGCAGCCGTCACCGACAAGCGCCCCAGCACGCTGCGGGCCGCCAGCCTCCCGAAATGGTCGCCCTGGGCCATCGCCGGCGGCTCGATCGTGCTGGCGATCGCCATCGGCCTGGCCGGCGGGCTGACCAAGGTCCAGTGGGGCCTGATCGCCGCGGTCCTCTTCATCCTCGGCACCTACGGCATCGCCGCCCGCGTGGAGGGCCGCCGCCAGGCCAAGGACCGGGTCGCCACCTCGCTCGTGTGGGTCGCCTTCCTGATCGCCGTCGTCCCGCTGGTCTCCCTGGTCTGGGTGACCATCTCCCGCGGCGTGAAGGTCCTGAACCTCTACTTCCTCACCCACTCCATGGGCGTCGTCGCCGACTCCGAGCCGGGCGGCGGCATCTACCACGCCATCATCGGCAGCCTGGAGCAGGTCGGCCTCGCCACCCTGATCGGCGCCCCGATCGGCGTGATGACCGCGATCTACCTGGTGGAGTACGGGCGCGGCCGCCTCGCGTCGGCGGTCACCTTCTTCGTCGACGTCATGACGGGTATCCCGTCGATCGTCGCGGGTCTGTTCATCCTCAGCCTGATGCTCATCTTCAAGATGCAGCCGTTCGGCTTCGCCGGTTCGCTGGCCCTGGCCATCCTGATGATGCCGGTCGTCGTCCGCTCCACCGAGGAGATGCTCAAGCTCGTTCCGAACGAGCTGCGCGAGGCCTCGCTGGCGCTCGGCGTGCCGAAGTGGCGGACCATCCTGAAGGTGGTCCTGCCGACCTCCATCGGCGGCATCACCACCGGCATCATGCTGGCCATCGCCCGTATCGCGGGCGAGACGGCGCCGGTGCTGCTGCTGGTGTTCGGCAACCCGTTCATCAACAACAACCCCTTCGAGGGTGCGCAGGCGTCGCTGCCGCTGTACATCTATCAGCAGTATTCGCAGAGCGCCGGCGCCAACGCGGCCTACGACCGCGCCTGGGCGGCGTCCCTCACGCTGATCGCCTTCGTGATGATCCTGAACCTGGTGGCCCGCGGTATCGCCCGCTGGAAGGCCCCGAAGACCGGTCGCTGACGCGGCCATACAGCGACCGAGCCTGAAATTCTGGAAGTGAAGTAGACATGGCCAAGCGAATCGACGTAAGCGGACTCACCGCCTACTACGGCTCCCACAAGGCGATCGAAGACATCTCGATGACCGTCGAGCCGCGCTCGGTGACGGCGTTCATCGGCCCCTCCGGCTGCGGCAAGTCGACGTTCCTGCGCACGCTGAACCGTATGCACGAGGTCACCCCCGGCGGCCGCGTCGAGGGCAAGGTGCTCCTGGACGACGAGGACCTCTACGGCACCGGTGTCGACCCGGTGTCGGTGCGGCGCGAGGTGGGCATGGTCTTCCAGCGCCCGAACCCGTTCCCCACGATGTCGATCTTCGAGAACGTGGCCGCGGGCCTGCGCCTGAACGGCAGCTACAAGAAGTCCGAGCTCAGCGACATCGTCGAGAAGTCCCTCAAGGGCGCGAACCTCTGGAACGAGGTCAAGGACCGGCTGAACAAGCCCGGCTCGGGTCTCTCGGGTGGTCAGCAGCAGCGGCTGTGCATCGCGCGGGCGATCGCCGTCGAGCCGAAGGTGCTGCTCATGGACGAGCCCTGCTCGGCCCTGGACCCGATCTCGACGCTGGCGATCGAGGACCTGATCGGTGAGCTGAAGGAACGGTTCACGATCGTCATCGTGACGCACAACATGCAGCAGGCGGCCCGTGTCTCGGACCGTACGGCGTTCTTCAACCTGTCCGCGGTCGGGCAGCCGGGCCGGCTGATCGAGATCGACGACACCGAGCGGATCTTCTCGAACCCCTCGGTCCAGGCCACGGAGGACTACATCTCCGGCCGCTTCGGCTGAGCCGGCGGTAGTTCTCCTCCAGAACCCCTCGCGGTGCTGCATGGCGGTGCCATCGCGAGGACGCAAAAGGGCCCGCCCCTGGCTCCCGGGGGCGGGCCCGCGTCGTTCATTCGGCTACTTCGGTCCGTTCCCACCACTGGAAGACGATCATCCGTCCCTCCTCGGTGTCCTCGTGGCGCGAGGTGACCTTGTAGTGCTCGTAGCCACCGGTGTGCGGGATCTTCAGCTCTTGGCCGGGGGGAACGATCGTCACGGTGGTGCCCGCCAGATCGTCCGGCCCGCCTTCGAGGAGTGCCTTGGTAGTCATATGTCCAGTCTTGTCACGGCGCCGACTACCGCATCTCGAGGCGGCCGCTACAGCACCGTGAGGTTCACGATCCCGTAGGCCAGGGCCGCGACCAGGGCGGCCGCCGGCATGGTGATGAACCAGCCCATGACGATGTTCTTGGCCACGCCCCAGCGGACGGCGTTGACCCGCTTGGTCGCGCCCACGCCCATGATCGCCGAGGTGATCACATGGGTGGTGGAGATCGGCGCCTTGAAGAGGTAGGCCGTGGTGAACATGATCGACGCGCCGGTGGTCTCGGCGGCGAAACCCTGCGGGGGGTCGAGTTCGATGATCTTGCGGCCCAGCGTGCGCATGATGCGCCAGCCGCCCGCGTAGGTGCCCAGCGACAGCATCAGCGCGCAGACGATCTTCACCCAGACCGGGATCGGGTCGCCGTACGTCTCGTGGCCGGAAATCACCAGTGCCATCACCACGACGCCCATCGTCTTCTGGGCGTCCTGGAGACCGTGACCGAGGGCCATGCCGGCCGCCGAGACGGTCTGGGCGATGCGGAAGCCCCGCTTGGCCTTGTGCGGGTTGGACCGGCGGAACAGCCACAGGATGGCCGTCATCACCAGGTAGCCGACGAGCAGGCCGACGACCGGCGAGACGAACATCGGGATGACGACCTTGTCGAGGACGCCGTTCCAGAGCACCGTCGTGCCGCCCGCGAGCGCCGCGCCCACCAGGCCGCCGAAGAGGGCGTGCGAGGACGAGGAGGGCAGGCCGAAGTACCAGGTGACCAGGTTCCAGATGATCGCGCCGAGGAGGGCGGAGAAG
Source organism: Streptomyces cellostaticus (assembly GCF_001513965.1). GTDB lineage: Bacteria > Actinomycetota > Actinomycetes > Streptomycetales > Streptomycetaceae > Streptomyces > Streptomyces cellostaticus. The sequence goes on along the minus strand of NZ_KQ948034.1, from coordinate 141,961 downwards.
AGGATGCCCATCCCCTTCGACCCCTGGGGCGTCTCGATCAGACCCTCGCTGACCGTCTTGGCGACCCCGGAGCCCAGGAAGGCGCCCAGGAGGTTCATCGCTGCGGCCATGGCGAGCGCCGCCCGCGGGGTCAGGGCCCGCGTCGACACCGAGGTCGCGATCGCGTTCGCGGAGTCGTGGAAGCCGTTCGTGTACGTGAAGAAGAGCGCGACCGCGATGGTCACGACCAGGGCGAAGGTGTCCATCGACGCCTCAGGACTCCTTGACGGCGATGGTCTCCACCGTGTTCGCCACGTGCTCGAACGCGTCCGCCGCCTCTTCCAGGACGTCCACGATCTGCTTGAGCTTCAGCACCTCGATCGCGTCGTACTTGCCGTTGAAGAGCTGGGCCAGCAGCTTGCGGTGGATCTGGTCCGCCTGGTTCTCCAGCCGGTTGACCTCGATCCAGTACTCGGTCAGGTTGTCCATCGTGCGGAGGTTCGGCATCGCCTCCGCCGTCAGCTCGGCAGCCCGGGCGAGCACCTCGATCTGCTGCTCGACGCCCTTGGGCAGTTCCTCCACGTTGTAGAGGACGACCAGGTCGACGGCCTCCTCCATGAAGTCCATGATGTCGTCCAGGGATCCGGCGAGGGAGTAGATGTCCTCGCGGTCGAACGGCGTGATGAACGAGGAGTTCAGCTGGTGGAAGATCGCGTGCGTGGCGTCGTCACCTGCGTGTTCCGCGGCCCGCATACGCTCTGCGATCTCGGCCCGGGCAGAGGCGTCCGCCCCGAGCAGTTCCATCAGGAGTTTCGAGCCCGTGACGATGTTGTCCGCGGAAGCGGCGAACATGTCGTAGAAGCTCGTCTCCCTGGGGGTCAGACGAAAGCGCACGTGTGGTCCTCGGGGTGCTTCGGTTTCGGTCAGGCTGATGCTAGGCGCATCATCCGGCCACGGCTATCGGGCCGTCCCCCAGTGTCGCCCATCGGGCACAGTGATCAGCACGGGGGCGTACCAAGGGCCCTTTACCCAGCAAAGTTCGGTACCATATACCCACCAGGGGTATATATCGGCAGCCCGTCCCGAGATGGAGGCCCGCGATGACGACGACCGAGGCCGGCGCCACGCACGGTTACCACAAGCAGAAGGACGAGCACCTCAAGCGGCTGCGCCGGATCGAGGGCCAGATCCGCGGCCTGCAGCGCATGGTCGACGAGGACACCTACTGCATCGACATACTCACCCAGGTCTCCGCCTCCACCAAGGCCCTGCAGTCCTTCGCCCTGCAGCTGCTGGAGGAGCACCTGCGGCACTGTGTCGCCGACGCGGCCCTCAAGGGCGGCGACGAGGTCGACGCGAAGGTGGAGGAGGCCACGAAGGCGATCGGCCGCCTGCTGCGCACCTGATCAGACCTCGGCGGATGCCCGCTCCTCGGCCACCCGCAGCACCTCGTCGATGCTCTCCAGACTGAGCCGGTCCTCGGCGGCCGAGGCGGCGATGATCAGCTCTCCGCAGAGCTCGATCTCGGCGAGGGCCACGTGGTCCTGAACTGCCGTACCGCCGACCGGAGCCACGTTGCATCACCTCTTCTCTGCCGTCACCGCTTCCTAGGGTAGGCAGTGGTCTACACACCGCGCATGGCACGGACGGGCTAGTTCGAGGGTGGTGTCCCGGACTAGTGCGCAGCCGGGTTCCCGCCCCCGTTCCTGCCCTCACCCTCGGCGATCCGGCCCGCGTAGATGTCCTGCGGACGCGGCAGGCGTACGTCCACGGGGGCGCCGAAGTCGTAGAGCAGTGTGGTCGAGGCGACCGCCACGGCGGTCTTCTCCCGGCCGTTGACGAAGCTGAAGCGCTGGCGCAGCTTGCGGATGCGGCCCTGCTCGTCCAGATAGGCATCGAACGGAACCTCGGCCGTGGCGAACCCTTTCGCCGCCGCCCGCAAGGCCGCCTTGTTGTCCGCCGAGGCGGAGCTCGCCGCGCTCGTCAGATCCGCGGTGCCCCGGTAGTGCCGCACCGGTGTCCCGGCGACCTCGGTCTCCCCCACGTAGGAGGCCGTACGGGTCCCGCGCAGCACCTCGGCGGCGGCGTACGGGTCGGTCGCGCCGCCGGTGACGAGGTTGCCGTCGGACAGGCTCGCGGTCTCCACCCGCACCCACTTGTCGGCGGGCACCCCCGCGCCCCGGTTCTTCATGAACAGGGCGCCCGGGGCAAGGAGTTCGGTGATGGGCCGGTGCTCGGAGGTGCCCGCGGGATCCTCCGGCAGCACGACGGTCAGCCGGCCGATCAGATGCCGGTAGTCGTAGACGCCCTTGCCGCGGATGGTGACCCGGGTGCCGCCGGTCGCCATCTCCATGGAGGTGGTGGCCTTGGAAGTGCCCGCCACGCGCAGGATGTCGGCGGCCCGGTGCAGGGTGACCACCGGATCACCGCCGGCGCCGCTCACGCCCTCCGCCGCCGCCCCGAGGCCGGAACACCCTGTGGCGCCCGCCCCGAGCCCGATCATGATCCCCACCGCGACGACCGTTCTGCCCGCGCGCCTGTGCTGCCGCCGATCCATCGCCTGCCTACCCCCAGCCGGTACGTCCGTCAACGGGCCCCCTGTCGTTTCGGTTAACGACGAGTAGGGGGTGCCGTCACGCGCCGCGCCGGCCGTACCGAAGGCGGGGAAAGGCCATACAAACCCTTTAACCGCGGGGTCGGTAACGTTGTCACCGTGGCGCAGCAGGAGGGGCCGGAGCGAGCCCGGCAGGGGCAGGAGCACCTCACGACGACGACCGAGCAGGGCCGTTTCTGTGTGGCCCGCTGTATCTGCGGCTGGCGCGGTCCCGCCCGCCGGGCCCGCAGCCAGGCCCGCACGGACGCGGAGGGGCACGCGCCGGGCCCGTGAAGGGCCTGTGGGCTCATCTGTGTTCGATGGGGCGGACGAGGGCGTCCACGAGGTCGCGGTCGCGGGGCTGGGTCAGCCGGATCCGGGCCGCGGTGGGGGAGAGCCAGAGGATGCGGTCCACTTCGGTGTTGGGGGTGAAGTGGCCCTCTGTCGCTTCGGCCGCCCGGTTGTGTACCTGGTTGGGGCGGCTGCCCGCCGGATGCGGACGCGGAGGGGCACGCGCCGGGCCCGTGAAGGGCCTGTGGGCTCATCTGTGTTCGATGGGGCGGACGAGGGCGTCCACGAGGTCGCGGTCGCGGGGCTGGGTCAGCCGGATCCGGGCCGCGGTGGGGGAGAGCCAGAGGATGCGGTCCACTTCGGTGTTCGGGGTGAAGTGGCCCCCTGTCGCTTCGGCCGCCCAGTAGCGCACCTGCTTCGGGCGGCCGCCCGCGAGATAGTGCATGGTCGGCAGCTCGGGGCCGGGCTCGGCCTCGTACCCCGTCTCCTCCGCGACCTCGCGCAGGGCCCCGGCGAGCGGGTCCTCGCCCCGCTTGAGCTTGCCTTTCGGGTGCGACCAGTCGTCGTACTTCGGCCGGTGGACCAGGCAGATCTCCAGCCCGCCTGCCACCGGCGAGCGGCGCCACAGCACGCAGCCCGCCGCCTGGACCGTGGTGTCGTTCACACCGCCTCCTCGGGAGGGTTCAGGGTGCGCTGACCGTCTGCTTCTGCCACGCCTGCTGGAAGGCGAACCTGGCCGCCTCCACCTCGTGCCGCTGGTCGGCGTGGAGCACGCCGAGGGCGTACGCGGTCGCCGGGGCGATACGGGGCGTACGGGCCGCCTGTGCGGCCGCTGCCGCCGCCTCCGAGGCGTCCCGGTGACGGTTCAGGGCCTGGCCCGCCGTCAACAGCCGTGGGTCCACCGGTGCGTTGGCTTCGAACAGCACCTCGCGGGCGTACCGGTGCAGGCGCAGCAGCAGGCGAACCTGGTGCCAGGGGCCGTCCTGGGGGTGCGGGGACGGGTCCGGGGACAGGCCGTGGACCAGGGCCTCCGCGTTGTAGGGGTGGCCGGCGGTGACCAGGGGGAGGGCGGCGACGGCGTCCGTGAGGCGCTCCTCGGCGGCGGCGGCCGCAGGGCGCAGGTCGGTGGTGGGGGCGGCGGGGGTGAGGGGGACTTCGCTGGCGAGTACGGCGACCTTGTCGGCGACCGCGTGGAAGCGGGAGGAGCCGAGGGCCTGGAGGGCGGTCGAGTGGGCGCGGGTCCGGGCGAGGGTGAGCTGGCGTTCCAGCAGGGCGCCCGCTTTTGCCGCGCCTACGGTGAGGTTGCCGCGATCCGGGGTTGCCGTCTGGCGGGCAGGGCCACCGGCGTTCGAAGGTGCCGCTGCGCCCACCCGTGCCGCCCCGGCGGCACGACTGCCCGCAGCTACGGCGGCTGTGTCGGCCCGGCCCACGGTCGCGTCGCTCACTGCCTGCCCCGGAAACACCGTCGCCCCCGACAGCCGGTGCAGCGCCAGCAGCAGCCGTTCCAGGCGGGACTCGTACGCGTGCTCAAGGCCCAGCGTGCCCGACAGCCACGCCAGTTCCGGGCGCATCTCCTCCGACCAGTCGGTGTCGAGGAGCGGGCGGAACGTGTGCAGGCTGGCGCTGATGCGGCGGGCCGAGCGGCGCAGGGCCCGGGCCGCGTCGACGGACTCCTCGGCGCCGTTCGCGGCCGGGCCGCCACCCGTCTCCCGGTGCAGGCGCAGTGCGCGGAGGAACTCCGTGGCCTGGGCGCGCAGGTAGCCCGCGAGGGCCTCCCCCGTCACCGCCCCGGCCGTGGGGTCCGTCGGGTCAAGGTGTTGCGTTGCCACGCCGGCGCCTCCGGGCGTCTATGAGCATCTCCTGAACGTTGCGCAGGGGCTGTCCGTCGGCGTCGGTCGCCTGCCGGGTCCACTCGCCGTCGGGGCCGAGGTGCCAGGAGGCGGTGCTGTCGGACATGCCGGTGTCGAGCAGCCGGTTCAGGGCCGCCCGGTGGCCGGGGTCGGTGACCCGGACCAGGGCCTCTATCCGGCGGTCGAGGTTGCGGTGCATCATGTCGGCGCTGCCGATCCACACCTCGGGTTCGCCGCCGTTGCCGAAGGCGAACACCCGGGAGTGTTCGAGGAACCGGCCGAGGATCGAGCGGACCCGGACGTTCTCCGACAGGCCCGCGACGCCGGGGCGGACGGCGCAGATGCCCCGTACCCAGATGTCGACCGGCACGCCCGCCTGGGACGCCCGGTAGCAGGCGTCGATGAGCGCCTCGTCGACGATCGAGTTGACCTTGATGCGGACGAAGGCCGGGCGGCCCGCGCGGTGGTGCTGGGTCTCCTTGTTGATCCGGGAGATCAGGCCGTCCCGCAGGGACTTGGGGGCGACCAGGAGGCGGCGATAGGTCTCGCGCCGCGAGTAGCCGGAGAGGCGGTTGAAGAGGTCGGAGAGGTCGGCGCCGACCTGGGGGTCGGCGGTGAGCAGGCCGAGGTCCTCGTACAGGCGCGCCGTCTTCGGGTGGTAGTTGCCCGTGCCGACGTGGCTGTAGCGCCGCAGCGTGTCGCCCTCCTGGCGGACCACCAGGGACAGCTTGCAGTGGGTCTTCAGACCGACCAGGCCGTAGACGACGTGGCAGCCGGCCTCCTCCAGCCGCTTGGCCCACTTGATGTTGGCGTGCTCGTCGAAGCGGGCCTTGATCTCGACCAGGACGAGGACCTGCTTGCCGGCCTCGGCGGCGTCGATGAGCGCGTTGACTATCGGGGAGTCGCCGGAGGTCCGGTACAGGGTCTGCTTGATCGCGAGGACGTCCGGGTCCTCGGCCGCCTGCTCCACGAAGGCCTGCACGGACGTCGAGAACGAGTCGTACGGGTGGTGCAGCAGGACGTCCCGGCTGCGCAGGGCCGCGAAGATGTCGGGCGCGGACGCCGACTCGACCTCGGCGAGGTCGCGGTGGGTGCCCGCGATGAACTTCGGGTACTTGAGCTCGGGGCGGTCGATGCCGGCGATGCGGAAGAGGCCGGTGAGGTCCAGGGGGCCCGGCAGCGGGTACACCTCGGCCTCGGAGATCTTCAGCTCGCGCACCAGCAGGTCGAGCACCTCGCGGTCGATGGACTCCTCGACCTCCAGGCGCACCGGCGGCCCGAAGCGGCGCCGCATGAGTTCCTTCTCCAGGGCCTGGAGCAGGTTCTCGGCGTCGTCCTCCTCGACCTCCAGGTCCTCGTTCCTGGTCAGGCGGAAGGCGTGGTGCTCCACCACCTCCATGCCCGGGAACAGTTCCTCCAGGTGCGCGGCTATGACGTCCTCCAGCGGGACGTACCGGCCGGGCGCGGCCTCCAGGAAGCGGGACAGCAGCGGCGGTACCTTCACGCGCGCGAAGTGCTTGTGGTTGCTGACCGGGTTGCGTACGACGACGGCCAGGTTCAGGGACAGGCCGGAGATGTACGGGAACGGGTGCGCGGGGTCCACGGCCAGCGGGGTGAGGACCGGGAAGATCTGGTGCCGGAACAGCGTGAAGAGCCGTGCCTGCTCCTTGTCGGTCAGCTCGCTCCAGCGGACCAGGTGGATGCCCTCCTCCGCGAGTGCGGGGGCGACGTCCTCGTGGTAGCAGGCGGCGTGCCGGGCCATGAGCTCGCGCGAGCGGGCCCAGATCATCTCCAGCACCTCGCGGGGCTGGAGGCCGGAGGCGGACCGGGTGGCGACCCCGGTCGCGATGCGGCGCTTCAGGCCGGCCACCCGGACCATGAAGAACTCGTCCAGGTTGCTGGCGAAGATCGCGAGGAAGTTCGCGCGCTCCAGCAGCGGCGTGTTCGGGTCCTCGGCCAGCTCCAGGACGCGCTCGTTGAACGCGAGCCAGCTGCGCTCCCGGTCGAGGAAGCGGCCCTGCGGCAGCGGTGCACCCTCGTTCGGTGCCTCCTCGTACGCGTCGAGGTCGGCATCGATGTCGGGCTCCAGGTCGGAGACGTTCGCTGCGACGGTGTGCGGCCGGTGCGCGGCTATGGAGCCCACGGAGGGCTGCGGGTGCTGGACCTCTGCCTGGGTGTCTTGCTGACTCATGACCCCATTCTTCCGCGCCAGGGGCGAGACAGGCGCGTCGGAACGTGCGGGCGGGAGCGACACGAACCCGTTCCTCACGGGCCACCCGGGGGGCGGCGAAGGCTCTGGCACGGCGGGCTTCATTGGCAGAGCGTCGCAAGCCCGTCTGAATCGATGGTTACGGAGACATGACGTGCGGGATATCGGGGGGCGGCCCGAAGGCGTACGCGCCGCGAAAACGGCGGGCCGCTCCGCCCCCGGGCGGCGGCCGTCCGGGCGACCGCCCCTGACCTCGGTCTATGTCACGTCTCGGTGCGGTACATCAGGTCGGTCTCGTGCGTGGTGAACCCCAGCCGCTCGTACACCGAGACCGCCGCATTGTTGTCGGCGTCCACATAGAGCATGGCCGACGGCAGGCCCAGCCCGGCCAGATGGCGCAGGCCGATCGTGGTCAGGGCCTTGCCGAGGCCGCCGCCCTGCTCGCCCGGCCGGACCCCGAGCACGTACACCTCGCCGAGCCCCTCCTCGGCGTGCACCTTGGTCCAGTGGAAGCCGACCAGTTCCCCGGCCCGCTCGGCGAGGAAGAACCCGGCCGGGTCGAACCACGGCTCGGCCTTGCGGTCGTCCAGGTCGCGCTGGGTCAGCGAGCCCTGCTCGGGGTGGTGCGCGAAGGCGGCCGCGTTGACCGCGAGCCAGGCCGTGTCGTCCTTGCCGGGCACGAAGGCGCGCACGCTCACGCCCTCCGGCAGCACCGGGTCGGGCAGCTCCAGGCCGGTCAACGGCCGCCGCATCTGGCGCAGTTCACGGAACAGGGTCAGCCCCAGCACCTGGGAGAGGTGCCGGGCGGCGGAGTGCCCGCCGTGCGCCCACACCCGCAGCCGCTTGCCCGAGGCGGCGAGCAGCGCCGAGCCCAGCGCCCGCCCGTGTCCGTGCCCGCGGTGCGCCGGGTCGACGACCAGTTCGGCGGCCGGTGCCTCCACCGGGTCGGTGTCCTCCAGCTGGGCATAGCCGACGAGTTCGTCTCCGACGGTCAGCAGCAGATGCGACACGCCCGCGCGGGCACCCCTGCGCAGTTGCAGGCGCCCCTGCTCGGACACCGGCTGCTGCCCGTCCACGCGGGCGGCCTCGGCGAGCAGTGCGAGCACGGCCTCGGCCTGGCCCGGGCCGAGCTCGGCGTAGGTCTCGATGGAGCGGGAGGGGAAGGGCTGTACGGCGTCGTCGCTGCTCATGCGTACGAGGGTATCGGGGCGGCCCGGCCGGACCATCGTGATCACCCACGACCTGACCCTCGCCCCCGACGCCGACCGCATCCTCGTCGTGGTCGGCGGCCGCCTGGTGGAGACGGGGACGCACGGGGAACTCCTCGCGCGGGGCGGCGCCTACGCGCGGCTGGTGTCGCCGCCACCGGAGGCGATCGTGCAAACGGCACCGGGGGCGGACGACACGATGATCCTGCGCTGGTAGTCCGCTCGTCACCAGGGCCGGTTCTGCGGGCGTGGGTGATGGGTGGCCCAGTAGGTACTCAGTGCGATGCCCAGTACGGCGAAGGCGGCCAGGGGCACGCCGACGAGTTGCAGGAGCAGGTCGACCGGGGTTCCGACGGCGGCCTCCGCCACCGCGACCACGGCCATGGCGGCCAGGACGATCACCGCGCCGATGCTCGCCCACCGCCACCCCTTGCGCTGCCCGGCACGGCGCAGGATGCGTTCCTCGACCTCGGGGCGCTGTTCCCAGCTGCTCCACCCGTGCTGCCAGGCGGCGTGACGCAGGGCGGCGACCTCGGCGTAGGGATCGTCCAGCTGCATCTCGTCGAGGTGCGGGATCCGGAAGCGGCGCCCTTCGTGGTCGTACACATAGGCCGGCCACCGGGGAGCGGCGTTGACGGCATCGCCGCCGCCGTGCTCCAGCCGGATGTCGTAGATGTCGGACCAGGCCCAGCTGCGCAATCGTACGGGCCCCTGCCGGGTGATCCCCTCGGCCGTCACCCAGGTACGCGCCCGCCATTCGAGCAGGGCGCGCCAGACACAGGCCGCCAGCAGGAGCCCCAGCGCCGTGGGAGCCCACCACCCGGGCATGCCGTCATGGGGGCGGACCGTCTGCAGCACGGCGTTGCCCAGCAGGATGACCGGCAGGATCAGGACCTGTCCGGGCCGTCTGCGCCGCTTGCGGTACTCCCGAACCAGCCCGCCCTCGTCCATGGAAGTCACGGAAGCCCCTCCCCCGGCGCACCGAACGGGTGCGCGACTGAGGAGAGGGTAGACCCCGTACCCGGGAGGTCAGGAGGCGGTCGGCGTCCAGCCGCCCAGCCAGTCGGCGACCTCCTGGTTCGAGGCCTGGGCGTCGGTCAGCTGAGGCCGGTCACCGCTCGCGCTGCCCGCGCCCGCCCCGCTGTTCTGTACTCGGCGAACCGGTCGCTCTTCCAGGAGAAGCCGCCCATGTCCGTCCAGGGGGTGGACTTGACGGCGGTGCTCAGGGTGGTGTTGCGGACCGTGGTCTGCGGGTCGAGGGTGGCGTCGCCGCCCGCGCGCCAGGGGCGCCCGAGGGAGAAGCTCCGGTCGGAGACGCTGCCGCTCACCGTGGAGGCGTTGATCAGGAGGCCCTTGCGGTTCGCGGCGGTCGAAGGGGCCGTGACGAAACCGGCGGAGTAAGTCCCCTTCTGCCCGAGGGCGTTGACGGAGGCGAACCCGTCGGCGGTCGCGTGGCTTGGCGGCCGTTCTGCGGTGCTCGCTCATGCCGGTCTCCGTTCCGTGCGGGGGATGGACTGCCGTTGCAGTCGCTGCCCCACGCGGAAAGGTTGCCGCCCCGGCCGGAGTTGGGCGCAGGCCTTCGGTTGTAAGTCGGCAGGGCGGTCAGGAAGAGGGGGTCTGCCTCTGTTCCTGACCGCCCTGGGGTGGGTGGATGGATGGTTTTCTTCAATGCGTGGTGGTGCGGTCGGCGGGCAGGAACTGCCGCCGGTTGTCGGTCAGTTGCAGAAGTTGAGGAGGTCGAGGAGGCCGTTGGCGCACTTGTTGGCGTCGTTGTTGCTGCCGCCGTCACCGCCGTGGCTCCAGGCCGGGGCGGCCTTCGTGGCGACGTGCGTGGCCGGCGCCGCGGCCACGGCGGAGGTGGCAGTTGCCATCCCCGCCGCACAAGTGATGCCTACGGCGGCACACACCGCGAACGCTCGCGGAATCCGGAAAGCGACGGTCTTCTTGCGCTGAGGTGAAGTGTTCATGTGATCACCATGCACACCCTCCTGATCATTTTCTCGTCGAGCGCATCCGAGCGGGTGAGCACCCCCTCCAAGGCCAGGTCAGAGGTCGTTTCCGGGGATCCGCCGCCCTCGGCTGACCGCGATGCGCAGCGCCTCGCTCAGTGACTCCACGGCCCTGGTGAGCGCGAAGCGCACCGCGCGTTCGCCCGCCCCGGCGTCGGCCAGGACGGCCCTGGCTCCGAGGAGCACCTGTTCGCCCGAGTCCAGCTGGGCCGCTTCCACGTCGTCCGCGAGCAGGGAGAGCCTGCTGTGGCCGCTGTCGGTACTGAGGTAGCAGGGGTTCCCCTCCGGGGTGGTCCACGGCAGGAGGCGGAGCTGCCCGTCGACCGGCCTCGGCCGCTCTTGTGCGGTGCTCATGCGGCCACCTCCGGGGTGAGGAGGTACGGGCGCACCAACCGGGTGTCGTAGGCGATGTCGATGAGGTGTGCGTCGAGGGCGGGCGGACGGCCGGTGCGTGTGGTCAACGGGCGTGCCGGGTACGGCAGTCGGGCCGGGACCGCGCGATGACGGCCCCGGGCGGGCAGCAACGCCCGGATGAGCAGCAGCAGTAGCGATTCGATGAATCCGGCGGTACGTGCGCGCACGTCGGCGCTCCTTGAGCGGCAAAGGGTGGGCTTGACGAGCGGTGATTACCGTTCGTGCGTCGATCGTCACTGCTTGCGCGTACGCTGCGGAAGAGGGCTGGCGTTGTCTGGGCGCCAGGCAACGGCGAGGGGTGACATGGGCGAACTCGTTGACGGGGACCGGGAGTCGAGGCGTGCCGAGCTCGGGCGGACGCTGAAGTTTCTGCGGGAGAAGGCGGGCAAGACGCTGGCGCAGTTGTCGGCGGAGACGTCGTACGACAAGAGCTATCTCTTCCGCTTGGAGAAGGGGGAACGCCTCTCGAAGCGAGCGGTCATGGAGGACCTGGACACGTACTACGGCTCCGGTGACCTGCTGGTTCGCCTGTGGCGTGACGCCCGCAAGGAGGTCGTCAAGGACAAGTACAAGGCGTTCATGGATCTGGAGGCGACGGCCCGGGTCATGTGGATGTTCCAGCTGCGGGTGCCGGGCCTGTTGCAGACCGAGGACTACGCCCGGGCTGTGTTGTCAGGGTTGTCTGGAGGCCAGACAACGGCTGGCAACGGCGAAGAAGTCGAGGAGCAGGTGGCCTTGCGCATGGGACGGCAGGAACTGCTGTACCGCGACCCGGCGCCGAGCGTGCGCGTGATCCTGGACGAGGGGGCGGTGCGGCGCCCGGTTCCCGACGTGAAGGTGTGGACGGACCAGCTGTCGCATCTGGTGGACGCAGCGGAACGTCCGAACGTCGCTCTTCAGGTACTGCCCTACACGGCCGGTGTGCACGACCTCATGAGCAGCGACCTGATCCTTCTGTGGCAGCGAGCCGGCGACCCCGTTGCCTACGTGGAAGGCAACGGAACCGGCGTGCTGATCGACGATCCGGACAAGGTCCTGTCCTACCGCTTGTCCTACGATCTCGTCAGGGACGCGGCCCTGACTCCGGCTGAGTCGACGGCGTTCATCAAGCGTCTTCTGGAGGAGTGCAGATCATGAACCGAACCCCCGACCTCAGCACCGCCGTGTGGCGCAAGTCGTCTTACAGCGACGGGGGAGCCTCGAACTGTGTCGAGGTGACCGACGGCTATCCAGGCATGGTCCCGGTCCGGGACAGCAAGATCCCGTCGGGCCACGTGCTGGTCTTCGGAGCGCCGTCCTGGTCCGCGTTCGTGCACGGTGTGAAGGAGTCCGCATGACTCCCGATCTCAGCACCGCCGTGTGGCGCAAGTCGAGCTACAGCGATGGGGGAGCCAACAACTGCGTCGCGGTCGCCGACGGCTTCCCCGGCATCGTGCCGGTCCGCGACAGCAAGGTTCCGTCGACCCGCCCGCTGCTCTTCTCGTCCTCTTCCTGGTCCGTGTTCGTGGCTGGGGTCAAGGGTGAGGCGGGTGTCTACCCCTTCGGGTGACGTCGCTCGGATGTTCCACCTTCGAAGCCATGTCTCCGGCACCGTTGACGTTCCGGCCGAACGGTCGGGCAGGTCACGAACTACTGATGCCAAAGGTGCGGGACGGTTATGGTCGTAGATGCGGCGCGTCGAAGGAGGACAGCGAGCATGAGTGCCCACGCTGCGGAGCCGGGTCCTGGCGTCCCTCCCATGCCCGAGCGCAACCCGAAGGCGCTACGCGAGGCCATCGCCAAGCACACGCCCGAGCTCCTCCCCGACTTCGACGAGCACTGGAAGTGGGCGATTGCTGACGCATACGACGTAACCCCCGTGCCCGCGTTCATGGTCCGTTGGTGGGGCCAGTACGCCATCGCCCGCGACCCCAAGCTGGACGCGTACGTGCGTGATCTTGAGCACCGGGCTGCGTACGAGTGCACCGACATCAACGAGGCCAAGGCCCTCCTCGAAGAGGCAGCGAAGATCCACTACCGAGTGCGAGAACTGGAGCCCGGCGAGTGACCGACGGGTTCATGGGGCCGCCCTGGCAGATGGACTGGCGGCTCGATGCTCGCGCTGCCCTGGAAGCGCTGCCTGAGCATGTACGGGAAATGGTCTACGCCGCGCGCGCCGAACTGGTCACGGCCAAGGACCCCTATTTCCGCGGCATCGAGACCGATGCGGGCCTTCCCGATGACATGAAGGTACGGCCAGACCGGTCCACTGATCCGAAGGGCCGTCACATCTGCTTCTTCGACTATGGAAACGGCTGGCTGAAGTACGTCTTCGTACGCCGGACGGAAGATCCCCAGATCACGGTAGAAGAGCTCTTCTGGCTCGGCACCGAACCCCCTACGGAGTCTCCGGCGGAGGAGTAGCCGCCCCCGGCAGCCGTACCGTCGCCACGGTCCCGCCGCCCTCCGCTCGCGCCAGCCTCACCTCGCCGCCCGCCTGCTGAACCGTACGGGCCACGATGGACAGACCCAGGCCCGAGCCCGGCAGGGCCCTCGCACTCGGCGAGCGCCAGAAGCGGTCGAAGACGTACGGGAGTTCGTCCTCGGGGATGCCAGGGCCGTGGTCCCGGACCGTCAGCACGCCCTCAATCAGCTGCACCTCGACCGTGCCGCCCCCGGGGCTGAACTTCACCGCGTTGTCCAGGATGTTGACGATCGCCCGCTCCAGCGCGGAGGGCTCCGCCCGGACGAACCAGGGCTTCAGGTCCGCCTTGATCGTCAGCTCGGGGCCGCGTAGGCGGGCCCGGCGCAGGGCGGCGTCCACGGTGTCCTGGAAGGAGACCACCTGGACGCGTTCACCCCGCTGGCCCTCCGAGCGGGACAGCTCCTGCAAGTCGCCGATCAGGGAGGCCAGTTCCGTCATCTGGGCCTTTACAGAGGCGAGTAGTGCCTTGCGGTCCTCCGGGGGGAGCGGGCGGCCCGTCTCCTCGCTGCGGGTGAACAGCTCGATGTTGGTCCGCAACGATGTCAGGGGTGTCCGGAGTTCGTGCCCGGCATCCGCGATCAGCTGCTGCTGGAGATCGCGGGAGCTGGCCAGCGAGGCGGTCATCGAGTTGAAGGAGCGGGACAGGCGGGCCACCTCGTCCTCGCTGTCGTCCTCCACCGGGATGCGGATGGCCAGGTCCTCCGTGCGGGCCACGTGCTCCACCGCCTCGGTGAGCTTGTCGACCGGGCGCAGGCCGGCCCGGGCCACGGCGAGACCGGCCGCGCCTGCTCCTATGACTCCGATGCCGGAGACGAGCAGGAGGATGAGGGCCAGGTCGTTGAGGGTCTTCTCGGTGCCCCTGAGCGGGACGGCGGCGACGAAGGCCGCGTGGCTGCGGATGTTGCTGAGCGGATCGGCCAGGGTCAGCGGCACGGTCAGCACACGGACCACGTTGCCGTCCGAGTCCGTGCCGTTGTGGAAGACGATATCGCCGGTTCCGGCGTTCTTGATCACGCTCAGGTCGGTCTGGGAGACCTTGACGCGCCCTATCGACGAGCCGAAGAGGCAGACGTTGCCGTCCGGCTTGACCACCTGGGAGTAGGTGTTCTGCCAGCCGCCCCGGTACTCCGGGGACTGCCTGCAGTCGGTGAGGGCATCGGTGACCTGTGCCTCCAGCTGCGGCCGTGGCATGGTCACCGCCTTCCTCAGGTCGTTGTCGGCCTGGTCGTACAGCTTCCGCTGCACGATGAACCAACACGTCACCGAAACCGCCGCCACCGCGAACGCCACCGCCGCCGCGACCAGCATCGCCAGTCGCGTCCGGATCGGCAGTGTCCGGTAACGGCGTACCAGTTTCTTCACTCCGCGCCACCCTGTCGCAGCACATACCCCACGCCCCGGACCGTGTGCACGAGCCGCGGCTCGCCCCCGGCCTCCGTCTTGCGGCGCAGGTACATGACGTAGACGTCCAGCGAGTTCGACGAGGGCTCGAAGTCGAAGCCCCACACGGCCTTCAGGATCTGCTCGCGGGTGAGTACCTGGCGGGGGTGGGCCATGAACATCTCCAGGAGTGTGAACTCCGTGCGGGTCAGCTCCACCCGCCGCTCACCGCGCGTGACCTCCCGTGTCGCGAGGTCCATGCGCAGGTCTCCGAAGGTCAGCGCCTCGTCCTCCTGGGCCTCGGGGGAGACCGCCGCCGCGTAGGAGCTGCGGCGCAGGAGGGCCCGGATACGGGCGAAGAGCTCGTCCAGCTCGAAGGGCTTGACCAGGTAGTCGTCCGCCCCCGCGTCCAGTCCCGTCACCCGGTCGCCGACCGTGTCGCGGGCCGTGAGCATCAGGATCGGGGTCGTCTCCCCGGCGCCCCGGATGCGGCGCGCCGCCGTCAGGCCGTCCATGCGGGGCATCTGGATGTCCAGGACGAGCAGGTCGGGCCGGTAGGCCGTCGCCTTCTCCAGGGCGTCCGCGCCGTCGACCGCGACCTCGGTGTCGTACCCCTCGAAGGCGAGGCTGCGCTGGAGCGCCTCGCGGACGGCGGGCTCGTCGTCGACGATCAGGATGCGCAGGGGGTCACGGTCGCCTTCGGCGGGACTCATCGCTCGCGGTTCCTCGGGTGCGGTGGGGCGGGGGACGGAGTGTCTCTCAGCGTCGCATGTTTCCGCGCTGTCGGGCACGCAGCGCTCCGGGCTAGGCCTGGAGCGCCGCCAGGCCGCGGACCGTGGTGTTCAGGCGGCGCAGTGGCACCTTGCGGCGGTGGTGGCGGTCGGCGGAGGTGCGGCGCAGGCCCATCAGCTCGGGGACGGGGGCGACCTCGACGGGACGGGGTGCCGGGGCCGGCGAAGGTGCCGGGGCCGGCGCGTGCAGTTCGTACGCGACCGCGAGGGCCAGGGTGAGAGCGGCCGGACCGGTGCCGGTCATGTCCTGGTGCGAAACGTGCTTGATCATGACGTACTCCCTGACATGCCTGGTGAGTCGTTCAGCTGGTGGAGCCCGCCCGCAACTTGGCCAGGTCGGACTTGACGGTGTTGACGGGGATCGCGAAGCCGAGGCCGATGCTGCCCGCGCCCGAGGAGGACGAGGACTGCGAACTCGACGAGTACATCGCGGAGTTGATCCCGATGACATTGCCGGCCGCGTCGATCAGCGCGCCGCCGGAGTTGCCGGGGTTCAGCGAGGCGTCCGTCTGGATCGCCTTGTAGGTCGTGGTGGACGAGCCCGTGTCGCCGTTGAACTGGCGGCCGCCGAACTGGAACGGCCACTGTCCGTCGCCGCCCTGGCTCTGGCCCTGGTTCTCGTCCGTGGAGACCGTCACGTCACGATTGAGCGCGGAGACGATGCCGCTGGTGACGGTGCCGGTCAGGCCCTCGGGGGAGCCGATCGCGACGACCGTGTCACCGACCTGGACGGACGAGGAGTTGCCGAGCGAGGCGGGCTTGAGGCCCGAAGCTCCCTTCAGCTTGATCAGCGCCAGGTCCTTGGAGCTGTCGGTGCCGACGACCTCGGCCGGGTAGCTCCTGCCGTCGCTGGTGCGCACCTTGATCGAGGAGGCGCCGGAGATGACGTGGTTGTTGGTGACGATCTCGCCGTTGCCGGTGATGATCACGCCGGAGCCGGTGGACGAGCCGTTGCTGAGCGTCGCCTGGACCTCGACCACGCTCGGGCTGACCGCGGAGGCGATGGCGGCGACGTTGCCCTTCTTGCTGGTGGGCACCACGTTGGTGGTGGTGCCGGCCGAGGCGACCGTGTCCTTGCCGGTCAGCTCCTGGAAGGCGTAGGCCGTGCCGCCGCCGACCGCGGCCGCGACGATCGCCACCGCGGCGAGCAGGCCGATCGGGCCGCGGGTGCGCTTCTTGCGCGGCGCGGGGTCCGGGGCCGTCACCGTGGCCGTCGGGGGCTGGTACGACGGCGGGGGCGGCCACTCGGGGTTCGCGGGAGCGGAGTAGGCGTGCTGCTGAGCGTGCGGAGCCTGGGGGTTCCCGTACTCGTACTCGTCGTACTCGCCGCTGCGGCGGATGCTCTCGGTCATGACAAACAGCCTCCCCCGCCACCATGAGAGCTTCCTGAGTGCTCCCTGAGAAGCCCGGCAGAAGCTTGTTTGCCCGATATAAAGATGCCTCTGGCCGCTCGGGACGGGCTCTCACCCGCCCTTCATGAAGGGCTCAGCCGCAGCCGCAGCTGGTCCGCACGACCAGCCGGGACGGGAAGGTCTTCAGCCGCTCGCGCCGTGAGCCCGCCACCCGGAGCCCGTCGTCCAGGACGAGGTCCACCGCCGCCCGGGCCATCGCCGAGCGGTCCGAGGCGACCGTCGTCAGCGGCGGGTCGGCGAGCGCCGCTTCCTTGATGTCGTCGAACCCGGCCACCGCCAGCTCGCCGGGCACGTCGATGCGCAGCTCGCGCGCGGCCCGCAGCACACCGATCGCCTGGTCGTCGGTGGAGCAGAAGATCGCGGGCGGCCGGTGCGGGCCGGAGAGGACCTCCAGGGCCACCCGGTAGGCGTCGTAGCGGTTGTACGGCGCCTCGAACAGGCGGCCCTCGGTGGAGACGTCCGCCTCGGCCATGGCCCGCCGCCAGCCCTCGACGTGGTCGGAGACCGGGTCGCCGACGGCCGGCGTCTCGGCCGTACCGCCCAGACAGGCCACGTACTCGTAGCCGTGCTCCAGCAGGTGGCGTACGGCGAGGTGGGCGCCGCCCAGGTCGTCGGTGACGACGGCGACGTCGTCGATGGCCTCCGGGCGCTCGTGCAGCAGCACCACCCGGGCGTCCCAGGCCTCGATCTCGGCCGCGGCGAGGTCGTTCAGGGCGTGGGAGACGAGGATCAGGCCGGAGACCCGCATGCCGAGGAACGCGCGCAGATAGTGGACCTCGCGTTCGCCGATGTAATCGGTGTTGCCGACGAGCACCATCTTGCCGCGCTCGGAGGCGGCCTGTTCGACCGCGTGCGCCATTTCGCCGAAGAAGGGCTGGCGGGCGTCCGGGATGATCAGGCCTATGAGGTCGGTGCGCCGGGACGCCATGGCCTGGGCGACCCGGTCGGGGCGGTACCCCAGTTCCTTGATCGCCGCGAGGACACGCTCGCGCGTGGCCGGGGCGACCGGCCGGGGTCCGTTGTTGATGACATAACTGACGACGGCGGTGGAGGTCCCAGCCAGCCGTGCCACGTCATCCCGAGTCACCTTGGCCACGCGCGGAGTCTACGCGGATGGACCCGCTCTGGGCAGGGCATATCGCATCCCGGCTGTGCGGAAGCAATGCCCCGCCCGAGCACGGTCCATGCCTGTCCGTGCCGGTCCGCGCCTTTGCTAGGCGTCCGCGTGGACCTCGGTGGCGTCCAGGGCGGCGGATGCGTCCGCATCTTCCGCCTTTGCCCGGTCCGCCTTGGCCTTGGCCTCGTCGCCGGACCGGTCGCCCTTCTCGGGCGTAACGAATCGATAACCGACGTTCCGGACGGTTCCGATCAGCGACTCGTGCTCGGGACCGAGCTTGGCGCGCAGCCGCCGTACGTGCACGTCCACCGTCCGGGTGCCGCCGAAGTAGTCGTAGCCCCAGACCTCCTGGAGCAGCTGGGCACGGGTGAAGACGCGGCCCGGGTGCTGGGCGAGGTACTTGAGGAGCTCGAACTCCTTGAAGGTGAGGTCGAGGACCCGGCCCTTGAGCTTGGCGGAGTAGGTCGCCTCGTCCACGGAAAGGTCGCCGTTGCGGATCTCCATCGGGGAGTCGTCGTTGACGATCTGCTGCCGGCCCATGGCCAGCCGCAGCCGTGCCTCGACCTCCGCCGGACCGGCGGTGTCCAGGAGTACGTCGTCGATGCCCCAGTCGGCGGTGACGGCGGCCAGGCCGCCCTCGGTGACAACAAGGATGAGCGGACAGCCGGGGCCGGTGGAGCGCAGCAGCTGGCACAGGCTGCGCACCTGCGGCAGGTCGCGGCGCCCGTCGACCAGGATGACGTCGGCGCCCGGGGTGTCTACGAGGGCGGGGCCCTCCGCCGGGGCCACCCGCACGTTGTGCAGCAGCAGTCCGAGCGCGGGCAGCACCTCCGTCGACGGCTGGAGGGCGTTGGTCAGGAGCAGCAGAGAACTCATACGTCTGGTTCCTCCTCGGTCCCTGCGAGGACGTGTGCGGTGCGGCACTGCTCTGCGATCCCGGGGGCCCCGTACATCCGCGGTCACCCTGGGGTTTCCCGCTTCGTATACAACGCTTCCGAAAGCACAAAAGGACCCGGGGGCTACGTTGCCCGAGTCCTCTGCCCAGCAGAATAGCCCACATGAGCAATCGTCCGGCAGGTCATGCGGCACGTTCCACCGATCGTCCGAATGCCGAGACAGGCAGAGCGGCGCCTATCCGGACGTTTCTGCACACCGCCGACGGGATCCCGGTCGATTCCGTATACAACCCGGGCGCGGCCGTATACGAAGCAGCACCGGACGCCTCCCGTCCACCCTGTCGTGACCTCGTGTTCGTGATCGCCCACGGCTTCACCGGGGACGTGGACCGGCCGCACGTGCGAAGGGTGGCGGACGCGCTGGCCCGTTACGGCGCCGTCGTCACCTTCTCCTTCCGCGGGCACGGCGCCTCGGGCGGCCGCTCCACGGTCGGCGACCGGGAGGTGCTGGACCTGGCCGCCGCGGTGCGGTGGGCGCGCGGCTTCGGGCACGCGCGCGTGGTGACCGTCGGCTTCTCCATGGGCGGCTCGGTGGTACTGCGGCACGCGGCCCTGCACCCGGGCACGGTCGACGCGGTGGTCTCGGTCAGCGCCCCGGCGCGCTGGTACTACCGGGGCACGGCCCCCATGCGCCGCCTGCACTGGCTGGTCACCCGCCCCGAGGGCCGCCTGGTCGGCCGCTACGGCCTGCGCACCCGCATCCACCACCGCGACTGGAACCCGGTGCCGCTCTCCCCGGTGCAGGCGGTCCCGAGGATCGCGCCCACCCCCCTCCTCATCGTGCACGGCGACCGCGACGGCTACTTCCCCCTCGACCACCCCCGGATGCTCGCCGAAGCGGCCGGTGACCACGGCGAACTCTGGCTGGAGCCCGGCATGGGCCACGCCGAGAACGCGGCGGACGACGGACTGCTGTCCCGGATCGGGGACTGGGCCGTCGCACGGGCGGGCTAGCCTGAGCTCAGCCGTCTTTTATTTCTTTCTTGCCGTCGATTGAGGAACCAGATGCCCAAGGTCACGGTCCGCTACTGGGCCGCCGCCAAGGCCGCGGCCGGGGTCGCCGAGGAGCCGTACGACGCGGCCACGCTCGCCGACGCGCTCGCCGCCGTGCGTGCGCGACACCCCGGTGAACTCACGCGCGTCCTGCAGCGATGCTCCTTCCTCATCGACGGTGACCCCGTCGGGACCCGCGCGCATGAGACGGTACGGCTGGCCGAGGGCGGCACGGTCGAGGTGCTCCCGCCGTTCGCAGGAGGGTGAGGCGATGAGCGACCAGCCGTATCAGGGCGGCCCGTACGAGGGCGGCCCCTACGAGGGCTACGACCCGTACCAGCAGCAGGCGCCCCAGGCGTGGCCCGGCCAGCAGCAGCACCAGGGCTACGACCAGAGCTACGAGCAGGGTTACGAGCAGGGTTACGACCCGCAGCACACCCAGCAGTGGCAGGGCCAGACCTGGGAGACGCAGACGCACGCGTCGATGCCGGCGGCGGACGCGGCGTACCTGCCGCCGCAGGCGTACGGGCAGGAGGCGTACCACCAGCAGCCGTACGCATCACCTGCGTCCGCGCCCACGCCCGCACCGCAGCCCTACGCATCCCCGGCCCCTGAACCGGCCCCCGAACCGGAGCCCGCCGACGAGAACGGGTCCGGCTACGGCCCCGCCACCCTCTCCGGCAACGCCCGCATCACCGACGCCCAGCGGGCCCGGCTGGAGGGCCGCTCGCCGATCATCGCGCCCGGCATGCAGCCGGCGGCGCTCACCGCGCTGCTGGGCCTGCTGCTCGCCGCCGCGGCGCCCGTCGCCTCGTACGCGCTCGTCGTGCCCCTGGTGCTGCTCCAGGCCGTCACGGCCGCGGGCTGGTTCCGGCTGAACGGCATGTGGCCCGCCCGGCAGGGCATCGCGCTGGCCTTCGCGGGCGGGCTCGCCGCGGACGTGGCGGTCCTGGCCGCGGGCCGCGAACACGCGCCGGCCGCGATCCTCGGCCCGCTCGGCATCTGGGTCCTGCTGTCGCTGGTGCTCCAGCTGCGCTCGCACGCCTCGCCCGACGAGCGGATGTACGGCCTGATGGCGACGGTCGTCTCCGCGGCCCTCGCAGTCCTGGCGACGGGCTACCTGGGCGCCGACCCGCACGCGGTGTCGGTGGGCGCGGTGGCGGTCGCGGTGGCCGTCCTGGCCCGCGCCCTGCCCCTGCCGGTCCCGGCCTCGGTCATGGTCTCCGTGCTGGCCGCCTCCGGCGCGGGGATCGCGGTGGGCGGCATGACGGACTACGGCACGAAGGGCGCTGCGCTGGGGGCGGCGGCGGGTGTCTGCGCGCTGGTCGGCCACCGGGTCGCCAGCTACGACTACCCGTCCCGCTTCGTCCACTTCACGGCCGGCGTGGCGCTGCCCCTGTCGGCGGCGGCGCCGGTGGTGTGGGCACTGGGGCGGGCGCTGGGCTAGGCGCCGAGTTCCCCGCGCCCCTCGAGGTACGTTGCGCTTGAGGGGCGCGGGGAACTGCGCGACAAGCCACGACGGTCCCGCACCCGGCAACGGCGAGGCACCCCACGGCGAACAGCCGAAAGGGCCGCACCCCCCACTGGCGTCCAACCCGAGGGGAGATGCGGCCCAAGCGTCGCAGACGGTCTCAGATCGCGATGGCGACCTCGGACAGCCCGCCCTTCTGGGCGACAACCTTGCGGTCGGCGGTGCCGCCAGGCACCAGCGCCCGCACGGTCCAGGTGCCCTCGGCCGCATAGAAGCGGAACTGGCCCGTGGCGGAGGTGGGCACCTCCGCGGTGAACTCACCGGTCGAGTCCAGCAGACGCACGTAGCCCGTCACCGGCTCGCCGTCGCGGGTCACCTGACCCTGGATCGTGGTCTCACCGGGCTTGATCGTCGAGGCGTCGGGGCCGCCGGCCTTCGCTCCACACATGTCTTTCTCCAGAGGGGTCTGACCAGAAGGTCGGTCGGGTGGATTACTTGCCGGCGCCGAGCTCGATCGGCACGCCGACGAGGGAGCCGTACTCGGTCCAGGAGCCGTCGTAGTTCTTGACGTTCTCCACGCCCAGCAGCTCGTGCAGCACGAACCAGGTCAGGGCCGAACGCTCACCGATGCGGCAGTAGGCGATCGTGTCCTTGGCGAGGTCCACGCTCTCCTGGGCGTACAGCTCCTTCAGGTCGTCGTCCGACTTGAAGGTGCCGTCGTCGTTGGCGTTCTTCGACCACGGGATGTTCTTCGCGGTCGGGACGTGGCCCGGACGCTGCGACTGCTCCTGCGGAAGGTGGGCCGGCGCGAGCAGCTTGCCGGAGAACTCGTCGGGCGAGCGGACGTCGACCAGGTTGTACGAGCCGATGGCCGCCACGACGTCGTCGCGGAAGGCGCGGATCGAGGTGTTCTGCGGCTTGGCCCGGTACTCGGTGGCGGCCCGCTGCGGGACCTCCTCGACCAGCTCGCGGGCGTCCAGCTCCCACTTCTTGCGGCCGCCGTCGAGGAGCTTGACGTTCTCGTGGCCGTACAGCTTGAAGTACCAGTAGGCGTACGACGCGAACCAGTTGTTGTTGCCGCCGTAGAGGATCACCAGGGTGTCGTTGGCGATGCCCTTGGACGACAGGAGCTCCTCGAAGCCCGCCTGGTCGATGAAGTCGCGGCGCACCGGGTCCTGGAGGTCCTTCGTCCAGTCGATGCGGATCGCGTTCTTGATGTGGTTCTTCTCGTAGGCGGACGTGTCCTCGTCCACCTCGACGATGGCGATGGTCGAGTCGTCCAGGCGGTCCTGCAGCCAGTCGGCGTCGACCAGGACGTCGCTGCGGCTCATGCTCAATCTCCTCCGGGGCAGTTACGGCGGGGCGTGCGAGTAGAGGGTGCGCGCTCGGGTGGGAGCAGCGCACGGGTGCCCTTCAGGACAGGGCGGCTGAGAGATGCGGCCGCCCACGGAATTCCGCGGACTTTCGCTCAGAAGGGGCGACAGAGCATGGCGGCAACGCGGCACAGGTCGACTGCCCGCCGCTTCGTGAGATCCGCCTGTCGCTTCATGGGCTCGATCGTAGGGACGTCCGGTGAGCGTGTCACCGGTGTGTCGGATTCTGAGACACGATCGTCCGCATGCCGGGACATGAGACGCGCCCGGAGCCGCTTTCCGCGGCTTCCGGGCGCTGGTGTCTGTCATCTCATCTGCGGTACGGACGGGGTGTCTCGCCCATCGGACACGTGTGTGTGCGGACGCCCGGCGTCCGCCGCCGCCCGGCGTCCTACCCCGCCAGCTTGACGTCCGAACCCTTCACGCTGATCTCCACACCGTTCTCGGCGGCCTGCACCTTGTCCAGCTTGATGCCGCCGGGGAGCCGGTCGACGGCCTGCTGGAAGTCGGTGATCTGGCGGATGCGGTTCTCGGCGACGGCGGCGCCGCCGAGCGCGGGCAGGGAGTCGGCGTGCACCTTGACCCTGTTGTTCTCGACGGTGACCGTGCTGAGGACGTAGACCGGGTTGGGCAGCTTGGTGCCGAGGACGGTGGCGTCCACCGCGACCTTGATCTTGCCGTTGCCGCCGTCGGAGAGGCCGACGACCTGGGCGGTGATGCCCGGGGCGACCTGGGTCGGTTCGGCCTTGGCGGTCTTCAGCAGCTCGTCGTAGGCGATCGTCGCGGTGCCGGTGGCGGTGGCCGCGGTGGCGGAGCTGTAGTCGCCGGAGAAGTCGACACCCTTCATGTCGGCCTTCAGGTCGTCGACGCGGATCGTCTGGCCCGCCGTGCCGGTGGCCGCCTGGTAGTCCTTGATGCCGACCTCGACGTCATCCAGGGAGCCGCCCGCGACCTGGGTCAGGAACGGGAAGCCCTTGATGTTCACGTCCGGCGTCGAGGCCAGGTTCTCCGTCGCCTTCAGCTTGTCCGCCGCCTCGCTCTCGGCGAAGTGGACGGCGACCCGGTCCGCGATCACGAAGAGCCCGCCCAGAATCACGACGAGAATCAGAACTATTCGCAGGGCGCGCATGTGGTGTGTCCCCCGGGGCGAGAGCGGTCTACGGCTACGCCACGGTAACTCCGGGGACCTGGCCGCCGGGGGAATTGTCGATCAGTTGTGACAGGGGCGTACTGGGTCCTGGGTCAGTTGGTGCAACCCTGGATGACGTTGTCCGGGGCGCAGTTCTCGGGGGTGTTGTCGCGGACCGTGGTGTGGTGCAGCGTCACGACACCCGTGTCCCCGCCCTGGTAGATGCCGCCGCCGCTGTCGGGGCCCGCGGTGGCGGTGTTGAACACCACCGTGGAGTTGTTCACCGTCATGGTGCTGCGGCTGAAGAGTCCGCCGCCGAACTCGGCGCTGTTGTTCCGGACGGTGGTCCTGTTCAGCGTCACGGTGCTGTTGGCGCTTTCGAACAGGCCGCCGCCCGCGCTGCCGGTGCCGGTCACCGTGTTGTGCTGGATGAGCGAGTTGATCACGCTCGTGGTGCCGGGGTTGTTGTTGAAGATGCCACCGCCGACGCCCTGGGTGGCCGTCCCGCTGTCGTTGTCGCGCACCACGGAACTGATCACGGTCAGCGTGCCCCCGTTGAAGATGCCACCGCCGTGCCGCGCGCTGTTGTTGCGCACGACGGTGCGGGTCAGCGACAGCGTGCCCTCGTAGTTGATGATGCCGCCGCCGAAGAACTGGTCGGTGCCGTTCGCGATCGTCAGGTTGGTCAGCTGCACCTGGTTGCCGGGCCCGAACTTCGTCAGGGTGCGGCCGGCATGACCGCCGTCGAGGACGGCGCCGCCGGACCCCACCAGCGTCAGGTCCTTGTTGGCGATGGTGAACTGGCCGACGCAGATGCCTGTGATCACGATCGTGGATCCCGACGGGGCGTTGTTGATCGCCGTCTGGAGGTTCTGGTTCGCACAGTTCACCTGGATGGTCTGTGCCGCCGCCGCGGGCATGCCGCCGGCCAGCCCGAGGGCCATGGCGAGTGCCCCCGCCGACACGGCCCAGGCCGCAGGTCGCTTGCGCATCCGACATCTCCTTGCTCGTCGTGCCCGGGCGGTGCGAGCCGCCCATGTCAGCAAGAACGGATGCCCGGCCCGACCGGGCCCGCCCCGGGCCCGCCCCGGGCCCGCCCCGGGCCCGCCCCGGGCCCGCCCCCGTACGTCCACCGAACGGCCGGAACCGCCGACCGGTGTGGCCTACGACGGGTGGCCTCGCCCTGGTGACAGCGGCTTACCCTGGACTTATGTACGCGCGGCGACGTCACGTGGCCCGTCCCTGACGCGTCCCTCGCACTGCTTCGCAGGCTTCGGGTCGCTGCGCCGGGCTCCGTCCGTCGGCTTCTCTTCGCGTCGGTTCGCTGCCCGTCGTCGCGGCGCTGACCAGGTCCCCGCGTCCTACCCTGGAACCATGTACGCACGGCGACGTCACGTGTACTTCGCCATGATGGGGACCTGCATCGTGCTCTTCGTCCTGGCGTGGGCCGTCGTGCGCATCTGGTCCGTCCCCGCCGCGGTGGGCATGTGCGTCGTGGCCATGGTCATCCCGCCGGTTGCCGCGGTGATCGCCAACCGGCGGGGGCCGGAGGACCGCTGGTGGGACGATCCGTCCGGGGACCCGCAGTCCGACGAGTGGTGGGACGAGCTGGACGGCAAGAAGCGGCCCGGGCCGTAGGACGGCCGCTCAGTAGACGAGCGCCTGCGTCTCGTCCCCGAGCGACTCCTGTACGAAGACCTGCGCCCCCGCGATCCGTACGCCCTCGATGACGTCCTTCTCGGTGATCTCGCGCCGGGCGGCGCACTGTGTGCACAGCGTGATGCGGCCGGCCGCGAGGATCGAGTCGATCAGGTCCGGCAGCGGTGCCGCATGCGGCAGCTCGAACTCGGCGGCCCGGCCCGGCAGTGCGAACCAGGACGACTCCCCGGTCAGCCACAGGGAGACGTCGACCCCGCTGGCCACGGCCACCGCCGCCACCGTGAACGCCTGCGAGCAGCGCTCGGGGGCATCGGACCCGGCAGTCACCTTGATCACGAGCTTCTTCGCCATGCCGGAAGGGTAGCCCTAGCGCGCACCTCGCAAAGAGCGCCGCGGCCCGGCCGCGTAAGCTGGGCCCCGGCTCTGTCGTACGCCCACCCTCGCTCAAGGAGCACCCGTGGAGATGTTCTTCGAAACCTTGCTGGTCCTGGTCTGCGTCGGCGTTCTCGCCTTCGCCGGACTGGCTGTGAAGAAGCTGTACCAGGGCCAGCGCTGACCCCCACCTAGGAACTGCCGCTCATGATCGAGATCCCGTCCGACCTGCACAAGGACCTCGTCCCGCTCGCCTTCCTGCTCGGCAACTGGGCCGGCGCGGGCGTGCACGACTTCCCCGGCTCGCAGAAGTGCAACTTCGGGCAGGAGGTCGCCTTCACCCACGACGGCCGGGACTTCCTGGAGTACCGCTCCCACACCTGGGTGCTGGACAACGACGGCAACAAGGTCCGCCCGCTGGAGTCCGAGCACGGCTTCTGGCGGATCGACGCCGACCGCAAGGTCGAGGTCACGATGACCCGCGACGACGGTGTCATCGAGATCTGGTACGGCGAGCTGGCCGACAAGAAGCCGCAGATCGACCTGGTCACGGACACCGTGGCGCGGACGGCCGGCTCCAGCCCCTACACCGGCGGCCAGCGGCTGTACGGCTACGTCAAGAGCGACCTGATGTGGGTCGGCGAGAAGCAGACCCCCGAGGTCGAGCTGCGCCCCTACATGTCGGCTCACCTGAAGAAGGTCGTCACCCCGGAGGAGGTCGAGCGCTGGGCCAAGGCCCTTCCGGACGACCTTCCGGACGACGGCATCGCCTTCTTCAAGTAGTCCTAGACTCTCTGGTGTGGTGAGCACCGACTGGAAGAGCGACCTCAGGCAGCGTGGCTACCGGCTGACGCCGCAGCGGCAACTCGTGCTCGAAGCCGTGGACACCCTGGAGCACGCGACCCCCGACGACATCCTCAGCGAGGTGAGGAAGACGGCGTCGGGGGTCAACATTTCCACCGTCTACCGCACGCTGGAGCTGTTGGAGGAGCTGGGCCTGGTCAGCCACGCCCACCTGGGCCACGGCGCGCCCACCTACCACCTCGCCGACCGCCACCACCATCTCCACCTGGTGTGCCGCGACTGTGAGAACGTCATCGAGGCGGACGTCGACGTGGCCGCGGAGTTCACGGCCAAGCTGCGGCAGCAGTTCGGTTTCGACACCGACATGAAGCACTTCGCGATCTTCGGCCGCTGCCAGGCCTGTTCGCTCAAGGGTTCAAGTACCAAGTCGTAGGCTTACCCGTATGAAGAGCCCCTTGCTGTCCCTGCCCGGCGCCGTCCCCGCCGAGGGCGTGGACGAAGGCGTCGCCGCCCACTACGGCGACCTGTTCCGCGAGCAGCGTGCCCTCGCCGACGGCACCGGATTCGTCGACCTCTCCCACCGCGGGGTGGTCGCCGTCACCGGTGAGGACCGCCTGAGCTGGCTGCATCTGCTGCTCACCCAGCACGTCAGCGACCTGCCCGCGGGCGAGGCCACCGAGGCGCTGATCCTGTCCGCGCACGGCCACATCGAGCATGCCCTGTATCTGGTGGACGACGGTACGACGGTCTGGGCCCATGTGGAGCCCGGCACCCAGGAGGCGCTGATCGCGTACCTGGAGTCGATGAAGTTCTTCTACCGGGTCGAGGTCGCCGACCGTACGGCCGACTTCGCCGTGGTGTACCTGCCGGCCGGCTCGATCGCCGAGGTGCCGGAGGGGGTCGTCGTACGCGAGACGGCCGAGGGCCGTGATCTGTTCCTGCCGCGGGCGGACCTGGAGGACTTCGCGGCGAAGGCGGGTCCCGCCGCCGGTCTGCTCGCCCACGAGGCGCTGCGCGTCGAGCACCACCGCCCCCGCGTCGGCTTCGAGACCGACCACCGCACGATCCCGCACGAGCTGGGCTGGATCGGCACCGCGGTCCACCTCCAGAAGGGCTGCTACCGCGGGCAGGAGACGGTGGCCCGGGTGCAGAACCTCGGCAAACCGCCCCGGCGCCTGGTCTTCCTGCACCTGGACGGCAGCGAGGTCCATCTGCCCACCCCCGGCACGGAGATCCGGCTCGCGAGCGAGGGCCCGGACGGACGCAAGATCGGCTTCGTGACGACCTCGGTGCGGCACTTCGAGCTGGGACCGGTGGCCCTGGCTCTGGTCAAGCGCAACGTGCCGGTGGACGAGCCGCTGGTCGCCGGGAACACGGCTGCCGCCCAGGAAGTCGTCGTGGAGCCCTGAGAGACGCGTCTGCCGGGACCCGGATGCGGGGCCCGGCAGTTTCCGCCTCAGCGTGGCACGGCGATCCTCGCCGCCAGCGTGAATCCGGAGCCGCTGATCGTCGCTGAGGTGCCCAGCGCTTCGAGCGTCCCCGGCATGACGAGCAGCACCACGATGCCGGCCCCGAGTGCCGCGACGGCGATGATCACCGCCGCTATGGCGTTCGACATGGGTAACCGCGCAACTGCCCTTCGGTCGTCCTGGTCCTCCATCCCTCCGCTCCCTTCCTTCGTCAGCCCAGGTGAGGGGTCGAGCACGGGACAGGCGGTAGCAGCCGCGTGTTCCGTGTCCGGAGAGATGCCCGCGGAAAACCGGAGCCAGTCATTCCAATTTGGCGGATACTCAAAATCGCACGGCTGCAGGAGGCAGCACTGCGCCGTTGGGCGTAGGAAATGCGGGGCCCGCTGCTACAGGCCCCGCCGTCCGACTCACCTGGGCTGACAGGAGTCGAAGCAAAACATCCGCCAGGTCGTGCGAGTTGGCAACCAACTCAGATGAAGTTTCCCCACTTGGCAGGGATCCATAAACAACTATCCGACAACTCTCCAAAGACGGGTCTGAGTTGTAGCGTTCGGTCGCTGCCGCAGATTTCTCAGGTTCCTCAGATCTCCAGGAGCACGGTGAACGGGCCGTCGTTCGTCAGGGACACCCGCATCTTCGCCCCGAACCGGCCCGTCGCCACCGTCGCGCCCAGCGCCCGCAGCCGGGCGACCACCTCGTCCACGAGCGGTTCGGCGACATCGCCGGGGGCGGCCGCGTTCCAGGTGGGGCGGCGGCCCTTGCGGGCGTCGCCGTAAAGGGTGAACTGGCTGATGACGAGCAGCGGGGCGTCGATGTCGCTGCACGACTTCTCGTCCTGGAGCATCCGGATCGACCAGAGCTTGCGGGCCAGTTGGGCTGCCTTCTCCTTGGTGTCCTCATGGGTGACCCCGACCAGGACGCACAGCCCCTCGCCCTCGATCGCGCCGACCGTCTCGCCGTCCACGACGACGCTCGCGCCGTCCACTCTCTGCACCACCGCTCGCATGCGGACCATCATGCCGGGTGGCCCGCACACCCTCACCAGGGGCCCATTATTGATCTTAACCCCCCATCTGGGGCTGTTCGGGGGCACTCGGTCACATAGTGGCCACTTGGGGTGGCACGATGCTTCCACACGCCGGTCGAGGGGACGGTCAGAGGCAAGATGAGCACACCGAGTACCAGCGGGCGGTTGGAGACGTACCGGCCGCCGGCACAGCGCGGCGACAGCCCGCCCGGGCCGTCGCTGCCCGCGGAGCCGCCCGAGCGCGACCTGGCCTCGCTGAGCCTGCCCGAGCTGCGGGCGCTGCGCCGCGACGCCCAGCGTGACGAGGCGGACCTCAGCTATGTGCGGCGCCTGTTGCAGGGCCGGATCGACATCCTGCGCGCGGAACTGGCGCGGCGCGGCCGGGCGTCCGTGCCGACGCCCGCGGACGCCTCCGTGGTGGAGCGGCTCCCGGAGATCCTCACCGACGCACCGGCCCGCAACCGCTCCTCGGCCCGCCATGTCACGCTCGGCACCCCGCACAACGAGGAGTACGGGCGGCTGGCCGCGGAGATGCTCGCCGAGGTCGAGCTGTCGGACCTCGAGGCCCGGACCGACCTCGAACTGACCACCGCGATGGGCCGCCTGGTCCGCTACGAGCAGGAGGTATCCCGGCGCCGCCAGCGGCTGCAGGGCACCACCGACGCGTGCAGCGGGGAGATCGCGCGCCGCTACCGGGTCGGCGAGGCGCAGGTGGACGACCTGCTGACCTGAGGGGGAGCTTCGCGGGAGTGGCAGACGGGCAGGGCGAAATCCGCGCGACACGCCCCGGGCCGCATGCCTACGGTGACCTCATGACGAACGACGTCCGCATAGTCACCGAAGCCGAGTTCGAGGACTGGCAGCGTGCCCTGGCCACCGGGTTCCTGGAGGAGCCGGTGCTGGCGGCCGAGCACCTGGAAGCGCGCCGCCGGCAGTTCGTCGACGGCCGTCTGCTCGGCGCCTACGACGGCGGCCGCTGTGTGGCGACCTTCCGCTCCTTCGCCCAGGAACTGACCGCGGTGGGCGGCACCGCCGTCCCCGCGAACGCCATCTCCAACGTCACCGTCACCCCCACGCACCGCCGCCGCGGCCTGCTGACCCGCATGATGGGCCGGGACCTGGCGGCGGCGAAGGAGCGCGGTGACGTCGTCGCCACCCTGATCTCCGCCGAGTACCCGATCTACGGCCGGTACGGCTTCGGCCCGGCGACCTGGACGACCCAGTGGACCGTCGACGTGCCCCGGGCGGGCCTCGACCCCCGCTGGTCCGGCCCCGAGGACGGCGGGCGGATCGACCTCGTGGACGCCGAGGACGTCCGCAAGCTCGGCCCCGAGCTGTACGAGCGGGTCCGCCGCGCGCAGCCCGGCGCGACCAGCCGGGACGAGCTGTGGTGGCAGATGCACACCGGCGCCGTCCGCTTCGGCGGCGGCTGGACCGAGCCGTTCTACGCCGTCCACCGCTCGGCCTCCGGCGAGGTCGAGGGCCTGGTGTCGTACACGTCCGACGACAACTGGCACCACAAGCAGCCGTACAACACCGCCGAGGTCAAGAGGCTGATAGCCGCGACCCCGGCGGCCGAGCGCGCCCTGTGGCGGTTCCTGTGCTCGATCGACTGGATCACCAAGGTCAAGAGCGGCTGGCGCGGCCCGGACGACCTGCTGCCCTTCTTCCTGCCCGACCCGCGCGCGGCCCACGTCACCGAGCACGCGGACTGGCTGTGGGTGCGGATCCTGGACGTCGTACGGGCCCTGGAGGCACGCGCGTACGAGACGACGGGCTCGCTGGTGCTGGAGATCGTGGACGCGGCCGGTCTCGCCGGGGGCCGGTATCTGCTGGACGCCTCCCCCGACGGCGCGTCCTGCGTCCCGACCACGCGGGACGCCGACCTCGTCCTCGATGTGGCCGAGCTGGCGGCGCTGTGGCTGGGCGACGGGTCCGCGTCGCGGCTGGCCGCGCTCGGCCGGGTGCGGGAAGAGCGCGAGGGCGCCGTCCGCACGGCCGACGCCCTGCTGCGGGGGGCCAGGCGCCCCTGGTGCCCGGACATCTTCTAGCCGGGCCAACTGGGGTCAGCTGGACCAAGTCGGTCAAGTTGGTCAAGTTGGTCACTACTACGGAACAACTGCCGGGAGTTGGCGCGAAGTTGTACCGTTTTGGTGTGGAGCCGGAAGGCGCCGCTCGCGACGGGCGGCTGAGGCGGAGTCCGTCGCCCCCCGAAGTGGCGGACGAGCTGCGTGCCCGGATCAGGTCCGGTGCGCTCAGGCCGGGCCAGCGCATGCCCACGCAGGCAAAGCTGGGCCACGAGTTCGGCGTCACGCGCGGGGCCGTGCGGAGCGCGCTGCAGATCCTGCATGTGGAGGGGCTGCTCGTCGACGTGTCCAGGGGCAGCCCCGCCACCGTGGCCAGGCACCCGGGGCCCGGGCCCTTTGCGGCCCCGCCGCAGCCCACCATGGTGAGCCTCGCGCCGCGCATCGAGGCCGCCTTCGCCGCCCCCCACGTCGAGATCGACGCCGTGTGCCTCACCTCCGTCTCGCTCACGTTCGCGATGGGCGAGCCGCTGCGGCAGATCCACGCCGGGCGGCTGAACCCGGCCAGGATCGACGTCCGGGTGCTGCTGCCCAGCCGTGACATCGACCTCGCCTTCCCGACCCCGGCGGACGCCTCCACCGGCGACGGGCTGCACCGGCGCTGGCTGGCCCAGCGCAACGCCCAGGGCCAGGTCCTGCGGCACCACCTGCTGGCGCTGCGCAGCACGCACGGCATCGACGTACACGTCGCGTTCCGCTCGCTGCCCTTCACCCCGCCCGTCAAGCTCTACCTGCTCAACGGGGCGGAGGCGCTCTTCGCCTACTACACCCTCACCCGGCGGTCGGAGGAGGTCGAGCACGAACCCCTGGAGATGTACGACGCCGAGGGGACCCGTTCGATGCTCTTCGCCTTCGGGACGGGCGTGGGACTCCAGGACACGACGTTCGTCGAGCAGTCCCATCTGTGGTTCAACTCCCTCTGGGAGACGATCAGTTCGGAACTGGTCCTGTCGTCCTGAGGCCCGCCGACGGAGGAGAGCATGGCCGTGTACGGCAGCAGAAGGTTCACGTTCCAGGAGATCGCCGACACCCTTCGGGAACGCATCCGTGCCGGCGACCTGAGGGCGGGGGACCGCCTGCCCACCCAGGCCGAGCTGGCCGAGGAGTTCGAGGTGGAGCGCGGTACCGTGCGCCAGGCCCTCAGGGCACTCGCGGACGACGGTCTGCTCAGCAACATCACCAAGGGCAGCCCGCCGCGCATCGCCGAGCCGGTCCCCGTCCGCGACGGGCCCAGTCCGACGATGGTGGGCCTCGCGCCCCGGCTGGCGGAGGCGTTCTCGGCCCCCAGGGTCCGCATCGACGCGGCCTGCCTGACCGCCGAGACCCTGATGGTGGCGCTGGGCGAGCCGCTCCGCCTCATCCATGAGGGCCGCCTGCGCCCCGAGTCGGTGGACGTCCGCATCCTGCTGCCGTCGAGGGAGATCAGCCTCGCCTTCCCGGTCTCGGTGGACGGCCGGGGCGAGGACGACCCGGTGCATCAGCGCTGGCTCGAGATGCGCAACGCCCAGGGGCACGTCCTGCGGCACAACCTCCGGTCCCTGCGCAGCTCGCACGGCATCGAGGTGAGCGTGACCTTTCGCGCTCTGCCGTTCACCCCGCCGGTGAAGCTGTACGTGCTCAACGGCTCGGAGGCGCTGCTGGCCTACTACATGATCACGCGCCGCGAGGAGCCGACGGACAGCGGAACGCTGGACATGTACGACGTCCTGGGCAGCGAGTCGCTCCTGTTCTCCTTCGAGCGGCAGGCCGGGCAGCGGGACGCCGCGTTCGTGGAGCAGTCCCAGATGTGGTTCGACGCCCTCTGGGAAACCATCACCACGGACCTGACACTCTCCTAGTGACCTCTGAGCTGACCGAACTGATCGCACGGGCTCGTGTCGTCGTATGGGACTTCGACGGGCCGGTCTGCCGCCTGTTCGCCGGGTACACAGCGCAACGCGTGGCCGCCGGACTCATGGCGTGGCTGGAGCAGCGGGGCCTGCGCGACCTGCTCACCGACACCGAACGGGACACGGTCGACCCCCAGGCGGTGGTGCGCGCCGTGGACCGCCGCCACCCCGGCAGCGACCTCGTCGCCGCAGTGGATGAGTGGCTCGCCCAGGAGGAGCTGCGGGCCGTGTCCTCGGCGATGCCGACCGCCTATGCCGACCCTCTGATACGCACCTGGACGGCCCTCGGTGTCCGCATGGCCATCGCCACCGGCCACTCTCCACGGGCGGTCACCGGCTATCTGGACGGCCGGGGCCTCACGGAGTGCTTCGCTCCCCGCATATACGGCCGCGACCGGCTCTTCGACGGTCTCAAGCCCGACCCGCACCACCTCAGCCGTGCCCTGCACGCGACGGGAACGGCACCGGACGCCGTCCTGGCGCTCGGCGACTCCCCCCTCGACCTCGCCGCGGCGCAGGCGGCCGGTGTGCCGTTCCTGGGCTACGCGCGCCACGAGGACACGGAGCAGCGGCTGCGGGCGGCGGGCGCCCCCGTGGTCGTACGGTCGCTGGAATCGGTCCTTTCCGTACTCAGAACGCCTGTCCGCCCCAACTAGGCTGTCATGGACGTTGGTTCATACGATCGCGGGCCGGACCGCGCTCCCTCGTGCGCCTGGACGGGCGTGTCGGGCCTTGCCCCCGGCCCGGCGGCCGTTGAGGCTGGCCGGAGTGCGGGGGCAAGCTGAGGAGCGGATGGAACGGCATGGGTGGTGAGCGCCAAGACGTCGAGGACGCCTGGGAACGGCTGACGGACGCGGGCTGCGTGCTGTTCGACTTCGACGGCCCCATCTGTCGGCTGTACCCCCGAGGCGCCGCGGTGGAGTGGACCGACAAGGACCCGTACCTGGTGCTGCGGGAGGTCCACCGCGCCCGGGCGGAGCGGCGCCCCGGCGATCTGGTCGAGGACATGGACGCGAAGCTGACCGAGTTCGAGCTGGCCGCCGTACCGTCCGCGTTGCCCACCCCCGGAGCCGACCAGCTGGTCACGTGGCTGCACGGTCGCGGGTCCCGGCTGGCCGTCGTCACGAACAACGCCGCCCGCGCGGCGGACCGCTACCTGCGGGACCATGGTCTGCGGCCCTGCTTCGAGGCCGTCCACGGGCGCAGCGCCGATCCCGACCTGATGAAGCCGGATCCCGATGTCCTCCACCGTGCCCTGCGGGGCCTCGGGCTCCGGCCGGACGAAGCGGTCATGATCGGGGACACGCCCGCGGACTTCGACGCCGCCGAGCGGGCCGGGGTGCGCTTCATCGGATACGGCCGCAACGCCGAGAAGCGACTGCGGCTGCGCGACGCCGGGGCGAAGGTCGTCCTGGGCTCGTACGGCCCTGTGCTGGAGCTGGCGCGGCACGCGGGACCGGGTGGGAACAGCGCCTCCCCTTCCTGGCCGGACCGCCACCGGGCACCATGAGGTGACCGTGCCAAGGCGCTTGCCAAGAGGGGGATTTGGTGGCGGATACCACGCTGAGAAGCAGGCTGGCGGCCCGCTGGGAGCAGGCCGAGGGCGCACTGACGAGGATCGTGCTGCTGGCCGTCTTCGTCGTCGGCCTGATCGCGCAGTTCGTCAAACCCGTGGGCGACGCCCTGCAGGGCAAGGTGTACATCAGCGCGGCACTGCTGAGCCTGGTGGGCTTTGCGCTGTACAGCGAGGTGCGGGGGCTGAACTCGGCGCAGGAGCACCTGAGGGAGGACCTGGAGCACAACCGGGAGGCCACGGCGAACCTGGGCGCCGCCTTCCGCGCCTTCACCGAACAGCAGGCGGCGGCCGGTGCCCAGATCGACTCGGAGCACATCACGGAGGAACTCCGTCGCGCGCTGTGGAGCGGGAACGACATCAAGCTGGCGACCATGGCCTTCACGGGAGAGAACTTCTCCCAGCCGCTGAAGCGGTTCCTGGGAGCGCTTCCCCCCAATGCGGACCGCACCGTCTTCCTCCGGGTCCTGCTCCCCGACGTCACCAAGGAGATGGGATACCCCGGACGGGTACGGCCGGACGGCACGGTCTACGACGCGCCCGCCTTCCGCGCCTTCCTGAAGGGGCGCATCTGCGAGTACAAGGCGGACCTGGAGGGGATGGTCGAGCGGATGGGCCATCGAGGCCAGGGCACCCTGACGGTCGAGTACAAGGTGCTGCCCATGGATGCGAGGCGGAAGGTGTATCTCCTCAACGAGGACCAGGTGATCGAGGGGGAGTACGACAAGTTCGAGCTACGGCCGGACGTGTACAGCACGGACGGGAGCACGGACCAGTTGCTCGACATCACAGGGCACGAAGCGCCGCTGCGGCGCTGGCACCGGGACGCCGGACCGCAGGCGCGGGAGATGATGCGCCACTACCGGGGGCTCTACGAGCACGACTGGTTCCGTGCCGTCCCCTTGGAAGAGGCCTGGTCGGTCAGCCCCGTCCCCGCCTCCGGCGCCAGGAGTGACCAGGGCCCGCAGCCCCCCACTGCGTAGGCTCCCCCCATGGAAGAGATGGGCCTGCGTGAGCGCAAGAAGCGGCGGATGTACCAGGACGTGTCGGACACCGCCGTGCGGCTGTTCCTGGAGCGCGGCTTCGACGCCGTGTCGGTCGCGGAGGTCGCCGCCGCGGCCGGGATCTCCAAGCCGACCCTCTTCCGGTACTTCCCGACCAAGGAGGACCTGGTCCTGCACCGGATCGCGGACCACGAGACGGAGGCCGCGCGCCTGGCGGCCGGGACGGCCGAGCCGCTGGACGCGCTGCGCCGGAACTTCCTCGACGGGCTGGAGCGGTGCGATCCGGTCACCGGGCTGAACGACCATCCGCAGGTGCTCGCCTTCCACACCCTGCTGTACGGCACGCCCGCCCTGGTGGCGCGGGTGTACCGGCATCTGGAGCGGTCGGAGGAGGCGCTCGCCGAGGCCCTCGGCGGCAGCCTGGACGCGCGGCTGGCCGCGGGGCAGATCATCGCCGTCCAGCGGATCCTCGCGCAGGAGAACTGGCGCCGGATCGCGGCGGGCGAGGGCGTGGAGCAGGTGCGGCCGGACGCGGTACGGGCTGCCGAGCAGGCCTTCGGGCGGCTGGCGGCGGGGCTGCCGGGGCTCGCGGGCCAAGCAAGTGAGAGTCAGTAAAATATTTAACCCGGTTACGTTTTCTGGGTACGGTGGAGCCATGACGTCACTCCACCCCGCCCCCGAGGACATCGAAGCCGCCCTCCACGGCGAACGCGCCTACCACGACACCTGCGCCACCGCCTTCGCCGCCATGGTCGACGGCGCCGCCGAACAGGTCGTCATCGGCGAGGACGTCTCCGCCTCCGGTGCCGACGCCGAGGTCCTCGGCTACCAGCTGCGCAGCCAGGCCAAGGCGCTGCGCGAACTGCCCGAGGGGCCGCTGTTCTTCGGCCGGCTGGACTTCGCCGACACCGAGCCCGAGCACGGCGGGCAGAACTACCACGTGGGCCGGCTCCGGATCACCGAGGACCCGGCCGCCCCACCCCTCGTCGTCGACTGGCGGGCCCCCGTCTCCCGCGCCTTCTACCAGGCCAGTGCGCGTGAGCCGCAGGGCGTCGAGGTCCGGCGCCGGTTCGGCTGGGCGCCGGGCAGCCGGGGCGCGTCGGCCGACCTCACCGGCCTGGAGGACGAGCGCCTGGGCCGGGGCGAGTCCCAGGTCAGCGACATCGTCACGCAGGAGATCGAGCGGCCCCGCATCGGACCCATGCGGGACATCGCCGCCACCATCCAGCCCGAGCAGGACGACCTCGTACGGGCCGGGCTCGGCGCCTCCGTGTGCGTCCAGGGCGCCCCGGGCACCGGCAAGACCGCCGTCGGCCTGCACCGCGCCGCCTACCTGCTCTACACCCACCCCAAGCGGATCCAGCGCTCCGGCCTGCTGATCCTCGGCCCCAACCGCACCTTCCTCTCCTACATCGCCGAGGTGCTGCCCGCCCTCGGCGAGACCGGGATCCGTCAGGCCACCCTCCTGGACGAGATCGCCAGCCGCCCGGTGACCGGCACCGACCCCGTCCCCACAGCCACCGTCAAGCACGACGCCCGCATGGCCGAGGTGCTGCGCCGGGCGCTGTACGCGCGCGTGTCCGCCGCGGACGCGCCCGAGCCGGCCGTACCGGACGGCTCCTACCGGTGGCGGCTGCCCGCCGGGGAGCCGGCCGGCATCGTCGAGGAGGTCCGCGCCGAGCAGCCGCCGTACGCCGTCGGACGCGAGCGGGTGCGCGCCCGGGTCGTACGACGGCTGCTGGAACAGGCCGAACGGCGCTCCGGACCGCCGCCGAACGCCTGGGTGCGCCGGATCGAGCGGGCGCGGGCACTCACCGCCTGGCTGGACGCGGTGTGGCCGAAGGCCCGCCCCGAGGAGGTCCTCGCCGAACTGCTCGGTGACGGCGAGGCGCTGGCGCGGGCCGCCGACGGGCTGCTGGATGCGGGCGAGCAGGCCGCGCTGCTGTGGCCGCGCCCGCCGCGCTCGTACAAGTCCGCCCGCTGGTCGGCCGCCGACCTCGTGCTCCTGGACGAGTTGTCGGGGCTGATCGAGCACCCCGACGGGTACGGCCACATCGTCGTGGACGAGGCGCAGGACCTCTCGCCGATGGAGTGCCGGGCCATCGCCCGCCGGGCCGTCTTCGGCTCGCTGACCGTCCTCGGCGACCTCGCCCAGGGCACCACCCCGTGGGCTGCTCGCGACTGGCACGTCCAGCTGCGCCACCTCGGCAAGCCGGACGCGGTCGTGGTGCCGCTGACCACCGGGTTCCGGGTGCCCGCCGCGGTGGTCGGGCTCGCCAACCGGCTGCTGGCCCGGCTGGACGTGGCCGTGCCCGCCGCCCGGTCCCTGCGCTCGGACGGCGAGCTGAGCGTCCGGCCGGCCGACGACGTGCCCGCCGCGACCGTGACGGCCGTACGGGAGGCGCTCGCCCGGGAGGGATCGGTCGGGGTGGTCGCGGCGGACGCGGACGTGGCCCGGGTACGGGACGCGCTCACCGCGGCCGGCATCCGGGCGGCCGGGCCCGAGGACCTGGGCGCCCGGGTGGCCGTGGTGCCCGCGAGCCTGGTCAAGGGCCTGGAGTACGACCACGTCGTCGCCGTCGAACCGGCCGCCGTCGCGGAGGCGGAGGAGCGCGGCGCGCACCGGCTGTACGTGGTGCTGACGCGCGCGGTGTCCCGGCTGGACGTGGTCCACGCAAGGCCCCTGCCGTTCTAGCGAGCGTCCAGCAACGGCACCAACTGCTCCTCCTCGTAGGTCAGATGGGCCTCCAGCTCGGCCGTGAGCCGGTCCACCTCGGCGCGGGCGACGGCCGGGTCGGGGTGCTCGCCGGACACCGCGCGGCGCAGCTCCGCCACGAGGTCCGCGATCCGGCCGTGCTCCTCCCGCAGCCGCTCCAGGGTGGGGGCGAGATGCGGATGCCGGTCGGCGAGGAACGGGAACAGGGCGGTGTCCTCGCCGGTGTGGTGGTTGTGGAGCCCCTGGCAGAGGGTGAGGCAGTTGACGCGGAGCTGGGCGCCGAGTGTGGAGCCCTTGCCCGCGGCCATCTCCCCCCGGATCAGGTCGAGTTCGCGCCGGAACATGTCGTGGACGAGCCGGATCGCCTCGCCGGGGGAGCCGGCGGCGATGTTCGGCGGCCCACCCTGCGCGATCTCGTACAGCGCGACGACGGGTATCATCCGGCCGCCCGCCTTCTCCTGGTACGCCTGCCAGCCGGGGTCGGTGTCCACCGCGCGTGCGAAGGCCCGCTCGCGTTCCTCGCCGGTCAGCACCTCGGCGCGGGCCCGGTAGGTGAACACGCCGCTCTCGACGGTCACTTCGGGGTGGACGAGGAGGTTGCGGTACCAGTCGGGGTGGCGGGGCGAGCCGCCGGCCGAGGCGATGACGAGCACCCGCTCGCCGCCGTCGGGGAGATAGCCGACGGGGGTGGTGTGCGGGGTGCCGGTGCGGGCGCCGGTGGTGGTGAGCAGGAGCAGCCGGGCGCCTTCGAAAGAGCCGCTCATGCGGCCGTGGTGGGCGCGGAACTCGTCGATGATCTTCTGATTGAACGCGTTGGGCACTCTGTCTTCTCTCTCTGCGGCTGATTGCTTGCTTCAGTGCGCAGAGAAAGCGGCGGGCTCCTCGCCCGCGCGAACCTCACTCAGAGGCCGGGCACCCAACTCGCTCACGGCCCAAGGCCGACCCGGCAGTCATGCCGCTGACGCTACCGTCCCCCTCATGACTGACGCCACCGAGTTCCAGGACATCCCCACGACCACCCTCGCCGACCTGCTCGGCCGCGACCAGGTCATGGACATCGGCATCCGGCCGCTGTGGACCCCGGTGCCGCGCGTCGCCGGTCCCGCCTTCACCGTGAGCTGCCCGCCCGGCGACAACCTCATGCTGCACGCGGCGATCCACCGCGCCGGGCCCGGCGCGGTGATCGTCGTGGAGTCGGGGGACCTGGACCACGCGCTGGCCGGCGGAAACGTCTGCGCGGTGGCCCGGCGGCGCGGCATCGCGGCCTTCGTCGCCGACGGCCTGATCCGCGACCTCGCCGAGGTCCGCGAGCTGGGCTTCCCGGTCTTCGCGCGGGGCGTCGTCCCGATTCCGGGCGCCAAGAAGGCCGTACGGCCCCTGAACGAGCCGGTGCGCTGCGGCGGTGTACGGATCGCGGCCGGGGACGTGGTCGTGGCCGACGAGGAGGGCGTGGTCGCCGTCCCGGCCGCCCGTCGGACGGAGGTCCTCCAGGCCGCGCGGGCCAAGCTCGCCAAGGAGGCCGCCGAGAGCCTGGACGACTGGGAGATGGCACACCGCGCCCGCATCGACGCCCTCCTCGCCGAGCGGGGCTTCGAGGGGTGATCCTGGTCGGCGATGCTGCTGTTCCTCGACGTC
>NZ_KQ948034.1:0-101414 GCF_001513965.1 Streptomyces cellostaticus | reverse complement strand
GGATGCCGCCGGCCATCCGCTGCTGAACCGCGTCGACCCGGCGCTGGGCCGACGCCTCGCGGCGCTGGGCTGCGAGCTGGTGTGGGCCACCACCTGGATGCAGGACGCCAACAGCTGCCTGGCGCCCTGGCTGGGCCTGCCCCCGCTGCCGGTCGTCGAGTGGCCGGACGAGGACGAGCCGCCGGGCCTCCTGCACTGGAAAACCCGCCCGCTGGTCGCCTGGGCGGCCGGCCGCCCCTTCGTCTGGGTGGACGACGAACTCACCGAGGCCGACCGCGCCTGGGTCGCCGCACACCATCCGGAACCGGCCCTCCTGCACCGCGTCGACCACCGCTACGGCCTGACGGACGCCGACTTCACGACCCTGCGGGAGTGGCTGGTCCGGGGCGGGTGCGGGGCCTCATAGGGCGCCGGGCCGGTGCGTCCTTGGACTGTCGGGGTGAACCCTTCGCGTGGCGTGGCGCACTCTTGCAAGCAGATGCTTGCAATTGTTAGCGGCGGTGGGGCAAGGTGGGGGGCATGGCATCGCTCAACGTCGGCAATCTCGGTGAGTACCTGCGCGAGCAGCGGCGCAACGCCCAGCTGTCGCTGCGGCAGCTCGCCGACGCCGCCGGGGTGTCCAATCCGTACCTGAGCCAGATCGAGCGCGGGCTGCGCAAGCCCAGCGCGGAGGTGCTCCAGCAGGTCGCCAAGGCGCTGCGCATCTCCGCCGAGACGCTGTACGTCCGCGCCGGCATCCTCGACGCCGAACGGGACCGGGACGAGGTCGAGACCCGCGCGGTCATCCTCGCCGATCCCACGCTCAACGAGCGGCAGAAGCAGGTGCTGCTCCAGATCTACGAGTCCTTCCGCAAGGAGAACGGATTCGGGGTCGGCGAAACGGCCGAGGACCTCGGTGAGGGGGCTGCGGAGGAACGGCCCGACGACACCGATGTCCCGAGCGACACCGCCGTACGCGGCACCCGCACGGCCGGCGGCAGTGATGCCGGTCCGCGGCGGACGGCCGGATAGCCGGACCAGGGCCCGGCCGCACACCGCGGACCACACCAACCTCAGCCGAACGCGAATCCGGGAGGACCATCACCATGGCCATCACCGACGACCTGCGCAAGACCCTCAGCGACCCGACCCCGCTCTATTTCGCCGCCGGCACCGCCGACCTCGCCCTCCAGCAGGCCAAGAAGGTGCCCGCCCTGGTCGAGCAGCTGCGGGCCGAGGCCCCGGCCCGTATCGAGGCCGTGCGCAACACCGACCCGAAGGCCGTGCAGGAGAAGGCCGCCGCCCGGGCCAAGGAGGCGCAGGCGACCCTGCAGACCAAGGTCAACGAGTTCGTCAGCACCCTCGACGTCGACCTGAAGAAGCTCGGCGAGAACGCCCAGGACCTCGCGCTGCGCGGGGTCGGCGTCGCCGCCGAGTACGCCGTCAAGGCCCGCGAGACCTACGAGAAGGTCGCCGAGCACGGCGAGCAGGCGGTGAAGACCTGGCGCGGTGAGGCCGCCGAGGAGATCGAGGAGCTGGCGATCACCGTCGAGGGCAGGTCCGAGCCGGCCGAGGGCGAGGAGGAGCCGAAGCCGGCCGAGGCCAAGGCCGAGCCCGCGGAGAAGAAGCCGGTGGCGAAGAAGGCCCCGGCCCCGCGCAAGGCCACCGGCGCGAAGAAGACGACCCCGCCGGCCAAGTGAGCATGGCCGACCAGGCAGGTACGGGCCGGGCACCTATGGGGTGTCCGGCCCGTTCTATGGGTACGGTGGCGGCGTACGGATCGGGAGAGAGCGGGCGGTGGACAGCATGCTGATGTTGGGCTTCGCGGGGTTCATGGGGATCTTGAAGATCGTCCTGATGGCCCTCGCCGCGTTCGGGCTCTTCGACGCCGCGTTCCGGCGCGAGGACGCCTTCCGCGCGGCCGACAAGCAGAACAAGGTCTTCTGGCTGATCATCCTCGGCATCGCGCTGGTGGTCAGCTATCTGTTCTCGATCCTGTCCATCCTGCCGATCGCCGGCGTGGTCGCGAGCATCGTCTACATCGTGGACGTACGCCCCGCGCTCAAGCAGGCCTCCGGCGGCAGCGGCTGGGGCCGCCGCCGCGGCGGAAGCAGCAGCGACGGCCCGTACGGGCCCTGGAACGGCGGCCGGTAACGGCGCCCCAAAGGGGCGCGGGGCTGTGTCTGATATGCGGCTCCGCCGCGTGAGCGCGATCAGCTACGGCGGACCGGCAGTCGGCCTACGGCGGATCCCTGAACGGCGGGTCTCCGCTCAGCCGGTCCGGTCCAGCAGGACCACCGCGACGTCGTCCGTCAGCTCGCCCCCGTTGAGGTCACGGACCTCGCTCACCGCGGCCCGCAGCAACTCCTCACCCCGCAGACCCTCGGAGAGCTGGCGGCGGATCATGTCCACCATGCCGTCCTGGCCCAGGCGCTCCCCGTCCGTGCCGACCCGGCCCTCGATCAGGCCGTCGGTGTAGAGCATCAGGCTCCACTCGGCACCCAGCTCCACCTGCATCCGCGGCCAGCGGGCGCCGGGGAGCAGGCCGAGGGCGGGGCCGTTGTTGTCGTACGGCAGCAGTTCGGCGATGCGGCCGGGGCGGGCGATCAGCGGGGACGGATGGCCGGCCAGGCACAGGCCCGCCCGGCGGCCGTCCGGGGCTATGTCCACCGTGCACACCGTCGCGAAGATCTCCTCGTCCGCGCGCTCGTGCTCCAGCACCTCCTGGAGCGTGCCCAGCAGCTCGTCCCCGGACAGCCCGGCCAGCGTCAGCGCCCGCCAGGCGATGCGCAGTTCCACGCCGAGCGCGGCCTCGTCCGGGCCGTGGCCGCAGACATCGCCGATCATGGCGTGCACGGTGCCGTCCGGGGTGCGGACGGCGTCGTAGAAGTCGCCGCCGAGCAGGGCCCGGGAGCGGCCGGGGCGGTAGCGGGCGGCGAAGCGCAGCGCGGAGCCCTCCAGCAGCGGCGTGGGCAGCAGCCCGCGCTCGAGGCGGCGGTTCTCCTGGGCGCGCAGCCGGCCCTCGGCCAGCCGCCGCTCGGCGGTGTCGGAGCGCTTGCGCTCGACCGCGTAGCGGATGGCACGGCTGAGCAGGCGGCCGTCCAGTTCGTCC
Source organism: Streptomyces cellostaticus (assembly GCF_001513965.1). GTDB lineage: Bacteria > Actinomycetota > Actinomycetes > Streptomycetales > Streptomycetaceae > Streptomyces > Streptomyces cellostaticus. Next base: position 98,323 of record NZ_KQ948034.1, on the reverse strand, counting down.
CGGAAAAGGTAGTCCTGGGCGCCCACGCGCACGGCCTCGGCGCCGCGCTCGGCGTCGCCGGAGGCGGTCAGCGCGAGCACGGCGTGCCGGGGCGCGAGCTCCAGCACGTGCTTGAGCACGGCCAGCTCGTCGTCGCCCCCGCTGCCGCCGGGCGCCGGGAGCGCGAGGTCCAGCAGGATGCAGTGGACGTCGTCGGTGAGCAGCCGCTCGGCCTCGGTGAGGTTGCGGGCGGTGCGCACGCGGACCGGCTTGCCGGAGGGGTCCAGCAGTTCGGGCACGATCGGCGAGCCGGCCGGATCGTCCTCGATCAAGAGCAGGGTGAGAGTGGTGCCGTTGGCGGTACTGGCCGTGGCGCTCCGGTGAGCCTCTTCCTTGAGGGGGCCGCCTTGGGCGGCGGCCTGCGCCTGACCACTCTCCACGGCCGGGATGGCTCTCTGCCGCGGTATGGGTACGGGCATCGTCTTGGGTTCCTTCCCTCCCCCCGAGGGCATGGGCGGGGCGAGGGACCTCGACCCACCGTCGGGTGACCATAGCGGTACTGCCCACCCCGATGGAATGGTGTGAGCCGCGCCGCTCCCGCGCAGACCCCTGTCATATGCCGCGTTCCCTACCGCAGTTGGACAGGCTGCCCGGGGAGCGGGGATGACGAAGCTCACGTACCGCCCCGGTGGGGGCGGGGGTTGGGCGTGCGGTGGGTCACATGGCAGGGGCCGCCGCGGCGCGTGGGGGCCGTCACATGACCTGGCTCACGCGTCCGGCCGTACGAAGGTCACGCACACGGGCGCAGGACGCTCACGCGTCCGGCCGTACGACCCCCAGGATCGGCATCGAGCCTGCGCCCGCGACCGTGACCGTCCGCCCCGGTCGCGGGGCGTGGATGATCGCGCCGTCGCCCACGTACATCGCGACGTGGCTGGCGTCGTCGAAGTAGATGATGAGGTCGCCGGGGCGCATGTCCTTGATGTCGACGTGCTTGAGCTGCTTCCACTGCTCCTGCGAGGTGCGCGGGATGGGGTGGCCGGCCTTCTCCCAGGCCTGGGAGGTCAGGCCCGAGCAGTCGTAGGAGAGGGGCCCCTCGGCGCCCCACACATACGGCTTGCCCAGCTGGGCCGAGGCGAACTCGACCGCCTTCTTGCCCTGCTCGGAGGCCTTGGCGTTGATCTCCTTGAGGATGCCGGTGTCCAGCCAGGAGGTCTGCGCCTTGTAGGCGGCCTCCTGCTCCAGCTGGGCGAGCCGCTCCTTCTGCTTCTTCTCCAGCCGGGATTCGAGCTGCTCGGCCTCGGTGATCTGCTGCTCGACCTTCTTCTTGGCGGCCGCCTTGGCCTTGCGGCCCGCCTCCAGCTTCTGCCACTCGGCGGAGGCGTCGTCGGCGTAGCTCTGCAAGTCCTTCTGGGTGCGGGTCATTTCGGTGATCAGCTTGTCGGTCGCCCGCTGGCCGTTGAGCACCGTCCCGGCCCCGTCGATGAACTGCTGCGGGTCGTCGCTGAGCAGGAACTGGGCCGTGGGTGGCAGTCCGCCGCTGCGGTACTGCGCCCGGGCCGCCGCGCCCGCCTGGTCCTTGAGCTGCTCCAGCTTCTGCTGCCCCTCGACGATCTTCTTGGCCAGCGCGACGATCCGGGCGGACTGCTGCTTCGCCTTCTCCTCGGCCGCGTTGTAGGCGTCGGTGGCCACGGCCGCGTCGTGGTAGAGCTTGTCGAGCTTCTCGCGGACCTTCTCAAGATCCTTGTCGGGCGGGGGAGTCGGGGACGCGCTCGGCGTCGCGCTCGTACTCGGGGTGGGCTTCGGGGCGGCGAACGCCGTGCCGGGTGCGGCCAGCACGGTCACCGCGCAGACCACGGTCACGGCAGCCATGAGCAGGCCGCGCTTGCCCGTACCCATACGTCCCCCAAACTGATTTACCGTCAGTAACTTGTGGTCGCCTGAGGGATCGTGCCACGGACAGGCGCAAAGCGACAGAGGTCATCGGAAGTCGGATTTTCGCCCCGCCCGCTCCGCGCGCTTCCCCCTGCCCCCGCCGCCTACGACGATCACCTCGCCGATGTGACGTACCAAGCGGGGAGATCGTTCCCTCGGCTGGTGGCGGCCCCGGGTGCTCAGCGGGTGCCCGGCGCCAACGCCCCCCACGCCACGGTCACTTCCCCCTGCCGCCAGCGCGCCGGCGAGTCCGTCACCGGCCAGTCGGCCCTCAGGTCGCGCACCGCGCGGATCCAGCGCTGGCGGGCGCCGTAGGAGGCGTAGGGCGCGGCGGCGGCCCAGGCGCGGTCGAAGTCGCGCAGGAAGGTGTGCACCGGCTCGCCGGGAACATTGCGGTGGATCAGCGCCTTCGGCAGCCGTTCGGCAAGGTCCGAGGGGCGTTCCAGGGAGCCGAGCCGGGTCGCGAAGGTCACCGTCCGCGGTCCCTCCGGGCCGAGCGCCACCCACACGTGCCGCCGCCCGATCTCGTCGCACGTCCCCTCGACCAGCAGGCCCCCGCGCGAGCCGCCCGCGGCCGGGGCGAGCCGTGCGCACAGCCGCTGCCACACGGCGGCGACCTCGTCCTCGTCGTACTGCCGCAGCACGTTGGCGGCCCGCACGAGCAGCGGGCGCCCGGTGACGGGGACCTCGAAGCCACCGTGCCGGAAAGCCAGCCCGTCCCGCTCGTACGGCCGAGCCGCCGCGACCCGCTCCGGCTCGATCTCGACGCCGACCACTCGCGCGCGCGGGGCGACGGTACGCAGCCGGCCGAGCAGTTCGACGGCGGTCCAGGGCGCCGCCCCGTACCCGAGGTCGACCGCCACCGGATCCTGGGCACGCCTGAGCTCGGCACCGTGCGTGGCCGCGATCCAGCGGTCCATACGCCGCAGCCGATTGGGGTTGGTCGTCCCGCGCGTCACCGTTCCCACGGGGCGGGTCGTCGCGCGGGCTGTCATACGTACGAGGGTATGCGGACGCTGCCGGCCGGGCCGTTCGCCGGGTTTCGGCGAGGTGGGTGCAGCCGTCGACGGGCGCTGCTCGCCGCTGGTGTGGGGGCGGGCCGCCGGGTCCGTGCGGGCCGCGGGTGGATCAGTGCGAGTGGTGTGCTGCTTTGCGGCGCAGGGTGACGCCGTCGGCTGTGATCAGGGCGGCCGTGGTGCCCGCGATGGCCGGGGTGCTGTTGCCCGCGCGGGTTTCGGCGAGGTGGGTGCGGCCGGGGGCGGGTGACGGGGTGCTGCTTGCTGCCGGTGTGGGGGCGGGCCGCGGGGTCTGCGTGGGCCGTGGGCGGGTCAGCGTGTGCGGTGTGCTGCTTTGCGGCGCTGGGGGACGGCGATGCTGCCGTCGGCTGTGATCAGGGCGGCCGTGGTGCCTGCGATGGTCGGGGTGCTGTTGCCCGCGCGGGTTTCGGCGAGGTGGGTGCGGCCGCGGGCGGGTGACGGGGTGCTGCTCGCCGTCGGCGTGGGGTGGCCCGCGGGGTCTGCGTGGGCCGTGGGCGGGTCAGCGTGTGCGGTGTGCTGCTTTGCGGCGCAGGGTGACGACGATGCTGCCGTCGGCTGTGATCAGGGCGGTTGCGGTGCCCGCGATCGCGGTGGTCCGCTTTCCGGCCGGTCAAGCGACGGTCATGAGCATGCCGGTCTGTCCCCCGGCTGGACGCCTGGCGAGCCGGCCGGTCGCGTGACCCGGCATCGAACGGTTGAGCGATCAAAGGTCATGATTGAGTAAAGTCGCTTGTTCGGGAAATGGCGGGCACCCGCCCGCTGTTGCCTCCCTTCGGAGGGCGCGGACGGCCCTCCGGCCGGCATGCCCGCAGCAAGGAGGAACGCCACGTGAGCCAGTACGTCAGCAGGCTCGGGCGACGCTCTCCGGCGGCTCCCTCGCGGCTCAGGCTGCACCGCAGACCCCGCCGCGTCGCCATGCTCTCCGTGCACACCTCACCGCTCCACCAACCCGGCACCGGTGACGCCGGCGGCATGAACGTCTACATCGTGGAGCTGGCCCAGCGCCTGGCCGCGATCAACATCGAGGTCGAGATCTTCACCCGGGCGACCGCGGGCGGCCTGCCGCCCACGGTCCAGCTCGCCCCCGGCGTCCTCGTCCGGCACATCGACGCCGGCCCCTACGAGGGCCTCGCCAAGGAGGACCTCCCGGCCCAGCTGTGCGCCTTCACGCACGGCGTCATGCAGGCCTGGGCCGGCCACCGCCCCGGCCACTACGACCTCGTCCACTCCCACTACTGGCTCTCCGGCCACGTCGGCTGGCTCGCCGCCCAGCGCTGGGGTGTGCCCCTGGTGCACGCCATGCACACCATGGCCAAGGTCAAGAACGCCAACCTGGCCGACGGCGACACGCCCGAGCCCGCCGCCCGCGTCATCGGCGAGACCCAGATCGTCGCCGCCGCCGACCGGCTCATCGCCAACACCGCCGAAGAGGCCGACGAACTCGTCCGGCACTACGCGGCCGACCCCGCCAAGGTCGCCGTGGTCCATCCCGGCGTGAACCTCGACCGCTTCCGCCCCGCCGACGGCCGCGCCGCCGCCCGCGCCCGCCTCGGCCTCCCCGAGGACGCCCTGATCCCGCTCTTCGCGGGCCGCATACAGCCCCTCAAGGCCCCGGACATCCTGCTCCGGGCCGTGGCCGCCCTGCTGGACGAGCGTCCCGAGCTGCGCTCCCGGATCGTCGTACCCGTCGTCGGCGGCCCGAGCGGCAGCGGCCTCGCCAAGCCCGAGGGCCTGCAGAAGCTCGCCGCCCGGCTCGGCGTCTCGGACGTCGTACGGTTCCGCCCGCCGGTCGGCCAGGAGCAGCTCGCCGACTGGTTCCGGGCCGCGTCCGTCCTCGTCATGCCCTCCTACAGCGAGTCCTTCGGCCTGGTCGCCATAGAGGCCCAGGCGGCCGGGACACCGGTGCTCGCCGCAGCGGTCGGCGGCCTTCCGGTGGCCGTACGCGACGGCGTCACCGGCTTCCTCGTGGAGGGCCACAACCCGGCCGACTACGCGCGCGTGCTGCGCCGTCTCGCCGACGAACCGTCGTTGCCCGCGAGCATGGGTGCTGCCGCAGCCCGGCACGCGCAGTCCTTCGGCTGGGACAGGTCGGCGGCCGCCACCGCCGACGTGTACACGGCGGCGACGCAGTCGCACCGCCGTCGCGTACGCTCCCAGCATGGGTGATGTGGCGAAGGGCGCGCAGGTCGTCGAGGGTGTCCTGAAGGACGCCGAACTGGAGTGGGAGAGCCCGGAGCCCGGCAACTACGTCGTCAAACTCCCCGGCACCCGCAAGCTCTCCACGACCGTCAGCCTCCTGGTGGGCCGCCACACCCTCTCCCTGAACGCCTTCGTCATCCGCCACCCCGACGAGAACGAGGCGGGCGTCCACCGCTGGCTGCTGGAGCGCAACCTCAAGCTGTACAGCGTGAGTTACGCCGTCGACCGCCTCGGCGACATCTACGTCACCGCCCGCCTGCCTCTGACCGCCGTCACCGCCGAGGAGATCGACCGCCTCCTCGGCCAGGTCCTGGAGGCGGCCGACGGTGCCTTCAACACCCTGCTGGAGCTGGGTTTCGCCTCCGCGATCCGCAAGGAGTACGCGTGGCGGGTGTCCCGCGGGGAGCCGACGCGGAACCTGGATGCGTTCAAGCACCTGATCGAACGTCCGGCCGATCGCCCCGCGGACTGACGCGCTCCGCCCGCGCAGCCCCTCCACGGCTTTCCCCGCCTCACGGCTTTTTCACGCCGTCACGGCCTCACATCTTTCACGACTTAAACGGCTTAAACGACTTTCGCGGCCTCTCACGGCTTGGAAATCGGCCGATCGGTATGTGTGGCGTGCCGGGGCCGGCTCTTGGCCGAGATCTGGCCGACGAGTTCCCCGAAGCACACCAGAGCGGTGACCGGCGGAATTCCGTAGATCACTGACGAAAGCACGGCATGGGACGCGTTACTGACGCACAACGCCACGGCCATCGCGGAGGCGGTGACCACAACGCACCAGGAACGCCGCGCACTCCGCCGCTGAACGGTGGCCCGCAGAACGGAGAGAGCGGCCACGAACCACGGCCCGTACACCGTCAGCGGCCAGCATTGCGCCAATCTCATGGGCAGCACGGACGAGGCGATCCCGCGCAGTTGGCCGTAGGAATACGAGACGGACCATCCCAGCATGCACACCGCGCACAGCGAGACCATGGCGATCAGCAGCGTGACGTGAGCGGTGCGCCGGCCGCCGTCGAGGAGATGAGATTCCTGACGCAGGCGACGACGGCTGCTCCTGTGACGGGACGGCACGTCCGGTGGGGTGGGAGCGGGGGTCACGCTCGCCGTCGTGGACAGTATCTGGGCCAGCTCTTCGACCGGGTCCCAGTCGTTCGGCGGCGCGATGTCCGGCTCGGGGACGCTCCAGACGGGGTCGTAGAGACCGGTGTCGTCGTAAATCCTGTCCATCGATAATCCTCCGGATCCTCCGCGCTCTCCCTCAGGAGGCCCCGTACAAATCCGTCATCGCCCGCCGATATTCATTTTCCATTCTGTTGATCTTACTCAGGAAATCATGGAGCAGGTCGGAGCACGACTTGTGGTCCGCATCTCCGTCCCAGCGCAGTGCGGTCGTCGGATGATCTTCGGCTACGTGCCAGTCCAATCGCGTCACGGTCACCTAACGAAGGTGAGCGGACGCGCGGTTGTCGGGCATTCGGGGGAACATTCCATGAATATCGAAATTAAATGGTCGGTGCCGACCCGGCCTTGCCGCCCGTCAGAGTCCCCACCACCGCGTTCATGCGCTACGCCGACTCAGGCGGCTGGGGGGCTCACTGGAGGAGGCGGGGAGCGTTTCCTGCTCCCGTACGCCCCGTGCTCCTGGACGCGGATGCATCCGTGAACGGAATCTGCACAGGGTGTACGCAACTGGGCGCCGGGTGGGTTCCGTTGGTGCGGAGTTGTCCTGGTCGGCACCGCGGTGGCAAGAGCTGTGGCCTGCCTGTGTGGCGCGGCATGTAGAGGAACTGCCCCCAATACGTGAGCGTGCCCGCACGGATGAGTCACCGGACACTGCCAACTGGCCTGGAGCAAGTGGCGGTTGGCTGGATGCCCGGCGCTCTCCGTGATTTGATCGCTCGCGCCGTCGGGATCGCGCCAAGGTGTCCTGAAAAGGATGGCGCATGCCTGCGGCTGCGGCCGACCGTCTGTCCCCAGCGAGGCCGCTTCCCCTTGTGGACCACCCATGCGAAGGGCAGTTTCCCCATGAACTCCGCTCACCAGGTTCAGACCCTCGAGATCTCCGACGCCGAACTCGACAACGTCTCCGGCGGCCTGAGCCCCGAGGCCAGTGTCACCGCCGGCCCCACGACCCTCGGCAGCGCCGACCTGCTGTCCCAGCTCGACGCCGTCAAGGGCGAGGCGCTGGGCGCCCTCGGCCAGTACAACCAGGTCGGCTTCAGCGCCTCCTTCTGACCGCGCCGATCGCTGCACCGAGCCCCCTGCCGGCGGAGAATCCCCAGGCAGGGGGCTCGGTCATGTCCCATGGACGCCCTGGCTCCTCAGGTTGTGCATGAAGCCGAGCAGCGCGACGGAGCCGGCGGAGACGACCCTTCCTCCGGCGAGGGCCGCGGTGCGGGTAGCGCCATGTGCGCCGTCTATTCGGGTGCTTGTGTGCACGTCAGCGCTTCTCGCGTGTGGGCCGGCGGCATACCTCTGGCGATCACACACCGACCGACAAGGAGACGCTTATGCGTGCACCGACCGTGCTGGCCGCCATCGCTCTCGCCGGAACCGTTCTGCTCGGAGGCGCGGGCCAGGCCCTCGCCGACGGCCATGACGATACGAGTAACAGCGGATTCGATTTCGGGAGCATGTCGCCGAGCACTTCCGATTTCGGCAAGGGCATGACCAACTTCGGCCAGCCCGGGTCAGTTTTCGACCAGTCCGTCGGCCGCTGACGGCTGGCGTGCCTTCATCCCTGCCCCGCACCGTGATGGTCTCGGTGTGGGGGCAGGGGATCTTCTTCTTCACCGGTGGCACTCACAGCAGAGGTCTCGACCCAGGACCGCGCGATGAGCCACTGGCGGCCGAGGCCACCCGCGCGGGGCGGGCGGCCTCGGGTTCGGAGCGGCTTCAGACGTTCCAGGACCGGGAGGGGTCTTCCAACCATGCCCGCTGACCCTCGGGAGCGACAGTGAGCCCGAACCGCTCGACAGGGGGACGCCCTCGCTCGGTCCACCACGCGTAGACCGCCTCCACTTCGTCCCACAGGCGGCGGGGGCCGTACTGCCAGACGGTGTACAGGTCGGTGCCACAGGTGCCGTCCCAGTCGACGGCGGCCCATGACGTAGCGTCCGTGGTCGCCAGCCACAGGCGGACTTCGACACCCGGCACGTCCGGCTGCTCATGCCAGGCATGCCACACGTCCGGCAGCCGCAGCCCGACGGCGAACTGCGCTGCGGCGTCCTGGCCGGCGACAATCCACGGGTCAAGGCTCGTACTCGACTCGGCGGGCTCGTGCTCGTCCCGTACTACGTCGCGGTAGATCCGCAGGTCTGTGCGCTGTCCGCGCATCAGCATGAATGCGGAGTGCGGGGAGAAGCGGCCCGAGGCGATCCCGTCGCCGCCCACGTGCAGGCGCAGCAGCCCGTAGCAGAACCAGGGTGTTTCCCAGGGAGTGAGAATGAGTCCACCGGGCCGGGCCTGTTCCACCCACGCGTAGGGCAGGCGGCGAACGGAACACGTGGCGATAACCCGGTCGTACGGCGCCGACGGCGGGAAACCGCCCGCGCCGTCTGCCGCTGTCACTTCCGGCTGAAGACCGACAGCCTTCAGCGAACGTGCCGCTGGATCGGTGAGCATGGGGTCCACGTCCATGGTCGTGACGTTTTCGTCCCCGAGGAGAGCGGCGAGAAGACCGGCGTTCCATCCCGTACCGGTGCCGATCTCCAGAACTCTGTGCGCGGGGTTCAGGTCGAGCATCCGCAGCATGCGGAACACGATGGACGGCGCGGACGCGGACGAAGACGGCCACAGGTCGCCGTCTTCGGGGTCCTGGCCGTCGTTGACCTGGGTGACTACCGAAGCGTTGGCGTAGGCGGCCTCCAGCCACCGCGCGGGCTCCAGCTCACGGTCGCAGGGTGTCCAGTCGCCTTCATGGTCCAGCCACACCAGGCGGGGCAGAAACGTGTGGCGCGGGGCGCGATGGAAGGCTGCCTCCAGCTCGAGCCCGAGGGGGCCGAGTTCTTCCGAAACGGCGCGGAGCAGGCCACGCGCGGCGGCCTGCTCCTCGGTGCTCATGGCGCGCATGCTGAAGGTCAGCCCTTCTTGTGCTTCGGATCGGGCTTCGGCTGGCTGGTGTCCGAGGACGGCTTCGACGTTCCCGGGTCCTTGCCGCCGGCGTGTTTGCCGTCGCCGCCCGATCCGCCCTTACCGGTTCCCCATCCCATCGGGGTCCTCCTTGTCGTCGTGTCAGTTTCTGGTGCAGCGGCCCGCAGACCGCGTTTCACCCGTTCACCGGGATCGGCTGAGAGCCCGGTCCGCCGGCCGGGGACTGGATGGCTTGGGCGGCTTCGGCGGGGGCGGCGACGGAGGCTGTTTCCCCATAAGGCGGTCTCCCTTCCTTCGGGTGGGACCCGGCCGGGGCGTGATGTTGTGAACGAGCAGCGCGCCCCGGCCGGGCGCTTGAAGGCGCCGGGGAAGCATCGGGGGACGTGATCTCCGACGCCAGTTCCGGCCGGCTCGACCCGTCCAGGGTTTTCCGGCCGGAGATCTGTAGGGCGTCAGCCGACCGCGATCCGCTCTCTCACACCTGCGCCTTCGGGTGCGTGTCGGCCGTGATCGGCGCCGGGTCGGAGAGGGCACTCGGGGACGTCGCCCACTCGACGCCACCGCCTTCCGGTTGAAGCCACGCAACCGGCGGTTTCTTCGTCAACGCGCGGGAGGGAACCAGTTGAAGGCCGTCGGGCTCCGGTGCGATGGCGCGGAGAATTCCCCGGCGGCCGGTGACCGGGTCGGTGACGACCCGGCCCAGCCACGGGTGGGAGCGGTGCATGAGGCTCGTGGTCGTCACGACAGCCTCCGCGCGACCTGCCTGCGACGATGCCCTTCGGTCAGTTGCTGAAGCAGGATCCGGCGTCGTACGGCACGGGTTACTGGACCGCGGCCGTCGGTCAGGTGGATGGCCCTGGTGTTGCCCGCGCGGTCGACATAGTCACAGTGCTTGTTGGTCTCCCAGAACGCGCGGGCCATGCCGTACGGCGAGGGAGCGCGCACGAGGACTGTGTCGCGCAGGAGGTACTCGTCATGGAACGGGGCAACGATCAGTTCATGCATCAGTTCTCCAGCGGCTCAATGCCAGTCGTTGCGGGGGAGGGGTGTCGAATGGGCTACAGCCGGTTGTCGTCTTCCGGTTCACGCTCCGGGTCGTCCCCATCGCTGTCGGGCACTGGCAGTCGGGCCCCGCGGCTTTTGGCGACGCGAAGGACGTCCCGCAGGGACTCGGTCAATCGTGTGGAGAGGTACCGGAGTTCGACGGGTCCGGTTCTGGGATGGTTGATCAACGCCCGTGCATGCCCAAGTAGTTGATCGCCCATGCCCAGATGGATGGACTCCACGCTGTCGGCGAGTCGGGAGAGACGGCCGCCCCTGCTGTCGTCGGTGAGGAGGTAGCAGGGCTTGCCCTCGGGGCCGGACCAGGGCAGGAGACGGGTGGTGCGGCGTGTGGTGGGGGTGGTGGGGTTGTCCATTACGCGGCCACCCTTACGCCGTTGATCTCTTCACCCTTGATCTTCGCGCCGTGGATCAGACGGGGGCCGAGGTCGATGCCGTACACGGCGAGCCAGAGGGGGTGCCGACGCCGGCGCTGTTGCTGCCGGTGGCGCTTGAGGCAGTTCCACTCGGTGGCGGAGAGGACGTAGGGACGTACTAGGGGAGAGTCCTCGCCTCGGAAGCAGGGTGGGGCGGGCGGCTGGAGCCGTACGCGGGGCTCTGCGTGGGTGATTGTGGTGGACGGCTCCAGTGAGGTGCCGACGGAGCACGGAGCGGCGCGGTGCCGACCGCGCGGGGGCAGCAGCAGTCTCAGCAGCAGCGCGCAGAGGAGGGCGATACAGTGCGGCATGTCTACCTGCTTTCTTCAGGTGGGCCATGCCCCCGGGCCGTGTCAGCGGTCGCGGGGGTCTGTCGTGTTGTGGCGCCCCCAAGCGGCAGACGGTGACGGGAGGACGTTCAACTGACGTGCGTCGCAGGTCAGATCACGCCTGGTAGCGGCACGACTACGAGCATACTCGCAGATTCTCTGCGAGTTAAGAAACTCTGCTATTCGTAGCTGGATTGCGTACCTGACAGACTTGGCGCCAATGGAAGGAGTGCTCATGGGTGAAGGCTTCGGGCTGGTCGTGCGCTTCGAGCTGCGCGACCAGGAGGCGGCGACTGCCTTTGATGATCTGGCTGCTGAGACCTTGGAGGGGATCAAAGAGCAGGAGCCGGGCACGCTGACGTACGTCACTCACACGCCTGTCGGCGAGCCACTGATCCGCGTCTTCTACGAGCTGTACGCGGATCGTGCCGCGTTCGAGACGCATGAGGCTCAGCCGCACACCAAGCGGTTCCTCGCTGAACGCGAGCAATACCTGAGGGGCGTCGAAGTGACGTTCCTCAACGCCGTTGCGGGGAAGGTGGCGGCGTAGCAATGCCATTGGAGGGGCGCCGGGCCTTCGGGGCGCGCGTGGCCGAGCTGCGACGACAGCGTGACCTCACCCAGAGCGAACTGGCCGCAGCGATCGGGCGGACGGCGAGTTGGGTGTCGCAGGTCGAACGAGGCATCCAGCCGGTGAACCGGCTGGATGTTCTGCGGTTGCTCGCCGAAGGACTCGGCGTTCCTTTGCAAGTCCTCCAGCCCGAGGCTCCCGGTGCGGCGAGACCTGACATGGGGGTTACGGACGAGGCACTGCTCAATGATCTGGACCAAGCACGGCTAGTCATCTCCGGGCACTCGGCGCTGGACGTCGTCCTCGAGCCCCGGGAGGACTTCCGTGCTGATCTGCTCCACGAGCTGCGAGACGAGGTGGAGCGGGTCTGGAGGCTCGCTCATGGAGATCAGTTCGCAGAGCTGGGCAAGGCCCTGGGGACGTTGTTGCCTCGCTTGGAACGCGCCGCGCGAACCGCCCCCGGCGAATTCCGGCCGGAGATCCACCGGCTGTTGGCCCGCAGCTACCAAGCCCTGTCGGCAGCCTTTGTCCGGCAGGACGAGGCAGATGCCGCATGGCTGGCGGCAGACCGGGCGATCCGCGCAGCCGAACTCGCCGGCGACCGTCTTGGGGTCTTCGTCGGGGTCTTCCGGCTGGTCCACGCGTTCGTACGGCTCAAGCGTCTGGACCAGGCCGAGCACGCTGCCGCCACGGCGCTCAACACGCTTGCAAGGCACGCCGAAGCGGCGTCGACCCCCGTGGAGGAATTGTCGGTTGTCGGCTCACTTCACCTCGCGCTGGCGTCGGTGCATGCACGCGCTGGCGAACGATCCGCCGTTCGCGAGCAGATCGACAGGGCTCGAAACGTAGCTGCCCGCATGGGAGTTGACCGCAACGACTTCAATCTGGAATTCGGCCCTACGAATGTCGAGGTCCAGGCGGTCTCCACGGCGGTCGACCTCGGTGATGCAGGGGAAGCCCTTGACACGGCCAAGGATTTGGACATCGGCGCAATGTCCGTCGAGCGACAGGCCAGGCTGCTGATGGATCTCGGCCGTGCTCACCTGCAACGTCGGCAGTTCGGCGACGCGCTTGCGTGCTTGCTCAGAGCTGAAGAGATCGCGCCCGACCTGGTCAGAAGCCATATCGCGGCGCGCGGTGCCATCCGTGAGCTGATGCTGATGGGTGGACGCTCAGCCTCGCCTGAGCTGCGTGGTCTGGCTGAGCGCGCGGATGCCATGGGGTAGCGCGCGGATCGAATGGCTGAGGTTCGAGATGCTCCGGGCGGTGGGACACGGGAGCGTGAACACTGGTCAGGCGGCCTGCTCCGACGCGCGCGGCTGCAGTTCCGGCGCGGGGGCGGACGGATCCTCCTTCGGCAACCCCCGCATGAGCACCCCGTACCCGACCCCCGCGGCCGTCCCCACCACCGCGCACATCCCCCACAGCCACTCCGCCCCGAACCGGTCGATCACGGCGCCGGACATCAGCGGCGCGACCAGAGAGGCCACGGACCACGACAGCGTGTACACGCCCTGGTAGCGCCCGCGCCCGTGCGCGGGCGACAGCCGGACGGCGAGCCCGGTCTGTGTCGGTGCGCTGACGATCTCGGCGAGGGTCCACACGCACACGGTGAGCGCGAAGACGCCGACCGACCCGGCGACGGCGGTGAGCGCGAAGCCGTAGCCCGCGAGCAGGGAGGAGGCGACCAGGAGGGTGCGCGGATCGCGGTGTTCGATGAAGCGGGTGACCGGGATCTGGAGGGCGACGATCAGGATGCCGTTGACGGCGATGGCCAGGCCGTAGTCGGCCGGCGAGAACCCCGCCCGTCCCATGGCCACCGGCAGTCCGACCGAGCCCTGCTGGAATACGAGGGCGACGAGGAAGGACAGCCCTACGACGGCCATGTACCGCCCGTCGCGCAGCACGGTCCCGAGGCTGATGTCGGCCTCCGCCTGCTTGGCGTCGGCCGTGGGCCGTGACTCGGGCAGCTTGAGGAAGACGACGATCGCGCACGCCAGCGTCATCCCGGCCTCGATCAGGAACCCGGCGAGATAGCTGAACTCGGCGATGAACCCGGCGGCCATGGAGGAGACGGCGAAGCCGAGATTGATGGCCCAGTAGTTCAGCGAGAAGGCCCGCACCCGGTCCTCGGGCCGGACGATGTCGGCCATCATCGCCTGCACGGCGGGCCGGGAGGCGTTGGAGGCCATGCCGACGAGGAAGGCGACGGTGGCGATGGCGACGGGGTCGTGCATGAAGCCGAGCAGTGCGACGGAGCCGGCGGTCGCGGTCTGCGCGATCAGCAGGGTGGGCCGCCTGCCGAGCCGGTCGGCCATCACCCCGCCGCCCAGCGAGGAGACGACCCCGCCGAGCCCGTTCAGGGAGGCGACGAGACCGGCGTACGAGGCCGAGTAGCCGCGGTCGAGCGTCAGGTAGAGCGCCATGAAGGTGGCGACGAAGGCGCCCAGCCGGTTGACGAGGGTGCTGGTCCACAGCCACCAGAACTCACGGGGGAGCCCGGAGACGCTCTCCCGGGCGGCTCGTCTGAGACGGGCGACGGACATTTCAGGACCCCCACGGATGCACGGCGACGTAAGCAGCTCAAGCGGCATGCGCAACTTACAAGCGTGGAGTTGACCGAGGCCACTCAATTAACAGATGCCGTCAACTGTCCGGCTGCTGGGCGTGTGCTCCGGGGGGCCGAATGCGTCGATTACGCTCTGAGGCATGGCCGACGCATCGTACAAGCTGATCCTCCTCCGCCACGGCGAGAGCGAGTGGAACGCGAAGAACCTGTTCACCGGCTGGGTGGACGTCAACCTGAACGAGAAGGGCGAGAAGGAGGCGGTCCGTGGCGGTGAGCTGCTCAAGGACGCCGGCCTGCTCCCCGACGTAGTCCACACCTCGCTCCAGAAGCGCGCGATCCGCACGGCCCAGCTGGCCCTGGAGGCCGCGGACCGCCACTGGATTCCCGTCCACCGTTCGTGGCGCCTGAACGAGCGCCACTACGGCGCCCTGCAGGGCAAGGACAAGGCGCAGACCCTCGCGGAGTTCGGCGAGGAGCAGTTCATGCTGTGGCGTCGTTCGTACGACACCCCTCCGCCCCCGCTCGAGGACGGCACAGAGTTCTCCCAGTCGGACGACCCGCGCTACGCGACCATCCCCCCGGAGCTCCGCCCCCGCACGGAGTGCCTGAAGGACGTCGTCGTCCGCATGCTCCCGTACTGGTACGACGGCATCGTCCCCGACCTCCTGACCGGCCGCACGGTCCTGGTCGCGGCCCACGGCAACAGCCTGCGCGCCCTGGTCAAGCACCTGGACGGCATCTCGGACGCGGACATCGCGGGCCTGAACATCCCGACAGGCATCCCGCTGTACTACGAGCTCGACGCCGACTTCAACCCGGTCACCCCGGGCGGCAAGTACCTCGACCCGGAGGCGGCCGCGGCGGCGATCGAGGCGGTCAAGAACCAGGGCAAGAAGAAGTAGCTTTCTCGATCATGCCCCCGACCTGCGCTTATAGCGCGGATCGGGGGCGTTTTTACGGCCTGGGCCCACTGTGGGCCCAGGCAGCCTGTGTGAGAGCCGAAGTGGTCCCTGCTTGAAGAGTGCAGGCATCGTGTGGTGCTGCACCGCATGGCGCAGCACCAGGGGAGGGGATACACGGGTCATAGGCTGGATGTCCCGGCTCGCCGCCCGTTCCAGCACGTACGCACCGAGACACCGTCCCACAGGCGCTCAGGGTGGCTCGCTCAGCGCCGGGCCGGTGAGGTGGCCCTGCCGCATGACCTCTTGCCGGTTGGGTCCCGCGGGGCCAACGACGACTTGACCAGCGGAAACGGGATGACACCCTGACATCAACGCCGCTTGGCTGCTCAGCAAGGCAGACGCCCCGTCAGACCGGTGGCCCGACGGGGCGATGTGCGCCTACTTGACGTTCAGTGCGACTGTGTCACCTTCGGTGAGGTTGTCCTGTGTGATCGTTCTGGAGAACGTTTGGGCCTTCTTCCCCGGTGCTTTGCACGTGACGTCGACCGCGAGGGCGAATGACGAGTCCAACGGCGCGTCGAGGCTGATCGGACCGAACGTCGCCCTGCGGTTGGTCGGGTTGTTGGTGGGGCCCGACGCATCGTCCTCACCGCTGTCCAGCGACACCCGGGTGGGGACAGAGTTGTTGGGGGCCGGGAATGCGTTCTTGCAGGTCACCTTGCCGCTGAAGGACACCGTCCCGACTGGAGGCGCTGCCGAGGCAGGAGGGGCCGACAGGAGACCTCCGGCCAGCACTGCGGTGATGATCGGGGCCATGGCCGCGAGAGAACGATGCCTCCGAGACATGCGCGTAGGCATGGGAATCACCTGCTCGTTGGTGTATGCGTAGTTCTGGGCGGACCGACCCGGATGCCGGAATGACAGGCGTGGCTCAGAGAGCGCTGGGTTTCGCGAGGTCGTCCGTGAATGGGCCGGGAGCCAGCCGCCGCGCTTTCACCAGCGATTCGGCAGCCCAGAGACCCTTCACCATCACGCTCCTACAGTGCCTGCCGGCCCGCAACCGGAACGGATTCCTTGTGTACCGCGTGCGCCCCCCCATGAGGCTGCTCAGCGTCCAACACGTCCCGCAGAGCACGGTTTCACGGACGGAACTCGCAAGCCGGGCGAAGGCTGCTCCACGTCGTGAGTGAGGCCGGGGCGACACCGCCGGGCCCTCTCTGGGCCCTCCGAAGTCGACTGACGGCGACCGACAACGACCGACAACGACGGCCCGGCCGCAGGTCAGTTGAGGTGCGCGGCCCGCTGACCAGGGGCGAAAAACGGGCCCCCAGACCCGGGGCAAGAAGAAGCAGGCTTTGTGATCAAGCCCCCGACCTGCGCTTACGGCGCGGATCGGGGGCGTTTTCACAGATGTCTGACCAAGTGGTGAGTGTCGTTGACGGCCTGCACCGTGGCGGTGCCGTCCTCGTCGTACGTCACCGTCGACAGGGAGGCCGCTGCGACTTCCATGCGGAACAAGCTGTGTGGTGGGGCCTGGAGGGCGAGGCGGATCAGGGTTCTGAGGGGGCCGACGTGGGAGACGACCAGAACCGTGGCGCCGGCGTACTGGGCCAGCAGGCCGTCTCGTACGGCGGCGGCCCGGCGGGCGACCTGTTGCATGGTCTCGGCTGCTCCCGAGGGAGGAACCTCGGGCGAGGCGAGCCATGCGCTCAGGTCGTCCGGGTAGCGTTCGCGGACTTCGGTGAAGGTCAGGCCCTCCCAGGCGCCGAAGTCCGCTTCCCGCAGGTCCCGGTCGACCCGGACGCTCAGGCCGAGGCGCGCGGCCACGGACCGAGCGGTCTCCTGGCAGCGCCGCATCGGTGACGTGACGACCGCCGCGATGTCGCCGCGGTGGGCGAGAGCCTCTGCTGCCGCTTCGGCCTGGCGGCGTCCGGCCGGTGAGAGTCCCGGGTTGGATCCTCCGCTGCCGGAGAGCCGCCGCTGGGGGGTGAGCAGGGTTTCGCCGTGCCGCAACAGTACGAGCGTCGTCACGTCACTCACTTCGCGGTCTGCGCGAAGTGGTCGCGTACGGCGTCGGTCTGCTTCTCCATGATGTCGATGATGCCCTCGACCACGCTCAGATCGGCGTCCTCGGCGATCTCCAGGGTCCGCGACCAGTCGAAGAAGCTGCGGGACGGGTCGTTGGTGATGGGGAATACGCGGATGGTGGCCTCGTAGCTGGCAACTCCGCTGGTGGGCGCGACGGCCCGGTAGGACTGGGTTTTGTTGATCTCGTCGCGGGCGGCGATCTCCTGCTGGACGACCTTGCCGCTGAGGGTGAGCCGGAAGTCGTAGCGGGCCGGGACCGTTTCGACCGAGCCGCCCTCCACCCAGCTGACGTCCCGGTGGACGTCCAGGTCGCCGGGGGACACGATCTCCAGGATCTGCATGGCGTCGCGGATGGTCGCCCACACGGTGTCCGGGTCGGCGTCGAGGATGGTCGAGTGGTACATGGTGTGCTTGCGCTGGATCGGCACGGGGTGCTCTTTCTACTGGTGCTTGACGCTGTCGGTCTTGGCGATGAGGTGGTTTCCGAGGACCAGATAGTCGATCTCGGTGCCCATGAAGCAGTTCAGGGCGTCGGCAGGGGTGCAGACGATGGGTTCGCCGGCGACGTTGAACGAGGTGTTGATCAGGCATGGGGTGCCGGTGAGTCCGATGAACTTCCGCAGCAGCGCCGTGAGCCGTGGGGTTCCCTCGTCGGTCAGGGTCTGGATACGGGAGGTGCCGTCCACGTGTACGGCGCCGGGGATGCGGTCCTTGTACTCGTCGCGGACGGGGAAGACGAACGTCATGTACGGGGAACTGGTCTTACGCCCCATGTCGAAGATCTCCGGTGCCTGCTCCTCGAGGACGAGGGGAGCGAACGGGCGGAAGGGTTCACGGTGCTTGACCCGGGTGTTGATGATGTCCTTGATGTCGGTGAAGCCGGGGTTGGCGAGGATGCTGCGATGCCCCAGCGCGCGTGGCCCGTGCTCGATGCGGCCTTCGAACCAGCCGATGACGACCTTCTTCGTCAGCAGCTTCGCCACCTGCTCGATGACCTCGTCGTCGTCCAGGCGTGAGACGACGACGCGGCCGGTGAAAGCCTGAAGGGCCTCCTCGATCGCGGCCTCGTCGTAGGCCGGGCCCAGATAGGGGGTGACGGGTTCGGAGGCGGCGGCGCGGATGTCCGCGGGGGCGGTGTCGGGGTGGTTGAGCCAGGCGTGGGCTGCGGCTCCGATGGTGATGCCGGTGTCGGAGGCGCCGAAGCTGACCTGCATGTCCTCGAAGCGGGAGCCTTCGAACATCGGGGTGTTGTTCAGGCAGTTCAGGGCGACGCCGCCTTCGAACAACAGCCGGTCGAGATCCGTCCTCTTCTCCAGGTGGCGGACCTGGTGGGCGGTGGCGACGTTCAGCATCTGCTGCGCGGCGGCGGCGACGCGGGACGTGTAGGCGAGGGTGTCCCCGAAGGGCCCGAAGTACTCCTCGAACAGGGCGTCGTGACTGTGCAGGTTGTCGGTCTGAAGGGGCTTGGTGAAGCTGTAGCGCCCGTCGTCGTGCAGCGTCAGGAGCTTGTCGATGAACGGGTTCGGCGTCGGCGGGGCGGCGTATCCGGCCAGCCCCATCACCTTGTACTCGTCGTTGTTGGGGACGAAGCCGAGGAAGCGGGTGATCGCGGAGAACAGGGTACCGATGGAGTACTGGGCGCCGGTGACGGTGTCGTCGAAGACGGTGATCCGGCCGTCGCGGATCTCGCCCGTCAAGGTCGAGAAGCGTTCGGCGCGGCCGTCGCTGACGAGGAACGCGGAGTCCTTCATGCCGGCGAGGTAGTAGCCGGTCGTGGCGTGGGCCAGGTGGTGAGGAACGAAGCGGACCTTGGCCGGGTCGGGGCGGTGTCCGGTGCGGGCTTCGAAGTCCGCGAGGATCGCTTCGTGGCTGACGACCTGGTCGAACAGGTCGGCCATGTCGCACATGAGGCGGGTCTTCGCGGCCTGCGGCATCGACGAGGTACGGATGCCGTCCAGGATCTCGTTCAGAACCTGGGGGGACCAGTTCCAGGGGAAGGCGAACAGGTCGACGTCGTCGAACGTGATCCCGGCTTCCTTCAGGCACCAGTCGATCGCGTTCGCGGGGAAGTCGGTGGTCTTCTTTTCCCGGTTGAGGCGTTCTTCCTCCACCGCGGCGACCAGGCGGCCGTCGATCAGGAGTGCGGCGGCGGCATCGTGGCCCAAGAGGTAGTGCTTGTTGATGCCGGTCGCGCCGAGGCGTTCGGAGAAGAACTCCGACACCCGACTGAAACCATTACATCCGAGAACAATCACGGCATTCTTTCCTGTTATGGACTGTTATGGGGCTACTTGGCGATCAGCAGGTCGCGGAGCCTCTCCCCGGCCGCGGGTGCCTGGCACAGGCCCGCGCCGGTGAATCCGGCCGCGTACAGGAAGCGGCGGGTGGAGTGTTCGCCGATGAAGGCGGTGTTGTTGGGGCTGGCGTCGAAGTCGCCGCTCCACGCGCGATGCAGGCCGATGCCGTCCAAAGCGGGGAACAGGGTGCCGAGATGGCCGGCGATGCGGCCGAGCCAGGCTTCGCGCGACTCGCCGGCCTTGGGTACGCCCATGGCGAGGAGGATGCGGTCCTTCCATGAGCGGATCCGCAGGCCGGATGCGGCGTGCATCGTCATGGGCATCTCGCGGTGCGGGGAGGGCGGGATGTCGGTGAACAGCATCTCGATCGCGTGGGGTTTCATCGGCAGGTCGACCGACGCCATGGATGCCACCTCGCCGGACCAGGGCCCGGCCGTGCACACAATGCTGTCCGCCTTGATGCTGCCCTGCGGGGTGTGGACGGTGTTGTCGTCGTCGATGCCTGTAACGGGTGTGTGGGTGAACAGGCGGGCGCCGTGATTGCGGGCGGCGGCGGCGTAGCCGCGGACGATGTCGAGGCCGTCCACGTGGTACGCCTCAGGAGACCAGGCGGCGGCCAGGACGGCACGCTCGTTGATCAGCGGGTTGAGTCCGGCCGCCTCGCGGGCACTGATCAGGCCGACTTGGACGCCGGCGGCCTGCTGGGCCTGATGGCCTGCCTCGAAATCGGCGATCTGCCGTTCGTCGGTGAACAGCACCATGAAACCGAGCCGCTTCAGGGCCAGAGGGGCTGCGGTGTGGCGGGCGAAGTCGTGATAGGCGTTCAGGCTGCGCACGGCCATCTGCCCGGTAGAGGGGTCGCCGGGGAAGTAGGTGCGGACCATGCCCGCCGTGTGCGCGGATGCCCCGCCGCCGAGGCTTCCGCGTTCCAGCAGCACGGTGTTCACGCCGGCTTCGGCGAGGTGGTAGGCGGCGGAGGTTCCGATCACTCCCCCGCCGATGACGACGGCGTCAGCGCGGGCAGGCAGGGCGCTCAAGGTCTTCCTTCTCCTCTGGTGCGGGTTTCAGGCGGCGGGGATGAGCGCCGGTGTCGTCATCTCCTCGGAGGACTTCGCTCCGGGCATGGCTACGCGCCGACCGTGGCGTCCTGCTGACGCAGGTGGTCTCCGGTCTCCCACGGGTACAGCTGGAGGTTCCAGCCGCCGAGGCAGTTGATGTAGAGGGCCATCTGGCTGGTGACGGCGTAGAAGTCGTCTCGGTCGAGGCGGTCGAGGACGCCGAGGAAGCGCTGGGTGAACGCCCACAGCTTCTCCAGACCGCAGTAGCCCAGGAACTCGGCGGGCACTCCCACCAGGAGGCGGGCCATGTGGACGAGGGAGGCCATGGGCATGTCCTGCACGGCGGCGCGGACGAGTCCGCCGTAGGCGGCGTAACCCAGGGGCCGGGTCTCGCCGTTGACGAACAGCAGGGTGGGAAGGACGGTGCCGAAGTTGCCTGCCTGGGAGGGGATGATGCCCTGGTGGAGGTCGTCCAGCTCGGCCGGGGGCGCGAGCCAGATCTTCTCGGTCTCGGCGACGATGTCGGCGATCAGGTGACTGGCGGCCGTGTTGGTGGCGTGGAGCATCGGGATGCGGTGGCCGCCCGGCTCGCCTGCGCGGCGGACTTCGGCGATGATCTGCTTCTTCGTGGAGTAGACGGCGTCCCAGATCGCGGCCCCGGCTTCCAGCAGGGCGGGCATGTCCGCCGCACGGATCTGGCCGACGGGGGTGGCGGGCATCGGCTCCGTCAGGGTGCCGTACTTGATGCCCAGGTGCTGCAGACCGGAGCAGAACACGGTGCCGTTGGGGGCCTCGCGCCGGTCGGGGATACGGGTCGTGTGGGGGGTGTGCAGCAGAGTGGGTATCGGCGCTACGTGGTAGAGGTGTTCTCCCGCGATGAGGGCGTGTCCCTGGAGGCTCTGGTAGGGCAAGGACTCCCACAGGGCGTCGGCGAGTGCCGGGTTGCGGTCGTCAAGGTCGGCGGTGACCGTGATGCCGAGGTCGGGCCAGGAGATCTCGATCTGACGGCCAGGCAGCTTCTCGGACAAGGCTTTCCCCGTTCGTTGGTTCGGCTTGTCCGAGAAGTCCATCGCCAACTGGCCTGTTCCGGGCAGGCGTTGAAAGTATGAAACCTTGATCGGCCCGGGACCCGCAGTTTGTGCGTTTCTACGGAACCGCAGCTCAGGCGGGCTTGGGTAAGCACACAAAGGCAGAAAGCCGACGAGGCCCCCAGGTCGCTGTGTTGAGGCGTCGGATGTCTCAACACGGCGGCCCAGAGGCCTCGTTCAAGCGGGTTCTCAGTAGTCGACGCGGTCGGACTTGGCCAGCCACGCGTCGAACGGTGCCGTGCGGTTCGGCATGTCCACTCGCTCGATCGCCAGCGGCCACAGCTCCGCGGGCCGCTTTTCGAACAGGTCGTAGAACTTGCGGTCGTCGAAACCGGCCACCGCGGCGTCATCCCGGTCGGCGGCGAAGATGATCCGGTCGACTCGCGCCCACAGCGCGGAGGAGAGACACATCGGGCACGGCTCACACGAGGTGACCAGGACGCAGCCCTCGAGCGAGAAGGTGCCCAGCTTCTGGCAGGCGGCACGGATCGCGCTCACCTCGCCGTGTGCCGTCGGGTCCAGGTGCGACGTGACCTTGTTGTTCCCGATCGCGACGATCTCTCCGGCCTTGGCGATCAGTGCGCCGAACGGACCGCCGCCGTTCCTCACGCTCTCGGTGGCAAGGCCGATGGCCTCGTCCATCCAGGCGCGCTCGATCTCCTGGACGCTCGCTTCTTGGGTGTACGCGGTCACGGTCACTCCTCTTTTGCAGACGGCGGGAACTCCCCGTTGCTGTTTGTGCGGAACAGCGCAAGTACACCCGTCGGGCCCCGTCGAGGGTCAGTCACCGAAACCATGAAGGAGTTGGCTGGTCGGCTGGCCCCTCTTGTAGATTCACATGAATGGCAGGACGCGGTAATGCCAGCGCCTTCTGCCCGAAACATCCGGTCGGAGGGTCAGCTCTCCTCGGTCTCGAAAGTGCGCAGCAAATCGGCAGCGACGCTCACGGCAATGGTCGCGGGTTCCTTGCCGGTGATGTCGGCCAGCCCGATCGGGGTCTTGATCCGATCGATGGTGGCTTCGTCGTGACCGCCCTCGGTGGCGAGGCGTTTGCGGAACCGCACCCACTTGGCCGCCGACCCGATCAGCCCGATGGAGCCGAGATGGGGGGTGCGCAGGGCGGCGTCGCACAGGGCGGCGTCCTCGGCGTGATCATGAGTCATGATCAGGATGTGGGTGCCGCGCGGCAGCTCCTCCAGCACCTCCTCGGGCAGCAGCGGCGTGTGATGCGTGTGCACCTGCGCCACCGCGTCCGCCAGCACGTCGAGCCGCTCCTTGGTGAGGATGTCGGAGCGGGTGTCGATCAGGTGGAGGTCGAGGTCCTGACGTGCCAGGATGCGCGCCAGTTCAAGGCCGACGTGCCCGACGCCGAAGATCGCCACGGCCCGTACCACCGGCAGCGGTTCGAGCAGCACCTGGACCGTGCCGCCGCAGCACTGCACGCCGTGCTGGTTGGTCACCTTGTCGTTCAGCGCGAAATCCATCAGCTCGGGCTCCGGCTTGGACGCTGCGATCATCTCTCGGGCCCGATCGATCGCGACGGCCTCGACATTGCCGCCGCCGATCGAGCCCCACGTCGCACTCTGCCCCACGACCAGCTTCGCACCGGCGTCACGCGGGGCGTGGCCGCGCACGGTCGCGACGGTCACCAGCACACCGGGCTCCCGGCGTGCTCGCAACCGTGCGACCGCGGCGACCCACGTCATGTCAGGCACTGCTCAGCGCTTCTGCGTCGGTGCGGACCTTGCCGTTCGCGGAGTGACCGTTCACGGCGTGCCCGTTGACGGCATGACCGAGCCGCGAGGCGTCGCCCTGGCGAGCCTCCTGGATCGCCCAGTACACCGCCTCCGGCGTCGCGGGCGAGGCCAGATCGACGCTGACCCCGCTCGGCCCGAACGCGGCTGCGGCCTGCCGCAGCGCCTCGCGCACCGAGAACGCCAGCATCAGCGGAGGCTCACCCACCGCCTTGGAGCCGTAGACCGCGCCCTCCTCGGTGGCGTTCTCCAGCAGCCTGACGTTGAACTCCTCGGGCATCTCCGAGAAGCTCGGCAGCTTGTAGGTGCTCGCCGCCTGGGTCAGGAGCCGGCCGCGGTTCGGGCCGTCACTGGTGTCCCAGCGCAGGTCCTCGAGCGTCAGCCAGCCCGCACCCTGCACGAAACCGCCCTCGACCTGACCGATGTCGATCATCGGGGAGAGGCTCTCGCCGACGTCGTGCACGATGTCCACGCGCCGGATCCGGTACGCGCCGGTGAAGCCGTCGACCTCCACCTCGGCCGCCGCGGCGCCGTAGGCGAAGTACTTGAACGGCGTGCCGCGGAAGGACTTCGCGTCCCAGTGCAGCCCCTCGGTCCGGTAGAAGCCGGACGCCGACAGCTGCACCCGCTGGAAGTACGCGGAGTGCACCAGGTCGTCCCAGGCCAGCTCCTTGTCGCTGCCCAGGGCGCGCGCGACGCCCTCGACGATGCGCACGTCCGAGGCGTTCGCCCCCAGCTGGGTGGCGGCGACCTGCAGCAGCCGCTCGCGCAGCTGTTCACAGGCGTTCTTGATCGCCCCACCGTTGAGGTCCGCACCGGAACTGGCCGCGGTCGCGGAGGTGTTGGGCACCTTGTCGGTACGCGTCGGGGCGAGGCGCACCTTGTGCAGCGGGATGCCCAGTGTGGTCGCGGCCACCTGCATCATTTTGGTGTGCAGGCCCTGGCCCATCTCGGTGCCGCCGTGGTTGATCAGGACGGAGCCGTCCTTGTAGATCAGCACCAGCGCCCCACCCTGGTTGAAGGCGGTGAGGTTGAACGAGATGCCGAACTTGATGCCGGTGATCGCGAGCGCCCGCTTGGTGTTCGGGTGCGCGGCGTTGAAGGCGGCGATCTCGCGCCCCCGGTCGGCGATGCCGGCGTCGTCCCGCACCTGCTGCCAGACGGTGGAGATCCGTTCGGCCTGGGTGACCGGCTGCCCGTACGGCGTCGTCTGGCCCTGGCCCGGCTGGTAGAAGTTGCGCTCCCGCAGCTCCATGGGGTCCAGGCCGAGCTGCGGCGCGCAGCGGCCCAGGATGTCCTCGATCACCAGCATGCCCTGCGGTCCGCCGAAGCCGCGGAAGGCGGTGTTGGAGACCGTGTTGGTCTTGGCGATGCGTCCGGCGACGCGCGCGTTGGGGATCCAGTAGGTGTTGTCGATGTGGCACAGCGCGCGGGCGAGGACCGGCTCGGACAGGTCCAGGCTCCAGCCGCCGTCCGCGGTCAGGGTGGCGTCCAGGGCCTGGATACGGCCCTCGGCGTCGAAGCCGATCTTCCAGGTGGCGTTGAATCCGTGCCGCTTGCCGGACATGGTCAGGTCCTGGGTCCGGTTGAACCGGAACCGGACCGGCCGGCCGGTCAGCTTGGCGCCGAGCGCGGCGATGGCCGCGAACCCGTGCGGCTGCATCTCCTTGCCGCCGAAGCCGCCGCCCATCCGCAGGCACTGCACGGTCACCTCGTGGGCGGGCACGCCGAGCACGTGGGAGACGATTTCCTGGGTCTCCGACGGGTGCTGGGTGCTGCTCTGGATGAACACCTGCCCGTTCTCGTCGAGCTGGGCGAGGGCCGCGTGCGTCTCGAGGTAGAAGTGCTCCTGACCGGAGAACTGGAACTCGCCGGTGATCACGTGCGTGGAGTCGGCGAAGCCGGCGTCGATGTCGCCGTGCACCATCAGCGGCCGGGCGCCGTGGAAGCTCTCGGCCGCGATCGCGTCCTGCAGCGTGATCACGGAGGGCAGTTCGTCGAGTTCCACCTCGACGGCCGCCGCACCGAGCCGGGCCGCCTCCAGGGTCTCGCCGAGCACCCATGCGACCGCGTGGCCGTGGAACATGACCTCGTCGGGGAAGAGCGGCTCGTCGTGCTTCATGCCGGCGTCGTTGACGCCGGGCACGTCGGCACCGGTCAGCACGCGGACCACGCCGGGCACGGCGAGCGCGGGCTCGGTGCGCAGTGCGGTGATCCGGCCGCGGGCCTTCATGACCTGGACCGGGTAGGCGTGCAGCACGTCCTTGGTGCGCTGGACCAGGTCGTCGGTGTAGAGCGCGGTGCCGGTGACGTGCTGGAAGGCACTCTCGTGCGGCAGGGAGACGCCGACGACCGGCTTCTCGGGGCGCTCGGACAGGTGACTCATGACGACACCGCCTCGGTGGTCTGTGCGTGCAGCTTCTTGAGGCTCTGGCCGAGCATCGCGGAACGGTAGAGGGAGCTGGCGCGATGGTCGTCCATCGGCGTGCCCTCGCCCCGCAGCACCCGGGCCGCGGCCTCTACGGTCTCCGCCGACCAGGGCTTGCCTTCCAGGGCGGCCTCGGTGGCGAGGGCGCGGATCGGGGTGGCGGCCACGCCGCCCAGGCCGATCCGCGCCTTGCGGACGACCCCGTCCTCGATGTCGAGCGCGAAAGCGACCGCCACGCTGGAGATGTCGTCGAAGCGCCGCTTGGCTATCTTGTGGAAGGCCGCGACCGGCGACAGCGGCAGCGGGATGCGCACCGCGCGGATCAGCTCGCCGGGACGGCGCACGCTCTGCCGGTAGCCGGTGAAGTACTCCGCCAGCGGGACCACGCGCTCGCCGTCGGCGTCGGCGAGCACCAACGACGCCTCGAGGGCGAGCAGCACCGGCGGACTGTCACCGATGGGCGAGCCGGTACCCAGGTTGCCGCCGAGGGTCCCGCTGTTGCGGATGAGCCGGGAGGCGAACTGCGGGAACAGCTCCGCGAGGAGCGGGACGTCGCCGTCGAGGCGGCGCTCGATCTCGGTGAGCGTCAGCGCCGCACCGATCTCGATGTGGTCGGACTCGACGCGCAGCTCCCGGAGTTCGGGCAGCCGGTCGATGGCGACCACGCAACCCTCGCGGCGGGAGCGGATGTTCACCTCGACGCCGTAGTCGGTGGAGCCGGCGACCACCACCGCGTCGGGCCGCTCGCGCAGCAGTCGCAGCGTTTCGGCCAGCGTTTCCTTCCGCAGGAACGTGCTGTCGTCCTGGGTGTATTCGGTGGCGACCGGTGCGGGCGGGGCCTGCTCGCGGCGCTGCGCCAGCGGGTCCTCGTCCGTGGGCTCACCAACGGCGAACGCGGCATCGCGAATCGGGCGATAGCCGGTACAGCGACACAGGTTTCCGCTCAGCGCGTGCAGGTCGAAACCGTTCGGACCGTGCTCGTGGTCGGTGCTGTCGGCCGAGTCGGAGTCCGCGTGCGAGTCCGAGTGCGCGCAGCGGTCGGGCCGGTAGTACTCGGAGGCCATGCTGCAGACGAAGCCCGGTGTGCAGTAACCGCACTGGGAGCCGCCGCGGACCGCCATCTCCTCCTGCACCGGGTGCAGGGTGGGCGGCGTGCCGGGTTCGCCGACGGTGGCGAGACCTTCGGAGGTGATGACCTCCTGACCGTCGAGCGCCGCAGCCGGGACCAGGCAGGCGTTGACCGCCACCCAGTCGGTGGGCTTGTTCACCCCGGGACGGGCCACCAGGACCGAACAGGCGCCGCATTCACCCTCGGCGCAGCCCTCCTTGGTACCGGTGAGGCCACGCTCGCGCAGAAAATCCAGCACGGTGGTGTGGGGCGCAGCCGGTGAAATCGGTGTTTCTTTCCCGTTGACCTTGATCCGCGCCTCTGTCATGACAGGCCTTCGTTTCTGTGCGTGACAGGTCGATTCATGATGTTCGCCAATTTCAGGCAGCTTTCTGTGTTCAGAGGCGCCACGTGAGAGGAGCGGGCGCAAAACGGCACGCAACAGCGTCGTGCCGGAAAATGGTGACGGGAAACCCGGAATGTGCCACGGACGGGCACATCAGAACGGCGTGCTCAGCAGCCGTGCGCGATCCGACCCGGAACCCAGACCGTGCGCTGGGCGAGGCGACCAAGATCAGAGCTGGTGTTCATCCGCTGGTCGCCTCCTTTCGGTGGTTATGGGTCGACGTCTACCGCAAAATAGTGGCCGGGGCCACCGAGGTCAAGGGGTTGACCTCGGGATCTCGAACGCCTTCTCCCGTGGCACGGCCTGTTCCCATTTGATCAGGACGATCCACTCTCGACGATGACCCGGCGCCTTGGTCTCGGTTCTGGTCTCATTCATCCCCGTCCAGCACCGAAAGCGTGTGGGAGGTCTGAGCTTCTGGCCCGGCCCCACCCCTTGGCAGGGCCGGCCCACAGCTCTACGGAGCAGGTTCGTAGGTCACGTTCGTGTCGGGGCAGGAGCCCGTGAGTTGGGTGAGGGCTTCCTGTTCGACGGCGTCGACGGTGAGCCCCCAGCGGAGCTTGGTCGCGGTCCACTCCGAGAGGTAGCGGCACGTGACGGAGATGGTCGGCGGCAGCCACTGGGCCGGGTCCTGGTCGGCCTTGCTGCGGTTCGAGGCTGCGGAGACCGCGACGAGGGAGGACTCGGCGTTCAGGTCGTTGGCGTAGGCCTCGCGCCGCGCCGCGGTCCACTGCGATGCCCCGGAGTCCCAGGCCTCGGCGAGCGGCACCATGTGGTCGACGTCCAGGGCGGAGGCGGAGGTCACCCACTTGGAGTCGTAGTACGACCACCACCGGCCTCCGGTCAGCTTGCAGCCCGGGAGGATCTGGGGCGGGTCGACCGCCTCGTGGATGAGCACCTCGGCTCGGGTGTTGCAGCCGTCGGTGGGGTTCTTGCCCGCGTTCCAGTGTTTGAAGCTCGTGCGCTGGTAGCCGTCCCGTACCTCCGCGGCGAGCGGGAGGAGGCGGACCGCGGCCGAGATCGGGAGTGTGCGCCTCGGGACGGAACGATCATGCGCGTGGGCCGGAGTGGGTGCCGCGATGGGCACGACGAGGAGCGCGGCCGCGATCGCGGCGCGCCTGAGGTTGTTGATCACGCATCGCAGAGTTGACCGCGCGTACTTCGTTCGAGGGGTTCAACTCGAATGAATGATCCAAATGGACGTCCAAGTTCACCGGACAGGTGTGCTACCCATCGCCCAAGAGGGTGCCTGGTGTATCGGGACGTGCAGGCGGGCCGTGCTGTGCAGTGTGTCGCGCAGGGTGCACCGGCCGGTCAGGCACAGGAGCGCGTGATGGTCGGCCACCAGGACGGCTCCGAAGCCGAGCACGAGCGAGGCCAGGTGGACGAAGAGCGCGGCGGCACCGACCGTCCACCCTGTGTCGTACATGCCCAGCCGCTGGGCGGGTGGGCATCGTCCATCCCTCAACGACAAGGGCCGGTGTGAACCCGGTTCGGATTCACACCGGCCCTCGGCGGTCGTACGTTCAACCGCACTGGCAGGGGGCGCCTGACTGGCACCCGCAACCGCAGCCCGAACCGCAGCCGCACGCTGCTACGAGCGGCAGGCTCCTGATCTCGGCGGGCTGGTCGGTCTCGCGCTCCTGGGTGGGGTCGGGCGTGGTGCTGGGGGATTCGGCCATGGGTCCCTCCTTGACACGGGGGTGCTGGTGCCCTCGCCCATTGCATGCCCCTTCCGCTGGGCGCATCAACGGCGCATGGATGCGCCCGCACGCCCCGCCCGGCATTCCACGAGCCCCCCGGACGGCCCGGCGGGCTTACGCCCCCTCGACCCCGGTCGCCGGCTGGATGTCCGGCTGGAGTTCGTCCGCGTGCTCGCCGGTGACCAGGAAGACGACGCGCTTGGCGACGGCCACGGCGTGGTCGGCGTACCGCTCGTAGTAGCGGCCCAGCAGGGTCACGTCGACGGCCGTCTCGATGCCGTGCTTCCAGCGCTCGTCGATCAGGTGCTGGAAGAGGGTGCGGTGCAGCAGGTCCATCTCGTCGTCGTCCGCCTCCAGCTGGAGGGCGAGGTCGACGTCCTTGGTCACGATCACCTCGGCGGCCTTCGCCATCAGGCGCTGCGCGAGCTGGCCCATCTCCAGGATGGTCGCGTGCAGGTCGTGCGGGATCGTGCGCGCGGGGAAGCGCAGCCGGGCGAGCTTCGCCACGTGCTGGGCGAGGTCGCCGGAGCGCTCCAGGTCGGCGGACATGCGCAGCGACGTGACGACGATACGGAGGTCCGTCGCCACCGGCTGCTGGCGGGCGAGCAGGGCTATGGCCCGCGCCTCCAGGTCGTGCTGGAGCTCGTCGACCTTCTGGTCCGCCTCGATCACGCTCTCGGCCAGCTTCAGGTCGGCGTCGAGGATGGCGGTCGTGGCGCGCCCGATCGCCGACCCGACCAGCCGCGCCATCTCCACCAGACCGTCGCCGATCGAGTCCAGTTCCTCGTGGTACGCGTCCCGCATCAGGGTTCCCTCTCCTACGTGTGCTTCGGGGGTTCCGGGGGCTGTGACACCACGCGCCCCGTGGCTGAAACCAGCGGTGTGAACCCCACGCTCCCACGTTCTGCCCCGCACGCGACCGTTTCTGCCACCCCAAATGAACCAATACTGGCTCCAAGGTGAACTCTGGGCGACGAGTGGCCGAGGTCGCACTCCGACGGCTGTGGTCATGTCGTACCCCATGCCTAACCTGGATGCATGGACGTGAACGCGGCGGTCGCCGCAGCGGCAGCGATCGCCGGGGTGCTCACCGGTGTCATCGCCATGCTGGCGTTCCGCTGGAGCGAACGCGACCAGAAGCGACCGACCAGGACTTCTTTGCACACCGATCCCGTACTCCCGCCCGGCGTGGACACCGTACTGTCCGTGCTCCGCTCCTCGGCCGTCGTCCTCGACGAGGCCGACGCCGTCGTCAAGGCCAGCTCCGCCGCCTACGCCCTCGGGCTGGTCCGCGGCGGCAAGCTCGCCATCGAACCCATGCTCCAGATGGCCCGGGACACCAGACGGGACGGGGAGATACGCCAGGTCGAGCTGGATCTTCCCCGGCGCGGTACGGGGCGCGGCGAGGCGCTCGCCGTCTCCGCGCGCGTGGCCCCGCTCGGCTCCCGCCTGGTCCTGCTGCTGGTCGAGGACCTCACCGAGGCCCGCCGGATCGAGGCCGTACGGCGGGACTTCGTGGCCAATGTGAGCCATGAGCTGAAGACACCCGTCGGCGCGCTCTCCCTGCTCTCCGAGGCCGTCATGGACGCCTCCGACGACCCCGAGGCGGTCCAGCGCTTCGCCGGCCGTATGCAGATCGAGGCGACCCGGCTGACCAACCTGGTCCAGGAGCTGATCGACCTCTCCCGGGTGCAGAACGACGACCCGCTGGAGGACGCCGAGCCCGTCCGGGTGGACGAGCTGGTCGCCGAGGCCATCGACCGCTGCCGCCACCAGGCCGGTACGAAACAGATCACGATGGCCGCCGGCGGCACCGCCGACCTGCACGTCTGGGGCAACCGCGGCCAGCTCGCCGCGGCCCTCGGCAACCTCGTCGAGAACGCCGTGAACTACTCCCCGGCCCGCACCCGCGTCGGCATAGCCGCCCGCCGGGTCAACGCCCCCGGCGGCGACCAGATCGAGCTCGCCGTCACGGACCAGGGCATCGGCATCTCCGACAAGGACAAGGAGCGCATCTTCGAGCGCTTCTACCGCGTCGATCCGGCCCGCTCCCGGCAGACCGGAGGCACCGGTCTGGGGCTCGCGATCGTCAAGCACGTGGTCGCCTCGCACGGCGGGGAGGTCACGGTCTGGAGCGCCGAGAACCAGGGCTCCACCTTCACCCTCAGGCTGCCGGAGGCGGGTATGGCCCGCGACCGCGCACAACAGCACCCCGACCTCGACGACGAGGCCGGCGGCACCGCCGACTCATCCCCGTACGAACCGCTTCCCGCCCCGGAGGTCCTTCCGTGACCCGAGTGCTCGTCGTCGAGGACGAGGAGTCCTTCTCCGACGCCCTGTCGTACATGCTCCGCAAGGAGGGCTTCGAGGTCGCCGTGGCGGCGACCGGCCCCGACGGACTCGACGAGTTCGAGCGCAACGGCGCCGACCTCGTCCTCCTCGACCTGATGCTGCCGGGGCTGCCCGGCACGGAGGTGTGCCGTCAGCTGCGCGGCCGCTCCAACGTCCCCGTGATCATGGTGACGGCCAAGGACAGCGAGATCGACAAGGTCGTCGGCCTCGAAATAGGAGCCGACGACTACGTCACCAAGCCCTTCTCGTCCCGCGAGCTGGTCGCCCGTATCCGGGCCGTGCTGCGCCGCCGCGGCGAGCCGGAGGAGGTGACCCCGGCCGCGCTGGAGGCGGGCCCGGTCCGTATGGACGTCGACCGCCACGTGGTGACGGTCTCCGGCTCCAAGGTCGACCTGCCTCTCAAGGAGTTCGACCTCCTGGAGATGCTCCTGCGCAACGCGGGCCGGGTCCTGACCCGTATGCAGCTGATCGACCGCGTCTGGGGCGCCGACTACGTGGGCGACACCAAGACCCTCGACGTCCACGTCAAGCGCCTGCGCGCCAAGATCGAGCCGGACCCGGGCGCACCGCGCTACCTGGTGACGGTCCGCGGGCTGGGCTACAAGTTCGAGCCGTAGGCCGACCCGCACACTCCGAGCCGCAGGCCGGCCCGCACGGTCGTCCGCTTCGAGCCGCTAGCCGAGCCGCACGGTCCACGACGAAGGGCGGCACCCCGCATGGGGTGCCGCCCTCGTGTGTACGGCTGCGCCGCGGCCGCTCAGTGGCCGGCGGCCGACTGGGACGCGGAGTCGCTCGGGGTGGCGCCGGTGGTCGCCGTGTCGGTGGCGGTCGCGGTGGCGGTCGCCGACGGGGTGGTCTTGCCGTGCTTGCCCGGCTTGCCGTTGGCGGCGGCCCCGGTCGCGCCCGGGGCCGCGGAGGTACCGGCCGAGGCGGACGGGATCTCGCTCGGGCCCCAGCCGCTGAAGTAGCTGGTGGCCGGGACCACGAAGGCGCGCAGGTTCACCGGACCGGTCTGGCTGAAGGTGAAGGTGACCTTCTGGGCGTTGCCGTCCTGGACCGCCTCACGGCCGCTGGCGATCACGGCGGAGGCGTTGTCCTTGCCGCCGATGAGCAGCGAGCCGTGGGCCGGGATGGTGAGGCTCTGGCCCTTGGCGGGGGACAGCTTGACGGGCTCGCTGCTGCCCGCGACGGTGATCGACTGCAGGGTCTGGTCCGTCTTGCCCGAGTTGAAGACGGTCGCGGAGATCACGGCCGGGCCCGCGGCCTTCAGGTCGGGCTGCGTGATGATCGAGGCGTTCTGGATCTTGATGGCGCCGACGCTGGTCGCCGCGTTGTCCGGCTTGATCTCCAGGGTCTGGGAGTTGTTGCCGGCGCCGCAGGCGGCGAGCGAGGCGATCGAGAAGACGATGGCGGAGGCGGCGAGGGCGCCGCGTCGAAGGCTGCTGCTCACGGCGGCGGCAACTCCTTGAACGCACGGGCGGCTCCCGAATAAAGCCACCCTAAGTGTCTGTCAGCGGCCTTAGGTTACCGAGCCGTTCCCGCGCGTCCGCACCCGACCCTCCCCCAAGCACCCGCCTTCCCTCCGGCTGGCCGTACACCGTCCGTCCGCCACCCGTGCCCCACCCGCCACAAGTGACCCATGAGTCACTTTGGCGAGGTACTCGTCCGCCATTCACATAACGCGTCCGCAACACCGCAGTCCGCATCCCCGCAACACGCCCCGCAGATTTTCCGTGAGGGAATGCAGGACCACCCCGGATATTGATCACCGACGGCCCATCGGGCCGCCTGTGATCAATTCCGGATTCGTCCCGTACCCGACTCGGGTCACCGAACGGAGTAGCGGAAGTCGTACGCTTGGAAGCAGACAAATCGGGACGTTCAGCCACTTGGAGACGGTTCGGCAGGCCTGTAACGTGCGCGTTTCACCCCGCCCGAAGAGCCCCTCCGACCTGCGAATTCCTGCTTCCGCAGGCCCCTCGCAGCACGTTCCTGTTGCTGTTGTCAAGCCCCGAGATATGCCCTGACCTGCGAAAACGCCATTCAGAAGACGCCGTATCCGTGTTACCCTGGATAGCCACGGAAGGGGTACCTGTCACATGACGTTCAAGGTTGGCGACACCGTGGTCTATCCCCATCACGGGGCCGCGCTGATCGAGGCCATCGAAACTCGTCAGATCAAAGGCGTGGACAAGACCTACTTGGTGCTGAAGGTCGCCCAGGGTGACCTGACGGTGCGTGTGCCAGCGGACAATGCTGAGTTCGTGGGCGTGCGTGATGTGGTCGGTCAGGACGGGCTCGACCGGGTCTTCGAGGTGCTGCGCGCACCGTATGCAGAGGAGCCCACGAACTGGTCCCGTCGCTACAAGGCAAACCTGGAGAAGCTTGCCTCCGGCGATGTCATCAAGGTCGCGGAAGTCGTGCGTGACCTGTGGCGTCGCGAGCGCGAGCGCGGACTCTCCGCCGGTGAGAAGCGCATGCTCGCCAAGGCCCGCCAGATCCTGGTGAGCGAGCTCGCGCTCGCGGAGAACACGAACGAGGACAAGGCCGAGGCCCTGCTCGACGAGGTGCTCGCCTCCTGAGGCGCAGCAGGCGGCATCCGCCGCCCTCAGCACGCTCAGCACAGTGAAATGCCGCGGTGCCCGATGACACTGACCCTGTCGCCGGGCGCTGCGGCATGTTCGTCCCCGGAAATCCCGGTTGCCGTTCGGCCGCCTCGACGGGCCGCCGTACCGCCTGTCGTTCACCTCGGGGGAAATCCCCCGATACTTGGTGTGCCGGGCCCGGGCAGATGGCTCGACCAGGGTCACGGAAGGGTCCGGTCAAGGCGTCGCGCCCGGCACTCCTCCAGGCCATACCCACGTAGGTCGAGCACACAAACCTGACAGGAACCGATGTCTGACGATTCGCGCCCTTCACCCGCGCAGATCCCCGTCGCCGCCGTGATTCCCGCCGCCGGCCGGGGCGTACGCCTTGGCCCGGGCGCCCCCAAGGCGCTCCGCGCGCTGAACGGCACGCCCATGCTGATCCACGCGGTCCGCGCCCTCGCCGCCTCCCGCCACGTCTCCCTGGTGATCGTCGTCGCCCCGCCCGACGGCGCCGCCGAGGTCAAGTCCCTGCTCGACGCGCACGCGCTGCCCGAGCGCACCGACTTCCTGGTCGTTCCCGGCGGGGACAGCCGCCAGGAGTCGGTCCGGCTCGGCCTCGACGCCCTGCCGCCCGAGTACGGCGTGGTCCTCGTGCACGACGCGGCCCGCCCGCTCGTGCCCGTCGACACGGTCGACGCGGTCATCGAGGCCGTCCGCGACGGCGCCCCCGCCGTCGTCCCCGCGCTGCCGCTGGCCGACACCGTCAAGGAGGTCGAGCCCGCGGCCGCCGCCGGCGAGCCCGAGCCGGTCGTGGCCACGCCCGAGCGGGCCCGGCTGCGCGCCGTGCAGACCCCCCAGGGCTTCGACCGGGAGACCCTGGTCCGCGCCCATGAGACCGTCACCGAGGACGTCACCGACGACGCGAGCATGGTCGAGCAGCTCGGCCTGAGCGTCGTCACCGTGCCCGGCCATGAGGAGGCCTTCAAGGTCACCCGCCCCCTCGACCTGGTCCTCGCCGAGGCGGTCCTGGCCCGCAGGAGGCTCAACGATGGCTTCTGAGCGGCCCCTGCTGCCCCAGGTCGGCATCGGCACCGACATCCACGCCTTCGAGGAAGGCCGCGAGCTGTGGTGCGCCGGCCTGAAGTGGGAGGGCGAGGGAGCCGGGCTGGCCGGACACTCCGACGCCGACGTCGTCGCGCACGCCGCCTGCAACGCGCTCTTCTCCGCCGCCGGGCTCGGCGACCTCGGCCAGCACTTCGGCACCGGGCGCCCCGAGTGGTCCGGCGCCTCCGGGGTCACCCTGCTCACCGAGGCCGCCCGGATCGTCCGCGAGGCCGGGTTCACCATCGGCAACATCGCGGTCCAGGTCGTCGGCCCCCGCCCGAAGATCGGCAAGCGCCGGGACGAGGCCCAGAAGATCCTCACCGAGGCGGCCGGCGCCCCCGTGTCGGTCTCCGGTGCCACCACCGACGGACTCGGATTCCCCGGCAGGGGTGAAGGACTGATGGCCGTCGCCACCGCGCTGGTGGCCCGCACGGCCTGAAGACGGCCCGAAGGCGGCCCGAAGAAGGTGCCGGGATGTGACCGGACCGGTGCAACCCACTACGCCCGGCCCACTACCCTGGAGTGGTGACGATTCGCCTGTACGACACCAGCGCCCGGCAGATCCGTGACTTCGCCCCGATCAAGCCGGGTTGTGTCTCGATCTACCTGTGTGGCGCCACCGTGCAGGCCGCACCGCACATCGGGCACATCCGCTCGGGCCTCAACTTCGACATCATGCGCCGCTGGTTCGAGTACCGCGGCTACGAGGTGACGTTCGTCCGGAACGTCACCGACATCGACGACAAGATCATCGCCAAGGCCGCCGACCAGGGCCGCCCCTGGTGGGCCATCGGCTACGCGAACGAGCGCGCGTTCGACGACGGCTACACGGCGCTCGGCTGCCTGCCCCCGACGTACGAGCCGCGGGCCACCGGGCACGTCCCCGAGATGATCGAGATGATGCGCGGGCTCATCGAGCGCGGGCACGCCTACGCCGCCGACGGCAACGTCTACTTCGACGTGCGCTCCTTCCCGGAGTACCTCCAGCTCTCCAACCAGGAGCTGGACAACCTGCGCCAGCCCGAGGGCGAGGGCGAGACCGGCAAGCGGGACCGGCGCGACTTCGCGCTGTGGAAGGCCGTCAAGCCCGGCGAGCCCAGCTGGGAGACGCCGTGGGGACGCGGCCGGCCGGGCTGGCACCTGGAGTGCTCCGCGATGGCGCACAAGTACCTGGGCGAGGCCTTCGACGTCCACGGCGGCGGCCTCGACCTGATCTTCCCGCACCACGAGAACGAGATCGCCCAGGCCAAGGCGTTCGGCGACGACTTCGCGAAGTACTGGGTGCACAACGCCTGGGTCACCCTGAGCGGCGAGAAGATGTCGAAGTCGCTGGGCAACAGCGTCCTCGTCTCCGAGATGGTCAAGCACTGGCGCCCCATCGTGCTCCGCTACTACCTCGGCACCCCGCACTACCGCTCGATGATCGAGTACAGCGAGGAGGCGCTGCGCGAGGCCGAGTCGGCGTTCGCGCGCATCGAGGGCTTCGTGCAGCGCGTCACCGAGCTGACCGGGAAGACGGTCGAGCCGACGGCCGAGGTACCGCCCGCCTTCGCCGAGGCGATGGACGACGACCTGGGCGTCCCGCAGGCGCTCGCCGTCGTGCACACCACCGTCCGGCAGGGCAACAGCGCGCTGGCCGCCGACGACAAGGACGCGGCCGTCGCCCGGCTGGCCGAGGTGCGGGCCATGCTCGGCGTCCTCGGCCTCGACCCGCTGGACGAGCGCTGGACCGGCGAGGGCGCCGACCGCGGTGAGGACCTGCACGGCGTGGTCGACAGCCTCGTACGCCTCGTCCTCGACCAGCGCGAGTCCGCCCGCGCCCGCAAGGACTGGGCCACCGCCGACGCCATCCGTGACCAGCTGAGCCAGGCCGGACTCGTGATCGAGGACAGCCCGCAGGGACCGCGCTGGACCCTGGGTCCGCGCTAGTCCCCCTTGATCGATTGTGCCGCCCGGCCCTCCGGGCGGCACACTGCATAAGACGTACGTACGAAGACTCACGAAGACAGGTAGGTCATGGCCGCGAACAACCGCCGCATGTCCGGCAAGAAGGGCGCGCAGGTCGGCAGTGGCGGCCAGCGACGCAAGGGCCTCGAGGGCAAGGGTCCGACCCCGCCCGCCGAGATGCGCAAGGGTCACAAGAAGAACCGCATCGCCAACGCCAAGGCGAAGCAGGCCGTACGCCGCCCCGTGGCCCGGGGCCGCGGCGGCAAGTCGTCCTCCGAGCTGGTCGTCGGCCGCAACCCGGTGGTCGAGGCCCTGCGCGAGGGCGTGCCCGCGAACACCCTCTACGTCCAGCAGTTCATCGACAACGACGAGCGCGTCCGCGAGGCCCTCCAGCTCGCCGCCGAGCGCGGCGGCATCAACCTCATGGAGGCCCCGCGCCCCGAGCTGGACCGGATGACCAACGGCCTGAACCACCAGGGCCTGGTCCTGCAGGTCCCGCCGTACGAGTACGCGCACCCGGAGGACCTCACCGCAGCCGCCTACGACGAGGGCGAGGACCCGCTGATCGTCGCGCTCGACGGCGTCACCGACCCGCGCAACCTCGGCGCGGTCGTCCGCTCCGTCTCCGCCTTCGGCGGCCACGGCGTCGTCGTCCCCGAGCGCCGCTCGGCCGGTATGACCGCCGGCGCCTGGAAGACCTCCGCCGGTACGGCCGCCCGCACCCCGGTCGCCCGCGCCACCAACCTGACCCGGGCCCTGGAGGCGTACAAGAAGGCCGGCCTCACGATCGTCGGCCTGGCCGCCGACGGCGAGGCCGAACTCGGTGAGCTGGCTGCCCTGCAGGGCCCCGTCGTGATCGTGGTCGGCAGCGAGGGCAAGGGCCTGTCCCGCCTGGTCGGCGAGACCTGCGACTTCCGGGTGCGGATCCCGATGCCGGGCGGCGCGGAGTCGCTGAACGCCGGTGTGGCGGCGGGGATCGTGCTGTACGAGGCGGCCCGTCGGCGCCCCTGAACACACGTCCGTAACCTCACCCGTGCGGGGTAATTCCGGCGCTCTGGGCGGCTTTGACGCGGTCCGGACACATCCGCCCGGTCAAACGCCAGTGTCCTAACTCCACGTCACTCGGTTAGATACGTGTGGACACCAGAACACCCCGCACACCACCGGGGGATCGCGCGTCGGGATACGACGACGCTCCCGCGCTGAGCATGGTGAAGGTGCCGAGCGATCCGGCGCAGGTCATCGTCAATCACGCCAGCTTCCGCGTGCAGCTGGGCGCGACGGCGAAGCGCAGCCAATCCCCGCGGATCGCCCGGCACCTGAGCGCCACCCAGGACACCGCCCGCATGCCGGTCGTGGGCACGGCGGGCCGGGCCGGTGCCGCCGCGCCCGGCCGCCGCCGCCCCGTCGTGTGGAGCGGCAAGTCCGCCCCCGACGACACCGGCGCCCACCGCCTCCTCCAGGCCGTACGGGGCAGCAGCGTCCGCCACGCCGACGAGCCCGCCGAATCCGGCGCCACCCAGGTCATCCCGCGCGTCGAGACCGGCTACGGCGACGGATACGGCGATGGCTACGACGACCTCGACCAGACCGTCGAGACCCCCGTCGTCGGCCACCAGCGCACCCCCTCCGACGACGGCACGCGGCTCCTGCCGCACATGCGCACGGTCTCCGACGCCTACGACGAACCGGCCTACCCGGCCGACGGCTTCGAGTCGTACGACGACGAGGACTACGAGGACCCCGCCGAAGAACTCCGCGAACGCGTCGCGACCCGTCACGGCGACGACCCGGCCCGGCACGCCTACTACCCGGGCCGCCGACTGAACCTCGGCGTGGTCCTCCTCCCGCTGCGCGTCTTCCTCGGCTTCATTTCCATCTACGCCGGCATGGGCAAGCTGTGCGACCCCGTCTACTTCGACGGCGGCAAGCGCGGCTCCATGGTCAAGTGGCTCAACACCCTGCACCCGTGGGAGGTCGCCGAGCCGCTGCATCAGTGGGCCCTGCACCACCCGGTCGGCTCCGGCCTGGTCATCGCCTTCCTCCAGGTCGTCGTCGGCGTCCTGACGGTCCTCGGCTGCTGGCAGCGCGTCGCCGCGGTCGTCGGCGCCCTGCTCTCCGCCGCCCTCATCGTCACCGTCAGCTGGAAGACGGTCCCCGCCTACGACGCCCCCGACATCATCTACCTCGCCGCCTGGTCCCCGCTGATCATCGCCGGCGCCCCCGTCTACTCCGTCGACGGCCGCCTCGCGGGCAGCGCCTGGCGCACGCTCGGCCCCCGCTCCGAGATCTGGGAACTGCGCCGCTACGTCCTGCGCCGCGGCGCCCTCGTCACGGCCGTCACCGTCGGCCTGACCCTGCTTGTCGGCTCCCTGCTGGGCGGCGCCGTACGCGACTCCAGCCGCGTGGTCGTCCCCGGCCCCGGCGAGGCCCCCCGCAACAACCTGCCCGGTTCGCCGGTGCCCCAGGAGCCCGGCCAGCGGCACCGCAAGGCCCCGTCGGCCTCCAGCTCGCCCACGGGCGGCGCCACGGCCGGCGCGAGCCCCTCCGGGGCGGCCACGACCCCGGGTGCGAGCCGCAGCGCCGGCGCCACCACCACGACGCCCAGCCAGACCCAGGGCACCGTGGGCCAGGTCCCGCCCCGCCGCTCTTCCCCGACGGGCGGCGCCCCCAGCACGACGGCGGGCCCGACCAGCACCGGCAGCGCCTCGACAGGGGGCACCACCTCCTCCGGCGAGCCGGGGTTGGTGGGCGGTTTGCTGGGATAGCCGACCTCAGACAGGAAAGGCCCCGTACCAGGAAGGTACGGGGCCTTTTCGGCTTGCGGGACTGCGAGTACTCAAGGGGCGCGGCGCTGTATCAATATGCGGCTCCGCCGCGTGGGCGCGATGAACCCCCACCCACCAGCACCCGGCTACCGCCCCAAAGCCGCCAATTCCTTAGCCGCTTCAGTCAGGTCCTTGGCGGTGTCAATGGCCCGCCAGTAAGCCCCCTGCGGAATGGGGAACCCCGCCAGCTTCCGCTCCCGGGCCAGCCGGGGAAACGTGGTCCGCTCGTGATCCCCCCGCTCGGGCAGCATCGAGGCGAACTCGGGCGTGAACACGTACACACCCGCGTTGATCTCAAAGGTGGACGGCGGCGCCTCGATGAAGTCGGTGATGTGCCCGAAGCCGTCCGTCTTCACCGCACCCCAGGGAATCCGGGGCCGGGCCAGCGCCAGCGTGGCGACAGCGTCCCGCTCGGTGTGGAAGTCGGCCATGTCCCGCAGGGAGAAGCGGGTCCAGATGTCGCCGTTGGTGGCGTACCAGGGCCGGTCGGGGCGGGGGAGGTGCGCGGCGGCGTACTTGAGGCCGCCGCCGCGGCCGAGGGGCTCGGTCTCCACGACGGTGGTGACGGACACGGGCAGGTCGGTCGAGTCCAGCCACTTCTGCAGGACCTCGGCGAGGTGGCCGCAGGAGACCACCACGTCCGTCACGCCCTCTTCGGCGAGCCAGGCCAACTGGTGGCCGATGATCGGAGTACCCGTGCCGGGGATCTCGACCATCGGCTTGGGCCGGTCGTCGGTGTAGGGACGCAGCCGTGAGCCCTGGCCACCGGCCAGGACGACGGCTTGAGTGGGGCGCGACGCCGCGTTCGGATGGGTCATGCCCCGAACTGTACGTGGCGCCCCGGCCGGGATTCCGACCGCAACGGGCTCCTTAAGGAGCCGTTACCTACTTCCCAACCGCGCTTAGCTATGGGCGGCCAGCACCCCGGAGGCGAAGGACGTGTCACAGACCGGGCGGGCGTACGACTGGGCGCGCGAGGCGCCGTAGATGCGCTCGGCGGCCTTGCCCAGGGCGTGGGCGATGGAGGCGCAGTGCCTCGCCAGCGAGGGGCGCCCGTTGACCGCCTCCTGGAGGTGGGTGAGGACCACCCCCGGGTTCCTGTGCTGCAGCTCGGACATCAGCTGTTCGCGCAGCACGTCCTGGGGGGCCTGGGGGACCGCCTTGCTGGAGACCTCCGCCGAGGAGACGTCCGAGGCGGTGAGCACCGAGCCGGAGGGGCTTCCCGTCCAGTTGACCCGGGTGACCGCGAGGGTTCCGGAGAGCACCAGGACGACGGGCAGGACGAGGGCGAGAGTGCGGCCGATCCGGCGGGCAGGGCCGCCCCGATGGCCGCGTCGCGTCTGAGGGTTGGTGGAGTGCTTCACGCGTGTGAGGGTAGCGCCCGGTGATGATTTGGCGACATTTAGTCACCCTTATGGGCGATGAAGTGACGTCTCTTTCTGGGTAAGGGGTTGACGCACGCCGCCCGAAATGATCGCTGTGCCGGGGTATATGTCGGCAACGAAAGGGGCCCCGCGGCGGTCCGCGGGGCCCCTTTCGTCAACCTGGGCGCATGCGCGCTGGTCAGGCTGCTCAGTCGGAGAGGCGCTCGCCCGTGGAGGTCGAGAACACGTGGATCTCGCCCGGCCGCGGCACGACGTGCAGGGTGGAGCCCTTCTCCGGCACCTGGCGGCCGTTGACGCGGACGACCAGGTCCTTGACCTCGTCGCCGACCTCGGCGGTGCCGTAGACGTAGCCGTCGGCGCCCAGCTCCTCGACCACGTTCACCGAGACGGCGAGACCGGCCGGGGCGTCCTCGGTGTCCTTGGTGAGGGAGGCGGCGGCACCGCCGCCCAGCTCGACCACGTCGAAGTGCTCGGGCCGGACACCCACGGTCACCGTGCGGTCACCCTTGTCGGAGGCGGCCGTCAGGGCGTCCCGGTTGACGGGGACGACGCTGTTGCCGAACTTCACACCACCGTCGGTGATCGGGACCTCGACCAGGTTCATGGCCGGGGAGCCGATGAACCCGGCGACGAAGAGGTTCGCGGGCTTGTCGTACATGTTCCGCGGCGAGTCGACCTGCTGGAGCAGACCGTCCTTGAGCACGGCCACCCGGTCGCCCATCGTCATGGCCTCGACCTGGTCGTGGGTGACGTAGACGGTGGTGATGCCGAGGCGGCGCTGGAGGGACGCGATCTGCGTACGCGTCGACACACGGAGCTTGGCGTCCAGGTTGGACAGCGGCTCGTCCATGAGGAAGACCTGGGGCTCACGCACGATGGCGCGGCCCATCGCGACACGCTGGCGCTGACCGCCGGAGAGGGCCTTGGGCTTGCGGTCCAGGTACTCGGTGAGGTCGAGGATCTTCGCGGCCTCCTCGACCTTCTGCCGGATCTCCGCCTTGTTGACGCCGGCGATCTTGAGCGCGAAGCCCATGTTGTCGGCGACCGTCATGTGCGGGTAGAGGGCGTAGTTCTGGAACACCATGGCGATGTCCCGGTCCTTGGGCGGCAGGTGCGTGACGTCGCGGTCACCGATACGGATGGCGCCGCCGTTGACGTCCTCCAGGCCCGCGAGCATCCGCAGCGAGGTGGACTTTCCGCAACCCGACGGGCCGACCAGGACGAGGAACTCGCCGTCCTCGATCGCGATGTCGAGCTGGTCGACGGCGGGCTTGGTGGAACCCGGGTAGATCCGGGTCGCCTTGTCGAACGTGACAGTGGCCATGGTGAATGGGCCCCCTTCTACCGGCAGGAACGTGCCGGACGATCCGTTGTAGGAAGGTGGTTGGTGTAGTCCACATGGGTGGACTGGGTCAGGACGGTACCTGG
Organism: Streptomyces cellostaticus; assembly: GCF_001513965.1. Classification (GTDB taxonomy): domain Bacteria; phylum Actinomycetota; class Actinomycetes; order Streptomycetales; family Streptomycetaceae; genus Streptomyces; species Streptomyces cellostaticus. Next base: position 55,661 of record NZ_KQ948034.1, on the reverse strand, counting down.
CGTTCACGTCGTATGTCAGTACCTGGAGCCCGGTGAACTTCGCGGAAATTTTCGACAGGGGCCGCCCGGGTCGTGGGTACACTGCACAGGCACACACCCCCGGTGTGTGCACGCCTCCTTAGCTCAGCTGGTCAGAGCGCCGCTCTTGTAAAGCGAAGGTCGTCGGTTCGAATCCGACAGGGGGCTCGGCAGGACGAAGGCCACCCGCACCTCGATGTGCGGGTGGCCTTCGTCGTTTGCGCAGGTCAGGCTGTTCGGAGCAGGGTCCGGAGCGCCTGCCGCAGCGTCTCCTGCGGATCGGGTACGGCTCCCGTCGCCCGCCACGCCACGAACCCGTCCGGCCGGACCAGAACCGCCCCGTCGGCGGTGGTGCCGTGGAGCTTGGCCCAGTCGCCGTCCTCGGTGTCGTACGTCAGGTCCGCGTCGGCGCCCGGGCCGATCCGGTAGGCGTCGAGCCGTACGCCGTCCGTGTCGGCGATGCGGCGGGCCGCCTCGTGCCAGCCCGCGTCGTCCGGGGCGTCGGTGAGCAGGACCAGGGAGCGTTCGTACAGGTCGAGGGTGGACAGGCGCTGTCCGGCGCGGCGCAGCCACAGGTGGGGGGCGCGGGTGCCGGGCTCGCCGGTCAGGTTCAGGCCCTCGGGCACGACGGGCTGCTCAGGACCGGAGCCGTGGGGGTAGCGGTAGCCGAGGACGACGTTGAGGATGCCGCCGCGCTTGCCGCCGCCGACGCCGGGGGCGGGTGCGAAGCCGGGGTGGCTGTGTTCGACGGAGCGGGCGGAGGCGCGGGCGCTGGTGGCGAGGGCGACCGGGCGGCGCTCGGTGTCGTAGGAGTCGAGCAGGCCCGGGCCGGCCCAGCCGGCCAGGACGGCGGCCAGCTTCCACGCCAGGTTGTGGGCGTCCTGGATGCCGGTGTTGGAGCCGAAGGCGCCGGTCGGGGACATCTCGTGGGCGGAGTCGCCGGCGAGGAAGACCCGGCCCGAGGAGTAGCGGTCGGCGACCCGTTCGGCGGCGCGCCAGGACGCCTTTCCGGTGATTTCCACGTCGAGGCCGGGGACGCCCACGGCCCGGCTGATGTGGCGCTGGAGGCGTTCCTCGGTGAATTCGTCCAGGGTTTCGCCGTGCTCGGGGTGCCAGGGGGCGTGGAAGACCCAGCGTTCCTTGTTGTCGACGGGGAGCAGGGCGCCGTCGGCGTCCGGGTGGGTGAGGTAGCAGCAGATGAAGCGGCGGTCGCCGACCACTTCGGCGAGTCCGGCGGAGCGGAAGGTGACGCTGACGTTGGCGAAGAGGTCGCCGGGGCCCGTCTGGCCGATGCCGAGGGCGTGGCGGACGGGGCTGCGGGGGCCGTCGGCGGCGATGAGGTAGTCCGCGCGGACGGTGCAGCGCTCCTCGGTGGTGCGGTCCAGGACGGTCGCCGTCACTCCGTCGGCGTCCTGGGCGAAGGACTCCATCCGGTGGAAGTAGCGCAGGTCGCCGCCGAGTTCCCGGGCGCTGTCGAGGAGGACGGGTTCGAGGTCGTTCTGGCTGCACAGGCACCAGCTGGTGGGGCTGAACCGGGCGAGTCCGCCGCCGGGGTCGATCTGTTTGAACAGCCATTCGCCCGCGTCGCCGACGAGGGTCGGGGTCTGCAGGATGCCGTGGTTGTCCGCGAGGAGTGAGGCCGCCGCCTTGATGTCCGGCTCGATGCCGGCCACCCGGAACAGTTCCATCGTCCGCACGTTGTTGCCGCGGCCGCGGGGGTGGATCGAGGTCCCGGAGTGGCGCTCGACGAGCATGTGCCGCACACCGAGACGGCCCAGGAACACGGACATGGACAGGCCCACCAGGGAGCCGCCCACGATGAGGACGGGGACCCGGTGGTCGGCTTTCTGATGCATCGAAGCCTCCAGAGGCAGGGGTGCGCGTGTGGGGCGCCTGTGAGTTCTCTTGCCCGGTGCGGCCTGCTTCGCGTGCCCAATCACCCACGTGGTTCATACGAGTCGCGGGCTTGTGGGGACCGGCACAGGATCAAGGAACGCTGCCGTCGCGTCAGGTGCGGCCGGCGTCGCCTCTGCCCCCGCGAAGGAGATGTGTGCAGGATGACCACGACGTCTGAACGTCTTTCAGGAACGCTGACCCGTGAGGTGTCGAAGCGTGTCTCCCAGTCCGTGTTCGACGGCTCCCGGCTCCGGGTCGTCCTGCTGGTCGACGTGCACGACGGCGCGCAGCAGCAGTTCCTGGAGGCGTACGAGCAGCTCTGCAACCAGGTTGCGTCCGTTCCCGGTCATGTCAGTGATCAACTCTGCCAGTCCATCGAGAATCCATCCCAATGGCTCATCACGAGCGAGTGGGAGAGTGCTCCGCCGTTCCTCACCTGGGTGAACAGCGAGGAGCACGTGCAGATGGTGGAGCCGCTGCACTCCTGCGTCCGGGACACCCGGTCGCTCCGGTTCCACGTGGTGCGCGAGACCGGTCACGCCGAGTCCGGGCAGCGCCGGCTGCAGGCTCACCCGCGCATCGGTGACGGGGTGATCCGGCACGCGCTGACCTTCACGGTCAGGCCGGGCACCGAGGAGAAGGTCGCGAAGATCCTCTCGGACTACGCCTCGCCCGAGGCCCGCGTGGACGACACGACGCGGCTGTGCCGGACCTCGCTGTTCATGCACGGCAACCGGGTGGTGCGGGCCATCGAGGTGCGCGGCGACCTGCTCGCGGCGCTGCGGCACGTGGCCCGGCAGCCGGAGGTGCGGGCCGTCGAGGAGGCGATCAACCCGTACCTGGAGCAGGAGCGGGACCTCAACAACCAGGAGTCGGCCCGGGTCTTCTTCACCCGGGCGGCGCTGCCGGCCGTGCACCACGTGAGCGCGGACGACCAGCCGGAGGGGATGCGGCAGGCCCTGTGCTACCCGGCCCGGCCCGGCCGCGGGATGCGGTTGGCCGAGCTGCTCGCCCGGACCGACTCGGCGGCCGCGGACGATCCGGCGAGCCCGATCCTGCGCAGCACGGTCTTCCAGCGCGACGACGTCGTGGTGCGGCTGGTCGACGTGCGCGGCGAGCGGGACGTCGAGGCGCTGCCGCCGGATGCCCGTGCGGCCGCGGAGGTGCGGGAGCTGCTCGATGCCGAGGCCGCCCGAATGGAGCTGATCACCGACCGCCGGTCGCCGGACGCCTGATCCGGCGGCCGGGTCCCCCCAACCGCCAAGCGTCAGCGCAGCACACTCAACGGAGGAAACGTTGTCCATCAAACCCCGTCCGAAAATCGTGGACCTCAGTGAGGTCGAGCCCAACGTCCGGCGAGGTGGCGACCTGCGCGCCATGCTCACCCCGGCCACGGTCGGCTCCACCAGCGGCTTCATGGGCGTGGCCATCGTGCAGCCCGGTGACCGCATCGGTGAGCACTACCACCCCTACTCCGAGGAGTTCGTCTACGTCGTCTGCGGGCATCTGGAGGTGGACCTGGACGGTGAGCCGCACACGCTGCGGCCCGAGCAGGGTCTGATGATCCCGGCCTACCTGCGGCACCGTTTCCGCAACGTCGGCAAGGTGGAGGCGCGGATCGTCTTCCACCTGGGTCCGCTGGCCCCGCGGCCGCAGCTCGGCCATGTCGACACCGAGGAGACCGAGGTGATCGGCGCCGCCGCGGTGCTCACCGAGCCGACGCCGGCGGGTGCCGCCTGCGCGGCCGACCGAGGTCAGGTTCGGTCATGACCCGGCGCGTGGCGGTCACTGGCATAGGCATCGTTGCTCCGGGCGGCATCGGCGTACCGGCATTCTGGGATCTGCTTGCCGACGGCCGGACCGCGACGCGGGGCATAACCTTCTTCGATCCCACGGGGCTCAGGTCGCAGATCGCCGCCGAGTGCGACTTCGACCCGGCGGCGTACGGCCTGGACGCGGAACAGGCCGCGCGGGCGGACCGGTACATCCAGTTCGCCCTGGTCGCCGGGGAAGAGGCGGTCCTGGACTCGGGTCTCGACCTGGCCGGGGAGGATCCCTGGCGGGTCGGGGTGTCGGTGGGCACCGCGGTCGGCGGCACCACCCGCCTGGAGCACGACTACGTCCTGGTGAGCCACCGCGGGCAGCGCTGGGACGTCGACCACCGGGAGGCGCAGGCGCATCTGCACCGGGCGTTCTCCCCGAGCACGGTCGCCTCCGCGGTGGCGGAACGTTTCGGCGCCCAGGGTCCGGTGCAGACCGTCTCCACCGGCTGCACCTCGGGCCTGGACGCGGTCGGGTACGCCTTCCACACCGTCGAGGAGGGCAGGGCCGACATCTGCATAGCCGGAGCGTCGGACTCGCCGATCTCCCCGATCACCATGGCGTGCTTCGACGCGATCAAGGCCACGTCCCCGAACAACGACGACCCGGCACACGCCTCCCGGCCCTTCGACAACCACCGTGACGGCTTCGTCATGGGCGAGGGCGGTGCGGTGCTCGTCCTGGAGGAGCTGGAACACGCGCGGGCCCGCGGCGCGCACGTGTACTGCGAACTGGGCGGCTACGCCACCTTCGGCAACGCCTACCACATGACCGGCCTGACCAGCGAGGGCCTGGAGATGGCCCGGGCGATCGACAGCGCACTCGACCACGCCCGGCTCGACCCGACGGCCATCGACTACGTCAACGCACACGGCTCCGGCACCCGGCAGAACGACCGCCACGAGACGGCGGCCGTGAAGCGGGCGCTCGGCCACCACGCCTACGACACCCCCATGAGCTCCATCAAGTCGATGGTGGGGCACTCCCTCGGGGCGATCGGGGCCATCGAGGTGGTCGCCTGTGTGCTGGCCCTCGCCAAGCAGGTCGTACCCCCGACCGCGAACTACGAGACCCCCGACCCCGAGTGCGACCTGGACTACGTCCCGCGTGTCGCCCGCGAACGGAAGCTGACCAGCGTCCTGTCCGTGGGCAGCGGGTTCGGGGGTTTCCAGTCCGCGGTGGTTCTGACCCGGACGAGGGAGTGAGGACACGATGAGCGCTCCGCATGAACGGCGCGCGGCCATCACCGGTATCGGGGTGGTCGCGCCCAACGGGACCAGCACCGACACCTTCTGGAAGGCCACCCAGGAAGGCCTCAGCGTCCTCGACCGGGTCACCCGCGAGGGCTGCGAGCACCTTCCGCTGAAGGTGGCCGGCGAGGTCCGTGCCTTCGAGCCGGCGGCGACGATCGAGGAGCGGTTCCTCGTCCAGACCGACCGGTTCACCCACTTCGCCATGGCCGCGGCGGACTTCGCACTGGACGACGCCCGGCTCGGGCAGGCCGACACCTCCGAGGAGCCGTACTCCATCGGGGTGGTCACCGCCGCGGGGTCCGGCGGCGGTGCGTTCGGCCAGCGCGAGCTCCAGCAGCTGTGGGGCAAGGGCAGCCGGTTCGTCGGCCCGTACCAGTCCATCGCCTGGTTCTACGCCGCGAGCACTGGCCAGATCTCCATCCGCCGGGGGTTCAAGGGCCCCTGTTCGGTCGTCGCCTCCGACGAGGCCGGCGGCCTGGACGCCCTCGCGCACGCGGCGCGGGCGGTGCGGCGCGGCACCGATGTGATCGTGGCCGGCTCCACCGAGGCGCCGCTGGCGCCGTACTCGGTGGTCTGCCAGCTCGGCTACCAGGAGCTGAGCTGTGCGGCCGACCCGTCCCGCGCCTACCGCCCGTTCACGGAGGCCGCCTGCGGCTTCGTGCCCGCCGAGGGCGGCGCGATGCTCGTGGTGGAGGCGGAGCAGGCCGCGCGGGAGCGCGGTGCGGACGTCCGCGCCCTCGTCGCCGGGCACGCGGCCACCTTCACCGGCGCCTCCCGCTGGGCGGAGTCCCGAGGCGGCCTGGCCCACGCCGTCCGGCAGGCGCTGGACGAGGCCGGCTGCGCGCCCGAGGAGGTCGACGTCGTCTTCGCCGACGCCCTCGGGGTGCCGGAGGCGGACCGCGCCGAGGCGCTCGCGCTCGCCGACGCCCTCGGCGCGCACGGCACCCGGGTGCCGGTCACGGCGCCGAAGACCGGCATCGGCCGGGGCTACTGCGCGGCGCCCGTGCTGGACACCGCGGCGGCCGTGCTCGCGATGGAGCACGGACTGATCCCGCCCACGCCGAACGTCTTCGACGTCTGCCACGACCTCGACCTCGTCACCGGCCGCGCCCGCGTCGCCGAGCTGCGTACGGCGCTGGTGCTCAGCCGCGGGCTCATGGGGTCGAACTCGGCGCTCGTGCTGCGGCGCGGCGCCGGCAACGCCTAGCAGCACAGGAGGTAATCGCATGACCGCACAGATCACCGTGGAAGTACTGGCCGCGCTGATGAAGAAGGCCGCCGGGGTCACCGTCGCCCCGGACGCGCTGCTGGAGCTGGGCGAGTCCGGCTTCGACGCGCTCGGCGTCGACTCGCTCGGCCTGCTCGGCATCGTGGGCGAGCTGGAGAACACGCACGGTACCCCGATGCCCCCGGACGCGGAGCGCTGCAAGACGCCCCGGCAGTTCCTCGACCTCGTCAACAGCACCCTGATGGCAGGAGCCTGAGATGGCAGGACACACCCAGAACGAGATCACCATCGCCGCACCGCTGGACCTGGTCTGGGACATGACCAACGACCTGGAGCGCTGGCCCCAGCTGTTCAGCGAGTACGCGTCCGTCGAGATCCTCTCCCGGGAGGGGAAGAAGACGACGTTCCGGCTGACCATGCACCCGGACGACAACGGGACCGTCTGGAGCTGGGTCTCCGAGCGCGAGCCCGACCGCGACACCCTCACCGTGAAGGCCCGCCGCGTCGAGACCGGCCCGTTCGCCCACATGGACATCCACTGGCGCTACGAGGAGGTGCCCGCCGGTACCCGGATGGTCTGGACGCAGGACTTCGCGATGAAGCCGGACGCCCCCGTCGACGACGCGTGGATGACCGACAACATCAACCGGAACTCCAAGGTCCAGCTGGCCCTCATTCGGGAGAAGATCGAGAAGGCCGCCACCGGGCACCGGCCCGCGCCGGCCCTGGCCGACTGAGCCGGACGGAGGAGCAAGCCCCATGCACCAGGCCCTGATCGTCGCCCGTATGGCCCCGGGCTCCGCCCCCGGCATCGCCCAGGTGTTCGCGGAGTCCGACCGCGGAGAGCTGCCCCACCTCGTCGGGGTCACCCGGCGCAGCCTCTTCCAGTTCGGCGATGTGTACCTGCACCTCATCGAGTCCGAGCGCGAGCCGGGACCGGCCATCGCCAAGGTGACGAGCCACCCCGAGTTCCGGGACGTCAGCGAGCGCCTGTCGGCGTACGTCAGCGCGTACGACCCTGAGACCTGGAGGTCTCCCAAGGACGCGATGGCACACCGCTTCTACGTCTGGGAGCGCGACTGAGCCGTACGGCACCCCCGGACGGCCACCGGCCGCCGGGCCCGCAGCGTCGCGGGCCCGGCGGCCGGTGCGCTCGGCCCGGGTACCCCGTCACCCGGGCACGTGGCAGTCGAAGGCGTGCAGGTAGGGGTTGACCGGCCGGATGTCGTCCACCAGCAGGCCCGCCGAGGTCAGCCTGCCCACCATGGAGTCGGTGGTGTGCTTGGCCCCGCCGACGTTGAGGAGCAGCAGCAGGTCCATGGCGGTGCTGAAACGCATCGAGGGGGTGTCGTCCACCAGGTTCTCGATGACGACGACCCGGGTGCCGGGGCCGCCCGCCCCCACGACGTTGCGCAGCAGCCGGGCGGTGCTCTCGTCGTCCCACTCGAGGATGTTCTTGATGATGTAGACGTCGGACTCGACCGGGACGGCCTCCCGGACGTCGCCGGGCACGATCTGCGCGCGGCCGGCGAGGTCCCCGCCCGCGCGCAGCCGCGGCAGGGCGTTCTCGACCACCCGGGGCAGGTCGAGCAGGCTGCCCTGCATCACCGGGTACTTGTCCAGCAGGCACGCCACCACATGCCCCTGGCCGCCGCCGATGTCCGCGACCGACTTGGCTCCGGACAGGTCCAGCAGGGCCGCGACCTCGCGCGCCGACTGCTCGCTGGAGCGCGTCATCGCGCGGTTGAAGACGTCCGCCGACTCGGGGGCGTCCTCGTTGAGGTAGGTGAAGAACTCCTTGCCGTAGAGGTCCTCGACGACGTTCCGGCCGGTGCGCACCGCCTCGTCGAGGCGGGGCCAGGCGTCCCAGGTCCATGGTTCGGTGCACCACAGGGCGATGGCGCGCAGGCTGTTGGGGTCGTCCTCGCGCAGCAGCCGGGACATGTCGGTGTGCGTGAACGTCCCGTCCCGCCGCTCGGCGAAGACGCCGTAGCAGGACAGGGCCCGCAGTAGCCGACGCAGCGGCTTCGGCTCGGTCTTCACCGCCGCCGCGAGGTCCTCGACGGTCATCGGGGCGTCCTCGAGGGCGTCGGCCACGCCCAGCCGGGCGGCGGCCCGGACGGCGGCGGCACAGGCCGCGCCGAACACGAGTTCGCGTAGTCGCATGGGTGGCGGTGGGGCTGTTTCAGCGGACGTCATCTGCCGCCCTCTCTCTCATCGTTCGGCCTGCGTCGGTCCAGCAGGGGCAGTGGTCAGGCGGTCAGCACAGGCCCGCCGGCCTGGAGGCCCGGCAGGAGTTGCGTTCGAAGGCGTTGCCCTTGCCCGTGTCCGTGTTCACGAGGTCGGCCGGGGAGTTGTTCTGCAGCGCGTTCGCGTCGATCCGGTTCTCGTCGCTGGTCACGCCCACGAAGCTCTTGAAGAGCACAATGCCGCCGGACAGCGGGGACGTGCCGGTGTTGCGGGAGACCAGGTTCCCGGTCACCCGGGTCTGCTCGGTGCCCGTCAGGACGATGCCGGAGCCCTGGAGCGCGGGCAGCCGTTCGGTCTTCGGGCAGGACTTGTTGTTGCCGGTGACCCGGTTCTCGGACACGGTCAGGTCGCCGGCCTTGGGCTGGTTCTCGTCGCCGACGACGAACACCCCGGCGCAGTTGCCGGTGACGCGGTTCGCCGTGACGGTGAGGTTGCGCAGCCTGCGCACGGTGATGCCGATCCGGTTGTTCTCGAGGCGGTTCTGCTCGACCAGGGTCTGCCCGGCGTCGTAGGCGCCCGCCTCCTCCTTGATGGTGTTGGCGAGGAACAGGCCCGCGTCGCCGTTGTCGTGCGCGTAGTTGCCCCGCAGGACCGCATGCACGGACCGCTCCTGGGCGATGCCCCACACGCCGTTCTTGTAGGCGTTCACCCGGCGCACGGTCATGCCGTCCGTCGCCGTGCCGTACACGCCGGTCTTGCTGAAGCCGGTCACCGTCAGGTCGGCGACGGTGACGCCCTCGACGTTCTTGGTCTTGGTGCCCATGACGCAGATGCCGTTGCCGCCCTCGGCGCAGCTGTTGGCGGCCTTCGTCGGGGCCTTCGGGTCAGCCGGCTCGATCACCGTCGAGGCACCCATGCCCCGCAGCGTCACCCAGGGGGTGCTGATCTGGACGCTCTCGTGGTAAGTGCCGCCGAGCACCAGAACGGTGTCCCCGGCCTGTGCGGCGTCCACCGCCTTCTGGATCGATTCTCCCGGGTGGACCACCAGGACCTTCTTGGCCGCCGCGGCGGGGGACGCACCCAGTCCTGCGCCGACGAGGGCGGCGGTGCACGCGAGATATGCGATGTGACATCTCTTCATATCGGTTACGGTATGACTGATTAATCCCTTGATCGCCCGGATACGCCATCCGGCGGCGTGTCAGAGCAGGGAGCAGGTCGAAGCCGGGGGCGACGAACGCCCGTCCCGCCTCCCCGTTGAATTTCTCGTGAGAAGCGGCCGGCTTGCGAGGCACCTCGATCACCTTGCCGACCATACTGACGTCTGTGTACCGGGTCATCGGATTTCGACGAGGGCTCCGGGCGGCCGCGGAGTACGTCCGCAGCGCCCCGGGCACCTACGTGTGGCTGCTGATCCTGTTCCTCACCACCGTCGCCCTGCACCACATGTCGCCGGACTTCGAAGAGGACTTCCTGCGGCAGCGCTCCACCAACATCCACGAGCTGTCGCAGAACCCCGTACGGGTGCTGATCACCAGCGCGATGTGGATCGACAGCGGGCACTGGCTGCCGTACGCCTTCCTGTACACCGTCTTCCACGCCCAGGCCGAACGCTGGCTCGGCACCCTGCGCTGGCTCGCGGTGTGCGCGGCCGCGCACGTGTTCGCCACGCTGATCAGCGAGCTGGCCCTGCTGAAGGCGATCCACGACGGCCATGCCCCGCACTCGGCGGTCAACACCCTGGACATCGGGGTGAGTTACGCGCTGGCGGGCGTGGTGGCGGTGCTCGCCTACCGGATCGCGGCGCCCTGGCGGTATCCGTACCTGGCGGCCTTGTTCGCGTTCTACACGGTCCCGCTCGTCGCCGGCCGCACCTTCACCGACTTCGGGCACTTCCTGTCCGTACTGATCGGGCTGGCGTGTTACCCGCTGGTCAGAAGCCGTGGAAAAGCATGGAATCCGAAGGAGACACTGGCTGCGCTGTGGGTTAACGTCCGCGCATGAGCAGCTCGGCAAGCCGCGTCGTCAACGGCGGCATCTCCTTCTGGTACGCGGACGACGGTCTCCCGGCGGAACGGGAGCCGCTGCCCGGGGACGCGTCCGCCGACGTCGTCATCGTCGGCGGCGGCTACACGGGACTGTGGACCGCGTACTACCTCAAGAAGGCCGCCCCCTTCCTCCGTATCACCGTCCTGGAGCAGAAGTTCTGCGGCTACGGCGCCTCCGGCCGCAACGGCGGCTGGCTGTACAACGGCATCGCGGGCCGCGACCGGTACGCGAAACTGCACGGTCACGAGGCCGCCGTACGCCTGCAGAAGGCGATGAACGACACCGTGGCCGAGGTCGTCGCGGTCACCGAGGCGGAGGGCATCGACGCCGATGTGCACCGCGGCGGCGTGCTGGAGGTGGCGACCACGCCCGCGCAACTCGCCCGGCTCAAGGCGTTCCACGAGCACGAGCTGTCGTACGGCGAGAAGGACCGCGAGCTGTACGGCGCCCGGCAGACCGCCGAGCGGATCAGGGTGGCCGGCGCGGTCGGCTCGACCTGGACCCCGCACGGCGCCCGGCTGCACCCGGTGAAGCTGGTGAAGGGGCTGGCGGCCGTGGTGGAGGCGCTCGGCGTGACCATCCACGAGTCGACCCCGGTGACCGAGATCCGCCCCAAGCACGCCGTGACGCCCTACGGCACGGTCCGCGCCCCCTACATCCTGCGCTGCACCGAGGGCTTCACCGCCTCCCTGAAGGGCCAGAAGCGCACCTGGCTCCCCATGAACTCCTCCATGATCGCCACCGAGCCGCTCACCGACGAGCAGTGGGCGGCGATCGGCTGGGACGGCCGCGAGACGCTGGGCGACATGGCGCACGCCTACATGTACGCGCAGCGCACGGCCGACGGGCGGATCGCGCTCGGCGGGCGCGGGGTGCCGTACCGCTTCGGCTCGCGCACCGACAACGACGGCCGCACCCAGCCCGAGACCATCGAGGCTCTGCGGGAGATCCTGACCCGCTTCTTCCCGTCCCTCGCGGGCTTGCGCGTCGAGCACGCCTGGTCCGGCGTCCTCGGCGTGCCCCGCGACTGGTGTGCCACGGTCACCCTCGACCGGGCCACCGGCCTCGGCTGGGCGGGCGGTTACGTCGGCTCGGGCGTCGCCACCGCCAACCTGGCCGCCCGCACCCTGCGCGACCTCGTCCAGCAGGACTCGGGCCAGGCCGGCCGCACCGCACTGACGGACCTGCCCTGGGTGAACCACAAGGTCCGCAAGTGGGAGCCGGAACCCTTCCGCTGGCTGGGCGTACAGGGCATGTACGCCACCTACCGCGCGGCGGACCAGCGCGAACGGCTCCATCCGGGCACCGAGTCCTCGCGGCTGGCCCGGGTGGCGGACCGGGTGGCGGGGAGGCACTGAGGCCGACCGGGTGACCGGGGGAGGGCCGCCGCTGGCTACCCTCCCCCTCATGATTCGCACCGCGACCCCCGCCGACATCCCCGTCATCCACGCCCTGATCCGCGAGCTGGCCGAGTACGAGAAGGCCCCGCAGGAGGCGCGGGCGAGCGAGGAGCAGCTGCGCGAGGCGCTGTTCGGGGAGCGCCCGGCGGCCTTCGCGCATATAGCGGTGGAGGAGGGGAGCGGCGAACCGGTCGGCTTCGCCCTGTGGTTCCTCAACTTCTCCACCTGGCGAGGGGTGCACGGCATCTACCTGGAGGACCTCTACGTCCGCCCCTCCGCCCGCGGCGGCGGCCACGGCCGGGCCCTGCTGACCGAGCTGGCCCGGATCTGCGTGGCGCGCGGCTACGAGCGCCTGGAGTGGTCGGTGCTGAACTGGAACCGGCCCGCGATCGGCTTCTACGAGGCTCTTGGCGCGCGGCCGCAGGACGAGTGGACGGTGTATCGCCTGACGGACGACGCGCTGACCGGGCTCGGGACGGGGCGCTAGTTGCGTGCGGGCAAGGCGATCGGCCGAGAAAACCCCGTCGCGGAAGGCAGTGAACCCGCATGGCCGTAACAGAGATTCGCCCGCTGGCGATTGAGGACAGTGGCATCCTGGCGGATCTCCATCGGGAGAACCGAGAGTTCCTTCGGCCGTGGGATCCACCGCGTTCGGAGGAATTCTTCAGTCACTCGGGCCAGCGCGCTGCCGTGGAATCCGCACTGCGGGAGCGCGACGCAGGACGCAGGTGGCCCGGAGTCGTCCTCCAGTCAGGAGTGATCGTCGGCCAGGTCAACCTGAACAACATTCTTCTCGGTCCGCTCCGCAGTTGTTTCCTCGGCTACTGGATCTCGGGACGGTGCAACGGCCGGGGGATCGCAACCGCGGCCGTGTCGCAGGCACTTGATGTCGCCTTCCGTGAACTTGACCTGCACCGGGTGGACGCATTCGCCCGCGAGGACAATCCGGCGTCCTGCAGGGTGCTGGAGAAGTCCGGGTTCCGGACGGTTGGGATATCGCGCGGGCACATTCATATCGACGGCCGGTGGCGGGACGACATCTACTTCCAGAAACTGGCGCCCTGGGACGACGGGGTGAGGCTGACCGCTTGCTGAGGACCTGCGTGCGCTGGAGCAAAACTCGCCGCGACACAACCCTTCGGCCCGCCGCCTCATCTTGCTTTCCGTCAGCAGTCGAACTGGCATGAAAGCAGGATCACTTGCCCAGCGCGAACCTTCCCTTCGTACGACGTAGTACGGCCGTCGCCGCCGCGTTCGGGCTCGCCGCGCTCGCCGCGTTCGCCGGGCCGCAGGTGGCCGACGCGGCACCGGCCGCCAAGGTCACCGAGCCCGCGGCCCTCCACTGGTCCACCTGCCCCGCAGGCTCCGACGCGCCCCGCGGTACGTACTGCTCCACCCTCAAGGTGCCCCTCGACTACGCCAAGCCCGACGGCCGGCAGATCAAGCTCACCCTGTCGATAGTCGGCGATGCGAACGCCCCGCGCACCCTCGTGGTCAACCCGGGCGGGCCGGGCGAATCGGGTATCGGCACGGCCCAGTTGGTGTGGAGCTCGCTGCCCCAGGACGTCGGCGCGAAGTACAACGTGGTCAGCTTCGACCCGCGCGGGGTCGGTGCCAGCACCCCGGTCTCCTGCGGGGACACGAAGAAGCTGATCAAGCATCCGGCCGTGCCGTACACGCCCTCGACCGACGCGCAGGAGCAGGCGCGTCTCTCCGTGGCCCGCAAGGTCGCCGAGCAGTGCGACGCGAACGGCAAGGGGCTGCTGCCGTACATCACCACCGAGAACGCGGCCCGCGACATGGACCGGATCCGTACCGCGCTCCACCGCGACAAGCTGGACTATCTCGGGTATTCGTACGGGACGAGGCTCGGCGCCACGTACGCCACGCTGTTCCCGTCGCACACCGGCCGCATGATCCTGGACAGCGTGGTCGATCCGACCGTCACCACCTACGCCTCCCAGTACGAGCAGGATCCGGCGCTCCAGCACCGGACCGGCCAGTTCTTCGCGTGGGCGGCCAAGAAGGACGCGACCTTTCACTTGGGTGCCAGCGCGGCGAAGGTGTCGGCCGCGTGGGACGCCGTCCGCAAGAAGCTGGACGCTCACCCCGCCGGAGGCAGGGCGGGCAGCGCCGAGCTCGACGATCTGCTCGCTTCCTCCATGTACACGGACCTGCTCTGGGCGGACGTGGCCCGGGCCGTCTCCGACTACCGGCGCGGGGATGCGAGCGCCCTGCTCGGCGACACCGACCAGCTCGCCTTCGGCGGCGTGGACCCGGCCCAGCTCGCCTACAACTGCGTGGACGACGCGTGGCCCCGCGACTGGGCGACCTGGCACAAGGACACGACGGCGGCGGCCCCCAAGGCTCCGCTGTACGCCTGGCTGAACACCTGGTACAGCGCGCCGTGCGCGTTCTGGAAGGCCCCGACGGCCCGGCCGGTGAAGATCGGGTCGGCGCACGTGCCGCCGGTCCTGCTGCTCCAGGCGAAGGACGACCCGGCGACCCCGGTCGAGGGCGCGCGGCGCATGCACCAGGTGCTGGCCGGTTCCCGCCTCGTCGTCGCGGGCGGCGGCAACCACGGCCAGTACCTGTTCGCCGGGAACACCTGCATGGACCGTCACGGCAGCCGCTATCTGCTCACCGGACAGCTCCCGGCCGACGACGCCACGTGCCCGGCGACCCCGGCGCCCTGAGGGGCGGCGGGTCAGATCGCTGACTCCGGGACGGGTGCTTCGGCCGGTACGCCGTGCCCGGGCGCCCTGGCCGTGACCATCAGCCCCGCCACCAGTCCGGCCAGCAGCATGACGCCCGCCGCCCACCAGATGGCCACCGTGTAGCCGTGCACCACGCCCACCGGGATCACCGTGGCCTTCTCGGACGGGCTGTGCAGGTGGGCGGTGATGTACGCGGCGCTACTGGTGGTGGCGATGGTGTTGAGCAGGGCCGTACCGATGGAACCGCCCACCTGCTGGGAGGTGTTGACGGTGGCCGAGGTGACGCCGGAGTCCTGCGGGGCGACGCCCGAGGTGGCGGTGGCGAAGACCGGCATGAAGGTCAGGCCCATGCCGAGGCCCATGAGGATCAGGGCGGGCAGGATCTCGCCGGAGTAGGAGGAGTGGACCGTCATGCGGGTGAGCAGGAGCAGACCGGAGGCGGCCAGGACCATGCCGGGGACCATCAGTATGCGCGGGGCCACGTGGCTCAGCAGGCGCGCCGAGATCTGGGTGGAGCCGATGATGATCGCGGCGGTGAGCGGCAGGAAGGCCAGGCCCGCCCGGACCGGCGAGTAGCCGAGGATGACCTGTAGGTAGTAGGTCATGAACAGGAACAGCCCGAACATGCCGATGACCGCGAGCATCATGGTCAGGAAGCAGCCCGCGCGGTTGCGGTCCTTGACGATGTGGAGCGGGAGCAGAGGGCTGGGGGCGCGGGTCTGCCACCAGACGAACGCGGCGAGCAGCACCACGCCGGCCGCGAACAGGGCCAGCACCAGCGGGTCGGTCCAGCCGCGTGGCTGGGCCTCGCTGAAGCCGTAGACGATCGCCACGAGCCCGCCGCAGCCGAGCGCCGCGCCGGGCACGTCGAGGCGGGCCCCACCGTGGCCGGGGCGGTCGTGCAGCAGGGCGAAGGCGCCGAGCACCGCGAGGACGGCGATGGGTACGTTGACGTACAGGCACCAGCGCCAGTTCAGGTACTCGGTGAGCAGACCGCCGACGATGAACCCGATCGCCGAGCCGCTGCCGGCGAGGGCACCGTAGATGCCGAACGCCTTGCCGCGCTCCCGGGGATCGGTGAACGTCGTGGTCAGCAGGGAGAGCGCGGAGGGCGCGAGGACGGCGGCGAAGGCGCCCTGCAGGGCGCGGGCGCCGAAGAGCATGCCCGGGGTGGCCGCCGCGCCGCCGAGCGCGGAGGCGGCGGCGAAGCCGACGAGCCCGATGACGAAGGTGCGTTTGCGGCCGGCCAGGTCGGCGATCCGCCCGCCCAGCAGCAGGAGTCCGCCGAAGGCGAGGGTGTAGGCGGTGATCACCCACTGCCGGTTGGCGTCGGTCATGCCCAGGTCGTGCTGGGCGGAGGGGAGCGCGATGTTCACGATCGTCGCGTCCAGGACCACCATCAGCTGGGCGAGGGCGATGACGACCAGGCCCCACCAGCGACGGGGATCGGTGTCCTCGGCTCCGGCCGTCGCCGACGGGGGTTCACCCCTTTGGCCGGTACTCATCTGGCCAGAAGACCATGAATCGGGGCGTATCGCATCCCCCGCAGGGTCCTGGTTCATGGCTCCAGCACCACCTTTCCGATCGTGCCGCGCCTTTCGAGCGCCCGGTGCGCGGCGGCCGCCTCGGCGAGCGGGAAGCGGGTGACGGCCGGGCGCAGCCGGCCCTCGGCCGCCTCGGTGAGGGCGCGCAGCTCGAGGGCGCGCAGACCGCCCGCCCTCTGGAGCATCGCCGGGCCGAGGACCGACTCCGAGACG
Organism: Streptomyces cellostaticus; assembly: GCF_001513965.1. Lineage (GTDB taxonomy): Bacteria > Actinomycetota > Actinomycetes > Streptomycetales > Streptomycetaceae > Streptomyces > Streptomyces cellostaticus. The sequence goes on along the minus strand of NZ_KQ948034.1, from coordinate 39,332 downwards.
TCCTCGGCGAAGTACCCCTGCCGGCCCTCCCCGATCCCCTCCGCCGACCAGCCGAAGACGAGATGCCGGCCGCCCGGCCCGAGCAGGGCCACGGCCTCCCTGGCGACTTCGCCGCCGACACCGTCGTAGACGATCGTGGCGTGCCCTTCTCCGTGCCCTTCTCCGTGCCCTTCTCCGTGCCCGAGGTGGGCGCGGACCTTGGCGGGCCAGGTGGAGTCGGTGTAGTCGACGGCGAGATCGGCACCGGCCGCGCGCACCCAGGCGGTCTTCTCCGGCCCGCCCGCCAGGCCGATCACCGTCGCTCCGGCGTTCTTCGCGTACTGCACGAGCAGCGTGCCGATGCCGCCCGCCGCCGCCGGTACGACGACCACGGAGTCCGGTCCCGGTTCGGCGAACTGCGCGACCCCCAGCGCCGTACGCCCCGTGCCGATCATGGCGACGGCCTCGGCGAAGTCCAGGCTCTCCGGTATCTCGTGCAGGCGTTCGGCGCCGGTGACGGCGAGTTCGGCGTATCCGCCGGGCGCGAACCCAAGGTGGGCGACCACCCGCTTGCCGAGCCAGGCCCCGTCCACGCCGTCGCCGAGACCGTCCACGACCCCGGCGACCTCGCGGCCGGGGACGGTGGGCAGGACGGGCGGCTCGGGCAGCGGGCCCTGCTGACCTTCGCGCAGGGCGGTGTCCAGGAGATGCACCCCGGCCGCGGCGACCGCGATCCGCACCTCACCCGGCCCCGGTACCGGATCCTCGGTCTCCTCGTAGGTCAGGTTCTCGGCCGGCCCGAAGGCGTACAGGCGGACGGCGTGCATGGGACCCCCAGTGATCGCGTCTGCGTCTTCCGGGGCCCACCCTCCGACCTCAAGCATGCTTGAGGTCAAGGGCGGACCTGCCGAGGATCAGGGCCACCGCGGTGACCGCGCTGTTGAACGACACCTCCGACAGCACGCCCGGCGCCGCGACCTGGTCGCCCGCGAGGTAGACACCGTCGCCGCGGTCCACGGCGGGCCGGTCCCGCCAGCTGCGGCCCGGCAGGTCCACGGCCCCCGTACGACCGTCCGCCACGGCCTCCCGCCGCCAGGTGACCCGCTCCCGCCACCCCTCGAAGCCCAGGTCGAGCAGCTCCTCGGCCCGGGCGAGCCCGTCCGCGTGCCTCTCGCCGGGAGCGATCGGGATCTGTCCCTGGATCAGCTGCTCACCGGCCGGGGCGAGGGTCCGGTCCTGGGCGGTGAAGCGCTCGATCCAGCCGGGCGCGTCCAGGTCGGAGACGGCGAAGGCGTCCCCGCGCCGGGTGCGCAGCGCGAGGTCGAGCAGCACGGTGCGGCCGCCGGGCCAGGTCAGCGAGTCGTCGCCGAGCAGCCGCCGGGCGGCGGGCAGGGAGGTGGCGACGACCACGGGTGCGTCGGTGGGCAGGGTGTCGATGCGGGACAGCGTCTCGATCCGCACGCCGAGGTTCCAGGCCCGCGCGGCCATCCGGTCGATGACGCTCGCCCAGCCGCCGCGCGGGTAGTGCGCCTCCGGCGGCAGCTTGGTGGCCCGGCGCAGGCGTTCCTGCACGAACGCGGCGGACAGGGCGCCGGGGTCGTGGTGGAAGAGGGCGACGGCCGAGTAGTTGGCGGCCGCGCGGGCACCTTCTTCGCCGGCGATGCCGGTCGCCCAGCTCAGGAAGTCGGCGTCGACGGGAGCCTGGCGGACGCCGGGACGCAGCAGCTTGAGCAGGGCGAAGGGCGGGGTGCGGCGCAGGACGCCGTGGTGGCGCAGCCGCAGCCGGGCCGCCTCCAGTGGGGGGAGCGGGGCGAGCGGCCCGATCAGATTCCGCTGCTTGAGCCAGATCCAGTGCGGGCCGCCGTTGTAGAGGGCGTGCGGTCCTTCGTTCGTCCGGTACGGCCCCTCGGCGGTGCGGGCCCGGCCGCCCAGGGTGTGGTGGGCTTCGTACACGGTCACCTTGGCGCCTGCCTCGGCGGCGGTGATCGCGGCGGTGAGGCCGGCGAAGCCGCCGCCGACGACGGTGATGCGATGCATGGGTGGGTGTCTCCCTCCGCTGTGCTGTGTGCTCTGCAGGTACGACCGCTGGGGGCCCCGGAATGTGACATCGCTGGTGTTTTCGCAGGTCGGGGCGATTGTCAGTGGCGGGGTGCAGCATGGGGGGCATGGCGAGGAGAGCGATGGGTGAGGCAGGAGTACGGTCGGCGCGGCGGCCGGAGGTGCGGCTGCCACCTCTTGAGCCCTGGCCGGACGGGGAGTTGCAGCCGGACGGTGACTACGACGGGCTGGAGTTCCGAGAGGCGGACCTGGCCGGGCAGGACGGCGCGGGGGCCCGCTTCATGGACTGTGCGCTGACGGGCTGCGCGGTGGACGAGACGGCACTGGGCCGGGCCCGGGTGCTGGACTCGGTCCTCACCGGCCTGCGGGGCGTCGGCACGAACCTCGCCGAGTCCACCTTCCGCGACGTCGAGGTGCTCGACCCGCGCCTCGGCGGCACCCAGCTGCACGGCGCCGTCCTGGAGCGGGTGGTGATCCGGGGCGGCAAGATCGACTACCTCAATCTCCGCGAGGCCCGCCTCAAGGACGTCGTCTTCGAGTCCTGCGTCCTGGTCGAGCCGGACTTCTCCGGTGCCCGTCTGGAGCGGGTGGAGTTCGTCGACTGCGCCCTGAAGGAGGCCGACTTCGGCGGCGCGACCCTGAAGGACGTGGACCTGCGCGGGGCCGCTCCGCTGGAGATCGTGCGCGGCCTGGACCGGCTCTCGGGCGCGGTGATCAGCACGGGGCAACTGCTGGATCTGGCACCGGTGCTGGCGGCCGAGCTGGGGATCCGGGTGGAGGGGTGAGCGATCAGGGCAGTCGGGGGAAGCGGGCCTGAAGCGTCCAGATCGCCGGGTTCTCCGCCAGGTCCTCGTGGAGGTCGGACAGGTCGGCGATCAGGTCGTGCAGGAAGTCGCGGGACTCACGGCGCAGTTCGGCGTGGGAGAAGGTGAGCGGGGGCTCCTCGGCCGGCATCCAGTCGGCCTCGATGTCCACCCAGCCGAAGCGGCGCTCGAAGAGCATCCGGTCGGTGGACTCGGTGAAGTCCAGCTCCGCCTGCTGCGGCCGGGAGGCACGGGAGCCCATCGGATCCCGGTCCAGCTGCTCCGCGATGTCGCACAGCGCCCACGCGAAGTCCAGCACCGGCACCCATCCCCAGGCTGTGGACAGCTCCCGGTCCGCCTCGGTGTCCGCGAGATAGACGTCCCCGCAGAACAGGTCGTGCCGCAGCGCATGGACGTCCGCACGGCGGTAGTCGGTCTGCGGCGGGTCCGGGAAGCGGTTGGAGAGGGCATAGCCGATGTCGAGCACGGGAGAGATGGTGTCACGCCCGCTGCCCCGGTCCTGCTGCGGTGCGCTCCGCCCGCCTAAGATCACTGACATGTCCAGATCCGCGCGCCTTGTCCCGTCCGCCGCAGCCCTGCTCGCCCTCGCCCTCACCGGCACCGCGTGCGACGGCGGCGTCCACGGCACCCCGGGCAGCTCCGGCGTGCGCGACCCGTACTTCCCGAAGGCGGGCAACGGTGGCTACGACGTCACCCACTACGCCCTCACCCTCGACTACACCCCCGGCACCAAGCACCTCACCGGCAAGGCGGTCATCACCGCCCGCGCCACCAAGGACCTGACCGCCTTCGACCTCGACCTCGCCGGACTGGACGTCGACTCGGTCAGCGTCGAGGGCAGGCGCGCCCGCTGGAACCGCACCGGCCAGGAACTCACCGTCCGCCCCCACGACGACCTCAGCGACGGCGAGACCTTCAGCACCACCGTCCGCTACTCGGGCACCCCGAAGGCCCTCACCGACCCCGACGGCTCCGAAGAGGGCTGGCTGCCCACCGCCGACGGCGCGCTCGGCCTCGGCGAGCCGGTCGGCTCCATGGCCTGGTTCCCGGGCAACCACCACCCCTCCGACAAGGCGACCTACGACATCACGGTCACCGTCCCGAAGGGCCTCCAGGCGGTCTCCAATGGCGAGCTGACGAGCCAGAGCACCAAGGACGGCCGTACGACGTACTCCTGGCACACGGCCCAGCCCATGGCGAGTTACGTCGCCACCGTTGCCATCGGCCACTACGACATCACCAGCACCAAGGGCCCGCACGGCCTGCCGGTCCTCACCGCCGTCGACCCCACCCAGGCCAAGGCGAGCGCGAAGGTGCTCGCGAAGATCCCCGAGATCATCGACTGGGAGGAGACCAACTTCGGGCCGTACCCCTTCTCCTCCACCGGCGCGATCGTCGACCGCCCGGGCGACGTCGACTACGCCCTGGAAACCCAGAACCGGCCCGTCTTCCCCGCCGACCAATTCGACACCAGCACGCTCGTGCACGAGCTGGCCCACCAGTGGTACGGAGACTCGGTCACGCCGAAGTCCTGGCGGGACATGTGGCTCAACGAGGGCTTCGCCACGTACGCGGAGTGGCTGTACAAGGAGGACCACGGCGGCAAGAGCGCCCAGCAGACCTTCGACGAGGTGTACGAGGACGACGACGAGGCCGTGTGGGCCTTCCCGCCGGCGAAACCTTCCAGCGCCGCGCACATCTCCGACAGCCCGGTCTACGAGCGTGGCGCGATGGTCCTGCAGAAGATCCGGCAGAAGGTCGGCGACGACACCTTCTACGACATCATCCAGGGCTGGGCCGCCGCCCGTCGGCACGGCAACGCGAGCACCGCCGACTTCACCGCGTACGTCGAGAAGAAGGTCCCGCACAAGGACTTCTCCGGGATCTGGAAGGACTGGCTGTACGGCGACGGCAGGCCGGCCCACCCGTGACGGGCGGACCGGCCGGCGTACTGCCTTGTGCGGAGGGTTACTTGACGTTGACCGCCTTCCAGGCCGCCGCCACCGCGTTGTACTCCGCGCTGCCCGAGCCGTACAGGTCGGCCGCGGCCTGCAGGGTGCCGGTGCGGGCGCCCGCGTAGTTCGTGGTCGACGTGAAGTACGTGCTGAGGGCCTTGAACCAGATCTGGTCGGCCTTGGCCCGGCCGATGCCGGTGACCGTGGAGCCGTCGTAGGTCGGGGAGTTGTAGGAGACCCCGTTGATCGTCTTCGCTCCGCTGCCCTCGCTCAGCAGGTAGAAGAAGTGGTTGGCGACGCCCGACGAGTAGTGCACGTCGAGGCGGCCGACCGTCCTTGACCAGTAGTCGGCGGAGCCGCCGTCCTTGCTGGGCTTGTCCATGTAGCGCAGCGGGGTGCCGTCGCCGTTGATGTCGATCTTCTCGCCGATGAGGTAGTCACCGACGTCGGAGGAGTTGTTCGCGAAGAACTCCACCGAGGTGCCGAAGATGTCGGAGGTGGCCTCGTTGAGGCCGCCGGATTCTTTGCTGTAGTTGAGCTTCGCCGTGGCCGCGGTCAGGCCGTGGCTCATCTCGTGGCCGGCCACGTCGAGCGAGGTGAGCGGGTCGGCGTTGTTCGTGCCGTCGCCGTACGTCATGCAGAAGCAGCTGTCGTCCCAGAAGGCGTTGACGTAGGCGTTGCCGTAGTGGACGCGGGAGTAGGCCGCCTTGCCGTCGCCCGCGATGCCATTGCGGTTGAACGCGGACTTGTAGAAGTCCCAGGTGACGGCGGCGCCGTAGGCGGCGTCGACGGCGGCGGTCTGGCGGTTGCTGACGGTGCCGTCGCCCCACACGTCGTCGGCGTCGTGGAAGAGGGTGCCGGTGCCGCTGGTGCCGCCGTTCAGGTCGTACGTCTTGTGGCCGCCGCGGCCGCCGTCGGTCAGGTCGTAACCGCCGGAGGCCGAGGCGGTGGTGCCGAGGGTGACCGTGCCGCTGTACTGGCTGGTGCCCGTGCCGGTGTCGATGCCCTGGTAGGAGTAGATCTTCTTGCCGGTCTGCGCGTCGGTGATGACGTGCAGCTCGCTCGGGGTGCCGTCGTGCTGGACGCCCTTGACGACGGACTCGTAGGCGAGGACCGGCTTGGCGCCGGCGGCCCAGACGACCTTGCGGGAGGTCGAGGCGGTGGTCTTGGCGGTGCCGGCGGCCTTGACGGCGGCCTTCTTCGCGCTCGCGGGGGAGACGGCCGCGGTGATGGTCGGCACGGATATCCGGGCCTTGGCCGCCTTGCTGACACCCTTGAGCGAACCGTTCTTCGCCACGTGGGTGACCAGGTCGCCGCCGAGGACGGGCAGACCGGCGTACGTGCGCTCGTAGCGGGTGTGGACCGTGCCGTCGGCGTCCTTGACCACGTCCCGGACGACCAGCTTCTCCTTGGCGCCGAGGCCGAGTTCGCGGGCCGCCGCACCGGCGTGCTGCTGGGCCGACTCCAGGGCGGTGGCGCGGACCGTGACGCTGAGCGGGAGGGCCGTGGCGCCGAGGGGGTGCGTGGGGGCGGCGGTGGCGGCACCGTTCTGCAGCGCGAGGACGACCATCGCGGCCGAGCCGACGAGGGCGGTGGCGCGCACGGCGGTCTTGCGGGAGGTGCCAGAAGCGTGGGGCTGCTGTCTCACTCGATCTCCTTCGGACTGGTCTCCGTGGGGCCGGAGACACAGGTGGGGCACAGGGGATGCACAGAGTTGCGGCGGCGAGGAGAGAGTGACATCGGCCATGGCCTGTTTGACAGGGTGGCGACAAGACTTTACATGTTTGTATCCGAAAGACGTGCTGCGGGATCCGCTATGCGGACGGAGTGTGTGCGGTCAACTCCCCACTGTTCAGGCGCACTTGAGGCTGCCGGTGTCACGCCCCGCGCACCGGTGCTCCCGGAGCTCCCAGCGGTCGGGCCGGTGGCCGGCGATGCCCGATCCGGCGACTGCCCGCCGAGTGGCGGGAATTCGGATTACGCCCTTCCGGATAAGGCCGCCACGCCGAGAACTCTCCAGGTGTGGACATGACACCAATGGGTGTTATTGTCTGCCAGCTTGATCATCTTGCGGCCCCATAACGGCTTGCAACCAATCATGGATCGACGAGGCGCTTCGGCATGCCCGAAAACCCGGCATGCCCGCGTCTCGGCATAACGGAGGGGATCTTTGTGAAGAGGAAAATAGCCAAGGCGTTCATGGTCGCCGCGGCAGTGCCCGCCCTGCTCGTCGCCACGTCCGGCGCCGCGTCCGCGGACGGCTGGATCACGTGGAAGAACGTGAAGTCCGGCTATTACCTCACGGCCAACAGCAGTGGCACCGTCAAGGGCGACTGGGCCATGCCCGGGGTGAACGAGGACGACTACCAGTGGTACGACCAGTCCAACGGTGACACCAGCTACACCGAGTACAACGGCCACGGCATGTGCCTCGTCGGCTACTACCGGCAGGTGTACACCGAGAACTGCAGCAAGGGCCGTGACCAGTCGAACTGGTGGCAGCGCTGGTACGAGATCTCGACGAACTCGGGCTGGAAGCTCAAGAACCGCCAGACCGGCTGGATCCTGGACGACGAGGGCCACGGCGGCATCTACGCCAACTCCGGCGACTACAACAACTCCAACCAGCGCTGGAAGTAATTGACGCGCCACAGGGCCTGCCGATCCATTCGGCAGGCCCTGTCCTGGTGTCACCGAATCGGCAACGGCTTCTCAGGCGCCGGCCTTGATGATCTCCTTGGCCGATTCCACCTTCCGCTTCTGCGTGCGCCGCGCGTCCTGCAATTGCGTGCTCCGCTGCTCGATGACCTTCCGCTCATAGGCGGCGGAAACCAGAGCGGCGGTCTGCACGTACTGCGTCTTCCGCTTGCATTCGACGTCCGTGACGGCGGCCGCGATCTCGGCGGGGGAGGGCGGAGGCAGGGTCGCCCCCTTGGGGACGGGCAGACCCTTGCCGAGCAGGCTCCGGTCGTGCGCGGGGGCCAGCGGGTTGGCGTAGTCGTAGCCGGATTTCTTCATGCAGGCACTCCACTTGGAGACCGCGGCCACGACCCGGCTGTCCTGGAAAGTAGCGTTGAGCGTCTGCGACCTCAACTGCTGGACGATCGCGAACAACGTCTCCGGGTTCTTGCCGCCGAGTTTCCTGCGCGCCTTCCCCTCGCAGCCGAGCCTGCCGCTCTTCGGGTCGTCGAAATAGGCCCGCTTCACCGCCGGAGTGATCCCGTCGTCAGCCGGTCGACCGCTCGCGGGTTCCTTTTCCGGGGACGGCTCCCGGTACCCGTAGACCTTGACGGCCTTCATGTCCATCACGCCGTAGATCACATAAGGGGCCGGCGGCTCGGGTCCGTTGTCCAGCGTGAGCGCGTCGGGGAGTTTCAGCCCCTTGTCCTGCATGCACTGCTGCGCGAGGACGTTCTCGGCTCGGACGATCGTGCTCTCGTCCTTCAGCGAGACATACGCGTCCAGTGGCAGGGTCATCGAACCGTCGGGCCGGACGACCGCACCGCCGCCCTTGAAATCGACCGGCTTGGACGGATCGCCGCCTGCCGCCGTGCCAAGCGGCGGAATCGACGGCTCCGGCCCCGAAAATCCCGGTGGGGCGGACTTCTTCGCCGAATCGCCCGTCTCCGGGCCCGATGAATTGCTGCATCCCCCGACCGCGACGACGGCCATCAGCACTGTACCGGCCACCCACAGTGGCCTGGATTCACGTATCGCTCTCATCATCCCGAAATCGATCCGAAGTGATCGGACAAGGCCGGGGGTGATGGGTGCCGGGCTCACGGCACGGCCACCACGGTGACCGAGTCGGTCACCGGTGTCCGTCCGCGAGGACGCGATATCCAGTTTGGTCTGCACGCCCGGCGAAAGCGCCGGGTCGCCCCCCGAGCAGACCCATGAGCGCTGATTCTGTCAGATACCGCCGCTCGATTCGGTCTCGCGCCGCCGGCGCACCCGGTTGGCGAGCAGCGTCGAACCGACCCCCACCACGGCGCCGATTCCGTACCGGCCGGCGTCGTCTACTCCACCGCCGCCTCAGACCTCCCACTCGTCCAGCAGCCGCGCGAGGTCCGGCGGCCACACCGGCTCCGCCTCCTCCACCTGCTCGGGCCGGATGTCGTCCGGATTCGGGAAGTCACCGCTGAGCGCGAAGAACTCACGGTTGGCGGCGTAGAGCGAGGTGAGTTCGGTGAGCAGCTCACCGGGGAGGGAGCCGTCCGTCGGCGAGAGCTGTTCGAGAATCACGGCATGACAGTATTTCCCCAGGTGTCACACCACGATCGGGAGGACGGAAGCCGATGACCACGCAGCCACCGCCGTACGGCAACCAGCCCCCGTACGGCCAACAGCCACCGCCCCCACCGGCGACTGCCCCGTCGGGCTTCGGCCCGCCGCCGCCCCAGTACGCCTACGCCCCGACGCCGCCCCAACCACCGGTCGACGGACCGGAGTTCATGGCGGTCGACCGGCACAACTCGATCGTGGTCGACGCAGAAGGTGTTGCCTTCGAGAACCATGGCCTGTCCGCCGACTTCCCCTGGCAGCAGATCCGCAGCGCCCACTTCAAGGCGAGCCCGTCCGGCAGGGCCCTGATGCTGGCGGTGGTCCTTGTGGACGGCAGGGTCTTCGAGTGCGTGGTGGAGGCGAAGCCGAGGGCGAAGCTGGGGGAGTGGTTCGCTCAGCTGGCGGCGGTGCTGAGCTATTACCGGCCGATGGGCTCGTAGCGCGGCAGGTCGTCCGTGGAGATCGTCCAGTCACCGATGGTGACGTCCTCGCCGTAGACGAAGTCCTTGCGGGTGGCGTAGCGGGGGCCGTCGGGGGTGGGATGGATGTCCGCGAAGACGGCGCCGGTACCGGTGCGGGGGTCGAAGATCGCGTAGACCGGGATGCCGATCAGGGGGTAGTCACGCATCTTGGTGACCCAGTCGTTGTCCGGGTTGGAGCGGGAGACGATCTCGATGGCGGCGATGAGCGTACGAGGGTCGAAGGCCCCTTCCCCCTCCATGTCCGCCTCGGCGATCACCATGATGTCAGGGCGGCGCATGATGCCTTCTGGCGCCACCTCCACATCGGGTTCACCCGTGTGGGCCACGATCTCCTCAGGCATGACCTTCTCCAGGCGTTTCCGGAGACGTAGTGCGGTGAGCTCGTGCGGCCGGACAGGCGACATCATGTCGAGGACGATCCCTTCCTTTGTGATCTCGAACTTGCCGGGGAGGGTCCCGTCCGTGGACTCCACGAAGTCACGCATGGCCCGGTAGAGGTGGGAGGCGCCCTGCTGCGCGTTGTCCGGGGCAATGGTCATGGCGCTCGCTCCTCGTCTGTGCCCGGGGGTAAGGATCGTCACGTTCATGTTAGGCGGCCTCAAGGAGATCGGTTCGGCAGTCGCGGCAGCGGCCGGGTGCAGGCGCGCGGAAGGCGCGGTCGCAGCCGTTGCAGGTCTGGAGTGGGTGCCGGCTGGTGGGCGGCGGTGCCGGGGCCCGGAAGGGTGGCAGTGGCGGCAGCTGGGCGGTCAGGCGGTGGGCCAGGAGGGCGGCGGGGCGGCGGAGGCCCTCGGGTGGGAGGTCGCTGGCCAGAGCGTGGCGTACGGCTGTGGGGGTGACGTCGCGCTGCAGCCATGCCGCGACGCCGGGGGTGAGGTGGGCGGTGTCGTGGGCCGACAGGAGGAGGCGGGGGTCGACGTTGCGCAGACCGGTGAGGAGGTCGGTGGCGGTCTGGAGGAGGGTGGGGGAGGGGTAGGCCGGGTGCGGTACGGCGGGGAGGGGGCGTGGGGGGCGTTTCTTGGGGTGGGGGGTGTCGTGTGCGGCCTGTGGTGCGACCGTGTGCGCGGATGCTCGGGCAGCGCGTACGGGCGCGCCGGTGGGTGCCGGGTCGGCGTGGTCGGCGCGGTGCGGCTTCGGCTGGTTGCAGGAGATCGTGCGGGTGACGATGCGGCCGCCGGGGATACGTGTGCGTTCGCGGCGCAGGTAGCCGTGGGCTTCCAGCTCGCGCAGGGCGGCGGCGATGCGGGCCGGGCCTTCCGGGAAGCGGGCGGCGAGGGACTTGATGTCGGCGCGGGCGCCCGGCGGCAGCGACTGGATGTGTGCGCCGAGGCCGATGGCCAGGAGCGACAGCTCGGGGTGCTGGGTGAGGTGGTTGCCGATCACCGTGAAACGGGTGGTGTGGCGGGTGTGGTCGTGGATCAGACCACCGCCGGTTTCGGGGTGCCGGTTCGGGTGGATGTTGGCGGCAACACGGGACTGGGCGTGCGGGGGCACGCTAGGGTTTTCGGTGTCCATCAGGAAGCCTGAGACCTTCCTCGGTGGTCAGGCCCTCGCATTGGGATGCCAGTCCCGGCGAGGGCCGTCGCATGTCTGCGGGTGTTGCGCCGAGCGTAGGGCAGGCAACCAGCCCGAAATCCAGCTGAGTTGGTGATGTTCACCCGCGTGGGTGAGGGCACTCGGCGGGCGGGCGGGAGGGGTGGGGTTTGGTGGGGGTTCTTTCAGTCTCCCGTTTCTTGGGAAAGGCCTCCCGTCCCACCGACGCATGGTCCGACCGGAGCATGGTCCGCCGTGCTCCGGTCGAGGCGGACTTCGGCCCACACCGTCTTGCGTGGCCGCAAGCCCGGTGCAACACCCCACCTGTCGGCGAGCGCGTCCACGAGCACGAGGCCACGGCCTGACTCGACGTCCGCAGCCGGTAGTTGGGTGCGCGGCAGGCGGTCACCTCGTGTGTCCGTGACCTCGATGCGGAGGGTGCCGCCGACGACGTAGAGCATGAGGCGGAAGTCGCGTCCCGGTACTCGGCCGTGGGTGGCCGCGTTCGCCGCCAGCTCGGCCACGATGTGCGCCGCCGGATCCAACGGGAGCCCCCAGGTGCGGAGTTGTTCGGTGGCCAGCAGTCGGGCCAGGCGGGCTCCGCGTGGTGTGGGGGAGAGCTGCACGCTGAAGTTGGGGATGACGGCGGTTTCTTGATTCACGTCACTCAGCGTGGCGATGCGGGCTTACCGTGAACAGTGATGACGCCGATACGTACGGTGACTGTCCTGAGCTTCTCCGGTGGTGTCCGGGCTGTCGGGAACGGCCGTAGGGGTAGGGGCGTCGCGAGTTCGGACGTACTGGCGGAGGGGTGCGGCATGAGCGTGGACGGCGAGGCGGTCGAGCCGGGTTGGGAGGTCGACCCGGACGACGAGTGGGGCGTGGCGGTGATCGCGACTGTTGGACGCCAACTGAAGTTGCGGCGGGAGGCGGTGGGGATGCGGGCCGCCGACTTCGGGGACGCGGTCGGGTACGGCGAGGACCTGGTCTACAAGATCGAGGGCGGGAAGCGAATTCCCCGACAGGAGTATCTGGACAAGGCCGACGAGGTATTGGAGGCGGGCGGGCTCATTGCCGCGACGTGGGAGGACGTGAAGAAGGTCCGGTACCCGAAGAAGGTGCGGGAGCTGGGGAAGCTGGAGGCCAAGGCGGTTGAGATCGGCCTATACGAGTGCAACATCATCGCAGGGCTGTTGCAGACGCCGGAGCATGCACGAGCCGTGATCTCGGCTGCCCAGCCGCCGTGCTCACCGGACGATGTGGAACGCATGGTGACTGCTCGCTTGGCTCGGCAGTCGGTCTTCGAACGTGACCCGGCCCCGTCCATCCACTTCGTCCTGGAAGAGGCACCGCTGCGTCGGCAGGTCGGGGGCACAATGATGTGGCGACAGCAGCTTGAACGTCTGCTGGAGGTGGGGCGGTTGCACAATGTCACGCTTCAGGTCATGCCGACCAACACTGATGCCCATCCGGGGCTGGACGGCAGGATTGAGCTGCTGAAGTTCCCGGACGGCACGGCTGTTGGACGCTCCGACGGTGCGTTCAACGGACGGCCGACCACCGATCCGAAACAGCTTCGCGTCATCGAGCTGCAATATGGCACCATCCGGGCGCAGGCTCTCCCACCACGGGAGTCGCAGGCCTTCATCGAGCAACTGCTGGGAGAGACATGATCCGCAAGGCCTCCTTCGGGGACGCCTCCGAACTGGCGTGGTTCAAGAGCAGCTACAGCGGCGGCACCAACGGTGAGTCCTGCGTCGAGGTGGCGATGGCGTGGTTCAAGAGCAGCTACAGCAGCGGTAATGACGGCAACTCCTGCGTCGAGGTCGCCACCACTCCCGGCACGATCCACGTCCGCGACTCCAAGCAGACCACTGGCCCCCAGCTGGCCTTCGCCCCCACCACCTGGGCGACCTTCCTGCCGTACGCCACCACGGACTGACCGAACGCCGGAGCCCCCGGCCGCAGCGAACCGCAGCCAGGGGCTCCCGCACAGCGCAGCGTGTCGCGTCCCTCAGACGTTCACGCCGAAGTCCTGCGCAATGCCCACCAGGCCCGAGGCGTAGCCCTGGCCGACCGCGCGGAACTTCCACTCCGCGCCGTTGCGGTACAGCTCGCCGAAGACCATCGCCGTCTCCGTGGCCGCGTCCTCGGAGAGGTCGTAGCGGGCGATCTCGGCACCGCCGGCCTGGTTGATGATGCGGATGTAGGCGTTGCGGACCTGGCCGAAGTTCTGGCCGCGGTTCTCGGCGTCGTAGATGGAGACCGGGAAGACGATCTTGTCGATGTCGGCCGGGAGGGCGGCGAGGTTGACGTTGATCGCCTCGTCGTCGCCGGCGCCTTCACCCGTGCGGTTGTCGCCCGTGTGGACGATCGAGTTGTCCGGAGTCTGCTTGTTGTTGAAGAAGACGAAGTGGGCGTCGGAGTAGACCTTGCCCTGCGTGTTGACCGCGATGGCGGAGGCGTCCAGGTCGAAGTCCGTGCCGGTGGTGGTGCGGACGTCCCAGCCGAGGCCCACGGTGACGGCGGTCAGGCCCGGAGCCTCCTTGGTGAGCGAGACGTTGCCACCCTTGGACAGGCTTACAGCCATGATGTGGGAGTCCTTCCCTTTAGGTTTCTGTGCCGACGAAGCTACCGTCACCGGGAAGAACGTCGAGGGGGGTCCCGATGGTTCCGGATCCCTTTACCTCTTTTACCCACACCGAAAACCGGGTGACGTGAGGCGGGCCGGACCGGGAACATGGGACTCATGTCCGGTCCTCATCTCATCCGTGGCTCCGTCTCGCTTCCCGAGGCCGAGCTGATCTGGCGTTTCTCCAGGTCGTCCGGGCCGGGCGGCCAGCATGTGAACACCAGCGACTCCCAGGTGGAGCTGCGCTTCGACCTGACCGCCACCGAGGCGCTTCCCGCGGTGTGGAAGGAGCGGGCGCTCGAGCGGCTGGCCGGGCGGCTGGTCGACGGGGTCGTCGTCGTACGGTCCTCCGAGCACCGCTCCCAGTGGCGCAACCGCGAGACCGCCGCCGTACGCCTCGCCGCCCTCCTCGCGGAGGCCACCGCACCCCCGCCCAAGCCCCGCAGACCGACCCGGATCCCGCGTGGGATCAACGAGCGTCGGCTGCGGGAGAAGAAGCAGCGCTCGGACACGAAGCGGGGCCGCTCCGGCCGGGACTGGGGGTAGCCCCTCCGGCCGCCCCAGCCCTATGCATGCCGCCGTGCTTGTCATGTTCCTGCCAGAGACGCATGCGCTGGACGGGTGGAGAACACGTGCTGAGCAGTGTGTCAGCAGTCCAGGCATCTTGTATTCCTTCACGATCTTCGCGGCTGCTCGACATGCTGGGCGAAGGGACTGGTGTGATGAAAGCCAGATATCCGGCACTTCTCGGAAGACGCTGGCGCATCGGATTGTTGGCCTTGGCCGTGCTGCTGCCTCTTGCCGGGATCGGTTCTGCGGGGGCGTAGGCGACGGAGGGCAACGGACATCAGGTGGTGTACCAGGAATCGGTGCCCACGTCGGCAACGCCCGTCCTTGCGAAGAATTTCAAGCCCGGCGCTCGCGTGACGCCCAGGCAGCACAAGGCCATGTGGGAAGCGTTGGTCAAGAGGCGCAAGAAACTCGCCTCCCATGTCCCTCAGTCAGGCGGAAAGCAAGGGGTCCCGCCCGCCACGGCGCCCGCATCGGAGGCGAAGAACGTTTCTCCCGGGCCGAAGGCGCCCACCGGCCCGAACGATCTCGTCATCGCACGGAACCACCGCAACCCTCTCGCGTCCACCGACCAGTGTGGTGTGGCAGCCTCGCTCGCGGAGCCGTCTGCAGCAAATGACGGACGGAACGTCTACTACACGGGCAATTTCGACCACCAGGAGTTCTCGACCAACCGTGGCTCCTCGTTCTCCTGTGCTCAGCCCTACCCGGCGGGACCGGCCCAAGCGCGGTTCCCGTGCTGCGACACCCAGGTCGTCTATCACCGTGCGCGGGATGTGACGTTCCACAGCATGCTGTACGTGGACGACCTTTCCACGTTCACCAACGGCATCGTGCGCATCTTCGTGCGGCGGCAAATTCCCTCGCCGGACAACTGCTACTACGACATCGACTTCGACCCGACACGGACGGACGTCCTTGCCGACTTTCCGCATCTGGGCCTCAGCAAGAAATTCTTGTACGTAAGCGCCAACCGAAATGACGGGCCCAATCCCGAAGACTGGCTGGGCGCCGGGATGAGACGCTTCAACCTCGACCAGCTCGCCGCGTGCCGGGTCGCTTCGGGGCGAGCCATCAACTTCACGAACCCCGGTGGACAGCGGATTCTGGTCCCCGGCAGCGGCACCCAGAACGTCATGTACTTCTCCTGGGTCAACACTCCCACGCAGTGGCGCGTGTTCAGCTGGCCCGACGACTCGACGCGGGTCGGTTCAACCCTGCACGATGTCGCTGCCATGACCTTCGGTGACGCCGACTGCCGGGGCGGGGTGAACAACGCCGACTGGGCCGACGAAATCGCGGCGAACATCGTGGGATTCAATGTGCAGACGGCGATCACCAGGAACTCGGTGAACGTCTGGGTGCCCACGAACTCCGATGCCAAATACCGGCAGCCCCACATTGTCGGTGCCGAGTTCCGACGCGGAAAGCACCCGAACGACCTGGGGCTCGTCCAGCAACCCGTCATCGCCTTCTCGGGCCAGTGCGCGGGCGTGCCGGCCGTCGGCGTCAACGACTCCGGTGACCAGGGCCTGGCCATCGGCGTCGGCGGCAGGGTCGGAGGCCGCGGGCCCGCCGTCACCACAGCCGTGGGGATCAAGGACAAGTACAACCAGGGGCCCGGTCGCTTCGTCTTCCGGAAGATCGCCCAAGCCACGTACAACCCCGACGACGCCCGCTACGGCGACTATTTCACCGTCAACAGGAACTCATCCTGCGGCAGGTTCTTCGACGCCACGGGCTACGGCCTGCTCGGCGGCACTGCCCCATCGAACGTCAACGCGCGCTATGTCGAGTTCGGGCGCGGCCCGGTCTGCAGTTAGTTCTCTCGCCTCTGGGAGGCGGTGATCGGCCTCCTCTCACGCACGTTGCGGCCCCCGCCTTCGGGCGGGGGCCGCTTTCATGAGACACGTCCCGGCTACGACAGCTCCAGCACCCCCACCGTCTGCCCCCCGCTCGTCTCCCCGTTCGTGCGGAAGCCCAGGCGGAGGTAGAACTCCTCGGGGCCGTCCGGGCCCGGGTGCCAGGTGACGTACATCTCCTTGGTGCCCCGGCGGCGCAGTTCCGCGGCGACGGAGTCGACGGCGAAGCGGCCGTAGCCCCTGCCCTGTTCCCCGCCGTCGATGTTCAGGCGCCACAGGCCGGAGCGGATCAGGCTGCCGTCGCCGTGCCAGTCGATGTCGAGGAAGGCCATCAGGAAGCCGACCGGACGGCCGTCGTCCACGATCAGCCGGGGCCAGGCGACGCCGGCGGGACGGACGTACGCCTCGGCGAGGGAGTGCGCGACCGGCTCGACCGCGTGTTCCTGGCCGGGGCGGACGCGGATGGTGAGGGCGGCTTCGAGATTCCGGGTGGATATCTCTTCCAGTCGGGGTGTCATCCGCGCACATTAAGCAGGCCGTTCACGGCACTGCCACGGAATTACCGGCCGGCCGCCCGATCAGCCCAAATGCCGGTAGCGGCCCTGGAAATAGAGCAGCGGTCCGCCCTCCGCGCCGGGCACCCGCGCGGTGAGCACCCGGCCGATGACGAGGGTGTGGTCCCCGGAGGTCACCCGCTGCTCGGTGCGGCACTCCAGGGCGGCCAGCGCACCGCCCACCAGCGGGGCGCCGGTGGCCTCCCCGCGGATGCAGGGGAGGTCCTCGAAGAGCAGGCGGTCGCTGATGCGGCCCTTCATGGCGAAGCGGCCGGCGACGTGCCGCTGGCTCTCGGCGAGGACCGAGACGGCCCACAGCGGCTGCTCGTCGAGCAGGTCGTCCATGCGGGAGCCCTCGCGCAGGCTGACCAGCACCAGCGGCGGGTCCAGCGAGACGGACATGAAGGCGGTGGCGGTCATGCCGACGTCCTCGACGTCCGGTGCGGTGGGGTCGTCCGGGTCCAGCGCCGGCTCCTGCGCGGTGACCAGGACCACGCCCGCGGCCAGCCGGGACATCGCGGCCCGGAACTCGTCGTTGCTCACCCCCTCAGCATGCCCGGAAGCGGTGGGGGCGGTGGGTGAGGGAGTGTTCAGCACGCCGAAACGCTAATCTCCGCACCGCGCACACCGCATCGGGCCTGAGCCCGAGCCGGGTCCTAGGACCGGGGGACCAGGGGAGAGCCCGCTTTCAGTAAACACACAGGGAAAACGCGGAAACCCCACTCAATTGTTCATGTTCTTCTGTGACTTGAGTCACAAGGGGCAGGAATTGTTGACCCTGTGTACCGAGTGGGCAGCGCGCTGTGATTCAGTGGCGGGAAGCTGCAAGAGCGCCGTAAGAGCACCATCTGGACCACTACTCAGAGCACCACCGTAAGGAACGCCGAAGACAACCCTTGATTCGCTGCGAGGTCTCGGGGGGAGGGCGAGCATGGAGACCGAGTCGGAGCCGTATGTCCGTCTTGCGTCCCTGCGGCAGCTGCACCAGGTCATGGCCGACATGAACACGGCACGCAGCCTGGCGGACACACTGCAGACCGTGGCCGACGGCGTCGTGAACGCCCTCGGCTACGAGATGGCATGCGTGAACCTCGTACGCCCCGACGGCGACCTCGTCGTCGCCGCGTTCTCCGGGAACTCCGCCGCCGAGGCCCTGATCACCGGCCGGGTCGGTTCTCGCGACTCCTGGCTGCGGCGGCTGAACATGGGTGAACAGTGGGGCGACCTGGTGTTCATACCGCATACCGAGGGCTGGGTGCTGGACGACGACGACGTCCCGCAGTGGTTCACCGACGGGCCCGCGCCGCGCTTCGAGGACGAGTGGCACCCCTCCGACCGGCTCTTCGCGCCGATGTACACCCCGGGCGTGCAGGGCGGCTCCTCGGGCGAGCTGCTCGGCGTCATATCCGTCGACCGGCCGCGCAACGGCCGCCACCCCGGCGCCTGGGGCCGCGAGGCCCTGCAGATGTACGCCTTCCAGGCCGCCATCGCGATCAGCAACGCGCGTCTACGAGCCAATATGCAGCGCGCCCTGGTCCGTCTGGAGCGCGAGCAGCAGGCCCTGCGCGCCAGCGAGGAATCCTTCCGCCAGGCCTTCGAGTACGCCCCCTCCGGCATGGCGATCGCCGAGATGGGCGGCGACCAGCACGGCCGGATCCTGCGCACCAACGACGCCCTGTGCCGCCTGCTCGGCCGCCCGGCCTCAGCGATGCGCCGCTACTCCTTCTCCGACCTCGTGCACCCCGAGGACATCGGCACGCTGCTCAGGACCTCCGCCGAGGGAGGCCGCGCGGAACTCCGCCTCGGCCGCCGCGACGGCACGTACGTGTGGGTGTCCCTGCGCAACTCGGTCGTCGCGGACGCCGCCGACGGCCCCCGCTTCCTGCTCACCCACGTCGAGGACATCGAGGAGCGCAAGCGCCGCGAGCTGCAGCTCGCCCACCGTGCCTCCCACGACTCCCTCACCGGCCTGCCGAACTCCGCCGAGCTGCGCTCGCGCCTGGCGGCCCGCCTGTGCCGACGCGCGGCCCAGCCCGGCGCCCTGGAATCCCTGGACGCGGCCTACGGCCACCCCGCCTTCGACGCCGCCACCGGCCACGGCTTCGACTTCGCACCGGGCGCGGAGGCATACGAGGGCTACGACCACCACGTCCACACCGTCGCCCCCGAGGAGGGGCACGACGACGGCGCCAAGGGCCTCGCGGTCCTCTTCTGCGACCTGGACGGCTTCAAGTCGATCAACGACCGGTTCGGCCACAACGCGGGCGACGCGGTCCTGATCGAGGTCGCCCGCCGGCTCTCCCGGGGCGTCCGCGACGGCGACACCGTGGCCCGCCTCGGCGGCGACGAGTTCGTCATCCTCGCCGACGGCCTCGGCAAGGCCGACGCCCAGGACCTCGCCGTACGCCTGCGCAACGAGATCATCCAGCCGATCCGCGCCGAGGGCCGGGCCGTCCGGGTGGGCGCCAGCTTCGGCATCGGCTGGGCACACTGCGGCATGACCGCGGACGAAGTGTTGAAGTCAGCCGACGAGCGGATGTACGTAGAGAAACGATCTCGTCCCAAACAGCACCGGCGCGCCGGATGATCCGCAGGTCAGTGAGTTGATGGGGTCCGAGTCACCCGTTTGGGCCAGCCAGAGCGGGTAGGCTCGCCATTCCAGACCTGTACCGGATCCACCCGCACCCGCTGAGGAGACCAAGGGATGACGCCCGGCGAAAACAGCCCGAGCACGCCCGAGGACGACGACCCATTCGGCTACCTGTACGCCGACGGCCAGGCCAGAGGGGCCCAGCCGCCGTCCGGCGGGTACGGCTACCCGAACTCGGTCAGCAGGAGCAGCAGGGTACGCGCGGTCGGCGAGCGCCAGTACGGCCAGCAACAGGCCCCGTACGGTCAGCAGCGGCCGACCGTCCCACAGCAGCAGGGCGCCTACGGCCAGCCGAACGCCCACTATCAGGCCCCGGAGACGATGCCCGGCGGCGCCCCGACCAGCCGCCAGCCGGTGCCGTCGGCTCCCGGCCGCCGCGGCCCGAACACCAAGGGCCTGCTGATCGGCGCGATCGCGGTGGTCGCGGCTGTCGTCATAGGCATCGGCGTCGCGATGCTCAACGACAACGACGGCAAGAAGTCCGACAACCAGGCGGGCAGCACCCCGACCCAGTCCCAGAGCAGCGAGCCGAGCCCGTCGGGGAGCAGCTCGGCGGCGTCGGGGGAGCTGCCGAAGGTCGACGCGGCCGACGGCTCCGTACAACTGGCGGGCGGGGCGACTAAGGCCTCGGACGTCAAGGGGGCGAATGCGGCCGGCGGGGTCTATGTGACAGGGTTCAACAGCGTCGGCGCCTCGGTCACGTGGACTGTCAGTGACGTCCAGAAAGCTGGCTCGTACCGCCTGTACGTGCGTTACAGCATTCCCGGTGTGGACGCCAACGCGACGCTGACGGTCAACGGCAAACCCAACCAACAGCCGCTGGGCATGAAGGACTTCACCCATCGGGCGAAGGGTGACTTCGAGAAGGGCTGGCAGTCCACCTGGGCTCCGGTGACGTTGACCAAGGGCTCCAATACGTTGACGATCTCCTGTGGTCAGGGGAACCAGTGCAACGCCCTCATCGACCAGCTGTGGGTGGGCTCAGACAGCTGAACGGTCCGCCGGTGGACCGGCGGACCGTCATGAGGCCGCGGTACTACCTCGCCCAGACTTCAATCCCCGTAACGGTGCCATGGGTGTTGTCCGAGTAGGTGTGCGAGAGGACGGTCCTGTTCGTCCCCGATCATCCGACCAGCGTGAGAGTGAAGGGCGTTTCTCGGTCAAACTGCTACGCGGCCATATCCGGCGAGGGCTGCAAGGCTTTCACGCCGCCGTCACCGACACTCGTGCCAGGAGTTTCTCGTAGGCCGCGCGGTCGAAGTCGCCTGCTGTCGGGGCCCGTACGGTCGCGGCTGACAAGGCGACCGCGTGGGTCAGGCGCTCCGGCCAGGGGAGCTTCTCCACCAGCCCCGACAGCAGGCCCGCCACCGCCGAGTCGCCCGCGCCGGTCGGGTTGCCGTGGACGTGGGTCGGTGGGGCGGCACGCCAGCGGCCCTCCGGGGTCACGGCCAGCAAGCCCTCCGCGCCCAGTGAGGCCACCACCGCCTGGGCGCCCCGGCGGCGGGCGTCCTGGTTGGCGCGCAACGGGTCGTGGGAGCCGGTGAGTTCGGCCAGTTCGTCGGCGTTGGGCTTGATGAGGTCGGGGCGGGCGGCGACCCCGCGGCGCAGGGGTTCGCCGCTGGTGTCCAGGAGGACCGGGACGCCGAGAGTCCGTGCGGCCCGTATGAGGCCCGCGTATGCGCCGACCGGTACCCCCGGTGGCAGGCTGCCGCACAGGGCCACCGCCGAGGGACCGGCGGCCAGCAGATCGGCGTACGACCCCAGCAAGACGGCCCACTCGGCCGGGGAGACCTGCGGGCCCGGCTCGTTCAACTGGGTCGTGTCGCCGGACAGTTCGTCCACGACCGCGATCGTGCGGCGGGTCGGACCGGCGATCGGGACCAGCGCGTCCGTCACCCCGCGCGTGTCCGCGAGGCGTTCGCGCAGCACCCGCCCGGTCGCGCCGCCCGCGAACCCCGTGACCGTCACCTCGTGCCCGAGAGCCGCCAGCACCCGGGCCACGTTCACGCCCTTGCCGCCCGGTCGCTCGATGACGTCCGAGACGCGGTGCGAGGTGTGCGGCCGCAGGGACCGTACGCGATAGGTGATGTCGAGAGCGGTGTTCAGTGTGACCGTGAGGATCATCCGGGCCGACCTCCCTCGAAGTCCGTGTGCCATCGGTTTCCGGGGCCCTGATCATGCCAAAGAGACGGTGGCCGGCCCAGGGTGCGGGTCGGCCACCGTCTCTTCGACACGAGCACGGATCAGGGCAGTTGGGGCGCTACCACCCATTCGCCCCGCCGCATTACGCCCTTGAGATCGAAGTTCGCGTCGAGAAGGACCAGGTCGGCGTCCTTGCCCGGCTCCAGGGAGCCGATGCGGTCGGACAGGCCGAGCAGGCGGGCCGGGTTCGCCGACAACGCCGTCACGGCGTCCTGCACCGGCAGCTTGTCGATCGTCACCGCCCGCTTGAACGCGCGGTCCAGCGTCAGCGTGGAGCCCGCGATCGAGCCGCCGTGCACCAGCCGGGCCACGCCCTCGCTGACCTCCACCTCCAGCGGGCCGAGCATGTAGCGGCCGTCGCCGATGCCGGCCGCGTCCATCGCGTCGGTGATGAATGCGACCCGGGAGGCGCCTGCGTGGTGGAACGCCAGCTCCAGCGCGGCCGGGTGGAGGTGGGTACCGTCGTTGATCAGCTCTACCGTCACCCGCTCGTCCTCCAGCAGGGCCGCGATCGGGCCGGGGGAGCGGTGGCCGAGGGTGGGCATCGCGTTGAAGAGGTGGGTGGCGACCGTGGCGCCCGCGTCGATGGCCTCGACCGTCTGCTCGTAGGTGGCGTCCGTGTGGCCGATGGCGGCGATCACGCCGTGCTCCGCGAGCAGCCGTACGGAGTCGAGGCCGCCCGGCAGCTCGGTGGCGAGGGTGACCATCTTCGCCTTGCCGCGGGCCGCGTCGATCAGCTTGCGCACCTCGGCCGGTTCCGGGTCGCGCAGCAGCTCCTCGGAGTGCGCGCCCTTGCGGCACGGCGAGATGAACGGACCCTCGAAGTGGATGCCCGCGATGTCGCCCTGCTCGGCCAGCTCGCTCAGCAGCCCCGCCTGCTGGACCAGCAGGTCCATCTCGTCGGTGACCGTGGAGGCGACGAGGGTGGTGGTGCCGTGCAGGCGGTGCGTGCGGATGGCTTTCAGTACGTCGTCCGCCGTGCCGGAGAAGGAGGCTCCGCCGCCGCCGTGGTTGTGGATGTCCACGAAGCCCGGTACCAGCCAGTGGCCGGTTACGTCGATGACTTCGGCGTTGGCTGGGGCCGTACTGACGATGCGCTTGCCGTCCACGACCAGCCGGCCGTTCTTCACCGTGCCGGTGGGAAGCACCACGTTTGCGCCGGTGAGCACCTGCGGGTGCGTCGTGGCTGGTCGCGCAGTTCCCCGCGCCCCTGGGTCGGCTGCCATCAGGGGGTTACCTCCGTACGGTCGGTGTGGTTGAGGAGATCCCGCGCAAGCAGCCCCGCGCCCAGGCAGCCGGCCGTGTCGCCGAGGGCCGCGGGGACGATGGACGGCAGTTTCTGGAAGGTGACCCGCTGCCGGACGGCATCCCGCAGGGGCTGGAACAACACTTCCCCCGCCTCGGCCAGGCCGCCACCGATGATCAGCGTGCGTGGGTCCAGCAGGGTGAGCGCGGTCACCAGTCCGTCGGCGAGCGCGTCCACCGCCTCCTGCCAGATCCGGACGGCGTTCGGGTCACCGGACGCGACTGCTTTCGCGCAGTCGGCCGCGTCCGCTTCCGGGTCTCCGCAGGCCGCTGCCCACGCCTCGCTGACCGCGGACGCGGAGGCGTACCGCTCCAGACAGCCGCGCTGCCCGCAGGGACAGGGGATGCCGGACGGTCGTACGACGACGTGGCCGATCTCGCCCGCGAAGCCGTGCGCGCCGGACTCGACCCGGCCGTCGATGCCGATGGCGCCGGCGATCCCGGTGCCGAGCGGCACGAACAGGAACCGGTCGGCACCCTTGCCCGCGCCGATCCGGCCCTCGGCGAGCCCGCCGGTGCGCACGTCGTGGCCGAGCGCCACGGGCACGCCGAGCCGGTCGGCGAGCAGCGCGCGCAGGGGTACGTCCCGCCAGCCGAGGTTGGCCGCGTAGACGGCGACGCCGTGCTCCTCGTCGACGATGCCGGGGACCGCGAGGCCGGCAGCGGCGGCCGGTTCGCCGTAGCGCTCGACGCCGTACGCGCGCAGCTCGGCGGCGAAGTCGAGGATGTCCGCGACCACCGCGTCGGGGCCGCGCTCGCGGCCGGTCGCGCGGCGGGCGCGGTGCAGCAGCGCGCCGTCGTCGCCGACGAGGGCCGCCTTCATCCCGGTACCGCCCACGTCCAGGGCGATGACATGTCTCACGGGGACAGTGTGGCCCGCGGACCCGCAAGAGGTCTAGTCCACTCACGTGGTGTAGACCTTATGTGTCCATATATTGAACGGTCAGACAGCAGGGTTGGGGCTTTGACGGTGGGTCGGCGTACGGCAGGAACGATCGCGGTGGTGTCCGCACTGGGCATGACGGCGGTCCTCGGAGGCTGCGGGAGCACGGGGTCCTCCGACGTGACCCTCAAGCTGGTCGCGGCCGACTACGGCGACTCCGCCGCCAGCAGCTCGCAGAAGTACTGGGATAAGCTGGCCAAGGAGTACGAGTCCCAGCACTCCGGCGTGAAGGTCGAGGTCAGCGTCTACTCCTGGAACGACGTCGACGCCAAGGTCAAGGAGATGGTCGACGCCGGGCACGCCCCCGACCTGGCCCAGATCGGCGCCTACGCCGACTACGCTGCCGCGGACAAGCTCTACCCGGCCTCCGACCTGCTCTCCATCCGCACCCAGGCCGACTTCCTCTCCCAGCTCGCCGACGCGGGCGAGTGGAAGCACGTGCAGTACGGCATCCCGTTCGCCGCCTCCACCCGGGTGCTCTTCTACAACAAGACCCTGTTCGCCAAGGCCGGCATCGCGCCGCCCACCACCTGGAGCGAGCTGGCGGCCGACGCGAAGGCGCTCAAGGACAAGGGCGTGAAGTACCCCTACGCGCTGCCGCTGGGCCCCGAGGAGGCCCAGGCCGAGACCATGCAGTGGCTGCTGAGCGGCGGCAACGGCTACACCGACGACATCGGCACCTACACCATCGACTCCGCGCAGAACGTCCAGACCTTCAGCTGGCTCAAGGACGAGCTGGTCGGCAAGGGCCTGACCGGTCCCGTCGCCCCCGGCAAGCTCAACCGCGCCGCCGCCTTCGCCGCCTTCGCCGACGGCCAGGTCGGCATGCTCAACGGGCATCCCACGCTGATCCAGCAGGCCGGAAAGAAGGGCGTGCAGTTCGGCATGGTCCCGATGCCGGGCCGCACCGGCAAGGCCAAGGCCGCGATGGGCGTCACCGACTGGATGATGGGCTTCAAGCAGAACGGGCACGCCAAGCAGATAGGCGACTTCCTCGACTTCGTCTACTCGGAGAAGAACGTCCTCGCCTTCTCCCACGAGTACGGGCTGCTGCCGGTCACCGGTTCCGCGTCCAACACCATGAGCGACTCCGGCTCGGCCCAGGACAAGGATCTGCACCCCTTCCTCGACCAGCTGCCGACCTCCCAGCTGTACCCGGTCGGCAAGACCTCCTGGGCGGCGGTCAGCGTGGCCGTGAAGAAGGACATCGGCCAGGCGGTCGCCCCCGACGGCAGCCCCTCCGGCATCCTGACCCGCCTGCAGGCGACGGCGACGACGGCCGACAGCGGTTCGGCTTCCGCCGGCTGAGCCGGTTGTCGGTGCCTGGCGTTACGGTTGCGCACATGGAACTGGGCAGCCGTGAAAAGGCCATCCTCGCGCTGGAGCGCCGGGGCTTTTCCGGCCCCGGCGCGAAGGAGCGGGCGATACGCGAGGAACTGGGCCTGGCGCCGGTGCGCTACTACCAGCTTCTCAACGCACTGCTGGACGACGCGAGAGCGCTGGCACTGGATCCGGTGACGGTGAACCGTTTGCGGCGGGTGCGGGAGTCCCGGCGGTCGGAGCGCTGACTTTCCCACCCGCCCATTCGTATCTGTTAGCAGAAACGCGCCGGAAGGGGGAGTGCTGCCAGGGCTCGTTGATGTTGCGCTACTCAGCTGACCGAGACGGGTGGGCGGATGGGAAAACGGGGTCTGGGGCGGATCCCCGGGAGTGAGTCCGGCCTGACCTGGATAGTGTCGCTCTGTGACTCCACCCACGACTGACGTCGCGGGCTTCCTGTGCCGGTGGCTAGGCCACGTCGCAGAGGACCAGCCCGGCCCTGTTGAAGACGTTCGTCGCGCCGACGTGGTCGGCGTTCGCTGTGAAGCCGCACGTGACGCATTCGAACTTCGCTTGGGTGGTGCGGTTCTCCTTTGCGACGTGCCCGCATGCGAGGCACGTGCGGGAGGTGTTGCGCGCGTCCACCGGAACCAGGAGGCGACCGGCACTCTCAGCCTTATTCGCCAGGATTCCGAGGAACTGCGCCCAACCCGCGTCGAGGATCCTGCGGTTGAGCCCGGCCTTCGCGGCGGCGCCGTTCGGCAGGAAGGCGCCGGGCGTCTTGGGGTCGGGCTTGGGCTTGGGTGCACGGGTCATGCCCGCCGTGTTGAGCCGCTCGTGCGCGATCGCGTCGTGGTCGCGGACCAGGGCGAGCGCGGTCTTGTGGTGGAAGTCGAGGCGCTGCTTGCGGATCTTGGCGTGCAGCTTGGCGACCTTGCGGGCCGCCGCACGGTGCTTCTTGTTGCGCTGCTGGGCGCGCTTGGGGAACGTCGCGAGGTGCCGCTGCGCGTCGGCCAGCTCGGCGGCCGCCGTGTCGAGAAACTTGGGGTTGGCGACATGCTTGCCGTCGGAGGTTGTCAGGAAGCGCGTGGTGCCCATGTCGATGCCGATCACCGCGCAAGTGGGTGGGAGCGGCTCGGCGGGGACGTCGTCGCAGGAGAGGACAACGTACCAGCGGTTCCCCTCGCGCTTGATGCTGATCGTCTTCACCCGGCCATGCACGGGCCGGTGCTGGTGCACCCGGACGTGCCCGACGCCTTGGAGGCGCACGCGGGTGTGCCGGTCGTGCGGGGTGGAGTCCCAGCGGCAGCCGTCGCCGTCCTTCGGGAACACCACGGTGTCGAAGTGCCCGACGCCCTTGAAGCGGGGGTAACCCGGCGTCTGCCCGGCCTTGACACGCCGGAAGAACGCCTGGAATGCCTTGTCGAGGCGGCGCAGGGTGGCCTGCTGGGAGGAGAACGACCAGCGGCCGTGACGCTCCGGGTCGAACGCCCGGATCTCCTTGAGCTGGGCAGACTGGTTCCCGTACTTGATGCTCGTCTTCGAGCTGTGCCGCCAGGCGTCCCGGCGTTCCTGCAAAGCGCCGTTGTACAGCGAGCAGTGGTCCCGCAGCATCTCGCCCAGCGTGGCCTTCTGGCCGGCCGTGGGGCGCAGGAGGAACTTGTACGCCCGGTTCACGAGCCGTCCCTCTTCTTCCAGGGGCGTTCCCGCCCGGTGTCGATGTGCGGCTGCACCGTCTCGGCGCTCGCCGTGGCGACCGAGGCGGCGAAGTACGACGACGACCGCCGGGTCGGAGCCTTCGACCGCAGGTGTGGGAACTCCTTGCGTAGGACGCGGGAGGTGAAGCTCTCGAACTGGTTCGCGACATGCGAGGCCGATGACTTCACATCGTGCTTGACGGGCAGGTGGACATGGCCGGACATCACTTCGAGCGCCACGATCTCCCACCCCCGCTCATCGACCCTGGCCCGGATCAGTTCCTCAAGGCGTGACTCGACCCGTTCACGGAGCTCCAGACGGCGGTACTTCGACCACCACATCACGTGCGGCCCGAGGTCGTACACGCCGCCGGAGAACCGGCGAACTTTCCTGGTCACAGCCCACGAGGCGAACATACAAGCGGCACCTGTAGATGAAATCCCCTAGCCCTGAACCTCACACGAACGTGTGACGGAGCCGCCCGGCTACGCCGGGCAACCCCGAAGAGGTCTTGATGCCCCACCGGCCAAGCCGGTGGTCCCCTCGAAGGAGATCTGATGGACCTTCTGCCGACTCCGGTGACTCAGGCTGGCCAAGCCGGACTCGCCGCGCTCCTCGCCAAGCCGCGCACCGCAGTGATCGGCCTGGACTTCGACGGCACGCTGGCCCCCATCGTCGCCGACCCCGAGCAGGCCCGCGCCCACCCCGACGCCGTCCCCGCGCTCGCCGCCCTCGCCCCCAAGGTGGCCTCCGTCGCCGTGATCACCGGCAGGCCCGCCGGGGTCGCGGTACGGCACGGCGGCTTCGCGGGCACGGCGGGCCTGGAGCACCTGGTCGTCCTCGGCCATTACGGCGCCGAACGCTGGGACGCCGCGACCGGCACGGTCACCGCACCCCCGCCCCACCCCGGCGTGGCCGCGGTCCGCGCCGAGCTGCCCGGCGTCCTGGACCGCATCGGCGCCTGGCACGGCACATGGGTCGAGGAGAAGGGCCGGGCCGTCGCCGTCCACACCCGCCGCGCGGACGACCCCCAGGCCGCCTTCGAGGCCCTGCGCGAACCCCTCGCCGACCTCGCCACCCGGCACGGCCTGATCGTCGAGCCCGGCCGGATGGTCCTCGAACTCCGCCCGCCCGGCATGGACAAGGGCGTCGCCTTCCTCGACCACGTCCGCACCACCGGCGCCGAGTCCGTCCTCTACGCCGGCGACGACCTCGGCGACCTCCCCGCCTACGCGGCCGTGGACAAACTCCGCTCCGACGGCATCCCCGGCCTCCTGGTCTGCAGCGGCAGCACAGAGGTCACGGAACTGGCAGAGCGCGCGGACGTGGTGGTCGACGGCCCCGAGGGAGTCGTATCCCTGCTCCGCACACTGGCAGCCCACATGCCCTGACCAACCGCCGTGAGCAGCCGTTCCGCCCACTGCCGTGGGCAGTCGTTCCGCAGGGCGATGGGGGTCCCCCCCGCTCGAGCGAAGCCGAGAGTGGGGGAGGGTGGGCACGGCCTACAGCGCCGGGTGCCCGGCATTCACCGCCCCAGTGCACCCAGCTGATCCAGAAACCACTGCGCGGGCGGCAACGCGGTAGCAGCCGCAGCCAGCCTCTTCGAACGCTCCGCCCGCTCACCGCCCGCCCAGCCCAGCGCAGCGTGCAGCGCATCCGCCGTCCCTCCGATGTCGTACGGGTTCACCACGATCGCGTCCTCGCCCAGCTCCTCGTACGCCCCCGCCTCCCGCGACAGCACCAGCGCGCAGCCCTCGTCGGAGACGACCGGTACCTCCTTGGCGACCAGGTTCATGCCGTCCCGGATCGGGTTGACCAGCGCCACGTCCGCAAGCCGGTACGCGGCCAGAGAACGCGCGAAGTCGTCCTTGACGTGCAGCACAACCGGTGTCCAACCCGGCGTGCCGTAGTGCGAGTTGATCTCCTGCGCCACCCGCTGCACCTCGGCCGTGTAGTCGCGGTAGACGGCGAGGTCCTGCCGGGACGGGTAGGCGAACGCCAGATGCACCACCCGTTCGCGCCACTCGGGGTGGTCGTCCAGCAGCTGCCGGTACGCCAGCAGGCCCCGGACGATGTTCTTGGACAGCTCGGTGCGGTCCACCCGGACGATCGTCCGGCGCCCCTCGCCGATCTCCGCCCGCAGTACGGCCATCCGCTCGGTCACGTCCGGCCGGTGCGCCCGCTCCCGCAGGAAGTCCGCGTCCGCGCCGAGTCCGTGCACCCCGATCCGGGTCCCGGACGGGATGCCGGGCCCCAGTACCGCGTGACAGCAGTCGGTGAACGCGTCCGCCCACCGCCGGGTCAGGAACGCCGCCCGGTCCGCGCCCAGGATGCCGGTCAGCAGCTCGGCCGCGATGTCGTCGGGCAGCAGGCGGAAGTAGTCCGGCGGGGCCCACGGAGTGTGTGAGAAGTGGCCGATGCGCAGGTCGGGGCGGAGTCGGCGGAGCATCCGGGGGGCGAGCGCCAGGTGGTAGTCCTGGATCAGCACCGCCGCGCCGTCCGCCGCCTCCTCGGCCAGCGCCTCGGCGAAGGCCCGGTTGTACGCCTCGTACGACGCCCACTGCCGCCGGAACTCCGCGTCGAAGACCGGCTCCAGCGGGGTCTGGTACAGCATGTGGTGGACGAACCACAGCACCGAGTTGGCGATGCCGTTGTACGCGTCGGCGAACACCGCCGCGTCGATGTCGAGCATGCGTACGCGCTGTCCGCCGGTCTCCTCCGTCGGCAGCAGCCCGCCGCCCGTGCGCCGTACCGCCTCCCGGTCGCCGTCGCCCAGTGCGGCGCACACCCACACCGCGTCGGTGTCCGGCCCGATGGCCGAAAGACCCGAGACCAGTCCGCCGCCGCCCCGCTTGGCGTGCAGCGAGCCGTTCTCGAGGACCTCGTACGAAACCGGGCCGCGGTTGGACGCGACCAGCACCTCAGCACCGTGGGTGGAAGCCATACGCCTCAACCTAGCCCGGCCCGGAAACGCTCAAACGTACGGTCTGCCCCAGAAGGGGGGCTGTATACAGCCGTTCTCGTGCGCCCCCTCAGGCGACCCGGCGTGCCGCGTACTCCGCGATCTCCGCCATCGGCGGCCGTTCCTCGGTGTCGACTGAGTAGGTGCGTGGCTCGAAACCGTCCTCGCCCCGCTCGAACTGGGTGAGGGAGGGCCGGACGAGGTGGCCGCGGGCCAGCCGCAGCTGGGCGGTGCGGTAGATCGCCGCGGCCATCCGGCCCAGGGCCTGCCCGTCCTGGTGGCGGTGCTTGCGCACGCCGACGTCCACCTGGGCGAGGGCGTCCAGGCCCACCAGGTGCAGCGCGTCCACCAGCATGCCCAGCTCCACGCCGTAGCCCACCGGGAACGGCAGCTGCTCCAGCAGGGAGCGGCGGGCCGCGTACTCGCCGCCCAGCGGCTGGACGAATCCGGCCAGCTGCGGCCAGTGCATGTTCAGCAGCGGGCGGGCCATGAGTTCGGTGACCCGGCCGCCCTGGCCTGCTGCGCCGCCGAGCGGGCGGTCGTACATCGCCTTGACGAGGTCGATGTCCGGGTCGGTGAGCAGCGGGCCGACGATCCCGGAGACGAAGTCGGAGGAGAACTCCTTCAGGTCGGCGTCGATGAAACAGACGACGTCCCCGCTGGTCACCAGCAGGGAGCGCCACAGCACCTCGCCCTTGCCCGGGACGGCCGGGATGCGCGGGAGGATGTCGTCGCGGTGGACGACCCGGGCGCCCGCGGAAGCGGCGGCCTCGGAGGTGCGGTCGGTGGACCCGGAGTCGACGACGACGATCTCGTCGACCAGCGGGACCTGCTGCATGAGGTCGTGGCGGATGACGGCGACGATGTCGCCGACCGTCTCCTCCTCGTTGAGCGCGGGCAGCACGACGGAGACCGACTGGCCCGTGCGGTGCTTGGCCGCCAGGATCTTGTGGAGCGGGCGTTCGGTCACGGACCAGGAGCGGGTGGCCAGCCAGCGCTCGACTTCTTCCAGCACAGTCAGCGGCTCCTCACGTTGTCTCGCGGTTCGGACGACTATCTCAACTGTCCTGGCCTTCGGTTACAGTCTTGAACAACGCCGATGACCATCGCATGTCGGGTGGTCAAGTGGCGTTGACAACTGCATACAGCTCATCCAGAGGGGCAGAGGGACACGGCCCGATGAAGCCCCGGCAACCCTCCAGTCGGTACTCGTAGATCGCTGTTGATCGCTTCGCGAGGCTCCCGGCTAGGGAAGGTGCCAAATCCGTCTCACGGCGAGGTGCGTCGTGAGGAAGATGAGGAGAAAGGGCCTCGCCTCCATGGCTGTGCAGACTGTTGCAAGCACCAGCAATCCCACCGTAGACCTCGGTCCCGCCGCGGCGCTGAGCTGCCGCGAGTGCGGGCACCGCGTGCCGCTCGGCCCGGTGTTCGCCTGCGAGGAGTGTTTCGGCCCGCTGGAGATCGCCTACGACTTCTCCGCCTACGACACCGAAGAGCTGCGCCGGCGCATCGAGGCCGGCCCCGCGAACATCTGGCGTTACGCGCCGCTGCTGCCCGTCCCCGCCGACGTGGCCGACAAGCCGAACATCAACCCGGGCTGGACCAAGCTCGTCAAGGCCGACAACCTGGCGCGCGAGCTGGGCGTGACCGGCGGGCTGTACGTGAAGGACGACTCCGGCAACCCGACGCACTCCTTCAAGGACCGGGTGGTGGCCCAGGCCCTGGAGGCGGCGCGTGCCTTCGGCTTCACGACCCTCTCCTGCTCCTCCACCGGCAACCTCGCCGGTGCCGTCGGCGCCGCGGCCGCCCGGGCCGGCTTCCGCTCCTGCGTGTTCATCCCGCACGACCTGGAGCAGGGCAAGGTCGTCATGGCCGCGGTCTACGGCGGCGAGCTGGTCGGCATCGAGGGCAACTACGACGATGTGAACCGCTTCTGCTCCGAGCTGATCGGCGACCCGGCCGGCGAGGGCTGGGGCTTCGTCAACGTCAACCTGCGGCCGTACTACGCGGAGGGCTCGAAGACCCTGGCGTACGAGATCTGCGAGCAGCTCGGCTGGCGGCTCCCGGACCAGCTCGTGGTCCCGATCGCCTCCGGCTCCCAGCTCACGAAGATCGACAAGGGTCTGCAGGAACTGATCAAGCTCGGTCTGGTCGAGGACAGGCCGTACAAGATCTTCGGTGCACAGGCCGAGGGCTGCTCGCCGGTGTCCACCGCCTTCAAGGCCGGGCACGACGTGGTCCGCCCGCAGAAGCCGAACACCATCGCCAAGTCCCTCGCCATCGGCAACCCGGCCGACGGTCCGTACGTCCTGGACATCGCGCGCCGCACGGGCGGGGCGGTGGAGGACGTGACCGACGAGCAGGTCGTGGACGCGATCAAGCTGCTGGCCCGTACGGAAGGTATTTTCGCCGAGACTGCGGGTGGCGTGACCGTCGGAGTGACGCGCAAGCTGATCCAGGACGGTGTCCTGGACCCGACGAAGACGACCGTTGTGCTCAACACCGGGGACGGTCTCAAGACGCTGGATGCGGTGGCGGGTACGGGGCTTACCGCGACCATCCGTCCCAGCCTGGAGTCGTTCCGCGAGGCCGGCCTCGCATAGCCGCTTTTCGTCTGCGGGCCGGTGGGGGCTGGCCGCGCCCACGCGGCGGCAGCCGCACATCAAGCACAGCCCCGCCCCTGAGGCCGATTACCTGACCGGAGGTCACCAGCATGAGCGTCACCGTTCGCATCCCCACCATCCTGCGCACCTACACCGGCGGCCGGGCCGAGGTCGCCGCCGAGGGGGCGACCCTCGCCGAGGTCATCAAGGACCTGGAGAAGAACCACACCGGGATCGCCGCCCGGGTGCTGGACGACCAGGGCCAGCTGCGCCGTTTCGTCAACGTGTACGTCAACGACGACGACGTCCGCTTCGAGCAGGGTCTTGAGACGGCGACCCCGGACGGTGCCGGTGTCTCCATCATTCCGGCCGTCGCCGGCGGCTGATCATTACCTTCGGTAACCGAGGTTACTGATTGTTCATCGAATGGCCTCCTCCGTGAGAGAAACGGAGGGGGCCATTCAGTGTGATTGAGCGCGGTACAGTTGGGGAACGCGTTCCGGACCTGCGGGTCGCAGGCCCCGGATTTCACGCCGCACACCCGATAAGAAGTAGCCAAAGTGCACGGGTTTTATGCGGCTTTTTTACCCCTTTATGTAGCCCGACTTGCCCTGAATTCGGCCGAATTTTTGGCAGATTCCGGACCGGGCCCGTCCAGAATTCTCGTCCGATTGACCTGTTGCAGAGGGCAGTTGGACAGATACATTCAGCCGCGGTCGACGCGTTCCGGCGCACGCCCCCGACCAATGGGGGGTGAGGTCTGACCCGGGTCCGCGAAGTGTGGATCTGTGCAAGGGCCAGTAATAGGGGAGTTAGGCATGGCTCAGGGCACCGTCAAGTGGTTCAACGCGGAGAAGGGGTACGGCTTCATCGCGGTCGACGGTGGTGCGGACGTCTTCGTCCATTACAGCGCCATTCAGATGGACGGCTACCGCACCCTGGAAGAGGGCCAGCGGGTGGAGTTCGAGATCTCGCAGGGCCAGAAGGGCCCGCAGGCCGACATGGTTCGCCTCAGCGCCTGAACGTTTCTTGTGACGAAGGGCCCGCACCGGCACAGGGTGCGGGCCCTTCGTCGTGCCCGGATGCCCTTGTGTCGGGCCCGGATGCCCTTGTCCGCGGGGGCTGAGCGCCCCCTGTACCCCGTCAGGCGCTTGCACTCGACCATGCCGAGTGCTAATCATTGGCGTTAGCACTCTGAAGGTGAGAGTGACAAAGAAGGACCGGGTCAGTGAGGCCCGCAGGCCAGGTGGGGCAAGGAACCACAGGTCGGCGAGCCGTCCGTCGCGGGCGCGGGCGCGGTCCGAAGGAATCACCCCCAGTCCTGGAGGGACCACTTCACATGGCCAAGATCATCGCGTTCGACGAGGAGGCGCGGCGCGGCCTCGAGCGCGGCATGAACCAGCTCGCGGACGCCGTGAAGGTGACGCTCGGCCCCAAGGGCCGCAACGTCGTCCTCGAGAAGAAGTGGGGCGCCCCCACGATCACCAACGATGGTGTCTCCATCGCCAAGGAGATCGAGCTCGAGGACCCGTACGAGAAGATCGGCGCCGAGCTGGTCAAGGAAGTCGCCAAGAAGACGGACGACGTCGCCGGTGACGGTACGACCACCGCGACCGTGCTCGCCCAGGCCCTGGTCAGGGAAGGCCTGCGCAACGTAGCCGCCGGCGCCAACCCGATGGCCCTCAAGCGCGGTATCGAGAAGGCCGTCGAGGCCGTCTCCGCCGCCCTGCTGGAGCAGGCGAAGGACGTCGAGACCAAGGAGCAGATCGCCTCCACCGCGTCCATCTCCGCCGCCGACACCCAGATCGGCGAGCTCATCGCCGAGGCCATGGACAAGGTCGGCAAGGAAGGCGTCATCACCGTCGAGGAGAGCAACACCTTCGGTCTGGAGCTCGAGCTCACCGAGGGCATGCGCTTCGACAAGGGCTACATCTCCGCCTACTTCGCGACCGACATGGAGCGCATGGAGGCGGTGCTCGAGGACCCGTACATCCTCATCGCCAACTCCAAGATCTCCTCGGTCAAGGACCTGCTCCCGCTGCTGGAGAAGGTCATGCAGTCGGGCAAGCCGCTGCTGATCATCGCCGAGGACGTCGAGGGCGAGGCCCTGTCGACCCTGGTCGTCAACAAGATCCGCGGCACCTTCAAGTCCGTCGCCGTCAAGGCCCCGGGCTTCGGCGACCGCCGCAAGGCCATGCTCGGCGACATCGCCATCCTCACGGGCGGCGAGGTCATCTCCGAGGAGGTCGGCCTCAAGCTGGAGAACGCGACCCTGGACCTCCTGGGCCGCGCCCGCAAGGTCGTCATCACCAAGGACGAGACCACCATCGTCGACGGCTCCGGCTCCTCGGACCAGGTCGGCGGCCGGGTCAACCAGATCCGCGCCGAGATCGAGAACAGCGACTCGGACTACGACCGCGAGAAGCTGCAGGAGCGCCTGGCGAAGCTCGCCGGCGGTGTCGCGGTCATCAAGGCCGGTGCCGCCACCGAGGTGGAGCTCAAGGAGCGCAAGCACCGCATCGAGGACGCCGTCCGCAACGCGAAGGCGGCCGTCGAGGAGGGCATCGTCGCCGGTGGTGGCGTGGCCCTGCTGCAGGCCTCCCAGGTCTTCGAGAAGCTGGAGCTCGACGGTGACGAGGCGACCGGCGCCAACGCCGTGAAGCTCGCGCTGGAGGCCCCGCTGAAGCAGATCGCCGTCAACGGTGGTCTCGAGGGCGGCGTCGTCGTGGAGAAGGTGCGCAACCTGGCCGTCGGCCACGGTCTGAACGCCGCCACGGGCGAGTACGTCGACATGATCGCCGAGGGCATCATCGACCCGGCGAAGGTGACCCGCTCTGCGCTGCAGAACGCCGCCTCCATCGCCGCGCTGTTCCTCACCACCGAGGCCGTCATCGCCGACAAGCCGGAGAAGGCCGCCGCGGCCGCTCCGGGCGGCATGCCGGGCGGTGACATGGACTTCTGATCGACCTGACGGTTGATCGCCTGTCCTTCGGACCGAGGGCGGTACGTCCAGCTTCTGGCTGGGGTGCCGCCCTTGGGCGTTTCGTGAGCCTCAGTCGGCGTAGTCCTTGAGGTCCTCGGTTTCGAGGGTGATGCTCACCGGAGAGGGGAGTTCGACGGTGGCGCCCCAGGGATAGGACGGGGACTGCCGGTAGCGGCCGTCCTTGGGGGCACTGTGCACGACAAGCGTGTCGTTGTCCCGGTCGATCAGCAGGTAGATGGGGATACCGGCCTCGGCGTAGCCGCGGACCTTGTCGATGCGGTCGCGTCGGTCGGTGTCACGGTCGCGAGAGGTGACTTCCACGACCATGAGGACGCCGTCGGGGTCCGCCCAGTCTCCCTCCTGGGCGATGAAGTGGTTGAACGGGGCCAGCGCACCGTCTGCGCAGGCGTGGCCCTTGCGGTAGGCCCCGACCTTGAGCTGCTGTTCGGGGTACAGGGCCAGCTCGGGACGTAGCTGCATGAACAGCCGGAGGAGCCACATCACGATGCCCCGGTGACGCTGGTCAGGCATCGGCTTGACCTCTAGCCTTCCGTCGATGAGTTCGAGCTTGACGCCCTCTGGAGCCTTACGGGCAAGTTCCTCGAAGTCCTCGTCCGTGATGCGGTCGCCCTTCACGTACAGCCGCCCGTTGATGAATTCGAGCTGCACGTTTTCCGGGGCCCTGCGGGCAAGCTCCTCGAAGTCCTCGGCGGACATCTGCGGGCGCTGGGCGGTGCTGGGGGTCATGGCGTCGCCTCCTCCCCTCCATCGTGCCCTGGGCCGGTGTTGTCGGACCGTAGGAGCGGTCATACGTGTGTCCTTTCTCGTCGCTTCAGGGACATCGCAGCCCGGATCTCGCCCGCGTGGACGTGGACTGCGGGGGCGGGCAGGGGTGTACGGGGGCGCGCGGGAGCGCGTTCGCCTCGGCAACCGCCGCACACACCTCCAGGCAGTGCTTCCGGTCGCCCCGGCACCCCGCACTTCGCGCACTCCAGCACCCGGCGCGGTGGACGGGGCACCGGTTCCGGGGGGAGCTTGTCGATCAGACGGCGGCGGACCAGGGCTGCGGGGTGGTGGACCGGGGTGGGCAGGCCCTCGGTCAGGGCGCGGAGGATGTGAGCGCGGGAGCGGGTGGTGCGGGCGCGTTCGTCCGGTGGCTGCTCCGGTTCCGGTACGTCGCCGCGCGTGAACGCCGCCCACCAGTCGTCGGCACGTGCGGTACGGGACCACCACGATCGGGTGATCCAGCGCGAGCCGCCGCCTTCCGCCTCCAGTCGCTCCCTTCCTCGCCGTAAGTGCCCTGACCGCTGGAGGTGGTTGAGGGCCGTACGCAGGGCGCATTGGCCGTACAGGAGCTGTTTGGCCAGCGTCTTCACGGAGATGTCGGCGCCGTCGGGGAGTCGGTCGATGTAGGCGGCGATGGCGGCTTCGCGGGGAGGTAAGTGTGCGAAGTCGTTTTTGGTGCGGGGGAGTTGGCTGGGCGCGCAACGCTTGCCGTAACCCGGATTGGCCATCGGGTGCGGGGACGCGTGCGCGGGCGGGAGGGCAGGACTAAGCTTGGCATCAGCCACGGGATCGCCTTTCCGATCTCGTAGGTCAGACCCCCGCAGGTGTTGGTAGCACCTGTCGGGGGTTGTTCGTTATGCGGGCACGCTAGAGGATCGTGACTGTGCGTCGCAAGCCGAACGCGTCAAGTCAACTCGCCGGGTGGGAGGGTGGGTTGGGGCCCTCCATCCGTTCCTTGAAAAGAGGGCTCGGAGTTCGGAGCTTGAGCCTCGGGGCATGCGTTCAGGACTCCTTGCAAGCTCCGTCCGTCACTTCTACGTTGAGCATCGCCTTGTCTCCGTACGGCACCGGGACCAGGTGCATGCAGAACGCCGCGTCCGTTCCCTTGCCGGTCACCGTGTACGTCGCGGTGCCCTTGGCCGAGTCGTCGACCTGCTCGACGTGTGGGCCGTACGACGGGCCGACGCCGGTCTTTTCGAAGGCGTCGTCGATGTACATGTCGTAGCCGAGCGACTCGTCGACGGTCACCGGCTCCTCCTCCAGCCTCGCGGCCGCCTTGTGCGTCGCCTCCCGCAGCTCGTCCTCGCTCCACTGGGAGTCCAGCTTCAGATAGACGATGGCGCCGACCGCGAAGGCCAGCGAGAGGAAGATCAGCGCCAGGCCCAAGGGGTTGTTGGGGTTGTAGAAGGACCGGCCGCCCTTTCTGACGAAGACCGGCTCGTGATCACTCACCCTTCACGCCAGCGACGAAGGCCGACCAGGCCTCCGCCCGGAACACGAGCTTCGGGCCGTGGGGGGCCTTGGAGTCGCGGACGGGGGTGAGGGTGGGGTGGCCGTCGGCGACTTCCAGGCAGTCACTGCCGCCTTGGCTGTAGCTCGACTTGTGCCAGGTGGCTGTGCTCAGGTCAGGGATGTTCCTCATGGGCGCAATCCTGCGCCAACGCCTCGAACAGGGCCAGGGACTTCGTCCAGCAGCGCCGCGTACTCCAGCTGCATCCGCCGAGTCCATCACGAGGAGCCCCACGGACTCACCGCTCACAGAGGTCGATTTCTCCCTGGAGGTGGTTGTTGTCGGCGGGTCTGGTGGAGTGGATGTGGCGGATGGGCTTGTTGGAGTTCTGGAGGGGGGTGCTGCCTGCCGTCCCTGTCATCATGATCAGGTAAGCAGATCTTACCTTTCTACGGGGGAAGGACCCGAATGAACTTCCGTATGACCCGCACCCGTTTGGCCACCGCCGCGGTGAGCGCTGCCGTCGCGGGCGCGCTCGCGGTGAGCGCCTCGCCGGCCTCGGCGTCCGCGTCCGGCGGCTATGTCAGCGGCGGCGGCTCGTTCTACGACGACTTCGCCGACGAGGGCACGCTGTCGACCACGTCGTACAAGGACACCAACGCGACCTGCCTGTGGCAGATCATGCTGTACGCGGAGGGTGTCAAGGAGAGCGACGGAACCCAGTTCGACTGGGACGACATCAACGGCAAGTTCAGCTCGAACACTGCGTACGCCACCAAGCAGCTGCAGAAGGCCTGGGGCCTGACGCAGGACGGCAAGGTCGGCAAGACGACCTTCGGCGCGGCCGATGACAAGTGGAACCCCACCACCGGGGCGGGCGAGCTGGAGTACCGGAGCACCGGAACGACCGACGCCACCAAGTACAAGCTGCGGTACCACGGTTCGCGCTACTACTTCGACATCTTCCGCACCGCGAGCGGCAAGTACCGCTTCTACCACAAGAACGTCTGGCACTACGCGAGCTACAAGAACGACAGCAGCTGCAGCTGACGGTTGACGGCTGACCGCAGCGATTCCCTGGAGGAATTCGACGAAGAGGGCCCAGGCGCGGGTCGGGTAGGCCGGCGCCTGGGCCCTCTGGGTTCTCGCTTCAGGACGGCCGTACGCGTCCGGGTCACCCCGCTCGTGAGCCGGCGGGCGCGAGCGGGACTGACCGCCGGAGTCGGCCGAACCCGCGCCGCC
Source organism: Streptomyces cellostaticus (assembly GCF_001513965.1). Lineage (GTDB taxonomy): Bacteria > Actinomycetota > Actinomycetes > Streptomycetales > Streptomycetaceae > Streptomyces > Streptomyces cellostaticus. The sequence continues at coordinate 458 of NZ_KQ948034.1, read as the reverse complement.
GGGCAAGGTGTTGCGGGAGCGGGTGCGGCGGCTGAACCGGGAGGCGAGCCTCTGGGGGGCGGTCGAGCCGCCGCGCTGGACAGCGTCCTGCGCGAGACGGCCCGGGTGGTTCCGGAGCGGCCAAGTGGCGCATGCGTACGCGTGTCGGAGGCCTTGTGCCAAGGATTTCCGATTTCGTGCACGCTCGGCGCCCCCCTCGAATGCGGCGGGCTGCCTGAAGCCAGATCCTTTCTGAGAGGGCAATCATGAGACTTGCGCTCCGTGGCCGGGCCCCGATGTGGAGGGCCGTAGCCGCCTTCTTGGCAGCCCTGCTGTGGTGCGGCCTGTCCCCAGGGGCATGGCTGAGCACGGCACACGCTGACGGCGGCAGATCCAGCGAACCTGGCATCGCGGCCGCTTGGGGGGAGAATAACGGCGGCGCGCTCGGCGACGGCTCCACTGTGCTCTCCAGCACTAGT
>NZ_KQ948033.1:135619-176356 GCF_001513965.1 Streptomyces cellostaticus | reverse complement strand
TTAGGCGGGTCCGGCTCGGCTGCTCCCATGATGCACTCCTCTGTAGGCATATCGCAGAGCGCCAGTATCCCGCCTCAGGGAGCAGCCGAATCGGAAGATCGACTTCCTGGTAAATTTTCAGTCGATCACGAAATCGAACTCACCGTCCTTGACCCCGGCGAAGAACGCCACCACCTCCTTCCGGGTGTAAATCAGTGCCGGGCCCTGCGGGAATCGGGAGTTCCTGATCGCCATGCCGCCGTCAGGCAGGGGAGCCACCTCGGCGCAGTCGCCCGCACCGTTGCTGTGCTGGCTCTTCATCCACGTCACCCCCGGGATCAGATGCGCCGCCACGCCGTTTTCCACCCGCTCCATCAGCCGTTCCCCTCGCTCGCTGGATCCAATCTCCACCCCAGCCACAGGGCGCACGCCCCTGTCTGCAATTGCACGGGGGATGGGCCGGAGACACTACTCTCAGCCACACGAGGGATCCGATGTGTTCGAAGAGAACGCCTCACCGGGGGGCATGAACAGCCATGACAGCACCAGACGGCGATTCCGCACCTGACAGGGGCAATGTCGATCCCGCCACCAGCCCCCACGCTGGCACGGAATGGCCAGTTCGGGGCTATCGAACGAGTGATTGGATGCGCGGGCTCGAACTAGGCATCAGCCCGGCCGGATTCGCCGCCCACCTGCTTGACCCGCACCCCCGCAGCGTGAGACAAGCCCGGCGCTTCCTGCAGCACTGCCTCAGCCAGTGGCAACTACCCGCACCCGTTGACAGCGCAACCCTCGTCGTGAGCGAACTCAGCACCAACGCCCTACAGCACAGCCGCACTCCGGGCTCAGGTCCCGTGTGGCTGGCCATCATCCTGTACACCGAAGAACTCATCTGCGCCGTTGCCGACCCCAGCCCCAAGCCACCGCGAACCCAATCCCTTGCCCCCCTCTCCGAAGCGGGACGAGGCCTTCATGTCATCGCTGCACTCAGTTCCTCCTGGGGATGGAGCCCATCGCCTCCCCCCGGAAAGATCGTCTGGGCGCGAATCCCGCTGTGACGTGAGGTGACTTGTCGGGCTAGCCAGGCGGCGTCGGCCGGTGCAGCGGCTCAGCCCTGGTGGGTCTGGCAGCATGCAGCCCGCGCACTCATCCGCCACGCGCGCGTACTTCAGAGGGCGGTACGTGAGCTGATGTGCGTTTCGCCATTTCGGGAGGGGTGAGCATGCCGGCCGCGGTGTCGCCGGGCGGCTACGGCCGTGGATGTGTAGACGGTGGTGGGACTCGGTACCGGAGCCCCACCACCGTCAGGAGCCGTCGTAGACCCAGGCTCGGCCGGTCTGCCTGTACTCCTCCACGGGGATCGGGGCGACTCCGGCGCGCATCCGGGCGGTGTAGAGGAGGCCGTCGAGGTGGTCGATCTCGTGGTGGATGAGGCGGGCAAGGCCGCGTTCGTACGCGGTGGTCACCGTCTCGCCGGTCAGGGCCGTGGCTTCGACGGTGATCTTCAGGGGGCGGGGGACGAGGCCGCGGACGTCGAAGAAGCTCAGGCAGCCCTCGTACTGCTCATCCACCTCGTCCGAGCGAGCGGTGATACGCGGGTTGAGCAGGATGATGGCCGGGGCGTCGCCCGGGGGCTGGACGACGGCGGCGGCCCGCGCGATGCCGATCTGAGGGGCAGCGATACCCATGCCCTTGGCGAAGGGGTGGACCTGTCCGATCCGATCCATGGCGGCGAACAGCTCGTCCGTGATGCGATCGGCCTCGTCGCGCTCGGCGGGCAGATCGAAGGCGCGGGCCGGTTCGGCGAGAATGCCGGCGCCGTGCTGGACGACACCGAGGTCTCGCATCTGCTGGCTGGGCCGCACGTCGATCACCTGAACTCCCCTTGATTCATGTTGCGTTCGGGCCGTGCCCGAAACCGCCATTCCAGACGGTACCGAGCGTGCAGGGCGGGTGCGGTCGTGATCCACGTGAATTGCCGTAGCTCACCGTCGTCACTGCGGACGGGCGGCGTCCGCAGCGGAGAGGCTTCGGCGGTCATGGACGTCTCGGTGCCCCACACAACCGGGTCGAGGGTAGCGGGGAAGGCGAGCTGGACTTCGAGCTGTTCGGTGGGCAGGCGTACGGCCCGCTGGAACCAGTTGCCCCACTTGTCGTCGCCGACGGTGTAGGCGTACTCGATCCACACGGACTCGCCCGGGTAGAGCGGGAAGCGGCCGTGTTCGTTGTCGAACACCAGCCAGACTTCCTTGAAGGCGTCGCGGTCGTGTTTCACCTGCCAGCTCATTGCCTCGCCCCGGCAGGTAGCGGTGAGGGCGAGTTCGTTCCAGGTCAGCGGGTGGGCCCGGTAGTGGGCGTTGGAGCGTTCCGGGTCGCCGGGGTAGCGGTCCACGGAGATCCGGATCAGGTAGCGGGTCACCGGCTCATCACCGGTGTTCCGCAGTCGGCGGCGCATGGTCAGCCGGTACTTGCTGCCGTCGTAGTGAAGCCGTGCCGCGTCGTGTTCGACGATGAGGGCCGATCCGGTCGCGTACGGCTGCTCGGGCCTGCGCTGGGCGGGCGGCGTGGCCGCCGGACGCCGGGCACGGGCCTTCGCCTGCTCGTAGTCGCACCAGCGCCGCCAGATCGACTTCCCGGCGTTCAGGGCCTCGTCCGCAAGGCGCGAGAACTCCTCGCTGGGCTTGTGGCGGCCCGACTCCACGTGGCTGACGTAGGACGGGTCGAAGCCCATGGCAAGCGCCAACGCCCGCTTGGACATGCCGCGTACTTCCCGCCACCGCGCCACTTCGGCCGCGTAGTCCTCGGCGGCCTGCTCGACGGTGGTCTCGTCGTCTTGCGTGCCCATCAAAGGCCGCCCCCGCGTCACTTGGTGGTGAGCATGAATGAACCGTGAGTGATCCAAGTTCATCATCCCGTCACGGCCCGCGTCGCAGGTTTCCTTCCCTCACCGGCCCGGATCGACCCTCCGGGCAACGTGAGGGAGGCGACGCATGCGCGTGCTATATCTGCTCAACATCTCCAACCCTGACCGGCTTTCGGCCGACTCGGGGTGGATCTTCGCGGACCTCCTCGCCCCGGCCCTGGCGGACGCCGGGGCCGAGGTGACCGTCGCGGCCCCGGCGGCGGCCGGGGATGCCCGCTGCGGTTTCCATCGGACGAAGGTGCCGGGAACGAAGTACCGGGCCCGCTTCTCCGCGGACATCGACGAACTGGTGACCCTGATCCGGGAGACGAGGCCGGACGCGGTGGTGGCCAACCAGATCGAGGAGGCCCCAGCGATCCGCACGGCCCTGCTGGAGGCCGGATCGGACGCACTGCTGGCCGGGTACTGCCACTACCTGCCGTTCTCCTTCACCAGCGGCGGTCAGCTCCTGCTGGATCCGTCCCTGAACGACGCAGGTCTCGGGCGTCCGGTGCTGCTGGCGTTCGCCGCCGGGCTGGCCGCCTGCGACCGGGTGATGGTCCACTCCCCCACGGCCGCCTCCTGGACCTCGGCCGCCGCCGCCCGGATGAGCGTGGACCTCGGGGAGAAGCTGCGGGTGGTGCCCGCGCCGCGCGATGACAGTCTGGTCCGCGCTCCTGCCGCCACCCAGCCCGTCTCCGCGGCCGGGGCGATCGGGATCTACAACCACCGGCTGTACGCGCACTACGGCACCGAGCAGTTCGTGCACCTGGCTCGTGACCTGGTCGCCTCCGGCCGTCTGCGGCTGCGGGTGATGGACCTGTTCGGCCGGCGCCGGGCCGAACGCACGGGCCTGGACGACAGCCCGGAGAAGATGCGCGACCAGCTTGCCGCGCTGCCGCACGTCCAGATCGTCTCCGACCGGGGTGACCGCGTCCGCTACAAGAACCTGCTCGCCGGCGCCCGCTTCGGCATCGCCCCTTTCCGCCCCGGCTGCCCCTGGTCCATGAGTGTCATCGACTGCCAGGGCATGGGCCTGCCAGTCATCTCCCCGCGCCTGGGCTGGCTCGCCGAGCACATCGACACCGAGCTGTGCTTCGACAGCCCGGCCGAGGCCGTCGCCCTGGCCGAACGCCTCGCCACCGACGACGAGTTTCACGCCCTGCACGCCAAGCGCGCTTACGCCTCCACCGCCGACTTCACCCCCGCCCTGGTCGCCGCCCGCTACCTGGAGGCCATCTCGTGACGACCGTGTTCGATGCGGTGTTCCTCTCCTACGACGAGCCGATGACCAACTCCCTTCACGCCCGCCTGCAAAGAACCCTCGGCGGCACGGTCAAGCGCCTGCACGGCGTGCACGGAATGCGCCGGGCCTACCGGCTGTGTGCCGAAGTCGTAGACCGCGAGCAGTTCTTCCTCGCCGACGGCGACTTCGCCATCGACACCGGCTTCGACCCCGCCACGGTCGAGCCGCTGGACGAAGGCGTGTCCATGCGGGTGTGGCAGGCGGTCAACCCGGTCAACGGCCTCACCTACGGCTATGGCGGACTGAAGCTGATCCGCCGCAGTGCCCTGCGCGAGATGGGCGAGGCGGTCGACGTGCTCGCCGCCCTCCCGGGCCGCATCGAGTTCGCTGGGCAGAGCGCGGGCGTCACCCGGTTCAACCAGAGCCCCTTCCACGCCTGGAAGGCCGGTTTCCGCGAGTGCGCGATGCTCGCCCGCGGCAGCGAGTACGGCATGGCCGACGACGACGCCCGCGAACGGTTGGAGGCATGGACCGCGAGCCGCGATGGGGAGTTCGCCGCCTACGCCGCTGCCGGAGCCAACGAGGGCATCGCCTTCGCCCGCGGGGCCGCCCGCGCTCCCAAACTGTTCGATCACCTCAACGACCCCACCTGGCTGCGGGACCGCTTCACCGACGCCCACGGAGACCAGGCGGTCTCGGGATGACGGGTCCGCTCGTGCTCATCGAGCCATACGCGAACCGGCTGGGCGGCCATCACCAGCGCACGCTGATCGCGCTGGCCCAGGCCCGGCCGGGCAGCCTTGTCATCGCCCCGCACGGGATCGCCCGCGAGACGGCCACGGCCCTGCGCCAGGCCGAGGCCCGGCTGGTGACCGCACCGGCGGGGCGGGCGGCGGCAGTCCTACTGAACGCCTCCCGCCTCGTGGCCGGGCTCTCCACCGCCGGGAAGCGCATCTTCCGCTCGCGCCGCTGGCCTCGCTGCCTACGGCGGCTGCCGCACCAGATCACCCTCATCGCCCGCTGCCTGGCCGAGGCATCGGCCCTGCGGACCGCCCGCCGCCTCCAGCCCGGCGCCGATGCGACGGTGATCCTGACCGCGAGCGAGGCCCTGCACGGGGCCACCGCCCTCCTCGGCGGCTTGCCGCATCTGCGGTTCGTTCACGAACAGGTCACCACCGAGGACGCTCCCCTACGGCTCCTCAGGCGCCTTGCCCGCCGCGGCGAGCGGCGCGTGATCGCGGTGTGCCCGACACGGGCGGTGGGCGATCAGATGGCGGCGGCCTTCCCCGAGCTGCCTGCGGTGGTGCGGGCCTTCGCGGTCGACGACGGCCGCCGCCTGACCGAAGCCGAACGCGAGGGTGGCCGGACGGCCTTCGACATCCGCGCCGCCGAAGCCGTGGTGTGCCTGGTGGGCGGCTGGTGGCCCTACAAGGACATCGCCGTCATCGATGCCGCCCTGGCCCGGCTGAAGGAACCGCTGCACCTCGTGGTCACCGGAGCTCCTCTCGACGAAGCCGTTCTTGAGCGGTGGCGGGGTCTCCCCGACCTGCATCTGCACACTGTGCCCGGCCCTGTCGCAGACAGCGTGCTGCGGCTGGTCTATGCCGCCGCCGATGCCGCCCTGGTCGCCCGGCACCCTGGCGTCGGCAAGGAATCCGGGCTCGTGATGGACGCCGCCCGCCTCGGTGTCCCCCTGATCGTCTCCGACCACGATGGCTCCCTCACGGGCCTGCTTCGCGGCCAGCCCTGGGCCCTGGCCTTCCCCGCCGGCTCCCCGGACGCCCTCACGAAGGCCCTGCACACCGTCATCCGCCAGCCACCCGAGCGGCCTGGCCCCGAGGCGCCGCGCCTGCTGGGCATGTGGACGGCCGCCGAGCAGGCCGACTTCCTCACCCACACCTTCGCCTCCCTGCGTATGAAGGAGTCACGATGCTGATCACGCCCCCGCCGCTGGTCGCCGTCATCGGCCCTGTCGAAGTGCCGCTGCTGGCCGCCTGGGTCCGCCACTACCGGCTCCTGGGCATCGAAAGGTTCCTCATCGCCTTCCACTTCCCCGAGCACGTCCCCGACCAGCACCAGCACGAACTCCAGGCCGCCAGCCGCGAGCTGGGCATCGCGCCCGCCGCCACCAGTACCGGCCCGTGGCACGAGCACTCGAACGGCGAGCTCAGGGACACCCTGCGGCAGCAGGCTGGGCCCGGCTGGCACCTGCTCGCCGACGCCGACGAGTTCCACCAGTACCCCGCCCCCCTGGACGAAATGATCGCCCAGGCCGAGCACGCCGGGCACCGCGTGGTGGGCGGCCTGATGCTCGACCGCGTCGCCACCTACGGCTCCTTGACCAGCTGGGACCCGCAGACCGGCCTGGACGCGACGTATCCGCTCGGCGCCTTCCTCACCCACCAGCTCCTGCGCGGCGACCCCCGCAAGATCGTGCTCGCGCACTCCAGCGTCGTGGTGGCCTCCGGCAACCACCGCGCCGAGGGCCACCGCCCCGCCAACCGGCCGCCGGTCGCCGTACACCACTTCAAGTGGCGCGACGGCGTACGACAGGACATCGAGCGGCGAGCCGTGCACTCGGCGGACGGCACCTGGAAGACCGCCTCCCCAGCCCGGCTCGCCGAGGCCCGCCGCATGCTCCAGCACCTTCACCGCCACGGCGGCCGGATCGCGGTCGACTCCCCGCACCTGGACTTCAGGCCCGTCTCACTCCAGACCGTCCCCGACTGGTGGGCGGCCAAGGCGACACGGCTGGTCACCACCTGGCGTCCCCCGACGCCGGGAACGGGTCAGAACCAGCCGGGCGCGATGACCTCCTCGCCCTCGCCCTCAGGCGGCTCGAACCGGGCGTAGAAGTCGTCGAGCGCCGACTCCGTGACGGTCAGCGCATTGGCGTCCGCACGCAGGTTGCGTTCCTCAAGACGCCGCAGCAGTTCGGCCCGCTCGACCGGGAAGTACAGCAGCCGCGGGTGACCGCCCGCCTCCTCGACGAGCTTCTTCCACTCCTCGCGGGCCGAGCGAAGCCACAGCCCGTGGTCCAGCACCGCGTCCCGGCCAGCCGCAACCAGCTCCACCAGGCGCTCACGGACCTCGGCGACCACCGGCGCCTCCAGAGCGAAGTAGTCCCGCTCCGGATAGTCCACGCCATAGCGGCCGTGCCGGGCGTGAACCTCCTCGTCCACCGACAGTCGCACCACCCCAGCCGGCTCCAGCCGCCGCCTCGCGTACGTGGTCTTGCCCGACCCGGTCAGCCCGACCAGCAGATACACAACCGGCCCGGACTCCCGCCCACGGTCGGCCGCCTGGCCGGCGTCCACCGCCTTCACCCGCGCTCTCCTCTCACACCCCAAGAACTGACTCCTGAAACCCAGCCTGCCACCCTCCCGCTCCAGAGCGCGGCCGAACAGCCACGCCCCACCTCCAGGAGACTGCCGTGATCCCTCCGCTCATGCTCAAGGCCCTGCGCGCCTACGTGCGGCACGCACCCGCCCTCGGCAAGCCCTGGCTGGCCGGACACCTGAGCGAATACCTCAAACACCACCCGCTCACCACGACCGCCCTCACCCGCACCGGCACCGTCTTCCCCGTGACGACCAGCGATGTCATTCAGCGCTACCTCTGGCTGTTCGGCACCTGGGAGCCGCACCTGACCGCATGGATGCGCCATCGCATCACCCCGGGCGACCTCGTCATCGACGTCGGCGCACACACGGGCTACTTCACGGTGCTGGCCTCCCAGCTCACCGGACCCACCGGCCGCGTCGTCGCGATCGAAGCCTCCCCTGCCTTCCACCAGGCCCTGAAGGGGAACATCGAGGCCAACGGATGCACCAACGTCCGCACCGTGAACGCCGCCGTGTCTGACACCCCGGGGAGGATGACGTACTACCTGGAGCGTTCCACCAACCTCGGCGGCACCACTGCCGTCCGCCCGCGAACCGTCGTCTCCTCCTTCGAGACGGAGGCCGCGACACTGCCGAACCTCGTCACCGATGACGAACTCGCCGCCGCCCGCCTGATCAAGATCGATATCGAGGGCGGCGAAGCGGCGGCCGTGCGCGGGCTGACCCCCGTCCTGCACCGGCTACGGCCCGAAGCCGAGCTGGTTATTGAGGTCACCCCCCAGATGCTGGCCAAGCAGGGTCAGCAGACCGACGATGTGCTTGCACCCCTGCGCGAGCAGGGCTTCCACGTCTACCGGCTGGCCAACGACTACGCCGCAGCCAGCTACCCGGCCGCCCTGCGCAGGCCCGCACCTGCCGTGCGCTGGCATGGGCCCGTCACGGAAATGAGCGACCTAGTCTTCTCCCGCACCGACGCCGAGACCCTGCCTCCCCTCATCGGACGGGCAAGGCGCTCAACAGCCAGGCTGCGGGGCCCTGGGCAGTATGAGTCTCAGCTGTACGCCCTGTACGGGCGCGTTGTCCCGACCAGTCAAGGACGACGCGCCTGACTGGGCAGACGCCGGGGGCGCTTGATGCCCCCGAGGGCTTCCCACAGCGGCTGTCCCTCCCGGCTCCACAGCTCCAGGCAGTGACGGTCCATCAGCCGAATCCCATGCCGCTCGGCCCAGTGCACAGCAGGTCCACTGAAGCGTCCGTTGGTGACCACCACGGCGACCTGGGCGCCATGGACCGGCGCCGCGGTCCCGTTGACCTGTTGCAGCACGCCGACCCCCGTGGCTCTACCTGCCCAGCCATCGCGCCGGTGCTTGCACTGGATGGCCCAGACCCGACCATCGGCATCCACGGCGCGCACGTCGCAGGCATCGTCACCGGCACCGCCGACTCGCTCGGCCGTGAATCCGTCCCGCCGCATCAGATCGCGTACCGCGTATTCGAAGGCCCGGTGGTCCGACTCGTCCAGTTCGGACAGCTGCATCCGCAGCCCTTGCGCTCGACGCTCTTCCCACCTGCGGCGCTGCTCTGCCGCCGCCCCGAAGAAGACCACGAGCATCAGTCCTGCCTGCGGCAGGACGGCATATATCCCCCAGTGATCGTTCAGCCAGGCGCCCAGCCAGACGAAGAAGCCGATGAACCCAGCGCCTCCGATGACCGCCGCTACGGCGAGTGAAGCGAACTGCAGCTTCTTGCGCCTCTCCAGCAGACGCTCATGCTCGTCCTCGCTGATGCCGTGAGGCATGGACATCCTCAACGCCGCACACGCGTCCGCAAGATGTCCACGGAACTCGGCGAGCTTGCCGCTGAGCCCTGCCCGCGCCCTGCCTCGCGCACCCTCTCCAACCACACGACCCCCTCGGTCAGTTGCTGTTCCCGCACAACGATTCAGTGGACCACAGCGCACTGACAGTGCAGCCATACTCGGGATGGTCTACGAGCCGGCCGTGGTAGTCGTGACCGCCGAACACGACGGCACCGGAGCTGGTCAGCTCACCGAGTGGCCGCAGTTCTCCCACTTCGACCCACACCGCCATGCTGTCCACGCCGCGAGCCCAAAGGCCATCGACGGCCACGGCACGCTCGACGCGGACACCCGGCACGAGGCTGGCTGGAGGGTCGGGGCCCTGGGATGCCCCTGAGCCCTTTCTCACCGCCACGGTCCCGTCCTGGTGAAATACCTGATCACAGGTCCGTGAGCTGCGTGTCTCACGGGGGCAAAGGGGCTGAAGGGGCTGAAGGGGCTGATGAGCCCCGAGGCCCTGCGGCATCCGGGCACGGGCCGGTTATCCACAGGCCCGCACACCTCCCGCCGCCGGGCCGTACGGTGCTGCCCTGACTGATCACAAGCACGGGGGTGCGCAATGACGTACAGAGTCGAGTTGGCGGTCCAGGTGGAGGACGCGCTGGCCACATTGCCCGACGCCGGACGGCAAGAAGTCATGGAGACGATCGCGGCAGCGCTCGTCCGGCTAGATGCGTGGCCGGACCCAGGTGGATGGGATGCCGCTGTGCGATTCGGCTCCCGCTCCTGGGTGATGTTCTCTGCCTACCTGGACGGCATCGACATCATCGATGTGGGGTGGGTCGGCTGTGGGGATGCTTGGTTCCCCATGCCTTAGGAATGGCAAAGAGGGACGTCACAGGATGCCCGTTAGTGAACAGCTTTATCCTGATGTGCATGCTTGTGGGCAACGTATCTCCCCGTGCGCTAGGGTGGGGTTAGAAGCCCTTGGGAGGGCTGCCGGGAAGAAGGTCGGAACCAGGAAACTGGATCCCTCCACCCACAGAGGTGGTTGTGGCCCCCGGGAGTCCCCTCAGGGGCTTCTTATTGGTCACGGCCGTTGCCACGCTGGCCACCAGATCCGTCCGGTGACGAAGGAATCGTCTCCGATGACCTTCACTCCACGGCCCATGATCCGTCCATCATACGAGCGTCGCAGCTGATGTTTGCACAGCAGGAGGTTCTCAGCGCAGGACGTGTCACGAGGATCTCCGGAGAGCGCGGCGTTGAGAAGGCCGGCGTGCAGATCGGCGAGCTGAATGCCGTCGCGTTCGGTGGATTCCCAAGTGGGAGGCCATTTGATCAAAGACCATGGAACCTGGTAGGTCTCGCAGTTTCCCCGGCGGACGTAGTCGAGGTGGCTCTCAGATGTGGAGTGATTCATGTGCTTGACCGCTCCGAGACGCACGACAGCGAGCCGCCTCCCTCCAGGCCATTCGCGTGCCGCCAGAGCAACGCGCTCCAGGAGAAGACGAGTTGTGTAGTTGTAGAACAGCTCCTTGCTCTGGCTCATGCCCCAGTCTTTGTGCATGGTCTCTTTGTGGGCGATGACATGGATGACCATGACGCTGCGCATGCGAGACAGAGCGAGCGCCGCCTGGCGGCGTCTCTCCGGCCTTTTCGCTTTGAAGTGCTCCACCCAGTGGAGCGGCTTGTGCCGGGCTTCGGGTGGGCCGCTGTGTACAACGCTGCGCAGGCCTCCAGCGGTTACCTTGACGAACCATTCCTCCTCCTGCGGCACGATTAGCGCCGTCATGGCGAAGAACGGGGACTTCCCTCGGGACTTGTCACTGAAGCCCCGGTCGCCAGTCTCGTCAACATAGACGTGAAGGCGCGGCAGCTGGCCGACACTCGCGGTCCCGAAGCCCGTCGGCATCATGGCTGCCTGGCGTATCTGAGGCGGGCGCACACGGGCGCTCTACGGTAACTCTGCACCACGGGAGGCCAGTTCCCCTCTGGTCTTGCCCTCGGCGGAGTCCCGTCCGTCGAGGGCACACATGACTATCGACCGACCGTTAGCCCCCAGTAGCACATCTGGTGACACAACGTTACACCCGATGGAAGACTTGTCGGGTAATTCATATGAGGTACCCGTGAGTTGCCATTAAGCGACCGAACAGGCGCCCGCCTCGACGGCGGGTGCCCGTCGTGCCCCTAGGCGGCTGGAAGGGCTTCGCCTCCCAGCCTGTTGACGAGCCAGTCCAGGCCCTTCGGGGTGAAGAAAGTCTGCTCCACCCACTGGTATCCCGCTTGGACTAGCTTCACTTCCGCTCGCCCGGCTTTGATGTGGTCCTCGTAGGGCAGCCGCGGGTTCTGCACCTGGAGGAAGTGGATATCCCTCCGCCGCAGGAGCTCCATGAACTTCGTCCGGCCGAGTCCGCCTGTGATCTTCGTCAGGGCCTTCGCCGCGCAGCCCATGTCGATCAAGCCGTCGGAATTGCAGAACGCGTCCCACCTGCCTGCTTTGGGGGCCGCGATAGCAAGCTCCTTCTTCGTGGTGACGAGTTCGCGTGCAGCCTCTACGTACCTCTCCGCCAGGGCCAGGACGCCCTCAGAGCTGGAGACGTCCGGGACCGACTGCTGCGCCGCCTCTGCCTCGCGAGTTTTGACCGCGAAGTAGGTCTTGGCCGCAGCGACCTCCGGCTTCCGCCCGTCGCCGGCCAGTGCGACGTGGTACGCCCCGAAGCGCGTGAGGCGATAGTCGGCCACGCTCTGCTTGCCCCAGCGACCGCCCGGCATCAGTCGCACGGCACCGCGAAAGTGATCGAGCGGATCCAGACCCGTGGCGGTGATCGTCTCCTGGGCCCGCCGTATGACATCTTCGAAGCGCTCCCAGCGCTCGTAGCCCATGAGCTGCTGGAGGTCGCGTGCGGACCAGCGTTCCTCGCCCTTGTGATCCAAGAGCATGATCCGGTCGAAAGGACTAGACCCCCCACTGGCCCCATCGTCGGGGGGCACGGTAGTGTCCAAGTTGGACAAGGTAGAACTCCCTTGAATTCCTGGCTCGCGGCGGCTGGTACCCGCACGTGAGCTGTCCGGGCCGCCTTCACTTCGAAGGCGGCCTTATGACATTCAGGTTACGGGAGAGCCCTGACAGAGAGTCACCCTTTCCGGCGGCATCGAGTGTCAGCCACCCGGGGGGAACCCTGGATTCCAAGGGAAAGGCCAGTTGGCGTCAGGCACTCCATGCCACGCAAGTCCGATTCATTCACCTTCATCCTGTGCGTTTGTGATGGATGTCTCGCAGTGGCGACTGAACGCTAGCCGCTTATCCTTCGAACTGTAGGGGGCGCCGCCGACCACCGCTGATTACGTACCGTGGTGAGCGACCTGTTAGCGGCTTGCCGGACAGCTGACTCAAGGGCGCAGGACCGGACGTAGCGGTCAGGGCTCACGCTGTCTCCGTTCGTTCTTGCGACTGGTCACACGCCAGAGGAAGCCGCCACGATGGGATTTGCAGGGTGGGAGCCAAGGGGATGGATATGGACGCGGATTGGGCTGCAGTAATCGCGGCTGCCGTCGGCTTGGTCGGAGCCTTGGGCGGTGCGGCCGTTGGCGGAGTTGCGGCTGTCCGCGGTGCTCGGGAAGGAGCGGAACGAGCGGAACGAGCAGCGATGCAGCAGTCGCAGCACCAGGCCCATACCCAGCACGAGCACTGGCTTCGGCACCGAGTGCCGTATTCCCACGTGATGATGGCTACCAAAGAGTGTCAGCGCTAGCTAATTCACGTTGCGACTGACATCGAGCAGGGTACTGAGGGTGTCCAGATAGCAGAGACGATGCGCTCCCCATCTGCGGCCCGGAGGGATCTCCGTGAGCGCGTGGTCGAAGCGACTCTGGTCAGCCGTGCGGGGATCTTGGAGGCCCTCAACGCGCTCTTGGTGGTTCACAATGATGCATACGTTTACCTGAAGTCACTGAAAAACCAGGACCTGGTGCGCGGACTCCGACATCCCTGAGGTCCGCCAGCTCGCCGTCACGGTCGACCGCTGGTGGTCCGAGATCGAAGCGTTCATCACCACCGGCCACAGCAACGCCAAGAGCGACGGCATCAACCGCGTGATCAAGCTCGTCGCCAGGGCTGCCCACGGCTTCCACAACCCAGCCAACCAGCGCCTACACACACGCTGCGTCACCACCCGCCGAGCCCGCGGGCACCTCCGCACCGCTCAACTTTGAAGACCCGCTCAACTCAGTGGTGTTCCGCACCAGCGGACAGGATCTAACCACCGCTGGCACCTACATCGAGATGACCTCTAAATAGCAGCAGGGCGGTGGTCGGCGGCATGAACAGCGGTCGGCGACGCCGACCGGGATCAGAAGCAGGGCCAGGGGCCAGACGGGCGTAGAGGCTGGCACCAGGCTGAGGATCACGCAGCCCAGGGCCATGACGGTCAGTCCGGTGGCGATGGTCCGGCGGGTGCCAAGCCGCTCGGCGATCCGGGCGATGCGACCGGTCTATCCCCCAAGTGCCTTGCGGATCAGGTCGCGCAGCGCGCGGGCGCTGGTGATGGCGCGGTTGTCGGCGTCGGATCCCATGACGATGAATTCATCAAGATGGGGCCAGTCAACCACGTGGTCCAAGAGTCGCAGCGAGCCGGCATCACCCTCGGCGAAGGCCTCGGCGCAGCTGACGCAGACATTGCGTATCAGATCGACGATGGCGTGCCGGAAGAGTCGTGGCGCCATCGCATCGTCCTGCCAGTAGGTGACTTCGCTAATCGCCTCGTCCCACTTCGCCTGCCCGGCCAGGGCTTCGACGAGGCGGCGCCGGGTCTCCACTTCGAGTGGCCCCGATACCCCCTGATCCAGCAGCCCTCGGCAGTACGATTCCGCTTCGGCGTGGCGGTTGTTGCGCAAGCAGTCCTCTGCCTGCTCCAGTGCTCCGTATTGCGCGGCGTAGGGAGTCGGCTCGATTCTCGACTCCAGGTCCGTGAAGGCCTCGGCGAGGAGCGCGAGCCGTGGCGACAGGGCCTCCGGGACGCTCGATCCCTGGAGCAGCAGCCGCGAGTCGATGGCGAGTTTCATGGCGGCCTTGGGATACTCGAACACCCATGACTGCGCCTGGTAGAGGACGAACTCCAGATGAGCTACCGCCTCTTCCAGTGTGGTCTTCAGCGTCGGGCGTCTGTCATTGCCGAGCTCATAAACCTGGATGCGCATGACAGCCAAAGCAAACCGTGTTTGAACGACGAGTGCGTCATTGTCCGAGCCAGCTCTCGCCAGGAAGTCGAGCTCTCGCAGGTAAAGCTCCTCGGCTCGCACCACGTCCCCCTGCAGGTAGTAGGGCGCGGCAAGGTTTCCACAGATGAGGGCCGCGCGTTCGCTCGGCAGGTCGAGGCGGTCGATGTGTTCCAGGAGCATCTCGGCGTGCGACTGCATGACGCGTACCCGCTCCAACTCGCCCAGCTGCACGGGGCCAGTGAGCCAGCGCTCCATGTGCCCGGCCAGTTGATCGACCGCTGTGGCCTGCGCCGGGTGCCTCGACAGGCGTTCTCGCATTAGCTCCTGACTGACCGTATTGACGGACAGAGAGCGGTCGGCCCCGGGCATCGTCTCGCCGTACGAGGGCGGCAAGGGGAGATCGTTCTTGATGAGTGAGAAGCGGGCCAGCTCGCGCAGCGCCTCACCGATGTTCACCGTCTCCGGGGGAATGAGCACGGGGCCGCGGTGCTTGGCGTCGAGGTCCTCGACCCTGCTGATCGCCGCGGCGAGGAGGAGATGCGCGGGGATCTGCTGGGAGGCCAGGTAGGCGGCCGCATAGAACATCTGCACGGCCACGGCGGCGACATCGAGGACCGTGCCGGGCCGGATCCGTGCCTCGATCTGTTCGATGCACATGGTGTGGGCGGCCGCGAGGCTTCGGGGATAGCCGAGCGGCACCATCTCCTCATCCGCGTAGGAGCGCAGCTTGAGGGCCTTGAGGTAGTGGTCGACCTGGTCGAGTCCGAGCCCGCATGTATAGAGGTAGCCGGCGCCGAGCTCCAGGGCCAGGGGCCAGTCGCCCAGTTCGCGTGCCAGCCGGTCCAGTGCGCCCTGCCACGGGGCCTCGTCGGCATCGTCCAGGTGAAGACGTCGGGTCAGGAGCTGGACGGATTCGGGGCGTTCCATGGCCGATACGTGTACGACCTCGCCGGGGCCCAGGTTGGTGGCCGCGTTCAGCGTGGTGACGATGACATCGCCCCGGCTCGCTGTGGGTACCCACGGCTCGGCCTGCCGCATCACGGCCACGTTGTCGAAGACCAGCAGCCAGCGGCCGGGCAGTCGGCCCAGGGCGCGCTGCACCGCCTGCTGCGTTTGTTCGGGCCGGGCTTCAGGGCGAGCGGCGGCGTTGGGGTCCAGCGCGTCCAGTACCCGCAGGAACGAGCCATGGGTTGAGGCTGTCGTCTCGCAGTCGATCCAGCCGATGAAGTCGTAGGCGTCGGCCCGCTCGGCGATGTAGAGGGCAGCGGCGCTGGACTTGCCGATTCCCGACGGTCCCACGAGGGTTGCCCGTCGCGTCGGCTGCTTGTGCGTGGCGGGGAAAGCGGCGAGCAGCGGCTCGATGAGGCGAGGCCGACGCACGTCGGGGATAGCCGGGATCTTTCCCGCGATGGTGCCCCAGTCGCGGGTTCCGATCGACTGCGCCAACGTCTGCGCATCAACAAGGATCAGGCTGCGCAGCTCGGCCAGGGAGAAGGCTGCCGACTCGCCGGTCATATCGGCCGCGCGGCCATGGATCTCGGAGATGAGGTATCCGGTGAGCAGCCCGGCTGATGCGTCCCCCAGCCCTTGATGCGCGCGATTGCGGATGCCGCGCAGACAGTTACGCAGTTCTTCGAGGATCTCGCTGTCATCGCGCGCGTCGAACTCGAGGCGGCAGCGAGCCAGCCGGGCAAGGCCGTCGGCGCTCAGCCTCGTCAGCTGGTCGCGGCGCTGGGGCGCGTCGTGGAAGAGTTCCAGCAGGGTGTCGAGCAGCATGTGCGGTTCGAACCTTGCGGACAGGACTTCTTCGAGGCGGTCCCCCCTGGCCCCCGGGCGGGCATTGGTCAGCAGGCAGTATCGGCCCGCCTCCTGACTGCCGTTGAGCATGTCCAACAGGACGCCCAGCGCCAGAGCACCGCTCATGGAACCACCCGCGACCCGGCTCTTGACCTGAACCGCCTCACGCACCGTCCCGTCCGCGCCCACCACATCGAAATCGACCTTGTCCACCACCGTGTCACCGGGCGGCGGGCCCTCCACCCGGACGCACGCAACCTCCGGATCGTCGATCACCGCAACCAGCCGCTCCAGGGTGCGCAGGTACTGGTAGTGAAACCCCCGCGCCGCGCCGCGTCCCCCGTCCATGCCCGTGCACCCCTTCCAGTTTGGCGCGCCAGGCGGCCTGGCCACGACGGCGATGATCAGCCCTCAAGGCTAGGGGAGCACGGCAGCACCTGAAGGCACCTGCCGATTCTGGCCTGATCACGCTCCCGCGGGCAGACGAACGTGAACCTCTCTCTCCCACACCCTGGCCACCCGCCCCTCCCGGGCCAGAGCCAGCACCGCGGCGGGGTGTCTGCAGACGCGCCGGGCGAACACGGCCTCCGTCTCACAGCGCCTCCACCCACTCGACGGGCTCACACGTGAGGTCCGCAACTGCCTCACCCGAGGGCGCCCGCACATGGCGGACGGCCGCGTCCTGCGGGGGTTCGGGGACGGTGGCGGCGCAGGGGATCGCGGCGGCGCACGCAGCGCAGGCATCCGCAAGGTGCCAGGTGAGGCCGCGGTCCGCCCGGATCAGCAGGAGCCGCAGAGGACCGGAACAGGGCCCCTGGCGCCCGTGCCACACACAGGCCTTCTCCCGGCACTGGCAGGTACGCAAGTACGCCGGCAGCCGGGACTCGACGAGGTGGCCCGCAAGATGCCGGCGGACCTGCACGACCCCATCAGCCCCCACGGCCACGAACGACTGCGGGCAGGCACTGCACGTCAGCACGGGCCGCCCCGCCGAACTGCTGATCGTGACGGTCCAGGCGCGTGCGGACAGGGCCATGGACATCGGTCCTCCAAGCCGTGAGCAGTCAGCCGCCGACCCTGCGTCCGGGCGGCTCCGGGCGCAGACACCGTAGTGCAGACCCCTGCCCTACCGGAGCCAGTCCGTACCGACGCAAACAGGGCAGAGGTCTGCACTGTCGGGGCAGGGGTCTGCACCGTCGGATAGATCCGTGACGATCATCCCGCCGCCGGAGCCCGACCCGACGGCACTCAGGCACTCTCTCGCTCGCCTGCGTGCGCAGCGCAGGTGGAGCTATGACGAGCTCGCTGCGCACAGCGGTCTGTCCCGCCGGACGCTGATCGAGATCGAGCAGGGCCGCACGATCGGCACGCTCGCCACTTGGCACGCTCTCGCCCACGCCTTCTCCATCCCGCTGGGCGAGCTCCTGGATCCGCTGTGCGCGGGACACGAACCTCCGATGTCCGACGCCTGAGCACAGCCGCCCGTCGGCCACCCGAACGTGATGGCACTCTCGTGCATGCGTCCTGGATTCGGATTCTTGTCGCCGTCTTGTCACCGCATCGGGCGGACCGGGCGGCGCGTACGTAAGACACGGGCGGATGCGTTGGCACTTTTTGACTCCGGCACCTGCCCAGGGTGCGGCCCTTTCCCTGCGCCCACGTGTCTGTGGCGTGGGCTTCGAGCTTCCGGAGAGATCTGTTCCATGCCCTTTTCCCCGACCGACGAACAGACCGCCGCCCTGGAGGCGTTCCGCAGCGGTGGCCATCTCGCCATCCAGGCCGGCGCAGGCACAGGCAAGACGTCCACGCTCGTCTTCCTCACGGAACAGATGCCGCTGCGGCGTGGGCGATACCTCGCCTTCAACCGGGCCATCGCCCTGGACGCCGCCGCCCGCTTTCCCTCGGCGGTCCAGTGCAAGACGGCCCACTCGCTGGCCTACGCCGCGCTCGGCCACCGCTTCCGCGGCCGCCTGAATGCTCCTAGGCGGCCTGGCTGGCGGATCGGGCAGGACCTGGGCCTTAACACCCCGGCCTACATCGGCCGGGCGGGGCTGATGCCGGCCACGCTGTCCAACGCCACGCTGCGGACGGTCACCCGCTTTTGCCAGTCGGCCGACATGCAACTGGCCCACCATCACGTTCCGCGCCTGCGGGGCCTGGACGACGAGGACCATGCGGAACTGGCCGACCTGATCCTGCCGTACGCGGCGAAGGCGTGGACCGATCTTCAGGACCCCTACGGCGGCGCGGTCCGTTTCGAGCACGACCATTACCTGAAGATGTGGGCCCTGACCGAGCCCGTCCTGCACGGCGACTTCCTCCTGCTGGACGAGGCCCAGGACACCAACCCCGTCCTCGAGCAGATCGTCCTGGCCCAGCAGGACCGCACTCAGATCGTCATGGTCGGTGACTCGGCACAGGCCATCTACGGCTGGCGCGGCGCCCGGGATGTGATGGCGCGATTCACCGGCCAGCACCTCACGCTCACCCGCTCCTTCCGCTTCGGCCCCACGCTCGCCACGGAGGCCAACCGCTGGCTCACCCTCAGCAACGCTCCCATCCGGCTGACCGGGACATCCGACATTCCCACCACGATCGGATCCGGCGCCGGGCGCCCGGATGCAGTCCTGTGTCGGACCAACATCGGCGCGATGACCGAGGTCCTCGCACTCATCGCCGCCGGCATCGCAACGGCGCTGGTCGGCGGGGGTGACTCCCTGCGCGCCCTGGCATGGGCCGCCCGCGACCTCATCCAGGGACGCCGCGCCCACCACCCCGAACTCGTGCTGTTCACCACCTGGACGGCGCTGCGCGACTACGCCGAGCACGACCCCGCCGGCAGCGACCTGCAGCCCTTCGCCAACCTCGTCGACGAGCACGGCCCGGAGGCCATCCTGCAAACCGTCGACCGACTCGTTCCCGAAGACGCGGCCGAAGTCACCGTCTCCACCGCCCACAAGGCCAAGGGCCGGGAATGGGCCCGGGTACGCATCGCACCCGACTTCACGCCGCCCGCCGACACCGATGAGGTCGACGCCCAGGGCCACCCCGTTCCCCAGCCCGTCGATGAGGCAGAAGCCCGCCTGGCGTACGTCGCCGTCACCCGGGCCCGCCACCACCTGGACCCCATCGGCCTGGCCTGGATCAACCAGCACCCCGACAACCCGGCCTGAACCGTGAGCCCCAACTCCCCGGTGCACGCCGCAGCCTCACCCGGCAGACCGCCGAAGACGACGCAGCGCTGGCGCGCGCCGCGCCTGCTGATCACGCATCCCCGGTGGACGGCACATCTGCCGCTACGGTGTCAGTGGCTGTTGTCTTTCCGATCTTGAGCGGTGTTCGTCGAACGGGAGTCCCGATCGGGTGATCGCGGCCGGGGGCACCGAGGTTGACCATCCGTGCGAGGGCAAGACCTTCGGTTGCATGGTGCTGGGCGGCGGCTCTCGGGTTGTTACTTGACGGTCGCGCCTCGCCCCCTGGCGGCAACTCGGCGCGGATATGCGGCTGTATCCGAGAGAAACGGCCGTGAGTTGCATCTGCTGCGAGAACTCGGTCTCCCGGGCGAGGGCGCTGGTGAGCAGGCGAGTTCCGGTTGATGGCCGAGTTGGCGGCCGGCTGAAGCTTGAGGTCAGCGTGCTCCAGCAGGCAGCGTGACCTGCCCGTGCCCCCGCTCGTTCTCATCTAATGAACGATTCGTTCGCTCTACTCGCGGCGTATTGGGGGCTGGTGGTGAGCGGTTCGTCTTGGAATGTGCCTGGTGCAGCGCCGTCGCTGTTCGTGGTGGGCGGTACACCGCTACTGCACCCGGAAGCACAGGCCTTCGAGGCCATGCTCGCGGGTTGGCGTGATCAGCAACTGGCCCGGAGCCTGGCCAAGACCACAGTTGAGGATCGCTTGGCGGCGGTACGCCGCTTCCAGCGGTTCACCAATGAGTGGCCGTGGACCTGGCGGCCTCAGGATGTCGAGGAGTTCACCGCCCACCTCCGCAGCGATGGCCAGGACCGGGCCCTGTCCACCATTCGCAGCTACCAGGGTCACGTGCGCCTCTTCCTGGAGTACGCGGCCGACCCCCGCTATCAGTGGACGACCGTCAGCGAGCGGCTGTTCGGAACCCACCCCGCCCAGGTGTTCTTCGAGTGGAACACCGCGGTCCACGCCGCCGACTATGAGGGCAGGCCGCAACGCCGAGCGCTTACCAAGGCAGAACTGCAGCGGCTCTTCGACTACGCGGACGACCAGGTGGCCGCCGCCCGGGCTTCAGGCCGCAAGGGCTGGCTGACCGCCATGCGCGACGCGGTGGCATTGAAGGCCGCCTATGCATGGGGACTGCGCCGCCGCGAAGTGATCAAACTGGAACTGGCCGACTTCGGCCGCAACCCGCACGCCCCCGAGTTCGGCGACCTGGGCGTCGTCTACGTCCGTTGGGGCAAAGCATCCAAAGGCTCCGCGCCCAAGCGCCGCAGCGTCCTCACCGTCTTTCCCTGGTCGGTGAAGGTCATGCAGCAGTGGCTCGACGGCTACCGGGAGCTGTTTGACACGGCCGCGGGAAGCACAGCCTTGTGGCCGAGCGAGCGCTCCCGCCAGCTGGACATGGGCGCCCTTAGCGACCGCTTCGCAACCTACCGGGACGCGCTTGGTCTGCCCGCCGAACTCAGCCTGCACTGCTTGCGGCACTCCTACGTCACGCACCTCATCGAGGCCGGCTACGACCCGCTGTTCGTCCAGCAGCAGGTCGGGCACTCCTACGCCTCCACCACCTCGCTCTACACCTCAGTGTCCTCCGACTTCCGCACCCGCACCCTGCGCCGGGTGCTTGACGGGACGATCGGCCGGGCACTCGACGCCACCGGCAAGGAGGGCATCTGATGGTCCGACGGCTGAGCTACCACTGGCACCTGCGGCGGATCATGGCCGCCCACAACATTTGGAAGACCACCGAGCTGATCCCGCTCCTGCGCGAGCGTGGCGTCAACCTGTCCACCGCCCAGGTCTACCGACTGGTCACCGACCGTCCTGAACGGCTCTCCCTACCCGTCCTCGCCGCCCTCTGCGACATCCTCGCCTGCTCACCCGGGGACCTCATCGAGCCCTACGTCGAGGCCGACCGACGCAAGTGGACCGCTGATGAGGCCGCCGTCATCGACCTCAAGCCGGACTTCAGGCCCGAGCGGGCCCGCATCCTGGAGGACTGACCGTGGCCCGGCCACGCAAGCACGTCTCCGACCCGAGCCGGTGGCCCGCCTGCGTCCGATGCGGCCAGTGCTACCCGCGCTCCGCGAAGTGGCCCGAGGGAACCGTCTGTCTCTACTGTGTCCGAGCCGCACGCCTGCGGCAGGGCACCTGCGCTCAGTGTGACCACCAGGGAATCCTCCCTGGCCTCGACACGGCGGGTCAGCCCGTTTGCGTCCGATGCTGCGACGTCCCCCTCGATGTCCGGTGCAAACGCTGCGGCCAAGAGGCCATGACCACTGACCAAGCCGTGTGCTGGCGATGCTTGCTCAGCGACGCCGTCCACACCCTCCTCGCTGGCCCGGACGGCTCCATTCCCGAACTCCTGCAACCGCTGGCCCGGGCCATCATCGACATGCCACGCCCCAACAGCGGCTGTACCTGGCTCTACCAGAACCCCCGTGTCCGGGAGCTATTGCGATCCCTGGCCCACGGCACCGTTGACCTCAGCCACCAGGCCCTCGACGGCCTGCCCTCTTCACGGACGGTCCAATACATCCGCGGCCTGCTAGTCACTCATGGCTGCTTGCCCCCACGGGACGAGCACCTTGCGGCCTTCAACCTCTGGACCATACCCAAGCTCAACGCGATCGAGGACGTCGGCCACCGTCGGCTCATCGAACGCTACATACGCTGGCACCTGAAGCGGCGGCTGGAAGATCAGTCCCGCACGGCGCCCGTGACCGCGGGCGCCTTCCTCCGGGCGAAGCAACACACCACCGTCGCCATCCAGTTCCTCGACTGGCTCGGTCAACGAGGACGCCAGCTCCGCGAGTGCACGCAACATGACGTTGACGCGTGGTTCGGTGCTGGCACCACCACCCGCCAGCACGCCAACAACTTCCTCTACTGGGCCATCAGACAACGGCTCGTCCGCCACATCGCCGTTCCAGTCACAACGAACCGAAACAGCCCGCTGACCAGCGAGGAAGAGCACCTAACCGCTCTGCGGACACTCTTGCTCCATGACACCCTGCCCGCCTCCCACCGAGCTATCGGCCTAATGCTCGTACTCTTCGGTCAGCCGCTCGCACAAATCGTCAAACTTCGCACCGACCAACTACGCGATGGCCCCGACGGGCTCCAGGTCACCTTCGGTTCTGAATGGTTGAACGTCCCCGAGCCGGCAGCAACCGTGATTCGCGTCCATCTGGCGGCCCGCCCCGGCCTCAACACTGCTGCGAACCCGACCTCTCAACTGCTGTTCCCCGGCTTCATGCCCGGCCGCCCGATGCACATCTACAGCGTCTCGAACAGACTCCGCGCCCTTGGAATCCGCCCCCTGGCCACCCGGTCACGCTCCTGGCTGCAGATGGTCCGCGAGGCCCCGCCATCTGTCCTCGCGGACGCCTTGGGTATCAGCCCGAAGACAGCGAGTCGCTACGCGGAGCGCGCTGGCACCGACTACCTCGCCTACGCCCCTCTGAAACATCCTGACGGACCACTCACACCTGGCGAATAGCCGTCATTATCGGCATCACCCCCCGGCTACGACGCCCCAGGGGCTACTCAACTCCTCATAAACACCTGTAGCTACCGACAGCGAGAGCGATCCCAAGTGCAGACTCGAACAGGCAGCATTGCCCGCCGTTCGCATGGGACAGGCACATCCCAGGTGGACATCCAATCGGACGCAACTCCTTGTGTCGATCGTGAAACCCTGTGCCGCATGCATAGGCTGGAACAGAAGGTTCAAGGGAGAGAAGTAATATAAAGCGCTGGAGGAGTGATGTCCGAGGCATTCTCGGGGAGAGAACCAGTGGCTCGCGGACTTCAAGGCGGCTTGGAATTTCTCAGCCGGGTCGGATTTGAAGTTGCCGCTGAGGAGATTTACCCAACGATCGAGTTGGCGGTGCGTGCCGTCGACCAAAAACGGGGCAGGGAGGGCGCCCCAGACCACGCAGTTGAGCTCTTCATTGCCAACGTGGCAATTGCGGCGGGGGCGCGAGTGCAATTCCGAGAACCCGAGCTTGATTGGTCTGAGGTCAAAGATGCGGTGGACTTCTTTGTGGGTTTCATGAACAGTGCGTGGCACTTCTGGCCTCAAGGTTGAGGCGTGATGGCCGCTCCTCAGCAGGATGCCAAGCAGTTCGCGGACAAACGCCTGGCTGCACTGGCGTTGGGCGCATTTGGCACCCTGGGTGGGCTAATTCTCTTTGGAGACATCGCCAAGGATTCCTTTACTGAAAGCTCTCGCTACTTGCGGGCAGCATTCGTGACCTGTGCGGTACTTGCCGGCCTCTTCCTTGGCTTGTCATGGAGCGCGGCTGACTACGCGCTGGCAAGACGCGAGTTTCTGAAGAACGGCGGGCAGACCACGGGGAAGCCGAATAAGATCCCCCTCCGATTCACTCTATACAAGGTTGCAACTCTTCTCGTAGTAGCAGCCGGTCTCATTCTCCTGACTGCGGTTTGGTGGTCTGCAACTGTTCCTCAAGTAAAGAAACCGGTACCAGCATCTTCGCCACTGTGTTGTACACCCATACAGAACCGGTGCTGCCGCCCCCACTCACAAGTACCCACCAGTCGACCCACCAGCCCGCCGTCTACCCTGGCACCGCGGGGAAAGTGATTACCGCTCGAAACCACCACACGGGTGGTGACGGTGGGAAAGACCATCGGGAATAGGGAGAGCAGGCTGACCAACTGGCGCAAGGAAATGCATCGACACCTTATCCAGCATCCTCGTCTTACCGGCCACGCCGAGCCTGATCCACATGCCGGAAAGCTACTCGTCTCTCCTGAATCACTGCCAGTACCAGCCATTTCAAGGAAATTCGTCCCGCCATGCAGCATGCGATGCCCTGGTGCAGGGCTCACCTACAGGCCGACCCACACCGCCGCGGTAGGCACGGCGTCCTCCTGTGAGGCACCAGGCCCCCATCCGCCAGCAACAAATACTCCCGGGGGGTCCTGGCGCTGGCCGGGAATGACACGGCAGCGGAAGCCGAAGTGCAACGGAGTGGGCATCCCCAGGCGGTCCATCCGCAGCAGCGGATTGTTCTTGAGAAACGAATGCCGGCCCTCCATCGCGTCCTGGTCGGTCCCGGAGTAGAGGACGACGGACATCCTGGCGGCGTGCGGGTCAGCCGGCACCACCAGGTCGATATTCGGCCCGGTGAAGACCAGCGGGCGGTCAGGCATTGGGAGTCCGTCCAAGGTCGCCCAGCTGATGGTGGCAACGTGGCCGCCCGCTGGGTCGTCGAGACGGGCACCCTGCACCGGTGGAAGGCGGAACTCCCGACGATGCGGGCCGGCATAGACGTGGGTCTGCCCGCTGTGGTGCAACGAGAGCTGGGCATCGCCGAACTTCGCGTTGGGATAGACCCGCTGCGCGGTCAGGCTTGTCGTCGCGCTCGGGGCGAGCTCGGCGGCGGAATGCCCCATTGCGCTCCAGCCGGCGCCTATGTACGGCTCGATGTAGAGGCTCGCATCGTCGGACTGGGGATCCTTCGCCCAGCTGAGGCGAGCTATTCGGGCATGCCGTCCCTGATGGGGTGACACGATCCTGATGCTCTTGATGGCCTGCGATGTCGTTGGGGCCGATGCTCCGTTGCGCACAGCCCGAACCCTAGCCGGGCCCGGGAACAGAAGGGTGATGCTGGCCTCGTCAGCTCGTCCCTCCGAGCGGATCGGCGCCGGGCCTCAGGCGGCGGCCTATTCGCCCCTCACGAATAGCCGTCCTTACCACCAGGGCTTCGGCTCCGGTCATGCCGCTTGGCCGGATATAGACATCGGCTTGGCTTATGACAGCCGCCCATGTGCTCCATCGAGTGAACCTCGCCCGCCTGCCGTTCCCGCAGCTCACAGCGCCCTCTGTAATGGCAGCGGAACAGAGCGTTCCATGACGCAGGAATGGGGGGTGGCCTGTGAAGATGTCCAGCCATCGGATCAGGAGCATCGCGGTCAGTACCGGCATGGCCTTGGCGCTGACCGGGGTGGTCAGTCCTCCCGCGCACGCCGCGGGCAGCGAGCTCTTCACGAAACCTGGCCAGCACACGTTCGCGGTTCCGGACGGGATGACCGCGGTCACCGTCTATGTCTGGGGGCCCGGCGGTGGGGGCGGCGGCGGTGCCGGCGGCAGCGGCACCGGAGGCGCAGGCGGCGGTGGAGGCGGAGGCGGAGGCAGGCACCACGCCGGCGGTGGGGGCGGCGGTGGAGGCGGCGGCGGTGGGGGCGGCAGCGGTGGGGGCGGCGATGCCGGTTCCTTCGTCAGCTGCACCCTCAAACTGCAAGGCGATGGCGGCCACCAGTTGAAGATCTGGGTGGGGACGGGCCGGGCCGGTGGAGGCGGTGAGCAAGGCGGTGCCGGCGGCGCGGGTGGCGCTGGCGGCGCATATGACAACTCCGGCAGCGACGGGACAGCCGGTCGCCCCGGCAGCAACGGCAAGGACGGCGCCACCCGCGATCTCCTCGACCCTACGGGGTACTCCGTGGTCAGCAACGGCTACTGGAACGTGCCCGCCTTTGACGGGAACAGCGGGGGCGGCGGTAGTAAGGGGCCAACCGAGCGCAACGCCGGCAGCTACGGCTCCTCGCATGGCAGCGGCGGAGACGGCGGCGCGGGCGGCAAGGGCGGGGCAGGAGGCGCCGCACCCGGCGACCAGGGCAAGCGGCGCGTGGGCCATTGCAACACCAACTACAGCGTCGGCGCGGTCACGGTCGTGAAGGGTGCACACGGTCCCACCGGCAACAACGGAGGGGCCGGAGAGGATGGGGCCAACGGCCGTAAAGCCACCAGCAGCGGTGCCGGTCCGGGCGGACTGCCCGGCACAGCCGGCACTGCCAGCACGACCGCCGGTGCACCCGGCCATCACGCCCAGGGCATGAGCTTCGGCAAGGGCGGGGACGGCGGTAAGGGCGGCCGTGGCGCCAACACTACGCCGGGCAGCCCGCAAGGCCAGGGTGGCAATGGCAGCGCCGGCGGCCGTGGCGTCGACGGCGAAGCCGGCGCCTCGGGCTCCGGCGGCGAGGCTGGCCAGGCCGGCCAGGACGGCGCTGTCCTCATCACCTGGAACTGAGTCCTCCCGCTCCCCTCTTCTCCGCTCCGGGCTGGCACCGCGCAGGCCCGGAGCGGAGAAGGCGGTATCACCGGCACTCTCGCTTCGCCGTGTGCTGACATCCTCATGCCGTCTGACAGGCCGGGGTAGCCGGCGAGGGGCCCTGACCGCCGAGCTCGTACACGAAATCCCCAGCGCAGACGGTCAGCTCCATCTGCCCCCGGCGTTTCCGGTGGCAGGCCCTCACGAAGTCTTAGTGGCTGTTGTCGTGCCGATCTTGAGGTGTGTGCGTCGAACGGGAGTCTCGTTCGGGTGGTCGAAGCTGGCTGCGCGCATGAGTACAGGGCCTCTTGGTAGCTCGGGGTTGCGAAGCCAACCGAGATCCAGGAGACCCTGTTGCCGCAGTTGTACGTGCTCGCGCCGGTGGAGTTCAACTCGGTTGCACCGGAGTGTGATTGTGCCGCTCACCGGTTCGGGAACGCGGCCGATCATCCGGAACGTGTTCGGCGGTATCCCTCGGACATGACGGACGCGGAGTGGGCCCGGGTCCGGCCGTTGCTGCCGGTGCCGTCCTGGCTGCGGGGCCGCGGCGGCCGGCCGGAGGCGTACTGCCACCGGGCGGTACTCGATGCGATCCGGTATCTCGTGGACAACGGCATCAAGTGGCGGGCCATGCCCGCGGACTTCCCGCCCTGGGACCGGGTGTATGCGTTCTTCCGCCGATGGCGCGATCACGGCCTGGTCAGGGAGTTCCATGACCGGCTGCGCGGACAGGTCCGCGAAATGCTGGGCCGCGACGCGGCAGCGACGGCCGGTGTGATCGACTCGCAGTCGGTCAAGGCGGACGCCGTCGTCGGGGCGGACAGCCGGGGCTTCGACGGCGGCAAACTCGTCAACGGCCGCAAGCGGCACGTCGTGGTCGACACGTTCGGCCTGTTGCTGGGTGTGATGGTCACCGCCGCGGACACCGGCGACCGCATCGCCGCCCAGGTGCTGCTCGGGCAGGTCGCCGATGTGCACCACCGGCTGGAACTGGTCTGGGCCGACGGCGGCTACACCGGCAGCCTCGTCGAGCACTGCCTGGCCGCGTTCGCGCTGGTCCTGGCGATCGTCAAACGCAGCGACGACATGCGCGGATTCGTGGTGCTGCCCAAACGGTGGATCGTCGAGCGCCTCTTCGCCCACCTGATGCGCACCCGCCGTCTGGTGCGCGACTTCGAACGCCGCACCACCAGCGCCGAAGCAATGGTCTACTGGTCGATGACCCTGCTCATGACGCGCCGCCTTGCCCGGCCGGGCCCTGGGCGAGGGTGAACCGGCCCGCCTGCCGCTCGGCCAGCCAGCCCCGCGCAACCAGGCGTTTCGCCTTCCGACCGCAGCGCCTCCACCTTGGCCGGCACCGCGTCCAGGCCGAACATCACGGCCAATTCCTGGCAGGTCAGCGGCCCTTGATGGAGCCGGTGCCGGTCCCCGAGGGCCTCAAGAATGCGCTGATAGTCCACCGACAGCACCGACCGGTCCAGCCCCTCACGCCATACCGGAACCTGTGACCTGGGCTTCGCGGCTCCCGCCCCTGACGACGTCTGCTCGCCCCGTCCGCCGGCCCTCGGCGCCGTCCGGCCGACCTGGTCGTGGCCCTGCTCGGTCTCCTCGACCGGGTCCAGCACCTCTCCGACCCGCGAGCGGGCGATGGCCCATTCCTTCCAGTCCCGCTCGGCCAGGGCCAGCTCCGCCTGGATCCGGTCGGCCTCCTCCCGCAGCTCGTCCACCCGACGCCGAGCAACGAGCTCGCGCTGTTCAAGCAGCCCCACGACCGACGGCATCCACGACCTCCACGGGAACGGCGACACGACAGGTCACCACTCCCACAAGGGCACCAGCCTATGCCTGACCAGCCGAAACGAAGTCCTCAAGCCCGGAAAGACAACAGCTTCTCACTCGCGGCCAGGCGCGTACTGCCGCTCACTGTCCCCACCGGCACCACGCGGCCGGGTGGATGCCGACGGTCAAGGCCTTACGATGCCCGCGCATCCCCCTGACATTTCGGCCTGACGTTGTGCTGGCAGAGGCGTGGCTCTGCCAGCGGGAGAACGCCATGCCGATCAAGTCGTCAACCAATGCTCAGCACGCACGTGGTGAAGCCCGACATGGCGCCAAATACACCGCCGCGCTGCGTCGGCGCCGTACTGCCGAACCCGCCCAGGCGCTGGTCCTCCAGTTCGTCACCACCGATGTGACGCTTCCCGTCCACAGCATCGGTGCCATCGCCGCGGCCTGGGCGCATGCAGGGCTGCGCGTGATGATCACGCGCATGGGTGAGGCCCACCTCAGAAGTGTCCGCCGTGAGCGTCTGGGCGGGGGCCAGGCGGTCAGCCCTGCTGCGGCGTCGCCGGGCACGCATTCCGTTGAGCTGTGGCGGCATGAACGGGGACGGGAGCACGGACACCTCGTGGAGTGCGTCTACATCGACGAGCCCGTGCAGAGTCTCCTGGGCCGCGTACGCGGCGACTTCGACATCATCGTGCGTATCCCGCCGTCGCTGAACACCGGTTGGTGGCGGCCGCATTCCACAGCGCAGGCCCTCCTGGCCATCTCCCACACCGAGGACTTGCCCCGTCTCGAACGCCGACTGCGGGCGGGCGACTCCGGCAGGGTCCCGCGGGAGGTGCCGCTGCATCCCCGGCAGAGTGCGGCCCTCCTGCGCGAGCGCCATCTGCAGGCCTTCTACGACTGCGAGGACATGCCGTACCAGTACAACATGCCGGTACACGGCCTGATCTGCTGCGGTCCGGGCGATGCCCGCGCCGCCGACCCGGACTTCTTTGACGCCGTGTCCGCCGACATGGACGCCAGCCACGTTCCCCTGCTCGGCTGGATCACCGCGCCGAAGAAGCTCCACACCGGACACCTCCCCGAGCGGGATGTGCTGCGCGATCCAGTGTTCCTGTGCCCCTACACCGCAACCGCTCTGAGCACCCTGACGGCGCTGCAGATCGCGCCTCGCCCTCGATCCTGAACTCCAGCTGGTTCATGAGCGGACGGTTCCGGGCGCCAGGCCGCAGACGACACACGGTCCGGCGGCAGGTACCTGCGGGGCCGGGTCCTTGCCAGTACCCGTGGGCCCCGAGCAGGCGAAGGATAGGCGAGGCACCGACCGGGTCGGCTACCTGCCGTCTGGGCGTGTGCCGGGGCCGTCGAGCTCGACAAGGCCGTCACCCAGGCGCAGCACCCCCCGGTCGCCTCGGGCAGCCGGTGGGGTGTAGGTGGAGCCGGTGATGGCGATGGGCGAGTCCGTGAGCAGCGTGCCGATCTCGTTGGTGGTGCGGCCCTTGGCCCAGCGCACGCAGTATCGGCCATCAGGCCGGTGGGCCGGGGTGGTGGCGCCTTCATGGCCCCAGCAGCCCCACCACAGATACGCCCGTGTCAGCAGGGCACTGCGCAGAGGTGTGCAGGCAGCGGGGGTCCAGTAGTGGGCGAGGTTCGTCTCGGTGGGCGTGAGTAGTGGGGCGTTCTTGAGGAGCTGTCGCTCGAACGGCTCGTCCAACAGAGCAAGGTCCCATCGGCCCAACTGACCGCTCGTGTCACAGAGTTCGAGGAGCGATCCGGTCGGCAGATGGCGCAGGACGAGGCTGCGCTTGCCGACGGACTCCAGCCTCAGCCCGGGCAGGCCGGTGAGCTCCATCGTGCCGTCCTCGTCGGTGCGCTGGGTGGGCAGCAGGAAGCGGGCGATGCGGGCGGCGCAGCTCATCCGAAGGACGAGGCGATCCGGCCGGGGCATGAGGCCGTCGAAATAGAGCAGAAGGTCGGGAAAGCTCCGGCCCTCCATGCGGTCAAAGGGATGCTCTCGGTCGTGGCTGAACAGGCAGGTGTGCAGCATCGCCTGGAAGGCCCGCTGCCCCTCATCCGGGGTGTCCAGGACGATGCGGCCGCTGTGGTCGAGGACCAGGGTGAGATCGTTGTGTGACAGGCCGAGCAGCTGGCGACAGGCGGTGCGGTGGGCCTTGTCGCGGACGTAGGGCATGGCAGTTCTCCCTGTGGGTGTTCGCTGCCCGGGTCAGCACAAGGGGGAAGCCGTCATGGGTGTGGTGCTCTCGCGAGGAGACTGGGTATCGCACCCTTTGGCCCGTGGCGGGCCCGTCCGGGGTGGGCCCTTCGACCGGCAGCCGGTCTCCGCGGCTGCGTCGAGCGGGACGCTACGCCGCCTCGTAGCGCGGATCGGTGTCCGACATTCCAAACCGCGCCGCCCGCACCCGATCGGACGCGCTGTCATCCCACCGGCAGGGCTCTTGCTGCGCGGGCGTGACACCCGGAGCTCTGGCTCGTTGCTCAGATGCGGGCCGCCGTCTGCGTCGGCCCCGGTTCCAGTGTGTTCTGCCCCGTGAGCAGGACACACGGTCAAGCGCCGAAAGTGGCAGGGCAGCGACGCAGATCACCGGTGCCGGCTCGTACCTCGACGCGCACCAGGTCACGGGACAGTGTGCGCGGCGTGAAGGGATACGAGCATCATGAACCCCAACCACCGTGACAAGCAGGCGGCGAAGGCCCGCCGCGAGGCGGACGGCCGCCGGTATGCCGCGCATCTCGCCGACGTCCGGCGTGAACGTCTGGAGCACCTCGATCGCGTCGAGCACGAGGAGTTCGTGCCCGACAAGCTCAAGGCGGACGATCCGCTGCCCGCGGAACTCCCGCTGCTCGTGCGCCACCACATCAGCGAGATCAACCGCTACTTCTGCGAGGTGTTGATGCACGGCTACCACGCGGACACCTACGCGGAATGGGCACGAATCGCGCTGTACCGGCTGACCGACGCGCTGGAGCACTTCCACCTGATGATCGGCACGACCGTGGCGCACCTGCAGGACAATCGCATCTCCCCCGACCGGATCCGCACCTACGTCCAGGCCCGCACCTACAAGGACGTCGAGGCGTTCGTCACCCCGAAGGCCAAGGAACACCTGGACGGTCTGATCGGAAGGAACGAGATGGTCGACGGCACGCAGCACTCCGGCATCAGCCATCGCGTCGGGCGCCGCATCGCAGAGCGCACCGGATGGGCGGAGCCGGACCGCGAGGACACCCTGGAAGCCTTCCTCGCCGTGCTCTACAACAACTATCCCGACGACCCACAGGCCTTCAGCGCTCTGCCCGAACACATCCGGGGCTGCGCGCTCAAGACCGCGCCGCACTCCCTGGTGAAGATTTCGGACGACGACGAAAGCTGATCCGTCGGGTGTGGCCCGGTGGGCGATGGTCTCCAGCATCACCGGGCCACACCGAGGGGCCCGTGACTCGCTGAGTCGAGCCCGTCAACTGAGTCAGTGCAGTCAACTCACCAGGCAGGAAGGCTCGCTGACCCAGCGGACACCCCAAAGTGCCGCAGGAAGACGGGTGACTGCACTGGCTGCTATTCAACATCCGCTTGGGAGATGGAGAGTTGATCTCCTTGGAGCGTGAAGGCGAGCGGCAGTCCGCTGCGGAGCACTGCAACCAGGTCGGCGTGGTCTCCGGCGCGTACCCGGCCACGGGAATTTCCCGGTGCGTCGGTGATTTCGATCTCTTCGGCGGGGCCGGACTCGGGCCAGTGCAGGCTCACCTCGGATTCGAACGCCTCCCATGGCAGGTAGGCGTCGCGGTCGTACGCGTCCACGGCCAGTTCCACCGAGGAGTCCTGCAGCAGGGCGCGTAGCAGGCTTCGCCTGCGCGTGCGGACGTATTCGATGAGGTCGTCGATTTCCAGATCAATTGCCTGATACAGCGTGCGCCACTGGGTGATGTGCTGGTCCGCGAGCCACCGGCGAAGACCGGTGGGGGCGACGCCTTCCACCTCGGCCCGGCGGCCGATGGCGTGCGCGAGGGTGCGTGAGTGGATGCCCGAGGTGAGAAGGTGAAGGGCCTGCTCGGTGTCAACGCCGTAGCGCAGACACCAGGCGGTGTCGGGACGCAGGCGCACGGGAGCCGACTCTTTGGTCAGGTGATCGTTGGTGAGATGGATGAGCGCCCCGAGCGTCCAGGACAGATAGTGCTCGAAGGTCTCGCTGATGTTGGCAACGGTCTGCTCCAGGGCCCAGTCGGCGGGGGCCTGGGGAAGCCACTGGCGGGCGAGTTCGGGGATGGGCGTGCCGTCGATCCAGGCGTGCATCGCCTCCTGGAGATCGACCTGCACCCGGATGCGCCCACGCGGGGCACGCCGGTCGTGAAAGACCCAGGCCTGGCGTCTTTCGGGTAGCTCAAGGAGAACGTCGAAGGCGCGCTCCTCGTCCAGAACCTGCAGCGTTTGGGCCAGGGTGAGGATGTCGGGCTCGATGATGTCCCACGCGCTCACCGACTCCGGATCAATATCACGCAGGACGCGTTCGGCAAGCTGTCCGGCGAGCCGGTCGAGCATCTGGGAGCTCTTGAGACTGGTGCCGGTCGTGGTCCACCGGCGGCGTGCGGTGGGCGAGGTGGTCAGGTACCGCTGGTGGGTCTGCTCCGCCAGGTGTTGCCATCGGGTTTTGAGGTCGTCGGGGAGCTGTTGCATGGCCAGGAGCCGGGCGATGGCCTGCAGCGGGTTGCCTGCCGCGAGCTGTTCATCGGCGTCCAGCACGAACCACACGTAGGAGATGAAGTCGCTGGCCAGAGACTGCGCGACGGCCAGGACGCCGTCTGCGCTCTGGGCTATGAGTTCCTCGGCTGCGGCAAGGGCGTTCAGGGCCCGCTCGGTGGTCAGCGCGGACTGGACCTCCAGGTCCGCCTCCGTGGGCGTAAA
This sequence comes from Streptomyces cellostaticus, assembly GCF_001513965.1. Classification (GTDB taxonomy): domain Bacteria; phylum Actinomycetota; class Actinomycetes; order Streptomycetales; family Streptomycetaceae; genus Streptomyces; species Streptomyces cellostaticus. Next base: position 143,087 of record NZ_KQ948033.1, on the reverse strand, counting down.
CAGGTCGTGGTCGCTCGCGTCTATCTTGCGGTTGAGGGCGAGGAGGATCCACCCTTCGCTTTCCTGGCCCGCGCGGCCGGCGCGACCGACGGCGTTGAGCAGCTTCGCGGCGTCCAGCCCCGGCACGCCGTTGGCCTGTGAACGCTGGTCCTCGCTCAGGGCGGCGGTGATGACGACGGTGCGGACCGGCAGGTTGACGCCGTCGGTGAGGGTGGTGGTGCTGACCACGGCCCGGATGCAGTCGTTGCGCAGGGCACCCTCGATAGCCTCCAGCACGTCGGTGGGCAGGGCCGCATGGTGGAAGGCGACGCCGTGACGGGTGCAAGCGATGAGCGGGTGGGCTTCGCCGAGCTGGGCGCTGAGCTCCTCGGCCAGGGGGTGGGCCGGCTCGTGCTCGGGCAGATGGTCTGCCATGGCCCGGGCGGTGTTCTGTGCCAGCTGACGGGTGCTGGTCACCACGAGCATCGGGCCCGCGGGCAGAAGGTAGTTCGCGGCGCGGGCGAACATCTTGTAGGCGGGGGTGCTCCTTGCGTCCTTGGAGGACCAGTCCTTCGGATCGCTCTGGCCGAAGACGAGTTCGCCGAGCGGGTCGTCGTGGCTGGTCGTCAGTTCGGCGATGCGCGCGGCTTGTGCGGGACGGATGCTGATGCGCACCGAGACGGGCACCCGGGTCGTCCAGGGCTTGGTCTTCGACCGCCTGGCAACGGTTGTCTTCTGATCCCACAGGGGGTTGGTGGTGAGCAGTCCGTGCAGGCGCCGCGGTCCTCGCCATGGGGAGGTGAACAGGACGTCCGGCTCGTCGGGGTCGAGCCATTGAGCCAGCGCCGCGCCGTTGCCGATGGCTGCCGACAACAGGACCAGCCGCGGGGCGTCGGGGTGAGCCTGGCAGAAGGCCAGCAGGCCTTCGAGGAGGAATCCACGCTGGTCCTGGGCCAGGTGGTGGGCTTCGTCGATCACGATGAGCGTCACGTCGCGCAGCGCGTTCTGCGGGTCGTGGCGCAGGGCGTGCATGAGGCGCTCGGGGGTGACCACGTCGATGTCCGCCTCGTCGTCGTCCTGCTCGGCGACGGGCTCTCCCCAGAGGGGAAAGTCCGGGGTGTCCACGCCGAGTTCGCGGTCCAGGACACGCAGCCGGTCGCGCAGCGAGCGGCGCATTTCACGGCTCAGGCTCCGCAGGGGTGACACATAGATCACGCGACCGGGCACGGTCGCCAGATGGGTGCACATGATGAGCTGCGAGACGAGGCTCTTGCCAGCGCTGGTGGGGACGCTGACCAGGAGGCGGTCCGTTGCGGGATCGAGCGGGTTGGCGGCCGGCCGCGTGAGCAGTTCACGCTGCGGCGGCCACAGCGTGAGCACCGGCGGGGATGTCAGGGTGAAAGCCTGCGCCACCGCACGCGGGGTACCCGGGGGCAGAAGGCTGTGCAGGCTGCCGTCGGCAAGGTCTCCGATCAAGTGCAGAAGATGGGCCGCGACCCACCGGGCGTTGAGGTCGCCCGAGCCGGCCTCACCGCTGAGCACGCTGCGCAAGGCGGTCTCGGCCCTGGCCAGCCGGTTCCGGGCGCCGTAGGTAAGGAAGTTGGCCATGGCAGCCACCGCGTCGACCACCGCTGCGGCCGGGCCGAACAGCGTTCCACTCAGGTCGGGTTCCTGCAGTTCTTCGGCAAGGTACGCAAGCTCGTCCCGCCAGTAGCGCACCAGGGTGCGCACGGCGGTGGTCTGCAGACCGAGGAAGGCGACCCCCGCCTCAAGAGCCAGCGTTTCGATGAAGTCTCGGACCGTGACCTGCGGTTCACCGCCGAGATCCACCCCTGCCAGCTCGGCCCGGCCATGGCACAGATGGCTCACGCGGCGAAAGACGGCCGTCGCATTTGGGTCCTGGCCGGCGCGCCGGTAGCCCACCTGCGCGGCAAAGGCGAGCGAGAGCTGCTCTGCGGGCGCTCGCGCCGTACCGGCGAGCGCGAGATCAAAGATGTGGGCACTCACCGCGAACGCGTGTCGCTGACGGGTGGGCGTGTACAGCTCGGCCGCCTCGGACAGGGCACACACGCCGTGGAGATACCAGGCCGTGGTCAGCACCTGGTCGTCGATGACGAAGCGGTTCATGATCGCCCCGACCTCGATATCGGCGATGAGGCGGATCAGCTGCTCCGGGCTGGGCAGGGCATCGGGCTGGGGCGGTCCGAGTGCGTCGCGCAGCGCGGGCAGGTTCAGAGTGCGCTCCATAGGTACCCCCTCACCTGGGAGGCGAATGCGGCAAAGTCCTCGACCGCGACGATCAACCCGCGCAGCTGACCTGGGTGCACCAGATTAGGGAGATAGGTAGGCACTTGGGAGAAGGCGGAGCGCTTTGGTGTACTGGCCGTATTGGTCGACACGCTCACGCCGGCCCCGCCGCGGGGATCGGCGCGCATCCACAGTTCGGTCAGCTCGCTCATGAGCAGGCCGAGATCTCCGGGGAGGGCGGAGTTCGCCCACGAGATCTTCGCGACGTACTCCTCTCCACGCCGGGCCAGCTGGGTTGCGGCCGACGTGATCGTGCCGCTGACCGAGCCGCTGCCCGTGAATTTCTTGATCTCCCACAATTTGAAGATCAACGATGTATCGGTTGCGGCCGCGATCCGGTGGACGGCGAATCCGTCCGCGCCTCCCTCGGTCACACTCCAGCTGGGCGGCTCCAGCAGGGCCAGCTCATGGCCGGTCACGTCCTCCTCGCGGGTCAGCAGGTACCACAGCCACTCCCCGACATGGCCGGGCACGTGATCGTCGGCGTCCGTGCCCGTGGGAGGCAGCCCGAACACCGGCTGCACAAAGGGCTTGACCAGGCGGGCTTCATCGCCCGACAGCGGCTTGGCCGCAAGCACTGCATCCCGCCACCACTGATAGGCGCGTGAATGCCCGGCACGATTGGACATCAGCGCGTCCGCGATGATCCAGGCCACAGCGGCGCGCTCGGTTCCACCGTCATCGGCAAAGCCGATCAGCTGCCACGGGCAGACCGCATCGGCGGCTTGGGCCGTCCGCGTCATGAACGGGGAAACCTCGTAGCCGCGTGCAGCTGCCGCCTGATCCGCATCGGCAGCGGAGACCCCAAGAACGTCCGATCGTGGCACCGCGGCCCCGCCCTACCCGTTGCTGAGCCCCTTGCGAAAATGCAACACAGGAGCGATCTGCCTATCGCTCGATCATACGGAATTGCCCACGTGTCTCAGGAGCTCTGATCGCATCGCACGGGGCGGTCCTGGCGATCATGTCGTTACGCAGTCGCCCGACAGGGCCGCGTACAGGGCGCTACGCAGCCGCTCAATGGGCCCGTCTAGGGCCTTTCGTGTCTCATGAGACATAACGAAGTCTGGAGAACAGGGGGCCGCAGACGTGGGTCGCTACTTGTCCTTCATGGACCACCTGCTTGTTGCCTGACACATGCCCTCAGGATCCCCCGCAAGCGAGAGGGAACATTTAGCACCGCCGAGGGGGGCGAGTCGGCCGTTGGTGAGGTCGCCCATCCCCGCAGCAACGGAGGCGTGGAGGTTCCAACCGCGGGGCGACGGCCTAAGGTCCGATGCCTGAAAGGCCCCGGACCCAGGGCCGCTACCGTGAGCGTGCCGCTCGGGTGGTTGCCCGTTGTTCTCCGTGCGTGGTGGTCGGCAGAAAGCCCGTGACGGCTTCGCGGCGCTGAGGGCACCTGGTATGCCGCCGTTCCACCTCGGGGCCAGCCGGTCAGCACGGTATCGGCATGCCGGGCCATTCGGGGCTTCACTCCCTGCGGGTTCGGTGCGTCTCAGGTCCGGTTGGCGGTGCTGGGACGCGCGGGAAAAAAGCCGGGGCGAGCTCCGCTGCCGCTGAAAGTGACGATCCGTGCATGCTCGAGGACGTCTGGGGGCGGCGTCGCGTTCTCGACGACGATGGCCTGGCCGGGGAAGGCCAGGAATGAGCGGTAGAAATGGTCGATCACGTTCGGGGGGATGCGGTCGGCGTCAAAGTCCGGCTCTTTGTACGTCACCAGGGGCGAGTCCAGGACGAGGAAGCCGAGATGCGGGAGTCTGCGGTCCAGGCAGTAGCGGGCCAGGGCGATGGAGAACGCGGCGTGCAGCAGAGCGCGCATGCCCCGGCCGTGGCCGGCGCGCGCCGTTCCGCCGGCACTGACGTCCCCGCTGTAGGGGTCGTAGCCAGCGCCTTCCACGTCGGGGATCCGCCAGGAATCCAGGGTGCGTTGGAAGAGCTCGTCGAACGACGACAGGATTCTGCCCGCGATCAGGGATTCCCGCCGCTTGGACGGCAGGGCGCCCTGGGCCACCAGCTGGGAGCGGTGCTCTTCCAGTTCATCGAGCCGGGCCCGCAGTTCCAAGTCGCGTTCGACACGCAGTCGCTCGTCGACAGTGTCCTCCAGCCCCTCGCGGAGAGGGGCCAGTCGGGCTTCGATCTGTGCCAGGGCCCGGTCGGCCTCGGCCGCCTGCGCGCTCAGGGCGGTGCGGCGTTCGGCCAGCTCGTCGCGCTGGCCCTCCAGCCCCTCAATGGTCAGCCGGAGGTCGGCGAGAAGAGAGTGCGTCTTGGCGGACTCGACGAGCACGGCCTCGTGCAGCTGGGTGGTCTCCTGATGGCCGTGCTGAGCCTGCTGGTGTTCGGGGTCCGCCCCGCAGAAGACGCAGCGGCCGACCTGGAAGTAGCCCAGCAGATTGCCCGCCTCGCTGACCATCTCCAGACGAGCGAGGTCTGTTTCGTACTGCTGACGCAGGGTGTCGAATCGCCCCAGCAGGTCGAGTACCTCACCCAGGCGTGCCTCCAGCTCGGCGTCCGTCTCGGCCAGGTGTGCACGGGCGGCGACGGCGCGGGCCTGCTGCTCGGACTCACCGGCCAGCGAGCGGGCCATATCGTTGAGGCTGTCCTCTAACCGGGCCAGCTGATCTCGCAGCTCGTCGGGGGTCTGGTCGCGGGAGAGTTTGGCGTGCAGGTCCAGTGCCAGCGAATCGATCAGGTTGATCTTGCCCCGCTGAACGCGCCGTTGAGCAGCATTGGGGAGTTTGGTCGCCGGGGGCTCGTCCTCTCCGGTCAGCATCAGTTTCATGACCGAGCGTGCGGTGGTCCTGGCCGCGGTGCCGCGGGTGCGCTGCGAGGGCGGATTCGGATCGATCATGCGGGTGTCGGTGACCACAGTGAGGTGGGTCAGGTCGGCAAGTTTGAGCAGTTCGGTGTTCCCGCCCTCGTTGGTGCGAACGTAGGTGTCGTCCAGTCCCAGTTTGCTGAGCAGGTAGTGCGAGATGTCACGGCGGCTGCGGATCCTGCGGGCCGAGACGATCGCGTCGGGGGTGGCGTGGGACAGCTCCCTCAGGTCGTCCTGGTGTACGTGAATGCTCTTGCCGCCGGGCTTGCGGACCAGTGTGAGAGGCCTGCCGTCGGGAAGCAGCAGGCCGAGCAGGATCTGTCCGTATCCTTCGGCGCGCGGGATCGAGGGACGGACATGACCGCCGAGCATGTAGTCGATGGAGTCGACCAGGAAGGTCTTGCCCGTGTTGGAGGAGCCGTAGACCACCGTGAACTTGGGGTCGAACTCCACGCTGGCCGTCGGCAGGCCCGCACCGGCGTACGTCAGATGGGTCAGGGTGAAGTCAGCCACGGCCGACCCCCAGGTGCTGCATGTCGGTGGTGAATTCGTTGTGCCAGCGGGTCGTTATGTCGCGTGTGGCCGCCACCGCGTCCGTGGTCGAGGCGAACTGCTCCACGGCCCACTGCGCGCGCTGACGCAGTTCGCCGACGTACGGGGCCTCCAGGATGCCGACGAACCCCGAGCCGCGCGGGGTCACCTGGTAGACGATCCCACCCTCGGTCGCCTCGACCGTGGCCAGGCCGGCGCGCAGCAGCACCTCCAGCCCTTCCTGCATCATCTGCCGCTTCATGCCGAGCTCGCCCGGCTGGGCGGGCAGGCGTGGATGGAGGCTGGGAGGACCGTCGAACTGGCTGCTGTGCAGCATGGCGTGGTCCAGGACCACCAGCCAAGAGAGGTCCAGTGGGTGAGGATGGCTGCGGGCCAGCAGGACCAATGTACGCATCCCCACTTCGACCGGACTGTTGAGCGGGTTCATCGGCAACCTCCCTTGCACCAGTGCAGCTTGTCGACGTTCGCCAGCTGGTGGCACATGCCCTGACGCTGGCTGTTGCGGAACAGGTGCAGCAGGGGCGACCCGGTGAGGGTCATCTGCCCGGAAGCTTTGAGGACCTGCTGGAGGCGATCCCATCCCGAGGGGTAGTCGATGGCGGCCACCTCGATCAGGTTGGTCAGCACGTCGTCCTGTAGCTCCTCGTAGGTGTCCCCCGCGATGCTCTCTCGTGCATACATGCGTAGGGCCTCCGCGTCGAAGAACGCCACTCGCTGCCGCCCAAGATGCTCTCCCGAATCGGGGTGCTCGAAGGCGTGCTGCACGGTGGCGAGGTCCTCGCCGAACCTCTCCTGGTAAACGTCCAGGAGCTGCTGGAGGTAGCGCGCTTCGTTGACCTGGGGCTCGGGAGGGGGAAGGAGTTTGCGGGGCTTGCCGGTGGGCGGCAGGTTGAAGCGGGAGGCGAACAGCGGCGACTTGCTGTAGACCTCCAGGACCTCGTCCAGGTTCACGGTCCAGAACATCGAGAAGTCCGTGCTCTCCGCCAACGCCCGCGCGGCCGCCCGGGTCTGTGGGGACAACGCGGCGACCGGCTTGGTCCGCCCGTCCAGGTACGTGAGAAACCGGTCCTTCAGCGCGGCCGGGGTCAGCACCATGTCCTTGAGCCGAGGATGGATCTTAGGTGCCACGAAGATGTACCGGGCGGGGAGCGTCCGGCTCGTCTCCAGCGTCGCCACGAACGGTTTGATCATCTCGGGCAGCGCGTCGTCGAGCGTGAGGTCGTCGGTGTAGTGCTTGCACTGGTAGCAGTGCCAGACACCGTTCAGCCGCTGCTCGCTCATGAAGGCGACGACGTCGGCGCCGCGGTCGTTGGTCCCGCCCAGGACTTCCACGCCGAGGTAGCCGAACTCGCCCCTGCGCATGCGGACCCACTCGCAGGTGAACTGCTCCCACTGTTCCGGCGTCCAGTAGAAGACCTGCTGCAGGGGTGTCCGGGTGTCGAACTGGTTGTGCGGCACGACCGACGGCGGCGGCACATACTGCGACACGGACACCCCGTCCGCGCTCCTCTGGCCACCGCCCTGCGGTAATGCGTCCACTTCTCTCCCCCCGGTACGCCGTTTCCCCCAAGTACACGCCGCTGCCAACTTCTACCATCAGAGATCGTCGTTGGACAGGGCGCCTCCACCGGGGCTCGGCGACGGCTCCCGATTCGGCCGTCAGCGGCGTACCGATAGCGCGAGCCGGTTGGTCGGGTCACCGGGGCGGCCGCGACGGCACCCGAGCGCACCTCCTCACGCCGTCAGAACCTCATCAGGCCACAACGGCACATGAGCCCACGGGCCGCCAGGCGGGCACAGGCGGCTTCCCCTCTA
>NZ_KQ948033.1:110835-134658 GCF_001513965.1 Streptomyces cellostaticus | reverse complement strand
CGAGGTCGTTGCGCCGATCCCGTGCGGCGTTGAGCCGGTCGGTGAGTCCGGGGACCTTGTCAAGGTGCGGCGCGAGCCTCTCGATCATCTTCTTCATGGTCTCGTCCGCCGCCTTCTCCCACAGGTCACCGGCCAACTGCTGGCCGTTCTCCTGGGCCGCCGCGTGGCGGTGCTGGACGACGGCATTCACCAGGGAGCGTTCCATCGTCGCCGCCGCGAACATGGTCTTCCCGTACTGGTGGTACGCCTGGTTGATCAGGTCTATCTGAGCTGGTTCGAAGTCCATGCCCCAGTATCGCGGCGGTCGTTTAAGCGGTGTGAGGGAGATAGGACCCGGCCTCCTATCCCTGACCCACGGTGCAAGGTAGAGCCACGTTCACTACCGGTTCCGGCGACGTGCCGCGGGGTCGCGTTCCGCGACGTGCCGGGCGACCGCGTCGACGCCGGGGCGGGCGTATCGCTCCAGGGAGCGGACGGAGGCGTGGCGGGAGCGGGCCAGCAGCATCGGGGTGGAGGTGCCGTCCTCGGCGTCGTGGGTGAGGGCGCTGTGGCGGAGCCGGTGGAGTGTCCACCCGTCCAGGTCCTCGATGTCCTCGGGGGAGGCGAGGGGGTTGGCCAGGATTCGGGTGTTCTCCTCGAAGATCTCTTCGGCCCGGCGGTAGGAGAGTCGGGCACGGCCGGTCTCCGGGCACACGTCGAGCGTCGGCGTTCCGGCTGGGGCCTTGCGGTCGGTGAGGAACAGCGGGCCGCGGGTGCGGCGGGCGATGAGCCGGGGCAGGAGCTGGGCGGTGCCGGACTGCCAGTGAATCCACTCGGTCGCGCCGCCCTTGGCGGTGATCCTGCCGCGTTTGTCCTGCGGGTACAGGTCTTCCACATTCAGGCACAGCACCTCATCGGCCCGCGCCGCCGACTCGTAGAGCATCTTCCACTGCGTCTTCTCCCGGAGCGCGACGTCCAGGCGCCACAGGGCGGCGATCTGGTTCTCCGCGAGGGCCTTGGTGCGGTCGGGCGGTGCCGGCCGCCGCTCGATGCCGATCGTCGGATCGCCGACGATCCAGCCCTGCCGCTGCCACCAGCCGATCGCCTTGCGCGCGATGGACAGTTCCCGGTTGACGGTGTCGGCGTCCATCTCGTCCGCCCGCGCCGCCGCCAGCTCGGCCAGCACCTCCGGCAGCGCCGGGTCGTCGATGGCGGCGACGGGGAAGACGGGCGGCTTCGCACCCCGGCGGGCGGGTCCGGTGGGCGCCGGTTCGCCGGCGAGCATCCACCCCCACGTCGTCAGCGAGATCCGGTAGATCCGCGCGGAGGACTTGGCGATGCCCGCGCCGGTGAGGTACCGCTCGACCGCCGCGGTGTACGACGAGGGCGGGGCGGACAGGGGCACCACCCGGGCGCGCGGCAGCTGGAGCGCGCCCCCGCTCCCGAGTTCGGTCACTGGTTCGATCGTCACGCCCGCCCCGCCCCCTACGTGCTGCCGCAGTAAATGCGTACACCTCGCCCCGGCGGCCGGAATCGTCCGCCGCAGGTCGCGATGATCAGGGTAGGGGCTCTGCCGCAGTAAATCCGGGCATTTACTGCGGCACTCCCATGACGAGCCATCAGGCGTCAGACGGCTGATAGGCCGACCTCGAAGCGGAGTCCCTGCTACCGCTAATCGCAGTACCACCGCCCCTCGCGCCCGGTCCAGCCCCGAGCGTCACCCAGCGCTACATGTCCGTTCGCCGTGGCCATACGAGAACAAGGCCTACTAGCATCTCGCTGCTTCAACATGAGGAGCAGGGGAGCTATGAAATGGGCTTACCTATCAGTGTGGTAGAAGGCGCTGTCGGGATAGGCCACACCGATCTGGAATTCGCGACTGGGTTGCGGACCGCGGCCGTCGCCAGTGTCTCGTGAACCGAATCCTGCCGTAACGATGATGTAGTCCTGGACGGCATCGGAACCCGGCGCTGCTGGCCCGTAGGCAAGCAGCGGGGTGTCAGCGGGGAGGTTCTCCAGCGCTTGGCGGAGTTCTCCAACGGTCCAACCTCGACTGGTGGTCTCTTTGTTAAACATAGTCGATTCGGTTTCCAATCAGGTTGTCTGGGCTGTTTAGATGAACGAGGCAACGATCGGGATTCCCGCAGTGGAATGCACGGCGACGCCGAGCCCATGGGAATTCGGTGAACAGACCCTTGCGGACTAACGCACCGTCACACCTGCCCCCTACCTCGACACCGACGGAACGTGGGACGGCCTGCCCCCCCGTCTCCTCGCTCGCGCGGCGGTAGCCGCGGCGGTCGGCCCGTTTCGGAGCAGCACCACGGATACCACCGCACCGTCATCACCGGCCGCGGCCGCGCTGCTGTCGTGGCGGCGTCGTTCCTGGAACCCCAGGTGCGGTTCCAGGGTCGGTGGGCGGCCTGCGTCGTGGGCCGTCAGGTGTGGTGGTGGATCGTGAACGGGCGACACTGGCGGAGATTCTGGGTGTCCGGTCCTGCTGAGCCGCTTCGGCAGCTGACCGCGAGCCTGAAGCCTGGGCGGAGGACTCGGCGGAGATGAGGTGGTTGCGGACTTCATGGACGCCTTGAGCGACGGTCCAACCCGGCCTATAACTGAGGCTATTGAGTAATTTCTCACCTGAGACGGCATAGTCGCGTCGATCGTCCACCGTCGCTCGATAGTTGATGCGGACAGAACCGGTATGGGCCGCCGAGGCCAGAGCCGCCACCTGCTTAAGTTGCATGTTTTCGGTGACGACGTTGAAGATCTGCTGGCGTGCTCTGCCAACATCGGCAAGAACGCTGTCCACTGCTTGTGCGAGGTCCTGCACATGGACATGAGGGCGCCATGCTTCTGGGCCCATGACGGTAACCTCACCGCGAGCGGTGGCCTCGTGAACGTATTGGTTGACGATGAGATCAAGTCGCATTTTTGGGGATACACCGTAGGCGGTGGCTAGCCGCAGGACGGTGACGTTGACGTCGCCGCCCTGATTAAGGAGATAGTCTTCCGCCTCAACCTTGGTTTCGCCATAAAGGGAGACTGGGTTTACGGGCGTGGTTTCGGTGGCGACGCCCCCGGTGTGACGGCCGTACACGCTGCAGGTTGAGCCGAAGACGAGGTGGTTGACGCCCGATCGGTCAGCAACGTCGAAGAGCACCTTGGTCGCCTCGACATTCACTTGGCGGGCGAGGTCCGGCTCACGTGCGCTGGCGGGGTCGCCGACGATGGCGGCGAAGTGGACGATCGCGTCGACGCCTTTGACTGCCTCAGCGAGCGTCTGCGCATCACGGAGGTCTCCCTGATGGAAGGTGAAATCACCCGTGCTTTCCAGCCTCTGGGTTAGTTCACTGGGACGGCTTGCCAGGCCCCGAACGTGGGCCCCGGCATCCATGAGCCTGGAGGCAACGATCAAACCGGTGTAACCGGTCGCTCCTGTCAGGAGTACACGCATGTAGGTTCCTTCAAATCTGGGCCGAAGACGGACAACTGGGTCGCTTCGCGCTGGCGTCAACGGCCACCGCCCTGATTGGGCGGCGCGCTAGAACGAGTGGCCCACCCGTGCCGTGAGCGGGCCACTCAGCGGTCAGCGTTCCGGCCCGCGTTGCTGCTGGGGCCGCTGTTGCTGGGGTGCACGCGCGACGCCCTCTGTGCCAGGTGCATGGCGGGTGGCCTCTCGGGCCCCTGTTGAAAGCCCATGGCGGCAAGTCGGACAGCGGAGGCAACGCTGGGGTCGATTCCCGCAGTGGACTGCACGACGCCGAGCCCATGGGAATTCGGGTGAACAGACCCTTGCGGAGTAACGCACCGTCACTCCTGCCCCCTACCTGGTGCTCGGAAATCTCGCGCCGAACGCGTGATCCCCGGCCCGTGACCGGGGGCGCCCCCGGTCACGGGCGCTCGGGGGCGTCCTCGATGCCCCTGCCCGCTGGGCGCTTCACCGTCCGTGGCCGCGGCCGCGTTCCTGCTGGGGCGCCGCACCCGGCGCGGGTGGAGGTGTGGCGGGACCACCGGAGGGCCTGCGCCGCGGGCCGTCGGGGGTGGTGGAGCGGGAGCGAGCGGCCTTTGCGGATACGCCGGGCGCTCGGGTGGTTTCGGAGGTGGTCTGCGCATGCTGGAGCCTCCAGCCCTGGCCCGGTACCCAGGTGCTGCCAGCCGGCGCCGCAGGCAGGCTGTCCATGAAGGCACCCAGCGCTTCGCGCATCCCGTCCCAGCCGGGGTACTGATGCAGCTGCGGCGAGCCTGCGCGCAGCGCGTCCAGCCCCTCCTTCCAGGGCACGACCGGTTCCGGGCCGTTGCTGTCCTGCCCGTAGAAGCGGTAAGGCACGGGCACGCGGTCCATGCCCATCGGTCCCAGGTTCCAGTTGTTCTTCACCGCCTCACGCATATGGTCAGCGTCGATCCGGCAGGTGCGCAGCATGAAGTACGCGTCGTAGACGTCCTTGTAGCGGTGCCACGGCCGGTCTCCCTCGCCCCGCAGGCCCCGGGGCTTGCCGGTCAGCAGCGTGAGCTTGTCGGCCAGCTGGTTGACCGCAGGGTTCAGCGGAGGCTGGAACGGGGTGAATCCCGGCAGGTCAATGGGGGCTACCGGGCGGTGCGCTGTGTCAGGTCCGCCGGTGACCGCCACCTTGGCGGGCGGCTTGATGTCGATCTCGATCGGGATCGGGTCATCGACGGTCGGTGTGTGGCGCGGTCCGAAGCGCGGGTCGACGGGCGTGGCGGTCACGATGCCCATGACCTGGCCGTTGGGGAAGATGTTGAGTTCGCCGGCCGTGGAGCGCACGAGGCCGCCCAGCCCGATGCCGTGTGCGCTACCGGTGTGGCCGGGCAGTGCGGCGACGCGGCGGACTGCTCCTTCCACCGCATCCCGATACAGGTCGGCGGCCCGGCCGGGGTCAGGATCCGTGACGGCGCTGGCGCACAGGTCGAGGTCAAAGGCGCTGCGCGGCATCACGTACTGCTGGGGGATGTCTGTGATGCCCGGGACACCGAAGTCGGCCGGCCAGTCGCCCTCCGCGGGACGGGCGGGCAGGGCCAGCGAGCCGATCAGCAGCCAGCCGAGGCCTTGGTCTGCGATGATGCGGTGTGCCAGGTCCGACATCAGCACCTGCTGCAGAGCGCGCCGTTCGTTGAACTCCGGATAGCGCGCTCGCGCGGCCACAGCCTGGCGGAATTCCTGCCACTGAGGGAACGCCTCCCGGAAGGCGCCCCCAAGATGCTCTGCAGTGTCCAGCCCCCCGAAGTCGGACATCTACGCGTCCTCCCCGGAGTTCGCGGCCGTCTCGGCACCGTCCACGCTGGCCAGCAGGTAGGACAGCCGGTCGGCGCCAGTACCGGTGGTGCCGGGCAGTTCCAGAGCCTCCAGGGCCTGCGCGAGTTCGGTCTGGGTGGCCAGCCGCCGCTGCAGAAGGTTCGTGGCGATACGCCCCAGTCCTTCCAGATCGGTGCTGCCAACGGCCGCGATGTCCGCGAGGGTGCGGCCCGGCGAGGTCACCGGCAGGCCTGCTACCTCGCGGTAGTCCTGCGGCCCCAGTACGGCGCGGTGGATGAGGACGTCCTGGGAGGAGGTGGCGGTGTGGTTGGGCGGGACGGTGAACTCTGCTGCCGGGCCGGGCAGGTTGCCCACGGCGTAGACGCGCACGGCGGCCCCGTGCGATACGACACCGGCAGCGGGCAGCGGCCGCTCCCAGGCGGGCTCGTCCGGGGCTAGCAACAGCCAGTGTGCGTACAACTGTGGGAATGGGGGCCGCGTCCCGCCGCGCAGCCGCACGACCCCGGGTATAACGGTCTCGATGACACGGCCTTCAAGGAGCTCGTGGAGGACGGCGGGGCTGGCTCCACATGCGGCCGCCTGCCGTTCAGTCACCAGGCCCGCCTGTCCTTCGGCCACATCGGCGATACTTCCGACGATCTTCAACATGCCGGAAGCCTATCGGCGCCCTCCGACATCGCTCGCGGGGCTTTCCGGGTCAACTGGCTGATATCTATGGGGGTATGGAGCACTGGAAGAGTGATCGTGTGGCAGCCGCCGAGCGGGGCGAGAATCCCACTGTTCTGGCACGGATGAGAACCGGATGGGCCGTCATCGGTGACACCCAGCACCTCCCCGGCTACTGCCTGCTGCTGTATGCCGGCCACGCGAATCATCTGACCGACCTGCCGCGCGCCGAACGGGCCCTCTTCCTCCTCGACCTCTCTCTGCTCGGCGAAGCCGTGCAGATGGCGTGCGGCAAACGCGACGAGGAATTCCGCCGGCTGAACTACGAGGTACTGGGGAACTCCTGGGAGCACCTGCACGGCCACGTCCATCCGCGCTACAGCTGGGAGCCTCCGCGGCTGCTGCAGGGTCCCGTATGGCGCTACGGGGAGGAGCGCACCGCCCCGGAGTACGCCCTCGGGCCCCGGCACGACGGCCTGCGGGAGGACATCACCCAGGCGCTGACGGGCGTGCTCGCCGATGCGTACGACCACGACTGACGCTCGTCGCGCTGGCGGGAAGGTGCAGTGCGACCGACCCGGAACCGGGCCGTGCAGGAGTGGACGTACGCACCGACCACCTGACCGCGGGCCGAAGACGAACGTTTCTTGAAGGCCGGGAATCGCGGACGGCGTCACGCGACGCTGTACGGTCGCGGCCGTCCGCCGATCGCCTCGGTCGTTCGTGCGGCCAGCGGTACGGCGGGGCACCGTAGGCGTACTGCCCCTTCTCTCCCTTGATGCGGCGGCCGCGGCGGAGCTTGGCGACGGTCATGCCTCGGTCCAGCTGGGCGAAGACGCCCATCATCTGGCGCCACCGGATCTGTCCGGCAGCCCCTCAGAGGGTCCCGGTAGTTCTCGCCGAAAAACAACGCTAAGGCGGCGAGGAGTTTGCCAGTGCGGGCGTCGCGCCACTGGATCTGGTCCATGCAGTTGACGCCGCCCGGGCCGGGGTTGTACTTGGTGGGGTCGGTCTCCTTGTACCGGGCGTTGGTCTGCACGAACACCCGTTTGTCCGGGGGGTCGATCAGCGTGATGTAGCTGTTGCTGCGCTGCTTGACCTTCCCCGGCGTCGGGGATCAATGGAACCGCAGCCATCGGTGAGATCGATCATGGTTTGAGCTGCGCTCCAACCCGCACACCTCGTACTGACTATCCTCACCAGCTTCACGTTTTCGTACGGGATTTGCCCGGGAATGTCCTCACAATCTCCGAGAAACTCCCTGCATGCCCACACCGACTGATTCAGCTCCCTCGCGCCTGTGGCGAATGCTGGAGCCTGCGAGTTGGCGTAGCGAAGACCTCGCCCGTACGGGAGTGGTTCTGATTCACGGAAGTCGAACTCTGCTTAGCTGATAGTTCCTGATGTTCGTCCAGGTGACCGTTACTGTGGCGTGATCGTCAGGTTCGCCCTCGGCGTCGTTTTCGACGTAGAAGGACCTAGTTTGCGCTTGTCCCATCGGAATGATGGTCTGAGGTTCGCCGGTGAAACCGAAGTCGAGGCCGCCATCCTGGTCGTTCGTGAACACGCTCGAACCCTCGAAGAACTTTACGTGACCCCCGATTATGGTGATGGAACGATCGCTGTTGAGGCTGGCTCGGTAGTCAATTTCTACCCTGATCTCCCCGCCGCAGGTTCGGGAGAAGAAGAAGTCTCGGGGGAGGGATCTGACCGTCTCGCGGGAATAATCGGTGCGGGGGCAGGATTCGTTTGGGCCGAAGTCTTCGTGATCCAGTATTTGATAGGTGATGTCGCTGACTAGCGTCGCACTTGGTGCCTTTTGAGGGGCCGAGTGAGCGGTTGTCCCCAACACGGTGGTGGCCGCCATGGCCAATACGGCAGGTATGACCGCACGGGCACGCCCGCGCCTGTGAGATGAGCGGCTCATATCTGCTGGCCTCCTTGGGATTTGTTCTGCCGACCAGTTCCATCTCCAGTAAAGCGTCTCTTCGCCAACTAGTCCTGCTGGCTGGAAGGGTGCCGCTTCAACTGTTGAGGAGTGCCGGGGTCGACCAGTGCGTAGATGGTGTGTCCGCGCCGAGCCCCCGCAGGAACCTCAGCTTCTCGACCTCGCCGCCCACACTTGCCGGCCGGCCCCCAGACCCCCGCTGCGGTCGGCATCCCCCGGCGCGTCCGGCATCGTCACGGCGAGGACCGTTCGCGCCGCGGGGCACCGCCCTTCCGTGACCGTGGCCGGGGTCCGTGCGAATGCTGCGCGACCGGTCGCGGCACCCCTCACGCGCGCGTGGGAAGCTCCCCCGGTGAGCACCATGCGACGCCAACTCGGCACCGGTCCGAGCACCACCAGGAGCACGCCGACGACGGACACCGCGCCGCGGCTTCTCCCTGTCGAGCGGATCGAGCCTCCGGGCGGGGGCGGAAACGGTCACCTACACCCTCACCGCCTCCGACTGTCAACCCTCGGTCAGGGTGCGGAAGGCTGCGGACTCCCCGCCCCCGCCCCGTGCGCTGTACGTCGCGCCAGCCGGGCCGCCGCCATCCGCTGTCGTTCAGCGGGCTGGACGTACAAGATCAGCACCGCCTCCTCGATCAGGCCAGCGACGTCGGCGACCTCGTCGGGCGCGTACTCCAGGCCGTTGTGGACGGAGTCGTTGCCAAGAAGACGAGCCTCGTGGAATCCGTCGATCACCGACTGAGACACATTGAGCCGGGCCAGGTCACTGATCATCGCGTGCAGGTTCCTCCCTGCGGCTCCGCGCTCCTTGCAGATCTCTTCCACCACAGACCGGTAGCCGACCCCGGCGAGCCGGAAGGCGCCTACCGCCTCGGCTCGCCCAGCTTCCAGGAAGAGGTCGCGGACCTTATCCGGAGCGTCCGGCGACAGTGGACGCGGCTCCTGTGCCGGCCATACCCGGGAGATGAGCGTCCACTTGTGCTCACCGGCCACGCGGACGTTCTTGGGCTTGCTGGGGAGGCGGTCGACTGAGTACAGCTCGACCACTGCCATGTCGCAGAAGTCGCACGACCAGACCTGCTCCTCCACGTGCTGGCCTGGCATTTGGATCGGGCCCGGATTTTTGAGCTCGGGATGGATCCAGCGAAGGTTACGCAGGGACATCGCGACCCGATTCGAGCAGTGCGGGCACTCAGCCTGACGCCTGCGGTCTTGCTTGGGGATGAAGGTGTCCTGATCCGGCATAGCGATCAGGTAGCCACAAGATCCCCTAATCGCCAAATCATTTGGCCAGCCCCTGGGTCTCCACCGGCTACGCCACAGTGCCTGACACACGATGCCGAGGGCGGCACCTCCACCCCGATGCTGCTGGCCCTCTCCCGCCACGCATCCGTCCGCTCCCTGGAGCGCTACGCCCGCCCTGGCGTCGACGCGGTCGCCCGGCATGTCGCCTCACGCGACCCGGCAGCCCGCCGACGAGGCTGAGCCGAAACACTTGCCGCACTGCGAGCGGCATCGTCCCAGGTCAGCGATATCCGTTGTTTTTGCGGCCGTTGATACGGCGACCCCCTCAGGTGCGCTGGCGAGTCAGGAAAACAGACCCGGGGCCTCCGTTGGATACATCGGCACGGCCCCGAGCAGCTCAGACCAGGCGCTGAGATCCTTCTCCACCTTCCGCCGGCAGTTCCTCTGCAGGTGCCGACGGTGCGAGCGGACGGTCGCCGGGGACAGATCGAGCACCTTGCCGATCTGCGAGTCCGTCCATCCGTCAGCCGTCAGGAGCAGCACCTGGACCTGCCGCTGCGGCAAGCTCTGGAGCAGCAGGCGCAGGGCATCTGCCATGATCACCTCCTGAGGAGACCGTTCCCACCCAAGCGCCCATCCTGTGAGTTCCAGGAACCCTGCCTTCATGGGATTCGCGACCTCGCGCGAGGCCTTGTACATGAGCCGGTGCGCCCGGTTGTACGTGACCTTCCACAGGTACCCACGCGGGTTCGCCATGCGGCCGACCTTGTCCCACTTGCGGAAGACCACCTCAAGGGCATCCTGGACAACGTCCTCCGGATCGACGCTGGCGCCCCGTGCCGTCACCAGCCGACGAACGAAGGTGATCAGCCACTTGCGGTGCTCCTTGTGGAACTCCTCGAAGTCCCGGAGCGTGAACAACGCGTCGTAGTCCCAGTCGGAGATCTCCTCGGACCAGTCGTCGTCTTCAAGGAGTTCGACGAAGCGGCCCAGATCGCGGATCTTAGACATCGCCGCTGACCTCCCCCGACATCGTGCTGCCCGTCGGCGCGTCCGTTTCTCCGGTACGCGGCTGCGGTACGCCCGCGGTCTCCATGCCCTGGCGGGCCAGCCGGGCGGCTCGGCGCTTGCGAAACCACCCGGTGGCGCCTAGGAAAGCGGAGACGACGATCGACACAATCGTCAGGATCGGTGCGACCTGCCTCGCCAGGACCACCAGGTCCCAGCTGGTCCACAGCAACAGGCCGGCGGCGGCACCCAGCAGAGCGAACAGGACGATGACCACCGGGATGTGGTGGTCCTGGATCCATACGTCGACGGCCGAAGCCCAGCGCCGGAGGCGGGACGGCACGCTCTGCACGCCGCTGACCACGCGCTGCCGCATCGTGCGGATGCGTGCGCGCATTAAGGAACGACCCATGGGAGTCCCCCTTGGCTCGGAGGCCAGCCGATGCCCGGGGGGCCCCGGGTCCGCTTTCGCGGCCCGGCGCCCCCGGGGTGACGGAAGCCCGGACTCCTCTGCTCTCGCCAAAGACCTCGTGAAGTCGCGGACCCTGCATGGCCCTTGTGTAGTTTTGCGCGACATCTTGGCAGACACAGATCACCCAGAACCCGCCTCAACGAGAGCAGAAGGGTGTGACATGGTTCACCAACACTGATTCGGTGACGGGCTGCACGTTTCGCGCTTCTCGCTGTCTAGTTATGGGTGACGGCGCCCCGCTGGAAGCGGCACCGTCGCATGCAAACGGCATCAAGCCGTGCGTGCCCACCTCACCTGAGGAGCGATCCAAGAAGGGTGATGGAGGGTCTGGGAGTCCTTGCTCTCGCCAAAGATCTCGGGATCCCCAGGCCTCTGCGAAAACCGACGGACCCCGGCAGCATCTGGATGCTGCCGGGGCCCGTTGCGTTCGGTCGGCACCCGGCCTACTCAACAAGGCATCGCCAGCGATGAGAGGTGGCCTAGTCACGACGGCGTTGTGTGATCCGCCGCGCCAGGCGAAGGCAGTCTGCCCACACCGCCCGCGGCTCGTACCCGCAGAGCATGGTGTGTCCCTCTCATCCGGCGTCGGCCTGGCGCCAGGCGCTAGGCACCGGGTCAGGCATGCGGTGCTGAACCTGGTGGTTGCCCTTGGTACAGCCCTCGAAGGGCCCAGACGACCCGCGCAGTTCCCGTAGGCACGGGTCGAGATGGTCGCGGTGCCACACGCTGGGGCCGGTGTAGCCGCAGGTGGCGGGGTCCGTCAGCTCCTGCCAGGCCAGCCAGCACGCGTGCAGGCGGGCCACGGCAACCGGGTGCTCGAACCACAAGTGGCACCAGCGAGCGTCCGCGCTCGGTTCGGCGAGATACCCGGGTACCAGGACGCCCTCGACCCACTCGATCAGCGCCCGCAGCTCCTCGTCGTACTCCGGGGAGTCCAGCAGCAGGATGAACGGCGGGAACTGCCACTCCCCCTCCGCTGCCCCGTCGCCGTCCCCGGAGGCCTCTGCCTCGGGATCCGGCTCCTTGTCGGTGCCGCCGACTTCGTACGCGGGGGCATCGGTGAGGGTCTCCACCTGGGCGGCAAGTCGGGCATACGCGGCTTTGAGATCTTCCACGTCCTGGAACAGAGACACCGGAACGTCGAAGTCGGGAGCGTCATCGGCCACGGCGGGCTGCCTTCCTCTCCTCGTACGCGACCACGGCGCGCTTGGTGATGGCAGCCTCCTCGGCCTTCATCTGCCGGCCGATGTGAGCCAGGCGCTTCTCGGCGTACCAGGGCCGGAGGGCGATCTGGGCGATGGGCATGCCGGTGGACAGCAGCAGCGCCGTTCCCTTCTTCATGGCCCGGATCTCGGCGGCGTCCATGACCTGCTCGCGCTGCTCGCTGACCGAGTAGCTGTAGCCCTCCTTGGACTTGGAGTAGGAGTCGCGGCTCACCGAGTGCATGCCCACCAGTGCGGCCACGTCCTGGGCGAACTTGGCGTCGTCCAGCCCTACGCCGATGATCTTCTTTGTGGCGGCGCCCCACATGGCGTCCATGCCGACCTCGCCCCAGGACTTCACGCCCTGCCGGTAGGACTGCAGGATCACGACGGGGTTGATGCCTCGGGAGCCGAGGTGGCTGAACAGGTCGGGAAGATCCTTGATGTTGCAGATGTTCGCGGCCTCGTCCAGCACGGCTCGCATGGGCTCGGGCAGGCGGCCGCCGTGGCGTTCGCCCGCCTCGGCTCCGGCGGTGAAGACGGCGTCCGCGAGTGCAGCGACGACCGCGCTGGCCGGGCCGCCCTTCTTGCTCAGCAGGTAGAGGGTGTCGTGGCTGGTGGCGAAGTGTTCGGGGTCGAACTTCGGGAACCGCTTGTCCGGTGTGACCCATGCGAGGACGGTCTCGTCGCGCAGTGCGGACATGGCGGTCCGCGCGTTTTGGAAGATTCCGCTTTGGGTCTCTTCCGCGATGTTGATCGAGGAGTCGACCTGCTCGGCCAGGACCGGCTCGTGCTGGTAGAGGATGCGCATGGGCGCCTTCTCCGCCGGGTCGGACAGCCACTTCATGACGTCCCGGACGGTGCCGCCGTCGAGATACGCGGCGCGGAACAGCCCGACCAGCAGGTCCTGGGCGGCCTGGGACCAGAACGGGTCGCCTTGTTCACTGGTGATCTGGTTGACGAAGTGGCTGGAGAGCCGTTCGGCGCCCTCGAGGGTCTCGGCCTGGGCGATCATGTCCCACCACATGGTCCGCTCGATCTGGGCCACGCCCTGGGTGTCCAGGGCCCACACGTGCCCGACCTGGGAGCGGGAGGACATCGTGGCGGCGTACACGTCCGCCTTGTTGGACGTCATCAGCAGGGCTCCCGGCGCCTCATCCGCGATCGGGATCGACAGCGAGGTCGACTTGCCCGCGCGGGGCGCCATGATAGCGAGGTAGGTGTCCTCGTCGCTTCCGCGCAGCTCGACCCCGCTGGGCAGGTGGTCGCCGAGGAGCACGCCGCGGTCGGCAGGCTTGATCTTCTTCGACTTGACGCCCCGCAGGGAGACCCGCAGTCGGGACGCGGTCCGGGCCGCCTGCCGGGGCGTCAGCTCGCGCAGCTGGTACAGGGTGGCGAGATCGCTGGGATTGCGGAACCAGCGCATCAGGACACGCAGGCCCCACACCACGAACCCGATGACGACCGCGTCCAGCAGGACGGCGCCGACGGCGGAGGCGGTCTGGGAGTGCGGCCACACCGCCGACCAGTCGGCGGCCATGCGGTAGACCGTGACCGGGGAGGCCGGGGCGCTCTCCTCGCCGGTCAGGGCGGCGCCAGCGGCGGCTCCTGCCCAGCTGGAGGCCGACAGCGCGACCGCGCTGCCGAAGAGCGTTCCGCCGAACGCCCACATGCGGTCGTTCTCCGTCATCATCAGCGTGCACCCCCCGTGGTGACCCTGCGCCGGTTGTTGTCCGTCTTGTACAGCCGCTGCTCGGTGCCGGTCAGCTCCAGCGCGGCCGCGATGCCCGGCCGCGTGCCGATCTTGATCAGGTATTTTCCGCGGCCCGGGTGACGGACGCTCTCCTCCTCCGGCCGCTGCTCGCCGTCGTCGCCGTAGGTGGCGTCGATGTCCAGGCCCGTGCTGGTCGCGGACGCCCACGAGGCGATCATCATGCGTTCCTGCTCGGTGAGCTGCCGCTTGCCGGTGACCCGCCGCAGCTCCTCCTCGGTGGAGGCGCCGAGCACCCAGGTGTCGCACCGGTCCATCAGGCCGCGCGCCTTGGCGCGGTCCATCTCCGTCGGCAGGGCCTCGACGTCCAGCAGGGAGTGCGTCACGTAGATGGTGACGTCGTCCGTCGTCCGGTTGAGCCGGGAGATCGCGTCCATGGCGTCCACCAGGCCGGGGCCACTCCTGAGGGCGCGCCACATCTCGTCCATGGGCAGCACCAGTTTGCGGTCCATCAGGCCGATGCTGCGGGCGGAGTCGATGCTGCTGTAGGTGTACGCCCAGGTCGCGATCATGCCCGCGGACACCACATCGTTTCCGCGGGCGCGCAGGGGGGAGATGTCGACACTGACGGCCGGGGCCGAGATGTCCAGGGGTGTCGTGGTGGGCCCGTCGAACAGGCCCTTCAGCGGGCCGCCGATCAGGTTGTCGAGTCCGGCCACGACGGAGCGGGTCAGGTCCTGGTAGACCGAGCCGTCGGCGGCGAGCTTGGTACGCAGTTCCTCGGGCGCGGCCCGCAGGACGTCGATCACGTCCTTCACCACGGGATCGTGGCCCGAGTCCTGGGCGGCGGAGGCCACCTGGACGGCCGTGTCCAACGCCGAGCGTTCGATCTCGTTCGCAGGTCGTCCCAGACCGTGCTTGGTGGACAGCAAGGCCACCAGGGTCTCCAGCCGCCGGCCGTTGAGGACGTCGAGCAGGGCCTGCCGCTTCTCGGTGCTCAGGCCCTGTACCCGGTCCTTGAGGGGGCCGGAGTCGAGCGGGTTGATACGTCCGGAGCCGTCACCGATCCGCACCACGGAGCCACCCAGCTCCGAAATGATCTGGGTGTACTCGCCCTTGACGTCTCCGGGGACCACCGGCATGTGCCCATACGCCGCGTAGACCAGGCAGATCCGCTTGACCAGGGCGGACTTGCCCGCGCCGGGCTGGGACATGACCCACACGCCCGGGTTGGTCGTCAGTCGGCCCGTCCACCCGCTGGGATCAACGCACACCAGCTCGCCGGTGAGCACGTCCCGCCCGACCGGCACTCCACGTGGCGGCAGGCCGGAGCCGAGCAGGAACGGATAGATCGCCCCGGCCTGGGTGGAGGGGCCGGTGTAGACGGTGCCCGGGTCCTCCACCGGGGCGCGGCCGCTGAACCGGCCGCCCCAGCCGAGCCGTCCCGCGTACCGCTTGCGCAGCCGCCGCTCGGCCTTCTTCTCCTCACGGCTCGGCGCCTGTTCGGTGGCCCGGGTGACCCGCCGGGGGCTGGTCACCTCCGGGGCTTTGCCCTTGCGTGCCATCTCCCCTTACCTCACTTGACCAGCGGGTTGTAGCCGAGCGGGAGGCCCGCGGCGAACACGGAGGCCTGCGCGCCATAGGCCGGGCGCATCCGGATCCCCCTCGTGGCCTTGACGGCTCGCTCCAGCTCCTGCCGCATCGCGGGCAGGTCGGCCGCCGACCGGGTGGTGGCGGTGACCATGAGCGTCCAGTCGACGACCTGGGCGCCGCTGGCGACCTGAGCGGCCGCCGTCTCCGCCCGCTGGTAGTCGGCTTTCTGGCTCCACTTGGCGCGGCCCTTGAACTCCGCGGTGGCCTGGGCGCGGTGGTGGGCGTGGCTGATCTCCCGCTCCAGTACCGCCTCGCCCTCGTACGGGTCCAGGACCCGGTAGGAGATCGTCACGCGCCGCTGGAACCGGCCCGGGGCCAGCAGCGGCAGCAGCACGCTGTAGGCGATCGGGCGGCGCGGCATCTCCCGCAGCACCCAGCTGACGGAGACGCCTCCATCATGGGCGTATTCCTCCCAGGAATCGTCGGCGGCCTGCGGGCCGCACTCGCTCCACTGCAGGTCGGCGAACTCCGCGTCGCGAGCGTTGAACACGTCCGGGTCGTAGGCGGATCTCACGATGCGGCGCAGGTCGATGTCGGTGGCGCGGCGCTCGATGTCCGTTCCCGTGCCGGACAGGTCGAGACTGTCCACCACCCGCAGAGCTTCCGCGACCTGGTCGGCCAGGTCGACCGGCGCGTTGGCGGCCGCCTGCGGGTCGACCGTGACGCTCATCCACGGGGCCACGCTGGCTGTGGCATGCGGCGTCGTGCGCACCAGCTCGTCAATGATCTGCTTGGCAAGCCGGGGGGCGCCCGGGTCCTGACGGGCCCTCACGTCGTCGCCGAGGGCTTCGCCGGCGCCGGGGGTGATCTGGATGGTCACGCTGGCGCCCTGGATCTGCTCGTCCGTGCTCATCATGTCGAGCACGGACGACCACGTGCGCAGGCTGCTCTGGACGGTGCCGGTGGGCGCCATCAGGCTGCCGCCGGGGGCGAGCAGCGTGGTGACGGTCATGTAGCCGGTCGTCCGGTCATGGACGACGCCGACCGCCCGCCCAGTGGTGGGGTCGTGCGCCTTGATCAGGGTGGAGGAGGCCCCCACCCCGGGCAGGTCGAGTGCGTACGGGTGCGGCAGCAGCACCCGGCGGAAGCTGGTCGCCTCCGCCCTGCTGGCCCGTCTCCAGGCGAACTTCGCCCAGTAGTAGGCCGCCGCCGACATCCCGTGCCGACGGGCGGCGGCCAGCCCGACCCCGATCAAGGTGAGCGGCAGAGTCACCAGCAAGGTGGCTGGCAGCGAGGTCGCCAGCACACCATCGAAGATCACCGCGACCGCGGCGGCAATCGTCGCCGTCCGGGACAGGTTGCCGAACCCGTAGCTCTTGCGGGTACGGAATCCGTCGGCAACCAGCGCCTTCGGCACCTCATGGCTCATCGCTGGTTACCCCCGTCCCCGATCTGCCCGCTGGCGCCCTGAATGCCGCTGTTGACGCCGTCCAGGACCTGGATGCCCAACCCGACACCGCCGCCGGCCGCACCGCCCCCCGCTGCTCCGCCACTGCCGCCAGCGCCAGGAGGGCCCTTCGGACCAGGCGAGCCAGGCGAACCGTTTCCTCCGGGAGTACCGCCAGTGCCGCCGCCCCCGAAGCCGGGCCCTCCCTGTCCGGGCCCTCCCCGTCCGGGGCCGTCCGAGGCGTTGCGCGAGGCCTGAGCCTGAGCGTCGGACGCGCCGCCCATCCCGCCCTTCCCGCCGCCCTGCGGACCCATGGACACCTGGACGTGCTGCGCGTGCTGCACCGGGGAGGCGGGCTGCACGCCGGCGCCGCCGTCGTCCCCGCCCTTGCCGCCCTGGCGACCGGCGAAGAAGCCCGCCACGGACGCGGCGGCGGCCGACGAGCCACCGCTGGACATGGCCGCGCCGACCTCCTCGCCGAACGGTGCGAAGACCTTCGTCAGCGGGGCCGGAGCCAGCACGCCGAGCATCAGTGTGGCCAGGCCTCGGAACCAACTCGCGAGAGTCTGGGACTCTCCGAACTCGGAAAACCCGGTGCAGATGATCACGGCGACCATCGGCTTGTAGACACCGGCGACACAGATGGTGGTGATCAGCCGCGGCGCCCATTTACGGGTGGTCTCTCCGCCGACCCGGCCCGCTCCCGCGATCGGGAGCAGCAAGCACTGGATAGGGATGGCCGACTGCCGCAAGAAGATCATGACCATCTGGATGAAGCCGACGACCGTGAGCAGGCTGACGATGCCGCCGAACATGACCGGGTTGCTGACCCCATTCGGCACCATGACCGCGATGATCCGGTCGTAGGCCCCTGCGTCGTTGCCGAAGGTCGCGTTGACCAGGCCGTCACTGATGGCGTCACCGGCCGTGAGCATCAGGGCGATCAGTCCGACGCCGACGGCGGAGATGATCGTGTTCTGGACCCAGCCCGCCATGGCCTGTCCGGCGTACTTCATCTGCCCGGTCACGGCCATCTTGCCGAGCTGCCACATCATTCCTATGGCGGCGATGACCAACCCGAGCCAGGTCAGCATCCCCGCCAGGGTCGCCTTCCCGCTCCACAGACCGGTGCCTGCCAGGTCCATCGAGGGCCCAGCGAGCGCTACCGTCAGCGTCTTCTTGATCACCCACTTCGCCACGTCGGCACAGGTGTTGATGACGTCACCGATAGTGGAGTCCCACACCGCATCCCAGGCCTTTTTGAGGTGCTTCTCGACAGCACCACCGATGGCATCGCACATACCGGTCTGGTCGAAGATGGTCCCGAGGACCGGCCCGCCAGCAACGTCGCAGGCGATGCTGACGCCGCCGCCGATCGGCCCGTTGTCAGCAACGGCAGGCTGCGGCGCCGAGACACCGATACCCAGGACGGCGACCAGGGCGAGCAACAGCGCCGCCCAACGCCTCACGACGCCTCCCGTATGGCGGTCCACCCGGCCTGGTTGAACGCGGCATCGCCGGGGGCCACCATCTGCGGCTTCGCCTGTCCCTGAATCTCTTGCATGGCACGGGAGGTCACAGTCCCCGACAGCTTCCAGTCGCCGTTCTCCCAGTCGATCCCAACCACGGTCCGCGTATAGGTGACCGACTCCTTGGCCGTCTCACCGGCCTTCTCGGTCACCCGAGCCAGCAGCCACGCGCTGACCTCGTCGTCAGCCTTCGCGATGACCTTGAAGCCGATCACGGTATTGCGGACGTAGGCGCCGGACGGCAGATCGCTGCCAGGCTTCAGACTGAACTTCCGGTGCAGCTCCTTGTCAGTCTGCCCGGCCGCCAGCTCGACCTTCTCCGCGTTCTGCTCGGTTCGCGCATCCTTGGTGATGTACGAGTGGAAGATGCGCAGCTGCTCGTCCACCAGGGACGTCGAGTCCTCCGCGGCCGTGTTGTTGGCGGCCGCGAGCATGGCCTCGGCGCCCTGCTCGGTGTGCGGGAAGCCCACCTCGCTGCCGTAGCGGTCGGTGCGCGCCCCCTTCGGCAGCGCCGCCCACCGCTCCGGCTCCGTCCAGTCGCCCGGCACCGTGTAGCTCGGCTTCGGCCCCGTGGAACCACCCGCGGAGGGGCTCTCTTCATCACCCTTACCGGCCTGGGAGTTGTCGTCACCCCCGTTGAGCATGGCGTATCCGGTGAGGGCCAGCACGGTCACGGCGAGCGCGCCGGCCGCCCAGACCGCCTTGGTGTTCGTTCCCCTGCGCGCCATGTCGTCAGCCCCCCGCGATGCCGTTGAGGATGGCGATCAGCGAGCTGGACAAAATCAAAGCGACTGCGCCGCCACCCATCCACTTGAACGGCTCGCTCCCGCCCGCGTTCCGGGACTTGTCCGACACGGCGAGCTTGAAAATCCCGTAGCCGACGCCGCCCGCCCCGGCCAGCGCCAGCAGATACAGGCCGTAGCCGAACAGCTGGGAGACGGTCCCGTTGAGCCCGGGTATCGGGGTCGGCTTGGCGCCCGGGATGATGCCCGCCATCGTGACCCACTCCATGGTCATTTCCTCTCCATCCGGCGCCGCAGCCGATCGGCCGCGACCCTCACGTCCTTGTGCTCCAGGGCTTCCTCCGGCCCCTCCACCGCGCGCAGTACGGCCAGGTACGGCACGCTCGCCGTGCCGGCCAGCCGCCCCTCCAGGGCGCGCAGCCTGTACCGGGCGGCCGCCGCCGGCGTGGCCGGGGCGTCCGCCACCAGCACGAGCCACGGCTTGGGCAGCGGTCCCCAGCTGCGCAGCATCTCCTCGACCCGCATGGCGGCCCACACGGTCGTGTCCGCGACCAGCACGGGCTGAGCCCCGTACGGGAGGTTCTCTCCGGCGCCCAGTACGCGGGCCTCGCCGGTGGCCTCGGGATCGAGCATCCGGTTCACCGTCGCAACGGCAATGCCGTATCCGTGCAGGGGAATCAGCGCGTACCGCAGCCGAACCCCGGCCACCCCTCCCGGGGTTGACGCCACTGTCTGAGCGCTCATGCCGCAACTCCCCCCTTGGATGCCTGTTTTCAGACCGCTACGCCTGTTTTAGACCGTTGGATCTTGGGTCTGTGGGACTACAGAGGCTAGCGTGACCAACTGACAGTTCTGAGTAGCATTTTCTGCGTCGTCGGAGGTCAGGTCTGTTGTCGGCGTACGACGGTTCCCGCGTCCGGGATCTTCGGCTGAAAGCAGGCCTGCGTATCGATGACCTCGCAGCAGCCGCAGGGATCAGCGCAAATACCGTCCGGTCCGTAGAAAAAGGCAGGCACCAGCCGCAGCCACGGGTCGCCCAAGCCCTCGCCCGGGCACTCGGCGTCCCTTTACGAGAACTCGCCAGAAATGGCCGAAACCTTTCGCTCCATGAGGTCCGCGGGCTCTTAGGTCTCACCCAGGCCGAGATGGCCGCCCGCGTCGGGGCCTCCCGCCAGAGGGTTTCGCAGGTCGAGCGCGGTGCCGCCACAGTCCGCTCGCCCCACGCATGGGCCACCGCCTACGGCCTGACGCCCGATCAATGGACGCGCGCCCTCGAACAGGCACGTGATCTAGTGCGGCGGACGGTACGCACGCAGATCCGTCAGCGGCGCACCAAACGGGGGGACACCGCATGAAGAAGCTCATCACGGCTGCCGTCACGGCCATCACTGTGCTCCTGGTGACAGCCATAGGCCTTCTGGCCATCGTCGTCACCGATGACGACGCCCAGGCCACCGAGATACCCGGGGGCGGCGGCGGACTGCAAGGCGTACCCGCCGAGTTCCAGCCCTGGATCCTCAAGGCCGCCAACGCCTGCAAGTACCCCGAACTCGTCCCCGCCCTGCTCGCCGCCCAGCTCAACCAGGAGTCCGGCTTCCGCACCGATCACGTCGTCTCCGACGTCGGCGCCCAGGGCCCCGCACAGTTCATGCCCGGCACCTGGAGCACATGGGGCAGGGACGACGACCACAACGGCGACGCCTCCCCCTTCGACATAGGCGACGCCGTCATGGCCCAGGGCCGCATGATGTGCTCACTGATCGGACAGGCCAAGCACTCAGGAATCACCGGCGACGTCCGCGCCCTCGCACTCGCCGGCTACAACGCAGGATGGGCACGCGTCGAGCAGTACCACGGTGTACCGCCGAAGTCGTTCGCGAACGGCCAGACCTACGACTACGTGCAGCTCATCCTGTCCACCATGCCGAAATTCCAAGGACCCGGCCAGCTCGACGTCCACGGACACGGCGACGGACCCGACGCCCTACGCAAGGCCGCCGCCCGCATCGGCACCCCCTACTCGTGGGGCGGCGGAAGCCCCCAGGGCCCGAGCAAGGGCTTCTGCGACGGCACCAACGGCTACCAGAACGGCTCGTGCGTCGCATCCTCAACGATCGGCTTCGATTGCAGCAGCCTCACCCAGTACGCCTACTGGCCCAACATCAAACTGCCGCGCACCGCCGCCGACCAGTACCGGGCAACCGCCGACCACCCGGTCTCCCGCAGCAACCTCAAGCCGGGCGACCTGCTGTTCTGGGCCCACGGCGCCGCCATCTACCACGTGGCCATGTACGCGGGCGACGGCAACGTCCTGCAAGCCCCCCGCACCGGACGCACCGTCTCTACCGCTCCCCTGACCAGTGCCATGCCCGAGTCCGACTACGTGGGCGCCACCCGCCCCTGACCCGCCGAAAATGCCGCGTGCCGCAGACCCACACCGGGTCTACGGCACGCGCGCGTTCCGCCCTCGGACTACTTGGCCTTGCCTCGCGACGGTGCGGGTCCGGCCTGCCGGTGCGGCGCCACCGCAGGCCCGGCAGGCGCCGCCGTCTTCGCCTGCCCGCTAGTAGGGCCCACGGTTGTCGACTGCGACCGGGCCGCCGCCGTGTTGACCCTCACCCTCGACTCCGCCGGCGCATCGCCCAACGGCCGCCGCAGCGCGTCGTTCGCAGCCTCCACCATTCGCTGACCGAGCGGGCCCTTCTTGTTCTCCCACGACCGGTCCGTCGCCAGACGCGCCAGGTGCTGCCGCGCCGGCTTGCCCTCGCTCTCCATCTTGGCCATCTGCGCCGCGATCAGTGGCCACTGCTTGGCCGAAACCAACAGGTTCGCCTCCCGCTCGTGCCCGGGCATGGCTTCCATCACCCACCGCACATAGCGCGGGTTGTCCTCCGTGATGGCCAGCTGCTGCAATGCCCGCACTCGGTTGTCGAGATCGAGGTTGACTGGGAGATCGAGCCCAGTCGTCAGCGGCCCGTACGACACCAGCGCATCCCGGCTCGTTGTCGGCGCTGCTGCGGCGACAACCTTCGCAATCGCCTGGTCGACGCCGAGTCCTTCGTCGTGCGCGGACGCCAGAAGCTGACGTACATCAACGCCGCGCTCGTCTAGGCGCGCCATCGTCGCTGCGATGTCCGGCCACGTCGGGGAGGACAGGATCGCCTCGCGTACCGGTCCGGCCGGCAGCGTCTCGCGCAGCGCCCTCTCCCACTCCTCAGTGCCTTCACGGGCCACTCGCTCGGCGTTCGCCGCGACCTGGTCCCGCACGTTCCCCGCGATCTCGCCGACGCGCGGCAGGAACTCCTCCAGGTTCACTCCGGCCTGCCGCAGCGCGAGCAGCTGCTGAGCCATCTGCGGCCAGTCCGCGCTCTGCAACAGGGCCGCGGAAATGTCCGCAGGGAACAGATCGTTGAGGCTCTGGGCTGTCTCGCGCATGGCCTGATCGGCGGGTGGCAGCGCCCTCTCCCGGCGTTGCTGGCGCTCCTGCTGCCGCCGTACGGCGTCCGCAATGGCCATCACCAGGCGTACCGCCGTGACGGCCGTCTGCACGGCCTCGCCTGCTGCGTCTGCGAACGGCTCCCCAGGTGCCGCCATCGTCGTCGCTCCCCTCGTTAGCGGGCCCGCTTCGGGCTCCGGTTCTGCTCGTCGCCGGGCATTCGCCGTGTCGGCGAGGGTGCCCCCGTCTTACGGGCCGGGCCTGACCGTCCAGCGCCGCCCGCGGACGTCGGTGACGGGCCCGTGCCGGAGCTGGCAGGCGTTGAACTTCGGTGCCGCCGCCATCCGTCCAGTCGCCATGAAAGCACCTCGGCGACCGAGTCCGCTGATGCCAGCTCCCGTCGGGCCGCCACGGCAGCCAGCACGTCCACCGGGTCCTCACCCGCCCGCTCGACGTCCGCCAGCCGCTTACTCAGGACGGGCCAGGCCGGATCCGCAAGGATGCTGCGCGCGTGCTGGGGAAGAGCCTGCTGGACCACACCGGTCATCGGTCGCTCGCCCGCCGCGGCTGCCGTCCGCCGGGTGGCGCCCGATCGAGCGGGCCCCCGTTTGGGGCGTGGCCGGTAGTCCCGTGCCGCGCCT
This sequence comes from Streptomyces cellostaticus, assembly GCF_001513965.1. Lineage (GTDB taxonomy): Bacteria > Actinomycetota > Actinomycetes > Streptomycetales > Streptomycetaceae > Streptomyces > Streptomyces cellostaticus. The sequence continues at coordinate 111,757 of NZ_KQ948033.1, read as the reverse complement.
GCGCCAGTGGTGACCTCGACCGCCTCGCGCAGCAGTCGACCGGCCCGTCCGGAGGCCACTGCCTGGGCTCGGTGCTCCTGCGCCTCGTGCCACCGGCGGGCCGCCTCGATCGCCGTCACCAGGGCCAGCAGAAAGCCCAGCGCGGCGGCCGCGTCATTACGGCCCGCCGCGGCCGCCGACTGTGACAGCAGGTGCGCCGACTCCCTGTAGAGCCCGCGCGCCTGGCCCTCCAGCGCCCGGTCGCCCGGCACACGCGAGGCGCGTTCGAACTCGAAGGCTGCCTCCTTCATCTGGTCGCGCACCAGGCGCGGCGAGATGACAGCGGCGATGACGATGAGGTCGCCGAGCGCGGCGACATCTCCGGCGCCTTCGTGCAGTCCGCCGGCGCCGAGCTGCTCGGCGGCCGCGCGCACGCGACGCTCTGCCTCCTTCCACATCTCGGCCGTCGCGACCGCCGAAACGGGCATCGGGCTCTGCCAGCGTTCACGGACACGCGGCAGTGACAGGTCCGGGGCGAGACGAGCACCGGGAAACCACACCGGCTGCTGCCCGCCGTCACGGTCACCTGGCATCGCAACCGAGTACCCGGTGACGTTCCCGTCCGGCGCGATCCGCTGCTTCACACGCACGCCGGAGGCGGTCAGCCGGGCGAAGAAATCAGCGTCGCTCACGGCGGCGGCCGCCGCCTCGCGCACCGTCCGCTGGAGCGTCTCGCGCACCGGCTCCACCAGTCCGCGCCGCTCCGCCTTCTCCTTCTCCCCCGTCTTCGGCCACTTCCTCGCGGTCTTGTCTCCGTGCGTCAGGCGACGCAGCCCGAACTCGACCTCGAACTTCCGTGCGGCCGCGTGCATCTTCACGATGTCCTGCCGCAGTCTCGGCTGCCGGCCGTCCTGCCGCGCCTGCGTCGCCACGATGTGAATGT
>NZ_KQ948033.1:0-110276 GCF_001513965.1 Streptomyces cellostaticus | reverse complement strand
ACGCGTTCACCTCTTTGTGGACCGTCGAGGCCATCGCGTCGAGGGTGGAGAACGCCGGCACCTCCAGCCCGGCCCCCACGACCCTCTCCAACGCGATGTTGATCAGGTCCGCCGGGCGGTTCTTCGCCGCGGCCTCCTTCCGGATCGATCCCTCCGCGATCCGGCGGGCCTCGGCCTGGTCGTAAGTCGCCCCCACCCGGCGGCGCACCTCCGTACGCTGCCGCTCCGCCGTCCGGCCCGTTGCCCACAACGGCACGGTCCCTTCCGGCAGCTCCACCGCGCGGCGGACGAAGTCGACCACCATCTCCGGGTATTCGTCCGGCTTCGGGAACCGGCCCATCCGCTGATAGGACTTCAACGCCAGCAGCAGCGCGAGCTGATGGCTGTCGGAATCCATCCGCTCAGCCGCCCACGCCGCCTCCTCCCGGGTCGGCGCGAAGAACAGATGCAGCTCATGCGCGGTGATCAGCCGCTTGAACCGCGGATACGCGGTCCGTTCGATCGAGGTCACAACCCACCCCGGCCCAGACGACGGTCAACATCACCACCAACGACACTGAGCTGAATGGGTGACGGCCGACGACAGCCCGAACCCCAAGATCAACTACTGGCGGCTTCTGGGCTTACCTCGGCGATCCCCCCTCTACTCTTCAATGCGTCGGGCTGGCTAGCCGAGATGCGCGACCCACCCACCACCAGCAAGCCACTCACCCCACGACCTCTGGCTTCCCACAGCCGGGGTGCGGGGCTTCTGAACACTTCGACTTGACGGGGAACACCACCGCCGCCCGGACCCGGTCGCGGCTTTCCGTCAGGCTCTTGTCCGGGAGGCCCACCAGGGTGAAGGCGGCCACTCCGGGTTCCAGGTCGGCCTGGACCTCGACGACCACTCCCTCGACGCCGACCAGGGCCACCGAGCACGTACGGGCGAATCCCATCTCAGACCACCCCCCGCGCGTGCTCGACGGCCGGGGCGCCGCGGCGGCGCAGGAGGACACCGATCAGGTCGATGCGGACGCCTCCCGGCGGGGCTCCTCCGTGGGTGTGGATCCAGCGTTCGGCGAGGCTCAGCAGGCGTTGCGCCTTCTCGGGTGTGACGGCGGCCATCGGATGCTGGAACGCGCCGCCCCTGCGGGTCTTCACCTCGCAGACGACCAGTGTGTTCCCGTCCCGGGCCACGATGTCGATCTCGCCGGACCGTCCGCAGCGCCAGTTGCGCTCCAGGATCGTCATACCGGCCTCGGCCAGCCGTCGCGCGGCCAGATCCTCGCCGTACCTGCCCAGTCCACTGCGTGCCCTGCTCATGTCGGCACCACCTCCGGCGCCAACCGTCACGCATCACGCGAGGAGAAGTGGATCTTGGTGCGTTACTCGGCGGTTGTGGAAAACCTCGTCACCCGAAAGGGGAAAGCGAAGGCCGTCAGCCGCCCGGGAGCTCCAGGTCGCTCTTGTTCAGCTCCTCGATGTTCACGTCCTTGAACGTGAGGACCCGTACCTGCTTCACGAAGCGGGCCGGCCGGTACATGTCCCAGACCCAGGCATCCGCCATGGACACCTCGAAGAACACCTCGCCCTGGACCGAGTGCACCTGCATCTCGTAGTCGTTGGTGAGGTAGAAGCGCCGCTCGGTCTCGATCACGTATTTGAACAGACCGACGACGTCTCGGTACTCCCGGTAGAGCTTGAGCTCCATCTCGGTCTCGTACTTCTCGAGGTCCTCGGCGCTCATGGCATGTTCCCCTTCAGCCGTGCGATCCCACCATTGTGCGCCAGTCCGACGAGCCCTCAGACGATTTCCGTGTCCAGAGTCACGGGCCTGGCGGGGGGACCTTCGTCGAGCAGCGTGCTCAGCAGCTCGGCGAGTCTGGTCGGATACACCGTCTCATGCGCCCGGGTCAGTTCCTGACACGTCCACCAGCGTGCTCCGGCGACGCTGCGCCGCTCAAGATCCGTCAGGCCCTGGGGTTCGGTCGCCGTCTGGGTCGTACGGGCCAGGTAGTACCACTCGTCCTGGTCCCAGCGGCGGCCCGCGAACGGGAAGGAGCACTGCCGACGCCACAGGACGGGACCGAGTTCGACGTCGGTGATGCCGGTCTCCTCGGCGAGTTCCCTGAGCGCCGCCTCCTCGCGCGTCTCGGTGCCCTCCAGACCGCCGCCGGGGGTGAACCACCAGTCGTCGGCCGGATCGTCCGGCTCGTGGCCGTGCAGGAGGAGGATGCGGCTCTCGGGGTCGAGCAGGACCACCCGGGCCACCTTGCGCAGGCCGCCGTCGTAGGTGTCCCCGCCCGTCTGCGTAGTCCCGGCGGGCATCTCAGCGTGCACCGGCGGGCTCCGGGCGGGTACGGGTGCGGGAGCGGCCCAGCAGCTTCGCGACCGGGCCGTACGCGCCGCCGGCGAGGATCAGGACGGCGCCGGCGACGATCATCAGCTCGATGGTCCTGAGCGGGCCAGGCTGGGAGAGGGCGCCCAGGGTCTCGAAGCCGGTGGGGCGCTTGAGCATGCCGTTCATGGGCCAGACGACGGCGTCGACCCGGGCGGAGACGGCACCCCGGGACACCGTGCCGCTGGCGGCGTCGGTGAGGTGGGCGGTGGAGTCCAGCGAACCCTGGCGCTCGTCGCCGAGCAGGAAGAGCCGGCCCTTGGGGACGGTCACGGTCGGGATGTTCTTGATCTCGGCCAGGCTGCCCGCGGGCAGGTACGGCTCGTCGATCTGCTTGCCGTTGACGGTGAGCTTGCCGTTCGTGCAGCAGGAGACGGTGTCGCCGCCGACCGCGACGACCCGCTTGACCACGTTGGCGTTGGTGACCCAGGTCTTGTCGCGGAAGACGACCACGTCACCGCGCCGGACCTCGCCGCCGTCGACGCGCTGGGCCAGCACCCGGTCGCCGGCGTCGATCGTCGGGGTCATCGAGCTGGTGGGCACGGTGTACGGCCGGTAGGCCACCGCTCCCCACCCGAATCCGCCGAGGAACAGCACCAGCCCCAGCGCCACGGCCAGCCCGGACAGCCGCTGCCCGATCCGGCTGCCGCCGCCCTGTGCCGTGCCTGCGCCCGCGCTGTGCGGGGCCGTACGCGTCGTGCTCTCGCCACCCATGGACCCGCACCCTACCCGGCGGTACCGAGCAGGGGCAGCCCCTCTTTCGCGGCCCGGGCCACTGCTTACCGGTTCTTGGACTCCAGGTGCTGCGCCCGCCTGCGCCGCCACACCACCACCGGCAGGACCGCCGCGACGGCGACGCCCTCGGGGGCCACCGTCAGGGACGCGGCCGCGGAGGACTTCTGGTCGAGGCCCTGGTCGAAGGTGTCCGGGACCGGCAGCGTGCCCCAGCGGTTGATCGGCCAGGCCTTCACGATGGCGCGGCCGACGACCTTGTCGACGGGGACCATGCCGTGGTTCTTGTCGGACTGGTTGTAGCGGGAGTCACGGGAGTTCTGGCGGTGGTCGCCCATCACCCAGATGAAGCCCTTGGGCACCTTCACCTTGAACTGGCCGCCCTGGTCGTCCTGGCTGCACGGGGTGTTGCCGGGGTACACGTACGGCTCGTTCAGCGCCTTGCCGTTGACCGTGAGCGGGCCGGTGCCCTTGCACTGGACCGTGTCGCCGCCGACGCCGATCACGCGCTTGATCAGGTCCTTCTCCTGGGAGGACGGCATCAGGCCGATCCAGCTGAGCACCGTCTGCACCGGGTTCGGGTTCGGCGTCGGCTCGCCCGCCAGCCAGTCGTCCGGGTCGTGGAAGACGACGACCTCGCCGCGCTCGGGCTTGGAGCCGAACCACGGGGTCAGCTTGTCGACCAGGACGCGGTCACCCTGCTGGAGGGTGTTCTGCATCGAGTCGGACGGGATCGAGAACGCCTGCACCAGGAACGTCTTGATCAGGAGCGCCAGGACCAGCGCGATCCCGATCAGGATCGGCAGCTCCTTCCAGAAGGAACGCGGCTTCTTCGGACGGCGGGCCCCCTCGTCCGTGCCCTCGCCCTCGGCCCGGGGTTCCTGCTCGTCCCGCGGTGTTCCGTCGTCGGCCTCCGAGGAGTCGGAGTTCCCGGACATCACGGCGCCGTCCGGAGCGGGATCGCTCGCGTCCACGGGGTGCCCACGGTGCTCCTCGCCGTCGTGTCCCGACCGTGCGCCAACCGCCACATCCCCCACGCCAACTCCTTACTCTCTGCCGCCGCCTGCCCCAGACACGGTGCAGGCCCACCACTCCCATAACGAGCGGGAGTTCCGCAGGGATCGGGAGTCGGGTCATTCCGTTCGGATCGTCGGAGGCAACCCTATGCGACGGCGAAGGGGCCGCGGTCGACCCCGACACGGTGTTCGCAACGCTTGCGAAGGTTTTAGGTTCATCGAGGCTGGTCCAGTGGCCGACGGGCCAGCCGATGACCATGGCCCGGCCGACCACCGAGTCCTCGGAGACCGTTCCGCCGTACGGGGTGTTCTGGTGGGCGCGGGAGTCCGCGGAGTTGTCCCGGTGGTCGCCCATCACCCACAGGCGGCCCTTGGGGACCGTGATGTCGAAGGGGGTCGAGGACGGGGAGTTACCCGGATACAGGTAGTCCCCTTCGGTCAGCGGCGCGCCGTTGACGGTGACCCGGCCCTGCGCGTCACAGCACTTGACATGGTCCCCGCCGACCCCGATGACCCGTTTGATCAGGTCTTTCTCGTTGTCGGAGGGCAGCAGGCCGATGAAGGTGAGGCCTTCCTTGAACTGCTTGACGACGACCGGGTCGTGCTTCTTGGCGGTCTGCTCGTCGGCCAGCCAGCCGCCGGGGTCGTGGAAGACGACGACGTCCCCGCGCTTGGGCTTGGAGCCGAACCACGGGGTGAACTTGTCGACCAGGACGCGGTCGCCGATCCGGATCGTCTGCTCCATGGAGCCCGACGGGATCACGAACGCCTGGACGAGGAAGGTCTTCAGGACCAGCGCTATGAGGACGGCGACACCGACCAGAAGAGGGATCTCCCGCACGGCCGACCGCCTGCGCTTGCGCTTCACCTTGCGCTGGAGTTTGCGCCGCTCCGCGCGCGTGCGGCCACCGCCCGGCACGGAGGTACGGCGGGAGCCGGTGGGCAGCAGGTCGTCCGCGGGCGTGCTGGGCACCCCGCGCGGCTTGCCGCGGTTACCCATGTGCGCCCGCCCCTGTCGCCTGCTCCGCCGCCGGCACGCGCGCGTAGGCGGAGGGCCGGGTCAGGTGCGCCCAGTGGGCGTACGGCCAGGCGATCCAGTCGGCCCGGCCGATGACGTCGCCGACCGGGATCATGCCGCCGCCGGGCGAACCCAGGTGGTCGCGGGAGTCGCTGGAGTCGCTGCGGTGGTCCCCGAGGACGAACAGACGGCCCGCGGGCACGACGACGTCGAAGGGGACGGTGGACGGGGTGTCCCCGGGATAGAGGAACGCCGTCTCGTCGACCGACCGGCCGTTCACCTGGAGCCTCCCCTCCTTGTCGCAGCAGACCACACGGTCTCCCCCCACCCCTGCCACGCGCTTGACGTAGTCGCCGGGCCCGAAATATCCGGTCCCGTCGAAGACAATCACGTCGCCGCGGCGCGGCTCGGCACCGAAACGGTACGCCAACTTATTTACGAGAACGCGGTCGCCGATCCTCAATCCCTGTTCCATGGATCCGCTCGGAATCTGGAACGGTTGCACCACGAAAGTGTTGAGGAGCAGCAAAAACGCCAGGCAGGCGAAGAGGGTGAGGGTGATCCTGCCGCCCGGCAGCCACTCGGCGACCCGCGACACAAACGCGAAACGCGACCGGCCCTCCGTCCCCGGAGTGGTACCGGGGCGGGAGAAACGGTCGCGTTGCGTCGGCTGTGCTTCGGTGTCCATCGGGGCCAGATGCTATCCGGCCCCGCTGTGACTCCGGGAAAGCGCTCAGTTCTCGCGCTTCTCCTTGATCTTCGCGGCCTTGCCGCGCAGGTCACGGAGGTAGTACAGCTTGGCGCGGCGCACGTCACCCTTGGTGACCAGCTCGATCTTCTCGACGATCGGGGTGTGCACCGGGAAGGTGCGCTCGACGCCGACGGAGAACGAGACCTTGCGGACCGTGAAGGTCTCGCGGACACCAGAACCCTGGCGGCGGATCACAACGCCCTTGAACTGCTGCACACGGGAGCGGTTGCCCTCGATGACGCGGACGTGGACGTTGACGGTGTCACCCGGGCGGAAGGCCGGGATGTCGCTGCGCAGCGACGCGGCGTCGACGGTGTCGAGCAGGTGAGACATTTCGTCTGCTTTCTTCGCTGATGCCACAGGTCATCAACGGGAACTAGGTGTACAAGAGGTCTGCCGTGCGGGTCGGAACGGGCGTCGTGTCCCCCTGTGGCAGGGGCGCTCGCCGGACGGACACACAGCAGCGGTCTATTCTTCCACGGTCTCGGTCCTGCGCCAAAATCGGCCGAACGGCTCGCCCGCGGGGTCCGGGGCCCAGCCCAGGATGGAGAGCATCTCGCGGTCCTTCTTGTCGAAGGCCTTGGGGTCGCAGCGCTCGATCAGGTCGGGCCGGTTGGCCGTCGTGCGCCGCAGGGCCTCGTCGCGGCGCCAGCGGGCGATCTTGCCGTGGTGGCCGCTGAGGAGCACGTCCGGGATGTCCCGGCCGCGCCACAGGGGCGGCTTGGTGTAGACGGGTCCTTCCAGGAGGCTGGCCATCGCGCCGGGCGCGAAGGAGTCGTCCCGGTGGGACTCCGCGTTGCCGAGGACGCCGGGCAGCAGCCGCGCGACGGCCTCCGTGATCACCAGGACGGCCGCCTCGCCGCCGGCCAGGACGTAGTCGCCGATGGACACCTCGTACACCGGCATCCGGGTGGCGTACTCGTCGATGACGCGCCGGTCGATGCCCTCGTAGCGGGCCGGCGTGAAGATCAGCCAGGGGCGCTCGGAGAGTTCGACGGCCAGTTCCTGGGTGAAGGGGCGGCCGCTCGGAGTGGGGACGATCAGCGCGGGGGCCTGGGCGCCGGTCTCGTAGCCGTCGGCGAGGGCCGAGTCCAGGGCGTCGCCCCAGGGCTCGGTCTTCATGACCATGCCGGGGCCGCCGCCGTACGGCGTGTCGTCGACCGTGTTGTGCCGGTCGTACGTCCAGGACCGCAGATCGTGCACGTGGACGTTGAGCTGCCCACGCGCGCGTGCCTTGCCGACGAGGGAGACGTTCAGCGGGTCGAGGTACTCGGGGAAGATCGTGACGACGTCGAGCCTCATGCGCTGTCATCCCCGGGCGAGTCGATCTCCGCGCGGTCGTCGATCAGGCCCGGCGGAGGCGCGATGACCGCCCTCTGCTCCTCCAGGTCGATCTCGGTGACGATCTCCTCCACGAAGGGGATCATCACCTCGCTCCCGTCGGGGCGCTCCACGATGAAGAGGTCCTGGGAGGGCAGGTGCGAGATCTCCGTGATCCGGCCGACCTCCGTGCCGTCCTCGGTGACCACGTCGAGGTCGATGAGCTGATGGTCGTAGTACTCGTCCTCGCCCTCGGGAAGCTCCTCGGGGTCGATCTCGGCGATCAGCAGGGTGTTGCGCAGGGCCTCGGCGGCGTTGCGGTCGCCGACGCCCTCGAAGCGCAGGAGGAGGCGGCCGCTGTGGACGCGGCCGGTGGCGATGGTGAGCGGCCCGGCCGAGGCCGGGTCGGTGGCCAGGACGGCGCCCGGAGCGAGCCTGAGCTCGGGCTCGTCGGTACGTACCTCGACGGTGACCTCGCCCTTGATGCCATGGGCACGGCCGATCCGTGCGACTACCAGCTGCACGTGTCCAAATCTCCTGTCATACGACTGCGGGCCGGGGACGGCCCAGTGGCCCTCCCCGGCCCGAGCCGGTTGCGATGAAGCGTCAGCGGACGTGGTCCACGTCGACGAGGTCGACGCGGACACCGCGGCCGCCGATGGCGCCCACGACGGTGCGCAGAGCGCGCGCGGTACGGCCGTTGCGGCCGATCACCTTGCCGAGGTCGTCGGGGTGGACCCGGACCTCCAGCACGCGCCCGCGGCGCAGGTTGCGCGAGGCGACCTGCACATCGTCAGGGTTGTCGACGATGCCCTTCACGAGGTGCTCAAGCGCCTCTTCGAGCATGCTGCTCAGGCCTCGGTCGACTCGGACTCAGCCGCGGCCTCGTCCTTCTTCTCAGCCTTCTTCTTCTGGGTGATCGCCTCACCCTTGCCCTCGTCGTCACCGCCGAGAGCCTCGAACGACGGACGCGCGGCCTTCGGGGCGGCAACGAGCAGCGGCGCCGGGGCGGGCTCGCCCTTGAACTTCTGCCAGTCGCCGGTCTTCTTCAGGATGGCGAGGACGGGCTCGGTCGGCTGCGCGCCGACACCCAGCCAGTACGCCACGCGCTCGGCGTCCACCTCGATGACCGACGGGTTGTAGGTCGGGTGGTACTTGCCGATCTCCTCGATCGCACGGCCGTCACGGCGGGTGCGGGAGTCGGCGATGACGATGCGGTAGTGAGGCGAACGGATCTTGCCCAGACGCTTCAGCTTGATCTTGACTGCCACGGGAGTGGATTCTCCTGGATTTGACGTGGTTGGGCACGGCGAGATTGCCGCGTGGGGTTGCGGTACCCGAGTGCCCGATGGACGCGTCAGCCGGAGGAGAGAGGGGTCCTATGCGACTGTCGAGTACAGCTAGCCATTGTGCCATACCCTGCGGGCCGCTTCTGGCCGAGGGCGGGTGAGCCGCTTGGGCACGCCTGAGAGGCACCCGGCGCGGAGGTGAGGTACGTCGGGTGCACGAGGCCCGGCAGGGGGAAAGCCGGGTACGGCTGCCACGAGCAGCCGTACCCCTAGCTTGCCGCCGCTCCCACGACCTCCGGGATGCGGAACGGCTTTCCGCAACCGCCGCACACGATGGGGGCCTGGGCCAGGACCGACGGGACCACCCGGACGTTGCGGCCGCAGTCGCAGACCGCCTTCACACGGACGCCGCCGCCGGAGGAGCCGTGCCGGGCGGCCGGGCCGCGGAAGGTGCGGGAGGTGTCGGAGGAGGTGGCCACCGTGTGGGCTTTCAGGGCGCGCTGGAGCCGCTCGATCGTCGGGCGGTAGCGCCGCTTGGCCTCGGGGTTGAGCGTGACCAGTGAGAAGCCGCTGCTGGGGTGCGGTTCCTCGGGGTGGTCCAGGCCCAGCTCCTCGGCGATCGCGAGGAATCTGCGGTTGTGGTAACGGCCGGCCCGGGACGTGTCGCGTACGCCGCGGGCGGCGGCGATGCCGTGGACTGCCTCATGGAGCAGTCGTTCGAAGGAGAGTTCGTGACCGCACGCGGACGACGACTCCCCGATCAGGGACTCTGGCGCGGCAAGGTCCGGCAGCTCGGGGTGGTACCGCTGAATGTCGGCCCACGCCTGCGCCAGCTCTGCGGCGAGAACAGGTGGTGTCTGTGTCGTGCTCACGTAATGACAACGAGCGGGGGTACCGCTGTGTTCCTATTCCGGGCCATCCCAAATAATTTGCACGTACTGGTCAGTTGCCGCTGATGCGTCCTGACGAGGGCGGGTGCGCTGATCTGCGGAGAAGCCTCGCAGCTCATACCAAGCCGGTGCGTAGTCTGACGTACGCCCCGGCGTGTACGGGGCGGAACGTCCACGGTCGGCGGAGGCGCAAGAGGCGATTCGGTCGCTCTCGCGGATCGGGCCGCTGTCTCACTCAGCGCCAGCGACGACCGCGACGTTACCGGGTACCGCCCCATGCCCCGGCCCAGGGACGTCTCCGAGGTTGCGTGGATGTGAAATCTCGCCACAGTGGCGTCCCGCCCTCAAGCCGGGCCCCACGACCCCTGGACGGCACCGCGAGCCGGGAGTTACCTGACATACGTGGATGGTGCGAGCGCACGGCACGGGGGCCACGCAATCGGGCACAGCGGCAAACTGTCGGCGGATTGGGGCGCTTACCTATGACACCTACGCTCGTGCGGGAACACCTGTCTCAGGCGGGTTCCGTACCGGTCCGCGTGAACCTCTACGCACGCGCGCGTGACTGGTCCGAGATCCAGGAGCGGATGCTGGTCCCGCTCTACGAGGCCGTCTACGAGCGACTTGAAGTGGGCCCGGCCACCCGGCTGCTGGGCCTGAGCTGCGGTTCCGGGCTCGCCCTGCTGATGGCGGCCTCCAGAGGGGCCGCGGTCACCGGTGTCGACGCCTCCCCCGAACGGCTCGCCCTCGCCCGTGAGCGCCTGCTGCCGGACGCTGCGCGCGGCACGCGCGCGCGTAGGGCCACAAGGCTCGTCGACGGCTCGCCCGCGGACGCGGCGGACCCGAAGACGCCCCCGTACACCGTGGTGACCGTCTTCGAGCCGATCGGCTGCCTGGCGGGCGACGCGGAGGGGCTCGGTGAGCTGCTGGCGAGCGCGCTGCCGCTGGCCGGGCGCGGGGCGGCCGTGGTGCTGGCCGGCTGGGGCCCGCCGGAGCGCTGCGCCACCTCCTCGGTGCTGCGGGTGGCGACGAAACTGGCCGATCCTTTGCGCAGCGCGGGCAGCTGGCGGCCCGCCCGCCGCGACGACCTGGAGGAGGTCGCCCAGCGGGCCGGGCTGAAGCCGGACGGCTCGGGGCGGGTGGCCTGCCCCTTCGGTTACGCCGACCTCGACAGCGCCGTACGCGGCCTGCTGTCGACGGGCCTGTTCGACGCGGCGACCGCGGCGACCGACCGCAAGCAGGTGGACAAGGAGCTGACGGAGGCGCTGCACCCGCACCGGCGCCCGGACGGGACCGTCTGGATGCCGAACGTGTTCCGTTACCTGATCGCCCGCGTGCGCTGAGCACTCCGCGGCGCCGTCGTGGCTGGTCGCGCCCGCGCGGCGGAGCCGCATGTCGATACAGCCCCGCGCCCGTTCAGGGCGCTGGTCACGCCTCGGCGTCCTTGGTCAGACGTGTGATCCCCGCGATCCGGTACGCGTCCGTCTCCTCCAGCGTCTCGCTCTCCAGAAGCGCCTCGGCCAGCGCGTCCAGCCGGCCGCGGTGGTCACGGAGTTTGTGGCAGGCCTCCTCGTAGCACGCGTCCACGATCCGGCGCATCTCGGCATCGATCACGTCGAGGGTGTGCGGGGCGGCCGACAGCCCGTACGCCTGCTGGGCGTCGCTCGGGAGGGCGGACAGCCGGCCGACGCGCTCGCTCATGCCCCAGCGGGCCACCATCCCGCGCGCGATGTTGGTGACCTGTTCGAGGTCGTTCTCGGCGCCCGTGGTGACGACTCCGTAGACGACGTCCTCCGCCGCCATGCCGCCCAGGGCGCCGATGATGCGGCCGCGCAGGTACTCCTCCGAGTGCGCGTACCGCTCCACCTCGGGCGTGGACATCGTCACGCCGAGGGCCCGGCCGCGCGGCACGATGGTGATCTTGCGGACGGGGTCGGCGCCGGGCTGCAGCATGCCGAGGAGGGCGTGGCCGCTCTCGTGGAAGGCGGTGCGGCGGCGGTCCTCCTCGGGCATCACGAGGGTGCGTTCGGCGCCCAGCTGGACCTTCTCCAGCGCCTCGGACAGGTCCGCGCCGGTCACCTGATCCTGCTTGCGCTTGACCGCGAGCAGGGCCGCCTCGTTGGCGAGATTGGCCAGATCCGCACCTGTCATGCCCGGGGTCACCCGCGCCAGCTGGGTCAGGTCGACGTCGGAGGCGAGCGGGATCTCCCGGGTGTGGATGCGCAGGATCGACTCGCGCCCGCCGCGGTCCGGCGGGGCCACGTTCACCACCCGGTCGAAGCGGCCGGGCCGGGTCAGCGCCGGGTCCAGGATGTCCGCGCGGTTCGTCGCGGCGATGACGATCACACCCTCGGAGCCCGAGAAGCCGTCCATCTCGGTGAGGATCTGGTTCAGCGTCTGCTCGCGCTCGTCGTGGCCGCTCATCGAGGCGCCGCCGCCGCGCATGCGTCCGATCGTGTCGATCTCGTCGATGAAGATGATCGACGGCGCCACCTTGCGCGCCTCGGCGAACAGCTCGCGCACGCGGGAGGCGCCGACGCCGACGATCATCTCGATGAACTCGGACGCCGAGGCGGAGAAGAACGGCACGCCTGCCTCTCCCGCGACCGCTCGTGCGAGCAGGGTCTTGCCGGTGCCGGGCGGCCCGGCGAGCAGCACCCCGCGCGGGAGCTTCGCGCCCATCCTGCGGTAGGCGTCGGGGTGCTCCAGGAAGTCGACCACGTCGTCCAGTTCGCCCTTGACCTCATCAATGCCGGCCACGTCCGCGAACGTCGTGCGTCCGGTGCCCGGCCGCAGCCCGACCGGCTTGGGCGGCGGCTTGCGGCCGAACATGCCGCCTCCCAGACCGCCGAGACCCCCGCCGATCCGCCGCGCGAAGAAGATCCACACCGCGACCAGGAGCACGATCGGGATGAGGGAGATCAGCAGGTTGGACAGGAAGCTGCGTTCCTGTACGACCGGCCGGGCGGTCACCGTGACCCCGTGACTGGTCAGGTCCTGCCACAGCTTGTCGGCCGCGAAGGCCGGGCGCTCCGTCTTGAACTTGGTGTACTTGCCACCACCCTCGGGATTGGCACTGGCGCTCTTGAGCTCCCCCTGGATCGCATCGCCCTTGGAGTAGATCTTGGCTACGTTGCCGTCGGTGACCTGCCTGCTGAACTCCGTGTACGAGATCGTCGGCTGGTTGGCCTGGCCGAAGTAGTTCAGCCCGATGTAGGCCAGCAGGAAGACGATCACCGCGGTGACGAGCAGGCCCCACCATTTGCCGCCCCTGCGCCCGCCGGTCCGCCGGGGCGACTCGTCCGGGGTGCCCTCGGCGCGCCACGGCTGGTCAGGGGCCTTGCGTGGGGGCGCCGCATTGCTCATATCTGGACGTTACGGCAGATGTCGGGCCACGGCACATGCTGAGGGCGCCCCCCTGGCAGGGGAGCGCCCTCAGAGACGTACGGCTTCGGCGGGCGTCAGCCCATGAACTTCTTGAACTCGTCCGGCAGCTCGAAGTCCTGGCCGGCCTGCTGCGGCAGCCCGAAGGCGCCGCCGGCCTGCCCGGCCGCCTCGCGCCGCTGCGCCTCCTCCAGCTCCTGCTGCTTGCGCTTCATCGGGTTGCCGGAGCGCTGCTTGCCCTTGGCCTTCTTCGGCTGCTTCTTGGTCCGGCCGGGGCCGCCGCCCATGCCCGGGATCCCCGGCATGCCGGGCATGCCGCCGCCCTGGGCCATGCGGGACATCATCTTGCGGGCCTCGAAGAACCGCTCGATCAGGCCCTTCACCGCGCTGACCTCGACACCGGAACCCTTGGCGATACGGGCGCGGCGCGAGCCGTTGACGATCGTCGGGTCCTGGCGCTCGCCCGGGGTCATCGACTTGATGATCGCGGCGATGCGGTCGACGTCCCGCTCGTCCAGGTTGTTGATCTGGTCCTTGATCTGGCCCATGCCCGGGAGCATGCCGAGCAGCTTGCTGATGCTGCCCATCTTCCGGACCTGCTCCATCTGGGCCAGGAAGTCGTCCAGGGTGAAGTCCTGGCCCTTCTTGGACGCCAGCTTGGAGGCCATCTTGGCGGCCTCTTCCTGGCTGAAGGTCTTCTCCGCCTGCTCGATCAGGGTGAGCAGGTCACCCATGTCGAGGATGCGGGAGGCCATCCGGTCCGGGTGGAACGCGTCGAAGTCGTCCAGCTTCTCGCCGTTCGACGCGAACATGATCGGCTTGCCGGTGACCTGGCGGATCGACAGGGCCGCACCACCGCGGGCGTCGCCGTCGAGCTTGGAGAGCACCACGCCGTCGAAGCCGACGCCGTCACGGAAGGCCTCGGCCGTGTTGACGGCGTCCTGACCGATCATGGCGTCGACGACGAAGAGGATCTCGTCCGGCGAGACCGCGTCACGGATGTCCGCGGCCTGCTGCATCATCTCCTGGTCGATACCCAGGCGGCCGGCGGTGTCCACGATCACGATGTCGTGAACCTTGGACTTCGCGAAGTCGATGGAGTCCTTGGCGACCTTCACCGGGTCGCCGACGCCGTTGCCCGGCTCCGGCGCGTAGACGGCGACACCGGCGCGCTCGGCGACGACGCTCAGCTGGTTGACGGCGTTCGGACGCTGGAGGTCGGCGGCGACCAGCAGCGGCGAATGGCCCTGCTCCTTGAGCCACCGGCCGAGCTTGCCCGCGAGCGTGGTCTTACCGGCACCCTGCAGACCCGCCAGCATGATCACGGTGGGGGGCTGCTTGGCGAAGCGCAGGCGCCGGGTCTCGCCGCCGAGGATGGTGACGAGTTCGTCGTTGACGATCTTGAGGACCTGCTGCGCCGGATTCAGCGCCTTGGAGACCTCGGCGCCGAGCGAGCGCTCCTTGATGTTCTTGATGAACGTGCGGACGACCGGCAGGGCCACATCCGCTTCGAGGAGCGCGATGCGGATTTCACGGGCCGTGGCGTCGATGTCCGCTTCGCTCAGCCGGCCTTTTCCGCGGAGGTTTTTGAAAGTCGCGCTGAGGCGGTCGGAGAGTGTATCGAACACGGCGGCGTCGGTCCTCGGAGTCGGGGGCGGGTCTGAGCGTCTTCCAGGGTATCTGGCCCGGCAAGGCAACGGACCCCGCCCGCCGCATCGGGCGAGCGGGGCACTCCCCCGCACCTGCGGGGATCACAAGGCGTCAATGTCGGCCTCGGTCAACGGCGGCAACGGCCGCAAGGTCACGCCTGCAACGTCTCCTCCAGTGCCCGGGCCATCGACACGGCGTCCTGCCCGGGCAGCGGCGCGCCCGCGCCCGTGGTGACGTAGAACGCATCCACGGCGTTCGAGCCCAGCGTGCTGACGTGCATGCTGCGGACCCGTACGCCGGCCTTCTCCAGGGCCATGCCGAGGCGGTACAGCAGCCCCGGAGCGTCCTGGGCACGTACCTCGATCACCGTGGCGTGGTGGGAAGCCGCGGGAGCCACGGTCACGCGGGGCGGCGGGGCCACCCAGCCGCGGCGGCGGGGATAGGCCGCGTCACGCTCGGCGAGGCGGCCCGCGATGTCCAGGGAGCCGTCCAGGGCACGGACGAGGTCGGAGCGCAGCCGGGCCGCCTGGGGCAGCGAGCCGTACTCGGCCGCGACCCGCCAGTTCAGCAGCAGCACCGAGCCGTCCTCGACGTCGTCGGGCAGGCGCAGGGCCCGCAGCTCCGCCGTCCGGACGGTCAGGCGGTGCACGGCGAGGACACCGGCGACCGCGGGCAGCACGGCGGGCTGGTCCGGTACGGCGATGAGCAGCTCGACGCCGAGCGGCTCGGGCTCGCCGGCGCTCTCCTCCTCCGGCACCGGTTCCGTCTGCGCGCGCAGGGCGAGGACCGGACTGCCGGTGCGGAAGGCTTCGATGGCGAGGCGTTCCTGCTCGGCCGTGGGCGCGCCGGGCTCGGGTTCGTCGGTGGCGTCCCCGGCGAGGACGGCGGAGACCCGCCGCACCAGGTCGGCGACGAGGGAGCCGCGCCAGGAGGACCAGGCGGCCGGGCCGGTGGCCAGCGCGTCCGCCTCGGTGAGGGCGTGCAGCAGTTCGAGCGTGCTCTGCGTACCGACGGCTTCGGCGACCGAGCGGACCGTCGCCGGGTCCTCCAGATCGCGGCGTGTGGCCGTCTCGATGAGCAGCAGGTGGTGGCGGACGAGGGTGGCCAGCACCGTGACGTCCGCGCGGTCGAAGCCGATTCGCGCGGCCACGTCCTTGGCGATGATCTCGCCGGCCACGGAGTGGTCGCCGGGCCAGCCCTTGCCGATGTCGTGCAGCAGGGCGGAGACGAGGAGCAGGTCGGGGCGGCTGACCCGGCGGGTCAGCTCGGAGGCGCGGACCGCCGTCTCGATCAGGTGCCGGTCGACGGTCCAGAGGTGGACGGCGTTGCGCTGCGGGCGGCAGCGGACCCGTTCCCAGTCGGGCAGGAGGCGGCTGATCAGGCCTTCCGCCTCCAGGGCTTCCCAGACGGCGACGGTCGGGCGGCCCGAGCCGAGCAGGGTCACCAGTTGCTCACGTGCCTCGGCGGGCCAGGGCGTGGGCAGGGGGCGTGCGGTGGCGGCCATGCGCCGTACGGCGTGCAGGGAGAGCGGAAGGCCGGCCTGTGCGGAGGCGGCCGCGGCACGCAGCGGGAGCACGGGGTCGCGTTCGGGGCGCGCGGCGCGGGCGAGCACGACCTCGCCGTCCTGTTCCACCACCCCCTCGGCCAGCGGGGAGCGCTCGGCGACCGGTTTGCCGCCGCCCAGCATGGCGCGCAGCCGCGGCCGGACGGCGCGCGAACGCAGCACGCGCCCCACCTCGCGCCAGGTGACGTCACTGGCGTACGAGATCACGCGCGCCGCCTCGTACACCTGCCGCAGCAGGGTGTCGGCGTCCAGCAGGCCCAGCTCGGCCGCCACCTGGTCCTGTTCCTGGAGGGCGAGGCGGTCGGTGGCGCGGCCGGTGGCCAGGTGCAGGGCGTCGCGGACGTCGAGCAGGCGCCGGCGCGCCTCCGTGAGGCCCTCGCGCGGGGCGTCGGCCAGCCAGGAGGCGGCCACGGCACGCAGGGCGGTGGCGTCCCTGAGGCCTCCGCGGGCCTCCTTGAGGTCGGGTTCCAGGAGGTACTGCAGCTCGCCCTGGCGTTCGGCGCGCTCGGCGCAGAGTTCCTGGAGTTCGGGCAGGCGCTTGGGCGCCTGGTTGCGCCAGTCGGCCAGGACGGACGTACGCAGTCCGGCGGTCAGACCGAGGTCGCCTGCGAGGTGGCGGGCGTCCAGAAGGCCGAGTTGGACTTTCAGATCCTCGCCGGCCGTCTTGCGGGCCTCCGCCGGGGTGCGCACGGAGTGGTCGAGGGCGAGGCCGAGGTCCCAGACCGGGTACCAGAGGCGGTCCGCCAGGGCGGCGACCGCGCTCGTGTCGCCGCCGTCGTGCAGCAGCAGGAGGTCGAGGTCGCTGCGCGGGGACAGCTCGCCGCGGCCGTAGCCGCCGACGGCGACGAGGGAGATGCCGCCCAGTCCCTCGGCGGCCGCCGTGAACAGGCCTGTGAGCCAGTCGTCGGTCAGCTCGGCGAGTGCGGCACGGCGCGGCGGCCCGGACCGCGCCCCTTCGGTGAGGAGGCGCAGCCGGGCCGCCGCATAGCCGCTGGGTCCCGAGTCATCCGCTTCTTTCCGCACATCCGTACGCGTCACCCAGCGACTCCTGTCCTTCAAGTTGTCAGAGCGCGTCCGGGCCGCGCTCGCCGGTGCGTACCCGTACGGCCGTCTCGACCGGCAGGGACCAGACCTTGCCGTCACCGATCTTGCCGGTGCGGGCCGCCTTGACGATGACCTCGATCAGCTGCTCGGCGTCGTCGTCCTCGGCCAGCACCTCGATGCGGATCTTGGGGACCAGGTCGACGGTGTACTCGGCACCGCGGTAGACCTCGGTGTGGCCCCGCTGACGACCGTAACCGCTTGCCTCGGTCACCGTCAGCCCGTGGACGCCGAAGGCCTGAAGGGCCTCCTTGATCTCGTCGAGCCGGTGGGGCTTCACGACGGCGGTGATGAGCTTCATGCGTCCACCTTCTTGGTCTGCGCGGCGGTGGCCAGGGCGGAGGCGCTGACGGAGCCGACGACACCGCCGCCCGCGCCGCTGAAGTCGTATGCGGTCTCGGCGTGCTCGGCCTGGTCGATACCGGAGATCTCCTCGTCCTCGGAGACCCGCATCCCGATGGTCTTGTCGAGCAGGAAGGCGAGGACCGCGGAGACGACCAGGGAGTAGGCGAGGACCGCGCCGACGCCGGCGCACTGCTTCCACAGCTGGGTGAAGGTGTGGTCGCCGTAGAAGACGCCCGTCGCGGCGGACTGGCCCTTGCCGGTGGCGAAGAAGCCGATGAGCAGGGAGCCGATGATGCCGCCGACCATGTGGACACCGACGACGTCGAGCGAGTCGTCGTAGCCGAACCTGAACTTCAGGCCGACGGCCGCGGCGCAGGCGACACCGGCGATGGCGCCGACGGCGATCGCGCCGAGCGGGGAGACCGCGCCGCCGGACGGGGTGATCGCGACCAGGCCGGCGACCGCGCCGGAGGCGGCGCCCAGCGTCGTGAACGCGCCGTGCCGGATCTTCTCGTAGGCGAGCCAGGCCAGCATGGCGGCGGCGGTGGCGACCTGCGTGTTGACGAACATCAGCGCGCCGACGCCGTCGTCGTTGCCGAGCCAGGAGCCGGCGTTGAAGCCGAACCAGCCGAACCACAGGAGGCCTGCGCCGAGCATGACCCAGGGGAGGCTGTGCGGGCGCATCGGGTCCTTTTTGAATCCGACGCGCTTGCCGATGACCAGGATCACGCCGAGCGCCGCGGCACCCGCGTTGATGTGGACCGCCGTACCGCCGGCGAAGTCGATCACGCCGAGCTTGAAGGCCCAGCCGTCGGCACCCCAGACCCAGTGGGCGACCGGGACGTAGACGATCGTGACCCACAGGGCGATGAAGAGCGACCATGCCGAGAACTTGACGCGGTCCGCGAGGGCGCCGCTTATCAGGGCCGGCGTGATGATGGCGAACATCATCTGGAAGACCATGAAGACGAAGACCGGGATGGAGTATCCGGGCCAGAGTTCCGTCAGCCCGATGTGGCTGAGACCGAACCAGTCGGAGTTCCAGCCGATCAGGCTGTTGTGCTCACCGAAGGCGAGGGAGAAGCCGTAGAGCACCCACAGGATGGTGACGATGCCCATGCTGATGAAACTCATCATCAGCATGTTGAGGGTGCTCTTGACGCGGACCATGCCTCCGTAGAAGAAGGCCAGGCCCGGGGTCATGAGCAGCACCAGGGCGGAACAGATGAGCATGAAGCCTGTGTTCGCGGAGGACAGCTTGGGTGCCTCCGCGGCAAGCGTGATGGCTGGTGCCATCGGCGTCTCCTCGTCGGTTGGTACGGCCCCGTGCGGGCGAAGCCTGAGCGAGCGGTCCGGTCAGTGAGGGGTGGGCCGGTTATGCGCCATGAGATTGGCGCAGCGCGGTTTCGGTGGAAGCCCCTCGTTGTTTCGCCGGGGTGACGAAGGCGCCCTGTGTGTTACGCCTCGATGAAGTGCGAGATGCCGGGCTGCGGGATCGTTATCGTGGCGCAACCTTCCTCGGAAGGAAGTAAACCGGCCGCGGTCGGCCTCTCGATGACCTGGCATGGGGGAGCCGAGTCGGGCAGTTCGGGAGGACCGGCCGCGGCCGGAGCATGTGTGTCCTGCGATGGTCAGACGGCCTCGGCGGTCTCCGGCAGGTCGACGGCGAGCTGGTCGGTGAGGTCGACGACGGCGCTGAGGTCGCCGAAGTCGCGCGCGGCCGTGTCGACCGTCTTTCGGATACGAGTGTTCACCCGCTCGGAGCGGACCTTCTTGGCGATCTGCATGGCTTGCGAGGCGTACTCCGTGCTCCGCTCGGGCTCGCGCTGGAGCAGGTGCACGGTGGCCATGCCGATCAGGTTCAGCGCATACGACCGCTGGTGCTCGCTGTCCTTGGCGAACAGCTCCACCGCCCGCTGCATCAGCGGCTCGGCCAGGGAGGCGTAGGCGGGGCTGCGTCCGGCGACGTAGGCGAGATCGCGGAAGGAGTGGGAGTTCTCGCCGTACAGCTCTGCCTCGGAGAAGAAGCGGATCCAGTCGGGGTCCGGCTCGTCCCACTCGTCGGCCTCGGCGAAGGTGTCCTCGGCCATGCGCACCGCCCGCTTGCACCGGCCGGGCTGGCCCATGTTGGCGTAGGCGCGGGCCTCCATCGCATACAGCATGGCCTGGGTGCGCGGGCTCGCGCAGTCGCGGCTGCCGTACTGCGCGAGGTGGATCAGCTCCAGGGCGTCGTCGGGCCGGCCGAGATGGATCATCTGGCGGCTCATGCTGGAGAGGATGTACGAGCCGAGCGGCTTGTCGCCGGCCTCCTTGGCCGCGTGCAGGGCGAGAACGAAGTACTTCTGGGCGGTGGGCTGGAGCCCGATGTCGTACGACATCCAGCCCGCGAGTTCGGCGAGCTCGGCGGCGACCTTGAAGAGCTTGCGGGTGGTGGCCTCGGGCTGGGGTTCCTGGAGGAGATCGGTGACCTCGTGCAGCTGGCCGACGACCGCCTTGCGGCGCAGGCCGCCGCCGCACTGGGCGTCCCACTGGCGGAACATCTGCGTGGTGGACTCCAGCAGGTCCAGCTCGGGCTTGGAGAGGCGGCCGGGCCTGCGGGAGTCGAGGAGCGGCTCGGGCTCGGGCGGGAGCGGCGAGGAGGGGGTCGGCACGAGCCAGCGCTGCATGGGCTCGATGAGGGACGGGCCCGCCGACAGGGCCAGCGAGGTTCCGAGGAAGCCGCGCCGCGCCAGCATCAGGTCGCTGCGCGAGAACTCGCTGAGCAGGGCCACCGCCTGCGGGCCCGTCCAGGGCAGGTCGACGCCGGACGCGGAGGGTGACTGGCGTGCGGCGCGCAGACCGAGGTCCTCGATGGAGACGACGCAGCCGAAGCGCTCGGAGAACAGCTCGGAGAGGATCCGCGGGATCGGCTCGCGCGGGTTCTCCCCGTCCAGCCAGCGGCGTACCCGCGAGGTGTCCGTGGAGATGTGGTTGGCACCCAACTGGCGCGCCCTGCGGTTCACCTGGCGTGCCAGCTCGCCCTTGGACCAGCCGCTGCGCACGAACCACGAGCCGAGCAGCTCGTTGGGGCGCTTGTCAGCGTTCGTCACGCTACCGCCGTTGCCGCCCACTGGAACGCCCCCATCCCTGAGACCACTTGTCACCGCTGCGATCCTCGGTCGCCCCGGAGGGAGACCGCCATGCGCCAAGCCTTATCAGAATGCCGGTAAATACGGCCTCTCGTCCGCCGGTTCTCACCCTTCGAACGAGCCGACGACTTGCCTCCGGCATACCCACGGGTGCATGTGCCTTCAGGCCTCGCACACTCACAGTAATCCTACGATCACCGGTCCAGCCATGGCGACCCCGGAAACGCCACCATTCGCCACCCCTTCGAATGAACTCACGACCGCCCCCACGCGATTCACTTGACATAGGACAGCCGGAAGTGGGCGGACTGATGCGCGCAGGGGCGTGCGGGCTCCGGCGCGCCACCCGTGATGCTGCAAAGCGCCGCCTTGGCCTCACGGCAGCGAGGGAAGTCGGAGCCCTAGTGTCACGTTCCGCTTCCGTCTCGCTCCGCGTCGTAACCACCGGCGCGCTGGACCCGTTGGAGGGGGCATGGGCTTCACGATCGGCGGCATTCGCGAGATCCGCTCCGGCACGCGTCGGCGCGGTCGCTCGTCGGAGTGCACCGCCGTCGCCGAGTTCACCGGGCTGTGGGGCTGGGACGCCGTGCCGGGCGCCCGGGCCGCGGCGGGCGTCTGCTCCTGCGGTCACGCCGAGTGTCCGGCGCCGGGGGCGCACCCGCTCGACTTCGCGCCGCAGGTGCCGGCCGGGGCCACGCTCGACGAAGCGACCAAGGCCTGGTCCGAGTTTCCGGGCGCCTCCGTGATGCTGCCCGTCGGCCGCGCGTTCGACGTCATCGAGGTCGCCGAGCCCGCCGGGTGCCGCGCCCTGGTCCGCCTGGAGCGCATGGGGCTCCCGCTCGGCCCGGTCACCGCGACCCCGGACGGCCGCGCCCACTTCTTCGTCGCCCCCGGCGCCGCCGCCGATCTCCCCCAGCTGCTCTACCGCATGGGCTGGGACGACCCGTCCGCCCTGGACCTGCACGGTCTCGGCCCGGGCAGCCACGTCACCGCCCCGCCCTCCGACCGGGGCGGCCTGGGCCCGGTGCGCTGGCTGCGCCCGCCGGCCCTGGACGCGGCGACGAGTCCTCCGGCGGCCCGGCTGCTGCTGGGCACGCTGGCGTATGTGGCGCACCGGTCGCGGGCACGGACGTAAGCAGGCAGGCATCGGACAGCGCGAAGCGCCCGTCCCCTGACTGCACCTCGGGGGCGGACGCTTCTTCGAGGGGGGGTATTTGTACCCCCCCTCGGGGGGTCAGTCACCGATAAGGGCATCCACGAACGCCTCCGGCTCGAACGGCGCCAGGTCGTCCGCGCCTTCGCCGAGACCGACCAGCTTGACCGGGACGCCCAGTTCGCGCTGGACCGCGACCACGATGCCGCCCTTCGCCGTACCGTCCAGCTTGGTCAGCACGATGCCGGTGATGTCCACGACCTCGGCGAACACCCGGGCCTGCACCAGACCGTTCTGGCCGGTGGTGGCGTCGAGGACGAGCAGCACCTCGTCCAGCGGCGCGTGCTTCTCGACCACGCGCTTGACCTTGCCCAGCTCGTCCATGAGCCCGGTCTTGGTGTGCAGGCGGCCGGCGGTGTCGATGAGGACGACGTCGACCCCCATCTCCTTGCCTTCCTTGACCGCGTCGAAGGCGACGGAGGCCGGGTCGCCGGCCTCCGGCCCGCGCACGGTGTAGGCGCCGACGCGCTCGCCCCAGGTCTGCAGCTGGTCGGCGGCGGCGGCCCGGAAGGTGTCGGCGGCGCCGAGGACGACGGTACGGCCGTCGGCCACGAGCACGCGGGCGAGCTTGCCGGTGGTGGTGGTCTTGCCGGTGCCGTTGACGCCGACGACCATCACGATGCCGGGCTTGCGCTCCTCGGGCTCGGTCCTGACCGTGCGGTCGACCTCGGTGCCGACCAGCTTGAGCAGCTCGTCGCGCAGCAGGCCGCGCAGCTCCTCAGGGGTGCGGGTGCCGAGCACCTTCACGCGCTCACGCAGCCGCTCGACCAGCTCCTGGGTGGGCTGCACGCCGACATCGGCGGTGAGCAGCGTGTCCTCGATCTCCTCCCAGGTGTCGTCATCAAGGTGCTCGCGGGACAGCAGCGTGAGCAGGCCCTTGCCGAGGGCGTTCTGCGAGCGGGACAGGCGGGTGCGCAGGCGGACCAGCCGGCCTGCGGTGGGCTCCGGGATCTCGATCTCGGGAGCCTCGACCAGGGGGGGTTCCTCGACGGCGACCGGTGCCCCGCCACCGGGAAGATCCACCTCCTCGATCGTCCGGCGCGGTTCGTCGCGCGGCGTCTCGGCCTCGTCGCCGACGTGCGGCTCGGCCGGGGGCGCGGTGATGTCGGGCGCTGTGGGGGGCGGCGGGGGCAGCGGCTTCCGGCGCCGGCTGCCGACGATGAGCCCGCCGAGCGCGCCGAGCACGACCACGGCGATGACTACAGCAAGGATGACGGTTTCCATAACTCGACCAGTATCGGCCATACGTTCCGACGCAGCCCTGCTTGTGGCTTCCTCCGAGGGACAAAGGCCACCACAAGGTGTGACTCAGAGCAAAGTACGATGGCACTGGCTCCATCAACGCGCGTAGAGTCCCGACGTCCCCTGTCCCCCACCCCTAGGGCACCGTCTTTCATGAGCAAGACAGCCGAGACCGAAGGCGCTCTCGAAACCCGTGGCATCGAGCAGGTACCCGACCACGAGCGCACCGCGAGAACACGTGAGCTGTTCCCCACCTGGGTCGGCGCCAACATCAGTGTGCTGCTGCTCACCATGGGCGCGAGCCTGGTGGTGGCGTACCACCTGAACATCTGGCAGGCCCTCGTCGTCGCGATCGCCGCGCCGATCGTGTCGTACGGCCTGGTCGGGCTGATCGGCATAGCGGGCAAGCGGGGCGGGGCGCCCGGCATGGCGCTGTCGCGCGCGGTCTTCGGGCAGCGCGGCAATCTGCTGCCCGGTTCGCTGATCTGGGTCGCCCGCTGGGGCTGGGAGACGATCAACGCGGTGACCGGCGCCTACGCGATGCTCACCATCCTGGACATCGTGCTCGGCATCAAGGCGAACAGCGTGCTGGACATGGTGATGCTGCTGATCTTCGTCGTCGCGACCTTCGCGATCTCCGGGCTCGGCATCAACGCCGTGCAGAAGTGCAACAAGTACGCGACGTACCTGTTCGGCGTCTTCTCGGTCCTGGTCCTGGTGTACCTGGCGGTGAACACCGACTGGTCCAAGGTCATGGACCACAGCGCCGGCTCGACAGCCGCGGTGATCACCGGTATCGGCATGATCGCGGCGGGCGGTGTCAGCTGGATCCCGTCCGCTCCGGACTTCACCCGCTATCTGCCGCGCACGGCGTCGTCGAAGGCGATCGTGGGCACGGCGGTGGGCGGCGCCGGGATCGTCGTCCTGCCGATGGTGCTGATGGGCGCGGTGATGGCGGTCTCCACGCCGGACCTGGCCTCGGCGACCGACCCGGTCTCCTTCCTCGGCGAGATCCTGCCGACCTGGATCGCGGTGCCGTACCTGCTGATCGCGCTGATCGGCATGCTGCTGATCAACTCGATGTCGATGTACTCGGCGGGCTTCACCGCGCAGACCCTCGGCTTCAAGGTGCCGCGCCACTGGGCGGTCTCGGTCAACGCGGTGATCTCGCTGATCTTCGGCGGGGTGCTGATGCTGGTGGCGACGAGCTTCATGGGCTCGTTCATCGCCTTCCTGTCGCTGCTCGCGGTGGCCTTCTCCGCCTGGGTCGGCGTCTTCGGCGCGGACATGCTGCGCCGCACGGAGTACGACGGCCGGGCCATGACCGACACCACCCGCACCAGCGCCTACTGGTACCGGGGCGGTTTCTCGCCCGCCGCGGTGGCCGCCTGGGCGGTCGGCCTGGTGGGCGGCCTGATGTTCACCACCTCGGACTGGTTCACCGGCCCGCTGGCGAAGAACAACGTCATCGGCGAGTACGGCCTCGGCTGGGTCGCCACGATCGTGATCTCCGGCCTGCTGTACCTGGCGCTGCCGAAGCCGGCGGTGGTGACCCCGGCACCGGCCACCGAGCCCGCCGAGGAGCCCGCGACCGCCGGCGTCTGACCGGCGGACGGACCCCAGCCGCCGCACCCATGGCCATCTGACACATCGTCAGCTACTGTCCCCCTCCAACGAGTAGCACCGGAGGGGGACTTCCCATGCCCGTCACGGTCGTACGCTTCAACCTCGTCGCTCCCGGCGCCACTTCCGCCGAGCTCGCCGCCCGCTACCGGGCCGCCCTGGAGATGGCCGCGTACGCGGACGAGCACGGGATCACCACCGTGCAGACCGAGGAGCACCACGGCGCCGACAACAACTGGCTGCCGTCGCCGTTCGCCTTCGCCGGCGCGGTGTTCGGGGCGACCCGGAACATCGCGGTCACGGTGTCGGCGGTGATCGGCCCGCTGCACGACCCGCTGCGGCTGGCCGAGGAGATCGCGGTACTGGATCTGCTCAGCGGCGGGCGGCTGGTGACGGTGGCCGGGATCGGCTACCGGCCCGAGGAGTACGCCCTGTTCGACGTCGACTGGAAGCGGCGGGGCCGGCTCCAGGACGAGCTGCTGGAAACCCTGCTGAAGGCCTGGACCGGCGAGGAGTTCGCCCACCGGGGCCGTACGGTACGGCTCACCCCGCGCCCGTACACCGATCCGCACCCCCTGCTGCTGGTCGGCGGTTCCTCGAAGGCAGCCGCCCGCCGGGCCGCCCGGCTCGGCCTCCCCTTCTTCCCCAGCGCGCATCTGCCGGAGCTGGAGGCGTACTACAAGGAGAAGCTCACGGAGTACGGCACCGACGGCTGGACGATGATGCCCGCCGCCGAGACTCCGCTGCTGCACCTCGCCGAGGATCCGGACCGCGCGTGGTCGCAGTACGGCGAGCACTTCCTGCACGAGGCCCGGACGTACGCCTCCTGGCAGTCCGGGGACATCCGCTCGGCCGTGAAGTCGGCGGCGACGACGGTGCAGGAGCTGCGCGCGGAGGGCGTGTACCGGATCCTGACGCCGGAGCAGTGCGTGGCCCAGGGGCTGGACAGTCTCGTCCTGCATCCGCTGGCGGGCGGGATGCCGGTGGAGGAAGGGTGGCGCAGCCTGCGGCTGTTCGCGGAGCGGGTGCTTCCGGCCGTGGGCGGCTGACGCGGGGCTCGGCTGCGGCGCGTTCGCGTGGTCCGGCCGGAACCGGCAGTGATCCGCTGGGCCCATGAGTCTTTGTGCGGATGTGGTCGTCCGGGGACCGAACGGCCTCAGCGGCTCGGAGCCCGCGTCCTCATCTGGTGACCGTGCTCATACGACCCTGGCGACCGTGCTCGTACGACCCTGGCGACCGTGCCCGTACGACACACCGCCGCCCCCGGTCCGGGCAGTGGCCGGGCCGGGGGCGGCGGAGGGTACGAGGAGAGGGGCAGCGGGGACTTGGCCCTTCTCCCCGAGTTCGCGGGGCTGCTCAGCCCATCTCCTCCAGCGCCTTGCCCTTCGTCTCCTTGACGAACTTCAGGACGAACGGGATCGAGAGCGCGGCGAAGACCGTGTAGATCACGTAGGTGCCGGACAGGCTCCAGTCGGCCAGCGACGGGAAGCTCGCGGTGATGGCCCAGTTGGCGACCCACTGCGCGGCGGCGGCCACGCCCAGGGCGGCGGCGCGGATCTTGTTCGGGAACATCTCGCCGAGCATGACCCAGACGACCACACCCCAGGACAGGGCGAAGAAGAGGACGAACACATGGGCGGCGATCAGGGCGATCCAGCCCTGGGTGGCGGGCAGCTTGCCGTCCACCAGGTGGTACGAGAACGCCCAGGCCTCCAGCGCGAGACCGAGGGCCATGCCGACCGAGCCGATGAGCGCGAGCGGCCTGCGGCCGATGCGGTCCACGAAGATCATCGCGATCACGGTGCCGACGATGTTGATGATCGACGTCGTGAAGGAGTAGAAGAACGAGTCCGTCGGGTCGACACCGACCGACTGCCACAGCGTCGAGGAGTAGTAGAACGCGACGTTGATGCCGACGAACTGCTGGAAGACCGAGAGGCCGATACCGATCCAGACGATCGGCTTGAAGAAGAAGCCGCCGCCGAGCAGGTCCTTGAAGGTGGACTTGTGCTCGCTGTTCATCGCGTGCTCGATCTCGGCGACGCGGGCGTCCAGGTCACGGTCCTGGCCCTCGACCTCGGCGAGGATCTCCTTGGCGCGCTCCCGCTTGCCGACGGAGATCAGGAAGCGCGGGGACTCTGGGATGGCGAAGGAAAGCAGGCCGTACAGGACGGCCGGGACGACCATGACCCCGAGCATGACCTGCCAGGCCTCCAGGCCCATCAGCTTGCCACGCTGGTCGCCGCCGGCGGCGTTGAGCAGGCCCCAGTTGACCAGCTGCGAGATGGCGATGCCGATGACGATCGCGGCCTGCTGGAAGGAGCCGAGGCGGCCGCGGTAGGCGGGCGGGGCGACCTCGGCGATGTAGGCGGGGCCGATGACCGAGGCCATGCCGATGGCGAAGCCGCCGACGACGCGCCAGAAGGCGAAGTCCCACAGCGAGAAGGGCAGCGCCGAGCCGACGGCGCTGACCGTGAACAGCAGGGCGGCGATCTGCATGACCCGAATGCGGCCGATCCGGTCGGCTATGCGGCCGGCGGTCGCGGCACCGATGGCGCAGCCGATCAGGGCGATGGCGATGACCTGGGCCAGCGCTGCGGACCCGATGTCGTAACGGCCCCGGATGGCCTCGACGGCGCCGTTGATCACGGAGCTGTCGTAGCCGAAGAGGAAACCGCCCATCGCGGCCGCGGCCGCGATGAAGATGACATGCCCGAGATGTTCGGGGTGAGCCGTCCTGGCTCCTGACTGGGGTGCCTGCGCTGTGCTGGTCACGTGTTCTCCTCGGGCCACCGGCAACGCTGCCGGGTGGGGGTGAGCCCTTCCAGGGTTGAAGTGGCGCACGGGGAGGCACACCGCTCACACCTGAAGGTAAAAGCAACGTTGCAGAGACTATGCCTTCAAGTTTCGAAGTCAATACTTCAATGTCTGTGAGTTTCTCGATATGCCCGAGGGTGCCGAGTTCACTTCTTGAACGATTGACGGCTGGGCGGCTATCGCAGCCGCTGCGAGATGACCTTTGACACACCATCGCCCTGCATGGAGACGCCGTACAGCGCGTCGGCGACCTCCATCGTGCGCTTCTGGTGCGTGATCACGATCAGCTGCGAGGCCTCCTGCAACTCCTGCATGATCCGGATCAGCCGCTGGAGGTTGGTGTCGTCGAGGGCGGCCTCGACCTCGTCCATGACATAGAACGGGCTCGGCCGGGCCTTGAAGATCGACACCAGCAGCGCGACGGCGGTCAGCGACCGCTCACCGCCCGAGAGCAGGGAGAGCCGCTTGACCTTCTTGCCCGGCGGACGCGCCTCGACGTCGACACCCGTGGTGAGCATGTTGTCCGGATCGGTCAGGATCAGCCGTCCCTCGCCGCCCGGGAACAGCCGGCTGAAGACGCCCTCGAACTCGCGGGCCGTGTCCCGGTACGCCTCGGTGAACACCTGCTCGACGCGCTCGTCCACCTCCTTGACCACCTGGAGCAGGTCGGCGCGGGTCTTCTTCAGGTCTTCGAGCTGCTCGCTGAGGAACTTGTGACGCTCTTCCAAGGCGGCGAACTCCTCCAGCGCCAGCGGGTTCACCTTGCCCAGCTGCTGATGGGCGCGCTCGGCGGCTTTGAGCCGCTTCTCCTGGTCGGCGCGGACGAACGGCTTCGGCTGATTGCGGGGATCCTCCGGGTCCTCCGGCAGCACCTCGCCCTCGGCGGGCAGGGAGGGCGGCACGAGCTGGTGCGGCCCGTACTCGGACACGAGCCCGGCGGGTTCGACGCCCAGCTCCTCCAGCGCCTTGGTCTCCAGCTGCTCGATCCGCAGCCGCTTCTCGGCGCCGAGCACCTCGCCCCGGTGCACCGAATCCGTCAATTTGTCCAGTTCGGACTTGAGTTCGCGTCCTGCGGTGCGGGCCGCGGTCAGCTCCTGTTCGCGTACGGCCTTGGCGGCCTCGGCGACGGCCCGCTCCTGCTCGGCCCGGCCGAGGGACACCTCGACGTGGGCGAGCAGCTGGCGGGTGCCGGCCGCGACGGCCTCCGCGACGGCGGCCTCGTGGCGCAGCCGGGCCTGCCGCTGCTCGGCACGCGCGCGTGCCTCGCGTTCCGCGCGGGCGGCCCGGTCCAGCGAGTCGGCCCGTCCGGCGAGCCCCTTCACCCGCTCCTCGTGCGTACGGACCTGAAGGCGGGCCTCCATCTCGGTCTGCCGGGCGTTGGCACCATCGGCGACGAGCCGGTCCCGTACGGACGTGTCCGGCTCCTCCTCGACCGGCATCTCCTCGGCGACGGCCAGCCGCTCGGCCAGTTCCTCGGCCTCCTCTACGGCCTTCTCCAGCGCCTCCTGCGCACGTGCGGCCGCCACGGCCGACCGCTCGGCCTCCCCGGCGGCGCCCCGCGCCTGCCCGGCGAGCCGGCCGAGCTGCTGGGCCACGGCCGACTTCTCCCGGTCGGCGGCCCGGCGCCGCTCGCCCAGCTCCTCCACGAGCGCGGCGGTCTCCACGCGCCGCTCGGCCGCCACGCGCTGCGCCTCGGTCAGCTCCTCGCAGCGCACGGCCAGCTCTTCCAGCTCCGCTGCGGCCTCGTCCACGGAGGCCTGCACCTCCAGCAGGCTGGGCGCCCCGGCCGACCCGCCGTGCGCGAAGTGCGCACCGAGCAGGTCGCCTTCGGCGGTGACGGCGGTGAGGTCGGGGTGCGCGTAGACGAGGTCCTCGGCGTCTTCGAGCGTGCCTACGACGACGATCCCGCTCAGCAAGCGCCGTACGGCAGGCATGAGTTCGGCGGGGCCACGGACCAGATCGGCTGCGAAGGGCGGACCGACGGGGCTGCTCCCACCCGACGCCGCGGCACCAGCGGCGCCGGACCTGCGAACGGCATCCGCCGAGCTCACCCCGGGCGATGCGCCGCCACCGACACGTGCGCCGACTTCAGCACCGGGGCCACCGCCCGGTGATCCCTGACCGCGGTGACCGCCGCGGGTATCGACGGCCCCTGACTCCCGCGTCCCAACGGCACCGGAAGCCCCAGCGACACCGCCACCCTCCAGCGAGCCGGCTCCGCCGTGGCCAGCACTCCCCGACTCCCCCAGCCCACCGACACCCGAAGCCCCAGCAACACCGCCCCCCACCGGCGAACCGGCCCCGCCCGCGGCTTCTCCACGGCCAGCGGCCCGCTGCTCCGCCAGCCCACCCGCACCGACAGCCCCAGCGCCACCGCACACCGACGAACCGGCCCCGCCTCCGACTCCCTCACGGACACCAGCACCAACAACCCCGGCGACGCCCTCACCCTCCAGCGAACCGGCCCCGCCGCGGCCAGCGCCCCCCGACTCCCCCAGCCCACCGACACCCGAAGCCCCAGCAACACCACCACGCACCGACGAACCGGCCCCGCCTCCGGCTCCCTCACGGACACCGGCACCGACAGTCCCGGCGGCGCCATCGCCGTCCAGCGGGCCGGCTCCGTGGTCAGTGGCCCGCTGCTCTTCCGGTGTGCCTGCCAGCAGCAGCGCGGCGCGTCCCCCGTCCTGCTTGCGCAGGAGGCGGATTGCCTCGGCTGCCGATGCCGGGGTCGTCACGGCGATCGCGTCGGCTGCCGCGCCGAAGGCCGCGGCGAGGGCAACTTCGTGGCCCGGGGTCACCGTCAGCAGCTCCGCCGCCGGGCCCAGGACTCCGGTGAGGCGGTCCCGGGCGCCCAGCAGTATTCCGGTGCCGTCCTTGCGGCGAAGGCCCAGCGCCAGCGCCTCGTGGCGGGCCTGGGTCGCGGCGCGCCTGCGTTCGGCCGCGGTGGCCGCCTCGCGGGCCGCGCTCAGCGCGGCCTCCGCCTCCGCGAGCCGCCGCTTGGCCGCCTCGTGCTGCTCGGCGAGGTCCACGTCCTCGGCGTCGAGGCCGTCGACCTCGGCCTTCAGGGCCTCGTACTCCTCCTGGGCCGAGGCCGCGCGCTCCTGGGCCTCGTCGCGGGCGGCGGCCAGCCGGTCGATCTCGGCCTGGGCGGAGGCGGCGCGCGAGCGGGCCGCGTTGACCTGGCCGGAGAGACGGGCGAGCCCTTCGCGGCGGTCGGCGATGGCGCGGGCGACGTCCTTGAGGCGGCGTTCCTCGACCGCCAGTTCCCGCTCCAGCTCGGCGCGGTGGGTGACCGTGTCGTCGAGGGCGCGCTGGGCCGCCTCCAGGGCGGCCTCCAGCTCGGCCTCCTGCTCGCGGATGCGGGCGGCCTCGCGCTCCAGGTCCTCGGGGTCCCGGCCGCGCCGTTCCTCGGGGGGTGCCGAGGTGGCGCTCTTGACCCGGGCGTCGGCCAGCGAGACGGTGCCGCGCACCCGTTCGGCCAGCTGGGACAGCTCGTACCAGGTCTGCTGGGCGCGCTGCAGGCGCGGCGTGAGCTGCCGTACCTCGTCCTCCAGCAGGGCCTCCCGCTGGAGCGCCTTCTTCAGTTCCTGCTCGGCGGATTCCTTGCGTTCCTTCAGGGCCGCCTCGTCGGCGATCTCGGCCTTGAGCGCCTCGCGCAGTCGTACGAGGTCGTCGGCGAGCAGCCGCAGGCGTGCGTCACGGAGGTCCGCCTGGATGACGGCGGCTCTGCGCGCGACCGCCGCCTGGCGGCCGAGCGGCTTGAGCTGGCGGCGCAGCTCGTCGGTGAGGTCCTGCACGCGCGCGAGGTTGGCCTGCATCGCGTCCAGCTTCCGCAGCGCCTTCTCCTTGCGCTTGCGGTGCTTGAGCACACCCGCGGCCTCTTCGATGAAGGCGCGGCGGCCCATCGGGTCCGCGTGCAGCACGGAGTCGAGCTGGCCCTGGCCGACGATGACGTGCATCTCGCGGCCGATACCGGAGTCGGAGAGGAGTTCCTGGATGTCCAGGAGGCGGCAGGTGTCGCCGTTGATCTGGTACTCGCTGCCGCCGTTGCGGAACATGATCCGCGTGATGGTGACCTCGGCGTACTCGATGGGCAGCGCGCCGTCGGAGTTGTCGATGGTCAGGGACACCTCGGCGCGGCCCAGCGGCGGGCGGCCCGTGGTGCCGGCGAAGATGACGTCCTCCATCTTGCCGCCGCGCAGCGACTTGGCGCCCTGCTCACCCATGACCCAGCTGAGCGCGTCCACGACGTTGGACTTGCCCGAGCCGTTCGGGCCGACGACACACGTGATCCCCGGTTCGAAACGGAGCGTGGTCGCGGAGGCGAACGATTTGAACCCGCGGAGGGTCAGGGCCTTGAGGTGCACGCCGCCGGACTCTACCTTCCGCGCCTATCTCACTCCACGAACACTCGCAACCCCACGGTTTCGCCGTTGAACACGCAGGGCACACCAGACGTTAAAGACAGTGAAAGGGTGCGCGGGGGAAAGAACGAAGGGACGCCGAAGCGTCCCTTGCAACTCTGACAACTGGGTTTCAGTTTGTCTGACAACTGTGCGGTTGATACGGGCAGCCCAACCGCCGCGACTGCTGTCGTGGAGCGATGCAGCGATCAGGTGAGCGCAGGCTCCGCCTGGTGTGCGTCGATGCTCTCCATGATCCTGTCCTGAGAGGCGGCAGCCGTCAGCGCATCGTTCTCCGCCTGGATCCGTCCGAGCTCGGACTCCAGGTCCTGGACACGCTGCTGCAGCCGTCGCATCTCGGCGAGGAGTCGAGGGTCGGAGCCGCCGACGTAACCGAGAAGCGCCTTTGCCATGATGGATGGTCCTCCACACTGAGTGACCGACCGATGCGGTGTGGGTCGTGAGGGATTCGCACCCGCGGTGCTTGGCACACTCGAGGGTTGCTCTGCCGTTCTTACATGCCAAACAGCTAAGGTGCGCGGGGCTTTCAGCGTCTCACCAAAAAGTTTGACGGTCAACACGATCACGCCCTGTATTGACGGGCAAACCCGGGGCGCACGGCCTGCGAACGGCGGCGCGGCGTCTCCTGCGGGGGCCCTCAGGGCGTGGCGATCAGCTGTACCAGCGGAGCCTGCCATGCCACGCCGTTCTTGGCAACCACCAGGTAGTTTCTGCTTCGAGCATGTGCCCGGGGCAGCTCGCCGCGCACCGGCCTGCGGAGCTTTACAGAAACGACTCAGCGGATCGCGAAGCCGTCGTAGCCGCCGCGGGGTGTGTCCCAGATCTCGGTGACACCGTCCACACACCCGGGCGTGTCGCCGCCCTCGAGCCAGTCCAGCAGCCCTTCACAACCCTCGCGCGCCCCCTCCGCGACCACCTGGACGCGACCATCGCCCAAATTGAGAGCAAAACCACTCAGGCCGCCGATCTCCAGCGCCTTGGCACGCGTGAACCAGCGGAAACCCACACCCTGAACGCGTCCGCGCACCCAGGCGACCAGCCGTGCATCCTCACTCATGGGGGCAACCTAACCGGCCGATGTCGCTCGGAACACTTCCTCCCCCAGCGGCATGGGGTACCGTCCCCACCCAATACATCTCATATGAAACTCACTCGATCGAGTGAGTCGGGTTGGCCAGAAGGAGCTACTCGCCGGCACGGCGCCAGGTCGACCGCGAGGACGAGGAAGAGGGCAAGGACATGGGACGCCACCGACGCTCCGCCGCCGGCCGCGCCGCCAAGGGCCGCGCCACGGGGGTCACCCACACGCACGGCCCGGTCACGGGCGGCGAGGACCCACAGGACTCGCACGCGGGTGAGCACGCGCCCATGGGCATCGCGCCCTATCTGAACCCGGAGGCGTACGCCGAGGCCAACGCCCGGAGCACCGCCTTCCTGTACGCGACGTCCGCCGAGCCGCCGCAGGACGCGCCCGGCGCCGGTGGCTTCACCCCGGACGGCGACCCTTCCCCGGCCCACCGGCGCCGGACGAAGGTGGCGAAGCCGGTGCGCACCGGTCTGCTCGGGGTCTCCGCCGCCGTCGCCATCGGCACGATCGCCGTGGCCACGGGCGTGATGCCCGGCCTGGACAACTACCGGCTCGGCGGCAGTACGCACACCACCGGCGGCGACCGGGTGCAGGCCGAGGGCTCCCCCAGCAACACCGCCACCGAGCAGGGCGGCACCTCCGGCAGCGCGAACAGCCCGGGCGGCGGTGGCTCGCCCACGGGCAGCGACACCGGGCGCTCGGCCTCGCCGACCCCGCCCGCCTCCCCGTCGGCCTCCGCCTCCGCCTCTGCTTCCGCCTCTGCTTCCGCCTCTGCTTCCGCCTCTGCCTCTGCCTCTGCCTCTGCCTCTGCCCCGGCCTCTCCGACGCCTACGGAGAAGCCCTCGACCAAGCCGAAGCCGACGGACAAGGCCGGCCCGCCGAAGGCCAGGCCGTCGCGTACGGCGACCAAGGCACCGACGGCGACCTCCGCACCGGTGACGGTGTCGACGCAGGCCGCCGCCGAGGCGGAGGTGCTCAAGCTGGTCAACGAGGAGCGGGCGAAGGCCGGCTGCAGCGCGCTGTCGGCGAACTCCTCGCTGACCAAGCTGGCCGGGACGTTCAGCGACGACATGGCCGCGCGGGGCTTCTTCGACCACACCGACCCGGACGGGGCCACCCCGTGGGACCGGGCCGCGAAGGCGGGCATCACCGATCTCGGCGGCGAGAACATAGCCCGCGGCCAGGCGGACGCGGCGGCCGTGATGGAAGCCTGGATGAACAGCCCCGGCCACCGCGCCAACATACTGAACTGCGACTTCAAGACCCTCGGCGTCGGCGTGCACTTCGGTCCGGGCGGGCCTTGGTGGACGCAGGACTTCGGCTACTGAGAGAACCCCAGGTCAGAGGCCTGAGCATCGACCTGTTGGCGTCGGAAAGCATCGCCCTGTCGGCGTCAGAAGGCGAAGACGGAGCGGGTGCCGGCGCGGAGTTCGCAGTCGTTGCCGTACGTGTGCTTGAAGCTCACCGGCCTTCCGTGCCAGAGCCCCTCCGCCTGTGCGATGACCGGGGCGTAGATCAGGATGCACACCGTGCCGGTGGGGCGCTCGAGCTTCCCCTCGGACGCGTCCAGATCCTTGCATGCCTCGGCGGCCTTGGGGTGGGGACCGCTCGGGGGATCGCACGAGAGCACGACGGAGCGCGTCGAGGACGCAGCCGGGGCCGCAGCGTCGGCCCCGGGGTGCGTGATGGTCAGCCGTAGGCTGGTTTCGCCCCCGCCTCCCGTTGCGGCTGCGGAGCTGGTTCCCAGCCCTGCGAGGACAACCGAGGCGATCAAGGCGGCAGCAGTCTTCCTGTTCACGTCAGGGCAAACGATCCTTCCGTTCGCCCGTCACTTTCCAGGAGGCAGTTCGTCGGGGACCGAGCCCGTCATGCGGCGGCGCGTCCCCGCGCGAACACCTGCGCCGTCTGCGTCACCCGGCGCCCCAGGTGCTCGGCCGTGGCTATGTCG
Source organism: Streptomyces cellostaticus (assembly GCF_001513965.1). Lineage (GTDB taxonomy): Bacteria > Actinomycetota > Actinomycetes > Streptomycetales > Streptomycetaceae > Streptomyces > Streptomyces cellostaticus. The sequence goes on along the minus strand of NZ_KQ948033.1, from coordinate 75,351 downwards.
GCCTTGTGCACGGCCTCCGGGCCCTCGTCCACGTTGGTCTGGGCCGCCGCGCCCGCGAAGACGCCGAGGCGGTTGAGATCGTGCTCGGTGCCCTCGCTGTTGTTCCAGCCGGGGTGCAGGCCGAGGTTGACCCAGTGCATGCCGTGCTGGCCGGCGAGGATCTGGAAGAACTGCAGCGTGTGCAGCTTGTCGCCGCTCTTGGAGCCGGAGTTGGTGAAGCCGGCCGCCAGCTTGTCCTTCCAGTCCTGCCCGAACCAGCGCTTGGAGGACGCCTCGGCGAAGACGTGGAAGGCGCCGGACGCGGTACCCATATAGGTGGGCGAGCCGAAGACGATCGCGTCGGAGCGGTCCAGCGTCTCCCACTGCTCGTCGGTGATCTCGTCGACCTTGATCAGGTGGACCTCGGCACCGGCCTCGGCGGCACCGGCGCGGACGGCCTCCGCGAGCACGGCGGTGTGGCCGTAGCCGGAGTGGTAGGCGATGGACACGACAGGGGTGGTCACGATGATTGCTCCTCAAAGCACTTGAATAGCCAGAACGGGCAGCTCAAAAGCAGTGACCCCAGGAAAGCACTAACTTTCGGTTAGTGCAACCTGTCGGTTAGCGCTGCGCTGACGTACGCTTGTGTCATGACCAGCACCCAGGACCTGACCGGCACCCCGGATCAGGACGACCTCGCCTACAACGTGTTTGCCAAGGCATGCCCCTCGCGCGGCACGCTGGAGCACGTCACGGGCCGCTGGGGCGGACTGACGCTCGGCGCGCTGTACGAGGGTTCACTGCGCTTCAACGAGCTGCGCCGCCGGGTCGACGGGGTGAGCGAGAAGATGCTGTCCCAGACCCTGCACGCGCTGGAGCGCGACGGCCTGGTCCACCGCGAGGCCCAGCCGACCAACCCGCCCCGCGTGGACTACGAACTGACGCCCCTGGGCCGCGAGGTCGCCGAACGGCTGCTCGCCCTCATCCACTGCGTGGAGGGCGCCATGGACGACGTCCTCGCCTCCCGCACGCGCTACGACGAGACGCGCGGCGCCCTCTGACACGTGGGGCAGAAGTAGCTGGACCGGTTCATCCAGGGGCGGCGGCGCATGGGGGTGCCGCAGCGCTTGCAGGGCAGGCCCTCGCGGCCGTAGGCGTCCAGGGACCGGTCGAAGTAGCCCGACTCGCCGTTGACGTTGACGTACAGGCTGTCGAAGCTGGTGCCGCCGACGGAGAGGGCCGCATTCATGACGTCCCGGACGTGGCCCAGGAGTTCGGCCGTGCGCGGGCGGGTGAAGTTCGCCGTCGGACGCTCGTAGTGGACGCGGGCGCGCCACAGGGCCTCGTCCGCGTAGATGTTGCCGACCCCGCTGATCAGGGACTGGTCGAGCAGGGCCCGTTTGATGGTGGTGCGCTTGCGGCGCAGGGCCTGGTGGAAGGCCTCGTCGTCGAACAGCGGGTCGAGCGGATCCCGGGCGATGTGTGCGATGACGTCGGGCAGGCCCTCGGGGGTGTTGTCGTGCAGCGACAGACCGCCGAAGGTGCGCTGGTCCACGAAGCGCAGCTCGGTGCCTTGCCCGTCGGCGAACCGGACGCGGATGCGCAGGTGCTTCTCGTCCGGCGCCTCGTGCGGCTGCACCAGCAGTTGGCCGCTCATGCCGAGGTGGGCGAGGACGGACTGGTTGGTCTCCTCCAGCGGCAGCCACAGGTACTTGCCACGCCGGCTGGGGGTACCGATGTGGTGGCCCTTGAGCCGGTGCGCGAAGTCGTCGGCGCCCGCGATGTGCCGGCGCACGGCACGGGGGTGCAGCACCTCGACGTCGGCGACGGTGCGGTGGGCGACCCAGCGCTCCAGACCGCGCCGGACGACCTCGACCTCGGGCAACTCGGGCACGGTTCTCCTTGGGGCGGCTGCGGATCCGGCGCTGGGCAAGCGCTGTGGGCAGCGTATCGCGGGGGTCTGCTCAGTCCGCCGGGCCGGTGGGCAGCACGCGTCTTTCGGCGGTGAACCCGCAGGTCAGCAGGGCCTCGGCCTCCTCAGTGCGGCCCTGGGCCCGCAGGACGGCGGCGAGATCCCACACCGCGTGCCGGTCACCCCGGTCGACAAGGGCGCGCAGTTCGTCGGCCTTGCCGAGCTTCTTGAGCACGGCGCGCAGGTCGTCGCGCAGAGAATCCCCGGCGGGGTCGGTGAGCAGCCCGATGGCCCGGTCCGCCTCGCCGTGCGCCACGAGGGCGTCCACGAGCGCACCCGTGAGCCGGAACACGGCCGCCGCCGTGCCCGGGCAGGGCGTGCAGCCGTACGGCCTCGTCGAGGTCGCCCGCCTCGATCGCCGGCGTGGCCAGGGCGCCGACCGCGTGGGCACCGCCCGCCACCGCCCGCGCCCGCAGGTTCTCCACCCGGTTCCCGTCCGCTCCGCGCGCCATGGGTCGCCCCGCTCAGGCGCGTTCGGGGGTGCCGAAGTGCGCGTCCCCGCGGATCACGCCGATCTGGATGCTGTCCCCGCCGATCACGCTGCCGACGGCGGTCTGGGAGGCGCTGCCGGGTGCAGGACGGCGGGTGCCTGCGCCAGCAGGGCTGTACGTCGCAGGCCGGCTCCTCGTCGGTGAGGAGCGCCTTGCGGATGGCCTTGCGCAGCGACGCTCCGTTGTCGGCGTCGTCCGGCTCCTCGACGACGCCGGCGAGCGCTTCGGGCAGTTCCTCGCCCGCCGCGCGGACACCGAAGATCCGCTGGGCCGGCCGCCGTCCCAGGGCGACCGTCGCGTCGGCGGCCTCCTCCTGGGTGCGCGCCGGCACGGCGACACCGTAGGCGCCCGCGGCCGCGGTGACGTAAGGGGCGATCTCGCCGACCACCTGTGCGACGTCCGAGGCCGTGTCTTCGCCTCTCCCCCGGGCTCACCATGAACGAGCCGAGCGCCCGGTCCCGCTGGCTGCGGGCCGGGCGCTCGGGTGCTGCTTCGTCAGGCGGCGGACGACGGGTCGCCGTCCTTGACGGCCTCCTCGGCCGTCTTGGCGCGCTCGTCCGCCGCGGCCCGGATGGACCGCCAGGCGGACTCGGCGGCCTGCTGTTCCGCCTCCTTCTTGCTGCGGCCGGTGCCGGTGCCGTACGAGACGCCTCCGACGCGGGCGGCAGCAGTGAAGGTCTTCTCGTGGTCGGGGCCGGTCTCCGTGACCAGGTACTCGGGCACGCCGAGCCCCTCGATCGCGGTCAGCTCCTGGAGACTGGTCTTCCAGTCCAGGCCGGCTCCGAGGTTCGAGGACTTCTCGATCAGCGGGTCGAAGAGCCGGTGTACCAGCTCGGACGCCGCGTCGAGGCCCTGATCGAGATAGACCGCGCCGATCACCGCTTCGAGGGTGTCGGCGAGAATGGACGCCTTGTCCCGGCCGCCCGTGCCTTCTTCACCACGGCCGAGCCGGATGAAGGCGCCCAGGTCGAGGCCACGACCGACCTCCGCCAGCGCACGCGAGTTGACCACCGCGGCCCGCAACTTGGCCAGCTGGCCTTCGGGCAGGTCGGGGTGGATGCGGTACAGCGTGTCCGTGACGACGAGGCCGAGCACGGAGTCCCCGAGGAACTCCAGCCGCTCGTTCGTCGGCAGACCGCCGTTCTCGTACGCGTAGGAACGGTGGGTCAGCGCGCGCACCAGAAGGGCGGACTCGAGCTGATAGCCGAGCCGCCCTTCCAGAAGCGTGTGGGACGAGGCCTGGTTTTCCGCCTTCTTGGGACTGGACACAGTGCCTCTCACCAGCCGGCTCAGACTTCGAGGACCTGGCGCTTGTTGTAGGTGCCGCAAGACGGGCACGCAATGTGCTGCTGCTTGGGCTCGTGGCAGCGCTCGCACGCAACCAGGGTGGGGACCGCAGCCTTCCACTGCGACCGGCGGTGGCGCGTGTTGCTGCGCGACATCTTCCGCTTCGGAACAGCCACGGCTACTTCTCCTGCTTCTCGTCGACGCCCGCTTCGGCGCCGCTCATCTCGTCCTTCTCGCCGGGTTCGAGCGAACCGGCGAGTCCCTGCAGTGCCGCCCAACGGATGTCGACGGCGTCGTGGTGGTGGTCCGGGTCGTCCGTGAGCCGCGCTCCGCACTCGGAGCACAGGCCCAGACAGTCGTCCTGGCACACCGGCTGCATCGGCAGTGCGAGCACCACCGCATCGCGCAGCAGAGGTTCGAGGTCGAAGAGTCCGTCCTCGAGGTAGAACCTGTCCTCGTCGTCCTCGGCGTCGTCGCCCGGTTCCGCGATCACACGGCCCCGGTCATCGGCGTCAGGGTACGAGAACAGCTCCTGGAAGTCCGCTTCGAGCTCCAGCCCGACCGGCTCCAGACACCTTACGCACTCCCCCTCGGCCTGTGCACGGGCGGTGCCTGTGACGAGCACCCCTTCCATGACCGACTCGAGCCGGAGTTCGAGCTCCAGCGGGGCGCCTTCCGGCACTCCGATGACTCCCTGGATACCGAGATCCCTGGGGGCGTCGATCTCGCGGGTCAGGCGCTGCAGCGCGCCAGGCCGCCGGCCCAGCTCGTGCGTGTCGAACACGAGGGGGTTGCGGTGGTCGAGGCGGGCGTTGGAAGCCATTCCTGCTTTCGATCTTCGAACTCGAAGGGACGCCGCCCGTCGGTGTTCCGGGCAGCGGTGATCGCGGACGTACACGCGACCGAAGGGCCAGGATACTGGACCTTTCGCTCAGGGCCCAATCCGGTGGTGGCTACAGGCCGCGGCCCTGCTCGTAGGCCCGAAGCTGCTCCGCGCTGATCATGCTGGTGTCGAAGAGGCTGGTCTCGTCGAGCGCGTATCCCTGCTGCTGGGGCTGCTGCTGGGGCTGCTGGGGGTCGTAGGCGGCCTGCTGGGCGTCGTAGCCCTGGTAGGCGTACGGGTCGGCCTGCTGGTAGCCGTAGGGGTCCTGCTGGGCGTAGTCGGGCTGCTGCGGGAAGCCCGCGTACGGGTCGGGCTGCTGCTGGACGGGGGCACTTCCCGCCGGAGCGTAGCCGGACGTCTCGGAGTACGCCGGCTGTGGCTCGTACGACGGCTGCGGCGGCTGCTGGGGCTGTGACGGGCGCCCGGCCGGGGTGTCCGCGAGGGCCGCGAGATCGGCGAGGTAGTCGGCGTCGCTGGAGTGCTGGAAGGTCGTGTTGTCGTCGGCGAGGGCACCGAGGTCGTCGGAGGCGATCCGGCCGTGCAGCTTCTGCCGGCCGCGGCCGACGGCCTCCAGGGTCTTGGCGAGGACCGCCTCGAAAGCGCCCAGCTTGGCGTCGACGTAGGCGTCGGCGTTGTGGCGCAGGGTCTGCGGGTCCTGGCTGCGCTCGGGGGCGTCCTCGTCCTCGTAGCCGTTCTCGTCCAGGCCGGGCCCGGTGCCGAGCAGCTTCTCGCGGCCGCGGCCGACCGAGCCGAGGGTCTTGGTGAGGACGACCTCGAAGTTGGCGAGCTTGGAGTCGACGTAGTCGTCGGCGTCGGCGCGGATCTCCTCGGCCTCCTGGCGGGCCTCGCCGACGATCCGGTCGGCCTCGGTCTGGGAGCGCCGGGCGATCTCGGTGTCGGAGATCAGCGAGCCGCGTTCGGCATGCGCGTTGCCGATGATCCGCTCGGCCTCCAGACGGGCCTGCTCGACCATCTGCTCACGGTCGCCGATCAGCTCCTGCGCCTGTGCGAGGGAGCCGGGCAGGGCCTGGCGCACCTCTTCGAGCATCGCGAGCAGCTCGGCGCGGTTGACCACGCACGAGGCCGACATCGGCATGGACCGGGCGCCGGAGACCGCGGAGACGATCTCGTCGAGCTTCTTCTGGACGTCCACCTGTGCTCGCCACTCTCTACAGCTGTGTTGGAGACGGACGGGACGACTGTAGCCCTTTCAGGCAGGCCTTTCAGTCCTTGCGCAGACGCTTGTTGAGGGCCTCCAGGACGGGCGCCGGGACCAGGTGGGACACGTCGCCGCCCCAGGCCGCGACCTCCTTGACGAGCGAGGAGGACAGGAAGCTGTAGGTCGGGTTGGTCGGCACGAACAGCGTCTCGACCCCCGTGAGCCCTATGTTCATCTGGGCCATCTGGAGTTCGTAGTCGAAGTCGCTGACCGCGCGCAGGCCCTTGACGATGGCGGGGATGTCGCGCTGCTTGCAGAAGTCGACGAGGAGGCCGTGGAAGGCCTCGACCCGGACGTTGGCGTACTCGGCGGTGACCTCGCGGATCAGCTCGATCCGCTCGTCGATCTCGAACAGGCCCTTCTTGGCCTTGTTGATCATCACCGCGACGTAGACCTCGTCGTACAGACGGGAGGCGCGGGCAATGATGTCGAGATGTCCGTTGGTGATCGGGTCGAACGACCCGGGACAGACTGCGCGGCGCACTTGTGTTCCCTCGCTCTCCGGTCCGGTCATCGTGCGTCTTCGCACGTAGAGGCGGCGCGACCGTACCAAAACGTTCCCTCGCCGTAGCGACGGGACCGGAGGGCCTCGAAGCCGTCCGGCCAGTGGAATTCGCCGCCTCTGGTGCTGCGCTCCACGGTGACGAGGGCTTCTTCGGTGAGCCAGCCTTCCGAGCGGAGTGTGAGCAGGATCTCGCGAAGATCGTTGTCTCCGACGGCGTACGGGGGGTCCAGGAAGACGAGGTCGTACGGCTCCGTCGGGGGTGCGGTTCTGATGATCTGTTCCGCTTTGCCCGCTCTCACCTCGGCGCCGGGGAGACCGAGGTTCTTCACGTTCTCCCGGACGGTTCTTGCTGCGCGGGCGTCGGCTTCGACCAGGAGGGTGTGGCTTGCGCCTCGGGAGAGGGCCTCCAGGCCTACGGCGCCCGAGCCGGCGTAGAGGTCGAGGACTCGTTCACCGTCCAGGGGGCCGCCGAGGAGGGACTGCCACGTGGAGAAGAGGGCCTCGCGTGCGCGGTCCGATGTTGGCCGGGTGCCGGTGCCGGGGGGTACCGAGAGGCGCCGTCCGCCGGCCCGGCCGGCGATCACGCGGGTCATGTGGGGTCCTTCTTCGTGGGCGGCTTTACGGTTCAGTTTGGCAGGCGGTCGGGGGTGGGTGCGTCTGCGCCGTCGGCGGGTGCAGGTTCGTTGTGGCTGGTCGCGCAGTTCCCCGCGCCCCGGGGGTGTTGCCCCTCAGCCCTTTTCCAGGTACTGCTCTCTCTCCTCGTCCAAGAGGGCGTCCAGGGCCGTGCGCAGGCCGGGGAGGTGCTCCAGCTCGGGGTCGGAGGCCACTACCGCCGCCGCCTCCTCTCTCGCCTCCGCGATGACCTCCTCGTCCTCGATGACCGCCAGGACGCGGAGGCTGGAGCGGGCGCCGGACTGGGCCTGGCCCAGGACGTCGCCCTCGCGGCGTTGTTCCAGGTCGATGCGGGAGAGTTCGAAGCCGTCGAGGGTGGAGGCGACGGCGTTCAGACGCTGACGGGCGGCGCTGGCCTCGGGCATCTCGGTGACCAGGAGGCAGAGGCCGGGGGCGGAGCCCCGGCCCACACGGCCGCGGAGCTGGTGGAGCTGGGAGACGCCGAAGCGGTCGGCATCCATGATCACCATGGCGGTGGCGTTGGGGACGTTCACGCCGACCTCGATGACCGTGGTGGCCACCAGGACGTCCGTCTCGCCTGCTGCGAAGCGGCGCATGACGGTGTCCTTGTCGTCGGGGTGCATACGGCCGTGCAGGACCTCGACCTTGAGGCCCTGGAGCGGGCCCTTGGCCAGCTGGTCGGCCACGTCGAGGACGGCCAGCGGGGGGCGCTTCTCGGCCTCGTCCTCGGGGGACGCCTTATTACCGGTCTTCTTCGGGTCGTCCTCCTCGTCGCCGATGCGGGGGCAGACCACGTACGCCTGATGGCCGTTCTCCACCTCCTCGCGCACCCGCTCCCAGGCGCGGGCCAGGAAGTGCGGCTTGTCGGCGGCGGGGACCACGTGGGTGGCGATCGGGGAGCGGCCTGCCGGGAGCTGGTCCAGGACCGAGGTCTCCAGGTCGCCGAAGACCGTCATCGCGACCGTGCGCGGGATGGGGGTCGCCGTCATGACCAGCAGGTGCGGGGGCTGCTTGCCCTTGCCGCGCAGGGCGTCGCGCTGCTCCACGCCGAAACGGTGCTGTTCGTCCACGACCACGAGTCCGAGGTCATGGAACTGCACCTTGTCCTCGATCAACGCGTGCGTGCCGATCACGATCCCCGCCTCGCCGGTGACGAGGTCCAGCAGGGCCTGGCGGCGGCCGGCCGCGCCCATCGAGCCGGTGAGCAGCACCACCTTGGTGGCGTGCTCGGCGCCGCCCAGCATGCCGCCCTCGGCCAGCTCGCCCATCATCTCCACGATCGATCGGTGGTGCTGCTGGGCGAGGACCTCGGTGGGCGCGAGCATGGCCGCCTGGCCGCCCGCGTCGACCACGGCGAGCATGGCGCGAAGGGCCACCATCGTCTTTCCTGAACCCACCTCTCCCTGAAGCAGCCGGTGCATCGGGTGCTCGGTGGCGAGGTCGTCGAAGATCTCCTTGGAGACCTTCTGCTGGCCCTCGGTGAGGGTGAAGGGCAAGCGGTCGTCGAAGGCCGCGAGGAGGCCGTCCGGCTTCGGCGTGCGCGGTACGGCGGGGAGTTGGCTGTCGGCGTACCGGCGGCGGGCCAGGGCGACCTGGAGGACGAAGGCCTCGTCCCACTTCAGGCGGGCGCGGGCGTCGGCGACGTCGGCCTTGGTGTGCGGGCGGTGGATCTTGAGCAGGGCCTCGGGGAGGGTGGTCAGGCCCCGGCCCTCGCGCAGGGCGGGCGGCAGCGGGTCGAGGGCCTCCTGGGCGCTGGGCAGCACCGTCTGGACGGCCTTGCCGATCTTCCAGGACTCCAGCTTGGCGGTGGCGGGGTAGAGGGGGATCAGGGCGCCGGCCCAGCTCTCGACCGCCTCCTCGCTGTCGCCCCGCAGCAACTCGTAGGCAGGATGGGCCAGTTGGAGGCGGCGGTTGAAGACGGAGACCTTGCCCGCGAACATCGCGCGCGTGCCCGGCAGCAGCTCCTTGTGGGGCTTGTGCACGCCGTTGCCGAAGAACACCAGCTGGAGCCGGCCGCTGCCGTCGGTGATGGTGACCTCCAGCCGCTGCCCCTTGCCGCGCGGGGCCTTGGCGGAGGCGAAGGTGTGCAGGCGGGCGTCGGCGACCTGGGCGACCACCGTGACGTGCTCGTCCATGGGGAGGTCGGCGAGGTGGGTGAGCTGGCCGCGCTCCTCGTATCTGCGGGGGTAGTGGTGCAGGAGGTCGCCGACGGTGTGCAGGCCGAGGTGCTCAGCCATCACCTTCGCGGTGGCGGGGCCGAGCACTGACTTCAGTGGTTGCTTCAGTGGTTCTTCCAGTGCGGGCACGAGATCCATTGCACACCACACCACTGACAATGCCGTAGACGCTGCCCTGCGGATTCGTCGGACGCTGCCCCGCACATTCGTCGATCCAGGCCGTAAACGTCCGGGAAAGTGCTGGTCAGGTGGGCCGTTCCGGCTCTAGGATGGCGCGCTCCGGCCATCCCCCGCGGTCACCGCCCCATCCGGGACCGCCCGACCCCGCGCCGAATGCTCCCTCCCCCCACCGGCGCTGCGACGATGGACTCCCAGACCTCACAGTCATCCCAGGCATCCCAGTCACCTCATACGTTCCAGGTCGACCTGCGTGGTTTGGTGGACCTGCTCTCCCATCACCTCTACTCCAGCCCCAAGGTCTATCTGCGCGAGCTGCTGCAGAACGCCGTGGACGCCATCACCGCCCGGCAGGCCGAGGAGCCCGGCGCCCCGGCTCGGGTGCGGCTGTGGGCCGCGGACGGTTCCCTGCGGGTGGAGGACAGCGGCGTCGGACTCACCGAGTCGGACGTGCACAGCCTGCTGGCGACCATCGGCCGCAGTTCCAAGCGGGCCGACGGGCTTCAGGAGGCCCGGTCCGACTTCCTCGGCCAGTTCGGCATCGGCCTGCTGGCCTGCTTCGTGGTCGCCGAGCGGATCCGGGTGGTCAGCCGCAGCGCCCGTACGCCCGAGGCACCGCCGGTCGAATGGACGGCGAGCGACGACGGCTCGTACACCGTGCGCACGCTGCCCGGCTCGGCGCGCCCCGAGCCGGGCACCACCGTGCATCTGACGGCGCGGGCCGGTGCGGCCGAGTGGCTGGCCGAGCCGCGGGTGCTCGCGCTCGCCCGGGACTTCGGCTCGCTGCTGCCGTACGACATCCGGGTGGGCGAGGAGGCCGTCACGGACCTCCCGGCGCCCTGGGACCGCTCCTACCCCAGTCCCGCCACGAGAAGGGTGGCGCTGGCCCGGCACTGCCACGAACTGTTCGGTTTCACCCCGCTGGACTCGATCGACCTGGACGTGCCGCTGGCCGGGATCCGCGGGGCGGCTTACGTGCTGCCGGCGGCGGTCAGCCCGGCGCAGCGGGCCACGCACCGTGTGCACCTCAAGGGCATGCTGCTGACCGAGCGGGCCGAACAGCTGCTGCCCGACTGGGCGTTCTTCGTGCGCTGTGTCCTGGACACCGACAGCCTGCGGCCCACGGCCTCGCGCGAGTCGCTGTACGAGGACGAGACGCTCGCCGCCGTACGGGAGGCGCTCGGCGAAAGGATTCGGTCCTGGCTGACCGGGCTCGCGGCCGGCGATCCGGAACGGCTGGCCGCGTTCCTCGCCGTGCACCACCTGGGCGTGAAGTCCCTGGCCCGGCACGACAGCGACATGCTCCGCACGATGCTGCCGTGGCTGCCGTTCGAGACGACCGACGGGCAGCTGTCCCTGGAGGAGTTCGCGCAGCGGCACCCGGTGGTGCACTTCACGCGGACGGTCGAGGAGTACCGGCAGGTCGCCCCGATCGCCTCGGCGCAGGGTGTCGGCGTGATCAACGGCGGTTACACGTACGACAGCGAGCTGGTCGAGGCGCTGCCGTCGGTGCGGCCGGGGACGGTGGTCGCCGAGCTGGACGCGGACACCGCGACCGCCCACCTGGACGCGGTGGACCCGGCCGAGGAGCTGGCGCTGTCCGGCTTCCTGGCGGCCGCGCGCGCGAAACTCGACCCGCTGGGCTGTGACGTCGTCCTGCGCGCCTTCCATCCGCTGTCCGTGCCCGCGCTGCACCTGGACGACCGGGCCGCCCGGCACGAGCAGGCGCGAGCGGAGGCCGAGGAGCAGGCCGACGACCTGTGGGCGGGCATCCTGGGCTCGCTGCGCGGCAGCGCCCCGCGCGCGCGTCTGGTGCTCAACCACCTCAACCCGCTGATCCGCAGGATCAGTTCACTGGGCGACCCGGAACTGATCGGCACCGCCACCGAGTCGCTGTACGGGCAGGCGCTGCTGATGGCGCAGCGGCCGCTCAGGCCGGCCGACTCCGCGCTGCTGAACCGGGCGTTCATCGGCCTCCTGGAGTGGGCCACGCACCGGGAGGACGGTCGCTGATGGGCGAGTTGACGGACTTCGACGCACTGCGCCGGGCGATGGCGGAGAACTCCGAGCAGCCGGAGGGCCCGGCGCGCAACGCGCGCGCGGAGCAGTTGCTCGCGGAGGCCGAGAAGCTGAACATCCCGCTCGCCGTGATCGAGGCGCTCGGGCACCAGCTGAAGGTCTACAACTACAGCTCCGAGAAGGACCGGATGTTCGTCCCGTTCGCGCGGCTGCTGCGCCTGTGGGACGAGCGGCCCGAGGACTTCGACGAGTACGAGACGCACTCCCTGTACTGGGTCTTCAAGTGGGTGTCGGCGGGCATGCTGGACCAGCCGCACATCCCGCTCGCCTCGATCGAGAAGTGGCTCGGCGAGATGGAGCACCGCTACCGGCTCGCCGGGCACTCCGAACGGGCGGTGCGCAGCGCCGAGTTCAGTGTGGCCGCGCACGTCGGCGACCTGGCGCGCGCGGAACGGGCGTACGCCGCCTGGCTGGCCGCGGACCGGGACCGGATGGCCGACTGCCACGCCTGCGAGCTCCACGGGCAGGGCGTGTGGCAGGTCAGGCGCGGCCGGGAGGCCGAGGCACTGGAGCTGTGGCGGCCGGTGCTGGAGGGCGAGTACAGCTGCGCCCACGAGCCGCACACGGTGCTCGCCTCCTCGCTCACCCCGCTGCTGCGGCTGGGCCGCCTGGACGAGGCCCGCGCCCACCATCTGCGGGGTTTCCGCCTCGTCCGCCCCATGGAGAGCATGCGGGGCGCCTACGCCGACCACGTGGAGTTCTGCGCGCTGACCGGGAACGAGGCGCGCGGTCTGGAACTGCTCGCCGAGCGGCCGGCGTACTTCACCGACACCGGGCAGCCGCGCAGCCGGCTGGACTACATGGCCGTGGTGACCCTGCTGATGGACCGGCTGACCGAGCTGGGGCTGGGCGAGCGGCAGGTGCCGGGCCCTGCCGGGCGGACATGGACCGCACACGAACTGGCCGCGCACGCGCGCGCGGAGGCCCTGGAACTGGCCCAGCGGTTCGACACGCGCAACGGCACGTCGTACGTCGGCGACCGCGCCCGCGCGCGCATGGCGCAGCGCCCGCTGGTGGAGCGGCTGCCCCTGGGGGTGCGGACGGTGCGCTCCACGCCGGCGCCCTCGCCCACACCCCCGGCGCCCGAGGTCCCCTCCTCGCCCGACCTGTCCGCGCTGCTCACCGAGGCGCGCCGGCTGTCCGGCTCCCTCCAGCCGCACGCCCTGGAGGCGTGGGCGGCGGTCGCGCGGGCCGCCGAGGGCGTCGAACTGGACGCGCGCGACCGCGCGGAGATGACCGATCACGAGGCGATGGCCCGCGGCCCCGAGGGCATCGCCCTGTTCGACCGCGCTGCCGCGCTGTACGCGGAGGCGGGCGACCCCGGGGAGGCACTGGCGGCACGCGCGCGTGGCGCGTACATGCGCGCCCTGACGGGCGAGGTGGACGCGGCACTGACAACGGTCGCCGAGCTCTACGACGAGGCACTCGCCCTGTACGCCGAGGAGGCCACCGGGGTACGCCAGACGGCGTCGGTACTGATGAGCCGAGCACGCATCCTGATGCACCGGGTCCACGAGATGACACCGGATGCGCTGGGGGCTGCGGAGGAATCGAGCGCGGGAGCTCAGGGACCGGGCACGCGGGCCGACTCAGCCGACCCGAACACCAAGGGCACCGGCTCGGATGCCGGGCACCCGGGCTCGGACGCCGCACAGGCAGGCACGGAAGCTCAGGGACCGGGGGCCGACTCGGCCGACCCGAACACCGAGGGCGCCGACTGGGGCGCCGGGCACCCGGGCTCGGACGCCAAGGGCACGAACGCGAACGCCGGGCAGGCCGGCCCGGGCACCGCACAGGCAGGCACGGAAGCTCAGGCACCGGGACCGGGGGCCGACTCGGCCGACGCGAACACCGAAGGCGCCGACTGGGGCGCCGGGCACCCGGGCTCGGACGCCAAGGGCACGAACGCGAACGCCGGGCAGGCCGGCCCGGGCACCGCACAGGCAGGCACGGAAGCTCAGGCACCGGGACCGGGGGCCGACTCGGCCGACGCGAACACCGAGGGCGCCGGCTGGGGTGCCGGGCACGTGGGCTCGGACGCCGCACAGGCAGGCGTCGGCGCTCAGCGACCGGCGTCGCATGCCCACTCGGACGGTGGGCACGTTCGCGGCCCCCTCGCGGACGCAGAGCAGGCCGTGCGTGAGGTGCTGGCGCTTGTCGGCGGGCGGGCCGGGGACGAGGTGCGGCTGGCGGCGCGGGGCGCCGAGGCGCGGGCGATGCTGGCCGAGCTGGCCGAGAGGTCCGGCGCGGCCGGGCGGGCGGCGCGGCTGTTCCGGCGGGCCGCCGCGGAGTACGTGGCGGCCGGGCTGCCGTGGTCCGCGGTCGAGCACGAGGTGCACGCCGCGGCGCTGGCCCATCAGCTCGGCGACCTGGGCGAGGCGGAGCGGGCGCTGCGGGCCGCCCTGGAGCACGGCGGGCCGTACCTGGAGCCGGCCGGGCGGGCCCAGCTGCATCTCCAGCTCGCCGAGGTGGTCGGCGGCCGGGGGGAGCCCGCCGAAGCCGCGGAGCACGCCCTGGAGGCCGCGCACTGGGCCGACGAGGCGGGCGAGAGCGCCACGCTGGGTGCCTGGGCACGGCACCAGCTGGGCGGCTTCCTGCTGCACCAGGGGCGGTGCGCGGAGGCCGCCGAAGTGCTGGAGTCAACGCTGCCCGACCTGTCCGCCGAGACGCACGGCGACGGGGCCGTCGTCCAGGCGCAGTGGTGGCTCGGGGACTGCCTGAGCGAGCTGGGCGAGCACCGGGCGGCCGCCGAACGCCGGCTCCAGGCCGCCGAGCTCGCCCGGCACTGGCCCGAGCAGCAGGATCACGCCACGCTCGCCCACCTTGCCGCCGAGTCCCTGAGCAACGCCGGGTTGCTGGACGAGGCGGACCGGGCCTACGCGCGCGCGGGCGAGCTGTGGCGCTCGCTCGGCAACCCGCACTTCCTCGTCCGCTCGCTGCGTGCCCGCGCGTGGCTGGCGCTGCGCGGGGAGTCCGGGGCGGGGTCCGCGCGGGAGGTGATGGCGGACGCGGTTCGGGAGTGCGAGCGCGCTCTGGAGGCCGCCGGGGACCCGGTGGCCCGGGAGCAGCTCACCGCCGAACTCGGCAACACGCACCGGCAGTTCGGCGACCTTCTGGCCCGCTCGGCCGCCGAGGAGGCCGAAGGGGCAGAAGAGGCCGAGGACGAGGTGATCCAGGCCGCGTTCGAGGACGCGCTGACGCAGATGGACCGCGCGGCCGCGCTGTTCGGCTCGCTCGGCGCGGGCGGGCTGCACAGCCGTACCGGCGCCGAACTGGCCGCGGGCTGGCTGGAGGCCGACCTCGGCCGCCCCGCCGAGGCAGCGGCACGCGCGCGTGGCGTACTCGCGGCCTACGAGGCCACCGACGAGCCGGACGAGACAGCCGAGGCACGACGGGCGGAGGCAACCCAGATGCTCCAGCTGGCGGAAACGGAACAGTGAGCAGCGCGCGCCCGCTCACCCGACGCCGATGAGCAACAGCGCGCGCCCGCTCACTCCACGCCGATGAGGAGGAGTGCTCCCTGGTGGCCGCCGCGGTACACCACCGTGTCCACGGCAAGGTAGGACTCGCGTACGCGTGCCTCCAGGTGGTCGGCGACGCTCGGCGGTGCCTCGTCGCCGACGACGAGGGTGACCAGCTCGCCGCCGGCCTGGAGCATGCGGTCCAGGACGGTCTCGGCGGTGGCCGTGACGTCCGCGCCGATCACCGCCACGTCGCCGTCGATCAGGCCGAGGACGTCCCCGGCCTGGCAGATGCCGGCCGTCGTCCAGGACTGGTGTTCGGCGACGAGAACCTCGGCGTAGCGGGTGGCGCCCGCCGCCGAGGTCATCTGGACGACGTCCTCGTCGAAGCGGCGCTCCGGCTCGTGCACGGCGAGCGCCGCGATGCCCTGCACCGCCGAGCGGGTCGGGATCAGAGCCACGCGGATGCCCTCGGTGCGGGCCTGCTCGGCGGCTGCTGCGGCCGTGTGGCGCAGTTCGGCGTCGTTGGGCAGCAGCACGACCTCGCGCGCGTGGGCGCGCCGTACGGCCTGCACCAGCTCCCCGCTGGCGGGCGGCTCCCCGGGGCGCGCGAGGACCGCGGTCGCGCCGGCCTCGCCGTACAGCCCCGCCAGGCCCTCCCCGGGCACGACGGCGACGACGGCCCGCTGGGCGCGCTCGCGCGGCGGGCGCTCGCCGCCCGTGTGCACGTCACCGAGCCCGAAGTGCGTGATCCTTATCCGGTACGGCCGCCCGGCCTCGACGCCCGCCTCCACGGCGGCACCCGCGTCGTCGACGTGCACATGGACGTTCCACAGCCCGTCGCCGCCGACCACGACGAGGGAGTCCCCGAGGGCGTCGAGCCGCTCCCGCAGCCGGGCCACGGCCTCGTCGCCGGCCTCCAGGAGATAGATCACCTCGTAGGCGGGTCCGCCGTCCTCGGCGCTCTCGGCGCACAGACCCGCCTCGGAAACGGCCTCCACGCGTGCGTACGCGCCAGAAACGGCTTCCGCTGCCTTCGGGGCGGCCTCCTGCACCGCCTCCCCCGTGAACGCCTCCACCAGCGCCCCCAGCACCGCCACCAGCCCCCGGCCGCCCGCGTCGACCACCCCGGCCCGCTTCAGCACGGCCAGCTGGCCCGGAGTAGCCGCCAGGGCCGCCCAGGCACCCTCGTAGGCGGCCCGCGCGACCGTCCCGCAGTCCCCTTCGGCTCCCTCGGCGGCGTCCGCGGCGGCCGAGGCGACCGTCAGCACCGTGCCCTCGACCGGATGGGCCACGGCCTGGCGGGCGGAGTCGGCGGCCCGGCGCAGGGCCAGCCTCAGCCGCGCACCGTCGATGTGAGACGCGTCGTCCGCGAGCACCTGGGCCATGCCCCGCAGCAGCTGGGCGAGGATCGTCCCGGAGTTGCCCCGGGCCCCGATGAGCGCCCCGTGGGCCATCGCATGCACGGCGTCCGCGAGCGAAGGCTTCTGCGCCCCCGTCTCGTACCCGGCGAACACGGCCTCCACGGCGGTCGCCGCCGACTCCAGGGTCAGGTACAGGTTCGTCCCGGTGTCCCCGTCGGCCACCGGATAGACGTTGATCGCGTCGATCTCCTCGCGCGCCCGCCCCAGTGCCCCGAGTGCCAGACCGCACCAGGTGCGCACCGCGAGAGCATCGAAGAATGTCTGCGGCACCTGCGGCACCTGCGCCTCCCTGGCTGGCTGGACGTCGGACGCAGCGTAGACCCCGGAGTGGTGTCCTCCGGAAGAGGGCCGGGAGCGGGCCCCTGAGCTGCCATGGTAGTTTCGTTGTGCTGGCGCAGTCGTTGTATGCTGCTCCGGTTGCCCGATCCACATCGGGCTATTCCCCTGGCAACGCCACTCAGATCTCTGATCCTGCGATCTCGATCCCGGCCTGCCGGGATCATCCGTAAGTGCATCTGAAGTCTTTGGAGTGACCCGTGGCTGCCAACTGCGACGTCTGCGGCAAGGGGCCGGGCTTCGGCAACAACATCTCGTTTTCGCACCGCCGTACGTCCCGCCGCTGGAACCCGAACATCCAGCGTGTGCGTACCGTGGTCGGCGGGACGCCGAAGCGCGTGAACGCCTGCACCTCGTGCATCAAGGCCGGCAAGGTCTCGCGCTGACGCACAGCTAAGCGCGCGGCCACAGCTGGTTCGCTGCACTGAGCCGGTCCACCTGCGGGTGGACCGGCTTTTTGCCGTGCCCGGGCACATTACTTCTGCTGCACATCACTTCTGCTTGCGCAGCCACCAACCGTGGTCCACCGGCCCGATCCCCGCGCCCAGCGGGAATCCCGCCTTGATCGCCTTGGTGACATAGTCCTTGGCCCCCGCCACCGCCAACGGCACCGAGAGTCCCTTCGCCAGCCCTGCCGCGACCGCGGACGCCAGCGTGCAGCCCGTGCCGTGGGTGTGCCGGTTGTCCTGGCGGGGGAAACGCAGCCGATACTCGTCGGTGCCGTCCGTCAGCAGGTCCACGGCGACGTCCCCGGGCAGATGCCCGCCCTTGATCAGCACCCAGCGCGGACCGTACTCCAGCACGGCGTCCGCGGCCCGTCGTAGATCGTCCTCGGACTCGACCTGTACCCCTGTGAGTTGGGCCACCTCATCAAGGTTCGGGGTGGCCACGGTCGCCGCCGGGAGCAGCTTCGTGCGGACCGAGTCCAGCGCGGAGGCGGCCAGCAGCGGGTCCCCGTGCTTGGAGACGCCCACCGGGTCCACCACGGCCGGCGCGTCCGTGCCGGAGATCAACTCCGCGACCGCCTCGACCAGTTCGGCCGAGGCGAGCATCCCGGTCTTCACGGCCTGCACGCCGATGTCGTCCACGACGGCGCGGTACTGCGCCCGTACGGCCTCCACCGGCAGCTCCCAAGCCCCCTGCACGCCCAGGGAGCTCTGCGCGGTCACGGCCGTGATCACGCTCATCCCGTGCACGCCGAGCATGAGCATCGTCTTCAGGTCGGCCTGGATGCCGGCGCCGCCGCCGGAGTCCGAACCGGCCACCGTGAGCACCCTCGGCGGTGTTTCGACGGTGCTCACGACTCGATGTCCCCGAAGTGGTCCCAGCCGCCCTTGCTGGTCCAGGGCGCGCCGTCGACGGTCACCTGGGGCAGCGCCGAGGGGTTGAGGACCTCGCCGATGACCTTCCAGCGGGCCGGGAGCTTGGCGTCCGGCGGGAAGGTCGCCACGATCGCGTGGTCCTCTCCCCCGGTCAGCACCCACTGGAGCGGATCCACGCCGACGGCCTGCCCGATGTCGTTCATCTGGGTCGGGATGTCGATCGCGCCGGAGCGGATGTCGATGCGGACCTTGCTGGCCTCGGCGATGTGCCCGAGGTCGGCGATCAGCCCGTCGCTCACGTCGCACATCGCGGTCGCACCGAGCGCGGCGGCGGCCGGGCCCGCGTGGTACGGCGGCTCGGGGCGCCGGTGGGCCTCCACGAAGGCGCGCGGGGAGCGGAAGCCGCGGGAGAGCACCGCGTAGCCGGCCGCGGACCAGCCCAGCCAGCCCGTGACGGCCACGAGGTCGCCGGGCTGGGCGCCGGCCCGGGTCACCGGCTCCTGGTTGCGCAGATCGCCGAGCGCGGTGATCGACACCATGATCGTGTCCCCGCGTACGACGTCCCCGCCGACCACGGAGGCGCCCGCGACCTGGCACTCGTCGCGCAGGCCGTCCATCAGCTCGCTGGGCCAGGTGACCGGGAGTTCGGCCGGGACGACCAGGCCGAGCAGCAGCGCGGTCGGTACGGCGCCCATCGCGGCGATGTCCGCGAGGTTCTGCGCGGCCGCCTTGCGTCCCACGTCGTACGCCGTGGACCAGTCACGGCGGAAGTGCCGGCCCTCCAGCAGGATGTCGGTGCTCGCCACCACCCGGCGGTCGGGCGCGGCGACCACCGCGGCGTCGTCGCCGGGGCCGACCCGGACCGCCGGGGTGGTGGTCAGACGGGAGGTGAGCTCCCTGATGAGCCCGAACTCCCCGAGCTCACCAACAGTGCCCTTCATTACCCTTGCTCCCCTTCTGTCCCTTGCCGTGCCCGGTCGCGCGTCATCAGTGTCCCCGATACGGTCGAGGTGACGACCGTCAACTTCTGTCGTGCCTGCACCCTGGCGCGCAAGCCCGGTTCCCGCAGGTCTCCCCGCGGGGAGCGGCGACGCGATACCGTGGCGTTCCTTTTCCCCACATGATCCTCGTGGCCGCCCTGGAGGTTCCGTGGTACAGGCGTACATCCTGATCCAGACGGAGGTCGGCAAAGCGTCGACCGTCGCCGAGACGATCAGCAAGATCCCTGGAGTGATCCAGGCCGAGGACGTGACGGGACCGTACGACGTCATCGTGCGCGCCCAGGCCGACACGGTCGACGACCTCGGTCGCATGGTGGTCGCGAAGGTCCAGCAAGTGGACGGCATCACCCGCACCCTGACCTGTCCGGTCGTGCATCTGTAGCCCCCGTCTACCCTTGGCCGGTGAACATCTTCCGTCACCGGCCTCTCGGCCTGCTCGCGCCCGCACTGCTGATCGCGGCCGCGGGCTGCTCCTCAGCAGACGACAGCGCCACGGTCGCGGTTCCCAGCCCCGACGCCAGGACGGCGCCGGTGTGCCGGGATCTGCACCGGGCGCTGCCGGAGAAGCTCGACGGACGGAGCCGTGACGACCCCGCACCCCGGTCCGCCTACACGGCGGCCTGGGGAGGCCCGGCGATCATACTGCGCTGCGGTGTCGTACGGCCGCCGAAGATGATCGACCCCAAGGTGGCCGAGGGCGGTGACGCGGACGCCCTGCCGGGCGGGGTGAACGGCGTGGACTGGCTGATGGAGAAGCAGAGCGACGGCACCTGGCGGTTCACCACGGCCAACCGCGTGGCCTATGTGCAGGTGAGCCTGCCCGAGGGGATGTCCGCGCAGGACGGCACGCCGGTGCTCACCGGCCTCGCGGCCTCCGTCAAAAAGGCGATCCCGAAGGGGATCGCCTCCATGAGGTGACGGTGAAGGGTCAGCGCAGCCCGGTCGAGCGGCGCAGCGCGGCCTGCACCAGGCGGTCCACCAGCTCCGGGTAGCTGATGCCGGTGGCCTGCCACATCTGCGGGTACATCGAGATCGGCGTGAAGCCGGGCAGGGTGTTGATCTCGTTGATCACGAACTCGCCGTCCTCGGTGAGGAAGAAGTCCGCGCGGACCAGACCCTCGCAGGAAGCCGCGTCGAACGCCTCGACCGCGAGCCGCCGCACCTCGGCGGTCTCCTCGTCGGTGAGCGGGGCCGGGACGATGCCGGGCGTGGAGTCGATGTACTTGGCCTCGAAGTCGTAGTACGCGTGCGCCTCGGGCGGCGGGATCTCGGCCGGGACGGAGGCGCGCGGGCCGTCCTCGAACTCCAGGACACCGCACTCGATCTCGCGGCCGCGCACCGCAGCCTCCACCAGGATCTTGGGGTCGTGGCTCTGCGCCTCGGCGATCGCCTCGTCCAGGCCGGAGAGGTCGTCGACCTTGGTGATGCCGATCGACGAACCCGCGCGCGCGGGCTTCACGAACAGCGGCCAGCCGTGCTCGCCGGCGAAGTCGACGATCTTCTTGCGGGCCGCGGACTCGTCCTGCGCCCACTCGCGCGGCCGGATCACCACGTACGGGCCGACCTTGAGCCCGAAGGAGGTGAACACCCGCTTCATGTACTCCTTGTCCTGGCCGACGGCCGAGGCGAGCACACCCGAGCCCACGTACGGCACCCCGGACAGCTCCAGGAGGCCCTGGAGGGTGCCGTCCTCGCCGTACGGGCCGTGCAGCACCGGGAAGACCACGTCGACCTCGCCGAGGGCCTTGGGCACGGAACCGGGCTCGCTGTAGACGACCTCGCGGTTCGCGGGGTCGACCGGGAGCACCACGCCGCCCTCGGTGGACTCGGCCAGCTCCTCCACGGCGGGCAGGCGGCGGCCGGTGATGGCCATCCGCTCCGGTTCGTCGGCCGTCAGCACCCAGCGGCCTTCCCGGGTGATGCCGATCGGCAGGACGTCGTACTTCGTCCGGTCGATGGCGCTCATGACGGCGCCGGCGGTGACCATGGAGATCCCGTGTTCGGAGCTGCGTCCGCCGAACACGACGGCCACGCGGGGCTTGCGGGACGGCTGCTCAGGGCTCTGGGGGAGGTTCTCGGTGCTCATATCGCGTTGAGAGTACCCGTTGGTAGAGCCCGGATACAGCGTCGACTCAGGGGGTCGCTCAGCGTCGTTCGGGCTTCGCGCTGCGCGACATCAGCTCCTTGAGGGCGACCACCGGCGGCTTGCCCTCGTGCACGATGTCCACGACCGTCTCGGTGATGGGCATCTCGACTCCGTGCCTGCGGGCCAGATCCGCCACGGACTCGCAGGACTTGACGCCCTCGGCGGTCTGCCTGGTGACCGCGATGGTCTCCTCCAGGGTCATGCCCTTGCCGAGGTTGGTGCCGAAGGTGTGGTTGCGGGACAGCGGCGAGGAGCAGGTGGCCACCAGGTCGCCCAGGCCCGCGAGTCCGGAGAAGGTCAGCGGGTCGGCGCCGAGCGCGACGCCGAGGCGGGCGGTCTCCGCGAGGCCGCGCGTGATGAGCGAGCCCTTGGCGTTGTCGCCGAGCCCCATGCCGTCCGCGATGCCGACGGCGAGGCCGATGACGTTCTTCACGGCACCGCCCAGCTCGCAACCGACCACGTCCGTCTCCGTGTACGGCCGGAAGTAGGGCGTGTGGCAAGCCGACTGGAGCCGCTGGGCGACCGTCTCGTCGGTGCAGGCGACCACGGCGAGGGCGGGCATGCGGGCGGCGATCTCACGGGCCAGGTTGGGTCCGGTGACGACCGCGATGCGGTCGGCGCCGACCTTGGCGACGTCATCGATGACCTCGCTCATCCGCATGGCGGAGCCGAGTTCGACGCCCTTCATGAGCGAGACGAGCACGGTGCCCGGCGCGAGCAGCGGGGTCCACTCGGCGAGGTTGGCGCGCAGGGTCTGGGAGGGGATGGCGAGGACGGTGAAGTCGGCGTCCCGCAGGGCCTCGGCGGCGTCCGCGGTGGCGCGCAGGTTCTCCGGGAGCTCGACGCCGGGCAGGTAGTCGGGGTTGGTCCGCGTGGAGTTGACCGCCTCGGCCAGCTCGGGGCGGCGGGCCCACAGGGTGACCTCGCAGCCCGCGTCGGCGAGGACCATGCCGAAGGCGGTGCCCCAGGAGCCGGTGCCCATCACGGCCGCCCGGACTGGCTTGCTCACTTGCCGCTCTCCTCTTCCGTGCCGCTGCGCGAGACTTCCGTGCCGGCCTGTGCGGCTTCCGCACCGGCCAGCGAGGCTTCCCCGCCCGCCTGCGCGGCTTCCGTGCCGGTCGGCGAGGTTTCCGTGCCCGTCTGTGCAGAGTCCTTGCCTGTCCGCGAGGCCTCTACACCGATCATTGACGCTTCCTTGCCGGCGGCCGAAGCCTCCTCGCCGGCCTGCGCGGCCTCCGTGCCGGGCCGGGGGGCCTCCTGCCCGGTCTGCGCGCGGGTCCTGCGGCGCTGTTCGATCCGCTCGCGGCGCGGGTCGTAGGGCGTCTCGGGGGCCTTCTCGCCGCGGATCTCCTCCAGCTGGCGGGTGACGGCCGCCATGATGACCTCGGTGGCCTCCTTCAGGAGGTCTGCGGTCATCTCCTTGTCGTAGAAGCGGGAGAGGTCCACGGGCGGGCCCGCGAGGACCTGGTGGGTCTTGCGCGGGAAGAGGTGGGGCTTCTTGGCGTAGGGCGGCAGGAGTTCGTTGCAGCCCCACTGGGCGACCGGGATCACCGGGCACTTGGTCTGCAGGGCCACGCGCGCGGCACCGGTCTTGGCGGTCATCGGCCAGCCGTCCGGGTCGCGGGTCAGGGTGCCCTCGGGGTAGAACGCGACGCACTCGCCGCGTTCGACGGCGTCGATGGCGGCCCGGAAGGCGCTGAGCGCGTCCGTGCTCTCGCGGTAGACGGGGATCTGCCCGGTGCCGCGCATCGCGGCGCCGACGAATCCCTTCTTGAAAAGCCCGCTCTTCGCCAGGAATCGCGGAACCCGTCCGGTGTTGTACTGATAGTGCGCGTACGCGAAGGGGTCCACATGGGAATTGTGGTTCACCGCGGTGATAAATCCACCCTCGGCCGGAATGTGCTCCATTCCACGCCAGTCCCGCTTGATCAGAATCACCAGCGGCGGTTTACAGAGGACCGCTGCGAAGCGGTACCAGAACCCGATTCTGCGGCGGGACACGCGGACACCTTCCTCTAGGACTTGCTCCGGGCCCGGGGGCCGCACAAGTGTCGCCCCAGGCCGCCGGTCTGTCGAGAACACCGTACGCCCGCCCGTCACCCGACACCGCCCTTGCAAGGCCCTTCGCACACCTCCCCGATACCGGCATGCCGGATACGCCGGGTGACAATGAGCGCGACAAGAGAGGGGCGGTACGCCGGTGCAGTGGACCTTGGTCATCCCCCTGAAGCCTCTGGCGCGGGCCAAGAGCAGGCTCGCGGACACCGCCGCCGACGCAGTGCGCCCGGGGCTGGCCCTCGCGTTCGCCCAGGACACGGTGGCCGCGGCGCTGGCCTGTCCGGCGGTCGCGGATGTGGCGGTCGTCACGGACGACGAACTGGCCGGCCGGGAGCTGGCGGCGCTGGGCGCCCGGATCGTCCCGGATGCGCCGGGAAGCGGCCTGAACGCCGCTCTCACGCACGGCGCGGACGTCGTACGGGAAATGCGGCCCCGCACCCCGGTCGCGGCCCTGAACGCCGATCTACCGGCCCTGCGCCCGCTGGAATTGTCCCGGGTCCTGAACGCGGCGGCCGAATTCCCGCGGGCATTTCTCCCGGACGCGGCCGAACTCGGCACCACCCTGCTGGCCGCGGCCCCCGACCACGCACTGCGTCCGGTTTTCGGCACCGATTCCCGCGCCCGGCACCGCACCTCCGGTGCTGCGGAACTCCGGCTCACCGGTGTCGATTCGGTACGACAGGACGTGGACACCGGCGAGGACCTGCGGGCAGCACTGGCACTGGGGGTGGGCCCGCACACGGCAGCGGTGTCGGCGAGATTGCTGATTCCGGGGTCCTGAGGGTGCGCGGTGCGGGGGGCCGGCCGGGGGTGAGTTTCGCTCGCCCGCGCTCGCGGGGGTGCCGCTGCACCCCGAAGGGGCGCGGGGAACTGCGCGACCAGCCACGACGGACCCGCCGCTCGGCAACGCACCTCAACCCCAACGGCGCGCCCCCTCACGCGGCGGGCATTAGGCTGGCCGTCATGCAGGCGACCGCATACACGTACGACCCCGAGACCCGCAGCGGCGCGGTGCTGCTCGACGACGGCACCCCGGTGCCCTTCGACGCGGCGGCGTTCGACGCGGGCGGGCTGCGGCTGCTGCGGCCCGGGCAGCGGGTGCGGATCGAGACGGAGCGCGAGGGCACGGCCGTCCGGATCACCCTCGTGACACTCCAGACCCTCTAGCCATATACGCCGCGGGCCGGGCTCCCGAGGGGAGTCCGGCCCGGCATGAGTGCCCTGGTGACCTACGACGCCTTGCGGGCGGTGGTCTTCTTGGCGGTGGTCTTGCGGGCCGTCGACTTCTTGGCCGGGGCCTTCTTGGCGGTGACCTTCTTGGCCGGGGCCTTCTTGGCCGTCGTCTTCTTGGCGGCGGCCTTCGTCGCGGTGGCCTTCTTGGCGGCGGCCGTGGTCTTCTTGGCCGTCGTCTTCTTCACGGCGGCCTTCTTCGCCGCGGCCGTGACCTTCTTCGCCGGCGCCGCCTTCTTGGCCGTGACCTTCTTCGCGGCGGCCTTGGTGACCTTCTTCGCCGCGGCCTTCTTGACCGTCGCGGCAGCCCCGCCGGTCAGGCTGCCCTTGGGCGCCTTCTTGACGGCGACCTCGCCGCCGCGCGGGAGCTTCTTCGAGCCGCTCACCAGGTCCTTGAAGCCCTGACCCGCACGGAAGCGCGGCACGGAGGTCTTCTTGACCCGAACCCGCTCGCCGGTCTGGGGGTTACGGGCGTAACGGGCGGGGCGGTCCACCTTCTCGAAGGACCCGAAGCCGGTGACCGAGACCCGCTCGCCCGCGACGACCGCGCGGACGATGGCGTCCAGGACATGATCGACAGCATCGGCGGCCTGCTGGCGGCCGCCCATCTTGTCGGCAATCGCTTCTACGAGCTGCGCCTTGTTCACGTCTTCCCCTTCGGAGACATCGCCAGAACGAAAGTGTTCAAGCTTTTTCGCACGTTAGGCAGATATATACCGCAAATCAAACACGAAACGGGCTTATCACCCTTGTGCCGCAACAGACTCGGCTGTCTCGGACTGTTCAGCGGTCCTCTTCGGGGATCCGACCCTCGTCGAGGTCCGTCATGAACCGCTCGAGTCGCCTTGCCGCGTCGGCGAGATCGTGCTTGGCCGCGGCCGTAATGACCAGCAGCTTCCGGGTCAGCGCCATCCGTACGCCCTCCGGGACTTGCAGTGCGCGCACTCTTGTGTGCGCTTCCTTCAGTTGGTCCGCGACCGCCGCATAGAGCTCGAGTTGGCCGTCGTGTTCCATGCACAGATTGTGCCATCTGGGGCGAGTTGTCGCCTGCGCAGGGTGCAACTGCCGCCTCAAACGGCCTTCCAGGCACTTGCGGAAGTCGCGGGCACAGCACTCGCCTACCCCGCCAACAGCCTTCGTAACGTGGGAAGTTGAGGGGACCTGCGCAAACGCCCGGAGCCGTTCGGGTGCAGACATGGCTGTACCCCCAATCGTGGTGATCGGGGGTACAGAGGGGGCGTTGCGGTGGCCGAAACCGACGTGTCCGGCCGCCCGGGATCAGCTCTGGAGCGTGCGCGGCTTGTAGGAGGGCCGCTTGCCCTCGTAGGTGGCGATGTCCGCCTCGTTCTGGAGGGTGATGGAGATGTCGTCCAGCCCGTTCAGCAGCCGCCAGCGGGAGTTCTCGTCCAGCTCGAAGGCGGCGGTGATGCCCTCGGCACGCACCTCGCGGGTCTCGAGGTCGACGGTGATCTCGGCGGTCGGGTCCTGCTCGGTCAGCTCCCACAGCGCGTCCACGACCTTCTGGTCGAGAACCACCGTGAGCAGGCCGTTCTTCAGCGAGTTGCCCCGGAAGATGTCCGCGAAGCGGGAGGAGATCACGGCCTTGAAGCCGTAGTTCTGCAGCGCCCAGACGGCGTGCTCGCGGGAGGAGCCGGTGCCGAAGTCGGGGCCGGCGACCAGGACCGTGGCACCCTGCCGCTCGGGGCGGTTGAGGATGAAGTTCTCGTCCTTGCGCCAGGCCTCGAACAGCCCGTCCTCGAACCCGTCCCGCGTGACCTTCTTGAGCCAGTGAGCAGGGATGATCTGGTCGGTGTCGACGTTGCTGCGGCGCAGCGGGACGGCCCGGCCGGTGTGGGTGGTGAAGGCTTCCATGATTCTCAGACTCCAGCGGGCGTACGGGTGTCGGCGTCGGACAGGTCGGCGGGGGACGCGAGGTGGCCCAGGACCGCGGTAGCGGCCGCGACCTGCGGCGACACCAGGTGCGTACGGCCGCCCTTGCCCTGCCGGCCCTCGAAGTTGCGGTTCGAGGTGGAGGCGGAGCGCTCACCCGGGGCCAGCTGGTCCGGGTTCATGCCCAGACACATCGAGCAGCCCGCGTGCCGCCATTCGGCGCCGGCTTCCTTGAAGACCACGTCCAGGCCCTCGGAGACGGCCTGCAGACCCACCCGCGCGGAGCCCGGGACGACCAGCATCCGTACACCGTCGGCGACTTTGCGGCCCTCGACGATCGCGGCCGCGGCCCGCAGGTCCTCGATGCGGCCGTTGGTGCACGAGCCTACGAAGACGGTGTCCACCTTGATGGAGCGCAGCGACTGCCCGGCCTCCAACCCCATGTATTCCAGGGCCTTTTCGGCGGCGAGGCGCTCCGAAGCGTCTTCGTACGAAGCAGGGTCGGGGACGTCCGCCGAAAGCGGCGCGCCCTGGCCGGGGTTGGTGCCCCAGGTGACGAACGGCGACAGCGACGCGGCGTCGATGACGACCTCGGCGTCGAACTCGGCGTCCTCGTCCGACTTCAGCGTCTTCCAGTACGCGACCGCGGCGTCCCAGTCCTCGCCCTCAGGGGCGTGCGCGCGGCCCTTGATGTACGCGAAGGTCGTCTCGTCGGGGGCGATCATGCCCGCGCGGGCACCGGCCTCGATCGACATGTTGCAGATGGTCATCCGGGCCTCCATCGAGAGCTTCTCGATGGCGGAGCCGCGGTACTCCAGGATGTAGCCCTGGCCGCCGCCGGTACCGATCTTGGCGATGATCGCCAGGATCAGGTCCTTGGCCGTGACGCCCTCGGGCAGTTCGCCGTCGACCGTGATCGCCATGGTCTTCGGACGGGCCAGCGGCAGCGTCTGGGTGGCCAGCACATGCTCGACCTGCGAGGTGCCGATACCGAACGCCAGCGCACCGAAGGCGCCGTGCGTGGAGGTGTGGGAGTCACCGCAGACGACCGTCGTACCGGGCTGGGTCAGGCCCAGCTGCGGGCCCACGACGTGCACGACACCCTGCTCGACGTCGCCGAGCGAGTGCAGGCGTACACCGAACTCGGCGGCGTTCTTCCGCAGCGTCTCCAGCTGGACCCGGGAGACCGGGTCCGCGATGGGCTTGTCGATGTCCAGCGTCGGGGTGTTGTGGTCCTCGGTCGCGATGGTGAGGTCGAGCCGGCGCACCTGACGGCCGCTCTTGCGCAGCCCGTCGAAGGCCTGCGGGCTGGTCACCTCGTGCAGCAGGTGCAGATCGATGTAGAGGAGGTCGGGCTCGCCCTCGGCGCGCCGGACGACGTGGTCGTCCCAGACCTTCTCCGCGAGTGTCCTACCCATCGCTTTCCCTCCGGTCGGTAAACGTCCACCGACCCAACTAGAGATCTTTGAGGTGGCAGCGCCCGCGCCCCGGGTTTCCGGGCGTCCGCTGCCAGGCCCTTTGGTCCACGGGCCGCTGTGTGATTCCAGGGTGGCGCGTTCCACGGAAAATTGAACTTGCGTTTCACAGAGTGAGACGTGAGTATCGTTTCATGGACAACAGTAGCGGCGTCGGCGTTCTGGACAAGGCGGCCCTCGTCCTGAGCGCTCTGGAGTCCGGTCCGGCCACCCTCGCGGGTCTGGTCGGGGCCACCGGACTGGCACGACCCACGGCCCACCGCCTGGCCGTGGCTTTGGAACACCACCGCATGGTGGCACGCGACATGCAGGGCCGTTTCATTCTCGGACCGCGCCTCGCCGAGCTGGCCGCGGCGGCCGGCGAGGACCGCCTGCTGGCGACGGCGGGCCCGGTACTCACGCACCTCCGCGACGTCACCGGCGAGAGCGCACAGCTCTACCGGCGCCAGGGTGACATGCGCATCTGCGTGGCCGCGGCGGAACGCCTGTCCGGCCTGCGGGACACCGTCCCGGTCGGCTCCACGCTGACGATGAAGGCCGGCTCCTCGGCACAGATCCTGATGGCCTGGGAGGAGCCCGAGCGCCTGCACCGGGGCCTGCAGGGCGCCCGCTTCACGGCGACGGCCCTGTCGGGCGTACGACGGCGCGGCTGGGCCCAGTCCATCGGCGAGCGCGAACCGGGCGTGGCGTCCGTCTCCGCGCCCGTACGCGGCCCGTCCAACCGCGTGGTGGCCGCCGTGTCCGTCTCCGGCCCCATCGAGCGCCTGACCCGCCACCCGGGCCGTATGCACGCCCAGGCGGTCATCGACGCCGCCGCCCGCCTGTCGGAGGCCCTGCGCCGCACGGGCTGACCACCACCGGAACCGCCGCCGGAACCCTTCGGACGCATCCGAGGAGGGCCTGCCCCAACGCCGCGGCAGGCCCTCCTCGATCCCCCGGTCCCCCGTTCCCCGGATCCCCCCTGGTCAGCCGGCCTTCCGGGCCGCCCCCGCCGACCGGTGCGCGAACCGGTCCTTCGCGTACCGGCCGCGCCGCTCCAGCGGCACCTGGCCGTGCGCCTTGGCGAGGCCGAAGGCCGGCATGTCGAAGTAGATCGACTCGTAGGAGCCCTCGGCCGCGATGTACGTCTCGTGCCACCGGCCCACATGTCCGCGCAGCCTGCCCTTGCGCTCCATGCGGTTGAGGACCGCCCAGGCCCTGTGGTGGAACATGTCCGGCGACGTCGCGTAGGCGTACAGCTTCTCCTTGGACTCCCAGTACTGGACGACGTAGTACGTCCGCGGCGAGGCCGTCAGCAGCACATGGCCGAGCAGCCCGCGCTCCGGGTCCTTCTGGAGCTCGCGCAGCATGCGCGGCATCGCCAGGAGGACCGGCAGCCACTGGTGCACCGCCCAGAAGTGGTTGATACGCATGCCGATGAGCAGGACCACCACATCACCCTCGGCGGCCGCGGTCGTATGGCCCGGCACCGGTTTCGCGAACACTACGATCCCCCTCGTCAGATAGCGCCACTATCCTTCTGGCGATGCTTGGATAGTGGCACTTACCAAGGAAGGGCGCAAGAGATGCGGCTGGCGGAGCTGAGCGAGCGCAGCGGTGTGTCCACCGCGACGATCAAGTACTACCTGCGCGAAGGGCTGTTGCCGCCGGGTCACCAGATCAACGCCACGACGGCCGAGTACGACGAGGAGCATCTGCGCCGGCTGCGGCTGGTGCGGGCGATGATCCAGGTGGGCCGGGTGCCGGTGGGGAAGGTGCGCGAGGTGCTCGGGCATGTGGACGACGACTCCCTGGGCAGCGCGATGCGCCTCGGCGCGGCGATGTGGGCGCTGCCGCAGGTGCCGGAGCCGGACGAGGACGACGAGTACGTCCAAGCTGCACGCCAGGAGGTCGGCACGCTCCTGGACCGGCTCGGCTGGGAGAACGCCAAGCAGCTCACGAGCATCTCCCCCTCGTACCGCTCACTGGTGGTGACGGTGGCCGCGCTCCGCCGGCTCGGCTACGACTTCGGGGCCGAACTGCTCATGCCGTACGCCGAGTTGATGTACCGGACAGCCGTCCTCGACCTGGACAACATGGAGGCGTACTCGTCACAGGAGGAGGAGCGGATCGAGTTCGCGATCCTGGGGGCGATCCTCAACGAGCCGGCGCTTCAGGCACTGCACCGCCTGGCACAGGAGGAGGAGACGACGCGACGGTACGGCTTCGAGTAGCCGGCGCCGGACACGACGAAGGCCCCCCGCCGAAGCGAAGGGCCTTCCTCTTGTACCCCCGACCGGATTCGAACCGGCGCTACCGCCTTGAGAGGGCGGCGTGCTAGGCCGCTACACAACGGGGGCGTGGACACTGCGTTTCCGCAGGTCCGAGCTGGTCTACCTGGACTCGAACCAAGACTAACTGAACCAGAATCAGTCGTGCTGCCAATTACACCATAGACCAATGATGGTTTAGACCAGTCAGTACCCCCGACCGGATTCGAACCGGCGCTACCGCCTTGAGAGGGCGGCGTGCTAGGCCGCTACACAACGGGGGCCCTAGCGATCCCGACAAGATCAGGATCAGTACCCCCGACCGGATTCGAACCGGCGCTACTGCCTTGAGAGGGCAGCGTGCTAGGCCGCTACACAACGGGGGCTTTGCAGATGAGCTCTGCGAGCTGGCCTACCTGGACTCGAACCAAGACTAACTGAACCAGAATCAGTCGTGCTGCCAATTACACCATAGGCCACTGGAACTCAACCCCCTGCGGGGTTCTCGTTCTAGTTTGCTCCTCCGGTTCCCGGCCTTTCGGCCCGCTCCCCGGCGGCGCAGGAAGAACATTACCCGAAGGTGGACGGGGCTCCAAAACGGGTATCCGTGCGGACGAGCGCGGGGAGTTCGGCGAGGGTCGAGATCCGGTGCGCGAACACGGCGTCCGCGCCCTGCGCGTAGGGCCCGCCGCGGTCGATCCAGACGGACAGCAGCCCGGCCTCGGCGGCGCCCCGCCCGTCGATCTCCGGGTGGTCGCCCACGTACGCCACCTCGTGCGGGGGCAGCCTCAGCGCCTCGCAGGCCGCGAGGAACGCCCCGGCCTCCGGCTTGGAGACGCCCAGCTCGGCGGCGCACAGCACGCTCTCGAAGCGGTCGCGGACGCCGAGGGTGCGCAGCTTGTGTTCCTGGACCGTGAGGCTGGAGTTGGACAGCACCGCGTGCCGGTGGCTGGCGGCGAGGGCGTCCAGGGCGGGCAGCGCGTCCGGGAACAGGCTCCAGACGGCCTCGTAGTGACCGATGTAACGCTGGAACCAGGCGTCGGCCGCGGCGTCGGACAGCTCCACGTCGAGGAAGACCCGCACGCGCTCACGCCGCTGCCCCTCGAAGGAGACCTCCCCCGCCGAGAAACGCGCCCACTGCCGGTCGGTGATCTCCCGCCACCGCACGAGGGCCTGCTCCGGGGTGCCGTATCCGGCGAGCAGCCCCTCCGCCGCAAGATGGGCACGCATGCCCTCACGATCCGCGCTCGTGTAGTCGAAGAGGGTGTCGTCCACGTCCCAGACCACGGCTCGGATGCTCATGATCCGACGGTAGCGCCGGGGCGGAGTATGTGCGCCGGATTCCGGGGTCCAGGGGTGAACGGATGCCGCAGCGTGGCGGGACCGTCGGGCGAAAGACCGAGCCACTGCCATGACCGGGTACCGCGTCCGGTTCACCGTCGAGGCCCGTGCGACGTACACCTGCGCAAGGCGTACGTGGCTCCCGGCGTGATGCTGGAGTGCATGGTGGCCGGCGCGATCATGGTCGTCGTCGTGCTGGAGATCTTCGAGGAGAGCGCCTACCTCATCGACGAAGCCGACGCACAGTGATCGATGCGCCCAGGGGCGGCCACCCGGAGTCTCCGGGTGGCCGCCCCTGGGCGTGTGGCGTTCGTTACGCCGCGAGCCTGGTCAGGGCCGCGTCGATGCGGGCCAGGGTCTGCTCCTTGCCCAGGACCTCCAGGGACTCGAACAGCGGCAGGCCGACCGTGCGGCCGGTGACGGCCACGCGGACCGGGGCCTGGGCCTTGCCGAGCTTGAGGCCGTGGGCCTCGCCGGCGGCCAGGACGGCCTCCTTGAGGGACTCGGCCGACGTCCAGTCCGCCGACTCCAGCTTCTCGCGGGCCGTGCGGAGCAGGGCGTCCGAGCCCTCCTTCATCGCCTTGGTCCACGAGGCCTCGTCGAAGACCGGCTCCGACAGGAACAGGAAGTCGACGTTGTCGGTGATCTCGGAGAGGACCTTCAGGCGGGTCTGGGCATGCGGGGCGATCGCGTGCCACTTGGCCTCGTCGAAGTCCTCCGGCGCCCAGGGGGCGAACGGCGCCTTCAGCCACGGGCCGCAGCGCTCGGTGAACTCCTTCACATCGAGCATGCGGATGTGGTCGGCGTTGATCGCCTCGCACTTCTTCAGGTCGAAGCGCGCCGGGTTGGGGTTCACGTCGGCGATGTCGAAGGCCGCGACCATCTCGGGGATCGTGAAGATGTCCTGGTCGGCCGAGAGGGACCAGCCGAGCAGGGAGAGGTAGTTGAGCAGGCCCTCCGGCAGGAAGCCGCGCTCGCGGTAGAGGTTGAGGGACGACTGCGGGTCGCGCTTGGAGAGCTTCTTGTTGCCCTCGCCCATCACGTACGGCAGGTGGCCGAAGGCCGGGATCTGCTTGGCGATGCCCAGCTCGATCAGCGCCTTGTACAGGGCGATCTGGCGCGGGGTGGAGGAGAGCAGGTCCTCGCCGCGCAGGACGTGGGTGATCTCCATCAGGGCGTCGTCCACCGGGTTCACCAGCGTGTACAGCGGGGCGCCGTTCGCGCGGACGATGCCGTAGTCCGGCACGTTCTCCGGCGTGAACGTCAGCTCGCCGCGGACCAGGTCCGTGAAGGTGATCGTCTCGTCGGGCATCCGGAAGCGGACGATCGGGGTGCGGCCCTGGGCCTTGTACTGCTCGACCTGCTCGGCGCTCAGCTCACGGCAGTGGCCGTCGTAGCCGGAGGGCTTGCCGGCGGCGCGGGCGGCCTCGCGGCGGGTGTCCAGCTCCTCCTGGGAGCAGTAGCAGTAGTACGCGTGACCGGCGTCCAGGAGCTTCTGGGCGACCTCTTTGTAGAGGTCCATGCGCTGCGACTGGCGGTACGGCGCGTGCGGGCCGCCGGCCTCGGGGCCCTCGTCCCAGTCGAAGCCCAGCCAGCGCATCGCGTCGAGCAGCTGCTGGTACGACTCCTCCGAGTCGCGGGCCGCGTCGGTGTCCTCGATGCGGAAGACCAGGGTGCCCTGGTGGTGCCGGGCGAACGCCCAGTTGAACAGGGCCGTGCGGACCAGGCCCACGTGGGGGTTACCGGTGGGCGACGGACAGAAACGTACGCGGACGGGTGCGCTAGCCACGCTTGACAACCTTGTTGGTGAGAGTGCCGATGCCTTCGATGGTGACGGCGACCTCATCGCCGACGTGCAGGGGGCCGACCCCTGCGGGGGTGCCGGTGAGGATGACGTCGCCGGGCAGCAGGGTCATGGCCTCGGAGATGTTGACGACCAGGTCCTCGATGGAGTGGATCATCTCGCTCGTGCGGCCCAGCTGGCGCTGTTCGCCGTTGACGGTGAGCTGGATGGTCAGGTCGCCTGCGCGCTCCAGGTCCAGGTCCGTCTCCACCCAGGGGCCGAGCGGGCAGGAGGTGTCGAAGCCCTTGGCCCGGGCCCACTGCTTCTCGCGCTTCTGCACATCGCGGGCGGTGACGTCGTTGGCGCAGGTGTAACCGAAGATCACGTCCTTGACGCGCTCGCGCGGCACCTCGCGGCACATCCGGCCGATGACGACGGCCAGCTCGGCCTCGTGGTGCAGTTCCTGCGAGAACGGCGGGTACTGGATCTCGTCGCCGGGGCCGATCACCGAGGTGGACGGCTTGAAGAAGGCGAACGGGGCGTCGGGCACCTCGTTGCCCAGCTCGCGCGCGTGCTCGCCGTAGTTCCTGCCGAAGGCCACGATCTTGCTGGGGAGCACCGGCGGGAGCAGCCTGACCTTGCTCAGCGGCACCTTCGTCCCGGACAGCTCGTAGTCCGTGAACGGGATGCCCTTGATGATGTCGAGGACGAGTTCGTCCTGCTTGTCGCCCTCGACCGCGCCGAAGGCTACGTTCCCGTCGATGGAGAACCTGGCGATGCGCACGGGATCTTTGCGCCCCTCACTGAGAACCGGCGTACTGACGCCCCAGGTTAACCGGTCGGACCCCCCGGCGTTCGGTCAGCGCAGCGGCCGTGCCGGTGTTTCCCGGGCCCGGAAACCGTCGTAGCGGTTTTTTGAATTCCGGAGTTTCCGCGTGCAGGAATCACGTGGAAAAAGCCGAGCGCGGCCGGGAGGACCGTCGCGAATGCGTGATCTCCGGGCCGCGCTCTGCGGGCAGGGTGCCCGTCGGCTACTCGCCGGCCGGAGCCGCCGCGCCGACGGGGACCTCCATCAGGACCGTGCGCCTGGGGTTGGCGGTCTGGGCGGGGAGGTCGACGGAGTGTTCCGGCACCTCGGGCGTCTGCAGTTCGTCGGCGTCCTCGAGGTGCGCCAGCGTCGTGCGCCGCGGGTTGGCTATGTTGCGGAACATCATCGTCGTCTTCACCGTTGTCGTCCTGTGGCCTCGTGAGTGGGGTTGCCAGAGTCATTCATCTTGTAAAGCGTCAGGCTAAACATCCGATTCCCCGTCACAGACGGGAAGTGCCCATGATCTGTATGTGAGTTTGCTCACGAATCCATGGGCAAACCGGTCAATTCCGGCCCGCAACTCTCCGCAACGAAACGGACATTGACTCCCTGAACCCACCATTCCGCTCCTGATCATGGCGACTGGGACACCTGACACCGGGCGCCAACTCGTAGAGTTACGCCCGTTTTGCAGGGAATCGGCCTCCACAGCTCGTAATCCGTCCCTCACAACCCGTCACGGAGGTCACAGCTCGGGGTACGGCCCTTGTTGGAGATCCGGCACTGTGCTGGAATTCCACGGACCGCCGCGGGATCGAGCCGGCGCGCAGGGGGCGCAGCAGCGCCGAGTGGCGGCGAGTTAGGGGGATCCAGCGCCGGTCACTCAAGACCGGGGGGCGTATTTTCAGGGCGCTCTCCACAGACGCCGACACTGTGTCCCTTCGTTCGCGCGAAGGGGTGCCTGGTCCAGAGGTTGCGACGCTAGTGCAGGGACGTTTCAAGAGGGATGGCAGCGCTTCGGCGGAGCCGGAGGCGCACGGCGGGACCGACCGCGGTTCCTCGCCCCAGCACGCCCAGAACCCGGGCCCGGGCACGGCCCCGTCCGGAGACGGCGGCGGGCGCCCCGGCCTGTCGTCCCCCACCAACACCACGAAGGCCGGCACCCCCGCCCCGGCCGTGAAGCCCGCCAAGGGCTCGTCCGGCCCCGGTGCGCGCATGGCCCTGCGCAACTGGCGCATCTCCACGCGTCTGGTGTCGCTGCTCGCACTCCCCGTGGTCGCGGCGACCTCGCTGGGTGCACTGCGCATCGACCAGAACATCAACGACATCCAGCAGCTCGACAACATGAAGCTGCTGACGGAGATGACCAAGCAGGCCACCGAGCTGGCCCAGGCGCTCCAGGACGAGCGCGACCAGTCCGCCGGTCCGCTGGCCCACGGCCTGACGTCGACCGACTACCAGGTCAAGGGCTACCAGGACAAGACCGACCGCGCCCGCGACAACTTCCTCAACGCCTCCGAGCAGATCGACGCGGCGAGCAAGGACGGCAACCTCCAGGGTGTCCGCGACACGCTCGTGAGCCTCGCCAACCAGCTGGACGACCTGGCCAAGATCCGCCGGACCGCCTACCAGTCGAAGAACAACTCGACGCAGACGGTCGAGTCGTACCACCGGCTGATCACCCAGCTGGTCGACCTCTCCCAGTCCATGGCCGAGGCGTCCAGCAACCCGGAGATGATCTCGCGCACCCGCGCCCTGGCGGCCTTCTCCACCGCCAAGGAGTACGCCTCCGTGCAGCGAGCCGTCATCGCCGCGGCCCTGACCTCCAGCAACACCGCCAAGGGCAAGCTCTCCGAGAACGACCGCCTCTACGGCGAGTCGGCGTTCGAGAGCGAAGGCTCCCAGATCGCGATCTTCCGGAAGATCTACAGCAGCGAGAACCCGGACGAACTCCTCAAGCCGATCGAGGAGGGCAACCCGACCATCCAGGCCTCGGACCTGTACGCCAAGCGCACCCTCGAGTCCCGCGACGGCCTCGACGGACTGCCGGCCCGCTCCTACAAGGACTGGGTGGACGACAGCACGACCAAGATCGACCAGATGAAGAAGATCGAGCACTCGCTGCTCGAGGACATGGAGCAGAAGGCCCGCGAGCTGCGCAGCGCCTCCGAGCGCGACGCGATCATCTCCGGTGCGCTGATCCTGCTCGTGCTCGGCATCTCGCTGGTCGGCGCGTTCGTCGTGGCCCGGTCCATGATCCGCTCGCTGCGCCGCCTCCAGGAGACCGCGACCAAGGTCGCCCAGGACCGCCTGCCCGAGCTGGTCAAGCAGCTGTCCGAGTCCGACCCGCAGGACGTCGACACGTCCGTGGAGTCGGTCGGTGTGCACTCCCGGGACGAGATCGGCCAGGTGGCCGCGGCCTTCGACGACGTGCACCGCGAGGCGGTCCGCCTCGCCGCCGAGCAGGCCCTGCTGCGGGGCAACGTCAACGCGATGTTCACCAACCTCTCGCGCCGCTCCCAGGGTCTGATCCAGCGCCAGCTGTCGCTGATCTCCGAGCTGGAGTCCCGCGAGGCCGACCCGGACCAGCTGTCCTCCCTGTTCAAGCTCGACCACCTCGCCACGCGTATGCGCCGTAACGGTGAGAACCTCCTCGTCCTCGCCGGTGAAGAGCCGGGCCGCCGCTGGACCCGCCCGGTCCCGCTGGTCGACGTGCTCCGTGCCGCCGCCTCCGAGGTGGAGCAGTACGAGCGCATCGAGCTGGCCGCCGTGCCGACGACCGAGGTCGCCGGCCGCGTGGTCAACGACCTCGTGCACCTGCTCGCCGAGCTGCTGGAGAACGCGACCTCGTTCTCCTCGCCGCAGACCAAGGTCAAGGTCACCGGTCACGCGCTGCCCGACGGCCGCGTGCTGATCGAGATCCACGACACCGGTATCGGCCTCTCCCCCGAGGACCTCGCGGCGATCAACGAGCGGCTCGCCTCGCCGCCCACCGTGGACGTCTCCGTCTCCCGCCGCATGGGTCTGTTCGTGGTCGGCCGTCTGTCGCAGCGCCACGGCATCCGCATCCAGCTGCGCCCCTCCGACTCCGGTGGTACGACCGCGCTGGTCATGCTGCCCGTCGATGTCGCCCAGGGCGGCAAGAAGCCCGCTCCGGGCAAGCCCGGCGCCCCGGTGGCGACCGGTGGTCCCGCCGCCGCGCAGGCCGCGGCCGGTGCCGCCGCCGCCCGGCGGGGCAACGGCAACAACGGCCCGGGCGGTGCCCTCGGCGGTGCGCCGTCCGGTGGTGGACTCCTCGGTGCCGGTCCCGGCCCACGCGGCCAGGTCGGCTCCGCCCAGGGCCCCCGGGCCGCGCTGCCCGGCGCCGGCCAGGGCGGCCGTCCGGGTGCGCCGGGCGCAGTGCGCGGCCCGCAGGGTCCGGGTGCCCCGCAGCAGGGCCGTCAGGTCCCCGCCGGTACGGGCGCGGGCGGCTTCGGCGGTCAGACGCCGGGTGCCGCGCAGGGCCTGCAGGCCACGAACGCCGGCGGACCGCAGCAGGACGCCTTCGGCGGCCGTGGCCCGGTCCCGCCGCGCGGTGGCGCGGGCGCCTCGGACCAGGACCGTCAGCCCCAGCTGCCGCCGCGCGGCGGCCCGCGGGCCGAGCTGCCCGGCGGCAACCAGCCCTCGCGCACCCCGGGCTGGAGCGACAACGCCCAGGCCCCGCTCTCCCGTGCCTCGCTGGACACCCCGCGCGGCCACGACGAGCAGGACCCGACGCAGACCGCGCGCATGCCGCGCATCGACGACCGCCAGGGCCCGGGCGCGACCGCGGAGATACCGGCGATACCCCGCAGCGACGCGCAGGGCCCGGCCGCCACGGGCGAGTTCCCCCGCCCGGACTTCGGCCTGGACGGCTCCACGGGCCAGTTCCCGCGCCCGGACGTGAACGGCGCGGGCGGCTCCCAGAACACCGGCCAGTTCGCCCGCCCCGGCACCCAGCAGGCGGGCGGCCAGTTCGCCCCGCAGGACGGCGGCCAGTTCGGCCAGCAGGACAACAACGGCCAGTTCGTCCGCTCGGACATCTTCGGCACGCAGGCCCCCGGCCAGCGGGACCCGCAGAGCACCGGCCAGTTCGCGGCCCCGCAGGCCTACGACGCCGGCTCCACCGGGCAGCACGCGCTGCCCGGCCGCCCGGGCCAGGGCCCGGCCAACACCGGTCAGTTCGAGCGCCCGCAGCCGGGCGGCCGCGGCGACTTCGGTGCCCAGCGCCCGTCGGCCCCGCAGCGTCCGGCCCGCCAGGAGCCCGAGGCCCTGCCTCCGGCCGCCGGCCCGGGTGACGGCCGTACCCCGCTGTACGACACGCTGGAGACCAACTGGTTCCACGGCAGCCAGCAGGGTCAGCCGGACAACACCCAGGTCCCGGCGGCCGCGCAGCAGCAGCCGCAGGCGCCCGCACCGGCTCCGCAGCGTTCTGCTTCCGCCACCGGCTCCTGGCGCACCTCGCCCAACGACGAACTCGTCCGGCAGGCGGAGCGCGTACGGCAGCCCGCGGCGGGCGGCATCACCACCTCCGGCCTGCCGCGCCGGGTGCCCCGGGCGAACCTCGTGCCGGGCACGGCTCAGCAGCAACAGCACCAAACCGGTCCGCAGGTCTCGCGTGCGCCTGATGACGTACGTGGCCGGCTGACCAATCTCCGTCGGGGTATCGCGCAGGGTCGGCAGGCCAACACCGGCCAGACCGGCAGCTACCCGAGCCCCACTCACCAGCAGGAGCGTTAGTTGAGTCCGATGAGCCAGGCGGCACAGAACCTGAACTGGTTGATCACCAACTTCGTGGACAACACCCCCGGGGTGTCGCACACGGTGGTGGTCTCCGCCGACGGCCTTCTGCTGGCGATGTCCGAAGGTTTCCCGCGGGACCGCGCCGACCAGCTGGCGGCCGTCGCGTCCGGGCTGACCTCCCTCACGGCCGGGGCGTCCCGGATCTTCGAGGGCGGCACCGTGGCACAGACGGTCGTGGAGATGGAGCGCGGCTTCCTCTTCCTGATGTCCATCTCGGACGGGTCGTCCCTCGCGGTGCTGGCCCACCCCGAGTGCGACATCGGTCTCGTCGGCTACGAGATGGCACTGCTCGTCGACCGCGCGGGTGCGGTTCTCACCCCGGACCTGCGCGCCGAACTCCAGGGCAGTCTGCTCCACTGAGCTGCCCCGGCACCACCCACCTCACGAAAACACCGTCCGGCCGCCACAATCCCCCCACCGGCCACGTCAGACGGCACGACTGACCGACTTGCTGTCCCGCCCGGAGGATTCATGACCCCGCCCACCGCCTCTCATGATCCGTACGCGGAGCCGTACGGGGACGAGGGCGACCAGCCGCTGGTACGTCCGTACGCGATGACCGGTGGCCGGACCCGGCCGCGCTACCAGCTCGCCATCGAGGCGCTGATCAGCACCACGGCCGACCCGGCAGCGCTCATGGGGCTGCTCCCGGAGCACCAGCGCATCTGCCACCTGTGCCGCGAGGTCAAGTCGGTCGCGGAGGTCTCCGCGCTGCTGGCCATGCCGCTCGGCGTGGCCCGGATCCTGGTGGCCGACCTCGCCGAGGCCGGCCTGGTCGCCATCCACCAGCCGGGCGGCGACGAGAACAACGGTGGCGCTCCTGACGTGACGCTGCTCGAAAGGGTGCTCAGTGGACTTCGCAAGCTCTGACGCGGGCCGGGCCACCACCTCGGCGAAGATCGTGGTGGCGGGTGGCTTCGGCGTGGGCAAGACCACGTTCGTCGGCGCCGTCTCGGAGATCAACCCGCTGCGCACAGAGGCCGTCATGACGTCCGCCTCGGCGGGCATCGACGACCTCACCCACACCGGAGACAAGACGACCACCACGGTCGCCATGGACTTCGGCCGTATCACCCTGGACCAGGACCTGATCCTGTACCTCTTCGGCACGCCCGGTCAGGACCGCTTCTGGTTCATGTGGGACGACCTGGTGCGCGGCGCGATCGGCGCGGTGGTGCTCGTGGACACCCGGCGCCTGGCCGACTGCTTCCCGGCCGTGGACTACTTCGAGAACAGCGGTCTGCCGTTCGTCGTCGCCCTCAACGGCTTCGACGGGCAGCAGCCGTACCAGCCCGAGGAGGTGCGCGAGGCCCTGCAGATCGGCCCCGACACCCCGATCATCACGACGGACGCCCGCCACCGCGCGGACGCCAAGAGCGCGCTGATCACGCTGGTGGAGCACGCCCTGATGGCACGGCTGAGGTAGCACTCAAGTACGACGCGTCATACGGCAGTTGTCGTAAAGGGTTCGGAGCCGACTGTGGCCTTTGACACGGTCGGCTCCGGTGTTCATAACAGTTCGGCAGAGGAATCCCCCGGCGTCACCACGCGACGCGGTCGAACGGTGCCGCTGTGCTCACAAACGCCCCGCCTTTTGGCGGGGCTCGTTCTTTATGACCGTTTTATCTGGTGCTTACAAGAGCGTCGCTCCAGGGTTTCCACTGTTTGGAAGTGCGCTGGTCCACGTGCTGGAATGCCTGAACTGCCCAATAGTCAATGACGTACTCCATGGTCGATGACGAACCGGGCTCTGAGAGACTGCGGCACGACGTAGGTGCCGACCGCCGAGAGGTTGTTGGTCGAGTGAGGCGAAGCAAGAACGGTCCCGAGCCGTCGGCGCGGGGCAACTTCACCCCGCCGCCGCGCGCTGCGGCGCCCACCCCTGTGCCCGGTGCGGAGCCGGCGGCCACACCCGCGAAGAGCGGCGGCCGTTTCTCCCCGCGCAACTGGCGGGTGCCGACCAGACTGAACGCGATTCTGCTCATACCCGTGGCGGTCGGTCTCGTCATGGGCGGCTTCCAGGTGAAGAACTCGATCGACACCTGGCAGCAGGCCCGTGACGCGGAGAACACCGCCCGCCTGGTGCGCGCCGCCCTCGGCTACGCCGACGCCCTCGAGACCGAGCGTGACGTCACCGCGGCGCCGATCCTGCTGAGCAAGAACAAGCAGATCGTCACCGACGCCCGCAAGAAGACGGACCTGGCCGCCGACGCCTTCGACCAGGCCGCGCAGAACATGCCGCACAAGTCCGGCCTGGAGCGCCGGCTGAGGCTCTTCCGCGCTGCCGAGCCCAAGCTGACGGTGCTGCGCCAGGCCGCGTTCACCCCCAAGCTCACCGGCGTGCAGACCGAAGAGGGCTACGTCGAGGTCAGCCACCCCCTGATGGAGTTCGCCAACGAGCTCGGTCTGGGCACCGGCAACATCACCTCCTACGGCCGTACCGTCTACGCCATCTCGCTGACCAAGGCGGCGCTCTCGCTGGAGCGGTCGATCGGCACGCACCTGCTGGTCAAGCCCGGCCCGGACGCCCCGAACCTGGCGACCCAGCGCGTGTCCCTGTCCTCGTACGCCTACCTGGAGCGCATCGCCAAGGAGGAGTACCTCGGCGGTGGCACCGACGCGGACGCGCAGAAGCTGGCCGACGCCGAGACGAAGATGAAGACCGACGGGGCCGCCATGGCCACGGCGGCCAAGCAGAAGAACCCGAACTACGTCCCGCCGCCGTCCAACCCGACCACGATGATCTCGGCGCTGGCCACGCTGAAGGACACCACCGTCCTCACCCGTGAGGGGCTCGCCGCCAAGGGCATCACCGTCGACAACTGGTGGGCGGTCAACACCCTCAGGTACAACGCCTACCGCCAGATCGAGTCGGATCTGGCCGACAAGGCGGTGAACGAGGCCTCGTCCATCGCCGACGACGCCAAGAACTCCGCGATCACCACCGGTGCCGTGGTCGTCGTCGCCCTGCTGCTCGCGTTCATCCTGGCCGGTGCCGTGGCCCGCCAGATGTCCCGCTCGATGCGGCAGCTGCGCAACGCCGCCTTCGGCATCGCCGAGCAGCGCCTGCCGATGCTGGTCGACCAGCTCTCCCGCACCGACCCCGGCCGGGTCGACACCCGGGTCGCCCCGATCCCGATCACCACCAAGGACGAGATCGGCGAGGTCGCCCGCGCCTTCGACCAGGTCCACCGCGAGGCGGTCCGGCTCGCCTCCGAGCAGGCCCTGCTGCGGGGCAACATCAACGCGATCTTCACGAACCTGTCGCGCCGCAACCAGTCGCTGATCGAGGGCCAGCTGACCCTGATCACCGACCTGGAGAACAACGAGGCCGACCCGGACCAGCTGGAGAACCTCTTCCGCCTGGACCACCTCGCGACCCGTATGCGCCGCAACGGCGAGAACCTCCTGGTCCTCGCCGGCGAGGAGCCCGGCCGCCGCTGGGACCAGCCGGTCCCGCTGGTCGACGTGCTGCGCGCCGCCTCCTCCGAGGTGGAGCAGTACGAGCGCATCGAGCTGTCCGGCGTCCCCGAGGCCGAGATCCACGGCCGCGCGGTCACCGACCTCGTGCACCTGCTCGCCGAGCTGCTGGAGAACGCGACGACGTTCTCCTCCCCGCAGACCAAGGTCCGCGTCACCGCGACCCGTCTCCCCGACGGCCGCATCATGATCGAGATCCACGACAAGGGCATCGGCCTGACCGCCGAGGACTTCGCGGACATCAACCACAAGCTGGCCAACCCGCCGACCGTGGACGCCGCGATCTCCCAGCGCATGGGCCTGTTCGTGGTCGGCCGGCTGTCCGACCGGCACGGCATCCGCGTCCAGCTGCGTCCCTCGGGCGAGCAGGCGGGTACGACCTCCCTGGTCATGCTGCCGGACGCGATCACGCACGGCGGTGGCGGCGAGGCGCCGCTGGACCGCGATGAGTTCACGGTCTCCCAGATCATCCCGGAGCAGCAGTTCCAGGGTGAGAGCTTCGGCCAGCTGGCGCCGCCGCTGCGCACCGCCGCCGAGCTGGGCTTCGACGACAGCCGCTACTCCGAGGTCCCTGACGACATCCGCGACCTGGACCCCGTCGGCCGCTCGCTGATGCGCGAGGAGCGCCGCGCGACCCTGGAGGCCCAGACCCACGGCGAGCAGCCCGGGCAGCCGGAGACGGCGGGGCAGAACGCGTACGCGGACGAGTTCGACGCCCGGCAGGCCGCCTACGACGGCAGCAGCACGGGCTACACCGAGCAGCCGGCGTACCAGGAGCAGACGTACGAGGAGCAGCAGCCCACCGCGTACGAGGAGCCGTACGAGAAGTCGTACGACGGCCAGTACTACGCGCCGAACGGCGGCCTGCCGCGCAACGACGGCTTCGCCCCGAACGGCGGCGGCTACCCCGATCCCGCGTATGCGGAACCTGCCCAGGAGGAGCACGCGCCGACGCACGCCTCCGCGTCCGACGGCTTCGGCTCCTACGAGAACCAGCCCTACCAGGACGACTGGCCGCAGCAGGACAGCTACCAGAACGGGTATCCGGCCCAGTACGCTCCGGAAGCGGAATCTCCGCAGGCCGGTGACGCGAGTGAGCGGAACCGCGTAGGCTTCGACCGTCCGGGAACGGCCTCTCCCGCCGCCCACCAGCTGACCGACGCCGGGCTGCCCCGCCGCGGATCCAGCGCGAGCGGATCCAACGGCTCGAGTGCCTCGAACGGCACGGCGCGCGTGCAGCGGGAAACGCCGGCTCCCGCGCCCGGGAACACTCCGGCGGCGGGCGGCGACAGCAGCTGGC
Source organism: Streptomyces cellostaticus (assembly GCF_001513965.1). Taxonomy (GTDB): domain Bacteria; phylum Actinomycetota; class Actinomycetes; order Streptomycetales; family Streptomycetaceae; genus Streptomyces; species Streptomyces cellostaticus. The sequence goes on along the minus strand of NZ_KQ948033.1, from coordinate 31,824 downwards.
GTTCGGCGAACGACGAGCGCTGGCAGCAGGCCTCGCAGCTCCGGAAGCCCAAGGCGGGTGGAGTCACCTCCTCCGGCCTGCCGCGGCGGGTACCCAAGGCCAACCTGGTCGAGGGCGCCGCCGAGAGCACCCCTCAGGGAGGCCCTGCGGTCTCCCGCGCCCCGGAGGACGTCCGGGGCAGGCTGAGCAACCTGCGTCGAGGCGTCCAGCGCGGACGCAGCGCAGGCAGTGAAACGAACGGCCAGGGCTTCGGTCCTGACAGCACCTACAACCAGGAGCGTTAGTGTGAGCCCGATGAGCCAGGCGGCACAGAACCTGAACTGGTTGATCACCAACTTCGTGGACAACACCCCGGGGGTGTCCCACACGGTGGTGGTCTCCGCCGACGGACTCCTTCTGGCGATGTCCGAAGGCTTCCCCCGCGACCGCGCCGACCAGCTCGCGGCCGTTGCATCCGGTCTGACGTCGCTGACGGCAGGCGCTTCCCGGATCTTCGAAGGAGGCGCGGTGAACCAGACGGTTGTGGAGATGGAGCGGGGATTCCTGTTCATCATGTCCGTATCCGACGGTTCCTCGCTCGCGGTTCTTGCGCACCCCGAGGCGGACATCGGCCTCATTGGGTACGAGATGGCGCTTCTGGTGGACCGTGCGGGCACGGTTCTCACCCCGGATCTCCGTGCGGAACTCCAGGGAAGCCTTCTCAACTAACAGTCAGACGGTGCGTATTCGCGTCCCGTGGCCGTAAGGTTTCGGGACGCGGCTCCACAGGGATGGGCGCCCGGCGCAGTCGGAGGAGGAGAGAAAGTGGCAACACCCCCAGGCGGTTCGAATCCGGGCAACTGGTCGTACGGCCCTGCCCAGGGCCAGGGTGACGGTTCGTCGAACCGGTACAACTTCCCCTCCGCCCCGAGCCACCGGCAGCCGTACGCTCCGCAGGGCCCCGGCCCGTCGCCGTACGACCAGCCCCCGGCCCCGCGCATCCAGCCGGTCCAGCCCCAGCGCCGTCCCGAGCCGGCGCCGGCGACCGCTGCCAACAACCCCCTGGTGCGTCCGTACGCCATGACCGGCGGCCGGACCCGCCCGCGCTACCAGCTCGCCATCGAGGCACTGGTGCACACCACCGCCGCTCCGCACCAGATGCAGGGCCAGCTGCCCGAGCATCAGCGGATCTGCAACCTGTGCCGGGAGATCAAGTCGGTCGCCGAGATCTCGGCGCTGCTGACCATCCCCCTCGGCGTGGCCAGGATCCTCGTCGCCGACTTGGCGGAGGCGGGCCTGGTCGCCATCCATCAGCCCGGCGGCGACGAGAACGCCGGTGGCCAGCCAGACGTGACACTGCTCGAAAGGGTGCTCAGTGGACTTCGCAAGCTCTAGCGGCGGTCCTTCCCGCTCCACCACCTCCGCGAAGATCGTGGTGGCGGGCGGCTTCGGCGTGGGCAAGACCACGTTCGTCGGCGCCGTCTCGGAGATCAACCCGCTGCGCACAGAGGCCGTCATGACGTCCGCTTCGGCCGGCATCGACGACCTCACCCACACCGGAGACAAGACGACCACCACGGTCGCCATGGACTTCGGCCGTATCACCCTGGACCAGGACCTGATCCTGTACCTCTTCGGTACGCCCGGTCAGGACCGCTTCTGGTTCATGTGGGACGACCTGGTGCGCGGCGCGATCGGCGCGATCGTCCTGGTCGACACCCGGCGCCTGGCCGACTGCTTCCCCGCGGTCGACTACTTCGAGAACAGCGGCCTGCCCTTCGTCATCGCCCTCAACGGCTTCGACGGCAACCAGCCGTACAACCCCGACGAGGTCCGCGAAGCCCTGCAGATCGGCCCGGACACCCCGATCATCACGACGGACGCCCGCCACCGCGCGGACGCCAAGAGCGCGCTGATCACGCTGGTGGAGCACGCCCTGATGGCACGCCTGCGCTAGCCGACTGCCTTGCAGAAGGGCCCTCCCCGTGTGGGGAGGGCCCTTCTGCGTTCCGCCGCAGCGGCGCATCTCTTTCCTGTACCTGCACACCAAGAAGGGCCCCTCTGAAGCAGAGGGGCCCTGAAGAACCTGCTGAGCGGCGCAGCCTATCCGTGCCAGCTGTGCGGTGCCCGGAAGCCCGGCTCGCGCTCCAGGCGGCGCCAGCCGGCCTTTGCGCGGCCGCGGTGCGTCTGGGCCGAGGGCTCGGACTGGGCGGCCGCGCGGGCCAGGAGGACGGCCGTGATGGCGGCGACTTCCTCCGGGTCGGCGTGGCCCTTCTCGACGCGGATGTCGGCAGTGGTCATGGGTGTCAGTCTCCGTGAGAAAGGGGTCCGCGGGGTTGCCGCGGCGGGTCCGCTCGGTTACTGCGGGGGGTTGCCGTGCTTGCGGGACGGCAGGTCGGCGTGCTTGGACTGAAGCATCGCCAGGGACTTGACCAGGACCTCGCGGGTCTCGGCGGGGTCGATGACGTCGTCCACCAGACCACGCTCCGCCGCGTAGTACGGGTGCATCAGCTCGGCCTTGTACTCCTTGACCATCTTCTGCCGCATCGCCTCGGGGTCCTCGGCGTCGGCGATCTGACGGCGGAAGATGACGTTGGCCGCGCCTTCCGCGCCCATCACGGCGATCTCGTTGGTGGGCCAGGCGTAGGTGAGGTCGGCGCCGATCGACTGGGAGTCCATGACGATGTAGGCACCTCCGTACGCCTTGCGCAGGATGAGCGAAATCCTCGGCACGGTCGCGTTGCAGTAGGCGTACAGCAGCTTCGCGCCGTGGCGGATGATTCCGCCGTGCTCCTGGTCGACACCGGGGAGGAACCCCGGCACGTCCAGGAAGGTGACGATCGGAACATTGAAAGCGTCACACATCTGGACAAAGCGCGCAGCTTTTTCGCTCGCCTCGATGTCCAGGACGCCGGCCAGCACCTGCGGCTGGTTGGCGATGATGCCGACCACCTGGCCGTCCAGGCGGGCCAGCGCGCAGATGATGTTGCGGGCCCAGCGCTCGTGGACTTCGAGGTACTCGCCGTCGTCGACGATCTCCTCGATGACCTTGGTCATGTCGTACGGCCGGTTGCCGTCCGCCGGGACCAGGTCGAGGAGGACGTCGCTGCGGCGGTCCGCCGGGTCCGACGAGTCCACCCGGGGCGGGTTCTCGCGGTTGTTCTGCGGGAGCAGCGAGAGGAGGTAGCGCACCTCGGCGATGCACGTCTCCTCGTCGTCGTACGCGAAGTGGCAGACGCCCGAGGTCTCCGCGTGCACGTCCGCGCCGCCGAGGCCGTTCTGGGTGATCTCCTCGCCGGTGACGGCCTTGACCACGTCCGGGCCGGTGATGAACATCTGGGACGTCTCACGGACCATGAAGACGAAGTCGGTCAGGGCGGGGCTGTAGGCCGCGCCGCCCGCGCACGGGCCCAGCATCACCGAGATCTGCGGGATGACGCCGCTCGCCTTGGTGTTGCGCTGGAAGATGCCGCCGTAGCCGGCGAGCGCGCTGACGCCCTCCTGGATACGGGCGCCCGCGCCGTCGTTCAGGGAGACCAGGGGCGCGCCCGCGGCGATGGCCATGTCCATGATCTTGTGGATCTTCGTGGCATGGGCCTCGCCGAGGGCGCCGCCGAAGATCCGGAAGTCATGCGCGTAGACGAAGACCGTGCGGCCCTCGACCGTGCCCCAGCCGGTGATGACACCGTCGCTGTACGGCTTCTTCGCCTCCAGGCCGAAGCCGGTCGCCCGGTGCCGGCGCAGCTGCTCGACCTCCTGGAAGGACCCCGGGTCCAGGAGCAGCTCGATGCGCTCCCGCGCCGTCAGCTTGCCCTTGGCGTGCTGCGCCTCGGTCGCCTTCTCGCTGGGGCCCGCCACAGCCTGCGCACGGATCTCGTGCAGCTCGGCGACCCGTCCGCGCGCGTCCGTCGGCTCGCCGGCCGGCTCACCCGTCGTCTCTTCCAAAACGGTCATGTAGCGACCTTACGAAGGACACCAAGGATTGCGAGCCGTCGACTCCGTACAGTCTCCAGCCCGTTTTCCTGGTACGACCGAACAGAACCAGAACCGCGTGCAGCCGTTCCGACTGCTCAGGGGCCACCCGCGTTGTAGAGGGGCCACAAAGGCGTCACCTGAGAGCCACCTCACATTCGTGGGTGGCACATGCCATCCCTGGAGTGACACGGAGCTTCAGACGGGCTCCTGTGGAGAGGACCTCCACGGTGTCGTCGGCCCGTACGACCGAGCGCACCGGGCGGTCCCAGACGATCTCCAGCGGCGTGCCCGTGCGGGGCGGCTCGCTCACGCACAGGGTAGTGGTCCGGGCCCGGCGCCGGACGAGCACGCTCGCGGGCGCGGAGGCGGTCAGGTCGCCCACCGCACCGGCCACCCAGAAGTTGGCGGCGCTCAGGCCGCACGAGGGCACGGCCACGGCCTGGCGGCGGGCGTCGTTGCCGAGGACGTACAGCCAGTGGCGGTCGGCGGCGCGGGCGGCGACCTCGGCGCGCGAGGCACCGGGCAGCAGGACGTAGACATACGCGGCGTCGGCCGGGTCGGTGCCGTGGTCGAGCCAGAGGGTCTGCCAGCGGCGGGTGCGGCGTTCGGTCGTGCCGGTGGCGTTGATGTCGGACCAGGCGCCGGTGCGGTCCTCGCGCAGGGTGCGCAGGGCGCCGCCGCTGGTCAGGATCCAGCCGCCGTGACCCTCCAGGTGGGCCCAGCCGGGGCCACGGGCGAAGGCCTGGGTGCCGCTCTCGCCGAGGTTGCGGTTGTCCACGACCGTCTCGACCGGGACACCGTCGGCGCAGGTGATCCCCGCACCGAGGCAGACGACGGCATCGGCGAGGAAGAACCAGGACTTGCGGGCCTGAAGCGTCGAGCCGAGGCCCTTGAGGTGCTGGCCGACGGCCGCGTACTCGCCGTCGGACGTGCCGCCGACCCAGCGGACGTCCGGCTTGGGGGCGCCCCACTCGCCGCCGGCCCGGTCGGCGAGGCGCTTGGTCGACACGGTGGTGCCCGCAAGGCGGTACCAGTCGACCGTCGGCCAGAACCAGTCTGTGTACTGATCGGACCGATCGGACCGACCGCTACGCCCTTTCGGCCACCAGTACAGCATTCCGGAGCCGGTGTGCCAGCCGCGCGGGTTCTCGCCGTTGCCGCACTCGTAGTGCGCGATGCGGTCGTCGGCCATGGAGAGCGCGGCGGTGAAGCGGGGGCGGCGGTGCACGGCCCGGGCCATGGACGGGAAGAGGCGGTGACCGAGGGGTTCCGGGGCCGCGGGGACGGGTGCGGAGGCGACCGTGTGCAGCCGGGCGAGATCGGCCACGCCGAACTGACCGGCCGTCAGGACCGGGGTCACGGTGTCCCGTTCGATCCAGCCCTTGATCCTGCCGTACCACCGCTCGCGTTCCGCCGCGCTCGCGCCGCCCGCGAGCAGGGCGACGGCCGCGATCAGGGCCTGGCCGTGGTAGTGGTCGCTGCGCATGAGGTGCAGGTCGTCGCCGCGCAGGTAACCGCGGCTGATGGCACGGCCGTTGACGCAGTCCATCACCAACCCGTCATGGATCAGCGGGGCGTAGGCGTGCTCGACGCTGTCGAGGACGTTCTGCCGGGCCGGGTCGGTGACCGCCCAGTCCGACCCGGCGAGCAGGGCGAAGAACCGGCCGAGGCCGTCCAACAGGACCTGACCGTACGTCCCCGAGTAGGCGACCCAGGTGTGCTGGATGAAGGAGCCGTCGGCGTAGAGCCCGTCGCCGTGCGTGACGTACGGGAAGACCGGTGAGAGGGCGTCCCGGGCGAGCGCGATGCGGTCGCCGGCCCGGCCGAGGATGCCGCGCAGGGCGACGGAGCGGCACAGGTCGACGCGGTTGGCACCGGTGGAGGTGCCGGAGTAGTCGGTGAGCATCGCGTCCGGGATGAAGTGGTCGACGGCCGCGCAGGCCGAGGCGATGCGGGCCGCGCCGAGGTGGTCGTACAGGGCGGCCGTGATGTCCATGAGGAGCCGGGGGCTGCCGATCTGCCATTCCCACCAGTTGCCGTAGCGGGTGGTGGCGGGGCTGTAGACGGTGGCGGAGAGGTGGTCGAGGCCGCGGAGCACGTCGGCGAGGAGGGAACCGTCCCCGGTGGCGCCGGTGCCGGGCTGGACGTGGGCCTGGGCCATGGTCCACAGGCGGCCGTAGCTGAAGGTGATGCCGGAGGGCGGGTCGAAGGGGTGGCCGGGCCAGAGGGAGTCCGGGGCCGGGGCCATGGTGGCCTGGAACTCCCGTGCCAGTTCCCCGAGCTGGGCGAGCCGGGAGGCGTACGGCTCGGCGGTCGCGTCGTAGCCGGTGCCGAGCGCGAGGTCGAGCCAGCGGCGGCGGAGGGTGTCGTAGGGGTCGGGGGGCTCGGCGCGGACCGGGCCCGCCGTCGTCGCGGTGAGAGCCGCCGTGAGGAGCGCGACTCGCAGGACCGTGCGGCGCGTGGGAGTCATGTCCATGGCCTGTACCACAGAGCGCGGAACCATGACAGTCCGTGACGGTCACAACACCCTGCGGATGATGTTGAACATTGAACGGAATGGAGTTACGGTCGTCCTTGTTGACATAGTTCAAGGTTCAACAAATAGCCCTCACAGTCCCCCAAGGAGCACGCCATGGGCATCTTCGGCCGCAAGGAAAGCACCACCGCCCCCGCCACGGCGCCCGCCACGGTCGGCCCCGACCTGACCGCACTCACCGGCGACTACACGATCGACCCGGCCCACACCACGATCGGCTTCGTCGCCCGCCACGCGATGGTCACCAACGTCAAGGGCAGCTTCCTCGACTTCACCGGCGCGCTGCACCTGGACGGCGAGGACCCCGCCAAGTCCACCGCCACCCTCGACGTGCGGATGGACAGCGTCGAGACCGGCAACGCCGACCGTGACGGCCACCTGAAGTCCGCGGACTTCTTCAAGACCGACGAGTTCCCCGCCATGACCTTCCGCTCCACCGAGGCGGAGGCCCTGGGCGGCGGCGAGTACCGCATCACCGGCGACCTCTCCATCCTCGGCGTGACCAAGCCGCTCACCATCGACCTGGAGTTCAACGGCTCCGCGAAGGACCCGTTCGGCAACGAGCGCGTCGGCTTCGAGGGCAAGGCCGAGATCCTGCGCTCCGAATGGGGTCTGACCTGGAACGCGGCGCTGGAGACCGGCGGCTTCCTGGTCTCCGACAAGATCAAGCTGAACTTCGACATCTCGGCGATCAAGCAGTAACCCCTTCGTCGGGTAATCGCTTCGCAAAGACCCCTCCGTGCGCGCGGGCGCGGGACATGATCTCGTGACACGTACTCGAACATCTGAACAGCGCGGAGGGGTCGGCGTGCGACGTCGATGGGTGAAGGTTCTGGCAATCACGGTCGTGGTGCTCGCCGTGCTCTTCACGGTGGCCGACCGGGTGGCCGTGCACTTCGCCGACCAGGAGGCCGCGCGGCTCGCCAAGGAGAAGTACGGGTACGGCGATGCCAACGACGGCTACCTGCACGTGTCCGTCGAGGGCTTCCCGTTCCTCACCCAGGCGCTCTCCCGCGACTTCGACCATGTCTCCCTCGACGCGGGCAAGTTCTACGTCGACGACGAAACCAACACACAGGGCGGCTACCTGCCCGTCGACAAGCTCCACATCGACCTGCGCGGCGTGACGGTCACCTCGATGACCTCGCGCAGCGCGGAGGCGAACCTCGCCGAGGGCACGCTGACGCTGTCGTACAAGGAGCTGTCCGACTCGCTGACGCGGCTGGCCCACACGTCGGATCCGCTGCAGGTCTCCCAGGCACCGGGATCCAACGGCCAGCAGGCCAACCTCAAGGTGACGAACGGCACGACCCTGAACACCACGGGCACGCTCCTCGCCCAGGGCACGGAACTGACCCTGACCACCCCCGGCGTCCATGCCGGGCCCGCCTACACGTGGCGCGTCGAACTCCCTGCCAACACCGGTTTCACCTCGGCGCGGTCCACTGCGGACGGCGTCGAGATCGGCTTCGTCGGCCACCTGGTGACACTCGGATCACGGCCGTAGATCCCGCGGGCTGCTCCGGCAACCGCCCGACACGGCGCATTCGCACCACACGATCTTGCCCGGGTTCCGCTCCCCCACGCCCCACTTGTCCGCGAGGGCTGCGACGAGCAGCAGCCCCCGGCCGTGTTCCGACTCCGGCGACGCGTCCGGAGCCGCGTCCGGGGCTCGGACTTCGCCCGGGCCACTGTCATGCACCTCCGCGCGGAGGACACCGTCGGTGTGCAGGGTCAGGCGCAGGACGAAGCCGCGGCCCACGGGGACGCCGTGGAGCAGGGCGTTGGTGGCCAACTCGCTCACGCAGAGCAGCACGTCGTCGCTGCGCTCGGCCAACGCCCAGTCGGTGAGCGCCTCTTGGGCGAACTTGCGGGCCAGGCGGACCGTTCTGCGGTCACGGCGGTAGAACGCCTCGCGGGTGTGGGGGTGTTGGGGTTCTGCGTTCATGGGGCGAGCGTGCGCCTCCTGAATGGACTGCTTGTAGAGTCATGAACACCGCAGCATTGGCATGGTTCAAGTCCAGCTACAGCAGCAACGAGGGCGGCAACTGCGTCGAGGTCGCCACCCACCCCTCCGCCGTCCACGTCCGTGATTCCAAGACCACCGACGGTCCCATCCTCACCGTCTCCTCCACCACCTGGAGCAACTTCCTTGACCGCGTCACCTGCGACTGACGAGAACGCCTGGGTCCCCATCACCTGGTACGAGAACGTGCCGGGCCGCCTCCACCCCATCGCCGTCCTCTGCGCTTGACTGCGTGAGCGCGGCATCGACTGGATGCCGTTTGCCGAAGAGGAGATTCGGCTGGATCTGGCGTGCAGGCGGGAGCCCGACGGGCACTGGCGAGGCACGGTCAGTGTGTCCGTCGACGCCCGTGCCCTCTGGCGGCTCGGGCTGCACCCCGACCAGCCCAGCTCCTTGGTCGACGGGCCCTCGCCGCCCGCCTGGTGGCATGCCGCCGGTCAGCGTTACGCCACCCGGCGGCAGCCGGTCGTCAAGCGTCACGCGTCGTGAGCCGCGGGCCCGGCAGCGTGCTCAGGTTCGTCGTCGGCCATCGCGGACAGGCGGGTGGGCAGGAGGCTCTGTGCGTCCTGGCCGAAGTAGCCGAGGAGGAGGGAGAGGGCGGTGGTCATTCCGGCCGCCCAGTAGGCGCAGTTGCGGCCGCAGTCGCTCACGCGGGTCTTCGCAGAGCTGGAGGCGGAGGGGCTGATCGCACGGGAGACGGACACGGTGGACCGGCGTCGGTCCGTGCTCACCCTCACCGAGCCGGGGCGGCGGGCGCTGGAGCGGGACATGGCCGAGCGGGACGGCTGGCCGGCGGAGGCGCTGGGCGCGCTCGGCGAGACCGAACACGGGGTGCCGGCGTCGGCGGCGCTGAGGGAACGGCTGGCCGGGATGCCCTCCCCGGAGGGGTGACCGTCATGCTCTTCCAGGAAGGGTGACCGTCAGAACCCCCCGCCGAAGTCCCCTCCCCCGCCGTCCCCGCCGCCGTCGAAGCCGCCGCCGTCGCCGAAGCCGCCCCCGAAGTCCCCGGCGTCGAAGTCCGCGCCCGAGACGTCGCCGCCCTCGTAGCCGCCGCTGCCGAAGTCGCCGTATCCGGTGCCGTAGTCGGCCGCGTAGGACGGGGTGGCCATCATGCCGCCGAGCAGGGTGCCGACGAGCAGGCCGGGCAGGATGCCGCCGCCGAAGTAGCCGCCCGCCCAGGGGCCGTAGGCCGGGCCCGCGTCCCAGTAGGGGCGGCGGCCGTAGTCGGTGTCGACCTCGCGGATCACCGGGTCGCGGCCGTCGGCCAGGCGGGTGGCGTCGGCCGCGCAGACCGGGACCTCGCGCGGGGCGCCGCCGGGCGGGGCCCAGCCGGCGTCGGTGACGGAGGGGCCGTGACGCGGGTCGAAGAAGCAGGGCGGGCGGCGTTCCGGGAGGGGGCTGCCCTCGCGGCGGGCGACGAGCTGGGCGAGGGAGAACCGGCCGTCCTCCAGGGCCTGGGTGACGGAGCGGACGTCCTCGGGTCTGCGGGCGTCGGCCATGTACTGCTTCGCCTTCTCGTAGGCGTCCAGGGCCCGCTCGTAGTCCGCGCGCATGGCGTCGTCGGCGCCCGCCTCGGCCGGGTGGAAGTCCAGCCGGTCCAGTTCCTCGCCGAAGGCGGTGATGTCCTCGTCCACGACCACCCGCAGCCGGTCCAGGGCCGCCCGATGCTCCTCGGCGCGCCGCCGGCGGCTGCGGCGGACCAGCACGTAGGCGCCCGCGCCGCCGGCCGCCAGGACCGCGCCCGCGGCGATCAGCGCCGTACCGGACACCCCGCCGCCCGCGCCGGAGGAACCCCAGGTCGAGGGGGCGTGGCCGCCCATGTGGGCCAGGGCGCGGTCGGTGAAGTCGGTGAGCTGGGTCTTGGCGCTCTCGCCCTGGACGCTGGTCACGAGGTTGCGCACGGCGGTGCGCGAGAGGACCGAGGAGTCGGCTCGGGCGTCGAAGCGGTCGCCGAGGCGGACGGCGTACAGGCCGGTGACGCCGGTGGCCGTGCGCAGGCCGGAGAAGAGGTTCTTCGTGGGGTAGCCGGCGGGCAGGACCGCGATGAACAGGGGCTTGTTCGCGTCCTTGATCCGCTTGGCGAGGGTGTCTGCGTCGGCGGCGGGCAACTGGGCGGAGGCCGCCGGGTCGACGTAGACCGGGCTCTTGCGCAGGGCCTCGGCGATCGTGGAGATGCCGGTGGCCGCCATCGCGCCGGGCGTCAGCGCCGTCACGATCACGAGCGTCAGGGCGGCCAGCAGCAGTGCCGGGAGGCTTCGGGTCCGCAGGACGGCCTTCATCCTTCGAAGCTACCCGAAGCCTCCCGAAAAGGGTCAAATACACGTATCGGCGGGGTGGATCTACGCGGCTCGGTACGCCTCCGTCAGTTTGTGCACCGCCTCCCCGTACCTGCCGGTCAGCAGCAGATGGCCGGCGTCGGCGAACGGCTCGGCCATCGCCTCCCCGATCCGCTGCCCCGCCTTCTGCTGGACGATCAGCCGCGCCTCGGCGACCAGCTCCCGTCCGGTCCGGTCGGCGCCCGCCCGCTCGGCCGCCGCTGCCGCCACGCCGAGCGCGCGCAGGGTCGCCGCGCCGCCCCGCGGGACGTGGGTGAGGGTGGTCAGGCCCCAGCCGTAGGGGAACTGGGGGTCGTACGACGGGTCGCCGACGTTGATCGGCAGCTGGGCCTCGGACCTGGGCCAGGTGACGGGGAGCTGTCCGGTGAAGGGGCGCGAGCCGTAGAGGACGTCGGCGACGCCCTCGCCCTCGGTGCCGGGCAGCCAGGAGGCGACGAGCGCATCGATCCGGTCGAGCCGGTCGCCGATCAGCTGCGGGCGCCCGGAGACGACCAGCACCGCGCACTTCATGGCCGCGCACACCTTGTCCACGGCGGCCTTGTCGGCGGCGGACAGCTGAAGGTCGTGGCCGTTGCCGACGTCGCCGACGCCCTCGGCGTACGGGGTCTCGCCGACGACGACCACGCCGGCGTCGTAGCCGTCGGCCGGTGCGGAGGCGTCCTTGGAGTAGGTGACGTTCCCGCCCGCCTCGCGCATGCCCTGGAGGATGGTCGTGCCCCGGGTGATGTTCCCGGAGGAGCCCTGCCAGGTGAGGGTCCAGCCACCGGTCTGGTTGCCGATGTCGTCGGCATTGGACCCGGCGACGTACACCTTCTCGCTCTTCTTCAGGGGCAGCAGCCCGCCGGTGTTCTTCAGCAGCACCTGGGACTCCGCGGCGGCCCGGCGGGCCACGGCCCGGTGTTCCGGGGAGCCTATCTGCGCGGCTCCGGTGGTGTCGGCGTACGGGTGCTCGAAGAGACCCAGCCTGAACTTCTGCGTGAGGATGCGGGAGACCGCGTCGTCGATCCGCCGCTCGCTGATCCGGCCCGCCTTCACCTCGTCGGCGAGCGTCGAGCTGAAGTCCTTGTACGTGTACGGCACCATCATCATGTCGACGCCCGCGTTCACCGAGGTGCGCACGTGGGACGCGTAGTCGCCGGGGAGCTGGTCGATGGCGTTCCAGTCGCTGATGACGAAGCCGTCGAAGCCCATCCGGCCCTTGAGGACGCCGTTGATCATGTCGGCCCGGGCGTGCATCTTCACCGGGCCCCGCCCGTCTCCGAGCACGTCCAGGGAGGAGTACGACGGCATGACCGTGCCGATGCCCCGGTCGACGGCGGTCCGGAACGGCGCCAGGTGGACGGCCTCCAACTGCTGCGGGGTGACCTTGGTGACGCCCTGGTCGATCGTGTACGTCCCCGTGGTCGAGGAGCCGTACTCGGTGCCGCCGTCGCCGGCGAAGTGCTTGGCGGTGGCGAGGACCTTGTCGTTCCGGCTCAGGTCCTGGCCGTTCGCGCGGCCCTGGAGGCCCTGGACGACGGTCTCCATGGACTCGACCAGCGCCGGGTCCTCGCCGAAGGACTCGTAGGAGCGGCCCCAGCGTTCGTCGCGGGAGACGCAGAGGCAGGGCGCGAAGTCCCAGGGGATGCCGGTGGCGCGCACCTCGGCGGCCGTCACCGCGCCCGTCCGCTCGGCGAGTTCGGGGTCGCGGGTGGCGCCGATGCCGATGTTGTGCGGCATGACCGTGGCGCCGGCCAGGTTGTTGTGGCCGTGGACCGCGTCGACGCCGTAGATCAGCGGGATCTGGAAGCGGGTCGCCCGGGTGCGCAGCTGGAAGCCGTCGATCATCTTCGCCCACGCCTCGGGGGTGTTGGGCGTGGGGGTCGAGCCGCCGCCGGAGAGGAGCGAGCCGAGGGCGTAGGCCGCGATGTCCCCCTGGTCGGTGAGGGCGGCGCGCTCGGCCTGCGTCATCTGGCCGGTCTTCTCCGCCAGTGACATGCGGGACAGCAGGTCGGCGACGCGCTTGCGGACCGGCAACCTGGCGTCCAGGTACGGCAGTCCGTGCGCGTCGATGACGACCTGCGGGGTCTCGGCGGGGGCCTTGGCGCCGCTGACCGTGAGCTTGAGGGGAATCGTCCGGGCGGCCGCTGGGCTCGTGTTCTTCGAGGTCGGCACCTTGATCGTCCGGGTGGCGCCGGATGCCGTCCCGGCCGGGAAGGTGAGGGTGCCCGAGACCGGCGTGTAGTCCTTGCCGGGTATCGCGGTGCCGCCGGTCGTCTCGTACGTGACCGTCACGGGCTCGTCGGTCGGGGCGGAGCCGGTGGTGGCGACGCCGACCTCGACGGTGGCCGTGCCGCCCGCCTCGACCGGACGGACGGCGGAGTCGGTGGTGACCGAGGCGCGCAGCGACTGGTCCGCCTTGCCGTACAACTCGACGTCGTCCATCGCGAACCGGCCCTTGACCCCGGCCGGGAGGGTGAGCGCGTAGCCCCACATCCGCGTCAGGCCGAGGACGTGGTCGATGCCGCCGACGGGCTGGTAGTCCGTGCGATAGGTGAAGTCGGTGAAGGGGAGCTCGATCTGTTTCCAGCCGGTGAAGTCGTCGGTGAAGGAGGTCGTCCACAGCTCGGAGGCCTCGCCGTTCGCGCCGCCGTCCTTGATCTCGAAGGCGATCTTCCTGCCGTTGTCCTGGCCGTCCCACCAGAAGCGGATGCCCCGGTGGGCGGACCAGTCGCGGGCGGGCCCGGTGGCGGCGAAGTCATGGGTGAAGCCGCCGTAGCTGCTGATGTCGTAGCTGCCGGTGAGGGCCTTGGCGCCCTCGGGGGCGTCGGCGCGGGCGGCGAGCTGGAGGGAAGGCGGGTCGTCGCTGTCGCCGCCCCAGGTGAAGATGCCCTCCGCGGGCTGGGCGGCGAAGGGGACCTCGCCTTCGAAGCGGTCGACGGGGACGGGGGCGGGATCGGAGGCGGCACGAGCCGATGACAACGGCGACAGCGGCAGCAGCGCTGCGAGCACGGCTGCGGAGACGAGCAGGGCGGTTCTCGGCATGGACCTTCCCTTGACTCTCATGGTTCACACAGGGCTTAGCTCACGCCGTGAGTTAACTGGTGGCCCGCACCCCCGTCAAGACGTCGCGCCAGCCCGAGCAGAGCGGAGCGTCGGGCCCGCACCAGGGGGCTCCGCCCCCTGGACTCCCGATCCTCTGCCCACCCTCCCCCACGCTCGGCTGCGCTCGCGCGGGGGGACCCCCATCCCGACTCGGTTGGCTGAAAAGCGGCCCGCCCGACTCGGAGGGGCGGTGGCCCGGCGGCTGGGAGAGGATGAAGACATGAGCACAGCGCGGGACCTGTTGATCGTCGCCCTGGACGTCCCGTCCGGGCGGGCCGTCGGGCAGGGGGACCTCTCGCTCGCCCTGGCGGGAGCCGAGCTGGTCGACCTGATCGCCGCCGAGGCCGTCGCCCTGGACGACGACCGCATCGTGCCCGGCCTGCGGCCGGCCACGGGTGACCGGCTGCTGGACGCGGCGTCGACGGCACTGGTCCGGCAGGCACCGTACGAGTCCGTCGAGGACTGGCTGTGGCGCCGGGGGCGCGATCTGGCCGCGTCCTATGCCGACGACCTCCAGGCGCAGCAAGGGGACACCGGATCCCGGCACCGCTGGCTGCCCCGGCGCGGCGGGGACGACGCTCCGGCCGACACGCCTCAGCGGCGGCACGCCGCCGACCGCTGGGCCTCCCGCGAACCCGTCCTCGTCGGTCTCGCGGCCGCCCTGGGGATCCCCGAGGGGGCGGCGGAACAGGCCCCGGAGGGCCTTCCCGGCGACGCGGTGGTGACCGTCCTGGCGGGCGTCAACGACGCGCTGACGGAGCTGGAGGCCGTGCGGCAACGGCGGCGCATCGAGAAGGACGCCTTCGACAACGTCTGGCGTGCCCCCTGACAGGCCCGACGGGATCTACTCCGCCGACTCGACCCCAGCGCGCAGCAGGCCATACGCGCAGGCGTCCTCCAGCGCCCGCACCGGAACTAGAGGCCGTACGGGACAGCAGCAGCACATCAAGAAGAACGCCTTCGACAACATCCGGTGTACCCCCTGACAGGCCCGACGGGATCTACTCCGCCGGCTCGACCCCAGCGCGCAGCAGGCCATACGCGCAGGCGTCCTCCAGCGCCCGCACCGGAACTAGAGGCCGCGCGGGACAGCAGCAGCACATCGAGAAGAACGCCTTCGACAACGTCCGGCGTGCCCCCTGACAGGCCTGACGGGGTCTACTCCGCCGGCTCGACCCCAGCGCGCAGCAAGCCATACGCGCAGGCGTCCTCCAGCGCCCGCACCGGAACTAGAGGCCGCGCGGGACAGCAGCAGCACATCGAGAAGAACGCCTTCGACAACGTCCGGCGTGCCCCCTGACAGGCCTGACGGGGTCTACTCCGCCGGCTCGACCCCGGCGCGCAGCAGGCCATACGTGTAGGCGTCCTCCAGCGCCTGCCAGGAGGCGGCGATGACGTTCTCCGCCACACCGACCGTGGACCACTCGCCCGAGCCGTCGGAGGTGGAGATCAGGACGCGGGTGGTGGACGACGTGCCGTGCTTGCCCTCCAGGATGCGGACCTTGTAGTCCACCAGGTCCAGCTTGGCGAGCTGCGGGTAGATCTTCTCCAGGGCCACGCGCAGCGCCCGGTCCAGGGCGTTGACCGGGCCGTTGCCCTCCGCGGTCGCGACGATCCGCTCGCTCTTGGCCCACAGCTTGACCGTGGCCTCGTTGGCGTGTGTGCCGTCGGGGCGGTCCTCGACGATGGCCCGCCAGGACTCGACCTCGAAGTACTTCAGGGGCCTGCCCTCGACCTCGGCGCGCAGGAGGAGTTCGAAGGAGGCGTCGGCGGCTTCGTAGGTGTAGCCCTTGAGCTCGCGCTCCTTGACACGCTCGACCACCCGGCCGACCAGCTCCCGGTCGCCGCCCAGGTCGATGCCGAGTTCCTTGCCCTTGAGCTCGATGGAGGCGCGGCCCGCCATGTCGGAGACCAGCATGCGCATGGTGTTGCCGACCAGCTCGGGGTCGATGTGCTGGTACAGGTCCGGGTCGACCTTGATCGCGGAGGCGTGCAGGCCCGCCTTGTGCGCGAAGGCGGAGACGCCCACGTACGGCTGGTGGGTGGAGGGGGTGAGGTTCACGACCTCGGCGATCGCGTGGGAGATGCGGGTCGTCTCGCGCAGGCGGCCCTCCGGCAGCACCTTCTTGCCGTACTTCAGCTCCAGGGCCGCGACCACCGGGAAGAGGTTGGCGTTGCCGACGCGCTCGCCGTAGCCGTTCGCCGTGCACTGCACGTGGGTGGCGCCCGCGTCGACGGCGGCGAGGGTGTTGGCGACCGCGCAGCCGGTGTCGTCCTGGGCGTGGATGCCGAGCCGGGCGCCGGTGTCGGCGAGGACCGTGGAGACGACCGCGTGGATCTGGGCGGGGAGCATGCCGCCGTTGGTGTCGCAGAGGATGACGACGTCGGCGCCGGCCTCCGAGGCGGTGCGGACGACCGCCTTCGCGTAGTCCGGGTTCGCGCGGTAGCCGTCGAAGAAGTGCTCGCAGTCCACGAACACCCGGCGGCCCTGCTCGCGCAGGTAGGACACGGTGTCCCGGACCATCTCCAGGTTCTCGTCCAGCGTGGTGCGCAGCGCCAGCTCCACATGCCGGTCGTGCGACTTGGCGACCAGCGTGATCACCGGGGCGCCGGATGCCAGCAGCGCGTTGACCTGCGGGTCCTCGGCGGCCTTGGCGCCGGCGCGGCGGGTGGCGCCGAAGGCGACCAGCTGCGCGTGGCGGAAGTGGATCTCCTGCTGGGCGCGGGCGAAGAACTCGGTGTCCCGCGGGTTCGCGCCGGGCCAGCCTCCCTCGATGAAGCCCACGCCGAAGTCGTCCAGGTGCCGTGCGATGGCGAGCTTGTCCGCGACGGTGAGGTTGATGCCCTCTCGCTGCGCGCCGTCGCGCAGCGTGGTGTCGAAGACGTGGAACGAGTCGTCGAGCTCGCTGGTTGCCGTCTCGGTCATGGTCTCAAGGCTCCTGTTGTGAATCTTCGGTCTTACCGGAATGACCGGCTCCACCGTCCCTGCAATACTCCCTCGCGCTCCGCTGCCCGGCTGTGGGTGGGCCGGAAAACGAAAAAACCCCTCGCGGGTGCGAGAGGTCTGCGCGCGGGTCGAGGACGACGGTGGCCACCCGCACCTGGTCGTACGAGGTGGTCACTGCGGACCGGCGCGCCTGCTGCCCATAATCATGGCGAACGAGAGCACGGAGGCAGTCTGGCACAGCCCCGCCCCCGGCTCACCGACCGTCTCAGGATGCGGGCGTCAGGCGTCCGGTACGAGGAGGGTCTCCCCGATGAACTCCCGGACGTGGGCGATCACTTGCTCGCGGTCCGTGCCGCGCAACCCGATGGCGACGTGGATGGAGAACCCGTCGAGCAGCGCACGCAGCCTCGCCGCGAAACGGTCGGCGTCGACCGGGCGGAACTCGCCGCGCGAGCTGCCCTCGGCGATCAGGGCGACCAGGTCGCGGTGCCAGGCGCCCTCGATGGCGGCCTGCCGCTCACGGGCCTCGTCGTCGGCGTTCTGCGAGCGGTTCCAGACCTCCAGCCACAGCGTCCAGTGCGGGTCGCGGTGGCCGCCCGGGACGTACAGGTCGACGTAGGCGTCAAGGCGCTCGCGGGCGGGCGCGCGGCGGTTGAGCAGCCGGCCCCGCTCGACGCCGAGCCGGCCCTCGCTCCACTCCAGGGTCTGCAGCAGCAGCTCGTCCTTGGAGCGGAAGTAGTAGAGCAGATGGCCGCTGCTCATCCCGACCGCGCGGCCGAGCCCCGCCATGGTGAGCTTCTCCAGACCGCGCTCGGCGATCATGTCCATGGCGGCGACGAGGACCTCCTCGCGCGGCGGCGCGTTCCTGCGCGGACGGGCCGCACCGGCCATCTGCTGCTCCTGTACGTGTCAGACCTTCGGCTGCTGCTGGGTGATGCAGTGGATGCCACCACCACCGGAGAAGATCGTACGGGCGTCCACCAGGGTCACCGTCCGCTCCGGGAAGAGGCGGCGGAAGATCCCGGCGGCGATCTCGTCACGCGGGTCGTCGAAGCCGCACAGCACGACGCCGCCGTTGCAGAGGTAGTGGTTGATGTAGGAGTAGTCGGCCCAGTGGCCGTCGGCCTCCAGGGCGGTCGGGGCGGGCACCTCGACCACCTCCAGGGCGCGGCCGCGGGCGTCGGTCGCCGACTTCAGGATGCCGATGACCTCCTTGGTGACCTCGTGGTCGGGGTGGGCCGGGTCCGGCTGGTGGTGGGCGACGACGACGCCGGGGCGGGCGAAGGCGGCGACGATGTCGACGTGGCCGAGGGTGCCGAAGCCGTGGGGCGGGTAGTCGCCGGTCAGGCCGCGCGGCAGCCAGATCGCCCTGCTGGTGCCGAGGTGGGCGTGGATCTCGGCCTCGACCTGTTCGCGCGACCAGCCCGGGTTGCGCTCGGGGCCCAGCTGGACCGTCTCCGTCAGCAGCACGGTGCCCTCGCCGTCGACGTGGATCGCGCCGCCCTCGTTGACCAGCTTCGAGGCGTACGTCTTCGCGCCTGCGAGGTCCGAGACGTACGCGGCGATCTTCGCGTCGTGCTCCCAGCGGGCCCAGCCCTGGGCGCCCCACCCGTTGAACGTCCAGTCCACGGCGGCCAGTTCGCCCTTGCCGTCGGTGAGGAAGGTGGGGCCGATGTCGCGCATCCAGGCGTCGTCCAGCTCGCGCTCGACGGTGTCGACGCCCGGGCCGAGCAGCGCCTGCGCGTCCGCCGACTGGCCGGGGCCGCACACGACCGTCACCGGCTCGAAGCGGAGGACGGCACGGGCCACCGACGCCCAGGCGACGCGGGAGGCGGTGAGGTCGTCCGGGTCCTCGAAGGTGGGGTTGGGGCCCGGCCACGCCATCCAGGTGCGCTCGTGCGGGGTCCACTCGGCGGGCATGCGGAAGCCGTCGGCGGCGGGAGTGGTCATGTGTCGGGGTCCTTGCGTCCGGGGGGTCATATGACCGGGGGTCAGAGGAAGTAGAGGCGGTTGAGGGAGACGGAGTCGGCGGGCTCCGAACGCAGCGGGTCGCCGTCGAGGGTGACCAGGCCGGTGCGCTGGTCGACGTCGACCGCGCCGACCCGGGCGTTCAGCCGCAGGTCGGCGGGGCCGATGCCCCGGGTGCCGCGCACAGCGACCCGGCGGCGGCGCGTGGGCATCGTGTCGTTGCCCTGGTCGAGGGCGGCCCGGGCGACGAAGGCGACCGAGATGTCGGCGGCCGTGGCGCCGTACGAGCCGAACTGCGGGCCCAGCACGAGGGGTTCGCAGGTGTCGGTGGCCGCGTTGGGGTCGCCGACCACGCCGTAGGCCGGGAAGCCGGACTTGAGGACGAGCTGCGGCTTGGCGCCGAAGTACTCGGGGCGCCACAGCACGATGTCGGCGAGCTTGCCGGCCTCGATCGAGCCGACCTCGTGCGCGAGGCCGTGGGCGATGGCCGGGTTGATGGTCAGCTTGGCCATGTAGCGCAGGACGCGCGCGTTGTCGTCGCCCTCGCCGTCGCCCTCCATCGGGCCCAGCTCGGCCTTCATCTTCCCGGCCATGGCGAAGGTGCGGCGGACCGTCTCGCCGGCGCGGCCCATGCCCTGGGCGTCGGAGGAGGTGATGCCGATCGCGCCCAGGTCGTGCAGCACGTCCTCGGCGCCCATGGTGCCGGCCCGGATGCGGTCGCGGGCCATCGCCGCGTCGCCGGGCAGGTCGGTCTTCAGGTCGTGGACGGAGACGATCATGCCGTAGTGCTCGGCGACCGCGTCCCGGCCGAAGGGCAGGGTGGGGTTGGTGGAGGAGCCGATGACGTTCGGGACACCGGCCATCTTCAGGACGTTGGGCACGTGTCCGCCGCCGCAGCCCTCGATGTGGAAGGCGTGGATCGTGCGGCCGTCGAGGACGCGCAGGGTGTCCTCGACCGACAGGCACTCGTTCAGCCCGTCGCTGTGCAGGGCGACCTGGACGTCGTGCTCCTCGGCGACGCGAAGAGCCGTGTCCAGCGCCCGCGTGTGGGCGCCCATGTCCTCGTGGACCTTGAAGCCCGAGGCGCCGCCCTCGGCGAGGGCCTCGACCAGCGGGGCCGCCGAAGAGGACGAACCCCGGCCCAGGAAACCGATGTTGACCGGCCAGGCGTCGAAGGCGTTGAAGGCGTGACGCAGCGCCCAGGGCGAGTTGACACCGACGCCCCACACCGGGCCGAACTCCTGCCCGATGACCGTGGTCACGCCGGAGGCGAGGGAGGCCTCCATGATGCGCGGCGACAGCAGGTGGACGTGGGTGTCGACGGCACCGGCGGTGGCGATGAGCCCCTCGCCGGACACGATGGAGGTACCCGTACCGACGACGACGTCGACGCCGTCGAGGGTGTCCGGGTTGCCGGCCCGGCCGATCGCGCTGATCCGGCCCTCGCGGATGCCGATGGACACCTTGCGGATGCCCTGCATCGCGTCGATCACGACGACGTTGCTGATCACGACGTCACAGGTCTCGCGGACGGCGGCCGCCTTGAGGTGCAGCCCGTCGCGGGCGGTCTTGCCGAACCCGGCCAGGAACTCGTCGCCGTAGCGCTGGGAGTCGGACTCGACGCGGACGGTCAGGCCCGAGTCGCCGAGGCGGAGGCGGTCGCCGGCCCGGGGGCCGTGGGTGGCGGCGTAGGCGTGCGGGTCGACGTGGATCGCCCGGCTGACCTCGCGTCCCTTCGAGCGGCTCATCACTCGCCTCCTTCCGGTGTGACTCCTGTGGCCCCTGTATCTCCTGTGCCGCCTGCGACTCCGAGATATCCGCAGGCGGCGGCCCGGCGCAGGGCCTCTTCCCTGGCTCCCGGCGCGTCCAGCGGCCCGTCGACCAGACCGGCGAAGCCGATCGCGATCCGCTCGCCGCCGATCGGCACCAGACCGACCTCCGCACCCTCCCCGGGCCCGAACCGGACCGAGGACCCGGCGGGTACGGCGAGCCGCATGCCGTAGGCCCGGTCCCGTACGAAGTGCAGGCGCGGGTTGGCCTCGAAGAAGTGGAAGTGGGAGGTGACCGAGACGGGCACGGTCGCGGTGTTGGTGACCGTGAGCCGGACGGCCGGCTCGGGGTCGGCGTGCCCGGGGCCCGGCAGCAACGCGCCCGGGGCCAGCTCGCCGAGGCCGCCCCCGATGGGGTCGGAGACCACCGCGAGCCGGGAGCCGTCGTCGAAGACGGCCTCCACCATCACCTCGGTGACGACGTCGGCGACACCCGGCATCACGTCCCCTGGGCCGAGGACCGACCGGGCCGCCTCGATGGCCTCCGCGAGCCGCCTGCCGTCCCGCGCGGCCTCGCACACGGTGTCCGCGATCAGCGCGGTGGCCTCCGGCACATTGAGCCTGAGGCCTCGTGCCCGGCGGGCCCGGGCCAGCTCGGCGGCCCCGAAGAGCAGCAGCCGGTCACGTTCCGTGGGGGTGAGTCTCACGACGCGGCACCTCCTTGCCTTCCACACTTTAGAGCATCACTCTAAACACAGAATTCGTGAAACAGAAGCATTGACCCGGGAACCGCGTTCACGTCACATTGAACGTCGCTCAAACTACGAAGGCGGCCGTCGAAGGAGACCAGCCATGCCGATAGAACAGCGCGGAGTCGACACGATCCCGGACGAGGAACGGACCAGCGGTCCACGGGACCTCGTCTCGATCCTGCTCGGATCGAACCTCTGCCTCGGAGTGATCATCTTCGGCTGGCTGCCGCCGTCCTTCGGGCTCGGCTGGTGGGCCTCGGTGAGCGCGATCGTGGCGGGCACGGTGATCGGCACGCTGTTCACCGCCCCACTGGCCCTGGTCTCCCTGCGCACCGCGACCAACCTCTCCACCTCCTCCGGCGCCCAGTTCGGTGTGCGGGGCCGGCTGGTCGGCTCGGTCGTCGGTCTGCTGCTGGCCCTCGGCTACACCGCGCTGACGGTCTGGATCGGCGGTGACGTGATGCTGAGCGTCCTCGGCCGGCTGTTCGGGCTGCCCGCGGACGGGGCGTCGTACGCCGTCGTCTACGCGCTGCTCGCCGCGGCGACGGTCGCGGGCGCGGTCTACGGCTACCGGGTGCTGCTCGCCATGTCCAAGGTGCTGGCGATCGGCATGACGGCCCTGCTGGCCCTCGGCATCTTCGCCTACGCCCCGCACTTCACGACCTCGGCACTGCCCGGGACGGGAGGCTGTCTGCTCGGGTCCTTCTGGCCGACCTGGTTCCTGGCGGCGGTGGCGGCGGGCCTGTCCGGCCCCATCGCCTTCATCACCCTGCTCGGCGACTACACCCGCTACATCTCCCCGACCCGCCACACCGGCCGCCGCGTCCTGCACGCCACCTGGCTCGGCCTGATCCTTGGCCTGCTGGTGCCCCAGCTGTTCGGCACCTTCACGGCGTACGCGGCCCGCGCGGCCACCGACTACGCGGGCCCCCTGGTGTCCGCCTCCCCCGCCTGGTACCTGGTCCCGCTGCTGCTGGCCGCCTCCGCAGGCTCGGTCGGCAACGCGGGCCTGATGCTGTACTCGATGGGCCTGGACCTGGACGCGATCCTGCCCCGCGCCTCCCGCGCCCGCGCCACCTGCACGGTCGCCCTCGTGGCCACGGCCTGCGTCTTCGTCGGCCACTACGCCTGGAACGCGCAGTCGGCGATGACGTCCTTCGTCCTGCTGCTCACCGCCGTCGGCACCCCGTGGGCGGTCATCACCCTCATCGGCTTCGCCCGCTGTCGCGGTGTGTACGACGCCGACGCCCTCCAGGTCTTCAACCGCCGCTCGCGGGGCGGGGTCTACTGGTACCGGGCGGGCTGGAACGTCCGGGCCGCCGTCTCCTGGGCCGCCGGAGCGGCGGTAGGGCTGCTGGCGGTGTCCCTGCCGTCCTACGAGGGCCCGCTGCTGACGCTGACGGGCGGGGTGGACTGCAGCTTCCTGCTGTCGGGGACGGCCGGCGGGCTGGTGTACCTGCTACTGACACTCGCTGTACGCCCCGAAGGGGCGCGGGGCGGTACCCAATATGCGGCTACCGCCACGTGTGCGCGACCAGCCACAACGGACCCGCAGACGCCCGACACCCCTTCGCGCCACCTCGAACCGCGCACTTAACCGATCTTGTGCATCCAGCCGTGCTGGTCCTCGGTCCTGCCGCGCTGGATGTCGAGGAGGGCCTGGCGCAGGCGCAGGGTGACCTCGCCGGGCTCTCCGCCGGACTGCTTCCACTCGGCCTTCGCGCGCTTCACCGTGCCGACCGGGGTGATCACGGCCGCGGTGCCGCAGGCGAAGACCTCGGTGAGGGTGCCGTTCTCGGAGTCGGCCTGCCACTGGTCGATGGAGACCCGGCCCTCCTCGGACTCGTAGCCGAGGTCGCGGGCGACGGCCAGCAGGGAGTCACGGGTGACGCCCTCCAGGATGGAGCCGGTCAGCGTCGGCGTGATGATCTTGTTGCCGTACACGAAGTACAGGTTCATGCCGCCGAGCTCCTCGACCCACTTGTGCTCGACCGCGTCGAGGTAGCAGACCTGGTCGCAGCCCTGGGCGGCGGCCTCGGCCTGGGCGAGCAGGGAGGCCGCGTAGTTGCCGCCCGTCTTCGCGTCGCCCATGCCGCCGGGGACGGCGCGGACCCGGTCCTCGGACGCCCAGATGGAGACCGGCTTCACGCCGCCCGGGAAGTAGGCGCCGGCCGGGGAGGCGATGACGAGGAACAGGTACTCGTTGGCGGGCTTGACGCCCAGACCGACCTCGGTGGCGATCATGAACGGGCGCAGGTAGAGGGACTCCTCGCCGCCGTGCGCGGGCACCCAGTCCTTGTCCTGCTGGACCAGGGCGTCGCAGGCCTCGACGAACGTCTCGACCGGCAGCTCCGGCATGGCGAGACGGCGGGCGGAACGCTGGAAGCGCTTGGCGTTCTGGTCGGGGCGGAAGGTGGCGACCGAGCCGTCGGGCTGGCGGTAGGCCTTCAGGCCCTCGAAGATCTCCTGGGCGTAGTGCAGGACGTTGGTGGCCGGGTCGAGGGGGATCGGCGCGTACGGAACGAGCTGGCCGTCGTGCCAGCCGCGGCCCTCGGTCCACTTGATCGTCACCATGTGGTCGGTGAAGTGGCGGCCGAATCCGGGGCTGGCCAGGATCGCCTCGCGCTCCGCGGCGGCGAGCGGATGGGCGGAGGGCTTGAGCTCGATCGTGGGCGTCGTCATGAGTGGTTGTCCTTCACCGGTTGTAGTGAACGGAGCCGCATACACGCCCGCACGACCGATGGCCGGTGTTAGGACGTCCGAGCATTCCCTCATACCGCGGCTCCGCGTTCGATTATCGCGCGGGGGCTGGGGCGGAAGGAATGGGGGTGAAAGCGGCCCAGGGGATGATGGTGGCACCCGTCGGCCGCATAGGAAAAGCCGCCGGGTGCGGATGCGACCCGACGGCTTCTGGTAGCGCGGCGGGTCAGCCGGCTACGCGTACGGCGAGCGCGTCGCCGATCTCCGAGGTGGAGCGGGCGGGCTTGCCGGCGCGCTCGGTGAGGTCCGCGGTGACCGCCGCGTCGATGCGGTCGGCCTCGGCGTCGTAGCCGAGGTGGCGCAGCAGCAGGGCGACGGACAGGACCGTGGCGGTGGGGTCGGCCTTGCCCTGACCCGCGATGTCCGGGGCCGAGCCGTGGACCGGCTCGAACATGGACGGGAACTCGCGGCCGGGGTTGATGTTGCCGGAGGCGGCCACGCCGATGCCGCCGGAGACGGCCGCGGCGAGGTCGGTGATGATGTCGCCGAAGAGGTTGTCGGTGACGATGACGTCGAAGCGGCCCGGGTCGGTGACGAGGTAGATCGTCGCCGCGTCGACGTGGATGTAGTCGGTGGTGACGTCGGGGAACTCCTTGGCCACCTTGTTGAAGATGTTCGTCCACAGGTGCCCGGCGAAGGTCAGCACGTTGTTCTTGTGGACCAGCGTGAGCTTCTTGCGCGGGCGGGCCTGGGCGCGGGCGAAGGCGTCGCGGACCACGCGCTCGACACCGAAGGCCGTGTTGACGGAGACCTCGGTGGCGACCTCGTGCTCGGTGCCCTTGCGGATGGTGCCGCCGTTGCCCGTGTAGGGGCCCTCGGTGCCCTCGCGCACGACGACGAAGTCGATCTCCGGCTGGCCGGCCAGCGGGGTGGCGACACCGGGGAGCAGCTTGGACGGGCGCAGGTTGACGTGGTGGTCGAAGGCGAAGCGGAGCTTGAGCAGGAAGCCGCGCTCCAGGACACCGGAGGGCACCGACGGGTCGCCGATCGCGCCGAGCAGGATCGCGTCGTGCCGCTTGAGGGCGTCGAGGTCGGCGTCGGTGAGGGTCTCACCGGTGGCGTGGTAGCGCTTGGCGCCGAAGTCGTACTCCTTGGTCTCCAGCTTCACATCCTGCGGCAGGACGGCGGAGAGGACCTTCAGACCCTCGGCCACGACCTCCTGGCCGATGCCGTCACCGGGGATCACTGCGAGATTGATGCTGCGAGACATGCCGGGCACCCTACTCCTCGTCCCAGGGGATGACATGCCCTGTCCGCCATCCGGACACCCGGACGGGTCGCCGGTGTCCTCCCGTCGGCTGGCGTTCACCCGTATGCGGCACGGGTGTTGGCGTCCCGTGGAAACTTCCCCGTCATGGATACCCCTGACTTCGGCATTCCGCTCCCGCTCGCGGAGCGGATGAGCATGGCCGAGCAGTACGAGTACCTGCGCACCCGGCCGGTGCGCCGGCGCACCCTGGTGACGGCGGGCGCGGTGGCGGGCGGCCTGCTGACCGGCTGCTCCGGCGGTTCCGGCGCGGCGGGGCACCCGGCCCCGGCCACCTCGCGGGTGTCCGGCTCGGTGGTCCGCCCCTTCGGCCGCCATCTGGCCTTCGGTGCCGACCCGAAGACACGGATGCGGGTCTCCTGGCAGGTGCCGTTCGCGGTGCAACGGCCGTACGTGCGCGTCGGGCTGCGCCCCGACGACCTCGGCCGGCGCGTCGAGGCCGAGGTGCGCAATCTGCACACTTCCGGGGTCCAGGGGGTGCGGCCCGCGGTCGAGCAGTACTACGTGCACGCGGCCCTGGACGGGCTGAGGCCCGGCACGACGTACTACTACGGCGTCGGCCACGAAGGCTGGGACCCGGCCGCTCCCGCCCACCGCGCCGCCCTCGCCTCCTTCCGCACGGCACCGGCGTCCCCGGAGCGCTTCGCCTTCACGGCCTTCGGCGACCAGGGCGTGGGGCAGGCGGCGAACGCCAACGACCACCTCGTGCTGCGCCAGGACCCCGCCTTCCATCTGCACGCCGGCGACATCTGCTACGCGGACGTCAACGGCGCCGGGCAGACCTCGGACGGCTACGACCCCACGTTCTGGGACCGGTTCCTGAAGCAGAACGAGCCGGTCGCCAGGTCGGTGCCGTGGATGGTGACGACCGGCAACCACGACATGGAGGCCTGGTACTCGCCGGACGGCTACGGCGGCCAGCTCGCCCGCTTCTCCCTCCCGGACAACGGCTTCGACCCGCACGGGACACCGGGCGCCTACACGTTCACCTACGGCAACACGGGCTTCGTGGCGCTGGACGCCAACGACGTGTCGTACGAGATCCCCGCGGGCTTCGGGCACAGCGGCGGCCGGCAGACCACGTGGCTGGATGCGCAGCTCGGCGGGCTGCGGGCCGCGCAGGGGGTCGACTTCGTGGTCGTCTTCTTCCACCACTGCGCATACTCCACCTCGCAGCACGCCTCCGACGGCGGGGTACGGGCCGAGTGGCTGCCGCTGTTCGCCAAGCACCAGGTGGACCTGGTGATCAACGGGCACAACCACGTCTACGAGCGCACGGACGCGGTCAAGGACGGGGAGGTCGGCCGGGCGGTGCCGGTCGGCGGCTCCACGGACCCCGCCCGGGACGGGATCGTGTACGTCACCGCGGGCGGCGGCGGCCGGGACCTGTACTCCTTCCCCTCGGGCGTCAAGGACAGCTACGAGGGGCACGTCACCCGGCACGACACGGTGGAGACCTTCCACTGGACCAAGGACAAGGAGCGCGCGCCGGAGACGGCTCAGTGGTCGCGGGTGCGGTACACCGGCTTCTCGCTCCTCACGGTCGAGGCACGGCCGGGTCCGTCCCCGCGGCTCGCGGTGTCGGCGCTCGCGCAGGACGGGCGGCGGATCGACCACTTCGAGGTGCGGCGCGGCGGGTGAGGCCGCGCCGCGCCCCGTTCGGGTGCGGCTCCCGGATCGGTGGACGGCTCAGTGGCCGGTCAGCAGTGGCTCAGTGGCCGGTCTCGCCGCCGTTGTCGCGGCGGTCGAGGGCGCGCTGGAGGGCGGCGGCGGCGTTCTTGCGGTCGGACTCGCTCGTGCGGGTCGCGTGGCGGACTCGGCGGCGGACGGTCGTCTCGGCCATGGGGAATCGACTCCTTCGGCAAACGGAGTGCGGCAATGAGGGGGTACGAGACGCCGGAGGGCGGGGAGCGGTGCCGCAGGGGTTGCCTGCACGGGGCCCGGCTCACGACCGCCATTCGCTTGATCGAGCGAGACGTTCGGCTCCTACAAAACTAAGGGAGCGGGCCGCGCCTGTCTGCCCAATTACTCGGACTTCCTACTATCTGAGACGGCGGATCGGGTCACACGGCCGTGACCTGCGCTTTTTCGGTACGGGGGTGGAGGGAACGCAGCTCCCGGACGAGCACCCGAACGGCGGTGGTGGCGGCCAGTTCCGGGGTGGTGACGTAGCCGACGCAGCGGTGCGGCCGCCCCGGTCCGAGGTCGGTGACCGCCACGGAGGGCGGGGCTGCGGTGAGGGAGAGCGCGGGCATGATCGCCATGCCGAGACCGCTGCTCACCATCGACAGCACCGCTCCGTCGTCCTCGGCGCGGACGGTCGCGGGCGGGATCCAGTCCTGGGCGGCCCACCAGTCGCGGGTGTAGGAGCCGCAGTTCTCCATCCAGTCGACCAGGGGCAGGCTGCGCGGTTCGGGGTGCCCGGCGGGGTGCACCAGGGAGTACGGCTCCTGCAGCAGCACGTCCCCGACCAGCCCGGCGGGCAGGGGCGAGCCGGCGGCGAGGGTGGCGATGCCGAGGTCGGCCCGCCCCGCGGCGACCTCGCCCGCGGTGCCGGCCCCCAGTTCCCGTACGACGGTGACGCTCACGTCGAGTCCGGGGTGCCGGGCGGCCAGCCGCTCCAGGGCGGGCGGCAGCAGGTGCAGGGCCGCGCTGCGGAAGGCGGCGATCCGCAGCGGACCGGTGATCTCGCCGGTCTGCGCGCCGCGCGCCTCGGCGGCCAGCGCCTGGAGCATCCGCAGCACGCGCCGCGCGTGGGCCGCCGCCCGTTCCCCGGCGGGCGTCGGCCGGGCCCCGAACCGGCCGCGCTCGAAGAGGACGACGCCGAGCTTGCGTTCGATGCCGCGCACGGCGTGGGAGACGGCGGACTGGGTGGCCCCGAGCCGGGCGGCCGCGGCGGAGAACCCGCCCTCGTCGGCCACGGCGACCAGGATCCTCAGCTCCTGCGGGGCAAGGTCGACTGCTGTCACTCGGGGGCTCCCACCTGCGTCTATGAGGGCGGTTCATGGACCGTCGCGTTCCATGAGCCCAACCCTCTGCCCGGCCCCGGCATTCCTGCCTACGGTCCCCTGTCATGACCGAGACCGCGCTCACCGTGCAGCAGACCGCCCGTCCGGCCGGCTTCCCCACGGCCGGCCACTTCCGCTTCGCCGAGTCCCCCGTCCCCGAACCGGCCCCGGGCACCGCCCTGGTGGAGAACCTGTACTGGTCCGTGGACCCGTACCACCGCGAAATGATGGACGGGGACTTCGAGTTGAACGCCCCGCTGGAGGGCCGCACCCTCGGCCGGGTCGTCGCTTCCCGCACGCCGGAGCTGCCCGAAGGCGAGATCGTCTTCCACCGGCAGGGCTGGCGCACGCACGCGGTGGTCCGCCGCGAGGAGGTCCGGCGGCTCCCCCACCACGCGGGCGTGCCGCTGTCGGCGTACCTGAGCGTGCTGGGCGGCACGGGCCTGACCGCCTACGTCGCCCTCACCCGGATCGCCCGGCTGCGCGAGGGCGACGACGTGTTCGTCTCCGGCGCCGCGGGCGGGGTCGGTACGGCCACCGGCCGCTTCGCCCGGCTGCTCGGCGCGGGCCGCCTGATCGGCAGCGCGGGCTCACCGGAGAAGGTCGGGTACCTGACGGAGCAGGTCGGTTACGACGCGGCCTTCGACTACCACACCGCCCCGGTCACCGACCTCCTCACCGCGTCCGCCCCCGACGGCATCGACCTCTTCGTCGACAACGTCGGCGGCGACCACCTCGGCGCGGCGATCGGCGCGCTGCGCGAGCGGGGCCGGGTGGTGCGGGTCGGCACGATCAGCCAGTACAACACCCCGGACGCGCCGCCCGTCGTCTTCGACCACTCGGATGTCGTGGAGAAGAGCCTGCGCATCGAGGGCTTCCTGGTGAGCGACCACCGGGATGCGCAGGAGGAGCTGTACGACTTCGCCGTACCCCATCTGCGCAGCGGGGCGCTCGCGCCGGACGAGACGGTGGTGGACGGGTTCGAGCTGATCGTGGAGGCGTTCCTGCTGATGCTGCGGGGCGGCAACACGGGCAAGACGCTGGTCCGCAAGGCCTGAAGTGTCCTCAGACGACATCCCCGTCACGCCAGTCGAAGACCAGCTCGTGGCCCGGGTCGAGTGGCTGTCCCGCGCAGGCCGGCCGCACGTGGACGCCCCCTTCCTCCTCCGGCAAGTGGATGATCCCGTCGGGCGAGAGGGCGCACACGCGCCCGCCCCACCGCTGCCACCCGCGGGCCGTGTACAGCAGGGCGCCGTCCTCGCTCGCGGAGAGCGCGCCGAGGTCGTAGGCCCGGTCGATGATCCCCTCCAAGGCCGCCATCACCCGCCCGCCCAGCCCGGTCCGGCGCGCCTCGGCCCGTACGGCGACGGCCTCCACGTATCCGGTGCGCAGCCAGCGCCTCCGGTGCCGTATCCGCCGCATCACGACCGAGCCGTGCGCGGCGAGCCCGGCGCCGTCGTGGACGAGCACGTGCATGCCGCCGAGGCTGTGATCCCAGTCCTGGTCACTGAAGTCCCCGTCGAACGCCTCGTCCAGGAGGGCGCGGGCGGCGCGGAGGTCCGCGGGGTCGAGGTCGGCGGTGTGGGCGGTGTGCAGAGGGAGGGTCATGGACCAAGTATGCCGCTCTAACCTTTAAAACTCACTTGACTGGTTAGAAGTGGGCGTGGTGCACTGCCGTCATGTCCATTCACCAGGTACATCACCGCACCGTCACCGTCCGCGGCCTCGACGTGTACTACCGCGAGGCGGGCCCCTCCGACGGCCCGGTCCTGCTGCTCCTCCACGGCTTCCCCAGCAGCTCGCACATGTTCCGCGACCTCATCCCGCTGCTCGCCGACCGGTACCGGGTGATCGCCCCCGACCACATCGGCTTCGGCCGGTCGGCGACACCGGCGGCCACGGAGTTCACGTACACCTTCGGCGAACTGGCCGCGATCACCGGGGAGTTCACCGAGCAGCTGGAACTGAAGGAGTTCGCCCTCTACATCCAGGACTACGGCGCCCCGATCGGCCTGCGCCTGGCCCTCGCCCACCCCGGCCGGGTGACGGCGGTCGTCACGCAGAACGGCAACGCCTACGAGGAGGGGCTGGGTGCGGCGGCCTGGGCGCCCGTCCTGGCCCTGATCGAGAAGCGGACCCCCGAGACCGAGGCGCCGGTGCGGGAGATCTACACCCTCGACGGCATCAAGTGGCAATACCTGCACGGCGTCCCGGATCCGACGCTGGTCAGCCCGGACGCCTACGAGCACGACGCCGCCCGGCTGGCCCGGCCCGGGCAGGCGGAGATCCAGCTGGACCTGATCTCCGACTACGGCGCCAACATCGCGCTGTATCCGGCCTTCCACGCATACTTCCGCAGCAGCCAGGTGCCGCTGCTCGCGGTCTGGGGCGCGCACGACGAGATCTTCGTGCCCGCCGGCGCGCTCGCCTTCCAGCGGGACCTGCCGAGGGCCGAGGTGCACCTCCTGCCCGCCGGGCACTTCGCCCTGGAGACGCACGCGGACCAGATCGCCGCGCTCATGCGGGACTTTCTGGACCGGCGCCTGCCCTCCCCCGCCTGAGCGCCTCCCGGAAGCCCTCCGGGTCCTCCGCCCACGGCAGGTGCCCGGCGTCCGGGAGGACCACCCGGCGCACCCGGGGCAGGGCGCGCTCCAGGGAGTCGACCGCCGTGCGCGGCCGGATGTCCCGGGCCCCGTCGACGATCAGCACCGGCACGTCGAGGGCCTGGCAGGCGGTGTACAGCTCGGGGGTGCCCCACGACCGCTTGCGCTCGTCGTTCAAGGCCCCGCTGCACGCGTAGTTGATGCCGAACCACGGGTCGGCCATGCGCCCGGCGGGCTCCAGGGCCCGGTCCCGGTCCTCGAACTCGATGGACCACTGCAGAACGGCCCGCTCCCGCTCCTCGCCCTCCGTGCGCTCCGCGAGGTCGGTCAACTCCTGCCAGCGGGCGAGCCGTTCGGGGTGGTCGGCGAGGCGGGTGTAAAAGCTCTGGTGGAAGGCGGGGTGCCAGTCCGCGTCCGGGCCGATACCCGTGCCCGAGACATACACCAGCGCGCTCACCCGGTCCGGATGCGCCAGGGCATAGGTCAGCGCCAGCTGCGCGCCCCAGGAGTGGCCGAGCAGCGCCATCCGCTCCAGCCCGAAGTGCCGTCGTACGACGTCCAGGTCCGCGACGAACCGCTCGCTCGTCCACGGCCCGTCGCAGCGCTCCGAGCGCCCGCAGCCGCGCTGGTCCCAGCGGATCACCGGGGTCACGTCCGCGAGCAGCTCGGCCACGTCACCGAACATGTCCCACAGGCCGGGCCCGCCGTGGCACAGCACCAGCGGGTCGCCCGCGCCGCCCGAGCGTGCCGCCCACAGCCGTACTCCGTCGTCCGTCGTCACCGTCATGAGTCCAGTGTGACGGGGCGGGAAAAA
>NZ_KQ948032.1:178819-179589 GCF_001513965.1 Streptomyces cellostaticus | reverse complement strand
ACCCGCTGTACAACCGGATCACCTACAGCCCGCTGCACGGCGACCGGTTCTTCCAGCTCTACGACGACGCCCAGCACGGCCTCCACACCGACCACGGCCCCTACCACCAGCCTTCCCTGCCCTACTCCATGGGCAGCGGTGAGACCTGGCAGCACGCCAAGCTCATGGCAGCGGGCGACTTCAGCGGCGCCGGCCACAGCGACCTGATCGTGGTGTGGACCGACGGCGAGGTGACCCTCTACACCAACGACGGCAACGGCCACTTCATCTCCGAACGCCAACTGAGGGCCGCCAACTCCACCTGGACCCACGCGGAGACCATCACCGCGGGCGACTTCACCGGATCGAACCGCTTCGACCTGATGGTGCGCTGGTCCGACGGCGAGGTCACGCTCTACGGCGACGTCGGCACCAACGGCCTCAACGTGGCCGGCACCCAGATGATCGGACCCAACTCGACCTGGCAGCACGCCACCCAGATCACCGCGGGCCGCTTCAACGCCTCCACCTACGTCACCGACCTGATGGTGCGCTGGTCCGACGGCGAACTCACCCTCTACACCAATGTGAGCGCCGGCAGCTTCGGCCAGGAACACAAGCTCAAGGACGCCAACTCCACCTGGACCCACGCCAACCTGCTCACCAGCGGCGAGTTCTCCGGCAACCAGAAGTGGGACCTGATGGTGCAGTGGTCCGACGGTGAACTCGACAACTACGTCGGCACCACGCCCTCCGCCCTCGGCACCGAGACCCGCATCCAGGACGCCAAC
>NZ_KQ948032.1:0-178205 GCF_001513965.1 Streptomyces cellostaticus | reverse complement strand
GGCTTGTGGACGCACAACACGGTGATGACCACCGGCAACTTCTCCGACAACCACCGCACCGACGACCTCGTCGTCCGCTGGTCCGACGGCGAAACCACGATGTACGTCAACACCGGCATGAACACCCTCGGCACCGAACGGAACCTGGTTCCCCACGCCTGAGCCCGTCCCGAGCGCGCAGCCGGGCTCACTGACCGGCAGGCAGCTTCCCGGTGATGTGCTGCCGCGCCTGTACCTGATGGGCGGTTTCCCGGAAGGCCCGCCGGCCCAGGCCGCTCACCGGGTCGACCCGCACGTCGCGCATCCCGGCCGAGGCCGGGTTCGCGCTCAGGTCGTGGGCCGGGCGTCGGCGATGAGCTGCTTGGCAGCGTCCGCGGTCAGGGCGGTGCACAGCCGGGACGGTGGCGCCGTCTTCATCGAACCGGCGGCGCCATCTCGGCATCGGAGGGGTGGTGGGCGTTGAGGTCGGGGAAGAGAGTCGCGGCCACGTGCTGGGTGTCGGCGTATTCGACGACGGAGGCGATCTTGCCGTCGCGCACCGTGTAGATGCCGATGCAGCGGTTGTCGTAGGTGCCGCCGTACACGGTCTTGGCCTTGGAGGTCCATTCGGCGACCACGCGGTCGCCCTCGGCGATCGTGCTGACCAGTTCGATTTCCAGGGTGCCGGGGACGAGGACCGGTCCCATGCTGCCGAGGAACTCGTTGATGA
Organism: Streptomyces cellostaticus; assembly: GCF_001513965.1. Lineage (GTDB taxonomy): Bacteria > Actinomycetota > Actinomycetes > Streptomycetales > Streptomycetaceae > Streptomyces > Streptomyces cellostaticus. Next base: position 177,496 of record NZ_KQ948032.1, on the reverse strand, counting down.
TCCGGTCGCGGCCGTGCCACACCTTGGAAATGGGCAGGTCGCCCGGGTAGTGCCAGGTTGCGTCTGCGGCGAGGCTGTCCTGGATGACGTCGGCGGCGCCGTCGCGTACGGCCTCGACGTAGCGGATGACGACGGCCCTGGGGTCGGTGGTGCTGGTCATGGTCAAGCTCCTCGGTCGTTGCGGTGTGGTTCAGGAAAGGGTGAGGACGGCCTTGCCGCGGATGCGGCGGTCGCGCAGGTCGGTGAGGGTGGTCGCGGTGTCGGCCCAGTCCGTGACGCGGCCGATCTCGGGGTGCAGGCGGCCTTCGGCGGTCAGCCGGACGAGTGCCGCCAGGTCGTCGCCGAGGCGGGTGTCGGCGTCGAGGTAGTGGAAGTGGCGGATGACGGCCGATTCGGGCCCGGTGAAGAAGTCGAAGAAGTCGAGCGTCGCCGGTGTGCGGCTGGCCTGCCCGAACCAGATGAGCGTGCCGCGCCTGGCGAGCCGCTTGAGCGCGACGGGCAGGGCCTGGCCGCCGGTCGACTCCAGCACGATGTCGTACGGGCCCCGGGCGTCGGCGACGTCGTGGACGATCTCGGCGGCACCGAGTCCGGCAAGCCGGGCGCCGCGTTCGGCGTCCCTGGTCACGGCGGTGACCTGGGCTCCGGCGGCGGCCGCGAGCTCGGTGACGAAGTGGCCCACGCCTCCGGAGGCACCGGTCAGCAGGACCCGTCGGCCCAGCACCGGTCCGGCGGCGCGCAGCAGCCGCAGCGCGGTGAGCCCGGCCAGCGGCAGTGCCGCGCCCTGGAGCACGGAGACGCTGTCCGGCAGCTCGGTGAGCGCGTCGGTCGGTACCGCCACGTACTCCGCCCAGCCGCCCGCCATGGGGTGGCCGACGACCCGGGTGATCCCGGACGGTCCACTGCCGTCGGCGGCCGACTGCACCACCAGGCCTGCGATGTCCTTGCCGGGGCGTTCGCCGGGGGCGGGCTTCTCCAGCTTGAACGTCTCGCCCCGGTTGACCGAGAACGCCTCGACCTTCACCAGTGCCTCGTCGGGGCGCGGCGTCGGCTCGGTGACGTCGGCGAGCACGACCGGCTCGGCGGGATCTCCGGTCGGCACGAAGGCTTTCATCGTGGTCATCTCCTCGGTGGCCCAGGGGCATCCCCTGGTGTGGCTTCCGGGGACCATCCGACCGCGTGCGGTACCGACCCGGCCAACAACCCGGCCACCCGGCCGACAACGGAGGGTTGTCGCATAGGGTCAGCGGCATGGACCTCGACCTCGCCCTGGTCCGCGCCTTCGTCGCGACCGCCGGGACACTGCACTTCGGGCGGGCCGCCGAAGAACTGAACACCAGTCAGCAGGCGCTGTCCAAACGCATCGCGCGGCTGGAGGAGTTGCTGGGCGTGCGGCTGTTCGAGCGCCAGGGCGGCATCCGGCTGAGCGAGGCGGGGGAGCGGTTCCTGCCGGCCGCGCGCGAGGCGCTGGCGGCGGGCGAGCGGGCGGTCGCGGCGGTGACGGGCACCGGACCGGTCGTACGGATCGACACGTGGGGTCATCTGTACGCGCCGATGCGCACGGTCGCCGAGGCGGTGCAGGTGCTGGGCGCGGTGCGGTGGGAGCCGGGCCCGGGACGTGACTGGCCGTCAGTCGCGCAGGCACTGCTGCGCGGAGACACAGACCTGGGATTCGGCCGGGTGCACCCGCTGCCCGACGGCCGGGACGCGGGGCTCACCCAGCGGCTGGTGCGGCTGGAACCCGTCGACGTGGTGCTCAGCCCGTCCCACCCGCTGGCCGGTGCCGACGCACTGCGCCCGTCCGACCTGCGCGACAGCATCCTGTGGTGCCCGGCCGAACTGAACCGCCTGGACTTCCTGCGCCGCTTCGCCGACGAGTTCCGGATCACGCGGCGGCACGACGGCCCCAACCTGGGCCTGGACCACCTCGTCCAGCACTTGCGCACCGACCCCGAGGGATTCACCGTCTTCCCCGCCGACGCACCGCTGCCGGACCACACGGGCCTGCGCAGCATCCCGCTCGTCGAGCCGACACCGCTGTACGCATGGTCGCTGGCCTGGCGGGAGTCGTCCCGCCACCCCCTGCTCGACACCTTGCTGCGCGGCTTCACCGAAGCCGGCCGTACCCGGCGCTGGCTGGAGTACAAACCACAGCGCGACTGGCTCCCGGACACCGACCATCCGAAACTGGCGGTCCGTTAGGCGCCTGCCCGGTCACCGACGTTCAGCCGCCGACTCCTCTCTTCCTGAGTCTGTCGGCGCAGGAGCGGACCGCGTTGGGTCCTCGGTCAGCCCGTCCGTGCCGACTGTGACGACTGTGACGTTTGGGCATGCAGGTGCGCTTGATAGTTCGAGCGGTCTGTGTGACGGCTGTGCCTGAGCCATGGGCACTGTGAACGGGGGAATGAGGGTGACACCGCCGTTCAGCACCGCGAAGACGCTCACGTCGGACGGCCGGGTGCCCCAGGTCGACGCGCGCCCAAGTTCCCCGTTCACCGGCTTCGACTGCCCCGCCGTGCCCCACTCGGCGGGTTCCCACTCTTCCCTTCGTGAAGGAGATGCATGCGCAAGCGCGCCGCCTTTGCCGTCCTCAGCACCATCACCGCGCTGGCCGGCTTCGCCGCCCCCGGTGCCTACGCGGGCGAGACCCAGACCGACGTCCAGATCAGCAACGTCTCCTTCGACGGGGGCAAGGACATCGTGGTCGATCTCTACGCCAAGACGGTCACGGTGTCAGGGACCTTCACCCACCCGTCGGGCATCCAGGACGCGGACTTCGTCCTGTGGCATGGACCGGATGGTGCGAACCCCTACGAGACCTACGACGACCGCATCGTGTCGAACCAGTTCCACTACCACGCGGACTGCGTCGCCTCGAGTGCCACCACCTCCACCTGCTCGCAGACGTTCTCCCTCGAACCGGACTGGAAGTACGGTGGCACCGCGCTCACCAACGCCCACGCCGGCACCTGGAAGGTCAGTGTGCAGGGGGTGGCCAATGACGACAGCTGGACCCATACGGCGAGCTACACCACGACCCGTCTGCAGCGGCACTCCAAACTCACCGTGGACGCGGGTCCGGAGCCGATCGCCAAGGGCAAGACCCTCACTGTCACCGGCAAGCTCACCCGGGCCGACTGGGACAATCTCGCCTACCTGGGTTACACCAACCAGCCGGTCAAGCTCCAGTTCCGCAAGGCCGGTACCACGGCCTACACCACCGTCAAGACCGTGTACACCTCCAGCACCGGCAGCCTGACGACCACGGTCCCCGCGTCCGAAGACGGCTACTGGCGCTGGAACTTCGCAGGCACCTCCACCACCCCGCCCGTCAAGGCGGCCGGGGACTTCGTGGACGTGCAATAACCCGAACGCCGCTCGCGACAGCGCACACGCGCACGGCGATCACATAAAGGCGCCCTCGCTCTCCTGCAGGGGAGCGAGGGCAGGACGGCCACCGGTGTGGAGGCGATGTTGCCTTTCAGGTCCGGACGGCCGGAACCTTACTGTTCCGAAGCGCCCTTGGGTGCCGTGGGCTCGGGGACGCGCCAGACGATGCGGACCTGCTCGTCGAGAGGGAGCGAGGGGCCGCCGACGTAGATGTGGCGGATGAAGTAGTGGACGGCCAGCCGGAATGCCGCCGGTTCGATGTCGTAGACCGTCGCCACCGTTGCCCGGCTCAGCTTGTTCACCTGGCGGACAACCCGTGGGTCGGTTTCGAGAGGGCCGAGCTCGTCGACGATCTCCGCGGTGAGCTCGCTGTCCTCGCGCATGGCCAGGATCGAGCGTTGCAGCAGGTCGGGTTCGGCCTCGATCCGGTCGAGAATGCGTGCGAGAACGTATTCGTGGAGGACGTCCGCCGCGATGTCGGCGTGCTCCTTGGGCTCCTCGCCCGTGCAGCTGGGACACCCCTCGCATTCGGTGCGGCCGGCCAAGTCCTTGGGCCCTTCGTCGGCTTGCCGAGTGGAGAAGAAGCACGAGGCCACCCACATGACTTCGGTCCGACTCAGCTCCAGGTCTTCGGCGGTCGGCAGATCGACGTCGCCCCATTCACCCACGGGCCCGCCGCCTTCATCGCCTGGCGGCCGGATCTCTGACCGCATCAGGGACTCCAGGCTGACGAGATACGGCTCCCAGTCGTGGGCGCTGAGAAGCAGCGTCGCCCATGCGTCCCCTGGACGCTTCCAGAAGATGAGGTCTTCGTCGTAGCCGTTGACGAAGTGCAGGACGTGGTCGGCCGGATCGAAGTCGGCCCCGGACATCTCACTCAGGTGGGTGAGGACCGCCTGTCGGCCTCGGTAGCGTCCGACGTAGCGGCGGGCCCGGGTGACGAACGACGCCATGGTGGTGTCGTCCAGAATCGCGTTGGGGCTGACACCGATATGGCGCGGCGGAGTCAAAGGGCCGGACCTGCGCAGCTGTTGGGTGGCGTTCGCCCAGTACAGGCTCTTGGTGTCCGGGTCGTACACCACACAGTAGACGGGGATGTTCCCGTCCGCCCAGGTGTCGCCGTGCTGGTCGACAGGCACCGCGTAACCGTTGCCCCGGCGCCAGCTCTCTCCACCCTTTACCTGCACCTTGATCGTGTCGCTCGTGAGATCCCCGTCGTCGGTGAAGGTGACGTAGAAGTCCTCGCCGAAGTCGTTCTGACCGGATATCTCCTGGACGATGTGATCATGCTCTTCGAGCAGGGCGCGCAGCGCGTTCACGGCGGCCTGCGCCACGCGTCGCCCTTTCGGGATCTTCGGCATGCCGTCTCTCCGGGAGGTTTCTCGCCTGACCCAGGTGGCTCCGGGGCCGGTGTCGTCCTCCGTCACTCTGCCTCATGCCTCTGACATCCGGTCTCGGAGGATGTGACGCGTCGGAGCTTGTCGGAGCCTGTGTGCAGGTCGTCTCGGCACCGCCGGGCGTGCCTGCTTCGGGGCCGGTCGACTCATGCGAGTGCTGATCGTGCGGTTGCGTGGCGGGCACGTGTGCTGATGCCCGGCGCAGGGTCGGCGGGGCGGGGCGCGACCGCCCACGCCGCCCCCGCACCGTTCGCGCTCTGTCGTCAGCGCCCTTCACATGGCCCGCTCGGGCTCCGACGGCCCCCTCCCGATCTCGCTGATAACTTGCTGTTTCTGCCACTTCACTCCGGGGGGACACCAATGAGCCAGCCGCCGTTCCCATCGGCACCGCCGCCTTCACAGCCACCGCAGGTCCCCTACAACCCGTACAACCAGCCCGCCCCGCCGCAGCAGCCACAGGGGTTCGCGCCGATGCCTGCCCATGGGCAGGCTCCGGTGCAGTTCGGGCTGCCGCCCGTTCCCGGCCAGGCGCCGATGCACCCGGCACCGCCGTTCCAGGCACCGCCCTTCGGACAACGGCCGAACGCGGCTGGCAACCCGGTCGGCGCGGTCTTCCTCGGGTTTCTCGTCTCGGTCGTCGTCTCGTTTCTCTACAGCGGCATCAACGTGGCCACGTACAAGGAGCAGTCGCTCACCACGGCCAACATCCTCTACTTGGGCCACGCACTGCTCAACGGATCCGTGGTCGGCTCCCTGGTCGGCCTGGTGGGCCGCCGCAGCAACGGAGCCCGGATCGGTGCGGCCGTCATCGCCGCGCTCGGTGCCTTCTTCGGCTTCGCCAACTCCCTCCCGCTCATCATCGCCGACAGCGAAACGCCCAGGGTTGCCTGGGACTTGCTGCAGCACGAGCCCTTCTGGCCGGCCAAGGCATGGTGGAACAACGAAACCGGCGGCGGAGTCGACTGGTTCTCCCCGCTCGGCCTCGTGATCGCTGCAGCCGCGGCGTGGGGTCTCGCCTATGCGATCGGAAACAAGCGCGGACGGACATGACTTCCTGCCAGATGCCGATCGTGGCCGCCGCTTGCCTCTCCCCCTGACCGGCGTCTGTGGCGGACCGTCCGCCCCACTGTCGGACCCATGAGCCGAGATCTCCCCATGTAGCGTTCGACCGCGGTACGGGGACGGGACATGGATCGGGTGACGAGAAACTCGCGCTCTCAGCTTGGGAAGCGATGGCGCCTGGACGGCGGCTCTTATGGGCACGCTTTGATTGCCTCGGCCGGTCAGGTGGGCCCGTGCGGGCTCCGGGAGAAGGCCGTGTCGCCGGCCGTTGCCACGATCGCGTCCTTGACGAGCAGCACGCGCGGCGGATAGTCCTGCGCTTTGTCCCCGGGGTCGTCCAGTGCGGAGGTGCGCCAGACCTCCGCTCCGGTGCGGCTGTCCAGTGCCAGCAGACGGCCGAAGCGGTTGGAGAAATAGACCCGCTTGTACGTCGCTGACACCGCGGGCGCAGACAGACTCTCCACGTCCGTCACCTTCTGCCACAGTTGTTTTCCGCTGTCCGCCGACACCGCGGTGACCGATCCGTCGGACCGGACGAAGTAGACGACGCCGTCCACAAGGGTGGCCGCGCCGGTCAGCGGACGTGCCAGTGGTATCCGTCTGACCTGCCCGGTTTCCGAGGCCACCCGCAGCAGCGCGTTGTACGGCCGTTCGTACCCGGCGTCGTACACGTCCTTCGCGGTCTGGGGGGCGAGGAACAGGGGTTGCCCGCCGACAGTGCCGAGCGCTTCCGCCTTCTTGGGCAGTCTGGCGGTTCCGGTCAGGCTGCCGGGGCCGAGCTTCATCAGTTCGACCGGGGCCTGGCCGGGCTCGGTGGCTTTCGAGCACAGGGCGTAGGGGACGCCTCCCAGCGCCGACGGAGTGCAGTACTCGTCCAGCGAGGGCGCCCGCCACAGTTCCTTGCCGGAAGGCCCGTAGGCCACGAACGACGAGTGGTCGGGAGACAGGGTCAGTAACCCGCCGTCGTACAGGACCGGGTCCTCGGACTTGTTGATGTCGCGTTGCCACCGCCGGTGCCCGGTAGTGGCGTCGAGGGCCACCACGCGCCTGGTCGTGTCGTCCGGATCCTCGTACACATAGACCAGCCCGTCGCGAACGCCGATCGGCTGCACCCCCTGAGGGCGGGTACCGGTCCGCCAAAGGGTGCGGCCGGAGGCGGCGTCGATCCTGGCGGCCGTGAAGCCCGTACCGCCACAGAACAGGGCGCTTGCCTCCGCCACGCATCCGGGGCTGTCGTAGTCGAGAGGGACACCCTTCACGTCGTACCGCAGCTTTGTGCGCCACGGCCGCCAGCCGTCGGGCAGTGACGCGGCACGGGCGGTGGCTGTGGCGGCGGTCTCGGAGGCGGTAGTGGTGTTCTGATCGGACACGAAGACACCCACCCCGACACACAGCCCCGCAACGGCCAGCGCCGCGCCGAGGCCGGTGAGCAGCATCCGTGCGCGGCGGCGCTTGCCGGCGCTGGTCGCGGCATCCGCGGAGGTGGTGGCCGCGCTCCGAGAAGTGGGGCAGCGCCGGGATTTCGCGGACTGCCCGGTCTTCGGGGACTCGGTGACGTCGGACTCCGGCAGCGCCTGGAGCATGCGGTGTATGTCCGTCAGTTCCGGCCGTGCGGCCGGGTCCTTGTCCAGGCAGCGCTCGACAATGCCCAGGAGCGCTTCGGGTACCCCGCCGAGGTCCGGGGTCCCGTACACCACCTGATAGCCGGTTATGTACGGGCTGTCGGCGTCGAACGGTCCCGTGCCGACGGCCGCGAACACCAGCAGCGACCCCAGCGAGAACACGTCCGAGGCGGGGGTGACGTCTCGGGGAGCGGCCAGTTGTTCCGGCGACATGAAGGGCGGAGTGCCGATCATCCGCCCGGTCGTGGTGTGGCTCTGGTGGTCGGAAGCGCGCGATATGCCGAAGTCGATGACGCGCGGCCCGTCCTCGGTCATCAGGACGTTGCGCGGTTTGAGGTCCCGGTGCACCAGGCCCGCCCGGTGGATGTCGCGCAGCGCCTCGGTGAGCCCCAGCCCCAGCGCGCGCAGTTCCCGCTGGCTCAGCGGGCCGTCCTTCTCCACGACTTCGGCAAGGTTGAGCCCCGGCACGTAGAGCGTGGCCATCCATGGCCGGTCGGCGTCCGGGTCGGCGTCCACGACAGGCGCGGTGAAGGCGCCGCTCACTCTGCGCGCTGCCGCGATCTCCTGGCGGAAGCGCGTCCGGAACTCCTCTTCCTGGGCATACGGCCCGCGCGCGAGCTTGACCGCGACCTGCCGTCCCGAGGCGGAGACTCCCAGATAGACGACTCCCATGCCGCCCGCCCCGAGCCGGCCGAGAAGGGTGTAGCCGCCTATGGACTCCGGGTCCCCGGTGCTCAGGGGCGTCATCGCCGATCGTCCTTCCCAGCGCCTGTCTGCCTCACGGGGATCAGAGTAGGGCCTGCCGCCCCGGAAACGGAGCCGCCGATATCGCGCGTCGGTGTCCCTGAGTCCCTGACCGTGCGATGGGTCATCCGTCCAGAGGAGGGCTCAACTCCCGGCCGTCCAAGCTGAGTCGATGTCGATGCCGAAGTGCGTCGAGGTGTGCGTGTGTGCCCGGTGCGCCAGAGCCGGCGGTCTCGGTGGGGCGCCCCCGCAGTCCTCCATTTGGGCCGGCGCCGACGCCCAGGTTCCGCTGCCGTGGGCCGAGGAGACCACGCTGCAGGCCGTGGTGACGCTCAAGTCCGGCCAGTCCGCGTACGCGGGCATCACGACGTCCACCCCCGACGGCGAAGGCGGAGCCAAGGAGAAGACCTTGGGCGTGTTCTTCGCCGACAGGACCCTGCTGACCGTGGTTGTCTGCTCTGAAGGGCAGGCCGTGGGCACGTGCCAAGGGGGGCGTGACGTGGTCAGTTCGCCGGCGCACCCGCCAGGGCGGCCAGCTCGGCGGCGAAGAGCTGCTCGGGGTCGATTCCCATACCGGTGAAGTGGCCGGCGAGTTCCAGTGACAGGACGCCGTGCAGCCGGGTCCAGAAGGTCAGGGCCCGGTGGAGGGCCGCGGGCGGGGCGGGATGGCCGTCCGCCCAGTCCCGGTGGTCTTCGAGGTGCGCGTCGAACGGTGTCGCCGCTCCGTCCAAGGGCAGCGCGGCACAGGCGTCCAACAGGGTTGCCATGATCTCGGACGAGATCGCGGTGGTGTCGTCGGGCGCTCGGTAGCCGGGGACGGGCGTGCCGTAGATGAGGAAGTAGCGCTGGGGGTCCTGCAGGGCCCATCCCCGCAAGGCGTGGGCCAGCGCGGTCACATCGGCGCCCCCCTGTGAGGCCGCGCGGAAGGTGTCGGCGAGGCTTCGGTACGCGTCCCTGACGAGGTCGGTGATCAGCTCGTCGCGGCCGTCGAAGTACCGGTACAGCGCGGGTCCGCTCATGCCCATCTGCTTGGCGATCGCGTTGAGGGAGAGCGCGGACGCGCCCGCCGTGGCGATCTGCTCCCACGCGCGTTGCTTGATCTCCGCACACACCTGGGCGCGGTAGCGCGCACGCGGGGTCTTCGCGACCTGTTCCGTCACTGGCCTACCACCTCTCCGCACTGCTGCGGCTGCCACCGCACGATCTAGTTAGAGGTTATCACTAAAGCTATTGACTATCCGTGAGGCATTGAGTTACAACTTCTAACGGACGCGAACACAAGTAACAGCATCTGGGGCGCAGTGGAGGTCGTCATGGACGTCGAAGGACTCGTCAAGGTCGTTCTGCCGGGCAAGGTCGAGCCCGAAGGACTTCAGATCCGGCATGGAGCCGTACCCGCCGCGGGCCCGGGGCAGGTCGTGATCCGGATGGAGGCGACCGGCGTCTCCTTCGCCGAGCAGCAGATGCGGCGTGGCCGCTACTACGACCAGCCGCCCTTCCCGTTCGTGCCCGGCTACGACCTCGTGGGCACGGTGCTGGCGACCGGTGAGGGCGTCGAGCCGCGCCTGGCCGGCACTCGGGTCGCCGCGCTGGTCAAGGTCGGTGGCTGGGCCAGCCACGTGCTCGTTGACGCGGCGGATGTGGTGCCGGTGCCCGACGGCGTCGGCGCGGCTCAGGCGGAGACCCTCGTCGTCAACGGCATCACCGCCTGGCAGATGCTGCACCGCAAGGCCCGCGTCCGTGCGGGGCACACCGTCGTGGTGCACGGCGCGAACGGTGGTGTCGGATCGGTTCTGGTCCAGCTCGCCCAGGCCGCGGGCGCGCAGGTGATCGGCACGGCGTCCGAGCGCCACCACGACACCCTGCGGGAAAGGGGAGTCGTCCCCGTCGACTACCGCACCGACGACGTCGCCGCACGGATCCGTGAACTCGCCCCCCACGGGGTGGACGCCGTCTTCGACCACGTCGGCGGCCGCGGCATCGTCGACTCCTGGCGCCTCCTCGCCCCCGGCGGCACGCTCGTTTCGTACGGCAGCGCCTCGACCCGGGACGACGAGGGCTCCAAGCAGTGGCCCGTCCTCAAGCTGCTCGGCCGGGTGTGGCTGTGGAACGCCCTGCCCAACCGCCGCCGCGCGTACTTCTTCAATGTCTGGGCCGGCCGGGCCCTGGCCAAGAACCGCTTCCGCACCCGCCTCCGAACCGACCTCACCCAGGTCTTCGCCGCCCTCCAGCGCGGCGAGGTCACAGCCCAGATCGCCGCGCAACTGCCGCTCACCCGCGTCGCCGACGCCCTGCGGCTGGCCGAGTCGGGCACCGTCGCCGGAAAGGTCGTCCTGCACCCGTAGCAAGCACCCGAGTGGCCCGATCCGGTCTCCCCAACGAAAGGGGAGAACCATCATGGTCAGCACCGGCCCGTCGAACTCGCACGGTCAGCAGCCCCGACCCCTGCACCCGCACATGCGCACGGTCTCGGCAATCCTCCGAGTTCGGGTCCTGAAGCGGAGCCCTTACGGTTGGTACGGGGTGTACGTGATCGAGGAGACCTTCAGGTACCTCGCGCCGTCTGCTGTGGCCCATGTCGAGTCGTTGGGGTTGCCCGGCCAGTCGCCGCCGACGGCGGTGTTGACGATGAAGTGCATCCCGACACCCGGGGCGGTGGTGTACCACTTGGTGCCGGTGATGGTGCCGTCCACGGCGTAGTCGATGTGATCGGGCCACCAGGTGAACGAGTACGTGTGGTACGCGTTGGTCCAGCCCGCAGAGTTTGTCTTCGAGAACTGGGTCTGGGCGTTGTTGGAGTCGTGGGAGGTCTGGTAGACGGTGTTCGGGTTCTGGCCGACGATTTCGGCGGCGTCGAACTCGGGCAGCCACGGATTCAGGTAGGCCGCCCATACCGCAGGCAGCAGGCCCTGGCCGTTGGGCATGTTCGCGGTGAAGCTGTAAGTGCCGTAGCCGTAGAGTGCCTTGGACTCCACGCGGCCCGAGTAGTACGTGCTGCCCGACCTGTAGGTCTTGATGACGAGGGTGTTGCCCTCGTACCAGACGCAGTCGGGGGTGTAGGTCTCCAGCTCGTTGTTGGCGGTCCATCGTCCGTTGATGGTGTTCCACGAGTTGATGGTCTGGGGGGCTCCCCAGGACGCCGCGTGGGCTTGCGGCTGTCCCAGGAGAAGCAGCGACAGCGCCGCCAGGGCGGCGACTGTCAGGCGTCCCGGCCTGAGAAGTGCAGATGACATCGCGGCTCCATTGCTCGGATGACATGAGGCGTGGGAGCGGTCCCACGCTCCCTTCAGTGCCGGACTCTAGAAGTCAGTTCAATGTTTGACAAGATGCGCGGCGTCGATCGCCTCATGGCTTCTGAAGTTGAAAGACACCAGGTGGGCTCAGTCCTCGTCCTGGGCGCGCCGGTAGAGCTTGGCGATGTCGTCGTCGAAGTACGCGGCGTAGGAGACATCGTCCTGGTCGCCGCCGCCCTCGTGGCCGCCCAGGACGCCGATGACCGTGCCGGTGTGGCTTTTGGGGTCGTAGTCGGCGAGCCAGGGGCTGCCGCTGGTCCCGTCCTCGAGGTCGGTGCACCGGATGCGTAGCTGGGTGTCGCTGAACTTCGTGGTGCGGTTCCGGCACGAGATCGGGGTGTCACGGCTGGTGGGATAGCCGGTGATCTTGACCTTGTTGTCGAAGCCGCGGTCTGTGCCGAGGGTGTTGCCGCCCAGGACGTCCTGGATGTCCTTGCCGTCCTTCTGGTCGAGGACGAGGAAGGCGACATCGAGGTCCTCGTCCTGCGACTTGGCCCAGCGGTCGTCGACGACCACCTTGCTGACCTTCCACAGGCCGGTGGGTTCGTCGCCGTTGCGGTAGCCGGGGGCGAAGACCAGGTCGTTCAGCGGCTGTCCGGAGTCGGCGTCGAAGGCGCAGTGGGCCGCAGTGACCAGCATGTTCCGGCCCGGACTCCGCACCACGCTCGCCGTGCAGAAGTGGGAGCCCTGGTCGTCCTTCTCGAAGACCGCGCCGATCCGGGCGTTCTCCTCGGTCCTGCGGGGGGTGTACGCGTTGCCGTCCTTGGCCGGGGCCGTCGCGGGGAGGTCCTGGTCCTGGCCCTGCGGGGACTGGCCCGGTTCGCCGGACTTGCCGAAACCGCTGCGCCAGCTGCTTCTGGCCGTATGGGCTTTCTCCGCGGCGTCGCCCACCACTGCAGCTGCCCCGACGATGACCAGAGTCAGGGGCAGGACGGAATTCCTGGCTAGCGAGCGCACAAAATGATTATCCGACGAGGGTCGGGAATTCGGGAGGTGCTTCACTGGGAGGCTCCCCTCACACCCCACCGTCCGGATCGGCCATCGGCACCCTGGTCGAGGATGCCACCCGCTACGTCATGTTCCTGCACCTGCCCGGCGACAAGAGCGTGATGACTGTTCCCGCGCTGATCGGATTGGCGCTGGTGCTGGCCGCCCGCTGAGCGTCGCCCAGCAAGTTGAACGGGGCCGACGGAACTGTCAGTGGTGGGCGGCACGATCGGGAGATGCGACTCGTGCCCTGGACCGTGCCGCCCTGTCCCGTTACCCCCAGGCCATCCTGCCCCGCCCCCAAGTGCGCCCAAGGTCGTCAGCCGGCCGTCGGCCGTTGGCGCGGGTTCACCTGCCGTGGGAAGTCCTGCTGTGGCGTATGCGAAGTACCAGCACGGAGCCGGCGGCGATGGCCAGCAGGGCGCCGGCGGCGCTGTAGGTGACAGCGTTGCTCATCCCGGTGGAGGCCAGGTCGCCGGCCGTGCTGTTCTGGGCCGGCCGGCCGAGGGGTGCGCCGGCCGCCTTCGCCTGCGCACGGGTGCCGATCGTGCCTGCGGCGGAGGCAACCGGTGCAGCGGGGGTCGGCGTGGCGGCGGTCGGCGTGGGGGCGGGAGAGGGGATGCCCTTGCCGGTGGTGGCGGACGAGGGCTTGAGCTGGAGAGTGGTGATCGAGTACGGGGGCAGCGTCTGTGCGGTCGCCGTTCCGCGCGTCGCCGTGGTCAGGGCGGTGTCGCCCTTGGCGTACGAAACGGTTGTGACCGTTCCGGGGGCCGGGGTGTATCCGGCGTAGGAGAGCGACACCTGCGCCGTGTTCTGCGGGTTCTTGTTGATCAGTATGACGTTCAGGGCGCCGTTGCTGCTCCGCACGGCGTGCACGGCGACCGACGGGTTGCCCGAGGACGCCTTGACCATGGTGTCGCCGGGCCGGGCCAGTGCGGTCAGCGAGCGGATACCCCAGTAGGTGGGGAAGGGTGTCTCGCGAGAGGGTTCACAACTCCCGCCGTGGCAGCTTCCGCTGGAGAGCACGCCCTCGTCCTGGTAGTCGGTCTCACCGTTGACGGAGGTGGGTGCTGTGCCCATGCCGTTGTGCAGGTCCCACCAGTCGACGTTGACGGCGCCGTGCTCGAATGGTCCGGGCGGCGTCAGCGGCGGAGGGTGTCCGTCATGCGATATGCAGGGTCGCCCAGCCGGCAGGTCCGAAGCGGGACCTCGCAGGAGCTCGAGATCGGGTTGTTCGTGCGGGATGCGGCTGGTCTGCGTCCGCGCGCCGGCATCGATGTGCCGCCGCTGGTGCCGGCGGTCGGGACGCGGGCGAGCCTCGCGCCTCGTGCGGTCCCAGAGGCGTCGGTGCAGTGGGCTCGACGGTGGGATCGCGAACTGACGCGGCACGAGGAGCCCGATCGTGGGTTCCTTGCGCCGGAGTCCGGTTTCGAGGGCGGCGAGGAACTCGGGGTGCTGGTGCGCGAGTGCTTCGATGACGCCGTGCGGTGGAGTTCTGCCCGGGGCCGCGAGTACGCGGAGGCCGGGCGTCCGGGGCGCCATGATGCGCGGCCATCGCCGTGGCCATGAAGGGCCTCGTCCGTGCGGTGGAGACGGAGTTGGGGCGCAAGGCCCGTCCGTTTGAGCTGCACGTGTGGGAGTTGCCAGTCGCCGGCGCGGTCGGCTGGCGTGTCTCGGAGAAGCATGTGGCGGTGAGCCGGGCTCTGCGGGAGGACGCGGCGGCGTACCGCCGATGGCTTACCCCAGTGATCCGCGAGCCGGCCTGACGGGTGACGCACGGGGAACCGGCGTCGTTGGACAGCACGCCCCCGTACCGGACCCCGGGGACGCCGTATCTCCCGGGGCCCGTGGGGTAGCCGGTCAGGACACGTCGGCGGTCCGCTGCGCGGCTTCGGCGCCGGTGGGGGCAAGGGCTCGCGCGGATTGGACGGTGCCGTCCTTCACGACGTGGACACAGGCTGGGGCAGCGCGGCCACCAGGCCATCCGCAGCTCGGCCGGTACGTGCGGGGAAGGCCGCCAGGGGCAGGCCGGGTGCGCGGCGGCGGCCGGGGTGCGGGTGCAGCCCGGCCGCCGTGCGGACGGTTCGTCAGCTGGCGCCGGTGGGGATCAGCAGGTGCGGTCGATGAGGTTGAAGGTCCTGTAGTGGTCGGCGGTGTAGTAGTCCTCCTGGGACTGCTCGCCGGTCACGATGCGCCGTGCGCCACGGGTCGGCGCACCGGGCGTGATGACGGTGTACTCGTGGTAGTAGTCGGCGGCGCTCTGGGGCGGGAGCACGCCTTCGACGTTGGTGAAGACGGTCCCGTCCTTGGGGAAGGGGAAGGGGCCGCCCTGGTCGATCAGGCTGAGGGTGTCGTGCGCCTCGGAGGGGAGCCGGGAGTAGCAGATGTTCCCGATGTCGCTGGCGTCGACGGCTATGGCGTGCGTCGTCGTGACGTGAGCGGTGGCAGCGACGGCGGGTGCTGCGGCCACCGCGGTCCCGCCGAAGAGCAGGGCCGCGGCGAGGGCGCCCGCGGCGCCGATCCTGGTGATCTGTGGGGGGAAGTTCATGCCGCCCAGCATGACGCGCGTAGACATGCCCCTGTCAATGTTGAGAAGGTGAACTGTCGCTGTATTTCACAGCGACAGCCCAAGGGCGCTCTGGTCGCCTCACCGTCACCGGCCAACCTCCGGGCGCCGTAGCGCAGTTGCAGGGGCTGCCTCCCGACCCGCCTCCGGGCGACGGGTTCGACGTCAGAACTTGGCGGCGTCGACGGTTTCTCCTTCCACGCGCAGTCCGACGAGCCGCCGCAGTTTCCCCTACCCGTGCCGTCGGACGAGCCGAACCCGCGCACTCAGCTCGCGAAGTGTCCCTGCTCCGGTGTCAGTCCCACGGCGGACATGAGCGATTCGGCGGCCGGCTCGGTGGCCGCCGGCGGCACGACCAGCAGATCCCGGCGCCCATGGGCGGGGGCCATCAGAACGATGGTGCTCGGCGTGCGCTCCGTGGTGGTCCTGCGCAGCCGGACGACCTGGTTGCAGACGAGCATGCGGCCCGGTACCCCGGCCCACCCCGTGCCGTTCACCAGGACACTGACGATCTGACCCCAGGCGCGGGGCAGACCGGAGAGCAGCGGCGGGAGTTCCGTCAGGAGATCGAAGGTGCGCGGCCACCAGGCCCCGTCGATACGGCGTGGCACGGTGCTCTCGGGCGCGAGGTACAGGCGGAGGAGGGGCGGGGCCGGTGGCGGGCGTCGTAGTCGGTCGCTCATGAGGTGTCCTGTCGAGTGGTTCGGCGCGGTACGACGTCCTCGGCCGGACGGTGCGCCTCGGCGGCCAGGAGTGCGCTCGCGGGGAGGCGGAGTGCGGCGTCGGCCGTTCGCCCCTCCCAGGCGTCCTGTGCGTTCGCGTAGGCGGGGAAGCGGTCGAGCAGGCCGGAGTGGCGGAAGATCAGGTCGGTCGTGTGGTTGTCGTACACGATGCGTATCCAGCCGCGCCGGGCGCGGCAGTCGGCCCACGCCTCGCACAGTGGCGTCAGGATGCTGCAGTCGGTGAAGGTCACCTCACTCAGGTCCACGATCAGGAGGAGCCGTCCGGGCCGGGCCGCGCGGGCATCGGCCAGGGCGCGGACCAGTGGGGCCACGGTCCGCGTGTCCAGTTCGCCGCGTGCGCGGACGATGCGGCACTCCTCGAAGAGCGCAGGCGCTTCGTCCTGAGTGGGCAACGGCTCGCGCGAGGATGGTGGTTGAGACAGGTCGGTCGTCCCTGCCGTGGGCTCCCGAGGGGCCCCGTGCCTCATTCCGTCTCCCCGGTCGCGCCCACCGGGCGACCCTCCCCCAGTGCCTGAACGGCCTGGGGGCACCCCCAGGCGAGCGTCAGCATGCGCGCGGCGGTCAGCGGGTTCTCGGGGTCGGCGGCGGCCAGCAGCCGGGCGGCTGTTCCGGCGGGCTCCTCGGGCGGGACGACCAGGAGCACCCAGCGGCCCACGGTGCCGCAGTCCAGGGTGATGACGCGCGCGTCGCTTCCGGGTCCGGCCGGCTCCACGGCGATCACCCGGCCGGGCGCCATGACCGTGTGCGGGGCGTCGGGCCACCCGGCGGGGTCCACGGAGACCCGTAACGCGACCCCCGGCTCCGGCTCCAACGAGCCGACGAGCGAGGGAAGTTCGAGTTCCAGTGTGTCACAGCGCGGCCACCGGGCCCCGTCCAGCGGGCCGTGGCTGACGTCCGGGGTGAGGGTCAGACGGGGGAGGGGCATGCGGTACGTGTGCGCGTCGGCACCGGATGCGCCTTCGGCCGGTGTTCTGGTGGGATCCATCGTGCGGTCCCGTCCCGGGAGCCGTGGGACGACTACCCGTTTCGTCCCTCGCCGGGAACGGCACCGCCGGAAGCGCTGCGCGAAAAGCTCTCGGTGCCGTCAGGCTACTCCTGGCCGAGGCGAAGCGGACGGCTCAGCCGTCCGCCTCCGCCTTCTCCGCCTTCTCCGCCTTCTCCGCCTTCTCCGCCCTCTCCTGTTCCTCCTGTTCCTCCCCCTGTTCTTCCTCCAGCTCCTCCATCAGGCAGATGCCCTCATGTGTCAGCGAGACGGCCGCAGGGGTCCGGTGCGACGTCCAGTCCACGCTGATCAGGCCCTCGTCAGCCAGATAGGCGCAGGCGGCGGAGAGGTCCTCGTCGGGCAGGCCCAGCTCGGCGCGGAGCACCGATCCGCTGACCTCGGGGCGATTGAGTCCGACGGCCCGGTACAGGGACCGCAGGACCGCCTCACGGTTGTTCTTGCGTTCGCTGAGTTTCGTCATGGCTGTCGCTCTCCGGGATGACGGCCGCGCGGGGACGGACGCGACGTTGGATCCTCGCGGCCTCACAGCCGCGGTTCATACCTCGTCGGTGTGAGCGTGCGCCTGCTCTGTCGATTTACTGGTCGCGAGCCAGGACCGTGCGGGTTCCGAGGTGCGCGCGGTGTCGAGGGTGAGATGGAGCCGGGTCCCTCCTTCACGGCCGGCGGGGTAGCTGCGCTGCTCGGTCGAGGCGAAGCAGCGCCGGAGTACTTCGGCGACGCGACGGGCGATCTCCGGCGTCGCGGCGACGATGCGGACCTCGGCGTGGCCCTCGGAGGGCAAGGGCTCGTGCTCCATACGGACCTCCTGGCAGGCGACGGGTACGAACCATGATTCCGGTCGCTGCCCGAAACGCCGGGCGACGGTGCGGGGGCTACGTCGCGTTTCCACGGCCGCCCCCTTTCTGAAGGATATGCCGGGTAAGGGCGGCCATGCGTCCCATGATCGACCGATCGACCGGCCACCTGCCGGTCGCCAGGCCGAGCCCGGTGGCGACGCGAGCCGGCCTGGGCCGGCAGAACAGCGACCGCCGGGTCGCAGTCGTCGAGGCGGGCCCGGCCGGGAGTACGGTGGAGGTACCGAGGGCACGCCGCGCACCGCCTCAGGCACCGGTGCCGTTCCCGGGGATCGACGACGCCGGGGCGGCTTTCGTCCGCGCCCGGGGCAGGGTTGGTCATGACCGCGCAGGTGTTCCTCCCGACGACCTTGACCCTCCCCGCGCTCCGGCCCGCACGGGGCAGGCCGCGTACCCGCGTGCCAGGCACGCCGACGAGGGAGCGCAAGTCCTCGCCCCAGGTCGCAGAACGCGTCCGCCCGCTGACGCGTGGTCAGGTCGCGGACCGTCTGCAGGAGCTGGGCGACCTGTACGCGGAGACCTCCGGTGGCGACCCATGGGCGTGGAACGAGGCGCGTGTCGCCTTCCTGCACCATCTTGCGGCCGACGCACGACGACCGGGGTTCTCACTGCTGATCGCGGAGACCACCGCCCTGACCGGATACGCCTACGGCTTCCCCACGGGCGGCGCGGGTCCATGGTGGGCGGGCTTCGACGGACACGTTCGGGGAAGTCTGCTCCGCCGTGCCGCCTCCGGCCGGCTCTTCGTCGTCTCCGGGATCGTCGTCCCGCCTCGCGTGCGCCGGGAGTACCGGGACCACGTCTGGAACCTCGCCCGGCGCCTGCAGCGGCGATTGCTCGCCGACCACGGTGCTGCGCTCGGCGTCGCGCTGGTGGATGTCCGGGACGACAGGACCGTGGAGACAATGCGGTCCTGGGGCTGGCGTTACGCCGGAGACGACACCCTCCAGGCCGTGCCGTCCGGTCCGTTCCGCGTTCTGGTGCTGGCTCCGGAGTCGTGAGCGGCCACCCTGTCATGGATTACGCCTCGGCCCCGGTCAGGGGCACGGGCAGGCGCAGGGCGAGAAGGGCGATGTCGTCGGTGCTGCCGGGGGCCATCCGGGCGGACAGCCGGTCGC
Source organism: Streptomyces cellostaticus (assembly GCF_001513965.1). GTDB lineage: Bacteria > Actinomycetota > Actinomycetes > Streptomycetales > Streptomycetaceae > Streptomyces > Streptomyces cellostaticus. Next base: position 158,720 of record NZ_KQ948032.1, on the reverse strand, counting down.
ACAGGGTGTCCAGTGGATCGCGGGCGAGGGCGAGGGCATGACGGCGCAGCCGGGCGAGCCCGCTGTCCAGGTCGCTGCCGCGAACTTCGATCAGGCCGTCGGTGTAGAGCAGGAGCGTGGACCCCGGCGGCAGGGCGTGGGTCGCGCTCGGCCGATGACCGCCGGCGCCCAGGTGGGTTCCGAGGATGAGTCCCTGCCCGGATTCGAGGTACTGCGCGTTCCCGTCGAGGGTCAGCAGCAGGGGCGGCGGGTGCCCGGCACTGGTCCAGTGCAACGTCCAGGGGCCGGTGTCCGGACCTTCCACCCGGGCGAGGACGAGAGTGGCCATCTGCACGGTGGTGATGGCGTGCATGGCGTCGTCGAGGCGGTCCACGACGGCACCGGTCGGCCCGGGGTGGTCCCAGGCGAGGGAGCGCAGGATGCCGTGCAGCTGCGCCATCCCGGCAGCGGCGGTCAGATCGTGGCCCACGACGTCGCCGATGACCAGGGCGAGCGTGCCGTCCCTCAGCGGGAACGCGTCGTACCAGTCCCCACCGACCTGGGAGCCGGCCGGAGCGGGCTGGTACCGGGCGGCCAGCTGGAACCGGCCGTGCTCGGGCAGCGGGGGGAGGAGGTTGCGCTGCATGGCCTCGGCGACCGCGCGCTGCCGGCCGAACCGGCGGGCGTTGTCGATGACCAGGCCGACCCGGCGGCCGATGTCGCTCACCACGTCCAGATCGCCGGTGTCGAAGGGCCGTGCCGCCTCGGTGCGCACCAGTGTCAGCGCACCGGTGACCCGCCCTCTGCTGCCCAGCGGCACCGTGATGACGGATGCCGCGCCGGTTGCTCCGAGGAAGGCGCTGTGGACGGTGGCGAGGGGGGAGTCGGGCGTTGCGTCCAGGTCCGGCCGGTCCTGCAGCACGGGACCGCCTCCGCTGAGCACCTGGACCAGGGGCGAGTGGGCCGCCTCCCCGGCCGGGGGCAGGTGACCGCGCCAGTCCTCCTGCCCGGCGTCACGGCCCTCGGGGCCGGTCACCGCCACTCGGTGCACCTGGCGGGAGCCGACCCGCAGGTCCACGGCGGCCCAGTCGGCGAGGCGGGGAACCAGGAGCCGGCCCAACCGGGCGAGGGCCTCGTCCACCTCCAGGGTCTGACCGAGCACGTCGGTGATCTCCGCGACGAGTGTCAACCGCTCGGCGAGACTCTCCAGAGCGCTCGTATGAGCGGCTCGTTCCGCCCGTTCCGCCCGCTCTGACTGCTCCGCACGTTCCGCACCTTCCCTTTGAGCACGGCGGTCCGCCGCGGTCTCGACGATCAGCACGGCCATGCCCAGGGAGACGCCGGAGACGTCGTCGTCCGTCAGGGGCGTGGCCGACCAGGAGATCGGGACCAGCCGTCCGTCACCCCGCAGGCACCGGTCGTCGTCCCCGCGTGCAGGACGCCCCTCGGCCAGCGCCCGCAGCAGCGGGCAGCGCTCTCGTGGGATGAGGGCGCCTCCCGGGTCCCGATGGCACAGGTCATGCAGGTCCTGCCCGTGCACCACCGCTGCCGCGCGACCCAGCAGCCGCTCGGCCGCCGGGTTGACCGCGACGATCCGCCCGGCCGGGTCGAGCACGGCAACGGCCGTGCCCAGCTGCTCGACGACCTGCCGCCACAGATCCGGCTCCGCCGCCGACAGCCGTCTCTCGTGGTCTCCGCCGGACCTCAAGCCCTCCACCACGCCGCCGCCGTCCTTCCCACACAGACCACACCGCGACCCGGGACCCCTGGGCCGCCGGGCCGCAGAGATATCCGTGCCCCGATGGTCCCTCTTCGGGTACCCGGCCGCACGGCCGACAGGACAGTGCCTCCGCGACACCGCGGTACGGCCGCTCCGGCCGGGCCTGCCTCTGCCGGCCGGTGGTCTCGACGTGGGTCTGCGCCGCTCGGTTGTTCCGTGTGCCGAGTCCTGCCCGAGACGTGCCGTTCCGACACGGCCTTCCGCCACCGAAGTTCCGTCGGCTGGAAGGGACTTCGGTACCCGGGTCGTTCAGCGTCCGCTTCCGCCGCCCCAACGCGGGCTTGCTCGCCAAATGGTCGATGTCCGAGGTCGGCGATCACGTCCACGCGTTCGTCATGCCCTCGACCACCCGGGAGGAGATCGACGAACTCGTCTACGACCTCCAGACCAGTGACGCCTTCATCGAGCCGGCTCCACCGATCAAGTTGAAGGATTCTTTGGAGGCCCAGCTGGCCGCCCTTCCCGCGGTGGACCTCGCCGATGGATTCATCTCCCTGGGCGGCGTCCCCCTCGGCGGACGTGGCATGGAATAGGCGTGAGTGCGAGGGACTTCTTCGCGGCCCGGCTCGGAAGGGCTCCCTCGCGCGATTACCCCGGGCAGCATCACTCGATCAGGGTCTTTGTCGCAGCGGTGTGTGACGCCGAAGGATCGGTTCCGCAGCGACGGGAAGCGCGCCCCGCGAATTCCCCTTATCGGTCATATTGGGCCTTTTTCGTCCCCGATGGCGTCGACAATTCCAGCATGACGCAAGCACCCCCCACACCCGCCACGTCGACCGAGACCGATGTGGAGCCTCCGCCGCCCTTCTACATCACCAACGAGCAGGAACGCCGGCTGCGTATCCAGGCCGAAAGGATCGAACCAGCGCTCGTCATCTCCCAGCCCTCTTCGTTCGACGAGTACGTCCGCCAGCTCATGGTTCCCCCGGCAGTGATGGACCTCGCCCGCAAGGCCGCCAACATCCGGCTGTCCGCCTGGGAGACCCAGGCGATCCGCTGGCATCTCGACCCGCGCACGGACACCTCGCCCCGGCTGCTGCGGCAGATCCTGCACGACAAGGTCTACGGCGAGAGGGGCGACAAGAGCCACCCCCCGTACATCCGGGTGGCCTGCACCGGCAAGGGCAAGTACGACGGCCTGGCCAGGCAGCAGCACGGAGTCCCGGAGCCGGCCTTCGACGAGAACGCGAAGTACGGCTCACCGGTGGTCCTGGAGATCTGGCCGGCGCAGCACTATTCGCCGATCCATTCGCACGGAAACACTACGGGGATCATCTACTGTCTCGCCGGACAGCTCGATGTCATGTCGTACAAAAAGCTGGACTGGGACGCCGAGAAGCGCGGGCTGGTGACGCTCACACCCGGCCAGTGCGCGTGGCTGACCCGTGACACGTACGCCGTGCATAAGGTGTTCTGCCCGATGGACGGCGGAGTCATGAGCAGCGACGGGCTCATGAACGACAGCGCCGATTTCGGGGCGAGTTTCCACGTGTATCTCAATGAGAACGAGGTGCACCTGGACGCGTACGAGGGAGCGGACCTCACCCGCGAGGTCTTCGAGTACATCCACGAGACCAAGCGCACCAAGGAGAAGTTCACCACGTACTCCGACCTCTCGTGGCCGGTCCTGCGCGAGGTCCTCGCCAGGACCCCGCTCGAATAGCCCTCAGGCGGTTCTCGCTCTCGTACCGGTCGGCGTGCGTTGAGCAGCGGGCGCTCATCTTCTTCGGGCCACGTAGACCGGGCACCGCCGCCAAACCATGAGGAGTCCTATCGGCCATGACGGACTGGGCGGTTACCGAACTGGGGCCCCACGACCGGTCGGCCGTGACGGCGGCCATCACCCTGTTCGAGGCGGTCGTGGGGCGCGGCATGCTCAGCGTCGACCAGGCACTCCAAGGTGTCCACGACGGGACGCTGCTCTTCCTGGTCGCTCGCGCAGGGATGCAATCGGCTGTGGTGGGTGCGGCCACTGCCTGCGTGCTGGACGACGACAGTTACGGGGAATTCGTCGCTCCCATGCCGGTCAGTGCCCTTCCCACCACCCCACCGTCCGCCGACGGCCGCCGAATCGGACGTCTGGGTACCATGCCGTGGCCGCCCCGATGCGCCGACGCGGCGTCGGAAGCGCCCTCACCGCACGGCGCTCGCAATGGTTGCGACAACGATGCACCGAGGCGTACGTGATCTCCTGGTTGCACAATGAGCCGGACCGCAGCGAGGGCGTGCTGAAGGCCGCTGGCTGGCAGCCCGTCACCGTTCTGCACGACTACTGGGTACGGGCGACGACGACCGGCGAGGCGGACTGCTCCCAGTGTGGCCGGCCCTGTCACTGTCCGGGTCTGCTGTTGCGTCTGCCCGGTGACCGTGGTCCCAGTGACTGGTGATCCTCGTCAGGGCGCCGCGGCAGCGGCGGTGACCGTCAGAGCCTTGACGTCCACGTAGGTGCTCGGCTCACAGGAATGGTTGAGGTAGGCCACGACCTGCAGGCCGTCGATGTGCCGGTCGGCCGCGATCTGGACGGACGTGCGAGTGGGGTAGGAGCGGCACTCGGCCCCACAGATCGTGGCCACCACATCGTCTTCCCTGAGGGCATTTTCGGTGACCAGGCCGCGGCCGGCTCCGGGCTGCTCGACGATCCGCACGGTCACCATACGAGTCCAAGACTCCTTTGCAGTGGTCCGCGGAGGGCGTTGCCGTAACTGAAGCAAGCGTCCTATGCCGCCACTTCCGTCGCGACAGCGGTGTCTGCGGCATAGGCAGTGCACCCCGTGTCCACGCTGGCTGGCAGGTGTGAAGGACCGCACCGCGAGCCGATGGGAGCACCGCAGCATGACGGTCGATCAGTCCGGTCCGCAAACTGTCGCCGACTTTCCGTTCGGTCCCGCCCACGAGACCCGGGTCGACACCTGGAAGGTCGAGTTGCACCGCATGGCCGTGGCGACGGCGCTGGCGACGGGTCTGCTGGTGGTGTCCGTGGACATGCCCGGCACAGGCGAGGCCCCGGGCCCTCTGACCGCGGACGGCGACCGCCTTCTGTCCGCGCTCGTCGGTGAGATACGACGCCGGCGCCCGGGCGAACCCGTGGCCTACCTGGGCCTGAGCTTCGGCGGCCACTGGGCGGTCAAACTGGCCCTGCGGGGCGTGGTCGACGCGGCGGTGGACATCGGCGGGCCGACCGGCGCGGGCGAGCCCGAGGAGCCGATCGACGTACTCGCCCTCCCGTACGGCATGCCGGGCATCCTGGGCAACGCCCTCGGCCTGGCCGCCCTCCCGAAGGCAGCCGGGACCGACGGCATGCTGGCCGCGTTCTCCCTGCGCCGCCAGGGGCTGCTGGGCCTTCCTGCGGACGACGTGGACACCTGCGTACCGCTGCTGGCCGCGAACGGCGCGCACGACCAGTTCATCCCGCGCGGCGACACCACTCGCCTGGCCGCCCTCCCGAACACCACGGTATGGATCGTGCCGGGCGCCACCCACTGCGCGGCCGAACACATCCGCCCGCTGCCGGCAGGCACCTGGGCCTGGCTGCTGACCCGCCCGCCCTTCCGCCGTCACCTGGCGGTGCGCACTGCCTGACCGGGCCGCTCCACTGAGACGAGGACTTCCTGCATGGAAGTCCCAGCCGCTCACAAGGACGTCGGCCACCATCGCCTCCACCGTGCACACGACACCCGTCAGAACTTGCTGAGGGAACGAGAAGCGACGGCGCTTGTGTGGCCGCGCAGGCTCTGACCTGGGGATACGTCGCCTCCAGCGTGGCTTCGAGAGCTGGCTTCGCTCCGCTGTTTACCGTGGTTGTCCGGTCTTATGGGCACGCTGTGGGCACGGCTTCGAAGAACGGCGAGCAGAGCGCGTGCACGAACGGGCTCTGTGCTTGGCTCGGCTGGTCCGGGTGTCCAGCTCGGGGCGGCCTTTGCGAGTGCGCGTGCCTTCCGGCGAAGAGCGCCCAGCTGCGGGATCGACTGTTGCGCTTCCTCGGAACGGCCGACGCTCGGCTCTGATTCATTTGCCGGCATCTGGGCCGTACCACTGGAGTGCCTGGCTGGTGACGGCGGCGATGCACTCGAAGTCGCTCGGTGCATTGAAGCGCCTGGGCAGCCCTTGACCACCGTGTCGGCCTTCGGCCACCGGCCGGGCCAGGCCCTGGAGAACAGCCGGGGCGCGACCGGTGCCATGAAGCGTCGACGGGTCACCGGGCCGTGGCAGCGCTCAGCATCCGGTAGGTGAAATCGCTACGGCGGCATCCCGGGTGGGCGAGTCCGGCCGCCGCCGCGGCGGTACGGTGTGCGGCAGTCGATCGCGCGTTCTGTGATCGCTGACCAACAAGGGGGTTTCATGACACACCGCCGCCCGCGCCACCGTCGTAGAGTGATCGCCAGAGCGGTCGGCTCGGCGGGTGCGCTGGCCGTCGCGCTGGCTATGGGGATGACGCCGGCGATGGCCGCCGGGAAGACGTCCGACAAGCCTTCGGCCACCGGGTTCTCGGCCGACCAGCCCGACCGGAACACGCCCTGGGCGCCCGAGAACGACGAGGCGCCGCTGCACCACAAGCCCATACACCCTGAGGCGCTCACGTCCGCCCGCACGGCCCCGTCCGGCCTGCAGCTCAACATGCCGGCGCCGACCGGGCAACACAGCGTGGGTATGGTCGGCCTGCACCTTGTCGACACGTCCCGTACGGATCCGTACGTGTCCGGCAAGCGTCGCGAGTTGATGGTGTCGCTCTGGTATCCGGCCACCGCCACGTCCGGGCACTATCAGGCGCCGTGGATGCCGTCGATCTCCGGCGCCCACTTCCTCGCCTCGCGCGGGCTGTCGCCGCAGCAGGTGACCCTGCCGAAGACCGCGGGCCGTGTCCTCGCCCCGGTGAAGACCACGCTCGGCAAGCTGCCCGTCCTGTTGTACTCGACCGGGCTGCACTCGGACCGCGCGATGGGCACCGCGCTCGCCCAGGATCTCGCCAGCCGCGGCTACCTCGTCGTCACCGTCGACCACACCCACGACGCCAACGAGGTGCAGTTCCCCGGCAACCGGCTCGAGGTCAACAGCATGCCGTCGGGCGCCCACTCCTCCGACACGCTCAAGGTGCGGGCGGCCGACATCCGGTTCGTCATCAACGCACTCGGCAAGATCAGCAGTGGAGGCAACCCGGACGCCGGCCACGCAACGCTCCCCTCCGGGCTGTCCAAGTCGGTGGACACCTCCCGTATCGGGATGTTCGGCTGGTCGCTGGGCGGCGCGGCGGTCGACACCGCCATGCAGCTCGACCACCGCATCGCCGCCGGTGCCAACCTGGACGGCCAGTTCTTCGGGACGGCTCCGAGCAAGGACCTGGACCGCCCCTTCATGCTCTTCAGCTCCGGCTACCACAACCGCAACAACGACGGGTCGTGGCGCACGCTGTGGTCGCATCTGAAGGGATACCGGGTCGACATCAAGCTCCAGGGCGCGGCGCACCTGTCGTTCAGCGACAACGAGTGGATGGTGCCGCAGGAGGCGGGCCTGCTCGGGCTCTCCCAGGCTCAGCTCCAGCAGCAGTACGGCACGATCGACCCGAACCGGGCGGTCCAGATCCAGCGCGTCTACCTCGCCGCCTTCTTCGACCAGGAGCTGCGGCACAAGCACAGCACCCTGCTCGACGGGCCCGCCAACAAGTACCCGGAGATCTCTTTCGTCCGCTGACCGGACAGCCGAAGGACCGGGCCTGTTCGCGGGTCCGCCCTTCGGTGCGCGGGGGGTGGCGGTCCCGCATGTGTCGCCGCCGCACAGGGGTCCCGTTGTCTCGTACGACACACGGGGCGAAAGTGTGATGGTTATGTGATCACAGGAAGCTAGAATGTTCGCCCTATCGAACATTTGGGCGCCCGGCGCCAGTTGAGGAAGGACCCGCTGCCCTGCCCTCCGCACCCCGGGCGCCGCGCCGGCACCGCACCCGCCGCCGCGCCGATATGCCGATGCTTGGCGGGGTGCGCCCGCCGATAGCCTCACTTGTCGTACTCCTGCTGGTGGTCGCCGCCCTGACCGTGATCGGCCTCGACGGCATCCACACCGGGGGCATCCCGCAGGCCGTGTTGAACGGGGAGCAGCGGATCGCCGCGGACACCGCGCAGTCGATGCGTACCGCGATCGAAGCCGAGGCGAGCACGGTACGCCGTACGGCCAACGCGTACCCGGCGACAAGCACATCGACCCCCACGACCGCGCTCAAAGCGCTGACCTCTGCCAGGAAGGCGGCCCTCGGCCGTGTCCTGCTCGACGCGCACACCGGCAAACTGCTGGCGACGGGCGGCAAGACCGTGCCGCTGGCCGGAGTGGGCGTCGCCAGGACGGCGTCCGGGCACGGGGAGATCCCGCCCCGGCTGGTGACGTCGGGCGGCACGCGGCAACTGCTGTACTTCGCCAAGGTCACGCTGCCCGCGCAGCAGGACGACCCCGACCAGGACCAGTACCAGGCTCAGAGCGGGACCGAGCGGCAGTGGCTGCTGGTGGTCTCCGAGGTGCTCCCCGCCCTCACGGCGTACGGCGACGGACGCACCGCCGAAGTGCTGGACGCGAGCGGCACAGTGCTCGCCACTGCAGTCCACGGCACGGCGTCGCCGGCCGCCGCCGGCAGCGGTCTGTCCGCGGCGGCGGCCCGCGCGGCGCACGGGTCGGGGAGTGACACCGACGCCTCGGGAAGCATGCTGGGCGCCGCCACCGGCAGCCGGCGCACCGTGGCCGGCTGGGCCCAGGTCGCCTCGGCGACCGGGCAGGGCGAAACCGACGACCTCGGTCTGGTGGTGCTCACCTCCCGCGCGGTGCCCGCCACGACCACCGCCGCCGACTACTCGGGCTTCGCGCTCGAGGCGGCCGGAGCGCTGGCCGTGGTCGCGCTGCTGCTCGGGATGGCGCTGTACTTCTCCGTGCAGCAGCCACTGCTGAGGCTGTACCTGTCCGCCGGCCGTCTGGCCCGGGGTGCGACCGGGGACGGGCCGGCCGCGTCGGCGGAGCTGTCCCGGCCGGTTCCGGTACATGGCTTCGGGGAACTGGCGCGGATCGGGCGGGCCCTGGACTCACTGCGCGGGCAACTGCTCGGCGAGAGCGGCCCGCAGGAGTTCCCGGCCCGGCGCGGACCGGGCTACCGGGCGCTGGCCGTGGCCGGCGTGGTGGTGGTGGCCTGCTGGTCGATGCCGATGATCTTCGTGCTGAACCGGGCGGACACCGCGACCGCGGTTCCGGCTCCGGTCCTCGCCGACCAGCAGGCGCGCACCGAGATCGCGACGAACCGAGTCCGGCAGTCCCTCGACCGGTCGTACACCGACCTGAGCGAGGCGGCCGCGAGTCTGCCGGGCAAGAGCCGGGCTGCCCAGACCGAGGTTCTGCAAAAGTCCCTCGCCGACCACAAGCAGTATCGCTCGCTGTACCTTCTGGACCGCTCGGGGACCATCATGCTGAGGGTGGGCGACACACCGCTTCGGACCCTCGTCCACGTGCCCCACGGCGGCGGGATCACCACCGTCAACACCTCGGGCCGGATACCGGCGATCGCCGCCTACGCGCAGGTCCGGGCCGGCAAGGGCAAGGCCCCGGCGGCCGGGGTGGTCCTGTTCGGCGAGATCGACGTGAAGGCGCTCAACTCCATTCTGCCCAGGCCGAAGCTGGGCAGCGTCTGGGTGACGGACCGCGACGACAAGGTGCTGGCGGCGAGCGTGGGCTACCGCGCCTTCCAGTCGCTGCCCGACTCCGGCCTGACCCGTCTCGCCCGCGCCACCCAGGGCGCCCCGGGGACCACGGGCACCGCGACCTCGGCGGTGCACAACACGTCCTCCGGTCCATCGGTCGACGCCGCCGCGCCGCTGGCGCAGAGCGGCCCGACGGCCCGTCTCGGCTGGCACGTGGTGGCCGCGGAGCCCGCGGCAGCGCTCCAGATCCCCGCGGTGCAGGCCGAGCAGCACACCATGCTCGCCGGCATCCTGGGCCTCGCCGTGGGCGCGGCCTGCCTGGGGTGGCTGCATGTCGTGGTGATCCGGCCGCTGCGCGCGGTCGCCGTGCTCGTCGAACGGCTCGCCGGCGGAGACCGCCGCACCGTGCTGCATCCGGTCAACCACGACGAGATCGGCTCGGTCACCCGCAGCCTGGAGCTGGTGCGCCAGGCCCTGGCGGAACACGACCGGGCGGCCAGATCCGGCCACGCCGCCGGGCCCTCCCGGCCCCTGCGTGAGAACACCCTCCAGCGGTAGAAGGACGGAATCGGCGTGCTCTTCCTCTATGTCATCGTCCTGCTGTGCTGCACCGCTCTGTGGATCGCCGGAATCCTGGAGCAGCGGCGGCACTTCGCCTCGCTGGAGCAGATACCGACGCGGGTGCTGGTCAACGGCATCCGCGGCAAGAGTTCGATCACCCGGCTGTGCGCGGGCGCGCTGCGCGGCGGCGGCCTGGTCACGGTGTCCAAGACCACCGGCACCGCGGCCCGGTTCATCCATCCGGACGCCACCGAGGAGCCGGTGTACCGCAAGTTCGGCATCTCCAACATCGTCGAGCAGATCGGCATCGTACGGCGGGCGGCAACCTACCGGCCGGACGCGCTGGTGATCGAGTGCATGGCGGTGATGCCCGCGCTGCAGGAGATCAATCAGGAGAAGCTGATCCGCTCCACGATCGGCGTGCTGTGCAACGTCCGCGAGGACCATCTGGAGGAGATGGGGCCGACGCTGGACGACGTCGCCCGCTCGCTCTCCCGCTCGATGCCGGTGGGCGGGGTGTGTGTGACGGCGGAGAAGGACCGGCTGCACATCCTCCAGGAGGAGGCCGACAAGCGGAACTGCCAGCTGATCGCGGTCGATCCGGAGTCGGTGACCGACGCCGAACTGCGCGGCTTCAGCTGGTTCACCTTCAAGGAGAACGTGGCGATCGCGCTCGCCGTCGCCGAGCTGCTCGGCGTGGAGCGGCAGACCGCGATGCAGGGCATGTGGGACGCGCCGCCCGACCCGGGCGTGCTGTCCGTGGAGCGCTATGTCACCCCCGAGGGCAAGCGGCTGCGGTTCGCCAACGTCTTCGCGGCCAACGACCCCGAGTCGACGCTGATGAACGTCAAGCAGCTGGAGGATCTGGGCGCGATCAGACGGCCGATCGGCGTGGTCATCAACTGCCGCCCGGACCGGGTGGAGCGCAACGGCCAGATGGGCACGATCGTCCCCGACCTCGCCGCCGAGACGGTGTTCCTGATCGGCCACCCGACCAAGAGCGCCCGCGACGCGATTCCGGACGGCTTCACCGGGCGGGTGGTGGATCTCGGCGGCGACCGCCGGGACCCCGAGGAGCTGACCGCGGCGATCCTCGCGGAACTCGGCCCGGACTCCTCGCTGGTGGCGATCGGCAACATCCACGGCCAGGGCGAGCTGTTCCTGGAGTGCCTCGCCGATCTGCCGCTGGACGACTCCGAGGACCTGTTCGACGCCGTTCCCGACGGCGACGGCCTGGACCAGGAGACCATGCAGATCGCCATACCCCGGCCGCGGGTCTCGGTGGCCCGGCCGCCCGAGCCGGAGCCGTACAGCTGGGTGGCACCGCTGGAGACACCGACGTACGCCTTCCGCATCCCGGAGCAGCGCGAACTCGCCCACCGGTTCGCCGACCGCCAGGGCCGGCCCGATGACCAGAGCACCGCGGACGACCCGCAACACTCCTACGATCCGTACCAGTTCACGAGGAACCCGTGATCCCCGCCAATCTCAACGCACAGACCGCCGCGCTCGGGATCGCCCTCGGGCTGGTCTTCTCGCTGGTCTGCTATCTGACCACCAACCTCTCCCCCGGGGGGATGATCACCCCGGGCTGGATCGCCCTCACGCTCGTCACCGACGTGCGGATGGCCGGGCTGATGGTCGCCGTAGCGGCGGGCACGTACTTCATGATGAAGCTGGTGCAGCGCACGGTGATCCTCTACGGCAAGCGGCTGTTCGCCGCCGTCGTGCTGTGCGCGGTGCTGATGCAGACTACCGTGATGCTCGCCCTCAGCCACGAGTTTCCGTTGCTGTACACGTCACAGACCCTTGGCTTCATCGTCCCCGGCCTGGTCTCCTACCAGATGGCCCGTCAGCCGCTGGCGGCCACGGTCATCTCGACCACGGCGGTGACCCTGGCCACGTATGTGGTGCTGGTCGCCGGCCTGTTGACCGGGGCCCTGCCCACCGGCTGACCAGCTGACCTAGCTCACCACCCTCTCACCTCACAGTTCCAGGAGGATCGGCCATGCACTCCGAACCCGTCGGCAGGCGAAGCCGCCCGACTCGCCGCGCCGTGTTCGGGACGATCGCGGGCGTGGCGGCCGCTGGGGTGGCGGGCGGGTACGCCTGGGAGCGCCTCGGGCACGGCAGCGACGACGACGGCGGCGGTACGGCCGCCGACGGCACGGGCTCCGGCCCTGGCGCCCGGTCCAGTGCCGGGCCCCACACCTTCGAGCGGCTGTCCGCGCCCGACCGCACCGTGGTCCGTGCCGGGGACGGCGGCACGCTCGCCACTTTCACCGACGGCGCCCGCACGGCCGTACTCACCGGGCCCACCCGCAGCTTCAGCGAGCCGCGGACCACCGAGGCCAAGGTGACCACGGACGCCTGGGTGCGGGTGCTGCCGCACGCGTGGCAGCGGGGTATGGAGAAGTCCGCCTGGTTCAAGAGCTGGTTCCGCAAGACGCTCGGCGACAGCAGCCCGGACGTCTTCGCCGTGGCGTTCCAGTACAGCAGCGCCGGGGCGCCCGACAAGCACAACGCCGACGGCGTGCGCTACGCGGGCACCGCGCACTTCGGGCCGCGCAACGCCGCGGTCAACAACCCGCTGGACTTCGCCTTCCACGACGAGCAGTCCGACTTCTACGACTATCTGGGGACTGACTGGACCTTCCCGGACGGCACGCGCGTGCAGCCGGAGAAGGCCCGCTACGGCGATGTCGACTGCTCCGGCTTCCAGCGTCTGGTGTGGGGCTACCGCATGGGCATACCCCTCCACAACACCAACACCCGGGGCACCGGTCTGCCGCGCCGCGCCTACGCCATCGCCGCCTACGGTCCCGGCCGCCAGGTGATCTCCCACACCGGCAAGCAGCAGGCCACCGACCTGGACGTCCTGCAACCCGGCGATCTGGTCTTCTTCGCCATCATCAAGGACCGGCCGGACTTCATCGACCACTGCGGCATGTACATGGGCCTCGACGACCAGGGCCGGCACCGCTTCTATTCCAGTCGCTCCGCCGCCAACGGCCCCACCCTGGGTGACCTGTCGGGCCACTCACTGCTGGACGGCACCGACTTCTACGCCCGCGGCTTCCGGGCGGCCCGCCGCCTGTGACTCCGCCGCGTGTGCACCGCCGCTTCACCTGACCTGCTGATCCGAGGACCACTGCCATGACCGCCATCCCCGCCGCCCAGCCCACCGGAGCGCAGCAAGGCCGTCGCGCGGCGAACCGCCGCTCCGGCCGGCCGGAGGACGCCCCGCGCTGGGAGCGCCCGGCGCTCGCAGCGGTACTGGCCGTCGCCACGGTGCTGTACTCCTGGGGCATCGGGCAGGCCGCGCTCCACCCCTTCTACGGTGCGGCGATACGCTCGATGGCCGGCAGCTGGCGTGCGTTCTTCTTCGGCGGGCTCGACGCCGCCGGTTCGATCAGCATCGACAAGCTGCCCGGCGCCTTCTGGCCCGACGCCGTCTCCGTCTGGCTCTTCGGCCCGCACACCTGGGCGGCCGCGCTTCCACAGGTCGTCGAGGGCGTGCTCACCGTATGGCTGTTGCACCGGATCGTACGGGCCTGGGCCGGTCCGTTCGCCGCGCTGATCGCCGCGCTGGCGCTCACCCTCACCCCGGTCACCGTGGCGCTCAACCGTGCCACCATCCCGGACACCGCGCTCACTCTGCTCCTGGTGGCGGCCGCCGGAGCACTGCAGAAGGCGGTGCGCACCGAGCGGCTGCTGCCGCTGATCACCTGCGGGATCTGGGTCGGGCTCGCCTTCCAGGCGAAGATGCTGCAGGCGTGGCTGGTGCTGCCAGTCTTCGCCGCCGTGTACCAACTCGTCGCGCCCGGCAGGCCGTTGCACCGGGCTGTGCGCGTCCTGGTGGGCGGGGCGGTCGCGCTGGCGGTCTCCTGCTCCTGGATGTTCATCGCCTCGGCGACACCGGCCGCCGACCGCCCGTACCTCGACGGAACGTCCGACAACAATCCGTTCGCCCTGGTCTTCGGTTACAACGGCCTGAGCCGCTTCAGCAGCGATCCCACCGCGTTCGGCGCCGTCGCGGGCACCGCCGCCAGCCGCACCACCGGCAACACCGGCTGGGACATGCTGATCAACGACACGGTCGGCCCGCAGGTCGCCTGGTTGCTGCCGCTCGCCGTGCTCGCCGCGGTCCTGGGCGTCGGCCGGCGCGCCGGCCGACCGCGAACCGACCTGCCGCGCGCGGGATTTCTGCTGTGGGGTGGCTGGCTGGCCGTGCACGCACTGGTGTTCAGCGTCTCCAACGGCAACCACGCCTACTACACGGCCGTCATCGCCCCGGCGCTCGCCGCGCTGACCGGCGGCGGCCTCGCGCTCTTCCGCCGGGAGTACGAGGCGAAGTACGAGCCGGAGCCGGCGGCGGAGTACGAGGCGGAGCACGAGGCGGCCGGCCGGCGACACCTGGCGCTGCCGGCGGCGATCGCGCTGACGGCGGCGTGGGCGCTGGTGCTCGACTGGCCGACCCGATTCGTCTCCTGGCTGCTGCCGGTCGCCGTGATGCTCGCGCTGTGCGGCGTGGTGGGCCTGTGGAGTCGCGGGCCGCGCACCTCCCCGCGGAAGATCCACGCCGCCCTCGCCGCCGGGATCGCGGCCACTCTGGTCGTACCGGCCGGCTGGGCCGTCTCCAGCCTCAACCCGCTCTACGCGGGCGCCGCCGCCTCGCCGATGGCCGGTCCGGTCGGCAAGTCGTACCACGAGCATCATCGTCACGCTCCGCGGAGGGGAGGGCTTGACCGGCCCAGCGCCCGCGACACCGCCCTGCTCGACTACCTCACCACGCACCGCCACGGCGAGAAGTACCTGCTTGCCACCCAGGCCGCCTACACCGCCGAGCCCCTACTGCGCGCGAAGTCCGAGCCCATCCTCGTCATGGGCGGCTTCACCGGCAGCACTCCCTTCCCGACCGCCCAGCAGCTCGGCAGCCTCGTCACCGCCCACCAGTTGCGCTATGCGCTGCTCACCACCCTGCGCCCCACCACTCCCGCCACCACCTGGGCGAAGTCCCACTGCACCCGCATCCGGCCCACCGCCTACGGCGTCCGCACCGACGGCAGCTTCACCCTCTACGACTGCGCCCCCCAGAGGTGAGGCGACGCCCGCCCAGGTCAGAGACCCGGCCCTGATCACCTGGGCTGACGGACCCCGGGGAAGACGGTGAAGCCCTCGGGGTCGGCGCGGAGGGGCTGGAGAAGGTGGTCCAGCCGAGCAGATGATGCCCTCCGGTCGGTGCGAGGCGCCGCGCGCACCTATGACTCGGGCGTTGGTGCTGCCCGCGCCCAGAGTGCGCCCGTAAGAGCGGACAACAAACAAACCCCAGGCCGCTGACCTGGGGTTTCAATCTGGAGCGGGTGACGAGAATCGAACTCGCGCTCTCAGCTTGGGAAGCGACGGCGCTTGGACAGTCGCATGGCGGCTGACCTGCGGGGATGGGATACGCCTGCGCCGTTGCACGGGCCGGTTGGTACCGCTGGTGACCCTGGTCGTCCGCTCTTATGGGCACGCGGTGGGCACGGCGTCGAAGGACGCCGGCCGAAGCGCTTGCGCGAACGGGTTCTGCGCTTGGCGCCACTGTCTCCGTCGACATGCCCGGGGACCCTTGGCGAGTGCACAGCCCTTCCGGCGGGGTGCGCCTCCCGGAGGCGAGGGCGGCGTCGGTCCGGCAGCAGCGGACCGGCGACTTTCCGAGCCGTGCTCTCCTTCGGTCGCAAGACGGCGTTCCGGATACGGCACGCGCCCGCGTGTTCAGGCGGAGTCGGAGCCGGCACGGCCCGCCGATTCGCTGGCGGCACGACGGTACTCGGCGTTGATCCGCTGCGCTTCCTCGAGCTGGTCCTCGAGGATGACGATGCGGCACGCGGCCTCGATCGGAGTCCCCTTGTCGACGAGCTCCCGGGCGCGCGCGGCGATCCGCAGTTGGTAGCGGGAGTACCGGCGATGTCCCCCCTCCGAGCGGAGCGGAGTGATCAGACGAGCCTCACCGATGGCCCGGAGGAAGGCCGGGGTGGCGCCGAGCATCTCGGCTGCCCGGCCCATTGTGTACGCGGGGTAGTCGTCGTCGTCCAGACGATCATTCAGGGGGTTGTCCGATGTCATGTCACCTCGTTGTGCAACGCGTCGAGGGGCCCTGGTGCGTACGGCACCAGGGCCCCGGAGGAAATTGAACACCATCTGTCGGCCCTACTGCTGTGCCGACCTTCTGTTTCCGCTAGCCGACCCGTAGAGGGGGGTGCGGGGGGATCGCAGCTGCTTGACCGGGGACCACCATCCATTCCGGGGTCTTGCGGTACCCGGGCCGAGTGCTTCTCGGGCCGGGCGATCCTGATGGCGTCTGCTCCTCCCTTCCTCTCTGAACCAACCACTGAGTGAACCGGTACTGCTGTTGGCAGCTCCTCGACGTGCGAGCCGCCCAGTGCGGCTCTCAGTCCCGTCACCCGTTCTGAGAACACTCTGGCTTCGAGGCTCGAGAGCCGCACTGACCTGCGTACTTCGTACTCAGCCACCCGCCAGTTCGTGTCTGGCGGGTCTCGTCGACCGTGTCTACGAGAAGAAGCATACCCATGTCAGGAACGAAAATCTACTCATGCAAAAGCAGATTTCACCCTTCTGGTGAAGGAAGAAGCCTGCCGCGATCGGGCCTCACCGGTTGGCGGAAGCCGCCTCCTGCCGAGCGCGCAACTGCTTCGGCCCCACGGGCGGTTCTTGATACAGGTGGGCCGAATAAGCTGTGCTGTCATGTCGAACCCTGATGAGCTGCTCGTCGCCATCTCCGCCGCGGTGGAGTCCGAGCGAAGCAATCAGATGTCGCTGACCGTGGTCGTCGGCGGCGCCGTCATCACCGGCCGGCTGGCTCCGGAGGCCGTGTGGAGGGAGCGGGTGGCGGAGGTCCTGAAGGACTCGGACCGTCTCCGCCCGTTCTCGGACGTCTTTGCGTGCGGTCCGCGAGGGAACCGGCCCGGTCGCGGCGAGGCGCCCACGCATCTGCACTTTCATCTCGCTCGGATCCTGCAGGGCAGCCTCGGCATCCCGGAGACGGGCGGCATGTACCGAGTCGCGATCAAGGACGTCAGCGCATGGACCGTAGGAGATCTCATCCACTTCGACCGGTGAGACGCTGCCTCCGCCCCGTTGCCCGGCCGGCGCTTTCCGAGCGGACGGCGACACAGCGGTGGGGGCCCTGCCGACGCGCGTCGGCAGGGCCCCCACCGGGATCCTGAGGGCGGTCTCCCGCCCGTCCTCACACGGCCACGGGGCCGGTGCCACCGAGCAGTGCGGACGCGGTGTGGAGGAGAGTGGGTCCACCCTCGCCCACGGGCGCGCCCTCGGGGCGGTCGTGGCAGGTGAAGCCGAGGCGTGTCATGGCCCGCACGACCTCGTCGGCGGTGAAGTCACGGGGGTCCTGTCGCGTGATGACCTGGCCCACCTGCTTGACGGGGTAGCGGCGGCGGCCGATGGTCACGGACGCCCCCGTGACGAGCTCGGGCCTGACGCCCTTCATCGAGGCCAGAACCCCGGTCCTGGTCAGGTCGAACGGGTACCGGGCGATGACACAGCGCATGATGCCTCACAGGGGAGAAATCGCGGGGAGAAGGAGAACGGGCCGCCCGGGGCGAGACGGATCAGCACGCGAGGGCGGGTACGCCCGGAACCCGGCCGTACTCACCGACGCCGCCCGAGCGGCTGCCGGGTGAGGGCAGTGGTGCGTCGAGGACGTCCCGCAGACGGATCCGGTCCGTGTACGCGGAACTGTCGCGGAGAACGGCGAGCCGGAGCCGGGTGACCAAGCCTGTGCTCTCGTCGTCCCCGTCGCACACGGTCAGGTACTCGACCCGGGCACTCGCCATGACGGCCAGAGCCACCTCGACGGTCATGTCGTCACATACCCGAGGCCCGTGCCCTTCGCTGTCGTTCACCACGGACACGGGGGTGGGGTGGTCCGGCCTGCGGTACTGCGTCCGCGCTGGCGTCAAGGGTGTCTCCTTCGGTAAGGGCTGGTCGGCTTGGCGGCCTTCGGCCCCGGGAGACCACGGCGGCTTCCGGGAGGCCAACGGGGCTCCGGGGACTGCGCCGGCCTAAGCAGTCGAGTCGTTGCCGGGCCGCCGCTGTGCCCTGCGGCGCACCCCCGCGCCGACGGGTCGGCCCTGGCCGGTGCGGCCCCGGCGGTCCCCGGACGGCGAAGGCGCGCGGCGGGTGCGTTCCACGACAGGTGCGGTGATGACCACAGGGACCCCGGAGGGCGCCTGGGCACCCGTGATGCGGCTCAGCTCCGCCTCGCCCGAGCGGACCGGGGTGATGCGCGGGGTGATGCCGGCCGAAGCCATCAGCCGGGTCATGCCGCGGCGCTGGCCGGGGGTCACCAGGGTGACGACGCTGCCGGACTCCCCGGCGCGGGCCGTACGGCCGCCACGGTGCAGATAGTCCTTGTGGTCGCTGGGCGGGTCCACGTTGACGACCAGGTCGAGGCTGTCGACGTGGATGCCGCGGGCCGCGACGTTGGTGGCCACCAGGACGGTGACGTGACCGTCCTTGAACTGCGCCAGGGTCCGGGTGCGCTGCGGCTGGGACCGGCCACCGTGCAGGGCCGCGGCGCGGACACCGCTGCTCAGCAGGTGCTTGGTCAGCCGGTCCACGGCGTGCTTGGTGTCCAGGAACATGATGACCCGGCCGTCCCGGGCCGCGATCTCGGTGGTCGTGCGGTGCTTGTCCGCGTCGTGCACGTGGAGTAGGTGGTGCTCCATCGTGGTGACGGCACCGGCCGACGGGTCGACGGAGTGCACCACCGGGTCGGTCAGGTAGCCACGGACCAGCAGGTCGACGTTGCGGTCCAGGGTGGCCGAGAACAACATCCGCTGGCCCTCGGGGCGCACCTGGTCGAGCAGGGCGGTGACCTGGGGCATGAAGCCCATGTCGGTCATCTGGTCGGCCTCGTCGAGCACGGTGATGCCGACGTCGGCGAGCCGGCAGTCGCCCCGGTCGATGAGGTCCTTGAGCCGACCGGGCGTCGCGACGACCACCTCCGCGCCGGCCCGCAGCGCACCGGCCTGCCTGCCGATGGACATTCCGCCGACGACGGTGGCGAGCCGCAGGCTCACGGAGCGGGCGTAGGGAGCGAGCGCGTCGGTGACCTGCTGGGCCAGCTCACGGGTGGGGACGAGAATCAGGGCCAGCGGCCGACGCGGCTCGGCACGCCGGCCCGCCGTACGGGCCAGTACTGCGAGGCCGAAGGCGAGGGTCTTGCCCGAGCCGGTGCGGCCGCGACCGAGTACGTCGCGGCCGGCCAGGGAGTTCGGCAGGGTGGCCGCCTGGATCGGGAACGGTACGGTCACGCCTTCATGGCCGAGCGTGGCCAGCAACGGCGCCGGCATGGCGAGACCGGCGAACGACTCGACAGCGGGCAACGCGGGCCTGACCGTCTTCGGCAGCGCGAAATCGGCCCCCGCGGGCTGTCGGTTTCCGTAACCACTGGAGAGGTGCGGAACGCCGGAGCGGCCCGCAGCAGCGCTTCCTCCGAATCGGTCGTATGTGCGATTGGGGCGTGCGCGAGTGGTACGTGTGCGGTTCATGCGGAACCTTCCTCGATGTGGGCACGTATCAAGGAATTTCCGCAGCAGAATGAGCGGCGCAGAATCGCGAGAACGAGCCGAAAAAGACAGGGCAGAATCGCCCTGGGAATAAAGCGAGCTGGGGCCCGCACCCCAAGGTGCGGGCCCCAGCTGCGAAGTATGCGTCAGTGCCGGTGCGTCAGGCGGGAACGATGTTCTCGGCCGTCGGGCCCTTCTGGCCCTGCGCGATGTCGAACGAGACCTTCTGGCCTTCCAGCAGCTCGCGGAAACCCTGGGCAGCGATGTTCGAGTAGTGGGCGAAGACGTCGGGGCCGCCGCCGTCCTGCTCGATGAAGCCGAAGCCCTTTTCCGCGTTGAACCACTTCACAGTGCCAGTAGCCATGTTGTTTCTCCTTCGGAGGCGGTGTACAGGAATACGCACTGTGCGCATTCCGTGTCGCCGTGATGATCAGCCGTCGGAAAAACCTTCTGGCAACCACACCTGCAACTGAGTTCGACAGTAGCACGGTGCGATCGGCCTTGCGGGGTCGATAATTCTGCTCCGCAGGGCGGTCGAAAAATACTCGCCGTACCCTGCACCTATTCCTCATTTCACGGGCACAGATATTACTCTCCGTGGACGCGGCTTTCCTGTCGTGCGCTTCCGCCTACAGCCCTGTGACCTCCCTCGACGGCAGATGTGCCGCTGCCACCGTCGTCGGCGGATGGCACAACGGCGAACGCGCCTGAGACTCCTGTACTGCAACAAAGACCACATCCCCGCGAAGAGCGCGACGGCCGGTGGCCGGCAGCCACCTCCGCAGGGCAGCGCGCGACCTCGTCCCGCGGTGGCGGACGCTTTGGGCGACGTCCAGACGACGGTGATTCGTCAGTCAGGTGGATCCCGGAGATTCCGGGGGCACGGGGAGTAGCGTGGGAGGGGCGAGGCGAGTCCCGTGTTCGCACCGGCTCCCAAAGACGGGTGGTCCTCACGACCGGCTCCGATTCACCCCCTGATTCCCTGCATCTGCCGAGCGGCGTTCACCGGACCGTACGGCCGGGGTGCGCCCTCCTCCGGCTGGAGACGACGGAGTCGCGGGAAGGTGTCCTGGAGGGTGCGTGGTGGCCGCGGTCGCGCGACATCGCTGCCGAGCTGCCCGAGACCTCGGCGTGCAACCGCTGATAGCCCGGCGCGACACCGAGCATGGTTCCGGACTCGGCACCCAACGCTGGGGCGTGGAGCGCGCGTTCGCCCACCTGCACTGGTTTCGTCGCCTGCGGATCCGCTGGGAGATCCACGACGGCATCCATGAAGCCTTCCTCACCTTGGCATGTGTGCTCATCTGCTGGAGGCGCTTGAAGTCATCCCAAGAGGAGTTCTTGGGACTTCAGCAAAGCGACAGGCTGGTCACCCGATTGACTCGAGGCGGCCACGAATCAGGCTCCGGCGATGGTCCGGCCAGGCATCGCCTCCGCGAGCGCGACCCGCCAGGCCGGCGCGCCGAAGGGGTCGGCGAAGTACTGCGTCTCGTGCACCACATGCTGGTCAGCGAATTCCATGATGCTCACCGAGTACGAAGGCACACCGTTGGTGATGAGGCATTCGCTCACCCACAGATTCGCATGGCCGGTGATCCGTTGGACGGTGAAGTGTCGGTCGGCAGGGTGGCCGCCACGTTGCGCGGAGATCGTCGCGCGGCCCCGGAACCGCTCACCTGACTGCGGGTAGTCCAGGAGCGCGTCCGTGGCGTAGATGGCGTGCTCGGCTTCGGTGTCCCCGCGTTCCGAGGCCCGCCAGCGCTCCTCGATCGCGGCCCTGGTCCGAGAGTCGGCAGCCCTGGCACCGCCCTTCCGTGCGGTGCCAGCCTAGGCACTCCGGGCCACAACCAGCCGGGGCCAGGCGGACCTGGGCTGCCAAGTCCTCCCTTTGGCCGGACCGGAGGGCTGCAGCCGTCCACCGTGGCAACGGCGTCGTCCAAATTGCCCTAGACAACAAACAAACCCCAGGCCACCGACCTGGGGTTTCTCTCTGGAGCGGGTGACGAGAATCGAACTCGCGCTCTCAGCTTGGGAAGCTGATGTGATCCAGAGGGTAATCCCGCCTCTGACGTGCTGAAACGTCCTGATCATCGACTCTCGCCGCACCGCCGCTTGCCCCGTGATTCCCCGCTGTTCCCCGCCTGTTCTGGCACGCATGTGGCACGTGCGCACCAGGTCGGCGGAGCGGCTTTGGCCGGTGGCCTGCCCGGTCTGGGGTCGAGCATGATCAGGGGGCCGTACGCTAGTTGGCAACTCGGGCAGGCTTTGGGCCTGACCGCAATTAGCACGAGTGGCCCCCTGGTCTTGCTCGACGCGGGACCCGGACCGGGGAGGTGGGTAAAGCCGTGGAGCCGACCGCCCCGGCCCCGGAGGGTTTCCCCACATCTGGGCCGCAGTGAGAATGCGGCCCCAGGGGCCAGGCCCGGGCGCCGAAGGCGCAGAGGGCCAGGCCCAAGGGGCCAGCCCGCGCCGTGCGCGGGCCCTTGATGATGTAGGGAAAGTGCTACCGCGCCGGGATCAAGCGGCGGCCATCGTGGCTGCGTACATGCGGGCCTCCACCGTCCAGGGCGTCCAGGAGACGGATTGCGTAGACCTCGGTCATCCGCTCGGTCACTTCAGTGGGCGTGAGCCATTCGACTGCCGACGACTCGTCAGACGTGCGCTCATTGCCCCCGGTCGGCTTGCATCGGAAGACCAGGGCGACGACACCGAGCGAGACGTTCTTGTAGACCCCAGTCAGCTCGGCCACATCGACATGAACGCCGGTCTCTTCGAGTACCTCGCGTCGTACCCCTTCCTCCGGCGCCTCTTCGATTTCCAGCACTCCGCCGGGAAGCTCCCACGTTCCGTTGTCCGCGCGCCGGATCGCCAAGAGCCGCCCATCATCGCGAACGACCGCCCCCGCGACAGATACGGAGTGGCGCGGCGTTGACCGGGTGGCTTGGGCGCTGTTACTCATGTACAGGAGCATAGGAGGAAGAGAAGGACTATGGGAACCGCAGTAGGAGGTGAGAGGTCCGTACCTCGGTACGTACAGATCGCCGAGGAGATCGTGCAGCAGATCCGGGCGGGCATCCTCAGGCCTGGTGAAATGGTGCCGAGTGAGTCAGAGCTTGTCGAGCGCTACGGCGTCTCCGGCGGCACGATCCGCAAGGCCATGGTTGAGGTGCGCGCGAGCGGGCTCGTCGAGACCCGGCACGGCAAGGGATCGATCGTGAAGGATCGGCCGCCGGTACGGCATCGCTCCTCAGATCGCTTCCGGCGCTCGCTCCGGCAGGGCGGCAAGGCCGCGTACCTTGCCGAGTCCGAGCAGTCCGGCGCAACGGCCAAAGTGAGCGTTCTCTACATCGGGCCCATGGAGGCCCCCAAGGATGCCGCCCAGCGGTTGGGCGTCCCCGTCGGCGCCCAGGTGCTCGCCCGGCGGCGCCTCTACTTCCGCAACGGCACTCCCGTCGAGACTGCGACGTCGTACCTCCCGTGGGACGTCGTGAAGGAAATCCCGGAGCTGTTTGCCGAGAACCCCGGCGGTGGCGGCATCTATGCCCGACTCGAAGACCACGGGCACGAGTTCGCCGAGTTCGTCGAGACGCTGCAAGCGCGTCCGGCCTCCAAAGCTGAGGCGTCCGAGCTGGCGCTCAGCCCCGGTGCGCCGGTGGTCCACCTAATCCGCGAGGCTCGTACGACTGAAGGTCTCGTGGTAGAGGTCTGCGACACGCTCATGGCCGCTGACCAGTTCGTTTTCGAGTACCGGATCCCCGCCGCCGACTGACGCGCGCTCAACTCCCCGCAACCCGTCGCAAGTTCTTCTTCGCGGCGGGTTGACTCATGTATAGGAGTCAGGCACTCTTCTTCATGTCACTCATATACATGAGTGGCGGAGTCCAGCCTCTGTAGAGGAGTGATCTGCTGTGCGTCAGATTCCCGTCGACACCTCCGCCGCGACCGTGATGGTCGCCAAGACCCCGCAGCCCAAGGTCAAGGACCGCCGTACCGGCGAGATCGCCATGGACGCCGAGACCGGCGCGACCCTGATGGCCGTGGACGTGATGTTCGCGGCGAACGACGAGGTGGAGATCCTGTCCATCACCGTCCCGGAGCCCGGCATCACGGGCGAGCTGGTGATGGGCACCCCGGTCGCGCTGACCGGCCTGGTGGGGCGGCCGTGGGAGAACGAGTTCAACGGCCAGAAGCGTCACGGCATCGCCTTCCGCGCTGCCGCGGTCACCGCGCTCACCGTCTCCGCGAACGCCAAGGGCTGAACGCCATGACTGGACTTCAGCTCACGACGCTGATCGTCCTGGCGCTGGCCGCTGCCGGGCTCGGGTGGCTGCGCTGGCAGCACCCGGCCTCGTACTGGCTGACCTGCGGCTGGCTGGTCACCGTCGCCCGCATCGTGATCACGCTCAAGTCCGTGATGGAGGCGTGCGGCCTGACCGAGGCGCCGACCCGCTGGCGCCTGTGGCTGGCCGCGGCCACCAACCGGCAACCCGGCCGCATGACGCCGAGGCTCCGCCGGATACGGGTCACCCGCTCCGGCCTGGTCCTTCGGCTGAAGATGCAGCCCGGCCAGGACGTCCAGGACTTCGACGCTGCCACCGAACGGCTCCGTCACGCCTGGCGGGCTCATGGTGTCCAGGTCCGGGCACTCCAGCCGGGAACGCTGGAAGTCCGGCTGATCGGCTACGACGTGCTGCGCAAGGTGACGATGCCCAGCAAGCTGCCCGCGAAGCTGCTTCAGGTGCCGGTGGCGCTGCGCGCTGACGGCTCGGCGCACATGCGGGACTTCCGCACCAGCCCGCATGAGCTGGTGATCGGTGCCACCGAGTCCGGCAAGTCCGTCTACCTGCGCGGACTGGTCAAGGGCCTGGCGGCTCAGCCGGTCGCGCTGGCAGGGATCGACTGCAAGTGGGGTGTGGAGCTGGCACCGTTCGCCCGGCGACTGTCCGCGCTGGCCTGCACCCCCGAGCAGGCGGCCGAACTGCTGGACGCGATGGTGCAGGAGATGACCGGCCGCTATGAGCTGATCCGCGCGGCTCAGCACCTGGCGCCTGGCACCCCGCTGGACTCGATCACCTCAGACATCTGGGGCCTGCCGGAGGACATCCGGCCGGTGCCGCTGGTCATGGTCATCGACGAGGTGGCGGAACTCTTCCTGATCTCCAGTAAGGCAGACGAGAAGCGCCGGGATCACATGGTCACCCAGTTGGTCCGCCTCGCCCAGCTCGGCCGCGCCGCGGGCATCTACCTGGAGGTTTGCGGGCAGCGTTTCGGCTCCGAACTCGGCACCGGCGCCACCGCGCTGCGGGCTCAGCTCACTGGCCGTGTTGCCCACCGTGTCAACGATGAAGCGTCCGCGAAGATGGCGCTCGCCGACGTCAGCCCCCGCGCGGTCGGTGCGGCAACATCGATCGCCGCGAACCGTCCCGGCACTGCCGTGATCGGCCTGCTGACCGGTGGCTGGGCTCGCATCCGTTCCCCGTTCGTTTCGCTCCACGAAGCGGTCAAGGCCTGCGCGGACAACGCGCACTTGACGCCGGATATCCCCACCCTGGCTCCGTTCCGCCCCCATCGCACGACCGTCCCCGAGGACGCCCGCGAACTCGCCGCGGAAACCGCCTGAACCCTCCCCGCTCCATCGGTTGGCGCGACCGCATCGCGCCAGGTCCCTACCTGAGCCATGCCCGAAGGAGAACGCCATGGCCGCACGGAAGACGACCAGCCGCAAGCCCAAGAAACAGCCCTGCCCCGACTGCCAGAACGGGCAAATCCTGGAGTCCTTCCAGGTCGGCGGTCGCCGCAAGCGCGTGAGCGACGACCGACAGGAGGCCCTGTGCCTGACCTGCTTGGGCACCGGCGAAGCCCCAACCGCCTGAACCCGCCGGGACCGGGCGGCCGGACTCGATCCCCGCCCCGTCCTGGCCCAACTCCCTGAAGGAGGTGAGGACATGACCCGCTCAATCCGCCCGGATGCCGTGCTCGTACAGGCCGTGATCGCCGGTGCCCTGTCCTTCGCCCACCTGCACGACCTTGCCGCCGCGGCCGGACAGTCCGGCTGGAAAGCCTGGGCCTACCCGATCAGCGTTGACCTGCTCCTGGTCGCCGCATGGCGACGGCTCCGCTCGGACGGCCCGTCCCGGCTGGCCTGGTGCTGGTTCCTGATCGCCCTGGTCGCCTCGCTCGGCGCCAACGTCGCCACCGCCGGACTCCTCGACCTGGGTGAGGTTCCGGCCTGGCTGCGGATCCTGGTCGCCGCCTGGCCCGCGCTGGCCTTCATGGGCGGAACCCTGCTCGCCCACTCGCCCGCGCCCAAGTCGGCCGGGGACCGGGTGCCGGTTCCGCCGGCGCCCGCAGCCCCGGCCCCCGCACCCGACCCGGCTCCCGCTCCGGAGCCTGCCGCCGCCCTCGAAACCGAGGACGCCCCGGCCCTGCCGGTGGCTGACCCGGCTCCGGCTCCTCAGGTCCCTGACGCACTGCTCACCTACGCCCGCAAGGTCGCCGACGACCACCGCGCCCGCACCGGCGGCCCGATCGACACCGACACCCTCCGCGCCCGCCTGGGTGTCCCCGACCCGATGGCTACCGCCATCGCCGCTCAACTCGCCTGAGAGGAGAACCACCCATGCCCCGCTACCGCTTCCGCGACGTCCGCCGCATCGGCCCGGTACAGGTCGGCACCTTCACCGACCGCCACGGCCGCGAGGCCCACGCGACCGCCTGCACCGCGCCCGGCTGCGACTGGTCCGCCGAATACCTCAGCGCCGCCGCCGCGGAGCTCGCCGCCCAAAGCCACCGCTGCAACGCCCGCTGACCACAAGGGAGATCACGTCATGAGCCTGCCGCTCTGGTTCGTCGTCGCCGTCGTCGCCTACCTCGGGATCAAGCTCACCCGCCCGCCGCTGTGGCTGGTCGTCGTCCTGCTCCTGGGCGGCTACCTCATCGCCGACAGCTTCCTTGCCCCCGCCGTCGACTCCATCGCCAAGTAACCACCCCAGAAGGGAGATCACCGATGCTCCGCCCCAAGGTGCCCACCAACCCGACGCCGACCGGCCTGGTCACTCCGCCCGCCCTCATCGAGCCGACCGCCGTCGTCCCGAGTGCTCAGACCCCGCCGCCAGCTCCGACGGCCCCGGCCCCGGCCCCGGCGTCGTCCCGGCCCACGATCCAGCTCACCCCCGGCGCCCTGGTCGCCGTCGTCGGCGGCGGCACGGCCGTCGTGCTCGTCGTCGGCGCCGTCCTGGTCTCCATGCTCCTCGCCGTCGCCGTGACGGCCGCCTCGGTCGCGGTGTGCGCGCTCGTCGTCCGCTCGCTCATCGCCACCGAGGCCAAGCGACGTTGACCGGCCCCCGGGCGGCCCTGATACCGCCAAGCATCCGCCGCCCGGGCGCCGTCCCTGTCCGATCCACAGAACCGGAAGGAATCCCCATCATGACCGACCGCGCCCCCGCCCCGGCCCGCATCTGCCCGGACTGCGACGGCTTCGCCTCCGCTGCGGTAACCTCCGGCGGCCGTGACGCCCGCGGCCACCTGCACACGATCAGCGTCGACTGCCAGACCTGCCGCGGCACCGGCACCGTGTCCGCCCGCGTCGCCCAGCTCGCCGGGGGTCGCGCGTGACCGACACCGCGACCTTCGCGGGCCTGGACCCGAC
The DNA here is from genome assembly GCF_001513965.1 of Streptomyces cellostaticus. Classification (GTDB taxonomy): domain Bacteria; phylum Actinomycetota; class Actinomycetes; order Streptomycetales; family Streptomycetaceae; genus Streptomyces; species Streptomyces cellostaticus. The sequence continues at coordinate 131,495 of NZ_KQ948032.1, read as the reverse complement.
CACCCTGGGGGATCTCCTCCGGGTGGCCGGGCTTCCCGGCTTCGACCGCTGGCAGGACCAGATCAAGCGCACCGGCGGCTGCGCCGACCCGATCCACCTGCGCGGCTGGGTCCTGCACAAGGACAAGACGACCGGCGAGGTACTGCACCGCTACAGCACCGAGGGCGAGCCCGGCGGACGGCTCCGCGTAGCCTGCGGCAACCGGCGCGCTTCCCGCTGCCCGGCCTGCGCCTGGACCTACGCCGGGGACACCTATCACCTGATCCGCGCCGGGCTCGCCGGTGACCCGGACAAGGACATCCCGGCGACCGTGCGCGATCACCCCCGAGTCTTCGCCACCTTCACCGCGCCCTCGTTCGGCCCGGTCCACAACCGGCCCGACCGCGGCGTCTGCCGCTGCGGCGTACGGCACGCCCCGGATGACCCGGTCCTCGGCACGGCCCTGGACCCGGCCACGTACGACTACGCGGGCGCCGTCCTCTTCAACAACCATGCCGGTGAGCTGTGGATGCGCTTCACCAACCGGCTCCGCCGCGAGATCGCTAAGCGTGCCGGACTGACACAGCGCGAACTCGCCGACGCATGCCGGGTGTCGTACGGAAAGGTCGCCGAGTTCCAGAAGCGCGGCGCCGTCCACTTTCACGCCGTGATCCGCCTCGACGGTCCGCAGGGACCCGAGTCCCCGCCCCCGTCCTGGGCGTCGGCCGGGCTTCTCACGGATGCGATCCGCGCTGCCGTCACGCACGCCTACACGAGCGTCAGCGTGCCCACCGCCGGGGACCAGCCCGCCCGTACGTTCCAGTGGGGCCGACAACTCGACGTCCGGCCCGTGAAGGCGTTCGGTGACGGCTCCGACATCACCGAGCAGGCGGTTGCCGCGTACGTCGCCAAGTACGCCACCAAGGCCGCCGAGACGACCGGGACCCTAGACCGCCGGATCGGCGAACTCTCCGAACTCGACCGCCACGGCGTCCCCGATCACGCCCGCCGACTGATCACCGCCTGCCGTGACCTGGATGAGCTGTACCCGGACCGGCGCCTGTGGGCCTGGGCTCACATGCTTGGCTTCCGCGGCCACTTCAGCTCGAAGTCCCGCCGCTACTCCACGACGCTTGGCGCACTCCGCCAGGCCCGCGCCGACTTCCGCGCCACGCAGGAACGCGAAGCGCTCGGCCTGGACGACCGCGAGCCGGAAACCGTGCTCATCCTGGCCGACTGGCAGTACGCCGGACACGGCCACACGCCCGGCGAATCCGCCCTGGCCGCGACGATCGCGCGGGGCATCCAAGCCAACCGCGAAACGGCCCGTGAGGCACTGGCCGACAGGCGCCACCTGGACGCAGAGGGGGAGTGGTGAGCATGGATCGGCTCCTCACCGTGCGGGAAGCCGCTGAGGTGCTGGGAGGCGAGCGCTACGTGCGTCGTCTCATCGAGGAACGGCGCATCGAGTACGTCAAGGACCGTCGACGGGTCTTCATCCGCGAAGCAGTGGTGCAGGAGTACATCGCCGCTCGCACGGTGACGCCTCTGGTGGCTCGACGTGGCCGCTATCGGAGGGCTGCCTGATGGCCAACAGCAAAGGCAGGCGGCGGCGCTTCGGTGCGATCCGGCGGCTTCCCTCCGGCCGGTACCAGGCGCGCTATCCGGGTCCGGACGGGATCATGCGCCCGGCCCCGGAGACCTTCGAGACGATCGGCGACGCCGACGACTGGCTTGCCGAGAAGCAGACCGAGGTGAAGAACGGCGACTGGCGCGACCCGGAGGTCGGAGCGGTCAACTTCAAGGTGTACGCCGACAAGTGGGTTGAGGACCGGGAACTCGGCGCCCTCACGGGTGACCTGTACCGCTGGCTCCTGGACAGCCACATCCTGCCGACCTTCGAGGGTGACGACCTGGACGAGATCACCCCGCCGCGGGTCCGTGCCTGGCGTACTGAGCGGCTACAGACCACCGGCGCCAAGACCGCGATCGCCAAGGCGTACCGGCTGCTCAAGAGCATCATGGAAACGGCGGTTGACGACGAACTGATCAGGCGCAACCCGTGCCGGATCAAGGGCGCGGGCAAGGAAAAGGCAGCCGAACGCCGGATCGCGACCGTGGCGCAGGTTGACGCGCTTGCCGACAACATCGGCCCGCGCTGGCGCCTCATGGTCTACCTGGGCGCATACGGTCCGCTCCGGCCGGAAGAACTGGCCGGGCTCCGCCGCCGGGACGTCGACGTCCCGGCGCTGAAGGTCACCGTGCGCCTCGCTGAGCCGGAGCGTACGAACGGCCGACGTGCGCCCGGCGACACCAAGTCGGAGGCGGGGACCCGAACCGTGTTCCTGCCGGAATTCCTCCGGCCTGAGCTGCGCATCCACATGGAGCTGTACGCGGGCAAGGGACCGGATGGGCTCGTCTTCCTCGGCGAGAAGGGCGCTGCGTTCCGCCGGAGCTCCTTCGGCCGGAAATGGCGCAAGGCTCGCGCCGTCGTCGGCATGCCCGAGGGCTTCCGGTTCTACGACCTTCGTCACACCGGACACACCCTGTCGACGCGCTCCGGCGCGACACTGAAGGACACCATGGTCCGCGCCGGGCAGTCCTCGGAGAAAGCCGCACTGATCTACCAGCACTCCGACGACGACCGACAGCAGGAAGTTGCTGCCGGACTCGACGCGACCGTGCGCAAGGCACGCCAGGAAGCTGCGGCCGTGCCAGATGACCCGCCGGACAAGCCGGACGATCAGCGTTCTGGCACGAATCTGGCACGCGACGACTGATCACAGCGGACACCAAAAAGGCCCGGGTCTCTGACCTGGGCCTTAATCGTGGAGCGGGTGACGAGAATCGAACTCGCGCTCTCAGCTTGGGAAGCTGATGTTCTACCATTAAACTACACCCGCGTAAGACGGACGAATCGGCTCCGGAGGAGTTGATGTCCGAACGCTCGCTCACTGTACCTCATCGCCGACCCCCCGTGTGTGGATCACGAGAGCCGGGCGTGGTGGAGGCACCGGATCCCCCTGCGGGGGAACCGAGTTGGGGCGTACCGTGGAGGGGTGGGAGAGGGTCCGGGTGGGGCCGGAGAGTCTCCTGGAGAGTCGTCTCTTTGATCCCGTAATGTGGCTTTTGTCGTCAGGGCAGCAAGCCGGACGCGGCTCTTGGGGAAGGGACTTGAGGGATTTGATGGAACGCACCGTCGTTCGCTGTGCGGACGGGCACGTCTTCAGCGCCGCTTCGTTCCCGATGCAGCAGGCCGAGCGGCTCGGCCCCGGCCGGCTGCTGAGGTGTCCACGGTGTGCCCGGCTCCGCAGTGTGGTGCCGGTCGCCCTGCAGAAGCGGTAGCGGGCTGGACGCTGCAAGATCGAAAGGCGCGCGGAGCCGTCACGATTGTCAAGGCTCCGCGCGCCTTGCGTATCCTCGGGACGTGCTTCTCTCAGACAAGGACATCCGGGCCGAGATCGACGCCGGGCGGGTACGGATCGATCCCTACGACGAAACCATGGTGCAGCCGTCGAGCATCGACGTACGGCTGGACCGTTACTTCCGGGTGTTCGAGAACCACCGGTACCCGCACATCGACCCCTCGGTCGAGCAGGCCGATCTGACGCGACTGGTCGAGCCCGAGGGGGATGAGCCGTTCATCCTGCATCCCGGGGAGTTCGTGCTGGCCAGCACGTATGAGGTCATCTCCCTGCCCGATGATCTTGCTTCGCGGCTCGAGGGGAAGAGTTCGCTGGGGCGGCTCGGGCTCGTCACGCACTCCACCGCCGGGTTCATCGACCCGGGGTTCAGCGGCCACGTGACCCTGGAGCTGTCCAACCTCGCCACCCTGCCGATCAAGCTCTGGCCGGGGATGAAGATCGGCCAGCTGTGCATGTTCCGGCTCAGCTCGCCTGCCGAGTTCCCGTACGGCAGCGAGCGCTACGGCTCCCGGTACCAGGGGCAGCGCGGGCCGACGGCCTCGCGGTCCTTCCAGAACTTCCATCGGACCCAGGTGTGAGCGGCAACGACATGAGTGACGTGCGGGAAAATCTGACCTACGAGCGGTTCGGCGGCGCCATCCGCGAGCTGGCGCAGACCATCGCCGACGACGGGTACGAGCCCGACATCGTGCTCAGCATCGCGCGCGGGGGTGTGTTCGTCGCCGGCGGGCTCGCCTATGCCCTCGACTGCAAGAACATCCACCTGGTGAACGTCGAGTTCTACACCGGGGTCGGGACGACCCTCGAGATGCCCGTCATGCTCGCCCCGGTCCCGAACGTCATCGACTTCTCCGACAAGAAGGTGCTCATCACCGACGACGTCGCGGACACCGGCAAGACGCTCAAGCTCGTGCGCGACTTCTGCCTCGACACCGTCGCCGAGGTGCGCTCCGCCGTGATCTATGAGAAGTCCCACTCCCTCGTGAAGTGCGAGTACGTGTGGAAGCGGACCGATGAGTGGATCAACTTCCCGTGGAGCGTCGAGCCGCCCGTGGTGAAGCGGGCCGGACAGGTGCTGGACGCCTGAGAGCGAGCAGGACGGAAGAAGACGAAGAGCAAGAAAGGGGCCCCCGGCTGTGCCGGGGGCCCCTTTCACATGCAGTTCTTCCAGTCTTTTGGCCGCTCTTCTAGAACGTGCCCAGCTTCACTATCGACAGCAGCGCGATCAGCTGGAGCGCCGATGCGCCCAGCGCCTTCGGCCAGGGCAGGTCGTGGGAGCGGGAGACCATCAGGGTCAGCAGGGCGCCCGCCGCGACCCAGGTGGCCCAGCCGAGCAGCTGGACGAAGCCGGCGTCGCCGCCGAAGAACATGGCGAAGAGCAGGCGCGGGGCGTCCGTGAGGGATGTGATCAGCATGGACAGGCCCACCGTGGGCTGCCAGGCACCGTCGCCGCCGAGCTGGCGGGCCAGGGTGTGGGTGACCACACCCAGGATGAGGGCGCTCAGCACCATCGCCACGGCGGTGATCAGGACGATCGGGACCGCGTTGGAGAGCGTCGCGTTGATCGCGTCCCGGCGGGCGCCGTCGAAGCCGAAGACGGCGAGCAGGCCGTAGAGGAAGGTGACGATGAGGGCCGGGGCCCACATCGTGTAGTCCCGCATGCGCAGGAAGGTCGGGTCGGGGGCGAGGACGATGCCCCGCAGGAGTTCCTTCCAGTGCAGGGGCGGGCCGACGGGACCCGAGGGCGCGGCCGAGCCGACGTGGTAGGTCTCGCCCTGGGTGTAGCCGGAGGCTTCGTCGATCGAGAAGGCCTGGGTGTGGCCCGGGTTGTTCGCCGCGTACGGGTCCCGGGCGCCGCCCGGGCCCTGGCCCGGGTAGCCGCCGTCGCCGAAGTACTCCGGGCCGTCCTCGGCCTGTCCCGGGTAGCCGCGGGACGGCCCCGGCTGCGGGTACGGCGGCTGCGGCGCCGGAGGATGGCCGTACGACGGTCCCCGCTGCCCGTACGACGGTCCCCCGGGCTGTCCCTGCCCGTACGACGGGCCTGCGGGCCGCCCGTGTCCGTACGACGGTCCCTGCGGCGCCTGCTGTCCTTGGGGGGTGCGGTTGTCCCGGCCCCCACGTCCGATCCTGAATCCAGCCACGTCAACGAACGTACCCGGTCCCGCAGAGTGGCGTGCCCGGCCCAGGCGTCCGGGCCGGGCTTTGCGGCCGACCTGTGACATCCCCTAAGGGGCCGTCAGGGGACCGGTCCGGGACATCCCCCGGTTTCACCGGCCGGTGAGACGGCCCAGGTGGGGAGCCGGGCCCGTGCGGTTGCGGGCCGGGCCACGGTGCAGCGGGAGCCGACGACCCTACGGTGCCAGGAACTCCGAACTGGAGAAGGTGAGGGCCGGCCTGGCCTCCAGCAGCCCCTTCGCCGTTCCGCGGTACACGGCGACGGAGTCCTGCGTCTCGCCCCTGTACGTGCGTACGACCAGGTCCGCCCGGCCGTCCCCGTCGAAGTCGGCGGCCGCCAGGACGCGGGTCGTGCCGGGCGCGTGCGGTACGAGGGTGACCGCGTCCTTCGCCGACAGGCCGGCCGGGCCGGCGTGGAAGAGGCGCAACCGGGAGCCGCTGGAGACGAGTTCGTCGCGGCCGTCGCCGTCGAAGTCGGCGGCGTCGAGCATCGAGCCGGGCGAGGCGAGGGTGGCGGGGGCGGCCGGGGCCGGGAGGTCGTAGCGCAGAGAGGTTTCCCCGCTGCCTCCGACGGCCGCGTCCAGTGCCTTGCCGCGCCCGAAGCGGCCGAGGACCACGTCGATGCCGGCGGGCAGGAGGGTGCCGGTGCGCGCCGGACCGGCCGGGCCGCCGAGGACCACCGCCGCCCTGCCGGTGCCCTCGGCCGCCCGGACCACGAGGTCGTCGTAGCCGTCGTGGCCGACGTCGACGGCGGGGCCGACGGGCACCTCACCGGGGGAGGGGAGAGGCGCGGCGGCCGCGCGCGGGGCACCGTTGCGGCCGAACGGGCCGCGTAGGTAGGAGAGTTTGCCGCCGGAGGCGTGCAGCACCAGGTCCTTCTTGCCGTCCCCGTCGAAGTCGCCGCACACCGGCTGGTCCGGCCAGTCGTTGCCGAAGCGGGCCCGGGCCGGTACGGCGAGCTTGGCGGCCCGGCCGGTCAGCCCGGCGGGGGAGCCGAAGAGGATCTGCAGCGGCACCGGGGGGCGGCCCTGGCCGTCGTACGGCGGGTCGGTCGACACGATCAGGTCGGTGAAGCCGTCGCCGTTCAGGTCGCAGCTCTCCTCCGCGTCGAAGACGGCCGGGAGCCGCCCCTTGGTGGGAGCGGCCTGCTTCCTCGGGCTGAGCAACTGCCGGGCGCCGGGCGTGAGTCCGCGGAGGCCGCCGTAGACGATCCCGATGCCGGCGTCGTCGGCGTGGCTTCGTTCCTTGACCAGGTCGTTGAGGACGAGGTCGCGGTGGCCGTCGCCGTTGAAGTCGTCCGGGACCCTGCTGCCCCTGCCGTGCGGGACGGGGAGCTCGGCGGGGGCGTCGGCTATCCGGGTGGGGGTGCCGTCGTGGGCGTCCGGGCCGGCGGGGCCGCAGGCGGCGAGCAGAAGGGTGGCGCACAGCACCGCCGCGGACAGCCCGCCTCTTCGCACGCGCACCGTTCACCCCGTCCGCCCCGACGCACAACAACCTCGCAATGATGCACGTGTTCGAGTGGTGCGGTAAGGGGGTTGCGGGATCGGTCACGCGGGGTCACGTGTGGGTGCCGCCCGAGCCGGAGCGGGGGAGCCGGGGCAGGATGGACCCATGAGCGTAGTCAAGATCAACGTGCTGACCGTGCCCGCCGAGCAGCGGGAGGTTCTGGAGAAGCGGTTCGCCTCGCGGGCCCACGCCGTGGAGAACTCCGACGGGTTCGAGTGGTTCGAGCTGCTGCGCCCCGTCGAGGGCACCGACACCTACCTCGTCTACACGCGCTGGCGCGACGACGAGTCGTTCCAGGCGTGGATGGAGGGGCCGATGAAGTCCGCGCACCAGGGCACCGGCGAGGGCGGCGAGCGGCCGAAGCCCGCGGCCAGCGGTTCCACCCTGTGGTCCTTCGAGGTGGTGCAGCAGGCGGGACCGAAGGGCGCCTGAGCGTCTGAGCGTCTGACGGATACGACGGCGCCCCCCTGCCTGTGCGGGTCAGGGGGGCGCCGTCGGGCTTTTCGGCGGCCGGTTACTTCACCGGCTCCGGCTCCGGCTCGCTCGCGGCCTCCGTCTCGCCCGCCGGGTCGACCGGCGTCCTGACGGAGTCCAGGAGCAGCTGGGCGACGTCCACGACCTGGACGGACTCCTTGGCCTTGCCCTCGTTCTTCTTGCCGTTGACCGAGTCGGTCAGCATGACCAGGCAGAACGGGCAGGCGGTGGAGACGATGTCGGGGTTGAGCGACAGGGCTTCATCGACACGCTCGTTGTTGATGCGCTTGCCGATCCGCTCCTCCATCCACATCCGCGCGCCACCGGCGCCGCAGCAGAAGCCGCGCTCCTTGTGGCGGTGCATCTCCTCGTTGCGCAGGCCCGGGACCTTGCCGATGATCTCGCGCGGGGGCGTGTAGATCTTGTTGTGGCGGCCCAGGTAGCACGGGTCGTGGTACGTGATGATGCCCTCGACCGGGGTGACCGGGATCAGCTTGCCCTCGTCCACCAGGTGCTGGAGCAGCTGGGTGTGGTGGATGACCTCGTAGTCGCCGCCGAGCTGCGGGTACTCGTTGCCGAGCGTGTTGAGGCAGTGCGGGCAGGTGGCGACGATCTTCTTGGCCGACTTCGGCTTCTTGGTCGACTCGTCCTCGTCGTCCTCGCCGAAGGCCATGTTCAGCGCGGCCACGTTCTCCATGCCGAGCTCCTGGAACAGGGGCTCGTTGCCGAGGCGGCGGGCGGAGTCACCGGTGCACTTCTCGTCGCCGCCCATGATCGCGAACTTCACGCCCGCGATGTGCAGCAGCTCGGCGAAGGCCTTGGTGGTCTTCTTGGCGCGGTCCTCCAGGGCACCCGCGCAGCCGACCCAGTAGAGGTACTCGACCTCGGTGAGGTCCTCGATGTCCTTGCCGACGACCGGGACCTCGAAGTCGACCTCCTTGGTCCACTCCAGGCGCTGCTTCTTGGCCAGGCCCCAGGGGTTGCCCTTCTTCTCCAGGTTCTTGAGCATCGTGCCCGCCTCGGACGGGAACGCGGACTCGATCATCACCTGGTAGCGGCGCATGTCGACGATGTGGTCGACGTGCTCGATGTCCACCGGGCACTGCTCGACACAGGCGCCGCAGGTGGTGCAGGACCACAGGACGTCCGGGTCGATGACGCCGTTCTCCTCGGCGGTGCCGATGAGGGGCCGCTCGGCCTCGGCCAGGGCGGCGGCGGGGACGCCCGCCAGCTGCTCCTCGCTCGCCTTCTCCTCGCCCTCCACCGTCTTGCCGCCGCCGGCCAGCAGGTACGGCGCCTTGGCGTGCGCGTTGTCCCGCAGCGACATGATCAGCAGCTTCGGGGAGAGCGGCTTGCCGGTGTTCCAGGCGGGGCACTGCGACTGGCAGCGTCCGCACTCGGTGCACGTGGAGAAGTCCAGCAGGCCCTTCCAGGAGAACTGCTCCACCTGGGAGACGCCGAAGACGTCGTCGTCACCGGGGTCGGTGAAGTCGATCGGCTTGCCGCCGGAGGTCATCGGGAGCAGGGCGCCCAGGGAGGTCTCGCCGTTCGCGTTCCGCTTGAACCAGATGTTCGGGAAGGCGAGGAAGCGGTGCCAGGCGACGCCCATGTCGGTCTTCAGGGCGACCGTGATCATCCAGATGAAGGAGGTCGCGATCTTCAGGCCCGCGAAGAAGTACGTGAGGTTCTGGAGCGTGGAGACGTCCATGCCCCTGAACCACGCCACCACCGGGTACGAGATGAAGAACGAGGCCTCGTAGCCGTCCACGTGGTGCTGGGCGCCCTCCAGCGCGTGCAGCATGAAGATGCAGACGCCGACGATGAGGATGACGGCCTCGACGAAGTACGCCTGGCCGAAGTTGGAGCCGGCGAAGCGGGACTTGCGGCCCGGCTTGTTCGGCTTGCTCAGCTGCCGGATCACGATCAGGGTCAGGATGCCGAGCGCCGTCATGGTGCCGAGGAACTCGACGAAGACGTTGTACGGCGCCCAGTCACCGATGACCGGCAGGATCCAGTCGGCCTGGAACAGCTGGCCGATGGCGTTGACGATCGTCAGCAGCAGCGAGAAGAAGCCGACCGCCACGAACCAGTGCGCGACGCCGACGATCCCCCAGCGGTTCATCCGGGTATGGCCGAGGAACTCCTTGGCCACGGTGACGGTGCGCTGTACGGGCTCGTCGGTGCGGGTGCCTGCGGGCACGTTCTGGCCGAGCCGCATGAAGGTGTAGATCTGGAGGAGGGCGCGGGCGAACAGGGCCACGCCGACCACGATCAGAACCAGCGACACGATGATCGCGGCGAGTTGCATTTCGGGGCTCCTCGGGCCTGCGAGGGAGATTACTAAGCGGTAACTTATGCAGTCCGTCTGAGACTACCTGCATCCTTCCTCGCACTGTAGCCAGGAGCGAGGTGATCTGGGTCGCTGAGGGGAGCCTGAGCCGACAGGCGATCTGATCGTGTTATTCGTACCGAATTGCTACATTCGCGCCTAACTTAGAGCCGTGCTATACGGGATCGCCGCGGCCTCCGCCGCCCTTCTCCTCACCGCCGTGCTCGCGGCGCTGCTCCGGGTGCCCGCTCTGCGTGCGGGGATTCTCGACCGGCGGCGGCAGCGGCCTCTGCCGGTGCTCGGAGGGGTGGCCGTCGTGGCTGTCACCTGTCTGGTCGCCTGGGCGGGGGAGTGGACGAAGGTCGCTCCGCTCGGCGACGGGGTCGGCGAGCTGCTCGTGGCCGGCGCGGCCGTCGCCCTGCTGGGGCTGGTCGCCGACGTGTGGCGGCTGCGGGCGCGGGTCCTGGTCGCCGGTACGGCCGTGGCGGCGGCCTGTGTCGTGCCGTACGACGAGACGGGCTTCTGGGGCGGGATCCTGGCCATCGGCTGGATCGTCTTCGCCTCGCTCGCCTTCAAGGGGCTCGACCATGCCGACGGGCTGGCCGGAACGGTCGGGGTGATCACCGCCTTCGGGGCGGGGGCCGTCGCCGCCGCCGAGGTGATGGACGGGCTCGCCGTGCTGCTCAGCGTGTTCGCCGCCGCCCTCACCGGCTTCCTGATGCACAACTGGCATCCCGCGCGGGTGGGGCTCGGGGCCTCCGGGTCGCTGTTCACGGGGTTTCTGCTCTCCTCGGCCGCCGTCTTCACGCGCGCGGGGTACGCGCTGGGGCCCACCACAGGCGTGCTGTTCTGTCTCGGCGCCGTCGCCGCCGCCGACTTCCTGCTCGTGCTCCTCGCGCGCAGCACGGCCCGCCGGCCGCTGCTCCGGCGCGGCCCGGACCACCTCGCACACCGGCTGCGGCGGCTCGGGCTCACGCCCCAGGGTGCCGTCGTGCTGCTGGGCGCCGCTTCCTTCTCCGCGGTGCTCGTGGGGGTGCTCGTGCACACCGGGTGGACGGGGGAGGGGGCCGTGCTGTGGGTGGCCGGAGGGGTGCTCTTCGCCGCGCTCGTACTCTTTCGGGTGCCTGTTCAACTGCCTCAGCCGCGTCGCAGGGACACATCCACGCAGGTCAGAGGGCAGTTGCGTGTAAGGAACGGATAAGAGTTGAGTCCTGCTGACTCAGGTCTGTTGACCGAGCGAACCTCCTCGTGCACACTTGAGCCTGTTCCACTCAAGTCAGCTGGAGGAATCAACCATGGCACGTGCGGTCGGCATCGACCTGGGCACGACTAACTCCGTCGTCAGCGTTCTGGAGGGCGGCGAGCCCACCGTCATCACCAACGCCGAGGGCGCCAGGACCACGCCGTCCGTCGTCGCCTTCGCCAAGAACGGTGAGGTGCTCGTCGGCGAGGTCGCCAAGCGCCAGGCGGTCACGAACGTGGACCGGACCATCCGCTCCGTGAAGCGTCACATGGGCACGGACTGGAAGATCGAGCTCGACGGGAAGAACTTCAACCCGCAGCAGATGAGCGCCTTCATCCTGCAGAAGCTGAAGCGCGACGCCGAGGCCTACCTGGGCGAGAAGGTCACGGACGCGGTCATCACCGTCCCGGCCTACTTCAACGACTCCGAGCGCCAGGCGACGAAGGAGGCCGGCGAGATCGCCGGTCTGAACGTCCTGCGCATCGTCAACGAGCCGACCGCGGCCGCGCTCGCCTACGGCCTGGACAAGGACGACCAGACCATCCTGGTCTTCGACCTCGGTGGCGGCACCTTCGACGTCTCGCTGCTGGAGATCGGCGACGGCGTGGTCGAGGTGAAGGCCACCAACGGTGACAACCACCTCGGTGGTGACGACTGGGACCAGCGCGTCGTGGACTACCTGGTCAAGCAGTTCCAGTCCGGCCACGGCGTGGACCTGTCCAAGGACAAGATGGCCCTCCAGCGCCTGCGTGAGGCCGCCGAGAAGGCCAAGATCGAGCTGTCCTCCTCCACGGAGACCTCGATCAACCTGCCCTACATCACCGCGTCCGCCGAGGGCCCGCTGCACCTGGACGAGAAGCTCACCCGGGCTCAGTTCCAGCAGCTGACGGCCGACCTGCTGGAGCGCTGCAAGACGCCGTTCCACAACGTCATCAAGGACGCCGGCATCTCCATCAACGAGATCGACCACGTCGTCCTCGTCGGTGGCTCCACCCGTATGCCCGCCGTGGCCGAGCTCGTCAAGGAGCTGACCGGCGGCAAGGACGCCAACAAGGGCGTCAACCCGGACGAGGTCGTCGCCATCGGCGCCGCCCTGCAGGCCGGTGTCCTCAAGGGTGAGGTCAAGGACGTCCTGCTCCTCGACGTCACCCCGCTGTCCCTCGGCATCGAGACCAAGGGCGGCATCATGACCAAGCTCATCGAGCGGAACACGACGATCCCGACCAAGCGGTCCGAGATCTTCACCACCGCCGAGGACAACCAGCCGTCCGTGCAGATCCAGGTCTACCAGGGCGAGCGCGAGATCGCGGCGTACAACAAGAAGCTCGGCATGTTCGAGCTGACCGGTCTGCCGCCGGCGCCGCGCGGTGTCCCGCAGATCGAGGTCGCGTTCGACATCGACGCCAACGGAATCATGCACGTCACGGCCAAGGACCTCGGCACGGGCAAGGAGCAGAAGATGACCGTCACCGGCGGCTCCTCGCTGCCGAAGGACGAGGTCGACCGGATGCGCCAGGAGGCCGAGCAGTACGCGGAGGAGGACCACCGCCGCCGCGAGGCCGCCGAGACCCGCAACCAGGGCGAGCAGCTGGTCTACCAGACCGAGAAGTTCCTCAAGGACAACGAGGACAAGGTCCCGGGCGAGATCAAGACCGAGGTCGAGGCGTCCGTCGAGGAGCTGAAGGCCGCGCTCAAGGGCGAGGACACCGCCGAGATCCGCACCGCCACCGAGAAGGTCGCGGCCGTCTCGCAGAAGCTGGGCCAGGCCATGTACGCCGACGCCCAGGGTGCCCAGGCCGCGGGCGGCGCGTCCGCCGGCGCCGAGGCCCCCAAGGCCGACGACGACGTCGTGGACGCCGAGATCGTGGACGACGAGCGCAAGGACGGTGCCGCGTGACGGAGGAGACCCCGGGCTTCGAGGAGAAGCCCGACGTCCCCTCCGGCGCCACCTCCGACGACGCCGAGTCGAAGGCCGCCCCCGAGGAGGGGGCGGCCCCGGCCGGGGACGTAGCAGCAGATGTGGGCCTGGTGGCCCAGCTGGACCAGGTGCGCACGGCACTGAACGAGCGCACGCTGGACCTCCAGCGGCTCCAGGCCGAGTACCAGAACTACCGCCGCCGAGTCGAGCGCGACCGGGTCGCGGTCCGGGAGATCGCCATCGCGAACCTCCTGACCGAGCTCCTGCCCGTGCTCGACGACATCGGCCGCGCGCGGGAACACGGCGAACTGGTCGGCGGCTTCAAGTCGGTGGCCGAGTCGCTGGAGACCGTCGCAGCCAAGATGGGCCTGCAGCAGTTCGGCAAGGAGGGCGAGCCCTTCGACCCGACGATCCACGAGGCGCTGATGCACAGCTACGCGCCCGACGTCACCGAGACGACGTGCGTGGCCATCCTGCAGCCCGGGTATCGCATCGGCGAGCGCACCATCCGCCCCGCGCGGGTGGCCGTCGCCGAACCCCAGCCCGGCGCGCAGACCGTCAAGGCCGAGGACGCCGAGGAGAGCCCGGCGACCGGCGCCGCCGACGACAAGGAGAACGGTGGCCCGGAGGAGGGCTGACGTAATCACTGAAGACAGGGAGGAGGGACGTCGGGGATGAGCACCAAGGACTTCATCGAGAAGGACTTCTACAAGGTCCTCGGCGTCCCCAAGGACGCCACCGAGGCCGAGATCAAGAAGGCGTACCGGAAGCTCGCCCGCGAGTTCCACCCGGACGCCAACAAGGGCAACGCCAAGGCGGAGGAGCGCTTCAAGGAGATCTCCGAGGCGAACGACATCCTCGGCGACCCGAAGAAGCGCAAGGAGTACGACGAGGCACGCGCCCTGTTCGGCAACGGCGGCTTCCGCCCCGGGCCGGGCGCCGGCGGCTCCTACAACTTCGACCTGGGCGACCTCTTCGGAGGAGGAGGCACCGCCCAGAGCGGAGGCTTCGGCGGCGGACTCGGTGACGTCTTCGGGGGCCTGTTCAACCGCGGCGGCGGCACGGGCACCCGCACCCAGCCCCGGCGCGGCCAGGACATCGAGTCCGAGGTCACGCTGAGCTTCACGGAGGCCATCGAGGGCGCCACGGTGCCCCTCAGGATGTCCTCCCAGGCGCCCTGCAAGGCCTGCTCGGGCACCGGCGACAAGAACGGCACACCGCGGGTGTGCCCGACCTGCGTCGGCACCGGGCAGGTCGCGCGGGGCTCGGGCGGCGGGTTCTCGCTCACCGACCCGTGCCCCGACTGCAAGGGCCGCGGTCTGATCGCCGAGCACCCCTGCCTGGAGTGCAAGGGCAGCGGCCGCGCCAAGTCGTCGCGCACCATGCAGGTCCGTATCCCGGCCGGGGTGACCGACGGGCAGCGGATCCGGCTGCGCGGCAAGGGCGCGCCCGGCGAGCGGGGCGGACCGGCGGGCGACCTGTATGTGATGGTCCACGTCGGCGAGCACCCGGTGTTCGGGCGCAAGGGCGACAACCTCACCGTCACCGTGCCGGTGACGTTCGCGGAGGCGGCCCTCGGCGGCGAGGTGCGGGTCCCGACCCTCGGTGGTCCGGCCGTCACCCTGAAGCTGCCGCCCGGCACGCCCAACGGCCGCACCATGCGCGCCCGGGGCAAGGGCGCGGTCCGCAAGGACGGCACCCGCGGCGATCTGCTGGTCACCGTCGAGGTGAGTGTCCCGAAGGACGTGGCGGGGAAGGCTCGTGACGCACTGGAGGCGTATCGCGAGGCGACCGCGGGCGAGGACCCGCGGGCGGAGCTGTTCGAGGCCGCGAAGGGAGATTGAGAGCTGCCATGGACACTTCAGGCCGTCGACGGAATCCCTATGAACTGACCGAGGAGACCCCGGTCTACGTCATCTCGGTGGCGGCCCAGCTCTCCGGACTCCACCCGCAGACGCTGCGCCAGTACGACCGCCTCGGTCTGGTCTCCCCGGACCGCACCGCCGGGCGGGGCCGTCGCTACTCGGCCCGCGACATCGAACTGCTCCGCCAGGTGCAGGCGCTGTCGCAGGACGAGGGCATCAACCTGGCCGGAATCAAGCGCATCATCGAACTGGAGAACCAGGTCGCCGCGCTCCAGTCCCGCGTCGCGGAGCTGGGGGCGGCCCTGGACGGCGCGGCGGCCGCGATGCAGCAGCGCGAGGCCGCCGTCCACGCCTCCTACCGCCGCGACCTGGTTCCGTACCAGGAGGTGCAGCAGACCAGCGCGCTGGTGGTGTGGCGGCCCAAGCGGCAGCAGCAGGACTGAACAGCGTCTGAGCAGAGCCCGCAGGGGCCCGGAGGTTCATGGGAACCGCCGGGCCCCTGCGGCGCGTCCGGGTCCGGACGCGGTGGCAGGACCCGGCCGTATCTTTGCCCTTCCTTGAACTTCTCTTGGATGGAGGGTCCGTAAAGGGTGTTTGGAGGGGGTTCCGATTTTTCTTCACAGGTGCAGCGGAGCGTGCTGTTGCGCACTCGTTAAGTAGTTCTCCTTGACGCCGGGTGGCGGCTCCGCGTTGTCTTTTCAGACACCTGGGTCGTAAAGCAGCACCCACGTCCGGAACGCACCTGAAGTGAGCCCCCGAATGCGCCGTATCGCCATATCCGTGGCCGCGTCCACGATGACCCTCTCGCTCGCCGGCTGCGGCGTGCTGAACGCGACGGGGGACGGCGCGAGCGCGAGCCCGACGAAGGGCGACGACGTCACCATCGGGCTGCTGCTGCCGGAGAAGGCGAACACCCGCTACGACAAGTTCGACTACCCCATCATCAAGAGCAAGGTCTCCGACCTGACCAACAAGCGGGGCAAGGTCGAGTACGCCAACGCCAACGCGGACGCCGCCCGGCAGGCCGGCCAGTTGCAGCAGATGATCGACGACAAGGTCGACATCATCCTGCTCGACGCGGTCGACTCGCACGCCATCGCCGGCGAGGTGAAGAAGGCCAAGGACGCGGGCATTCCGGTCATCGCCTACGACCGGCTGGCCGAGGGTCCGATCGACGCCTACATCTCCTTCGACAACGAGCTGGTCGGCGAGGTGCAGGGCCGTTCGGTGCTGGAGGCGCTGGGGTCGAACGTCGACACCTCCGACAAGGTCGTCATGGTGAACGGCTCGCCCACCGACCCGAACGCCAAGCAGTTCAAGCAGGGCGCGCTCTCCGAGCTGAACGGCAAGGTGGACATCGCGGCGAGCTTCGACACCAAGGACTGGAAGCCGGAGAACGCCCAGGCCGAGATGACCGAGGCGATCAGCAAGATCGGCAAGAACAACATCGCCGCGGTCTACGCCGCCAACGACGGCATGGCCGGCGGCGTCATCAAGGCCCTGGAGGCGGCCGGTGTCACCAAGCTGCCCCCGATCACCGGTCAGGACTCCGAACTGGACGCGGTGCAGCGGGTCGTCGCCGGTGAGCAGTACATGAGCGTCTACAAGTCCTACCCGGACGAGGCCGAGGCCGCCGCCCAGATGGCCGTCACCAAGGTGCAGGGCAAGGACATCCAGTTCGACGCCCTCACCCAGGACAAGGTGGACAGCCCCACCGACAAGGACATCCCGTCCAAGCTGGTCCAGGTGAGCGCCCTGACCAAGAGCAAGATCAAGGACACCGTCATCTCGGACGGGATCTACACCGTCGGAGAGATCTGCACCGCCAAGTACAAGGCGGCCTGCGCGGCGATCGGCCTGAGGTAGCGGGCGGCGCGGCCCGGTCAACCGCGGCGCGGGAGCGGACGTCACCCGCGCGTGCGGGACAGGCGTGCCCGAGGTCGGCACGAGACGCGGCGACCGTCGGCGGGTATTCGACCGTCGCCGCGTCACGTGCCGAGCGGCCCTCTCGCATCGCGCCACCCCCGTGGGCGCGATACATCGGCCCCGGCCGAACGGGGGGTGTCCGGCCAGGGCCGCTCCAGGTGCTGGAGCACCTGGGGGAAGCGGGACCAACGATGCCCCCGTGACGTGCGCGCCACCACCATCATCTTGTTGCAATGCGACGGGCGGAGCCGGTACCAAAACAGGTCATAGCGCCGGTTTTTGGCCCCCGCGGCCCAGCGAGCCGTGTTGCGGACCCGGTCCGGGCCGCGCATAGTTGCGCTGCGGAAGTGGCAGCAAGCCGGGGGTGGAATGGGCGATGGCCGGGCACGGAACGGAGGAGCATCCACACGGTGCCGACCGGCTGTGCGGGGCCGGGGACCGCGTGTATTCCCGGGCCGTACGCCGGGGACGGGTGCCGCGCACGGACGCGGAGGCAGTGCCCTGCCTGCTGGACCTGGCCCTGCTGCACCCCGACCCCGACGACATGGACTGGCTGGTGCCCACCTCCCCGCAGGAGGTGATGACCCGGCTGCTGCGCGGGGTCTACGACGAGGTCAAGGAGAGCCAGCGGCGGGTGGGCTCGGCGGTGGCCGCCTTCGACTGGTACGCCGGTCTCGGCAGCCGGTTGCAGGCGCTGTCGGCACCGGGCGAGGGCACGGCCATCCGGGTGCTGGACGGGCTCTCCCGCATCCAGGCCGCGATGGACGAGGCGACCGAGGCATGCACCACCGAGGTGCTGATCGTGCAGCCCGGCGGCATCCGGCGGGAGGACGAGCTGACCGAGGGACTGCACCGGGCGCTGGACCTGCGCGGCCGGGGCGTGCACATGCGCGCCCTGTACACGCACGTGGCCCGGCACGGGCAGGGGCTGCTCAACTACCTGGAGCTGATGGGTGACGCGGTCGAGGCGCGCACCCTGGACGAGGTGCCGGACCGGCTGATCCTGTTCGACCGCACGGTCGCCTTCATCCCCGCCAACACCGAGCGCACGATGGCCCTGGAGCTGCGCCACCCGGCTCTGGTCGCATACCTGGTCACGGTCTTCGAACGGCTGTGGCGCCTGGCGCTGCCGCTGACCGCTTCCCTCCCCGACAGCGGCATCGAGGGCATCTCGCACCGCGAGCGGGCCATCGCCGCGCTGCTCGCGGAGGGCCACCAGGACGCGGTGATCGCCGAGCGGCTCGGCATCAGCGTCCGTACCTGCCGGGCCCACATCGCCCGTCTGTCGGACACCCTCGGCGCGGCGAGCCGTACCCAACTGGGCGTGCGCATCGCCCAGGTGGGCCTGGACGAGCCCCCGCACACCGGCCCGCAGGCCGCGCCCGCCGTGCTCAGGGTTCCTGATCAAGAATCCCCGACCGGGCGATGAGATAGCCGAGCTGGGTGCGGCTCTCGCTGCCGAGGGTGGCGGCGAGCTTGGCGATGTGGACGCGGGCGGTGCGGATGTTCATGCCCAGGCGGTCGGCGATGACGGCGTCGGTGTGGCCCTCCACGAGAAGGGCGGCGATGGCGCGCCCGCGGGGGGTGATGCCGTTCAGGGTGGGGCGCCGGACGGCCTGCGGGTACATGGGGACGGCGAGGCGCCACAGCCGGTCGAAGGCCGTCGCGAAGAACCGGATCAGCGCCGGGTGGCGCACCTCCAGGGCGAGCCGGCCGTCGTCCCCGGCGGGGATGAACGCCACCGTGCGGTCGACCAGGATGAGCCGGTCCGGCACCTCGTCCAGGGTGCGCGCCTCCGCGTCCCCGCGCAGCTCGTCGTACTGGGCGAGGACGAGCGGCACATGGCGCTGGGTGTGCTGGTAGAGGGTGCGCAGACGGCCGCCCCGGTCGAGCAGTGCCTGGTCGCGCTCCCTGGCGACCGTCTGCGCGACCCGGCCGCGCTCGTCGTTGTAGTGGATTCTGGGCTGGACGCAGAGCACTTCCTGGTCCGCCTCGGCCATGGCGTCGCCGATGGCGCTGTTGATGCGTTCGGTGCCGCTGAGGATCCGCAGGGTGGGGGTGTCGGTGTGGGTGCCGGGCTCCGTCGCGGCCTGCAGCAGGGGCTCGAACAGCGCCACCAGGCGGTCCTCGCGGCGGCGTTCCTCGGCGATGCGGGCGCGCGAGCCGCGCAGGAGGTGGTTCAACAGGGCGGCGGGGGCGACGGGTTCGAGGCGTTCGAGGTCGTCGAGGGCCGGGTGCAGCAGCCCGAGGGCGGTCAGGCAGGGGGCGTCCGCCGCGTCCTCGGCCCGCAGGGAGCCGTCCCGCAGGGCCTGTTCGTACCGCTTGGCGCCCGCCTCGCACAGCTCCTCGATCTCGTGCTCGCAGTGGCTCACCCGCCCGCCTCCTCTGCTTCGAGCGACCCGGACCTCGCGATCAGGTAACCGAGTTGGGCCCTGCTCTCACTGCCCAGGGTGGCCGCGAGCCGGGCGATGTGGTCGCGGGCGGTGCGGACGTTCATGCCGAGGCGGTCGGCGATGACGGCGTCGGTGTGGCCCTCCACGAGGAGGGCGGCGATGGCGCGCTGGCGCGGGGTGACGCCGTTCAGGGTGGGGCGGCGGACCGGTTCCGGGTACGTGGGGGTGGCCAGCCGCCACAGCCGGTCGAACGTGGTCGCGAAGTAGCCGACCAGCGCGGGATGGCGTACCTCCAGCGCGAGCGTGCCCTCGTCGTCGGCCGGGATGAACGCCACCCGCCGGTCCATGACGATGAGCCGGTCGGTCAGCTCGTCCAGGCAGCGGGCCTCGGTGTCACCGTCGAGCCGTTCGTTGTAGGCGTGGATGGCCGGCAGGTGGACCACCGTGTGCTGGTAGAGGGTCCGGATACGGCCGCCGCGGTCGAGCAGTGCCTGGTCGCGACGGGCGGCGAACTCGCGGACGGCTTCGCCGCGCGGACCGGAGAGGCCGGGGAAGTGCGGCTGGACGCACAGGACCTCCTGGTACGTCTCCTCCATCACCTCGGTGAGGGCCTGGTTGATGCGCTGGGAGCCGCGGTGCAGGCGCAGCAGCGGAGTGCCGGCGCCGGTGCCGGTGGCCTGCGGCCAGTCCGTCCGCAGCAGCGGCTCGAGCTGCTCCACCAGCTGTTCCTCGCGCCGGTACTCGTCCGCGACCCGGGCCCGGGAGCCGCGCAGCAGCCGGTTCAGGGCGGCGGCTGGGGCGACGGGTTCGAGGCGGGCGGGGTCGTCGGGGGCCGGGTGCAGCAGGCCGAAGCCGGTCAGGCAGGGGGCCTGGCCGGCCTCGTCGGCGAGCAGGTGACCGTCCCTCAGGGCCTGGGCGTACAAGTGCACTCCGGCGGTGCACAGCTCTTCGGCTCCGTGGTCCCGGTGCGGCGCCGCCGTCACTTGGCCGCCACCTCCTCCTCCGCCTGCTCGTGCAGTCACGGTGGCTCTCCCCCTGCGATTCAGGGCTCCTGCTTCAGGATTCCGGACTTGGCTATGAGAAATCCGAGCTGGGCCCGGCTGCCGCTGCCGAGAGCCTGGGCGAGCTTGGCGATGTGGGCCCGGCAGGTGCGGACGTTCATGCCCAGACGGCGGGCGATGGCCTCGTCCACGTGGCCCTCCACCAGGAGCTTGGCGATGGAGTGCTGGATGTCCGTGATGCCGTCGGGGGCGGTCTCGTAGGGGCTGCCGGCGCTCAGCGGGACCGCGCGGCTCCACATGAACTCGAAGACCTTGATCAGGTAGCTGACGAGCCCGGGGTGACGCAGTTCCAGGGCGACCTGCCGGTCGTCCCGTATCGGGATGAAGGCGACGGTCTCGTCGCAGATGATGAGACGCTCGACCAGTTCGTCGATGGTGCGGTACTCCGCCTTGCCGTTGGCGAACTGATCCACGTAGGCGAGCCGTTCGGGGCTGTACCGGGCGGTGTGCTGGTAGAGGGTCCGGATCCGGACGCCACGCTCGATCAGGGTCTTGTCGCGTTCCAGGCCTTCGATGACCCTGCGTTCGGGGTGCCGGGCGCTGGGCTGGACGGTCAGCATCTCGTTCCGGCACTGGTCCGTGGCCAGGTCCAGGGCCGCGTTGATCCGGTCGAGGCCCTCCAGCACGGTGATCGCGTGGGTGGGGGCGGCGCCCTGCGGGGAAAGAGACAGGAAGGGTTCGAAGATGTCGGCGATCTCCAGGGAGATGCGCCTGCGCTCGGAGATTTCGCGTTCGAGCGGATTGAGCCGCTGGGCCAGGGCCACCGAGGGGGGAACGGGGCGGAGCCAGTTCGCGTCGTCCGGATCGGGGTGCAGGAGGGCGAACTCCATCAGGCAGGGAGCGGCCTCCACGTCCGCGCGGGCGACACGCCCGGAGCGAAGTGCGTTGGCGTAGAGAAGCCTTCCCTCCTCGCACAGTTCAGTGACGGCGTGGGGATGTGTCGCTTCTGTCGGATTTATTGTCAAATCTCCACCCCCCAGGGTCCTGAACATGCAGGAACATGATGCACTGATTGTGTGGTCATGACGTGCCTGAATGAGCCATCGTCTTATTCGACGGGGGAAGAGGGGACCTTCAAGTGAGGACGAAGCCGACTATGTGTAAGAGAATGCTTCGCTCGGTGCTTGTCGCCGCCTTCTCAGCCGTTGTGGCCTTCGGCACGCTGAATGGCCTCTCCACTGCGAAGGACGACGCGCGGGCGCAGGACAGCACGTGGTCAGTGGTGAGGGCCGGCGCGCCTGCTGACCACGACGTCGTGGCCACCCCCGGCGACAGTGTCTGGTCCTGACATGACGACACCTCCGGACGACCGCTCCTTCCGACGCGAAATGGCCACTGCCTACCGCTCGGGCTGGCACTTCATCGACCTGGTCACCGCCATCCCCCACAGCGGTGACTCGTTGATGGTGACCGTGTTCGGCGAGCCGGTCGTCGTCACCCGGGACGACGACGAGGACGTGCGCGCGTACCGGTGCCTGCGCAAGCCCCGCGGGGCGCCACAGCCGGTGCGGTGTGCCATCCGGTACGGCATGATCTTTGTGAATCTGGACCAAAGGGACCACCGGCTTGCGGAGCCGGAGATCCCGGACGTGAGGACCATCTCGGCCACCCCCCGCAGTGCCTGACGCGATTCCCCCGTCGTAAAAAAATCGCTCAGGTGCTTCCCCCCGCAGCGGCGTCACCGTGACCTGAACACGGTGACGCCGCTGCAGTTTGTGCCGACATTTCGGGTTATGGGAGCGCTCTCACGTGGCTGAAACCAGCCGGTTGACCGCCCCGCTTCAGCCCTTTCCGAGCGCCCGCTCCAGTGCGATCTCGATCACCACGCGCGAGGGGTTCTCCGCGGGTTCCCGGTGGTACCGCTCGGCGTACCGCCGCTCCGCCTCCGCCACCCGCTCCGGCTCGGTGCGCACCCGCGCCCGGCCCTCCAGCGTGGCCCAGCGCCGGCCGTCCACCTGGCACACCGCGACCCGAGCGCCCCCGGGCCCGGCCGCAAGGACGTGGGACACCTTCGCGCTCGTCCTGTTGGTGATCACCCTCGCCAGCCCCGCCTCGGGGTCGTAGGTCACCCCGACCGGCACCACATGCGGGCTGCCGTCGGGGCGCAGGGTCGTCAGCGTGCACAGATGCCGCTCCCGCCAGAAGGCGAGGTAGGGCTCGTCCGGGGCGGCCGGGTCCACGGAGTACGCGGTCATGGGAGTCATGGGTCGAAACCTAGCCGCAGAATCCTGCGAGGCCAGCCTTGAGTGGAATAGACTCAACTTTGTGTACGTTGGTCAAGTCAGCAGTGTGTCGAGTCAGCAGTGCGAGACATGCGAGAGACACGGCCGACGAGCCGACGCCGAGGAGGAGAACGGACACGTGGACGCCGAGCTGACCAACAGGAGCCGGGACGCGATCAACGCGGCCAGCAACCGGGCCGTGACCGGGGGGCACCCCGACCTCACGCCAGCTCACCTGCTGCTCGCGCTGCTCGCCGGGCAGGAGAACGAGAACATCACCGACCTGCTCGCCGCCGTCGAGGCCGACCAGGCTGCCGTACGATCGGGCGCCGAGCGGGTGCTGGCCGGGCTGCCCAGCGTGACCGGCTCCACCGTCGCGCCCCCGCAGCCGAGCCGCGAGCTGCTCGCCGTCATCGCCGACGCCGGCGAGCGGGCGAAGGCACTCGGCGACGAGTACCTGTCCACCGAGCACCTGCTCATCGGCATCGCCGCGAAGGGCGGCGCGGCCGCAGAGGTGCTCCAGAAGCAGGGCGCCGACGCGAAGAAGCTCGAGGAGGCCTTCCGGAAGGCCAGGGGAGGACGCCGCGTGACCACTGCCGACCCCGAGGGCCAGTACAAGGCCCTGGAGAAGTTCGGCACCGACTTCACCGCCGCCGCCCGCGAGGGCCGGCTCGACCCCGTCATCGGGCGGGACCAGGAGATCCGGCGCGTCGTCCAGGTGTTGTCCCGCCGTACGAAGAACAACCCGGTCCTCATCGGTGAGCCGGGCGTCGGCAAGACCGCCGTGGTCGAGGGGCTCGCCCAGCGGATCGTGAAGGGGGACGTGCCGGAGTCCCTGAAGGACAAGCGGCTGGTCTCCCTCGACCTCGGCGCGATGGTGGCCGGGGCCAAGTACCGCGGTGAGTTCGAGGAGCGGCTGAAGGCCGTGCTCGCCGAGATCAAGGGCTCCGACGGGCAGATCATCACGTTCATCGACGAGTTGCACACCGTGGTGGGCGCCGGTGCGGGCGGGGACTCCGCCATGGACGCGGGCAACATGCTCAAGCCGATGCTGGCCCGCGGCGAGCTGCGCATGGTCGGCGCGACCACGCTGGACGAGTACCGGGAGCGGATCGAGAAGGACCCCGCCCTGGAGCGGCGCTTCCAGCAGGTGCTGGTCGCCGAGCCGACGGTCGAGGACACCATCGCCATCCTGCGCGGCCTCAAGGGCCGTTACGAGGCCCACCACAAGGTCCAGATCGCCGACAGCGCACTGGTCGCGGCCGCCACCCTCTCCGACCGCTACATCACCTCCCGCTTCCTGCCCGACAAGGCCATCGACCTGGTCGACGAGGCGGCGTCCCGCCTGCGCATGGAGATCGACTCGTCCCCGGTCGAGATCGACGAACTCCAGCGCTCCGTCGACCGGTTGAAGATGGAGGAGCTGGCGATCGCCAAGGAGACCGACCCGGCCTCCCTCGAACGCCTGGAGAAGCTGCGCCGCGACCTCGCCGACAAGGAGGAGGAGCTGCGCGGCCTGACCGCCCGCTGGGAGAAGGAGAAGCAGTCCCTCAACCGGGTCGGCGAGCTGAAGGAGAAGCTGGACGAGCTGCGCGGCCAGGCCGAACGCGCCCAGCGCGACGGCGACTTCGACACCGCGGCCAAGCTGCTGTACGGCGAGATCCCGCAGCTGGAGAAGGAGTTGGAGGCCGCCTCCGAGGCCGAGGAGGAGGTCGCCAGGGACACCATGGTCAAGGACGAGGTCGGCTCCGACGACATCGCCGACGTCGTCGCCGCCTGGACCGGCATCCCCGCCGGGCGCCTCATGGAGGGCGAGACGCAGAAGCTGCTGCGCATGGAGGACGAGCTGGGCAAGCGGCTCATCGGCCAGAGCGAGGCCGTACGGGCGGTGAGCGATGCCGTACGACGCTCGCGCGCCGGTATCGCCGACCCCGACCGGCCCACCGGGTCCTTCCTCTTCCTCGGCCCGACCGGTGTCGGCAAGACCGAACTCGCCAAGGCGCTGGCCGACTTCCTCTTCGACGACGAGCGGGCCATGGTCCGCATCGACATGTCGGAGTACAGCGAGAAGCACAGCGTGGCCCGGCTGGTCGGCGCGCCTCCCGGCTACGTCGGCTACGAGGAGGGTGGCCAGCTGACCGAGGCCGTGCGCCGCAAGCCCTACAGCGTCGTACTCCTGGACGAGGTCGAGAAGGCCCACCCCGAGGTCTTCGACATCCTCCTCCAGGTGCTGGACGACGGCCGCCTGACGGACGGCCAGGGCCGCACGGTCGACTTCCGCAACGCCATCCTGGTGCTCACCTCCAACCTGGGCAGCCAGTTCCTGGTCGACCCGGTCACCAGCGAGGCGGAGAAGAAGGAGCAGGTGCTGGAGGTGGTCCGGGCCTCCTTCAAGCCCGAGTTCCTCAACCGGCTGGACGACCTGGTGGTCTTCTCGGCGCTGACCAAGCCCGAGCTGGAGCGGATCGCACAGCTCCAGCTCGAGCGCCTGGCCAGGCGGCTGGCCGAGCGCCGGCTCACGCTGGACATCACGCCCGAGGCGCTGGCCTGGCTCGCCGAGGAGGGCCTGGACCCGGCGTACGGCGCTCGCCCGCTGCGCCGCCTCGTGCAGACCGCCATCGGCGACCGCCTCGCCAAGGAGATCCTCTCCGGCGAGATCAAGGACGGCGACACGGTCCGCGTGGACCGCTTCGGCGAGGGCCTGATCGTGGGACCGGCGACCGGGAAGACGCTGTAAGCGGTACGGCCGACCGCCCACCGGACGTCACCGGCCGGCGGGCGGTCAGCAGCTCTCCATCCAGCAGTCGAAGGGCATGTCCCGGACGGCGAACATGACCGCCACCACGATGAACCACACGGCGAACACCAGACACGCCAGCCACAGCCCCCACAACAGCCACCGCACCTCTCTCCTCATGCTCATGCCGCGATCATTCCGTCCACTGGTCATGGCACGGTCACGCCACTGTGACCGGATCGTGCGAGCCCGCGCCCGACAGGCCCGCCTGGCTTGCCACCCCCCTCCCCGCATGGGGGAGGATGGCGGCAACCGTACGAAGGGAAAATCACGGTGAGCATCGACCCGTCCTCGATTCCGAACTTCGGGGGCCAGCCCGAGCCCGAGCACCAGGGACCGGCCGGCCCCGTCGTCCCGGATCAGGACCTCGTGAAGCAGCTCCTCGACCAGATGGAGCTGAAGTACGTCGTCGACGAGGAGGGTGACCTCGCGGCGCCGTGGGAGCAGTTCCGCACGTACTTCATGTTCCGCGGGGAGGCCGATCAGACGGTCTTCTCGGTGCGGACCTTCTACGACCGCCCCCACCAGATCGACGAGAAGCCGCAGCTGCTGGAGTCCATCGACGACTGGAACCGCCGCACCCTGTGGCCCAAGGTGTACACCCACACCCACGACGACGGCACCGTCCGCCTCATCGGCGAGGCCCAGATGCTGATCGGC
The DNA here is from genome assembly GCF_001513965.1 of Streptomyces cellostaticus. Classification (GTDB taxonomy): domain Bacteria; phylum Actinomycetota; class Actinomycetes; order Streptomycetales; family Streptomycetaceae; genus Streptomyces; species Streptomyces cellostaticus. Next base: position 105,522 of record NZ_KQ948032.1, on the reverse strand, counting down.
ACCGGTGTCGACATCAACCACTTCGTCTCCTCCACGGTCAGCTGGGTGCGGGCCGCGATCGAGTTCGACCGGTGGCTGGTGGAGCAGCTCGGCCTTGAGCAGGAGGTCGACGGGGCGGAGCCGGGCGACGACGAGGAGTAGCCCCGGCAGGATCTGCAGAGGCGCGTGCGCGATCACGACCAGGTACGCGTCGTAGGCATAGCTGAGCTCGGCCAGGGCGGCGACCATCGCGGTCGCGTGCCAGGGCCGGGCTCTCGCCGTGCGGACCAGGGCCCGGGCCGGCGGCAGTAGCAGCGGGAAGCGGGGCTTGGACTCGAAGAGGCCGGAGCTGCCGAGCGCGATCTGCGGCGACCCGTTCCCGAGGCCGAACCGCCCGCCCCCCCCCACAGCCGCTGCACATCCAAGTACTCGCCCAGCAGGTCATCCTTCCGGCGGCTGATCCGCAGCACGTACGCCGTCCACTCCAGGCGTGCGGGGGCGAGGTTCGTCCACAGCCTGTGGGAAACCCGGCCGCGACGCCGGTACACCTTGCGGGCCGCGTGCGCGAGCCCGGCTGCGCCCCACGACCGGTTGGTTTGTGGCGGACCTCTGGGGCTCGGAGGAGTCGTTCAACCAGTTCGGCGAGATCATCGGTTCGATCCTGCGAGAACTCGGAATCGCCGACGTGCAGCCGAAGATCTTCCCAGCCTTCAATGTCGTGATCGCTTGAACCTCCCTGTACCGGAGCATTGGCATCCGCCGCAGCCGCCGTACGGCATGACTAGAGCAGGTGGCCGTGGTGACGCTCGCGCCACGTCGGCTTGCACGTCCCAGTTCGATGGCACCAGCACCACCACGTGGTGCCCGTCATCCGACCGCAGCTTGATCCGGCTCTCCGGCACGCCGAGCTTCTCCAACTGTTCCTCGGCCTTCTCGGCGTTCGTCCCCATCAGGTCGGGCATTGTTATGGGCCCCGTTGCTCCGGGCGTGCCCTCATGTCCTTCTCCTCGACCTTGAGGTCCGCTTCAGGCACCGCTCGCAGTTTCGCAACAGAGAACAGCCGAGATGCGGGGCACCTCGCAGGCAGGCGGCTCCCACGCTGGAGGGCCCCGGTGCTCGGCAAGAGCAACAGACCCAGGGACAAGGGGGATAGGGTCGTCGGTATGGCTGACTATGTGCAGGTGTCGACGGCGACGGAGACCCATGAGCAGGCCGTAGAGCTGGCCCGGTCGGTGGTGTCCGGACGGCTTGCTGCGGGAGCGCAGATCGTCGGTCCCGTGGTCTCGGCCTTCTGGCACGAGGGTGAGTTCGGGACCGGTGAGGAGTGGCGACTCCTGCTGAAGACCCGGATGGACCGGTATGCCGAACTGGAGCGGCATCTCTTGGAACATCACCCTTGGAAGAACCCGGAGTTGGTTGCAGTGCCCATCGTGGCCGGGTCGGATGCATGCCTGCGGTGGGTCGACTCGGTCGTCGGGACGCATGCCTCCGAGTAGCCCCGTAGGGTCAGGCCCCGGACCTGGCCTTCTCAAGGACGTCGGCAACGGCCCGGACGCTTCGGTACTCGCCGAGCCGTTCCAGGACCGGGGCAAGCCGCTCTCTTGGGCGTACGGAGGCGATCCCGGCGCAGAGTTCCAGCGCGCGGCCGGTGATGGCGGCTGCCTGCTCCACCTCCCCCGCAGTCACGTACGACTCGGCCAGCCATGACAAGTAGAGGCTCTTGTCACGCGCGTGGGCGTCGTCGTACTGGGTCAGGGCTGTCTCCAGGGCGGGGATTGCGCGCAGTGGGCGCCGCAGCTCCGTCCAACACCGACCAGTCATGATCCGCAGCTCGTTCTCGTCGACCCACGCGGCCCAGTCGGGTTGCGGCTCATCGCCCGTTTCGGCGAGCGCGGTGCCTGCGGTGTCCAGGGCCCGTTCCGTCTCGTCGGCGAGTCCGGCGACGGCATACGCCCACGCCAACCGCTCGTGCAGCAGCGCGCGCACGCCTGGGGGCGCGTCAGGTCCTGCGGTCTGGCAGGCCTGAGCAGCGGTCTGTATCCCGGCCCGACGGTCGCCGTTGATCTTCTGGTAGGCGAGGAAGGCAAGCGCGTTGCCTGCAAGCGCAGCGTCTCCGGCGTCCACAGCCGCTTTGCGGCTCTCCTCGTACAACCCGGTCGCATCATCGTGCATGCCGCCGTCGAACGCGGCCCAACCGGCTTGCTGTGCCTGCTCGGCGAGTACGGAGAGCAGAGCCCGGCCCGTCTCCTCGGTGTAGGCGGCTCCGCGAAAGAAAGTCTTTGTGGCCTGGTACTCCCCGAGATAGACCCGATATGTGTCCCCGCCTCCCAGGACGTCGTCCAGGCGACGCAGGCGGGCTGTACGCTCCCGTAGCCGCTGGGGGAAGTCGCTTCCGACCCGGCGGCCCGTCAGCGGGCGAGTGACTTGGGGCAGGCCAACGGCGAGCCCAGCTCGGGCCGTTGCTTTGAAGAACTCCCTGCGCTGCACGTTGTCTCCGTCTGCGTTGGCGGCGGTGGCTTGGGCAGGCGCGGGGAGCACTCGGCGCAATGGGGAAGTGGTCTCCCATTCTCGCGGGGCGAGACCCAACATGCGCCCAGGGATGCGCAGTGCGTCGGCAATGCGCGTGATCTTCTCGAAGGTGGTCACACTGCCGTGGCCACGCGCCAGAGCCCCCACACGTTCGGGCTTGATGGCGCATTCGGCCGCGATCTTCGAATAACTGATCCCGGCATCACGGCGAGCCAGCGCGAACACCGTGCCGAAGTCGTGAGCCACGATCGCGGCCTTCATGTCCTCGCGCTCCAAGAGTGCACGAGGAAGTGCGGTCGGCGGTTCGTAACTGGTCATGAGATCCCTGCTGCGCCTGCTGGTGACAGTGTGCCGAACCGGCGTCACGACCAGCGTACCCATGATGGGGATACCCACGAGGGGGAAGTCAACGGCCTTGTTGCGGTGGATGGTTGAAACGTTCAGACCCCCGCGACGCGGCGAACGTCCGGGGGCGTGGCCACCAGCTACTGAGGAGCTGATGACAGTGAGCATTATCCACGCATGCCTGCGGTGGGTGCTGGGCGCCTTTGCGCCCGGTACCGGCAGGCGCCCGGCAGGTTCCCGGCCTGGCCGACCGGACCCCGTGCGCAGGCCCGAAGTGTCCCGTACCGCCGCACCATGGCTGCCGGACCACCGCTCCCCGTACGGACTGGACACGCCGCTGGACGGCAGCGCCAACGCGATCGTCCGCCCGTACCTTCGCGAAAACGAGCGCGAGCGGGCACGACAGAGTCGGCGGCTGGCCCTGGTCCTGGCGGCCGACGCCGAGGCGGTGGCGTGATGGACGCAACCATGAAGCGGTCACAGGGGACGGGGAATGGCGCGGACACATCCTGGCTGTCGGCCGAGTGCGCGCTCGCCCGCCGGCCCGGCTACGAGGACCTGCACGGCGCCTGCCGCCAGACGGCGGACGTACCGCTGCCCGGCGGCGTCGGCTTGCTGCTGATGCGCTGCTGTCCCTGTGCCTGCCACGCGCCGGTTGCGGGAGGCGCGCGGTGAACGTCGGCGCCCCGCGCCGACTGGGGGAATCCCGCCTGACGATCCACATCTACCGGCTCACCCCCGACGGCAAGCACGTCGCACAGTCGAGACGGCACACCATCACGGCCCACCCCGACCCGGAACGCCTCCCGGACTCGTTCGCCTGGCCCCCGTGCCGCTGCACCCGCTGCCGCACTGGACATGGTCCGCGCGGTCGTTAGCGCCCCACGACTGTCCGCTGGCCCCCATCCGACGTACGGCAGGGGCCGGGCTCTCGCCGTGCGCACCGGCGCCCGTCCACAGCCTGTGGGAAACGTGGCCAGTGGCGCCTCAGTCGCGAAGACGGCTGAGGCGCCCTGTGGTGCCGGATCAGTCGTGAGGACGGATCACCAACTCGACGATCAGCCCCCACAGCACCTTGACAAGTGCCGCGACGGCGAATCGAGCGGCCAACTCCTTCCGCCACTCCCTCTTCTTCTCGGACACCGTCCACCTCCGGTTGGGTCACAGCTCTTACGCGGACTGATGACGGGCGAACCCGCCCGGGACGTAGCGCAGGGGTGCACTCGTCCCGCTCGTGGAGGGCAACGCCGTCCCCGGCCGGACCACGTGAGCCATCGGCCGGGGACGACGCGGACGCCGCCCCCGGTCGGCGTCCTGTTCCCCTGTTTCCGCGCCTGGAGCTGTGATTCAGGCGGTGGACGCTTCAACGGTAGCGGCTGCCGCAGCAACTCATCAGGCTTTGCCCGCAGTTGATGGGTTAGGGGAAGATCGGTTACGGCCACCGCAGTCGACCCAGCAGGGGTAACCGTGTTCAGCAAGAAGGAAGCGCACCTCGTCGTACTGAACGATCTGGACGAGGCGCGCGCCGCGCTTCAGGAGGCTCTCAGGGGAGCCGAGGGGGAGGAGACGGCCGCAGGGCTCCGGCGGGCACTGGACATCGTCGACGGCATCGGTGACGGCCTGGATCCGCGGGTGCGGTGGGCCCAGCAGGCGCTCGCCGAGGCGAAGCTGGACCCGAAGGCCCAGGAGGTCGCCTCGGTCAAGGCACTGCGCGACGCCCTGCCCGGCCTGAGCCTCGTCACGGCCGTGGAGCTGGTCAGGAAGGCCCAGGCGGCGTAACTCAGAGGTGACGCAACCGCTCCGCCGCCTCCCGCAGGACCTCCTCGCGCTTGCAGAAGGCGAACCGTACGAACGGTGCTCCCGCCTCCCGGTCGTCGTAGAAGACCGCGTTGGGGATGGCCACCACGCCCGCCCGCTCCGGCAGGGCGCGGCAGAAGGCGAAGCCGTCCTTCTCGCCGAGGGGGCGGATGTCGGTCGTGATGAAGTAGGTGCCCGCGGGCCGGAAGACCGTGAAGCCCGCCTCGGTGAGTCCCTGAGCGAGGATGTCCCGGCGGGCGAGCATGTCCCGGCGGAAGCCATCGAAGTAGGACTCGGGCAGTGCGAGGGCCTCGGCCACCGCGTACTGGAAGGGCCCCGAGGAGACGTAGGTGAGGAACTGCTTCACCGCGCGCACGGCGCTCACCAGCTCCGGCGCGGCCGTCACCCAGCCGACCTTCCAGCCGGTGAAGGAGAAGGTCTTGCCGGCCGAGCCGATCGTGACCGTGCGCTCCCGCATCCCGGGGAAGGCGGCGAGCGGCAGGTGCTCGGCGTCGTCGAAGACCAGGTGCTCGTAGACCTCGTCCGTCACCACCAGCAGGTCACGCTCCACCGCCAGCTCGGCGATCGCGGCCAGCTCCGCGCGCGTGAGGACCGTACCCGTCGGATTGTGCGGGGTGTTGATCAGCAGCAGCCGGGTGCGGTCCGTGACCGCCGCGCGCAGCTCGTCCAGGTCCAGCCGGAAGCGGGCCCCTTCGGTTCCTTCGGCTCCGTTGTCGGAGTACGGCCGGAGCGTCACCGGCACCCGCCTGCCGCCCGCCATCGCGATGCTCGCCGCGTAGGAGTCGTAGTACGGCTCCAGGGCCACGACCTCGTCGCCGGGTTCGAGGAGGGCCAGCAGGGAGGCTGCGATGGCCTCCGTCGCGCCGGCGGTCACCAGCACCTCGGTGTCGGGGTCGTACGACAGCCCGTAGCGGCGCAGCTGGTGCGCGGCGATCGCGGTGCGCAGCTCGGGGATGCCCGGACCCGGCGGGTACTGGTTGCCCCGCCCGTCGCGCAGCGCCCGTACGGCGGCCTCGCGGACCTCCTCCGGGCCGTCGGTGTCCGGGAAACCCTGGCCCAGGTTGATCGACCCGGTCGACACCGCGAGGGCGGACATCTCGGCGAAGATCGTCGTCCCGAACTCGGCGAGACGGCGATTGAGGCGGGGGCGCGCGCTGGAGGTCATGCCGGTCATCCTGCGCCCAAGCTCTGGACTTCCTCAACTCTGCTTTGAGCCCTGGGGCGGCCGGGAATCCCTCGTTCACCGCACGAGTGGCGGTGACCGGCGAGGCGCCCACGGGGGGCCGCTTCGGGGGAACGGAAAGAAGGTGACGCCATGGGCACCGTGTTCGTCGTGGCGGTGATCGCGCTCTTCTGCCTGGGGATCGTCGCGTCCGCGGCAAACAAGTCGGGACGCGGCAAAGGGGGCCGCACGCGGCGGTCCGGCTCGTGGTCCTCGTCGTCCTCGTCGTCCTCGGCGTCGTACGGCGCGGGCAGCAGCAGCTGGTGGGCCGGCGGGGGAGACGGCGGATCGTCGTCCGGCGGCCACCACTCGGGTGGTCACCACTCCGGAGGTCACCACTCCGGTGGCCATCACTCCTGCGGGGGCGGTCACTCGTCGTGCGGCGGTCACTCGTCGTGCGGCGGGGGTTCCTCGTGCGGAGGCGGGGGCGGATGCGGCGGAGGCAGCTGACACGGGGCAGCTGAGCTTCCCGCTCTCGGGCGCCCGCCGGGGAAGGCATCCGGCGGGCGTCCGGCCGTTGTTTTCCCGCTCGTGGCGTGCGCCCGGCGTACGCCATAGTTGAACAGTTGAGCTGTGTAGCCCTCTGAGGGATGGAAACCCCACGAAGTTGGGTAAAAACGCTGTGGCGGCGCCACTGTCCATGATTCCCTCTCAATCACCTACGCAGCCCTTCGGACGTCCCGCAGACTCCTCTCCCAGGCCGGGCCGGCTGGGCTGACCGGGCTGACATGGCCGAACTCCCCCCTCCTTTGCGTGTTAGCGGAGCCGATCCATGCTCACGACCCTGAACACCTCCTACACCGATACGCGCGCTGCCGACCTCGCCTGGGCGCTCGGACGCGAGCCGCTCCCCGCCCTGGCCACCCTCGATCTGGAACTGACGGGGGCGAAGCTGCAGTTGAGACTGCTCGGCGCGTCCCACCAGGTACTGCTGGAGGAGGAGCGGGGCAGTTGCTCGGAGACGGTCGCGTGCATCCCCGGATCCAGTACCCCTCTTCCGCTGGGCGTGGCCAAGCGGGTCGGCGACTGGGAGTACGAGTTCGCGGCACGCGTCGAGGTGCTGACGCCGGGCTCGTTCGCGGGCCGCGCCCAGGAGTTGCTGGCGCTCGTCTCCGACCACCCGCACGGTCTCGCCGGTGTCTTCCCCGGCAGCCCGCACGCTTTCACCGCGATGCTGGCCCAGCGGCACGAGGGCCAGGTGCACTGGCGCACCTGGCACGCCTACCCGCAGGACGGGCAGTTGGTGGCGACCCGGACCCGCGTCGGGGAGCGGGCGTCCGCGACTCAGGCGGACTGAAGCGCACCGCATGCATCCCGGCCGGCATAAACCCCGATACGTCTCGTGCCCTCAGTTCCACACGTGTGGGTGACGAAGCGTACCGAGCATGTGACGTAACGTCGCAACGTGATCGAACCGCACGCCCCCGCGCGCCCGGGTGCCTCGCCCTGGACCGGCCCCGCACGGCTGCCCGTCCGGCCCGGCACCGGGCGGTTCCTGGTCCTCGTGTGCGTCTTCGTCTGCGCGGCCTGCGGACTCGTGTACGAACTCGAACTCGTCGCCTTCGCCTCGTACTTGATAGGTGACTCGGTCACCCAGGCCTCCGTCGTGCTGTCCGTGATGGTCTTCGCGATGGGCATCGGCTCCCTCGCCGCCAAGCGGCTGCGCTGGCACGCGGCCGCCGGCTTCGGCGCGATCGAGACCGTCCTCGCGCTGGTCGGCGGGTGCAGCGCGATGGCGTTGTACGCCGTGTTCGCCTGGACCGGCGGCTGGGGCGGGGTGTGGGCGCTCGGACCGCGCTGCCTGCTGGTCGCCTTCTCCCTCGCCATCGGCCTGCTCATCGGCGCCGAAGTCCCCTTGCTGATGGAGCTGATCCAGCGCATCCGCCGCCAGGACGCGGGCGGCGCGGTCGCCGACCTGTTCGCGGCGGACTACGTGGGCGCGCTGGTGGGCGGCCTGGCCTTCCCCTTCCTCCTCCTCCCGTTCCTGGGCCAGTTGACCGGCGCCCTGCTCACCGGCACGGTCAACGTCGTCGCCGGGGGCGCCCTGGTCCTCGGTCTGTTCCGCCGCGACCTGACCCACCGCGCCCGCTGGACGCTGCTCGTCGCCGGCCTCGTCGTCCTCGGCGTCCTCGCCTCCGCGGTCGCCCTCGCCGGCGACTTCGAACGGGCGGCCCGGCGCGCGGTGTACGGCAGGGACGTCCGGGTCGCGCTGCAGACCGACGTCCAGGAGGTCGTCCTCGCCGGCGGCACCCACGGCCGCCCCCTCGACCTCTTCCTGGACGGCCGGCTGCGGGTCGGCGGCCGCGACGAACGCCGCTACCACGAGGCCCTGGTCCACCCCGCGATGACCGGCTCGCACGCGCGCGTGCTCATCCTCGGCGGCGGCGACGGCCTGGCGGCCCGCGAGGTCCTGCGGTACGGGGGCGTGCGCGGCGTCGACGTCGTCGAACTCGACGGCGGCCTTCTCGCCCTGGCCCGCCGCGACCCCGGCCTGTCCGCCCTCAACGGCCACGCCTACGACGACCCCCGCGTCCACCCCACGACCGCCGACGCGCTCACCTGGCTGCGCGGGGCGCCCGAGGCGGCGTACGACGTCGTCATCGCGGACCTGCCCGACCCCGGCATCACGGCCAGCACCAAGCTGTACTCCCAGGAGTTCTACGGCCTGGCCCGCCGCGTTCTCGCCCCCGGCGGCCGCCTGGTGGTGCACGCCGGCCCCGTCGCCACTCGCCCCCGCGCCTTCTGGACGGTGGCCGCAACCCTGCGCGCAGCCGGCTTCGCCACGGCCCCCTACCGGGTCCTCGGCCACGACTCCGGCTTCCCGGCCGGCCCCGACCGCTCGGCAGGCGCATCCCGGGCCCCACACGACTGGGGCTTCCTCCTGGCGACCCCGGCCCCCTCGGCTCCCCACCTGACCCTGAACCCGAGCGACCCCCACCCACGAACCCTGACCCAGCCCGCCCTGACCGCCGACGAACGGGCAGCGGCCCGCACGAGGATCGGGGGACTGACGGCGTCGACGCTGGTGCATCCGCGGTACTGAGGGGGCGCCCGCCGAGCGGGCCACTTCTCAGCCGCTGGGGTCGGCCGCTTCTCAGCCGCCCGAGCCGGTCTGCCACCTGTCCGACGGGATCCGCTTGCTTCGCGTCCGGCCGAGCCGGTCTGCTTCGTGTCCGCGCGGGTCGGTCTGCTGCGTGTCTGGTGGGGTCGGCTTGTTTTGTGTCCGCGCGAGTTGGTCTGCTGCGTGTCTGGTCGGATCCGCCTGTTCCGTGCTCGGTCGGGTCGGCTTGCTTTGCGGCCGGTCGGGTCGCTTGCTTCGTGCCTGTCCGAGCCGTCTGCTTCGTGTCCGGTCGGATCCGCCTGCTCCGTGCTCGGTCGGGTCGGTGTGCTTTCCAGCCGCCGAGCCGGCCTGCTTCCCGCCCGGTCGAGTCGTCCCACTTTTCGCCTGGTCGAGTTGGCCACCTTCCGCCCGGTCGAGTCGCCCCGGTTTCCGGCCGACCTGGTTGTTGCACCTCTTGACCGACCGAGTCGGGTGGGTGGGCAACGGGGGTCTGGGGGCGGAGCCCCCAGCGGGGGACGGTACGTACCGGCCACGACTGGGTAGGCTCCACCGACATGGAGTACCAGGTCTTTGTTCCGGTGACGCCCGACCGGCTGAGAGAGACCCTCGCCGACCCCGCCCGGGTGGCAAGGGCGGTTCCCGGCCTCCAGCAGGACGCCGGTGCCGAACCCGTCGCCGGACGCCTGAAGCTGAGGGTCGGCGGCCACTCCGTCACCTACCGCGGCGCCCTCCGGATCACGTCCCGCGAGGACGGCACGTACACCGTCGAGGGCGATGCCACCGAGGCCCGCGGCACCGGCAGCGTCACACTCGCGCTCACCCTGCGCCTCGCGGACACCGAGGACGGCACCACCGTCACGGTCGAGGGAACAGCGGACGCGGACGGGCGCATCGCGGAACTCCCGAAGGACGCGGTGAGTTCGGCGCTGACCCGGCTGCTGAACCGTTTTGTGGAAGCCTTGGCGGAGAGCCCGGAGAAGCCGGAAGACGAGCCGGAACCCGAGCCCACCTCCCTCTTCGACACCGAGGTCCCCCCACCGTCCCTGGACCCCGCCGTCGACGACCGCCGCGCCGGCGACTTCGCCGACACGGGCGAGCCGCCCGCCGAGGCCGCGCACGCCCGCCGGACGATGATCGGCCGCAGCGCGGAGGAGGTCGACCACGCTCCGCCGCGCGGCCGCTACGCCCCCGTACCGGCCCCCCAGACCGTCGCCGCCAACCCGGCCCTGCGCTGGGCGGCCCCCGCGGCAGCCCTCGTCCTGGCCTCGGCGATCGTGGTGGGCCGCGCCCTGCGTAAACGCCGCTAGGCCTGCGCAAACGCCGCTACCGAGCGGGCGCCTCGCCCATGCCGAACCAGTCGTGGACCGGCCGTACCTCGACCGCCACGACATGGAAGTCCAGGACCCGCTCGGCGATCTCCCGCGCCCGCTCCGGGCCCGCACACTCGATCACGTAGTAGGCGGTCAGCTGCTCGGCCGCGGCAGGCAGTGGCCCGTCCACCGCCCCGTCGCCGTCCCCGCGCCACCGGAGCGTGGTCGTGTCCCTCGGGTAGGCCAATCCGGCGCCGGTCAGCATCTCGCCGGTGTCCGCCAGGTCCCGGTGCAGCGCTTCGTGCCTGCGGAACACCTCCGCACGGTCTTCGGCGGACATCGCCTCGGTCGCCGCCGGGTCTGCGTACATCAGCACCATGTACTTCATGCCCCCACCATGCCCGCACCCCGGCACGGCCCGTCCGGCGAACGCCCTCTTGATCGCCCCAGTAGGGTCGTCCCGTGAGTAACGAAGACATCACGCTGACCGCGGGTGACGCGGAAGTGAGCGTGCGGCCCGGTGACGGCGGCCGTATCGGCGGGCTCCGGATCGGCGGCGTGGAGCTGCTGCGGCAGGGCGAGCGCTACGGCTGCTTCCCGATGGTGCCCTGGTGCGGCCGGATCCGGGAGGGCCGCTTCCTGGACGGCGCCACCGTCCGCCAGATGCCCCTCAACTCCCCGCCGCACGCCATCCACGGCACCGCCCGCGACGGCGCCTGGCGCACCGCCCGCACCTCGGCGAACGAGGCGGTCATCACGCACGAACTGGCCGCCCCCTGGCCGTACCCCGGCCGGGTCACCCAGATCGTCACGCTGGCCGAGGACAGCCTGACGCTGGCGATGTCCGTGGAGACCTACGACGACTCCTTCCCGGCGCAGATCGGCTGGCACCCCTGGTTCAACCGGAACCTGGGGGGAGAGGACGTACAGCTGGACTTCGCACCGGCCTGGCAGGAGGAGCGCGGCGCCGACCACCTGCCCACCGGCAACCGCATCGCCCCCAAGCCCGGCCCCTGGGACGACTGCTTCGGCATGCCCGGCGGTGTCGACGTCACCCTCACCTGGCCCGGACAGCTGGAGCTGACGGTGGCCAGCCGCGAGGAGTGGGTGGTCGTCTACGACGAGCAGGCCGAGGCCGTCTGCGTGGAGCCGCAGACCGGCCCGCCCAACGGCCTGAACACCCTCCCGCGGCTGGTCACGCCGGTGGAGCCGCTGGAGGCGACGACCATCTGGAGCTGGCGCCGCATCTAAGCTGGTCGGCATGACGGACGTACGTGGCGCGCTGCTGCAGCAGATCAAGGACAAGGCCGTGGTGCACGGCAAGGTGACCCTCTCCTCGGGTCTGGAGGCCGACTACTACGTCGACCTGCGCCGCATCACCCTCGACGGCGAGGCCGCCCCGCTGGTCGGCCAGGTACTCCTGGACCTGACCGCCGACCTCGAGTTCGACGCGGTGGGCGGCCTGACCATGGGCGCCGACCCGGTCGCCGCCGCCATGCTGCACGCGGCCGCCGCGCGCGGCAGGAAGCTCGACGCCTTCGTCGTGCGCAAGGCGGCGAAGGCGCACGGGCTGCAGCGGCGGGTGGAAGGACCGGACATCACGGGCCGGCGGGTGCTCGTGGTCGAGGACACCTCCACCACCGGCGGCTCCCCGCTCACCGCCGTGGAGGCCGTGCGTGAGGCCGGTGCCGAGGTCGTCGCCGTCGCCACCATCGTGGACCGGGCGACCGGTGCCGCCGAGAAGATCGAGGCCGGCGCGGGCGTTCCGTACCGGTTCGCCTTCTCGAAGGATGAACTGGGTCTGGACTGACGCACCGGTTTGACCTGGACTTGACCGGGACACCGACCATCAGGTCAGGTCTGGAAAGATGGGGCCGACGATGACGTCACACCCCAGGTCTAGGTCAGGGCCGTAGTACGCAGAACGCCAACCCGCACACTCAAGGAGCGGACCATGCCCATCGCAACCCCCGAGGTCTACAACGAGATGCTCGACCGGGCGAAGGCAGGCAAGTTCGCCTACCCGGCCATCAACGTCACCTCGACACAGACCCTGCATGCCGCCCTGCGCGGCTTCGCGGAGGCCGAGAGCGACGGCATCGTCCAGATCTCCACGGGTGGCGCCGAGTTCCTGGGCGGCCAGTACAGCAAGGACATGGTGAGCGGCGCGGTCGCACTCGCCGAGTTCGCGCACATCGTCGCCGAGAAGTACCCGGTCAACATCGCGCTGCACACCGACCACTGCCCGAAGGACAAGCTCGACGGGTACGTACGTCCGCTGCTCGCGATCTCCGAGGAGCGCGTGAAGGCCGGCCGCAACCCGCTCTTCCAGTCCCACATGTGGGACGGCTCCGCCGAGACCCTGGCCGACAACCTGGCCATCGCGCAGGAGCTGCTGGAGCAGGCCCGCCGCGCCAACATCATCCTCGAGGTCGAGATCACCCCGACCGGCGGCGAGGAGGACGGCGTCTCCCACGAGATCAACGACTCCCTGTACACCACGGTCGAGGACGCGATCCGCACCGCCGAGGCCCTGGGCCTGGGCGAGAAGGGCCGCTACCTGCTGGCCGCGTCCTTCGGCAACGTGCACGGCGTGTACAAGCCGGGCAACGTCGTGCTCCGCCCCGAGCTGCTCAAGGAGCTGAACGAGGGCGTCGCCGCCAAGTACGGCAAGCCGTCACCGTTCGACTTCGTCTTCCACGGCGGCTCCGGCTCCACCGAGCAGGAGATCCTGACCGCGCTGGAGAACGGCGTCGTGAAGATGAACCTGGACACGGACACCCAGTACGCCTTCACCCGTCCGGTCGCCGACCACATGTTCAGGAACTACGACGGCGTCCTGAAGGTCGACGGCGAGGTCGGCGACAAGAAGACCTACGACCCGCGCACCTGGGGCAAGCTGGCCGAGGCGTCCATGGCCGCCCGTGTCGTCGAGGCCACGCAGAACCTGCGCTCGGCGGGCAACAAGATCAAGTAAGTGACGTCCGACGACGTCTGCGGCGGACCCGGTGCCACGGCACCGGGTCCGCTGTATACCTGGACCCATGCCCGACGTCCGGCTGGCCTCGCCCCAGGGCAAGTGGATCCTGCTCACCACGGTCCTCGGCTCCAGCATGGCCATGCTGGACTCGACCGTCGTCAACGTGGCGCTCCCGCGCATCGGCCGCGACCTCGACGCGAACCTCGCCGCCCTCCAGTGGACGGTCAACGCGTACATGGTCACGCTGGCCGGCCTGATCCTGCTGGGCGGCTCGCTCGGGGACCGCTACGGCCGCCGGAAGATCTTCGTGCTCGGGGTGGTCTGGTTCGCGTCGGCGTCCCTGCTGTGCGGCCTGGCCCCGAACGCCGGCGTCCTCATCGCCGCCCGCGCCCTCCAGGGCGTCGGCGGGGCGCTCCTCACCCCCGGCTCGCTCGCGCTCATCCAGGCCTCCTTCCACCGGGACGACCGCAGCCGGGCGGTCGGCCTCTGGTCCGGCTTCGGCGGGATCGGGGCGGCCGTGGGCCCGTTCCTGGGCGGCTGGCTGGTGGACGGCCCCGGCTGGCGCTGGGTGTTCCTGCTCAATGTGCCGCTGGCCCTGCTGTGCGTCCCGGTCGCGGTCCGGCACGTGCCCGAGTCCGCCGACGAGCGCGCCCACGGTCGCTTCGACGTGCTCGGCGCGGCCCTGGGCGCCCTGGCGCTGGCCCTGCTGACGTACGCCCTGATCGAGGCCGGCCACGGCTTCTCCCCGGCCGTGACGGTGACCGCGGTGGCGGGTCTCGCCGTCGCGGTGGCCTTCGTCTACGTCGAGAAGCACCGTCCGGACCCGATGCTCCCGCCGGACATCTTCGCCTCGCGCCAGTTCACGGCGGTCAACCTGGTCACCCTGTGCGTGTACGCGGCCTTCGGCGGCTTCTTCTTCCTCACCGCGCTCCAGCTCCAGGTGGTGGCCGGATACTCGGCCCTGCAGGCCGGTACGGCGCTGCTGCCGACGACGGCCCTGATGCTGCTGTTCTCGGCCCGCTCCGGCGCACTGGCCGACCGCACGGGCCCCCGGCTGCCGCTGACCGTCGGCCCCCTGCTCTGCGCTGCGGCGATGCTGCTGATGCTGCGAGTGGGACCGGACGCGAACTACCTGACGGACGTCCTGCCCGCCCTGGTGGTGATGGGCGCCGGCCTGGTCACCGTGGTCGCCCCGCTGACCGCCACGGTCCTCGCCTCCGTCGACACCGCCCGGGCGGGTCTGGCCAGCGGCGTCAACAACGCGGCGGCGCGGGCGGCGGGCCTGGTGGCCGTGGCCGCGCTTCCGCTGCTGGCGGGCATGGGCCCGGAGGCGTACCTTTCCGCGTCCGCTTTCGATGCGGCGTTCGACCGGGCGATGCCGATCTGTGCGGGGGTGCTGGTGGTCGGCTCGGTCCTGGCCTTCGGCCTGGTCCGCCGGCCGGCCCCGGGCTGCCGCCACCCGGAGTGCAAGACCCATGGCTGTGTCACGTCGCCGCCACTGGAAGCCGACGAATCCGCGTAGCTGCGGCCGTCCTCCGGCTGCGGGTGCGTGGGGGCTGGTCGCGCCCACGCGGCGGAGCCGCATATCGACACAGCCCCGCGCCCCTAGGGCCGGTCCGGCGGATCCTGCCGGAATCGCGGGGTCTGGCACGCACCCCCCCACTGCCTCAAGGGCGTGGGGGCACCCCCATGACCCCGCTCACCTGTGCTGATGAGGCGCCGCCGCCTGGAGCCGGCCTGATCCGCCGGACAGGCCCCAGGGGGTTGCAGTGCCGTCGGCCACCTACGCGCCGGTGCGAGAAACTGGAGGCATGACGATTCACGAGAACCTCCTCGGCGGCCCGCCCCCCACCCACCTCCCCGACGACCCGGAGCCCCGCACGCTGCTCGCCCAGGGCACCGCGCCCGCGGACGTCGCCGCCAAGTACCCCACCTCCTCCCTCGCCTGGGCCCAGCTGGCCGACGAGGCGTTCGAGCGGGGCTCGGTCGTGGAGTCGTACGCCTATGCCCGTACGGGCTACCACCGCGGCCTGGACGCCCTGCGCCGCAGCGGATGGAAGGGCCACGGCCCCGTTCCCTGGGAGCACGAGCCCAACCGCGGCTTCCTGCGTGCCCTGCACGCCCTGGCCCGCGCCGCCCAGTCGATCGGCGAGCAGGAGGAGTACGAGCGCTGCTCGCAGTTCCTGAAGGACTCCTCCCCGACGGCGGCCCAGACCCTGGGCTGACCCGTAGGGGACACCGGTGTGGCCCGTCTGGCAGCGGACGGGCCTTGCCGTATCCGGGGGGATTGCGGAGGATTCCGCTTGGGGACCGGGGCCCCCGTGCCGGCATCGGCAGGGGCGGACCGCTACCCGGAGTAACACACAGGAGACAGCGATGTCCCAAAAGGCTCACCCCCCTTTCGAGGCCGCTGAGCCCGAGACCCCGCATCTCGACTTCGCGGGTACGACGCCGTACGAGGACTACGTCAAGGCGGACGTGCTCACCCACCTCCAGCACACCCTCTCCGACGACCCCGGAGAGATGGTCTTCCTGGTGACGACCCAGGTCATGGAGCTGTGGTTCACGGTGATCGTGCACGAGTGGGAGACCGCCGCGAAGGCCCTGCGCGGCGATGACGTCCCGACCGCGGTCGCCGCGCTGAAGCGTTCCGTACGGGAACTGGAGGCCCTGAACGCCTCCTGGAGGCCGCTCGGCCAGCTGACCCCGGCGCAGTTCAACTCGTACCGCTCGGCCCTCGGCGAGGGCTCCGGCTTCCAGTCCGCGATGTACCGCCGCATGGAGTTCCTGCTCGGCGAGAAGTCCGCGTCGATGCTCGTCCCGCACCGCGGCGCCCCGCGCGTCCATGCGGAACTGGAGAAGGCGCTGCACGAGCCGAGCCTGTACGACGAGGTCGTACGGCTCCTCGCGCGCCGCGGCCACCTGATCCCCGCCTCCGTCCTGAACCGGGACGTCGCCCAGCGCTACGAGTCCTCCGACGCGGTGGAGGCGGCCTGGTCGGCGGTCTACTCCGGTGACGAGGACGCCGAACTGGCCCGCCTGGGCGAGGCGTTGACCGACGTCGCCGAGCTGGTGTGGCGATGGCGCAACGACCACCTGGTCGCCACCCGGCGTGCGATGGGCGCCAAGCCCGGCACCGGCGGCTCGGCCGGCGTGGCCTGGCTGGAGAAGCGCGCCCGCAAGAACGTGTTCCCGGAGCTGTGGACGGCGAGGTCTCATGTCTGAGCTGGTGCTGCGCGCGCAGAAGCTGGACGCGGCGGACGAACTGGCCCCGCTGCGCTCCCGCTTCGTCCTGGATACTGCATCCGATCATGCGGCTGACGCCGCGGGGATCTACCTGGACGGGAACTCACTCGGAGCCCTGCCGGCGAACGTGCCCGGCCGGGTCGAGGACGTCGTCCGCCGGCAGTGGGGCGAACTGCGCATCCGCTCCTGGGACGAGAGCGGCTGGTGGACGGCCCCCGAGCGGATCGGCGACCGGATCGCCTCGCTGGTGGGCGCGGCGCCGGGCCAGATCGTCGTGGGCGACTCGACAAGTGTCAACGTTTTCAAGGCACTTGTGGCGGCGATCCGGATGGCGGGCGAGGACCGGGACGAGATCCTGGTCGACGCGACGACGTTCCCCACGGACGGCTACATCGCCGAGTCGGCGGCCCGGATGACCGGCCGCAGGCTGCGGGCGCTCACCCCGGCGCAGGTGCCTTCGGCGCTGAGCGGGCGCACGGCGGCGGTCCTGCTGAACCATGTCGACTACCGCAGCGGCCGCCTGCACGACCTGCCCGCGCTCACCGCCGCGATCCACGCGTCCGGCGCGCTCGCGGTCTGGGACCTGTGCCACAGCGCGGGCGCGCTGCCGGTCGGCCTGGACGAGCACGGGGTCGACCTGGCGGTCGGCTGCACGTACAAGTACCTGAACGGCGGCCCTGGTTCGCCCGCGTACCTCTACGTCCGCCGTGATCTGCAGGACCGTTTCGACTCGCCCCTGCCCGGCTGGAACTCCCACGCCGACCCCTTCGGCATGAGTCCGTCGTACGCCCCGGCGCCGGGCGCCCTGCGCGGCCGTGTCGGCACCCCGGACATCCTGTCCATGCTGGCCCTGGAGGCGGCCCTGGAGGTCTGGGACGGCGTCTTGGTCTCCTCGGTCCGTGCCAAGTCGCTGGCCCTGACGGACTTCTTCCTGGAGTGCGTCACGGCGTACACCGAGCCGGGCCGGGTCGTCTCGGTCACTCCGGAGCCGCACGGCGAGCGGGGCAGCCAGGTCGCCCTGCGCTGCCCGGACGCGGGCGAGGTGATGAAGCGCCTGATCGCCCGAGGAGTCGTGGGCGACTTCCGCCACCCCGACATCCTCCGCTTCGGCTTCACCCCGCTGTACGTCGGCTTCGGCGACGCGGAACGAGCGGCCCGGGTGCTGGGGGAGGTGCTCGGGTAGCAGCCGAGCCGGGACGGCAAGGGGGCGGGGTGCAGCCGCACTCCGCCCCTCGCCCGCACAGAACCGTTTACCCTCACCCTCCGTGACATCCGCATGTCCCCGCATGTCACCGGCCTGATACCGTCCCCGCCAACGGCCGACGAAGAATTCCCGCCCGGTCCGCCAAAACCGTTCCGTCGCTGAGAGGTTGGAGCATGCCGGACGACGCCGCAGCAGCCCGCGCCGCCGCCGAAGAGGAGTCGGCCTTCTCGCACTCCCCGGTCGACCCCGACGTCACCGCCGCATACGGCGACCATGCCGACCAGGTGATCGACTTCTACGCTCCCCGTACCGACACCGCCTCCGCCCCGCTGGTCGTCGTCCTGCACGGCGGAGCCTGGCGCGCCCGCTACGACCGCCGCCACATCACCCCCTTCGCGGACTACCTGGCCCGCCGGGGCTTCGCCGTGGCCAACGTCGAGTACCGCAGAGGCGGCGCCCCCAAGATCCCCGCACAGCACACCGAGACCTCGACCCCTCCGGCCGGGCGCTGGCCCGACACCTTCGACGACGTGGCCGCCGCCCTCGACGCCCTCCCCGCCCTCGTGCGCGAAGCGCTCCCGCAGGCCGACGCCCGCCGCACGGTTCTCACCGGCCACTCGGCGGGCGGCCACCTGGCCCTGTGGGCCGCGGCCCGCCACGTCCTGCCCGCCGACGCCCCCTGGCGCACCGACGGCCCGGCCCTGCTGCGCGGCGTCGTCGCACTCGCCCCGATCGCGGACTTCGCCGTGGCGGAGAAACTGGACGTCTGCGGCAACGCGGCGCTGCAACTCCTCGGCGGCGAGGGTGAGTTCGCCGACCGTCAGCCCTACGCCGACCCCGCGCTCCTCCTCCCGACGGGCATCGCGACCACCCTGGTCCAGGGCCGTACCGACCTGGTGGTGCCGCACCAGGTGGCCGAGTCGTACGCGGACGCGGCGGCGAAGGCGGGCGAGGTGGTGGGCCTGACGCTGCTGGAGGACGTGGGCCACTTCCCGCTGATCGACCCGGCGGCGGACGCGTGCGCGGTGGTGGCGGAGGAGATCGCCCAGCTCGCCTGGTGAAGCGCCCGGTGCTCCCGTAGGGGACCGGCCCCGGTCATACCCGTAGTACCTGAGAGCTACAACCCAGGACAGCTCCCTGGCGGGATGCCGTCGACAGCCCCCGATTCCTAACTTCCTTGTCAGACAAGCCCGATGGCCGGGCGATCTGAAGGGAAGCCGACCATGGGGCAAGCACGGCCGGACACGGCGGACCCACAGCCGCCGACGCACCGCAACGCACGTCGAAGCCCCACCTGGCGCCGTGCCCTCCTCTCCACTCTCCTCACCGCCGCCATAGTCGCCCCCCTCTCCGGCGCGGCCCGCCCCGAAATCCCTGCCCCGCCCCCCGCCACCCTGGCCCCCCTCACGCCCTCCACCCTGCACACCGCGTACGAGGGGAACCGGGCCAACGCCACCGAGGCGGCCCGCATGGCCGCCGCCCACGGCGACAAGCACCGCGCCGCCGCGGACCGCGCCCTGGCCGCCCCCTCCCGCCACCTGCTCTCCTTCGACGGCCGAGGCACCGGACTGGCCACGGAGATCCTCGGCGACCTGACCCACGCCGACCACGTGGCGGTCCTCGTCCCCGGCTCCGACACCTCCCTGGACACCTACGGCCGCTTCCACCGGGCGGCGGCAGCCCTGTACGACGACCTCACGCACCGCGCCCCCACCGGCACGCACGTCGCCGTGGTCGCCTGGCTCGGCTACCGGACCCCGGGCACGGTCAGCACCACGGTGACCACCGCGACCCGAGCCGACCAGGCGGCCCCCCGCCTCCGCGCCCTCGTACGGCAGCTGCGCACCCTCGCCCCCGCCCGGGCCCACCTCTCCCTGCTCTGCCACTCCTACGGCTCGGTCGTCTGCGGCCGGGCCGCCCACGGCCTGCCCGCCGACGACATCGCCCTCGTCGGCAGCCCCGGCACGGGCGCCGACAGCGTCTCCGGCCTGCACACGCCCGCCCGCGTCTGGGCGGCCCGCGGCAGCGACGACTGGGTGGCCCACGTCCCGCACGTCCGCGCCGACCTCCTCTTCACCACCGTCGGCTTCGGCACCGACCCGGTCTCCCGCGCCTTCGGCGCCCGGGTCTTCGACGCCGCGGGCGCCGACCACAGCGGCTACTTCACCCCGGGCTCGGCCTCCCTCGCCAACCTGGCCCGGATCACCCTCGGCGAGACCTCGGAGGTGACCCGTGTCTGAGCCGGCCCTGAGCGCCCCGCGCCGCGCGCTGCACGCGATCCGTCAGGGTGCCCACCGCGTGGACACCGCCACACCCGCATCCCGGGACCGCGCGGTCGACGCCCTGCGCGCCTTCGCGATCCTCGGTGTCGTCCTCGGCCACTGGCTGGTCACGGCCCTGGTCGCGGACGACGGCACGCTGCACACGGCGAGCCCGCTGCAGCACCTGCCCTGGCTGGCCCCGGTCTCCTGGGCCTTCCAGACCCTCGCCGTGTTCTTCCTGGTCGGCGGCCATGTGGCGACCCGCAGCCACGCCGCCGCCCGGGCCCGGGGCGTGCCGTACGGCGCCTGGCTGCGCACCCGTCTGGCCCGCCTCCTCGGGCCGGTCCTCGCCCTCCTCACCCTGTGGACGGTGGCGGCGACGGCCCTGCTGCTGTCCGGCACCCCCTTCGGGACGCTCCACACGCTCGTCAAACTGGCCCTGTCTCCCCTGTGGTTCCTCCTGGTCTTCGCCGCGCTGACGGCAGCCACCCCGCTGGTCGCCCGGCTCAGCCCGCTCTGGCCCCTGGCCGTCGTCCTGCACGTGGACGTCCTCCGCTTCGGCCTGCACCTCGGCCCCTCCTGGCTGGGCTGGGTGAACCTGGCGGCGGGCTGGCTGGTCCCGTACACCCTGGGCGCCGCCTGGACCCGCGGCGAGCTGGAGACCCGCCGCGCGGCCTGGGTCCTGCTCCTCGGCGGTACGACGGCCACCGTCGCCCTCGTGACGGGGGCGGGCTACCCCGCGTCGATGGTCGGCGTCCCGGGCGCACCGGTCTCCAACCTCAACCCGCCGACCCTGGCGGCCGTCACCTTCGGCCTGGCCCAGTGCGGTCTGGCCCTTCTCCTGCGCGACCGGCTGCGGCGGGCGATGCGCCGCCCGCTCGTCTGGGCGGCCGTGGCCCTGGTCAACCTCTCCGCGATGACGATCTTCCTGTGGCACCAGACGGCCCTGATGGCCACGACGGCAACGGCCCTGCTGGCGGGCCGCCTCCCCGGCCTGCACACGCTCCCCGACAGCCTGGGCTGGGTGGCGGCCCGGCTCCTCTGGCTCCCGGTGTTCACCCTGGTCCTGGCCCTGTGCTGGACCGCGTTCCGCTGGTGCGAGCAGGGGACGCGCCGCCGTTTGCCGGGCACCGGCGGGCCCGCCGCGCGGAGGCGCTCGCGGGTGGTCCGGGTGCACCGGGCCGCGGACGGGGAGACTGCGCGGGCGGTCCGCCGTGTCTCGCGGGCGATCCGCCGTGTCTAGGGTGGGCCGCGTGACGGAAACGGAGGGGAACCGAGTGCTCGTGAAGGCCGCGGCCCGGGCCAGGTACTGGCTGCGGGTGCTGCACGACGACCTGTGGACCGTCAGACCGGATCCGCTGCCCGCCTCGCTGTGGCTGCGCTGGCTGCCGCACGGCGTGCTGTGGCTGGCCGCGTTCGGGGTCACGCTCGGCGGGGTGGCGCAGCTCGGGGACAACGGACATCTGGCCTTCGGACCGGCCTTCGCGATCGCCCTCGCGTCGGGCGGCGCGATCGTCCTCGCGATGTGGCGGCCCATCGCGGGCTGGTGGCTGTCCATGGCGGGGACCGTGGTGGGAGCCGTCGAGGTCCACGGAAAGCTGGCCATGGTGGCCGAGGTGACGTTCACCTGGCCCTGGACCGTGGCCGGCATCATCGCGCACCTGTTCGTCATGCTGCTGCTCGCGCTGCGCGTGCGCACCCGGGTGTCGGTCGAGGCACTGGCCCTGACCGCGCTGGTCACCTACGTCCTGGAGGGGGTGTGGGGCGGGTCGCACTACCAGCCCACCGGGATCATCGCGGTGGTGCTGTCCGCGGTCGTCGTGGTGCTCGGCATCGCCCTGCGCGGCCGCCGGGAGGCGCGCGCCGAACTCGTCCAGCAGACCAGCCTCACCGCGGAGGAGCGGGCCCGCCGCACCCTGCTGGAGGAGCGCAGCCGTATCGCGCGGGAGCTGCACGACGTGGTCGCGCACCACATGTCGGTCATCTCCATCCAGGCGCAGGTGGCCCCGCACCTCGTCGAGCAGCCGTCGCAGGAGCTGGTCGAGAACCTCGCGAGCATCCGGCAGAACGCGCTGGAGGCGCTCACCGAGCTGCGCCGGGTGCTCGGCGTGCTGCGTTCGGAGAACCCCGAGGACCCCTACGGCCTCGGGGCCCCCGGCACCGGAGCGGCCCCGGACGCTCCCCAGCCCACGCTCGACCGGCTCGACGCACTGATCGAGAACACCCGCGCGGCCGGGCTGGACGTGGCCACCGAGGTCAAGGGCAGGGCGCGGCCCTACGCTCCGGGTGTGGAGCTGTCGGCGTACCGGATCGTGCAGGAGGCGCTGAGCAACGCGCTGCGGCACGCGCCGGGGTCCCGGGTGCGCGTCGAGGTCGCACACGTCCCGGACGGTCTGCGCCTGGCGGTGACCAACTCCCGCCCGCAGCAGCCCGTCCCGCCCTCCCCGGGCGCCGGACACGGACTGCTCGGCATGCGTGAGCGCGCGACGATGCTCGGCGGCAACGTCACCGCGAACAGGACCCGGCAGGGCGGCTTCACGGTCGAGGCCTTCCTCCCCCGGGACGGCACCCCGCCCACCTCACCGCCCGACCCGTCCCCGACAGGAGTTGTGACCCCATGACGAGCGGCACCATCCGCGTACTCATCGCCGACGACCAGGAGATGGTCCGGCAGGGCTTCACCGTGCTGCTCAACACCAAGCCCGACATCGAGGTCATCGGGCAGGCGGTGGACGGCCGGGACGCGATCGCCAAGGTCGCCGAACTGAGCCCGGACGTGGTCCTGATGGACATCCGGATGCCCGATGTCGGCGGCATCGAGGCGACCGGCCGCATCACCGCCGACCACCCGGGCATCAGGGTCCTCGTGCTGACCACCTTCGACCTGGACGAGTACGTGTACGAGGCGCTGCGCGCCGGGGCCTCCGGGTTTCTGCTCAAGGACGCCTCCGCGGACCAGCTCGCCGAGGCGGTCCGGATCGTGGCGGCCGGTGACGCGCTGCTCGCCCCGGGCATCACCCGCCGGCTGATCGCCGAGTTCTCCCGTCTGGACGGCACGCCCCGCGTCCCGCTCAAGCAGCGGGTGGGCGATCTGACGGAGCGGGAGACGGAGGTGCTGGCGCTGATCGCGCAGGGCCTGTCGAACGCGGAGATCGCCGAGCGGCTGGTCGTGGCCGAACAGACGGTGAAGACGCACGTGGGCCGGATCCTGGTGAAGCTGGGCCTGCGGGACCGCACCCAGGCGGCGGTCTTCGCCTACGAGTCCGGCCTGGTCCGCCCCGGTGGCCGCTGACCCCGGCCCTCCCCCTGCTCGTGCCCCTGCCCGTCGTACCGAGAACCCGTAGTACCTGAGAGGGATCCCCAAGGACCCTTCTGTGTGGGGACGACCGCGACCCCGCCGGGGCCTACCGTTTTGCACGTGACCGAGACGACGCACACGCAGACGACACCGCCGGGGGCGGCCGGCAGGCCGCGCAGCCCGGAGTTCCGGATGGTCGTCGACGCCCTGCGGGGGCTGCGGCAGGACCTGATGCACGAGGCCTTCGCCTACCGCCCGCTGCCCCGCATGGGCGTCGACGGCCCGCTCACCCGCCACCTGTCCGGCCGGGTGAGGGAGTACGCACCCTGGACCCCGCACGTACTGGTGGCCGCCGCCGGCGTGGTGGCGATGCTCGCCAACGCGGCGAGCTTCAGCGAGGGCGGGGCGACGCAGCTGGTGTGCGGGATTCTCGCCCTGGTCCCGGTGCTGCTGACCCTCGCGCGTCCGGTCGGCGCGTTCTGGCTGTCGCTCGCGGCGACCGCGGTCACCTCGCTGGTCGGTGAAAGCTGGGACATGTGGCCGTGGCTGCCGGGCAGTTTCATCTCCCACCTGGTGGTGCTCACGGTCGTGGCGATCCGCACCCGCCCGCGCACCGCGGCCTGGATGTGGCTGCTGACCGCGTTGTACGGCTTCTGGTCCGTGACCGTCTTCGGCGAGGACCACTACGACATCAACACGGCCCCGATGCTGATCCTCTCCGCGCTGATCCTACTGGCGGTCACCGTCCGGCACACCCGCCGCGAGGCCCGGCAGGAGGTGACCGCGCAGCAGACGGTGACGGAGCACGAGCGCTCGCGGCGCACGCTGCTGGAGGAGCGCACGACCATCGCCCGGGAGCTGCACGACGTGGTCGCCCACCACATGTCGGTGGTCGCGATCCAGGCGGAGGCGGCGCCCTACCGGGTGGAGAACCCGCCGCCCGAGCTGGAGAAGGCGTTCGCCACCATCCGGGAGAACGCGGTGGCAGCCCTGACCGAGCTGCGCCGGGTCCTGGGCGTCGTCCGCGCGGAGGACTACGAGGCCCCGGACGCCCCGCAGCCCACCCTCGCCGACCTGGACGGGCTGCTCGCCAACGTGCGGGAGGCCGGACTGGAGGTGGAGAAGGCGGTGACCGGCGCGGTGCGCGAACTGCCGCAGGGCGTCGAGCTGTCGGCGTACCGGATCGTGCAGGAGGCGCTGAGCAACTCGCTGCGGCACGCTCCGGGCGCGGGCGCGCGGGTGGAGATCGGGTACGTCCTCGGCGGCCTGGGCCTGCGCATAGTCAACGGCCCGCCGCCCGCCTCGGCCCTGCTGAAGCCCTCGCCGGGCGCCGGGCACGGCATCACCGGGATGCGCGAGCGCGTCTCGATGCTGAACGGCGAGATGACGGCGGGCCCGACGGCCGACGGAGGGTACGAGGTGACGGTGTTCCTGCCAGTGCCGGCGGCCGACACCGCGCGCGAGGGTGAGGCATGACGATCCGCGTACTGATCGCGGACGACCAGATGATGGTGCGCGAGGGCTTCTCCGTCCTGCTGAACGCGATGCCGGACATCGAGGTCGTCGGCGAGGCCGTCAACGGACGGGAGGCGGTCGAGCGGGTGCGGGAACTCGCCCCGGACGTCGTCCTGATGGACATCCGTATGCCGGAGCTGAACGGCATCGAGGCGACGAGGGAGATCGTCGCGGCGGACGACACGGCAAAGGTCCTGGTACTGACCACGTTCGACCTGGACGAGTACGTGTACCAGGCGCTGCGGGCGGGGGCCTCCGGCTTCCTCCTGAAGGACGCCTCGGCCCGCCAGCTGGCGGAGGGCGTGCGGGTGGTGGCCTCCGGCGAGGCACTGCTCGCCCCCGCGGTCACCAAACGGCTGATCACGGAGTTCTCGCGCCTCTCGGAGTCCCCGCGCCTGATGCCGGCGGCCCAGGCGGCCTACGGCGAGCTCACGGAACGGGAGACGGAGGTCCTGGTCCTGATCGCGCAGGGCCTGTCGAACGCGGAGATCGCCGAGCGGCTGGTGGTGGCGGAGTCGACGATCAAGACCCATGTGAGCCGGATCCTGGTGAAGCTGGGCCTTCGGGACCGCACCCAGGCGGCGGTGTTCGCGTACGAGGCGAGGCTGGTCACGCCGGGGTGAGCCGGGCTAGCGTCCGTCCATGGCAGCTGCTTCGGATCTCGCTTTCGACCCCTGGGACGCCGCGTTCCTCGCCGACCCGTACCCGGCCTACGCCGAGCTGCGCGCCCGCGGCCGGGTGATCCGGTACGAGCCGACCGACCAGTGGCTGGTCCCGCACCACGCGGACGTCTCGGCGCTGCTGCGCGACCGCCGCCTCGGCCGCACCTATCAGCACCGGTTCACGCACGACGACTTCGGCCGGACCGCGCCCCCGCCGGAGCACGAGCCGTTCCACGTCCTCAACGACCACGGCATGCTCGATCTGGAGCCGCCGGACCACACCCGGATCCGGCGCCTGGTGTCGAAGGCGTTCACCCCGCGCACGGTGGAGCGGCTGAAACCGTATGTGCACGGCCTGGCGGACGAGCTGGTGGCCGCGCTGGTCGAGGCGGGCGGCGGCGATCTGCTCGCGGACGTGGCGGAACCGCTGCCGGTGGCGGTGATCGCCGAGATGCTCGGCATCCCGGAGCCGGACCGGGCGCAGTTGCGGCCCTGGTCGGCGGACATCTGCGGGATGTACGAGCTGCACCCGTCCGAGGAGACGGCGGCGCGGGCGGTGCGGGCGTCGGTGGAGTTCTCGGACTACCTGCGGGAGCTGATCGCGGCCCGCCGCAAGGAGCCCGGGGAGGACCTGATCTCCGGCCTGATCGCGGCCCACGACGAGGGCGACCGCCTGACGGAACAGGAGATGATCTCCACGGCGGTGCTGCTGCTCAACGCCGGTCACGAGGCCACGGTCAACGCGACGGTGAACGGCTGGTGGGCCCTGTTCCGCAACCCGGACCAGCTGGCCGCCCTGCGCGCCGACCACTCCCTCGTCCCCACCGCCGTCGAGGAGCTGATGCGCTACGACACCCCGCTCCAGCTCTTCGAGCGCTGGGTCCTGGACGACATCGAGATCGACGGCACGGTGATCCCCCGGGGCGCGGAAATCGCCATGCTCTTCGGCTCCGCCAACCACGACCCGGAGGTCTTCGCACACCCCGGTCACCTGGACCTCACGCGCAAGGACAACCCGCACATCTCCTTCAGCGCCGGCATCCACTACTGCATCGGCGCACCGCTGGCCCGCATCGAGCTGGCGGCATCCATGACGGCACTGCTGGAGAAGGCCCCGACCCTGACCCTGGCGGCGGAGCCGACGCGGAAGCCGAACTTCGTGATCCGGGGGTTGGAGGGGCTGGAGGTGGCGGTGGGCTGATCAGCGAACGACGGCGCATCGCGGCACTCCCCGGCGGAGCGTCACCTCTCCTTCGTCTCCTCCAGCACCGTCCGCCCCAGCAGCGCGTACCGCTCGGGCGAGCGCCGCTTGAGGTACTGCGCGTAGCCGATGCCGCCGGCCGCGATCAGCGCGACCAGCCACGGCGTCGCCTTCAGGACCAGCGAGCCGGACTCCGAGCCGGCCGCCGCGCTCATGTTGGACACCAGCAGCACGACCACCGCGAGCATCGCGATCCCGCCGATGAGAGGGGCGGCGGAGGTCTTGAACCAGTGCCGGCTCTCCGGGTGGTGCGTGCGGAAGTAGACCAGCACCGCGAACGAGCACACGGCCTGGACGACGAGGATCGCCATGGTGCCGAGGATGGCGAGCAGCACGTACGTGCCGTTGTACGGGTCCTTGCCCGCGGCCCAGAACGCGCCCACCAGCAGCCCGCTCACCACCGTCTGCACCAGGCCCGCGATGTGCGGGGAGCCGTGCCGGGCGTGGGTGCGGCCGACGGTGTTCTTCAGGGACGGCAGGACGCCCTCGCGGCCCAGTGCGTACATGTAGCGGGCGGCGCAGTTGTGGAAGGCCATGCCACAGGCCAGCGAGCCGGTGATCATCAGCCACTGCATGACGTCGACCGCCCAGTGGCCGACGTAGCGCTCGGTGGGGTTGAAGAACAGGCCCATCGGGTCCTTGGTCGCCACCTCCACGGCGCTCCCGGCGCCGGTGCCCGAGATGGCCATCCAGGAGACGAAGACGTAGAAGACGCCGACGCCCAGGACGCTGATCATCGTCGCCTTGGGGATGATCTTCTTCGGGTCGCGCGACTCCTCGCCGTACATCGCCGTCGACTCGAAGCCGACCCACGACCAGAAGGCGAAGAAGAGTCCGAGCCCGGCGGACGTGCCCTTGAAGGCGTTGACGGGGTTGACCGGCGCGAAGGTGAACCCGTGCGGCCCGCCGCCGTGGAAGGCGACCGAGACGGCCATCGCGGCCAGCACCGTCACCTCCGTCGCCAGCAGCACCACCAGCAGTTTCTCGGCGACGCTCACCCCGAACCAGGTGCCGGTGGCGTTGATCGCCAGCATCAGGATCGCGAAGGCCCACCACGGGACGTGGAGCCCCGTCTGGTCCTTGAGGGTGCTCGTGGCGAAGGTGGAGAAGATCCCGATCAGCGCGGGCTCGAAGACGACGTACGCGAAGGTCGCCAGCAGCCCCGAGGCCAGTCCCGCGGTGCGGCCGAGGCCGTAGGAGATGAAGCCGTAGAAGGCCCCCGTGGACGTGATGTGCTTCGCCATCGACGTGAAACCCACGGAAAAGATTGCCAGGACGACCATTGCGACGAGATAGCTTGCGGGCGCCCCGATGCCGTTCCCGGAGGACACCATGAAGGGCACGTTGCCGGTCATGGCGGTGATCGGGGCGGCCGTGGCCACGGCCATGAACACCACGCCGAGCAGCCCGACGGCATTGGGTTTCAGCCGATGGACCGTTCCGTCGTCATCCGTCTTCGCCGCCGGGGCGACGCCCTCGTCCACTGCCATCGGGTGGCCCCTTCCTGACCGCCGCGCGCGGACGCACCGCGCCTTGATGGAGCAGGATGGTGGACGAAGAACCGGTCTCTCAAGGGGTCGGCAGGGTTAAATATTTGTCACCAGACCTTTAGGGGGGTGGATGGGTCAGGGGTGGGCGGGCAGCGTCAGCGCCCAGGCCGCCTCGCTCACGGTCCACGTCCGGCGTCGTACGGGCCCCGAGACCAGCGCGTCCGCCCGGTACCGGAAGTCCCCGCCGACCACCGTCACCGTCCGCCCGGAGGCCCGCAGCGGGGTCGCCTCCGCGCCCACCGACAGCGGCCGGACCTCGACCTCGGCGGCCCCGGAGGAACCGGGCGTCACCGACACCGCCTCCACCGGCTGGTCCAGGTCCACCACCGTCGCCCCGTCGACCTCCACCCGGAGCCGGCAGGGCCCGGGGGCCGGTACGGCGGCCAGGCGGGGCGGGCGGGGGGCCAGGGTGCGGACCAGGGAGCGGTACGTCGTGCGCAGCCACGGCCGCCCGGAAGCGGCGCTCACCGGTTCGGCGACAGCCGCCGCCCGCACCGGCGCGGGCGGAATGTCCAGCGCGCCCAGCACCACCCCGTCGCTGTCGTCGACGAGGAGGTCCAGGCGGCGCTCGACGCCGTCCAGCACCGTCCGTGCCGCCGCCACCGCACTCGTCGGCACCCCCAGGGACTGAGCCAGGGCCAGCGTGCTCCCCACCGGCACCACCGACAGCGCACATCCGGCCAGCTCCCGGTGCCGGTGCAGCAGGGTCACCGCGCGGACCAGTGCCCGGTCGTCGCCGACCACGACCGGGCGCCGGGACCCCCGCCGGCCGAGCGCCCGGGCGAATTCCTCGGGCCCCTCCGGCAGACAGACCTTGGCGGCCGCACCCGCGCTGAGCACGTCTTTTACGATCCGTACGGACTCCCCGTCCGTCTGTCGTGCCGCCGGATCGATGATCACCAGCAGCTGATCGGACGTCGCGAAGGTTGCCACCTCGGTCCTGCCTCGCTTCCTCGGGTAGCATCTTTGTGCAAGAGCCCCTTGCGCTATTGCGCCAGGGGCTTCGTCTATTCCGGGGCATCCGGTCCGACGGTTGTGCGGCCAACGACGGTCGCGGTGGCACGCGGCGGTGTACCTTACGCCCGCGCCCCTGACCTTGGACATGCCCCGCCCGGAAGGGGTGTACGCGCGTGCCCGCACTTGTGCTGCTCGGTGCTCAGTGGGGTGACGAAGGCAAGGGGAAGGCGACCGACCTGCTCGGTGGCTCGGTGGACTATGTAGTGCGATACCAGGGCGGCAACAACGCCGGCCACACGGTCGTCGTCGGCGACCAGAAGTATGCACTCCACCTCCTCCCTTCCGGAATCCTCTCCCCCGGCTGTACGCCGGTCATCGGTAACGGTGTCGTCGTCGACCCGTCGGTCCTGCTCTCCGAGCTGAGCGGTC
This sequence comes from Streptomyces cellostaticus, assembly GCF_001513965.1. Taxonomy (GTDB): domain Bacteria; phylum Actinomycetota; class Actinomycetes; order Streptomycetales; family Streptomycetaceae; genus Streptomyces; species Streptomyces cellostaticus. The sequence continues at coordinate 75,895 of NZ_KQ948032.1, read as the reverse complement.
TGAACGAGCGTGGCGTCGACACGTCCAAGCTCCTGCTCAGCGGTAACGCGCACATCATCACGCCGTACAACGTGACCGTCGACAAGGTGACGGAACGCTTCCTCGGCAAGCGCAAGATCGGCACCACCGGCCGCGGCATCGGCCCGACCTACGCCGACAAGATCAACCGCGTCGGCATCCGCGTCCAGGACCTGTACGACGAGTCGATCCTCCAGCAAAAGGTCGAGGCGGCGCTCGACGTCAAGAACCAGCTGCTGACCAAGCTCTACAACCGGCGTGCCATCGCCGTGGACCAGGTGGTCGAGGAGCTGCTGGGCTACGCCGAGCAGATCAAGCCGTTCGTCGCCGACACCGTGCTGGTCATCAACCAGGCGCTGGAGGAGGACAAGGTCGTCCTGTTCGAGGGCGGCCAGGGCACGCTCCTGGACATCGACCACGGCACGTACCCCTTCGTCACCTCCTCGAACCCGACCGCGGGCGGTGCCTGCACCGGCGCCGGCGTGGGCCCGACGAAGATCAGCCGGGTCATCGGCATCCTCAAGGCGTACACGACCCGCGTCGGCGCCGGCCCCTTCCCCACCGAGCTGTTCGACGAGGACGGCGAGGCGCTGCGCCGCATCGGCGGCGAGCGGGGCGTGACGACCGGCCGTGACCGCCGCTGCGGCTGGTTCGACGCGGTCATCGCCCGCTACGCGACCCGCGTGAACGGCCTGACCGACTTCTTCCTCACCAAGCTGGACGTCCTCACCGGCTGGGAGCAGATCCCGGTCTGCGTGGCGTACGAGATCGACGGCAGGCGAGTCGAGGAGCTCCCGTACTCCCAGTCGGACTTCCACCACGCCAAGCCGGTCTACGAGACCCTGCCGGGCTGGTCCGAGGACATCACCAAGGCGAAGTCGTTCTCCGACCTGCCGAAGAACGCCCAGAACTACGTCAAGGCGCTGGAGGAGATGTCCGGCGCCCCGATCTCCGCGATCGGCGTGGGCCCGGGCCGGGACGAGACGATCGAGATCAAGTCGTTCCTGTAGGCCGCTCCGTCGTCCTGTGCGCGGTGCAGTCGTGAACTTCGCGGGCGTCGCCCCGCGTTGATCTTGCGTCAACCTGGATGACGCACTCCCGTACGCCCCCGTCGGCTCCGGCCGCCGGGGGCGTCGCGCTGCTCGCGATCATTCCAGAAATTGACTTGAGCATGACCTGTTCCTGGTTCCGGGTCCGATAGGTCCTGAGAAGCATCTACGCGGGTAGCCCCACACGGCACCCGCGCAGAAAATCTCCTCACCCCAGCCCCCCAGGAGCCTTGAATGCCCCGCAGTCCCATGAACCGCCGGGAGTTCGTGAAGAAGTCGGCCGTCACCGGGGCGGCCGTCGCCGCCGCGGGGACCGTCGCGGCAGCCCCCGCCCAGGCGGCCGATCAGCGCCCCGAAAAGACGCCCCGCACCTGGTCGTTCTCCATCCTGGGCACCACCGACCTGCACAGCCACGTCTTCGACTGGGACTACTACAAGGACGCCGCCTACACCGACAAGGCGGGCAACTCCGTGGGCGTGGCCCGGGTGGCCACCCTCATCAAGCAGCAGCGCGAGGCGAAGGGCGAGCACCGGGTGCTGCTCGTGGACGCCGGCGACATCATCCAGGGCACCTCCCTGGCCTACTACTTCGCCCGCGTCGACCCGATCACCGGCACCGACGGCAAGCGCGGCCCCAGGCACCCGATGGCCGTCGCCATGAACCACATGCGCTACGACGCCGCGGCCCTCGGCAACCACGAGTTCAACTACGGCATCGACACGCTGCGCAAGTTCGAGAGCCAGTGTCACTTCCCGCTGCTCGGTGCGAACGCCCTCGACGCGAAGACCCTGCGCCCCGCCTTCCATCCGTACACCGTGAAGCGGATCTGCGTGCCGGGCGCGCCGGACATCAAGGTCGGCATCCTCGGTCTCACCAACCCCGGTATCGCCCTGTGGGACAAGGACAACGTCAGCGGGAAGATGGTCTTCCCGGGCCTGGTCGAGCAGGCCAAGAAGTACGTCCCGCGGCTGCGCGCCCTCGGCTGTGACGTCGTCTTCCTGACCGACCATTCGGGCATGGACGGCTCCTCGTCCTACGGCGACTCGCTCCCGTACGTCGAGAACGCCTCGAACCTCGTCGCCGAGCAGGTGCCCGGCATCGACGCGATCCTCGTCGGCCACACCCATGTGGAAGTCCCGTCCTACACGGTGAAGAACGCGGAGACCGGCGAAGAGGTGCTGCTCTCCGAGCCGTACTGCTGGGGCTACCGCCTGAGCGTCTTCGACTTCGAGCTCGAACTCCACCACGGCCAGTGGAAGGTCACGAGCAAGAAGGCCCAGACCCTCAACCCCAACACGGTGGACGAGGACCCGGAGATCAAGAAGCTCCTGGAGGCCGACCACGAGCTGGTCGTGAAGTACGTCAACACGGCGGTCGGCACCTGCACCGAGGACCTCTCGGCGGCCGAGTCCTGCTGGAAGGACGTGCCGATCATGGACTTCATCCACAAGGTCCAGATGGACTCGGTGAAGGCGGGGCTGTCCACGGCGGACGCGGCGCTCCCGCTCATCTCGGTCGCCGCGCCCTTCAGCCGCACGGCGGACATCCCCAAGGGCAGCGTCACCATCAAGGACATCGCCGGCCTCTACATCTACGACAACACCCTCTACGGCAAGAAGCTGACGGGCGCGCAGCTCAAGGCCTACCTGGAGTACGCGGCGAAGTACTACTACCAGGTCCCGGCGGGCACGAAGGTCGACACCGCCAAGCTGACCAACGCCAACAAGTTCTGGGACTACATGTACGACACGGCGGCGGGTGTCGACTACGAGATCGACATCGCCCAGCCGGAAGGCTCCCGGATCAAGAACCTCACCTGCAACGGCGCCCCGGTCGCCGACGACCAGGTCTTCGTCGTGGCGGTCAACAACTACCGCGCGAACGGCGGCTCCGGGTACCCGGCCATCGCCACGGCGCCGACCGCCTACAGCTCCACCAACGAGATCCGCCAGCTGATGATCGACTACGTGACGGCGAAGAAGACCCTCGACCCGGCGGACTTCGCGGTCACCAACTGGAAGCTGACGCAGGACGGGACCCCGGTGTTCTGAGCTTCGGCGGCGACTATCGCAGGCCGGGTGGATGTGTCAAGCCACGAGATGGGGTGGCGTGACGGGAATCGGTGGCTGGGGCGTACTTGAGTCATGGCTGCACGAGAGTGCGGCGCAGGCATCGCCCAGGGAAGTCCTGGGCGTGACTCGACACCCGCGAGGAAGAATTTCTATGCAGCGCGTAGCTCGCTCACACCGGTTCCTGCTCATCAGCGTCTCGGCCGTCATCGCGGCAGGCGGTGCGCTGGTACCGGCCAGCGCATTTGCCGCCGAACAGCAGCAGCACACCGCGTCCGTCTCCGTGAAGCCGGGCTACAAGGATGATCAGGGGCAGAAGTGGAAGAAGAAGGGTCACAGCTGTAAGCCCTGCAAGCCGGCTCCGGCTCCGGTGCCGCAGATTCCTGGGCTGCCGAAGCCGGGACCGGTTCCCCAGATCCCGGATGTGCCGCATGTTCCTCAGGGGAAGCCGGGTCCGGTGGCGCCGGCGCCTGGGATTCCGAAGCCGGGTCCGCAGCTGCCGGTGTGACCCCCTGACCCTCAGCTGAACACGATCATCGACCCCTGCGCCAGGGACCGCGTCGCCGCCGCGTGCAGGCCGAGCCAGACGTGGCGCTCGCGGGCGAAGGGGCTGGGGTCGTACGGAGCCGGGGCGGCCGGTTGCTCCAACTCTGTGGGGGCGGAGGGGGGTTCGGGGGCGGCCGGGGGATTGGCCGGGTCGATGCCGATCGACCCGGCCACGTACTCCAGTTCGCGCAGGAGGGTCTGGGAGGAGCCCAAGGGGCCGCCGCCCGCGAGGAGGTCGTCGCTCGACAGCGGGTGCGGGAAGTCGACCGGGACGTACGCGCCCGCGTGGTCGTAGTGCCAGACCAGGTGGGACTGCTGGGCCGTCGACTCGAACATCTCCAGCAGCTGCTCGTAGTCGCCGCCGAGTTCGTCCACCGGGGTCACCGGCAGCCCGCACACCTGGAGCAGGTAGGCCCGGCGCAGGAAGTGCAGCGCGTCGTAGTCGAAACCGGCCACCGGGGCGACCTCGCCGGACAGGCCCGGCATGTACTGGTACACCGGCACCGGCGGGAGACCGGCCGCGGCCAGCGCGTTGTTGTAGTGCGCGAGTTCCTCGGCGAAGGGGTTGTCCGGGGTGTGGCACAACACGTCCACGAGCGGTACCAGCCACAGGTCACAGGCCAAAGAAAGCTCCTCACACAGCGTGGTGTTCATGGCACGGGTAAGCAGAGTAATTGGTACGGCGCAGGCTCAGCTCCCCCTGTGCAGGTCCCATACCCAGACGCCGCCGGTCCACTTCCCGTCCTGCCCGGTCAACTGCTTCAGGACGGTCCGCAGTACGCCGTCGTTGGGCTGTGGGGCCAGCACCAGGGCGCCCGCCTTCCAGTAGGCGAAGTCCTGCCGGGCCTGCGTCCGCCACTCCTTGCCGATCGGCGGGGCCACGCCCGTGTAGCGGACGTCCCGGAGCAGGTTGGAGGTGTAGCGCGGGGAGGCGCCGTAGATGCCGATGTGATCCTCGCCCCAGGGGCCGTTGAAGTAGCCGCCCGGCAGCTTGAAGCCCAGGTGGGCCGCCGTCTGCCAGTGCAGGGCCTCGGCGGCGCCCGGGTCGGGCAGCGGCACCGGGACCAGGGTCTCGCCTTCGTGGACGTACGACTTCCAGGTCCCGTCCGTGATGAACGCCGGCACCGCGACCCGGTCCGTGGACTTCAGCGGGGCCGGGATCAGCGGGAGCAGCGCGAGGGTCACGCCCAGCAGGCCGAGGTACTGGCTGGTCAGGTTCCGGGAGGCGGCGGCGCGGTCGACGGCGAGCGCGAGGAGCATGCCGAGGGCCGGGGCGCAGATCATCGCCAAGCGGCCCTCGATCACCGAGTCGAAGAGGGGTTTGTCGGCGAGGAGGGCCCACGGGCCCGGGTAGACCGTGTCCGTGAGCGGGATGCGGATCTTCGGGCCGAGGGAGAGCACCGCCGCGGCCACCGTGGTGAACGCCAGCGCCTTGACCAGGGCGTGTTCCCACAGTCGTACGACGATCGCGAAGGCGACGGCGACCAGCGGCCAGCCGTAGAAGGCGTTCTGCTCGGTCGGGTTCAGGGAGAGGGAGCCGGCGATCTGCGCGTCGCCCGCGACGAGGGAGCGCTCGGCGAAGGCGAGCAGGGAGAGGGGGCTGTTGCCGGCGTTGTCGCCGTGCCCGATGCCCTGGTAGCTCTGGGGGCCGGCGAACTGCCAGTACAGCGCGTATCCCACCAGGGGCAGGCAGACGGCTCCGCCGATCAGCAGGCCTTTCAGCAGGGGCCGCCAGGCCGCCCGCGCCACGTCCCGGCGTACGGCGCCGTAGGCGGCCGCGAACAGGACCATCCCGATCGACGCGAGCAGGAGCGGCTCCTCGCCGAGGAAGATCTGGTAGGCCGCCATCAGGCCGAGCACGATCCCGTCCCGGACCACGCGGGCGCCCGTGGTGAGGCGCAGCGCGCGGTCGATGATCAGCGGGATCATGAAGAGGATGACGAAGTTGGGGTGCGCGTTGGCGTGGCTGACCATCGGCGGGGCGAAGGCCGCGAGGGATGCGCCGACGAAGGCTGCCGCCCGGCGCCGTACGACCCGTTTCACGATCAGCCGGTACCAGGCGGCCGCGGTCGCGGCGAGGCCCAGCGTCATGCACAGGCTGAGGGCGACGGCGGGGCCGAACAGCAGGGTGACCGGGGTGAAGGGCACCGACAGGCCCAGCATGACCGTGTTGGCCATGAGGTTGACGCCGTCGGGGAAGCCCTGGAGGTCGGTGAAGAGCGGGTTGTGCAGATGGGCGACGCTGTCGGCGGTGACCGCGAAGAACCACTCCCACTGGTTCTGGTCCTGCATGGAGTCGGTCAGATAGCGGTGGGAGGGGGCGAAGAAGCGGCCGGAGTACAGGGCCACCGACATGATCAGGAAGAGCGCGGTGGCGAGCAGGTCGGCGGGGCGCAGCGAGCGGGCCCTGATGCGGGCGAGGTCGGTGAGGACGCGGGGGTAGTCCAGGGCGCCGACCTTGGAGCCGGGGCGGTGGCTCCAGCGGACCGGGACCTCGGCGAGGGGCCAGCCGGCGCGGTGGAAGTGATGCAGTACCTCCACGTCGATGCCCCAGCCGTCGAGGCGGGCGGCGCGGAAGGCTTCGCGGGCGCGGTCGCCCTGGAACAGCTTGAAGCCGCACTGGGTGTCCCGGATCCCCGGTACGGCCGTGCGGCGGATCAGGAGGTTTCCGGCGCGGCCCAGCAGTTCGCGTGCGCGGTGCTGGCGGTGGGCTATGTCCGCGCCGGGCACCGAGCGGGAGCCGATGGCGGCCGTGTTGCCCTCGCTGAGGGCCTTGTCGAGGCGCTCCAGTTCCTCGATGGGGGCGGACAGGTCGGCGTCGGTGGTCAGGACCCGGTGGCCGCGGGAGGCGGCGACGCCGAGGCGCAGGGCGTGGCCCTTGCCTCGGTTGCGGGGGCTGGTGAGGAGCCGGACCCGGGGGTGGGCCAGGGCACCGACGTTCCGGGTGCCGTCGGTCGAACCGTCGTCGGCGACGATCACCTCCCAGGTGCCCCAGCGGCCCTCGTTCTCGGTGAGGTAGGTGGTGATGGCGTTGAGGGTGGGGTCCAGCCGGTGTTCTTCGTTGTAAGCGGGGATGACGACGGAGAGGTCGACGGGGGCGCCTGCCTCGGCTTCGCCTTCGGCGCCCTTTTCGTTCCCACCCGCACCACCCGTGCAGCTTTCGTCGCCGGGTGCGGGTGGCCCCGGTGGGGCGCCCGCACCGTCGGCGGCTCGCGGGTGGGGGATGGGGGTGGGAGGGGCGTCGGCGGGGGTGGGGAGGGGGCCCGTGGGGTGGTCCTCTGCGGAATGGTGGCTTGCGAGGTGGTCCTCTGCGGGGCTGTTGCCTGCGGGGTGGCGTTCTGCGGGGTGGTGGCCCGTGGGGTGGTCCTCTGCGGGGTGGTGGCCCGTGGGGTAGGCGTCCGTGGTGCGGTTCTCTGTGGAGTGGTCGCCCGCGCGGTAGGCGCTCGTGGTGCGGTCCGCCGGTGGGTGGCTCGGGTTGGTGGTGGGGCCGGTCATTTGGTGGCCAGACGTTCTACCAGGGCCAGGGAGTGGGCGTTCGCGGTGGCCACGATGGTGCGGGCCGCTTCCGTCTCGCGGCGGGCGAGGGCGTCGACCAGGTCGGTGTGGCCGGACCACAGGTGGCCGCGGATGTCGGGCAGGCGGCGCAGGTGCTGGACCGCGCAGACCCAGGACTGGACGCGCAGGCGGTGCAGGAAGTCGGCCAGGTAGGCGTTGCCGAACAGGCCGCTCAGTTCGCGCCAGAAGCGCAGGTCGTAGCCGATCAGCACCGTGAGGTCGCCGGCCGCCGCGGCCCGCTGGACCTCCTCGCCGCGCCTGCGTACGGCCGTCAGGGCCGCCGCCGTCCGGGGGTCATCGGTGTCGATGAAGGCCGGACGGCCGGTGGCGAGGGCCTGGAACATGCCGTCGGTGACCAGGCTGCGGGCCTCGATCATGTCCCGGTAGTCGGCGAGGGAGTACTCGGGGACGCGGAAGCCGCGGTGCTGGTCGGCCTCCAGGATGCCCTGCGCGGACAGGTCGACCAGCGCCTCGCGGACCGGCGTCGCCGAGACGCCGTACTGGTCGGCGATCTCCTTGACGGTGAACGCCCGGCCCGGCTGCAACCGCCCCGCCAGCACCTCGTCACGCAGCGCATCCGCGATCTGCTGGCGAAGGGTGCTGCGCGTCACGGCGCCGTTGCCGGGCATCGTCCGGGCCTCTCCTCACACGTATGGGTGACGTACTCGCACGTACTCGCCATCTCTTACGAGCACGCCACCTTACGCGTTCGGCTTCCCGGGGCGGCAGCTGCGGTTCGGCTACGCGGTGTACTCGTCGGCGACGCTCAGCGCCGCGTCCAGAGCCGCGAGGCCCTCCTTCAGCTCGGCCTCCGTGACGTTGCACGGCGGGACGACGTGGGTCCGGTTCATGTTCACGAAGGGCCACAGGCCGTGCTGCTTGGCGGCGGCCGTGAAGCGGGCCATGGGGGCGTTCGCCTCGCCGGCCGCGTTGTAGGGCACCAGCGGCTCCCGGGTCTCCCGGTTCTTCACCAGTTCCAGCGCCCAGAACATGCCGACACCGCGGACCTCGCCGACGCTCGGGTGCCGCTCGGCCAGCTCGGCGAGGACGGGGGCGAGGACGGTCTCGCCGAGGTGCCTGGCGTTCTCGACGATGCCCTCCTCCGCCATCACGTTGATCGTGGCGACGGCGGCGGCGCAGGCCAGCGGGTGCCCGGAGTAGGTGAGCCCGCCCGGGTACGGCCGTTTGCCGAAGGTCTCCGCGATCTTCTGGGAGATGGCGACACCACCGAGGGGCACGTAACCCGAGTTCACACCCTTGGCGAAGGTCATCAGGTCCGGGACGACACCGAACAGATCAGCCGCGAACCACTCACCGGTCCGCCCGAACCCGGCCATGACCTCGTCCAGGACGAACACGATCCCGTACTTGTCGCACAGCTCCCGGACCCCGGCCAGATAGCCGGGCGGCGGGACCATGATCCCGGCGGTGCCGGGGATGGTCTCCAGGATGATCGCCGCGACCGTGCCCGGCCCCTCGAAGGCGATCGTCGTCTCCAGGTGCTCCAGGGCCCGCGCCGTCTCCTGCTCCTCGGTCTCGGCGTAGAAGCGGGAGCGGTAGAGGAAGGGCGCCCAGAAGTGGACGACACCGGCGGCGGCGCTGTCGGAGGCCCAGCGGCGGGGGTCGCCGGTGATGTTCACGGCCTGCTGGGTGCCGCCGTGGTACGAGCGGTACGCCGAGAGCACCTTCGGGCGGCCCGTGTGCAGCCGGGCCATGCGCACCGCGTGCTCCACGGCGTCCGCGCCGCCGTTGGTGAAGAAGATCTTGTCCAGGTCGCCGGGGGTCCGCTCGGCGATCAGCCGGGCCGCCTCCGAGCGCGCCTCGACGGCGAACGCGGGCGCGAAGGTCGTCATCTTCGCGGCCTGTTCCTGGATCGCGGCGATGACCGTGGGGTGCTGGTAGCCGATGTTGGTGAAGACGAGCCCGCTGGTGAGGTCCAGGTACCGCTTGCCGTCGTAGTCCCAGAAGTACGACCCCTCGGCGCCGGCGACGGCGAGCGGGTCGATGAGGTCCTGGGCGGACCAGGAGTGGAAGACATGCGCACGGTCCGCGGCCTTCACTGCGGCGCCGGCGTCGGGGTTGGGCTGAGGGGTCATGCGGGCGAGCGTAAATGTCCGGCATGCGGACGCGACATCGGCGTCTTGTTCCTTGGGCGGGGCGTTTCCGCGACAGGTTGTCGAAGGGGGGCGCAGAGCTGATGGACAGAGATTGACAGTGATTGACAGTATTCTGTCGTAGTGACAGCATGCTGTCATGAGTGAAGTGACGCGCAAGCCTGTGCATCTGGCGGTCTACGACAGCCTCGCCGACTGGGAGACGGGGTACGCGACCGCCTATCTCGCCCGCGCCGGGTACCGGGTCCTGACGGTGGGGGCCGGCCGTGAGCCGGTCATGAGCATCGGCGGGCTGCGGATCCAGCCCGAGCTGACGCCGGCCGAGGTGCGCCCCGAGGACAGCTCCCTGCTGATCCTCCCGGGCGCCGCCCTCTGGGACGCAACCGACGAACTGGCCCCCTTCGCCCGCACGGCCCGCGCCTTCCTCGACGCCGGTGTGCCCGTCGCCGCGATCTGCGGCGCCACCGCGGGCCTCGCCCGCGAGGGCCTGCTCGACGACCGCGCCCACACCAGCGCCAGCCCCTACTACCTGGCCGCCACCGACTACGGCGGCATCGGCCGCTACGTCGACGCCGACGCGGTCACCGACGGCCACTTGATCACCGCCGGGCCCACCGAGCCCGTCGCCTTCGCCCGGGAGATCTTCCGGCTCCTCGGGGTGTACGAGGGCGAGGTGCTGGACGCCTGGTACCGGCTGTACCACGACTCCGACGTCGAGGCGTACTTCGTCCTCCAGCAGGCGGCCGCCCGGTGAGCCGGGAACGCCAGGACCTGCTCAGCCGCAGCGCGCTAGGGGTCTTCCGGCTGGGCGGGCAGTTCCTGGCCGTCGCCGAGGAGCTGGCCCGGCCGGCCGGGCTCACCGCGACCTGGTGGCAGGTGCTCGGGGCGGTGCTGCCCGAGCCGCTGCCGGTGGCGGGCATCGCGCGGGCCATGGGCATCACCCGGCAGAGCGTGCAGCGCGTCGCCGACCTGCTGGTGGAGCGGGGGCTTGCCGAGTACCGGCCCAACCCGGCCCACCGCCGGGCGAAGCTCCTCGCACCGACGGGGGAGGGGCGGGCGGCCGTGGCGCGGATCGGCCCCGGGCACGCGGTCTTCGCCGACCGGCTGGCGGCCGCGATGGGGGAGGCCGAACTCGCCGAGGCCGTACGGCTCCTGGAGCGGCTGTCGGCGGTCCTGGACGAGCTGGGGCCGCCGGGCAGGGCTGTCACGGAACCGTCCGGCGCCGCTGTTACGGAACCGTAGACCCCGGTCCGCGCGAGTCCCCGGGCGACCGCACTATCCTCGGTCCGTTGCAGACCTATGGGGGGGAAGGCGGCGCGGGGATGGAGAAGCTGGGACCGGGGGATCCGCAGCGCATCGGGGCCTACCGGCTGCTGGCGCGGCTGGGCGCGGGCGGCATGGGGCACGTGTATCTGGCCCGGTCGGACCGGGGTCGTACCGTCGCCGTGAAGCTGGTCCGCGAGGAGCTGGCCGAGCAGGAGGAGTTCCGGGCGCGGTTCCGGCAGGAGGTGCAGGCCGCGCAGCGGGTCGGCGGCCACTGGACCGCGCCCGTGCTGGACGCGGACACCGAGGCCGCGGTGCCCTGGGTGGCCACCGGGTACGTCGCCGGGCCGAGCCTCCAGCAGGTCGTCGGACGCGATCACGGGGCGCTTCCCGAGCGGTCGGTACGGATCCTCGCGGCGGGGCTGGCGCATGCGCTGAAGGACATCCATGCGGCCGGGATCGTGCACCGGGATCTGAAGCCGTCGAATGTGCTGGTGACCATCGACGGGCCGCGGGTGATCGACTTCGGGATCGCGCGGGCGATGGAGACGATGGCGGGGGAGGGGCTGACCCGTACCGGGTCGCTGGTGGGATCGCCCGGGTTCATGGCACCGGAGCAGGTGCGGGGGGACCGGATCACGCCTGCGTGTGATGTGTTCTGCCTCGGGTCCGTGCTCGCCTATGCCTCGACCGGTGTGCTGCCCTTCGGGGGTGCGAACAGCGGGGTGCATGCCCTGATGTTCCGGATCGCTCAGGAGGAGCCGGATCTGGAGGGGGTCCCGGAGGGGGTCGCGGATCTGGTGCGGGAGTGCCTGAAGAAGGATCCCGCTGCGCGGCCTTCGCTGGACCGGATTCTGGAGCGGACGGGGGCGGAGGACACGGTGGCCGGGGGGCGGTCCCGGGATCCTTGGCTGCCGGGGGCGTTGGTGGCGCAGTTGGGGCGGCATGCGGTGCAGTTGCTGGAGGCCGAGGATCCGGAGGGGGGTGCGGATTCCGTGCCGGGTGCGGGTGGCCCCGGTGGGGCGGAGGCGCCGTCGGCGGGTGCGGGTGCGGCCCCGGCGGGTGCGGCCCCCGCGAGTGGGTCCCCCGCGGGTGCGGCCTCGGCGGGCGCTTCCTCGGGTGCTGGTGCCGGTGTCGGTGCCGGTGCGGATGTCGGCTCAGGTGGTGATCGGCCGGGAGTGCCCACGCCTGCCTGGGTTCATCAGCAGGGGAGCGGGGCCGGGGGCTCTCCGGAGCATGCGTCTGTGGCTGACGAGGGGGCCGTGCCGCCGTCCGCGCCTGCGGCTGAGGGGGGCGGTGGACCCGTCAGCCGTCTTCCGACCATGGTGTCCGGGCAGACTCCGCCGCCCGCCGCGCCGCCCGCCGCTCCCGGCTACGGTGCGCCCGGCGCGTACGGGGCGGCGCCCGGTCCGTACGGCTATCCGCAGCAGCCCCAGCAGCATCCCCAGCCACCCTCCGCCGCCTACGGTTACCCGCAGCAGTCGTACCACCCCTATGGAGGCAGCGGGCTCGGCTCCACCCCGCCCTACGGCCCGCCGCCGGCCGGCGTTCCGCAGGAGCGCGAGCGCAGGAACGGGCGGTCCACCGCGCTGCTCGTCGTGATCGCGCTGGTGGTGGCGCTGGGCGCGGGCGGGTCGGTGTACGCGCTGATGAAGCGCGGCGGCGGCGACACGGCCGGCGGGACGGTCGGCCCCGCGCCGACCGGCACCGGGACCGCGACGGGCGGCACCTCCCAGGCACCCACTCCCACGGGTTCGGCGGCGACCTCCTCCGCGCCCTCGGACGGTGTGATCCCGGACGGCTACCTCGGCACCTGGGAGACCACGATCGACAACTCCAACGGGTCCAGCACCCGCGAACTGACCATCGGGCAGGGCCAGGTCGGTGACACGGTCCTCACGCTCGTCGCGGACGGACCCACCGACGGCGGCGGCACGTACCACTGCGTCTTCGAGGCAAAGCTGACCGAACAGCCGGGCGGCGGCGGTCCGTTGGAGATCGGGCCGTCAACGGTGTCCTCCGGTGAACCGCGTTCGTCCTGCTCTCCGGGCGACGCCACCGAGGTGATGCTGCAGTCGGACGGCACGCTGAAGCGGGTGAAGAAGAGCGGCGGGGAGAGCCTGACGTACACCAAGCGCTGAGAGCGGCGCCGCAGGCGGCTCGGACAGGCCCTAGCGAGGCTCCGGCGGGCGTTGCCGGGGCATGTTCGGGCGGGTGCCGTTCGCCGGGGGGAGCGGAAACCTTCCTACAGGCCCGGCCGACTCCGATCGTGCCCCTGAAGCCGCCGCCGTCTGGATGCCGAGCGGTGCCGAGCCGGTCCGGAACTCCACCATCCAGTCGGTCGTCTCCGTGCGCACCAGCTCCAGCACGTCCTCGGAGAAGCGCCGCAGCACGGCCAGGCACCGCTCGGCGGCCTCGCTCGCCGTCCCCTCCGCCGGTCCCAGCACTTCCCGCACACTCTCGGAGGCCCAGTCGAACTGGAGCACCTGCAACCGCCGCTGCACGGCCTGCGCGGTGGCCACGTCCCTTATCCATCCGGAGGTCACGCCGAAGAACCGGTCGGCCCCGACGCACGCCACCGCGAGCATCAGCGCCAGGTATCCCCAGGGCGCGACCCCGCCGACCACCCCGGTCAGGTCCAGCAACGGCAGTGCGGCCCCGCAGACCGCCCCCGCCGCCGCCCCGGTCCGCAGCACCCGTGCCCCTCGCCGCTTCCACACCCGGTCCGCGAGATACCAGGCCGCCGTCTGCAGCGCCCCCTCCTCCACCCAGCGGTACAGCTCGTCGAGCCGCTCGGCGGGCTCCGCCCAGTCCCCGAGCGGAAACGCCCGCCCGGTCAGATCGCCCGGCCGCAGCCCGGCCGCACCCTCGCCCCGCCCGTCCTGAGGCGGCCCCTCGGGCTGCATCTCCGGCTGACCCACCCGGCACTCCCTACTGAACACGACACCGAACACGGCACTGAACACGGCACTGATCACGGCCGGTCACATTGCGTGACATTGCACGCCGACGCGCGGCACCCTTCCTACCGCCCAATGGGTGGCTGAGAGGTAGCTTTCCCTGCTTTTCCGCTCGGAAGAGGGCCTTGATCAGGTATAGGACTGCCGCGTTCTCACTCGAAAGAGTGGCGGAGCGATGGCCGCGTAGACCACGTAGGCTCGTGCTCAACGAGAACAGCGGAGCAGACGAAGAACGACGCAGAACGACGAAGAACCAGGAGCTGATCGTGATCCCCGGTGGTGGCCAGCCCAACATGCAGCAGTTGCTCCAGCAGGCCCAGCAGATGCAGCAGGACCTGCAGCGGGCGCAGGAGGAACTGGCGAACACGGAGGTCGATGGACAGGCGGGCGGCGGCCTGGTGCGGGCCACCGTCACCGGCGCCGGCGAACTGCGTGCCCTGAAGATCGACCCGAAGGCGGTGGACCCGGAGGACACCGAGACCCTCGCCGACCTGATCGTGGCGGCCGTCCACGCGGCCAACGAGAACGCACAGACGCTCCAGCAGCAGAAGCTGGGCCCGCTGGCCCAGGGCCTGGGCGGCGGCAGCGGCATCCCGGGCCTGCCGTTCTGATCTTCTGACCGTTTCGGTGTTCGCCACCAGCGCGACACCCCCACCGCCTTCCAAGGACAGGCGGCAGCCAACTACGGTACGTACCGAAAGGTCTCCAGGAAAGGCAGTCCGTTGTACGAAGGCGTGGTCCAGGACCTCATCGACGAGTTGGGGCGGCTGCCCGGCGTCGGTCCCAAGAGCGCGCAGCGGATCGCCTTCCACATCCTGCAGGCGGAGCCGACGGACGTGAAGCGGCTCGCGCAGGCGCTCCTGGAGGTGAAGGCGAAGGTCCGCTTCTGCGCGACCTGCGGCAACGTGGCACAGGAAGAGCTGTGCAACATCTGCCGCGACCCGCGCCGCGACCCGTCGGTCATCTGCGTGGTGGAGGAGCCGAAGGACGTGGTGGCGGTGGAGCGCACCCGCGAATTCCGCGGCCGCTACCACGTGCTCGGGGGCGCGATCAGCCCGATCGAGGGTGTGGGTCCGGACGACCTCCGTATCAGGGAACTCCTGGCCCGTCTCGCGGACGGCACGGTCACGGAACTCATCCTGGCCACCGACCCCAATCTCGAGGGCGAGGCGACGGCCACGTACCTCGCCCGCATGATCAAACCCATGGGCCTGAAGGTCACCCGCCTGGCCAGCGGCCTCCCGGTGGGTGGCGACCTGGAATACGCGGACGAGGTCACCCTCGGCCGCGCCTTCGAGGGGAGACGACTCCTAGATGTCTGACGCCACGCTGCACGCCACTGCGCAGAACCCGGACGACTTCGCGGTCCAGATCGCGGACCAGGTCGAGAGCTTCCTGGTGGCCGTCACGGAGGTGGCGAAGGGTGACGAGCCCGACTCGGCCGTCCCCTTCCTCCTCCTGGAGGTCTCCCAGCTCCTGCTGGCCGGCGGCCGCCTGGGCGCCCACGCGGACATCGTCCCCGACGAGCGCTACGAGCCCGACCTCGGCCCCGAGCCGGACGTCGACGAACTGCGCGAGAACCTGGCCCGCCTCCTGGACCCGATCGACGTCTACTCCGAGGTCTTCGACCCCTACGAGCCCCGCAAGGCCCCGGTCCCGGCCCGTATCTCCGACGACCTCGCCGACGTCATCACCGACCTCCGCCACGGCATGGCCCACTACCGCGCCGGCCGCACCACCGAGGCCCTGTGGTGGTGGCAGTTCTCCTACTTCTCCAACTGGGGCGGCACCGCCTCCGCGGCCCTGAGGGCGTTGCAGTCCCTGGTCGCCCACGTCCGCCTGAACCAGCCCCTGGAAGAACTGGACGGCCTCGACACCGACCAGCCCGCCATGGGCGACGAGACCCTGGAGTTCGAGGCGGGACAGGTCATGGCGGAGGAGATCGGCGGGCCACTGGGGATGCGGCCGGGGAAATAGCACAACACCGTCACAGAACAGTACCTCCGGCGCTACGCTCGGTGACTGGAGGTGGGGTTCTGTGGTGGACGCGAACGACAATCAGCCGCCCGTTGCCTGGCGGTACGGCGGCGACCAGCTGAAACGCTGGCGCACGAAGGCGGATATCAGCCGGGAGAAACTCGCCTCCGCCGCCAACTACTCCCCGGCCACCATCGAGTCGATGGAGCGCGGGGTACGCAGACCGACGTCACGCGTGCTGGACGTGGCGGACGAACTGTGCGGTGCGCAGGGGATGTTGAGCGCGGCGAAGCAGTTCCTGAATCGGGAGCGGTTTCCTGCGCGGGCGCAGGACTTTATGGAGCGGGAGAAGGAGGCGATCAGTCGCTGGTCGTACGACCTCTCGCTCGTGCCGGGGCTGTTGCAGACGAAGGGGTACGCCCGCGCCCTCATCGACAACCGCATCCCGCCGCTGGACGAGGAGACGGTGGAGGAACGCGTCGCGGCCCGTATGGAGCGGCAGGCCATCCTCACCACACGGAAACCGCCGGTGGGGCTGAGCTTCGTGCTGTACGAGGCGGTGCTGCGTGCTCCTCAAGTGGATACCGAGCAACTGCATCGGCTGTTGGAGGTGGCGGCGCTGCGGAACGTCGTACTGCAGGTGCTCCCCTTCGAACGGGCCTTCAGCGACGCCATCATGGGGCCCATGGTGCTGCTGGAGACTCGTGACCACGAGCGGTTCGCCTTTATGGAAGGGGCGTTCGCCAGCGAGCTTTCGGCCGATCCGGGGGTTGTCAGCCGGGTCACCGAGCGGCTTAGCATGATCCGCACGCAGGCTCTCGGGCCCGACGAGTCGGCCCGTTTCATCGAGCGGATGGTGGACAGCCGTGAGTGACCGGTTGAAGTGGTTCAAGTCGAGCTACAGCGACAACGAGGGCGGCGACTGCGTCGAGGTCGCGCTGGACTGGTTCAAGTCGAGCTACAGCAACTCTGAAGGCGGCAACTGCGTCGAAGTAGCCCTCTCCGCCGCCGTCCACGTCCGTGACTCAAAGACCCCCGCAGGCCCCGAACTTCGGATAGCCTCCTCTGCCTGGGCGGAGTTCCTTGCGTGGGGGGACAGTTGAGCGAAATCGACGAGGCCGCGGGCGAGCCGACGCTGGCGTTCTGGGTGACCGCCGAGGACGAGGACGACGACGGCATGGCCCTGGGCCGACGCGGCGGGGACGCGGTCCTGCGGAAGGTGCCGCTCGGCCCGCTCCGCAAGAACCTCACCGAGACGGTCACCGCGCTCCAGCAGGTCTTCGCGGACGTGGCCGCGCAGAACGGCACCCTGCCGCTGCGGGAGGCCCAGTTGCAGTTCCAGGTGACGGCGAGCGGCGGCATCCAGCTCGTCGGCACTTCGCAGGTACAGGGTTCCCGCTCGATCACCCTGGTCTTCCGGCAGTAGCGCCCCGCCCGACGTCGCACGATGGGCCGGAACAGGGCGCTCCTGATCGGAGCGAGTGACTACGACGCCCCGGGAATCCGTCCGCTGCACTTCATCCCGGGGGACATGGACGCGCTGAGCGAAGCCTTGCGGCTGCGTGGCTACGACGTCGTCATCGCGCGGCCGCGGAAAGCTGTGGTCAGCGCGAACTTCGTCAACCTTGAGGTGATCCGCTTCCTCACACGTGCGCGGAGCGGGGACACGCTGCTGATCTGCCTGAGCGGGCACGGTCACCACATCAACGCGCGGGACTACTTCGTCCCGGAGGACGCACATCCGGAGCTCCAGCCGTTCCACACCGGGCTGGTCGCCCTCGACTGGAGCTGCGAACTTCAGACGTCGCCCGCCGAGCGCATCGCGTTCCTCGTGGACGCCTGCCGCGACGGGTTCGCCCCCGGTTTCCATGGCGACACCATGAGCGCGGACTCCATGGGCTGGTCGGGGGGCGAGATCAGTCATGTGCTGCACCAGAAGGTCGCGTGGGTGTACGCCTGCTCGCAGGGCCAGAAGGCGCGGTACGTGCGCGCGGACGAACACGTCCGGGACGGAGTCGACTGCGGCACCCGGCCCGAGGAGTCCTTCAGCCTCTTCTCCCGTGCGGTACGGGACGTCCTGCTGTGCCACCCGGAGGCATTGGACCTGCCCACGCTGGAGGAGCAGGTCCGGGACCGGGTCGTGGAACTGCACCGTGCGTACGGCAAGACGTCGGCCGTGCAGACGGTACGGGCGCGCGGCGACAAGCACGGCTTTCTGCTCGCCGGGCCCTTGGCGGACACGCAGGAGCGGCCGCCCCCGCCGGCCGGCCGGGCGCCGGCTCCTTCCCCGGCTCCCCTGGTCGCCGACCAGGATCCGCTGCGCCAACTGGCCGTCGCTCAGTACCGGTTGCTGCACTACAACGACGACGGGCCCCTGCTCGCCCTCGCCGCCACCGGACCCGCGACCTATGTCGTCCAGTTGGCGCAGCTGGTCCACAAGGAGGCCCGGCAGCGCGTCTGGGACGCGTGCGCCCGCCGCCGCCCCGGGCCCGCTCTCTTCGACCTGCTGGGGAAGCTGCACGGCCAGGGGTTCGTCCACATCGAACTGGGCCTGTTCACCGCCGCCCTGCGCCACCGCCCGGCGGACCAGCTGTTCGAAGGAGTGGCGCCCGGGGAGATCGACAGCACCCTGATCCGCCTCGCCAAGGCCCGCGATTCGTCCGCTGTCGTCGCGGCCGTGGAGGCGCTGCACGCGGGTGGCGGCATCGAGGCGGCGGTGCGGCTGCTGCACGGGGCGGTGTGGCGCCGTAGGCCGGACCAACTCCCGTCCCTGCTCGGCGCGTTACGGAAGTCGGGGCTGATGCCGACGGCGGAGCGCGTCCTCGCGCACTACGGCCGCCACTGCCCGGCCGACGCGCTCGGCCCCGCGCTCACCGCGCTGAGCGAGCCGGGCGGACGTCTCGCCGACCGGCAGCGGTTGCTGGCCGGGGCCGCACACCGGCCCGCGGGGGAAGTACTGGAGTGCGTGGCGGTGTTGCGCGCGGCCGGGTACGACGCGTTCACCGGACCGCTCCTGGCGCGCGCTGCGACGGCCGACGCGGCGACGGCCGCCCGGCTGCTCCATGTCCTCGGCAGCGAACCCGGCACGGAGGCCGACCGGGACGCCGTGCTGAACAGCGCGGCCGCCGGTCTGTCGGTGGCCCGCCTGGTCGACACGGTAGGGCTGCTGCATGAGGTGGAGCCGGCGGCGGGGATGCACAACCACGCCCTTCTTCTGCTGAGCCGCGTGCTGGCGCGCCGGGGTTTCGCCGAGCTGATCTGCCTGGTCAGGCGACTCGCCGCTCGGTGGCTCGACAGTGATGTCCAGGGTGTGCTCGGTGGGTGGCTGACCTGTCGGTCCATGGCCGAACTACCCGAGCTGATCGAGGTGTTGACCGTCGGCGGCCACGGAGGGGAGGCCGAGTGCGTCCTGTTCGAAGCTGCCCGGTTCCGGTCGGCTGAGACCGTGGTCGACGTGTTCCGCGTGCTGCGTGCCGCAGGGGCGGAGACACCGGCGGCGAGGCTGGTCGCGCTGCTCCTGGACCCGCGGCCACGGGACGATCTGCCCGCCGTACTCGACAAGCTGTACGGCGCCGAAGGCGGCGTCGAGATCCGTGCGGCGCTGGCGAGCGCGGCGCTGGCCCTGCCCGTGGCCGAACTGCCCGATCTGCTGGCGGCCCCCTCGGGGGAGGACGCTTCGTGGCGCCTCCACCTGCGCGAGGTCGTGGCCGGGCGGCGTCCCCTCGGGGAGTTGCTCGAACTGTTCGAGGTCCCGCTCGCCGAGGGGCTGCGGGCGAAACTGGCCGAGACCGCGGGCTCGCAACGCCCCGTCGAGGAGCTGCCGGACCTGGTCCGTGCGCTCCGGGAGCGCGGGATCGGCGACACGAGACGGGCGCTCTGGAAGGGCGTGGGCCATCGTCCTTACGCCCAACTGGCCGTCATCATCCCAAAGCTGGAACCTGACGCGGATGAGCTGCTCATCTCCGTGAGCGGATGGTCTTCACTCATGGACGTGGCCTTCCTCGTCGAGGAGCTGGTCAAGACCGGCGCAGGGGAACAGGCTCTGCGGCTCGCCGAACTCGCCGTCACGGGACGCGGGGTGGACGACGTCCCCGTCCTGACGGCATGGTGGCGGAGCCGTGGGCTCGGCGCCGTCACCGATCACACCCTGGTCCGGGCCGGCCATCGCTGGCTGGTTCCGCAGATCGTCGAGGCGGTGCGCGTGCTGGGGGCGGCCGCGAGCGGCGAGGACGTGTCCCTGGACGCAGAGCGGCTTCTGCTCGGTGCGGTCACGACCAAGGGCGCGCGCGGCGTCCGCCAGTTGGTGCGTGCCCTCGGCGCGCGGGAGACGGCCGCCGAGGCCCGGGCCGCTCTGCGTATCGCCGGTGAGTCGTGCGGCGTGGAGGCGCTGGCGAGGCTCGTCGGCAAGCTGACCTCCGGTGGAATGGACGAGGAGGTCTCGCAGGTGTTGGAGGCCGCTGCCGGGAGCCGGCCGGCATCCGAGGCGGTGGAGTTCCTACGGGTCCTGCTGTCCTTCGGGGAGACGATCCGGGCAGAGGAGTTCCTCGCGTCCGTCGTAGAGCGCCGCAGCGGCGAGGAACTCGGCGCCCTGCTGCACCTGCTGTCCTCCGGCTCGTTCGAGGACCACGACCTCACCTGGGCCTTCCAGAGCCTGGGTGCTCGCATGCCGGACTCAGCCCTGGTCGAGACGGTCCGGTCCCTGAACGCGGCCGGTCAGGAGGCGAAGATCCCGCTCGTGCTGCGGGCCGCCTTCGCACGGCGGAGCCCCGCCGACCTGCCCGGACTGATCAAGGCCCTCGGCATGACGGAGCAGCCCCCGGGCCCCATCGGGGGGCCCACGCCCGCTTGGCAGGCCTGCCAAGCGGCCCTCTCTGAGCAGCCCCTGGCCGTGCTGCTCGACCATGAGGCCGCCCTGAAGCGGGCAGGGCTGGTCGCGGGGGCGGCGGCGGTGCTGGCCGGTGCGGTCCGGCGACCGGCCGGGGAACTGGCCCGGTTCGTCCAGGAGGAGCTGCGCCATCAGCGCGGTGCGAGCCATGAGCAGCTCCTGGTGGCGGTGGCCCGGGCGCCGGGGTTCGCCGATGTCCTGGGCGAGTTGCGGGTCATGGAGTCCAAGGAAGGGTTCGACCGCGCCCTTGACCGTCTCGCCCGGCGGCTTCCGGCATCGGCCATGGCGGTCAACGCCGTGCGCCCGAGCGACATCCAGCGATGGGCCATGGAGGCGTGTCCTGAGCCGGAACTCATCGAGATCCTGGTGAGGACTGCCGTTCAGTTGCCGTTCGGCCTCGACCGTGGCCTGGTGGTGCTGTTCGTGCTGTGTCGTCCGGCCGAGGACGTGATTCATCTGACGGAAGTGCTGCGCCAGAGGGGGATGACGTACGAAGGCGGCAAAGTCCTTGCCACGGCCGGGAGCTGCTGCGAAGACGACGAGGTCGTCCAGCTGATCGAGGCCGCCGTGTCGATGCGGCCTCCCGCCGACACCGGCCCGCTCATCAGAGGTGCGGTCGAGCACAGGCGCATCCTCCCGGCCCGGCTGCTGACGGAACTGAACCTCCGCGGACTGTCCGCGCACGTCGACACGGCACTGGCGCACTACCTCAGCGAGCCGGGGCGACGGGAGTGTATGCCGTTCACCGCCGTCGGACTGGCCGACGCGGGTCTGTCGGCAGAGGCCGAGCGGGTCATCCGTACCTACATCTCGCTGTGTTCCGCCGAGTACCTGATCGATGACCTGGCGCTGGCGGCGCCGGACGCGAAGAAGCTGATCATCGACGCCGCCGCCCGGCATCTGCCGATCACGGCCCTCCAGGACATTCTGATGAGACTCCGGCCGGGCGGCGGCGCCGCGGACCCCGAGACGTTCGTGAGCCTTGCCCTTGTGGCGCTGCAAAACCGTCCCTCCGCGGCCGAGCAGGCCGCCGTGAGAGAGATCGTGGATCCTTACCTGCCGCGCAAGCAGCCCCGCCGAACCGTCCGCCGACGCCGGCTCCAAGGACCCCCAGTTCAGCCCGAGGCTTGAGCCTCGGGCTTCGAGCCCCGACCGAGCGCTACCGGAAGGGCCGGGCTCGTGCCGACGGCGTGCTCGTCCAGGTGGGCGGCCTCAAGGGCCATGGGGAGTGGCCGGAAGCCGGGGGCGCGCTGATGGCCGTCGAGATCACCTCGTACGCCTCCGACACGAATCAGCGTGATCGCGTGGACAAGCCCGACGGCTACGCCGCCGCCGGTATCCCCGTCTACCTCCTCATCGACCGTGACGACTGCTCCGTCGTGGTCTTCAACCAGCCGGAGGACGGCCGCTATCGCCACGAGGAGAAGCTGCCCTTCGGCGCCTCCGTGAAGCTCCCGGACCCGGTGAACATCGCCCTGGACACCGAGCCGTTGAAGGAGTTCGTCGACTGAGGCCATGGTGTAACTGGCTACACCTCCGTTTCGGGAGTGCGCTCCCTCGGTCCGTTTCCGGTGTGCCGGGATCGTTGATCTCGTCAGTCAGACCGTGAGAACGAAATGAGGAAGCCGTCATGAAGTCCCTGCTCGCCTCCAAGCCCGTGCTGTGGTTCCTTTTCCTGTTCAATGCCGTCGTCGCCGTTGCCGCGCCTTTCGTGGTGGACGGGGCGCAGGGCGTGGCGACCGCCGTCGGGATGGGCGTCGTTTCGCTCGGGGCGGGGGTCGGCCTTGTGCGTGGGCGCGGGCGGGGGCAAAGGGCCGTCGCTTGAGAATTGGGGGAGTGCTGGACGTTCCTTGTACGTCCGCTGCACGGGCCCTGACCGGTGCGAAGCGAGTCTGGAGTCATCCCAACAGGCACCGTCCGCACCGGAGTAGCGATGACCCGTAGGACCCGTGTACGTGCCGCCGTCGTCACCGCCGCGCCCTGGTCACCGCCGCCAGCGTGACCGCCGGAGTCAGTGCGGCCGGGCCGAAGGCGGAGCCCGAGCCCCGCAAGGCGCAGATCGCCTCCCTCTTCGACCGGTGGAACGCCGCGCTGCAGGCCGCGTCGCAAGGATTCGGCCACGGGTTCGTCGTCTTCCACCAGAAGTACGGGCGCGCCCCGCACCCTGATGCTTGAAACTTAACTCACCGTGGTCACTGTGAGGCGGGGCACTTTCCGCGTGGCGTGCCGCGCGCTGGGCAGGTTCCGAGGCGAGCGCCGACGTCTCACCATGCGGGAGCAGGAGGGTGGATTTCGGACGCTCGTTAGACTGAGCCGACACAAACGAACCGAGCGAGGAGCGCACGTGGGCCTTGTCGTGCAGAAGTACGGAGGTTCCTCCGTAGCCGATGCCGAAGGCATCAAGCGCGTCGCCAAGCGGATCGTGGAAGCGAAGAAGAACGGCAACCAGGTGGTTGTCGTCGTTTCCGCGATGGGCGACACGACGGACGAGCTGATCGATCTCGCCGAGCAGGTTTCTCCGATGCCTGCCGGGCGTGAGTTCGACATGCTGCTGACCGCCGGAGAGCGTATCTCCATGGCCCTGCTGGCCATGGCGATCAAAAACCTGGGCCACGAGGCCCAGTCGTTCACCGGCAGCCAGGCAGGCGTCATCACCGACTCGGTCCACAACAAAGCCCGGATCATCGACGTCACGCCGGGCCGGATCCGGGAGTCCCTGGACAAGGGCAACATCGCGATCGTCGCCGGGTTCCAGGGCGTCAGCCAGGACAAGAAGGACATCACCACGCTGGGGCGCGGTGGGTCCGACACCACGGCCGTGGCGCTGGCCGCCGCGCTCGACGCCGAGGTCTGCGAGATCTACACCGACGTCGACGGCGTGTTCACCGCCGACCCGCGCGTGGTGAAGAAGGCGAAGAAGATCGACTGGATCTCCTTCGAGGACATGCTGGAGCTCGCCGCATCCGGCTCCAAGGTGCTGCTCCACCGCTGTGTGGAGTACGCCCGCCGCTACAACATCCCGATCCACGTCCGGTCCAGCTTCAGCGGGCTGCAGGGCACCTGGGTCAGCAATGAACCGATTGGGGACAAGAAGGTGGAGCAGGCCATCATCTCCGGTGTCGCGCACGACACCTCCGAGGCCAAGATCACGGTCGTCGGCGTGCCGGACAAGCCGGGTGAGGCCGCCGCGATCTTCCGGACCATCGCCGATGCCGAGATCAACATCGACATGGTCGTGCAGAACGTGTCCGCCGCCGCCACGGGCCTGACGGACATCTCCTTCACGCTGCCGAAGACCGAGGGCCGCAAGGCCATCGACGCGCTGGAGAAGAACCGTTCGGGTATTGGTTTCGACTCGCTCCGGTACGACGACCAGATCGGCAAGATCTCGCTGGTCGGCGCGGGTATGAAGACCAACCCGGGCGTCACCGCCTCCTTCTTCGAGGCGCTGAGCGACGCGGGCGTGAACATCGAGCTGATCTCCACCTCCGAGATCCGCATCTCGGTCGTCACCCGCGCCGACGACGTGCCGGAGGCCGTGCGCGCCGTGCACACCGCCTTCGGGCTCGACTCCGACACCGACGAGGCCGTCGTCTACGGAGGCACGGGCCGCTGATGGCGCCGACCGGGAAGCCGACGCTCGCGGTCGTGGGAGCGACCGGAGCCGTCGGCGCGGTCATGCTCCAGATCCTGTCCCAGCGTGCGGACATCTGGGGCGAGATCCGTCTGATCGCCTCCCCGCGCTCGGCCGGCCGCAAGCTGGCCGTGCGCGGCGAGGAGGTCGAGGTCGTGGCCCTGACCGAGGACGCCTTCGACGGGGTCGACATCGCGATGTTCGACGTGCCCGACGAGGTCTCCGCCGAGTGGGCGCCGATCGCCGCCGCGCGCGGTGCGGTCGTCGTCGACAACTCCGGCGCCTTCCGGATGGACCCGGACGTGCCGCTCGTCGTACCCGAGGTCAATCCGCACGCGGTGCGCACCCGGCCGCGCGGGATCGTCGCCAACCCCAACTGCACCACCCTGTCGATGATCGTCGCCCTCGGCGCACTGCACGCCGAGTTCGGGCTGCGCGACCTGGTGGTGTCCTCGTACCAGGCGGTGAGCGGCGCGGGCCGGGCGGGCGTCGATACGCTGCGGGCCCAGTTGTCCCTGGTCGCCGGGACCGAGCTGGGCACCAAACCCGGCGACGTACGGCGGGCCGTCGGGGACGACACCGGGCCCTTCCCGGAGCCGGTCGCGCTGAACGTCGTCCCGTGGGCCGGATCGCTCCGGGAGGACGGCTGGTCGTCGGAGGAGATGAAGGTGCGGGACGAGTCCCGCAAGATCCTCGGACTGCCGGCCCTGCCGGTCGCCGTGACCTGCGTACGGGTGCCGGTGATCACCACGCACTCGCTCACCGTCCACGCCCGCTTCCAGGGCGAGGTGACCGTCGACGGCGCCCGCGAGATCCTCGCCACCGCGCCCGGGGTGGTGCTCTGCGACGACCCCGCCGCCGGTGAATTCCCCACGCCCGCCGACGTGGTGGGCACCGACCCGACCTGGGTCGGCCGGGTGCGGCGGGCCCTGGACGACCCGACCGCGCTCGAACTCTTCGTCTGCGGCGACAACCTGCGCAAGGGCGCCGCACTCAACACCGCGCAGATCGCCGAGCTGGTGGCCGCGGAGCTCATGGGCGGGACGTCCGCCCGCGCGTAAGACGTTTGTAGGATCCATGTAAGAAATGTGGCCGGGAGCATGGTCCAATCCACTTGAACCGTGCTCCTCGGCGACAGAGGATTTTTCTCCCCGCTCCCCGCAACCATGCGGAGGGCGGGGAGCGTCTTTGCCGTCACCCTTGCGGGGCGTGAGACGTGAGGATCCTGGCGTGGGGACGCCGTGATCGGGGCGTGGGGACGCCCGTTCAAATGGGATATAAGGGAAGAGCGGGGCGCATGACGGCACTTGCTTCACCGTCGGTTGTCGCACATGTGACGCCCGGCACGTACAACCCTGGCGGGGGGAGACGTGTCCAACTGGCGTGGCAGAGGTACTCGAACTCAGCGCGGCCCGCGGCACCGCGGCGCTCCGGCCGTCCCGCGCGGCGCTCCGGCCGCGCATTCCCGGCGGCATGCCGGTGATCGCGCCCATGCCCGCAGCGCGGCCCGCCCGCATACCCAGCCAGCGCGACGGCTCCGACGCGGCCACCGCGGACAACACGGACGCCGCGGTCGCCGGCACCACCGTCGACCACCTCACCGAGACCTACCGGGCGCACTACCGCTCGCTGCTCGGCCTCGCCGCGCTCCTCCTCGACGACACCGCCTCCTGCGAGGACGTCGTCCAGGAAGCCTTCATCCGCGTCCACTCGGCCCGCAAGCGCGTCCGCGACCCCGAGAAGACCCTCGCCTACCTGCGGCAGACGGTCGTCAACCTCTCCCGCTCCGCCCTGCGCCGGCGCATCCTCGGCCTGAAGCTGCTCTCCAAGCCGATGCCCGACATGGCGAGCGCGGAAGAGGGCGCCTACGACCAGCTGGAGCGGCGCGACCTCATCAAGGCGATGAAGGGGCTTCAGCGCCGCCAGCGCGAGGTCCTCGTACTGCGCTACTTCGCCGACATGACCGAGGCCCAGGTCGCCGAGACACTCGGCATCTCGCTGGGCTCGGTGAAGGCGTACGGCTCGCGGGGCATCGCCGCGCTGCGGGTGGCCATGGAGGCATCGGCATGAGCGAGCAAGCCGAGGAGGGTGAGGGCCATGAACGCCACTCGCACGAGCGCCATGAGCCCTACGCCTGGCACGAACCGACGAAGCCGCACGAGCAAGAGCACACGCAATCGCACGCTGGGAACGGAACTGTGAACCACGGCCCCGACGAAAAGGGCCCCGAGAGGCTCGGCCCGAACGGGCTCGACGGGCTCGCCTCGGAGCTCGGGCTCGGCTCGGGCCATGACGGGCTCGACTCGGACGAGCTGTCCCTGCGCCGGATGCTGCACTCCGCGGTCGACGACATCGAACCGCGCACCGGCACCCTGGACCATCTGCGCCGCGCCGTGCCCGCACGGCGGGCCCGCAAGCGCCAGGCCGTCGTCGGCATGGCGGCCGCGGCCCTGTTCCTCGGCACCGCGATCCCCGCCCTGATCCACGTCTCCGACTCCGGCGGCTCCGACACCAACACCGGCCTGGCCGGGCAGTCGTCCCAGGCGCAGGGCGGGACCAGCCAGGGCAAGAACCCCGACGGCGGCTCCAGCAGCGCCGGCGGCTCCCACGGCAGGACCCCGGGGCACGGCAGAAGCAGCAGCAAGGGCGGCACGCCGGACAAGCCGGGCGGCACCGGCGGCAGCTCGTCCGGCGGCGCCAACCCGTCCGCCACCCTGGCCGCGGGCACCCCGGTGTGTACGGCGGTCCAGCTGGGCTCCGCCACCCAGAGCGTCGACGCCCCCGACTCCGCGGGGGTCGTCTACGGCACCTTCCGCGTCACCAACATCTCCTCCGCCGGCTGTACCGTCGGCGGCCCGGGCACGGTCGCCGTCTCGGCCCAGGGCGCCGCGGATCCCGCCAAGGTCCTGCGTGCCCGGCATGTGTCCGGGGACGCGGCGGCCGGCCTGCCCGACCCCTCCCTGGAGGTCTCGGCGCTGGTCCTGCAGCCGGGTGCGGCCTACGAGGAGAAGTTCGCCTTCGTCCCCTCCGAGACCTGCCCCACCACCACCGGCGGCGGTACCACCACCACCGGCGGCTCGGACAGCGGCGGCCCCTCGCCGGACCCGACGCCCAGCCCGGACGCCGGCACCACCGGGAGCACGGAGACCGGCGGCACTTCGGCCGGCACCACGACCCAGCTCGTCACCGAGGACGGCACGACGGCCGACGGCAGCGTCCTGGTCACCCACACCGCCCAGACGGGCGCGCCGACGGTGTCGGCGACGGTGTCGAACGCCTGCGCGGGGACGGTGTACTACACCGGGGTGCTGGCCGGGGCGTGACCCCCGGACGGCGTCAGACGGTGGCCGCAGGGGAGGAGACGTCCTCCTGCTTCGGCACCAGACCGAGTGCCGCGTCCCGCTGGAACTCCACCTCGCGGCGCAGCAGCCGGAACCACATGAAGACCACGAAGCCCGCGAAGACGAACCACTCCCCGGTGTAGCCGAGGTTCTGGAAGGCCTTCAGGTCGAGACCGGTGCCGTTCGGCGCGGTCGCGGGCACGGCCTTCATCCCCGCATCGGCCCGGTCGAGGGTGACCCAGGCGTCGTACAGCCTGTCCGGCACCAGGTTCACCAGTGAGGCCGAGCTGATCGCCGCCGTCTGCCCGGCGGGCAGCCCGCCCTGGGCGCTGACCCCGTTGTCCCCCGGGGTCTCGGAGGCCTGCAGCGCACCGGTGACGGTGACCTCACCGACGGGCGGGGCAGCGGCCTTGGCGGGGTCCGCCTTGCCGGGCAGCCAGCCCCGCACCACGGGCAGGGCCCTGCCGGAGTCGGTGCGCAGCAGCGTCAGCACGTAGAAGCCGCGCTTGCCGTCCAGCTCCCGGCCGGGCACGAGGAGCTGCTTGCCGTACCGGCCGCTCGCGGTGACCCGCCGTCCCGAGGTGCTCTTGTCGACGGGCAGCATCGCGGCCAGCGGCCGGGCCGCCCCGTGCCTGTCGGAGGCGGCCTGCTCGGTCGCGGCACGGTGGTCCTGCACCCGCCCCTCGAACCGGCTCAGCTGCCACGACCCCATGAAGACGCAGAACGGGATGGCGAGCAGCACGAAGACGTTGATGCCCCACCAGCGGGGTGTCAGCAGAAACCGGTACACGCCCTCAACGGTACGGCGGGACCGGAACCGGACCTTTTGCGGGGTCCGGTTCCCGGGCCGTCAGGCGGGCCGCGTGGCCTTCAGCGAATAGATGAGCGGGATGCGCGGATGGCCCGCCGGGAAGCGGTGCAAGCCGTCCCGTACCTCGAAGTTCTCGAAGCGCTGGAAGAGCGAGACGTCGTGCTCGTGCAGGAACTCCAGGCGCAGGCCGGTCGCGGCGAGGGCGGAGACCACGTCGCCGAGAGTGTGCTGCCACTCGACGCTGCGGTTGTGGACGGTGGCGGCGCCCTGGTCGGCGTAGGTGCCGGGTTCGTCCCACACCTGGGCGTCGCGCGCGAAGTAGTCGCGTACGAGCGTCGAGCCGGTCTCGTCGTCCAGCGCGTCGGTGATCGGGTGGAACTCGGCGAGGTAGAGGAAGCCGCCGGGCGCGACGAGGGAGGACGCCGTCTCGGCCCAGCGCCGGATGTCCGGCAGCCAGCACAGTGCGCCGAGGCCCGTGTAGACGATGTCGTACGACGGCTCGGGTACGGCGTCGGCCGCGTCGTACACGTCACTCGTCACGAAGGCCGCCCGGTCCGGCCCGTACCCGAGGTCGGCCGCCAGGCCGCGGGCCGCCTCGACGGCCGGTGCCGAGAAGTCGAGTCCGACCACGCGGGCCGCGCCGCGGTGGGCCCAGGAGAGGGTGTCGAGCCCGATGTGGCACTGCAGGTGCAGCAGCGACCTGCCGGTGACGTCGCCGACCTCCGCGGTCTCGAAGTCCCGCAGGACGTCCCCGCGGGCGCGGAAGCCGTCGAGGTCGTAGTACGCGCTTGCGACGTGGACGGGAACCCGCTCGTCCCACATGGCCCGGTTGTCCTCGCGCCAGCCCTCGGGGGTGGACCGGAGTGCGGGCGGGGTGCTCGGGGCGGACGTGTGTGCGGACTTGGTGGTCATGATCCGGAAGTTATCCACAGGCTGAGTGGACTCGCCAGCGAATTGTCCGTGCGGCCAGGCAGTATGGGCGCATGACTGGGGCCAAGAGTGAGAGCAGGACACCGGATATGCCGGAGATGCCGGACTGGGAGAAGCGCTTTCGGGCGCCGCGGGTCTCGCTGCCCGACTGGGCCGAGGACGCACCGGACCGCTCCCTGTTCGTGTCGAACGCGACGGGGACGTACGAGCTGTACGCCTGGGACCGGGCGACGGGCGGGCAGCGGCAGGCGACGGACCGGCCGAACGGCACGACGGACGGCATCCTCTCCCCGGACGGCGCGTGGATCTGGTGGTTCGACGACAAGGACGGCGACGAGTTCGGCGTCTGGCGCCGCCAGCCCTTCGCGGGCGGCCCGGACGAGACGGCCGTCCCGGGCCTGGAGCCCTCCTACCCGGCCGGTCTGGGCCTGGCCCGCGACGGCCGCACGGCGGTGGTCGGCCGCTCGACGGACGAGGAGGGCAGCACGATCCATCTCGCGCGCGCGGGCGAGGACCCGGTCGAGATCTACCGGCATCGTGAGTCGGCGGGCGTCGGCGATCTCTCGCACGACGGCTCGCTGATCGCGATCGAGCACACCGAGCACGGCGACGCCATGCACGCGGCCCTGCGCGTGCTGCGCCCGGACGGCACGCCGGTCGCCGACCTGGACGACACCAAGGGCGGCACCGAGGAACTCGGCCTGGAGGTCCTCGGCTTCGCACCGGTCGACGGCGACACCCGTCTCCTCATCGGCCACCAGCGCCGCGGCCGCTGGGAGCCCCTGGTGTGGGACGTGGCGACGGGCGAGGAGACGGACCTGGGCCTCGAGCTGCCCGGCGACGTCAGCGCCGAGTGGTATCCGGACGGCAGCGGCCTGCTCATCGTGCACGGCTTCGAGGCCCGCAGCGAGCTGTTCCGCTACGACCTGGCCGCCCGCGCACTGACCCGCATCCCCACCCCGCCCGGCACGGTCTCCGGGGCGACGGCCCGCCCCGACGGCAGCGTGGAGTACCTGTGGTCGTCGGCGGCCGAGCCGTCGGCGGTCCGCTCGACGTCCGGCGGGGTGGTCCTGGACCCGCCCGGCATGAAGTGCCCGCCGTCGGTGCCGGTCGAGGACGCGTGGGTGGACGGCCCCGGCGGCCGCATCCACGCCCTGATCCAGAAGCCCGCGGGCACCACCGGCCCGCTCCCCACGGTCTTCGACCTGCACGGCGGCCCGACCTGGCACGACAGCGACTCCTTCGCCGCGGGCCCGGCCGCCTGGGTGGACCACGGCTACGCGGTCATCCGCATCAACTACCGCGGCTCCACGGGGTACGGCCGCGCCTGGACGGACGCCCTGAAGCACCGGGTCGGCCTGATCGAGCTGGAGGACGTGGCCGCGGTCCGCGACTGGGCGGTCGCCTCGGGCCTCGCCGACCCCGCCCGCCTGGTCCTCACCGGCGGCTCCTGGGGCGGCTATCTGACCCTCCTCGGCGTCGGCGCCCAGCCCGAGGCGTGGACGGTGGGCGTCGCGGTCGTGCCGGTCGCGGACTACGTCACCGCGTACCACGACGAGATGGAGTCCCTGAAGGCCATGGACCGCACGCTGCTGGGCGGTACGCCGGAGGAGGTCCCCGAGCGCTTCGAGGCCTCGTCCCCGCTGACCTATGTCGACCAGGTCAAGGCCCCCGTCTACATCTCGGCGGGCGTCAACGACCCGCGCTGCCCGATCCGCCAGATCGACAACTACGTCAAGCGGCTGGAGGCCCGGGGGGCCGTGCACGAGGTGTACCGGTACGACGCGGGCCACGGGTCACTGGTGGTGGACGAGCGGATCAAGCAGCTCAGACTGGAGATGGAGTTCGCGGGGAGGCACCTGGAGCTGTAGGCCGTCTTTGCGGCCCACCGAGTCGGGTGGGCGGGTGGGCGAGACGGGGGGCCAGGGGGCGGAGCCCCCTGGGCGGTTCAGCCCAGCTCGGCCAGGCCTCGGCGAGTTGCGGCAACGACAACCCGATCCCCCTTGGCCAGCACATAATCGCCGAGCACATCAGCGCGCCCTTCCAACGCCAGCACCCGCCAGGCCCCGGCCCGGAACGCCTCCGACACCGTCCGCCCCTCCAACTCCGGGTGCCCGTCCACCTCGACCGCGGCGAACAGCAGCACCCGCCGCTCCACCGGTATCGCCCCCAGCACCTGCCGCCCCAGCATCGCCCCCGCGAAAGCAGGGGCGGCCAGGTGCGACACACTCCGGCTCCGCGTCGAGGCATGGGGATGGGCGGCCCGCATGGTCCGGTACACCGCGGTGGCGAAGTCGTCGTCGTACAGCCGGAGTACCACCCGGAGATCCGGCCGTACGGACCGCGCGTACAGCACGGCCTCCAGATTCGTCGTGTCCGCGCTGGTCACCGCGAGCAGCGCATGCGCCCGATGGATCTTCGCGGCCTCCAGCACCCCCTCCTGCGTGACATCCCCGAGCACCACCGGCACCCGCAGCCGCCGCGCGGTCGCAAGGCCTCGTGCCTCCGGGTCGGACTCCACGCACACCACGGGAATGTGCAGCTCCCGCAGCCGGGTCAGCACCCGGGTGCCGATCTTCCCGAGTCCGAGCAGCACCACATGCCCGCCGAGCCCGCGGGGCGGCTTCCGCAGCGCGGAGGCGGTCCGGAAGGTGCCGAGGGCTTCGAGTACGGCCGCCAGCAGCACCGGCAGCAACAGCAACCCGACCAGTCCGGAAAGGAGTTGGAGGATCTGCCGGCCGAGGGACGCCCCGATGGCCGGGTTGTCGATCGCGAACAGGTCCAGCAGCGTCAGATAGAAGGCCCCGAGCGGATGGATACCGGTGACCACCCACAGCGCGACGGCGAGCGCGACCACACACGCCACGATCCCGGCCAGCGACCACCGCAGCCGCCGCGAGAACAGCGAGGCGAGCGGCGGTACGACCCCCACCCCGCGCCCGGGCGCGGCCGACTCCGGCCCGCCGAAGGACGACACCTGCTCCAGCACCACGGCGGCCCGCCCGGTGGCCTGCCGTACCTCCTCGTCGCCCGGCAGCAGCCGGGGCCCCTGTTCCCCGCTGCCGTCGGAGCCGTCCGCCCCGGCGGGATCCGTGCCGGTCGCCGAGAGCAGGGCCAGGGTGCACAGCCCGGGATCGGCGATCTGCCCGTCCCGGGACGGCAGTCGCTCCACGGCCCGCAGCAGCAGACTGTCGGTCTGCACGACCTTGGTGGTGCCGGCGACGGCGGCGGCGGCCAGCGCGGGCGCGGCGGTGTCGGCGTCGGACAGCACGGTCGTGGACGGCTCCGGGCCTGAGGCGGTCCCCTCGCCGGAGGCCAACGCGGCTGTCTGGTCGAGGAGTTCCTCGATGTGCTGGCCCAGCCGCCGGTTGTACAGCCGCAGGACGAGCCTCAGGCGCGGGTTGAGCCGGCGGGCGGTCAGCGCGGCCCGGATGTTGGTCTCGTCGTCGTCGTGCACGAGCGCCAGCGCGGTGGCACGCTCCACTCCGGCCTCGGCGAGCACGGCCTCGGTGAGGTCGGCCGCCTCCAACACCCGTTCGCCGTCGGTCCGTTGGCCGTTGGTGCCGTTGCCGCTGCTGCCTGCCGTGGTGCCGGACCCGTTGCCGCCGCCCCGGCCGACGGCGGCGCTGACCACCCGGTCGAGCAGCGCGGCGGAGGCGGCCCGGGCCCGCCCGACCACCGGGGGCCGGGCGGTGCGCTCGTCCGGCGGGACCACGAGGGTGACCTGCTCGCCGTGGACCCCGCGCAACTCGGCGGCCAGCCGGTACGCGAGACCGTCGTCGCCGCACACCACCATGTGCGTCGACGGGGCACCGGGCCCACCCTGATACGGAACACTCGCCACGAGGGAAAAGACTGCCCCAAGGAGACGGGTGGTTCCAGCAACGAGGTGAACACCTGTGCCAGGAACCGCGTACTGATGGGGAGGGAGACACAGCCGGAGGTACGCACCCGTGGCCATCACCGAAGACGCCCCGCCCGGCGCCACCGAGCGGGCTCCGGCGCGCCACCCGTCCGATCAAGGGGACCGGCGCCTGAGCTCCCCCCTCGTCCTGACGCTGGTCCTGCTGCTGGCGGTGCTCGCCCAGTCCCCGATCCGCGGGGCCCTCGGCACCCCGCTGATGCAGAGCTGGATGACGGTGTTCGTGGCCGTGACGGTCCAGGCGCTGCCCTTCCTCGTCCTCGGGGTCCTGCTCTCGGCAGCGATCGCGGTCTTCGTACCCCCCGCCTTCTTCGCGCGCGCCCTCCCGCAACGCCCCGCCCTGGCCGTGCCGGTGGCCGGGATAGCGGGCGCGGTGCTTCCGGGCTGCGAGTGCGCATCGGTCCCGGTGGCGGGCGCGCTGGTCCGCAGGGGGGTGACCCCCGCGGCCGCCCTGGCCTTCCTCCTGTCCGCTCCCGCGATCAACCCGATCGTCCTGACCGCCACCGCGGTCGCCTTCCCCGGCAGACCGGAGATGGTCCTGGCCCGGTTCCTGGCCAGCCTTCTGGTGGCTTGCGCGATGGGCTGGCTGTGGCAGCGCCTGGGCCGTACGGACTGGCTGCGCCCGCCGGCCCACGGCGCGCACGAGGGCGCGACCAAGGGGGAGGCGTTCTGGAACTCGGTCCGGCACGACACCATGCACGCGGGCGGCTTCCTCGTGCTGGGCGCGATGGCCGCGGCCACGCTGAAGGCGGCGACCCCGGCGGCGTGGCTGCGCACGGCGGCCGACAACCCCCTGGTCTCCGTCCTCGCCCTCGCCGTGCTCGCCGTACTGCTGTCCATCTGCTCGGAGGCGGACGCGTTCGTCGCGGCCTCCCTCACCCAGTTCTCCCTGACGGCCAAGCTGGTGTTCCTGGTGGTGGGCCCGATGATCGACCTCAAGCTCTTCGCGATGCAGGCGGGGACGTTCGGCCGCGGCTTCGCGCTCCGCTTCGCCCCCGCCACGTTCGTCCTGGCCGTCGTGGGCGCCGTACTGACCGGGACGGTGCTCCTGTGAACCGGCAGGCCCAGGCGGCGGTGATGTTCCTGCTGGGTGCCGCCCTGCTGCACGCAGGCGCCACCGATCTGTACCTGCGCTACGTCAAGGCGGGTCTGCAACCGCTGCTGCTGGCCTCGGGCGCGGTCCTGATCGCGGCGGCCCTGGCGACGGCGTGGTACGAGCGCAAGCGCACCAGGGCGGCCAAGGCCGCCTCCGCCTCCGCCTCCGCCTCCGGCACCGGCGCCGGTCACACGCACCCCGAGCCCCGTATCTCCTGGCTGCTCCTCCTCCCCCTCCTCTCCCTCATCCTCATCGCGCCGCCGGCCCTGGGCTCGTACAGCGCACTGCGCGCCGGTACGGCCCTGCAGAAGCCGTACGCTCTGGGCACGTTGCCGGCCGGTGACCCGGTCCCGCTCAGCGTGGTCGACTACGCCTCCCGCGCCGCCTACGGCCAGGGCCGCTCCCTGCACGGCCGCTCCGTCCGCGTCACCGGTTTCCTCGCCCTGGACCGCACCGGCACGCCCTACCTGGTCCGCATGGCCCTCAACTGCTGTGCGGCGGACGCCCAGCCGGTGAAGATCGCCCTGGCCGGCAAGCTGCCCCCGGTCCTGCAGCCGGACGCCTGGCTGGAGGTCACGGGCACCTACAGTCCGAAGGCGACCCACGACCCGGTCAACGGCGGCCCGATCCCCTACCTGTCGGTAACGTCGGCAAAGCCGGTACCGACCCCGCACGATCCGTACGACGAGACCTGGAACAACTGAGAGGTCTTGATCCGCCTCTGCCGCGCTGTTGATCACTACGTGCCAACCGCCCATGCACCCGGATGGGTTATCGTGCCTCGTCAACCTCGACGGTTCGCGAATGGGAAGCAAAGTAGGAGACGATCGCACGGTGTCCGATCTTGGACGGCTGGTAGCCGGCCGGTACCTCCTGGTGGACCGGGTCGGCAGCGGCGGCATGGGCACCGTCTGGCGCGCCGAGGACAAGCTGCTCGGCCGCCACGTCGCCGTGAAGAAGCTGCACATCCCGCCGCACCTGCACGACGACGAGGTCCACAGGCTCTACGAACGCACCCGCCGCGAGGCCCGCAGCGCCGCCCGGATCACCCATCCCAACGTGATCGTGGTGTACGACGTGGTCGATGACGAGGGCCTGCCGTGCATCGTCATGGAGTACATCCCCTCGGCCACGCTGAGTGACGTACTGAAGGAGCGGGGTGCGCTGCCACCCGAGGAGGCCGCCCGGGTCGGCCGCGCCATGGCCGCCGCCCTGCGCGCCGCCCATGACGCCGGGGTCCTGCACCGGGACGTCAAACCCGCCAACGTCCTGCTGGGCGACGGCGGGCGGATCGTCCTCACCGACTTCGGGATCGCCATGGAGTCGGGAACGTCCTCCCTGACCAAGTCCGGCGAGCTGATCGGCTCCATTCGCTACCTCGCGCCCGAACGCCTCACGAACGCGGAGCCCGGTCCCGCCAGCGACCTGTGGGCCCTAGGGGCAACCCTGTACCAGGCGGTGGAGGGGCGGCACCCGTTCCCCCGCGACACCCCGATCGAGACCGCGTACGCCATCGCCACCGAACCGTACGAGCCCCTGCGCAGCGCCGGGGACCTGGCTCCGGTGATCGAGGGCCTGCTCGTCAAGGAACCGGAACGGCGCCTGGACGCGCAGGAGGTCGAACGCCTCCTGGACGATGTGACCGGCACCCGTACCGCTCCCGTCGATCCACCCACCCGCCCGGAGCGTGCCGGCGACCTGGCGCCTCCCGGGCGAAAGGGCAGCGGCAACCGCCGCCGTACGGTGCTGCGGTCGGTCCTGGCGGTGGCCCTCGCCGCCTGTGTGGCGGGCGGCGGCGCACTGTGGTGGCTCAAGGGAAGTGCCGCTGCGCCGAGCACTCACGCGGCCCGTACCGACGCCTCCACCCCCTCTCCGAGTACCGGCTTCACCCCGCCGCCGGTGCCCGCCGGATACCACCTCGCAAAGGCGGACAGCGGCTTCTCCATGCCCGTTCCGGACGGCTGGACCAGCAAGATGCTGTCCGGTGGTGAAGCCGCCCACATAGATCCGACGGGCTTGGTACGCCTGAGCGCCACTGTCGTCGAGTTCGGGGGCGCCGATCCGTTGCGGCACTGGCGTGAGACGGAAGAGGACCAGACCCGTCGCGACAATCCCGGCTATGAACGGGTGAGGATGGCCGCGACAACCTTCCGAGGACGGCCTGCCGGGTACTGGGAGTTCACCTTCGACGGCAGGGCACGCAAGTACCGGGCGGCCGAGCTCGCTTTCGCCGGCGCCGACGGCACCCAGTATGTGATCTACATATCCGGGCCGGATGCGCAATGGCACACGTACCGGGCGGTCTTCGACACCGCCGCCAACGGAGTCCGCTTGAGCAACCAGGCCTGACAGGTCTGGGTCTCAGAAGAGTCCCGATGCCCGCAGGACCGCCCGGGCCGTCTCGTCGTCGATGTGGTGGCCCAGCCGGGCCAGGACGTCCGCGCCCTGGCGCAGGGTGCCGCGCTCCAGGGAGCGCCGGACGCCCGTGTCGAGTTCGTGCCAGAGCAGCGGGTTGGCGGCGAGGATCCGGGGATCGAGTTCGAGGCGGTGGCCGTGGACGTCCCGCAGGACGAGGTGGGAGGAGACGCCGTCGTACTGCCGCACGGCCGCCAGTGCATCCGTGTGGACCACGAGCCGGTGCCAGGGGGTGCGGACGGCCAGCCAGCCGGGGCCCGCACTCACCCGCTGCGGCAGCAGCACGGTGCCCACCACGGCCGACAGGGTGACCCAGAGCACCGCGCGCAGCGGTGTCAGGCTTCCCGCGTCCCAGTCGACGAGGAGGCTCACGGCGCAGAACGCCAGGGCGCAGCCCACCGCGAGCCGGGCGCTGCCACGCCAGTGGCGGTCACCGGCCGGGCCCGCCGGTCTGCTCCGTCGCATGGCAGCGACGCTAGGCGTCGTACGACGCCCGGCGACCGTTCCTGACGGGGTTCTGGCATGTTGGCGGCGGATCCTGACGGGATCCTTACGCCCTATCCCTGCTGGGGCGCTCGGTCAGCCGAGGCACACCACGACCAGGCAGAGCTGGGACGGTGAGGTGGCGGTGGGGGAGGAGGGGCTCGTCTGGGACGAGCCGGAGGTTCCAGAGGTTCCCGAGTCCGTTCCGCCGCCGGTCGAGGGGGTGGTGGGTGCGGGGGTGGGCGTGGACGGCTGCTGTGCCGTGGTGCCGGTGCCGGTGCCGGTGCCGGTGCCGGTGCCGGTGCCGGTCCCGGTGGCTGTGCCGCCGGAGGCGGGCGTGGTGGTGTGCTGCCGGGTGACCTGCATCTGAGCGGGGACGGGGGCAGCCGCTGCGTCGGGGTGGGTGTCCGGGGTGGCGGTCCGGGGTGCGGCGGCGAGGCTCTGCCCGTGTCGCGCACCGGCCGCGGGGGCCTGGGCGTGGGCCGGGGCCGTGGTGTCCGGGGACCGGTGGGTGCCGGGCGGTGCCGACTCCGGACGCGCCTCGGGGGAGGCTTGTCCGTCCGTGGCGCCCATGGGCCGGTTGTCCGGTGCCGAGGCCGCCTGGGCACGGGCGGGGGACTGCCGGTCCAGTGCCGCCAGGGTGAGTCCGCCGCCGACGAGCGCGACGGCGGTCGCGACCGCCGCCTTGCGCTTGTTCTTCTTCCAGCGGGCCAACTGACGGCGCCGGGCCGCGCGTCCCTGCGGCGCGGGCGGAGCGTCGTCCACGTCGCAGGGACCGTACGGACCTTCGTCCAGGGCGGCCGGTGCCGGCTCGGCGGGGAGATCGCTGCCGTACCAGACATCGGCGGACACGGCCTCCCGCGCCGGCGTCCCCGTCACCGCCACGGAGGCGGGGGGAGCGATGTCCGGGGCGTAGGCGCCGCACCCGGGACACACCAGGGCGCCGTTCAGATGCCGACGGCACGAGGAGCAGTAGTCCATTAGCGGTCTTCCTGAGTCGACGGCTCCTGCGGCCTGAGCCGGGGCCTGGTCACGTTCGCACGAAGGATCGAGCGGCAACGCTAACGAGGCTTTCGGAAGACTGTGTGTGGCCCATGTGGCACTCCTGCACACATTCTCTGCGGATCCCTGGGGTGACCCGTGTCCTTCAGGCGGTACGGCCGACCAGCAGGTCCGCCAGCTTGTTGAGGCGCCTGACCGTACGGTCCTCCGTGGCCGCCGGAGCCGGGTCGACGCGCTCGTCGCGCTCGTAGTAGGCGCCGTTGACGATCTCGACCGCCGGGTCGCACAGCCGGACCACGTGCGCGGCGCCCTGGGTGGGGGAGGTGCCCTCGTGGGCGTACAGGGGCAGTAGGGCCGTGTCACAGGCGCCCGGGTGGACGGAGACCGCGGTGACGCGCGGGTCGGCCGCGAACACGGTCAGCGCCAGCTGGGACTGGGCGTAGGCCGCGAGGCGGGAGTAGCGGCGGGCGCGGTTGGGGTCGGACCACTGGATGGACGCGGTGCGGTGCAGGGAGGAGGAGACGTTGACGACGCGGCCGCCCGGATCGCTCGTCAGGGCCGGTTCCAGCAGGCAGGTGAGCAGGTAGTGGGCGAGGAAGTTGACCTGGAAGGCGATCTCGTTGCCGTCGGCGGTGACGGTGTGCCGCTCGGGGGCGGCCATGCCCGCGTTGTTGACCAGGACGTCCAGGTGCGGATGCCCGGTGACGACCTTGTGGGCGAGGGTTTCCACCTCGTCCAGGCGGGAGAAGTCGGCGGCGTACGTGCACAGCCGGTCTGCGGCGATGCCGGCGCCGGCGACCAGGGCGTCGGCCGCGGCGCGGGCCTCCTCCGCGCTGCGGCCGTGCAGCAGCACGGTGGCACCGCGCCCGGCGAGCTGCCGGGCGGTCTCGTGGCCGATGCCGGAGGTGGCGCCGGTGACCAGGACGGTGCGGCCGGAAAGCGAGGAAAGCGTGGAGTCGGACATGTCCCATCCGGGGTTGAGGGCACGCCGTCACCACCCGGCGAAGGGCGGTGGGCGAGCGGTGGGGAAGGTGGAGCGAGGGGCGCAGGAGCCGATCACGGCGCCCCTCGGGTCACGGAAAGCGGCGTCGGCAGGCCGCTGCGTCGGCGGGACGCGGGCGCTTCCGGTTCACCGGCTCCATGGAAGCCGTCCCGCATCCGCCGGGCAAGCCGCGTCCCCGTTCTCTGACGGGGCTCTGACGTGCGCATACGCGTCGTTGACGGGGAGCTCGGCGGGGCTCAGCCAAGGCCGGGCACCCCCGAGACGAGCAGGTCGATCAGCTTGATGCCCACGAAGGGCAGGACCAGGCCGCCGAGTCCGTAGACGAGCAGGTTGCGGCGCAGCAGGTCGTGGGCCGAGGAGGGGGTGTAGCGCACGCCGCGCAGGGCGAGCGGGATCAGCGCGACGATGATCAGCGCGTTGAAGATGATCGCGGAGGTGATGGCGGACGTCGGGCTGTGCAGGCCCATGATGTTCAGCGACTCCAGGCCCGGGTACGAGCCCGCGAACATGGCCGGGATGATCGCGAAGTACTTCGCGACGTCGTTGGTGATGGAGAAGGTGGTCAACGCGCCCCGGGTGATGAGGAGTTGCTTGCCTATCTCCACGATCTCGATGAGCTTGGTCGGGTTGGAGTCGAGGTCGACCATGTTGCCGGCCTCCTT
The DNA here is from genome assembly GCF_001513965.1 of Streptomyces cellostaticus. Taxonomy (GTDB): domain Bacteria; phylum Actinomycetota; class Actinomycetes; order Streptomycetales; family Streptomycetaceae; genus Streptomyces; species Streptomyces cellostaticus. Next base: position 36,159 of record NZ_KQ948032.1, on the reverse strand, counting down.
GGCGGCCGACGTACCGGTGTTCATCGCCACGCCGACGTCGGCCTGGGCGAGCGCGGGTGCGTCGTTCGTGCCGTCGCCGGTCATCGCGACCAGCTTGCCGCCCGCCTGCTCCCGTCTGATCAGCGCGAGCTTGTCCTCGGGCTGCGCCTCGGCCAAGTAGTCGTCCACGCCCGCCTCTTCGGCGATGGCGCGGGCCGTGAGCGGGTTGTCGCCCGTCACCATGACGGTGCGGATGCCCATGCGGCGCAGTTCGGCGAAGCGTTCGCGGATGCCGTCCTTGACGACGTCCTTGAGGTGGATCAGGCCGAGGACGCGTGGTCCGTCCCAGTCGTGCACCGCGACCAGCAGCGGTGTCCCGCCCGACGCGGCCACGGCATCGGCGTACGCCCGTGCTTCGGGCGGCACCTGGCCGCCGTACATCTGCACCCACTCGATCACCTGCTGTGCGGCTCCCTTGCGGATGGCGCAGACGGCTCCGTTGTCCCAGCGCAGGTCGACGCCGCTCATCCGGGTCTGCGCGCTGAAGGCCACCCAGCGGGCGTTCGCCAGTTCGCCCTCGGCGGGTGCCCGCAGGCCGTACCGGTTCTTGGCGAGGACGACGACGGAGCGGCCCTCGGGGGTCTCGTCGGCCAGCGAGGAGAGCTGGGCGGCGTCGGCGAGCTGCCGTTCGTCGATCGCGGGCAGCGGGACGAAGGCGGCGGCCTCGCGGTTGCCGAGCGTGATGGTGCCGGTCTTGTCGAGCAGCAGGGTGTTCACGTCGCCCGCCGCCTCGACCGCGCGGCCGGACATGGCGAGGACGTTGCGCTGGACCAGCCGGTCCATGCCGGCGATGCCGATCGCCGAGAGCAGGGCGCCGATCGTGGTCGGGATGAGTGTGACGAGCAGGGCGACCAGCACGGTCGTGGACTGGGCGGCGCCGGCGTACTCGCCCATCGGCTGCAGGGCGACCACGACCAGGACGAAGATGATCGTGAGGGAGGCCAGCAGGATGTTCAGCGCGATCTCGTTCGGGGTCTTCTGCCGGGAGGCTCCCTCGACCAGGGCGATCATCCGGTCCAGGAAGCTGTGGCCCGGGCGCGCGCTGACCCGGACCACGATCCGGTCGGACAGGACCGTCGTACCGCCCGTGACACCGCTGCGGTCCCCGCCCGACTCCCGGATCACCGGCGCCGATTCACCGGTGACGGCGGACTCGTCCACGGCGGCGACCCCGTCGATCACGTCACCGTCCGCCGGGATCATCTCGCCCGCCTCGACCACCACCACGTCCAGCGGCTTCAGGGCGGTCGCGGCGACCGCCTCGGTACGGGCGGTGCGCGGATCGGTGCCGTAGCGCCAGTCGAGCACGCGCAGCGCCACGGTGTCCGTACGGGCCCTGCGCAGCGCCTGCGCCTGCGCCTTGCCGCGGCCCTCGGCGACCGCCTCGGCGAGGTTGGCGAAGATCACCGTCAGCCACAGCCACAGGCTGATGACCCAGGTGAAGACGGCGGGATGGAGCAGCGCCGACAGGGTGGTCAGGACCGCCCCGACGGACACCACGAACAGGACCGGGTTGCGGACCAGGACGCGCGGGTGCAGTTTGCGCAGTGCCTCGGGGAACGAGCGGACGAGCTGGACGGGTTCGAACAGCCCGCCCGGTGCGCGGCGTCTCCCCCTTCCCGCCGGTCCGGGCCGGGCCGCGCGCTCGGGACGTGACGGTGGAGCCTGCTCGGGGGCAGCGGGAAGCATGGACACCTTCGTGTCTTGTCAGGGAGTCGGGCAGGACAGGGGAGTCGGAGGGGTCGCGGTCCGTGCGGTGCCGGGGCCCCGGCACCGCACGGCGGCGCACGGACGCCGGCGATGGGACGACGACAGACGTCGTGCGCGGGTGCCTGTCCCTCGGACACGCACCGGACCGCCGTCGCGTCACTGCGGAGTGGGGACTCCGCCCGTTGTGCGGGGCCGTGGACGTTCGTGGCCCCGCGGCGGCCGACAGCGAATCTAGCCCCGCTCACCGCTCAGAACACCCCGTAGAGGCAGGAATTGGCGCCACCCATACGGCGGGCCGACGGCAGCCGTCAAAGTGCCGTCAAACAGGGCTGATGTGCCATCAGGGAGGCGTCAAGACGTGCCAGAGGTGGCCGGATCCGGTCGCAGACTGATCGGCAACGGGGGACGGGCGACCGTCCGTGGTGTGTGACGTTGGAGGGACCGTGACGGTCACGGCCGGAACAGCGCAGGGTCCCAGGCCCGAGGGGGAGACACCGCCACGGCGGGCGAGGGTCGCACCGGCCGGCGGCAGGCCCGTACCGCAGGGACGTGGGGGCTCGGTCACGGGCGGTCCCGGTCCGGGGCTGCGCCTGCGCCGGCAGGCCGGGGCCGCGCGGGCCGCTCTGCGTCGCCGCTTCTGGGCCACCGTGCCCGCGCGGCTGCGCCTTCTGCGCGCGGCCACCGTCCTGCTCGCCACCGCAGTGGCGATGCTGCTGACCGTCGCCGGACTGGCCGCGAACGGCACCTGGGACAGCGTGGCCGACCGCGACGCGCCCCGCACCACCAGCGCCGCCGACCTCGGCCTCGCCCTGAACGACATGGACGCCCAGGCCGCCAACATCCTGCTGTCCAGCGGAGATGCGGGCAAGGGCCGCCTTCGGACGCCGTACACGAAGGCCGTCGGCTTCTACGGCGACGCCCGGCGCGAGATCAGCCATGACCTGCGCACCCTCGCCGTCGCGGCCCAGGGCGACCGCTCCGACGAGAAGACCGTGGAGCACCTGACTGACGACTTCGCCGAGTACCAGGAGCTGATCGGCCGCGCCCTGGAGAACGACGGGCACAGCGGCGGCAAGCCGGCCGCCCTCGCCGACTACCGCCGGGCGACGGACCTGTTGCGCTCCCGGCTCCTGCCCGCCGCAAGCACCTTGGTGTCCTCGAACGACGCGGCCTTCGACGCCGAGTACTCCTCCGCCCACTCCGCCCTGGACGCCCAGCAATACGCCCTCCTCTCCCTCGGCGTGCTGCTGCTGGCCGCGCTCGGTGTCCTCCAGTGGTACCTGGCCCGCAGCTTCCGGCGCATCCTCAACCCGGGGGTGCTGGCCGCCACCGTCTGCACCCTGCTAGCGGTGATCCTCGGAGCACAGGCGCTGTCCACCTCCGCCGATCACCTGCGCGTGGCCCGCCACGACGCCTTCGACTCCGTCGTCGCACTCTCCCGCGCCCGGGCCCTCGCCTACGACGCCAACGCCGACGAGAGCCGCTATCTGCTCGATGCGCAGCGCCGCGAGCAGTACGCGGAATCGTTCCTGGCCAAGTCGCAGAAGCTGTACGGCATCCGGGGGGCGACCCTCGATACGTACGACGCTGGGCTTGCCACCACCTGGCAGGCGTACGAGACCGACCACCACGACCTCCGCTTCACCGGCGAGTTCCGCCGCGAGCTGGACAACATCACCTTCCCCGGCGAGCGGGCGGCGGCGGAGAAGACGGTGCGGACGTACGCCGTCTACCAGCGCGACGACCGCAAGATCCGGGCGCTGGTGGCTGCCGGCAAGGAGCGGGAGGCGACCGAGTTCTGCATGGACTGGCAGCCGGGCACCTCCAACGCCCGCTTCGGGACGTGGATGGCGGCGCTGGACCAGGTGGCGGGCATCAACCGGGCCCACTTCGACGCGTCGGTGCGGGCGGGCCGGTCGGTGGTGAACGGGTTGCTGCCGTGGGCGGGCGTGCTGCTGCTGGCGGCGGTGATCCTGACCGGGCTCGGGTTGCGGCCACGGCTGGCGGAGTTCGGTTAGGGCGCGTATCGAGTCGTGATCATTGGGTGGTTTGGGCGAGGTCCTTGATCCAGATCATCGCGGCTCGCAAGTGGAGGCCGGCGAGGTAGCTGTCCGGGGTCCTGATCAGGGCTTCCGCGACCGGACCACCCGGAATGCTGTCCAGGCTGAGGGGTGGTCCGGTCTTTCTGCAGTCTGCCTTCGCTGCGCGTTGCGTCACCAAAGCCCGCTGACGCTCCGAGTTCAGCTCAGGGCCTTTCATATCTCCGCTACTCCGCGGTGACCCCTCGGTGCTCGGTCCACGCCCGGCACGCCTCGACCATGGCCTTCAGCCAGTCCTCATCCGGCTTTCGGTCGGCAGCGGCCCGGTACATGCGCAGCGTGGCGCCGGCGAAGGCATTGATCGCCCCCGAAGCGGCCCTGCGCCACGCGGGCAACCGAGTCGCCCACTTCTCCGCACTCGCCGGGGCATGTCCGGCCGCAAGGAGTTGGACGACCAGAAGCGCAGGATCAATGAACCCTGCACCGACAGTCGGCCACGCCCAATCCACAGCCCAGGCACGCCGCCCCTCTACAAGCATGTTGTCGGGGTTGATGTCCGTGTGGAGAAGCGAGTCACCCCGGAACAACTCGGCCTCCGAGCTGTCCGAGGCGAACCGGTCCCACCTGGTCTCGGTCCAGTCTCGGGCGAACCCCGGAAGAGGCACGCGACCAATCTGCGCGATCGTGTCGACCACGAGGGGCAGATCCAGTGAGTTGGGCGCGAAGTCGGCCGACCGGCCGTCGATCGCTTCGTAGCCCAGGACCAACCAGTCTTCGGCTTCCACATCCCACAACAGGGGCGGCGAGATGTGGACCAGGGCGGCATCGATCTGCCGTTCCCTGATGAGGGAGTCCCGTCGGCCGCCGGGCCGGTTGCGGACGGCCTTGACGAAGAAGGGGCCGTTCTCGCACTCGACAATGGCCGTCAGATCCGAGCTGCGCCCGAGGGCGGTCCGGCGCATCTCGGCCACCGGGCCCGTGTGATCCCGGATGAGAGACCGGATTGCAGATTCCGGGTCAGTGTCCATATGCCTTTCAGTTCCTCGGAGAGCACGAACTGCCAGGGAAACCCGGAGAGCACTCGCTCTCGTCGCCGCCACCACCGCCGCTTTCGTTGTCGGGGCCGCAGGGACTGTCGGGGCCACAACTGCGGGAGGCGCTGAGATCTCGTCCCTGTCGGATGATCGCGTTGGCCTGTGCCATGTCGGGGCCGCCGAGGATAGCGCCGAGCGGCGCATCCTGGACGTTTCCCACGCCCATCCAGGTGGAGAACACGCACGGCGAGACCGAGCCGTCCGGGCCGATGGACGCCCGCCCGTCACCGCACCGCCCGCACAGGCTGTCCGTGCACGGTTCCTGGCCGTTCGCCGCGCGCCCGAAGGGCCGGACGTGGTCCACGCGAATGTCACGGACGCCCAGGGCCTGAAGCTCCCCCTTCGTCTCGTCGCCGGTCTCAGACGAGTCGAAGACGATCACTGACGCTCGGATCGGGATGCGGGCCTTCACGGCCTTCGCGATGTTCGAGCGGGTTCGGCCGTGGCTCGGGCGCGCTGTTACCTCGTTGTGCTTCCCGGCGTCCTCGGCGTAGTACGAGGTAGCCAGCGAGACACCGTCACGCCTCAGCAGCGCCCACCACTCGTCCGTGACGTGAACCAGGTTGCTGTAGACCTCGACCTTCAGGCCCTGCTTCAGCGCGTACTCGACCAACTCGGGCGCGTCGGCGTACAGCGTCACCTCACCACCGGTGAACTGCACGCTCGGGATGCCGAGGGCGGCGGCCTGGTCGAGCACGCTCTTCCACCCGGCGGCGGTCATCGTGCCGTGAGCACCGTCCGGTCCCGAGCCGTTGTGGCAGTGGCCGCACTTCAGTTGACACTGACGCGTGAGGTCGAGCCACAGGAACCCGGGAGTGCCGGCCGCCCCGACGGCTGGGGCTTCTGCGATGACAGTCATTCGCTTACCTCTCGTTCGTCGTTCCGATTCGAGGTGATGCGTCTTGCAACCTGCTCCCCACTGCCTCTCGGGTTGGCATAGGGGACCAGAGGTTCGGTGGAGTGGGGAGCGGGAGTTCAGGGAGTGCCAGCCGGGAGACCTGAAGAAGTGTGAGAGGTCCCATTCCCGAACTCATCTGCGCCGCCCCGCGCGAACCTCGTCGTTCAGCTCGACCGTGGCAGTGCACCGGTACGTCATCGGAGGGGCCAAACCTTCCCGCCCGCGCACTCGGGGCATCGGACCTTTTCCCGGTACTGGCATGCCCCGCAACCGCCGAAGCCCGCGCACGACGGGCACCACACTTGTCGGTGGCCGAAGCAGACGCCGCATATGGTGGCGATGCTGTGCAGCCACTCGATCAGCGACGGCTTCCCTGGGTCGAATCCGCGGCGGCCTCCTCGCTGCCCCTTGGGTCGTACCAGGACATAGGCCACGCTCACTTAGTGCCGGTTCTGGTCTTGTCCCGGTAGACCCTCAACAGGTCGTGGGTAAGCGTGGCCGTCTCCTGCATGTACGAGAAGGCCGTGAAGGTGATCGTGTGCGGGGTGGGTCTGCTGGACAGCTCCAAGTGCCTGTACGACTGACGGAACAGCCGCATGGCTTCGCTGTCGCCTTCCCACACGGGTTCGGTCAGCAGCTCGCGGATGTGGCTGACGAGTTCGTTGGTCCTGGCGTCGATCTCGTCTCGCGTCGACGTGCTCAGCTGCATCAGCTGCGTCACGGTGACCGTGTCCTCGAACAGCTCTACGTCGATGGGCAACTCATCGACGCTGATCGTGTCAGGTTGCCGGGTCACGCTCGCCACCGTGCTTCTCCTCTCACTGACGTTGTCGCTCTACGCAACCAAGCAATCGCACACGGCGGTACCGTTGGGAGTGCGGCAGGACTTGAACGACTTGAATTTCGGGTTCGCGGGGAGTGGTCGACGTGCCGAAAGGTCAGCCGAACGAGGGTCTTGCCCGGTTGCTCGATGAAGCCGACTGGACGTATCGGCAGCTGTCAGCGGCCGTTAACCGCATCGGAGCCGAACGTGGGCTTCTACTCACCTACGACGAGTCGTCAGTGAAGCACTGGCTCAACGGAGCCATGCCACGGAGGAACGTCCGGCCGGTGATCGTTGAGGCTCTGGCACGGCGCATCGGACGCCCAATCACCTTGGAGGAAGCCGGGCTTGGCGCTTCACCGGCCATGACCGGATTGGAGGTAGCGGCACCCGAGCATGACCTGAACACCATTGAGGGTCTGTTGGATACCGGAAGGGCGGACATGGACCCATCGCGCCGAGCAGTCCTTACGACCGCGCTCTACTCCGCCACGCTCGCCGTGCCGGGCTTCGGCGAAGCCGACGAGACGCTGGACCGTCTGGAGCACCAGGCAGCCGGCCGTACCGTCCGGATCGGCCCCGGCGATGTGGCTGTTGTCCGCAGTATGACGGACAAGATCGCTGACATTCTGGACGAACTGGGGGGCGCGCACGCCCGCCCCATGGCCGCCGCATTCATCGTCAACTCTGTCGCGTCCTACCTGCGGGCAGACGGCCCGGAGGCCGTCAAGAACGACATGCGGGCCGCCGCCTCGGATCTGGTCTACCTCACCGGGTGGATGGCTATGTACGAGCGGGCGCACGGGCTAGGACAGCGGTACTACCGCCAGGCCCTCGGCCTGGCCAAAGCGGCGAACGACCAGGTGACGTACTGCCGGACGCTGCGCGGCATGGCTCTTCAGGCCGCCAACCTCCGACACGCCAACAAGGCACTTGAGTTGGCCGACTCCGCCGCAGAAGCCGCACCCTCGGCCGGCCCGCGTCTGCTCGCCTTCCTTCGAGGGCAGCAAGCCCACGGAGCCGCACTGGTCGGTGACCAACAGCTTGCCTTCTCGCGGCTCACGGAGACGGAAGCCGCCCTGTCGAGGGCAGACAACCGCCGAGACGCTATCGGCGGGTACGACCAGGCCGCCTACTTCTTCCATCAGTCTGCCGTTCTGTACGCCCTCGGCGACGTACCCGGATCGATCACAGCCATGAAGGCATCGAACCGGGTTCGCCCGCCCATGGAGAAGCAGGGCAACGCTCACGCGAACGGCCTCTTGGCACAACGACAGTTCGAGGTCGGGCACATCGAAGCGGCGTGCGCCACCTGGAACGTGTTCCTCGACGACTACGCGGCGCTCAGCTCGTCGCGGGCAGACGAACACTTCGAGATCATGAGGCGACGCATCCGGCCGTATCTGAAGAACGCGAGGGTGCGGGAGCTCAACGAGCGGGCCCGGGAGATGGCGCGGCAGAAAGCCGCCGCCTGATCGCTACAGCCCGACGATGGCGCGGAGGGCGGCCAGATGCGCCTGGTAGGCCTGTCGTCCTTCGCGGGTCAGGCGCAGCCACACGCGCTGGCGGGTGTCGCGCAGGGCCTTGCGCTGCTCGACATATCCCGCCTCCGTCAGCACTGTGACGTGCTTGCTCAGCACCGATGCGGACACGTCGAGCTGCTTTTGCACCACTGCGAACTCGGCCTCGTCGGCGGTGTCGAGCAGGGCACAGATGCGCAGCCGGTTCGGGGCGTGGATGGTGGCATCGAACCCGTCCGTCGGGTCGCTTGCGCTGCTACGTGTGCCGGGGTTCATGAGGTCTGACGGTGCAGGCGGACGAAGACGAGGTGGACGGCGACGGACACCGCAGCGCCGATGCCGGAGGCGGCGAACAGCCAGACGGGCTGTCCGGTGCCGCGGAAGGCCACCGCCGGCCCGACCAGTAGCGCCGGAAGCCCGATCGCCAGTGGCAGGGTGGCCCTCTTGGGCAACACGTCCAGGCGCAGCGCCACACCGGTCTTCTCGCGCCAGCGGGCGGCGGCGACGGCGAACAGCGCCGAGTAGCCCGTGGTCGCCATCACCATGATGGCGGTCCATGCGAGCCTCGGCAGCAGCCACTGAGGACTTGCCGTCATGCCCCCGAGAACCGGTGGGATCGCAGCGATGTACAGCGTGAGGACGACGGCGAACCAGCGAGGCCACGGGGTGGCGGACAGGGCGGCGGTGGAGGCCTGGACGTGCTCGAGCTCGGCCAAGGCGGCGCGGGCCTGTTGCGGGGTTGGACGGATGACATCGCCGTTACTTTCCATACCGGAAACACTAGCCGCGTGTTTCCAGTGCGGCAAGTCTCGACTTTCTGCTGCGGAAAGTCTTGACGTCGGCTGCACTGCGGTCGCATGAGCCGGGTGTCACCACCCCCGCACCGGCCCCGCCGTATCCAGCGCCGCCCCCGTCTGGTCGGCCAGCGTCACCGCGACCAGCCGGGCCTGGAGCGCGGGTACGACGCCCGGGCCGGGAGTGAGCATGAAGCGGCCCAGGTAGTGGCCGTTGCCGTACGCGCGCAGCTCGATCTCGCCCTCGGGCCAGCCGTCGGTGTCGGGGTTCCAGCTGTGCCGGCCCACCGTCACGGTCCCGTCCTTTTCCAGGCGCGGCGGCCGTCCCAGGAGCGTGCCGTACTCGAAGCGGCAGGCGCGCAGGCCGAGCAGCCCGGTCAGCTCGTGGCGGACGTGGTCGACGACGGTGTCCGCGGAGTTGGCGGACTGGGCGAGGGCGGCCGTGCGGTGGATGCGGGCCAGGTGCGCCGCGTCGGTCACCGCGATGACCTCCAGGCGGCGGGCCCGGGCGGCGAGTTGGCCGACGATCAGGCCCACGACGAGCAGCAGGACCGCCGTTGCGATGTCGGCGCCGTCGGCGATCTCGAAGGTCTGGTACGGCCGGGTGAGCAAGAACTCGAACCACACTGCTGCCGACAGGGCCGCCACGGCACCCGCCGCACGGTTGCCCAGCGCGGCCACCGCGACGACGGCCACCACGAGGATCAGCGCCGCGTTCGTGTACGACAGCTCCGTGCGGAACGGCACGAGGGCGAGTGCCACGGCGGGCGGGGCGATCAGGCCCGCGGCCAGGGCGAGCCGGTCGCGCGGCGGCCAGGGACGTGCCGTGCTGCGCGCCCGGTGCGGGCGGTGCAGCTTCCAGGTGCCGGTCATGATGCTCATCACGCACCTCCTGGGCTCTGCTTGGTCGGTTCGGCACCCACGGCCTGCCCGGCGAAGGGCAGCGACACGACCATCGTCAGGCCGCCGCCCGGTGTGTCCTCGGGGGTGAGGGTGCCGCTCATCGCCTCGGTCAGGCCCCGGGCGAGGGCCAGGCCGAGGCCGAGGCCGGTGGTGTTGTCGGTGTCACCGAGCCGCTGGAAGGGCTCGAAGAGGCGCTCCCTGCCGTCGGCGGGCAGCCCGGGCCCCCGGTCCACGACCCGCAGCTCCACCCGGCCCGCCAGCGCACTGGCTCCGACCAGCACCTTCCGCCCCGGCGGGGTGTGCCGGGCGGCGTTACCGACAAGGTTGGCTATCACGCGTTCCAACAGGGGCGGGTCGGCCAGCACCGGCGGGATCTCCTCCATGTCCGTCACCTCGACCCCGGGGACGTCCGCGAGCGCCATGGGCAGGACCTCCTCCAGGGAGGTCGGGCGCAGGTTCAGGGTGAGGACGCCCGCCTCCAGGCGGCTCAGGTCGAGAAGGTTCTCCACCAGCCGGTTGAGCTTGGTCATGGACTCGTCGGCGGTGGCCAGAAGCTCGTCACGGTCCTCCGGGGAGAACTCGACGTCACGGCTGCGCAGCGAGGTGACCGCGGCCCAGCCCGCCGCCAGCGGGGTGCGCAGATCGTGGCCGACGGCGCGCAGCAGTGCCGTACGCATCCGGTCGGCGGCCTTCACAGGTTCCACCTCGGCCGCCGCCTCGGCCAGCCGGGCCCGCTCGACCGCGGAGCCGACGTGCGCGGCGAACGCGGCCAGCACCCGCCGCTCCGAGGAGGACAGGGTGCGTCCGCGCAGCACGAGATATGCGCCCAGGCCGGCCGGCACGAAGGCGGTTCCGTCGGTGTCCGGCGGCTCGTCCGCCAGCTCCGCCGACTCCATGCCGAAGGTCTCCCGCGTCCGCTCCAGCAGCGCGGGGATCGTCGCCTCGCCGCGCACGATCGTGCCGGCCAGCGACGACATGGTCTCGGCCTCGGCGGTGGCGCGGGCCGAGCGCCGGGACAGCCGTAGGGAGCGGTCCACGACCCCGGCCACGGTGGCCGCGACGACCGCGAAGACGGCGAGCGCGAGCAGCGCGTTGGGATCGTTCAGGGTGAAGGCGCCGATGGGCGGTATGAACCAGTAGTTCAGCAGCAGCGAGGCCGTCACCGACGCGATCACCGCCGAGGCGACCCCGCCGATGCAGGCCACCCCCACCACGGCCAGCAGGAACAGCAGGGCCTCGCTGGTCAGGTCCAGGGTGCCGCGCACCTGCGCGAGGACGACCGTCAGCAGAACGGGCAGCACAAGACCGGCCACCGGGCCGGCGATCAGCCGGGCCGTGGACAGGGTGCGGCGCCGCGACGGCAGGAGCGTGCCGCGTCCGGCCCGTTCATGGGTGACCCGGTGCACGTCGATGTCGCCGGACAGCTCGGTGACCGTCTCCCCCGTGCCGGGGCCGGTCAGGAACCGTGCCAGCCGCCCTCGGCGGCTCGTACCGAGTACGAGCTGGGTGGCGTTCTCCGCGCGGGCGAACTCCACCAGGGTCGTGGCCACGTCGTCGCCGACCACCGAGTGGTAGCTGCCGCCGAGGTCCTCCACGAGCCTGCGCTGCCGGGCGAGGGAGGCGGCCGAGACGCCGCCCGCCAGACCGTCGCTGCGGGCCACGTGCACGGCCAGCAGGTCGCCGCCCGCGGACCGGTCGGCGATCCGCGCGGCCCGCCGGACCAGTGTGTCGCCCTCCGGGCCGCCGGTGAGGGCGACGACGACCCGCTCCCGGGTCTCCCACACCCCGCCGATGCTGTGCTGCGAGCGGTACTCCTGGAGCGCCTCGTCCACCCGGTCGGCCACCCACAGCAGCGCCAGCTGGCGCAGCGCGGTCAGGTTGCCGGGGCGGAAGTAGTTGGCGAGGGCCGCGTCGATCTTCTCGGGGGCGTAGACGTTGCCGTGCGCCATGCGCCGCCGCAGCCCCTCGGGCGGCATGTCCACCAGCTCGATCTGCCAGGCCCGCCGGACCTGCTCGTCGGGCACCTTCTCGTGCTGCGGAACGCGCGTGATCTTCTCGACCACGTCGTTGAGGGACTCCAGGTGCTGGATGTTCAGCGCCGTGATGACGTCGATGCCGGCGGCGAGCAGCTCCTCGATGTCCTGCCAGCGCTTGGCGTTGCGGCCGTCGCCGGGGACGTTGCTGTGGGCGAACTCGTCCACGATCGCGACCTGCGGTCGGCGGTCCAGCACCGCACCCAGGTCCATCTCCTCGAAGTCGCCGCCGCGATAGGCGCAGCGGGCGCGGGGGACGACCTCCAGGCCGTCGGTCATCGCCTCCGTGTGCGGGCGCCCGTGGCACTCCACGAAGCCCACCACCACGTCCGCCCCGCGCGCGGCACGACGCCGCCCCTCGTCCAGCATCCGGTAGGTCTTGCCGACCCCCGGGGCCGCTCCGAGGTACACCTTCAGCCGTCCGGGCCGTACGTCACTCATCGCCGCCGACGCGCTCCGCTCACCGAGTCAACTCCCCTGTCAGGAAAGGGGACTGCTCTTAAGGAAGCGCTTCAACGGGCCGGCCGGTGCGCTCGTTAGCGGTTCCTTGGCGCAGGCCGGGAGGAACTTGACACTGTCTTGACGTGACCTGGGCCGATAGGGTGAAGGCGGTGTGCCGGGAAGTCTGGTCGGCGGGGAGCCATGGTGGCTTCTTCTCAGGTCCAGGGAGACGGCATGCGCAGCGTCGGCACAGTACTCGCGTTGGTCGTTCTGGCCACCGTGGTGGCGACCTTCGCGCGCCGCTGGCGCATCCCCGCTCCCTCGCTGCTGGTCGTCGCCGGTCTGGCGGTGGCGCTGCTGCCGGGCACCCCCCAGATCGAGATCAGCCCGGAGATCATCGGGCTCGTGGTGCTGCCCCCGCTGCTGTACGCCAGCGCCGAGGACATGCCCTGGCGGGAGCTGCGCGCGGTGTGGAAACCGGTCGGGATCCTCGCCATAGGGCTGGTCCTGGCCTCCGCGGCGGCCGTCGCCGCGGTGGCGGCCCTGCTGACCCCGCTGTCCTGGCAGATGGCGTTCGTGCTGGGCGCGGTCCTGGCCAGCACCGACCCGGTCGCCGTGACCGCGCTCGGCCGCAGGCTCGCCCTGCCGCCCAAGGTGCAGGTGCTCGTCCAGGCGGAGAGCCTGTTCAACGACGCGACCTCGCTGGTGCTGGTCCGGGTGGCGGCGGGCATCGCCATCGCGTCGGCGGCGGCGAACTGGGGCGCAGCGGGCGGCCAGTTCCTGCTGCTCGCCGGGGGCGGCACGGTGATCGGGGCCGCGGTGGCCGGGGTGGTGGCGCTGATCCGGCGGCGCACCGAGGAACCGGTCCTGGAGACGGTGATAGCCCTGGTCACCCCCTACGCCGCCTACCTGCTCGCGGAAGCCGCCCACACCTCCGGGGTCACCTCGTGCGTGGTGGCCGGGGTGGTCCTCGGCGGGCAGGGCGACCGGCTCACCAACGCCCGCATCCGCCTCCAGCTGCACGCCGTGTACGGCACGGTGGTGTTTCTGCTGGAGAGCGTGGTCTTCTCGCTCATAGGGCTGGCGCTGCCCGCGCAGGTGCGGGCACTGGCCGACGGCGACCGGGCCTGGCCGCTGTACGCCCTCGCCGTCGCCGCCACGCTCATCGCCGTACGACTGCTGTGGCTCGCGCCCCTGTCGGTGGTCGTGCAGCGCAAGGGCGGGATCAGCCGGCTGAACTGGCGGGTGCCGGTGGTGCTGACCTGGGCGGGCACCCGGGGAGTGATGCCGCTGGCCGCCGCCCTCACCATCCCCGAGGTCGCCAAGAACGGCACCACGCTGGCGGACCGCCCCCTGGTCCTCGTCCTGACCACGTCCGTGGTGGTCGTGACCCTCGTCGTCCAGGGCTTCACCCTCGCCCCGGTCGTCCGCGCCTCCGGCATCGCCCTGGAGCCCGCCCACACCGAACGCGAGGAGATCGAGGCCCGCTCCCGCCTCGCCCACGCAGGCCTCGCCCGGCTGGAGGAACTCGCGGAGCTGGAGGCCGTACCGGACGTCGTCGTCGACCGCCTCCGCCGCGGCCTGACCGCCCGCCTGGACGACGCCCGCGACCGCCTCGCCGAGAGCAACGGCACGGCCGCGGCCACCGAATCCGCCGACCTGGTCTACCGCCAGCTGCGCCGCGACCTGATCACCGTGGAGACGACGGAACTGCAACGCCTGTACGACGACCACCGCATCAGCGACACGACGCGGCGGCGGCTGCAGCGGTCACTGGACCTGGAGGAAGCCAGGCTCACCGACGCATGAAGGGGCGGGTGGGCTACTCCAGCCCGGACGCCTTGAACACGGCCAGCGCGGTCTCGCGGTCCACGCCGGCCGAGAGGCGGTCGAGTGCGGTCTGCCCGCACAGCAGCAGACCGTCGGCCGCCGCCTTCCGGGTGCCCTGCTCCAGGCGGTGCCACAGCTGGGGATTGTGCAGCAGGGCCTCGGGGTCGATCTCGACCCGCGCGCCGAACGCGTCCCGCAGCAGCAGCCGTTGGGAGACACCGCCCAGGCACCGCACGGAGACCAGCAGGTCGGTGCGGACCCGGCGCTCGCGCAGCAGCCGCCGTGAGGCCAGCCAGTCCTCGCCCGCCGAGACCCGGGCGGGAAACAGCACGAGGAACAGCAGCAGGGCGAGAGCGAGCCACAACAGGCCGCGCCAGAGCGTGAACCGGCCCGATCCCCAGTCGACGAGCAGAAGCAGCAGGAGCAGGACACCGGCGCACCGGACGGCCTCCCGGACGTCCCCCGCCCAGCGGCGGTCGTGCACCGCATCCTCGGAAGTCTCTGCGCGAGCGCCGGCCGGTGACCTGCGCGCGTTGTCGGGGCGTCCCATTCCGGTGACGGTAGAGGCGCGCAGGGCCGGAACGGTGCATTTTGATGAGCCTCTGATGGCTCTCCACCATCAAGGTCCCGTCAAGGTCCGCCCGGTGAGCGCGAAAATATCGCAAGGAACGGTCGGATGCGGCCGGAAACGGTCAGAACCTGGGTGCACCGCGCACAGCTCGGCCTTTGTGCGCGGCTGTTGATGAAGGAGCACGCACCCATGACCGTCCTGACCACCGAACCGGACGCCGTTCCCGCCGGAGAGGAGCCGCCTGATACGGGCGAACGCCACCGGCTGACCGCCGTCACGGGACTCGCGGCGCTGTCGCTGGACGCGATGGCGTCGGTGGCGTACGGCCCCGAGGCGATCGTCCTGGTCCTCGCCGCCGCCGGCGCTCACGGACTGGGCTTCACGCTGCCGGTCACGCTGGCGATCGCTGCCCTGCTGGCGGTGCTGGTGGCGTCGTACCGGCAGGTGATCGCGGCCTTCCCGGACGGCGGTGGCTCCTACGCCGTCGCGAAGACGCATCTGGGCGCGCGCACCAGCCTGGTGGCGGCCGCCTCGCTGGTGCTGGACTACGTGCTCAACGTGGCCGTCGCCGTCACGGCCGGCGTGGCGGCGCTGACCTCCGCCTTCCCGGGCCTCTACGGCGACCGGCTGTGGCTGTGCCTGGCGGTGCTCGTGCTGATCACGGGCGTCAACCTGCGGGGGATCGTGGAGTCGGCGAAGGCGTTCATCGTGCCGACGGTCGTGTTCGTCGGGGCCATCTTCGTGCTGATCGCGGTCGGTCTGTTCCGCTCCCACCCCGTGAGCACGGTGACCGCCGCCGGGCATGCGTCGGTGGTCGCGGGCAACGCCTCGTCGGTGGGCGTGCTGCTGTTGCTGAAAGCATTCGCCTCCGGGTGCAGCGCCCTGACCGGCGTCGAGGCCATCGCGAATGCCGTTCCCTCCTTCCGCGTCCCGCGGGTGCGGCGCGCCCAGCGCGCGGAGGTTGCCCTCGGCGCCGTACTCGGCCTGATGCTCGTCGGCCTGTCGGTGCTGATCTCGCGCTTCCATCTCCAGCCGGTCGCGGGCGTCACCGTCCTCGCCCAGCTCGCGGACGCCTCGCTCGGCCACAACTGGGCCTTCTACATCATCCAGTTCGCGACGATGATCCTGCTCGCGCTGTCCGCCAACACCTCCTTCGGCGGGCTGCCGGTGCTGCTCAAGCTCCTCGCCCGTGACAACTACCTGCCGCACGTCTTCGCCCTGAAGGCCGACCGCCAGGTCCACCGGCACGGCGTCCTGGCGCTGGCCGTCGTCGCGGCGGCGCTGCTGGTCTTCTCCGGCGGTGACACCAACACCCTGGTGCCGATGTTCGCCATCGGTGTGTTCGTCGGGTTCACCATCGCCCAGGTGGGCATGGTGAAGCACTGGCGCCTGGAGCGGAGCAGCGGCTGGCGCGGCAAGGCGCTGCTGAACGGCTTCGGCGCGCTGCTCACCGGTGTCTCCACGGCCGTCGTCACCGCAAGCAAGTTCGCGGAGGGCGCCTGGCTGATCGTGGTGGCGCTGCCCCTGTTCGTCGCGGCCTTCGTCGCCGTGCACCGCGCCTACGGCCGGATCGGCGAGCGACTCGGGCTCGGCCGCATCCCCGAGGCCCCGCACCGCGACCGCTCGCTGGTGATCGTCCCCGTCTCGTCGTTGTCCCGGCTCACCTCCGAGGCGCTGACCGCGGCCGCCTCCCTCGGCGACGAGGTCCGTGCCGTGACCGTCTGCTACCCGGACTCCGAGGACCGCGCCCAGCTGCACGCCCTGGAGCGCGCCTGGGCCGAGTGGGACCCGGGCGTGCCCCTGGTCCGGCTGGCCTGCGAGCGGCGCACGCTCGGCCGTCCCATCGCCGCGTACGTCCGTGACACGGCCGCCGCCGAGCCGGGCACGCGGGTCACCGTGCTGATCCCGGAGGCGGAGCCCGAGCGGCTGTGGCAGCGGCTGCTGCAGAACCAGCGGGGCGCCGTCGTCGCGCACGCCGTACGGCGGGAGACGGACGCGGTGATCTGCCGGCTCCGCTTCCGGCTGTGAACATTCCGGCTGTGACCGCGGTCACCGACCGTCACGGCCACTTACCCGTCGGTAGAGGTCAGGAGCCGTAAGAGTCCCGTCAAAGCCGTACGGGCTGCCGTAAGAGAGCCGTCAACGGGCGACCGGATCCGGCCAGCCAGGCGCTTTCCTCTAATCGTCCGTTTCACCGAACCTCACTCCAGGAGTTCGCGATGGCCGATCTGGCCTTCGTCGTCACCGTGCTCGCGGGTTTCGCGCTGGTGGCCCTCGTCGCCAAGGGGGTGACGAAGCTGTGACCGTCGAAAACGTCGTCGGCCTGGTCGTGGCCGTCGCCCTGCTGGGCTATCTCGTCCTCGCCCTGATCTTCCCGGAGAGGTTCTGAGAACAGATATGGGTCCCGAACTCGCCGGCGTGCTCCAACTGCTCGCCCTGATAGGCGCGCTGGCGCTCGCCTACGTCCCCCTCGGCAACTACATGGCCGGGGTCTACTCCTCGAAGAAGCACCTGCGCGTCGAGAAGTGGATCTACAAGGCCATCGGTGCCAACCCCGACGCCGAGATGACCTGGCCCGCGTACCTGCGCGGGATCCTTGCCTTCTCGGCCGTCAGCGTCCTCTTCCTGTACCTGCTCCAGCGGCTCCAGGGCATCCTGCCCGGCTCGCTCGGCTTCTCCTCGGTGAACCCGGCGCAGTCGTTCAACACCGCCGTGTCCTTCGTGACCAACACCAACTGGCAGTCGTACTACGGCGAGCAGACCATGGGCCACGTCGTGCAGACCGCCGGTCTGGCCGTGCAGAACTTCGTCTCCGCCGCCGTCGGCATGGCCGTCGCCGTGGTGCTGGTGCGCGGCTTCGCGCGCTCGCGCACCGGTGAACTCGGCAACTTCTGGGCGGACTTGGTGCGCGGCACGCTGCGGATCCTGGTGCCGGTCGCAGCCGTCGCCGCGGTGATCCTCGTCGCCTGCGGAGCCATCCAGAACTTCTCCGGCATCCACGAGGTCGGCCAGTTCATGGGCGGCTCCCAGCAGTGGAACGGCGGTGCGGTCGCCTCCACGGAGGCCATCAAGGAGCTGGGCACCAACGGTGGCGGCATCTTCAACGCCAACTCCGCCCACCCCTTCGAGAACCCGACCCCGTTCACCAACCTCTTCGAGATCTTCCTGATCCTGGTGATCCCGTTCTCGCTGACCCGCACCTTCGGCGTGCTGGTCGGCTCGGTGAAGCAGGGCTACGCCATCCTCGCCACGATGTTCACCATCTGGCTGGGCTTCACCGTGCTGATGATGTGGACCGAGTTCGCCCACCACGGCCCGGCGCTCCAGGCGGCCGGCGGGGCGATGGAGGGCAAGGAGGTCCGCTTCGGCATCGGCGGCTCCTCGATCTTCGCGGTGTCCACCACGCTCACCTCGACCGGTGCGGTGGACTCCTTCCACTCCTCCTTCACCGGACTCGGCGGCGGCATCACCATGCTCGGCATGATGCTGGGCGAGATCGCGCCCGGCGGTACCGGCTCCGGCCTCTACGGCATGCTGATCATGGCCGTCATCGCGGTGTTCATCGCCGGTCTGATGGTCGGCCGTACGCCCGAGTACCTGGGCAAGAAGATCGGCGCGCGGGAGATGAAGCTCGCCGCCTGCTACATCCTGGTCACCCCGGCGCTGGTGCTCGTCTTCACGGCCGCTTCGATGGCGCTGCCGACCCCGCCGCACTCGATGCTCAACTCGGGCGCGCACGGGTTCTCCGAGGTGCTGTACGCCTTCACATCGGCGTCGAACAACAACGGCTCGGCCTTCGCCGGCCTGAACGCGAACACCGACTGGTTCAACACCATGACCGGGCTCGCGATGCTGCTGGGCCGCTTCCTGCCGATGGTGTTCGTGCTGGCGCTGGCCGGCTCGCTCGCCGGGCAGCAGCCGATCCCGGTCACGGCCGGCACCCTGCGCACCGAGAAGCCGCTGTTCACCGGCCTGCTGGTGGGCGCGATCCTGATCATCACCGGTCTCACGTACTTCCCGGCCCTGGCGCTGGGTCCGCTCGCCGAAGGGCTGGCGTGATGACCACCGACACGAAGAACCACGAGGACTCCATGTCCACTCCCACCCTTGCGCCCCATCAGGACGCGCCAACCGGGCACAAGCCCGCCGAGGGCCGTGTCGGAACGGGCCTCTTCGACCCCAAGGCGCTGATCAAGTCGCTGCCGGACGCGTTCCGCAAGCTCGATCCGCGGGTGATGGTCAAGTCGCCCGTGATGTTCGTGGTGTGGATCGGCTCCGTGCTCACCACGGTGTTCTCCTTCAAGGACCCGGGCGACTGGTTCGGCTGGGCGATCAGTGCCTGGCTGTGGCTGACCGTGATCTTCGCCAACCTGGCGGAGGCGGTCGCCGAGGGCCGCGGCAAGGCCCAGGCGGACACCCTGCGCAAGGCCAAGACCGACACGGTGGCGCGCCGGCTGCTGGGGGACGGCTCCGAGGAGCAGGTGCCGGGCACCGCGCTGACCATCGGTGACCTGGTCGTCTGCGAGGCCGGTGACATCATCCCGGGTGACGGCGACGTCATCGAGGGCGTCGCGTCCGTGGACGAGTCGGCGATCACCGGTGAGTCGGCGCCGGTCATCCGCGAGTCCGGTGGCGACCGTTCGGCCGTGACCGGCGGCACGAAGGTGCTGTCCGACCGGATCGTCATCAAGATCACGACGAAGCCCGGTGAGACCTTCATCGACCGGATGATCAACCTGGTCGAGGGCGCTGCAAGGCAGAAGACGCCGAACGAGATCGCCCTGAACATCCTGCTGGCGTCGCTGACGATCGTCTTCCTGCTGGCCTGTGCCACGCTGCCGCCGTTCGCTACCTACGCGGGCACCCACCTGACGATGGTCGTGCTGATCGCCCTGCTGGTCTGCCTGATCCCGACCACCATCGGCGCGCTGCTCTCCGCGATCGGCATCGCGGGCATGGACCGTCTGGTCCAGCGCAATGTGCTGGCCATGTCGGGGCGTGCCGTCGAGGCCGCCGGTGACGTCTCCACGCTGCTGCTGGACAAGACCGGCACCATCACCCTCGGCAACCGCCAGGCCGCCGAGTTCGTGCCGGTGCGCGGCACCACCGAGGCCGAGGTCGCGGATGCGGCCCAGCTGTCCTCGCTGGCCGACGAGACGCCTGAAGGCCGCTCCATCGTCGTCCTGGCGAAGGAGAAGTACGGGCTGCGCGAACGCCACCAGGGCGAGCTGGCGCACGCCGAGTGGATCGCCTTCACCGCCCAGACCCGTATGTCGGGTGTGGACGTCGACGGCCGCAAGGTCCGCAAGGGGGCCACGGCCTCGGTCATCGCCTGGGTGAAGGAGCAGGGCGGCGAAGTAGCCGAGGACGCCCAGGAGTTGACGGACCGGATCTCCGAGGCGGGCGGCACCCCGCTGTTGGTCGCGGTGGAGGACTCCGACGGGGCCCGGATCCTGGGTGTCATCCACCTCAAGGACGTCGTCAAGGAGGGCATGCGGGAGCGGTTCGAGGAGCTGCGCCGTATGGGCATCAAGACGGTCATGATCACGGGTGACAACCCGCTGACCGCCAAGGCGATCGCCGAGGAGGCGGGCGTCGACG
The DNA here is from genome assembly GCF_001513965.1 of Streptomyces cellostaticus. Classification (GTDB taxonomy): domain Bacteria; phylum Actinomycetota; class Actinomycetes; order Streptomycetales; family Streptomycetaceae; genus Streptomyces; species Streptomyces cellostaticus. Next base: position 15,863 of record NZ_KQ948032.1, on the reverse strand, counting down.
ACTTTCTCGCCGAGGCCACTCCCGAGGACAAGATGGCCCTCATCAAGCGGGAGCAGGCGGGCGGCAAGCTGGTCGCGATGACCGGCGACGGCACCAACGACGCGCCCGCGCTGGCCCAGGCGGACGTCGGCGTGGCGATGAACACCGGTACGTCGGCCGCCAAGGAGGCCGGCAACATGGTCGACCTCGACTCCAACCCGACCAAGCTCATCGAGATCGTGGAGATCGGCAAGCAGCTGCTGATCACGCGTGGTGCGCTGACGACGTTCTCCATCGCCAACGACGTCGCGAAGTACTTCGCGATCATCCCGGCGCTGTTCGCGGCGGTCTACCCGGGCCTGGACAAGCTGAACATCATGCACCTGTCCTCGCCCGACTCCGCGATCCTGTCGGCCGTCATCTTCAACGCGCTGATCATCATCGCGCTGGTGCCGCTGTCCCTGAAGGGCGTGCGGTACCGGCCGATGAGCGCGGACAGGATGCTGCGCCGCAACCTCGGGGTCTACGGCATCGGCGGCCTGGTCGCGCCCTTCATCGGCATCAAGATCATCGACGTGATCATCTCCTTCATCCCCGGGATCGGCTGATCGCCATGAACAACTCCTTTATGAACACCGCCCGGTTGCTCGGGGCGGGCCTGCGGGCGCTGCTCGTGTTGACCGTGCTCACAGGCGTCATCTATCCGCTGGCCGTCACAGGTGTGGCCCAGGCGCTGTTCCACGACAAGGCGAACGGCTCCGAGATCAAGGCGGGCGGCAAGGTCGTCGGATCGTCCCTGATCGGGCAGTCGTACAACCTGCCGCTGAAGAAGGGACAGGAGACCCCGGACCCGGACCTGAAGTGGTTCCAGGGCCGCCCGGCGAACGGGCTCGGCGCGAACAGTGTCAACACGCAGTACAAGCTGATCCTGTCGGGTGCGACCAACCTGTCCGCGGACAGCAAGGTCCTCATCAAGCAGGTCGAGGACGCCAAGGCCGCCGTCGTCAAGGACAACTCGGTCCCCGGCTACACCGTCAAGCCCACGGGCGTCCCCGCCGACGCCGTCACCTCCTCCGGCTCCGGACTGGACCCGGCCATCTCCCCGGAGTACGCCGAACTCCAGGTCCACCGCGTTGCCGTGAAGAACAACCTGCCGCTCGCGCAGGTGGAGAAGCTGGTCAAGGACCACACCGAGGGCCGCACCCTGGGCTTCATCGGCGACCCGCGCGTGAACGTCCTGGAACTCAACATCGCGCTCAGGGACCTCGCGGCCCAGCAGTGACGGCCTTGCGTGCACCGCACGGGAGCCGGCGGCCCGGGAGACATCCCGGGCCGCCGGCTCCCGCAGCCATGACAGGAGAGGCATACACCCATGACCCGGGTGCTCGTGGTGGAGGACGACCCGCAGCTCGTACGGGCCCTCGTGATCAACCTGCAGGCCCGCCGGTACGGGGTCGACGCGGCACCCGACGGCGCCACGGCGCTGCGGCTCGCGGCGGCCCGCCAGCCCGACGTGGTCCTGCTCGATCTCGGCCTGCCCGACATGGACGGCGTCGACATCATCAAGGGACTGCGGGGCTGGAGCCGGGTGCCGATCCTGGTGCTGTCCGCCCGGCAGTCGTCCGACGAGAAAGTCGGCGCGCTCGACGCCGGCGCCGACGACTACATCACCAAGCCGTTCAGCATGGACGAGTTGCTGGCCAGGCTGCGCGCGGCCGTCCGCCGCACCGAGGACCTGCCGCTCGTCCCGGAGACCACGCTGGTGAGCACGGACGGGTTCACCATCGACCTCCTGGCGAAGAAGGTCGTACGAGGCGGCCGCGACGTCCGCCTTACCCCGACCGAGTGGCATCTGCTGGAGATCCTCGTCACCCACCCCGGCCGCCTGATCACCCAGAGGCAGTTGCTCCAGGAGGTCTGGGGCGTCTCCCAGAGCAACAAGACCAACTATCTGCGGGTCTACATGGCCCAGCTGCGACGCAAGCTGGAAGCCGACCCGTCGAGCCCCCGCTATCTGATCACCGAGCCCGGCATGGGCTACCGCTTCGAGGGATGACATGGCACGCGGCAAGCTCCGGATCTACCTCGGCGCGGCACCCGGCGTCGGCAAGACCTACGCGATGCTGTCGGAGGCGCACCGCCGTATCGAGCGGGGCACCGACTGCGTCGTCGCCTTCGTGGAACACCACCACCGGCCGCGCACCGAGGTGATGCTGCACGGCCTGGAGCAGGTGCCGCGCAAGGTGATCACGTACCGGGAGGGCACCTTCACCGAGATGGACGTCGACGCGGTCCTCGCCCGCCGTCCGCAGGTGGCCCTCGTGGACGAACTCGCCCACACCAACATCCCCGGCTCCCGCAACGCCAAGCGCTGGCAGGACGTCGAGGAACTGCTGGCCGCCGGGATCGACGTGGTCTCCACCGTCAACATCCAGCACCTGGAGTCGCTCGGCGACGTCGTGGAGTCGATCACCGGGGTGCGGCAGCGGGAGACCGTGCCGGACGAGGTGGTCCGGCGGGCCGCCCAGATCGAGCTGGTCGACATGTCGCCCCAGGCGCTGCGCCGCCGGATGGCGCACGGCAACATCTACCAGCCCGACAAGGTCGACGCGGCGCTGTCCAACTACTTCCGGCCCGGCAATCTCACCGCCCTGCGCGAGCTGGCGCTGCTGTGGGTGGCCGACCGGGTCGACGCCTATCTGCAGGAGTACCGCACCGAGCACCGGGTCTCCACGATCTGGGGCTCGCGCGAGCGGATCGTCGTCGGCCTGACCGGCGGCCCCGAGGGGCGCACCCTGATACGACGTGCCGCGCGGCTGGCCGAGAAGGGCGCGGGCGGCGAGGTCATGGCCGTCTACATCTCCCGCAGCGACGGCCTGACCTCGGCCTCCCCGAAGGAACTGGCCGTCCAGCGCACCCTCGTGGAGGACCTCGGCGGCACCTTCCATCATGTCGTGGGCGACGACATACCGGTTGCGCTGCTCGACTTCGCGCGCGGTGTCAACGCCACCCAGATCGTCCTCGGCGTCTCCCGCCGCAAGGGCTGGCAGTACGTCTTCGGACCCGGTGTCGGCGCCACGGTGGCCGTGGAGTCCGGCCCTGATCTCGACGTCCACCTCATCACCCACGACGAGGCGGGCAAGGGCCGCGGGCTGCCCGTAGCCCGGGGCGCGCGCCTCGGCCGCTCCCGGATCATCTGGGGCTGGCTGGCGGGCATCGCCGGCCCCGTGCTGCTGACCTGGCTGCTGGGCAGCGTGCTGCCGGAGGTCGGGCTGGCCAACGACATGCTGCTGTTCCTGACGATGACGGTGGCGGCGGCGCTGCTGGGCGGTCTCTTCCCGGCCCTGGCCTCGGCCGTGGTCGGATCCCTGCTGCTCAACTGGTACTTCACCCCGCCGGTGCACACCCTGACCATCGCCGATCCGGCGAACATCGTCGCCATCGCGATCTTCGTCGGGGTCGCCGTGTCGGTCGCGTCGGTGGTGGATCTGGCCGCCCGCCGCACCCACCAGGCGGCACGGCTGCGCGCGGAGTCGGAGATCCTCTCCTTCCTCGCGGGCAGTGTGCTGCGCGGCGATACCAGCCTGGAGGCACTGCTGGACCGGGTCCGTGAGACCTTCGGCATGGAGTCGGCGGCCCTGCTGGAGCGCGCGGGCGACGTGGCGCCCTGGACGTGCGCGGGCAGCGTGGGCCCGCGCCCCTGTGCCACGCCCGAGGACGCGGACGTGGACGTACCGGTCGGCGACCACCTGTCCCTCGCTCTCTCCGGCCGGGTGCTGCCGGCCGAGGACCGCCGGGTCCTGGCGGCCTTCGCGGCCCAGGCGGCGGTGGTGCTGGACCGTCAGCGCCTGCGGCAGGAGGCGGACCGGGCCAAGGAACTGGCCGAGGGCAACCGCATCCGCACCGCCCTGCTCGCCGCCGTCAGCCACGACCTGCGCACCCCGCTGGCCGGCATCAAGGCGGCGGTCACCTCCCTGCGCTCGGACGACGTCGAGTGGACCGAGGCCGACCAGGCGGAACTCCTGGCCGCCATCGAGGAGGGTGCCGACCGCCTCGACCACCTCGTCGGCAACCTGCTCGACATGTCCCGCCTCCAGACCGGCACGGTCACGCCGCTCATCCGCGAGACCGACCTGGACGAGGTGATCCCGATGGCGCTGGGAGGCGTCCCCGAGGACAGCGTCGACCTGGACATCCCGGAGACCCTGCCCATGGTCGACGTCGACCGGGGGTTGCTGGAGCGGTCGGTCGCCAACGTCGTGGAGAACGCCGTCAAGTACAGCCCACCCGGGGCGCGCGTCCTGGTGTCCGCCAGTGCCCTCGCCGACCGGGTGGAGGTGCGGGTGGTGGACCGCGGCCCCGGCGTGCCGGACGAGGCCAAGTCCCGCATCTTCGAACCCTTCCAGCGCTACGGCGACTCACCCCGCGGCGCCGGGGTCGGCCTCGGCCTCGCGGTGGCCCGCGGCTTCGCGGAGGCCATCGGCGGCACGCTGGACGCCGAGGACACACCGGGCGGCGGCCTCACCATGGTGCTCAGCCTGCCGAGGTCGGGCGGCGGCGTCCGGGCAGGGGCCGAGCCGGGGACGTCCGCCACGGCGATCACGCACACGTGGCCCGCGGTGGACATCGGCAGCATGGGACCCCCGGACACTGCCGGGACCTGCACATGAACCGGATGCAGGCATGACGCAGGCTCGGTACGTGACCAAGGCTGGACGGGGGAGAGCCGGGGCGGCACGCCGCACCGTGCTCGGTGTGTGCGTGTGCGTGCTGCTGCTCGCGTGTGCGGGGGCGGCCGCGTGGTTCGTGCCGGACATCGCGTCGGACGAGCGGGCGTGGCGGGCGGCCACCCCGTGCGCCGCCGTGACACCGGACAGCGGACGGGAGGACTGCCTGACCACCGTTCCGGCCGTGATCGCACGCACGGACCCGAACCCGCCCAAGCAGGACAGCTGGCTCTACTTCACCGGCAGCCGGCCACTGGCCCGGCTCGCGGTGTCGTCCGAGGCCGCCGTGGACTTCGAGGCCGGCGACCACGTCCGACTGACCGTCTGGCGCGGCCAGGTGATGAAGGTGACCGGCGAGGGCCATGTCTGGCACGAGCACGTCACCACCCCCGGCTCCCTGGCCGTCCTGGCCGCCGTACTCGCCCTGGCCGGGGCGTACCCGGGAGCGCAGGTGGCGCTGCGCCTGCGGTACGGGCGGCGGCTGCACGGCGACGAAGTCCCCCCGTCGGCCCTCCCGTTCGCGGGCGTGCTCGTGGGTACGGCCCTGTGGCTGCTGCCGCTGTGCTACCTCCACCCCACGACCCTGCTGTCCTCGCCGGTGCCGCTCACGTGGGCGGCGGCGGGCTCGCTGCTGACACTGGCCCTGTTCAGGCAGGCCTGGCGCGCGACGAGCATCCGTACGCCGGGGGAGCCCGGAGCGCCCGAACAGCCGGACGAGGGCGAGGTGTTCCTGCCCGCCCGCTTCCTTGAGCCCACCGACTACAACCCGCACGGCTTCGGCACCCACATCCTCGTCGGAGACGGCACCCTCGCGGTGGCCCCCGGCCCGGGGCACTTCGCGGCGAAGCGGATCCCGGTCGAGCGCCTCACCGTCAGGAACGTACGACGTGCCCGGGGCAGCGACGGCGACACCGTGCCCCGAAGCTGGCACATCGCCGAACTCGACGACGCGGGCACTCCGATCCGCCTGTCGGCCGCACCGGCCGACCTGACCCGGATCCTCCGCGAGCTGCAATCAGGGGGAATCGCGTGAAAGACGACGGTACGACGGCCGAGCGCGGCCCCGCCGGGGCCTTCGCGGCAGGGACGGGGGCCGCTGCGGCCCTGATCGCCGGGCTGCCCTGGGCGGCGAGTGGACACCTGCCGGCCCGTCTGGCCACCCACTGGAACGGCGGTCACCTCTCCGCCGACGGCTCCATGCCGTTATGGGCGGCTTCCCTCTTCCCCGCACTGATCTGGCTGGCGGCGGCGGGGACGGTGGCCGTGGTGCTGCACTGCAACGGGGCCACGCGCCGTTGGAGGACCATCACCCTCCTGCCCACCGCCGTACTCCTGTGCGGCGCCCAGGCCTCGATCATCCGCGCCAACTTCGACCACACCGACTGGCACGCGGCCCAGCTGCCCACCGGGTGGCTGATCGCGACACTGGCGACGGCGGTGCTCACCGCAGCCGGGGCATGGCTGGCGAGCACCCGCCGGAGCCACACCCCGTAGCCGGAGGGTGTCAGCCGGCGCCGTAGGGGTCGAACGGGATCCCGGACGGCTTGGCCTTGTTGAGGGTGTCGTTGAACAGCGGCGGCATCGCGGCCGGCTGCCGCCGCACCCTTCGCCGCGCAGGCGGAAGCGGTGATTTGCGCTTACGGTGGTCCCAGAAGCGGTGGCAGGTGGGACCGGCGTTGCTGAGGAGGCGGCGATGGAGGAGCACTACGTGTGGGTCACTACGCGCCGCCTTCAGCCGGGCACCACCCTGGAGGAGTTCGAGCGGGCATGGCGCCCCGCCCCCTACCCGCAGGGCCTGCGGCGCGCCTTCGCGTACTGGTCCGAGGACGGGCAGGAGATCACCGGGGTGTCGTTCTGGGACTCCGGGACGGCATGCGACTCCTATCGGGCCTCCGAGCCGGAGGCCCAGCGCAGGGCGCACATGGCCCCGTACGTCGCCGAGGAACGCGAAGCCTTCTACCGCGGCCGGGAGCTCAGCGTCCCCCAGGCGTAGCCATGGCCGAGATCGTCGTCGTGTACGAGGTCGAGAAGGCGGTGGCCGCCCGCGCACCCGGTGGTGAGGAACCGTCCGTCCGCCGGGTGCACGCGGTGCCCGCCGCCCCGGGGACGCGGGCCGCGCCAGGGCCACGAACGCTCTGCGGCAAGGACACCTTCGCCATGGAGCCGTCCCGCTGGAAGCCCGCCGAGCACCCTGAGGCGCCCTGGTACCCCGAGGCGTACGCCTCCGCGGTCTGCCCCGACTGCGATGCCGTGATGGAGGTCTGAGCCCCGCGCGGCAGTCCGTACCATGGGCGGGCGCATGCGCGCCGGCTGTGGACAGGGCGGGACAGGAGAGGGCTGTGACGGAGATCGACGGTGGCTTCGAGGACCCGTCGGCCGAGGTGCTGGCGGCGGCTGCCGCCGCGTTCGGGCTGCTCGCCTCCGCTTCCCGGCTCCATCTGATGTGGGCTCTGTCGCAGGGCGAGAGCGATGTCACGCATCTCGCCGACCGGGTGGGCGGCGCGCTGCCCGCGGTCAGCCAGCACCTGGCCAAGCTGAAGCTCGCCGGGCTCGTACGCTCCCGGCGGGAGGGCCGACGGCAGGTCTATTACATCGAGGATCCCGATGTGGTGACGCTGGTGCGGGTGATGGTGGTCCAGCTGACCGCGCGTTCGCAGCAGACCCCCACCGCGGTACCCCGGCTGCGCGGGATCGTTGGCTGAGACCACCGCGGCCTCGGGACAGGACGCGCAGACGCCGGCTTCCGGCGCCGCCGCGGCGTTCGGGGCACCCCGTCCGGGACCGGCCGCGCCGACCCTGCTCGAAGTCCTGCGCGAGCTGGACACCGGTCCGCGCGGGCTGACCGAGGCGCAGGCCGAGGAACGGCTGGCCCGGTTCGGCGAGAACAGCCTTCCGGACCGGCGCGAGGCCTCCTGGCCGAAGCTCTTCCTGCGCAGCCTGCGCGACCCGTTCACCGCGGTCCTGCTCTGCCTCGGACTGGTCTCGGCAGCCGTCTTCGCCTGGGGGACCGCCGCGGTGATCCTCCTCCTGGTCGGGGTGAGCTGTGTGCTGAGGACGACCGGGGAGCACCGGGCCGACCGGTCCACGGCCGCGCTGCGGGAGCTGGTCGCCACCACCGCCACGGTGCTGCGCCGCGCCGACGAGGACGCCGCGCCGGTCCCCCGGGAACTCCCGGTGGGCGAGCTGGTCCCGGGGGACGTGGTCCGGCTCGGGCCCGGCGACCTGGTGCCCGCCGACGTACGACTGCTGCGGGCGAGCGGCCTGACCGTGCACCAGTCCGCGCTGACGGGGGAGTCGGCTCCCGCCGCGAAGACCGCCGACGCCGTACCCCCCGCCACCGGCACCGCCGCTCTCGTGCATCCGCAGTGCTGCTTCCAGGGCAGCAGCGTCGCCTCCGGCAGCGCCACCGCGGTCGTCACCGCGACCGGCGCGCGGACCCGGTTCGCCGCCGCACACGGCCGTGGTGCCGACCGGCAGGATCCGAGCGCCTTCGACCGCTCCGTCCACGGCGTCTCCTGGATCCTGATCCGGTTCATGCTGCTGACCCCGCCGCTGGTCCTCATGGCGGGCGCGGCGCTGCGCGGACGCGGCCTGGAGACGCTTCCGTTCGCCGTCGCGGTGGCCGTCGGCCTGACGCCCGAGATGCTGCCGGTCCTCGTCACCACCTGCCTGGCCCGCGGGGCCGCGCTGCTGGCCCGTACCCACGGGGTGATCGTCAAGCGGCTGCCCGCGCTGCACGACATCGGCGCCGTCGAGGTGCTGTGCCTGGACAAGACCGGCACCCTCACCCAGGACCGGCCGACGGTGGACCGCGCTCTCGGCCCCGACGGCGAGGACGACCCCGAGATCCTGCACTGGGCCGCCGTCAATGCGTGGTGGACCCTGCAACTCGCCCACCTGCCGGTACCCGACGCCCTCGACGAGGCGATCCTGGACGCCGCCGCCGAGAACGAGCTGACGGCCTACGACGGCGCGGCGGCCGTCCCCTTCGACCCGCTGCGCCGCCTCGCCACCGCCGTCGTCCGCACCCCCGGGCGCCTGGGCGTGCACACCCTGGTCGTCAAGGGAGACGTCCGGGCCGTACTGGAACGCTGCGCGCTCCCGGACGACGAGCGCGCACGCCTCGGCGCACTCGCCACCCGCCTGGCCGACGACGGCCTGCGCGTCCTGGCGATCGCCACCGCCGAACGCCCGGCGCGGCCGTGCGACTACACCCCGGCCGACGAACGCGGCCTCGACTTCCGCGGCCTGATCACCCTGCGCGACACGCTCGCCTCGACCGCCGCCGACGCGCTGCACGTCCTCACCGGCCAGGGCGTCGCCGTCAAGGTCCTCACCGGTGACCACCCGGGCACCGCCGCCCGCGCCTGCCGCGACCTCGGCATCCCCGTGGCGCAGGACGGCGTGGTCGACGCAGGCGTCCTCGACACCCTCACCGACGCCGAACTGCCCGAGCTGGCCGGCCGTACGACCGTCTTCGCCCGCTGCACCCCGGACCACAAGGCCCGGATCCTCCAGGCCCTGCGCGGCGCCGGGCTGACGGTGGGCTTCCTCGGCGACGGCGTCAACGACCTGCCCGCCCTGCGCGCCGCCGACGTCGGCATCGCCCCCCGCGAGGCCGCCGACGTGGCCCGGGAGGGCGCGGACGTGGTGCTCGCGGAGAAGGACCTCACCGCCATCGCGCACGCCATCGCCGCCGGCCGGCACGCGGGCGGCAACATCGCCACCTACCTGCGCATCACGCTCTCCTCCAACCTCGGCAACGTCATCGCGATGCTCTCCGCGGGCCTGCTGCTGCCCTTCCTGCCGATGCTCCCGGCGCAGGTCCTCACCCAGAACCTGTGCTTCGACGCGGCCCAGCTCGCCTTCGCCCACGACCGCCCCCACCCCTCGGTGCTGCGCCGGCCGGCCGTGCTGAACCCACGGGAGCTGCTGCGCTTCATCACCGGCTTCGGGGCGCTCAACGCCGTCGCCGACCTGGCCACCTTCGCCGTCCTCGCGCTCGCCCTGCACGGGCCCGGGACGGGGGACGACGAGGCGGTGTTCCACTCCGGCTGGTTCACCGAGAACCTGCTCACCCAGGCCCTGGTGATGGTCCTGCTGCGCGTCGGCCGCCGCAGCCCGGCAGGGCGCAGGCCCGGCCCGGTCGCCCGGGCGGCGATCGGCCTGGCCGTGATCGGCCTGGCGCTTCCGCCGTCGCCGCTCGGCCCCGTCCTCGGCCTGACCGCCCTCCCCGTCGTGTACTACGTCCTGCTCACCGCGGTCCTGGTCCTGTATGCCGCAGGTCTCCTGGCGGCCCGCAAGGGCTACGAACGACGCCGGGAGGCACGGGGCACGGGGCGCGCGGGGGAGGAGAGCGCGCCGGACACGCGCGGCGCCGCCTCGCACAGCTCTTAGTCGTCCTGCTGTACAAGGGGGCTGGCCGAGGCGGGGGTGGAGAGAGGGCGAGACATGTCCGATTCCGGGGCACGCAGGCGCTGGCGCTGGCTTTCCGTGCTGGTCTTCGCCGTGGCGCTGTACGTCATCGTACGTGCGGCCGACACCCCGCAGGGCGACGAGCCGCCGCCGGCCAAGACATCCGCCTCCCCGCGGACCCCGTCGCCCGGCTCCTCGGCCCCTTCCCCCACGCCGCCGGCCGACTCGTCGTACGACCCCGCCGACTACTCGTCCCAGGTCCTCACCCGGGCCCGGCAGACCGGCGTCAGCGCCCAGTTGCTGATGGCGGTCCTCTACAACGAGGCGTACAAACCGCACACCCCGTCCTTCGAGCGGGCCTGGCAGAAGTACAAGCCGGATGCGGCCTTCGGCATCGCCGACATGCACCGCGCCGCCTTCGACGAGGTCAAGCAGGGCCGGGACTTCGCCGACCGCCGCTGGGAGGAACTGCCCGACGACCGGGACCTCGCCGTCGAGGCCGAAGCCTGGTACCTGCACGACCTGGCGGCCCGGCTGCCGGCCCACTGGACCACCGCGTACCCGGAGAGCGACCTGCTGGCCCTCGGGTACAACACCGGCGCGGACAACATGCTGGCCTTCGCCCGCGGCGCGACCCCGGGCAGCCAGGCCCGGTCGTACCTGGAGCGGCTGCACGCCAACTGGGCCAAGGCGGGCAGGGCCGTCGGCGCGGACTGAAGCAGCCGGGGAGCCGGCCCGATCGACTGCGAAGGCCTGGGCCGCATTCCCTTCGAGTCGGACACCAGTGGGGGGGGCGGCCCTTCGGCTGTTCGCCGTCGGGGCGCCTCACCATTGCCAGGTGCGGGTGCGTCGTGGCTTGTCGCGCAGTTCCCCGCGCCCCTTATTCGCGCGCGCCGGGGACGGAGACGGGCCCTGGCCGAACGCGGCGCCGCGTGGATCACGGCGCGATACGGACGCAAGCTGCCCTGAGCTCGCTCTCAGCCCGCTGTTCAATACCTGGCCCATCGGTTCCATGAGATGCCTCACCTATGAATCGTGTGTGGATCCGTACTGCTCGGGCCAGGGGTTTGTTAGATTGCGCAATCACGCAACCCGGGCGGAGCCCTGCTCCGCCACCTGCCCGCACACCGCCGTGCACGCCCGGCCGAACCCGTCGGCCCGGCCTGCTGAGCCCGACTGTTCATGCATGGGAGTGGGAGATGAGCGACCCGTGGGACGGCCCGGCCGGCCAGGCCACGCGCAGCCGCACCCCCCGGGTGCCCGGACAGCGTTCGGCCGGAGCCGACGGAGCGCGCCCGCCGGGCGGCCGGGCCGCGGCCCGGGCCGCCTCCCGCGCGCACGGCGGCTCACGGTCGAGGCGGCGCACCCGGCAGGCGGGGCGCGGCAGGCGTTTCCTGAAGATCGCCGCGATCACGCTGTCCGTCCTGGTCGTCATCACTGCGGGTGCGGGCTGGTGGTTCTACCAGCACCTGAACGGCAACATCCAGAGTTTCTCGCTGGACGGCAAGGGCGGCACGGAGAAGGCCGACGCGTTCGGCCGTACGCCGATCAACATCCTGGTGATGGGCTCGGACGGCCGTACCAGCAAGGCGGACTGCAAACTCGGCGGCGGCTGCTCGAAGACCGGCGTGCAGACCGGCAGCAACGCGGACGTGCAGATGGTGGTGCACATATCCGCCGACCGTTCCAACGCCACGGTGATGAGCATCCCCCGGGACACCATGACCAAGGTCCCGGCGTGCAAGGACAGTGAGTCGGAGCAGTCCACACCCGGCTACTACGGGCAGATCAACAGCGCGCTCCAGTACGGCCCGGCCTGCCAGGTGGCCACCGTCCACCAGCTCACCGGCATCCCCATCGACCACTTCGTCAAGCTCGACTTCTCCGGCGTGGTCAAGATGTCCGACGCCGTCGGCGGTGTCTCCGTGTGCGTCAGCGACGACGTCTACGACACCTACTCGCACCTGAAGCTGTCCAAGGGCGCCCACACCCTCAAGGGCGTCGCGGCCCTGGAGTTCGTCCGCTCCCGGCACGGCTTCGGCGACGGCAGCGACCTCGGCCGAACCGTCTCCCAGCACATCTTCCTGAGCGCGATGATCCGCAAGTTCAAGAGCGCGGGCACGCTCACCGATCCCGGCGCGGTCTACGACCTCGCGGACGCGGCCACCAAGGCGCTGACCGTGGACGACGGCCTGGGCACGGTGAAGAAGCTGATCTCGCTCGCGAACGACGTGAACAAGGTCCCCACCAAGCGGATGACCTTCACGACGATGCAGACGGCCGCCGATCCGAACAACAGCGACCGCGTGGTGGTGGGCCCGGGCGCCAAGACGCTCTTCTCCACCATCGCCGACGACCAGTCCCTGACCACCGGCTCGGGCAAGAAGTCCGCGGCGGCCTCGGCGGCCGCGAAGGCGACGGCCACCGCGCCGGCGGTCCCGGCGTCCGAGATCGCGGTGACGGTGGAGAACGGAACGGCCGTCACCGGCCGCGCCTCCGCCGTCGCCACGGCACTCACCGACAAGGGCTTCAGCTCGGACACGACCACGGCCAACGCCCCGAGCTCCGCGACGACCACCACCCTCACCTACGGCACCGGCCGGCAGGCGGAGGCGAAGACGGCCGCGAAGGCGCTCGGCCTGTCCGCCTCGCACCTGAAGCAGGGCACCGGCACGGGCCTGACCCTGGTGATCGGCAGCGACTGGCCCAGCGGTGCCAGCTACCCGGGCGGCACGTCCAAGCCCGCGCCCGCCGACACCAAGGCCGCGGTCTCCAATGCCCACGCCCAGACCGCCGACCAGGCCAAGACCTGCGCCAAGGTCAGCCCCTACAAGACGGTCAGCCTCAACGGTGTCTCCATGACCCCGGCCCAGGCGTACGCGGCGGCGCGCAAGGAGCCCGACTCGGACGAGTGAGCCGGCCACCGGCCTGCCCGAAGGGGTGGGCGGGGACGCGGACGGCCCCGGGAGGAGCGCTCACCGAGCCGGCGCCCGGGGCGGGCCGGTCAGGGGCTGGCGACGTCGAATCCGTACCTCAGCGGCTCACCGGTCACGGTGTAGTCGCGGCGGTAGAGGTACACCGCTTCGGCGTGCACGCCGGGCGGCGCGTCGTCCACCTGGCAGGGGTGCGTCACCTGGATCACGCGCGGCCGGCCGGAGACTTTCATCCGCACTCCGTCCGCGGGCCCTCCGTCGAGCACCGCGGCCTCCCAGCCCGTCACCTCGGTCGTCTCCACGGCGACAGTTTAAGGGTTGCGCAAGTCTCCGGTGTGTGAGCCGGGCCACGAGGACGGCCGCTGCCACACGGGCCCTGCCCTCCGGGGGAGGTGCCGTCGGTGCCGCGGGTTACGCGGGTTCTCCTCCGTCTCCGTCCCCTGCGTACGCCCCCGCGCGTGCCGCGGCCAGGGCGGCCTCGGCGGCCCGGTCGGCGGCGGCTTCGTCGAGCCGGCCGCCGCTGATCAGCAGCTGGTAGTAGAGAGGGGCGGAGACGGCGCGGACCACCTCATGGGCGTCGGTGCCCTCGGGCACCTCGCCCCGGCCGACGGCCTGCTGGACGCAGGGAGCCCATTCCCTGACGCGGATGTCGTAGAAGCGGTGCAGGGCGGTGGCCGTCTTCGCGTCGCAGGTGGCGGCGGCGATCAGCGCCTTGAACAGCGCCCCCTGCCGAGGGTCCGTCAAGGTTCGCTGCACCAGACGGGCGTTGGCCTTCAGGTCGCCGAGCAGCGAGCCGGTCTCGGTGCGCGGCGCGGACTGCTCGGCCATGTCCAGCAGGAGGTCGGCCACCAGCCCCGTCACCGTTCCCCAGCGGCGGTAGACGGTCGTCTTGCCCACACCGGCGCGGCGTGCGATGTCGGCCAGGTCCAGTCGGGTGAAGCCCTGTTCGGTCAGGGCGTCTTCGGCCGCCCGCAACACCGCCTCCCGTACCCGCGCTGTGCGCCCTCCGGGCCGCACGGTTCCCGGCTCAGCGTCGTCAGGCATAACGGCACTCCAGTTCCATTAATCGCAGGCCTCTGCTACCTTTGGCGGCAGCTAACGAAACTATAGACCCGTTAGCTTGGTTTTCTCCGGAAGGGGTCTGACATGGAATACAGGCGACTGGGTGCGTCCGGACTCATGGTTCCCGCGCTGAGCTTCGGGGCCGGCACCTTCGGCGGGCGCGGCCCACTCTTCAGCGAGTGGGGCACGACCGACGCCCAGGAGGCGCGCCGCCTGGTGGACATCTGCCTGGACGCCGGAATCACGATGTTCGACACCGCCGACGTCTACTCCGCCGGCGCTTCCGAGGAGGTGCTGGGGGAGGCGATCAAGGGCCGCCGGGACCAGGTGATCGTCTCCACCAAAACCAGCCTGCCGATGGGGGACCGACCGGGCGACGCGGGCTCCTCCCGCTCCCGTCTGATCACCGCCTGCGAAGACGCCCTGCGCAGGCTGGGCACCGACTACATCGACCTCTTCCAACTCCACGCCTTCGACGCCGGGACACCGGTCGACGAGGTGCTGGCCACACTCGACACCCTCGTACAGGCAGGAAAGGTGCGCTACGTCGGCGTCTCCAACTTCTCCGGCTGGCAGGTGATGAAGTCCCTCGCGACCGCGGAGAAGTACGGTCACCCGCGCTATGTGGCCCACCAGGTGTACTACTCCCTCATCGGCCGCGACTACGAGTGGGAGCTCATGCCGCTCGCCCTCGACCAGGGCCTCGGCGCGATCGTCTGGAGCCCGCTCGGCTGGGGCCGCCTCACCGGCAGGATCCGCCGCGGCGCACCGCTGCCGCCCGACAGCCGACTGCACCGCACCGCCGACTACGGCCCGCCCGTCACCGAGGAACACCTCTACGGCGTGGTCGACGCCCTGGACGAGATCGCAGAGGAGACGGGCAGGGCCGTACCGCAGATCGCCATCAACTGGCTGCTCCAGCGCCCGACCGTGTCCTCGGTCATCATCGGCGCCCGCAATGAACAGCAACTGCGCCAGAACCTGGGCGCCATCGGCTGGACCCTGACCCCCGAGCAGATCGCGAAACTCGATGCGGCGAGCCATCGGACGGCGCCGTACCCCTACTTCCCCTACGAGCGCCAGGAAGGCTTCGCCCGCCTGAACCCACCGGTGTTCGCCGCGCCGTGCTGAGGAATGCCGGAGGGGCTCCGGCCGGCGCAGAGGTGCTGGAGGTGGTCAGACGCCCTGGCGGTTGTCGGTGACCCAGTCCGGGCAGCTGAAGGTGTTGGCCCCGACGACGCCGTCGACGCCACCGGCGCAGTGGAAGTCGCCCTGGAACCGGTTGACCCGGTTCAGGGTCTGCCGGCCGAAGGGCCGTCCGTCGCGAGGCCGGCCCCGTAGGCCTGGACGGTGACGTAAGGCGGCCTGGTGGGCGAGGTGTTCGACACCTACACCGCCGCCGACTTCACCGCCGACTTCGCTGGCGACCTCGATGCGGAAGCCGTCGAAGAACGCGAATCCATGACGTGAATCCATGATCGGCGGCGCGCTCGAACACGCCGCCTGCCCTGCGGACCACCTGGACGCCCCCGACGCCGAGCGAGCCGTGGCCGCTGCTGGCCTGGTTGTCGCACAGGCCAGGTCACCGGCTGCGTCGCGGTAGCCGGGGCGGCAGGCCGACGGCCTTCGACCGTGAGGCCTGCAAACAGCGCAACACCATCGAGAGGTGCATCAACCGCCTCAAGCAGTGGCGAGGCATCGCGGGCATCCTCCTCTGGTCCGCACGCTGATCCAAACGACGCCCTAA
>NZ_KQ948031.1:64503-185090 GCF_001513965.1 Streptomyces cellostaticus | reverse complement strand
GGCCGGAGGGCAGCGGTACGACCACGAGCCGCTCTGCCCGGCCGTCCTTCGGCCTCCCCACCGAGCTGCCCAGCCGGCTGCCGTCGCGGCTGCCGAACGGACTGCCGTCCGGCTTCCCGAGCACACTCCCGAGCGACTTGGAGACGCTCCTGCCCTTTCTCCCGGACGGACTGCCCTGAAAGCCCCTCCTAGCAGTTCTCGGGCAGCCGGACGTAGACCACGGTCGTCTTGATGCCGCTGTCGACCAGACGCCCCTGGGCGTCGAACGCGCCCGCACCGTCGGTCATCCCGAAGTCATTGTCGTTGATGAGAGCGAGCGTGTCGTGGTCCACGCGCGCGATGCCCTCGATCTTCCCCGGCACGCCGCTGACCTTGCCCAGGTCGACCACGAGCCGCTTGGCCAGCACGGGGACACCTGCGGCGGCCGGGTCGTCCAGCTGCTCCAGCGACGGAGACGTCGTGTCGTCGTCCCAGGGGCCACCGAGGATGTCGGCCTTGCGCCCCAGCCTGACCAGTTGCAGCCGGGCCGCCTTGTCGGTGCGCTCCTCCACCAACAGTGAGTCACCGCCCACGGCCACCACTGAGGAGATCTTCAGCTCCGAGGTGTCCTCCTCACCGGGGTCGACGACGTTCACCGGGTCGAACCGGTAGGCGTACTCGGCGGTGACGGCCTTCTTCTTCGGTGAGAAGCGCAGGAGACGGGCCGTGCGCGAGGCGTCCCCGGCATTCGCGTCGGGCAGCGAGAGCGGGCTCTGCAGGGCCATCACCAGATCGCCGCCGGGAAGCTGCGCCAGCCCCTCGAAGCCGCGGTTGGTCTTGCGGTGCAGGAGGACCGACGGCAGGGACTCCACCACCGGGTAGTCGGTCCCGGTGAGGTTCAGCCCCTTGGGCACGTACCGGGTGAGCACCTTCCCGCGCGCGGAGACGTGGATGAGCGAGGGCCCGTACTCGTCCACGAGCCAGAAGGTCCCGTCTTCGGCGCGCACGATGCCCTCGGTGTCCAGGCCGTTCGGGTTGTAAGACAGCGGCGTTGAGGCGTCGTAGGTGTACGGGGCCTCGTCGCGGCCCTTCTGGTCGGGCAGCCCGGTGACGGCCTTCCCCGAGGACGTGGTGAGCGGGATCGCGTCGATCACGTCGACCGCGTCCCCGGAGACCCGGATCTTCACGATCGCGGGATCGAAGCCCGGCACCGGGAACGTCCGGCGCTTCTTGCCATCCACCTTGATCTGGCCGTTGGGGCCGCGATCGGTCACCGTCCAGTACTCACCCTTGCGGCCCGCCGGGTAGATGTCACTGCCGATGCCGCCCAGATGCACGCCGCGGTCGTCGTCCACGCTGCCGGGCAGCAGCGCGTTGCTGAACGCGCCGAGCGGGATCTCCCCGAGCGTCGCCGTGCGGACGACACGGGCATCTCCGGACGGCGCCGCCGCGGCCGTTCCCGCGGCCACCAGGGCGGCGGCCAGGGCCAGGGGCAGGCCCGAGGCGACGGAACGGTGAGTACGGCGCCGGCCGCTGGCGTACGGGGACATCGAGCCTCCTGGGAACAACTCCGTTGGTTGCGGCCACCTTTGGGTCATGGGAGGAACCCCGCACGTCCGACGGGTGAACAAGCGGCGTCCGCCTCTGGTCGAGTCGCTCCCGTTGCGAAGCAGTGACAGCCTGTCAGGTACCTGAGGCCGGCTCGTCGTCCGGTTGCGGCCGTGCGGCTGACAGTGCCGTTGCCGGATCCGGGTCGGCACCGCCGGCCGGGACCCAGCAGCCGTCCTCCTCGCGGTACGGCCACCAGCGGCCGTCCCGGCCGAGCCGCAGCTGGACCTGCTCCTCCGGGACGGTCCACCGGTTGCCGACCGGCCGGAACGACGGCCGCTCCGGCCCCTCCCAGGCCGCTTCCAGGGCCGCACGCGCGCGTGCGAGGGCCGCACCCTCCACCCGCCACTGCTCGTCGAGCACGGCCAGGGCTGCCGCACCTCCGACGCGCCAGGCACGGACGGCCGTGGCCAAACCGTCGCGGCCCCGCTCCGACCCCTCGGCGAGCCGGTCGGCCACAGCGCCAGGCGTCGTCCCGTCGGCCAGCCGTACGGCGTCCTGAGTGGTCGTCAACTCCATGAGGGCGCCGTCCCCTTGTCCACCGGCGCTGAGAGCGTGTACCAACAGCCGGTGGGCTTCCACAGCTGTCCGCCCGGCCAGGTACTCGAGTGCCGCAGGGTCGATCCCTGGTGCCGGCGCCACCTCGGTGTCGAAGGACGGCGGTCCGCCGGGGGTCTTCGGCAGGCCGGGCAGGGCAGGCAGCGGAGGCAGGATGTCCGCGGCCGCCCAGGCCTCCGCCGCGTCCACGCCCTCGGCGGGCTCGTCCGGGGACGAGGCGCTCCGCAGGTGCAGCTCCTCAAGGAGCACCCTCTTTGCCCGACCGCGCATCAGTAGCAGCACGAAGGGATCCTCGTCCAGCAGACGCGTCACCTGGTGACACAGGGCGGCGGTGTGCCCGCAGTGGTCCCATGTGCCGCAGTCGCACTCGGGCTCCAGATCGCCCGGACCCGGCAACAGGTCGATCCCGCTGACCGCCGCGTCCTCGATCAGGTGGGAGGGCAGTTCCCCGTCGAGGAGCGCGGCCAGGTGTCCCGCCTGCTCCACGGCCAGGTCCAGAAACCGGACCCACTGCTCTGCGGAGAGCTCGGGCACCAGGACGTCGGCCCGGTGCGCCACCCCTTTCGGATCGCGGACGACAGCGGTGACCCGGCCCGGTCGCACGGTCACCGCGCCCACTGCGCCCGCGCGCGCGAGGCGTCGTCCCGCCTTCACCGCCGCGGCGTCCAGCGCCGCGTCCTCCAGCGCCCCCAGCCAGGTGCGGCCCCACCAGGTCTGTGCGAAGCCGCGCCCCCGCGCGGGCGGCAGCGCGGCGAACGTGCGTTCCAGGTCAAGCTCGTGGTCGTAGCGGCTCATCGCGCCTCCCCGCGCAGTTCCACCAGTGCGGCCAGTTCCGCGTCCGTCACCTCGGTCAGTGCGGCCTCGCCGGCGCCGAGCACGGCGTCCGCCAGTTCCTGCTTGCGCCCGAGCATCTCCGCGATGCGATCCTCGACGGTCCCCTCGGCGATCAGCCGGTGCACCTGCACCGGGCGGGTCTGCCCGATCCGGTACGCGCGGTCGGTGGCCTGCGCCTCGACCGCCGGGTTCCACCAGCGGTCGTAGTGCACGACATGCTCCGCTCGCGTGAGGTTCAGGCCCGTTCCCGCGGCCTTCAGCGACAGCAGGAACACCGGCACCTCGCCCTCCTGGAAGCGGCGCACCAGCGTCTCGCGCTCGGCGACCGGGGTGCCGCCGTGCAACAGCTGCGAGGGCACCCCGCGGGCCGTCAAGTGCCGTTCGAGCAGGCGGGCCATCCGCACGTACTGCGTGAAGACCAGAACACCCGATCCCTCCGCGAGGATGGTGTCGAGCAGTTCGTCCAGCAGCTCCAGCTTCCCCGAGCGCCCCGGGAGCCGCGGATCGTCCTCCTTGAGGAACTGCGCCGGATGATTGCAGATCTGCTTCAGCCCGGTCAGCAGCTTCACGATCAGGCCCCGACGGGCCATGTCGTCGGCGGCCGCGATCCGGTCGAGGGTCTCGCGCACCAACGCCTCGTACAGGCCCGTCTGTTCGTGGGTCAGTGCCACCGGATGGTCGGTCTCGGTCTTCGGGGGCAGTTCCGGCGCGATGCCGGGGTCCGACTTCCGGCGCCGCAGCAGGAACGGCTGCACGAGCCGTGCGAGGTGTTCCGCGGCTGCGGGATCCCGGCCGCCCTCGACCGGCTGCGCATAACGCGCGCGGAAGGGGCCGAGACGGCCGAGCAGCCCCGGTGTCGTCCAGTCGAGGATCGCCCACAGTTCCGTGAGGTTGTTCTCCACCGGTGTACCGGTGAGCGCCACGCGTGCGCGCGCGCCGATGGATCGCAGCGCACGCGCGGTCGCCGCATACGGGTTCTTCACGTGCTGCGCCTCGTCGGCGACGACCATGCCCCAGGCCACCTCGGCAAGCCGCCCGGCGTCCAGGCGCATCGTGCCGTAGGTCGTGAGCACGAACTCCCCGTCCGCCAGGGAATCGAGAGCGCGCCCGGGCCCGTGGAACCTGCGCACCGGCGCACCGGGAGCGAACCGCTCGATCTCGCGCTGCCAGTTGCCGAGCAGCGACGCAGGACAGACCACCAGAGTGGGACCGGCCGCCGAGGCGTCCGTCTGCCGGTGCAGATGCAGCGCGATCAGTGTGACCGTCTTGCCGAGACCCATGTCGTCGGCCAGGCAGCAGCCCAGCCCGAGGGCCGTCGTCCGGGCCAGCCAACCGAGGCCCCGCAGCTGGTAATCGCGCAGGGTGGCGGCGAGCGTCGCGGGCTGACCGACGGGCCGCGCCGCCTCCGGATCCGCGAGCCGCTCCCGCAGCCGCGCCAGCCACCCCGTGGGCAGTACCTCGACCCGGTGGCCGTCCACCTCGGCCGAGCCCGTCAGAGCGGCGGCCAGCGCCTCGACCGGGGCCATGGAGCGGTCCTGCCGGGCGCGGGCGCGGTCGGCCTCGCGCGGGTCGACCAGAACCCATCGGTCGCGCAGCCGTACGAGGGGACGCTTGGCCTCCGCGAGCCGGTCCAGTTCCTCGCGCGACAGCTCCTGTCCGCCCAGCGCGAACTGCCAGCGGAAGGTGAGCAGGGCGTCCGCCGAGAGAAACGTCGGCAGCGCCGAGGCCTTCTCGCCCACGGCCCTCCCGTCGTCCGGCGGTCCGACGGCCGCATGCGTGGTCAGCTCGCGCGACAGCTCCTTCGGCCAGTGCACGTCGACGCCTGCCGCGCCCAGCGCCCGGGCGCCCTCTCCCAGGAGTTCGGCGATCTCGTCGTCGGCGAGATCCACGCCGTCGGGAGCGGCGGCGGAGAGCAGAGGTGTCAGCGGCGGCCATGCCCGGGCCGCCCGGCGCAGCGCCAGCAGTGCGTCCGCCCGCGCGCGCGGGCCGAACGCCTCGTGCCCGGTTCCCGGGGCGGCCCACAGCTCGGCGGCGTCCGCGACGTCTGCAAACCCGCTCACGCCATGCACCTGGAGCACTGCGCGGAACGGCACCGGAGCGTCGTCCTCGCGCTCGGCGTCGTGGAGGCCGGGCGCTTCCACGCGCAGCGACAGGCGCACACCCGCGTCGTGTCCCGCGGCGATGTCGTCGGCCCACGCCCGCAGGACGGGCAACTGCTGCGGCTCGGGTGCCGCGTAGGCGGTGCCGCCCGTCACGGACGGTGCGGCGGGAGTGCGGGGGAGCGTGTCGGCGACGGCGTCCAGTAAGGCGCGCAGCAGCCGCTCCGGGTCGGGCAGCCTGGGTTGCCCGTCGGCGGAGAGCGGCACGGCGTGTGCCTCCGGAGGCATGGCCGCGGCCAGTTCGCGCACGAGCTCCGCGTCGCGCACGGACAGCGGCCCCACCCGCCATGCGTCGTGATCACCCGGGGAGAGACCGGGCAGGAGCAGACCCCGCGCCAGGAGGTGCAAGGCCAGCAGGCCGGCCGTGCCCCAGAAGGCTGTGGCCCGGTGGCTCCCGGGCTCCGCACGCGCGCGCGTGAGCACCGGGAGGGCGGCACGCACCGGCAGCAGCAGGACAGCCAGCCGTACCCGCTGGACGGCCCGGTCCGGGGCGGGCATCACCAGATCCAGCTCCGAGACGGAGCCCCCGGCGACGACGGGGAGCGGCTCGCCGTCCGGCCGCCAGAAGGCCATCAGGCCGGCGCGGGCGGGGTCGGACGGCAGGAACACCGCGCAGCAGCGGGACAGTTCGGGTAGCTCGGAGGGGGGTGCCGTGGAAATCCTCTGCACAGGTATGCCCGCACTCCTCAAATTTGACTACTCACTTGGGGTCGCTGAGGCTACAGCACGCCAGGCGTGTATCCGGAAGGCTTAGGCTGTGACCTGGGCCACTAGGGGGTACGTCTCAGGGATGTCTCAGGGTCGGGGTCCGGAACCGCTGGGAGCGCGGCGCCGTTTCCAGAGCAGAGAGCGGCAGTGGCCGCGAAGGAGGCGACGCTCATGTCCAAGACCGCGAAGATCGCCGCAGGGGGTGTGGCGGTCGGTCTCATCCTGCTGATCTGGCTGCCCTGGTGGGTCTCGTTCCTCATTGTGGTGGGGGTTCCGGTCGCCGCGTACCTGGCGCTGGACCCCTCGCAGCGGCGCAGGCTCCGCCGGGTCACACGCAAGGAACTCGGCCGCTGAGCGACGGGCCGGCGGGCCGGGGCCGTTCGCCGAGGGGCCCGCAGGCTCGCTCGGAGCCCTTGGGTGCCGCGCCTCCACGGAGGATGCGGCCCCCGCGGGTTCAGCTGGGTCGTACGGCCATTTTGTCGAGCGCCTCCAGAAGCCCTGGCAACTCCGGGCCCCGGCCCACCGGCAGCACCTCGCCGGGCTCCTCGTCGAGCAGGACGAACGCGATGTCGTCGGTGCGGGCCACCATCGACCAGCCCGGGCCGTCGGCGCGCAGCGTACGGGCGTCGCCCGGGGCGAACGACGAGCGCACCCGGCCCAGCGGCGGCGGTGAGTCGACGTAGGCGCGCGCCTCCGCCAGCACCCGCCGGACGCCCTGGTGGCCGCCCTTCGGTGCGCTCTCCTCGCCGTCCGCCGCCGCGCCGTCCGCATGGGCCTGCGCGGTCGTCGGCTGCTCATCGGTCGAGGGGAAGTAGTCGTCGTCGATCTGCTCCCGCCACACCGCCCACTGCAGCGCTATCTCGTCGGCGCCCAGGCGCCGCTGGGCAGCTCCCCAGGAGCCGGTGTCCGGCGGCGTCAGTGCGGGCCCGTCCGCGATCTCGGGATCGGGGTCGTGCGGCGCGGGCACACCGGGTGCGGCGACGGCGACCGCCAGCGGCCAGCCCGGGAGGGCCGCCACGACGCTGCGCTCGTCCGGCGACAGCTCGTACTCCATCCCGCAGTCCCAGGAGGCGATCGCCACGGCGACCAGCGAGACGTCGTCGATGACGACCGTCCAGCGGGCGCCGTCACCGTCCTGCCCGAGCACCAGGCCGTACCCGTCGGCGCGCGGTGCCAGGCCCAGCGCTGTGCAGGCCTCCGGATAGTCGTCGCCCAGCACGCTCGGAAACTGCGCAGGCGTCAGCAGCACCGCCGTGAGCACATACAGCGCCTCGTCCGCGGCGGCGACGGCCTCATCGTCCGTCCCGGCCATCCGTGCCTCCCAGTGGTTCGTCCATCGGCGCGCACCCTAGTGCGAGCGGAAGGCGCTTGTCACGACTCCGCACACCACGCGGAGCTGCAGGTTTCCACCTGGACGGGGGCGAAATGACCACCGGTCGGCGCGGTGTTTCTCTCAGGGTGTCGGGAGCCCGAGCAGATCGCGGGCCACCGCCCGGGGCGACTTGTCGCGCTCCCGGGCGAGTGTGACGACGGCCCGGCACGCCAGCTCGCGCACCCCGAACGCCAGCGCCTCCGGCGACACCCGGGCCGCCGCCTCCTCGATCCGGTCCTGATCGTCCTCCGCGCAGGCCGCCACATAGGCGGCCGCAG
The DNA here is from genome assembly GCF_001513965.1 of Streptomyces cellostaticus. Lineage (GTDB taxonomy): Bacteria > Actinomycetota > Actinomycetes > Streptomycetales > Streptomycetaceae > Streptomyces > Streptomyces cellostaticus. The sequence continues at coordinate 177,594 of NZ_KQ948031.1, read as the reverse complement.
CTTCGAACAAGTTGTGTGCGCGCCTGTCCCGGGCGCTTGGTTCCTCCGCGCGCGGGGAGGTGCGGAATCTGGCGGCGTACTTGCGCATCACGTCGAACATGTGCCCCACCTTCCCCCTGAACGGGGTCGTCACCCATCGCCCACCTGCTGCTGTTCAACGTAGAGTTGGAGCTTCGGCGGCAGAAGGGGGACGACACGGTGAAGCGCTTCGGGCGGCTCGAGCAGATCCGTCGGATGGACCCGGTGGCGGACGCCCTGGAGATCTACCGGCTCAGCGTGGCGTTCGAATTTCCGTGGGACTACACACGGGCCCTGGAGCTGGCGCTGTACCGCACCTACGCCGTACCCAGCATCGGGCGGCTGCTCGCGCAGACGGCGGAGCTGACCGAGCGCACACAGAAGCGCTACGACGACACCGCGCTGCTCCTCGACGCCGTTGTGGAGCACGGCTTCAGCACCGCGGAGGGCAGGACCGCGATCCGCCGCATCAACCAGATGCACCGCAGCTACGACATCAGCGACGACGACATGCTCTATGTGCTGTCCACCTTCGTCGTCATGCCGAGGCGGTGGATCGACACCTACGGCTGGCGCCGCCTGTCCCGGCACGAGATCGTCGCCACCACCGAGTACTACCGCACCCTGGGCCGGCACCTGGGCATCCCCGCCATACCCGAGACCTACGAGGAGTTCGAAGCCCTCCTCGACGCCTACGAAGAGGCCCACTTCGCGTGGGACGAGCAGGCCCGGCGGGTATCCGACGCCACGCTCGACCTGATGGCCTCCTGGTACCCGCGACCGTTGGCACCCCTGCTGCGCGCGGCGACGCGCGCGCTGCTCGACGAGCCCCTGCTGCGCGCCTTCCGCTACGAGCCGCCGGGCCCGGCCGCCTCCGCGCTCGTGCGCCGCGCCGTGCGCACACGCGGCCGGCTGGTCCGGCTGCTGCCGCCGCGCCGCACGCCGCATTTCGCACGGCAGAACTGGGAGATCAAGGGCTACCCGAACGGCTACCGGCTGGCCGGCCTGGGTACGCGCCCGGTCCCAGGGGCGGGCGGCTGTCCGGTGCGGCACCTGGACACCTCAGCGGCCGACACCCTCGAGTGACCTGAGCGTGTCGCGCAGCCAGGCGAGTTCGGCCCGGCTCGTGGCACGCGCGATGGTGAGGACGCCCCGCCGGAACGGGTCGTCCAGTTCCTCGGCGCGCAGCGGCCGGTCGCCGTCGTAGAAGAAGCTCGCCGGTTCCTCCAGGAAGGCCAGCCGGCGCCGCAGCACGGCCGCCTGGGCCGCGGGGTCGTCGAGGTGCCGCAGGAACGCGAGCAGTGTGAACCACTGGTTCTCGTCGGTGATCTCGCGCTGCCCGGGATCGGCGAGGCGGCGCCGCAGCTCCTGCCTGCCCTCCTCGGTGAGTGTCAGGACGTGACGCGGCGCGGCCACGGCTCCCGGCTCGGTGGTCCGCGCCAGGAGGCCGGCCTTCTCCAGCCGCTTGATCGCCGGGTACAGCGTGCTCTCGGCGACGGGCCGTACGTGGCCGGTGAGGGCGGCGATGTGCCTGCGCAGGACGTAACCGTGCAGCGGTGCGTCGTACAGGAAACCAAGGATGGCGAGTTCCAGCATGACCGCATTCTCTCGTGGATCCGTTGTACAGCGGTGGCTCTATATTTCGGTACCGCTATACATCGGCATCGAGGTATTGTGCTGACACGTACCGCAGACGTCGGGGAGGGACACGGTGAAGCAGACCGCATTCGACAGCAAGGGGAGCATGATCCGGTGGACGGAGGCGCCCGGCGCCGAGCCCGCGCGTGTGTACCTGCACGGACTCGGATCGATCTCCGCCGTGTACCACGCGCACATCGCGACCCGCCCCGAACTCGTCGGCCGGCGCAGCCTGTTCGTGGACCTGCCCGGGCACGGCACCAGCGACCGGCCCGAGCACTTCGGCTACACGCTGGACGAACATGCCGACGCTGTCGCGGTCGCACTGGACCAGGCCGCCGTCACCGGAGCCGAGATGGTCGCGCACAGCATGGGTGGTGCCGTCGCCATCGTGCTCGCCCACCGGCGGCCCGATCTCGTCTCCCGGCTGGTCCTCACGGAGGCCAACCTCGACGCCTTCCCGCCGGCGACGGCCGGCAGCAGCGGGATCGCCGCCTACCGGGAGGACGAGTTCGTCGAAGAGCACTACGCGCGCGTACTGGAGGCCGTCGGTCCGCTGTGGGCGGCCACCATGCGGCTCGCAGATCCGCGCGCCCTGCACCGCAGTGCCGTCGGCCTCCGCCACGGCTCGGACCCCGTGATGCGCACGATGCTGGAAGGCCTCGCGATCGACCGCGTCTACCTTCAGGGCGAGCACAGTGGCGAACTCAAGGGCAGGCAGGACCTGGAAGCCGCCGGAGTCCGTGTGGTGACGGTGCCGGGCGCCGGGCACAACGTCATGTTCGACAATCCCGACGCCTTCGCGGCAGCCATCGCGGGGCAGGGCTGACCCGCCCCGGCCGTCAGCCCTCGCGTACGGCCAGCGCGAGGAACCGGGCGTGCTCGTCGACGTACGACGTCATGCGCCAGGCCGAGCGGGCGAGGAGCGGGCCCAGATTGGCCTCGGCCCGGAGGTCGTCGGGGGTGATCTGCCGCCCCTGACGTGCCGCCAGGGCCGCCCGGCCGATGGGATGGAACAGCGCCAGCGTGCCACCCGGCCGTACCACGCGGGCCAGTTCCCGCAGGTTCTGGGCGGGTTGCGGCAGATGGGCGATCAGGCCCGCCGCGAACACGGCGTCCAAGGATCCGGACCGCAGCGGCAGCGCGGCGACGTCCGCGAGCAGCAGCCGTCCGTCACGGTCCCTGCCCGCCCGTATGGCGGCCTGGATCATGGCCGGGGTCAGGTCCACCCCGGTCACCACCCCGGAGGGCCCCACGGCGGCACGCAAGGGCGGCAGGGCGCGGCCCGTGCCGCAGCCCGCGTCGAGCACGCGGTCGCCCTGACGGAGCCCCAGGTCGGCCACGGCGGCCGCGTAGGCGGGGCCGTCGTCGGGGAACCTGCTGTCCCAGTCGGCTGCGCGGGCGGTGAAGAACTCCTGGACGTGTGTGTGGTCGTCGCTCATGCTCCGCATGATCCCTCACCGATGTGGGGGACGTTCCTGCGCGCATGTTCGAGCGGGACGCGATCGTTCCATCGCCTCTCTGTGTCATATTCCAACACCTTTCGAAATGCGCGCCCTTCGTGCGCCCCTGCTCCGGCTAGCGTCCCGAGGCCATGGGACACCTGGACCACGCCGCCTTCGGCTGGCTGACCCCCGCGCTGTCGTACGTCATGGCCTGCATAGGCGCCGCACTGGGACTGCGCTGCACCGTGCGCGCGCTCGGCACCACCGGCCGGTCGCGCCGCAACTGGCTCGTCACCGCCGCCTCCGCGATCGGGACGGGCATCTGGACCATGCACTTCGTGGCGATGCTCGGCTTCCGCGTCAGCGGCACCGACATCCGCTACGACGTGCCGCTGACCATTCTCAGCCTCGTCGTCGCCATGGTCGTCGTCTGCGTCGGCGTCTTCGCCGTCGGCTACAGCCGGGACCGCAACCGGGCGCTCCTGCTCGGCGGGCTCACCACCGGGCTGGGCGTCGCCAGCATGCACTACCTGGGCATGGCGGCGGTACGGCTGCACGGTCAAGTGCACTACGACCCCGTCCTCGTGGGACTCTCGGTCCTGATCGCCGTCGTGGCGGCGACCGCGGCCCTGTGGGCAGGGCTCAACATCAAGTCCCCCCTTGCCGTCACCCTCGCCTCCCTCGTCATGGGGGCGGCCGTCAGCAGCATGCACTACACCGGGATGTTCGCGGTGAGCGTGCGCGTCACGCCCTCCGGCGAGGTGCTGCCCGGGGCCACGGCGATGCAGTTCATCTTCCCCCTCGCCGTCGGCCTCGGGTCCTACCTGTTCCTCACTTCGGCCTTCGTCGCCCTCTCACCCACGGCCGACGAGCGCGAGGCGTCCGCCTCGGCCCAGCGGCCCGTCCAGAGCGCTGCCCGCTAGCGGGAGCCCTGCCCCGGAGCCCCGACCCACGTCCCGAGCGAGGAGGCCATGCGCCCACCCCGAAGCACCCCGAACGCCGGCACCCCGGAGCAGTCCCCGCCCCCGCCGCGCGGCCGCCGCGCGCACGCCGGACCACCGGCCGACGAGGACGCGAGACACCCCCTCGACACAGCACCGGACAACGCGCCCCCGCGCGCGGGCCGTTGGCACCTGCGGCCTCGCACGGTGCGGGCCAAGGTGGTCTGCCTGCTGATGGTGCCGGTCGTCTCCCTGCTCGCCCTGTGGGCGTACGCCACCGTCAGCACCGCCCAGGACGTCGCCCACCTGCGCCAGTCCCAGCGGGTCGACGCCGAACTGCGCGCCCCGGTGGCCGCGGCCGTCACCGCCCTGCAGACCGAGCGGGCCGCCGCCGTGCGCTACACCGCCGACCCGGGTGCGGGAGGCGGCGACGCCCTGCGCGGACTCGCCGCCCGAACCGACCGCGCGGTGGCCAGGCTGCGGCTCGGCGAAGACAACACCGTGGCCGACAGCCAGGAACTGCCCGCCGGAGTCGCGGGACGTCTCCAGGCGTTCGTCACCGGCGCCGAGAACCTGCGCGCGCTGCGGACCGCCGTACTCGATGGCAAGGCCGGCTGGAGCGAGGTGTACACCCAGTACACGAAGACGATCGGTACGGCCTTCACGGTGGACGGCGCCCTCACCGGTATCCAGCAGGCCGACGTCGGTTCCGACGCGCGCGTACTGCTCGAATTCTCCCGCGCGGCAGAGGCGCTGGCCCAGGAGGACGCCGCCCTCGGCAGCGCGCGCCCGGCCGGCGGTCTGCACAGCGAGCGGCTGCGGCTGTTCGGGGCAGCCGTCGCCACCCGCCGCACCCTCACCGAGGCTGCCGTCGCCGACCTGCCCGGCACCCAGCGCACCGCCTGGCGCGACCTCGCCGGCAGCAGCGCGTACACCTCGCTCACCGCCACCGAGGACAAGATCCTCGCCGCCGGCCCCGGGGCCAAGGCGGTCGACACCGCACCGACGACCGCCTGGAGCGCCTCGCACGCGCGCGTGCAGGACGGGATGCGGGGCATCGCGACGGACACCGGGCGGGCCGTCGCGGGCCGCGCCGACCCGTTCACGCGCGGCCTGCTCAGCCCGGCGGGCGCCGCCGTGCTCTTCGGCCTCGCCGCCGTCGCCGCCTCGCTCGTCATCTCCGTCCGCATCGGACGGGCTCTCGTCGTCGAGCTGGTGAACCTGCGCAACGACGCCCTGGAGATCGCCCGCCGCAAACTCCCCGCGGCGATGCGAAAGCTGCGCACGGGCGAGGAGATCGACATCCAGGCCGAGGCACCGGCCGGACCACCCGCCGAGGACGAGACCGGCCAGGTGTCGGAGGCCCTGACCACCGTCCACCGCGCCGCCCTGCACGCCGCGGTGGAGCGCGCCGAACTCGCCAGCGGCATCTCCGGCGTCTTCGTCAACCTGGCCCGGCGCAGCCAGGTGCTGGTCCACCGCCAGCTCAGTCTCCTGGACAGCATGGAGCGGCGCTCCGACGACCCCGACGAGCTGAGCGACCTCTTCCGCCTCGACCACCTCACCACCCGGATGCGACGTCACGCCGAGAGCCTGATCATCCTCTCCGGAGCGGCACCCGGCAGGGCCTGGCGCATGCCGGTGTCCCTCACGAACGTCGTACGCGCCGCCGTGTCCGAAGTCGAGGACTACGCGCGCGTGGAGGTGCGCCAGCTCCCGGAGGCGTCCGTCATCGGCGCGGCCGTGGCCGACCTCACCCACCTGCTGGCCGAACTGGTCGAGAACGCCGCCCAGTTCTCGCCGCCCCACACACGCGTGCGCGTCACCGGCGAACCCGTCGGCAACGGCTACGCCCTCGAAGTCGAGGACCGGGGCCTCGGCATGGGCGCCGAGACGCTCGCGGAGGCCAACCGGCGGATCGAGCAGTCCGAGGCCCTCGATCTGTTCGACAGCGACCGCCTCGGACTGTTCGTGGTCAGCAGGCTCGCCTCCCGGCACGGCATCAAGGTGCACCTGCGCACCTCCCCCTACGGAGGCACCACCGGGGTCGTCCTGCTGCCCACCGCCCTGCTGCACACCGGCTCTGCGAGACGCCCCGCCCACGAGGAGGCGCAGGAACACCCGGAGCAGCAACGCGCGTACGCGCCCGTGCCCGACACGCCCCGGCCCCCGTCCGCGGTCACCGCGCCGTCCGTTCGGCCCGCCCTCGCGGCCACGACCCCGGCCTCATCGACGCCCGCGCACGAACCCCCGCCCCCCGGAGTCACCGCTTTGAGGCTGCACCGCCCACCGAACGACTCCGAGCCCTCCGACGACCTCCCGCGCCGTGTGCGCCAAGCGAGCCTCGCCCCCCAACTCCGCCACCAGCGCCCCGAAGAACCGGGGCCGCAACCCGCCCCGCGCGCCGACGACCGGCGCACCCCCGAACTCGTACGGGACCGCATGACGGCCTACCGCGACGGCTGGGCCCGCGGTGGCGGCAGGAAGCCCGGCCGCGGCGCCGCCGCCCCGGAACCCGAAACGGGCAGTGACAGCACCGAAGGAGACCCGGCATGATCCAGGACCCGAGCATGAGGACCGCCCAGCGATCCGGCGAACTCGACTGGCTGCTGGACGACCTGGTGATGCGGGTGAGCGAGGTGCGGCACGCCGTCGTGCTGTCCAACGACGGCCTGGCCGTTGGCGCCTCCACCGGCCTCGCCCGGGAGGACGCGGAGCACCTAGCCGCCGTGGCCTCCGGCTTCAACAGCCTTGCCAAGGGCGCGGGACGGCACTTCGGAGCGGGCGGCGTACGCCAGACCATGGTTGAGATGGACGAGGCCTTCCTCTTCGTGGCCGCCGCCGGCGAAGGCTCCTGCCTCGCCGTGCTCACCGCCGTCACCGCCGACATCGGCCTGGTCGCCTACGAGATGGCACGCCTGGTCAAGCGCGTGGGCGAGCACCTCCACACGGCGCCGCGCGTCACGGCCCGGCCGCCCGCCGCCGGATGAGCCGAAAGGGCGGCACCCATGACCGAGAACCCGACCGACGGCCCGCGCGAACAGGGCATCCAGTGGTACGACGGCGAGGCCGGGCCCCTGGTCCGCCCCTACGCCATGACCGGCGGACGCACCCAGCCCGGCCCCACCGGAGTGCGCTTCGACCTGATCGCCCTCGTCACCCTCGCCCCCGCCGCACCGGCCGTGGACGACGACACCGCGCTCGGCCCCGAACACCGGGCCCTGATCGACCTGTGCCGTACGGAGACGCAGTCCGTCGCCGAACTCGCGGCCGACGCGGACCTGCCGGTGGGCGTGGTGAGGGTGCTCCTCGGCGACCTCTTCGAACTGGGCTGCGTCACCATCAGCCGCCCGGTGCCCCCGGCCCAGCTACCGGACGAACGGATTCTGCGCGAGGTCATCGAGGGGCTGCGGGCGCTGTAGATGAACCTTCACAACCCATCGGACGCCTCACGGCATCCCATTTGGCGCGCCTTCCGGAACCAACCGGGCGCGAGGCGGTCACATCAGGCGCATTCCGGTCCGATCCCCTACAGGGGTGGCGAAGTTGTCATGATGCTGACTTCCCGTCCCGAGCACCTCCACCACGAACCGCAGCCGGCCCTCCCGAGAGAAGTGATCATGGTCTCCGAGCACTCCGACGCCGCCGGCGACATGTCGGCCCTGGCACTGAAAATACTGGTCGCCGGCGGCTTCGGTGTCGGCAAGACGACCCTGGTCGGCGCCGTCAGCGAGATCCGGCCGCTGCGCACCGAGGAACTGCTCAGCGAAGCCGGGCAACTGGTGGACGACACCGACGGTGTGGACCAGAAGGTCACCACGACCGTCGCCATGGACTTCGGGCGCATCACCATCCGCTCCGGCCTGTCCCTGTACCTGTTCGGCACACCGGGGCAGGACCGCTTCTGGTTCCTGTGGGACGAACTCTCCCAGGGAGCCCTCGGTGCCGTGGTGCTCGCCGACACGCGCCGGCTGGAGGACTGCTTCCCGGCGGTCGACTACTTCGAGCACCGGCGCATCCCGTTCGTGGTGGCCGTCAACTGCTTCGCCGGGGCACGCGCCTACGGCGCCCACGACGTCTCCCGGGCCCTCGACCTGGACCGGGGAACGCCCGTGGTGCTGTGCGACGCACGCGACCGGGACTCGGGCAAGGAGGTACTGATCCGCCTGGTCGAATACGCCGGGCGGATGCACACCGCCCGGCTCCTCGACTCGGTCAGCTGAGCCTCAGTCGGCCAGGTCCTTCAGCGCCACCACCTTGTCCACGGCGACCCGGACCAGCAGCTCGCCCGGGACACCGTTGCGGGCGCCGTACTCCTCGGCGCGCTCCTCACCCATGTACCGGGCGGCGAGGCGGGTGGCCCAAAGACGCACCTCGTCCAGCTCCTCCGACAGCCGGGCACGCCCGTTCAGCACCACGAAGTGGAACGGCGGCCGGTCGTCGTCCACGCACAGGGCGATCCGTCCGTCACGGGCGAGATTGCGCCCTTTCACGGTCCCCTTGCCCGTGTTGAAGACCACTTCGTTACCGTCCAGCAGGAACCAGATCGGGGCCACATGTGGGCTCCCATCGGCATTGACGGTGGACAACTTGCCGGTTCGGGTGCCGTACGAGACGAACGCCCGCCATTCCTCATCGGTCATCTTCTGTGCCATACGCCCATCCTGCTTGCCCGGACGCCGGTCGTGGGGAAGGCTGGCGGGCAGATCCTCCAGCCAGGGGGAGACGTCACACGGGGAGACGGAACATGGCGCAGAACCAGGGACTCGGCTGGCTCCTGGACGATCTGACCGAACGGGTGGACCACGTACGGCACGCGCTGGTCCTGTCCAACGACGGGCTGGTCACCGGAGCGAGCACGGGCCTTCGCCGCGAGGACGCCGAGCATCTGGCCGCCGTCGCGTCCGGGCTGCACAGCCTGGCGAAGGGTTCGGGGCGCCACTTCGGCGCGGGAAGCGTGCGCCAGACCATGATCGAGTACGACGACGCAGTCCTGTTCGTGACCGCCGCCGGCACCGGCAGCTGCCTGTGCTTGCTCAGTGGCGCGGAGGCCGACATCGGCCAGATCGCCTATGAGATGACCCTGCTCGTCAACCGGGTCGGCGAACACCTCGGCGTGGACGCCCGGCAACCCGAGCGGGCTCCCCTGACAGACCTCTGACCTGCGTATTCGCCTAGTTCCGCGGAGTTATCCACAGGCTCGCCACGACGCGTGTCGAACCGGATACGGTGTGTGCACGGCTCACGCACACGGCGTGAGCCACCGACTCCACGGGGGAGTACGACCATGTCGGGAAGCACCTTCGTCCCCTCCCGCCCCGTCACCTGCGCAGCGAGCCGCGCAGCTCGTGAACTGGGGCTCAGGCGAGGCGAGTTCGCCCTCGCCGTCCATCTCGGCTGTATCCGCACCGTGCCCGACGAGGGCGGAGGCGGAGGCCGCCGGGTCGAGCGGGCGGAGCTCGACCGGCTGCGCGCCCAGGACGGCTTTCCCGAAACACTCCGGGCACGCGTGCGGGTCGTGGGTACGGCCGAGGGCGCCGCGCTCATGGACATCCCGGCGGGCAGGTTCACGCGGCTCGCCCGTCTGGGACTGCTGGTGCCGGTGCGCTTCTACCTGAACCGCTACCGAGCCGTCGTCTGGCTCTATCTGGCCGAGGAACTAAGGCAGTTCGCGGTCGGCGCCGAGAACGCGCACCTGCTCAAGGGGCGTACGCCCGAGAACCTGAGGGGGCAACTGGCGGCCGGGGTGGACCTGCGGGCCCGCAACTGGCGCGGACGGCACCTGGGATTCCTGCTGCGCGAGGCCGAGGACCCGTGGGCGCGGGCCGGGACCGTGGCCGCCTTCCTCGCGCCTGTCGAGGTCGCGGACATCGTCAAGGATCCCTACGAGCGTGCGCACCTGAACCGCTTCCGGCCCGCTGCGCCCGACCACGCCGCCCCGGGATCGCCCACCGCGCACCTCGCCGAGCAGCTCATGACGGCTCACGACTCCGACGAAGCCGACTGGCTGCGCAGCGAACTGGCGCACGCGGTACAGGAGGCACGCGGCCACTCGCCGGCCCCGCGCCCGGCGGCACGGCACACAGCGCCCGCCCGGCGCCCGGCCGCGCACCACGCCCACCCCGTGACGCCAACGGTCGCACGGCACGCCGTGGCCGCGGCGCAGCCGGCCTCGCCGCCTCCACCTCGGGGTCACGAGACCGAGCCGGGTGCGACGCGGCCGACCCGCGGACTGCGCGCCTGGCTGCACCGCAGAAAGCCCCGGCCCGCAGGGGTCTGAACCCCGCTACAGGGCCCTGAACAGACCCTCCTGGACGACCGAGACGAGCAGCCGCCCCTGCAGGTCGTAGATGCGCCCGCGGGCCAGCCCGCGCCCGCCGGTGGCGATCGGGGACTCCTGGTCGTACAGGAACCACTCGTCCGCGCGGAACGGCCGGTGGAACCACATGGCGTGGTCCAGCGAGGCCAGGTCGAAGTTCCGCGGACCCCACAGGGGTTCGACCGGAATGCGGACCGCGTCCAGGAGGGTCATGTCACTGGCGTAGGTCAGCGCGCAGGTGTGCACCAGCGGGTCGTCCCCGAGCGGCCCGACCGCGCGCATCCACACGGCGCTGCGCGGCTCGGCGCCCTGGATCTCCTCGGCGTTCCAGCGCAGCCGGTCGACATACCGGATGTCGAAGGGCTGGCGGCGCGCCATCCGCTCCAACTGTTCCGGCAGCGCGCCCAGGTGCTTGCGGATCTCCTCGGTCACCGTCGGCAGGGACTCCGGGTCCGGCACCTCGCGGGCCGGTGGCAGCTGGTGCTCGAACGGTCCTTCCTCAGGCTTGTGAAAGGAGGCGGTCAGATTGAAGATCGTGCGGCCCTGCTGCACGGCCGTGACCCGGCGCGTCGTGAACGACCGCCCGTCGCGGACTCGCTCGACCTGGTACACGATGGGCACACCCGGCCGGCCCGGGCGCAGGAAGTACGCGTGCAGCGAGTGCACAGGGCGTTCGCCGTCCGTGGTGCGCCCGGCGGCGACCAGGGCCTGGCCCGCCACCTGGCCGCCGAAGACCCGCTGCAGGGATTCCTGCGGGCTCCGGCCACGGAAGATGTTGACCTCGATCTGCTCCAGGTCGAGGAGGTCGACCAGTCTCTCCGCCGGGTTCGTCATGGGTGGGAGTCTCCTGTGCTCACAGCTGGCCGACGTCGGTGACGCGTACGACCGCACGGCCCTCGGCGTCGGAGGCCTTCAGATCCACCTCTGCGCTGATGCCCCAGTCGTGGTCGTCGCCCGGGTCGTCGAAGATCTGGCGGACGCGCCAGAGGCCGTTCTCCGGCTCCTCCTTGATCACCAGCAGCTTGGGGCCGCGGGCGTCGGGGCCGGTGCCGAGATCGTCGTACTCGTCCCAGTACTTGTCCATCGCCTCGCCCCATGCCTCGGCGTCCCAGCCGGACTCGGCGTCCATCTCGCCCAGTTCCTCGACCTGGTCGAGGGCCGCCAGCTCGACGCGGCGGAACAGGGCGTTGCGGACGAGGACCCGGAAGGCGCGGGCGTTGGTGGTGACGGGCTTGACCTCGTCGGCCTTCTCCTGGGCCTCCTCGGCGGTCATCTCCTCCGGGTTGGCCAGCTGCTCCCACTCGTCCAGCAGGCTGGAGTCGACCTGGCGGACCATCTCGCCGAGCCACTCGATCAGATCCTGGAGGTCCTCGGACTTCAGGTCGTCCGGGATGGTGTGGTCGAGGGTCTTGTAGGCGCTGGCGAGGTAGCGCAGCACGATGCCCTCGGTGCGGGCCAGCTCGTAGAAGGACACCAGCTCGGTGAAGGACATCGCCCGTTCGTACATGTCCCGGATGACGGACTTGGGCGAGAGCGGGTGGTCACCGACCCACGGGTGGCTCTTGCGGTAGGTGTCGTACGCGTGGAAGAGCAGCTCTTCCAGCGGCTTCGGGTACGAGATGTCCTGGAGGCGCTCCATGCGCTCCTCGTACTCGACCCCGTCGGCCTTCATCGCGGCCACGGCCTCGCCGCGCACCTTGTTCTGCTGGGCGGCGAGGATCTGCCGCGGGTCGTCCAGCGTGGACTCGACCACGGACACCATGTCGAGGGCGTAGGACGGCGACTCGGGGTCGAGCAGTTCGAACGAGGCGAGCGCGAACGTGGACAGCGGCTGGTTGAGCGCGAAGTCCTGCTGGAGGTCGACCGTGAGCCGGACGATGCGGCCCTCGGCGTCCGGCTTGTCGAGCTTCTCCACGATCCCGCCGTCCAGCAGGGAGCGGTAGATCGCGATCGCTCGCCGGATGTGCCTCAGCTGCTGCCTGCGCGGCTCGTGGTTGTCCTCCAGGAGGTGGCGCATCGCCTCGAAGGCGTTGCCGGGACGGGCGATCACCGACAGCAGCATCGTGTGCGTCACCCGGAACCGCGAGGTGAGCGGCTCGGGTTCGGACGCGATCAGCTTCTCGAAGGTGTTGTCCGTCCAGCCGACGAAGCCCTCCGGTGCCTTCTTGCGCACCACCTTGCGGCGCTTCTTCGGATCGTCGCCCGCCTTCGCGAGGGCCTTCTCGTTCTCGATGACGTGCTCGGGCGCCTGCGCGACGACCAGGCCCGCCGTGTCGAAGCCCGCCCGGCCGGCCCGGCCCGCGATCTGGTGGAACTCACGGGCCCGCAGCGTGCGCACCCGGCTGCCGTCGTACTTGGTCAGGGCCGTGAACAGCACCGTCCGGATGGGCACGTTGACGCCCACGCCGAGCGTGTCCGTGCCGCAGATGACCTTCAGCAGGCCGGCCTGGGCGAGCTTCTCCACGAGGCGCCGGTACTTGGGCAGCATGCCGGCGTGGTGCACGCCGATGCCGTGACGGACGTAGCGGGAGAGGTTCCGGCCGAACTTGGTGGTGAAGCGGAAGTTGCCGATCAGCTCGGCGATCTGGTCCTTCTCCTCGCGCGAGCACATGTTGATGCTCATGAGGGCCTGCGCCCGCTCCACGGCCTGTGCCTGCGTGAAGTGGACGATGTACACCGGGGCCTGCCTGTTCGCCAGCAGTTCGGTGAGCGTCTCGGTGAGCGGGGTGAGCTGGTACTCGTAGGAGAGGGGCACCGGTCGGGTCGCCGAGCGGACCACCGAGGTGGGACGGCCGGTGCGGCGGGCGAGGTCCTTCTCGAAGAAGGACACGTCTCCCAAAGTGGCCGACATCAGGATGAACTGGGCCTGTGGGAGCTCCAGCAGCGGGATCTGCCAGGCCCAGCCGCGGTCGCCCTCCGCGTAGAAGTGGAACTCGTCCATCACGACCTGGCCGACATCCGCGTCCTTGCCGTCGCGCAGCGCGATCGAGGCCAGCACCTCGGCGGTGCAGCAGATCACGGGCGCGTCGGCATTCACGGAGGCGTCGCCGGTGAGCATGCCGACGTTCTCGGTGCCGAAGATCTTGCACAGTTCGAAGAACTTCTCCGACACCAGCGCCTTGATCGGTGCCGTGTAGAACGTGACCTCGTCCCGGGCCAGCGCGGCGAAGTGCGCACCTGCGGCGATCATGCTCTTGCCGGAGCCGGTGGGCGTCGAGACGATCACGTTCGCCCCGGAGACCACCTCGATCAGCGCCTCCTCCTGGTGGGGGTAGAGGGTGAGACCGCGCTCCTGCGCCCACGACTCGAAGGCTTCGTACAGGGCGTCGGGGTCGGCGGTCGGCGGCAGCTGATCGATGAGGGTCACGCACCCATCTTGCCTGGCCTTGCCGCCGAGAGGGGAATCGGCTGCGGGTACGAAGATCATGGCCGCTACGCTGTGTCGCCGACGGAGCGTCAGTGCACCAGGTCAACAGGACAGCGGCACACGAGGAATGGGGCGGGAAGCGGCCATGATGGGACCAGCACACTCACTGTCGGGGGCTGCGGCCTGGCTCGGCGTCGGAGCGGCCGCCGCCGCGGCCGGACACCCGATGCCCTGGCCGGTCCTGCTCGTCGGCGCCCTGATCTGCGCCGGCGCCGCGCTTGCCCCGGACCTCGACCACAAGGCGGCCACCATCTCGCGGGCCTTCGGGCCGGTCTCCCGATGGATCTGCGAGATCGTCGACAAGCTGTCGTACGCCGTCTACAAGGCCACCAGGAAGAAGGGCGACGCACGCCGCACAGGTGGCCACCGCACGCTCACCCACACCTGGCTGTGGGCGGTCCTCATCGGCGCGGGCAGCTCCGCGGTGGCGATCGCCGGGGGCCGCTGGGCGGTCCTCGCAATCCTGTTCATACACATGGTGCTGGCGATCGAGGGCCTGTTGTGGCGGGCGGCGCGCGGCTCCAGCAGCGACATCCTGGTCTGGCTGCTCGCCGCGACCAGCGCCTGGATTCTCGCGGGGATCCTGGACAAGCCGGGCAACGGCTCCGACTGGCTGTTCACCGCGCCCGGGCAGGAGTACCTGTGGCTGGGCCTGCCGATCGTGCTGGGCGCGCTGGTGCACGACATCGGGGACGCGCTGACCGTGTCGGGATGCCCGATCCTGTGGCCCATCCCGGTGGGCCGCAAGCGCTGGTACCCGCTGGGCCCGCCGAAGGCGATGCGGTTCCGGGCGGGCAGCTGGGTCGAGCTGAAGGTGCTGATGCCCGTGTTCATGCTGCTCGGGGGAGTGGGCTGCGCGGCGGCCCTCAACGTGATCTGACGCACCTCGCCCGCTCAGGTGGCCTCGCCCGACTCCGCCCCGCCGTACCGGCGCTCGAACCGGGCGATGCGGCCCTCGGTGTCCACCGTGCGGGCCTTGCCCGTGTAGAAGGGGTGGCTCTCGGAGGAGATCTCCACGTCGATCACCGGGTAGCTCTGGCCGTCGTCCCACTCGATGGTCTGCTCGCTGCGCGCCGTGGACCGGGTGAGGAAGGCGTATCCGGCGGCGCGGTCGCGGAAGACCACCGGGTGGTAGTCGGGCTGCTTGTCCTGCTGCATCGCGGCTCCTCGCGCGGGGCGGTCGGACAGGGGGCGTCCCGGTGGTCAGCCGGAGAGGGAGTCCTCGTCGACGATGTGCATCGCGGCTTCCTCGGCGGAGGCGGCCGCGCCGTCGATGCCGACGTCCGTGGCGACGAGGGCGCTCTCCTCGTCCTCGTGCGCACCTTCGTCGGGTGCGACGAGGCGGCCGGAGCGGAGATGGCCGACCTCGTTGTCCAGGAGTTCCCCGTCGGTGCCGGCGCAGTCGCCGATGCCGTCGTCGTCGGGCGCCAGGGCATCGGGCAGCTCTTCGGCGAGCCGCTGGTCCAGCGTCTGCCCGGTCAGGCGTTCGCTCGCCGTCACTCCGGTGTGCTCCACCGCCCACGGCCGCTCGGGAGGGGACCAGCCCCGGTCGAGGGGATCGTCGACGCCGTCGAAGTCCAGCGTGTCCTCGACGTCGAGCACGCCCGAGTCCTCCCGGATCTCCGAGGCATCGGGCTGGTAGACGTCATCCCCCCATCCGTCGGCGCTGTCCACGGGTACCTCCAGGTGGTGAGGACGGCCTTGTGCCCCCACGAGGGGCAGCGCGCCGTCGGCACGCTCGGCACGGGTTTCACGCGGCGGGAACCGACGGGTTCCCGGGCGCTCCCCGAGCCGGTGCCGCTATCCAGCCTTCCACCCCTGTTCGGCACCGCGCAACGGCACGGGGCGCGGCTTCGGGCCGAACATCCCCACCCAGGCCCGCCCGGGGAACTGGTGACGGGGCCTGACCGCGTCCTCCGACCGGGTGGGCCCACGGACTCCTCCGGGATCGCCCGCGCTCTCCGCAGCGCCGGCGTGGGGCCTCGTCACCCGACCGGACCCGCAGACACAGCCCGCGTCCGCCGGTGCGACCCCGCAGGCGGGCGACGCCGACGCCCTGGCCGGGAGCGGCGGCGCGGCCGACGGCTCGGCGCTGCCCCCTGCGCACCCCTGCACGCCCGACGCCGCTCACCAAGGCCCCCGCCCCCACGCCGGTCCACCGTTTGGTGCGGCTTGCGGTCCGGGTCTCGGTTTCGGTCCACGGTTTGGTCCGGCTTGCGGTCCGGGCTTCGGTTCCGGTCCATGGCCTGGCCCGGCCTGCGGCCCGAGCCTCGCCCCGGTCCACGGCTTGGTCCCAGCTTGGGGCCTCGCCTCGGCTCACGGCTGGTGGACTTGCCTCGGCCCTGGCCTGCGGTTTCGCTCCGGTCCACGATTTGGTCCCAGGCGATGGCCTGGCCTCGGCCGGCTGGTGGATCTGCCCCTGGCCCTGGCCCGCGGTTTCGCCCCGGCTCACGGCTTGGTCCCAGCCCCCGGCCCAGTCTCGGCCCACAGCCGGGTGGACTTGCCCCGACCCCGACCCCGACCCGACCCCGACCCGCCCCCCGGCCCGCGGTCTCGCCCCGGCTCCAGACTCCGGCCCGGCCTGGCCCAGTCTCCGTCCCGTGGCCCTGCCGCGGCCCCGGCTGCCGGCCTCACTCCGCCCCAGGCCTCACATCGTCCCCGGCCTCACCTCACCTCACCCCAGCCTCACCTCGCCCTCCGACCTCACCCAGACCAACTCAGTCCATCCCCGAACCTGCTCACTCCACCCCCCCGACCGCACCTCAACCTCTCACCCATGCCAAGACCGCCACAGCGCCGCATAAGCCCCGTCCGCCGTGACCAGTTCCTCGTGGCTGCCCAGTTCGCTGATGCGGCCGTTTTCCACGACGGCGATCACGTCGGCGTCGTGGGCGGTGTGCAGGCGGTGGGCGATGGCGACCACGGTGCGGCCGTCGAGGACGCGGGCCAGGGAGCGTTCCAGGTGGCGGGCCGCGCGCGGGTCGAGCAGCGAGGTCGCCTCGTCCAGGACCAGCGTGTGCGGGTCGGCCAGCACCAGCCGGGCCAGCGCGATCTGCTGGGCCTGTGCCGGGGTCAGCGCCACCCCGCCGGAGCCGACCTCGGTGTCCAGGCCGTCGTCCAGCGCCCGCGCCCAGCCCTCCGCGTCGACCGCGCCGAGCGCCGCCCACAGTTCGGCGTCGGTGGCGCCGGTGCGGGCCAGCAGGAGGTTGTCGCGCAGGGAGCCCACGAAGACGTGGTGTTCCTGGTTGACGAGGGCGACGTGCGAGCGCACGCGCTCCGCGGGCATCCGGGACAGTTCCGCTCCACCCAGGGTGATGCGGCCGTCCCGGGGCGCGTAGATACCGGCGAGCAGCCTGCCCAGCGTGGACTTGCCGGCGCCGGAAGGGCCGACCAGGGCCAGCCGGGTGCCCGGCGCGACCTTCAGGGAGACCTTGCGCAGCACGTCGACGCCCTCTCGGTAGCCGAAGTGCACCCGGTCGGCGTGCACGTCCCGTCCGCCGGGGGCCAGCGAGGCGTCCCCGGCGTGCGGCTCGATGTCCCGCACGCCGACCAGGCGGGCCAGCGACACCTGGGCGACCTGCACCTCGTCGTACCAGCGCAGGATCAGGTTCACCGGGTCGACGAGCATCTGCGCGATGAGGGCACCCGTCGTCAGCTGGCCCACCCCGATCCAGCCCTGCAGCCCGAAGGCACCGCCGGCCATGAGGACCGAGCCGAGCACGATGACGTGAACGGCGTTGATCACCGGGAAGAGCACGGACCGCAGCCAGAGGGTGTAGCGCTCCCAGGCGGTCCACTCCTTGATCCGCCGCTCCGACAGGGCGATACGCCGATCGCCCAGGCGGTGTGCCTCGATGGTGTGGCCCGCATCCACGGTCTCGGCGAGCGCGGCGGCGACGGCGGCGTACCCGGCGGCCTCCGAGCGGTAGCCGGCGGGCGCCCGCCTGAAGTACCAGCGGCACCCCGCCACCAGCACCGGTACCGCGAGCAGGACGGCGGCCGCCAGCGGCGGCGCCGTCACGACGAGCCCACCGAGCAGCAGCAGCGCCCACACGACACCGATCGCCAGCTGCGGTACGGCCTCCCGCATGGCGTTGGCGAGGCGGTCGATGTCGGTGGTGATGCGGGAGAGCAGGTCGCCCGTGCCCGCCCGCTCCAGCACGCCCGGCGGCAGGCCCACCGAGCGGACGAGGAAGTCCTCGCGCAGGTCGGCCAGCATCCGCTCGCCGAGCATCGCGCCCCGCAGCCGCACCTGCCGGACGAACACGGCCTGGACGAGCAGCGCGAGTACGAACAGCCCGGCGGTCAGCCCCAGATGAAGCTCGCGCGCCCTGTCCGACACGCGCTCGACGAGGCCGCCGAGCAGGTACGGGCCCACCATCGAGGCGACCACGGCCACCGTGTTGACGGCGATGAGGAGCACAAAGGCCCGGCGGTGCCGGCGGAACAGCTCGGCCACGTAGGCGCGCACGGTCGCGGCCGCGCCGACGGGCAGGGTGGTGGCGGTCGTCGGGGCCGCCGGGTCGTACGCCGGTGGCGCAACGCCGATCATGCGCTCTCCTCGATCTCTTTCAGCTCTTCGAGAGCGCCCATCAGGGCGTTCCCGTCGGCCACGTTCTCGTCCAAGGGGTCGGCCAGGGCCATCTCGTCCTCGGTCTCGCGCGTCACCACGGCCCGGTACCGCGGCTCGGAATCGACCAGTTCGCGGTGCACGCCGACCGCCGCGACCGCGCCCTCGTGGACCAGGGCGACCCGGTCCGCTCGGTCCAGCAGCAGCGGCGACGAGGTGAACACCACCGTCGTCCGCCCCGAGCGCAGCCGGTGCAGCCCGTCCGCGATCCGGGCCTCGGTATGCGAGTCGACCGCGGAGGTGGGCTCGTCCAGGACCAGCACCTCCGGGTCGGTGATGAGGGACCGGGCCAGCGCCAGCCGCTGGCGCTGGCCGCCCGACAGTGAGCGGCCGCGCTCGGTGATGCGGGCGTCCAGCGGATCGGCGGCGTCCAGCGACCCCTGGACCAGTGCGTCCAGGACGTCCCCGCACTGCGCGGCCGCCAGCGCGTCCTCGGCGCGTACGGCACCGGAGGAGGGCACGTCCAGCAGCTCGCGCAGCGAGCCGGACAGCAGCACCGGGTCCTTGTCCTGGACGAGGACGGCGGTGCGGGCGCTGTCCAGGGGGAGGTCGTCGAGCGGTACCCCGCCGAGCAGCACCGAGGAGCCCGGCCCGGCGGGGTGGCCGCCCAGCCGTTCCGCGAGCCGCCCGGCGGCGTCCGGGTCGCCGCACACCACGGCGGTGAGCCGGCCGGCGGGCGCGAGCAGACCGGTGGCCGGGTCGTACAGGTCGCCGCCCGGCACCTCGGCCTCGCGTGCCCCTTCGATGTCGGTGCTCCGCCGGAGCGACAGCACGCGTGCCGCGCGTTTGGCCGACGGGCGCGAGAAGGAGTACGCCATGGCGATCTCCTCGAAGTGCCGCAGCGGGTAGTTGAGGACCATGACCGCGCTGTAGACGGTGACGAGTTCGCCGACCGTGATCCGGCCCTGGCGGGCCAGGTGGATGCCGTGCCAGACGACCGCGATCAGCAGCAGCCCGGGCAGCAGCACCTGGATCGCGGAGATCAGCGACCACATCCGGGCGCTGCGCACGGCCGCCTGCCGTACCTCCTGCGAGGCGCGGCGGTAGCGGTCGAGGAACAGTTCCTCGCCGCCGATGCCGCGCAGCACGCGAAGCCCGGCGACGGTGTCCGAGGCCAGCTCGGTGGCCCGGCCCGCCTTCTCGCGCTGGATGTCGGCGCGACGCGTCGCCCGGGGCAGCAGCGGCAGCACTGCGAGTGCCACGACCGGCACGCCCACGGCGACGACCACGCCCAGAGCGGGCTGGTAGACCAGAAGGCCCACGCAGACCACGACGACCGTCAACGCGGCGGCGGTGAAGCGGGAGACGGCCTCGACGAACCAGCCGATCTTCTCCACGTCGCCGGTGGAGACGGCCACCACCTCGCCGGCCGCGACGCGCCGGGTCAGCGCGGAGCCCAGCCGGGCCGCCTGGCCCGCCAGCAGCTGCTGGACACGGGCGGCGGCGGTGATCCAGTTGGTGACGGCTGTCCGGTGCAGGAAGGTGTCGCCGACGGCGATCCCCGTACCGCACAGCGCCATCAGGCCACCCGTCAGGGCCAGCCGGGTGCCGGAACGGTCGATGACCGCCTGGACGGCGAGACCGACGCAGAAGGGCAGCGCGGAAACGGAGACGAAGTGCAGCAGGCCCCAGGCCAGCGACTTGAGCTGGCCGCCCATCTGGTTGCGCCAGAGCCACCACAGGAGGCGAGGACCCGAACGCGCGTCGGGTACGCCCGGGTCGGAATACGGAAGGTCTTGAATCTGCATGACGTCCCAGTGGCTCGTGTCAGGGAGGGGGAGGCGGCGGCAACAAGCTGTGAAAGGTTCGCGTCGCAGAGTGGTGAATTTCAAACGGTTTTCCCCGACGGCCGCCGAGATCCGCGGGGTTCCGGCCGGCAGTCCTCTTCCGGTGACACGGTCGTCCAGCAGGCCCGTAGCCCGGTGAGCCGAATGCTCGGAAGATCGCACGATGCGTCGGAACGAGATGCCACCATGGGGCGCGTGCAGATCGATGGTGTGCGGCGTGTGACGGTCGCGATGGCGGCTTTCGGAACCTTTTTGGCGGCCCTTTCCGCGTGCGGCGCGTCGGGACGCGGCAGCGGCGAGCCGAAACCCGGCGGCCAGGCCGTGCAGTCCACTGCGGCCAGTCGCGGCTCGCACCGCATCATCCCGGGCGTCGGCGCCCGCCTTCAGCGGCGGATTCCGACCGACTCCGGCCAGGTGGTGGCCGTCTACGGCGACGGCAAGGACTCGGCGGACTCCACGGTCGTGCTCTACGCCAGGCGCGGCGCGGTGTGGCAGCGGATCCGCAGTTGGGCGGCACACAACGGCAAGAAGGGCTGGACCACCGACCACCGCTCCGGCGACCGGCGCAGCCCCGTCGGCGTGTTCACCCTTACCGACGCGGGCGGTGTACTCAAGGATCCGGGCGCCGGGCTGCCGTACACGCGGGACCCTGCCTTCGCCGCCCCGCGCTCGTGGGCCAAGCCGTACTGGCACGACTTCGACTACGTCATCGCCATCGACTACAACCGCGTCAAGGGCACCCCGCCGAACGACCCGACGCGCCCCGAGGGTGAGGAGAGGGGCGGGAACATCTGGCTGCACATGGACCACGGCAGTGGTACGTCGGGCTGCGTCACCATGTCCAAGCCGGCCATGGAGTACCTGCTGCGCAGGCTCGACCCGGACCGGCATCCTGTGGTGGTGATGGGAGACAGAGCGGACCTGATGAGCTAGTACGGATGGCGGAACGCCTCATTGCGGGGCGGACCCATCTCCCCGTAGAACACCGGCCATGAGAAGACGGTTAGTCATGTCCATGCTCGCCGGGGCTGCCCTCCTGGCGAGCACGTTCTTCGGTACCGGGGCCACCGCTGCTCAAGCGGCACCCCACGCTGCCTCCGGCGTTCCGGCCGAGTTCGGCACCGACTGGCACGATCCGGTGACCGCCGCCCCGCCCGTCGACCGGCCGCACACCAAGTCCTGCCAGGTCACCCTCGCCGAGGTCCAGTTCCGCGACTTCACCCCGTACCGGGGCGCGTACACACCGCCGAAGGGCTGCGGCGACCGCTGGAGCAAGGTCGTCCTGCGCCTCGACGGCAAGGTGAAGGGCCGTCAGTACGACCGCCTCGGCTATCTGCACGTGGGCGGTGTCGAGATCCTGCGCACCTCGACGCCCGAGCCGTCACCGGACGGCATCGAGTGGCACGTGGAGAAGGACGTCACCCGCTACAGCGACACCTTCCGCGCCCCGCAGGGCGTCGAGATGCTCATCGGGAACGTCGTGGACGACACCTACACCGGCGTCATCGACGTCAAGGTGACGCTCACGTTCTACGCGGGCCGCCCCGAGACCCCCGCCCCCGACCGTGTCCTCACCCTCGCCGACACGCCCGACGGCACGACCCTCACCACCCCGCGCAACAGTGAGCGCATCGTCGCGGAGGTGTACGCCACCGGATCCGGCGGCGGCTGCGAGGAGTTCTGGTACCTGACCGTGGCCGACCCGGCGTCGTACTCCTGCAAGGCCGACCACGGGCCGTACCGCGAGGTGCAGATCAAGGTCGACGGGCAACTGGCCGGCATCGCCGCGCCGTTCCCGAACGTGTGGACCGGCGGCTGGTCCAACCCCTTCCTCTGGTACGTCATCCCGGGCCCGCGCGCCTTCGACGTCCGGCCCGTCGAGTACGACCTGACGCCGTTCGCCGGGCTTTTCAACGACGGTCGGCCACACCGCGTCGAGGTCTCCGTCGTCGGCGTGCCCGCAGGACAGGCCGGCTGGAGCACCCCCGTGAACGTACTGGTCTGGCAGGACGCGCACCGCGCCCAGGTCGGCGGCGCGCTCACCGCGGACAAGGCGACCGGCATCGCCAACTCCTCGGTCCACACGCCCGGTACGGAGAACCGCGTCGACACCGAGGCCGGACACCGGCTCGCCGTCTCCGGATACCTCGACACCTCGCACGGCCGGGTGACCACCACCGTCACCCGCACGCTCGCGAACAGCTCGACGCACCGCTGGACCGATGGCGAGAGCACGGACGGACTGGACGCGACGTGGACGGACGACGAGACGGTCAAGGCGGACGGACCGGGCCCGGCGCGGACGGCGCACACGCACCGGACGTACACGATGAACGGCGCCACGACCCTCGGCACGGACAACCGGCTGCGCACCGTGCTGACTCTCGGCGACCGGGCGACGGCCGTCGAGCGGCAGGGCGGCCGGCGTCTGACGTGGACGCGGCTCGACGACACCTACAGCGGCGACGCCACGTACACGATCAATGTCCCGCGCGACCAGCGGCACGCGGTCGGCACCTCCGGCGAGCGCTACCGCCTGCACGGCCCGGACGGCTGCTACGACCGTTCGCTGACCACGGTTCAGGGGGTGCTGACCGAGGACCGCAACCGCTGCTGAGGCCCGCGGTGTGGAGTGCGCCACACGCGGCGTGATTTACACGGCTGTGACAAGGGTGTCTCGGGCGCGATCAATGGCTCCTCCAGGGTGATCGACACGGAAGCCGCTTTCCGTATCGCAGAAGTCCCGTCCGGTTTCTGCGAGTCGACGTCCCCCTCTAGGAGTGCCCGTGCCGCAGTCCGTACCGTCTCTGCCGCGACGCGTCGCACGCATACTGCGAACCTCTGTCTTCGCGCAGGTCGCCTGCGCGCTCGTGCTCGGCATCGTCGTCGGGAAGCTGTGGCCGGACTCGGCCACGGCTTTCCAGCCGCTCGGCGACGGTTTCGTGCGCCTGATCAAGGCGGTGATCTCGCCGCTGGTGTTCTGCGTGGTCGTCGTCGGCATCGCCAAGGCCGGTGACCTGAAGGCCTTCGGGCGGATCGGGCTCAAGGCCCTGATCTGGTTCGAGGTCGCGTCCACGGCCGCGCTGCTGATCGGCCTGGTCGCCGCCAACGTGGTCGGACCCGGTTCCGGCATGCATGTCGACCCGGCCAAGCTCGACGCCTCGGCGCTCGACCGGCAGACCCAGGGCGGAGCGCTGCCCTCGACCACCGAGTTCATCCTTGACGCGCTGCCCAACAGTTTCGTCGGCGCCTTCGCCGACAACGCGCTGCTCCAAGTCCTCGTGCTGGCCTGCCTGGTGGGCGCCGCCCTGCTCCACCTCGGCCACACCAGGGTGCCGAAGATCCTGCCCGCGATCGAGCAGGTGCAGGAGGTCGTCTTCGCGGTCGTCGGCTTCGTCATGCGGCTCGCCCCGCTCGCCGTTTTCGGCGCGATGGTCCACCTCGTCGGCCAGTACGGGCTGGGTGTCATCAAGACCTACGGCAAGCTCATCGTCCTGTGCTACGCCGTCGCCGCCCTGTTCCTCGTACTGCTCGCCGTCGCGCTGCGGCTGGTCAGCGGGCTGAGCCTGTGGAAGTTCGTGCGCTACACCCGCGAGGAGCTGCTGCTCGCGCTCGGCACCGCCTCCAGCGAGACCGTGATGCCGCGCATGATGCAGAAGCTGCGCCAGGCGGGCTGCCGGGACGACGCCGTGGGCCTGGTGCTGCCCACCGGCTACTCCTTCAACCTCGACGGCGCCTCGATCTACCTCTCTGTCGGGACCCTGTTCATCGCGCAGGCCGTGGGCGTCGACCTCAGCCTCGGGCAGCAGGTCACCGTCGTGCTGGTGCTCATGCTGACCAGCAAGGGCATGGCGGGCGTGCCCGGTTCGGCCTTCCTCGCGCTGTCCGCGACCGCGAGCTCCCTCGGCGTCATCCCCGCGGGGGCGGTCGCCCTGCTGCTCGGCGTCGACCGGATCATGGACTCGATGCGCGTCACCACGAACCTGCTCGGCAACTGCGTCGCCGTCTTCGCGGTGTCCCGCTGGGAGGGCGCGCTGGACACCGTACGGGCGAAGAAGGTGCTGGACGGCGAGATCGCGTTCGTGCCGGAGCAGGCGGCACAGGCCGACGCCCCCGCCGACCCCGAGAAGGCGGCGCAGGCCGACGCCGCCGTGCCGGTGCCTTCCGGCAAGGAGCCCGCTCCCGAGGCCGGCTGACCCGCACCCGAACCGCACGCAGCCCCCGCTCCGACCTCCTGGAGCGGGGGCCGCGCCCGTTCAGCAGGGCTTGGCCGTCTCGCCGTCGATCAGCGAGTCCAGCAGCACCCCGAGCACCTCGCGCTCCTTCTCGGTCAGCGGAGCGAGGATCTCCTCGGCCGCCGACCGGCGCGCGCCACGCAGCTCGCGCAGGGCCGCCCGGCCCTCGTCCGTCAGCTCGATCCGGGTCACCCTGCGGTTCGTCGGGTCCGGCACCCGGCGCACCTTGCCGCTCGCCTCCAGCCCGTCGACCAGCGTCGTCACCGCGCGCGGCACCACCTCCAGGCGCTCGGCGAGGTCGGCCATGCGCGGGGGTGAGCCGTAGTGCGCGAGGGTGCGCAGCAGCCGGGACTGGGCCGGGGTGACGCCCAGGTCGCGCCGCTCCAGGTGGCGCTTCTGGATGCGGTGCACCCGGCGGGTGAGCCGCAGCAACTGCTCGGCGAGCAGGCCGTCGGGATCGGGGGTGCTCATGCGGGAACAATATCAGGATGCCGTTCATTGTGAGTATAGGTAACAATGAGCTACGATCCGTCAGTCATCGTCGGCCGCTGTCTGCGCCGGCGCCCGTTCCCCTCCGTAGGAGCCCATGCATCCCGACCGTGAACCCTCCTGGACCCCGCCTGCCGACGCCAGAGAACAGCCCCGGCAGGTGCGCCGCATCCTGAAGCTCTTCCGCCCCTATCGCGGGCGGCTCGCGATCGTCGGCCTCCTTGTCGGGGCCTCCTCGCTGGTCTCGGTGGCCACGCCGTTCCTCCTGAAGGAAATCCTCGACGTCGCGATCCCCGACGGCCGCACCGGCCTGCTGAGCCTGCTCGCGCTCGGCATGATCCTCAGTGCCGTCCTCTCCAGCGTCTTCGGCGTGCTCCAGACGCTGATCTCGACCACCGTCGGCCAGCGCGTCATGCACGATCTGCGCACCGCCGTCTACGGCCGCCTGCAGCGCATGTCGCTCGCCTTCTTCACCCGCACCCGCACCGGCGAGGTGCAGTCCCGCATCGCCAACGACATCGGCGGCATGCAGGCCACCGTCACCTCCACCGCCACCTCCCTGGTCTCCAACGCCACCAGTGTCGTCGCCACGATCGTCGCGATGGCCGCCCTGGACTGGCGCCTCACGATCGTCTCGCTGCTCCTGCTCCCGGTGTTCGTGTGGATCAGCCGCCGCGTCGGCAACGAACGCAAGAAGATCACCACCCAGCGGCAGAAGCAGATGGCCGCGATGGCCGCCACGGTCACCGAGTCGCTGTCCGTCAGCGGCATCCTGCTCGGCCGCACCATGGGCCGCTCCGACTCGCTCACCTCGTCCTTCGCCGAGGAGTCCGAGCGACTGGTCGACCTCGAGGTGAAGTCGAACATGGCCGGCCGCTGGCGCATGGCCGTGATCACGATCGTCATGGCCGCGATGCCCGCCGTCATCTACTGGACCGCGGGTCTCGCCCTCCAGTTCGGCGGCCCGCAGGTCTCGCTCGGCACCATCGTCGCCTTCGTCTCGCTCCAGCAGGGCCTGTTCCGCCCGGCCGTGAGCCTGCTGGCGACCGGCGTCCAGATCCAGACCTCGCTCGCGCTCTTCCAGCGCATCTTCGAGTATCTGGACCTGCCCATCGACATCACCGAGCGCGAGCAGCCGGTCCACCTCGACCAGATCAAGGGCGAAGTCCGCTTCGAGGACGTGGAGTTCCGCTACGACGCCAAGGGCGGGCCGGTCCTCGACGGCATCGACGTCACCGTCCCGGCCGGCGGCAGCCTCGCGGTCGTCGGCCCGACCGGCGCCGGCAAGTCCACACTCGGCTACCTGGTGCCCCGGCTCTACGACGTCACCGGCGGCCGCGTCACCATCGACGGCGTCGACGTGCGCGACCTCGACTTCGACACCCTCGCCCGCGCGGTGGGCGTCGTCTCGCAGGAGACGTACCTCTTCCACGCCTCGGTCGCCGACAACCTCCGCTTCGCCAAGCCGGACGCCACCGACGAGGAACTGCACGCGGCCGCCCGGGCTGCCCAGATCCACGACCACATAGCCGGGCTGCCCGACGGCTACGACACCGTCGTCGGTGAGCGCGGGCACCGCTTCTCCGGCGGCGAGAAGCAGCGCCTGGCGATAGCCCGCACCATCCTGCGCGATCCGCCGGTCCTCATACTCGACGAGGCGACCAGCGCCTTGGACAACCGCACCGAAGCCGCGGTGCAGGATGCCATCGACGCCCTGTCGGCCGACCGGACCACCGTGACCATCGCCCACCGGCTGTCCACCGTCCGTGGTGCCGGCCAGATCGTGGTCCTGGACTCCGGCCGGGTCGCCGAGCGGGGCACACACGAGGAACTGCTGGAGCTGGACGGGCGGTACGCGGCCCTGGTCCGCCGGGACGCGCAGCTGGAACCCGCGAGCTGAGGCCGCAACCCCGGCCGACGAGGCTGGCGATATGTCGGGTTTGCGGCGATGGGCGTATTACCGTGCCCGCATGCAGACGAACACTCCACCACGGAGCACGACGCGACTGACGCGCCGGGGCAGGCTCGTCCTCCTTGTGACCGGCGCCGTCCTGGCCGGCTCCGCCGTGGCGGTGCCGCTGCTGATCCTGGGGAGCGGCCACGAGGAGGCGAAACCCCAGATGCTCGTCATCCCGGAGGGCTGGCGCGCGAGCCAGGTCTACGACGCCGTCGACAAGGCCCTGAAGCTGCCCCCGGGCAGCACCCGGAAGTCCCTCGGCAAGGTCGGCCTGAAGCTGCCGAGCGAAGCCGTGGGCAACCCCGAGGGCTACCTCTTCCCGGCGACGTATCCCGTGGAGAAGGGCGCCACCCCCGAGTCGCTGCTGAAGTTCATGGTCGACACGGCCAACGGGAAGTTCAGCGGGGCACCGGTCGCGGCCGGGGCGCAGCGCAACGCGATGAACGTCTACCAGACCGTCACCATCGCCAGCATCGTCCAGGCCGAGGCCGCCACCAAAGCCGACATGGGGAAGGTCGCGCGGGTCGTCTTCAACCGGTTGCAGCGGGGCATGCCCCTGCAGATGGACTCCACCATCAACTACGTGCTGAACCGCACCACCGTGCACACCAGCGTCGACGACACCCACCTGCAGAGCCCGTACAACTCCTACCAGCGCATGGGCCTGCCGCCCACCCCGATCGACAACCCCGGCGAGGACGCGATGCGCGCCGCGCTCAACCCGCCGCCCGGCGACTGGCTGTACTTCGTCACGATCAAGCCCGGCGACACCCGTTTCACCGCCGACTACTCCGAGCACCTGCGCAACGTGGCCCAGTTCAACGCCGGTCACCAGGCAACGGGGCAGCCCCGGGACTCGAGCCGGAGCCCGCAGCAGCTTCCGGTTACACAGCCGCCCCGCTGAGCCGGCGGGACGTCACGCGGCGACCGGCTCCTCGGCCAGCAGCCGTCTGATGTCCCGTACGGCCGCGCGTCCGGCGCGGTTGGCGCCGATGGTGCTGGCCGAGGGGCCGTAGCCGACGAGATGGATACGCGGATCGACGACCGCGCGGGTCTCCTCGACCCGGATCCCGCCGCCCGGCTCGCGCAGCCTGAGCGGCGTCAGATGATCGAGAGCGGCCCGGAAACCGGTCGCCCAGAGGATGACGTCGACGGCAACGTGCCGACGGTGTCCGCCGTCGCTCCACTCCACCCCCTCCGGGGTGATCCGGTCGAACATCGGCTGCCGGTCCAGCACGCCGTCGGCCAGGCCTTGCCGGATCGCGTCGTTGAGCGGCAGTCCCGTGACCGAGACCACACTCCGCGGGGGCAGCCCCTGCCGTACCCGCTCCTCCACCAGCGCCACGGACGTACGGCCGGCCTCCTGGTCGAACGGACCCTCGCGGAAGACCGGGGGCCGCCGGGTCACCCAGGTGGTGGCGGCCGCGTACGGGGCGATCTCCAGCAGGTGCTGGGTACCGGACGCACCGCCGCCCACGACCACGACCCGCCGGCCGGTGAACTCCTCGGGCCCGGGGTACTGCGCGGTGTGCAGCTGCCGTCCCCGGAAGGTCTCCTGGCCGGGATAGCGGGGCCAGAACGGCCGGTTCCAGGTGCCGGTGGCGTTGATCAGCGCCCGGGTCGACCAGGTGCCGTCCGAGGTCTCCACGAGCAGCCGCCCGCCCTCGCCCTCGTGCACGGACCGCACCTCGACGGGGCGCCGTACCCGCAGGTCGAAAGTGCGCTCGTACCGGTCGAAGTACGCGCCGATGACCTCCGCCGAGGGCCGTGCCGGATCGGCGTCCGTCAGCTCCATGCCGGGCAGGGAGTGCATCCCGTGCACCTTGCCGTACGTCAGCGACGGCCAGCGGAACTGCCAGGCGCCGCCAGGCCCGGGGGAGCGGTCGAGGACCACGAAGTCGCGGTCCGGCTCGAAGCCGGTGCGCCGCAGGTGATAGGCGCTGGACAGTCCGGCCTGTCCAGCGCCTATGACGACTGCCTCGACCTCGCGTGTCTCGTTCACGCTCCTGCCAACAGCGGGCCGGCCACCGATCTTCCCGGCCGTTCAGCGCCCGCCATCAGCCTTGGCGTCAGTCGTCGACGGCGGCAGGCCGCCGTTGAACCGTGTGTCCACGAAGTCGCCGAAGTCCACCTTCTTCGGGATGAGCTTCAGCTCGGTGAAGGCGTCGGCGATCTGCTGCTCGGAGGCGACGAGCGGCTTGTCGACGGCGACCGGCACACGGGTGGAGTTGGTGCGCTTCACGGAGGCCAGCGCCACCTCGTACGGCAGCCCGGTGTCCTTCGCCCACACCTTGGCCCACTCCTCCTGGTGGCCGTGCACCCAGGCCTGCGCGCGCCGCAGCCGCGTCAGGTAGTCCTTGATCGCGGCCGCCTTCTTCGGGTTCTCGAGGGCGGCGGGCGCGGCCACCTGGAAACTGAGTCCGTTGGTCACGCCTTCGCCGGTGGTGAGCACACGGCCCTGCTTGGCCTGGAGGATCTGGGAGGTGTACGGGTCCCACACCGCCCATGCGTCGACCTTGCCGGAGGTGAACGCGGCGAGCGCGTCGGCCGGTTGCAGGTACTTGACCTTGACGTCGTTCAGGCCGAGGCCGGCCGCCTTGAGGGAGGCGACCAGCTGGTAGTGCGCGGAGGAGCCCTGCGCCACGGCGATCGACTTGCCCTTGAGCTGCCCCGGCCCGGTCAGCTTCGAGCCGTTCGGCACGAGGACGGCGTCGCCCTCGGACGTCCCGTGCCAGGCGGCCACCACCGAGATCTCCGAGCCGGCGCCGGCCGCGAAGACGGGCGGGGTGTTGCCGACACCGCCGATGTCGACGGCCTTCGCGTTGACGGCCTCCAGCAGCGGCGGGCCGGAGGTGAAGGTCGACCACTTGATCTTGTAGTCCAGGTTCTTCAGCTCACCGGCGGCCCGCAGAATGGCCTCCGAACCGCCCTTCTGGTCACCGACGTCGAGAGTGACGGACCCCGAGCCGTCGGTGCCGGTGCCGGCGGACGCGTTCCCGCCGCAGGCGGTGAGCAGGAGCGCGAAGGGGAGGAGCAGTGCGGCGGGGACGAGGCGTCGTCGCATGGCGGTTCCGTTCGTGTGCAGGGGGAGTCGGGCGGGGGAGTCCGGGATCGAGCGGGGTGGTCAGGCGGCTTCGGCGGCCGTGTGGACGCCGAGCCGTTCCAGCAGTCCGGCGCGCAGTCCGGCGAACCGGGGGTCGGTGATCTCGCGCGGCCGGTGCAGGTCGATGCGCTGTTCGTGGGCGATGCGGCCGGAGTCCATCACCAGGACACGGTCGGCGAGCAGCACGGCCTCCTCGACGTCGTGCGTGACCAGCAGCACGGCGCAGCCGCGGCGCTGCCACAACTCGCCGACCAGACGCTGCGCCTTGATCCGGGTGAGCGCGTCGAGCGCGCCGAACGGCTCGTCGAGCAGCAGCAGATCGGGCTCGCGCACCAGCGCACGGGCGAGGGAGGCCCGCTGTGCCTCGCCCCCGGAGAGCGTCTTCGGCCAGGCGTCGCTGCGGTGGCCGAGCCCCACCTCGTCCAGCGCCCGTTCGGCGACGGAGCGTTCGGGACGCCCGGGCAGGCCGAGCAGCACATTGCGCCACACCTTCTTCCACGGCATCAGCCGGGGCGCCTGGAAGGCGACGGCCCGGCGCCGGGAGACGAGAGCGGTGCCCTCGATGTCCCGGTCGAGGCCGGCGAGGATGCGCAGGAGCGTGGACTTGCCGCAGCCGCTGCGACCGAGCAGGGCGACGAACTCGCCGGGCTCGATGTCGAGCCGGAGGTCGTCGATGACGGCTCGGCCGTCGAAGGAGCGGGTCAGCCCCTCGACACGCACAGCCTTGGCGGCCCCGGTGGCCGCGGGGCTCACCGCCCGGTGAACGTCGGTCGCCATTGCAGCAGCAGCCTTTCGAGGGAGCGGACGATGAAGTCGGCGAGCAGCCCGAGGAAGGCGTAGACGATCAGGCAGACCACGATCACGTCGGTCCGCAGGAAGTCTCGCGCCTGCACCATCAGGAAGCCGATGCCTGCGTCGGCGTTGACCTGCTCGGCGAAGACCAGTGCGAGCCAGGCGATGCCGAGCGAGTAGCGCAGCCCGGTCAGGGCTCCGGGCAGCGCGCCAGGCAGGACCACATGGCGCACCAGCCCCCACCGGCCCAGCCCCAACGACTCACCGGCCTCGATGAGTTGGGAATCGACACCGCGGATGCCGGCGTACACGTTGAGATACAGCGGGAACGTCACGCCCAGCGTGATGATCGCGATCTTCGGTGCCTCGCCGATGCCGAACCAGATGATGAACAGCGGGATGAGACCGACGAACGGCACCGTCCGCAGCATCTGCACCGGCGCGTCCACCAGGTCCTCGCCGACCCGGAACAGCCCCGAGACCAGGGCGAGTCCGGTGCCGGTCACGGTGCCGAACAGCAGCCCGGCCGCGACGCGGCGCAGCGAGGTGCCCATGGCCGAGGGCAGCGAACCGTCGGCGACCAGATCCCAGCCGACCTGGGCGATCCGGCCCGGCGGGGCGAGCACGCCGGAGGCCAGCACGCCGGTGCTGCTGAGGAGTTGCCAGAGGGCGAGCAGCAGAAGCGGGCCCGCGGTACGCCGCAGCCAGCGGGGGACGCGGGTCCGTCGGGAGGAGGCGGGAACGAGGGGCTGGAGGTCCGGTGCCGCGTGCCCGGGTTCCTCCGGTCCGGCTTCGACAGACTTCGATATGCCGGAAATATCGGGTTCGGGGGAGTTGGGTGGGGCATGGCTGATGCTCATGGATGCTCCACGACAAAGGAGAGAGCGGGGCGAAGGGTATGGCCCGGCGCCGCCGCGTCACGCCCGCCTCAGGGACGGATCACGGGTGACGTGCGGGTACGACGGCGGACCGTACTGAAGGGGAGAACGGAGTCAGGGCGTCAGCGGCCGCGGCGACACGCGGCGGAGGCCACCCGCAGCAGGTCGATGTGACCGCGCGTGGTGAGCAGGGCTGAACGCAACATGCGGCAGAAATTAGCCAGGTGGGCGCGGAACGGTCAACGGTGTCTCGCCCTGTGGACCCCTCGTATCGGAAACGGTCGTGCCAGGGACGTGTGAAATGCGGCGCATGGGCCAGGATTGGTGGCATGTCAGATGCCTTCACCACTCGGATGCTGAACGTCGCCACCGGCTCCCGGGAGCGGGTTGTCGACCTGACCTCCGACTGCGAGGACTTCCTGCGCGAGGCGGCGGCCGACCGCGACGGCCTGCTGAACATCTTCGTGCCCCACGCGACCGCCGGCATCGCCGTCATCGAGACGGGCTCCGGCAGCGACGACGATCTCCTGGCCGCCCTGCACACCCTGCTCCCCGCCGACGACCGCTGGCAGCACCGGCACGGCAGCCCAGGACACGGCCGCGACCACGTCCTCCCGGCCCTCGTCCCGCCGCACGCGACCCTTCCGGTCATCGGCGGGCGGCTGGAGCTGGGCACCTGGCAGTCGGTGTGCCTCGTGGACACCAATAAGGACAATGTCGACCGTCAGGTTCGACTGAGCTTCCTGGGCTGAGCAGGATGGTCCTGGGCGTGGCCGCCGAATCTCCGTACCTGCGTGCTCGAAACGGCGGGTTGCCGGGCGTCCAGGGGGCAGTGGGCTGGCGAAGTGGTCGACTCCGTAAGTCGTTCGGGGGTCGACGCCGGGTAGAGCCTGTGCAGGCGTTGGTCAGCAGTCGGAATCGTCAGGCGTTCGAGGGATGGGAGCGACTCTCCGGGCTCTCGGCGAACAGGCCGGTGTGCCGGCCGGAGCCCATAGAGCCTGCCTGACCGGTCTTGGCTGATGCGGACGGCTCTGGGCACAACGCCTCGGAGCCGGCTGCCGCGGGGTCAGCTGCCTCGCAGACCGTTCAGCAGCTGCGCGACATGACTGCTGGCTTGGTCGGGGTCGAGGGGGGCGTGGCCGACCAGGAGGCGGTACCAGAAGGGGCCGAAGACCAGGTCGGTGGCGTGTTCGAGGTCTAGGTCGGCTGGTAGTTCGTCGCGGTCGATTGCGGCGATGAGCATTCTGGTTACCACGGTGCGGCGGCTCTGTACCCACTGGCGGAAGTGTTCGGCGAAGGCCGGGTCCAATTGGGCTTCGGCCATCAGCCCGCGCAATGCTCTGCCTCGCAGCGGGTATGCGCTGATGCGGTAGAGGTCGGAGATGAACGAGGTCAGGTCGCCGGCGACTGTCCCGGTGTCTGGTTCTGGTACGCGTGTGACGACCGTGTGCGTGTAAGCGTCCATGACCAGGGCGCCTTTGGACTTCCACCACCGGTACACGGTGCTTTTGGCGACGTTCGCGTGTCGAGCCACGCCTTCGATGGTCAGGGCGCCGTAGCCGGCCGCCTCCAGCAGTTCGGCGGCGGCGTCCAGGACGGCCCGGCGTGCATCCTCGCTGCGGACGCGGCCGCCGGTGCGGACGGGGCGGGGGTTCTGTTCGGGGGAGTCCTTCGTAGCCACAGTGCTCACTGTAAGTGATGTGCTACGTTTTCAAAACGCGACGTAGCGTTTCGATTAATGAGGGGGCGGAACATGAGCACGATCATCGTGTCGCACGGCTTTGGCATGACCAATCAGGACCACTGGTACCCCTACCTGCGGGACGAGTTGGGCGCTGCCG
Source organism: Streptomyces cellostaticus (assembly GCF_001513965.1). Classification (GTDB taxonomy): domain Bacteria; phylum Actinomycetota; class Actinomycetes; order Streptomycetales; family Streptomycetaceae; genus Streptomyces; species Streptomyces cellostaticus. The sequence goes on along the minus strand of NZ_KQ948031.1, from coordinate 144,094 downwards.
GCCATCAGGTGCGCATCCCACAGCTGCCGGAGCCTCAGGCGCCTCAGGCGGACGCCTGGCTCAAGGCGCTGGCCGCCGAGACGGCTGTGTCCCCGGCCGCCGACACCGTACTGGTGGGCCACAGCCTCGGCGGGGTCAATGTGCTGCGGCTACTGGAAAAGCACAACGTGGACGCCGAAGGCCCCTATGCGGGTGTGGTCCTGGTGGCTTCGATGGCCGGCGAGGTCGGCTACGACGCACTCGCGGGGTTCTTCGAGCCGGACTTCGAATGGGCGCGGATCCGCCGCGCCGCCAGGACGTTCCGGATCCTGCACGCCGCAGACGACCCGGTCACCGGAGCGGCAACCAGCGAGCACATCATGCGGTTCGTCACCGAGTTGGGCGCCACGGCCACGGTCACCGCGACAGGCGGCCACTTCCCCAGCACCGGGGCGAGCCGACGGCAACTGCCCGAAGCGATCCGGTTGGTCAACGACAGCGTGCCCAGCTGACCCGGTATCGACGAACGCGAGCCCGGGGCCGCCTGCCTGCCTCCCTGAACATGCCGCAGGCAGGCGGCCTGCTGTCTCACTTCACCGAGACCGCGTGCACAGTGCCGCGACACCGCAGGCAATGACTTGTAGCCCGCTCAGACCCCGGCGGCGCTCGGCTTCACGGGCACAGCGGCGCACATAGTCATGACAGAGGGCGGCTCGATCCTGGGGGATGGATGGTGAATGACAGGCCCACTGCCCGCCCGAGTGTCTCGGACCTGGCGGGACCGGTTCGCCCAGCAGGGCCTGCCAGGCCTGGTCGACCGCAAGCGCACCGGTTCGCCCGCCCGCCTTCAGTCCCTTGCAAGCCGCCCAGGTCGAGCCAGCCGGGGAACGCTGCCTGCCGTTCGGCATCTGAGGTGTAGGGCCGCTGGTGGGCCCATTCCCTGAGCGGGGTGAGGTCGAGAGCGGTGTGCAGCCAGGCGTAGCCGGTCCCGGTCCGGTTGCGCCAAGGCGGCTGGGTCTGGCTGCCCCTCAGATCGGCATCTCCCGCGCGGCGGCCGCCGTCCAGCCCACCGACGGCCGCCTGCGAAACGGCCGGCCGGCTCCCCGCCTCCCACGCCGCCGTCGTCCTCTCCGTCGCCCGCACTCAGGCCCAGATGGAACAAGCTGCCGCTCCGGTCTGCTGCGGTGCCGACCACGACCCGGCCGGGGCACCCGGATCGCCTCCAGAACCGGCAGACATCTTTTTTCCCGGCAGGGGTGTCGGTGGGACCACCCCTCATCCGGTGTCCAGGCCCAGCGACGAGAAGCTCCGAGAGCGGGAGGATTCACATCGTCGGCAACGAACCGGCGAGGAACCCACCACACGGACCGCAGGGGGACACCCATGAAGGAAACCATTGCCAGGCGCCTGACGGGCCTTGCAGGCATCGCCACTGCGGCGGCCTTCATGGTCGAAGTACCCTTGTACTTCATCTACTCCGGCTCGCCCCCCGATACGAACGTCCTGGCCAGGCTGTTGGTCGGAATCCTCGCGCTGGCGTTCCTGATCGTGTTCGTGACGGCCTTCCGTGAACTGGTCAAGGCGGCGGACCCCGCTTACGAATGGGTCGGCACGATGGCCTTCGCCACCGGACTGGTCTACGCGACGATCACCCTGGTCTCCAGCGGGCTGGAAGCCGGCGCGGTCATCGCCGCCGAGCACCCGATCGACCCGACCATCACAGTCAGCGGCACCTACATTCTCTACGGGGCGATCGGCCGACTCATGCTCGCACTCTTCCTGACCGCCGTGGGTTACGGAATCTCGCGTACGAACCTGCTACCGCGCTGGACCGGCCGTTCTGCCTTCGTCCTGGCAGGGGTCAACCTGGTCTTCGTACCGTCCCTGTTCTTCGGCAACACGCCCGCACACTTCTACGCGGCGAACGGCTGGGGCACCACCGCCCTGATGGGGGCGATCCTCAGCTACTGGATGCTCGCCCTGGGCATCTCCACCTACCGCAGCGCCACGCGACGTGCGCCCGCCGGCCCACCGGCTCCGCAGTACTGACGCCGCCCGCCCAGAAGACGGCCGCGGTTCTGTCGCGCCGCTGGATACGCTCGGGGCGTGGACCGATGCAGCAGAAAGCCGGACGATACGTTCGGCGAGGAAGCGTGGGGCGAGCTGTCGCCCCGGGCGGCCCGGGCCCTGTGGTGGGGGTCGGCCGGTCTGGTGCTCGTCGTCCTCGGCACCTCGGTGCTCCTCGCCGGCGCGGAGCGCGGTGGACGACTGCCCGTGGCCGTGGCCCTGGTCCTCGCGCAGGCCTGCGCCCTGAGGTGGCAGGCTCGCACCCCGGTCGCCGTACTGGCTGTGAACGCGGCGACGGGGCTCGCGGTGTGGGCGCTGCTGCCCGCGGTGACCTTCACGGGGGCGCTGCTCGCGGCGCAGGTCGCGCTGTGCGTGTTGTCGGCCACCAGGCCGCGGCAGGTATCGGTACGGACGCTCGCGGCGATGTGTCTCCTGGCGCCACTGGCATTCGTGGCGGGTGGCGACGTGGGTCTGACGGTCTATCTGCTGGCGGTTGTCCTGGCGTGGACCGCTGGGCAGTGGCGCAGGGCGCAGCAGGCACGGGCGAGGGCGGAGATGCGCCGGGCTGTGGTGGAGGAGCGTGCGCGGATTGCGCGGGAGGTGCACGACGTCGTGGCACACACCTTGTCGGTCATGGTTGTTCAGGCGGGCGCCGCCGACGACGTTTTCGGCGAAAGGCCCGAACAGGCCCGTCAGGCGCTGCGGGCCATCGAGACGGGCGCGCGCTCGGCGCTTGGCGAGCTGCGCCTGCTGCTTCGCGCGTTCCGGCCCGATGCGGGGGAGGACAGGGGCGGTGAGCAGCGGGAGCCGGGGCCCTCGCTCGTGCGCCTGGATGAGCTGGCCGACACCGTGCGCGCGACCGGAATGACCGTGCACGTGCACCGTGAGGGCGCCACCGACGAGCTGCCGGCCGCGGTGGACCTGGCGGCGTACCGGATCGTTCAGGAGGCCCTCACCAACACGCTGCGCCACGCGGCCGGCGCCGACGAGGTGAGCGTGCAGGTGACGGCCGAAGGGGAGTGCGTGAAGGTCACGGTGACGGACAACGGGCGGACGCCGCAGGGTCGGTCGGCCGCAGCGGGAGCGGGACGCGGTCTGGTCGGGATGAAGGAGCGCGCACGGCTCGTGGGCGGCAGCCTGCGCGCCGGTCCGCTGCCCGGAAGCGGGTTCGAGGTGGTGGCGCAGCTGCCGGTGGAGCGCGCCTCATGACGCTGCGCGTGGTGGTGGCTGACGACCAGGCCCTGGTCCGTACCGGATTCCGCATGATCATCGACGCGCGGGACGACCTCGAGGTGGTCGGTGAGGCGTCCGACGGCCAGGAGGCGGTGCGGCTGACGCGGGACCTGGCGCCCGACGTGGTGCTGATGGACGTGCGCATGCCCATCGTGGACGGCATCGAGGCGACCCGGCAGATCGCGGAGTGCGGCAGCCGGTCCCGGGTGCTCGTGCTGACCACCTGGGACGTGGACGCGCACGTGGTCGCCGCACTGCGGGCCGGGGCGAGCGGCTTCCTGCTGAAGGACATCCGCCCCGCCGAACTCGTCGACGCGATCCGCCTCACCGCGCGCGGCGACGCGCTGCTGGCGCCGGCCGTGCTGAGCCGCGTCCTGGACCGGTTCCTGCGCACCGTGCCCGACCCGGCGCCGCCGCCCTCCCTGCAGGACCTCTCCGGCCGCGAGCGGGAGGTGCTCACCCTGATCGGGCAGGCGCTGTCGAACGCGGAGATCGCCGAGCGGCTGAACCTGTCGGAAGCCACCGTCAAGAACCATGTCACCGCGGTGCTGCGCAAACTGGGCCTGCGCGACCGCGTCCAGGCCGTCGTCGCCGCCTACGACCACCGCCTCGTGCAGCCGCGCCGCCCCTGACGGCGGACCGCGCACCCCTGCCTGCCCGGCCTCCTCCTCAAGGATGAGACCGGGCCGCGGTCCTCCTGCGTTCCCAGTGCCAGTCCATTCCCGTGGCTGATCCGCAGCCGGGGTGTGCGGCCATAGCGTCGACGTGTGAACGACGACCTGGCCTGCCTCATGTATCTGCTCGCCCACGACGACGCGGCCGAAGGCCCCTACGACCGTTCCCGGACCCAGCTGCTGGTCCGTGCCGCCGCCCTGATCGACCTCGCGGTGCGCGGCCGGCTGGGGGAAGACGGCGGCACGGTCACCGTGTCCGGCACACAACCGACCGGCGACCCCGTCCTGGACGGCGTTCTGCGCGACGCCGCCGCCGGGCACGGCTGGAAGCACCTCGTGCGCCGCCACCGCAAGCAGACCCTGACCCAGGTGGAAGACCGGCTCGCCGCGGCGGAACTCCTCACCGTAAAGGCACCTCGCACCCGCTTCGGCACACGGCGGCTGACCGTGACGGACCACGCCCTGCCCGCCGCACTCCGCGCCCGCGTGTCCACAGCGCTGCACGGGGACACCCCCGTGCAGGAGATCCCCGCCTCCGACGCTGCGCTGCTGGCGCTTGCCGCGGCGGGCGGCATCCGCTCGGTCGTCTCCCGGCAGAGCCAGAAGACCTTCCGGGCCCGGATCGACGCCTGCACCGAGCGTCTCGCCGCCCTCGCACCCGGCCTGGAGAACGCCGTACGCGCCCTGCCGACGACCATGATCGCCGCGCAGGGCGGCATGGGCGGCAGCTGACCGGACAGGGAGATGATGAGCAGGCACCGCGTCCTGACCACCCTGGGCTGCGCCCTGACCGCCCTGCTCGCGACGGCCTGGTCCGCAGTCCCACCGACCCAGCCCGCCCGGCCCGCCACCGCCACCACGGTACGCACCCACGACGGCCCGGTGCGGGGCGCCGCCCACGACGGCTACCGCACCTTCGAGGGCATCCCCTACGCGGCGCCCCCGGTCGGCAGGCTGCGCTGGGCGCCGCCCCACCGCCCCACCCCCTGGTCCCGGGTACGGGACGCGACCCGACCCGCGAGCGCCTGCCCGCAGCCGGCCGGCGAGGTGCCCGGCGGCAGCACCGAAGAGGACTGTCTCTACCTGAATGTCACGACACCCGACGGCGCGGGACCGGCACGTCCCAGGCCGGTGATCGTGTGGCTGCACGGCGGCGGCTTCACCACCGGAGCGGGCAGTTCGTACGACGCCCACCGCATGGCCACCCGCGGCGACGTCGTGGTCGTCACCGTCAACTACCGCCTCGGAGCCCTTGGCTTCCTCGCGCACCGCACGCTGCCCGGCTCCGGCACCTTCGGCCTGGCCGACCAGCAGGCGGCACTGCGCTGGGTCCGCGCCGAGATCGGCGCCTTCGGCGGCGACCCCCACAACGTGACGCTGGCCGGCGAGTCGGCGGGCGGCTACAGCGTCTGCACCCAGCTCGCCTCACCCGCCGCCGCGGGGCTCTTCGACCGGGCGATCATCCAGAGCGGCCCGTGCACAGGCCGCCCCGACCGGCCGTTCGCCCCATCCTCCGTTCCCCTGTCCACGGCGCGTGCCGCGGGCGCGGACCTCGCGGCAAAGGTCGGCTGCGGCTTCGCCCGCGACGTCCCGGCCTGCCTGCGGCGCGTGGACGTCTCCCGTCTGATCGCGGCCCAGGACACCGATCAACAGCCCGCCCACGCCACCCCGTTGCTGCCCAGTGATCCCGCAGCGGCGATCGCCGCCGGCCGCTTCCACCACATCCCCGTGCTCATCGGCAACAACCACGACGAGGGCAACGGCTGGGCCGCCGGGATCGTCCAGGCAGGCCATCCCGTCACGCCCGACACCTGGCCCGACGTCGTGGCCTCCTTCTTCCCCTCCCCGGGCCAGGCGAAGGCGATCGTCCGTGAGTACCCGGTGCACCGCACCGACGGCGGCCCGGTGTTCGGCACGGTCATCGGCGACGCCGACTTCGCCTGCCCGACCGCGCGCACCGACAGCCTGCTCGCCGCCCATGTGCCCGTCTGGCGCTACGAGTTCGCCGACGAGCACGCCCCGCCGCTCACCTCAAGCACGCCGCCGTTCCCGCTCGGCGCACCGCACGCGAGCGAACTGCCCTACCTGTTCGACCTGGGCGGCCGCCCCCGCGACCTGACCACGGCACAGCACCGGCTGGCCGACACCATGATCGACTACTGGACCCGCTTCGCCCGCACCGCCGACCCGAACGGCCCGCTGTCGCCGCACTGGCCCCGCCAGACGGTCCTGTCCCTGGCGCCGGACCACATCGTCCCCACCCGCACAACACAGCCCCGCCACCACTGCGCATTCTGGAACGCCCTCGGTTGACCACGGAGACGACCGCCGTGAGGGTCCGACGACCCGGCCGACGGACCCTCACACCGCGGACCCGCGGGGTCAGCCCAGCTCGATGTCACCCGAGCGGGGCAGACCTTCGAGCGCGTGCCACTCAAAGCAGCCACCCGATGCGGTGGAGAGAGTCTCGGGGGCCGCGGTGAGCGCAGTCGGCTCCGCACGGCCAGTCGCCACAGGCGGCGGCCTGGCGGACGGATCAGGTCAGTCCCACTGCTCGTCCGCCAAAGAGCTGACCGGCTGCGGCTTGCCGATGACGGCGAGGGCGATGAAGAAGCTGATCTGGCCGATCGCGATGGTCAGGGTTGCCAGCGCCTTCTCGTCGTAGTGCCTGGCCACCTCGGCATACAGCTCGTCGGAGACACGCTCCCTGCCGTGCGGGGCGGGCTGGAGTGTGGCCTCCACCAGAGCCAGCGCAGCACGCTCGGCATCGCTGAAGTACGGAGCGTCCTGCCACGAGGAGACGGCGGTGATGCGCTCCTCCGAGACCCCGGCCTTGCGCAGGAAACCGGTGTTCAGGACCGTCAGGTAGGTGTTGCCGACGATCTGCCCGGCACGCAGGTGGACCAGGCTCATCGTGGTACGCGGCACCGACCGGTTGCCCGTGGCACGGAACAGAGCCGCGCTGATGTCGTTCAGCTCGGGCACGAACTCGGCCGGGTTCGGCATCCGGGAGATCGAGGTGTCCGTCATGACTGCACTCCTTCACATCCGTCTGATCAGCGACTTCACTGCACTGACGGACCAGCACACGCAGATGTGACAGAAACCTGGAGAATCTCTTTCGGGCACCTCCTGAACCGTGCCCTCGTTCTCATCCTGGGAGAAACGGAAGTCGGCCGGCGGCAAGTCGGTTCGCGGCAACTGGGTGCGCAGCACAGGTCCACCACGGTCCAGCTCCCAGAAGGCGAGACCGAACACGAGCGTGAGAGACAGCACGCGGAAGGTCCGGGTCTGCCGGGTAAGCCGCCTGGGGCTGATCGCAACCACCGGAATCAGAAGCAGTAGCTCCAGGCTGCTTCCACCACGGCAGCCGGGCGGGGTCGGGCAAAGCGGCGGCAGCCCGTCGAACCGCAACGCGCCGGGGAACGCAGGGGTGAAGTGCGATCCTTGCCCGGCAGGCCGTAGCGTCCTGGGATGAGCAGCTTCAACACGCACCGTAGACGGGTCTACGACGAGGGCCTGCCCACGCGCGTTCGGCATACGAATCTGCGGTCTTGCCTCGTTCACTTCGCGCCCTACGGCTTCCGAGCCACGTATCACCACCTCTGCCTCAGCGCGGGGATTCCCAAGAATCCGGAGAGGGATCCGAGCTCGCTCATACGCGCCGTCGAGGAGTTGCACCATGCCCGACAGCTCTGGCTCGCTGACGAACGTGCCTATGCCAACAGTCGCCGAGCGGACAAAGCACGTGGCTTCCGGCAGGTGAAAGCAGACGAGTCCTGGCGAGGCCGGCAGCGCGGATGGGGAAACATCGCCTACTGTCCCGAGCCGACACTCCATCCCGACGAGCCGCTGTCAGTGGTCGTCGAGCGGGTGCTCCGTTCGACGGTCCCGCCCGATGAAGCTCCTGCGCTGACGTGCCGAGTATGCGGAAACCGGGACAACACCAGCGTCTGGCACGACGGCGTCTACCGGACCCATCAGCTGTGCAGGGAATGCGGGGTCAGCCTCGCGGTGCAGCGGGCCGACGCGCCCGACCCGCTGTTGGCAGCCGACCACGCCCGGCAATGGAAGGAGATCTGGAGGCTGCGCAACGAATCTCCTCGCACCCAAAGCTGAGTTTTGGTGGCCCTCGACCACGCCGGAGCTGTAGGACAGGGTGAGTCCGGCGGTGACGGACCAGGTCGGAGGCGCTCACGGCTGGGTGCCTCGATGTCTCGCTCGACTTTGCTCAACTGCGCCTTGCTCCTGCATCCGGGGCTGCTGCAGCCGGGCCGCGAGTTCCCCCGGCAGGACGTCCCGGTTTGCCGGAGTGAGCTGGACGACCTCGATGTCGGTGCGCCGCTTGAGGGCGTCGGTGAACGGATCGCGGTGCGTGTGGACCGTGGCGACGACGTCGACCTCTGCGACGAACAGCGCGTCGACCGCGTGCCGGAACGCCGTGCACGCCAGTTCCATCCGCCCCAGCTCGTCGATGAGCACCAGTCGCCCTGTTGCCTCCCCGGTTGCTGCCGGCCGAAGCGACGGCAGCGCCAGTCGTTCCATGACGCCCGGGTCGACGCCGTATTTCCCTACCCGTGGCGGACCGGGCAGGTCGACATGGGCGAGGACTTCCCGTCGGCCTGCCAGGGTCTCCAGGGCGAATCCGACGCGGGCGCCGTATTGCCGGATCTCCTCCGTGGTGAACCCGCTGGCCGCGTGGGTGGGCAGCAGCGCGGCGAGCCGACGCAGGACGGTCGTCTTGCCCGCGCCAGGGCGGCCCTCGATCAGGATCCTTGTCGGCACACTGCCATCTTCACCCCCGCTTCCGGAGGCGGCCCGGGTGGGCTCGGCCGAGCGGGGGATTTGAGGTGCGGACCGGTGCCGGTGCTGCCGTTGCGGGTAGGGCGGCGCGCATGAGCGGAATTGAACTCAGCAGCACCGCGTTCGACGACAAAACGGTGATCCCCCGTCGGTACAGCGGGGAGGGTGAGAACATCTCACCGCCCCTGACCTGGTCGGGGGTGCCCGACGAGGCCACGGAGCTGGTGCTCCTGTGCGAGGACCCGGACGCGCCGGGGACGACCTTCCTGCACTGGCTGGTGACCGGCATCGATCCGGGGACCACCGGGGCGGCGGAGGGCCAGAAGCCCCAGGGGGGCCTGCCATGGCCGAACGGCTTCGGCCGCGTGGGCTGGGGAGGGCCGATGCCTCCACCGGGGCATGGGCCACACCGCTACTTCTTCCGCCTGTACGCCCTGTCCGAGCCGCTGCCGCTGCACGACCAACCGGGCGCCGAGGACGTGCACCGTGCCCTGAAGGGCAGGGAGCTGGCCTCCGGCACCCTGGTCGGGACCTATCAGCGCTGAGCGGGTCACGGCTGGTCGTAGCCATGGGCGCCGTACAGCCGGACGAACCGGGCCGCGGTGACCGCCCTGCGGTGCACCGGGCCGCGGGCCCGCCGCTCGTACAGCTCGACGCGCTCCTGCCCGCCCTGCCCGATCGGCTGGACGAGCCGGCCACCGGCGCGGAGCTGATCCACGAGCGGCTCAGGCACTCGCGGGAAGGCCGTGCAGACGATGACGGCGTCGTACGGGGCCCGGGTCGGCATCCCCAGGGTCCCGTCGCCGAGTACGACCTCGGCATTGCCGACGCCCTGCCCGGCCAGCCGCAGGCGGGCCTCGTCGACCAGGTCGGGCCGGCGCTCGACGCTGACGACGTACGCGGCCGAGCGGGCCAGCAGCGCGGTCTGCCAGCCGTATCCGATCCCGACCTCCAGGACCCGTTCGTCTCCGGTGAGGCCGAGAGCGGAGACCATCATGGCGATCAGCGAGGGCTGGGTGGTCACCTGCCCGTGGGGGAGCGCAACGGGCGTGTCCCGGTACGCGGATGCCACCTCGTCCGCGGGGACGAATTCCGCCCGCCGTGGCGGTGGCGCCGGCGGCCCCGGTCGTGGTGTGTTCCAGAAGCCGCACAGCGTGATCGTGCTCGCCGCCCGACGTCGCCTCGTTGCTCACGTGCTCGGCGCCGTTCTCGCAGTACTCGTTGTGGTGCCGGTGAGCGGGGTCCGGTTCCGGCCAGGCGCAGCCCCGGCAGTCGAAGCCCTTGGTCTGGTCGAGGTTGAGCAGCGTCAGCGCCGTACGGCGGACCGTCGTCTGCTCCAGGGAGTACCACAGCGGGTCGGCCACCGCCGGCACGCCTACCGCCCGACTCTTGGGCGGGGTGATCGAAACGTCCGTCCCCTCCGCGCCGCTCGGAACATGCCGACACTGGGCTGGAGCGGCAGCGCGGCGTAAGCGCGCCGGCGTCAGGACGGGGTCCCCGGGTCGGCGTACCGCAGCAGGGCGCCCACGCCCTCGTACAGCCTCAGCTCGCTCTCCGGTACGACAACCAGCTCGGCACCGGTGCCGACGAGGGCCCGGACGAGGGCCTCGGCGGCGCGTTCCTCGCGCGGGGCCCGCACGCCGAAGGACATCAGCTCCGCCTCGGTCAGGGCGAGCTGAGTGGGCTGGGAGCCCGCCCAGAGCCGCAGCGAAGACTCTGGCGGTCGGTTCAGCAGCAGTGCCGCGACCTGGCCGCGCTGAAGGGCGGCGACGGTGGCGGCCAGGCCGTCCGCCATGGGTCCGTCCAGGGCACGCCGGCCGATGAAGATGTCCACGAGTTCCCGGTCGTGCGCGGCCATGCGGCCGCGGAAGACGCCGTCGAGTTGCGGCTCCAACAGGGCGCGTCCGGTGTCGGTGGGGGTCCGGCCGCCCACGCGTACGACCTTGTCCCGCAGGGTGTGCGGCAGGCGGCGGATCAGTACGTTGCACGCCCACTCGTCCCCGCCCACGACGACGGCGTCGGCATGGGCGCGCCGCGCCCGTTCGTCCAGCCGGTGACCGAGCCGGAGGGAAGTGTGGTGCCAGGTCGCCACCGCGACCCTGCTGTGCAGCCGCTCACCCGGGGTGACGGTCGACGCGGGCCAGGTTCCGGTCTCCGCCTCCAGAGTCACCCAGCCGTGGGTCTCGGCGGTCGGAAGGCCGCCGTAGTGGACGACTACGGCCATGTAGGGGATCTCCGGAAGGTGCTGGGTGACCAGGGGCATCGCGTCAGGCAGGGTGCTGTAGCGCGCGGAGTCGTGCTCGGGCGGCCTGGGCAGCTCCCCGTCCAGGACGAGCGAGCCGTGGGCGGCGAAGATGGCCTGACCGTGCACCCCCGGCACCTCTGTGTCGGCGCCGACCACCTCCTCCAGCACGTTCAGCAGCGCCCGGTCCGAGCCCTGACGGGACAGACTCTCGCGCAGCCGCCCCCAGCGCAGCGCGATCGCCCGCTCGGGATGCGCGACGTTTCGGGAGGTGTCCAGGTACACGGAGGCGAACGGGCCCGGCTCCGCGTAGAGGGGTTCAAGGAACGACAACCTCATCGCCACTCCTCGTCGATGGTCTCGCCTCCTTTGATGATGCGCGCCCCGGGGGCGAGGGAACTCGGCGAGCGCAAAGCGGTGAGGGACGCGGGCCGGTCAGGCGCTGGCCGGCAGCAGCCGGCCCTTCGTGAGCATGGTGGCGACGACCACGCCGTCCAGCACCGCCAAGCCGCGGGCCGGGACAGCAAGCCGCTGAGCAGCCGGGCTCTGTAGCCGGATGAAGGAGGAGTCTGCGCAGGAGCACCAGATCGTGGCGGGGGCCGCCTTGCCCCACGTGAATACCGGTTTCCGGGCCGTATTCGACAGACCGAGCGGCGCGTGCGTGCGCTGCGCATCCAGCACGGGCCCACCCATCCGGAGGCCATCGCGCCACGCGTGGAGTCGGATGAGCTGACGGGTCGCTCAGGCGGTGCGCGTGGTACGGCGCAACTTTACGACGGACTCGGTCAGGACTGCTGCCGTTGGTTCGCTTTACATGATCGGAAGACACTCGACGCCTTCGAGGGCATCGCGCGCTGGACCGAGAGTACAGCGGGGTGATCCCGCAGCCGTCGGCTCCTGACTGCTCGCAGACCCTTCCGGCCAGCGGGGCTCGGCGGGACGGAAGGGCACCTGCTGGGCTGCCAGGAAGCGTGACAGAGGACACGTTCCTTCTTCGGCAGGCCGCCTGGCAACACCGCCGCAGGACCCGGTAGACACACTTCCGGAAACTCCAACTCCCGCTGTCCCAAGTCGAGTTGGATCGCCAGAGGCTCGGTGCGCGACAGCGCGCCCCCCGACGTACGGGAGAGACATGAGGCGATTACCCCGCCCCTTTTCGAAGCGACACGCGAAGCCGCCGACGCACTCCGCGAGAAAGCCGGGCCGCCGGTCGGCCGCATACCTCACCGCCCTGGTGACGGTCGTCGCGTCGGCAGCGATCGCGGTCCTGCCGACCGCACCCGCGCAGGCCGCGCCGCTCCGCAGCACCCCGCTGATCACGTACAACATGCTCGGCGCCTCGAACGGCCAGGACAGCAAGTGGAACGTCACCGTCGGCAATTACATCCAGGCCGCCGAGATCGTGACCGTGCAGGAGGCAGGCCCTACACCGCCTGGCGACTACCAGGGCAGCGTCGCCGTCCAGGGGCTGCCGCGGGTCGGCCGGGCATGGTTCATCCAGCACCACCGCTGGCGCTACCGGCGTGGGTCCTACGAGGTCTACTTCCTGCAGACCGACCGCAATGGTGGGAACTACGCGGGCGGCCGCAACAACGTCGCCGTCGTCACACATCGAGTGCCGGACGAGGTGTCCGCCGTACCCAGCCCCGTCTCCGACGGGCGGGCCGCGCTCGGGGTACGGTTCGGCGACGACTGGTACTTCACCTTCCATGCCCGGCCCACCGGCCGTCAGAACCCGACCAACGAGTCGGACGTGATGCTCGCCCGGATCGCGGCCTTCGTGAACCAGGTGCCCGGCCGGTCGTGGACCGTGGGGGCCGACTTCAACAACGAGCCGCGACGCTTCGCCCTTCCGCCCGGCGCCCACCTCTACAACACCGGTCTGCCCACCCAGGACAACGGCCGCGAGCTGGACTACGTGGTGGCGTCCGCCAACATCCCCGACCACCGGGTGGAGCGGCTCCCCGGCTCCACCGCGGACCACTACGCCGTGGCCGTCGGCGGCATGCGCGCCGGGGGAGAGCCGAGCCCCTTGTTCACCAGCCCTCGCGAGATCGAGAACATGCAGAGCGGGGGCACACTGGAGGCACTGGCCGGGGGCGTGGTCAACGGCATGCCCGCCATCACCAACCGGCGCAACGAAGGGTTCGGCCAGCGCTGGGACATCGAAGCCAACGGGACCGACACCGTCCGCATCCGACTGCCCAAGGCGAGGTGCCTCATGGGCCTGTTGGACCGCAAGGACCATGGCAAGCCCGTCATGTTCGACTGCGGGTTGACCGGCCTCGAACGCTGGCGGCTGCTCTCGTTCGGCAACGAGCAGTACCAGATCCGCAGTATCCCGCTCGGGCTGTGCCTGGACGTGGGCACGTCGACCAACCCGCGTGACGTCTGGGACCTGGAGCTGAACCCCTGCAAGGCGAAGGCCGGTCAGCACTGGTACCTCGCTCCCCCGGCCGACCCCGACTCCAAGGTCAATTTCGACCCGGACGACCTGGGCATCGCCCACCCCGGCGCCTTCGGGCTGGAGAACGTCCACACCGGCCGGATGCTCGCCGGCGAACCCCGCGGGCTGGGCGGCATGCGCGTGCGCGCCTACTCGCACCGCACCCAGCCCACGCCCAACCAGGAGAAGTGGTTCCCCGAATGGGTCGGCGACCAGCGGCTGCGGATGCGTGACGCGGCGACCGGCCTGTGCATCGAGGCGGACGCGAATCTCCCCAGCGACAGTTTCATCGGCGTCGACCTGCGGGCCTGCAACAACTCCCGCACCCAGACCTGGCGCGTGGAGCCGGCGGGAGAGAACACCTTCCGGCTCCGCAACGAACAGACCTTCATCGGCTCTACGGCCTGCCTGGACCTGGACCAACTGATCCTCGACTCCGGCTCGGACATCGTCAACACCAGCCAGTGCGAAGGAACTCCCCGTACCTCCCAGTACTGGTTCTTCGCGCCCTTCGACGCCTCCGCCGGCCCCGACGAGACGGGGGAGTGACAGGGCCCTGACCTGGTCGCGGTGTCTCGGCCTCCGGGTTGGGCAGTGGCTCTTTCGCCGGGCCGGGCTGAGCAAGATCGTCCTGGGCGGTGGCCGCGAAATCTCCGTACCTTGCATGCCCGAAACGGAGAAGCCTTGCGCGGTACGGACCTGAACGTGATCGAGGGCCTGTCGTGGCTGCGGATCGGCTTGGCCGAGGGTGACGAGGTGGCGTGGACCTGGCTGTCCGGCTATCGCCGACTCGGCCCTCCTGGCTGCACCGTGTGTAATCTGAAAATTCACCTTCCTTATGTAGTCGAGTTTGCGCCGGCTGACATATTCATCCGGTGCTCCCGCCGGGTCGTGTGTGCCGTGCTAAGCGGGTCGTGTGCGCCGTGCTAAAATTGGTGATAGTTGCAGTTGTGGTTCCCGAAACTTCAAGTGCCTTGGCGGCCGTATGCCGTCGGGCATTTCTGTATCTCCGGTGCTTGTCCGGACGGGGCTCATTGTGGCAACGCAGGGGTTCGCATGGCGTGGGTCCCCGGGTACTGCCCCCAAGGAGATGTGACATGGCTACTGGCACCGTCAAGTGGTTCAACGCGGAAAAGGGCTTCGGCTTCATCGAGCAGGACGGCGGCGGCCCGGACGTCTTCGCCCACTACTCGAACATCGCCGCCCAGGGTTTCCGCGAGCTCCAGGAAGGCCAGCGGGTGAACTTTGACGTCACGCAGGGCCAGAAGGGCCCGCAGGCGGAGAACATCACTCCCGCCTGACGTCGAAGCGCATGAGATGGCTGAGGCCCCGCCCTGCGGCGGGGCCTCAGCTTACTGCTGCTCTTTATATTCCGCTGGAATTCTTTTAGATTTACATTCGGCTCGTGCTTGCAATTTATCCGACTCATTCCTGTCGGTAATTCCTCGATGCGCGCCCTGTTGAGGAAGGTTCTCCATGAGCCGTTCAGCTCGCACGAACGACCGTCTCCGGCCCCGGGGTCAGGGCCGCCCCGGCGCCACACCACAGGGGGAGTTCGCGCTGCCGGTCACCGTCACCCCGGCCCTCCCCGCCGCCGCGACCTTCGGTGAGCTGGACATGCCCGCCGCGTTGCTGAAGATGCTCACCAGTCGCGGCCTGAACGAGCCGTTCCCGATCCAGGCCGCCACGTTGCCGAACTCCCTCGCAGGGCGCGACGTCCTGGGCCGCGGGCGCACCGGATCGGGCAAGACGCTCGCCTTCGGTCTGGCGCTCCTCGTGCGCACGGCCGGGCAGCGGGCCGAGTCGCGGAAGCCGCTGGCCCTGATCCTCGTTCCCACGCGCGAGCTGGCCCAGCAGGTCACCGATGCGCTCGCCCCGTACGCCGGGTTGCTGAAGCTGCGGCTGGCCACTGTGGTCGGCGGCATGTCGATCGGCAGGCAGTCCGCCGCACTGCGTACCGGGGCCGAGGTGGTCGTCGCGACTCCCGGCCGCCTCACGGATCTCGTCGAGCGCAAGGACTGCCGCCTGGACCGAGTGAACATCACCGTCCTGGACGAGGCCGACCAGATGGCGGACATGGGTTTCATGCCGCAGGTCACCGAACTGCTGGACCAGGTACGTCCCGACGGCCAGCGCATGCTGTTCTCGGCCACGCTGGACCGCAACATCGACCTCCTGGTCCGTCGTTACCTCCATGACCCGGTGGTCCATTCGGTCGACCCGTCGGCGGGCGCGGTCACCACGATGGAGCATCACGTGCTGCAGGTGCACGGCGCCGACAAGTACGCCACCGCCACCGAAATCGCTGCCCGCGACGGGCGCGTGATCATGTTCCTGGACACCAAGCATGCCGTCGACCAGTTCACCAGGCACCTGCTGAGCAGCGGCGTGAAGGCCGCGGCGCTGCACGGCGGCAAGTCGCAGCCCCAGCGGACCCGCACCCTGGCACAGTTCAAGACCGGTGACGTCACGACGCTGGTGGCCACCAATGTCGCGGCCCGGGGCATTCACGTCGACGACCTCGATCTCGTCGTCAACGTCGATCCGCCCAGCGACCACAAGGACTACCTGCACCGCGGCGGCCGTACCGCCCGCGCCGGCGAGTCCGGCAGTGTCGTCACGCTGGTCCTCCCCAACCAGCGCCGGGACATGGCCCGGCTCATGTCCGACGCAGGCATCAGGCCGCAGATCACGCAGGTCCGCTCCGGCGAGGCCGAGCTGAGCCGCATCACCGGCGCCCAGGCTCCCTCCGGTGTCCCCGTCGGCGGCAGCGCGCCGGTCGCGGAGCGCCCGAAGCGCGGCGGTGCCCCCTTCCGCGGTATGGGCACCCGCCCGGGGCGGGCCGGCGGCGGTGGCGAGTCTCGCCGGTCTGCCGAGGCCCGCCAGATCGCCGAGGCCCGCAAGGCAGCCCGAGTCCGTCGTGGCGCATAGGCCGGCAACGGTGCCCTCGTACCACCGCCAGCCCTGATCGCCATGTCGGCGGACGTCACCACGCAGCCGGCGGCCCGGCCTCCGGCGCCCTTGCCGAGGCCGGCATCCGCTGGTCCCCTCAGACCGGTTTGCGCCACACGGAGATGTGCTTCGTGGAGTCCTGGCCGAACCGCGCCCCGTCCCAGTCCGCGACGCGTCGTTCCAGCTCGAGCCCCGCGATCCGTGCCATCAGGTCGAGCTCGGCCGGCCATGCGTACCGGTGCCGGGAGTTGCCGCGGCGGTAGCGGCCGTCGTC
This sequence comes from Streptomyces cellostaticus, assembly GCF_001513965.1. Classification (GTDB taxonomy): domain Bacteria; phylum Actinomycetota; class Actinomycetes; order Streptomycetales; family Streptomycetaceae; genus Streptomyces; species Streptomyces cellostaticus. The sequence continues at coordinate 127,424 of NZ_KQ948031.1, read as the reverse complement.
GCCGTCGCGGGTGAAGTGGTGCGAGACCAGAATCTGCTCGACCAGGTCGAAGGTGTCGAAGCCGAGATGCCCCTCGGAGACGTCGAACGGCACCGCGACCTGCCCGGGCGGCAGGGACCGCAGCGGTGGCACGCCCAGCTCGATGACGAAGCGGCCGCCGGGCGCCAAGTGACGTGCGGCGTTTCGGAAGCACTCGACCTGCTCGTCCTGCGTGAGCAGGTTCGTGATGGTGTTGTAGACGAGATAGACCAGGGTGAACTCGCCGGGGACGACGGTCGTGGCCATGTCCCCGATGGTGACCGGGAGCCCGTGCTCGTCGATCTTGCGCCGCAGGACCGCCGCCATGTGCTCGGACAGTTCGATGCCCGCCACGGGCACGCCGCGTTCCCGGAGCGGGACGCCCACGCGTCCGGTTCCGATGGCGAACTCCAGTGCCCGGCCGTCTCCGGCGAGTTCGGCAAGGAAGGCGAGAGTCGGTCCGAGAACGGCGGCCGAGGACATCTCGCTCTCCTCGACGTCGTAGCGGTCGGCGGTCGCACGGGTCCATGGCTCACTGCTCGTCACGGGCGGCCACTTTGCCGGGCGCGGCGGGGCGCTGTCGACGCATTTACGTTCCACCCGGCGGCACAGGCCCCGCACGCACGAGACTGTCGAGTGCGGCGGAGCCCGTCGGTCACCGTGCCGTCGAGGACCCGCGTCCGTCAGCGGCGCGGACGCTCCAGAGTGATGAGCAGGCCCTCGACCGCGCCGGGCCCTATACGGCCCTTGACGTCGGCGGACGTGATCGCCTTGAGGGCCCAGCCGTCCTCGGCGTGCTTGTTCAGAACCTTCTCCAGCTTGTCGCTGTCCAGTGCGTCTCCGATCAGTGACTCGCGGAAGGTGACGACCTTGTATTCGAGTGTGTAGGGGTTGCTCATGGCTGGGGCCTTCCCGTGGATGGACTGGCTGAGGGAACACCGGACAGCCAATCACCGTCCGGCGCTGCCGCACACGGCGGGGTGGGGGTCGTCACCCTCCCCCGGCGCGAACCGGTCGTGCACATCGTGCGTGCGGAACGGGTCGGTGAGCGGGGCGCGGTGCCGCTTGTACTCGGCGCCCTCCGGGGAGAAGCTGGATTTCCGATCACGAGGACGACGCTCTTCCGTGTCAGGAAACGGTGAGTGCAGATGAGCTCCAGCTCCACCGATGCCCCGGATCCCGGGCCGGCCGGTGCGGGCAACGGGCCCGCCGTCTCCCGCCGGGAGTTCGACGCCCTGTTCGAGTCGGTACGCACGTGGGGTCGCTGGGCCCCGGCCGACCGCGGTGCCTGGAACCGTGTGACCGCGGACCATGTGCGGCGGGCCGCGGCCCGGGTGCGGTCCGGGACGGTCGTCCCGATGGCGCTGCCCTGGAACACCCGGCCCGGCCCGGACAACCGTAGGCCCGCCCTGCACCACATGACCGATGTCGGGGACGTGGAGAGCCCGGAACCCTCCACGCACAAGGACTTCATCGCCGCCGACTACCACGGCAAGGCGGTCACCCATCTCGACGCGCTGTGCCACATCGCCTACCGGGGGCAGCTCTACGACGGTCGGACGGCACGCGAGGTCGTCGGTGCCGCAGGCGCCCGCTTCGGTGCGGTCTCCGCGCTCGGGCCCCTCGCCACGACGGGTGTGCTCCTCGATCTGCCCGCCGTCCTCGGCGTCGGCTGGCTGGAGCCCGGACAGGCGGTGCACGCCGGTGACATCGCCGCCGCGGAGAAGGCGCTCGATGTGACGATCGGCGAGGGCGACGCGGTACTGCTGCGCACCGGGCACGCCCGCCGCCGCGAGACACTCGGCGCCTGGGACGCCGACACCGCGAGCGCGGGCCTCCACGTGGACGCCGTACCCCTGCTGGCCGAACGCGGCATCGCACTGCTCGGCTCGGACGGCGACAGCGATGTACGGCCCTCGCCCGTGGACGGCGTGCACTCGCCGGTGCACGCCCTGGCCGTGGCCGCGATGGGGGTGCCGTTGCTGGACAACCTCGACCTGGAGGAACTCTCCGCCGCGACCGCCGAAGCGGGGCGGTACGAGTTCCTGCTCGTCGTGGCGCCGCTGAACGTGCCGGGCGGGACGGGCTCGCCCGTCAATCCGGTCGCGGTCCTCTGACGAGCCCTCCCGCCCGGTTGCCGTCGGCACGGACCTGGTGAATCGTGACTCGCGTCTCCAATGTCCGTATCCTCGTCAATGCCAGATATTTCCTATATGAGGATTATCTGAGGTGGAAGTGAGGCGGAGCGTGATGCGGTCCGGCGGTGAACCGATACCGGCGGGGCGTGCGGGAGGCGGCATGGGACCCGCTCGTTTCCGTGAGCGGTTCCTCCAGGGGGAACCGGTCGCGGCGGGTGTGCGGACGCCGATCCTGAGTTCCTGGCAGCGCTGCAGGTCACTGGGGCTGTCGCCGGACCAGTCCGACCTTCCCTTCCGGGAGGACATCGACCCGGACGAGCGGATCATCCGCGCGGCCGTGCCGGTGCTCGACCGGCTCCAGTCCAGGTTCGCCGGCAGCGCGATGAACATCTGCGTCGCCGACGCGAGCGGGACGGTTCTGCTGCGCCGTTTCGGAGAGGCGTCGCTGGCCAGAAGCCTCCCGGCGATCCAGAGCGTTCCGGGGTTCGTGTTCGCCGAGCAGGTCGCCGGTACCAACGGCATCGGCCTCGCCCTGGCCGAGCGGCAGCTCATCCGGGTCTACGGTGCCGAACACTTCGCCGAGCGCTCCCAGGGCGCCGCCTGCCGCGCGCTTCCCGTTCGCGACCCACTAAGCGGCCGCATCGAGGGCGTCCTGTGCTTCGGCTATCCGCGCAGTGCCGACGACCCGGCGCTGTCCACCGTGATACGCAAGGCGGCCGGGGCCATCGAGCGGCGGCTTCTCGGGCAGAGTTCCGCGCGTGAGCGCGCTCTGCTGCGGGCGTATCTGGCCACCGGAGCAGCCGCCCCGCACCGCGGCATCGCGGTGGACGCGCTGGCTCTCGAACTGCATCCCCATGACCGGGCGATCCTCATGGAGCGGGCCGCCGAGCTGATCTCCTGCGCGCAGCGGGCCGCGGTCGAGGTGTCCCTGCCGGCCGGCCGACTGGTCACGCTCGTGAGCCGTCCGATGACGAGTGCCTCCGGAGTGGAGGGCGTCGCCATCGAAGCCGTCCTGCACGGCCCCGCACCGCGCGAGCTCTTCGCCGCCCCGTACGACATCGACCAGCCGCCGGGCTTCCCCGCCGAGCCTGCCGTCGCCGGCGTCTCCCTGCGATCCGTGGCCGTTTCCGGCGTCGCGGCGCCCGGGCATCCCGGCCGCCCCCCGTCGCCCGGGCACCTTTCCGGCACTGCCCCCGGCCGGGTCGCCACGGCCGCCGACGTCGACGGCGCGACGGACGATCACCTCGGCTCCCCGCCCCCCACGCGAGGGCTGGTGATGGTGGGGGAGCCGCACGTGGGGATGTACGCCCTGGCCGCGCGCCGCCGCCTGGAGCTGCTGTCCGAGGCCAGCGCCCGCATAGGCACCACCCTGGATGTGCGCCGCACCGCCCAGGAACTCGCCGAGACGGCCGTACCGCGACTGGCCGACTTCGTCACCATCGACCTGCCCGAGGCCGTACTGCACGGCGAGGAGTCCACCGACCCGCGTGGCGACCTGCGCCGCGCGGTGGTCCACGGCATCCGCGACGACTGTCCCTTCATGCCCGTCGGCAAGCAGGCCGACTACGGCCCGGCCACGCCCCAGCTGCGGTGTCTGGCCGGCGGGCAGGCAGTGCTGGAACCGGACCTGAAGGTCGCCGCGGGCTGGCTCGCGCACGATCCCGAGCACACCGAGCAGCTGCTGAGCCACGTCCACTCCCTCATCGCGGTGCCCCTGGTCGCCCGGGGTGTCGTCCTGGGCGTCGTCTCCTTCTACCGCGCGCAGGCGCAGAACCCCGCCCCGTTCGGGGACGACGACTGCTCGCTGGCCCAGGAGCTCGCCAGCCGCGCCGCACTGTCCATCGACAACGCCCGGCGCTACACGCGCGAACGCACCATGGTCCTCGCCCTCCAGCGCAGCCTGCTGCCGCACGGTCTGCCCGAACAGGACGCCGTGGAGGTCGCCCACCGCTACCTGCCCGCCGAATCCGACGTCGGGGGAGACTGGTACGACGTCATCCCCCTGTCCGGCACCCGCGTCGGCCTCTTCGTCGGCGATGTCGTCGGCCACGGCATGCTCTCCGCCGCCACCATGGGCCGGCTGCGCACCGCCGCACGCAGCTTCGCCGAACTCGACTTCCCTCCGGACGAAGTCCTCATCCAGCTCGACAACCTCGTGGCACGCCTGGACCGGGAGGATCCCGCCGCCGACGGCGTCGGCATCGTCGGCGCGACCTGCCTCTACGCCATCTACGACCCGACCACGCAGCAGTGCACCATGGCCCGCGCGGGCCACCCCCCGCCCGCGCTGGTCGCCCCCGACGGCACCGTGTCGTTCCCCGACCTGCCCGCCGGACCCCCTCTCGGCCTCGGGGGCCTGCCCTTCGAAGCCGTCGAGATGCACCTCCCCCAGGGCAGCCAGCTGGTCCTCTACACCGACGGGCTCATCGAGGACCGGCACCGCGACGTCGACCAGGTCCTCGAGCAACTGAGCGATGCCCTGGCCCACCCGGAGCGCGCACCCGAGGAGACCTGTCAGGTGGTGCTGGACACCGTGGCGCCCGCCCACCCCTGTGACGACATCGCCCTGCTCGTCGCCCGCACCCATGCCCTCGACCCCCGGCGGATCGCCACCTGGGACCTGCCCGCCGACCCGGCCCTGGTCAGCGAAGTGCGCGCCGCCGCCCTGAGGCAGCTGGCCGACTGGGGACTCGACGAGGCCGCGTTCGCCGCGGAACTGATGCTCAGCGAGCTGGTCACCAATGCCATCCGGCACGGTGCCGGGCCCATCCGGGTGCGGCTCCTGCACGACCGCACCCTGATCTGCGAGGTCTCCGACACCAGCAACACCGCCCCGCACCTGCGCCGTGCGGCCACCACCGACGAGGGAGGGCGCGGCCTGTTCCTCGTCGCGCAGCTGGCACAGAGCTGGGGCACGCGTTACAACCCTCAGGGCAAGGTCATCTGGGCCGAGTGCGGGCTCGCCGGGGTCTGAGGCGGGCCACTGATCCGTTGGAGTCACAGCGAGCGGCGAGATGTCTGAAATGCTGTGATATTGGCCGCTAGTATCACTGATACCTGTCGGGAAGAACTCGCCAGTCCGACCCCCGGAGCTGTCCGTGCACGACGCTCACGACACCTCTGCCTCGGTCCCGCCCTCCGCAAGGGAACCTCTGGTTCGTATCCGCGGGCTCGGCAAGCGGTTCGGCGGGACGCTCGCGCTGGCCGGGGTCGACCTCGATGTCCACGCCGGCAGCGTCCTCGCCCTCCTCGGCCCCAACGGAGCCGGAAAGTCCACCCTCATCAAGGTGCTGGCCGGCGTCCACCACGCCGACTACGGGCGGATCACGGTGGACGGCCACCCGCTCGGCAGCCATGCGGCCTCCCGCTGCATGTCCTTCATCCATCAGGACCTCGGACTCGTGGAGTGGATGACGGTCGCCGAGAACATCGCGCTGAGCACCGGGTATCAGCGCCGCGCCGGACTGATCTCCTGGCGGCGCACCCGGGAGCACTGCACCGAGGCGCTGCGGATCGTCGCCGCACATCTCGATCCCGGCACGCCGATCGCACACCTCGCACCGGCCGAGCGTTCCCTGGTCGGTATCGCCCGAGCCCTCGCGTCGCGGGCGCGGCTCATCGTCCTCGACGAGCCGACCGCCCGCCTCCCCGCCGCCGACTGCGCCCGGCTGTTCCGCGTCCTGCACGCCCTGCGCGACCGGGGGCACGGCATCCTCTACGTCAGCCACCGACTGGACGAGGTGTACGAGGTCGCGGACACCTTCGCCGTCCTGCGCGACGGCCGCCTCGTCAGCCACGGCTCGCTGGCGGGCCACAGCCCTGCCCGCCTGGTGCACGACATCACCGGCGAGGAGCCGACCGAGCACCGCCCCGCCGCGGTCCCCGCCGGCGGCCCGGCCGTCCTGACCCTCCACGGGGTACGGACCGCCGGCGCGGGACCGGTCAGCCTGGAGCTCAGGGCCGGGGAAGTCCTGGGCCTGGTCGGCCTCTCGGGCGCCGGACACATGGACCTGGCGCGAGCCCTCGCGGGTTCCGGGCCCCTCCTCGGCGGGCGTGCCCTGCTCGGCGGCCGCCGCTACAGCCCCCGTACGGTCGCCGACGCCGTCGGACTCGGTGTCGCCCTCGTGCCCGGCGACAGACAGCGGGAAGGCTGCCTGGCCGAGCTGACCGTACGGGAGAACCTCCTGGCCAACCCCCGAGCGGGCGGCCTGCCGGCCCTGCACTGGATCAGCCCCCGCCAGGAACGCGCCGAGGCCGCCACCCTGCTCGAACGGTTCTCGGTACGTCCCCGCGACAGCGAGGCCCCCATCGCCACCCTGTCCGGCGGAAACCAGCAGAGAGTCATGATCGGCCGGTGGCTCCGGGTGGGCCTGCGTCTGCTGATCCTCGAGGAACCGACGGCGAGCGTGGACATCGGTGCCAAGGCCGCGATCCACCGGCTGCTCGACGAGGCGCTGACCGCCGGCCTCGCGGTCCTCCTCATCTCCACCGACTTCGAGGAGGTCGCGGGCGTGTGCCGACGCGCCCTGGTCTTCGTCCGCGGAACCGTCACCGCCGAGCTGAGCGGTCCGGCCCTCACGGCCGCGGGGCTCACCCGGGCGGCTTCGGCCATGCCTTCCTCCGGAACCGCGACGAACCCGTGACCGCCTCGCCCTCCCCGTCCTCGCCCCGGCCACGCCCGCAGCGCCGGGGCCCGCTGAGCCGACCCGGCCGACGAGGCGGGCCGCGCGGCCCGGCCGGGCACCTCATCGGCGCCTACGGCCTCCTGGCCCTCACTGCCCTGCTCTGCCTCACCTTCTCCCTCACCCTGCCGCGCACCTTTCCCACCCTGGACACCGTCGACTCGATCCTGTCCACCCAGTCGATCCCGGCCGTCCTCGCCCTCGCCGCCATGGTCCCCATCGTGACCGGCGCGTTCGACCTCTCCATCGGCTACGGCCTCGGCCTGGCGCACGTCATGGTGATGCAGCTCCTCGTCAACGACGGGTGGCCCTGGCCGCTCGCCTGCCTCGCCGTGATCGTCGGAGGGGCCGTCGTGGGTGTGCTCAACGGTGTGATCGTCGAGTTCGGCCGGATCGACTCCTTCATCGCCACGCTCGGGACCGGCAGCATGCTGTACGCCGTGACCGGCTGGACCACCGGCGGCGGCCGGATCGTCCCCGGCCCGCAGGGCCTCCCCGCCGCCTTCACCGGCCTCTACGACTCCACGTTCCTGGGCCTTCCGCTCCCCGCCTTCTACGTGCTCGCACTCGCGGTCGCCCTCTGGCTGGTGCTGGAGCGGCTGCCGCTCGGCCGGTACCTGTACGTCATCGGATCGAACCCGCGCGCCGCCGACCTCGTCGGCATCCCGACCCGCAGATACACCGTCTACGCCTTCGCCGCATCGGGGCTGATCGTCGGCTTCGCCGGAGTACTGCTCGCGGCCCAGCAGCAGATCGGCAATCCGAGCGTCGGCCTCGACTACCTGCTGCCCGCCTTCGCCGGCGCCCTGCTCGGCTCCACCGCGATCAAACCCGGCCGCCCCAACGCCATGGGCACCCTCGTCGCCGTCGCCGTCCTCGCCGTCGGACTCACCGGCATCGCCCAGATGGGCGCTGACTTCTGGACGGTCCCGCTGTTCTACGGCGGCACCCTGCTGCTCGCCGTCGGCCTGGCCGGCTACTCCGCCCGCCGGCGACTGCGCACCGGTGCCGTCGCCGCCCGCGATTCACCCGCCGGGTCACCGCAGCCGCCGTCCTCCCCGGACGGCGGCCCGGCCGGCAGCGCTCCATGACCCACGCCGCGTGCATCACCACCGCGCCCAGGGCGCGTCCTTGCGCCCACCCCTCAGCGAGGAGCTCTTGTGCACCGCAACCGCAAGGCCACCCCCGGCGTCCTCAAGCCCCGGTCCGCCGCCACCGCCCTGCTGGTCGCGGCCACCGTCCTGGCAGGCTGTGGGCGCGGCTCCTCCAGCGGCCCGGGGGTCTCCACCTCGGGGCCGAGCGGCTGCCCCGAGGCCCACGCCAGGGCCCAGGCCGCCGTCGGCCGGGCGGAGCGGACCGACATCCCGTGGAACGGGCCGACCAGCGGCCCCAAGGCGGTGGCCGGCAAGACCATCGTCTACGTCGCCCAGACCATGACCAATCCCGGAGTCGCGGGCGCCGCCGACGGTGCGCGGGACGCCGCGCGGGTCATCGGCTGGAACGTCCGGGTGATCGACGGCGGCGGTACCCCCGCAGGCATCCAGGCGGCGATGAGCGAGGCCGTGGCTCTCAAGCCCGCGGGCATCGTCATCGGAGGCTTCGACCCCGACTCGACCTCGCAGCAGGTCGCGCGGGCGGGCGCGGCACGCATCCCGCTCATCGGCTGGCACGCGGTCGCTGCCCCCGGCCCCAGTCGGCGGCCCGAGCTCTTCACCAACATCACCACCAAGGTCGAGGACGTTGCCGCAGCCAGCGCGCAATGGATCATCGCGAGCTCCAACGGCAGAGCCGGGGTCGTGCTCTTCACCGACGCCTCGATCCCCTTTGCCAAGAACAAGTCCGAACTGATCAGGAAGGAGCTCGCCACCTGTGCGGGCGTGAAGCTGCTGGCCTACGAGAACATCCCGATCCCGGACGCGAGCAGCCGCACACCCCAGGAGATCTCCTCGCTCCTGTCCCGCTTCCCCGCCCGGTGGACGTATTCCGTCGCCATCAACGACCTGTACTTCGCCGATGCCGCCCCGGCCTTCCGCGCCGCAGGCAGGAAGGGTTCCGGGCCGCCCTTCAACATCGGCGCCGGGGACGGCGACCCGTCCGCCTTCCAGCGCGTCAACAACAAGCAGTACCAGGCGGCCACCGTGCCCGAGCCGCTGTCCCTGCAGGGCTGGCAGATCGTCGACGAGTTCAACCGCGCCTTCTCCGGCCGTCCCGCCAGCGGATATGTGGCCCCCGTCCACATCACCACGGCTGACAACGGCCACGGCGCCACGACCTGGGACCCGTCGGGCTACCAGGAGGCGTACCGGAAGATCTGGGGAAAGTGACAGCGCCGTCCGGGACCGGGCAGCGTGATCCACACGTCCTCGCCCTTCACCGAGCGTGTCGGCCGGTGTGCCCAGTAACGGCGTTTACATGCCTATTTGACAGGTCTAGCGTAAAAGTACAGACGACGATGCTCGCCGCCATCACCATCGGAAAAGGGGAGCAGCCATGTCATGGACGATATCCGGCACCTACGTGGCCGGTTGCTCTTGCGCGGTGCTGTGCAGCTGCCCGTACGACGGCCAGCCCCGGGACGCCAAGGGCGGTACCGAGTGCCTGGGCACCGCCGTGTTCCATGTGGCCGACGGGAACCTGGACGGCCTGGACCTGTCCGGTGTCGACTTCGCGTTCTACAACCACTTCCCGTCCAACCTGTCTTCCGGCAACTGGAAGGTCGGGCTGGTCGTGGACAGTGCGGCCACCGACGAGCAGGCCGACGCCCTTGAGCGCATCCTGTCCGGCCGGGAAGGCGGGCCGTTCGGCCAGCTCTCGCAGTTCTACGGCGAGTACCTGGGTATGGAGCGGGCCGGTGTCTCCCTCACGGACGGGGACCGTCCCGGCTTCACGGTCGAGGGCAGGACGGAACTCTCCTACGAGCCGCTGACCGGCCCCGACGGCAGTGCGACGAAGGTCAAGAACGCGATGTTCGGGTTTGCGTCCGAATTCGAGGTCGGCAGGACCACGGGGCGGTCCGACGCCTTCGGGCTCAGTTACGAGGCGTCGTACGGCGAGACGGCCGACTACGTCTTCAGCAGCGAGGAGCGCGCAGGGACAGGCGCCGGCCGTATCTGACCGGCTTCATACACGAGTACGCCCGTCATGAGCGCCGGCGAGGCACCGCGGCTTCTGGCGACGGTGTTCTCCGCGACGTCGCTGTCGAGGTGCGTGCGGCGGGCAGCCTGGCGGACCAGCCGGTCCACTGGGGCGAGGTGAGTCGGTGGGCCGAGTGGGTCACATGCCGTCCATCGACGGCATCGAGCCCTGGAGCCCCGGCAGGAGCCAGTACTGGAACGGCGCCAGTACGGCCAGGACGAGGAAGGTGACCCCCACGATCCGGGCGAGCAGCGGGCCCCGGGACCACAGCTTCTCCACGAAGATCACCACCGCCAGTCCGGCCATCGCCGCCACGTTCATCACACCGAGCGGAACGAGGACGACCATCAGTCCCGCGCAGCAGCCGACGCAGTAGGTGCCGTGGTGGAGGCCCACCCGCAGGTCGCGGGCCGGTTGCCGGAAGCCGGCGTAGTGCATCAGATGGCTCATGGGGTCGCGGCAGTGCCGCAGGCAGACGTACTTGAGGGGACCGAGCTGGTACAGACCCGCGAGCAGGAAGGCGGCCGAGCCGATCCAGCGTCCGGCGGTGGGACGGTCGTCCACCAGGCCCCCGGTGAAGGCCAGGGCCGCGTAGGCGAGCAGTCCGAAGGCGGTCCACACCAGCAGATATCCGCCCACGAACTCGACGGTGCGTGCGGCCCGGGACCAGCCGGAGGACTGCCGGCCGATCCCGCGCACCCACGTGATCGCCACCGGCGCCATCGACGGCAGCATCATGGCCGCCATCATCGTCACCCAGAGCAGCAGGAACAGCGGCAGCTCCACCCCCATCGTGCCGGGCTCGACCCCCATGTCCCGGGCCTGCCCGATCGTCAGCGCCCAGGCGGGCACAGCGATCAGGACGACCAGGAACCAGGCGGCCGCGAGATCCCGCGCCGACAGCAACCCGCCGCCCGCTCCGGTCGGCGCGGGCGCCCGGGCCGAGCGGGCGGTGGAGGTCCGGCTGTGGCGCATCGGCGTGTACTCCTGCGGATACTCCCAGGAGAGCATGCCTCCACCTGCTACGCGACCCGGCCCTGACTCGATGCCATGTCACAAGGGAGCACTAGAGCACGATGATAATGACACCTCCGCGGTTGAAGAAGAAGTGGTGATGGTCGAAGCGGAACCCGTGATGGTCGAAGCGGAACCCGTGGTGGTCGAAGCGGTGGTGGTCGAAGCAGCGGCCGTTCCAGTCGCCCCAGTCGCCGCACCAGTCGGTAGTCACATGGGTGTGCACCGTGGGAGCTGCCGCGGCCGGGCCCGCTGTGCCGATCGCAGCGCCGCCGGCCATCAGGATGCCGACCGCGGACACCGTGGCGAGACGCCTCGCGTGTTGTGCTCGCATGATGGATGCACGCTTCCTTCCCTGATCTCGCGCAGCTCACAGCGGTTGCGGCTCTCTTGTTGAGTACGTCGATGGCGCCTATTTGGATTGAACCGGCCCGCCCGGCGGCCGGTGCCGCGTCCCGTCCGCTTCAGGCGCCCCAGGCCGCGGCGCACAGCGCGCGGTCCACCTCTTCCGCGTAGCGGGCAGCGGCCAGCCAGGCACCGGCGAACCGGTCCGTGTCCGCCGGGAGGAGACGGCCGAAGACATCGCGTGAGCGCTCCGCCGCGGCTGCGTGCAGTTCGTCCAGCAGGTCACCCGCCGTCGCGAGACCGTGGCCGCTCAGCCGCTGGACGTCGGCGGCCGTGTTCCCGGAGAAGGACAGCACGAGCCGCCCGCCCGAGGCCGCCTGCTGCACCCGGCGACGCAGCAGGTGCACGGGGGCCTCTTGGGGTGTGGGCGCGGCGGCCGGAGGCGCGGGGGCGGCGGGCGCGGTCGGCAGGTCGGCGTGCTGCAGCCGGTCGAGGCCGGCGTCGACCCGGGTGCCGGGGACGGTGGGGTGCTCGGTCGCCAGCAGTAGGGCCCGGGGGTGCGGGGCCGGGGTGAGCCGGGCGACGATCCGGAGCCGGCTGCCCCGGGCGGCGGCCAGCAGGCGCAGGTTGTCGCGGTGAGGGAGCGCCGGGTGGTCGTGGGCGGCGGTCAGCCGCAGGCGGATGCCTGCGCAGTCGGCGAAGAGGCAGTCGCCCGCCGCGTCACGGAGCGTGCCGACGAGGGTGACCTCCAGGAAGAGCAGGCCGGCGCCCCCGGTCAGGGCACGGGCCACCTGTTCGGCGGCCGGTACCGTCCAGAGCCGGTCCAGGGGCTCCGCGCGCCAGTCGGCACCGGACGCGCGGACCGCCCGTACTCCCGCGCCCGCGCCCAGCCGCCCCGCCGGGGACACCGTGGCACCCGACACCGCGAGCCCGGCCCGGGACAGCTCGCGGTGGGTCAGCGCCGTGTCCCCGACGCGTACGGCCCGGTCGGCCGCGCCCACGGCCCGCCCGCCGCCGCCCGGGGCCACGTCCGAGACCTGGTACAGGCGGCCCTCGGCATCGGCGGTCCAGGTGACGGCGCCCGCATACCCGCTCGCCGTGAGCACCGGCTCGGAGAAGAGGCCGTACAGCCGCAGCGAGCCGTCCGGGCGGTACGGCTGCCGCACCGTGCCGCGCAACTCGGTCAGTTCCGGGCCCTCGGCGTGCGGGATGCGGTGGGCCGCCGACAGGGCGTCGCGGAGCGCGCCGACGAGGTCGGCGAGGCGGTACGCCGGGTCGGCGGAGCGGGCCGCACGCAACGCGGTGACCACGGAGACGGCCGTGGCGGCGGCCCGGGGGAGCCCCGCGAGCCGCGCGGTGTGGGCGGCGCGCAGCAGCTCCGCCTGGAGCACCGCCCCGGAACCGTCCGTACCGGCTTCGAGTACGGCGGTCGCGGCGCTGTGCAGGGCACGGGCGGCGGCGCACTGCTCCGGGGTGGCCCGCTCGGGCCGCTCCGTGTCCGGCAGTGCCGGTGCACCTGCGGCCACATCCTCGCAGTGGGCCGCTGTGGCCGCTTCCGTGGCCGCTTCCGTGGCCGGTTCCGCGATCGGTGCCGCCGAGGCCGCCGCGGCGCGGTGCAGACAGTCCGGGGCCAGCAGGCAGCCGCAGCGGACGGCGTCCGCGCTGGTCACCGTGCCACCGGGGGCGTGCAGTTCGACGTCGGTGCTGTCGTCGACGGCGATGCGCACGATGTCGCCGTCGCGGACGGCCGGGCGGCCGGCCAGCTTGGCGATGCCCGCGTCGAGCCGCTTGCGCAGCCGGGGCGTAAGGGCCGCGACGAGTTCGGCGGTCACGGCCGGGGCGACCGGGGGCAGAGCCGGGCTCACACGATCCTGCCTCACATGTTCCTGGCTCATGCGATCTTCTCCCCTACCCAGCGGGCGAGTTCGAGCGGACTGAGGGCGGCGACCGGCATCCCCGCGGCGACCAACTGACCCGCGACCCCGGTGGAGTACCGAGGCCGGCCGGAGTCGTCCAGGCTCGCGCACCCGAGGACCTGGCAGCCGGCCCCGACCAGGGCGCGGACCTCGGCGAGCAGTCCGCCGAGCGGGCAGCCCTCCTCGAAGTCGCTGACCACCACGACGATCGTGCGCGAGGGCACGGTGACCAGTTCCCGCGCGTGGCGCAGCCCGGCCGCGATGTGGGTGCCGCCGCCCACGCTGACCTCCAGCAGCAGCGACAGCGGGTCCTCGACGTGGTCGGTCAGGTCGATGACCTTTGTGGAGAAGGCCAGGAAGTGCGTGGACAGGGTGGGCACCCCGGCCAGTACGGAGGCCGTGATCGCCGCCCAGACGGTGGACGCCTCCATGGACCCCGACACGTCGGTGACCAGGATCAGCCGCCAGTCGGCGGTCTTTCGGGCCCGGGTGCGGAAGACGGGGCGCTCGGGAATGACCCGGACCGTGCCGTCCGGGGCGCGGCGCGCGGTCGCCAGGTTGGCCCGCAGCGTCCGGGGCAGGTCGAGGCCGCCGCCCGGGCGCCGGCTGGGGCGGGGCAGCGCGGTGCCGTGCAGGGCCGGGCGCAGCCGCGTGGCCAGCTGCCGGGCCAGCGCGTCGACCAGGCGCCGGACCAGCGGACGCAGCGCGGCCAGCCGGGCCTCCGGCAGCCCGCCCGCGTGCCGCAGCACCGAACGGAGCAGGTCGACGGAGGGCCGTACGGTGTCCGGGTCGAGCTCCGCGAACACGTCCGGCCGGCCCGCTGCGGCGGCCGCCGCCAGCACCTCCTCCCGGATGCCCGGTCCGAACAGCGCCGCCAGTTCCTCGGACCACTCCCGCACCCCGGGATACGGCGCCTCCCGTCCGGCGCCGCCCCCCGGACCGGTGAGGTCGCCCCGGCACCCCTCGCCGCGTCCGCTGCCGTACAGCTCGTCCAGCGCCGTTGCCAAGGCACGGGCGGACGCGGGCAGTTGGTCGGTGCGGCGGCCCAGTACGAGACGCCATCGGTCGGCCGGCGCAAGCCGGTGGTCCCCGCCGGAGCCGGGGGCGCCGGGGGCGTCGGCGGTGGCCGAGGGTGCCTGTGGCCGCCGGGGCGGCGGAAGAAGCCCCCACGCGTCCAGGGCTTCGCGGGCCGCGAGGTCGGCCCGGGTCCAGACGGCCAGCGCGAGCGGATCGACGGCGCCGGTGTCGGCCAGGTGGCGCTCGTCCAGGCGCTCCTCGACGGTGGACAGGAGCCGGCCGCGCGCGGCCGGGCTGAGCGTGTCGAAGCCGCCCCGCAGCGCGGGCAGCCGGTCCAGGAAGTCCCGGTCGGACAGCTGCGAGACCCGGCTCAGCAGCGGCTCCAGCGCGGGTGCCGCCGACTCCAGCAACTGCCCCGCGGCGGTCAGCAGTCCGGTGAGCCGCGCGGAGAGCGCCGAGCGGGACTCGGGGTCGCAGGCCCCGTCGACCCAGGACGCCACCCGGTCACCGAAGCCGCCCGGATCCTCGTGCCCGAGCAGCACGCGGACGGCTCCGGCGGCGCCGCGCATCAACGGCGAACCGTCGGCGGCCAGCCGGGCGAGCGCGTCGGTGAGCCGGATTCCCCCCAACAGGTCCGCCCGGTGGGCGAGTTCCAGCAGGGCGTGGGCGTCGGCCGGGTCCTCGGAACCGGTGAGGCCGTCGACCTGGCGCACGGCGGCGGCGGTGAGCAGCTCGGCCACGGCCGCCGCCCGTGCCGTACGCTCCTCGTCGGCCGGCAGTCCCGCGATGTGTCCGGCGCTCAGCCGGTCCAACAGGGCGAGTCCGGCGAGGAGTTCGGGCAGCGTGCCGGAGTTCGGCAGGACGTCGGCTGTGTCGTCGAGCCGTTCGTCCGTCAGGCCCGGCAGCCCGCACTCCGCCGCCTGCTCCAGGCCGAGCAGGGCCTGTGCCCCCGTGGGCCCGCCCTCGTCCCGCTCGGTGCGCCGCCGCTCGCGCAGCAGGCCCTCGGCGGCCTGGGCAGGGGTGACCCCGCGGACACCGGCGCCGGTCAGCATGGCCGCCGTGGCGGGCGTCCAGCGCACCTCCCAGCGGGAGGTCAGCGCCTCGGCACCGCCCGCGCCGGTGACCTGCTTGGGCTCCGCGTACGGCACCGCGCACACCGTCAGGCGGCGCAGCAGGAGTTCGCGACGGCGGTCCAGGTCGGAGCGGAGCGGGTCGAGGCGCAGGTCGCGGGCGGTGCCGGGCCCCGAGTCCGCCGGGCCGGGAAGGCCCAGCGCGGCGACTTCGGCCTCGACCGCGGGAGCGAGCCCGCTGCGCGGCGCCTGTGGCGCCGGCCGGCCGGCGCGGCTGCCGACGAGCACCTTCTCCATCGCCTGTGCGACGGCCCGACCCCGCCCGTACGGCTCGCCCTGCGCGAGCACCGTCTGCACGGCCTCGACCAGTTCGCCCCGGCCCGCCGCCGGCAGCCCCCGCAGCCGGGCCAGATCACCGGCGAGCCGTACGATCTCCCGCGCGTCGGCGGGCCCGGAGGGGTGACCGAGCGCCCGCAGCTCGGCACACACCCGTACGGCCGCTCCGGTCAGCGCTTCCTCCAGCGCAGCGGGGTCACCGGCGGCTTCCAGCACCCTGTGCTGCCACTCGGGGTCCCGGATACCGGCGGGGTATCCGGAGCGCTCGTCGAGGAGGGCGTAGGTGTAGGGGATGAGGGAGGTGGTCCACGTCGAGTCCGCCGGGACGGGCCGGTCGTGGTCGCTGTCGGCCGGCGCCAGCAGCGCCGGGGCATGGAAGGCGCCCACCACCACGGCGGCACGCTCGCCGTTCGCCGTGGCCGCGGCCAGGCACGACCGCATCCACCGTTCCCGCCGCAGGTCCAGCTCCGGCACCCCGCCCGAGCCCGCCGCGTCCGCGCGCAGTGCCCACCCGGTGAGCAGCGCGGCCCGCCGCAGGGCCTCCGGCGACGAACCCGGGGCGGTGGCCTCGACCAGCCGGTCCCAGAGGTCGTCACCGGGGCGGCCGGTGAGGCGGGAACGGAGCGCGCCGGCGAGACCGCCGACGGCGGAACCGTCCGCTGTCGTGGCCGCGCTGCTGTCCGCGCGTGGTGCGGAGACGCCGCTCGAACTGGTGCCGACGGAACTGTCTGGCGTCGTGGCCGGGTTGTTGTCCGTGTGTGGTGTGGGGCCGCGGTTCGGGCTGGTGGTTGCGGAGCTGTCTGTTGTTGTGGGCGGGTTGCTGTCGGTGTGTGGTGTGGGGCCGCGGTTCGGGCTGGTGTTTGCGGGACTGTCTGTTGTTGTAGGCGGGTTGTTGTCCGTGTGCGGTGCGGGGCCGCGGCTCGCGCTGGTGCTTGCGGAACTGCCCGGCGTCGTGGCCGTGCTGTTGTCCGTGTGTGGTGCGCAGATGCGGCTCGGGCTGGTGTTTGCGGGACTGTCTGGCGTCGTGGGCGGGTTGTTGTCCGTGTGTGGTGCGGGGCCGCGGCTCGGGTTGGTGCTTGCGGAGCTGTCTGTTGTCGTGGGCGGGTTGCCGTCCGTGTGTGGTGCAGGGCCGCGGCTCCCGGCCGGACCGTTCGCTGTTTCGGTCGCGCTGCTGCCCGTCTCCGGCGCACAACCACGCCCCGACCCGGTGCCGGGCGCGTGGGCCGGTGTCTCCCCGGCCCACGCCCGGTCCGCGAGTGGCAGGTCGCAGGCGATGACCGGTACGCCGTGACGTGCCGCCCACCGCACCGCCGCCAGTTCCGGGGAGAAGTCCGCGAAGGGATAGAACGCCGGCCCGCCGCCCGCGTCGACGGGCGCGGCGGCGAGGGCGACCGGTGCCCGGGTCTCCTCGTGGGCGAGCCAGGGCAGCCAGTCCTGCAGTTCGGCGGGCAACTCGACGAGCAGGACGTCCGGCTCGGCCGCGGCCAGCAGCGCCGGCACGGCCGCGGCCAGGGAAGGCGCGTGGTGCCGTACACCGATCAGGTAGGGCGCCGCCGGGTCGGTGAGGGCCAGGGCGGCCGCCTCGGGAGAAGCGTGGGGCACGGCCGTCAGCCCTCCAGGACCGTGCGCAGGTCCCACAGGGTCCGCCAGGTGGCGGAGCCCTGCTCGGCGCGGCGCCGGACGGGACCGTCCCAGTAGCCGCGCAGTCGGGCCGCGTCGGCCGGGTCGTCCTTGTGCACGACACCGAGGAGGTGGCCCGGGAGCAGATCGAGGACGTCGCGGTCACCGGGGAAGTACGCCGCGGCCAGGCCCAGCGCGCCGGCGACGGACACGGCCTCCGCGGTGCTCATCACCGTGGACGGCCGCTCCACCTCCCAGCCCTCCGCCGACCGCCCCTCCCGCAGGTCCCGGAACGCGGTGACCAGAGCCTCCAGCACGGCGTCGTCGACCTGGAAGGGCGCCCCGGCCCGCTCCACCGACGCCCTGGCCTGGCTGCGCACCAGCGCCGTTTCGGCGTCGAGGTCCCCGATGGGGCCCACGGTCTCGAAGTTGAAGCGGCGCTTGAGCGCGGCGGACATCTCGGAGACGCCCTTGTCGCGCAGGTTGGCGGTGGCGATGAGATTGAACCCGGGCGCCGCGTGCGCCAGCGCGTCCTCGCCGCCCGCCAGTTCGGGTACGGCGATCCGCCGCTCCGACAGCAGCGACACCAGGGAGTCCTGGACCTCGGGCAGGCAGCGGGTGACCTCCTCGACCCGGGCGATCGCACCCCGGGACATCGCGGTGAGCACCGGCGACGGCACCAGCGCCTGCCGGCTGGGCCCCTGCGCGAGCAGCAGGGCGTAGTTCCAGCCGTACTTGAGCTGGTCCTCGGTCGTGCCCGCCGTCCCCTGCACCACCAGGCCGCTGGTCCCGCAGACGGCTGCCGACAGCAGCTCGGACAGCATCGACTTGGCGGTGCCGGGCTCGCCGACGAGCAGCAGGCCCCGCTCACCGGCGAGCGTGACGACGCACCGCTCCACCAGCGCCCGGTCGCCGACGAACTTGCCCTCCACCACCAGGCGCCGCGGCACCGTGTCGGGCACCTCGGCGTCCTCGGGCAGCCGCAGTGCCTGCCCGCCGCTGCCCATGACGAACGTGACCACGGCCCGCGGCGTGAGCCGCCACGCGGGCGGACGCGGCCCGGTGTCGTACGCGGCGAGGAAGGCGAGTTCGGTGGCGTGACGGTCCTCGGGAGGGACGATCTGACGGGCCGGGTCGGGAGCGAGGACGGTGGTCATCGGCTGGTGCCCTTCGGGGTGGTGCGAGTGGTGGTCGGTGTGCGGAGGGTCATCGGCGCCGCCCCCTGCGCGTGGCCCGCGTGGTCAGCTCCTCGTACGCAGGGGCGTCCCCGCCGCGGACGCGGTCCCAGGCGCTCGCGAACAGCTCGGGCACCGGCAGCAGAGGCAGGGCGCGCCGCTGGCCGAGGACCGGGTACAGGCCCTCCTTCCAGGTCTCCACCGGCAGCGCGGGCGACTTCAGGTCGCGCCAGCCGCAGGGCAGGAACAGGGTCCGCCCGGCACGCGACCGCTTGGCCTGAACGACCAGATCCGTCGCGGCCAGCTCCGCCCGGGCCTTCTTCGTCCGGGCGGGCTTCCAGCCGGTCCAGCGGACGCAGTTGCGGTCCGTCGGATCGGGCAGCGCCAGCAGCTGGAGGTAGAGGGCCGCCGCGTCCTCGCCCAGGCCGTGCGCCGCGGCGACCTCGGCGACGAGGGCGGGAGCGGCGACGGTCGGGTCCTGGGCGTAGCCCGAAGGGCCCTCGGTGCCGACGCCGGCCTCGACGGCCCGGGCCAGCTGCTCGCCCAGGAGCGTGCGCAGCATCCGCAGGCCGTGACCGCGCGCGCCGCCGACCAGGCCTTCCAGCAGCCCGAACACGGCGTCGTCGGGGCCGCTGAGCGCGGCCGGGCGGACCAGGACCGTCTCCGTGTCCTGGTACCAGGGGCGCAGGACGATCGCCTCGCCGACCCGGGTGAGGCCGTGCGCGTCGGCGCCCCCGGTCGCCGGGAGGCCGTAGGCCTTGCGCAGTTCGACGGCGGTCGAGCCGCCCTTCTCGGTCCACTCGACGTCCAGGTCGAGCAGCAGCTCCGGGTCGGTCATGCGGTGGCGCAGTGCGGCGAGCCCGTCGGGCAGGGACGCGCGCAGCGGGTGGCCGTACGGCAGCACGTAGGCCAGCGCGGCCAGGGCGTTCACGGCGGCCGTCAGATCGTGCCGGCCGGGGATCGCGCTCGGGTCCGCCCAGGTCAGGTTGCCGTCCTTGTCGGGACGCAGGACCGTGGTGCGGGCGAGCCAGGGGGTGCGGGTCGGGTTGAGCACCTCCTCGGCGTAACCGGCGCCCGTTCCGGCCAGGTCGGCGGCGAGTTCCTCCGGTACGCGGACGAGGGAGCCGAAGCGCTCGGCCCACATCCGGCCCACGGCCTCCGTGTCGGGCCCGGAGGTCCACAGGCCGGCGGGATCCGCGGGCAGGAGGGCGCCCAGGAGGGCGTTGCGCTCCGCGGGTTCCAGGGTGTTCACCCGGGCGACGGCGAACTCGCACTGCCGGGGCTTCAGTCCGATGGTGGCCAGTTCCTCGGCGCCGGGCTCGTGCGGCAGGCCGGCCAGCAGCGCGGTGGACTGGAGCGGCCCCAGTCCGCCGTGGGTCGCCGCCACCAGCGCCTCGGGTGCCTCGGGCCGCCAAGGGGTGGCGCCCTTGTCCCGGACCAGCCGGGCGAGTGTGGCGAGGTCCTCGGCGGAGACCGTCGAGGCGTGCCGGACCTCGCTCTCCAGCGTGAAGTGGGCGATCGCACCGAACGCGCCGGACGGGTCGTGGTCCAGCGCCAGCCAGTTCACCCGGTCCCGCTGGACGTCGATGTTCTTGCAGCCGAGGATCACCACCGTGCGGCCGTCACGGCGCAGCACCTGGCCGGCCCGCTGCTGCTTGTCGTGTGGCTCGCCCAGGACGATCTCCCGGAGCACGCCGTCGGCCGACAGGAGCGGACCTTCGGTGACCGCCTCGAACAACAGGAGCAGCGACTCCCGTCGGGCCTCGGTCAGCGCGGGCGAGGCGGCCCGGTGGGCGAGCGCCCGCAGGACACCCAGTACGGGCGGCCACACCATGCCGATCCCGGGGATGGTGTGCTCGTCGCTGAGCCAGCCGCCGCCGACAGCGGGGAGCTGCTCCCGGTCGGGCAGTCGTTTGCCTTCGGCGGACTTCCCGGACAGCACGTGGTTCACCGCCCGGATCTGACGCAGCACGCTCCACCGTTCTCCATGCCACCAGCCGTACATGCCGATGACACCGGAGAGGGCATCGTTCAGCGCGCGGTCCTCGCCGTGCCGGGGGCTGTAGTCGGCGAACATCTCCTCGGTCCCGCTGGGCTTGTGCGGCCGTTCTCGGGGAGGAGTCGCGAAGGCGGTCGCGGACTCGGTGAGGCGCAGCGCCACCCGGACCAGACAGGCGATGCCCGCGAGCAGCCGGCCATCGGTGCAGCCGGGCAGGGCGAGGGCGACGGCCCCGAGGGCGACCTGGTCCGCGGACGGAACGGCAGCCTTGGCGGCCTCGTCCGAGCCGGCGCGAGCCAGCGCCTCCTGCCGTCCGGCCAGCGCCAGCGCCGTGACCCGCAGCACCTCGGCCGCCTCTTCGTCGGTCAGGGCGCGCAGCACGGCCGAGCCCTGCTCGTCGCGCGGGCGCAGCGCGTGCCAGAACGCGAGGGGCGGTACCAGCCGCGATCCGGCGGCGAACTCGTTGCCGGTCTCGCCGGGCGTCACCCGGCCCAGTTCGTCGCCCCGGGAGGTGTCGTCGGCGGCGAACAGGCCGACCTGGCGGTGCATCTGCGCGACGACCGGCTCGGCGCCCCCGGGCATCCGCAGCGCCCCGAGCGGCACCGCGCCCGCCCGGCCGTTGCCGGCCGTCGGCAGGGAGACGGTGCGCCCGTCCGGTGTCCCGGCGGTCCTGCGGGCCTCCTCGCCCCTGCCCTCCAGGCGCACCCAGCGGCCCAGCACCGTGCCGTCGGTCCCGAACGGGCTGTGTTCGAGCCCCGGTTGCAGGGGCAGCACCTCGCACCAGCCGGGTTGCAGGGAGGCGTCCTCGCGGATACCGGACCGCAGCAGCGCGGGCAGCGAGGCGCGGCCGTGCGTGCCGGTGGCCGGGTCGTACTCCAGCCACACCGTCTCCCGGCCCTGCCTGCCCTGGCGCCACAGCGTGGTGCCGTCGCCGATCACGGCACGGCTCGGCGGCAGCACCGTGTCCCCGGCGTGCAGGGTGCGCCCGCCGGTGGCGCGGCCGCCGCCGGGCAGCGGGATCGAGGGGGTGTCGCCCTCGTTCCCGGACCAGTAGGACGGAAGCTGCTCGCCGCCGAGCTCGAACACCTCGGCGGGGCGGGCCGACCAGTAGCCGTGCTGCTTGCTGCCCTGCCGCCACATCACCAGCAGCTCGCCGTCCGCGTAGCGGAACCGGGGGCGCTGCCAGCGGTCCAGGTCCTGGGGCAGGCGCAGGTCGTGGCCGAGGAGCACCCGGTCCGGGCCGACCACGACCGCCTTGTGCCGGCGCACCAGGATCAGTGCGGGCCAGGCCTCGTGGATCGTCAGGGTGTTGTCCGCGTCCTTCCTGGTCTCGGCGTCGAGCAGCTCCAGCGCCTCGTCGAGGGCGGGCCAGCCCAGCTCGTCCAGGATTCCGGCGCGCAGGGTGCGGCCGAGCAGCGGCGCCACCTCGTGTCCGGCCACCCGGGCGACGGCGTCCGGGCTGACCCCGGAGGCGATCGACCGGAACGGGCGCAGCCGGTCCAGGGCGCTGCGGGCAGCGGGCAGGCCCGTCGCGCGCGTGACGTCCCCGGCGGCCTCCTCCAGCCACGCGCGCAGCACGACGGAGAGCACGGGGTGGGCGGCGACGGCCTTCAGCAGCTCGGAGCTCTGCGCGTCCTTGCCGACCGTGTCGACGGCCTGGTGCAGCAGGCGCCCGAAGCGCGGGTCGGCCGCGACGGCCACCAGGTCCCGGCGGCCGGTCCGGGTGTCCTTCAGCCAGTCGGTGAGCGGCAGGTACACGTTCACCTCGGCGCCGGGCACCGTGAGCGGAACACCCTCGGCCACGCACAGGTCCAGCAGGTCGAGGTCGGCGCCGGCGTGCCAGCGACCGGTGAACAGGTCCACGGCCCGGCCGCCGGCCCGCAGCGGCGCTGCCATGCGCTCGACGAGCGCCAGCGTGGCCGGCGAGCGGCGCGAGAAGGACCCGCCGTGCTTGCGGAAGGAGGCCCAGCGGCTCAGCCAGTCGGCGGGATCGACGCCGTACTCCTCGGCCGCCTCCGCGTCGGTCAGCAGCCGCTCGGCCCCGCACTCCGCGAGCAGCGTCAGCCAGAACTCGTCGTCCTCGACCTCCCGGCCGAGCCCGGCCGGCATGATCTCCAGCAGCCGGGTGCGCACGGCCGGCCGGCGCTCCGCGAAGACCGGCAGGACCGAGCGGTAGGAGTTCCAGAAGGACGCGGGCGCCCGGACGGCGGCGGGCGAGGCGAGCAAATCGGCGACCAGGGCGCACTCCTCGGTGCTCCGGTCCAGGCCCGCCGCCTTGATCAGCCCGCGCGCGTCCTGCGGCAGTGAGGCGTACGGCGGCATCCCGGCCGCGCAGCGCTCCACCGTGAGCTGCCGGAACTGCGCCCACGCGGCGGCCGGGTCGAGCCGCCGGGCGAGGTCCTTCACATGTTCCTTGAGGGCCTTGACGGTCAGCGCCCCGGCGAAGGCGAACTCAAGGAACACCGCCCGCTGCCGCTCCTCGTCCACGGCGAGGGCGTGCACCCGCTCGGCCTCGCGGGCCTTGCCGAAGAAGGCGGCCGCGTACGTGGTGTTCTCGTGCTCCAGGAAGATCCGCGCGGCCTGCTCGTAGAAGGTCGGCAGGAAGTGCGGCACGGCCCGGCCGAGCCGTTCGCCGAGCCTCTCGAAGCCCTCCTTGGCGTTGCCCGGGCGGGACTTGGCCTGGCGGGCGAGCCGCTCGACGTCCTTGACCAGGGCGAGCGCGTGGTGGCCGTTCGCCGGGTCGTTCACCAGCGCCCATGCCGGGAAGCCCAGGGTCTCCTTGCGCACCTGCCCGACCTCGGGCGCCTCCGGTTCGCGGGCGAGGCCCAGGAACTCCAGCGCCAGGTCCTCGGCCTCGCCGAGGGTGCCCGGCACCAGGCGGACCACCTGCCGGTCCTCCAGGGCGGGGTGGGTGTAGGTGCGTACGGTGAGGCTGTCGGCGTCCTCGCGCGCGGTGCTGCCCGGCGGCAGGACGGCGCCGGCGTCCAGCAGCGCGGCAGCAGTGGTCTCTTCGTATGTGTTCATGCCGCCTGCTCCTCGTCCTGGATGTCCCGCCCGGCGTACAGCGCGGCCGCCATGCGCATGCCCTCGGACCAGGCGACCGGCCCCACCTGACCGAGTTTCAGCAGGCGTCCTTCGGGGTCGGTCCACACCAGCGGGCCGGTCTCGGTCTCCTCCCAGCCGTCGTAGTCGCCGACCCAGACGCGGGCCTCGATGCCGCGGCCGTCCTCCAGGACGGAGTACACCGCGTGTCCGCCGCGCACGCGGTAGCCGAGCTGGGCGGCCCTGCCGTGCAGGAAGCGCAGTTCCTTGTACGAGCCGCCCGCGTACTCCTCGACCTGCGTGCCCTCGGCGTCGACGGCGGCCGGGCGGTGCCAGACCTCGCGGAAGAGCTGCTGGGCGCGCTGTTCGACGCCCAGCTCGACGGCGAACTCGCGCAGTTCCTCAAGGTCGTCGAGGAGCACCGGGTGCGGGATGCGGACGAGGTCCGGGGCGATGCGGACGGTGTCGCCGTCGAGGTCGACGAGGCCGAGACCGCGCTCGGGGTCGGCGTCCCGCAGGAAGCCGGCGATCCGGCCGTCGGCGCCGGTGACGACGAGGTCGCGCAGGGCCGCCTGCCAGGCGGGGTCCGGCCACACGCGGCCGACGACGGAGAGCGGCGCCGGCAGCGAGCGGACCATCCACCGCTCCACATCGGCCAGGCACTGCCTCTCGTGCCGCTCCAGCCACTCGGCGAGCTGCCTGAGGCCCACGACCGCCGGATCGTCGATGAGCTTCGCGGGCACGGACTTCAGCCGCCGCCCGGCCGCGTTGCGGCACACCACCTTCCCGCCGTCGAGGGCGACCTCGTAGTCGCCGGCCGACACCCACCCCATGTGTGCCTCCCCGCACCGCAGTGATCAAGTGACGGGAACTTTAGGGGAGCCCACTGACAACGGCCTGGGCACCCGGAGGGAACGGCACCCTCACGAAACCGGCCACCGCGGATTGTGCACGAGTGAAGGAGGCCTCGAGGAGCCCACAGCCGTGCGCGGTGCGCAGGGCGCGGTGTCCGCCGTGGGTCGGCCTTGCCCGAACGCGGGTGCGGATGTTGCCCGCACGTCAGCTGTGCTGAAGCTGTGCACCACTGCCGAGGGGCGCACGGGAACGATGTGTGAGTGCCGCGAGTTGACCTTCACAAAACCTTTTCTTTGCATGGCCGGAAGGCACCTTGTTGCTTCAACTCCCGCCGCAACAAGGTGGGTTGAGCACTTGAGCATCAGGGGTTGCAAGCGAGCGCTTGACCGTGCGGCCGACGCACGGGGCTGACGGGGGAATTGAAGCGGTGCGTAGTCACTTTCGCCCGTTTGGGTGGTGTCTCGGCGCACCAGTCCGGAAAATCTCCCTCTGTCGTCTCTTGGTGTCTTCGTCCGGTGCCAGAGACAGGGATAGGAGGGGGAAAGCCGATGAGCGCGGTGAGCGCCGCCAAGCCGACGTATCCCGGCGTCTACGTCGAAGAGCTTCCCAGCAGCACCCGCACCATCTCGACCCTGACCACGTCGGTGACGGCTTTCGTGGGCCACACCCGGCGCGGTCCGCTGAACGAGCCGGTACGCGTCACCAGCTTCGCGGAGTTCGAGCGCCGCTTCGGCGGCCTGAGCGCACGCAGCGCCGTCGGCTACGCGGTCCACCAGTTCTTCGGCAACGGCGGCACCGTCGCCGTCATCGTCCGCGTCACCAAGGCCGGGACCGGCAAGGCCGCCTGCGTCACCCTCCAGTCCACCGAGGGCCACAGCGACAGCCCGGTCCTCGAGGTGCACGCCAAGGAGCCCGGCGTGTGGGGCAACGGCCTGCGCGTCGCCGTCGACCAGGACACGCCCTGCCCCGACGACACCTTCAACTTGCGCGTGTACGACGCCCGGGGCGAGGCCCGCGAGAGCTTCACCGGTCTGTCCATGGACCCCTCCGACGACCGCTTCGCACCGACCGTGATCAACGCCGGCTCCCGGCTGATCCGCGTCGAGGCCGTCGGCGAAGGCCGCCCGGACCCGTCCGGCACCGTCTCCAAGCCGTTCGGCCACCAGCTGCCCGACCTGGCCGTCGACCTCACCGTCAAGATCGGCGAGGTGGAGCGCGAGTTCACCCTCTACGACCCCGACTGCGACGGCGAAGCCCCCTCGTCCGTGGCCGAGTTGGCGCTGCTGCTCGAAGGCAAACTGCGCGCCCTGCCCGACGCCCCGGGCAAGCACGCCTTCGCCGGCGCCGAGGTCACCGCCTTCGGCCGCCGCCTCCAGGTGGTCGCGGGCTCCGCCGACCCCGCCGACGTCGTCCGCTTTCTCGGCGAGTGCGCCAACGACCTCGGTCTGGAGGCCTCCGTCAACCCGCCCGTCTTCCCGCTGGAGGGCGGCGAGGACGGCGAGGCGCCCGGACCGCGCGACCTCATCGGCTCCGAGGCCGGCAAGACCGGCATCCAGGCGCTGCGCCAGGTCGCCGACGTCAACCTGCTGGTCCTGCCCGAGCTGGCGGCGTACGAAAAGACCGAGGACGCGATCACCGTCGTGTCGGCGGCCCAGCGGCTGTGCCAGGAGCGACGGATCTTCCTGCTCGTCGACGCCCCCGGCACCTGGGTCAGCGTGGACACGGCGCGCGCCGGGATCGCCGCCTTCGACGCCGTACGGGGCAACCACGCGGCCCTGTACTTCCCGCACCTCCAGCTCACCGACCCGCTCACCGGGCGGCTGCGTTCCTTCCCGCCCTCCGGCGCCATCGCGGGCGTCGTCGCGCGCACCGACTCCGAGCGCGGCGTGTGGAAGGCGCCGGCCGGCACCGAGGCCCGGCTCGCCGGTGTCCACTCGCTCACGGTCAACCTGACCGACCGGGAGACCGGACTGCTCAACCCGCTCGGCGTCAACTGCCTGCGCAGCTTCCCGCTGACCGGTCCGACGGTGTGGGGCGCCCGCACCCTTCAGGGCGCCGACGCGCTCGACAGCGAGTGGAAGTACGTGCCGGTACGGCGGCTCGCCCTGCACGTCGAGGAGAGCCTCCAACGCGGCCTGCAATGGGTGGTGTTCGAGCCCAACGACGAGAACCTGTGGCAGCAGATCCGGCTCGCCGCCTCCTCGTACCTGCACACGCTCTTCAGGCAGGGCGCCTTCAAGGGCGGCACCCCGCGCGAGGCCTACTTCGTCAAGTGCGACAGCGACACCACGACCGCCGAAAACATCGCGAACGGCATCGTCAACGTCCTGGTCGGCATCGCACCGGTGCGCCCGGCGGAGTTCGTGATCGTCAAAATCCAGCAGACGTCCGGGCAGTTCGAGCTGTAGGCCCGCGGGAATCGTGGAGAGCTGAAGGAATCCGATGGCAGAGTTCACCGTCAACGCCCATCGTTTCGACCCCTACAAGAACTTCAAGTTCCTGGTCCTGTGGGACGGTCGTACGGTCGCCGGCATCAGCAAGATCAGTCCGCTGAAGCGCACCACCGAGGTCGTCAAGCACCGGCACGGCGGCGACCCCTCCTCCCCGCGCAAGTCGCCCGGCCGCTCCGAGTTCGAGGGCATAACCCTGGAGCGCGGGGTCACCCACGACCCCGAGTTCGACCGCTGGGCCAACAAGGTCTGGCAGGTCGGCGCCGGGCTCGGCTCCGAGGTGTCCCTCGCCGACTTCCGCAAGGACATCGTCATCCAGGTCCTCAACGAGGCCGGCCAGGTCGCCGTCTCGCACAAGCTCTACCGGACCTGGCCCAGCGAGTACCAGGTGCTCGGCGAACTGGACGCCAACGCCAACGCGGTGGCCATCCAGTCACTGAAGCTGGAGTGCGAGGGCTGGGAGCGGGACTACGAGGTGCCCGAGCCCGAGGAGCCCTCCTTCCTCAATCCGGCCTGATGTGAGGTGAGGAAGCCGGGGGGAACACATGGCGATCACCGGGGCGGCCGGGCTGCTGGACGCCTGGGAGGCGGGGCTCGCCGAGGCGCCCGCCGGGCGCGCCCTGCTGCTGCACGGCACGGCGCGCCCGGACCTCGATGCCGCGGCGCTGCCCGCGGTGCCGCTGGGCGAGCGCGAGTCCGACCTGTTCGCCCTGCGCCGCGCCCTGTTCGGGGAGCGGATGCAGGTGCGGCTGGAGTGCCGTACCTGCGGCGCGGACATGGAGTTCGAGCTGGACGCGGGGCAGTTCGCCCGCTCCCTCGGCGGCTCGGAGGAGACGGCCGTACGGCTGACACAGGACGGCTGGGACATCACCTTCCGGCTGCCCGCCGCCGCTGATCTGACGGCCGCGGCCCGGGCCGCGGACCCACGCGCCGCGCTGCTCGCCCGCTGTCTGGTCTCGGCGGCGCACGACGGCACGCCCAAGGCCGCCGACGCCCTTCCGGCCCCGGTGCAGCAGCGGATCGCCGAGGCCGTCAAGGCCGCCGACCCGGGCGCCGACGTGATGCTCACCATCGGGTGCCCCGAGTGCGGCACGGCCACCCGCGCCGAACTCGACATCGCCTCCTACCTGTGGACCGAACTGGACGCCTGGGCCAGGGACCTGCTCCTCGACGTCCATCTGCTCGCCACCGCCTACGGCTGGAGCGAGCCGGAGATCCTGGCGCTCAGCCCGCTGCGGCGCCGCTACTACCTGGAGCTGTGTGCGGATGTCTGAGTCCTCCTCCCGGGCGCCCGCGGCGGAGCCCGACTTCCTCGACCGGCTGATCGCCCGGCACGCCGCCGCTGCGCGACCGGACACGGTCCGGGTACGGCCCCGCCTGCCCGGCCCGTTCGAACGCGTCGAGGCGGTCCGGGCCCGCACTGCGGATCCGGACGCCACCGACTCCGTGCCGTGGCCCTCCGCCACGCCCGCACCCGTACCGGAGCGGGAAGCGCCGCGCCCCGCCGCCACCGAGGTCCGGCGGCACACCGAACGGGAACGGACCGTCGTACGTACGCAGCGGGACCCCGCCGAGCCGCCGGCGCGCCCCGCCCCGCCCGCCCTGCCCGACGCACCGCTGCTGCGTCCCGCCGCGCCCCTCGCGCCGGGATCCCGCCCGGTGCCCCGGACCGGGCCGCGCCTCTCCGGGCGGGGAGGCCCGGAATCCGGCGCGGACCGGATCGCGGCGCCCGTGCCCATCCCCCCGGGCACGGGCGCCGCTCCCCCCGCCTCCGTGTCCGCGGCAGTGCGCCCCAGCGCCGCGGACGCGACGGCGGCCCGCGCGGCGATCCGCCAGGCCGCGGCCCGGCGGCCGGCGCGGGCGCCCGAGCAGGTGGTGCAGGTGCAGATCGGCCGGCTGGAGGTGACGGCCGGCCGGACGCCGCCGAGGAACGGCGCACCGCAGCCGGCGCGGCCCGCCCAGCGGCCGGGTGCGGCCGTGAGCCTGGCCGACTACCTGGCACGGGGGCGCGAGTGAGCCGCACCGGCAGTGGGCGCGGCAGGACCGGCAACACGAGAGGAACCGAGGAACTGACGCCATGAGCAACGCACTCGCCATCGCCCATGTCAGCCAGGCCCTCGCCCTGCTGATCGAGTCCCACCTGCAGCCGGAGATCGACATGGCGGTCAAGGTGGAGCCGCGCAAGCCGCCCGCCGAACCGCCGACGGACCCCACCATCTCCGTCTTCCTCTACCAGGTCACCCCCAACGCCTCGCAGCGGGGCAACGACCTGCCGACCCGCGCACCCGACGGCACGCTGGTGCGCAGAGCCGCCGCCGCGCTCGACCTGAACTACGTGATCAGCGCGTACGGCGACGAGACCGAACTGGTCGGGCAGCGGCTCATCGGCTCGGTGGTGCGCACCCTGCACGAGATACCGATCCTGCCCAAGGACGTCATCGAACTCGCCGGTGAGCGGCCCTACTTGGCGGGCAGCGACCTCGCGGAGGCGGCGCAGCGGGTGCGGTTCACGCCGACGGTGATGGACGTCGACGAGACGTCGAAGCTGTGGGGGATGCTCTACCAGACTCCGTACGCACTCTCGGTCGTCTACCGGGCGTCCCTCGTCTTCATCGACGGCCGCGAGACGCCGGTTCCGGCGAAGCCGGTCGAACGGCCCGAGGTACGGGTGCTGCCGTTCGGGGCGCCGGGGGCGCCGGTCCCTCCGGGGGGTCAGCCGCGTGCTGATGAGCCGTCTGCCGGTGGGGCGGAGGTCACCCCTGAGGAGCCCGCTCGGAACAAGGCCACCAAAGCCGTTGCCAGGACCGCGGCCAAGACCCCGGCGCGCACCCGGAAGACCACGCCCCGCACCGCCAGGTCCACGCAGCCCGCCGCCCGGAAGACGGACCGCCGGGGTGGCGACGAGGGCACGGAGAGCTGAGCCGGCATGGGCGACACGACGGGGGCAGGTGAACACATGGGCACGTACCAGCCGGACCCGACCGACTCGGGCGGCGAAGGCGCGGCGCTGACCGCCGGGATCCGGCGCGTCCTGGCCCGCATCGACACCCACGCGGCGCGCACCACCGAGCAGCGGGCCGATGCCCCCGGCACCGCCGTCCTGCCCGTACCCGAGACCACCACACCGCTCGACGCGCTCGTCGCCTGCTTCGGTCTCACCCCCTTCGAGCGCGACCTCGTCCTGCTCACCGCCGCCGACGAACTCGAGCCCACGACAGCCGCCCGGTGCGCGGCGGCCGCCGGTGATCCGCAGCGGGCGTACCCCACCTTCTCGCTCGCGCTGGCCGCGCTGGACGGCCCGCACTGGAGCGCGCTGACCCCCGTGGCGCCGCTCAGACGCTGGCGGATCGTGGAACTGGACGACGCGACACGGCTGACCACCTCCCGGCTCCGGCTGGACGAACGCATCCTGCACTTCCTGCTGGCCTCGCCCTACCTGGACGCCCGGCTGCACGGCCAGCTGCGGCGCACGCCGGTGCCGGACGCGCTGCCGCCGCCGTACGACCTGGCCGCGAACCGGCTCGCCGAGGGCTGGACGGAGGGCGGCCGCAACCCCGACGCACCGCTGCTGGTCGAGGTGACCGGCGGCGATCTGCGCAGCCGGGCCGACATCGCCGCAGCCGCTGCGGCACGGTCGGGGCTCGGGCTGTACGCGATGAGCGCCGAGGACGTTCCGGGCGACCCCGTCGAGCGCGACCGGTTCGCCCGGCTGTGGCAGCGGGAGGCGATCCTGCTGCCTGCCGCGCTGCTGGTGGAGGCCGGCGAACTCGACCGCGACCAGAGGGCGGCGACCGAGGCCTTCCTCGCCGGGGCGGCCGTACCCCTCGTCGTCTCCAGCGAGGACCCGCTGCGCACAGACCGCCCGCACGGAGTCCGCGTGGCCGTGCCGCGCCTGGACGACGACGAGCAACTCGCCCTCTGGTCCGACGCGTTCGAGGAGGTCGCGGACCTCGACGACACCGAACTCCGCTCCCTGGTAGCCCAGTTCCAGCTGCCGCCGCACATCGTGCGCTCCGCCGCGTCCGCCGTGCGCCGCCGGCTGCCCCACGAGAACGAGCTGGACGCCGCCGAACTCGCCTGGCGGGCCGGTCTGGACGAGGCCCGGATCGGCATGGACGAGCTCGGCCGCCGGATCGAGCCACGGGCGGGCTGGGACGACCTCGTCCTGCACGAGCGGCAGACGAGCGTGCTGCGGGAGATCGTCGCGCACGTGCGGCAGCGCGCCACCGTCCACCAGGAGTGGGGCTTCGCCGCGACCCTGCGCCGCGGCCTCGGCGTCACCGCCCTGTTCGCGGGCGGCTCCGGCACCGGCAAGACCCTGGCGGCCGAGGTCATGGCGAAGGAACTGGGCCTGGACCTGTTCGTGGTCGACCTCTCCCAAGTGGTCAGCAAGTACATCGGCGAGACCGAGAAGAACCTCCGCCGGGTCTTCGACGCCGCCGAACGCGGCGGCGCGCTGCTGCTGTTCGACGAGGCGGACGCCCTCTTCGGCAAGCGCAGCGAGGTCAAGGACAGCCACGACCGGTACGCCAACCTCGAAGTCAGCTACCTGCTCATGCGGATGGAGGCCTACCGCGGCCTGGCCGTCCTCACCACCAACATGAAGCAGGCCCTCGACACCGCGTTCCTGCGGCGCATCCGCTTCGTCGTGGACTTCCCCTTCCCGGCCGAGCACGAGCGGGCCGAGATCTGGCGCCGGGTGCTGCCGCCGCAGGCCCCGGTCAAGGACATCGACCCCGGTCTGCTCGCCCAGCTCACCGTGGCCGGCGGCTCGATCCGCAACATCGCCCTGTCCGGGGCGTTCCTGGCCGCCGAGGAGGGCGACCGGCTGCAGATGCGGCACATGCTCGCGGCCGCCCGCACCGAATATCTCAAGCTGGAGCGCTCGCTGACGCCCTCGGAGGTCCGCGGATGGGTGTGAGCGGACGGCCCTCGGCGATCCGTGTGGAGATCGGCGAACTGGTGCTCGACGGCTTCAGGGCGGACCCCGCCCGGGTCTCGGCCGCGTTCGAGAGCGAGCTGGCCCGGCTGGTCCGGCTGCACGGCGTGCCCCTGGCGGCGAACGGCGCCGTGACCGTCGACGTGCTCAGCGGTCTCGCGGCGCTGCCCGCCGGGCTGTCCGCGCGACGGCTCGGCCAGGAGCTGGCGCGCGCGGTGCACGAGGGGCTCAGCGGCCACGGGGAGGTGACCCGGTGAACTCCCGGTCCCAGGACGCCCGTGCGGAGCAGGCCGCCGAACAGCGGCGCCGCAAGCGCAAGGAGCGGGCCGCCAAGTCCCGCGCCCCGGAGCCGAAGAACATCGTCAGCGGCGCCGGTCAGCCCCTCGACCCGGGCGTGCGACGGGAGCTGGAGGAGCAGCTCGGCCACGACCTCGGTCGCGTACGGCTGCACACCGGCCGTGACGCCGGACGGCTGACGGAGCTGCTCGGGGCGGACGCGGTCGCGGTCGGCCAGGACATCCTCTTCCGCGAGGGCGCCTTCAAGCCCGGCACGGACGAGGGCCGCCGTCTCCTCGCCCACGAGCTGCTGCACACCGTGCAGAACCCGCACGGCCTCGGCGCCCTGCGGGCCGGACGCGAGCCGGGCGCGGTGAGCCTGCCGCAGCAGGCGATCGAGCGGGAGGCGGAATCCGCCGCCCAAAGGCTCGTACGGCCGCAGGCGGAGCCCTCCGCCCCGGAGGTGGAGGAGGGCCGGGCCACCCCGGGCTGGCTGCGGTACGCGACCGTGGACGCGGACCGGATGCGCACCGAGGCCGTCGACCCCGCCGCTCTCGTGGACCGGCTCGCGGGCGGGCTGCTGCGCTCGCTGCGCGGTGATCCCGCCGACCTCTCCGGCCGTGTCCGCATGCAACTGGCCCGCATGTCACCGCAGTTGCAGGACTCGGTACTCGACCGGCTCGAAGTCCGCCTGCTCACCCCGGAGTTCGACCGGCTGCTGGAACTCGCCGAACAGGCCGGGGAAAGCGGCGCCCCCGAACTCCAGCCCGCCCGGGCGCCGGAGGTCGAGCCCGACCTGTTCGAGCTGCTCGGCGTCGAACGCCTGCACTGGCAGCAGGGGCAGGACAGCGGCCGCGGCGCGCAGGACCGGAAGGCCGCCGACACCCGCGAGGAACGGCAGGAGGCCCGGGACCGGGACGAGAAGTACGGCAGCGACCGCAGCCGGGCCCGCGCGGACGCCGCCGTGGAGGACCAGGAAGCCGCGCAGCGCACCGAGCAGGAGGACGAGCGCGAACACTCCCGGCAGCAGGCCGGGCAGAAGCAGCGGCAGGAGGACGAGAACCAGGCCGCCGACCGGGCCCGCGTGGACCAGGCCTCCGACGAGCGGGCCCAGGCCCGGCAGGACGGCACCGAACAGGCCAGGCAGGAGCGCAAGGCCCAGCGGGACCGGGAGGAACAGGACCCGGCACAGGCGGGCGCCCCCGGCGCCGACAAGCGCTGGCGCCAGGAGCAGGCGACCCAGCCGGCCGCCGGTGCCGGACGAGAGGCACTCGACCCGAAGGCCAAGGGGCAGCCCGGGCCCGTACGGCCCGAGAAGGTCGACGAGCAGGCCGCACAACCGGACAGCGCGCTGTCCGAACACGGCCTGAACGAGAAGGACGAGGACGAGGAGCAGCCCCGCGAGGAAGAGCGCCCGCTCGGCCTCGAAGCCGGTGCGGACGCCGAGGTCGCCGGGCGCGAGGAGCAACCGGGCAGGTCCGGGGAGGCCGCGCACCTGCCCGTGATCAAGCCCGAGGACCATCTGCCGGACTCCGACCCGGACCTGTCCGCCGTACCCACCGCGGACAAGCTCACCCCTGGCGCGGCCGAGCCCGCCGCGCCCACGTTCCCCACCCCGCCGCCGACCCGGGCCGAACGCATCGAGCAGGAGCGGGAGAAGCAGGAACAGGAGGAGGACGAGGACTCCACCGGCCCGGACGCGAAGGCGCCGGGACAGGACGAGGGACCCGTCGAGGGCGAGGCACCCCAGCCCGAGGGCGGGCCCGTCGCCCAGGCCGCAGAAGGCGACGAGAAAGACCTGCAGGCAGACCAGCCCACCGATCAGGAGGTCGGTCCCGACCCGGGGACCACCGACAAGGAGAGCCAGGAGCCGGAGCCCGAACAGCCCTCGGCGCAGGAGGACACGGCAGACTCCGCCGACAGCGCTCAGGAGCAGCAAGGGGACGCCGGAGTATCCGCCGACGGCCGCCAGGAGCAGCAGGAGGAGCAGGACCGCACGCGGCAGGAGGCGCGCCCGCAGGCATCGGCGCCCGCGGAGGCCGCTGCCCGCGTCGTACGTCCCGCAGGCGCGCCCACCCCGCGCACGCCCGTCGAGGACCGCAACCCGTCGCCCGCCGTACGCCGTGACGTCGAGCCGCCCAGGCCGCAGCGGGAGGCGCCGGCCGCCAGGAGCGCCGTACCCAAGGAGAGCGGGCCGGGC
Source organism: Streptomyces cellostaticus (assembly GCF_001513965.1). Lineage (GTDB taxonomy): Bacteria > Actinomycetota > Actinomycetes > Streptomycetales > Streptomycetaceae > Streptomyces > Streptomyces cellostaticus. The sequence continues at coordinate 93,197 of NZ_KQ948031.1, read as the reverse complement.
GCCGCACCGCGCGGCGGCCGGGTCGGGGAGAGCGAACGGGCCGGGCCGACGACCGGCGCCGGACCCGGCGCGGCGCCGTCCGCGGCCCAGGCGGCGGTCGGCCCCGCCGCCGAACAGACCGACAACCCCGGCCCGCTGGGCGCGCCCGAGGGGGCGCAGCCCCAGCCGGAGGCGTCCCTGGAGAAGGACGGCGGCGGCTGCGCACCGCCCGAGCCCGCGCCGGAGAAGGACGACGGCGCGCAGAGCGGTTGTGGCGGCGGCGGGGGCGCGGCCACCGAGGACAAGGAGAAGGCCGAGGAGCCTGCGGACGTCTCCGGCCAGGACCCCAAGGCCGCCGTGCAGACGGTCAGCAGACTCGCGCCCGACCAGGCCGCCGCCGCCATGCCCGGCGTGGGCCGTGCCGTGGACAAGAAGGTCGGCGACGAGCAGCAGCGCCTCGCCGCCGGCCCGCCCACGCGGGAACGCCCCTCGGGCGCCCCGCAGACCCGCTCGGCGCCGCCCACGGCCGCCGCGCCGGCGGCCGAGGTCACCGGCAGCGTCGAGAAGCTGGGCCCCGAGGATCAGGGCGACAAGCAGCAGGCCAAGGGCAGCGAGAAGGCCCAGGGACAGAACCCCGCCGAGGACGTCGCCCCGCCGCCTCCGCCCGTGGCGGCCGAACTCAACGCCGACGAGGCGAAGAACGTCGAGGCCGCGGCGGACTCCGTACCCACCTCCGACCCGGCACTGAAGAACAGGACGGTCGGCCCCGCGCCCAAGATCCGGCTGGAGGGCGCCAGCGACCCCAAGCGCACCGACGACCAGGCCAAGGCGCTCAAGGACAAGCAGAACGACATCCACCGCACCGGCCGCGACGACGCGGCCAAGCCGATGGGCGAGGACCAGATCTTCCCCGACGCGCCCCGGGAGCGGCTGGTCGGCAAGGCCGCCGTCCCGGGCGGCGGCAAGGGCGTGCACCTGCAGGCCGGTACGGCGCCCAAGGCGGGCGTGGGCGCGGTCGCCAGGCAGGAGAAGGGCACCGAGATCGACGCCGGGGCGGGCAGGGCCCAGGGGGACCTGACCGCCAAGGAGAAGGAGCACCAGCAGGGCGAGCAGCAGGCCAAGCGGGAGAAGCAGGACGAGATCGACCGTGAGGTCGCCCGCAACACCGAGCAGCAGACCGGCGAACGCGGCCGGGTGGCCGGCGAGGTCCAGCAGCAGCGCGAGCAGTGGCGCACCGAGCAGGACAAGAAGATCGAGGACGCGGACACCAAGTCCGAGGAAGAGCACGCCACCAAGAACAAGGAGATCGTCAAGGCCCGCGACGACAAGGACAAGGAGATCGAGGGCCGCAAGGACCAGGACAACCGGAAGATCGACGCCGAGCGGGAGAAGTCGGAGCAGGAGGCCAAGAAGAAGAAGGAGGAGAAGAAACCCTCCGGCGGCTTCTTCGGCTGGATCGCCGACAAGGTCAAGAGTTTCTTCAACGCCCTGCTCGAAGCGGTCACCGCGGTCTTCGAGGCCGCCCGCAAGGCCGTCAACGGCATCATCGACACCTTCAAGGACTGGGCCGACAAGGCGATCGACTTCGTCCGCGACCTGGCGATCAGCGCGATCAACGCGCTCGCCGACGCGCTGATCGCGATCGGGGACGTGCTGCTCGCCGCGTTCCCGGAGCTGCGCGACCGGTTCCGCAAGGCGATCGAAGGGCTACGGGACCGGGCGATCGCCACGGTCAACAGGCTGGCGGACGACCTGAAGAAGGGCGTCAACGCCCTCCTCGACGCCCTGGCCGCGGGCCTGAACAAGTTGCTCGACGTCCTCGAAGCCGGCCTCAAGGCCGTCATCCAGGCCTACCAGTCGATCATCCTCGGCGCCATCAAGTTCGCGCAGGCCGCGATCGAGGCGCTCGGGAAGTTCGCCGCGCTCGTCGCCGACATCGCGCCGGACCCGGGCGGCTGGCTGTCCAAGGCCGGCAGCTCGGCGAAGACGGGCATCACCGACCACCTCTGGGGCGCTGTCAAGGTCGCCGTGAAGCAGTGGTTCGACACCAAGGTCGAGGGCATTCTGGGCCTCGGCAAGACCATCATCGACGTCCTGGTCAAGGGCTGCGTGTCCGTCAAGCAGATGGGCAAGATGGCCTGGGACGCGATCGTCGCCTCCCTGCCGATGATGATCGCCACGCTGGTCATCGAGAAGGTCGTCTCGATGCTGGTTCCGGCGGCCGGCGCGATCCTCACCATCGTCCAGGGCCTGATGGCGGCCTGGCAGAGCCTCAGCTCGATCCTCTCCGCGTTCTCGAAGTTCTGGGCGTACCTCAAGGCGGTCAAGGCGGGCCCCGCGGCCTGCCTGTTCGCCGAAGCGGTCGCGGCGGGCGTGGTCGCCCTCCTGGACCTCATCACCAACTTCCTCCTGGCCCGCCTCTCCTCCGCCGCGAAGGGCGTCGGCAAGCGTCTGAAGGCCATGGCCCAGAAGATCACCGAGGGCCTGAAGAAGCTGGGGCGCGGGGCGCGGAAGGCGGCGGGGGAGGCGGTCAACAAGGCCCGGGACGCGTTGCGGAACGCGCGCGAGCGGGTGGGGGCACCGGCCCGAGCGGAACGGCCGACGGGCAAGCCGTCCCCGGACCCCAAGTCGCCCCCGAAGCCGAAGGACCACGCCACCCCGAAGTCACCGGCGAAGCCGGAGCCGACAGCGACCGGGCCGAAGGAGGCGCCCGGCGGACCGGTGAGGGAAGGGACGCCCGACAGGCCGAAGGACGCACCCGGCGAGTCGCCGAAGAACAGGACGCCCGACAGGGAGCAGGAGCGCGACGGCGGCGCCAGGGACAGGGACACACCCAAGGACAAGGACAACGGTCCAAGGAGGGTTCCCAGGAAGAAGAAGGAGATCGAGGGGCCCAAGCCCGTCAAGCCGAAGAAGCCCAAGTCGCCGCTCGGCAGGGCACTCGCCAAGGCCAAGGGGGCCGTCAAGTCGGCCCTGACCAAGGTCCGCAACGCGGGCAGGACCCTCGGCCGGAAGCTGAAGAACTCCAAGCTGGGCAGGTCCCTCGAGAACGGCGCGTCCAAACTGCGTGACCTGTTCAAGAAGAAGCGCGACCGGCTGCGCGAGGACTGGAAGAAGCGGGCCGAGCAGAGGAAACGGAACCGGGACAGGCGGAAACGGGACGAGAAGTCGCACGACTCGAAACAGGAGCGGCTCGACCGGGCCATTCCACGTGTGCGGCGGATTCTCGCTGTGCTCCTCAAGCGAGGAATTCCCGATCGGATCCTGCGTCCGACGCTCGACGCGATCAGCCGGTTCTACCGCCTCACCAGCCTCACCGCGACGGGCGATCCCGTGGTGGACTTCGACGCGAAGCTCAACCCTGAGCGCGATCCCGGAATCGACGGATTCCGTGTGCGGCCGTCGGAGAAGGAGGCGCCGAGCGAGGACGTGGAACAGGCCGAGACGTCCGACCAGCAGATCGAGGAGACCGAGCAGCAGGCCCCGGCCGGTCGTGCGCCCAAGGGAACCCCGGATCCGACAGCGTCCAAGAAGGGGACGGTCGTCTACGACAAGGACAAGACCGACAAGGAAGAGGAGGACAAGAACCCGCGCCCGTATTCCCGTATGAAAGTGTACGCCAAGCAGCCCAGCACAGGGATGTGGCACATCGGGCAGGTCGAGAGCGTCGCGAAGACGACCTTCTCGTTCTACGGTCACGGCAAGGAAGGCCCTGCGGAGTTCCAGGTGACCATCAAGAACAAGAGGAGCTGGAGCAAGATCTCCAAGCCGGGGAACTTCAAGTACGGCAGGAGTTTCGAGGCGATCAGGAACAGTGCCCCCTGGTCCCAGTATGAGCCCGATGCGCGACAGTCACTGAATTACCGCAAGGCCTACAGATTCACCAACCCGGGTGGCCGGAAGTGGAACTGGCATCACATTCACGAGCAGGTCGCCAATGGTCCGAACACAGTCAGGAACCTGGCGTACTCCAGAGACTATGCGAATCAGGAGTTCAATGTGTGGATGGCCAGGAAGCAGCCGGTCACGCTGGCGCCGGACGGCACTCTGCTGCCTTCCACGGGTAACAAGTCGGTCCGTAACTTCCTCCGGGATTCCGGTGCGTCCCCGGAGACGCATCGCAAGTGGGGGCTTGCCTGCATTCAACAGCTCGGGTATCAGATCGACTTGCTGGAAAAGGGCCGCGGACCGTTTCAGCAGATCAGAAAGTAGTCGGCCATGCGATCAACACACACCATCGTGACCATGCCCAGTACAGAGGTTCAGGAAGTCATGGGGGGAAGCGGGGTGACTTCCCCTCGGCCTGGTCAATGGGTCGGACCGGCGGAGGCTGTTCTGCCGGTCTACTCGGAGCTGCGCCGGCGTGGTATCCAGTGCTATCTGCTTCACGCTTTCCAGCCGGACGCGAGTGACCGCCCCGAGCGCTATGGAGCACTCCTCTCCCTCATTCCGGAAACCGAGGCGAACCTCAGGGCGGACTTTCCGGCGCTCTTGGAGACGGACGACGGCAGGGTCGCACTGGCAAACCAGTCCACGCTCGACCTTCTGGCGCCGGTCACCAAGGGCGTGGAGTGGACCGGAAGAGCCGACGGTCCGCTCTCGGAGCTGGCCGCGGCGCCCTCCCTCCCGGAGCCGGTGCTACTTGTCACCGCATTCAATTTTGACCAGGGAACCACCGGATCGTGGATGATTGCGCACGACGGAAGAATGGTGCTGACAGAGTCGAATCTGAAATTCCTTCACGAGCATGGAATGGCCTGGTCGGACAGCTACATGGTGAAAGGTGAGCGGTATCCCGTCGCCCCCTTCCTGATGTTCGCGGGAAGGGTCTCCGATCTCCTCCTCTCCCGTGGAGTCGAGTTCTCCGATCCCCCCATCTATGTCATCGACAGGGCGGTGGCTGATTCCGTGGACACGGGTGACGAGGAGCATCGGTCATGACCAGATACGCAGACATCCCCAAACCCATCCGCTCCGGCATGGTCGTCGTGGACCCCGACCGCGGCACCCCCCAGCGCATCATCGTGCTCCAGTTCAACCCGGACACCCTGGAGCGCAGCATCGCGCCGCAGTCCGCCGGGGACGGCGGCGACGCGGCGGGCTCAGGGGCCGGGAACGGGGACCGGAACGAGGCCCTGCGGCTGAAGGGACCCGCGCAGGAGACCTGGAAATTCACCGCCGAGATCGATGCCACCGACCAGCTGGAGATCGCCGCGCCCGACGGGATCCATCCGCAGCTCGCCACCCTCGAGATGCTCGTGCAGCCGACCACCGCGCAGCTGCGGGCCGCGAGCAGGCTGTCGCAGAAGGGGACCATCGAGATCAGCCCGATCGAGATGCCGTTGACGCTGTTCACCTGGGGGAGCAAGCGGGTCATGCCCGTCAGGCTCACCGAGCTGTCCGTCAACGAGTCCGCCTTCGACGTCAACCTCAATCCGATCCGGGCCTCGCTGAGCATCGGGATGAAGATCCTGACCGTGAGCGACCTGCCCGCCGGGCATCGCGGCGCCGACCTGTACATGGCGCACCTGGCGCAGAAGGAACGGCTTGCGGCCGCCGCACGGGGCGGCAGCCTGGGCGCCCTCGGACTCGGCGGCACCGACCTCGTGACCGGAAGGGGATGAGCAACACGCCATGGCCGACACCGAGCCCTACGAGAGTGCGCTGGACTCCATACCCGGGGCGCACCCCTACCCGCGCACCAGCCGTTACCACGACGCCGAGATCGGCGTGCACCGCCGGGCCGACGGCACCGAAGTCCGCTACACCAAGCGGCGGTTGCTGCCCGAGCCGGACGAGGACACCGAGCCGCACACGGTCGGTGCCGGCGAGCGGCCCGACCTGCTGGCACAGCGCTACCTGGGTGATCCCGGCCAGTGGTGGCGGATCGCCGACGCCAATCCCGTCCTCGATCCACGGGAGCTGACGGACGAGCCCGGCCGCGTCATCGGCATTCCGCTCGCCGGCGGGTTCCCGCGCGGAGAGCGGCGTGTCTGAACAGCCCGTGGGGCAGGGCCCCGTCCACCTCCAGCTCCTCATGGGGCCCACGCTGGCCCGCCCCGTCCCCGTCGAGGTCGCCGAGGCGCTGCTGTCCGCCCAGATCACCGCCACCGCGGGCGAGCGCAGCGGCTTCCAGTTCGCCTTCGACCTCACCAAGAACGGCATGATCAACCGGCGGCTGCTGCCGGAGGGGTTCTTCGATCCGAAGACGCGCGTCATCCTCACCGTCAGCGTCCGGGGCACCCCCGAGGTGCTGTTCGACGGACTGATCGTGCGGCAGGAGGTCGGTGCCAGCAACATCCCCGGCCACTCCACCCTCACCGTGACGGGCGAGGACCTCACGCTGCTCATGGATCTGGAGGAGCGGACCGCCCCTTATCCCAACCTGCCCCCGTCCCAGCGCGTGCTCGCCATCCTGCGGCGGTACTCGGACTACGGCATCCGCCCGGACGTCTACACCGAGAAGGTGGCCCAGCCCCCGCACCAGGACCTGCGCGTGCACTACCAGACGGGGACGGATCTGCAGTACGTCACCGACCTCGCGAAGGCGAACGGGTACACCTTCTATCTGGAGCCGGGTCCCAACCCGGGCCAGTCCTCGGCCCGTTGGGGTCCGGAGGTCCGGCTCGGCCTGCGTCAGCACGCCCTCAACGTCAACATGGACGCCCAGTCCACGGTCGACCAGCTGACCTTCGCCTACGACGGCACGGCACGCGAGGAGCCGCAGGCCCGCTGGCAGGACCCCAGCACCCGGCTGGCCACGCTCCTGCCCCAGCCGCCGATCAGCCCCCTGCGGCCGCCGCTGGGCAGGCGACCCACCCCCGCCCTCAAGCGCAAGACCCTCTCCGGCACCGCCAAGCAGCAGCGCGAGCAGGCCGAGGCCGAACTCCTGGCCAGGGCCGCGGTCTCCGCGGACGTCATCTCGGGCTCCGGCTCGCTCGACGTCAACCGGCACGGCTACCTTCTCCAGCCGCGCCGGCTCGTCGGCGTGCGCGGCGCCGGCCGGGCCTACGACGGCGACTACTACGTCAAGTCCGTCACCCACAACCTGCGCCCGGGCTCGTTCCAGCAGAACTTCACCCTCTCCCGGGAGGGCCTGGAGGCGCGCAGCGACTACGTCCGGCCCTGACCCGAACCACCGATGAACCAGGAGCAGTTCAGCATGGCGGCACCCAGCAATCGCTACCTCGGCAAGTTCCGCGGCCGGGTGGTCAGCAACGACGACCCGTTGCGCATCGGCCGGATCACGGTCGAGGTCCCCGACGTGCTCGGCGAGACGCCGTCCACCTGGGCGCTGCCCTGCCTGCCGTTCACCGGACCGGAGTCGGGCCAGTTCGTGGTGCCGCCCCCCGGTGCGGGCGTGTGGGTCGAGTTCGAGCAGGGGGATCCCAGCTTCCCCGTGTGGACCGGCTGCTGGTACGGCGCGGCCGAGGAACTCCCGCCCGACGCCCGCCGGGAGCTGCAGGCCGGCGCACCGAACAAACCCGTCGTCGTACAGACCCCACAGGCGCACAAGATCGTCATGAACGACACCGCCGGTGCCGAGCAGGGAATCCTGCTCCAGGCCCAGGGCGGCGCCTACATCCGCATCACCAGGGAAGCCGTGGTCATCGCCACCGGCGCGGGCGCCGAGGTCGTCCTGCGCGGTCGCGAAGTCACCGTCAACGAGGGCCAGTTGACCGTCCTCTCCAAGCGATAGACAACGGGGGAAAGAAGTTGTCCGGGAGTCTGCTAGACGCGAGCGCCGTCATCGGCTGCCCGCACGGCGGCCGCGTCACGCCCGCCACCACGCCCTCCGGCGGCCTGCGGATCGCCGGTGCCGCCGTGGCCACGACCGCCCACACGTACGTCGTCATCGGCTGCCCGCACACCCTCGACGGCGTGCCCTCACCGTGTGTGTCGGTCCGCTGGACCGCCGGCGCCACCGGCGTCACGGCCGACGGGGCACCCGTGCTGCTCGACACCTGTGCCGCCCAGTGCTTCAGCGCGGCCCTCCTGCCGCAGGGACCACCCGTCGTCCAGGCCGCGCAGCGAAAGGTCACGGTCCGATGAGCCCACGCACCCGCACCGACATGGCGTTTCCCTTCCACGCCGACCGCCGTGGACGCACCGCGCACGCCCGCCCCGCCGAGCACGTCCACGACCTGGTCGAACAGCTGCTGTTCACCAGCCCCGGCGAGCGCGTGATGCGCCCCGACTTCGGCTGCGGACTGCTCGACCTGGTCTTCGCCCCGAACACACCCGAGCTGGTCAGCACCCTCGAACTGTCCGTCCAGGCGGCGCTCCAGCGCTGGCTCGGCGACCTGGTCGAGGTCGTGAACCTCGACATCGAGAGCGGCGACGACGCCGTACGCGTGCACCTGTCGTACGTCGTCCGTGCCACCGGCGCCGTCCGTGAGGACGTCTTCGAGGGGAGGGCGGCATGAGCGCGGGCACCACCCGGCGGGCCAAGGTGCGCGCCGCCCAGCTGGGCGGGGTCGACGCCGTCGAGGTGAGTGACGACGGGCTGCTGCTCACCGTCACCTTCCTCGGCAAGGCCCCGCACGGCCTGGGCCCCGAGAACGTCCGCATCGACGGCGGCCGGCGCATCACCGGCATCGCCGCCCTCGACATCAGCGTCGAACGCGAGGAGGACCCGGAGCTGGACGACCGGCTCTACGTCACCCTCGACCGGGCCGGCGACACCTCCCCCTACCGGCTGTCGCTGGTCGAGGCCGATCCGTACGGCCGGCCCGGCACCGAGCCCTACCGCGGCTTCGACCAGCGGTACCACAGCGCGGAGTTCACCTTCCGGCCCGACTGCCCGACCCCGTTCGACTGCACGGACGAGACCGAGGAGACCCCGGTCCTCCCGGCCACGCCTGTCATCGACTACACGGCCCGGGACTACGACACCCTCCGCAAGTTGCTCCTGGACCGGCTCGCGCTCACCACCCCCGACTGGGCCGAGCGCAACCCCGCCGACCTGGGCACGACCCTCGTGGAACTGCTCGCGTACACCGGCGACCAGATCAGCTACCAGCAGGACGCGGTCGCCACCGAGGCCTACCTCGACACCGCCCGCCGCCGGGTCTCCGTACGCCGGCACGTCCGGCTCATCGACTACGCCATGCACGACGGCTGCAACGCCCGCGCGTACGTGACGGTCGAGACCGCCGCCGACCACACCCTGGCGCCGGGCACCTACCGCTTCGCCTCCGTCGACGTACGCACCCTCGACCCGCACGACCGCCCCGAGCCCGGCACCGTCATCGACGAGAACGACCTCGACGACCTGGACGAACGCGGCTCGGTGGAGGTCTTCGAACCCGTCGTCGCCGCCGAACCGCTCCGGCTGAAGGTCGCGCACAACACGATCCGGCTGTGGACCTGGGGCGGCGAGGTGTGCGCCCTGCCCCAGGGAGCCACCACGGCCACCCTGCGCGACACATGGGCGGACCCCGAGACGTGCAGGGAGCGCAGGCTGGACCTGAAGCCGGGCGACGTCCTGGTCCTGGAGGAGAGCAAGGGCCCGCGCACCGGCACCCCGGGCGACGCCGACCCCGCCCACCGCCAGGCTGTCCGCCTGACCTCCGTCACCCCGGGCCTGGACCGCATCGAGGACCAGCCGGTCCTGGAGGTCACCTGGGCCGCCGAGGACGCCCTGCGCGTCCCGTTCTGCCTCACCACGCGGGGTGGGCGCGACTGCCTGCCCGTCGAGGACGTGACCCTCGCCCGCGGCAACGCCGTCCTGGTCGACCACGGCCGCTCCGGCCTGACCGAGACGGTCACCGTCCCACCGGTACCGGCCGTCGTCGCCCCCTGCGACCCGCCGGACTTCGGCTGCTACGACCGCAGGGAGGGCAACGCGCCCGCACGGCTCGTCAACTCCCTCACGGACCAGGCGGAGAGCGGCGAGGCGCTGACCCCGGACGACATCCGCGAGCTGTTCGAGATCGTGGGAGAGCAGGCCACCGTACGCGCCGGACTCGGGCTCGAGCGGGCCGGGCAGCGGAACGAGCGAAGCGAGATGGGGGCACCCCCGGCCGGAGGCTGGGGGAGCGTCATACCCGGCACGGCCTACGCCCAGGCCGCCGCCCTGCGCACCCTGCTCGCGCAGTCCGTCTACCCGGGCATCCGGCCCCGCTTCCGTCCGGTCCTCGGCCGGGCGCCGGTCACCCAGGCCGTACCGTTCCCCGACCCGGGCACGGTCGCCGCCGGACAGGCCGAGCGGATCGCCGCCATCCCGGGCCGGGCCAGGCAGCGGCTCGTCGAGCTGTGGCGCAGCGCCCGCGACCGCGACGGGCTCGGCGAGGAGGAGATCGCCGAACTCGCCGTGATCTACGGCCTGAAGACGCTGGAACGGCTGGAACTGCGCCGCCATCCGGTCCGCGCCCTGCGCGAACTCCTGCATCGCACCGTTGAGTTGCTCGACGGCAAGCTGCGCCGCATCGAAATCCTCACCGCCCGGGCCCGCGCCGGTACGGTCCTCGACGGGCACATCGCCTGGGAGATCGCCCACAGCTGGGGCCCGGCGTACGCGACCGGACTCCATCCCGAGGAGCCGGTCCTGCTCGGCTCGGCGACCGCCGCCCTCGCCCAGGACCCGCGCCGCGCCCTGCCCGCCGTACGACTCCACGAGACCGACACGGTCTGGGAGCCGCGCCGCGACCTGCTCGACAGCGCCGCCCGCGACCGGCACTTCGTCGGCGAGCCGGAGGACGACGGGCGCCTCGCCCTGCGCTTCGGCGACGGCCGCCATGGCGCGAAACCGACACCCGGAGCCCGGCTGGTGGTGCGTCACCGACTCGGCGGCGGCAGAGCGGGCAACGTCGGCGCCGAAGCCATCAACCACCTCGTGGTGGAGGCGGGCTGCCACGCCCCGGCCGCCGCGGTCCGCAACCCGCTGCCCGCCATCGGCGGCACCGAGCCCGAACCCATCGATCAGGTACGCCAGTTGGCCCCGCTCGACCTGCGCCGCACCCGGCTGCGCGCGGTCACCGCCGAGGACTACGCGACCCTCGCCTCCGCCCTGCCGGGAGTGCAGCGGGCCGCCGCCGAGATCCGCTGGACCGGCAGCGGCCAGGAAGCACACGTCGCGGTCGACGCGTACGGCAGCGCAGCCCCGAACGCGGCGCTGCTCGGCTCGGTGGCCCAGGCCCTGGAGGCATACCGGCGCATCGGCCACGAGCTGGTGGTGGGCGCCGCCCGCCTGGTACCGCTCGACATTGCTGTGCGCGTCTGCGCCCGGCCCGGCCACCAGCACGGGCAGATCCTCGCCGAGCTGTACCGCGTCCTGGGCAGCGGCCGGCTGCCGGGCGGGCGCCTCGGCTTCTTCCACCCGGACGCGCTGACCTTCGGAGAACCGGTCCGGCTCAGCCGTCTGGTCGCCGTCGCCGCTGCCGTCCCGGGCGTGGAGAGCGTCGAGGTCACCCGGTTGCGGCGGCTGTTCGAACAGGACCGAGGAGAAAGGGAGGACGGCGTGCTGCGGCTCGGCCCGCTGGAGATCGCCACCTGCGACAACGACCCGGACCGGCCCGAACAGGGCCGACTGGAGATTTCCCTGGGAGGCGCCCGATGAGCCAGGCCTGCACCTGCGGCGGCGCGTGCGCCGGCCACGACGAGCGCCTCGCCCCCGCCCCGTTGCACAATCCCCCCGGCGGCACCGCCCTCGACTACCGCGTCGGCGAGTACGGTTCCTTCCTCGCCGCCCTCCTCGGCCGGCTCGCCTCGCCCGCGTACCCGGCCCTGGCCGGGCTGACCGTCCGCACCCCCGACGATCCGGCGATCGGCCTGCTCGACGCCACCGCCGTCCTCGGCGACCTGCTCACCTTCCACTCCGAGCGGATCGCCGACGAGGCCTACATCCGCACGGCCGACGACCACCGCTCCCTGGTGCTGCTGGGCCGGCTCGTGGGACACCGGCCGCGCCCCGGAGTGGCGGCCGGCACCCACCTGGCGTACACCCTCGAACGAGACCCGCGCGCCGAGACCCTGCCCGTGCCGATCCCGCGCGGAGCGCGCAGCCATAGCGTGCCCGCCTCCGCCGACGAGCAGTCGCTGACCTTCGAGACCGCCCGTGACCTCACCGCCCGCTGGGACTGGAACGAGCTGAAGGTGCGGCGCCACCGCCCCTCCCTCCTCACCCCCGAGGACCTGGACCGCCGCTCCGAACTGTTCGTGGAGGGCACCGCGAACTCCCTCCGGACCGGCGACCAGCTGCTCTTCGTCTTCGGCGAACGGGCGGGCGGAGAGCGCAAGCTGCTGCCCGTCGCGGGCGTCCGGATCGACCGCGAGGACGAGGTCACCGCCCTCTCACTGCCCAAGTCGGCCCCGCCCACGCTGAAGGAGCTGGTGGACGAGGTACGGCGCTGGACCGCGGAGCCGGCAGCGCCGGGCGAACCGGGCGAGGAGCCGCCCACACCCGAGGTCCCCAACCCGCGCCCGGTCAGCCGTCTGATCGAGGACTTCGACGACCAGGTCCTCGCCCCGCTGCGCACGGACCTGGACGGCATCAAGACCCCGGAGAGTCTCGCGGCCCGCCTCGGGGAGCCCCTCGCCCGGCTGCGCGAGGCCGAGGTGCTGGCCGAACCGTACGAGGACGTGGCGGCGTGGTTCGAACAGCTGGCGGCGGTGCTCGCGGAACTGGCCGAACGCGCACGGGAGTTGGCACCTGCTCAGCCTGCGCAGACCGGCGCTGCCCAGAAGGCCGCGCTTCCCGATGCCCGCCAGGCCGCCCTCCAAGCCCTGTCCACCGTCCTGCCGGCCCTGCGCACCGCCGCCCCCGCCCCCCGGTCGGGCAGCCGGGCCCAGCGCCCCGGCACCGACACCGCCCGCCTCCTGTCCGCGCTCAACCCCGGCCTCGGCAGCCTGTACCCGGCCTGGCGCACGGCCGTCGCCCCCGGCACCCCGCAGCTCCTGCGCGAGCTGCTCGCGATGCGGGTCACCGCCGCGCCCTTCGGCGCCACCGCCCCGCTCAAGCCCGTCCAGGACGAGCGCGGCCGGGTCATCCGCACCGCGGACTGGCCGCTGACGGGAGCGGTGCTGGCGAGCATGCGCGTGGTGTACGACCCGGCGGGCAAGCTCCCGGTCCGGGCGGAGTTCCAGTACGTCGAGGGCAGCAGCAGCGACCAGCGCGCCGAGAACCTGCCCGTCACCCAGCCGGTCACCTTCGTCCTGGGCCCGGGCCAGGTCGACCTGTCGACCCGGGCCGCCCAGGACCGCGAGCTGAGCCGGCTGACCCGCCGTCCGGCCGCCGCCGAGGAACCCGGCGTCACCGCCCGCTTCCACTCCGGCCTGCCCGAGCGCAGCCTGTTCGTGTCCCGCCCGGACGACGACGGCACGGTGCACGTGGCCCTGCACAACGGCACGGCCGAGGAGATCCCCCTGCGGCCGGGCGGGAGCAGGCAGTTCACCCATGGCGAGTACGAGGTGAGCGTCAGGTACACGGTGGGCACCGCCGAGCCCAACGTCGAGATCGTCATCGCCGGCAAGCCGGCGCCCCTCAACCGCCGTGTCCTGCAACTGGACAGCGTGCACGACGGCATCACCGTCGGCAGCTGGGTGGCGATCCGGCGACCCGCCAAGGGCACCGCCGTACCCGGCGACGCGGGGCTCGCCTTCGTCACCACCCAGGTGGTGGCGGCACGCACGGCGGCGTACTCCCACTACGGCATCACCGGCCGGGGCACCGAACTCACCCTCGCGGACCCCTGGCTGGACGAGTTCGACGTCCTGCTCTCCCACATCCGCGACACCACCGTGCACGCGGCGGGCGAGCCGCTGCGCCCGGCCGACGAGCCGCTCGGCGAGGACGTGCACGGCAACGAGATCGAACTCGCCGAGCTGTACGACGGGTTGCGCCCCGGCCGCACCCTCATCGTCAGCGGCGAGCGCACCGACGTCCCGGGCACCACCGGCGTCACCGCCACCGAGGTGGTCACCATCGCCGCCGCCGACCCGGCCGTCGATCCCCGGCTCCCCGGCGACCACGTCCACACCCGGCTCACCCTGACCACCGACCTGGTCCACCGCTACCGCCGGGCCACCGTCCGCATCCTCGGCAACGTCGTCGAGGCCACCCACGGCGAGAGCCGCGAGGAGGCCATCGGCAGCGGGGACTCCGACCGCGTCAACCAGACCTTCGCCCTCTGGCAGTCCCCGCTGACCTGGCTCGCCGCCGACAACCCCCTCGGCGCCACACCCGTCCTGGAGATCCGCGTCGACGGCGTGCTCTGGCACGAGGTCGACAGCCTCGCCGGGCGCGGCCCCACCGAGCGGGTCTACATCACCGGCACCGCCTCGGACGGCCGTACGACGGTGACCTTCGGCGACGGCGTTCACGGTGCCCGTCTGCCCAGCGGCCACGAGAACCTCCGGGCCCGCTACCGCTTCGGCACCGGCAAGGCCGCCAACGTCCCCGCCGACCGGATCACCCAGCCCCTCACCCGCCCCCTCGGCGTCACCGCGGTCACCAACCCGCGCCCGGCGACCGGCGGCGCGGACGCGGACGGCCCCGGACTCACCCGCCGCACGATCCCGCTCGCGGTCTCCGCCCTGGACCGGCTGGTCTCCCCGGCCGACTACGAGGACTTCGCCCGTTCCCGCGCCGGCATCGGCCGGGCGGCGGCCCGCGAACTCTTCGACGGACGGCGGCGCGTGCTGCACGTGACGGTCGCCGGCACCGACGACGTGCCGCTCGCCGAGGACAACCTGCGGCCCCTGCGCGCAGCGCTGACCGAGTACGGCGACCCGAACCTGCCGGTCCGGGTGGACGCCCGCGAACTCGTTCTGCTGCTGATCTCCGCCAAGGTGAAGCTCGCCCCGGACCACGCCTGGGAGATCGTCGAACCCAGGCTCCGACAGGCGCTGCTGCTCCGACTCGGCTACGAGGGACGGGAGTTGGCGGAGCCCGCCCGCCTCTCCGAGGTCCTCGCCGCCGCGCACACCGTGCCCGGCGTCGACTACGTGGACGTCGACGTCTTCACCGGCGTACCCGCCTCCGCCACCCCGGAACAGCTGACCGCCCTGCTCGCGGGCCCCGGCACGCCGAGAGCGTCCGTCCCCGCGCACCCGGCGGCGCACGAGGAGAAGACCCACACGGTCCGCGACCCGAACGGCGAGACCCTGTCGTCCGTCTGCGCCCGCCACGGCCTCCCGCTTGCCGAACTGCTGCGCCTGAACCCCGACATCACCGACACCCGGCGCCTGAAGAACGGCCGGACGGTGTTCGTCTTCCGCGGCATCCGACCGGCCCAGCTCACCATGCTGTCGGCACGGGCCGCGGACACCCTGATTCTGACGGAGGTCAAGTGATGTCCGCGAAGTCGACGGATGTCGAGTCCAAGACGCCCGCCCCGGTGCTGCCCCGGGAGCCCGACGGGCTCGCCGAGCTGCTGCCCCGCTGGCACCGGCTGCGCGACGCCGAGGAGGGCGAACCGCTGCGGGCCCTGCTCGCGGTGATCGCCGAGCAGCTCGACCGGGTCCGCGACGGCGTCCGGCAGAGCTACGAGGACCTGTTCGTGGAGACCGCCGCGCCCTGGGTGCTGCCGTACCTCGGCGACCTGGTCGGCTACCGCACCCTGCCGGGCTACGAGCGGGTCCTCACCACCGGCCTGCACGGCGGCGGCCGGGACGCGCTCGCCGAGGCCATCGCCCCGCGCCGCGACGTGGCGGCCACGGTCGCGGCCCGGCGCCGCAAGGGCACCCTCCACCTCCTGGAGGAGCTGGCCGAGCAGGTCGCCGACTGGCCCGCCCGCGCCGTCGAGCTGTCCCGGCAAATGGCCCACACCCAGCCGGTGAAGCTGTACGGCACCGGCCGGCGCGGGGACCGTGGCCGCCTCCTCGATCTGCGGGACGGCAGCGCGCTCGCTCTCGCGGGCGGCCCGTTCGACGAGACGGCCCGGACGGTCGACGTACGACGCGCCAACTCCGCCAGAAAGCAAGGTGGTTGGACCCCGGCCGGGGTCGGCCTCTTCGTCTGGCGGCTGAAGCCCTACTCCCTGACCTCGTCCCCGGCCTACTGCATCGACCGCGCCCGCAACCTCTACACCTTCTCCATCCTCGGCAACGACACCCCCCTGGTCACCAAGCCGGTCCCGGAGCCCTCGCCCGCGCACATCGCCGCCGTCGACAACGTGCCCGCGTTCATCACCCGCCGCCTGCTGCACGACCGGCTCGCCGACTACTACGGGCCCGGCAAGAGCCTCGTCATCCGGCGTGACGGCGAGGACCGGCCCGTACCGCCCGGCGACATCGTCGTCGCCGACCTGTCCGACTGGCGCTACCGGCCAAGGCGCGGGCAGGTCGCCGTCGATCCGGAACTGGGCCGGATCGCGTTCGGCTCCCGCTCGGCGCCCCGGCAGGGTGTGTGGGTCGACCACCACCACGCGTTCGGCGCCGACATGGGCGGCGGCGAGTACGAGCGCCACGACCGCGAGCCCCGCCCCGACGCCGAGTTCTACCGGGTCGGTCCGGGACAGCCGTACCAGCGGATCATGGACGCCTACCGGGCCTGGCAGGGCGAGCGGAGCCCGGAGCGCACCGGCATCATCGAGATCACCCACAGCGCCGCCTACCAGGAGCAGCTGGACTTCGACCTCGACCCCGGCGACCGCCTCGAACTGCGGGCCGCCGAGGGCACCCGGCCGGTGATCCGGCTGCTGGACTGGTACAGCAACCGCCCCGACGCCCTCAACATCCGTGCCGTGCACGCCGACTGCGCCCCGCACGAGCGGCCGCGGGTCGTCCTCGACGGACTCCTCGTCGCCGGACGCGGCATCAACGTCACCGGCCCGGTGGGCGCCGTCGCCGTCCGGCACTCGACGCTCGTACCCGGCTGGTCGCTGGAGCCCGAGTGCGAGCCGCACTCGCCCGACGAGCCCAGCATCGTGCTGGAACGCACCACCGCCTGCCTCCAGATCGAGCACAGCATCCTCGGCACCATCGAGGTCATCGGCGACGAAGTGAGCGAGGACCCCCTCGACATCCATCTGCGCGACAGCGTCCTGGACGCCACCGGCAGCGACCGGGAGGCGCTCTCCGCCCCGGACTGCCGCCACGCCCACGCCGTCCTGCACGCGCACCGCACCACCGTCATCGGCGAAGTGCACACGCATGCGGTGGAGATCGCCGAGAACTCGGTCTTCACCGGCAGGCTCCACGTGGCCCGGCGCGGCATCGGCTGCCTGCGCTACTCCTACGTGCCGCCCGGCTCGCGCACCCCGCGTCGCCACCGCTGCCAGCCGGACCTCGTCGGCCCCGAACAGGCGGCGCGGGTACGGCCGTTGTTCGCCTCCGAGCGCTACGGGACGCCCTGGTACGGCCAGCTGGCGGACCGCTCGGCCCAGGAGATCCGGCGCGGCGCCGACGACGGCGCCGAACTCGGCGCCTTCCACGACCTGTACCGGCCCCAGCGCGAGGACGGCCTCAGGGCGCGGCTCGCCGAGTACACACCCGCGGGCGCGGACGCCGGGATCTTCTTCGTGACGTGAGCAGTGCCGCCGTACGGACCACCCGCAGATTTCCGAACCAGGGGGACCCCCTTCATGCACGCTGATCTCTCGCGCTCCACGTTCCGCCCGGAGCGGCACTACTCCGCGGTCGTCGCCCAGCAGGGCCGCGTCCAGCTGGACGCGGACCTCAACGAGCAGGCCGCGATCCAGCTCCACCAGGCCCGCACGTTCGCCGCCGACCTGATCGGACGGCACGGCGGGCCCAGCGGGCCCGGCACCGCCCCCGGCTTCCGCATCCAGTACGTGGGCGGCAAGCTCGACATCGACACCCTGTACATCCACGGCGGCCGCTACTACGTCGACGGCATCCTGTGCGACGCCGACCGTCCGGCGCCCGGCACACCCGTACCGGACGAGGGCGCCGAGGAGCAGCAGACTCCCGAGACGGCCGCCTACTGGGACTACTGGAACCAGCCCGACGGCTTCCGTGACCCGGAGAACCCCGCCGACCGGCTGCCCTCGCCCGCCCAGTCGCCCTTCGTCGTCTACCTGAAGGTGTGGGAGCGGGCGGTCTCCGCGGCCGAGGACCCGGCGCTGCGCGAGGTCGCCCTCGGCGCCGCGCTGCCCGACACCGCCGTCCGCGCCAAGGTCGTCTGGCAGGTGCTGCCGCTGTCCCTCACCGCGCTGGACATCGAGGAGACCGAACCGTCCCCGAAGGCCGTCCGTGACGCCTTCGAGGAGTGGGCGAAGGCCCAGTCGGCGCCCGCCGCCCGGCTCGCCGCCCGCAGCGAGCGGCCCGAACACGCCGACGAGGACCCCTGCCTGGTCCGGCCCGACGCCCGCTACCGGGGCCCGGAGAACCAGCTGTACCGGGTGGAGATCCACGCGGGCGGCGAGGCGAAGGACGCCACCTTCAAGTGGTCCCGGGAGAACGGTTCCGTGGTCTTCCCGGTGGACGAACTCGACGGCACCTGGGTGCAGTTGGCGACCCTCGGCTTCGACGACAAGCTCGACCTGGACGTCGGCGACCACGTCGAGTTCACCGACACGGCCTACGCCTCCCGCCTCGAACCCCTGCCCCTGCTGCGGGTCGAGGAACTGGACCTGCCCGGCCGCCGGGTGCGCCTCTCCGCCGAGCCGGACCCGCACGTCGGACGGCTGCCGCACCTGCACCCCTTCCTGCGCCGCTGGGACCACCACGAAGGGCCCCGGCACAAGGGCCGCACCGCGGCCCTGAAGGGCGGCGCGGTGCCCGTCACGGAGGGGGAGTGGCTGTCGCTGGAGGACGGCGTCGAGGTGTACTTCGCCAAGGGCGGCGGCTACCGCACCGGCGACCACTGGCTGATCCCCGCCCGCACCGCCACCGGCAGCGTCGAGTGGCCTGCCGACCCGGCGCGCCGCCCCCTCCTCCAGGCCCCGGCCGGCATCGCCCGGCACTTCGCGCCGCTGGCCCTGGTCAGGGGCGAGGGCAGCGCCGTCGACCTGCGGCTCGCCTTCGGCCCGCTCGGCGCGGAGATCCCCGCGGCCGACCAGGCGGCCCTGGACGCCGAGGCCCTGGCCGCGCGCGAGGAGCAGGCGGCCGAGGCCGACCCCTCCGGCGGCCGTTCGCAGACCACAGCGGCGGCCGAGGCCGCCGTGGAAGGAGACGAGTGATGGCTCAGCCGATGAGCGGGGCGAAGCTGCTGGAGGTCCTGCGCGCCGAGGGCCTGACCGTCCTCGAGGTACGCGACTGGCGCCACCACAACCGCAACACCAAAGGCCCCTGGGGCCCGGTGAACGGCGTCATGATCCACCACACCGTCACCTCGGGCACCGAGAACTCCGTGAACATCTGCTACAACGGCTACTCCGGGCTGCCCGGCCCCCTGTGCCACGGCGTGATCGACAAGCAGGGCCATGTCCACCTCGTCGGCAACGGCCGCGCCAACCACGCGGGACTCGGCGACAGCGACGTGCTGCGCGCGGTGATCAACGAGACGAAGCTGCCGCACGACAACCAGGCCGACGTCGACGGCAACCGCCACTTCTACGGCTTCGAGTGCATCAACCTCGGCGACGGCAAGGACCCCTGGCCCGAGGCGCAGAAGGAGGCCATCGAGAAGGTCTCCGCCGCCATCTGCCGGCACCACGGCTGGTCGGAGCGCTCCGTCATCGGGCACAAGGAGTGGCAGCCCGGAAAGCAGGACCCGCGCGGTTTCACCATGGACGGAATGCGCAAGCGCATAGCCGACCGGCTGGCCGGAAAGGGCGGCGGGAAGGACCCGGGGGACCCGGGGCCCGTGCCCAAGCCGAAGTACGCGCCGTTCCCGGGCAGCGGCTTCTTCCACATCGGGCAGAAGTCGCCCGTCGTCACGGCCATGGGCCGTCGGCTGGTCGCCGAGGGCTGCGGGCACTACGAGGAGGGCCCGAGCCCCGAGTGGACCGAGGCCGACCGCAGGTCCTACGCCGCCTGGCAGCACAAGCTCGGCTTCAAGGGCAAGGACGCGGACGGCATCCCCGGCAAGGCCAGCTGGGACAAGCTGAAGGTGCCGTCGGACGGCTGAACCGGGGGAAGGGCGTCAGCCCTGCTTGTCGTCCTTCTCCTTCTTCAGGTTCTTGATCCGCACCGCTTCCTTGCGGACCTCCGCCTGGGTGGCGCGCTCCTTCTCCAGCCACTCGGGCTGCTCCTGCTTGAGCGCCTCGATCTGCTCGGTGGTCAGCGGCTCGGTGACCCCGCCGCGGGCGAGACCGGCGATGGACACGCCGAGCTTCGCGGCGACCACCGGGCGCGGGTGCGGGCCGTTCTGTCGCAGCTCGCGCAGCCACTGGGGCGGATCGGCCTGCAACTCGTTCAGCTCGGCGCGCGAGACCACACCCTCCTGGAACTCGGCGGGGGTGGCGGGGAGGTACACACCCAGCTTCTTCGCCGCGGTGGCGGGCTTCATCGTCTGGGTGCTCTGCTGCGAACTCATGGGGTCAAGGGTATCGGCCGCGTGCCGGACGGCCGACCACGGCCGGTAACCTGGCCTGGTGACAGGCTCGCAGGAATCACCTTCGTTCCGGCTCGCGTACGTCCCCGGAGCGACGCCCGCCAAATGGGCGCGGATCTGGAACGAGCGCCTGCCCGACATCCCGCTCACCCTCCTCCAGGTGCCCGGCACCGAGGCAGCGGACGTGCTGCGCGCGGGCGAGGCCGACGCGGGGCTCGTCCGGCTGCCCGTCGACCGTACGTTCTTCAGCGCGATCCCCCTCTACACCGAGACCACGGTGGTCGTCGTCCCCAAGGATCACCTGATCACGGCGGCGGACGAGGTGACCCTGGCCGACCTCGCCGAGGAGGTGCTCTTCCACCCCCTGGACGACGTCTTCGACTGGGACAGCCCGCCCGGCGAGCCCGCCTTCGAACGCCCCGCGACGACACCGGACGCCATCGAGCTGGTGGCGGCGGGCGTCGGCCTCCTGCTCGTCCCCCAGTCCCTGGCCCGCCTCTACCACCGCAGGGACCTCACCTACCGCCCGGTCGTCGACGCCCCCCAGTCGAGCATCGCCCTGTCCTGGCCGGAGGAGGCCACCACCGACCTGGTGGAGGACTTCATCGGCATCGTCCGCGGCCGCACGGTCAACAGCACGCGGGGCCGAACGGCGGCGAAGGCCGAGCCCGAGCAGAAGCGTCCGGAGCAGCGCGGTGCCCGGCAGAAGCAGACGCCCGCGAAGTCGACGGGCGGCAAGCCCACGGGCCGCACCGCACGGGGCCGCACGGGCTCAGGGGCCGCCAAGCCGGCCAAGCGGGGGAAGCCGCGCCGGAAGTCGTGACCTCTCGGGATCCGTGCCGGAGGTCGTGACCTTCGTCGTGACCTTTCAGGAGCCCCGTCGGACCGTCTCCTCCGTCCCGCCCTCCTCGGAACCCCGCCGGACCGGCCCGGCGACAGCCTCCG
The DNA here is from genome assembly GCF_001513965.1 of Streptomyces cellostaticus. Taxonomy (GTDB): domain Bacteria; phylum Actinomycetota; class Actinomycetes; order Streptomycetales; family Streptomycetaceae; genus Streptomyces; species Streptomyces cellostaticus. The sequence continues at coordinate 71,872 of NZ_KQ948031.1, read as the reverse complement.
GCTCGGGATGCGACTGGCGTTCCCGCAGGTCCGCGACCGCCAGCAGCAGCGCGATCATGATGATCCCCACGGCGGTGAGCAGTCCGAGCTGAATGGCGGTGACGGAGCGGCCGTGGTTGGCCTGATGCGCGAAGTACACCGCGCCCACCACGGCGATCCCGGCCGCCGAGCCGACGCGCTGGCCCGTCTGCAACACCCCGCCGGCCGCACCGGCACGGCGTACGGGGACGCGGGTGAGGGTGAGGGTCGTGTTGGGGGAGACGGTGAGGCCGGAGCCGATCCCCCCGATGACCATCGGCAGCGCCGTGGCCCACCCCACGTCCTGCCCGGGCACCAGCTGCACCGCCACGACCACCCCGAGCAGCCCCACCGCCACCCCGCTCAGTCCGATGACGACCAGCTTGCGGCCGTGCCGTACCACCAGCCGGCCCCCGGCGGCGGCGCCGACCGCCGAGGCGGCCGCGAAGGGCAGGACCGAGAGCCCTGCCGTCAGCGCGCTGTAGCCGACCGTGTTCTGCAGGAACAGCGTGTAGACGAAGAAGACCGTGGTGAAGCCCGCGAAGTAGCTCAGGCTGATCAGCGCGCCGAGCGTGAAGGACCGCAGGGAGAACAGGCCCAGGTCGACCAGTGGCGCCCGCCCGCGCTGTCCCTCACGCTTCTCCCACGCCCAGAACGCGGCCAGCAGCAGCGCGGCCACCGGCATCAGCGCCCACTTCAGCCGCCCGGTCCACTGCTGCTCCTGCACCAGGGGCAGCATGAGCGCCAGCACACCCGAGCCGAGGAGCAGCACCCCGAACAGGTCGAACTCCTCGCGCCTTCCCGCGGACGCCGGGAAACGGGGCAGCAGCCGCAGCCCCGCGGCGAGGGCGGCCACCCCGATGGGCAGGTTGACGAAGAACACCCAGCGCCAGCCGTCGTCGGTGCCGACGGCGTTGATCAGCAGACCGCCCGCCAGCGGGCCCACCGCCGTCGAGACGCCGATGACGCTGCCCAGCAGGCCGAAGGCCTTGGCCCGCTCGACGCCCTGGAACATCTGCTGGATCAGCCCCGAGGTCTGCGGTGCGACCATGCCCGCCGCCGTGCCCTGGATCAGCCGGAACAGCACCAGCCAGGAGGCACTGGGCGCGAGCCCGCACGCCGCCGAGGCCAGCGTGAACAGGGCGAGCCCGAACAGGAAGGCCTGGCGCCGCCCGCGCATGTCGCCCAGTCGGCCCGCCGGGACGAGCGCCAGCCCGAAGGTGAGGGCGTACCCGGACACCACCCATGACTGGGCGGCCTCCGAGGCGCCCAGCCCGTGCTCCATCGAGGGCAGTGCCACGTTCACGATCGAGGTGTCGAGCAGCGAGATGAAGCCCGCCGTCAGACAGACCCCGAGCGCCTTCCACCGCCGGTCGTCGGGGGCGGGCCGGGCCTGGACTGTGGTCATGGGGTCACGCTAAGCAGCCACCCGCCTCAACGCACGCAAGGAGCGCTTCCGCGCGCGTCGTAGCCGGTCAGTCCGCGTACGACGCCGTCCCCGCCGTCCGCACGACCGCCTCCCCGTCCGCCCGCCCGAGAAGCCCGTCCGCCACCCAGGCGTCCACGACGTCCCGCACCTGCGCGATCAGCGCCCCCTTGCTCCGGAACGGCGCCGCTGCCCAGACGGCGTCGAGGAGCGTCGTCCCGTCGGTCCGAGCGGGGTTCGCGACACGGGAGTCGAGGCCGCCGAAGACCACCCGGGGTTCGGCACGGCGGAAGTACGCGTGGGCCGGATCCTCGGTCCCCTCGAAGAACGGGGCGAACTCGATGCCGTCCAGGGTGTAGTGCAGCGGGGCACCGGAGACCGGGGTGAGCGAGGGCAGCAGGTCGCCGGAGAGCGCCGCGTTCCGGTACAGGCCCAGCTTCAGGTACTCCGTCGCCGAGTCGCGGGCCACCAGGTTGACCGGGCCGTAGAACAGGGCCTCGAGGGACGGGTCGTCCAGGGCCTTCTCCACCCGCAGCCGGAACGGCATCCGCACCCGGACCGTGTCGCCGCGCCGCCAGGTCCGCGCGATCGAGACGTAGCTGCCGGGCGTCGGAACGCCGTCCACCGCACGCCCGTTGACCGTCACGTGGAAACCGGCGGTCGCCCACCCGGGCACCCGCAGCCGCAGCGCGAAGGAGACGCTGCCGCTGCCGCCGATGGTGAGGGTGCTGCCCTGCTCCTGCGGGTAGGCGGTGGTCTGGGTGACCGTGATGCCCTTCTCGGCCCAGGTCAGGGTGGAGGGGCTGTACAGGTTGACGTACAGGGCGCTGCCGTCGGCCGCTGCGAAGTACACCGAGTCCTGGTACTTGGTGGCGCTCTCCATGCCGGTGCCCTCGCAGCAGGTCGTGCCCTGCTTCGGTGTGTAGTCGCGGACATGACCGGGCGTCAGCCCGATGAAGTACGTGACCAGCGGCTTCTCCGCGTCGGCCCGGTCCTGCTTGCTGCCCAGCACCTGGTTGTACAACGCCCGCTCGTAGTAGTCCATGTAGGCCGGATCCTGCTCGTGGAAGAACAGCGACCGGCTCAGCTTCAGCATGTTGTACGCGCAGCAGGTCTCCGCGTTCGTCGCGCCGATCGTCCCCGCGATGACGTCCCGTGCCTTCCAGAACTCGCCGGTGCTGGTGCCGCCGATGCCGTACATGCGAGGGGGTACGACCATCCGCCAGAAGTTCTTCGCGGCGGTGAGGCAGCGCTGCTCGCCCGTCGCGTCGTACAGGCGGACCAGACCCGTGAAGATCGGTATGTGCTGGTTGGCGTGGAGCCCGGCGAGGACGTCGGTGTCCGCCGCGCACGCGTCGATCAGCCGGTCCAGGTCGAACAGGCGGGCCAGCGCGAGGTGTTCGGCCTTGCCGGTGTGCTCGTGCAGGTCGCAGATCGCCTCGACGATCCCGCCGTACTCACCGCTGGAGAAGATGCCCCACATGCGCTGGAGGGTGGCCGCGGGCAGCCGGGACAGCCGGGAGTACATCCAGTCGCCCATGCCCGAGGCGAGGTCCAGTGCCCGTGCGTCGCCGGTGGCGAGGTGGGCGTCCAGCAGGCCGCGGAGGATCTTGTGCGCGGTGTAGTACGGCGCCCACACCTTGGTGTAGTCGCTGCTCGTCATCGACTCCAGCAGGATGAACTGCGTCTCCGGGCAGGCCGCGAGGAAGCCGGGATGGCTGGGCCCGCCCCAGGTGCGGCGCAGGGTGGCGTCCAGGCCGCGTCCCGAGGAGTCGGCGAAGCGCGAGCCGACCGTCTCCCCGAAGCGGTACGACACCAGGTCGCCGGGCCCCGCCGAGGTGCCGGCCGCCCGCCGGTCCTGCAACTCGGCGACCTCCACGGCACTCAGCGCCCGCGACCAGATGTTGAACTCCTCCAGCGCGCCCGCGAACACCGGGTCGGCGGAGTAATGCGAGCGGCCCAGCCAGTGGTCGGCCAGGGTGCCCAGCGCCGCCGGGGTGAGGGTCATGGCGGTGTTGCGGGCCACGGCCGTCCCGTTGACGTAGAGCGTGCCGGTGCCGTCGGCGATCGTCACGGCCAGGTGGCTCCACTTGCCGATCGGCAGCGGGGCGGTCCCGTCGATCCCCTGCTCACCGCCCGCACCGGAGGTGGTCACGGCGAACCGGGGCACACCGGTGGCATTGCGCACGGCGAGGTACAGGTACCGGGTGGTGCCGTCGCCGAAGTCGAGGACGCGGGCCCAGTCCGCGTCATGGGTGGGCTTCACCCAGGCGGACAGGGTGACCGCGGGGCCGGCACCGAGCACCCCGGACGGCAGGTCGACGTACTGGCAGGAGCCGCGGACCTGCTCGGCGGCGGAACCGAATCTGCCGTCCGTGGCGAGCACGGCGGGCTCCCGGCGCAGCGCCTCGCGCACCTCGCTCAGCGCACCGATCATCGTGCGGAGCTTCTCCGCGAACACCTCCTCCCCCGTGCTCGCCCTGGCCTGTGCCAGCATCGTGAGGAAGTGCCCGGTGTAGTGGCCCCGCAGGTTCCCGTTGGCCTCCCCGTCCAGCCCCTCCCAGCCGCCGGGCGCAACCGCTCCGCCCGTGTCCAGCCCCGCGTTGGCCCGGAAGACCTGAAGGAGCCGGTTCACGTCGTACCCACGGGCGTGCTGGAGCATCAGCGCGCGTTTGCCGGCGAACACACCGCGACCGAGCGTTACCTCATCCAGCCCGAACGGCCTTACCTTCCAGGCGGGTTCGGCGGTGGCACCCGTCGCGCCCGCGGGGGCTGCCGTCAGACCGGTCGCCGCGGCGGCCAGTGCGGTCGCCTGGAGAAGGGCGCGCCGCGAGAGGGGCGGGGTCATGTGCTCCTCACTTCCCTGCTGTTCGTGATATCGAACGTCGTTCGACAAGTCGCCCAGAAGATAGGGAAGGGACAGGGGAGCGTCAACGGTACTGACGGGTAAGGAAGTTGCTCAGGCGGAGGTGGCCGAATCCGTCAGCCATGCGTACGCCGACTGCGCCGTGAACTCCGCCTGGCCGCCCCGCAGCAGCAGCTCCGCCCTGGCGAACTCGGGCGCGTCCGCCTGGGCAGCCACGTACGGGATGGCGATGCAGCGCATTCCGGCCGCGTGTGCGGCGGCCGCGCCCGGTGCCGCATCCTCCAGGACCACGCAGTCGGCCGGGTCCGTGCCGAGCCGCCTGGCCGCCTCCAGGAAGACGTCGGGGGCGGGCTTGCCGTGGCTCACCTCGTCGGCCGAGACCACGGTGTACAGGAAGGCGTTCAGGCCGGTCCCGGCGAGGATGGCGTCGATGGCCTCGGCGCAGGAGCCGGAGGCCACCGCCAGTGGGACGCCCTCGGCGGCCAGCAGCTCCACGAACTTCCGCATCTCGGGGTACGCGCGCGTGCCGGTGCGGGCCAGCTCCAGATAGCGCCGGTTCGTCGCGTCGAAGAGCTCGTCCGGCGAGGCCCGCAGGCCGTAGCGCTCCCGCCAGAGCGTGACCGTCTCCCAGGTGCTGATCCCGACGTAGCTCTCGTGCTCCGCCCAGGTGAAGTCCGGGACGCCGTGTTCGGCAAGGGTCTGCCGGCTCGCCTCGTAGTAGTTCGGCTCGCTGTCCACCAGCGTTCCGTCGAGATCGAAGATGACCGAAAGAGTGCTGAGCGTGCTCATGGCATCCAGGATGCCCAGGGTCAGGCGCGGCCCGCCCGTCCGAGCGACTCGATCAGAGGCAGCAGCCGGTGCGGCACGCGCTCGCGCAGGGCCACCTCGGTGCGGGTGCGCACCACGCCCGGCAGGCTGATCAGCTTCTGGATCACATCCTCCAGATGGGCGTTGTCCCGCCCCACCACCCGGGCCAGCAGATCCCCGCCGCCGGTGATCGAGAACGCCTCCACGATCTCCGGTACGGCGGCCAGCGCGTCCCCGACGTCGTCCAGGTGGCCCTGGGTGACCTCGATGTGCACGAACGCGAGCACCGGGTGGCCGAGCGCGGCGGGGGAGAGTGAGGGGCCCGTACCGGTGATCACGCCGTCCCGTTCCATGCGGTCCAGGCGGGCCTGGAGCGTGCCCCGCGCGACGCCCAGGGTGCGGGCGTACTCGCGCACGCTGGTGCGCGGCTGCTCCAGGAGCAGCCGCAGGATGCGGGTGTCGAGCTCGTCCACGGTCATCACGTACGACTGTACCAATGGCTCACCGGGAGGCAGCACGAGCATGCCGCCCGACCTGGGCCGTTGGCTTTCAGGTGGGCGAAAGTCCAGGCGTGGTACCGGGCCAATGGCTCAGTGATTGAGGCAACACTTGAGCCATCGACCTCCGTGATGCTCTCATGGACAGGTCGATGGCGCTGCGGATCCCCGCGGCGCCTTTTGTATGCGGGTGTCCCAGGTGTTCTCAAGGGGAGGGGAAGCAGTGCTGAAGAGGGTGTTCGCGGCGCCGGACCCGGGGCGGGCACGGTTGCGCTTCGCCGCGCGGGCCGTCCTCGGCATCGGGCTGGCGGTCGTGGTGTGCGGGCTCGCGGGGCACTCCCTGCCCGGGGCGGTCACCGGCGGTCTCGCCGCGCTGCTCGCCCTGTTCACCGTCGCCGACGCCACCGTGCGCGGGCAGGCGGTCACCACCGCGCTGCTGCCCGCCGTCGGCCTGCCCGTGCTCGCCGTGGCCGCCGGGCTGCACGACCTCCCGGTGGCCCGGGACCTGGCCTTCCTCGCCGTGGTCGGCGCCGGCGTGTACGCCCGCCGCTGGGGCCCGCGCGGGCACAGCCTCGGCGTGTTCGCCTTCATGACCTTCTTCGTCGCCCAGTTCCTGCACGCCGCCCCCGGACAGCTGCCCGAGCTGTACGCGGCCGTCCTGCTGTCCGTGCTCAGCGCGGCTGCGGTGCGCTTCGGCCTGTGGTGCTACGAGCGCAGGCTGCCCTCGGCCGCCGTACCCGCACCGCCCGCCGGCACCGGGCTCGCCCGCGTGACCACCCGGCAGGCGGTCCAGGCGGTCGCGGGCACGGGGTTCGCGCTGGTCGTGGGCCAGCTGGTGTCCGGGCAGCGCTGGTACTGGGCCGTGGGTGCCACCTGGTGGGTCTTCGTCAACACCGCCTCGCGCGGCGAGACGCTGGTCCGCGGCTTCCGGCGGGTCCTCGGCACGGTGATCGGCATCGGCCTCGGCCTGCTCGTCGCCGTCCCCGTGCACGGCGCGCCCGTGCCCACGGCCGTCCTCGTCGCGGTCGCCGTCTTCGGCATCTTCTACACGGCCGCCGTCTCGTACACCTGGATGATGCTCTGGGTGACCCTGCTCGCCGAGCTGCTCTACGGCCTGCTCGGCGTCCTCAGCCCCGGCCTGCTCGCGCTGCGCCTCGCCGAGACCGGCGTGGGCGCCCTCGGGGCCGTGCTGGCCGTGCTGTTCGTGCTGCCCGTGACCACCCACGCCACCACCGACGCCTGGATCCAGCGCGCCCTGCGCTGTGTGCACGCCTGCACCGCCGAGGCCGCGGCGCGCCTGGCCGGCTCGGCCACCGCCGACCCGGCGCCGCGCGTGGCCGAGCTGGAGCAGCTGCTCGGCCGGGTCCGGCTCTCGGTCGCGCCGCTGGTGCACCCGCTGAACCCGATGCTCGGCCGTAAGCGGCGCGCCCGCCGGGTCCTCGCCCTCCTCGACGACTGCGCCCGCGAGATCCGCGGCCTGGTCGCCGTCGCCGCGGACCCCGAGGCCTCCCACGACGCCCGCCTGGCCGCCGCCTGCTGGCGGGTGGAGGCCGCGGTCGAGGCACTCACCGAAGGCGGCCGCGACCACGTCCACCTGCCCGCCGAACCCCCGGCCGAGCCTGCCCTGGCCCACCTGCACGGCCTGGAGCGCGCCCTCGCCGACCTGGCCGAACCCCTGCGGGCCCCGTCGGGATCGCCGCTGGTGGGAGCCTGAGGGGAGCGCGCGAAGCGCGTCTGGTTGGAGGGTGATCAGGG
>NZ_KQ948031.1:0-63776 GCF_001513965.1 Streptomyces cellostaticus | reverse complement strand
CTCTGGCTGGCTTCATGGCTTGGAGTGCGCCTCAGCCGGGCTGGCCGGGCTCCTGCGGGCGCCGTTGGGATCGCCGCTGGTGGGGGGAATGAGAGGAGCCGGCGCGCCACCCCCCTTCACCCGTTTGGTCTAGACCTTGGGTGATCGACTGCTACCGTCGGCACTGGCTCCGACGGAGAGGGGACAGCGGTGACAGCAGGCGGGCGGCGGCACAGGGCGTTCATCGGGTCGTTCACGGCGGCGGGCGGCCCCGGACTGGTCACCGCGGAGGTCCACCCGGGCAGCGGTGCACTGATCCTCACCGGCGGCCTCGGCACTTTACCTGACCCCTCCTACCTGGTCCTGTCGCCGGACGGGGACATGCTCTACGCGGTCAGCGAGACCGCCGACGGCGCCGTCGCCGCGTTCCGGGTCGGCGACAAGCCGGAACCGGCCGGGCCGCCCGTGCGCGTCGACGCGAGCGGACCCACGCACCTCAGCCTGTACGCCGGTCACGTCCTGACCGCCAACTACGGCTCCGGCAGCATCACCGCCGTGCCCCTGCGCCCGGACGGCACCCTGGCCGCCGCGCCCTCGGGACAGCTCCAGCACACCGGCTCCGGCCCGCACGACCGGCGCCAGCGTGGCCCGCACGCCCACCAGGTGCAGCCCGACCCCAGCGGCCGCTGGGCCCTCAGCGTCGACCTCGGCACGGACTCGGTCCGGGTGTGCACCCTGGACGGCGGCGCCCCCGCCCTGCACCGCGAGATCGCGGTGCGCCCCGGCTCGGGCCCGCGCCACCTGGCCTTCCACCCGGACGGCGAGCACGCCTACGTGGTCAACGAGCTCACCCCGACCGTCACGGTCTGCCGCTGGGACGCGGGTGCCGGCTCCCTGAAGCCGCTGACCGAGGTTCCGGTCCTGCCGGGCGCCCCGGCCGGCGACGCCTACCCGTCGGGCATCGTCGTCTCGCCCGACGGACGCTTCGTGTGGACCGCGACCCGCGGCGAGGACGTCCTGTCCGTGTTCGCCGTCCAGGCTGACGGGCTCCGGCTGACGGGCACGGTGCCGTGCGGCGGGCACTGGCCGCGCGCGCTGGCCGGGCACGCCGGCTTCCTCTACTCGGCCAACGAGCGCTCCGGTGACGTGACCTGGTTCGCCATCGAGGAGAGGACGGGACTGCCCCGCTACGACGGCTCCGTCGACGTCGCCGCGGCCGCCTGCGTCGTCTTCGGCTGAGCCGGTCCGCCAGGACCCCGAAGGGCCCGCTCCAGTGGCTGGAGCGGGCCCTTTCTCGTGCGGGTGCGGTGCGGTGCCGTGCCGTGCCGCGTCAGCGGACCGGCGTGCCCTGCGCCTGCTGCGGAGAGATGCCCAGCGCGGTCGTGTACTTGGCGAGGGCGAGCTTGCCGATCGCCGGGTAGGCGCCGAGCGCCTCGGCCGTGGCACAGCCCGCCTCCTCGGCGGCCGCCGCCAGCAGCCCCGGGTCGATCTCCGGGCCGATCAGGTACGGCGCGAGGGCCAGCTGCTGCGAACCCGAGGAACGCAGCTGCTCGGCGACCGAGGCGATCGAGCCCTCCTGGTCCAGTGCCGCCGCCATCACCGGCACGGCCAGGCGCGCGGCCAGCAGCATGCCCGTGATCCCGGCCGCCTGCACGGCCTCCTCGCCGCCCACGGAGGCCAGGATGATGCCGTCCGCGGCGGTGGCCACGGTGAACAGGCGGGCGCGGTCGGCGCGGGCCAGGCCCGCCTCGGACAGGCGCACGTGCAGCGCCTCGGCGAGCAGCGGGTGCGGGCCGAGGACATCGGTCAGTTCGGCGGCGACCCGGCTCTCCATCACGGACTGGCGGACCTGGCGCAGCAGGGCGCTGTCCGGTCCGGCCAGCAGCGGGACGACGACGGCGACCGGGCCGTCGGGCTGCGCGACCTCGAGCCCGGCGGCGACGGCCTGCTCGTAGCGGGCGGTGCGCTCCTCGGCGGTGCGCGAGAGCACGAACCGCAGGCTCGGGAACTCGGCGTCGTCCCCGTCCACGTACCCGATCCGGACATCCAGGCCGGGCAGCTCGGAGCGGGCGATGCTCACGACCTCCTCGGCGAGGCTGCGCGAGGCGGCGCCGGGCGCGCCGGGCACCGCGAGGACGAGCGCGGGCGCGCCCTCGGGAGCCACCAGCGGTTCCGGTCGGCGGTGCCGTCCGGGCTGGCGGGGTCGCGGCATTCGTACTGGCAGGCCGGACGCGGGCCCAGTGGGGGAGCTCATGGCGCCGCATGTTACTGGCTTCTTGGGCTCCCCTGTTCGGGGAGGGTGCAGGTGAGCGGTTTCCGTCCGCTTTTGTCTGATGAGTTACGTCCGTTTGGGACGTGTTTCGGGCATGTGCCGGACACATCGTCCGGGAAGGGGGCAATCCCCTTATGTGATGACCACGTAGAGCAGGTGTGGTTCACCCGGCAGGGTGAGCCGCCCCGCCGCCAGCTCGGTCGCGATCCGCACACTGCCGTGCAGCGGATCCCCTTCGGCCGGAACCTGCCGGGCGTGCGGCAGCCGCTGTGCCAACTCCTCACGCAGGGGTACGAGGAGCGGGTCGCCCATCTTGAAGAGGCCGCCGGTGAGTGCCACTTCGGGCGCTCCGGCAGCCGGGCACACGGCCGCGGCGGACTCGGCCATGTTCCGGGCCGCCGCGCGCAGGATCTGGGCGGCGACCGCGTCGTGCGCGGCGCAGTCGGCCACCCGGGGCGCGAAGGATGCCAGCAGCGCGGGTCGGTCGGGGCGCGGGTAGAGCAGGCCGGGCAGCCCGCGCACCGGGCCGAACTGCTCCTCGGCGCACGCGAGCAGGGGGCCGGAGCCGCCGTCGCGGCCGTCGTGGGCGCGCAGCGCCGCCTCCAGCCCGGCCCGCCCGATCCAGGCGCCGCCGCCGCAGTCGCCCAGCAGGTGGCCCCAGCCGTCCGCCCGCCGCCACCCGGTCAGGTCCGTGCCGATCGCGATCAGGCCGGTGCCCGCGGCGACCACGGCACCCGGACGCGGTCCGAGGGCGCCGACGTAGGCGGTGACGGCGTCGGCGGCGAGCGCCACGGTCCGCACGCCCAGCTCCCGGGCGAGCGCACCCGGTAGTTTGGCGCGCAGGGCGTCGCCCAGGCTGGCGAACCCGGTGGCACCGACGACGGCCGTGCCCAGCTCGCCCAGCCCGGCCTCCGCCGTCAACGCACGGGCCAGAGGCACGAGTTGCGCCATCAGATGGTCGGGATCGATACCCCGCCCACCGGTACGCACCGGCTCCCCCGACTCCCCCCGGGCCGCCGGCGCCCGCCCCGGAACACCGACGGCGACCCGGAGGCCGGAGCCCCCGGAGTCCACTGCCAGGTAACCGGGAACGGTCACGGCAGACGCCAGTCCACCGGCTGTCCGCCCTGCTGGATCAGCAGCTCGTTGGCCCGGCTGAACGGACGCGAGCCGAAGAAGCCGCGGTCGGCCGACATGGGCGAGGGATGCGCGGACTCCACGGCCGGCAGACTGCCCAGCAGCGGACGCAGATTGCGGGCGTCCCGGCCCCACAGGATGGACACCAGCGGCTTGCCGCGCCCCGCCAGGGCCCGGATCGCCTGCTCGGTGACCTCCTCCCAGCCCTTGCCGCGATGGGCGGCCGGACTGCGCGGTGCCGTGGTCAGCGCCCTGTTGAGCAGCAGGACGCCCTGCTGCGTCCACGGGGTGAGGTCGCCGGTGGAGGGCTGGGACAGCCCCAGGTCGGTGTTCAGCTCGCGGAAGATGTTGATCAGGCTCGGCGGCAGCGGACGCACCTCCGGCGCGACCGAGAACGACAGCCCGACCGCGTGCCCCGGAGTCGGGTACGGGTCCTGACCGACGATCAGCACGCGCACCTCGTCGAAGGGCTGCTGGAAGGCGCGCAGGACGTTCGGTCCGGCCGGGAGGTAGGTGCGTCCCGCGGCGATCTCCGTGCGCAGGAAGTCGCCCATCGCGGCGATCTGTCCGGCGACGGGCTCCAGGGCCTTCGCCCAGGCCGGTTCGACGATTTCATGCAAGGGTCGTGGTGCCACGGGCGTCACCCTACTGCCGTACACCGGTCGGCGATCAAGCTGCGACCGGAGGCCGACCGAGGTTGACCGGACCGCCGACGTGGATGACCGTTGCCGCTCTCACCTTCTCTCCCCGGGCAGGGGACCGGCGGTGTCAGTTGATCACCGCGGCCCGCACGCACAGCACGTCCGGCAGATGCGAGGCCAGCTGCTGCCAGCTGTCCCCGTCGTCGGCCGAGGCGAACACCTCGCCGTTGCGGTTGCCGAAGTAGACCCCGGCCGGGTCCGCGTCGTCCGTGCGCAGCGCGTCGCGCAGCACGGTGCCGTAGTGGTCCTCCGCCGGCAGACCCTTCGACAGCGGCTCCCAGCTCCGGCCCCCGTCGGCCGTGCGGAAGACCCGGCAGCGGTGGTCGGCGGGCACCCGGTCGGCGTCGGCGTTGATCGGGAAGACATACGCCGTGTCGCCACGGTGCGGATGGGCGGCCACCGCGAAACCGAACGTCGACGGCAGGCCCGCGCCGATGTCGGTCCAGTGGACGCCCGCGTCGTCGCTGCGGTACACGCCCCAGTGGTTCTGCAGATACAGCCGGTCCGGGTTGCCCGCGTCCTTGGCGATCTTGTGCACGCACTGGCCGAACTCCGGGTTCGGATCCGGCAGGAACACCGCGGACACACCGGAGTTGGACGGCGCCCAGCTCGCCCCGCCGTCCGTGGTGCGGAACACCCCGGCGGTGGAGACGGCCACGGTCACCGCCCGCGGGTCGCGCGCGTCGGTGAGCACCGTGTGCAGGCCCTCACCGCCGCCGCCCGGCACCCACTGGGAGCGGGTCGGGTGCTCCCACAGGGGACGCACCAGATCGAAGCTCTCCCCGCGGTCCGCCGAGCGGTACAGCGCGGCCGGCTCCGTGCCCGCATACACCACGTCCGGCTCGGCGGCCGCCGGGTGCAGCTGCCAGACCCGCTCCAGTGAAGCGCCGGTGTCCTTGGGGAACTTCACGGCGGGCCGGGCCGGCTCGGTCCAGGTGCGGCCCAGGTCGTCGGAGTGGAACACCGACGGGCCCCAGTGCGCGCTGTCGCCGCCCGCGAGCAGCCGCGGTGTGCCACTCCGGTTGTCGATGGCGACGGAGTACACGGCCTGCGCGTTGAAATACGGGCTGTCGTCGAACTCCCAGGCGCCACCGCGCCGGTGCCCGATGAACAGGCCCTTGCGGGTGCCCACGGCGAGCAGGACCTCGGTCATGCCGATCACCTCCGGGACGTCTTTGTCCAGGTAGTCGTCAGATACCGGTCAGTCTGCACCCCACCACTGACAGCCACCCCCGGGAACCGTGTCGCCGCTGGTCAGGGCGGTGTCGTCGGCCTGTCGCGGAGATCGGCCGGATCCGTTGCGGCATGCGCCTGCGGGAAAGGGGTTTCTCGTGCGACCGTCGAGAGGACGGCTCGTCGTGAGCAACGGGGCGGCCCTGCCCGTATGGGAGGTCGGTCCGGCCTGTCGGTGCGCTCGTGAGGAGGATGCCTTTGATGGCGTTCCGTGGTCCCAAGGTGTGGCTGTGGCGCTGGCGGAGCAATCCGCTCAGGCGCCGGGCCGACGTGGTGGAGGCCTGGGTGGTGCTGGCTGCCTGGCTGCTGACCGTCCTGGCCGGGGTGCTGGCCGGGCTTGCCGCAGCCCGGTCGGTGGAGCACGGACTGGCCCGGGAACGCGCCGCCTGGCATCCCGCCGTCGCCCGCGTCGTCGCACAGGCCCCCGGAAAGCCTGCCGCCGAGAGCACCGGCGGCGAGCGGGTCTGGGCCGAGGTGCACTGGACCGTGGCCGACGGCTCGGGGCACACCGGCCAGGCCCGAGTCGCCCCGGGCAGCAAGGCCGGCGCACCGGTCACCGTCTGGACCGACCCGCAGGGGCACCTCGTCACCCGTCCCACGACCGCCTCCGAGGCCGCCCTCCGCGCGACCTTGATCGGCGGCCTGGTCGGGGCGAGCGCAGCGGCCGTTCCCTTCGTCGGCGGCCTCGTCCTCCGCGGGCGTCTGGAGCGCCGCCGCATGGACCGCTGGGACGCGGAGTGGGCCCGGCTGGGGCCGCAGTGGGGGCGGATGACCGGCTGAGCCTTGCCCGGCATGGGCCTACAGCCGGGCCAGCACGTCTCTGCAGGATTTGAGCAGCGCTTCGTCCCGTGTGGTGTCGTGGCTGCCGTACCTGCCCTCGTGGGCCGTGGGCCGTGGGCCGTGTGGGGTGGGGGCGCGGCCGCTGGGGCGCGGAGTGGGCCGACTGGGGCCGCCACGGGGTGGATGGCTGACTGAACTCATCCCGGCGTGGGCCTACAGCCGGGCCAGTACGTCTCTGCAGGATTTGAGCAGCGCTTCGTCCCGTGTGGTGTCGTGGCTGCCGTACCTGCCCTCGTGGGCCGTGGGCTGTGTGGGGTGGGGGCGCGGCTGCTGGGGTGCGGAGTGGGCCGACTGGGGCCGCCACGGGGCGGATGACCGGCTGAGCCTTGCCCGGCGTAGGCCTACAGCCGGGCCAGTACGTCTCTGCAGGATTTGAGCAACGCCTCGTCCCGAGTGATGTCATGGCTGCCGCAGCCGCCCTCGCGGGTCGTATGGCGCCGGGGCGCGGCCAGTTCCGCCGTCACCAGGTCCCGCAGGGGTGCCGCTGCCGGGCCCATGGCGGCGAGACACCGGGCGATCGGGCCGCGCGTGCGGGGGCTGTCCGACCAGGCGGCCCGGAAGACCGGAAGCACGGGTTCCGGGTCCCGGCCGATGTGCCACAGCGCGCACGCGGCCGACGTCCGCTGCCGTACCGGCCCCGTACAGGCCGCACGGCGCAGCTCCGGCAGCACCGCACGGGCGGCCGGGCCCAGCCTGCCCAGCTGACGGGCGGCCAGACAGCGGCTCTCCGGCTCGCCCTGCGTCAACTCCCGCAGCAGGACGGGCAGTACGGCCGAGGAGTCACCGTCCGCCGACCACAGCGCGCCCGCCGCTGCCGCCGCGTGCCGGGTGGGCAGCAGTGCCCGGAGAACCGGCGCCGCCTGCGTGGCGGCCCCGAGGGCGTCCAGTGTCCCGATGACCCGTCCGGCGACTCCATTGCGTGCCCCGAGGCCGTTCGGGGCACCGGACAGCAGGCGCAGGACCTCCGGTGCCGCATCCCGGGCACCGATGACCCTGAGCGCGGACAGGAGCGGGCCGGCCAGGGTGTCGGCGGCGGGGGAGTCCAGCGGAACCCGGCCCAGCCGATGCCGTAGCGCGGGGGCGAGGGGAGCCGCCGCCGGGCCCAGGTGTGCGATCTCGTACCCCAGGCCGACGGGTACGACTGTGCCCGCCAGGACCTGGGCCAGGACCGAGACCGCTCGCGGATCGCCGCTCCTGGCCAGGGCCTTGAGCGGGCCGCCCAGGGTGGGCGAGCCGCGTTCCCAGCGATGGGTCCACAGGTCGGGCCGCGCGGTCACCAGGGCATGGAGGTCGTCCGCGGCGGGCGCGGCCAGGTCGAACAGCTCCGCCAGGACCGAGGCCGCGGCGTCCCTCAACCGCTCGTGATCGGTGCCCAGTTGGGCGCCTAACAAGGACACGGGACCGGCGCAGTCGGTGCGCCACCCGCGAAACAGCACCGCCGCCATCCACACCGCGTTGCACCGGTCCAGCGGGTCCGGACTGGTCAACTGCCCGGTGAGCAGCGCGATCCGGTCGCCGGCCCGGTCGCCGAGCGCGGTGTGCAGCGTGCGCAGCAGCTGGGCGCCCTCCTCGTCCGAGGGGCGCAGTCGCCGGATGCGCCGCACGAGGGTGTCGCTCTCGCCGTGCTCCGGGACGCGGCTGCGGTGCGCGGACCTGTCCCGCAGCAGCCGGATGGCGGTCGGTACCAGGTCGGCGGGGAGCCGGTCGGGGGCGGCCAGGGCGAGCTGGCCGAGCGCGGCCAGCCGCAGCCCGGGGCCGTGGGGCGGGGCGCTCTGGGCGGCCAGGACGTCCAGAGCGGCGGTGTGAGCCGGGTGGAGACGTGCGAGGAGGCCGAGGGCCTGCGTGAGCGCGAGCAGGACCCGGTCGTCCCGCTCGGCCGGAATCCGCTGCTGCAGCAGGTCCAGGACGCGAGCCGAGCCGTCGAGGAACCGTACGACCGCCCCGGCGGCCGCCCGGCGCACCCGCGCGTCCGGATCCGCGAGGAGGGACACGAACACCTCGGAGTGTGCGCGCACCGCCTCACGCGCGCGTGCGTCGCCGCTCTCCGCCCCGATGCTGACCAGCAGTTCCATGATGCCGACCCGGTCCGGCACCGTCTCGCGGGCCGCGAGCGAGCCGAGGAAGGGAACGCAGGCCAGCGTCGAGTCGTACACGTTCCCCTCGTGGTGCACCGCGCCGTACAGGCCGTCGAGCGCGGTCTGCCGCTCGGCGGCGTCCGCGGAGGCCAGTGACCGCAGCCATCCGGGCACGTCCTCCGCGCTGCCGTACGCGTGCCGCAGCGAGGCCCAGTCGACCTCGTCGATCCCCGTGAACACGTTGTCCTCCCCAGGCCGGTGCCACCTGATCGCGAGTGTGCACCACGGCACTGACAACGAAGCGCAGCCGTGCGCTGACTGTGTGCGATTTGTCGGCTGTCACCGGCCACGGAGGCGACGGCTGGGGGAGGGCGTCAGATCCGGCCGGGCAGGGCGCGTTCCAGGATGGCGTCGAGATCCGTCCCGGCGGCCAGTGTGCCGAACGCGTGACCCCAGTCGCCGCCCAGCCGGCTCGCGCAGAAGGCGTCCGCGACCGGGTGCGGGGCGTGCCGGACCAGCAGGGAGGCCTGCAGGGCGAGGGCCATCCGCTCGACCAGCCGGCGGGCGCCCACCTGGTCGGTTTCGGCCAACTGCTGCCTGAGCGAGGCCACCGCCGCGTCCAGGCGGGCGTCCGCCCCGCGCGCGAGGGCGAGTTCGGCGAACAGGGCCTCGGCGGTGTCCGGCTCCCGGCCGAGGGCGCGCAACACGTCGAGCGCGTTGACGTTCCCTGAGCCCTCCCAGATGGACAGCAGGGGAGCCTCCCGGTAATGGCGGGGCATGCCGGAGTCCTCGACGTACCCGTTGCCGCCCAGGCATTCCAAGGCCTCCGCGGTGAACGCCGGGCCCCGCTTGGTGATCCAGTACTTGCCGACGGCGGTGGCGATCCGCCTGAAGGCCCTCTCCCCGGCGTCCCCGCGCACCGCCCGGTCCGCCGCCCCGGCCAGCCGCAGGGTGAGCGTCGTCGCCGCCTCCGACTCCAGCGCCAGGTCGGCCAGGACGTTGCGCATCAGCGGCTGGTCGAACAGCCGGGCGCCGAACGCGCTGCGGTGGCGCGCGTGGTGGCCCGCCTCGACGAGCGTCTTGCGCATCAGGGTCGCCGAGGACATCACGCAGTCCAGGCGGGTGCAGTTGACCATCTCGATGATCGTCTTGACCCCGCGCCCCTCGGGCCCGACCCGCCAGGCCACCGTCCGGTCGAACTCCGGCTCGGAGGAGGCGTTGGACCGGTTGCCGAGCTTGTCCTTCAGCCGCTGGATGCGGAAGGTGTTGCGGCTGCCGTCCGGCAGGATCCGAGGCACGAGGAAGCAGGTCAGGCCCCCCGGCGCCTGCGCCAGCACCAGGAAGACGTCGCACATGGGCGCCGATGTGAACCACTTGTGCCCGCGCAGCGTGTACACACCGGGCTCGCCGGTGGGCGTGGCCGTGGTGGTGTTCGTCCGGACGTCGGAGCCGCCCTGCTTCTCGGTCATGCCCATCCCCGCGAGCAGGCCGGGCTTCTCGGTGGGCACTCGCAACTCGGGGTCGTAGACGCGGCTGGTGAGCAGCGGCTCGTAGACCTTGGCGAGATCCGGCTCGGCGCGCAGCGCGGGCACCGCGGCGTACGTCATCGACGTCGGGCAGCCGTGCCCGGCCTCGGTGTGCCCCCACACCAGCCCGCCGGCGGTGCGGGCCACATGGGCGCCAGGCCGGTCGTCCGCCCACGGTGTGCCGGCCAGGCCCTCGGCGACCGCCGTCCGCATCAGGTGGTGCCAGCTGGGATGGAAGGCGACCTCGTCGATCCGGTGGCCGTAGCGGTCGTGGGTGCGCAGCTCCGGCTCGTGCCGGTTCGCCTGCTCGCCCCACTCCTGGGCCTCCTCGCTGCCGGCGTGGAGGCCCAGCCGCCGGATGTCGTCCTCGGCCCAGCCGGCACCCTCCCGGCCCAGCCCCTCCAGCAGGGCACGGTCTTCGGAGGCGTCGTAGGGGGCCAGGGGCGGGGCCTGGTTGGTGACGTCGTGGGTGGCGGACTGCGACGGCGACTGCGCGGGAATCGAGACCATACGGCCATGTTGCACTCTTCCTGCGGCTGTAGCAATGATGCAACAACGAGTGGCACGTACAGTACGGGGCCATGCGCATGAACGTGTCGGCCGAGCCGGGCGGAGTAGGGCTGCGTCCCCTGTCCGCGCGGTCGGTCGTACTGAGCCTGCTGCTGGGCGTGCATCCGCCCGAGCTGCCGGTGAAGGACCTGGTCCGGCTGGTGGAGCCGTTCGGTGTCGGCGGTTCCACGCTCCGGGCCGCGCTGAGCCGGATGGTGGCCGCTGGTGACCTCAGGCGCACGGACGCGGTGTACCGGCTCAGCGACCGGCTGCTGGCCCGCCAGCGTCGCCAGGACGACGCACTGCATCCGCGCACGCGCGCGTGGCGCGGCGACTGGGAGATGGTGGTGATCACCGCGACGGGCCGCGGCGCCGCCGAACGCGCCGAGCTGCGCGCCCGGCTGACCGCCCTGCGCCTGGCCGAACTCCGCGAGGGCGTGTGGCTGCGCCCGGCCAGCCTCGGCCGCTCCCTGCCCGGCGACCTCGCGCGCGTGGCCCTCTCGTACACCGCGCGCCCCGACGGTTCCCCGCAGGACCTGGTCGCGCGCTTGTGGCCGCTGGACACCTGGGCGGCCACCGCGCGCAGCCTCCTCACCCGGGCGGCCGATGCCCGCCACCCGGCCGACCGCCTCACCGCCTTCGCCGCGGTCGTGCGCCACTTGCTCACCGACCCCGTGCTGCCCCCCGAACTGCTGCCCGCGGACTGGCCGGGGGAGACCCTGCGGACGGCCTACGCCGGATACCGGCGGGAGCTGACCGCCTCCATGGGACGCCTGGAATGACCTCGGCGGCCCCGGGCGACGCCTCGCCGTGTCGGTGGGCCGTCGTCCGCAGCGGACGACGGCCCGTGGTGCTCACTTGTAGGTGATGTCCGAGGACGCGTACTTGCAGTACGTCCCGTCGGGCCCCGAGCCGTTCTTGGTCGGTTCCTTGCCGGTGTTGTTGCCGGTGTACTTCTGGCAGGGGACGATCTTCTTGCCGCTGTCGCCCACGATGGTGATATTCCGCAGTGTCACGCTGCCGCCGTAGTTGGTGTTGATGCCGACGATCGCGGTGCCCTTGTAGGTCGCCTCGATGGAGTTGAGGTTGATCGTGCGCACACGTTGGACGACGAGGATGCCAACAGTGACTCCGAGGGCGGTCAGGCCGCCCGGCAGGGCGCGTGAGGGTGCTCGTGAAGTCATGTCCCGAATGCCTTCTTCCGAGTGGGGGGTCAGATCTTTCCGGTGCCGGCCCCGGCCGTCACCGAGGCGACGACGCCGGACGCGGGCTCGGCGGTGTAGCTGTAGGGCGGGCTCGTGAAGGTGCCGGCCTGCGAGATCTCGGTCGCGGCTCCGCCGAGGTCGTTGCCGCGCAGGTTGGCGTAGCCGTCCCGGTCGCTGTCCCGGCTGGTGGTGACCGCGACCTGGGTGTCGCGGAAGACGTCGTTCTCCACCAGCATCTGGGCGCCCATGCGCGCATGCACGGCCGTCTCGGCGCCGACGGCGTAGTTGTCGTAGAAGTGCCCGGTGCCGAAACGCAGGCTCGGGATGCGGGAGTTGACGTTGTCGAACCAGTTGTGGTGGTACGTCACCCGCAGATGCCCGGTGTCCTCTCTCGCGTTGCTGTCGCTGTGGCCGGCGAGCGAGCCCTTGTAGTGGTCCTTGAAGGTGTTCCAGGAGACGGTGACGTAGTCGGACGCATGGGTGATGTCGACCAGGCCGTCGTAGTAGTCCTCGCCGTGATCGCGGTCCGAGGGCAGGGAGTTGTGGTCGATCCACACCTTCGTGGAGGCCTGCACGGTGATCGCGTCGGTCTTGACGGTCTTGCTGATGTTCAGGTTGCGCAGGACGACGTTGGTGACCTTCTTCAGGCGCAGTCCGCCGCCGGTGAGACCGGAGGACGAACCGGCGCCCAGCACCGTGGTGTTGGAGCCGATGTCGACCTGACCGCTCAGTGAGATCAGGCCGTTGACCTCGACCACCTTCGCCGTGCTGCCGGCGACGGCCGCCTTGAAGGCGTCCAGGGTGGAGACGGTCACCGCCGTGGCGCTGCCGCCGCCGGTCGTCCCGGCGCCGAACCCGACGGGTGAGGTGTCGGCCGCCCCGGCCGCCTGGGGCAGCGCGAGCACGGCCGTGGCCGCGAGGGCGACGGCGGCGGCCGCCGCACCACTGGAAGGGACGCACCCCCATGCGAACGCAACGACTCACCGGTCGGCGGGGAAGTGGTGTGGGAGCGCTTCCATGGCGTGCATGTCCATGCCACGATGCCGGTTGTTCTCCCCGCACGACGCCGCACGAGCCGCGATCAGAAGGGACGAAGGACGTGCCCCCCACAGTCGGCGCCATCCCCAACCATTCGAGAACACCGCTGCGTCCGGCGTTGGCAGCGCTCCTCGGCGCGCTGCTGCCGCTGCTCGCGGCGCTGACCCTCGCCGCACCCCCGGCCTCGGCCCGCACCGAGGCCGTCCCCACGGCCACCCTCACCGAGGTCACCGGCTTTGGTGACAACCCCAGCAACCTGCAGATGTACGTGTACGTCCCGAACAGCGTCACCGCGCATCCGGCGGTCGTCGTGGCCGTGCACTACTGCACGGGCTCGGGACCGGCGATGTACTCCGGCACCGAATGGGCCTCGCTGGCCGACCGGTACGGGTTCGTCGTCGTGTACCCGTCGGTGACCCGCGCCAGCAAGTGCTTCGACGTCTCCTCGCCGCAGGCGCTGCGGCGCGGCGGCGGCAGCGACCCGGTCGGCATCAAGTCCATGGTCGACTGGGTGACCCGCACCTACGCGGCCGACACCGGCCGGATCTTCGTCACCGGCATCTCCTCCGGCGCGATGATGACGAACGTCCTGCTCGGCGACTACCCGGACGTGTTCGCCGCGGGCGCTGCCTTCTCCGGCGTGCCCTTCGGCTGCTTCGCCACCACCGACGGCTCCGAGTGGAACAGCGCCTGCTCCGGCGGCACCCTCACGCACACCCCCGAGGCTTGGGGCGATCTGGTGCGCGCAGCCTATCCCGGATACACCGGCCCGCGGCCGCGCATGCAGCTGTGGCACGGCACCGCCGACGACACGCTGCGCTACCCCAACTTCGGGGAGGAGATCAAGCAGTGGACGGACGTGCTCGGCACCGGCCGGACCCCGGCCGCCACCGACACGCCCGCGGCGGGCTGGACCCGTACCCGCTACGGCGGCACCGGTGACCGCGCCCCCGTCGAAGCCATCAGCCTCCAGGGCGTCGGGCACAACCTGTACTCCTACGGCATGGCCTCCCGCGCCCTCACCTTCTTCGGCCTGGGCAGCGGCGGCAGCGCACCCCAGCCGCCGGCGGGCGGCTGCACGGTGACCGTCACCACCAACGCCTGGAACACCGGCCTGACCGCCTCCGTCACGGTCACCAACACCGGTACGACGACGGTGAGCGGCTGGAAACTCGGCTTCACCCTGCCCGCCGGCCAGACCATCACCGGCAGCTGGAGCGCCACGTACAGCCCGGCCTCCGGTGGGGTGACGGCGACCAATGTCTCGTACAACGGCACGATCGCGCCGCACGCGAGCGTCTCCTTCGGCTACCAGGCCACCCATACCGGCAACAGTGCGGCACCCGCCGCGTACACGCTCAACGGGACGGCCTGCACAGTCAGTTGACCTGACGGGTGTGCACCGAGCCCTTCCGGTGCACACCCGCCATCGCCCCCCTCCGACGTCAGAAAGGCACCTGTGAAGCCGCCCAGCAGAGCGTCGCTCGCCACCCTGTTCACCACGTGTGTCCTCGTCCTCGCTCTGGTCGTGGCGTCCTCGGCGCTCAGGGCGCTTCTCGACCGGCCCGACCCGGCACCGGCGCGGGCCACTGCACCCACCGAAGCGGGCCGGCACTGGGTCGACACATGGACCGGCATGCCGCAGCTGACCGAGCCGGCGAACCTGCCGCCCGCGCCGTTCACCGGTGAGAAGTCGGTGCTGGCCGACACCACGCTGCGGCAGACCGTGCGCATCACCACGGGCGGCCACCGCATCCGGCTGCGCTTCTCCAACGCTTACGGCGACACCCCGCTGCCGCTGACCGCCGTGACCGTGGCGCTGCCGAGGGGCGGACAGGCCGGGGCCGGGGCGATCACGCCGGGCAGCCTGCGGCGGGTGACGTTCGGCGGGCGAGGGGCGGCGGCGGTCCCGGTCGGCGCCCAAGTCGTCTCCGACCCCCTCGACTTCGGCCTGCCCGCCGGATCCGAGCTGACGGTGACGGCGTACACCGCACAGGGCCAGCCCTCGCTCGCCCTCACCTCGCATCCGGGCTCGCGCACCACCTCGTACCTGCTGCACGGCGACCACACCGGGGACGAGGACCTGCCGGGCGCGACCCCGGTCGACCACTGGTACCTGCTCAGCGACGTCGAGGTGCTCTCGCCCGGCCGCACCGGGGCGGTGGCGGTGGTGGGCGACTCGCTCACCGACGGCCGCGGTTCCACCACCAACGGCAACGACCGCTGGCCGGACCAGTTCTTCGACCGTCTCCAGACCCGCGCCGCCACCTCGGACATCGCCGTCCTCAACCAGGCCGCCGGCGGCAACCGTGTCCTCAACGACGGGCTCGGCCCCAATGTGCTGGCCCGCCTCGACCGCGATGTCCTCTCCCGCAGCGGGGTCTCCTGGCTGATCCTCTTCGAGGGCGTGAACGACATCGGCACCGCCGACGCCACCCCCGGGGCCCAGCGCGCGGTCGGCGACGACCTGATCGCCGGGTACCGGCAGATCGTGGTCCGCGCCCACGCCCAGGGCATCCGCGTCTACGGTGCGACCCTGACGCCGTTCGGGGCAGCGCCCTCTACGACGATGCGGCGGGGGAGCGGGAGGCGTCCCGGCAGCGGGTCAACGCCTGGATCCGCACTCCCGGCCACTTCGACGCGGTGATCGACTTCGACCGGGCGGTACGGGATCCGGCGCAGCCGAGCCGGCTGCTGCCCGGCCTCCAGGACGGGGACTGGCTGCACCTCAACCCCAAGGGGTACGGGGTGCTGGCCGGGGCGGTACCCACGGAGCTGTTCCGCAGGTGATGAGCGGGGCGCGCACAGCGGGGGCCGGTCAGGAGGGCCGGGCCCGGCGAGCCCTTCGGGACGGCTGCTCAGACCGACTTGGAGTACCGGTTCGGAACGCGGACCTCGGCGCCCGACTCCCGTGCCGCGTGCCGGGCCCACGAGGGGTTGCGCAGCAACTCCCGGCCCAGCAGGACCGCGTCGGCCTCACCGTTCGCCACGAGCTTCTGCGCGTGCCCGGCCTCGGTGATCAGGCCCACGGTACCCACCGGCAGCGGCGTCTCGGCCTTTGCCCGGGCGGCGAAGGGGACCTGGTATCCGGGCCCGGTCGGGATGTCGGCGCCGGAGACGTTGCCGCCGGTGGAGACGTCGAGGAGGTCGATGCCGTGGGCGTGCAGATCGCGGGCGAAGCGGACCGTGTCGTCCGGGGTCCAGCCGCCCTCCTCCAGCCAGTCGGTCGCCGAGATGCGGAAGAAGACCGGCTTGTCGTCGGGCCACACCTCCCGTACGGCGTCGACCACCTCGAGGGCGAAGCGGGTGCGGTTCTCGTACGAGCCGCCGTAGGCGTCGGTGCGGTGGTTGGAGTGCGGCGAGAGGAACTCGTTGATCAGATAGCCGTGGGCGCCGTGGATCTCCGTGATCTCGAAACCGGCGGCCAGGGCCCGGCGGGCGGCCTGGGCGAACTGGTCCACCAGAGCCTGGATCTGATCGATGGTCAGTTCGTCGGGAACGGGGTGGTCCTGGTCGAAGGGCACCGGGCTCGGGGCGAGCGGCTGCCAGCCGTACGCATCCGGGCCGACCGGTGCGCCGCCCTTCCAGGGCTGGTCGGTGGAGGCCTTCCGGCCGCCGTGCGCCAGCTGGATCGCCGGCACCGTGCCCTGGGCGGTGAGGAAACGGGTGATCCGGCGGAAGGTCTCCACCTGGGTGTCGTTCCACAGACCGAGGTCGTAGGGGGAGATCCGGCCCTCGGGCGAGACCGCGGTGGCCTCGACGACGATCAGGCCGGTGCCGCCGGTCGCCCGGGCTGGCACATCGGGGACATCCACACCCGGTTCGGGATGGTCACTTCGCGCAGGGTGATGGGCTCGAAGAGCGCGCTCACGACAGACTTCAATCATCACGGGACCGGTGTTCGGCTCGTACGATAACCCTCGTACTATGATGGATGTCAAACTACGAAGTCTCTCGTATAATGTGTCGCGCGGAGCGTTCCGTGACGAAGGGGAGCCGCCATGACCGACGTGACCAGTGCCGCAGCCGGGCGCGATCTTCCCCATCCGGATCGGGAGGAGATCCGGCTGGAGGCCGTGCTGCACGCGCTCTCCGATCCGATGCGGCTCAGGATCGTGCGCGAACTGGCCGCTGACGGCTCGGAGTTGTCCTGTTCCCACTTCGACCTGCCGGTGACCAAGTCCACCACCACGCACCACTTCCGGGTGCTGCGCGAGAGCGGGGTCGTCCGGCAGGTCTACCGGGGCACGGCCAAGATGAACGGCCTGCGCAGGGAGGACCTAGACGACCTCTTCCCGGGACTGCTCGACAGCCTCCTCGCCGCCGCCGGCCGGCAGTACCTGCGGCTCGGTGACCGCGCCTGAACCGGCCCTTGCGGGAAGGTGGTTGAAGAGCAGGTTCAACGCGATCGCGGTCAGACAACCCGCGCTGATGCCGCTGTTCATCACCGTCTGGAACCAGTCCGGGAACTTCGCGTAGACCGTGGGCACACCCACCGGCAGCATGCCGACCGCCACCGAAACGGCCACCACCGTCAGGTTGTTGTTGCCCTTGAAGTCGACGCGGGCCAGCGTGCGCAGCCCGCTCGCCGCGACCGTCCCGAACATCACCAGCCCCGCCCCGCCGAGCACCGGCGCGGGAACCGCCGCGACCACCGCGCCCAGCTTGGGCAGCAGACCGAGCAGCACGAGCAGGCCGCCGGCCGCCGCGACCACCCAGCGGCTGCGCACCCGGGTCATCCCGACCAGACCCACGTTCTGCGCGTACGCCGTGTACGGGAAGGTGTTGAACACCCCGCCGAGGACGGTCGACAGGCCGTCCGCGCGCAGCCCGTCGGCCAGCGAGCGCGGCTCGACCCGGCGGCCGGTCATCTCGCCGACCGCGATCAGGTCACCGGTCGTCTCCGTCATCGTCACCAGGGCCACCACCAGCATGGACACGATCGCGGACGCCTTGAACGCCGGAGCCCCGAAGTGGAACGGCGTGCTGATCCCCACCCAGTCCGCGTCCCCGACCCCGCTGAAATCGGTGAACCCGAAGGGCACGGCCACGGCCAGACCCACCGCGATGCCGATCAGCACGGCGATCCGGCCGAGGAAGACCGGCGCGAACCGCTGCACCCCGAGCACGACCGCCAGCACGAAACCCGCCAGCGCCAGGTTCCTCGGCTCCCCGAAGTCCTTCGCGCCGACGCCGCCCGCGGCCCAGTTGCCCGCGACCGGCAGCAGTGAGACGCCGATGATCAGGATCACCGTGCCGGTGACCAGCGGCGGGAAGAAGCGCAGGAGCCGGCCGAAGACCGGTGCGAGCAGCACGATCGCGAGCCCCGCGACGATCACCGAGCCGTAGATCGCGGGCAGTCCGCCACCCGTCGTCCCGATGAGCACCATCGGCGACACGGCCGCGAACGTACAGCCCTGCATGATCGGCAGCCGTACGCCGAACCGCCAGAACCCGACGCACTGGATCAGCGTGGCGATGCCGCACACCAGCAGGTCGGCGGTGATCAGATACGCCAGGTCGGCGGGCGACAGCTTCATCGCACCGCCCACGATCAGGGGCACGGCGACGGCGCCCGCGTACATCGCGAGCACATGCTGCAGGCCGAAGGCCGCCAGCTGCCGTACCGGTGGTATCTCGTCGACGGGGTGGACGTCTGCGGACGTGGCCATGAGGACTCCAGAGCGGCGGGTGGGGCGTGGCATCCGAACAGCACGAGACCGTAAGGGCCTTGAACAGTTTGTTGATTTCTGGGTTGTTGCCGGTGTGTGTCCTGCCCACCTGGGAGCCGTCGACTCTGCTACGTGGACCGCGCCGCCCCGAGCAGTGCGTCCCAGTCGGCCAGCTTGACCACGCTCCGCCCCAGCCGCGCGCCCAGCTCTGCCTCGGCCCGCTCGATCGCCAGCCAGCCCGCCCACGGCACCGGTTCGACGCCCGCCGCGTGCAGCGCCGCGAGCGGGTCCTTCGGAACTTCCTGGCGTACGAGGGCGGGCGCGTCCGCGAGCAGGGAGGTCGCCGTCTCCTTGGCGTCCGGCCGGTTGGTGCCGATGACGCCGGTCGGACCGCGCTTGATCCATCCGGCGACGTACTCGCCCGGGCAGGCGACGCCGTCGCGCAGTACGCGACCCTCCCGGTGCGGCACGGTGCCGCTCGCCGCATCGAACGGCAGCCCCTCCAGCGGCACTCCGCGATAACCCACCGAGCGCAGCACCAACTGGGCCGCCACGTCCTCGTACCGGCCGGTCCCCGTGACCCCGCCGCGCCCGTCCGGTGCCGTCCGCTCGAAGCGCACGGCACCGACCCGGCCGCCCTTTGCCAGCAGTTCCACGGGCCGCAGGAAGAACCGCAGCCGTATCCTGCGGTCCGCCGGCCGGGGCGGTTCGGCCGCCCAGCCGCGCAGCGCCTCCACGTTGCGGCGCTGCACCGCGGGCAGCGCAGAAGGGTCGGCGTATTCCGGATCGAGCGCCAACTCGCCCGGATCCACCGTCACTTCGGTGCCGGGCAGACCGCCCAGCTCGCGCAGCTCCTTGGTGGTGAAGCGGGCCTGCGAGGGGCCGCGCCGGCCGACCATGTGGACCTCGGCGACCCCGCTCGCCGCCAGCGTGTCCAGCGCCGCCTGCGGCATGTCCGTCGGGCGCAGCTCTCCGGCGCCCCGCACCAGCATCCGCGTGACGTCCACGGCCACGTTGCCCACACCGATGACCACCGCCGACCGGACACCGCGCACGAATCCCGCGTCGGCCGCGTCCGGGTGCGCGCTGTACCAGGACACGAACTCGGTCGCCGACCAGCTGCCCGGCAGCTCCTCGCCGGGGATGCCGAGGTGGCGGTCGGCGGCGGCGCCCACGCAGTACACGACCGCGTGGTACAGCGACCGCAGCCGCTGCACGGGCAGCCCGCCGGGTCCGCCCACCCGGACCCCGCCGAGGAAGCGCACCCGGTCGTGCTCCAGCACGGTGCGCAGGCTGCCCTGCAGGGACTTGATCTTCTCGTGGTCCGGAGCGACGCCGTAGCGCACCAGGCCGTAGGGGCACGGCAGCCGGTCCAGCACGTCCACACACACCTCGGGATCCAGCTGGACCAGGGTCTGGGCGGTGTAACACCCGCTCGGCCCGGAACCGACGACGGCGACACGCAGCACGGCGGTACTCCTTGCTCGAGGGACTCGAAGGGCTCGAAGGAGGAGATGAGTGTGCGGACGGCTCCAGCATGGCACCGCCGGACGCGCGACGGCAGGGGCCGGCGGGGTGACGCGGGCGCGTGTCCGCTCGTATGGAGTGTGATCATGAGGTTACGTTGCGTGTGTGCTAGAAGCATCCTTTCTTAATCTTTCGGACCGGCGTGCCGAAGACGGCGCGGTGTCCGTGCGGCCCGCCTGGAAGGTGCGGGAGCACGGGGGCGCCACGTCCTGGTTCCACGTCCGGCTGGCCTTCCCCGACGGGGCGCGCGTCGACGCCATGGCCGTGGTGACCGAGCGATGCGTGTCCATCGAGGACGTCAAGGCGCAGCCCGCCCTGGCCCTCGCCGACCTGACCGTGCTCGCCGACTGGATCGAGGAGCCGCTGTTCGAGGCGTGCGGGATGGCGGCCGAGGGGTCGTACGACGGCTGCGCAGGAGAGCCGGTCGAGTACGCGGGAGGGCGGCGCGCCCGCCCCGCCTGGCCACGGGGTATCGACGGGTGCCGGCTGGCCGCCCAGAAATACCGTGCGGCCCAGGAGGAGGGCGCCGATCCGGTCCTCGCGGTGATGTGCGCGACCGGGCACAGCCGCCGACGCTCCCTCGGGCTGATCGCCCAGGCACGGGACGCCGGTTTCCTGGCACCTCGTCGGGCCAGGCGGTGAAGGGGAGTTGAGCGACGGCAGGCTCGGGACCCGCTACTCGGCCCGCTCCTCCGTCGCGAAGAACCGGGACAGATCCTGCTCCCGCCCCGCCTCGGAGTCCGTGTCGCTCCCCGGCGGCGTGCCCTGCTCCCAGTCGAGCCCGTAGCGCTTGAACAGCTCGGCACGCAGTACCGGGACGGGCATCGGTACCCCCGGCACCAGCGCCGCGTACACCGCTCCCATCAGCAGGGCGCGCAGCAGGGGATAGTCGGCCGCCACGTCCTCGGAGCCGCACCGGGCGACCGTGTCGCTCAGCAGCTCCGACAGGCGCTGCTGCTCCGGGCACTGCACGAAGCCTTCGGCCTGGAGCAGCCCCGCCATGTGCTGGCGCATGAGCACCGGCCGGTCGCGGGCGAGTCCCAGGATCGCATCGACGGTCCGGGCCAGCCGCTCCCGGCCGTCCTCGGTGTGCGGCTCCCGCTCCAGCGCCTCCTCCAGCGTGCGGTGCATCAACCGGTGCACGGCGGACTGCACCAACTGGCGCTTGCCGGGGAAGTAGTACGACACCAGTCCGCGCGCCGAACCCGCCCGGTCCGCTATGTCGGACAACGTGGTGGCCTCGAACCCGTGCTCGTCGACCAGCTCGACCGCGGCCTGTAGCAGTCGCTCCCGGGAACGCCGCCGCAACTCTTCATTGACCGAGGCGCTGCGCGGGGACATGCTTGACTCCTGCGTTGACTGGCTGCCAGCCAACTATACTCAACGCCGAGGGCACCGCTGTGCGCGGGGTCCGTTCCGAGCTGCCGTCCGTCTGGGGCGACGCGGGGGATCGTCTCAGACGGACGGCGCGGGGAAGCCTGCCCCCGAGCAGGACCGGAGTGCGGGGTCAGCCCACCAGGTCCAGGACCGGCAGCAGCGCGTCGGGCCGCTGCGCCACCGGCAGATGGTCCACGAAGTGCACGCGGCAGCCCAGCGCGGCCGCACCGCCGTCCGCCGCCCTGCTGTCACCGACCATCAGCACCTGCCGCGGATCGGCGCCCAGTTCCGCGCAGGCGGCCGAGAAGAGCCGCGGGTCCGGCTTCTGCACACCGTGTTCGTACGACAGCACATAGGCGTCCACGTACGCGTCGAGCCCGTGCTCGCGGAAGACCGGGCGCAGGTCCCAGCCGATGTTGCTGACCACGGCGACGCCGATCCCGCGCTCGCGCAGCGTGCGCAGCACCTCGGCGGCGTCCGGGTACGGGGACCACGCGTCCGGGGACTTGTGACGGTCGTACAGAACGTCGTGCAGAGCGGGGTCGGGCAGCGGCACGCGCCGGGACAGCCCGGTGTAGGCGGCCCGGTGCAGCTCGGCGCTCTCGTCCCGTACCGCCCACAGACCGGCGAGGTCCTCCGGCAGATCGACCGGGTCCGCCCCGCCCGGCAGCGCACCGGCCGCCTCCAAGGCCTTCGCGGTGTCGGCGAGTTCGGGCTCGGCCAGGGCCAGGCCGGTCTCCTTCAGCGCGGCCCGCAGCCAGGACTCGGTGGACTGGATGCGGAACAGGGTTCCCGAGAAATCGAAGAGCACGGCAGTCATGCGCCGGACCTTACCGGGGCCGGCGTACCGGCGGGCGCGCCCTGCCGCCCCGCGGCCACTCGTACGCCATCACGGCCACCGCCACCACCAGCGCCCCGAACAGCCAGCCGCCCAGCACGTCCGAGGGCCAGTGGACGCCCAGCCACACCCGGGTCAGGCCCACGCCGGCCACGGAGACGGCGGCCACGGCAACGGCCGTACGCCACAGGGCGCGCCCCGCGCCGAAGCGGTGCAGCAGCCACAGCAGGAGCCCGCAGACGACCGTGGCCGTCATGGCGTGGCCGGAGGGGAAGGCCGCGTAGTGCGCACTGTCGACGGGATCCGGCCAGGTTGGGCGGGGCCGGTCGACGGCGGCCTTCGCGGACTGCTGCACGATCGTGGACAGGGCGACGGTGACCGCCAGCCACACTGCCGTCCACCAGGCCGCGCGGCGCCACACCAGCCACACCGCGGCGGCCGCGCACACCAGGCGCATGGTCAGCGGATCCCAGACCCAGTCCGTCAGGATGCGGAAGGTGTGGGTGAGACCGTGTTCGCGGACGGCCCAGCGGTGGGTGGGGCGGGAGACGGCGTCGTCCAGGGCGACCAGCGGATGCCACCGGGCCGCGACGAGCATGACCAGCAGCGCGGAACAGACGGCGAACACGGCCGCTGTGAGGGCCGCGGCGCGGTGCGCCCACGTGCGCGGCGGGGCCCCGGCGGGCTGACGGTACATGCCGCGATCTTCGCCGAGAGGCGGCGCCGGGGCCACTGCCCGGGCCGCGAGGGTCATCAGTCGCCGGTCCGGGGCCCGCCGCCTCGCGGCCGACTCGGGTGCGCGGGGGCGGGCGGCAGGCGGAGCAGGACGCTGAGGGCCCGCGCGCCGCCGTCGAACCGAGCGCCGCGCACATCGGCGGGCGAGCGCGGGCGGAGCCGGTCACTGGGTCTGGTGCCCGCGCGCCGACGTCGGTGGTCGTGGTGTGGGTGTCGGTGGGCGTGGTGCGGGCGTGCGTGGTCGTGGCGTGGGCGTCGGCGGTCATGGTGCGGGTGTCGGTGGTCGTGGTGTGGGCGTCGGCGGTCATGGTGCCGGTGGTCGTGGCGTGGGTGTCGGCGGTCGTGGTGTGGGTGTCGGCGGTCGTGGTGCGGGTGTCGGTGGGTGTGGCGCGGGCGTCGGCGGTCGTGGTGCCGGTGTCCGTGGGCGTGGCGCGGGTGTCGGTGGTCAAGGCGCGGGCGGGCGCTGCCGTGGAGCGCACCGCCGGGCGTACCGGGCTGTCCGGCCGCCGTCCGCAGCGCCTGCGTGCCGCGAGTGTCATCGGTGCCTGGGTGGTGAAGCCCCCGGGTGTGGGCGGCGGTGCCGGGGCTTGTCCCGCGGATCAGGTCGGCTCCGGTCAACGGTGCCTCATCAGTGCAGGTGAGCGGGGCCCGGTGCGTGCAGCAAGGAAGGCCCGGCGGTTCACATCGTGAGCAGCATTGCGACCATTCCTATCCCCATCGACAGCCGGCACGCCCGTGCCAGTTCGGGGCGGTCGCCCCAGCGCGGCGCCACCGCCCCGCCCGCGGGGGCGGCAGCGGGCACCAGACGGGCCCCGGAGACCAGGACGTAGCCGGTGAAGTA
The DNA here is from genome assembly GCF_001513965.1 of Streptomyces cellostaticus. Lineage (GTDB taxonomy): Bacteria > Actinomycetota > Actinomycetes > Streptomycetales > Streptomycetaceae > Streptomyces > Streptomyces cellostaticus. The sequence goes on along the minus strand of NZ_KQ948031.1, from coordinate 40,231 downwards.
GAGCAGGAGTGCGCCGGTCACCAGCGGGACCCCGGCGCCGGTGTGGGAGTGGTGAGGGGAGGCGGGGGAGGCCGCCATGGCGAGGGACATGTAGATCATCGCCGCCGTTCCCACCAGATGGTGCAGATGGTGCGGGCCGCTGCGCGCGGCCCACAGGGCGCGCAGCGCCGCCGCACCGAACACGGCCGCGTACAGCGGCCACGCCCACCCCGGCGGGGTGAACGCCGTGGCGGGCACGGCCATCGCGGCCATGCCGAACCCCATCAGCGCCTCGCCGCCCGCGGCCCGGCGCTGCTCCTCGACCGTGCTGCGCATCCGCAGCAGGCAGTAGGCCCCGGTCGCCGCGCACAGCGTGACCAGCAGCCAGGCCGGCGACGTCGGTCCGTGCACGCGCACCTCCGCAGCTCGACGGTCGGTCGAGGGATGCGATGCCCACGGCATGCGGGGCGCACGCGAGCGCAAGGGTGTACATGGGGAGCATTCGCCGGAGCGCAGCAGGTGAGGGGCGGGCCCGGGTAGGTCTTTTACTGGTAAAACACATGTTAAATTGATGGGTATGAGCAGTGCGACCCTCCACCGTCTTCCCCTCGCCGGCACGCTCCGCCTCGGGCGGCCCTCCGACATCTGGTTCAAGCCCGCGCTGAGCGCGGTGGCCGCGGTCGCCCCGCCCAACCTGACCCTGCTGGCGCTCGGCCGCCTCGACCTCGCCGTTTACACGATGGCCGGATCCCTGTGCGCGCTCTACGGCCACCACCGGCCCTACGCCGCCCGGGCCCGGGCCCTCGCCGGGGTCGTGCTCGGCATGGCCGGCGGCCTCGCCGTCGCTCTGGCCGCCGCCTCGCTCACCGACGACGCCGTCGTGCTGGTCACCGTCGGCGCTCTCCTGGCGGCCGTGCAGAAGACGGTGTGCGACGCCACCCGCACCGGTCCGCCGGGGAACGTGGTTCTCACCTTCATCAGCTCCGCCTGCCTGTTCGTGCCGCAGAGCCTCGGCCAGGTTCCCGGCCACGTCGGACTGGCCCTGGCGGCGGGCGCCTGGGCCTGGCTGATCGCCATGGCACCCGGGCTGCTGCGCCCGCACGGCCCGGAGCGCCGCGCCACCGCCCAGGCCCTGAACGCCGCCGCCGCGTACGCCGATACACGCGGTACCGGCGAAGGCCACGCCCGGGTCCGCGCCGCGAGCGCCGCCGCCGTCCACGCCGCCCGGCAGTCCCTGCCGGCCGCAGGCGCCCGCCCCGACCGCACCCGGCGCGCCCTCGAACGGCTCCTCGTGCGCGCCGAGGTCGCCGTCGCCGCCCCCGCCGACACCGACCCCGAGCGGCTGCGCGCCTGGGCCCGCGACCTGCGCGGCACCGGCCGAGTCCCACGGGTCGAGTCCCCCCGCGACGCGGCCGGTGAACTGCTCGGCGTGGACACCGAACTCGCCTCCCCACGCCCTCCGTTGCGCCACCGGCTCGCGCCGCTCGCCCCCGTCGCCGCCCGCACCGCGATCGGCTGCGCCCTCGCCGGCTACGCCTCCCTCGCGCTCGGCGTCGGCCGCCCGTACTGGGCCCTGGTCACCGCGGCCTCCCTCTACCAGGCGAACGTCACCCTCACCTGGAGCCGGGGCGTTCAGCGTGTCGTCGGCAACCTCGTCGGCGTCCTCGTCTTCGCCGCCGTCGCCCCGCTCGCCCACCTCCACCCGGCCGCCCTGGTGCTGTGCTGCCTCGCCTTCAACTTCGGTGCCGAGGCGCTGATGGGCCGCAACTACTGGCTCGGCAGCATGTGCGTCACGCCGATGGCCCTGCTCGTCACCGAGTTCGCCCGCACCCAGGACCCCGGCCGGCTCATCACCGAGCGGGTCGCGGACACCCTCGTCGGCGCGCTGGTCGGCTTCGCCGCGGCCGTGGCCGTCACCAACCGGCGTGCGGGCGACCGCATCGAGCACGCGCTGACCGCCGTCGAACGCGCCCGCGAACAGGCCGCACGCCTGCTCGCCGAGCCGCACCCGGCACCCCGCGCCCTGGAGACCGCCCGCCGCACCCTCGGCGCCGCCCTGGTCGACCTGCGCGCCACGGCCGACGCCGCCTTGGGCGAATGGTGGCAGCGCGCCCTGCCCGAGGAGCGGGTCGTGCTCGCCGAACAGTCGGGACATCGTACGCTCGCCGCGACGGTACGACGCCAGGGGCTCGCCCCCCTGGAGCAGGACACGGGCAGGACGACGGAGGACATACGGCCATGACGGCGACGAACGGACGGCCGCAGGCCGGGGGCGACGCGGCGAACGGGCGGCCGGGGAACGGGAGCGACGCGGTGCACACGGACACCGTCTCCACCGTCGTCAGGCAGTGGCAGGCCGTGCACCCCGAACTGGACACCGGACCCATGGAGGTCATCGGCCGGATCAACCGCTGCGCCGCCCTCCTCCAGCAGGCCGAGGACGCTCCGCTGCGCCGGGCCGGGCTCAGCCGCCCCGAGTTCGACCTGCTCGGGGCACTGCGCCGTACCGGCCACGAGCTGACCCCGGGGGAGCTGGTCCGGGAGACCTTCTCCTCCGGGGCCGCCGTCACCAAGCGGCTCAAGCAGCTGACCGAACGCGGACTGGTGGAGCGGCGCGGTGACGCCCGGGACCGGCGCGTGGCCCATGTCCGTCTCACCGACGCCGGCCGTGACCTGGTCGACGGCATCCTCCCCGAGCAACTCGCCTACGAGACGACCGTGTTGTCCGCCCTCGCCCCCGAGGGCCAGGGCGAACTGGCCGCACTGCTCGGCGACCTGCTCAGCCGCCTGGAGGGCCGGACGGGTGTCCTGCGCGCCTGAGCGCTAGAGCACGTCGTGCACCGTACGGCGGTAGGTGGAGCGGCGGTCCTCGATCTGCTGCCAGCGGTCCCCGTAGACGTTGCGGGTGATGGGCGGCTCCCGCAGGAAGTCGTGCGGGAAGCCGAGCGGGACCGCGCTCACCTCGTCCAGGCGCGCCACCGCGTCGGCATCGAGACGGACCCCGGTGCTCGCCAGATTGTCGGCCAGCTGCGCCTCCTTGGTCGCCGCGACGATCGGTACGACGTTCCCCGGGCGGCCGCGCAGCCAGGCGAGGGCCACCTGTGCCGGACTCCAGCCGCCTTGCTCCGCGACCTCGGCCACGGCGTCGATGACGTCCTCCTCCCACGCCTCCGGCTCGCCCCCGAGCGTCGCGAGCCGACCCGCCTCCCCGCGCCGGTACTTCCCGGTGAGCTTGCCCGACGCCAGCGGCGCCCAGGCGAACAGGGCCTGGTCGAACGCCCGGGCCTGGGGCAGGAGTTCGCGCTCCGGAGTGCGCTCCAGCAGGCTGTAGCGCAGCTGCGAGCCCGCGAAACAGGTCCAACCGCGCAGCTCCGCAAGGGTGTTGGCCTGCGCGATCTCCCAGGCCGGCCAGTCCGAGACCCCGACGTACAGCACCTTCCCGGAGCGCACGAGGTCGTCCAGGGCCCGCATCACCTCCTCGACCGGGGTGAAGTTGTCGCGGGCGTGCACCCACAGGACGTCGAGCCGGTCCGTGCGCAGCCGCTCCAGGCTCGCCTCGAGCGACTGCACGAGATTCTTGCGGTGGCTGCCCGCGGAGTTGGGGTCCCCCTCGCGCATGCCGCAGGTGTACTTGCTCGCCAGGACGAAGGAGTCGCGCCGCCCGCTCAGCAGTTCGCCGAGGATCCGCTCCGAGCTGCCGAACGTGTAGTTGTTCGCGGTGTCGATGAAGTTGCCGCCCGCGTCGGCATAGGCGTCGACGATCCGGGCGCTGGTCTCCTTGTCCGCGCCCCACCCCCAGTCGTCGCCGATGGTCATCGCGCCGAGGGCCAGCTCGCTGACGCGCAGGCCGGTCCGTCCGAAGAGTGTGTAACGCACGAGTGCTTCCCTTTCCGAGCAGGTGCAGAGCAGGTCCCGGGGCCGTGTGCACGACGCTAGGAGCTGGAGTCCGCTCGAAGGCAAGCCGGCCGGTCAGCCCTCCTGGCCCGCCTGGTGCACGCCGAACGCCGCTCCCTGCGGGTCCCGCAGCACCGCGATGCGCGGGCCGTCCGGCACGTCCGTGGGCGCCATGACGACCGTGCCGCCCGCCTGCCCGGCGACCTGGGCCGTCCCGTCCACGTCGTCCACCGCGAAGTACGGCAGCCAGTGCGCCGGCACCTCGGGCGGGAAGCGGTCGCCCATGTCGGCCATCCCGCCGAAGTCCTCCCCGCCGATGCCCCACTGCGTGTACCACTGCGAGGCGTTGACGCTCCAGCCGAAGACCGTGGTGTAGAAGTCCCGGGCCCGGTCAGGGGCGCGGGTCGTCAGCTCCACCCAGCCGAGGGTGCCGGGCGCGTTGAACAGCCCGGCGCCGGGGAAGGCCCGCGCCTGCCACAGCTGGAACGCCGCGCCCGTCGGGTCGAGGGCCACGGCGAAACGGCCCACGTCGAAGACGTCCATCGGGCCGAGGATCACCGTCCCGCCCGCCTCCTCCACCCGCCGCACCGCCTCGTCCGCGTCCGCCACCGCGAACGACACGTTCCAGGCGACCGGCTGGGACTCCTGGTAGAGCGGGGTGAGCGCGGCGACCGCCGCGTCCCCCAGGTGCGCCACGGTGTACCCGCCCGCCTCCTGCCGCGGATCCGTCTCCGGCCGCCAGCCGAACAGCTCGGTGTAGAACCGCTTCGCCCCCTCCAGGTCGCTGGTCCCCAGCTCGGTCCAGCAGGGGCCGCCGATCACCGGCTTGTCGAACTTCATGGCGGTTCCTTCCGGGCGCGGCCGCACGGGGCAAGGGGCATCCGTGCGCGGGCGGGGTCCTTACCTCGCACGCTAGCCCCGGCCGCGCGGCCCGGCCATCCGGGGCCGATGCCGGTGCGACGGCCCCGCATCCGTCGGGCCTCCCCGGGCGCCCGGTCACCGGTCGTCGGCGGCACGCGTTCCCGGCATCCCGGCGCGGAAATCGCTTGTCCGAGTCCGGCAGGGCAGGCGAGGCTGCGTCCATGGAGACGGATCACGCAGCGGCGGCCGAGGGCCCCGGACTTGCCGAGGAGATCGCGGAGTACTACGAACGGGACCAGGAGGACGGCCGGCTGCGCTCGGGCGCCGGACGCCTGGAGCTGTGGCGCACGCAGGACGTCCTGCGCCGCCTCCTGCCGCCCGCTCCGGCGCGGGTCCTCGACGTGGGCGGCGGCAGCGGCGTCCACGCGCAGTGGCTGGCCGCCGACGGCTACGCGGTGGACCTCGTGGACCCCGTGCCGCTGCACGTCGAACGAGCGGCCCGTCTGCCCGGCGTCACCGCACGCCACGGCGACGCCCGCGCCCTCGCGGCGCCGGACGCGTCCGTGGACGTGGTGCTGCTCCTCGGCCCCCTCTACCACCTGCCCGAGCGGGTGGACCGTGTCCGGGCGCTCGCCGAGGCCCGCCGGGTGCTGCGGCCCGGAGGGCTGGTGGTGGCCGCCACGATCAACCGGTACGCGGCCCTGCACGACAACCTGAGCACGGGGCTGTACTTCGACGCCGAGCACCGTCCGCAGATCGAGGCGGCGATTGGCGACGGGCGGATGCGACCGACCGGCGGGCCGAAGTCCCTCTTCACGACCGCCTACTTCCATGAACCCGCCGACGTCCCGGCCGAGTTCGCCGACGCCGGCCTGACATCCCGCGGCCAGTACGGCGTGGAGGGCGCCGCATGGCTGGTGGGCGACATCTCCGCCTCGCTCGACGACCCCGCACGCCGCGAGCTGGTCCTGCGCGCGCTGCGCCGGACCGAGTCCGTGCCGTCCCTGCTCGGCGTCAGCGGCCACCTGCTCACGGCGGGCCGCCGGCCCTAGATGCCGGGCCGGTACCGCAGCGGATGGTCCGACGGGACTTCCACCAGCACGATCCGGATGCCGTCCGGGTCGGCGATCCACATCTCGATCAGGCCCCACGGCTCCTTCACCGGGGGCCGTACGATCTCGACCCCCTTGGCCAGCAACTCCTCGTGGGCGCCGGTCACATCCTCGACCTGGAGCCACAGCTGTACCGCGGGCGACGCAGGGCTCTGCGCGCGTCCGGAGACCTCCAGGAACCCGCCGCCGAGGAAGTAGACGGTTCCACGCTCCGGACCCGTGCCGAACTCGCGGTAGACGGCCAGGCCCAGCTGCTCCCCGTAGAAGATCCGGGTGCGCTCGGGGTCCACGGGGCGCAGAAGTGTCCGGCTGCTGAGTACGTGCACCATGCATCCGGAGCCTAGGGCCTGTCCGGCGGATCGGGCCGGAGGAAACGCGCAGCGCCTGACCGTCCCTGCGCCCGTGGGCCGTCCTGAGGTGCCACCGGCCGGTCGGCGGCGGAAGTGGCGATCCCGTCCCGGGCTTTGTGGACACGACCCGGCCCACTGGTTGATCAAAGGGGAATGTCACCCGCAGCCGGATGCGGTCGCGGCCAAGCGCCTGCGCCCGCGCGTTGGCCTCCCCGCACTCCAGCACTCCGCCGGTGAGCCCGTCCGCGTGCAGCCGCCGCACGAACGCCTCGTGCAGCAGGCCGAGTCCGCATCGGCCGGCTTCTTCGCCGGCAAGCCACCCGCCGCGCAGTACGCCGTGCGGGTGCGGGTGCGGAGCGCGGCCAGGGCCCGGGCAGACTACGCGGCAAGTCCTGCGACGCGGCCCGCCTCTCCTCGTTCGGCTTGACCTTACCCTCAAGGGCAAGGTTTAGCGTTCTTCGAGGTGAGAGGCATGCGAATCAGTGAGCTGGCCCGTCGGGCGGGCGTGACGACCAAAGCGGTGCGCTACTACGAATCGCTGGGATTGCTCATGCCCGAGCGGCTGGCCAACGGCTACCGGGACTACGACGAGCACGACGTACGACTCACACGCGAGATCCGGGCGCTCGGCAGCCTGGGAATCCCCGTTGAGCGCACCCGGCCGTTCCTGGACTGCCTCACGGCCGGCCATCTACACGCCGACGACTGCCCGGCATCGCTGGCCGGGTACCGGGACGCGATCGACGAGCTCACAGAGCGGATCGAGGGACTCACCGCCCGCCGGGCAGTCCTGAGGGCACACCTGCAGGAGGCCGCCCACCGCAACAGCCGCGTCTCACCGGCCGACGAAGGAGAGGACCTGATGACCGACCACACGAGCCTGCCCGGAGATCTGCCCGTCCCCGAGGACGACGGCGCCGCCACTCATCTGCCCGGCATGACGGTGCCGCACCTGGAACTCCAGGGCACCGGCGGCGCGACGATCCGCCTCGACGCGCTCGGCTCGGGCCGGACGGTGATCTACATCTACCCGCTCACCGGCCGCCCGGGCACCGACCTGCCCGACGGCTGGGACTCGATCCCCGGAGCGCGCGGCTGCACCCCCGAGGCGTGCGGCTTCCGGGACCACCATCAGGACCTGCTCGCCGTCGGCGCGGTCGGCCTGTTCGGCCTGTCGAGCCAGGACACCGACTATCAGCGCGAGGTGGTCGAGCGGCTCCACCTGCCGTTCCAGATGCTCTCCGACCCAACGCGGAGCCTGGCCCGGGCGCTCGATCTGCCCACGTTCGAGACCAGCGGGCTGACGCTGTACAGGCGGCTGACTCTGATCATCCGCGACGACGTGATCGAGCACGCCTTCTACCCGGTCTTCCCGCCGAACGAGCACGCCGAGCAGGTCCTGACCTGGCTACGCGCCAACCCTCGGTAGCGGTCCGCGGTCAGCGGACCAGCGGCGCAAGCGTTCTTTGCGGACACGACAGGTGGCAGGGTTACCCTCAACCTGGCTCAGCCGCGCCCGAGATCGGAGACCGCCCCATGGACACCGCCGCCACCCGACCGACCTTCAAGGACGCCACCGGCGCCGACGTCGACGCGCTGGTCGCGTTGATCGAGTCGGCCTACCGGGGCGATGCCAGCCGGGCTGGATGGACCACCGAGGCGGACATCCTGGAGGGGCAGCGGACCGACCCGGAGGGTGTCCTCCAGGTGATCACGTCGCCCGCCAGCCGGCTGCTGACCGTCGAGCAGGACGGCCGGATAGTCGCCTGCTGCCAGCTCGAACACCGGGGCAACCACGCCTACTTCGGGATGTTCGCGGTCAGTCCTGACCAGCAGGGCGCCGGCCTCGGCAAGGTGATCATGGCGGAGGCGGAGCGCCAGGTCCGTGAGACCTGGGGCGTCACCGAGATGCACATGACCGTGATCTCGGTGCGCGACGACCTGATCGCCTGGTACGAGCGCCGCGGCTACCGCCGTACGGGAAAGATGACCCCGTTCCCGTACGGCGACGAGCGCTTCGGTATCCCGCAGCGCGACGACCTCCAGTTCGAGCTGCTGGTCAAGCCGCTGGTGTGACGTTCGGGCGGGAGATCGCGCGCCGGGTCAGGCGGTGAAGCGGCCGGTGCGCTTGATCTCCGGGTAGTCGGTCGTCGCGCCGTCCAGTTGGAGAGCACGGACCAGCCGCAGGTGGTCCTGCGTGTTGACCACCCAGCCGATGATCTTCAGATCGGCCGCGCGCGCGTGCTCGACGACCTCCAGGGACAGCCGGCGGATGTTGAGACAGACCGTCGCGGCCCCCACCGCGGTGGCGCGCTCCACCACGTCGGTGCCGTATCTGCTCGCGATCAGCGCGGTGCGCACGCCCGGCACCAGCCGGGCGATCTCGGCGATCGCCTCGTCGTGGAACGAGGACACCTCCACCCGGGAGACCAGGTCCCGCCGGTGCATGACCTCGGCCAGCGCCCGGGCGGCCGCCACATCCTTGATCTCGGCCTGCAACGGCGTCTTCACCGCGTCCAGGACCTCCTCGAAGACCGGCACCCGCTCCCCGCGGCCCGCGTCCAGGGCGCGTAGTTCCGCGAGGGTCTTCTCGGCGATCGGGCCGGTGCCGTCGGTCGTGCGGTCCACCTCGGCGTCGTGCATGACGACCAGGGCGCCGTCCTTGCTCAGGTGCAGATCGAGTTCGATCAGGTCGAGGCCGGCCTGCTGGGCGGCGACGAACGAACGGAGGGTGTTCTCGGGCTCGACACCCATGACCCCGCGGTGACCGATGGTAAGGAAGTTCAAGGTTCGACTCGCTTCCGTCGACGGCGGCTCGGCGGCGCGCGGACCGGACGGCGGACGTCACTGTCCACGCGGCAGGGTCGCAGCCTAATGGCCTGGTCCCGCGATGAACCCGCACCTGCGCGGGGGGATCGGGGCGCGTCGCGCGCGGTGCCTGGCTCGTATCCGCCCCTGCCGTCACCCTGGGGTGGGCGAGTCCCCCGAGGCGTTGACCGGCCGGATCTGATCGGTGTCTCAGCCTCCGCGCTCCCTCCACCGCCACGACCAAAGTGAGCGTCGTCACGGTTTACCGCAGGAAAAATGTCGGTGACCATGTGGCTGGACAGAATATTTTCCCGGGCCCCCTCTTGCTGGCGGAAACCGGGTATGCATACGGTGTCCATACGCGAGGTTCTCCCGTGGAGGATGGGAAATGACGGAAATTCTTGTGCAGGCGGGTACGGAGAAGCAGGCTTCTCCGCTGACCAGGGTGGTCGAGCACCCGGCCTGGCCCGTGCTCAAGGATGCCGTGGAGCAGATCCGGCCATGGCAGTCCAAGGACGGATCGATCGACTTCGAGGCCGAGGGCGCCCCGGGCCGGGCCGACGCCGAGGCGGTCGTGGGCCGTGTCGTCGAGGCGGTCGAGCAGCTCTCCGCGCTGCTCCCGCACGACGCCGCCTACCACCAGGCCCTCGTGAAGGACCTGCGCCGCTGGGTCGAGGACGGCTTCCAGGTGCCGGACTTCCTGGACTCGCTGCTGGCCTTCCAGCCCGCCGCGGACCGGGCCGACGGCCTGCAGCACCTGGTCGTCTTCCCGATGTACACGCAGAACGGCAACCCCGACCGCAACCTCGAGGCGGTCGTGCTGCGCATGGTGTGGCCGGAGTGGCTGGCGGAGCTGGAGCGCACCCGCTACGACAACCCGCTGTTCTGCGGCATCACGTTCGAGGACTTCACGTCCGGCTACGACACCAACTCCGCCGTCCTGTTCCCGGAGACGATCGCCGTACGCGAAGCGCCGGAACGTTTCTCCTGGGGTGGCATCTTCTGTGACCGCGAGGCGGCCCGCTTCCGCCGGGTCACCGACGCGGCCGTCGACATCCTGGGCCTCGAGCTGCCTGAGGACATCGCCGCGATGGTCCACGACCAGAAGCGCTGCGAAGAGGCCTTCGTGCTGTGGGACATGGTCCACGACCGCACCCACAGCCACGGCGACCTGCCGTTCGACCCGTTCATGATCAAGCAGCGCCAGCCGTTCTGGATGTACGGCCTGGAGGAGCTGCGCTGTGACCTCACCGCCTTCAAGGAGGCCGTGAAGCTCCAGGCGGACGGCGTCCCGCAGGCCCGTGACGTGCAGTACGCGGTGCTCTTCGACCGCATGTTCCGCTTCCCGGTCACCGGTGACCGGGTGCGCAACTACGACGGCGTCGGCGGCCAGCTGCTCTTCGCCTACCTGCACAAGCACGACGTCATCCGCTGGACCGACAACAAGCTCGCGATCGACTGGGAGCGCGCCCCGCAGGTCACCAACCAGCTGTGCGCCGAGATCGAGAAGCTGTACAAGGACGGCATCGACCGGCCGAAGCTCGTGCACTGGTTCGCCGGCTACGAGCTGGTCTCCACCTACCTCGCCCCGCACCCCGGCTCCAAGTGGGCCAAGGGTCCGGACGCCCTGGATCTGACGCTGCCGCCGCGCAAGCTCGTGGACGACGTGCTTCCGGACGAGTTTCCGCTGAGCATGTTCTATGAGGCCCTGTCCAAGAAGCTGAAGAATGTGATCGCCTCCACCAAGGGCATCACGGCGGACAGCGCCGAGCGGATCGCCGCGTGAGCGACCGCGTCCAGAACACTGCTGCATCAGAGGGGAAGAACGTGGGGAACAACGGGTCTCTCAGCGGTTTGGTGATCGCGGTGGCCGGTGCGGGCGGACCCGCCGGGCACGCGACGCTGGTCCGGCTCGCCGAGGCCGGCGCGGTCGTCGTCGGTGCCGACAACAACCCCGAGCGCCTGGCGGAGGCCGTGGACGCGGCCCGCTACGCGCGCGGCGGTGCCACGGTCACCGGGGAGACGGTGGACCTGCTTGACCTGGAGTCCACCCGGGCCTGGGCCGACCGCATCGAGAAGGACCACGGCCGCATCGACGGCCTGGTCCACCTTGTCGGCGGCTGGCGCGGCAGCGCCACCTTCGCCGAAACCGACCTGGCCGACTGGGACCTGCTGGAGAAGCTGCTTGTCCGCACGGTGCAGCACACCTCCCTGGCCTTCTACGACGGCCTGCAGCGCAGCGACCGCGGCCGGTATGTCCTGATCAGCGCCGCAGGCGCTTCGCAGCCCACGGCGGGCAACGCGGCGTACTCCGCCGCCAAGGCCGCCGCCGAGGCCTGGACACTCGCCATGGCCGACGGCCTCCGCAAGGCCGGCGGCGACGAAGGGCCGCGCTCGGCAGCTGCCATCCTGGTGGTGAAGGCGTTGGTGCACGACGCGATGCGCGCCGAACGCCCCAACGCGAAGTTCGCGGGTTTCACGGACGTCAAGGACCTGGCCGAGGCCATCGAGGGCGTCTGGGGCAAGTCCGCCGCCGAAGTGAACGGAAACCGTCTGTGGCTGACCGAGAAGCCGTGAACCCTGCCAAGACCGACGCGCGTCGCCATCACGACCCGCAGGTCCGCGGTTTCGCCAGTGACAACTACGCCGGGGCGCATCCGGAGGTGATGGCCGCCCTGGCCCTGGCCAACGGCGGCCACCAGGTGGCGTACGGCGAGGACGACTACACCGAGAACCTCCAGGGGATCGTCCGCAGCCACTTCGGGGCCACCGCGGAGGCCTTCCCGGTCTTCAACGGCACCGGCGCGAACGTGGTCGCGCTCCAGGCGGTCACCGACCGCTGGGGCGCGGTGATCTGCGCCGAGAGCGCGCACATCAACGTCGACGAGGGCGGCGCCCCCGAGCGGATGGGCGGCCTCAAGCTGCTCACCGTGCCCACGCCCGACGGCAAGCTCACGCCCGAGCTGATCGACCGGCAGGCGTACGGCTGGGAGGACGAGCACCGTGCGATGCCGCAGGTCGTCTCGATCACCCAGAGCACCGAGCTGGGCACGCTCTACACGCCCGAGGAGATCCGCGCGATCTGCGAGCACGCCCACGCGCACGGCATGAGGGTGCACCTGGACGGCTCCCGGATAGCCAACGCCGCCGCCTCCCTGAACGTGCCGATGCGGACGTTCACCAACGCGGTCGGCGTCGACATCCTCTCGCTCGGCGGGACGAAGAACGGCGCCCTGTTCGGCGAGGCGGTGGTCGTCCTCAACCAGGACGCGGTGCGGAAGATGAAGCACCTGCGGAAGATGTCGATGCAGCTCGCTTCCAAGATGCGCTTCGTGTCGGTGCAGCTGGAGGCCCTGCTCGCCAAGGACCTGTGGCTGCGCAACGCCCGTCACGCCAACGAGATGGCCCAGCGGCTGGCCGAGGGCGTGCGCGCGGTGCACGGCGTGGAGATCCTCTACCCGGTGCAGGCCAACGGCGTCTTCGCCAAGCTCCCGCACGACGTGAGCGAGCGCCTGCAGAAGCGGTTCCGGTTCTACTTCTGGGACGAGGCCGCGGGTGTTGTGCGCTGGATGTGCTCCTTCGACACGACCGAGGAGGACGTCGACGCGTTCGTGGCGGCGCTCAAGGAGGAGATGGCGCGCTAGCCCGAGCTGTGCATAGATATGCGGTCACCTGAAAAGTCATTGACTGTCGGGTGATCGCATTCCTATGCTCTGCGGGCATGGAGCTGATCCAGAACACCGCCGACCTGTCCGCGTACTTGGCCGCCGACGAGGTCATCGACCATCATCACCCCGTGGTGCGGGAGGCGGCCGCCCGCCTGGCCGAGGGCGTCGCGGACTCGTATGCCTATGCGCGGGCCGCGTACGAATTCGTGCGCGACACCATCCCGCACTCCGAGGATGCCGACGATCTGCGCGTCACCTGGCGCGCCTCCGACGTCCTGGAGAAGCGCACGGGCATCTGTCACGCCAAGTCCCACGCGCTGGCCGCGCTGCTGCGGGCCGAGGACATCCCCACGGCCCTCTGCTATCAGCGGCTGATGTTCGACGACGGCAGTGCTCATGCCGTGCACGGTCTGGTCGCCGTACGCTTCCGCGGAGCCTGGCACCGGCAGGATCCCCGCGGCAACAAGCCGGGCGTGGACGCGCAGTTCTCCCTGGACGGCGAACGGCTGGCCTGGATCCCCGACCCCGCGTCCAATGAGATGGACTATCCGGTGCTGTACGCTGAACCACACGCGGCCGTCCTCGGTGCCCTGCAAGCCGCCCAGGACCGGCCGCATCTGTGGCAGACGCTCCCCAGCACCCTCTGAGGCGAGGAAGATGACCTTCACGCTCACCGTGTCCGACGAGGTCCGCGCCCTGGCGCCCGGCTTCACCCATGTGGCGATCGAGGCGTACGACCTCGTCAACGGGCCCAGCACCGAAGAGAGTTCGGCACTGCTGGACGAGGCGGCCCGGCGCCTCGCCGAACGCCTGGCGGGACGGGCGCCGCACGAGGACCCGCACATGGCCGCCTGGCGCGAGGTGTACACCGCCTTCGGCGCCAGGCCGTCGCGCACCCGAAACTCGGCCGAGGCGCTGGCCAAGCGGGCCCTGTCCGACGCCGGTCTGCCCCGGATCAACCTCCTCGTGGACCTCTACAACGCGATCAGCGTGGCCCACCTGATCCCCGTCGGCGGCGAGGACATCGACCGCATCCAGGGCGGCATGCGGCTGGTGCGGGCCACCGGCGAGGAGGACTTCGTGACGGTCGCGGGCGGCGAGGACGTGGTCGAACACCCCGACGCTGGAGAGGTGGTGTGGCGCGACGACGCCGGCGTGACCTGCCGCCGCTGGAACTGGCGCCAGGGCCCGCGCACCCGGCTCACCGAGGAGACGGTCTCCGGCGTCTTCCTGCTGGAGACCCTCGCCCCGATGCCGGTCGCGGCGGCGGAGTCGGCGGCCGCGGAACTCGCCGAACTGCTGGAGAAGTTCAGTCCCGGAGCGGGCGTCCGGGTGCACCCTCCGCTCTCGGCCGGGACCCCCGCCTGACCCACGTACCGTCGCAGTCGCTAATCTCCCGGTCATGAGTGACGGGGGAGCAGGGGACGAGGGGACGGCCGGGCAGGGCGGGCCGTCCGACGCGGCCGCGCAGACAGCCGAAGAGGGGTCGTCCATGGAGGGCGGCCCGAGTGCCGCAGGTGCCGTCGGCAGGTTCGCCCGGCTGCGGGAGCACCGGGTGCTCGCCTCGGCCGTCGCGCTGGCCTTGGCCGCGGGTGCCGTCGCGGTGCCGCTCGCGCTCGTCGGCAGCGACTCCTGCACGGAACTTCCCACCGCCACACGGGCGTTGGCGAAGAACCCGGCGGCCGCGACCCGCGCCCTCGACCCCGGGGACGACATGTCCCACTTCTACGCGGCGCGCGCCCTTCTGCCGTCCGGCACCCTGTGCGGTGACGGCGGGCGCGTGCTCGGCCAGGTCGTGGACGCCGCTACCCGGGCCACCGCCCCCGGCAGGCCGCACACCACGGCCCAGGCCCGCGCCGTCTACACGGTCACCGTGGCCTACCACTACGCCGACGTGCCACCCGGCACGGCGCCGGGCCTGGCCCGCATGCTCGCCGGGTACGTCGTCGACACGACCGGCTTCATCGACCACGACAGCGGGGTGAACACGCCGGCGGTCTCCGGCGACCTGGCTGCACCCGACGAGTCGGGCTACTCCCCTTACGGCCGCTTCCTCGACCCCGCCGACGCCCACCCGGCCTTCGGCTTCGAGTACACCGCCTCGCTGCCCGCGGAGCCCTCCCCGCTCTTCGCGGAACTGGCCGAGGACCCCGAGGCGTTCGCGATCCTCTACGACGCGGAGCGGGCCTACCTCGCCCACTACCTGGAGCGGCTCACCCCTCAGGGCGGCGACCCGGACTTCCACCCCGAGAAGGAGCGGGGAGGGACGAGCTCCACGGCCACCACCTGGCCCGACAACGACCTCCAGGGCATCGCCCGGGTCATCGGCGCCCTGATGAGAGCCAGGGCGAGCGGCGCCCGTGACGGCACCGTCTCCGATCTCGCCGCCTTCGACGCGGCCGTACACCGGCACACCCGGGGCGCCTACCGGACGGCCTCCCGGCAGCTGACCAGCCGCCCGCCGATGAGCGGCATCGCCGGCCGGCCGGTGAGCGGAGCCCTGTGCGGCGATCCGATGGACGGGCGCCACGAGCTCTTCACCGTGCTGGAGACCTGGGCCAAGGCCCGGAAGGTACCGGCCGGGCGAGTGTCGGCCATGCGGCAGAACCTCGACGACGCGTACGTGGAGGGGATGCACTCCGGGGCGCTGTGAGCCGCCCCGGGCTCAGCCGGTCAGCCGCAGCCCGGAGCAGCCGCGCCGCTCGACCTGGTCCTCGGCGAAGGCCTTCAGCAGCCTGCGCTGTTCCGCCTTCCCGACGCCCGGGGTCCCGCGCGCGGCGTCCGCATCGACGGCGAAGTTGGCGGCCTCGCCGGCGCAGCGGGCCGTCGCCGTCAGGGGGCGGCGCACACCGTCGTAGGAGACCACGCGGTTGCTCCAGTCGCCGTACCAGGCGGCGAAGCGCATCTCCGTCCAGGAGGCGTCGCTGCCGGCCGACAGGTCGCAACGCCCGGTCGGAGCCGCGTTGTTCATCAGCACCGCGACACTCCAGCGAGCGGCCTGGGGCACCTGCGCGCGGGCCGCCCAGCCGCAGGCTGTGTCACCGGCCCGGGAGAGGGGGATCGTGGGCGGCCGCTCTCCGGAATCCGGCGGCGTGACGTCGCCCTTCGGCACCGCCAGCGGTCCGGCACCGCAACCGAGCCGGTCCGAGGCGGAGTTGACCAGGGCGACGGCGGTCTCGTACGCGGCATGCGTGGTGTAGGCCGAGTTGCGGCCCAGGAAGACGCTCGCCAGCAGCTTTCGCTGCCTGCCTTCGGCGTCCTTGCCCAGGTCCGGGCACCGCAGCAGGAAATGGAGGTCGCCGAAGTCGTCCATGAACCCGGGCAGTCCTTCGGCCAGCGGCCGCTGGGCGGCGAACCCCTCCTGCGGGAAGGTGCTCAGGAACTCGCTGTCCTGGTCGTCCCGCCGCGTGTAGGCGTTCACGCGGACCACCAGCGTGTTGTCCCCGTGCCCCTCGAACCGCAGGCTGCATCCGTAGTCGCCCAGACGCTCGTGGGACGCCGTATCCGCCTTGGTCAAGTGGCCGCCGGGCGCAGCCAGTTGCCGTACCGCACCGGTGGGCAGCGCCCCGTCGCAGGCGGTGCGCACCAGCCACCAGTCCTTGACGTACGGCGCGGCGATCCACCCGCTCAGGGCCAGGACGGCCACCGCCGTTGCTGCCGCCTTCATCCAGCGCCGCATCGATACGCCCCCGTAGCGCAGTCGTCCGACAGGAGTCGCCGAGGCTCTCCCGTTACGACCGCGAACCCTATCGGCCGCCGTGCGCCGCCCCGCAGCCGGGTGTCAGCGTGCCTCGGCGGCCTTCAGCTGCTCCACCGTCGGCGCCGTACCGCCGAGGTGGGCCGGCAGCCACCAGGTGTCCTCCGCGCCCTTGGGGCGCGTGGGATAGGCGCGCTGCGCGGCCTCCAGCATCTCCTGGACGCGCTCGCGCAGGCGGCGGCTGATGGCCCCCGCGTACTGGTCGCGCGGGGCCTCGACCGGCTCGCCGACCCGGATGGTGATCGGGGTGTGGCTGCGCTTGAAGTTGCGCGGCTGGCCCTTGGTCCACAGCCGCTGCGTGCCCCACACCGCCATCGGGACGAGCGGCACGCCCGCCTCCTGGGCGAGGCGGGCCGCGCCCGACTTGAAGCTCTTCAGGGTGAAGGACTGCGAGATCGTGGCCTCCGGGAAGACCCCGATGACCTCACCGGAGCGCAGCGAGTCCAGTGCGTGCGCGTAGGCCGCGTCGCCCTGCTTGCGGTCCACCGGGATGTGCTTCATCCCGCGCATCAGCGGCCCGGACACCTTGTGGCGGAAGACCGCCTCCTTCGCCATGAAGCGCACCAGACGCTTCTGCGGCAGGGCCGCCAGGCCGTTGAAGATGAAGTCCAGGTAGCTGATGTGATTGCTCACCAGCACAGCGCCGCCCGAGCGCGGGATGTTCTCCGACCCCTGGCAGTCGATCTTCAGGTCCCAGGCCTTGAACAGCGTCTTGGCGAGACCGATGACGGGACGGTAGACCAGCTCTGCCATGGGCGGGGTGGACCCTTTCTGCTCTGCTCGGGAAAGGGGCTCCCGGCGGGAAAGTTACGCAGCCGTAGGTTTACGGCGTCTCGCAGATCGTGCCCGAAGAACGGACGGGTAGCCAGTCCTGGTGCCTGGAGGCGGCGAGATCCTCGTCACGTCGGCCCAGCGCCCCACCTCGGTTCTTTAAGCCTCCTTTACTCTGCGCGTACCGTGACCCTCTTCAGGAGCAGGAACATCTCGCACCCCAGGCAGTACCCGAATGCAGCATTGAGGAAGGCGGCCGCGAGCGCGGCCCCGGTCGCCGCGAGTCCCAGCCACGCCGGACCCACCGTGAACCCGACGAGCCCGAGCCCGGCGAACAGCAGGCCCACCGCCTGCGCGAACCGCGGCGGCTCCGGCGCCTCGAACTCCGTCGGCGGCCCGAGGCGCGGCCGCACGAGTGTCCGGAACAGCAGGCCGTAGGGCGAGCGGCCCACCCCGCCTGTCGCACCCAGCGCGAAGGCCAGGGTCTGCCAGGCCAGCACCCAGGCGCTCTGCGTGACGAGTGCCACGACCAGCACGACCGTCGTCGCGGCCGCGCCGAAGCGCGGCCCCCTCACATCGATGTCCATGGCTGAAGCATTCCCCAGCGGAAACTCTTGCGGGGGCGGGAATCTTTGCAGTCTCGTGAATGCTTGTGCAGGTGATGACCGGACTGGTGGTGTGCGTGGCGGTGCTCGCCGTGGCGAGCGCCTACGGAGTGCTGCACAAGCGGCACAGCGGGAGGGTACGAGTGCGCGGGCGGGACGACGGCAAGCGGCTCGGGGCGGCCGAGCTGGGCGGCGAACTGGGTGAGCGGGCCACGCTCGTGCAGTTCTCCAGCGCCTTCTGCGCACCCTGCCGGGCCACCCGGCGCGTCCTCGGCGAGGTGGCCGGGATGGTCCCGGGCGTGACCCACGTCGAGATCGACGCCGAGGCCCGTCTGGACCTCGTACGCGAGCTGGAGATCCTCAAGACGCCCACCGTGCTGGTCCTCGACGCGGACGGCCGGGTGGTGCGGCGCGCCACCGGACAGCCCCGCAAGGCCGACGTCATCGCGGCCCTGGGGGAGGCGGTGTGAGGCCCCTCGCGCGCACGGTGAGGCATCTCCCAGATCCCGGAACGAACTTGACTGTGCGCGTCACCTATCGTCAGCCTGACCGTATGCCGACCGAACTCCTTCTCTTCGGGCGGGTCCACGTCGACCTGGCCCGCACCGCGAGCGCGCGCTGTCCGGGCTGCTGAACAGCCACGGAACTGCTCCTCCCCCTCGTAGAAGGACAATTGCATGACGGCCACGCCCGACCTCGGCACCTTCCAGCTCGCCTCTCCCGACCTGCTGCGCTCCACCTTCCGCCGGCACGCCGCCGGTGTCGCGGTGATCACCGCGCGCGGCGCCTCGGGCCCGGTCGGCTTCACCGCCACCTCCCTCACCTCGGTCTCCGCCGAGCCCCCGCTCGTCTCCTTCGGCATCGGCACGGGGGCCTCCAGCTGGCCGGCCGTCGCCGAGACCGAGTACGTCGGCATCCACATACTCGGCGAGCACCAGAGCGACCTGGCCGCCACCTTCGCCCGCAGCGGCGCCGACCGCTTCGGCGCACCCACCGCCTGGCGGGAGGGCCCGGAAGGCGTACCCGTCCTGGACGACGTGCCGGCCTGGCTCGTCTGCCGGATCGTCGGCCGTGTCCCGGCCGGTGATCACCGGATCGTGCTCGCCGAGGTGGTCCTCGGTGACTCCACGGGCGCCGGGCGCCCCCTCCTCTACCACCAGGGCCGGTTCAACGGCCTGCGGGATTGATCACGCGCGCTCCTCCTGCGAAGCCGTCGAGTTCCGGTTACGCTGCGTTGCGAAGGTCACAGTTCAAAGCGCTTGCTTAGCGGGCAGGAACTGGGTGTACTGACGAGTAATATTTCGGTCGGAGCGCGCGGACGCCCCGACCGGGATCGGCCGCTTGAGGCGCCTATGCTGCCTGCAAGAGGCAGCCCGGAAATGACGATGCAGTAGGAGAGCCGGCGTGAGCTTGAGGATCGTTGTCACTGTGAAGTACGTGCCCGACGCCACTGGCGACCGGCACTTCGCCGATGACCTGACCGTCGACCGCGACGACGTGGACGGTCTGCTCTCCGAACTGGACGAGTACGCGGTCGAGCAGGCCCTCCAGATCGCGGAGAACGCGGACGACGCCGAGGTCACCGTGCTCACGGTCGGCCCCGAGGACGCCAAGGACGCGCTCCGCAAGGCCCTCTCCATGGGTGCCGACAAGGCCATCCACGTCGAGGACGACGACCTGCACGGCACCGACGCCATCGGCACCTCGCTGGTACTGGCCAAGGCGATCGAGAAGGCCGGCTTCGACCTGGTCATCTCCGGCATGGCGTCCACCGACGGCACCGGCGGTATCGTCCCGGCGCTGGTCGCCGAGCGCCTCGGTGTCCCGCAGGTCACCCTGCTCTCCGAGGTCTCCGTCGAGGACGGCACGGTCACCGGCCGCCGGGACGGCGACGCCGCCTCCGAGCAGCTTCAGGCGCAGCTCCCTGCCGTCGTCTCCGTCACCGACCAGTCGGGCGAGGCGCGTTACCCGTCCTTCAAGGGCATCATGGCGGCCAAGAAGAAGCCGGTTCAGTCCTGGGACCTGTCCGACCTGGACATCGAGGCCGAGGAGGTCGGTCTCGACGGCGCGTTCACCAAGGTCGAGGTCGCGAACGAGCGCCCGGCCCGCACGGCCGGCACCATCGTCAAGGACGAGGGCGAGGGCGGCAAGCAGCTCGCTGAGTTCCTCGCGAGCCAGAAGTTCATCTAAGGGCTAGGGGGTGCCTTCTGGATCAGGTTGGCCGCCAGAAGCGGCGCCTGATCAGCCGACCCGAGCGGGGTCTGGTGCGTGCAGCTGCAAGGCGGAGGAGGGCGTCGACGCGGAGCGTCGGCAACCGACGACAACGCGGCAGATGTGCGTGCCAGGGCCCGCGACGCCGACATGATCCAGAAGGCGCCCTCTAACCCCCGCTGACCGCCCCTCAACTTCGTTACGCAGGAGTGCAATCCCATGGCTGAAGTCCTCGTCTACGTCGACCACGTGGACGGTGCCGTCCGCAAGCCCACCCTGGAGCTGCTGACCCTGGCCCGCCGCATCGGCGAGCCCGTCGCCGTCGCGCTGGGCAACGGCGCCGCCGGCACCGCCGCCGCGCTCGCCGAGCACGGCGCGGTGAAGGTCCTCACCCACGAGGCCGCCGAGTACGCCGACTACCTGGTCGTCCCGAAGGTGGACGCCTTGCAGGCCGCCTACGAGGCCGTCTCCCCGGCCGCCGTGCTGGTCCCGTCCTCCGCCGAGGGCAAGGAGATCGCCGCCCGCCTGGCGCTGCGCATCGGCTCCGGCATCATCACCGACGCCGTCGACATCGAGGCCGGTGACGAGGGCCCGGTGGCCACCCAGTCGGTGTTCGCCGCGTCCTTCACCACCAAGTCCCGGGTCATCAAGGGCACCCCGGTCATCACGGTCAAGCCGAACAGCGCGGCCGTCGAGGCCGCCCCGGCCGCCGGTGCCGTCGAGGCCCTGTCCGTGTCCTTCTCCGAGAAGGCCACCGGCACGAAGATCACCGGCCGTACGCCGCGTGAGTCGACGGGCCGCCCGGAGCTGACCGAGGCCGCGATCGTGGTCTCCGGCGGCCGTGGTGTCAACGGCGCCGAGAACTTCTCGATCATCGAGGCGCTCGCGGACTCCCTCGGCGCGGCCGTCGGCGCCTCGCGTGCCGCGGTGGACGCCGGCTGGTACCCGCACACCAACCAGGTCGGCCAGACCGGCAAGTCGGTCTCCCCGCAGCTGTACATCGCCAACGGCATCTCCGGCGCCATCCAGCACCGTGCCGGTATGCAGACCTCGAAGACGATCGTGGCCGTCAACAAGGACTCCGAGGCCCCGATCTTCGACCTGGTCGACTACGGCGTGGTCGGCGACCTGTTCGACGTCGTCCCGCAGCTCACCGAGGAGATCAAGGCCCGCAAGGGCTGATCGCCGCCAGGCTGTACGAGGCCCCCGTGACCGCGCGCCGGTCACGGGGGCCTCGGTTCATCCCAGGGTCACCCATGCCTGCACGGGGAGGTGATCGCTCGGGAACTGGCCGTTCCTGGAGAAGGTGTTGACCGACGCCCGCTGGACCGTGACCCCCGGCGTGGACAGGATCCAGTCGATGCGGTCGCCGTTGCGGGTGAGCCGCCTGTAGCCGTGGAACGTGCCGTACAACGCGCTGCGCTCGGCGGCGGTCTCCCAGGTGTCGACGAGACCGGCGCCCAGCATCACGTCGTAGACCGGGCTCTTGTGCGCGGCGACGTTGAAGTCGCCGGTCACCACGAGCGGCAGCGAGCGGTCGAGG
This sequence comes from Streptomyces cellostaticus, assembly GCF_001513965.1. GTDB lineage: Bacteria > Actinomycetota > Actinomycetes > Streptomycetales > Streptomycetaceae > Streptomyces > Streptomyces cellostaticus. The sequence goes on along the minus strand of NZ_KQ948031.1, from coordinate 18,672 downwards.
CCGGCGATCCGCTGGGCCATGAGGCCGGCACTGCGTTCGCGTGCGTACCGGCTCGCGTGATCGAAGTGGGTGTTCAGGACGTAGAACTCCCGCCCGTCGTCGTGCAGGTCGCGGAAGCGGACCCAGGTGACGATGCGGGGGAATGCGGCGCCCCAGGTGTTCGAGCCCATCACTTCCGGGGTGCCGGAGAGCCAGAAGGTGAAGTGCTCGGCCGGGGACAGGCGCCGGGTGTCGTAGAAGATCGCCGCGGACTCGCCGCGGCTGCCGCCCGCACGGCCGGTCCCGATCCAGTCGTAGTGCGGTCCGAGGTCGCCGTCGATGTCGCGCAGCTGCTGGTAGAGGCCCTCCTGGGTGCCGATGACGTGGGGGCGCTCGCGGTGCAGCAGTGCGCGCATCACCGGTCTGCGGACGGTCCAGCTGTGGGGCTCGGCGGTGCTCGCGAAGCGCAGGTTGAAGGACATGATCCCCAGGCGGTGGGCCTGGTGTTCCCCGGACGAGGCGGACGAGGCGGGCAGTGCTGTACTGGACAGGGGAGCGGTGACCGCTGCGGCCAGCGCGGCCCTGAGCCCCCGACGGCGCGTGACTCGGCTGTGGTTCGGCACGAAGGCTCCTTCGGTGGAACGGCCGGGCGAGTCGTGCGAAGGAAAGTGTGACATCGCACTACGAGATGGGCGTGAACATGGCGAGATGACGGAGTGGCGCTCCGTGGACATGGTGTTGACCATCCCGAAGGTCGCCGGATAACTTCATTCTACGGATTATTGATTCCGTAGAGCGGAAACTTGGAGGGTGTCGGATGGGTCAGCAAGAGAAGGTGGCGACGAGCCTCGCGGGTGCCGTCAGCGAGGAGATCAGCGCCTCCCTCGCCCCGGTCGACGCGGAGCTGGAGCGCCGCTACCCCGGCGACCCCGGCACCCGGCAGCCCGTCCACACCGTCTACGTCCCCGGTGACGCCTTCGCCGCCGACACCATCCGCTCCTGGGGCGACCAGGCCCTCGCCGCCCTCGACGAACACGCCCCGGACCCGGCCTCCTTCGCGGCCGTCCTCGGCCTGTCCGACGACCTCGCCGAGCCCGTCTACTCCCGCGTCCGCGCCAAGCTGGAGCGCGAGCCGATCGAAGACCTGCGCGTCGACTTCGAGGACGGCTACGGCCCCCGCCCCGACGCCGAGGAGGACGCGAGTGCCGCCCGCGCCGCCCGCCTGATCGCCGAGGCGTACAAGAACGGCACGGCGGCCCCGTACATGGGCATCCGCATGAAGTGCATGGAGGCCGCCGTACGCGACCGGGGCATCCGTACCCTCGACGTCTTCCTCACCGGCCTCATCGAGGCGGGCGGCCTGCCCGAGGGGCTGGTGCTGACCCTGCCGAAGGTGACGTACCCCGAGCAGGTGGCGGCGTTCGTCCGTCTCCTGGAGGCCTTCGAGAAGGTCCACGGCCTGGAGGCCGGCCGCCTCGGCTTCGAGATCCAGATCGAGACGAGCCAGTCCATCCTCGCCACCGACGGCACCGCCGCCGTCGCCCGCATGATCCAGGCCGCCGAGGGCCGCGCCACCGGCCTCCACTACGGCACCTTCGACTACAGCGCCTGCCTCGGCGTCTCCGCCGCCTACCAGGCCAGCGACCACCCGGCCGCCGACCACGCCAAGGCCGTCATGCAGGTCGCCGCCGCGGGCACCGGCGTACGCGTCTCGGACGGCTCGACCAACGTCCTGCCGGTCGGCCCGACCGCGAAGGTCCACGACGCCTGGCGCCTGCACTACGGCCTCACCCGCCGGGCCCTCGCCCGCGCCTACTACCAGGGCTGGGACATGCACCCCGGCCACATCCCGACCCGCTACGCGGCCGTCTTCGCCTTCTACCGCGAGGGCTTCGAGCAGGCGGCGGGCCGGCTCGCCCGGTACGCCAACCGGGCGGGCGGCGACGTCATGGACGAGCCCGCCACCGCCAAGGCCCTCAGCGGCTACCTGCTGCGTGGCCTGGACTGCGGCGCCCTCGACATCGCCGAGGTCGCCCGGCTCTCCGGCCTGACCCGGGCCGATCTGGAGGACTTCGCCGCCCCCCGGCGCGGCGACCTGACGGCCTCGGGCAAGTAGCGGCCCTGCCCCAGCGACGGCCACCGGCTTGAGCGGTCACCGCCGCCCCATGGTCTGCACAGGGGGCTGAAGGGACGGGGCGGCGGTGCTTCGGGGGAGCCCGGGCCGGAAGAGCACGGACCGGGCGGGTACGGATCGACGGCGCCCTGAGGGGCCGAGCGGCGGAGCACCAGCCACCGGCCGGTCACGGCCCCGTGGAGGACGGGCACACGGACGGGGCCGGCCGGCTGCTCACCGGGCGCCACCGGGTCACCGCCCGGCTCCGGCGCGGTGGCACGGGTGTCGTGCGGCGGGCGGTCGCCGTCAAGGAGCTGTGCATGCGGCGCGAGGCCCGCGCCGCCGCCCGGTCCGCCACCCCGGCGCCGTTGCGCCATACCTCCGCCCACGGCGCCGGAGGGGCTGTTTCCACTGCCGGGCGAATCCGGGCCGCAGGGAGACCTACGGCCGGTGGGCCGACGTCCGGCGGGCGAAGACCGGCGACGACACGTCAGCGCGACGCCCCGGTCCCGGGACTCCCCGGTTGCTGCCCCCGGGCGTACGGCTCCAGCCCGGACTCCGTCACCCACTGGTGCTCCGCGAACAGCCGCGTGCCCCGCGCACACAGGGCGACGTCGGCACGGGCCCGGGCACAGAACTCCTCCGGCGTGTCGCCGAACAGTTCCCTCAACGGGGCCGAATCCACGAGGAGTTCGGTGATCAGGGCGCGCTGGCCGGCATGCCGGCGCGGCGCACCGGCGCCGTTGTGCAGCACCCCGTGCCGGTTGACGTACGAGTGCGCCCCGGGCAGGACCTGACCGTCCGCCAGCTCGATGTGTACGTCCGGTGCGGGCAGCCAGGCCCGGTGGAAGTTGCCCTCGCTGGCGTCGATCGCGGCCAGTTGCCGTGGGTTCAGCCAGATGACGAACAACTCGCGTAACGCGCGAGGCGACTTGACCGGCGAGGCGGAGACATAGCCCAGCGGGCTGACGTGTGCCGAGACGCCCACGTCGACCCCGCGCACCCGTGCCCGCACCATCGGCAGCGGGGCGCTGATCCCGAACTCCGCCATTTTGTGGCGCAGTTGACCGGGGCAGGCGTTGGAGCCGACCGCGAGGACCGGCACCCGGTCGTCGTGCACCAGGTGCTCGAGCGGCAGCATCCGGTCGCCGTGCAGCAGCCCGGAGTCGGCGGGCCAGGCGCCCGGATAGAGCAGCGGATGGTCGCGGGGTGCCTCGGCGAGCCCCAGTTCCTCCAGGGTGCGGCCGGTCATGGGCGGCTCACCCGGCGGGCGGCAGCTCGCCGGAGCCGCGGGTGATCAGGCGGGTCGGCAGCTCGATGCGCTCCGGCGCGACGAGGCTGCCGTCCAGCTGCCGGAAGAGGCGCTCGGCGGCGGTCCGGCCGAGGGCTGCCGCGTCCTGGGCGACGACCGTGACACCCGGCTGGAGCAGATCGGCCAGCTCGATGTCGTCGAAGCCGACGAGGGCGACCGGACGGGACTGCTCGGCGAGGACCCGGATCACGGTGACCGTCACCCGGTTGTTGCCCGCGAAGATCGCGGTGACGGGGGTGGGGCCCGAGAGCATGTCCTCGGCCGCCCGGCGCACCCGCACCGGATCCGTCGCCCCGAGGGACATCCACTGCCCCTCGACGGGTATCCCCGCGTCCTCCATGGCGGCCCGGTAGCCACGCAGCCGCTCGGCCGCGGTGTGGATGCGGGGCATGTCGCCGATGAACCCGATCCGGCGGTGGCCGTGCGCGATCAGGTGGGAGACGCCGTCGCGGGCGCCGCCGTAGTTGTCGGACAGCACGACGTCGGCGTCGATCTTCCCGGCGGGGCGGTCCACGAACACGGTGGCCACGCCCGCCCTGATCTCCGGCTCCAGGTACCGGTGGTCGTCCCCGGCCGGGATCACCACCAGACCGTCCACCCGCCGGGCGCACAGCGCCAGCGCCAGCTCCTGCTCCCGCTCCGGGTCCTCGGCGCTGGAGCCGTTGATCAGCAGCGCGCCGTGGGCGCGGGCCACCTCCTCGACCGCGCGGCTCAGCGGGCCGTAGAAGGGGTCGGCGAGGTCCTCCAGGACCAGGCCGATGCTGGCCGTACGGCCCTTGCGCAGGACGCGCGCGCTGTCGTTGCGGCGGAAGCCGAGCGCGTCGATCGCCTCCTGGACGCGGCGCTCGGTGTCGGGCGTGACGCCGGGCTCGCCGTTGACCACGCGGGACACCGTCTTCAGGCCGACCCCGGCGCGCGCGGCCACGTCCTTCATCGTGGGACGGTTGCCGTAACGGGTCCCGGAGAGGCGGTCTGCGTGGCGGTCTGCGCGGCGGGTGGTCTCGGGCACGATGCGCTGTCCTGTCCTGTCGTCCGTCATTTCCACCGAGGTGGTGCGACGATCCATGGATTTGTATGAGGATGTGGCGTCGAGCATAGAGCCTGGACAACGTTGTCAGATGCGCGAGAGACTGTCCAGCGCTGTCTCCGGCCTGCGTCCCCACCGCTTGACCGGCCTGCCTCATTTTCTGGTTTCTGGTTCTCAAGCTTTCAACGGGGAGATCTGACACTGATGCACACCGACCTCGTGGCGGCCCTGGACATCGGCGGCACCAAGATCGCCGGCGCGCTGGTGGACGGCCACGGACGGATCCAGGCGCGCGCACAGCGCGCGACACCTGCGCAGCAGGACGGCGAAACGGTCATGCGGGCCGTCGAGGAGGTGCTCGGCGACCTCGCCGGGTCGCCCCTGTGGGGACGCGCCGGCTCGATCGGTATCGGCAGCGCGGGCCCGGTGGACGCCTCGGCGGGCACCGTCAGTCCGGTGAACGTGCCGGGCTGGCGCGACTTCCCGCTGGTCGAGCGGGTGCGCGCGGCCACCGGTGGCCTGCCGGTCGAGCTGATCGGCGACGGCGTGGCGATCACGGCGGCCGAGCACTGGCAGGGCGCCGCCCGCGGCCACGACAACGCGCTGTGCATGGTGGTCTCCACGGGCGTCGGAGGCGGCCTCGTCCTCGGCGGCAGGCTGCACCCCGGCCCCACGGGCAACGCCGGGCACATCGGCCACATCAGCGTGGACCTCGACGGCGACCTCTGCCCGTGCGGTGCGCGCGGCTGCGTGGAACGCATCGCCAGCGGGCCCAACATCGCGCGCCGCGCCCTCGACGGCGGCTGGCGGCCCGGCTCCGACGGCGACACCTCGGCCGCCGCCGTGGCCGTCGCCGCCCGCGCGGGCGATCCGGTCGCGGTCGCGTCCTTCGAACGTGCCGCCCAGGCCCTGGCCGCCGGGATCGCCGCGACGGCGACCCTCGTCGAGATCGACATCGCCGTGATCGGCGGGGGAGTGGCCAAGGCGGGCGACATCCTCTTCGCGCCCCTGCGACGGTACCTGCGCGACTACGCGACGCTGTCCTTCGTACGGCGCCTGACGGTGGCGCCCGCGTCGACGGGGACGGACGCGGGGCTCGTGGGGGCGGCCGCGGCGGCCTTGGCGTCGCCGCGTCCGACGTCCGTGTGACAAGCGGCGGTTAGCCCTCCGTTGGCCGGCTGTTGGAACCGGCTCGGAAGATCCCTCATGTGCGGCGAACGCTGCACATGAGGGAGGGAACGGAACATGAACGCACGCAGCATCGTGCGCCGGGCCGCCGTCGGGGCCGGCACGCTGGCCGGAGTCGCCACGCTGGTGCTGGGCGGCAGCGGGGTCGCCTCCGCAGAGACCGCCCGGTACACGGTCTGGAGCAACAGATGCTCGGGCACCCTGATGACTCAGTACGTTTCGGGCGGCGGGGGCTGGCAGGTCCGGAACTACGTGAACAACAACAGCGGTGGCACCACCTGTTCGGGCTGGATCGACTGGGCCGCGGACGGCGACACCAACCACTTCTACGGTCTGCAGAACCGGATCTGGGTCGACCCCTACCACTCTCAGGAGTCCACCTACATCCCGGACAACGACCCCGCGCTGGCCCGGGTCTGCGTGCAGGCGAACGGCGACAACTACGCGCGCTGCACCGCGTGGTGGTAGGCCGATGACGGTCACCGCGTGATCATCGGGGGTGGTCGACCCCCGACGGTCGCGCGGTGACCTCGGCGCGCCCGTCGCTCAGCAGGTGAGCTTCGGGTCCGCCCAGTCGGCGTGGTCGTAGTCGATGCCGTCGCCGCCGTCGGTGGCGACGAGGCGGACGACCTGGGCCCCGGTCACGTCGGCCGAAACGGCTCGGGCGGGCGTCGCGTGGGTGAGGACGCCGGTCGAGGCGGCCTTCCTGCCGTCCGCCCAGATCTCGAAGGCGACGGTCCCCCGGGTGCCGGTCTCGTCGTCGAGGCCCACCCGGGCGGTGACCGCCGAGCACCTGCCGCCGGTGTAGAACTCGACGGCGCTTTCGGCATGGACACCGAGCCCCTTGGCGTACGTGGTTCCGCCGATGGTGATCGGGTGGCCGTCACCGGCGGCGCTCTCGCCGTTGCTGGTGTCGCGTTCGACCGGGCCCCAGCCGTTCGTCGCCGACAGCCAGGGCAGATCGCTCGCGTACGAGGTCCCGGAGGGCGGCGGCAGCACTACGGACGCGGTCAGCGGGAGAGCGCCGGTGACGCGTTGCCCGGACGGCGAGCGGTAGCTCGCCTGCACGATGAGGGCGTAGGAGCCGGTCGGCGTCCCCGCCGGGGCGGTCACGCTCCAGCCGGTGCGCAGGGACTTGCCCGTCGCGAGGGCGGCGGCCGTGGCCGCCGAAGTCGGCCGTACGGTCCACCCCTCGGGGCCGGTCAGTGACACGGACACCTGGCGTGCGGCCGTGCGGCCGAGGTCGGTGACGGCGGTGGTCAGCGTGGCCGGGGTGCCCGCCTCCACGAACGGGCTGCCGTCCAGGCCGAGTTCCGCGGCGGGCGGGTTGGCGGCCCAGTCCGGGTCGGCCGCGACGCGCAGCAGGACCGTGCCGTGGGCCGGGACGGTCGCCGCGAGGGTGCCCGCGGTGTTGTAGCTGCGATGCTGCCACAGGTCGCGCAGGGTGTAGGCGGGGGCGTCGGGCAGGCCGACGGCACCGGCGGTGGTGGCGATCCGCTGGGCGGTGCCCGACTCGTTGAACAGGGCGACCGCGCGGCTGCCGTCCTTCATCTCCTTGGCGACGACCCAGCGCCCGCCCGCGGAGGACACGACGGTGCCCTGCTTGCCCAGCGGGTCCTGGTCGACGGCGACGACCTCCTTGTTGTCCAGGATGTCGAAGGTCGCCGGGGAGGCCTTGCGCAGGTCGGTGCCGATGAGCAGGGGCGCGGCCATGACCGACCAGAGGGAGTAGTGCGAGCGGTACTCGGTGTCGGTCATGCCGCCGTTGCCGACCTCCAGCATGTCGGGGTCGTTCCAGTGGCCGGGACCCGCGTAGGGGGCGAGGGGCAGGTTCTGCTTGAGGATCGACACCATCGAACCCCAGCTGTCGCTGATGTCACCGGTGGTGCGCCACAGCTGGCCGTCGTCCGCCGCCCACTCCCAGGGCTTGTTCTCGCCCCATTCGCAGATGCTGTAGACGATGGACCGGCCGGTCGCTCTGAGCGCGTCGCGCATGGTCCGGTAGCGCTGCTTGGCGTCGACGCCGAGGTTGTTGCAGTTGTCGTACTTGAGGTAGTCCACGCCCCAGTCGGCGAACTGCCGCGCGTCGCTGTACTCGTGGCCGAGCGCGCCCGGGAAGCCCGCGCTGTTGCAGGTCTTGGTGCCGGCGCTGGTGTAGATGCCGAGCTTGAGGCCCTTGGCGTGGACGTAGTCCGCGACGGCCTTGATGCCGTTCGGGAAGCGGGCCGGGTCGGGCACGAGCTTGCCGTTCGCGTCCCGGTTCGGCAGCGCCCAGCAGTCGTCGAGATTGACGTACCGGTAGCCGGCGTCCTTGAGGCCCTTGTCCACGAAGAGGTCCGCGATCCCCTTGACCATGGCCTCGTCGAAGTCGGCGCGGCAGTGTGTGGAGTTCCAGTTGTTGAAGCCCATGGGCGGGGTGAGGGCGAGGCCGTCGGCCAGGGCGGGGGCGGCGACGGGGTCCTGGGCGGGGGCCGCTGTCGCGGGGGCGGCGAGGCCCGCCGCACACAGCAGCCCCGTGGTGAGCGCTCCGACCACTCTTCGGCGGGTTGTGCGGGTGTGAGGGTGACGCATCGTTGACGTTCCTCCGACTCGCGAACGGTGAGATGGGGCATGACGGCATGTACGTGTCACCGGTGCGCGTTTACGGTAGGACGTGTCGGACTGTGTTGGAAGGGTGCGTCCGGATTGTTCGATATTCCGTCACACCCCTTGACGGCAGCGGATTTTGCTGGACGACGGAGAGGCCGGGCGTTTGATTGTGTTGATTCGCCCGGCCTCCCGTGGCATCAGCGGAACTCGTGTACGACCTCGATACGGCCGACGATGTGGGCGTTGAACTCGTCCAGTTCCTCGGCGGGGACCCACAGTTCCAGGATCGTCTCGCCGCCGGCCTGCTGCACGGGATAGCGGCCGGCGAACTCCGCGTCGACCTCGAAGCGCGTCACGAAGCCGGCACCGTCGTGCTTGACGTTCCAGTCCCGGGCGATCCTGATCGCGTAGTCCTCGTTGAGAACCGGGTAGAAGATCGGCTGTTCGGGCAGCCGCGGCGGCCACGCCCTCCAGTCCAGCTCCCGGACGAGATCGAGCTCCTTGGGGCCGGTGGGGCGCCAGAGGGTCGTCGTCGGGCGGGTGCTGGTCATGGCCGTGGTGCTCCTGGTCGTGATCCACCGGCTTCCGGCAGACCGGGATCCCGACGATACCGGCCCCGTGATCACCCGGCCACGGGGTTTCGCCGCGGCCGGCCGTGCCGGTCTGCCGCTCCGGTGCCCTCGGCCCGAAGGGCGCAATCGATGCGATCCGCGTGACCCCCGGCCGGTTCGGCAGTTCATCACGGCATGAAGAAGCGCAGCATGCTCGCCCTCGCCTCCCTCGCCACCGGATTCGTCGTGGCCGCCGTCACCCCGTCGCACGCCGAGGACCACGGACGTCTCGGTGACCTCAAGGTCTCGGGCGCCCTCGACAAGGCCGACCACCCGGCCGGCCAGGACGGCCCGGCCGTCGACGACAACGCGCCGGTGCACGAATAGCCCGTGGCGCACAGTGCCGGTGCCCCGCTGCAAGGGGGCACCGGCACTCTCGTGTGCGCGCCCTCAACGGGATGTGGTTTCCGTGGCAGGGTGGAGCGGGCAAGCCCCAGGGGGCCAACAGAAGAGGGGGAACCGTGACCGTCGTCTGGATCAACGGCGCGTTCGGTGCGGGGAAGACCACCACCGCACGCGAACTGATCGAGCTGATCCCGAACAGCACGCTCTTCGACCCCGAGGTCATCGGCGCAGCGCTCCCGCACCTGCTGCCGCCCAAGCGCCTCGCCGAGGTCAGCGACTTCCAGGATCTGCCGATCTGGCGCCGGCTCGTGATCGACACGGCGGCCGCGATGCTCGCCGAGCTGGGCGGGACCCTCGTGGTCCCCATGGCCCTGCTGCGCCAGGAGTACCGCGACGAGATCTTCGGCGGCCTCGCCGCCCGCCGGATACCCGTACGGCATCTGCTCCTCGCCCCGGCCGAAACGATACTGCGCGAGCGGATAGCCGGGCGGGAGATCCCGCCGGACCTGCCCGACGGCGAGATGCGCGTCCGGCAGTGGTCGTACGACCACATCGAGCCCTACCGGGCCGCCCTCGCCGCCTGGCTCACCGCCGACGCCCACCTGATCGACACCAGCGCCCTCACTCCGTACGAGACCGCCGTCCGCATCGCCGACGCGGTCGGCAGCGGGGCCGTACCCCCCTGCGACATCGTGCAGACCCCCGAGCCCACCGCCGAGACCCTTGCCGCCGGGGTGCTGCTCTTCGACGAGCACGACCGGGTGCTGCTCGTCGACCCCACCTACAAGCCCGGCTGGGAGTTCCCGGGCGGTGTGGTCGAGCGCGGCGAGGCCCCCGCCCGCGCCGGCATGCGCGAGGTCGCCGAGGAGACCGGGATACGGCTGCGGGAGGTGCCGCGCCTGCTCGTCGTGGACTGGGAGCGGCCCGCACCCCCCGGCTACGGCGGACTGCGCCTGCTCTTCGACGGCGGCCGGCTGGACTCCGCCGAGGCGTCCGGGGTGCTGCTGCCGGGACCCGAGCTGCGCGGGTGGCGCTTCGCCACCGAGCAGGAGGCGGCCGGGATGCTGCCGCCGGTGCGCTACGAGCGGCTGCGCTGGGCGTTGCGGGCCCGCGAGCGCGGAAGCGCGCTCTATCTGGAGGCCGGCGTCCCGGTCGCCGGCCAGGCCGCCTGAGGGGTCCCCGGACGCCCGCCTCATGGGTGATCCCGGCGAGGAAGGCGCCGTTTTTGGGGCGTCGGCGTTCCCCCGTTGTCGTGCGCGGCCGGCTCCCGGTCGGCGAGCAGGGCGAGGCAGACCGGGACGCGGGCGCGGGCGGTGAAACGGGCGGCGGTCAGGCCCCCGAGATCAGCCGACGGCCGGGTGGCTGTCCGCCGCCGTCCGAAGAGCCGCCGCCGCGTGGCCCACAACCGGGTCGCCGTGCCCGAAACACGCCACGTCCGCGTCGAGGGACGCCAACCGGCGGACGGAAGAGAGGAGTTGGCCACGGTCGAGGTTGAACACGCCCGGCATCACCGCCCCGTCGACCGGTGAGGCCGCCACCGTGTCGCCCGTGAACAGCACGCCCTCGTCGGGGACGAACAGGGCGATGCTGCCGTCCGTGTGCCCGGGGACGTGGAACACCCGGGCACCGCCGCCGAAGCCGAGCACATCGCCGTCGGACACGGGCGTCACGTCCCGCGGGGGCACCGGCTCGCCCTCGGGCAGATGCCGTGACACCTCCGCGTGGATCGGCAGCTCCCAGTCCTCGAACCGCGGCGGCGGGCCGGGGCGTTCACCCCGGACGAACGGCGCGTCCAGGCGGTGCGCCAGCACCTCGGCGCCGCTCAGCGCGGCGAACTCGCCCGCCCCGCCCGCGTGGTCCTCGTGGAAATGGGTCAGCACGATGCGCCGTACGTCCTTGGGGGCGCGGCCCAGCGACGTGATCGCGTCGGCGATCGTCCGGCCCGAGCCGGGCGTTCCCGCGTCGATCAGCGTCAACTCCTCGTCGTCGCGCCAGAGATAGGCCTGCCCGACGGCGAAACGCAGGAGGTGGAGGCGGGGGAGCAGTTCGATGACGTCCATGCGCCGACCGTAGGCAGGGCCCCCGCCCGCGGGCGAGGGGCCTCTGCCGTGGGCAGAACGGTTCAGCCCGCCGCGTAGTTGCGCAGGAACAGCGCCTCGGCGACCGACAGCCGCTCCAGTTCCTCGGGGGACACGCTCTCGTTGACCGCGTGGATCTGCGCCTCCGGCTCGCTCAGGCCGATCAGCAGGATCTCCGCCTGCGGGTAGAGACCGGCGAGGGTGTTGCACAGCGGGATGGAGCCGCCCTGGCCGGCGTACTGCATGGTCTCGCCCGGGTAGGCGACCGCCATCGCGTCGGCCATCGCCTGGTAGGCCGGGCTGGAGGTGTCGGCACGGAAGGCCTGGCCCTGGCCGATCTGCTCGGTCCGCACCCGGGCGCCCCACGGGGTGTGCGCCTCGACATGGGCCTGGAACAGCTTGGTCGCCTCCGCCGCGTCCACGCCCGGCGGCACGCGCAGGCTGACCAGGGCGCCGGCGCTCGACTGCACCGACGGGGTCGCGCCCACCACCGGCGGGCAGTCGATGCCGAGGACCGTCACCGCCGGGCGGGCCCAGATGCGGTCGGCCACCGAGCCGTCACCGATCAGCCCGACCCCGTCCAGCACCTTGGCGTCCTTGCGGAACTGCTCCTCGGTGTACTCCAGGCCCTCCCACCCGGCGGTGGCGTCGAGCCCGTCGACCGTGGTCGAGCCGTCCTCGGCGCGCAGCGAGTCCAGGACGCGGATCAGCGCGGCCAGCGCGTCCGGGGCGGCGCCGCCGAACTGGCCCGAGTGCAGGTTGCCGGCGAGGGTGTCCATCTGGATGCGGACCAGCGTCATGCCGCGCAGCGTGGTGGTCACCGTCGGCAGTCCGACACGGAAGTTGCCCGCGTCGCCGATGACGATCGTGTCCGCCTTCAGCAACTCCGGGTGCTGCTCGGCGTACCGCTCAAGGCCCCCCGTGCCCTGTTCCTCGGAGCCCTCGACGATGACCTTGACGTGTACGGGGACGCCGCCGTTCGCCTTCAGGGCGCGCAGCGCGAGCAGGTGCATGATCAGGCCGCCCTTGCAGTCCGCGCTGCCGCGGCCGTACCAGCGGCCGTCGCGCTCGGTCAGCTCGAACGCCGGGGAGGTCCAGCCGGCCTCGTCGAGGGGCGGCTGGACGTCGTAGTGGGCATAGAGGAGAACCGTTTTTGCCCCCTCCGGTCCCGGCAGCAGGCCGTATACCGACTGCGTGCCGTCCGGGGTGTCGAGGAGGGCCACGTCCACGAAGCCCTCGGCGCGCAGTGCGTCGGCTATCCAGTTCGCGGCGCCCTCGCTCTCGCTCTTCGGGAACTGCGCGAAGTCCGCCACCGACTTGAAGGCGACCAGTTCGGTCAGCTCTGCCTTCGCCCGGGGCAGCAGCGAGGCGACGGTCTCGGCGACCGGATTCGACGACATGGGCACGCTCCTCGTGGGTGCGACGTTGAACTGCTGAGGTAGACCGATCCTCCCACAGCTGCCTGCGACGACGGCCGCCGTAGGATGCGGGGGGACAGGTGCGGCAGCGGCTTGATCGGAGCAGTAGACCATCGTGAGCGGCGAGAACTCTTCGGCGGACGACGTGCAGCGGGTGTGGGACGTCGTCGTGGTGGGCGCGGGACCCGCGGGGGCCTCGGCCGCCTACGCGGCGGCGGTCGCGGGGCGACGCGTGCTGTTGCTGGAGAAAGCCGAGCTGCCCCGCTACAAGACCTGCGGCGGCGGCATCATCGGCCCCTCGCGCGACGCGCTGCCGCCCGGCTTCGAGCTGCCCCTCCAGGACCGCGTGCACGCGGTCACGTTCTCGAACAACGGGCGCTTCACCCGCACCCGCCGTTCCCGGCAGATGCTGTTCGGGCTCATCAACCGGCCCGAGTTCGACCAGCAGCTGGTCGAGCACGCGCAGAAGGCGGGCGCCGAGCTGCGCACGGGCGTCACGGTGCAGCGGGTCGAGCAGCACGGCTCCGCGGTGCCGGACCGGCGTACGGTTGCCGTGGTCCTGCAGGGCGGCGAGACGGTGCTGGCCCGCGCGGTCGTCGGCGCCGACGGGAGCGCCAGCCGGATAGGGGCGCACGTCGGGGTGAAGCTGGACCAGGTCGACCTCGGCCTGGAGGCGGAGATCCCGGTCCCGGACACGGTCGCCGAGGACTGGAAGGGCCGGGTCCTGATCGACTGGGGCCCCATGCCGGGCAGTTACGGCTGGGTCTTCCCGAAGGGCGACACGCTGACGGTCGGCGTGATCTCGGCCCGCGGCGAAGGCGCCGCCACCAAGCGGTACTTGGAGGACTTCATCGCCCGGCTCGGGCTGGCCGGCTTCGAACCGGGCATCTCCTCCGGGCACCTGACCCGCTGCCGCGCCGATGACTCCCCGCTCTCCCGCGGCCGGGTGCTGGTCTGCGGTGACGCGGCGGGCCTGCTGGAGCCGTGGACCCGCGAGGGCATCTCCTTCGCGCTGCGCTCGGGCCGGCTGGCGGGGGAGTGGGCGGTCCGGATCGCCGAGGCGCACGACGCCGTCGACACCCGTCGCCAGGCCCTGAACTACGCGTTCGCGATCAAGGCGGGGCTCGGCGTCGAGATGAGCGTCGGCAAGCGCATGCTGGCCGCGTTCGAGCGCCGGCCCGGCATCTTCCACGCGGCCCTCACCGGCTTCCGTCCCGCCTGGAGGGCGTTCAAGGACATCACGCAGGGCTCGACGTCCCTGGGCGAGCTGGTCCGCTCCCGCCCGATCGCCCAGCGCGCCCTGACCGCGCTGGACCGGGGGCCGGCCGTTCCGGCCGAGGACGCCGTCACTTCGTGACGGTGATCCGGAAGACCGGGTGGTCGGGGGCGATCGCGAGGATCTCCGCGTCGGAGGAGGCGGCCGTCACGCCCGCGAAGTACTGCTTGACCTCCCAGCCCCACTTCTCCAGGTAGGTCCGCAGGATCGGGAGCTTCTCCGTGTCGGGAAGCTCCACCGCGGTGAACGCGCGCACCTTCCTGCCCACCCGCAGCTCGCCGTCGCCCGCGGCCCGCATGTTGCGCACCCACTGGGAGTGGCCGCGCGCCGAGACGAGGTACTGCTCGCCCGCGCAGGTGTGCGGGTTGACCGGGACGCGCTGCAGCGCGCCGCTCCTGCGGCCGCGCACCGACAGCTCGGCGCTCCCTGCGAGGCTGAGCCCGTGCCGGGCGAGCCAGCCGACGATCCCGTTCAGGCGCACGGTCATCGGGCTGCCCTTGAGGTAGTACGGCGAAGACGACGACATGGTGACCCCCACGGTTTGGGAGAGCGGTGCTCTCGCTTGACTCCAGTGTGGGGGACACAGGTGCTCCAAAGCAAGAGCACTGCTCTCGGTTTTGTTCGCCGCTCTTGTTTGTGTGCACCGCTCTCCTCCGTGGCACACTGCCGGTATGAGCACCGCACAGGGCGCCCGCGCGCGGGCCAGGGTCGAAGTCACCGCCGCCATCAAGGACGAGGCCCGCAGACAGCTCGCCGCGGAGGGTGCCGCCAAGCTCTCCCTGCGGGCCGTCGCCCGTGAGCTGGGCATGGTCTCCTCCGCGCTCTACCGCTACTTCCCCAGCCGCGACGACCTGCTGACCGCGCTGATCATCGACGCCTACGACTCCCTCGGCGAGGCGGCGGAGGCGGCCCACGCGAAGGCGGCCGACGCGGACTTCGTGCGGCGCTGGACGGCCGTATGCGAGGCGGTGCGCGGCTGGGCGCTCGCCCGTCCGCACGAGTACGCGCTGATCTACGGCTCGCCGGTGCCCGGCTACACCGCGCCCGAGACCACCGTTCCGGCCGCCTCCCGCGTCGGCCTGCTCCTCATCGGCATCGTCCGTGACGCCCACCAGGGCCCCGGCCTCGCTGCCCTGCCCCTCCCCGCCGAGCTGCGCCTCGAGGGCGAGCGGATGGTGGCGGACTTCGCGCCGGATCTGCCTTCCGAGGCGGCGGTGGCGCTGGTGGCGGCCTGGGCCCAGCTGTTCGGGCTGGTCGGGTTCGAGCTGTTCGGGCAGTTCCACCGGGTCGTGGAGGACCGGGAGACGTTTTTCCGGCATGCGGCCGCCCGGCTCGCCCGGGATGTGGGCCTGATCCACCCCTGACGCCCTCGGGCCGGGCCCGGCTCCCGGCGGCACCTATGCCTCGGGAATCAGGACGACCTTCCCGGTCACCGTGCCGGACTCGGCCGGCCGCATCGCCTCCGCGACCTCGGTGAGCGGCAGCCGGGCGGCGATCCGCGCGGTGACCTCGCCGCGCTCCAGGGCGTGGAACGCCTGGGTGAGGCCGGCGCGCAGCCGGGTCCGGAAACGGTCCTTGCTCAGGGTGCGGCCCGCCCAGACGTTGAAGAAGCAGGCGTGGCGGCCGTTGGGCAGCGCGTTCCACCACCACACCCGGCCGAGGATCTTCAGGACGGGCCACTGCTTGGAGCCCGTGTCGTCCCGGGTGGTGGCGCTGCCGTAGGCGACGAGGGTCCCGCCGGGAGCGAGCAGCCGCCAGGAGTCGGTGACGCTGCGCCCGCCGAGGTGGTCGAAGACGGCGTCGACCCCGCCGGGGGCGAGTTCCCGGACCCGGGCCGGGATGTTCTCGGTGCGGTAGTCGAGGGGGTGACACCCGGGTCGCGCAGGGCCTGGTGGTGGCGCGCGGACGCCGTGCCGATCACCTTCAGGCCCGCTGCGCGCGCGAGCTGGACCAGGACCGTGCCGACACCGCCGTTCGCACCGTGGACCAGGACCGTGCCGCCGCTGCGCACCCGGGCCCTGCGGTGCAGCATCTGCCACGCGGTGATCCCGTTGACCACCAGCGTCTCCGCCTCCGCCGCGCCGATCCCGGCCGGCACCTCCACCGCGTCGGCCGCGTCGAGAACCACATGACTGGCTCAGCCGCCGACCTTCACCAGCGCCGCCACCCGCTTGCCGACGAGGCCCGGGGTGACGCCGATGCCGGCCGAGGAGCCCCGGGCCGCGTCGGCCGACGCGCTCGAGACCCACCTCGCCGACCACCGCGGATGGGCGGGCGACCACCCCGCCCCACCGCCCGTCCTGCGCCGGGCCCTGGCCTTCTGGACCCGCCTGCACGGAGTCCTCTCCCTGGAACTCGCCGGCCACTTCACGGGCATGGGCTTCGACCCGGAGCTGCTGTTCACCGCCGAGGTGGAGGGACTGGCCGGCGGGAGCTGAGCGCACGGGCGGTCGTACTCCCCGGGGAGTATCCGTGATCACCTCGTCCGGCTGACGTCCGCACGGCCCGCCGGCGTCTAGCGTGGCGGGCATGGAAGAGCAGCGCGAGCGCGGTCCCGCGCAGTGGTGGCGGTACGGGCCCCCGGGGTGGAACCGCTCCGCGGACCCGGAGCCGCACTCCGCCGGCCTGCCCTGGCGCTCCACCGTGCTGCTCACCGCGTTCGTGCTCGCCGGCTCGAACTTCGCCGCGCACGCGCAGCCCCACCGGGAGCAACTCGACGTGTACGCGCGCGTGCTGCTGTTCGTGGCCTCGGTGCTGCTGCTGTGGCGGCACCGCCACCCGGTGGCCGTCGCCTTCGGTACGGCGACGGCGGCCCTGGTCTACCTGGGCGCGGGCTACCCCTACGGCCCCGTCTTCCTGGCCGTCGCGCTCGGCTGCGTCAGTGCCGTCGTCGCCGGGCACCGGCGGGCCGCCTGGGCGGCCCTCGGCCTGCTGTGGGCGGGGCACGCCCTGGTCGCCCTCTGGCTCTATCGCTGGCTGCCGCCCCGGGGCGACAAGGCGGCGAGCGTGGGTCAGGAAATCGTCGTGGCCACCTGGGTGCTGGCCATCGTCGCGGTCTGCGAACTGGCCCGGATACGGCGCGAGCAGTGGGCACGGGAGCGCGCGGACCGGGCCCAGGCCGCCCGGCGGCGCGCGGACGAGGAACGGCTGCGGATCGCCCGCGAACTGCACGACGTGCTCGCGCACAGCATCTCCGTCATCAACGTGCAGGCGGGCGTGGGCCTCGCCCTGCTGGACAGCGATCCCGAGCAGGCCCGTGCAGCGCTCACCACCATCAAGGCCGCCAGCAAGGAGGCCCTCGGCGAGGTGCGCCAGGTCCTCGACACCCTGCGCGCACCGGGTGCCGCGCCGCGCGCCCCCGCGCCCGGTCTGGACCGGCTGCCGGAACTGGTCGAACAGGCGGCGGCCGCCGGGCTGACCGTCGACGTCCAGGGCACGCCCCCGCACCTGCCGCCCGGCGCCGACCTGGCCGCCTTCCGTATCGTGCAGGAGGCCCTGACCAACGTCGTACGGCATTCCGGCTCGCGGCACGCGCGCGTGCGGTTCGACCACGACGGCACCGCACTGCGGCTGCGCATCGACGACGACGGGCCCGCGACCGGAGCCGACGCCGGGGGCAGCGGCAACGGACTGGCCGGCATGCGGGAGCGGGCGGCCGCGCTGGGTGGCACGATCGAGGCGGGCCCGCGCCCCGACGGCGGCTTCCGGGTGCTCGCCGTACTGCCCCTGCTCACCAGGGAGGACCAGTGATCCGGGTACTGCTCGCCGACGACCAGTCTCTCGTGCGGGCCGGTTTCAAGGCGCTGCTCGACGCCCAGCCGGACATCGCGGTGGCCGGGGAGGCGGCGGACGGCGAGGAGGCCCTGCTCAGGGTGCGCGAACTACGGCCCGACGTCGTCCTGATGGACATCCGCATGCCCCTGCTGGACGGGCTGGCCGCGACCCGGCGCATCACCGGGGACACGGAGCTGAAGGATGTGAAGGTGGTCATGCTGACCACCTTCGAACTCGACGAGTACGTCTTCGAGGCGATCCGGTCGGGCGCCTCCGGGTTCCTGGTGAAGGACACCGAACCGGACGAACTCGTGCGCGCGGTCAGGACGGTGGTCGAGGGCGACGCGCTGCTGTCCCCGGGCGTCACCCGGCGGCTGATCGCCGAGTTCGCGGCCCGCTCCAAGCAGCCCGCGGCCGCCGACGCCCTGGCCCGGCTCACCGAGCGGGAACGAGAGGTGATGGCGCTGGTCGGCATCGGCCTGTCCAACGAGGAGATCGCCCGCCGCCTGGTGGTCAGCCCGCTCACGGCGAAGACCCATGTGAGCCGCACGATGGTGAAGCTGGGCGCCCGGGACCGCGCCCAACTCGTCGTCCTCGCCTACGAGTCGGGGTTGGTGCGGCCGGGCTGGCTCGGCTGAGACTCCCGCCGGAAGCGGACCAGCACGCTCACCACCCGGGCCACGAAGACCACCGGCGCGAGGACGAGGCCGAGCCGCACCAGGGCCGCCGACAGCAGATGCGGCAGCGGGAAGAGCAGAGCCGGCCCGGCGACGGCCCCGAACAGAACGGCGGCCGCGAAGGCGGCGCTGACCAGCGCGTACCCGATCTCCACCGTGGCCGCATCCTGCTCGGCCTTGCTGCGTCGTCCCCCGGATGCGTCCATGCCTCCCAGTCTCACAGGTGTGCGCCCGGCGGGGCAATCCAACACCCGCCGGGCGCACACGTGGAGGCGTTTCCCCCTT
>NZ_KQ948030.1 GCF_001513965.1 Streptomyces cellostaticus | reverse complement strand
GCTGTCGGGCATGGGCCCCCAGATCCGCAACACCGACCACGCCGGCGAAGCCGCTGACGGCGAGATATGGCTGCCGGTGCTGCGCCGGGGCCGTAACGAGGTCCGAGCCCTGCTCACCGCGGTGGCCAGGGTTCATGTCCGCGGCCAAGCAGTGGACTGGGATCCGGTGTTCGCGGGAACGGGCGCCCGCCGCCGGGTCGACCTGCCCACCTACGCCTTCCAGCGCGAGCGGTACTGGCTGAACCCGGTCACGACAGGCCGGGCCGAACACCTCGGCCTGGAGAGCTCCGGTCACCCGCTCCTGGGCGCTGCCGTCGAACTGCCCGCGACCGGCGGGCTGGTGCTGACCGGGCAGCTGGCCCTCTCCGCACAGCCATGGCTGGCAGACCACGTCGTGGCCGGCCAGGTGGTGGTACCCGGAGCGGCACTCCTGGACATGGCCGTACGCGCCGGCGACGAAGCCGCATGCGGACAGGTCGAGGAACTGCTCATCGAAACGCCCCTGACACTGCCGGAGCGCGGCGGCGTGCAGGTGCAGGTGACGGTGGGCGAAGCCGACCAGGAGGGACGCCGTGAGGTCGTGGTGTTCGCGCGGACGGCCGAAGGGGCGTGGGTGCGGCATGCGTCGGGAGCGCTGACCTCGGCCGAGGCTGACGGGGATGCCGGTGCGGATGTGGCGGAGTGGGGTGCGCAGTGGCCGCCGGCAAAGGCCGTAGCGGTCGAGACGGAGGGGCTGTACGAAGGGCTGGCAGGTGCCGGGCTGGAGTACGGACCGGTGTTCCGGGGGGTTCGGGCGGCGTGGCGGCGCGGGGACGAGCTGTTCGCCGAGGTCGCGCTGACCGAGGGCACGGAGGCCTCCGGGTTCGGGCTGCACCCTGCGCTGCTCGATGCGGCTCTGCACGTCACGGAGCTGGAGTCGGTGGGCGGCGACGAGCCGTCGTTGCCGCTCGAGTGGGGTGACGTGGTGGTGCACGCGGCGGGCGCGGTGGCGGCGCGGGTGCGGATCGCCCCGTCGGCTTCGGGCGACGGAGTGTCACTCACCCTGGCCGATGCGGCCGGTGGGCTGATCGCCACGGCGGAATCGGTGGTGCTCGGGCCGCTTCCTGCGGGTTCCCTGGAGTCCGCGGCCGGAGCGGCCGGCGATGCGTTCTTCCGCGTGGAGTGGGTCCCGGCCGCCGCGGTGACGGGATCCGAGGAAGTGGGCAGCCGCTGGGCGGTGCTGGGGGAGGACGGCGGGCTGGGAGTGCCCGGCGCGGCGCTCTATGCGGACGTGACTGAACTGGTGGCCGCGGTGGAGGCGGGCGCCGAGGTGCCTGACGTGGTGGTGGCCTGCTGCGTACCCGGCATCGGAGAGGGCAGTGACGTTGCCGGGGACGGCCTTGGCTCCGACGGCGTGGCGGATGTGGCCCAGGGGGCCGTGCTGCGGGTGCTGGGCGTGGTGCAGGAGTGGCTGGGGACGGGGGTGCTGGACGGGTCGCGGCTCGTGGTGGTGACGGAGCGCGCGGTGGACGCCGGACCTGGAGTGGGCGTGCGGATGGACGGCGCCGGCGTGGCCGGCCTGGTGCGCGCGGCGGCGAATGAGCACCCGGAGCGGGTGGTGCTCGCGGATGTGGACGCGCTGGTGGGCGCAGGAGGTCTGGTGCTGGCGGGCACGGAGCTGGGGGAGCCGGAGTTCGCGGTACGGGACGCACAGGTACGGGTGCCCCGGCTGGTGCGGGCGGCCGAGGACGGGCTGGCAGTGCCGGACGGACGGCAGTGGCGCCTGGGGGTCGCGCAGCAGGGGACGGTCGAGGGTCTGGTGCTGGAGGACCAGGCAGACGGTTGGCGGCCATTGGCGGCCGGTGAGGTGCGGGTGGCCGTGCGGGCGGCCGGGGTGAACTTCCGGGACGTGCTGAACGTGCTGGGGATGTATCCCGGTGAGGCGGGCCCGTTGGGTCTGGAAGGCTCCGGTGTGGTGCTGGAGGCTGGGCCGGGCGTGGCGGACCTGGCCGTCGGCGATGTGGTGACGGGGCTGTTCCCGGGGGCGTTCGGGCCGACGACGGTGGCCGATGCGCGGCTGGTGAGGCGAGTACCGACGGGCTGGTCGTCGGCGCAGGCGGCCGCGACGCCGGTGGCCTTCCTGACGGCGTATCACGCGCTCGTGGAACTGGCCGGTCTGCAACCGGGGGAGCGGGTGCTGATCCACTCGGCCGCAGGCGGAGTGGGGATGGCCGCGGTGCAGTTGGCCCGTCATCTGGGGGCGGAGGTGTTCGCGACCGCGTCCCCGTCGAAGTGGGCGGCCGTGCGGGGACTGGGCGTTGAGGCGTCCCACATCGCCTCCTCCCGGACGACCGAGTTCGAGGAGCTCTTCCGTGACGCGTCCGGTGGGCGTGGTGTGGATGTGGTGCTGGACTCGCTGGCGGGTGAGTTCGTGGACGCCTCGCTGCGGTTGACCCGTCCCGGCGGCCGGTTCGTGGAGATGGGCAAGACCGATGTCCGCGATCCTGACGAGGTCGAGCGGCTGCACGGGGTTGCCTATCAGGCGTTCGATCTGCTGCGGCAGGATCCGGATGCGATCGGGGCGATGCTGTCCTCCCTCATGGAGCTGTTCGCCCAGGGAGTGCTCCAGCCGTTGCCGGTGGCATGCTGGGATGTGCGGCGCGCGGTGGACGCGTTCCGATTCCTGAGCCAGGCCCGTCACACCGGCAAAGTCGTGCTGACCATTCCGGCCGGGCGGGAGTCCGGGCGCGCCGGTACGGTGCTGATCACGGGTGCTTCGGGTGCGTTGGGCAAGCTGGTGGCCCGGCACCTCGTCGCGACCGGGCAGGCCCAGCGGTTGCTGTTGGTCTCACGCCGTGGTCCGGCCGCGCCGGGCATGCGGGAACTGACCGCCGACCTGCACCGGCTGGGCGCCGAGGTCACCATGACGGCCTGTGACGCGGCGGACCGGGAGCAGCTCGCCGGTGTCCTGGCCGGCGTGCCGCTGACCGGGGTCGTCCACACCGCGGGTGTGCTCGACGACGGGGTCATCGGGGCGTTGACCCCGGACCGGCTCCGGCAGGTCATGCGGCCCAAGGCCGATGCCGCCTGGCACCTGCACGAACTCACCCGTGATCTGGACCTGGACACCTTCACCCTGTTCTCGTCCATCGCCGGTGTCATCGGCAACGCCGGTCAGGCCAACTACGCGGCTGCCAACACGTTCCTGGACGCTCTTGCCGCGTACCGCCGCAGTCAGGGCCTGCCCGCCCTGTCGCTGGCCTGGGGTCCCTGGGAGGACGGCATGGCCGGCGGGCTCGCCGATGCCGACCGGCAGCGGATGGCCCGGCAGGGCCTGCGCCCGCTGGCCGGGTCCGACGGGCTGGCGCTGCTGGACTCGGCCGCGGACCGGGCAGCGTCCATGCTGGTGACGGCGCTGCTCGACCTGCCCGCCTTCCGCCGCCTCGGCAGTGCCGTGCCCGCCCTGATGACCGGCCTGGTCCGCCCTGGACGGCGTACTGCCGGGCGGCCCACCGCGGACGGGGGCAAGAACCTGGCGAACCGGCTGGCCACCCTGCCGGTCGCCGAGCGGGAGAAGGAGATCCTGAACCTGATCCTGACCCAGGCGGCTCTCGTCCTCGGCCTGCCCGGCCCGGACGCCATCGACCCCGCCCGGTACTTCCGTCAGCTCGGCTTCGACTCGCTGACCGCACTGGAGTTCCGCAACCGGATCAGCAACGCCGTCGGGCTGCGCCTGCCCGCCGCGGTGGTCTTCGACTATCCCACTCCCGCAGGGCTCGCCGGCTATCTCGGGGAGAAGATCGCCGCCCAGGAGATCGACTACCAGCCTGTGCTGAAAGAGCTCGACAAACTCGAGTCCCTGCTGTCCGTGATTGCCCAGCACAATGGCAAGAAATTGAAGATCATAACCCGCCTCGAATCCATCATGGATGATTTCCGCACGGGGGCCGCGGATGGTACGTCCGCCGACCAGGACATCGCAGAGGCAACCGATGATGAAATGTTCGATCTCATCAATAAAGAGCTGGGAATCTAGGTTGCCCGGCGATCCCGTGTGGATTCCGGCGAACCAATCGGACTCGTAAAGGGGTAACGCCATGATCTCTTCGGAAGAGATTGTGCCTGCGGAACCGGGCGTTGATGTCGAGGTTTCTCCCAAGGAAGAGGCGCTGTGGCTGCTTGAGTCGCTTGCGCCCGGTACACCGGTGAACAACCAGTCTGTGGCGTTCGCCGTGGTCGGTCGGTTGGATCCGGCGGAGCTGGAACGTGCCCTGTCCGTCCTGCTGCGCCGCCACGAGGCACTTCGCACGGTCTATTGCAGCGATGGCACGCGGATGGTCAAGCGTGTGATCGACCCGGAAGAGTTCCAGCTGAGCATCGCCCAGGTCGTTCTCCCGCACGAGCCCACCGAGGACGATCTCGCGCCGGTGACCGCCCGGCCGTTCGACCTGAACGGCCGGCCGATGCTGAGGGCGGCGCTTTTCCGGGGTCCCGATACGGACGTCTTCTGTGTGACTGCGCACCATCTGATCTTCGACGGGCTTTCTTCCGCTGTCTTTCTCGAGGAGTTCGCGGCCGCGTACGGGCAGGTCGCCGAGGGGCGGCCGGTGCTCGGCGGCACGGAGGCGCAGCCGAGCCGGCCGAGCCTCGCCTTCTGGCAGGAGGAGCTGGCGGGCGCGAGCACCGATGACCTCGAACTGGCGTGCGCGGCGCCCGAGCCCGACCGGCCGACGCTGGCCGGGGCACAGATCAGCCGCAGCCTGTCGCCGCAGGTCGTGGCCGCGGTCCGGAAACTGGGCGACGAACTGCACGCTCCGGAGTCCGTGATCCTGCTCGCGGCTTATTACGCGCTCCTGGAAGGGCATGGAGCCGGTCCTGATCTCATCGTCGGCTCCCCGGTCGATGTCCGGGCGGAGCACGCGGCCCGCGCGATCGGATACCACGTCAATTACGTGCCGTTGCGGCTGAGGGTGGATCAGGAGGAGCGCGTACGCGATCTGGTGCTCAGGAGCAACGAAACGCTGCTGGCGGCCGCGTCGCACGCCGACGTTCCCGTGGACGCGCATGCCGATCTGATGCCCAGATCCCGGTCCGGCCGACGGGCCACACCCTTTCGGTATGTATTCCAGTGCCGGGCGGGAAACGATCTCGCCGAATTCCGTATCGGCGGCCTCGTGGCCCGGCCTTTCCTGCCCGGGAACGGTTTCAGCAAGTTCGACATCGACTTCTCCGTTGCCGTAACGGATGATTCCATCGAGGTGCGGGCCCGCTACCGTACCGAGCTGTTCGAGCAGTCCGACGCCGAACTCCTGCTGGCGCGCTACGAGGCGGTGCTCTCGTCGTTCGTGGACGACGCCGATGGCAGGGTCGGGGACGTCCGGATGTGGAGTGCGCGAGACCGCGAGGTCATCGGGGCGGCCAACGATACGGTTCAGCCCGTCGAGCCCGCTTCCGTCCTGCGTGCCGTTCAGGACCGCGTGGGCCGGACGCCCGACGCCGTCGCCGTCGTGGACGGCGAGCAACTCGTGACCTACCGACGCCTGTGGAACGCGGCGCACGACATATGCGAGCTGATCCGGAGTACCGGCCTGGGCGCCTCGGATGTGGTGGCGGTGGCCCTCCCGCGCAGCGCCGAACTGGTCGCCGCGGTCCTCGGGGCCTGGCTGGCAGGCGCGGCCTACCTGCCGATCGACTCGGCTCATCCCGAGGAGCGGATCAGGTACCAGCTGTCGGACTCGGCCGCGAAGGTCCTCCTGGCGACCGAGGACATGGCGCACTTCGCGGACGGCGGCCTCACGGTACTCACGGTGCCGACGGTGAACGGCGCATCGGACAGCGAAGTCATCGGCACCCGGCCCGTGGTGGTCGATCCGGCAGCCTGCGCGTACCTGATCTACACCTCCGGATCGACCGGCCGCCCGAAGGGCACGCGGGTCAGCCACTTGGCACTGGCCAACCTGACCATGCACTTCGTCGAGGAACTGGGGGCGGCAGCCACCGACACGATGCTGTGGCTGACCACGTTCGCCTTCGACATCTCCGGCCTCGAGCTGTTCGTTCCCCTGGTCTCGGGTGGCCGCCTGGTGCCCGCCCCCGACGCGGCCAGGAGCGACGGCCGGGTCCTGCGCGAGCTGGTGGAACGCCACGGCGTGAGGTTCATCCAGGCGACGCCGACGACCTGGCGCCTCGTCATCGACCGGGTAGAAGGCAGCCTGGGCGGCCGCACCGTTCTGGCGGGCGGCGAGCCCGTGCCCGTCTGGCTGGCCCAGCGGCTCGTGGCCGCCGGCAGCGAGTTCCACCACGTGTACGGGCCGACCGAGACGACCATCTGGTCGACGTCGCGCGTCGTGTCGGACGAGACCGAAGCACGACTCGACGTCGGCCGGCCGATACGCAACACCCAGGTCCTCATCCTCGACCAGTACGGTCGTAACCTCCCGCTCGGCGTCCGCGGCGAACTGTGCATCGCGGGCGCGGGAGTGGCGATCGGATATCACGACCGGCCGGAGCTCAACGCACAACGTTTCGGCGAGCACCGCGAGTTCGGCCGCTACTACCGCACGGGCGACGTGGCCCGCTGGCGCGAGAACGGTGTGCTCGACCTGTTCGGCCGGAGCGACCGGCAGGTCAAACTCCGCGGGAACCGTATCGAACTCGGCGAGATCGAGGCGACGCTGCTGGCACACCCGGAGGTCGGCGCGGCCGCCGTGATCATGATCGGGGACCCGAGCGCGGACGCCGTGCTCATCGGCTGTCTGGAGCCGGCCGACGGCTCGCTCGACATCGAGAGCGTCTGGGAGCACGCCCGCGCGCACCTGTCCCGGTCGATGCTCCCCGGCGACTTCTTCACGGTGGACGCGCTGCCGGTCAACGGGAGCGGGAAGGTCGACTACCCTGCCCTCACCCGGCTCGTCGCCGAACGGCGTGAGCACGCTGCCGGCGCGCGGCTGGAGCTGGACCACCCGGACCTGGACGACGAGCTGACAGCCCAGCTGACGGCGCTGTGGCGGACCATCCTCAAGCGCGAGGACATCACCGCCGACGCGGACTTCTTCGAGTACGGGGGCAACTCCATGCTGGCCGCCTGGGCGATGCAGGAACTCCAGAACATGAGCGGCATCTCGCTGAGCCTCGCCGAGATGTTCGAGAGGCCGACTCCGCGGGGCCTGGCCGTCCGCGTCCGGGACACGGCACGGGAGGAATCAGCCACCGGGTGAGACGGTCGTACGGGGATCAGGGGCGGGACGCTCGACGGGCGTCGGCGCTGACGGCCACGCCGCAGACGAGCCCCACGCGTTCGCGTGCAAGGAGCTTCAACTCGGCGACAGGCATGTGTCACGGCGTATGCCTGCGCACCCCGTCGGCGCGCGGCGCGCCGGAGGCGGTGATGGCTGTGCCGGACACGGAGGTTTCTCCCGGCGAGTTCTGATGTGGGCGGCCGTCGGCGGTCGTTGGCCGGCCTAGGCGGTGGCAGAGCGCTTACCGGCCAGGGCGAGGAGCGCGTCCTCCAGCGTCGCCTGGTCGACGCGAAGGTGTTCAGCCATGATCTGGTGGCGCGCCAGCAAGCAGGTGACCGCGCTCAGCGCGTTGTGGTTGCCGGCCACCACTACGTAGTCGCCTTGGCGGGTGACAGCGCTCACGTCGGGCAGCTGTGCCAGCAGAGCATCATCGAGCGGCGCGGAGGGGCGGAACTGGATGCGCTGCTCGGTCCGGACCCGCTCGGTCAGCCCGGCCGGGGTGTCGGTGACCGCGATGCGGCCCTTGTCGATCAGTGCGATCCGGTCGCACAGTCGCTCGGCTTCCTCCATGCAGTGCGTGACCAGGAGGATGGTGACGCCGCTGTCGCGGACCGTTTCGATCAGTTCCCAGGTGTCGCGCCTGGACCGCGGGTCCAGTCCGGTGGTGAGCTCGTCGAGTACCGCCACCTGCGGGTTTCCGACCAGGGCGAGTGCGACGGACAGACGCTGCTTCTGGCTGCCGGACAGCTTGCCGCACGCGCTCCCGCCGTTGGAGCCGAGCCCGAGCGCGTCCATGAGATGCCGCCAGTCGGCGGGGTTGCGGTAGAAGGAACTGTAGAGCGACAGCGCCTCCGCGACCTGCATCCGGTCGGGTAACTGGCCGTCCTGCAGCTGCACGCCGAGCTGCTGGGTGACCTCGGCCCGCTCCTGACGGGGATCGAGACCGAGCACGTTGATCTCGCCGCCGTCACGGTTCCGCAGCCCCTCGACGCATTCCACGGTCGTGGTCTTGCCCGCGCCGTTGGGGCCGAGAATCCCGAAGATCTCACCTTCCTCGACGGTGAAGGAGACATCATCGACCGCCACGAGGTGGCCGTACTTCTTATGCAGGTTCTGCACCTCAATCACTGCGGACATGATCCGGTCCTTTCGAGTGCCCGTTGAACGTGACGACACTAGGAAAGATAGGGTCGGCCTGCCTGTTCCTGGTATCCCGCTATACCCCGTGGGCGGTGGGGCTAGCCCCACTCGATTTCCAGGCCATCATGTTCAAACATTCGAGTACCGATAAAGATCACGCCGAATGACCGATGTTGTACGCGATTTGACGAACAAACCGAACATCGGGTCCGAAAGAGCCCGGCGACTGGCCGTACTCGGTCCGATGGCCCGGTGTGGAAGGGCTGAAACTCGCTGGTGAGGGCAGGCTGTCGCAGTAGCTGACCAGCCGGGTGACGGACGACATGGCTGAATTGCAGCGCAGCGGGGTGTGAAGTCCTCAGGTTCTGGAAGACGAGCCGAAAGGCCTGAAGGGTGCCGCTCTGTGCATTTCGGGTTTCCTCCGAAGGGCAACCGCCTCGGCTGCCGAATAACTCGACAGCGCGGATCGAACCTGAATATGGCGTGCCGTATCCGGAATTCTCGACGACTACCCGGAAATTGATTCCCGTCGCGCAAAAGGCCGAATCTCCGGGCCGGTCGCCCGGCCGAGCCGGCTGACCTTCACTGCCCGGAGATCACTGATCGCTCTGTCCGCCGGCACCGAGATAGGTGAGAACGGCCCGGACCCGGCGGTTGGTGTCGTCATCGGCGGCAAGGCCGAGCTTGGCGAAGATCGTGGTCGTGTACTTGCTGATGGCACCCTCGCTGAGGAACAGCCGGCCCGCGATCGCCGCGTTGGACAGGCCCTCGGCCATCAGGGCGAGCACCGAGCGTTCCCGCTCGGTGAGCGTGGCGAGCGGATCGGCTCGCATGGGCCGGCCCAGCAGCTTCGCCACCACCGTGGGGTCAAGCGCCGTGCCGCCGTCAGCGACGCGGTTGAGCGCGTCCATGAACTGGCCGGCGTCCAGCACACGATCCTTGAGCTGGTAGCCGACGCCGCCGTGCCCGTCGGCGAGCAGCTCGCGCGCATACAGCTGTTCCACGTGCTGCGAGAGGATGAGCACGGGCAGCCCCGGCAGCACCCGGCGCGCGGCGAGGGCGGCCTGAAGTCCCTCGTCGGAGAACGTCGGTGGCAGACGGACGTCCACGATGGCCACATCAGGCCGTTCGCTGATCAGCGCGTCGAGCGTGGCGGGACCGCTGTCGACCGCCGCGACCACGGAATGCCCGTGCGCCTCGACGAGACGGACCATCCCGTCGCGGAGCAGGAACAGATCTTCGGCTACGACAATGCGCACGGTACCGCCACGGTGATATGGGTAGGGCCTCCGGTCGGGCTTTCGATCTCCAGGCAGCCGCCGAACGCCGTCATCCGACGTTCGATCCCGCTCAGCCCGGAGCCTTCCGACGCGGCGGCCCCGCCGACCCCGTCGTCGGTCACGGACGCGGTGAGCGTCTGCGCGGCATAGTCGAGCTCGACCGTCACCTCGGATGCCCGAGCATGCTTGGCTACGTTCGCCAGGAGTTCCGCGACGGCGAAATAGACCGCCGACTCGACCGGACGTTCGGGTCGGGAGGGCACCGCGCTGTGCACGGTGACCTCGACAGGAGCGTCGAGTGCCAGGGCCCGGACGGCGTCCACCAGGCCGCGCTCGGCGAGCACGGGCGGGTTGATGCCCCGGACCAGCGACCGCAGCTCGGCGAGCGCGGTGGCCGACGTGGCACGGGCGTCGGCAAGGATCCTCTTCGCGGCGGCCGGATCGGTGTCGACGAGTTGCTCGGCGGCCCCCATCGACATACCCATGGCGACCAGCCGGGCCTGAGCTCCGTCGTGCAGACCCCGCTCGATGCGCTCCAGCTCGGCTGCCTGCGTCTGGGTCAGGTCTGCTCGGATGGCCTCCAGCTCCTCCACCCGCCGGCCGAGCAGCGAGCGCGGGGCGGGCCCGAGGAACCGGGCTGCCAGGGGGCCGAAGATCCTCCATGCGAACGGGGCGCCGACCAGGCTGGCCGCGATCACGGCGATGCCGTATCCGAGAAGACCTGAGGCCAACGTCATGTACAGCCCGCTGGCGAGCCCGAGCAACGGCAGGGCCGCGACCGGCAACACGGTCACCGCGGCGACCACGGCCCACAGCCCGTCCCACTGCAACTGCGGATCATGGAATCGGGCGTTCAGCCGGGCCCGGCGGCGTGCCTCCCGCTCGGACCGGTGGTACTCCTTGCCGTCCCACCAGTAGCCCGTGGCCATCCGGGTGATCGGCGGAACGGGGCGGTACTCGGCCTGAATCTCCATTCCGAGCCAGTCTTCAGCACGCTGCCGCGCGGCCTGGCTGAGGGCCCGGCTGATCAGCAGGTGCGCGATCCAGACGGCCACGGCGATCCACACGATCACCATCAACGTCTCTCCGAGGACCGCCAGCGCCCGGATGAACCAGGATGCGGTCGACCCCGCGGACCAGGAATAGGCCACCTCGGAGCCGCCGATCCCGACGAGCAGTCCCATCGCCGGTATCACGCCGGTGAGGCCGACCAGCACCGCGGACCGGTACAACCCGAGCACGATCTCGGAGCACCAGCGCAGCGGACCACCCACCGCAGGCCATCTCATCCGCCTGATCCTTCCAGCACGCCGACCATTGTGCCAGTCATACCCCGCCCGTGAAGGTCCCGTTGAGGGCAGACCACTGGCCGAGGACCGCGGGGCGATGCCGGTGGCCGCTCCGACACATCCGTGCCGCCGGACGGGCGCTTTCTCACCGGACATAGTCAATTCCCTCACTGGTCGGCTCATCGTCGGCGGCCGGCGGGCAGGCGGCCGACTGGTCAGCGGCCGGGTGGTCATCGGTCCGCCGGGCGCGCCGCCGGTCGGGTCAGGGCTGTCCCGTGGCTGGGCAGGCCGATCGCCCGGGGGATGTAGCGACCGATGCCGGCCCAGCCGTCACCAGGACCATGCCGGTGACCATCGGGGCGCGGGCTCAGGCGGTGCAGCGGGAGGAAAGCCATTCCTTTCTTCTCCCGTGCCCGGGTGAGGCCGATTCGCCCCTCCGACACCGAAGAAGGTACGTTCGGCCACCCTGCGCCTGGTATCCCGCTACACCCACGCGGGCAGTGGGTCTAGCCCCACGCATGTGCGACCACCGCCGTACGGGACATCCGCTGACGTCGGCACGCGCCCGGTCCCTTCGCCGCAACGATCTTGGCGCAACCCGTAACCCGCAGGTTGCTTCGCGGTTGGTAGGGGGTGGGGGGCCTGCTGCCTGTGCCCGGTCCCCGCGGATCAATTTGCCTCTGGACAGCGGGGAGGACAGCGAGCCGTGGCCGTGACCGAATCGGTGGCAGAAGGCGCGTACGGGGGAGCGCGCGCGGTGCACGAGGGGATCCTGCGGCGCCAGTCGGCGCGCGAATCCGCCGCGCGCACCTACGCCCGGGCCCTGCCCATCGTGCCCGTCCGGGCACGGGGCATGACCATCGAGGGCGCCGACGGCCGCCGCTATCTGGACTGCCTCTCCGGCGCCGGAACACTCGCTCTCGGCCACAACCACCCGGTCGTCCTGGAGGCCATCCGCCGCGTCCTCGACTCCGGCGCCCCGCTCTCCGTCCTCGACCTGGCGACCCCCGTCAAGGACGCCTTCATCACCGAACTGTTCCGCACCCTGCCGCCCGGATTCGCCGAGCGCGCCCGCGTCCAGTTCTGCGGACCGGCCGGCACCGACGCGGTCGAGGCCGCCTTCAAACTGGTCCGGGCCGCGACCGGGCGCACCGGCATGCTCGCCTTCGCCGGCGCCTACCACGGCATGACGGCCGGAGCCCTGGCCGCCTCCGGCGGCGCCGCCGACGTACGGGTCGCCCGCCTGCCGTACCCGCAGGACTACCGCTGCCCCTTCGGCGTCGGCGGCCCACGCGGTGCCGAACTCGCCGCCCGCTGGTGCGAGTCCCTCCTCGACGACCCCAAGTCGGGTGTACCGCTGCCCGCCGGGATGATCCTCGAACCCGTCCAGGGCGAGGGCGGGGTGATCCCGGCGCCGGACGACTGGCTGCGCCGCATCCGGCAGATCACGGCCGACCGGTCCATCCCGCTGATCGCCGACGAGATCCAGACGGGCGTCGGCCGGACCGGTGCCTTCTGGGCCGTCGAGCACAGCGGTGTTACGCCCGACGTCATGGTCCTGTCCAAGGCCATCGGCGGCAGCCTCCCCCTGGCCGTGCTCGTCTACCGCGACGACCTCGACGTCTGGCAACCCGGCGCCCACGCCGGCACCTTCCGCGGCAACCAGCTCGCCATGGCCGCGGGCACCGCCACCCTGGCCCACGTCCGCGAGAACGGCCTGGCTGAACGAGCCGCCGCCCTCGGCTCCCGGATGCTGTCCCAACTGCGCGAATTCCAGGCGGAGTTTCCCTGCGTGGGGGAGGTCCGGGGGCGCGGCCTGATGATGGGGGTCGAGCTGGTGGACCCCGAGAGTGAGGGGACCGGCCCGGACGAGAAACCCTCCGCCGACGACCACTGCGTCGCGATGAACGGCCTGGAGCCCACCCGCACCCCGCACCCTGCCGACCCCGAACTCGCCGCGGCCGTCCAACGGGAGTGCCTCCACCGCGGCCTCATCGTGGAACTCGGAGGCCGCCACGCCGGCGTCGTACGGCTTCTTCCTCCCCTGACCATCAGCGATGAGCAGGCGACAGCCGTGCTCGACCGCCTGACCGACGCGGTGGCCGCGGCGGCGGCACGCCGTCAGCAGGACCACGGACGCCGTCACCGCCATCACGACGGCCCTGCCGAACGCACCGGCTAGCAGCCGCACACACCCGGCCGCGCCGCCGAAGCCGGCGAGCACGACACGGCCCGCTTCACATCCCACCTCAACCACACCTCCGTCCAGGACTTCCTGTCCGACACCGTCATTCCTCCACCATCCGTCAGACACTCCGACCGCCCTCGCAGCCCCCGCCCGACGCGGCTCCCCTCCGGCGCCACCAGGACGCCCCGTCGATGGCGACTCGACGACCGAGCGGACGACCGGACGAGAACGACCCCCGCAAGACCCAGCCCAGCCCCCGAGGAGCCGTCTTGAACGCCACCCCGACACCCGACGGCCGTTCCGGCGGCCCCGACGACCAGGGAGACCCCGGCGCCCAGCCCTCACCCGTGCCGCTCGCCGAGTCCGTGCCCCAGCAGAAGAGGCGAACCCCCGGCGCCACGCCACCGGGAGGGCCCGGCACCGACCCGCTGGAAGATCCGGACCCGCACACCGCCGCCCAGGCCGCAGTTGTGGAGAACCTCCTCCGCTGCTGGGTGCGCGAGACGAACTTCCCCGCCTCCGCCATCGGCACCCTCTACATTCCCCTGCCCGCCAGCGGCACCGCCCTGATCGCACCGGTCCGCTACGGCTCCCCGACGGGCTGGCACCGCTTCGGCCCCCCTCGTCTCGCCGGCGCCCCCGAAGCCGCCCCGCCCGTCGACGCGGTCACCCTCGCAGCCCTGCTCGCCCGGGAGACGCCCGCCGGCACGGCCGACACCACCGGCACCTCGAACCCCACCCCCGCCGACGACGGCGGCGACCTCGTCGCGAGGGTGGCCGACTCCCTGCGCCGCACCGCGACCTTCATCCGCGACCGGCGCGCACACCCGGCCGACGGCCCGGACCTCTTCCTCGGTGCCGAGCAGGCCCTCCTCCTGGGCCACCCTCTGCACCCGACCCCCAAGAGCCGGGAGGGCCTGACCGAGGCCGAAGCCCTGCGGTACTCACCGGAGTTGCGTGGTTCCTTCCCCCTGCACTGGATGGCAGTCGCCCCCTCTCTGCTCGCGACCGACTCGGCCTGGACCGAGCGCGGCCGTCCCGTCACCGCAGACCACCTCTCCCGACGACTCGCCGAAGCAGCCCTGCCCCTGCCCGACGGGTACGCCGCCCTGCCCCTGCACCCCTGGCAGGCGCGCGAGGTCCGGCACCGCGAGACGGTCGCTGCCCTGCTCGACTCCGGCCTGCTCCGCGACCTCGGTCCGCTCGGCTCCCCCTGGCACCCCACCTCCTCCGTACGCACAGTCCACAGATCCGGCGCCCCCGCGATGCTCAAGCTGTCGCTGGGCCTGCGCATCACCAACTCCCGGCGCCAGCACCTGCGCAAGGAACTCCATCGCGGAGTTGAGGTGCACCGGCTGCTGCGCAGCGGCCTGTTCAAGCAGTGGCAGGCCGTACACCCCGGCTTCGACATCGTCCGCGACCCGGCCTGGCTCGCCGTGGACGACCGGGACGGTCGGCCCATGCCCGGCCTCGACGTCGTGATCAGGCACAACCCGTTCGCCCCGGCCGACGACGTCAGCTGCGTCGCCGGACTCGTCTCGCCCCGTCCCCTTGCCGGGCCGGGCACCAACACCTCGCGGGCGCAGAGCACTTGGCCGCTCAGGTCCCGTCTGGCCCAGCTCGTCGCACGGCTCGCCGCACACACCGGCCGGACCGTCCCAGCCGTCGCCACGGAGTGGTTCCTGCGCTACCTCGAGCAGGTCGTCCGGCCTGTACTGTGGCTGGACAGCGAGGCCGGAATCGCCCTCGAGGCCCACCAGCAGAACACACTGCTCCTGCTCGACCGTGACGGCTGGCCCGTCGGCGGCCGCTACCGCGACAACCAGGGCTACTACTTCCGCGAGTCCCGACGCCCCGAACTCGACGCGCGGCTTCCCGGCATCGGCGAGCGCAGCGACACGTTCGTCTCCGACGAGATCACCGACGAACGCTTCGCGTACTACCTCGCCATCAACAACGTGCTCGGCCTCATCGGCGCGATCGGCTCCCAGCAACTGGCCGACGAGCGACTGCTCCTCGCGGCGTTCCGCCGCTTCCTCACCGGAGTCGCCTCGGGACCCGATCCCCTGCGCACCTCGCTGCCCGGTCTTCTGCTCGAGTCGCCCGTCCTACGCTGCAAGGCCAACCTGCTCACCCGGCTGCACGGCCTCGACGAACTCGTCGGCCCGGTCGACACCCAGTCCGTCTACGTCACCATCGCCAACCCCCTTCACTCCTGAACGAACCGCACCCTCTTCCCCTATATCCGAGGACCACGACCCCCTTCGTCTCCTGATTCGTCTCCTGAGAGGAACGCACCGTGCCTCCCACCGACGCGACCGCCGGCACCGGCCCCGTCCCCGTCCACCCGGGCTGCTCCGACCCCGCAGACACCGCAGGCACGGGAGACACCTCTTCCTTCGAGGACGGCGAGGACACGCTGGAGCTGCGCCTGCCCGACGAGTTCGCCGCCCACTTCGCCGGGGGGACAGCCGACGTGGAGAGCGGCGGACGAGGGACAGAGCAGGGGCGGGCCGGTGCCTCCGCCGTGAGATTCGGCCGAGCTGAGGCGCGCCGTGCCGAGGCCAAGGACGACCTGCTCGACCACGTCTCCATCTGGGGGCCGACCCTCACCTCCGTAGGGCCTTTCCAACTGGTGCCCGCACGCGTCGAGCATGACCTGCCGCTCATCCACCGCTGGATGAACGACCCCACCGTCACCGCGTACTGGGAGCTGGCCGGGCCCCAGAGCAGGACGGAGAGCCATCTGCGCGCTCAACTCGACGGCGACGGACGCAGCCTGCCGTGTCTAGGCCTGCTGGACGGCACCCCCATGAGCTACTGGGAGATCTACCGGGCAGACCTGGATCCGCTGGCCCGCCACTATCCGGCCCGTCCGCACGACACCGGGATCCACCTCCTCATCGGCTGTACCGCCGACCGAGGGCGCGGACTTGGATCCGCCCTGCTCAGAGCCGTAGCCGATCTGATCCTGGACCGTCGCCCGGCCTGCGCTCGCGTCGTCGCGGAACCCGACCTTTGCAACACCCCCTCCGTATCCGCCTTCCTCAGCGCCGGCTTTCGGTTCGCGGCAGAGGTCGACCTGCCCGGGAAACGGGCCGCCCTCATGATCCGGGACCGAGTCCTGCGCGGTCTGATGTAACGCTGCGTGACTGCGCATTCACATGTGGAACGCTGCTCGGGCCGCTCCGGTTCCCACTCGCCGGGACGAATTGCGGAGCCCGCCGACAGATCCGTACCCGCAGCCCGACCTTGCCGCCGTGAGGCCAAGCCATACGCGTCGCTCGACCTCGCCTCCGCAAGGCCGGGCCGCAATGGTCCGCAGCCTGGGCCGGGCCGCAACAGCCCGATTCCCGACCTGGCCGGTGCACCGCAACCGCACCGTCCTCCCACCACCACAACGCATCCGCAGGCCGCAGCGTGCCCATCCGACACCCCCGTCTCGTCCCATCCCTCCCAGGAGCCCAGGCAGTGATCCCACCCCTCGTCCCAGCCGTGATCGCCCGTTTGTCAGTGCCGGGCCGTAGGGTGGTCGGGCTATGACGAAGCCCTCACTCCGCGAACTCCTGCATGCCGCTGTCGCAACCGTCGGCGGTACGGAGCGCCCCGGCCAGGTGACCATGGCCGAATCGGTCGCCGAGGCGATCGACGACGGATCCCACCTGCTGGTCCAGGCCGGCACCGGCACCGGAAAGTCGCTGGGCTATCTCGTGCCCGCGCTCGCGCACGGGGAGCGAGTGGTCGTGGCCACGGCCACGCTCGCGCTGCAGCGCCAGCTCGTGGAGCGGGACCTGCCGCGCACGGTCGACGCCCTGCACCCGCTGCTCAGGCGCCGCCCGGAGTTCGCCATGCTCAAGGGCAGGTCGAACTACCTGTGCCTGCACCGCCTGCACGAGGGCATGCCGCAGGACGAGGAGGACGGGCTCTTCGACCAGTTCGAGGCCGCCGCGCCCACCAGCAAGCTGGGCCAGGACCTGCTGCGCCTGCGCGACTGGTCCGACGAGACCGAGACCGGCGACCGCGACGACCTCACCCCGGGTGTCTCCGACCGCGCCTGGGCACAGGTGTCGGTGTCGTCCCGGGAGTGCTTGGGCGCGTCGAAATGCGCTTACGGCGCCGAGTGCTTCGCCGAGATGGCCCGCGAGCGTGCCAAGCTGGCCGAGGTCGTCGTCACGAACCACGCGCTGCTGGCCATCGACGCCATCGAGGGCGCCCCGGTACTGCCCCAGCACGAGGTGCTGATCGTGGACGAGGCGCACGAACTCGTCTCCCGCGTCACCGGCGTCGCCACCGGCGAACTCACGTCCGGCCAGGTCAACCGTGCGGTGCGCCGGGCCGCCAAGCTCGTCAACGAGAAGGCCGCCGACCAGCTCCAGACCGCCGCCGAGGGCTTCGAGCGGCTGATGGAGCTGGCCCTGCCCGGCCGTCTGGAGGAGATCCCGGAAGACCTCGGCTATGCCCTGATGGCGCTGCGGGACGCCGCCCGTACGGTCATCTCCGCAATCGGCGCGACCCGCGACAAATCGGTCCAGGACGAGGACGCGGTCCGCAAGCAGGCGCTGGCCTCGGTGGAGACGGTGCATGACGTGGCGGAGCGCGTCCTGAACGGCTCGGAGTGGGACGTGGTCTGGTACGAGCGCCACGACCGCTTCGGTGCCTCGCTGCGAGTCGCCCCCATGTCGGTCTCCGGGCTGCTCAGGGAGAAGCTCTTCGCGGACCGCAGCGTCGTCCTCACCTCGGCGACCCTCAAGCTGGGCGGCGACTTCAACGGCGTCGGCGCCTCTTTGGGGCTCGGCCCCGAGGGCATCGAGGGCGAGGACCTGCCGCAGTGGAAGGGCGTCGACGTCGGCTCGCCCTTCGACTATCCCAAGCAAGGCATCATGTATGTCGCCAAGCACCTCGCGCGCCCCGCACGCGACGGCGAGCGCGCCGACATGCTCGACGAGCTGACCGAGCTCATCCAGGCGGCCGGCGGCCGCACCCTCGGCCTGTTCTCGTCGATGCGGGCCGCCCAGCTCGCTGCGGAAGAGCTGCGCTCCCGGGTCCCGGAGTTCCCGATTCTGCTCCAGGGCGAGGAGACACTGGGCGAACTGATCAAGAACTTCGCGGCCGACCCCGCGACCTGCCTCTTCGGCACGCTGTCGCTGTGGCAGGGCGTCGACGTCCCGGGGCCCAGCTGCCAGCTGGTCGTCATGGACAAGATCCCGTTCCCGCGCCCCGACGACCCGCTGATGAGCGCCCGCCAGAAGGCGGTGGAGGACGCCGGTGGCAACGGCTTCATGGCTGTGGCCGCCACCCACGCAGCCCTGCTCATGGCCCAGGGCGCCGGCCGTCTCGTACGGGCCTCCGGGGACCGAGGTGTGGTCGCCGTACTGGACCAGCGCCTCGCCACCGCACGGTACGGCGGCTATCTCAAGGCCTCGCTGCCCGACTTCTGGTACACGACGGACCGTAACCAGGTGCGCAGGTCGCTCGCTGCGATCGACGCGGCTGCGAAGCAGGCGGGAGAGTAAGCCCTTCCTGCCTGGGCCGTTGGGCTGTCCGCGGTTCCTCCACGGGTTAGCCCAATGGCCCAGGCAGGTTCGACGGTGGCTCCGGGCGGAGCCAAACGCACAGGGCCCCGGAACCGGCGCAGGGGTCCCGGGGCCCGGTCAGGGGGACGGGCCGTCCGGCCCGTCCGCCGCAGCCGTCACACGCGCCGCAGCACGGCGACGACCTTGCCGAGGATGGTCGCGTCGTCGCCCGGGATCGGCTCGTAGGCCGCGTTGTGCGGGAGGAGCCAGACGTGGCCGTCCTCGCGCTTGAAGCGCTTGACGGTCGCTTCGCCGTCGAGCATGGCCGCCACGATGTCGCCGTTCTCGGCGACCGGCTGGCGGCGGACGGTGACCCAGTCGCCGTCACAGATCGCGGCCTCGATCATGGAGTCGCCGACGACCTTCAGGACGAACAGTTCGCCGTCGCCGACGAGCTGCCGGGGCAGGGGGAACACGTCCTCGACCGACTCCTCCGCGAGGATCGGGCCACCGGCCGCGATGCGGCCGACCAGCGGGACGTACGACGCGGCGGGCTTGCCCGCGGTGTCCGTGGGCTGCACGGTCACGGCCTGGTCGGAACCGCGCACCTCATACGCGCGTGGGCGATGCGGGTCACGGCGCAGGAAGCCCTTGCGCTCCAGCGCCATCAGCTGGTGTGCGACCGAGGACGTGCTGGAGAGGCCGACGGCCTGACCGATCTCCCGCATCGACGGCGGGTACCCGCGTCGCTGCACGGAGTCCCTGATGACCTCGATCACCCGGCGCTGCCGGTCGGTGAGTCCGGAGCTGTCCGCCCGGATGCCTGGAGGTCGGCCCGGCAGGGAGCGCTTGTGCCCCTCGGGATTCGTGGCTTCGTTCATCGCATGTACCGGCTCGACTCGGCCCTGGGAGCGGTCCTGGGCAGTGATGGTGGCACTGTCTGCGGTGGTGGTCACGTCGGCCCCTCTCGATGGTCTCCCTGCTGGACAACGGTAGTTGCTTTCGAAAGGTTGCGCCAAACACACGTTCGAGTGAAAAAGTGCGCTTCACCTGACGTGATCATGTGTCCGGGTGTATGGCTAACGCGATCCCTGGCGGGCAAAAGCGCCCATTGTTGTACTCTTCACCGCCGGGGCAGACCACCTCGTGGGTTGCTTCCCCAGTCTGCCATCCGGAATCCCGTCTACCGGGATCTGGGCCCCTTCTGTGCCGGAGTCCTACGCGTCCTCCGTGTGGCGCCCACGGTATCTCCGTAAGTGTCACGGCGGTACGGCCGTGCATCCGCGTGTCCGGCGGGGCGTCCATGCGCGTCCGGGGTCCGTCTTTCCGTAGCGACACGCGAGTCTGCCTTGGTGTATGAGCCAATCCCCACATCTAGTGGTTGGATGGCTACAGCGGCCCAGAAGTTGTGTTTTGGCGGGCCCCCGCGGTCTTCGGGGCCCTGGCGATCGCCTATGCTTAGGGCTGCTTCGAGGGGCCCGTGAGGCCCAGCGAGGCTATTGAGTCTGCTGTGAGGAGGGTTGGAGATCATGCACTGCCCCTTCTGCAGGCACCCCGACAGCCGCGTGGTCGACAGTCGTACGACCGACGACGGCACGTCGATCCGCAGGCGCCGCCAGTGCCCCGACTGCTCCCGTCGTTTCACGACCGTGGAGACGTGCTCGCTCATGGTGGTGAAGCGGTCCGGAGTCACCGAGCCTTTCAGCCGTACCAAGGTCATCAACGGTGTGCGCAAGGCATGCCAGGGACGACCTGTCACCGAGGACGCACTCGCCCAGCTCGGCCAGCGGGTCGAGGAAGCGGTGCGGGCCACCGGGAGCGCCGAGCTGACCACCCACGACGTGGG
The DNA here is from genome assembly GCF_001513965.1 of Streptomyces cellostaticus. Lineage (GTDB taxonomy): Bacteria > Actinomycetota > Actinomycetes > Streptomycetales > Streptomycetaceae > Streptomyces > Streptomyces cellostaticus. The sequence goes on along the minus strand of NZ_KQ948030.1, from coordinate 194,974 downwards.
CCTGGCCATACTCGGCCCGTTGCAGGAGCTCGACCTCGTCGCCTATCTGCGATTTGCCTCCGTCTACCGGGCGTTCGACTCGCTCGAGGACTTCGAGGCCGCCATCGCGGAGCTGAGGGATACGACACGAGGCCCCGCCGCGGACGACGAAGACACGGGAGCGGGGAGCCAGGAAGACGACTGCGGGCGCGGAGGGACCACTCAGGTCCCCGTGCCCGCCCACGCCGCCGACTGACCGGCAGGCCGGAAACCGGTCGGAGACCCGGGTTCCGGCCGTGAGGCGGCGACCGAAGACCTGTTGCGGGCGGCAGCGTGAGGGTGCCCGCAACACCAGACAGAACACCGTGTCACGGGAACATCGTGGCACTTCAGGGCGTTTTAGCCCGTACAGGGAGGCGGCATGACAGAGACGGCGAGCGGTCCGGCGCGAGGTTCCCGAGCCAAGGGCACCAAGGTCAGCAAGGGGCTGCGCATCGAGCGTATCCACACCACCCCCGGCGTACACCCGTACGACGAGGTTGCGTGGGAGCGCCGTGACGTCGTCATGACCAACTGGCGCGACGGCTCGGTCAACTTCGAGCAGCGTGGCGTCGAGTTCCCCGACTTCTGGTCGGTGAACGCGGTCAACATCGTCACCAGCAAGTACTTCCGTGGTGCCGTCGGCACCCCGCAGCGCGAGGTCAGCCTCAAGCAGCTGATCGACCGCATCGTGAAGACGTACCGGAAGGCCGGTGAGGACTACAAGTACTTCGCCTCGCCCGCCGACGCCGAGATCTTCGAGCACGAACTGGCGTACGCCCTCCTGCACCAGATCTTCAGCTTCAACAGCCCTGTCTGGTTCAACGTCGGCACCCCGCAGCCCCAGCAGGTCTCCGCCTGCTTCATCCTGGCCGTCGACGACTCCATGGAGTCGATCCTCGACTGGTACAAGGAAGAGGGCATGATCTTCAAGGGCGGATCCGGCGCCGGCCTGAACCTCTCCCGCATCCGCTCCTCCAAGGAGCTGCTCTCCTCCGGCGGCAACGCCTCCGGTCCCGTCTCCTTCATGCGCGGCGCCGACGCCTCCGCCGGCACGATCAAGTCCGGCGGTGCCACCCGCCGGGCCGCCAAGATGGTCGTTCTCGACGTCGACCACCCCGACATCGAGGACTTCATCGAGACCAAGGTCAAGGAGGAGGAGAAGATCCGCGTCCTGCGCGACGCGGGCTTCGACATGGACCTGGGTGGCGATGACATCACCTCCGTCCAGTACCAGAACGCCAACAACTCGGTCCGTGTGAACGACGAGTTCATGACGGCGGTCCAGGAGGGCGGCCAGTTCGGCCTGCGCGCCCGTATGACCGGTGAGGTCATCGAGGAGGTCGACGCCAAGGCGCTCTTCCGCAAGATCGCCGAAGCGGCCTGGGCCTGCGCCGACCCCGGCATCCAGTACGACGACACCATCAACAACTGGCACACCTGCCCCGAGTCCGGCCGGATCACCGCGTCGAACCCGTGCAGCGAGTACATGCACCTGGACAACACGTCCTGCAACCTCGCCTCGCTGAACCTGATGAAGTTCCTCAAGGACGACGGCAAGGGCAGCCAGTCCTTCGAGACCGAGCGCTTCCAGAAGGTCGTCGAGCTGGTCATCACCGCGATGGACATCTCGATCTGCTTCGCGGACTTCCCGACCCAGAAGATCGGTGAGAACACGCGCGCGTTCCGCCAGCTCGGCATCGGCTACGCCAACCTCGGCGCCCTGCTGATGGCCACCGGCCACGCGTACGACTCCGACGGCGGCCGCGCCCTGGCCGGTGCCATCACCTCGCTGATGACGGGTACGGCCTACCGCCGCTCCGCCGAGCTGGCCGCGGTCGTCGGCCCGTACGACGGCTACGCCCGCAACGCCGACGCCCACAAGCGCGTCATGAAGCAGCACGCCGACGCCAACGGCACGGCCGTCCGTATGGACGACCTGGACACCCCGGTGTATGCCGCCGCCACCGAGGCCTGGCAGGACGTGCTGCGCCTCGGCGAGCAGAACGGTTTCCGTAACTCCCAGGCCTCCGTCCTCGCCCCGACCGGCACCATCGGCCTCGCGATGTCCTGCGACACCACCGGTGTCGAGCCCGACCTCGCGCTGGTGAAGTTCAAGAAGCTGGTCGGCGGCGGCTCCATGCAGATCGTCAACGGCACCGTTCCGCAGGCCCTGCGCCGCCTGGGCTACCAGGAGGAGCAGATCGAGGCGATCGTCGCCCACATCGCCGAGCACGGCAACGTGATCGACGCCCCCAGCCTCAAGCACGAGCACTACGAGGTGTTCGACTGCGCCATGGGCGAGCGCGCCATCTCGCCGATGGGCCACGTCCGCATGATGGCCGCGATCCAGCCATGGATCTCCGGCGCCATCTCCAAGACGGTCAACATGCCGGAGACGGCGACCGTCGAGGAGGTCGAGGAGATCTACTACGAGGCCTGGAAGCTGGGCGTCAAGGCGCTCGCTATCTACCGCGACAACTGCAAGGTCGGCCAGCCGCTCTCCGCCAAGACGAAGGACAAGGAGAAGGCGGAGATCACGGAGAAGACCGAGGCGGTCATCCGCGAGACGGTCGAGAAGGTCGTCGAGTACCGCCCGGTCCGCAAGCGCCTCCCCAAGGGCCGCCCGGGCATCACCACCTCCTTCACGGTCGGCGGCGCCGAGGGCTACATGACCGCCAACTCCTACCCGGACGACGGTCTCGGTGAGGTCTTCCTCAAGATGTCCAAGCAGGGCTCGACCCTCGCGGGGATGATGGACGCGTTCTCCATCGCCGTCTCCGTCGGCCTCCAGTACGGCGTGCCCCTGGAGACGTACGTCTCGAAGTTCACCAACATGCGCTTCGAGCCGGCCGGCATGACGGACGACCCGGACGTGCGGATGGCTCAGTCGATCGTCGACTACATCTTCCGCCGTCTGGCGCTGGACTTCCTGCCCTTCGAGACCCGCTCCGCCCTCGGCATCCACTCCGCCGAGGAGCGCCAGCGCCACCTGGAGACCGGCTCCTACGAGCCGGCCGACGACGAGGTCGACGTCGAGGGCCTGGCCCAGTCGGCGCCGCGCCAGACGGACCTGAAGGCCGTCGCCACGCCGAAGGCCGAGTCCGAGGTGGCCAAGCCTGCCCCGAAGCAGGCGCACACCAGCGCCGAGCTGGTGGAGATGCAGCTGGGCATCCAGGCCGACGCGCCGCTGTGCTTCTCCTGCGGCACGAAGATGCAGCGGGCCGGCTCCTGCTACATCTGCGAGGGCTGCGGCTCGACCAGCGGCTGCAGCTGATGACGCAAAGGTCCTGAAGTAAGGGGCGCCGGCAATTGCCGGCGCCCCTTACTTTTGTGCTGCACCGGCCTCCTGCGAGGCACGAGCGTCAGGGCTGGGGCGCCCTGCCCATGACCCGCGTGAAGGCTGCCGGATCCTCCTCGAAGCCATGGACACCGGCGTGGAAGTTCCAGCTGCCGGACTCGTCCCGCACGAACTCGGCGATCGTGGCCGCCGTGGCTCCGAGGGTCGAGGCGAAGTCGTCCTCGGCGAGCACGGTGTAGCCCTCGCGAATGCGCATGGCCGGATTGAGCACGTCGGCGAACGTCTTGTGCCCGGGCAGCTGTTGGATGACGACACCGACCACCACGCGCGCGTACTGGCTGCCGAGCCGGTCGAGTTCGAGCGTCATGAGCTCGTCCCAGCCGAAGCCCCGCCCGTCCGTGCTGTCACGGTTGAGGAAGATCGTGCCGTCCGGCGAACGGCTGTCGAAGTGCACCAGATAGGCCGGAGCCCCGTACGCGTCTCCTGACACGAACGTCGCGGCGACGATGTCGAGATCGGTGGGCGGCTGACCCGCGGGACTGGGGTCCCACTTGAGCCCGACCTCGACCTTGCGGATTCCCTTGCTGAAGCCAGTCACCGGGCCTTCCCTTCCCCCTGAAGATCCCTCTTCTCCAACTCCCCTGGAGTCAGCGCTCATTGTCCATCGTGCCACGCGCGCGGGGGCGCGGGCGCGGGTGATCTCCGCCGGAGCGTGACCGGCGCCACGCCCGCTGGCCTTACGATGGCGCGGTGCTGGTCAAGTGGATTCGCTGCACCGTGGTGGACCGCCGCGGCTTCGAGCGGGGGCAGCGGAAATGGGCGGGGCTTCTGGGGGAGCCGGGATTTCGGGGACAGGGCGGAGGCTGGAGCCGGCAGCGGCCCGGGGTGGCGCACATCTTCGCCTTCTGGGAGAGCCGCGCCTTCTACGACTCCTTCATGGCCCGTTCCCACGACCGTCTGGCGGCCGCCCAGTCCGGAACGTTCAAGGATGCCCAGGTCAAGCTGTTCGAGTACCGCTTCGACGTGAAGACCGGCTTCGAGCCCCGGTTCACGGACACCGACCTGATCCGCGTGGCGCTCTGCCGGGTGCACGAGGAGCGCGTCGAGCACTTCACCCTCATGCAGGAGAAGGTCTGGAACCCCGCGATGGCCGGCTCGCCCGGCATGATCCGGGGCATGTTCGCCGAAGCCCCCGAGCAGGAGTTCCTGATCCTGTCGATGTGGCGGTCGGCGGCCGAGCACGGCAAGTACCGCACCGAGCGGGTCGAACGCCTCGCCCTGCGAGCCCAGACGGAGGCGGACATTGCGGCCCTCTCGGGTGACATCGTGGAGCTGGAGCCGTCCTGGACGGTGTGAGGCGACTCCCCGAGGGTCTGAAAAGCAAATGTGCGGATTACGTGTCCGGGTGCGGCCCTGGAGCAGGTTTTCATGTGACATACGCCGTATGGAGCCCGTACGAGTGCTCGACTGCCCCCCGCTCGATCTAGGGTTTTGGCATGGCACGACCACGGCGCATCGTCCTTGTCCGGCACGGCGAATCAACGGGCAATGTTGATGACTCCGTGTACGAACGGGAACCCGACCATGCTCTGGCGCTGACCGAGCGCGGCCGGCGGCAGGCCGAGGAGACGGGCAAGGAGCTTCGGGATCTCTTCGGCCGGGAGCGCGTGAGCGTGTACGTCTCCCCGTACCGCCGTACGCACGAGACCCTGCGCGCCTTTCACCTCGACCCGGACCTCATACGGGTGCGGGAGGAACCCAGGCTGCGCGAGCAGGACTGGGGCAACTGGCAGGACCGCGACGACGTGCGCCTGCAGAAGGCGTACCGGGACGCGTACGGTCACTTCTTCTTCAGGTTCCCGCAGGGGGAGTCCGGCGCCGATGTGTACGACCGGGTCGGGGGCTTCCTGGAGAGTCTGTTCCGCAGCTTCGAGGCCCCCGACCATCCGCCGAACGTGCTCCTGGTGACGCACGGGCTCGCGATGCGGCTGTTCTGCATGCGCTGGTTCCACTGGACGGTGGCGGAATTCGAGTCGCTGTCGAATCCCGGGAACGCCGAGATGCGGATGCTCGTTCTCGGGGAGGACGGCCATTACGCACTCGACCGGCCCTTCGAGCGCTGGCGGGACCCGGTGCCGTACTGGGTCACCGGATAAAGTGGCAGAGCGATGACCGCTGACTCCTCTTCTCCCGGGCTCGGGCGCCTGGACCGCGCCCTGGCCAGCCTGCGCGGACTGACGGTGGGCGACGCGCTGGGCTCGCAGTTCTTCGTTCCGGCGAACTACCCGTTGCTCAAGCGCCGCGAGCTGCCCGCAGGTCCCTGGCAGTGGACGGACGACACGGAGATGGCCTGCTCCGTCGTGGCCGTCCTAGCCGCCCACCAGCGCCTCGACCAGGACGCGCTGGCCCGCTCCTTCGCCGAGCACCACGATTTCGACCGGGGTTACGGCCCTGCCGTCAACCGGCTGCTGCGTCTCGTCCGGGAGGGCCAGGACTGGCGCGAGCTGGCCGCCGGACTCTTCGGCGGGCAGGGCTCCTGGGGCAACGGCGCGGCCATGCGTATCGCGCCCCTGGGCGCCTGGTACGCGGATGATCCGGAGCAGGCGACCCACCAGGCGGAGATCTCGGCCTACCCCACGCACCAGCACCGGGAGGCCGTGGTGGGCGCCATGGCCGTCGCCGCGGCCGCCGCGCTGGTCGCCTCGCCGGACGGCCCGCCCAGCCCCGAGGCGCTCCTCGACGGCGTCATCGCCCTCGTGCCGAAGAGCGCCGTCGGCGCGGGTCTGCGCCGTGCCCGGGACATGCTCGACTACGGCGATGCGGTCACCGTCGCGGCCGTCCTGGGCTGCGGACGCCGTACGTCCGCCCACGACACCGTCCCGTTCGCCCTCTGGTCCGCCGCGCGGGCGCTAGCCGACTTCGAGGCGGCGTTCTGGACGACCGCCCAGGTGGGCGGGGACGTGGACACGACCTGCGCGATCGTGGGTGGCGTGCTGGCGTCCGGCAAGGCGGGGGCGCCGCCCGTGGAGTGGGCGCAGCGCACCGAGGCGCTGCCGGACTGGGTGCCCACGGGCCTTTGAAGGCCGGCTCCGAGCGGCTCTAGGCGCGCTTCTCCCAAGGGCTGTGCGGGGCAGTCGACTCTTGTTGTTTCGTCACTGCCCACGCCCCGGTCACCTGAGAAACTCTCCGTGGTCGATGGGAACTCTGCGTGACCACCGGGCGTTTTCCCGGTGTCCGCCTTTCCGCGGCGAGCAGCACGAGCGCTCAGGCCGGGAAGCGGGGCGGAGATGAGGAACGCAAGGGGGGTGGGGCGATGTCGTACGCGCTGGCCGGGGTGATCGCGCTGATCGCGGCGGTTGTGCTGGTCGCGCGGGCTGTGCCGGGTGCTCCGCCTCTCGCGACGGGCTTTGTGGCCATGGTGCGGCCGGCCGGACCACTGCTCCTGCCGTCTGTCCCCCGGCAGTGGTCCGGCCGGCCGCGGCTTCGCGCGGCCCCGTGCGGGTCAGCCGATACCCGGGCCCGCTGTGCCGGCGAGGGCTTCGAGGTCGCTCTTGCGGACCTTGATCACCAGCCAGGCGGTGAGGAACGCGAGTGCGGCCATCGCAGCAGCCGGGACGAACGCGACGGAGATGCCGTGGGCGAGCACCTCGTGTCCCCAGGTCCCCGGCAACTGGTGCGTCTTGGCGAACTGTGCCTTCTGCTCCGGCGAACCGCCGGCGAGGAACTTCGGCATCTGCTTCTTCGCCTCGTCCTTGCTGGCGGAGCCGAAGACGGTGGTCAGGATCGACAGGCCCAGCGAACCGCCCACCTGCTGCATGGCGTTGAGCAGCCCGGAGGCCGCACCCGCCTCGTGCTGGGCGACACCGGAAACCGCCGTGACGGTGGCCGTCACGAAGTTCAGGCCCATGCCGAAGCCGAACACCAGCATGGGGCCCAGCACCCCGCCGAGGTAGGAGCTGTCCGGGGTGATGAAGGTCTGCCAGACCAGCCCGATCATCACGAGCGCCGAGCCGGCCATCATGAACGGCTTGGGCCCGAGCGTGGGCAGGAACCGCTGCGACAGACCCGCACCGACCGCAATCGCCACTGTCACGGGAAGGAAGGCCAGACCGGCCTTGATCGCGCTGTAGCCGAGGACGTCCTGCACGAACAGAACGATGTAGAAGAACATGCCGAACATCGCCGCGGCCAGGCTCAGCATGATCACATAGGTGCTCGACCGATTGCGGTCGGTGAACATCCTGAGTGGGGTGATCGGCTCCTTCGCCCGCATCTCGATGAGGACGAAGGCGATCAGCAGGACCGCCGCCGCGGCGAACGAACCGAGGGTGAGACCGTCGCGCCAGCCATTCTCCGCGGCACGGATGAAGCCGTAGACCAGCGAGGCCATGCCCATGGTCGAGGTCAGTGCACCCGCGATGTCGAACCGCCCCGGGTGCCGCTCGGACTCACTGATGTACAGCGGTGCGAGGGCGACGATCAGCAGGCCGATGGGCACGTTGACGAAGAGCACCCACCGCCAGTCGAGCCAGTCGGTCAGCATGCCGCCCGCCAGCAGGCCGATGGCGCCGCCGCCCGCGGAAACGGCGGCGAACACGCCGAACGCCCGGTTCCGTTCTGGGCCTTCGGGGAACGTGGCGGTGATCAGTGCCAGCGCGGTGGGCGAGGCGATTGCGCCGCCCATGCCCTGCAGGGCGCGTGCGGCCAGCAACTGCCAGGGTTCCTGGGCGAGGCCGCCGAGCAGCGAGGCGAAGGTGAACAGCAGAATGCCGGTCATGAACACGCGGCGGCGGCCCAGGATGTCACCGGCTCGTGCGCCGAGCAGCAGCAGGCCGCCGAAGGTGAGTGTGTAGGCGCTGATCACCCACGTGAGGTCTGTGGTGCTGAACTTGAGGGCGTCTTGAATGTGCGGGAGGGCGATGTTCACAATCGTCGCGTCGAGTACCACCATGAGTTGGCAGGCCGCGATGACGGTGAGAGCGATGCCGGGGTGCCCTTCCCGGCGGGCCGCGCCCGGTTTCTGTTCCTGCAACAGCTGAGAGGTTGTCACTATGGGTCCCCCACGAATGCGTTAGTGAACGCTCGCGTTCACTGTCGCGTCAAAGGTAGTGAGTCCTCAACAGTGAACGCAAGCGTTCACTTAGTTCCGCGCCACGTATCGCGTCCCCCTGTGCTGCGATACGGCGCACCCCGCCCCGGAACCCCCGCTTCCCCTTGCTCGCTGGAGAAACTCAGATGGTTACCTCGCGCTGGACAGCTGTCCCTGCTCAGACGGCCTCCCCTCGTCGGCGCGGTGCGGTGCTCGAGCGCGCGATCCTGGATGCCGCGCTGGAGCAGCTCAGTACGGTCGGCTGGAACGGCCTGACGATGGAGCGCGTCGCGGCCGGCGCCCAGACCGGCAAGGCCGCGGTCTATCGCCGCTGGACCTCCAAGGAGGACCTGGTCGCCGATGCGCTCCAGGCCGGACTGCCTCGCTTGGAGGACGTGCCCGACCTCGGGGGTGTGCGCGAGGACCTGCTGGCTCTGTGCCGGCGCGCACGGGACGCCATGTACTCGCGCCCCGGTGTCGCCCTGCGCTCTGTGATTCACGAATGTGATCCTGCGCAGGCCGAGCGCTTCCATGGGGTGATCTTCGAGGGTGTGGTGGAGCCGATGATCATGCTGCTGCGAGAGGTTGTCACCCGTGGAATAGGGCGCGGAGAGGTGCGGTCCGACGCTGCCAACGGTTATGTCTTCGATGCCATCCCGGCGATGATGATGTACCGCTCAAAGATGTGCACAAGTGAATGGAATGACCGGGATCTCGAGGAGATGATCGACCAGTTGATGCTCCCGCTGCTACGGCCGCACGGGGCTTGATCCCAGCCGCCGGTGACCTCGGCGCCGCCGGGGGGTCGGGGTGTCGCAGCAGGTCTCCGGCGGCGTACGCTAAGGGCGCCATGCCGTACGAACCACCTACTCACACCGTCGAGCGCTCCCTGCGCGCCACGACCGGAGCGAAGGTCATTGCCGGTGTCGACGAGGTGGGGCGGGGGGCATGGGCCGGCCCCGTCACCGTCTGCGCGGCGATCACCGGACTCCGCCGACCTCCCGAGGGCCTGACCGACTCCAAGCTGCTGACCATCAAGCGGCGTACGGAACTGGCCGAGATACTGCGGTCGTGGGTGACGGCCTACGCCCTGGGGCATGCTTCCCCTGGGGAGATCGACGACCTGGGGATGACCGCCGCACTGCGGCTTGCCGCCGTGCGTGCCCTGGGTGCCCTGCCGGTCCGCCCCGACGCCGTCATCCTCGACGGGAAGCACGACTATCTCGGAGCCCCGTGGAAGGTGCGCACGGTGATCAAGGGCGACCGGTCGTGCGTGGCCGTTGCGGCGGCATCGGTGATCGCCAAGGTTCAGCGCGACAAAATGATGGCCGAACTGGGTATCGACCATGCAGACTTCGGATTTGCGGACAACGCCGGGTATCCGTCCCCCGTGCACAAGGCCGCACTGGAGGAGCGGGGGCCCACCCCGTACCACCGCTTGTCGTGGGCGTATCTTGATGCGCTGCCCCAGTGGCGGCACCTCAAGAAGGTCCGCAGCCGGGCGGACGGAAGCGTTCCGGAAATCGAGGGTCAGCTCGGCTTCGATTTCTGACGGTTCCGATCGCACTGATGTGCCACCCGGTCATCCGTGCCGCACCAATGTTTGATAAATATCAGCCCATGCCTCTCATTCCCGAGGAGCCTCAGATTCACGAGAGTGCCCAGGGTCCCCGCGCCACTCCGGCCAGCGGCCGTACCGCGCCGACCCCCCGTCCCGTACCCGGCCCCCGCCCCGCGGCTCCGTCCCGCCCCGGTCGTCCGGGCCCTCAGCGGCCCACACCTCCGGTGCAGCGCACGCCGCGTGACGTGGCTCCGGCCAAGCCAGGCCCGTCGGGCCCGGCCGCTCCCGCCGCCACGGCGGCGACCCCGCAGATCCAGTTGATCCCGGCCTCGGCCGAGGGTGCGCTCGACGCCGCCGAGGAGGCGGTGGACCTGCTGCTGGACTCGGGCCGTGCCCCCGGCGACGTACTGGTGATCACCACCGGTGCTCAGCATCCGTGGGCCGAGCATGAGCTGTCCTTCGGCGAAGCCTCCTACTGGGCGCAGCACGACACCGGTGACGACGTCTTCTACGCGGACGCCGCCGTCGCCTCTCGTGCCGCTTCCCGCCCCGTGGTCGTCGTGGCTGTCAACGGCGGCCCTGTCGCCACCGCTCTCTCGCTGGCCCACTCCCGGGCCGGTGCGCTGATGATCGTCTGCGGCGACCCGCAGCAGATCAACTCGGTGCTGGGCGCGGGCGTCTGAGTCCCGTCCGGCACTCCGGCGCATCGGGGTGCCGACAGAGCCGTTCCGACGGCATCCGCACGGTGCGGCTTCTGGCATGCCCGGAGACCGGCAGTGGCCGTTCCTTGTCCTGGGACGGCCGCCCGTCAGAGCGGTGGATGCCATTCGGAGGCCAGGGCGCGGGCGTGGCAGGAGTGCGCCTGTGGCGGGCCGATGAGCTGTGAGCGCAGGTATGGGCAGCCGTCCCATCGCCCCCTGCGCCCCGGTGGCGTACCGGCCGCTCTGCATCGCGTGCGGGCGTCGCTGTCCCATGGTTCGTACGCGCCGTCCGGCCGAGCGGGCCTGTGACAGCCTGCTCGGCTTCCCGTACCCGCTTTCTGGTTCGGTTTGCAGAGTCATCGTGCAGCTGCTCGTGCGCGGCAGCCGCACCCTGAGCCGCGCTCTTCAGCGAGCGGCCGCGCGGCGCAGCACCTCGGAGACCGGGCCGCCGGTGCGGGGCGTCAGCGGCGGGGCTTCCGACATGGCGAAGGGCTCCGGGTCCGAGTGGGCGTTCGGGTGGCGCCCGCCGCGCCCTTCGCCGAGTACTTGCCAGCCGTCTCCGGTCAGTGTGATGTATGCCCCGCACCGCAGTCCGTGCAATGTGCACGCGTCGCGCAGCCCCCACATCCAGGCGCCGTCCTCCTCGGTCCAACGCGCCTCGCCTTCACGGCAGTAGAGCAGCACGGCCGTACGCACGGGGGTGCGGCGGCGCAGGTCGTGCGGAATGACCCGACGCAGCTGGGCGAGCAGCGCGTTGCGGAACATCCAGCCGTCGGCCGGGGCGGGACGGCGGGTGAACGAGGCGCTGGCGCACAGCCGTTCGTCGGGATCGAGGACGGCCACGATCGCCGTGGACGGCTTGGGACTATGGCGGGCGTGCAGCCCGCTGACGACCTCACGGGGGTTGCGCAGCAGGGGGATTCCGGCGGCTGCCCACTCCGCGGGCTCGAGCAGGCGACTGGCGGAAGCGGCGGACGCGGACGTAGACACCGATGCCGCCGAGGACGAGGCGAATCCGAAGGTCACGTTCCTCCCTTCGGCTACGCGCCCACACTGCGGGCGAGGTCGGATTCGGGGGAGCGCGCACCGCAGCAAAGCCCAACCGGAACACGGACGAGCCGTGCGGGGAGCGGACTTCAATTCTTCCTGTCGAACTTGGATGCGGCAACGAGCAATTGGGGCCACCGACTGTTATCTGGTGGTGCGTGGCTTATATCCCTACCCACGGGGGCCGCTGATGACCCCTGGGGCGTTCGATCACGGCACGTTCGTACGCCGTGACCAGTGCCGACGCAGCGCGGGCAGCCGTGTGTCAGCCCTGGACGGCCAGCACCAGAGGCAACACCCCACCGGCCCCGGCCCGTCTGAGCAGGCGCGCCGCGACCGCGAGGGTCCAGCCGGTCTCCGTGAAGTCGTCCACCAGCAGGACCGGACCGCGTGCCTCGGAGAGTGCGGTGGCGAGGGCGGGCGGCACGGTCAACGCACCGTCGAGGGCCTTCAGACGCTGGGCGCTGTTGCTGCGCGATACCCGCGGCGTGTCACCGGAGTACTCGACGGAGCCGAGCAGGGGCAGTCGGCCGGTCTCGGCGATGCGGGCCCCCAGTGAGTGGATCAGCGTCGGCCTGGTGCGCGAGGCGACGGTCACCACACCCACGGGCCGGGGCTGGGCGCCGGCCGCACCGGAGGCCCAGCCGCCGGGACCCCTGGCCCAGTCGGCCAGCACGTCTACCACGGCCCGCGCCACGTCGTCCGGCACGGGCGTATCCGGTGCCTGGAGCGCGAACAGGGGGCGCAGCCGGTTGCCCCAGCCGATGTCCGAGAGCCGACCCAAAGCCCGCCCGGGGGAGGCCTGTTCATCGGCCGGAATGCGCCCCTTGAGGTCGATGCCGATCGCCGCAAGGCCGGTCGGCCACATGCGGCGGGGCTCCACCTCGACCCCGGCACGGCCCAGGTCGAGCCGCGCCGCGTCCAGGGCCGCCGTGGATGTGCCGGCGGTGAAGCGCGGCGCCGCGCAGTTGTCGCAGCGGCCGCAGGGCTTGGCACCCTCGTCGTCCAACTGGCGCTGGAGGAACTCCATCCGGCAGTCCGTGGTGGCCGCGTATCCGCGCATCGCCTCTTGCTCTGCCGTGCGCTGACGGGCCACCCACGCGTATCGCTCGGCGTCGTACGACCATGGCTGCCCGGTCGCGATCCAGCCGCCCTTGACGCGCTGCACCGCTCCGTCCACGTCGAGGACCTTCAGCATCGTCTCCAGCCGGGAGCGGCGCAGTTCCACCAGGGGCTCCAGGGCGGGCAATGAGAGCGGCCGGTCCGCCCGAGCGAGGACGTCCAGGGTCCGGCGCACCAGATCCTCGGAGGGAAAGGCGAGTGATGCGAAGTACTCCCAGATCGCTTCGTCCTCCTTGCCCGGCAGCAGCAGCACCTCGGCGTGCTCGACGCCGCGGCCGGCGCGGCCGACCTGCTGGTAGTAGGCGATGGGGGAGGACGGCGAACCGAGGTGCACGACGAAGCCGAGGTCCGGCTTGTCGAAGCCCATGCCGAGCGCGGAGGTGGCGACCAGCGCCTTGACCCGGTTGGCGAGCAGATCGTCCTCGGCCTGCTGACGATCGGCGTTCTCCGTCCTGCCCGTGTACGAGGCGACGGTGTGACCGCGCTGCCGCAGAAACGTTGTCACTTCCTCGGCGGCGGCCACGGTGAGCGTGTAGATGATGCCGGAGCCCGGCAGGTCGTCGAGGTGGTCGGCGAGCCAGGCCATCCGGTGTGCGGCGTCCGGCAGCCGCAGCACGCCGAGACTCAGGCTGTCCCGGTCCAGCGGCCCGCGCAGCACCAGGGCGTCCGAGGTACCGCCCGTACCGAGTTGTTCCGCGACGTCGGCGGTCACGCGGGCGTTGGCCGTGGCGGTGGTGGCCAGCACGGGGACACCGGGCGGGAGGTCGCCGAGCATGGTGCGCAGCCGGCGGTAGTCCGGGCGGAAGTCGTGGCCCCAGTCGGAGATGCAGTGCGCCTCGTCCACGACGAGCAGACCGGTCGCCGCAGAGAGCTTGGGCAGGACCTGGTCACGGAAGTCGGGGTTGTTCAGGCGCTCCGGGCTGACGAGCAGCACGTCGACCTCGCCGGCCGCGATCTCGCTCTGGACAGCCTCCCACTCCTCGGTATTGGAGGAGTTGATGGTCCGGGCATGGATACCGGCACGGGCCGCCGCCTCCACCTGGTTGCGCATGAGCGCGAGCAGCGGGGAGACGATCACCGTGGGTCCGCTGCCTCTGGCCCGCAGCAGCGAGGTCGCCACGAAATACACCGCGGACTTGCCCCACCCCGTGCGCTGCACGACCAGAGCCCGCCGCCGTTCGGCGACCAGCGCCTCGATCGCCCGCCACTGGTCCTCGCGCAGCCGGGCCGTGCCCGTGGCGTCTCCGACGAGCCGGTCGAGGACGGTGTCGGCCTGTGCCCGGAGATCCGCGTTGCTCGTGTGCTCCATGCGTCCCATACAACAGGACGGGACTGACAGTCGGGCGCGAGCGGGCACCCGCGACCGTTCTGCTGTGGAAAAGCGCCGAGGACGGAGCCGGCTTGTCGTGTTCCTGATCCGACTTATCCACAGGCTCAAGCGGAATCTCAAGATCCGCGAGATCGTCTGCGCATGACGAATCACAGCGAAACGACCGGACCCTTCGAAGACGGTGACATTGCCGGACGAGAGCCACTGAACGAGCGGTCCGCGCACGACACCCAGGTCACCCTGCGCACCCCGGCCGAGCTGGCCGACGCTCTGCCCTATCTGCTCGGCTACCGCCCCGAGGACAGCATCGTGCTGGTCGCCCTGCACGACCGGGGAGGCCGCGGCAGGTTCGGCGGCCGGGCCCGACTGGGCATCCCCGCGGCCAAGGAGGACTGGGAGGCGGCCGCACGGCAACTGACCCAGGGGCTGGTGACCGGCAGCGAGCGGCGTGGCGCCAGGCCCGAGCAGATGGTCGCCTACGTCTGTCAGGAACCGGGCCGCGGCGAGACGGGACGGGACGTCATGCTCCGGCTCCAGCCGCTCGCCCAGCTGCTGCGCACCGAGTGCGGCACGCTCGACGTGCCGGTGATCGAGGCACTGTGCATCTCGGACGGCCGCTTCTGGTCGTACTGCTGCCCGATCGAGGGATGCTGCCCCGAGGACGGAACACCGATGGGCCTGCCCGGCACCTCGGTGCTGGCCGCAGCGGCCACCTATGCCGGGATCCAAGTGCGCGGGACACTGCGCGAATTGCGCGCCAGGCTGCTGCCCTGGGAGACCACTGCAGCCCTCGAACAGGAGATCGCCCTGGACGCGGCCGGCATGTCCCTGGTGCCCCGCATCCTGGACGACGCGGCCCGCGCGAGCGTGGCCGAGGAGACCCTCGAACTCGCCGAGCGGATCATCCGCAGGTTCGCCGCGGCATCGCCGGTGTCCGGCACGCATCCGGCTGACCTGCGCGACGACGAACTGCTCGCAGACGACGAGGCGGCAACGCTGATCCTCGGGCTTCAGGACCGCACGACACGCGACCGGGCGGCCGCCTGGATGGAGGGCGACGAGGCCGCTTCGGCCCTGCGGCTCTGGCGGGCACTGGCCCGCCGCTGCGTCGGGCCGTACAGCGAGCACGCCGCCGCTCCGCTGACCCTGGCGGGCTGGGTCGCCTGGTCGAGCGGAGACGAGCTGGAGGCCCGGGAAGCCTTCGCCATGGCGCTGGGCGCGGACCCCGACTACCTCTTCGCCCGCCTGCTGCATCAGGCCTGCAACGAAGGACTCGACCCCGAGTCGATCCGCCGCAGCCTGCGTGCCGATCGCGAAGGGCGAGCGCAGGACCTGATCGCGGAGCGAACCGGATCGGCGGCAGAGGCAGCCTCGGACGCGCCTTCGGGAACCGACGTCACAGATTCCGAAACGTCCGGTCGAGCGGACGGTTGCAATGCCGACACGCCCCACGGGGGTGTTCGTCGGCGTCGCCGAACGCGGTCCGCGGCGGGCAGCGACAGCGGTTCTCGTTCGCCCCGAGGGGAGGCCGGCCGGCGGCGCCCGACCGGCTCCCACCCTCAAGCGCCGGCTGCTGGACCTGCGCGCCCGGGCAGCGCGAGGCCGGGTGGCAAGCGCGCGCGTTCCGGGGACGGAACGAGCCGCGGCACCTCGGCGGGGAGCGGTCACCCGGAGACGGAGGGAGGCGGATGAGCACCGCGCGGGGGAGCGGTGGCCGGCGCCAGGGCGGGACGCCTGGCCGGCCGCACCGCGCGGGGACATGCCCCAGCCGGCCGTTCACACCAGCGAGCGACCCGCCAGTCAGGCGTCCCTTCCTGTCACCCGGTCATTCAGTCGGCTTCCCCAATGCGAGGCGTGACCCCGACGAGTCCCCCTCCGTTTCACCTGAGTGGCGGAACGCCTGGTCTGGTGGGCCGCCGTACGACCCTTGTGCCTCCGGGCACCCCGCCCCACGCCCAGCACGTCCGAGGCGCACCGAGCGCGGAAGAAGCCACTCCATGCATCAGCAGCCGACTCGGCCCTCCGCCGTCGTCGACAACTACCCGTCCCCGGGCGGGCGCGAGCCCTTCCCGCAGGCCGGTGCAGGCACCGACGCACCCGAAACCAACCGTGTCCCGGGTACGCCTACGAAGTCCCCAGCCGCCCAGGGCTCGTCCCGCGCCGGGATCCCACCGACGAGCGGGCCCCGCCGCACTGCCGTCGCACCGCCTCCAGGCGCTTCCGGACGCACCCCGTACCCGACGTCCCGGCCCGCCCCCGACCTGCCGCCCACGCACACTGCGCTGATCTGCGTCGCCCTACCGGGACTCGCCATCTCCGGCGAGCAGGGACAGTTGGCCGGCCGGGGACTGGAAGGGTTCTACCGAGGCGGTAGGCGTCTGCTCTCGCGGTGCCAGGTCCGCGTGGCCGGGCGCGAACCGCTCATGGTGCAGGCCAGGACGGCCGGAGCCGACCGAGCCCGTTTCGTCGGGACGCTGCGCGTCTCCCCGGTGGCGGGCCCGGATCCCGACGTCGTCGTCGAGCGCACCCGTAACGCGGACGGCACCGAGCGCATCACGCTGCTCAACGCCACCCTGCGCCCCCTGCGCCTCCCGGTCGAGGTCGCCCTGGGCACGGACCTCGCCGACCTCGGCGCCATCGCCTCCGGCTCGGCCGGCCCCGAACTGCCGGCCAGCGTCCACGCCTCGGGCCTGCGCTGGGCCTCGGCGGGCGGCGGGGCCTGCGTCACCGCGCACCCGCAGCCCGCCGAAGCACTGGCCTCTGCCGGCCTGCTGCGCTGGGAGCTGGAACTGCCTCCGGGGGGAACGGCACACGTGGAACTTCGGGTACGCCCGGACGGCGCAGGAGCAGCACCGCTGCGCGCCGTGCGGCGGGCCGCGACCAGCCCCCTCGCGCCCGCACGGGCGGCAGGCGACGACCCTCGGGTGGCCGTACTGCTGCGGACCGCTGTCGACGACCTCCAGGCCCTGCTGCTGCGCGACCCCGCCCACCCCTCCGACACCTACCTCGCGGCGGGCGCGCCCTGGCGCTGCGGAATGGCACCGGCCGAGGCGCTTGCCGCCGCCCGGATGGCGCTGCCCCTCGGTACCCGGCTTGCCGCGGGCACGCTGCGCACCCTGGCCCGCACCCAGCTGCCCGGCCCAGGCCCAAGGGCAGGCCTCATCCCCGGTCCGCGACGCGACGCCGGCGCGCTCCTCCCGCCCGCGTGCACGGGCACGGAGGCCACGCTGCTCTTCCCCGTCCTGCTCGCCGAGGCCCGCCGCTGGGGGCTCCCCGAGCAGGAGACGCAGGAGTTGCTGCCCGCGGCGGAGCGCTGTCTGACGTGGCTGCGGACCACCACGGGCGACGGCACCTACCTTGCCGACCCGCAACCGGCGGGCCCGGTCCGCTGCGAGACACAGGCTCATGCTCACCGGGCGGCCCTCCTCGGCGCCGATCTCCTCGACGCATACGACAGGCCGGGGGGAGCGGAGTTACGACAGTGGGCCCAGGCCGCGCAGAACGCGTTCCGGAAGGATTTCTGGGTGGAGGACCGGGGTGGCGGACGTCCGGCCGCGGCCCTGGCGCCGGACGGCCGTCCCCTTCCGCATCTCGGCTCCACTGCCGTGCACCTCCTCGACACCGGCCTGCTCGACGCAGGCGGGCTCGCCCCCGGCCTGCTCGACAAGGTGCAGACCGAACAGCTCGCCCGGCTGCTCGGCGGCCCGGCGATGGACGCGGGATGGGGGCTGCGCGGCCTCGGCGCCAAGGAGACCGGACACAATCCGTTCGGCCACCGGAGCGGAGCCGTCCGGGTTCAGGAAACCGCGCTCGCCGTCGCCGGACTGGCCGCCGTCGGTTACGAGAAGGAGGCGACCGGCCTGCTGCGGGGGCTGCTGGACGCGGCGGAGCACTTCGACCACCGGCTGCCGGAGATGTACGCCGGGGAGCAGCGCACCGCCGGGAGCGCTCCCCTCCCGCACCCGGCGGCCTGCCGCCCGGCGGCGACCGCCGCGGCCGCCGCGATCCTGATCCTGACCACGCTCGCGGGCATCCGACCCGACGCCCCCGCCCGCACCGTGGCCCTGCGCCCGATGCACAGTGTCCCCCTCGGTGAGATCACCCTGACCGGGCTGCGCGTGGTGGGCGCTCCCTTCGCCGTGCGCGTCAGCCGACTGGGCCTGGCCATGGTCGAGGACGCGGCGGACGGCCTGCAATTGGGAGTCTGACCTCGTACGACGCGACCGGCACGACGATTGGGCGCAGACCCTGCGGCCCATACCGGAACGAAGCGGATCGGCCACCGATGCGGCTCACGAAGGGAGTGTTTATCGTCAGGCAGACGACTATGATCGCCGCATGCCCTACGACCCGTCAGCCTTTCCGCCCTTCGCCGTCACCGTGGACCTGGTCGTGCTGACCGTGCGCCGCCATGCCCTGTGCGCGCTGGCGGTACGCAGGGGCGAGCCGCCGTTCCAGGGGCGCTGGGCGCTGCCTGGCGGCTTCGTGCGGGCCGACGAGGACCTGACCCAGGCGGCAGCGCGTGAGCTGGCCGAGGAGACCGGGCTGCGCGCCCACGATCCCGCGGTTCCCGCCCAGGACAACGGCGCCCACCTGGAACAGCTCGCCACCTACGGCGACCCGAAGCGGGACCCGCGGATGCGCGTGGTCAGCGTGGCGCACCTCGCCCTCGCCCCGGACCTGCCCGCTCCCCGGGCGGGCGGCGACGCGAGCAACGCGCGCTGGGCGCCGGTCGAGGAACTGCTCCAGCAAGGCGGATACGGCCGCGACGGCGAACCCGTGGCACCCCTCGCCTTCGACCACGCCCAGATCCTCGCCGACGGAGTCGAGCGGGCACGCTCCAAGATCGAGTACTCGTCGCTGGCCACCGCGTTCTGCCCGCCCGAGTTCACCGTCGGGGAGCTGCGCCGGGTCTACGAGGCGGTGTGGGGCGTGGCCCTCGACCCGCGCAACTTCCACCGCAAGGTCACCGGAACCCCAGGATTCCTCGTTCCGACGGGAGGCACGACCACCCGGCAGGGAGGTCGGCCGGCCCAGCTCTTCCGCGCCGGCGGCGCCACCCTGCTCAACCCTCCGATGCTCCGCCCCGAGGTCTGAGAGCCCGACTCTCGCGGCACCTGGCTGCCGGAGCCGCAGGCGTGCGCCGAGGCTCGATCCGTCCAATGGCGGACATAAGCCCCTCTGGTCGGACGTCACCGCATGACAGGTCGGGTTATACCGGAAAAAGAGGACATTACACGCTATCTTGCTGTAGGTGATCCAGGCCTTCGGACTGACCAGCAATGCCCGCAAGGCGCACCCGCTCGCCGTCGACGACGTCTCCTTCGAGGCGCGCGCCGGCGATGTCACCGCGCTCCTCGGGGCGACGCGCGCGGGCAAGACGACCGCGCTCAGACTGATGCTCGAACTCCAACAAGGTCGCGGCATCACCTACTTCAGGGGCCGGCCCCTGCACCGCATCGCTCACCCGGCGCGGGAAGTCGGCGTGCTCCTCGGTGACGTACCCGGTCATCCGGCCCGCTCGGTCCGCGGCCACCTGCGCATGCTGTGCGCGGCAACGGGCGTTCCCGCCCGGCGCGCCGACGAGGTCCTCGAAGCGGTCGGCCTCGTCAGCCTCCGCGAGGAACGCCTCGGCACCCTCTCGCACGGCATGGACCGCAGA
This sequence comes from Streptomyces cellostaticus, assembly GCF_001513965.1. Taxonomy (GTDB): domain Bacteria; phylum Actinomycetota; class Actinomycetes; order Streptomycetales; family Streptomycetaceae; genus Streptomyces; species Streptomyces cellostaticus. The sequence continues at coordinate 175,143 of NZ_KQ948030.1, read as the reverse complement.
CTCGGACTGGCCTGCGCCCTGCTGCCCGACCCGCACACGCTCGTGCTGGACGACCCCGCTGCCGGTCTCTCCGCCCGTGAGGCGCGCTGGCTGCACGGCATGTTGCGGGCACACGCCTCCCAGGGCGGCACTGTGCTGTTCACGACGGCCGACTCCAAGGAGGCCGCTCGCACGGCCGACCGGGTCGTCACCCTCGACGGCGGCAGACTCGTCGCCGACCAGGAGGCCAGGGAGTTCGCCCGCACCCGGCTGCGACCGCGCGTGGCCGTCCGCAGCCCCCACGCCGCCCGCCTCGCGGCCCTGCTCACCAAGGAGGCGCGCACCGCCCGGCGGTCGGTCGAGGTCGTGCGGGAAGAAGGCAACCGCCTCTCCGTGTACGGCAGTACGACCGCCGACGTCGGCGAGATCGCGTTCCGTCACGGCATTCTCGTCCACCAACTCGCGGACGAGGTCGGTGACATGGGGCCCGGCACGGAAGGGGGACCCGGGGACGGGATGGGCGCGGCCGGTGAGGTGGTGACGGGCGGACGGGAGCAGCCCGCACCGGACTGTGTGCCGGATGACTGGTCACAAGCTGCCCCTGGCTCCTTGCCGGAGGAGCGCGCCTCGGAATGTGTGCAGGCGGCGCCCAGCCTCGTCGAGGAGCAGGAGCGGGCGGTGTCCGACGTCCCGACGCCGGAGGCGGAGCCGGAGCAGGGCCTCGGCGGCGACCGGTCGTCGCTCGGGGGATCCCACGGCCACGAGTCCGTGCCGGACCACGTGGGGATCGCTGAGGGCACCCCCGTAACCGGGCCGCCGCAGCCCGACGCCGCCTCCGATGCCGACCACACGTCCTCTGACGCCGCCTCCGGTGCGGACGCAGCAGACAGCGGCGACGGTGCTTCTTCCGTCGGCGGGCCTGCGATCGCAGTCGGCGGCCGGCCTGCTTCAGCCGCACCGGAGGCCGGCCCCCCGGGGGGCTGCGCCGACCCGGAGCAGCGCCCCGGCGCGACGCGCACGGCCGTCGGCGCGCGGGCGGCCGGTGCGACCGTTCCCGGTGCCCGGAATCCGGAGGCCCGGAAGTCGGGCAGCCGTCAACCTCAGGCCGGGCATCCTTCGCGCCCCGAAGTGACGCGTATCCTCGACGACCTGTCCCCCCTCCCGCCCCCCATCTCCGTCCGCCCCGCCCCCAGCCCCCTACGCCCGCTGCGCTACGAACTGCGGCGTGCCACCGGAATCGGCACCGGCTTCCTCACCTGTGGGGCCGTGCTGGTGGTGTCCGTGCTCACCGCCGTGATCCTGGCGCGGGTCGGTCACACCCCGCAGGCGCGGCTGTTCGCCGCGTGGCCGCGGGAGCTGCCGCTGCCGCCCGCGGCGCTCGCGGCGGGGCTGCTCGGTGCGCTGGCCTTCGGAGACGAGTTCCGCCACCCCGCGCTGGCGGCGGACCGTGGAACCGTGCCCCGTCGGCTGGGACTGCTCACCGCCAAGCTCCTCGTCTCCGGGGCCACCGCCGTGATGCTGGCCTTCCTCACCATGGGCTGCGACGCCGAAGTGCTCTACCTCGTCTACGGACGGGAGCTCACGCAAGTTCCCTCGGACTGGCTTTCGCTGAGCGTGAGTTGGTTCGGGCTGGTGACCGGTTGTGCCTGGGCCGGGGTTCTGGCGGCCGGCGTCTTCCGGTCCGCTACGGCGGGTCTCGCCACCGTCCTTGCCGTACCCGTTCTCGTCGTCCCTCTCGTGCACAAGGCACTGCAGGGGCAGACCGTGCCGACGGCGGCCGGCCTGCCCCTGCGGATGCGGGAGGTCTTCCTCTTGCAGTGGCCGTTCGGAGGAGAGCGCTATCTGCTCGGCGTGGCCCGGGTCGTCGCCCAACCCGTCGGCGGTGCGATGGCGTTGTCGCTCGCCGCGCTGGGGTGCGCGTACGTGCTCACGACGCTGCGCACCAGGGTCCGGTGACAGGCGTCCGTGCGCTTCCGGTCCCGCTGTGTGCACAACTCCCCGGAGAAAGCCCGTTTCTTTCCGATAAGGCGTCAATTGCGACGGGGTGAGCGATCACCCTTTCGTGTGCTTTTCACCAAAGACCTCAAGGGAGTTGGAGGCGGCGCCGACAAAGGATCCGTGAGTACCCTTGCGCACACCATGATGACCGCCGCCCGCTCCGCAGACTCAGGTCTGACCGGCCCGGGCGAACTCGACCGCTACCCCTACGCCGAGGCGCCGGTGGCCGACCGCGTCGGAGCGCCCGCCTGGGACGGAGCGGACCCCGAGCTGGGCCGCGTGGGCCGGCGCGCCGCGGGCAGCCGCGGACGCGGACTGCACGGCCAACTCGTCCAGCAGCTGGGTCAGATGATCGTCTCCGGCGACCTGGGGGCGGACCGCCCGCTGGTGCCCGAGGAGATCGGCCAGCGCTTCGAGGTCTCCCGTACCGTCGTCCGCGAGTCCCTCCGTGTCCTGGAGGCCAAGGGCCTCGTCAGCGCCCGCCCGAACGTCGGCACCCGCGTGCGGCCCGTCAGTGACTGGAACCTCCTGGATCCGGACATCATCGAGTGGCGGGCCTTCGGGCCGCAGCGCGACGACCAGCGCCGCGAGCTGAGCGAGCTGCGCTGGACGATCGAGCCCCTCGCCGCCCGCCTCGCCGCCGGACACGGACGCGAGGAGGTGCAGCAGCGCCTCTCCGACATGGTTGAGATCATGAGCCATGCCATGGCGCAGGGCGACACACTGACCTTCTCGCGCGCCGACACCGAGTTCCACACCCTGCTCATCCAGATCGCGGGCAACCGCATGCTGGAGCATCTCTCCGGGATCGTCTCGGCCGCCCTCCAGGTCTCCGGCGGCCCGGTCACCGGCTGTGACCGACCGAACGAGGGCTCCCTCGCGCTGCACGCGCGGATCGTCGACGCGCTCGGCAGCGGCGACGGGACGGCGGCGGAGGCGGCCATGCGTCAACTGCTGACCGTCCACCCTGAGGTGGAGCGCGTGGTTCCAGCCCCGCGGGAGCACTGAGCCGTACCGAAGACGGGGCGGTCGCCGGTGTGCCGCGCTCTGGTGGTGCTCGTGGCGGCGCCGGGCGAGGGAAACCGGCCGTCGCCGGGCCCCATCGGATCCTTGGAATCCGGTGGGGCCCGGCGACGCGGCGGGCCGCCGCGGCAGGCGGAGCGGGCCCGGTCAGTCCATGGGTGACCTTCTTTGCCTATACCTGACCGCTTTTGACCGCTTACGGGGTGTGACTCGGGCCACGCAGATTGGGCGTAACGCTCGTGCGGACAACGCGATGACCTAAGAGGTGACAGCCGCGGAGGGAATACGGACGCCATGACAGGCGCTGTGCATCTTCCCGGCCCCGCCCGCTCCGTCGGCCCATCCCCAGGCCGGTGGTCGGCTCCTGTCCACTGTGGACGGGGCCGGAAGCCGTTTTCCAACGTTCCGAGAGGTTGTTCGTGTCGGCCAGCACATCCCGTACGCTCCCGCCGGAGATCGCCGAGTCCGTCTCTGTCATGGCGCTCATTGAGCGGGGAAAGGCTGAGGGGCAGATCGCCGGCGACGATGTGCGTCGGGCCTTCGAAGCTGACCAGATTCCGGCCACTCAGTGGAAGAACGTACTGCGCAGCCTCAACCAGATCCTTGAGGAAGAGGGTGTGACGCTGATGGTCAGTGCAGCAGAGCCCAAGCGCACCCGAAAGAGCGTCGCAGCGAAGAGTCCGGCGAAGCGCACCGCCACCAAGACGGTCGCGGCGAAGACGGTGACCACCAGGAAGGCCACCGCCACCACGGCCGCCCCGGCTACGCCCGCCGCTTCGTTCGCCGACGATCCCGCCGAGGAAGCCGGAACGGCCAAGAAGGCCGCCGCCAAGAAGACGGCCGCCAAGAAGGCGGCCGTGAAGAAGACCGTCGCCAAGAAGACGGCCGCCAAGAAGACCACGGCCAAGAAGGACGACGCCGAGCTTCTCGAGGAAGAGGTCCTCGAGGACACCAAGGTCGCCGACGAGCCCGAGGGTGCCGAGAGCGCGGGCTTCGTCCTGTCCGACGAGGACGAGGACGACGCGCCCGCCCAGCAGGTCGCCGCGGCCGGCGCCACGGCCGACCCGGTCAAGGACTACCTCAAGCAGATCGGCAAGGTCCCCCTGCTCAATGCCGAGCAGGAGGTCGAGCTGGCCAAACGCATCGAGGCGGGTCTGTTCGCCGAGGACAAGCTCGCCAACTCCGACAAGCTCGCGCCGAAGCTGAAGCGGGAGCTGGAGATCATCGCGGAGGACGGCCGCCGCGCCAAGAACCACCTCCTGGAGGCCAACCTCCGTCTGGTGGTCTCCCTGGCCAAGCGGTACACGGGCCGCGGCATGCTCTTCCTGGACCTCATCCAGGAGGGCAACCTCGGTCTGATCCGCGCGGTCGAGAAGTTCGACTACACCAAGGGTTACAAGTTCTCCACCTACGCCACTTGGTGGATCCGCCAGGCGATCACCCGTGCCATGGCCGACCAGGCTCGCACCATCCGTATCCCGGTGCACATGGTCGAGGTCATCAACAAGCTCGCGCGCGTGCAGCGCCAGATGCTCCAGGACCTGGGCCGCGAGCCCACCCCGGAGGAACTGGCCAAGGAACTCGACATGACCCCGGAGAAGGTCATCGAGGTCCAGAAGTACGGCCGCGAGCCCATCTCCCTGCACACCCCGCTGGGTGAGGACGGCGACAGCGAGTTCGGTGACCTCATCGAGGACTCCGAGGCCGTCGTTCCCGCGGACGCCGTCAGCTTCACGCTTCTGCAGGAGCAGCTGCATTCTGTTCTGGACACCCTGTCCGAGCGCGAGGCCGGCGTCGTCTCCATGCGTTTCGGTCTCACCGACGGTCAGCCGAAGACCCTCGACGAGATCGGCAAGGTGTACGGCGTGACGCGTGAGCGCATCCGCCAGATCGAGTCCAAGACCATGTCGAAGCTGCGCCACCCGTCGCGTTCGCAGGTGCTGCGCGACTACCTCGACTAGGTCCAGGTCGTACGGACGGCGAAGGCCCGGTTCCCCACGCGGGGGCCGGGTCTTCGTGCTGCGCACAGCCACGACGTGGATGACTCTGGGTGTCCCAGGACCACCCCGGAGTGAGGAGTCTGCATGCGCCGTTCCGTTGTCCGGACACTGATCCGGCCGCTTGCCATGGCGGCCACCATGACCGCCATACCCCTGATGGGAGCGGCCCAGGCGGCCGCCGACAGCGTTGTCGTCGGGGGGTTTCCGATCGACGTCTCCGCCGCCCCGTGGACGGTGGCACTGTCCAGCCGTGCCCGGTTCGGGGGAACGCGGGCAGGGCAGTTCTGCGGTGGCGTGGCGGTCACGCGGACCACCGTGCTCACCGCGGCCCACTGCCTGGCCGAGGAGGTCCTGGGGGCCCCGCCGAACCAGATGCCCGACCTCAAGGTCATAACGGGCCGTACCGACCTGCTCGGGACCGAGGGCGCTGAGATCGCCGTACAGGACGCCCGGGTCAATCCGCGCTACGACGCCGCGGCCAACTCCGGTGACTTCGCCGTTCTCACTCTCGCCGAACCGCTGCCGCAGAGTGCCGTCGTGGCCATGGCGCCCGCGGGCGACCCGGCGTACAGAGCCGGGACGGAGGCCCTGGTATCCGGATGGGGTGACACGACCGGCGGCGGTGCCTACGCGCGCGGGCTGCACGGCGCACGCGTCCACGTGCTGGGCGACGATCTCTGTGCCCGCGCCTATCCGGGCGGCCCAGAGGGGACCTTCCGGGCCGACTCCATGCTCTGCGCCGGAGAGACCGCGGGCGGGCCGGACGCCTGCCAGGGCGACAGTGGGGGCCCTCTGGTGGCCTCTGGACGACTGATCGGGCTCGTGTCCTGGGGGAGCGGCTGTGGGCGGCCGGGCAGCCCTGGTGTCTACACGCGCGTGTCCGACGTTCTCCGCACCCTGAAGCCCGCCGCCGGGGGCCCGCAACGGCTCCACAGGAAGACCTGAGGGGCTGTACGGGAGCATGAGCACGGGCGGCCGCTCCTCTCGGAGCGGCCGCCCGTGCACCGGCCTGTGCCGGGGCTGGCTCGTCGTGGGTGCGAGATTCAGCGCTCTTCTTCGGAAGCGATGCCCGGAACGGACGTCAGCCGCTCCGTCTCGTCCTGTATCTCAGCGGCGATCTTCTTGAGTTCCGGCTCGAACTTGCGACCGTGGTGGGCGCAGAAGAGCAGTTCTCCGCCGCTGAGCAGCACGACGCGCAGGTATGCCTGGGCGCCGCAGCGGTCGCAGCGATCGGCGGCCGTCAGCGGGCTCGCGGGGGTCAGAACAGTAGTCACGTCGCCTCTTCTCTAGCTCGACGAGCTGTCGTACCAGGGTCAACATCCAACCAGCCCGAAAACGTTCCCGCTCGTGGCTTTTCCTCGAAAAATCTTTCCGGGCGGCTGTCTGCTGCCGGTTGGCGGCGAATGTGCCGTAGTGCGTGTCTTGTGTGCTTACGGTTTCGCGCTGTCTTCGGTTCACATCCTCCCGGCCGGGTTGCCGGTTGTTCATGAGGACGTGCCCGGAGCCTAAATGGTTCATGCCTCCAAGGGAACGTGATATGTACTTCACTCCATCGAGGGATCGAACGTGTATGCGAGCCTGGACTAGGCTGAGCTCCCGATGAGGGTGGCGTTACAACGGCTCTACCAGGCCTCGGTACCCTCTGAGCGGCGACCGAAGCCGCCCCCTTACCCAGAAGGGGGTCATCTGAAATTCAGCGAGGAGCGAACCGCGTGACCGCCGATACGTCCGTGCCGTCCACAGCGCTGCTGGCAGGAGCAGACCGGGACGGTTCCAACTACACCGCGCGGCACCTGCTCGTCCTCGAGGGTCTCGAGGCCGTACGCAAGCGCCCGGGCATGTACATCGGCTCGACCGACAGCCGCGGTCTGATGCACTGCCTGTGGGAGATCATCGACAACTCCGTGGACGAGGCCCTCGGTGGCTTCTGCGACCACATCGAGGTGATCCTCCACGACGACGGCTCTGTCGAGGTGCGGGACAACGGCCGCGGCATCCCCGTGGACGTGGAACCCAAGACCCGCCTGTCCGGTGTCGAGGTCGTCATGACCAAGCTGCACGCCGGCGGCAAGTTCGGCGGCGGCTCGTACGCCGCCTCCGGTGGTCTGCACGGCGTCGGTGCCTCCGTGGTCAACGCGCTCTCCGCCCGTCTCGACGTCGAGGTCGACCGGGATGGCCATGTCCACGCCATCAGCTTCCGGCGAGGTGTCCCGGGCGCCTTCGCGGGCGAGGGTCCGGACGCCAAGTTCGAGGCCAAGAGCGGCCTGCGCAAGACGAAGAAGATTCCCAAGACACGCAGCGGCACGCGCGTGCGGTACTGGGCCGACCGGCAGATCTTTTTGAAGGACGCCAAGCTCTCCCTGGAGAACCTGCACCAGCGCGCCCGGCAGACAGCCTTCCTGGTGCCCGGCCTCACCATCGTCGTCCGCGACGAGTACGGCCTCGGCGAGGGCGGCAGCAAGGGCGAGGAGTCCTTCCGCTTCGACGGCGGCATCAGCGAGTTCTGCGAGTACCTGGCCAACGACAAGCCGGTCTGCGACGTCATCCGCTTCTCCGGCCAGGGCAGCTTCAAGGAGACCGTCCCGGTCCTGGACGAGCACGGCCAGATGACCCCCACCGAGGTCACCCGCGAGCTGGGCGTCGACATCGCGCTGCGCTGGGGCACGGGCTACGACGCGACCGTGAGGTCGTTCGTCAACATCATCGCCACCCCCAAGGGCGGCACCCATGTCGCAGGCTTCGAGCAGGCCCTCACCCAGACGCTGAACGACGTGCTGCGCGCCAAGAAGATGCTGCGTGTGGCCGAGGACAACATCGTCAAGGACGACGCCCTGGAGGGCCTCACCGCCGTCGTCACCGTGCGCCTGGCCGAGCCGCAGTTCGAAGGCCAGACCAAGGAGGTCCTCGGTACCTCGGCGGCCCGCCGCATCGTGAACAACGTGGTCACCAAGGAGCTGAAGGCGTTCCTGACCGCCGCCAAGCGGGACGCCGCCGCCCAGGCCCGGGTCGTCATGGAGAAGGTGGTCGCCGCCGCCCGCACGCGCGTCGCGGCCCGCCAGCACAAGGACGCCCAGCGACGGAAGACCGCACTGGAGTCCTCGTCCCTGCCGGCCAAGCTCGCCGACTGCCGCAGCGACGACGTCGACCGCAGTGAGCTGTTCATCGTTGAGGGCGACTCCGCGCTCGGTACGGCGAAGCTCGCGCGGAACTCCGAGTTCCAGGCGCTGCTGCCGATCCGGGGCAAGATCCTCAACGTGCAGCGGTCGTCGGTGACCGACATGCTCAAGAACGCCGAGTGCGGCGCGATCATCCAGGTCATAGGAGCCGGGTCGGGCCGTACGTTCGATATCGACGCGGCCCGCTACGGCAAGATCATCATGATGACCGACGCCGATGTGGACGGCTCCCACATCCGGTGCCTGCTGCTGACGCTGTTCCAGCGCTACATGCGGCCCATGGTCGAAGCCGGCCGGGTCTTCGCCGCGGTGCCGCCGCTGCACCGTATCGAGATCGTCCAGCCGAAGAAGGGCCAGGACAAGTACGTCTACACGTACTCGGACCGTGAGCTGCGCGACAAGCTGATGGAGTTCCAGAGCAAGGGCATCCGGTACAAGGACTCCATCCAGCGCTACAAGGGTCTGGGCGAGATGGACGCCGACCAGCTGGCCGAGACCACGATGGACCCGCGCCACCGCACCCTGCGCCGGATCAACCTCTCCGACCTGGAGGCCGCTGAGCAGGTCTTCGACCTGCTCATGGGCAACGACGTCGCCCCCCGCAAGGAGTTCATCTCCAGCTCGGCGGCGACGCTGGACCGGTCCCGCATCGACGCGTAGCCGCTGCGCCGGCTCTGGCCGACCTGACTGCTCGCTGGGAGTGGGCAGGTCGGCCGGTGAGCGTTGGGCGCGCCTCGAGATGGCGACGGGGCGAGTGAGCGGTGCTCGTGGCCTGCCGACGGGCTCGGGGGGAGGGCTTCGGCTCGCCGGTTGGGTGGCCGGCTGTGAAGAGCCGCCTCGATCGGGGCCGACCGGGTGGGTCGGCCGCGCGCCGAGGGGCTCGGGACAGCAGGGGCGGCGTCTGCGCTCCGATCTTGAGCGTGCGCTCGGCTCTTGAGCGTGCGTTCGGCCTTGAGCCGGGAGGTGAACGGGCGGGGTGTGCCTTGCCCCGAGGAGCGGCATGCACGGTTGGGGCCGGGCATCACATGCCCAGGCCGAGCGTGGCGCGCCCATTACGACCCGCTCGACCGGAGTCGGCCCTGCGGTTCCGCCCCTGGAGTGAACCCATCGGCCTCGGCTGTGGCTCCCTGCCACGGTTCTCGCGGCGGCCGCGGACCCCTGCCTCTGCCCTGGCTCGCCGTGCCTCGGCTCAGGCCTGCCCTGTTCCCCGGCTCAGGCCTGCCCAGCCCAACCAGCCTGGCCCAGCGACTAGTGGCGCCCGGCCCCTGCGCCCGGCCCGCACCGCAGCCGAGCCCCGGCAGACGCGCGGCCCGCATGGCTCACCGGCGGTCTGTCCACCCGTGGGTGGAGGCGGGTCGTCCGCAAGGTTCCACCCGCGATCCACCCCCGCTCCGATCTCCTGACCTGCGAACTTCCGTAGCTTCGAAGGCGTCGGCAGCGCTCGCTTCCGACGCCCCTTCTCGCTCACGGAGGCTGTGATGGCCGGGCTCGTCAACGCGTTGGTGATGGTGGCCGTAGTCGCCATAGTGATCGTGCGCCAGTTCCGCGCCCGCGCGATCGACACCGACCGGCGCTGGTGGCTGCTCCCTGTGATTCTCGGGGCCATGGCCCTGCGCGGGCCCGGAATACTCGACGTCCATCACCGCATCGAATCCGCCGTGCTGCTGGCCGTGGAGATACTCATCGGCCTGGCCACAGGCGCCGGCTGGGCCTGGACCACCCGTATCTGGACGGAACCGGACGGCGTCGTGTGGACCAAGAGCACCAAGGCGAGCGCCGCCGTATGGGCCGCAGGCGTAGCCCTGCGGGTCGGCGTCTTCGCTCTCGGCGTCGTGATCGGCGTGCACCAGAACAGCTCGGCACTGATGCTCGGCTTTGCCGACACCCTGCTGGTCCGGGCCGGGATCCTGGTCTGGCGGGCCCAGTCCTTCGGTTCCGCGAGCAGTCCGGCCCCGGCGTACGGTGACGACATGCGGTCGGCGTGGAAGGAGCACGTGTGACGGAGAACGCCTGGACACGCTGGCCGTCGCGTGAAGCGCTCGGCCGCAAGGGAACCCCCCGACCACGGCGCCTGCTCGCCTGGGCCATCAGGGTGCTGGTGCTCGCGCTGCTCCTGTGGGGCGCCTTCAGCCACAAGCACGTCGGCATCTGGGGCGCACTCGCGGCCGTCGCCGGCGTCCTGCTGGCCGCCGTCGTCTCCTGGGCCTTCTTCCGCAGCACCTACGAGCACCGGCTGGTGCGCTCCCTGGCACTCATGAGTGTGCTCCTGGGCATCGCGGTCGCGGCCGAGGCCACGGGGTTCAGGGGACCGGCCCTGGTGGTCTGGTGCGGCTGCGGTATCTCCGCCCTGGAGCGGCTGCCCCTCGGGGCCGCCCTGCCTGTGACATCAGTGGCGCTGGCCTCGTACTCCGCGTTCAACAACGACGTGTGGCTGACCACGGCCGCCACGGTGGCGGGCATGGCCCTTGCCGGATACGTCCTGCGGCTAGACGCGGAGGCCCGAGGAAGCGCGCAGCGGCTGCTCGCCCAGGAGCGGGCCGCGCGGGCCGCCGAGGCACAGTCGGCGGCGCTGGCCGAGCGGGCGAGGATCGCCCGGGAGATCCACGACGTGCTCGCCCACAGCCTCTCGGCGCAACTGGTGCATCTGGAGGCGGCCCGGCTGCTGATAGAGCGCGGCGCCGGCCGGGAGCAGATCCTGGAGCGGGTGGTGGCCGCCCGGGGCATGGCTCGCGACGGCCTCGCCGAAACACGGCAGGCGCTGTCCGCGTTGCGTGGTGATCTGTCGCCCCTGGAGGACTTCCTGACCGAACTCGTCAGCGCGGCCGACGGCGCCGAGGTCACCGTCACGGGTGAGCGCAGACCTCTGCCGGCCGAAGCCTCACAGGCCGTGCGGCGGGTGGCGCAGGAGGCGTTGACGAACGTCCGCAAGCACGCCCACGGCGCCAAGGTGCACCTGCGACTCGACTACGGGCGGCACGAAGTGACGCTGGACGTACGGGACTCGGGCGGCCGACCGGGCGAACTCACGGGGGCGGGCGGCGGGTACGGTCTGCTGGGAATGCGGGAGCGCGCCGAACTGCTGGGCGGTTCGCTGGACGCGGGGCCGGACGAGGAGGGGTTCGTGGTGACGTTGAAGGTGCCCGTATGACGGAGCCGGAGGGGGAGAGGAAGCCCGCGCGGGTGGTGGTCGCCGACGACCAGACGGTGGTCCGGGAAGGCATCGTGATGTTGCTCGGGCTGCTGCCCGGTGTGGAGGTCGTGGGTTCGGCGGGGGACGGCGAGGAGGCGGTGCGGCTGGTGGGGGAACTCGCCCCGGACGTGGTCCTGATGGACCTGCGGATGCCCCGCTGCGACGGCGTGGAGGCCACGCGGCGGATCCGGGCGGAGTATCCGGGGACCCAGGTCGTGGTGCTCACCACGTACGCGGACGACGAGTCCCTGTTCCCCGCGCTGCGCGCGGGAGCCCGGGGCTATCTCACCAAGGACGCGGGCGGCGACGAGATCGTGCGCGCCGTGGAGAGTGTTCTGTCCGGGGAGGCCGGACTGTCGCCGAGTGTCCAGCGCCGGCTGCTGGAGAGGCTGTCGGAGCCCGAGCCCACACCGGCGGCCGCCGAGGCGCCCGACGGCCTGACCGCGCGGGAGACCGAGGTCCTGGTGCTGATCGGCGAGGGACTGAGCAACCAGGAGATCGCCCGCGCCCTGCATGTCTCCACCGCGACCGTGAAGACTCACATCAACAACCTCTTCGCCAAGACGGGCCTCAAGGACCGGGCACAGGCGGTGCGTTACGCCTACGCGAAGGGGCTGGTGCGGCCGCCCGCGGAGTGAATCACCTGATGGGGTGAAGAGCCGGGGGAAGAAGAGTCAGGGATCTTCCCATCTGTCCATCCTTGGGCATGCAGTCAAGCGATGGTCGTTCCCATGGAGCCGACGACGATCCCGGGAGTTCGGCCGGCAGGCGGGAAGACCACGGTCCGGCCTCCCGGGACGTGAGATACGAGGACCCCTGGTACGACGCGCTGGGCTCCGGCTGGGGCGAGCTGGACGGCACCGGGATGCCGGCACGGGCCGTACCGTCCGCGCGCGGTGAGCAGGACGGCACGGCTGTTCGTGCCCGCGATGTCTATGTCGCGGTGCAGCGCAGCGAGGCCTTCCAGGAGGTGCGCAGCCGGTACCGCAGGTTCGTGGTGCCGGGAGTAGCCGCCTTCCTCGTCTGGTACGTGGGGTACGTGGTGGCCGCGACGACCGCGCCCGGGCTCATGGCCCGTCCCGTGGCCGGGGCGGTGAACGTGGCGATGCTCGCGGGGCTCGGGCAGTTCCTCAGCACGTTCCTGCTCACCTGGGCCTATGCCCGGCATGCGCGGCTGTGCCGGGACCGGGCCGCGCTGGAGTTGCGCTGGGACACGCAGGAACTGACCCGCGGAGTCCAGGGAGGCGCCTCGTGACCGGCGAACATCAGACGCTGGCGCTGCTGTTGTTCAGCGGGTTCGTGGCCGTGACCCTGGAGATCACGACCTGGGTGAGCCGCAGGCGGCATGGTTCGGCGGAGGAGTTCTATGCCGGCGGGCGGCTCTTCTCCCCGATGGAGAATGGTTTTGCCATCGCGGGTGACTACATGTCGGCGGCCTCCTTCCTCGGGGTCACGGGACTCATCGCGCTCTACGGCTACGACGGGCTGCTGTATGTGGTGGGCTTCCTCGTGGCCTGGCTGGTCGTGCTGTTCCTGGTGGCGGAACTGGTGCGCAACTGCGGGCGGTTCACCCTGGCCGACGTGGTGGCCGCGCGGATGAGCGAGCGGCCGGTGCGGATCGCCGCGGGAACTTCCTCGGTCACGGTGTCCGTTCTCTATCTGGTGGCGCAAATGGTGGGCGCGGGCAGCCTGGTGGCGCTGCTGGTGGGGCGCACGAGCGGTGCGGCCCAGGCCTGGACGGTCATCGGGGTCGGTGCCCTGATGGTGATCTATGTGTCGCTGGGAGGGATGCGGGCCACCACCTGGATCCAGATCGTGAAGGCGGTCCTGCTGCTCGGCGGGACGGTCGTGCTGACCGTGCTGGTGCTGGTGCGGTTCCACGGCGACTTCGACCGGCTGCTGGTGGCGGCCGCGGACCGAAGCGGCCACGGGAGCGCGTTTCTGGCGCCGGGACTGAAGTACGGCGGGAGCTGGACCGCTCGCCTCGACTTCATCAGCCTGGGGCTCGCGCTGGTGCTGGGCACGGCGGGGCTGCCGCACATCCTGTCCCGCTTCTACACCGTGCCGACCGCGCGGGCGGCCCGCCGTTCTGCGGTGTGGTCCATCGGGCTGATCGGTGGCTTCTACCTGATGACGATCGTCCTCGGGTTCGGGGCCGCCGCCGTGCTCGGACCGAAGACCGTGCGCGCCTCGAACGCGGCAGGGAACACCGCGGTGCCCCTGCTCGCCCTCGACCTGGGCGGCGGTGCGGGCTCCACTGGTGGAACGGTTCTGTTCGCCATCGTCGCCGCCATCGCCTTCGCCACGATCCTCGCGGTGGTCGCCGGAATCACGCTCGCCTCCTCGGCATCCGTGGCCCACGACCTGTATGCCTCCTTGCGGCGGCGGCACGCCAAGGCGCGCAGCGAGGTGGCGGTGGCGCGCATCGCAGCGGTCGGTATCGGGGTCGTCGCGATCGCGCTGGGCCTGCTGGCCCGCGGCCTCAACGTCGCCTTCCTGGTCGGCCTCGCCTTCGCCGTGGCCGCGTCGGCGAATCTGCCGGTGCTGCTGTACTCGCTGTTCTGGCGCGGCTTCACGACGCGCGGCGCGGTGTGGGCCGTATACGGCGGGCTGATTCCTGCGCTCGGGCTGGTGCTGCTCTCCCCGGTGGTCTCCGGCAGCCCGGACTCGCTCTTCCCGGACGTCGACTTCCAGTACTTCCCCCTGCAGAACCCGGGGATCATCTCCATCCCGCTCGGCTTCCTCGCCGGCTGGCTGGGCACGGTCACCTCGGACGAGGTCGCGGACGAGGCCAAGTACGCGGAGACCGAGGTACGGTCACTGACCGGGGCGGGAGCCGTGTAGCCGGCTCGGTGGGGCGTGCCGAGAACGGACCGCCCTTACGGTGCCACCCACGCGTACCGGTGCTCCGGGCGGCCGGTGTCGCCGTACTTCAGGGAGAGGCGGAGGCGGCCCGCCTGTTCCAGGTGGCGGAGGTAGCGCTGGGCCGTGGAGCGGCTCAGGCCGGTCTCGGCCGCGACCTCGTGGGCCGACAGCGGGTGGTCCGAGCGGTGCAGGACACCGCAGATGAGGTCGGTCGTGGGTTCCGACTGGCCGCTGGGCAGGCCCGGCGCGGCCGGTGCAGGGGACGTACGCAGGGCGCCGAAGATCCGGTCGACCTGTTCCTGGCCCGTCAGACCCCGGCCGCCCACCCGGTCGACGGTGCGGCGCAGGGCCGCGTAGGAGTCCAGACGGGTGCGCAGAGCGGCGAAGGTGAAGGGCTTGACCAGGTAGTGCAGGGCGCCCAGGCGCATCGCCTGCTGCACGGTCGTCACATCGCTCGCCGCAGTGATCATGATGACGTCGGTGCCGTGGCCCTGCTCCCGCATGCGGTGGACGAGTTCGAGGCCGGTCTGGTCCGGCAGGTAGTGATCGAGCAGGACCAGGTCGATGGCGCCGCGTTGGACGGCGGCCAGGGCCTGGGCGGCGCTGTGCGCGCGGGCGGTCACCCGGAAGCCGGGAACCTTTCCCACGTACTTGGCGTTTATCTCTGCGACGCGGAAGTCGTCGTCCACGACCAGGACGTCAATCATCAGGCCTCTCCTTACAAGGCCGGCGAGCGTTAAGCCCGTGTTTCGTGCTCCGCAGTTGTAGCGCGAGCAAAATGAGCACAACAGGCTCTTGCGAGCAAAAGAACGGCTTGTGCTCACAAGACTGCTGCTGTGGCCGGGGCCACACCTACCGTCCCGGCCCATGAGCGCAGACACCAGCCCCGCCATCGAGCTACGGGGCGCGAGCAAAACCTTCAGGACCCCGTCGGGGGGTCTGCACACCGCCGTCCGGGATCTGGACCTCACCATCGGGCGCGGTGAGTTCGTGGCCGTCGTCGGCCCGACCGGCTGCGGGAAGTCCACCACGCTGACCCTGGTCAGCGGCCTGGAGGAGCCCACTGAGGGCGAGGTGCTGGTGGCCGGGAAGCCGGTCGCCGGCGTCGGCGACAAGGTCGGTTTCGTCTTCCAGCAGGACGCCACCTTCCCGTGGCGCACGGTCCTGTCCAACGTCATGGCGGGTCTCCGGTTCCGCGGCGTACCGAAGGCGGAGGCCAAGGAGAAGGCGCGGGACTGGCTGGCCCGAGTGGGACTCGCGGGCTTCGAGGACCGCTATCCGCACCAGCTCTCCGGCGGCCAGCGCAAGCGCGTCGCCCTCGCCGCAACCTTCGTCAACGACCCCGAGATCCTGCTCATGGACGAGCCGTTCTCCGCGCTCGACGTGCAGACCCGGGCCCTGATGTCGGACGAGCTCCTGGACCTGTGGGAGGGCACAGGCGCCTCCGTCGTCTTCGTCACCCACGACCTCGAGGAGTCCATCGCGCTGGCCGACAAGGTCGTCGTGATGACCGCAGGACCGGCGACCGTGAAGCAGGTCTTCGACATCCACCTGCCCCGGCCGCGCAAGGTCGAGTCCGTGCGCCTGGAGCCGCAGTTCATCGAGATCTACCGCGAGATCTGGGAGTCCCTCGGCGAAGAGGTCCGCATCACCCGCGAGAGGGGTGCCGCCCATGTCGCCTGAGGTCATCACCACGCCGGTCGTCGAGACCGCCAAGATTCCGGACCGCGCGCAGTCGCGGGCCCAGGCCGCCCGCAGACGCAAGGTGGTCGTCGCGGCCGCCCGGATACTGCTCCTGGTGGCCGTGCTCGGCCTGTGGGAAGCGCTGTCCCGGGCCAAGGTCATCGACCCGTTCAACTTCTCGATGCCCTCGGACATCTGGGACCAGATCTACACATGGCTGACCCACGGGACGGCGCTCGGCTCCCTGGGCGAGCAGATCTGGTACACGCTGTACGAGGCACTCCTCGGCTGGATCATCGGCGTCGCGGCCGGTGTCCTCTTCGGTATCGCCCTCGGACGGATCACTTTCCTCGCCGATCTCCTTGGTCCCTACATCAAGGTGCTCAACTCCATACCGAGGATCGTCCTCGCCCCAATCTTCCTGATCTGGTTCGGGCTCGGCCCCGCCTCCAAGGTCGCCTCGGCCGTGGTGCTGGTCTTCTTCCCGGTGTTCTTCAACGCCTTCCAGGGTTCCCGCGAAGTCGACCGCAACCTGGTCGCCAACGCCCGGATCCTGGGCGCCAGCGACCGCCAGGTGACCCTCCAGGTGGTCATCCCGTCGGCCACCTCCTGGATCTTCACCAGCCTCCACGTCAGCTTCGGCTTCGCCCTCATCGGCGCCATCGTCGGCGAGTACATCGGCGCCACCAAGGGCATCGGCCTGCTCGTCGCCCAGTCGCAGGGCACCTTGAACTCCGCCGGCGTGTACGCCGCGATGGTCATCCTCGCGGTCGTCGCCCTCGTCGCGGAGGGGCTGCTCACCTTCGCCGAGCGCCGCATCTTCCGCTGGAAGGCCACCAACTCCGGGCACTGACCGCCCCTCCCCAGCCACCCCCCGTCTTCCCCGCACCGCCCTCTCACAAGGACGTGAACCGCCATGCACAAGACCGCCAGACACGCGTCGCTCGCCGCCGCCGGCCTGCTTGCCCTCACCTCCCTCACCGCCTGCGCCAATGACGCGTCGAGCACCGCTTCCACCGGCGACGGCAAGGGTACGAAGGTCAAGATCATGGTCGGTGGCCTGGACAAGGTCATCTACCTGCCCGCGATGCTCACCCAGCAGCTCGGCTACTTCGACGCCGAGGGCCTCGACGTGGAACTGCTGAGCGAGCCCGCCGGTGTCCAGGCCGAGACTGCGCTCGTCTCCGGCCAGGTCCAGGGAGCGGTCGGCTTCTACGACCACACCCTCGACCTCCAGACGAAGGGCAAGGCCGTCGAGTCCGTCGTGCAGTTCTCGCAGGCGCCCGGCGAGGTGGAGGTCGTCTCCACCAAGAGGGCGGGCGACATCACGTCGCCCAAGGACTTCAAGGGCAAGAAGCTCGGTGTCACCGGCCTCGGCGCCTCGACCGACTTCCTCACCAAGTACCTCGCGGTCAAGAACGGCGTGAAGGTGAGCGACTTCAGCCCGGTCGCCGTCGGGGCCGGCCCCACCTTCATCGCGGCGCTCCAGAGGGGCTCCATCGACGCCGGCATGACGACCGACCCGACGGTTGCCACGATCCTGTCGAAGAAGGCGGGCAAGGTGCTCATCGACATGCGCACCCCCGAGGGCTCGCAGGCTGCACTGGGCGGCCCCTACCCGTCGTCCAGTCTGTACATGCAGACGGACTGGGTGAACAGCCACAAGGACACCGTCCAGAAGCTGGTCAATGCATTCGTCAAGACGCTCAACTGGATGTCCACCCACAGCGCGTCCGAGATCGCGGCCAAGATGCCCGCCGACTACTCCCAGGGCGACAAGACGCTCTACGCCGACGCGATCAAGAGCAGCCTGCCGATGTTCACCAAGGACGGCGTGATGCCCGCCAACGGCCCCGAGACCGTCGAGAAGGTCCTCAAGGCGTTCAACCCCAACATCAAGAACGCCGACGTGGACCTGAGCAAGACGTACACGACCGAGTTCGTCAAGGCTGCCAAGTAAGGCGCAAGCCCGCTCAGGCGCGGGTCGCCCACACGTAACGGTGTTCCGGGCGGCCCGCGTCGCCGTATTTCAGGGTCAGCCGGGCCCGTCCGGTGCGCTCCAGGAGCTTCAGATAGCGCTGGGCGGTCTGGCGGCTCACCCCGGTCCGCTCGGCGATCTCCTGGGCGGACAGCGGCCCCTCGGCGCTCATCAGGGCCTGGCGCACCAGTTCGGCGGTGGTGGGGGAGTGCCCCTTGGGCAGCCCCGGCTCCGACGGCGCGGACAGGGCGCCGAAGATGCGGTCCACCTCGGCCTGTTCGGCCTCGCCGCCGCCGTCCAGCGTGCGGCGCAGCTGGGCGTACGCCTCCAGCTTGGCCCGCAGCCCGGCGAAGGCGAATGGTTTCACCAGGTACTGCAGGGCGCCGTGCCGCATGGCCGCCTGGACGGTCGACACGTCCCGCGCGGCCGTCACCATGATCACGTCGGTCTGGTGGCCGCGCCTGCGCATCTCCTGGACGACCGCGAGCCCGGTGTCGTCGGGCAGGTAGTGGTCCATGAGGACCAGGTCGAGCCTCGGCAGCGTCTCCAGCCGGCTCAGCGCCTCGGCCGCGTTGTGCGCCTCGCCGGCCACGTGAAAGCCGGGCACTTTCTCGACGTAGGCGGCGTTGACCCGGGCGACCCGGGTGTCGTCGTCCACGACCAGGACCTCGATCATCGCGCCTCCTCCTCGGCGGCGGTCGAAATGCGCGCAGGGGGCGTGGCACCGGCCTCCACGGACCCGGTGAGCACGGGCTCCGGTTCCGGTTCGGGCAGCGCCTCGGGCAGCACGATGGTGAACTCCGCGCCCCCGCCGTCCGCCGCGCTCACCGTCGCGCTCCCGCCCTGTCGTTCGGCGAGCCGACGCACCAGCGAGAGCCCGAGGCCCCGCTTGCCGTGCGCGGGCGGCTTCTTGGTGGACCACCCCTCCGTGAAGATCAACTCCTGCTGGTCCTGCGGGATTCCGGGCCCGGTGTCGCGCACGCGGAGGACGACCGTACGTCCTTCGGTGCGCAACTCGACCTCCACGCGCGCGTGCGGGGTGCCGGCGACCGCGTCCAGCGCGTTGTCCACGAGGTTGCCCACGACCGTGACCAGACCCCGCGGGTCGATCAGCCGGTCCGGCAGCCGGGTGCGTTCCGACACCCAGAGGGCGACCGCGCGTTCGGCGGCCACGGTCGCCTTGCCGACCAGCAGGGCGGCGAGCAGCGGGTCCTGGATCTTCTCGGTCACCTGCTCGGCGGTGGCCCGGTGGTCCCCGACGACCTCGCCGACGAACTCCACGGCGTCGTCGTACATCTCCAGCTCCAGCAGGCCGAGCAGGGTGTGCATGCGGTTGGCGTGCTCGTGGTCCTGGGCGCGCAGGGCGTCGATCAGGCCGCGCGTGGAGTCGAGTTCGCGGCCCAGTTGCTCCAGCTCGGTGCGGTCGCGCAGGGTGGCCACGGCGGCGCCGTCGTCCGTGGGCATGCGGTTGGCGACCAGGACGCGCTGGCCGCGCACGGTCAGCAGGTCGGTGCCGGTCACCCGCCCGGCCAGGACGTCCGCGGTACGGCCCTCGCCCAGCGCCTCGTCCAGGGACTTGCCGACGGCCTCGTCGCCGATGCCCAGCAGCCTCCGGGCCTCGTCGTTGAGCAGGCGGATGCGGCCGCTGCGGTCGAGGGCGACCACGCCCTCCCGGATGCCGTGCAGCATCGCTTCGCGCTCGGCGAGCAGCGCCGAGATGTCGGAGAAGGCCAGGTCCCGGGTCTGCCGCTGGACCCGGCGGGAGATCAGCCAGGCGGCCAGCGCGCCCACCGCGAGGGCACCGCCGGCGTAGGCGAACAATCCCGGGATCGCGCTGATCAGGCGGGCCCGCACGCTGTCGTACGCGATGCCGACCGAGACCGCCCCGATGATCCGGTGGTCGGCGTCGTACAGGGGCACCTTGCCGCGGGCCGAGCGGCCCAGGGTGCCCTTGTCGATCTCCATGACCTCCTTGCCGGCCAGGGCGTCGCTGGGGTCGGTGGAGACGGGGCGGCCGATCTCGCTCGGGGTGGGATGCGACCAGCGGATCTTGCGCCGGTTCAGCACCACGATGTACTCGGCGTGCGTGGCCTTCCGGATCCGCTCGGCCTCCTTCTGTACCGGGCCGTTCCTGGTCGGCGGGGTGGTCTGGACGCCTTCGGCGATGTGCGGGTCCTGTGCCGTGGTCTGGGCGATGGCCAGCGCGCGGCGCATCGCCTCATGGTCCAGCTGCTTGCTCAGCGGCGCCAGGAAGAGCCCGGTCGCGAGCACTGCGACGCCCGCGGCGATCGCCACCTGCATCAGCAGCACCTGCGAGAACACCCGCCGCGGCATACCGAGGCGCAGACGGCGTGCGGGGGCAGTGGGGCTCATGTCCACGACGGTACGTGGGCGGACGGTCGTCGTCGTAGGGGGTGTGGCGGGAATCTCTTGACCAATTCTTGAAGGAACGGCTGCGGGGGAGTGTCGGCTCAGCTCGCCAGCGCCGTCGTCCTCAGCTCGCGCACCGCCACCACGTCCATCCGCGCCGGCGCCCCGAGCACCGCGGCACCGCAGCTCTCCGGGCGCGGCGGCAAGGACGCGCCCTGCGCCACCGTGACCCGCCAGCGGCGGCCGTCGGCGTGGGCGACGGTGACCTCCCAGCGAGGTGCCCTGCCCTCGGTCCGTACGACGCTCAGCGCGCCCGCCGCGTACTCGTCCGCCACCGAGCGCACGGCCAGCTCGGCCGCCTGGCCGGGTCGTTCCCAGGCGGAGCACCCCCGGCACCCCTCAACCACCACGCGCCCCTCCTGGACCCCGTGCAAGGCCTCCTTGATGGTGCGCGCCTCCGCGCGGCCGTAGGCGTAGCCGTACGGCAGGACGAGCACCGTCGGCGAGAAGCGATGACCACCCAGATGGGTGACCTCCCAGACGCCCCGCACACCGGACGCGGTCAGCTCGGCGGCCAGGGGACGACCCAGAAGGGCGCAGCAGCGGTCGCGCTTGCCGTTGGTGCACACGAGCGCGAGCGGGTCGCCCGTGTGCAGCCGGCCGTCGAGCGCCGCGCCGAAGGAACGGTGGTCGCCCGCGCCGAGGGCGGCGAAGTCGAGGCCGAGCAGTCGGCGTGGATCGCGGGTGGTGGCGCTGTGCAGCCATACGTTTCCGGGAACAGTGTGGGCCGCGTACACATGCCGGAGCGCCGAGGTGCCGAGGTCGGCATGGCGGCCGGGGCGCCGGATGAGCGCGATGCGGACGCCGGTTCCCTCGGCGGCGGCCTCCAAGGCACGGCCCAGCGCGGGGTCGAGATGGCTCGAAGTGAGTGCCTTGGCACCCCATGGTCCGGACTGTTCCAGCAGCAGCCACGTCGTCGCCGTGGCAGCCGTGCCGGAAATGGGCTCGTCAAGGCTCCGGGAGACGGTCGCGCACCTACTCACAGAGGTGAGCCTAACCTGACTCTCCCCGGGGCGACTTCCGGCCGTGCCTCTGTCCTACTCCGGGAGGGGTTGCGGAGGCCGCGGACCGACGTAGTGACCGACGGGGCGCATACGCAGCGGGCGCTCGCCGTACTCCTCCAGGGCGTGGGCGATCCAGCCCGCCGTGCGGGCGACGGCGAAGATCGTCTCGCCGGCTGTGGCGGGCATGCCGCTGGAGGCGGTGAACACGGCCAGCGCCAGGTCGACGTTGGCGTGCAGCGGGGTGTGGCGGGCGGTCGTGGCGACGATGTCGCGGGCCGCGAGCAGGGCGGGCTCCGCGCGCGGGACCTGCTCCAGGAGGCCGAACAGCACCCGCGCGCGCGGGTCCTCGCCGACGTAGAGCAGGTGGCCGAGTCCGGGGATACGGCGGCCCGCGCGCAGCTCGTCCGCGATCACCGGGACCGCGGTCCCCTGGTCGAGCACGTCGAGCAGCATCCGGTGGGCCAGGCCACTGGAGGCTCCGTGCAGCGGGCCCTCCAGGACGCCGAGCCCGGCCGAGACGGCCGCGTAGGCGTGCGCGCGGGCCGAGGCGGCGACCCGGACGGCGAGCGTGGAGGCGGCCAGGTCGTGATCGGCGAGCAGGGCGAGGGCGGTGTCCAGGACGCGCAGTGACGCCTCGTCGGCGGGGCGGCCGGTCAGCCGGCCCCACAGGCGGTGGGCCAGCGGGCCGTCGTCCTTGGGTGCGTGCAGGACCGGTGGCAGCGCGGCGACGAGGGTGGGGATGAGGATGCGTGCCGTGCTGAGCACGGCCTCCTCGGACAGGTCGAAGCGCAGCGGGTCCCCGGCCGCCGCGGCGATCGCCGCCACCCGCAGCCGGTCGGTGGGGGACGTGTGCTCGGGCAGGGCGTTCACGACGTGGCGGGCGACCTCGACGGTGGCCTGTGGCGCGGTGAAGGTCACGCCCGGGGTCAGGCGGCCCGTCCACAGCCACTCCGCGACCTCCTCGTAGGAGTGGCGGGCGGCCAGCTCCGTGGCGTCGACGCCACGGAAGTAGTACCGGTCCTTGTCGATCAGAGTGATCCGGGTCCGGACGGACAGGTCCCCGCCGGAGCCCGGACTTCCCGCGGCTTCGCGCCGGTTGCGCCGGGCGAGGGCCTCGACCTCCTTGGCGTCGAAGGTGCTGGCGCGGCCGCCGGGTTCACGCCTGCTGCTGAGCAGGCCACGGCTCACGTAGGCATACACCGTCTCCGGCTTCACGCCGAGCACCTCGGCGGTCTCCTTGGTGGTCAGCCTTCGCCCGGGACGGCCGGGGGTGGGTTCGTGATCGCGCATGGAGGTCACCGTAGCCGCCTCGAACATGTTGAGAGCCATGCATTGATTCACTCAACGTTGACAGGAAATGAGTCAAGCATGGACAGTCGGATCAAGTCCAGGGAGGAACATCATGTCCATCAACAGGACCGCACCCGTTGTCGACGTACCGCGCGGCCTCGCGGGGGTCGTCGTCACCGACACCGAGATCGGAGACGTCCGGGGGCTCGAGGGCTTCTACCACTACCGCCAGTACTCGGCCGTCGAACTCGCGCGGACCCGCGGCTTCGAAGACGTCTGGCATCTCCTCGTCCACGGCGCACTCCCGGACGCGGAGCGCCGGGCTGCCTTCACCGCCGAGACCGCGGCGCTGCGCCGGCTGCCCGAGGAGGTCGGGGCCGCCCTTCCTGCCCTCGCGGAGGCCAGCCGCACCTGCGGCCCGCTCGCCGGCATGCGCACCGCGCTGTCGCTGTTCGGCGCGGCGAAGGAGTTCCGGCCGGTGTACGACGTGGATGCCGGCCGGCGCCGTGCGGACACCGTCGCCGCCTGTGCGGCGGTACCGACGCTGCTCACCGCGCTGTACCGGCTCGGGCAGGGACTCGACCCCGTGGAGCCGCGCGACGACCTGTCGTACGCGGCCAATTACCTCTACATGCTCACCGGCGAGGAACCGGACCCCCGGCGGGCCAGAGCGGTCGAGCAATACCTGATCTCAACCATTGATCACGGATTCAATGCATCAACCTTCACCGCGCGGGTCATCGCGTCCACGGGCGCCGACGTGGCCGCCTGTCTCGTCGGGGCCGTGGGCGCACTGTCCGGGCCGCTGCACGGCGGGGCGCCCAGCCGTGCCCTCGACACCCTGGACACGATCGGGACGCCGGACCGGATCGACTCCTGGATCCGGGAGCGGGTGCTCGCAGGCGACCGCATCATGGGTTTCGGGCACGCCGTCTACCGCACGGAGGACCCCCGTTCACGGATGCTGCGCGAGATCGCCCTCGGCTTCGGGGGCCCGCGCGTCGCCTTCGCCGTCGAGGTCGAGCGGCACGTCGAGGCGATCCTCGCCGAGCTGAAGCCCGGCCGCGAACTGCACACGAACGTCGAGTTCTACGCGGGCGTGGTCATGGAACTGTGCGGTCTGCCCCGGGAGATGTTCACCCCCACCTTCGCGGCGGCCCGCGTGGTGGGCTGGAGTGCCAACATCCTGGAACAGGCGGCGGATCCGAAGATCATCCGCCCGGTCGCACGGTATGTGGGACCCCAGCCGCCGGTGGCGGTGCCGACCCAGCCCTGAGCCCGCCCCAGGGCGCCCCGCTCTTATCCTGGTCCGGCAGTCGGTCCACGTGAGAGAGGGCGCCCGTTGGGCAACAGCCGCACCCCGCAGCAGATCCCCGTCGTCGTACTCGCCGGATTCCTCGGATCCGGCAAGACCACGCTCCTCAACCACCTCCTGCACCGCAGCGGAGGCAGCCGCATCGGGGCGATCGTCAATGACTTCGGGGCCATCGAGATCGACGCGATGGCCGTCGCCGGAGCCCTCGGCGACTCGACCGTCTCGCTCGGCAACGGCTGTCTGTGCTGTGCCGTCGACGCGAGCGAACTCGACCTCTACCTGGACCGGCTCGCCGCGCCCGCCGCCGGCATCGACGTCATCGTCATCGAGGCCAGCGGGCTCGCCGAGCCGCAGGAACTCGTGCGGATGGTGCTCGCCAGCGAGCATCCCGGCATCGTCTACGGCGGACTCGTCGAGGTCGTCGACGCCGCCGAGTTCGACGGCACCCGTGCCCGCCACCCCGAGATCGACCGGCACCTCGCCCTCGCCGACCTCGTCGTCGTCAACAAGCTCGACCGGGCGCCGGACCCCGACCGCGTCCTCGGCCTCGTCCGCTCGCTCACCGACCGTGCCGCCGTCGTCCCCGCCGCCTACGGCCGCATCGACCCGGAGTTCCTCTTCGACTGCAGGCCGAGCGAGGAGCGCATCGGGCAGCTGTCCTTCGACGACCTGCACGAGCACGGCGACGACGACCACGACAGTCACCTGCACACGGGCTACGACAGCCTGTCCTTCGTCTCCGGCCTGCCGATGGAGCCGCGCCGGCTCATGCAGTTCCTGGACAGCCGTCCGGAGGGGCTGTACCGGATCAAGGGGTACGTCGACTTCGGGCCGTACGACGCGGGCAACCGGTACGCCGTGCACGCCGTCGGGCGTTTCCTGCGCTTCTATCCCGAGCCCTGGGACCGCGCCGACGCCCGCCTCACCCAGCTCGTCCTGATCGGCTCCGGCATCGACACGGGCGCCCTCGGCAAGGAACTGGAGGCGTGCAAGAGCGACGCCCCACACGCCGACGAGCACGGCATGTGGGGCGTCCTGCGCTACGTGCAAGGCCCGGACGAAGGGCCGGGCCCGGGGGAACCGCCGGGCCCGGGCGAAACGGACCTGGAAGATCCGCCCGCCTAGAACACCGGTCCCGCGACCACCGACACCGTCTTCGCCAGCGACACGCCCGAGCCGTCCCGGCGCGGGTCCAGGTCGGGCAGCTCCACCGGGGTGCCGTTCTTCTGCGCCGCCCGGGCCGGGACCGGGCCCGTCCAGGCCAGCGACAGGCAGTCCTCGCCCTTCAGGAACCGCTGGCAGCGCACGCCGCCGGTGGCCCGCCCCTTGCGCGGGTACTGGTCGAACGGGGTCAGCTTGGCCGTGGTCTGCACGGAGTCGTCCAGCGTGCCGCGCGAGCCCGCCACCGTGAAGACCACCGCGTCGGCGGCCGGGTCGACCGCCGTGAAGGAGATGACCTTCGCGCCCTCGGCGAGCTTGATGCCTGCCATACCGCCCGCCGGGCGGCCCTGCGGACGGACGATGGAGGCCTGGAAGCGCAGCAACTGCGCGTCGTCCGTGATGAACACCAGGTCCTCCTCGCCGGTACGCAGCTCCACCGCGCCGACGATCCGGTCGCCCTCCTTGAGCGTGATGACCTCCAACTCGTCCTTGTTGGACGGGTAGTCGGGCACCACGCGCTTGACGACGCCCTGCGCGGTGCCGAGCGCCAGCCCCGGGGACGACTCGTCCAGCGTGGTCAGGCAGACCACCGTCTCGTCGTCCTCCAGGGAGACGAACTCCGCCAGCGGCGCCCCTCCGGAGAGGTTCGGCGCGGTCGCCGCCTGAGGCAGCTGCGGCAGGTCGACCACGTTGATCCGCAGCAGGCGGCCCGCCGAGGTCACCGCTCCGATCTCGCCGCGCGTGGTCGCCGGGACCGCCGAGACGATCACATCGTGCTTGGCGCGCTTGGCGCCGGTGTCCTCCGGGAACGGCTCGTTGCCCGCCGTACGGGCCAGCAGGCCCGTCGAGGACAGCAGCACCCGGCACGGGTCGTCGGCGACCTGGAGCGGCACGGCGGCGACCGGGGCGCCGGCCGACTCCAGCAGGACCGTGCGCCGGTCGGTGCCGAACTGCTTGGCCACGGCTGCCAGTTCGGCCGAGACCAGCTTGCGCAGCTCCACGTCCGACTCCAGGATCCGGGTCAGCTCCTCGATCTCCGAGGTGAGCCGCTCCTTCTCCGCCTCCAGCTCGATGCGGTCGTACTTGGTGAGCCGGCGCAGCGGCGTGTCGAGGATGTACTGCGTCTGGACCTCGCTCAGCGAGAAGCGCTCCATCAGGCGCTGCTTGGCCTGCGCGGAGTTGTCGCTGGACCGGATCAGCCGGATGACCTCGTCGATGTCGACCAGCGCGGTCAGCAGGCCCTCGACCAGGTGCAGACGGTCACGGCGCTTGCCGCGGCGGAACTCGCTGCGGCGCCGCACCACGTCGAAGCGGTGGTCGAGGTAGACCTCCAGCAGCTCCTTGAGGCCCAGGGTGAGCGGCTGACCGTCCACCAGGGCCACGTTGTTGATACCGAAGGACTCCTCCATCGGGGTCAGCTTGTACAGCTGCTCCAGGATCGCCTCCGGCACGAAGCCGTTCTTGATCTCGATGACCAGACGCAGGCCGTGCTCACGGTCGGTGAGGTCCTTGACGTCGGCGATGCCCTGGACCTTCTTCGCGTTGACCAGGTCCTTGATCTTGGCGATCACCTTTTCCGGACCGACCGTGAAGGGCAGTTCGGTGACGACCAGGCCCTTGCGGCGGGCGGTCACGGCCTCGATCGAGACCGTCGCGCGGATCTTGAAGGTGCCGCGGCCCGTCGCGTACGCGTCCCGGACGCCGTCCATGCCGACGATCCGGCCGCCGGTGGGCAGGTCGGGGCCGGGGACGTGCTTCATCAGCGCGTCCAGGTCCGCGCTCGGGTACCGGATCAGATGGCGGGCGGCCGCGATGACCTCCCGCAGGTTGTGCGGCGGCATGTTCGTCGCCATACCGACCGCGATGCCCGAGGAGCCGTTCACCAGCAGGTTCGGGAAGGCGGCGGGCAGCGCCACCGGCTCCTGCTCCTGGCCGTCGTAGTTGGGCGTGAAGTCGACCGTGTCCTCGTCGATCGACTCGGTCATCAGGCTCGTCGCCTCGGCCATCCGGCACTCGGTGTACCGCATGGCGGCCGGCGGGTCGTCGTTGCCCAGCGAGCCGAAGTTGCCGTGGCCGTCGACCAGGGGAACGCGCATCGAGAACGGCTGGGCCATGCGCACCAGGGCGTCGTAGATCGACGCGTCGCCGTGCGGGTGCAGCTTGCCCATGACCTCGCCGACGACGCGGGCGCACTTCACGTACGCCCGGTCCGGGCGCACGCCCATCTCGTTCATCTGGTACACGATCCGGCGGTGCACCGGCTTGAGACCGTCGCGGGCGTCCGGCAGGGCGCGCGAGTAGATGACCGAGTACGCGTACTCAAGGTAGGAGCCACGCATCTCGTCCACGACGTCGATGTCGAGGATCTTCTCCTCGTACGAATCGTCGGGCGGCGGGGTCTTCGTGCTGCGGCGGGCCATCGCTGCCGGCTCCTTGCTGAAGCGTTTGACGGATCTGACGCGGACCATTGTGGACCGAGGCACTGACAGCCCGGTCCACGACCCGGTCCCGGCGGACCGGACCGGTGCCGGAAGGCCGTCCCGCGGCACCCGTGACGCAGGCTACGCGATCCGCTGTGGGCGTACGTCCGGCGGGAACTTCGCCGAGCCCTCGCACGCTTTGCATACAGTGGCAGGACCGGCAGGAAAACCGCGGTTTCGAAGACCGCTTCCGCTCGCGAAGGGACGTACATGCCCATGGGTCACACGACCACAGCCGAGGCAGGCTCCGGGGGCCTGACAGCGACCGAGCACCGCCTGGCCAACGGTCTGCGCGTGGTGCTCTCCGAGGACCACCTGACCCCGGTGGCGGCGGTCTGCCTCTGGTACGACGTCGGCTCCCGCCACGAAGTCAAGGGACGTACCGGCCTGGCTCACCTTTTCGAGCACTTGATGTTCCAGGGCTCGGCGCAGGTCGAGGGCAACGGTCACTTCGAGCTGGTGCAGGGCGCCGGCGGCTCGCTCAACGGCACCACCAGCTTCGAGCGCACCAACTACTTCGAGACCATGCCCACCCACCAGCTGGAGCTCGCCCTCTGGCTGGAGGCCGACCGCATGGGCTCGCTGCTCGCCGCCCTGGACGACGAGTCCATGGAGAACCAGCGGGACGTCGTCAAGAACGAGCGCCGCCAGCGCTACGACAACGTGCCCTACGGCACCTCCTTCGAGAAGCTCACCGCCCTCGTCTACCCCGAGGGGCACCCCTACCACCACACGCCGATCGGCTCGATGGCGGACCTGGACGCGGCCACCCTGGAGGACGCGCGCCAGTTCTTCCGCACCTACTACGCGCCCAACAACGCGGTGCTGTCCGTCGTCGGAGACATCGATCCCGCGCAGACCCTCGCCTGGATCGAGAAGTACTTCGGGTCGATCACGTCCCACGACGGCAAGCCCGAGCCCCGCGACGGCTCCCTGCCCGAGATCATCGGCGAGCAGCTGCGCGAGGTCGTCGTCGAGGAGGTCCCGGCGCGCGCCCTGATGGCCGCCTACCGGCTCCCGCACGACGGCACACGCAAGGCGGACGCGGCCGACCTGGCCCTCACCGTCCTCGGCGGCGGCGAGTCCTCCCGCCTGTACAACCGGCTGGTGCGCCGCGACCGTACGGCCGTTGCGGCCGGGTTCGGCCTGCTGCGCCTGTCCGGCGCGCCCTCGCTCGGCTGGCTGGACGTGAAGACCTCCGGTGACGTCGAGGTGCCGGTGATCGAGACCGCGATCGACGAGGAGCTGGCCCGGTTCGCCGAGGAGGGCCCCACGCCCGAAGAAATGGAGCGCGCCCAGGCCCAGTTGGAGCGCGAGTGGCTGGACCGGCTGGGCACAGTCGCCGGCCGCGCCGACGAACTGTGCCGGTACGCCGTCCTGTTCGGCGACCCGCAGCTCGCCCTCACCGCCGTCCAGCGCGTCCTGGAGGTGACCCCCGAGGAGGTCCAGGAGGTCGCCAAGGCCTGCCTGCGCCCCGACAACCGCGCGGTCCTCGTCTACGAGCCGAAGCACCCGGAGACCGTCCAGGACGCCGACGTGCCCGAGGACCCGGAGCAGGAAGCGACTGTAGAGGCCGGTAACGACAACGAGGAGACGGCCAAGTGAGCGAGCTCGCCACGATGGACTTCCACCCCCAGCCGCAGCCCGGCGAAGCCAGGCCCTGGGCGTTCCCGGCCCCCGACCGCGGCACCCTGGACAACGGCCTGACCGTCCTGCGCTGCCACCGCCCCGGCCAGCAGGTCGTCGCCGTCGAGGTGTTGCTGGACGCGTCACTGGACGCCGAGCCGGCCGGCCTCGACGGCGTCGCCACGATCATGGCGCGGGCCTTCTCCGAGGGCACCGACAAGCACTCCGCGGAGGAGTTCGCCGCCGAGCTGGAGCGGGCCGGTGCCACGCTCGACGCGCACGCCGACCACCCCGGCGTCCGCCTCAGCCTGGAGGTCCCGGCCTCCCGCCTGGCCAAGGGCCTCGTCCTGCTGTCCGACGCCCTGCGCGCGCCCGCGTTCGCCGAGAGCGAGGTCGAGCGGCTGGTCCGCAACCGCCTGGACGAGATCCCGCACGAGCTGGCCAACCCCGCCCGCCGGGCCGCCAAGGAGCTCTCCAAGGAGCTGTTCCCGGCGAGCTCGCGCATGTCGCGCCCGCGCCAGGGCACCGAGGAGACGGTCGAGAAGATCGACGCGGCGGCCGTACGCGCCTTCTACGACCGCCATGTGCGGCCTGCCACGGCCACCGCGGTGGTGGTCGGCGACCTCACCGGCACCGACCTGGACGCGCTGCTCACCGACACCCTGGGCGCCTGGACCGGCACCGCGGGCGCGCCGCGGCCCGTGCCGCCGGTGACCGCCGACGACACCGGCCGGGTGGTCATCGTCGACCGGCCGGGTGCCGTTCAGACCCAGCTGCTCATCGGCCGGATCGGACCCGACCGGCACGACCGCGTGTGGCCCGCCCAGGTGCTCGGCACCTACTGCCTCGGCGGCACCCTCACCTCCCGCCTGGACCGCGTCCTGCGCGAGGAGAAGGGCTACACCTACGGCGTGCGCGCCTTCGGGCAGGTCCTCCGCTCCGCCCCGGAGGGCACGGGCGCCGCGATGCTCGCCATCAGCGGCTCCGTGGACACCCCGAACACCGGTCCCGCGCTGCAGGACCTGTGGGCGGTGCTGCGTACGCTCGCGGCGGAAGGCCTGACCGACGCCGAGCGCGACGTCGCCGTGCAGAACCTGGTCGGGGTGGCGCCGCTGAAGTACGAGACCGCTGCGGCCGTCGCCGGCACCCTGGCGGACCAGGTCGAGCAGTACCTGCCCGACGACTTCCAGGCGACGCTGTATCAGCAGCTCGCCGCCACCGGCACGGTGGAGGCCACCGCGGCGGCCATCAACGCCTTCCCGGTGGACCGCCTGGTGACCGTCCTCGTCGGTGACGCGGCTGAGATCAAGGCGCCCGTCGAGGCGCTCGGCATCGGCGAAGTCACCGTCGTGACGGCCGAGTAGCGGCCGGACGGCGCCACGCGCGCGCGGGGCCCTGGTGACCGACGGGTCATCAGGGCCCCTTGCCGTGCATCGCGCTTCTCCAGATGTCCGAATTGGGGCAGAGGTTGCCCGTCTGACCTGTGGGATGCGCTACAAAAGCCCGGATCCGCTTGGGGATCGAAAGCCGGGCCCTTTAGCGTCTTCCGGGCTGTTCGTCAGGCAGTGCGCCGCGCCCGCGGCACCGGACAGTCATCGCCGAGTCCCCGTACGGCGCGAGCCAGGGGAGCCGGGGACCCAACCGCAGTCCCTGGGGTGAATCGGACGCCCGCGCGCGAGCGAGGGGGTCCGTAGGAGACCTTCCTGCTCCGAACCCGTCAGCTAACCCGGTAGGCGAGAGGGAAGGAAAGGACCAGCCACTTCATGGCGTTCATGTGCGCCACCGGGAAGCACCGCAAGCCCGGCCGGGCCAAGCGCACCACCGCTCAGGCGGCCGGTATCGCGGCCCTCACCGGCACCGGTGTCATCGGTACCCTCGCGGTCACCCCGGCGCTCGCCGCGGAGAACTCCGCCGAGCAGACCGGCCTCACCCCGGTCATCACCGTGAGCGACACGCTCGCCGAGCAGATCGACGAGCAGGCCACCGCCCAGACGGAGGCCGCCGAGCAGAAGGCGGCCGAGGTGGCTGCGGCCAAGGCGGCCGCCGAGAAGGCCAGGAAGGACCGTGAGGTCCGCGCGCGCGCCGCCCGCGAGGCCGAGCGCAAGCGCCTGAACGCCTTCGTCGCCCCGATCGCGAACTCGTACGTCTCCACGGGCTACAAGACCGGTGGCTCCCTGTGGTCCTCCGGCTCCCACACCGGCATCGACTTCCACGCGGCCAGCGGCACGTCCGTCCACGCGGTCGGCTCCGGCACCGTCGTCTCCACCGGCTGGGGCGGGGCGTACGGCAACCAGATAGTGATCCGGATGGCCGACGGCATGTACACCCAGTACGGCCACCTGTCGTCCATCGGCGTCACCGTGGGCCAGAAGGTCACCCCGGGCCAGCAGATCGGCCTGTCCGGCGCGACCGGCAACGTCACCGGACCGCATCTGCACTTCGAGGCCCGTACGACCCCCGAGTACGGCTCGGACGTCGACCCCGTCGCCTACCTCCGCGGGCACGGCGTGAACGTCTGACGACCGCGCACACGGCATCCCGAAGCCCCGGCTCACGCGCCGGGGCTTTCGCCGTTTGTCACCGCGTCCGCCGTACCCGCTGTCCAAAAAATATCCCTGGATTCCGGCCTGCCGTCGGAAATTCCGGCTCATTGCAATAGAGTCACGGAACACACGTCCATCGTCGACGTTTCACGGGGATTAAAGCGGAGGTCGGTCATGCGTATTCCGGCGCACTCGGTATGCACGGCGATCCGGGACGACATCGTCGCCGGTGTCTACGAGCGCGGCAGCCGCCTCACCGAGGAAGTCCTGGCCCGCCGCTACGGCGTCTCGCGCGTCCCCGTCCGTGAGGCCCTGCGCACCCTGGAGGCGGAGGGCTTCGTGGTGACCCGGCGGCACGCGGGCGCCTGCGTGGCCGAGCCGACCGAGCAGGAGGCCGCGGACTTGCTGGACATGCGCACGCTCCTGGAGCCTCTCGGCGCCTCCCGGGCCGCCCAGCGGCGCACCGAGGCCCATCTGAAGGTGCTGCGCGGTCTGGTGCGGCTCGGCCAGGAGCGGGCCAGGCGGGGCAGCAGCGAGGATCTGCGCTCTCTGGGCGGCTGGTTCCACGAGACGCTCGCGCAGGCCTCCGGCAGCCACTCGCTGACCTCGATGCTCACCCAGCTGCGGCACAAGATCGCCTGGATGTACGCGGTGGAGGCCCCGGTGAGCCCCGTGGATTCCTGGGCGGAGCACGGCGCGATCGTGGACGCGGTGGCGCGCGGCGACGGCGAGCGCGCGCGGGCGATCACGGCGCATCACGCCGAGCGTGCGACGGCCGCGCACCGGTTGCGGTTCACCTCGGGCGGCGACCGGGCGGAGCGTGTGAGGAACTCGCAACATGCCGTAAACATGTCGAGCCTGCGGCATTAACACGGGCGCCGTATACAAAGAGGTGATATTCGGTGGGCGTGCATTTCTGCTGGCCTTTTCCCGGCGCGCCGCGAATTCGCGGTCGCGTGCCTTTCGTGTGCCTGCGATAAACCCGCCCGGCCCGGTGTCGAAAACGCGAAAGCCGCGTCACCCTTTCCGGATGACGCGGCTTCCCGGTACGGATCAGACCGTCTCGGGCAGCTCCTCGAGGCCCTCGGCGACCAGCTTGGCCAGACGGTCCAGGGCGGCGTCCGCACCCTCGGCGTCGGAGGCGAGGACGATCTCCTCGCCGCCCTGGGCGCCCAGGCCCAGGACAGCCAGCATGGAGGCCGCGTTGACGGGGTTGCCGTCGGCCTTGGCGATCGTCACCGGGATACCTGCGGCCGTGGCGGCCCGGACGAAGATGGAAGCGGGGCGGGCGTGGAGGCCCTCGGCCCAGCCGACGTTGACGCGGCGCTCAGCCATGTGTTGCTGCCCTTCAGTTTCTCAGGGTTGTCTAGACCAGTTTCCCATATTGTGAAGCATGCCCGGAGCGGTCCTTCGTCCCGCTCCGGTGTGTCGTCGGACCGCGGCCTCGGTCCGGGTTTTCGTCCTCCACAGACTGCCTCGCGCCGTTGTCGGACGCGAGCCGTACTCTGGGGCCCATGCAGAGCCCGGCGGACCGGCAGGACCGGCACGAGTACCCCGCCCACTGGGAGGCGGACGTGGTGCTGCGCGACGGGGGTACCGCGCGCATCCGGCCCATCACCGTTGATGACGCCGACCGCCTGGTCAGCTTCTACGAGCAGGTCTCGGACGAGTCGAAGTACTACCGCTTCTTCGCGCCGTACCCACGACTGTCCGCCAAGGACGTCCACCGCTTCACGCACCACGACTTTGTGGACCGGGTGGGACTCGCGGCCACCATCGGCGGCGAGTTCATCGCCACCGTACGCTATGACCGCATCGGCGCCGACGGCCTGCCCGCCTCCGCGCCCGCCGACGAGGCCGAGGTCGCCTTCCTCGTCCAGGACGCCCACCAGGGCCGCGGGGTCGCCTCCGCCCTCCTGGAGCACATCGCGGCCGTCGCCCGCGAGCGCGGCATCCGCCGCTTCGCCGCCGAGGTGCTGCCCGCCAACACCAAGATGATCAAGGTGTTCACGGACGCCGGGTACACCCAGAAGCGCAGCTTCGAGGACGGCGTCGTACGCCTGGAGTTCGACCTCGAACCCACCGACCGTTCCCTCGCCGTGCAGCGCGCCCGGGAGCAGCGCGCCGAGGCCCGTTCGGTACGGCGGCTGCTGGCTCCGGGCTCCGTCGCGGTCGTGGGCGTCGGCCGCGCTCCCGGCGGGGTGGGGCGCAGCATCCTCGGCAACCTCCGGGACGCCGGCTACTCCGGCAGCCTGCACGCCGTGAACCAGGCCTTCCCCGAGGACCTCAAGGAGGTCGACGGGGTGCCCGCGTACCGCTCGGTGCGGGACATCGAGGGACCGGTGGACCTCGCCGTCGTCGCCGTACCGGCCGAGCATGTGCCCGCGGTGGTCTCCGAGTGCGGCGAGCACGGGGTCCAGGGCCTGGTCGTGCTCGCCGCCGGGTACGCCGAGAGCGGGCCCGAGGGGCGGGAGCGGCAGCGGGCCCTCGTCCGGCACGCGCGCGCGTACGGCATGCGGATCATCGGCCCGAACGCCTTCGGTGTCATCAACACCGCGCCCGACGTCCGCCTGAACGCCTCGCTGGCCCCCGAGATGCCGCGCCCCGGCCGCATCGGGCTGTTCGCGCAGTCCGGGGCCATCGGCATCGCGCTGCTGTCCCGGCTGCACCGGCGCGGGGGCGGGGTCACCGGGGTCACCGGCGTGTCCACCTTCGTGTCCGCCGGGAACCGGGCCGACGTCTCCGGCAACGACGTCCTCCAGTACTGGTACGACGATCCGGAGACCGACGTCGTCCTGATGTACCTGGAGTCCATCGGCAACCCGCGCAAGTTCAACCGCCTCGCCCGGCGCACGGCGGCGGCGAAGCCGCTGGTGGTGGTGCAGGGAGTCGGTTCCGCGCCGCAGGGACACGCGGTACGGGCGACACGGCTGCCGCACGCGACCGTCTCCGTGCTGCTGCGGCAGGCCGGGGTGATCCGGGTGGACACGATCACCGAGCTGGTCGACGCGGGCCTGCTGCTCGCCCGGCAGCCGCTGCCCGCGGGGCCGCGCGTGGCGATCCTCGGGAACTCCGAGTCGCTGGGGGTACTGACGTACGACCGGTGCCTCGCTGAGGGGCTGCGGCCCTCGCGTCCGCTGGACCTGACGACGGGGGCGACGGCGGGGGACTTCCATCGGGCGTTGTCGCGGGCGCTGGCGGACGTGACGTGTGATGCGGTGGTTGTCACGGCGATTCCGGCGATCGGGGAGGGGTCGCCGGGGGATGCGGAGCTGGCGGAGGCGCTTCGGTCGGCTGCGGCGGGGGTGCCTGGGAAGCCGGTGCTGGTGGTGCACGTGGAGCTTGGGGGGCTTGCTGAAGCGTTGTCGGCTGCGGCGAGTACTGCACCACAGGCCGTTGCGAAGGCACCCGGCGCCGGCGGCGGTGCCCACCCTCCCCCACTCTCGGCTTCGCTCGAGCGGGGGGACCCCCATCGCCCTGCGCAACGGCTGCCCACCGCGGGGGCGGAGCGGCTGACCGCCGTGGTAGCAGCCCCTGCCGAGAGCCTTGAGAGGCGCGCCCCTGAAGGTGCCGACTCCCGCCTCATCCCCGCCTACCCCGCCGCCGAGCGCGCCGTCCGCGCCCTCGCCGAAGCCGTGAAGTACGGGCAGTGGCGGCGGGAGGCCATGCATCCGGGCAAGGTGCCGGAGTACGACGACATCGACGAGAAGGGGGCCGCCGAGCTGATCGGAGGGCTGCTGGAGCGTGGGCAGGGGCTCACGGTCGGGCAGGCGGAGACCTGTGAGCTGCTCGGGAAGTACGGCATCCAGGTGCGCCGGGCGCTGCCCGCACGCACCCCGGACGCCGCCGCCGAGGCCGCCCGCGCCCTCGGCTACCCCGTGGCCCTGAAAGCCACCGCCCCGCACCTGCGGCACCGCGCCGACCTGGGCGGGGTACGGCTGGACCTCGCGGACGAGGAGCAACTGCGCAGGTCCTACGCCGAGTTGGCCGAGTTGTTCGGGAAGCCCGAGGAGCTGCGGCCGGTGGTGCAGGCGATGG
This sequence comes from Streptomyces cellostaticus, assembly GCF_001513965.1. Classification (GTDB taxonomy): domain Bacteria; phylum Actinomycetota; class Actinomycetes; order Streptomycetales; family Streptomycetaceae; genus Streptomyces; species Streptomyces cellostaticus. The sequence continues at coordinate 139,364 of NZ_KQ948030.1, read as the reverse complement.
CACCGCGGGGAGTCGACACCGTCGTACGTGCCGTGATCGACCCGGCTGCCGGGGCCGTGCTGTCCTTCGGTCTCGCCGGGGCCGCCTCGCAGTTGCTCGGTGACATGGCGCACCGGCTGGTCCCGGTCACCGACCGGGAGGCGACCTCGCTGGTGCGCTCCATCCGGACGGCACCGCTGCTGTTCGGCTGGCGCGGCTCCACGCCGGTGGACACGCCCGCGCTGGAGGAGCTGCTGCTGCGCGTGTCCCGGCTGGTGGACGACCACCCCGAGGTCGTCGCCGTCACCCTGGAGCCGGTCGTCGTCGCCCAGCAGGGCGTGAGCGTCCTCGGTGCCACCCTGCGGCTCGCGCCGCCGCCCGCCCGCGGCGACCTCGGCCCGCGCACGCTGCCGGCCTACTGAGCGGCGAGGGGGGGGCACCGCATGGAGATCGCCGGACGGGAGCTGCCCGAGGGCAGCTGGTGGGACTGGGAAGTGATCGTCTGGGACGGCGGGCAGCTGCGGCTGGCCGCCGGATACGACCTCACCTACCACCACGGCCTGGAGCTGGTCTTCGCCGACCCGGTCTTCGTCTCCTGTCCGTCCGGCTTCCAGGACCCCGTCTTCCGGGCGCCCACGGCCGAGGAGACCGCGCGTCTCGGGCGTGCCCTGGGCGAAGCACCGCCCCTCGTGGTCGCGTTCGAAGCGGACGCCGGCGGCCGCGAACCCGTCTCCTGTCTGATCGCCGCCGAGCGGCTGGACATCCTGCCGGGGCTCGTCCCGAGACACCCGCGCGCGGGTGCGGAAGCCGCCCCCGGTGCCCGCGACTGGCCCGGACCTCCCTTGCCCACGGATTAGGATGGACGCCATGGCCAAGACCAGTACGACGACCCAGGGGCTGCGCACGGCGATCGAGCGCAGCGGCTACTACCCGGCCCTCGTGGCCGAGGCGGTGGAGGCCGCTGTGGGCGGCGAGCCCATCCGGTCGTACCTGGTCCACCAGGAAACCACGTTCGACCAGAACGAGGTGCGCCGGCATGTGACCGTCCTGGTCCTCACCGGCAACCGCTTCATCGTCAGCCACACCGACGAGCAGGCCGCCGACACGACCTCCCCGACGCCGTACGCCACGACGTCCACGGAGTCCGTGAAGCTCGGCCGGATCTCGTCGGTCGTGGTCAGCCGGGTGGTCGCGAACCCGGAGCAGTACAAGCCGGGCACGCTGCCCCGCGAGGTCGTGCTGACCATCGGCTGGGGCGCGGTCAGCCGCCTCGACCTGGAGCCGGCCGCCTGCGGCGACCCCAACTGCGAGGCGGACCACGGCTACACGGGCAGCTCCACGGCGGACGACCTCAGCCTGCGCGTCAGCGAGGCCGGGGACGGCCCGGAGACGGTGCGCCAGGCGCTCGCCTTCGCGCAGGCGATCTCCGAGGCGACTGCGGACGTCACACGCTGATGGCCCTGCCTACCTCCTGGGACCACCCGGAACCGCTCGCCCTCGACACCGCGCCGCTGCCCGAGTACGGCACCGGCTCGCTCGCCGACCTGCTGCCCACGCTGGCCGCCGGCCTCGGCGTCCCCGGTACGACCGCCACGATCACGGAACTGACCCCGGCCGACCGGGTCTGTGTCTTCCTGGTCGACGGGCTCGGCTGGGAGCAGCTCAGGGCGCACCCCGACGAGGCGCCCTTCCTGACCTCGCTGCTCGCCGGTTCACGCGGCGGCACCGGACGCCCGCTCACCGCCGGCTACCCGGCGACCACCGCGACCTCCCTCGCCTCGGTCGGCACGGGCCTTCCGCCGGGCGCCCACGGCCTGCCCGGCTACACGGTCCGCAACCCGGCCACCGGCGAGCTGATGAACCAGCTCCGCTGGCAGCCGTACACCGAGCCGCGCCCCTGGCAGCCGTACCCCACGGTCTTCCAGCTGGCCCACGAGGCCGGTGTGCACGCCGCCCAGGTGTCCTCGCCCGCCTTCCAGCACACCCCGCTGACCAAGGTCGCGCTCAGCGGCGGCACCTTCCACGGACGGCTGACCGGCGAGGAGCGCATGGACCTCGCGGCCGAGCAACTGGCCGCCGGGGACCGCTCCCTGGTGTACACGTACTACGCCGAGCTGGACGGCGCCGGGCACCGCTACGGCGTCGCCTCCGACACCTGGCGCGGACAGCTCATGTACGTCGACCGGCTCGCCCAGCGTCTCGCGGAGCAGCTTCCGCCGCGCAGCGCGCTGTACGTCACCGCCGACCACGGCATGGTCGACATCCCGTTCGACGAGCAGCACCGCATCGACTTCGACGAGGACTGGGAGCTGCGCGCCGGAGTCGCCCTGCTCGGCGGGGAGGGGCGGGCGCGGCACGTGTACGCGGTGCCGGGCGCCGAGTACGACGTACTGACCGTCTGGCGCGAGGTGCTCGGCGAGCAGTTCTGGGTGGCCTCGCGGGACGAGGCGATCGCGGCGGGCTGGTTCGGGCCGTATGTGGACGAGCGCGTGTATCCGCGCATCGGGGACGTGGTCGCGGCCGCGCACGACGACGTCCTGATCATCGCCTCCGAGCGGGAGCCCAAGGAGTCGTCGCTGGCCGGCAACCACGGCTCGATGACCCCCGCCGAGCAGCTGGTCCCGCTGCTCGAAGTACGCTCCTGAACCTCCCCGCCCTGTGACTACTCGCCCGAAAGGTGCTCAACCCCTCATGCCCGAGCTGGTGTTCTTCTCCGGAACGATGGACTGCGGGAAGTCGACGCTGGCTCTGCAGATCGAGCACAACCGCTCCGCGCGCGGCCTGGCCGGCATCATCTTCACCCGGGACGACCGGGCGGGCGAGGGCAAGCTGTCCTCCCGGCTGGGCCTGGTCACGGACGCGGTGGAGGTCGAGGACGGCCAGGACCTGTACGCCTACCTGGTCGAGCACCTCTCCCAGGGCGGGCGTGCGGACTATGTGATCGCGGACGAGGCGCAGTTCCTCGCGCCCGAGCAGATCGACCAGCTCGCGCGCGTGGTGGACGACCTCGGCATGGACGTCTTCGCCTTCGGGATCACCACCGACTTCCGCTCCAAGCTCTTCCCAGGCTCCCAGCGGCTGGTGGAGCTGGCCGACCGCATCGAGGTGCTCCAGGTCGAGGCGCTGTGCTGGTGCGGCGCCCGCGCCACGCACAACGCCCGCACGATCGGCGGCGAGATGGTGGTGGAGGGCGCCCAGGTGGTCGTCGGCGACGTCAACCACTCCGCGGACGAGGTCGGCTACGAGGTGCTGTGCCGCCGCCACCACCGGCGCCGGATGACCGCCGCGTCGGCCCGCGCGGCGGCCCTGTCCCCGGACGTCCTGCCGGTGTCCACGGCCTGAGGTCACCCAAGGGCGGCTCAGTGCGGGTTCTGGATCACCGAGAAGACCGCTCCCTCCGGATCCGCCACCGTGCCGACCAGGCCGTGCTCGCTGTCGTGGGCCGGTTTGAGCACCCGGCCACCCAGCTCGGCGGCCTGCCGTAGCGTCCGGTCGGCGTCCGCGACCTCGAAGTACGTCAGCCAGTGGGGCCCCCGGTCCCGCGGCAGCTCATGGCCGACCCCATGGATGGCGGCCACCGGGCGGCCCCCGACGTGCAGGGTCACGGAGTCGGAGCCGGCGGACACCACCGGTTCCTCCTCGTACCCGAACACGGTCTCGTAGAACTTGGCGACGCTCGCGGTCTCGAAGGTGAGCAGCTCGTTCCAGGCCGGTGTGCCGGGGACGCCGCTGAGCGTCGTGCCGAGGTGGGCCGCACCCTGCCAGATCCCGAACACCGCCCCGGAGGGGTCGGAGGCGATGGCCATCCGCCCGGCCTCGGCCGCGTCCAGCGGTCCGACGGCCACCGTGCCGCCGCACAGCCGCACCGCGTCGGCCGTCTGGTCGACGTCGTCCGTGGCGAGGTAGGGCGTCCAGGCGATCGGCAGCCGGCGGTCCGGCGGCAGCTGGCCGATGCCCGCCACCTCGTGCCCGTCCAGCAGGGCCCGCACATAGGGGCCGAGCTGCTGCGGGCCCGGCCGGAACTCCCAGCCGAACAGCGCCTCGTAGAACTCCTCGGTCGCGGCCAACCCGTGCGCCATCAGGCTCACCCAGCAGGGCGTGCCGGGCGCGCGCCGCGCGTATGGGCCCGCCGACTCCCGTGCCTCGGTCATCGATCACTCTCTCCCCGGCCCCTCACGGTGGCCGTGTCGCTTCCGCTCCCGATGGGCCGTGCCGCTGGTGCGTGCACGCCCGTGCCGGTACCCGGATCCTCCGGTGTGCCGCATGCCGTGCCGCGCTGTTGCCCGGGCGGTACCCCTGGGAGGATGTCCGGTCTGCCGCCTTACGCGGCTTCCTGACGATGGACGACGAGTGTCCGTCAGCTGTACAGCCTGTGCCCGATCCCGTACGCCTCGTGATCGACCCCGTCCGGCGGAGCAGAGTAGCCGGACCTGGACGCCGCGGCCACCCCTGGCGTAAGGATGGACGCCATGACAGCCATCATCACCGCAACCGAACTGGCCCACGTCCTGACCGCTCAGGCCCCGCCCCTCCTGCTCGACGTCCGCTGGCAGCTGAGCGTGGCGAAGGCGGCGGGCGCCCCGGCCTTCGACGGCCGGGCCGAGCACGCGGCCGGGCACATCCCCGGCGCGGTCTTCGTCGACCTGGACCGGGAGCTGGCCTCGGCCCCCGGGGAACATGGCCGGCATCCGCTGCCGAACCTCGCGGAGTTCGGCGCGGCCATGCGCCGCGCGGGCGTGTCGGCCGCCCGGCCGGTCGTCGTCTACGACGGCGGGCAGGGCTGGGCGGCCGCGCGCGCCTGGTGGCTGCTGCGCTGGACGGGTCACCCGGACGTGCGGGTCCTCGACGGCGGATTGCCGGCCTGGGAGGGCCCGCTGTCGACGGACGTGCGGGTCCCGGCCGAGGGCGACTTCGAACCGGCGCCGGGCGCGGCCGGGTTGCTCGACGCGGACGGCGCCGCCGCCCTGGCCCGCGCCGGCGTGCTGCTGGACGCGCGCGCGGGGGAGCGGTACCGCGGTGAGGTGGAGCCGATCGACCGGGTCGGCGGGCACATCCCGGGCGCGGTGTCGGCGCCGACGAACGAGAACGTGGGCCCGGACGGCCGTTTCCTGCCCGCGGCGGAACTGCGGGACCGCTTCAAGGCCCTGGGCGTGTCCGACGACGCGGAGGTGGGGGTGTACTGCGGCTCGGGCGTCTCGGGCGCGCACGAGGTGCTGGCGCTGGCGGTCGCGGGCATCCCGGCGGCCCTGTACGTCGGTTCCTGGTCGGAGTGGTCCTCGGACCCCTCCCGCCCGGTCGCGGTGGGCGCGGATCCGCAGTAGGCAGCCGGAAAAGTGGGGGCACGCGTGCGTGCCCCCACTTCATACAGGCGTACAGCCGGTTTACTCCTGCTTCTTGCGCCGCGTTCCGAACACGATCTCGTCCCAGCTCGGCACGGCGGCCCGGCGGCCGGGGCGGACGCCGTCGGCCTCGGCCTGGCGGTCGGTCGCGCCGATCAGCCGGTCGCGGTGGCTGCCCACCGAGCGCGGCATGAGCACGTCCGCGTAGGCGGAGCCGGCCGAGGCGGCGGGCGCCGGGGGCTCCTCCGCCTCGGGTTCGTCGGCGGGCTCCTCCGAGGTCTCCGACGGCCGTTCCGGGACCACCAGGTCGCCCCGGAAGCTCGGCACCGCCTCCAGGAGGCTGGTGAGCGAGTCGCGTTCGCCGGTGCTCTCCTCGGCGGGTTCGGAGGGCGGCACCGGCAGGCTCGGCCGCTCCCGGTCGAGGGCGCGGTCCAGCGGACGGTCGCGCGGCAGCCGGGCGATGCGCGGGACGAACGGGAAACTCGGCTCCGCCACGGCGAGGTCGTCGGACTCGCCGATCAGCGAGCGCGCCTCGTCGTCGACGGCCTGGACGAGCCGCCGGGGCGGGTCGTACGTCCAGCTCGCCGAGTGCGGTTCGCCCGCGACCCGGTAGACGAGGAGGACCTCCCAGGTGCCGTCGTCGCGGCGCCAGGAGTCCCACTGCACGGTGTCCTTCTCGGCGCCGCGCAGCAGCAGCCGCTCCTGGACGGTCTCGCCGAGCAGCGGACCGGAGTTCTCGCCTGGCCGGCGGACCGGGGTCTTGCGGGCCCGCTCGGCCATGAAGGCACGCTCGGCCAGCACGGGACCCTCGAAGCGCCGTACCCGGTCGACGGGGATGCCGGCGAGCTGGGCGACCTCTTCCGCGGAGGCACCCGCACGTATACGGGCCTGGATGTCGCGGGGGCGGAGATGGCTCTCCACCTCGATCTCGATCTGGCCGAGGCGGGGCCGGTCGCCGCGCACGGCGGCACGCAGCCGTTCGTCGATCGGAAGCGTGTACTCCGTAGAGTCGGCAGCCTTGAGCACCAGCCGTGTGCCGTCATTCGAGACGGCCACGACACGCAGTTCGGGCATGGGGACCTCCCGGGTGGTGCCTGCCGACGTCACGTGCGTCGCTGCTTCCGCTAGTCGAGTGTGGCCTGCCCGGGTGCAGCCTGCCACAACCTTGCCGAGTTGCCCGGCGTGTCGGGCACGGGCCCTGGGTCGCCGTTATGGCACGGTTACCTATTCGCAACGCTAAGTGACCATAGCCGTCACCCTGTGCAACTAGCCCCCTCCCGGCGGTCCTGCAAGGCCGCGGACACCCTGGTGGGAGACCGGACCCAGGGCTCGCAACAGTACTCCATTTGGACCACGTGCGTGGATCGGCGCGCCGCCCAACTTCTGGCAAGGGGTGCGACTTGGCCGCCCATCACCGGCTTCGGTGATCACGAACGTGGCGAACTTCACGCAATCCCCAGAAACGGAACTAATGGTTTCGTTCGTACGTCCCTTTCTCGTGCAGTAGGTCGCCCCATGTCCTTCAAGCATGGGAAAGGAAGGCAAGTTCCGGGTATGCGTGAAAAGGCCGATGCGGGTCGAAGGCGGATCGACCTGACCGTCCCTCAGGTCGCGGGCGGCGCCCTGGCGGCGGTCGTGGCGGCCAAACTGGCCTCGTACTTCGGGGTGTACGGCACGATCCTCGGCGCCGGAGTCGTCAGCACCGTCGCCACCTGCGGCGGCACCCTCTTCCAGCACTTCTTCCGGCGCACCGGGGAGCAGATCCGGGAGGTCACGGTCGCCGCCCGGCCGAAGGAGCAAGTGGCATCCGCGCCGGGTGAGTTCACCGAGGGCACCGTCTACCGCGCGCGCGTGAAGAGCTGGAAGCGCCCGGTCCTCGCGGCCGCCCTCGTCTTCGGCGTCACCATGGCAGGCATCACCGCGTACGAGCTGGTGTCCGGCGACAGCTTCAGTGGCGGCGGGGGGACTACGGTCAGTGACGCGGTCACCGGCCGGGGCTCGTCCCCGTCGAAGTCCGGCGACACCACGCCCTCTTGGTCTCCCCCGGACCTGCCCGCGAGCGGCAGCACCCCCTCCGGCGGCAGCGGTACGACGCACTCCAAGACGCCCGCGCCGAGCGGCTCCCCGGACGAGGAGCCGAACGGCGACGGGGCGACCCCGACGCCCATGCCTGGCGAGTCCACCGCGGCGCCTACGCCCCCAGAACCCTCCGCAAGTAGTCGTTCTGGAACAGCCGTTCCGGGTCAAGACGGTCCCGCAACGCCGTGAATTCACCGAAGCGCGGGTACGCCTCGGCGAAGTACTCGGCGCCCCGGGTGTGCACCTTGCCCCAGTGCGGCCGGCCCTCGTGTGCGGTGAAGATGCGCTCGGCGGCGGTGAAGTAGGCCTGGTAGGGCGTGCCACGGAACATGTGGACGGCGATGTACGCGCTGTCCCGGCCGGAGGCGGTGGACAGGGTGATGTCGTCGGCCGGGGCGGTGCGCACCTCGACCGGGAAGCTGATGCGCAGGCCGGAGCGCTCGACCATGGCCTTCAGCTCACGCAGCGTCTCGACCAGGGCCGCGCGCGGGACGGCGTACTCCATCTCCACGAAGCGCACCCGGCGCGGCGAGGTGAAGACCTTGTAAGGGATGTCCGTGTACGTCCGCGCGGACAGTGCCTTGCTGGAGACCCGGGCGATCGCCGGAATGGTCGCGGGCACTGCCCGGCCGGCCCACTGGGCCACCTGGAAGACGCCGTTGGAGAGGAACTCGTCCTCGAACCAGCCCGCCAGTTGCCCCACCGGCTGCTCGGGGCCCGCGCTGCGGTTGTTGCGCTTGGTGTTGGTGCTGCCGGTGTGCGGGAACCAGTAGAACTCGAAGTGCTCGTTCTCGGCCCACAGTTGATCGAACTCGGCCAGTACCCGCTCGAAGGGCATCGGCTCCTCGCGCGCGGTGAGCAGGAAGAGCGGCTCCACGGCGAAGGTGATCGCGGTGACGATACCGAGCGCGCCGAGGCCTGTCCGGGCGGCCGCGAAGACCTCCGGATTCTCCTTCTCGGAGCAGGCGAGCACCGAGCCGTCCGCCGTCACGAGTTCGAGTGCCTTGATCTGGGCAGCGATGGAGCCGGACTCCCGGCCGGTGCCGTGTGTGCCGGTGCTCGTGGCCCCGGAGACGGTCTGCTCCATGATGTCGCCCATGTTGGTGAGCGAGAGGCCCTCGCGGGCCAGGGCCGCGTTGAGTCTCTTGAGCGGGGTGCCCGCCTCGACCGTGACGGTCATGGCCTTCCGGTCAATGTTGCGAATCCCGGTCAACAGTTGAGGGCGGATCAATACACCGTCGGTGGCGGCGATCGACGTGAAGGAGTGCCCGGTACCGACCGCCTTCACCTTCAGGCCGTCCTCGGCGGCCCGGCGCACCGCCGCGGCCAGCTCCTCGATCGAGGCCGGCGTCACCTGCCGGGCGGGGCGGGCGGCGACATTGCCGCCCCAGTTACGCCAGGTGCCGTTCTTCGCGCTCGCTGTGGTGCTCAACGGTGCCTCCCCGACCCGCGGCCGGCCTGCGGAGCCGGCGGTACCCGAGGAAACCGACCGCGACCGCGACGGCCCCGGACGCGGCCGGAACCCCGTACCCGGCGCGCGCTCCGGCTGCGTCGATCACCCAGCCGGCCACGGAGGAGCCGACCGCGACCCCGACCGCGAGGCCGGTGCTCACCCAGGTCATGCCCTCGGTGAGTTTCGCGCGAGGTACGTGCTCTTCGATGAGGGACATCGTCGTGATCATCGTCGGCGCGATGGACAGCCCCGCAACGAACAGCGCCACGGCCAGAAGCGGCAGGTTTCCGACCAGTAGGAGTGGGATCATACTCACGGCCATCGCCCCTACGCCCAGCAACCAGCGACGTTCCGGCGCCCCGGCGAAGCGCAGCAGTCCGAAGACCACGCCGGCCACGCAGGAGCCGGCCGCGTACAGCGCCAGCACCAGGCTCGCGGCCGCCTTGTGGCCCTGCTCGTCGGCGAAGGCCACGGTGACCACGTCGACCGACCCGAAGATCGTCCCCGTGGCCACGAAGGTCGCCACCAGCACCTGGAGCCCGGCCGAGCGCAGCGCGCTGCCGTCGCCGTCCCGCTCGCGCGGGTGCGGCTCCGGCTCGGTGGCACGCTGGGCGGTCAGCCAGAAGACGCCGACGGCCAGGAAGCAGGCGGCCAGCAGGGGGCCCGCCTCCGGGAACCAGGCCGTGGACAGGCCGATGGAGGTGATCGGCCCGAAGATGAAGCAGACCTCGTCGACGACCGACTCGAACGAGTAGGCGGTATGGAGCTTCGGTGTCCCGCCGTACAGGGCCGCCCAGCGGGCCCGGATCATCGCGCCCAGGCTCGGCACCGAACCGATGCCGGCCGCGCAGACGAACAGCACCCAGTCCGGCCACCCGAGATGCGCGGCGAGCAGCAGCCCGGCGGCGGCCAGGAGCGCCACCAGGGTCGCGGGGCGCAGGACCCGGCGCTGGCCGTGCTGGTCCACCAGCCGGGATATCTGCGGCCCGATCGCGGCGGCGGACAGGGCGATGGTGGCCGACAGCGCGCCCGCGAGGCCGTAGCGCCCGGTGAGCTGCGAGACCATCGTGACCACGCCGATGCCCATCATGGACAGCGGCATCCGGCCGAGGAATCCCGCGGCGGAGAAGCCCTTGGTGCCGGGCTCGGCGAACAGGGCGCGGTACGGGCTGGGCACGTGGTCTCCGGGGCGTTCGGTAAGGCGCGAATGCGGCTGATACAGCTTACAAGTTAGGGGACCCTAATTGCACCAGGAATCTCAGCCGGAAATACCGGACTAAACCGCCTGGAACCCGACTCTTCATCCCGCTGTTGCCCGGCTGTCAGTGCCGGGTGGCAGGATCGAGCCATGCCAGACGCGCTCGATGCCACCCCCTACGACGCCCTGCTCCTGCTCTCGTTCGGCGGCCCCGAAGGCCCCGACGACGTGGTCCCGTTCCTCGAGAATGTCACGCGCGGGCGTGGCATCCCCAAGGAACGCCTCAAGGAAGTCGGGCAGCACTACTTCCTGTTCGGCGGGGTCAGCCCCATCAACGACCAGAACCGCGCCCTGCTGGACGCCCTGCGCAAGGACTTCGCCGAGCACGGCCTGGACCTGCCGGTCTACTGGGGCAACCGCAACTGGGCGCCGTACCTGACGGACACCCTGCGCGAGATGGTCGCCGACGGCCGCTGCCGCATCCTGGTGCTCGCCACCAGCGCCTACGCCTCCTACTCGGGCTGCCGCCAGTACCGCGAGAACCTCGCCGACGCGCTGGCCGCGCTGGAGGCCGAGGGCCTGGAGCTGCCCCGGATCGACAAGCTGCGGCACTACTTCAACCACCCCGGCTTCGTCGAGCCCATGACCGACGGCGTGCTGCGCTCCCTCGCCGACCTGCCCGAGGACGTCCGCGACGGCGCCCACATCGCCTTCACCACCCACTCCATCCCGACCGCCGCCGCCGACACCTCCGGCCCGGTCGAGGCCCACGGGGAGGGCGGCGCGTACGTCGAGCAGCACCTGGACGTCGCCCAGCTGATCGCCGACGCCGTCCGCGAGCGCACCGGCGCCGACCATCCCTGGCGGCTCGTCTACCAGTCCCGCTCCGGGGCCCCGCACATTCCCTGGCTGGAGCCGGACATCTGCGACCACCTGGAGGAGCAGCACGCCCAGGGCGCCCCGGCCGTCGTCATGGCGCCCATCGGCTTCGTCTCGGACCACATGGAGGTCCTCTACGACCTCGACACGGAGGCCACGGCCAAGGCCGAGGAGCTGGGACTGCCGGTGCGCCGCTCGGCCACCGTGGGCGCCGACCCGCGGTTCGCCGCGGCGATCCGCGAGCTGATCCTTGAGCGGGCCGCAGTAGAGAGCGGGCAGGAGGTCACGCCGTGCGCCCTGGGTGCGCTCGGCGCGAGCCACAACCTCTGCCCGGTCGGCTGCTGCCCGGCCCGTGCCCCCCGTCCGGCCGCCGCGGGCGCCGACAGCCCCTACGCGTGAGGAGACCCGTGACCGACGCTCTGCACAGGGAACTGCTCGACCTGGCCCGGGAGGCCGCCCGCCGCGCCGGTGAGCTGCTGCGGGACGGCCGTCCGGCCGATCTGGCGGTGGCCAGGACCAAGTCGAGCCCGATCGACGTCGTCACCGAGATGGACATCGCCGCGGAGAAGCTGATCACCGATCTGGTCTCCGGCCACCGCCCCGATGACGGCTTCCTCGGCGAGGAGGGCGCCGACACCGAGGGCACCAGCGGCATCCGCTGGGTGATCGACCCGCTCGACGGCACCGTCAACTACCTGTACGGCCTGCCGACCTGGGCCGTGTCCATCGCGGCCGAGCAGGACGGGGAGACCGTCGTCGGGGTGGTCGCGGCCCCGATGCGCGGCGAGACGTACCACGCGGTGCGCGGCGGCGGCGCCTGGGCCACGGGCGCGTGGGAGGGCGAGCGCGCGCTGTCCTGCCGCCCCGCGCCCCCACTGGACCAGGCCCTGGTCTCCACCGGGTTCAACTACGTCGCCGAGGTCCGAGTTCACCAGGCACAGGTGGCCGCGCGGCTCATCCCACTGCTGCGCGACATCCGGCGCAGCGGCTCGGCGGCGGTCGACCTGTGCGATGTGGCCTGCGGCCGGCTGGACGGGTACTACGAGCGCGGGCTGAACGCCTGGGACTTCGGCGCGGGCGACCTGATCGCCCGGGAGGCGGGCGCTCTGACCGGTGGGCGGCCCGGAGAGCGGCCGTCACGCGACCTGACGGTCGCCGCTGCCCCCGGGGTCTTCGAGCCCCTCCAGCACCTACTGGAGGACTTCGGCGCCTGGCACGACTGACAGCGGCTCCACCCGCCCTGCCCCGCACGCCTGACGGCGGCCGCGCCTGCCACGCTGCGCACGACTGACGGCGGCCGAGCGGCCCCCGGCACCGCCGATCACCGCCGTCGCGGCCGAGCGCCGTCGCGGCGGAGAAGGGCTGCGGCTGGCGGGGCGGGCTCCGTCGACGAAGGGCTCGGTCGAGGGAGGGAAGCTGCTGGCCTGGGGAGAGGCTCTGGCCGGCGGGGAGGGGCTGTCGGTCAAGGGGATGGCCTTGGCTGGCGGGCAGCTCCCGGTCGGCTGGGGAGAGACCGTCGGCCGTCGCAATGGGCTTGGCTGGCGGAGTGGGGCTGTTGGCTGGGGTGGTCCTGGTTGGCGGGGAGTAGCTGTCTGCCGGTGAAATGGCCTTGGCTCGCGGGGAGCTCCCGGTCGGCTGGGGAGAGACCGTCGGCCGTCGCAATGGGCTTGGCTGGTGCAGTGGGGCTGTTGGCAGGCGGGGTCGTCCTGGTCGGCGGGGAGTATCTCTCTGCTGGCGGGTTGGCCTTGGCTCGCGGGGAGCTCCTGGTTGGCCAAGAGAGACCCTCGGCCACCCCAGTGCCTTTGGCTGGCGGAGTGGTCCTTGTCGGCCTGGAGAGGCCGCAGGCCACGGCACGGCCCGGCCTGCGGAGTAGAGCTGCTGGCCCAGCGGAGAGGTCCCGGTCGGCGGGAAAAAGCTGCTGGTTGGCGGGATAGCGGCCAGCGGCGGACAGGTGCTGGCCGGCGGAGGGGTGCTGGTCTGCGGAGAGGTGCTAGTCGGCGGCAAAAGCACTGGCCGGCAGATGAGCGCGCGTCGGCGCAGAGGCACTGGTCGGCGGAGGAGCGCACGTCGGCGGCGGAGGCGGGCGACAAACAGGACCCCGGCGCTGGATTCGCCGGGGTCCTGGCTTGTGCTTCGGGTCGATCAGATCAGACGCGTGACGCGCCGACCTCCACACCGTGTTCGGCGGCGAGGCGGCGCAGGTCGTCGAGCTCGGCCTGCTCCACCTCGACGAGGAAGTCGTCGCCCTCGTCACGAGCCCGCGACAGGTCGGACTCAGTCGTCCTTATGCGCTGCAGAAGTCCTGCGGTGAATGCGTCCATGCTGCGCCCCCTCGTCCTGGGTCGTGGGTCGGTGGCACGGGGATGTGCCGATTCGGGAGGAACGATCACGTTTCTCGCAGGTGCCCAGCGCTGCCCTGCCGGGCGGCGACGGTGCCGGACACCCACGCCCGCTCCGTGGAAGCGGATCGCGAAGTACCGCATGGTGCTGCGGCACGTGCAGAGCGTGATCGCGGGGTGTAAAGCCGTCCTCCCCCCGCTCCCTTCCACGGAAACCTAACCGGAGGAGAAAATCTCGCATTCCCGCCCCAGCGCCCGGATCCCTGCGGCCCGGACCCCGTCTTACAGCCGACTTATGGCCGAAAAGGGCAGGATGGAGGTCACCATCCCACGGACATCCCTGCCCGCCCGCGCTCACTGCGCGCTACGCGGGTGGACACAGGAAGGACAAGCGACGTGCGCGTACTCGTCGTCGAGGACGAGCAACTGCTCGCCGATGCGGTGGCCACCGGACTGCGCCGGGAGGCCATGGCCGTCGACGTCGTGTACGACGGTGCGGCTGCCCTGGAGCGCATCGGCGTCAACGACTACGACGTGGTCGTCCTCGACCGCGACCTCCCGCTCGTGCACGGCGACGACGTCTGCCGCAAGATCGTGGAGCTGGGCATGCCCACGCGCGTGCTCATGCTCACCGCGTCCGGTGACGTCAGCGACCGCGTCGAGGGCCTGGAGATCGGCGCCGACGACTATCTGCCCAAGCCGTTCGCGTTCAGTGAGCTGATCGCGCGCGTGCGCGCGCTCGGACGCCGTACGAGCGTGCCCCTGCCGCCGGTCCTGGAGCGTGCCGGCATCAAGCTCGACCCGAACCGCCGCGAGGTCTTCCGCGACGGCAAGGAGGTCCAGCTCGCGCCCAAGGAGTTCGCGGTGCTGGAGGTGCTCATGCGCAGCGAGGGCGCGGTCGTCTCGGCCGAGCAGCTGCTGGAGAAGGCCTGGGACGAGAACACCGACCCGTTCACCAACGTGGTGCGCGTGACGGTGATGACGCTGCGCCGCAAGCTCGGTGAGCCGCCCGTCATCGTCACCGTGCCCGGCTCCGGTTACCGGATCTGATCCCCGTGGCCGCGACCCCCGCGCCGCCTCAGGCGCCCCCGAAACCCACCTGGGACCCCCGCAGGCCGCAGCCCCCCTTCCCGTGGCTGCGCCCGACCATCCGGATACGGCTCACGCTGCTGTACGGCGGCATGTTCCTGATCGCAGGCATCCTGCTGCTGTCGATCATCTATCTGCTGGCCGCACAGGCGATCAGCACGGGCAACCAGCCGCTGTTCAAGATCGTCAGCTTCCAGGGGCTCAAGGTCTCCAGCGACAACTGCCCCGCGATCAACACGACCAGCCTGCCGCTCGCGGACTTCAACGACGCGATCAGCCACTGCGTCGACCAGCAGCGCCAAGCGGCCCTGGACGACCTGCTCAGCCGCTCGCTGCTGGCCCTGCTGGGCCTCGCCGTGATCGCCTTCGCGTTCGGCTACGCGATGGCGGGCCGCGTGCTGTCCCCGCTCGGCCGGATCACCCGCACCGCCCGCCAGGTGGCCGGCTCGGACCTGTCCCGCCGGATCGAGCTGGACGGACCGGACGACGAGCTGAAGGAGCTGGCGGACACCTTCGACGACATGCTGGAGCGGCTGGAGCGGGCCTTCACGGCCCAGCAGCGCTTCGTCGGCAACGCCTCCCACGAGCTGCGCACGCCGCTCGCGATCAACCGCACGCTCCTGGAAGTACACCTGTCCGACCCGAACGCGCCGGTGGAGCTGCAACAGCTCGGCAAGACGCTGCTGGCCACCAACGAGCGCAGCGAGCAGCTCGTCGAGGGCCTGCTGCTGCTCGCCCGCAGCGACAACCAGATCGTCGAGCGCAAACCGGTCGACCTGGCCGAGGTGGCCACCCAGGCCATCGACCAGGTGCATGCCGAGGCCGAGGCCAAGGGCGTCAAGATCCGCGGTGAGCGCAAGCCCGCCGTGGTGCAGGGCAACGGAGTGCTGCTGGAGCGGATCGCGCTGAACCTCCTCCAGAACGCGGTGCGCTACAACGTTCCCGAGGACGGCTGGGTAGAGGTCACCACGGAGGTCGAGCACCAGCAGGCGGTGCTCACCGTTTCGAACACCGGGCCGGTCGTGCCGGCGTACGAGATCGACAACCTCTTCGAGCCCTTCAGACGGCTGCGTACGGAGCGTACGGGCAGCGACAAGGGCGTGGGCCTGGGCCTGTCCATCGTCCGGTCCGTGGCCCGCGCGCACGGCGGCCACATCGCTGCGCAGCCCCGCGAGGGCGGCGGCCTGGTGATGCGCGTCACCCTGCCGCTGTGACCAGAATCCGACACTCGCGGAGGATGTTCGCTTTGCGCGGAATTTTCTGAGCACCCAGTGAGGTTTTTCCTGTGTGATCGATCACATGGGCGGATTTTCAGCCATGTACTCTCCGTGATCATGACAGGAGCCGTAAAGCCGGGAAAATCCTGGTTTTCAGGGCTCTTGATCACGGGAAGTACACGGTGAGGCGCCTTTGAGGTGCGACATTCAAACCGTGTACGGTCCTCACCGCCATCCAAGCCGATCACTCTTGGGAGATCGGATTGGGTGTCGATTGAGTAACAGACCTTGATGTGAGGCAAAATCTCCGCCTCAGGTCGGGCACAAGTCCGGCCTCTCACGCGTTACGTGCGCTGGAGACACCGCAGACACCCAGAGGGGGAGAGCGACATGGCAACCGATTACGACACTCCACGCAAGACCGACGATGACGTTGACTCGGACAGCCTCGAAGAGCTGAAGGCTCGCCGGAACGACAAGTCCACCTCCGCGGTGGACGTCGACGAGTTCGAGGCCGCTGAGGGCCTCGAACTGCCGGGCGCCGACCTCTCGAACGAGGAGTTGGCCGTCCGTGTGCTGCCCAAGCAGCAGGACGAGTTCACCTGCATGAGCTGCTTCCTGGTGCATCACCGCAGCCAGCTGGCCCGAGAGAAGAACGGTCAGCCGATCTGCCGCGACTGCGACTGAGGACGGGTCGGCCGTGACTGGCTCGACCCCTCCACGGAAGCGCCGCTTCCTTCTGCCGGGAGCGGACAAAGGGCCGTCCAGCGGCCCGCAAGGCGCGCGTGACGACGAGCGGGGCTCATCCAGTGCGGGAGCCTCGCTCGAACCGGCGTCCGGCCCAGGCGGCCTGTCGACGTCGGCTCGGCAAGCCGCGCCCGTCGCATGGCGACGGGCCGCGGTGATCCGGGACAGGGCCTGGCAGCTGGCCCGGGAAGGCGCCCGTAAGGGCGGCAGCGGCGCTCGGGCGGGGCTGGCGTACCTCGCGGACCGGATCATCGAGATCGCCCCGCGTATCCCCGTACGCGACCTCGCGGCGCTGCGCAGGCAGTTCCCGGGCCTGGGGCCCGAGCAGCTCGCCGACAAGCTGGTGGCGGGCGCGGCCGGCGCGACCTCCACGGTCGGGGCCGGGGTCGGGGCGGCGGCGATGCTGCCGGTGCCGCCGGCCATGCCGACGGAGCTGGCCGCGGAGATCACCGGGGTCGCCGCGATCGAGCTGAAACTCATTGCCGAGCTGCACGAGGTGTACGGCGTACGGCCGCCGGGGAACCTGAAGGCCCGCAGTACCGCGTATCTGTCCTCCTGGTCGGGGGAGCGCGGGATCGACGTGATGAAGCCGTCGACGGTCAACACGGCCCTCGGGGGCCAGATGAAACGCGAGCTGCGCCAGCAGATCATGAAGCGGGTGGTCCGGGACCTGCCCAACCTCATGCCGTTCATGGTGGGCGCAGCGGTGGGGGCGGTCATGAACCGCCGCGACACCAAGAGACTCGCTGCACGGATTCGCGCGGACCTGCGGAAGATTCAGGTGCCGTGGGAAGCACTGCCGGAACTGCCGCCTCTGGAGAAGCCCGCAGAGCCACTGAAACTGGCCGAGCCTCCCGAGGAGTGGGGGGACTGACGTCCCCGCCCTCGGCTATGCCTGCTGGTTCTTCGCCGCCTCGATGGCCGCCGCCAGCCGTTCCGGCTCGCGCGTCGACAGGTACAGGTACGGCGTCGGGTCCTGCGGGTCCGTGACCTCCACGCGCAGGGCCCTGGGGATGTAGGCACGCAGCAGCAGGAAGGCGCGGGTGTCGGCCTTGTACGTGCGCCAGGCGCGGGCTTCCTCCGGGTCCAGGATCTCCGAGTCGCCGAGCGCCGAGACCGGGATCTTCGCCTCGCCCGCGATCAGGGAGTCGCCCACGACACGAATGCGCAGGGAGCCGTAGGCGCTGGCCACCACCGCGGCCGCGGCCGTACCGCCGACCAGGCCGCCGAGCAGCGGCAGGGTGCCGAACGGGAGCAGGATCAGGGCGAACGAGACGCCCACGAGGAAGCTGATCAGCCACCACGAGCGGGGGGCGGTGAGGCGTTCTTCGTAGGGGGTGGCGGAGAGCTGCATGGGGCCAAGCTTGGCACGGTATCGGGATACGGCTGATGCGCGGGTAAGGTCTGCGGCTGTGAGTGGTAGTTCCGCAGCTCTTCAGCCTCCCGCCGACGCCGTGACGCCGGTACGGCACCCCGATGCTCCCGCACCCGGCGAGCTTCTCGGTGCCCACTACGAACAGTGTTTCGGTTGCGGCCACGAGCAGGCGCACGGGCTGCTCCTGGAGGCCCGCGCAGGTGAGGGTGTCTCGCTGACCGCCGAGTTCACCGTCCAGCCCGCCCACCAGGGCGCCCCGGGCCTCGCGCACGGCGGAGTGCTGGCCACCGCCCTCGACGAGACCCTCGGCTCGCTGAACTGGCTGCTGCGGACCATCGCCGTCACCGGACGGCTCGAGACCGACTTCGTGCGGCCGGTCCCGGTGGGCACCACGCTGTACCTGGAGGCCGAGATCACGGCCGTCGCCGGGCGGAAGATCTACTCCACCGCCACCGGGCGCATCGGCGGCCCCGACGGGCCCGTCGCCGTCCGTGCCGACGCCCTCTTCATCGAGGTGAAGGTCGACCACTTCATCGACCACGGCCGCCGGGAGGAGATCCAGGCCGCCATGAGCGACCCGGACCAGATCCGGCGGGCCCGCGCCTTCGAGGTGAACCCGTGACCGCCGACAACCCCGCGAGCCCCGACCACAACCACGAAGGCGCCGACGACTCCGTGAGCACCGAGCACCATCCGAGCCCCGTGCACCGCGATCCCCTGAACGTGCTGCTCCGCCGCGTAGACCCGGACGTACCGCTTCCGGCGTACGAGCACCCGGGGGACGCCGGGGCCGATCTGCGCACCACCGAGGCCTGCGAGCTCAAGCCCGGTGAGCGGGCGGTGTTGCCCACGGGCGTGTCGATCGCCCTTCCGGAGGGGTACGCGGCCTTCGTGCACCCGCGTTCCGGCCTGGCCGCCCGCTGCGGTGTCGCGCTCGTGAATGCCCCAGGGACGGTTGATGCCGGGTACCGTGGGGAGATCAAGGTGATCGTGGTGAATCTCGACCCGCGCGAGGCCGTGCGGTTCGAGCGCTTCGACCGGATTGCCCAACTGGTCGTCCAGCAGGTCGAGAGGGTCCGCTTCCGGGAGGTCGCGGAACTTCCCGGCTCGGTGCGGGCCGAAGGGGGCTTCGGGTCCACCGGCGGCCATGCCGCGGTGGGCGGCGAAAGCGGCTCAAGCGGTCCTGCCGCCATGGGCGGCACGACGGGTGGGAATCGATACGCTTCGGTCGTATCCGACCGGGAAGGACAGTGACGTGTTCGGACGTCGCAAGAAGAAGGGTGCCGCCGAGGACGCGGCCGGCGAGGCCGAGCAGGTCGTCGACAGCGTCGACACCGAGGCGGACGAGGAAGAGGCTGGGCGTGACCGCGTCCGGCTGGAGCCCGGGCCCCGGCCCGACGGGCCGTGGGACAGCGAGGAGGTGCGCGACCCGGGTGAGGGGCGTGTCGACCTCGGCGGTCTCTTCGTGCCGGGCGTCGACGGCATGGAGCTCAGGGTCGAGGTCGCCGGTGACGCGATCGTCGCGGCGACCGTCGTACTGCGCGACAGCGCCATCCAGCTCCAGGCCTTCGCCGCGCCCAAGCACGAGGGCATCTGGGGCGAGGTCCGCGAGGAGATCGCGGGCGGCATCACCCAGCAGGGTGGCATCGTCGACGAGGTCGAGGGCCCGCTGGGCTGGGAGCTGCGCGCCCAGGTTCCGGTGCAGCTGCCGGACGGCACCGGCGGCTTCCAGGTCGTGCGGTTCGTCGGTGTGGACGGCCCGCGCTGGTTCCTGCGTGGTGTGATCTCCGGCCAGGGCGCGGTGCAGCCGCAGGCGGCCGGTCTGCTCGAGCAGATCTTCCGGGACACGGTCGTGGTCCGCGGCGAGGGCCCGATGGCGCCCCGTGACCCGATCGTCCTGAAGCTGCCGAACGACGCCCAGATGGTTCCCGAGGGCGTCCAGCAGGAGGAGGGCTCGCGCTTCTCCGGCGGCATGGGCCAGCTGCAGCGGGGACCGGAGATCACCGAAGTTCGCTAGACCGCTGGGTTCAGCAGTGGGATCACGGGCCGTGCCTCTGAGAGGCGCGGCCCGTTTCACGTGGATCCGCGCCGTTGAGGTGGCCGGCCGTTGCCGGGTGCAGGTCTCGTGTGACGGGTCGCGCCCACGCGGCGGAGCCGCACATCAATACAGCCCCGCGCCCCTTTCGGCCGCTGCCGCACACGGAGATACCGGCGCCCGGTCGACGGGGGAGGCTGTAGGGGCGGTCAGGTGGTCACCGGTGCCATGGTGCGCGTCGAGGACGTCCACAGGTCCTACGGGCGCGGCGCCGCCGCCGTCCACAGCCTGCGCCGACACCCCCGACCGGGGACGGGTCGAGGTCGACGGGCGGGACCTGGCCGGGCTGGGCGAGCGCGGGCTGCTTCAGCTGCGCCGGGACCGGATCGGATTCGTCTTCCAGTCCTTCGGGCTCATCCCCCTCCTCGCCGCCGCGGAGAACGTCGGCGTGCCCCTGCGGCTGCGCCGGACCGATCCGCGCGAGCGCGAAGAACGCGTCGACCTGCTGCTCTCCCTCGTCGCTCTCGCCGACGACGCGGCCCAGCGGCCGGGCGAGCTGTCCGGCGGTCGGCAGCAGCGGGTCGTTATCGCCCGCGCCCTCGCCAACCGCCCCGCCCTGCTGATCGCCGACGAGCCGACGAGCCGGCTGGACGCCGAGACCGGCCACGCCGTCATGGAGCTGCTGCGGGTCGTCGTGCACAGCGAGCGGACGACAGCCTGGGTCGCCACGCACGACGCCACCCTGCTCGACCTGGCCGACCGGGTGCTGGAGCTGCGTGACGGCGAGATCGTGCGGCGCTGAGGCTGTCAGGCCCGTCAGAGTTGCGTCAAAGACCCCTGTTGACCGGGCCATCGTCCGATTTGTCCGCATCGCTGGCCGTAAGGTCGACGCTGCGTGGGCAGCAGTGACCGGAAGACAATGGGGCCATGGGACGCGGGAAGCTTCGGATCTACCTCGGTGCGGCACCGGGCGTGGGCAAGACCTACGCGATGCTGTCGGAGGCGCACCGCCGTATCGAGCGGGGCACCGACTGCGTCGTGGCGTACGTGGAGCACTACGGCCGCCCGCGCACCGAGGTCATGCTGCACGGCCTGGAGCACGTCCCGCGCCGGCAGCTGGAGTACCGGGACAGCACCTTCGGCGAGATGGACGTCGACGCGGTGCTGCGGCGCGCCCCCGCCGTCGCCCTCGTGGACGAACTCGCCCACACCAACATCCCCGGCTCCCGCAACGCCAAGCGCTGGCAGGACGTCGAAGAGCTGCTGGCCGCCGGGATCGACGTGGTCTCCACCGTCAACATCCAGCACCTGGAGTCGCTCGGCGACGTGGTCGAGTCGATCACCGGGGTGCGGCAGCGGGAGACGGTGCCCGACGAGGTCGTACGGCGGGCCGACCAGATCGAGCTGGTCGACATGTCGCCCGAGGCGCTGCGCCGCCGGATGGCGCACGGCAACATCTACCAGCCCGACAAGGTCGACGCGGCGCTGTCCAACTACTTCCGGCCCGGCAACCTCACCGCCCTGCGCGAGCTGGCGCTGCTGTGGGTGGCCGACCGGGTCGACGAGTACCTGACCGAGTACCGCAGCGAACACCGGGTGTCGGCGATCTGGGGCTCGCGCGAGCGGATCGTCGTCGGCCTGACCGGCGGCCCCGAGGGACGCACCCTGATACGACGTGCCGCCCGGCTCGCCGAGAAGGGCGCCGGCGGCGAGGTGCTCGCGGTCTACATAGCCCGCAGCGACGGGCTGACCTCGGCCTCCCCGAAGGAGCTGGCCGTCCAGCGCACCCTCGTGGAGGACCTCGGCGGCACCTTCCACCATGTCGTGGGCGACGACATACCGGCCGCGCTGCTCGACTTCGCGCGCGGCGTCAACGCCACCCAGATCGTGCTGGGTTCCTCGCGCCGCAAGGCCTGGCAGTACGTCTTCGGGCCCGGCGTCGGCGCCACGGTCGCCCGGGATTCCGGACCCGACCTCGACGTCCACATCGTCACCCACGGCCAGGTCGCCAAGGGCCGCGGGCTGCCCGTCGCCCGGGGCGCGCGGCTCGGCCGGGCCCGGATCCTCTGGGGCTGGCTGGTGGGGCTGGCCGGTCCGCTGATCTTCGCGGTGCTGCTGAACACCGTCGACCTCGGCCTCGCCAACGACATGCTGCTGTTCCTCGCCGTCACGGTCGCGGCGGCCCTGCTCGGCGGTCTGCTGCCCGCCCTGGCCTCGGCAGCCTTCGGCTCCCTGCTGCTGAACTACTACTACACCCCGCCCCTGCACCGGCTGACCATCGCCGACCCGAAGAACATCGTCGCCATCGCGATCTTCTTCGGGGTCGCCGTCTCGGTCGCGTCGGTGGTGGACCTGGCGGCCCGCCGCACCCATCAGGCGGCCCGGCTGCGCGCGGAGTCCGAGATCCTCTCCTTCCTCGCCGGGAACGTGCTGCGCGGCGAGACCGGCCTGGAGGAGCTGCTGGAGCGGGTCCGGGAGACCTTCGGAATGGAGTCGGCGGCCCTGCTGGAGCGCGCGGGCGACGTCGAGCCGTGGACCTGCGCGGGCCGCGCCGGCTTCGGGCGGCCCCTGGAGCGGCCCGAGGACGCCGACGTCGACGTACCGGTGGGCGACCACATCGCGCTCGCCCTCACCGGCCGGGTGCTGCCCGCCGAGGACCGCCGGGTGCTCGCCGCATTCGCCGCCCAGGCCGCCGTCGTCCTGGACCGTCGGCGCCTCCAGGAGGAGGCCGACCAGGCCCGCACGCTCGCCGAGGGCAACCGCATCCGCACCGCCCTGCTCGCCGCCGTCAGCCACGACCTGCGCACACCGCTGGCCGCGATCAAGGCCGCGGTCTCCTCGCTGCGCTCCGACGACGTGGCCTGGTCCGAGGAGGACCAGGCGGAGCTGCTGGAGGGCATCGAGGAGGGCGCCGACCGGCTCGACCACCTCGTCGGCAACCTCCTCGACATGTCCCGCCTGCAGACCGGCACCGTCACCCCGCTGATCCGCGAGATCGACGTGGACGAGGTGGTCCCGATGGCCCTGGGCGGCGTACCCGAGGACAGCGTCGAGCTGGACGTCCCCGAGACGCTGCCCATGGTCGCGGTCGACCCCGGGCTGCTGGAGCGGTCCGTGGCCAACCTGGTGGAGAACGCCGTCAAGTACAGCCCGTCCAGGCAGCGCGTCCTGGTGTCCGCCAGCGCCCTGGTCGACCGGGTCGAGGTACGCGTCGTGGACCGCGGACCCGGGGTCCCGGACGAGGCGAAGGACCGTATCTTCGAGCCCTTCCAGCGCTACGGCGACGCCCCGCGCGGCGCCGGGGTCGGCCTCGGCCTCGCGGTCGCCCGCGGCTTCGCCGAGGCCATGGGAGGCACCCTGAACGCCGAGGACACGCCGGGCGGCGGACTCACCATGGTCCTCAGCCTCCGCGCGGCAGGATCACGTCCCGTGCCCCTCCCCGTCGGGGAGGCCGGCACAGAACCAGAAAGGCAGGCCCCATGACCCGGGTGCTCGTGGTCGACGACGAGCCGCAGATCGTGCGCGCCCTCGTGATCAACCTCAAGGCGCGCAAGTACGAGGTCGACGCGGCCCCCGACGGCAGGACCGCCCTCGAACTAGCCGCCTCCCGCCACCCCGACGCGGTCGTCCTCGACCTGGGCCTGCCGGACATGGACGGCGTCGAGGTGATCAAGGGGCTGCGCGGCTGGACCCGGGTGCCGATCCTGGTGCTGTCCGCCCGGCACTCCTCCGACGAGAAGGTCGAGGCACTGGACGCGGGCGCCGACGACTACGTCACCAAGCCCTTCGGCATGGACGAGCTGCTGGCCCGGCTGCGGGCCGCTGTACGCCGGGCCGAGCCGGTCGGGCCCGGCGAGGACGATGTGACGACCGTGGAGACCGAGGGCTTCACCGTCGACCTGGCCGCGAAGAAGGTCAACCGCTCCGGCAAGGACGTCCGCCTCACCCCGACCGAGTGGCATCTGCTGGAGGTGCTGGTCCGCAACACCGGCCGCCTGGTCAGCCAGAAGCAGCTGCTGCAGGAGGTGTGGGGGCCGTCGTACGGCACGGAGACCAACTACCTGCGCGTGTACATGGCCCAGCTGCGTAGGAAGCTGGAGGCGGACCCGTCGCATCCGAAGCACTTCATCACCGAGCCGGGGATGGGCTACCGGTTCGAGAGGTGAGCGGCAGGGCGGCCGGGGGTCCGGGGGGTCCGGGGGTTGCCCCCCGGGGGATGCTGCATCACTGAGCCGGGCATGGGCTGTCGATTCGAGAAGTGAGCTGCGCTACGGCGGTGTGGGCGCGCCCCGGTACGCTTCAGATATGACTGCTGTTCCTCGTTCCGAAAAGCCGGCCGGCCGGTTCCGGCGCCTGCTCGACCGGCTCTCCTCCTCGCAGGAGGACCTGGAGTCCGAGGAGCTGCGGGAGGATGCCGAGACGACCGGCTGTACCCGGATCGGTGACTGTCTGGACCGACAGATCGTCACCGTAACTGGTACCTTGCGCACGGTCACCCTGCGTCCGCGTGCCGGAGTCCCGGCCCTGGAGGCGGAGCTGTTCGACGGCTCCGCCGCGCTGGACGTGGTGTGGCTCGGCAGGCGTTCCATCGTGGGCATAGAACCGGGGCGCAAGCTGATCGCATCGGGCCGGATCTCGATGAGCCGGGGCCGCCGGGTGCTCTTCAACCCGAAATACGAACTGCGACCCCTCGGACGGGAGTAGCCGGTGACGTCCCTCGACAAGCCGACCGAAGACAGCGAACAGACTCGGTCGGACGACGCCCGCGCGGTCACCGAGGCCGCGCTGTTCGAGGCGTTCGGCGGTGTCCGCGGCATGGTCGAGACGGTCCTGCCCGGTCTCCTCTTCGTCGCGATCTTCACGGTCAACAAGGACCTGCACATCTCGGCGATCGCCGCGCTGGCCCTGTCCCTGGTGCTGGTCGTCGTCCGGCTGGTGCGCAAGGACACCGTCAAACACGCCTTCAGCGGTGTCTTCGGCGTGGCCTTCGGTGTCGTGTTCGCGATGTTCACGGGCAACGCCAAGGACTTCTACCTCCCCGGCATGCTCTACACGCTGGGCCTGGCGCTGGCCTACATCATCACGACCCTCGCCGGCGTGCCCCTGATCGGCCTGATCCTCGGCCCGGTCTTCAAGGAGAACCTCTCCTGGCGCACCCGCAACCCCGGCCGGAAGAAGGCCTACGCGAAGGCCAGTTGGGCCTGGGGCCTGATCCTGCTCGCCAAGTGCGCGATCCTCTTCCCGCTGTACTGGTGGTCCGACACCACCAAGCTCGGCTGGGTACTGGTCGCGCTGAAGATCCCGCCGTTCCTGCTGGCGGTCTGGCTCACCTGGGTCTTCCTGGCGAAGGCGCCCGCGCCGATCGACGTCTTCGCCGAGATGGAAGCGGAGGAGAAGGCCGAGAAGGAGCGCGAGGCCGCGCTGGCCGCCGAGGGTGGCGAGCCGACGGGCGGACGGCACCGCCGGGAGGCGTAGACAGCCGTCGTACGACGAGAAGGGGCGCCCTTGGCAGCAAGGGCGCCCCTTCTCGTGGGATCAGCTTTCCCGACGCACCGACAGCAGCTCCTCCAACTGCTCCTCCCGGGCCTGTGCGGCCACGAAGAGGAGTTCGTCGCCCGGCTCCAGGGAGTCCTCCTTGGAGGGGGTCAGGACGCGGGTGCCGCGGATGATCGTGACCAGGGAGGTGTCCTCGGGCCACTCCACGTCGCCGACCTGGGTGCCGGCCAGGGCCGACTCCTCGGGCAGGGTCAGCTCCACGAGGTTGGCGTCCCCGTGGCTGAAGCGGAGCAGGCGGACCAGGTCGCCGACGCTCACCGCCTCCTCGACCAGGGCGGACATCAGACGCGGGGTGGAGACGGCCACGTCGACGCCCCAGGACTCGTTGAACAGCCACTCGTTCTTGGGGTTGTTCACGCGGGCGACGACGCGCGGAACGCCGTACTCCGTCTTCGCGAGCAGCGAGACGACCAGGTTGACCTTGTCGTCGCCGGTCGCGGCGATCGCGACGTTGCAGCGCTGGAGCGCTGCCTCGTCCAGGGACGTGATCTCACAGGCGTCGGCCAGCAGCCACTCCGCCTGCGGCACCCGCTCCACCGAGATGGCGGTCGGGGCCTTGTCGATGAGCAGGACCTCGTGGCCGTTCTCCAGCAGCTCGCCCGCGATCGAGCGGCCGACGGCGCCGGCTCCGGCAATGGCGACCCTCATCAGTGACCGCCCTCCTCTTCCGGGCCGGTGGCGAACGCCGCCTCGACCTTGTCGACGTCGTCCGGCCGCATCATCACGTGTACGAGGTCGCCCTCCTGCAGCACCGTCTGGGAGGTGGGCAGGATCGCCTCGCCCAGGCGGGTCAGGAACGCCACGCGGACGCCCGTCTCGTCCTGCAGCTTGCTGATCTTGTGGCCGACCCACTTCGGGGAGGCGTGCACCTCGGCGAGCTGGACACCGCCGGTGGGATCGCGCCACAGCGGCTCGGCGCCCGAGGGCAGCAGGCGGCGCAGCATCTGGTCGGCGGTCCAGCGGACCGTGGCCACGGTCGGGATGCCCAGGCGCTGGTAGACCTCGGCGCGGCGGGGGTCGTAGATACGGGCGGCCACGTTCTCCACGCCGAACATCTCGCGGGCCACGCGCGCGGAGATGATGTTCGAGTTGTCACCGCTGGAGACGGCGGCGAAGGCGCCTGCCTCCTCGATGCCCGCCTCGCGCAGGGTGTCCTGGTCGAAGCCGACGCCGGTGACCCGGCGGCCGCCGAATCCCGGGCCCAGCCGGCGGAAGGCGGTGGGGTCCTGGTCGATCACAGCGACCGTGTGCCCCTGTTGCTCCAGGGTCTGGGCAAGAGCGGAACCCACTCTTCCGCAGCCCATGATGACGATGTGCACGACCGTCCTTCCGGTGTCCAAAAAGTTACTGCTCAGCATCAGGGTCTCAGACCGACGCCCAAAGCTACACACGTGCGCTTCGGGGCGGGCACCCCTGTGCCGGGGTTTCCTGGATCACCGCGGCCGGCATCCGCCGCCGCGTGATGCTGCGCACGCTGCACAGGGTCAGGATTCCGAGGCAGAGGAGGGCGACGGTCGCCCCGATCAGCTCTGCGGTCGCGGGCATGGAACCTCCGAAGGGCGGTGACAGGCGGGGTCTGCCATCTAGACACGCAGGGCGCGCGGACCACGGAATCCGCAGTCCAGGGCGCCTGTGATTTCACTCGTGAGGCAGAACACGGGTCCCGGGTGGGCGGTTGCCTGTTCGAAGGCTTACGATCCTCTGTCGTGTCCAAACTGACCGACGTGCCCAAACGGATCCTGATCGGGCGCGCACTGCGCAGTGACCGGCTGGGCGAGACGCTCCTGCCGAAGCGCATCGCCCTCCCCGTCTTCGCCTCCGACCCGCTGTCCTCCGTCGCCTACGCGCCGGGGGAGGTGCTGCTGGTCCTGTCCATCGCGGGCGTGTCGGCCTACCACTTCAGCCCCTGGATCGCCGTCGCGGTCGTCGTGCTGATGTTCACGGTCGTCGCCTCCTACCGGCAGAACGTGCACGCCTACCCGAGCGGCGGTGGCGACTACGAGGTGGCCACCACCAACCTCGGCCCCAGGGCCGGCCTCACCGTGGCCAGCGCGTTGCTCGTCGACTACGTCCTGACCGTCGCCGTCTCCATCGCCTCCGGCATCGAGAACCTCGGCTCCGCGGTCCCCTTCGTGGTCGAGCACAAGGTGCTGTGCGCGGTCGTCGTGATCGTCCTGCTGACCCTGATGAACCTGCGCGGCGTGAAGGAGTCCGGCAAGCTCTTCGCGATCCCGACGTACGTCTTCGTCGGCGGCGTCTTCATCATGATCGCGTGGGGTGCCTTCCGTGGCCTGGTCCTCGGCGACACCATGCACGCCCCGACGGCCGACTACCACATCAAGGCCGAGCACCAGGGCCTCGCGGGCTTCGCCCTGGTCTTCCTGCTGCTGCGGGCCTTCTCCTCCGGCTGTGCCGCACTCACCGGTGTGGAGGCCATCTCCAACGGCGTCCCGGCCTTCCGCAAGCCCAAGTCGAAGAACGCGGCGACCACGCTCGCGATGATGGGCCTGCTGGCCGTCACCATGTTCTGCGGCATCATCGTCCTCGCCATGACCACCAAGGTCCGCATGGCCGAGAACCCGGCCACCGACCTGATCCACAACGGCGTCCCGCTCGGCTCCGGCTATGTCCAGAACCCGGTGATCTCCCAGGTCGCCGAGGCGGTGTTCGGCAAGGGCAGCTTCCTGTTCATCGTGCTCGCGGCCGCCACCGCCCTGGTCCTGTTCCTCGCGGCGAACACGGCGTACAACGGCTTCCCGCTGCTCGGCTCGATCCTCGCCCAGGACCGCTACCTCCCGCGCCAGCTGCACACCCGCGGCGACCGCCTCGCCTTCTCCAACGGCATCGTGCTGCTCGCGGGCGCGGCGACCCTGCTGACCGTGATCTACGGCGCCGACTCGACCCGCCTGATCCAGCTGTACATCGTCGGCGTGTTCGTGTCCTTCACGCTCAGCCAGATCGGCATGGTCCGGCACTGGAACCGCCACCTGGCCGTCGAGGAGGACCCCGCCAAGCGCCGCCACATGGTCCGCTCCCGCGCCATCAACGCCTTCGGCGCCTTCTTCACCGGCCTGGTGCTGGTCGTCGTCCTGGTCACCAAGTTCACGCACGGCGCCTGGGTCGCCCTGCTGGGCATGTGCATCTTCTACGCGACGATGACCGCGATCCGGAAGCACTACGACGGCGTCGCCGAGGAGCTCACGGCTCCCGAAGGCCCGAGCGACGACAGCGTCCGCCCCTCCCGCGTCCACTCGGTCGTCCTGATCTCCAAGATCCACCGCCCCACCCTGCGTGCCCTGGCCTACGCCAAGCTGATGCGCTCGGACACCCTGGAGGCGGTCACGGTCAACGTCGACCCGGCGGAGAACAAGGCGCTGCGCGAGGAGTGGGAGCGGCGCGGCATCGACGTACCGCTGAAGGTCCTCGACTCCCCGTTCCGCGAGGTCACCCGCCCGGTGATCGAGTACGTCAAGGGCCTGCGCAAGGAGTCCCCGCGGGACGCGATCTCGGTGATCATCCCCGAGTACGTGGTCGGCCACTGGTACGAGCATCTGCTGCACAACCAGAGCGCCCTGCGCCTGAAGGGCCGCCTGCTGTTCACGCCCGGTGTGATGGTGACCTCCGTGCCCTACCAGCTGGCCTCCTCCGAGGCGGCCCGCAACCGGGCCCGCAGGCGGCAGGAGTGGAGCGCGCCGGGCGCGGTCCGGCGCGGTCCGGCGGTCGAGCGTCCGAAGGAGCCGTCGCCGACGAAGGACTGAGGCGCGCAGGGGAGGCCGTAGACTGGTGGGCTGTTGTCAGGCCCACCGGTTTGCGGCCTCTTCTCTTCCCCGTTCCCCGTCTCTCTTCCCGATCTGGAGTCACCCCACCATGCAGGCAGAACCGACAAAGTCTCTGGTGGGCGAGGAATACGAGGTCGAGATCGGCCCCGTCGCCCACGGCGGCCACTGCATCGCCCGTACGTCCGAGGGCCAGGTGCTGTTCGTCCGGCACGCGCTGCCCGGCGAGCGGGTGGTGGCCCGGGTGACGGAGGGGGAGGAGGGCGCCCGCTTCCTGCGCGCGGACGCCGTCGAGATCCTCGAGGCCTCCAAGGACCGCGTCGAGGCTCCCTGCCCCTTCGCCGGCCCCGGCCGCTGCGGCGGCTGTGACTGGCAGCACGCCAAGCCGGGTGCCCAGCGCCGGCTGAAGGGCGAGGTGATCGCCGAGCAGCTCCAGCGGCTCGCGGGCCTCACCCCCGAGGAGGCGGGCTGGGACGGCACCGTGATGCCGGCCGAGGGTGACAAGCTCCCGGCGGGTCAGGTGCCGCAGTGGCGGACGCGCGTGCAGTACGCGGTGGACGCCGACGGCAACGCCGGACTGCGCCGCCACCGCTCCCACGAGGTCGAACCGATCGACCACTGCATGATCGCCGCGCCCGGTGTGAGCGAACTCGGCATCGAGGACCGGGACTGGTCCGGCATGGCCTCCGTCGAGGCGATCGCCGCGACGGGATCCCAGGACCGCATGGTGATCCTGGAGCCGCGCCCCGGTGCCCGGCTGCCGCTCGTCGAGCTCGACAGGCCCGTCTCGGTCATGCGCGTCGACGAGAAGGACGGCGGCATCCACCGCGTCCACGGCCGCGCCTTCGTGCGTGAGCGCGCCGACGACCACACCTACCGCGTCGGCAGCGGCGGCTTCTGGCAGGTCCACCCGAAGGCCGCCGACACCCTGGTCAAGGCCGTCATGCAGGGCCTGCTGCCCCGCAAGGGCGAGATGGCCCTCGACCTCTACTGCGGCGTCGGCCTCTTCGCCGGCGCCCTCGCGGACCGCCTCGGCGAGAAGGGCGCGGTGCTCGGCATCGAGTCCGGCAAGCGCGCGGTCGAGGACGCCCGCCACAACCTCGCCGACTTCCCCCGCGTCCGCATCGAACAGGGCAAGGTCGAATCGGTCCTCCCGCGCACGGGCATCACGGAGGTCGACCTCATCGTCCTCGACCCCCCACGCGCGGGCGCCGGCCGCAAGACGGTCGAACACCTCACCTCACTCGGCGCCCGCAGAATCGCCTACGTGGCCTGCGATCCCGCTGCGCTGGCCCGGGATCTGGGGTATTTCCGGGATGGCGGGTACCGGGTGCGGACGCTTCGGGCGTTCGATCTGTTTCCGATGACGCATCATGTGGAGTGTGTGGCGATTCTTGAACCGGCCGCCAAGGGCTCCTGATCTGCGGTTTTGTCGGTGCGCGTCATGTGCACTGTGGGCGTTACGGGCGATATCTTGACGCTGAAATGACGCTCGTGACGCTCATTTGACGCTCGTTCTGGTGGAGTGTCAGGCGCATTGTCGGGCAGGTCAGACCCTGTCAAGGCGGCAAAGACCGATGGGGCGACGAGGGCAGGCGACGCTGAGTGCAGACCGACTGAGTCCTGCTGGTCAGATGTCCCGGAAGAGAGCAGCCAGCGCGGTGACCTGCCACGATGAGGGGGATTTGGTCGCTGACCTGCGCGAATGGTCTTTCAGTCGTTTCATGCTCGTGCCGGTTGATGAAGCCGGAAGTCCCAGAAAAGTCCCAGAGGACTCCCACGGCTGATGGATGCCCTTTCGGTTCTACTCGACGTAGGGCAGCGCGGCGGGGCTGGGCTGTGCGCTGGAGGTCGGCCTTGTTCCTCCGCGGCAAGCGGCTCACCTCCGCTTGCGCGGGGCCGACAGGGATTAGGCCCCCTGGAGATGGCGGTGGCGGGAGCTATCCCTGCGTGCGTGGGCCCACGAGGTCGACGCTGACACGAGGCCGTCCTCGTTGGAGCTATCCCCACAGACGCGGAGATCGCTCTGCCTCCAGGACGGCGACCCCAACCGGTTCAGCGTCGGCCCCGCACCCGAGGGGCCGGGCGAGCCAAGTTCGTAGCCGGATGCATAGGAAGGCGGTCCGGGACCCACGCAGTTCGGTCCTGGACCGCCTCGGCGTGTTCGGCTAGGCCGTGTCTTTCGGATCATCGCGAAAGACACGGACTGAGGCTCGGCGCCGTCGGGGCTACCGGGGTCGCAGGGCGTGGAGATCCGGCAGATGGCGTTCGCCGACGTGGGGCAGGGTGGTCTTCCGTCCTTGGCTATCGCACAGACGTACGCGCTGCCTCGGTGGGGACGAGTCCGTCTCCACGACGATGTCCTGGATGTCGGGCCAGGCCCACTTCCGCACCCCGGGTGGCCTACTTGGCGGCCCAGCAGCCCAAGTTGTTCCGGTTCCCCTCCGCCGCCCGGCGCGGCGCGTCCGGCGATCCCAGCAGACCGTACGGCAGATACCCGGACCGGACACCGAGTTCCCACCCATGGACCTGGACGGCGAGGCAGGCCAGGGCGAGGGTGCCGAGGGGGAGGAGGGACCGGGGCGCGGGATCACCGGCATCGGCCTCGACGCTCTCCCGGTACGCGACCAGCCGGGCGACGAGGGCGTCCTCGAAGGCGTGCTGGTCGTCGTCGAGGAGTACGCGGAGCAGCCGCTGGTCCGCGCTCAGCGCGTCGCCGACCTCGTCGAGCCGCCGGGCGGCCTCCGCGCGCTCCCCGGCGTCCGGCTTGCGCAGCGGAACCGTAGGCCAGTCGCGGGGCAGATGCCCGGCCGCCTCGGTGAGATAGGGGCACAGGGCGTCCATGGCGGCGAGGTCGGCGGGGTCGGAGACGGAGGTGTACCGGTTGTAGGGCACGCCGTCACGGATGGCGGGCGCGTAGTCGCCGCGCAGCAGCAGCCCGGTGACCCGCTCCCAGTCCCACACATGCCCGCTGACGACACACATCTCGAACATGTCGAGCCAGGTCCGCGCGGTGGGCGCCTCCTTGACGACGTCCCGGAAGGTGATGGGCCCGTCCCCGAACTCGTCGTCGTCCGGGTCCGTGCTGATCCGCTCCCCGACGAGGGGGAACCGGAGTTCCTGGTCCCCGCTCGGGAAGCACATGATGCTCAGCACTCCGTGCACACACTCCGCGGCGGTGACGGCGACCGTGCCGGCCGCAGCGTCGAGCCCCGGCTCC
The DNA here is from genome assembly GCF_001513965.1 of Streptomyces cellostaticus. Classification (GTDB taxonomy): domain Bacteria; phylum Actinomycetota; class Actinomycetes; order Streptomycetales; family Streptomycetaceae; genus Streptomyces; species Streptomyces cellostaticus. The sequence continues at coordinate 107,083 of NZ_KQ948030.1, read as the reverse complement.
GTCACCGTTCGCGCCGACCAGATGATGATGGCGGCGATGTGGAGTCCGGCAAGGTAGATGGCGGCGGTCTTGCGCGCGCTCCTGCGGGCGCCACTGGGCCCGGGGTTGCGGACTTCGCGCGGCTGCGGGCAGGCTGCGAGCCTGCTGTTCAAGGGCGAAAGGCGCACCTGCGGGCGGCTGCCGCTGCACTGGGGGACACTGCGCGTCGCCGGTGCTGCTGTTCAAGGGCGAAGGGCTCTCGCTCGTCCTGACGCCCGGTCAGCGGGCCGACTGCACCCAGTTCGAAGCTGTCATGGAACGGATCCGGGTGCCCCGCCTGGCCACCGGTCGGCCTCGCACGACACCCGACAGCGTCAGCGCCGACAAGGGCTACAGCAACCGTCGCACCCGCGCCTACCTGACGCGGGATCCGGCGCGTCATCCCAGAGAAAGCCGACCAAGCGGCCGGCCGTCTGCGGCGCGGGAGCACCGGTGGCCGGCCACCCGGCTTCGACAAGGAGCGGTACGCCAAGCGCGACACTGTCGAGCGGGCGATCAACAAGCTGAAACAGTTCCGCGCGGTCGCGACCAGATACGACAAACGCGCCTACGCCTACCGGCGATGTGGACGGTACGGCCGAGGCGATCCGCCCGGTGCTGGACCTGCCGCTCTCGCACCGGAACAACGGCATCGTCGTCTCCGCGCAACGCGTCCGGCAGGCACTGATGCACAGCCCCGCGCGCACGGCTTCCGTCGCCCGGGACCTCCGTGCGGAGATCGAGGCGTTCCCGGCGAATCGGCCGGCGCTGCCTCGCGGGTAGAGTCCGGGGGCATGTACCCGGTCAGCCGCTCCGGCCCCCGCCTCGATCTGCGCGAACTCACCGTGGAGGACGTGGATGCGGTGCTCGCCATCTACGGCAGCCCCGAGGCCACGGAGCACCTGTCCTTCGAACCGCGTACGCGCGAACAGGTCACGCAGATCGTGGCCCGGTCCATTGCCGCCGCCACCGCGACCCCACGTACCGAGTACGCGCTCGCCGTCATCGAACGAGACACAGCCGAGCTGATCGGTTTCGGCCGCCTGGCCACCGACCCGCACCAGCAGCGGGGAGCCACCATGGGCTTTGCTCTGTGCCCTCAGTCTTGGGGTGTTGGCTACGGCAGGGAGACGGTGCAGTTGCTGCTGAGCGTCGGGTTCGACGACCTGGACCTGCACCGCGTCTGGGGAGGGAGGTCACCCCTCAACGAAGCGTCGGCCATGACCATGGCAGCAGTTGGGATGGTCGAAGAAGGAGTGATCCGCGAACACGTGCTGAAGGCCGGGAAGTGGCGGGACTCCGTGGTGCACGCGATCCTTGAACGCGAATGGCGGTCGGTCACTGCGGTATGAGGGACTTGCGCAGAGTATGCGTCTGCGCGATCAGGACAGGCAGGAGCAGACCGGGTTCCACGGTCTGGCCGAGTCTCCGGTAGTGCGTGAACAGCGAGCGGGAGGCTTCCAGCATGCCGGCACCCGCGATCGGGGAGGCCGTGCCGGTTCCCTCCGATCGCCATGTCATCAGCGATGCGACGCCGGCGCTCATCACCTCTCGTCGGCCCATGGGCTGGAACCGATTCGGGCCGTCCGGCGACAATTGCATGATCCAGTCCTCCTCGTCGACTTGGCCCGGTGCTGGTTCGGGGGGCGCCTCAGGAGCGGCCTGGGCGGCCAGGGCAATCAGCGCTCCGTTGGCACCGAGGGCGGCGTCGCACAGCCGAACGAGATCACGGCTGGGTGCCTTGATACCTCGCTCGACTTTGCTCAACTGCGCCTTGCTGTAATGCACGGCGCCGGACAAGGCCGTGAGGCTCAGTCCGGCCTCCAGACGCCGTTTCCTCAGCTCCTCGCCGAACTCAGTGGACGGCTGTGGCACGGAAACCTCCAAGCCCCATACGCCCTGGCTGGGTTGGCGCTACACGAAAGCGTGCGGCAATCCTTCCTGGACGGACAAGGCGATCGATGCTGTTTCCCGTTTCCTTCTCCGACGGCGGGGCGCAGCATTCGTGGGGGGGGGCTCAACTTGTGCCGGTCACAGAGCCGGGTGCGTCATGCCCACCAGGTTGGGGCCAAAGTCGCAAGGATCCTCGTTGGCAGGTCGATCCCACTTGGTGCGCCGCCTCGCGCAGGGCTGGGACCACCGATCGACCACGGGCCCGAAGCGGGCGTCGGTGGCGCGGGCCTGGCCGGCCTGGCTGTATCGGCGTACCCGTACGCCTCCTGACCTGTGTTTCTCCCGTTCTGCCGGCAGCCTGGAGCGCTGGCTGTGTCCAGCAGGAGGCCGTCGGGTCCGAGGTTGCCGGTAGGAGGGGCGGGACCGCGGCATTCGGCGAGCCGTGCCTCGTCGAGCGGCAGCAGTTCGGGCAGAGCCGCCGGCAGTGCCTCGCGTGGGCTGGTACGCGCGTCGAGGCCGCGCGGTGCTCGTGGCCGATGTGCCGCTGAGGGTGGGCCGGCTACGTTCGCGACATCCGGTGCTGTCCCGAGGCGCGGGTCGGCTTCCGTGAGGGTGGGGTCTTTGTCCGGCGGCGTGGAATCGCCTGCGTCCTGCCGGGAGACGAGGGCGGTCGTGATCTCCTCGGTGTGCGTCGGCGCGAGTCGGTGACCGGTCCTTGACTGCGGGATCTCGTGTGCACGGGAGAGTGATGTTCAGGCATCTTGTCGGCTTCGGTTCGTCGTGGCGAGGAGCATGAGGGCTGTTGCTGTTGCTGAAGAGGATGTGGCAGAGGCCCGTTCTCAGCAGGAAGCGTGCCGGTTCACGGCTGAGGTGGGCGAGTGCGCAGGCAGCGCAGGTGAGCAAGGGAGCGGAAGACCGCGAGGACCGCAACGCTGCGGATCGTCAGCCTCGGGATCAGGTCGGGAGTGGCATGGGACCACCGGTAGCAGAGGGCGGCCAGGGCCGCGTGGAGAGCGAGGCCGATCGCGACAACAGTATGAGGAGTCCCTCGGGTCGGCTTGATCACCTGGATCGGGTGGGGGCGGCGGTCTGCGGAGGAGGATCGGAAGCCTTCGGGCATCGTGGTTCTCTGGTGGGTGGGATCGACTGCGGATGTCATGGGGAACGTGTCCCGTGGCGGGCGCGAGAGCGAGCTGCTGCTGCGCCCGCCACAGGGCCGACATCGCTTAGCTGAGCAGGTGGTCGTGGATCCAGTTGTAGATGTCGACCGGGTCGATCCCCCAGGTGATGACGGCCTTCACCCAGGTCGGCAGGTCGTTCCACACCTGCTGGAATGTCTGCCGGCCGCTCCTGGTGGCATCGACCAGGGTCTTCCAGATGGCGGGCCAGTTGTTCTTGATGAACTGCACGGCCCTCTTGATGATCTCCGACTTCCCGCCCTGCTCGTCCGTGGGCAGGTGGTTCCAGGCCGGCGATGCTGCGGATGTCTGCGTCAGCGGATGGTGCGAAGAGGAAGCGAGCGCCGAGGCGGCTGTCGCCGTGGCGCCGGCGGCGAGCGCGGCCAGGATCGCCAAGGTCACGGCCTTGGTCTTCACCGTACTGAGCATGGGTTTCACCCTCCGTTTCGGTCTGCGGATGCCGGGCGGCGGCCCGACGCCCCGACCGTGTCCGAGCGGGTGAGTCATCCGGAAGCTGCGACAGACGCGCCGGAGCACGAAATGCCTGGTCAGAGGCGAGTGGGTGGGTTCGCCGGTCCGGTGCCGGACCGGCCGGTACACGAGGGCGGTGGGGCGGATGGGAGGGGCTGAGGAGGCATCCACGGGGCGGCGGGACTTCGCGGCGCGGTTGCGGCTGCTGTGTCAGCAGGCAGGCAGCCCACCGTTGCAGCGAGTCGCGGCGTCCGCCGTGTCGTGGAGTCGCCGCACCAGCAGCGGCTCTCCGGTGCGCGTTTCGAGCCAGCGCATCAGCGACTGGCGCAACGGAGCCAACGTGCCGGCCCGGTTCCAGCCGCTGGCCGCCGTGCTTGCCGTACTGATCACGGAGGCCAGGAAGAAGCACCCGCGCCCGTCCACGCCCGGCCTGTACGACATGGACAGCTGGCTTGCGCTGTGGCGATCGGCGCAAGCCGTCCCGGTCGGCCAACCGGTCGCCGAGAGGACCTCATCAGGTGCAGCCGACGGTCAGAGTCCTTCCTCAACCTGTGTGCCGGGGGAGCGGAGGCAGACGGTGCCGCGCCAGTTGCCTCCGGCCACGGCGCGCTTGGTGGGCCGGCAGGCCGAGTTGGCGATGCTGAGCAGGCTGCTCGATGAGGATGCTGCCCCGGGCACAGCGGTGATCTCCGCGATCTCCGCGATCTCCGCGATCACCGGGACAGCCGGGGTCGGCAAGACGTCCCTGGCGGTGTGGTGGGCGCATCAGGTCGCGCACCACTTCCCCGACGGGCAGTTGTACGTGAACCTGCGCGGCTTCGACCCGTCCGGACAGCCGATGGCGCCGGCCGACGCGGTCCGTGGATTCCTGGACGCCCTCGCGGTCTCGGTCGAGCGGATGCCGACGAGCCTGGATGCACAGGTCGGCCTGTACCGGTCCCTGCTGGCCGACAGACGGGTACTCGTGCTGTTGGACAACGCACGCGACGCCGACCACGTGCGTCCGTTGCTGCCCGGCAGCCCGACGTGTCTTGCGCTGGTGACCAGCCGCAACCAGTTGTCCGGCCTCACTGCTCAAGGCGCGCAGCGACTTGCCTTGGACCTCTTCACCGAGGCCGAGGGGCATGAGCTACTGGCGTGCCGTCTCGGGGCCGAGCGGACGACGCAAGCGCCTGACGCGGTCGGCGAGCTGGTCCGGTTGTGTGCACGGCTCCCCTTGGCCCTGTCGATCGCCGCGTCTCGCGGGGTGACCCAACCGAACTTCCCCCTCTCCGCACTGGTGGACGAGTTGCGGGAGGCGGCCGGCCCATGGGACCTCCTGGACGGAGGTGACACGGCCACCAATGCGGAGGCGGTGTTCTCCTGGTCGTGCCGGCACCTGAGCGAGCCGGCGGCGAGAATGTTCCGGCTGCTGGGCCTGCATCCCGGTCCGGACATCTCGCTGCCCGCCGCGGCCAGCCTCGCCGCCGTGACACCGGGCCAGGCGCGCCGCGCTCTGAGGGAACTGAGCCGGGCGAGCCTGCTGGCCGAGCACGTTCCGGGCCGATACGCCTTCCACGATCTGCTGCGCGCCTATGCCACCGAGCTGAGCCGGCGTCTGGACAGCGAGGCCGAGCGTCGCTCCGCGATCCTGCGCGTACTGGATCATTACCTGCATACCGCTCACGATGCCCACCAACTGCTGTCCCCGGTACAGGACCTGCTCTCCCTGTCCGTGTCACCGCCTCGCTCCGGGACGACTCCTGAGCGACTTTCAGACGGTGAGCAGGCGCTGGCGTGGTGCGAGACCGAGCACCCGGTGCTGCTCTCGGCCATCTCGTATGCGGGAGCTGTGGGCTTGGACGTCTACGCCCGGGACCTGCCGCTGGCGCTGTTCGCCTTCCTGTCCCGTCGCGCGCGTTGGTACGACCAGATCACCACCCAGCGCGAGGCACTGGCCGCAGCCCTGCGCCTGCGCGACCGGAACGGGGCAGCGCGCGTTCACTTCTGCCTCAGCCACGTCCACACCCAGATCGGGCTCTACGACGAGGCCCGTACGTACGCCGAGCGCTCCCTCGCTCTGTACCAGGAGACGGGAGACCAGGCGGGCCAGTCCTTTGCCTGCTGCCTGTTCTCCTGGATGTGCGGGCAACAGGATCGGCACCGGGACGGGCTCGCCCACGCCCGGCGGGCTCTCGAACTGGCACGAGCCTGTGGTCACCGTGTCGGGCAGGCGATGGCCCTCACTCTGATCGGCTCCCACCACTCCCGCTCGGGCGACCCACAACAGGCGATCAGGTGCTGTCAGGAAGCCATCGAGCTGTGCCGGAGCCCGGGCGAACGCGAGTTTGAAGCGTACGCCTGGGAGATACTCGGCTACGCACACCAACAGCTGGGCGACTGCGGCCGGGCAGCCGCCTGCTATCAGCAGGCTGTCACCCTGTTCGGCACCGGTGGCTACCGATTCGCCCAGGCCGCGGGCCTCACTCGGCTGGGCGAGGCGCACCGTGTCGCGGGCCGCCTGGACGCGGCCCGCGAGGCTTGGCAGCAGTCACTGGACATCTACGCCGAGTTGGATGTGCCGGAAGCGGACGCGGCGCGTGTCAAACTCGCCCACCTGTTCGGCGCGCCGTGCTCCCTTCCGGTGAGTGAAGCTCCGCCCCATGCAACTGGTCACTGAAGTCGGATGCCGGCCGAGCGGATGGGGGGATCGCGGGGGGCATACGGCGGTGGTCAGGCGGCCGCGGCCGGGCGGGACCTCGGTGATGTCGTTGGCCCACAGGGCGCCTGCGTCCTGCCCGGGCCGCCGATCGAGCTGTTGTGCACCGTGGCGGCGGCCCGCCTCCGACAGCCGACGGTGTGCGGCAGGACGGCGTGCCCTCGGGCGAGCCGTCCTGCCGATGCCGCCGGAAAGCGGCGCAGTCCCTGGCCTGTTACAGCTCCGCGCGTACCGTGCGGGCAGCCGTGACCAGGGTTTCCAGGGAGGCCCGGGTTTCCGGCCAGCCGCGGGTCTTCAGGCCGCAGTCGGGGTTGACCCACAGACGTTCGGCGGGGATCGCCTTCAGGCCGGTGCGCAGCAGGTCGGCCGCCTCCTCCGCGCCGGGTACACGCGGCGAGTGGATGTCGTAGACGCCGGGTCCCGCCTCGCGCGGGTAGCCGTGGGCGGCGAGTTCGCGGGCGACCTGCATGTGCGAACGGGCGGCCTCCAGGCTGATGACGTCGGCGTCGAGGTCGTCGATGGCCTGGACGATGTCGCCGAACTCGGCGTAGCACATGTGGGTGTGGATCTGGGTGTCCGGCCGGACGCCGCTGGTGGTCAGCCGGAAGGCTTCCGTGGCCCACTCCAGGTACGCGGCGCGGTCGGCGGCGCGCAGAGGCAGGGTCTCGCGCAGGGCGGGCTCGTCCACCTGGATCACCGAAGTGCCCGCCGTCTCCAGATCGTTCACCTCGTCGCGCAGGGCGAGGGCGACCTGGCGGGCGGTGTCGGCGAGGGGCTGGTCGTCGCGGACGAAGGACCACGCGAGCATGGTGACGGGACCGGTGAGCATGCCCTTGACCGGGCGGTCGGTGAGGGACTGGGCGTACGTCGTCCAGCGCACGGTCATCGGTTCGGGGCGGGAGATGTCGCCGGCGAGGATCGGCGGGCGGACGTAGCGGGTGCCGTAGGACTGGACCCAGCCGTGCTGGGTGGCGAGGTAGCCGGCGAGCTGTTCGGCGAAGTACTGGACCATGTCGTTGCGTTCGGCCTCGCCGTGCACCAGGACGTCCAGGCCGGCCTTCTCCTGGAAGGCGATCACCTCCTGGATCTCCGCCTTGATGCGTTCTTCGTAGCCCGCCGTGCCGATCCGGCCCGCGCGCAGGTCGGCGCGGGCGGTGCGCAGTTCGCCGGTCTGCGGGAAGGAACCGATGGTGGTGGTCGGCAGCAGGGGCAGGCCGAGGTGGGCACGCTGGGCGGCGGCGCGTTCGGCGTACTGCTGGCAGCGGTGGGCGTCCGCTTCGGTGACGGCCGCGGTGCGGGCGCGGACGGCTGGGTCGCGGGTGACGGGGGAGCACGCGCGCAGGGCCAGATCGGCCCGGTTCGCGGCCAGTTCTGCGGTGATGGCCTCGGTGCCGCGGGCCAGGCCCTTGGCGAGGGTGACGATCTCCGCCGTCTTCTGCCGGGCGAAGGCGAGCCAGCGCAGGATCTGCGGGTCGGTGTCCCGCTCGGCGGTCGCGTCGAGGGGGACGTGGAGCAGGGAGCAGGACGCCGCTACGTCGACGTGGCCGGCCAGGCCCAGCAGGGTGCCGAGCGTGGACAGTGACTTGGCCAGGTCGTTGACCCAGATGTTGCGGCCGTTGACAACTCCGGCGATCAGGCGCTTGCCGGGCAGTCCGCCGACGGCGGCCAGCGCCTCCAGGTTGGCGGCGGCGGCCTCGGTGAAGTCGAGGGCGAGTCCGTCGACCGGCGCGCCCGCGAGCACCGGCAGCGCCTCGCCGAGGCGGTCGAAGTAGGAGGCCACCAGCAGCCTCGGCCGGTCCGTGAGGCCACCGAGATCACGGTAGGCGCGGGCTGCGGCGTTCAGTTCGGCCGGGGTGCGGTCCTGGACGAGGGCGGGCTCGTCCAGCTGCACCCACTGTGCGCCTGCCGCGCGCAGGTCGGCGAGGACCTCGGCGTACACGGGCAGCAGCCGGTCGAGGAGGGTGAGCGGGTCGAAGCCGGCGGCGACGCCGGGCGCGGGCTTGGCGAGCAGGAGGTAGGTGACGGGGCCGACGAGGACCGGGCGGCCGGTCAGACCCAGGGCGAGGGCCTCTGCGAGCTCTGCGACCTGCTTGGCGGAGTCGGCGGTGAAGACCGTGTCCGGGCCCAGTTCCGGGACGAGATAGTGGTAGTTGGTGTCGAACCACTTGGTCATCTCCAGCGGTGCGACGTCCTGTGTGCCGCGGGCCATGGCGAAGTAGCCGGCCAGCGGGTCGGCGGCGACGGCCTCCCGGTGGCGGTCGGGGACCGCGCCGACCATGACGGTGGTGTCCAGCACATGGTCGTAGTACGAGAAGTCACCGGTCGGGACTTCGTCGATGCCCGCCTCGGCGAGCTGCCGCCAGGTGGCGCGGCGCAGTCCGGCGGCGGTCGTGCGGAGGGCGTCGGCGGTGACGCGGCCCTTCCAGTAGCCCTCGATCGCCTTCTTCAGTTCCCGGTTCGGGCCCTGGCGGGGGTAGCCGTACACGGTGGCCCGTGCTGCTGCGGCGGCGGACTCGGTGGTCACGGAGATCTCCTTCGCGAGATGAATCCCTGAGATCCCGGGAACGGGACGAGAGCGCGAAGGGGTGACGCACCGGACGGCAGCGGCCCATGGCCGTCTGTTCGGTGTGTACGCCGACCCGCCCTCGAGGTCACCGGGATGTCCGCGCACGAGTGGTTCGCACGCGGGCAGTTGGCAGGTCTTCGGACTCGCGGGCACGTCCTCACCGAGGAGGACACCTACTGGCCGTCGCTTCCCAGGCCCAGTACATCGGACCCAGTGCGTATGACGGCGGTCGTTCCCGCTCACCGCTGCGGGGCAGTCCCGGATTCCCACCGGGTTCCCTCTTACGACGCTCCCGTCCGGAAGACGGGGCGAACCAGCTGCGTCGGCCAGCTTAGCCCAGCCCAGTCCACCCTTCCCGGGCGTCGGACCTGACTCACGCTCGTCAAACGGTGGAGAGGAAGGTCACGGCGGCCGAGGCGGTCTTGGCCATGCACGCGCCACGCGGTACGGTCTGTCCGATATCGACGACGGCGAGACGGAAGCCGGTGGGAATCCGGCACGGTCGCGCCACTGTATGCGAGTTGCCTCCTGGGGCGTTTCGTGAGTCAGACCCGTGGCCGTCGTCCACTGCACCACCGAGATGGGACGCGAGCTCCCAGAGGAGGTTCTGCCATGGCGCAGACCGTCGCCCAGCCGACAGCCACCACCCCCGTCGTTCCCGCCACGCTGCCGCTGAAGGCCATTGCTCCCTGGGCGGTCTTCTTCGGCATCCTGATGCTGGTCCTGCTCTACTTCGTCGGCGCCGAGCAGGGCGCCACCTCCGTGCTCAACGGCACGGACGTCCACGAATGGGTGCACGACGGCCGGCACCTGCTCGGCTTCCCCTGCCACTGACGCGGGACGCCGCACACCCATGAACTCCGCAACGGTAAGAAATCTCCTCGTACGGGGCATGCTCGCCGGCCTGGCCGCCGGCGTGCTCGCCCTGGTCGTCGCCTACCTCCTCGGTGAGCCGAACGTCGACAAGGCGATCAGCTTCGAGGAGGCCCACTCCCACGAGCACGAGATGGAAGTCGTCTCCCGCTCCCTGCAGTCCACCGCCGGTCTCGCCACCGGCGTCCTCGTCTACGGGGTCGCCTTCGGCGGCATCGCCGCGCTCGCGTACTGCTTCGCGCTGGGCCGGGTGGGCCGTTTCAGCCCGCGTGCGACGGCGCTGCTGCTGTCGGGCTGCGCGCTGCTCGCCGTGTACGTCGTGCCGTTCCTGAAGTACCCGGCCAATCCGCCGTCGGTCGGCAACGCCGACACCATCGGCAAGCGGACGACCCTGTACTTCCTGATGATGCTGCTCAGCGTGCTGCTGGCGGTCGCCGCCACCCTCCTGGGCAAGCGGCTGGCGCCCGGACTGGGCACCTGGTGGGCGACCGTGGTCGCGGTGGCCGCCTTCGCCGTCGTGATCGGGCTGGCGTACGAGTTCCTGCCGGCCGTCAACGAGGTGCCGAAGGACTTCCCGGCCACCCTGCTGTGGCGGTTCCGGCTGTCTGCGCTGGCCATCCAGGCTGTGCTGTGGACCGGATTCGGTCTCCTCTTCGGCGAGTTGGCCGAGCGCCTGCTGAACCCCAAGCCCGCGGCAGCCACGTCCGGTCGCACGGTTCCCGCCTCGCACTGAAAACTTCCGGACACAAGAGGGCCCTTCGGAACCATCGGAGGGTCCTCTCGCGTTCCCGGGACACCGGCGGACGCGACGAGCGGAGGAGCCGAGTGGCCAGACATCCCCAGCCGCGCCACATCACCCTGGGCGGCCGTGAGGCGGTGGCCCTGACCGTGCAGGAGTACGAACAACTGGTCGCGAGCCGACGCCAGATCGGCGGCCAGAGCGCACGGGTACGGGTACTCGCCCAGCAGGTCAAGCGCGACGCGAGACTGCTGCAAGAGCTCGAAGTCCTGGTCGGGTGCCCCGGCCATGACGGCACCGACTCCGCCTGCCTGCGCTGCACCATCGCGGCGCTCCTGCGCCGCCACCGGGAGGAGACCCGCTGAGCACCGGCCGCACGCACCGGTGTCAGTGCACCGGCACGTCCCCCGACGAGGCGAGGGCGTGTCCGAGGCGCAGGTTCCAGCGGCCGGAGCGGCCGGTGACCTCCGTCGCGGTGAGCGGGGGGACGTCGACGCGCCAGAACGCGGCCTCGGGCGCGCCCAGCACCTGCACCACCACGGCCCGTACCACCTCCGGTTCCACCACGGCGAGGGTCCTGCCGTCTCCCAGGCGCTCCGCGTCCAGCCACCGCACGACCCGAGCGCACAACTGCCGCACCGACTCCCCGCCGTGCGCCGCGGCGCCCGGATCGGCCAGCCAGCGGGCCACCGCTTCGGGCTCGGCGGCGCCGACCTCGTCCAGCGTCCGCCCCCGCCACCTGCCCATGTCCAGACCCGCGAGGTCCGGTTCCGCCGAGGCGTCGAGGCCGAGCGCCGAGGCCGTCTCGCGGCAGCGCACGCTGGGGGAGGCGACGACCCGGACGGCGGCGGGCAGGGCCCCGGCCGCCGCTCTCGCCCGCGCGGCCCCCTCGGCCTCGATCGAGTCACCGTCGTCGAAGCGGGCGCGCCGCAGCGACGGCGTGATCGCCGGCGAGACGAGGGTGACACGACTGGTCACGCGGTTGCTCCTCCTGCTGGTGCCGTGGGGCGGCGGTTCTCCGCCGCGTGCGTATGACGGTACGCCAGGACCTGTCCTGAAGTCGCCAGGGACGGATCACCGGCTCTAGGCTCGGGGGTGCTCGGTGATCTCGGTGGAGGGGCGGCTGAACTGCCATGACGGACAAGCGGGTTGTCATCGTGACCGGCGGAGGTACGGGCATCGGGGAGGCCACCGTCCGGCTGTTGCGCGAGGGAGGGCACCATGTGGTCGCCTCGGGCCGCCGGACCGAACCCTTGCAGCGTGTCGAACGGGAGACCGGGGCCCTCGCGTACCCGTCCGACGTCGGGGACCCGGACGCGGCCGACGGACTCGTCCGCGCGACTCTCGCCGCGCACGGACGGCTCGACGGGCTGGTGCTCAACGCGGGGATCGGGCGGGGTGGGGCGGTCGGCGACATGTCGCTGCAGGACTGGGACGAGGTGATGCGCACCAACGTCACCGGTCCGCTGCTGCTTCTGCGCGCGGCGATCCCGCACCTGCTGGAGTCCAAGGGGTCGGTGGTCGCCGTCGCCTCGGTGTCCGCCCTGCGCAACGGCACGAGCAACGCCGCCTACGCCACGTCCAAGGCGGCCCTGCTCCAGCTGTGCCGTTCCGTCGCCGTCGACTACGGGCGGCAGGGGGTGCGTGCCAACACCGTGTGCCCCGGCTGGGTGCGGACGGAGATGGCCGACCGGCGCATGGCGCGCTTCGCCGAGGAAGCGGAGCTGCCGGGGGGCGGCGTGGCGGCCGCCTATGAGGAGGCGACCAGGTACCTGCCCCTGGGCCGGCCCGGTGAGCCGCGCGAGATCGCGGAGACGATCGGCTGGCTGCTGTCCCCGGCCGCGTCGTACGTCAACGGCGCGGTGCTCACCGTCGACGGAGGGGCGACGGCCCTCGATCCCGGCACGCTCGCCTTCGACTTCCGTATCGCGCCGCGCGGTGACGGTGGCTCCGGGACTCCTCGATGACGACGATGACGACACGGCGGGACAGCGCGACGGCGAGGTGACGGGGAGGGCCGCCGCCTGCCTCGACGACGTCACCGGCGCTCGCCGCGTGTCCGGCCGAGGACCTGCGCACGGTGCTGGACCGCCCGTGGCCGGTCTTCGGGGACAGTATGAGCGCCCTCGTGGCACACGAACCGGTCCCGGCCCTCGGGCAGTCGGGGCGCAGGCCGGAGCGGCGGCTCGTCCCGGCGCGCGAGGCCCCCGACGTCCCTCCGGCCCGGAACCTGCATCTGCGGACCGACGCAGCGATCACCCCACCGGTGACAGCACCGGCCCGGCGACCTCCTGCACGCCGCAGCAGAGGTTGCGCACAGCCAGGTTGCAACCGGCGGCCCGCGGACCCCGGCTCACTTTCCGCCGAACGCCCGCAGGATGCGTTCCGCGGCCAGGGTCGCCGTCAACGAGCCGTCTCTGACCTGCTGTTCGAGGACGGGGGCGGCCTCGCGGACCGCGGGGTCCGCGTGCAGTCGGCCCAGCAGTTCGTCGCGGACCATCGACCACGTCCAGCCGACCTGCTGGTCCCGCCGCTTGGCGGCGAGCCGGCCGGTGGAGTCGAGCAGCGTGCGGTGCTGTTCCAGGCGCTCCCACACCACGTCCAGGCCCGTCGACTCACGGGCACTGCAACTGAGCACCGGCGGAGCCCAGAACGCGTCCTTGCCGTGCATCAGGCGCAGCGCGCCCGCCAGCTCCCGTGCCGCCGCCTGTGCGTCGCGCTCGTGCGGGCCGTCCGCCTTGTTGACGGCGATCACGTCGGCCAGCTCCAGGACGCCCTTCTTGATGCCCTGCAACTGGTCACCGGTGCGGGCCAGGGTCAACAGGAGGAACGAGTCGACCATGCCCGCGACCGCGGTCTCCGACTGGCCGACCCCCACGGTCTCGACGAGGATCACGTCGTAGCCCGCCGCCTCCATCACGACCATGGACTCGCGGGTCGCCTTGGCCACCCCGCCCAGCGTGCCCGCGCTGGGGGAGGGGCGCACAAAGGCGTTCGGGTCGACCGCCAGGCGCTCCATCCGGGTCTTGTCGCCCAGGATGGAGCCTCCGGTGCGGGTGGAGGAGGGGTCGACGGCGAGCACCGCCACCCGGTGCCCCTGCGAGGTCAGCAGCGTGCCGAACGCGTCGATGAACGTCGACTTGCCCACGCCCGGCACCCCGCTGATGCCGATCCGCCGCGCCCGGCCGCTGTGCGGAAGCAGCTCGGTGAGCAACTCCTGTGCCAGCGCCCGGTGCTGGGGTCGGGTGGACTCGACGAGCGTGATGGCGCGGGCCACCAGGGCCCGCTTCCCGTCGAGCACACCCTTCACATACGTGTCGAGATCGATCGCTGCCATGCGGATCAGAGGTCGTGGTCGAGGTCGGCCGACAGCCGCTGCACCAGGTCGTATGCCGCGTCCGGGATCACCGTCCCGGGCAGGAACACGGCCGCCGCGCCCATCTCCAGCAGGGTCGGCACGTCCTGCGGCGGGATCACCCCGCCGACCACGATGGTGATGTCCCCGCGGCCCTCCTCGGCGAGCTTCTCGCGCAGCGCCGGTACGAGGGTGAGGTGACCGGCGGCCAGCGAGGACACGCCGACCACGTGGACGTCCGCCTCGACGGCCTGGCGGGCGACCTCCTCCGGGGTCTGGAACAGCGGGCCGACGTCGACGTCGAAGCCGAGGTCGGCGAAGCCGGTGGCGATCACCTTCTGGCCGCGGTCGTGGCCGTCCTGGCCCATCTTGGCGACCAGGATCCGCGGCCGACGGCCCTCGGCCTCCTCGAACGCGTCCACCAGGGCACGGGTGCGGTCCACGGACGGGGACTGTCCTGCTTCGTTGCGGTACACGCCGGAGATCGTACGGATCTGGCTCGCGTGCCGGCCGTACACCTTCTCCAGGGCGTCGGAGATCTCACCGACGGTCGCCTTGGCGCGGGCCGCGTGCACGGCCAGCTCCAGCAGGTTTCCGTCGCCGTCGGCGGCCCGGGTGAGTGCGTCGAGCGCGTCCCGGCAGGCGGTCTCGTCCCGCTCCGCCCGCAGCCGCCGCAGCTTCTCGATCTGCTGGGCGCGCACCGAGGAGTTGTCGACCTTGAGGACCTCGATCGCCTCGTCGCTCTCGACGCGGTACTTGTTGACACCGATGACCGGCTGGCGCCCCGAGTCGATGCGGGCCTGCGTGCGGGCCGCCGCCTCCTCCACGCGCAGCTTCGGAATACCGGCGTCGATGGCCTGCGCCATACCGCCGGCCTGCTCGACCTCCTGGATGTGCGCCCAGGCCTTCCGGGCAAGGTCGTACGTGAGCCGCTCCACGTACGCACTGCCGCCCCACGGGTCGATGACCCGGGTGGTGCCCGACTCCTGCTGGATGAGCAGCTGGGTGTTGCGGGCGATGCGCGCCGAGAAGTCGGTCGGCAGCGCGAGCGCCTCGTCCAGGGCGTTGGTGTGCAGCGACTGGGTGTGGCCCTGGGTCGCCGCCATCGCCTCCACGCACGTACGCGTGACGTTGTTGAACACGTCCTGCGCGGTCAGCGACCAGCCCGAGGTCTGCGAATGCGTGCGCAGGGACAGGGACTTGGAGTTCTTCGGCTCGAACTGGGAGACCAGCTTGGCCCACAGCAGCCGCGCCGCCCGCAGCTTGGCGATCTCCATGAAGAAGTTCATGCCGATCGCCCAGAAGAAGGAGAGCCGGGGCGCGAACGCGTCCACGTCCAGGCCGGCTTCACGCCCGGCGCGGATGTACTCGACACCGTCGGCGAGGGTGTAGGCCAGCTCCAGGTCGGCCGTGGCTCCGGCCTCCTGGATGTGGTACCCGGAGATCGAGATGGAGTTGTAGCGGGGCATCCGCTGCGAGGTGTACGCGAAGATGTCGGAGATGATCCGCATCGACGGCTTCGGCGGATAGATGTAGGTGTTGCGGACCATGAACTCCTTGAGGATGTCGTTCTGGATGGTCCCGGCCAGCTTCTCGGGCGGTACGCCCTGCTCCTCCGCCGCCACGATGTACAGCGCGAGGATCGGCAGCACGGCGCCGTTCATCGTCATCGACACGGTCATCTTGTCCAGCGGGATTCCGTCGAACAGCTGCCGCATGTCGTAGATCGAGTCGATCGCCACGCCCGCCATGCCGACGTCGCCGGTCACGCGCGGGTGGTCGCTGTCGTACCCCCGGTGCGTGGGCAGGTCGAAGGCGACCGACAGGCCCTTCTGGCCGGCCGCGAGGTTGCGCCGGTAGAACGCGTTGGACTCCTCGGCGGTGGAGAAGCCCGCGTACTGGCGGATCGTCCAGGGCTGGTTGACGTACATCGTCGGGTACGGGCCGCGCAGATACGGCGCCATGCCCGGGAAGGTGCCGAGGAAGTCCAGGCCCTCCAGGTCACGGCCGGTGTACAGCGGCTTGACCCCGATGCCCTCCGGGGTCTCCCACAGCGGCTCGGCGGCGCCGGTCGCCTCGGCGGCGGCCCGGTGCCACTCCCCGTCACCGCCCTCGGTGACCGGGGTCCCCAGCTCGATGCCGGAGAAGTCGGGGATTCCCATCAGGACACTCCCATGCGGTCGAGGGTCGCGGAGAGTACGGCGACGGCGTCGCAGCCCGCGAAGACGTACGAGTCGATGCCGGCGTGGTCGGCCGGGCGTCCCGCGAGGAACACATGACGGGCACCCGAGACACGCAGCGACTCGGCTGTCTGCTCGGCCTGTTCGGCGTAGAGCGCGTCACTGGAGCACAGCACGGCCTCGGTGGCGCCGCTGTCCTCGAAGGTGCCCTCGGTGACCGGCTCGATGCCGCCCGCCTGGAACAGGTTGGCGGCGAAGGTCGCACGCGCGGTGTACGCGGCGGCCGAGCCGATCGTGGCCAGGAAGACCCGGGGGCGGGAGCCGGTCGCCGTCAGGTGGGCGTCGGAGCGGGCGCGCAGCTCCTCGTACGCCTCGTCCCGGCGCACCCGGGGCAGCCCGCCGGACGGCGGCTCGGGCGCAGGCTCGCGCTCCACCGGCTTCTCGGCGAGCAGCGGGAACTCGCTGACACCGGTGATGGGTTCGCGCCGCTTGGCGAGCTTCTTGGAGCGCTCGGCCCAGGTCGTCGCCAGGTCCGTACGGATCCGGCCGGAGCGCAGCACGGCCGCCTGGCCGCCGTCGCGCTCGATGGTTCGGAAGAACTCCCAGGCCGCGTGGGCGAGTTCGTCGGTGAGCCGCTCGACGTACCAGGAGCCGCCCGCCGGGTCGATCACCCGGGCCAGGTGGGACTCCTCGACCAGGATCGTGGAGGTGTTGCGGGCGATACGGCGGGCGAACGCGTCCGGCAGGCCGAGCGCGTGGTCGAACGGCAGCACGGTGACCGAGTCGGCACCGCCGACCCCGGCGGCCAGCGTCGCGACCGTCGTGCGGAGCATGTTCACCCACGGGTCGCGGCGGGTCATCATCACCGGCGAGGTCACCGCGTGCTGCACCTGCGCGCCCGCGCCGGGCGCCCCGGACACCTCGGCGATGCGCGCCCACAGCCGGCGCGCCGCGCGCAGCTTGGCGATGGTCAGGAACTGGTCGGCGGTGGCCGCGTACCGGAACTCCAGCTGCGCCGTGGCCGCTTCGACCGTGAGGCCGGCCTCGGTCAGCTCGCGCAGATAGGCCACGCCGGTGGCGAGGGAGGCGCCCAGCTCCTGCGCGGCCGAGCCGCCCGCCTCGTGGTACGGCAGCGCGTCCACGGTCAGCGTGCGCAGGCCCGGATACCGCTCGGCCGAGCGTGCGGCGAGCGCCGCGACGGGCGCGAAGTCCAGCGGGGTGCCGGTGCGGGCCTCGTACCCGAGCGGATCCGCACCCAGGTTGCCGCGCACGGCCTTCGGGTCGACGCCCTTGTCCTCGTACAGCCGCAGCAGCTCGGCCGCTGCGGCCTCGACGTCACGGCCGGCGTCCAGGACCACCGGGGCCAGGTCGAGGTAGACGCCGTCGAGGGCGCGTGCGATGCCGGACACCGGGATGCCGCCCTGGCCCACGAGCAGCCAGAGCGAGGTGACCCCGTTCTCCAGGTCGGTGAGGACGGCACCGTCGGCCGCTGCCGCGTGCCGCTGCCGTACGTCCCAGCCGCCCGCGGTGTTGCCCTCGGGGCGGCCGCCGCGCACGAACGGGGCGAAGCCGGGCAGACCAGGGTCGGGCGCGTCGTCGCGCGCGGTGTACAGGGGCCGGGTGCGCAGCCCGTCCTCGAGCGTCGTGGACAGGGCGTCCTCAGCTGCCGTACCCGAGACTTCCTTGCCCGACTTGCGCAGCACACCTTCGACCAGGCGTTGCCACTGCTCGTGTGTCGCGTCAGGGAACTCGGCGGCCAGTGGGAGCCCGTCGTCAGGCAGGACCGTCATGGCTCGGATGCTAGGGCAGCAGCCCTGAGTGACGGCAGATTGCGGCTTGTGAGGTTTCCCTCCTTGCGGCTGTGACCTGAGCCGCTCAGGTCCTCAAGGGGCCGATTTCCTATGCTTCCTGCGCTTCCTGCGCCTCTTGTGCTTGCTGTGGCTCGTCGGCGAGGTCGGGCACCAGCGCGCACAGCGCCTCACGCTGCTCGGGGCCGACGAACCGGGAGAGCGCCTCCCGGACCGTCTGCGCGAGGGTGTCGGAGGCTTCCCGCAGCAGCCGCCGGGCCTTGTCGGTGAGTGCCACCTCGATGCCCCGTTTGTCCCCGCACACGGACTCGCGGGTGACCAGGCCGGTCCGTTGGAGGCAGGCGATCTGGTAGGTGAGCCGGGTCTTGGGGCGGCCGAGGAGTTCCGCGATCCGGGTCATGCGCAGGCCGCCCCGCGGCTGCTCGGCCAGCAGGCACAGGATGAGGAACTCGTCGTGCGAGACGTCGAGGGACTTCTTCACGACCGACCGCAGCCGCTGCTCCACGGCGCCCGTCGCGGCCAGCAGGAGCATCCAGGCGCGCAGCTCGCCCGGGAGCAGCCCGCCGCCCTTGGCGGAGGGGCAAGAGGGCTGGTCGGCGGGGTGTTCGTCGCGGGCGGCCATGGCGTCGAGTCTACCTGTTGTCCAAATTTGGATATTGGGCTAGCGTGAGGTCATCCAAATTTGAACCATCCGCTCCGCCGAACAGATCGATGTCACCGAACAGGAGGACGGCCATGACCGTCGCCGTGGAAACAGGCACCTGGCAGCTCGACCCGGCCGCGACCACCGTGGGCCTGCGGCACAAGACCTTCTGGGGCCTGGTCACCGTCAAGGGCACGTTCACCGCCGTCACGGGCCAGGGGGAGGTCCACGCCGACGGCTCGGCCACCGGCACCGTGACCCTGGAGGTGGCCTCCCTGGACACCAGGAACGCCAAGCGGGACACCCACCTGCGCTCGGCCGACCTGCTGGACGCCGGCAACCACCCGGAGATCACCTTCGCCGTCCGCGGCGCCGACCGCGTCGACGGCGACGGCGTCCGGGTCACCGGTCAGCTGACCGTGCGGGGCATCAGCCGGCCGCTGGACCTCACCGCGCGCCTGACCTCGGCGACGGCCGAGGTGCTCGCCCTGGAGGCAGAGTTCACCGTGGACCGCGACCAGTTCGGGGTGACCTGGAACCAGCTGGGCATGATGCGCGGCCTGACCACGGTGACGGCCGCGCTGAAGTTCACGCGTGCGGCGGCCTGACGCCCAGCTCGGCGGGCCGTACGTCCAGGGTGGAGAGCGTCTGCGGGCTCGCCGTGAAGGCACGCAGCCGGATGTGGGCGCTCTTCTTGGCGGGCAGCGGGAACCCGCCTGAGGGCGCCCGCAGTTCCACGGTCGCCGTGGTGTGCGCGGGGATCGTGGCCGGACCGTGCTTCAGGGACCAGTACTTGCTCATGCCCTGGCCCGTCGTGAGCATGTAGTGCGGGGTGAGCGGGTCGCTCCCGGTGTTGGTCACCCGCAGGGTCAGCGCCGACAGCGAGTGCGCCGTGGCCCGCCGCGTCCCCGTGATGTCCATCCGCAGCGGCGGCCGGCCCGACACCGCCAGGGTCGCGCTCACCAGCGCGGGCAGCACCAGCAGCACGACCGCGCCCACCAGCGCCGGGCGGCGGCGCGGGCCGGTGAGCCACCGGGGGCGCGGCTGCCAGGCACGCGAGAAGTCCGACAGGGGCACGGTGACCGCTGCCGCGAGCCACAGCGGCGTCATCATCAGGTAGTAGCCGTCCTGGGAGCGGGTCGCCAGGTAGAAGGCACACCAGGGCAGCACGGTCGCCGCCGGGCCCAGCCGCCGTACGAAGAGCACGAACAGTGCGAGCAGCGCCGCGGCGAGCAGCATGCTCGCGTGGCCGTACCAGTCGAGCCGGTCGCTGCCGTGCGTGAAGTACAGGGAGATGTCCACCAGGCCCTGGCCGTGCAGCACCGCGCCCTGGGTCAGCGGCAGGGCGATCCCGCCGAGCCAGGGGCCCGGCTCGTGGACGATGAAGTACGCGTTGAGCAGCAGCCAGGCCGTCGCGGCGGTTCCGAGGACCCGCAGCACCACCGCCCAGGCCGCCCGCCCGCCCAGCTCCCCGCGACGCACGGCGTAGATGCCGGCCAGCAGGAACGGTGTCACGAACCAGGGCAGTTGCTGGGTCGCGCAGGCGGCACCCAGGCACGCGGCCCGCGCGATCCCGGCGGCGCCGAGCCGGCCACCGCTGCCGATCCGCGGCCAGCCCACCACCACCGGCACGAGCAGGACCATGGCGATGATCGCCGGATACCCCTGGCGGGCGTACATCGGCAGGAAACTGAAGCCCAGGCAGACCATCGTCGCCGCCGAGCGCCACGGCACCGGCAGCATCCGCCACAGCACCACCGCGCCCGCGATCAGCGCGAGCGTCGCCGCCGCGGTCGCCGGGTCGCCGCCGTGGCCCACCCACAGCAGGGGCGCGGTCAGCAGCGGGGCGAGCGGGGGATAGCCGTAGGTGAGGTCGTAACCGCCGTCTATCGTCGCCGTCAGCGCGACGCCCTTGGCGTGGAACAGCCAGGGCCACGGCTGCCCGTAGATCGGGTGCCCGGCCACCATTTCCCGCGCGGCCTGCGAGGTGAGGACCGCCTCGTCGCCGCCTGCGTGGTTCAGCGCCCAGGTGCACAGGACGAGCGTGATCGCGGTCAGCAGCACCACCAGGTCCAGGCGGGCCAGCGAGCGCGCCCGCCGGACCGTCAGGGCGAGGACACCGCTGATCAGGATCGAGACGTAACAGACGGAGATGACCGCCGCGAGGACCAGCTGGTGGGAGGCCGCCTGGTTCCACACCGCGCGGGTGCCGATGAACAGGCTCACGTCCGCGAGCAGGGTCAGGACACGGTGCCACTGCGCGGGAGCCTCCGGGGCCGCCGCGGCTGCCGCGCGGGCTCCGGGGGCGGCGGACACCGCCGACTGCGTCCGCCGGCCGGGCGTCACCTGCTGTGTTTCTGCCAAGTGCACGGCACCGGACGCTAACGGTAGCCGGTGAGCGGGATGTGGCCGGGGGTGAAGATTCAGGTGTGAGGGCGGTAAGAACGGGGCGTATTCGTACATGTGCCCCGCGGTGGAGCGGAAGGGAGGCGGACGAGCCGGTCGCACATCGTGTCGCTGTTGGGCCGAACGGGTGACTTGGCGTAAGAATTGGCTGGTGCAGGCATTGAGTGCGAGTCAGGTCGGGGGGAGCCGGTGAGCCGTTACGACGTCACCGATGAACAGTGGGAGGGGCTCGCCCAGGTCGTGCCGCTGCGGGGCCGGGACGCGTGGCCGTCCGCGGTGAACCACCGCTCGCTGCCGGACGCGGAGACCGAGACCCGGCGCCGGTTCGTCGTCCTCAGGGTCAATGTCTTCGCGGACGCCAGGGAAGTCGCCGAGACGCTGATGGCCGGGGCGCCGGTCCTGCTCGACCTGTCCGGAGCGGAGGGCGACGTTGCCAAGCGGGTCCTCGACTTCAGCACCGGCGTCGTCTTCGGCCTGGGCAGCGGGATGCACCGGGTCGACCGCAACGTGTTCCTGCTGACCCCGCCCGGCACGGAGGTCAGCGGGCTGATGGAGGGGGCGGGGGTCTCCGGCGGCTGAGACCGGGGGCGGTGCGGCGCGGGCCGGGGGACGGGCCCGGCCGTCCGTCACGGCGCGGGCGCCGTTGCCGGGGGCCGCCCCGCGAGGGCGAGCACCTCGCCGTCAACGCCGAGGGCCCCGGCGGCGCAGGACGGCGGCCGACGCAGTGCGCCGCTGCCCCCTGAGTCCCCCGATCGTAGGAAGGCCCGGTGGACAAAACGGTTCACCCGTCGCGCGGAGACCTACCGTCCGCATATGCCCGTGCCTTCCGCGTCCGCCGAGCCCTCCGTGTCGTCCGGGGCCTCCGTGACCGCCGCTCCTTCGACGCCCCCCGCGCCCGCCCTGCCGGCGCAGTCGGCCCGTCCCTCGATGCGGGTACCGAAACCGGGAGGGCCCTGCGACGACCTCCTGCCCGCGAGGCCGCCCCAGGCCGTCGAGGTGTCGGGGCACGGGCATTCCGCGCCCCTCCCGTCAGCCGGACCCGCCGCTGATTCCCCCGGCGCCCCCGTCGACCTGCGCGCGCGCATCACCGAGCTCAGGCTGTCCGCGTTCGCCGGGCACCGGCGGGCCGCGTTCCCGCTGAGCGCCGTCACGCTGTTCGCCGGGCCCAGCGGGTCCGGGAAGTCGACTGCGCTCCGTGCGTACGAGGCGCTCGCGCGGCTCGGGGGAGGCGCGCCGCTCGCGGAGGTGTTCCCGGACCCGGTCGCCTGTGTGCCGGAGCGGGCGCGGCCCGACGGCGAGGGGCGGCGGGGGTTCCGGATCGGGTGCACGGCCGACGGCGCCGAGGGGCCCGTCCGGCTCGACGTGGCCGTCCAGGCCGAGCCGGAGCTGCGGATCGTGGGCGAGCGGCTGACGGCGCAGGGAGTGGTCCTGCTGGAGACGGCCCTGCGCGATCCGGGACGCCGGGCCGTACAGGCCGCCTGGCACACCGCGGGCTCCGCGCCGGTCACCCGTGCTCCGCTGCCGGACGACCGGCTCGGCACCGCCCTGCTGCCGCTCAGGGTGGCCGGCAAGACGGACGGGCAGCGGCGGGTGCTCGCCGCCGCCGAGCAGATGGTCGTCGCCCTGCGCTCCGTGTTCGCCTGCGACCCGCGCCCCGAGTACATGCGCATCCCCGTTCCGACGGGTTCGGGACGGCTCATGCCCGGCTGTGACAACGTCGCCGACGTCGTGTGGCGCACCCGGTTCGAGTGCGGCCGCCGGCACGCCCAGCTGGTCGAGGCGCTGCGCGCGGGCTGCGCCGGCCCGGTGGCCGACCTGGTCGCCGAGCCGCTGGCCGACGGCACGGTCCGGGCGCTGCTCGACCGCGGCGACGGCTTCCGCACCGGGCTGGCCCGGCTCGGCGACGGCGAACTGCGCTTCGTCGCGCTGGCGCTGGTGCTGTTCACCGGACCCGGCGTCCTGGACGTGGACGCGCCCGGCGAGGTGCCCGACGCCCTGCGCAGCCTCACCGTGCTGGCCGACGGCTTCGACCGCGGCCTCGACCCCCGCCAGCGCCTGGAACTCCTGCGGACGGCGGCCCGGATGGGCGAGCGCGGGCACATCCGCTGCGTGGGCGCGGTGAGCGACGCCTCGTGGGCCACGAGGACGCTGGGCGTCACAGTGGTACACCTGAACCTGTGACGGAACACCCTGACCTGGCCGGACTCCAGCGCAGGCTGGCCGAGTTCGCCGCAGCGCGCAACTGGCAGCCCTACCACACCCCCAAGAACCTCGTGGCCGCCCTCAGTGTGGAGGCCTCCGAACTCGTCGAGATCTTCCAGTGGCTGACCCCGCAGGAGTCGGCCCGCGTGATGGACGACCCCGGCACCGCGCACCGTGTCACGGACGAGGTCGCCGATGTCCTCGCCTATCTCCTCCAGCTCTGCGAGGTCCTCGGCATCGACCCGCTGACCGCCCTGTCGGCCAAGATCGACCGCAACGAACACCGCTTCCCGGCACCGGGACCGGACGACACCCCCTGACGCGCAGACGCGACGTCAACGGCCGGACTGTCGTACTTCATTGTCACGCTTGGTAGTCAAAATCCCTGCCGAATCCGAATTGTTGTCCATAAATTTCCATCTTCCTCTGGCTTTTCGTCCCATAGGCCCTCACTCTGGGTAGTGGACAAGGGAGTTCAGACGGCCGTGCGAGCAGGCACGACAGACGGGACGGGGGCAGCGCATGGAAGCAGTGCGACTCATAGTGACGAGCAGGCGCGCGCTGGCGGGCGGCGCCGACACGCCCGAGATCATGGCGGAGGTGTGGCAGGCACAGGCTCTGGCCCAGGCGATCGGCAGCCGCCTCGCGGTGTCCGGCCCGCCGGAGCTGCGGGGCGAGGCGCTGGGGCTGACCGAGCTGGCGGGTCGCGGCTGCGGCGTCCTGGACCCTCCGGAACTCGATCCCGGAGACCTGCGCGCCGCCCAGCTCACGGAGCTGGACGACGCCCGGCAGACCCTGCTCAGCCTCGGCGGCCTGCTCGGCGAGGTCGGCATGGCCCTGGTCGGCATGGCCAGCGCCGCGGCCGACGAGACGACGTACTGGCAGTGCATGGAGGCCATCGACGCCGCGGACGAATCCCGGGACCGGGTCCTGGAGATGCTGCGCAAGCTGGCGGCGCGCGAGGAGGTGTTACCTCAGAACGCGGAGGACAGCCCGACCGGCGTGTGAGACAACCACCACGGAACCGAGCCCGTCCGGCGCTCGAGGACGAGGCCGTTCAGGCCGAGGCGGAGGTCCGGGGGAGGCGGCCCTCAGGGCAACGGCGCCTCACCCGAGCTCGCTCTCTTCGGCCGAAGCCCACCCCGACCCTCCGGCCGACTGCAAGTCCGCGTCCAGCGCCGACAGATCCGCGTTCAACGCCGCCATCAGCTCCTCCATCTGCTCCAGCAACCCCTTCGGCTGACCGGCGGAGCCATCCTGTGGGGGAACGGACTCTTCGGACATGACGGCCTCCTCGGCCCCCGGCCCCGGGGAGGACCGGGGCGATGACGCGCGACGGCGACCACCGTCCGGCGCGGGTGTCGGACGGTCCGGCACCGACGGCCCAACGATCACCGCCGTTGCCGGTCACTGGCCCGCCGGGACCCCGCGCGCACGGTGCCCGATTTTCACCCGACCGGGGACGGCCGCGCCCGGCGGTACCAATGAGGTTGACGGGGCGTGCGCCGTGCAGGATAGATGTATGGACCTTCGAATCTTCACCGAGCCCCAGCAAGGGGCGACCTACGACACCCTGCTCACCGTGGCGAAGGCCACGGAAGACCTCGGCTTCGATGCGTTCTTCCGCTCGGACCACTACCTCCGCATGGGCAGTGTCGACGGCCTGCCCGGCCCCACGGACGCCTGGATCACCCTGGCCGGCCTGGCCCGCGAGACCAAGCGCATCCGCCTCGGCACCCTGATGACCGCAGGAACCTTCCGCCTGCCTGGCGTGCTCGCCATCCAGGTGGCCCAGGTCGACCAGATGTCCGGCGGCCGGGTGGAACTGGGCCTGGGCGCGGGCTGGTTCGAGGAGGAGCACCGGGCGTACGGCATCCCGTTCCCGAAGGAGAAGTTCGCGCGCCTGGAGGAGCAGCTGGAGATCGTCACCGGGCTGTGGGCGACCAAGACCGGCGAGACCTTCGACTTCCACGGCGCGTACTACGACCTCACCGACTCGCCCGCGCTGCCCAAGCCCGCCCAGGAGAAGATCCCGGTGCTCATCGGCGGTCACGGCCCGGCCCGCACCCCGCGCCTCGCGGCCCGGTACGCGGACGAGTTCAACATGCCGTTCGCCTCGATCGAGGACAGTGAGCGGCAGTTCGGCCGGGTGCGCGCCGCCGCCGAGGAGGCGGGCCGCAGGCCGGACGCTCTGACGTACTCCAACGCGCTGGTGGCGTGTGTGGGCAGGGACGAGCAGGAGGTCGCCCGGCGGGCCGCGGTGATCGGCCGTGAGGTGGACGAGCTGAAGGCCAACGGTCTGGCCGGCTCTCCGGCCGAGGTGGTCGACAAGATCGGCCGGTACGCCGAGGCCGGCTCGCAGCGGATCTACCTCCAGATCCTCGACCTGGACGACCTCGACCACCTGGACCTGATCTCCTCCCAGGTCCAGTCGCAGCTGTCGTAACACCCCACCTGACACCCCACCTGTCCACCGGCCCCCTCCGGTCTGAGAGGGGGCCGTGCGACCTGTGACGGTCCTGTGACCGGAACTATGGCCTCCACCACAGCCATGCCCACCGGCTCCTGGTGATCTCGTCCGATGGACGATTCCTTGCCCGGCACGTTCTTCGCCCTGCTGTGCATTCCCGCCGTCTTCGCCGTCCCGGTCTGGCTGATCGCGGTCGCCGTCAAACTCGTCTCCGCCGCCCTGCCCGGCCGGCGGCCGGACTGGCGGTCGGATCTGCTGCGCTGGTCCGCGTGGATGACCGGCTCGGGCGCGGTGATCCTCTATGTGCTCGGCGCCGGGGCGGTCGCCTTTGCCGTGCACGAGTCCTCGTCCGGCGCGGACTCCACACCGTCCCAGGACTGCCGCGACGACCACCGGGCCGGCCACCTCGTCGGGCAGACGGCCTCCTGGCTGCCGCTGCGCTTCGACTGCGTTCTGGACGACGGCGGCACCTACCCGAGCAGCCCTGCCTACACCTGGATCAACACGCTGGTCGCCGTGCTGGGCCTGGCCTCGATCGCGCTCGTGGTGGCGAACGGGTACGCGGCCGAGCGCCGGGCCCGGGCGGGCGCGGGCGAAGGAGAGCGATGAGCTACCCCCTGTACGTGTTCAAGTTCCGCGACGGCGAGCCGGTTCCGATGAAGGAGGCGGTGATCCGTGAGGTCCTGGGCCCTGTCACGGTGGGCGGCATGCCCGGCCGGGGCCTGCCCGAGGGGTGGAACCTGCGGGCCCCGGACGGCGGCGAGGCGGAGGTGTACGGCGACGCCACGAGCCTGTCCTTCGTCCACTTCTCCTTCGGCCTGATCCTCGACAAGGTGGCCGAACTCGCCCGCCGCACCGGCGCCGTGGTCATGCCGCTGGACCGTCCCGCCCTGCTGCAGCGGGAGCACGACCGGCGTCACCTGCCCGACGACGACCTGCGTGCCCGCGCGATCGTCGTGCCGCCCAGCGCCTGGACGGGCCGGGCGATCCAGCAGGTCGTCCGCCCCGTGCCGGAGCCCCGGCAGCGGCCGCTCCTGCCCCGGTTCCCCTACCACTCGCTGGCCGGGGTGGTGGCGCCGACGGACGAGCCGTGCGTGTGCTGCGGACAGGAGCGCGGCTGGGTGTACACGGGGCCGGTGTACGGGGCCGAGGCGCCGGACGAGGGCATCTGCCCGTACTGCATCGCCTTCGGCAAGGCCGCCGAACGCTACGGCGCCACCTTCAACGACCTCATCGACGGCGAGGTCCCGGGCGAGGCGGCCCGGGAGATCCTGGAACGCACACCCGGCATCCCGGCCTGGCAGTCCCCGCGCTGGCTGACGCACTGCGGCGACGGCGCCGAGTTCCTGAAGCCGGCCGGGGCGGGGGAGCTCGCGCACTTCCCGGACGCGGTGGAGACGCTGCGGCGCGAGTGCACCGGGTGGGGCTGGCTCCCCGAGCGGGTCGAGGAGTACCTCGGGGCGCTCGACGCGGACGGCCCGCCGACCGCGTACCTGTTCCGCTGCCGGGTGTGCGACACCCGTCTCGCGTACTCGGACTTCACCTGATCCTGACGCGGCGCTGGTTGCTGGTGCCGCACTCCAGGCACACGCTCCAGTCCCGCGTCTCGCCCTCCGCCTGCCACGGCTCGCTCACCACGGTGCTCTCCTCGCCGCCGCAGAAGGGGCAGTCGCCGTCGTCGCCCTCCAGGTGGCGCATCGGCCGCAGACGGTCGCTCCCGCGCTCCTGGAAGCCCAGCCATCCGCAGCCGGCGCACCTCCACCACAGCTCGTCTCTGGGCCGGGGCCCGGCTCTGCCCCACCGGTTGCGCGTGCGGAAGACCTGGAACGCGCTCAGCCCCTGACCGCACCGGGGGCATACAGGCATGCTCATGCCGTCAGGATGCCGTGCCCGACGGCCCCCGCCCACCTGCCGTATGGGAAAACAGGTGGTCAGGGCGGTAGCGACCCGGGAGACTGGGACACGTGTTCCTGACGATATCCACGAGCGGCACCGCCGCCCTCCCGGCCACCGACCTCGGGTTCCTGCTGCACAAGCACCCCGAGAAGGCGCAGACCTTCTCCACCTCCTACGGCACCGCGCACGTCTTCTACCCGCACGCGGACGCCGAGCGCTGCACGGCCGCGCTGCTGCTGGAGGTCGACCCGGTCGCGCTGGTCCGCCGGGGCAAGGGCAAGGGCCGCGGCGGAGCACCCGACGCGGCACTCGCGCAGTACGTCAACGACCGCCCCTACGCGGCCTCCTCGCTGCTGGCAGTCGCCCTGAGCGCCGTGTTCTCCAGCGCCCTGCGGGGCGTGTGCAACGCCCGCCCGGAGCGGGCCGCCGCGCCCCTGCC
This sequence comes from Streptomyces cellostaticus, assembly GCF_001513965.1. Lineage (GTDB taxonomy): Bacteria > Actinomycetota > Actinomycetes > Streptomycetales > Streptomycetaceae > Streptomyces > Streptomyces cellostaticus. The sequence continues at coordinate 79,248 of NZ_KQ948030.1, read as the reverse complement.
GCTGCGTATCGAGGTACCCGCGCTGCCCGCCCGCGGCGGACCCGATCTCGTACGGGGGCTCTTCGAACCGCTCGGCTGGGCGGTGACCGCCGAACCCGTCGCCCTCGACACCGAGTTCCCCGAGTGGGGTGCCTCGCGGTACGTCCGCCTCGTCCTCGAGTCCGAGGTACTGACCCTCGCCGAGGCACTGCGCCACCTGTACGTCCTGCTGCCGGTCCTCGACGACGCCAAGCACTACTGGGTCTCCTCCGACGAGGTCGACAAGCTGCTGCGGGCCGGAGAGGGCTGGCTGCCCGGGCACCCGGAGCAGAAGCTGATCACCAGCCGCTACCTCTCCCGTCGCTGGTCGCTGACCCGGCAGGCGATGGAGCGGCTGGAGCTGGTGCGCCTGGCCGAGGCCGACGACAGCGAGGTCGAGGCGATCGACAACGCGGTCGAGGAGGAGACGGAGGCGGAGGAGAAGCCGACCCCGCTCGCCGTGCAGCGCCGCGAGGCCATCGTCGCCGCTCTGCACGCGTCCGGTGCCGCCCGGGTCCTCGACCTCGGCTGCGGCCAGGGCCAGTTGGTGCACGAACTGCTCAAGGACGAGCGGTTCACCGAGGTCGTCGGCGTCGACGTCTCCGTGCGGGCCCTCGCCATCGCCTCGCGCCGGCTGAAGCTGGACCGCATGGGGGAGCGGCAGGCGGCCCGCGTGCGTCTCTTCCAGGGCTCGCTCGCCTACACCGACAACCGGCTCAAGGGCTACGACGCGGCCGTGCTCAGCGAGGTCGTCGAGCACCTCGACCTGCCCCGGCTGCCCGCCCTGGAGTACGCCGTCTTCGGGCACGCACGCCCGAAGACGGTCCTCGTGACCACCCCGAACGTCGAGTACAACGTCCGCTGGGAGACCCTGCCCGCAGGCCACGTCCGGCACGGCGACCACCGCTTCGAGTGGACCCGCGAGGAGTTTTGCACCTGGGCGGCGACGGTCGCCGAACGGCACGGCTACAACGTGGAGTTCGTCCCCGTCGGACCGGACGACCCGGAGGTCGGGCCGCCCACGCAGATGGCCGCATTCACGATGAAGTCCGAGAAGACCGAGAAGGAGGCGAAGGCAGCATGACCGAGACGCAGAACAAGGGACGGGTCCTCCCCGTCACCGACCTCTCCCTGGTGGTGCTCGTCGGCGCCTCCGGCTCCGGCAAGTCCACCTTCGCCCGGAGGCACTTCAAGCCCACCGAGGTCATCTCCTCGGACTTCTGCCGCGGTCTGGTCTCCGACGACGAGAACGACCAGAGCGCCACCAGGGACGCCTTCGACGTCCTGCACTACATCGCCGGCAAGCGGCTGGCCGCCGGCCGCCGTACCGTCGTGGACGCCACCAGCGTGCAGCAGGACAGCAGGCGCCAGCTCGTCGAGCTGGCCAAGAAGTACGACGTGCTGCCCATCGCCATCGTGCTCGACGTGCCCGAGGAGGTGTGCGCCGAGCGCAACGCGGCCCGCACCGACCGCGCCGACATGCCCCGCCGGGTCATCCAGCGCCACATCCGCGAACTGCGCCGATCCGTGCGGCACCTGGAGCGCGAGGGCTTCCGCAAGGTGCACGTCCTGCGCGGAGTCGAGGAGGTCGACGGCGCCACCGTCGTCACCGAGAAGCGCTTCAACGACCTGACCCACCTCACCGGCCCCTTCGACATCATCGGCGACATCCACGGCTGCTCCGCGGAACTGGAGGCGCTGCTCGCCAAGCTGGGCTACGCCGACGGCGTGCACCCCGAGGGCCGTACCGCCGTTTTCGTCGGCGACCTGGTCGACCGCGGCCCGGACTCCCCGGGCGTGCTGCGCCGCGTGATGTCGATGGTGAAGTCGGGCAGCGCACTGTGCGTGCCGGGCAACCACGAGAACAAGTACGGCCGTTACCTCAAGGGCCGCAAGGTCCAGCACACCCACGGGCTCGCCGAGACCATCGCGCAGATGGAGGGCGAGAGCGAGGAGTTCGAGGCGGAGGTGCGCCGCTTCCTGGAGGGGCTGGTCAGCCACTACGTCCTCGACGGCGGCAAGCTGGTCGTCTGCCACGCCGGTCTGCCCGAGAAGTACCACGGCCGCACCTCCGGCCGGGTCCGCTCGCACGCCCTGTACGGCGACACCACCGGCGAGACCGACGAGTTCGGGCTGCCCGTGCGCTACCCGTGGGCCGAGGACTACCGGGGCCGCGCGGCGGTGGTGTACGGCCACACCCCGGTCCCGGAGGCCACCTGGCTCAACAACACCATCTGCCTGGACACCGGTGCCGTCTTCGGCGGCAAGCTGACCGCGCTGCGCTGGCCGGAGCGCGAGCTGGTCGACGTACCGGCCGAGCAGGTCTGGTACGAGCCGGCCAAGCCGCTGCGCAGCGAGGCGCCCGGCGGGCACGACGGGCGGCCGCTGGACCTGGCGGACGTGCACGGCCGCAGGGCCGTGGAGACCCGGCACGCGGGCCGGGTCGCGGTCCGCGAGGAGAACGCGGCCGCAGCGCTGGAGGTCATGAGCCGCTTCGCGATCGACCCGCGCCTGCTGCCGTACCTCCCGCCGACCATGGCACCGACGGCGACCTCGCAGGTCGAGGGCTACCTTGAGCACCCGGTGGAGGCGTTCGCGCAGTACGCGGCGGACGGTGTCGCGCGGGTCGTGTGCGAGGAGAAGCACATGGGCTCGCGCGCCGTGGTCCTGGTGTGCCGGGACGCGGACGCGGCGCGCGAGCGGTTCGGCGTGGACGGGCCCACGGGGTCCCTCTACACCCGTACCGGGCGGCCGTTCTTCGACGACGGGAAGGTGACCGAGGAGATCCTCGGCCGCCTGCGCTCGGCCGTCGGGGACGCGGGCCTGTGGGAGGAGCTGGCTGCATCCGACAGCGCCTCCGGCGCGGGCGACTGGCTGCTGCTGGACGCCGAGCTGATGCCCTGGTCGCTGAAGGCCTCGGGCCTGCTGCGCAGCCAGTACGCGGCCGTGGGTGCCGCCTCGGGCGCGGTGTTCCCGGGCGCGCTCGCCGCGCTGGAGGCCGCCGCGGCCCGCGGCACCGACGTGGGCGGCCTGCTGGACCGGCAGCGTGACCGCGCGGCCGACGCGGCCGCGTTCACCGACGCCTACCGCCGCTACTGCTGGACCACCGACGGCCTGGACGGGGTCCGCCTGGCCCCCTTCCAGATCCTGGCCGCCCGCGGGCGCAGCCTCGCCGCGCTCCCACACGACGAGCAACTGGCCCTGATCGACCGGCTGGTGGAGCACGACGGCACCGGACTGCTGCAGACCACCCGGCGCCTGTACGTCGACACGGGCGACCCGGCGTCGGTCCGCGCCGGCGTCGACTGGTGGCTGGAGATGACCGGCCGGGGCGGCGAGGGCATGGTCGTCAAGCCGGTGGGCGCGGTGGTCCGCAGCCCGGAGGGCCGCCTGGTCCAGCCCGGCATCAAGTGCCGGGGCCGCGAGTACCTGCGGATCATCTACGGCCCCGAGTACACCCGGCCGGACAACCTCGCCAAGCTGCGGCAGCGGTTCCTGAACCACAAGCGGTCGCTCGCGATCCGCGAGTACGCCCTCGGCCTGGAGGCCCTGGACCGGCTCGCGGACGGGGAGCCGCTGTGGCGGGTGCACGAGGCGGTGTTCGGGGTGCTCGCCCTGGAGTCGGAGCCGGTGGACCCGCGCCTGTAGACCGGCACAGAACACCCTTGTGTCACACACACATCTGTCCATATGGTGGACAGCCGTGCGGCACAAGGGTGTTCGCGCGCACGGAGGAGAGGGCGACATGGAGATCAGAAAGATCGTGGTCCGCGAGGAGCAGAGCACCAGCCGCCGGCCGGCGATCCTGGAGAAGCGGCCGACCCGCTGAGCATGCGTGTTCACCTGGTCACGATGCCCTGGCATCCCCTCGACCTCCCCTCACTGCAACTGGGCCTGCTGAACCGGATCGTGCGGCAGGCCCGCCCCGCCGACCGGGTGACCGAGTTCCACGGCTCCCTGCGCTGGGCGGAGTTCCTGCTGGAGCGCTCCGGGGGCCGGCTGCGGCCGGGCGACTGTGTGGCGGTCGGCAGCGACGGGATCTTCCACGGCCTCGGCGACTGGGTCTTCTCCGGCGTCCTGTACGACGACCCGGGCTGGGGGCTGGCCCGGCTGCGGGACTACGCGGCCGACCGGGACGTCCTCATCGACACCGCCGTCGCCATGCGCCCCTACGCCGCCGAGTTCGTCGCGGCCTGCGCCACCGAGGTGCTGGCGGCCGAGCCCGACGTGGTCGGGTTCACCACCACGTTCATGCAGAACGTGCCCTCCCTCGCGCTGGCCCGCGAACTCAAGTGCCGAAAGCCCGAGTTGACGGTGGTCCTCGGCGGCGGCAACTGCGAGGGGCCCATGGGCCACGCCCTGCACCGCAACCACCCCTTCGTGGACCATGTGGTGCGCGGCGAGGCCGAGTACGCCTTCCCGGCCCTGTTACGGCACCTGGACGAGGGCACCGTGCCGGTGGACGTGCCCGGCCTGTGCTGGTGGGACGGCCACATATCGCGGGCCAACACCGAGACCCGGCGGACCGTGGCGCCCGCCGACATACCCTCGCCCGACTACGACCAGTGGCAGGCCGCCCTGGACGCCTCCCCGGTGCAGGAGTACGTCCACCCCAAGCTGGTGGTCGAGGGCGCCCGGGGCTGCTGGTGGGGCGAGAAGCACCACTGCACCTTCTGCGGGCTCAACGGCTCCGCGATGGCCTTCCGCGCCAAGCCGGGCGAGCGGCTGTGGGAGGAGATCGGCCGGCTGGTCCGCCGCCATCGCCTCCTCGACGTGGTCACCGTCGACAACATCATCGACATGGCCTACTTCCGCGACTTCCTGCCCCGCGTCGCCGGGAGCGGCTGGGATCTGCGGCTGCACTACGAGGTCAAGTCCAACCTCACCCCCGGCCAGCTCCGCCTCCTCGGCGAATCCGGCACGGTGCACATCCAGCCGGGCATCGAGAGCCTGGGCAGCCGGGTCCTCGACCTCATGGACAAGGGCGTCACCGGCGCCCGCAACGTGCGGACCCTGCGCGAGTGCGAGAACCACGCCCTGACCTGCTCCTGGAACCTCCTCTACGGCTTCCCCGGCGAGACGGCGGACGACTACACGCCCGTCATCGACCAGCTCCCCGCCCTGGTCCACCTCCAGCCGCCGAGCGGCGCCCACCGCATCCAGCTGGAGCGCTTCAGCCCCCACTTCACCGACCCGGCCCTCGGCTTCGGCAAGCGCCGCCCGGCCGAGCTGTACCAGCACGTCTACGACCTGCCCGCGGACGAACTCACCGACCTCGTCTACCTGTTCGACAGCGAGGACGCGGGCATCACCGGCCCGGTCGAGCAGTGGCTCAAGGACGCCGTGGCCGCGTGGCGGGCCGGACACGCGGACTCCCGGCTGCTGTTCGAGGAGGCCGGAGAGGAGCTGCTGGTGGTCGACCGGCGCTGCGGCCGCCCGCCCGCCACGCACCGCTTCACCGGCTGGCAGGCCGAGGCCCTGCGCCGCCTGGAGGACGGGCGTACGGTACCCGCCCTGCACCGGCTGCTGGCGGCGGGCGGCCACGACGTGCCGGCCGACGCTCTCGACGCCTGGATCCGGCACGCCCTGTCCCTGGGCCTGCTGTTCCGCGACGGACTCACCTATGTCTCCCTCCCCACCTGGGGCGAGCCGGTCCGCCTGCCCGAGGGCGCGGGGGCGGCCGGATGAGCGGGCTGCCCACGGCCGTGCCCCACCGGCTCGCCGGCCGCCGGGTCGAGGTGCCCGGGCTGCTGGACGTCGGCGGGCAGGGGCGGGACACGGCGGAAGCGGTGCGGTTCCTGCGCGAGTGCGCGGGCCTCGGCCTGCGGGTGAGCTGGCGGGCGGCGGGGCAGCCGTCGTACGACGCCCGTGCGCTGCGGCATCTGCCGCCGCCGGACGAACTGCCCGGCGATCACGAGGAGTTGGCCGCCTGGCGGTCCGGGTACGCGCACGGGGCGCTCTACCACCGGCGTGGTCCCGGCTTCGTGACGGTCATGGACCGCAGGGAACCCGGTACGGCGGCCCGGCTCACCCTCGACCACCCGGATCTCCTGGCCGCCTTCGACCTGCTCCTCGACCCCACGCCCCTCGACGCGCTGGACCCCACCGGTCGGGAGGCCGCCGGTCTGCTGGCGGCCGAGCGGCTGGCCCTGGTCACCGGCGGCTGGGCGGTGGCCCTGCCCCCGCGCATCCGCCGCTGGCCCGTGCCCTGCACCGCGATCTGACCCAGGGCCCGGCAGCGCCCGCGACTGCTTCTCGTCACTGGGACGAAAACAGGAACCGCCAGAAACGTCCGAGAAGCGCGTGAAGGCGGGCGCAGGTGGCCAGGATGGAGTCATGGCATACCACGTCGACTCCGAGGTCGGACGGCTGCGCCAGGTGATCCTGCACCGGCCCGACCTCGAGCTCAAAAGGCTCACCCCCAGCAACAAGGACGCCCTCCTCTTCGACGACGTGCTGTGGGTGCGCCGGGCGCGCGCCGAGCACGACGGGTTCGCTGACGTCCTGCGCGACCGCGGGGTCGCCGTCCACCTCTTCGGCGACCTGCTCACCGAGACCCTGGCGATCCCCGGGGCCCGCTCCCTCGTCCTCGACCGGGTCTTCGACGAGAAGGAGTACGGCCCCCTCGCCACCGACCACCTGCGCGCCGCCTTCGACGGGATGGACCCCGGCGAGCTGGCCGAGGCCCTGGTCGGCGGCATGACCAAGCGGGAGTTCCTGGACGCCCACGCGGAGCCCACCTCCGTCCGCTTCCACGTCATGGACCTGGACGACTTCCTGCTGCGCCCGCTGCCCAACCACCTCTTCACCCGCGACACCTCGGCGTGGATCTACGACGGCGTCTCCATCAACGCCATGCGCTGGCCCGCCCGGCAGCGCGAGACCGTGCACTTCGAGGCGATCTACCGGCACCACCCGCTGTTCCGCGACGAAACGTTCCATGTCTGGTCCCGCGGACAGGCCGACTACCCCTCCACCATCGAGGGCGGCGACGTCCTGGTGATCGGCAACGGCGCCGTGCTCATCGGCATGAGCGAGCGCACCACCCCGCAGGCCGTGGAGATGCTCGCGCACAAGCTGTTCGCGGCCGGCTCCGCGCGTGCGATCGTGGCGCTCGACATGCCCAAGCGGCGGGCGTTCATGCACCTCGACACCGTGATGACCATGGTCGACGGCGACACCTTCACCCAGTACGCCGGGCTCGGCATGCTGCGCTCGTACACCATCGAACCGGGCGTCGGCGAGCGCGAGCTGAAGGTCACCGACCATCCTCCGGAGCACATGCACCGGGCGATCGCGGCCGCCCTCGGGCTCGGCGAGATCCGGGTGCTGACCGCCACCCAGGACGTGCACGCGGCCGAGCGCGAGCAGTGGGACGACGGCTGCAACGTGCTCGCCGTCGAACCCGGCGTCGTCGTTGCCTACGAGCGCAACTCCACCACCAACACCCACCTGCGCAAGCAGGGCATCGAGGTGATCGAGATCCCGGGCAGTGAGCTGGGGCGGGGCAGGGGCGGCCCCCGCTGTATGAGCTGTCCCGTCGAACGGGAAGCGGTGTGACGGAGCAGACCCTGGGCGACTGTATAGAAATGCTAAACGTCGTATAGAATTCCAAAAGCCCGTTCATCCGTACCCCTGGAGCGCCCCCATGGCGACAGTCCCGACCGCCCTCGCCGGCCGCCACTTCCTCAAGGAGCTGGACTTCACCGGGGAGGAGTTCCGCGGCCTGGTCGAGCTGGCCGCCGAGCTGAAGGCCGCCAAGAAGGCCGGGACCGAGACGCAGTACCTGCGCGGCAAGAACATCGCGCTGGTCTTCGAAAAGACCTCGACGCGCACCCGCTGCGCGTTCGAGGTCGCCGCCGCCGACCAGGGCGCCGCCACGACCTACCTCGACCCGTCCGGCTCGCAGATCGGGCACAAGGAGTCCGTGAAGGACACCGCCCGCGTCCTCGGCCGGATGTTCGACGGCATCGAGTACCGCGGACACGGCCAGGGTGTCATCGAGGAGCTGGCCACCTATGCCGGGGTCCCCGTCTACAACGGCCTCACCGACGAGTGGCACCCCACCCAGATGCTCGCCGACGTGCTCACCATGACCGAGCACACCGACAAGCCCCTGGCCCAGGTCGCCTTCGCCTACCTCGGCGACGCCCGTTACAACATGGGCAACTCCTACCTGGTCACCGGCGCCCTGCTCGGCATGGACGTCCGGATCGTCGCGCCCCGGGTGCTGTGGCCGGACGAGACGATCGTCGAGGTGGCCCGGCAGCTCGCCGCCGCCACCGGAGCCCGGATCACGCTCACCGACGACGTGAAGGAGGGCGTGCGCGGCGCCGACTTCATCGCGACCGACGTGTGGGTGTCGATGGGCGAGCCCAAGGAGGTCTGGGACGAGCGCATCGCGCTGCTCGGCCCGTACGCCGTGACCATGGACGTGCTGCGCGCCACCGGCAACGACCGGGTGAAGTTCCTGCACTGCCTGCCGGCCTTCCACGACCTCGGCACCGCCGTCGGCCGCGAGATCCACGAGCGGCACGGGCTGACCGAGCTGGAGGTCACCGACGAGGTGTTCGAGTCCGAGCACTCCGTCGTCTTCGACGAGGCCGAGAACCGGATGCACACGATCAAGGCGGTCCTCGTGGCCACTCTGGCGGGCGCGTCACACAGCGTTGCCTGACCCACCTCACCAGGCCTTATCCTGTCCGGCGGCCCGGCACCACCCCAGCCGTGGCCGCCGCCGCGACCGTACGACGGTCGCCCGCACCACCAGAAACGAGCACCACCCGCATGCCCGCTCCCCGCATCAAGTCCCCCGGCGCGCTGATAGCCGAATCCGGCGCCGACCGCGAAGGCCACGGTCTGAAGCGCACGATGGGCCTCTTCCAGCTCATCTGCTTCGGCGTCGGCGCCATCGTCGGCACCGGCATCTTCGTCGGCCTCTCCGACTCCGTCGCCCAGGCCGGGCCCGCCGTGGTCGTCTCCTTCGTGCTCGCCGCGATCACCTGCATCTTCACCGCCCTCTCCTTCGCCGAGCTGGGCGGCGCGATCCCGGTCTCCGGCTCCTCGTACTCCTTCGCCTACGCGGGCCTCGGCGAGTCCACCGCCTTCCTGGTCGGCTGGTGCCTGCTGCTGGAGTACGGCATCTCCATCTCGGCCGTGGCGGTCGGCTGGAGCCAGTACGTCAACGAACTCCTGCACAGCCTCACCGGCTGGCAGCTCCCGGCCGCGCTCTCCGCCGGTCCGGGCGACGGCGGGATCGTGAACCTCCCCGCCGTGATCGTCATCGCCATGGCCTCCGTGCTGCTGGTGCGCGGGGTGCGCGAGAGCGCCCGGGCCACCGCCGCCATGGCCGCCGTGAAGCTCGTCATCCTGCTCGCCTTCTGCGCCATCGGCTACAGCGCCTTCAAGGACGGCAACCTCACCCCGTTCTCCCCGGCCGGCCTCGGCGGCATCGGTGCGGGCACCACCGCCGCGTTCTTCTCGTACATCGGCTTCGACGCGATCACCACGGCCGGCGAGGAGGCGAAGAACCCGCGCCGGGACATCCCGGTCGCCATCCTCGTCTGCATGGGCCTGGTCACCCTCCTGTACTGCGCGGTCGCGCTCGCCGCGATCGGCGCCATCGGCGGCGACCAGGTCGCCGGCCGTCCCGCCGCCCTGTCCTACGTCGTCAACGAGGTCACCGGCTCGGCCGTCGGCGGCGGGGTCATCGCCTTCGGCGCGGTCGTCGCCATCGCCTCCGTCGTCCTCGCGGTGATGTACGGCCAGACCCGCATCCTGATGTCGATGTCCCGGGACGGACTGATCCCGCGCGTCTTCGAGAAGGTGTCGCCGAAGACCTCCACCCCGGTGGCCGGCACGCTGATCGTCGCGGTCGTCTTCGCGGTTCCGGCGGCCTTCGCCTCCCTCGACGCCGTCATGAACCTGTGCACCATCGGCACGCTCGCCATCATGGCCGTCGTCAACATCGCCGTGATCGCCCTGCGCCGCCGCGAGCCGGGCCTCGACCGCAGCTTCCGGGTGCCGCTCTACCCCGTCGGCCCGCTGCTCGGCGTCGGCTTCTGCCTGTACCTGATGTACGAGACCGGCTGGCAGACCTGGATCCAGTTCGCCGTGTTCCTCGTGGTGGGCCTGCTCGTCTACCTCGCCTACGGCCGCCGGCACTCCACGCTGGCCCGGCAGACCCCCGAGGTCACGCCGGACGCCGCTGACCCGGAATTGCAGGCAGTCTGAACCACACCGCCTTGCCCGACGAGGTCGGGCGGTGACCGCAGGACGAACTGAGGGCGCGGATCAGCAGCAGGCCGCGCCCTCCCTCCTGCCAGGGGTCGGGCTGTTCGATCACCGGACGCGTCAGATGGCCGGGCGGCGCCGGGTCCGGGTCGTGCACCTCGACCTGGCAGCCGGTCGGCAGCAGCTGCACCACCAGCTCTATCGGGCCGCGCCCGACGGCGTGCTCCACCGCGTTGGCGACCAGCTCGGCCGTGAGCAGCTCGGCGGTGTCGCTGTCGGCCGCGTGCTCCACCTCGGCGAGGGCCGTCCGGACCAGGGCGCGCGCCACGGGCACCGCCGCGGCGGTGTGCGGCAGCGCGATGCGCCAGGAGGCCGATTCGGTGGGGCATTCGTACAAGGCGAGTCCGTTCATGGAGCAGGCTGTCCTGCTTTCAACCTCAGGAATGGTACGGGCCCGGCCACAGAGAGCCGTCGTCGGGCACCGCGCGGGACCGTCGGCCCCGGTACCGGGCGGCTTACCCCGCAGAACGCCCCGCCTCGCCCGGCCGTGCCCACTGTTACCGCGCTGTGGACGATCGGTGACGCACGTGACGGGACTCGGCCGTACCGGGGAGTGCTGTCGCGCCCTCGTGACGACAGTCACAAAGAGGTGATAGCTTCTTGGGGTAGCGCAACGTGAGGCACCGCCCCCCTAGGAGGCCGCACGTCATGAGTCCTTTCACCGGCTCCGCCGCCCGCACCCCCGAGTGGGAACACCTGCGGGTCGAGCTCGCCGACGGGGTCGCCACCGTTACCCTCGCCCGCCCCGCCAAACTCAACGCCCTCACCTTCGGCGCCTACGCCGACCTGCGCGACCTGCTCGCCGAGCTGTCCCGGGAGCGGTCGGTCCGCGCCCTGGTGCTGGCCGGCGAAGGGCGCGGCTTCTGCTCCGGCGGCGACGTGGACGAGATCATCGGCGCCACCCTCGCCATGGACACCGCCCAGCTGCTCGACTTCAACCGGATGACCGGTCAGGTGGTCCGCGCGATCCGGGAGTGCCCGTTCCCGGTGATCGCCGCCGTGCACGGCGTGGCGGCCGGCGCGGGCGCCGTACTGGCCCTCGCCGCTGACTTCCGGGTGGCAGACCCCTCGGCCCGCTTCGCCTTCCTCTTCACCCGCGTCGGCCTCTCCGGCGGCGACATGGGCGCGGCCTACCTGCTGCCCCGGGTGGTCGGCCTGGGCCACGCCACCCGCCTGCTGATGCTGGGCGAGCCGGTACGGGCCCCCGAGGCCGAGCGGATCGGCCTGATCAGCGAGCTGACAGAGGAGGGCCGAGTGGACGAGTCGGCGCTCGCCCTGGCCCGCCGCCTGGCCGACGGCCCGGCTCTGGCGTACGCCCAGACGAAGGCCCTCCTCACGGCGGAACTGGACATGCCCTTGGCCGCATCGGTGGAACTGGACGCCTCGACCCAGGCACTGCTGATGAACGGCGAGGACTACGCGGAATTTCACGCGGCATTCACGGAGAAGCGCCCGCCGAAATGGCAGGGACGGTAACGATGGCAGCCGACCTGAGGAACCAAGGGGCGCGGGGAACTGCGCGACCAGCCACAGACAACCCGCAGCCGCCCGCGACGACCGGCCACCCCCAACGCATCGCGATCATCGGCGGAGGCCCAGGCGGCCTGTACGCGGCAGCGTTGCTCAAGCGCCTCGACCCAACCCGCGACATCACCGTCTGGGAACGCAACGCCCCCGACGAAACCTTCGGCTTCGGAGTAGTCCTCTCCGACGAAACCCTGGGCGGCATCGAACACGCCGACCCGGTGGTCTACGAGGCCCTGCAACGCGACTTTGTCCGCTGGGACGACATTGACATCGTCCACCGGAACATCCGCCACACCTCCGGAGGACACGGCTTCGCCGCGCTGGGCCGACGGCGACTTCTCGAGATCCTGCACGACCGCTGCCGCACCCTCGGCGTGGAGCTCCGCTTCCGTACCCGGGCGCCGGACGCCGACTGGCTGGCCGAGAACAACGACGTCCTCATCGCCGCCGACGGAGTCAACAGCACCACCCGCGAGACCTACGCCCATGTGTTCCGCCCCCATGTGGCCGCACACCACTGCCGCTACATCTGGCTCGCCGCCGACTTCCCCTTCGACTCCTTCCGCTTCGAGATCGCCGAGACCGAGCACGGCGTGATGCAGCTGCACGGCTACCCGTACGCGGCCGACGCCTCGACCGTGATCGTCGAGATGCGCGAGGAGGTGTGGCGGGCGGCCGGATTCGACGAAGCCGACCCGCAGGAGTCCGTCGAGCGCTGCGCCAAGATCTTCACCGACGCGCTGGGCGGCAGGCCGCTGCGTTCCAACAAGTCGGCCTGGACCACTTTCCGTACGGTGGTCAACGACCGCTGGTCGCACGGCAACGTCGTCCTGCTCGGTGACGCCGCCCACACCGCCCACTTCTCCATCGGCTCCGGCACCAAGCTCGCCGTGGAGGACGCGCTCGCGCTGGCGGCGTGCCTGGAGGAACAGCCCGACGTACCGAGCGCGCTGGCCGCGTACGAGGAGGAGCGCAAACCCGTCGTCGCCTCCACCCAGCGCGCCGCCCGGGCGAGCCTCGAATGGTTCGAGAACCTCCGCCTGCACCTCGACCAGCCGCCCCGCCAGTTCGCCTTCAACCTGCTCACCCGCAGCCGCCGCGTCACCCATGACAACCTCCGGCTGCGCGACGCCCGCTTCACCGAGGCCGTCGAGCACGAGTTCGGCTGCCCGCCCGGCACGCCCCCGATGTTCACGCCGTTCCGGCTGCGCGGCCTGACCCTGCGCAACCGGGTCGTCGTGTCCCCGATGGACATGTACTCGGCCGTGGACGGCGTCCCGGGCGACTTCCACCTCGTCCACCTCGGCTCCCGTGCCCTCGGCGGGGCGGGTCTGGTGATGACCGAGATGGTGTGCGTGAGCGAGGAGGGCCGGATCACCCCCAGCTGCACCGGCCTCTACACCGGCCGGCAGGCGGAGGCCTGGCGGCGGATCACCGACTTCGTGCACACCCGGGCACCCGGCACCATGATCGGTGTCCAGCTCGGACACTCCGGCCGCAAGGGCTCCACGAAGCTGCCGTGGGAGGGCAAGGACGAGCCGCTGTCCGAGGGCAACTGGCCGCTGGTGGCCGCCTCCCCGCTGCCGTACCGGCCGGACAGCCAGACCCCGCGCCAGCTCTCCCGGGCCCAACTGACCGACATCCGCGAGCAGTTCACGGAAGCCGCCTGGCGGGCCGCCCGGGCCGGCTTCGACCTGCTCGAACTGCACTGCGCGCACGGCTATCTGCTCTCCGGCTTCCTCTCCCCGCTGACCAACCTGCGCACCGACGCGTACGGCGGCTCGCTGGAGAAGCGGCTCAGGTTCCCCCTGGAGGTCTTCGACGCCGTACGCGGGGTGTGGCCGGCCGAGCGGCCCATGACCGTCCGGATCTCCGCCACCGACTGGGCCGAGGGCGGCACCACGGCCGAGGACGCGGTGGAGATCGCCCGGGCCTTCGCCGCGCACGGCGCCGACGCGATCGACGTGTCCACCGGGCAGGTGGTGGCCGAGGCGCGGCCCGAGTACGGGCGGTCGTACCAGACGCCGTTCGCCGACCGCATCCGGCAGGAAGTGGGCGTCCCGGTGATCGCTGTCGGCGCGATCTCCTCCTGGGACGACGTCAACTCCCTGATCCTGGCGGGGCGTACGGACCTGTGCGCACTGGCCCGGCCGCACCTGTACGACCCGCACTGGACCCTGCACGCGGCCGCCGAGCAGGGTTACGAGGGTCCCGGCGTCGCCTGGCCCGTCCCCTACCGGGCAGGCAGCCGCCGTCCCCAGACCGGCCGCACGGACGCCCCCAAGCCCCGCCTGTCGCTCGGCGGCTGAGGCCTGCGGTCACACACCCACGAACCCCGCCCCCGCGTCCCGCAGCCGCTCGTGCAAGGCGCGGAACACCTCCGCCGAGCGGACGCCCGGCCAGTCGGCGGGCAGGAGAGCGGTGGGCAGGCCCGGGTCGGTGTAGGGGAGGTGGCGCCAGGAGTCCAGGGCGAGGAGGTAGTCGCGGTAGGCCTCCTCGGGCGGGGTGTCCGTGCGGTGCTCCCAGGCGTGCAGGACGGGGGCGTGCACGTCCAGGAAGCGCTCGTGTTCCTCGGCGATCGCGGTCAGGTCCCACCAGCGGGTGACCGCCTCGGGGGTGGGGGCGAAGCCGAGGTGCTCGCCGCGGAAGAAGTCGACGTACGGGTCGAGGTGCAGGCGGCGCAGGGTGTGCCGGGTCTCCTCGTACAGGCGGGCCGGGGCGATCCACACCCCGGGCGCCGCCGTGCCGAAGCCGAGGCCGGCCAGCCGGGAGCGCAGTACGTGCCGCTTCTGCCGCTCCGACTCCGGGACGGAGAAGACCGCCAGGACCCAGCCCTCGTCCTCGGGGGGTGCCGTCGCGTAGATGCGCCGGTCGCCGTCGTCCAGCAACTGGCGTGCCTCGGGGGAGAGTTCGTAGCCGGCCGCGCCGCTGTCCGTGCGGGCCGGCAGCAGCAGGCCGCGTCTTTTGAGCCGGGACACCGAGGAGCGTACGGACGGCGCGTCGACCCCGGCCGCGGCCAGGAGCCGGATCAGCTCGGCGACGGGCACCGGGCCGGGCATGAAGCGGCCGTACGCGCCGTAGAGCGTGACGATGAGGGACCTGGGGGCGTGCTGCTCGGACACGTTGATCATTTTAGGTCGTCGGCATCACTGCTGGTCACCTTCGGTGCGCAGACGGAACCGCTGCAGCTTGCCGGTGGCCGTGCGGGGGAGCGCGTCGAGGAAGACGAACTCGCGCGGGCATTTGTAGGGCGCCAGTTCGGAGGTGAGGAAGGCGCGCAGGGCCTGGGGGTCGCGGGGTGCTCCGTCCCGCAGCACCGTGTACGCCACCACCACCTGGCCGCGCGTCTCGTCGGGCCGTCCGACCACCGCCGTCTCGACCACGTCCGGGTGGCGCAGCAGCGCGTCCTCGACCTCCGGTCCGGCGATGTTGTACCCGGCCGAGATGATCATGTCGTCGGCGCGGGCCACATAGCGGAAGTAGCCGTCGCCCTCGTGGACGTAGGTGTCGCCGGTGACGTTCCAGCCGCCGCGCACGTACTCCCGCTGCCGGGGGTCGGCGAGATACCGGCAGCCCACCGGGCCGCGGACCGCGAGCAGGCCCGGCTCGCCGTCGGGCACCTCCTTGCCGTCCGCGTCCTGCACCCGTGCCTGCCAGCCCGGCACCGGGACGCCGGTCGTGCCGGGCCTGATCCGCTCGTCGGCCGCGGAGATGAAGATGTGCAGCAGCTCGGTGGCACCGATGCCGTTGATCAGGCCTATGCCGGTGCGCTCGTGCCAGGCTCGCCAGGTCGCCGCGGGCAGGTTCTCGCCGGCCGACACGCAGCGCCGCAGCGAGGAGATGTCGTGCCCGTGCAGCTCGCCGAGCATCGCCCGGTAGGCGGTCGGCGCGGTGAACAGGACCGAGACCCGGTGCTCGGCGATCGCGGGCAGCAGCTGCCGGGGGCCGGCCTGTTCGAGGATCAGGGCGCTGGCGCCGGCCCGCATCGGGAAGATCACCAGTCCGCCGAGGCCGAAGGTGAAGCCGAGCGGGGGGCTGCCGGTGAAGACGTCGTCGGCATGGGGGCGCAGCACATGTCTGGAGAAGGTGTCGGCTATGGCCAGCACGTCCCGGTGGAAGTGCATGCACCCTTTCGGGCGACCCGTGGTGCCGGAGGTGAACGCGATCAGGGCGATGTCGTCGGCTGCGGTGTCGACCGCCGGGAACGGGGTGCCGGGCGCCGGGCGGCGGAGCAGGTCGTCCGGGGCGTCCCCGCCGTACGTCGTGATGCGCAGCCCGGGTGCATCGGCCTTCGCCAGGTCGTCCACGGCCCGGATGTCGCACAGCGCGTGCCGGACCCGGGCGATCTCGCACACCGTGGCCAGCTCGTGCGGACGCTGCTGGGCCAGCACGGTGACCGCGACCGCGCCCGCCTTCAGCACGGCCAGCCAGCAGGCGGCGAGCCAGGGGGTGGTGGGGCCGCGCAGCAGGACCCGGTTGCCGGGTACGACGCCCAGGTCACCGGTGAGGACGTGGGCGATGCGGTCGACGCGGGCGCGCAGCTCCCCGTAGGTCCAGGCGGGGCCCGTCGGCGTGCGGAAGACCGGGCGGGCGGGGTCGGTGTGGCCGAGAAGCTCGGCGGCGCAGTTGAGCCGTTCGGGGTAGTGCAGCTCCGGCAGGTCGAAGCAGAGCTTCGGCCACTCGTCCGGCGGGGGGAGATGGTCGCGCGCGAAGGTGTCGACGTGGGCCGAGACGTGCATGGCGGTTCGCCCCCTAGCCGTGACAAGCGTCGAGACGGGCGTCCAGATGAGCTCGGGCGTCCTGGTGGGCCTAGGGGGTGTCTTCAGGATCATGCCGGCGTCGCGGGGTCTGGCACGCACATCTGCCGCGTTGTCGTCGGTTGCCGACGCTCCGCGTCGACGCCCTCCTCCGCCTTGCAGCTGCACGCACCAGACCCCGCTCTCGGGTCGGCTGCGAACTTCCCTTTCCTGTAACCGACCTGATCCGGAAGACACCCCCTCGCTCATCGAGCGTATCGTCTTGGTGACGGCAGTCAACTGTGCGCGATAACCTCGGAGGGTGACGGGGACGGGTCACCGCGATCCGCCTCGGAGGGAGGACCGGCAGATGCCCGCATTCTCACTCGAACCGGAGCAGGCCGCCTGGTGTGCCGAGCTGCGCTCGCTGGCTGCCGAACGGCTGCGCCCGCTCGCCGACAAGGGCGAACCGGGCCGGGTCAACCGGCCGCTCCTCGCCGAACTCGGCCACCTCGGGCTGCTCGCCCGGCTGTTCACCTCCGGTGCCCTCGATCTGTGCCTGATGCGGGAGTCCCTGGCCCAGACCTGCACCGAGGCCGAGACCGCGCTCGCCCTCCAGGGCCTGGGTGCCCACCCGGTGCACGCGTACGGCAGCACCGCCCAGCGTGAGCGCTGGCTGCCCCGGGTGGCCGACGGCGGCGCCGTGGCCGCGTTCGCGCTGAGCGAGCCGGGCGCGGGCTCGGACGCGGCGGCCCTCGCCCTCGCCGCCGAGCCGGACGGCGCCGCCGGCTGGCGGCTCACCGGCGCCAAGTGCTGGATCTCCAACGCCCCCGAGGCCGACTTCTACACCGTCTTCGCGCGCACCACACCCGGCGCCGGAGCCCGCGGAGTGACCGCCTTCCTCGTCCCCGCCGACCGGCCCGGACTCACCGGCTCCGCACTGGAGATGATCTCGCCGCACCCCATCGGCGCCCTCGACTTCGACGCCGTACCCGTCACCGCGGACGACGTGCTCGGCGAGGTCGACCGCGGCTTCGCCGTCGCCATGGGCACCCTGAACCTCTTCCGGCCCAGCGTCGGGGCCTTCGCGGTCGGCATGGCCCAGGCGGCGCTCGACGCCACCCTGGAGCACACCCGTGGACGGGACGCCTTCGGCGGCAAGCTGATGGATCTGCAGGCCGTGGCTCACCAGGTCGCCGAGATGGCCCTGCGCACGGAGGCGGCCCGGCTGATGGTGTACGCGGCGGCCACGGCGTACGACGACGGCGCCCCCGGTGTGCCGGGGCGCGCCGCGATGGCCAAACTGCTCGCCACCGAGACCGCGCAGTACGTCGTCGACACCGCCGTCCAACTGCACGGCGCCCGCGCCCTGCGCCGCGGCCACCTCCTCGAACACCTCTACCGCGAGGTCCGCGCGCCACGGATCTACGAGGGCGCGAGCGAGGTCCAACGGGGCATCATCGCCAGGGAGTTGTACGCCATGACACGCGAGGAGGCGGCCCGGTGACCACCGAGCGCATCAACCCGCCCGGCCTGTCCCCGGCCACGGGCTTCTCGCACGCCGTCGTCGCGGCCGGCTCCCGTGTGGTGTTCCTGGCGGGCCAGACCGCCCTCGACGCCGACGGCAAGGTCACCGGCGCCACGCTCCCCGAGCAGTTCGAGCAGGCGCTCACCAACCTGCTCACCGCCCTGCGCGCGGCCGGTGGCACCCCCGCCGACCTCGCCCGCGTCACCGTCTACGCCACCGACGTCGCCGCCTACCGCACCCATGCCCGCCAACTCGGCCGCATCTGGCAGGAGTCGGCGGGACGGGACTATCCGGCGATGGCGGTCGTGGAGGTCGTACGGCTGTGGGACGAGCAGGCGTTGGTGGAGCTGGACGGGTTCGCCGTACTGCCGTAGGCGTTCACGCCGCCACGGGGAGCCGCTCGGCCGGGACCCGGCGCGGCGGGACCACGCTGCCGTCCGGGTGCAGCTCCCCGGTGTCGTCGAAGACGATCGAGCCGTCGCACAGCAGGGTCCAGCCCTGCTCGGGGTGGGCGGCCACGGGGTGCGGGGTGGCGGCGTCGGACGCGGCGCACGAGGTTCGGTAGGAGCACATGGCGCACCTCCACATCGGATGTGAGGGGGGCCGGCGGATGCGGCCGCCGCCCGGCATGCTCAGACCATCCTCCTGTCGTGAACGCCCCGGAACCGCCTGCCGTGAAGCGTGACAACACGCGGACAACTCCCGGACGGTTCCATGACGCGCCACCGATGGAGTGAGGTCACGCCCGGCGGCTCGGCCACCCGGTACCAGTGGAGGCCCGCACCCACGGAACTGGAAGGTATCCCATGCCTGTACGCCCCGCCCTGGCCGCCTTGTTCGGCGCCGCAGCCCTGCTGTGCACCGCCGTCGGCCCGGCCGCCGCCGACCCGTCCGAGACCGTGACCGTCGACCCGACCGGCACCATCGCCTCGGACGGCACCGTCACCCTCTCCGGCACCTACCGCTGCACCGGGGCCTCCGGACCGGCCTTCGTCAGCTCCTCGATCGGCCAGGGCGATCCCAACGTCGAGCACGGCATCGGCGGCACGCTCGCCCAGTGCGACGGCGCCGAACACCACTGGGAGAACTCCGGCAAGGTCACGCCGAACCCCTTCAAGGCCGGCAAGGTCCGCGTGCAGGCCACGGTCACCGAACTGCGCCCCGGCGGCCTCCTGCTGCTGCCGGCCTTCCACGCCGTCCAGGGCAAGGACGTCAAGCTCACCAAGAAGTGAGCCGCGCGCCCGCCGAGCGGCCCGGCACACCGGTGCGTGCCGGGCCGCTCGGCGGGCGCCCGCGACCCGTCAGGAACGCTGCCAGCTGTGCGGCGCGTGGAAGGCGTGCGGGCGCCAGGAGGTGGTACCGGGGGACGCGACCTCGCTGCCGGCCCCGGCCAGGGCGCTACGGCTGAGCAGCAGCACCGCGATTGCGGCCAGCTCCTCGTCCGTTGCCTCGCCCTTCTCGACGCGGATGGGGGCGGTGAGGGACGCGGGAGACGTGGGGGACATGGGGACCTCCGTCGACTGCAGGTTGCCGTGCCGGGTCACTGAGGGGGGTTGCCGTGCTTGCGGGCGGGGCGCTCGGCGTGCTTGGAGCGCAGCATCGCCAGTGCGGCGATGAGGACCGAGCGGGTCTCGGCCGGGTCGATGACGTCGTCCACCAGGCCGCGTTCGGCCGCGTAGTACGGGTGCATCAGCTCGGCCTTGTACTCCTTGACCAGCTCGGCCCGCCTGGCCTCCGGGTCGTCGGCCTCGGCGATCTGGCGGCGGAAGATGACGTTCGCGGCGCCCTCCGCGCCCATCACCGCGATCTCGTTGGTGGGCCAGGCGTAGGTCAGGTCGGCGCCGATCGACTGGGAGTCCATGACGATGTAGGCGCCGCCGTAGGCCTTGCGCAGGATCAGGGAGATCCGGGGCACGGTCGCGTCGCAGTAGGCGTACAGCAGTTTCGCGCCGTGGCGGATGATGCCGCCGTGCTCCTGGCCGACGCCCGGCAGGAAACCGGGCACGTCGAGCAGGGTGACGATCGGAATGCTGAACGCGTCGCACATCTGCACGAAGCGGGCCGCCTTCTCGGACGCCTCGATGTCCAGCACACCGGCCAGGGTCTGCGGCTGGTTGGCGACGATCCCGACGACCTGGCCGTCCAGGCGGGCCAGCGCGCAGATGATGTTGCGCGCCCAGCGCTGGTGCACCTCCAGGTACTCGCCGTCGTCGACGATCTCCTCGATCACCCGGGTCATGTCGTAGGGCCGGTTGCCGTCGACCGGCACCAGGTCGGCCAGCGCCTCGCAGCGGCGGTCGGCCGGGTCGTCGCAGGGCACCGCGGGCGGGTTCTCGCGGTTGTTGCGGGGGAGGAGGGAGAGCAGATACCGGACCTCCTCCAGGCAGGTCTGCTCGTCGTCGTACGCGAAGTGGCACACGCCGCTGGTCTCCGCGTGGACGTCGGCACCGCCCAGGCCGTTCTGGGTGATCTCCTCGCCGGTGACCGCCTTGACGACGTCCGGGCCGGTGATGAACATCTGGGACGTCTCACGGACCATGAAGACGAAGTCGGTGAGCGCGGGGCTGTAGGCGGCACCTCCGGCGCACGGGCCGAGCATCACGCTGATCTGCGGGATGACCCCGGACGCGGCCGTGTTGCGCCGGAAGATGCCGCCGTAGCCCGCGAGGGCGGTGACGCCCTCCTGGATGCGGGCGCCTGCGCCGTCGTTCAGGGAGACCAGGGGCGCGCCCGCCGCGATGGCCATGTCCATGATCTTGTGGATCTTCGTGGCGTGGGCCTCGCCGAGGGCGCCGCCGAAGATCCGGAAGTCATGCGCGTAGACGAAGACGGTCCGGCCCTCGACCGTGCCCCAGCCGGTGACCACACCGTCGGTGTACGGCTTCTTCGCCTCCAGACCGAACCCGGTCGCCCGGTGCCGCCTGAGCGGCTCGACCTCGCGGAACGAGCCCTCGTCGAGGAGCAGGCCGATCCGTTCGCGCACAGTGAGCTTGCCCTTGGCCTGCTGGGCGGCGGTCGCTCTGGCACTCGGGCCGGCGAGCACGCGTTCGCGTATACCGGCCAGTTCCTCGACGCGGGACCTCATGTCTCCCCCTGCTTGAGTGAAGTGACGGGACGTCGGTCGCCCGGCTGCTGCCACCTGCCCGTCGAGCGTGACAAGGCGGGCTGACCGGCTGCTGACGGGACACTTACGCGAACCGGCCCTGGGTGCGCTCAAACCGGTTGCAGGTGCGTGTCGCCGGTCAGGGCGGGGTCGTGGGAGAGGATCGCGTTCTCGATCCGGCGCAGGGCGGGGGAGGGCTGGATGCCGAGTTCGTCGTCGAGGTGGCGGCGCATCCGGCGGAAGACGTCGAGGGCGTCGGCCTGCCGTCCCGAGCAGTACAGGGCGACCATCAACTGCTCGCAGAAGCGTTCCCGCAGGGGGTGGTTGGTGTGTGCCTCGGCCAGTTCCGCAAGGACGGCGGCGTGCCGGCCGAGCCGCAGTTCGGCGTCGAAGCGCAGTTCCATGGCCCGCATCCGGTACTCCTCGAAGCGGGCGCCCGCCAGCTGGCACAGCGTCCCGGCCGCGAACCCGCCGAAGACCGGACCGCGCCACATCGCGAGCGCCTCGCCGAGCAGCCCCGCGGTGTGGGCCGCGTCGTCCGCTCCGGCGGACTCGGCGAGCCGCACCGCCCGGATGAACTCGGCCGCGTCCAGCTCGCCCTCGCCCACGCCGAGCCGGTAGCCGGAGGGGTGGATGGTCAGCCGGGAGGCCGGCCGGTCCGGCTCCAGCTCGCGCAGCCGGCGGCGTAAGCGGCTGACATGCGCCTGGAGCGCGTTGGCCTGGTGGTCGGGGGCGGCATCCCCCCACATCTCCTCGGCCAGGCTCTCCCCGGACACCGGCTGGCCCTCGCTGACCAGCAGCGTCTGCACCAGGGTGCGCTGCAGATCGCCGGAGATGTCCGCCGGGCCGGTCGTGGTGAGTATCTGAAGTGCCCCGAGAATGCTGAACCTCAGCATGTCTTCCCCCCTTGGTGGCAATTCCTTGGCGAAGATATTTCTTTCTGGGTTCGTGCTGCGGTGAAAGACAGGGTGACCGAACGCGCCGCGCCCCGGCGGGCCTCGACTCCTTCGCGGCCCGCCGGGGCGGTTGCTCCGCCGGGACGGGGGGGCCGGCGGTTCCTGGGAATCCGGTGCTGAGCCGCCTTCGGCGCAGTACCGGGGGTGGGATGATGCATTCCGTGCGGCGGGTCGGTGAATGGGAGGTCACCACGCACGGAATTCCGGTCCGACGATGCTCCGGCTGTCGCACCGCCGGTGGCGGAGAGGGCAGGATTTGAACCTGCGTGGGCCTTTGCGGGCCCGACCTAGAGGCGTGCTCATGGTCCCCGATCAGCCACTCCGGGCACCTCTCCTCGCTCCCGGCTCCGGGTTTCCGTGCCGTTCACTGGGACCACAGTGGCAGTGCCTGCTGACGGAATGCTGACACGCTTCTGACGCAGGCAATGAATTCCTTTCGGCCCTTTTCCCGGGCATCCAGTCGGTGCTGTACTCCCTTCGATGGAAAACGCTCCCGAAAGGGGTACGGGAATGACCGCGACCACCACCGAAACCGTCTCGGACAGCCCGGTTCTCGATGCCATACGCACCCACACGGCAAGCGAGAACCCGAGTTCGTTCCTGACGCTGAACAGCGGAAACAGTATTTTCACCGTCCCGGGCGCGGACGGTGTGGTCGTCTACCGCCGCACCGGCCGCTACGCCGTGCAGCTCGGCGGTCCCTTCGCCGCCGAGGGGGACTACGGCACCCTCCTCGACGCCTTCCGCAGCCATGTCCGCGCCGAGGGCCGCACCCTGGTCGGCGTCCAGCTCCAGCGCGCCGACGCCGAGCGCTACGCCCAGCTGGGCTTCACCGTCAACCAGGTCGGCGCCTCCTGGGCGGTGGGCCTCGCCGAGTTCACCCTGCGCGGCACCAAGTTCATGCAGCTGCGCAACAAGATCTCCCGCGCCGTGCGCAACGGCCTCGTGATCCAGGAGGTCGACGCGGCCGACGTGCGGGACGCCATCGCCGCCATCGACCAGGCCTGGCTCGGCTCCAAGGGCGGCGCCCAGCAGCTGGAGTTCCTCGTCGGCCAGATCGGCGGCGCGGTCCAGGCCCACCGCCGGCTCTTCGTCGGCACCATCGACGGCGCCCCGGTCGCCTACATCTCGTACTCGCCGGTCTACGGCAGCCGGGCCGGCTGGATGCACGACCTCAGCCGCCGCATCCCCGAGGGCTCCCCGGGCCTGATGGAGGCCATCAACGCGCACGCCATCGAGGTGTTCCGCGCCGAGGGCGTCGAGTGGCTGCACTTCGGGTTCACGCCGTTCACCGGCCTGGACGCGAGCCACGAACTCGACGGCCACAGCCCCGCGTTCCAGTGGCTGATGCACGCTCTGTGGGCCGAGGGCGCGGCCCTGTACCCGGCGCAGACGCAGCTGTCGTACAAGCAGAAATGGGCCCCCGACGTGCTCATTCCCGAGTACGTCGCCTTCGACGGACCGCAGGCCTCGCTGCCCGGCTTCGCGCACATCTTCCGTGCCTGCAACGCATTCTGACCCACCGTCACCGACAGGAGCCGACGACATGAGCCAGTCCACCGAAGAACTCCAGCACGCCATGGTCGAGCAGCTGATGGCCGTCATCGGCGCGCCCGACGACGAGGCGGTCGCCGAGGCCGCCGACACGGTCGTACGCGCCCTCGACGAGCGGCTGCGCGCCGAAGCGGCCGCCTGAGCGAGCCATTGAAGGCGGCACCCCACACCTGGTCAGACCGGTATCAGTGGCACATCAGCGTTCCACGGAACGCTGGACACACGTTCGCCCGGCGGTCCGGGCCCGGGAGCACCGCACTGTGCTCCCGTCACCCGGGTCCGCCGGGCGGATCCCGCCCCCGACGGTGACCGCACGCGGGAGCCTTGTCGACTCGCGGCGCCCGCAGGTCCGCGGGGCAGCGGCGCCGCCGCCCGATCCGGGCACTTCTCCCAAGGAGAGCAACGCATGCAGCGTCCGCACACACAAGAAGCCGGGGCTCTGGCCACCGGTGGAGGCGCCGGCGCCGGACAGCGCACAGGTGCCTCGGCGACCTTCGCCGAACTGCTCAAACGGGTCAAGGCCGAAGGCCTCCTCGACCTCGACCCGCGGTACTACGTCGGCCGCCTGGCCCTCAACACCACCCTGCTGCTGATCGGGTTCGCCGCCTTCTTCGAGCTGGGCGACTCCTGGTGGCAGCTCCTCACGGCCGTGTGGATGGGTCTGTGCGGCGGCCAGTCGGCGTTCATGTGGCACGACGCCGGCCACAAGGCGATGTTCCGCAGCAAGAAGGCCGCCTCCGCGGTCGGCTACGTCCACGCCAACCTGGTCAACGGGGTCAGCTACGGCTGGTGGGTCAACCACCACAACCGGCACCACAGCAACCCCAACCACCTGGACATGGACCCGGACATCGGCCGGCGCACCGCCATCTTCGACATCAAGCAGTACCCGAGCCGCAAGGGCACCCAGAAGTTCGTCGTGCGCTACCAGAGCGTGCTGTTCTTCGTGCTGCTGGTGCTCGAGGGCTTCAAGATGCTCAGGACGGCGGTCCTGTCGATCGTCCAGGGCAAGACCAAGCGGCCCGTGCTGGAGACGTTCCTGATCCTGCTGCGCGCCGCCGTCTACCTCACCCTGGTCTTCACCCTCCTGTCCCCGGCGCTCGCGGTCGCCTTCATCCTGGTCCAGCACGCCGCCCTCGGCGTCTACTTCGGGATGATCTTCGCCCCGAACCACAAGGGCATGCAGATCCGCGACGGCGAGGAGGAGACCCTGGACTGGCTGGAGCGACAGGTCCTCACCTCCCGCAACATCCGGCCCAACTGGCTGGTCGACTTCCTCTACGGCGGCCTCAACTACCAGGTCGAGCACCACCTGTTCCCGGCGATGCCGCAGAAGAACCTGGGGCGTGCCCGGGAACTGACCATGCAGTACTGCGCCGAGCGCGGGGTGCCGTACCACGAGGTCGGCTTCTGGGCCTCGTACCGCGAGGTCGCTTCCTATCTGCACGAGGTCAGCGCGCCCGTGCGGCGCGGTGACGTGGAGGAGCAGATCCGGCGCCGGGCCATGGAAGCGGCCTGACCCCCACCGGCGCCCCCTGCCCGACCCCCACATCCCCACACCCCCCACACCCCGGCCCCCGGGCCGCACGCCCGGGCCCGTCGGCGGCCCGGGCGGTTCCTTCCCGGGAGCGGTGCATGAACAGTCCCCAGGAGTACCGAAGGA
Source organism: Streptomyces cellostaticus (assembly GCF_001513965.1). Lineage (GTDB taxonomy): Bacteria > Actinomycetota > Actinomycetes > Streptomycetales > Streptomycetaceae > Streptomyces > Streptomyces cellostaticus. The sequence goes on along the minus strand of NZ_KQ948030.1, from coordinate 53,870 downwards.
GCCAGCCCCATGTCCCAGACCACCGCGGCGGCGGGCGGAGTCACCGCTCCCGCCCCGATCGGGGTCCGCCTGGACCGGATGCCGATCACTCCCCTGCACCGCAGACTCACCGCGGTCATCGGCGTCGGCCTGTTCTTCGACACCTTCGAGAACAACCTGTCGGGCACCATCGGCAAGGTGCTGCAGAGCGACTTCGGCTTCGGCGCCACCTCGCTCAAACTCGTCCTGGCCTCCGTGTTCGTCGGCCAGTTCATCGGTTCCCTGACGCTCGGCCGGATCGCCGACCGGTTCGGCCGGCGCCGGGCCTTCCTGATCAACCTCGCCATCTACTCGGTCTTCTCGCTGCTCGGTGCCTTCTCCCCGAACGCCGCCTGGCTGATCGTCACCCGCTTCTTCGCCGGCATCGGCATCGGCGCCGAGCAGGCGCTGTCCGACTGCTACCTGGCCGACGTGCTGCCCGCGAAGAAGCGCGGCCGCTTCATCGCCTGGGCCTACACCCTCGCCTTCTGCGGCGTGCCCGCGGTGGGCTTCGCCGCGCTGTGGCTGGTGCCGCTGACCCCGCTGGGCGTGGCCGGCTGGCGCTGGCTGTTCGTGCTCGGCGCGCTCGGCTCGGCCGTGGTGTGGGGCCTGCGCCGGCAGCTGATCGAGTCCCCGCGCTGGCTGGCAGCGACCGGCCGGACTGCTCAGGCCGAGCGGCTGGTGGCCCGGATGGAGGCGGAGGCCGCGGGCCGTGGACTGCCGATGGATGCTCCGCCGGAAGTGCCGCGCTATGCCGTCGATCGTCTGCGACACCCTGGTGGCTGGTCGCGCCCCGCGGCGGAGCCGCATATCGATGCTGTCCCGCGCCCCTTCGGAGCGCAGCCCCGGCTGCGTGATGTTCTTGGCCCCGGCCTGCTGCGCCGCACCCTCGTCCTCTGGCTGTTCTGCGTGCTCTCGGTCGTCGGCTACTACGGCTTCGGCACGCTGGCCCCGCAGATCGTCGCCGCCAAGGGCTACGGCATCGTCGCCGGCCTCGGCTTCACCGCGCTGTCCTTCCTCGGCTACCCGGTGGGCTCCGCGCTCGCCCTACCCGTCGTGGACCGCATCGAGCGGCGCACCCTGATCGCCCTCTCGGCGACCGCGATGGTCGTGGCCGGACTCGGCTTCGCCTATGCGGACTCGGCCGCGCAGATCGTGACGTGCGGCTTCGCGTACACGCTGTGCAGCAACGTCTTCTCCAGCGTCTCGCACGTCTACCTGTCCGAGCAGTACCCCACCGCGATCCGCGCCACCGCCTCCGGTGCCGCCTACTCGCTGTCCAAACTCAGCGCCGCCGCGCTGCCGTTCGTGCTGCTGCCGGTCCTGGACGCCCACGGCCCCGGCGCCCTGTTCGCCGTCATCGCCGCCGCCATGGCCGTCCTCGCCGTCACCGTGCTGACCCTCGGCGAGCGCACCACCGGCACCCCGGTCAAGTGAACCTACCTGTCATGAAGAGGAGTTGAGCATGGCCTACGTCATCGGACTGCCCTGCGTCGACGTCAAGGACCGCTCCTGCATCGAGGAGTGCCCCGTGGACTGCATCTACGAGGGCCGCCGCGCCCTGTACATCCATCCGGACGAATGCGTGGACTGCGGAGCCTGCGAACCGGTCTGCCCGGTCGATGCCATCTACTTCCAGGACGACCTGCCCGAGGAGTGGGGCGCCGACCACGCGGCCTCCAACGCCGCCTTCTTCGAGGGCCTCGGCGCGCCCGGCGGCGGCAGCTCCCTCGGCCCCCAGGACCACGACTCGCCGCTGGTGAGCGCCCTGTCGAAGGGGGTGTCGGTGGCGTGAGCGGCATCCTCGCCGGCAAGCGGATCCTGGTGACCGGGGTCGTCACGGACGCCTCCATCGCCTTCCACGTCGCCCGGATCGCCCAGGAGGAGGGCGCCGAGGTCCTGCTGACCGGCTTCGGCCGGCTCTCCCTCATCGAGCGCATCGCGGCCCGGTTGCCCAAGCCGGCCCCGGTGATCGAGCTGGACGTCACGGACCAGGGCCACCTGGACAGCCTCGCCGAGCGGATCGGCGGGCACGTCGACTCCCTCGACGGCGTCGTGCACTCCATCGCCTACGGCCCCGAGGGCGCCTTCTCCTTCCTGGACGGCACCTGGGACGACGTGTCGACGGCCGTGCACGTCTCGGCGTACTCCCTGAAGTCGCTGACCACCGCCTGCCTGCCCCTGCTGGAGCGGCGCGGCGGCTCGGTGGTCGGGCTCACCTTCGACGCGGCCGTCGCCTGGCCGCACTACGACTGGATGGGCGTCGCCAAGGCCGCCCTGGAGTCCACCAGCCGCTATCTGGCCCGCGACCTCGGCGGCCGCGGGATCCGCTGCAACCTCGTCGCGGCCGGACCGCTGCGCTCTATGGCCGCCAAGTCCATCCCCGGCTTCGCCGGTCTGGCCGACGTCTGGACCACCGACCGGGCCCCGGCCGGCTGGGACCTCACCGACCCGGACCCGGCCGCCCGCGGCGTGGTTGCCCTGCTGTCGGACTTCTTCCCGCGCACCACGGGCGAGATCGTCCACGTGGACGGCGGGGTGCACATGACGGGCGCGTGAGCCACCGCACGGCAAAGGGGCGGGGGTTGAGGCTACGGCCTCAACCCCCGCCCCTTTGCCGTGCGTTACTCGGTCGCCCCACCCGGCAGGATCCGCCGGAACCCGGTGTACGGCACCAGCGCCTCCGGCAGGAGCACGGAACCGTCGTCCTGGACGCCCTGCTCCAGGAGCGCGGCCACCGTCCGCCCGATCGGGAGTGCCGAGCCGTTCAGGGTGGCCGCCGGGGTCTTGCGGCCGTCGGCCCGCTTGACCCGGATGTCCGCGCGACGGGCCTGGAACGTGCCGCAGTCCGACACCGAGGAGATCTCCCGGTAGGAGCCGCCACCGGGCAGCCACACCTCGATGTCGTACGTCATCCGCGCCGAGAAGCCCATGTCGCCCGCGGGCAACAGCACCGTACGGAAGGCCAGTTCGAGTCGGCGCAGGCACTCCTCGGCGTGCGCGACCATCAGGTCCAGCTGCTCCTGCGCCGCCTCCGGCGCGCAGATCCGCACCAGCTCCACCTTCTCGAACTGGTGCAGCCGGAGCACACCCCGGGTGTCCCGGCCGTACGCCCCCGCCTCCGCGCGGAAGCAGGGGGTGCGGGCCGTGAACGCGTACGGCAGGGTCCGCGCGTCCAGGAGTTGTCCGGCCACCAGGTTGGTCAGCGGCACCTCGGCCGTCGGGATCAGGAACAGCTCCCGGTCGCCGACCTGGGTGCGGAACAGGTCCTCCTCGAACTTGGGCAGCTGCCCGGTGCCGGTCATGGTGTCCCGGCCGACCAGGAACGGCACCGACTGCTCGGTGTAGCCGTGCTCGCGGGTGTGCAGGTCCAGGAAGAAGTCACCGAGGGCCCGCTCGAGACGGGCACCGGCACCGCGGGCCACGCTGAACCGGGCGCCCGAGAGCCGGGCCGCCGCGGGGGAGTCCAGGATGCCGAGCGCCTCGCCGATCTCCGCGTGGTGCCGGGACCCGGCGGCCGGACGCGGGGCCGGACCCCCGCGCCGTATCTCCACTGCCTCCTTCTCCGAGTCGCCGTCCGGTACGGCGTCCAGCGGCAGGTTGGGGATGCCGAGCAGCAGGTCGGTCAGTTCACCGGCGGCCGTGCGGGCGGCGGCCTCCGCCTGCTGCACCTCGGCGCGCAGCGCGCGGGCGGCCTCCTTCTCCGCCTCCGTGGGCGGGCCGGAGCGGCGGGCCTTGGCGGTGCGGTTCAGCTCGGTGCGCAGCCGCGTGACCTCGCCTTGTGTGGCCGAACGGGCGCGCAGCGCGGCCGTCAGCGTGTCCAGGTCCAGGTGGTAGCGGCGGCGGGCCAGACGCCGTACGGCGTCCGGGCCGGCCTCGATCAGCTGCTGGGGATCATGCATGGCGGTCTCCTGACAGGGCGGGGGCGGCGGGCGGCAGATCCGGTACGGCGGTGTGCCGGACACCGAGCAGGCGGTAGCGCAGCGGCTGGGCCGAGCGCAGCCGGGCGGCGTACACCAGGCCGCCCAGGGCGACCAGCGGCAGCAGCCAGGGCAGGGCGGCGATCACCCGGGACGGCGAGCCGGTGAGCATGTCGAAGTTGCCGACCACCAGCCAGACGGAGGCGGCCAGGCCCGCGAAGCCCAGCAGCGGGGCCACGGTCTCCCGCCACCAGTGCCCGCGCCCCTCGCCGCGCAGCCGCAGCCCGAGCACGGACAGCGCGGCCAGGGCCTGCAGGGCGACGATGCCCAGGGTGCCGAGGCCGAGCATGCTGGTGGTCAGATCGGCGTACGGGTCGAGACCGGCGACGGCGAAACCGGCCACGACCACCGCGGTCAGCGCGCTCTGCGCGAGGCTCGCCCGGTACGGGGAGCGGTGCCGGGGGTGCTCGGCGGCCAGCGCGCCGGGCAGCAGTCCGTCCGCGGCGAGCACCTGGGCGTAGCGGCCCGCGGCGCTGTGCAGGGCCAGTGTCGCCGCGAACAGGCTGGTGCAGAGCAGGATCTGGAGCCCGGTGCTGCCCGCCTCGCCGAGGAAGTCGTCGCCGAGGACGAAGAACAGGTCGCCCATCTGCTTGCCCGCGACCTCGCGCACCCGGTCGCTGCCGACCGCGCCCACCGCCAGCCAGCTGGTCAGGGCGTAGAAGCCGGCGATCAGGACGACGGCCGCGTAGGTGGCGCGGGGCACGCTGCGCCGCGGGTCCTTCGCCTCCTTGCCGTACAGGGCGGCCGATTCGAAGCCGATGAAGGACACGAACGCGAACATCAGCGAGACGCCGGCGCCGTGCCCGGCCGCGATGTGCGGGGAGAAGGAGGCGGTGGGCAGGGCGTGCACGCCGTGCCGGGCGAGGATCGCCACGTCCAGCGCGGCCAGCACACCGATCTCGCCGAGCATCAGCAGCGCCAGCACCCGCGCGCTGAGCGCGATCTCCCGGTACCCGAGCACGGCCGTCAGCACCAGCCCGACGGCCGCACACCACTCCCAGGACACCGTCAACCCATGGGCGGCGAGCACCAGTTGGGTGAAGTAGCCGAGCGCACCCGCCAGCCCGATGGTCGCGCAGTTGTAGGAGAGCAGCGCGACATACCCGGCCGCGACCGCGGGCGGCCGCCCGAGCCCGTCGGCGACGGAAGCGTAGAAGCCACCGGATCCGCCGGTACGACGAGCACTGACCGCATACCCGACCGAGAAGCACAGGAGGGTGACCCCGGCGAACAGAAAGGCCGCAGGCACACCCGCACCGTCCCCGAAGGCGAACGCGAGCGGGACGGTGCCGACCATGGCGGAGAGCGGTGCGGCAGCGGCGACGATGAGAAAGAGGATGTGCCCGGTACCGAGTCGGCCTTGCGAGGGCGGGGAACCGCTGGTGGACATAGGGGACTCCAAAGCAGGGGAGAGGGACGGGGAACAGCCGCCCGCAGAGGTCTCTCTGCGGACGGCTGTGGAAGCGCCCTGAAGGGGCGCGGGGAACTGCGCGACCAGCCACATACGGCCCGCACTCGCCGAACCACCGGACTAGGCAGGTGCAATCGCGAGCGCCGTGTTCTGCCCGCCGAACCCCAGCGAGTTGCTCAGAGCCAGATCGACGGGCATCTCGGTGACGGTCTGAGCCAGCTTGATCTCCATCCGCGGATCAGGCATGACCAGGTTGGCCACAGGCGGAATGACTTCATGCTCGACACTCAGCACAGCGAACGCGGCCTCCACCGCACCCGCCGCCCCGAGCAGATGACCAGTGACTCCCTTCGTGGACGTGACCACCGGATCCCCGCGCAGGGTCCGCTGGATCATCCGCGCCTCGGACAGATCGTTGAGCGGCGTCGACGTACCGTGCGCGTTGACGTGCTGCACGTCGTCCGGATCGGCACCCGCATCGGCCAGCGCCGCGCGTACCGCGGCCTCGATCCCCGCACCGTCCGGATGCGGCGACGTCATATGGTGCGCGTCAGCCGTCGCGCCGTACCCGATGATCCGCCCGTGGATGTGCGCCCCACGGGCCCGTGCGTCCGCGACCCGCTCCATCACGAGGATCCCGGCGCCCTCACCGGCGACGAAGCCGTCCCGGTCCGCGTCGAAGGGACGGGACGCGGACGCGGGGTCGTCGTGCCGCTTGGACAGCGCGCCCATCTGGGCGAACCCGGCCATGACCAGCGGGGTGATCATGGCCTCGCTGCCGCCGGCCAGCACGATGTCGCACCGGCCGAGCGCCAGCAGGTCCCGGGCCGTCCCGATGGCGGTCGCACCCGAGGCACAGGCCGTCGCCACCACCAGGTTGGGCCCGGTCGCCCCGAACTCGATGGCCGTCTGACCGGCCAGCATGTTCGGCAGCTGCATGGGCAGCAGCAGCGGCGACACGCGGTCGGCGCCCTGCTCGCGCAGCACACGGTGCTGGTCCTCGACCGTGCCCGGCCCGCCGTCGGCGCAGCCCAGCACCACACCCACCCGCGCGCCGTCCCAGGTCTGCGGGTCCAGGCCCGCGTCGGCCACCGCCTCGTGCGCGGCGACCAGCGCGAACTGTACGAACCGGTCCAGGCGGTGCGCGCGCCGCGCACTGAGCAGGGTCTCGGGGTCGAAGCCGGGCACCCGGCAGGAGATCTGTACGGAGTTGTCCGCCAGCAACGGATCCAGGGCGGCGGCCGGCCTGCCGTCGCAGACCGCGGCCCAGCTCGGCCCGACCCCGATGCCACCCGGGGTGACCAGGCCGAGCCCGGTGACGGCGATGTCCATCCCGGCCATCAGACCGTCGCGCTCCGCTCCTCCATCAGCCGGACCATGTCGGCCACGGTCTCGGCCTCCAGGAGGTCGTCGTCGCTGATGTCCAGGTCCAGCTCGGACTTCAGCAGCAGCGACAGCTCCACCACGGCCAGCGAGTCCAGCTCGATGTCCTCCCGGGTGGCCTCCGGAGTGATCGACTCGGGCGACACCTTGAGTTTGTTGGACAGGATTTCCTTGAGCTGCTCCAGCATGTCGGTTCCTTTCGAAGGTGTACGCGCCCCGCGTACCGCTGAATCGATATGAGTGACTGACGGTCGGTCAAATGGTCTGCAGCTCCGGCCAGACGACCGTGGCCGCGCCCCACGAAAGGCCTCCGCCGAACGCGGTGAGCAGCACCCGGTGGCCCTCGGCGAGCCGCCCCTCGGCGGTGGCCTCGGCGAGCAGCAGCGGAATCGAGGCGGCGCCGGTGTTGCCGACCCGCTCGATATTGCTCAGCTGCCGCTCGGCGGGGATGCCGAGCCGGTCCGAAACGGCGGTCAGGATCCGGGCGTTGGCCTGGTGGGCCACGAACCGGTCGACGTCCGCCAGCCGCCAGCCGGTCCGTTCGGCGGCCTCGGTGGACGCGGCGGTCATGCGTTCCACCGCGTGCCGGTAGGTCTCCCGGCCGATCATCCGGAAGTAGTGGTCCTCCGGGGCGGCCGGCCGGTCGGTGGACCGCTGCCGGGAGCCGCCGGCCGGTACCTCGATCAGATGGCTCAGCTCGCCGTCGCTGCCGAGCACCAGCGGACCGATCGCGCCGGGTTCGCCGGCCGAGCCCGCGCGCAGGACCACTGCGCCCGCGCCGTCCGCGAAGATCACCGCGGTGGTGCGGTCCTCGGGATTGATGATCGTGGTGAAGGCGTCCGCCGCGATCAGGAGCACCCGGTCCGCGACCCCGGCCGCGATGAGCCCCGCGGCCGAGGCCAGTCCGTACAGGAACCCGGAGCAGACGGCCGCCACGTCGAAGGCGGGCACGTGTCCGAGCCCCAGCCGCGCGGCCACCTGCGGTGCGGTCGCCGGGCAGGGCTGGTCCGGGGTGGTGGTGGCCAGCACCACCGCCCCGACCTCCTCGTCGCCCGCCGACTTCAGCGCTCTGAGGCCCGCCTCCACCGCCAGGTCGCCGGTGGAGGTGCCCGGGGAGATGAAGTACCGCTCGGCGATCCCGGTGCGCGACCGGATCCAGGCGTCGGAGGTGTCGAGGCGGGCGGCCAGGTCGTCGTTGGTCACCACGCCCGGCGGGACGTACGACCCGATGCCGGTGACGACCGCGGCCCGCCCGGTGCTCATGCGCCGGCCTCCGAGGCGAGGACGCCGACGGGCAGGCCCATGTAGTCCATGCGGACCTCGGCCATCTCGTCGGTCCACCGCTCGGCCATGTCGTAGCGCTGCTCGGCGGTGGTGTCGAGCAGCCGGACACCCGGCCAGATCTCGTAGTCGCCGATCCTGTCGGCGTGCTGGAACATGCCCTCCTGGAACAGCTCCTCGCGGTGGATGACGAACTCCCGGTCCGGGATCTCGTCCCACAGCTTCACACCCGAGCGCAGGATCTCCAGCAGCCGCGGCTTGTACTCCGGGTGCTCGATGACGTGGTCGCGCAGGATGGTGCTGGCCACGGTGAGGTGGCGGATCTCGTCGATCGCGGTGCCGCGGGAGATCTCGCCGGTCGCCGGGGACAGCGGGGTCCACTTGCGCTCGCTCAGCTCGGCCGCCGGGGCGAGCACGCCCTCGATGATGATGGCGAACACGGCGACCCCGCCGGGGAAGTCGGCCTGGTCGCGGACGATGTCCAGGGTGAAGTCCACCACCGGGTCCAGGACCCGCTTGCGGTAGTCCCGGGCCATCTCCTCGATGTCCTTGAGCAGCGTGTTCGCCGGGACGCCCAGCTCCACCAGGTGCTGGCGGAAGACCCGGGCGTGCCGGGCCTCGTCGATCAGCTGGGTGGCGTAGAACTCCATCTGCGGGATGCCGGGCGCAATGGACACGTAGTGGCCGAGCAGCCGGGTGGCCAGCTCCTCCGCCAGCGCCCGGAAGCCGAACTCCAGCACCAGCGCCTCGCGCAGCGGTCCTGGCGCCTTCAGGAAGTCGGGCGTGAGCGCGCTCTCGTGATGCCCGGTCACCCCGCGGTCGCGCAGCGTGCCCTGGGCCACCGAGGTGATCCAGTAGGCGAGGTCGCACTCCTCGGGGCCGAGGGTGAGTTCCTTCGCGCCGTCCAGCAGACCGGGTGCCTTCTCCCAGTCCGCCTCAGGAGCAACGGGTGCGGTCATGATGCGGCGGCCTCCTTCGCCGGGCGCAGGGAGCCGGCGTGGAGCCCGCCGGCGTAACTGAACAGGGGGAGCCCGTCGTCGGCGGTGGCGCGCACGACGTGGCCGAGCAGCAGTTCGCTGTCACCCGCCGCGTGCGCGGAGTGGAACCGGCAGACGTAGTGGGCGAGTGCGCCCGCGATCAGCGGGGCGTGCGCGTACCGGTCCGCCGTCCAGGCCAGGCCCGCGAAGGCCGCGTCGCCGTCGGGGCGGTGGCTGTCGGCGAACCGCCGGGCCACGTCGGCCTGGTCGCCGCCGAGCACGTTGATCGCGAACCGTCCCTCGGCGGCGGCCAGCCGGGCGAAGGACGAGCCCGCCCGCAGCACCACACCGACCAGCAGGGGCGAGCGCGAGACCAGGGTGACCGTGCTCGCGGTGGTGCCGTGCATCCGCTGCTCGGGGCCGGTGGTCAGCACCGACACCGGGGAGGCGAGGTGGTACAGGGCCCGGCGGCGCTCGGCCGGGTCCTGCCGGACCACCCGCCGGACATCGGTCGCGGTGGTCATCGCACGGCCTCCGTCTCCCGCACGACCGGCCGTGCCGCGACATGCCCGACGGGCACCGGGTCCATCGCGTGCCCCACGGGCTTGGGATGGGGCAGGCCCAGGTCGTCGAGGAGGCGCAGATAACCCTCCTGGCGTACCGGTTCGAAGGGCAGCGCGAAGGACTTCATGAAGTTGCCGAACAGGCCACGGTCGCCGAACAGATGGAACGGCAGCACCAGCAGCGCCCACTCGGGCTTGACCAGCCAGCACCACAGCGCGGCCACCGCGCCCTGCGTGATGAGGCTGTGCATGACGTTGTAGAGGACGTAGTACGCCTTGGGGATCGGCCGGCCGCCGCTCTTCTTGAACGCGACGGCGCCGGGGATGTAGCCGATCAGATCGATGTAGAGGAACAGTCCGAGCGCCGGCAGCCAGCGGATGTCGCCGAAGTGGTAGACGATCAGGCCGGTGGTGACGGCGAGGCCCACCAGGTACTCGGCGCGGTGCAGCGAGTAGGTGCGCGGTGTCTCGAACGGGTTCGCCTGGTCCATGGTCAGCTCCTCGGCAGATTCCTAGGCGCCGACCGCGGCGGGCGCGGTGAGTTCGATGCCGCCCTGGATGCGCACGGCCGGGTACAGCCCGGTCAGCGCCCAGGCGACGGTCTCCTTGACGACCCGCTCGGCGATCGGGTCGAGGATGCCCTCCAGGCTCGGGATGCCGAAGTCGAAGTCGGCATCGAAGCGGACGGTGACGTCGTCCCCGGACTGCTGGATCGACCAGGTCCCGGTGAAGGAGTCGAAGTCGCCGTCGGACTGCTCGAAGCGGATCTCGCCGGCCGCCGGGTCGACGGTGTCGTCCTCGGTCCAGCGCAGCAGACCGCTGCGGAAGTGCAGCTCCCAGCTGGAGGACGCCGTCGGGTCGGGATAGGAGGCGTGCACCGTGGTCGCGTTGACGTGGGGCGCCAGGTCCGGGTACCTCTCCCAGCGCCGTACGGCGTGCAGGACCGTTTCAGCCTGCTCCGCGGGTATCAGGGCATCGAGTTCGACGTGCCGCACGATCAGTTACCGCCTTCCGGCATCTTGGCCGCGCCCCGGATGAGGTCGCGGGTGGCCAGGTCGAAGGAGTTGACGAGGAAGTCCACGTCGGTGTCGTCCAGCACGGCGGGCGGGGTGAACCGCACCACCGAGCTGCCGTTCATGGAGTGGTTGGCGACCACGCCGTGGTTGAACAGCTCGATCAGCAGCTCGCCGGCCAGACCGGCCTCCACGAGCTCCACGCCGATGAGCAGACCCCGGCCGCGCACGTCCACGACCAGCTCGGGGATGTTGCGGTGGGCCACCTCCGCGATCCGCGGCAGCAGCCGGGCGCCGAGGTCCATGGCCCGGGTGACCAGGCGCTCCTCCTTGACGGCCCGGATCGCGCCCTGCACCGCGGCCATCAGCACCGGCTGCCCGGAGAAGGTGGCGGTGTGGACGTAGGGGTCCTTGTCGAAGGGGCGGAACGCCTTGCGGGTGGCGACGGCCGCCGACACCGGCATCACCCCGCCGCCGAGCGCCTTGCCGGTGAGCAGGACGTCCGGGACGACGCCCTCGATGTCGGCGCCCCACCACTCGCCGAGCCGCCCGAAGCCGGACTGCACCTCGTCGAGGATCAGGAAGCCGTCGTACTCGCGGACCAGTTCCTCGACCCGCTTGAGATAGCCCTTCGGCGGGATGATGACCCCGCCCTCGCCCTGCACCGGCTCCAGGATCACGCACACCTCGCCCGGGTGCGCCCTCAGTTCGGTCTCCAGGGCGTCGGCGTCGCCGAACGGCAGGTGCTGGAAGTCGGGGACGAGCGGGCGGAACGGCGCCTGGTAGACGTCCTTCGCGGTCGCCGACAGGGCGCCCAGCGTCTTGCCGTGGTAGCCGCCGCGCATCGAGATGGTGCGCTTGTAGCCGTTCGCTCGGGCCAGCTTCAGGCCGGTCTCCACCGCCTCTGCGCCGGACAGCGCGAAGTGCACGCGGTCGAGACCGGGCGGCAGTACGGAGGCCAGGGCCTCGGCGGCGCGGGCCACCGTCGGCTCCAGCAGGATGCGGGTCGCGGTGGGGTGGGTGCGCAGCTGGCGCTCCACCTCCTCCATGACGATCGGGTGGCGGGCGCCCATGATGAACACGCCGTAGCCGCCGGCGTTCAGGAAGCGCTCACCGTCGCTGGTGGTGAGCCACGCTCCCTCGGACGCCACCTCCATGTGGCTGCCGAACAACTCGGCGAGCGTGGCCCGGCCCTTGCTGAGATGGGCCCGGTACAGATTGAGGATCTCCGCCTCGTCGACGGCGGCCGACGCCGCCGGCGCTTCGACGGATTCCTGGATGACGGTCACGTGTCGCTCACTCCAAAGGGGTGGGTGGGTCATAACGCCGGTGGGGTGCAGCGCCCCATAGGGACGCGGGGCCGTGTTGCTGTGCGGCTCCGCCGCGTGGGCGCGACCAGCCACATCTGGCCCGCAGCCGCCCACTCGGCTCTTCCGACCGAGCTCTACGCCAGGACCAGCGCGCCTCCGCCGAAGTACGCGAGCAGCGGTTCCGCCGCGCCGATGCGGGACGGCGGATGAAAGGCAAGGGCTCGAGTAGCGGCAGCGATCTGCGCGCTCGCGGAGTTGCTGATGAACTCAAGCCCGCCGAGCAGCTCCAGCGCCCGCCCGACGATGTCCGGCAAGGCGTTCTGCACCGCGTACCGGGCGACCAGCACCCGCGCCACCGACTCCTCGTCGCCGGGCTCGGACCCCGTGCCGCGGGCCACGCCCTCCAGCAGGGCGAGCGCGGCCTCCATGTCGACGGCGAGCGCGGCCCGCTCCTCGGCGCCGCCCCGCTTGCGCTCAAGCACCTGTTCCACCAGCGCAGCGGCAGCGCCCGCGTACCCGGCGGAGATCAGCATCTCGAACCACACGAACCCGGCCGACTGGAGGTCGTCCAGGCGCGTCGGGTCGTCGGCGCCGGCCCGTACGACCATCTCGGCGGGGACGAACACGTCCTCCAGCCGGACCTCCTCGCTCTCCGCGCCGGCCAGCAGGTCGTTGCCCCAGAACGGGTGCACGGACATGCCGGGCGCACGGGCCGGGACGATCGCGAGCGCCAGCTCCGGCTCGCCGCCGTCCTCACCGTGAATCGCGATGGACGCGGTCAGCAGGCTCATCGAACGGGACAGGCTGCACGGCTTCTTCGACCCGGACAGCAGGAACCCGCCCTCCACCGGGCGCGCGGTCACGGCCGGCTTCAGGATGTTCTGCGCGGTACGGCCCTCGGCCCAGCCGGAGGCCATCACCTGCTGCTCGGGCACGATCCGGTGCAGCAGCTCGGTCTGCGCGCCGGTGAGCCGGCCCGACTTGACCGCCAGCGAGTACAGCATGGCGGCGGTGAAGTGGTGCATGGACACGGCCGCGACCAGTGACGGCGAGAGCGCGCCGAGGGCGAGCTGGACCCGCAGCGCCTCGAGCGGGGCGGCGCCGTGGCCGCCGTAGGCCTCGGGTATGAGCAGGCCGACCCCGCCGTGGATGCGGAAGAGGTCGATCACCGGGCTGCCGGGCCGCTCCCGCTCGGCGTAGGGAATCCGGTCCAGCTCCTTGAGCAGTCCGGGGTGGAACCGCTCGCAGACGGTCCGGGCAGCATCGAGGGAACGCACGGGAAACCTCCGCAGGAGACTGGGTGTGGTCAGGCGCCGAAGACCGCGTCGTACGGGCTCACGTCGCGGGCGATGCTGACTCCCTGGACGTGGGAGGTCTTGAGCATCGGGTAGTTGGCCTCGCCGAAGGCGCCGCCGGTGCGGCCGGTGCCGCCGTGGCTCGGCAGGTACGGCAGGAAGCCGATGTGGGAGTCGTTGATCTTCAGCAGGCCGCCGTTGACCGTGCGCCGCACGAAGGTCTCGATGACATGGTCCGAGCGCGACCACAGGGAGTTGCGCAGCCCGTAGTCGTTGCTGTTGACGAACTGCAGGAACGCTTCGAGCAGGGCGTCGTCGTTGTCGCGTTCGGCGACCACGATCGGGACCAGCGGGAAGAACGTCTCCTCCCGGACCACGTCGTAGGTCCGCGCCCGGTCCAGGCCGTCCACCCGCACCACCGTCGGCTGCAGGAAGACACCCGTCTCGGAGACCGTGCCGTCGACCTCGGTGCGGTGGCCGCCGGTGACCAGCTCGGCGCCGTTGTCCAGCGCCTGACGCAGCAGCCGGAAGAACCGCTCGCTGCGCCTGACCGGCGACAGCAGGACGTCCTCCTCCTCGGGCAGGCCCGGCTTGATGCCCTTGACCTGCTCCTTGACCTCGGCGATCAGCGCCTCGGCGATCTCGGGGTGGACCAGCACGTAGTTGGGCACCATGCAGATCTGCCCGGAACCGTAGAAGGCCTCCGTGATGGCCTCGGCCGCCCACTTCAGGTCGGCGTCCTTCCACACCACGATGCCGTCGTTGCCGGCCAGCTCGAGGATCGGCTTCTTGCCGTGCGCCACGCAGCTCTGCTCGAACCGCAGGCCCTCCTGGCTGCCGCCGATGTAGAAGATGTCGTTGATCAGCGGGTCGGCGATCCAGCGGTCCATGGTCTGCTTGGGGTTGGAGCACACCGCGTTGAGCACCCCGGCCGGCGCGTCGGCCTCCTCCAGCAGCGGGGCGACGATGTCGCGCAGCAGCCACATGGTGGACAGCGCGATGCTGCGCGGCGCCCGCACCACCACGGCGTTGCCCGCCATGAGGGCCAGCACGCTCAGGGCAGCGCTGGGCAGCGGGGCGTTCTGCGGCGGGTTGAAGGCGACCACGCCGTCCGGCTGGCGGTGCAGGATCAGCTTGCGGCCGTTGTACTCCTTCTCGACCCGCATCTGCTTCAGGTACCAGCGCAGGGAGCCGGGCGCGTAGATCTGCAGCAGGCAGCTCAGCTCCCAGCGGGCCAGCTTCACCGGGTGGGACTCGGCGACCAGCATCCGCAGGAACTCGTCCTGGTGCTTGATCAGTTCCTCGCGGAAGCGGGTGCCCAGCTGCATCCGCCGCTCCAGCGGTACGGCCGCCCAGTCGGGGGCGGCCGCTGCGGCCGCCTGGGTGGCCAGGTCGATGGCGGAGTCGTCCGCGATCGCGCAGCGCCCGACGACGTAGGGGTGCTTGGCCGCCTCGGACTCCGGGTCCTGTTCGAGGGAGCGCTTCAGGCTCACGCTGGTGAACACGTCTTCGAGCAGGGAACGCCCGCTGACGGTGTAGACCCATCCGTCCCCGGCGACGTCCTTGCCCGCGATGTAGAGGTCGTAACTCTTCAATCCGGAAGGTGCCTCAGCACTCTCCTCCTGCGCGGCTTCGCGAAGCATCTTCAGCCTTTCGGATATGGCGTGTGGATTTCTTGAAGCAATGCGAGCCTGGCAGCGGAATCTGACCCCGCGCTGACACGTGACTGACCGGCTCGATCCGGCCAACCCGGCGGCCCGCGGTCGTCAGCGGTGCGTCAGCCGGCGCTGCTTGCATGACGGCATGCCACCTGTCGACAGCACGATCGAGCGACTGCGCGACCTGCCGCGCAGCGAACTCGCGGAAGAAATCGAGACAATCGTCCTGGAGAAATTCAAGGTCGTTCTCCTCATGGACGATTCAGAGGATCTTCCCCTCGACGTCAGCTATTTCGATCTCGGCCTCACCTCGCTGCGGCTGACCGAGATACGGCAGAGCCTGGAGCAGCTCCTGGACCTGTCGATCAACGTCAACGTGCTCTTCAACGAGCCGACGATCGCCCACCTCGTGGACCACCTGACCCAGGCCATTCAGGAAAGCTGAGGAGTCGTTCCATGCCGCGTACGGAATCAGAGCAGGCGCCCGAGCCGGTCGCGATCGTCGGAATCGGTCTGCGGTTCCCCGGCGGCAGCGGCTCGCCCGACGAGTTCGACGCCTTCCTGAGGGAGGGCCGCAGCGGAATCGGCCCGATACCCCGGGACCGCTGGGACGTCGAGGCGTTCACCCCCGAGGGACCCGACGACAAGGGCAAGATCCACGCCTCGGGCGGCGGATTCCTCGACCGTATCGACCTGTTCGACGCCGGCTTCTTCAACATCTCCCCGAAGGAAGCCCGCTACATGGACCCCCAGCAGCGGCTGCTGCTGGAGACCGCCTGGCAGGCCCTGGAGCATGCGGGCATCGACCCGGCGCCGCTGCGCCGCGGCAACGGCGGCGTGTACATCGGCGCCAGCTCCATCGACTACGCCCTGGAGCTGGACTCGCTGCCGTACGAGGAGATGGACGGCCACCTGGCCTCCGGCATCACCATGTTCCCGCTCTCGGGCCGGCTGTCCTACTTCCTCGGCTGGCGCGGCCCGAGCATGAGCGTCGACACCGCCTGCTCCTCCTCCCTGGTCGCCCTGCACCTCGCCGTGCAGGCGCTGCGCGCGGGCGAGAGCGACATCGCGCTGTGCGGCGGTGTCAACGCCCTGCACCACCCCCGCATCCCGGTGATGTTCTCCAACGCCCAGATGCTGGCCCCGGACGGGCGGTGCAAGACCTTCGACGAGGCCGCCGACGGCTACGCGCGCGCCGAGGGCTGCGGCATCGTCGTCCTCAAGCGGCTCTCCGACGCCGAGCGCGACGGCGACCGGATCCTCGCCCTGGTGCGCGGCACCGCCGTCGGCCAGGACGGCGACAGCGCCGGCCTGACCGTGCCCAACGGCCCCGCCCAGGAGAAGGTGATCCGCAGCGCGCTGGCCGCCGCCCGCCTCGCGCCCGAGGACATCCAGTACGTCGAGGCGCACGGCACCGGCACCCCGCTCGGTGACCCCATCGAGTTCGGCGCCATCGGCGACGTGTTCGTCGACTCCCACACCAAGGACCGGCCGGTGCTGGTCGGTTCGGTCAAGACCAACCTCGGTCACATGGAGCCCGCCTCCGGCATCGTCGGCGTCATCAAGTCGGTGCTCCAGCTGCGCTCGGCCACGATCTATCCGCACATCAACCTCGACACGCCCTCCGGGCGCATCCCCTGGGACCTCTACCCGGTGCGGGTGCCCACCGCCTGCGAGCCGTGGGAGGCCGAGGTCAGGCGGGCGGTCGTCAACAGCTTCGGCTTCGCCGGGACCATCGGCGCGGTGGTGCTGGAGCAGGCGCCCGAACAGCCTTCCGTACCGGAGTCCACCGGAGCCGCACCGCTGTTCACCCTGTCCGCGAAGAACGCCACCGCCCTGCGCGAACTGGCGGCGGAATACCGGCAGTTGGTGGAGGACCAGCCGGACCTCTCCCTGGCGGCGCTGTGCCACAGCGCCAACACCACCCGCGCCCACCACCCCTACCGCGTCGCCGCGCCGGTCGCCGACCGCGCCGCGCTGGTCAAGCTCCTCGACCGGGCCGCCGAGCAGGAGCACGAGGGGCCCTCCGGTATCCGCAAGACCGCGTTCATGTTCACCGGCCAGGGCTCTCAGTACGCCGGCATGGGCGCCGCCCTCTACGCGGCCTTCCCCGTCTTCCGCGACCGGGTGGACGAGTGCGACCGGCTGTTCGCCCCTCACCTCGGCCGTTCCGTGCGCGAGCTGCTGCTCGGCACCGCCGCCGACCCCGAGGCCATCGACCGCACCGAGTACACCCAGCCCGCCCTGTTCACCCTGGAGTACGCCCTCGCCCAGCAGTGGATGGCCTGGGGCGTGCGCCCGAACGTGCTCATCGGGCACAGCATCGGCGAGGTCGTCGCCGCCGCCGTCGCCGGACTGTTCAGCCTGCCCGACGCCGTCAAGCTGGTCGCCGCCCGCGGCCGGTTGATGCAGGCCGTGCGCGCCGAGGGCGGCATGGCCGCGATCAACGCGCCCGTCGAGGAGGTCGCCCCGCTGCTGGAGGGCCACGCCGACCTGGCGCTGGCCGGGATCAACGCCGTCGACCAGACGGTGATCTCGGGCGCCACCGCCGCCCTGGAGGAGGTCGTCGCCCGCTTCACCGAGCAGGGCGTCCGCGTCGAACGCCTGAAGGTCTCGCACGCCTTCCACTCGCCCCTGATGGCCGAGGTCTACGACGACTTCCGCGCCGCCCTCGACGGCATCACCTTCCACGAGCCGAAGATCAGCCTCATCTCCAACGTCACCGGACGCCTCGCCCGGTTCCGCGAGATCGGCGACCCGGACTACTGGGTGCGGCACATCGGCGAACCCGTCCGCTTCCTCGACGGCATCCGGGCCGTCGCCAAGCGCGGCCGGCACGCCCTGATCGAGGTCGGCCCGCAGGCCGGGCTCACCGCGCTCGCCCGGCGCAGCGTCACGGTCGAGGACCACCTGTGGCTGGCCAGCCTGCGCCGCCGCGACACCACCACCGCGACCACCCTCACCGCGCTGGCCGGCTACTACGCGGACGGCCTGGCCGTCTCCTGGGACGGCTACCACGCCGGCCACCCCGCCCCCGCCCGCGTCGACCTGCCGACCTACGCCTTCCAGCGCAAGCGCTACTGGCTGCCCTCCGCCACCCCCCGCCGCTCCGCCGCGAACGGCACCGCACGCCACCTGCTGCTCGGCATCGAGGAGCGGTTCGCCAGCGGAGTACGGGAGTTCAACGCGGAGTTCACCACCGAGGAACTCGGCGCGCTCGCCGACCTCGCCGACGGCGGCCGCACCGCTTTGCCGGCCGGTGCCTACGTCGACCTGCTGCTCGCCGTCCAGGACGCGGTCCAGGGCCATGCCCGCTCCGCCGTCCGCGACCTGTTGCTGCTCGCCCCGCTGGAGCTGCCCGCCGAGACCGTGACCGCACTGACCACCCGCTGGCGGCCGCGCCCGGGCGGCGGCGCCGAGGTGGAGGTGTTCACGGTCGTCGGCGGCGAGGAGAACCTGCACGCCACCGCCGTCGTCGCCGCCGAACGCGAACCCCTCGTCCCCGTATCGGAACTGGCGGAACTGGACGCCACGCTCGCTCCGGCCGGGCAGCAGATCGACGACGAGGACATCTACACCGACCTCGCCTCCGTCGGCCGCCCGCAGGGCCCCCGGATGCGGCTGCTGCTGCGCGCCGCCCGGCACGGGGACGGTCTGGTCACCGGCGAGCTCACCGGCCGCGACGCCACCGCCGTCGAGCACGTCCCGGCCGAACTGCTGGAGGCCGCCGTCCAGGCCCTGGTCGTCCTCGACCCCGAGGGCCCGGTGTTCGTGCCGCGCGAGATCGCCTCCGTACGGCACTTCCGCAAGCCGCGCGGCGAGATGCTGCGCGTCCTCGCCCGGATCCGCGGCGACCAGGACCGGCGCCTGGCCGACGTGCTGCTGCTGGAGAACGGCGACCCGGTCGCCGAGCTGCTCGGCGTCCGCATGGCCCGCCCCGAGGGCCGCAGCGGCCGCCGCCAGTTCCTGCACCGCCCCGACTGGGTGCGCCGGGCCCTGCCCGCCAAGGAGCACGCGCCGGCCCGGCACGTCCTCCTGATCGACCCGTCCGCCGTCCGCGCCGCCGAACTCGCCGCCGAGCCCGGTCTGAAGGTCACCTGGCTGCCCGACCTCACCGACCTCAAGGCCGCCCTGGAGGACCCCACTCTCACCGGCGTCTGCCGGATCTGGCGGCAGCTCCCGGCGCCGATGTCGGCCGGCCGGCTGCGCGCCGAGTGCGAGGACAACTACCGCGAACTCCTCAGCCTCATCGGCGCGTTGGACGCCGCAGGCACGTCCCGGCCGCCCCGGCTGTGGCTGGTCACCGAGGGCGCCCAGTGGCTGCCCGGTGACCCGGCCGGGGACGGCGGGCACCTCGGCGCCGCCACCCTGTGGGGCTTCGGCCGGGTGCTGCTGACCGAGTACCCGCAGTACCGGGCGACCCTCGTGGACCTCGCCCCGGGCAGCGGTCTCGCCCCGCTGGCCGACGAGTGGCGGGCCGAGCCGCCCGGTGAGTACCAGGTCGCCCACCGCCCGGGCCGCCGCTATGTGCGCCGGCTGCTCGCCGGTGACTCCACGCTCACCTGGAGCGGCGGCTTCGAACTGCGTGCCCCCGACTCCGGCGACCTCTCCGACCTGGCCCTGGCCCCGGTCACCGAGCGGGCGCCCCAGGCCGAGGAGGTCCAGGTCCGCGTGCACGCCGTCGGCCTGACCGCCGAGGACGCCCGCACCGCCCTGGACACCGGCCGCGCCGAGCGTGCGCAAGAGGACGCGGCCGAGGAGGAACCCCCGCCGCTGCTCGGCCGGCTGGCCCGCGGCACGGTCCTCGCCGCCGCCGGCGGCACCGGCTTCGAGCCCGGCGACGAGGTCCTCGTCCGGCACGACGGCACCTTCCGCTCCACGCTCACCGTCCCCGCGGTGGCCGTCGTCCACGCCACCGGCTCCGACGACACCGCGCCCCGCTTCCGGCTGGACGAGACCGGCGAGGCCCTGCGCACCGCCCTGTCCGACCCGGCGGGACGGACCTGGGTGACGCTGCCCGAGGACCCGGCCGAGGAGCAGACCGACCCCGTGGACGAGGGCCCGGCCGGACTCCGCCCCGACCGCACCTACCTGGTCACCGGCGGCCTCGGCGGCCTCGGCCTGGTCACCGCCCGCAAACTGGCCGCCCTCGGCGCCCGGCACCTGACCCTGGTCAGCCGCAGCGGCCGGGCCACCGAGGAGGCCTCACCGCTGCTCGCCGACCTCGCCGCCGACGCCGAGATCGACGTCGTACGCGCCGACATCTCTTGCGCGCAGGACGTCCAGCGCCTGGTACGGCACCTCGCGGCGGGCCCGTACCCGCTCGGCGGGATCGTGCACGCCGCCGGCTCCTACGACAAGAAGCTGATCTCCGAGCTGACCTGGGAGTCGATCGACGCCCAGCTCGCGGCGAAGGCCTACGGCGGCTGGCTGCTGCACGAGGCCGCCGAGAACTCCTTCCCCGACCTGGAGTTCTTCGTCACCTACTCCTCCATCGCCTCCGTCCTCGGCGGCGCCACCCAGGGCCACTACGCCGCCGCCAGCGCCGCCCTCGACGCGCTCGCCGAGTGGCGCAGCCGGCGCGGGGTGCCGGGGCTCTCGGTGAACTGGGGCGCCTGGGCCCGGGTCGGCATGTCGGCCCGCCTGGAAGAGCACCTCAGCCAGGAGATCGAACGCAGCGGCGTCCGCTTCTTCTCCCCGACCCGGGCCCTGGACACCCTGGCCCGGCTGTGGGGCCGGCCGCGCACCCAGCGGATCGTCGGCGAGTTCGACTGGGACCGCTATGTGGCGGGCAGCGTCACCGGCGACCTGTTCTACGACCGGCTCGCCCGGCAGACCCCCGACGACGACGGCACCGGCCTCGACCTCACGGCGCTGGCCGCACTGCCTGCGGCGGAACGCCTCACCACCGTCACCGGCGTGGTCCGCGAGAAGGTCGCCGCCGTCCTGCACCTGGAGGAGGGCGACGAGCTGGACGTGTCCACCGAATTCGTGTCGCTGGGCCTGGACTCCCTGATGGCCCAGCAGGTCAAGGCCGCCCTGGAGCAGACCTTCCGGCTGGCCCTGCCGGCCTCCCTCACCCACGACCACCCCACGGTCCGCGCGCTGGCCCAGTTCGTCGACGGGCAGCTCGGCCCGGTACCGGCAGCGTGAGACGCCCCCTAGGGACGGGAAACCACGATGACTGACATACCGCGGGAGCGCTGGACGCTCCACCACTCCTCCCGGGCCCACGCCGGAAGCCGCCCGGACCACCCGGCGATCATCTGCGAGGGCCGCGTCACCACCTACGACAAGCTCCACCGCGACAGCAACCGCGCCGCACACGCCCTGCACACCAGCGGGGTCCGGCGCGGCGACCGGGTCGCCTACCTGGGCCGCGAGTCGGCGAACTACTACCTGGTGATGATCGCCTGCGCCAAGGCCGGCGCGGTCCTGGTGCCGGTCAACTGGCGGCTCACCCCGAACGAGGTCGACCACATCCTGCGCGACTCCGGCGCCGTCCTGATCTTCGTGGACGACGAGTTCTGGGACACCGTCGCCACCGTCCGCCACCAACTGCGCGGACTGCGCAAGGTGATCCGGGTCGACGGCACCGACGCCGACGGCGAACCCTCCCGCGGCGCGGGCCTGCCCGCCTGGGCGGCCGACCAGGCGGACACCGACCTCGCGCCCGGCACCGGCCCGGACGACGCGGTCATCCAGATCTACACCAGCGGCACCACCGGCCTGCCCAAGGGCGCGGTCCTCGCCCACCGCAGCTTCTTCACGCTGCCGCAGGCGAGCCATGAACAGGGCGTGGACTGGATCGACTGGCTGCCCGAGGACGTCGGCCTGATCTCCCTGCCGGGCTTCGGCGTGGCCGGCATCGGCTGGTTCCTGCACACGTTCAACGCCGGCGGCACGAACGTGATCATGCCCCAGTTCGACCCGCAGGAAGCGGTACGCCTCATCCGTACCCACCGGGTCACCACCACCTTCGCCGCCCCGGCCATGCTCCAGGCGATGGCAGCCGAACGCGGCGCGGGACCCGAGGCGTTCGCCTCCCTGCGCAAGATCGCCTACGGCGCCGCCCCCATGTCCGAAACCCTCCTCAAGCAATGCCTGGAGACCTACCGCTGCGAGTTCGCGCAGATCTACGCCAGCACCGAGACCGGCAGCGTGGCCGTCTGCCTCCCGCCCGAGGCGCACCACCCCGGCAGCACCGTGCTCACCTCGGTCGGCAAGCCCTGCCCCGGCAACGAGATCAAGGTGATCGGCCCCGACGGCGAGACCCTCCCCGCCGGTGCCATCGGCCAGATCTGCGTCCGCGCCCCCTCCCGGATGCTCGGCTACTGGAACCTGCCCGAGGCCACCGCCCGCACCCTGGTGGGGGAGTGGCTGCACATGGGCGACGCCGGCTACCTCGACGCGGACGGCTACCTCCACCTGTGCGACCGCATCAACGACACGATCATCGTCGCCGGGCAGAACATCTACCCCGCCGAGGTCGAGAAGGCACTGGCCGCACACCCGGCGGTCGCCGACGCGGCGGTGGTCGGACTGCCCGACGAGCGCTGGGGCGAGAGCGTGCACGCGGTGGTCGTACTCAGGCCCGGCGCCGCCGCCACACCCCGGGAACTCCTGCTGTCCCTGCGGGGCCGCATCGCCGACTACAAGATCCCCGGCACGTACCACTTCACCGACTCCCTGCCCCGCAACCCGTCGGGCAAGATCCTGCGCCGCGCGGTGAGGCAGCAACTGACGGCCCCGGCGAGGGACGCACTGAAGGCGACGGTTGTCTGACGACACCGATCAGCTTGGGAAAGGAAATTGACGCATGCCTTCCAACTCCGCCGGCGGCAGTGTGCCAGGGGCGCGGGGAACTGCGCGACAAGCCACAACGCACCCGCAGACCGCAGACGACGGCCGCCCCCCTCTGCAGATCGGCATCCTCCTCCCCACCCGGGAGCAAGCCATCAACGGCACCTACGCCGCAGCCCCCTTGCTCGACTTCGCCAAAACCGCGGAAGCGCTCGGCTTCGACTCCCTGTGGGCCGGCGACTCCCTGACCGCCCGCCCCCGCCTGGACCCCCTCGTCGTGCTCTCGGCCGCGGCGGCAGCGACAACGCGCATCACCGTCGGCACAGCCGCCCTCACCCCCGCTCTGCGCCACCCCCTCATCGGCGCCAACATGATCGCGAGCCTCGGCCATGTCGCCGCCGACCGGCTGATCCTCGGCCTCGGCTCGGGCTTCCCGATGCCGGAGACCGAGGAGGAGTTCGCCTCGGTCGGCGCCTCCTTCCAGGGCCGCGTGGGCCGTCTGGACGAGATCACCTCGCTGTGGCGCACGGCCTGGCGCTCCGGCGAGGAGGGTGAACCCGCCGAGTTCCAGGGCAGGTTCTGGCAGGCGGAGAACCTGGACCGCCTCCCCTCGCCTGCGATCCCCGGCGGCCCGCCCCTCTGGCTGGCCGGCAGCGACACCCCCAAGGTCCTCGCCCGCGCGGCAACCCGCTACGACGGCTGGCTTCCCTTCCTCCCGGACGTCGACGCCTACGCCCGTGCCCGCCGCCGTATCGCCGAACTCGCCGAAGAGGCAGGCCGCGTCGTGACCCCCGCGCTCTACGCCACGGTCACGGTCAACGCCAGTGAGCGCGCCGCCAAGTCCGAACTCGAGCACTACATCAGCCACTACTACGGCCGCTCCCTCGAACAGATGCGGAGCATCCAGGCCTACGCCTGGGGCAGCGCCGAGAAGTGCGCCGAGTGGCTCGGCGGCTATGTCCGCGCCGGTGCCCGGCACCTGGTCGTGCGGATCGGATCGCTCGACCCCGAGCCGCAGTTGAAGGAGATCGCCGAGGTGCTGCTGCCCGCGGTACGCGCCCTCGGCCCGTCCACCACCGTTGGGAGCACGCAGTCGTGACCACCGCCAGCACAGGCAGCCAGATGTCCCGCGAGGGGCACTGGTTCCACCCCGTGGACCCCTCGCCCGACGCCTCGATCCGGCTGTTCCTGCTGCCCCACGCGGGCAGCGGCGCCATCATCTACCGCGACTGGGAGAGCCTGCTGCCGCCGGACATCTCCCCGCAGGCGGTGACCCTGCCCGGCCGGCACAACCGTCGCGAGGAGCAGACCCACGAGAACTTCTGGCCGCTCCTCGACGCCCTGCACGAGGCGGTGCTCAACGACCTCGACGAGCGGCCGTTCGCGTTCTTCGGCCACTGCCTCGGCGCCCAGCTGGCGTTCCGGCTGGCGATCCGGATGGAGGAGGAGGGCGGTCCCGCTCCGGCGATGGTCGGCATGTCCGGCTGGTCGCCGGTGGGCTTCTTCAAGCCGACCGAGGAGCAGAGCCGGATGCCGGAACCCGAACTCATCGAGTGGATCAAGAAGTTGGGGTCCTTCCCGGCCGAGGTCTACGACAACCCCGAGATGCTCGCGCTCGTCGTGCCCGCACTCCGGTCCGACCTCAGGGTCGCCGGAGACTACGACGACGACGGCGCCGGCGTCACCTGCCCGCTCGCCTCCTACGGCGGCCGCAGCGACCCGCTCCAGGAGGCCCCGGACGCCATGTCCCACTGGGCCGGTCGCACCCCCGCCTACCTCGGCCACAACGAGTACGAGGGCGGCCACTTCTACATCGACACCCACGCCCAGGCCGTCACCGCGCACTTCGCGCACCGACTGCTGCGGACCGTGGCCAACACCGCCGCGAGCTGAACCGAGCACGCCGTGTCAGCGCCGTGTCAGCGGGGCGCGGGACAGTGACCCGATGACTGCCGTATCGGGTGCCGTCCCGTGCCCTGCCGCGCGTCGCGGACGCCCTCGGCCTGTATCCCACCAGCACGAAACGACCTAGGAGGGTCGTCCATGACCACCGAAGCGGAACTGACCGGCAGCGCGGCCTCGGCCGCACCGGCACCGGACATCGAGGAGGCCGGAGGCAAACCCGCCTGGGGTGCGCTCCTGGTGGTGCTGGCCGGCCTGTTCATAGCCAACATCGACTTCTTCATCGTCAACGTCGCCATCCCCTCGCTCCAACGGAACATGCACGCGACCAGCGCCGAGATCCAGCTGGTCGCCGCAACCTTCAACATCGGTCTGTCCGCCATGCTCATCACCGGCGGGCGGCTCGGTGACCTCTACGGCCGCCGGAAGGTCTTCTCCATCGGCCTCGCCCTGTTCACGCTCGCCTCGCTGGCCTGCGGCATCGCCCCGAACATGGGTGAGCTGATCGCGGCGCGCGCCGTGCAGGGCGCCGCGGCCGCACTGGTCATCCCGCAGGTCCTCGGCATCCTGACCACGGCCTACCAGGGCAAGGCCCGGGCCGCGGCGTTCAACGCCTACGGGATCACGATGGGCGCCTCGGCCGTGTTCGGCCAGCTGATCGGCGGCCTGCTGATCAAGGCCGACGTGTTCGGCTGGGACTGGCGGACCATCTTCCTGATCAACGCCCCGATCGGCGCCGTCGTCCTGCTGCTCACCCCGAAGGTGGTGCCGGAGTCCCGGGCCGAGGGCCACACCGGCCTCGACTGGACCGGTGTGATCCTGGTGACCGCGGGTCTGTCGGCCGTCGTGCTGCCGCTGGTCGAGGGCCGCGAGCAGGGCTGGCCGACCTGGACCTGGGAGTGCCTGATCGCCTCGGTACCGCTGCTGGCCGCGTTCTGGTACACCCAGCGCCGCAAGGCGGCCCGCAACAAGTCGCCGCTGGTCCACCCGAGCCTGTTCGAGGACCGTGCGTTCGGCGTGGGCGTGGTCTCCCTGCTGGTGTTCTTCGCCGCGATGGCCTCCTTCTTCCTGGTCCTCGCGCTGTACCTGCAGGAGGGCCGAGGCCTCAGCGCGCTCCAGTCCGGTCTGCTGTTCATCCCGCTCGGCCTCGGCTTCTTCATCGGCTCCGCGCAGGCGCCCAAGGTCGCGGCCAAGCTCGGCAAGCAGGTCCTGACCGTCGGCGCGGTGCTCCAGGCGGCCGGCAACATCGCACTGGCCGCGACCGCTTGGCACCTGGACAGCAGCGGTGCCGTGGGCTGGTGCGTTCCGGCCATGGTGCTCGCCGGGTTCGGCATGGGCTTCGTCGTCGCCCCGCTCGCCTCGCTGGTGCTGGAAGGCGTGGCTCCGCAGCACGCGGCCGCCGCGTCCGGGGTCTTCTCCACCGCCCAGGAGATGGGCAACGCCATCGGCATCGCGGTGATCGGCGTGGTCTTCTTCGGCGTCGCCGGCCACCACGGCAGCGCCCACACCTACGCCCACGCCTTCGGGGCCAGCCTGTTCGTGCAGGCGGGCATCTGTGTGCTGGTAGCGGCACTGGTGCAGCTACTGCCGCGCAAGGCACAGACTCCCTGATCCTCACCTGCCGACGAACCCCCACGCACGGCGACTAGTGCAACCCCCAACTGACGGGCACGTGGAAGAAGACCCCCACGTGCCCGTCAGTCATGCATCAGGGCCAAGTCAGCCACATCCTCCACGATGGCCGAAACACCCCGCCCCATTTCAGCCGACCCAACGGAGGAAACCATGGCTGAACCCTGCGAGCCTCTCCCAACGTGGCCCATGCCCCGTTCCTGCCCGTACGCCCCGCCGGACGCCTACGCGGGCCTGCGCAAGGAACCCCCGCTGAAGGTGCGCATACGCGGCGGCGAGGCCTGGCTGGTCACCCGGCACGCGGACGTCCGCCAGGTGCTCAACGACAACCGCTTCAGCTCCGACGACCAGCAGCCCGGCTTCCCGATCCGCATCCAGCTGCCGCCCGAGCCCGGCGTGATGTCCTTCAGCCGCATGGACGACCCCGAGCACGGCCGGCTGCGCCGGATGGCGATGACCGAGTTCACCGCCCGCCGCACCCGCGCCCTGCGCCCCGAGGTCGAACTCCTCGTGGAGCAGCTGCTGGACGAGCTGGCCGAGGGCCCCAACCCGGTCGATCTGGTGAAGAGCTACGCGCTGCGGCTGCCCTCGCTGGTGATCGCCCGGATGCTCGGGGTGCCGGAGGACGACGAGGCGGACTTCGCCGAGCAGAGCCAGGTCATTCTCTCCCAGGAGGCCAGTCCCGAGGAGACGTACGCGGCGTTCGTCGAGATGTCGCAGTTCCTGGACCGGCTCGCCGCGCAGCGCACCGCCGATCCGCAGGACGACCTGATCAGCCGGCTGGCCACGCGGTACGTGGCGACCGGTGAACTGACCCACCAGGAACTCGTGGCCATGGCCCGCTTCTTCCTGGTCGCGGGCCACGAGACCACGGCCCACCAGATCAGCCTCAGCGTCCTGAGCCTGCTGCGCGACCCGGCCCAGCTGGCCGAACTCCGCGCCGATCCCGCCCTGTTCAAGCCGGCGGTCGAGGAACTCCTGCGCTACTGGTCCATCTCGCAGGACAACCAGGTGCGGGCCGCGGTGGCCGACGTCGACCTGGGCGGGGCGCCCATCCGCAAGGGTGACGGCGTGATCGTGGCGATCCCCGGTGCCAACCATGACGAGTCGGTCTACCCCGACGCCGGCCGCCTCGACATCCACCGCAACGCCTCCGGCCACCTGGCCTTCGGCTTCGGCGCGCACCTGTGCCCCGGCGCCTCGCTGGCCCGCATGGAGCTGGAGGTGTGTCTGAGCGGCCTCTTCGCCCGCTTCCCCACGCTCCGCCTGGCCGTGCCGTCCGAGGACGTCCGCTTCCGCGAGAACACGATCGTGTACGGCCTGGAGGAACTCCCCGTCACCTGGTGACGGCCGCTTCCCGCGGGTGAGCAGAGGGCCGTGCCCCCACCACGGCCCCGCCCCCCGGCCCCCATACCTATGCACACATGACGGTGAGCACACCGACCGGGTCGGCGTGCTCACCGTCATACTCCGCCAGGCGGTCAGGAGATCAGGAGATGGCGTGGCTCAGCCAGAAGTCCAGCAGCGCACGGTCGCCCAGCACCGCCATGCGCGGGTTCTCCGGCCGCAGTCGCCCCTTGACCACCAGCAACAGATCCGAGGGCGTGGCGACCACGGTGGCGTCGGCCGCGTCGCCGGCCGGGGCGTTCCGGGTGACCCGCACCCCGTCCGGCGCGCAGGTGATCAGCCAGTTCGAGGCGCGGGCCGCGGACGGCTCGGTCGACCGGAAGCTCAGCGTCTGGCCGCCGCGCGGCACCTCGGAGAACAGCGGGGACAGGAACGGCCTGGCGGCGGGCGCCCCGAAGGCACTCACGCAGAAGTCCACACAGTCCAGGGCGACATCGTTGTCCAGCTCGAACGGCAGGCCGGCCATCAGGTACACGTCGGCCCGGTGCACGGCTGTCTCGAACACTGCCCAGCGCGGCCAGAATTCCATGTTCTGCTTGCCGTGCGGCGCCCAGATCGGCACCTCGGGGCCCACCCCGTCGACCGCCTCGACCAGCCGGTCCGCGCCCTCGGCCAGGAACCGCGTGCGCAGCCCGGGGTCCACGATGGGGCTCTCCTGAGCGACTTCCTGCGCCCCGAGCTCGGCCACTCGCTCGGTCCAGCTCTTGTCCTCGCCGGCGGCGGTGTCGGCGCCGGGCAGGATGAGTTCGGTGCTGCGGGTGGTCAGGATCGTCGTCGCCCAGTCGTGGCCCTGGCGCACATGGCGCACCAGATCGCCCAGCGTCCACCCCGGGCACGTCGGGACCGGCTCGGACAGCGGGAGCCCGCGACCGGCGTCCGCGAAGCGGGCCGTCTCGTGGCGTAACTCGGAGGTGTATCGGCTGGTGGGCAGGGGCGGGTAGGTCGGCGCGGTCATGGTGGTCTCACTCCGGTCAACGGTCTGCACGGAAGTCGGTATGCGCGCCGCGGACCACTGCCGCCGGCGCACCACACCCATTCGATCCCTGGACCCTGATCGGAGGCTGACACGGCCCTGAACCTCGCCGGGGAGCGCCGGTCGCGGCGTCAGCCGCGTGTCAGTGCCGGGTCAGCCGCGGTTGGCAGAGTCGTCCGTGTCGCACGCTCCTCCTCGCTCGAGCCCCGGTTGGACTCCGATGTCCGAACTCGCTCGCTCCCGTGAGGGGACCCCATCGTTGCCGACCCGGTCCGCCGCCGGTGCGTCCGACGTGAGGAGAACGCTCGTCATGGCAGACACCGCAGCCCCGGGGCCCACCCGGGCCCTGATCCTGGCCAACCCGGCCTCCGGCAGCCACAGTCCCGAACTGGTGCGTCAGGTCAGGGAGTTGTGCGAGTCCTGCCTGGAGCGCACCGAGGTCCACCCGACCAGTGCTCCGGGCGACGCGACCGTCGCCGTGCGCCGGGCGCTGGAGCGGACGGACGCCGCGCCGGACCTGGTCGTCGCCATCGGCGGTGACGGTACGGTCCGGGAGGCCGTCCAGGGGCTCGTCCCCGCCGGCGGCCGGGCGACCCTGGCCGTGGTGCCGGGCGGCACCGGCAACTCCGGTTACAAGATGCTGTGGGGCGACCGCCCCTGGAGCGAGTCCCTGAAGGCGATCCTGACCGACTACGGCATCGGCGGCAGTGCCCGCCTGCGCCGCCTCGACCTGGCCCGCCTCGCCGAGACCCGCAACTACGTCTACCTGGGCGCCTGTTCGGGGGTGATCGCCGACGCGCTGATCACCGCCCGGGACCTGCCGCTGGCCGGCCGGGAGCGCTACGCCCGCGCCTTCGCCGACACGGCTGCCGGCTACCCGCCCTACCCGGGCCGGGTCACCGTCGACGGCCGCGTGGTGCACGAGGGCCCCACGGTCCTCGCCAACGTCGGCGGCGGCCGCTACCGCGGCGGCCGGTTCCTGGTGCTGCCCGACTCGCTGCTGGACGACGGACTGCTCGACGTCTGCGTGATCGGCGGCGAGGTCGCGGCGGCCGATGTGCCCGGACTGACCCTGAACGCCGCGCACATGGACCACCCGGCGACCGTGTACGCACGCGGCCGCACGATCACCGTCGAGCGCACCGACGGCCACCGGCTGCCGCTGGAGCACGACGGCGAGTACCAGCACGGCATAGGCGCCTCGGCCACCTTCGAGGTGCTCCCCGGAGCCCTCCCGGTCTGGGCGCCGGCCACCCCCTGAAGCCCGTACGAAGCCACCTGTCCGAAGAACAAGTCAAGCAAGTCACAGAGGAGAACGCCCGCATGAGCGACCTGACCACCACCGTCTCCCGTTACCTCGACATCTGGAACGAGGCGGACGCCGACAAGCGTGCCGCGGCCATCGCCGAGCTGTTCACCGCCGACGCCCCCTACATCGACCCGCTCGCGGCGGTCGAGGGTCACGAGGGCTTCGGGGCCGTGGTGGCCGGTGCCCGCGACCAGTTCAAGGGCCTGACCTTCGAACTGCACGGCACCGTCGACGCCCACCACGACCAGGCCCGCTTCCAGTGGGGCCTGGTGACCGAGCCGGGCGCCGAGCCGATCGCCATCGGCTTCGACGTCATCGTCACCAACGACGAGGGCAAGATCAAGGGCGTCTACGGCTTCCTGGACAAGGTTCCGGCCGCCTGAGTCCCCACACCCCGCGGGAGCACCGGGGCGCCGGTGCTCCCCTCAGGCCCTGTCGTCACCTTCCCGCCTGCCCTCCGGGCGGACGACGGGAAGGTGATGACAGGGCCTGGCCGTGTCCACTCTCGACGCACGCACGCACGCACGGCAAGGAAGGTAGCCGCCTCATGACCGCTGTCCTCGCGGAGAGCGTCGCCCGGACCCTGTGCGCCGACTGGGCCGACCCGGCACTCACTCTGCCCCGGCCCGCCCGCGGCCGCAGGTCCGCCGACACCCCGCTGCGCGAACTCTCCCACTGGGCCGCGACGTTGCGCCCGCAGCACATCCCGTGCCGGGTGCTGAAGCTTGCCGCGAGCCAGGTGCTGTCGCAGATCGCCTCCATCCGGGCCGGTCTCCAGCACCCCCTCGGCAGAAAGCTGGTGGCCGCCTTCGGGCACCCCATGCAGCGCGACCCGCGGCAGGCCGCGGGCGTCTTCGCGGCGCTCGGCTCCTGGCTCAACCTGGACGACACCGCATACGCCGGGCATCTGTCGAACTCCACGGTCGCGGTCCCGCTCGCCTTCGCCTACGCCCGTCAGCTCGACGGGCTCTCGCTGCTCACCGCGGTCGTGGTGGCCAACGAGTGCGCGGCCCGCATCACCGCCTCCGCGACCCTCGGGCCGCTGCGCGGCCAGAGCGCCGTCCACACCCATCTGGCCGGAGCGGTCGCCGGGCGCCTGCACTGCGACCGCGCCTCCGCCGCCCTCTTCGAGAACGCCTTCGGGCTGGCCTTCGCCATGCCCAACTGGCCGCTGATGCGCGCGTTCCTGGCCAGCGACGCCCGCCTGTTCAACACCTTCACCCCGGTGCGCACCGCCATGGACGCCTGCGACGCTGCGTACGCGGGGCTGCGCGGCGCGCCCGACATTCTCGAGCACGGCGACGGCTTCCTGGCCCGCTTCGCGACCGTGCCGCTGCCGCAGGCGGTGGCGAAGGGTCTCGGCCGCCGCTGGCACACGGACACCCTCTCCTTCAAGATGCACCCCGGCGGGCCCGGCATCGACGCCGCGGTGGACTGCGCCGCCGAGATCCACAGGGAACTCGGCCCGGTCAGGCCCGAGGACGTCGCCGAAGTGGTGGTCGAGGCCTCCCTGTACACGCTGTTCGCGGGGGAGCGGGCCGCCCGGTACGTCACCGGTCCCGGCTCCCCGCTGGGCGCGCTGGTCCTGGACGTGCCCTACCCGGTCGCCACCACCCTGCTCACCGGGGAGTTTTCGGTGGACGACTTCTCCTCGCCGTATCTGGACGACGCCGACCGCTGGGCGCTGGCCAAGCGGATCCGGCTGGAGCACGACACGGAGATGACCCGCGAACTGTTCCTGTCGGATGCACCGTTCGGCGAGGCAGTGCGGGAGGCGGGGGAACGGGCCGTACCGTGGCTGCGCGGCTTCGGCGGGGACGAACTCGTGGACCTGGTCGGCGTGTCGCAGGCGGACGACCGGGACTTCTCCCGGTCCACCAAGGCCACCGGCGCCCGGGTCACCGTCCGGCTGACGGACGGCCGTACGGTCTCCCGCACCCGGCTGATCCCGGTGGGCGCCGCCGGTCCGGAGACCCGGGCCGGCCACGGCGACCTGGTGCGGGAGAAGTTCCTGTCGGTCGGCGGCTCCCAGGAGGTGGCCGACACCGTCGGCGGCCTGCACCGGATGCGCCCGCGGGCGGTGCGCCGCTGGATCGAGACGGCGTTCCTGGACTGAGCGCACCGCCAAGGGCGCCGTCGGGCACCGTGCGACACCGCGTGCGGGTTCCCGGCATGGCGAGACCCTCGAATCGCCACGGTGTGTGATTAGCTGCGGGTATTCAATTACCCTACGTGGTCGCCCTGGTGCTGCCCCGTGCCGCGCACAGCGCCCCGTGTTCTCACGAGGAGTCCCATGTCCCGCAGAGGGATCCCCCGCAGCAGGAGGTGGACGTTCGCGGCCTGCGCCGCGCTCGTCGTCCTGTCCGCCACCGCGCCCGCCGCGCTCGACCCCCACCAGGTCGGCTGGCATCCGGTGGACGTCCGGCCGGTCCAGGGCGCGGAACCCGTCTGGCAGCGCGGACAGTTCGCGTCGTGCGGCCGTCAGGGCGGCGCTCGGCCCGCCGTCTACGCGCAGCGGCCGCGCCTGCGCATCGCCTTCGACCTTCTCGAGTACCACGAGCACCTGCCCTGTGCCGAGCGTGTCCCGCAGCCGGTCACGGGCCTCCTCCGGGTTCTCCGCGGCCGGGGCGCCGCCGAGGAGGCGCAGGATCCGACGGACGAGCACGTCCGAGGTGAAGGGAAGCGACGAGGCGGGGCGAAGGCCGACGAGGACCTGTCTGTCGGCGGGATGAAGGCCGACGAGGACCCGTCCGTCGGCGGGGCGAAGGCCGACGAAGACCCGTCCGTCGGCGGGGCGCGGGCCGACGAAGGCCTGTCTGTCGGCGGGATGCAGGTCGACGAGGACCCGTCCGTCCGGGAACCGGCCGCGCACCTCGCGGGCGGCCCGCAGCACCAGCGCGTCCTCCCGGCCGCGAGCGGCCGGACGACGACGGCGGACCTGCCGGGCTCGGGCTCGGGCCGCGCGGGACGGGCCGTCAGGTCCGCCACCAGCGCACCCCGCCCGACGAGCCGGTGGCGCCGCGCGGCCGGCAGCTCCGCCGGCAAGGACACATCCGGGGCCCCGGCGCGAGGCGGCCGCGGTAACCGCCCGGCCGCACGGGACGGCAGCCCGGGCGCCGCGGTGAGGAGCCGCAGCGACGGTTCGCGGGGGTGGACGGTGCGGCCGGTCTCCGGGGTGCCGATGGCCCCCGCGCCCAGGCCCTACCGCCCGGCCGGTTCGCCCTGGGTGGGGCAGGCCACCGCGTGGGCCCAGAGCAGCGCGACGGCCGTGGCGTGGGGCGGACCGGCCCCTGCATCCCGGTGAATCTCCCCCGGCCGCACGGGACGGCAGCCCGGGCGCCGCGGTGAGGAGCCGCAGCGACGGTTCGCGGGGGTGGACGGTGCGGCCGGTCTCCGGGGTGCCGATGGCCCCCGCGCCCAGGCCCTACCGCCCGGCCGGTTCGCCCTGGGTGGGGCAGGCCACCGCGTGGGCCCAGAGCAGCGCGACGGCCGTGGCGTGGGGCGGACCGGCCCCTGCATCCCGCTGAATCTCCCCCGGACGCACGGTCACGCGGCGCCGGTTCGTCCCGGTGCCGGCCGGCGCAGCGCGGCGACGAACTTGTAGCGCGAGCCCCGGTACACCGAGCGCACCCACTCCACCGGTGTGCCCTCGGCGTCCCGGGAGTGCCGGGACAGCAGCAGCATCGGCAGGCCCACGTCGGTGGCGAGGAGCTGGGCCTCGCGGGGCGTCGACAGCGAGGTCTCGATGGTCTCGTCGGCCTCCGCGAGATGGACGCCGTACACCTCGGCGAGGGCCGTGTACAGCGACGGGTACGTCGCCAGGGACTGCCGCAGCCCCGGAAAGCGCCGTACGGACAGGTGGGTCGTCTCGATCGCCATGGGATCGCCGCCGGCCAGCCGCAGCCGCTCGATGCGCAGGACCCGTTCGCCGATCGCGATGCCGAGCAGGCCCGACAGCTTCTCGTCGGCCGGGACCTCGCCGATGTCCAGCATCTGCGAGGCGGGCTCCAGGCCCTGGGCGCGCATGTCCTCGGTGTGCGAGGTGAGCTGGAGGGTCCGGTACAGCTTGGGCTGGGCGACGAAGGTGCCCTTGCCCTGGATGCGGTCGAGCCGGCCTTCCCCGACCAGCTCCTGCAGCGCCTGCCGGATGGTGGTGCGCGAGGTGCCGAACCGGACGGCGAGCAGACGTTCCGCCGGCATGGCCGAGCCGGGTTCGAGTGTCTGCGTCATCTCCAGCACCTGCTGCTTGATCCGGTAGTACTTCGGCACGCGCGCGGTGCGACCGGGCACCTGTGCCGGACGACTTTCCTGGATGACTTTCTCGTAACGGCGTCTATCGGCTTCCCGAACCACCCTTGACACTCCTAAAGGTCTAGGCCAAGCTCCACCGTACTGGTCTACACCATTAGTGGCCAGGTCCCGAGCCCTACGTGCAACAGCGTCGTACGCAGGTCACCGCCGAGGGCGTGGGGGGTTAGTGGCATCCCTGAGGAGGGTGGCGTGAAGCGCAAGCTCGCTGCCGCGATCGTGATCGCGGGCATGATGGTCTCCGTTGCGGCGTGTGGCGGAAACGACGGCAAGGACAGCGGCAAGGACGCGGGACCGGACAGCTGGAAGGGCCAGACGCTGACGGTCTGGACGATGGACGGCTCGGCGCCCCCGCAGTGGACGAAGGACGTCCAGGCCGCCTTCGAGAAGAAGACCGGCGCCAAGCTGAAGTTCGAGATCCAGAAGTGGGACGGGATCCAGCAGAAGATCACCACCGCCCTCTCCGAGTCCAACCCGCCGGACGTCCTGGAGGTCGGCAACACCCAGACCCCGGCCTACGCTGCCACCGGGGGCCTTGCCGAACTGGGCGACCTCAAGCAGCAGATCGGCACGGACTGGACCCCGTCGGTCTCCCAGTCCTCCGTCTACGACGGCAAGCAGTACGCCGCCCCGTGGTACTTCGCCAACCGCGTCGTCATCTACAACAAGAAGATCTGGGCCAAGGCCGGCATCAAGGGCACCCCGAAGACCCGGGACGAGTTCTTCAAGGACCTGGACACCATCGGCAAGAAGACCGACGCCGAGCCGCTCTACCTGCCCGGCCAGAACTGGTACTTCTTCGACGGCCTGACCATCGGCCAGGGCGCCGACCTGGTGAAGAAGGACGGCGACAAGTACGTCTCCAACCTCGGTGACCCCAAGGTCGCCACGGCCATGGAGATCTACAAGAAGTACGCCGCCTACTCCAAGGCCCCCAAGGACAAGGACGAGGCCACCCCGCAGCAGGCCCAGGTCTTCGCCAAGGGCAAGACCGGCGCGTTCATCGGCATGGGCTGGGAGGCCGGCACCGCGGTCCAGGCGAACAAGGCCATCGAGAAGGACCTCGGCTACTTCACCATCCCGGGCGCCACGGCCGACAAGCCCGAGGGCGTCTTCCTCGGCGGCTCCAACCTCGCGGTCGCCCAGGGCAGCAAGAAGCAGTCCCTGGCCAAGGAGTTCCTCAAGATCGCCCTGTCCGACCAGTACGAGGGCGAGCTGGCCAAGCTGAACGGCGTCATCCCGAACAAGCAACCCCTGGAGACCAACCTCAAGGGCAACGCCGTCGCCGAGGCCGCTGCGCCCGCCGCCGCCGTCGGCGGCACCACCCCGCTGATCCCCGGGTGGGCCGCGGTGGAGAACACGCCGAACCCGATCAAGTCCTACATGACCGCGGTGCTGAACGGTAAGTCCCCGGCGGACGCCGCCAAGCAGGTCGAGGGCGAGATCAACAAGCGTCTGGCCCAGCAGAACTGATGACCCGCGCCGGGGGCGTCCAGGGCCTGTCCGGCGGATCGGGTCGGCTCGAGGCAAGGGTGCCTCATCAGCACCGGTGAGCGGGGGCTGGTGCGTCCAGCTGCAAGGCGGAGGAGGGCGTCGACGCGGAGCGTCGGCAACCGACGACAACGCCGCAGATCGGCGTGCCAGGCCCCGCGATTCCGGCATGATCCGCCGGGCAGGCCCTGAGGACGCCCCCGGCTCAGTCGTTCGTACGGCCGGTTCGGCCACGGAAGAGATGACAACTCATGTCAGTGCAGACCGAAGGCACGGACACGGCCGGGGAGCCCGCTGTCCGCAAGGCCCGGACACCGGGGCCGCCGAGAGGTGAGGACCGCGCCTCGGGGTCCCCGTCCGGCAGCCGCGGTGCCGCCGCCCCCTATCTGCTCCTGCTGCCCGCGCTGCTGGCCACACTGATCCTGCTCGGCTGGCCCCTGGTGAAGAACGGCATGCTGTCGTTCCAGAACCTCAACCCGCGGCAGCTCATCCAGCACCTCACCGAGTGGAACGGCGTCGACAACTACAAAGAGGTCCTGTCCGGTTCGGACTTCTGGCACGTCGTCGAGCGCTCGGTGGTCTTCACCGCGGCCAACGTCGTCCTGATCATGCTGCTCGGCACCCTGGTCGGGCTGCTGCTGGCCCGCCTCGGCAAGAAGATGCGGCTGCTGCTCATGCTGGGCCTGGTCCTCGCCTGGGCCATGCCCGTCATCGCGGCCACCACCGTCTACCAGTGGCTGTTCGCCCAGCGCTTCGGCGTCGTCAACTGGGTCCTGGACAAGCTCGGCTGGCACTCCATGGCCGACTACAACTGGTTCGGCTCCCAGTTCTCCACCTTCTCCGTGATCACCCTGCTGATCGTCTGGCAGTCGATCCCGTTCGTGGCGATCAACCTGTACGCCGCCACCACCACGATCCCCAGGGAGCTGTACGAGGCCGCCTCGCTGGACGGCGCCGGCGCGTGGAAGAGCTTCACCTCGGTGACCTTCCCGTTCCTGCGGCCCTTCCTGTACGCCACGACCTTCCTCGAGGTCATCTGGGTCTTCAAGGCGTTCCCGCAGATCTTCGCGATGAACGAGGGCGGACCCGACCGCCTCACCGAGACCCTGCCGATCTACGCCTTCGTCGAGGGCGTCGGCAACCAGCACTTCGGTGTGGGCGCGGCGATCTCCTTCCTGACCATCCTGGTGCTGCTCGCCCTCACCTCGTACTACCTGCGCATGGTGCTCAAGCAAGAGGAGGACGAGCTGTGAAGCGCTCCGTCATCGGCCGTATCTGGCCTAACGCGACCGCCCTCATCCTCTTCGCGGGCTTCGCGTTCCCCGTCTACTGGATGTTCGCCACGGCCTTCAAGCCGACCGGCGACATCATCTCCGAGAACCCGGTGTGGTTCCCGACCGACGTCACCTTCGGCCACTTCAAGAAGGCCGTGGACGCCGACCACTTCTGGACCCTGGTGGCCAACTCCGTCACCGTCACGGTCAGCGCGGTGCTCCTGTCGCTCGTCATCGCCCTGTTCGCCGCCTTCGCGCTCGCCCGGATGCGGTTCAGGGGCCGGCGCGGCTTCATCGTGACCTTCATGCTGGCGCAGATGGCGCCCTGGGAGGTCATGGTCATCGCCATCTACATGCTGGTCCGCGACAACGACATGCTCGACAGCCTGGTCCCGCTCACCGTCTTCTACGCGATCATGGTGCTGCCCCTGACCATCCTGACGCTGCGCGGATACGTATCTGCTGTGCCGAAGGATCTCGAGGAGTCCGCGATGGTCGACGGCTGCACCCGGACCCAGGCCTTCGTCAAGGTCATCTTCCCGCTGCTGGCGCCCGGTCTGATGGCCACCTCGCTGTTCGGCTTCATCACCGCCTGGAACGAGTTCCCGCTCGTCCTGATCCTCAACAAGGACATCGAGAAGCAGACCCTGCCGCTGTGGCTGTCGCAGTTCCAGACCGCCTTCGGCGACGACTGGGGCGCCACGATGGCCGCCTCGTCCCTGTTCGCGCTGCCCATCCTGATCCTGTTCATCTTCCTGCAACGCAAGGCAGTCAGCGGTCTGACCGACGGCGCCGTGAAGGGATGACAACGCCGATGACAACGCTCGCCACGACTGCATCCGACAGCGGCTCCGCCGCGGGCGACACCCTCACCCGCGACGCCCTCGCGGTGCTGCAACCGGGGTTCGACGGCACCACCGCCCCGGACTGGGTGCGCCGCCGCCTCGGCGAAGGGCTGGCCTCCGTCGCCCTGTTCGGCCGCAACGTCGTCACCGAGGAGCAGGTCACCGCGCTGACCGCCGAGCTGCGCGCCGAGCGGGACGACCTGCTGGTGGCCATCGACGAGGAGAGCGGCGACGTCACCCGCCTGGACGTGCGCACCGGCTCCTCCTTGCCCGGCAGCCATGCCCTCGGCGCCGTCGACGACCCCGGCCTCACCCGGGGCGTGGCCCGTGAGCTGGGCCGCCGTCTGGCTGCCTGCGGCGTCACCTTCGACTGGGCGCCGTCCGCCGACGTCAACGCCGACCCCGACAACCCCGTCATCGGCGTGCGTGCCTTCGGCGCGGACACCGCGCTGGTCGCCCGGCACACCGCCGCCTGGGTCGAGGGGCTGCAGTCCACCGGCGTCGCCGCCTGCACCAAGCACTTCCCCGGGCACGGCGACACCAACGTCGACTCCCACCACGCCCTCCCGCGCATCGACGTGGACGCGGACACGCTGTACGAGCGCGAACTGCCGCCCTTCCGCGCCGCCATCGCGGCCGGCACCCGGGCCGTCATGAGCGCGCACATCCTCGTCCCCGCCCTCGACCCGGACCGCCCCGGCACCCTCTCCCGCCGCATCCTCACCGAGCTGCTGCGCGACGAACTCGGCTACCAGGGCCTGATCGTCACGGACGGCATGGAGATGCGCGCCATCTCCGGCACGTACGGCCTGGAGCACGGCGTGGTCCTCGCGATAGCGGCGGGCGCGGACGCGATCTGCGTCGGCGGCGGCCTGTGCGACGAGGCCACCGTGCTCAACCTGCGCGACGCGCTCGTGGCCGCCGTACGCTCCGGCGAACTGCCCGAGGAACGCCTGGCCGACGCAGCCGCCCGGGTGCGGGAGCTGGCGCGGTGGACGGCCGAGACCAAGAAGGGCGCCGAATCCGTCGTCCCCCAACCGCAGATCGGCCTCCTCGCGGCCCGCCGCGCCCTGACCGTGACCCGCGCCGGCTCCGCCGCACCAGTCACGGAACCGGTCTACGTCGCCCGGTTCCACCCGGCCCCGAACATCGCCGTCGGCGACGAGACCCCCTGGGGCGTGGCCGCCGAGCTGCGGCGGCTGCTGCCGGGCAGCACGGAAGGCTCCTTCAGCGGGCCCGACGCGGGCCGCGAGGCCCTCGCGGCGGCGGGCGGCCGCCGGGTCGTCGCCGTGGTCCGCGACGAGCACCGGCACGCCTGGATGGGCACCGCCCTCGACGCGCTGCTCGCTGCCCGCCCGGACACCGTCGTGGTCGAGATGGGCGTACCGCAGGCCCCGCCGCGCGGCGCCCTGCACATTGCCACCCACGGCGCCGCCCGCGTCTGCGGCGTGGCGGCGGCGGAGGCCGTCGTCGCGGGCTGAACCGCCCGTCCCACCACTGCGGCCGGCACCGAACGTCTCAGCGAGGCCCGGTGCCGGCCGTTTCATTGGCCCAACGGGCGGCACATCACGTGCAGTTGAGGGCCGAGGCTGTGCCGGCCGGGTCGCGGGCCTCCCTCGGACCGAACCGCGTGTGGCTCCCGTGCCCGGATCAGGCACGACTCGCCCGCCGCCACCGCCGGCATGACCGGTGAGGCGGGCGGGCGCCTTGGTGCCGTCCCTCTGGGGCTCTAGCCGTGGACCAGGGGAGAACCCGTCAGCTGCTGCGTGATGGGCCCGCGTCCGTCTCCCTCGATGTCGTAGACGATCGTGGCGTCGGCCGACCAGTACACCTCACCGTCATAGACGGCGGACGGAGCCGCGCAGGTGTTCACGGGCTCGTTCTGGAACCACGTGTAGTTGTCGTTGACCAGCTTGGTCAGGTCACAGGTCTTGCTGGTGACGACATGGTCCTCGGTGGTCTTGGTGAGGCGCTCTTCCAGCCGTGTCGTGATCTTGAAGCTGGTGAACCGCTTGGAGTTGTCGATGACCTGGTCGTCGAGGATCTGCCAGGACATCACCGACTTCGCGGTCATGTTCCCGTCCTTCAGCGTCCCACTGTTTTCGCCGTAGTACTCCGTCGTCGGCTTCTTGCCGGGGAAGGTGACGTCGAACTGCGTCGTCGTGGAGGCGGCAGCGGCCGGGCCGGCCAGCAGTACGCCAAGGGCGACGGCGGTCGAGGTGAGTCCGACAGCGGTCAGCGTTCTACGCATGAGCGTTCCTTAATGGTGTGTCCGGGGGCGTGGCGCACCCCCGGTTCATCCTCTTCGCAGGCAGGGTGTGTCCGATCACGCGCAGCACTGCGGATGGATGTTCCCCGTGGATGGTCGACGCCCCGGCGGGACAGGTCTGGTCCGATGCGCAGGGTGGGGCGGCCCGTCACTTTAGACACACCAGAAACAGCCACAGCAAGAGGTAAGTCTGCTGGTGGCGCAAAGTTGCCCTGGCAAGCGGAACCTGATCGGAATCCCGATGGTTGGCGAGATCACCCGGCAGAGCATGTGAACCAGCTCTGAAGCGGAAGGAGATGGGGGCCCTCCGCCAAGATCGGCAATGGCTGAAATTCGGCGTGTCGGCCGAGGGTGTGGGCC
Organism: Streptomyces cellostaticus; assembly: GCF_001513965.1. Lineage (GTDB taxonomy): Bacteria > Actinomycetota > Actinomycetes > Streptomycetales > Streptomycetaceae > Streptomyces > Streptomyces cellostaticus. Next base: position 13,408 of record NZ_KQ948030.1, on the reverse strand, counting down.
GGCGACCGGGCGTGGAGCGGCCGCCGGACCGGATGGAGGCCACTCCAGGGTCGGCGGAGGCGAAAATCGGCCAACGTTGAACTATCGACGGGGCCTCGGATGTCGTCCGTCGTGCACACCAATCCCACACACAAGTGCCGTAACATCCGCGGAATCTCACATTCCGGTGCCATGGTGCCGCCCAGGCGTAATCAAGCCACCTGCAAACCTCCTTGACGCCCAGGAGTGGTCTCGGCCTATCGTTGCCGCCGCGTAGGGGCAGCCTGACCAACCTGCCGAAACGCGCGCTGATCAACGACGGGGGAAACGTCATGGGGCGCATCGCCACGCCGCAGAACCAGCCATGTGCCGATGCCGGACGGGAGCTGGACATCACGCGCCGCTCGACGCGGCCCTTCTGAACCGAGGGGCAAGCGCCCCCGTTCCCGTGTTCCCAAGCCGATCGCGCCGGCCTGCCCGCCAGAGGCAGCCTGGTCGCGCGCCTGCGCACGGACACGGCGCCGGCCTTTCCGTTGGGGCTCGTGCTCGTTCCATCTCAACTCAACTCACCCACGGACACCGGACGTCCTGGCACCACCTCGGCCAGGGCACGTCCCGAAGGGAAGAACACTTCCATGCGCACTCTCACACGTATGGCTGCCGTCGGCGCGGCGCTCGCCGCCACGGCCCTGGCCGCCCCGCAGGCCATCGCCCAGAACGCTCCCGCGAGCGGACAGCACATCGCGGGTACCAGTGTTCAGCTGTCGCCGAAGGCCGCTCGGAACGCGCAGACCCGTGCGCTCGCCGCGGCCAACCCCACTGCCGTCAGCGCAGCGGCGACGCTCTGCGGGAGTGGCTACAAGCTGGACAACGCAGAGCAGCTCCCCGACTCCCGCCGCTTCGGCACCCTGTTCACCTACACCAAGTACGTGGGCGGGGTACACGGAGTCTGTTCCCTGTTCGACAACAACCTCGGGACCGCCAAGCACATGAAGCTGAAGCTCTGTGCCGGCCTGACGGCCTTGGGGTGCAAGACCGACGAGGGCACCTTCAAGGACTACGCGGGCCCCGTGAAGATCGAGAACCGCGACCCCCTGGCCGTCATCTGCGCGCCGGTCACCGCCATCATGTGGTCCGACGGGGTTGCGATCATCGACCGGCAGAGGTCGTCCACGGCCTGCGACTGACATCACCTCGGCCCGGACCGTCACCCCGGCCGCCCCGCCCCGTTGACGGTCCGGGTCCTAACCCGAGTGCCGGAACCGGCTCCGGTACTCCGTGGGCGTCGTGTTCAGTCGGCGCCGGAACGCCCGGATGAGGGTGTCGACGGTGCCGAAACCGCAGGCGGACGCCACCCTTTCGAGGGTGTCGTCCGTGGTTTCGAGCCGGTTGCGGGCCACTTCGACCCGCGCGGACTCGATGTAGGCGGCGGGGGTCATGCCGAGCTCGGTCTTGAAGATCCGGGTGAGCTGCCGTTCGCTGACGTGGGCGCACTCGGCGAGGTCGGTGATGGTGAGGGGATCGGCGAGGTTCCGGGTGATGTGATGCCGCAGGTCGGCCATGCGCCGCGTGGTCGAGACCGGCTCGATGGGCACGCTGAACTGGCTCTGCCCGCTGGGCCGTTTCAGGTACATCACCAGCTGCCGGGCCACCCGCAGTGCCACGGCCTCGCCGTAGTCCTCGGCCACCAGCGCGAGCGAGAGATCGAGACAGGCGGTGATGCCCGCCCCGGTCCACACGTCCCCGGCCCGGATGAAGATCGGGTCGGCGTCGACCTCGACGGCCGGATGGTCGGCGGCGAGCTGCTGTGCGGTCGACCAGTGGGTGGTGGCGCGCTTGCCGTCCAGCAGTCCTGCGGCGGCGAGGAGGTGCGCGCCCACGCAGACGGACGCGACGCGCCGGGCCCGGCAGGCCAGTTCCCTCACCCGGCCGACGACGGCGGGATCGGTGAGGGCGTGCACGCGCCGCTGGTCGTCCACGTCGACCGAGCCGGGAACCAGGAGGGTGTCGATGACGCGCCCGGACACCTCCCCGAAGGTGGTGTCGGGCAGGACGCGCACCCCGGCCGCGGTGGTGACCGGGTCCATGGTCTCGGCGGCCAGGACGACCCGATACCCCGTCTCGTCGTCCGTCTCCCGCCGCAGCAGGGCGAACACCTCGGGGGGACCGGTGACATCGAGCAGGTCGACGCCGGTGAACAGCATGATGACGATCAGCCGGTTGATGCTGTCCATGGGCTCCGTCCGGTCGGTGAGCGGTGGGTGTCCGGATCTGCAAGTTACATGACATTGTTGCCATGGCGGGCGGCTCCTAGCGTGGAGCTGTGACTACAACAACCCTTCGTGAACTCAACGGCTTCGACCAGACCCCGGCCTCGCTGGCCGATGCGACGCTGATCCTGATCGACTACCAGAACACCTACACCCGCGGCGTGATGGAGCTGGAGGGGTGGGAACCCGCCCTGGACGCCGCCGCCGGCCTCCTCGCCCGCGCCCGCAGCGCCGGTGCGAAGGTCATCCACGTCATCAACGACGGCGGCGAGGGCACCCCGTACGACATCCGGGCCGAGATCGGCCAGATCCACCCCCGCGTCGCCCCGGTCGACGGTGAGACGGTCGTCGTCAAGCAGGTGCCCAACGCGTTCCTCGACACCGACCTCGGCGACCACGTCGACGCCGCCGGCCGCAAGGACGTCGTCATCGCCGGGTTCATGACCCACATGTGCGTGGCCTTCACCGCCCAGGGCGCGTTCCTGCGCGGCAACCGGCCCACCGTCGTCGCCGACGCCTCCGCGACCCGTCCGCTGCGCACGGCGGTGGCCGAGGTGAGCGCCGAGCAGGTCCACCACGGCGCGCTCGCCACCATCGAGGACCTCTACGGGGTGGTCGTCCCGTCGGTGTCCGCGCTGAGCTAGCACGGCGCCGCTCTCGGAATTCATTGTTCCGAACCCCGGTTTTTGAATCCAGGATTCCGAATCGAATCTTCCGAATCCTGGATTCCGGAATTACGTGCAGTCTGATCGCACAGGCCATTGATGTGAGCCCTGTGTCTTGGGACGGTACTTTCTTTCCCCCTCGGCGGGATAGCGTCATGCCCGTTGGGCGCGGATGGGGATCCGCGCACCTTTCCGAGGGGGAAAGAAAGAACGTGGCAACACGCAGAACATTTATCGGCAGCGCCACCGCGGTCGGTGCCGCAGCCCTGGTCGGCAGCGCCACCGAGGCGTCCTTCGCGGCGGACGGCCCGCCCGGTGCGGACCCGGCGCAGGCACAGAGCCAGGCCCGCGACGCGATCCGCGCGGTCAACGCCGACATGCGGCGCAACTACGCCGCGCTCAAGTCGGAACTGATCAAACACCTGGGCCCGGTCATCATCGTCCAGAACGACGCCAAGGGCGGGAAGTACTTCCTGGTCCACCATGGCGAGACGATTTCCGAGCAGCCGGTCTCCGAGATATTCGAGCTGGCGAAGTCGATCGCCCATATTTCGCTGGGCATATTCTCCGTCCTCGCGCCGTATCTCAACAAGCGGGTGCCGGCGCAGCACACCGACGACATCGACCCGCACGACCTGGAGATGGTCGCGTTCAAGGGTCCCGAGACGGACGGCTGGGTCCAGCCGCTCCAGGACTTCGCCGCCACCATCACCACCGCCCGGAAGAAACTCGAGGCGGCGAACCTCCCCGCGAAGCTCCAGGCCTCCAGCACGCACATCCTCGACGGTGCGCTGAAGTTCATCGACGACGCCACCAAGCGCCGTTCCTTCGACATGAAGTCCTATGAGGACTTCTCCGGCGGCGTGTACGGCGACATCCGCACCAACATGTACCACGCGGCCAAGGTGCAGATCGCGGGCGTCAAGGACATCATGACCCGCTGGAAGGCGAAGGTCGGGGACAAGGCGTGGCCGGGCCTCTACGTCGTCGTCCTGTCCATCTGGACCACGTCCGTGCTCAACCAGAACAGCATCATCATCAAGAACCACATGGACCAGGACCAGGTCGGCACCCACCTGATCGACCTGTCCACCGCCCAGCTTCCGGACGACCCGGTCTTCATCGCGCTCGACAACCTCGCCCGCATCGTGCAGGACAACATCGCGGCCGAGATGGTCTTCCCGGTGGACCAGGAGATCGCGGACGCGCTCAAGGGCAAGCAGGACCTGCTCTCCACGGAGATCGAGGACCAGCTGGGCGCGGGCGCGGGCGCTGCCGTCGCAGGCGGTGTCGCGGACCAGGCGGCCTGCCCCTTCCACAAGAAGTCGGCACAGCGCGCGACTGCGCGGCTGAACGCATAGCAGTCAAGAGGTGCGCCCGGCTGGGGGGCCGGGCGCACCGGCAGGACAACGGACACGGCTTCCTCCACGACGGCCGGCGCGAACCGCCGGCCCCGGGAGGGAGCCGTTGTCTTGTGACCAACGGGGGGACCCATGGACTTCACTCTCACCATCAAACGCCTGTCCGCACTGTGGCCCGTCGCCGGGCTGGTGCTGCTGGCACTGAATCTCCGCGCGGCGATCACCGGGGTGTCGCCGCTGCTGGACCATCTGCGCACCGTGTCCGGGCTCAGCGGGCTCGACGTGAGCGTGCTGACCGCGCTGCCCGTGCTGTGCCTCGGCGGATTCGCCTGGCTCGCACCGCCGCTGGCCCGCCGGGTGGGCCTGGAGGCGGCGGTGGCGGGCGGCCTCGCCCTGATCGCCGGGGGAGTGCTGCTGCGGTCGGTGCCGTCACCGGTCGCACTGTTCGCCGGCACGGTGCTGGCGGGAGCCGGTATCGCCATCGGCAACGTCCTCATGCCGGTGGCCGTCAAACGCCATTTCCCCGACCGGACAGGGGTGTTCACGGGGCTGGCGATGATGCTGATGTCGGCCAGCGGCGCCCTGGCCGCCGCCATGGCTGTACCCCTCGACACCGCCGCCGGCTGGCGCACGGCCCTCGCGGTGTGGGCGGCCCCTGCCCTGCTCGCCGCGCTGACCTGGGCGCCGTCGGCCTGGCGCGGCCGGCACGAACGCCCCCAACTGCTCCCGTCCGCACCGGAGGCCGCACACGGATCGCTGCTGCGCTCCCCGCTCGCCTGGTCGGTGGCGGCCTTCCTGGGTACCGTGTCCCTGCTGTTCTACGTGCTGGTGGCCTGGCTGCCCACGATCATGCGCGACAACGGCTTCCCGCCGGCCGAAGCCGGGATGATGGTCTCGGCCCTGCAGATCATCAGCGTTCCCCTCGGCCTCGCCGTCCCCGTGGCCGCCGCCCGGATGCCCGGCCAACGGCCCCTGGTCATCGGCGTGGTCGTGGCCATGACGGTGGGACTGGCCGGCCTCCTTCTCGCCCCCGGGGCGGGCTGGCTGTGGGTGGCCGTTCTCGGACTCGGCACCGGAAGCGCCTTCCCGCTGGCCTTCGCGCTGCTGAGCCTGCGCTCGCCGAGCCCGCAGATCGCGGCGCGCCTGTCGGGCATGGCGCAGACCGTCGGCTACCTGACGGCCGGGGCCGGCCCGCTGGCCATCGGGGTGCTGCACGACGCCACCGGCGGCTGGAAGTTCCCGCTCGTGCTCCTGCTCGTCCTGCTGCTCCCCGAGACCGCCTTCGGCCTCCTGGCCGCCCGCGCCGGCTTCGTACACCTCTCCGCCTGCGAGGCGTGACGAGGCGATCCCCGGGGCTTTCTCTGCCTTTGAAAATACCCCCGGGGGTAATCGTGCTACCGTCGATGACATACCCCCTGGGGTAATTTATCGACGGAAGGGAGTCACCCCGTGTTCTTCGTCGACACGATCGAGGTGTCGGGACTCGGCAACCGGAGCTATCTGGCAGGTGGCGGACGGACGGCGGTGGCGGTCGACCCGCCGCGCGACATCGACCGGGTGATCGCGGCGGCGGCGCGGCGCGGGGTGCGGATCTCGCACGTGGCCGAGACACACATCCACAACGACTACGTCACCGGCGGCCTGGAGCTGGCCCGGGTCACGGGCGCCGCCTACCTCGTTCCCGCCGGGGCCCGCGTCTCCTTCGAGCGCACACCGGTCGAGGACGGCGACCGTACGGTGATCGACGCCGCCGCCGGGCTGACCCTGCGCGCGGTGGCGACGCCCGGGCACACACCGCACCACACGTCCTATGTGCTGGAGGAGGGCACAGCGGCGGTCTCGGTGTTCACCGGCGGATCCCTGCTGATCGGCACCGTCGGCCGCCCCGACCTCGTGGAGCCGCGCCTGACCGAGCACCTCGCCCGCGCACAGCACGCCTCCGTGCACCGCCTGGCCACCGAGTTGCCCGACGACACGGCGGTGCTGCCCACGCATGGCTTCGGCAGCTTCTGCTCGTCCGCCCAGGCGCAGGGGAACTCCACCACCATCGGCAAGGAGAGGGCGTCCAACGAGGCCCTTACCCGGGACGTGGACGCCTTCGTCGCCGACCTGCTGGCCGGCCTGGACGACATTCCGGCCTACTACGCGCACATGGGTCCGGCGAACGCCGCGGGGCCCGCGCCGGTCGACCTGACACCGCCCGCCGTGGCGGACGCGGACGAGATCGCCGCCCGGCTGGCCGCGGGGGAGTGGGTGGTGGACCTGCGCAACCGCGTCGCGTTCGCCGCCGGGCATGTCGCGGGCTCGTTCAACTTCGAGGCCGGGGGCCAACTGGCCTCCTATCTGGCCTGGCTGATCCCGTGGGGCAAGCCGGTCACGCTGCTCGCGGAGTCCGCCGAGCAACTCGCCGCGGCGCAGCGTGAGCTGGTCCGCGTCGGCATCGACCGCCCGGCCGCCGCGGCCACCGGGGAACCGGGCGGCTGGGTCCGCCCGGACGAGACCCTGGCCTCCTTCCGCCGGGCCGCCTTCGCGGACCTGGCCGGCCGGTACCCGGCGCAGGACGTCGTCCTCCTTGACGTGCGGCGGACCTCGGAACGCGCGGGCGGGTCGATCGAGGGCTCGGTCCACATCCCGCTCCACACCCTGCACCGCCGCCTCGACGAGATACCCGACGGCCGGGTGTGGGTGCACTGTGCGGGCGGCATGCGCGCCGCCGTCGCCGCCTCCCTGCTGGACGCGGCCGGCCGCGACGTCGTCGCCGTGGACGACGCCTTCGCCGTGGCCGAGGACGCCGGGCTCCCGGTCCGCACCGGCTGACCGCACCGGATGCCGAAGACATCCGTGCCGACTCTCCGTACCGACCAGGGAAAACAGGAGCGCAAAGCCACGATGAGCATCTTCCGCCGAGACCTGGGTGCCCCCGGCCGGGTGACCGTCCAGGAGGCTGCCGCCCGCACCGGCCACGGGAATGCCGCCGACAGCAGGGGGGACGACGCCGTGCTGCTCGATGTCCGCGAACCCGCCGAGTGGGAGGCGGGCCATGCGCCAGGAGCGCTGCTTCTGCCGCTGTCCGCGCTATCCGCCGGGGCCGGGCTGCCCGCACCCGAGCAGGCGCGGCCGCTCGTCGTGATCTGCCGCTCGGGCAACCGCTCGCGGCAGGCGGCCGAGCTGCTGGTCGCGCAAGGAGCGGACGCCGTGGACGTGATCGGCGGCATGCGGGACTGGGCCGGCGCGGGACTGCCCGTGGTGGACGCGCAGGGCGGGAACGGGACCGTCGCGTGAGCGTTCTCCTGTTCGCGCTGGCCGCCGGGGCCGTCATCGGACTGGCGCTCGGTGCGCTCGGGGGCGGCGGCAGCGTCCTGGCCGTCCCGGCCCTGATCTACCTGCTCGGCTTCACCCCGGTCGCGGCCACCACCGCCAGCCTGGTCGTCGTCAGCGTCACGTCGGCCACCGCGCTGTCCGCGCACGCCCGGGACGGTCATGTCCGGTGGCGGACCGGGCTGTTGTTCGCCGCGGCGGGGATCGTCCCCGCGCTGCTGGGCGGCGCGCTCGCCGGGCGCCTGCCCGCGGCCGCCCTGACGGCAGCCTTCGCTGTGGTGGCGGGGACGGCCGCGGTGCGGATGCTGCGGCCCCGCCCCGCATCGGACACCACCCGGCCGGTGCGACCGGGTCGGGCGGCGGCCGCGGGCGCCGGGCTCGGCGCGGTCACCGGTGTCCTCGGCGTCGGCGGCGGCTTCCTCGCCGTGCCCGCACTGGTGAGCGTGCTCGGCATGCGCATGCGGGACGCGGTCGGCACCAGCCTGCTGGTGATCACCGTCAACTCGCTGGCCGCGCTGGCGATGCGGGCCGGTACGGCCGAAGGGCTGGACTGGGCCGTCATCGCGCCCTTCGCCGGGGCGGCGATCCTCGGCGCCTGGGACGGCCGGCGCCTGGCCGCCAAGGTGTCCGGGGGCGCGCTTCAGCGCACCTTCGCCCTGGTGCTCCTGGCCGTGGCCGGATTCATGATGATCGACGCGGTGCTGTGATGCACCACCGCCCACCGCCGCGCGCGAGCCCTCACGCGAGCGACAGGAAGAGCCTCTCCAGACGGGCCCGCATCTTCTCGGGGTCCTCGCCGCTCTTGGTGCCGGACTCCATGTCGGCGATGCACCGCTGCAGGCCGGTGGCGATGAGCGCGAAACCGGCCCGGTCGAGCGCCCGTGACGCGGCGGCGAGCTGCGTGATCACTTCCTCGCAGTCGCGGCCTTCCTCGATCATCCGGATCACCCCGGAGATCTGTCCCTGCGCACGGCGCAGACGGTTCAGGACGGACTTCAGCTCCGCACCCGCGAGTTCCAGTTCCACCATCGCTCCTCGACCCATACCCCTAGGGGTACTGTACGTCCCGGTTCGGGACGGCGTCGACCATCAAGGATCACATGCCATGACCGCTCCCCTCGCCCCCGTCACCCTCCGCGCCGACCAGGTCCGCACCCGGCTGCCCGAGCTGACCGTCATCGACGTGCGCACCCCCGGTGAGTACGCTTCCGGCCATCTGCCGGGGGCCCTCAACATCCCCCTGGACCGGATCAGGCGCACCCTGCCCGAGCTCCGGCACGCCGCCGAGCGCGGCGACGTCCTGTTCGTGTGCGCCTCCGGAGCCCGCTCCGAGAACGCCGGGAAGCTGCTGGCCGAGCAGGGCGTCCGCACCGCCACCCTGGCGGGCGGCACCGGCGCCTGGGCCGCGGCGGGCCATGACCTGGAGCGGCCCGCGGCCTGCGACACCCGGGCCGGGTGGAGCATGGAGCGGCAGGTCCGTTTCACCGCGGGAGCGCTGGTCCTCCTCGGGATCGTCCTCGGCCTGCTCGTGCATCCGGCCTTTCAGATCCTGTCGGCGGGCATCGCGGGCGGCCTCGTCTTCTCCGCGCTCACCGACACCTGCGGCATGGCGGTCGTGCTCGGCAAGCTGCCGCACAACCGTCCGCACGCGGCCGATCTCGATGCCGTGCTCGCCGCGTTGCGCAGTCACTGACCCGCGCGCCTCGGGCGCCCGCGCACACGGCGCGGGCGCCCGATTCGTCGTCGTGACGGCGCTGCGCCCCACCTCTCATATACCCGGTGGGGTATAGGAGGCGCTCAGCCCGCGCCGAGCCGGGTTCGCTCCAGGCAGACGGGAGGCAGCGGGAACCAGCGCATGCGCTCGAAGTCGGCGGGCAGACCGGTGGGGCCCTCCTCCAGCCGGCCGGAACGGGAGCCGAGCACCTCGCGGGCACGTTCGAGCTGACCGGCCAGCGCGTCCTCGCCCAGCCGGCGGCGCGGGGAGGTGGGGGCGGCGATCCGTCCGTCGGCGGTGAAGCGCACATCGGTCAGCCGCAGCAGGGGACCGGCGGCGCCGGTGTGGTGGTGCCACTGGCCCGTGCGCGGGTCGAAGCGGTAGTCGGGCAGGAGCCGGTGGCCGTGCGTGGCGATCAGGTCGACGGCCTCGACCAGGTAGTCGCGGACCGCGTCGCTGATGAAGTAGTTGAAGTTGACGCGGGTCCAGCCCAGCTTGATGCCGTCGCAGCCGCGCGCGACCTCGTCGAGCAGGGCGTGCGAGGTGGCCGTGTCGATCGCCAGCAGACGGTGGCCGTACGGTCCTGCGCAGGAGCAGCCGCCACGGGCCTGAATGCCGAACAGGTCGTTGAGCAGGGCGACGACGTAGTTGTGGTGCAGATACGAGCCGTCGCCGTGGCGGATGCGGAAGGAGACGATGGACAGCCGGCGGGCGTGCCGGTTCCCGAGGATCTCCATGCCGGGGTTGGCGGACCAGCGTGCCAGCGCATGGCGCAGGTGGCTTTCCTCGGCGGCCTGGATGGTGTCGGTACCGACGGCCTGCTTGAGCCTGAAGACCAGCCCGGCCCGGACGGATTCGACGATCGCCGGGGTGCCGCCCTCCTCGCGGGCGACCGGGTCGTCCAGGTAGCGATGGCCGAGGGGATCGACGAAGGTGACCGTGCCGCCGCCGGGCGTGGTGGGCACACGGTTGCGGATCAGGTCCCGGCGGACGACGAGGACACCCGGAGTCTGTGGGCCGCCGACGAACTTGTGCGGCGACAGGAAGACCGCGTCCTTGTGGTCACCCGCGCCCGGCGCGCTCGCCGCGACCCGGATCGGAACGTAGGGAGCGGCGGCCGCGTAGTCCCAGAACGACAGGGCGCCGTGCGCGTGCAACAGGCGCGCGACGCGGTCGGTGTCGGTCAGGATCCCGGTGACGTTCGAGGCGGCCGAGAAGCTGCCGATGCGCAGCGGGCGGCCGGCGTACCGGCGCAGGCCCGCCTCCAGCGCGCCGAGGTCGATGTGGCCGTCGGGGTCCTCGTCGATCACCACCACGTCGGCGATCGACTCGCGCCAGGGCAGTTCGTTGGAGTGGTGCTCGTAGGGCCCCACGAACACCACGGGCCGCTCGGCCGGGGCCGGCGGGTCCGGGCGGCGCAGTTCCAGGATGCCGACCAGCTTGTTGACCGCGGCGGTGGCTCCCGAGCCGCAGAAGATCACCAGGTCGTCCTCGGTGCCGCCGACCGCGTCCCGGACGATCCCGCGGGCGTCCTCGCGCAGCCGGGTCGTCTGCAGGCCGGTACGGGAGCTCTCGGTGTGGGTGTTGCCGTAGCCCGGCAGCACCTGCTCGCGGATGAAGTCCTCGATGAAGTCGAGCGAGCGGCCGGAGGCGGTGTAGTCGGCGTAGACGATCCGCTTCGGGCCGTAGGGGCCGTCCAGCACCTCGTCGTCGCCGATGAGCCCGCGGCGTATGCGCTCCAGCAGCGCCGGCGCGGTCGGCAACGATAACGACAGGGCGCTCATGACTGAGGCCCGCGGTCGCTCGTGGGCGGCTGTCGACATAGGTCCACTCTGTGGCGCTGCGCTGAGCTGCCGGTCATGGCCGGGCCTTTCGCGTCGGCGCCGACCGCTGCCGACGTCCAGTCGACCGCGGACGGCGCGGCGGATCAAGAGGTCGACGGGGTGCGGCAAGGGCCGTGAAGCCCTCCCGCGAGCCGTCGCGTGACATACCCTACCGGGTATTTCGCCAGGGGGAACGGGGTGAATCAGCCGCCCGCCGGGAGGGTGTCGTACGACGAGCACGAGCCGTGCGCGGAGACCGGAAGACCCTCCAACGCACCCGCCGTCCCCAGGAGTTCGCCGTCGGCGACGCGGCAGGGAAGCCGCCCCGGGCGGCGTGCACGGTCTCCCGCGTCGAGCGGTTTCGGCCGCTGACCAAAGGAGTGCCACGGCAGTCATCGCCACCGTGGCGTACGCACGGTGCCGGCACTGGACACACCGGTCGGGCAACTGAGCCGACGCGGCGGCATCGCGCGCCGCGGGCGCCTCCAGGGTCCGGGCAGACGGGGTGCGGATACGCACCAGGGGGGACGGCGCGAGGGGGGCTCGCTCGTGTACTTGAGCATGCGTTGGGTCAGAAGGCTTCGGGGGCGGCGCATGTGGCCGCTGGCACTGGCACTGCTGGTCGCGGTCGCCCTGCCGACCGGCTTTGCACGCCAGGCTTCAGCCGCCCCGCCGATCGGGGTCATCGGCGATCCGGGCTTCGAGGAGCAGACCCACCGGACGATTTCAGCCCCATGGTCGGGCGAAGGCCCCGACTACAAGGGCATCGACATGTGGCGCGGGTACCAGAAGACCGGCGACATGAACGGATCGCGTTCCAGTTGCGGCTGGATGTACGGATGAAGGAGGAGAACTACGGCAAGGTCCGTACGCCCGGCGCCTACCAGTACGTACACGTGGCGTTCAACTCGGGAGCCGACACCTCCATCACCGTCTTCATCGGCTACGTCGCACCGGGCGCCGACTCGTGGGTCCAGATCGACGACGTCTACCTCGCGCCCCCCTACGGCAACTGGGCCGGCTACGTCGTCCCCAGCAGCCCACGGAACACCGCTCCCACCGCCGTGACCGCGAGCTGGGTCGAACCCTCCTTCCCCTGCGCGGACACCGCCGCTCCCGACCACGTCTCGGACTGGGTCGGCCTGGACGGCCTGGACCACGGTCCCTACGAGAGCCTGGTACAGATCGGCACTGCCGCGAGCTGCGACAACAGGGACCCGCACACCGGAGCGCGCGTCCTCGTGCACCAGGCGTTCTGGGAGGTGATCAACGGCGGGCAGGACACCGGGGAGCAGCCCGTGCCCGGCAACCGCCCGGTGGCGGCAGGCGACACCATGTCCGCCTCGGTGGTACGACGGTCGAGCGACCCGACGACCTACGTGCTGCCCCTCAGCAACCTCACCCGCCACTGGACGGCACCCTGACCGAGCGCGCGCCCTACGCGAGGTCCGAGAGCGCCGAGATCATCACCGAACAGCCGGGGGCGATCCACGGCGCCATCTGGCCCAGGCACCTGTCCGTCCCCTTCTCCTACGTCACCGTGGACGGTGGCCCCCTGGACCACTACGAGGTGATCACCCAACGCGGCCGACGCCCGGTCACGGGCACGGTCTACGCGCCGTCGCCGTCCTGGTGGCCCGCAAGGTTTCTTCCGGCGTCCTCGCCGACCTCCGCGACCAGGTGAACGTCCTCGACGCTGCGGAGCGCCATTGATTGGCCCCCGAACTCACCTGGTGAACAACTCCGCGGCCTGTGAGCGTGGTACGCACCGTCGGCTTCCGGGCTCATCCGGGACCGGCCGAAACGCTGAGTCCGCCGGGCCGGTGAGCACACCGCACTTCTGCCTTTCCTTGCCCAGGCCCCCATTCCTGAAAGCCTTGCAACCCCATGAGCAACCTGACTGCCGAGACGCCGCCGAACGCCTTCGCCCGGGTGGCAGACGTCGGCACCGCAAGCCCAGACAGAGCGGCACCGGCATCGGTCTGCGCCGGGCCCTCGTCCTCGCCATGGCCGTGCCGGTGTCGTCCGCCGCGCTGGCGGGTCCGTCCGCCTTCGCCGCCGACAACGGCGTCGGGGCGACGGCCAAGACCGACGACCTGGACGCCACCGACCAGCAGATGGCCACGAACCTCCAGACCCGCGTACTCGACCAGCGGCTGGGCACGGACGTGAGCGGTGTGGTCCTCGACGCGGACTCGGACACCACGATCTGGGGCCACAACGCCTCCACCGCGCTGATGCCGGCGTCCAACGCCAAGCTCGCCACGTCGACCGCCGG
>NZ_KQ948029.1:198656-223643 GCF_001513965.1 Streptomyces cellostaticus | reverse complement strand
CCCCGATACCCCGGTGCAACCGGTTGTCAGTGCTGTTCGGCAGGGTGTGCATGTGACGAATCGAGACGAGGAACGTGGCGCGCCCATCTGGTCTGGACTGCCTTCGACGGCCAGAGAGCTGCTCATGGCAACTGAATGGGGCGCCCTGCAGCATGCATATGGGAGCGCCGAGGACACCCCGCCGTACCTGTGCCAACTCCTGGACGAGGATCCCGAGGTGCAGGCCGAGGCACTGGGAATGCTCGATATGTCCGTGCTGCATCAAGGATCCCTGTACAGCTCCACCCCGCCGGCCGCACTGTTCGTCGCAGCGATCCTGACCCACCGCCAGACTTTGGCCGAGCACGAGAGCTTCTTCCCCTGGGACGACCGGACCCGACCCCTACGGGCCGCACTACTCGACTGGCTCGGCCAGATCGCCGACTCGGCCTCCTACGGCGAGGTTCCCGGCAGCCAGGACGAGTACGGGGATGAGTACGACGGCGAGGACGAAGACGAGCTCGAACCGATCCACGCATGCCGGAGTATCCGACGCGAGCTCTACGACGCGGTCGAACCGTTCCTCGACGATCCGCATCCGGACACCCGAGAGGCAGCCCTCGGAGCGGTCACCCTGCTTCTGAAGGCACCCGGCCTCGCCGAGCTCGTTCCCCGCGCCGCACACCGCCTGCGTAGCGTTCTCGCAGCGGACGGCAGCCGCCGAGAACGCTCCTCCACAGTTCTGGTGATGGGCGCCTGGGGCCAGGACACCACCGGCCTCCTCAACGATCCTGATCCAGCCGTGCGCACCTGCGCCGCTCTGGCCAGCAGATGCGCGCACATGCCACGCGCCACCGCCGTCCTGCTCGAAGCCCTGCAAAACCCGGTCGAGGCAGACCACTGGTTCCCCGACCCACTCCCTCAATTCGACGGCTGGCTCCGCTTCACCCTCCTGCAGGCCGTCCTTGACCGCGTCGATGCCTTCGAAGACCTGGCTCCGGCGGCCATGGCCCTGATACCGCTCGCCAGCGACTTCACCGTCGACCGCGACTGGGGTCCGCTGCTCGTCAAAGCCTTCCCCACCGGCTACAGCCCCGGCCTGTCACTGTCGGCCGCGCAACGAGAGCTTCTGCAAGCCGTCACCGCCAATGACAACTGCTGGGGGAACATTGGCAACAAATTCCGCTGGCTCGGGGAAGTCGGCCTGCCAGAGCAGCGGGACGCCATCCGAGCCCTGCTCTGATCACACGGTCGCCGACTGATCTGGTCCAAGAGCAAAGCCGGTCCGCAGTCCGCTGTGTACGGGGCAAACGTCGTTGCTCAGCGTGCGACGCAATGAGAACCCTGACAGCACTAACGAGAAGCAGTGAGAATCCGACAGGCTCAGTGCGACAGGACACGTCTGCCCAGAGGCCACCACCAGGCATCACCGGTCCCGGTGACAACAAGCTGCCTTTGTGACAACCATCGCGCCTCGGCTCAACGGCTCCCCTCCTCGCCGGCTCGGGGGACGCTCAGTCGAGACAGAACTCGTTGCCCTCGATGTCCTGCATCACGATGCACGAATCGTTGCCGTCGTACAGGAGTCGCACGCGTACCGCGCCGAGCGGGACCAGTCGTGCACACTCGGCCTCGAGCGTGGCCAGGCGCTCTTCACCCACGAGCCCGGTGCCGACCCGCACGCAAAGATGCACCCGATTCTTGACGACCTTGCCTTCGGGAACGCGCTGAAAGAACAGTCGCGGGCCTACACCTGAGGGATCACTGCAGGCGAACCATGAACCCTGATCCTCAGGCGGCCGCGAGCGGTCGAAATCGTCCCACGTGGCGAACCCCGCCGGTGGCGGCGATACGACGTACCCCAACACCTCGCACCAAAAGCGAGCGACGCGCTCGGGTTCCGCGCAGTCGAAGGTGACTTGGAACTGCTTGATCGATGACACAGGCGCACCATAACAGGGGACTCTGTTGCCCATCTCCCGGTAGGAATCTGCGTGTTGAGAGGAGGATGGTCCTTGCGAGCCGCTGCTGTGCCGTGCGGTCGCAGGGGGTGCCCGATGTCGATGCTGCCCATGGGTTGCCCGCCGTTCCGGACCAGACCGCCGAGGCATGTGGGGCGCCGGGCAGTTCACGCGGTGGCAGGGGCCCCGGGTGTCGGTGGTGGCACGTACGGTCTGCGCATGACAGATCAGTGGTGGGCGGACCTACGTCAGCGGGTTGAGGCGGCTGGTGCGGGGCCTGAAGGCAGCAGGGTTTTCGGGGCATTGGGGCACGAGTGGGTCGTGGAGGACCCGCTCACCCAGGGCGAGCTTGCCGAACTCGAGGCTCAGACAGGCGTGCGGTTGCCGGAGGAGTACCGGACCTTCCTGCTCCGCATCGGCGCGGGCGGCGCCGGCCCCGCGTACGGCCTGTTCCCGGTTCGGCGCGTGCAGGGTCGTTGGCGTTGGGAGGGCGACGGCGCGGACCTGGCAGACCTGTCGAGGCTTGCCGCTGTCTGAGTTTTCCCGGCCCCACCAACTTCGGGAAGTTCTTCACCCGTCACATCGGCACCTGCCCCGGCACCTTCCGCCACATCCACCAGGGCCAGTAGCGGTTCCGTGAAGGCCAGGTGGCGGGCGCGGCCGATGCTATTCGATGCGCTTCGACAGTGCTGTCCGCAGGTGAAAGAAATGTGTCTTCCTGCGCAGGGCCTTGCTGTTCAGACGCCCCATCATTATTACTTTCCACAGACGCAAGCGCTTCGATACTTCGCACCTGCGTCTGGCACTCCAACTGCGAGCAGTGGAAGGAACCACTTCGCCCAGGGCCGGCCATCGAGCCGATCAAATCGGCCAACTGCGCAAGCACCTCGGACGGGGCTGAGCCGCGCCGTCCCGAGCCCGGACTCGCCGGCGAGCGACACCTCGCGGCGCCAGAGTCCGCCACCAGACCGGGGGGGTCCGGAACAACCCATCGCCGTCCTTGGAGGGACACATGAGATGGCAAGCCCTTAAATCCATCAGCAGCAAGTCGGCCGGGTTAGGTCGACTGGCCCTGATCGTCGCCGTGATCGCCGGGTTCCTGAGCATCGCGTCTCCGGCGCAGGCCCAGGTGTACTCCACCTGCGACCAGTGGGGTCAGTACACCCAGGGCACCTGGACGATCTACAACAACGTCTGGGGCGACAACCACGGCACGCAGTGCCAGACCGTCGACAGCATCAAGTCCTGGTACGTCGATGCCAACCACTCCGGCGGCGGGATCAAGTCCTACCCGAACACCTCGGTCCGGCCCCAGACGCCGCTGTCGCAGTTGAACTCGGCGGGCTTCTGGTACAACACGTCGTCGGCTCCCGTCGCCGGCAGTGACCACTGGAACTGGACGAGCGACATCTGGTCGGCCGGCAACCAGGACGAGATCATGGTCTTCACCAGATGGTCCGGGACGGCAGGCGGCTGGGGAAGGCAGATCGCGTCCAACGTGACCATCGGCGGCGTCCTGTACGCGTCGGTCTGGCAGGTCGATCCCGGCTGGAACGTCCTGCAGCTCATCCCCGCCCAGCAGAGCAACACCGGCAGCATCGACGCCTCGGCGGTCTGGCGATGGGCCGCGTCGCAGAACCTCCTGCGCAACACCAACTTCGACGCGATGCAGTTCGGCATCGAGATCACCTCGACCAGCGGCGTACAGAAGCGGTACTCGCTGAACGCCTACAGCGCCTGGTGGAACAACACCTCCGGCGGCGGATCAAACATCTAGCCGCAATACGCGCGACACGACGGTGCACTCCGTCCGCGCATAGCGACGAACGCCGGAGAGATTCCCAAACGCATACCTTGCCGCCGGGCCTCGAACGACAAAATCCGGCGGCAAGGTTTGCGGAGTCTTCGAATTCAGGCGGGGTGGAGGTGGCCTCGGGCCCGGCGGGTGGTGACGCAGCGTGTGCGTAGGCGTTGGTTGGTGGGGTTGCGGAAGCCGTGGGCGGCTCGCGCGGCACCTGGCAGGTGGAGTACACCGCAGGCAGCATCGGGCACGCCCCCGGTGCGACGCTGACAACACGGATCGGCACCGTCGACGAGTACGGACCGGACAAGGCCACGGGCAAGGGTCCGTACGGTCTGGGTGACACTGCCACCACTGGCGACGTGAACCGGAAAGCCGACGCGACAGGGGCGTGGTCCACCCATGAGGTCGTGAACTCGGGTCCTCGCCCTTCTGGCTCCCCTCGCTCGCACACCCGGACCACTACAGTCACCCTCCACGTGGCTGACCGCGCTGGTTCGGCCACAGCAGAGGACAAGTGCACACTGACGGTGGGCTGAGCGGAGCGCGCATTGTGCTGGACCGGCGGGATAACCGCTGAGGTGCCGCCGGTCCGGCCATGCTGCCGGCTTCACCGAAGATCCGGTCTGTCGCGGAGCGCACCCCCGATCGTCCTGCCCCATGCGGCTGCAGCTGTACGGCCGCGCCTCCTTCGCCCTGCTCAGAGCACGCATCCTCCTGAAGCCGCAGCCGTCACGGAAACGCGGTCGGCCTTGTGCCTCTCTGCAGCCGTCGGCAAGGGCCGCGACGACGACGGCGTGCCATCGCGCGGTGGGTGCCTGGCCCGGCCGTCGCCGACGGTGCGTCGGGGCGGTGGGCCCGGGATCAATAGTGCTCGCCGCGGGAGGGGTGCGTCGGCAGGCCCAGGCCGGTGAGCCACAGCTCGCCGTCGTCGCCCGCGCTGATGTCGTGTGCCCTCAGCTCGTCCGGGCAGGTGGCCTTGCGAGCGCGGCATTCGGCGATGGTGAGCTCGGCGATCAGCCGTGGCGCGTCAGGGTCCGTTTCCGGCAACTCGGTACGCCACTGGTGGTCCTCTTGGATGCGCCATCCACGCTCGCGCATCTGCGCCTGCCGCTCCTCGGTCTGTTCGGTGCCCCGGTCATGGACGCAAACGGCCAGCTCACGCCCGTGGTCGGCCGGTGTGTACGACACGATCATGTCCCGGCCCCAGTCTCGGGCGGTCCACAAACAGAAGCCGATCCAGTCCCCCGGGGCCTGGACGGGATACTGCTCCACCCACGCGGCGAGCATCAGCTCAAGACCCGTGATCGCATGATCCCAGCTACCGGCGACGATCACCCCGTTGTACGTCCACGACGGAGCGAGTCCAGGACCCTTACGGTCGAGCTGCCATATGTAGGGCAGCGCGTCGAATGTCTGCCCGTTGCGCCCGGGGTGGGTCCGATCGAAGGTCTGCCATTCGTCACGTTCGAACTCATCGGCGTCGTGCACCGACAGCTCGACGTGGGTGTGGTCACCGGACAGCAGCAGGACCCTTTCAGGGCTGCACCAGCGCACACTCGGACCCTTGACGGCGCCACCGAGCAGGGTAGGTGCGCCGATACGCGCCACGATCGCGTCGTACACCGGGCGCAGTGCCTGGCGGCGGGCGAGACGATCCGCTCCGGCGGGGTAGGTCAGGACAGGCACAGGCTCTGCGCCCATGCCGCCGGAGCGGGTGAAGAGGGCTTCCGCGATGTCCCCGGCCCGAGTCGCCGGGTCACTCTTGTCGGTCATGCGGATCAGCGTCGCATTCCCGAGCCTGGTCAAGTGCGCCGGGTTGTGTACGAGCGCGACATTCCGCCGACGTGTCCTTCACGACCGCGCGGCCACAGCGAACTTCAGAGCTCCTCGTCACAGGGCCCCGCCGAAGCGGGGCCCTGCGGAGGGTCGCGGAACAGACGCCTGCTGCTGACTACCAGGTGGTGGGCAGGTAGTTGTAGCAGTAGGCGGACTTGGTCCCCTGGTGCCAGGCGTCGTTGGGCATGTTGGAACCGGTGTAGTACGGGTCGCCGTGCGACATGATCGCGTTGCCGGTCCTCGGGCCGACGACGCCGTCCTGCGACAGCCCCATCTCCCCCTGGAACTCCTTGATGGCCGCCTGGGTGGCGGGCCCGAAGGTGGAGTCCTCGGCGATGGTCGGCGCGTCGGAGCCGGACTTGACGATCCAGTAGTTGATGTTGTGCTGGACGCACCACACCGCAGCGCCGGTGTTCGGCTTGCCGGAGCCGATGTAGGAGGCACCCGTGTTGGCGCTGGCCGAGGTGGCGACGCCCATCAGTGCGGCTCCGGTCATGGCGGCGGCAATACCACCCTTGACGATCTTGGACTTGAAGCTCATCAGACTTCCCCCGTCTGCGAGTTGTGAAGCCCGAACCCCTCGGGCCGTCACGAGACTCGCACAGAATGATCATCAGAATCAACACGCATAGCGCGTGTTTTACGGATGAACAACTAAAAGGCCCGCAAAGCAGTCGGCCCCGGACTCCCCCCTCTGACGCCAGGCCCAAAGCAGGCATGTCTCCGCAGGTCAGGCGGTCCTGGTGCCAGAGGGAACCTCAACGTCGGGCGTGGCGGATCTTCAACCGTCCGAACCCCATGGTCCCGGAGATCCGGATCCTCGGCCCGCCGGGGCGGGAGCGCCGCCGGGTCCTGTAGAGCAAGTCCTTCCAGCCGGTGCGCAGACCCTCGACGTCGACGATCGCGTCGCGAGGCACCGTGATCCTGGCCCTGCCGGTGCCGAGTTGCAGCTCGATGTCGACCACCGCATGCTCGATGACCGCCCGGGACAGATCCAGATGCACCCTTCCGAATGCGGACTCGACCTTGAGGCTCCGAGGTACCCGCCATACGCCGCGCCGCTTGATCCGTCCGCCGGCGGCGGCAATCGTCAGCGTTGTGCCCGCATTCTCCTTTGGGAGCAAGGCCAGAGCCGACACGAGCTCGCCGTGCGACTTGGCGGCGAGCACCTGGTGAAGGCGTTCGTCCAACTCCTCGTGGGAAATGTGCCCTTCGGCGTACGCCTCCTGCAGGCGCCGCACGGCCGTGTCGCGGTCGTCTTCGCCGATCAGTGGCAGCGAGTCTTCCGGTAAGGGGGTCACCGTTTCACCCTACTGCCGTACCGGCGACGCGAACGCGTCAAAGTCCGTAGCGGGCAAGGCAGCCCAGGACCTGCTACCTCCAGTGCTACCCGGCCGTCCGCTTCGGCGAGGCCCAGTCCGTGCCCTGGGCCATCGGGGCGCTTCGTGACCGCATGCGCCGGCGCGGCCTGCCAAGTGATCCTTCTGGGCAGCATCGGCGGCCTGCCGCAGGAGGCGGGAGTCGTCCGGTGAACCGCTCACGGAAGCGCCAAGAAGTGGATCCACGACCTGGTGGATTCCGTCTTAGACCGCATCTACGGACGATTGGAGGCACAGGATGGCAGAAGGATTCCGTTTCGAGGTACTCGGCACGGTCCGCGCCTACCGGGGCGACGTCGAGCTGCGCGTGGGACCACCGCAGCAGCAGGCGTTGCTGTCCCTTCTGCTGCTTCGCGCCAACAAGCCCGTCTCCATGGCGCAGATCGTCGATGCGCTCTGGGCGGACGCGTCGCCGACCCGGGCGGTGACCACCATCCGCACCTATGTCTGGCGGCTGCGGAAGCTGCTGGAGCCGGAGGCCGCCGCGCCGACCGTCCTGGAACTGGCCGGCGACGGCTACCGGCTGGCCGTGTCCGAGGGGGCGCTGGATCTGTGCCGGGCCGAGCAGTTGGCCGCCGAGGCCGCGCGCGCCGCGGCCGACGACCGGGTGCCGCAGGCCGGGCAGTTACTGGCGGAGGCCCTGAACCTCTGGCAGGGGGAGCCGCTGGCCGGGGTGCCCGGCCCGTTCGCGGAGCGGCAGCGCGCCCGGCTGGAGGAGTTGCGGCTGGCCCTGCTCGAAGAGCGCTTCGAGCTCGCCCTGACCCTGGGGCACCACCGCTCGGCCGTACCGGATCTGGTCGAGCTGACCGACGCGTACCCGCTGCGGGAACGCCCTTACGGCCTGCTGATGCGCGCGCTCTACGGGGCGGGCCGTCAGGCCGATGCCCTCGCGGTGTTCAGCCGGGTGCGCGACCTGCTCATCGAGCAGCAGGGCATTGAGCCCGGTCCGGAACTGGCCGAGGTGCACCGGCGGATCCTCGCCGGTGACCCCGCGCTGGCCGGGCCCGACCCGGTGCGGTCGGCGGCGCCGTCGGAAAGGGGCACCGAAGGCTCCCCCGGCCCCTGCGCGCCGGGGCGGGACGACACGGAGGCCGGCCAGCCGGAGCGGCCGCCTTCGGCGGAGGCGCAGAGGACGGCAACGGTGCCCGCGCCGTCGCCGGTGCCCGCCCAACTCCCCTATGATTCACCGGACTTCGTCGGCCGGACCGAGCAGGTCGACACCTGGCATGCGCTGCTCACCGCACCGGTGCGCCGGACGCCGGTCGTGCTGGCCGTCGCCGGGATGGGGGGCGTCGGTAAGACCTGCCTCGCCCTGCACATCGCCCATCGGGCCCGCGACCACTACCCCGACGGCCAGCTCCACGCCGATCTGCGGGGCAACGGAACCGACCCGGCGGAACCGGGCTTCGTGCTGTCCGGATTCCTGGCCGCGCTGGGCGTGCCCGAGGACCAGGTGCCCGATGGCATCGAAAACCGCTGCCGGCTCTTCCGGTCGCTGGTCGACGGGCGGCGGCTGCTGATCGTCCTGGACAACGCCCGGGATGCCGCCCAGGTCCGGGAGCTGATCCCCGGATCGTCCAGCTGCGCCGTCATCCTCACCAGCAGATCGCCCATGTTCGACCTGCCGTTGACGGCCCAGCTGCTGCTGGAGCCGTTCCGCACCGACGAGGCGCTGGCCCTGCTCGGCTCGATCATCGGCCGCGAACGGCTGGCAGCGCAGCAGGAGGACGCCCTGAAGCTGGTCGGGGCCTGCGGTCATCTGCCGCTCGCGGTGCGGATCGTGGCCACCCGGCTGTCGGCCCGGCCCGCCTGGACGGTGGCGACGCTGACCGCGCGCTTGGCGGACGAGCAGCGGCGCATCGCCGAGCTGCGGATCGGCGCGCTTGCCATCGACGCCGCCTTCGAACTCGGCTACCAGCAGCTCACCGTCGCCCAGGCGCGGGCGTTCCAACTGGTCGCCCTGGCCGGTGCGGCCGACATCGGGGTACCGGCGGCGGCTGCCGCGATCGGTGTCGACGAACTCACGGCGGAGGCTCTGCTGGAATCGCTGACCGATGCCGCCATGCTGGAGTCCACCAAACCCGGCCGCTACGGCTACCACGATCTTGTGCGGGTCTTCGCCCGGCAGCGTGCGGAGGCGCACGACCCCCAGGAGGCGGCAGCGGCCCTAGGCAGGCTGCTGGACTTCCTGCTGGCAACGGCCGCCAGCGCGTTCCCGTACGCGGTCCCCGGAGACCCGGTGGCGGACGCGTTCGGCCCGCTGAGATCGGCCGGGCTGAAGTTCCACGATGTGCACGCCGCCCGTGCATGGGTGGTGGCCGAGATCGACGGCTTGGTCGCCGCCGCGCTCAGCGCCGTCACCCTGCGTCTGCCGGAGGCGGCGGAGGACCGGCTCGGCAGCGCGGTGGACCTGCTGCTCGCGGTCAGCCCGTTCACCCACGCCGGCTGGTACGACCGTCTGACCCCGGTGGCTCTGGCGCTCACCGAGACCGCGGAACTGACCGGCTGCCGGAGGATCATCGGGCGGGCACGGATGCTCTGCGGGGGCATCGCACTGCGCGCGGGCAGGGTCGCCGACGCGGGGCGGCACGCCGGTCTGGCCATCGAGGCGGCCCGTGCCGCGGGAGACATCTACGCCCTCCGCCAGGCCCTCAACGACCGCGGCCTGGTGGCGCAGTTCCTGCGCCGCTTCGAGGAGGCGGCGGCCTGCTACGACGAGGCGATCGCCCTGGCGCACACCCTGGGCCACCGCTCCGGTGCGGCTGCGACGACCGTCAATGCGGCGCTGGCCCAGGTGCGCAGCGGGCGGCCGGAGGAGGCCATCCCGTCCTGCGAGTCCGCGCTGGCGCTGATGCGCGAACTGGATGACAACGTCGGTGCGGCCTACGCCCTGTATGTGCTGGCCCTGGCCCTGCACGAACTGGGCCGCTACGAGGAGGCGGTGGCCCGCTACGGCGAGGCTCTGGTGGTGTGCCGGACGGCCGGACTGCGGGAGCGGGAGGCGCAGGTGCTCTACCGGCTGGCGGAGACCTTGCGCAGCACCGGGAGGGAGCGGGAGGCCGTGGAGCACGCGGCCGCGGCGATCGCCCGCTGCGAGGAGGCGTGCTCCGAGCGGGACCGGGCGCAGGCCCTGGTCGTCATGGGGCGGGCGCTGGCCGATCTGGGGGAGACGAGCCGGGCCAGGGACCATCTGGAGCAGGCCCGCGGTGTCTTCACCCACCTCGGGCTGCCCGATGCGGCCGATGTGTCGAAGCTGCTGGTCGGGCTGGGCTGACAGCGCCGTTGCGGGACGGGGCGGCTGGTGGGCGGCCGCTCTGGTCCACCCGGGGGACGGGCGGTGACGAACGCCCACCCGGGCGGAGCGTTCCAGGAGCCCCGCATGCCGGGCGAACGGCCGGCGTGCGGGACCCGCGCCGCAACCCTGGCAGCACAGGGCAACGGCCGCCCGGGGCGCGGGGATGCCCGCGCCGCCGGACGGCCGCCTGTCAGCCGTGGCTCACATCTTCGCGCCCGGCGGGTGGTACTCGGATCCGGTGTTGTTGACCGCGGCCTGGATGACGATGTGCTTGCCCATCGGTGTGCGGGTGTGCGCCAAGCCGGCGGAGGCGGAGCCGGCAGCGCCCAGGGCGCTCGCGGCGAGCAGCGTCAGGCCGAGTGCCGCACAGGCACGAGGCAGCTTCGACATGGGGTGGTCCTCCTTGACTCTCACCACCGGTGGTCTGCCGATGGTTGGTTGAGCGGGTGGTGCATGGCTGTTGACGGGGTTCCGTCAACAGCACAGGGGGATGTCCCGGGCCGGCGAGATGCTTTCGATCCCGGTCACCACGGCGCGGCGCTCCGGTGTCGGCACCATGGCGAGTTGGGCGGGGAGCACCGCCAGCAGCAGGGCCGGTACGACCGCCCGGACGAGACGGTGGTGGAACGGGCCGGCGACGGCCTCGCCGGGCCTGTGGACACCGGCGGGACGGCTGGAGGCGTGCGTCATGCGGAGCGTCTGCTTTCGTCGAGGGGAGGAGCCGGTGAGCGGTGCCGGGAAAGGGCGACCGCCGCTTCCCTGCGCTGTCTCCTCCGACGTTAGGCGCCGACGATCAACACGGACTCAGCATCCGATCTACGGCCGCACAGATCGCCGGTGATCGGCGGGCCCGGCGGCGGGCTCGGTGGCGGCCGCTCGGGTGGCAGATGGTCCGGTGGCGGCGGTTTCGGCAGCGGCTGGTTCGCCTGCGGCCGGGAGCAGGCTGCTGCGCTGGCCGAGGCAGCGCAGACTCTGGCGGTAGGCCCACAGGGCCCGCTCGGTGTGCCCGGAGCGCTCCAGCAGTTCCCCGAGGTCGTTCCAGGCGGAAGCCGCCTGCCGGTCCGCCTCGGAGGCCTCCAGCAGCAGCGCGGCCCGCTCGCAGCCGGCCTCGGCCGCCGCGGCGTCGCCGAGTTGCAGTTGGGCGCCCGCCAGCACCAGGAGGGTGCGTGCGGTCTCCAGCCGGTGGCCGGTGCCCAGCAGTTCCAGTGCCCGCCGGGCGTGCTGCTCGGCCTGACGGGGGTCGGCCTCCAGCAGGCAGGCACGGGCCAGCGCGGTCTCGCAGTACGCCATGTCCACGGTGCTGCCGTGGTCGGCCAGGGTCTCGGCGCTGCGCTCCAGCTGTGACTTGGCCTCCGCGATGTCGCCGGACTCCGACTGCATCAGCACCGATGCATAGGCGTTGCGCAGCCGGGACAGCGCCCGGGCGTCGTCGCCCTCGGAGTAGATGGCCAAGGCGCGTTCCAGCAGCAGCAGGGCGTCGGCGGAGGCGCCGTTGCGGTGCGCCACCACCCCGGCGTTCCAGTAGGCGGCGCCCAGGGCCTTGCGGTCGTCGATCTCCTCCGCCTCCTCGATGGCGGTCCGGGCCAGGGCGGCCGCGCGGTGGAGATCACCACGCTCGCAGTGCAGTCCGACGAGCGTGGCCAGCAGCTCGACGCCCAGCACGGTCGGGGTGAGCCGGAGTCGGCGGGCCTCCTCCAGGGTGGCGGTGGCCAGGTCGATCGCATGGGCCAGATCGCCCGTCTCGCGGTAGCAGCGGCACAGTGCCACCGCCACCGCGAGCCGCGGGATCGGGGACGGTCCGTGGCCGGCCTGGTCCAGCAGTACCTGGTAGCGGTCGGCGGCCTCCTCCAGTCGGCCGTCGTGCTCCAGGGCCTGGGCCACGCCGTACTCGGCGGTCAGCCGGACGTCGTCCTGCCCTGCCGCGGCGGCCTTGTCGCGGACCGTGGTGTAGGTGTCCAGGGCGGTCTTCGGGTCGCCGTTGCGCAGGCTGATCTCCGCGTAGCGCAGTTCCGTCTGGAGGGTGTTCTGCCGTTCGGGTGCCAGCAGTTCCAGCAGATGCCCGGGGTCGCAGCCGAGCCGGCCGGCGATCTGCTCCAGGACTTCCGGGGAAGGGGTCCGCTTGCCCGCCTCCAGCAACGAGATATAGCTCGGGGAGAGGTTCTCGCCGGCCAGGTCCATCTGCGACAGGCCCGCTGCGCGGCGCAGCCGGCGAATCCGTGACCCCAGAGCCTGCGATTCCGCCATGATGGCTTCCCCTAATTATGACTGACGGCACGACACACCGAGTGAATATGCAGTGAATATACTCGGTCAAGGCCAGGTCGGGCCAGGCCGTGCCCATGTCAGGCCCGGCGCCGTCCGGGTCGGCCACCGGGTGCGGGGCGCCGACGGGCCGCTCCGGGACGGGCGGGCCGTCCGGTTCAGTCGGCGCCGGGCAGCCCCCCGAGCCCATGGGCCCGCTCCACCACGAAGCCCTCCGCGCGGTCGGTTCCGCTCAGGCTTCCGTAGAAGCGGTCCGCGGCATCCACCGCCGCCAGGTCGACGGGGCGGAAGCCGGGCCGGGCGGTGCCGAACGGTTCCAGGGCGCGCCGCTTGGCCGCGGAATGCGCGGTGATGTCCACGAACACCTGCGGGGCGAAGCGGGAGAACGCCGGGGTACGGGTCTCGCCCGGCCGCATCCCGTAGAGGTCGACACGGCACGTGCGGGTCGCGGCGGCGGCCGCCCGGGCGGCGAGGCGGTGGTCCGCGTGGCCGTCGCCGCTCCAGTGCGTGAGCACCGCCCGGGGGGCGACCTCGGCGATCAGCTGGTCCACCGCGGCCACCAGGGCGATCTCCCCGATGTCGACGACCTGCCGGTTCTCGCCGCCGGTCGGCCAGCGCAGCTCATAGCCGAGAGCCGCGGCCGCCTGCTCGGTGTACCGGGTGCGCCGCTCGGCCCCCGCACCGGACTCCGGCAGCGAGAGGACGGCGGTGACCACCCGGACCCCGCGCGCGGTCAGGTGGGCGATGGTGCCGCCGGCGGCGATCTCCGCGTCGTCGGGGTGGGCGACCACCACCAGCACGCTGACCGGGCGGTGCCCGGCTCCCCATGCGGTCCCGGGGGCGGGGGCGCTCACACCTGCCATCCGTAGAAGGCCACCGTCTTGTCGATCAACTCGGCGGGCAGTTGGGCATACCAGTCCAGGGTCTGCGCCAGGGAGGTGGTGTAGTCGCTCAGCCGCGGGTCGCCGAGCACATCACGCAGCTCGGTCATGTCGGCGGTGAGGACGGTGCGCGGCACCTCGCCGGGGCGCATCGGCAGGTGCTGGATGCCCGCGGAGTTACCGAAGTACTCATTGACCGCGGTGGCCACCTCGTTGACGCTGACGCTCACCCCGCTGCCACAGTCCGGGATCACATCGGTGCGCTCGGTGCGGGTGAAGCGGATGGTCATGTCGGCGAGGTCATGGGAGTAGACCATGTCCACGATCTGCTCGCCGTCGCCGAACACCTGGATCGGCAGGCCCCGCATGGCCTGTGCGGCGAAAGCGGGGACGATCTTGCGGATGGGGAGCAGGGCCTGGCCGGGGCCGTAGGCGTTGTAGTAGCGCAGGGAGCAGATGCGGCTGGGCCCGGAAGCGTTGGCCATCTGGGCGAAGGACTCCGCCGCCGCTTTGGTGATGGTGTAGGTGTTCAGCCAGACGTTGGGCTTGCCGGGGTAGAAGACCCGGGGCACTCCGCAGGTGCCGGCGGCCTCGAAGACCTTGACCGTGCCGCCTATGTTGACGTCGATGGCTTCCTGCGGGGTCTCCTGAAGTTCGGAGGTGCCGAGAACGCCTGCCAGGTGGTAGACCTCCTCGGCGCCCTGAAACGTCTTCATCAGCACGTCGGAGTCACGGACGTCGCCCTGCACGAAGCGGGCGTCAGGACGCAGGCCTTTGGTGCCGATGGGCACCAGGTCCAGGACGGTGACGTCGTGGCCCTGCTCGATCAGACGGCAGGCGATGGTGCTGCCGAGGAATCCGCTTCCGCCTGTGACAACGGCTTTCATGAGGTCTCCTTGGTGCTGGTGTGCGCAGTGGGTGAGGGGTGAGCGCGGGGTCGTACGGACGCCGGGCGGTGCGGGCGGCGTGGTGCCCGCGGGGGGCTCAGGGCCGGGGCGCGGCTCAGGGCCGTGTGGCGGGGGTGCCCCATTCCGCGTAGCGGACGGCGGTGTCGCGCAGCGCGGCGCCGTAGCCGCCGAGGTTGTCCACCACCGTCGGCGGGTTCTGCAGCCCGGCGAGGCGGCTGGGCAGGTCGCCGTAGAGGGCGTGCGGGGTGGCGGCGATCAGTGTGCCGAGGCTGCCCAGGTCGTCCGGCCAGCGCAGCGGCCGGGCGCCGGTGAGGGCGGTGATCTCCTCGGGGGTGAAATAGGGGTCGTGCAGCAGCACATCGGCGCCGCGGGCGAGCAGGTGCTCGGCGATACGCCGGGCGGGCGAGCCTTCGACGATCCTGGCATTGGGCGCATAGCTGAGGCCGAGGATGCCGATGGGGCCGTCAGCGATCCGAAGGATCGATTCCGCGACCCGGGCCGGGTGGTCGCCGTCCCAGGACATCGCCGAGGTGACCAGGGGCAGCACGGTGTCCTCGTCCACCCCGTCGACGGCGAACCGGGGGCTGAGCGGGATGCAGTAGCCGCCGATGCCGATGGAAGGGTGGAAGGTGGGCACGTTCCACTTGGTGCCGGCCAGCCGCAGCACTTCGGGCACGTCCAGGCCCGGGTATGCCTCCGCGAGTTGGTTGGTCAGCACCAGATCCAGGTAGCGGTAGAGGTTTTCCACCGGCTTGGTCAGCCCGGCGTGCCGCCAGTCCGGCGCGGGATGGACGACATCGCTGATCGCGTCGTACAACTCCCGGGCCACCGGCAGGGATTCCGGGCGGGCGGTGCCCAGCACCCGGGGCAGGCTCCGCAGGTTCATGTCGGGGGAGAGCATCCAGTCACGGCGGGGTGCGGCCACCAGATGGAGTGACGCCTCGGTCGTGGGGTCCGCGTCGAGCGCGGCGGGCACCAGTTCGTCGAGCCAGCGCAGGCTGACCGTGCTCTCCAGGGCGATCAGGGTCTCGCCGCCGGTGCGGGCCCGGCCGATCGCGGTCAGCACCGTGGTCAGCGGCCCGGTCACCGGCCGGCCGTCCCGGTCGGTGTTGACGCAGACCAGATGCACCCGGGCGGCGACCGCTGCGGTGTCATCGGGGGTCGCTGCCCGCAGCCGTCCGCCGGACCGGGCGTCGGCGAGAGGGATGACGTCCTCGAAGCCCGGCAGCGGCACCACCCCGGCGTTGATCTCGCGAACCCGGTGTTCGTCGATGTCGAGCACCGCGCAGGAGAAGCCCGCCTCGGCCAGTGCGCACGCGGCGGAGAGACCGATGAAGCCCGCCCCCCACACCGTGACGGACTCTGTCCGGTCCTGAAGCGCCGCCAGAAGCGGGCGGGGGGGTGTCGAGGGATTCATCGGCCTACTCCCTTGCATCGAGTCTAATTGACTGAATGATATGGACACATTTACAAACAAGTCAATATTTCAGTCACAAACATGGGGATGGTGGTGCACGTGTACATCTGGAATCGAGGTCCAGAATTGAAGGGGAAAGGGGTTTACCAAGGACCGGGCACTGTCAGGGCCTGAGGCCGGGAGCCGTCAGGTTCGGCGGCCGGCCGCCACGACGGTCTCCTCGCCCGCATCGTCGCGGCGGGGTGCAGGTGAGCGGTCAGCCGCCTGTGGCACCGCGGCCAGCGCCACGTTTCTGGTGATCCCGGTGGCGGCCGCGTTCTGCAAGGTCAGCCGCCCGGTGGCGGCCTCCTGCTCCCCCACCAGCGCGAACCACTGGCTGGGCCGGGCCGGTACCCGGCGGAGCTGGCGCCCGAGCCGCCGGGGCCGCCAGTACTCCAGTACGTCGTACCCGGCTCCGCGGAGCCGCCGGGCGGCGGCCATGAAGGTGCGCAGGTCGGCGGAGGGCATGCGCATCAGATGCACGCACTCCGCCTCAGGCACCGGTCCCAGCTCGGCCAGCAGATTGACCGAGGCGCTGGTGCTCCAGCACCTGCTCAGCCCGATGTCCAGGGTGCGCACCATGTGGTGATAGCCGCCGCCGTCCCCCAGTGTCCGGCCGTCCCCGGTGCGAGCCAGGAAGCACAACCCGGCCTGGTACTCCGGCGCGTGCTCCCAGTCCAGGCCGAATTCCACACGGACACCCAGCTCATGGGCGATCGTCAGCACGGTCCGCAGATGGGCCATCCGCTCCGCGGCCACCGGCTCCGCCGCCGCCACCCGATCCGGGGCCTCCTCGAGCGGCAGTCCACGGCAGAGCAGGGAGAGACGGTCCAGGCGCCGCAGGAAGCGTTCGTGTGACGGCGGAGCCAGGTCTGCATCCCGTACCCCGGCAAGATCCCCGGGTTCCCCGGGTTCCCCGAGGTACCCGGACCCGGCGCGCTCGGTGCCCTGCGGCTCCCCGGCGCTGCTCCCCGGTCCCCCGGCCTCCTGGATGCTTTCGGCGTCCCCGGCCTCGATGCCCTTGAAGCGCTCGACGTCGCCGATACCTTCGGCTTCGCCGGGCTCTTCGGCGCCCCCCGGCTCCCCGGCGGTGCGCGCCACACCCTTCTCCGCGCAAGCGTTCTCGCCGGCTTGGCCACCCTGCGCGTCCCGAACCACCCCGGAACCGCGCGCGGCCTCGCCGCCTCGCGCCGCCTCCCCGCCTCGCGGCGGCTCCCCGGGCGGCTGCGCCAGGCCACGGCGACGGAGGTGGAGCGCGGCACGGGCGGCGGCCGGGCTCAGGCCCTCGTCGGCGGCGATCGCGTCGAGCACCCCGTAGTCGCAGTACTCCAGCCTGCCCCCGGCGGCGGGGCCCAGCATCTCGAAGAGCGCGGCCCAGAGTCGCAACAGGGTGAGATCGGCGGCGAGTTCGTCGGTCTCGTTGCAGATGACCGCGACTGCCTGGCTCCAGCCCCGGTGCCGCTTGCGGCGATACCGTGCGATGGGCACGCAGGCGGCGCCGAGGGCGCTGCCGCCGCTCGTCAGCCGCCCCGCCCCGGCCAGCGCCCGCAACACAGCCACCAGCGAGTCCGCGGTCAGGGCGAGCCGCCGCCCGGAGAGATCCTCGAAGGTGAAGATGCGTCCGGTGGCCGCGGAGCCGAACCGCTCGAAGGTCTCCGCGTACCCGACCGGCGCCACCGTGACGGGCGCGAAGCCGAAGCTGCGCGTCACCGACCGGAACATCGACTCGGCCCACACCCCTTGGGCTGCCTCCTCGCCCACCAGATCGCTGAACCCGCGGGGCAACGCCTCGAACGCGTAACTCATGTGTCCCTCCCTGGGGAGCGCGCTCAGCGCAGCGAGAGCGATCCGGTGCGGACGGTGTGCCGCAGCGCCCTGGTCAGCAGCAGCCAGGCCAGCAGCCCCCAGCCCGCCGCGACGGCGGCCTCACCGGCCACCGCGCCCAGGTCGAGCACGCCGCCTGCGGCCAGCGTCCGCGCCGCCGACAGACCGTGGGTGAGCGGCAGGATCCGGGCCAGCAGACCCGTGGCACCGGACTCGGGCACCGGCGTGCTGACCCCGGCGAGCAGCATCAGCGCGATCGTGGTGCCGGCGGTCAGATACATCCGGGAGCCGGGCCTGCGCACGCTGATGCTGGTCATGCACAGGGCCAGGCAGTAGCAGGAGACCGTGCTGAGACAGAGCACGGCGAGGATCACCGGCAACGCCGCCCAGTGCAGCGGCACCCCCAGCAGCGGCGAGACCACGCAGAGCGCGATGGTCGAGGTCAGCAGACCGTCCGCCATCCAGTGCAGCCCCCGCGAGGCCAGCACCAGGAAGGTGCTGCCCCGACTGAGCAGCAGGAACTGCAAGGTGCCGGAGACCCGTTCGCCGACGGTGGAGGAGACCACGCCCAGCGAGCCCAGCGGCCCGAGGACCGCGGCGTTGCCGAACGCGAGATAGGCCTCGGCGGAGGGAGAGCCCACCAGCCGGCCCAGGCCGGCGAAGAACAGCACCTGGCAGATCAGGCGCACGGTCCAGCCGAACAGCCAGGTCCGCAGCGTGAACATCGCGCGGTAGTCCCGATAGCTGGCCAGCGCGCCATAGGCGACCTGGCGTGCGGCGACGCGCACCCGGGCGAGGGGCGACGGGCGCTGCGCGGGGACCGGATCCGGGGCGAGGCCGCCGCCGGGCAGGCGACCGCAGATGCGTTCGGTAGCGAACTCAGTCATGGAGAACCACCCGTCCGGTGCGTACGAAGGACAGCACCCGCCGGACGGCCCACAGCCCGACGGCTGCCTGGAGGCCGACCAGGACGCACAGCACGGTCAGCCGGACGCCCAGATCGGGCACCGGGCCGGCGGCGGCGTCCCTCAGCAGTTGCGCCCCCCAGGAGAGGAAGAAGCCCCGGGCGATCCACCGCAGCGGCCCGGGGAGCGTCGCGACCGGCAGGATCAGCCCGCCCAGCAGATAGAAGGGGTAGGTCAGGGCGTTCTGCAGGCTGCGGGCGGCGCGGACCAGGATCATCAGACCGCTCATCAGCAGCGCGGTGGCCGCCACCCCGGCCGTCACCAGCGCTGCGACCAGCAGGGTGAGCCCCGGCCGGTCCACCCGGATCGGCAGCCCGAACACCCAGCGGCCGACGAGGAACATCTCCCCGAGCACCGGCAGTGCGAGCGAGGCGGTCAGCAGGGTCCGCATCGCCAGCGCGAGCAGATAGCGGGAAGGGGTCAGCAGGGAGAGGCTCAGGGTGCCCTGGGCCCGGTCGTCGTCCACCGTCTGCGAGGCCACGAACACCGCGTGGGACCAGGCGCCCATCAGGAAGGCGGTGATCGCGGTGGTGGTGGCCAGCCCGCCGTGGTGGTGGCTCTTCAGGAAGTGGAAGAAGACCAGCGAGTAGAACGGGATCACCAGCAGCGTGGCGAAGAGCTGGGGTGAACGGATCAGCATCTGCGCCTGGGCGCGCACGAAGTGGAGCATCAGAGCGCGAACTCCCGGTCGGTGATGACCGTGCGGTACAGCTCGGTGAGCCCGGGCGGCGCCACCGCGATCTCGGTGGCCTGCGCCTGCACCAGCACGGCCAGCGCCGCGGACTGGGCCTCCGCGCCGTCGAGCCGGGCGGTGAGACTGCCCTGCTCGGTCACCTCGACGGTGCCGGGCAGTTCCGCGATCCGGGCGGCGGCCTCCGCACAGACGCCCTCGGCACGGATGGTGCGCGGTGCGCCGATCCGGGCCAGCAGTTCCCCGGCGGCACCCATGTGCAGGATGCGGCCGTGGTCGATGAGGGCGATGCGGGTGCAGACGTCCTGGGCCTCCTGCATGTCATGGGTGGTCAGGACGACCGTGCAGCCCGCTTCCTTCAGGTCGTGGACGAGCTGCCGGAAGCCGGCTCCGGCGTGCGGATCCATGCCGTTGGTGGGCTCGTCCATGATCAGCAGCGGGGGGCGGCTCAGCAGGGCCCGGGCGAGGTGGACACGCTGCACCATGCCGCGGGAGAAGAGCTCGACACGGTCATCGGCGCGGGCGCCGAGCCCGAAGCGCTCCAGCATCTCATCGGTGCGCTGCCGGGCGGTCCTGCCGCCGAGGCCCTGGAGGGCCCCCCAGTACAGCAGGTTCTGACGTGCCGTCAGTCGTCCGTAGAGGCCCCGGTCGCCACCCAGGACCAGGCCGATCAGGCGGCGGACCTCCTTGGACTGCCGCACCACGTCATGGCCGCCGATCCGGGCGGTGCCGCAGGTGGGCAGCAGCAGGGTGGTCAGGATGCGGGAGAGGGTGGTCTTGCCGGCGCCGTTCGGGCCGAGCAGACCGAGCACCTCGCCCTCCCCGATGCTGAAGGTCACCCCGTCCAGCGCGGTGACCTCGGCACCTCGGCGGGGGGTGAACACCCGGCCGAGCTCCTGTACTTCAACGATCGCCATGGCTCAGCTCCCGCTTCCGGCACGGAGGGAACGACCGGCCGCCGCACCCTTCGCGGCAGCGTGCGCCGCGTCGTACGACGCGTCCTGCATCACTTCCGGCGCCGTGTCCCGGGGTGCCTGCGGGGACGGCGCCGGGGCGGGGGCGGTGGCCGGGGCCGGACGCTTGGGCCACGGGGCGAGCGCGGACAGCGCGGCCACCGCCGCCTCATGGTCGGCGGGGTCGACGAGTTCACCGGTGACCAGCAGGAAGTCGGCCACCGGGGTGCGGCGGAGCAGCACCCCGCCAAAGTCGTGGTCCTCCACCGCGTCTCCGGTGCCGCGCCGCAGCGGTTCGGTGAGCTGGAAGCCGTAGCGGCGCGGCTCCTGGGCGGCGGGGCCGAGGGCGTCCCGGCGGGCGCGTTCGAGGCGGGCGGGCTCACGCAGCCCGTCCAGCAGCTCCGCCGGGATTGCGGAAGCCAGGGCCGGGTGGCCGATGGCCTTGCCGCACAGCTCCTCCAGCTCCGGCGCCAGCGCGTAGTCGGCGGCGGCACGGGCCAGGGCGGCCGGGACGGGGGCCGCGGGCGAGGTGAGGACGCAGACCAGGTCCAGTACGTCCTTGAGGGTGAAGTCGCGCTGGAAGCGCTCCTCCGCCACCGCCAGCACATCGGCGTACACCTGCTCGGCGGGCAGCTCGGGCCGGAGCGGCACAGCCTGCTCGGGCAGTCCGCCATAGGCGAAGGTGGTCACCTCCACCCCGCGGTCGAGGTCGAGCATCGGATCCTCGCCGAGCCACCACACCGAGACCAGCAGATCCCGCCGGCCGCCCTCGCACAGCTCCGTCATCAGGGCTTCGCCCGCCTCCCGGCGGTCGAGCACCTCGCCCAGCACCCGCCACAGCGTCGCCTCGTCGGGGACGACGACATCGAGGTCGCCGATCGCCCGCAGCAGACCCGCCGGGTAGTAGCGGGCCAGGGAGGGGCCCTTGACGGTGCGCGCCCCGGGCACCGCGCGGACCGCCGCGTCCAGCTCCTGGTAGAGGTCGGACCGCCGGGTCATCCGGGCCAGCTCACCGCGGGAGCCCTCGCCCAGGGCCACGCCCTCGCGCTCGGCCAGGGAGAGCACCAGGGTCGACACGACGGCGCCCTCCTGCCGCGCCCGCCGCAGCAGATGGCGGGGAGCGAGGTCGCGCTCGACCTCCAGCAGCTCGTACAGCAGGTCGAGGCTGAGGGGGAAGGTGGAACGGGTCGGTGGGTTCACGGAGTCTCTTCCTGGTCCTGGGATGCGCCTGCGTCCTCGGTCCCCGGGCGGGACCCGTGGCGGTACTGATGGGTGCGGCGCCAGCCGCGGGCCTCCAGGGCCGCGGCCACGACTCCGCTGCGCCCGGCCTCGTCGAGGCCGTGGCAGACATTGCCCACGAGGGGCAGCCCGAGGCCGTCCGCCAGGCGGGCGGAGGCCTGCACCAAGGCCGTGACAGCGGCGGACCGGAGCAGGGGATCGTCGATGAGGATGTCGACGAGTTCCACGAAGTCCGTTCCGCTGGGGTCGTCATGGGCGTCGACGCAGAGGGTGGCGTGACCGGCCGGCTGGTCGCGGCCGTCGGCGTACACCACGAAGGTGCGCCGGCCGGGAGAGTCCAGCAGGGCGTCCACGGCGGCGCGCACCGCCTCCGGACGGGTGGTCAGGCCGCGGTCGGCGGCGGCGGTGACCATGGCCCGGCGCAGCCAGTCGTGGACGGCGGCATCATGCTCGCGGGCCTCGTCCAGGGCGACCGTCAGCCCGGGGGTCTCCGCGCCCTGCGGGGCGCGCCCCGCCTCGACGGGCAGCGACAGATAGCTCAGACGAGGGGTGAGTGCCGGATGCGGGTCATCGGCGCCGGCCACCCGGACGATCGCCTCGGTGCACTCCGGGAAGCGGGCGAAGAGCGCTGCGAGGAAGGCCGGCGCTGCGCGGAGCAGGCGCGGGTCGGCGTACTCCACCAGGCACTGGTCGACTCCGGTGAGCGGCTCGTGGTACTCGCCGGCCACGTACACCAGACCGTCGATCCGGTGGAGCAGACCCGCCTCGTCGGCGGCGGCCAGATAGTCGTCGCAGGCGGTCAGGGCGGCGCCGGCCGCCGCAGCGGCACTGGGCCGCGGGGCGCTGCTGGGCGCCGGGACGGCGCCGGGGTTCGCGGCCATGGGGTCAGTCCGCCTCGGGCCGCACCACGGCGACCAGTTCGCGCGCCACCTCGGCCGCCGCGGCGGCGACCTCGTCCGCAGTGACCCGGCCGATGGCCTCGATCTCCTGCTCGGGCAGGGTGACATCGGCCGCCAGCGCCTGGTCGGCGGCGAGCCCGATGGCTGCTTCCTGCTGGGACTCGGCGCGCAGCACGACCTCCACCACGGCCTGCCGGACGGCTGCCGAGAAGGGCTCCTCGCCGGGCCCGCCGGAGGCGACCTCGGCCAGCAGCGAGCGGAAGGAGTCCAGGAGGCGAGGGGCGTTGGCGGGTTCGGAGCCGGCCAGGAACCGCCAGGCACCGGTGTCGCTGTAGCTGCGGGACCAGGACTGGAAGGAGTAGGCGAGCGCCTCGTCATTGCGGATGCGCGCATAGAGCAGGGACGCGGGGCTGGATCCCATCAGATGCCCCAGCACGGTGTAGGCGTGCCGGCGCGGATCGCCGTGGCGCGGCGCCCGGCTGCCGGCCATCAGCCAGCAGAACTCGTCGGGCCAGCGCTCCGGGAGCCCGGCGCGGACCGGGGGCGGGGTCTGCGGCGGGCGCGCGCCGAGCGGCGCCGCGGCCGGGAGGATGCCGAGGCCCGCCTTGTCGAGGGCGGCGAGCAGCTCCTCGGCGGGCAGTCCGCCGACGGCGCTCACCGCGACCGGTGCGCCGGCCAGAACCTGGCGATGGGCCTCGCGCATGCCGTCCACCGTGATGCGCGCGATGCTCTCGGGGTCGCCGCCGACCGGCGATCCGAGCGGGTGGCCGGCGAACAGCCGGGCCAGGAAGGCGTCCTGCACCGCGTCGGAGGGGTCGGAGGCCGCAGCGCTCAGTTCCTGGAGGACGACCTGGCGCTCCCGGTCCAGGTGGGCGGCGGTCAGCTCGGGGCGGAGCAGGGATGTGCCGATCCAGCCGATGACCTCCGGCGCGTCCTCGTTGAGCACCTGGGCGTGGATCACCAGGAGTTCGGGGCTGGTGAGGGCGTTGCAGTTGCCGCCGAGCCGCTCGATGCGCTCGCTCAGCGACGGGCCGCCGTCCAGCGGGACCGACATGACGAGGTGTTCGAGCATGTGCGTGGCGCCGGCGACTCCCTCGGGATCGTGCCGGGCACCCGATCCGAGGGCGACGCACACGGTGGTGGTGCGACTGCCGGGGGTGTGGTCCACCAGTACGGGAACGTTCTGCATCAGGAGCTGTTCGGTCACGGGGGAGGTCTCCGTCGCTGCGCGGTGCGGGCGGGGGCCGTCAGGGCCTGGGAATGCGGCGGCCGGGCTGCCGCCGGTACGGGGTCCGGCGACAGCCCGGCGCTCGGCCTGCTTACTTGCCCGTGCGGACCTTGATCTTGTCGAGACGGGGGCGCAGACCAACAGCGTGGTTACGGGTCATGATGACTCTCCTTCATAGGTGTTGAGATACCGCAAGGCATTCGGTTCCTTGCCGGTGAAGCGATATGACCATGATCTTGACTGGCTCGTCAAGTGCTCTTGTCAATAATCTTGCGAGCGGGCCGCGACGACGACCATACGTACCCCAACACACGTGAGGCTCCCGGAGTTTGAGCCGGTCCACAGCAGACCC
This sequence comes from Streptomyces cellostaticus, assembly GCF_001513965.1. Lineage (GTDB taxonomy): Bacteria > Actinomycetota > Actinomycetes > Streptomycetales > Streptomycetaceae > Streptomyces > Streptomyces cellostaticus. The sequence goes on along the minus strand of NZ_KQ948029.1, from coordinate 199,731 downwards.
CCGAACAGGGAGACTGTCCGCCACCCCGGCCTGAACAGGACCGCGCAATCCACCGGACGGTAACTTGACTACAGTTATTGACTAGCCTTGTAATCCTGTGTCAATCTCACCGTGAGAACCATGCGAACGTAGAGGGGAAGCAGTTGGGACGCCAGTCGGAGAGCCAGCACTCCCTGCTCCTGATCAAGCCGGACGGGGTGTCGCGCCGCCTCCAGCCGTTCATCCTCGACACGGTGCGGGACGCCGGACTGACCGTCCTGTGCCACCACCGGATCCTGTTGGACGAGGACGACATCCGCAGAGCCTTCGCCGACATGCGGCGCAGCGAGAACCCGCTGGAGCACCTCACCCTCGATCTCTGGTACGCGCACCAGCCCATGGAGGTGATCGTCGTCCGCGGTGGCGACGACACCGTGGAGAGGGCCGCCGCCGTCAAGCGCAAGGCGCGCGCCGCCTACCGCCTCGGGGTGTGGGCCAATGTGGTCCACACCCCGGACCACTGGGAGGAGTTCGCGCTCCAGCTCTCCGTCTTCGGGCAGCGCTGCCCGGACTGCCGGGCCCTGCTGGCCGGTACCGACTTCGGGGACTACGAGGACGTCTGGCAGGCCTACCCGCCCGGGATCCTGCTGCCCCCGCGCTGGCGCGATCCCGAGGCGCTGCGCGCGGTCGTCGAGCCGATGTGGCGCGACCCGTCCTCCTGCGTCTGGCGCCCCACCTACCCCCGCCTGTACGAGGCGCCGCACCGCGCGGACGGGCCGCGGGACCACGCCGTCTGCGTCACCCGCTCGCCCAACCAGCTCTCCTTCGACAACCTGGTCGCCGCTGTGATGGCCGCCCTGCCCGGCATGGACTTCCCGCAGGCCTTCGAGGTGATCTTCACCTCGCTGCACCATGCCGAGTTCCCGCTGGCCGCCGGCACCCTCGCGGAGTGCCGGAGCTATGCGGCATCACTGTCGGACACCGGCCTGCGCACCGTCATCCGCGCCCTGGACGACGACTTCTGCTACCCCGCCGAGGACCGGCCCCGGACGCCGGCACCCGGCCGTCCGGAAGGCTCCGCCGTGACCGCCCCCGC
>NZ_KQ948029.1:53774-198147 GCF_001513965.1 Streptomyces cellostaticus | reverse complement strand
GACCGACACCCCCGAGCGGCTCGACGTGCTCCTTGAGCAGGCCTGCACGCGCTTCGCGGACCGCATCGCCCTCGACGACGGTGAAGACGTCCTCGGCTACCGCGCCCTCGGCGAGCAGGGCCGCGCCCTCGCCGCCGCCCTGTCGTCGACCGGACACCACCGCGGGGACCCCGTTCTCGTCGCGGTGGACAACCGGTGCGGCGACCTCGTGTGCGAACTCGGCGCCTGGTCCGCCGGAGCGGTCGTGGTCCCGGTGCACCGCGACTCCCCCGCCCTGGTGCTGTCCTCCACCGCCGAACGCGTCGGCGCCCGGCTCCTGCTCGGCGACCCACGTCACCACCCCGCAGCCTGGCAGGACGCCACCGGCCCGACCGGCCACCCCTGGATCAGCGAGATCATCCGCGACCACACACACGACACCACGGCCGGCACCCCCGACGGCCTGCCGCGCCCGCCGGCCGAACTGGACGCCGATCAGGCCCTGGTGGTCTTCACCTCCGGCTCGACCGGCCGCCCCAAGGGCGTGGTGCTCTCCCACCGCGCCGTGCACACCAAACTCCGGGCGATCGCCCAGGTGCTGCCGTTCGGGGAGGGCCAGACCGCGCTGCACCTGCTGCACCTCAACTTCAGCTTCGGGCAGTGGACCTCGCTGCTCACCCTCGCCACCGGCGGCACCCTGCTGCTCACGCCGCGTTTCCGGGCCCGCCAGGTACTGGACCGCCTCGCGGGACGGCCCATCGACCGGACCGCCGTCGTCCCCAGCATGCTGCGCCTGATCCGCCGCGAACTCGAGGGCTCCCCGGACGGCTCCGCCCTCCTGCTGCGGCTCGCCGAGGCGGGCTCCCCCGGCACCTGGATCTGCGGCGGCGAACCCCTGCCCGCCGGACTGGGCCGCGCGATCAGGGCCCTGCTGCCGCACGCCGGGGTCGCCGATGTCTTCGGGCTGAGCGAGAGCGCCACCTCCGACTTCATCCTCACCCCTGACCGCTACGACGACGAGGCCGGCACCATCGGGCGCCCCTCCCCCGGCGTGGAGTACCGCATCATGCCCGTGCACGGCAGCACCGGGGCCGAGGCCGACGCCGGCACGGCGGCCCCGGCCCCCGGCGCGGCCGGTGAACTCTGGCTCCGCACTCCCCATCTGATGACCGGCTACCTCGACGACCCCGCCGCCACCGCCGCCACCATGGCCGGCCGCTGGCTGCGCACCGGCGACCTGGCCCGGCACCGGCCGCAGGACGGCCGGGTGGAACTGGTCGGCCGCGCCAAGCAGCTCATCGTGCGCGGCGGCGCCAAGATCTCCCCGCTGGAGGTGGAGGCCGCCTACGCCGACCACCCCGACTGCGCGGCCTGCGTGGCCGTCGGCGTCCCCGACGCCCTCCTGGGCGAGCGCCTCCATCTGCTCTTCGTGCCCCGCGCGGGCCGCATGCCCACCGAGGAGGAGCTGCGGGCCCACGGGCGGCACCGGCTGGAGGCCCACAAGGTGCCCGAGCAGGTGCACCGCATCGAGCAGCCCCCGTTGGGACGCACCGGCAAGACCGACCGGGCGGCGGCCGCGCGCATCGCCGCCGACGCCGCCCTGGGAGGTGTGTCATGACCCTGCTGGGCGTCTCCTCCGGTGTGCTGGCCGACCGCACCGATCTGACGGGACTGCTCGCCTATGAACCCGAGGTCGTCGAGTTCTACAACTACCGGCGGTCGATGCTCCCCGCGATCGGGCGGTTCTGCGCCCGCCACGGCATCCGGCCCGCGCTGCACACACCCGTCCCCTACGACGAGCAGCGCCCGCTGCGGCGGTTCGCCCCCACCGGCCCCGACCCGGACGAGGCGGCGACCGCACTGCGGATGACCGAGGCCACCGTCCGCTGCGCAGCCGACCTCGGCGCGCTCCATGTGGTCGTGCACTTCCCGAGCCCCTATCCGCCCTACCCGGCCGCGGGGTTCGACACCTGGTGCCGTGACTTCCTCGACGCCGCCTGCGGGCTGGCCCGCGAACACGGGGTCCCCGTGCTGGTGGAGAACCTCTCCGCCCACCCCCTGCTGCACACCGCGGCGCACTACCGCGACGCCCTCACCGGCCGCCCGGAGCTGGGGCTCTGCCTCGATCTCGGCCATGCCCATCTGCTCGGCCCGGAGCAGGGGCCGCTCGCCTACGCCCGCGCCCTGGGCCCCGTGGTGCGCAGCATGCACGTGTACAACACCACCACCGAGCGATACCCCGAGCACGGCCATGAACCCGCCCACGCCGGCCAGTCGGCCGCCGACGGCTACCTCGCGATGGCCGAGGTGCTGCCCGCGCTGCTCGACCTCACCGGCGCCCCCGCCGTCATCCTGGAGCACCGGCCCCCGGCACCCGGCGACCCGGGCCCCGAGCAGATCGGCCGTTGGATCCGCGCAGTGATCGGCCACCGCCGGCCGGGCCACCCCGCGCCGAACGGCCCTCCCCTTCGCACGCCGGGCGACCCCGGCCGCCCCGTACCCACCGAACCTCCCTGTCTGCCCGCCCACCTCTGAGGAACCCCGATGCCCGACACCGCCCCCCTGGAACTGCTGCGGCGCCTGGCCGCTGCCGACGACGCATCGCGCCCCGCGCTGCTCAAACACGTCTCCGAAACCACCCAGCGCCTGATCGACACCACCGGCCGCGGCATGGACCTCACCGAGGCCGACCTGAGCAGTCTCGACCTGCGCCGAGCCGACCTGCGCCGTGCCACCCTCAACCGGGCCCTGCTGCACGGCACCCGCCTTCAGGAGGCGGACCTCTCCGAAGTCACCATGGTCTGCCCGGGGATGGAACGCACCAACCTCACCGGAGCCAGCCTGCGCTCCGCCTACGTCCACGCCCTCGCCGCACAGACCTGCGTCTTCGACGGCACCGACCTGACCGGGCTGCGGGACGCCACCGGCACGCTCTTCCACGGGTGCAGCATGCGCGGCGCCCACCTGGACGACGGCCACCTGTCCGGCTCGTCGTTCTACCAGTGCGACCTGTCCGACGCCTCGATGCGCAACATGAACCTCCAGGGCGCGCTGATCAGCGAATGCCTCCTGGACGCCGCCACCCTGGACGGCTCCTGCGTCGACCAGCTCTCGGTCACCAAGTCCAGCCTCCGCGACACCTCGCTGCGCTCGGTGGCCGGTCACGGTCTGGCCCTTCAGCGGCTCACCGCCGCCGACGGCCTGGTGCTCGCCGACGCGGGGCTGCCGCAGCTCCGGCTCACCGGCATCCAGGCACACGGCTGGCAGGCGGCCGGACTCAAGGCCCCCGACGCCGACTTCACCGACCTCGCCGTCACCGCCGCCGACCTCAGCGGCGCCCAGCTCACCGGCGCCCGCTGGCTGCGCTGCACCCTGCCCCAGGTCCACCTCGGCGGCGCGTCGCTGAACAACGGCACCATGGTGGAGAGCAGCCTGCGCGGCGCGATCCTCACCGCCGCCCGCGGCGAGAACCTCCACATCGTGGAGAGCGACCTGTCCGACGCCGAGATGAGCACCTTCCTCGGCCGCTGCCTCACCGTGCGCGACTCCAGCCTCGCCCGGGCCAACCTCCGCCACGCCAACCTCTACCGCGCGATGATCACCGGTGATCCGCCGCGCGGTATGAGCCTGCGCCGCGCCGTCCTGGACGGTGCCACCCTCGTCCAGGCCTACTTCGCCGCCGACCTGCGTGAAGCCGGCCTGGTCGGCGCCAACTGCGCCTACAGCCGTTTCAGCCAGTCCGACCTGTCCGGCGCCCGGCTCGACGGCGCCGGCATGTACCAGTCCACCTGGGTGAAGACCGTCGTCACCGGCGCCTCCCTGACGGGTGTGAAGGCACCGGTGTTCACCGACCGCTGCCCGGGCCTCGCCGAAGCCCTGAAGCGCGACGGCGGGCCGGCCGCAACCGAGTTCGCCGCCTTCGTCGACAGCCTCGACGCCGCACTGGCGAAGGGCCGCAAGGGTTCGACATGACCATCGACCAGACCCCCGACGACGGCTCGGCCGGCCGGCGCCGGCTGATCGAGTCCGGAGTGACGCTCGGGCCGGGCGTACGCGCCTGGCTTGGCGCCGACGTCCGTATCGGCCGCGATGTGACCATCGGCGCCGGCACCGTCCTGGCCGCGGACACCCTCACCCTGGGCGACGGCGTCACCATCGGGGAGGACTGCGACCTGCGCGCCGGAACCCTCTTCCTGGGCGACGCCACCGAGCTCCAGCCCTCGGTCACCGTGTTCGTCGCCGATGCCTTCGAAATCGAGGGCGGCGGGCGCATCGAGTCCGGGACCCAGGTCACCTGCCGCTCCTTCCAGGCCGACCGGCTGCTCTACCTCGGCCAGGGCACCAGCGTCGGCTACGGCGGCACCACCGCCTCCACCTCGCATGTCGTCCTGGGCGCCCGGGTGGCGATCGGGCCGCACAGCATCCTCAACGCCAACCACCCCATCATCCTGGGCGACCAGGTCGGATCCGGCTCCCACCTCACCATCTGGACCCACGGGTTCCACTTCGGCCACCGCCTCCTGGACGGCTACCCCGCGACCTTCGCGCCGGTGCGCATCGAGCGGAACGTCTGGCTCGCCTACCACGCCACGGTGCTCCCCGGGGTGACCATCGGCGCCGACACCATCGTCGCCTCCGGCAGCGTCGTCAGCCGCGACCTGCCCGCCGGAGTACTGGCCGGCGGCGTGCCCGCCGCCGTCAAGCGCACCCTGGACCCCCGGCCCCCCCAGGGCGACGAGGCCCACCGGCGCATCGACGCCCTGCTCGACGACTGGATCGCCGAGCTCCACTGGAAAGGTCTGACCGCCGAGCGCACCCCCGACGGCGGCATCGACGTCGCAGGCCGCCACCGCGTGCTGCTGGTCACCGACGACACCGACCTCGACTCCATCAACGCCCACGCCAACGCGGCCGACCGGCGTGGCTTCCACCTGCTCACCGTGGACGACCGCCCCGACCTGCGCCCCTGGACCGGCCGCACCCGCGCCCTGTTCGAGCTGCGCTCCGGGCGGCTCAGCGGCGGCCTCGACGACGTCGGCCACGACCTGCGGGACTTCCTGCGGCGCAACGCCCTGCCCTGCGGCGACCAATTGCCCTTCCGCAGCCTGCCCGTCGAGGGATTCGCCCGGCTGGCCGCGCTCACCCGAAAACCCACCACCACCGGGATCGGCCGATGACCACCACCCCCCGCCAGGCGCCCCGCGCCACCACGCCGAAGACCCCGGCGCAGCACCCCGCACCGCCCGCGGTTCCGGCGCAGCACACGGCCCTCCCCGGGCCCGCCGGCGGCCCCCGCAATCTGGACCTGCGCTACGCCGACCGCCCCGTGGACAGCGAGCACCCGCACTACTTCCCCTTCGTCGTCGACCACGCCGCCCCCTGGCTGCGCGCCCACCCCGGCGGAACGGTGTGCGAAGTGGGCTGCGCGGCCGGAGCGTTCGCCCACTACCTCCTCAGCCGGCACCCCGCCGACCTGACCTGCGTGGACCTCCAGCCCGCACTGATCGAGTCGGCCCGGCGCCGCGTGCCCGGCGCCCGCTTCCGGACCGGCGACGTGCTGCGGCCCGACACCCTGCCCACCGGGCCGTTCAGGACCGTCTTCATGGTCGCCCTGCACAGCCACTTCGACGACCCCCAGCACTGGATCGACGCGCTGCTGCGCCTGACCGCGCCCGGCGGACGCGCCTATGTCTTCGGCCTGTTCAACCCCGAACCGGTGGACGTCGTCATCCGGCTGCGCCATCCGGACAGCGACCCCGAGTGGCTGCCCGGATGGAACCAGTTCTCCGTGCAGACCGTCAGCCGGCTGCTGGACCGGGCCGGACTGCACCACACCTTCCACCGCTACCTCCCCACCGCATCCCGCGCACGGCGGCCGGAGGACCCACTGCGCTCGCACACCGTGCCCGACCCCGACGCCACCGCGGACCCGGCGCCGGTGTACCTCAACGGCAGCCAGATGCTCCACCGCTTCGCCCTGCTGGAGATCCACCGGCCCGAGCCCGAAGCGGCCGACACCGGTGGCCGGTCATGACCGGCCACCGGCACCCGCCCGGCAGCGGCGCCCGCACCGCACCGCACCGCGGCGCACCTCTTCCCCACCCGCGCCGCGGCCGCCTCGCCGCCCACGGGCACAGCGTCTTCGCCGAGATGTCGGCCCTGGCCGAACAGCACGACGCCATCAATCTCGGCCAGGGCTTCCCCGACACCGCGGGCCCCGACGCCATCGTCGAAGCCGCCGTCCGCGCACTGCGTGCCGGCCACCACCAGTACCCGCCGGTCCCCGGGCTCCCCGGACTGCGCCGCGCCATCGCCGACCACCAACGGCATCGCTACGGGCTGGACATCGATCCCGACCGGGAGACCGTCGTCACCACCGGCGCCTCCGAAGCCCTGGCCGCCGCGCTGCTCGCCCTGACCACGCCCGGTGACGAGATCGTGGCCCTGGAGCCCTTCTACGACTCCTACGCCGCCTGCGCCACCCTGGCCGGAGCCACCCTGGTGCCGGTCCGGCTGCACGCCCCCGACTTCACCCTGGACACCCGGGAACTGGCCGCCGCGATCACCGAGCGCACCCGGATCCTGCTGCTCAACACGCCCCACAACCCGACCGGCGCGGTCCTCGCCTCCGAGCAGCTCCACGAGGTGGCCGCCCTGGCCCGGGCACACGATCTGCTGGTGATCTCCGACGAGGTCTACGAGCACCTGGTGTTCGAGGGAACCCACCAGCCCATCGCAGCACTGCCCGGCATGTTCGAGCGCACCGTCACCATCTCCTCAGCCGGCAAGTCGTTCTCCTTCACCGGCTGGAAGGTCGGCTGGGCGACCGGTCCCGCCGATCTGGTCACCGCCGTCCGCGAGGTCAAGCAGCACCTCTCCTTCGCCGGCGGCACACCCTTCCAGCACGCCGTGGCCGACGCCCTCCGCCTCCCCGAGGAGTACTTCACCGCCGCCACCGACTCCCTGCGGCGACGCCGGGACCTCATGACCGACGGGCTGCGCGCAGTCGGCTTCGCCGTCCGGCCGCCGCGGGGCACCTACTTCATCACCGCCGACATCACGCCTCTCGGCGAGCGGGACGGGATGGACTTCTGCCGCGCACTGCCCTCCCGCTGCGGCGTCGCCGCCATCCCCCACCAGGTCTTCTACGCCGACCCGGACGCCGGACGCCGCTACGTCCGCTTCGCCTTCTGCAAACGCGAAAGCGTGCTGCACCAGGCACTGGAAAGGCTGGAGAAGGGCCTGACATGACCTCGCAGGAAGCCCACCCCCAGCGCACCGGGGAGCCGGCCACCACGTCGGCCCCGCACCACGGGCCGCCGATCCCGCACAACGGGCCGCTGGTCACCGAAGAGGACATCGCCGCCGTGACCGAGGCCCTCCGCTCCGGATGGCTCGCTTCCGGCCCCCGGACCGCAGCGCTCGAGGAGGCGTTCGCCGAGCGCTTCCACCCCATGCACGCCTGCGCCGTCTCCTCCGGCACCGCAGGGCTGACACTGGCACTGCGCGGCGCCGGGCTCGGGGACACCGGTGCCACCGTCGCCGTCCCCACCTACGGCTGCTCGGCCCTGCTGGACGCCGTACTGGCCGCCGGCTGCACCCCGATGGTCGTGGACATCACCGAGCGGACACTGACCCTCGATCCCGAACGGCTCGACCGGGCAAGCCGTCTCGACGCCGTCATCGCCGTGCACACCCACGGCCACCCCGCAGACCTGGACGCTCTGCGCCCCAAGGCCGCACTGCTGGTGGAGGACTGCTGCCAGAGCCTGGGCGGCCACGACGAGCAGGGACGCCCCCTCGGAGGCATCGGGGATGCCGCGGTGTTCTCCTTCTACGCCACCAAGGTGATCAGCGCGGGTGAGGGCGGGATGCTGCTGCAGTCCGACCGGGCGGCCTGGGAACGCGTCCGCGTCCACCAGGACCCGGCAGCCCGCGAGATCTACACCCCGCGGTTCAACCACCGCCTCCCCGACCCTGCGGCGGCCCTGGCGCTCAGCCAGTTCCGGCGACTGGACCGCATCGTCGCCCACCGCCGCACCCTCGCTGCCCGCTTCACCGCGGCCCTGCCACCGCACATCGCGCCCCCGCCGGGCCTGGCTCCCGGCCAGGTGCCCTACCGCTACTGCCTGCGGGCCGCCGACCGCGCCCAGCAGCAGCAGTGGATCGGCCACCTGCGCGCCGCGGGCATCTCGGCCGACCCCCTGATCCCCGCCCGGCATCTGCTGCACCGGCAACTGGGGCTGGAGCCGCAGGAGTACCCCGTGGCCGAACGCGTCGTGGACAGCACCGTCTCGGTACCGCTGTTCGCCGCACTCACCGACGAGCAGGCCCACCGGGTGGCAGCGGCCCTGACCGGCCTGCCGGACTAGCGAACGAGAAGGGCCCCACCGTGACCACACCCCTGCGTCCCGCCCCCGAGGTCTCCCGGGAACCCGACACCCGCGAGACCCGACGGGCGTTCCTGGCCGAGCGGCTGGCCGCCGTCCGCAGCCGGATCGCCCATGCCGCCCAGGCGGCCGGACGCGACCACACCGGAATCACCCTCATCACCGTCACCAAGACCTGGCCCGCCGAGGACGTCCGCCTGCTGGCCGGGCTGGGCGTCCGCGACGTGGGAGAGAACCAGGACCAGCAGGCGTCCGGGAAGGCAGCGGCCTGCGCCGACCTCTCACCGGCCCTGTCCTGGCACTTCATCGGCCAACTCCAGACCAACAAGGCGCCTTCGGTGGCCCGTTATGCCGACATGGTGCACTCCGTGGACCGTACCTCCCTGGTGGCCGCACTCGGCAAGGCCGCCCGCCGGACGGACCGGGAACTGCGCTGCCTGATCCAGGTGAGCCTGGACGGGGCCCCGGGCCGCGGCGGGGCCCACCCCGACACGGTGCCCCGGCTCGCCGCACTCATCGCCGACGAGCCCCTGCTCACGGTGGCCGGGGTGATGGCCGTGGCCCCGCCACAGGAGCCGGCCGAGCGGGCGTTCGCCCGGTTGCACCGGGTCCGGGAGCAGCTGCTCGGCGACCATCCCGGTGCCGGGGTGATGTCGGCCGGCATGAGCGGCGACCTGGAGGCCGCGATCGCCGCGGGTGCGACGCACATCAGAGTGGGCTCGGCCATCCTCGGCCGACGAACGCCCGCCCGCTGATCACCCTGATGGCACGTCAGTACCCCTTGCTAGAATGTCAGCCATCTCACATCACCCAGAGGAGCCCCTTCGTGAGTCGTCTGCTGCCCACCGCTCCCTACCGAGGCACGAGGGATTTCCTCCCCGCCGAGATGTCCGTCCGGCAGCAGGTGTTCAACCATCTGTACGAGACGGTGGAGCGCTACGGCTACGGGCGGTACGACGGGCCGATCCTGGAGTCCGCGGAGATCTACGAGGCGAAGTCCGGCCAGGAGATCGCGGACCAGCAGCTGTACTCCCTCACCGACCGGGGGGGCCGCCGGCTCGCGCTGCGCCCGGAGATGACTCCCTCGGTCGCCCGGATGATCGCCGGCAACGCCGGCAGCCTCCAGTTCCCGGTTCGCTGGTACAGCCACGTCAACTGCCACCGCTATGAGCGGCCGCAGCGCGGCCGCACCCGCGAGCACTGGCAGCTCAACGTCGACATCTTCGGGTCCGACAACCCGAACTGCGAGATCGAGATCTTCGAGCTCATCCACGATGTGATGAACTCGCTCGGCGCGACCCGCGACATGTGGCTGCTGCGCGTGGGCGACCGGGCCATCCTCAACAGCGTCCTGCGCGATGTGGTGAAGGTGCCGGAGAGCGCGCACCAGCAGACCATGGCTCTCATCGACCGCTGGGAGAAGGTGCCGACCGAGAAGCTGCGCGAGGACGCCGCCGAGTTCGGCCTCGACGGCCGGATGTTCGACCTCCTGGAATCCACTCTCCGCTCCGGGGCCGAGGTGCTGCCCGACCTCCCCCAAGAGGTCCGGGAGACCTCCGCGCTGGCCCGGGTGATGAAGAGCGAGGCCAAGGACCTCTTCGTCTTCGACCCCTTCATCGTGCGCGGCCTCCAGTACTACACCTCCACCGTCTTCGAGGTCTTCGACCGCTCCCCCGCCAACAACCGCTCGCTCTTCGGCGGCGGCCGCTACGGCGATCTGGCCGGTCTCTTCACCACCCAGCGCATCCCGGGCATCGGCTTCGGCATGGGCGACGTCACCCTGCACGACTTCCTCGACACCCATGGCCTGCTGCCCGAGGCCAAGACCGAGGTGGACGTCACCGTGATCCCCGTCGACGACGATCTGGTGCCCGCCTCCCGCGAGGTCGCCCGGCGGCTCCGACAGGCAAGGATCCGCACCTCGACCACCCTGGAGCCGCGCAAGCTGGGCAAGGAACTCGCCCGCGCCGACCGCAGCGGCGCCCGCTACGCGGTCATCGTCGGCCGCGACGAGTGGCAGCGCCAGGCCGTGGTCCTGCGGGACCTCGAGGGCAAGGCGCAGCATGAGATCGAGCTGACCGACGTGGTCGCCCACCTCACGGAGCGCCTGGCCGCTCCGGGAGCCTGAGCCCCGCCCGCACCGGGAAGCCCGTCCGACCGAGGACCGACGGCCGCTCCGCGAGGTCGGGGTGGTCGACCTTGAGGCTCCGAGGTACCCGCCATTCAGCATGCTCAAGCAGTCCGCGTCAGGGGCGGATCAGGGTCCCGTCAGGGGCCCCTGCCAGTCTCGTTCACGTGAACGGCACCGGACACCGCCCGGGGCCGGGAACGAGGAGAGGTGCCCGGAGTGGTTGATCGGGGACCAGCGAGCACGCCTCGAGGTCGGGCCCCCAGGGGCCCACGCAGGTTCGAATCCTGCCCTCTCCGCCGGGAACGACACCCGGATGCCTCGGCCGCATGGGGCCGGGTAAGAGTGCAGGATGCCGAGCCGCCACCGTCTTCAGGTGCCTGCGGCGGTTCGGGGTCGTACGGGCTGAACGACAGAGTCCAGGATCCGGCTCAAACTCGCGGGTTGACCTTGACCCAGGGTCAGGGTGGACGCTGATTGCATGACCAGCTCTCCTGCCTCTACCTGGACCGGCATGGTCCCCGTCGACGACACGGCCCTGGCCGTCAGCGACACGCGCGGCCCTGGCTTTCCCGTCGTCTATCTGAACGGCTCCTATGCCGACCACCGGCCATGGCGGCCCGTGATCGCTGAACTCGGCACCGACTGGCGACACATCACGTTCGACGAGCGGGCCCGCGGCCGGTCGAAGCGGTCGGCGGACTACTCCTTCGAGGCGTGTGTCCGAGACGTCGATGCCGTCCTCGAGGCGACCGGGGTGGACCGGCCGCTGCTCGTCGGCTGGTCCTACGGTGCGGCGCTCGCGGTGCACTGGGCCGACCGGAATCCGGACCGGGTCCTCGGGGTGGTGTCCGTGGACGGCGCCGTTCCCTACGGTCTGACCGGCGAGGAGGGCCGTGAGCGGATCCGGCGCCTGTTCCGCCGGATGCGGTTGCTGCTGCCGCTGTTGCGCCCACTGGGCATGGCCGCGCGGATGACCGCTGACCAGCATGCCGATGTCAACATCGAGGCCAACGAGATCAACGCCTCCATCGAGCCGGTCCTCGAGCGCTTGACCTGCCCGGTGCGGTACGTCCTCGCCACGGGTGCCAGCCTCGGCGGGGGCCAGGAGGAGATGGAACAGATGCGGGCCTCACTCGATCCGGTGCTCGCCCGGAACCCGAACGTCAGGGTGAGCGCGAAGGTCGCGAGCAACCACTCCCACATTCTGCGCAAGGACTTCCGGGCCATCGCCGAGGCCGTACGCGAGACCGCAGCCGCTCACGATCAGAGGGCCCACTGAGCAGATGGTCTACGGACTCACGATCGGTAAGGCGGCCGCGTTCGCCGACGTCACGGTGAAGACCGTGCGCCACTACCACCGGCTCGGCCTGGTCGACGAACCGGAACGCGACGGCTCCGGTTATCGCCGGTACGGATCGTCCGATATGTTGCGGCTGGTTCAGGTTCGGACGCTCGCCGGCGCGGGCGTGCCGCTGGCCGAGATCGGAGGTCTGCTCGACGCCGATCCTGAGCGGTTCGCCTCCGCCCTGGACGACGTCGAGCGGCGACTCACCGATCGGATCGAGGAGCTGATCGCGCGGCGCGCGGTGCTGCACCGGCTCGCCGCAGGCGACCGGCTCCTGCTGCCCGAGCGCGCCTGCCTGGCCTTGGACCGGCTCGCCGAGCTCGGCTTCAGCGCCGACTACGTGGCCATCCAACAGGAAGCCCTGATCCTGGCCCGTGCCCTGGTTCCGGAGGTCTTCGACAGCTTCCTGATCCAGATCGAGCGCCAGCTCGGCGACCCTGAGTACGTCGAGTTGATGAAGCGCTGCCAGGACGCCGAGTCGTGGGATCCGGACGACCCACGGCTCGACGAGCTTGCGTACGCCCTGTCCGCCAAGCTGCTGGCCAACCGTGAACTTCTGGCGATGCCGGCCGAGTTCCGGGCCAGGCCCGACGCCGCCACCCGCTACGGGCTGATCAACCACCACCGGGAAGACCAGGCGCCGGCGGCTGCCCGGCTGAACGAACTGCTCGAGGCGAACCTGCGCGCAGCCGGCGTCGCCATCCCGCATCAGTGACGGCCGCCCGGCAGGCCCGGCCCTGCTGCGGCGACTTCGTTCCTACGGGCCTGCACAGCTCGCAGAGATGGCGGTGGAGAAGTCGTATCCGGTGAAGTCGGCCATCGGGACGTACCCGATTCGCCGGTAGAGGGCGTTGCTGGTGGGGTTGGCCGGGTTCGTGAACAGGACGACGTCCGTTGCGCCTGTGGTCAGCGCGGCTCTGCTCACCTCGGCTGTCACGGCGCCCGCGTAGCCGCGGCCCCGGAGGTGGGCCGGGGTGTAGACGGGGTCCACCCGGATCATGCCGCCGACCATCGAAGTCGAGCCTGCCATGGAGACGGGGGTGCCGTCCGGGGTCTCCCAGAACGTGAAGTGTTTGTCGGCGAAGCGCGAGTCGGCCCAGGAGTCGGCGTCCATGGAGGGGGCCTCTCCGACGGCGGCGACGAACTCACTGCACAATCGGACGAGTTGTTCGTGGTCCTGCGCGTCCACGGCTCGACCCCGGCCGTCTGGGCGCGGCTTGGGTGGGGTGAGCGTGCCGAGACGGTGGAGACGGCCCCGCCAGCTGGGTACCGGCGCTGCGCCTGTGTGCCGCTGCCATGCCTCGGCGAAAGCGGTGGCGGTGGCGTGGTCCGCGGTGACGCCGCAGAGGGGGTGGCCGAGGGCGACCAGGTGGGCGGCGAGGGTGTCGGCATGCTCGGGGGAGAGCGGGGTGAGGGTCAGGCGGTGGGACGGAGGGCGGTAGAAGATGGCGCGGACCTCGCCCCCTGACTCCATTCGGCCGAAGACGGTGGCTTCGGCGCCGTGTGCGTCCGCCCCGTGTGTGCGCAGTTTCTCGGTCACCGTCAGCGGCGTGGTGTGCAGGGCGGGGCGCGAACGCAGGAAGTCTCCGGCTCGGGCGAGAAAGTCTTCGATGTCTTCGGTGAGGTGCCAGTCATCCGGGCGCATGCTTCATGCTCCCGGATGTACTCGGCGGGCAGGCCACGGTCGGGCGACGGACAACGCTCAGAGGACTGCGCCGTCCTTCGTCCTCCTGCGCAAGGTCGGCCTGCTGGACTGGGCGAGGTCGTTCCACATGTCCGAGAGACCGGTGATGGTGCGCGCCGCGAACAGCCTGCGGATGGACACCTCTTGGTTCAGCTCCGCCCGGATCAGGCCGACCAGCCTGATCGCGCGCAGTGAGTTGCCACCGAGGTCGAAGAAGTCCTCGTCGATGCCGACCCGGTCCAGTTCGAGTACTTCGGCGAACGCTGCGGCCAGAACCCGCTCGGTGTCGTTGCGCGGTGCCCGGTACGTGCCGTCATCGAACTCGGGATCCGGCAGCGACGCCCGGTCCACCCTCCCGTCGGCCGTCACCGGCAGGCGTTCCAGCACCGTGAACACCGACGGCACCATGGACTCCGGCAACCGCCCTGTGGCGAACCGGCGCAGCTCCTGATCCGAAACGGCCTGGCCGCTCACCGGGACGACATAGGCCACCAGCCGCTGCTGCCCGGAGCTGTCCTCCCTGACGACCACTGCCGACTGCGCCAGCCCGGTGTACTCGGACAGCGCCTCTTCGACCTCGGCCGGCTCGACCCGGACGCCACGTATGTCTGTCCGGGCGTCGGCTCGGCCCACGTACTCGAGCCGGCCGTCGGTACCCCATCGCACCCGGTCTCCGGTCCGGTACATGCGCCGGCCGGTCGGACCGAACGGGCAGGGCACGAAACGCTCCGCGGTCGGCCCGGGGCGTCCGGGATATCCACGGGCCACGCCGGGCCCGGCCACGTACAGCTCTCCTGTCACGCCGACGGGGACCGGTGCCAGTCCCGGCCCCAGCACGTAGAGGGCGGTGTTGTCCATCGGGCGGCCGACCGCGCCCGCGTGGTGCACCGGTTCGTGCGCGGCCAGGCGGTGGGATGCGGCGAACACGGTCGTTTCCGTCGGACCGTGACCGGCCACGATGGTCAGCTCGGGGCAGGCCTGCCGCACCCGTCGCACCGCGGCCGCGGGCACGCGGTCACCACCGGTCCACACCTCGCGCAACCCGGCCACGCACTCGGGGCGTTCTGCCGCGATCGCCGAGAAGAGGGCGGCGGGCAGCCACACCGTGGAGATCTCGTTCGCCGCTCGCGCCTCGGTCAGCGCGTCGATGTCCAGGTCCCCCGCAGGAGCCACGACCACCCGGCCGCCGTTCAGCAAGGGCACCCACACGTCGAGGGCGAGCGCGTCGGAGGTGTGCGGCGCATGCCACAGCACGGTGCTGCGTCCGGCCTCCTGCCAGTGGCGATCCAGGACGAACCGCTCCATGTTCCGGTGCGTCACAGCGACGCCTGTGGCCGCACCGGTCGATCCGGAGCCGTACATCACGGCCAGGAGGTTGTCCTGATGCGACGGGACCGGGACCTCCGGCACATCGTTGCCGTCATCGTCGGCGGTGTTCGTGCAGATGTCGTCGAACAGCATCGTCGGAACATTCAGGTCGGAGGCGAGCGCTCGGGCTGTCGGCGCATCGGTGAGCAGTGCGTGCGCCGGAGAGTCGCTGACCTGCGGCCTGATCCGCTCCGCCGGGGACGCCGGGTCGAGCGGCAGGTAGGCTCCGCCCGCCTTCACCACTCCCAGCAGGGCGACGACCAGGTCCACCGATCGGGGCATCGCCACCGCCACGACCGTCTCGGGTCCGACGTGCCGCCTGCGCAGCGCCTCGGCCAAGCGGCCCGAACGCTCGTCCAGCTCCCGGTACGAGACCGCCGAGTCGCCGGACACCATCGCGACGGCATCGGGGTCCCGCTCCACCTGTCGGGCGAACAGTTCCGGAACCGTCAGCCCGGGCACCGGCGCATCCGTGTCGTTCGGCGCCGTCAGCACCCGGTCCCGCTCGGCACCGCTGACCACGTCCAGCGCGCCGACCGGCTGCGCGTCGGCGGCCACCACGGCACGGATGCAGGCGATCAGCTCCTCGCCGATGAAGCGCAGCTCCGCGCGGGAGTAGAGGCTCGCCGGGGCGTCGAGCCGGATGAACAGGTCGCTGTCGGCGCTTCCGTCGGTGTAGACGCCGATCGACAGTTCGTCGAAGGCCCCGGTCGTCCCGCCGAGGTAGCGCGCCGGGCTGTCGGCGAAGTGGAGCTGCTCCACGAACTCGACGACGTTCATGACGGCGCCGAAGCTGCCGCGGTCGCTCAGGACGGTTTCGCTCGCGCGCTGGATGTCCGAGTAGTGGCAGGCGGTGTGGCCGAAGATCTCGTACGTCTCGTCGACCATCGCGTCGGCGATCTCGGTGAAGGTCGCACCGAGCGGAACGCCGACCCGCACCGGCACCACGTTCACCGCCAGACCGGGCGTCCTGCTCGCCACCCCGACCCGATTGCCCACGGCCAGGGAAAGGAGGAACTCGGGACGATCGCAGCGGTGCCGGAAGAACACCGCCGCGGCCGCGGTCAGCAGCGTGGACATCCACACACCCATGGACTTCGCGGTCTCGGTCCACGCGTCCGCCTCGTCGCGCACCACGGTCAGTGTCCGGCTGACCATGCCGATGGGCTCGGTCAACTCCCCCCAGCGGTCGGCGCTGCTCATCGGTTCGCTGAGCGCGGACCGCATCGAGTCGGACAGGGCGACGCGCGGAACCTGCGCGGGCGCGGGCGCATCCGCCAGGTAGTCGCGCCAGAACTCCGTGTCATCGGTGAACTTCTGGGAAGCCTGGTACTCCGCTGACTCGGCCGCGAACGACTCGGCATCCCACGGGTGCGGCAACTCCGGCACCTTCTCCCCCCGCACCAGCGCCGTGTACACCTCGGCGAGGCGCCGCGACAGCAGGCCACCTGTGCCGAAACCGTCCGATATGAGGTGGTGGTAGGCGATCACCACGAGAGAGCGGGCCGCGGCGAGTTTCACCACGCCCAGTCGGAACAGCAGATCCCGCTCCAGGTCGAACGGCTTTTGCACCAGGTCGGCCAGTGCTTCGCGTGCCGCCTGCTCGGGATCGGTCTCGGCGGCGAGATCCAGGAAGAACGGCCGCCAGTCGCCCAGTTCCCGGGGGATCAGCCGCAGTCCGCTGCCGTCGTCGACGAAGTTGACGCGCAGCACTTCCGCCTCGCCCAGCACGTGCAGGAACGCGGATTCCATGACCTCCGCGTCCAGTTCGCCGTCCACATCCCACATGGTCAGCGCATGGTTCAGCGTGTCGGGAGAAACTTTCTCCGCCAGCCACAGTCCTTTATGCGCAGACGACGCACCGAACGAACGCACACGGATCAACCCCTCAGAAAACAGGTCCGGGAATCGGAGGAATTCGCAGATCACCTCCACCTTCACGGAAGGTGAATCGGCCGGTCAAGACAATCTGGTGCCGGTGCGGGACAGGCCGCGGTCGAGCTTGCGGTGTCCCGCCGGCGGGACATTCCTACGGGGAAAGAGCGCCCGGAACACCAGGAGATCAGCGCGGGCCGCACTTGGCCATCGAGGACGTGATGTGCTCGGCGACCAGTCTCGGTGACGGGTGCCGCAGCACCAGATTCGCCCTCAGTTTGAGTCCGGTCGACACGGTCAGGCGTTTGCTCAGCTGCGCCGACAGCAGCGAGTCGAATCCGATCTCCGTGAACTCCTGGTCGGGGTTGACGGATTCGCTGGAGGGGTGTCCGAGCACGACGGCGACCTTCTCCAGGACGTGGTCGAGGACGAGTGCCTTCGCGTCGTCGTCGGGGAGGGCGGAGAGCCTGTCCGGCAGGGGGACGAGGTGGTCATCGTCTGCCGGCAGCTCCGTCGGGGGCGCCTCCGCCGCCACCGCCGTGTGCGAGGAGTTCAGCCAGTACCGCTGCCGCTGGAACGCGTACGTCGGAAGGTCCACCCGCCGACGCGTCCCGAACAGGGCATCCCAGTCCACGGCCCCGCCCTGGACGTGGAGCCCGGCCAGCGAGCCGAGCACGGACTCCACCTCGTCCCGGTCCCGCCGCGACGACGACAGGACCACCGCGTCGGCCACGTCCTCGACCATCTCCTGCACCGGGACGGTCAGGACAGGGTGCGGGCTCATCTCGATGAACACCCGGAAACCGTCGTCGGCCAATCGCCGGACGGAGGATTCGAAGAGGACTTTTTCGCGCAGGTTGTTGTACCAGTAGTCGCCGTTCAGCTCTGCGGTATCGATGATCTCGCCGTACAGGGTCGAGTAGAACGGCAGACTCGACGATTTCGGGCTCACGTCGGACAGTGAGCCGATCACCTGGTCACGCACCCGGGTCACCTGGTGTGAATGGGAGGCGTAATCGACCGATATCCTCCGGGCCTGAGCGCCTTCGGCCTTCATCTTCTCGACGAATTCGTCGAGTGCGTCCGGTTCCCCGGACACCACCACCGAGCGGGGTCCGTTGACAACGGCGATGCTCACGCTCTCGCTCCACGGAGCGAGACGTTCCGCCACGACCTTCGCGGACTCCGCGACCGATGCCATCCCGCCGTGGCCGATCAGATCCACCAGAGCCTTGCTGCGCAGCGCCACGATTTTGGTGGCGTCCCTCAAGGACAACGCACCGCACACGTAGGCGGCGGCTATCTCGCCTTGGCTGTGCCCCACCACGGCGGCCGGTTCCACACCCCAGGACCGCCACAGGCCGGCCATGGACACCATCACCGAGAACAGCGCCGGCTGAACCACATCCACCCGGTCCAGGGCCGGCGCCCCTTCCACGCCGCGCACCACGTCGAGCAGCGACCAGTCGACCCACTCGGCCAGTGCGGCCGCGCACTCGTCGAGGGTCTGCGCGAAGACCGGGAAGGTGTCGTACAGCTGCCGGCCCATACCGACCCACTGCGACCCCTGCCCAGGGAACATGAAGACGGTACCGCCGGGCTTCCCGGCGACACCGCGCACCACTGCGGCGGACTCCGCGCCCTCGCTCAACGACGCAAGGCCGCTCAGCAGCTCGTCCCGGTCGCGCCCCAGCACCACCGCACGGTGCTCGAACCGCGCCCGGCCCGACACCAACGACCAGCCGACATCGGCGAGGTCCAGGCCCGCATCGGCAGCGGCGAGATCGCGCAGCTTGCCCGCCTGCCGCTCCAGGGCCGCCGCGCTCTTGCCCGACACCACCCAGGGCACGAGGCCGCCGGCGACGCCCGAGTCCGGACCGCGCTCGTCGGCCTGCTCCTGCGGCGGTGCCTCTTCCAGGATCACGTGCGCGTTGGTGCCGCTGACTCCGAACGACGACACCCCGGCCCGCCGCGGACCGTCCGCCCGGGTCCACTCACGCCCCTCCACCAGCAGTTCGACCCCACCGGACGACCAGTCCACGTGCTGTGAGGGCGCATCCACGTGCAAGGTCTTGGGCAGGTGCCCGTGGCGCATGGCCATCACGGCCTTGATGACCCCCGCGACCCCGGCAGCGGCCTGGGCGTGACCCATGTTCGACTTCAGGGACCCCAGCCAGAGCGGCCTGCCCTCAGCCCGGTCCTGGCCGTAGGTCGCCAGCAGAGCACCTGCCTCGATGGGATCCCCCAGCACGGTTCCGGTGCCGTGGGCCTCGACCAGGTCCACCTCCGAGGCCGCGACTCCCGCGTTCGCCAGTGCCTTCAGGATCACCTTCTCCTGGGCGCGGCCGTTGGGAGCGGTCAGCCCGTTGCTGGCCCCGTCCTGGTTCACCGCGGAACCGCGGACGACAGCCAGCACCGGGTGGCCGTTGCGCCGGGCGTCGGACAGCCGCTCGAGGAGCAGCACACCCACCCCCTCGGCCCAGCCGGTCCCATCGGCTCCGTCCGCGAAGGACTTGCACCGGCCGTCGGCCGACAGACCGCGCTGCCGGGAGAACTCCACGAAGATCGCGGGCGTCGACATCACCAACGCCCCGCCTGCCAGCGCCAGCGAGCACTCCCCCGAACGCAGTGACTGCACCGCCATGTGCAGGGCC
The DNA here is from genome assembly GCF_001513965.1 of Streptomyces cellostaticus. Lineage (GTDB taxonomy): Bacteria > Actinomycetota > Actinomycetes > Streptomycetales > Streptomycetaceae > Streptomyces > Streptomyces cellostaticus. Next base: position 178,721 of record NZ_KQ948029.1, on the reverse strand, counting down.
ACCAGCGACGACGAACACGCCGTGTCCACGGACACGGCCGGCCCGGTCAGCCCCAGCTCGTACGCCACCCGGCCGGACGCGACGCTCAGCAGGCTGCCGTGCAGCAGGTAGCCCTCCAGCTCGCTCTGGCCCGCCTCCAGGAATCGCCACCCGTACTCGGGCGAGCTCACCCCGGAGAAGACGCCGACGTCGGCCCCGCGCACGTCGGCGGGAACGATGCCTGCCCGCTCGAAGACCTCCCACGACGTCTCCAGCAACAAGCGCTGCTGCGGATCGATCGCCAGCGCCTCACGCGGACTGATGCCGAAGAAGCCCGCGTCGAAGCCGGCCACGTCCGTCAGGAACCCTCCGTGACGCACGTACGAGCTGCCGAGGGTGTCGGGATCCGGATCATACAAGTCCCGCCACCCGCGGTCCCCCGGGAACTCGTCGACGACGTCCCGGCCGCTGCGGATCACCTCCCACAGCTCCTCGGGCGAGGACACACCTCCCGGGTAGCGGCACGCCATGGACACCACGGCGATCGGCTCGCCGCGGCCGGCTTTCAGGACGTCGTTCTCCTGCCGGAGGCGGTCGCGCTCCTCCAGCAGCGTGCGAAGCGCCCGCTGGACCCGGTCCGCGCCGTCCGCTGTGCGATCCGCGGAGTTGGTCATGTCACTTACCTCTTCTCATCCAGAGCCAGCTCGACCAGTGCTTCCAGGTCCAGGTCCGACAGTTCGTCCGTACCGGTGTCCGCGTCCGCCACCTGTCCGTCGCCGCTCGGCCGGACCGGGTCGGCGCATGCCAGGACCAGTTCCAACAGGCCCGCGCTGCGCAGGCTGTCGATCGGGACGCTGCGCAGCACTTCGCGGATCTCCGCGTCCTCGGACGAGCCCGGGTCCGGTGCCGGACGCAGCAGGCCGACGAGGTGCTCGCCCAGCTCGCGTGGGGTGGGGTAGCTGAAGACGAGGGTGGTCGGCAGGCGCAGTCCGGTCGAGGAAGCCAGGCGGTTGCACAGTTCGACCGAGGTCAGCGAGTCGAATCCGAGCTGGGTGAACGCCTGGTCGACGTCGACGACCGCGCCGGACGGGTGTCCGAGCACGATGGCGACCTGGTCGCGGACCCAGTCCAGGACGGCTGCCTCCGCCTCGTCGGCCGGCAGGGTGACCAGCCTGGCGGACAGAGCGAGAGCGCCGCCGTCCTTGGCCGTGCTCGCCCTGTTCCGGCGTGGACGACCGCCGTCGGCGAGGTCGCGCAGGAGCAGCGGCACCTCGTCACCGCTCTTGTTCCGCAGCGCGGCGACGTCCACCCGGGCCGGGATGAGGACCGGCTCGTCGATCGCGCACGCCGAGTCGAACAGGGCCAGTGCCTCGGGTGTCGGCATCGCGGCGATGCCCATCCGCCGCAGCCGGGACAGGTCGGCCTGGTCCAGGTCCCCGGTCATGCCGCTGCTCTGCTCCCACCAGCCCCAGCACAGCGAGGTGCCGGCCAGGCCGGACGCCCTGCGCTGGGCCGCCAGACCGTCCAGGAACCCGTTCGCCGCGGCGTAGTTGGCCTGTCCTGCGGTGCCGAGCGTGCCCGCGAGGGCGGAGAACTGGACGAACGCCGACAGGGTGTGTCCCTGGGTCAGCTCGTGCAGGTTGACCGCACCGCCGGCCTTGGCGCGCAGCACGCGGTCGAGGCTCTGTGCGGTCAGCGACTCGACGGTGCCGTCCGCCAGCACACCTGCCGCGTGCACGACCGCCGTCAGCGGGTACTGACGGGGCATGTCCGCGAGCAGGTCCGCCACGGCAGCCCGGTCGGCGACATCGCATGCCACGACCCGGACAGCCGCGCCCGCCCCCTCCAGGTCCGCAACCAGCTCGGAAACCCCGTCGGCCGCCATGCCCCGACGGCTCGCCAGCAGCAGACTCCGCACGCCGTGTTCGGCGACGAGGTGCCGCGCCACCAGCGAACCCACTCCCCCGGTCCCGCCGGTGACCAGCACGGTGCCGCCGCCGAAGCCGTCGCCCACCTCGAAGACCAGCTTGCCGACGTGGCGGCCTTGGCTCATCTCGCGGAAGGTCCTGCGCGCGTCGCGGATGTTCCGGACGGAGACCGGGTTCAGCTGCACCCGTCCGTCGGCGAACAGCTCCATGACGGCCCGGAACATCGCGTGGATCGTGTCCGGGCCCGCCGCGTAGAGGTCGAAGGCCTGATAGTCGACTCCGGGGTGATCGGCTGCCACCCGGCGGGGATCGCGGATGTCCGTCTTCCCCATCTCGATGAAGTTCCCGCCCTCGGGGAGCAGCGTCAGCGAGGCGTCGACGAAGGTGTGCGCGAGGGAGTTCAGCACGACGTCCACACCGCGGCCGCCCGAGGAGTCCAGGAACTTCCTCGCGAACTCCAGATCGCGCGACGATGCCAGGTGCTCGTCGTCCAGTCCCAGGGCGCGCAGGGTGGGCCACTTGGCCGGGCTCGCGGTGCCGTAGATCTCGGCGCCGACGTGCTTCGCCAGTTGAACGGCGGCCATCCCGACGCCGCCTGCCGCGGCGTGGATGAGAACCCGCTGTCCCTTCTCCAGCTTCATCACGTGGAAGAGCGCGTAGTAGGCGGTGAGGAAGGTGCACGGCACAGATGCCGCCTCGGCGTAGCTCCACCCGTCGGGGATGGGCATGAGCATGCGGTGATCCGCCACGGCCACGCGGCCGAAGGCGCCGGAGAAGATGCCCGTCACCCGGTCACCCGGCGAAAGACGTGTCACGTCGTCCGCCACCTCCAGCACCACTCCGGCGCCCTCGCTGCCGAGCCCGGCGTCGATGGCCGTCCTGTCCACCAGCCCCAGAGCGATCGTGACGTCTCGGAAGTTGAGCCCCGCGGCCTGTACGGCGATGCGGACCTGCCCGCTCCTCAGGGGCTCTTCCACCTCGGGGCACGCCACCCAGGTCAGGTTCTCCAGCGTCCCCTTGTCCGGGATGCCCAGCCGGTGAGCGCCGGCCGCCGGGGGCTCGATCCGGTGGTCCGCGGGTGCGGTCGGCGTGATGCGGGGGACGAGGTACGCGCCGCCGCGCAGCGCCAGTTGGTCCTCACCGAGGGCGAGCGCGTCCGGGAAGCGTGCCCAGGAGGTCTCCTCGTCGTCGAGGTCCACCAGCCGGAACCTGCCGGGGTGCTCCGTCTGGGCGGACCGGATCAGGCCCCACACGGACGCGCCGGGCAGGCTTTCGACGCTCTCCCCGCCACCGGTGTCGAGGGCCAGGCGGGTGAGCACCACCAGCGTGGATTCGGAAAGGGGTTCCTCGGCGAGGAACCGCTGGACCCAGTCCAGCACGCGCTGGTCCGCGTTGCCGGCCGCGGCGAGCAGATCGGGGCCGGCGGCGACGAAGTCGTCCAGACACAGGACGAGGTGCCGGGGTGCCTCCCCCGAGAGGACGTCGTCCAGGGACTCGTAGCACACGGCACTCGCGCCACCCGCTTCGCAGAGCCGGGAGGCGAGGCCGTTCTTCGCACCGAGAACGCCCCACTGCCCGTGGTGGGTTTCCTGCCCGCTCTGTCCGACCGGTCGCCATCGCAGTTCGTACAGCGACTGCTCCTGCCCGCCGCGCGCCGAGCGCACCTGCTCGGCACTGGCCGGCCGGAACGTCAACGCCTCGACGTGCGCGATCCTGCGGCCGTGCTCGTCGGCGATCGTCAGGGACACGACGCCCTCGCCGGCCGGGGAGAGCCGGACCTTCACGCTCGGGCCGCACTCCCCGGACAGGTCCGCCCCGGACCACGAGAAGGGCATCCAGCCCTGGTCGCCGGTTACCTCGATGACGCCGCCGGCCACCGCCGCGTGCAGCACGGAGTCGATCAGCGCCGGATGCAGTCCGAACCGGCCGCTGTCCGATCCCTCGGCGGTCTCGGGCAGTGTGGCAAGGGCGAAGAGATCATCACCGTGCTGCCAGACCTCTCGCAGCCCGCGGAACGTCGGCCCGTAGTCGAAGCCCGCCTCCGCGAGGGAGTCGTAGAGACCGTCGATGTCGAGCCGCCTCGCCCCGGCCGGTGGCCACACGGCAAGCGCTCGCGTGTCATCGCTGCGCGCGGCGGTCTGCGGTGTGCTCGGTGACAGAGTGCCGCTCGCGTGACGGGTCCAGCCGCCCACCGTCGGGCCGTCTTCGCCGGGACGCGCGTACACGTCCAGGCAGCGGCGTCCCGTCTCGTCCGCCGCACCGACGACGATCCGCACCTGCACGTCGCCCGAGTCGGGAAGAACCAGGGGAACTTCCAAGGAGAGTTCCTCGACCGCTGCACAGCCGACGACATCGCCGGCCGACAGCGCCAGGTCCAGGTAGGCCGTCGCCGGTACGACGACGGCTCCGAACACGGCGTGATCGGCCAGCCAGTCGTGGGTCCGCAGGGACCACAGGCCGGTGAACACCACCTCGTCGGTGCCGGGGTGGTCCACCACAGCGCCCAGCAGCGGGTGCTCCGGAGCCGACAGGCCGGCGGAAGCCACGTCCGCCGGCTCCGTCCCGGCCAGGAAGTCCAGCCAGTACCACTGCCGCTGGAACGCGTACGTCGGAAGATCCACCCACCGACGCGTCCCGAACAGGGCGTCCCAGTCCACGGACCCGCCCTGGACGTGGAGTTGGGCGAGTGCTCCGGTCAGCGCCTCGGCCGCCCCGCGGTTGCGCCGTGACGCCGACAGGACCACCGCGTCGTCCACGCCCTCACCGGCGAAGGCCTCCTGGGTGATGCTCGCCAGCGTCGATCCCGGCCCCACTTCGAGGAAGACGTTCGCTCCGGCCGCACGGGCGCACTCCACCGCGTCGTAGAAGCGAACGGGTTCGCGGACGTGCTGCACCCAGTGCTCGACGGATGTCAGCTCCTGGAGCGTGGCCACGCGGCCGAGCCTGGTCGAGACGATCGGGATCGACATCTCGCCCGCGGGGAGCTCGTGGATCGATTCCGCGAACTCGTCCAGGATCGGGTCCATGAGCGGGGAGTGGAACGCGTGGTCGACCTCGAGCAGTTTCGCGGACGTGCCGTCGGCGACGAGCCGGTCCCGGAGGTCGTGGACCTCGTCGCAAAGGCCCGAGACCACCACCGATTCCGGGCCGTTGACCGCGGCGATACCGATGCGGTCGTACGGGCCGAGCAGCGTGCTCACTTCGGTTTCCGAGGCGCGTACCGCCAGCATGGCGCCGCGCTCACCGACCGTCTGCATGACCCGTCCGCGGGCGGCCACGAGCCTGGTCGCGCCGTCCAGGCCGAGCACTCCGGACACGTGAGCGGCGGCGATCTCGCCGACAGAGTGGCCGATCAGGTGGTTCGGCTGCGGACAGTACTGCGCGATGAGCCGGTACAGGCTGACTTGCAGGGCGAACAACGCCGGCTGGGCGATGTCCGTTCGCTCGCGGTCCGCGGGCTCATCCGCGAGGAGCAGCGGCTTCAGGGCGAAGGGCAGGTGGGCGTCGAAGCGTGCGCAGATCTCGTCGAGGCTCTGCGCGAAGACGGGGAAGGTGTCGTACAACTGCCGTGCCACGCCTGCCCACTGCGATCCCTGCCCCGGGAACATGAAGACGGTGGCGCCGAGCTCCCCGGCGACACCACGCACCACCCCGGCGGACTCCGCGCCGTCGCTCAGCGACGCCAGAGCGCTCAGCAGCTCGTCCCGGTCGCGGCCCAGCAGCACCGCACGGTGTTCGAACCGCGCCCGGCCCGACGCCAGCGACCAGCCGACATCGGCGAGGTCCAGGCCCGCATCGCAAGCGGCGAAATCGCGCAGCTTCTCCGCCTGCGCCCGCAGCGCCTGCTCCGACCGCGCCGACACGACCCAGGGCACCAACCCGTCGGCCTCGCCCGGAACTTGACCGGCGGCGCCGGGCGCCGTCTCCTGTGCGGGCGCCTGCTCGAGGATCAGGTGCGCGTTGGTGCCGCTGGCCCCGAAGCTGGACACGCCTGCCCGCCGGGGCCGTCCCGGTGCGCTGGTCCACTCCCTGGCCTCGGTCAGCAGCTCCACCGCCCCGGCCGACCAGTCCACGTGCGTCGACGGACGGTCCACGTGCAACGTCCTGGGCAGCACCCCGTGGCGCATCGCCATGATCATCTTGATGATCCCGCCGACACCCGCGGCCGCCTGCGTGTGGCCGATGTTCGACTTCAGGGACCCCAGCCAGAGCGGGTTGCCCGGGTCCCGGTCCTGCCCGTAGGTGGCCAGCAGCGCCTGTGCCTCGATGGGGTCGCCCAGCGTCGTGCCGGTCCCGTGCGCCTCCACCACGTCCACATCGCCCGCCTGCACCCGGGCGTTCGCCAACGCCGCCCGGATCACGCGCTGCTGCGCCGGACCGCTCGGCGCGGTCAGTCCGTTGGAGGCTCCGTCCTGGTTGATCGCCGAGCCGCGGATGACCGCCCAGATCCGACGCCCGCTCCGCTGCGCGTCCGAGAGCCGCTCCAGGACCAGCATCCCGACGCCTTCGGAGAAGCCGGTGCCGTCCGCCGCGTCCGCGAACGCCTTGCACCGGCCGTCCGCCGACAGACCCCGCTGCCGCGAGAACTCCCGGAACACCTGCGGCATCGCCATGACGGTGACGCCCCCGGCCAGAGCGAGGCCGCATTCGCCCTGCCGCAGCGACTGCACCGCCTGGTGCACCGCCACCAGCGACGACGAGCACGCGGTGTCGGTCGACACCGCCGGGCCCTCCAGCCCCAGCGTGTACGCCACGCGACCGGAGGCCACACTCAGCAGGGAACCGGTCTGTGCGTAGCCCGAGATGATCTCGGGGGTGAAGAAGTGGTTTCCGTACCCGAAGTACGCAAGACCGGCGAACACGCCGGTGTTGCTGCCGCGCAGGGTCTGCGGGTCGATACCGGCTCGTTCCAGGGACTCCCACGAGGTCTCGAGGAGCAACCGCTGCTGCGGGTCGGCGGCCAGCGCCTCGCGCGGGTTGATCCCGAAGAACTCGGCGTCGAAATCACCCGCGTCGTGCAGGAACCCGCCCGAGCGCGTGGAGCAGCTGTTCGGCCGGTCCGGATCCGGGTCGTACAGGCCTTCCAGGTCCCAGTTGCGGTCCTGCGGGAAGTCCGACACGACGTCCGCACCCGCCTGCACCAGTTCCCACAGCGCCTCCGGGGACGCCGCCCCGCCCGGGAAACGGCAGGCGACACCCACCACCGCGATGGGCTCGGCAGCGGCCTCCGTCAGCTCCTTCAGGCGCTTGCGTGTTTCGATCAGCTCGATCGATGTCCGCTTGAGGTAGTCGAGAACATCGGCGTTGTTGTCGTTCGTCATCGCTCTCCCCTAGCCGAGCTCTTTGTCCAGCAGCGAGAGAAGCTCTCCCGCCGAGGCCGAACTGATCTGGTCGACGATGCCGACCGATGATCCGGCGCTCGCCATAGAACGGACTCGGCCCTGCAACTCGCCGAGCAGAGTGGAAATGGTGGCCTGCTCCTCCTGCGCGAGCTCGAGGAAGGCGTCCTCCAGCCGTGCGCCCAGTCCTTCGATCTCCTTGGCCAGGTGATCAGCCGGAGATTCCGGGCCGGCTGTGGAGCCGGGGGTGACACTCGCGTTCAGGAACTGCGCGAGGGCGCTCGGGTTCGGATGGTCGAACACGAGCGTGGCAGGCAGCTTCACGCCGGTCACCGCTGCCAGCTTGTTCCGCAGCTCCAGCGCGGTGAGCGAATCGATGCCCAGTTCCTTGAACGTCGCGGTGGGACCGATCCTCCTGATGTCGGCGTGTCCGAGGACGATCGCGGTCTGCGCCCGGACGGCACCGAGCACCATCGCCTCCGCGTCGGCCGGCCGCAGCGACCTCAGCTGCTGCGCGAGTCCGATGTCGGTGGACTCCCGGCTCTCCGAGCCGCCGGGTCCGGCAGACGTCCGGGTCAGACCGCGCAGGAGCGGCGAAGCCATGGGGGCGGCATGCGGCGCGTGCAGTGCTGAGAGATCCAGTCGCGCCGGCACCAGCACCGGCTCGTCCCGCGAGATCGCCGCGTCGAAGAGCGCGAGCCCTTCCCGCGACGACATCGGCAGCACACCCTGCCGTTGCAGGCGTACGACGTCCGCCTCGCCGATGTCGGCGACCATCTCACTGCGCTCCGCCCACAAGCCCCAGCACAACGAGCCGGCCGGCAGTCCCGCGGCCCGACGGGCTTCCGCAAGGCCGTTGAGGAACGCGTTGGCCGCCGCATAGTTGGCCTGCCCCGCCGTGCCCAGCACACTCGCGACCGAGGAGAACAGCACGAACGCGGACAGGTCCAGATGCCTGGTCAGCTCGTGCAAGTACCAGGCACCGCGCACCTTCGGCGCAAGGACCGCAGCCACGCGGTCCTCGGTCAGCGCCTGGACGACACCATCGTCCAGCACACCCGCGCAGTGGATCACCGCCGTCAACGGGTGCTCGGACGGCACCGCGGCGATCAGCCCGGCAACGGAGTCACGGCTCGTGACATCGCAGGCCACGACCTCGACCTGCGCCCCCGCCTCGGTCAACTCCTCGCGCAGCCCTGCCGCTGCCGGAGCCGCCTGCCCTCGCCTGCTGGTCAGCACCAGCCGACGCACCCCGTGCCGCTCCACGAGGTGCCGGGCCAGCATCGCCCCCAGGCCGCCGGTACCTCCCGTGATCAGCACCGTCCCGGTGCCCAGAGCGGGCACGTCCTGCGTCCCGTCGAGGGACCCGCGACCGGCGGACGCACCGTGGGCGTGTGCCAGTTGCGGGATGGTCACGAGGCCGGCTCGGATCTTGAGCTGGGCTTCTCCGGTTTCGGCCGCCGCCGGGACGCAGGCCCACGAACCGGGCTGGTCGTCGGTGTCCACGAGCGTGAACCGGCCCGGGTTCTCGGTCTGCGCGGTGCGCACGAATCCCCAGATCGCGGCCGCCGCGGGGTCGGTGTGGGGACCCTGGTCGTCGTGGATCGCCTGCCGCGTCACGATGACCAGACGTGAGTCGGAGAACCGGTCGTCGGAGAGCCAGTCCTGCGTCCACCGCAGCACGCGGTGGAGGTTCTGCTCGACGGCAGCGGGTGTGTCTGCGCCGTCCGCGCCCGATCGGTCGAGGCCGGCGATGACGACAGGGGGTATCTCCCCACCGGATGCGGCGAGTTCCTCGAGGCCGGCGAAGACCGCCCCGTACTGTCCCAGGGATGCGGTGACCGCGTCGGGTGCTCCCAGCACCGCGTAGCGGCCTGTGGCTTGAGCGGATGAGACCGGGAGGGGGACCCAGTCCACCCGGAACAGCGAGTCCTGGTGGTCGAAGCTCAGCTCGGTCAGCTGCTCGACGTCCGCGGGCCGCAGGCTCAGCGATGCGACACCGCCGACCGGTGCTCCGCTCTGGTCCGCGAGGGTCACGGACAGCGCGTTCTCCCCCGCGGGCGCGAGCCGGACGCGCAGCGCGGCCGGCCGGCCGGAGTTCACGCGGATGCCCGTGCAGCGGTACGGCAGCCAGCCTTCGGGCCGGGAGTTGTCGACGGTCTGCCCCAGGCCGACCGGGACCAACGCGGCGTGGAGCAGCGCCGGGTGGATCCGGAACCGGCTCCGGTCCGCGCCGTCGAGCGCGGGCAGCTCCACCTCCGCGAACAGGACGTCGTCGCGGCGCCACACCTGCTTCACACCGCGGAACAGGAGACCGTTGCTGAACCCGAGGGCGGACAGCCTGGTGTACTCGTCCTCGAACGGCACGCTGACCGCGCCCGCGGGAGGCCACGAGAGGAGGCCTTCCTCCGCATGGGTTCTGGCGGGGTCGGATCCGACGACCCCGACGGCGTTCCGCGTCCACTCGGGTTCGCCCTCACCCCGTGAGTGCACGCTGATCACACGCTTGCCGTCGATCACGACGCGGATCTCGCGATCGGCGGTTCGGGACAGCACCAGCGGTGTTTCCAGGGTGAGTTCGTCGACGACGTCGCATCCCGCCTTGTGCGCCGCCCACACCGCCAGCTCCAGCAACACCGTTGCCGGCACCAGGACGGCACCGTGGACCACATGGCCGGCGAGCCATGGGTGGCGCTCCAGCGACAAGCGCCCGCTGCCCGCCACTCCACCGCGCTCCTGGTCATCGGGCAGATCGATCACGGCATCGAGCAGCGGGTGGTCCGAGGTGCTCCCGGTCGTTGTCTCGTCGGGCGCATTCAGCCAGTAGCGCTGCCGCTGGAAGGCGTAGGTGGGCAGCTCGACCCACCGGCCCTCCCAGCCCGGGAACGCCGCCTCCCACGAGACCGCGACGCCCGCCACGAAGGCCTCGGCCGCCGACCGGTACCAGCGTGCGAGGCCGCCCTCGCCGCGGCGCAGCGTGCCCACGACGGCGGCCTCGACCCCCGCGCTGTCCAGGGTCTGTTCCACACCGACCGTCAGTACCGGGTGGGGCGAGGCCTCGATGAAGAACCGGAAGCCCTGCTCGGCCAGGGCCCGGGTCGCCTCCTCGAAGCGGACCGTCCGGCGCAGGTTGGCGTACCAGTACTCGGCGTCGAGTTCCGTCGTGTCCAGCCAGTCGGCCGTCACCGTCGAGAAGAACGGGATCTCGGCCGTACGCGGCTCAAGTCCAGCAAGAACACGCACCAGTTCGTCGTGGACGGCCTCCACGTGCGCGCAGTGGGAGGCGTAGTCCACCGGGATACGGCGAGCCCGCACCTCGTCCGCCTCGCAGGCGGCCAGCAGCGCGTCCAGCTCGGCCACGTCACCCGAAACCACCACGGACGTGGGCCCGTTGACCGTCGCAACCGACAACCCGCCGGTCAGACGCGCACGTACGTCCTCCACCGGCAGCGCGACCGACACCATGCCGCCGCGTCCCGACAGCGCCAGGATCACCTTCGACCGAAGCGCGACCACGCGCGCGGCGTCCTCGATCGACAGGGCACCCGCGACACACGCGGCGGCGATCTCCCCCTGCGAGTGGCCCACAACAGCCTCAGGCTGCACCCCGTACGAGCGCCATACCTCGGCCAACGACACCATCACAGCCCACAGCACCGGCTGCACGACATCCACCCGCTCCAACGCCTCGGCATCCCCGAGCACGTCGAAGAGGGACCAGTCCACGTACGGCGACAGCGCGTCGGCGCACTCACGCATCCGCTGCGCGAACACCGGGGAGGTCTCCCACAGCTCCCGCCCCATCCCGGCCCACTGCGACCCCTGGCCCGGGAACACGAACACCGTCTTGCCCACCGGATTCGCGACTGCGGACACCACAGCGGCGGGACCGCTCTCGCCACCCGTGGCAACGGCGGCCAGGCCGGCGAGCAGTTCGTCCCGGTCGGCGCCGATCACCACCTGACGGTGCTCGAACAGTGAGCGCGTCGTCAGCAGCGCATACCCCACGCCCGCGACCGGCAGGTCCGCGTCCGCGGCCACGTACTCCCGCAGCCGCAGCGCCTGCTCCCGCAGCGCCTGCTCCGACCGCGCCGACAGCACCCACGGCACCGCCCCGGGGAGGCCGGTGGACGCCTGGCCGGTGGTGGAGTCCACGGCTGGACGGGCCGGGGTCTCCTCCCCCTCGGGTGCCTGCGCGAGGGTCTCGGGTGCCTGCTCAAGAATCAGGTGCGCGTTCGTGCCGCTGATGCCGAAGGACGACACCCCCGCGCGCCGGGGCCGTCCCGGTACGCTGGTCCATTCCCTGGGCTCGGTCAGCAGCTCCACCGCCCCGGCCGACCAGTCCACGTGCGTCGACGGACGGTCCACGTGCAACGTCCTGGGCAGCACCCCGTGGCGCATCGCCATGATCATCTTGATGATCCCGCCGACACCCGCGGCCGCCTGCGTGTGCCCGATGTTCGACTTCAGCGACCCCAGCCACAGCGGGCCGCCCGGCTCCCGGTCCTGCCCGTAGGTGGCCAGCAGCGCCTCCGCCTCCATGGGGTCGCCCAGCGCCGTGCCGGTCCCGTGCGCCTCCACCGCGTCCACCTCGCCGGACGACAGCCCGGCATCGGCCAGGGCTGCCCGGATGACCCTTCGCTGCGCCAGTTCGTTCGGCGCGGTCAGCCCGTTGGACGCCCCGTCCTGGTTGATCGCCGAGCCCCGGATCACCGCCCAGATCCGACGCCCCTTGCGCCGCGCATCCGAGAGCCGCTCAAGGACCAGCACGCCCGCGCCCTCGGAGAAGCCGGTGCCGTCCGCCGCATCGGCGAACGCCTTGCACCGGCCGTCCGCCGACAGGCCCCGCTGCCGCGAGAACTCCACCAACAGCCCCGGGGTCGACAGTGTCGACACCCCGCCGGCCAACGCCAGCGTGCACTCCCCGGAACGCAGGGACCGCATGGCCTGGTGGACGGCGACGAGCGACGACGAGCACGCGGTGTCGGTCGACACCGCCGGGCCCTCCAGACCCAGCACGTACGCCACCCGGCCCGAGGCCACGCTGGTGTACGTCCCCGTGCTCGCGAAACCCTCTGCTTCGCCGGCTGCTCCGCCGCCCATGCGCGGGCCGTAGTCGACGGCGTAGATCCCGGTGAACACCCCGGTGGCCGAACCTCGCAACCCGGCCGGGTCGATGCCCGCCCGTTCCAGCGCTTCCCACGACGTCTCCAGCATCAACCGCTGCTGCGGATCCATCGCCAGCGCCTCGCGCGGGCTGATGCCGAAGAACGGCGCGTCGAACTCCGCGAGATCAGCCAGGAATCCACCCGAGCGCGTGTACGTCTTGCCGTGCGCCTCGGGGTCCGGGTCGTACAGCGCCTCCAGGTCCCACCCACGGTCCTGCGGGAAGTCGCCGATCGCGTCCACACCGTCGGAAACGACTCCCCACAGCCCTTCGGGGGACGTCACCCCACCCGGGAAGCGACACCCCACACCCACGACCGCGATGGGCTCGCGAGCGGACTCCTCCAGCTCGCGCACGCGCTCGCGCAGCTGCTGCGCGTCGCCGACGGCGCGTCGCAAGTAGGACCGGAGCTTGTCGACATCCTCCACCAGGGCCTCCCCCAACGGTTGCTTAGACGAACGGTGTTGCTACACGTATCCGCGGTCGATCAATTCGTACAAATCATCATCACTACGGCTTTCCAGGCTCGTTTCCGCCACCGTTTCCGGGGCGTCGGGCGCCTCCGGTTCGAGGAGGGAGAAGAGGTGGCGACCGAGTTTTTGTGGAGTGGGGTAGGTGAACGCGACGGTGGCCGGGAGCCGCACCCCGGCCGCCGCGGTGAGCCGGTTGCGCAGCCGCACGGCCATCGAGGAGTCGAAGCCCAGGTCCTTGAAGGTCTCGGCCGACCTGGGCGCGAGATCGGCGCCCGTCAGATCCGCGTCCTTCGCGCTCAGCAGCGCTGCCGTTTCGGCGCACACGAGCGTGAGGACCGATGCTTCCGAATCCAGGTCCGCTGCCCTGGTGCTCATGCCTGGTCCGCTCGCATGCGCGCAGGTACCCGGGTGCGTGGTGTCGGTGTCCTCGGGTGCTGTCAGCCAGTACCGCTGCCGCTGGAACGCGTAGGTCGGCAGGTCGATCCGGCGCGGCCGGTCCGCGGCGAACACCGCCTTCCAGTTCACCGGCACACCACGCACGTGCAGTTCGGCCAGCGATGCCAGGACCCTGCCCGCACTCCCGTCGCGCTTGTGCAGGGTGCTCACCACCACCGGCCCGGCCGCCAGCGCGTCGGCGGTCTCCTCCATCGCGACCTGGAGCACGGGATGCGGACTGACTTCCACGAACACACCACCGCGCTCACGCATCAGGTCCTGGACGACCTCGCCGAACCGCACCGTCGAGCGCAGGTTGTCGTACCAGTACGAGCTGTCGAGCAGGCGCGTGTCGAGCAGCCCCCCGGTGACCGTGGAGTGGAACGCCACCGCTGTTTCCCTGGGCGAGACACCCGCGGCGGCCTCGAGCACACGATCACGGATGCGTTCGACCTGGTGGGAGTGGGACGCGTACTCGATTCTGACCCGGCGCACCCGGACACCGTCACCGGCCGCCCGCGCGGCGAACTCGTCCAGTGCCTCGAGGTCCCCGGAGATCACCACGGAAGCCGGCCCGTTGACCGCCGCCACGGAGAGCCGCCCGGACCACTGCCCCAACCGGTCCTCGACCCATGCGAGGGGCGCGGCCACCGCGTTCATCCCGCCCAGGGCGGCCAGCTCGGTCAAGGCCTGGCTGCGCAGGGCGACAACCCGCGCCGCGTCCTCGAGGGAGAGCGCACCCGACACGCAGGCCGCGGCGATCTCTCCCTGCGAGTGCCCCACCACCGCGTCGGGGACCACGCCCAGCGACCGCCACACCTGCGCCAGGGACACCATCATCGCGAACAGCGCCGGCTGGACCACGGCATCCCCGCGCTCCAGCGACGGCGCCGACGGCGCACCGGTCACCAGGTCGACCAACGACCAGTCCAGCCACGGCTCCAGAGCACGCGCGCACTCGTCGATCGCGTGCGCGAAGACCTCCGACTCCGCGTACAGCTGCCTCCCCATGCCCAGCCACTGCGACCCCTGGCCGGGGAACACGAAGACGACCGGACCCACCGGTCCCGCGGCCACCCCGCGAACCGCCCGCGCCGAATCACCGCCCGCCGCCAGCAGATCGAGACCGGCCAGCGCCTCCTTGCGGCCACCGCTCAGCACCACCGCCCGGTGCTCGAACGAGGACCGCGTCGACACCAGCGAATGCCCCACGTCGGCTGCCGACAGCGTCGCGTCCGCGGCCACGAGATCCCGCAACCGCGCCGCCTGCTCCCGCAGTGCCGGCTCCGTCCGCGCCGACAGCACCCACGGCACCGTCCCGGACCCGCCCGCGCAGGCCAGGTCCTCATCCGCGGCACGGGGTTCCGTCCGCGCCTCGGGTGCCTGTTCGAGGATCACGTGCGCGTTGGTGCCGCCCATCCCGACCGACGACACCCCGGCCCGCCGCGGCCGGCCCGGCGCGCTCGGCCAGGGCCGCGCGGCCCGGAGCACTTCGAAGTCCTCCTGGAAGTCGGGGACGGCGGGGTTCGGAGTCCGGAAGTCCGGATTCGGAACCAGGTGGGCGCGATCCAGGCAGAGCGCTGCCTTCACGAAGCCGACGATGCCCGCGGCCGGCTCCAGGTGCCCGACGTTCGCCTTCACCGAGCCGATCGTCAGGGGGCGGCTGCGACCGGTTTCCCGGAACACCTCGCGCAGACCGGATATCTCGGCCGGGTCGCCGAGCCGGGTGCCGGTGCCGTGGGCCTCGACGTAGTCGACACCGTCGAACGCGACAGCCGCGCGCTGGAGAGCGGACAGCACGGCTGCCGCCTGCCCGCCGGGGCTGGGGTCCGGCATCCGGGAGGACGCACCACCACTGCCGACGCCCCAGCCGCGCACCACCGCGTAGATGTGATCACCCTCGGCGACGGCGAGGTCGAGCCGCTTCAGCAGGACGAACGCCCCGCCCTCTCCCCGGACGAAGCCGTTGGCCCGTTCGTCGAAGGGGAAGCAGCGGCCGTCGGGCGACAAGGCGCCCAGGTTCGCCAGGCCGAGTCCCGCTTCCGGATCGACGATCAGGTGCACACCGCCCGCGATCGCCATGTCGACCGCGCCGCTCCGGATCCGTTCGCAGGTCAGCGCCAGCGACACGAGTGAGGAGGACTGGCCCGAGTCCGCGCAGAAACTCATGCCGCGGACGTCGAACAGGCTCGAGATCCGGTTCGCGATCAACGCACCGCTCGAGCCGAGCGCGGCGTAGGGGTCGTCCTGGTCGCTGCCGGACAGCTTGCGCAGCAGCTCGTACCCGGAGGGCGCGGCGCCGACCACGACATCGATCTCGCGGCCCGCGAGCGCGGCCGCCGGAACACGGGCGTCTTCGACGGCCTCCCAGGCGAGCTCCAGCCCGAGCCGCTGCACGGGGTCCATGGCGGCCGCCTCCGCCGAAGGCGTTCCGAAGAACTCCGCGTCGAACCCGTCGATGGAATCGAGGAACGAACCCGAGTTCACCGTGGCGGCGTCCGGGTGAGACATGTGGTCCGAGCCGGCCGCCCGATGCCCGGGAAACGTTCCGATGGTCGACTTCCCGTCCAGCAGCAAGCGCCAGAACTCACCCGGGTTGTGCACACCGGGGAAGCGGCACGACATCCCGATGACGGCAATATCAGTGGCTGCGCCACTCATACGAACCCCTTCCGGTTCCCTCGGCGTACGGCTCTTACGGGCTGCACTGCTTTCACCGCCAACAGGTCAACAGCTTCCGCAGTTCCTCCGGCGCATCCATGAAGTCGTAGTGGCCGCCGTCGACCACCCGGAATTCGACCGAATCCGAGTACTGACGCCACCCCTGAAGCTCGTCGAGGCTCACGTCGGGGTCGTCCCGCCAGTGCAGTACGACGATGGGGCAGGGCACCGCGACCGGCTCCTCGCGCCGGTACGCGCCCGCGGCGGCGTGATCGCGGAGCAGCACGGCCAGGCCCATGTCGATCATGTCGGGCCGCGGCTCGATCCCGCGGCTGCGGATGAACGACTCCAGCTCGGCGCGCAGTTCGGGCTCGGTCATGGTGAGCATCCGGTCGCGCGAGGCGTCGTGCGGGGCCGGCTGGCCCGACACGAAGAGGCAGCCCGGCCCGGGCAGGCCGAGTGCGGCGAGCCGGACCACGGTCTCGTACGCGGGCAGCGCGCCCGCGCAGTGCCCGAAGAACGCATACGGCCGGTCGAGCAGCGGCACCAGTGGTTCGACCAGGGCGGCGGCAAGGTTCTCGTAGGTGCCGTAGTGGGGATGGGCCAGCCGGTTCTCGCGGCCGGGGAACTGCACCGGGCAGACCTCGGCGTCGTCGATCGCGGCCGGCCAGGCGCTGAAGGCCGACGCCCCGGACCCGGAGAAGGGGAAGCAGAAGATCCGGGCGGGGTGCCCGGTGGACTGCGGCCGGACGAACCACGGCGAGGTGGCGGTGGTGGAGCCGGATGTCATGGCGTCTGTCGTTTCTGGGCGACGATGGGGAGGTGGGTCATCCCGGCGATGAAGTACGACCGCAGGTGCTGCGGTTCGCCGGCGAGCTCGATCGGTCCGAACCGCTGGAGCAGTTCCTCGAAGAAGATGCGCAGCGTCATCCGGGCCAGCGGTGCCCCGATGCAGAAGTGCGGCCCGAACCCGAACGCGACCTGGCGCTTCGCACCGCTGCGCGTGATGTCGAAGGTGTGCGGATCGGGGAACTGGGACTCGTCCCGGTTGGCCGACCCGATCCACGCCACGACCGCGCCACCGGCCGGGATCGTGCCCCCGCCGATCTGCACGTCGTCCACCGCGTACCGCATGAAGTTGCACGCGGCCGACGTCCAGCGCAGCCCTTCCTCGACCAGGTTCGGGACCAGCGACAGGTCGGCCTGCGCCTTCTCGAACTGCTCGGGCCGCTCGATGAGCGCGTGCACCGTGCCCGAGACGGTGTGCGGCGTCGTCACGTTGGCGCCCAGGAGAATGCTGTAGCCGTCGAGGGCGATCTCCTCGTCGGTCAGCGGCGCGTCTCCCGCGCGGACGCTCATGAGGTGGTCGAGCAGGCTGTCGTCCTCACCTCCGGCCGCCCGCCGCCGCCTGACCCACTCGGTGACGTAGGTGACGAGCTCGTGGTGGGAGATGGCCAGCGTCGCGGCTTCGCTGCCGTGCTGGAAGTGCGGGTCCGAGGGAGCCGTCACCATCGCGGTCAGCTGGACGAGTTCTTCCCAGTCCTTCTCCGGGATCCCCAGCAGCGGGCCCGTGACGATGGCCGGGAGGAGCAGCGCCCGCTCGGCCAGGTCGAAGGTGTCACCGTCGAGCGCCGGTTCGAGGAAGCGCACGATCGACCGCCGGATGCGGTCCTCCCAGGACTTCACCGCCCGCGCGGTGAGCTTGGCGCCGATCGGCCTGCGGACCTCGGTGTGCCGCGGCGGGTCGGTGGACGTCAGCAGCTTGCCCGCCGCGACGTCGTCCTGCCCGAGGTGGGTGACCACCGTGCCGCGCTCCGAGGTGAACTCCCGGTGGTCGCCGAGCACGCGGCAGACGTCCTCGTAGCGGGTCACCGACCAGAACTCCCGGCCGTCCGGCAGGACTTGGTGGTGCAGGGGCGCCTTGACCCGCATCACGTCCCAGATCGGGTGCGGGTCGCCCGATGTGTAGAGGTCCAGGTCGAACAGGTCGACGCTGTCGAGGTCGATGTCGCGCCCGGGACCAGGCGTCAACCTCACGCCGCCGCCCTCCCCTGCTCGATCAGCTCGGCGACCCGGGCGGGGGTCTGCGCCAGGTAGAAGTCGCGCACGGACAGCCGGACGCCGTAGTCCTGCGACACCCGGTCGATGATCTTGATTCCGGTCAGCGAATTGCCGCCGAGCGCGAAGAAGTCGTCATCCGCCCCGACCTCGCGGCCGTTGAGGTGTTCCCCCCACAGCTCCGCAATTTCCTGTACCAGCGACACCGGCGCGCTCGAAGGCGCGGCTTGCGACGATTCCATTGCCAGTCTTTCCTTCCTCCGCCGACCGGGAATGCCCGCTCGCGTCGTTTCCGGCCCTGTCTTCGGACCGTCACCGCCTTTACGACCACTGGGGGCCACTTACGCTGTCCCGCCGGCGAGACAAATTCTTTGAATGGCCGAATGGAGTGTCGCGTGAATTCGCGTCCGTTCACACCGTGTTGGTGGTGTGCGGTGCTCGCCGGCCGGTGGGGTTGAGAGCGGCCCGGCGGGCCTGCATGCTGACGCCCTCGGAACATCCGCTCCCCGTAGGAGCGTCCCGCCGGCGGGACAGGTGGTCTGACGACGTTGGAGACCAGTGGAGTGAGGGGGAACGACGTGGGACACACCGGCATGGACGCGGACGTGGTGATCGCGGGCGCCGGGCCGACGGGCCTGATGCTCGCCTGCGAGCTGCGGCTGGCGGGCGTCGACGTGGTCGTGGTCGAGCGGCTCGCGGAGCGCACGGGCGAGTCGCGGGCCGGCGGGATGCACTCCCGCACCCTGGAGGTGCTCGACCAGCGCGGAATCCTGGATCGCTTCCTGGCGATCGGCGAACTGCAGCCGGTGGGCCACTTCTCCGGCCTCTATCTGGAATTCGACGAGTTCGAGTCCAGGCACCCTTACCCGCTGATGATCCTGCAGTCCGACATCGAGCGGCTGCTGGAGGAGTGGGCCGCCGAGCTCGGCGTGCGGGTGCGCAGGTCGTCCGAGGTGAGCGGGATCCGCCAGGACGGGTCCGGCGTGACGGTCGAGCTGCGTACCGAGGAGGCGACGCCTGCGACGCTGCGCGCCCGCTACCTCGTGGGCTGCGACGGCGGGCGCAGCACGGTGCGCAAGCTGTCGGGCATCGACTTCCCCGGCACCGAGGCGACGATGACCGCGCTGATCGGCGACGTCGAACTCCCCGATCTGCCCGAGGACTACGTCTGGGTGCGGCGTACTCCGGGCGGCGACTACTCGGCGATCGCCTTCGAGCCGGGCTGGCACCGGGTGATCACATCCGAGTTCGACCGCGTCGCGGACCGCGACGAAACCCCGACGTTCGAGCGGCTGAGGGAGTCCCTGGTCAGGGTCGCGGGCACCGACTTCGGCATGCGCAACCCCCGGTGGGTCTCCCGGTTCAACGACGCCGCACGGCAGGCCGCCCGGTACCGGCAGGGCCGGGTGCTGCTCGCGGGCGACGCGGCGCACATCCACTTCCCGGCCGGCGGGCAAGGGCTGAACATGGGGGTGCAGGACGCGGTCAACCTCGGCTGGAAGCTCGCCTCGGTGGTGCGCGGCCAGGCGCCGGAGAGCCTGCTGGACAGCTACCACGCCGAGCGCCACCCCGTCGCGGAGCGCGTTCTGCACAACACCCGGGCGCAGTCGGCCCTGGTCCGCCCCGGCCCCCAGACGGACGCGCTGCGCGACGTGTTCAGCTCCCTCATGGTGTTCGACGACGTCAACCGGTATCTGCGCGGCATGCTCACCGCACTGGACATCCGGTACCCGGTGGACGGCAGCCACCCGCTGGCGGGCCGCCGGGTCCCCGACGCCGACCTCAAGACGGCTGACGGCGCCACCCGCGTCTACGAGCTGCTGCACGCCGGCCGCCCCGTACTGCTCAACCTGCGCGACAGCACCGAGGTGGCGGCCGCCGTCGCGGGCTGGGCCGATCGCGTCGGCCTCGTAGAGGCGCAGAGCGAGGACGACCACTGGCTCGTCCCGGCCCTCGGCGAGATCCCCGCTCCCGCCGCGCTCCTCATCCGCCCCGACGGCCATGTCGCCTGGGCGGCCGCCACCGACGGCACGCCCGACACCTCCGCGCTCCGAACCGCCCTCGCCACCTGGTGCGGTCCGGCCCCGCGGGGGTGAGACGCCGCCCCAAGTGACCGGTCCACGGGACCGGTTGGTCAATCCGGGGCTCGCGTGACGGCGGCCGTCAAGACCTGGTTGTGGTCTTGACGGCCGCCTGCACGACAAGAACCGACCAGCCGCACACCAACGGCGGCCCACTCGACGGGCCGCCGTTGCGGCAGGACCGAAGCCGCTGCCGGGAAGCCGCGCCCGGCTGCCGTCAACGCATCCGCGGCAAGACGGCGCCGAGGATCACCTGTAGCTGGCCGATCAGGCGCGATGGGTCGAACCTGCCGGGATCGGTGAGCGCGAGGCGGCCGAAGTGTTCCGCGCAGGCGACGAGCGCGTGGGCGAGGACTTGCGCATCGAGCTGCGGGCCGGGCGTCGGGCCGCTCCGGTCGGCCAGGGCGAGGGAGATCCATGCTTCGACCCGGAGCCGGAACCGTTCCCTGTCCGCCTCGATGCGGTCGCGGACGACCGTGGGCATGTTGCCCGGGGGCAGCAGGATCAGCCGCCACGTGTCCGGGTCCTCGCGGAGCATCGCGGACATCCTGCGCACCGCCTCGGAGACGAACGCGGCCGGGTCGCGCGGGCCGTGCAGGTCGGGAATCGTCTGGAGAAGCCGTTCGAAGGCGCGTGCCTGCTGCCGGTCGAGCAGGGCGCTCAGCAGGGCGTCGAGATTCTCGTAGGCGCCGTAGACCACCGACCGTGCGACCTCGGCCCTCTTCGCGATGGCATCGATGGAGACCCGGTCGTAGCCCTCGTTCACGATCACGGCGAGGGCGGCGTCGAGCAGCTGCTCGCGGCGTTGCTCGATCGGGACGCGCGGGGCGTAGGGGCGCCGCTTGCGTGGCCGGTCTTCCGAAGAGGCGGAGGACGAGGCGGACGAAGAGGGGGACGCAGACACCTTGGCAGTTTACGACATGCGTGTCTTAATTTAAGACAGCAGTGTCGTAATTGAGGGCGGCGTACGCCGCGGACGCACGAGGAGCGGCTCCATGGCGAAGCTGAAGCGCGGTGAGATCGAACCGCACGAGGACTACGGCTTCTTCGGTCCGGGCTCGGTGGTGTGGAAGGTCTGGAGCTATCCGACGGCGCCGACGGTGGGTTTCCAACGAGCCGTGGTGGTGGAGGAACTCGACCCGCCGCTGGTGGCCGCCGTCCACGCGACCCAGGGCATCTACCAGCGCTCCCGCACTCGCTACGACCGGACCCTGAGGTACTTCGCGATGGTGGCCTTCGCCGGTTCGCGGGAGGTGTGCAAGGCCGCGGACGTCCTGGTCAAGGTCCATTCCAAGGCGATCGGCCGGCTACCCTACGGCGGCGGGACCTACGATGCCAACGACCCCGCCTCGCAGCTGTGGATCCAGCTCACCGGCTGGCACTCGATCCTCTACGCATACGAGAAGTACGGGCCCGGGAAGCTCTCCGCGCAGGAGGAGAAGGAGTACTGGGAGGCATGCGCGCTCGCCGCGGAACTGCAGACGTGCTCCCCCGACGACATACCCCGCAGCCGTGAAGGCGTCCGGGCGTACTTCGAACGGATGCGCCCGCAGCTGGCCGCCAGCCCGATCGCCCGGCAGGCCATGAACCACCTGCTCAGGAGCGAGCTCGTCCTGCCGCCGACGCCGCGCTGGGCGAAGCCGGCGAGTCTGGCTGTCGCGAAGGCACAGCGGATCGCCACGATCGCCACCATGCCGCGCTGGATGCGCGACATGGCAGGGATCCGGCAGTCACGCCTCCTCGACCTGCTCATCGTGCCCGTCATGAAGACGGCCTTCGCGCTCGCCCACCTCAACCCCGAGGTCGAACTGCGCCTGCTGGGCAGGATCTCGCCCTCCACGGTCGCGGTGATTGCGCCGGTCAAGCTCGGCATTCCTCCCCGTAAGGAGGAAGTACTGACCCCCGCAGAAGCCCGCGCCCGCCACGGCTACGCCAAGCCCGCCGAAGCACACCTCGCATTCCGGGCCCGGCAGGCCGCACGCGTCTTCGGCGACGGTGAGGCCCCCAGCGAGCAGGGACTCATCGAGTCCCAGGAGATCCTGGGACCACTCTCGTGACCAGGACCGGTCTCGGGTCGAGGGGCACCCCCGCGACGCGTACACGCACGCCTTAAGGTGACGTCAGGCGAAAGCGTCCCGCCGCGTCAGCTTGTGGGAAGGCTGAACCTGTAGCCCTGCTCGGTCAGCCAGGGGAGCAGCTTGCGCAGGGCTGCCACGGTCTGGCTGCGATCGCCGCCGCCGTCATGCATGAGGATGATGCCGCCGGGACGCAGTTCCCGTTTCGCGGTGGCAAGGATCGAGGCGGCGCCGGGGTGCGTCCAGTCGCGGGTGTCGACGGTCCAGCCCAGCGGGCGCAGACCGGCTTGCACGGCTATCTGGCGGTTTTCGGGGCTGAAGTCGCCGCCGGGGGCACGGAACCACGTGATCCGAGTGTCTGGCCCACCAGCCTTGCTGATCATGTCCTTGGCTGCGGTGATCTCGTGGACCTGCTGATCGTGCGGGAGGGTGTGCATCGGCTGGGGGTGGTCCACGGTGTGGTCGCACAGCCGGTGGCCGTCGGCAATGATGCGCTTGACCAGGGCAGGGTTGGCGGCGGCCTGTTTGCCGATCTGGCAGAAGGTCGCCTGGGCGTGGTACTGCGCGAGCAAGTCCAGGATCTGACCGGTGGCCGGCCCTGGGCCGTCGTCGAAGGTGAGTGCCACGGTCCGGCCGCCCGTCGCCGCTTTGTAGGCGATCGAAGCGCTTGGGGAGTGGGCAGGAGCGGCCTTTGCGCTGACGTCGGATGCGGCGCTTGCGCTCGTACCGATGCCGGCCAGGGCGAACGAGACGGCCACCGTGCAGCCGAGAGCCGCACGGCGCAGCAGGCGGACGGACTTCGGGTTCGGCATTCTGTACTTGCTCCTGGCGTTGCTGGCCATGTCGAAATGGCAACGACGGGTCCCCACGACGATGACCGAATGTCCGACCAGAGCAAAGCATTCACTGATATTTGCGGCTTTTGTCACTACCCGATCAATGGTGACTCTGTGCTTTGGCGTGGTTACGTTTCGTCAATGTGGGGCGGAGTGTCGGCCATGGGCTCAGGCTTCGCCGAGTGGCCCGCCTCGCTCCGCCGCAGGTCAGGACGCTCCTGATCACTGCGGTCGTACTGTCGAACCCGTTACCGAGAGGACTTCTGATGCGCAGCGTGACCTATTCGATGGGCGTCTCACTTGACGGCTACATCGTCGGGCCGGACGGCGACTTCGACTGGACGGCGCCCGACGAGGAGGTCTTTCGCTTTGCCACCGACGAGGTACGAGCGCTCGGCGTCCACCTGTTGGGACGACGGCTGTACGAGACGATGCTGTACTGGGAGACCACCGACCAGGATCCATCGCTCGACGACTCCATGCTCGAGTTTGCCGCGATCTGGAAGCGGCTCCCGAAGGTGGTGTTCTCCACCACGCTGTCGGCGGTGCGGGGCAATGCCCGCCTGGCCTCCGGCGGCCTGGCGAAGGAGATCGAGCGGTTGCGAGCCGAGCCGGGGGAGGGCGGCATCGCGATCGGCGGCGCGACTCTCGCCGCCGAGGCCGCCGCGTCGGGCCTGATCGACGAGTACCGGGCCAGGGTCTACCCGGTGCTGGTCGGCGGTGGCATTCCGTTCTTTCCCCGGCGCGAGCGCCGGGTGGATCTCGAACTCGTCGAGACCCGCACCTTCAGCTCGGGAGTCGTCTACCTCCGCTACCGCGTGGCGCGCTAGCCGACGAAGCGGAGCGGGCGAATATCCGCGCGGTGACGCACGACCCGCTCGGTCACCTCGCCGACGGACTCGAAGTCGCAGTGCCGCCTCGGCGGCATGTGGTTCGCCGAGGCGGCTCGGGAGGGGAGAGTGACCAGTTGGTCTGGGCTGGTCGAGGTCACGCTCGCTTCTTGAACGTGGAGACCGCCCACACGTAGCCGAGGAGGGCGAACCCGGCGCACCAGGCGACGGCCACGATCGCGTCGCCGCTCGACGGGTTGCCCGCGAGCAGCCCGCGCAGCGTCTCGATGATCGGGGTGAAGGGCTGGTACTCCGCGAACTGCCGCATGCCGGCCCCCATCGTGTCCGCGGGCACGAACGCGCTGCTCAGGAACGGCAGCATGATCAGCGGAACGGTGGCCATGCCCGCCGACTCCGCGGTCTTCGCGGCCAGCCCCAGGGCGACGGTGAGCCAGCCGGCCGCGAAGCTGAGCAGCACGATGACACCGATCGCGCCGAGCCAGTCGAGGGCGCTCGCAGCCGGGTCGAACCCCATCGCGAAGGCCACGCCGATGATGGCCGCGCAGGCCACCAGGCAGCGCAGCGTGGTCACGATGACGTGCCCGGTCAGCACGGAACCGCGGGAGACGTCCATGACCTTGAACCGGTTGATGACGCCCTTGGTCATGTCGGAGTTCACGGCCGTCGCGGTGGCCCCCAGCCCGTAGCTGATGGCCATCACGAGCAGCCCCGGCGTCGCGTAGTCGATGTAGTCGTCGCCGACGCTGAACGCACCACCGAACACCTTGACGAACATGAGCATGATCACTATGGGGAACAGGACCGCCTGGAACACCGTGACGGGGTTGCGCACGGTGTGCTTCAGGTTGCGGCGCAACATGATCGACGAATCGGCCAACGGCGTCGGGACAGTGCTCACTGTGCGATCACCTCCATGCTCGTGTGCTCGGTGCTCGTGGGGTCGGTGCTCGTGGGGTCGGTCAGGGCCAGGAAGACGTCGTCGAGGTCCGGCGTGTGCACGGAGAACTCCTGGGCGTTGATCGTGTGCTCCTCCAGCCGGCTCAGCAGGGCCAGCAGCGACCTCGACTCACCGTTGCTGGGCACCCGCAGGGTCAGCTCCTCGTCGTCGCGCGCGGATCCGGCCAGGACCCGTGCCGCCGCGTCGAGTTCGTAGAGGTCGGCGAACCGGAATCGGACGTGGGTGCCGGGGATCTGGCGCTTGAGCTCCTCGGGGGTGCCCTGGGCGACCAGGCGGCCCTGGTTGAGCACCGCGACCTGGTCGGCGAGCTGGTCGGCTTCCTCGAGGTACTGGGTGGTCAGGAAGATGGTGGTGCCCTCGGCCACCAACTCGCGGACGATCCCCCACATCGCGCGCCTGCTGCGCGGGTCGAGACCCGTCGTCGGCTCGTCCAGGAAGATGATCTGCGGATTGCCGACCAGCGTCATCGCCAGGTCCAGCTTCCGGCGCATACCGCCGGAGTAGGTCGCCGCCGGCTTGTCCGCCGACTCCACCAGGTCGAAGCGCTCCAGCAGCCGCGTGACGACCGGGTCACCGGAGCGCACGCGCTTCAGGTCCGCCATCAGCTGCAGGTTTTCCCGGCCCGACAGCAGATCGTCCACCGCGGCGAACTGACCGGTCACACCGATGGCCGCGCGCACCTGCTTGGTCGCGGTCACTACATCGTGACCGGCGACCCGCACCGTCCCGGCGTCGGCCTTCATCAACGTCGTCAGGACGTTCACCGTCGTCGTCTTGCCGGCCCCGTTCGGGCCGAGCAGGGAGAAGATCGATCCCGCGGCGACATCGAAGCCGATGCCGTCGAGCACGACTTTGTCGCCATATGCCTTGCGCAGCCCTGAAACTGCGATCGCTGAACTTCTCATGCCTCCGCTTTCCTCTCCGCTTCGATCATGTCCAGCACCTCGCGGCCGTGATCGACCAGGTACATGTGATCGCCCGGGAATTCCGCATAGCTGAATTCACCCGTGGTCGCCGTCCGCCACTGCTGAGCCTCTTCCGCGGTGACCAGGCCGTCGGAGCTGCCCCGCAGCGAGCAGATCGGCACCGACACCGGTTCGTCGGTGCTCGGTACGTAGCTCTCGTGCATCTCGCAGTCGGCCTGCAGTGCGGGGAGAATCAGTTCACGCATCTCCGGGTGGTCGAGGGCCTCGTGCCGGAACCCCGCGAACTCCTCGACCCTGGCGAGGAACTCCTCGTCCGGGAGCCCCGCCGCCCGCCTCTCGCGCTGTGTCCACGGCCCCGGCGAACCACTGACGACCAGCCGCTCGACGTGCACACCGCGCGTGCTCAGCAGGTGCACCAGCTCGTACGCGAGCACCGCGCCCAGGCTGTGCCCGAACAGCACGGTCCGCGCCCCTGCGCCGAGGTCCGCGACGATGTCGTCCACCGACTCCTTGGCCGCTTCGACGACATTCCGGTACGGCGTCTCGAGGATCCGCCGTTCCCTGCCCGGCAGTTCGACCGAGGTCACTCGCCACCGGCCGGCGGACAGCTCCCGCCACGGGTGGAAGAAAGAAGGACCTGCTCCCGCGAACGGCACGCACAACAGCGTGGTCTGATCCCCGTGTTCCGCGGACACGCCGGGTTCTGTCACCCCGACCAACCCCCATCATCCATTCGATCGTCTGTCGAACCGGTTCCAGGAATGCGCCGAACCGGTTCCGGGAAAAAGATGTCCGGCCGTCGCTACGCCAGCCTGCGGCCCACGATCTCGAAGAATTCGGCCACGGGCGCGGGCATGTGCATTTCGTGGTGCGTGGCGTGCACGTCGTGCACCTCGAGGGAACCGAGGACGTACGGCCGCCACAGGTGCGCGTACGACTGGTCCTCCAGCGTCGCGTTGAAATACAGCACATCGCCGCGGTAGACCGGCGATTCGAAATCCATCATGAGCGCCGTGTTGTTGGCCAGGACCTTCGACATGGTGTCCAGGAAGCCCTGCCGGTTGCCCATGCGTATGTACTGGCTGAAGTCGTCCTCGAGCTCCGCCCGGTAGTCCGACGACTCCTTGCCGGCGTGCACCTGCGTGAACCCGTGGCCCCCCGGCTGGGCGTCCAGGACGGCCACCAGGGCGACCTCGTGGCCACGCCGGTCGAGCGCGTCGGCGACGGCCTGCACGACGGTGCCGCCGTAGGACCAGCCGATCAGGTTGAAGGGCCCTTCCGGCTGGATCTTCAGGATCTGGGTGACGTAGTCGTCGATCATCTCCTTGACGGAGCCGGCCCGCGGCTCCACGCCGTCGGAGCCGCGGGACTGCAGGGCGTAGGCCGGCCGGTCCTGCAGGTGCAGCACGAAGCTGTAGTAAGCCCAGCCCAGCCCGCCCCCGCCGTGGAAGAACCACACCGGCGGCTTCCCCGTGCCGGGATCGCTGTTCAACGGCAGTACGACCGCGAACGTGTCGGCGTCGTCGGCGGGAACGCCGCCGGCGAGCATCAGCGCGGCCAGCTCGGCCACCGTGGGGTACTTGATGATCGTCCTGATGGGAATGTCGATGTCGAACTGCTTGCGGATGCGGACGCTGAGCCGGGTGGCCAGGAGTGAGTGCCCGCCGAGCGCGAAGAAGCCGTCGTCGATACCGACCTTCTCCCGGCCGAGCAGCTCGCCGAAGAGGGCACACAGCTTTTCCTCGTAGGCGTTGCGCGGCTCTCGGCCGACCACGGTGTCCGTGTCCTCGGAGGGCAGTGCTCGTCGGTCGAGCTTCCCGTTCGAGGTCAGCGGAATCTCCGGCAGCGAGATCACCGTGGACGGCACCATGTAGTCGGGCAGACGCCCCCGCAGGTACTCGGACAGCTCACCGGCATCGGCCGCCGCGGCATCGGGCTCGGGCACCACATAACCCACGAGGCGCTTGTCGCCCTCCTGGTTCTCGCGGACCACGACCACCGCCTGCGCCACACCCGGATGCCCGGCCAGCGTCTGCTCGATCTCACCCAGCTCGATCCGGAAACCCCGGATCTTCACCTGGGAATCGGCTCGCCCCGCATACTCCAGTTGACCGTCCTTGCTCCAGCGGACCAGATCGCCGGTGCGGTACATCCGCTCGCCCGGCTCGCCGAAGGGGCACGCGAGGAACCGTCCCGCGGTCAGTTCCGGCCGGCCGTGGTAACCGCGGGCCTGACCGTAGCCCGCCACATACAGCTCCCCGGTCACGCCGGTGGGCGTCGGCCTGAGGTTGCTGTCCAGGACGTAGGCGCGCAGGCCCGGGACGGCCCGGCCGATCACGCTGGCCCCGCGGTGGCGGGCGGCGGAGTGCTCGTCCAGGTCGATGCGGGTGACGTGCACGGTGGTCTCGGTGATGCCGTACATGTTCACCAGCACCGGCGCATCGGGTGCGTGGCGCGCGTACCAGTCCGCAAGGCGGTTCAGGTCGAGGGCCTCGCCGCCGAACACCACGTACCGCAGCGCCAGGTCCTGGCCGGGAGCCTGGGCGTCGGCCTGGACGAGCTGGTAGAAGGCCGAGGGCGTCTGGTTGAGGACGGTGACCTGCTCGCGGGCGAGGAGTCGGAGGAAGTCGGCCGGGGAGCGGGAGACGTCGAAGGGGACCACGACCAGGCGTCCGCCGTGGAGCAGCGGCCCCCACAGCTCCCACACCGAGAAGTCGAAGGCGTAGGAGTGGAAGAGGGTCCACACGTCGTCGGCACCGAAGGCGAAGTCCTCGGTGGCGGTGAAGAGGCCGACCACGTTGCGGTGCGGGATCAGCACGCCCTTGGGGCGGCCGGTCGACCCGGAGGTGTAGATGACATACGCCGGGTGCCCGGGGCGCAGGACCGTACGGCGCTCGGCGTCGGTGAGGTCGGTGGCCGTCTCCTCGGCGAAGGCCCCGGCCCCGTCGAGGTGGACCAGGGGAAGGGCCTCGGCCAGGTCCTGCGCGGCGCCGGTCGTGCTGGTGGTGACCAGCAGGACCGGCTGGGCGTCCTGGACCATGTAGGCGATGCGGTCGGCCGGGGAGTCGGGGTCGATCGGCAGATAGGCACCGCCCGCCTTGAGCACCGCGAGCAGTGCGACGACCAGATCGGCCGAGCGCTCCAGGCAGACCCCGACCAGGGACTCGGGACCCACTCCGCGGGCGACGAGGTGCCGCGCGAGCCGGTTGGCCCGGGCGTTCACCTCCCCGTACGTGAGCGTGGCGCCGTCGTGGACCACCGCGACCGCGTCCGCCCGCTGCGCCGCCTGCCGCTCGAACAACTCGACCAGGGTGGCCTCGGGAATGTCGTTCCCGGCGTCGTTCACCTCCGTGACCAGTCGCTCCCGCTCCCCTGCACTGAGCACGTCGACGTCCCCGACGCACATACCCGGATCAGCGGCCAGCTGCTCCAGCACCCGGGCGAGCCGGGCGGCGATCACCTCGGCCGAGTCGCGGTCGAACAGCTGGGTCGCGTACTGGAGGTCGCCCCGCAGCGCCCCCGCTTCGTCCACGGTCAGGCTGAAGAACAGGTCGACCATGGCGGTCGACGGGATGGCCTGCTCGAACCTCACCTCGAGCCCGGGAATGTCGAGGTCCGGCTTCTGGTAGCTCTGCCAGGCGAACATCACCTGGAACAGCGGCTGGTACGCCGCGGAGCGTTCGGGGTTGATGGCCTCGACCAGCAGATCGAACGGCACATCCTGGTGCTCGTAGGCCGTCAGCGCCTTGTCCCGCACCTGCGCGAGCAGTTGGGTGAACGACGGATTTCCGGAGAGGTCCGCCCGCAGCACCTGGGTGTTGACGAAGAAGCCGATCAGATCGGCCAGGGCTTCGTCGGTCCGCCCGGCGATCGGACTGCCGATCGTCACATCGTCTCCGCCGCCGAGCTTGCGCAGCAGCACCGCCAGCGCGGCTTGCAGGACCATCGACATGGTCGACCCGCGCTCGTCGGCCAGCTTCTGCAGCCCGGCCGCCACCTCCGCTGCCACCACCAGGGGGACCGTGTCGCCGTGCGAGTTCGCTTCCGCGGGCCGCGGGCGGTCCAGCGGCAGGCTCAGCGGCTGCGGCACCCCGGCCAGCTCCTTGCGCCAGTACTCGACCTGCGCCGCGGCGAGGCTTTCCGGGTCGGCCACGTCGCCGAGCACCTCGCGCTGCCACTGCGCGTACTCCTTGTACTGCACCGGCAGCGGCTCCCACTGCGGCGCCCGGCCGTCCTGGCGGGCGGTGTAGGCGTCGATCAGGTCCCGCATCATCGGCGCGCTCGAGCTGCCGTCCGAGGCGATGTGGTGGACGACCATGACCAGCACATGTTCCCGGAGCGAGCAGCGCAACAGGCTTGCCCGCAACGGGAGTTCGGCTGCCAGATCGAACCGGTGCGCAACGGCCTCGCCGATCGCGCCGGCCACGTCTTCGGGCGCCACCTCGACCACCCGCACCTGCGGATCCGCCTCCGCCGTCGCCAGGATCCGCGAGCAGGGCTCACCGCCGTCGTCCGTCGCGTACGTGGTGCGCAGGATCTCGTGCCGGTCGACCACGTCGCGGATCGCCGCGACGAGGGCGGCCTGGTCCAGGGACCCGGTCAGCCGGAACGCCGCCGAGATGTTGTAGGTCGCCGCCCCGCCCTCCAGTTGGTGCAGAAGCCACATACGGCGTTGTGCGAATGACAGCGGAATCATTGCTTCACTCCTTTACGAACATCTGGCGCAGACTGGGGCGACGGGGAGCAGCCGATTCCTCCGACCAGGCGGCGAGCGCGGCCACTGTCGGCAGGTCGAAGATCTTGCGGATGGGTATCTCGATCCCCATCTCGGCGCGGGCGCGGCTGATCAGCCGGGTGGCGAGCAGGGAGTGCCCGCCGCGGTCGAAGAAGCCGTCGTCGATGCCGACCCGGTCCACGCCGAGCACCTCGGCGAACAGCTTGGCCAGGGTCTCCTCGCGGGTGGTGCGGGGCGCCCGGTAGGCGGCGCCGGTGTACTGCGGGTCGGGCAGCGCGGCCCGGTCCAGCTTGCCGTTCGGGGTGAGCGGCAGCCGGTCGAGGACCATGAAGGCGGACGGCACCATGAAGTCCGGCAGCCGCTCCCAGACAAAGCCGTGCAGCTCCTTCGGCTCCAGGCCGGGGCGGTCGGCGGTCGTCGGGTCGTTGCCGGTGACAGCGGGCACGACATACGCGACCAGTTGCTTGCCGGTGCTGCTGCCGCGCCCGTCGCGGGCGATGACGGCGGCCTGCGCGACCCCGGGGTGTGCGGTGAGCACGGCCTCGACCTCGCCGGGCTCGACGCGGAAGCCGCGCACCTTGACCTGCGCGTCTCCCCGGCCCGCGTACTCCAGCCGGCCCTCGCCGTTCCAGCGGGCCAGGTCACCGGTGCGGTACATGCGCGAGCCGGACGGGCCGAACGGGTCGGCGACGAAGCGCTCGGCGGTCAGCTCGGCGCGGCCGTGGTAACCGCGGCCCACCTTCCCGCCGACGTACAGCTCGCCGACCACGCCCGGCGGCACCGGAGCGAGGCCGGGGCCGAGGACGTAGGCCCGCATGTTGCCGAGCGGGGTGCCGACGGGCGCGCTGCCCGCCCAGCCCTGCGTGTCGCCGCAGACGGTGAAGGCGGTGGCGTAGAACGACTCGCTCTGCCCGTAGGCGTTGACGATCCGTACGCCCGGGAAGGCGTCCCGCGTCTTCTCGACGAGCGAGGCGGGCAGGGCCTCGCCGGCGAAGACGACCGTCTCCACGCTGGTGCGACCGGAGATCTCGTCGACGAGTTCGGCGAAGGCGGACGGCACGGTGGAGATGACGCTGCCACTCCAGCCCCCCTTGCGCTCGCCCAGGACCAGGACGTCCCGGACCACTTCGACGGTGCCGCCGGTGGCGAGGGTCGTGAAGATCTCGAACGCCGAGACGTCGAAGTTGACGGACGTGCCCGCAAGGAGCCGCTTGCCCGGCTCCATGCCCACACGGGAGGCGAGCCGCAGCACGCCGTTGACCACGCATCCGTGGGTGATGGCGACGCCCTTGGGCTTGCCCGTGGAGCCGGAGGTGTACATCACGTACGCCAACTGATCGGCATGGAGCGGCAGTTCGAGGCCGGTGTCGTCTCCGGACAGGTCGAGCGCGTCGAGGAAGACGTCCGGGGCGTCGTGCTCCGGCAGCACCGCGGCCGTCGCGGAGTCCGTCAGGACGAGGCGCGGCCGCGCCTCCCCGAGGATGGCCTCGAGGCGCTGGCTCGGGTACTTGGGGTCGACCGGCAGATACGCGCCGCCCGCCTTCAGGACCGCGAGCAGTGCGACCACCAGGTCCGCCGACCGCGCCAGCGACACCGCGACCACCGACTCCGGGCCCACCCCGTGTCCGGCCAGTGCGCGCGCCAGGCGGTTGGCCCGGGCGTTCACCTCGCGGTACGTGAGGGACTCTCCCTCGGCGACCACGGCGGCCTCGTCCGGGGTCCGCGCCGCCTGTGCCTCGAAGAGCCCGTTGACCGTGACGTCCGCAGTCGGCACGGCCGTGTCGTTGAACTCGCCGAGCAGCCGGTCGCGTTCGGCCGGATCCAGGACGTCGACCTGCGCGACCTTCAGCTCGGGGGTGGCCGCCAGCTGCCGCAGGACGCGCACCAGGCGGGCCGCGAACACCTCCACCGTGTCCCGGTCGAAGACACCCTGCGCGTACTGGAGGATGAGCTGGAGGTGCGGGTCGACCGCCGCCATCAGGGTCAGCGGGTAGTTGGTGGCCGTGGACGGGCGCAGGCCGGTGAAGGCGATCCCGTCCGCGGCGTCGGTGGCGGCGCTGAGAGCGTCCCGGTCGACCGGGTACGACTCGAAGACCACCAGCGTGTCGAAGAGGGACGGCAGGCCGACGGACTGCTGGATCTCGGTGAGCCCGTAGTAGTGGTGGTCCAGAAGACCGGCCTGCCGGCTCTGCAGCCGGGTGAGGACCTCGGCGAGGGTGTCGCCGGGCGCGTACTCGACGCGTACGGGAAGGGTGTTGATGAACATCCCGACCATCGAGTCGACGTCCGTCACCGCAGGCGGGCGCCCGGAGACGGTGGCACCGAACACCACGTCCCGGCGGCCGGTGAGCTGGCCGAGCAGCAGCGCCCAGGCACTCTGGACGAGGGTGTTGACGGTGACGCCCAGCTCGGCGGCACGCCGGCCCAGGGCGCGCGCCTCGTCGGGCGGGAGCGCGACGTCGACCTGGTCGACGCCCTTGTCGCCCGCGCCCTCGGAGCCGGGAGCGAGCAGGGTCGGCTCCTCGATGCCGTCGAGCTCGGCCGCCCACACCCGTGCGGACTCCTCCTCGTCCTGCCGGGCGCGCCAGGACAGGAACTCGCCGAAGTCGCGGGTCCCGGGCAGCCCCGTCGGGTCGCCGTCGGACGCGTAGAGCAGCAGCAGGTCCCGCATCAGCAGGGGTGTGGACCAGCCGTCGATCAGCACGTGGTGGGCGGTCAGCACGAGTTCGGCCCGGCCGGGCTCGAGGAGGACGAGTGCCAGCCGGATCAGCGGTGCGGTGCCCACGTCGAAGTGGGTGGCCCGGTCCTGGGTGAGGAACCGCTCGAACGTCTCGGTCCGCTCCGCCTCGCCGGCCGCGGTCAGGTCGAGGTGCTGCCAGGGCAGGGACACCGTCTCCGGCACCACCTGCACCACATCGCCGTCCGCGCGGTTGACGAACGCCGCGCGGAGGCTGGCATGGCGCCCCAGCAGTGCCTGCGCGGCCCGGCGCATCCGCTCCGGGTCGACCTCGCCGGACAGGTGGAACACCAGCTGCATGTGGTAGGCGTCGAACGAGGATCCGGCCAGCATCGTGTGGAACAACATCCCGGACTGCACCGGTGTCGTCGGCCACACCTTGGCCAGCTTGCCGAACCGGGCCTCCCAGGTGTCGATCTCCTCCTGGCCCACCTCGACCAGGGGCGCGTCGCTCGGGGTCAGCCCGCCGGCATCGGGTGTCACGGCGTGCCGGGCGAGGGCGGTCAGCGCCTCGATCCACAGCCCGGCCAGCTCGCTCACCTCGCCGCGGGAGAGCACACCGGTCGGGAAGCCGAAGAAGGCGGTCAGCTCGTCACCGGCGAGGGTGTGGGTGGCCACCGCGTTGATCTCCAGCGCCGACAGCACCGGCATGTCCTCGTCGGGCGCGGCGATCAGGCCCCGGTGCGTGGTGTCCGGTGCCCAGCCCAGGCCACGCAGTTCCTCGGGGATGTCCGCACGGGAGGACCTGCCCAGGTAGTTGAACCCGATCTGCGGTTCCGGCTGCCCGGCGAGCGCGGCGGAGGTCTCCGTGTTGAGGTGGCGCAGCAGGCCGTAGCCCATACCGTTGTCCGGCACCGCCCGCAGTTGCTCCTTGACGGCCTTGATCGCCCGTCCGGCGGCCGGACCGCCGGCGAACGCGTCCGCCACGTCGATGCCCGCCAGGTCCAGCCTCACCGGGAACATCGCGGTGAACCATCCGATCGTGCCCGACAGGTCCGCGCCGGGCACCACGTGCTCCTCCCGGCCGTGCCCTTCGAGCCGCACCAGCGTCGAGGCCCCGGACACTCCCCTCTTGCGACGCCAGCGCGCCAGCGCCAGCGCCAGCCCGGCCAGCAGCCCGTCGTCGGCGCCGCCGCGGAAGACCGCGGGCACCGTGTTCAGCAGGGTCTCCGTGACGTCTGCCGGCACCTGGACGCGGACCGTGTCCACGGTGGCCGCGACATCGCGCGCGGGGTCCAGTTCCCGTGCTCCCAGCACAGGGTCTTGCGCGCACAGGATCTCCTGCCACACGGGCAGTTCCGCCACCCGCCCGGGGGTGGCCGCCTCGTCCGCCAGGGCGTGCGCCCACCGGCGCAGCGAGGTACCCACCCCTGCCTGGGCCGAGGTGTGACCGTCGCGGAGCTGCTGCCAGGCGGACACCAGGTCCGGCACCAGGATCCGCCACGACACCCCGTCCACGACCAGGTGGTGCAGCACGATCAGCAACCGGTCCGCATCCGTGTCGGAGGTGAACCACACGAACTGCGCCATGACGCCCGCGTCCGGGTCCAGCCGGTCCGCGGCCGCGTCCAGCTCGGCCTGCACATCGGCGTCGGCGTAGGGGACTTCCCGCACCAGCGGGCCGGCGTCCACACGGCCGGCCGGCTCCATCCACAGGCCCGGCTTCGCCCGGTCGAGCCGGGAACGCAAGGCGTCGTGCCGGTCCAGTACGGCCTGCACGGTCGCGAGCAGCCCCGCACGGCCGATGTCCTCGGGCAGGGTCAGCATCGCGGACATGCAGAACCGGCCGATGCCCCCGCCCAGTGCGAGAACGTGCGCGGCGGTCGGCGGCAGCGGAGCCCAGCCCACGCCGCCACCCGGCAGCTCGGCCAGGCTCACGCGCTCCTCTTCTTCCCGGCCTTCGACCAGTTCCGCGAGCCGGGCGACCGTGCGGTGCTCGAAGATCTCCCGCGTGCTGACCAGCACACCGCGCGTCTTGGCCCGCGCGACGACCTGGATCGAACGAATGCTGTCCCCGCCGCTGGTGAAGAAGTCGTCGTCGATGCCCACCTGCGCGGCGCCGAGCACGTCCGCGTACACCTCGGCCAGGACCCGCTCCGCCTCGCTGCGCGGCGCCCGGTACTCGGCGCCGGCGAACTCCGGTTCGGGCAGCGCGGCCCGGTCCAGCTTGCCGTTCGCGTTCAGCGGCAGCCGGTCCAGCACCACGAACAGGGCGGGCACCATGTAGTCCGGCAGCCGCCCCGCCACGAACCGCCGCAGATCCGCCGCCGGAACACCGGCGTGACCCACCGGCGCCACATAGCCGACGAGTCGATTGCTGCCGGCGTGGTCCTCGCGCACCATGACCGCTGCCTGGCCGATCGCGGGATGCTGGGCGAGGACGGTCTCGATCTCGGTCGGATCGAGGCGAATGCCGTTGATCTTCGCCTGGGTGTCGGCCCGTCCCGCGTATTTCAGCCGGCCGTTGCCGTCCCACTGGGCCAGGTCGCCGGTGCGGTACATCCGTGTGCCGGCGGGGCCGAAGGGGCAGGGGACGAACCGCTCCGCGGTCGCCCCGCCGTTTTGGTGGTAGCCGCGGGCAAGCAGGCCGGCGACGTACAGTTCGCCGACCACACCCGGCGGGACCGGAGTCAGCTCCGGCCCCAGAACGTAGGTGCGCATGTTGGCCAGGGGCTGTCCGACCGGAATCGCGCCGGTTTCGGTCCACTGCTGCGGGAGCGTGAAGGCAGAGGCGTAGAAGCTCTCGGTCTGCCCGTAGGCGTTGACGACACGGACGTCGGGGAAGGTCTTGTGCACCTTGTGGACCAGGTCGGCCGAGAGTGCTTCACCGGCGAAGACGACGGTTCGCACGTCGAGTTCGACGTCCTGGTCCAGCAGCGCGGAGAACACCGCGGGTACGGCACTGATGGTGGTGCCCGACCAGCTGCCGCGCTCCGCGAGTTCGAGTACGTCACGGACGATGTCGACGCTCGCTCCGGTGGTGAGCGCGGTGAATATCTCGAACACGGAGACGTCGAAGTTCACCGAGGTCGCGGCGAGCATCCGGGACCCCGCCCCGACCTGCACGGTCCGGCGCAGATCCCGCACACCGTTGACCACGGCGGCATGGGTGACGGCGACACCCTTGGGCGTCCCGGTCGATCCCGAAGTGAACATCACATAGGCCAGGTTGTCCGGCCCGATACGGACGTCCGGGGCTTCGCGAGCGGGGCTCTCGAGGCACAGGTCATCGAGGTGAAGGACGGGCTGCCGGCACGTGGCCACGGTCGCCGCCGCTTCGTAGTCGGTCAGTACCAGTGCGGGATCGGCTGTGGTGAGCAGGAGGTCGACTCGCGCGGCCGGGTAGTCGGGGTCGACCGGCAGGTAGGCGCCGCCGGCCTTGAGCACCGCGAGCAGCGCGACCACCAGGTCCGCCGATCGCGGCAGTGCGACGGCGACCAGGACGTCCGGCCCGACACCGCGGTCCCGCAGTACCGCAGCCAGCCGGTTGGCGCGGGCGTCCAGCTCCCGGTACGACAACTCGGTCTGCCCGGACACCACCGCGGTCGCGTCCGGTGTCCGCGTCACCTGGGCGGCGACCAGCTCGGGTACGGTCGCTCCTCGCACCGGTGCCGTCGTCTCGTTCAGCTGTGTCAGCCAGTCCCGTTCGGCGTCGGTGAGCACGTCCACCTCACCCAGCCGCGTCCCGGAGTCGGCGACCACCTGCCGCAGCACGCGCAGGTAGCGGTCGACGAGACTCTCGGCCGTGGCGTGGTCGAACAGTTCCGTCGCGTACTCCAGCCGCCCGTACGCACCCCCGGACGGGGCCGGGACGATGTTGAAGAACAGGTCGAACTTCGCGGTACCGGTGCCCGCCGGGACGGGGGTGACCCGCAGACCCGGTATCTCGACCTGCGACCACTCGAACTGCCAGGCCAGCATCACCTGGAACAGCGGCTGGTACGCAGTGGTGCGGTCCGCACTCAGCAGCTCCACCAGGCGCTCGAACGGAACGTCCTGGTTGTCGTACGCGGCAAGGGCCCGCTCCCGCACCTGCTCCAGCAGATCACCGAACGAAGGGTTCTCCGACAGGTCGACGCGCAGCACCCAGGTGTTGGCGAAGAACCCGATCAGATCGTCGAGTTGCTCATCGGCGCGCCCCTCGATCGGGCTGCCGATCGTCAGGTCGTTGCCGGCGCCGAGGTGGTGCAGGAGCACCGCGAGCACGGCCTGGGCGACCATCGGCGCCGTGGCGCCGCGCTCCGCGGCCAGCTTCCCGATTCCGGTGAGCAGGTCCGCGTCCAGCTCGAAGTCGACATGGCCGCCGTGGTGGCCGGCCGCCGTCGGCCGCGGCCTGTCCAGCGGCAGCTGCACCGGCTGCGGTACCCCGGCCAGTTCCTTGCGCCAATAGCCCAGCTGCGCCGCGGCGATGCTCTCCGGATCCTCTTCGTCGCCCAGCAGCTGCCGCTGCCACAGCGTGTAGTCCTTGTACTGCACCGCGAGCGGAGCCCACTTCGGCGCACTCCCCTGGTGGCGTGCCGAGTACGCCGACAGCAGGTCCCGCATGAACGGCGCCATCGACGCCCCGTCCGCGGCGATGTGGTGGAAGACGAACACCAGCACGTGCTCCTGCGGGCCGACGCGGAGGACGGTGGTCCGCAGGGGGAGTTCCGTGTCCAGGTCGAAGCCCTCGCACGCGGCCTCGTGCAGCGCGGCGTCCACCGCGTCCGCGGCCACGTCGACCACCCGGAACCGGAGGGCCGCCTCCTGCGGGGGCAGGATCCGCTGCTCCGGCGTGCCGTCCGCGTTCTCGGCGACCAGGGTGCGCAGGCTCTCGTGCCGGGTGACGACGTCCGTCACCGCCGCGGCCAGGGCCGCCGTGTCCAGCGGCCCGTCCAGGCGCAGCACGAACGGGATGTTGTAGGTCGCGGACGGGCCTTCCAGACGGTGGAGGAACCACAGCCGACGCTGAGCGAAGGACAACGGGATCATCGACGCACTCCTACACGTTCATCGGGCGCAGCTGGGGGCGCAGCCGGGGGCGGTTCGACGTGGCCAGCTCCTCGATCCGGGCCGCCAGCTGGGCGACCGTCGGACTGCGGAACACCGTGGTGACCTTCACGTCGACGTTGAGCTCGTTGCGTATGCGGCCGATCAGCCGGGTGGCCAGCAGCGAATGCCCACCGAAGTCGAAGAAGTCGACGTCGATGCCGACCTCCTCCACCCCGAGCAACTCGGCGAACAGCCGGCAGAGAACTTCCTCGTTGTGGTTGCGCGGCCCTCGTCCGGTCGCGGCTTCGGTGTGGTCCGGTGCGGGGAGCGCACCCCGGTCGAGTTTCCCGCTCGGTGTCGTGGGGAACTGGGCGAGCGGCACGATCGCCGAGGGGACCATGTACTCCGGCAGGTGCTCGCGGACCAGGTCCGTCAGGGCCGTGAGGTCCAGCTCGCTCGTCTCCGCCTTGCCGCCCGCCGGGACCACGTACGCGACCAGACGCTGGTCATCGGCGCGGTCCTCCCGCACCACGACCACCGCGCTCTCGACCTCCGGGTGCACGGTCAGCGCCTGCTCGATCTCGCCCAGCTCGATGCGGAACCCGCGGACCTTGACCTGGAAGTCGGACCGCCCGATGTACTCGACCTGTCCGTCCTGGTTCCACCGCACGACATCGCCGGTGCGGTACATCCGGGTTCCCGGCTCGCCGAAGGGGCAGGCGACGAACCGGTTCGCGGTCAGCCCCGTCTGTCCCAGGTAGCCCCTGGCGAGCCCGGTACCGGCGAGGTACAGCTCACCGACGACCCCGGGCGCGACCGGGCGCAGCGCCGCATCCAGCACGTACACCTGGGTGTTCCACACCGGTGCGCCGATCGGCACCCGGTCGGCACCCGGCACGTGCTGCCACGCCGTGACCTCCACCGATGCCTCGGTGGGCCCGTAGAGGTTGTGCACCCCGCAGTCCGGCAGCAGGTCGACGACCTTGTTGGCCAGGGCGGGCGGGAACGCCTCACCTGCGACCTCGATCCAGCGCAGGCTGCTGCACTCCTTGGCCGAGGGCTCGGTGACGAACGCCTCCAGCAGGGAGGGCACGAAGTCCGCGCCGGTCACCCGCTCCCGCTGGATCAGGTCGGCGAGGTAGGCCGGATCCCGGCGCCCGTCCGGGCGCGCGATGACAACAGCAGCACCGGCCTGGAGCGGCGCGAACAGCTCCGGCACCGACACATCGAAGCTCGCCGTCGTGCTCAGCAGCACCCGGTCCTCGAAACCGACGTCGAAGTGCGCCAGACCCCACTTCAGCCGGTTCATGATCGACCGGTGCTCCACCTGCACACCCTTGGGACCACCGGTGGAGCCCGAGGTGTAGATGACGTACGCGGCGTTGTCCGGCGACAGTGCGCGCTCGGGGTTCGCCTCCGCGTACCCGGACACATCCGGAAGTGTTTCGTCCAGCACGAGCAGCGGCTGCGCACTGTCCAGCACGTGCCGCACCCGGTCCTCGGGCAGCTCGGGGTCCACCGGCAGATAGGCTGCACCGGCCTTCACCACCGCGTAGATCGCGACCATCAGATCCACGGAGCGAGGGATCTTCACCGCGACCAACTGCTCGGGGCCCGCGCCCTGTTCGGCCAGCCAGTGCGCCAGCTGATTGGCACGCCGGTTGAACTCCCCGTAGGTCAGCGTCTCCTGCTCACCGATCAGCGCCACACGGTCGGGGTCACGCTCCACCTGGGCCTCGAACGCGCCCGGCAGGGTGTCCGCGGCCACCGGGTGCGCCGTGTCGTTGACCCCCCGCACCAGCCAGTCCCGCTCCTGCTCCGACAGCACATCCATGGCGCCGACGGGCGTCGTCGGGTCCTCGAGCACCTGGTCCAGCACCCGGACGAGCCGGGCGGCGATCACCTCGGCCGCGTCGCGGTCGTAGAGGTTGTTCTGGTAGTCGAGGGAGAGCCGCAGGTAGGGGTCGGAGGAGTTGAGGGTGAGCGGGTAGTGCGAGCCGGCGAACGGACGGATGGCGTCGATCGTGAAGCCCGCCGAGGTGTTCGCCTCGACGATGCCCTCACGGTCGATCGGGTAGTTCTCGAAGACGACGATCGTGTCGAACAGGGCGGGCAGCCCCACGCCGCGCTGGATGTCGGCCAGCCCGTAGTAGTGGTGGTCGAGCAGTGCGATCTGCCGGTCCTGCAGCTCGGTGATGACGCCGCCCACGCTGTGGTCCGGCCGGCAGAACACCCTGATCGGCAGGGTGTTGACGAACAGGCCGACCATCTCGTCGGAGCCGGGCAGGTCCGCCGGGCGGCCGTTGACGGCGGCGCCGAACACCACGTCCTGCTGCCCGGTCAGCTTCGCCAGCAGGATCGCCCACGCGCCCTGCAGGAGCGTGTTCAGCGTGACCCCGAGTTCCGCGGCGCGCCGGGCGAGTTCCCGCCCCTTGTCGATCGACAGCGGTACCTCGACCCGCCCGAGGGCGGACGCCTCCCCCTTGAGGGGGGTGTCCGCGGCCACGAGGGTCGGCTGGTCGAATCCGGCGAGCTCGGCCTTCCACCGGGCAGCCGACGCCTCCCGGTCCTGCGTGGACAGCCAGGCCAGGTAGTCACCGTAGCTTCGGACCGGAGCGAGCTCGCGGGTCCCGGCGTACAGCCGGATCAGATCCGTGATCACCAACGGTGACGACCAGCCGTCGAACAGGGTGTGATGCGCCGTGATGATGAGTTTCGCCTGCTGCGGCCCGCAGGTGAGCAGGGCCAGGCGGATCAGCGGCGGCCGGGTGGGGTCGAGCTGGTCGGCCCGGTCGTCGGCGAGGGCCTGGTCGAGCGCCGCGTCCTGCTCGGCCTCGCCGCAACCGGTCATGTCGATGTGCCGCCAGGGCAGGGCAACGTGCTCCGCCACGACCTGCACCGGATCGCCGCCGGCTGCGGCGAGGAACGCGGAGCGCAGGTTCGGATACCGGTCGAGGAGCGCCTGCCCGGCCGACCGCATGCGCGCCGGGTCCACGTGCCCGGACAGGTGCAGCACGAACTGCATGTGGTAGACGTCGAAGGTGCCGTCGGCGAGCGCGGCCTGGAACTGGATGCCGGACTGCCCCGGGGCCTGGGGCCACACCTCGGCCAGCCGGCCGTAGCGCTCCTGCCAGGTCTCGATCTCGTCCTGCCGCACCGAGACCAGCGGGGCGTCCGAGGGCGTGAGCCCGCCGATCCGAGGGCGTGCGGCGTGCGCGGCCATGCCGTGCAGCACCTCGACCCACAGCTCGGCCAGTTCGGCGGTCCGCTCGCGGGACAGCACCCCGGTGGGGAACATGAAGGCGGCCTGCAACCGGGTGCCGTCGGCGGTGTCCGTGGCGACCGAGTTGACCTCCAGCGCGGACAGCGCGGGCAGGTCCGGGTCGGGCGCCGGGATCAGCTCGGCGGTCCAGGACGCCGGTCCCCACCCGTCCGCGCGCAGGTGCTCGGGTACGTCGGCGTCGGAGATCCGGCCGAGGTAGTTGAACCCGATCTGCGGCACCGGGAGGTCGGCGAGCTGTCCGGCGGTCTCCGGGTTCAGCCAGCGCAGCAGTCCGTACCCGACGCCCTTGTCCGGGACCCCGCGCAGCTGCTCCTTGACCAGCTTGATCGCCTGGCCGGCCGCGGGGCCGCCCGCGAACACGTCGGCCAGGTCCACGCCCTGCACGTCGACCCGGGCCGGGTACATGCCGGTGAACCATCCGACGGTCCGGGAGAGGTCGGCCCCGGGGACGACGTCCTCCTCGCGGCCGTGTCCCTCCAGCCGGACCAGGGTCGAGCGGTCCGCACCGCGCCACCGGTTCACCGCGAGGGCGAGGGCGGCGAGCAGCACATCGGTCCCGGTGCCCTTGAAGGCCGCGGGAAGCCTGGTCAGCACCGCCTCGGTGACCTCGGCGGGCAGTTCCACCCGCACGGTGTCGACCGTGGACCACACGTCCACCGCCGGGTCGAACGCCCGCGTGCCCAGCGGGGGGTTCGGTGCCTCGAGCAGGTCCCGCCAGT
Source organism: Streptomyces cellostaticus (assembly GCF_001513965.1). Taxonomy (GTDB): domain Bacteria; phylum Actinomycetota; class Actinomycetes; order Streptomycetales; family Streptomycetaceae; genus Streptomyces; species Streptomyces cellostaticus. Next base: position 136,509 of record NZ_KQ948029.1, on the reverse strand, counting down.
ACGTCAGTTCCGCTTCCCGCTCCGGGGAGAGCGCCTCGTCCGCCAGCGCCGACGCCCAGCGGCGCGCCGACGTGCCGACCGCGGGCAGCTCGGGCGCCTTGCCGGAGCGGACCTGCTGCCACGCCTCGGCGAAGTCCGCCATGAGGATGCGCCAGGAGACACCGTCCACTACCAGGTGGTGCAGCACCACGAGCAGCCTGCCCGCACCCGAGTCCGCGGCGAACCAGACGAAGTCCGCCATGGTCCCGGCTTCCGGGTCGAGCCGCCCGACCGCGTCGTCCAGCTCCGCCTTCGCCGCCCGGAGCGAGGACGGCTCGTCCCACCGGCCGTCGCAGTCGACCCGGCGGATCAGGTCCGCCGCCCGCACGGTGCCCTGCTCACGCACGAGGAGGGAGAGTTCGTCGCCGCGCACCAGCTGCGCGCGCAGGAGGTCGTGCCGGTCGAGCACGGCGTCCAAGGTGGCGGCGAGGCCGCTCGCGTCGATGCCCGCGGGCAGCTCCAGCACCATCGACATGGCGAACCGGTCGGTCCCGCCGCCGTGTTCGAACACATGCCGTGCCACCGGCTGCAGCGGCATCGGTCCGACGCCGCCGCCCGCCGGCTCCGTGAGCGTGGGCACCTGGTCCCGGCGGGCGGAGGCCACCTCGGCCAGCCGGGCCGCCGTACGGCACTCGAAGATCTCCCGCGTGCCGAGCACCAGGCCCCGGGCCCGGGCCCGCGCCACCACCTGGATCGACCGCAGGCTGTCCCCGCCCACCGCGAAGAAGTCGTCGTCGACACCGACCCGGTCCACACCGAGCACGTCCGCGTACGCCGCGGTGATGATCGCCTCGGCCTCGGTGCGCGGCTCCCGGTAGGCCTCGCCCAGGAACTCGGGTTCGGGCAGCGCCGAGCGGTCCAGCTTGCCGGTCGGCCCGAGCGGCAGCCGGCCGAGGGCCACGAAGGCCGACGGCACCATGTAGTCGGGCAGCCGTGCCGCGACGAACTTGCGCAGCTCGGCTGCCGAAGCTCCGGACTGCACATCCACATCGCCGATACCACCGGCGCCGTCGTCACCGACGGCTCCCTCGCCGGTGTGCACCACGTACGCGACGAGCCGCCGCCCGCCCGAGGGCACCTCCCGGCTGATCACCACGGCCTCGCTGATCCCGGGGTGCGCGGTGAGCGCGGCTTCGACCTCGGCCGTCTCGATGCGGAAGCCGCGCACCTTGACCTGGCCGTCGCCGCGGCCGACGCACTCCAGCTGCCCCTGCGCGTTCCAGCGGGCCAGGTCGCCCGTGCGGTACATCCGCTCGCCCGCGGGGCCGAACGGGTTCGCCACGTAGCGCTCGGCGGTCAGGCCCGGGCGGCCGTGGTAGCCGCGGCCCAGGCAGGTCCCGACCACATACAGCTCACCGATCACGCCCTGCGGCACCGGGGCGAGTCCCGGTCCCAGCACGTAGGCACGCATGTTCCCCAGCGGGGTACCGATGGGCGCGACGTCGCTCTGCGCCCACTCCTCGGACGCCGCGAGGGAGAACGTGGTGGCGTAGAAGCTCTCGCTCTGCCCGTAGGAGTTCACGACCTGCACGCCGGGCAGGGCCTCGCGCACCTGTCGCACCAGTCGGGCCGGGAGCACGTCGCCCGCGAACACGACCGTGCGCACGTCGGTCGTCTTCTCCAGGTGCCCCACCAGTTCCCCGAGCACCGAGGGAACCGCGCTGATCACGTGGCCGTCCCAGCTGTCCCGTTCGCCGAGCGCCAGCGCGTTCGGCACCACCTCGGCCGTGCCGCCGGTGGACAGGGTGGTCAGCAGCTCGAAGACCGAGACGTCGAAGTTGACCGAGGTGCCGGCCAGCATCCGCCACCCGGGCGGCGCGTCGAGGACGCGCACCAGTTCCCGCACCCCGTTGACGACGTTGCGGTGGGTGATCGCCGCACCCTTCGGCTTGCCCGTGGTGCCGGACGTGTACATCACGTACGCCAGGTTGTCCGGACCGGGCGGCACGATCCGGCCGGCGCCGTCCGGCGCCCCCTCGGGCGAGTCCCATTGCGCGCGGTGGTCGAGGTTGATGCTCGCCATGTCGTTCTGCGGCAGGTCCTTTGACGTTGCGGTGTCGGTGACCACGAAACGCGGGCGTGCCTCGGACAGCACACTCTGCGCCCGTCCGCCGAGGTACTGCGGGTCCAACGGCACGTACCCGGCACCGGACTTGAGGATCCCGAGCAGGCCGACGACCAGGTCCTCGGTGCGGGGCAGCGCCAGCACCACCAGGTCTTCCGGCCCGGCACCGCGCCGGACCAGCTCCCGGGCGACGCTGTTCGCCCGGTCGTCGAGTTCCTGGTAGGTCAGCGTCCGGTCCTCGCACACGATCGCCGGGGCGCCCGGCGTCCTGGCCACCTGGCTTTCGAACAGCTCCGGGATCGTCAGCTCGGGCACCGCTGTGGCGGTGTCGTTGAACCGGGTGAGCAGACGGTCCCGCTCGGCCGCGTCGAGCACGTCGATGCCGCCGATGCTGCGCCCCGAGTCGGCCACGAGCCGGCCCAGTACGCGTACGAACCGGTCCGCGAGGTCCTCGACCGTGTCCCTGTCGAACAAGTCGGTGGCGTACTCCAGCCGGACTCCCGCCCCGCCTGAGCCGTTCGGGATCATGTTGAAGAACAGGTCGAACTTGGCCGTCCTGGTCTCGAGGGTCTCGGCCTCGACATCGAGGCCGGCGAACTCCAGCTCCCCCAGGGGCTCCTGCCAGGCGAGCATCACCTGGAAGAACGGGTGGTAGGCGGTGGACCGGTCCGGGTTCAGCAGCTCCACCAGCCGCTCGAACGGCATGTCCTGGTTGTCGTACGCGGCGAGGGACCGGTCCCGCACCCGCTGGAGCAGCCGGCGGAAGGTCGGGTTCCCGGAGAGGTCGACGCGCAGCACCCAGGTGTTGACGAAGAACCCGACGAGGTCCCGCAGTTCCTCGTCGGTGCGACCCGCGATCGGCGCGCCGATGGGCACGTCGTCACCGCACCCGAGGTGGTGCAGGAGCACCGCCAGCGCCGCATGCATGACCATCGACACGGTGATGTCCTGCTCCGCGGCCAGCTTCTCCACGGCCGCGAGCAGGTCGGGGCCGATCGGGAACTGGACCAGATCGCCGCGGGAGCTCGTCGTCCTCGGGCGCGGGTGATCCGTCGGCAGCGCCAGCGGCTGCGCCAGATCGGCCAAGGCCTCGCGCCAGTACGCCAGTTGCCGGGCGGCCAGGCTGTCCGGATCGGACTCGTCACCGAGCACGTCCTGCTGCCACAGCGTGTAGTCCGCGTACTGCACCGGGAGCGGCTCCCACACCGGGGCCCTGTCCTGCTTGCGGGCCGAGTACGCCGTGGTGAGATCGCGCAGCAGCGGGCCGAGGGATTCCCCGTCCAGGGCGATGTGGTGCACCACCAGGACCAGGGTGTGTTCGCGCGCTCCGGTCCGCACCAACCTGGCGCGGATGGGCACGTCGGCGGCCAGGTCGAAGGTCTGCCTGGCTTCCTTGTCGACGGCCGCCGCCCGTTCCTCCTGCGTGACCTCGACCACCGGCAGGTCGAACGGCTTCTCCCCGGACGGCAGCACCTGCTGGTGCGGGACGCCGTCGTCGCCCTCCACGATCACCGTGCGCAGGACCTCGTGCCGGTCGATGACATCGCGGAGCGCCGACCGAAGCGCACCCACGTTCAGCTCACCGGTCAGCCGCAGGGCGAAAGCGCCGTTGTAGGTCGGCGAAGGGCCTTCGAACCGGTCCACGAACCACAGCCGACGCTGCGCGAACGACAACGGGATCATTGTGTCTCCAAATCGGCGGAACCAGGGAGCAAGTCGTCACTCAGCTCTGATCGAGCAGGGTCAAGAGTTCGTCGTTGTAGAAGTCGTCGATGGAGCACGCCCCTGACAGCGTCGAGAAGTACCGGTCGATCAGGTCCTGGTGGCCGACCAGTTTCCGCAGCATCTCGGCCCGCCCCTCGGGCTTGAGCTCGGCCACGTTGAGGGCGCCCTGGTAGTGGTTGAGGGCCTCGTTGCCCAGGTCGTTCTCGTAGCGCCTCAGTGCCGCCTTGAGCGCGGCGTCGTCGTGCAACCGCTCCCCGATGTGTCCGGTGAGCGACTGGGCCTGGACGAAGGCTTCGGTGATACCGCGGGCGGTGATGGAGTCCTTGTGGTTGACCGCGTCACCGACCAGCGCCCACCCGGGCCCGTAGGCCTTGCGGAAGTAGTTCTCCTGGTGCCCCGTGCCGTACAGCTGCTCCACGCGCTCGCCCGACTGCATCCGCTCGTACAGCTCGGGCGCCGTCGTGCGGAAGGCATCGAGGTAGGCGGGTTCCACCGCCTTGCGGACCTCGGAGAAGTCCTCCTGCGGGAAGTAGGCCATGAGCAGCGTGAGGTCGTCGTTGGTGGGCAGGACACCGATCCAGCGCCCCGGCCGCTCGTACAGCTCGAAGTGTGCGGGGACCCCGGCCCAGTAGCTGTAGTAGGTGCAGGTCATCCGCGGGTGCTCGATGACGTTCTGCGCGCCGGCCTTGCGGGCCACCAGCGACCGCATGCCGTCCGCGCCGACGACCAGGCGCGCCCGGTCCGTCGCCTCGGCGCCGCCGGGCGTCGTGTACCGCACGCCGACGACCCGGTCACCCTCGAACACCAGATCGTTGACCGCGCAGCCCTCCCTGAACTCCACGCCGGCCGCCACGGCACCGTCTGCGAGGATCGGGTCGAGCACGTAGCGCCGCGGCGCGTACGTGGTCCGCAGGCCGTCGATCGGCAGGGAGAAGCCGTCGATGCGGACGCCGGGCGCCTCGTAGCTCTGGTGGTCGATCGGCCGGCAGCCCGCTTCACGGAGCTTGTCGAGCAGCCCCCACCGGTTGAGCAGCGCCACGCCCTGCTGGTGGATGTAGTGCGAGGACAACGTGTCCTGCGGGAACCGCGCTTTCTCCAGGAGCAGGACGCGATAACCCTGCTGCGCGAAGAGCATGGCCGTCGGCGAACCCGCACAACGGGCACCTATGACAATCACGTCGTACATGGCGCCTCTCCTACCAGGTAGTTTTCTGACCCGACGCGGCCAGGGATTCGATGTACGCAGAAATGGATGTCACCGTCGGGTTGAGGAACATCTGGTCCATCGTGACCTCGACGCCCAACTCCTCGATGAAGGCACCCTGAATCCTGACCATGATCAAAGACTGGCCGCCCAGGGTGAAGAAATCGTCATCGACGGATATGTCATCGCGCTGGAATTCCCGGCACCAAATGGCGCGCACGCGGTCGGCGATCATCATGTTCCTCCCGGTTGTCATCAAGCTCTGCCGGCCAGCGCCGCGCGGTCGACTTTCCCGTGCGGGCTCAGCGGAATCCGCGGGATATTCATGAACCTGGCCGGAACCATGTTCCGCGGCAGCGTCTTGAGGAGGCGGGTGCGCACGTCGTCCGCGGTGAGATCGTCCCCGGCCGGGACGATGAACGCGCTCAGCTCCGCCTCGCCGGAGACGGTGTAGGTGACCACCACGGCGGCCTCCCGGACTCCGGCCAGCCGGCCGAGCGCGCGCTCGATGTCGGTGGGATCGATGCGCATGCCCCGCACCTTCACCTGCGCGTCCATCCGGCCGGCGACGACGAGCTCGCCTGCCTCGGTCACGTAGCCGCGGTCGCCCGTGCGGTACAGCCTGCGCGGCGCACCGTCGACCACGATCGTCGTGAACTTCTCGTTCTCGGGGCCCGTGCCGTTGAGGTAGCCCGCGCCGACGCTCGCCCCGGAGATGCAGATCTCGCCGTACTCCCCCGCGCCGACACCGCGCAACTGCTCGTCGAGGAGGTGGATGTCGGTGTTGTAGGCCGGCCTGCCGACCGGTGCGATGTCCTGTTCGCCGGGCTGGTGCCCGGCGAGGTCGTACGACGTCGCGACATCCGTGCACTCGGCGACGCCGTACTGGTGCAGGAGGGTGCAGTTGTTGCCCTCGCGCCGCGCCCAGTCCGCGATCCGTTCGACCTTCAGCGGCTCCCCGCCGAACAGCACGTAGTCGAGCCGGGTGAGCGCGTCACCGCCACGTGCCCTCTCCCAGTCCACCAACAGGTACAGCGTGCTCGAGGCGCAGTGCACCGTGCGTATCTCATGGTCGGTCAGCAGGCGGTAGGCCAGCATGGCGTCGAAGTTCCGGCTCGCCATCAGGTACTGGGTGGCGCCGCAGAACAGCGGTGTCATCAGGGCGCGCTGGGAGAGGTCGAACCCGAACGCGCTGACGACCAGGTTGTTCGACCCGCGGTGCAGGCCGTACTCGAGCTTCAGCCAGTTCATCAGATTGAACCAGCCCTCGTGCCGCACCGCGGTCAGCTTCGGCGTACCGGTCGACCCGGACGTGAAGACCGCGTAGCACACGTCGTCCCCGGTGACCGGGACGTCGGGATCGGTCACCGGGAGACTCGCCAGGTGACCGGACAGCTGCTCGGCATCGATGACCTCGACGGCCGCCGACTCGACCATGCCGGCCGTCGCCGGGGAGGCCACGATCAGGGCGAGATCGGGGACCTGGCCCAGCAGCAGCTGGAGTCTCGCCGCCGGGTAGGCCGGGTCGAACGGTACGTAGGCCGCGCCTGCCTTCAGCGTGCCGAGGATGGCGACGAGCAGGTCGACCGAGTAGTCGAGGCAGACGCCGACCTTCGCACCCCGGCCGTGTCCGCGCGCGGCGAGGAAGTGCGCGAACCGGTTCGCCTTCGCGTTCAGTTCCGCGTACGTCACCCGCTCACCTGCGCAGAAGACGGCAACGGCGTCGGGGGTGGCCTCCGCGTGCGCCTCGAACTGCTGGTGGACGACGGGCGCCGGGGGCAGGGCAACCCGCTTTCCCTGAAGGATCATCAACTGACTCCGATGTGAGAGGTGTCCGGTCGGACGAGCCACCGGCGCACCACGGGGAACGGGCTTGCCGGCACCTTCGGGCGGAGCGCCTCTAAGCGGTGCGGCGATCGGCGGTGTCGAGCATCTGGGTCACCCACTTGTCGACGGGCAGACCGTGCGCGGCAGCCAGTTTCGAGTAGTACTCCAGTTGGCCGGCGGACAGCTCGATGGTGAGCGTGGTGACCTTCTGCCGGCGCTTTTCAGCGGCCGCCGACGTGGCCAGCTGGGGCACCTCTTGCTTTTCGTCGCCGCTGCCCGGGGGGATGCCGGTCGTGTCGTTCTGCACGGCCAGGCTGGCGCGAACCGCCTTGCGGAGTTCGTTGCGCGACCACTTCTGCTGTTCGGCCTTGCGCAGCCAGTAGTCCTGCTCCGGTGGCGACAGGCGGGTGACCTCGGCGTGGTGGGCGAAGCTGAGGCTGTCCCGCCTGCGGTGGTGCTCGAACCGCCTGGCCACCCACGCGTAGTTGCGCAAGGTCTGGTAGTCGAGCCCGGTCCGCTCGATCGCCTCCTTGTACCGCCGCCACCCGTAGGTGGCCTCCCCGTAGATCAGCCAGTCGGCGAGCCACCACGCCGAGGAGTTCACGAGCTCGCGCAGGTTGGTCCCGATGCGCTCCCAGGACCGCTCCGACAGGTTCTGCGGGAAGATCATCCCCGACTTCTGCACCTTGGCCTGTGTCCCGACGAAGGACAGGACCACATCGCGCTGCGTCGGCTCACCGCTGTTGTCCAGCCTTCTCGCCTGGTAACCACTCGCAGTTCTCACAGCCCCCGTCACAGCCTTCATCTCCCCACTCAGAGTGTTTTCCTGGGCATAGACCGATCACCACCGTCGGTCACGAGCAGTGCCGACGGCTGCCGCCGCATCAACGTGCCGAGAACCCGGGCGGCGTTCAGTCCGCCGCCATGGCCTCCCGCAGGCTCCTGGGGCGCAGGTCGGTCCAGTTCCGCTCGACGTACTCCAGGCACTCGGCCCTGGCCGCCTCGCCGAAGACCACCCGCCAGCCTGCGGGCACCTCGGCGAACACCGGCCACAGGGAGTGCTGGTCCTCGTCGTTGACCACCACGTAGAAGCGGCCGTCCTCGTCATCGAAGGGGTTCGCGCTCAACTGGCACCGTCCTTAACCGTCATGGGATGACTCGGGATTGGAAATCGCCAGGCCGGGTGCGAGACAGCACCGGGCACGGGTTCGCCGATCGGGGTCGTCCGGTCGACAGGACACTCGGCTGTCCGGTCGACAGGACACTCGGGGCCCATCGACAGGACACCCGGCATCGGTAGCGACCCCGGCGTTGCCACGACCGTAAGGACTCGACCGTCAGCGCTACAAGGGCGGCAGGCTCGCCGGCGTCCCGGTCGTCCTCCCGGGTCTGCGCCCCGCCGGGTTCCTCTGTACCCCGCCGGGTTCCTGTGCCACGATGCCGACCTGTGCCCGTGGACGGGCCTGTCAGGGGCCTGCTCGGTTCGGGTTCAGTCAATCCCTCACGCGCGGGATTCCAGGGCAGATCCCCGACGTGTGCCCCGCTCTCTTCCCGATGGCTGCCGCCCCATGTCCGCGCCGCGAGCCACCTGAGGATCGCCCCAGAGCTGCCACACCAAGGGAGACCGATGGACAGCACCCGACCTGCCCTGCGCCTGTTCGTCCTGCACCACGCGGGGGGCTCACATCTGCTGTACCGCAACTGGCCGGCCGAGCTGCCGGACACGTGGGACGTGCGGCTGCTCGACGCCCCGGGCCACGGCCTCCTCCTCGACCAGCCGCGGATCACCGACGCCGGCCGTCTCGCCGACTTCCTGCTGCGCAGCATCGAGCCCGAACTGACGTGTCCCTACGCCCTTTTCGGGCACAGCATGGGTGCCCTCGTGGCGTACGAGATCACCCGGCGGGTCGTCGACCAGGGCCTGCCGCTGCCGGTGTGGGTCGGTGTCTCCGCACGATCCGCCCCTCAGCTGACGGGGCACAGGAGCGGGTACCACGAGATGCCCGACGCCGAGCTGCGGACTCGTCTCAAGCGGCTCGGCGGCACGCCCGACGAAGTCTTCGCCGACCCCGACCTGTGGGCGCTGTTCAACCCCATCATCCGGGCCGACCTGCGCCTGGTGGAGAACTGGCGCCCCGCTCCCGACACCGGTCCGCTGCCGGTGACGCTGTCCGCCTACGCGGGCGGCGAGGACCACTCCGCTTCACCGCCGCGGATGACCGGCTGGGAAGAGCACACCGAGCACTTCCTGGGCCTGCGGGTCTTCGACGGCGGTCACTTCTACTTCCAGGACGATCCCGGGCCACTGCTGCGGCAGATCGAACGGGACGCGACCACGGCGCTCGACGCGGCGGGTGTGACGCACTCCTGACAGCGGGCACCGCACACCCCACACACGGCATCAGCCAAGTACAGACGACTCTCAGGAGCGGGGAATGACGATACGGAAGAGACCCAGGGCCGGCGTGGTCGGTCTGGCGGCGCTCGCGATCACGGCCGCCGCCTTCACGGTTCCTGCCCAGGCAGCACGGGAGACGGCTCCCGCGGCGGCCGGCCACCAGGCGACGCAGCGCGCGATCGACGCGGCCGTTGCGGCCGGTGTGCCCGGCATCACCGCCGAAGCACGCGATGCCGGCGGAGTCTGGAAGTCGGCATCGGGCGTGGGCGACCTGAAGACGGGTGCGCCGCGCGGCAAGAACGACCGGTTCCGCGTCGGCAGCATCACCGACACCTTCGTGGCGACGGTCCTCCTCCAGATGGAGGCGGAGAAGAAGCTCGGTCTCGACGACACCGTCGAGCGCTATCTGCCCGGCGTGGTGACGGGCAACGGCAACGACGGCCGCAAGATCACCGTACGGCAGCTCCTCCACCACACCAGCGGGCTGTTCGACTACTTCGCCGACCAGGGGTACGACGACACGTATGTGCTGGGCGACGGCTTCCTCCGGCACCGGTACGACACCCTGACGCCCGAGCAGCGCGTGAAGGCGGCCCTCACCCACGCGCCGCTGTTCGAGCCCGGTGCCAGGTACTCGTTCTCCCACACCAACGACGTCCTGGCCGCGCTGATCGTGGAGAAGATCGGCGGCAGGTCGTACGAGGACGAGGTGCGCGACCGCATCATCGAGCCCTTGGGGCTCAAGGCGACGTCCAACCCCGGCAACAGCATCCGCCTGCCCCGGCCGAGCAGTCACGGCTACTCCAAGCTCTTCGGCGCGCAGCCGGACCGGATCGACGACGTCACCGAGATGAACGGATCACAGGGCTGGGGCGACGGCGACATCATCTCCAGCGCAGCCGATCTGAACCGGTTCTACGGGGCCCTGATGCGCGGGAAGCTGCTGCCACCGCGGCAGCTGAAGGAGATGAAGACGACCGTCGACGACCCCGGTCTCCCGGGCTCGTCCTACGGACTCGGCATCGAACGGCTCACGCTGAGCTGCGGCACCACGCTCTGGTATCACGACGGAGGCACGTTCGGGTGGATCTCCTTGGCCGCCTTCACCGAGGACGGCCGCCACCAGCTCACGTTCAACTACAACAGCACCTGGGGAGCAGAGACCATCCTCCCCGTTCTGAACGCCGAGTACTGCGACCCGCCTTCCCGCTCACGCTGAGGTGACGCCGGCCCGTGCCCCCGCCGAACTCCGAGGGTGCGCGGCCGTTCCGAGGATTGTCATGCCCATGTTGTACGTGATTGATGACAGGGCCCGGATCGCGTTAGAACGACATGTCTGTCAACGGGGAGGGTTCATGACCGTGCGAGCAGCCGTGGCGGGAGCGAGTGGATATGCGGGGGGCGAGCTCCTCCGCCTGCTTCTGGCCCATCCTGAAGTGGAGATCGGGGCCCTGACCGGGCAGTCCAGCGCGGGAGAGCGCCTCGGCACACTACAGCCGCATCTGACTCCGCTGGCCGGGCGGGAGGTACAGCCCACCACCGCCGACGTCCTCCAGGGGCACGACGTCGTCTTCCTCGCCCTGCCGCACGGCCGGTCCGCCGCCGTCGCACAGCAGTGGGGCGACGAAACGCTCGTCCTCGACTGCGGTGCGGATTTCCGCCTCGCGGACGCCAGGGACTGGAAGACGTTCTACGGCTCGCCGCACGCCGGCACCTGGCCCTACGGACTGCCCGAACTGCCCGGCGCCCGCGCCGTGTTGGCGGGCTCCAGACGCATCGCGGTGCCGGGCTGCTACCCGACCGCGGTCCTGCTGGCCCTCTTTCCCGCGTACGCGGCGGGGCTGGCCGAACCCGAGGCGGTGGTCGTCGCGGCGTCCGGCACGTCCGGCGCCGGCAAGACGCCCAGGGCGGACCTGCTCGGAGCCGAGGTCATGGGCTCCATGCGGCCGTACGGCGTGGGCGGTGGCCACCGGCACACGCCCGAGATGGTGCAGCACCTCAGCGCCGTGGCGGGCCGCCGGGTCGCCGTCTCCTTCACCCCGACCCTGGCCCCGATGCCACGCGGCATCCTCGCCACCTGCTCCGCCGCGGCACGGCCCGGGGTCGGCGCGGACGACGTACGGGCCGCGTACGAGAAGGCGCTGGGCGACGAGCCGTTCGTACGGCTGCTGCCCGAGGGACAGTGGCCGAGCACCGCGGCCGTGTACGGATCGAACACCGCGCAGATCCAGGTGGCCCTCGACCCGGCGGTCGGCCGGATCATCGCGATCAGCGCCATCGACAACCTCACCAAGGGCACCGCGGGCGGGGCCGTCCAGAGCATGAACGCCGCCCTCGGCCTCCCCGAGGGACTGGGGCTTTCCACGATCGGAGTCGCACCGTGAGCGTCACCGCAGCACGAGGCTTCACGGCGGCGGGCATCGCCGCAGGAATCAAGCAGAACGGCAACCGGGACCTGGCTCTCGTCGTCAACAACGGGCCGCGCTGTGCCGCGGCGGGCGTCTTCACCTCCAACCGCGTGCAGGCCGCCCCCGTCCGGTGGTCCCGGCAGGTACTCGCGGACGGCGAGATCCGCGCGGTCGTGCTCAACTCCGGTGGCGCCAACGCCTGTACCGGGCCGCAGGGCCTTGAGGACACCTGCGCCACCGCCGAGAAGGCCGCCGAGCGGCTCGGCGTGAACGCGGCGGACGTGGCGGTCTGTTCCACCGGGCTGATCGGCGTGCCGCTGCCCATGGACCGGATCCTGGCCGGCGTCGAGAGCGCCGTCACCCGGCTGTCCGGGTCCGGCGGCGAGGACGCGGCCGTCGCCGTCATGACCACCGACACGGTGCACAAGACGGCCTCCGTCACCCGGGGCACGTGGACCGTCGGCGGCATGGCCAAGGGCGCGGGCATGCTCGCCCCCGGCCTCGCCACCATGCTCGTGGTGCTCACCACGGACGCCGACGTGGACAGCAAGGCCTTGGACCGGGCGCTGCGGGACGCCACCCGTGTCACCTTCGACCGGGTCGACTCCGACGGCTGCATGTCCACCAACGACACCGTGCTGCTGCTTTCCTCCGGGGCTTCCCAAGTCACCCCGGAACACGAAGAGTTCGCCGAGGCGGTCCGTGCGGTCTGCGCCGACCTGGCCCGGCAGCTCATCGGGGACGCCGAGGGCGCCAGCAAGGAGATCCGCATCGAGGTCGTGGGCGCCGCGAGTGAGGACGACGCCGTCGAGGTGGGCCGCTCCGTCGCCCGCAACAACCTCCTCAAGTGCGCGATCCACGGCGAGGACCCCAACTGGGGCCGCGTCCTGTCCGCCATCGGCACCACCTCCGCCGCCTTCGAACCCGACCGGCTGGGCGTCGCCATCAACGACGTGTGGGTCTGCAGACACGGATCGGTGGGCGAGGACCGCGAGCTGGTGGACATGACCGGCCGCGAAGTCCGGATCACCGTGGACCTCGCCGCGGGCGCGGACTCCGCCGTCATCTGGGCCAACGACCTCACCGCCGACTACGTCCACGAGAACAGCGAGTACGCCTCATGAGCGCTTCTCCGTCTCCTCGACCAGCCCCTCGACCATCCGGCCCCGACCGCTTAGGCGGGCACGCGGCCCTGCCCAAGGCCCGTGCCCTCATCGAGGCGCTGCCCTGGATGGCGCGCCACCACGGCAAGACCGTCGTCATCAAGTTCGGCGGCAACGCGATGGTCGACGACGACCTGAAGGCGGCCTTCGCCAAGGACATCCTCTTTCTGCGGCACGCGGGCCTGAACCCCGTCGTGGTGCACGGCGGCGGCCCGCAGATCAGCGCACAGCTCGGGCGCCTGGGCCTTGAGTCCCGGTTCGAGGGCGGCCTGCGGGTGACCACCGACGAGACCATGGACGTCGTACGCATGGTCCTCGCCGGGCAGGTGCAGCGCGAGCTCGTCGGGCTGCTCAACGAGCACGGCCCGCACGCGGTGGGCATGACGGGTGAGGACGCCCGCCTGATGACCGCCGTCAAACGCTACGCGCAGACCGACGGCAGGTCCGTGGACATCGGCCGCGTCGGCGAGGTCGCCCACGTCGACGCCGGGGTCGTGCAGGACCTCATCGACCACGGACGCATCCCCGTCATCTCCTCCATCGCCCGGCCCGAGGACGACAAGGACGCCGCCGGGGGCGGTGTGCTCAATGTCAACGCCGACACCGCGGCCGCGGCCCTCGCCGCCGCGCTCCGCGCCGAGGCGCTGCTGATCCTGACCGACGTCGAGGGCCTGTACGCGAACTGGCCGCACAGCGACGAGGTGATCCCCCGCCTGACCGCCGCCGAACTGGCCGCGCTGCTGCCCCGGTTGGCCTCCGGGATGATCCCCAAGATGGAGGCCTGCCTGCACGCCGTGAACAACGGGGTGCGCACCGCCCGCGTCATCGACGGCCGGATCAAGCATTCCATCCTGTTGCAGATCTTCACCGAGGACGGCGTCGGCACGGTGGTCGTGCCGGACGACGAGGTCAGCTTCGAGGGAGCGACGGCATGAGCGACGACGCGGACAACACCGGGGCGGGCAACGCGGCGCTGACCCGCCGCTGGCAGGGCGTCATGATGGACAACTTCGGCACCCCCCGGCTGCCTCTGGTCAAAGGCCAGGGCACCCGGGTCCGGGACGCGGAGGGCAACGAGTACCTCGACTTCGTCGGCGGCATCGCGGTCAACTCGCTCGGCCACGCGCATCCCGCGGTCGTACGGGCCGTCTCCGAGCAGGTCGCCTCACTCGGACACGTCTCGAACCTGTTCATCGCCGAACCGACCGTGCGCCTCGCCGAGCGCCTGCTGGAGCTCGCCGGGCGCCCGGGCCGGGTCTACTTCTCCAACTCCGGCGCCGAGGCCAACGAGGCGGCCTTCAAGATCGGCAGACTCACCGGCCGCAGGCACATGGTGTCGGCCACCGGCGGCTTCCACGGCCGCACCATGGGGGCCCTGGCCCTCACCGGCCAGCCCGCCAAACAGCGCCCCTTCCAGCCACTGCCGGGCGACGTCAGCCACGTGCCGTACGGGGACGTCGAGGCCCTGCGCGCCGCCGTCACCCCGCACACCGCGCTGGTGATGCTGGAGCCCCTCCAGGGGGAGAACGGCGTGGTCGTGCCTCCGCCCGGCTACCTGCGGGCCGCCCGCGAGATCACCGCGGCGACCGGAACCCTCCTCGTCCTGGACGAGATCCAGACCGGCATCGGGCGCACGGGCCGCTGGTTCGCGGCCCAGGCCGAAGGCGTCGAGGCAGACGTCGTCACCCTGGCCAAGGGCCTGGGCGGCGGACTGCCCATCGGCGCGACGCTCGCCTTCGGCGCGGCCGCGGAGCTGCTCACGCCCGGCGCACACGGCTCCACCTTCAGCGGCAACCCCGTGGTGTGCGCGGCCGCCCTCGCCGTGTTGGACACCATCGAGCGGGCGGACATCCTCGACCACGTGACCCGGGCGGGGGAACGGCTGCGGCGCGGCCTGAAGACCCTGGGCCACCCGCTGGTGCGCGAAGTCCGCGGCGCCGGCCTGCTGTTGGGCGTCGTGCTCGAAGGAGACCTCGCGGCGCGAGTGCAGCAGGCGGCCCAGGACAGGGGTGTCCTGGTGAACGCGGTGACGCCGGACGTCATCCGGCTCGCCCCACCGCTGATCGTGTCGGACCATGAGGTGGACACGTTCCTCGACTGCTTCCGGGCGGCCCTGTCCGAGACCCTCGGCGAGGCACTGACGGCAGCCTGACCCCGCCACGCGGCCCCGTCCCGAGTGCACCGGACAATGTGCCCGGCTCAAGCACAGGGCCAGCAGTCACACCCCTCGGAACTCGAGCTCATTGGCCAAGCACAACCAGTGGTCGGCGCAACGGCGCGCGGCCTGCGCAAAAAGGTCCGCCCGGCGCCCGGGCACGCTCCGCGAGACGCCGACGGCAACCTGACCCCGCCGCGCAGCCCCGTCCCGGGTACGCCGGACAGTGTGCCCGAGCGGCGCGCGGCCTGCGCAAGAAAGTCCGCAAGGTGCCTGGGCACGCTCCACGAGGGGCTGACGGCGGCCTGACCCGCCGCGCGGCCCCGTCCCGAGTGCGCCCGACAGTGTGCCCGACTCAGGCACAGGGCCAGCAGTCACATCCCCCGGGACTCAAGCTCATTGGCCAAGCACAACCAGTGGTCAGCGCAACGGCGCGCCGCCTGCGCAAGAAGGTCCGCCCGGCGCCCGGGCACGCTCCGCGAGACGCCAACGGCAGCCTGACCCCGCCGCGCAGCCCCGTCCCGGGTACGCCGGACAGTGTGCCCGACTCAGGCACAGCGCCCGCAGTCACATCCCCCGGGACTCGAGCTCATTGGCCAAGCACAACCAGTGGTCGGCGCAACGGCGCGCGGCCTGCCCAAGAAGGTCCGCCCGGCGCCCGGGCACGCTCCGCGAGACGCCGACGGCAGCCTGACCCCGCCGCGCAGCCCCGTCCCGAGTGCACCGGACAATGTGCCCGACTCAAGCACAGCGCCAGCAGTCACATCCCCCGGGACTCAAGCTCATTGGCCAAGCACAACCAGTGGTCAGCGCAACGGCGCGCCGCCTGCCCAAGAAGGTCCGCAAGGTGCCCGGGCACGCTCCGCGAAGCGCCGACGGCAACCTGACCCCGCCGCCCGGTCCCGTCCCGAGTGCACCGGACAATGTGCCCGACTCAAGCACAGCGCCAGCAGTCACATCCCCCGGGACTCAAGCTCGTTGGCCAAGCGCAACCAGTGGTCGGCGCAGCGGCGCGCGGCCTGCGCGAGAAGATCCGCGCGGTGTCCGGGCACGCTCCGTGCGAGCCGGAGCCACTGTGCGTCGTCGCCGATCGAGTGGGCGCTGAGCATCTGCAGCAGCATCCGGCCGGCATCCGTGCGCAGGGACGGGTCCTTGCGCAGGGTCGGCAGGAGCAGCGCGATGGCGGCCGCGGAGGTGCGCGTCGCCGTCCGGCCGCCGACCGGCTGCGGAAGCGCCTCGAGCGCGGCCGAACTCTCCTTTACCGGCTGTCTTTTGGACGGAAGGGGGTCCTGCCCCTGACGTATGCGGTCCCGCACGTCCTTGGCGGTCGCCGTGGCGATGCCCGCCTGCTCGGCTATCTCCCGCAGCGATGCGCCGGGGTTGGCGGCGATCACCTGGCTCGCCCGCAGCCGCCCTTCGGTCGCGTGCAGCGGCCTGATGCGCCCGTCCCGGCCCACGCGCGCGTTCAACTGTTCGTTCTGGCCGGTCGAACGACGCCGGAGGGAGGCGACGGTGCCGGCCGCGAGCCCGACGCCCGCGGCGATCCGCCGGTCCGACCAGTACGGGCGGGCCCGCAGGATCCGCTGCGCCGCGGCCGTCCGGTCGGCCTGCGACAGCGGCAGCCCGTGGGTGATGTTGAGCCGCACCGCCAGGGCGAAGGCCTCCGTTTCCCCGCCTTCGAAGAACTCCACGTCGATGGTGTCGTCGCCGCGCAGCCGCACCGCCTTGAGCCGGTGCATCCCGTCGATGACCCGCATCGTCTCGCGGTGCACCAGGATCGGCGGCAGCGGGAACTCGAGCCCCGCGAGCAGCTGGATGCGCTCGCTGTTCTCGCCGTTGATCCTCGGAGAGTCGGAGTCCAGCAGCGAGTCCACGGGCACCGTGGCCCGCCGCCTTCCGGCCGCTTCCCCCGCGGCGACGGCGGCGACCGCGTCGACCGGAGCCGGGATGCCGTCAGCCGTGACCAGTTGAAGACCCATCACAGGACCCTCCTCCTACCTTTCCACCGGTTCCTTTTCCGAGGTTCAGGCGGCCGATTCACGCACACCGGGGGGCTCGGAAAGGGCGGGAAAGGAAATTGAATATGCCCTCCGGCCAGGAGGCGGTGAAGGAAAAAGGCGCTCAGCGCACGGCGGCCCTGGCGGACGTGTGCCGTCCCGTCGACGGGACAACTCCCCCGGGCGGTCACCTGAACGATCCCGGCCACTGGGTCTGATGATGCCACCGGTCGACCGGTGCCGTGCCACCAAGGCGTTCGCCGTACAGCAGTTCGAGCGCCACTACGGCGCCACTACGGCGTCGCTACGGCGCCGCTCCAGCCCGCCCGGCGAGACTTCTCGCCGGTTATGTGCACCCTTCTTATGGAGGCAACATGGCACGTCAGGCCGATCAGACCGCGGGGTCGTGCGACGACCCGACAACCGCTCTCCCACAGCCCCCACCACGGCAGCCGCGTACTGCGGGGGCCGCGCCGCGCCGGGGCCAGGTGCTCACGACCAAGGTGGGCCTGCAGATGCCGGCCCAGATGGCCTACGACGAGTGGGAGCGGGCCGGGCGCCAGCTCTCCGACGTCCTCGACTCGTCCTCCTGGTGGCTGGGCGACTGGCTCGTATACGGCAAGGACCACTACACCGACCGGTACCAGCGCGGGATACGCGCCGCCGGCCTCTCGTACCAGACCCTGCGCAACTACGCGTGGGTCTCACGACGCTTCGACCTCACCCGGCGCCGTCCCGCCCTGAGCTTCCAGCACCACGCCGAGCTGGCCTCCATGCCGGTAGAGGAACAGGACCTCTGGCTCGACCGCGCCGAGCAGCGGCAGTGGACCACCAAGCAGCTGCGCGGCGCCATCCGCGCCGCGCGCCAGAGCGAGCAGCAGCCGCGCACGTCCACCGAGCCGAGCCGCCGCCTGGAGGTCCCCGGCAGCCGTCTTCAGTGGTGGCACAAGGCCGCGGAGCAGCTGGGCATCGACTTCGAGCAGTGGGTGATGAGCACCCTGGACAGCGCGGCCGCGAGCGCCCTGGAGGACCTCGGCAACGTGGAGGAGCACAAGGAGATCCCCGAGCTCAAGGGCATCAAGGCGCCGGCCGCAGGCGTCGCCGAGGAGAACGCGCGGCCCGAGGGCCTCGCCGAGCGGACCCGGCCGGTGGCCATCAGCGCCTGAGGCCCCGGTGCCGGGGCCACCGGCACGTCACGGCAGGCGGCTCATCAGCCCGGCGGTCTCGCGCTTGTACGCGCACGCGCTCTGCCCGAACGACTCCCGTACCCGCTCGCGCACCTCGCCCGGTTGCTCCTGGCTGAGCTTGAACATGCCCTCGGCCCCGGTCACCGTGAACCGGAAGGCCCCCACGCCGGGCGCGATCTTGCGGAAGTAGTCGAGCGACTCGGTCATGTCCCAGCCGTTGCCGAACGCCCCCTCGAAGGCGCGCACGGTGGACTGCACCACGCCCAGCGTCTCCTCCATCGAGTCGATCTTCTCCACCACGCCCCGGACATGCACCGCGGTGAAGTTCCAGGTCGGGGCGGCCGGAGTCTTCTCGTACACCGTGGGCGACACATAGGAATGCGGACCGGTGAACGTCAGCAGCAGGACGCTGCCCGTCTCCAGCGCCGCCCAGTGCGGATTCGCCCGGTTCATGTGCCCGAGCAGCGTGGCCCCCGGCAGCTCGCCGGACCAGTCGCCGGATGTCTCGGGGTCGAAGATGACCGGCAGATGCGTGGCGAACGGACCGTCCTCGGGGCTTCCGTTGGCCACCGCAAGCGCCAATGGATTACCACGGATCAGGTCCACCATCCACGAACTGTCCGGTTCACGGTAGAAGCTGGGCACGAACATCCGGATCCACCCTTTCGGTAATCGGCTCAGGGCATGGCTCTGGCTCAGGGCATGACTGATCGCATTACTCCGGGCGCCTACGTCATCGGCCGCGCCACACGGAGATTCTGAGAATTCGCGCCGACCATACTGCCGTCCCGTCGACAGGACAACGCCTTCGGACAGCAAGCGCCTCGAGGAGCTCTCAAGCGGCCTTCATGCCACATTCGAGTTGCCTTCGAGACATCCTCCAGAGCACACTGCAGAACGGTCTCTCGAGCCACCGGCCGAGTTTTCCAGACGCAAGGGGGAGCATTTCCTATGGGCATAACGGGCAGGCGCAGCCAAGAGATCTACGACGTGGTCGGTATCGGGTTCGGCCCGTCCAACCTGTCACTCGCGATCGCCTTGGAGGAGCACGGTGCGAGTGCTCCGCAGCATCCGGTCAGGACTCATTTCTTCGAGCGGCAGCCCACATTCGGCTGGCACCGGAACATGCTGCTGCCGTCGACGACGATGCAGATTTCATTCCTCAAGGACCTGGCGACCTTCAGGAATCCGCTGTCCCGGTTCAGCTTCATCTCGTATCTGCACGCCTCGAACCGGCTGGTGCAGTTCGTGAACAACCAGGACTTCTTCCCGACCCGGCAGGAGTTCCACCAGTACCTGGAGTGGGCGGCGGCCGGCCTGAGCGACCGGGTCACCTACGGCGCCGAGGTCACCTCGATCCGGCCCGCCACCGAGGCCGGGTCGCGCACGCCCGACCTCCTCGAGATCGAGGTGCGCGACAGCGACGGCACCACCAGCGTGGTCACCGCACGCAACGTGGCCATCTCGACGGGCCTGGTGCCGCGCCTGCCCGAGGGCGTGACGTCCGACGAACGGGTGTGGCACAGCTCGGAGTTCCTGAGCAGGTTCAACGCGCAGGCCCCGGACGACCTCAAGAGCGTGGCGGTGGTCGGCGCCGGGCAGAGCGCGGCCGAGATCACCCGGTTCCTCCACGACTCGCTGCCGCACGCCCAGGTCAGCGCGGTCATCCCGTCCTACGGCTACTCCATCGCCGACGACACCCCGTTCGCCAACCAGGTGTTCGACCCCGGCGCGGTGGACGAGTACTACTTCGGCACCGAGCGGGCACGGGACGCGTTCTGGCGCTATCACCGCAACACCAACTACTCGGTGGTCGACGCCGACGTCATCCGGGACCTGTACCAGCGTTCCTACGACGAGCAGGTGCGCGGCAGCCGGCGGCTGCACTTCCGCAACCTCACCCGGGTCGCCGAGGTCGAACGCGCCGGGAGCAGGACCCGCGTGGTCCTGCGCTCGCTGCTCGACGAGCGGACGGAGGAACTGGCCGTCGACGCGCTGGTGTTCGCCAGCGGCTACGACGGCCTGGACCCAGCCCGCCTGCTCGGCGACTTCGACCGGCACTTCCTGCGCGACGCGACGGGCAGGCACCGGGTGGAACGCGACTACCGCCTCGTCACCGCATCGGGACTGACCTGCGGCGTCTACCTCCAGGGCGGCACCGAGCACACCCACGGCCTGTCGTCGGCCCTGCTGTCGAACATCGCGATACGCAGCGGCGAGATCGCCGATTCGATCGTGCTGCGGCGCACCGAGCGGGAGCTGGGCAGTGCCTGCCCCGTGGAGGTCGCGCCCTCGGCCGCCTGAGGCGGCACACCGTGGGGTGGGCCCCGGTGCTGTGGCTGCAGCACCGGGGCCCATTCCGCTCCCGTTCAAGCCGTCCTCGATTCATTTTCGAGCGGAAAACGAATCGTCATCCATGGCCTGCGGGACGCATTTCCCCTTGATTTCCGTAATCCAAGTTGACGGGAATCGACTTTCGTCGGCCCGCGTCCGCGCGCGACGATTGTGGCGCAAGCACAGCTCGGGCCGACAGGTATTCACCCTCCACAGAAGGAGTCGTGCCTATGAGCGCCAACTGCCCGGTCGGCGGCCTCGTCCCCCGGCGTGCGAGGTTCTCATGACCGTCCGTGTGCACCCGGCCCTGGCCAAGGCCCGGTCCATCGGCGACGCCCTGCCGTGGCTGGCCCGCCACCAGGGGCGGACGGTCGTCATCAAGCTGGGCGGACACGCCATGGTCGACGAGGACCTCACGGCGGCCTTCGCCCGCGATGTCGTCTTCCTGCGCTACGCCGGGCTGCGGCCCGTGGTGGTGCACGGAGGAGGCCCCCAGATCGATGCCGAGCTCGCGCGGCGCGGTCTGGAGCGCGAGTTCAAAGCCGGGCTCAGAGTCACCTCGCCGCCCGCGATGGACGTGGTGCGGATGGTCCTCGCCGGGCAGGTGCAGCGCGAGCTGGTCGGGCTGATCAACCGCTACGGCCCCCTCGCCGTCGGCATGACCGGCGAGGACGCGGACACCCTCACCGCGGTGCGGCACGTGCCGTGGATCGACGGGGAGCCGGTGGACATCGGCAGGGTCGGCGACATCGCCGGCGTGGACACCGGTGCCCTGGACAGCCTGCTGGCGGACGGCCGGATCCCGGTGGTCTCGCCGCTCGCCCGCAGCGCCGAGGACGGCCTGGTCTACAACGTCAACGCCGACACCGTGGCGGCAGCGCTCGCGACCGCGCTGCGCGCCGAGGCGCTCGTCATGCTGACGGACGTCGCGGGTCTGTACGCGGGCTGGCCGCACAGTGACGAGGTCATCCAGCGGCTCACGGCCGGCGAGCTGGAGAAGCTCCTGCCGGAGCTGAGCGACGGCATGGTGCCCAAGATGACCGGCTGCCTGCACGCCGTACGGGGCGGCGTGGGCGCGGCCCGGGTGATCGACGGACGGATCCCGCACTCGGTCCTTCTGGAGATGTTCACCAGCGACGGGGTCGGCACGGTGATCGTGCCGGACCCGGACGAGTCGGAGGTCCTGCCGTGATCGAGCAACGGCAACGGCAAGGGCAGACCACCGGCTCGGCATGGCCCCGCGGCGGCCGGTCCCGGCTCACCGGCCCCCGGACGACGACACGCGAGCGAAGGCGAGGGCAGTGCCCGTGACACACACCCCCTGGCCTCCTGCCTCGGCCGACGGCCGCGTCCACCGCATGCCGCTCGTCCCGGGGTCATCCGGTGCGGCGGATCAACCTGCCCGAGGATCGGCCGACTTCATCCGGCAGCTGGTGGCCCGCGCCCACGAGCTGACCGTCGCAGCCGAAAGGGACGGGGACGAGGCCCGCGGACTCGCCCGCCGTCTCGCCGCCTCCCTCTCGCCCGAGGCCCGGCTCGTACTGCTGAGCGCCCTGATCGAAGCCGACGCGTTGCCCGAGAACGACCGCCCCGCCGTGCACAGGTCCGACCGCCCCACCGGGCCCGGGACCGGCCTGAGCATCGTGCCGGCGTACCAGGAGCCCGGGCCGGACCGACCGGCCGGCGACCCCGATTCCGGCGACCCCGAATCCGACGATCCCGAGTTCTGGCGGGCGCCCCGGAACGATCCGCCCGACGGTCTCATCCGCCTGCGGTTCGCCGATGCGATCGCGCTCGAACGTGCCGGCGACGCCTTCGGCGCCGGATCAGCCCCGGGCCTCGGCGACGCGCTGAGCGACCCCGCGACGCTCACCCTCCAGATCCCAGGCGACGCCGGCATCGAGACCCTCCGGGCCGTGCTCGCGGTCCTCGACGCGGCAGCGATCACGGCCGTGTCGCTCACCGTGCACACACGCGAACTCGACGACATCTTCGCCGCATTCACCAGCCTGCCCTGATCTTCGGGCGGGACCGTCTTCGGCCCCGCCGGCCTCGCACGAGTGCTCAGGCCAGGTCGTCGCGGGTCACCCGGCGGTGCGCGGTGCGCCACTGGCCGCGGGTGCGGACCAGGACGTCCTCCATGACGCACACGTACAGGACCTTGGAACTGCCTCCGCACGGCGTGACGTACACCAGGGCCGAGCAGCGGGTGTGCAGCGACCCGTCCGTCTGGGGCTGTACGTCGAGCATGCCGACCCAGTGGTCGAGGCGGCTGCCGGCCCGCCGCTGCCGTGCCGCGCCGGCGCGCACGTAGCGGGCGAGCCCGGTGCGGGCACGCACCGGCCCGGGCAGGAAAGGCAGTTCGATGACGGCGTCCTCGGTGAAGGTGCCCGCCCAGCGCTCGGTGTCGTGCGTGTCCAGGATCTGCATCTGGTGCGCGTAGAACTGCTGTGCCTCCGCGTACAGGGCGGCGAACCTCTGGCTCTGCAGCGTGCGTTCGGCGGTGCCCACCAGCTCGACGGTCATGATCTCAGCCTCCGCCCGGTCCGTGTCCTTGGGGTGGTGAGGGACGCCGAGGGGATCCCGGAGCACTCCGGGGAATCCGGACTCGGTACGGACAGTCTCTGGGGCTCGGATCGAGCATCTTTCAAATACGCCTCAAGCGCTCCCGCCGACGATGGATGCCACGAGCCACGGCAGCCCCTCGGCCCGACCACCCGGAGGCGATCAGCGGTGATGGACCTTCCGTACCCGGATCCTCCGGTGGACGGCCTGCTGCGCCCGGCCGCCTGCGGCTTCGTCCGGCTGCGTTTCCCCGACGCGGCCCGGTGTGCCCCCACCGCCGTCCTGCGCGGCACCGGCTTCGGCTTCGGGCCGCCGCGCCGGAACCCCGGCCGTCCGACCGTGGACATCCCCGGCGACGGCGGCAACGCGACCTTACAGGCCCTCCTCACCGCCCCGGCGGAGGCCTCGATCACCCCCGAGACCCTCACCGTGCACACGCACGAACTCGACGACGTCTCCTCCGCCCCCACCCCCTGGACGTGACCGGCGACCGGTCGCAGCAGCACCACCCATCCCCTCACAATCCGCGCAAGAGCAGGAGTCTGTATGGCCACCTTCCTCTCCTCAGTGGGCCGCTTCGCCTTCCGGCGACGCGGCCTGGTGACCCTGCTGTGGCTCGCCGTCCTCGTCGGAATCGGCATCGCCGCCTCGTCCGCGCCCACGCCGCCCACCGACACGTTCTCCATGCCGGGCACCGAGTCCCAGAAGGCCTTCGATCTGCTCAAGGAGAAGTTCCCGGCGGCGAGCGCGGACGGCGCCACCGCCCGCGTGGTGCTGCGCGCCCCCCAGGGCCACAAGCTCGCCGAACCGGAGGAGAAGGCCAAGGTCGAGGACCTGGTCGCCCGGCTCGGCAAGGCACCCGAAGTGGTCGCCGTGTCCGACCCGTTCAAGGCGAACGCCCTCAGCAAGGACGGCACCACCGCCTACGCGGTCGCCACCTACAAGGTCGCCGCCACCAAGCTGGACGACAAGGCGCACGACGCCCTCACCGACGCCCTGGACCGCTCCCGCAAGAGCGGCCTGACCGTCGAGGCCGGCGGTGACGCGGTCAAGCTGGACGCGGGCGCGAGCAGCGGCGCCGAGGGCATCGGCATCCTGGTCTCCGCCCTCGTCCTGATCCTCACCTTCGGCTCGATGATCGCCGCGGGCATGCCCCTGCTGACCGCGATCATCGGCGTCGCCATCGGCACCTCCGCGATCACCGCGCTCGGCTCCACCCTGGGCCTGTCGAGCACCACCACCACGCTGGCGATGATGATCGGCCTCGCGGTCGGCATCGACTACGCCCTGTTCGTCATCTCCCGCTACCGCTCCGAACTGTCCGAGGGCCGCGAGCGCCAGGACGCCGCCGCACGCGCCGTCGGCACCGCCGGCACCGCCGTCGTCTTCGCCGGCCTCACCGTGATCATCGCCCTGGCGGGCCTCGCCGTGGTCAACGTGCCGATGCTCACCAAGATGGGCCTCACCGCGGCCGGCACGGTCGCCATCGCGGTCCTCGTCGCCATCACCTTCGTCCCCGCCCTGCTCGGCTTCGCACCGATCAAGGTCATGCCCCGTGCCGAGCGCAACGGGTTCTACGGCAAGCCGCTGAGTGCCCGTCAGCAGCGCAAGGCGGAGAAGCAGGCCGCGCGCCAGAAGCCGAACCTCGGCAGCCGCTGGGCCGCGTTCGTCGTCCGCCGCCCGCTGGCCGTCCTGCTCGTCGGTGTCGCGGGCCTCGGCGCCCTCGCCCTCCCCGCGGCCGACATGCAGCTCGGTCTGCCGAGCGAGGGCACGTACGCGAAGGACACCACCCAGCGCAAGGCGTACGACCTGCTGTCCGACTCCTTCGGAGCCGGCTTCAACGGCCCGCTGACCGTCACGGTCCAGGGCAAGGACACGGCCGCCGCGGCGAGCCAGGTCGGCAAGCAGCTCGCCAAGG
This sequence comes from Streptomyces cellostaticus, assembly GCF_001513965.1. Lineage (GTDB taxonomy): Bacteria > Actinomycetota > Actinomycetes > Streptomycetales > Streptomycetaceae > Streptomyces > Streptomyces cellostaticus. The sequence continues at coordinate 111,524 of NZ_KQ948029.1, read as the reverse complement.
TCAAGAACGTCGCGATGGTGAGCCCCGCGGCCACCAACCCCAAGGGTGACACGGCGATCATCACCGTCGTACCGAAGACCGGCCCGCAGGACCACGCCACCGAGGAACTGGTCAAGGCGATCCGCGGCATGAAGGACGACTTCCGGTCCTCCGCCGACGCCACGGTCCTGGTCACCGGCCAGACCGCCCTCTACATCGACTTCTCCAAGACCCTCGACGACGCGCTCCTGCCCTACCTGGGTCTGGTCGTCGGCCTCGCCTTCCTCCTGCTGATGCTGGTCTTCCGCTCGGTCCTCGTCCCGCTCAAGGCGGCCCTGGGCTTCCTGCTCTCGGTCAGCGCGGCGTTCGGCGCGGTCGTCGCGGTCTTCCAGTGGGGCTGGCTCGCCAAGGGCCTGGGCATCGCCCAGCAGGGCCAGGTCATGAGCACGCTGCCGATCTTCATGATCGGTGTGGTCTTCGGTCTCGCGATGGACTACGAGGTCTTCCTCGTCGCCCGGATGCGGGAGGCGTACGTCCACGGGGCGAGCCCCTCCGACGCCGTGGTCACCGGCTTCCGCTACGGCGGCCGGGTCGTCACCGCCGCCGCGATCATCATGACCAGCGTCTTCTCCAGCTTCATCCTGGAGACGAACGACTTCGTGAAGATGATCGGCTTCGGCCTCGCCGCCGCCGTCCTCTTCGACGCCTTCGTGGTCCGCATGGCCCTGGTCCCGGCCCTGTTCGCCCTGCTCGGCAAGTCCGCCTGGTGGCTGCCGAACTGGCTGGACCGGCTGCTGCCGAACATGGACGTCGAGGGCGAGAAGCTCAACCGCCTCCCGGCCACCGCTCCGATCCCCGGCTCCCGCCGGGAACACGAGCCCCACTACGCCGGCTGACAGTCACCCCCTGACCCCGGGCCGCGAACCCCCCGTCCGGCCCGGCCCCACGGCCACCGCCGACCCGAGTGCCTCACAGCACAGGGCCGGCGGTGGCCGATCTCTTTTTCGCTCTACGGCACAAGGGCGCCGGAGAAGGCGTCGAGGCCGGACACCGCCGCTTCCCGTTGAGATAACGGTGCCACGCCGACTTGCTGTGTGCGGTGCGGGCGGCCGTGCCCCAGCACCTCACCGAGATGTCCTTGGCATCCGCCGGCCGGCACCACTGTGGCTGTACCAGCAGGTAGACGGGACATCTGGGCGGCAGACGTCCGTCTAGGGTGAGCGGCATGCGTGAGATAGCAGGCGTCAGAGCCACGCCCGGGGGACGTGTACGTGTCCAATTCCATGATCACGGTTTCGTCGTCAGACGCGACCGGCTCGCCGGCCGTGTCGCTGAAGCGTTCCTCGGTGACACGGCCGGATGCGTCACGGTCTTGGTCCTGCTCGCTTCAGTGGGCCTCTACAGCCTGCTGAACAAGGTTGGTGCGCCGCACGTCGTCGCCGTGGCTTGCCTCTGGGTGTTCATCGTCGCGGCCTGCTACGCGACTCTCCTCGCACTGCTGCGGTGGGCGGCCGGGGTGGTGATGGGCATCGTGTCCTTCCTCCTGGTCGTCGTGACGCTCCCGGGTCTGCTGATCCCGGGTTATCGGCGGAAGGTGCTGCGCCCGTGGCGCGGTGGCGGCCCGGAGTCCGAGCCGGGGTGGGTGCCTGCCACTGCCCTCGGCGGAGTGTGGCTGGGCCAGGAGGATCCGAACACCGGCGCCGTGGTGACGCTGCAGCTCGTCGACGGATCCGTCGTCGCCTACACCGCCCGGCCCGACAAGTCCCGGGAACTGCGCGACGCGTTCGAGGCACTGCTGCGCACCCACCGCCCGGTCCCCACGGCGATGCCGCATCAGCAGTCCGCGCCAGGAGCCGCGCCGTACCAGTCCTGGCATCCGGGGCCACCCCGCAGCTGACGACGATCGGCGTCGCCGCGCGTGCCCGTCCCCTCCCCGACTCCCCGCCACGGGAGCCGATCCGACCATGTCCTTCCTCAGCAGGCGCCGTACCGTCAGGCTCTCCCAGCACCGTACGGCCGACAGCCCGTTCGGGCCGGTACGGATCAGCTACAACCCCGGACCGGCCGTCATCGCGCTCGTCCAGGGGCCCGGCATGCCGCCCGTCACGGTCGTGCCCGGCCGCGACCACGGCCAGATCAAGGTCGACGGGCAGGTGATCCCCATGCGCCGGGGGAACGGCAACCGCTGGGCCCTGCGCAGGAGATCACGCACCCGCACGGCCGTGGTGCGCGAGCGCACCTACGAGCTGCGGCCCACCAGCCTGCGCCAGGCCCGGCTCCTGCGCAACGGCACGCCCATCGCCGAAGCGCATGGCACCCTGCGCTCGTACGCCTCCCTCCGCGACATTCCCGGCATCGACGCGAGGCTGACCTGGTCCCACGGCCTCGACCCCACCGACGTGGCGATCGGGCAGGCCATGGTGCTCGCCTTCGGCGCGGGCGCCCCCGGCGCACTGGCCTCGCTCGCCTTCTCCTGGCTCGGCTTCAGCTGACGCACGACCTCGAAGTCGGCCGGGATCGCTGAAGAGGCGTTGGGCCGATGTGATGTGTCAGCGCGTGTTCCGGGAGTTCGAGCAGATCGCCGGTGGCGTCGGCGGCGCCGAAGGCCGGGAGCAGGCCGAGGGCGAGTACGGCTGCGGCAAGTGGCCGCAGATGCGGTGGCGGAGCGGTCTGGGGGGCGGCCACGCGGCGGGAGACGGCGCGGTCGGTGAAGCGCATGTCTTTCGCGCATCGTCCAGCGTGCGCCGGCTGAGGGCCCGAAGATCGCAAAGGGGCAGGGGGCACCTCAGCCGGTGACGGCCGTTGGAGGGGTACTCGCGTCCTGTGTGCTCTGCTCAGCGCTCAGCGCAGGAGTTGCAGCGGGAACGCCTGGGCCATCGCGGTCATGCCCGCGTCGTTGGGGTGCAGGCCGTCTCCGCTGTTGTACGCGGGGAGCAGACGGCCGGGCCGGTCGGGGTCACGGACCGCGGCGTCGAAGTCCATGACTCCGTCGAATGCGCCGCTCGTGCGGATCCAGTCGTTGACGGCCTGCCGGGTCGCGCCCCGCTGCGGGGTGTAGTAGCCGAGGGTGTCGCCTTCGAAGGGCGTGATCGTCGCGCCGAAGATCTTCAGGCCGTGCTGGTGGGCGCGCTGGATCAACTGCTGGTAGCCCTTGATGAGTTCGGGTGCCGTGACTTCCTCGGAGGCGGGCGCGACGAGGCCCGGCTGGCCCAGGTCGTTGACGCCCAGGAGTACGGTGACCGCACGTGCCCCGGGCTGACCCAGCACGTCCCGGTCGAACCTCTTCAGACCGCTCTCGCCGAAGTACGCGGCGAAGGACTCGGCGGGCGAACCCGGGGCCGGGTTCGGGTCCCGCAGCAGGCGGTTGCCGCCGATGCCGGCGTTCACGACGCCTGTGCCGGCCAGTTGCCTGTCCCGGCGCAGCCGTTCGGCGAGCAGGTCGGGCCAGCGGTGATTGGTGTCGGCCTGGGTGTGTTCGCCGTCGGTGATGGAGTCGCCGAGCGTCACCAGCGCCGAATCCGCCGTACCGCTGCTGCTGTTGACGGCCACGCCCGACAGGAAGTGCCAGGACGTGGTGGTCGAGGCCGGTGTGAGGTCGGGCTTGCCCGTGACATCGCCGTTCGCCACGAAGTTGCGCTGGTACGCCGACGAATGCACGGTGTCGGCGGGGGTGCGCTGCGGCAGGTACAGGCTGATGACGAGGTCGCCGCCCGCGGTCGTGGGCAGCTTGATCGGGTCGCTCCAGCGCTGCGTGCCCGGCTGGAGTGTCGTCGATGAGCTGCCGTCGAAGCGCAGTACCCGGTCGGTGCCGGGATCGATGGCCGTCGCGGGGCCGGCTGTCGCCGGGCGTGCGGCATGCACCTCGCCGATCACCAGCGGCGACGTGCCGAATTCGTTCGTGAACCGCACGCGCAGGCTGCCCCCGGCGACGGACGTGTGCACCTTCTGCCGCAGCGTCTGGTCCTCGTACACCGTGGAGTCGGTGGCGGGTACGGCGGTGGGCGGGGCTGCCCAGGTGCCGATGAACGTGTCTGTCGCGCCGTGTGCGGCGGGCGCCGGAGCGAGAGCGGAGACGAGAGCCGTGAGGGGCAGGCTCAGCAGCGCGCGGAGGCGTCTGCGCATGAGGGTTCGTGCCTTTCATGGGTAGGGGTTCAACTGTTCAGCCGTGGCAGTTGAACAGCTGCCTGGCCGAGTCCGGTTCGACTCAGGAGTCGGATGCCGCGATCTCTCGCGCGAACTCCGCCCACAGGTCCGCGTACTTCCTCGCCAGGTCGGCCACCAGGTCCGTGCAGTGCGAGGGCACCGCCTCGGCCATCATCAGCAGTTCCCGTGGCTCTACGGCGCTGCGTTGCAGCAGGCGGAGCAACTGGCGGCCGCTCTCCTTGTGCCGCAACGACGGGTCGCGCAGGAGCTTGTCCATCGGCGAGTCTTCGGTCGAGCGGATCGGGCGGAGGACGCTCACGGTTTCCTCGACCGCGCTGTCCCGCGTCTTTGCACAGCGCTCGGTGTCGGCGGCCGGCCGTTTCTCCGGCACGTTCCGTTCCGCTACGGGGGATCGGCCGGAGGCGAGTCGTTTGCGGACGTCGCTGACCGTCGCCGGGGAGATGCCGGCGTGCCGGGCCACCTCGCGCAGTGAGGCATCGGGGCGCTCCGTCAGCAGTTCGGCGGCCTTCCAACGGCCCTCCGCGCCGTCCAGCGGCCGGACCTTGCCGTCCCTGCCCCTGCGGGCTTTCGGGTACGGCGTCGCGCCGGTCGAGGCGGACCGCAGTGCCGCCACGGCCTTGGCGCCGATTCCCGCGGTGCGTGCCACTGCCCGGTCCGACAGGTGAGGCCATTGGGCGAGGATGCGTTCTGCCGCGGCCAGGCGGTCTTCCCGGGAGAGGGGAAGGCCGTGCGCCATGTTGGACCGGACTGCGAGAAGGAACGCCTCCTCGGTCGCGCCGTCGAAGAATCGCACCTCGATGGTCCGGTGGCCCTTCGCGCAGGCGGCCATGATGCGGTGCATGCCGTCGATCACCCGCATCGTGGACCGCTCCACGAGGATCGGCGGAAGCGCATCGTCGAGCTCTGCCAGCCGGGCGACGTGCGCGGCGTCTTCCCCTCGCAGGCGGGGAGAGTATCCGGGCACGAGCGACGAGATCGGTACGGATTCGATGTCCTGGTCGAGGGTTCCTGCCAAAGCCGCCGTCATGGTCGGGGCGTCGGAATCCTCTCTCGCTGACTCGAGACGAAGTGCATGGGAATTGGGCATGTTGATGGACTCAGCTCCCCCCGAATTGCAGCTTCCTGACGCACCGCGCAATTACATCCGTTCGTCCACGGGGTCTCTTGTCCGGCTTCTGCACGATACACAGCTCCGGACTTCACCGGTGACGGATCGCATGGAGCTGGGAGCCAGAACGGCTAGAGCCTCGCTTGAGGACGACTCGCGCTTACAGAATGATTTCGCTGCCGTCCGGCAAAACCTCCACGCCGGCCTGTCGCGCCGCAGCGCAAGCGGAAGAGGAGGGGTCGAGGAGGGGGTTGGTGTTGTTGAGGTGGGTGTAGATCCGGCGCAGGCCCGGATGGCGGGCGAGGGCGGCGAGGCTGCCGCCGGGGCCGGCCACGGGCAGATGGCCCATCAGGGGCTGCCCGGCGTCCGGGGAACGCACGGCCGTCCCCAGTTCGTCGGCGCTGAAGAAGGTTCCGTCCAGCAGAGCGCAGGATGCCGAGGCCAGCAGGTCGTCGAACCCGTCCGGCCAGGTGGCCAGGCAGGGGGCGTAGACCAGTGCTCCGCCGGTCGCCGCGTCTTCGATGCGGTAGGCGCTCACCCAGGGGGCGTCCGGGTCCGGACCGCCGACGTATTTGGGGGCCTTGGCGCTGACGGTGTGCGCGGTGACGGTGAGCCCGCCGGCCAGTTCGAAGCCGCCGGGGGCGGTGCTGTCCTGCCAGTCCCACGGCGCGTACCGGTCCAGCAGGCCGCGCAGGGGCAGGTCGGCGGTGAGCGCGGCGCGTACCGGGGGTGCGGCGTGCACGGTCAGGCCCGTGCCGCCGCGCATGATGGTCAGCCCCAGGGTGTGGTCCACCTCGGCGTCGGTGAGCAACACGCCGCGCACGGGGGTCTCGCGCAGGCCGGGGCCGGGTGCCAGGGCGGGTGCGGCGAGGAGTTGGGTGCGGATGTCCGGGGAGGCGTTGAGCAGCCACCAGTCGCGTCCGTTGCCGCTGACGGCAACGCACTCCTGGGACCGTGCGGGCAGTTCGCCGCGGTGGCAGCGGGCGCACAGCGCGCAGGCGCAGTTCCACTGCGGGAAGCCGCCGCCGGCGGCGGTGCCGAGCAGAATCACCTTCATGGCGCCACCGGGCCCCGCAGGACGAACGCCGGTGCCGGGCCGTCGGTGACCTCCGCCAGTGCCGCGTCGACCAGCGACCGGTGCGGGGAGAGGCCGCAGGCCGGGTCCGTGGCCGCGGCGTCGCCGGTGAGCTGGAACGCCTGGCAGCGGCAGCCGCCGTGGTCGGTGTTGCGTTCCGGGCAGGTCCGGCACGGGTCGCGCATCCAGCCGGTGCCGCGGTAGGCGTTGAACGCCTTCGAGTCGTACCAGATCTCCGACAGCGGGCGGCGCAGCACGTTCTCCACCGGGAGGGTGGTGATGGCGGAGGCGGCGGGGCACGGCAGCACGTCGCCGGTGGGGGTGACGGTCAGCTGGGTGTTGCCCCAGCCGTCCATGCACGGTTTGGGCCGGTCGTCGTAGTAGTCGGCCGCCACGTAGACCAGTTCGGGGCCGCCCTCGTGCTTGGCGCGGGCACGCCGTACGGCCTGGTGCGCGGCGGCGAGCTGGTCCCGGGTGGGCATCAGCGCGGCGCGGTTGCGCAGCCCCCAGCCGTAGTACTGGGTGTTGGCCAGCTCGATCCGGTCGGCGCCCAGGCCGACGGCGAGGTCCACGATCCGTTCGACCCGGTCGATGTTCCTGCGGTGCAGGACGACGTTGACGGTGAGCGGGAGCCCGGCGGCGGTGACCGCGTCGGCGGCCTTGAGTTTGGCGGCGTGCACCCGGGCGCCGGCGATCTCGTCGCCGAGGGCCGGGTCGGCGTCCTGGAGGGAGAGCTGGACGTGGTCGACGCCGCGCTCGGCCAGGTCCCGTGCGCGGTCGGCGGTCAGGCCGACGCCGCTGGTGACCAGGTTGACGTAGGCGCCGAGCTGCCGGGCGTGGCCGACCAGGTCCGGCAGGTCCGGGCGGGCCAGCGGCTCGCCGCCGGAGAAGTGCATCTGCACGACGCCGAGCTCCCGGGCCTGGGTGAGGATGTCCGACCACTGCTCGCGGGTCAGTTCCTCGGAGCGGCGGACGAGTTCGAGGGGGTTGGAGCAGTAGGGGCAGTGCAGCGGGCAGCGGTGAGTCAGCTCGATGAGCATGCCCAGCGGGGCACGGACGGTCGGGTCAGCCATCCAGGTCCACCACCCGGCGCTCCGCCAGCCGCTGGAGCAGCTCGGAGACGTCCTGCGTGCTGACGCCCTCGTACTCCTCGGCGAGGCGTTCGACGATGCGGCCGAGGGTGGCGGTGCCGTCGCAGTGGGTGAGCACCGCCGCGGCGGTGTCGTTGAGGACCACGACGCGTTCGGGCAGCAGGGCCAGTTCGCCGCGTGCCGGATCGCTGGTCAGCCGGACGCCGGGCCGCAGGCGCGGCACGGTGGGCTCGGGCAGGCTGGTCATGACCGCGCGGCTCCGTTTCCCGTGTGGTAGTCGAGCGAGTTCAGGACGGTGTTCAGCACGTCGCACTTGAACGCCAGCGCCTTGACGCAGGCCTCCTGCTGTTCGCGGGTGACGGCGTGCCGTGCCACCAGGTCGAGCAGTGAACGGCCCTCGGGGCCCACCACCTCGATGCGCGCGGTGAAGTATTCAAAGCCCTCCTCCGCTATCCACGGGTAGTGCTCCCTGAGCCGGCCCAGTCGGTGGGCGAGCAGGCCCGGGGAGAAGAGCTCGGTCAGCCCTGACGCGGCCGCCTCCAGCCAGGGGCGGCGCCGGGCGAAGTCCACGTAGGCGTCCACGGCGAAGCGCGTGCCCGGAAGGACGAGCCGCTCGTCGAGCACCTCGTCCTTCCGCAGCCCGACCGCTTCGGCCAGACGCAGCCATTTCTCCGCACCGCCCGAGGAGGCGTCCGTCCCGTCGTGGTAGACGATCCTGGACAGCCACTGCCGCCGCACGTCGGGCAGGGGGCAGTTGGCCACGATCGCCGCGTCCTTCTGCGGCAGGCATCGCTGGTAGTACCAGCGGTTGGCCACCCACAGCCGCAGCTCACCCTCGTCCAGCAGCCCCTCGTGCATCCGCTGGTGAAACGGGTGCCGGTCCCAGTACGACGACTCCAGCGCGTAGAGCGCCTGCCTGAAATCGGCCTCGCTCAACGGGGCGTCGGCCTCAAGCGTCACGGACATCGATATATGCCTGCGTCCTTTCCTGCAGCGGTGTGTCAGTCGCGGCTGAAGTAGGCAGTGACTTCCATGCCGGTGTCGAAGGAGACGAAATCGGGACGGTGCCAGGCCTTCTTGGCGCCAAGTTCCTTGTCGGAGGTTCGCATACCACTGCTCCTTTGCGTAGAACGGTTTTTTCCGAGTGGGTGAGGGAGAGAGTAATGATGCCCCTTGAGCAACTGCAATGCTTGGCCCTGGTGTTCGGCACCGGACGCACTTGAATCTCACTAGAATTCTGACGGAGAGGACCCGGCAGTGGACGTTTTCGGCAAAACCGCGCGCAGAGCAACTCTTTACGCGGGCCGCCGGGTAAGACCCCGGGGCCAGTTCGTCCGTGGCCGGTGCGTGCCTGTTGTCAACGGCCCTTTCTGGTACGGTGAAGTGCGATGGTGTACACGAGGGAGAGGTAGCCGTGCTGGTAGCGGGTGACGACGACATCTCCGGGTGATCCCCGGATGTCGACTGCCACCGCTGTGCACGAAGCGTGCGCGGCGCCGTGGCCGTGCCCCCACGTGCTCTGACCACTCCATCCCTTGGGCGCCTTGGTGCGCCCGCATCATCTGCGAGGCCTGCGTATGTCCGACGCCAGCATCGTCTGCTCGAATCTTTCCTTCTCCTGGCCCGACGGCACTGCCGTGTTCCAGGACCTGTCCTGGTCCGTCGGGGACGGCCGCACCGGTCTGGTCGCGCCGAACGGTGCGGGCAAGTCCACCCTGCTCAAGCTGATCGTGGGCGAACTGAGCCCGAACCGCGGGTCCGTGACCGTCCAGGGCCTGCTCGGCTACCTCCCCCAGAGCCTGCCCCTGACCGGCGACCTGACCGTGGCCGAGGTGCTCGGCATCGCCCCGGTCATCGAGGCGCTGGACGCCATCGCGTCCGGGGACGTGAGCGAGGAGCACTTCGCCACGGTCGGCGACGACTGGGACATCGAGGAACGCAGCCGTGTCCATCTCGACCGCCTGGCCCTCGGCGACATCCCGCTGACCCAGCGGCTGCACGCCCTCAGCGGCGGCCAGGTCGTCTCCCTCGGCCTCGCGACCCAGCTGATCAGGCAGCCCGACGTACTGCTTCTGGACGAACCGACCAACAACCTCGACCTGGACGCCCGCCGCAGGCTCTACCAGGTGCTGGAGAGCTACAGCGGCTGCCTGCTGGTGGTCAGCCACGACCGGGCGCTGCTCGACCTGATGGACGGCATCGCCGAACTCGAATCGGGTGACATGCAGCTGTACGGCGGCAACTACACCGACTACGAAGAGGCCGTGCGCGCCGAGCAGGAGACCGCCGAGAAGAACATCCGCAGCGCCGAGCAGCAGGTCAAGCGGGAGAAGCGGGAGATGCAGCAGGCCCGGGAGCGGGCCGTGCGCCGGGCCGGCATCGGCGCCAGGGCGTACCGCAAGGGCAGCATGTCCAAGATGGCCGCGGGCACGCTCAAGCGGCGCGCCCAGGAGTCGGCGGGCAAGTCGAACGACATGCACGGCCAGCGCCTCGCCGACGCCAAGGCACGGCTGGACGAGGCGAGCCGGGCACTGCGGGACGACCGCAGGATCTCGCTCGAGCTGCCCGACACCAATGTTCCGGCGGGACGCAACGTCTTCCTCGGCGAGGGGATCAACGTCCGGTACGGCGAGCGGGAGCTCTTCGCCGGCGAGGGGGTCAGTCTCACCATCCGCGGGCCGGAGCGGATCGCGCTGACCGGCGCCAACGGCGTCGGAAAGTCCACCCTGCTGCGCGTGATCAGCGGGGAACTCGTGGCGGAGCGCGGGGAGTTCAAGCGGGCGGAGGGCCGCATCGCCTATCTCTCCCAGCGGCTGGACACGCTGCCGCTGGACCGCACCGTCGCGCAGTGCCTGGCCGACTACGCGCCGCTCAAGCCCGAGGCGGAGCGGATGAACCTGCTGGCCCGCTTCCTCTTCCGCGGGCCCGCGGCGCACCTCCCGGTCGGGGCGCTGTCGGGAGGCGAGAGGCTGCGCGCCACCCTGGCCTGTGTCCTGGGTGCCGAGCCGGCGCCGCAGCTGTTGCTGCTCGACGAGCCGACCAACAATCTCGACCTCGACAGCGTCGAGCAGTTGGAGGGGGCCCTCAACTCGTACGAGGGTGCGTTCGTCGTGGTCAGCCACGACGAACGGTTCGTCAAGGAGATCGGGGTGAACCGCTGGCTGCGGATGGCCGACGGCCGCCTGCACGAGACGGGGGCGCCCGGCGATGAGTGACGCGTCCTCGCCACCGAGCGGCGGGCAGGACATCCTGTCCGCCGACCACCGCTCGGCGCACCTGCTCGCCGAGAACCTGCACTGTGTGCTCGGGGACCGCGAGGTGCTGCGCGATGTGTCGCTCACGGTCTCCCGGGGCGAGCGGGTGGGGCTGATCGGTGAGAACGGCCGGGGAAAGTCCACCCTGCTGCGCGCCCTCGCCGGCGCGCTGACGCCGCAGCGCGGCCAGGTGGTGCGCGCGGTGACGGGCCAGGTCGGGTTCCTGCCCCAACAGCCGGAGTTTCCGGCCGACTCCACCATCGAGGACGTGCTCGCGCAGGCGACCGCCGAGATCGGGGAACTGTCCGCACGGATGCGCGCCGCGGAGGAGCGGATGTCGTGCGACGAGGGCGATCTCGATGCGGTTCTTGAGGAGTACGGCCGTCTCCAGGAGGAGTTCGCCCGCCGCGGCGGCTGGGAGCTGGGCGCCCGCATCGGTGAGGTGCTGGACGTCTTCGGCCTGGCCGGGCTGGACCGGGCCCGCCGCATCCGGACCCTCTCGGGGGGCGAGCGGACCCGGCTGGCACTGGCTTCGCTGGTCCTCACCGAACCGGCCGGGCTGCTGCTGGACGAGCCCACCAACCACCTGGACGACCGGGCGGTGGACTGGCTCGTCCAGTGGCTCGCCTCGTACCAGGGCCCTTGTCTGATCGCCTCGCACGACCGGGCGCTGCTCGACACGGCCGTCACCGCCATCGTCGACCTGGACGGCCCGAAAGGCTCCACGGTGCGCTACGGCGGCGGCTACCGCGACTACCTGGACGAACGCGCCGCGGCGCGCGAGCGCTGGTGGCAGCGGTACCGCGAATGGAGCCGGGACCTGGCCGAGGCCCGCCGACGGCTGCACAGGGCCCGTGCGGGCAGCCGCGTCTTCGCGGGCAGGGGCGACAACGACAAACTGTCCTACAACGCCATGGGGAGCGCCGCCGAGGCGGCTGTCGCCCGCAGGACCCGCGCCGCCCAGCAGCATCTGCGAGAGCTGCTCCAGGAGGCGGTGCCGCCTCCTCCGGAGCCCCTCGACTTCGCTTCCCCGCAGGCCACGGACCCCGCCGACGAGGTCCAGGAGCCGACCGACGGTGTGCTGTTGCGGGCCACCGGCCTGAAGGTCGGGGAGGTGCTGCGGGGAGCGGACCTGGCGCTGGCGGCGGGCAGCCGTCACGTGATCAGCGCACCGAACGGCGCGGGCAAGTCGACGCTGCTGTCGGTGCTTGCGGGTGAGCGGGCCCCGGACGCCGGGGTGGTGGAGTGCGCGCCGGGGCTGCGCATCGGATATCTGCCGCAGGACAGCGACTTCGGCGCGGAGCGGCGTGGGCTGCTGGAGGCTTTTGCCGCGCGCCGCGCGGCCCATGTCGAGGACGCCGCGGCCGAGTTGACCAGGTTCGGCCTGTTCGGCCCCGAGGACTTCGGCACCCCGGCGAACCGGCTGTCCGTGGGCCAGTGGCGGCGCCTGGAACTCGCGCTGCTCTTCGCCCGGCGGCCGCATCTGCTGCTGCTGGACGAGCCCACCAACCACCTCAGCCTGGTGCTGGTCGAGCAGCTGCTGGAGGCGGTGGAACGCTTCACGGGCCCCGTCGTGATGGTCACCCACGACCGCGCCCTGCGCGAGCGCCACCGCGACCGGCTCCTGGAGCTGTCCGACGGGCGGCTGCTCGGTCCGGCAGGGCCCGCGCCGCGCGCTTAGGGCCTGTCCGGCGGATCGGGCCACGGAGGTGGATGCGGCCCGATCCGCCGGGCAGGGGCTAGCGGATGTACCGCCCGTCCAGGTACTTCCTGGCCAGTTCCAGGTAGCGGGAGTCCTCGGAATTGCGGATCAGCTCGAAGAAGAGCATCTCCCGCGTGATCAGGTGCACCCCGAGCTGCCGCAGGCGGGCCAGCCCCAGCTCGTGGTCCGCCTGGTTCCGGGCGGAGACGGTGTCGGCCAGCACGAACACCGTCTTGCCCTGCTCCAGCAGGCTCAGCGCCGACTGGAGGATGACCACGTGGGTCTCCGCACCGGCCAGCACGTACTGGTCCCGGTCGGTTGCCGCCACATGCTGCGCGATGGACTCTTCGCGCAGGAAGTCGAAGTGCTCCTTCTCCAGCCGGGGCGCGCCCTTGGCCGCCTCGTCGAGCGACAGGGAGGGTCCGCCCAGCTTCTTGTGCTCGGTCAGCAGCAGCGGAACGTCGAACTCCCGCGCCACCTCGGCCACCCAGCAGGTGTTGTGCAGCAGCTGGGTGCCCTCCAGCAGCAGCGGGATGAGTTCCAGCTGCATGTCGAAGAGGACGACCGCCGCCTTGTCCTTGCGTACCAGCATGTCCGGCAACCAATCCGTTTCCATGAGGAGTTGAGTATCGCGATGTCACCCGGCGTTCCGGGTCAGCCTCGCCCGGCCCAGAACGCCGTCAGCGTCTTGTTGAAGGACCGTGCCGCGGTGAGCGGCACGTAGTGCCCGTGGTCTTCGAACTCGCGCACCTGCACCCCGGGGATCTGCGCGTACTGGGCGACCGTGTCCGTGTCGAGGACGCAGTCGCCGAGTCCGCGGACCACCAGGCAGTCCGCGGTGATGTCCGGGAGCCGGTCGACGATGTCGAAGCCCGTCAGGGCCGTGTAGTAGCAGCGCAGGATGTCCATGGAGGCGTTCCCGCTGAACTTCTCGGCCAGGTTGCCGCCCTCGCCGAACACCGCTTCCAGCAGGCCCCCGTGCAGGCGCAGCTCCTCGCGCAGGTCGAGGGTGCGCTCGAAGGCGTCCTCGCCGTAGCGGGGCGCGCAGCTGATGAGTGTCAGCGAGGCGACGCGCTCCGGGTGCCGCAGGGCGGTCAGGGTCGAGATGCAGCCGCCCAGGGACCAGCCGACCAGGTCGGCCGGGCCGTCGGCGGTGTCCCGCAGGAAGTCGGCCACCTCGTCCGCGAGCGCCTCGAAGGAGAAGCGCTCCTCGTCGAAGGGGGCGTCCTGGTGCCCCGGGTACTCCGGGACGTAGATCTTGCGTCCCTCCCGCAGCAGGGCCGGGATCTGCTGGGTCCATGCCCGCCGGTCGCAGTTGAGCGGCGGGAGCAGCAGGGTGGGCCGCCCCGAGTCGCCGTACTCGGACCACCGGGTCAGCGGCGGCCGGTGGCTCGCCCGGCGGGCCGTGTCCGCCGCCGGGCCGCCGCGGTCGTTCCGGGCCGGTGGCTCCTGCGGTGTCTCCTGCGGTGATGCGAGGGGCCGGCCGCCGATGGCGGCGGCGAGGTCGGCCACCGTCTCGTGGCGGAAGAGGTCGTGCGCCTTGATGGCGCTTCCGGCCTTCTGGTAGGGGCTCAGCAGCTGAACGGCCGAGAGCGAGTCCAGGCCGAGCGAGGCGATCTTGGTGCCGGGTACGACCTGGTCCGTCTCTTCGTCGTAGCCCAGCAGAGCCGACAGTTGAGCACACAGTTGTTTCACGAGACCGTCGGCCACGGGTTCCGGGACCTCCTCCGCTTGCGGGGTGTCGGGTGTCCGGGCGGGGGGCTCTTCGATCACCCAGTGCCGCCGTTTCTCGAAGGGGTAGGCGGGCAGCGCGATCCGGGCCAGGCCGGCCGGTGCGTCGAGCCGCCGCTGCAGGGCGGGGGTGTCCTGCGCCCGCCAGTGGGTGACCAGGTCGCGCAGGTGGTCGTCGAGCCGGTTGGTGTCCGCGGTCCGGGGTGCCGGGCCGTCCTCGTCGCTTCGCGTCAACGTGTCGAGGCCGGTGAGGAGTTCGTCCCGGGTACGGGCCACGACCACCTGCTCGTGGGTGTGGCGCGGGCGTCGCAGCAGCAGCTGGGAGAGGTCCCAGAGCAGGTCCTGGGGCAGCTCGGCGACCAGCACCCGGCAGCGCTGGGCCAGCGCCGCGAGGCTGCCCGGTGACTCGGCCGACAGGCAGAAGGGCAGCGCCCGCCCCGGGCGGCGGTCCACCGCGTCCTCGCCCGCCGGGGTGTCCGGCAGCTTGCGCAGGACCACGTGCCCGTTGGAGCCGGTGAAGCCGAAGGCGCTGATGGCGCACAGCGGCTTGTCCTGCGGCCACGGCAGCGGTTCCCGGTTGACCCGGAACGGCTCGACGTCGAGGTAGGAGACCGCGTCGTCGGTGGCGGACACCGGCGGGATCGTCTCGTGGTGGAAGGCGAGCAGCGCCTTGATGACGCTCGCCAGCCCCGAGGCCACCAGGGTGTGCCCGATGAGCGGTTTCACGGCGCCGAGGTGGCAGCCGTCGCTGCCGGCCCGGCGGAAGGCGGACCTGAGGCCCTCCAGCTCGATGGGGTCGCCCAGCGGCGTCCCGGTGCCGTGCGTCTCCAGGTAGGCGATCTGCGAGGCGTCGATCTTCTCGCGCTCGTAGAGCTCGGCGATCAGCCGGGACTGCGCGCGGGAACTCGGCGCCATCAGGCCGTTGGTGGTGCCGTTGTGGTTGGTGCCGGTCGCCTGGATTGCTCCGTAGATCCGCAGTCCCCGGGCCCGGGCCTCGTCGTGGCGCATGACGACGAGCGATGCGGCGCCCTCGGCCGGTACGAATCCGTCGGCGGCGTCGGTGAAGGGCAGCGACGCGCCCTCGGGGGAGCTCATCCGGGAACGCTGTGCGAAGCGCAGCACCTCCGGGGTGCTGAAGACCGACACGGCGCCGACGACCGCGGCGCGGCACTGTCCGGCCCGGACGTTGAGCACCGCCTCGTGCAGCGCCGCCAGCGACGAGGAGCAGGCGCTGTCCAGCGTGATCGACGGGCCGTTGATGTCGTAGAAGTAGGAGATGCGGCCCGACAGCGTCGAGGGCGCGTTGCCCAGGAAGCTGTGGGTGCCGTAGACGATGTCGCTGCGCTGCGCCACCAGGGAGCGGTAGTCGCCGGGCAGCCCGGCGACGAACACCCCGCAGTCCAGGTCGCGCAGGTCCGCGGCGGTCAGATAGCTGTCGTCGACGGCGTGCTGCACCGTCTGCAGCAGGATCCGCTGCTGCGGGTCCATGCACTGCGCCTCGTTCGGTGAGACGCGGAAGAACCGCGCGTCGAAGTCCTGGTGTCCGTCCAGGAAGCCGCCGACGAAGGAGGCGGCATCCTCCTCCCCTGCCCAGCGCCCGGTGGTGCCCAGGGCGCTGCGGCCGAGCCGCAGGCGTTCCCAGTACTCCTCCAGGCCGTCGCTGCCGGCGAACCGGCAGGCCATGCCGACCACGACCGGGGTGTCGTCCTCAAGCAGCTCGTCCATGCCCACTCTCGATTTCCTGGCGCGCCGTTGCCTTGCCGGTACCGGTCACTCGAACCAGAACCGGTTCTGTTCGAACGCGTAGCCCGGCAGATGCAGCCGGCTGAACTGCCCGTCGTCGAACATCGTTTCCCATGCGAACTCCTCCCCCTCCACGTATCGGGCCCGTAGGGCCTCCAGGGCCTCGCGGTGGCCGGGATCCGCCGCGTCCGGCAGCGTCACCGGGTGCGTGGTCAGCCGCTGCGGCCGGCACTTGGCCACCTCCTCGGGCCGGGCCTCCTCGAGCCGCCGACGCAGCTCCGGGATGCTGGAGACGATCCAGGCCGTGCGGTACTCGAAGTGGTCGCGGCCGGCCGCCAGGGTGTGGGCGACGTCCGCGAGGTCCGCGCGCTCCGCCTCGGGGCCGCGCAGCCACTCCAGCAGGCTGTCCCGCATCCGGGTGAGCGAGGCGGCGGAGCGGGCGCTGAGCGTGATGAGCCAGTGCGGCCGCGACGCCTTGCGGGCCGGTGGCGGGACGGGCGCCTCGGAGAGGACCACGTGCGCGTTGGACCCGCCGAACCCGAAGGAGCTGACGCCGGCCACCAGCGGTGCGCTCTGCTGCCACCGCTCGTTCTCCAGCAGCAGCCGGAACGGCGAACCGTCCAGCTCGACGAGCGGGTTGGGCTCCTTGAAGTTGATGTTCGCCGGCAGGCGGTGATGGCGCAGGCACAGCAGCAGCTTCAGCAGCCCGGCCATCCCGGCGGCCGGCTCCAGGTGGCCCACGTTGGTCTTCACCGCGCCCAGCGTGATGCTGCCCGGCTCACGGTGCGGGGCCAGCGCACCGAACGCGGTGCGCAGCGCGCTGACCTCGATGGGGTCGCCCAGGTTCGTGCCGGTGCCGTGCGCCTCGATGTGCGAGACCCGGGCGGCCAGCTCCGGTGTGTAGACCTTGTTCAGCAGGGCGACCTGCGCCTCGGGGTTGGGAGCGGTCAGCGAGTTGGAGCGGCCGTCGTGGTTCTCGGCCACCCCCTCGATCACCGCGAGCACGGCGTCGCCGTCCCGCACGGCGTCGGCGAGCCGCTTGACCACGACACAGCCCACGCCCTCCGCCCGCACATAGCCGTTGGCGTCCTTGTCGAAGGTGGCGCAGCGGAAGTCGGGCGAGAGCACCCCCAGTTTGCTCGCCGCATCGGTGGCGGCCGGGTCGACGAGCACGCTGACGGCGCCCACGAGAGCCACGTCGCACTCCCCCGCCGCGAGCGAGAGCACGCCCCGGTTCAGCGCCACCAGGCCGCTGGAGCAGGCGGTGTCGACCGTCTGGCTCGGGCCGGTGAAGTCGAGCAGGTGGGACACGCGGTTGGCGAGCATGGCGTGCGCGTTGCCCGTGACGGTGTACGGGTGGGCCCAGTCCTCGCTGTGCTGCAACGCCGTCTGGTACTCGCTGAACTGCACGCCGGCGAAGACGCCCACCTCCCGCAGCGCTCCGGGCGCGTAGCCGGCGTCGAGCAGGGCGTTGTAGGCGCTCTGCAGGAAGAGCCGGTGCTGCGGGTCCATGAGCATCGCTTCCCGGGCGGAGAGCCCGAAGAAGGAGTGGTCGAACGCGTCGAACCCGTCGATGGTGCCCGCGAAGTACTGCTTTTCGCGGTCCTTCCAGCGGTCGACCGCGCGGATGGCGCTGCCGTTCTCGACGAGCAGCTGCCAGAAGTCCGCCAGGTCCGCGCCTCCGGGCATGATGCCGCTCATCCCGATCACGGCGTACCGGCCGCGTCCGGTGTCCTGCTCGCCGGCGGCGGCCGGGGACGGCTGCGGCGCGCTGTCCGCCTGGCCCTCGTCCGGTACGCCCGCTGCGCCCTGGTCCCTCAGATAGGCGCTCAGCGAGGCGATGCTGCTGTATTTGAAGAGGGCGTTGGGCGGGGTCTCCACGCCGAACTGCGGGCCCAGTTCCCGGGCCAGCTGCTGGAGCATGACCGAGTCGTAGCCGAGATCGCCCCAGGTGCGGTCGTAGGGGATGTCCTCCGGTCGCAGGCCGGTGCGGGCGCGCACCAGTTCCACGAGCCGTTCCCCGATGTCCTCCAGCGTCGCGCCGGGGCGGGGGGCCTGGCTCCGGACGGCCGGGGCGGCGCCGGGCAGCAGCCGCTGCCGCATCCGCTGCACGTCGCCGACACAGGGAATGACCTGGTGGCATGCCTCGGGCAGGCCGTCCAGCAGGTCGAGGAACAGCTCCGCGCCGCGCCGTGAGGAGAGCGGCTCCATCCCGAACTGGCCGCGCAGGAATCCGGCGAGCGCCTCGTACTGCTCGCGCCGTTCGTCCTCGGCGTCCAGCCACAGCGGCCAGTTGACCGACAGGCTCAGGCCGCTGCGCTCGCCGTCCGCCACGCGCCGGGCGCGTTCGGCCGCGAACTCGTCGAGGAAGCGGTTGGCGGCGATGTAGTCGCTCTGCCCGGTGTTGCCCATGACGCTGGAGATGGAGGAGAAGACGCAGAAGAAGTCCAGGCGCAGCTCGGCGGTGTACCGGTCCAGGTTCAGCGTGCCCTGCACCTTCGGGGCGAGCACCGCCTCCGCGTCCTCGGCCGTCTTGTTCTGCACCAGGGCGTCCCTGATGACGCCGGCCGAGTGGATGACTCCGTCGAGGCCGCCGAAGCGTTCGCGGATCTTCTCGATCAGTTCCCGGGTCCGGGCCGCGGAGACGATGTCCGCCTGCTCGTAGTGCAGCCCCGGCGACGCGGCGATCCACTGCCGCTGCCCGGCGTCCGGCGCGGAGCGGCCGACGGCGATGACCGTGGCCCGGTACCGCTCGGTCAGGAGTTCGGCGATGGCCCGGCCGACCTTGCCCAGGCCGCCCGTGAGGAGGTAGGTCCCCCCGGTGCGCAGCCGGACGCCGTCGGCAAGGCCGAGTTCCGTCAGCTCGCGCGTCTGGCGGGTTCCGCCTGCCCACCTGACCTCGGTGAGCGGACGGCGGGCGGCACGCAGTTCGTCCAGCAGGGGCTCCCAGCCGTCGGCGAGCGCGTCACCGGTACCGGTGCGGCGGGCCTGGACGGTGCGGACATGCGGGTTCTCCTCCGCCAGTCCGTGCAGGAATCCGGCCCAGGTACGCACGTCGGCCGTGTCGGTCTCGTGGGTCACGCCGAGGACCGTGGACGGGGTGCGGCAGCCCTGCAGGGCCTTGGCGAAGGACAGCTGCGAGGCCACCGTCCCCTCGCGCCTGAGATCCACCCAGTACAGGTGTTCCAGGCCCAGTTCGCCGGTGAGGTGTTCCAGGGCGCGCCGGGCGGCGGCCTCGTCGCCGTCGGGCAGCTCGATCCGGTCCGGCTCGATGACCGGCGCGTCACCGGGGGTCACCCGGATCAGCCGGGTCCCCTCGGGCGGGTCGGGAAGCCGGTGTTCTCGGCCGCGGTCGGTGAGGACGAGGACGTACGGCACCGGGGTGTCGGCCGGGGCGTTCGCCGGGCTCGGCCGCCACACCGGAGTGAGCAGCAGTTCGGCGGCGTCGCCGGCCGTGCCGCGCAGGGCCGGCGCGGCAACGGCCGCGCGGGCGGGCGGCCGGTTCGCGTGGTCGAGCGTGTCGGCCACGTAGCGCTCGGCGGCGAAGGGGTAGAGCGGGGCGTCCACCAGCATGCGGACCGGGAACAGCTCCGTGAAGTCGGGGTTCTCGCCGCCCTGGTACGCCGACGCCGCCCTGGCCCAGGGGTCGCCGGCCGGTGGGGCGGCCGGGGAGGTCCCGTCGGCGCTGCGGAGCAGGCCGGCCAGCTGCTGCACGCTCGTGGCCCAGTAGCCGCGCCGGACCCGGAAGTGCTGCCTGGCGCAGCACAGGGTGTAGCTCAGCCCGTACAGGTACGAGGCCGTGTCGGGCGCGTCGCGCAGCGCGGCGAGCAGGTCCTCGGCGCGCCGTCGCACGGCGGCCTCGTCCCGCCCGGAGAGCGGGATGAAGTAGCGCGGGAACTCGGGGACGGGGCCGGCCGGGCGGGGTGCCACGAACTCCTGGATGATCGCGTGCCCGTTGGCGCCGCCGGCGCCGAACGAGCTCAGTCCGGCGAAGCGCACGGGACCGCTGCCCTTGGGCCAGGGCAGGGTCTCCTTGACCAGGGCGAAACGCGAGTCCTCGAGGTGCAGGTCGGGGTTTTCGAGTGCGCAGTGCAGGGTGGGCGCCAGGGTCCGGTGGGCGAGCTGCTTGACGACCTTGACGAGTCCGGCCATCGCCGCGGCGGACTCCAGGTGGCCGATGTTGCTCTTCACCGAGCCCAGGTAGGCGCGGCCCTGTTCGGGCCCGCCGTAGGCCTGGCGCAGCGCGCGCGCCTCGATCGGGTCGCCGAGCCGGGTGCCCGTGCCGTGTGCCTCGACGTAGGTCACCGCGGCCGGTTCGATCTCCGCTTCGGCCAGGGCCGAGGTGATCACGCGGCGCTGGGCGCGTTCGGACGGCACGGTGAAGCCGGCCGTCCTGCCGCCGGAGTTCACCGCCGTCGCCCGGATGACGGCGTGCACCCGGTCCCCGTCCCGCAGCGCCTCGGACAGCGGCTTGAGGACCACGGCGGCGGTTCCCTCACCGGGGACGTAGCCGTCGGCCTCCACTCCGAAGGCCTGGCAGTGGCCGGTGGGGCTGAGGAACTTGCCCTCGGACAGCAGGCGGTACTTCCCCGGGTGGGTCATGAGGTTGACGCCGCCGGCCACGGCCAGCGCGCAGTCCCCGGAGCGGATGCTGCGGACGGCGAGGTGCAGGGCGGTGAGCCCGCCGGAGCACATGGTGTCCAGGGCGACGCTGGGGCCGTGCAGGTCGAAGGCGTAGGAGACCCGGTTGGCGATGGCGGCGAACGAACTGCCGATCACCCGCTCGGGAGCGGTGAGGTCCTGGTAGTGGCCGAACATGGCGGCCACGAAGACGCCCACGTCGTCGGTCGGCCGGGCGAAGTGCCCGGCGTCCTCCAGGGCGTGGTAGACGGACTGCAGGAAGCGACGCTCCTGCGGGTCCATGAACCGCGCCTCCAGGGGCGCGATGTTGAAGAAGACGGGGTCGAAGTCCAGGGCGTGGTCGAGGAATCCGCCGTGGCGGCCGTAGGAGGTGCCCGGCTCGTCCGGCGAGAAGGAGTGGTTCTCGCGCCAGTCCCAGCGCTCGCCGGGTATCACCTGTACCGCGTCGTCGCCCCTCAGCAGCGCCTGCCAGAACGCCTCGGTGTCGGCGCCGCCGGGGAACTCCCCGGCCATGCCGATGATGGCGATGTCGTCGGGGCGGTAGGCATCGGCCGCGGGGGCGTCCTCGGGCACGTCCGCCGGGGACCCGGACTCCCCTCGCTCCGTGGAGGGTCGGGTCGGGGTCGTGGCCGCGAAAGGCGCCGGGGCTGCCACGGGCGCGGGGGCCGCGGCGGGCTCCGGTGCCTGCGGCTGCTCACGGGCGAGGAAGGTGTCCAGCTCGGCGGCGAAGTTCTCGACCAGGTGCGCGCCGAGCGCCGCGACCGTCGGGTACTCGAAGAGGACCGCGCGGCTCAGCCGGGACGACCCGGTGATGTCCAGGCGGGTCTCGATGTCCCTGCTGACGCGGATGCTGCCCACGCTGTCGAGCCCCGCGTCCAGCAGGTTGTCGTCGTCGCGCAGCTGCCGCAGGCCGCTGTGGCGGACGATGAGTTCGCGCAGCCACTGGGTCGTACCGGCGAGCAGGTCCGCGGGGGAACCGGCCCCGGCGGGTACGCCCGCGGCGACGCCCGGTGACGCGGCCGGCGGTTCGGCGTCGGTGGCGAGGCGCAGCTGCCCGTCGTAGACGACCAGGTGACGCGTCCCGGTGGCGAGGGCCGACATCAGCGCGTCGCAGGCCTGCTCGGCGGGCATCGCCCGCAGCCCGGAGCCGTCGTCCGGCATCTGCATGCCGTCGGTGTCCCACAGGCCCCAGTTGATGCTGTACCAGTCGGGCCGGTGCGCGGACAGCCGGTCGAGGAACGCGTTGGCCGCTCCGTAGGCCGCCTGGCCGACGTTTCCCGTGACGCTCGTCAGCGAGCTGAAGTGCACCACCGTGCCGGGCCGGTGCGGGCCGGTCAGGGCCGCCAGGTTGAGGGCGGTGGCCACCTTCGGCCGCAGGACGTTCTCCAGGCGGTCGGGGGTCAGGTTGTACAGCAGGCAGTCGTCCAGCACTCCGGCCAGGTTGAACACGGCCTTGACCGGCCCGAACCGGTCGTGGATGTAGCGCAGCGCGCCGTCGAGCGCCTCGAACTCGTGGGCCGGGGCGCCGAGGTAGCTGCGCACGCCCGCTTCCTTCAGCGCCGCCTGCGCCTCGGGGCCGGGCGTGCCGCGTCCGAGGACGAACACCTGGGCGCCGCAGTGCCGGCTCAGGTACCGGCACAGCTGACGTCCGATGCCCCCGGTGCCGCCGATGACCACGACGGGGTCGCCGTCGCCGAACACCTCGCGCGGCCGCACGCCGTCCAGCGGCTGCGGCGCGTGGTCGAGGCGCGCGATCCGGTCGCCCTCGGCTCGCAGCACAGCCCCCGGGTGGCCGGCACCGGCCGCGATCCACGCGCGCAGCCGCTCGTCGGTGACGCGGTCACCGCACTCGACCGCCGTGTGGACGAGCGGGCATTCCAGCGCGGCCGTCCGGGCCATGCCGTCGAGCAGCGAGGGGAGTACGTCGGCCGCACGGGACAGCGTGACGAGGTGGATGCGGCGCCCCGACTCGCGCACGGCCTGGAGCAGGGCCAGGGCGGCGCGGGCGAACCTCACCGCCGCGCCGTACTCCGGCGTGCCGCCGGACGGCCCGTCGCCCCAGGCCACCACCAGGGTGGTGCTGGGGGTCCCCCCTGCTCGAGCGGAGCCGAGAGCTTGGGGGAGGGCGACGCGCCGTCGCAGTTCCTGCCCGAACCGGTCCTCGTTCTCCGTGGCGGGGTCGGCGTACCAGCACTCGGCGCCGATGGAGCGGGCCGCCGACGCGATGTCCGCCCGGTCGGTGACCACGACCGTGGTGCCGGCCTGCCCAGCGGGCACGTCCGAGGCGGCGAGGGCAGCGAAGTCCTGGTACCGAGGTGCTAGCGATTCCATGGGTCATCCCCGTTTGAGAAAGTGACGGCAGGCCGGAGGTGTTCGCTCATACACCCATGAATTCCTTGATGCCGCGGAACTGCCCGGCGGCGGGGGCGTCGTCCGCGAAGGGGTGCGAAACGCCCAGCCGGTCCGCGATCACCATGCCGGAGACGATCGCGCCCTCGTGCCCGGTGACGCTGGTGTCGGTGCCGCAGAACCAGAGGTTGTTCCGGCCCTGGATCTCGCTGAGCCGCTTCTTGCGGCGCACGTCGGCCGGACGGAGCTGGGGAAGCTTCCACTTGCGGCGGACGATGACGCGCTCGGCGTCGACCTCCTCCTGCGGGTCGAAGGTGATCAGGATGGGCGAGTCGACGTTCCGGTAGGGGTACAGCACGTTGCAGTTGCGGGTGAGGCTGCCCATCTGCTCCTCGGCGCGGGCGAGTTCGAAGCCCTCCGGCATCCGGAACTGGCAGTAGGCCTCGCCGCCCACCGGGCTGAGCCAG
This sequence comes from Streptomyces cellostaticus, assembly GCF_001513965.1. Lineage (GTDB taxonomy): Bacteria > Actinomycetota > Actinomycetes > Streptomycetales > Streptomycetaceae > Streptomyces > Streptomyces cellostaticus. The sequence continues at coordinate 88,220 of NZ_KQ948029.1, read as the reverse complement.
CTCTCGTCCTGGTGCAGCACGCTCTCGACCGGCACGTACGCGAAGTCCCCGAGCAGTTCCCGGTACTGCGGTTCGGAGGTGCGCAGCAGCCGCAGCGTCACGTCCGCGTGCGTGGCGAACACGACCTGGTCGAACTGGTGCTCCTGCCCGCCGGCCACCACCGTCGCCCCGGAGTCCGTCGGGATGACGGCTTCGACGGGCGTGTTCAGCCGGATGCGGTCGCCCAGCTCGCTCTCGATCCTGGCCAGGTAGCCGTGGATGCCGCCCTCGGCCTTGCGCCAGTACCCGGCGGAGAAGAAGGAAAGCAGGTTCATGCTGAACGACAGCGCGACGTACATGAGGTTGTAGTCGAGGGACGGCGCGTGGCAGCCCGAGTAGATGCTCAGGATCGGGTTCATCGCCTTGTACTTGAAGCTCTTGGAGTACCCGTTCTTGTCCAGGTACTCGCCGATGCTCATGTTCTTGTACGAGTCGTCGCCCGAGGTGGGCAGCTGGTTCATCTCCTGGTGGAACCGGTCGAACTCCTCGTGCAGCTCCTCACGCAGCTCGCCGAGGAAGTTGAGGTTGTTCCACGACTGCTGCTCGCCGGGGAAGTCCACGTGCACGGAGGACGGGGCGACGTAGGTGCCGATGCCGAAGTCGCTCAGCAGCCGGAACAGGTTGGGCGAGAGCTTCTCGTTGAAGTGCTCCACGCCCATGTCCACGTGGAGGGTGCCCTGGTCCGTCTCGACCGGGTGGCTGTAGGCGTGCCCGCCCAGGTACTCGCCCGCCTCGAAGAGGGTGACGTCGTGCTTTCGGGCCAGCAGCCAGGCCGCGACGGAGCCGGAGCCGCCGCCACCGATCACGGCGATCCTGCTGTTTGTTGTTTCCACGGTCATCACTTCCTGGGCTCGGCCTGCGGCGAGGATTCGTCGCCGAGGATCTCTGCGCTCAATTTGGTCAGCACCCGGCCGGGACCGATCTCTTCGAAGGTCTTGTGTCCCGTACGGGCTAGATACGTCACGGTCTGCCACCACCGCACCGGCTTCACGAGCTGGAAGACCATCTCCTCCAGCAGGTGCTGGGCGCCCAGCGTCCGGCCGCTCGTCGTGGAGACCACGGTCTTGGTGGGCGGCGCGAACTCCCGCTCCCGCAGGAACCGTGCGAACTCGCGCCGGGCCGGCTCCATGTGGCGGGAGTGGAAGGCCCCGCTGACCGGCAGCCACACACAGCGGTGGCCGATCTCCTCCAGCCGCGGCACCAGCTCGTCCAGGCGCGGCTTCGCCGCGCTGAGGACGACCTGGTCCCAGCGGTTGTAGTTGGCCACGTCCACGTCGAAGAACTCCAGTTGGACGAGGTGTTCGTCGATGTCGTTCGCCTGCGGTCCGAGGACCGCCACCATCGCCCCGTCCCGCGCCTCCTGCATGAGGGCGCCGCGCTTGGAGACGATCTCGAGCCCCTCGAAGAGGTCGAAGACGCCGGCCGCGAAGAGCGCCGGGTACAGCCCCAGGCTGTGGCCCGTCACGCACCGCACCGGCTCGTCCCCGTACTCCTCGGCGTACGCCAGGTACATCAGGCAGCTGACGAAGTAGATCGCCTGCTGTGTGTAGGAGGTCTCGTTGAGGAGCCCGTGCGGGTCCTTGAGGCACAGCTCGCGCAGGGAGTAGCCGACGATCTCGTCGGCCCTGTCGCACAGTCGGGGATAGGCGTCGAACACCTCCTCGCCCATGCCCAGGCGCTGCGAGCCCTGCCCGGGGAACATCACGACATCGCTGGCCATCGCCGCCCCCGTCAGTTCAGCTCGAAGACGGTGAACGGCGCCGCGTCGGACCTGGGGGCCGGGGCCGGCTGCACCGCCGGAGCGTTGCCGTCGACCGCCACGGACACGACTTCCTCCAGGGCCACGAGGACGTCGCCGTGCTCGTCGGTGAAGAAGAAGTCGTACGTGCGGGTCCGCTGGGACCCGCCCGGCCGGGCCACGCAGTGGCAGAACACCGCCTCGTCCCGCGGGGCCCGGACGACGGTCAGCCGTCCCAGGTGGTAGGGGACGAACACGGGCCCGCCCGGCGTCTGTTCGGCCGAGAGCAGGATGGACAGCTGCATGCCGCAGTCCAGCAGCGCGGGCGACAGGCCGTATCCCCAGTCGCGGTCCACGTGGATGAAGGCCCGCACCGCATCCGGTCCGACCTCGGCCCAGCGCACGCCGCGCAGCGGTTCGCCGTAGTCGTAGCCGAGCCGCCGGAAGGCGTCGTAGATCTCCCGCCGGTGCTGCCTGCGCGCGGCGGCGGGCAGGCCGGGCGGGCTGCCGACCGCGGCCTGCGCCCCCACCTCGGCCGTGCAGTGCACGTCGCCGGTGGCGCGGTCGACGAGCGACAGCTCGCCGCCGCGCTCGCGGACCTCGACGGCTTCGGGGTCGGTGATCCGCTTCTGCCACAGCACGTTCTTCAGCGAGCGGCCCTCGGCCCGTTCGGCGAGGAGCGAGAGCGTCCAGGCCGCAGGGGCCAGGGTCACGCCGTCGATCCGGTGGGCGGACACCAGCGAGGTGAGGGAGTCGAAGCCGGACTCCACGGAGTCGACCCAGTGGCGGTGGCGCAGGAACGGGTACGCGGGCAGCTCGACGGGGGTGGTCTTCGGGTAGTAGCTCTCCCAGTCCGGGGAGCCGCCCGACTCGTACAGGTCCGCGATGTCGCGGGCCGTGCGGGCGGACAGCTCCCCCACCGCCCGGGCCGCCCGGTCCTGGGACCTGGGACGGCTGCGCAGGTCCTGCTTGAGACCGCGGACGAGTTCGTCCTGGTCACGGCAGACGATCGCCACGCGGTGCGCGAAGCTGTCGCGGCAGCACGCGAGCGTGTAGGCCAGGGCGTCCATGTCCACCCGGCGCCCGCTCAGCCACTGCCGCAGCTCGTCCATGGCCAGCTGGAGCCCGGCGCTGCTGTGGTGGGAGAGCGGGATGACGTAGCAGTCCCGCCGCGAACCGGTGGCGCTCGTCACGGTTGCGGTGTTCTCGGGCACCCCGCGCAGTATCACGTGGGCGTTGGCGCCGCCCGCGCCGAACGAGCTCACGGCGGACACCAGGGGCAGGTCGGCGGGCCACCGCTCGCGCTGCGTGCTGAGCTTGAACGGGGTGGCCGCGAAGTCCAGGTGCGGGTTGGTGCGTTCCGCGTGCAGCGAGGGCACCAGGGAGCCGTGGCGCATCTGGAGCACCGCCTTGAGCACTCCGCTCAGGCCGGCCGCCGACTCCAGGTGACCGATGTTGGACTTCACCGAGCCCAGCCGGATCCGCTGGGTGCCGGCCGCGGCGTACGCCTTGGTGAGGGCCCGCAGTTCGATGGGGTCGCCCAGCGCGGTGCCGGTGCCGTGGGCCTCGACGTAGCCCACCTCCTCGGGGGAGGTGCGGGCCGCCGCGAGGGCCTTGGTGACGACCGCGTACTGGGCCTCGGGGTTGGGCGCGGTGTAACCGTTCGCCCGGCCACCGGCGTTGACCGCGGAGCCGCTGATGACGGCGTAGACGCGGTCCCCGTCGCGGAGGGCGTCCTCGGCGGGCCTGAGCACCAGGCTGATGACGCCCTCGCCGTCCACGAAGCCGTCGGCCCCGGCGCCGAACGGCCGGCACTCCCCGGTGCGCGACAGCATCTCCAGGCCGCACAGCAGCTGGTACTGGCGGGGGTGCGTGATGAGGTTGACGCCGCTGACGACGGCGCGGTCGCACTCCTGCGCGCGCAGGGCCTGGCAGGCGAGGTGCAGCGCGGTCAGGGACGCCGAGCAGGCGGTGTCGACGGCCATGCTGGGCCCGTGCCAGTCGAACTGGTACGAGGCGCGGTTGGCCATCGACCAGAACGTCGAGGTGGGCGGCTGCGCACCGGGTTCGGTGGCCGTGTGCCACGCGTATCCGCCGTTCATGACGCCGACGAACACTCCCGTGTCGCTGCCGGCGAGCCGGGCGCGGCTGTATCCGGCGTCCAGGATCGCCAGGTAGGTCTGCTCCAGGACGAGGCGTTCCTGGGGGTCCATGCGCGCCGCGTCGCGGGGGGTGATGCTGAAGAACGTGTGGTCGAAGGCGTCGATGTCGTCGATGAAGGCGCCGCGTTCGGTGTACGAGACGGGCTCGGGGCCGTCCGTCAGACGTGCGCCGAAGCGCTCCGCGGGCACGGTGGAGGTGCAGTCCAGGCCCTCGAAGAGGTTGTCCCAGAACTCCTTGGCGTTCGCCGCCTCGGGCAGCCGTGCGGCGATGCCGACGACGGCGATGTCTCCGGGGCGCGGCACGAAGTCGCCGGTGTGCGGGGCGCTCTGCCCAGCCTGCTCGGTCGGCTCGGCCTGCTCGGTCTGCTCCTGCCGCGCTGTGTTCCCGGCAGCGGCGGCCGGGGCCGGCTGTTCGCCGAAGGCCTGCGCCACCGCGTCGGCGTACTCGGTGACGAGATAGTCCACGAGCCGCGCCACCGTCGGGTACTCGAACCACACCGTCGCGGGCACATACCCCACCCGCTCACGCAACGGCTTCAGCAACTCCATCGAGATCAGCGAATCGATCCCCATGTCCCGGAACGGACGGTCACACTCGACCTCCGCCACGTCGAACCGCATCGTCTCCGCGATCACCTCACGGACGAACCGCTCCACCCGCTCCCGCACATCAACGACCTCGACGGCCTCGACAGCCTCGGCGGCCGGGGTGGCGGCGGTGGCCTCGGCCGGCGGCTCGTCCGCCGCGCCGGCCAGCGCGACCAGGACCTGCTGTCCGTCGCCGCCGTGGGGCCGTACGGCGCCGAAGCCTGCCTCGTGCATGAGCGAGCGCCACTGGTCACTGCTGAGCAGGGGGCTGTGCTCGATGCGGTACGGGTCGTTGCTGAGCCACCAGCCGTCGGTGAGACCGAAGGTCAGCGTGGCGTAGTCCTGGCGGGTCGTGATCTCGTTGAGGACGAGGATTCCGCCCTCCCGCAGCACCGTGCGCACGTTGCGGAGCGTGCCGGGGACGTTCGAGGTCGCGTGCAGGACGTTGGTGGCCACGACGATGTCGAAGGACCCGGTGTACTCCTCGGGCGGGTTCTCGATGTTGCAGATCTCGTAGGAGAGGAACGGGTAGTCGCCGCCGAAGGCGTCGCGCGCCTTGTGCAGGAACGCGTACGACAGGTCGGTGAAGTGGTAGCTCACCTCGCGCGGGTCCAGCTTCGGCAGCACGAACTTGGTGGTGCTGCCGGTCCCGGCGCCGATCTCCAGGATGCGCAGCGGGCGCCCGGCCGAGCGCCGCTGGTAGTTGGCCACCACCAGCGCGCAGATCCGGTTGAAGTAGTCGGCGATGGGGTTGCTCTGGTAGACGGGCGCGACGAGGTCGAAGGAGCCGTCGGGGAAGAGCACCTCCACCGCGTCGGTGGCACCGCTCAGCACGTCGGGCAGATGGTCGAGGCACCGGTCGAGCAGCTCGATGTGCCCTTCCAGCTCCGGGTACTCACGCAGGAGTTCGGCCCGCGGCAGGGACTGCGCCGAGGGCATCGCGCCGATGGCCTCCCGCAGCTTCGCGTACTTGGCGATCGTCGTCGCCGGCTGCGGCACCTGCCGAAGCCGCCACCGGGTGTAGGCCTCCAGACGCTCGGAGAGGTCCCGGTTGCGGGCGACATCGGTGTCGTCGCCCCTGAAGGCCGGCACCACGTCCTCGAGAACTGCCGTGGAGCCGGCGGGCGATGCCGCGGCGACGGGCTTGTGCGGCGTGATTCCCATGCGCTCCAACGCCTCTTCCGTTCCTTTCACACACGTGATCCGTCGGTGATCGGTCGCGAGGAACCGCTCGATGACCGCCAGCCCCTCGGCCGGCTCGATCGAGCCGATCCCCAGCCCTTCCATCCGCTCCCGGTACTCCGGCTTCGCGACGACCCCGATCTCGCCCCAGTAGCCCCAGTTGACGACCTTGGCGTCGATCAGCAGGGCCTGGTGGAGGAGGTCCGCGTAGGCGTCCTTGGCCACGCACGCGGCGGCGTAATTGCCCTGTCCCGCACTGGCGATGTAGGCCTGGACGGAGGAGAAGAAGAGGCAGAAGTCGATGTCCCTGCCGCGCAGCGCGTCCACCAGGTGGCGGGTGCCGTGCAGCTTCGGGCGCAGTACGTCGCTCAGCACCTGCTCGCTCATGGTGGCGAGGGTGGAGTCCTGGAGCACGAGCGCGGAGTGCACGACGCCGTGGATGACCTCGTGGGCGTCGAGCGCGCTCTTGAGCGCCGGGCCGTCGGCCAGGTCCACCTGGTGGTAGTGGACTGCGCGGGCGCCCGACTCCCGCAGCTGCTGTGCGCTCCGGGCGAAGTCCTCGGCCGGGCGGCGGCCGATGACGACCACCTCGGCCCGGTAGACGGCGGCCAGGTGCTCGGCGAGCAGACCTCCGAGTCCGCCGGTGCCGCCCAGGATGACGTAGGTACCTCCGGTCCGGAACGCCGAGCGGGCCGGCCAGGCAGCCAGCGACGCCGGTTCCATCGATGCGACGGCGTACTCGTCACCGCGGACGCAGACGGGCTTGTCCGACTCGGTCGGAAGAGGCCGGTCCAGGGCCGCGGACAGCGACGACGCGGTGAGGTCGGCGAGGCAGAAGACGCGCACCGACCAGTCGGGCCGCTCCTTGCCGAGGGCCTGTGCCAGGCCGACGTACACGCCGTCCACGGGATGCGTGGCGGCGGTGAACAGCGGGCTGTGCACCGCCTTGTCGGTGAACACGTCGAGGCGGACGCTCGGCCATCGGTCGAGGGCGTGGACGAGTTCGAGGAAGGCCGTGAGGTCCGCGTCGCGGATCCCGTCGGCCCATGGGGTGCGGCTGACGAACACCAGGTGTTCGCCTGCGGCCGGTGCGGCGGCGAGTTCGGCTATCGCCGCGTCGTGGAGCAGCACGACCCTGCTGTGCGGGAACCGCTCCGTCAGTTCCTGGTGCAGCCGGTGCTGTCCGGGCGGCACCAGGAAGGTGCGCGGTCCGTCCGAGCCGGCCTGCGGCGGGCCCAGTCGGCCGTGCGTCCACTGCGGGGCGAACACCATCGAGTCCACGGCGGCACGACGAACCAGCGAGACATCGGGGCGCGCTGTACCGGACGCGGCATTTCCGCTTCGCCATTCGTTGCGACTCAACAAAATCCCCTATGCCTAGGACGCCGGGTTCAAAGAGCGGGCTTCACGCCGAGGTCGAAAACCGAGAGAAGCGGTTCGTAATCCTCGTCGTATACCGTGAAGTTGGTCCTGAAAGGAGAAAGCTTTTCCGTCAGGACGAAAGCGGAGTCGGCCGGAAATCGCACCGGAGCGTGAAAGATCATATGCCCCATGGAGAAAGGCATCAAGCTGTCACGGTGTTCTCCGATGGAAATTGCCATGCCTGATTGGAAGGAACAGTCGAGGAGGTTCACCAGCCCCATCGGCGTTCCGTCGTTGTGCGACAGCCAGGCCAACGACCGCTGTCCGTACCGCTGCACATAGGTATTGCGGCGGAAGTACGGGCCGTAGTCGATGCCCATGTTCGAGAACTCTTCGTAGATGTCCCGTCGGGTGAGGTGGGACCGTGTGTTCGCGCAGATCTCGTCCCGCACGTCCAGGCCCACCGCGGCAGCGCGGTCCTGCCTCTCCAGCAGGAGCGTGCCCATGCCGCACAGCGCGCCGCGGTTGGTGACCGTGTAGTCCACCGTCGTCGCGCCGGGCGCGGACCTGAAGGCCACGAAGAGCTCGTCCAACGGCTCGTCACCGGAGACCGGCCGCAGCCAGGCGGCGTCCCGGATGGCGAACGTCCGTGTGTCCGGGCTGAGTTGGGCAGCGCCGCGCACCGCCATCTCCAGGCATGCGACACCGGGCAGCACGCGCCGGCCGCGCACCAGGTGCTCCCTCAGGTAGGTGTGCTCGGGGTCGATCCGCGCCCGGAAGGTGCCCGGCTCGCCGGCCGGGAGCAGCTGTACCGGCTCCACCGCGGCACCGCGTGCGCCGCGGGCGGTCGCCTCGTCGACTTCGGTCGTCATGGCGTTCGTCCCTCATCCGTGAACCAGAGATCCGTCTCTTCGAACGGATAGGCGGGCAGCCGCAGCCTGCGCGGCGCGGCCCCCGCGAACAGCGCCCGCCAGTCGACCGGTTGACCGGCCAGGTACCGCTCGCGGGCCGACTCGGCAGTCGGCTCGGGCGCGTCGTGTTCCCGCTCCGCCGGCGGCGCGTGGACCGGTTCGCCCGCCGTGCGCAGTGCGTGCACCAGATCGCCGGCGGAGGACGGGCACCAGGCCAGGCGGTACGCCAGGTGCTCGCGCCGGCACAGGGTGTACGAGAGGTCGAGCAGGTCCTGGTCCGACAGCGGCCCGGTCCGCTCGATGTGGTCGAGCAGCCTGGCCGTCAGCCTGCGCAGCGCCTGCGGGGTGCGCGCCGACAGCGGGACCAGCCGGGTCTGTGCGGGGGTGCCGCGCCGGGCGGGAGAGCTCGGCGGCGCGGAGAGCACGACGTGGGCGTTGGTGCCGCCGAAGCCGAAGGAGCTGATGCCGGCCACGCGTGGGGCGCCGTCGTCCTCCCACGGAACGTTCTTCTGCAGCACCTCGAAGGGCTGGTCCTCCAGGCTGATGCCGGGATTGAGCTCCTGGAAGTGCAGATTGGCCGGCAGGATCCGGTGCTCGAAGGCCTTGACGACCTTGGTCACGGAGGCGACTCCCGCGGCGGGCTCCAGGTGCCCGATGTGGGACTTGACCGCGCCGAGCCAGACGGGGCGCTCGGCGGGCCGCGGCACCAGCTGCTCCCAGGCCCGCTTCAGCGCGTCGATCTCGATCGCGTCGCCCAGCACCGTTCCCGTTCCGTGGGTCTCGATGTAACCGGTGCGGGCGGCGAGTTCGGGCGTGTAGGCGTCCAGGAGCAGGCTGTACTGGGCGTTGGGGTTCGGGGCGGTGAGCGAGTTGGCGCGGCCTCCGTGGTTCTCCGCCACGCTCTCGACCACCGCACGGATGTGGTCGCCGTCGGCGAGGGCGTCCTCAAGTCGCTTGACCAGAAAGCTTCCGTAGCCCTCGCCGCGGACGTAGCCGTTGGCCGAGGCGTCGAAGGCCGCACACCGGTGGTCGGGGGAGAGGAACCGCGCGGACTGGAGACCCTCGTTGATCTGGGAGTCGAGGATGAGGTTCGCGCCGCCGACCACAGCCGCGTCGCAGACCCCGGCGCGCAGGTCACGGCACGCCTTGACCAGCGCCACCAGGGAACCGGAGCAGGCGGTGTCGAGGACCGTGGAGGGGCCGTGCCAGTCGAACCAGGAGGAGATGCGCCCCGCGATGAGGCTCATGGAGTGCCCCACCAGCGAGTACGGTATCTGCCGCGCGCCCGCCCTGGCCTGGAGCAGCGCGTAGTCGTTCCCGGTGGCCGCCATGTAGCAGCCGGTGCGCGAGCCGCTCAGCTGGGAGGGGGCGTACCCGGCGTCTTCGAGCGTGTGCCAGACGGACTGCAGCAGCAGCCGCTGGCGCGGGTCCATCCAGCTCGCCTCGCGTGGCGAGATGGAGAAGAACCTGGCGTCGAACCCCTTGATGCCGGGGAGGAAACCGGCCATCTCACCGGGCAGTCGGCGCTCGGCAGGGGCGGGCCCGATGCAGTCCCTTCCGTCGAGCAGGGTCTGCCAGAACGCGTCGGGGTCCGGTCCGCCGGGCAGGACCGCCGAGAGGCCGACGATGGCCAGGCGGCCGTCGGTGCCGGGCCGGTCCGGTGCCGGTGCCGGTCGCGGCGCGGCCGTCGTCCGGGCGTCCCGCCGCCCCTCGGGCCGGCCCTCGGACAGCCGCGCGACGGTCTCGGCGACGTTGCGCAAGGTGTTCATGCGGTAGAAGTCGTGCGCGTGGACGACGACGCCGTACCGTTCGCGGATCCGTGCGGCGAGGATGTTGTAGCCGACCGAGTTGACGCCCTGATAGCCGAGCGGCCGGTCGGCGTCCGGTTCCGGGAGGCCCAGTTCACCGGCGACGAGCCGGCGCAGCTCGGCGAGGAGGTCCTGCCCGCCCGCCTCGCCGGTGTCCGCTCCGGCCCGCTTCTCGTCGGCTGCCGGTGCGGGCGTCTCGTCTGGCGGGTACAGGTCCAGCGAGGGCAGGGGGGCCTCGCTCAGCTTCTTGACGTCGGTCTTGCCGTTGGCCGTCAGCGGGATCCGGGTCAGCCGGTGCACGGCCTGCGGCACCATGTAGTACGGCAGGGTCTCCCGGCACCGCTCCCGTACCGCCGCGGCGTCGAAGTTCTCGGTGGCGGGCAGCCACACGAAGCAGCGCAGGTGCGGCTCGGGCTCCGGCCGCACGACGGCGACGACGGTCGCGGACGGCGCCTGGGCCGCCACCGCGGCGGCCACCTCGTCGAGTTCGATCCGGTGGCCGTTGACCTTGCGCTGGCCGTCCTTGCGGGAGACGTAGGTGAGGTGCGCCGGGCCTTCGTACCGGACCAGGTCACCGGTCCGGTAGGAGGGCGTGCCGTCGGGCAGCGCGGCGAAGGCCGTCGCCGGGGCGTTCAGATAGCCCTGGGCCACACAGTCGCCGGCGATCATCAGCTCGCCCCGCATGCCCGGGGCGACGGAGCGCCCGTCGGCGTCCACCACGTAGTAACGGGTGCCCAGTGCGGGCTCTCCCAGGTGGATGCGCCCGGCGTCGGTCACGCGCTGCCAGCTCGCCCAGATGGTCGCCTCGGTCGGGCCGTACATGTTGTAGACGGCCGCGCTCTGGCTGAGCAGGTACTCCGCGAGATCGCGGTCCAGGGCCTCCCCGCCGCACAGCAGCGTCATGGGCCGCCCGGCCCGCCAGCCGACGGTCTTCAGGATGCGCCAGGTGGACGGCGTGGCCTGGACGACGGTGGCCCCGCCCCTGTCGATGCGCTCGGCCAGCAAGGCAGCGCTGGTCCTGGCCTCGTCGGAGAGCACCTGGACGCTCGCGCCGCACAGCAGCGGCAGCAGAATCTCCAGGAGCGAGATGTCGAAGCCGATCGGGGTCAGGGCCACGATGCGGTCGTCCGGGCCCATACCGGGGTCCTGGCGCACGGAGTGCAGGAAGTTGACGAGGTTGCCCTCGCTCACCGCCACGCCCTTGGGGTTGCCGGTCGATCCCGAGGTGAACATCACGTAGGCGGTGCGGTCGGCGTCGGCCGCAGTCACCGGCCAGGCGTCGCGCGGCCCGGGGGCCCCGGCGGACGCGGTCAGCAGCGCGCCGTCCACCTCCCGCGCGGGGAGGCGGGGCAACAGCCGTGCCGCCCGGTCCCGGGTCGCCGCGTCCACCAGGACGGCGCCCAGATCCGCGGTCTCGGCCATGTACGCGAGCCGGCTGTCCGGCAGCCGGGGGTCCAGCGGTACGAACGTGCGCCCGAGCGCCAGCGCGGTCAGGTAGGCGACGGGGATCGCGGCCGAACGCTCCAGAAAGATGCCGACCGGCCGCTGCTGCGCCCGCGCGCCGTCGAGGGCCGGGGCACCGTCGGGGGCCAGGGCGCGGCCCAGTCGGTGTGCAGCGCCGAGCAGTTGACCGTAGGTGAGCGAGAGGTGGTCGTCCACGACGGCCACCCGGTCCGGGTCCTGTGCTGCGGTCTCGATCAGGGCCGCGCCCAGGCCCTGGTGGGCCGGGGTGGGCCGGACGGCCCCCTCGGCCACCGGTTCCAGCGGGCGCGACAGGTCGCACTGCGACGGCGGCCGGTGCGGCTCGGCGATCACGAACCGGGCCATGCGCAGGAAGTTGGTCGCCAGCGCCGACAGGGCCGAAGGCGACAGCACGCGCGTGGCGGAGTCGAAGGAGAGGTGGATGCCCTGCTCGTCGGAGCTGAAGTTGACGCTCAGTTCGCTGGAACTGCCGGTGTCGGGCTTGCGGACCCAGGAGACGTCCACCCCGCTCAGCTCCGGCACCGCGGTCGGCAGCATCGCCGAGGAGGAGTTCACGACGAGATTGAGGGCGCTGCCGCCCTGGTCCACCGTGCGGCCGTGCTCGGTCGCGGCCAGGGCGAGCAGGTCGAACGTCGGGAAGCCCTGGTGGTCCCTCAGCTCCTCGCGCTGCGCGCGCACCTGCTCGAGCAGCGCCAGCCCGGACGGCCCCGCCCGCTCCGCCGAGACGTCCAGCCACAGCGGCAGCAGATTGGTGTGACAGCCGTAGGAGGCTCCGTACGCCCGTGTGTCCACGGTGTGCGCGACCACGACGGATCGGTCGTCGTCGCCGTAGGCGTGCACGAGGGCACCGGTGACGCCCACCACGAACTGGAGCAGGCTCAGCTCGTGGTGGCGCAGGAACCGGTGGATGTCCTCGGCCTGTTCGCCGGTGATCGTCTCCTTGACCGAGATACGGCGGCCGTCCTGGTGAGGCACCGGGCTGGAGAAGGGCAGCGGCTGGTGCAGCCGGCGGCCCGCCAGCATCGACCGCCAGTAGGAGGCGCTCGCTGCGGCGTCGGACCGAGTCGCAGTGCCGAACGACCGTTCAAGGACCGGGGTTTCGCCCTGCCAGCAGGCGCTGAGGGCGGCGAGGAAGGGCGCGTAGCAGCCGCCGTCGAACACCACATGACTGAAGTCCAGGCGGAGCAGCAGCTTTTCCCCGGACTCCCGCCAGAACCGGAAGCGGAAGAGCTCCTGGCCGGTGGGGTCGATGCCGCCGGGGTCGAGGAGGTTGTCCTGCCGCTCGCAGCCCCGCAGCACCCGCCGGGGCACCGGACGGCTCTTCGCCACCAGTTCTCCGCCGACTTCGGTGAAATAGCAGAGGAGTCGCGGGAACGCGGTGGAAACCACTTCCCGCAGTGCGTCGTCGAGACGGTCGGTGTCGACGTCTCCGGTCAGCGCGTACACATAACTGACGGTGAGTCCCGGGTCATCGGGATTCTGCTGGTACCGATACCACTGAAAGCGCTCGTAGGCGCTCGCCTGTCGCTCCGTCATGCACACACAGACCTTTCATCCGCCCAGGCCACCGAATAATTCTTACGCCGCTTCGGTATACCTGCACTTGAATCCCGGTCGACCTTGTGGAGCAGCGCCCCACCACGCCCATAATGCCGTGCGGGGATCATGTGTCACCGGCAGGAACGGGGCCCGTTGCACTGTCGGGTGTCCAACTGCTTCCGGGCCGCAATTGGACACCGCGGCTTTAGCGATACTCAAGCGTCCGGCCTTGCGGAAATTCCACCCGAGTGCTTTTGGAGGTACACACGTGCTGCTCTCGGAAGACGACGTGGCGCTGTTCGCGCGGGTCAGCGGCGACCGGAACGCGCTGCACTGCTCGCCCGCCCACGCCCGCCGCACACCCTTCGGCCGGACCGTCGCCCACGGCGTCCTCGCGGCCCTGGCGACGCTGGAGGAACAGGCGCCGGACGGGGCGGGCGCCACGGCCGTCGAGGTCGACTTCGGCAACCCCGTCTTCCCCGGCGTGCGCTACCGCTCCGAGGCGCTGGACGGGGCCCGGCCCGGCTCCGGCCACCGGCTGCTCGACGGGGACCGCGCCTGTCTGACCGTACGGGTGCGCCCCGGCACCCCGCCGGACCTGGACCCGCTGCCCGTGCCGCCGGCCCGGTCGGCGCCCCGGCACACGATCGCGGACCTGCCGCCGGGCACCGCGGTGTCCGGCGCGTACGGCCCGGACGGGATCGACGCGCTGCGCGACCGGTTCCCGGTCGCCTCCCGGCTGCTCGGGCGGACGCCGCTGGCCTGTCTGTTGTGGTCGAGCTATCTGGCCGGGATGTGCCTGCCGGGAGAAAACTGCCTGCTCGGCCGGGTGGCGCTGCGATTCCTCCCGGTCGCCGCGAGCGGCCGGGCGCGACTGTCGTACACCGCCCGCGTGGTCCACACCGACCCCCGCTTCGGACTGGTGTCGATCGTCGGGGAGATCACGGCGGACGGTGTGGTCGTCGCCGAGGCCGAGATCGAGGCGATGGTCCGCACGCCCGCTCCGCTGGCGACTTCGGCCACGCTGGGCGCGCACCTGAGCCCGTCCACCCGGCTGCGGGGCACCTCGGCCGTCGTCGTCGGTGGCAGCCGCGGACTCGGCGCGGCCCTGTCCCTGGCCCTGGCGTCGCAGGGGTGCGAGGTCTTCGTCGGGCACCGGGGCACGCTGCCGCAGAGCCTGCTGGACGACGGCGACCGGCTGCCGGGGCGGCTGCACTCCGTGCCCGGCGATGCTGCGGACCCGCGCTGGAGCGGCGAACTCCGCTCCCGCGTCGAGCAGGAGCACGGCCGGCTCGACTTCCTGGTGTGCAGCGCGGCCCCGCCCCTGCGCACGCTGGGCCTGGCCGCCGGCGACCTGGAGCGGATGGACGCGTTCCTGACCGGTTCGCTGCGGCTGGTCAGCGCGCCGATGGCAGGGCTGCTCCCGCTCCTGGAACCGGGGCGGGGCACCTGCCTGGTGATCTCCTCGGCCGCCCTGCGCGAACCGCCGCGCGACTGGCCGCACTACGTCGCGGCCAAGTCCGCCGTCGAGGGCCTGGTCCACTGGGCCGCCCGGCACCATCCCGGCGTGGCGTTCCACCTCGCGCGGCCGGGGATGCTGTGGACCGAGCAGACCAACTCGCCCAGCGCCCGGGAGACGGCCGGGCCGGTGGAGCCGGTCGCGGCGCAGCTGGTGCGCCGCCTGCTTGAGCCCGCGGCCGCCGGCGGAGTCCCCCACCTGATCGGCGAGGAAGCCGCCGGCCCGGTCCCGGCAGGCCGGGTGTGACAAGGGCCCGGTGCCCGAGGAGGGGCACCGGGCCCGGGCGCTGCTCCCGGCCGGACGGCTTCGCCGGGAGCGGCTGTCAGAGGGCGGGGGTGGTGTCCGCGTTCTGCCGCGACTCCCCGTTGGAGCCGGTGCTGCCGCCCGTCCTCTGCACGGCGAACAGCAGGAACGCGAGGAGGACGAAGACCGCAGCGGAGAAGATGGGCAGCGAGCTGGAGCCGTCGATGACACCGAAGACGACACCGGACAGCCCCGCGGAGATGGCCGCGATGGCACCGGCCGTGCCCATGACGGAGCCCTGGTGGCTGTCGTCCACGGCGGCCGACATCATGCCCACCAGACCGCTGTAGCAGATGCCGTAGGCGGCCGCGCCCACCAGGCACAGGGCGTAGAGCACGGCCTTCGAGCCGGTCAGTGCGGTGCCGGCGATGCACACGGTCATCACGGCCAGCGCTCCGGCCGCCGCGACCTGCGGCTTGAGGTACTTCATCGAGAGCGGCACCAGGGAGAGGAAGGACGCCGCGAGGCCTACGCCGACCACCGAGATGAGGTTGGTGACCGAGCGCTGGTCGAAGCCTTCGTTCGCCGTCAGGTACAGGCCGATGAACTGGAAGAAGGCCGTCCAGCCCAGGGACATCAGGAGCAGGGCGGCGGAGAGCACCCTGACCCCGGGGAAGGCGAAGGACTCCATCAGGTGCTTGACCGGGTTCGGGAAGGCCATGCGCCCCGTCGGCCCGGGAGCCGGCTCCTCGCGGTAGGAGACGAGCAGGACCAGCAGGTTCAGCAGCGTGATCCCGGCCACGAAGACGAACGGGGTCTTGAGGTCGAACCAGGAGACCAGCGTGGAGTCGCTGAGGTAACCGCCGATGAGCGGGCCCACCACGTAACCGGACGAGACGCAGAACATGATCAGTCCGATGGAGTTGACGCGGCGTTCCTTCGGCGTGACATCCAGGATCGCCGCCTGGGCGACCGGCAGGCTGCCGGAGAACAGGCCGCCGATCACCCGCCCGGCGACGAACAGGACGACGTCCCGGCGCAGCAACGCCGTGATGGTCAGCGCGTAGCCCAGGGCCAGCCCCAGCAGACACAGCACCAGTGTCTTCTTGCGGCGGAAGTGGTCGGACAGCGAGCCGAGCAGCGGGGCGCCGAAGAACATCGCCAGCGAATAGCTGCCGATGGCGACTCCGTAGAACAGGTCACGCGTACTGGTTCCGCCGCTGCTCATGATGCCGATATCGGCGTCATAAGAGATGGGAATCAGCACCGGAATGATGAGACTGACACTCAAGTTGTCGATCAGGATGATGAAGTAAAGAGGGATGAGACTGGCCAACCCGTTTTTGCGCATGGCTGTTTCTCCTTGTGTTCGGCTCGGGCGGTGCCAGTGGATCGCCAGGACCTGGCAGATCGATGTGTGGGGCAACGACCGCGGGCGGCATCGTAACGCACCGGGATTCGCCGGGCATCGGCGGATTGCGCTGCCGGCGGCGGGCTCAAGTCTCCCTCTAGCTCCTGCGCTTGACCGAACTCGACCGACATGGTGCACGCTGCACCTAAGAACCTGAACAGGTACGATCCGGAATCCATCGTGCGGCGCCCAAGAGCGACCCCTTGGGCCTCTATCCGGCCACCAGGTTTCGGCCGTCGGGCCTGTTTCACCTTTTCCGCCATATGCGTTGGCCGGTAACGGCCGAAACGAGGGTGTTCTCGAGATGGAAGCGAACGAACTGAAGTCCGTGGAAAGCACGGTGCTGGAGGCGTTGGGCGGGGTACTGGGCCAGGACGTGGTCGCCCCCGACGTCCCCTTCGCCGCGCTGGGCGGGGACTCGATGCGCGCCGTGCGGGTGCTGTCGCGGCTGTGGCGTGAACTGGGCGTCGAACTGCCCGTGCACGCGCTCGGCAACGACACGACCGCCGCCGAACTCGCCGCGGTCGTCCGCGCCCACCTGGACGGCCGGGCCGCATGAGCGACGCGAGGAATCCGGGCATCGCCCTCGCCGCGACCTTCACCACGGACGGGCTCAAAGACGCCATGGCCCGGCGGCTGCAAGAGACCGGACGCGAGATCCAGGCGGCACCGTACGGCCAGCTGGTGGAGCCGATGCTGGACCCGGGCAGCGTGCTGCTGACCCACGCCGGGGTGAACGTCCTGCTGGTGCGGGCCGAGGACCTGTACCGGGGCGCCTCGGCCCCCTCGGCCGGTGACCGGCTCCTGGACGAGCTGCTCCCCGTGCTGTCCGCCGCACCCACCCGCAGCGCGGCCACCTGGCTGGTGGCCCTGACCCCGCCGTCGCCGGGCGCCCTCGCCGACCCCGTCGCGGCGCGGTGGATCGAGGCAGCGACGCAGCGGATCGCCGAGACCGTCGAGCCGCTGCCCGGCATGCACCTCGTGTCGCTCGACGACCTCACCGACCGCTACGACGTGCCCGAGACGCACGACGAGTACGCCGACCGCATCGCTCATCTCCCCTACACCGACGGGTACTTCGACGCACTGGCCGACTGGCTGGTGCGGCTGGCCGCCACGACGTGGAACAGGCCCCGCAAGGTCGTGGTGCTCGACTGCGACAACACCCTGTGGGCCGGGGTGTGCGGCGAGGACGGCCCGCTCGGAGTGGAGATCGGCCCCGGGCGCCGCAAGGTCCAGGAGTTCATGCTGGACCAGCGCGCGCGGGGCAGGCTGCTGTGCCTGTGCAGCCGCAACGAAGAGGCGGACGTCCAGGCCGTGTTCGCCGAGAACCCCGGCATGGTCCTCACGATGGCGGACATCACCGCCCACCGGATCGGCTGGCAGCCCAAGGCCCAGTACCTGGCCGAACTCTCCCAGCAGCTGGGGCTCGCGCTGAACTCGTTCGTCTTCGTGGACGACGACGCCGTGGAATGCGCGTCGGTGCGCGCGCAACTGCCCGAGGTCGCCGTGGTGGAGCTTTCCCGGGACACCGACGGCGCGGACGCGGCACCGCGGCAGCTGGCCCGGGAGACGGCCTTCGACCAGCTCACGGTGACCGACGAGGACCGGCTGCGGGCCGACTGGTACGGGGCCGAGCCGGAGCGCCGGGCCCTGGAACAGTCCGTCGCGGACTACGAGGAGTTCCTGGCCCGCTGCGCCATCGACGTCACGATGGAGGAGCTGACGGACTCCGCGCTGGACCGCGCGGCCCAACTGACCTCCCGTACCACGCAGTTCACCCTGGCGGGCACCGCCTTCACGGTGCCGGAGCTGCGCCGGCTGCTCGACGGCGGCGGCCGGGGCTGGACGGTGCGGGTCCGCGACGTCTTCGGCGACTACGGCACCGTCGGGCTCGTGCTGGCACGGGCCGACGCCGACGTGCTGGACGTTCCGGTCTTCCTGCTCAGCTGCCGGGTCCTCAACCGTCGGGTGGAGACGCGGATGCTGCGGATGCTCAGCGAGAAGGCCCATGCGGCCGGCTGCCGCACCCTGCGGCTCGCCTACCGGCCCACCCGGCGCAACGCGCCCGCGCGTCAGTTCCTCCAGCAGCTCTCCGGCAGCGCCGTCGGCGCCGAGGACGCCCCCGGCACCGTCGAGGTGCGGGTCGCCGACTGGATCGACGCACCCGTGGCGGCCGCGCCGTAGCCGCGCGTCCCGCGCAGACCACACCACACGTGGCCGGCGATCCGGCCGGCCGCCCCCTCCACAAGGAACGAAGGAATCACTCCATGACCACCAGTACGAGACGACGGGCCGCACTGAGCCCGAAGCTGTGGCGACGGCTGTCCGTCGCCGCGGCCGGCTGCGCCGCCCTCCTGCTGGCCACCGTCGCGCCCGCCGCGACCGGCGCCCCCACCGCGAGCGGCACCGAGTCCGCCAGGGCCCACAGCGTCCCCGTGCAGCCCCAGTGGGCCAGTGCGGGACAGAACAACCACAACACCCGCCATGCCGCCACCGAGCGCACCATCGGCCCGCAGAACGTGGGCAAGCTGGCGCCGAAGTGGACCTTCACCACCGCCGGCGACGTCTCCGCCACCCCCACCGTCGTGAACGGCACCGTGTACGTGCCCGACTGGGGCGGCAAGCTGTGGGCCATCGACGCCGACAGCGGCAAGGAGATCTGGTCGAACGCCGTCTCCAGCTACGACGGTGTCGACGGGCACATGTCCCGGACCAGCCCCGCGTACTGGAAGGGCAACCTCTACATCGGCACCGGCACGCTGACGACGACCGCGCTGAAGAGCGCGTACGTCATCTCCGTCGACGCCAAGACCGGCCAGAAGCAGTGGCTGACCAAGGTCGACGACGACCCGACGACGGTGATCACCTCCTCCCCCACCGTGGACAACGGGATCATCTACGTGGGGACGTCCTCCAAGGCGTCGATCCTGCACGACAAGCCGAACTTCCGCGGAGCGGTCCTGGCGATCGACGCCCGCACCGGCAAGATCCTGTGGAAGACCTACACCATCCCGAAGGGCTACACCGGCGCCTCCGTGTGGGGCAGCCAGCCCGTGGTCGACCACAAGACCGGCCTGGTGTTCGTGGGCACGGGCAACAACTACACCTCGCCGCCCGGTGTCTGCCTCAACCCGAAGCAGACCGACTGCACCCCGCCGGCCGATGACGACCACTTCGACAGCGTGCTCGCCCTGGACCTGAAGACCGGCAAGCTCAGGTGGGCCCGCCACACCCTGACCGCCGACACCTGGACGATGTACGAGCAGAACCAGGCCCCGGACTTCGACTTCGGCTCCGCCGCGAACCTCTACACCACCGAGATCGACGGCAAGCCGAAGGACCTGCTCGGCATAGGTCAGAAGAGCGGCGTCTACTACGCCCTCGAACCGGCCACCGGCAAGACCGTGTGGCAGACGCAGGTCGGCCCCGGCGGTCCGCTGGGCGGCATCCAGTGGGGCTCCGCCACCGACGGGAAGCGCATCTACGTCGGCATCGGCAACGGTGCTCACCTGCCCTGGACCATCAAGGCCGCCGACGGCACCAAGTCCACGGTCAGCAGCGGCTTCTTCGCGGCGGTCAACGCCGCCACCGGCGAGATCGAGTGGCAGACCGCCGACCCGCAGGGCAAGGACGGCCAGTGGCTGGACGACTCCTTCATCACCCACGCCAACGGCGTGATGTACGCGGGCTCGTCGGCGCCGAGCGGCAACAACATGTACGCGCTGGACGGCGAGACCGGCAAGATCCTGTGGGACTTCGCCAGCGGCGGCTCCGTCTGGGGCGGGGCGGCCGTGGTCGACGGCAGCGTGTACTGGGGCTCCGGCTACTACATCTCCAATGTGGGCGAGGGCCTGAGCGGCCACAACAACAAGCTCTACCGCTTCACCCTCGACGGCCGCTGACACGCCGCCGTCCATGGCATGCGAAACGGCCCGGGCAGGAACTGCCCGGGCCGTTTCACGTCCTTGTGCGGCCTCAGGCCGCTGCCGACAGCGCGCGGCGCAGCGGCTTCCACCACTGCGGGTTGTCCCGGTACCAGTCGACCGTCCGGGCCAGGCCGTCCGGGAAGGAGACGCGCGGGGCGTACCCGAGCTCCCGGAGCTTGCTGTCGTCGACGGAGTAACGGCGGTCGTGGCCGGGCCGGTCGGGTACGTAGGTGATCCGCTCCGGCCCGGCCCCGCACGCCTCCAGGAGCAGGTGGGTGAGTTCGACGTTGGTGAGTTCCTCGCCGCCGCCGATGTTGTAGGCCTCGCCGGGCCTGCCCTTCTCCAGCACCAGCTGTACGCCCCGGCAGTGGTCGTCCACGTGCAGCCAGTCGCGCACGCACAGACCGTCTCCGTACAACGGCAGCTGCCCGCCCTCCAGCAGGTTGGTCACGAAGAGGGGGATGAGCTTTTCGGGGTACTGGTAGGGGCCGTAGTTGTTGCTGCAGCGGGTCACGCTCACGTCCATCCCGTAGGTGCGGGCGTAGGCGCGGGCCAGGATGTCGGCCCCGGCCTTCGACGCGGCATAGGGCGAGTTCGCCAGCAGGGCGCAGTCCTCGGTCCAGGAGCCCGTCTCGATCGATCCGTACACCTCGTCGGTGGAGATGTGCACGAACCGGGGCACCCGCGCCGCCCGCGCCGCCTCCAGCAGGGCCTGGGTGCCCAGGACGTTGGTGCGTACGAAGTCGTCCGCGCCGGCGATCGACCGGTCCACATGGCTCTCCGCGGCGAAGTTGACCACCGCGTCGTGTCCCGGGACGAGGTCGGCGAGCAGCGCGGTGTCGCAGATGTCGCCCTGGACGAAGGTCGGGCCCGGGTGGTCCTGGACGTCGGCGAGGTTGGCGGTGTTACCCGCGTAGGTGAGCTTGTCCAGGACCGTGATCCGCACGTCGCCGGCATCGCCGTACGCTCCGGCGAGCACATTGCGCACATAGGTCGACCCGATGAATCCGGCGGCGCCGGTGACGAGCAAACGCACGGGGACTTCCCTTTCTCAAGTGTCGGCACGTGCCAGAGCGGTTTCCGGCGTACGCAGTCCGAGGTCCGCCAGGACGGCCCCGGCCACCTCGGTGACGCGGTCCTGCAGATAGAAGTGGCCGCCCGTGAAGACCCGCGAGCGCCCGGGGACGACCGCCAGCCGCAGCCAGCCGATCGCCTGTTCGGGCGCGCACAGGGGGTCATGGGTGCCGGCCATCGCCGTGACCGGGCAGCGCAGGCCGGGCCCGTCCTGCCAGGTGTAGGACCTCAGGGCCTGGTAGTCGGCGCGCAGCGCGGGCAGCGCCATGGCCTGTATCCCGGGATCGTCGAGCGCGTCGCCGCCACCGAGCCGGCGGACCTCGGCCAGCAGCGCGGCATCGTCCTTCAGGCCGTCGGTCGGCCCCGGCCCGGCCGTGGGCGCGCAGCGCGCGGACACGAACAGCCGGTGCGGGGTGTTGCCGCGGCGGTCGAGGCGCCGGGCCGTCTCATAGGCGACGAGCGCCCCCAGGCTGTGGCCGAACACGGCGTACGGAGTCTCGTCGAGCGTGTCCAGCGCCTCGGCGGCCCGGTCGGCCAGCTCGCTCAGCCGCGACAGCGGCGGCTCGTGCCGCCGGTCCTGCCGTCCGGGGTACTGCACCGCCAGGACCTCCACACCGGGGCCCAGGGCGCGGGCGAGGGAGTGGAAGCTGCTCGCGCCGCCCCCGGCGTGCGGGAAGCAGACGAGCCGCATCACCCCCTCCGCCGGTGGGCCGAACCGCCGCAGCCAGGTCTGGGACGGCGATGCGGACACGGTCATCGGGCGAGCCTGACGGGCAGGCTCTCGATGCCGCGCAGGAAGGACCGGCGCCAGCGCACCTGCTCCGGCGGGATCGCCAGGTCGAGGTCGGGGAAGCGCCGCAGCAGGGCGCGCAGCGCGATCTCGCCCTCCAGGCGGGCCAGCGGGCCGCCCACACAGAAGTGGATTCCGTGGCCGAAGGAGAGGTGCCCGCTCGCGTCGCGCGTCACGTCGAACCGCTCGGGGTCGGGGAAGCGGCGGGGGTCGCGGTTGGCCGCGGCGCCCGCGATGAGCACGGTGCTGTGCGCGGGGATGTGGACGCCGCCGATCTCGACGGGTGCGAGCGATCCGCGCGTGGTGATCTCGGCGGGGCCGAGGAAGCGCAGGACCTCCTCCACGGCGTTCGGCATGACCGACGCGTCCCGGCGCACCTTGGCCAGTTCCTCGGGGTGGGTGAGGAGCAGGTAGGTGGCCATGGAGATGAGGCTCACCGAGGTCTCGAAGCCCGCGATGAGCAGGATCAGCACCACGGAGGCGAGTTCGTCGTTGCTGAGCCGGTCCTCGTCCTGCTCGTGGACGTGGATCAGCGCCGAGAGCAGGTCGGAACCGGGGTCGGCGCGCCGGCGGTCGATCAGGTCGAGGATGAAGCCGACCAGGGCGCGGGCGGCCTGCTCGCGCTGTTCCACCCGGTCGGCCTCGATCACCAGGAACTCGTTGCTCCAGCGGCCGAAGTCGCCCTGGTAGCGCTCCTCTACGCCGAGCAGCTCACTGATCACCGTGATCGGCAGCGGGTAGGCGTAGGACTCGACCAGGTCGGTCTCGGCCTGGCCGGTGAGGGAGTCGAGCAGCTTCTCGGCGAGCTCCTCGATCCGGGCGCGCATGGACTCCACCCGGCGCGCGGTGAACTCCCGCGAGACGAGCCCGCGCAGCCGGGTGTGGGCCGGCGGGTCGTTGCTGCCCATGTTGTTGGCGAAGTAGGGCCGGACGTCCTCGGGGATGCCGTGGAAGGTCGGCAGTTCCACCTCGGGGGGCTGCTTCTTGAAGTCGTTGCTGAGCCGCAGGTCGCTGAGGGCGGCCTTGGCCTCGGCATGACGGGTGATCAAGTAGGCTTCGCGGCCGATGAAGCTGACCTTGCTCACCGGCCCCTGCTCGCGGAGCGCGGCGTAGGCCTCGTACTGGTCGATGTGGAAGAGGTCGCTCTCCAGGCTGGGGACTGCGGTCTGCGCGTCAGTCGTCACTGCGGTCTCCCTTTCGTTCGGGGATGTGCACGGTCAGGCGGTCACCGTGGTGAGCGTCGGCATCGGGAAGACGAGCTTGCCGCCGCTCTTCAGGTACGCCTGCTCGCGCTCGACGAAGCCGTCGCGGTGGATCCAGGGCAGGACGAGCAACTGGTCGGGGCGGCGGGACTTGGCCTCCTCCTCGGACACGATCGGAATCCTGCTGCCGGGGGTGAAGCGGCCGGCCTTCTCCTCGCTGACCTCGCCGATGCAGGGCAGGTCCTCGGGGCCGATGCCGCAGTACTGCAGGGTCACATTGCCCTTGGTCGACGCGCCGTACCCGAAGGTGAGCAGGCCGGCCGCGCGGGAGTCGGCGAGGAATCCGCGCAGGTCGTCGCGCTGCTGGTGCACCCTGCGGGCGAACGCCTCGTAGGGGGCCATGGTGTCCAGGCGCGCGGCGGCCTCCCGCTCGCGCAGCGCGACCAGGGAGCCCTCGTCCACCGGATGGCGGCCCGGGTTCTTGGCGAGGGTCACGTAGAGACTGCCGCCGTAGACGTCGGTGACCTCGGCCCGCAGGACGGTGAAGCCCACCTTCTCGGCCATCCACTCGATCTGCTGGAAGCCGTAGTACTCCAGGTGCTCGTGGCACACCACGTCGTACGCGTTGGCCTCGAGCATGGACGGCATGTAGCTCTGCTCGGTCATCCAGATGCCGTCCTCGTCGAGGATCGCGTGGATGTCCTGCATGAACTGCAGCGGGTCCGGGATGTCGTAGAACATACCGGTCGTCGTGACGACCTTGGCGCGCTGCTTGCCGTACCGCGCCGTGAAGGCCTCGGCGGTGAAGAACTCGGCGATCAGTTCGGCGGGCGGGTAGTGCTCGCGGAACTTCTCGCCCGAGGGGTCGATGCCGACCAGGCGCAGTCCCTCGACCGGGTACTGGTGCAGCAGCGTGCCGTCGTTGCTGCCGATGTCGACGACGACGTCTCCCGGCTTGAGGCCGGTCAGTTCGGCGGCCGCGACGGCCTTGCCCCTCAGGTGGTTGACCATGAACGGCCGGATGCCCGGCCGGTATCCGTAGCCGTCGCCGTACATCAGGTCGAGATCCGGGGTGTGCAGCAGCTGGAGGAGGCCGCAGCCGGCGGGCGAGCACTTGACCAGCTCCAGCGGGACCGCGGGCACCTCCTCGTCGACGCTCTTGGGGAAGACGCAGGTCAGAGCCTGCTCGCCCAGGTCGAGGACCGGAAGCAGTTCTTTGTTGCCGCAGACGCGGCACTGAGTGATGATCATCTTCTGCCGTTCCTCAGTCGGTGGTGACCGTGGCGAGGAGGTAGCCGTAGGCGCGGGGGACCCGCACCCCGTCCACCATCCGCTCGAACTCCTCGGGGCCGGTCATCTTGATGACGTCGTCCTTGCGCGCCAGCAGATCGGCGGCGATGCTCTCCCGCACCTCCTGGGGGGCAAGGGTGTTGGCCGTGATGTCGGTGAACTCCCGGACGACGAGTCCGGCCCGTTCGATGACGGCCCGGTACTCGGACATCTCGGGGGTGGTGATGATGTCCTGGAAGGTCAGCTCGGTGTCGGGCTGGCTGAACATGTCGGCGAGGACGAGGGTCGAGCCGGGGCGCAGCACGCGCTTGATCTCGCGCAGGACCTTCTCCTTGTCCGGCATGTGGATCAGCGACTCGAAGGCCCAGGCGCCGTCGAACGACGCGTCCGGGAAGGGGAGTTCGGCTGCGTCGGCGTGCTGGAAGCTCACGCGGTCGGCCAGGCCCTGCTCGCGCGAGCGCTCGCCTGCGCGACCGACCTGGTACGTGCTGATGGAGACGCCGACGACCTCGACGTCGGCCGTCCGGGCGAGCCGGAAGGCCGGCTCGCCGACGCCGCACCCGACGTCCAGGATGCGCCGGCCCGGCTGCGGGGCCAGCCGCGCGATCAGCTGGTCGGTCAGCTGGTCGGTGGCCTTTCCGATGGGGGCGTCGTCGGAGGCGTCGTGCCAGTAGCCGACGTGCAGGTTGTCGCCCCACAGGTCCCTGAACACCTCGGTGAAGTTGTCGTAGAAGTCGACAACCTTGTCCTCGACCCGGTCCTCGTTGGCCTGTGCTCCGGAAGTCATTCGATCCGTCCCTTTCGTTTCTTGGTCGCGGTGCTGGAAAACCGGGCGGTGGGCCGTCACTGGGCCCAGGCCTCGGGTGCCGGGCCGCCCCGGCCGACCGGCGGGAAGATCCGGTCGAGTTCGGCGAGTTCCTCGTCTGCGAGGCGAAGGCGGGTGGCGCGCAGCGCCGAGTCCAGCTGCTCGACGGTGCGCGGCCCGATGACGGCGCCGGTGATGCCCGGCCGGGACAGCACCCAGGCCAGGCCGACCTCCGCGGGGTGCCGGCCGATACGGCCGCAGAACGCCTCGTACTCCTCGATGGCGGGGCGCAGCGAAGGCAGGAGTGTCTGGGCGCGCCCCTGGGCGGACTTGACGGCGGTGCCGGAGCGCAGCTTGTCCAGTACACCGCTGAGGAGGCCGCCGTGCAGCGGTGACCAGGCGAGGGTCGCCAGGCCGTGGTGCCGGGCGGCCGGCAGGACCTCCAGTTCGGCGTGGCGGACCGCCAGGTTGTACAGGCACTGCTCGGAGGCCAGGCCGAGCGCGTTGCGGCGGGCGGCGCTCGCCTGCGCCTCGCAGATGTGCCAGCCGGCGAAGTTGGAGGAGCCGACGTACAGGATCTTCCCGCTCGCCACCAGGCGGTCCATGGCCTGCCACACCTCGTCCCACGGCGCGGCGCGGTCGATGTGATGCATCTGGTAGAGGTCGATGCACTCCACGCCGAGGCGGCGCAGGGACTGTTCGCAGGCGGCGACGATGTGACGGGCGGACAGGCCGCCGTCGTTGGCCTGTTCGCTCATCTCGCCGCCGACCTTGGTCGCGAGTACGACCTTGTCCCTGCGGCCGCCGCCCTGGGCGAGCCAGCGGCCGACCAGTTCCTCGGTGTGTCCCTTGTGCACCCGCCAGCCGTAGATGTCGGCGGTGTCCACGCAGTTGATCCCGCGGTCGAGGGCCTCGTCCATCAGGGTCAGGGCGTCGTCGTCCTCGACCCGGCCGCTGAAGTTGACGGTGCCGAGCCACAGCCGGCTCACCCGGGTGGCCAGGCGTCCGAGCCGCACGTACGGATCCGGGGCCTCGGGGTCGGTCACGGCTGGTTCTTCCTGTCGGGCCTGGTGTGCGGACACGGTCACTCCTACTGGCCGGGCCGGTCGGCCCGGACGGTCGCGGTGAGCCGGATCTGGTCCGACGAGGAGCCGATGAGGACACGGCGCTCGCCGCCGCCGAGCTTCCAGGCACCGGCCGAGGTGTCCCAGTACTGAAGGGCGCGTTCGGCGACGTGGAGGTGCACGCGCCGGGACTCCCCGGCCTTCAGCTCCACCTTCTGGTAGCCGGCCAGGGCCTTGTCCGCCTGGTCGAGCGTGAGCTGCCCGCTGGGGCCGAGGTAGACCTGGACGACCTCGCTGCCCGGCCGGTTGCCGGTGTTGCGCACCGTCACGTCGACGTCGAAACCGTCCGCCGTGCGCTTGACGGCCTGGTCCTCGTAGGCGAAGGACGTGTAGGACAGGCCGAAGCCGAACGGGAAGAGCGGCTTGACGCCCTGGTGGTCGTACCACCGGTATCCGCTGTAGATGCCTTCGGAGTACCGCACGACGCCGTCCACGCCGGGGTAGCGCCCGGGATCGCCGGCGACCGGGGTGGCCTGCTCGGAGGCGGGGAAGGTCTGGCTGAGCCGGCCGCCCGGCTCGGCGTCGCCGAACAGCAGGTCGGCGGTGGCCTCCGCCCCGGCCTGCCCGGGGTACCACATGTCGAGGACCGCACGGGTCTTGTCGAGCCAGGGCATCGTGACGGACGAGCCGGTGTTCAGGACGACGACCGTACGGGGGTTGGCGGCCGTGACGGCCTTGATCAGCTCGTCCTGGTGGCCGGGCAGGGACAGGGAGGTCCGGTCGCTGCCCTCGGCGCCGTCGTCATAGGCGAAGACCACCGCGGTCGTGGCCTTGCGTGCGGTGGCGACGGCCTGGTCGATCGCCTCCTGGGCCTTGGCCGGGGTCACCCAGCTCAGGTCCAGCGTCATCGGCTTGCCGACGACCGCCCCGCCGCTGATCTTGACGGTGTGTGTGCCGGCGGTCAGCTTCAGCGGAACACTGGTGAGCTTGCCGAACACCTCACCGATGCTGATGAAGTCGCCGTTGTCGATCTGGATGGCGCCGTTGCCGCCGGTGACGCGGGCCGCGATGCGGTAGAGGCCGGCCTTGTCCACGGTCAGCTTGCCGTCGTAGATGACACCGCTCTTGGCGGGCTGCAGGACCGTGCCGCCGGCGAAGGCCGGCTGGAGGGCGGACGCCGGGATCGGCTCGCCCTCGATGTTCTCGCCCTCGGCGTAGGAGACGTGCGCGCCGGCGCCCAGCTTCTTCGTAATGGTGTCCAGCGGGGCGGTGGCCACGTCGGGGACGATGTAGGAGCTGCCGAGGCCGGTCACCTTGGGGGTCTTGGCCGTCGGGCCGATCACCGCGAGGTTGTCCGTGGCGGCCGCGTCGAGCGGCAGCATCCGGTCCTGGTTGCGCAGCAGCACCGCACCGGACTCGGCCACCTTCTGGGCCACCCGGGTGCCGCCCGGGAGATCGCGCTGGGGCCGCGGCGGCGGGTTCTTGTCCAGCAGGCCGAAGCGGTCCATCTGTCCGACGATCCGGTTCACGGACCGGTCGAGGACGGACAGGGGGATGGTGCCGTCCGTGACGGCCTTCTTGAGCGTGTCACCGAAGTACTTGCCGCCGGGGACCTCGCCGCCGGGCGGAATGGCCTCGGTCGTGTCGATGCCCAGTTCCTGGTCGAGTCCCTTGGTGATGGCGTCCGTGCTGTGCGTGGCCAGCCAGTCGGAGGTCACGAAGCCCTGGAACTTCAGCTGCTCCCGGAGGATGCCGTTCAGCAACTGGCCGTTGCCGCAGGCGGGTTCGCCGTTGACCTTGGGGTAGGCGCACATCACCGAGGCGGTCCCTGCCTCGGCGGCGGCCTCGAAGCCGGGAAGCTCCATCTCGTGGAGGGTGCGGTCGTCCACCTTGACGTCGACACCCATGCGGTTGTTCTCCTGGGTGTTGGCGGCATAGTGCTTGACCGTCGCCATCAGGCCCTGGCTCTGGATGCCCTTGATCTCGGCGGCCGCCGTGCGCCCGGTGAGGAGCGGGTCCTCGCTGAACGTCTCGAAGTTCCGCCCGGCCTGCGGCACCCGGATGCTGTTCACCATCGGGGCGAAGAGCACGTCCATGTTGAACGCGCGGCCCTCCCGGCCCAGCACCTGTCCGTACTTCTCGGCGAGGCCGTCGTCGAAGGACGAGGCGAGGCTGACGGGGGCGGGCATCGCCAGCGACGGGCGGTGGATCGTCACGCCCGCGGGCCCGTCGGTGGCGCGCAGCTTCGGAATGCCGAGGCGGGGTACGCCCGGCAGATAGACCATGGCCGTCGGGTCCGTCGTGTCATAACCCCAGTGCACGAACGAGAGCTTCTCGTCCAGCGTCATCTGCGCGACGAGACGGTCGGCGCGGCTTTCCTCACGACCGGGAGATCCGGGGGCGGCGCCCAGGTTCAGCAGCGCCAGAACCGTCAAAAATACGGAGGGCACCCATATTCGTCGTTTCATTTCCCTCTTCCCGGCATGTGGTGTCTCCGTAGCCAAGAATTCCGGCGCAAAGACGCCTTAATACGACTGTGCTTTCCGAAGCGGCGCGATCTCAATATCGGCAGCGACCCTAGCAAGATCGTCAGACGGCCCACAAGGCGCCTCGACCCGAACTCGACCTCCCCACTAGGGAGTTACAAGGCCTGCGTGAACCGGCGAAGCTGCACTGTATTCCCGCGGCTTCTCTCTGTCATTTCCGGTGCGCGGCGGTCATCTTCTCCAGCACACCGACGACTTCCGTCGGCGCCGGCTCGGACAGGATCTCGTCCCGTACTCTCGCCGCACCCTCGCGAAATGCCGGGTCCCCGAGGACGCGGAGGACACTTTCCCGGAATCGATCCGCCGTCAGTTCCGGAAGCGGCACCGACAGCCCCATACCGCTCTCCACCGTCCCCCGGGCCCGCTCGTCGGTGTCCCAGCCGACGGGCAGCAGGATCTGCGGCACGCCGTGGATCGCCGCGGTGTGCCAGGTGCCCGGCCCGCCGTGGTGGGCGACCAGGTCACAGGTGGGCAGCAGGGCGTGCATCGGGACGAAGTCGACCGTGCGGACGTTGTCGGGAACGTGGGGGACCGATTCCAGCTGCTGGGCGTCGAGCGTGGCGACGAACTCGGCATCGATGTCGGCGACGGCTTCCAGGAGCTCGCCGGTGGTGACCACCTCCACCCCGCTGTCGCGTCCCGAGACACCCATCGTGAGGCACACCCGGCGCCTGGTGGGCGGCTCGCGCAGCCAGTCCGGCACGACGGAGGGCCCGTTGTAGTCGACGTAGCGCATCCCCACGGTCGGCAGCCCCAGGTCCAGGCGCATACTGGCCGGTACGGGGTCGATGCTCCACTGGCCGACGGCCATCTCCTCGTCGAACTCCGGCGCCGGCGCCACCCCGTGCCGGCTCAGGCTCCATTCGATCCACTCCGCGAAGGGGTCCTCCCGGTGCTCCGGCTCCTGCCGGTCACGCAGGTCCAGGAAGGCGCGGCGGGCCTTCGTGACGATGTCCGGGCCCCACAGCAGCCGGGCGTGGGCCGCTCCGGTCACCTTGGCCGCGATCGGGGCGGCGAAGGTCAGCGGTTCCCAGATCAGCAGGTCCGGCTGCCATGAGCGGCAGAACTCGACCATCCCGTCGACCAGGGAGTCCGGGGTCATCAGCCCGTAGAGGTTGGGCGTGAGGGCGGTCTGCATGCCCAGCAGGTGGTCCCAGGTCGCGGTCTTCAGGGCGGCGTCGCCGAAGTCCAGCGACCGCACGTACTTGATCATGTCCTCGCCGACCGCGCTCATGTGCCCGACGAGGTCGACGTCCTCGCCCACGGGCACCGCCGTCAGACCGGCGGCGGTGGTGATCTCGGTCAGCCCCGGCGACCCGACGACCCGGACCTCGTGCCCGGCGGCACGACAGGCCCAGGCGAGCGGGACGAGCGGGTAGAAGTGGGTCTTGCTCGTCATGGCGGAGAAGACGATGCGCATCAGAAGTCCTCAGATCTCGACCGGGCACCGGCTGATGCCCCGCAGTACGGGCGAACGGCGGCGGTGGACCACGGGGCCCGCCAGTGTCGTGCCGGGCAGCACATCGGCGAGGGCGCGCAGTGCCGCGACGGCGTGCCGGGCGGCGAACTCGTCCAGTCCGTCCCGGTGGCCGAGGCCCGACGTCAGAGCCTGTGGTGTGCCGGCGCGGTCCACGTCGAACCGGTCGGGCGCGGCGAACACCTCGGGGTCGCGGTTGGCCGCCGCGACGGCCACCACCACCTCCTCGCCCTCCGC
Organism: Streptomyces cellostaticus; assembly: GCF_001513965.1. Classification (GTDB taxonomy): domain Bacteria; phylum Actinomycetota; class Actinomycetes; order Streptomycetales; family Streptomycetaceae; genus Streptomyces; species Streptomyces cellostaticus. The sequence continues at coordinate 57,822 of NZ_KQ948029.1, read as the reverse complement.
GACCCGGGTGCCGTGGACCGTCTGTGCGGCGAGGGCACGGCGGCTTTCGAGATGGACCGGGGGCGCGGTACGCAGGGTCTCCGCCACGATGCGGTCGGCCAGGTCCGGGTCGTCGGCCAGCCGGCCGGCCAGCCCCGGAGTGCGGAGGGTGGCCAGTACGGCGTTGCACACCGTGTTGGCCGCCGTCTCGCAACCGGCGCCCGCCAGAACGCCGTCGGCGCCCGCCAGTTCGCGCAGGCCCGCCAGCGCGGCCACGGTCTGTTCGGTCACGGCCAGCAGCTGCGGGGTCAGCCGGGCGTCCAGGGCCGTGGCGCTGGAGCGCAGCAGGGCGGTGAGGCGTCGCGCGTCCTCGCCGGTGAGCCCGTACCGCGCGATCACGCCGCGGACCGGGACCTCGCGCGCGAGGTCCCGCATCAGGTCGAAGCGCGTCCCCGTCCGCGGCAGCAACGCCCGGTACTCCCCGGCCAGTTCGTCCACGGCGGGCAGCTGCGGTCCGACGGCCGCGCGCACGTCCAGGAACGGCTGGGCCCAGTCCGCGTCCGCCTCCTGCGCGGTCCGGGTGAACCCCGGGCCGTCCAGGACCTCGGCGGCGGCGGCGTACCGGGTCACGACCCGGGCGCCGGAGCGGCTGTGGAAGAGCCCGGGATCAGCCGAGCGGATCTGCTCGTACCAGCGGCCCGGTTCGTCGTCCTGCCCGCACAGGAGCATCGCATACGGGTCGCCGTTCACGCCGAAGGCCCAGTACCAGCCGCGGGCCATCTGGAGCCGGCTGCCGAGCCGGCTTCGGTCTGTGGTTTTCATGCCAGGTTCCCTGTCCATGTGCGGATGTGGTCGGCGACGGCTTCGGCGTGCTCGTGCACCATCGAGAAGTGGTTGCCCGGCACGTCCACGCACTCGTGCGGGAACGGCCACGTGGACTGCCAGGACGCGCCGTCCGGCCACTGCCCCAGCGGCTCGGAGGCCCGGACCAGCAGGGTCGGGACGGCGAGGTCCTGCGGCCGCCATGCGCGGGTGAACCGGTGGTACGCGCCCAGGGCGGTGAGCCGGGTGTCGTCCACCCGCACCCCCTCGCGGCCGAACATCGTGTCGGTCAGCTCCGCGAGCCAGTCGTGCACCGCCTGCTGCTGTCCGGGCGGATAGACGTCGATCAGGACGATGCCGAGCGGCGGGCGGCCGCGGTCGGCGAGTTCGGCCCCCAGGGCGTGCGCCATCATGGCGCCCGCGGAGTGGCCGACGAGCACGTACGGCCCGTCCGCGGACTTGAGGACGGCGTCCGCCTGGACGCCGAGGACCGCCGCCAGCGACGCGGGCAGCTGCTCGCCCGGCTCGTAGCCCGGCTGCGGCAGCGCGGACACCGGCAGCCGGTCCTTGAGGGCGCCGGCCAGCCGGAGGAATTCGTGCGGCCCCGCCACCGGCGCCGTACCGGCACAGCAGATCAGGCGGACCTCGCCCGGTCCGGCGGCCAGTTCCACGAGGTCGACCGGCGTGGCCAGGTCCTCGGAGCCCTCGAAGTGGTCCCGGTGGCCGGACAGTTCCCCGAGCAGCTCCAGGTAGGAGTCGAAGCGTCCCTGCCGTACGGACGCCTCGTACAGGGTGCGCAGCATGCCGCCGTCGCCGGCGGCCGGGGCGTGCGGTGTCCCGGCGGTGAGCTGGGGCCGCAGGTGAGCCGCGACGCCGGTGACCGAGGGGTGGTCGAACACCAGGGTGGTGGGCAGGGACAGACCGGTGGCGTCCTGCAGCCGGTTGCGCAGCCCCACCGCCGTCAGGGAGTCGAAACCCAGCTCGGTGAAGGGCTGGTGCAGTCCCACCGCGTCCGGGTCGGGGTGCCCGAGCACGGCCGCCACCTGCGCGCGGACCCAGTCGGCGAGCGTTGCCTCGGCCTCGTCCTCGGGCAGGCCGGACAGCCGCTGACGCCAGGTGGGGCCGTGTCCGGGCCCGTCCTGGGCGGCCGCGGCGGGCGCCTGCCGTACGGCGTCGGGCAGGTCCTCGATGAGCGGGCGCGGCCGGGCGGCGGTGAAGCCGACGGCGAACCGGTTCCAGTCGACGTCGGCGATCGAGACGCAGACGTCCTGCTGGTCCAGGGCCTGCTGGAGGGCCCGCACCGCCTTGTCGGGAGCCATCGGGCGCAGCCCCCGCCGGATCAGGCCGGGCAGGTCGGCGTCGGCCATGCCGCCGTCGGCCCAGGCACCCCAGGCGACGCTGGTCGCGGCCTTGCCCTGCGCCCGGCGCCGGTGCGCCAGTGCGTCGAGGTAGGCGTTGCCCGCGGCGTAGGCGCCGAGCAGGCCGCTGCCCCAGACCCCCGCGTTGGAGGAGAAGAGCACGAACGTCTCGGCGTCGGGGCAGAGTTCGTCCAGCAGCCGGGCGCCGAGGGTCTTCACCCGGGTCACGCGCGCCAGGTCGTCCGGGTCGAGGTCGGCCACGGCCCGTCCGTCGGGGACGCCGGCCAGGTGCATCACCGTACGGATCCGCTCCCCCTGCCGCCGCAGTCCGTCGACCAGGTCCGCCAGCCGGCCGCGGTCGGTGACGTCGCAGGCCGCGAACGTCACCCGGGCGCCCAGGGCGGTCAGTTCCTCCGCCAGCTCCGCGTCCCGCGGCGTCTGTCCGCCCGACCGGCCGACCAGCACGAGATGGTCCGCGCCGGTGCGGGCGAGGTGGCGGGCGACGTGGCCGCCGAGGGCGCCGGTGCCGCCCGTGATCAGGGCCGTGCCGGCGGGCTGCCACGGGGTTGCGGCGGGCTCGAGCGGAGCCCTGACGAGCCGACGGACGTGGCAGCCGGTCTCGCGCAGCGCGAGCTGGTCCTCGTCCCCCGCGTCGGCGAGGCAGGCGGTGAAGCGGTGCAGTACGGGCTCGGTGAGCTGCCGGGGCAGGTCGAGCAGGCCGCCCCAGCGCTCGGGGGCCTCCAGGCCCATCACCCGTCCGATGCCCCAGACCATGGCCTGCGCCGGGTCGGCCGTGTCGTCCTGTCCCACCGCCACGGCCTCGCACGTCACCAGCCACAGGGGCGCGTCGACGCCCGCGTCGCCGAGCGCCTGGTGGAGGGCGAGGTTGGCGGTGACGGCCCTGAGGTCGTCACCCGGACCGTCCGCTTCCGTCTCCAGGGCCAGGAGGGAGATCACCGCGGTGACGTCCGGGGCCGACTCCCGCAGCTCCTTGGCGAGCCCGTCCCGTCCGGCCGCCACGGCGTCGGTCGTGAGCCGCAGCACCGTGCCGCCGGCCTCCTCGACGGCACGGACCAGGGCGTCCTCCTGCGGGCCGGTGCCGCAGCCGGCCACCAGGTACCTGCCGGTGAGCGGGCCCGCGGCCGGGGAGAGGGGCCGCCACTCGATGCGGTGGCGCCAGTCGGCCACCCGGTCGGGGACCTCGGGCGCCAGCCAGTACCGCTGGTGCTCGAAGGGGTAGTTGGGCAGGTGCGCGGGCGGGCTGTCCGGGAAGACGGCCCGCCAGTCGACGGGTACGCCGCCCGCGTGGGCGCGGGCGAGTTCGCGGACGAAGTGCCTCTCGCCCTCGTCCCGGTGCAGGCTGCCCAGGACCAGCACCTCGCTCCCGGACCGCTCGGCGGTTTCCTGGACGCCGGTCGTGAGCACGGGGTGCGGGCTCACCTCGACGAAGGTGTCGTAGCCGTCCGCGAGGGCGGCGCCGATCGCCTCGGCGAAGCGGACCTGGGAGCGCAGGTTGTCGTACCAGTACGCGGCGTCCATGACGCCGGTGTCGCAGCGTTCGCCGCGCAGCGTGGAGTAGAGCGGCGTCCCGGACGGCTGCGGGGTCACGCCCGCCAGGTCGGTGAGGACGCGCGCGCGGACCCGCTCCATGTGGGGCGAGTGCGAGGCGTAGTCGACGTGGATGCGCCGGGCCCGGATGCCGTCGGCGGCACAGCGCTCCTCGAACGCGGTCAGCGCTTCGGGGTCACCGGCCACCACCACCGACGCCGGGGAGTTGACCGCGGCGACACTCACGCGCCCCGGCCAGTCGGCGATCAGTTCCCGCGTCCGGTCCTCGGGCAGCGAGACGGAGGTCATGGCGCCGTCGCCGGCGAGTTCGGCCAGCGCCC
>NZ_KQ948029.1:33154-53003 GCF_001513965.1 Streptomyces cellostaticus | reverse complement strand
CCCGCCACCACCGGCACCGGTGAGCAGGCCGGGAGCCGGCAGCCCCTCCTCGAGCCGGCGCAGGAGGTCCTGAGCGCTCTCGTGGTCCTCGGCCAGGACGACGGCGCGCCGCTCGTGGTGGGTGCGTCCGGTCGCGAGCGTGCGGCCGACGCGGTCCAGCGCGTCCGGGCCGGACGCGTCCGCCAGCACCGGTATCAGGCGGCGGGACTGGGCGGCCAGCGCAGTGTCCGTGCGCGCCGACAGCACCAGCGGCACGACACCCGCGGCCCCCAGCACACCCACCGAAGCATCGGCGGCCTGCTCCACCGGCGCAGGCTCCTCCACGATCAGATGCGCGTTCGTCCCGCTCACACCGAACGCCGACACCGCCGCCCGGCGCGGACGGCCGCTACGCGGCCACTCCCGCGCCTCCCGCAACACCTCCACGGCACCCGACGACCAGTCCACATGCGGCGACGGCACCTCCGCGTGCAACGTCCTGGGCAGCACCCCGTGCCGCAACGCCAGGACCATCTTGATCACCCCGGCCACGCCGGCCGCCGCCTGCGCATGCCCGATGTTCGACTTCAACGAGCCCAGCCAGAGCGGCTCCTGGTCCGCGCCGCGCTCCTGCCCGTACGTCGCGAGCAGCGCGTGCGCCTCGATCGGATCGCCCAGCACCGTCCCGGTGCCGTGCCCCTCCACGGCGTCCACGTCGGCGCCCGAGAGGCCCGCGTTCTGCCAGGCACGACGAATCACCCGCGCCTGGGCCACCCCGCTCGGCGCCGCCAGACCGTTGCTGGCCCCGTCCTGGTTCACGGCGCTGCCCCGCACCACGGCGAGTACCTGATGCCCGTGGCGCCGGGCGTCCGACAGCCGCTCCAGCAGCACCAGGCCCACGCCCTCGGCGAAGCCGAAGCCGTCCGCCTGCTCGGAATAGGCCTTGCAGCGCCCGTCGGCGGCCAGCGCGCCCTGCCGCGAGAACTCCTCGAACACCTCGGTGCCCGCCATCACCGACACACCGCCGGCCACCGCCAGGGAGCACTCGCCGTCCCGCAGCGACCGGGCCGCCAGATGCAGCGCCACCAACGACGACGAACACGCCGTGTCCACCGTCAGCGCGGGACCCTCCAGCCCCAGCACATACGCCACCCGGCCCGAGGCGACGGCGGGCGAACCGCCCGTGAGCAGGTATCCCTCGCTGCTCTCGGGGGCCTCGGCCCCGTGGCCGTAGCCCTGGTAGGCGGAGCCCAGGAAGACCCCGGTGTCGCTGCCGCGCAGCGAGCGCGGGTCGATGCCGGAGTTCTCCATCACCTCCCAGGCGACCTCGAGGACATGGCGCTGCTGCGGGTCCATCGCCAGCGCCTCGCGCGGTGAGATCCCGAAGAACGCCGCGTCGAAGCCGCCCGCGTCATCGAGGAAGGCGCCGCGGCGGGGGCCGGCCGTGCCGTCGGCGGCGCTGTCGCCGAGGCGGTCGAGGTCCCAGCCCCGGTCGGCGGGCATCGCCGAGACGGCGTCCCGGCCGGCGGCGACGAACTCCCACAGGTCGTCCGGGGAGTCGATGCCGCCGGCGTACCGGCAGGCCATGCCCACGACGACGATCGGGTCGTCCGCGTCGTTCCCGTGCGGGGCGTTGCCGCCGACGGGCCGCGGCCCCGGCCCGGACCGGGCCCCGTCGGCCGGGGTCTCCTCGGAGCCGAACAGCCGGTCGAGCAGGTAGTCGGCGAGCGCGGTGACGCTGGGCCGGTCGAAGACCAGGGTGGTCGCCTCGCGCAGGCCGGTCACCGCGGTGAGCCGGTTGCGCATCTGCACCGCGGACATCGAGTCGAAGCCGAGGTCCCTGAAGGCGCGGTCCCGGTCGACGGCCTCGGCGTCCGCATGCCCGAGCACCGCGGCGGCCTCGGCCCGCACCAGGCGCAGCAGGTGTTCCCGGCGTTCCTTGGCCGACAGCGGCAGCAGCTTCTCCCGCAGCCGGGAGCGGCCCTCCGATTCCTCCTGCGGCTCCTCGGCCGGCGGCGCGGCGGGCAGCGTCCGTGCGAGTGCGTCGAACAGCGGCCGGTGCCGTGCGGCGCCCATGAGGTCGAGGAAGGCCCGCCGGTCGAGGTCGGCGACGGAGACACAGGCTTCGTCGCCGTCCAGGCACGTGCCGAGTTCGGCGAGGGCCTGCTCGGGCGGCAGCGGCCGCATGCCCTGGCGGCGCAGGAAGTCCTGGCCCGCGTCGTCGGCCATGCCCGGCCCGTCCCACAGTCCCCATGCGACGGACACCGCGGGCAGCCCGCGGTGACGGCGCCGGTGCGCGAAGCCGTCCAGGAAGGCGTTGGCCGCCGCGTAGGCGCCCGCCCGGGCCGCGCCCCACACTCCGGCGTTCGAGGAGAACAGCACGAAGGCGTCCGCGTCGGTGCAGAGTTCGTCGAGGTGCGCCGTTCCGGCGGTCTTGGCGGCGGTGACGCTCGCGAACTCCTCCTCGGTGATGCGGTCCAGCGGTGTGGACTGCGATACGCCGGCCGTGTGGAAGACGGCGTCGACGGTCCGGCCGAGCGCGCGCTCGTCGGCCAGCAGCGCGGCCAGCGCCTCCCGGTCCGCGACATCGCAGGCGGCGAGGGTCACCCCGGCGCCCAGGGCGGCCAGTTCGTCCTTGAGCTGTGCCGCCCCCGGCGCATCGGGGCCCCGCCTGCTGGTGAGTACGAGATGTGCGGCGCCCGCGCGCGCCAGGCGGCGTGCGACATGGGCGCCGATGCCGCCGGTGCCTCCGGTCACCAGGACCGTGCCGCGTGGCGACCAGCCGCGCGCGTCGGCCGGGGCGTCGGCCGGGGCGTCGGCCGGGGCGGGCACGAGCCGGGGGACGCTGATCCCGGTGGCGCGGATCGCCACCTGGTCCTCGTCCCGGGGCCGGGCGAGCACCGCGGTCAGCGGCGCGACGAGGTCCGGGTCCGGCGCGGGCAGGTCGATCGACCCGCCCCAGCGCGTGGGGTGCTCCAGGCCGATGACCCGGCCGAGGCCGCACACCGCCGTCTGCGCGGGGTCCGGCTCCCCGTCCTGGTCGGTCACGGCCACGGCGCGCCGGGTCAGCACCCACAGCGGCGCCTCGACGCCCGCGTCGCCGAGGGCCTGGGCCAGGGTCAGGGTCCGCCACGCCGGCAGGTGCGGCGCGTCGGCGGTTGCGTCGGCGGTTGCGTCCGCGGGAGCGTCCAGGGCGAGCAGCGAGACCACCGCCGTCGGCTTTTCGGCGGCCACGGCCGCGCGCAGGGCCGCCGCCGTCGCGGCGCGTCCCGGCCCGCCGCAGTCGACGGCGGCGACCGTGGCACCGGCGCGTTCGAGGGCCGCGCGGACCGTGTCGTACCAGGCGCCCGGGACCTGAGGGCCGGTCGCCAGCAGCACGTGGCCGGTGAGCAGGGCCGCCTCCCATGTGGCGCCTTGCCATTCCACCCGGTAGCGCCGCCCCTGGTCGGCGGGTTCGGCGCGGCGGCCCGGTGCCGTGTGCCAGAACGGGCGGTGCTGGAACGGGTAGCAGGGGAGTTCGGCCACGGCGCCGTCCGCCAGTGCGGGGCTCCAGTCGATCCGCACGCCGCGCACATGCGCCTCGGCGAGCGCCGCCAGGAACCGGTCCGCACCGCCCGCGTCGCGCCGCAGCGTGCTCAGGACCGCGGCGTCGGCCCCGACCGCCTCCAGGGTCGCCTCGATGCCGGGGGCGAGGACCGGCTGCGGGCTCACCTCGACGAAGGCGTCGAAGCCCGCTTCGGCCAGCAGTCTCGTCCCCGTCTCGAACCGCACCTGTTCGCGGAGGTTGCGGTACCAGTAGTCGCCCCCCATGACGGCGGTGTCGATCGGCTCACCGGTCGTCGTGGAGTACAGGGGCACGGGTGCGGTCCGGGCGACGACACCGGACAGCGCGGCCGTCAGCTCCTCGCGCAGCGGCTCGACCATGGCCGAGTGGGAGGCGTAGTCCACCGGGATGTTCCGCGCCCGGACGCCGTCGGCCGCGCAGGCGTCGAGCAGCGCGTCCAGGTGCTCCCGGGGACCGGCCACCACGACCGAACCCGGGCCGTTGACCGAGGCGATCGACAGGGCGCCGCCGTAGGGGGCCAGCAGCGGTCCGGCCTGCTCCTCGGTGCGGGCCAGGGAGACCATGCCGCCGGTGCCGGCGAGGGACCGCAGCGCCTTGGCGCGCACCGCGACCACCTTCGCGGCGTCCTCCAGGGACAGGGCGCCGGCGACGCAGGCGGCTGCGATCTCCCCCTGGGAGTGCCCGATCACCGCGGCCGGTTCGACACCGTGGGACCGCCACAGCGCCGCCAGCGACACCATCACCGCGAACAGCGCGGGCTGGACGACGTCCACCCGTTCCAGTGACGCGCCGCCCGCGATCACCTCGGTCAGCGACCAGTCGACGTAGGGGGCCAGCGCCTGCTCGCAGTCGCGCATGGAGCGGGCGAAGACCGGCGAGGCGGCCAGCAGTTCGGCGGCCATGCCCTCCCACTGCGACCCCTGCCCCGGGAAGACCATCGCGACCTTACGGCCCGGACGCGCGGTGCCGGTGACCGCCTTCGCGTGCGGCTCCTCGCGGGCCACGGCACGCAGGGCGGCCAGGGCGTCGGCGCGGTCGCCGACGACCACGGCGCGGTGCTCGAACGCGGTGCGCCGGGTGGCGAGGGTGAACGCGGTGTCCGGCAGCGAGGCGGCGCCTGGCTGCTCCAGGTGGGCGGCGAGCCGTTCGGCCTGGGCCCGCAGGGCCTGGTCGGTCCGGCCGGACAGCAGGAGCGGATACGGGCCCGCCTCCTGGTCGCCGGCGGCCGGCTCGGGGGCCGGGCCGGGTTCCGGGGCCTCCTCGACGAGGATGTGCGCGTTGGTCCCGCTGATGCCGAAGGAGGAGACTCCCGCGCGGCGCGGCCGGGTGCTGCGCGGCCACGGCCTGCTCTCGCCGAGCGGTACGACGGCGCCCGTCTCCCAGTCGATCCGCGACGAGGGGGCGTCGAGGTGCAGGAGGCGGGGCAGCCGGCCGTGCTGGAGGGCGAGGACGGTCTTGATCAGGCCCGCGACGCCGGCGGCGGCCTGGGTGTGCCCGATGTTGGACTTCACCGAGCCGATCCACAGCGGAGCGTCCTCGGGCCGTCCGGCGCCGTAGGTCTCCAGCAGGGCGTGTGCCTCGATGGGGTCGCCGAGGGTGGTTCCGGTGCCGTGCGCCTCGACGTAGTCGACGTCGGCCGGGCCGAGCCGGGAGTCCTCGAGCGCCTGCCGGATCACCCGCTGCTGGGCCGGGCCGTTGGGTGCGGTGAGGCCGTTGCTGGCACCGTCCTGGTTGACCGCCGAGCCGCGCAGCACGGCGAGCACCCGGCGGCCTTCGCGCTGTGCCGTGGACAGCCGCTGGAGCACGAGGAAGCCGGCGCCTTCGGCCAGGCCGAAGCCGTCGGCGGCCTCGGCGAAGGGCTTGCACCGGCCGTCCGCGGCCAGTCCGCCCTGGCTGCGGAACTCGGTGAACGCGCCGGCGGTGCTCATGACGGTGGCGCCGCCCGCGAGCGCGGTCGTGCACTCCCCGCGGCGCAGCGACTGCATGGCCAGGTGGGTCGCGGTGAGGGAGGAGGAGCAGGCGGTGTCCACGGTCAGCGCCGGGCCTTCGAGGCCGAGCGCGTACGCCACCCGGCCGGAGGCCACGCTGGAGGCCGTGCCCGTGCCCAGGTATCCCAGCACCTCCGGTGACGCCTCGTCGGGGCGGGGCCCGTAGTCGACGGCGCCGACTCCGGCGAAGACCGCGGTGGCGGTGCCGCCCAGCGACGCGGGGTCGAAGCCGGCCCGTTCCAGGGCTTCCCAGGCCACCTCCAGGAGCAGCCGTTGCTGCGGGTCCATGGCCAGGGCCTCGCGCGGCGAGATGCCGAAGAAGTCCGCGTCGAAGCCGGCGGCGTCGTGCAGGAACCCTCCGTTGCACCCGTCGAGGGCGGCGGTGTCCCAGCCGCGGTCGGCGGGCAGGCCACCGACCGCGTCGCCGTCCGCCATGAGGAGGTCCCACAGGGCGGCGGGGCTGTCGACGCCACCGGGGAACCGGCAGCCCATGCCGACGATCGCGATCGGCTCGCCGGCCCGGTACTCGGTCTCCCGCAGCCGTGCGCTGACGGCCTCCAGGTCCCCGACCGTCCGCCGCAGGTAGCGGCGCAGCTTGGTCTCGGTGGTCTCCTGGTCCCCGCTCATCGTCCCTCGTTCTCCTCAGCGAACCGCTGATCGAGCAGTGCGAACAGTTCGTCGTCGTCCACGGCGTCGACGTCGACGCCGGCTGTGCGGGTGTCCCCGCCGACCGTGGCGCTCCACCTGCCGAGCAGGGCCGTCAGCCGCGCCTCGATCGCCCGGTGTTCACCGGCAGCGCCCTCGGTGGCCCCGGCGATGTCCCGCCAGCCGTCCAGCGCCGCCTCCAACGCGGCGAGGTGCTCGGCGGCCTCGGTGGCCGGGTGCCGCGGGTCCGCCTCCGGTGAGCCGGGCGCGTCCGCGAACAGCCGGCCGTCCACGTAGACGGCCACCGCCTCGGGTGTCGGGTGGTCGAAGACGAGGGTGCTCGGCAGCCGCAGGCCGACCGCGGCCCCGAGGCGGTTGCGCAACTCGACCGAGGCGAGGGAGTCGAAGCCGAGGTCCTTGAACTGCCGTCCCGGCGGCACCGAGTCGGCCGTGTCGTACCCGGCGACGGCGGCGGCCTGGGCCTGTACGGCCTCGGTCAGGGCGGCGAGCCGGTCGGGGCGCGGCAGGGACGCCAGGCGTGCGGCGAGTCCGTCCCCGCCGGCGGGTTCCCGGGCGGCGCGGCGCAACGGCGTGTGCAGCAGCCCGCGCAGCACCTCGGGCGAACCGTCCGGGCCCTGGGGCCGGGAGGTGTCCAGTCGCAGCGGGTACAGGACCGGGTCGCCGCGCCGGATCGCGAGGTCGAACAGGGCCAGGGCCCGTGCGGTCGGCAGGGGCAGCATGCCCGCCCGGGCCATCCGCCGGGTGTCCCGCTCGTCCAGCGTGCCCGTCAGGCCGCTGGCCTCCTCCCACAGCCCCCAGCCGAGGGACGTCGCGGGCAGCCCGCGCGCCTGCCGGTACCGGGCCAGCGCGTCCAGGGCGGCGTTGGCCGCCGCGTACGCGCCCTGGCCCGGCCCGGCCAGGACGGAGGCGCCCGAGCCGAACAGGGCGAAGAAGCTCAGTTCGCACCCCGCGGTGAGTTCGTGCAGGTGCCAGGCGGCGTCGGCCTTGGGCGCGAAGACCTCGGCCAGCGCGTCCTGTCCCACGGAGGCGGCCAGGCCGTCCGCGAGCACCCCCGCGGTGTGCACGACTCCCGTCAGCGGGTGTGCGGCCGGGATGCCGTCGAGTACGGCCGCGAGCGCGGCGCGGTCGGAGACGTCGCAGGCGAGCGTGGTCACGCTCGCGCCCAGCTCGGCCAGTTCGGTCTCGAACCGGGCCGCTCCCGGGGCGGCGGGCCCCCGGCGGCCGAGCAGCAGCAGGTGGCGCACCCCGTGCTCGGTCACCAGGTGGCGGGCCAGCAGTCGTGCCAGGGTGCCGGTTCCGCCGGTGACGAGTACGGTGCCGTCCGCATCGAGCGGCGCCGGCTGGACGAGCACCAGCTTTCCGGTGTGCCGCCCCGTGCTCATGTGCTGAAGGGCGGCCGACGCCCGCTGGAGCGGCCAGGCGGTGACCGGGAGGCGCCCGGCCTTCCCGTCGGCCACCAGGGCGGCGACCTCGGCCAGGATCGCGCCGAGCCGGTCCGGCCCCGCCTCGGCGAGGTCGAAGGGCAGATAGCGCCCGTGGAACTGCTCCGGGTCGCGCAGGTCGGTCTTGCCCATCTCGACGAACGCCCCGCCTTCGGCGAGGAGTTCGGCCGACTCGTCCAGCAGGGCGCCGGTCAGCGAGTTGACCACGACGTCCATGCCGCGGCCGCCGCGCACGGACCGGAACCGCTCCCCGAATCCCGGTTCCCTGGACGAGGCGATGTGGTCGTCCTGGAGTCCGAGTCCGCGCAGGATGTCGTGCTTGGCGGGGCTGGCGGTGGCGAAGACCTCCGCCCCGGCCAGCCGGGCCAGGCGGACCGCGGCCAGGCCGACGCCGGTGGCGGCGGCGTGGACCAGGACGGCCTGCCCGGGCCGCAGACCGGCGAGGTCGTGCAGCGCGTAGTGGGCGGTGGTGAAGGCGATGGGCAGGGCGGCGGCCTCGGTGGTGCTCCACCCCTGCGGGACGGGGACCACCAGCCGGTGGTCGGCGACCGTCACGGGCCCGAAGGCGCCTTCGAACAGGCCCATGACCCGGTCGCCCGCCTTGACGCCGGTGACGCCCGGGCCGGTGGCGGTGACGACCCCGGCGCCCTCGGTGCCCATGACGGCGGCACCGGGGTACATGCCGAGGGCGATCAGGACGTCGCGGAAGTTCACGCCGGTGGCCCGCAGTTCGACCCGCACCTCGCCGGGGCCCGGCTGCCGTCCGGCGTCCGGCGCCGCCGCGAAGGCGAGGGCGTCCAGGGAGGTGCCGGCGGGCTCCAGGCGGGCGGGCGTCCGGGGCGGGAGCAGGGCCGCCGCACCGCGGGTGGAGGACAGCCGCGGCACGAGCGCGAGGTCGCCGCGCAGCGCCACCTGCGGGTGGTCGAGCACGGCGGGGAACCGGGCGAGGGCCGCGAGGTCCGCGTCGCCGTCGACCAGGACGAAGTTGCCCGGCGACTCCGCCTGTGCGGAGCGGACCAGGCCCCAGAGCGCGGCCTGCGCGGGGTCCGTCTCCGTGTCGGCCGGGCCGGCGCTCACGGCGTGACGGGTGAGGAACACCAGGCGGCCGGTCCGCTCCGGTGCGTCGAGCCACTGGCGGACGAGTCCGGCCGCGTGCAGCACGCTCTCGCGCACGGAGCCGGCCGCATCCGCCGGCTGCCACGGACGGCCGTGCACGATGACGGCTTCGGGTTCCGGCTCGCCCGCCGCGACCGCCTCGGCCAGGGCCGCCAGGTCCGGGTAGTCCTTGCCGAGTCCGGGGAGGGCGCCGCCGACGGTCACGCAGCTCACGGCCGTGCCGACGGTTTCCGGCAGGGGCCGCCAGGACAGCTGGTAGAGGTCGTCGGCGCCCGCTTCCTCGCCGTCGCCGTTCAGCGGCGCGCCGTCGACCGGGCGTACGGTCACGGCGCTCACCCGGGCGACCGGCGCTCCCGTGGGGTCGGTCACCGACAGGCTCATCGCGTCGTCGCCGGCCGGGGCCGCCGTCACGCGGACCGTCGTGGCCCCGGACGCGTACAGGGTGGTCCCGCTCCACGAGAAGGGGAGGAACGCCCCTTCCCGGTCGGCCAGGGAACTCAGGCCCAGGGTCTGCGCCGCCGCGTCGAGGAGGACGGGGTGCAGCAGGTAGCCCTCGTCGCCCAGGGCGGACGGCCCTGCCTCGTTCCCGCCCGCGGCCGCGGGGAGTTCGGCCTCGGCGAACACCTCCTCGCCGCGCTGCCATGCGGCGCGCAGCGCCCGGAAGGCGGGCCCGTAGGCGTAGCCGCGGTCGGCCAGGCGCGCGTAGGCCGCGTCCAGGTCGATCGGCCGGGCGTCCGGCGGCGGCCAGGCCGCCGGGGCCGCCGGTGGCGTGGCGGCCTCGCCGAGGACGCCGGTCGCGTGCCGGGTCCAGGGCGCGTGGGGTGTGTGCGCGTCGCGGGCGTGGACGTCCACCGTGCGGGTGCCGTTGTCCGCGGGGGCACCGACGGTCACGCGCACGGCGGTGGCCGGGCCGAGCACCAGCGGGGCGGCGAGCACCAGTTCCTCCAGGGCGGGCGTGCCCGCGTGCCGGCCGGCCGTCAGGGCCAGGTCGACCAGGGCGCTGCCCGGGAACAGCGGCTTTCCGCCGACGGCGTGGTCGGCCAGCCACGGCTGGTCCCCGAGCGCGATCCGCCCGGTCAGGAGGTGTCCGCCGTCGGGTATCTCCAGCGCCGTGGACAGCACGGGATGGGCCACGGCGTCCAGGCCCAGGGTGCCGGCGTCGCCGCGGGTGCGGCGCGGGCGCGGCCAGTAGGAGGTGTGCTCGAACGGATAGGTCGGCAGGTCCGCCGTACCGCCGGGTCCCATGGCCGGTGCGAGGTCGACGGGCAGGCCGTCGGCGTGGGCCTCCAGCAGGTTGTGCAGGAAGGTGCGCGCCCCGGGGCGGTCCCGGCGCAGGGAGGCGCGGGTGACGACGTCCCGGCCGAGGTCCTCGGCGGTCTGCTCGATGCCGGAGAGCAGCACCGGGTGCGGGCTCACCTCGATGAAGGTGTCGAAGCCCTGGCCCATCAGGTGCCGTACGGCCTCGTCGAGGCGGACCGTCCCGCGCAGGTTGCGGTACCAGTACGCCGCGTCGAGCCCGGCGGTGTCGAGGGGGCTGCCGGTGACGGTCGAGCAGAAGGGCACGGCGGCGGACCGGGCCGGGACCGTGCCGAGCACGTCGGCGAGTCGCTGCTCGACCTGTTCCACCTGCGGGGAGTGGGAGCCGTAGCCCACCGCGATCCGCCGCGGGGACATCTGCCCGGCCTGCGGCGAGTGGAGGAACTCCTCCAGGGCCGTGGCCTCGCCGGCAACGACGAGGGAGCGCGGCCCGTTCACCGCGGCCACGCTGAGGCGGCCGTCCCACTGCGCCAGGGCGGCCTCGAGTTCGTCGGGCGAGGCCGTCACGGAGGCCATGCCGCCCTGCCCGTTCAGCTCGCGCAGCACCTTGCTGCGCAGCGCCACGACCTTCGCGGCGGTGTCGAGGGTGAGGGCGCCGGCGACGCAGGCGGCGGCGATCTCGCCCTGCGAGTGGCCGATCACGGCGGCCGGTTCCACGCCGTGGGCACGCCACAGCGCGGCCAGCGACACCATCACCGCGAACAGCAGGGGCTGGAGGACGTCGGGCCGTTCGAACGCGTCGTCGGGCCCGTCGCCGCGCAGCGTGGCGAGCAGGTCCCAGTCGGTGTACGGGGCGAGCGCCGCCGCACAGTCCGCCATCGACGCGGCGAAGATCTCCGACCCGTCGAGGAGGTCGGCGGCCATGCCGGTCCACTGCGAGCCCTGGCCGGGGAAGACCAGCACGGCCCTGCGGGCGGTGGCCGTGCGCGGCGGCACCACGTCGGCCATGGCCTCGTCGGCGGCCAGGGCGTCGAGGGCGGCGCACACCGATTCCCGGTCCTCGCCGAGCACTGCGGCCCTGATGTCGAAGCGTGCCCGGCCGGTTGCGAGCGTGCGTGCGGTGTCGGAAAGGGAGGTCTCGGGCGAGGTGCGCAGCAGTTCGGCCAGCGCACGGGCCTGCGCGGTCACCGCGCTGTGCGTGCGGGCCGAGAGCGGCAGGGCCACGGTGCCCGCCGCGAGGCCGCTGCCCGCGGGCCGTTCGGCCGGTGCGGCCGGGTCTGCCGGGGCCTTCGCCGGGGCCTCTTCGACCACGACGTGGGCGTTGGTTCCGCTGACGCCGAACGACGACACGCCGGCCCGGCGCACGCGCGGACCCTGCGGCCAGCCCTCGTTCTCCTGCTGGACCTGGATCGTCCCCGTCGACCAGTCGATCTCGGGGGAGAGTTCTTCCGCGTGCAGGCTGCGGGGGATGACGCCGTGTCGCATCGACAGCACCGTCTTGATCACGCCGGCGACCCCGGCGGCCGCCTGGGTGTGGCCGATGTTGGACTTCACGGAGCCCAGCGCGAGGGGCCGCTCGCGGTCCGCCCCGTAGGTGGCTTGCAGTGCCCCGGCCTCGATCGGGTCGCCGAGCCGGGTGCCGGTGCCGTGCGCCTCCACCACGTCGATGTCGGCCGCCGTCAACCGGGCGTCGGCGAGGGCCTGCCGGATCACTTCCTCCTGGGCCGGGCCGTTCGGCGCGGCCAGCCCGTTGCTCGCGCCGTCCTGGTTGACCGCGCTGCCGCGCAGCACCGCGAGCACGGGGTGTCCCAGCTCCCGGGCCCGGGAGAGCGGTTCGAGGAGCAGCGCGCCGGCGCCCTCGGCGAGGCCGAAGCCGTCCGCCTGCGCCGAGAAGGGCTTGCACCGCCCGTCGGCGGCCAGGCCGCGCTGCCTGCTGAAGTCGACGAACGTGTAGGGGTCGGAGATCACGGTGACGCCGCCGGCCAGGGCCATGGCGCACTCGCCGGACCGCAGCGCCCGCATCGCCAGGTGGATGCCGACCAGGGACGACGAGCACGCCGTGTCCACCGTGATCGCCGGGCCCTGCCAGCCGAAGACGTAGGCGAGGCGCCCCGACAGCACGCTGGCCGAGTTGCCGAGCCCCTGGTAGCCCTCGACCCGGTCGGCCTCGCTCTCCAGGAGCGGCATGTACGACTGGCCGTTGGACCCGACGAACACGCCGATGCGGCTGCCGCGCAGCGCGTCCGGGTCGATGCCGCCGCGTTCCACGGCCTCCCAGGCGACCTCGAGCATCAGCCGCTGCTGCGGGTCCATCGCGAGGGCCTCGCGGGGCGTGATGCCGAAGAACTCCGCGTCGAAGCCCGCCGCGTCGGTGAGGAAGGCGCCGCGGTCGGCGTAGCTGGTGCCGGGGTGGTCGGGGTCGGGGTGGCAGAGGGTCTCGAGGTCCCAGCCGCGGTCCCGGGGCAGCCCGCTGGTGAGGTCCTGGCCGTCGACGACGGCCCGCCACAGCTGTTCGGGCGAGTCGATGCCCCCCGGGAGGCGGCAGCCCATGCCGACGATGGCGATCGGTTCCTGCTCGGCGTTCACGGCGGTCCCGGCCGGCGCGGCGGTGCTCTCCCGGCGGGGGCCGACGGCCAGCCGGGAGAGCAGGTGGCGGGCGAGGCGGGTGATGGTCGGGTGGTCGAACACCAGGGAGGCGGGCAGGCGCAGGCCGGTGGCCGTGGAGAGCCGCTTGCGCAGTTGCACCGTGCCCAGTGAGTCCAGGCCCAGTTCGCTGAACGCCCGCCGTCCGTTGACGTCCTGCGCGCTGTCGTGTCCGAGGACCGCCGCGGTGGCCTCGCCGACCACGGTGATCAGCAGGTCCTCCTGTTCCGCGGGCGTCAGGCCCGCGAGCCGGCCGGCCAGTTCGGCGGCCGGGCCGCTGTCCGGTCCGGCGGGCGCCGCGGCGGGCTCGGCTGCCTCGCGCGCCTCGGCGATCTCCCCGAACAGCGCGGTCGGCCGGACCGCGCCGTAGCCCGCGGCGAAGGCGGGCCAGTCCACGTCGGACACCGCGACGGCGGTCTCGCCCGAGTCCAGGACGGACTGCAGCACCGTCAGGGCGCGTTCGGCCGTCAGGCCGCGCAGTCCGCGCTGCGCCGCCGGTTGGGCGGTGCTGCGCGGGGCGTCGGGCAGGGCCCAGGGGCTCCAGGCCACGGCGGTGCTCGGGTGGCCCTGGGCCCGCCGGTGGGCGGCGAACGCGTCGAGGCAGGCGCTGCCGGCCGCGTATCCGGACATGCCGGCGCCGCCCCAGACACCGGCCACGGAGGAGCAGTGGATCTCCCGCTCCACCGGCCGGCCGTCGAGGACCCTGGCGAGTGTCAGGGCAAGTCCGGTCTTGACGTGCACGGTGGCGGCGAAGTCCTCCGGGTCGGTGTCGAGAACCGGCCCGAACTCCAGCCGGGTCGCCGCGTGCACGACGGTGCTGACCTCGTGCGGGGCGGCTTCGACCGCGGCCCGGACGGCGTCCTCGTCCGCCGCGCAGCAGGTGACCGTCGTCCCGCCGTCCTGCAGCGCGCTCAGCAGTTCCTCGCTCGCCTCGCCCACCAGGACGAGGTGGTCGGCGCCGCCGTCGGCCGCCCACCGGGCGAGCCGTTCGCCGATCGGGCTGTCCGCTCCGGTGACGAGCACGGTTCCGTGCAGGCGCCGGCCGTGACCGTCCGCGGCGGCCGGCGTGTGTGCCCGCACCAGCCGCCGCCCGTACAGGCCGTCGGCGCGCACGGCGAGCTGGTCCTCGGCGGCGTGTCCACCCGCCAGGATGCCGGGCACCCGGGCGAGCAGGGCCGCCCCTGCGGCCGTTTCCACGTCCCGGGGCAGGTCCAGCACGCCGCCCCAGCGCTGCCCGAGCTCCAGACCGGCGACCCGGCCCAGGCCGTGCACGGCGCTCTGCGCGTACGACCCGATGCCGTCGTCCTCGGGCGTCTGTACGGCGCCCTGGGTGAGGCACCACAGCGGCGCTTCCACCCCGGCGTCGCCGAGGGCCTGCAGGAGCGTCAGGGTGGCGACCGCGCCGGCGGGCACGCCCGCCCGGCCGCGGTGGTCCGCTTCGTCGGCCGCGAGCAGCGACAGCACGCCCCGCAGCCCGGTGGTTCCCGCCGTGGCGGCGGTGAGGGCCGCGGCGACCTCGGCACGGCCGAGGTCCGGGTCCAGGGCGCATTCCAGCGGCGTGGCGCCGCTCTCGCGCAGTGCGGCCACCAGCGGTCCGGCCCAGGCGGGGGCGGCGGCCGGGGTGACGACCAGCCAGGTTCCGCTCGGATCGACTGCTTCCGCGGCGGGCAGGGGCGTCCACGCCACGCGGTAGGTCACCTCGCCGGCGCCCCGTGCGGGCGCGGCGGTGGACGTCCAGTAGTGCTTGCGCTGGAAGGGGTAGGTGGGCAGCGGGACCTGCCGCGCGTCGGCGAAGGCCGGCTGCCAGTGCACGTCCACGCCCCAGACATGGGCGGTCGCCGCGGAGGTCAGGAAGGACTCCGGGCCGGGTGTGTCGCGCCGCAGGGTGCCGACGGCCACGGCCTCACCCGGCTCCCGTCCTTCCGCCTCGAGCGTCTCCTCGACCGTCGCCGCCAGCACCGGTTGCGGGCTGACCTCGATGAAGGCGTCGTGGTGTGCGGCTGCGAGCAGGCGCACGACGTCGTGCAGGCGCACCGGCTCGCGCAGGTTGCGGTACCAGTAGTGCGCGTCCAGCTCCTCGCCCTCCATGGGGCGGCAGGTCACCGTCGAGTAGAAGGGCACCCGTGCGCGCGCCGGACGCAACTCCCACAGCGCCTCGGCCAGTTCCTCGCGGACCTGCTCCATCTGCGCGGAGTGCGAGGCGTAGTCCACATCGATGGTCCGGGCCCGCACTCCCCGGTCGGCGCAGCCCGCCGCGAAGGACCGCACGGCCTCGGGCTCGCCGGAGACGACGACGGAGGCGGGACCGTTGACCGCGGCCACCTCCACGGCGTCGCCGTACGGCCTGAGCTGCTCGCGTACGGTGGCCTCGTCCAGCGCCACGGCCGCCATCGCACCCTGCCCGGCCAGCGACCGCAGCAGGCGGCTGCGCAGGACCACGAGCCGGGCGGCGTCCTCGAGCGTGAGCACCCCGGCGACGTACGCCGCGGCGATCTCCCCCTGCGAGTGCCCCGCCACCGCTGCCGGTTCCACGCCGTAGGAGCGCCACAGGGCGGCCAGGGACACCATCACCGCGAACAGCGCGGGCTGCACCACATCGACGCGGTCGAGTCCGGGGGCACCGGGCTCCTGCCGGAGCACCGCGGCCACCGACCAGTCCTGCCACGGGGCCATCGCCTCGTCGCAGGCCTGGATCGCCTCGGCGAAGACCGGTGACCACGCCAGCAGGTCGGCGCCCATCCCCGCCCACTGCGAGCCCTGGCCGGGGAAGAGGAACACGGCGGAGCGTCCGCCCGATTCGAGGGTTCCCTTCAGGCGCGCCTGACCGGCGGCCACCTCGCCCATCCCCAGCAGCGCCGATGCGCGGGAGCCGGCCAGGACCACCGCACGGTGCTCGTGCCGGGCCCGGGCCGTGGCCAGCGAGAAGCCGAGGTCGGGCAGTTCGACGGCGGTGTCCGCGAGCACGGCGGACAGCCGTTCCGCCTGGGCGCGCAGGGCCTCCTCGGTCCGCGCCGAGACGACCAGCGGCACCGGGCGCTCGGGCGTCACCGGCTGCGGGGTCGCAGGTTCCCCGGCCTCCTGGGGCTCGGGCGCCTCCTGGAGGACGACGTGGGCGTTGGTGCCGCTGATGCCGAACGCCGACACGGCGGCGTACCGGGGCCGCTCGCCGCGCGGCCAGTCCCGCTCCTCGGCCAGCAGGGAGACCGCGCCCGAGGACCAGTCGACGTGCGGCGAGGGTTCCTCGGCGTGCAGGGTCCTGGGCAGCCGCTCGTGCCGGAGGGCGAGCACCATCTTGAGCACGCCGACCGCGCCGGCGGCGCCCTGGGTGTGGCCGATGTTCGACTTCGCCGAGCCCAGCCACAACGGCTGTTGTGCGCTGCGGTGCCGGCCGTAGGTGTCGAGCAGGGCGTGGGCCTCGATGGGGTCGCCGAGGGTGGTGCCGGTGCCGTGCGCCTCGACCGCGTCGACATCGCCGGGGGCGACCTGCGCGTTGGCGAGTGCCTGCTCGATGACCTTGCGCTGGGCCGCTCGGCTGGGTGCGGACAGGCCGTTGCTGGCACCGTCCTGGTTGATCCCGGTCCCGCGGACGACGGCGTGCACGGTGTGCCCGTTGCGCTCGGCGTCCGACAGGCGCTCCAGGAGGAGCACCGCGACGCCCTCGCCGAAGCCGAAGCCGTCCGCGCCCGCGCCGAACGCCTTGGAGCGGCCGTCGGACGCGAGGGCGCGCTGCCGGGCGAAGTCGATGAACACCTCGGGGCCGGCCATCACTGCGGCGCCGCCCACGATCGCCAGGCCGCACTCGCCCCGGCGCAGCGACGCCACCGCCAGGTGCAGGGCCACGAGGGAGGAGGAGCAGGCGGTGTCCAGCGTGATGGCGGGCCCTTCGAGCCCGAGGGTGTAGGCGATCCGGCCGGACGCGACGGACGGCGCCGCACCCGTGACCGTGTAACCCTCGGCGTCCCCGGCGGGTCCGCCTGCGTCGCCGTAACCGAGCCGGGCGACGCCGAGGAACACCCCGGTCTCCGTGCCGCGCAGGGCGTGCGGGTCCAGCCCGGCGTTCTCGACCAGTTCCCAGCACGTCTCCAGCAGGAGGCGCTGCTGCGGATCCATCGCGGCGGCCTCGCGCGGGGATATGCCGAAGAAGGCGGCGTCGAAGTCCCCCGCGCGCTCCAGGAACCCCCCCGTGCGCACATAGGTCGTGCCGGGGTGGTCGGGGTCGGGGTGGTAGAGGCCCGCCAGGTCCCAGCCCCGGTCGTCCGGGAAGCCGGACAGCCGTTCCTCGCCCGCCGCCAGCACGTCCCAGAAGCCCTCGGGGGTGTCGATCCCGCCGGGCAGCCGGCAGGCCGTGCTGACGATCGCGATCGGGTCGGCCTCCAGCTCGTGGATGCGCTGCCGGGCCGCTCGCAGGTCCAGGGTGGCCCGGCGCAGGTATGAAGCGACCTTGTCGTTGTCCGTCACCGTGTTGTGTCCTTACCTGTTCGCTGCCGGCTGTTCGTTGTCGCCGAGCTCGCGGCCGAGGGCCGCCAGCAGTTCGTCGAATCCGGCCTCGGCGAGATCGGTCTGCTGGGAGGGCGGTGTGCGCAGGGCACCGTCGTGACCGGTGCCGGCCGCGCCGGTCCGCAGGGTGGTCAGTACGCGGTCGAGGTGCCGGGCCAGTTCGGCACGCTGCGGCCCGGGCACGTGGGCGAGTCGGGCCTCGAGCCGGTCCAGTCCGCCCAGCGCCGCGGTGACGACGTCCTCGTCGTCGTGCGGGTCCGCGAACAGCTCGGAGCGGAGGTGGTCCGCCAGAGCGGCGGCGTTGGGGTGGTCGAAGATCAGGGTCGTGGGCAGGGCGAGACCCGTGGCCTCGGCCAGGCGCTTGCGCAGCCGTACGGCGCCCAGCGAGTCGAAGCCGAGGGTGCGGAAGGCCGTGTCCATCGCCACCGCGCGGGTGTCCTCGTGTCCCAGGACGGCGGCGGCGCAGGAGCGCACCAGATGTGTCAGTTCGTGGTGCTGCTCGGCCGGCGGCCGCCCGGCGAGCCGGTCGCGCAGGGCCGCTCCGGCCGCTGGTGCCGGCCGCGCAGGCGCGGCGGCCCGGGCTCCCGGGATGGCGTCGAGCAACGGTCGTTGCCTCAGAGCCGCATACGTCTCGGTGAACCGCGGCCAGTCGACGTCGGCGACGACGACGGCGCTCTCGTCACCGGCCAGCACCGTCTCCAGCACCTGGAGCGCCCGGTGGCCGGGCATGGGGCGCACGCCCTGGTCCCGGAGCCGGGCGACAGCCTGCTCGTCGTCCGTCATGCCGCCGTCCGCCCACAGTCCCCAGGCCACGGATGTCGCGGCCAGGCCCCGGGCGCGGCGGTGGAGGGCGAAGGCGTCGAGGAAGGCGTTGCCCGCCGCGTACGCCCCCTGCCCGGCGCTGCCCCACACGCCGGCGCCGGAGGAGAAGAGGAGGAACAGGCTCAGGCCGGGGCAGGCGTCCTCGAGGTTCCGCGCACCCTGCACCTTGGCGGCCAGGACCTCCCGGAACTCCTCGCGGGTCATGTCCTTCAGGGCGGTCTGCTGGTTCAGTCCGGCCGCGTGCACCACGCCGCTGATCGTCGCGCCGTCCGCGCGCAGCGTCTCGACGAGTCCGGCCACCTCCTCGCTCGCGCTGATGTCGCAGGCGTGGACGGTGACCCGGGCGCCGAGCCCGGTGAGCTCGGCGACCAGCGGGGCGACGCCCGGCGCCGCCTCGCCCCGGCGGCTGACCAGTGCCAGGTGCTGCGCGCCCCGGGCCGCCAGTCGGCGTGCGGTGAGCGCGCCGAGGCCGCCGGTGCCGCCGGTGACGAGGATCGTCCCCTGCGGCACGGCCTCGTCGGCGGTGTCCGGCACCCGGTCCGTACCCGGCGCGGCGGGCAGCAGCCGGCGCGCGAACACGGCGCGCGAGCGGACCGCCAGCTGGTCCTCCGTGCCGGTCAACGCGCGGGCGAGCAGGGCGCGTTGGGCCGTCCCCGCCTCCTGCGGCAGATCCACGAGGCCGGTGTGCCGCTCGCCGCGTTCGAGCGCGGCCGTCTGGCCGAGGCCCCACACCTGCGCCCCGGCCGGGCACGTCACGGGGTCGTCCGCGCCGGTGCCGACCGCGCCGCACGTCGCCAGCCAGACGCGCGCATCGGCGTCTGCCGCCTCCAGTTCGCGCAGGAGGCCGAGCGTGGCCTCGGCTCCGGCGTCCGCGTCACCGAGGGCCAGCAGGGAGAGCACTCCCGTGTACGCGCCGGACTCGGCCTGGGTGGCGAGGGCGTCGCGGACGGCGGCGGTCAGTGCGTGCGGATCGTCGAGCGGGACGGTGACCGGGTGGGGCAGGGCCGCGTGGTCGGCGAGGGCGGCGGCAGCGGCGTCGCGCCAGGCGAGCTCGGCGGGGCGGCCGTCCGTCGTGGCGGGCAGCAGGAGCAGCCAGCGTCCGGCCGGGCCGGCAGCGGGGCCGGTGGTCTCCTGCCAGTCGACGCGGTAGCACCATCCCTCGTCCGCGCGCGCCGGCCCGGATGCGTCGGGCAGCAGCCAGAACCGTTCGTGGTCGAAGGGGTAGGTCGGCAGGTCGGTCGGCTCGCCGTCGCCGTGCACGGCCTGCCAGTCCACCGCGACACCGCCCACGTGGGCCTCGGCGAGGGCGGCCAGGAAGCGTTCGGGTGTGTCGTCGTCGCGCTGGACGGAGCCCACCACCACGCTCGCGTCACCGACCGTGTCCTGCACGCTGCCGCTCAGCACCGGATGGGGGCTCACCTCGACGAACGCGTCGTGGCCCGCCGCCGAGAGCGTCTCGATCGCGGCCTCGAACTCCACGGTGCGGCGCAGGTTCTCGTACCAGTAGCCGGCGTCCAGTTCGGGGCCGTCGACGAATGCGCCCCGCAGGGTGGAGTAGAGGGGAATCTCGGCTGTCCGGGGGACGATGCCGGCGAGCGGTGCGAGGACCGCTTCCCGCAGGCGTTCCACGTGGGAGGTGTGGGAGGCGTAGTCGACGGGGAGCACCCGCGCCTGGATGCCCGCCTGGGCGCAGTGGTCCCGCAGGCTGTGCACCGCCTCGGGGTCACCGGCCACCACCACGGCGTCGGGGCCGTTGACCGCGGCCATCTCCAGTCCGCCGCCGGGCGCGGCGCTGCGCAGCAGCTTCTCCGCCTCCGCACGGCTAAGGCGCAGCGACAGCATGGCGCCGTCGCCGGCGAGTTCGGGCAGGGCTC
>NZ_KQ948029.1:0-32330 GCF_001513965.1 Streptomyces cellostaticus | reverse complement strand
CTCCCCGCCACCGGCACCGGTGAGGGTGCGGGGCGCGGGGCGGCCCTCGGCGAGAGCACGCAGGGTGTCGGTGGCGTCCTCGATGTCGCGTACGAGGGCCACGGCCCGCCGGTCGAAGGTCTGCCGTGACCCGGTGAGGGTCCGGGCCACATCCCGCAGCCGCATGTCCTGATGGGCCGTCAAGTGATCGGCCAGCCGGTCGGTCTGGGCGGCGAGCGCGGTGTCCGTGCGCGCCGACAGCACCAGCGGCACGACACCCGCGGCCCCCAGCACACCCACCGAAGCATCGGCGGCCTGCTCCACCGGCGCAGGCTCCTCCACGATCAGATGCGCGTTCGTCCCGCTCACACCGAACGCCGACACCGCCGCCCGGCGCGGACGGCCGCTACGCGGCCACTCCCGCGCCTCCCGCAACACCTCCACGGCACCCGACGACCAGTCCACATGCGGCGACGGCACCTCCGCGTGCAACGTCCTCGGCAGCACCCCGTGCCGCAACGCCAGGACCATCTTGATCACCCCGGCCACCCCGGCCGCCGCCTGCGCATGCCCGATGTTCGACTTCAACGAGCCCAGCCACAAAGGAAGTTGGGGATCACGCCCCTGTCCGTAGGTGGCCAGCAGCGCCTGCGCCTCGATCGGATCGCCCAGCACCGTGCCCGTGCCGTGCCCCTCCACGGCATCCACCTGGTCCGGTGTCAGACGGGCATCGGCGAGCGCCTGCCGGACCACCCGCTGCTGCGAGGGGCCGCTGGGAGCGGACAGACCGTTGCTGGCCCCGTCCTGGTTCACCGCACTGCCCCGCACCACGGCGAGCACCCGATGCCCCTGGCGCCGGGCGTCCGACAGCCGCTCCAGCACCACCAGACCCACGCCCTCGCCCATCCCGAAGCCGTCGGCGTCCTGGGAGTACGCCTTGCAGCGCCCGTCGGCGGCCAGCGCGCCCTGCCGCGAGAACTCGGTGAACACCTCCGGGCCCGCCATCACCGACACACCGCCGGCCACCGCCAGGGAGCACTCGCCGTCCCGCAGCGACCGGGCCGCCAGATGCAGCGCCACCAACGACGACGAACACGCCGTGTCCACCGTCAGCGCGGGACCTTCGAGGCCCAGCGCATACGCAACCCGGCCGGAGGCGACGCTGGCGGTGCTGCCGGTGAGCAGATACCCCTCGACCTCGTCCCGGCCCTCCACCGGTCCGGCCGCATACCCCTGGTGCGACATGCCGACGAACACCCCGGTGTCGCTGCCGCGCAGGGTCTGCGGCCGGATGCCCGCCCGTTCGAACGCCTCCCAGGTGACCTCCAGGACCTGACGCTGCTGCGGGTCCATCGCCAGCGCCTCGCGCGGTGAGATCCCGAAGAACGCCGCGTCGAAGTTCCCCGCGTCGTCGAGGAAGTTGCCCAGGGGGCGGTCGGCACCGGTGCCCAGCACCGCGCGCCGCTCCCAGCCCCGGTCGTCCGGCGCCGCGGCGGCCGCGTCGCGGCCGGCGGCGAGGAACTCCCACAGGTCGTCCGGGGACTTGATGCCGCCGGGGTACCGGCAGGCCATGCCCACGACGGCGATCGCGTCGTCCGCGCGGCGGGTGTCGCCGCCGGCGGGGCGCGGGCCCGGCTCGGGCTCCGCCGCGCCGAAGAGTTCGGCCTCGAGGCGGGAGGCGACGGCCCGGGCGTGCGGGTGGTCGTACACGAGGGTCGTGGGCAGGCGCAGACCGGTCGCGGCCGTGAGCCGGTTGCGCAGTTCCACGGAGGCCAGCGAGTCGAAGCCGAGTTCCAGGAACGCCCGCTCCGGGGAGATCCGTTCCGGGTCCCGGTGTCCGAGCACCGAGGCGGCGTGCTGCCGTACCAGGTCCAGGAGTGCGCGCCCGCGCTCGGCGGCGGGCAGGTCCGCCAGGCCGCCGCCGAGCGGTGTCCCGGCCGTTGCGTGTTCCCGGCGCAGCGCCTCCCGCGCGTCCCGGGCCTCGGGCAGCGCGTCGAACAGCCGGGTGGGCCGCTGCGCGGTGTACGCGAGCAGGAAACGCTCCCACTCGATCCCGATGATCACCGGGCAGACTTCCGCCCGGTCCAGTGCCGTCCGAAGGGCGTCGAGGGCCTCTTCCGGAGCCATCTCGACCACGCCGTGCCGGCGGAAGCGCTCCGCCACGGGGCCCTCCGCCATGCCGCTGCCGGCCCAGGTGCCCCAGGCCACCGAGGTGGCGGGCAGCCCCTCGGCGCGCCGCTGCCGGGCCAGGCCGTCGAGGTAGGCGTTGCCCGGGGCGTAGCAGCCCAGGCCCGGTGCGCCGAACGCGGAGGCGAACGAGGAGAACAGGACGAACGCGGTCAGGGGTGCGTCCGCGGTGAGTTCGTGCAGGTGCCGGGCGCCCAGGGTCTTGGCGCGGCCGGCCTGTTCGATCCGTTCACCGGTCAGGGTGTCGAGGGTGCCGTCGTCCAGCGTGGCCGCGGTGTGGAACACCGAGGTGAGCGGCTGGTCCTCGGGCAGGCTCCGAAGGAGCGAGCGCAGGGCCTCGCGGTCGGTGACGTCGCAGGCCGCGACGGTCACCGCGGAGCCGAGCGCGCGCAGTTCGGCGGCCAGCTCGTCGGCTCCCGGGGCGCCCTGGCCGCTGCGGCTGGTGAGGACGATGTGCGGGGCGCCGCGCCGGGCGAGCCACCGGGCGACATGGCGGCCGATGCCTCCGGTGCCTCCGGTGACCAGCGCCGTACCGGTGGGCTCCCAGGTGTGCGGCGCGGTCCGGGGCCGGGGCGCGGCCCGCTTCCAGCGGCGCACGAACACCTCGGCCGCCCGCAGGGCGACCTGGTCCTCACCGCTGTCGCCGGTCAGCACGCCGGCGAGCGAGCGGGTGATCTCGGCCGTGGAACCGGCGGGTACGTCGATCAAGCCGCCCCAGAGACCGGGGTGTTCGAGGGCGATGACGCGCCCCAGTCCCCACAGGGCCTCCCGTGCGGGGTCGCCCGGGCGCTCGTCGGCCGTGGTGACCTGGACGTCTTCGGTGAGGCACCACAGGGAGCCGTCGAGGCCGGACTCGGCGAGGGCCCGGGCGAGGACGACGGTGGCGCCGAGCGACGGCAGGCCCAGGGGGGTGCCGGTGCCCTCGCCCTTCTCGTCCACGGCCAGCAGGGACAGCACCCCGATCCGGTCCGCACCTTCGGCGGCGTGCCGCAGGTTCTGCGCCAGTTCGGCCGGTGTCGGCGCGGTGGTGATCACGAGGTCGGACACCGTCGCACCGGCCGCTTCGAGGGATGCGCGCGCCGCCTGCGCGGCCGCCTGCGCGGCCCCGTCGTACCGGACGACGAGCCAACTGCGCGGGCCTGCCGCGGAGGGTTGCGGAGCGGTCACCCGCTGCCAGTCGATGCGGTAGCGCAGCGCGTCGGCCGCGTCGTGCTCCGGCCCGCCGGACGCGGTGCCCGCGTCCGGTGCGGGCTCCCACCAGAAGCGCTCCGGCTGGAACGGCGCGGTGGGCAGCAGCACCGGGCGCGCCGGGACGCCGAGGAACACCGACTCCCAGCGCACGGGTACGCCCGCAGCCCACGCGGTGGCCAGGGCGCGGGCGAAGTCCTCCGGTCCCCCGTGACCACGGCGCAGGGTCCCGGCCGTGAGCAGGTCCGCACCGGCTTCGTGCCCGGTCTCCTCGATGGCGGAGGTGAGCACCGGGTGGGCGCTGAGCTCGATGAAGGCCCGGTGGCCCTGTTCCGTGAGCGCCCGTACGGCCGGTTCGAACCGTACGGTCTCCCGGAGGTTGCGGAACCAGTAGGCGCGGTCCAGCGCGGCGGGGTCCGCCCAGTCGCCGGTCACCGTGGAGAAGAAGGGCACGGCGCCGGGCAGCGGCTCGATCTCCCCCAGCTCCTCGTGCAGGGCGGCGCGGGCGTCCTCCATGTACGCGGTGTGCGACGCGTAGTCGACGGGCAGGCGCCTGGCCCGCACGCCCTCCGCGTCGAGGGCGGCGACCAGGTGGTTCAGGTCGTCGTCCGGCCCGGCCACCACCACGGAGCGCGGCCCGTTCAGCGCGGCGGTCTCCAGTCGGCCGTCGTAGCGGCCGAGCCGGCGCGTCAGGTCGGCGGCGGTGGTGGCGACCGCGACCATGCCGCCGTGCCCGCGCAGCCCGGCGATGACACGGCTGCGGACGGCCACCAGCCGGGCCGCGTCGTCGAGGGAGAGGGCGCCGGCGACGCAGGCGGCCGCGATCTCGCCCTGGGAGTGCCCGATCACCGCGGCCGGTTCGACGCCGTGGGCCCGCCACAGTGCCGCCAGCGACACCATCACCGCGAAGAGGACGGGCTGCACCACGTCGACGCGGTCGGTGGAGAGGTCGGTGTCGGGCCGGCCGGCCGCGGCGGCGGCCTCCGCGCGCAGGAAGGGCAGGACGAGGAAGTCCAGGTGCGGCTCCAGGGCCGCGGCGCACTCGTCCATGGTGCGCGCGAAAACCGGTGAGGTGTCGTACAGCTGCACCGCCATGCCCGCCCACTGCCAGCCCTGGCCGGGGAAGACGAAGACGGGCGCGGACTGCGGCCGGGCCGTGTCCACGGCGGCGTCCTCGGTGTCGCCGTCGGCCAGCGCGTCCAGTGCGGCCAGCGCTGCGGCGCGTCCGTCCGGCACGAACGCGGCCCGGTGGCGCGCGGCCGCCCGGGTGGTGGCCAGCGAGAACGCCACGTCCGTGGCGGTGTGTTCGGGCTGCTCGCGCAGGTGCGCGGCGAGGCGGCCGGCCTGGGTGCGCAGCGCGGTCTCGGTGTGCGCCGACACGACCCAGGGCGCGACGACGCGGGCGCGCGGCCGGTCGGGGCCCGCGGCCCGGTCGCCGGACGGGCGGGTGTCCTCGGGCGGGGCCTCGATGACGGCGTGGGCGTTGGTGCCGCTGATACCGAACGACGAGACGCCCGCCCGGCGGGGCCGTGCCGCGTCGGGCCAGGCGACCGGTTCGGTCAGCAGCCGCACCTCGCCCCGGGACCAGTCCACTTCCGTGGAGGGGCGGTCGGCGTGCAGGGTCTGCGGCAGCGTGCCGTGGCGCATCGCGAGCAGCATCTTGATGACGCCCGTCACGCCGGCGGCGGCCTGGGTGTGGCCGATGTTGGATTTCACCGAGCCCAGCCACAGCGGACGGCCGGCGGGGCGGCCCGTCCCGTACGCATCGAGCACGGCCTCGGCCTCGATCGGGTCGCCGAGCCGGGTGCCGGTGCCGTGGGCCTCGACCGCGTCCACGTCGGCCGGGGACAGTCCGGCCTCGGCGAGCGCCTGCCGGATCACCCGGGCCTGGGCCCGGCCGTTGGGCGCGGACAGTCCGTTGCTCGCGCCGTCCTGGTTCACGGCCACCGCGCGGATCAGGCCGAGGACGGGATGGCCCAGGCGCCGGGCGTCGGACAGCCGCTCCAGCAGGAGCACTCCGGCGCCCTCCGCCATCCCGAAGCCGTCGGCGTCGGCGGAGAACGCCTTGCACCGGCCGTCGGGGGCGAGCGCGCCGAGCCTGCTGAAGTCGACGAGCATGCCGGGGGTCGGCATCACCGTCGCGCCGCCGGCCAGGGCGAGGTCCGTCTCTCCC
Organism: Streptomyces cellostaticus; assembly: GCF_001513965.1. Lineage (GTDB taxonomy): Bacteria > Actinomycetota > Actinomycetes > Streptomycetales > Streptomycetaceae > Streptomyces > Streptomyces cellostaticus. Next base: position 26,803 of record NZ_KQ948029.1, on the reverse strand, counting down.
GCGCGCAGGGAGCGGCAGGCGAGCTGGAGGGCCACGAGGGAGGACGAGCAGGCCGTGTCGACGGTGACGGCCGGTCCCTCCAGGCCCAGGGTGTAGGCGATGCGCCCGGAGGCGACGCTGGTGGTGGTGCCGGTCACCAGATAGCCCCCGACGTCCTTGCCGCCGTCCGCGAGGCGCGGGCCGTACTCCTGCGCGATGACGCCGGTGAACACTCCGGTGGGTGTGCCGCGCACCGACTCGGGGGAGATTCCGGCCCGTTCGAGCGCTTCCCAGCTGACCTCCAGCAGGAGCCGCTGCTGCGGGTCCATGGCCAGGGCCTCGCGCGGCGAGATGCCGAAGAAGTCCGCGTCGAAGCCGGTGGCGTCGTGCAGGAAGCCGCCGGAGCGCTGCCGCACGGTGCCGGTGCGAGCCGGGTCGGGGTGGAAGAGCGTGTCCAGGTCCCAGCCGCGGTCCGTGGGAAGGCCGGTCACGGCGTCGTGCCCGCCCGCGAGCAGTTCCCAGAACTGCTCGGGGGTGCGCACGCCGCCGGGCAGCCGTACGGCCATGGCGACGACCGCGATCGGCTCGTCGTCCGCGCGGCCGGCTCCGGTCTCCCGCTGCCCGGGGTCCGGATCCGCGCCCGGGCCGCCGGCCTCCACGCGCGGGCGCAGCAGGTCGTACAGGGCGTCGGTGAGGGCCTGTGGGGTGGGGTGGTCGAAGAGGGTGGCGATGCCGATGTCCCGGCCGAGGGCCGTCGCGAGGCGGTCCCGCAGCTGCACCGCGAGGACGGAGTCGAGCCCGAGTTCGGCGAAGGTGAGCGAGCCGTCCGCGGCTTCGGCCCCGGTGCCGGTGACGGCGGCGGTCTCGGTGTGTACGAGGCGCGCCAGTCGCTGCCGTATCTCGTGGTCCGGCGTTCCCGGGGGGAAGAGTCCCGGCCGGGAGGGTTCGGCGGCCGGTGCGCCCAGCTCCGGTCCGGCGGACAAAAGCTCCGGCAGGTCGGCTTCGAGGGTCGGCTCGACCCCGGGGAAGGCGGCTGTCCAGTCGACCTCCACCCCGTGGGTGTACGCCTCCGCGGCCGCGGTCAGGAAGCGCCGCAGCCCGCCCTGGCCGCGTTGCAGCGTGGCGAGCACCGGGCGGCTCACGCCTGCCGCGTCGAGTGTCTGGCGCACGGCGGCCGCGAGGACGGGGTGCGGGCTGAGTTCGACGAACACGCCCGCCCGGTCGTCGGCGCAGGCCCGCACCGAGCGCTCGAACTCCACGCGGCCCCGGAAGTTCTCGTACCAGTAGTCCGCCGTCAGTTCGCGGGTGTCGAGGGGGGCGCCGGTGAGGCTGGAGTAGAAGGGAACGGCGCCTGCGCCCGGTGTGAACCAGTCGAGCGCCGCACGCAGTCCGCCCGCGACCTCGTCCATCTGCGGGGAGTGCGCGGCCATCGACACGCCGATCACCTGGGCGCGGACCCCTTCGGCGGTCAGCTCCGCCACACAGCGCCCGATCGGGTCCGTGGCTCCGGCCAGCAGCACCGAGCGGGGGCCGTTGATGCCGGCCAGGACGAGGTCCGGACCCCAGGAGGCCAGCCGGGGGGCGATCTCGTCAGCGGGCAGCGCCACCGACGCCATGTCTCCCTTGCCGACCAGGGGCATGAGTTCCCTGCTCCACAGCGCCACCGCCCGGGCGCCGTCCTCGATGCCGACGCTGCCGGCGGCGTGGGCGGCGGCGAGGTCGCCCATGCTGTGTCCCACCACGGCGTCGGGCTCGACGCCGAAGGAGCGCCACAGCTCGGTGAGGGCGGCGCCCACCGCGTAGAGGGCGGGCTGTACGACCTCGACCCGCGGCGGGGCGCCCGCCGCGGCCGCGGTGTCGAGGGCTTCGGTCAGGGACCAGCCGGACTCGGCGGCGAAGACCTCTGCGCACCGTGCGATGGCGTCCGCGAACACGGCGGACTCGCCCACGAGTTCCTTGGCCATCCCCGGCCACTGGGAGCCCTGGCCCGGGTAGACGAAGGTGACGGGTGCCGTGGCGGCGGCCGTTCCCCGGGTGACCGTGACATGCGGCAGGCCGTCGGCGACCGCGGCCAGGCCGTCGAGGAGTTCCTCACGGGAGGCGCCGACGATCACCGCTCGCTGCGGCAGGCGCCGGTCCTGGCGGGCCAGCGCGGCCCCGAACGCGTCGGCGCCGATGTCCGGACGGGCGTGGAGGTGGCCCAGCAGCTGGCGCGCCCGGGCTCGCAGCGCACCGTCGTCCACTCCGGACAGAACCCACGGCCGGGCCGCCCCTGTGGCAGCTGCGGAAGCGTTCTTACCCTGAAGGGAACTGCCTTTCACACCTGACTCCTAGTCGTCCGCGCGTCACCAGGGAGCGGGCCTGTGCAAAACATGGCCTACGGAAATTCCGACCACCTCGACCGCGACCCGGCCGACGTGCTGCGCAAGCCGCAGAAAAGAACATTCGCCCCCGCGAGCCATAAACGATCGACTACCTTTGATCAGGGGCCATTTGAACGTACACCCATGGCCATCACGAGCCAATTGAATCTCACTTGACCGATCCGCCGCATTTTGCAGAACGGCATCGATCCTCGAGCTTCCCTTTAGCCGGATTCAACTGACCTGCAGAAAGATTCCCCCCACCGGAATCCGAGCAGCTTTCCCGGACAGCGGCAACCAAGAGAAAGGCCGGTGAGCCTTGCTACCCGCGGACACATCTCCCAAGCTTTCCCCGAGTCAGGCCGACCGGCTGCCGTCGCTGACCGGGCTGCGGTTCTTCGCCGCTTTTCTGGTGTTCCTCTGCCATGCGTTGAGTCAGTTCAACCCGCAGACCGACGCCGCCTCGCGGAACCTGGCCTACTTCCTGCTGCCGGCCGGACCGGTCGGGGTCTCCTTCTTCTTCGTCCTCAGCGGGTTCGTCCTGACCTACGCGGCGCGGCCGGGTGACACCGTCCGGGGCTTCTGGCGACGGCGGCTGGTGAAGATCTACCCCAGCCATGTCGTGACGTGGTCGGCCGGTCTCGTCCTGGCCCTCACCACCGGCACCGTGTCCGTGGGGACGACCGTCGCCGCCCTCTTCCTCGTGCAGGCGTGGGCGCCCCACATGATCCTCACCGCCACGGTCAACCCGATCTCATGGACGCTCGCCTGCGAGCTGTTCTTCTACCTGCTGTTCCCGTTCCTGTTCCGGGCGCTGCGCCGACTGCCGAGCCGCCGGCTGTGGCCGGCCGCGGGCCTGGTGACCGCCCTGATCATGGCCGTTCCCCAGCTGGCCGTTCTGCTGCCCGGCAAGCCCATGCCCCTGGCGGGCTGGACCCTCACGCAGTTCTGGGTCGTCTACACGGCGCCCCCCGTGCGCCTCCTGGAGTTCGCGCTGGGCATCGTGCTCGCCCTCCTCGTCCAGAACGGGATGTGGCCCGTCGTCAGCGTCCGGCTCGCCGCCGCCCTGTGCGTCGTCGGCTACGCGGTGGCCGGGATCACCACGATGGTCACCAAGCTGCCCCACCTGTGGGCGATGGCGAGCGCGACCGTCATCCCGCTGGCCGTGCTCATCGCCTCGGCCGCCTCCCGGGACCGGCAGAACCTCCCCTCCCTGGCACGCCATCCACGCCTGGTACGGCTCGGCGAACTCTCCTTCGCCTTCTACCTCGTGCACCACATGATCCTGACGGCCTGCTTCACCGCGGTGCTGCCGGACGACTTCCGGCCGGGCCTGCTCGCGCTGACCGGCCTGGCGGTGGTGCTGTTCTTCGTCTGCTGGGCCGCCGCCTGGCTCCTGCACACCGCGGTCGAGATGCCCGCCATGCGCCGCTGGAGCCGCCCTTCGGCAGCTGTCCGCGTGCATCACGAGCCGCCCCGCGTTCCCGGGCGATCCGAATCCCTCACTGGTGAAAGGACACCATGAACCAGCCGCAACTGCCCGAGGTTCTGGACCTGAGCAGCGAGCTCTTCCACACCGACCAGTACGCGACCTACCGGGACATTCTCGAGCAGCGTCCGGTCACCAAGGTGCGCTTCTACGACGGCTCCTTCGTCTGGCTCGTGAACCGCTACGAGGACGTACGGGCCGCGCTGAGCGACCCCCGGCTCAGCAACGACCCCACGAAGCAGTCGGACATCGACCTCTCGGCGGCCACGGGTATACCGGCCGACCTGATCGAGTACTTCCAGCGGAACATGTTCCGCAGCGACGAGCCGGACCACGGCCGGCTGCGCAAGCTCGTCTCCCGGGAATTCACCATGCGGCGCATCAACGCGCTGCGGCCGCGGATCCAGGAGATCGCCGAGGACCTGCTGGAGAAGTTCGCCGCCACCGGCGGCGGGGACCTGGTGAGCGCGCTCGCCCGCCCGCTCCCGCTCACCGTCATGTGCGAACTGCTCGGCGTGCCCGAGGAGGACCGCGCGGACTTCCAGACCTGGTCCCAGCACGTCGTCGAGAGCGACCCGGCGTTCGCCGAGCGCAACGCCGTCTCCTACCGCAGCCTCTTCGAGTGCGTCCGGTCCCTGGTCCGCCGCCGGCGCGAGGAGCCGGGCGACGACCTGCTGTCGGCCCTGGTCGACCTGCGCGACTCCGGGGACCGCCTCTCCGAGGCCGAACTGATCTCGACGGTGTTCCTCCTGCTCGTCGCCGGGATCGAGACCACGGTGAACGTGCTCGGCACGGGGGCCTTCCTCCTGCTGACCCACCCCGACCAGCTCGCCCGGCTCCGCACGGACGACGCCCTGACGGGGCCCGCCGTGGAGGAGATCCTGCGCTACATGGCGCCGATCGAGATGACGAGCCGGCACACCCTGGAGCCCGTCGAGATCGGCGGGGTGTCCATCGACGCGCAGAGCACGGTCCTGATCAACCTGGCCGCCGCCAACCGCGATCCGGCCCGGTTCGAGGACCCGCAGTCCTTCCGGGTCGACCGGAACGACGGCAGCCATCTCACCTTCGGCCATGGCATCCACTACTGCCTCGGCGCCGCGCTGGCCCGGGCGGAGGCGGAGATCGCCTTCGACGTCCTGCTGAAGCGTTTCCCGACACTGGAACTGGCGGTTCCCGACTCCGAGTTGACATGGCGTCATGTCTTCATGCGGGGTCCGGTCGAGCTGCCCGTCTCCTGGCGGTGAGCGATGAAGCGTGCCCTCACCGATCTCGCGGTCTTCGGCGGTCCGGCGGCATTCCTGCGCCCGCTCCTGGTGGGCATGCCCACCGTCGGCGACCGGGCACGGTTCCTCGCCCGCCTCGAATGGGCCCTGGACAACGAATGGCTGACCAACGGCGGCCCGCTCGCCACTGAGCTGGAGGGCCGTATCGCCGACATCACCGGCGTGCGGTACTGCGTCGCCACCTGCAACGCCACCGCGGCGCTCCAACTGGTGCTGCGGGCCTCGGGCGTCACCGGACAGGTCATCATGCCCTCGCTGACCTTCGCGGCCACTCCCCACTCGGCGAGCTGGATCGGTCTCGAGCCGGTGTTCTGCGATGTCGACCCGGTCACCGGCTGCCTCGACCCGGCGCGGGTCGCCGAGCTCATCACCCCCGCCACCGGAGCCATCGTCGGCGTACACCTGTGGGGCCGGGCGGCACCGGTGACCGAGCTGGAGAAGCTGGCCGCGGAACACGGGGTGAAACTGTTCTTCGACGCGGCGCACGCCTTCGGCTGCACCTCCGGCGACCGGCCCATCGGCGGCTTCGGCAACGCGGAGGTGTTCAGCTTCCACGCCACCAAGACGGTCATGTCCTTCGAGGGCGGCGCGGTGACCACCGACGACGGCGAGCTCGCCGAACAGCTCGTGGCCCTGCGCAGCTTCGGCATCGACCGGAACAAGTCCGTGACCGCCGTCGGCATGAACGCCAAGATGAGCGAGTGCTCGGCCGCCATGGGCCTGACCTCCCTCGACGCCTTCGGCGAGACCCGCGAGCGCAACCGCGAGAACCACGCCCTCTACCGGTCGGAACTGAGCGGGGTCCCCGGCATCGAGGTGCTGCCCTTCGACGAGAGCGAGCGCAACAACCACCAGTACGTGATCCTGCTGACGGACCACGCCGTCACCGGTCTGCACCGCGACCGGCTGCAGACGCTGCTGCAGGCCGAGAAGGTCTTCCCCCAGCTGTACTTCTCGCCCCCCTGCCACCTGATGCCCGCCTACCGGACCGATCCCCCGCTGCGGCTCGAGCACACCGAGCGCCTGTCCGAGCGGGTGCTCGCGCTTCCCACCGGACCGTCGGTGTCCTTCGAGGACATCCGCCGGGTGAGCAGCATCATCCGGCTCGCCGCGGAGCGCGGCGAGCAGATCGACGCGATGTGGGCCGGGGCAGTGCCCGCATGAGCGCCATCCGTCAACAGCCCGACCCGGAGGTAACAGTTCTCGTGGACACCGCCCAAGCGGAAGCGCCCGCGCAGGCGATCGAAGACGTGGCACGCCCCGGCAGTGACCGTGCCGCGGCGATCCGCGCACTGCGCACCCGTCTGTCACTCCTCGGCGACACCGGCGAGGGGGCCCTGGAACGGGCGGAGCACCTCGTCGGCCTGGCCGAGCGGTTCGGCTCCCATCCGTTCACCCCCCTGGAGCAGGCCCGGCGGCTGCTGGGCGTGGACCGGGCGGCCTTCGCCGCAACTCTCGACCTCTTCGGCCGCATACCCGAGCTCGCAACGGCCGTCCAGCGGGCGCCGGAGGGGAAGTACTGGACCAACACCATCCTTCCGCTGGAACGCACGGGCGCGCTCGACGCGGTGGTGCACGGGCGTCCGGCCTTCCCCTACAGCGTGGGCCTGTACCCGGGGCCGACCTGCATGTTCCGCTGCCACTTCTGTGTCCGTGTCACCGGTGCGCGCTACGACGCCTCCGTCCTGGACGAGGGCAACGCCATGTTCGCCTCCGTCATCGACGAGGTACCCGACACGCAGCCCTCGACGGTCTACTTCTCCGGCGGGCTCGAACCGCTCACCAACCCGGGGCTCGGCGAACTGGCGGCGCGCGGCGGCCGGCGCGGACTCGACATGACGCTGTACACCAACGCCTTCGCGCTCACCGACAGGACGCTGGAGCGCCAGCCGGGACTGTGGTCGCTGCACGCGATCCGTACCTCGCTGTACGGCCTGAACGACACCGAGTACGAAGCCACCACGACCAAACCGCGCGCCTTCAGGCGGGTCAAGGAGAACCTGGGTTCCTTCATGGCCGAGCGGGCCGCACGGCAGGCCCCGCTGCGGCTCGGCCTCAACTACATCGTCCTGCCCGGCAGGGCCGATCGGCTCATGGACCTGGTGGACTTCGTGGCCGAGCTGAACGAGCACTCCCCCGGCCGTCCCCTGGACTTCGTGACGGTGCGCGAGGACTACAGCGGCCGTGACGACGGCCGGCTGGCGGCCGACGAGCGCACCCAACTGCGCGACGCGCTGCGGGACTTCACCGCCTACGCAGCGGAGCGCACCCCCGCGCTGAACATCGATCTCGGGTACGCGCTGGAGAGCCTGCGCGCCGGGGTGGACGCCGAACTGCTGCGCATTACCCCGCAGACCATGCGCGGCGCGGCGCATCCGCAGGTCGCGGTGCAGGTCGACCTCCTGGGCGATGTCTACCTCTACCGCGAGTCGGGGTTCCCCGAACTCGAGGGCGCGCGCCGCTACATCGCCGGACGCGTCACCCCGACCAGGAGCCTGCACGACGTGGTCCGCGAGTTCGTCGAGAGGAATCCGCACATCGAGCCGCGGCCCGGCGACGAGTACTTCCTCGACGGTTTCGACCAGGTCGTGACCGCCCGGCTCAACCAGCTGGAACAGGACATCGCCGACGGCTGGGCGGCGCACCGGGGCCTGCTGGGCACGGGCGGCACGGCGTGAGCGCACCGCCCGGCCCCGGGCTCAGCCGGCGGCCGCCACCGTGCCGACGCCCCGGTGACCTGCGGTGATTTCCTCCAGGACGGTCACCACGTCCCGGGGGCTGGGCTCGGCGCGGACCTCGTCCCGCAGCCGGCGGGCCTGGTCGAGGAACGAGGGTTCGGCGAGTACCCGGGCCACGCTGTCGCGGAGTTCCTCGGCCGTCACCTCGCCCTCCCTCAGGTACAGGCCCGCGCCCGCGGCCGCCGTCTGCTGCGCCCGCAGGACGGTGTCCCACACGAACGGCACCATGACCTGCGGCACCCCGTGATACAGGGCCGTCGACCAGGTGCCGAAGCCGCCGTGGTGAATCACCGCCGAACAGTCCTCCAGCAGGACGTCCAGGGGGGCGAAGCCGACGGCCCGGACGTTCTCCGGCAAGGGGCCGGCCTCCTGGAGAGCGGCGGCGTCGGCGGTGACGACGATCTCCGCGTCGACCTCCGCGAGGACCTGGAGGTAGCGGTGGAAGACCGCCGGGTCGGCGGTGAAGCTGGTCCCGGTGGACCCCGTCGTCAGGCACACCCGCCGCCGGGTCCCGGCCGTCTTCAGCCAGTCCGGGACGACGGCGGCGCCGTTGTAGGGCACGTAACGCAGGGGCACCGTCGGCAGCGACAGGTCGAGCCGGAAACGCTCGGGCAGCATGTCGACGGTCCACTGGCCGACCACCAGCTCCTCGTCGTAGGACACCCCGTACCGTCCGGCGGCGTCGGTCAGCCAGTCCCGCAGCGGGTCGGGGCGCTCGCCGGCGGGCCGCTCGCCGAGCCGCTCGACGAATGCCCGGCGGAAGTAGGCGTTCAGGTCGCTCGCGCCCAGAACCCGGGCGTGGGCGGCGCCGCACGCCCGGGCGGCGATCGCTCCGGCGAACGTGTACGGCTCCCACAGCACCAGGTCCGGCTGCCAATGACGGGCGTACTCGACGAGCCCTTCGACGAAAGAGTCGTCGTTGATCACCGAGTAGAAATAGGGAACGGACAAGTCGAACAGATTGAACAGATAGTCCCAGTCGAACCCTTCCGGGCGGGACAGGTCGATGTTCGCGGAGTACTTCTGGAGTTCCGCGCCCTTCTCCTGCATCGCCTCGAGCAGCCGGTGATCCGCCCCCACCGGTACGGCGGTGAGCCCGGCACCGGTGATCGTGTCCGCGAATCCGGGCTGACTGGCCACGCGCACGTCATGCCCCGCGGCACGCAAGGCCCCCGCGAGAGGCACGAGGCCATGGAAATGCGAGGTGTGCGCGAACGCCGGGATGAGCACACGCATGGACAACTCCCTCAGACTCGATATCCATTGACGGACAGTTGACGATTCTGTCGCCGCGCCCGGCCCCTGCACACGCGTGCCGATCTCCCCTGGATCCGGGGACGAGCAGTCCTTGAGGGCGCGTGGCGGCAGCACGCCACGAAAAGAGGCAACAGCAATGGCCGGTCCCCTTTCCTCCGGCACCGGGCGGGACACCTCCCGCCCTCCCCTGGTCGTCGTCCTGGGCGCCTCCGGGTACATCGGTTCCGCCGTGGTGCGGGAGCTCTCCCGCCGTCGGATCCGGCTGCGCGCGGTGGCGCGCGGCCCCTTCGCCGTGCCGGCCGGCGGCCGGGCGGTGACGGAGGTGATGCGGGCCGACCTCACCGAGGAGGGCGCCGTCGCCGACGCGGTCAGCGGCGCCGACGCGGTCATCCACCTGGTCGCCCGTATGGCGGGCCAGGGCTCGTGGCGGTCCGCGGCCTCGGACCCGGAGACGGAGCGGGTGAACGTGGACCTGGTGCGTGAGGTGATCGCGCGGTGCGCCGCGGCACCCGGCGCAGGGCCCGGCCCGACCGTCGTCCTGGCCGGCACCAACCAGACGACGGACAGCGGCCCCCAGCGCAGCGCCTACGCCCGGCAGAAGGCCGCCGCCGAGCGGCACCTGCTCGACGCCGCGGCCCGCGGCACCGTCCGTGGCATCGCGCTGCGCCTGCCCACCACCGTCGGCAGCGACGCCGGCGTGACACCCGCGATGGCCGACCGGGCCCTGTCCGGCGAGGCCCTCACCCTGTGGCACGACGGCACCATGCGGCGCGAATTCCTCGACGTGAGTGACGCGGCCCGCGCCTTCACCACCGCGCTGGACCACGCGGCGGACCTGAACGGCCGGGCCTGCGCGGTGGGCGGGCACGTCGTCGCACTCGGCGATCTGTTCCGGGCCATCGCCGACAGCGCGGCCCGCCACACCGGACGGCCGCCCGTTCCGGTGCTGTCGGTGGATCCCCCCGACTACGCCGAGACCGGCGACTTCCGCGACCTCGACATCGACTCCTCGGATTTCCGGAACGTGACCGGGTGGGAGCCCGGGGTTCCCCTGCGCCGGGCCGTCGACGACGTCGTCTCGGCCGTGGCCCGGCGCCGGGCACTGGCGCACTGACCGGCCGGCCGTCGAGCGGCTCAGCCCGGACCGGGCCGCCGCGCGGCAGGCGCGGCGACCCGGTCGCGGGTTGCGGTCAGGTGAGTCAGGTCCACAGGAGGAGGCCGGCGGCCGTCAGGCAGACCGTGGCCAGGCCGGCCGCCATGGCGACGAAGGTCAGCCGGGCGCTGCCCGCCAGGAGGGGCCAGGTACGGATCGGGTCTTCGACCAGGCGCTTCGATGCGTACGCCAGCAGCAGTGCCGCCGCCACGATGCCCAGGCGCACCGGGGAGGTGAGGACTCCTCCGGATACGGCCAGTGGCGCCAGCATGAGCAGCGGCCAGTGCCACAGATACAGCGAGTAGCTGATGTCGCCGAGGAGTTGTACGGGCTTCGACGAGGTCAGCACGGTGTGCCATTGCCGCCCCGGGCTGGTGCCGCCGGCGATGACCAGGGCAGCGCCCAGGGTCGGTATCAGCGCGGCGGAGCCGGGGTAGGGCGTCAGGCCGGTGAGGTGGACTGCCGAGCCCACGATCGCGGCGAAACCGAGCAGTGAGGCTGCGTTGGCCGCGATGGTGGGCAGGGTGAACCTCGCCCCGACCAGCGCGACCACTGCGCCGATCACGAACTCCCATACACGGACCGGTGTGATGAAGTACGCCGAGACGGGGTCAGCCGTGGTGAGGTGGATGCACCAGACCAGTGAGGCGAGCCCCAGGCCTGTGATGCTCGCGAGGCGCGCCCAGGGTGCCCGCAGCTTGAACAGCAGCAGGAGGAGCAGCGGCCAGCACAGGTAGAACTGCTCCTCGACCGACAGGGACCAGTAACTCGCCACCGCGGTGACCTTGGTGACGTCGATGGGATGCGCGCCGAGCAGCCAGTTCTGCACGTACAGAGCGCTGGCCATCACCTGGTCGGCGTTGTCGGCCCAGCGGTCGCGCGGGACGAGGGCGCGCACGGCGACGACGACGCTGATCAGCACCAGGAAGGCGGCGGGCAGCAGGCGGCGTACGCGTCGTGCGTAGAAGTCCGCGATCCGGACGCGGCCGGTGCTGTCGATCTCGCGGATCAGCTGGGTGCTGATGAGGTAACCGGAGATGACGAAGAAGACGTCGACACCGACGAAGCCGCCGGTGAGCTGGGTCGGCCACACGTGGGTGAAGACGACGAGTCCCACGGCCAGGGCGCGCAGCGCCTGGATGTCGGGGCGGAAGCCGGTTGTTGCGGGGAGGGTGGCGCGGGGTCTTTCGAGTGTCGTCTGCGGACTCGGCATGGCGCTCCTAGGGCACTAGGCGTGGGTGATCGTGCGGGAGCGGACCAGCGGCCTTTGTCTCCTGGTCACGCACCAGTACGTCATGCGTGGGGGCCTAGGGCGCGGGTGACGCTGCTGGGCCGATCGCCACCATGGCTCGCGCGGCTCGAGAACGGTTCGAGAGCGCCTTCATCGGCACATGAGCGGCGGCCTCGCCCACTGCTTTGGGGATGCGCGCACGAGGACGGGCCGGTACCTCAGTCGCCGCGCCGCGCGACGGCGTACGACTCCTCGACCAGCCGGGCCTGGTCCGCCAGTGCCCGGCCGGTGAGCGGGGACGGGGCGCCCGAACGGATGCCCTCGACGAAGGCCGTCACCACGGAGCTGAACTGCTCGTGCGGGGGCACGGGGAACTCCTCGCTCGATCCGTCCCGTTCGAGGTGGACGACCGCGGTGTGGTCCGCGGGCGGCGTGTAGGCCCTGGGCACGATGATGCGCCCCCTGGAGCCGGTGAGCTCGTACCGGCAGCGGTAGGCGTGCTCCAGTCCGAAGCCGAGGTGCGCCACCGCACCGTCGGGTGCCGTGAGCAGCGCCGCCCCGCCGGTGTCGACACCGGTGTGCGGGTCCTGCTTCAGGTACGCGCCGGCCACTTCGAGGCCGGGGCCGAAGTAGCGCAAGGCCGTGCGCAGCGGATAGACGCCGATGCCGGTGAGCGCGCCGCCGCCCAGGTCACGGCGGTGGCGGATGTCGTCCGCCGGCTTGCCGGGGATGGTGAACTCGGCCGTCAGGGAACGGAGTTCCCCGATCCGTCCGGCGGCGAGCAGGTCATCGACCACCTGGTGCTGGGGGTGGCAGAGGAACATGTAGTTCTCGAACAGTGCCCGGCCGCGGGCACGGGCGAGTTCGTACAGCTCCGAGGCCTGCCGTGCGGTGACAGTCAGCGGTTTCTCGCTCAGGACGTGCTTGTCCGCCTCCAGTGCCCGCCGGGTCCAGTCGGCGTTGAGCGCGGGTGGCAGCGGGACGTAGACGGCGTCGACGTCGGACCGGTCGAGCACGGCTTCGTAACCGGTCACCGGTGCACCGCCGAACCGCCGGGCGAACGCCGCCGCCTTGGCCGCGTCCCGGCTCCCGATCGCGACCACCTCGACGCAGGGATGGCCCGCGAGTACGGGCAGCATGCGCCGCCAGGCGATGTCCGCGCAGCCCAGCACGCCCATCCGCACCCTGTCCACGGCCGCCCTCCTCGTTCCTTGCCGCTCGCTCCGTCATGTGGACACAGGGCCGCTCGCCCCGTCATGTGACACAGTGCCGCTCGCCCCGCGGGCGGGAGCCACCGGCCGATGCGACGGTCGGGCGGCTCAGGCCAGGGCGGCCTCGATGAGGTCGGCGGCCCGCTCGGTCCCGCCCTCGGCCCGCAGCTCGGCGCGGAGCGCGTCCGAGCGGCGGCGGACCTGCGGGTCGGCGGTGAGCTCCAGCAGCGCCCTGCGCAGAGTATCGGCGGTGGCGTCGCCGGTGTCGATACGCCGGGCCACGCCGAGCCTGACGAGCTGGTCGGCGTTGCCGAACTGCTCGGCGCCCTGCGGCACCGCGATCATCGGCACGCCCGTGTAGAGCCCCTCGCTGCTGCCGCCCATGCCTGCGTGGGTGACGAAGGCGTCGGCCTGCTCCAGGATCGCCAGCTGCGGCACCCAGGTGTGCACCTCGACGTTGGACGGGATCTCGCCGAGCTCCCCCGCGTCGGTGTGCCTGCCGATCTGGAGGACCACGTGCCAGCCGGTCAGACCGCCGAAGGCCGCCAGGCACCGGCGGTAGAACTCCGGCTGCTGGGTGTAGGCGGAGCCGAGGGAGACCAGCAGCACCTTCTCGGCACCCGCCGGCCGGGTCCAGCCGCCCTGCTCGGAGCGGTCCCCGAGACAGGGGCCGACGAAGGTCACCACGTCGGTGTTCACCCGGTCGGCGTGGGGCTGCATGGCCTTGGTGATCAGCGCGATGGTCCGCTCGGGCAGGCCGCTGAAGGCGTCCACGTCCCGCGTGGCCGCTCCGCTCCCGGCCAGCCAGGAGGCGAACTTCTGCCGGTAGGCGTCGGCGCCCGGCAACTGCATCAGGCGGTCTGCGACCTCCTGCCGGTAGCCCTCCCACGACACGTACGACGGGGACAGCTGCACGAACGGGCGGTTCTGCGCCTCGGCGAGCGCACGGCCCGCGTAGGACCCGATGTCGTACAGGTAGAGGTCGGCGGGGTCCTCGTCGTAGTGGGCGCGCAGCCGGGGAAGGGCCTGGATCGCGTCGTCGAGGAAGAGGGTCATCGCGGCGATCGGGTCGTGCGGCCAGTTGTTGTCGGCGACCGGCAGGGTGGTGGTGCAGGGGACGAACTCGGCGCCGGTGGGCCTGATCAGATCGGCGACGTCCGGGGCGTTTGCGTACGTCACCCGGTGGCCCCGCGCCACGAGTTCACGGATGACCTCGAGGCCGGGCAGGACGTGGCTGACGATGGGATTGCCGATCATCGCGATGTGGCGACGAGACATGGGAGCTCGCTCATTTCAGTGCTACGGCGTATCGATACGAAGAACGGACAGGAGGCGCAACAGCCCCCGTCAGCCGCATATCTGAAGAAAATGCATACCTCAGACACTAGCGACATCCCCCGCTCCCGGAGAAGTCCGGCGAAGTTCCGGGCGGCACTTGGCCGATTCTCTCCCCCATCTCGCCCCACCCCACCGAAGATCTCTGCTAAAGTCCTGTGCGTGATTTCCTCATTCGCCGCCGCAGGCTTCTACTACATCTGACGCCGCCCCGCGAGCACTTCTGGCTCCGGGCGCCATCGGGCACGGCGAGTGCCGCTCCTCCAGCGGCCTGTTGACCCGCCGTTCAAGCGCCGCACTGGTCTTTCACGACAGTCTCCTGTCCTGTGCCATGCGGTCATGCCTGTCTCCGGCACCCGTTCGAGCAGTGCTCCCCTCGGTCGACCTCTTTCTGACCTACGGATGAAACGGCGTGCGCATCATGCATAACTCCACTTCTACGAACAGCCTTCTCCCGTCGTCCTCTTCGCACACGGGAACCTCGCTCGTCGAGGAACGCCGACCGGAACCGAACGCGTCGTCGCCGGGCGGGTTCCGGGTGGTCCTGGACGACATCCAGCACTCCCTCGGCACCCGTCGCCTCCTGGACGGCGTGCACCAGTCCGTGACCCTGGGCGAACGCATCGGCGTCATCGGGGAGAACGGTTCGGGCAAGTCCACCCTGCTGCGCCTGATCGCCGGACTGGACAAGCCCGACGGGGGCCGGGTGCTGGTGCATGCACCGGGCGGTACCGGCTACCTCCCGCAGACCCCCGAGCTGGCGCCCGACGACACCGTGCGGGACGCCATCGACCACGCGCTCGCCGAGCTGCGCGCGCTGGAGGACGAACTGCGCCGCTGCGAGGCGGCCATGGCCGAGGCCGACGGCGACGAGCTGGAGGCCCTGCTGGCCGCATACGGCGATCTCATGGAGGCGTTCGAGGCCCGGGACGGCTACGCGGCCGACGCCCGGGTGCAGGCCGCCATGCACGGCCTGGGCCTGGCGTCCGTGGACAGCACCCGGCGGCTGGCCAGCCTGTCCGGCGGCGAGCAGGCCCGGCTGGGCCTGGCCTGTGTGCTCGCCGCCGCACCGCAGCTGATGCTGCTCGACGAGCCCACCAACCACCTGGACCGGGACGCGCTGGAATGGCTCGAGGAACACCTGCGCTCCCACCGCGGCAGCATCCTGGTCGTCTCCCACGACCGCGTCTTCCTGGAGCGGGTGGCCACGGCCCTGTGGGACGTGGACGCCGAGCGGCACACGGTCCACCGCCACGGCGGCGGCTACGCCGGCTACGTGAAGGCCAAGGCGACGCTGCGGCTGCGCTGGGAGCAGCAGCACCAGGAGTGGAAGGAGGATCTGGCCCGCCAACGCGAACTGACGCGCGCCGCGGCGGACAACATGGCCGCCGGGCCACGGGCCAACACCGACCGGACGAACGGCCGTCACCAGCGCAGCGTGGAGAAGCAGATCTCCGCCCGCGTGCGCAACGCCAAGGAGCGGCTGCGCCGGCTGGAGGAGAACCCGGTCCCCCGCCCGCCGAAGCCGATGCGCTTCGCACCCCGGATCAAGGGCGGCGACTCCACGGGCACCTCGGTGGTCGCGGGGCTGTACCAGGTCGAGGTGGCACAGCGGCTCCAGGTGCCGGACTTCGAGGTGTCTGCGGGGGAGCGCGTCCTGATCACCGGCCCCAACGGAGCCGGCAAGAGCACCCTGCTGCGGGTGCTGGTCGGCGATCTGGAACCGGACCGGGGCACGGGCACGCGTCCGGCGAGCACCGGCTGGCTGCCGCAGGAGACACCGGTCACCGCGCCCGGGCTCAGCCTCCTGGACGCGTTTCGCGAGGGCCTGCCCGGCGATCTCGAGGCACATCGCGGGGCGCTCCTGGGCCTCGGGCTCTTCCGGCCCTCGGATCTGGCCACCGCGGTCGGCGGGCTGTCCGTCGGCCAGCGCCGGCGGCTCGCCCTGGCCCGTCTCCTGCACGAGCCGGCGGATCTGCTGGTGCTCGACGAACCGACGAACCACCTGTCACCGGCGCTGGTGGAGGACCTCGAAGAGGCCCTGTCGCACTACCGGGGAGCACTGGTCGTCGTCTCCCACGACCGCATGCTCGAACGGCGGTTCAGCGGGCGCACAGTGCGCCTGGAGAACGGCTCCATCCGCGGCTGATCCGGCTGTTGTGCCGTAGCGCCCCGTGGGACGATCCCCGGGTTGATCACCCAGGGGACGGTCCGTAGGGGCAGAGGGCGGCGGTGCCGTACGGCATCGCCGCCCCTGCGCGACCGTCCCGCGCCACCTGTGGCTGAACCACCGTGACAACGCTCTGGCTTTTCTGACCCACCGTCGAAAGGAACAGCCCCTCATGGCCAAGGACGGCTTCACCGACCCGCGCATCGTTCCCCACGAGTCGGATCAGGAACGCGACGCGCGTGAGCGGCTCACGAAGCTCCTCGTCGAAAGCCCCATCCCGCCGAAGTACCTGATCGACAACCTGCCGGTCTACCTGCGCCGCCACCAGCTCGCCGACCTGCTCTCCATGGACGCGCTGTACCGCATGCTGCCCGAAGTCCCGGGCGTCATCATGGAGTTCGGTGTGCTGCACGGCCGTCACCTGGCCACGCTCACGGCCCTGCGCAGCATCTACGAGCCGTACAACTCGCTGCGGCGCATCATCGGCTTCGACACCTTCACCGGCTTCCCCGAGGACATCAAGGACGTCGACAAGGTCAGCACCAGCGCCGTCCCCGGGCGTTTCGCGGTTCCGGACAACGAGGTCGACCACCTGCGCGAGGTCCTGGCGGCCCACGAGGCCTCCGAGCCGTTCGGGCACACCCAGCGCTCCTTCGTCGTCCAGGGCGACGTGCGCGAGACCGTTCCGCAGTACCTGGAGGACAACCCGGAGACGGTCGTCGCCATGGCCTACTTCGACCTGGATCTCTACCAGCCGACCAAGGAACTGCTGGAGGCGATCCGGCCGCACCTGACCAAGGGGAGCATCCTCGCGTTCGACGAGCTGGCCCACCCCAAGTGGCCCGGTGAGACCACGGCGCTGCAGGAGGTCTTCGGCCTCGACTGCGCACCCCTGCGCCAGCTGCCCGGCCGCGAGCCGCCGGTCATCTACATGAAGTGGGGCGAGTGACCGGATCGCCGGCAGCTGTGATGACGACTCGACAGACCGGCGCGACAGCGCCCACGACCGTCCGGGAACTCGCCATCAAGGGCGCCTTCGAGTTCACCCCCACGGTGTACCCCGACCGTCGCGGCCTGTTCGTGACGACGTATCAGCAACCTCAGTTCGCCGAGACGACCGGGCACGGCTTCCCCGTCTTCCAGACCTGCCAGAGCCAGTCGCGCCGAGGTGTGGTGCGCGGTGTGCACTTCACCTCGACGCCGCCGGGCATGGCCAAGCACGTCTACTGCGGGCGGGGCCGGGCGCTCGACTTCGTCGTCGACCTCCGGGTGGGGTCGCCCACCTTCGGCACGTGGGACACGGTCCGGCTCGACCAGGAGAGCTTCCGGTCCACGTATCTGCCGGTCGGAGTGGGCCATGTGTTCGTCGCCCACGAGGACGACACCACGATGGTGTACCTCATGTCCGGGCCGTACGTGGCGGAGAACGAGCTCGCCGTCTCCCCGCTGGACCCGGCGCTCGGGCTGCCCCTCACGCTCGACGGCGTCGAGCCGGTCCTGTCCGACCGCGACATCGCGGCCCCCACCCTGGCCCAGGCGCTGGAGTCGGGCATCCTGCCGGACTACGAAGCCTGCCTCGCGCTGGAGGCGGCACTGTAGCGGCCCGCGCCGCCGTAAGCCGCCGAGGCGCAATGCGCCCCGGCGGCCTCGTATGCGGCAGTGCCCGGTGATCGGTGGTCAGTAGCGGTAGTGGTCCGGCTTGTAGGGGCCCTCGACCGCGACACCGATGTACGCCGCCTGCTCCGGGCGCAGCGTCGTCAGCTTCACGCCGAGCGCGTCCAGGTGCTGACGGGCGACCTTCTCGTCCAGGTGCTTGGGCAGCGTGTACACGCCGACCGGGTACTCGGACTGCTTGGTGAACAGCTCGATCTGGGCCAGCGTCTGGTCCGCGAACGAGTTGGACATCACGAACGACGGGTGACCGGTGGCGTTGCCGAGGTTCAGCAGGCGGCCCTCGGACAGCACGATGATCACCTTGCCGTCGGAGAACTTCCAGGTGTGGACCTGCGGCTTGACCTCGTCCTTCACGATCCCCGGGATCTTCGCCAGGCCGGCCATGTCGATCTCGTTGTCGAAGTGGCCGATGTTCCCCACGATCGCCTGGTGCTTCATCCTGGCCATGTCCGAGGCCATGATGATGTCCTTGTTGCCGGTCGTGGTGATGAAGATGTCGGCGGTCTCGACGACCTCGTCGAGCGTGGTGACCTGGTAGCCGTCCATCGCCGCCTGCAGCGCGCAGATCGGGTCGATCTCGGTGACGATCACCCGGGCGCCCTGGCCGCGCAGCGACTCCGCACAGCCCTTGCCGACATCGCCGTAGCCGCACACGACCGCGGTCTTGCCGCCGATCAGCACGTCCGTGGCCCGGTTGATGCCGTCCACCAGCGAGTGCCGGCAGCCGTACTTGTTGTCGAACTTCGACTTCGTCACCGCGTCGTTCACGTTGATCGCGGGGAACAGCAGAGTGCCGTCGCGCTGCATCTCGTACAGACGGTGCACACCCGTCGTGGTCTCCTCCGTCACCCCACGGATCTGCGCGGCGAGGGCCGACCAGTCGATGGTGCTGTTCTCCAGCAGCGCGCGGACGACGGCGAGTTCCTCGTTGGACGCCTCCGGCAGCTCGCCCGTCTTCTGGTACTCGACGCCCTTGTGGACGAGGAGGGTGGCGTCACCGCCGTCGTCCAGGATCATGTTCGGGCCCGCGTGACCCGGCCAGGTCAGCGCCTGCTCGGTGCACCACCAGTACTCCTCCAGGGTCTCGCCCTTCCAGGCGAAGACCGGGATGCCGGCGGCGGCGATCGCGGCAGCGGCGTGGTCCTGGGTGGAGAAGATGTTGCAGGACACCCAGCGGACCTCGGCGCCCAGGGCAACCAGGGTCTCGATGAGCACGGCCGTCTGGACCGTCATGTGGAGCGAGCCGGTGATGCGGGCCCCGGCCAGCGGCTGGGCGTCGGCGTACTCCTTGCGGATCGCCATCAGGCCCGGCATCTCGTGCTCGGCCAGCGTGATCTCCTTGCGGCCGAACTCGGCCAGGGAGAGGTCGGCGACCTTGAAGTCGGTGAACTCAGCGGGCATGAAGGCTCCTTGTGCTGTTCAGTACGTTGCGGTGGATGTCCAACGCAGCTGTGGACTTGTTGAGCGTGATGTAGTGCAGGCCGGGGGCACCCTCGGCGAGCAGCCGGTCCGCCATGGCGGTGGCGTGGTCGACCCCGATCCGGTATGCGTCGTCGGGCCGCTCGCGGGCGGCTTCGAGACGGTGGGCCAGATCCTCCGGGAAGGCGGCGTCGGAGAGTTCGGCGAAGCGCCGGATCTGCCGGACGTCGGTGGCCGGCATGATCTCCGGGATGATCGGCGTCGTGCAGCCCGCCGCCGCGACCCGGTCGCGCAGCCGCACGTAGTCCTCCACGTCGAAGAACATCTGGGTGATGGCGTAGTCCGCGCCCGCGCGGCACTTGGCCACGAAGTGCCGGATGTCGCTGTCCCAGTCGGGCGAGCGCGGGTGCTGCTCCGGGAACGCCGCCACCCCGATGGTGAACTCCCCCAGGGATCGCACGAGTTCGACCAGTTGGTACGCGTGGGTGAAGCCATCCGGGTGCGGCTCCCACGGCCCCTTGGGGTCGCCGGGCGGGTCGCCGCGCAGCACGAGCACGTCGCGCACTCCGGCGTCCGCGTACTGGCCGATGATGCGGCGCAGTTCGGCCACCGAGTGCCCGACGGCCGTCAGGTGCGCCACCGGGCGCAGCGTCGTCTCGGACACGATCCGTTTGGTGACCTCGATGGTGCGCTCCCGTGAGGAGCCTCCCGCACCGTAGGTGACGGACACGAAGTCGGGAGCGAGCGGTTCGATGCGGCGGACGGCCTGCCACAGAGCCTGCTCGCCCGTGGCCGTCTTCGGCGGGAAGAACTCGAAGGAGAACGTCGTCATGCGCGGCCTCCGGCGTTGAAGTAGCTGGCCTCGGGGTGGTGGACGACGATGGCGTCGGTGGACTGCTCGGGGTGGAGCTGGAACTCCTCCGACAGGTGGACGCCGATCCGCTCCGGTCCGAGGAGCTGCGCGATCTTGGCGCGGTCCTCCAGGTCGGGGCAGGCCGGGTAGCCGAGCGAGTAGCGGCAGCCCTGGTACTCCGTGCGGAACATGCCTTCCATCGCCGACGGATCGCTGCCGTCGATGCCGAGTTCGCCGCGGACGCGGGCGTGCCAGTACTCGGCGAGCGCCTCGGCCAACTGCACGGACAGGCCGTGCAGTTCGAGGTAGTCGCGGTAGGAGTCGGAGGCGAACAGCTCGGCCGTGGCCTCACCGATCCTCGAGCCCACGGTGACCACCTGGAGCCCGACCACGTCCGTCTCCCCCGACTCCTCCGGGCGGAAGAAGTCGGCCAGGCACAGCCGGCGGCCGCGGCGCTGGCGGGGGAAGGTGAAGCGGGTCCGCTCGCTGCCTGTCTCGTCCAGGATGATCAGGTCGTCGCCCTTGGACACACAAGGAAAGTAGCCGTGGACCACGGCTGCTTCGAGCAGGTTCTCCGTCCGCAGCCGGTCGAGCCACATCCGCAGCCGCGGCCGGCCCTCGCTCTCGATGCTGTCACCCTTGAGCCCCCACTGGCCCTTGAACAGGGCACCCTCGTCCAGCCAGGACGCGTACTCCTTGAGCTGGATGCCCTTGATGACACGGGTGCCCCAGAACGGTGGGGCCGGCACGGGGTTGTCGGTGGCGACGTCCGAGCGGCCGACGTCCTCGGGTTCCTCGACGGTCAGTTCCCGCCGTGGTACGCGGCGTTGCTTCAGCTCGGGCAGGGTGGCTCCGGGCACTCCGCGCTTGACCGCGATCAGGGCGTCCATCAGGCGCAGGCCCTCGAAGGCGTCGCGGGCGTAGCGGACCTCGCCCTCGTAGATCTCGTGCAGGTCCTGTTCGACGTAGGCGCGGGTGAGGGCGGCGCCGCCGAGGATCACCGGGTAGGTCGCCGCCAGCTTGCGCTGGTTGAGCTCCTCCAGGTTCTCCTTCATGATCACCGTGGACTTCACCAGCAGCCCCGACATGCCGATCACATCGGCCTTGTGCTCCTCGGCCGCCTCCAGGATCGCGGAGACGGGCTGCTTGATGCCGAGGTTGACCACGTTGTAGCCGTTGTTGGACAGGATGATGTCCACGAGGTTCTTGCCGATGTCGTGCACGTCACCGCGCACGGTGGCCAGCACGATGGTGCCCTTGCCCTCGGCGTCCGACTTCTCCATGTGCGGTTCGAGGTGGGCGACCGCGTTCTTCATGACCTCGGCGGACTGGAGGACGAACGGCAGCTGCATCTGGCCGGAGCCGAACAGCTCGCCGACGACCTTCATGCCCTCCAGCAGGGTGTCGTTGACGATGTCCAGCGCCTTGCGTTCCTGCAGGGCCTCGTCCAGGTCCTGCTGCAGGCCGTTCTTCTCGCCGTCGATGATGCGGCGCTTGAGGCGCTCCTCGAGCGGCAGCGCGGCCAGTTCCTCGGCCTTGCCGGCCTTCAGGGACTTCGCGGTGGCGCCCTCGAAAAGCTGCATGAGCTTCTGGAGGGGGTCGTAGCCCTCGCGGCGACGGTCGTAGATCAGGTCGAGGGCGGTCTGCACCTGCTCCTCGTCGAAGCGGGCGATGGGCAGGATCTTGGAGGCGTGCACGATCGCCGAGTCCAGGCCCGCCTTGACGCACTCGTCCAGGAAGACGGAGTTGAGGAGGATGCGGGCGGCCGGGTTGAGGCCGAAGGAGATGTTGGACAGGCCCAGCGTCGTCTGCACGTCCGGATGCCGGCGCTTCAGCTCGCGGATCGCGTCGATGGTGGCGATACCGTCCTTGCGGGACTCCTCCTGCCCGGTGCAGATCGTGAACGTGAGCGTGTCGATGAGGATGTCCGACTCGTGGATCCCCCAGTTCCCGGTCAGGTCTGCGATCAGCCGTTCGGCGATCTCCACCTTCTTCTCCGGGGTGCGGGCCTGCCCCTCCTCGTCGATGGTCAGCGCGATCAGCGCCGCCCCGTGCTCCTGGGCGAGCTCGGTGACCTTGGCGAAGCGGGAGTCGGGGCTGTCGCCGTCCTCGTAGTTGACGGAGTTGATGACCGCGCGGCCGCCCAGCTTCTCCAACCCGGCCTGGATGACGTCGACCTCGGTCGAGTCCAGCACGATCGGCAGCGTGGAGGCGGTGGCGAAACGGCCGGCCAGCTCGTGCATGTCGGCGACGCCGTCGCGGCCGACGTAGTCCACGCACAGGTCGAGCATGTGCGCGCCCTCGCGGATCTGGTCGCGGGCCATCTCCACACAGTCGTCCCAGCGACCCTCCAGCATGGCCTCGCGGAACTTCTTCGACCCGTTGGCGTTGGTGCGCTCACCGATCGCCATGTACGAGGTGTCCTGGCGGAACGGCACCGTCTGGTACAACGACGCCGCCCCGGGCTCGGGCTGCGGATCACGCAACGTGGGCTGCGTGCCACGGACCCGCTCCACGACCTGCCGCAGATGCTCCGGCGTCGTACCGCAGCAGCCGCCCACCAGCGACAGCCCGTAGTCGGAGACGAACGTCTCCTGCGCGTCCGCCAGCTCCCCGGGCGACAGCGGATAGTGCGCCCCGTCCTTGCCCAGCACCGGCAGACCGGCGTTCGGCATGCAGGAAAGCGGGATGCGGGAGTGCCGGGCCAGGTAGCGCAGGTGCTCGCTCATCTCGGCCGGACCGGTGGCGCAGTTCAGGCCGATCATGTCGATGCCCAGCGGCTCCAGCGCCGTCAACGCCGCGCCGATCTCGGAGCCGAGCAGCATGGTGCCGGTCGTCTCCACGGTCACCGAGCAGATCACCGGCAGATCCGCCCCGGCCGCCTCCAGGGCACGCCGGGCGCCCAGGATCGCCGCCTTGGTCTGGAGCAGGTCCTGCGTCGTCTCCACCAGCAGCGCGTCCGCGCCACCGGCGATCATGCCCTCCGCGTTCTGCTGGTAGGCGTCGCGCAGCGTGGTGTACGGGACGTGGCCGAGGGTGGGCAGCTTCGTGCCCGGCCCCATCGAGCCCAGCACCCAGCGCTGCTGACCCGTCGAGGCGGTGAACTCATCGGCCACCTCGCGGGCGATCCGCACACCCGCCTCCGACAGCTCGAAGATCCGGTGCGCGATGTCGTACTCGCCCAGGGAGGCGTGGTTGGCGCCGAACGTATTCGTCTCCACGCAGTCGACACCGACCGCGAAGTACGCCTCGTGCACCGACCGCACGATGTCCGGCCGGGTGACGTTGAGGATCTCGTTACAGCCCTCCAGCTGCTCGAAATCGTCCAGACTCGGGTCCTGCGCCTGGAGCATCGTGCCCATCGCGCCGTCCGCCACCACCACCCGGGTGGCGAGTGCCTCCCTGAGGGTTTCGGGCACCGCCGTCACGAGGCGTCGCCGCCCTCGCGCGCGACCGCCCCCAGGTGGGGTGCGATCTCCGCGGTGGCATCGGGGCCGTACGCGGCCGTGAGGTTGGCGAGGAGCCGGCCGGGGGTGGCCTCGTACGTCTGGGATCCGACGGTGCGGATCACCTCGGCCGCGACCGCACAGCCGAGCCGGGCCGCGGCCGTCAGGGGCAGGCCCCGGACGGTGGCGGCGAGGAAGCCGGCCCGGAACGCGTCGCCGACGCCGGTCGGATCGGCGACCGGGACGTCGGGCACGGCGGGGACGTGGAGGGAGGTGCCGTCCGCGCGTTCGGCGCGAGCGCCGTGCTCGCCGAGCGTGATGATCCAGGTGCCGACCCGGTCGAGCACCTCGTCCTGGGTCCAGCCGGTGCGTTCGAGCAGCAGGGCGGCCTCGTACTCGTTGGTGAAGAGCCAGCGGGCGCCGTCCACCAGGTCTCGCACCTGCGCGCCGTCGAGGCGGGCGAGCTGCTGCGAGGGGTCGGCGGCGAACGGGATGCCGAGCTCCCGGCACTGCCGGGTGTGGCGGACCATCGCCTCGGGATCGTTGGGCGCGATCAGGACCAGGTCCGGCCGGGCGCCGCGGTCGGCCGAGGAGTCCCCGACCAGGGCCGCCAGGTCGATGTCGCGCGCCTCGGCCATGGCGCCCGTGTAGAACGCGGCGATCTGGTTGGCGTCCTGGTCGGTGGTGCACATGAACCGGGCGGTCTGCCGTTCGTCGGAGACCAGGACGCCGCCGGTGTCGACGCCGTGGTCTTTGAGCCAGACCTCGTACGGCCCGAAGTCGGTGCCGACCGCACCGATCAGGAGCGGTCTGAGGCCGAGGCCGCCGAGCCCGAAGGCGATGTTGGCGGCGACGCCGCCGTGCCGTACTTCGAGGTCGTCGACGAGGAACGACAGGGAGACATGGTCCAGTTGACCGGGGATCAGCTGGTCCGTGAACCTCCCGGGAAACACCGTCAGATGGTCCGTGGCGATCGAGCCGGACACCGCGATACGCACGTGAGCACTCCCGTTGGGTGCGTGGGCCGAGGCAGAGGCCGTTCGGCCGGCCGGCCGGTCTGGGGCCGGTCGTCGGTTGGTGAGGGCGGGTCAGAGTCCGGCCGCGGCCTTGAGCCGCTCGGCGCGGTCGGTCTTCTCCCAGGTGAAGTCGGGCAGTTCGCGGCCGAAGTGGCCGTAGGCGGCAGTCTGGGAGTAGATCGGGCGGAGCAGGTCGAGGTCGCGGATGATGGCGGCCGGGCGCAGGTCGAAGACCTCGGAGATGGCCCGCTCGATGTCGGCCTGCGGAACGGTCGCGGTGCCGAAGGTCTCGACGAACAGGCCGACCGGCTCGGCCTTGCCGATGGCGTAGGCGACCTGAACCTCACAGCGGGAGGCCAGGCCCGCCGCCACGACGTTCTTGGCGACCCAGCGCATCGCGTACGCGGCCGAACGGTCCACCTTGGACGGGTCCTTGCCGGAGAAGGCGCCGCCGCCATGGCGGGCCATGCCGCCGTAGGTGTCGATGATGATCTTGCGGCCGGTCAGGCCGGCGTCGCCCATCGGACCGCCGATCTCGAACCGGCCGGTCGGGTTGACCAGCAGCCGGTAACCCTCGGTCTCCAGCTTGATGCCGTCCTCCGCGAGCTTGTCGAGGACGTACTGCACGACATGCTCCTGGATGTCGGGCGTGAGCAGCGAGCCCAGGTCGATGTCGCTCGCGTGCTGCGAGGAGACCACGACCGTGTCGAGGCGGACCGGGCGGCTGCCCTGGTACTCGATGGTGACCTGGGTCTTGCCGTCCGGGCGCAGGTAGGGGACGGTGCCGTCCCTGCGGACCTCGGCCAGGCGGCGCGAGAGGCGGTGGGCCAGCTCGACCGGCAGCGGCATCAGGTTCGGGGTCTCGTCGCTGGCGTAGCCGAACATCAGGCCCTGGTCGCCCGCGCCCTGCTTGTCCAGCTCGTCGTCGTCACCCTCGACCCGCTTCTCGTACGCGGTGTCGACGCCCTGCGCGATGTCCGGGGACTGCGCGCCGATGGAGATCGAGACGCCGCAGGAGGCGCCGTCGAAGCCCTTCTTCGAGGAGTCGTAGCCGATCTCGAGGATCTTGTCGCGCACCAGGGCCGGGATGTCCGCGTACGCCGTGGTCGTGACCTCGCCCGCCACGTGCACCTGGCCGGTGGTGATGAGCGTCTCGACGGCGACGCGGGACGCCGGGTCCTCGCGCAGCAGCGCGTCCAGGATGACGTCGCTGATCTGGTCGGCGATCTTGTCGGGGTGACCCTCGGTCACGGACTCCGAGGTGAACAGGCGGCGGGACATGGCTCTCCAGGTTCCTTGTAGGGGGTACGGCGGCCGGTCGGGCGGGGGAACGGCTGGGGGGTGGCGGCGCGTCAGGGGGTGCCGGCCGCGGCGGCGAGAGAACGGGGACGTCGGCGAGGGGGCCGCGAGCAGCGAACTCGGAGGTGTCGATTTCGCTGCCGCTGCCCGGAGATCCCGTCGCCTCGCTGACTTCCGTCGCTGCCGGCGGTCAAGGTCACGGTCATACGGGAACTCCTGCCTCAGCCTCCTGGGGCACGGCGGTGCCCGTGTTCTCACGGAGCGTGCCGCCGTTGCGGCCGAACTCGGCTCATCGGCCACTTTCGCCGGAGCGGCTCGTGCCTCGTCGGAATACCCGTAGGGCCGGGCACGTGGCCCGGTGGAGTACGACCAGTGGCACACCACGGCCCGGCACGAGCCACGGTCGAGCCGCCGGCCCGAACACGAGGAGGCCGACGGCAAGGTCCTGCCGTCACATTCCCCTCACCGCCCGGACCCGCTCGCGTGGCGGAGAAGCACCGCCGCGCGGCCGCAGACACTGGACCGGGGTGACGGCACGGGCCGCGGGCCGGGCACGGCGGCCGGCCGACCTCGGCGGGCGGGAGCCCCGGCCCAGGCGCGCGGTCGGTCGGCTTGGTCGGGCACGAGCCCCAGCCCCGGCACGGCGGCCGGTCGGCCTCGTCGGGCACGAGCGCGCGCACCCGAACCGGTCTCGCCGCTGGCCGGCGGCGGCGGGCACCACGCCGGAACAGACGGTGCGGGCAAGGCCCGGTGTCCTGAACCGGGACGCCGTGGAGGGCTCTCCGTCGGCGGGAGTGGCGGCGGACACGACGCCGGAGCATGAGGTGGGGCAGGGCCGGTGATCTGGATCGGGACGCCGTGGAGGTCTCCCCGGCGGCGCCGCG
>NZ_KQ948028.1 GCF_001513965.1 Streptomyces cellostaticus | reverse complement strand
TTCTAGCCCCGCCGGCACCGTCATGGAGTGCAGATCCCGAAGGATGCCGCCCAACTCCCCGTAGGTTGCCTTCCGGTCCCCCTCCACGATCAGATGCCAGAAGGTCACCGGATGGCCGTCAACCAAGAGCGGCTGCTCAAGATCCTCGATGATTCGTGTGGCCGGGAAACCCTCACGGGTCAGCCAGCGGGAGACTGCGACTTCCACTCGGGCCTTCGGCAGCCACTCCTCGCCCCGCGCCACGCGCACGATCACCGGCGCCGAAGCCAGCCGAAACAGCGCGTTCTCCCCGAGACGGATCAGCTCCGCGCCTCTGTCATCGAGCCCCGCAGCCCGGCACGCGGCAGTCATCACCCGCGTAGCCCTCGCCGACGTGAACCCGTCTTCCGATCGAGCAGCGTCAACCGCCATGCCCGTACCAGCTCCCCTAGTCGCGCGCGATCAACCGGCGCACGCCCATGGGTGACCAACCCGCGCCCGCCGGATACGACTACGACCGTACCGAGGACTCGTAGCGCGGGACGATACCGCCCCTTCTGCAGTCCTCCAGATCTGGCGTACCTGTTGGCGGCGGGGACAGCCCACTTGCCGATCGCCCGGCGGTGGGACGCAGACTGCCCTGCCTCTCACTCTGTTGGCCCATCAAAGCTCGCTTTTCGCTCAGCGGGCATGAGGGACTGGAAGAGCCTCTTAAGGCAAGAGAAGAGCCTCTTAAGGCAAGAAGAGTGACGCACCTTCAATCTCGCCATACCAGCCTCCAGCTGATCCTACGTCTAGCAAGAAAGAGTGAAACAAAGGTCTTGAAAGCCACAATATCCATCAGAAGGTCGATGGTCTTATGCCTTGGTGGAAACCTGCCTCATGGGTTCGATGGCAGAAGTTTACAGCGCTCTCCGGCTTTCTCTCCGCAGTAGCGTACGTCCTCCAGATCTTAGCTGGAGACAATCATTGGGCCACTTGGGTGAAATGGCTAATCACGATTGGCGGTGCCGTATCGGCAGGGTTTGCCGTGTGGTTGCCGATCCGTGAGCAAAAGAGCCAGGAAGCCGAGAATGCTCGCCTGCGATCTCAGCAAGAGCAGTTTGCGCAGGAAAGAACACACCAAGCCATTAAGGAAGTCGTGCTTCCTGTCGCCCAATACATACACCTTATCGGTGGACTGGCTCCATCATTGAGAACAAATCGCGAAGAGGCACTTAAGGGAAAAGCTGTAACCTCGGCCACTCATGGCGCCCGCGATGTGCTAGGCGTACGCGCTTCCTACTACGACTTCACATCCCGAGCTCTTCGATGTGCAGCACAGCACTCAGCGGGCTCCGAGAGTCCGGACGATCTAACGACGCGAACAAATTACGGACGCCTCATTATAAATCACGCGAAGCAAGGAAGAGGCTTCCTAGAGGCCGACCTCACCAAAAGTGCGGCTTCCTAGCCGCCTGATAGCCAGTTTAAATCCTTCGCTATGTATCCAGTGCACTCCGGAAGCACACTCTTTGGCGTATTGGCTTTGGACGCTCCAGGACCTGAAAGCCTCAATGAAAGGCATTTAATGCTATTGGAGACTCTGGCGAAAAGCCTGGGAGCTGGCGTTCTCCTATGCCGCGCTCAGAGTGGCCCATGAATTCAGGGTGATCCAACATGAGCAGTGACTCTAACGAGCCCGAGGATCCCGCAACGAACAAGCGGATTGGTGCGGCAGTCGAACCTAGTCAAGCAGAGGTGGTCAAGGACCGAGAGCCGAAGCTCGACAGCCAAGAGCCGACCGAGCAGCAAGAGTCGAAGCCGGAGGAGCAAGAGACCCCATCCGACACTGGCTCCGGAACTGGGGGAAAAATAGCGAACTGGCTCGGCACTATCCTACTCATTCTGATCATCATCTCCTGGGTCGGAAACAAGAAGAGTTCGAAGGGGCCGCCATGGCTATGGCAGCTCGTTCTAGCAGTAGCCGCAGCGGCAATCGCCGCTGGGTTCATTGCAATGATCATGTTGCTGAAGCGGCGCGAGCGGGAGCGGAGGAGGGAGCTCCAAAGGCTTGAGACAGCAGCCGACCGACTCCGGGAGCGTGTCGAATTGCCGAGCCTTATCAACTTTAACCGCGTACTATTGGATCAATATCACGAGATCGCGACACGGCAAGCCAATAAGTCGTTTCGTGCCGCCTTGACAGCCATGGCAATCGGCCTCTGCGTAATCGTGGCAACATTGGTTGCTTCGTTCGCGAAGACTTCGAGCGGTGATCGGCTTTTCCTTGGGTCCCTGGCCGCCGTCAGTGCAGCCCTTACGGGATACCTCGGCCGAACTTACATCAACGTCTATGATCGCTCGATAAGGCAACTGAATCAGTATTTCAACCAGCCAGTTTTGAACAACTACTTCCTAACCGCCGAGCGCATCACCAGTCGACTGAGCGAGGAACACAGAGAGGAACTACTAGTACTTATCGCGAAGGAAATTCTTGCAACTGGTACACGCATGCATGAATTCCTGGAAGTCGAAGATAAGGGTAAGGTGGGCATTCTGGGTAAGGTCAAACCTGAACAGGCTTCACCCGGTGAGATTCAGCAGAACAAAGATCATCACTCGCAGTCTGCCGGAGAGAAAGGATGACGGCCACTCGCACTAGCTGCCGGTGGTGGAGGTCGCTGTACTCCACTGCTGTACTGCTGCTGCAATCCTTCGGCCGGTAGTGCATCCGCACACCTCGCTCAGAGGTTCTCCATCTCGAAGGGCCTACATCAGCTCATCAAGCGCATCTACCGCCTCCCCGAGCTTCGATTGGAAGGCTAGGAAGTTTTCACGGCGTCAGTCGTGATGTAAGCGACGCCGCTCTTGTCATGGTTTGCGCACATGGGCGAGATTACTACGAGCTGTCAGGGTGTAGGGGTGAGTGGCGCACAGCACCTGCTCGCACTGGGCAAGCGTGGCCTCGAATAGAGGAATTGCCCGCTCCAAATCACCCACGGCTTGGTACGCGAGGGCAAGGTTGTTACGGCTTTGTAGAGTGTCGGGGTGGACATCACCCAACACCTGCTCGCGTTGAACGAGGGTGGCCTCATACAGCCGAATCGCCCGCTCCAAATCACCCGCCATGTGGTAGGAGTACGCGAGGTTGTTACGACTGGTCATAGTACCGGGATGATTCTCGCCCGAAACGTACTCTCGCTGGGCGAGTGTGACCTCGAACAACGAAATCGCCTGCTCCAAATCACCCATCGACTGGTAGGCACCGGCTAGGTTGTTGCGGCTAGACAAGGTATCAGGGTGAACACCGCCCAACACCTGCTCGCGCTGGGCAAGCGTGGCCTCGAACAGCGGAACTGCCCGTTCTAAATCACCCGCCGCAAGGTAAGCAAGGGCGAGGTTATTTCGGCTGATCAGCGTATCGGGATGAGCGTCTCCCAACACCTGCTCGCGCCGGGCAAGCGTGACCTCGAACAACGGAATCGCCCGCTCCAAATCACCCGCCATGTGGTAGGAGTACGCGAGGTTGTTACGACTGATCAGAGTATGGGGGTGAGCGTCGCCCAACACCTGCTCGCGCTGAGCAAGGATGGCTTCGAACAGCAGAATCGCCTGTTCCAAATCCCCCACCGCCTGGTAGGCAATGGCAAGATTGTTCCGGCTTTGCAAGGTGTCGGGGTGGGCATCTCCCAACACCTTCTCGTATTGCGCGCGGGTAGCCTTCATCAGCGGAATCGCCCGCGTTAAATCCCCCACCGCCCAGTAGGCAAGCGCCAGGTTGCTACAGCTGGCCAGAGTGCCAAGGTGCGTGTCGCCCAACACCTGCGCGCACTGGGCATGCGTGGCCTCCATCAGCGGAATCGCCCGCCTCAAATCCCCCGCCGCCTGGTAGGCACTGGCTAGGTTGTTACGGCTTGCCAGAGTATCGGGATGAACACCACCCAACACCTTCTCACACTGGGCAAGCGTGGCCTCATACAACGAAATCGCCCGT
Source organism: Streptomyces cellostaticus (assembly GCF_001513965.1). Classification (GTDB taxonomy): domain Bacteria; phylum Actinomycetota; class Actinomycetes; order Streptomycetales; family Streptomycetaceae; genus Streptomyces; species Streptomyces cellostaticus. Next base: position 246,240 of record NZ_KQ948028.1, on the reverse strand, counting down.
CTCAGTTCACCCGCCTCATAGTAGGCGCCAGCGAGATTGTTACGGCTTTGCAGGGTCTTGGGGTGGGCGTCTCCCGACACTTTCTCGCACTGAACAAGCGTGGCCTCAAACAACGAAATCGCCCGCCCGAAGTCCCCCGCAGCCCGGTAGGCGCTCGCAAGGTTGTTACGGCTTGCCAAAGTATCGGGATGAGCATCGCCCAATGCCCTTTCACATTGGATCAAAGCGGCAGAGCAGAGCTGGATGGTATGGGCGTCGCGCCCCTGCTGCCGCAGGTACTGCGCAGCGGCGTGATAGATGAAGGCCGTGTCGACGGACGCCGGGCTGTGCTCTGGTGCGGACACAGCTAATGCGCCGATGTGGGGCAGAAGTCGCTCCCACTGGGCACTATGGCCCACTGAGGCGTCCTGCTCCGGGATGGCCTGCCTCACGGCCTGTTCAGCCTCCTGCCGGCCAGCAGGGTAGGTACCAGGTTCCGTGGCCGTACGGGTACGCAGCACAGTCTGCACAAGGCGGTGAATGGTGATGCCCTGCCGGTCGGCGGTGAAAGCGATCAGGTTGTAGGCGTGCAACGCCCCCAGTACGTTGCCTAGCCCAGCCGCATCCGGGACCAACGTGGCGAGCAGGGAACGGGGGATGTCGTCCGGGGCGAACCAAGCCAGGGCGTACAGCACGATGAGCGCCAGCGGGTCGCGAGCCTCGATCGCGATCAGCGTATGCTCCCACACCCGGGCAATGGTGCGTTCCGGATCAATACCATCAGCCGCCGCGTCCAGCACCCTGCCCAGCATCTTTCGGAAGACACCCAGGTCGGTGCCAGTCTGATATAGGTAAGCTCCTGCCTGTTCTAGCGCCAGGGGTAGATATCCCAGCTCCGCCACCAAGTCCTCAGCGTGGCGAATCTGTTCCGCGTCAGGAGTGTGTCCTTCCCCGAAAGCGAGCGTGCACAGCAGCTGCACCGCGGCAGCTGGCTCCAGCAGGCCCACTGCCAGGGTAGGGGCGGTAGCCTGCCAGCCGGTCGCCTTACGGCTGGTGACAAGATGATGGCCATCCGAAAGAGCCCCGAGATAGTGGTGCAGGTCCTTCGGGTCCTCAACATTGTCGAAGACCAGCAGCCAGCCTGGATGCCACTGCAACCACAGCATCGCCCACGCCGCCTGCTGCTCAGCATCCGCCGATGACGCCCATTGTGGGCACAACCGCACCGCCAGCGAGGCAAGCCCGGCAACGATCTGTTCGCTCGACTCGGCAGGGATCCACCACACCAATGTGTAGCTACGCCGGTACTGGTGGGCATAGTGAAGGGCTAGCGCACTCTTGCCGATCCCGCCCAGGCCGTGGATGGCCTGGGCCCGCGAGGAAACCTGCGTTACAGCGGCCTCACCATCTTCGGCCAACAACGCACGCAGCCGCTTGAGCTCCTCCTCCCGACCGACGAACACCCCAGTCGCCGACGCCGGCAGATTCGACGCACCCGGCGGCGCGTCCACCTCTTGTGCCCAGCGCACCGCGCTTGGCGGCAACACCACCACCCGGATGTCGCTGCCGGTAATCGCCACCCCGATGTCTCCTCCGGCCGCGACTGCCCCGGCTCCGGAGGCCGCGACCCTCTCGGCCCGTCCAGCATCCCGCAGGCTCATGGCCGACGGTAAGTGGCCTTGTTGCCCGTGATCGCCACTCCAATGTTCCCGCCCGCCGCGACTGCCCCGGCTCCGGAGGCCGTAACCGACGTCGCACCGACAGCGGGCAGGAAGGCCACGACCTCACGCAGTAGCTCGGCGTCTTCCCGCAGCGCCCGCTTGATCTGCTGTCGCAACGCCCCCACCGCATCCGCGCCATCGGGCTCGTCTACGGCATCCTGCACCGCGACCTCCAGCTCAGCACGCCCCTGCATATCGCGGCGGAGCCACACCGCCCGCAGAAGCCGCCGCCCGACGCTCGCGGTGGCATCGGCCGCAGCATCTTCGGCCCGGCCGAGCACAGCGGCTCCGTATGCGCCCAGTGCCGCCGTCAGATACGGCCCGGCCTGCTCCATCAGCTGGACAATTTCCGCACTCATGCCCACCCCTAAACTGTGCGTCACTCGACCGTGTCGGCAGCTAAGCGTAGGAACAAACAACGCCCTGTGAGTACAAAACGCTGAAATCGCCACCACCGACCAAACCCTGGCTACCACACACAACCACGAGTAACGAACCGACTGTATCCAGCCGATTACGGTCTCGCATATCAACGTGCCATAGGCAACTGGAATCCCCGTTCCCGCAGGCCCCCGCCCCTGGAACACGAATACGACCGCATCAGCCGCGAGGCCCCGACTGCCCCGGGATGCCATTGAGCCCCCTCCCAATCGAGAGGGGGCTCAAAAGCCGACGGACGCTTTCAGTGGGGCAAGAGCTCAGACCCACTCCACCTCTGAACGGATCTCCGAAGCCCCTCCAGGGCTCGGCAGCGGCGTCCGGGAGGCGACCGGCGACGTCGGCGGACGAGCGCGCGAAGCGCCGACCACGGCAAGCGCAGCCGCCACCTCCTCCTCGCTCACCCCCGCCAGCGCCTCAATCACCCGATCGAGTGCCCCGCTCACGTCAGTGAGAGTGACCGCTCGCGGCTGGCGTCGGACCAGCGTTCTTGACCGTCAGCGGCAGCAACTTCTTGCCGGTCGGGCCGATTTGTATGGCCGTATCCATCTGCGGGCACACACCGCAGTCGAAGCACGGAGTCCAGCGGCAGTCCTCGACCTCGGTCTCGTCGAGGGCGTCCTGCCAGTCCTCCCAGAGCCAGTCCTTGTCGAGGCCGGAGTCCAGGTGGTCCCAGGGGAGGACTTCCTCGTACGTGCGCTCGCGGGTCGTGTACCAGTCGACGTCCACGCCGAAGGGGGCCAGCGCCTTGTCCGCGCAGGCCATCCAGCGGTCGTAGGAGAAGTGCTCGCGCCAGCCGTCGAAGCGGCCGCCGTCGTCGTAGACCGCGCGGATGACCGCGCCGGTGCGGCGGTCGCCGCGGGAGAGGAGGCCCTCGACGATGCCGGGCTTGCCGTCGTGGTAGCGGAAGCCGATCGAGCGGCCGTACTTCTTGTCGCCGCGGATCTTGTCGCGGAGCTTCTCGAGGCGGGCGTCCGTCTCCTCGGCCGAGAGCTGCGGGGCCCACTGGAAGGGGGTGTGGGGCTTCGGGACGAAGCCGCCGATCGAGACCGTGCAGCGGATGTCGTTCGACTTCGACACCTCGCGGCCCTTCTGGATGACGTGCATCGCCATGTCGGCGATCTGGAGGACGTCGTCGTCGGTCTCGGTGGGGAGGCCGCACATGAAGTACAGCTTCACCTGGCGCCAGCCGTTGCCGTAGGCCGTCGAGACCGTCCTGATCAGGTCCTCTTCCGAGACCATCTTGTTGATGACCTTGCGCATGCGCTCCGAGCCGCCCTCGGGGGCGAAGGTCAGGCCCGAACGGCGGCCGTTGCGCGTCAGCTCGTTCGCCAGGTCGACGTTGAAGGCGTCCACGCGGGTGGAGGGGAGCGAGAGGCCGATCTTGTCTTCCTCGTAGCGGTCCGCCAGGCCCTTGGCGATGTCGCCGATCTCCGAGTGGTCCGCACTCGACAGCGAAAGAAGACCCACCTCTTCGAAGCCGGTCGCCTTCAGGCCCTTGTCGACCATCTCGCCGATGCCCGTGATCGAGCGCTCGCGCACCGGGCGGGTGATCATGCCTGCCTGGCAGAAGCGGCAGCCGCGGGTGCAGCCGCGGAAGATCTCGACCGACATGCGCTCGTGGACCGTCTCGGCCAGGGGGACGAGCGGCTGCTTGGGGTACGGCCACTCGTCCAGGTCCATGACGGTGTGCTTGCTGACCCGCCACGGGACGCCCGACTTGTTGGGGACCACGCGGGCGATACGGCCGTCGGCGAGGTACTCGACGTCGTAGAACGCCGGGATGTACACCGCGCCCGTCTTCGCCAGGCGGAAGAGGACCTCCTCGCGGCCGCCGGGGCGGCCCTCGGCCTTCCACTCGCGGATGATCTTCGTCATGTCGAGCACGGCCTGCTCGCCGTCACCGATGATCGCCGCGTCGATGAAGTCCGCGATCGGCTCCGGGTTGAACGCCGCGTGGCCGCCGGCCAGGACGATCGGGTCGTCGAGCGTGCGGTCCTTGGACTCCAGGGGGATGCCCGCGAGGTCCAGGGCGGCCAGCATGTTCGTGTAGCCCAGCTCCGTGGAGAAGGACAGGCCGAACACGTCGAAGGCCTTCACCGGGCGGTGGCTGTCCACGGTGAACTGCGGGACGGCGTGCTCCCGCATCAGCGCCTCCAGGTCCGGCCACACGCTGTAGGTGCGCTCGGCGAGGACGCCCTCCTGCTCGTTGAGGACCTCGTAGAGGATCATGACGCCCTGGTTGGGCAGACCGACCTCGTACGCGTCCGGGTACATGAGCGCCCAGCGGACGTCGCACTCGTCCCAGTTCTTGACCGTGGAGTTGAGCTCTCCGCCGACGTACTGGATCGGCTTCTGCACATGCGGGAGCAGGGCTTCGAGCTGCGGGAACACCGACTCGACAGACATCGGGGGAACCTTCGTGAGCTGACAGGGGTGACCATCAAGCGTAACCCGGGCGGAGGCCTCCCCCGTACGCTCAGACGGACGCCCCGGAAGTGATCTCCCGCCACAGTCCGGGCAGCTCCGCCTCCACGGCCGCCGCCCGCTGTTCCTCGCGCCCGTACAGCAGGCCGTACGTGAAGGCGCTCTCCCCCGCCGCATGTGCCACCGCGGACAGCTCACGCAGGGTGTGGCGGGCCATGACGCTGTCCTGATGTTCGCCGAGCAGGCTGGTCAGGGACTTCATGGACTTGGCCAGGGAGCGTGCGGGGCCGCCGAGGGCGGGGACGGCCGCCTCGCTCGCGTACCGGGTGCGCTTGGCCTTCTTGCGGGCCTCGTGGATGGCGACGTCGCGCTCCTCGCCGGGCGGCTGGTCCAGGGCTCCGGTGACCAGGCGGGAGACCTTCGCGAGGTCCTTGCGTACGGCCTTGGCGATCACCTTCTCCGGCTTCCCGGCGGCCTTCTCGAGCAGCGGCGGGTCGGCGAGGACGGCGTCCAGGGTGTCGAGCAGGGCCAGGTAGCGGGCGGAGTCCAGTATCGCGATGAGGTGGCTGCGGGCGCTGCCGTGCCTGGCGCTCGCCCAGGTGGTGAGCCGTTCGTGTACGGGTCCGGAGACCAGGGCGGAGGGGATGCTGTCGAGGACCGTGATGAGGCGCTCGGACAGCACCTCCTGGTCGCGGCCCACGCCCAGCTCGCCGGCCAGCCACTTCAGCTCGGCGGCGACCGGGTCGGTGACGGCGGGGTCGAGGACCGTGCCGAAGGTGCGGAAGGTGCTGCGCATACGGCGGGTGGCCACCCGCATCTGGTGGACGGAGTCCGGTACGTCCCGGCGGACGCCCGGGTCGTATCCGAGGATCGCCTCGCGCTGTTCGCGGACGTAGGCGAGGACGTGGTCGCCGGCCGTCACGGGCTTCGCGCTCCGCCCGGAGCCGGGCCGCCGGCCGCCGGTCTGTTCCAGTGCCCGGGCCAGCTTGGACGGCGACTTCGAGGGCCGTACGCCCGCCTTGCGGAGCCGTTTCTCGACCTTGTCGAGGAAGGCCGGGTCGCCGTCGTCCGCCAGTTCCACCTCGATCTCGGTCCACTGGGCGCTCCCGCCCTTGCTGGTGAGCCGCTCGGCGGTCACGGTGTCGACGCTCGCCTCGGCCAGCAGGGCGCCGTCGGCGTCGACGAGGTGGCGTACGTCGCGGGCGGAGCGGAGCCGGACGACGGGGACCAGCTCGGCGCAGCGGACCCGGGAGCGGACCAGTGCGGCGATCTCGTCGGGGACGGAGTCGGACAGTGGTGCTCTGATCTCGTCGCGGACCCCGGGGGCGACCGGGAACTTCAGGTGCCAGCCGGCGTCCGAGCCTCCGGTGCGGCGGCGCAGGGTGAGGGCGGCGGCGGCGAGGCGCTGGTCGGCGGTGTCGTAGTAGGTGGCGTCCAGCTCGACCAGGCCCTTGTCGAGGACGTCCGCCACCCCGCCCACGCAGGTCAGGTCGGGCAGCCCGCTGTCGTCGGATTCGTACTTGCGCTCGATCTCGCGCTTCGTATCCGCCATGAACCGAATCTAGTGGCAGACGGGTCGGGAGGGCAGGGGCCATCTCGGGTGAATGACGGGAAAACTCCCGTCATTCACCCGGTGAACGCCCTCATGCGGACATCGGCCGCTGCACCTTGATCGACTGGAGCAGTCCCACCGCCACCCACACCGCGAACATCGACGAGCCGCCGTACGACACGAACGGCAGGGGCAGGCCGGTGACCGGCATGATGCCGAGGGTCATGCCGACGTTCTCGAAGGCCTGGAAGGCGAACCAGGCGACGATGCCGGCGGCGACGATCGTGCCGTACAGCTCGGTCGAGTCGCGGGCGATGCGGCAGGCCCGCCACAGGACCACGCCCAGCAGGAAGATGATCAGGCCCGCGCCGAGGAAGCCCAGCTCCTCCCCCGCGACCGTGAAGACGAAGTCCGTCTGCTGCTCGGGCACGAACTGGCCGGTGGTCTGCGAGCCGTGGAACAGGCCCGCGCCGGTCAGACCGCCGGAGCCGATGGCGATGCGGGCCTGGTTGGTGTTGTAGCCGACGCCCGCGGGGTCCAGGTCCGGGTTGGCGAAGGCCGCGAAGCGGTTGATCTGGTAGGTGTCCAGGATGTGCAGCTGCCAGACGGCGATCGCGCCGATGGCGCCCGCGGCGATCAGGCCGAAGACCCAGCGGTTGGAGGCCCCGGAGGCGAGCAGCACGCCCAGGATGATGATCACCATGACCATGACCGACCCGAGGTCGGGCATGAGCAGCACGATCAGGATCGGTACGGCGGCCAGCCCCAGGGACTGCACCACCGTGCGGTGGTCGGGGTACTTCTTGTCGCCGGCGTCGACCCGGGTCGCGAGCAGCATCGCCATGCCCAGGATGATCGTGATCTTCACGAACTCGGACGGCTGGAGCGAGAAGCCGCCGCCGAGCACGATCCAGGAGTGCGCGCCGTTGACGGTGGAGCCGAGCGGGGTGAGCACGGCGAGGATGCCGAAGACCGACAGGCCGTAGAGGATCGGCACGGCGTTGCGCAGGGCGCGGTGGCCGAGCCAGACCGTGCCGATCATCAGGGTGAGCCCGATGCCGGTGTTCATGATGTGCCGGAGCAGGAAGTAGTACGGGTCGCCCTGGTTGATCTCGTTGCGGTTGCGGGTGGCCGAGTACACCAGCAGGGAGCCGATCAGCGACAGCGCGACGGCCGCGAGCAGCATCGGCCAGTCGAGCCGGCGGGCCATGGAGTCGCGGGCGAAGATCCTGGTCCAGCCGGCCCGCTCGGGGCCGTACCCGGAGACGGAGAAGCTGTTGGCGCCGGTCATGTGAGCATCCTCCGGCTTCCCTTCAGGCGCGGCCGCCTGCGGGTGGTGCGGTTGCGCGTGGTGGGCGACGGTGAGGTGGCGGGTTGCTGGTTGTCCCCGTTGGTGGGGTTGTCCTGCTGGGAGGCCTCGGCGTCCTTGCCCGGGTCGCCGGTGATCTTCGGGGCGGCGATCGTGCCGTCCGTGCGGACCTTGGGCAGGCCCTTCTCCGGCTCGGGCAGCAGCGCCTTCTTCTTGTCGATGGAGCCGTCGCCCTGGACGCCGTAGAGCGCGCTGTAGATGTTGCGCACGGCCTCACCGGAGGCTCCGGAACCCGTACCGGCCTGGGCGATCGTCATGATCACCGTGTAGTCCTTGGAGTAGGTGGCCAGCCAGGACGTGGTCTGCTTGCCGTAGACCTCGGCGGTACCGGTCTTGGCGTGCAGCGGGATCTTGTTCTGGGGCCAGCCGCCGAACTTCCAGGCGGCGGTACCGCGGGTGATGACGCCCGCGAAGGCGTCGTTCATGCCCTTGAGGGTGGCCTGGCTGACCGGCAGCTTCCCGGACTTCTTCGGCTTGATCGGCGTGACGGTCCTGCCGTCCGGGCTGATGACCGCCTTGCCGATGGTCGGCTGGTACATGGTGCCGCCGTTGGAGACGGCGCCGTAGATCACGGCCTCCTGGATCGGGGTGACGAGGGTGTCGCCCTGGCCGATGGAGTAGTTGATCTCGTCACCCTCGCGCATCTTGTTGCCCTCGAGGCAGTTCTCGTACGCGATCTTCTCGACGTAGGAGCCGTCCTTCTTGCCGGACTTGCACCAGGCGTCCTTGTTGGCCTTCCAGTAGTCCAGCTTCCACTGGCGGTCGGGGACGCGGCCGGTGACCTCGTTGGGCAGGTCGATGCCGGTCTCCTTGCCGAGGCCGAACTGGTGGGCGGTCTTGAAGAAGTAGTCCTTGGGCCGGCCCTTCTTGGGGTTGATGCCGCCGTCCCGCTTCCACTCCCTGTCCGCGAGGCCGTAGAAGACGGTGTCGCAGGAGACCTCCAGGGCCCGGCCGAGGGAGATCGGGCCGAAGTTCTCGCCCTCGAAGTTCTTGAAGACCTGGCCGCCCACCGAGTACGAGCTGGTGCACGGGTAGCCGCCGTCCCAGACGTAACCGGCCTGGACCGCGGCGGCCGTGGAGACCACCTTGAAGGTCGAGCCGGGTGCGGCCTGACCCTGTATGGCCCTGTTGAGCAGCGGGTAGTCGCTGTCCTTGCCGGTGAGCTGCTTGTAGTCCTTGGCGGAGATGCCGCCGACCCATACGTTCGGGTCGTAGGTCGGTGCGGAGGACATGGCGACGATCCGGCCGGTCTTGGCCTCCATCACGACGACGGCACCGGAGTCGGCCTTGTAGTTCTCGCCGGTGATCTTGTCGAACTGCTCGCGGGCCTTCTTCATGGCCTTGTTCAGCTCGTACTCGGCGACGCGCTGCACCCGGGAGTCGATGCTGGTGACCAGGTTGGAACCGGATTCGGCGGCGTCCGACTTGGCCTTGCCGATGACCCGTCCGAGGTTGTCCACCTCGTAGCGGGTCACGCCGGCCTTGCCGCGCAGGACCTTGTCGTACTGGCGCTCCAGGCCGGAGCGGCCGACCATGTCGGAGCGCAGGTAGGGCGAGTCGGTGTCCTTGGCCTTCTGGATCTCGTCGTCGGTGACCGGCGAGAGGTAGCCGAGGACCTGGGCGGTGTTGGACTTGCCCGGGCCCGCGTAGCGGCGCACGGCCTCCGGCTCGGCGGTGATGCCGGGGAAGTCCTCGGCGCGCTCGCGGATCTGCAGGGCCTGCTTGGGGGTGGCCTCGTCGGTGATCGGGATGGGCTGGTACGGCGAGCCGTTCCAGCAGGGCTGGGGGGTCTTGGCGTCGCACAGCCGGACCTTCTGCCTGACCTCCTCGGGCTTGATGCCGAGGACGCCGGCCAGCTTGGCGAGGACGGCCTTGCCGTCGTCCTTCTGCTTGAGCAGGTCGGTGCGGGAGGCGGAGACGACCAGGCGGGTCTCGTTGTCGGCGAGCGGCACGCCCCGGGCGTCCAGGATGTCGCCGCGCACGGCGGGGTCGACGACCTGCTGGACGTGGTTGCCGGAGGCCTCCTTCTGGTACTCGGCGCCCTGCCGGATCTGGAGGTACCACAGGCGGCCGCCGAGCGTGCCGAGGAGGGACAGGACGAGGATCTGGATCACGACCAGCCGGATCTGGACCCGTGGGGTCCGTCCGGTCTCGGGAATGTTGGTCACTGCGGCTGTTTCCCCCTCTCAGTGCACGGACGTGTGTGCGCGTACGCATGATGAACGACCAGCCTGTGAGGCCACGTTCCGCCGGTTCTTCCTCATTCGGGTGAACTTGAGCCCGCTCACAGCCGCTTGACCCCCTTGATGCGGCCGACCCGGGTCGAGCGGGTGCGGGCCTTGGCCTTCAGGGCGCCGAGGCCGCCGCGCTGGCTGCCGATGCGCAGGCCGGTGCCGGAGGAGAGCCAGCCCGAGGAGATGTCACCGGCCTTGGCGGCGGGGCTGGTCTCGGCGAGCGGGTCGTTGTCGGAGCGGCGGGCCAGCCACATGATCCCGGGGACCACGAAGGGCGCGAGCAGCAGGTCGTACAGGGCGGCCGAGAACAGCAGTCCGGTCAGGCCGACATGACGGGCCGCGGTGTCGCCGACCAGGGCGCCGACGCCCGCGTACAGCAGCGTGGAGCCGACGGCGGCGGCGACCACGACGGCCATCGGGCCGGTCGCCGACTTCAGGCGGCCGTTCTCCGGCTTGATGAGTCCGGCGCCGTAGCCGATGACGCACAGCACGAGCGCGTAGCGGCCGGCCGCGTGGTCGGCGGGCGGGGCGAGGTCGGCGAGCAGGCCGGCGCCGAAGCCGACGAGGGCGCCGCCCACATGGCCGTACACCATGGCGAGGCCGAGGACGGTGAGCAGCAGCAGGTCGGGGACGGCGCCCGGCAGGTGCAGCCGGGCGAGGACGCTCACCTGGATCACCAGGGCGACGACGACCAGTGCGCTGGAGAGCAGGATCCGGTTGACACGCATGGGAAAAACTCAGCTCCTACTGCTGCTGGCCGGCTGCGGGTGCGTTGGCCGAGGGGGTGACCGTGACGGTCACCGTCGGCGTCGGGATCGGCTTGGGCTTGGCCGGCAGGACCTCGTCGCGCGGGTCCTTCTTCGGGGCCTCGACGACCACGCCGACGAGGTCGAGCTTGGTGAAGCCGACGTACGGCGTGACGTACAGCGTGCGGGTGAGGCCGCCGCCGGAGGGGTCGACGCGGGAGACCACGCCGACCGGCACGCCGGGCACGAAGGGCTTGTCCGCCTGGGAGCCGAAGGTGACGAGCCGGTCGCCCTTCTTCACCTCGGCCTTGCCGTTGAGGAGTTCCACGCGCAGCGGGCGGTCGCCCTGCCCGGAGGCGAAGCCGAGTTCGTCGCCGCCCTCCATGCGGGTGCCGACGGTGAAGTCGGGGTCGTTGGCGAGGAGCACGGTGGAGGTGTCCGGGCCGACGGTCGTGACCCGGCCGACCAGACCGTCGCCGTTCAGCACGGTCATGTCGCGCTTGATGCCGTCGTTCGCGCCGACGTCGATGGTGATGGTCCAGGAGAAGCCCTGCGCCGCCCCTATGGCGATGACCTGGGCGCCCTTGATGCCGTACTGGCCCTCGCCGGCGATCTTCAGCATCCTGTCGAGCTGACTCAGGCGGCTGCGGTTGCGGTCGTCGCTGCCGAGCTTCGCCTTGAGAGCCGCGTTCTCCTTCTCCAGTGCGGCGAGCCGGTCGTGGCGGCTGCCGGAGTCACGGATGGCGGAGACGGCGTTGCCGACCGGGTCGACTGCCGAGGACAGCCCGTTCTCGATCGGGCCGAACACCGCGGCCGCGGCTTGCCGGGCACCCTCGACCGGTGAGTTCCGGCCCCCGCGGATGTCCACCGTGATCAGCGCGAACGCGATGGCGATCAGCAGGACCAGGAGCAGCCGGCTCTCTTTCGTGTCCCTCACGTGCGGCGGCCGTGCCCTTCCTCAGTAGGAATTCGGGGACCCCTGAAGGCGCCACTCGCGAAGCGCAAGCCCAAGGGGCCCATGTGTGGGAGCTTATGCCTCGATATCAACGATCCGCCGTACGAGAGGAGATCGTCTCGTACGGCGGAATCGAAGAGATACGTCATCTGCGCGGCTGGGCGTCCAGCACCTGCTGGAGCGCCTCGAACTCCTCGACGCACTTGCCGGAGCCGAGCGCGACGCTGTCCAGCGGGTCCTCGGCGATGTGGATCGGCATGCCGGTCTCCCGGCGCAGCCGCTCGTCCAGGCCGCGCAGCAGCGCTCCACCGCCGGTCAGAACGATTCCCCTGTCCATGATGTCGCCGGACAGCTCCGGCGGACACTTGTCGAGGGTCGTCTTGACCGCGTCGACGATCGCGTTGACCGGCTCCTCGATCGCCTTGCGGACCTCGGCGGCCGAGATGACGACGGTCTTCGGCAGTCCGGAGACCAGGTCCCGGCCGCGGACTTCGGTGTGCTCGTCGGCGTCGAGGTCGTACGCCGAACCGATCGTGATCTTGATCTGCTCGGCCGTCCGCTCACCCAGCAGAAGGCTGTACTCCTTCTTGATGTACTGGATGATCGCGTTGTCCAGTTCGTCGCCCGCGACGCGGATGGACTGGGCGGTGACGATGCCGCCGAGCGAGATGACGGCGACCTCCGTGGTGCCGCCGCCGATGTCCACCACCATGTTGCCCGTGGCCTCGTGGACCGGCAGGCCGGAGCCGATGGCCGCGGCCATGGGCTCCTCGATGATGTGCACCTGGCGGGCACCGGCCTGGGAGGACGCCTCGATGACGGCGCGGCGCTCGACGCCTGTGATGCCCGAGGGCACGCAGACGACGACCCGCGGCCGGGCGAGATACCGCCGCTTGTGGATCTTCAGGATGAAGTAGCGGAGCATCCGCTCGGTGATCTCGAAGTCGGCGATCACGCCGTCCTTCAGCGGACGCACGGCGACGATGTTGCCCGGCGTCCGGCCGATCATCTTCTTCGCTTCGGCACCGACCGCGAGGATGCCACCGGTGTTGGTGTTGATCGCGACGACGGACGGCTCGTTGAGTACGATTCCGCGACCCCTGACGTACACCAGCGTGTTGGCGGTCCCGAGGTCGACAGCCATGTCACGGCCGATGAACGACATTGAGTTCCCCATCCGGATTCATCTGGCCTTCCCGAACTTTTGAGGGCACGTCAGGACGGCGAGGCGGGTGCTGTGACGTGAAGGCTTCCATCGTAAACGCGCCTGCACGAACACTGCGCGAGGGTCTTCGCCATTGTCATCTGATGGCGCGCCGCCCCGCTTGTGGAGACGGCCCATCGGGGGCACACGTTCCCCCGATCGGCAACGCATATGCCAAGGGACGGCCGAAAACGTACGGCCGTCCCAGGTCAGGGTCCCCGAGCAGGACTGACGCCCCGTCAGAAAAATTCGCGGAAAATCCGCCGGGTGGGCTCAGGCGAGGCCCGGGAAGAAGATCTTCACCTCGCGCTCGGCGGACTCCTCCGAGTCGGACGCGTGGATCAGGTTCTCCCGGACGATCACGCCGAAGTCACCACGGATGGAGCCGGGGGCGGCCGCGATCGGGTCGGTCGGGCCGGCCAGGGCACGCAGCCCCTCGATGACCCGCTCGCCCTCGACGATCAGCGCCACGACCGGACCGGAGGCCATGAACTCCACCAGCGGCTCGTAGAAGGGCTTGCCCTTGTGCTCGCCGTAGTGCTGCTCCAGCGTGTCCTGGTCCAGGGTGCGCAGCTCCAGCGCGGTGATCTGCCAGCCGGCCTTGCGCTCGATACGGCTGATGATCTCGCCGGTCAGGCCTCGCCGGACGGCGTCGGGCTTGAGCAGGACGAGGGTGCGCTGAGTCACGGGGGCTCCTTACGACTGGCATGTGCGGTGGGACGAGGTTACAGGGCGTGTCCGTGTTGCTGTCACGCAGCGTCAGGTGTAGCGGAGGAGGACTCCGCCTGCGCCGCGAAGCGGGCCTTGGCCTCGTCGATCTTTCTGCCGTAGTGCACCGACGCCCACCACAGGGCCGCGAAGACCGCACCCATGAAGTACATCGTCGGGACGAAGACGCCGGAGGCGATCAGGGCGAGCTGAAGGGCCCAGCCGAGGGCGACGCCGCCCGGCCGGGTCACCATGCCGCACAGCAGCACGCACAGGACCATGGCGATACCGCTGACCAGCCACACCGTCGACGTGGACAGGCCCGGGTCCTTCATGGCCACGAGCCCCGCGAACCCGATGATGCAGAACTCACCGATCAGCGTCGATGAACACAACGTACGCACGACGAATCCTCAGCCCTTCCCCAGCAGCAGGCGGGCCTCGCCCACCGTGATGACCGAGCCGGTGACCAGCACCCCGCCGCCCGCGAACTCGCCCTCCTCCTCGGCCAGCGTGATCGCGGCCTCCAGGGCATCGGGCAGCCGCGGCTCAACCTGGACCCGGTCCTCGCCGAACACCTCGACGGCGATCGCGGCCAGCTCGTCCGCGTCCATCGCACGGGGCGTGGAGTTCTGCGTGACGACGACCTCGGCGAAGATCGGCTCGAAGGCCTCCAGCAGCCCCCGCACGTTCTTGTCGGCGCTCGCCCCGACCACACCGATCAGCCGGCTGAAGTCGAACGCCTCCCGCACGGCCTCGGCGGTGGCCTCCGCGCCCGCCGGATTGTGCGCCGCGTCCAGCACGACCGTGGGCGAGCGCCGTACGACCTCCAGCCGCCCCGGCGAGGAGACGGCCGCGAAGGCCTTGCGCACGGTGTCGATGTCCAGCGACTCCGCGCGCAGCGCGCCGACGCCGAAGAACGCCTCCACGGCGGCGAGCGCCACGGCCGCGTTGTGCGCCTGGTGGCCGCCGTGCAGGGGCAGGTACACCTCGGGGTACTCGCCGCCCAGACCGCGCAGGGTGAGCAGCTGCCCGCCGACGGCGACCTGCCGGGCCACGACCCCGAACTCCAGCCCCTCCCGGGCCACGGTCGCGTCGACCTCGACGGCCTTCTTCAGCAGCACCTGCGCCGCGTCCACCGGCTGCTGCGCCAGGATCACGGTCGCGCCCTGCTTGATGACGCCGCCCTTCTCGCCGGCGATCTCCGCCGTCGTCTCCCCCAGCCGGTCGGTGTGATCGAGACCGATGGGGGTGATCACCGCGACATCGCCGTCGATCACGTTCGTCGCGTCCCAGCTGCCGCCCATGCCGACCTCGACCACGGCGACGTCCACCGGCGCGTCCGCGAAGGCCGCGTACGCCATGGCGGTGAGCACCTCGAAGAAGGACAGCCGGAACTCCTGCTGCGCGTCGACCATCTCGATGTACGGCTTGATGTCCTGGTACGTCTCGATGAACCGCTCGGCGGCGATCGGGGCGCCGTCCAGGCTGATCCGCTCGGTGATCGACTGCACGTGCGGGCTGGTGTACCGGCCGGTGCGCAGCTCGAAGGCGCCCAGCAGGGCCTCGATCATGCGGGCGGTGGAGGTCTTGCCGTTGGTGCCCGTGATGTGCAGGGACGGGTACGACCGCTGGGGCTCGCCCAGCACGTCCATCAGCGCGGCGATGCGGCTGACGGAGGGCTCCAGCTTGGTCTCGCCCCAGCGCGTGGCCAGCTCCGTCTCGACCTCGCGCAGGGCCTTGTCGACCTCCGGGTCCTCGGGGCGCGCGGGTACGTCGGCGTGCGGCCGGCCGCCCTGGGTACGCAGCGTCCGGCTGCCCGCCTCGATGACCGCGAGGTCGGGGTCGCGGTCGGTTTCCTCGGCGATGATCTCTTCGAAGGCGCCGAGGGGGTCGGGGGTGTCACTGATGCCGGGGTTGTCGCTCACGGGGCCAGTCTACGGAGCCGCAGTGACAAAGCGTGCGGTGGCTCTTGCGGCCGGTTCGGGGTGGCTGGTCGTGCCGGCCGGCTGCGGTTCGGTCGTGGCTTGTCGCGCCCACGCGGCGGAGCCGCATATCGACAGGGCCCCGCGTTCCTTCAGGGCGCTCAGCTGCGGGCAGTCGTGCGAAACCGGCCCCCGGGCGCGCGTTGGCCCCCGGAACCAGACAGTTCCGGGGGCCATCGGTGCCGTACTACGCCTGCGGCAGCCTGTCCAGCTGGGCCTGGATGCGCGCGATGTCCTCGTCCGCCTTGGCCAGGCGGCCGCGGATCTTGTCGACCACCTGGTCCGGGGCCTTGGCCAGGAACGCCTCGTTGCCGAGCTTGGCCGTGGCCTGGGCCTTCTCCTTCTCGGCGGCGGCCAGGTCCTTCGCGAGGCGCTTGCGCTCGGCGGCCACGTCGATCGTGCCGGAGAGGTCGAGGGCGACCTCGGCACCGGCGACCGGGAGGGTCGCCGTCGCCGTGAAGGACTCGCCCTCCGGCTGGAGACGCAGGAGCTGGCGGATGGCGGCCTCGTGCGGGGCGAGGGCCGTGCCGTCGAGGGTCAGGCGGGCCGGGACGCGCTGGCCAGGCTGCAGGCCCTGGTCGGCGCGGAAGCGGCGGACCTCGGTGATGACCGACTGGAGGGACTCGATCTCCCGCTCGGCGGCCGCGTCACGGAAGCCCCCCGGTGCGTCAGCACCAGGAACAGACACAGCCTTCGGCCACTCGGCGATGACGACCGACTCGCCGCCCGTCAGGGTGGTCCACAGGGTCTCGGTGACGAACGGGACCACCGGGTGCAGCAGCTTCAGCGTGACGTCCAGGACCTCGCCCAGGACCCGCTTGCTGACCTCGGCCGCCTCGCCGCCCGCCTGGAACGTCGTCTTGGACAGCTCGACGTACCAGTCGAAGACCTCGTCCCACGCGAAGTGGAAGAGGGCGTCGGAGAGCTTGGCGAACTGGAAGTCGTCGTAGAACGCGTCGACTTCGGCGATGACGGAGTTGAGCCGGGACAGGATCCAGCGGTCCGTCGCCGACATCGCCGACGGGTCCGGCAGCGGGCCGTCCACCGTCGCGCCGTTCATCAGCGCGAAGCGCGTCGCGTTCCAGATCTTGTTGGCGAAGTTGCGGGAGCCCTGGACCCAGTCCTCGCCGATCGGGACGTCGACGCCGGGGTTGGCGCCACGGGCGAGCGTGAACCTCAGCGCATCGCTGCCGTACTTGTCCATCCAGTCCAGCGGGTTGACCGCGTTGCCGAAGGACTTCGACATCTTCTTGCCGAACTGGTCGCGGACCATGCCGTGCAGGGCGATGGTGTGGAACGGCGGGGTGCCGTCCATCGCGTACAGGCCGAACATCATCATCCGGGCGACCCAGAAGAAGAGGATGTCGTAGCCGGTGACCAGGACGGAGTTCGGGTAGAACTTCGCGAGCGACTCGGTCTGCTCGGGCCAGCCCAGCGTGGAGAAGGGCCACAGGCCGGAGGAGAACCAGGTGTCGAGGACGTCGGTGTCCTGGTGCCAGCCCTCACCCGTGGGCGGCTGCTCGTCGGGGCCGACGCAGACGACTTCACCCTCCGGGCCGTACCAGACGGGAATCCGGTGACCCCACCACAACTGCCGCGAGATGCACCAGTCGTGGAGGTTGTCGACCCAGTCGAAGTACCGCTTCTCCATCTCCTGCGGATGGATCTTGACCTTGCCCTCGCGGACGGCGTCACCGGCGGCCTTCGCCAGCGGGCCGACCTTGACCCACCACTGCATGGACAGGCGGGGCTCGATCGTCGTCTTGCAGCGCGAGCAGTGGCCGACGCTGTGGACGTACGGCCGCTTCTCGGCGACGATCCGGCCCTCGGCGCGCAGCGCGGCGACGATGGCGGAGCGGGCCTCCAGCCGGTCCAGGCCCTGGAAGGGGCCATGGGCGGTGATGACGGCGTGCTCGTCCATCACGGTGATGGACGGCAGGTTGTGCCGCTGGCCGATCTCGAAGTCGTTCGGGTCGTGGGCCGGGGTGACCTTGACGGCGCCGGTGCCGAACTCGGGGTCGACGTGCTCGTCCGCGACGACCGGGATGGAGCGGTCGGTGAGCGGCAGCCTGATGAGCTTGCCGACCAGGTGCTTGTACCGCTCGTCCTCGGGGTGAACGGCGACGGCGGTGTCACCGAGCATGGTCTCGGCACGGGTGGTGGCGACGACGATGGTCTCGTCCCCCTCCCCGTACGTCATCGACACGAGCTCGCCGTCGTCGTCCTGGTACTCGACCTCGATGTCGGAGATGGCCGTCAGACAGCGCGGACACCAGTTGATGATGCGCTCGGCGCGGTAGATGAGCTCGTCGTCGTAGAGCCGCTTGAAGATGGTCTGAACGGCCTGCGAGAGCCCCTCGTCCATCGTGAAGCGCTCGCGCGACCAGGCGACACCGTCACCCAGGCGCCGCATCTGCCCGCTGATCTGGCCGCCGGACTCGGCCTTCCACTGCCAGACACGCTCGACGAAGGCCTCGCGGCCGAGGTCGTGCCGCGACTTGCCTTCCTTGCCGAGCTCCCGCTCGACGACGTTCTGCGTGGCGATGCCGGCGTGGTCCATGCCCGGCTGCCACAGGGTCTCGAACCCCTGCATGCGCTTACGACGGGTCAGGGCGTCGATGAGGGTGTGCTCGAAGGCGTGGCCCAGGTGGAGGCTGCCGGTGACGTTCGGCGGCGGGATGACGACCGTGTACGACGGCTTGTCGCTCTTCTCGTCCGCCTCGAAGTAACCGCGCTCTACCCAGCGCTCGTACAGCGGCCCCTCTACATCGGCCGGCGCGTACTGGGTCGGCAGTTCGGTGTCGGGCGCGGGTGGCTGCTGCTGAGCGTTCTCGGTCACGGGCACAGTTTAGAGGCGCCAGGGAGCAGTGCCGAAACGCGTTTGTTCTTTGACATCCTCCCCGCGATGATCCACTGCGGGGATTCCTGATGGCCTTCGATGCCCGCCGCGGCCTGGACCGCCACGGACGGAAGGATCAGGGGTTCACGCGTGCCCGCATGGGTGCGAGCCACGGCCCGCCCACGAGGGGCTGCCGCTGCGTGCTGTTCACCGCAATGTCCTGCGGCAATGTGTCGATGTGCAGTGCGCGATCGAGGATCACCACCGAGGCGTTATGGTCCGCGTCGTCGGTGTGCCCACATGAGGTGCAGACGAAGGTGTCACGGCTGACGCGTGATGCCGGGTCCCAGACTCGGCAGACACCGCACGTCTGTGAGGTCCCGGCAGGCGGAACCACGACAAGAACGGAGCCGCTGGCGGGACACTTGTAGGCGAGCTGACGACGCCGTTCGCCGGGCATATTGTCGAGAATGGCCCGATTGAGGCCAGATTTCTGTGAGACACGCACACCAGGCGCGTCCTGTGTGCCCTTGGCGCTCCTTGTCATCTGCTTCACGCGAAGGTCTTCGATGGCGACCAGGCCGTGGCTCTTGGCAAGGTCGGTAGTGAGCTTGTGCGTGAAGTCCAGTCGGCGACGGGCTTGCCGGGCCTTCAACTCCGCAATGGCACGGAGTGTCCTCTTCAGCCGGTTACTGTATCGCCCTCCCTGGTGTCGTTTGGCCTGCTTGATCTGACGCTCTCTACGACGTTCCAACCCCGCCAGTCGGCGCTTCTCGCCATCGGTCAGCGTCCTACGCATGAGCCGGGGAGCTGTTTCATCCGACAGGTACGCCGACTGCTTCACGCCGAAGTCCACCCCCACGCATGGCTGCCCGTTGGGCGGAGCTTCTGGCCTTCCGACGCGGACACCGAAGGCGATACACCACCGGCCGGCTCCGTCGACGCGAATGGAGGCGTTCTTGATCAGACCCCCGAGGGAGCGAGTCAGCCTGAACCTGACCTCACCGAGCTTGGGGATCCTGACACACGCCCACCTGCGGTTCAGCTTGGTCACGCGAACGGCCTGTCCCGGGAGAGGGATCACCACGCATGCGGTCCGCTTCTTGAAGCGGGGGAACTCGGCTGGGTGTTCCGGATTCCAGAAGTTGTCGAAGGCACGATCAAGGTGACGAAGGACTTGCTGCGGCGCTTGGGACGGCAGATCCCCGATCCACTCAAGATCATGTCGCGCCTGCGTCAGAAAGCGGCACTGCTCGTCAGCGCGCAGAGTCCTGCCACGCTGCCGGTACACGTAGGTCCGCTGCTCCAAGGCCACATTCCAAACGGCGCGGCAGGTGTGGCCCCATTCGCGGAGTCGCTCCGCCTGGTGAGGCGTGGGGTACAGGCGGTACTTACGCCCAGAATCCGCGATGTTCTCCCGCTGCACACGTCCGCGTCGCCGTGACACCGCCACCGCCTCTCTCCCCCTGCAGCCGTCCCTCTGCCACCGCCCCAACCGTATGACAGACAAGCTCAACTTGCCTGTCATACGGTGAAATCCATGATGGACACGCAGTTCACTCCAGCTCAGGCAGCCGACTACCTGGGTATCTCCCTCCAGGCGATCTACGTCCTCAACTCACGCCCGAACGACTTTCCGATCCCGACCTACACAGGGCGCACACCCAGCTGGACGCGCTCGGCGCTGGACGCATGGAGGTCCGCTCATCCCTCAAAACGGCGGAGGCAGGCACCGTCGAGCCCCAGGCCCATGAAGGGGCGCCCCACCACGCGGTTTCACAGCCTCCAGGCACGGCTGGCATTCGCGACGGACAGCTGCCGCACATTGCTCACTGACCCATTGCTCCGGGTCAGCGAGCAGGCGATCCGTGCAGCCGCTGCTGAAGCCGACACGGAGGTGACGGAGTTCGCCGGTGCGGCTGACCACATTCATTTCGTTGTCGCCTATCCAGCAGAGCACTCGATCGCGCAGTTGGCCAGGCGGTTCAGACGCTCGGCAGCCCGGGCAGTGCGCCAGCAAACCGGCTCGACACCGGCGGCCGAACAGGTCCGTGTCTGGTCGGAGTCATACTTCGCCTCGTCAGCAGTGCCCCAATCCGTAGCCGCCGTAGCCGAGTACATCCGGCTACAGGCACAGGACTTCAACAACTGAGCATCAATAGACCCCCCGCCAACCCGCACCACGAGGCGGCACGCCAAGATGTGAAGAACGCATAAGCAACGGAGGGGACTGAGAAGTTCATGAGCTACAACCAGCCGGGCCCGTACGGTGGACAGCCCCAGCAGCCCGGGCCGTACGGCCAGCCGGGCCCCTACGGCCAGCAGCCGCAGGCACCCCAGCCCGGCTATGGCTACCCCCAGCAGGCTCCTCCGGCCCCGCCGCAGCCCGGGTACGGCTACCCGCAGCAGGGCGTGCCGCAGCAGCCGAACGCGTACGGCCAGCAGCCGCCGTACGGCCAGCAGCCCTACGGCGTCCCGCAGCCGCCGGTCGCGGGCGGCGGCAAGAAGAAGACGGGTCTGATCATCGGGGCCGTGGCGGTCGTGGCGGCCGTCGCGGTGGCCGCGGCCTTCCTGCTCAACAAGGGCGGCAGCAGCGATGTCGCGGACGACGGCCCGCACAAGCTGATCACTCCGACCAGCGTGATCAACGGTGAGTACCAGAAGGGTGCCAGCTCCAACGACGACGCCATGACGGACAGCGATGTGTCGGCTGCCCGGAAGGCCGGCGTCAAGAACGCCAAGTCAGTGGGCGCGGAATACCAGTCCGGCGACAAGAGCAACCCCCTCGCCATGAAGATGCTGAAGTTCGGCGGCGTCTACGGCCAGATCGACGACCCCGCTGCCGTCGTCGACGCGATGTTCGCCAACATGAAGAAGGACTCCGAGAAGGACCAGAGCGGCGACGACACCAAGGGCACGCTGGTCGGCAGCCCCGAGGAGCAGGAGCCGGCGGGCCTCGACGGCGCCGTCTTGAAGTGCCAGTCCGTGAAGCTGGACATGAGTGGATCGGGCGCCGGTTCCTCGGGTCCGAAGCAGATGATCATGCCGGTGTGCATCTGGGGCGACCACAGCACCGTCGGCGTGACCATCAACGCCGACGTGGCCAGCGCGATGGCGGGCAAGAGCATGTCCCTCGGCGAAGCCGCGGAGATCACCGCCAAGCTCCGCAAGGACGTACGCGTCAAGGCCTGAGGGCCCCGTAGCAGCACTCCCGCATCGCAGAAGGCGGCTCGGTGGTACCGAGCCGCCTTCACTGCATGGTCAGGCTCGTACACACGCCTCGTTGGCAACGCCGTTACTCACGCCGAGGGCCACCAGATCGTAGATACAGTACGGATTGGCGATGTCGGGGCCGCCAGGGAAGGGCATTGCCTTGTTGCCGCACGCCGCCTTCACCTTCACGCCGGCGCGGTATCCATGCGTGGCCACGTAGTTGGAGCAGTCGCCCTGCGTGGCGCTCGCCGGCGAGGCCACGAGGATCGGCAGGGCCCCTGCCGCCACCACCACACCGGCCGCGGCCACCATGCGCTTCACCCTCTGGAAAGTCATTCGGAGTCCTCCCGTTTTGCACAGCCAGACATTCGAACGCACGTCTGACCTGGTCGGGCTGATTTGATCACGGAAACAGGGAGGGCTCCAGTTGCCGCCGGAACGATGGCTCGATCCGATCGGCACTGGTCTGACAGGCCGACGGGCAGGCACCCAACACAGGGTGCCTGCCCGTCGGCGCCGAGAAGCTCAGGCTGTCTTCTGCTCCCCCGAACCCCGCCCGCGGGCGTCCCGCGGGATCAGGGTCGGGTTCACGTTCGAGTGGACGACATCCGCCGTGATGACGACCCGGGCCACGTCCTTGCGGGACGGGACCTCGTACATCACGGACATCAGGACCTCTTCCATGATGGCGCGCAGGCCTCGGGCGCCGGTCTGGCGGAGGATGGCCTGGTCGGCGATGGCCTCCAGGGCCTCGCGCTCGAAGTCCAGTTCCACGCCGTCGAGTTCGAAGAGGCGCTGGTACTGCTTGACGAGCGCGTTGCGGGGCTCCACCAGGATCTGGAGCAGGGCCTCACGGTCCAGGTTGTGGACCGAGGTGATCACCGGGAGCCGGCCGATGAACTCCGGGATCATGCCGAACTTGACCAGGTCCTCGGGCATGACGTCCTCGAACTGGTCCTTGGCCTCCAGCTCGCGCTTGGAGCGGATCGTCGCGCCGAAGCCGATGCCCTTCGCGCCGGCCCGGGACTCGATGATCTTCTCCAGGCCCGCGAAGGCGCCGCCCACGATGAACAGGACGTTCGTCGTGTCGATCTGGATGAACTCCTGGTGGGGGTGCTTGCGGCCGCCCTGGGGCGGGACGGAGGCCGTGGTGCCCTCGAGGATCTTGAGGAGCGCCTGCTGCACGCCCTCACCGGAGACGTCGCGGGTGATCGAAGGGTTTTCGCTCTTCCGGGCTACCTTGTCGATCTCGTCGATGTAGATGATGCCGGTTTCGGCTTTCTTGACGTCGTAGTCGGCCGCCTGGATCAGCTTCAGGAGGATGTTCTCGACGTCCTCGCCCACGTAGCCCGCCTCCGTCAGCGCCGTCGCGTCGGCGATGGCGAACGGGACGTTCAGCATGCGGGCCAGGGTCTGGGCCAGCAGGGTCTTGCCGGAGCCCGTGGGGCCGAGGAGCAGGATGTTGGACTTCGCCAACTCGATGGCGTCGTCGCGGCCTTGGGCGCCGCCGTTCTCACCCGCCTGGACCCGCTTGTAGTGGTTGTACACCGCGACCGAGAGGGCTTTCTTGGCGGCTTCCTGGCCGACTACGTAGCCCTCCAGGAACTCGTAGATCTCGCGGGGCTTCGGGAGCTCCTCCCAGCGCACCTCGCTCGTCTCCGCGAGCTCCTCCTCGATGATCTCGTTGCAGAGATCGATGCACTCGTCGCAGATGTACACACCGGGCCCTGCGATGAGCTTCTTGACCTGCTTCTGGCTCTTGCCGCAGAACGAGCACTTGAGCAGATCGCCGCCGTCACCGATGCGTGCCACGGTGTGCTTCCCCTTCGCCTGGGAGACGCCCGGACGCTTTCGAGTCCAGCGGCTCCTGGTGCTGCCTTATGTCCGACGGTACCTTGCCGGGCCCCGTGTTCGGGTCCCCCTTGGCAGGGTTCACTTTGACGTGCTCCCTGCCAAGGGGGCCTGAGAGTTGCCGCTCCGGGTCAGCGGACCGATGCGTTGTTCATCTTCCGGGTGGAGATGATCTGGTCGACGATGCCGTACTCGAGCGCTTCCTCGGCCGTGAGGATCTTGTCGCGCTCGATGTCCTCGCGGACCTTCTCGATCGGCCGGTTGGAGTGCTTGGCCAGCATGTTCTCCAGCTGCTCACGCATCCGGGTGAACTCGTTGGCGATGATCTCCAGGTCGGAGAGCTGACCGCGGCCGGTGGAGCCGGCCGGCTGGTGGATCAGCACCCGGGAGTTCGGCAGCGCCATGCGCTTGCCCGGCGTACCGGCGGCGAGCAGGATGGCCGCGGCGGAGGCCGCCTGGCCCATGCACACCGTCTGGATGTCCGGCTTCACGAACTGCATCGTGTCGTAGATGGCCGTCAGGGCCGTCATGTCGCCGCCGGGGCTGTTGATGTAGATCGAGATGTCCCGGTCGGGGTCCATCGACTCCAGGCACAGCAGCTGCGCCATGACGTCGTTGGCGGAGGCGTCGTCGATCTGGACGCCCAGGAAGATCACGCGCTCCTCGAAGAGCTTCGCGTACGGGTCGTACTCGCGGATGCCCTGGGAGGTGCGCTCGACGAAGCGCGGGATGACGTAGCGGCTGTCGGGCCGGGGCCCTTCGTACATGCCGCTGGCGGCGCCGTGGAAGTTGCTCATGAGGGTGTTCACCGTCCTGGTGGCGTTCTGGGGGCTGGGGTCGTGGCGGTGCGTGGCGTGGCCGGGCCGGTCAGGCACCGGTGCCGCCGCCTCCCGGAACACCCGAGGCGTGCGTGATGATCTCGTCAATGAGACCGTACTCCTTGGCCTCTTCCGGGGTGAACCAGCGGTCGCGGTCGCCGTCGCGGATGATCGTCTCGACGGTCTGGCCGGAGTGCAGAGCGGTCAGCTCGGACATGGTCTTCTTGGTACGCAGCAGGTACTGGGCCTGGATCTTGATGTCCGAGACCGTACCGCCGAGGCCCGCGGAGCCCTGGTGCATCATGATGTCCGTGTGCGGCAGGGCGAAGCGCTTGCCGGAGGTGCCGCCGGTGAGCAGGAACTGGCCCATCGAGGCCGCCATGCCCATGCCGATCGTGACCACGTCGTTCGGGATGTACTGCATGGTGTCGTAGATCGCCATACCGGCCGTCACCGAGCCGCCGGGGCTGTTGATGTAGAGGTAGATGTCCTTCGTCGGGTCGGCGGCGAGGAGCAGCAGCTGTGCGGTGATCTTGTTGGCGATGTCGTCGTCGACCTGCTGGCCGAGGAAGATGATCCGCTCGCCGAGCAGCCGGTTGTAGACCTGGTCGCCGAGGCCACCACCGATGGAAGGCTCGCCGGCAGCGGAGGGCATCAGATTCGTCACGTATCCACCTGCTCGTCTTACGACGGCGCCGGGCCGTCTCACGTTGTCCTGCAAGGTCCTGCCGGGGGTTTCAGGGGACTCCCCTGCCCTCGTATTCATGGACCCTAACGCTCAGGCCCCTTCGGGGAATCCCGGAGAAGCGGGTGTTCGCCGGGGGCGTAGCGCCGTGGTGCCCACCCGTCACGGATGGCTGCGGGTGCGTGGGGGCCGGTCGCGCCCCGCGGCGGAGCCGCATATCGGTACAGCCCCGTGCCCCTCGGGTCGGCCGCTGCCCGCGGTACGACAAGGCCCCTGGGAGACACACTCCCAGGGGCCCGTCTACGTCGTCAGAGGCGCCGCAGGGCCGCTCAGCCCTCGGCCTTCTCCTCGTCCGCGGCCTCGGCGGCGCCCTCGGCGGCCTCGACCGTCTCGATGGCGGCCTCGGTCTCGTCCTCGTCGTCCAGGTCGATGACCTCGCCGTTCGTGTCCTTCACCGTGGCGGCCTCGACCACGACGGCCAGGGCCTTGCCGCGGGCGACCTCGCCGACCAGGAGCGGAACCTGGCCGCCCTCGACGACGGCCTGGGCGAACTGGTCGGGGGACATGCCGGAGGAGGCTGCACGCCGCATGAGGTGCTCGGTGAGCTCCTCCTGGTTGACGTTGAGGCTCTCCTTCTTGACCAGCTCGTCGAGGACGAACTGGGTCTTGATGCCCTTGACCGCGGCCTCGCGGGTCTCGGCGTCGAACTCCTCGGCGGTCTTGCCCTGGATCTCCAGGTACTTGTCGAGGGTGAGGCCCATCTGGCCGAGCTGGTGGTGCTCCAGGTTGTGCTTGCGGGTGTTGATCTCGTCCTCGAGCAGCTTCTCGGGGACCGGGACCTCGACCAGCTCGAGGAGCTTCTCCAGGACGCGCTCCTGGGCCTGGGTGGCCTGGTCGTACTGCTTCATGTTGGCCAGGCGCTTGCGGCTGTCGGCCTTCAGCTCGTCCAGGGTGTCGAACTCGGAGGCGAGCTGCGCGAACTCGTCGTCCAGCTCGGGCAGTTCACGGGCGGCGACCTGGGTGACCTTGACGGTGACCTCGGACTCCTTGCCCGCGGCGGAGCCGCCCTTCAGCTCGGAGGTGAAGGTGGCCTCGCCACCGGCCTCCAGGCCCTTGACGGCGTCGTCGATGCCGTCCAGCAGCTCGCCGGAGCCGATGGTGTAGGAGACGCCGTTGGCGATGCCGTCCTCGAGGACCTCGCCGTCGACCTTGGCCTCCAGGTCGATGGTGACCACGTCGCCGTCCTCGGCGGCGCGCTCGACCGGGGAGGTGGAGGCGAAGCGCTCGCGCAGCTGTTCGACCGACTTCTCGACGTCCTCGTCGGTGACCTCGACGGCGTCGACCTCGACCTCGATGCCGGAGTAGTCCGGGATCTCGAGGGCCGGGCGGATGTCGACCTCGGCGGTGAAGTTCAGCGTCTCGCCGTCCTTCAGCTCGGTGATGTCGACCTCGGGCTGGCCGAGGACGTTGAGCTCGGCCTCGTTGACCGCTTCGGTGTAGAACTTCGGAAGCGCGTCGTTGACCGCCTCCTCCAGCACCGCACCGCGGCCGAACCGCTGGTCGATGACGCGGGCAGGGATCTTGCCCTTGCGGAAGCCCTTCACCGTGACCTGCTGGTTGATCTTCTTGTACGCCGCGTCGAGGCTGTCCTTGAGCTCCTCGAAGGGCACCTCGACAGTGAGCCGAACCCGGGTCGGGTTCAGGGTCTCCACGGCGCTCTTCACGGTTCGGTCTCCTTGTGGCTGACTTCTTGGGTTCTGCCGGAGCCAGACAGCTCCGGCGGATTTCGCCGCCCGGAGGAGTTCGTAGGCCGAGTGGGCCGGGACACACGGGCGCGCAGCTTGCATAGTAACCGCAGCCGGTCAGCGCCCCAAAAGGCGATCATCGCGGTGACGCGAGTCGGTGGTCGGGGTGGCGGGATTTGAACCCACGGCCTTCCGCTCCCAAAGCGGACGCGCTACCAAGCTGCGCCACACCCCGTCTGGTGCGACACGTAGGGTACATGCCCGGGCCGGATCCGTCGGCCGCTTTATCCCAGCGCCGCACGCGTGACATCCCCGCAGTCCAACACGTTGGCCTCCGCGGCGGGCGACCCGCTACGATGCTCTGCAGTGCCGCGGTCACGAACCTGCGGCGCGTTGTTGCGGGCGTAGCTCAATGGTAGAGCCCTAGTCTTCCAAACTAGCTACGCGGGTTCGATTCCCGTCGCCCGCTCTGTACGCCGAAGGCCCAGGTGAGAGGTTGTTTTCCTCTCCCTGGGCCTTCAGCCGTTCCTGGGGCTGCTCAGCCCTTCGTGTCCCCTGCGTGCCCCTTCGGCACCGGGATGAAGGGGGCGCCGTTCCCGACTGCGGGCACACTGTGGCGAGCGTGGCGGGCTCCCATCCCGTCCACCATCAACCCAGGCAGAGCCGAGCAGACGCAGTACGTTCCCGACTGCGGTTCTCCGCGGGTGGGGGCTTTGTTCACACGGTGAGGGGGACAGGGTGGATCTCGTCGGCCGGGTGACCTGTGCGTTCGTGAATGCGTTTGACCGCTTCGGCCGAGGGAGCCTCGGAGAGGCAGTAGACCGTGCCGGACTCCGGGTCCGCCCAGGCCCTCTCGAAGTGGACGCCTTCTTCCCCTTCGATGGCGACGTTATCCTGGTAGGCCTCCCTCAGCTGGTCGGTCGTGATGTCCTTCATCCCGTGGTGGATGTCCATGAACTGGGGCATGGCGTCGCACCTCCTTCCGACTTCCGCGTCCCGGCGTTGCGACTGGCCAACCCGCTTGCCAGCCATCATCTCCATCCTGTGCCCGTACGACCGTGGCGGCGACCGCACGGGCTGGCACGCATCAGGCCGCAGTGGGCTGCCTCCGCTGTTTGACGTCGGCTGTGAGCTTCACGGCCGGGCCGTCTCTGGGCCGTCCGAGGCCCCCCAAGGTCGACCAACGACGACCGCCAGTGACAGTCGAGCTACGGCCCCCAACGGTGAAACCCCAGGTCAACGGCCACCGACCATACGGGTTTCCGCCGGGGATCAGCCGTCGGGCAAGATGGGGTGCATCTGTCAAGACCACGTGCCGTGGCTGACATCAGCGGCTGACACCAACAGGCACGTACATGAGCGGTCGGCGCCGAACCCGAGCGGACGATCAGCCGAGGCTCAGCGCGAGTTGATCGACGTCTCCGACGCCCCGTGATCGACCTGATAAGGATGAGGACAGACCTCAGAGCCTGGACCAGTACGGACGCCATCCTCGCTGTCGGTCGGCGCCCGTCGCCTTGACTCGGCAATTGAGACTCCGCCGACCGCGTGGCCCGCTGACTAGCCAGATGGTGCGCCTGCGGAAGGGCAGCTCCAGCCCAAAGGAGGCAACCTGAAGCTACGGCCGCCCGCATCACTGAGGAGGGAAGATCGTCATGGCCGGACTGGCAGGGGTGCCCGGCGGAGAGTGGATGGTCCGGGACGCGAAAGGCCGCAAGTACAGCTTCGACTCGGAAGAAGAGGCGTTCGAAGCGCTTCCTGAGTACGGGGAAGGGGCTACGGTGTGGACCCGCGACGTCTATCGCGTGCTCTTCTTCACACGGTCCGTCGACGGCTGGCAGCAGGTCACCAAGCCGAGCGACTAGCGTGTCCCCCACGTGCCCGATCGGACGGCAAGCGACGGGGAACATCGGTGAGCACCCCAGGAACGCGCAGGTCAGCGTCTCGCCAGCTCAGCCCCGATCCGCATACGCGATCTTCCAAACTAGCTACGCGGGTTCGATTCCCGTCGCCCGCTCTGTACGGTCCAGGGGCCCGGCTCCCGCTTCGGCGGGGCCGGGCCTTCGGTGTGCTCAGAGGTCCTTGACGTTCAGGGTGTAGACGGAGCGGATGCCGTAGGGGACGTAGAGGGCGTCGCCGACCAGGACGAGGGGGGTGTGGGCGGGGTCGCCGGAGTCGGAGGTGCCGCCGTCGTCGCGGCCGGGGGCCGTCCCCACCACCCTGCCGGAGCGTGCGTCCAGGACGGCCAGACGGCCCGCTGCGGAGGCGACGTAGACGCGGTCGGCGGTGGCCAGGGGCGGGCCGGGCTGTTCGACTGTGGAGGCGCTCTGCCACAGCAGGCGGCCGGTGAGCGGGTCGACCGCGTGCAGGCTGCCGCTGGTGCGGGTGAAGTAGACGGTCTCGTGTCCGACGTAGGCGGTCGCGCCGGCCTCCGGCTGCTTGAGGCCCACGGTCGTCAGCACGTGCGAGGAGAGGTCGATCAGGGTCAGCTTGCGCCGGGTGGCCCCGGCGGAGGACAGGACCAGGTGGCCGTGGGCCCGGCCGAGCAGGGTGAGGCCTTCGTCGGCCGCCACCCACCAGCGGGGCCGGCCACTGCCCGGGTCGAGTTCGGCGATGTGCGTGCTGGTGGCGTCGCCGTCGTCGTTGTAGGTCGTGCACAGCATGTACGGCCGTCCACCGGCCGCGCGCAGCCCGCACTCGGCCTTGTCGCCCGTGTATCTGTGCGGCATCGCCCGCTTCCACAGGACATCGCCGTGGGCGGCGCCGAGCAGGGCGTACGACCCGCCCTCGTCGCCGTACACGGTGATGACGCCTCGGGCGACGGGGATGGCGTAGCCGGTGTCGTTGGCGAGTCCGCCGAAGGACAGGTACGACGAGGCCGCGTCGGCGCGGCCGCTTCGGCTCGTGCCGACGGGCAGCAGAGCGCCCTGGCCCCCGGCGGTGGGCTTCTGCCAGAGCACCTCACCGGTGGCCGCCCGCAGCGCCTGTATGGAGTAGTGGGTCACGGAGGGCTCGTCCGGCTTGCCCGGCACGTCCCGGTCGTCGGCGCCGTAGACGTACACCACGCCGCCGGGGCCGGTGCCGAAGACGGCGCCACCGCCCGTGAAGCCGGACTTGACGGGGGTCGGGTCGGTTCCCTTGCTGTAGGTCTGTCTGCCGTCCGCGAGCGCGAAGCGGGCGGCCATGATGCCGTCGCCCGCGCACACGAGGGAGGTTCCGGTGGCGGCGCAGTCGCTGAAGGAGTCGCTCGGGCTCTGGACGTCCGGGTTGCCGCGGTAGGGGTCCGACGCCTGCCGGTGCCAGGCGTGCCACCCGGCCGGGAGGGTGCCCCGGGATCCGCCGTCGTCGCGGGTGACGGCGACGGCCGTGGCCGCCACGGCCGCCAGGACGGCGAGGGCGGCGACGGCGGCCGGCCACCAGCGCCGGCGCGGCCGTACCGGCTCGGCGTCCGGCTCCACGGGCTCCGGGCCCGGTTCGGGCAGCCGCCCCTCGCGCAGCAGGTGCAGGAGTTCGTCGGGGGTCGGCCGGGACTTGGGGTGCTTCTCCAGGCACAGGCGGACGAAGGGGAGCAGTTCGCCGGGGACGCCGTCGAGGTCGGGATCGCCCTCGACGACCCTCGTCGCCGCCTCCCAGGGGCTCGCGCCGTCGAACGGGCCGCGCCGGGTGCCCGCGTACACCACGACCGCGCCGAGGGAGAAGATGTCGGCGGCGGGGCCGACGTCGTGCGGAGAGGTGAACTGCTCGGGGGACATGAAGGGCGGGGTGCCCATCACGCGGCCCGTCTGGGTGAGGGCGTCGGCGGGGGCGAAGTCGGCGGCGCGGGAGATGCCGAAGTCGATGACCCGGGGGCCGTCCTCGGCGAGCATCACATTGGCCGGTTTCAGGTCGCGGTGGACCACGCCGGCGCGGTGGATGTCGCGCAGGGCCTCGGCGAGACCGGCGGCGAGTTCACGCAGGCGGCGGGGCGGCAGCGGGCCGTGGCGGCGGACATGGGTGCCGAGGTCCTCGCCGGGGATGTAGAGCGTGGCCATCCAGGGGCGCGGCGCGTCGGCGTCCGCGTCCACCACGGGTGCCGTGAAGGCGCCGCTGACCTGGCGGGCGGCGGCCACCTCGCGGCTGAAGCGGGTGCGGAACTCTTCGTCGTCGGCGTACTGGGCGTGGACGACCTTCAGGGCGAGCGGACGGCCGGAGGCCGAGCGGGCGAGGTAGACCACACCCATGCCGCCGCTGCCGAGGCGGTCCTCGATCCGGTAGCCGCCCACTTCCGCCGGGTCCGAGTCGCGCAGCGCCATCCCCGTACGTCCCCCCGTTTCTTCAGTTGTCCCACTCCGCCGGTCCGCCCCACCGGGTCAGAAGTTGATCTGGTTGATGGTCTCCGCTATGGAGTTCAGGAACCGGTTGATGGACGGCGCCATGCCGCTCGAGGCGAGGAAGAAACCGAAGAGCGCGGCGACGATGGCCGGGCCGGTCTTGATGTTCCCCCCTCGGATCAGCATCACCAGGATGATCGCCAACATCAGCACCGCGGATACTGAAATCGCCACAACTGATCACACCTTCGGTCGGTCCGCTCTCCCGGCCCGGGGGTACGGCCCGCGCACCCCCGCCAGAACCATCGTGCCACCAACCCGGCTCCCGTATGCGGCTCGTGACACGACGTCGGACACCGGCCCGATGCGGGCGATGGGCCGCGCAGCAATTCGACGGGGCATCCATGCGCGGCAGCACAGGGAATTGCGCGACTTCGTTTCCGTGTCCACACATCACATCCGCAGGTAATTCGAATTGATGACACAGAGGTGACGTATGCCCCAATTAGTCGGGATGAATGGGGACATCAAGGGTGAACGGCGGGCTTCGATGTGCCCACCATCACGTGGACAGGGGTGACGAGTTATGTAAATCAGCGGGTACTCGAAGGCGATAACCAGGAATGACCGCGGGGGTTTTACGAAATCCCACAGTCGACGCTAGGGTGCCTGAGATGTTTGACGCCGCCTCGTCCCCCGGCCAGAACCGCAGCCCTCTTCCCCCGGCACAGTCGCCGGTGGACGCAGTGCCCGGTCCGCGTACCCCGACGAGTGCGCAGAAGCGGCGGCCGGTGGCGGACAGACCGGGCAGACAGCGCGACTCGTTCTTCGACAACGCCAAGTACCTGGCGATCGTGCTCGTCGCGATGGGGCACGCCTGGGAGCCGCTGAAAGGCGACAGCCGGATCCTGGAGGGCGTGTACACGGTCGTGTACAGCTTCCACATGCCGGCGTTCATCATCATCTCCGGCTTCTTCTCCCGCAGTTTCGACATGCGCCCGGACCGGCTGAAGCGGCTGATCACCGGTGTCGCCGTGCCGTACGTCCTGTTCGAGACCGCGTACCCGCTCTTCAAGAACGTCGTCGTGGGCTCCCACGAGGAGATCAGTCTCCTCGACCCCTGGTATCTGACCTGGTTCCTGGCGGCCCTGTTCGTCTGGCGGCTCACCACGCCCGTCTGGAAACTGGTGCGCTGGCCGCTCCCGCTCGCCATCGGCATCGCCATGCTGGCCACCGTCACCCCGAGCATCGGTGACGACCTCGACCTCCAGCGCGTCCTGCAGTTCCTGCCCTACTTCGTGCTCGGCCTGTGTATGAAGCCCGAGCACTTCCAGCTGGTGCGCCGCCGCTCGGTGCGGATCGCCTCGGTGCCGGTGTTCGCCGTCGCTCTGGCGGTCGGCTGGTGGGCGGTGCCGCGCATGAACACCGCGTGGTTCTACCACCGCGACTCCGCGCAGGAGCTGGGCGCCCCGTGGTGGTGCGGCCCGGTGATGGTGCTCGCGATGATGGGCTGCTCGCTGCTGCTGACGGCCTGCTTCTTCGCCTGGGTGCCGCGCCGCAGGATGTGGTTCACGGCGCTCGGCGCGGGCACCCTGTACGGCTATCTGCTGCACGGCTTCCTGGTGAAGTTCGCCGACTACCGCGGCTGGTTCGACCACGCTTCGCTGCACCGCCCGCTCGGCGAGATCGCGGTGACCGTCGTCGCGGCCACCGCCGTCACGCTGCTGTGCACCCGGCCGGTGCAGCGGGTGTTCCGCTTCGCGATGGAGCCGAAAATGGACTGGGCCTTCCGACAGGACGCGGCCGAACTGGCCCGCGAGCGCCAGCAGAAGGAGCGCGAGCGCGAGAAGGTCAGCGCCTAGCCCCGCCTAGCCCGCCTTCGGCTCACCCTTCGCTCACCCTTGCCCAAGACCGAGAAGTTTGCGCATCCGCATGTACTTCTCGGTCAGTCGTTTCCGGGTCGGCTCGTCGAGGACGGCGAGACGGCCCGGGTCGGCGTTGTGGGCCAGGTCGGCCTCCTTCACCAACAGCGCGCCCGGGGTGGCGAGGATCCGGCGCGCGTACGCCTCCGGCCCCTCCCCCGCCCTCTTGGTGAGGGCCTGGACGACGGCCTTGGTGCGCGCGGTCAGCGCGGCTGCCATCAGCCACTCCTCCGACAGCGCGTCGTCCTCGACGGCGTCGTGCAGCCAGGCCGCCGCGATCTGCTCGGCGTCGCCGCCGCGGGCCCGTACGCCCTCGGCGACGGCCGCGAGATGTTCGGCGTACGGCCGTCCCGCCTTGTCGGTCTGCCCTTCGTGGGCCCTACGGGCGAGGCCCTCGACTTCTGCCAGGGTGAGATGGGTCTCGGTCACCCCTCCAGTGTCTCCCGGCGCAGCGCCGCCCGGGCCGGGACGGTGACCGCGGTCAGGCCGAGGACCAGGATTCCGCCGGCGAAGGCGCCGTAGAGCAGCGGGGGGATGTACGGCCCCTGCCCGGTCAGCCCCTTCATCATCGGCACCAGCGTGGCCAGTGCGATCGCGGTGCCGAGCACGATGCCGGCGAGGGCGACCAGCAGGGCCTCCCAGCGGACCATGCGCAGGATCTGCCGCCGGGTGGAGCCGATCAGCCGCAGGGTGCCGAGTTCGCGGCGCCGGTCCAGGACGGTCATCATCAGGGTGTTGCCGGCGGCGACGGCCGCGAAGCCGCCGAGGACGGCCGCCATCACGGAGTTGGCCCAGGCGTTGAGTTCCCGGTCCAGGGACTGGGCGGCGGAGTAGCCGGTGCGGTCCAGGACGGTGCCGAGGGGCGCGAGCGCGGTGGCCGTACCGCCCTTGGTCCACAGCTCGGTGTCGAAGGCGGAGCTGACGTGAGCTGCGAGGCCGGCGCGGGCCATCGTGAGCTGGGAGAGGCCGAGGCCGCGGCCGTACGTCGCCACGACCACCGGTGCGGCGCGGGTGCCGTCGGGCAGGTACAGGTGCAGCCGTTCGCCGACGCGCACATGGGCGTCGTGGGCGAGAGAGGCGTCCACGGCGACCTCGCCGGGCTTGAGGGAGAGCCGCCCGTCGCGGACGTCCAGGTCCTGCACGGCGGCCAGGTCGCGCACGGAGCCGGTGACGCCCTGGGTGGAGGCCGACTCCAGCGATCCCGCGACCGGGACGAGGACCGAGGTCCGCAGCAGGCCGACGGCGGCGGTGACTCCGGGCGCCTGGCGGGCCTGTCGTACGGCGTCGGGGGCGAGCCCCGGCTCTGCGGTGACGACGTGGTCGGCGGTGACGCCGGCGCGCTGCTGGTCGGCGGTGACCTTGTCCACGCTGGTCTGCAGGAACACCAGCACCGAGGCGAAGGCCATGGCGAGCACGATCGGAGTGATCGCGGAGGCCAGCCGACGGGCGTTGGTACGGGAGTTGGCGGCGGCGAGCGCGGCCGGGGCGCCGGCGCCGCGCAGCGGCAGCCCGAACAGGGCGGCGCAGCCGCGGGCGACGAGCGGGCCGAGCAGGGCTACGGCGAGCATGAGCAGGAACACGATCCCGAGCGCCGCATTGGCCGCGTCCTCCCCCTGGAGGGTGGACGCGAGGCCCGCGCAGACGCACCCTCCGACGGCGGCGGCGAGCCCCAGGGGCGTCCGGATCCAGCCGACGCGCAGCCGCTCCACGGACGCCTCGCCGAGCGCCTGCCCCGGCTTGATGCGGGAGCTGCGGCGGGCGGCCAGGTATCCGGCGCCCAGGGCGGTGACGAGGACGGCGCCGACGGCGGTGACCAGCGGAATCCAGGAGACGGAGAGGCGGACGGCGTCCGGGATCGCCCCCTTGTCCTGGAGCTGGCCGAACCACCAGTGGGCCAGCGCGATGCCGGGCAGGCAGCCGGCCGCGCCCGCGAGCGGGGCGACGAGCAGCGCCTCGGTGGCGATGGTCCGGCGGATCTGCCGCGGGGTGGTGCCGATGGCCCGCAACAGGGCGAACTCGCGGGCGCGCTGGCCGACGCCGAGGGCGACGGTGCCGGCGGCGGTGAACACGGCGACGAGCGTGGCGATGCCGCCGAAGGAGCCGCCGAGTCCGGTGAGCAGTTCACGGGCCTGGGAGAGCAAGGGATCCTCGACGGCGCCGCGGTCGTCGCCGGTGTGGACCAGGGCGCGGTGGCCGAGAGCGCGGGCCACCTGGGACTTGAGGGTGCCGGGGGTGACGCCCGGCTCGGGGAGTACGGCGATGGCGTCGACGCGGCCCGGGTGCCCGGAGTGCCGCAGGGCGTCGGAGTCGGCGAACCAGGCGGTGGCGTCCGGGGCTTGGACGGTGCCGGAGACGCGGTAGGCGGTGCGGGCGCCGTCGGGGGTGGTGAGGGTGACGCGGCTGCCGACGGTGCCGTCGGAGAGGACGACCTCGCCGGGGCCGGGTGCGCGGCCGGTGGTGAGCCGCTCGGCGGTGAAGGCGGTGGAGGCCCAGTTGTGGGCGGTGCGGGCGGTGCCGTCGGTGCCGTGCGGGCCGCGCACCGGGAAGGTGATGTCGGCGACGGCGGCCCGGGCGCCGGGGGCGGCGGCGGCCTCGGCGACGAGGGAGGCGGCCAGGCGGGCTCGGTCCGGGACGGGTTGGCTGTCGCCGTCGTCGTGGTGGTGGCCGAGGCGGGCGCGCTGGTCGGCTGCGGCGACGACCGGGGCGTGGGCGTAGCGCTGGGGTGGGACCTCGGCCCGGATGCCGGTCTCCAGCAGGATTCCGCAGGCCGTCACGATCAGCGCGGCCAGTGCGAGGGCGATGAAGGTGCCGGTGAAGGTGGAGGGCTTGAAGCGGAGGGCTGCGCGGGCCAGGCCGTTGGGATGCATCGGGGTGCCGTTCGGGAGTCGTGGGGTGGTCCGCCTCGGCTTCGCCGTCGGCGGCTTCCGGCCCGGCGGGGGTCAAGGCGGGTGGATCACGCGGCGGCCCTGCGGCCGGTCCGGGGTGCGGCTTGGTGGGTCAAGCGGCGGTCTGTGTGTAGGTGGGGCGGGCTGTGAGGTCCCTCATGCGGGCGGCGATGCGGTCGGCGGGAGCCCGGTCCAGGTGGTCGATGATCGTGCCGTCGGCCAGGAACAGGACGCGGTCCGCCCAGGCGGCGGCCGACGGATCGTGGGTGACCATGACGACCGTGGCGTGCTGGGTGTCGACGGCTCCGCGCAGCAGCGCGAGGATCTCGGCGGCGGTGGTGGTGTCCAGGGCGCCCGTGGGCTCGTCCGCGAAGACGACGTCGGGGTGGGTGACCAGCGCCCGGGCGATGGCGACGCGCTGCTGCTGGCCACCGGAGAGCTGGCCCGGGCGACGGCGGCCCTTGTCCGCGAGGCCGACCTGCCCGAGCACCTCGGCGGCACGGCGACGGTCGGGGCGGTGGCCGGCCAGCCGCATCGGCAGCACGACGTTCTGCTCGACCGTGAGGGAGGGCAGCAGGTTGAAGGCCTGGAAGACGAAGCCGAGGCGGGTGCGGCGCAGCGCGGTGAGCTTGTTCTCGCTCAGGCCGGTGATGTCCGTGCCGCCCAGCACGATCCGGCCGGCGGTGGGGCGGTCCAGGCCCGCCGCGCACTGCAGGAACGTGGACTTGCCGGAGCCGGAGGGTCCCATCACGGCGGTGAAGGTGCCGGGCGGGAGGGTGAGGTCGATGCCGCGCAGGGCGTGCACGGCGGAGCCGCCGCGGCCGTAGCGGCGCGTGACTCCGTGCAGTTCTACGGCCCAGTCGCTTGGCATGGGGGTCCTTCCGGTCCGGGGCGTTCGCTGGTGTGTCTCGAACGTACGGATGCGGAGGGGGTCCGGACCATGCGGGCGGCTGGCGGATCCGGGTGGGGGAAAACCCCACCCTGTCTCGGGGAGGGCCGGGCTCAGCGTGTGGGTGTCGATGCCTCGCGGCAGATCAGGAGGAGTGCGCGGTCGTCGTTGACGTCTCTCGCGACCGCCTCGATGAGGTGCCAGGCGGCGCCGTGGAAGCCGCCGGCGACATAGCGGTCGGCCTCGCCGGTGAGGCGGTCGATGCCCTCGACGATGTCCCGGTCGGAGGTCTCCACCAGACCGTCCGTGAACAGCATCAGCACGTCCCCCGGCCGCAGCGAGCCCTTCATGGAGTCGAACTGCGCGCCGTCGTACACACCCAGCAGCGGGCCCTCGGCGGCCTTCTCCTCCCAGCGGCCGCTGCCCGCGCTCAGCTGGAGCCCCGGCGGATGGCCCGCGGAGTACAACTCGTAGTCCCCGGAGTCCAGGTCCAGGACCAGGTGGATGGAGGTGGCGAAGCCCTCGTCCCAGTCCTGGCGGAGGAGGTAGCCGTTGGCGGCGGGGAGGAAGGCGTGCGGGGGGAGGGAGCCCAGGAGGCCGCCGAACGCGCCCGACAGGAGCAGGGCGCGCGAGCCCGCGTCCATGCCCTTGCCGGACACGTCCGTGAGCACGACCTCCAGGGTGCGGCCGCCGTTCGTCCGAGCGGCGACGACGAAGTCGCCCGAGAAGGACTGGCCGCCCGCCGGGCGCAGCGCCATCTCGCGGTGCCAGCCCTGCGGCAGCTTCGGCAGCTTGCTCTGCACCCGGATGCGCTCGCGCAGGTCGAAGAGCATGGTGCCGCCGCGCCGCCAGGGCACGCCGACCCGGCTGCGGAACTGCGCGGTCAGCAGCCCGAAGAAGCCGCACGCGGCGACCACCAGGACCACGCCCGGGGTCACCCGCGAAGGACCCTCGGTGTACGGGCCGAGCCGCACCGACTCCACGATCAGCGCGGTGGCCCCCGCCGCGTACAGGCCCAGCAGGCTCGCCGGGCGCAGCAGCAGGCCGCCGGCGACGATCGGCAGGACCAGCGCGGCCGGCGAGAACCAGACAGAGTTGCCGAGTGTCATGGCCGCGAGGACGGGGATGGTGAGCAGCAGACCTGCGAGCGCGATCCAGTCCGAGCCGTCGCCGCGGAAGTAGTCCACGGCGCTTCTGCGCAGGCCGACGCGGGCCCGGTGCCACAGCATCTTCCACCGGGCCGTGAACGTCTCGGCCTTCGCGCGCCGCTCTCGTCCTGCTGCCATTAGTTCGGGACCCTATCCATCGGACCAGCCGCTTGGCACGGGAGGTCCCACTTGTCCCCCGTGAGAGGCTCAACTTCACGTTTCAACTTCACAGTGAACGGCACGGAGGGCCATCTCGCCGCCGCCCGGGAGAAATTCACTGGCTCGTCCCGCAATGTCCTGATAGGCATGGCTCATGGCGACTGACCGTGCGACCGAGTTGAAGGTGCTGCGCCCGGACGAATGGGACGGATGGTGGGACCACCTGGTCCGCGCCTTCGGTGACGGTCCGGCGTCGGCCGAAGAGCGCGAACTGGACAAATCCCTCACCGAGTTCGACCGCTCGCTGGCCGTCCGGGACGGGGACGCCGTCGTCGGGACGGCGGGGGCGTTCAGCTTCCGCATGACCGTGCCCGGCGGGGCGCTGATACCCGCCGCCGGCGTCACCATGGTGAGCGTGGCGGCCACGCACCGGCGGCGCGGGGTGCTGACCTCGATGATGCGGCGCCAGCTGGACGACGTGCGCGCCCTGGGCGAGCCGCTGGCGGTGCTGCAGGCCTCCGAGCCGGCGATCTACGGCCGCTTCGGGTACGGCGCCGCGACCTTCCAGCTGCACGCCGAGATCGACACGAGCCGGGTGGCGCTGGCGCTGCCTTCCGGCACCGACGACGTACGACTGCACTATGCGAAGCCGGCCGACGTCCTCGACTCCTGCGAGGCGGTGTACGCGGCGCTGGTGCCGCTGCGGCCCGGGATGCTGGCCCGCCGGCCCGGCTGGGAGCGGGCGGGGCTGCTCGATCCGGCGAGCGAGCGGGACGGGGCGTCGGCGCTGCAGTGCGTGGTCGCCGAGCGGGAGGGCGAGGTCACGGGGTACGCCCGCTTCCGCACCAAGCTCGGCTGGGGGCCGAGCGGGCACGACGGCACGGTGACGCTGGAGGACCTCGCCGCGCTGGATCCCGCGACCGAGGCGGCGCTGTGGCGCTTCCTGTTCGACATCGACCTGATGACGACCCTGACCGTGCGGGGGCGGCCGCTCGACGACGCCTGGCAGCACATGGTCTCCGACATCCGGCGCTGCCGGCCGCGGTTCCGGGACTCGTGCCACCTCCGTCTGGTCGACGTCGGTTCGGCGCTGTCGGCGCGTGCCTACCAGGCGCCGGTGGACGTCGTGTTCGAGGTCGAGGACACCTTCTGCCCCTGGAACGCGGGGCGTTGGCGGCTGACGGGCGACGCCAAGGGCGCGTCCTGCGTGCGCACGACCGACGCGGCCGGTCTCGCCCTGTCCGTACGGGAGCTGGGGGCGGCCTACCTCGGTGGCGTGACGCTGCTGTCGCTGGCGGCGGCCGGGCGGGTGCGGGAGCTGCGGCGGGGCGCGCTGACGGAGGCGTCGGTCGCGTTCGGCTCACCGGTGCTGCCGTGGCTGCCGCACGGCTTCTGACGGCTCCCGCTCAGGGCTTCTGGCAGGCGGGGCACCAGAAGAGGTTGCGGGCGGCGAGGTCGGCGGTGCGGATCCCGGTGTCGCAGATGTGGCAGGGCAGGGTGGCCCGGCGGTAGACGTACACCTCGCCGCCGTGGTCGTCCACGCGGGGCGGGCGGCCCATGGCCTCGGGGGTGTGCTCGGGCCGGACGGTGTCGATGCGGTTGTTGCGGACGCCCTCGCGCATGAGCGCGACGAGGTCGGCCCAGATGGCGTCCCATTCGGCGGGGGTGATGTCCTTGCCCGCGCGGTACGGGTCGATGCCGTGCCGGAAGAGGACCTCGGCGCGGTAGACGTTGCCGACGCCGGCGATGACCTTCTGGTCCATCAGCAGGGCGGCGATCGTCGTACGGCTGCGGCGGATGCGGGCGTACGCGGTGGCCGGGTCGGCGTCCTCGCGCAGGGGGTCGGGGCCGAGGCGGTCGTGTATCGCGCGCTTCTCGTCATCCGTGATGAGCGCGCAGGTCGTGGGGCCGCGCAGGTCGACGTACGAGGTGGCGTTCGCGAGGCGGAGGCGGACGGTGTCGGTCGGCGGGGGTGCGGGGACCGGGCCGAAGCCGACCTTGCCGAAGAGGCCGAGGTGGATGTGGATCCAGTCGGCGTCCCGGAACCGGAGGAAGAGGTGTTTGCCGTGGGCCTCGGTGCGGGTGAGTGCGGCGCCGTCCAGCAGGGCTGCCGCGTCCGAGAACTTGCCCTGGGGGCTGGTCACCCGTGGGGCGGTGCCCCGGAAGTGCTCGGCGTAGTCCTGGGCCAGCCGGTGGATCGTATGCCCTTCTGGCAAGACTGAGCTGTCCTTTCCTACCAAAGTCTCCCACCCACCTGTCTCGGTCGGTCGAGAGGTGGGCGGGTGGGCAAAAACGGGGGCCTGGGGGCGGAGCCCCCAGGGGGTGCCGTTACTGCTGCGGGTGGTGGGGCGGGATCGGGGGAAGGTCGCCGGTCGTCTCGTACTCCGCCAGCATGTCGATGCGGCGGAGGTGACGCTCGTCACCGGAGAACGGCGTGTTGAGGAAGACCTCGACGAACTTCGTCGCCTCCTCCTGGCTGTGCATCCGCGCACCCACGGCCACCACGTTGGCGTTGTTGTGCTGCCGGCCCAGCGCCGCCGTCTCCTCGCTCCAGGCCAGCGCCGCCCGCACCCCCTTCACCTTGTTCGCGGCGATCTGCTCCCCGTTGCCGGAGCCACCGATCACGACGCAGAGCGCGTCGGGGTCGCCCGCCGCCTTCTCCGCGGCACGCAGGCAGAAGGGCGGGTAGTCGTCCTGGGCGTCGTAGATGTGGGGCCCGCAGTCGACGGGCTCGTGCCCCGCCGCCCTGAGCCAGTCGACGAGGTGGTTCTTGAGTTCGTAGCCCGCATGGTCGGAGCCGAGGTACACGCGCATGGGACGAGTGTGACACGCCTGTTTCAGGGCAGCAGCTTCGGGTGTCAGCACGGAAAAATGTGAACCAGACCATAGAACCTCAAGGAAACCTCAAGTAACAATCCGGATTCAGAGGTTCCCGAATTCGTTCGCCTCGGATTCACTGGACCGGCTCGTACACCGCTCGTGCGAGGCCCCGTACTCCGCCACACAACGGCACCCCCGCTCGTACGGGAATCGCTCCACCGGCGCAAAGGAAATCCGTCCCATGACCCCTGGTTCCGGACTTCAAGCAGGCCTCAAGAACCGCCACCTCTCGATGATCGCCATCGGTGGTGTGATCGGTGCCGGACTGTTCGTCGGCTCCAGCTCCGGCATTGCCACCGCGGGCCCCGGCATCCTGCTGTCCTACGCTCTCGTCGGCACTCTCGTCGTCCTCGTGATGCGGATGCTCGGCGAGATGTCCGCCGCCAACCCGACCTCCGGCTCCTTCTCCGCGCACGCCGACCGTGCCCTCGGCCGCTGGGCCGGGTTCTCCATCGGCTGGCTCTACTGGTTCTTCTGGGTCGTCGTGCTCGCCGTCGAGGCGACCGCCGGCGCGAAGATCCTGGAGGGCTGGATACCCGCTGTCCCGCAGTGGGGCTGGGCCCTCATCGTGATGACCGTCCTGACCGCGACCAACCTGGTCTCGGTCAGCTCCTACGGCGAGTTCGAGTTCTGGTTCGCCGGCATCAAGGTCGTGGCGATCGGCGCGTTCATCGTCGTCGGCGCCCTGGCCATCTTCGGCGTCCTGCCGGGCGTGCACGCCGACAAGGCGAGCTTCGGCAACCTGACCTCCCACGGCGGCTTCCTGCCGCACGGCCCCGGCGCGATCCTGACCGGTGTGCTGCTGGTCGTCTTCTCCTTCATGGGCAGCGAGATCGCGACGCTGGCGGCCGGTGAGTCGGAGGACCCGCAGCGGGCCGTCACCAAGTCCACGAACAGCATCATCTGGCGTATCGGCGTCTTCTACCTGGGCTCGATCCTGGTCGTCGTCTCGCTGCTGCCGTGGAACGACGCGTCCATCCAGAAGAACGGCTCGTACGTCGCCGCCCTGGACTCCCTCGGCATCGCGCACGCCGGTCAGATCATGAACTTCATCGTGCTGACCTCGGTGCTGTCCTGCCTCAACTCGGGCCTGTACACGGCCTCCCGGATGGCCTTCTCGCTCGGCCAGCGCGGCGACGCCCCGAAGGCGTTCGCCCGCACCACCTCCCGGGGCGTGCCGATGACGGCGATCCTCGCGTCCGTCGTCTTCGGTTTCGTGGCGGTCTTCTTCAACTACCAGTACCCGAAGACGATCTTCCTCTTCCTGGTCAACTCCTCCGGCGCGGTCGCGCTGTTCGTGTGGCTGGCCATCTGCTTCTCGCAGCTGCGCATGCGGAAGATCATCCAGCGTGAGGCGCCGGAGAAGCTCGTCGTGAAGATGTGGCTGTACCCGTACCTGACCTGGGCGACGGCCGGTCTGATCGTCTTCGTCCTCGGCTACATGCTGACGGACACCAAGGGTGAGAGCAGCGGCCGTACGACCGTGCTGCTGTCCCTGCTGGTCGCGGCGATCGTGCTCGTGATCGCCTTCGTGAAGGAGAAGGTGACGGCGGGCCGCGCGACCGAGGCGCCCGCGGTCGAGGTGAACGACAAGGTCCCCACGGCCTGACCCGCTCTCCTCTTCGGCTCACAGCACGGTGAAGGTCTCCTTCACCGTGCTGTACGTCTTCAGGGCCCGGGGTTCGGTCTCCGGCTGGTACCAGGTGTTGATCTGGTACGACTTCCCGCCCGCGTCGAAGCCGAGCAGGCGGGCGTGCCAGGGGGTGCCCTTGAGGGTGAAGGTGTACTCCCAGACGACCGCCGGGTGCCCCTGGAAGGTGGTCTGCGCCAGCCGGATCTTGACGTAGTCCCGGCCTTGGCGGGCGTCCTGTTCCGAGCGCCGCCAGGTGTCCATGAGGTCGCCCCGGGCCAGCGAGGACTTGCCCACGAGTTCCTGCCGGCCGTCGGGCGAGGTGTAGTGCACCTCGGCGGCCGTCTTCACGTCCCGCCGCCACCCCTGCGGCGGCACCCACGCGAACCCGCCCGCCTCCGTCCGCGCGTCCGCCGGCGGGGTTCGCGGCCGGGAGGTGCCCTCGACGGCCGGGGAGGCGGCCGCGGAAGAGGAAGCGGTGCCGGTTCCGGTGCGGGCGCCCTCCGGCCCTGCGCCCCCGCCCGAGGTGGCGAGAAGCACGGCGGCCACGACGGCAACCGCGACGACTCCGAGCGCGGCCAGGAGCGCGGTACGGCCGGGGCCGCCCGAGGACACGGGAGCCGCCGTTCCGGACGAGGTGACCGCGCGCCGCCCGGCCACCGCCCCGGCACGCGTGAGGGCGGGCCCGCCACCGTCAGGAGCAGGGCTGCCACCGGCAAGGACGGGGCCGTCACCGACGGGGGCGGAGCGGTCGCCGACAGGAACAGGACCGAAGGCGACGGGGACGCGGCCGCCGCCGTCGGAGGCACCCTGGGACGGCCGACCGGACGGTCCCCGCCCGGCTTGAGCCTCACCGGGCTCACCCCGGCCCTGCCCCGCCGAGTCGGCGCCCACCGATCCGCCCTGCCCCGGCCCCGCCGTCGCCCCCTCCCCGCTCAGGACCGTCGGTGTGGGCGACGGATACGCCACCTGCCGCAGGGCGCGTTCCACCTCCGCAAGGGCGGGCCGGGACGACGGCTCCTTCGTCAGCAGGGCGGCGAGGAGGGAGTGCAACGGGCCCGCTGTGGGCGGGAGTTCG
Source organism: Streptomyces cellostaticus (assembly GCF_001513965.1). Lineage (GTDB taxonomy): Bacteria > Actinomycetota > Actinomycetes > Streptomycetales > Streptomycetaceae > Streptomyces > Streptomyces cellostaticus. The sequence goes on along the minus strand of NZ_KQ948028.1, from coordinate 202,870 downwards.
GGGTTCTCGTAGAGGACGGCGTGCAGGGTTGCCAGGGTGGTGTCGCGGGAGAACGGGGAGCGGCCGGCCAGGGCCGCGCAGAGGGTGGCGCCGAGTGACCACAGGTCGGACGGCGGGCCCTGGCGGCGGCCGGAGATGCGCTCGGGGGCCATGTAGTCGGGGGAGCCGACGAGCATGCCGACCATGGTGAGGGCCTTGGCATCCTGGATCGCGGCGATGCCGAAGTCCGTGAGGACCACCCGGCCCGCGCCGCCCGCCCCGACCGCACCGCCCTCGACCAGGACGTTGCCCGGTTTGATGTCCCGGTGCAGTACACCCCCGGCGTGCACCTGGCCGAGCGCCGCCGCCAGGCCCAGTCCGATGTGCGCGGTCTCCCGCGGGCTCAGCGGTCCCTCCTCCGTCATGATCCGCTCCAGTGAGCGCCCGGGCACCAACTCCATGACGATCCACAGGCGTTCGCCCTCGTCCACCACGTCGTACACGCGCACGACGTTGGGGTGGTCGATCCGGGCCGTCGCCCGGCCCTCGCGCAGGGTGCGTTCCCGGTGGGTGCGGCTGTCCTCCGCGGCCTGCCCGACGATGCGTATTTCCTTCACCGCGACCAGCCGGTCGAGTATTTCGTCGACGGCCCGCCACACCCGCCCCATTCCGCCCTGTCCGATGCTTTCGACCAGCCGATAGCGCGCGTTCACCAGCAGCCCCGGAATCCCGCCGGCCCCCGCCTCTCCCGCTTCCCCCATATTTCCCGGCAATGCGCCGCACCCCCCTCAACGACCGCCCCTGCTGAAACACAAAGGTCACACTTCAGGCCGTACCAGCATAGTGCGGGGAAATCTTGTGGTACCTCTTCAAGTACTGCGAATTCAGGCGCAGTCCAGGGGGTTACAAGGGGGGCGAACATGAGTTCTCGTCGCAGGGCGGGCATCACGGGATCGCTGGTCACGGCATCTTTCTCGGTCGTGCTGATCCTGTCCTGCCCGGCCGCCGCCGATGACCAGGGACCGGGCAGCGAAAAGGGGGGAAAGGCGATCGACCAGGCACCGGCGGGCGTACAGCTGCGCACTCTGCTGCCGGAGAAGATCTCGGTCGACAACAGTTCGAAGAAAACGGCGCTCACCGCCACCGTGAAGAACGAAGGAACCAAGGACAGCGGCGACATCCGGCTTTGGGTGGTCGGATACGACGCACTGAAGGTCACGAGTGTTCAGGGCTGCTCGGTGATCGCCGAAAAGGACCTGCCGAAAGGCTCGAACAGCGGTTTCAGTTGCCCGGTCGGTTCGCTTGCGGCCGGGCAGTCCAAGTCGTACGCCGTCCAGGCCACGTACGACCTGAGCAAGGCCGGGAAGATCTGTCTTCCCGTGAAGACCACGGACGGCAGGAAGACCTTCTGGCAGCAGGGCCCGGTGCCCTTCGGCACGGTCAACCCGTCCCCGAACGCCCCGGCCACCCCGCTGCTGCTCGGCACCGACAACAAGCCGGTCGCGCCGGGCGGCGACGAACTGCCGAAGACCGGCGTGGGGCGTGAGGTGCTGCCCCTGGGCGCCGCGGGCGCCGTACTGATCGCGGTCGGCGCGGCCGGGGTGTGGTGGTCGCAGCGCAGGCGGCAGGAGACGTGAGACGAAAAGACAACGGCCGCATAATCTGACGGAATCTGTCAAGATATGCGGCCATCCTGCGTCACATGACGTACGTGGACAACAGCGCAGACCTGCCCCTTCTCCACCCCGGCGACGCGGGCTACGAGGACGAACTCGCCGGATTCCAGCTCGGTTTCGCCCAGCGGCCCGCCATGGTCGTGGCCGCCCGCTGCGCCGCCGAGGTGGCCGCCGCCGTGCGGCACGCGGCCGCCGGGAACCTGCCCGTCGGCGTCCAGGCGACCGGGCACGGGCTGCCCGGCGCCGCCGAGGGCGGAGTGCTGGTGACGACCCGGCGGATGGACGGGATCACCGTCGATGCCGGGGCCCGTACCGTGCGGGTGCAGGCGGGAGTGCGCTGGGGGCAGGTGGTCGCGGCGGCGGAGCCGTACGGGCTGGCGCCGCTCAACGGGTCGGCGCCGAGCGTGGGCGCGGTGTCGTACACCCTCGGCGGCGGGCTCGGGATCCTGGCGAGGGAGTTCGGGTACGCCGCCGACCATGTGCGGTGGCTGGAGGTCGTCACCGCCGACGGCGAAGTGCGGCAGGTCACCCGGGAGTCCGACCCCGACCTGTACTGGGCACTGCTCGGGGCCGGGCAGAACTTCGGCATCGTCACCGAGCTGGAGATCGGTCTCGTGCCGGTGCGGACGCTGTACGGCGGCTCGGTCGCCTTCGACGGGCGCGCGGTGGACCCGGCGGCGGTGCTGCGCGCGTACGAGGCGTGGACGCGGACCGTACCGGAGGGGCTGACCTCTTCCTTCGCCGCCGTACCGTACCCGGATCTGCCCGCGCTGCCGCCGCAGCTGCGCGGGCGGTACGTCATCTCGGTCCGGGTCGCCTACACGGGCGCCGACGGGGACGCGCTCGTCGCCCCGCTGCGGGAGATCGGGCCGGTGCTCGCGGACTCGCTGCGCGTCATGCCGTACGCCGAGAGCCACACCATCCACAGCGACCCGGACTTCCCGCACGCCTACTACGGCGACAGCGCGGTGCTGCGGGAGCTGGATGTGGAGCGGGCCGGGGAGCTGCTGAGGCTGACCGGGCCCGAGGCATCCAGGATGTGCGTGGTCCAGGTCAACCACCTGGGCGGGGCGCTCGGCCGGCCCGCGCCGAATGCGGTGCCGTTCCGCGAAGGGCGGTTCCTGGTGCGGCTGTTGGCCGTCGGCGAGCGGGAGCAGGCGCGGGCGGTGCTCGACCCGGCGTTCGCCCTGCTGGCGGACGACACCCTCGGCCGCGCGCTGAACTTCGCCTTCGGGGCCGGGGACCGGGGCGCGGGTCTGTACGACCCGGAGACGCAAAAGAGGCTCGCCGGGCTGAAGGAGCAGTACGACCCGGCGAACCTTTTCCGCAGGACTTACGGCGTCAGCGCTTGCTGACGAACTTCCAGGCGGTCGGCAGCACGCCCATCGCCAGGGCGGCCTTCAGGGCGTCGCCGATGAGGAACGGGGTGAGGCCGAGGGAGATCGCCTGGGAGGCGGACAGGTCGGCGGCCAGGGCCAGGTAGGGCACGCCGACGGCGTAGATGACGGCCTCGCCGAGGATCATCGTGCCCGCCATGCGCAGCACGGAGCGGTCGGCGCCGCGGCGGGCCAGCGCGCCCACGGCCGCGGAGGCGAGCAGCATGCCGAGGATGTAGCCGAAGGAGACGGCGCCCGCACCGGAGGTGCCGCCCGCGAACCACGGCAGGCCGGCCACGCCGGCGAGCGCGTACAGGGCGAGCGAGAGGAAGCCGCGGCGGGCGCCGAGCGCGGTGCCGACGAGCAGCGCGGCGAAGGTCTGGCCGGTCACCGGCACGGGGGAGCCGGGGACCGGGACCGACAGCTGGGCCGCGAGACCGGTGAGCGCGGCACCGCCGAGCACGAGGGCGGCGTCGCGCACGCGGGACGCGGGCAGGAGGTCGGCGAGGACGGCGCCGGGGCGGGCGACGGCGGTGGCGGTGCTCATGGGGACTCCGCGGGTGGTGTGGGCAGGCGGGAACACCGTGACGCTATACCGGCCCCCTCGCGCCGATCATGGTCAGCGCTCGACAAAGGCAGGAACAGCCGCTTGGTGGGCTCCGGACAAAGGATGCGGGTTACACCGGGTACGGCGTGATACCGGTCACTGAGGTGGGGTGGTTCACGGTACGCGGGGACCTGGCACCGCATCTGTAGGGTTCCGCCAAAGGCCTGAGGACAAGGAGAGCTGCTCGATCGAGGGCGACGCCTCGCACGGCCCACCCGTGGCGACGTAACCGCGAGTTCACCCAGCGTACAGAGGGTGTCCGCATACTGGGCTGCTCATTCGCGTGAGCGGACGGGCCGCCCAGACTGTGGGCGTTTTTACCCGCCTATTGCACTGGACGAGCCGCTCCCATGCCCAGCAGCACAGTCGAGACGCCTCCCCAGCAGGAGAACGCCTCCCTCTCCCACGGTCTCAAGCAGCGCCACCTGTCGATGATCGCCCTCGGCGGTGTGATCGGCGCGGGCCTGTTCGTCGGCTCCGGCGCGGGTATCGCCGCGGCGGGTCCGTCCATCGTGATCGCCTACACCCTCTCCGGCCTCCTGGTGATGCTGGTGATGCGGATGCTCGGCGAGATGTCGGCCGCCTACCCCTCCTCGGGCTCCTTCTCCGCACACGCCGAGCGGGCGATGGGCCCCTGGGCGGGCTTCACGGCGGGCTGGTCCTTCTGGGTCCTGCTGTGCACGGCCGTCGGCCTGGAGGGCATCGGTGCGGCACACATCGTCACCGGCTGGCTGCCGGGCACGCCCGAGTGGGCCTGGGTGGCGCTGTTCATGGTGGTGTTCTGCGGCGCGAACCTCGCCGCCGTGAAGAACTTCGGCGAGTTCGAGTTCTGGTTCGCCGCGCTGAAGGTCGGCGCCATCTCCCTGTTCCTGGTCCTCGGCGTGCTGGCCGTCGCCGGCGTGCTGCCGGGCACGGACTCCCCGGGCGCCTCGAACCTCACCGGTCAGGGAGGCTTCCTCCCCAACGGCAGCGAGGGCCTGCTCATCGGCCTGCTGGCCTCGGTCTTCGCCTACGGCGGCCTGGAGACGGTGACCATCGCGGCGGCGGAGTCGGAGAACCCGGTGCGGGGCGTGGCGAGCGCCGTGCGCACCGCGATGTGGCGGATCGCCCTGTTCTACATCGGCTCGATGGCGGTCATCGTGACGCTGGTCCCGTGGGACGCCAGGTCGGTCGTGACGGACGGCCCCTACGTCGCCGCCCTGAAGCAGATCGGCATTCCCGGCGCCGACCAGCTGATGAAGGTGGTCATCCTGGTCGCCCTGCTCTCCGCGATGAACGCCAACATCTACGGCTCCTCGCGCATCGCCTACTCGCTGGTGCAGCGCGGCCAGGGCCCGAAGGCCCTGGCGAAGGTGTCCGGCGGGGTCCCGCGCGTCGCCGTCCTCACCTCCTGCGTGTTCGGATTCGTCTGCGTGCTGCTCAGCTACTGGCGGCCGAACGACGTCTTCCCGTGGCTGCTGAACATGATCGGCGCGGTGATCCTGGTCGTCTGGATCTTCATCGCGGTCTCCCAGCTGCTGCTGCGCCGCCGCGTGGAGCGGGAGACGCCCGAGAAGCTGGTCGTGCGGATGTGGGCGTTCCCGTTCCTCACCTGGGTCGCCCTGGCCGGCATGGTGGCGATCTTCGTGCTCATGGCCAGGGAGCCCGGCACCCGTGTCCAGCTCTACTCGACCGGCGCAATGACGCTGGTCCTCGCGGCCGTGGGCTACGCCTGGCAGCGGGTACGCGCCAGGTCCTGACCCTCGCCCCTCCCTCCCGAAAGACCCCCGCGGTGCGCCGCGGGGGTCTTTTTGTTGCTAGCATGTAGTTGCAAGCTCTTTGCAATAAGCTCCGGAGGGGACCCACCCATGCCCGTCTACACGCTGCCCGACCTGCCCTACGACTACTCCGCGCTCGCCCCCGTGATCAGCCCCGAGATCATCGAGCTGCACCACGACAAGCACCACGCGGCCTATGTGAAGGGCGCCAACGACACCCTGGAGCAGCTCGCCGAGGCACGCGACACGGAGCAGTGGGGCTCGGTCAACGGCCTGGAGAAGAACCTGGCCTTCCACCTCTCCGGGCACATCCTGCACAGCATCTACTGGCAGAACATGACCGGCCCGAAGGACGGCGGCGGCGAACCGCTGGCGCAGGACGGCGTGGGCGAGCTGGCGGAGGCGGTCAAGGAGTCCTTCGGCTCCTTCGCCGCCTTCAAGACGCAGCTGTCCAAGGCGGCGGCCACCACCCAGGGTTCGGGCTGGGGCGTGCTGGCGTACGAGCCGCTGAGCGGGCGGCTGATCGTGGAGCAGATCTACGACCACCAGGGCAACGTGGGCCAGGGCGCGACCCCCCTCCTTGTCTTCGACGCCTGGGAGCACGCCTTCTACCTCCAGTACCGCAACCAGAAGGTGGACTTCATCGAGGCGATGTGGCAGGTCGTCAACTGGCAGGACGTGGCGCGGCGTCACGAAGCTGCCACGTCCCGCACGAATGCCTTGCTGCTCGCCCCCTGAGTCGTCCTGCCTCGTGATCGTCTTCTCAACCTTCACGCGGGCAGGCGGATGAACGGAAGACCCTCGTGAGGACGTGACTCACGGGGGTCTTCCCACGTGACGCGCGGGGGTTTTCCCCTCCCCCGGGTCCACCGATCGGTCGACGGGAAGTTCCACCGGGCACCCGTGTCCCGCAACCGCCCTGCTCAGCAAGGCTTTCGGGCATGACATCACCTACCGTGCGCATCGCGCGTCTGAGCGCCAGGCACCCCTGGCGGGCGCTGGTCGGCTGGCTGCTGTTCGTGGCGCTGTGCCTCGCCGTGGGCAGTGCCGTCGGCACCCACAAGGCCACGACCGCCGACTACCGGGTCGGCGAGGCGGGCCGGGCCGAGGCACTGGCCGCCGACGGTCATCTGGAGCGCAGGCCCACCGAACAGATCCTGGTCTCCGCCCGGTCGGGAGCCCTGGACGCCAAGGCCGCCGCCACAGCCGTACAAGACCTCACCACTCGGATGAAACGGCTGCCCGAGGTAGCCCAGGTGGCCGCCCCGGTCCGCTCGGCGGACGGGCGCGTCCTGCTGGTGGAGGTGGCGATCAAGGGCGAGGAGCTGGACGCCGATGACAAGGTCGGCGCGCTCGTCGCACAGACCGAGGCGGTACAGCGCCGGCATCCTGCGCTGCTCGTGCAGGAGACCGGATCCCCCTCCACCAGCAAGGGAGTCGACCGGCAACGCGATGACGACCTGGCCCTGTCCGAGAAGATCACCCTGCCGGTCACCCTGGTCACCCTGCTGATCGCCTTCGGCTCGCTCACCATGGCCGCCGTACCGCTGCTGCTGGCGCTGTCCTCGATCGCCGCCGCCGTCGGGCTGGCGATGGTCGCCTCTCACCTCAGCCCGGACGTGGGCGTCGGCACCAATGTGATCCTCATGATGGGCCTCGCGGTCGGCGTCGACTACACGCTCTTCCACCTCAAGCGGGAGCGCGAAGAGCGGGCCCGCAGCGGCGGCCGCCTGAGCAGCGAGGCGCTGGTCGAGCTGGCAGCGGCCACCTCCGGGCGGGCGGTCGTGGTATCCGGGCTCGCGGTCGTCGCCTCCACGGCCACCCTGTACCTGGCCTCGGACGTCATCTTCTCCTCGCTCGCCACCGGCACGGTCCTGGTCGTCCTGACCGCGGTGGTCAGCTCTCTGACCGCACTGCCCGCGCTGCTGACCCTGCTGGGGCGGCGAACCGAACGCAGGGCACTGCGCCGGGCCCGGCGCGGCCGGCCGGCCCGCCGGATCCGGGACGGGAAAAGCGGCCGGTTCTGGCCGGCGCTGCTGCGGCCCGCGACCCGGCGCCCGGCGGCCACGCTGGTCCTCTCGCTGCTCGCCCTGCTCGGGCTCGCCCTGCCGCTGTCCGGGCTGAAGATCACGGAGATGAGCCGGGACACCCACTCCCGCGCGATCCCCGCGATGCGCGTGTACGACCGCCTCAACGCGGAGTTCCCCGAGCGGCGGGTCACCCACCAGATCGTCGTACGGGCCGCGGCCTCGCGCTCCGCCGAGGTCACCGGGGAACTGCGCGCACTGGCCCGCCGGGCCGCCGCCGACCCGCTGTTCACCGGTGCCGCCCGCATCCGCACCGCCGCCGACCACCGGACCAGCACCCTGGAACTGCGGGTGCCGTACCTGGGCAACTCCCCGCAGGCGCACGCCTCCCTGGACCATCTGCGGCACGACTACCTGCCCGCCACCGTCGGCAAGATCACCGGAGCGCAGTACGGCGTGAGCGGCGACGTGGCCCGCTACACCGACTATCCGGCCCATCAGGACGGCAAGCTGCCCCTGGTCCTCGGCGCATTGCTGCTGGTGACGTTCCTGATGACGCTGTACGCGTTCCGCTCGGTGGTGCTCGGCGTGCTCGGTGTCGCCTTGAACCTGCTGTCGGCGGCGGCCGCGCTCGGCCTGCTCGTGCTGGTCTTCCAGCACACCTGGGCCGAGGGGCTGCTGGACTTCCGCTCCACGGGGTCGATCGGCGCGCGCGTGCCGCTGTTCCTCTTCGTGATCCTCTTCGGTCTGTCGATGGACTACCAGGTGTTCGTGGTCAGCCGGATCCGGGAGGCGGTGCTCGCCGGCACGCCCACCCGGCAGGCCGTCGTCGAGGGCATCCGGCGCTCGGCGGGCGTGGTGACCAGCGCGGCCGTGGTCATGACGACCGTCTTCGTCAGCTTCGTCTTCCTGCACATCATCGAGATGAAGCAGATCGGTTTCGTGCTCGCCGCGGCCGTCCTGCTGGACGCCTTCGTGGTGCGCGTGCTGATCCTGCCGGCGGCCCTGCTGCTGCTCGGCGAGCGCGCCTGGTGGCCGGTACGGCCAGCGCGGACCGCCGTCCCCGGCCCGAACCCCACGCCGGTCGACGTAGGTTGACGGGTATGACCACGTCCGACGCCCTGTGGGCGACCTCGCTGCGCCGCTGGAACGCCGTGTGCTGGGTCCTGTTCGCCGCGATGGCGGTCGGGATCACCGCGCTGAGCGACGGCGCCGGCCGATACGCGGCGCTGGCTCTGCTGGGCAGCGTGGCCGGGTGCTTCGCCATGCTGGTCCGCTTCCCCGCACATCCCGTCGTACGGCCGCACGGGTACCTCGCGGTGCTGGTGCTGGCCCTCGCCGGTCTCGCCTACCTGGGGACCAGTTACGCGGCCCTGTTCATGGTCACGCTGCCGCACTACTGGATGTTCGGCCGCACCCGGAGGATCTCCCTCGCCTTCCTGGGGTTCGCCACCGCGGGAACGCTGCTGGGGAGCTGGCTGCGGCAGGGCTGGTCCGGCAAGTTCTTCGGCGAGTCGGTCGTGGGCACGCTGATCGTGGTCGCGGTGGGTGTGCTGATCGGGCTGTGGGTCCGCGCGGTGGTCGAGCAGAGCAGCGAACGCGCGCGGCTGATCGTGGAGTTGGAGCGCACGCAGGCGGAGCTGGCCGAGGCGCATCTGCGGCAGGGCGCGGCGGAGGAGCGGGAGCGGATGGCACGGGAGATCCACGACACGCTCGCGCAGGGCTTCGCATCGATCGTCGTACTGGCGGAGGCGGCCCGGGCCGGACTCGCCACCGATCCCGGACGCACCGCCCGGCAGCTGGTGTCGATCGAGTCGACCGCCCGGGAGAACCTGGCGGAGGCCAGGGAGCTGGTCGGCTCGGGCCGGCGGCCGGGCGGCGCGCATTCCGGCTCGGTGGCGCAGACCCTGCGACGGATCCTGGACCGGTTCGCCGAGGACACCGGGCTGAGCGTGACCGCCGAACTGGCCGACCTGGACTGCGACCAGCAGACCCGGATCGCACTGCTGCGCTGCACCCAGGAGTCCCTGGCCAACGTGCGCAAGCACGCCCGCGCCTCCACGGTCGGCGTGGTGCTGGCCCGGTGGCCGTACGGCGTCGAGCTGGAGGTGACCGACGACGGCGTCGGGTTCGTGGTGGGGGCCTCGACGGGCTTCGGTCTGGACGGGATGCGCAAGCGGCTCGCCGAGCTGGGCGGACGGCTGACGGTGACCAGTTCGGTCGGGGACGGGACGCGGATCCTGGCGGTGATTCCGGCATGAGCGGCGCAGTGCTGCGGGTCGTCGTGGTCGACGACCACACCGTGATGCGCGCCGGGGTGATCGCCCTCCTCGACGGCGAGGCGGACATCGAGGTCGTCGGCGAGGCGGGCGACGGCCGCGCCGCCCTCGACCTCGTCGCCCGCCACGACCCGGACGTGGCCCTGGTCGACCTGCGTATGCCGGTGCTGGACGGGGTCGCGACGACCACCGGGATCGTCGCCGGTCACCCGCGCACCCGCGTGCTGATCCTCACCACCTACGACACCGACGCCGACATCGAGCGCGGGGTCGAGGCCGGTGCCATCGGCTACCTGCTCAAGGACACCACTCGAGAGCAACTGGCCGACGCGATCCGCTCGGCAGCCCGCGGCGAGACCGTGCTCGCACCCCGGGTGGCGGAGAAACTGGTCGCCCGCATGCGCCGCCCGGTCCACGACCCGCTCACCGCCCGCGAGACCGACGTCCTGACCGCGGTGGCCGACGGCCTCACCAACGCCGAGATCGGCCGCCGCCTCGTCATCTCCGAGGCCACCGTCAAGACACATCTGCTGCGCCTGTTCGCCAAGCTGGACGTCAACGACCGGACGCGGGCGGTGGTGGTGGCGATGGAGCGGGGGTTGCTGCCCAGGCCGTGACAGGCACGTTGAGCGACAGCAACGCCGTGTGTTCTCCGTCGATGCGGATCTCACTCACCGCCGTGTTGCGCAACTGCGGGAAGACACGGCGGAATTCACCCAGGGGAATGTGCAGGAGTGCGCACAGCACCAACCGCAGCAAAGTGTTGTGGGCGACGACGAGGACGCGTTCACCGGGGTGGGCGGCGGCGATCCGGCGCAGGGCGGCGGTGCCTCGTTCGGCCGCTGACCTGGGGTCCTCGGCGTCGGGAAAGGGGTGGGCCACCGGATCGGCCCGAAAGGCCTGCGCCGCCTTCGGGTCCTCGGCCGCGAACTCCGCGAGCGTACGGCCCTCCACCACGCCGAAGTCGCATTCCCGCAGGTCGGGGTCGCGGTGCGGGGTGAGCCCGAGGGCACGGCAGGCGGGCTCGGCGGTGGCGATCGCCCGGGACAGCGGCGAGGTCCACACGGCATCCACGGGATGGACGGCAACCCACCGTCCCAACGCCTCGGCCTGGGCAAGCCCGGTGTCGGTGAGGGCGACGTCGCTCACCCCGGCGTACCGGTTCTCGGCGTGCCAGACGGTCTGGCCGTGGCGGGCGAGGAGGAGGGTGGTCGGGCTCATGGTGAGCAGTATCCCCGGGTCGGGGTCTGCCGGGCCGGGGCACGGTGTTGCGACGCGAGGTCGCCTGCCCCTCGTACACACCGGGCGCCGGTCCGCCCGCTCGTGCGCCAGGGAGACGGGGTTTCTCCTGCCCTGCCCGGCGCACGCATATATACGCAGAAGTCTGATGACTTCCTCTCACGACAGGAGACCGGCATGATCTCGCGCACACCCAAGCCCCGTGGCCCGATGCGCACAGCGGGCGTTCTCGCGGCCTCAGCAGCCCTGACGGCTGCCTCGTTCGCCTTCCCCGCCGTCTCGGCCCACGCGGCCGTGGGCGACCTGAACTGTACGGCCGAGGGCGCGCTGGCCTTCGTTCCGCCGCTCACCAGCAACGCCGGCGTGAAGGTGAACGCCTCGGCAGAGCTCAGCAAGTGCGCCTCGGCCAACGGCTCCAGGATCACCTCTGGCACGGCCGGCGCGACGGGCTCCGCGACAGCCGGTTCCGGCGCACCGTGCGCGTTGCTGTTCACGGCCTCGGGCACCGGAACCTACAACTGGAACACCGGCGAGAAGAGCCGGTTCTCCTTCACCGTGAACACCGACCCGACCAAGGGCACGGTCACCCTCAGTGCCAAGGTCACCAGCGGTCCGTTCAAGGGCGACATGTCCACCTTCGCGGGTGCGGCGACCCCCAACGCCGACTGCGCCGGCAAGGGGCTCTCGAAGCTGACGGTGCGCGGCACGGACCTCTTCGCCTGAGCCCGAGCGCCCAGCGCCCAGCGCCCAGCGCCCAGCGCAGTGAAGCGCGGGCCGCCTATCCCCGCTCCAGCCGCTCCCGCGCATGCGCCGCCACCGCCCCCGGCAGCCACCCCCGTGACTCCAGCTCCCCCACCAGCCGGGCGTACGGCTCCGCAAAACGTGTCGTGTGATCCGGGCGGGGATCCACGGTCGCAGCAACCCTGACCATGCCCTCCGCCGCCTCCGCGAGAGTCGGCGCCGCGCCCGTGCCGTATGCCGCCAGCGCGGCCATGCCCAGGGCCGGTTCCGTCTCGCGCGGCACCCTGGCCGGGCGGCCGAGGACGTCCGCGCGGAGCTGGTTCCAGTACGCACTGCGGGCCGCGCCACCAGTGAAAGTGAGCGGGCCGTCCAGGGGGGCGCCCAGGTGGTGCAGGTAGTCCAGGCAGAGGCGTTCCGCGAAGGCCACCCCCTGGAGCAGGGCCGCCCACAGGTCGGCGTCCGAGGCCGGGTCGCCGAGGAGGAGGGCGGCGGCCTGGGGGGCGTGGAACGGGAAGCGTTCGCCCGGTGAGACGAGGGGGTAGGCGATCGCGTTCGACGGTTCGAAGGCGGTGGCCCGGGCGTCGAGCGCGGCCGGGTCGGCGCCCGGAAAGCGGGCGGTGAGGACCCCGGCGCCGACGCTGGACGCCCCGCCCGGCAGCCAAGTTCCTTCCGGCGCACGGTGGTTGTAGACCACCCCGGTCGGGTCGCGGACCGGCTCGGCGGCGGCTCCCTTCAGGACGAGCGTCGTACCGAGCACCGAGTTCCATGCGCCCTCCCGCAGCGCGCCGGAGGCGATCTGCGCCGCGCAGCCGTCCGTCATGCCCGCGATGACGGGCGTGCCGGCCGGGACGCCGGTGGCCTCGGCGGCCGCCGGGCAGACCTCGCCGAGCCGGGTGCCGGGGCGTACGACGTCCGGGAGGGTGCCCTCGGGGAGCCCGGTGAGGTCCGGCCAGCGGTCGCGCTCCACGTCGTACGCCGTCTTCAGGGCGTGGCTGGAGTCGGCGGGGACCGGCTCGCCGACGAGGTGCGCGTTGATCAGGTCGGGCTGGTGCGCCACCCGGCCGGGGCCGAACCGGTCGACGAGCCACCGCACCTTCGGCAGCGCCCAGGTGTCCTGCACCGCGAGCCCCGCCGACCGCAGCCGTCCCGCCTCGGCCGCCGCCCGCCGGTCGTCGTACATCAGCGCGGGCCCCAGCGGGCGACCGGCACCGTCCGTGAGCAGCACGGTCCCCGAGGTGCCGCACACCGCGAGGCCACCCACCCGCACCCGCACCCCGCCGAGCGCGCCCCGGCAGGCCGTGCACACCGCCTCCCACCACTCCCCCGGATCCTGCTCGTGCCGCACCCCCTCCCGCCGCCCGCGCCGCAGGGGTGCCGCACCGCTGCCGAGGACGCTGCCGTCGGCCGTCACGAGCAGGGCACGCACCCCTTGCGTGCCCAGATCGATCCCGAGCCACGCCGACTCCATCCAGACCTCCCGTACATCGCGATCGGATGTGAAGTTCCCACGCTCTTCTGAGATTTCCCCCTGATTTCCCCGTGCACAAGGGATTGACGGCCTTCCTTCGCCGTTACACCCTCTGTTGTCGAGTCGACTCGCGCTGTTAACCCCGCCCGGCCCCACCGCCCCACCGACGGAGGTCACGGATGGACAGGCACCTGTACGACCGCCGGCGCTTCCTCGCCCTCACCGGAGCCCTCACCGCAGCCACCGCCGCGGCCCCGCTGCTGTCCGCCTGCGACACCGGCTTCGGCGACGGCAACCCCGGCGGCCCCGAGCGGGGCGGTTCGGCCGCGAACGACGTCACCGGCTCCTTCGACTGGAAACGGGAGAAGGGCAAGACCGTCAAGGCGCTGCTCAACAAGCACCCGTACACGGACGCCCTGATCGCCGACCTGAAGTCCTTCACCGAGAAGACCGGCATCAAGGTCGAGTACGACGTCTTCCCCGAGGACAACTACTTCGACAAGCTCACCGTCGACCTCTCCAGCGGGCGCACCTCCTACGACGTCTTCATGCTCGGCGCCTACATGGTGTGGCAGTACGGGCCGCCGGGATGGCTGGAGGATCTCGGCCCCTGGATGCGCAACTCCTCCGCCACCGGCGCAGAGTGGGACCAGGCCGACTTCTTCCCCAACCTCCTCCAGGCCGACCAGTGGTCGCTGACGGCGGGCGAACCGCTCGGCCAGGGCGGGCAGTACGCACTGCCGTGGGGCTGGGAGACCAACGTGGTCGCCTACAACACCGAGGTGTTCGGCAGACTGGGGCTGAAGCCGGCCGAGTCCTTCGACGAGCTGCGCGAGCTGGCGGGCGCGATCAAGAAGAAGGCTCCCGGCGCCGGGTTCGACGGGATGTACGGGATCGCCGTGCGGGGGTCGAGGAGCTGGGCCACCATCCACCCCGGGTTCATGACCATGTACGCCCGCAACGGGCTGCATGACTTCACCGTCGAGAACGGGAAGCTCACCCCCGCCATGAACAGCCCGAAGGCCGTCGCCTTCACCGAGGACTGGGCCGGCATGGTCAGGCAGGGCGGTCCGCCGTCCTGGACGTCGTACACCTGGTACCAGTGCTCCGGCGACCTCGGCGCGAAGAAGGCCGGGATGCTGTTCGACGCGGACACGGCCGCCTATTTCCAGGCGGTGAAGGGGGCGAGCCCGGCCTCCGGGAAGATCGCCTTCCATCCCGGGCCCAAGGGGCCGGACGGGTCCCTCGCCACCAACATGTGGATCTGGTCGCTCGGCATGAGCGCCAGGAGCAAGCACAAGAGCGCCAGTTGGCTGTTCCTTCAGTGGGCGACCGGCAAGGAGCACCTCCGCAAGGCCGCCCTCACCGGGAACCACATCGACCCCGTGCGGAAGTCGGTCGGCCAGGACGGCGCCTACAAGGACAGGATGCGGCACCTGCCGGGCTTCATCGAGACCTTCGAGACGGTCGTGGACCAGACGAAGATCCAGTTCACCCCGCAGGCCCAGTTCTTCGACGCCACCACCAGCTGGGCCGCAGCCCTCCAGGAGATCTACGGCGGCAAGAACGCGAAGTCCGTGCTGGACGGGCTGGCGAGCGACCTGAAGTCGAAGGTCGGCTGATGCGCCTGCGACTCGCCCTGCGCCCGTACCTCCTCATCGCCCCCGCGCTGCTGCTGACCTGCGGGATTCTCTACCCCTTCGGGCTCGGCCTGTACTACACCCTGTTCGACTTCTCGGCGAGCAAACCGCAGCCGGACATGGTCCGCCTGCACAACTACGAGACGGTCTTCACCGAGGACGCCTTCTGGAACTCGGCCTGGGTGACCGTGCAGTACGCGGTCGGCGCGGCCGCCGTGGAGACCGTGCTCGGGGTCGCCGTCGCCCTGCTGCTGCACCGGTCGTCCCTGGTCGGCCGGGTCCTGGAGAAGATCCTGATCCTGCCCCTGATGATCGCCCCGGTGATCGCGGCGATCATGTGGAAGCTGATGCTCCAGCCGTCGGTCGGCGTGGTCGACCACCTGCTGAAACCCTTCGGGCTCGGCGGGGTCCAGTGGACGGACACCCCGACCGGGGCCCTGTTGTCGTCGATCGCCGTGGACGTCTGGGTCTACACCCCGTTCGTGGCGATACTGGCGCTGGCCGGTCTGCGGTCGCTGCCCACCTCCCCCTTCGAGGCGGCGGCCGTGGACGGCGCCGGCTGGTGGTACACCTTCCGGCGGCTCACCCTGCCGATGCTGTGGCCGTACGTCCTGGTCGCGGTGATCTTCCGGTTCATGGACTCGCTGAAGGTCTTCGACATCATCTACGCGCTGACGGAGGGCGGCCCGGGCGACTCCACGGTCGCCCTCCAGATCCGGGCCTACCTGGAGGCGATCCGGTTCCAGCGGTACTCCTTCGGGATCAGCTACACGATCGTGCTGTGGGCCGTGGTGTATCTGGCCGCGATGGTGCTCGTCCGGCATCTGGGGCGGAGCCAGCGGAAGGCGGCCGAGGTCAAGTGACGCACAAAAAGCGCCTGTTGGGGTGGCTGGCGGATGCCGCGCTGGTCCTCTACTTCCTCTTCGCGCTCTTCCCGATCGCCTGGATGGTGATCCTCTCCCTCAAGCCCGCCGACCAGCTCTTCTCCACCTACTTCTCCTTCACCCCGACCCTGGGCTCCTACCGGACCGTGCTGGGCGACAGCGAGGGCATCCCCTTCGTGCGGTTCTTCGTCAACAGCCTGGTGGTGTCGGTGGGCGCGGTCGCGCTGTCGCTGGTGGTCGGACTGCCGGCGGCGTACGCCTCGGCGCGCTGGCGGTTCAAGGGCTCGGAGAACCTGATGTTCACGCTGCTGTCGTTCCGGTTCGCGCCCGAACTCACCGTGATCATCCCGCTGTTCGTGCTGTACCAGAAACTGGGGCTGTTCGACACGTACGTCGGCATGGTGTGGGTGCTGCAACTGGTCACGCTGCCGCTGGTGGTGTGGATCATGAGGTCGTACTTCGCCGATCTCACCCCCGAGCTGGAGCAGGCGGCGCTGCTCGACGGCTACTCGCGCAAGCAGGCGTTCTTCAAGGTGGCCCTGCCGCTGGTGAAGCCGGGCATCGCGGCCGTGTCCCTGCTGGCGTTCATCTTCGCCTGGAACAACTTCGTCTTCCCGCTCATCCTCACCTCCAGCTCGGCGCAGACCGTGACCGTGGGCGCGCTGTCCTTCCTCGGCGGCGACCGGCCCAGGTACAACCTGACGGCCGCGGCCGCGCTGGTCTCCGTCGTACCGCCGCTGCTGCTGGCGCTCACCATCCAGCGGTATCTGGTGCGGGGGCTGTCGTTCGGGGCGGTGAAGTCATGAGCGTCGCGCTGCGGGACGTGCACAAGAGGTACGGGAGGACGAAAGCCCTCGACGGGATCGAACTCCGGGTGGAGGAGGGCGAGTTCTTCTGTCTGCTCGGGCCGTCCGGGGCGGGCAAGACCACGACGTTGAAGACCGTCGCCGGTCTGGAGCGGCCCGACCGCGGGAGCGTCGAGATCGGCGGCCGGGACGTGCGGGACGTGGAGCCCTACGACCGGGGCGTGGCCATGTGCTTCGAGAGCTACGCCCTCTACCCGCACCGCTCGGTGTACGACAACCTCGCCTCCCCCCTGCGTTCCCCGAGGCACCGGCTGCCCGCCGCCGAGGCCCGCGACCGGGTCGGTGCCATCGCCGAACTGCTCGGCATCAGCGCGCTGCTGGACCGGCCGGTGGGGCAGCTGTCCAACGGGCAGCGGCAGCGGGTCGCCCTCGGCCGGGTGCTGGTCCGCCCGGCCCGCGCCTTCCTCCTCGACGAGCCCCTCTCCCACCTGGACGCCAAGCTGCGCCAGCAGATGCGGGCCGAGCTGAAGGCGATCGGGGCGGTCCGGCGCACGACCACGCTCTACGTCACCCACGACTCCGTCGAGGCACTGGCCCTCGGGGACCGGATCGGGGTCATCCGGCAGGGGCGGATCGTGCAGACCGGCACCCGGGAGGACATCTGGTACCGGCCCCACGACACCGAGGTCGCCCGCGCCTTCGGACGGCCGCGGATCAATCTGTTGCCGGGGACGGTCACCGGCGGCGGGGTCTTCCGGTCGGCGGACGGCGCCGTCGAGCTGCCGCTTGCGGTACCGGTGCCGCGCGGCACCGAGGTGCTGGTCGGCGTACGCCCCCGGGACGTGTCCCTGACCGGGGACATGACCGGGGACGGCCACCGGCTCGCCGGGAGCGTGTACGTCACCGAGGTGCTCGGCCGGTCCGTCGAGGTCACGGTGCGGATCGGCGCGCAGCAGCTGTCGCTGGTCGCGGCCCGGAGCGAGGCGGGCGGGCTGCGTGTCGACGATCCGGTCCGCCCGGCCGTCCGTCCTGAGAGCCTGCTGGTGTTCGAGGCCGACCGGCCGGAGCGCCCAGGACGACGGATAGAGCGACGATGAGCAGCACTGGTGCACAGCAGGGACCCGCGGCCCGGCAGGCCGCCATGGCCGAACTCGTCCTGGCCGAGGGCTCGGCCGGCGCGGCCGAGCTGGCCGAGCGGTTCGGGGTGAGCCTGATGACCATCCACCGGGACCTGGACGAACTCGAACGACAGGGGATCGTGCGGAAGTTCCGGGGCGGGGTGACCGCGCAGCCGTCCGGGGTGTTCGAGTCGAACGTGCAGTACCGGCTGAAGACCATGCGCCCGCACAAGGCCGCGCTCGCCTCGCAGGCCCTGCGGCGGATAGAGCCCGGCATGGCGATCCTCCTCGACGACTCCACGTCCACCCTGGAGATAGCCCGCCTGCTCCGTCTCGGCGCGATCACCCCGCTCACGGTGGTCACCAACTTCCTGGAGGCGATCAACCTCCTCGCCGACCAGCGGGGCATCCATCTGATGGCGCTCGGCGGCGACTACGACCGGCTGCACTCCTCCTTCCTCGGGGTGTCCTGCGTGGAGGCGGTCGAACAGCTGCGGGTGGACGTGTGCTTCGCCTCCACATCGGGCGTGCACGGCGGCTACGCCTACCACCAGGAGCAGCACATCGTCTCCGTGAAGCGGGCGATGCCCGACGCGGCCGCCCGCAACGTACTGCTGGTCGACCACACCAAGCTGGGCCGGGTCGCCCTGCACCGGGTGGCCCCGCTCTCCCGCTTCGACCTGCTGCTGGTGGACGACGGGGCGTCGCCGGAGGCGCTGCGCGACCTGGACGAGCACAAGGTGCGCTACGAGGTGTGCGCCACGGATCCGAGGGAGGGCGATGGCCGCGCTGGAGCTACGTGAGCTGCGCAAGACCTACCGGTCGCGGGGCCGCCCGGCGGTGGATGCGGTCCGGGGGCTCGACCTGAGCCTGGAGCCGGGCGAACTCCTCGGACTGCTCGGCCCGTCGGGCTGCGGCAAGTCCACGACGCTGCGGATGATCGCGGGTCTGGAGGCGGTGACCGGCGGAGACATCCTGGTCGGGGGCGCCTCGGTGGCCGGCCGTCCGGCGCAGCAGCGGAACATCGGGGTGGCGTTCGAGAACTACGCGCTGTATCCGCCGCTGACGGTCGCGGAGAACCTGGCGTTCGGGCTGAAGGCGCGCCCGAGAGGCCGCAGAGGGGACGTCTCCCGCAAGGTCGCCGAGATCGCCGAGCGGGTCGGGCTCACCGACGTCCTCGGCGCCCGCCCGGCCGGCCTGTCCAGCGGGCAGAAGCAGCGCGTGTCCCTGGCCCGCGCGCTGATCCGGGAACCGGACGTCCTCCTCCTCGACGAGCCGCTGTCCCACCTGGACGCGGCCCAGCGCGACACCACCCGCCGCGAACTCAAGCGTATTCAACGCGACTTGGGCCACACCACGATCCTGGTCACCCACGACCAGGAGGAGGCCCTCTCCCTCGCCGACCGCATCGCCGTGATGAAGGACGGCGTGATCCAGCAGCTCGGCACCCCCTACGAGATCTACGACAGCCCCGCCACCACCTTCGTCGCCGACTTCGTCGGGGAGCCCTCGGTCAACCTGCTGCCCGGCGTCGCGACCGCCGACGGCCACGCCCGGCTGTCCGCCGGGGTGCGGATCGCGTTGCCGGTGCCGGTGGCCGAGGGGCGTGCGGTGGTCGTCGGCATCCGCCCCGAGGACCTGAGCCTCACCGGCACAGCCGGCATCCCCGCCCGGGTCGTGGCCCATGAGCCCCTGCTGGAGTCGGGTATCGCCACCCTCGCCCTCGACGGGGTGGAGCGCCTCCTGGTCGCCCTCACCGGACCCGAGGTGCGCCTCGCGCACGACGAACACGTCCGGGTGGCGGCCGGACTCACCCATGTCTTCGACGCCGAGACGGGAGACTCCCTTCGATGACCTCCAGTGTGCGTGTGGTGGCCGCCGGCGACCACTTCGTCCTGCCGTCACTGATCGCGTCGGCTCTCAGCTACGAATGTCCATGCGATGTACGGGAGTTGACGCTCGGCTGGCCCCTGGAGCCGTTCGGTCCTGTCGCCGAGGTGAGCGAGGCCAGCGACGCCGAGGACGAGCTGATCGGCGCGCTCGCGGGCGCACAGGTCCTGGTCACCCAGATGGGCCCGGTCACCGAACGCGTCCTCGGCGCCTGCCCGGAGCTGCGGCTGGTCGTGGTCTGCCGGGGCGGACCGGTCAACGTCAACGTGGAGGCGGCGGGGCGGCACGACGTCCGCGTGTGCTTCGCGCCCGGCCGCAACGCCGCCGCCACCGCCGAGTTCACCGTCGGCCTGCTGCTCGCGGCCCTGCGCCGCATCCCCCAGGCCCACGAGCTGCTGGCCCGCCGGGGGAGCTGGGCCGGATCGGCGTACTACACGTACGAGCACAGCGGCCTGGAGCTGGAGGACCTGCCGGTCGGCCTGGTCGGCTACGGCGCGGTGGGCAGCCGGGTGGCGCGGGCGCTGTGCGCCTTCGGGGCGCGGGTGATGGTGTACGACCCCTATGTGCGCGGGGAGGTGCACGGCCTGCGCATGTCCTCACTGGACGAGCTGCTGAGCGGCTCCCGGGTGATCACCCTGCACGCCCGGCTGACCGCCGAGACGCGCGGTCTGATCGGCGCCCGCGAACTGGCCCTGCTGCCGCCCGGCGCGGTGGTGGTCAACGCGGCCCGGGGGCCGCTGCTGGACGAGGACGCGCTGTGCGACGCGCTGGAGGGCGGGCGGCTCGCGGCGGCGGCCCTGGACACCTACGCCCGCGAGCCGCTCCCGCCGGGCTCCCGGCTGCCCGGCCTGGCCGACCGTGTCGTCCTCACCCCGCACCTGGGCGGGGCCAGCCGGGCGGTGGCGGAGAAGGCCGCGCGGATCGCCGCCGCCGAGGTGGGGCGCTGGGTGCGCGGGGAGCCGCTCGCGCACTGTCTGACGTGAACCGGGAGGCGTGATGTACGTCGGGATCGATGTGGGCACGTCCATGGTGAAGGCCGCCGCCTTCGACACCGGCGGCCGCGAACTGGCCGTGGAGGCACGGCCGGTGGACCTCGATCTGCGCGGTGGCGCCGTGGAGCAGGACATGGAGGAGGTGTACGCGGCCGTCGTCGCCGTGCTGGAGGCGGTGACCGCGCGGGTGCCGGAGCCCGTGGAGCTGGCCGGGCTGACCGGGCAGGGCGACGGGGTGTGGCTGGTGGACGCGGCGGGCCGCCCGGTACGGCCCGCGGCCTCCTGGATGGACGGCCGGGCCCATGACCTGGTGGACCAGTGGCTGGCGGACGGCACCTTCGAGACCGTCTTCCGGCGCACCGGCAGCGCCGTGTTCCCCGGCTGCCCGGGCCCGCTGCTGGCCTGGCTGGACCGGCACGAGCCGAAGTCGCTGGATACGGCCGCGGCGGCCGTCTCCTGCAAGGACATGGTCTTCCAGCGGCTGACCGGCGGGGCACGTGCGGTGACGGATGTGTCGGACGCGTCGATGCCGTTCCTGGACCCGCGCACCCGGCGTTACGACAACGGGGTCGTGGAGCTGCTCGGGCTGGCCCACCGCCGGGGGCTGCTCGCCCCGGTGGCCGACCCGGTGGCGACGGCCGAGGCGTGCGGCGCGGGCCTGCCGTCCGGCACCCGGCTGGCGAACGGCCCCTACGACCTGCCCGCCTGTGCGCTCGGCGCGGGCGTCACGGCCCCCGGGGACGGCCTGCTGATCGTCGGTACCTGCCTGGCCGCCCTGGTCGCCACCACCGAGCTGGACCTCGGCGGTGAACCGGCCGGTCTGTACATCTCCACCGACCGGCCCGGCCACTGGCTGCGGGCGATGCCCGCGATGGTGGGGACGGCGGCCCTGGACTGGGTGCTACGGACCACGGGCGTGCGGCACTCCGAGGTCGACGCCCTGCTGGCCGCCACCCCGCCCGGCGCCCACGGGGTGCGGGTGCTGCCGTACTTCGCGCCCTCCGGCGAGCGGGCCCCCTTCGTGGAGCCCCGGCTGCGCGCCGAACTCACCGGTGTCTGCCTGGAGTCGACGCCCGCCGACCTGATCCGCGCGACCTGCGAGGGCATCGGTTACGCGGCCCGGCACTGCCTGGCGGCGGCGGGCCTGACCGGTTCGCTCGCGGTGTGCGGGGGCGGCACCCGCAGCCCCGCCTGGATGCGGCTGCTGGCCGACGTCCTGGGCCGCCCGCTCCGGGTGGTCGAGGGCGAGGTGGGTGCGCGGGGCGCCGTGCTGGCGGCGGCCGAGCGGTACGGCGTCGCCCTGGACGCGGCGGCCTGGACCGAGCCGACCCTCGTCGTCGAGCCGGACGCGGCACGGGCGGCGTACTACGCGAAGGGGTACGAGGAGCACCTGGAACGGGTGGCCGAGGCGCGGGAACGGGCCCGGCGCTGACCGGGCCCGTGCGGGGAGGTCTACAGGTTGCTGAAGTCCGGGCCCTTCGTCCTGCTCCGCTTGATCTCGTAGAAGCCCGGTACGGAGGCGACCGCCAGGGTGCCGTCCCACAGGCGGGCCGCCTCCTCGCCCTTCGGGGCGGGGGTGACGACGGGGCCGAAGAAGGCGATCTGCTCGCCGTCGGCGCCCGGGACCGCGATGACCGGGGTGCCGACGTCCTGGCCGACCTTGTCGATGCCCTCCTTGTGGGAGGCGCGCAGCTCGGCGTCGAACTCGAAGTCCTTCTGCTCGGCGTACTCGATCAGCTCGGCGGGCAGGCCGACGTCCGCGAGCGCACCGGCGATGGCCTCCAGGGTCGGGCCCTCGCCGTTGTTGTGGATGCGGGTGCCGAGCGCGGTGTACAGCGGGCCGAGGACGTCCGCGCCGTGCTTCTGCCAGGCCGCGGTGACCACGCGCACGGGCTGCCACGCCTTGACGGCGAGCATCTCCCGGTACTCCTCGGGCAGCTCGTCCAGCTTGTTCTCGTTGAGGACGGCGAGGCTCATGATGTGCCAGCGGACCTCGATCTCGCGGACCTTCTCCACCTCCAGCACCCAGCGGGAGGTCATCCAGGCCCAGGGGCACAGCGGGTCGAACCAGAAGTCCACGGGGGTCTTGCCGGACGGGGTGGTCGCGGTCTCGGACATGCTTCTCCTCAGCCGAACGGTTCTTTTGAAGGCTCAACATCGCCCCTCGTACCCCCATTCCCTGCTGCCCCGTGTCAGGTGCGCGTGGCAGGATCGGTCCTGTTCAGCCGCTACCAAGCGATCACAGAGGAGTGCCGCCCGTGCCCGGTGAGAATCTGACCCGTGACGAGGCCCGGGAGCGGGCCGCCCTGCTGTCCGTCGACGGGTACGAGGTGGCGCTGGACCTGCGATCCGCCGTCGGCGACGGGGGCGGGGAGCCGCGCACGTTCCGCTCGGTGACCACGATCAGGTTCCGCTGCAACGAGCCGGGCGCGTCGAGCTTCGCCGACCTGATCGCACCGAGCGTGACCTCCATCACGCTCAACGGGAAGGATCTGGACCCCGGTGAGGTCTTCGACGGCTCCCGGATCCTCCTGGAGGACCTGGCCGCGGAGAACGAGCTGACGGTCGACGCCCAGTGCGCCTACTCCCGCACCGGCGAGGGCATGCACCGCTTCGTGGACCCCGAGGACGACGAGGTCTACCTCTACACGCAGTACGAGCCGGCCGACGCCCGCCGTGTCTTCGCGAACTTCGAGCAGCCGGACCTCAAGGCCCCGTACCGCTTCGAGGTGCAGGCGCCCGAGGGCTGGACGGTGTGGAGCAACGGCGCGGGCGAACGCGTGGACGGCGTCTGGCGGTTCGCGGAGACGAAGCCGATCTCGACGTACATCACCTGTGTGACGGCGGGCCCGTACCACTACGTGACCGACTCCTACGAGCGGACCTTCGAGGACGGGACCAAGCTGGAGATCCCGCTCGGCGCCCTGTGCCGCAAGGGCCTCGCGCCCCACTTCGACGCCGACGACGTCTTCCTGGTCACCAAGCAGGGCCTGGACTTCTTCCACGACCACTTCGACTACCCGTACCCGTTCGGGAAGTACGACCAGGCGTTCGTGCCCGAGTACAACCTGGGCGCGATGGAGAACCCGGGTCTGGTGACCTTCCGCGAGGAGTACATCTTCCGCGGGAAGGTGACGCAGACGTCGTACGAGGCCCGGGCGAACGTCGTCCTGCACGAGATGGCGCACATGTGGTTCGGCGACCTGGTCACCATGGAGTGGTGGGACGACCTGTGGCTGAAGGAGTCCTTCGCGGACTTCATGGGCACGTTCGCGAACGTCGGCGCGACGCGCTTCACCGACGCCTGGATCACCTTCGCCAACCGCCGCAAGGCCTGGGCCTACCGCGCGGACCAGCTGCCCTCCACGCACCCGATCACGGCGGACATCCGCGATCTCCAGGACGCGAAGCTGAACTTCGACGGCATCACGTACGCCAAGGGCGCCTCCGCGCTGAAGCAGCTGGTGGCGTACGTCGGCGAGGAGGCCTTCCTGGAGGGCGCCCGCCGCTACTTCAAGCGGAACGCGTACGGCAACACGCGCCTGGGCGACCTGCTGTCGGTGCTGGCGGAGACCAGCGGCCGGTCCATGACGACCTGGGCGCACGCGTGGCTGCAGACGGCCGGGGTGAACTCGCTGACCCCGCAGGTGCTGCTGGACACCGAGGGCGGCCGGATCGCCGAGCTGTCCGTGGTCCAGGACGCCCCGGAATCGCACCCCGAGCTGCGCCCGCACCGGGTCGCGGTGGGCCTGTACCGCCGTACGCCCGAGGGTGCGCTGGAGCGGTACGCGCGCGTGGAGACGGACGTCGAGGGTCCGCGTACGGTCGTGGCGGAGCTGACCGGCGCCGAGGCTCCGGCACTGGTGCTGGTCAACGACGACGACCTCACGTACTGCAAGATCCGCTTCGACGCGACCTCGCTGGTGACCCTGCGCGAGCACCTGGGCGCGCTGACCGACCCGCTGGCCCGCGCGCTGTGCTGGTCGGCGCTGTGGAACCTGACCCGGGACGCGCTGCTGCCGGCCCGGGACTTCGTGGATCTGGTGCTGCGGTTCTCGGGCCGCGAGTCCGACATCGGCGTGCTCCAGATGCTGCACGCGTGGGCGGACTCGGCGCTGGTGCACTACGCGGCGCCCGAGTGGCGGGCGACGGGCGAGAAGCTGGTCGCCGAGGGCGCGCTGCGGGAGCTGCGGGCGGCCGGGCCGGGCAGCGAGCACCAGCTGGCCTGGGCGCGATTCTTCGCGACGGTGGCCTCCGCCGAGGCGGACCTCGCCCTGCTGAAGGACCTGCTGGACGGCACGGAGACGGTCGAGGGCCTGGAGGTGGACCAGGAGCTGCGCTGGGCGTTCCTGGAGCCGCTGGCGGCCCACGGGGTGGCCGACGAGTCCCGACTCGCGGCCGAACTGGCCCGTGACGACACGGCGTCCGGCAAGCGGCACCAGGTCCGCTGCCTGGCCGCGCGGCCGTCGGCGGCGGTCAAGGCGCAGGCCTGGGCGCAGGTCGTGGAGTCCGACACTCTGTCGAACGCCCTGGTGGAGGCGACGATCGCGGGCTTCGGCCGGCCCTCGCAGCGGGAGCTGACGGCGCCGTACGCCGGGAAGTACTTCGCGGCGATCGAGCGGATCTGGCAGGAGCGGTCGATCCAGATCGGCATGGATGTCGTGCGGGGCCTGTTCCCCTCCTTCCAGGACCGGCCGGAGACGCTGGACGCGACGGACGCGTGGCTTCGGTCCCACGCGGACGCGGCTCCGGCGCTGCGCCGGCTCGTGCTGGAGGCGCGGGACGACCTGGCGCGGTCGCTGCGCGGCCAGGCGTGCGACGCGGCGGCGGCCGGCAGCTGAGCC
This sequence comes from Streptomyces cellostaticus, assembly GCF_001513965.1. Lineage (GTDB taxonomy): Bacteria > Actinomycetota > Actinomycetes > Streptomycetales > Streptomycetaceae > Streptomyces > Streptomyces cellostaticus. The sequence goes on along the minus strand of NZ_KQ948028.1, from coordinate 177,547 downwards.
TTGGCCTGAGGTCGTCGCCCCGGTGACCGTTACGGAATTCAGGCAATAGGAGCCGTAACCCCTGGTCCGCACCCGATTGGACCAGGGGTTTTCGCTGCCTACTCGGCACCCGAACACCTGTCCTTTAGTTCCAGCTTGTCCGCATTTATCGACGGCCGTGTAACAGCGGTTAAAGGGGGGACCGAGCGCGGGAATCCCGACGCCATGACGCACAACACCCCGGTCTCCCCCCGCCCCCTCCGTCACCTCTCCGAGGTCCACCGCCGCGTCCTGACGGCGGCCCAGCTCCGCTCCCACGGCGTGACGTCGGCCGAACTGAACGAACAGTGCCGCCCCGGCGGCCCCTGGCAGCTGCTCCTGCCGAACGTGGTCCTGCTCCACCCCGGCCCGCCCACGAGCGAGGAGCGGCTGCACGGAGCGCTGCTGTACGCGGCGCGCGAGTCGGCGCCGGGAGTCCCGTCCCAGCCCACCGCCGAGGACCCGCACCGCCCGGTGTACGCGGAGGCGGTGATCACGGGGCTGGCGGCCCTGACCCTGCACGGCTTCTCGTCCACCCCGCCGCTGCTGTCCCTGGACCGCGTCGACATCCTGGTCCCCCGGCTGCGCCGGCTGCGCTCGGCGGGGTACGTGCGGATCCTGCGCACCCCGGCCCTCCCGACTCCCCGCGCGGTGACGGGACTTCCGGTGGCGCCGGTGCCGCGCGCACTGGCGGACGCGGTGGCGGAACTGACGGACGCGGGCGCGGTACGGCGCCTGCTGACGGAGGCGGTACGCGGCGGCCACTGCGAACCGGCCTCGGTGGTACGGGAGTTGACCGTGGCGAAGCTGCTGAACCGGCCGCACGTGGTGGACGCGGTGGACTCGCTGCTGGCCGAGGGCCGGGCGATCGCGGAGGACCGGCTGTACCGGATGGTCCGGGAGTACGGCCTGCCCGACCCGGTCTGGAACGTGGACCTGCGCCTGCCCGGCGGCCCCCACCTGGGCGGCGTGGACGCCTACTGGCCGGAGCAGGCGGTGGCGGTGGAGCTGGACACGCGGGCTCCGCGCCAGGACGAGGACGCGCTGTGGTCGGAATACGCGCGCAAGCGGGAGCACTTGGAGCGCCTGGGAATCACGGTCGTCTACATCACCCCCAAGAAGCTCAGGCAGTCCCTGGAGCAGCAGGCGGCGGTGGTCCGTACGGCGTTGATGGCGTCCGGCGACCGTGATCCGGCCGCGTACGTCGTGGTGCTCCCCCGGTAGTGACGGACCGGGGGAGCATCAGGAGGGGAGAGGAGGGGCCACCGGGCCGCACACCGGTGGCCCCTCCTCGTGCGTGCCGCGGTGCTCAGTCGCCGGTCGTTCCGTCCAGCAGCTCGCGGATGATGTCGAGGTGGCCGTTGTGCCGGGCCGTCTCCTCGATCAGGTGGAGGATGATCCAGCGGAGGTTGGGGCGGCCCAGGTCGCGCCGTTCGCGCTCGGCCTCCGTGTCGAGGTCGCTCGAGGCGACCAGTTCCCGGTACCGGGCACTCTGCGCCTCGTACTGCTCCAGCAGCTGGGCCAGGGGCACGTCGACCGCGATGCGCATCTCCCGGTCGGGGTCCTCGTCGGTCCACGGGCCCTCGTCCTCCCGGCCCAGGAACACCACCTCGAACCAGTAGTACTCCACCCAGCGAAGGTGGCTGATCAGCCCGCACATCGTCATCAACGGGGAGCCGGGCAGCGGCGGCTTGCGTGCGTCCTCCGGTGAGACGCCCTCGCATTTCGCATGGGCGGTGGCGCGGACGTAGTCGAGGAAGGTGGCCAGCTGGGTGCGCTCGTCCCAGGCGGGAGGCGTGTCAGTTCGTGTCATCGGGGTGGACCATCCCGGACGACGAGTTCCACCGTCAATCCAATTTTCGTACGCCGCCCGGGTGAGGGCTCACCCGGACGGACGAGCACGGCGGGCGGGGGCGGGCGGGCCGCGATAGAGGAGACTCATGAGACAGTCCCGAATAGCGGCAGGTGCGTCCTCCCTCCTCCTCGCGGCCGCCTGTGCCTTCGCCGACCCCGCGACGGCACAGGTGGCGCCCCGAACCGTGGCCGCCGGATATGTGGCCCTCGGTGACTCCTACTCCGCCGGTGTCGGAGCGGGCGACTATCTGTCCTCCGGCACGGACTGCAAGCGCAGCAGCCGGGCGTACCCCGTCCTGTGGGCCGAGGCCCATGCGCCGTCGTCCTTCGTCTTCGCCGCGTGCAACGGCGCCCGGGCGAGCGACGTCCTGGCCGACCAGCTCGGCCCGCTCAGCGCACGCACCGGCCTGGTCACCCTCACCGTCGGCGGCAGCGACACGGGCTTCGCCACCGTCATGACGAGCTGCGCGCTGGGCGGCACCACCGGGTGCCTGTCCGCCGTCTCCAGTGCGCGCGCCACCATGGACGGGCCCCTTGCGGACAACCTCGACCGGCTCTACTCGGCCATCCGCGGCAGGGCTCCCGCCGCCCATGTCGTGGTGCTCGGCTATCCGCACCTCTACCAGCTCAGGGGCACCTGCGTGGTGGGCCTTGCGGACACAGAGCGCGCCGCCGTCAACGACGCCGTGGACCACCTCAACACGGTGATCGCCCAACGCGCCGCCGACCACGGGTTCACCTTCGCCGATGTCCGGGCCGCCTTCGCGGGCCACGAGATCTGCTCCCCCAGCCCCTGGCTGCACAGCGTCGACCTGCTGGCGATCACCGAGTCGTACCATCCCACGGCTCCGGGACAGTCCCTCGGCTACCTTCCCGCCCTGACCGACGCGACCTGAACCCCGCTGCTGCCCGAGCCGGGCCGCCTTCCGCGTCCAGCCGCTACCGCGGCTCGGGCAGCCGCGAAGCCTGCGTGTGTACGCCGTCCAGCAGCGCGGCGTACGCCGCGATCATGCGCGTACGGCTGAAGCGTTCGCGGCTCGCCACCAGCGCCGGGGTGAGGTCGGCCCGGGCGGCGACCGCCGCGGTCCAGGCGCGCGCGACGGCCTCCGGGTCCTGCGGGGTCACGAAGCCGTGGCCCCGCACGATCTCCGCGCTGTCGCCCACGTCCGTCGTCACGGGGACGGCACCGCACATCATGCCCTCGATCAGGCACAGAGGCGCCGCCTCCCCGGAGACGGAGGTCAGGGCGACGACGTCGGCGCCGGCGTACACCGCCTCCATGTCGCGGCGTACGCCGAGGAGCCTGATCCGTTCGGCGAGGTGCCGGTCCTCGCCGAACGCGACCTCGATGTCGGCCCAGAGGGCCGGGTTCTCGTCGGTCATGCCCGCGCCGCACATCAGCACCCGTCCCTCAGGCTCGCGGGCCAGCCACGCGCGGGCGGCCCGGAGGAGGAGCGGGACGTTCTTCATGTGCGCGTAGCGGGCCGCGAAGACGACCACCGGTGCCGGGGCCGGGATGCCGAGAGACGCGCGGAAGGCGAGTCGTGCGGCCGCGTCCGGGCGGAAGCGGAGCAGGTCCACCCCGTTGGGAATCACATGCAGCACCTCGCCGGGGATGCCCGCCGCCTCGTACGCCGCCCGGGTCGACTCGGCGCAGCACACGCACGCCACCACCGTGCCGTCGGCGATCGCGGCCTTCAGCTCGTCCAGGGCGGGGCCCTGGTTCTCGGGGTCGGAGCGGTGCAGGCCGACCACGACCGGGCGGCGCGGCAGGCCTGCCTGGTTCAGGAGGGCGAGCGGCTGTTCCTTGAGGGAGAGGATCACGTCCGCGGCCGCCATGGCCCGTGCCGTTTCGGCCAGCTCCGGTCCGCTGAAAACGGACGCCGCGACCGATCCGTCCACCAGGCCGGCGCTGCGCCCCAGTGACGTGACCCCCACGCCACCGGCCGTGAGCGACCGGTAGCAGGTGTCGTCCTCCATCCGCTGCCGGGTGGCCTCGCGGTGGACCTCTCCATGGATGCTGAGTACCTGGTGGGACTGGCCGCCCTCGGCCAGTCCCCGTACGACGTCGCTGTGCACGATCCGGGCCCCTCCGGAGAAGAAGCCCTCGTAGACCGACAGCACACGCAGTCCGTGCCTTGTACGCACACGACCACCCGCCTTGCACAAAAATCGAGCCATCCCCGTGAACAGCGGGTTAGCCGATATGAGGCGGTACGTACATTGCGTCCGCGTTAACACGGAGCGACGCGCGTGAAACGTTGGCTAACAGAATTCCCCATTGATCACGGCGTTCGTGTCCCCGGCCCAGTCCCCGTTGAAATTCAGCGCCAGAGCATGGCGGCCGTCGGCCGTCGTCACGGCCGAGGATGCGGAGCCGTGGATCCCGCCGTCATGGCCCCAGACATGAACGCCGCAGGTCAGCGTGGTGTCCATGAGTCCGAGGCCGTAGCGGGTGTTCGGGGCGCCGTCGATCTTCACCGTGGTCTTCATTTCCTTCAGCTGCTGGGGCGGAAGGAGTTTTCCGCGCAGCAGAGCGCTGTAGAAGCGGTCGAGGTCCGCGGAATTCGAGATCATTTCACCGGCCGCGGAGGCGATCGAGGGATTGAGGTGCGTGACGTCGTACGACGGGCCCGCCGGGTCCTCGAACTTCGAGTAGGCGCGGCTGCTGGGGCGCGGGACCGTGACCCGGGTGCCGGGCAGGGAGGTGGCCGTGAGATGCAAGGGGCTGATGATGCGACGGGTGATTTCGGTGGCGTACGAGTGCCCCGTCACCTTCTCGATCACCATGCCGGCCACGACGTAGTTGGTGTTGGAGTAGTTCCAGGACGTGCCCGGCGCGAAGTCCGGCTTGTGCTTCATCGCGATCGCCACCAGGTCGGGCGGGGTGAGCGTGTCGTAGCGGTGCGCGAAGAAGCCGTCCTTGGTGAAGTAGGCGCGGCCGAAGTCGTCGTCGGCCGTGTAACTGTAGATGCCGCTGGTGTGGTTGAGGAGCTGGCGGACGGTGATCCTGCGGCCGTCGTGGCCGTGGCCGCGCACGACCCCGGGCAGCCACGTGTCCACCGTGTCGTCCAGGGACAGCCTGCCCTCCGCCTCCAGCTGGAGCAGGACGGTGGAGACGAAGCTCTTGGTGATGCTGCCGACCCGGTAGCGGTCGGCCGTCGAGCGCGGCCTGCCCGTGCCGAGGTCGCCCACGCCGGCGGTCGTGGACCAGGTGCCGTGGGCGTCCTTCGCGGTGGCGGTCACCCCGGGCACGCCGGCCCGGACCGCCGCCTCGATCGCGCGGCGGGTGGCCACGTGACCGTCGCCCGAGTGGCCGCCCGTGGCGGGGCCGGCCGCGAGCGCCGGACCCGCCAGGGCCGCCGAGAGAAGCAGGGTGGTGACGCCCACCAGAGCCGTACGTACGCGCATTTCTTCCCCCAAACTGTGCCGTTCGGTTCAGTCGGGAGGAGAAACCTGGTGGGGGTGCGCGAAGGTTGCCTCTATGTGGGGCAGTTGGGTGAATTTCAGCCCTTCTTCAGCACCAGCTCCGTGTTCCGGTCGGCCGCGCTGCCCGCGAGGGTCTTGTTGGCGCCGGGGGCGTTGTACGACAGCTCGCGGTAGAGGGCGGCGAGGCCGGTCTGGGAGAGGTCGGCGTAGTCGGTGCGGTGCGGGGCGGCCGACTCGATCAGGGTGGTGAAGACGGACAGCGTGCCGTCCTTGTTGTCCACCAGCTCGATGACCCGGGCGAGCTGGGGGTAGTCGACGTGCGAGGCGGTGGAGATCTCCCAGAAGGAACGGCCGCCCGAGGCCTGGTGCGGGGTGATGACGTTCTTGTGGATGTGGCCGTTCACCCAGGCCAGCACGTTGGCGTGGGAGGCGAGGAGCGAGATCACCTCGGCACCGTTGTGGCGCCGCTCCCCCGGGCGGGCCGGGTCGGGGCGGGTGTTGGTCATCGTCTTGCTGGTGTGGTGGCTGAAGACGACCGCGTGGGAGTCCTTGTTGTCCTTGAGCGTCTTGTCCAGCCACTTCAGCTGGGCGGTGCCGATGGACCCCTCGTAGTGCCCGCCGGCGTCGGTGGTGTCGAGGCTGATGCCGATGACGTCGTCGGAGATACGGAAGGCGTAGAACTGGGTGCCCGCATCCAGGTTCGCCGAGGAGTAGCCGTGGCCGGCCGGGCCGTGGCCCTGGTAGGCGGGGTCCAGGTGGGCCTTCAGATAGTCCGCGGAGGTGTACGGGGCCCGCTTCTCGTCCGGGGTGACCGAGTGCATCGAGCGGGCGTGGGCCTTGAGGAAGTCGCGGTAGCCGGCGCCCTTGGGGTCGGTGGCGTTCTTGATGGCGTCCTGGAGTTTCTTGGCGTCGGCGGCGGAGACGCTCATCAGCTTCTTGCCGCCGATGGCCGCCTCGGCGAGGTAGGGGTCGCCGTGGGAGCCGTAGCAGCCGAGCGGGAGGGCGTCGTGGTTGCCGACGGTGGAGTACCAGGGCAGGTTCAGCCCGGGGCTGCGCACCTCGCGGATCGCGGCGGCCAGGAAGCCCTTCAGGTGCGGGAAGCCGAGCGCCTTGTCGCCGTCGCGGGCGGTGGAGTCGGGCTGCCAGTACAGCTTGAGGCCGCTGTTCTGCACGCCCTCGTAGTGCCGGGGGTCCCCGGAGTTGGGGCTGATGCGGCCGCCGCTCATCACCTTCATGAACCACTCCAGTTCGGAGTGGGCGTTGTTGTCGGTGTTGTCGCCGGTGGTCATGACGAAGTGGAGCGGGGCGCCGGTGACGGGGGCGCCCCGCAGCGCGTTGACCCGCTCCACGAGCGAGACGGCACCCGGCACGGTCAGCGCCTCGTGCGGGCGCCAGGCGTGCGGGTCGGTGGAGCGCAGGAACTCCAGGCGCAGCGGGTGCTGGACGTCCATCAGGTGCAGATCGGTGAACTGCACGAAGGCGGCGAGGGTCGTACGGCGGCCCGCGCGGCCGGACTTGGGGGCGGCCAGGTCGCTGCGCACGACCCGCTTCCAGCCGGGGCCGTCGCCGAGGCGGCGGTAGCCGGAGCTGTTCCGGGGGGCGGCGACGGAGGCGAGGGTGGTGCCCCTGGTGTAGGGGGCGAGCGAGGTCGCCGCGGTGGCCTGCCGGGAGTGGGCGACGGGTGCCTCCGCGGCGCCGGTGGCGGCCTGGCTGTCGGTGGGGCGCAGGGCGTAGCCGACGCCCGCGGAGAGCGAGACCGCTCCGGCGGCGGCGAGGACGGTACGGCGGTGGACCCCCATGGCGGAGGTGGCGACAGAGCGTATGCGCGACATGGCGCGATCTCCCCGGGTGCGAACGCGTCGGCTGTGGTCGCGGGCGATCGCTCTCGCGAACTACCCGCTCGCTCTGGATGCTTGGCACCGGGGGTGACCTGTGCGTGAACACGACAGCAACGCGCAGCGCCGATCACCGTACGTGGATCTCGGGGTCGGGATGCGGTCATGGAGTGGATTGCGAGCGGCCCAGGGCCGGTTACTCCTCGTTCATCTCCTGGGGTAGGGGACGGTCCTCGAGCCGTCCGTCCGCCGGGCGCTCGCGCCACAGCCTGAGCGCCACGTCGACCAACCGGATCCGGTTGAGTCCGGGTACGGCGTCCAGCTCCTGCCAGGCGGCGAAGTCCGTGGAGCCGTTCACCTCGTGACGGAGTTCGCCGCCGACGATCTCGCCCTCGTAGAGGATCCGCAGGGCTTGGTGGTCGGTGGCGGGGGTGAGGCCCTGGCCGGGGAAGTGATGGCGGCGGGAGTCCACGCCGAGCAGACCGGTCACCCGGATGCGGTAACCGGTCTCCTCGGTCACCTCGCGGCGGACGGTGTCGTACGGGTCCTCGCCGTGCTCCATGCCGCCGCCCGGCAGCACCCACTCGGGGGTGCCGTCGGGGGCCGGGGACCGGGCGAGCAGGATCCGTCCGTCGCGGACGCACACGGCGTAGGCCGCCACCCTCAAGTTCTTTCGCATGTACGGACGTTAGTCCGCCGCCGATGGGTTGGCGGGCGAGTATTCCGGCGCCGACCAGCGCAGAGGTACGGCCGCCGCCGTTTCCCGTATCTCCGTGACGGCGAAGCGGACCGTCCGCTCGCCGTCGGGGCCGAACTCGGCGTGCGCCTCGCCGGTCAGTTGCAGCACCGTGCCGGTCGTCCAGTCCAGGAAGAGCAGTCCGGCGCGCGGGTCGGTGCGCAGGTTGCCGAGGGTGAGGAACATGGCGTTGCCGGGGTAGTCGGGCCAGGTCAGTTCGTTGGGTGAGACGGCACGGACGAAGCCGGGGTTGCCGCCGCGGTGGCTGACGTCGGCGCCGTGGCCGTGGACCGTGGCCAGGAAGAAGGTGTCGGCCGCGGCGATGAACTCCACTTGTTTCAGGGTCAGTTCACTGCTGCGCCGAGGCTCCCCGGGGATGCGGTGCACGGTCTCGTAGCTCTCCCTGCGCTGGATGTACTTGGGGCAGTTGGAGAAGACCTGGTCCGCTTCTACGGCGAAGCCCCTGCGTGTCGGCCTCAGCCGGCCGTTGAGGCGCATGCGGCGGCGGGTGCGGGGGTCCAGGGCGATGGTGCCTATGTGGGTGCCCGGGGATTTCAGGGCCGTCGCGAGGGGGTCCGTAAGGCCGTCGTCCGGGTGCGGGTCGCATGTGGTTGCTCGCGCCCGCGCGGCGGTAGCCGCACCTCCGACACAGCCCCGCACCCCTTCAGGTTGGCTACCCCGACCGGTGTCCGTGATGACCGACATCTGCCGGGGTCCGGTGGCCCGGACAAAACCGGGTGCGCCCGTGAGGGCCGAGGCCCACACCCTCCCCGTCCCCGGGTCCGCCGCACCCACGACCAGCAGCGGCTGGATGCCCAGGAAGGCCGCCGCGACCGGCTTGATGTCCTGGCCGAGGGAGCGGCCGACGTGGTCGGCGCGCTCCCGCACGCCGACCAGGTCCTGCAGGGCGCGCGAGCCCGCGTGATACGCGCTCATGACTAGAAGAAACCGCAGGTCGGAGCGGAGCCGTGCGGGGCTGGTGCACCCTCGGCGCCCAGCGGCGCGGCGATCTCCAGGCGGATGCCGTCCGGGTCGTGGAAGAAGATCCCGCCCGAGGCCGCGCCCTCCCGGTGGGCCACCACGCCCTCGTGGGCGAACTCCACCCCGGCGCCGCGCAGTGCCGTCTCGTACTCCCGGACCCGGTCGATGGACTCGGCCGTGAAGGCCAGGTGGTGCAGTCCGGCCCGGCCGCCGTCGTACGGCCCCTGCGCCTGCTGCCAGAGGGTGAGGACGGGTCCGTCGCCGCCGTCTCCCAGGAGCGCGTACCTCCGGTCGTCCTCCTTGCCCTCGGCGAGCAGCGCGAATCCCAGGACGTCCCGGTAGAAGGCGAGCGAGCGGTCGAGGTCGGTGACGTTCAGGCCGGTGTGGCCGGTGCGCAAGGTCATGGCTCTTCCCTTCGGACTATCTAACTGTCTTCATCCACATTAGACGGTTAGAATCGAGAGCGTCAACCGGTCACGTACTCTTGACTGGTTAGCCGAGAAGGAGTGCCCGATGTCCGCCGCCCGCGACCCCCGCCCGCTCACCGGTGAGCCGCTTGCGCTCGACCTGCTCAACACGCGATGGAACCGGGAAGGCGTCACCCAGGACCTGCTCGCCGACACCGAGGGGCTGGCCGTATGGCTCGCCTCCAACGGGCTCGACGTCGCCCGCGCGGGCGACGAGGACGCACTGCGCCATCTGCGCCAGGCGCGCGAGGCACTCACGTGCGCGGTGGACGGGTCACTGACGCAAGGGGCGCCGCTCGTCGACGCCGTCCTCGCACACGGGCGCATCCGGGCCCGGCTGACCACCGAGGGAGCGGCCGAGGAGCCCGAGTTCGCCGACCCGTCCTGGGGGCCGGCCTGGCTGGCCGCCCGCAACTACCTGGAACTGCTCGCCGAGGCCCCGGACCGGATCCGCACCTGCGCCCACGAGACGTGCATCCTGCACTTCTTCGACACGTCCAGGAACGGCACCCGCCGCTGGTGTTCGATGGCCGCGTGCGGCAACCGCGCGAAGGCGTCCCGCCATTACGCCCGCTCCAAGGAAAACTGAGCGAATCCGCAGCCATTCAGGCCTTATCGGGTCAATTCACATCGCGGGTTTTCCCCATACGTTCATATCGTTTCGGTCAACGGTCCCCAAAGTTCCGTCCCTTGGGTGAAGCTGTGCCCTCGTCCGGCACTGGACTCTTCACCTACAAGGGATGCCGATGACCCTCACCCCCGAGCGTGATCCGATATCCGGCCCGAGACGCCTGGCCCGCATAGCCGTGGCCGTGGGCGTGGTGGCCGCTCTCTCCGCGGCCGGGCCGATACCCCTGGCCCTCGCCGCGGACACGCCACCGGCCACGGCCGCCGACCCGGGCGTCAAGTCCGCCCACGACAAGCTGGGTTCGGACGACGCCGACCTGCTCGCCGAGGCCAAGGCGGACGGCGACAAGAACGTCACGATGATGATCGCGACCGCGCCGGGCCAGACCGGGCAGGTCGCCCAGGAGCTGGACGCGGTACGGGGCGGCTCGGTGGGCCGGACCTACGACAAGCTCGGCTACGTCCGGGCCACCGTCCCCACCGGCAAGGCGGACTCGGCCATCGCCGCCGCGGCGAAGCTCTCCTCGGTGCAGGCGATCGACCTGCGCCAGGAGATCCCGCTGGACGACCCGGCGCCGAACGGCACGAAGTCCGCGAAGTCTTCGCCGGGTACGGCCACTTACAGCGGGCCGGACAAGAACACTCCCGCCGAGAACCCGTACAACCCGTCCTTCGAGACCGGCGCCGTCGACTTCGTCAAGGACCACCCGAAGGCGGACGGCCGGGGCATCACCATCGGCATCCTCGACTCCGGCGTCGACCTCGGCCACCCGGCGCTGCAGAAGACCACCACCGGCGAACGCAAGATCGTCGACTGGGTGACCGCGACCGACCCGCTCGTGGACAGCGACGCCACCTGGCGCCCCATGGTCACCGCGGTCTCCGGCCCGAGCTTCGGCTACGGCGGCCAGACCTGGACGGCGGCGGCCGGCTCCTACGAGATCAGCACCTTCAAGGAGTCCGCCACCACCGGCGGCGACGAGAAGGGCGACCTCAACCGGGACGGCGACACCACCGACAGTTGGGGCGTCCTGTACGACCCGGCGGCCGGGACGGTCACGCTGGACCTGAACAACAACCACGACTTCACCGACGACACCCCGATGAAGCCGTACAAGGACGGCTACCAGATCGGCTACTTCGGCACCGACGACCCGAAGACCGACGTGGCCGAGCGGGTGCCGTTCGTCGTGCAGATCCGCAAGGACGTGCCGATGGACCCCCTCGGCGGGTCCTGGACCGGCAAGAAGGCCGACTTCGTCAACATCGGCGTCATCGAGTCCGAGCACGGTACGCACGTTGCGGGCATCACCTCCGCCAACGGGCTGTTCGGCGGCAGGATGAACGGCGCCGCCCCCGGCGCGAAGATCGTCTCCTCCCGCGCCTGCACCTGGACCGGCGGCTGCACCAACGTCGCCCTCACCGAGGGCATGATCGACCTGGTCGCGAACCGCGGCGTCGACATCGTCAACATGTCGATCGGCGGCCTGCCGGCGCTGAACGACGGCAACAACGCGCGCGCCGAGCTGTACACCCGGCTCATCGACACCTACGGCGTCCAGCTCGTCATCTCCGCGGGCAACTCCGGCCCCGGCGCCAACACCATCGGCGACCCGGGCCTCGCGGACAAGGTGATCTCGGTCGGCGCGGGCATCTCCCGGCAGACCTGGGCCGCCAACTACGGCTCCCAGGTGGAGAAGAAGTACGCGATGATGCCGTTCTCCTCGCGCGGCCCGCGTGAGGACGGCGGCTTCACGCCGACCCTGGTCGCGCCCGGCGCCGCGATCAACACCACCCAGACCTGGCTGCCGGGCTCCCCGGTCGCCGAGGCGGGCTACTCCCTGCCGGCCGGCTACTCGATGCTCCAGGGCACCTCGATGGCGTCCCCGCAGGCCGCGGGTGCCTCGGCGCTGCTGCTGAGCGCCGCCAGGCAGAAGGGCATCGACCTGACGCCCGCCAAGCTGCGCACGGCGCTGACCTCGACCGCCGACCACATCAAGGGCGTCCAGGCCTACGAGGAGGGTGCGGGCCGCATCAACATCGTGGACGCGTGGGACGCGATCCGCGACGACGCGGACGCCCACGACTACACCGTCAAGGCCCCGGTCGACACCGCGCTCGACCAGGCGCTCAAGACCCCGGGCTACGGCACCGGCCTGTACGACCGCGAGGGCGGCCTGAAGGCCGGGCAGAAGAAGTCGTACGACGTCACCATCACCCGTACCTCCGGCCCGGACAAGGCCGTATGGCACGAGCTGCACTTCGAGAACAACGCCGGCGGAACCTTCCGGATCCTCGGCGACGACGTGGTGCGGCTGCCGCTGAACCAGCCGGTGACCGTCAAGGTCCAGGCGGCCCCGAAGTCGGCGGGCATCAAGAGCGCGATCCTGGAGGTCGACGACCCGAGGACCGAGGGCGTCGACAAGCAGATCCTCACCACGGTCGTGGTCTCCACTCCCGTCGGCTACACCTACTCCGCGTCGGGTTCGGTGCAGCGCAACAGCACGCAGTCGTACTTCCTGAACGTGCCCGCGGGCGCCAAGTCCCTCGAGGTCGCGCTCGGCGGGCTGCAGGACAAGAGCCAGACCCGGTTCATCGCGATCCACCCGTACGGCACTCCGGTCGACAACACCGGCACCCCGTACTGCTACAACAACTACCTGGACGGCAACGGCTGCAAGCCCGACGTCCGCTCCTACGCCGACCCGCAGCCCGGCGTCTGGGAGGTCGAGGTCGAGTCGCGCCGTACCTCGCCGCTGCTCGACAACCCGTACACGCTGGACGTCTCCGTCCTCGGCGCGGCCTTCGACCCGCAGACCGTGACCGTGCCCGAGGCCAAGGTGGGCACCCCGGCCACCGCCTCCTGGAAGGTCACCAACACGTTCGCGGCCCTCGACGGCAAGCTGGCCGGCGGCCCGCTCGGCTCCTCCAGGACGGCCCGCCCGTCGATCAAGGAGGGCGAGACGCAGACCTCCACGGTGGACGTCCCGGCCGGCACCAAGTCCCTGGACGTGGCCATCGGAGGCGTCTCCGACGCCGCCGCCGACCTCGACCTGACCGTGTACGACGCGAGCGGCAAGCAGGTCGCGCAGTCCGCGGACGGCGACTCGGAGGAGGCGGTCTCCATCCCGTCGCCGGCCGCCGGCACGTACACCATCAAGGTCGCGGGCTACTCGATTCCCTCGGGCAGCACCGCGTACGACTACCGGGACGTGTTCTTCTCCTCCTCGCTCGGCACCGTCACGGTGGACGACTCGGCCCCGGTCAAGCTCGGCACGGGCGACTCGGCCACGGTGACCGGCCAGGTCACGGCCGCCGCCGAGGCCCCCGCGGGCCGCGAGTTCTTCGGCCGGGTCCAGCTGGTGAACGCGCGCGGCACGGTCGCGGGCATCGGCAGCGTGAAGATCGAGAAGGTCACGCCGTAACGGAGCTGACCTGAGGTGAGCTGGGGGGCGGGTGTCCGGGGGGATACCCGCCCCTCACGGTGTGCCGGTCGGCTCCTCGTCGTCGGACGGGCACGTGGTGTGCCGGGCCTCGGGCAGCGCCTCGGTGATCCACGCGCGGTCGGCGGCCACACGGGTGTCCCCTACGGCCCACAGGCTCGCGTCGTCCTGGCCCTGGCCGACCCCGACGAGCACGTGCTGTCCCTTGCGCGGGGCCGGCTGCGCTCCGCCGTCGAGGAGGAAGCTGACCTCGGCCGGTGTGTGCGCGGGCTTGTAGGAGCGGCTCACGGTCAGCACGATCCGGGTCCGGGGACTCCCGGGCTTCGGCTCCACCTCGGCCACGGTGCCCTCGACCACCAGCCGGTAGCAGGCCAGGGCCAGTGCGGGGTCGTCGGGCCGGCCGCCCTCCCCGGAGACCTTGGCCGGGGCATCGGCCGCGCTCTTCGCGTCGGCACTGCTCCCGCCCATCGAGTCGCCCGCCCCGGAGTGCGTCACGAGCCAGCCGAGCCCGGCAGCCATGCTGAAGGCCGCCGCACCGGCGAGCAGGCCGAGCGCGAGGCGCAGAGCCCGGCGCGGGCGGGGCGGGCGGCCCGGGCGCGGCGGGCGGGCGGGGCGGGCGGGACCGACGGGACGGGTGACACTGCGCGGTCGGGTGGCGGGCGCCACGGACTTCCCGGCCGCCGCCGACGTCCCGGTAGCCCCCTCTGCTTCTCCCCCCTCTGCTTCCGCCTCTTCTGCTTCCGCCTCTTCTGCTTCCGCCTCTTCTGCTTCCGCCTCTTCTGCTTCCGTCCCTTCTGCTTCCGTCCCTTCTGCTTCCGTCCCTTCTGCTTCCTCCCCCGGCAGCCTCGCCTCCCCGGCCAGCGCCTCCGCGAGCCACGTCAGCTGTTCCCGCAGCACTGCCACGTCGGCCTCGGCCGAGCGGTGTTCGGTCAGGTAGGCGGCGTCCTGGCGGGCTTCCTCCGGCAGGGGTTCGCCCGTGATCGCGGCCATGAGCGCGTCCATGCCGGCGTACTCCCCCGCGCCCTCGTGTCCGGCGGTCATGTCACACCACCTCGTCCTCGTGCAGCCGCTCGCGCAGGGCGCGGACCGCCGTGTGCAGCCTGCTCTTGACCGTGCCCTCGGGAATGCCCAGCTCGTCGGCGATCGCACGCACCGGCAGGTCGGCGAAGAAGCGCAGGATCACCACCTGACGCTGGGCGTCGGGCAGTTCGTCCAGGCCCCGGGCGACGGCGAGGGAGAGCAAGCTGGTCTCCTCGCCGGAGGGGTGCGCGGGCTCGCGCAGCGCCGCCAGCCGCTCCCCCAGCCGCTCCTGACGCCGCTTGGCCCGGTGCCAGTCCATGGCCAGGTTGGAGGCGACCACCGCCGCCCACGCCGACACGTCCCGCGGCGCCTCGCGCCCGCTCGCGGACCGTTCCAGCAACCGCAGGCGGACCTGCTGCACCCCGTCCAGCAGGTCCGCCTGCGGCACCCCGCCGAGCGCGAGCACCGCCCGCACCCGGCGCTCCTGGGCAGCGTCCAGCGGGTCGGCGTCGATACGGCCGGTGTGGTCGGCACCGGCGTACGCCCCCTGGTCGCGGCGCGCCCCTCCGCGCAGCACAAGCCACCCCCTCACGCGTTTGCCCCTACGACGCCGCAGGGGGCGGAAACGTTCGGCCCCTTTCTCAGAGGCGTACGTCACACCGCGAGTGGCCGGGGTCCGGGCGGGCAGGGGCGGGACAGCACAGCTTGCGGCGCGGGGCCCTGGGTGAGGGAATATCTCCAGCTCAGCGGGGTGTGGGGCGCAGGTACGGAACCGTCCGCCGGGTGATCGTGTCCCACTCCTCGGGCACGCCCGGCAAAGAATTGGACAGGTGGGCCGGGGTCGGCCGCATGATGGAAAGCCCCGGTCGAGCAAGCAACACACAGAGGGAGACGCCGTGAGGGTCGGAATCGTCGGAGCCACCGGTCAGGTCGGCACGGTCATGCGCAGGATCCTCGCGGAGCGGAACTTCCCGGTCACCGAGCTGCGCCTGTTCGCCTCGGCCCGCTCGGCCGGGACGGTGCTGGACGGCGTGACGGTGGAGGACGCGACGACCGCCGACTACACCGGCCTCGACATCGTCCTCTTCTCCGCGGGCGGCGCGACCTCCAAGGCGCTGGCCGAGAAGGTCGCCTCCCAGGGCGCCGTCGTGATCGACAACTCCTCGGCCTGGCGGAAGGACCCCGAGGTCCCGCTGGTGGTCTCCGAGGTGAACCCGCACGCGATCGCCGACCGCCCCAAGGGCATCATCGCCAACCCGAACTGCACCACCATGGCCGCGATGCCGGTGCTGAGGCCGCTGCACGAGGAGGCCGGCCTCGAAGCGCTGGTCGTCGCCACCTACCAGGCGGTGTCCGGCTCCGGCCTGGCGGGCGTGGCCGAGCTGCACGGCCAGGCCCAGAAGGTCGTCGCCGACGCGGACCGGCTGACCCACGACGGCGGGGCGGTCGACTTCCCCGAGCCCCAGGTCTACAAGCGGCCGATCGCCTTCAACGTGCTTCCGCTGGCGGGCTCGATCGTCGACGACGGTCTGAACGAGACCGACGAGGAGCAGAAGCTGCGCAACGAGTCCCGCAAGATCCTGGAGATCCCGGACCTGAAGGTCTCCGGCACCTGCGTGCGCGTCCCGGTCTTCTCCGGCCACTCCCTCCAGGTCAACGCCCGCTTCGCCCGCCCGGTCTCCCCGGAGCGCGCGACCGAGCTGCTCGCCCAGGCCCCGGGCGTCGTCCTCTCCGACATCCCCACGCCCCTCCAGGCGGCCGGCCAGGACCCCTCCTACGTCGGCCGCATCCGCCGCGACGAGACGGTGGACAACGGCCTGGCCCTGTTCATCTCCAACGACAACCTCCGCAAGGGCGCCGCACTGAACGCGGTGCAGATCGCGGAGCTGGTGGCGGCGGAGCTGTCGGCGAAGTAAGGCGCATCCGAAGCACGGCGCATCCTCGGCACAGGGGCGGTCACGAGCGCGTGACCGCCCCTTCCGCGTGCCGCCGCCCGGCCCGTCGGCCGGCACCTTGCAGGAGGCCCCGGGGTTCGCGCGGGTGCCGGCGGGGACGCCGGCGGACAGCTGAAGACATCGCTTTCTCCGTGGCTCCCATGGAAGGATGGCGCAACCCACACATAACGAGGAGATGACCGCGTGCCTGGCACAAACCTGACTCGCGAAGAGGCGCAGCAGCGGGCGAAGCTGCTCACCGTTGACTCGTACGAGATCGATCTCGACCTCTCCGGCGCGCAGGAGGGCGGTACCTACCGGTCCGTGACCACGGTGCGCTTCGACGTCGCCGAAAACGGCGCCGCTTCCTTCATCGACCTCGTGGCCCCGGCGGTCCACGAGGTGACGCTCAACGGGGACGCACTCGATGCGGCCGAGGTCTTCAAGGACTCCCGGATCGCGCTGCCCGGACTGCTCGAGGGGCGCAACGTCCTGCGGGTCGTCGCCGACTGCGCGTACACCAACACCGGCGAGGGCCTGCACCGCTTCGTGGACCCGGTCGACGAGCAGGCCTACCTGTACACCCAGTTCGAGGTTCCGGACGCCCGCCGGGTCTTCGCCTCCTTCGAGCAGCCGGACCTGAAGGCGACCTTCCAGTTCACCGTGAAGGCCCCCGAGGGCTGGACCGTGATCTCCAACTCTCCGACGCCGGAGCCCAAGGACAACGTCTGGTCCTTCGAGCCGACGCCGCGCATCTCGTCGTACATCACGGCGCTGATCGTCGGCCCGTACCACTCCGTGCACAGCGTGTACGAGAAGGACGGGCAGAGCGTGCCGCTCGGCATCTACTGCCGTCCCTCGCTCGCCGAGTTCCTGGACTCGGACGCGATCTTCGAGGTGACCCGGCAGGGCTTCGACTGGTTCCAGGAGAAGTTCGACTACGAGTACCCCTTCAAGAAGTACGACCAGCTCTTCGTGCCCGAGTTCAACGCGGGCGCGATGGAGAACGCGGGCGCGGTGACCATCCGTGACCAGTACGTCTTCCGGTCCAAGGTGACCGACGCGGCGTACGAGGTCCGCGCGGAGACGATCCTGCACGAGCTGGCCCACATGTGGTTCGGCGACCTGGTCACCATGGAGTGGTGGAACGACCTGTGGCTGAACGAGTCGTTCGCCACCTACACCTCCATCGCCTGCCAGGCCTCCGCGCCCGGCTCGAAGTGGCCGCACTCGTGGACCACGTTCGCGAACTCGATGAAGACCTGGGCGTACCGCCAGGACCAGCTCCCGTCGACCCACCCGATCATGGCGGACATCCGCGACCTGGACGACGTGCTGGTCAACTTCGACGGCATCACGTACGCCAAGGGCGCGAGCGTGCTCAAGCAGCTCGTCGCGTACGTCGGCGAGGACGAGTTCTTCAAGGGCGTACAGGCGTACTTCAAGCGGCACGCGTTCGGCAACACGCGCCTGTCGGACCTGCTGGGCGCGCTGGAGGAGACCTCCGGCCGCGACCTGAAGACCTGGTCGAAGAAGTGGCTGGAGACGGCCGGCATCAACATCCTTCGGCCCGAGGTCGCCACCGACGCGGACGGGATCATCACCTCCTTCGCCGTCCGCCAGGAGGCCCCGGCCCTGCCCGCCGGCGCCAAGGGCGAGCCGGTGCTGCGCCCGCACCGCATCGCGATCGGCCTGTACGACCTCTCCGCCGACTCCGGCAAGCTGGTGCGCACCGAGCGGATCGAGCTGGACGTAGACGGCAAGCTGACGGCCGTACCGCAGCTGACCGGCAAGCGCCGCCCCGCCGTCATCCTCCTCAACGACGACGACCTGTCCTACGCCAAGGTCCGCCTGGACGAGGAGTCGCTGAAGGTCGTCACCGAGCACCTCGGCGACTTCGAGGCGTCCCTGCCGCGTGCCCTGTGCTGGGCGTCGGCCTGGGACATGACCCGCGACGCCGAGCTGGCCACCCGCGACTACCTGTCGCTGGTGCTGTCCGGCATCGGCAAGGAGTCGGACATCGGTGTGGTGCAGTCGCTGCACCGCCAGGTGAAGCTGGCCATCGACCTGTACGCCGACCCGACCGCCCGCGAGGCGCTGCTGACCCGCTGGACCGACGCCACGCAGGCGCACCTGCGGGCCGCCGAGCCGGCCGGCGACCACCAGCTGGCCTGGGCACGCGCCTTCGCGGCGACCTCCCGTACGCCGGAGCAGCTGGACCTCCTCGAAGGCCTGCTGGAGGGCACGCACACCATCGAGGGCCTGGCCGTCGACACGGAGCTGCGCTGGGCGTTCGTGGAGCGGCTCGCGGCGGTCGGCCGTTTCGACGAGGCGGAGATCGCGGCCGAGTACGAGCGGGACAAGACCGCGGCCGGTGAGCGCCACGCGGCCACCGCCCGCGCGGCCCGCCCGACGCCGGAGGCCAAGGCGGAGGCGTGGGCGTCGGTCATCGACTCCGACAAGCTGCCGAACGCCGTGCAGGAGGCCGTGATCGGCGGCTTCGTGCAGACCGACCAGCGCGAGCTGCTCGCGTCGTACACGGACAGGTACTTCGAGGTCCTCAAGGACGTCTGGGACGCCCGTTCGCACGAGATCGCCCAGCAGATCGCGATCGGCCTGTTCCCGTCGCTCCAGGTCTTCGAGGAGACCCTGGCCAAGACGGACACCTGGCTGGCCGCGGCCGAGCCGAACGCGGCCCTGCGCCGGCTGGTCTCGGAGTCCCGCTCGGGCATCGAGCGCGCGCTGAAGGCACAGGCGGCGGACGCGGCAGCGGACGCATAGTCCCCTTCGTACGCCGATGAAGGGCGCCCGGTGCCGAGCCGGGCGCCCTTTCTCTGTGCTCGAAGGTCATGTCCGGATCCCGCCGGTGGGCGGCCCGGCGGCGCGCCACGCTGGCTCCATGACCCCATACACCGCACGACCGCTGACGCCCACGGCCCTGAAGGAGCTGCGCGCCCGCGACGACGCGGGCCGCCCCATGGCCCCCTTCACCGACGAGGAGGGCGACGCACCCCTGCGCTGCTGCCTGCGCCGCAGCGAGCCCGGCGAGCGCCTGGCCCTGGTCGCGTACGCGCCCCTGCGCCGCTGGGCGGCGGAGACGGGCGCCGACCCTGGTGCCTACGACGAGCAGGGCCCCGTCTTCATCCACGCCACCGAATGTCCCGGCCCGGACACCGACGCTCTGCCCTTCACCAACGCCCGTCGCACGGTCCGCCGTTACTCCACCGACGGCCGCATCCTCGGCGGCCGCCTGGTCGAGGACCCGACCGCCTTCGAACCGGCCTTCACCGAGGCTTTCGCCGACCCGGAGGTGGCACTCGTGCATGTACGGGCGGTGGAGTACGGCTGCTTCCTGTACGAGGTGCGGCGGCCGTGAAGCCCCGGCCGATCCGATCCGTACTGACAAAGTACGCATCGAGCCGAGCACGTTCAGACGTCTCCATCGCGAGCCTCCGGTGCCGTTGAGGGGGCGGTCTTGAACACGGTCCACACGGTCTTACCGGGGTTGTGCACGGTGACGCCGAAGTCATCGGCGAGGGTCATCACAAGGCGAAGCCCCCTGCCCCCGCACGCCTCGGGCTCGCCCTGAACGGCTTCCGGACGTCCGCCCCCGCTGTCGCGTACTTCGACACGGACCAACGGACCGTCGCCGACGACTGCCAGACAGAACTCGCGTCCCGGCGGCACACCGTGCAGGACAGCGTTCGTCGCTAACTCCGAGACGCAGAGCCGTACGTCGTCATGCCGGTCGAGGTAGCCCCACTCCGTCAGCGTGTCGAGAGCAAATGCACGTGCGGCTCTCACGGATCTGCGGGTACGGGGGAATCGTCGTTGCCTTGACAGCGGCATGGTGCACCACCACCTTGCTCAGGACTGTGCGGTCGGGAGCGACCGTATCACTTTTCGCGAAAAGCAGAGAGGTACCCTTTGGGGAGTGGCCGAAGCGAGTCGCTTAACGTGTGAAGCGGCAAGGCTGGCAACCGAAACAGGAGGACGCCGTGAGCGACAGCACGTGGGTCAGTACCTCGATGCCGTACCTGACACCGCGACAGAAGGGGCAGCCCGACGCCTGGGGAGCCGAGGCCGCGGCGCGCGGAGGCAAGGGAAGTCAGCGCATCGTGCAGGCTGACGAGGTGCCCGCTCCGGACGACGTCGCCACCCTCCTCGACCTACCTGCCGGAGAAGCCGTTGTCGTGCGCCGCAGGATTATCGAACTCGACGGGATGCCCTGCGAGTTGACGGACACGTATTACCCCGCGAGCATCGCCGGTGGCACTCGCCTCGCCGCGAAGGGAAGGATCCCCGGTGGAGCTGTGACCCTCCTTGCCGAACTCGGATACATCGGTACGCGCGTGCGTGAGGACGTGACCGCTCGGATGCCCAGCATGGAGGAGCGCGATGCCCTGCGCCTGGCCCCGGACGAGCCGGTGCTCAAGCTGAGCAGGGTCACGCTGGACGGCAGCGACCGGCCCATTCAAGTCGACATGATGGTCATGCCGGCCCATAGGCAGCAGCTGCGTTACGAGATGCGGATCGGATGACCGTGCCCACCACCGACACCAGCGCCGAGGACCGGCGGTCACTGCACGAGCGGATCGCGGCCGACCTTCGCGACGAAATCATGAGCGGCGACCTGGCCCCGGGCGCCAGCCTGCCCTCCACCGCTCAGCTCAAGGCGAGATTCGACGCGTCCAATGCCACCATTCAAAAGGCGCTCCAAGTCCTCAAGGACGAGCGGCTCGTGATCGGCCGCGCCGGGGCCGCAGTCACCGTCCGCGAGCACCGGCAGCGGACCATGCGCCCCGCCTCGTACATGGCTCCGGCCGAGCGGGGAAAGCCCTACCGTTGGCTGACCGAGGTCTCGAAGCTGGGGTCCCAGGCCCGCAGCACCCTGCTGGACGTGAGCGAGGTCAGGCCTCCCGCCGACGTCTCGGCGGCCTTGAACATCGCCGCCGACGAGACGGCCCTGCTGCGGCACCAGGTCCTCTCCATCGACGGCGAACCCGTCGAACTGGTCAAGTCGTACTACCCGGTGGCCATCGCCCAGGGAACCGCCATCGCAGAGAGCCGAAAGATCAGGGGCGGCACTCCCGCCCTGCTCGCCGAACTCGGCTTTCCTCCGCGTCTGAGTGTGGACCGGGTCTCCGCCAGGGTTCCCACGCAGGAGCAGTACCGGGCACTGAGTCTGCCCAGCGACCTTCCGGTACTCCGTACGTTGCGTGTGGTCTACAGCGACGACGATCGTCCCATCGAAGCCACCGTCATGGTCAAGGCGGGCCATCTCTACGAGCTTCAGTACGAGTTCGCACCTGAGTGACCACTGACTGCGGCCGCGTCCCGCAGGGCCTGGAGCACCCGGGACACCACCCGTCCGGTTTCCCCGCCCTTCCGCACCGCCGCCACCACGTGCCGTACCGGCCGGTCCGCCCCCAGCTCCCGCATCACCACGCCGTCCCGGCGGCCCGCGGCCATCCGGGGTACCAGGGCGACGCCCATCCCCGCCTCCACCATGGCCAGGATCGCGGTCCAGCCGGAGGCCGAGTGGCCCTGGTGGGGGCTGAAGCCGGCGGCTTCGCAGGCGCGGCGGGTGATGTCGGACCATGGGCCGCTGCCGCCGAAGATCCATGGCTCGGCGGCGAGATCGATGAGCCGTAGGGCGGGGGCCGACGCGAGCGGATGGTCGGGCGGGAGGGCGACGTCCAGGGGGTCGGCCAGAAGCGGCACCCTGGCGAAGCGTCCGTCGGCCGCGTCGGGGGCCCGCGCCGCGAGGGACAGGGCGAGGTCCACCTCCCCGGCGGCCAGCAGCCGGTACGCCTCGGCGGCCTCCGCCTCCCGGACGCGTACGGTCACTTTGGGATGCGTGGCCCGCAGCGCCCGTACGGCCGGTACGACCAGTGCCGGGACCGCCGTGGAGAAGGCCGCGACCCGGACCTCTCCGGTCTCGCCCTGGGTGTAGGCGGCCAACTCGGCGTCGGCGCACTCCAGTTGCTCGAAGACGGGTTCGGTGTGCCGCAGCACCAGCCGGGCGGCGTCGGTGAGCCGGACCCGGCGGCCGTGAGCCTCCAGCAGGGGCACGCCGAGCTGGGCGGCGAGGTTGGTGAGCTGCTGGGACACCGCGGACGGGGTCATGTGCAGGGCCTCGGCCGTCGCGGTCACGGTGCCGCGCTCCCGCAGTGTGCGCAGGATGCGCAGCTTCCTCAGGTCCCACTCGGCCATGCCCGCACGCTACACGCTCGCCTCCGGCACCATCGGTACGGCTCTACGACCGGTTCACCGTGCTCCGGCGCAGGCCGAGCCGGGCAGCCCCGACCATGAGGCGGACCGGCCGTTACCGACGGGACCCCGCGCCCAGCAAGACCCCGCCCAGGATCAGCCCCATGCACAGGAGTTGGGGCCATTCGGTGACCTCGCCGAGCAGTCCCCACGACAGCAGGGCCACGCACACGGGCTGAAGGTAGTAGACGATGCCCGCGCGGGCGGCGCCGATCAGGGCGATGGCCTTGTTCCAGGCGAAGAAGGCGACAGCGGAGGAGGCCACGCCGACGTAGAGGAGGGGCAGGACCGTGCCGGGGGTCGGGCGGAAGCCGCCCTGGAGGGCCACGCTCGCGGCCTCCACGGGCAGCAGGAGGACCGTGCCGACCAGGAACGTGGTGAACAGGAAGGCGGTGCCGCCGAGTTCGGCGGGCCTGCGGCGGAGCAGGGCACTGTAGGCGGCGAAGCAGCAGGACGCGGCGATCATCCACAGGTCGCCGGCGCCGAAGCTCGCCCCGCCGCCCATGAGGAGCAGCACGCCGGCGCAGGCCGTCAGCAGCCCGGCGGTCCGGCGCGCTCCGAGCCGTACGCCGCCCAGCCGCTCGAACACCGCCATCAGCACCGGCGAGGCGGCCATGATCATGCCCATGGTGGCGGCGGGGGTGGTGAGCCCGGCCTGGTTGACGAGGGTGTTGTAGACGGCGACACCGAGCAGGGAGGCCAGCAGGACGTAGCGGCCGTGCTGCCGGATCAGCTTTCGCTGCCGCCAGGCCTGGCGGGCGCCGAAGGGTGCTACGGCCGCCAGGGCGATCACCCAGCGCCAGAAGGCGTGCTGGATCGGCGGGACGCTGTCGTGCAGCGCGCGGGAGGTGACGAAGCTGCCGGACCAGACGACCGTGGCGAGGGCGGCGAGGGCGAGGCCGAGCACGGGGGCGGCGGCGGCCTTGCGGGGGCGAGTGAGAGGGGTGGCGGTCTGGTGCAGGGCTGTGGCCACAGAGATCCTTTCGGCGATCGGGTGATCGGGGTGCACCTACCGTCGCAGTGCCGGATCTGTCAGGTCCATCGAATCTTTTCGACTGATCTTTTCAGCAGAACTGAACGATGGATGCCTGGCCGCCATGCCCAGCTGCCCGGCCAGCGTCGCCCCGAAGGCCAGCGCCATGCCCGCCACCTGCACCGGCGCCAGCGCCTGTCCGAGGGCCGCCCAGCCGACGACGGCCGCGGTCAGCGGGGAGAGCGGGCCGAGGAACCCAACCTGGGTGGCGGTGAGGCGGCCGATGCCGCGGAACCAGAGCCAGTAGGCGACCGCCGTGTTGGCCAGCGCGAGGTACAGGTAGCCGCCGACCGCCCGGCCGTCGATCGCGGGCGGGGCGCCCTCGACCAGGAAGGCGACCGGCGCGATGAGCAGACCGCCCGCGGTGAGCTGCCAGCCGGTGAGCGCCAGCGGGCCGACGCCGTCCGGCCGTCCCCACCGCTTGGTCAGCACTGTCCCGGCGGCCATCGAGGCGGTGGAGGCGACGGCCGCGAGCACCCCGATCGCATCGAGGGCACCGGCCCCCTGGAGGACGACGAGGCTGACGCCGAACGCGGCCACGACCCCGGTGACCAGCGTGCGCGCGACGGGCCGCTGCCCGAGCAGCAGCGCCGAGAGGCCTACGACGAACAGCGGCCCGACCGAGCCGACGACCGCGGCCATCCCGCCGGGCAGCCGGTACGCCGACACGAACAGCAGCGGAAAGAAGGCGCCGATGTTCAGCGCGCCCAGCACCGCCGCCTTCCCCCACCAGGCGCCGCGCGGCAGCACCCGGGTGAGGGCGAGGAGCAGCACTCCGGCCGGCAGGGCCCGCATCAGGCCCGTGAACAGGGGGCGGTCGGGCGGCAGGAACTGGGTGGTGACCGCGTAGGTGGTGCCCCAGGAGACGGGGGCGAGGGCGGTGAGCAGGACGGTCGCGGACCGTTTCATGACCGGGTCCCTTCGGTTTCGGGAGAGCTGGGGGTCACGCCGTGCCGGGCGCGGGGGGCGGCGTCGCCACCGCGGGTCACGGTCACCGGCAGGGGCCGTACCGCCTCCGCCGGCAGTCGGCGCTCCACCCGGATCAGCAGGGCGGCGGCCACCGCCGAGGTGAGTACGAGGACGGCCCACGGCGCCCGGCCGTCCAGCGCGAGCAGGGCTGTGAACAGCGACGGCGCCACCGCCTTCGCCAGCGACCAGGACATCTGGTAGGCCGCCATGTACCGGCCGCGCACCGCCTCGGGCGCCGCCGCGACGGCGAGCACCTGGGCGGCGGGGCTGTGGATCAGCTCGCCGAGGGTGTAGACGACGACCACGGCGACCAGGGCGCCTCCCAGGACCGTGTCCGAGCTCGGCCGCAGGGTGCCGAGCAGGATCTGCGCGGCGAAGGCGGCCGCGAACAGGGCCCCGCCCAGTGCCGCCGCCCGGGTGCGCCGGGCGCCGGCCCGGCGGACCTGCGCGCCGACGCCGACGCCGGCCACCGCACACAGCACGGTGTTGATGGTGAAGGCGGCGCCGCTGAGCGCGGCGGGCCCGTGCAGCCACTCCACGACGAACAGCGGGAAGAGGACCGAGAGGGCCGAATAGCTCAGCGCGTTCAGGAAGTTGGCGCCGGTGACGACCAGGAAGGGCCGGTCGGTGAGGACGAGCCGGTATCCGGCGCCCGCGTGACGCGAAGCCGGGGCCCCGTCGGCCGCGCGCACCGGCTTCAGCGGGCGCAGCAGCAGCGCCGCCAGCGCGAAGGAGAGGGCGTTGCCCCAGGCCGCGTACGTGTAACCGGTGCCGCCCGCGAAGGCGATGACCAGCGTGGCCAGCAGCGAGCCCGCCCCGCTGCCGGCGTTCTGCATCGCACGCGTCGACGCCTGCAGCCGGTCCTGCCCGGCTCCGCGCGCGACCTCGCCGATCAGGGACTGCTGCGCGGCGGGGAAGGCCCGGTCGGCGGCGGCGGTGACCAGGGCGACGGCCGCGAAGGCGGCGAGGGAGTGGGCGAAGGGGTAGAGGGCGAAGCCGACGACCCGGACGCCGTACAGCACGTACTGCACGCGCTTCGCGCCGTACCGGTCCACCGCCGCCCCGGCCAGCGGCAGCACGCCGATGCCCGCGAGGCCGGTGGCCGTGAGCACGGCGCCCACGACCGTGAAGGACAGTCCGGTGACGTAGTGGAAGAACACCAAGGTGAACGGGACGTACATGCCCGTACCGACGCCGTTGACGGCGGCGGCGACGGGCAGGGCCCACTCCCCCGGGATGCGCTCGCTCTTCCCGCTCTTCCTCAGCTCCATGCCGACCCCCTTGGATAACTTGCTGGAAAGTAGCTTAGCGCCAAGCTACTTTTCGTCAAGCTACTTTCTTGCAGGCGACCGAACGGAGCCGGATACTCCCCCCATGAACCCGAGCCAGTCCCCCAGGGATCCCGTCGACGCGATCATCGACCAGTGGGCGGCCGTGCGGCCCGACCTGGACACGAAGGCGATGGAGGTCTTCGGCCGGATCTACCGCCTCTCCCGCGCCATGGGCGACCGCGTGGAGAAGGCCTACTCCCCCTACGGGATCTCGCGCGGCGAGTTCGACGTCCTCGCGACCCTGCGCCGCTCCGGCGAGCCGTACACCCTCTCCCCGCGCCAGCTCTCGGCCACGCTGATGCTCACCACCGGCGGCATGACCGGCCGCCTCGACAAGCTGGAACGCGCCGGCCTGCTGCGCCGCTCCCCCGACCCCCACGACCGCCGCGGCCTCCAGGTGACGCTGACCGAGAAGGGGCTGGACATCATCGACCAGGCGGTCGGCGCGGGCCTCGCGGTCCAGACGGAGGCCCTGTCGTCCTCCCTCGACAGCGAACAGGCCGACCAATTGGTCGGCCTGCTGAGGGAGTTGCTCGCGGGGACACAGGGGGCGGAGCGCTAGGGCCTGTCCGGCGGATCAGGCCGGCTCCAGGTGACGGTGCCTGATCAGCACAGGTGAGCGGGGTCATGGGGGTGCCCCCGCGCGAGCGCATTCGAGCGTGGGGGAGCGTGCAGCTGCAAGGCGGAGGAGGGCGTCGACGCGATGCCCCGTTACCTTCTTCGTGGCCAGACCCCGCGATTCCGGCATGACCCGCCGGACAGGCCCTAGCCGCCGACGTATGCGGCCACCGTCGCCTCGATCCGTACCGTGTCCGTGGCGTCCGCCGCCCAGGCCACGTATCCGTCGGGCCGCACCAGCACCGTCGTACGACGGTCACTCGCCCACCGCGCCACGGCGAGGCGCTCCCCGCGCCCGCCCTCGTACGGCTCCGGGGTGATCAGGACGAACCGGCCGCCGCGCAGGGCCTCGTAGAGGCGGCCGCCGCCGGCCAGGGCGACGTCCGGGACACGGGTTCCGGTGAGGCGGTGGGCGCCGCGGGGCGCGGGGTAGCGGTAACCGATGCCGGTGACCTGGCCTGCGACCTTGCGGCGGGCCGGGCCCGCGGCGTTGAGGAAGGTGGTGAGTGCGGCGCGGGCCGCCAGCGTCCAGGGGCGCTTGGCCATGGCGAGGCGGACGATGCCGCCGCTGCTCCGCAGCACCGCCTTGCCGACCGGGTGCCGCTCGGTCTGATAGCTGTCGAGCAGCTCGGGGTCCGCGTGGCCGGTGACGACCGCGGCGAGCTTCCAGCCGAGGTTGGCCGCGTCCTGCAGCCCGGTGTTCATGCCCTGGCCGCCGGCCGGGGTGTGCACGTGCGCGGCGTCCCCGGCGAGGAAGACCCTGCCGACTCGGTAGGCGGGCGCCTGGCGCTCGTCGCTGTGGAAGCGGGACATCCAGCGGGCGTCGTGCATCCCGAAGTCCCCGCCGAGCGCGAGGCGGGTGATCTCCCTGACCTCTTCCAGGTCCAGCGGCTCCTGGTCGGGGACGTTACGGCCGCGGTGCCAGCCGATCACCCGGTAGTAGCCGTCACCGAAGGGCGCGAGGAAGGCGAAGGCGTCGCCGACGGCGTTGACGGTGAGCAGGGTCGGGGGCTTCTCGGCGAGCCGCACGTCGGCGAGGACGACGGAGCGGATCACCGACTTGCCGGGGAAGGGCAGTCCGACCGCGTCCCGCACGGCGCTGCGCATGCCGTCGGTGCCGACGACGTAGGCGGCCCGCAGGGTCTCCGCCCGGCCTTCGGGACCGCGGGCTTCCACCGTCACGCCGTCCGCATCCTGGGTGAGGCCGGTCAGCTCGGTCTCGTACCGGAAGTCGACGCCCGCCTCGACCGCACGCCGCTCCAGCACCTTCTCCACCTCGTACTGCGGCAGGACGAGGAGGTGGTTGAAGCGGGAGGGAAGGGTGTCGAGGCCGACGGTGAGCCGGCCGAAGAGGCGGAGCCGGTCGAGGGGCCGGCCGACGGCTTCCAGGTCGTCGGCGAGGGCGCGGGCGTCGAGCTGTTCGAGGGTGCGGGCGTGCAGGACGAAGGCGCGGGAGAGGTTGCTGATCTTGCGGGGACGCTTTTCGAGGACGGTGACCGGGACGCCGGCGGTGGCGAGGTCGCCGGCCAGGAGGAGGCCGGTGGGGCCGGAGCCGACGACCAGGACGCGAGGGGTGGCGCCGGTGGCGTCGGTGGTGCTGCCGGTGCCGGTGGTTCCACTGGTGCCGTTCATGGTGGCCTCCTGGGGTGCCAACGTCCGGTGGCCCACGCGTGTCGGCCGACATCTACTGGTCAACACGCGTTGGTCAACGCTTGTTGGCAAACATAGAACGACCACCGGTCGACGTCAACACTTGTTGGCCCACGGATGTGGGCCTACGCTCGTTGGCATGACCGGCAGCCTCAGCAGAAGCACAGATTCCGGAGCCGGCCCGGCGGCCCGCCGCTCCGACGCCACCCGTACCGCGATCCTCGCCGCCGCCCGCGAGCGCTTCGCCGCCGACGGCTACGAGCGGGCCACCATCCGCGCCATCGCCAAGGACGCACGCATCGACCCGTCGATGGTGATGCGGTACTTCGGCAGCAAGGAGGGCCTGTTCGCGGCGGCGGTCGCGCTCGACCTGCGGTTGCCGGACCTGACGCAGGTCGAGCGGGACGAGGTCGGCCGAGCGCTGGTGCAGCACTTCCTCGGCCTGTGGGAGGAGAACGAGGAACTCACGGCCGTACTGCGCGTCGGCGCCACCAACCAGGCCGGAGCCGAGCGCATGCAGGGCATCTTCCGGGACCAGCTGCTGCCGGTGGCCCGGCAGGTGTGTCCCGACCCCGAGCAGGTACCCGCGCGGGCCGCGCTCTGCGCCTCACAGCTGCTCGGGCTGGCGCTCACCCGCTACGTCCTGCGCTTTGCGCCCACGGTGGCGCTGCGCCCCGAGGAGATCGTGGCGTGGCTCGCGCCCACCGTGCAGCGCTACCTGGCAGCACCCAGCCCCTGAACCGCGTGCTGCCCCGACAGGGCCTGGGTGCACGCCTGTCGGGGAGATCAGCCGGCGAGCTTGCAGCCCGACGCCTTGACGGGCCCGAACTCGTCGGGCCTGTAGGACCAGCTGACGCACTGCCAGATGCTGCCGCCGCTGGTGGTGGTGATGGTGCGGTTTTCCCAGGCCAGACCAGTCGGGCCGTGACAGTTGGTGCCCTCCAGCCACAGGCCGGAAATGGATCCGTGCCCCACCAGGCCCTCACAGACGTAGTCGGCCGTGGCCGTCGTGGTGGCGGGGGCGGCCTGGGCCGCGGCGGCCGGAACGAAGGCGCCTGCGAGAACCGCGGCTAAGCAGGCACCGAGACGTAGGGCTCGCTTCATGTGCATCTCCTGTCGTCGGCCCCAGGGCCACACCGACCCCGGGGTGCGCGCTCCGAGTCTCGGCCGCAGGAGCATCGGGAGGCAAGATCGGCTGGATCAGTTGAACTGTGCCTACGACAGGGAGAAAACGCCGAGGGCGCCGTCCCCACCCGGGTACGGCGGTGTGCGCGTACGGACGGGAGGACAGGCGCCCTCGGCAGAGATCGGGTTCCGGTCAGGCCTTGGCCTTCTCCGTGCCGGGCTTGTGCACACGGATCTTGGACTTGTCCAGGACCATCACCAGCCCCGTGATGACCGCGAACAGCACCAGCGGAGCCAGCACGTACAGGCCCAGCGTCGCGCCGACGCTCAGGCCCTTGCCGGGGTCGTCGCCGTCGTCGCGGGTCAGCGCGAGCGCGGGGGACGACATGAGCAGCATCATCAGCGTCGTACCGGCGGCCAGGGCGCCGGCGCGCAGGGCGTTCTTCTTGTCCACGCTCTCAAGTTAGCGAACGGCCAGGAAGGCCGCGCGCCCGGGGTGCCCTACGGCGGCTCACCCCCCGCTTCCTCCCGCAGGACCTCCAGCAGCGCCCGCAGCCGCGGCGAGGCCGCCAGTTCCTCCAGCGGCACCGGGCGGCCCTGCGCGTCGGCGACCGGCAGCCGCCAGTTGGGGTACTGGTCCCAGGTGCCGGGGAGGTTCTGCGGGCGGCGGTCGCCGACGCCGTCCGGGAGCCAGACGCCGATCAGGCGGGCCGGGGTGCGCAGCAGGAAGCGGTGGACGCCCTGGATCTCCGCCTCCTCGGCGGTTCCCGGGGGCCCGGCGGCCGGGGTGTCCAGCAGGCCGAGGCTGCCCAGCAGGGCGAGCCACTCCGCCGCGTCCGCGGTCGCCTCCGCGCGTTCCTCGGCGGCCGGGCGGGTCAGCAGGCCGAGGCTGTCGCGCAGGTCGACGTGCTCGCCGGTGAGCCGGGCGGCGGTGGGCGGCAGGTCGTGGGTGGTCGCGGTGGCCAGGCAGTCGGCGCGCCAGCGCTCGGGCGGCAGCGGGCGGCCGTCGCCCTCCCAGTCCCGCTCGAACCACAGCACGGAGGTGCCGAGCACCCCGTGCCGCTGGAGCGTCTCGCGCACCCCCGGTTCGACGGTGCCCAGGTCCTCGCCGATCACCACCGCCCCGGCGCGGGAGGCCTCCAGGGCGAGCAGGGCGAGCATCGCCTCGGCGTCGTAGCGGACGTACGTGCCCTCGGTGGGCGGGCTGCCCTGGGGCACCCACCACAGCCGGAACAGGCCCATCACGTGGTCGATGCGCAGGGCGCCGGCGTAGCGGAAGAGGGCGCGCAGGAGGTGGCGGTAGGGGGCGTGGCCGGAGGCGGCGAGGCGGTCGGGGCGCCAGGGAGGCAGGCCCCAGTCCTGGCCGCGCGCGTTGAAGGCGTCGGGTGGGGCGCCGACCGACATCCCGGCGGCGAAGTGGTCCTGCTGCGCCCAGGCGTCCGCGCCCTGGGGGTGCACGCCGACGGCGAGGTCGTGCACGATCCCGACGGGCATCCCGGCCTCCCGGGCGGCGCGCTGGGCGGCGCGGAGCTGGCCGTCGGTGAGCCAGGCGAGCCGGGTGTGGAAGCCGACGCGGCCGGCGAGCTCGGCGCGGGCGCGGGCGGTGTCGGCCGAGCGCGGGTCCCGCAGCCCGCCGGGCCAGCGGTGCCAGTCGGCGCCGTAGGTCTCGGCCAGCGCGTACCAGGTGGCGTGGTCCTCCAGGGCCTGGCCCTGAGCAGCGCGAAAGGCGTCGTACGCGGCCTGCCGCCCCGGCCCGAGGGGGACGCCGAGCACCAGCTCCAGGGCCTCGTGCTTCAGCTCCCACACCGCATCCCGGTCGATGAGGGCGCCCTTGTCGAGGACGGCGGCGCGCAGCCGCTCGGCGCGCTCCAGCAGCGTGCGGATCCGGTCGCGGTCCTCGGGGTCCTCGATGTGCGCGAACTCGGGGATCGCCTCGATCCGCAGGTGGACGGGGTCGGGGAAGCGGCGCGAGGACGGCCGGTACGGGGACGGGTCGGTCGGGGCCCCGGGTACGGCCGCGTGCAGCGGGTTGACCTGCACGAACCCGGCCCCGGCGGTGCGCCCGGCCCAGCCGGCCAGCTCGGCGAGGTCGGCGAGGTCGCCCATGCCCCAGGAGCGCCGGGAGAGCAGCGAGTACAGCTGGACGAGAAGGCCGTACGAGCGGGTGGCGGGGGCGGGCAGCCGGTCCGGGGCGACGATGAGGTGGGCGTGTCCGGTACGTCCGTCGGGCGCGCCGGCGCTCACCCGGTGCACACCGGCCGGCAGGTCCTCGATCCGGTCCCGCTCCTCCCCCTGCTCGGTCTCGACGCGCAGGCGGGTGCCGGGCGGCAGCGCGGCGAAGGCGTCGGGCGGCCCCTCGGTGCCGGCCCACCGGACCACCGTCGGCGGCAGCAGCCGTTCGCGCAGCTCGTGCTCCCGTTCGGCGAGCGCGGCGCGGACGGCGTCCGGGGTTCCGGCGTCGACGCCGAGGGCGGCCAGGGCGGCGACCACGGCGGAGGCGGAGACCGCGACCGTACGGTCCGGGGCGGGACTGTAGGAGGTGGCGACCCCGTGCAGCCCGGCGAGCCGGGACAGTTCCTCGTCGTCGTGCGCCGCGGCCATCTACAGCCCCGGGCCGAAGAAGTCCGGGACCGGGTCGGACTCGCTGGTCAGCGGGGCGGCATCGGCGAGCGGCGGCTCGCTGGTCAGGGGCTCGGCATCGGGCAGCGGCGGCTCGCTGGTCAGCGGCGCCTCCGCGCACGCTCCCTCCGCGCTGAAGAGGCAGTCCTGCGGCTCGTGGGTCTCGGCGGACGACTCCGCCACGGGTTTCCACTGGGCCGGGATCGGGAGATGAGCCGGTGCGGCCACGGGGGCCTCCTTGTCGCTGTGTCCTGTCGCCGGGTCGAATGCCGCGGCTTGGGGTGGTTACGGCAGGCCTACCCCGTGACGGCGAAGGCACTCTCCAGGACCGGTGGAGCACGGGTGCACGCGCGTCGTGAACCGGTGCCGCCCGGGCGGTCGGCAGACCGGTTGTGGGACTGTGCCGCGCTATGGGGGGCGGCGGGAGAAGGAGGGCGTGGATGGGGACGCGGCACTGTTGCGGGCCGTCGCGGCGGGGGATCCGGCGGCGGTGCCCGGGCATCCGGAGGTCTTCGGACCCCCGGCCGTGATCCGCAACACGCTGGGCTGTACAGATGTCACGGCAGCCGCGGCCGTCCTGCTCGGCGCCCGCCTGAGCAGGCTGCCGGCCTTCCGCTGACCGCGTGCCCCCGTGGGCGCCGCCCTGTACGCCGTACGCGGGGCGCGCGCCGAAGGGCCCCGTGGCTGAGCGGAGCCGTTCGGCCACGGGGTATGCGAAGGCCCGGATCGTCAGGCGGAGATGCCGTCGATCCGGGCCATGGCGTCGTCCGCGCCGTACGGCTGCAAATAGGGCAGCCAGCGCGGGTCCCTATGGCCGGTCCCGATGATGCGCCAGGCCAGACCGGTGGGCGGAGCTGGTTTGTGGCGCAGCCGCCAGCCGATCTCGACGAGGTGTTTGTCGGCCTTCACGTGGTTGCAGCGGCGGCATGAGGCCACCACGTTGTCCCAGACGTGCTTGCCTCCGCGGCTGCGCGGGATGACGTGGTCGACGCTGGTTGCGACGCCACCGCAGTACATGCACCGGCCCCCGTCGCGGGCGAACAGCGCCCTGCGGGTAAGAGGAACGGGCCCCCGATAGGGAACCCGGACGAATCGCTTGAGCCGGACCACGCTGGGTGCGGGGACTGTGACGGTTGCGCTGTGCATAAAGGCGCCGGATTCCTCGAGGGAGACGGCCTTGTTCTCCAGGACGAGGATGAGCGCGCGGCGGAGCGGTACGACGCCGAGCGGCTCGTACGACGCGTTGAGGACCAGGACATGCGGCACGGGGGCCTCCTTGGGCGTCGGCGGCGCGTGGCTCGCGCCGGGACGATCTGCAGCCAGTCTCCCCTCATGCCTGGTGGAAGCGCCACCATGTCCCGGTAACGGGCTGGGAGTGTTTTCGACCACACCCGATTCATCCCCCGGATCATGGCCTGTTCAAGCCCGGGTGAGAACGGTCTCTCCTGTGCCCCTCCTTTGCGGATCGGCGTGGAACACACACAATGCCCCGTTAGTGTGTTGGTTCTGTCCGCCCGGTGACCTTTTCGTGACCTTGACCGCCCCACCGGAGCGGACCGCGCAGCACCATGGAGGTACCTGCCGTGTCCTTGCCCGTCGTCCTCCTGGCCGCCGGTGCGACGCCCTCGCCGTCTCCCTCGGGACCGACGGCCCCGGCCGTGCCGACGATCCAGGACGCCCAGCAGAGCGCGACGAACGCGGCGAGCTGGGTCGAGCAGAACTGGTCGACCTGGCTCGCGATGGGTCTGCAGATCCTGCTGATCCTGGTCGTGGCGTTCGTGCTCAGAGGGCTGGTACGGCGGGCGATCACCAAGCTGATAGACCGGATGAACCGGACCGTGGAGTCGGTGGACGGCACCGCGCTGGGCGGTCTGCTGGTCAACGCCGAGCGGCGCCGGCAACGCTCGCAGGCGATCGGCTCGGTGCTGCGCTCGGTGGCGAGCTTCCTGATCCTCGGCACGGCCGCGCTGATGGTGCTGTCCACCTTCAAGATCAACCTGGCGCCGCTGCTGGCCTCGGCCGGTGTGGCCGGTGTGGCGATCGGTTTCGGCG
Source organism: Streptomyces cellostaticus (assembly GCF_001513965.1). Taxonomy (GTDB): domain Bacteria; phylum Actinomycetota; class Actinomycetes; order Streptomycetales; family Streptomycetaceae; genus Streptomyces; species Streptomyces cellostaticus. The sequence goes on along the minus strand of NZ_KQ948028.1, from coordinate 143,533 downwards.
CCCGGAACCTGGTCACGGACTTCCTCTCCGGTGTGTTCATGATCCTGGAGGACCAGTACGGCGTCGGCGACACGGTCGACGCGGGCGTGGCCTCCGGCGAGGTGATCGAGGTCGGGCTGCGGGTGACCAAGCTGCGCGGCGACAGCGGCGAGATCTGGTACGTCCGCAACGGCGAGGTCAAGCGGATCGGCAACCTCTCCCAGGGCTGGGCGACCGCCGGGGTCGACGTGACCGTGAAGGCGAGCGAGGACCTGGACCGGGTGAAGGCCAGGCTGGACGAGGTCGCCGAGCGGATGAGCAAGGAAGAGCCCTGGAACGAGCTGCTGTGGGGGCCCGTCGAGGTGCTCGGCCTGGACAGCGTGCTGATCGACTCCATGGTGGTCCGGGTCTCGGCGAAGACGATGCCGGGCAAGTCGGTGGCCGTGGAGCGCGAGCTGCGCTGGCGCATCAAGCGGGCCTTCGACGCGGCGAGCATCCGCATCGTGGGCGGGGCCACGGCCGCGGTGGACGTCGAGGACACCCCGGACCCGACGGCCGCGGTGGCCGCACCCTCGGTGTACTCCAACACCGCCTCGCCGCAGTCGGAGGCGGCGACACCGATCACTCCGCAGCAGCGGTCGGCGCCGAAGTAGCTCCGCAGGCCAGGCGGTAGCCCTCGCCCCCGAGGTAACGACTCTGTTGCCTCGGGGGCGTTGTCTATTGACGCCCTCTTCGTCCTGGGCTTACGTTCCTCCCACCCGAATAGGAAAGTTTCCTAACAGTGATCTTCCGGCGGCCGGTGATCAAGGCTGGACGTCATGGCCAGGTCACTGAAAAACTGGGCAGTTGGAAAGGCAGGTGTCGACCCCCATGGCAGGAACCGCCGGTACGCCGGGCACCCCGCGCGTCCTGCGCGCCATGAACGACCGCGCCGCCCTGGACCTCCTGCTGGAGCACGGGCCGCTGTCCCGCACCCGGATCGGCAAGCTCACCGGCCTGTCCAAGCCGACCGCCTCCCAGCTGCTGGCCCGCCTGGAGGCGGCCGGACTGGTCCGGGTCACCGGCACCAGCGAGGGCCGGCCGGGCCCCAGCGCCCAGCTGTACGCCGTCAACCCCACGGCCGCGTACGCCGCCGGGCTCGACGTCGCCCCGCACCGCATCCGCGCCGCCGTCGCCGACATCACCGGCCGCACGGTCGGCGAGTACGAACTGCCCACCCCGGGCCGCCGCCCGGCCCAGCCGGTCCTCCAGCAGGTCACCGAGGCTCTCGACGGCGCGGTGAAGGCGGCGGGGCTGGCCCGGGACGACGTTCACCGGCTGGTCATCGGCACCCCCGGCGCTTTCGATCCGGGCACCGGCCGGCTGCGTTACGCCTCCCACCTGCCCGGCTGGCACTCCCCCAGCCTGCTCGGCGAACTCGCCGCCGCGCTGCCGATGCCGGTGGAGTACGAGAACGACGTCAACCTCGTCGCCATCGCCGAACAGCGGCTCGGCGCGGCCCGCGGCCACGCGGACTTCGTCCTGCTGTGGAACCAGGAGGGGCTGGGCGCCGCCCTGGTCCTCGGCGGCCGGCTGCACCGCGGCTGGACCGGCGGCGCCGGCGAGGTCGGCTTCCTGCCGGTGCCGGGCACGCCGCTGGTGCGCCAGGTGACCAAGGCCAACAGCGGCGGCTACCAGGAGCTGGCCGGCTCCCAGGCGGTACCGAAACTCGCCCGGGAACTCGGCATCGAGGACGTGCCGACGGGGCCGCACACCGAGGCCGCCGCGGAACTCGTGGCACGCGCCGCCGACCACGCGAGCGGCCCCCACCGGGAGCTGCTGCAGACCTACGCGACCCGGCTGGCCACCGGTCTCGCCTCGCTCGTCTCCGTGCTCGACCCCGAACTCGTCGTCCTCAGCGGCTCCGCCCTGACGGCCGGCGGCGAGGTGCTGCGCGCCCTCGTCCAGGCCGAGCTGGAGGAGCTGGCGGCGGCCCGCCCCCGGCTCGTCGTCGGCGACGTCCGGGAACACCCCGTACTGCGCGGCGCGTTGGAGTCCGCGCTCGCCACCACCCGCGACGAGGTCTTCGACACCTCGCGCTGAGCGTCCGTAGCCCCTGCTCCTCACCTCACCCCGCCCCTGGGAGACCTCGCCATGCCCGACGTCGTACCCTCTCATGCCCGAAAAGCGGCTTTTGCCCTGACTGCCTCCCTCGCCCTCCTCACCACCGCCTGTACCGGCCAGTCCGACGCCGGCGCCACCGACGACGCCTCCAAGGACACGACGATCAACTTCTGGCACGCCTGGAGCGCGCCGAACGAGGTGAAGGCCGTCAAGTCGCTGGTCGCCGGATTCGAGAAGGCGCACCCCAACATCCACGTGAACATCGTCGGCAACATGACCGACGACAAGATCAACCAGGCGCTGCGCTCCGGCGGCGACCGGGCCCCGGACGTGATCTCCTCCTTCACCACCAACAACGTGGGCAAGTTCTGCTCCTCGGGCGCGCTGGTCGACCTCAACCCCTTCTTCAAGAAGTCGGGGATCGACCCGGAGACGACCTTCCCGAAGACGATGAACGAGTACACCCAGTACGACGGCAACCGCTGCACGGTGCCGCTGCTGGGCGACGCGTACGGCCTCTACTACAACAAGACGGCATTCAAGAAGGCGGGCATCACCGCCCCGCCGAAGACATGGTCGGAATTCGAGGCCGACGCCAGGAAACTGACCATCACGCAGGGCGACGGCTACGAACAGCTCGGCTTCATGCCGGACTACCACGGCTGGGAGTCCACCACCGAGCACTACTTCGCCCAGTTCTCGCCGACGTACTTCGGCAAGAACGGCAAGTCCGGCCTCGCCGAGGACCCGGCGTTCGAAAAGGGCTTCACGCTCCAGAAGAAGCTCGTCGACGAACTCGGCGGATTCCGGAAGCTGGAGAAGTTCCGGGCCACGCTGGGCGACGAGTGGGGCCCGAAACACCCCTTCCACACCGGTCAGGTGGCCATGCAGCTCGACGGCGAGTGGCGGCTCGGAATGGCCGAGGACGCCAAGGCGAAGTTCGAGATCGGCGTCGCCCCGCTGCCCGTCCCGGACGACCAGGCGAGCCGGTACGGCAAGGGCTACATCACCGGCACCATCGCGGGCATCGCCGCCACCAGCCACCGGCAGAACGCGGCCTGGGAACTGGTGAAGTACATGACCACGAACACGGACGCGGTGGTCGGCTTCGCCAACGACATCCACAACGTGCCCTCCACACTGGCCGCGCTGAAGTCGCCGAAGCTGAAGTACGACCCCCGGTTCAAGACCTTCCTGGACATCGCCGCGAACCCGGACTCCACCACGACTCCCGCCTCGATCAACGGCGGTGTGTACCTGGTGACGATCCAGCAGTTCGGCTACGACTACGAGAGCGGCAAGGTCACCGATCTGAAGGCCGGCCTGAAGAAGACGGCCGCGCAGATCGACACGGACATCGCGCAGGCCAAGTAGCCCATGAGCACGATCACGCTCGCCTCGAAGCGCCGCAGGGCTGCGCTTCGTACGGCCGCCTTCATGTCGCCCTGGCTGATCGGCTTCGCGGTCTTCTTCGCGTACCCGCTGATCTCGACGGTCTACTTCTCGTTCATGCACTACGACGGCTTCCGGCCGCCGACGTGGAGCGGCACGAAGAACTGGACGTACGTCTTCGAGCACTACCCGCTCTTCTGGCCCGCCCTGCGCAACACCCTGTGGCTGGTCGTCGTCATGGTGACGCTCCGGGTCGTCTTCGGACTCGGCGTCGGCCTGCTCATCACGAAGATCAAGACGGGCACGGGTGTCTTCCGCACCCTCTTCTACCTGCCCTACCTCGCCCCGCCGGTCGCGGCGACCATGGCCTTCGCCTTCCTCCTCAACCCCGGTACGGGCCCGGTCAACTCGATCCTGGAGAAGGCCGGCATCCCGGCGCCGGGCTGGTTCAACGACCCCGCCTGGTCCAAGCCCGCCCTGACCCTGCTGGCGCTGTGGGGCATCGGCGACCTGATGGTGATCTTCATGGCCGCGCTGCTCGACGTACCGGCGGAGCAGTACGAGGCGGCCGAGCTGGACGGGGCGTCGGCGTGGCAGCGGTTCCGCTACGTCACCCTCCCGAACATCTCGCCGATCGTGATGTTCGCCGTCGTCACCGGCGTGATCCAGACGATGCAGTACTACACGCAGCCACTGATCGCGGGGAAGGTCGCCTCGGGGGTGATCCAGGGCGCGGGCACCCAGTTCGAGCCCGGCTATCCGGACAAGTCCACGCTCACCCTCCCGCAGCTCGTCTACAACCTCGGCTTCCAGCGCTTCGACTACGGCTCCGCGTGTGTCGTCGCCCTCGTGCTCTTCGCCCTGTCGATGGTGTTCACCGCGTTCCTGATGCGGCGCCGGGGCGGTCTCATCCAGGCAGGTGACTGACCATGACCCAAGTGCTGGACAAGCCGGTGAAGCCGGCACCGGCGGTGTCGGGTGCCGAGCGGACCGCCCGCCGCAGGGCGCTGTTCGAATGGATCGCGGTCCACTCCCTCGGCGTCGCGGCCGCCCTCTTCTTCACGCTCCCCTTCGTCTTCGTGTTCCTGACCTCGCTGATGAGCGACTCGCAGGCCCTCAGCCGGGACCTGATCCCGCACACCTGGGAGTGGGGCAACTACAAGAGCGTGCTCGACACCCCCGGCTTTTTGACCTGGTGGAAGAACACGCTGGTCTACGCCGGTCTCGGCACCGTACTGACCGTGGCGTCCTCGGTCCCGGTGGCGTACGCGCTGGCGAAGTTCCGCTTCCGGGGCCGCAACCTGTCACTCATGCTGGTGATCTCGATGATGATGCTGCCCCCACAGGTGGTCATCATCCCGATGTACCTGTTCTGGGCGAAGCAGCTGGACCTGTCGGGCACGCTGTGGCCGCTGATCATCCCGATGGCGTTCGGGGACGCGTTCTCCGTCTTCCTGCTGCGCCAGTTCCTGATGACGATCCCGAACGAGTACGTGGACGCGGCGAAGGTGGACGGCTGCGGTGACCTCAGGACCCTGCTGCGGGTCGTCCTGCCGATGGCGAAACCGGGTATCGCCGCCGTGGCGCTCTTCCAGTTCTTCTACGCCTGGAACGACTACTTCGGCCCGCAGATCTACACGTCCGAGAACCCGGGCGCCTGGACGCTGTCGTACGGCCTGGAGTCCTTCAAGGGCGCCCACCACACCGACTGGAACCTCACCATGGCCGCGACCGTGCTGGTCATGGCCCCCGTGATCCTCGTGTTCTTCTTCGCCCAGAAGACGTTCGTGGAAGGCGTCACGCTCACCGGAGTGAAGGGTTGATCCGTATATGAAACTCACCGTGGTCGGCGGAGGCTCGACCTACACCCCCGAACTCATCGACGGCTTCGCACGCCTCAGGGACACCCTGCCCATCGAGGAACTGGTGCTCGTGGACCCGGCGGCCGAACGCCTGGAACTGGTGGGCGGCCTGGCCCGCCGTATCTTCGCCAGGCAGGCGCATCGCGGCCGGATCGTCACCACCTCCGACCTGGACGCGGGAGTCGACGGCGCCGACGCCGTACTGCTCCAACTGCGCGTCGGCGGGCAGGCGGCCCGCGAACAGGACGAGACCTGGCCGCTGGAGTGCGGCTGCATCGGCCAGGAGACGACCGGCGCGGGCGGCCTGGCCAAGGCGCTGCGCACGGTCCCCGTCGTCCTCGACATCGCCGAACGGGTCCGCCGCACCAACCCCGGTGCCTGGATCATCGACTTCACCAACCCGGTCGGCATCGTCACCCGCGCCCTGCTCCAGGCGGGCCACCGGGCGGTGGGCCTGTGCAACGTGGCGATCGGCTTCCAGCGCAGGTTCGCGGCGCTGCTGGGCACCGACCCGAAGGACGTCCACCTGGACCACGTAGGCCTGAACCACCTCACCTGGGAGACGGGGGTACGCCTCGGCGGCCCCGAGGGCGCCGACGTGCTTCCCGGGCTCCTGGCCGAGCACGGCGACACCATCGCCGACGACCTGCGCCTGCCACGCCCCCTCCTGGACCGCCTCGGCGTGATCCCCTCCTACTACCTGCGCTACTACTACGCCCACGACGAGGTCGTACGGGACCTGCGCAGCAAACCCTCCCGGGCGGCAACGGTCGCGGCCATGGAACGCCAGCTGCTGGCGATGTACGGCGATCCGTCCCTGGACGAGAAGCCGCCGCTGCTCGCCGAGCGGGGCGGCGCCTTCTACTCGGAGGCGGCGGTGGACCTGGCGGCTGCCCTGCTGCGCGGAGCCGGCAGCCCCTACCAGGTGGTGAACACGCTCAACAAGGGCACGCTGCCCTTCCTGCCGGACGACGCGGTGATCGAGGTACAGGCGGCGGTGGGCCCGAGGGGGCCCGTGCCGCTGCCGGTGCCGGACCTCGACCCGCTCTACGCGGGCCTGGTGGCGAACGTGACGGCCTACGAGGACCTGGCCCTGGAGGCGGCCCTGCGCGGCGGCCGGGACCGGGTCCTGCGAGCCCTCCTCGCCCATCCCCTCATCGGCCAGTACGAGTACGCCGACACCCTCACCGACCGACTGATCGCGCACAACCGGGAGCACCTCGCGTGGGCCTGAACCCGACCGTTCTTGCCATCGACGCCGGCAACAGCAAGACCGACGTGGCCGTGGTCACCGCTGCCGGAGAGGTGCTGGCCACGGCCCGCGGCGGCGGCTTCCGCCCGCCCGCGGTGGGGGTCGCGGCAGCCGTGGACGCCCTCGCCGTCCCGGTGGCGCGGGCGTTCGCGGACGCGGGCGTGAGCTCCGCCTCGCAGGTGTCGGCCTGTCTGGCCAACGCCGATCTGCCGGTGGAGGAGGAGCAGTTGGCGGCCGCGCTGCACGCGCGCGCGTGGGGCGCGTCGGTGGAGGTACGCAACGACACCTTCGCGATCCTGCGCGCAGGCGTGGCCGAGCCCCGGGGCGTCGCCGTGGTCTGCGGTGCCGGCATCAACTGCGTCGGCATGCGCCCCGACGGCCGTACCGCCCGCTTCCCCGCGATCGGCCGTATCTCCGGCGACTGGGGCGGGGGCTGGGCCCTGGCCGAGGAGGCGCTGTGGCACGCGGCCCGCGCGGAGGACGGCCGCGGCGAGCCGACGGCCCTGGCCCGCACCCTGCCCGCCCACTTCGGCCTGCCGTCCATGTACGCGCTGATCGAGGCGCTGCACCTGGAGCATGTGGAGCACGGCCGCCGGCACGAACTGACTCCGGTCCTTTTCGAGACGGCCGCACAGGGGGACGCCGTGGCGCGTTCGGTGGTGGACCGGCTCGCTCAGGAGGTGACGACCATGGCCACGGTGGCGCTGACCCGCCTTGACCTCCTCGCCGAGGAGACCCCGGTCCTGCTGGGCGGCAGCGTCCTGACCGCCGGGCATCCCCAACTGGACGACGGCATCCGCGATCTGCTGGCATCGCGCGCCCCGAAGGCGGACGTCCGGGTGGTGTCGGCGGGCCCGGTGCTCGGGGCGGCGCTGCTGGGCCTCGACCGGCTGGGGGCGGGGGTGGAGGCGCAGGAGCGGGCGCGGGCCTACTGGGAACACAGGCCCTGAGCAAGTGGTCGTACGGCCACATGCGGCAGCTGTCTCGAAAAGGCGGGTTTATTCGGAAGGTCGCCGGGAGTCCGTGGAGGTCCGGCAGCAGGGCCGTTAGCTTCACGCAGGTCTGCACCAAGTCGACCTCCAGGGAAGGACACCCGTGTTCCGACGCATAGCCGCCGCCGGTCTCGCCGCAGTCGCGGCGCTCGCAGGATTCGCAGCAAGCCCCGCGAGCGCCGGGACGAGGGCGAGTGCCGACCCGTCCGGTCTGAAGGACCTGACCCTCACCTCGTTGAGCAACAACCGCAACCTCGACGTGCAGAACGGCAACACCGGCGACGGCGTCTTCCTCGTCACCAACAGCGCGCCCGGCCACCACCAGCAGTGGAGCGCGAACCTCAGTGGCAGCGACGGCTCCTTCACCCTCGTCAACAACGCCACGGGGAAGTGCACGGACGCCGGCCTGCCGCTCAGACAGCAGTCCTGTGACGGCCGCGCCACGGAGCGGTGGTACTTCCAGCCCGTCACCGGAGGCACCGGCGCCTTCATGATCCGCAACACGCGGGACAACAAGTGCCTGGACGTGTGGTACGACGCCCAGTACGACGACGCGTGGACCGACACCTACGACTGCAACGGCAGCAAGGCCCAGCAGTGGCGCCTGCCCGACACCGCGCGGGACGCCGCGTTCGCCTCGGCCGTCGACTACGCCGGAGCGCGCTGCGTCAAGGACACCTCCTCCTGCTCGTGGCGCACCCGGTCCCAGGCGCCCTCGGCGCCCCTGCCGAAGAAGTGCGTCTCGCCGGTCTGGTTCAACGGCACCACGGCGCCGGTGCCGTGGACGTTCACCATGAACAAGCACACCGGCTGGTCCTCCACGCTCGGCTTCACGTTCGGCGCCTCGATCGGCGCCGGCGGCGCGTCACCGGTGACCGCCCAGGTCAGCCAGCAGATCACCGGCAACGTCTCGCAGAACCTGGTCGAGGACCTCGGCAACAGCCTCACCATCACGGTGCCTTCCCAGCAGTACGGCTGGGTGGCCCTGTCGGAGCTGGCGACGAAGGTCACCGGCACGTGGACCTTCGACACGAACGGCTTCGCCTGGACCGCCGAGGACACCCTGACCGTCCCGCTCAGGACCGACGACCAGGGCGGCGCCAGCATCTACCTCGCCCAGACCAGCGCCACCTTCACCAACTGCGAGAGCAGCCGGTGAAGATCCGGCACGGGGCCGCGTAGTCCGCGGGGGCCGGGGCACCATACGTGCCCCGGCCGCCGCGGGTACCGCCCCGGGGAACCGATCATCCGCAACCGGCGTGTTCATCACCAGGGGGTGGTGCGTCACGCCCCCCGCGCCGTAGGTTGCGCTGCGATCCGATCAAGATCGAGTGAAGGCCGGTGCGGATGTCAGTCCGGGCAGCGATACTTGGCGGCGAACGGATGACCATGGGGGAGGTCAAGTGACACACCCGCCGAAGAGCAGCTCGGCACCACCGGTCGGCCCCGCCATGCCCGCAGTCCCTCCTCAGCCCGGCCGGCCGCCGGTCCCTCCGGCCGCCTCCCTCGTCTCCCCCGCCTCACCCGCGCCGCCCGCCCGCCGTACCGCCTTCGCCGAGGGGGCCGAGCGGCTGCGTGCCGCCGCGACCACCGAGCCGGGGCGGCTGCGGATCATCGGGGCCGTCCTCGCCCTGCTCGTCGTCGCGTTCGGGGCGGTCACCGCCTGGCAGACCTCCGAGCGGGCCGCCGCCGCCGACGACGTGCTGCACAGCAGCCAGCCGCTCAGCTCGGGCGCCGCCGACATCTACCGTTCGCTGGCGGACGCCAACACGGCCGCCTCCAGCGGCTTCCTGGCCGGCGGCCAGGAGAGCGCGGGCTCCCGCACCCGGTACGAGAAGGACATCCGGACGGCCGCCTCGGGGCTCGTCACGGCCGCCGCCAACGCCACTCCCGGCTCCCCCTCCGAGGCGACGATCGCCAAGCTGAACCGGCTGCTGCCCGAGTACAAGGGACTGATCGAGCGCGCCCGGACCTACAACCGGCAGGGGTATCCGGTCGGCGGCGCCTATCTGCGGTACGCGAACGAGAAGATGCAGAAGGAGATGCTCCCGGCGGCGGAGGATCTCTACACGAAGGAGAACCAGCGGCTGGACGCCGACTACGGGGATGCGACGCCGTATCCCTGGGCGGCCATGGCGCTCGGCGTGCTCGCCCTGGCCGCGCTCGGCTGGGCCCAGCACCGCACCTACCGGCGCACCAACCGCGTCCTCAACCACGGCCTGGTCGCCGCCACCGCCGCCACCACGGTGGTCCTGCTCTGGCTGGTCGTCGGGCACGCCGTCGCGCGCTCGGGCCTCAACGGCTCCTACGACCACGGGATCCGTTCGCTGAACTACCTGCACGACGCCCGGATCGCCTCCCTGAAGGCCCGCGGCAACGAGAACCTCAGCCTGGTGGCACGCGGCGCCGAGACCGTCACGGTCGGCGGACAGCAGTACGACGCGTACTACTACGACTTCGACAAGGACATGGCCGTGCTCGGCAAGGGCCTGGCCCAGGCGGAGAAGCTCGCCGACGACCAGGCCGGCACCAAGCCGGTCAAGGCGGCCGAGGGCAACATGGCGGTGTGGAAGCAGCGGCACGCCTCGGCCCGGGCCGAGGACGAGAACGGCAACTACCAGCAGGCGCTGGACAAGGTGATCGGTGCCAAGGGTGCGACCGGCGAGTGCTTCGACAGCGTCGACGACAATCTGCACCGGGCCATCGACCACGAGCAGGCCGAGTTCAAGCAGGCCGCAGGCAGCGGGCGGGACGCGATGACGGGTCTGCCCGTCGGCGCCGCCGTACTGGCGGTGCTCGGCGCCACGGGCGCGGTCGCCGGCATCGGGCGCAGGCTTTCGGAGTACCGGTGACAGGGGGCAGGACGATGTACGCAGCACGTGCACGGGCCTCCCTGCGAGGCTGGGGCGGGGTCGGCGCGATGGCGGTGGTGTGCGCCCTCGCGCTGGCGTTCGTCCTGCTGCTGCCGCGCACCCAGGCCGCCCACCAGGGCGGGAGCACCTCGGGGCCGGGAGTGGCCGACGCCGGCCAGGCGCGGGCCGACTCCTGCGAGGACTCCCAGGCGCAGAACCAGACGCTGTCGCCGTCCGGCGCCGACGGGCCCACGATCGACGCCGTCAAGGCCCGTACGGGCGCCAAGCGCAAGCTCGTCGTCGGCGTCGACCAGAACAGCTACCACTGGGGCTACCGCAACCCGAACACCGAGGGCGCGGAGCTGGAGGGCTTCGACATCGACCTCGTCCACCGCATCGCCCAGGACATCCTCGGTGACCCGGACGCGGTGCAGTTCAAGGCCATTCCGACCAGCCAGCGCATCTCCGCGATCCAGGACGGCCGGGTCGACATGGTCGTGCGGACGATGACCATCACCTGCAAGCGGCTCGCCGATGTCGCCTTCTCCGCCCCCTACTTCAAGACCGGGCAGCAGGTGCTCGCGCCCAAGTCGTCGTCCGTCACCGGCTACGACGACACCCTCGCGCACAAGAAGATATGCACGGCCTCCGGTTCCACCGCCTACAGCAAGCTGAAGGCGGACCGGGACAAGGGCAGCCTGCCCGCCTCGGCCGACATCTCCACCACCGTCCCCAACCAGCTCGACTGCCTGGTCAGGCTCCAGCTCGGCGAGGTCGACGCGGTGGTCACCGACGGCGCGCTCGCCGCGAGCCAGGCCGCCCAGGACCCGACGGTCGAACTGAAGGGCAAGGCGTTCACCACCGAGTACTACGGCGTGGCGATGAAGAAGGACGCCACCGATCTGGTACGCCGGGTCAACCGCGTCCTGGTGGACTACCGCGCGAGCGGCTGGCAGGCGTCGTACGACACATGGCTGTCGGCCACACTGGGAAAGGACTCGGGACCGTCCAAGCCGCCCGCGCCGCAGTACTTGCGCACGAGCTGACCCCCTCCCTACGACCCAGGCCAACCACACAGCAGCGAGAGGTGATCGATGGGCGTCACGGACCCCGCCGGGCCGGTGATGGACCGGGACGAGGTGGACCGTGCGCTGGCGCGGCTCGGCCAGGAGCACGAGGCGATCGAGACCTCGCTGCTCGCCCTCCAGGACCACGCGGGCCGCAGACTCCTCGAAGGCGCCGACCTGACCGGCGTCACCAAGGAACGCTGGGCGGCGGCCGAGGCGTCGATCACCCTGCTGTGGGCGTACTTCGACGCCTACACGGCCACGCTGCGCTCCGCCCGGGAGATCCGCGCCCGGCGCCGCTGGTCCAGCCGCGAGGACCTGATGGAGCTGACCGGGCTGCTGCGCGGCGACACCGTGACGGTCCCGGGCAACGGGAAGCTCAGTGAGCAGTTCTCGCTCGGCACCCTGGTCGACCGGATGAACGAGCTGTACGCGTCCTCGCTGGACATGGTCGTCGCCGCCGACGCGGTCTGGTCGGCGCTGCCCGCGCGGATCGATTTACTCGCCGCGGAGCTCCAGCGCACCCGCACGCTCGCGCACTCCGTCGGCGTTCGCCCCGGCGAGCACCCGGCGGGCGACGACCTGGAGCGCATCACGCGCACCCTGACCAGGCTGCGCGAGGACGTGGTCTCGGACCCGCTCGCCTTCTGGGTGCCGGCCGAGGGCAGTTCAGCGCCCGGCGGCGGCCGGCCGGACACCACGGTGTACGACCGTGAGGCGCGCGCCCTGGAGGACGTACGGCGGGAGATCGACGCCGTGCTGACGGTCCGGCAGGACGCGGAGGCACGGCTGATCCGGCTGCGGGACGTGCTCTCCCGCGCCGACCGCACCCTCGCCGAGGCGCGCACCGCGCGCGGGGAAGTGCTGGCGAAGATCGCGGCGACGGAGGTGCCGGTGGTCAGCGGCCCGCCGACCGTTCTGCAGGAGCAGCTGGCGATGGCGGCCGAGTACCGGCGTCAGGCGCAGTGGCACCGGCTCTCCCCGCTCCTGGAGTCGCTGGAGCAGAAGGCGGAGGACGAACTGCTGCGTGCCCGCGAGTCGTTGACGGCGGTCACCGCGCCGCTCGCGGTCCGCGCCGAGCTGCGCGGCCGGCTCGACGCGTACAAGGCGAAGGTCGCCCGGCACGGGCTGGCCGAGGACCCGCTGCTGGTCGAGCGGTACGACGCGGCCCGGCGCATGCTGTGGAGCGCGCCCTGCGACCTGCGGGTCGCCGAACAGGCCGTGCTGCGCTACCAGCACGCGGCGGCCGAACAGCTCGGCGCACCGTACGGCGGACCTCAGGACCGTAGGAGTGAGTCGTCATGAGTCAGGCACAGCAGGCGTGCCAGCGGCCGGGCTGCGAGGGGATGTACGAGGACGTCGGCGGCGGTGAGCTGTACTGCGACACCTGCGGCCTCGCGCCCGTCGTCTCGGCGAGCGGCATGGTCGGCTCGCCGCCCACGGGGATCACCGGTGGCGGCAAGGGTTCGGCGAGCAGCGGCAGTTCCCCCAGCTCGCGTACGTCCTCCCAGTCGGCCAGGTCGCGGCGCTCGGTCTCGGGGCGGCTGTCCCGCTCCGTGTCGGGCAGGTCCACCGGCCGCTCGGTGTCGGTGCGCAGCTCCGGTTCTTCCTCCGGTACGTCGACCCGGGGACGGCTGGGCGCCGGGCTGGTCTCGGTGCCGCAGGTGCCACGGCCCGACCCGCGCGCGATGGTGCTGGAGAACCCGGAGGTGCCCGAGCGGAAGCGGTTCTGCTCGCGGTCGGACTGCGGGGCGCCGGTCGGGCGGGCCCGGGGGGAGCGCCCGGGGCGCACGGAGGGGTTCTGCACCAAGTGCGGACACCCGTACTCCTTCGTGCCGAAGCTGAAGGCCGGGGACATCGTGCACGGCCAGTACGAGGTCGCGGGCTGCCTCGCGCACGGCGGCCTGGGCTGGGTCTACCTCGCCGTGGACCGGGCCGTGTCCGACCGGTGGGTGGTGCTCAAGGGCCTGCTGGACACCGGCGACCAGGACGCCATGGCGGCGGCGATCTCCGAGCGGCGGTTCCTCGCGGAGATCGAGCACGCCAACATCGTGCGGATCTACAACTTCGTGGAGCACCTCGACCAGCGCACCGGCTCCCTCGACGGCTACATCGTCATGGAGTACGTCGGCGGCAAGTCGCTCAAGGAGATCGCCAACGCCCGCCGCACCCCGGACGGCCGCCGCGACCCGCTGCCGGTGGAGCAGGCGTGTGCTTATGGCATCGAGGCTCTCGAGGCGCTCGGCCATCTGCACAGCCGCAACCTGCTGTACTGCGACTTCAAGGTCGACAACGCCATCCAGACCGAGGACCAGCTCAAGCTGATCGACATGGGCGCGGTGCGCCGCATGGACGACGACGAGTCGGCGATCTACGGCACGGTGGGCTACCAGGCGCCGGAGGTCGCGGAGGTCGGCCCGTCGGTGGCGAGCGACCTGTACACGGTGGGCCGCACCCTCGCGGTGCTCACCTTCGACTTCCAGGGCTACACGAACGTCTTCGTGGACTCCCTGCCCGACCCGGACAACATCGAGGTCTTCAGCCGGTACGAGTCCTTCTACCGGCTCCTGGTCCGCGCCACCGACCCCGACCCGGCCCGCCGGTTCGCCTCCGCGCAGGAGATGTCCGAGCAGCTGACCGGGGTGCTCCGGGAGGTCGTCTCGCTGCAGACCGGACAGGCACGGCCCGCAATGTCGACGTTGCTCGGGCCCGAAGTGAAGGTCACCGACGCCGAGTTGTTCCCGAGGCTGGACGGGGACGTGTCACTGCTGGGGGCGCGGCCGGTACGCAGCGGCACGGCCGCCGCACCCGCGCTTGCTCCGGCGTCCCTCGTCAAGCCCGTCGACAGTCCGGCCGCCGCCCTCGCCCTGCCCGTCCCGCTGGTCGATCCCAGCGACCCCAACGCGGGTTTCCTCGCGGGGCTGATGGCATCCGCGCCGGCCGAACTGATCAGCGCGCTGGACGCGGCGCCCGTACGGACCGTCGAGACCCGGCTGCGGCAGATCCGCGCCCGGCTGGAGAGCGGCGATCACCAGGCCGCGCTGATGGCTCTGACCAAGCTGGACGAGGAACGGCCCGACGACTGGCGGGTGGTGTGGTACCGGGGCGTGGCCGCCCTGGTCACCGGCGACTTCGAGGGGGCGGCGCTCTCCTTCGACGCGATCTACGACGCCTTCCCGGGCGAGGCCGCGCCCAAGCTGGCGCTCGGCCTGTGCGCGGAGGTGCTGGGCCAGCTGGACAACGCGGCCGAGTACTACCGTCTGGTGTGGGCGACCGACCCTAGTTTCGTGAGTGCCGCCTTCGGTCTTGCCCGGGTGCAGCTCGCGGCCGGGGACCGGCGGGCCGCCGTCCGCACGCTGGAGTCGGTGCCGGAGTCCTCCATCCACTACACGGCCGCCCGGGTCGCCGCCGTGCGGGCCCGGCTCAGACAGCGCACGGCGACCGCCGCCGACGTGGCGTTCCCGGACGACCTGACCGCCGCCGCAGGCCAGGTCGAGGCGCTGCAGACGTACGGTCTGGACCCGGCCCGGCGCGAGCAGTTGTCGGCGGAAGTGCTCGGCTGCGCCCTGGACTGGATACTCTCCGGAGGCCAGGGCAGCGAACGGCCCGCCGCCGCCGGACGGGTGCTGCTGGGCAGCGGTCTGGACGAGCGGGGGCTCCGCTTCGGCCTGGAGCGCGCGTACCGCACGCTGGCCCGGCTGGCGCCCAGCGGCGAGGAGAGGATCGAACTGGTGGAACGGGCCAACCGTTACCGCCCCCGGACGTGGGTGTAGTTGATGTCGCAGATGCCCCAGCAGACCGCACTGTCGAAGTGCCCGAGCTGCGCGGAGCCGCTCGAGTCGGGTGACCTCTTCTGCGGCGCGTGCGGATACGACCTCTCCGTCGTGCCCGCCCCGCCGCAGGACCATCCGACGCTCACCATGACCGGCTCCCCCGCGCCCGGGGACGGCGTGGACTGGCCCGCGCCCGAGCCGGGCGGCCCCGGCCATACCCCGCCCGCGGTGCACCTGCCGACGGACCTGCCGGGCACCGACTCGGGCGGGGGGCCCCTGCACCCGCAGGAGCCGGCCGCGCCGGGTGTGCGCTTCGACCGGCCCGCAGAACCCGACGACTACCCGTTGCAGGCACCGGACCCGCGCGCGGCCGCCCCCGCCACAGCGGAGGAGGATCCGGCCGATCCCCCGAAGGTCTGCGTGGCCTGCCGGGCAGGCCGGGTGGACAGCGACGGCTACTGCGAGAACTGCGGGCACGCCCAGCCCCGCGACAGCGACCACATGGAGCGGGAGTCGGGCCCCATCGCCGCGGTCAGCGACCGCGGCCTGCGCCACCACCGCAACGAGGACGCCTTCGCCGTCGGCCACACCGCGCTGCCCGACGGATCGCCGGCCGCCGTCGCGATCGTCTGCGACGGGGTGTCCTCGGCGACCCGCCCCGACGAGGCCTCGTCGGCCGCCTCGCAGGCGGCCGGTGACACCCTGCTGGCCGCCCTGCCGCGCGGCACGCATCCGCAGACGGCGATGCACGAGGCGATCGTCGCCGCCGCGCAGGCCGTCAACGCCCTGGCCGAGGAGCCCGCTTCGGCTCGCGAGCACGCCCCGCACACCAACGCCCCGGCCTGCACCATCGTGGGTGCGGTGGTCACCTCGGGGCTGCTGGTGGTGGGCTGGGTCGGCGACAGCCGTGCCTACTGGGTGCCGGTGGACCGCAGTGCGCCCCCGGCCCGGCTGACCGAGGACGACTCCTGGGCCGCGCAGATGGTCGCGGCCGGCCTGATGAGCGAGGCCGAGGCGTACGCGGACGAGCGCGCCCACGCGATCACCGGCTGGCTCGGCGCGGACGCCTACGAACTGGAGCCGCACACCGCTTCCTTCAAGCCGGACCGGCCCGGTGTCGTGGTGGTGTGCACCGACGGCCTGTGGAACTACGCCGAGACGGCCGAGGAGATGTCCGAGGTCGTCCCGGCGGACGCGGCCGACCGGCCGCTGCACAGCGCCCGGGTCCTGGTCGGCCACGCCCTGGACGGCGGGGGCCACGACAACGTAACAGTGGCCGTCCTGCCGTTCCCGGCGCCGCCGCAGGGGGCAGGATCGGCCTGAGGCCGCAACACCACGGGGAAGTCCCGGCGGACCGGAGGGGACCGGTCCGCCCACACGCACCGCCTCGCGTCAGCGGGGTGTCTAGGGGGATGTGAACGACCATGGCCAATTTCGCGAAGTCGAGCGTGCCGCAGTTCTCGGTGGACGTCTACCAGAACGAGTACCTGCCGGAAGGCGGCCGCGAGGTCAACGCCATCGTGACCGTGACCGCGACGGGCGGCGGCACGATCGGCAGCGCCGTCGCGGCCCGGTACGCGCCCGGTCACGGCCCCTCCGCCGCGGTGGCGATCATGGTCGACTGTTCGGGCTCCATGGACTACCCGCCGACAAAGATGCGCAACGCCCGCGACGCCACGGCCGCCGCGATCGACACCCTGCGCGACGGCGTGCACTTCGCGGTGATCGACGGCACGCATGTCGCCAAGGAGGTCTACCCGGGCGGCGGGCGGCTCGCGGTCGCCGACGCCACCACCCGTGAGCAGGCCAGGCAGGCGCTACGCCGGCTCAGCGCGGGCGGCGGCACGGCCATCGGCACCTGGCTGCGGCTCGCCGACCGGCTGCTGTCCTCGGCGGACGTCGCCATCCGGCACGGCATCCTGCTCACCGACGGGCGCAACGAACACGAGTCGCCGGAGGACCTCCGGGCCGCGCTGGACGCGTGTGCCGGGCGGTTCACCTGTGACGCGCGGGGCGTGGGCACCGACTGGGAAGTGAAAGAAGTCACAGGGATCGCCTCCGCACTGCTCGGCACGGCCGACATCGTCGCCGACCCGGCGGGCCTGGCGGCCGACTTCACGCAGATGATGGAGACGGCGATGGGCAAGGAGGTCGCCGACGTCGCCCTGCGGGTGTGGACACCGGTCGGTACGGCCATCAAGTTCGTCAAGCAAGTGGCGCCCACGGTCGAGGAGTTGACCGGTAGGCGGACGGAGGCCGGGCCGCGGGCCGGGGACTATCCGACCGGGTCCTGGGGGGACGAGTCCCGCGACTACCACCTGTGCGTCGAGGTGCCGTCGGCCGGTCTGGGCCAGGAAATGCTCGCCGCCCGGGTGTCGCTGGTCGTCCCACAACCGGACGGAACGGCACAGAACCTCGGCGCGCAGGGCCTGGTGAGGGCCGTGTGGACCGACGACATGACCGCCTCGACGTCGATCAACCCCCAAGTCGCTCACTACACCGGGCAGGCCGAACTGGCACAAGCCATCCAGCAAGGGATCGATCTTCGCAAAGCGGGCGATTTCGATGGCGCAACGGCCAAACTGGGGCGTGCTGTTCAGCTCGCCAGCGCCTCGGGGAACGCGGATACTGCGAAACTGCTTGCGAAGGTGGTGGACGTGGTCGACGCCGCGACAGGTACTGTGCGGTTGAAGACGAAGGTCGCGGAGGCCGATGAGATGACCCTCGAGACCCGGTCCACAAAGACTGTTCGTGTAAAGAAGTGACCCTGTAAGACACCGCAGGACATCCAGGAAGAGATCCGGACCTCCGGAGGACCCTCAGGAGAAGGGGAAGCGCCGACATGCCGACCTGCCCGAACGGACACCAGTCGGGTTCCGACGACTGGTGCGAGGTCTGCGGTCACCGCATGGCCGGTGCCGTACCTCCGCCCCCTCCGCCGCCGACCGCCGGTGGCTACGGCTTCCCGCCGCCGCAGGGCGCCCAGCCCGGCGGCCGCCCGCAGGCGCCCGGTGCGCCCGAGCCGGAGCTGTGCCCGCAGTGCCGCACGCCCCGCGAGGGCGGCGCGCCGTTCTGCGAGGAGTGCCGGTGGAACTTCCTGACCAACACCGCCACGTCCTACACCCCGGCCGCCCCGCGCCCGCCCCAGCCCCGTTTCGAGCCGCCGAGCGCGACGTACGGCGGCGGTGACTCGTACGAGTACCACGGCTCGCGGCCCTCACAGATGAACCGGCCCGCCGAGCCGATCCCGTCCTTCGGCAGCGAGCCGTCGGGCCCGACGCCGTTCGCCGCCGAGCGCGGCCCGTCCGGCCCGCCGCCCACCTCGGGCGGCCCGTCCGGCCCGGGCGCCTTCGGCGGCGGCCAGCGTCCGCCCGGCCCTCCGTCGGGCTTCGGCGGCGGGCAGGGGCAGGGCCCCGGTGGTCCTGGTGGCCCGTCCGGCTTCGACGGTCCGTCCGGCTTCGGTGGCGGCCAGGGGCAGAGCCCCGGCGGCCCTGGTGGCCCGTCCGGTCCGCCGCCCTTCGGCCGTGAGCCCTCCGGTCCCAGTGCGCCCGGCCCCTCCGGCTTCGGCGCCGACCCCTCCCGTCCGGTTCCGCCACCGCCCGGGCCGACCCCGCCCGCCGGTCCCGTCGGTGCCCCGCAGGCCTTCCAGCAGCCCGGCCCGCCCGCGCCGCCCGCCTTCCCGCGGGAGACCGGCCGGCCCCAGGCCGGCGGTCCGTCGTTCGGCGGCGGAGGCGACGACTGGGTGATCTCCCCGCCGTCGTCCGCCGGTCCCGGCGGCGGCCCTGGCGGTCCCGGTGGCGGCCAGGGCGGTGGCTACGGCTATCCGCAGCCCGGCGCCACGCAGGCCCCGCCCGGACCCGGCTTCCGGCCGGCCCCGCAGCAGCCGGCCACCTGGACGGCGACCATCGGGCCGGACCGCGACTACTTCATGGCGATGATGCACCGCTCCGGACCCGAGGCAGCGGGCCTCAACCTCCCCGCGTACTCGCCCGAGCAGCAGCGCACGCTCACCGGCAACCAGCTCACCATCGGCCGCCGCCGGCACTCCACCGGTGACACCCCCGACATCGACCTGTCGGTGCCGCCGGAGGACCCGGGCGTCTCGCACCAGCACGCGGTGCTGGTCCAGCAGCCGGACGGCAGCTGGGCGGTCGTCGACCAGAACTCGACGAACGGCACCACGGTCAACGGCTCGGACGAGCCGATCCAGCCGTTCGTGCCGGTGCCGCTGCAGGACGGCGACCGGGTGCACGTCGGCGCCTGGACGACGATCACGATCCGCCGGGGCTGACAGGCTCTAGAGGAGGGGCCAGGTGTACGGCCCCTCCGGGTCGTCCAGCCAGGCCCACGCCTGCTCGCCGCCGACCGTGACGCCGTACCGTTCGCGCTGCGGCCTGCCCTCACCCTCCCACAACGCGTAGGCCTCGTGCGGGTCGAGGCCGCCCCGGGTCAGGGCCAGCAGGAAGCGGAACGTCTCCTGCTCGCGGGCCCCGCGGGGCAGCCCGGCCAGGGACACCGCCCCGGGTTCCGCCCGGCCCGCGCCGCGCAGCGGCACGAAGTAGGCGGGTGAGGGCAGGAATCGGCCCTCGGCATGCCCCGCGTCCCGGACGGTGAGGACGAGCAGCCCGGTGGCCATCGGGGTCAGGATGCGGGCGCCGGGGCGGCACTGGGCGAGCCAGACGCGCGGCACCGTGGGCAGCGTGCAGGTGGCGATGATCCGGTCGAAGGGGGCGCGTCCGGGAACTCCGCGCGCGCCGTCGCCGGTGACGACGGCCGGGTGGTACCCGGCCGCGGCCAGGTGCTGCCGGGCCGAATCGGTGATCTCCGGTTCCAGGTCGACGGTGGTGACGAGGTCGTCGTCGCCGAGCCGGTGGGCGAGCAGGGCCGCGTTGTAGCCGGTGCCGGCGCCCACCTCCAGGACCCGGTTGCCGTCCTCGACCCGCAGAGCGACCAGCATCCGCGCCATCAGCGAGGGCTGGCTGCTGGAGGAGAGCAGTTCGCCGTCGCGCAGCCGGGTGGCCAGCGGGGCGTCCGCGTAGGCGCCACGCACCCAGCGTTCCCGGTCCCGGGGATCCGGGCTCTCGCCCCAGCGGCGCTCGTAGCCGCCCTGGACGCCGACGTAGTAATAGGGCACGAACAGGTGCCGGGGCACCTCGGCGAAGGCCTCGCGCCACACCGGGTCCTCGTCCCAGACCCCCTCGGCGTCGATCGCCCGCACGAGCGCGGCCCGCGCCGTGGCGGCGAGTTCCTCGATCTCCGTGTCGTAGGCGCCCATACACCCACAGTAGGGGCGAGTCGGCAGCAGCAGTCCTAAGCCTCCGGTCCTGGGTCACCGGGTCTGAGACCATGGACAGGTGAAAGAGATTCGGCGCGGCACGCTTCAGGAGCAGACCTTCTACGAGCAGGTCGGCGGGGAGGAGACCTTCCGTCGGCTCGTCCACCGTTTCTACGAGGGAGTCGCCGAGGACCCGATCCTGAAGCCGATGTACCCGGAGGAGGATCTGGGCCCGGCCGAGGAGCGGCTGACCCTGTTCCTCATCCAGTACTGGGGCGGTCCCACGACCTACAGCGACAACCGCGGCCACCCCCGCCTGCGGATGCGGCACGCCCCGTTCACCGTGGACCGGGCCGCGCACGACGCCTGGCTGAGGCACATGCGGGTGGCCGTCGACGAGCTGGGGCTGTCCGAGGAGCACGAGCGGACGCTGTGGAACTACCTGACGTACGCGGCCCAGTCGATGGTGAACACCCCGGAGTGAGCGCGCTCGGCTGAACACAGGCGCGGCCGGTCGTCGGCCGGCCTCCGCGCCGGAGTGCGGGCGAGGTCGAGGTGACCCTCCCCCGGTCCGTCGCCCTGGAACTGGAACCGGACCGCATCGGGGTGCGGCCGGACGACAGCGAGGACAGGCAGAAGGGTCAGCGCACGCTGATGCCGAGGGTGCCGAGTCCCGTCCGCCGCACGGCGACGGAGCCGTACGGCGTCCGCAGCCTGAGCCATGCCCCGGACGAGAACAGCCCGGTGTCGGCCGCGCCGGTGCCCGGCCGCAGGAAGCCCAGGGACTGCGCCGCGTGCACGGCCCGCACCGGAAGCCGGGTCTGACCTATCTCCCGGGACCAGATGTCCCGCCCGATCCGGTCCAGCTCGGCGCGGGTACGCCGCTCGGGCGCCAACTCCTCGGTACGGGACCGGAATTCGACGACCGCCTCGGCCACCGTCGTACGCAGCACGTCCGGCGCGGGCAGCCCCGGCTCGGGCCGCCAGCCACCGCGCGGCGGCAGGACGCCGGCCCACGGCGGTCCGGTGACCGCGGCCGGTACGGCGGCCGTGGCCGCCCGTTCGTCCAGGGACTCCAGGAACTCGCCGGCGGAGACGGTCCCGTCGAGCGTGACGTCGAGCCCGTTCTCGTACGGCTTGGCGAGCCGCACCGTGCGGACCACCAGCACCTCGAAGGACGGCGGCCGCCCGAACACGGCGAGCGCCGTCCCGGCCGCCTGCAGGCGCACCGCTGCTCCACGGTCGTAGTGGAGCAGCCGGGAGAGGAAGGCGGCGAGGTCGGCCGCCTCCGTCTCGTCGGCGAGGTGCAGCACCGTCATGCGGCGACGGCCTCCTCGTCGGCGTCGTCCCGGTACTTCTGGAGGAACTCCCGCTCGTCGGCGGTGACCCGGCGCGGACGCTGCGTCTCGAAGTCGAACAGGACGACCACGGTGGACGCCTGTACGTAGACCACGTCCGCGTCCTTCACCTCGTAGGAGACGGTGAAGGACGCGGCCTTGACCTCCGTGACCCACAGCTCGATGGCCACAGGCGTGGGCCGGTGGGCGAGCTGGCGCCGGTAGTCGATCTCATGGCGCGCCACCACGGACCCCTGCTTGGACTCCTTGCCCCTCAGGGAGAAGAAGTCGATCCGCGCCTCCTCCAGATAGCGGAGGAAGATCGCGTTGTTGACGTGGCCGTACGCGTCCATGTCCGACCAGCGCAGCGGGCAGTGGTAGATGTGCCGCAAGATCGATCAGCCCCGGGTCAGCTTCTTGTAGGTGGCGCGGTGCGGACGCGCGGCGTCCGCACCGAGCCGCTCGACCTTGTTCTTCTCGTACGACTCGAAGTTGCCCTCGAACCAGAACCACTTGGACTCACCCTCGTAGGCGAGGATGTGCGTGGCGACACGGTCCAGGAACCACCGGTCGTGGGAGACGACGACGGCGCAGCCGGGGAACTCCAGCAGCGCGTTCTCCAGGCTGGAGAGCGTCTCGACGTCCAGGTCGTTGGTGGGCTCGTCGAGGAGCAGCAGGTTGCCGCCCTGCTTGAGGGTCAGCGCCAGGTTGAGCCGGTTGCGCTCACCGCCGGAGAGCACGCCCGCGGGCTTCTGCTGGTCCGGGCCCTTGAAGCCGAAGGCGGAGACGTAGGCGCGCGAGGGCATCTCGACCTGGCCGACGTTGATGTAGTCCAGCTCGTCGGAGACGACGGCCCACAGCGTCTTCTTCGGGTCGATGTTCTCGCGGCTCTGGTCGACGTACGAGATCTTGACGGTCTCGCCGACCTTGATGGAGCCGGAGTCGGGCTCCTCAAGGCCCTGGATCATCTTGAAGAGGGTCGTCTTGCCGGCACCGTTGGGGCCGATGACGCCGACGATGCCGTTGCGCGGCAGCGTGAAGCTGAGGTCGTCGATGAGGACCTTGTCCCCGAAGGCCTTGTTGAGGTTGTTGACCTCGACGACGATGCTGCCGAGCCGCGGCCCCGGCGGAATCTGGATCTCTTCGAAGTCCAGCTTCCGCATCTTGTCCGCTTCGGCGGCCATCTCCTCGTACCGCGCGAGACGCGCTTTGGACTTGGCCTGCCGCCCCTTGGCGTTGGACCGCACCCACTCGAGCTCTTCCTTGAGCCTCTTCGCCCGCTTGGCGTCCTTCTGCCCCTCGACCTTGAGACGGGTCTGCTTCGTCTCCAGGTACGTGGAGTAGTTGCCCTCGTACGGGTAGGCACGGCCGCGGTCCAGCTCGAGGATCCACTCGGCCACGTTGTCGAGGAAGTACCGGTCGTGGGTGATGGCGACCACGGTTCCCGCGTACTTGGCGAGGTGCTGCTCCAGCCAGTTCACCGACTCGGCGTCGAGGTGGTTGGTGGGCTCGTCGAGGAGCAGCAGGTCGGGGGCCTCCAGCAGCAGCTTGCAGAGCGCGACGCGGCGCTTCTCACCACCGGAGAGGTTGGTGACGGGCCAGTCACCGGGCGGGCAGCCCAGCGCGTCCATCGCCTGCTCGAGCTGCGCGTCGAGGTCCCACGCGTTGGCGTGGTCGAGGTCCTCCTGCAGCTTGCCCATCTCTTCGAGGAGCGCGTCGGAGTAGTCGGTGGCCATCAGCTCGGCGATCTCGTTGAACCGGTCGAGCTTGCCCTTGATCCCGGCGACACCCTCCTGGACGTTCTCCAGGACGGTCTTCTCCTCGTTGAGCGTGGGCTCCTGCATCAGGATGCCGACGCTGTAACCGGGCGAGATGAAGGCATCGCCGTTCGACGGCTGCTCCAGCCCCGCCATGATCTTCAGCACGGTCGACTTACCGGCACCGTTCGGACCGACGACGCCGATCTTGGCACCCGGCAGGAAGTTCAGGGTGACGTCGTCGAGGATCACCTTGTCGCCGTGCGCTTTGCGCGCCTTGCGCATGGTGTAAATGAACTCAGCCAAGAGAAACCGTCCGGCAGCTTGAAATCTGGCAGTGGGCAGATACACCCCATCTTGCCTGACGGCCAGCCCCGGACGGAAACCCGTTTGACCCGGAAGCCCTGACCTGCGGTTTCACTGCCGCCGGGGTGGCTGGTCGGTCACTGTCAGTCGCCGTCGGTCGGCCTCGGGACCTCGGACGGCCCAGGGACGGCCCGGAGCGGGGGTAACCGATCGGCCACCAACGGCCTTGGCCTGAGCAAGCGGGCCCGTATCCGAGCCGTGGCAAACGGATACGGGCCGCAAGGAAGGACCGGTGGGGCCGAACGTGTCCCGGTCAGCCGGTCATGTGGCGGGCCGGCATCGCGGGGGCACTACCACTTGCTGCTGCACTCCAGCGGGTACAGGTCGCTGTCGAAGCGGACGCACACGCGGTACTTGAACTCCCCACCGCCGAGCATGTTCGACCAGTCGGTCTTGCCGTAGCCGGGCGTCCTCACGGACAGGGACTTCAGCAGCCTGCCGTCGAGGCTCCACTTCTCGATGGTCGCGGTGGAGTCGTAGATGTCCGGGTCCGCGTTGTTCTTGATCCGCACCCAGCCGGCCAGACAGTCGGCCGACCAGCGCAGTTCCGCCACGCGGCCGTTGCTGCCCACCGTCCGCTTCGTGGAGCTGCTGTCGTCGCACTTGTAGGTGGCCGGGCCCTTGTTGTCACACCCGGCGCCGGCACAGCCGGCGGCGTACGACGTACCGGCCAGCGGAACCATCGACAGCGTCGCCGCTGCCACACCGATGAGCGCCAGTCTGGCTGTGGTCTTGCGCATGGCTGAACTTCCCCCTCCACAGTGGAGCGCACCCGGCCGGTCAGTGCCGTGCGCGCTGTCGGCTGGTGATCTTTCCGCCGACCGAGTGAGCCTGATTCACATCGGCCACTCAAGTCAACGAAATTCCCAGGCCTCTCGCCTTTAAGACATGCTGACCGAAAAGCGACAGCGTTACGTGCCGATGTACTCGGGTGGAGCTGAGTACTTGCGCTCTGGTCGGTGCCGGGGCGAGCGGAAACGCTTGGGGCATGCGTCGAGGACTTCTGAAACCCGTTCCCCAGCTGCTGTCGATCCTCGTGCTGGCTGGGGTGTCGCTCGCGACGTGGGCTGCCTGGCTGGGCTGGGACCAGCATCGTGACGTGCAACCCGATGGCACGACGACCGGCCCCTACGAGGCGTGGCAGGTGATCGGGCTGGTGCTGACCTTGCTGGTACCGGTGTGCTGGGCGGCAGCCCACCGCTTCGCCGCAGGCGCTGTGCTCGGCACCACGGCCGGCCTCACCGTTGCCGCCTATGACGACTGGTCGGACGACTCCAGCGGCCTCTTCGTAGTCGGCGTGGGGTTGGTCATGATGGGGAGCCTCGCCGTGACCGCCCTCGTTTCCTCCGTGATCGCCTCCGTGAAACGAGAAGGCGGACACAGCGGCCACGCGGTCCGTCGTCGTTGAGCCGCGGCATCGTCCCCGTTCCGTCAGTCGCCCTCGTGCGCTTCCTTGCGGCGCAGTACCACCAGCACCGCACCCCCGATCACCACCAGCCCGATGGCCACTCCCGCGATCATCGGCGTGATCGCGGAGCCACCCGTGGAGGCGAGGTCGGTGTCGGTCGTGGTGGGACTTCCGCCCACCGTGGCGGGGCTGGGCTCGCTGAGGGTCTGGGTGGATTTCGTGGTGAGCGCGCCCTGGGTCTTGCAGTCGAAGACGCCCGTGAAGCGCCGGCTGAAGCCGTTCGGGCCGGTGATCGTGAAGTCGTAGGCCTGGTCCTCCTGGAGCGGGACGGTCACCGTGCGGGAGGCCCCGGCGGGGATGGTGTGCTCGACCCCCGTCAGCTGGAAGGTGAAGGGCTGGTCGCCCTTGTTGGCCGCGGTGACGTCCACGCCCCCCTTGGCGCAGTTCTTCCGGGCCGACACCGCCGGTATGGCACCCTTGGCCGCCCAGGTGGCGCCCGCGGTCGCCGAGACCGTCGACTCGCTGGAGCCGGCCAGGATCTGGGTCTGGCTGCGGCTGTCGGAGGCGAAGGCCCGGCCCACCGGCACGGTGGTCGACGCCTGCACGGTCAGCTGGGCCGAGCCGTCCGCGGCGGCCTCCGGGATGTCGAAGTACAGCCGGCTGCCGTCCTCCGCCGAGGTGATCACCTTGCCGGTCTTGTCGATGATCCGCACCCCGCTGGTGGCCGCGTCCGCGGGAGGAACCACCGTGACGCCGCCGGCGTTGGTGTGCACGGTCACCGGCCCGAGCAGATCACCGGGGCGGCCGGAGACCTCGGGCGGGTCCAGGGTCAGCGAGGCCTGCGGCTCGGCGCTGTTGCGGGCGCTCTTCTCCAGGTAGTCGGCGAGCTTCTCGGCCTGCGGATCCACGGCGTCGACCTTCACACCGTCCGAGTAGCGCCAGATGGCCACCTGCGTGCCGGCCGCCGCGTCCTGCTCGGTCAGGCCGTGCACGCCCGCCTGCCGGGCGAGCGCGGCGAGGTCGTTGACCTGGGGGTAGGAGTTCTGCAGGATCCAGCGGATCCGGCCGGCGTCCTTGTCGGTGCCCAGCGAGGTGCCGCTCCATGACGTCTCGTGGTAGCGGGCGTCACGCTGGGTGGGGTTGTGGATGTCGACGCAGTACGTCTGCAGGGTGCCGCCGCCGTCCACGGACATCTCGAACAGGCCCGCGGCCACCCGCTGGTCGCCGCCGTCCTCGTGGATCACGGCCTCGCCATAGGTCTTCAGGCCGTTGATCGTGGCCGTCGCGCCGCCCTCGGTCTGCGGTCTCTCCTCGGCCACGGCCGTACCGGCGCCGGACAGCGCACCCGCTGCCACCAGGCCGGAGACCAGCGTCACAGCGCCGAGCCGGGCCGCTGTGACGGACCGAGGAAACCCAGAGAACGCAGCAAGCACAGAATTCCCCTTCGAGCAGGACCCGTTGGACGTGGGGGACGGTCCCACCAGCAGAATCGGCAGCCCCGAGGGGCACGCCCGGCATCTTATGGATCACACGGACCTCGCTCGGTCGGTCATATCGTCTGATGGCCGATCCGATCCGGAATCGTTATCGCCGGGACCGGATGCGAGCTGCGCTTATCGACAAATCCACCGACTCGGCCGGGGTGTTGGGGATGGTCGGACCGCATGCGTCGACAAGCCGCAGATCGCAGATCGGTTGCATCACGCCTCTGACGTCACGTCACTGCCGCCGGTTCCGCCTGGTGTTGCGCCGGGTCGCTGTCCGGGGCACCGGCGGGCGGTGTCTCCCAGTTCGGTTCCGGCCGTACCGCCGCCGGTGCCTCCGGCTTCGCCGCCCGGCGGAAGGAGGCCGTGCCCCGCGCCAGGTCGTGGCCGATGGCCACCGCGTCGATGTCGGCCGACGCCCGGCTCTGCTGCCCCTCACGCAGCTCCGTGCGCACCTTCAGCCGGCCCTGCACGACCACGGGCTGCCCCACCTCCACCGACGCCGCCACGTTGACGGCGAGCTGGCGGTTGGCCCACACCGTGAAGAAGTTGGTGTGCCCGTCCGTCCAGGCGCTCTTCTCCCGGTCCCAGTAGCGCGAGGTCACCGCCAGCCGGAACCGTGCCGTCGGCCCCGCCGCCACCTCCCGGTACACCGGCGGCGTCGCCACGTTGCCCACCACACAGACCACGGTCTCGTTCATCGCGAACCCCTCCCATGCCCGGCCGCCCCTTGCAGCCGGGCGGACACGCGTACGGGCCCCTCCCGTACGGCTGCATCTGCCGTGCCCGGCGCACACATCCCGTCTGCGCCGTGGAACCAGACTGCCTCCGCCGGGCCGGGCCCGCTGAGCGCTGTGGACGACCACCCACCTGTGGAAAACCCCGCCACCCCAATGAGTGACCCGCGTCAATGAGTGACCCGCGTCCCCCGATCCCCTCACCCACCCACCCCTGCTCTGCCTCTCTCCCCCCGGCCTGCCTCTCTCTCCCCCCCGGCCTGCCTTACCCCACCCCGGCCCCGGCTCCGGTCCGCGCCACTCGCCCGTACTGCTCCCGCACCTCCCGATACCGCAGCAGCTCCGCCGCCAGTGGATCGAGCACCCGGGCCCGGCCGCAGCCCGCGGCCGCCTCCCGCAGTCGCCGTTCGGCGTCCAGGCCGTACCGCCGCGCCGGGCCCCGGGCCGCCATCCGGCAGCCCCACTCCACCAGCGGCCCGCCGACGATCCCGCACATCATCAGCAGCACCGGCACCCCCAGGTTGGGCGCCATGACACCGGCGATCTGGCCCGCCAGCCACGCACCGCCCACCATCTGCAGCAGGGTCATGGCCGCCTGGACCAGCACGGCGGCCGGCCACCACCCCGGCCGGGGCGGCCGGCCCGGGGGCAGCCCGGCCCGCGCCGCCAGCTCGTCCAGCGCCTCGGACAGCCCCTGGGAGCCGCGTACGGCCGCCTCGCGCACCGCCTGCGCCCACGGCGTGGGCAGACCGGCCGAGGCCCGGTCGGACACCGTACGGACCGCCTGCTCGACCCGCTGGCGGGCCGTGGCCTCCTCGTCGGCCTGCGGGCGTACCGGGATCCGGCCGGTCGTGTGTTCGCCGCGGCCCTGGTACCAGCGCCACAGCCGCAGCCAGGGAGTGCCACAGGCACGGTTGGCATTGCGCAGCCAGGCGCGTTCGGCGGCCTCGCCGGCCGCGGTGGCGCCCACCGCATCCGCGAGCCGGGCGGCGAACTCCTCCCGTGCCTCCTCGCTGAGGCCGACGCGCCGGCCGGTGGCGTAGACGGGCCGCAGCCGGTCCGCCGCGGCGTCCAGGTCGGCCGCGACCCGGCGGGCCGGGGCGCCGCGCTCCGCCACGAAGTCGCCCAGTGACTCGCGCAGCTCACCGACGCCCTCGCCGGTGAGCGCGGAGAGCGCGAGCACGGTGGCGCCCGGTTCGCCGTACTCGCCGAGCGCCACGCCGTCCTCGTCCAGCAGCCGGCGCAGATCGTCCAGAACCTGGTCGGCGGCCTCCCCGGGCAGCCGGTCGATCTGGTTGAGGACGATGAACATGACCTCCGCGTGGCCGGCCATCGGCCGCAGATAGCGCTCGTGGAGGATGGCGTCGGCGTACTTCTCCGGGTCGACCACCCAGATGACCGCGTCGACCAGCTTCAGGATCCGGTCGACCTGTTCGCGGTGCTGCACGGCCGCCGAGTCGTGGTCGGGCAGGTCGACCAGGACGAGCCCGCGCAGCTGCGCCTCGGCCTCCGGGCCCTGCACCGGCCGGCGGCGCAGTCGGCCGGGGATGCCGAGCCGGTCGATCAGGCCCGCCGCGCCGTCGCTCCAGCTGCACGCGATCGGGGCCGCCGTGGTCGGGCGCCGTACGCCGGTCTCCGAAATGGCCACTCCGGCGAGCGCGTTGAACAGCTGCGACTTTCCGCTGCCGGTGGCGCCCGCGATGGCGACGACGGTGTGCTGCCCGGAGAGCTTGCGCCGGGCGGCCGCCTCGTCCAGGACGCGGCCCGCCTCGGAGAGGGTGCTGCTGTCCAGGCGGGTACGGGAGAGGCCGACGAGTTCGCGCAGGGCGTCCAGGCGGGAGCGGAGGGGGCCGTCGTAGGCCAGCCGTGCGGGTGTGCGGCTGCTGCCGGGACCGCGGATGGGCTTGTCGAGGGCGGAGGCGCTCGCGGCGGCCAGGGCGGCCGCGGTGCCCTCGGTCACGCGCCGGGCGATGAGCCCGTCGTCCCAGACCTCGACCAGGTCGGGATCGGCGTCCGGGCCGAGGACGGCCGCTCCGCCGTCGCCGGCCCTTCCCGCGTCCCCGATCCTCCCCGCATCCCCGGCTCTTCCCGTGTCCCCGGCCCTTCCGCTGCCTCCGGCCCTTCCCGCCTCCCCGGTCCTTCCCCCGTCCCCGGTCCTTCCCGCGTCCCCGGCCCCTCCTGCATCCCCGCCCCTTCCGCTGCCCCCGGCCCTACCGTTGCCCCTCGCCGTTCCGTTACCCCTCGGCGTTCCGCTACCCCTCGCCGTTCCGCCGTCCCCGGACGTCTCGCTGTCTTTGGGGCGGGCGCGTGAACCGCTCGCCGCGTCGGCGTCGGGGGCCGCCACGCGTGCGCGGCGCTCGCGGTCCGGGCTGTCCGCGCGCTCCTTGGGTACGCGCGCCTGCCGCTCCTGGTCCGGACCGTCCATGCGCTTCTTGGGCACACGCACGTGCCGCTCCTTGTCCGGACTGTCCACGCGTTCCTCGGGTACGCGCGCGTGCCGCCCGCCGTCCGTCCGCGTGTCCCGGCCCCCCGGCCGGGTGTCGGTGCCGGCCTCGGCAGCCTGGTCCGGGGACGGGCCGCTTCCGGGAACGCCCTCGCCGGAGCCGCCGTTCACCGGCCGGTGACGGTCGCCGGCCTCGCTCTCACCCCGGGGCCGTCCGTTCCTGCCGGCCGCAGAGCCGGGCTCCGCTGCCTTGGAGCCATCGCCCTGCTCGCTGTGTCCCATGGGGTTCGGATGGTTCCGGTGGTTCAGATGATTCAGGTGATCCATGTGATCGGTGTGGTCCGTGTGGTCGTGGTCGGCGACGGCGGTCACGGTCACCTCTCCTTCTGCAGTACGGACAGCGCGGCGATGATTTCGGCCTGGGGGTCGGCGTGGACGTCCAGGGCATCGAGCGGGGCGAGGCGCCGTTCGCGCTCGCGGTGCATGACGCGGTCGACGTGGTCGGTCAGCAGGCGTCCGGCCCGGTCGCGCAGCCGCAGCGCGCCGTGGGCGCCGATCCGCTGGGCGAGCCCCTCGCCCGCGGTGCGTGCCCGGCGCCCGCCCAGCAGCACGGTGGCGACCAGGGCGGCGACGGCATCGGAGTCGGGGCCGCCGTTGCGCTCGAGTTCCCTCACTTCGTCCTCGGCGTACTCCTCCAGCTCCCGCCGCCAGCGCCGCACCGCGAGCCCGATGCGGTGCTCGGCGTTCTCCAGGGAGGGATCCCGGTCGGCGAGCCCCGGAGCGTCCGCGGCGGGCTCGCGCCGCCAGGCCTCGTCGACGCGCTCGTCGGCCGCGGTGACGGAGCACAGCAACAGCGCGGCGAGACTCTCCACGAGCGCGTCCAGCAGTTCGCCCGCGGTGCAGTCGAGCGGGAAGGCCCGCCATCGCTTGAGGGCGTCCCCGGCGAGTACGGCCCCGGACTGCAGCCTGCTGCGCACGCGCGCGTACTCGCTGTCGTACGCGCTGTCGATGGCGGAGGTGAGCCGGAGCGCGGCCGCGTACTGGGCGGCGGCGGCGCTGGCCAGCTCGGGCAGGCGTGACTTCAGCGAGTCGAGGAGGCCGTGCGCCGTGCGGGCCATGACCTGCTGGCGGGCCGCCGAGTCCTGGGCGTGATGGACGAGCCAGGTCCGCAGGGCCGCCACGGCGCTGGCGGGCAGCAGACCGCCGCCCCAGGCCGACTCGGGCAGCTCAGGCACGGTGAAGCGGGGTACCTCGCCGAGTCCGGCCTTGGTGAGCAGGGCTGCGTACTGCCGGGAGACCTCCGAGACGACCTGGTGGGGCACGCGGTCGAGGACGCTCACCAGGGTGGCGTCGTACTCCTTGGCGGTGCGCAGGAGGTGCCAGGGGATGGCGTCGGCGTAGCGGGCCGCGGTGGTGACCATGACCCAGATGTCGGCGGCACAGATCAGTTCGGCGGCCAGGACACGGTTGTCGGCGATGAGGGAGTCGATGTCGGGGGCGTCGAGCAGGGCGAGCCCGCGCGGCAGGGTGTCGGCGGTCTCGACGCGCAGTACGCGCGCGGGGTCCTCGCCGGAGAGCAGGAGATCGTCGCCCACGTCCTGGTGGGGGACCCACACGCGGGTCAGGTCGGGCAGCACGCGCAGGCCGCTGAACCAGTGATGGTCTTCCGGATGGCAGACCAGGACCGGTGTACGGGTGGTCGGACGCAGCACGCCCGCCTCGCTGACCCGCCGTCCCACGAGGGAGTTCACGAGGGTCGACTTGCCGGCCCCGGTGGACCCGCCGACGACAGCCAGCAGCGGCGCTGCCGGCTCCCGCAGCCGGGGCACCAGGTAGTCGTCGAGCTGGGCGAGCAGTTCGTCGCGGTTGGCACGCGCGCGCGGAGCCCCTGCCAAGGGCAGCGGAAAGCGCGCGGCGGCGACACGGTCGCGCAGTTCGGAGAGCGCGTCGAGCAGCTGAGGCCGTACGTCCAAGGTCACCACATGCGAAGAATGCCTAATTTTAGGGTGATTATGAAGCATATGGACATCTCAGCGTGCCGATGGAGCACAACGGACGTAAGGGACGACTGGGGCGCGGGCACAGTCCAGGCATAACGAGTGCACAACACCCTGTGCGCAGGGCGCCCAAAAGCGGTGCGCGATTCGCACCTGCCTGCGATTATCAGGACCGCTTCACCGAACCTCCACATCGAGCCACGGAGGCGAAGCAGCCGGGTCGAGGAACGGGGAGCCTTATCCTTGTCCCGCACCAGGCCCCCGTAGCTCAGTGGATAGAGCAGGCGCCTTCTAAGCGCTTGGCCGCAGGTTCGAGTCCTGCCGGGGGCGCCATCCCTCGCCCTCCCCACCGGGAGGGCTTCTTGCTGCTCGGGGCCGACGACCCTGAGCAAGGGCAGACTCCGGGGCCGCAGGGCGACTTCCGACATCCACGACCGACACGGCGCGGGCGCGGATCGAACCCGTGAAGCCGTTGTCACGTCACACTCCAGCGCCGGCCCTCCGTCGACCAGTCTGCATCCGGACCATGCCGCTGCTGTCCAGGCAGGGCCTCAGTGGAATAGATTTCGGCCACTTTGAACACCGGATGCCCCCCGATATGGATGTACGAATTTCATATCAATCCGACACCTGGACATCAAAGCTCACCATAATGGTTCTTCGCTAAATGACATGATCTACTGCCCTTGATCGCCACCCGTGAATGAGCAAGTGCCATTCAGTCGGCGGCGACGGCAAGGTGGAGGAGGTCCGGTGCATGAGGACGGTAATCCGCGTCGCGGCGCTGATGATGGCCGGGACGGTGTCATTGGCCTGTCACGCACATGCCACCCTGCCGCACAGGAACAGTAAGGGATCGCGTCCGTCCGTCGCGGCCCCGGGGCCCGGCAGCGGGAGCCGGTCGGCCGACGGGATCGTGCAGGACAGCCTCACCCCGTCCGGCGCCCAGCCGGGGACCGCGGTGGCCGCCACGCTGAAGCTGCGCGCGTCCGCATGCATCACGGTCCGGAAGGTGGGCGTGGCCGTGCAGGACGGGCTGGACAACCGCCTGGACTACCCCGGCGCGGCCGAGAACGCACGGATCTGCCCCGGCGGCTTCGCCTTCACCACCCAGCCCCGCACCTTCCGCGCGGGCACCTACACCCAGTACGCCTATTACGAGGACGAGACCGGGTACCACCCGCTCGGAAAGACCAGGCTCCGGGTCGTCTCGACGGGCCGGAACGTGGAGCCGTCCACGGGGAGGAAACTCGCCTGGGCGGAGGACTTCAACGCACCCTTCACGTGGGGCAACCGCTGGACCCGCGAGGCCAGTTCCGCCTATGAATACGGCACCCACAATCCGAAGTACTACAAACTCGACTGGGTGAATCCCGGCAACGTGCGTATCGCCGACGGAATGGCGACTTTCACCGCCCGACCCGGCCGGCACACCCTGGAGAACGGTCTCCAGGCCTGGGAGACCGGGCTGATCACCACGGAAGGTTCCCGAGAGGGATTCCGGCTGCGGCCCGGCGACTACGTCGAGGCCCGGGTGAAGCTGCCCGCCACGGTCGGGGCCTGGCCGTCGGTGTGGACCTGGGTCGGCGACGGCCACGAGATCGACGTGTTCGAATACCATCCCGACGCCCCGGACCTGCTGGAAATGGCGAACCACGTCCGGGAAGCGGCCAATTACGACGTCATCGGTCCCCCGGGCAAGGAGGGCTGGATGCGTATCGGTGTGCTGCTGGGCACCCATTCCGCCGACTGGTACGTCAACGGCGCCCTGGTCTACCAGGACGGGCGCGGCGTGGACCCGAACTGGTCCGCTTACCTGAACGTCAATCTCTCGATTTCCGCGGGCACTCTCCACCCCGTTCCGAAGACGAAGGACCCGATCACCTTCAGCACCGACTACGTGCGCGTCTTCCGATGAGGCGGTGCCGCCAGGACCCGGAAGCCCCAGGCGGTGAGCCGTTCGAGGTGCGGGGTGCGCCCAACGGGTGTCCGAGGTCCGGGACACGACCCGGCCGACTTCGCATTTCCGACACAGTCGGCAAGTTCTCAGATAAATATATACAGCAATAGAGGTGCTCGCCCCGAAAACGAGAACCGGCCTGGTCGCTGTTCACGGTCCCACAGGCCCGGTGAATTCACATCGACAGCGCGATCCAGGTCTCCTGCCGCTGGTTCAGAATCTCTTTTCCGTGCCGTACGGCGGCGCCCGTGACCGTGCAACGGGGCCACGCCCACGAAATGCAGGGAGATCGACCCCATATGACTTCGGAAAGCGCCGCCCCCGCTCCGTACGGCCGCCGGGGAGCTGAGTGCCGGTGAGCGCCGCCCTCGCACCCGCCCCACCCCTGGCGCCGTCCCTGCCGGCGCTGCGCCGGGCCGCCCCCGTTCTGCCCGTCGTGGCGTTGATCGCCCTGATCGGGCTGCCCAAGGTGGGAGACGGCCGGGCCACGCCCGCCGACGCGGCCTGCGGCCTGCTGGTGCTCTGGGCCGTCGTACACACCGCACGCCTGGCCCGGCGTTCGCTGACCCGCGCGGCGGCCGTCGTCCTCGGGCTCCCGGTGATCGGCCTCGCGGTCGCCGCGACGGTCACCCCCGACTCGGGTGACGGCATCGTGGGACTGGTCCGCGACATCCAGGTGTTCGTGCTCGTCCCGGTCGCAGTGCTGCTGTTGCTGCGCGACCGCCGTGACATGCGGCTGGTGGCCTGGTCGGTGACCGGTCTCGCGGTGTGGGAGGGCGGGATCGGGGTGCACCAGTACCTGACCGGTACGGGCGCCGCGTACGACGGGGAGTTCGTGCGGGCGGTGGGCACGTTCGGGCCGACCGAAGTGATGGGCATGGCGACGGTCGTCGCGTCCGGGGTGGTGGCCGCCACGGGTCTCGCGCTCGGGTCCTCGTCCCAGCGGCAGCGGATCGTGGCCGCGGTGTGCGCACTGGTGCTCCTCGTGCCCCTCGTCATGTCCTTCAGCCGGGGTGCCTGGATCGCCACGGTCGCGGCCTGCGGAGCACAGCTGCTGCTGGCGGGGGTGCGGCGCGCGGTGATGGTGTTCCTGGCGGCGGCCGCGGCCGGTGTGGTGCTGGTCGGCGGGCTGGGCGTGGGCACGGCGCTGCTGCAGGAGCGGCTGGGCAGCATCACGCAGGTCGCCGACGCCCCGGACCAGTCGGTCCTCGACCGGTACGCGCTGTGGTCGGCCGCGGTCGGCATGTGGCGGGACCAGCCGCTGACCGGTGTGGGGCTGAAGGCCTTCCCCGAGTACCGGGACAGCCACGCCCCGCTCTCGCTGCAGTCGGCCTCCGACACGGACGGAGCCGGCCACGGCTTCTACCGCGAGCCCTTCCTCTCCCCGCACAACATGTACCTGGAGGTCCTGAGCGAGCAGGGCCTGCTGGGCCTGGTGACGGTGGCGGGCAGCTGGCTGGCCCTGCTGGTGGGCGGGCTCGGCAGACTGCTGCGCACCCGCACGGCCCAACACGGCCAGGACTGCGCGCTCGTCGGCTGTGGCCTGCTCCTGTGGCAGCTCATGGACTTCGTGTACTCCGACGTCGGCGGAGGCTCCGCCGCGCTGGTGGCCCTGGACTTCGGACTCGCGGCCTGGTGGGCGCTGGCCCGCGACGCAGCGCCGGCCACGACCGTGCCGCCGGAAGAGAGCCCGCGATGAGGCCCACGCCGACGACGCACCACACGCCCGGGCACACGGCGATCACTCCGGTCACGCCCGACGACTCGACGTCGGCCGGTCCCGAGCCGGCCGGCCTGCCCGATGCCGGGCAGGAGCACGCCCCGGGAAGAGGCCGGGCCACCGCTCGTGCCGCGGACACCGCGCCCACATCGGCCCCCTCGGGCCGCGTCCTCGCGAAGGCGACCCTGCTCACCTCCGTGCTGTCCATGGCCGGGGCGCTGCTCGGGCTCGTCAGGGATCAGTCCCTGGCCCACTTCTTCGGGGCGAGCGGGGAGACCGACGCCCTCCTGGTGGCCTGGACCCTGCCCGAGCTGGCCGGGTCGCTGCTGATCGAGGACGGGATGGTGATCGCGCTGGTCCCGGCGTTCAGCGTGGCGCTGGCCCGACGGGCGCAGGGGGTCACCTCACCCGACCCGGTGCGGGCGCTGATCGCCGCCTCGCTGCCACGGCTGGGCCTCGCTCTCGCCGCCATGGCCGCGGTGTTCATCGCCGCGGCGCCGCCGCTGGTCTCCGTCCTCGCGCCGGGCCTGCCCGATCCGTCCCTCGCCGTGGACTGCACCCGCATGACCGCGACCTGCGTGCTGACCTTCGGACTGGCCGGGTACTGCAGCGCGGCGCTGCGGGCGCACCGCTCGTACCTCCCACCCGCGACGATCTCCCTCGCGTCCAACACCGCGATCATCGTCACGATGTTCGTCCTCGGCGGGCACTGGGGCGTGCGGTCCGCCGCATTCGGCGTCGCGCTCGGGGGGTGCCTCATGGTCGCCGTCCAGGCGCTCTCCCTGTGGCGCAGGATCTCCGACGGGCCCCGCAAGCCCGCGTCCGCGGAAGCCGGGGAGGAGCGCCGGCCGCTCGCGCTCGCCCTCGTCGGCGCGGTTCTCCTCTTCTCGCTGTGCCGCCATTCACAGGTCCTCGTCGAGCGCTACTTCGGCTCCGCGCTGCCGAGCGGCTCCATCTCGCACCTCAACTACGCCCAGAAAGTCGGGCAGTTCCCCATGATGCTGGCGCTGATGCTGGCCATCGTGACCTATCCCGTGGTGGCGCAGGCCATCGCCCAGGGCGACCTGCGGCGGGCCCGGGAGCGCATCGAGCGGGACCTGGTGCTGGTGGCCTCCATCGCGCTGGCGGGCGCCGCCGCGATCGTGGTCTGTGCACCACAGATCGTCCAACTCCTCTTCCAGCGTGGCGCGTTCACCGCCGCGGACACCGCGTCGACCGCCGGCATCCTGCGGGTGTACACGCTCGGGCTGCTCGGTCACACGCTGGTGGGGGCGCTCATGCGGTCGTACTTCTCGGCGGGGCGCGCCACCTGGTACCCGGCGGGGGCGATGGCCGTGGGCATGGTCGCCACCGCCGGCATCGACGCCTGGAGCGCGGACCACTGGGGCGCACGCGGCATCGCCGCCGGCAACGCGGCCGGGATCACCCTGACCGCGCTGATCCTGTTGCACGGGCTGGGCTCGCACGGCGTGCCCGTGCGCGTTCGCCGGCTCGTCGGCGAACTGGCCAAGCCCCCCGTAGCGGCCGTGTGCGCAGCCGGAGCGGGGTTCGTCTGCACGCGGGCGTTCACCTCGCCGCCGGCCGCGGTCGCCGCGGGCGGTGTGAGTGTGACCGCCGTCTTCCTGCTGCTGGCGTGGGTCCTCGACGCGGCAGATGCCCGGGCGCTGATGCGCTCCGCCTCACTCACCGTCCGACGCTCCCTCACACGAAAGCTGCGCCATGGTCGTTGACGCCTCGGTATCCCGTGACGCGGCCGCGCCGGCCGCACGAGGGCGTACCCGACGCGGCCCGAGCGCCTGGGTGGCCATGTACCACTCCGTCTCGGACTGCCGGCAGGACCCGCACGACATCACCGTCACCCCCGGCCGCCTCGACCGCCAGCTCGCCTGGCTGTGCGGCCGGGGCCTGCGCGGGGTGAGCGTGCGGGAACTGCTCGCGGCGCGTGCCCGAGGGGAGGAACGCGGCCTGGTCGGGCTCACCTTCGACGACGGTTACGCCGACTTCGTCACCGCCGCCCTGCCCGTGCTGCACCGCTGGCAGTGCACGGCCACCGTGTTCCTGGTGGCCGGGCGGCTCGGCGGCGAGAACGACTGGGAGACGTACGGACCGTGCAAGCCGCTGCTCGACGCGGACGGCGTCCGCCGGGCCGCGGCCTCGGGCATGGAGATCGCCTCGCACGGACTCACCCACACCGACCTCACCGGTCTCCCGGACGATCTGCTGCACGCCGAGGTCCACGAGAGCCGCACCCTCCTCGCCGGGATCACCGGTGGTGAGGTCGGGGGCTTCTGCTACCCGTACGGCACGGTCGACGAGCGCGTGCGAGCCGCCGTGCGCAGCGTGGGCTACCGGTACGCCTGCGCCATCGCCCCCGGCTCCGCAGCCGCCGGCGATCTCGCACTGCCCCGCATCCACATCAGGCAGGCCGACACCGCGGTGCATCTGGAACTGAAACGACGGCTGGCCCGTGCGTGGGGCCGCGCATTGGAGAAGACCGCATGAGAGTGCTACACATCATCACCGGCCTCAAGGCAGGGGGTGCCGAACAGCAGTTGCGCCAGCTGCTGCGCCACCTGCCGCCGGAGGCGGAGTGCGACGTGGTCACGCTGACCAGCCCCGGGCTGGTGGCCGACGGGCTGCGGGCCGACGGCGTCCGCGTCCGCCACCTCGGCATGAGCGGCAACCGCGACCTGCGCGCCCTGCCCCGTCTCGTCCGGCTGATCCGGGCCGGCGGCTACGACCTGGTGCACACCCATCTGTACCGGGCGTGCCTCTACGGACGGATCGCCGCACGCCTGGCGGGGGTGCGGGCGGTGGTGGCCAGCGAACACAGCCTGAACGACGCGGAGATGGAGGGCCGGCGACGGACCGCCGGTGTCCGCGCGCTGTACCTGCTCGGCGAGCGCCTCGGCCGCGTCACCGTCGCGGTGTCGCCGACGGTGGCCGAGGATCTGCGGGCCTGGGGGGTGCCGAGGTCGCGCATCCGCGTCATCCCGGTCGGCTTCGACCCGGCCCTGTTCCGGTTCGACGAGGTGCGCCGCAAGACGGCCAGGAACTTCTACGGGCTGCCGGAGGACGCGTACGTCGTCGGCGGCGTCGGCCGGCTGATTCCCGGCAAGCGCTTCGAAGTGCTCGTGCGCACGCTGCCGCACCTGCCCGCCGGCGCACGGCTGCTGCTGGCCGGCGACGGGCCCGAGAAGGAGGCGCTGTGGCGCACCGCCCGGGAACTCGGGGTCGCGGACCGGGTCGTGATGACGGGCGAGCGGCCGTACGTACCGGACCCCGGGGACGACGCGCCCGGCATGCCCGACCTGATGTCCGCGATGGACGTGCTGGCCGCCCCGTCGGCCATGGAGACCTACGGCATGGCCGTGGTGGAGGCACTCGCGGCCGGGCTCCCCGTGCTGTACACGGCCGCCCCGGCCGTCTCGGACCTGCCCGCCGACGCGGTACCGACCGCCTGGCACGTCCCGTGCAGTGCCGAGCAGTACGGGCGGGAGCTGCTGCGCCTGTACGCGGCGCATCCCGGCGAGCGGACCGTCCCGGATGTCGTACAGCGCAACAGCATCCAGAACATCGCCCGGCAGACGATGGATCTGTATGCGGCAGTCCTTTCCGACGCGCCCCTGGAAGTGAGGCCCCGATGACGACCGACACCTCCCCCCAGACCGCACGACGTCGCCTCCTGGCTCTCGTGCGCGCCGTGCGGCTGCCTGCG
Organism: Streptomyces cellostaticus; assembly: GCF_001513965.1. Lineage (GTDB taxonomy): Bacteria > Actinomycetota > Actinomycetes > Streptomycetales > Streptomycetaceae > Streptomyces > Streptomyces cellostaticus. The sequence continues at coordinate 104,059 of NZ_KQ948028.1, read as the reverse complement.
CGCTGGCTGCTGCCGGCCGGGGTACTGCTCGGCGCCGCGGCCGGAGGCGTGTACGGCACGGTGCAGACCCCGCAGTACACGGCCACGAGCTATGTCATGGCCGTACCGGTCAACCAGCAGTTCGACTCCCAGACGGCGCTGGGCTTCGCGCAGGCGTACGGCCGCGTCGCCACGCAGCTCGCGGTGCTCGGGGACGCGCAGGTGTGGGCGGGCGTTCCGGTCGGGACGCTGCGCACGAGCGTACGGTCCGCGACCTCGCCCGACGCGCCGATGGTCTCGATCTCGGCGACCTCCCCGCGCCCCGCCCAGGCCGCCGACATCGCCAACGCCGTGGCCCGCTCGCTGACCGAGCACGCCGGACACGCCGCCCGCGACACCGGCATCAGGCTGGTGAACTTCTCCCACGCCCTCAAGCCCGCCCAGCCCTCGTCCGCGTCCCGCAAGCTCACCACGCTCGTGGGCGCCAGCATGGGAGGCCTGCTGGGCGGCCTGGCGCTGCTGGTCCGGCCGCGGCGGAGCACGGACGACGCCGATACGGCCCGCGCGTCGGTGCCGGCTCCGGCTCACGCCGGTGATGTGCAGGAGCAGGTGGGATGACCGCGTCGGGCGGCCCGCTGTCGGTCCAGATGTGCACCGACGAGCGCATGTTCGCCGGGCTGGCCGAGGAGTGGGCGCGCCTGCACCGGGCGTGTCCGGCGGCGACGCCGTTCCAGAGCTTCGCCTGGGTGCACTCGTGGTGGCTGTCCTACGGCAGGCCGGGCAGGCTGCGGCTGGTCCTGGTGCGCAGGCGGGGAACGCTGGTGGCCGTCGCCCCGCTCATGCGCGTGTCCTACCCGCTGCCCGCCCTGGTGCCGATCGGCGGCGCCATCACCGACTTCTGCGACGTGCTCCTCGACGAGCAGGCGGCCGGGCAGGGCGCGCTGGCGCTGGCGGACGCCCTGCACGACGAGGCCCGCGCCGCGCTGATCGACTTCCGCGAGGTGCGGCCGGGCGCCGCGGTGGAGCGGGTCTACCGCTGCTGGCGCGGCCCGCGTCACCGGCTGCGCGACTCCGAGTGCCTGGAACTGCCCGCCGCTCCCATGGACGATCTGCTCGGGCGGCTGCCGAAGGCGCGCTCCCAGCGGATCCGCAACAAGCTGAACAAGCTCACCAGGCTCGGCGTCGAGTCGCGTGCAGTGGGCCCCGAGGAGACTGCGTCGTCGTTGCGGCGCATGCTGGAGCTGCACCAACTGCAATGGCAGGACAGAGGTGTGACGCCGGAGCATCTGCGGCCGCGCTTCCTCGACCACCTGGTCCGGTCGACCGTCCCCATGGCCCGCTCCGGCGAGGCGCTGGTGCGGGAGTACCGGCTGGAGGACGAGGTCGTGGCGGTCGATCTGACGCTGCTGTCCCGTCAGTTGGCGGGCGTCTACCTGTACGGCGTCCATCCGCTGCTGCGGGAGCGCAAGGCAGACGTGGCGACGATGGTGGTGCGCGCGTCGGCCGAGTACCTCGCCGCCGGTGAGCACCGGGTGCTGAGCCTGTTGCGCGGCAACGAGCCGTACAAGTACCGCTGGCACCCTCAGTCCGTGGTCAACCAGCGCCTTCTGCTGGCCCGTCGCCGCACCGCGCCGCTGCTGGCGGCCGCCGCCGGCGAGGCGGCCGCGCGCGACCGGGCCAAGGAGATCCTGCGCAGTCGGGCACGGTCGCGAAGCGGCGCCGGCAACGAGAACCACCGTGGTGCCGAGGGAGCCTGACGAACTCCGCACATCCGTGACCGACTTCGGAATTTCATGACGGGCCGTCCGGGCATCAGCCGGGACGGCCCTTTGGCTGACAATATGAATCACTGCCGCGTCGATCCCCCTTGGCGGACTCCACTTCCGTGTATATATGAATTCGCCGCCCGCACCGAATTTCCTGACCGAGAGAGTGGCGGTCATTTCACTGCCGGTCACCCGAGCAAAGATCAGGAAACGGAGCGTCCCGACAGATGTCCGCTGACACCCCACGCCCACGGATCTCCTTCATCGGCACCGGATATCTCGGCACCACCTACGCTGCCTGTTTCGCCGACCTCGGATACGACGTGATCGGCTACGACAACGACATCGCGAAGGCCGCGCGGCTCGCCTCCGGCGCCCTGCCCTTCCATGAACCGGGGCTGGATACACTGCTACGCCGCAATATCGCGGCCGGCCGGCTCTCCTTCACTTCCGACATCGACGAGACAGCCCGCTTCGCGGACATCCACTTCATCTGCGTCGGCACACCCCAAAGACCCGATGGCCTCGGGGCCGACCTCGGTCACGTCGAGACCGCGGTGACCGCGCTCGCCCGCCATCTGCACCGGGACGCGCTCATCGTCGGCAAGTCGACGGTCCCCGTGGGCACCGCCGAACACCTCGAGCGACTGGCCCGGGAACACGCCCCCGCCGGCCTCGCGGTCGACGTGTCCTGGAGCCCCGAGTTCCTCCAGGAGGGACGTGCGGTAGAGGACGTCCTGCGCCCCAGCCGGATCGTGTTCGGCGTACGCGACGAGAGCGTACTGGCACGGCTGCACGCCGCCCACGAGGGCCTGTACCGGCTCGCCGAACAGGAAGCGCGTGAACTCCCGCTCCTGGTCACGGACTTTGCCACCGCCGAGCTGGTGAAGGTCGCGGCCAACTCCTTCCTCGCCACCAAGATCTCCTTCATCAACGCCATGGCCGAGGTGTGCGGGGCGGCGGGCGGCGACATCACCGAACTCGCTAAGGCCCTGGGCCACGACCCCCGTATCGGTCCGGCCTTCCTGCGCGCCGGTGTGGGGTTCGGCGGCGGCTGCCTGGGCAAGGACATCAGGGCCTTCCAGCACCGGGCGCGCGAACTCGGTGCCGACGGCGCGGCGCAGCTGCTGCACGAGGTCGACCTGATCAACCAGCGCAGCCGGGCCAGGACCGTCGAGCTCGCCACCGCCATGCTCGGCGGCACCCCCGGCGACCCCCGCCCCGATCTGAGCGGCCGCACCGTCGCCGTACTCGGCGCGACCTTCAAACCGGACTCCGACGACGTCCGCGACTCGCCCGCGCTCGCCGTGGCCTCGGCCCTGCGCACGGCCGGTGCGCGGGTGCGCGTCTACGACCCCATGGGCACGGACAACGCCAGACGCGCCGAACCCCTGCTCGACTACGCCGAGGACCTGGAGGCCGCCGCGACCGGGGCCGACCTGGTCTGCGTCCTCACGGAGTGGGCCGAGTTCCGGGACGCGGACCCCGTCGTCCTGGGCAAGGTCGTCTCCGCCCCCCGGGTGCTCGACGGGCGCAACTGCCTCGACCCCGCCGCCTGGCGTCAGGCCGGCTGGACCTACCGGGCCCTCGGCCGCGGCACCGGACACCGGATCCGCACCGGCACCGTCCACGCGCCCGCCGGCGAGCCCCGGCTGGAGTCCGTCCACCACGAGGAGATGGCTCATGTCTGACGATCGCGACGGCCTCACCCTCGTCACCGGGGGCGCCGGCTTCATCGGCAGCCATCTGATCCGCAGGCTCCTCACCCAGGCGCCCGGCATCCGCATCGTCTCCCTCGACAACTACTTCACCGGCAGCCGCGACAACCACGTCCAGGACGACCGGGTCCGGTACCTGGAAGGCAGCACCGCCGACATCGCCAAGATCTGGGCCGGACACGGCCTCGGCCGCATCGGCACGATCCACCACCTCGGCGAGTACTCCCGCATCCCCCAGTCCTTCGACGAGCCCGACCGGGTGTGGGAGTTCAACCTTCTCGGCACCAAGGAGGTCGTCTCGCTGTGCCAGGAACACGAGGCCCGCCTGGTCTATGCCGCCTCCAGCTCCAAGTTCGGCAACGGCGGCCGCGACGAGCACCTCAACCCGTATGCCTGGACCAAGGCGAAGAACGTCGAGTACCTGCGCAACTACGGCGACTGGTTCGGGCTCGACTACGTCATCACGTACTTCTACAACGTCTACGGCCCGGGCCAGATCTCGACCGGTACCTACGCCACCGTGATCGGCATCTTCGAGGAGCAGTACCGCGCCGGGCGGCCGCTCACCGTGGTCGAGCCCGGCACGCAGAGCCGGGACTTCACACACGTCGACGACATCGTCGAGGGCATTCTCCTCTGCGCGGCCGAGGGATCCGGCGACGGATACCTGCTGGGCCGGGGCGAGGAGCACCGGGTGATCGACGTGGCCCGGATGTTCGGCGGCCCGATCGAGATGGTGCCCGCCCGCCGGGGCGAACGGCCCCGGGGCCGGGCCGACAACTCCAGGGCACGGGCCCTGGGCTGGGCACCCCGGATCGCCCTCGGCGACTACATCGCGGAGTTCCGCGCGGGTGCGGGCACGGGCGCACCTACGAGCGTGATCCGACCCGCCTGCGTATGAGACGGGTTGCTCGCTCCGGCCGTGGAGCGTGGACGGCACGTCCGTCCCGGTCCGCGACCGCACCGTACACATCTTGATGGACGCAATGGCGAGGGTAAGGGCCGTCGAACATGCGAATCGTAGTCATTCACGCCCGCAGTGACATCCATGCGGGCAGCGAGCTTCTGGTGGCGGAGAGCGTCGGTCTGCTCCGGCGGGTCGGTGTACCCGAGGACGACATCCAGGTGGTGGCGGCCGATGCCCGCTCCGGGCCCGTCCGCCGGCTCATCGCCGAGGCCGATGCCGTCGTGGCGGTGGCCGGCGGCTACCTGCGGGCCCGGACCTGGCGCGAAGGGCTCGCCACCCTGCGGGCGCACGGCCGGCACCTGCACGCGGCCGCGCACAGCGGTGCAACCGTCCTCTACCTCCCGCAGAGCGTGGGCCCGCTCAACGGGCCGGCCGGAGCACTGCTGGGGCGATGGCTGCGCATGCTGCCGCAGGTGGCCGTACGCGACGACCTCAGCGTGGACGACGTCCCGCACGCGATGCGGGTGCCTGACCTGGGCCTGCTGCGCCTGGCCCGGCAGGCGCCGTCCGCCCGGCGCGGAGACGGGTCCGTCGCGCTCGTCGCACAGCGGTTGCGGGCACCCGGGCAGTACGAGTACCGGCTCCGGGCGTTCGCCGAGGACTTGCGCGCCTCGGGGCTTCCCCTGCGCACGGCACTGCCGGGCTGCACCGACGCCGGTGGCGACGATCACGGGTTCGCCTCCCGGCTCGGCCTGGAGGAACCCGCCCATACGCTCGGCGCGCGTCTCGCGTCCGCGGCCGGACCGTCCCTCGTGGTCTCCGCCCTCCTGCGCGAGTGCGTGCTCGCCCTCTCGGCCGGCGTGCCCGCGGTCCACCTCAGCGACGAACCCGCGGGCCGCGCGGCATTCCACGACCTCGGGCTGGCCGAGTTCGTCCATCCGGCCCGGTCGTTCTCCCCCGAGGCGCTGGCCATCCAGTGCCGTCGCATCCTGCGCGGGCCGGGCCGTTACTGGGACCGCCTGTCGACCGCACTGCCCCTGCTCGCCGAGCGCGCGACCGCCTACGAGGAGCACGTCGCCCACACGCTGGGACTCGCCCCCCAGGGGATGCAGTGTCATCTGGCGGCCGGGCGTCCACGCGGGTGAGGATCCCTCCTCCCGAAGAAGCCGTGCAGGCAGGCAGTTCCGCGATGCGTCGTACGGGTGTCTTGCCCGGCGACCGGATGGACCGCGGTATGTCGCAGTCCGTCTGCGGTACCGACCCCTCCTAGATTTTATATGTCAGTCATTTTCTGCCATTTTGGGAGGAGTACTACTTTGGGAGGAGTAGCCCCCTTGCTGAGCGGGGCGGAGAGCGCGGCGGCGCCCCCGCATCCGCCGCTCATCGGCACACCCCGTCCGTGCTGCGCCGACTCCCGCGCCAAGCGCATGCTCGACATCGTGCTCTCCGCCGTTCTTCTGATCGCCCTGCTGCCCCTCATGCTGGTCATCGGCCTCGCCGTGGCCATGAGCAGCACGGGCCCCGTCGTCTTCAGACAGACCCGGATCGGCCTCGGCGAACGACCGTTCACCATGCTGAAGTTCCGCACCATGCGCCACGACTCGTCCGTGGGACTGGCGGAACTCCTGGTCTCCCAGAACATCGAACCGTCGATCTGCGCAAAACCGCGGCACGACCCCCGGATCACGGCAGTGGGCCGCTTCATCCGCAGAACCTCGCTGGACGAACTGCCCCAGCTCGTCAATGTGCTGCGCGGACAGATGTCGCTGGTGGGGCCGCGCCCAAACATCCCGGAAGAGGTCGCCCTGTTGAGCCCCCAGCAGCGCAGGCGACTGTCCGCCAAGCCCGGGATGACCGGCCTGTGGCAGGTGTCGGGCCGCTCGGCGCTCACGGTGGACGAGGCAGTGCGGCTCGACCTGCAGTACGTCGACCAGTGGCGCCTGCGGCTGGACCTGCTGGTCCTGCTGCGCACGCTGCCCGCCGTCCTCAGGACGAGCGATGCACGCTGACCAGGCCGAAGCGACGCAGGAGAGCGCCCGGCCGACGGTCCTGCACGTCGTGGAGGCATGGGGCGGCGGGGTGCAGACGATCGTCCTCGACTACGTACGGGCGGTTCCGGAAGTACGGCACCTGCTGCTCATGGCCGACGGTGACCCCTTTCGCGTCGCCTCCGAGGCGGAAGCCGCCTTCGACGGGGTCTGGCGGATGCCGCCCGGCCATCTCGCCCGCATCCGCGAGGTGGGGCGGCTGTTCCGGCAGCTGCGCCCGGACGTGGTCCACGCCCACTCCTCGATGGCCGGGGGGTACGTGCGCCTGGCCGCCCCGGTGCCGACAGAGCGCATCGTCTACACCGCGCACGGCTACTCGATGGAGCGCACCGATCTCTCCTGGTACGCCGCGGCGGCGGTGCGGGCTGCCGAGCGCATCCTGTCCTGGCGTACGGGAACGGCGGCGGGTTCCAGCCCCCGGGAGAACGAGCTCGCCCGGTCGCTGCGCAAGCGGCAACGGACCGCCTACGTGCCGAATGTGGTCCGCCCCCGGGAGGGTACGGGCATGGCGCCGCGGCCGCGATCCGGCTCCCCCGCGGATGCCGACGGCAGCTGCCTGCCGCCGCGGACCGTCGCCGCGGTCGGCAGGCTGTGCACGCAGAAGGATCCGGAGTTCTTCGCCGAAGCCGCGGTCGAGGGCAGGCGGCTGATGCCCTCCAGCAACTGGATCTGGCTCGGCGGCGGAGACTCCCGTCACCAGGAACGGCTGGAACGGGCCGGCGTGACGGTCACCGGCTGGCTGGAGCACCACACCCTGCAACGGCTTCTCGCCCAGGCGGACGTGTACGCGCACTCGGCGCTCTGGGAGGGAGCGCCGATGACGCTCCTGGAGGCAGTGGGGCTGCGACGGCCGGTGGTGGCACGGCGCATCCCGGCGCTGGAGTCCCTGGGCCTGCCCGGCCTGGTCGACACACCACAGGAGCTGGCGACAGCATCGGTCGCCCTGCTGACACACGATCCCGGACCTGCGGCCGGAGCGAGGCTGGCCGACCTGTTCTTCGAACACAGCCCGGAGCGCCAGCGGGCGATGCTGCGGCACGTGTACGGCCATTGACCGATCCCCCGGGCCGGTGCCCCGGGGCCCATGCCTTCGCGTTCGGGGCCTGTGCCGCACAGCGGCACAGGCCCCGTCCTTCATCCGGCGGGCAGGAGAGGTCCGGCACGCAGGGGCGAGCCCTGCCTCGGGTGGACCTGGGCGGCCAGCCACACGCGGACCAAGGCGGACGCATAGGGGTTCGCGGCGCATTGCCACACACCGTGCGGGCACTTGTCGAAGACCGTGGCGTAGAGCGGCTTGTGCTGATCCATCCAGGCGAGCATCCGCAGCATGTACGCCGCGTTGTCCCCGTTGCTGAACAGACCCCACTCGGGATACGAGATCGGCTTCCCATGGGCGTTCGCGAAATCCACCTGGTGCTGCAGCCCGTACGGCTCGGAGATCTCCTCGTCGAACGTCTCGCCCTTCGGCTGGTCGTAGGAGTCCATACCGAGGATGTCCACGACGTCGTCACCCGGATAGCACTCCGTCCACGGAATGTTGTCCATCCCCCGGTTCGGGGCGAAGTCGAACTTGAACTCCTGCCCCGGCACCGAGCGCATCACTTTCACGATGCGCCTCCAGTACGCCTTCCAGCTCTCCGGATCGGGAGCACAGCGATGCGTGTACGTGATGCCGTTCATCTCCCAGCCCAGTACGAGAGTCGTGTCCGGCACCCCCAGTTCGACCAGCCGGTTCGCCAGGGCCAGGAAGTGCTTGTCGAACTCGCCCGCCGCCCCGCGCCGCAGGAGCGTTCTGACCTCTGCGTCGGAGAGTTTCTCCTCGTTGCGCTCCTGCATCGGCACATTGAGCACGAAGAGCCGGTCGTTCCCGGCCCGCCGCCATTCGGCCCACTTGTCCAGGAACCCGAACCTCCCCTCGATGTTGCTCCACGAGTCCCCCGGCAGATAGGTGCGCCCGACCCGCATGTCGTAGCCGCCCAGCCACCGGCTGAGCTGGTTCATCAGCATCACTCCGGTGGGGCCGTCGTAGTGGACGTACGCGCCGTACACAGGAGCGTTCGCAGTGGTCCCTGGCGTCGCGGGCGGATCGGGCGGCCGTGCGACGCCGACCGGGTAGACCGGTCCCGCCGCCAGGCCGACCGACGCGACCGCACCCGCCGTGATGAACGTCAGCCGTCTGAGGGCGGCCCCGGGTCGCTTGAGTGCCACACCCACTCCTCATGCCATGTGATTTTCATACATTTCGTCACATGGATCCCTACCATGGCGTGACGAGGCATACGCCTTCGCTGGTCCGTGAGGGTGATCAAGAATCGGAGGCCGGTCGCCGGTGCCGGCACGGCTGTCCGAAGACACACGTCTGCGCCCGCCGTTGCGATGGTTCATGCGCAACGGCGGGCGCTTGCGATCTGTCCGGTGAGGAGGAAACCGGAGTGGAGATCGTCAGCCGCGCCGACAGGGGCAGTGCCCCCGCCGAGAGCGGCTGTCTCCCCGCAATGTCGCAGGCGCCTCAACAGGCGGCTCGGCAAGGCATATCGGCCTCGGGGAGAAAAGCGTGCAACGCGGCAGGTCAGAACGCCCGGCTGTTGCAGCCCATGTCCGAGCCGAGGTGGGTGTCCTGCGCACCCGGGCTGCCCTCGCCGTTGAGCGCGTTGCCCAGCAGGCCGTTGAGGGCACCGACGCTGCCGAGGACGTCGATGTTCATGTCGTGCGAGCGGCACTCGATGCCCTGCGTGATGTCGAAGTCGTCGTTGTCGTGCTCAGGGTGTGCGAAGGCGGAGCCGCCAGCGAAGGAGCCGACAGTGCCGAGGACGGCGGCGCCCACGACGGCGAACTTCTGAAGCTTGCGCATTACTTCTCCGTTGGTCGAGCGGATGCGATCTGCAGCAGATCGAGTTGGGGCGGCGGACGATTGCGGTGCGATCATCAGCCGAGTTTGGGCAGACCCAACTGGCCAACGGGAGGCGCCGCGACCTGTCCGAGGCCGAACGGGGACACCTCCGGCACGCTGGGCGGCGCGAGCAGCGGCGTGACGAGCGGGTTCACCTGGGGGTTCACCTGAGGGTTCACCTGCGGGGCGACATGCGGCGCGGGCTCCGGGTTGAAGGCCTGAGGCACGGAGACCTGCGGGGCGACCTTCGGCATGACCTCCGGCGCCGTCTGCGGGGTGACCTGGGGCATGACCGCCGGCTGCTGGGGGGCGGCCTGCGGCTGGGCGTAGGACGGGTTGTTGGCCTGCGCGTAGCCCCCCGACGAGGCCGAGGCGGAGGCGTAACCGCTCGGCTGCGGGGGCGGCGGAGGAGGAGCGGCCTGCGGCATCGGCGGCGCGTAGGGCGGCGGACCCGGGACCTGCGCGACGCCCGTCGAGGTACCCATCGCCGCGGCCTGCGGGTACTGCGGAGCCTGGTACTGAGGCGGCGCGTACTGCGGCGGCGCGTACTGCGGAGCCTGGTACTGGGGCGGCGCGTACTGCGGCGGCGCGTACTGCGGAGCCTGGTACTGCGGAGCCGGGTACTCGGGGGCAGGCGCCGGAACGGCACCGCCGTACCCGACGGGATAGTCGGCGGCCTGGCTGACGCCGGCGCCGATGGCGGACAGACCGCCGGCCGCTGCTACGACGAGCGCGGCCTTGTGAAGCTTGCGCATGGAACCCTCGGCCCTTCAATACCTGTACAGGGAAAATCCGTTGTATTCAGTGCAGTCTTGCGTGCGCTCAGTCTGATATTCGTACTGCGCCCTCACAGGGGTAATCCTGGGCTGTCACGTGGACTTCACGCCGGAGCCGACAGCGAATCCCCTGCCCCCTTCCGATACATGGTCGCTGCCCTCTCCCAGCCTGGAACGACATTTCCCCCGCCCCGGTCACGGGGTCCAAAATTCCGTCACCCATTTGCCATCGACCGTACGACCGGCCCGTTCCCGTCAAGAACGGCCACAGATCAGGGGATTGGTGTCAAGCCGCCGGAGCAGGCCGTCCGGCGTGCACAACTCGCGGGCGCGAGACCGTGATCGATTCACGCCTGAGCAATTGAGCGAGTGCCGTGCGGCATTGGGGCAAATGAGTGACCACACCCCGGCTCCCGTGTCTGGACCCGCAGCCCCCTCGTTCCGCACAGGGCCAGGACGATGGTCCACCGCAGCCGCACCAGGGCAGCGAGAACAGCCACTGCTGCACTGGCTCATCAGCATTCCATTACGTTCCATGCACAGGTCAATGAAGGGCCGAGGGTTCCATGCGCAAACTTCACAAGGCCGCGCTCGTCTTCGCAGCGGCCGGCGGTCTGTCCGCCATCGGTTCCGGCCCCAGCGTCGCCGTCGCTTCCCTTGCGTACAACGGTGCCGTTCCACCGCCCGCTGCCCAGCCGGACGTCCAGGCCGGCTCGTGGACCTCTTCCCGGGCCGCCGTGAGCACTGACGGCTCACCGGCCCCGCAAGCAGCCCCGCAGCGGCCCACTGAGATCACCCCGCAGGTCAATCCGACGCTGAACCCTCAGATCAACCCGCAGATCTCCCCTCAGACGGCACCGACGGCAGCCCCGATGCGGGGGGGCTCGGGCCCTGGGATGAACCAGAGCAACCTCTTCCGCCCGTCCCAGGAATGCAGCCCGCAGAACCTGCTCAACGCGAATCTCCCGGTCGCCGTGCTCGGCGCCTCCGAGACCCGCGGCATCACCTGCAAGCAGGCCAACAGCCAGGCGAACGCTGCCTCCAACGCCCACTAGGGCGGCCGGACTCCGCACCCAGCACGGGCCCTTCGAGGATCGCTCTCGAAGGGCCCGCTCGTGTGCCTGCTGCTCGGATTCCTTCGCCATCAGATCATGAAATCGGCGCGCCGCTGTCCGTTTTGGGATATTTGCTACTAATCTCCCGTAACTGTAAGAAGTCGATCTGCCACAGATCGCATCCACTTCACTCCACCGGAGATGACATGCACAAGCTTCGTAAGGCTGCCGTCCTGGTCGCCGCCCTCAGCGCCGTCGGACTCGTGAGCGCCGGGGCCGCCCACGCCGGCGAGGGCGGCTACGGCGGCAAGGGCGGCGGCAAGGGGGACCGCTTCAGCGTCCTGCAGAGCTCCAACTGCAAGTCGCACGACCTGAACCTCGACGTCCTCGGCGAGGTCGGGATCCTCAACGGCCTGCTGGGCAACGCGCTCAACGGCGAAGGCAACCCTGGCGCGCAGGACACCCACATCGGCTCGGAGATGGGCTGCAACAACAGCGCCTTCTAAGGGCATAACGGTCGCACAGGCGACCTAGAGCGGGAAATGGTCCCGGCACCGAGCCCCAGGTTCGGTGCCGGGACCGCTTTTGTGCCGTGTGCCGACGCCTCAATTCGCGTACAGGGGTGGGATATTGAAGACTCTCAACCAAGACGGTGAGAATTCCCTGAATCCGGCGCGTCGCCGTTTGTCTTCGGATATTTCGTAATACTCTCCATAACTGTACGAAGTCGATCCATTACGGATCGCATCCACTTCACTCCACCGGAGAAGACATGCACAAGCTCCGCAAGGCCGCTGTCCTGGTCGCCGCCCTCGGCAGCGTCGGACTTCTGAGTGCCGGCGCTGCCCACGCCGACGGAGGCGGCTGGGGCAAGGGCGGCGGAAGTTTCAACATCGGGCAGAGCAGCACCTGTAGGTCGCACGACCTCAACGCCGATGTCCTCGGCGAGGTCGGCATCCTCAACGGCCTGGGCGGCAACCTGCTGAACGGCGAGGGCAACGCGGGGGCGCAGCAGAGCTCCCTGGGCTCGGAGATGGGCTGCAACAACAGCGTCGGCAAGTAAGCCAGAGCCTTTCCCCGGTGCCCCGGCCACACAGGCCGGGGCACCGGGGCGTTCAGGCCGGGAAACCAGGGCGTTCAGGCCGCTGGAAGGCCCTGTCGCCACCCCAGAAAGCCGAAATGCCGGACCGGGAGCATCCCGGTCCGGCATTCGCCGATCGCACCTCAGTCCTTCGTTCGCGCCTCAAGGCTTCGTCCGCACATCAAAGCTTCGTCCGCACATCAAAGCTTCGTTCGTGCCTCAGAACTTGGGGTGCGGCACCTTGGGATGCGGCACCTTGACGCCCTTCGGCAGCTGGGCGTTGTTGGAGCAGTCCAGCACCGGCCCGACATTCCTGAACCCGCCGCCCAGCAGGGAGTCCTCGGGAAACACCACGCGCGACCGGCCGACCGTCGAGCAGTCCTGCGTCTCCTTGGAGACATGCCTGCCGCGCTTGTCGGCGTGGATGACCTCCTTACGAATGCAGACTTTTTCGCCCAGGGAGCTCCTGCAGTCGCCCGGGAATTCATCGGCGTGTGCATGCGCGGCTCCGGCGTAGATCACGGCGAGACTTCCGACGAGCCCCGTGACGGTGGCCATCTTCTGGCGACTGAACATGTGCTGCTTTCCTTTGCAATAGAGGCCTGGGCGTCTGCGCCGTCGATCGGCGCGCGCCCAGGCCTTGGAGAAATTCGATACAGGCATTGCTGCAGCCCGGGCGCGCACCCTGGTGGGTTTTCTGCGCGTCCGGGCTGCCTTTGCCGTTGTGGGTATTACTCAACACACCGCTGAACCGTCCGAGTTGATCCAGGACTGGGACGTTCAGATCGTGCGATGTGCATACGGTGTCCTGAAGGATGTCGATGCGCCGGTCGTGGCGCTCCGAGGTCGTGTGCGTCGCGACGGTCCGCTCGGCGACAGACTGCTGGGCCGACCAGGGTGCGGACTGCGGCGCGACCGCCTGAGTGACGGCCTAGGGGGCCGTCGGCGCTTGTGTTACTTGGAGCCGTCGGAGTACTGGCCGTAACCCTCCTCAGGCGCGGCGGCGGGCGCGGCGGCAGGCGCGGCCTCCTTGGGAGCCTCCGCAGCCTTCTCCGCCCCGTAGTGCGGCGTCGAGTAGTAGCCGCCCCACGTGGCCACGGCATTGGCCTGCGAGTTGGCCACCGCGGTGAGCTGCGAAGGCTCTTCCTCGCCGCCGGCGAAGCTGACGCCGATGCCGAGGACGGACAGCCCCGCGACCGCTGCGGCTACGACAGCAGCGCGCTGAAACTTACGCATGGTTAGACCCTTTCGTACCCGGGCGTTGAGCCCTGGTTGACTACTTAGTGTGAGCATATACACACGAATCGTAGCAATTTGGGATCTTTACCCTCGCCGTCGTGTCGGCTCATGTGACGAGGCGCCTATCCGTTCGCGCCGCCGCCCGAAAGAAACGATATTTCTCCGCGGCCGAGTTACGGAACGAGCAGCGGACGGCCGACCCGGGTGATCCCGGCCCCGGCCATTCACTGCTCGAAAGGTGAGAAAGGTTTCGGAAGTTCCACCCGAGGCTCAGCCGAACAAGGCGGGCAGTTCCAGACCCTTGTCGGATGTCGGCATCGTGTTGTTACAGCTGATCTGGGGCCCGATCTTCATCTGCCCGTTGCCCAGGGCGGCGGGCACGATCATGGGCTGCGACGGCATGCAGTTCTCGTAGTGGGGGATGACCCCGTCTTCGGGGATCTCGCCTCGGATCTGCTGTACGCAGGTGATATTGCCCTGAATGTCGCGCGTGCATTTACCCGGACCTGCTGCCGCATTCGCCTGGGTGACGCCGGCACAGGTCACGGCGAGGCTGCCGAGAAGCCCCGAGACGACCGCGATCTTCTTCCTACTGAGCATGTGATGCGTTTCCTTTGTGAGGGGAGTCCGGGCGTCGGGCGCCGCGAACCGGCCGCGCCGCCGCAGGCCCATCCGAAAGGGGCGGCAACCGCCCATCGATGCGCCGGACTTCAGAGCCGACGCGACGGCGTGCGGGCCATGGAAGCGGCCTCGCACTCCCGGCGGCCGTGCGTCAACGGGCCCCTTCGGGGGGTGACCCCGAAGGGTTCGCGGAAAGCGTCGCGCACGGTTACGCCGCCGACCTCAGCCGGTGAAGGCGTTGTTGAACTGGCCGCAGCTGGTGTCCAGGGTCTGGGCGAGACCGAGCGCGCCGATCGGGAGGTCGTTCTCGGACACCGTCTGCGGACTGCACTCCTGGTAGGGGCGGTAGAGGTCGGTCACCCTCAGCCCGCCGGTGGGGCCGTTGTTGTGAGCGTAGGCGGTACCCGCACCGGCACCGACAGCGGACAGGCCGCCGGCCGCCACTGCTGCGATCACGACTTTCTGAAGCTTACGCATGGAACCCTCGGTTCTTCATTGCCTGCACAAAGAGGCTGATTGCCTACCGTGACTGAATGAACACTAGCAGTAGCGATCGAGGGTATTCCACAACACACCGTGGCGCAGGCTTACTTGGCAAGCGCACAACAGAGTTCCCCCGGGAGAATTTCGAACCTTCGGCCAGGTGATGAAAGCCCGCTCGGCGAAGCCCCCATGGATGCAATCCAACGCCGTTGTAAAGAAAGGGAGTTGCTGCGGATCAGAACGGTGAAGTCCGCAGTATTACGAAAATGTCGGCTCCGTGGCCCGGACACAATCGCGTGCGGCCACGGAGACGACGAGGTCCCGCAGCCCCTCGACGTACCGCCGCATGTTCTTGTACGCGACGTCGGTGTCCGGGTAGCGGCAGGCGAACCACAGGCCCTCGTGCAGCCGGTTGACCCAGGCGCACACCTGGTCGCCGTACGACACCCGGACCACCGCGTACGCCTTGCGCTCGGCCCAGCGGGCCGAGCCGGGGACGACGCGGGCGTCGACGTACGAGACGATCGAGTACAGGTCGGGCGAGGTCGGGCGGAAGTCCGCGCCGAGCAGGCGCAGCACCCGGGCCAACGGGACGCGCGCCATGGACCGGTTGGCCTGCAACTGGGCGCGCACCGCCGCGAGTGCCGCGTCGAAGTCCCGCGCCGCGGGCACCTCGATGGGCGCGGCGCCGACGTACCAGCCCACGGAGTCCGCCCAGGCGGACTTCATCCGGGTGTGGAACGGCACGACCGTGCGGTAGACCGGAAGTCCGCCGATCTCGTGGACGATCAGGCTGGTCGCGGCCAGGACGCCGACCAGACTGCCGCCGTAGGGCCGGCAGTACGCCTCGAACGCCGCGGCGGCGTCCGCGTCCACGAGCGGCTCGCTGATCAACTTCTGGGCGGGCAGGGCATCGCCGGGCCGCAGACCGAGGTCAACGGGGAAGTCCGGCAGCTTGCCGTCGCAGCGGCCGATGAACTCCCGCCAGCGGGCGACGATCGCGTGCGTGTCGTCGATGCCGTCCGCGTTCGCCCGCTCCTGCTCACAGAAGTCCACATAGCTGCTGACCGGCGCCTGGGTCACGGCACGCCCCGTGAACTGCGCCGTGTACAGCTCGTGGATCTCGTCCGGGATGCGCTGGAGGGAGTAGGCGTCGACGTTGGTGTGGTCGAAGGCCATGTACACGCTGGTGGAGTCGTCGCGAACGACCGCCGTGTAGATGAGGTTCGGCCAGCCGAGCGCGTCCGCCGCCACGTCGAATCGGTCCTGCAGGTGCCGTACCAGCGCGCCCTCGTCGGCGAAGTCGCCGATCACCTCGCGGCGCAGCGACACGTCGTCCCCGTCGAGGGTGAACCGGTGCATCTCGTCCCCGGCCCACCTGAAGCCGCTGCGCAGCGTCTCGTGCCGCAGCGTCCAGCCGCGCAGCGCCTCCTCCAGCTCGTCGAGGCCCACCCGGCCCGGCAGATCGAACGCCGCGCCCAGCCAGGTCGGCACGAACAGGCCGTCCTCGCGCACCGATCGCGCCGTTCTGATGTGCCCCTCCTGGATGTACGCCGGCGGCCGCGAGTCCGTCGGCAGCGCTGTCGCGGCCGCGACGGTCGCCGGGCTGAACGTCCACTCGACGAGCCGTCCGGGCCGGACCTCGCAGCGCTGGATGTCAGAAATTCGCACGGGCGTCTCCGTTCGCAGAAGGCACAGAATCGGTCAAAGGAGTGCCGTGCGAGCGAGCGGTGGCCGCCGTGTCGCCGGCTTTTCAGCGGAACGCGTGACGTCTCGAACGGCGAAGCGATCAGCCGACGGTGACTTTCCCGGTGCCGAAGTCGGTGAGTGCGCCCGCGAGTTCGTCCTGGCCGGCGATGTGCGGCACGGCACCCTCGGCGGTGGGGACTCACCGCCGTCGGCCGGCGCGCCGGTGAGCGGGCGCCGAATTCCCTGTCCGCAAAGGGTGATCCGGCGACCGTCGCGATGGGGATCCGCGCACGGACGCGCGGACAGAGCCCCGGCACCTCGATCGCCCGGGCTCTTCTCGCGTACGGCTCCCGCGAACCGGCCTCACTCGTACCGGTAGATCCCACTCAGGTCCTCCAGCTCGTCCGGCGTCACGCCCCACGGCGGCAGCCTCTCGTGCCGGGCCACGATCCGGCGGTGCTGGGCGTCGTGCACGCCGGGCGGTTCGGCCGGGAGGTAGCGGGGGTCCCGGTGCTGCTGCCGCCAGCGGGTCCATTGCAGGTCGACGAAGGCGTGGTGCAGCCAGAAGACGGGGTCGTTGGCGGAGGCGCCGCCGAGCATCGACCCGCCGACCCAGCGGTGCACCCGGTTGTGGTTGCGCCAGGAGACGCTGCCCCGGCCCGCCCCCCACCCCTCCAGCTTGTTGCGGAACCCGTAGGTGACCGTCGAGTTCCAGGGCGCCGTGTCGTAGACCGGGTCGGCCAGCGCCTGGTTCAGCTCGGCGCCGGTGGGCAGTTCGATCGGGGATCGGGCGTGACCGAGGTCGCGGGTGAGGTACCGCACGTCGGTCACCCCCTCGGTGATCTTCCAGTGGCCCGCCCGGTAGGCGAACGGGCCGGTCATCACCTGCCGGTCCGAGCGCCGCCCGTTGCCGCCGAGCAGGTCGTCCAGCCAGGGCACGGAGGTGGCCGTGCGATCACGGGTCCAGTCCCAGTACGGCACCGTCACCGACGCGTCCACCCGGCGCAGCGCCCGCTCCAGCTCCAGCAGGAACTTGCGGTGCCAGGGCAGAAAGGAGGGCGTCATGTGGGCGGCGCGCAGCCCGTGCTCGCCGTCGGGGGTGTTGTACTCGATGTGCATCCGCACGAACTCGTCGTACTCGCCGCGCCGTTTGACCTCCAGCAGGGCGCCCACGAACCGTCGCCGCTCGGTGCCGGTCAGCCTGTTGACGTTCTTACGCGTGTACGGCATGCCCGCCACCCATGTGCATCGGCCCCTCGCCCATCGGGCCCGGCGCCAGGTCGCGCAACTGCTCTCCGGGGCTCAGCTCGTCGACCGCCCCGCGGGCCGCGGCGAGCGGGGTCGGGTACGAGCGGTAGTGGTCGATCATGCTCAGCCAGCTGCCGTCGGCGCGGCGCATCAGGTGCAGCGGGCGGCCGTCGATCGTGACCTCCCATCGGCCGCCGGCGGCGGCCCGCCGGGCGGCGGCGACCTCGACGCCGCGGATGTGGCGGCCACGGTAGGTCTCGTCGAAGGCGGTGGCCTGCCGGTCGTCGTCCGTGGCACGCGGAGGCTGCCCGCAGGCCGCGGCCACCGGGGCGAGCGTCAGGGCGACGGCCGAGAAGAGCAGCCTCCGCGTCGCCTCCCGCCGTGTTCTGCCCCGGGGCGGCGCTGCGCCCGCGAGCAGCGTCCCGCGCTGCCCGCCCATCGGCACTCCGCCGACGCCTTGAACCATCGTTCGCTCCTCGTCCGGTTCGGTTGTCCGAAGCGGTGTAACCACCCGACGGCCCTCCCGGTCACCGCCGTGCCGCCGGACCGGTGACGGAGCGCCGAAGCCGCGCATGCCGACAGGGGACGAGACCCTGCGTCAGTCCGGGAATCGCGGGGGTGCTGCGATGGTCAGCTGGTCCAAAAGTCCCACCAGCGGGTCAGGATCAGCATGCCGACGATTCCGGTGTGCAGCAGCGGCAGCACCCAGGTGAACTCGGCGAGGAACGTCCGCAGCCCGGCCGGCGCGGGCAGGAACCGGTGGCGTACGGCGAACGACGTCACGTACCAGAACAGCACGATGGTGGCGACCCATGCCAGACAGCACCACAGGCACAGCGCGTTGATCCGGTACAGCGACTGGAACTGCAGCCACGACACGAACCCGATCCCGAACAGACAGCCCGCGTCGAAGGTCAGCCAGTACCAGCGGGGGAAGGCGGCGCCGGCCAGCAGGCTCGTGCCGACGCAGATCACGACGCCGTAGGCCACCAGGCCCAGCATCGGGTTGGGGAAACCGAAGGCCGCGGCCTGCGCGCTCTTCATGACGCTGCCGCAGGAGACCACCGGGTTCAGGCTGCACCCGGGCGTGAAGTTCGGGTTCTCGAGCAGCTTGAACTTGTCGAGGGTGATGACCCAGGAGGCCAGCAGCCCGGCCGCGCCCGTGAGCACCAGGAGCAGCGCGAAGCCGCGGCCGCCGCCCGCCGCCCGGGTCGCCGGCGCCGCCATCAGGCGCTCGGGCTACGGGCCGGCACAGCGACGTGGGCCGTGGCCCTCAAGGGCAGGCCGACGGGGCTCAAGAGGCGCGCTTCGCCGAGGGTTGAGGTCACCGCGCGACCCTATCGGCGCCCGGCGAGAGGGCCCGGCGCCCGCTCACCCGACCGGCCGAGGGCGGCCTGCGCTCCACACGATCGGGGGACACCCCGCGACGTCCTTGGAACACGGCCGCCCGCAGCGTCGGGACGGGGCCAGGGCTGCCCTAGCCCGCGGAGTGCAGCAGACCGGTGAGGAGGTTGACGAGGCCCGCCAGCACGCCCGTGACCGCGGACCCGGCCTGGCCGGGGTCGCCGGAGGTGACGCCCTTCTGGAGGGTGTCCAGCGCCTTGTCGAGCGAGGCGAGCGCGTCGTTCACGAGGTCGGCCTGCTCCTTGGTGGTATCGGTCGTGGTCGGCGCCGCCGCCTTCGCCTTGGCGATGGCGTCCTTGGCGGCCTGGACGAGCTTGGTGGCCTGGTCGGCGGAGAGCTGGCCGTTGTCGGCCTTGAGCACCGTGTGGAGCAGGTCGAGGACCGGGCCGAGCACGGTCTGGAGGTTGCCGAGGTTCGTGACCTGGGAGAGGAGCGCGTCCGCGCCGGGGACGGGCGTGTGGGCCGCCGCACGGACGCGCTCCGGGGCGGAGTCGGCCGCGACGGCGGCCGGGCCGGTGACGCCGGCCAGGAGGCCGGCGCAGAGTGCGGTGGACGCGATACGCCGGACGGACAGACCACCCATGAGGGGTTCCTTTCGATGGTGCGTCGGATCTTGTGCCCACCGTGAAATCGCCCACCACCATCTGCAACCGGTCGAGCGCGCCGGGTGCCCGACTGCCCGCCAGGAACGCCGGAACACCCCTGGTCAGACGGCCCGTCACGGCCATCCGGGGGGACTCGGTGCACCGCCCGCCCATTCGGGCCAACGCGAAAGCGGCCGCCCTTCCCTGCGGAGGGCGCCGCCGTTCGCGCCGCTGCCGGACCCATTGACCATCTCTTACGCGCGAGTAAGTTGACTTCCCGGTAAGTCCACGGGGGTACGTACACGCAGCACGTCAGCCGAGCCGCGAGCGGGAGCCGTCATGGGCGTACGCAGGGATCTCAAGCGGGCGGGGCAGCGCGCCGACCTTTCGGCGCGTACGCGGGTCGAGCTGATCAGGGACGAGGCCGGCACGGTGCGCGAGGTCCGCACGGCTCCCCTGGCGTCCCGGAGGGCCGGCGGCAGCACCGCCGACATCCCGTTCACCAACGCGCAGGAAGCTCCCGGCGCCGTGGTCCTGCGCCGCCGGGAGAACGGCGCCTGGCGCCCGGTGACCGCCGCGGCCTTCGCCCGCGAGGTCACCGCCGCCGCCAAGGGGCTGATCGCCGCCGGTCTCGAACCCGGCGGCCGGGTCGCCGTGATGTCCCGCACCCGCTACGAGTGGACGGTCCTGGACTTCGCGATCTGGGCCGCCGGCGGCCAGACCGTCCCGATCTACGCCACCTCCTCCGCCGAGCAGGTGGAGTGGATCGTCCGCGACTCCGGCGCCCGCTTCGTCGTCGCCGAGACCGCCGAGAACGCCGGGACGGTCACCACCGGCACGGCCCGCCACCCCGAACCCCCGCGGCTGTGGCAGCTCGACGCACAGGCACTGCCCGAACTCGTCACCCTCGGCCGGGGCGTCCCCGACGAGGAGGTCACCAAGCGCCGTACGGCCCTCGCGCCCGATGCGGTGGCCACGATCTGCTACACCTCCGGAACCACCGGCCGGCCCAAGGGCTGCGTACTCACCCACGCCAACCTGTACGCCGAAGCCGCCAACACGGTCGAGCTGCTCCACCCGATCTTCAAGGAGGTCACCGGCCAGGTCGCCGCCACCCTCCTCTTCCTGCCGCTCGCGCACATCCTGGGCCGCACCCTGCAGATCGCCTGTCTGCTCGCCCGGATCGAGCTGGGCCACTGCCCGGGCATCAAGCCGGACGAACTGCGCCCGATGCTCAAGGAGTTCCGGCCCACCTTCCTGGTCGGCGTGCCGTACCTCTTCGAGAAGATCCACGACGCCGGGCGGGCGACCGCCGAGAAGACCGGCCGGGGGGCGTCCTTCGACCGCGCGGACCGCATCGGGGTGCGCTTCGGTGAGGCGTACCTGAACAAGTTCCTCGGCACGGGCAAGGGCCCGGGGACCGGCCTGTACGCCGCCTGGGCGCTGTACGACCTGCTGGTCTACCGGCGCATCCGCAGGGAACTCGGCGGCCGGATGCGCTACGCCATCAGCGGCGGCTCCCCGCTCGACCGGGGCCTCAACCTCTTCTTCTACGCAGCCGGCATCATCGTCTACGAGGGCTACGGCCTGACCGAGACCAGCGCCGCCGCCACCATCGTCCCGCCGCTGAAGCCGCGCCCGGGCACGGTCGGCCTCCCGGTCCCCGGCACTGCGGTCCGCATCGCCGACGACGGCGAGGTCCTCGTCAAGGGCGGCGTGGTCTTCGGGTCGTACTGGAACAACCCGGGGGCCACGGAGGCCGTACTCACCGACGGCTGGTTCGCCACCGGCGACCTCGGCGCCCTCGACGAGGACGGCTACCTCACCATCACCGGCCGCAAGAAGGACATCCTCGTCACCTCCGGCGGCAAGAACGTCTCCCCGGCCGTCCTGGAGGACCGCCTGCGCAGCCGCCCGCCCATCGGCCAGTGCCTCGTCGTCGGCGACAGGCGCCCCTTCGTCGCCGCCCTCGTCACCCTCGACCCCGAGGCGGTCGCCCACTGGCTGTCGGTCCGCGAACTGCCCCCGGACACACCGATGTCGCAGCTCGTCCGGGACCCACGGATGCGCGCCGATGTGCAGCGAGCCGTGAACTACGCCAACGAGGCCGTCTCACGTGCCGAGTCGATCCGCGCCTTCGCGCTGGTCGAGGGCGAGTTCAGCGAGGAGAACGGGCTGCTCACGCCGTCCCTGAAGGTCAAGCGGCACGCGGTGACGACCGTGTACGCGCAGGAGATCGAGGCTCTGTACGGCGCGTGACCCCGTCGGACAGGGACGGGCGATCGGGTGAATTTCCCCGCATTTCACGCGACCCGGTTTCTTCGGGCATCCACATCTCGTTCACCGTCTGCTGGTCGTGGCGCATGTGAACGTGCAGCATCACGGTCCCTGCGACGACCCTGCGGAACACGGTGATCGACAAGATCGCATCAACGACTGACGACGGTGCGGCACAGACATAGGGGCTGTGCCACGCCGGTCCTGGAGCCCCCCCTTCAACCGGCTCCAGGGCCGGCTTCCCGTTCCCCCCTGAGAGAAAGACAACGAGAGTGCGACAGACCCTGACTAAGGGATTGATCGTGGCCGCGGCCGCGACAACCGCCCTGTCCCTGTCCGGCACATGGGCATCCGCGGACTCCGGTTCGCTTGCGACAGCGGACTCGCCCGCCGCGCTGTCGGGCGACATGGCTGCGTGGGACGGCCTGGCCGACCCGGAGTTCCCGGAGCCCGGATTCGGAGACAGCCCGCCCGCGAGAAACGTCGCCTCGGCTGCCAGCTCCTCGCACGCAGTGAGCTCCGCGCAGAAGGCGCACCGGGCGGCGCCGGTCAGCCCGGCCCCGGTTGCCGCAACCCCTACGCACAAGCCGAGTGAGCAGCCCTGCGCGTGCTACGGCGAGGACGAGGCGCCCGCGCCCGTTCCCACGCCGAGCAAGCCGCCCAAGCCCCCGCACCCCCCGAAGGCCACCCCGCCGGCCACCCCGAAGCCCACACCGACGCGTGACAAGCCTGAGAAGCCGCCCGTGCGGCCGACCCCCGAGTGGTCGCCCACGCCTCCGGAGATGGCCGAAACCGGTACCGAGGGCACCCTCGGAGGCATGGCCGCCAGCGCGGCGCTGCTGGCCGCCGGAACCGTTCTGTTCCGGCGCGGCCGGGCCGCGTCCCGTCGGTAGACCACCGGGTGCCGGACGCCTCGCGCCCGGCACCCGCCGGCTCTCTTCCTTGCGGGCTGGGCCGTAGAGGGAACGGTTCTTTCCGCCCTCACGTGGTGATGGACTCCCTGCTCTGGTTGGGTACGACCAACGGCCTGGTGACGAGGCCGAGCAGTTCGCGGTACACGCCGATCACCGAGTGCGTGGCGTGCCGTACGTCGTGGGCGGCCAGCACGTGCGCGCGGCCCTGTGCGCCCAGCGCTGCGCGCAGCGGTGTCCGGCGCAACAGCGCCGTCAGCGCCCCCGCCAGCGCGTCGGGGTCCTCCGGCGGCACCAGGCAGTACGGCAAGTGGCCGGGCGGCAGGCTCTCGCGCGCTCCGTCCACGTCCGTGACGAGGACCGGCCGGGCGCACGCCATGGCTTCCAGGGGGACGAGCGCCATGCCCTCCCAACGCGACGGCAGGACAACGACGTCGGCGGCCCGGTACCAAGGAGCGGCGTCGAGTGCCGGGCCGGCGAACTCCACCGACGCGGGCGCACCGGCGTACAGCCGGTCCGCGTCCGGACCGTCGCCGACCAGCACCAGCCGGGCGGCGGGCAGTTGCCGCACGACGGCGGGCCAGGCCTCCAGGAGCACGTCCTGGCCCTTCTGGCGGCACAGCCGTCCCACGCACACGACGAGGGGACCCGCTCCGGACCGGGCGCTGTTCCCTTCCGGCCGGAACCTGCGGGTGTCGACGCCGTTGCGGACCACGTGCCACTGGGCGGTGATGCCACGCTGCTCGCCGCTACGCCGTTGCGCCTCGCTCACGCACAGGACACGCGCCGCCCAGCGCGCCCCGAACCGCTCCCACCGCAGCGCCGCGTGGGCCTTGACTCCGTCCACGGCCTCGAACGACCAGGCGTGCGGCTGATAGACGGTCGGGATGCGGCCGCGCACCGCGAGCCGCGCTGCGAGTCCCGCCTTCGCGCTGTGCGCATGCACCACGTCGGGCCGTACGTCGTGCACGAGCCGCGCCAGTCGCCCCACCTCGCCCGGGAGCCAGGGCCCCGGTGCACGGGTCGCCTCCCAGGGGAGCACGCTGCAGCCCGCCGCGTGCAGTGCGTTCGTCAGCGTGCCGCCTCCCGGGCAGGCCACGGTGACGCGCAGCCCTGCGGCGAGCTGTGCCGCCGCCAGGTCCGTCACGAGCCGGGCGACACCGCCCTCGACCGGCTGGGTGACGTGCAGGACGTGCGGCGCACGTGCGGCGGAGGGCGTCGCACGGTGCGGGACGGGACGAGGGGGAATGCGCATGACCGATGCTTCCCTTCCGAAGACAGATTCCGAACCCGGCGCACAGTTTTGCGGCCGTAGGCTCGATATGAAATGCGTCGGATTCGGGAGACAACACTAGCCGCTTATCCGTATTTATCCGCGGAGCCGTCAACTGTGTCGGAATGGCACCCTTCCCCTGGGGCGATTTTCTCGCGCGAGATCACCCGCTCGGAGTCGCGGCACCCCAACGGGGGATCGTGCAGATAATCCGACGAACATGCCTGTGGGGGCATTTCATATGAGTTAGGGGAACTTGCCGTCGGCGAGTTTCCCGTGGCGCCCCTCCCTCGTTAGCCCGGATGAACTGAGATCTCAGGGGAAAGGAACACAATGAAGAGTCTGAAGGCGGCCGCCGTCATCGTCGGCACCCTTGCCCTCGCGGGCACCGCGGCGCCCGCTCTTGCGGCGGACGTGCCGGCGCAGGGCCTCCTCGAGGACGGGAAGGTGATCGCCCACACTCTCCCCAACGCAGCCGAGCTCCCGGCAGGCGCCCTGGCCAATGACGTCAAGCACACGACGGACGGTGTGAAGCAGTCGGGTGTCGTGAAAACGCCCGTCTTCGGTGGCACCCTGCCGAACCCCCTCAACGGCAAGCCGGCTGCCGCACTTCCGATCGGCAAGGCCGGCAAGCTCGGAAAGAAGAAGTAGCGGACGCACAACGGCTGGGCGATTCGGGTCGGCTCCGTAGCTCTCGGAGCCGACCTTCGGCGTACTCAGGGGCAGCTGTGCACGGTGAAAAGTTGAAAAGAGTCTTGCTCTGAGCAATATGTCGGCCCGCCTCCCGAAGGGACGGGCCACAGAAATGTTTCGCCTGAAGGAGGCGGAATGCCGATGGCGGCCCGCCGAGACTCGGCGGGCCGCCCGGCTGAGGCACTGATCAGAACAGCAGGCCGCCCGCGTAAGGGGCGAGCTGCGACTGGTCGACCGCGGCCGTGTTGCAGGCGGCGTAGTGCGAGTTCGGCGCGACGACGCCACCGAGGACGGCGCCGTTGGACCACGGCGCGATGCAGCGGCCGTCGATCAGAGCGCCGTTGACGACGGCGACCCCCTGCTGAGGAGCGTTCACGACAATCGGCGACTCCGAGAAGCCGTTGCCGCCGGTGACGGTGGTGGTGTTGTCGTGGGCCGCAGCGGTGCCGCCGGCCGCGAGAACGATGCCCGCAGCCAGGGCGGAGAGGGCCGTAACCTTGTTACGCATGATGCGCCTTTCGGATGGGGGGCGGGTTGCGGGCGGACGTCCACGGACGTCCGCCCTACTCCGAGTCGATCGGAGGGTGAGGGGGTCAGAAGAGCAGGCCGCCCGCGTACGCGGCCTTCTGCGACTGGTCGACAGCCGCGGTGTTGCAGGCGGCGTAGTGCGAGTTCGGCGCGGCGACGCCACCGAGGACGGCACCGTTGGACCACGGCGCGACGCAGCGGAGGTCGACGAGCGTGCCGTTGGAGACGAGGACGCCCTGCTGAGGGGCGTTCACGACGACCGGGGACGACGAAAAGCCGTTACCACCGGTTACGGTCGTGCAGTTGTCGGCCGCGGCGGTGCCGCCGGCCGCCAGAACGATGCCGGCGGCGAGGGCGGAGATGGCCGTAACCTTGTTACGCATGAGATGGCCTTTCCGGGCTGCGTTTCGGGGGGTTCACCTGCTCGGAATTACTCGGAGCAGGGGGTCAGAAGAGCAGGCCGCCCGTGTACGGGGCGAGCTGCGACTGGTCGACCGCGGCCGTGTTGCAGGCGGCGTAGTGCGAGTTCGGCGGAACAACGCCGCCGAGGACCGCACCGTTGGACCACGGCGCGATGCAGCGGCCATCGACAAGAGCACCATTGACGACGAGAACGCCTTGCTGAGGGGCGTTCACGACGACCGGGGACTCCGAAAAGCCGTCACCGCCAGTGACGTTGGTTGTGTTCGAGTGGGCGGAGGCCACGCCAGCGCCGCCGCAGACAGCGGCAAGGGCGAGTGCAGTGATGACCGCGAACTTCCTGGGCAACTCGGTTCCTTCCTGAATTCACGGTAGGCCACGCTTACATAGCAAGAAACCGAAATATGCGGTCAAAAGTCACGCTGACACCGCTCACACGGGATGGATTCCACCGGATGGCGGAATGACGCCGTATGTGCCGGGGACTTTGAATCGGTGCGGGGCCTTTCGCCCCGGCCGCACAGGGCCGGAGCGAACGCGGACATGCGTCCGGCCCACTGGCAAGGAGGGGTCCAGTGGGCCGGACAGGCTTTGAGGCGAGTCCCCCGGCGACGGCATCGGGCGCCAAGTGAGTGCGGAGCTGCTGGTCCGGATCCGGCCTCTGGGCCTGCGCCTTCGAGGCACCGGACATGGGTCGGACCAGGGCCGCCACCGGCCGACCGTCCCGCGGCACCGCGGTGTCGGTCTCCGGCTGACGAGAACCGGATCAGAGTGTCAGAATTCCGGGTCTCTGTCCCGTGAACAGAGGAGAGCGCAGGGCAGCGAAAGCATGGTGAAGCCGTAGGACGTTCGCCGCGCGCCAGCTCCCAGCGGTTTTCGTGTCACGCCTGGTTGAGCAGGCCACCGAGCCCGGCGCTGGTCGGCCCGCTCAGCGGGTGGAGCTGAACGGAGCCGGTTCCGACCGGGTTCTTCACCGGAATCGCGGGCTTCTTACCGGTGTTGTGGCCCATACCGTCCAGGTATACGCCGGAGATTTTCGCGGCCTTGTTGGTACCGGAAATGGTCGTCGACTGCGTCTCGTCGAACGCGCTGCCCTTGGTGAGGTTGCCCTGGCGGGCCACCCGCATCACGGTGTCAGCCGCGGGCACGAGCGCCGGAGTCACCTCGGTCTGGGACATGAGGCCGAGCGGTCCGGTTTCGCTGACAGGTGCCTTGGCGGCGGCCGAAGCCGCAACGGCGGAGCCACCCACAAGCCCCGCGCCGATGGCCAATGCCGCAGTTGTGAAAACTGCCTTCTTCATGATTCACCTCGCTTGAAAGTTACCTCTGATCCGACAGATGGAGAACATAGCAGTCCGCGGCCAGCCAAAAGCGATGCACTACTCCATACGCATGAATGCCGCAGGAGTGAAAGAGTGCATTACTCAGGCTTCTTCAGAGGTATTCACATTTGGTCGGCGAATCAATTGATCGTATGGTGCGGTGTTCGCCCGCTACGACACCACGTCCTTACGGGCGAACCCCCGGAATGCCAGGGCGATGAGCACGAGTGCGTAGGTCAGGGAAATCACCGTGCCCTGGATCATTCCGGACCACTCGGGGTGCGGCTGGACGGCGTCGACCCAGGCGTACTGCCAGTGCGCGGGCAGGAAGTCGCGCCAGTGGCCGAGGGCCGTGACGGCGTCCAGGACATTGCCGACGATGGTCAGGCCGACCGCGCCGCCCACCGCCCCCAGGGGTGCGTCCGTCTTGGTCGACAGCCAGAACGCCAGCCCGGCGGTGACCAGTTGGGACACGAAGATGTACGCCACGACCGCCACGAGCCGCTGGGCCGCCGTGCCCGAGTCCAGTGCGCCGCCGGTGGGGATCTGCAGCGGGCCCGAGCCGTAGGCGGCCGTGCCGACCGCGAGGGCCACCACGGGCAGCAGCACCATCGCGGCGAGGCTGAGCCCGAGCGCCACGACGAGCTTGGACCACAGCAGGCGGGCCCGGGGCACGGGCGCCGCGAGCAGATAGCGCAGGGAGGACCAGCTCGCCTCGGAGGCGATCGTGTCCCCGCAGAACAGGGCGACCGGAATCACCAGCAGGAAGCCCGCCGAGACGAACAGGTTCAGCGCGGCGAAGTTGGCGCCGGACGCGGTGGCCGTGTCCATCAGCGTGACCTGGCCGTCGCGCCGGGCCGGGTCGCCGCCGATCGCGAAGGCGATCACCAGTACGAACGGCAGCGCGGCCAGGATCCCGCCCATGATCAGCGTGCGGCGCCGCCCCAGCTGCCGGGCCAGCTCGACGCGCAGCGGCAGGGTGCGGCCCGGGCGGTAGCCGGAGGCGGTCTCGACGGGCTCGGTGAGCGCGCTCACGCGGAACCTCCGATCAGGGTGAGGAAGGCGTCTTCCAGGCGCCGGTGGGGGCCGATCGAGGCGACGGGCACCTCCAGGCGCACCAGCTCCACGACCAGTTGCTCTGCCGTGCCGCCGGGTTCGAGACGGACCAGCAGCCCTTCCTCGGTGCGCAGGGCCGAGGCGATGCCGGGCAGCGCGGCGACCTTCTCCACGACCGCCTCCTCCACGGGCGTGCCCGTACCGACCAGCAGCGTGTCACCGGAGCCCACTATCTCCCGCACCGGACCGGCCTGCACGAGCCGGCCGCGGTCCATCACCACCAGGTGGGTGCAGGACTGCTCGACCTCGGCGAGGAGATGGCTGGAGACGATCACCGTGCGGCCGCCGGCCGCGTAGCGGATCATCACCTCGCGCATCTCCCGGATCTGCGGCGGGTCGAGGCCGTTGGTGGGCTCGTCCAGGATGAGCAGGTCGGGCAGGCCGAGCATGGCCTGGGCGATGGCGAGGCGCTGGCGCATGCCCTGCGAGTAGGTGCGCACCGCGCGGGCGAGGGCGTCGCCGAGACCGGCGATCTCCAGGGCCTCGGCCAGGTGGGCGTCCTCGGGCGGGCGGCCGGTGGCCCGCCAGTACAGCTCCAGGTTCTCCCGGCCGGACAGGTGCGGCAGGAAGCCCGCGCCCTCCACGAAGGCGCCGACCCGGGACAGCACGGGCGCACCCGGCCGGATGGCGTGGCCGAAGACGCGGATCTCGCCGTCGTCCGGCTTGATCAGGCCCATCAGCATGCGCAGGGTGGTGGTCTTGCCTGCGCCGTTGGGCCCGAGCAGGCCCAGGACCTGGCCCTTCTCCACGCGGAAGGACAGCTCGCGCACCGCGTACCGGTCGGCGGACCCGGCGTACCGCTTGCTCAGGTCCGTTATCTGCAGCGGGACGTCGGCGAGTTCCGGGGCGGGTGCGGGGGCGGTCGTACGGCGGCGGCCGGCCAGCAGCAGGGCGAGCGCGCCCGCGGCGCCGGCCAGGGGCAGCCACCACACCCATGCGGGCAGGGGGGCCGCCGCGGTGGTGACGGCGGGCGCCGTCGGCACGCTCAGGGCTCCCTTGAGGGAGACGGTGTAGGTCGCCGGGGCGGCCGGTGAGGCGTAGCCGAGGTCGGTGGAGGCGAGGACCAGGCGGAGCCGGTGGCCCTTCTGCACCTGGTGGTCGATCGCCGGGAGGGTGATCGTGACGTCCCTGCCGGACTTGGCGCCGGTGACTCTGAGGGGTGCGACGAGCTGGGAGGGCAGCACCTGCTGCTTGCCGTCGGGGCCGACGTCGTAGACCTTGCCGAACAGGACGGCGTCCTCGCCGGTGGAGGTGACATGGGCGGTCACGGTCGGCGAGCCGGTGATCGTGAGGTCGGTGGCGACCGGGGCCGAGTCGAACTTGGCGTACTGGCCGGGGAAGTCGAGCGAGATGCCGACGCCGAGCGCGGACAGCTGGGCGAGGCCGCCGGAGCCGCCGAGGCCGGGCAGGGCGGAGACGCCGGGCGGGCTGGCGCCCGCGGGGTTCACGAAGTGCTGCTCACCGCCGGTCAGGGGGATGGTGCGCCGGTGGTCGTGCAGGCCGGGGTAGGTGCCGGCGCTCGCGCCGCGCAACTGGGCGGCACCATCGGTGGAATTGACGCCTCCGGTGCGGGTGATCCGGAAGGCCGGGCCGGTGGCGGCGGACTTGTCGCCCTTGAGGTAGCGGTCGAACCAGCTCCGCACCCGCCCTTGCACCCGGCTGTTCTCCAGGTCGCCGCCGTCATGCCCGCCCGCGATCCAGTCGACGTCGACCGGGGCGCCGTTGGCCCGGATTGCCTTCTCGGCGGCGTCGGACTGGGCGAGGGTGAACAGGGAGTCGGTCTGGCCCTGCACCAGCAGGGTGGGCACCTTGATGCGACCTGCGACCGCGGACGGCGAGCGCTCCTCCAGCAGCTTGCGGGCGGCCGCGTCCGGGGTGCCGGACTCGGCGACCCGGTCGTACATCCGGCACAGCTCCGGCTCGAACCTGGCGCAACCGCCCCCCGTGTTGAAGAAGATGCCGGCCCAGAGCTTCTTGAACACGCCGTCCGGGAACAGGGCGTCGGCGAGGTTCCAGTAGGTGATGGCCGGGGCGATGGCGTCGACCCGGTGGTCGTATCCGGCGGCGAGCAGGGAGATCGCGCCGCCGTAGGAGCCGCCGGCCACGCCCACGCGCGGGTCGCCCGCCTTGTCGAGGCGGACCTGGGGCTGCCCGGCCAGCCAGTCGATGAGCCGGGAGACGTCCGCGACCTCGTGCTGCGGGTCGTTCAGCCCGATCTTCCCGGTGGAGTGGCCGAAGCCGCGGGCCGACCAGGTCAGCACCGCGTACCCGTCGCGGGCGAGGTCCTCGGCCTCCTGGCGTACGTCGTCCTTGTTGCCGCCGAAGCCGTGCCCCAGCAGGACGGCGGGGCGGCGGCCGGCCGGGGCGGCGGTGAAGTAGGAGGTGTCGATGCGCGTCCCGTCGGCCATGGTCATGACCCGGTCGCTGTGGTGCACCGGCGGCGCGTCGTCGGAGGCGACGGCCGTCCAGGTGCCGGCGCCGGCGAGCGCCACGACGGCGGCCGCGGCGGCCATCAGCCGCCGCGGCCCCTTCAGCAGCCCTCGCAACGCGGGCACTCGAAGATCCATGCCTCAACGGTACGGGCCACCACCGACATCCGACGCGGCCGCGGGACTGAACCCCGGCCCCTCCTTGGGGAGTACGGGCCTGCCCCGGCGTACTTCGGACGCGGTACGGCCTCGCCGCCCGGCGGGTGCGGGCGGCGAGGCCGTGGGGACGTGCGCGGTGCTGCCGAGCAGGCTCTTTGTCAGGCCTGCGCGTCCTCCGGGATCGTCACCAGCCAGCGGGTCTCCCGGCGCGGGCGGAGGTAGAAGGCCCAGTAGAGGGTGGCCACGGCGGTGATGCCGCCGGTCCACAACAGGTACGACGGGTCCTGCTCCACAAGGATGTATGCGAGGACGGCGATGAGCAGGACCGGCATCGCGGGCCACAGCGGCATCCGCCATGCCTTCCTGGCACCGTGCGACCCGCGCCGGGCGAGCAGCGCGGCGATCGCGACCAGCAGGTACAGGCCGGTGACGGCGACGCCCGTGACGCCGTACAGCGTGTCCAGGTTCACGAAGCAGAGGAACGCACCGGGGACGCCGACGACGAGGGTGGCCACCCAGGGGGAGCCGAACCGGCCGAGCTTCGCCAGGGCGTTGTTGACCGGGGAGGGCCAGGCCTTGTCGCGGGCGGAGGCGAACAGGACCCGGGAGTTCTGGATGACCATGACGATGCCCGCGTTGATGATCGCGAGGGCGACGCACAGGCTGACGAAGGTGCCGACGGCCGAGTTGCTCCAGGCGATGACCATGCTGCTGATGTCGCCGCCGGTCAGGGTCTTCAGGTCACCGGCGCCCATGGTGATGGCCGCGACCGGCACCAGGATGACCACGCTGGAGATGGCCAGTGTCGCGAGGACGGTGCGGGCGACGTTGCGGCGCGGGTTCTCCAGTTCCTCGGAGAGGTAGACGGCGGTGGAGAAGCCCTGGGTGACGAAGAGCGCGATGGCGAGTCCGGAGACGACCATCATGGCCGTGACGGCGTCGACGTGCGGGTGGGCGCCGGCCACCTGCAGGGAGCCGAGGCTGCCCGCGCCCCGGTGGGTGTGCGTGAAGCCGAGGAGGGCGACGACGCCGGCCGCGACGACCTCCAGGACCAGGAAGATGCCGGTGATCCAGGCGTTGGCGCGCAGGTCCAGCAGGCCGGCGAGGGTGGCCGCGATCATCACGCCGGCGCCGGTCCAGGACGGGTCGAGGTGGACGACCGGGGCGAGGTAGTCGGCGGTGCCCATCGCGATGACCGGTGGGACGATCATCACGACCAGGAGGGACATCACGAAGGCCAGCCAGCCGGCGAGCCGCCCGGCCAGGGTGGAGACGATGGCGTACTCGCCGCCCGCGCTGGGGATGAGGGTTCCCAGTTCCGAGTAACAAAAGGCCACGGGGATGCACAGCAGCGCGCCGATGGCGATGCAGAGAGCCGTCGCGGTGCCCAGGCTGGAGAACAGGTCGGGCACGATCACGAAGAGCGTGGAGGCGGGCGTGACGCAGGAGAGCGTCAGCAGGGTGCCGCCGACGACGCCGATGGAACGCTTGAGCTTCTGAGGACTCGCGGAGTCCTCTGTGACGGCTGTCTCGACAGGGCGGAGCGTGTCGGTCATGCGGCGGATTCCGATCGACTCGTGCGACTGAGGTGGGGTCGGGAGCGCTATCGCCTCCGGCGGCTCGTCGTACTTCGTCTCGTCCGCTCCCGGCGCTGCATAGAGAACCCCGACGAAAACCGCTGCGTCAATGGCCGTTTACCTTCGAAATCCGTATCTCCGGCAAGACTTACGCGGCATCACTTTCACAGGCCGTGACGCCCTATAGGTGCATCCATCAAGCCTCAGCAGAATGTGACCTTGCTTTCAAAGGTCATCTGCCCGTAACCCCTTCGCCATCCGTTTCATCCCACCAGAACGGGAATCGCAGCCCAGGCGTCAAAAAAATGTCAGGCCGTCCGGTATCCGGACGGCCTGACGGGGACCGGAGGTGACCTCCGGGTGAGGCTCAGTGGTTGCGCGGGAAGCCCAGGTCCACGCCCGCCGGGGCGTCGGCCGGGTCGGGCCAGCGCGTGGTGACGACCTTGCCGCGGGTGTAGAAGTGCGTGCCGTCGTTGCCGTAGATGTGGTGGTCGCCGAAGAGCGAGTCCTTCCAGCCGCCGAAGGAGTGGTAGCCGACGGGGACCGGGATCGGGACGTTCACGCCGACCATGCCGGCCTCGACCTCCAGCTGGAAGCGGCGGGCCGCGCCGCCGTCCCGGGTGAAGATCGCGGTGCCGTTGCCGAACGGCGAGGCGTTGATGAGGGCCACGCCCTCCTCGTAGGTGTCGACGCGCAGCACGCTCAGCACCGGGCCGAAGATCTCGTCCTGGTAGGCCTTCGCGGTGGTCGGCACCTTGTCGAGCAGCGAGATGCCGATCCAGTGGCCGTCCTCGAAGCCCTCGACCGTGTAGCCGGTGCCGTCCAGCACGACTTCGGCGCCCTCGGCGGCCGCGCCCGTCACATACGAGGCCACCTTGTCGCGGTGCACCTTGGTGATCAGCGGGCCCATCTCGGACGTCGGGTCGTTGCCCGGGCCGATCTTGATCTTCTCGGCGCGCTCGCGGATCTTCTCCACCAGCGTGTCACCGATCGCGCCGACGGCGACGACGGCCGAGATGGCCATGCAGCGCTCGCCCGCGGAGCCGTACGCCGCCGAGACCGCCGCGTCCGCCGCCGCGTCCAGGTCGGCGTCCGGCAGGACCAGCATGTGGTTCTTGGCGCCGCCCAGCGCCTGCACGCGCTTGCCGTTCGCGGAGGCGGTGGTGTGGATGTAGCGGGCGATCGGGGTCGAGCCGACGAAGGAGACGGCCTTCACGTCCGGGTGCTCCAGGAGGCGGTCGACGGCCACCTTGTCGCCGTGGACGACGTTGAAGACGCCGTCCGGAAGCCCCGCCTCCGACAGCAGCTCGGCGATCTTGATGGACGCCGACGGGTCCTTCTCGCTCGGCTTGAGCACGAAGGTGTTGCCGGTCGCGATGGCGATCGGGAACATCCACATCGGGACCATGGCCGGGAAGTTGAACGGCGTGATGCCCGCGACGACACCGAGCGGCTGGCGGATCGACGAGACGTCCACCCGGCTCGCGACCTGCATGGACAGCTCGCCCTTCAGCTGCACGTTGATCCCGCAGGCCAGGTCGACGATCTCCAGGCCGCGCGCGACCTCGCCGAGCGCGTCGGAGTGCACCTTGCCGTGCTCGGCGGTGATCAGCTCCGCGATGGCGTCCCGGTTGGCGTCCAGCAGCGCCCGGAACGTGAAGAGGATCGAGGTGCGCTGGGCCAGCGAGGACTGGCCCCAGGTCGCGAAGGCGTCCTTGGCCGTCGCGACGGCCGCGTCCACCTCCTCGACCGACGCGAACGCGACCTTGGTGGTGACCGCGCCGGTCGCCGGGTCCGTGACCGGCCCGTACGTGCCCGACGCACCTTCGACGGTCTTGCCGCCGATCCAGTGGTTGACGATCTTCGTCATGCCCAGAAACTCCTTTTACAGATGGCGGCGTCGGGTCGAGACGTGCCGTTCGTACAGCTCACGTGCCTTGACCGCGGACGATCGGGTCGCGGTCTCGGCCACAGGAACATCCCACCAGGCCTGCGCCGGAGGCGCGCCCGACACAGTGTCGGACGTTTCGGTCTCCACGTAGACACATGTGGCAGTGTCGGCGGCCCGCGCCTCGGCGAGCGCCGCGCGCAGGTCCCGTACGGTCTTCGCGCGCAGCACGCGCATGCCGAGGCTGGCCGCGTTGGCGGCGAGGTCGACGGGCAGCGGGGCACCGGTGAAGGTGCCGTCGTCCGAGGTGAAGCGGTAGGCGGTGCCGAACCGCTCGCCACCCACCGACTCCGACAGACCGCCGATCGAGGCGTACCCGTGGTTCTGCACGAGCAGCATCTTGATCGCGATGCCCTCCTGGACGGCGGTCACGATCTCCGTCGGCATCATCAGGTACGTGCCGTCGCCGACCAGCGCCCACACGTTCCGCTCGGGTGCGGCAAGCTTCACGCCGATCGCGGCCGGGATCTCGTAGCCCATGCAGGAGTAGCCGTACTCCAGGTGGTACTGGTCCCGGGACCGGGTGCGCCAGAGCTTGTGCAGGTCACCGGGGAGCGAGCCGGCCGCGTTGATGATGATGTCGGACTCGTCCACCAGGGCGTCGAGGGCCCCGATGACCTGCGGCTGGGTCGGCCGTACGTCCGGCTCGTCGGCCTCGAAGCAGGCGTCGACGCGCTGCTCCCAGCGCTCCTTGTCCTCGGTGTACTCGGTGACATAGGAGTCGGCGGCCCGGTGCCCGTGCATCACCAGCGCCTCGGTCAGCTCGCCCAGGCCGCTGCGGGCGTCCGCGATCAGCGGCAGCCCGGCCAGCTTGTGGCCGTCGAAGGGGGCGATGTTGAGGTTCAGGAACCGGACGTCCGGGTTCTCGAAGAGGGTGCCGGAGGCGGTGGTGAAGTCGGTGTAGCGGGTGCCCACGCCGATCACGAGGTCGGCGGTGCGGGCCAGTTCGTCGGCGGTGGCGGTGCCGGTGTGGCCGACGCCGCCGACGTCCTGCGGGTGGTCGTGGCGCAGGGAGCCCTTGCCGGCCTGGGTGGAGGCGACCGGTATGCGGGTGGCCTCCGCGAACTCGGCGAGCACCTCCTCGGCGCGGCTGTGGTGGACTCCGCCGCCCGCGAGGACGAGGGGCCTCTTCGCGGCCCGGACCGCCCCGACGGCCTCGGCCAGCTCGGTGGGGTCCGCGCCCGGCCGTCGTACGGTCCACACGCGCTCGGCGAAGAACTCCTCGGGCCAGTCGTACGCCTCGGCCTGCACGTCCTGCGGCAGGGCGAGGGTGACCGCGCCCGTCTCCACGGGGTCGGTGAGCACCCGCATGGCCTGCAACGCGCTGGGGATCAGGGCCTCCGGCCGGGTGATCCGGTCGAAGTACCGCGACACCGGGCGCAAGGTGTCGTTGACCGAGACATCGCCCGCGTACGGCACCTCCAGCTGCTGGAGGACCGGGTCGGCGGGGCGGGTGGCGAAGACGTCGCCGGGCAGCAGCAGGACCGGCAGGTGGTTGACGGTGGCCAGCGCGGCGCCGGTGACCAGGTTGGTCGCGCCCGGGCCGATGGAAGTGGTCACCGCGTGCGTGGACAGGCGGTTGGACTGGCGGGCGTAGCCGACCGCCGCGTGCACCATGGACTGCTCGTTGCGGCCCTGGTGGTACGGCATGGCGTCGGCGTACTCGATCAGCGCCTGGCCGAGCCCGGCCACGTTGCCGTGCCCGAAGATGCCCCAGGTGGCGCCGATCAGCCGCTGCCGCTCGCCGTCGCGCTCCGTGTACTGGGCGGCGAGGAAGCGGACGAGTGCCTGCGCGACCGTGAGCCTCGTCGTCGAGGACTGCGTCATCGGTACCCCCCAGTGCTTTCTACGTGGTCCGGGTGGAAACAGATCCGCCACTCCCGCGTCTGGCCGGGCCCGGCCATGACGTTCAGGTAGTACATGGCGTGCCCGGGCTGGGCGATCGACGGCCCGTGCCAGCCGTCGGGGACGAGGACGGCGTCACCGGAGCGGACCTCGGCGAGGACGTCGGTTCCGCCCTCGCGCGAGGGGAACACGCGCTGATAGCCGAAACCGTTCGGGCCGTCGATCTCGAAGTAGTAGATCTCCTCCAGCTCGGACTCCTCGCCCGGCCGGTGCTCGTCGTGCTTGTGCGGCGGGTACGAGGACCAGTTGCCGCCGGGGGTGATCACCTCCACGGCGATCAGCTTGTCGCAGTCGAACGAGTCGGCGGAGGCGAAGTTGCGCACCTGGCGGGCGCAGGTGCCGCTGCCGCGCTGTTCGACGGGGACCTCCGGCGCGGGGCCGTAGCGGGCGGGGAGTTGTCGCTCGCACTTCGCTCCTGCCAGGGCGAAGCGGCCTCCCGCGCCGGAGGCGATCAGGACCTGGGCGTCCCGGGGCACGTACGCGAAGTCGGAGACACCCGCGAACACGCTTTCCCGGCCCAGGAGTTGGAACTCGTCCTTCTCGGTTGATGCAGCCTCAATTTGTACGGTACATCCGCCTTCCAGCGGAAGCACGATCCACTCGCTGTCCCCGGCGGTGAACATATGCGTACCGCCCGGCACCAACTCCACGATGCGCAGGCTGCTGTGGGCCCAGCCGGCCCGCTTCGGGTCGATGTCGACGGCGTACTGGGCGTTCGCGGTGGCACCCCGGGGCAGGTGCAGGTCGGTGCTGGTCATGCGGCCCTCACAGCAGTCCTACGGCGGTGTCCACGGCGGCGGCCACATCGCCGTCCGCCGGGTACAGCAGCGAGCGGCCGACCACCAGGCCGCGCACGGTGGGCAGTTGCAGCGCGCCGCGCCACTTCTCGTACGCGGCGACCTGCTCCTCGGGGGAGTCGCCGATGTCGCCGCCGAGCAGCACGGCCGGCAGGGTCGAGGTCTCCATGACCTGGGCCATGTCGTCGGGGTTGTCGGTGACCGGCACCTTCAGCCAGGTGTAGGCCGAGGAGCCGCCGAGGCCCGAGGCGATGGCGATGGACTTGGTGACCGCCTCGGCGCTCAGGTCGTTGCGCACCCGTCCGTCGGGGCCGCGCCGGCTGATGAACGGCTCCACGAAGACCGGGAGCCGGTGCGCGGCCATCGCGTCGATGGCGCGGGCGGTGGACTCCAGGGTGGTCAGGGAGCCGGGGTCGTCGTAGTCGATGCGCAGCAGCAGCTTGCCTGCGTCGAAGCCGAGCCGCTGGATGTCCTCGGGGCGGTGGCCGGTGAACCGGTCGTCCAGCTCGAAGCTGGCGCCCTGCAGGCCGCCGCGGTTCATCGAACCCATGACCACCTTGTGGTCGAGGGCGCCGAGCAGAAGCAGGTCGTCCAGTATGTCGGCGGTGGCGAGGACGCCGTCGACGCCGGGCCGGGACAGCGCGAGGCACAGCCGTTCCAGCAGGTCGGCTCGGTTGGCCATGGCGAGCTTGCGGTCGCCGACGCCGAGCGCGCCGCGGGCCGGGTGGTCGGCGGCGACGATCATCAGCCGGCCGTTCTCGTTCAGCAGCGGGCGCCGGGCCCGGCGGAGTGCCGCCTCGGCGATCGCCTCGGGGTGGTGGGTGCGGGTGTGGACCAGCTCGGCGACGTCCACGCGGGGCTGCCGGGCGCCGTCGCCGCCCTCGTGGTGGGTGCCTGCCACCCTGCCCGCCCTCACAGCACCGCTCCGGCCTCGAGCGCGACGGCCACCTCGTCCGGGGTGGGCATCGCGGAGGAGCACTCCAGGCGGGAGGCGACGATGGCGCCGGCCGCGTTGGCGTGCCGCATGATCGTCTCCAGGTCCCAGCCCTCCAGCAGGCCGTGGCAGAGGGAGCCGCCGAAGGCGTCACCGGCGCCGAGTCCGTTGAGGACGGTGACCGGGAGCGGCGGGACCTCGGCCGACTCGCCCTTGCTGTTCACGGCGAGGACGCCCTTGGGCCCCTGCTTCACCACGGCGATCTCGACCCCGGCGTCCAGCAGCGCGCGGGCCGCCGCATGGGGTTCGCGCACTCCGGTGGCGACCTCCACCTCGTCCAGGTTGCCGACGGCCACCGTGGTGTGGCGCAGGGCCTCGGCGTAGAAGGGGCGGGCCTCGCCGGGGTCCTTCCAGAACATCGGGCGCCAGTCGAGGTCGAAGACCGTCGTACCCGACTTCGCCCGGTGGGCGAGGGCCGCGAGGGTCGCCGTACGGCTGGGCTCCTCGCTCAGGCCGGTGCCGGTGACCCAGAAGATGCGGGTGTCGCGGATGGCGTCCAGGTCCAGGTCGTGGGCGTCGATCTCCAGGTCCGGCGCCTTGGGCTGCCGGTAGAAGTACAGCGGGAAGTCGTCCGGCGGGAAGACCTCGCAGAAGGTGACCGGCGTGGGCAGTCCGGCCACCGGGGTGACCCAGCGGTCGTCGACGCCGAAGCCGCGCAGAGCCTCGTGCAGATAGGCGCCGAACGGGTCGTCGCCCGTGCGGGTGATCACGGCGGTCCGCCGGCCCAGCCGGGCCGCGGCCACCGCCACGTTGGTCGCCGACCCGCCGAGGAACTTGCCGAAGGATGACACCTGGGCGAGCGGGACACCGGTTTGCAACGGATAGAGGTCCACTCCGATCCGCCCCATGGTGATCAGGTCGTACGCCATCGGCTTCCCTTCGTCACGGCTCTCCCCGGATTTCTAGTCCTGTCCGCCGAACCCTGTCAATAGTTTGTCCAGACATTCGGACGAGACCTTGACACCGCTTTCCATGGCCCGCACGCTGACGCCCATGACGTCCTTGTCACCCTCCTCACTCTCCCGTATCCGGATCGGATCGGCGCCCGACTCCTGGGGCGTGTGGTTCCCGGACGACCCGCAGCAGGTCCCCTGGCAGCGCTTCCTCGACGAGGTCGCCGACTCGGGCTACGAGTGGATCGAACTGGGCCCCTACGGCTATCTGCCGACCGACCCGGCGGTGCTCGCCGAGGAGACCGCCCGGCGCGGCCTGAAGGTGTCGGCCGGCACGGTCTTCACCGGCCTGCACCACGGCGCGGCCGTGTGGGACAAGACCTGGGCCCACGTCTCCGACATCGCCGCCCTCACCCAGGCGATGGGCGCCCGCCACCTCGTCGTCATCCCGTCCTTCTGGCGGGACGACAAGACGGGTGAGGTGCTGGAGCCCGACACATTGACCCCCGAGCAGTGGCGGAACCTCACCTCGCTGACCGAGCGGCTCGGGCACGAGGTGCGGGAGCGCTACGGCCTGTCGATCGTCGTCCACCCGCACGCCGACACCCACATCGACAGCGAGGAGAACGTCACCCGCTTCCTCGACGGCACCGACTCCGGCCTGGTGTCGCTGTGCCTGGACACCGGGCACTACGCCTACTGCGGCGGGGACAGCGTCAAGCTGATCGAGACCTACGGCGAGCGGATCGGGTATCTGCACCTGAAGCAGGTGGACCCGGAGATCCTGGCCGACGTGCACGCGAAGGGCACGCCGTTCGGGCCGGCGGTGGCCCAGGGCGTGATGTGCGAACCTCCCTCCGGGACGCCGGAGTTGGGGCCGGTGCTGGAGGCGGCGCAGAAGCTGGACGTGGACCTGTTCGCGATCGTCGAGCAGGACATGTACCCCTGCGACCCGGACAGGCCGCTGCCGATCGCTCGGCGGACGCGGGCGTTTCTTCGGTCGTGCGGGGCATAAGAGCGGCTTCTCGCCCGCCGGGTTCTCGTGGTGATGCGCGTGCGGGTCGCGTGTGGCTGGTCGCGCAGTTCCCCGCGTCCCTGGGGGTGTTGCTGTCACCGCTCGCAGCATGAGCGCCCTCGGCTCAGCGCGGGAGGGCGGGCAGTGGGACACGTCGACGCGTGCCTCTTTGCTGCGGCCGTGTCACAAACATCGTCTTCCCGTCACACATGTCACAGCTCCACGAGTTCTCCATCACACTCGGTCAACAGCCGCTTTCCCGCAGTCACTGCGTGTCGTTCACCGGGCACAGGCTTGGTGATCGCCAGCGCAGCGCCCGGCTCCCCCGACGGCCGCCCACGGCCGCCGCCGCGGCGCGCGCAGGGAGGTGCAACTCATGACCGACCGAAGGCTCTGGTCCTACAAGGAGATCGCGGCGCACATCCGGGTGCAGCCCGACACCGTACGGTCCTATCGCAAGCACGGCCTGCTGCCGCCGCCCGATCACGTGGAGGGCGGCAAGCCCTACTGGTACGCGGACACCGTCCGCGCCTGGGTCGCCGCCCGCCCCGGCAACCGCGGCCGCAGAGAGGACTGACCCGCACCGGCTGCCCGGAAAAACAGCTGTGCCCCGCCTGCCACGTGGGGCACAGTCACCCCATGAGCTTCTCCGTCAAACCCACCCTGACCGGCCAGAAGACGGTCCTGCGGCCCTTCACCGAGTCCGATGCCGACACCATGTGGGAGATCATCGAAGACCCCGAGGTCCTCCACTTCACCTACGACCCGTCCAACGACCTCACCCTGGAGCGGGTGCGGTCCTGGTACGGCTCCCGAGCCTCGGCACCCGACCGGCTCGACCTGGCCGTCACCGACCTCGCGACCGGCGAACTCGTCGGTGAAGTCGTCCTGCACGAGTGGGATCCCGCCATGCGCAGCTGCATGTTCCGCACGCTCATCGGGCCTCGCGGGCGCGGCCGGGGGCTCGGCACCGAGGCGATGCGGCTGATCGTCGGGTACGGCTTCGAGCAACTAGGTCTGCACCGCGTCCAGCTGGAGGTGTACGGCGACAACAACCGGGCCCGGCACGTGTACGAGAAGGTCGGCTTCGCGGTGGAAGGAGTGCGGAGGGAGGCACTGCCCAGGGACGGCGGCTGGGTGGACGAGGTCCTGATGGCCGTCCTCGACCACGAGTGGGCCGCCCTCAGCTCCAGGGCTCGATGACCGTCACTCCCCCGCCGGGTGCCGTGCCCATCGCGGCCAGCGCGGACGGGGTTTCGTCCAGGGTGATCGTCGACGTCACCAGGAGATCGGGACGCAGGACACCCGCGCGGACCAGTTCCAGCATCGCCGGGTAGGTGTGCGCGGCCATCCCGTGGCTGCCGAGGAGTTCCAGCTCCAGGGCGATCGCCCGGGCCATGGGGACGGGGGTCGTCCCGTCGGGCGAGGGCAGCAGGCCCACCTGGACGTGCCGGCCTCGGCGGCGCAGGCCGTTCACCGAGGCCGCGCAGGTGACGGGCGAGCCGAGCGCGTCGAGGGAGAGGTGGGCGCCACCGCCGGTCACCTCGCGGACCGCCTGCGCCGTCTGCGGCGTGCGCGCCGCGTCCACGCACTCCGCGGCCCCGAACTTCCTTGCCAGATCCAGGGCCTGGGGCGAGACGTCGACGGCGACCACCCGCGCTCCCGAGGCCGCCGCGATCATCACTGCCGACAGCCCGACCCCGCCGCAGCCGTGCACCGCGACCCACTCCCCCGCCGCCACCCGGCCCTGCTGCACCACCGCACGGAAGGCGGTGGCGAAGCGGCAGCCGAGCCCGGCGGCCGTGGCGTACGTCATCCCGTCCGGGACCGCGACCAGGTTCACGTCGGCGTGGTCGAGGGCCACGTACTGGGCGAAGGATCCCCAGTGGTGGAAGCCGGGCTGGGTCTGGTGCTCGCACACCTGCTGGTCGCCGGCCGCACAGGACGGACAGCTGCCGCAGGCGCAGACGAACGGCACGGTGACCCGGTCGCCGGGCCGCCATCCGGTCACCCGGGCGCCCACCGCCTCGACAACACCGGCGAGTTCGTGCCCCGGCACGTGCGGCAGCGTGATGTCCGAGTCGTGGCCCATCCAGCCGTGCCAGTCGCTGCGGCACAGCCCGGTCGCCTCGACCCGCACCACCACCCCGTGCTCGGCGGGCTCCGGATCCGGCACCTCCCGCACCCCGGCCGGCTCCCCGAACTGCTCGAACACCACGGCTCTCATGGGCCCCACACTGCCATGGAAGCCGCCCTCCTCACACTCCCGCCGTCTCCTTCACCTCCGCGGGCGCGGCCGGCTCGCCCTCGCTCAGGCCGAACCGCTGGTGGAAGCGGCGCAGCGGGGCCGGGGCCCACCAAGTGGCACGGCCCGTGAGCCGCATGATCGCCGGGACCAGGAGGCTGCGCACGACCATCGCGTCCATCAGCACCGCGAGCGCGATGCCGAGGCCCAGCATCTTGGTGTTGGTGACCCGCGAGGTGCCGATGGCGACCATCACCACCGCGAGGATGACCGCCGCCGCGGTGATCAGCCCGCCCGTGCGCTGGAGCCCGTGGCGGACCGCCTCGTTGTGGTCGCCGGTGCGGTCGTACTCCTCCTTGATGCGGGAGAGCAGGAACACGCCGTAGTCCATGGAGAGGCCGAAGGCCACGCAGAACATCAGCACGGGCAGGGTGGTCTCTATCGAGCCGGGGCTGGTGAAGCCGAGCGCGCCGGACAGATGGCCGTCCTGGAAGACCCAGACCACCGCGCCGAACATCGCCGTCAGACTGAGCGCGTTGAGCACCACCGCCTGGAGGGGTATGAGCACGCTGCCGGTGAGCAGGAAGACCAGCAGCAGGGTGACGATCGCGATGAACGCGGCCGCCCAGGGCAGGCGTTCGCCTATCGCGTGCTTGGAGTCGACCAGGACGGCGGCCGTGCCGGTCACCTTGGTGTCGAAGGGGGCCTTCAGGGAGCGCAGGTCGCCGACCAGGCGCTGGGCGCCGTCGCCGACGGCCTCGCCCTTCGGCTGCACCGTGAAGTACGCCGAGTCGCCCTTGACCAGCGGGCCGTCCACCCGGACCACCTCGGGCAGGGCGGCCACCTGCTGCTTGTAGGCGGCGTACTGGGCGCCGTCGGCCCTGCCCTCGGCGAGGACCTCCAGGCCGCCGCCGGGGCTGCCCGGGAAGCCGTCGCGCAGGTGCTGCTGCACCACGTGCGACTCGGCGCCCGAGGGCAGCTGGCGGTCGTCGGCGGTGCCGAACTTCACGCCGAGGAAAGGCAGTCCGAGGATCACCAGCAGGGCGGTGGTGCCGAGCGCGAAGAGCGGGGCGCGGCGCATCACCAGGCCGGCGCCCCTGGCCCAGGCCGTGCCTTCGGCGCCGGAAGGCTTCGGGTCACGGCGGAAGAGGCGGCGCAGGTCCAGGGAGTTGACCCGGTGGCCGAGCAGGATCAGGGCCGCCGGGAGCAGGATCAGGGCGGCCGCCGCGGCGAGCAGGACCACGGCGATGCCGGCGTAGGCGAAGGACCGCAGGAAGTACTGCGGGAAGACCATCATGGCGGCCAGGGACACCGCGACCGTGAGGGCGGAGAAGAGCACCGTACGGCCGGCCGTGCGCAGGGTCGTGCCGATGGCGGTCTGCGGGGCGGCGCCGGTGGACAGTTCCTCGCGGTAGCGGCGGACGATGAACAGCGCGTAGTCGATGGCGAGGCCGAGGCCGAGGGCCGTGGTGAGGTTCAGCGCGAAGACCGAGACGTCGGTGAAGGACGTCAGCCCGCGCAGCACCGCGTTCGTGCCGAGGATGGCGACGATGCCGATGCCCAGGGGCAGCAGGGCCGCGACCGCGCTGCCGAAGACCATCACCAGCAGGACCAGCGTGATGGGCAGGGCGATCATCTCGGCCCGGGTCAGGTCCTCCTTGATGATCGTCTGCATCTCGTGCCGGACCGCGACGATGCCGCCGACCTTCACCCGGACCGGGCCGTGCGCGCCCCGGTAGTGGGGCGCTATGCGGTCCAGGGTCTTGCCCATCGCGTTCTCGTCGCCGGTGATGCGGGCGGCGATCAGTGCTTCGTGGCCGTCCTTGGCGCGCAGGCCCGGCGATCCGGACTGCCAGTAGGAGCCGACTCCGGTCACGCCCTGCTCCGTGGCCAGGCGCCCGGTCAGCTCGCGGGCCTGGGCGGCGACCGCCGGATCGTCTACCGAGACGTGGCCGGAGTCGACCAGGAGCAGCAGATTGGGCTGGGAGCCGGGGAACTCGCGCTCCAGTGCCTTGGTCGCGTACGTCGACTCGGCGGCCGGGTCCTCCCAGCCGCCGCTGCCCAGATGGTCCGCGACCCCGCTGCCGGCCAGCACGGCGAGCGCGGTGAGCAGCAGGGCCACCAGCAGCGACAGGCGCGGGCGGGCGGTGACGAATCGCGTCCAGCCGCCGGGCCGGGGCGGTCCGTCCCCCGTGAGCTGTGCCTTGTTGACTTCGGTCATCGTGCGGTGTCCCCTTCACCGTGACCCATGTCCGAACAGGCAGGCAGCACGGGTCGGTCATGGCCATAAACTGGCAAACACGAGAGATCGCTCGCGTTTCTCCAGAATGCGAGCGACCACTCGCGTTTGTCAATCGCCTTCGGAGAGCTGGGGATAACGCGTGTCCGACACCTCGGAGAAGGAGCGGCCGGAGAAGGGGCAGCCGCGCCGCCGCCAAGCACGCGGCGAACGCCGTATCGCACAGCTCCTCGCGGCCGCCGCCCAGGTCTTCTGCACCACCGGTTACACCGCCGCCAGCACCAACGCCATCGCCCGCGAGGCGGGCGTCTCGCCGGGCACGCTCTACCAGTTCTTCCCGAACAAGGAAGCGATCGCGATCGAGCTGGGCGAACGGCTCGTACACGAGATGCGGGAGGCCTACGGCGAGGCGCTCGCCCCCGTCGCCCCGGCCACTCCGCTGGAGGAGGCCGTCGGCGCGGCCGTCGACCGCTTCATGGCCTTCAACACCGAGCACCCGGTGTTCTTCGCGCTGATGCACGGCCCCGACATGCCC
The DNA here is from genome assembly GCF_001513965.1 of Streptomyces cellostaticus. Classification (GTDB taxonomy): domain Bacteria; phylum Actinomycetota; class Actinomycetes; order Streptomycetales; family Streptomycetaceae; genus Streptomyces; species Streptomyces cellostaticus. The sequence continues at coordinate 59,295 of NZ_KQ948028.1, read as the reverse complement.
GGCGGCATCACCGAGGCACACGACCAGCTGCACGCCACCCTGGTCGGCCGTATCGAGGGCCTGCTCGCCTCCCTCATGCCCGGCGCCTCCCCGGCCGACGTCACGCGCACGGCCCACGTCTGCCTCGGCATCTACAAGGCCGGCCTGGAGCTGGTCCTCGCCCACGAGGGCGCGGAGCGCGCGGCGTACGTCCAGGAGGTCAAGGACGTACTGGTCCGCTACCTCGGACCACTGGTGGGCGACCGGCTCGGCCGTACGTGACCCCACGGGGGTCCCCGGACTGCGACACAGGGCGCATCTGCCTACAGTGCGGATAAATCGCCCAGCAGGAGCCGCCCGAGGGGACCCGCCGTGACCCACTCTCCGCCGCCCGGCATGCCCCGGGCCCGCATTCCCAGCCCGCAGCAGCCTCCACCGCCGTACCCGCGCATCGGCGCCGGCCTGTGGAAGCGCTGCCTGGGCGGCGGGCTCGCCCTGTGGGCGCCGGCCGCGCTGGTGACGTACACGACGCAGAACACCGCACTGCTGCCCACGCTCATCCTGCTCGGCGGCTTCCTGGTCCCCGTCGTCTTCGTGCTGTGGGCGTACGAGTGGCACGGCCGGGACCTGGGCGTCAGCGCGATCCTCGGCTGCTTCCTGGCCGGCGGCGTGCTCGGCGTGCTCGGCGCCTCGCTGACGGACTCCTCCCTGCTCCGCCCCTCCCTCGGGATGTTCACCGCCGTCGGCCTGACCGAGGAGGCGGCCAAACTGGGCGCGTTGGTGTTCGTGCTGCGCCGGCTGCCGGGGATCCGCGGGATGCGGGCGGGACTGGTGCTCGGCGCGGCCGTCGGCTTCGGCTTCGCGGCCCTGGAGAGCTGCGGCCACGCCTTCGCCGCGGCCGCCTCCACAGACGGCATCGGCCTGCGGGCACTGCTGGAGACGGAGATCCTGCGCGAACCGCTCGCCCCCTTCGGACACGGCCTGTGGACGGCGATCGCGGGCGGCGCGCTGCTCGCCCGCCGCCGCCCGAACGGGCACTTCCGCCTCGCCACGCCGGTCGTGACCGCCTGCCTCGGCGTCTGTCTGCTGCACGCTCTGTGGGACGCCACGCACGGCATCGCGATCTGGCTGGTGGCCCGCCTGTCCGGCGCCGGCCTGGACCGGGAACCGTTCGCGCAGGGGTACATCCCGCGGCCCAGCGCCGCACAGGAGCACCTGTTCACGCTGTTCTCGGTGGGCGGCCTGGCACTCGTCGCCCTGCTCGGCATCGCCTGGATCCGGTCGCTGGCACACCGGGACTCCTCTTGGAGAAATACCCCCTAGGGGTATAGTGTGGGAAGCGTGGGGGCCCACCGCGGGCCCCATCGGCCCCACATGCCACGACGAGGAGCAACGACATGACCGTTCAGACCGACGCTTCGGACTCCGTCACCACCGTCTACAAGGTGACCGGCATGAGCTGTGGCCACTGCGAGGGCTCCGTCTCCGGTGAGATCTCCCAGATTCCCGGCGTCAGCTCGGTCAAGGCAGTCGCGTCGACCGGCGAGGTGACCGTCGTCTCCGCGGCCCCGCTCGACGACGAGGCCGTCCGCGCCGCCGTGGACGAGGCCGGCTTCGAGCTCGCCGCCACGGCCTGAGAAGCACGGCCGAGGAAGAAGTCCCGAGGAACAAGGCCCGAGAAGCACGGCAAGCACGGCCTGTGAGCAGGACCGAGAGCAGGACCCCGAGTGACCGGGCCCGCCCCCGCGCGCGGGCCCCGAAACCTTTCCCCGACCGGGCCGTCCCGACCAGCTGATACTGGATCCGTACGGCCCGGTCCGATGTCTGGAGTCCGGACATGACCAGCACCACCGCAGAGACAGGGACAACGAGCGCGATAGGCGGCACGTCCGAGGTCGAGCTGCTCATCGGAGGGATGACCTGTGCCTCCTGCGCCGCCCGGGTGGAGAAGAAGCTCAACCGCATGGACGGCGTGAGCGCCACCGTGAACTTCGCGACGGAGAAGGCGAAGGTCAGCTACACCGGGGGCGTCCAGGTCGCCGACCTGATCGCGACCGTGGTGAAGACCGGCTACACCGCCGAGGAGCCCCCGCCGCCGGAGCCCGAACCCGAGACGCCGCAGACCTCCGGGCAGGACCCCGAGCTCGCCGCCCTCCGGCACCGCCTGCTCGTCTCCGCGCTGCTCGCCGCCCCCGTCGTCCTGCTCGCCATGGTGCCCTCGCTCCAGTTCGACAACTGGCAGTGGCTCTCGCTCACGCTCGCCGCGCCGGTCGTCGTCTGGGGCGGCCGGCCGTTCCACCAGGCCGCCTGGACCAACCTCCGGCACGGCGCGGCCACCATGGACACGCTGGTCTCGGTCGGCACGCTGGCCGCGTTCGGCTGGTCGCTGTGGGCACTGTTCTTCGGCGACGCGGGCATGCCGGGCATGCACGACGAGTTCCGGTTCACCGTCTCGCGCATGGACGGCGCCTCGACCATCTACCTCGAAGTGGCCGCCGGAGTCGTCGCGCTGATCCTGCTGGGCCGCTATCTGGAGGCCCGCTCCAAGCGGCGTGCGGGCGCGGCCCTCAGGGCCCTGATGGAGCTGGGCGCCAAGGACGTCGCCGTACTGCGGGCAGGGCGCGAGGAGCGCGTGCCGGTGGCCTCGCTGACCGTGGGCGACCGGTTCGTCGTACGGCCCGGCGAGAAGATCGCCACCGACGGCACGGTCGTCGAGGGCGTCTCCGCGGTGGACGCGTCCATGCTGACCGGCGAGTCGGTGCCGGTGGACGTCGGCCCCGGCGACCAGGTCACCGGCGCCACGGTCAACGCCGGCGGCCGGCTGGTGGTGGAGGCGACCCGGGTCGGCGCCGACACGCAGCTCGCCCGGATGGCGAGGCTGGTGGAGGACGCGCAGAACGGCAAGGCCGAGGTGCAGCGCCTCGCGGACCGGATCTCCGCCGTCTTCGTCCCCGTGGTCATGCTCATCGCGGTCGCCACCTTCGGCGCCTGGCTGGGCGTCACCGGGGACAGCGTCGCCGCGTTCACGGCCGCCGTCGCCGTCCTGATCATCGCCTGCCCCTGCGCGCTGGGCCTCGCCACGCCGACAGCGCTGATGGTCGGCACCGGGCGGGGCGCCCAGCTCGGCATCCTGATCAAGGGCCCCGAGGTGCTGGAGTCCACGCGGCGCGTCGACACCGTCGTCCTGGACAAGACCGGCACGGTCACCAGCGGCCGCATGACCCTCCAGGAGGTGTACGCCGCCGACGGCGAGGACGCGAAGGAGGTGCTGCGGCTCGCGGGCGCCCTGGAGCACGCCTCCGAGCATCCCGTCGCCCGGGCGATCGCCGCGGGCGCCGAGGAGCGCACCGGAGCACTGCCGGGGGCCGAGCACTTCGAGAACGTCCCCGGGCGGGGCGTACGCGGGCGCGTGGAAGGCCGTGAGGTGGCCGTGGGGCGGTTGTTCGACGCGCTCCCGGAGGAGTTGGCCCAGGCCCGGCGCCAGGCCGAGCAGGAGGGCCGTACGGCCGTCACGGTCGGCTGGGACGGGCGGGCCCGCGGTGTCCTCGCCGTCGCCGACGCGGTCAAGGAGACCAGCGCCGAGGCGGTGCGCGAGCTGCGCGCCCTCGGGCTCACGCCGGTGCTGCTCACCGGGGACAACCGGACGGTCGCCGAGGCGGTCGCGCAGGCCGTCGGTATCGACGAGGTGATCGCCGAGGTGCTGCCCGAGGACAAGGTGGACGTCGTACGGCGGCTGCAGGGCGAGGGACGGACCGTGGCCATGGTCGGCGACGGCGTCAACGACGCGGCCGCGCTGGCCACCGCCGACCTGGGACTCGCCATGGGGACCGGCACGGACGCGGCGATCGAGGCCGGCGATCTGACGCTGGTGCGCGGGGACCTCAGGGTGGCCGCGGACGCCATCCGGCTCTCCCGGCGCACCCTCGCCACCATCAAGGGCAACCTGGTGTGGGCGTTCGGATACAACGTGGCCGCGCTGCCGCTGGCTGCCGCGGGCCTGCTGAACCCGATGATCGCGGGCGCCGCGATGGCGTTCTCCTCGGTGTTCGTGGTGACCAACAGCCTGCGGCTGCGCCGCTTCCGCTGAAGTCGCCCGAGGTTACCCGGGGTTAGCCGCAGCCGAAGTAAGAGTCCCTCTAGAGTCATGCGCGAGCCTCACATAAGCTCTTCACAAGGCTCGCGCATCATCCTTACGCTTGGTCCTCGATCGCGGTATCGGGGCTCTTGCGTACCTAAAGGACATATGCAAGAGACGCAGATCACAGTGATGCGAACGTAACCATCGAAGGGGTTCGAAGGTCTAAGTTGGCGATGTCAGACCAGCGTCTTGGGGGGCGCTGACTGGCATCTGGGGATGTCTTGGGGGACTTCCTCAGAGATGCGTTGCCGGGGCACGTACACCGGGAAGCTTTGAGCGGCCCTCCCTGCGTGCGTTGTCCCGGCAGACCGCACCGCATCACTGGAGTACGACGGGTTTTGCTCGTTGTGCTCAGACAGCGATTTCAGGCGCTGTCCTCTCCGAGCGCCCGGCCGGATCCCGTGGGGGGAATCCGCACCGGGACATGGGAAGGCGCCCTGGTCGTCGGCCCGTGGGGGGACTGACGGCTCAGGGCGCCTTCTGCTTTTCGCTCTTCACCACTGACTCAGGGCCCACCAGACAGGCAGGCCCTCGTGCTCAGTGCGTTCAGCGCCCCCGGAACCGCGGGAGACGCGCCCGAGTGGCGGGGCACCAGAGAAATGGCGCCCCCCACCGGCTGGTGTCAGCGCTCCTCGACCGGAACGAAGTCGCGCTCCACCACACCGGTGTAGATCTGGCGCGGGCGGCCGATGCGGGAACCGGGCTCCTTGATCATCTCGGTCCACTGGGCGATCCAGCCCGGCAGCCGGCCGAGGGCGAACAGGACCGTGAACATCTCGGTCGGGAAGCCCATCGCGCGGTAGATCAGGCCGGTGTAGAAGTCGACGTTCGGGTAGAGGTTGCGCGAGACGAAGTAGTCGTCGGAGAGCGCGTGCTCCTCCAGCTTGAGCGCGATGTCCAGCAGATCGTCGGACTTGCCGAGGGCGGAGAGGACGTCGTGCGCGGCGGCCTTGATGATCTTGGCGCGCGGGTCGAAGCTCTTGTAGACCCGGTGGCCGAAGCCCATCAGGCGGACGCCGTCCTCCTTGTTCTTCACCTTGCGGATGAAGGCGTCGACATCGCCGCCGTTCTCCTGGATGCCTTCCAGCATCTCCAGGACGGACTGGTTGGCGCCGCCGTGCAGGGGGCCCCACAGGGCGGAGATGCCGGCCGAGATCGACGCGAACATGTTCGCCTGCGACGAGCCGACCAGGCGGACCGTCGAGGTCGAACAGTTCTGCTCGTGGTCGGCGTGCAGGATCAGCAGCTTGTCGAGCGCGGAGACGACGACCGGGTCGAGGTCGTACTCCTGCGCCGGGACCGAGAAGGTCATGCGCAGGAAGTTCTCGACGTAGCCGAGGTCGTTGCGCGGGTAGACGAACGGGTGGCCGATCGACTTCTTGTACGCGTACGCAGCGATCGTCGGGAGCTTGGCGAGCAGGCGGATGGTGGAGAGGTTGCGCTGCTTCTCGTCGAACGGGTTGTGGCTGTCCTGGTAGAACGTGGACAGCGCCGAGACGACCGAGGACAGCATGGCCATCGGGTGGGCGTCGCGCGGGAAGCCTTTGTAGAAGTTCTTGACGTCCTCGTGCAGCAGGGTGTGCCGCGTGATGTCGTTCTTGAACGTCGTCAGCTCGTCGACGGTCGGCAGCTCGCCGTTGATCAGCAGGTAGGCCACCTCAAGGAAGGTGGAGCGCTCGGCCAGCTGCTCGATGGGGTAGCCGCGGTAGCGGAGGATGCCCGCCTCGCCGTCGAGGTAGGTGACGGCGGATTTATAGGCGGCCGTGTTGCCGTAACCGCTGTCCAGCGTCACCAGACCGGTCTGGGCGCGGAGCTTCCCGATGTCGAAGCCCGTGTCACCGACGGTGCTGTCGACCACCGGGTAGGTGTACTCGCCGTCGCCGTACCGCAGTACTACAGAGTTGTCGCTCACGTCTTCCCTCACCCGACGTAGTGCCTCATCTTCGAGGTGCCCTGACTGTCTCTACCATCCCCCATTTGGCTCAGGAGAGTGCACTCGGGGTCGACCATTGGGCCTTTTGGCGGCACTCAGTGCCGCCAACCTGCTCATCCTGCCCCCTTTGACCAGCATCTGGAAGTGCTCTGTGACCTTCACGACTCATTTGATCGATCATTTTTTGTGATGCAGGTCGCCACCCCTGGTCAGAGCCGGGTCTTCGGCCGTCAGGAGCCGCGAAGCCTGTGGTCCAGCGCCGTGCAACGCCGCCCCGCGGACACCGTGCGCACCGCCTGTCCGATCGCCTTGCGTGAACCGACGAGGACGACCAGCCGCTTCGCCCGTGTCACCGCCGTGTACAGCAGGTTCCGCTGGAGCATCATCCAGGCTCCGGTGGTGACGGGGATCACCACGGCGGGATATTCACTTCCCTGCGAACGGTGAATGGTGACCGCGTACGCGTGCGCCAGTTCGTCCAGTTCATCGAATTCGTACGGAACCTCCTCGTCCTCGTCCGTCAGCACCGTCAGACGCTGGTCGACCGGATCGAGCGAGGTGACCACGCCCACGGTGCCGTTGAAGACGCCGTTCTTCCCCTTCTCGTAATTGTTGCGGATCTGGGTGACCTTGTCGCCGACGCGGAAGACCCGGCCGCCGAACCGCTTCTCCGCCAGGTCGGGCCGTCCCGGCGTGATGGCCTGCTGGAGCAGGCCGTTGAGCACGCCGGCGCCGGCCGGGCCGCGGTGCATGGGCGCGAGGACCTGCACGTCCCGGCGCGGGTCGAGGCCGAACTTCGCCGGAATGCGCCGGGCGGCCACGTCCACGGTGAGCCGGCCGGCCTCCTCGGTGTCGTCCTCGACGAAGAGGAAGAAGTCCTTCATGCCGTCGGTGAGCGGATGCTGCCCGGCGTTGATCCGGTGCGCGTTGGTCACCACGCCGGACTGCTGGGCCTGCCGGAAGACCCGGGTGAGCCGCACCGCCGGGATCGGGCTGCCGTCGGCCAGCAGGTCGCGCAGCACCTCCCCCGCGCCGACGCTGGGCAACTGGTCGACATCCCCCACGAACAGCAGATGCGCCCCCGGAGGCACGGCCTTCACCAGTTTGTTCGCGAGGAGCAGGTCCAGCATGGACGCCTCGTCCACGACCACCAGGTCGGCATCCAGCGGGCGGTCCCGGTCGTAGGCCGCGTCGCCGCCGGGCTTCAGCTCCAGCAGCCGGTGGACGGTGGAGGCCTCGGCGCCCGTCAGCTCGGCCAGCCGCTTGGCCGCGCGGCCGGTGGGGGCCGCGAGCAGCACCTTGGCGCGCCTGGCGCGGGCCAGCTCCACGATCGAGCGGACCGTGAAGGACTTGCCGCAGCCGGGACCGCCAGTGAGCACGGCGACCTTCTCGGTCAGCGCGAGCTTCACGGCGGCCTCCTGCTCGGGGGCCAGTTCGGCACCCGTACGGTCCTTCAGCCAGGCGAGCGCCTTGTCCCAGGCCACGTCCCGGAAGCCGGGCATCCGGTCCTCGCCGGTGCGCAGGAGCCGCAGCAGCTGGGCGGAGAGGGAGAGTTCCGCGCGGTGGAAGGGGACGAGGTAGACGGCGGTGACGGGCTCGCCGCCGTCCGGCCCCGGCACCTTCTCTCGTACGACCCCGGGCTCGTCCCCCTCCTCCGAAGGCTCGGCGAGCTCCGCGAGGCACTCGATGACAAGCCCGGTGTCCACCTGGAGCAGCTTCACCGCGTCGGCGATCAGCCGTTCCTCGGGGAGGTAGCAGTGTCCTTGGTCGGTGGACTGGGACAACGCGTACTGAAGCCCCGCCTTCACCCGCTCGGGGCTGTCGTGCGGGATGCCGACGGACTGGGCGATCCGGTCGGCGGTGAGGAATCCGATGCCCCAGACGTCGGAGGCCAGCCGGTACGGCTGGTTCTTCACGACCGAGATCGAGGAGTCGCCGTACTTCTTGTAGATGCGTACGGCGATGGAGGTCGACACCTCGACGGTCTGGAGGAAGAGCATGACCTCCTTGATCGCCTTCTGCTCCTCCCAGGCGTCGGCGATCTTCTTGGTGCGCTTGGGACCGAGGCCCGGCACCTCGATGAGCCGCTTGGGCTCCTCCTCGATGATCTGCAGGGTGTCCACGCCGAAGTGCTGGGTGATGCGGTCGGCGAACACCGGCCCGATGCCCTTGACCAGCCCGGACCCGAGGTACCGCCGAATCCCCTGAACGGTGGCGGGCAGCACGGTCGTGTAGTTCTCGACGGTGAACTGCTTTCCGTACTGCGGATGCGACCCCCACCGCCCCTCCATCCGCAGCGACTCCCCCACCTGGGCGCCGAGCAGCGCGCCGACGACCGTGAGGAGGTCGCCCGCTCCTCTGCCGGTGTCGACGCGGGCGACCGTGTAGCCGTTCTCCTCGTTGGCGTACGTGATCCGCTCCAGCACGCCCTCGAGCACGGCGAGCCGCCGTTCACCCGTGGGGTTCCCCGCCCCTGCCTGATTGGCCATGATCCGAAGGTACCGGCGCCGACTGACAACCGGACCCGGCTCAGGACACCCGGGCAGGCACGCCCGGCAACGGGTCCGCGCGGCGGGCCACGTCCAGCGGGCGCGTACGGCGGGTTCGGCGGGGCCCGGCCGGGGGCGCCGCTGGGCGACCAGGGCGACCGGGCACAGGGGCTCGGTGAGCGGGATCTCGACCAGGTCGCCGTCCTCCAGCTCGCGGGAGACGGCCTGCCGGGGCAGCAGGGCGGCGACCGGGACCTGGACGGTGCTGAGCCGGGCCCCGGCCGGCAGGTCCCGGCCGAACCCGTCGACCAGCATCTCGGCGGTGCAGCCGCGGTCCGGGACGAGGAAGGGGTGGGCGAGCAGATCCCGGGGCGTGCGCGGCCCGCCGTGTGCCGGCGGGTGTCGGACCGCCGTGATCAGCACTGTCCCGTCGTGGCCGACGACCGTGTGCGGGCCGAGGCTGCGCACGCCGTTGTCGTAGGCGATCGCCACGTCCCGTTCACCGGCGCCGAACGCCGCCTCCAGACGTTCCCGGTTGCCACGCCTGCGACCTCCCGCCCTTCCGTGCGGGCCTGGCACGCCCCGCTGCCGCTGGTCGTCGCGGCCGAGTCGGCCCTCGCGGCGACCGGGACGCTGTCCGTCCCGGGGGCCGCCGCCGAGATGGCCGCTGCCGTGCCGGACGAGCCGGCGCGACCGGGCCGGGCGCGCTGAAGCGGGTGCGTCAGGCGGGGCCCCACGCCGGGAGCGGCCGTACTGGGCGGGCTGCCGGGCTGAGTACTCATCGGGGCCGGGGCAGTCTGCATCCTCGTCATCTCCCGTGCCGGTGACCGCCGTTGAGCGGGCGGCCCTCCGATCGCGCTGCGCTCGTATGAGCGCGGTTCATCACGATCCGGTCTCGGGAGGTGGTTGAGGGCTTGATTAACTCCTGTGTAATCGATTCCAATCCTCCGTACACATCGATGTAATCGATTCCAGAAGCTTCCACGAGGCTTCCACGAGGAGGTGGAGCGGCGCATGGCGAGCATCAAGGACGTCGCTGCCGAGGCAGGCGTCTCCGTCGCCACGGTCTCGCGCGTCCTGAACGAGCACCCGTCGGTCAGTGCGGACGCACGCACCCGCGTACTGGCCGCCGTCGAGGCCCTGGGCTACCGCCCGAACGCCGTCGCCCGTTCCCTGCGCACCGACCAGACCCACACCCTCGGCCTGGTCATCAGCGACGTACTGAACCCGTACTTCACCGAGCTGGCCCGCTCCGTCGAGGAGGAGGCCCGCGCGCTCGGCTACAGCGTGATCATCGGTAATGCCGACGAGCGGCCGGACCTGCAGGACCATCATGTGCGGACTCTGCTTGACCGGCGGATCGACGGGCTTCTCGTCTCCCCCACCGACGGCGGCTCCCCGCTGATGCTGGACGCCGCGCGCGCGGGGACGCCGATGGTGTTCGTGGACCGGTGGATCCCCGGGGTGGACGTGCCGGTCGTACGGGCCGACGGGCGCGAGGCGGTACGGGATCTCGTCGCCCATCTCCACCGGCTCGGACACCGGCGGCTCGCGATCATCGCGGGACCGGCGGCCACCACGACCGGCAGCGAGCGTGTCGAGGCCTTCCGGGAGGCCATGGCGGAGTACGGGATCCCCCTCCCGGACGCCTACACCGGCCAGGGCGACTTCCAGGCCGAGAGCGGCCGCCGGGTCACCGAGGGCTTCCTCGATCTGCCCGAGCCGCCCGAGGTCGTCTTCGCCGCGGACAACCTGATGGCACTCGGTGCCCTGGACGCGATCCGCGCGCGCGGGCTGCGCGTTCCGGACGACATCGCGCTGGCCGCGTTCGACGACATCCCGTGGTTCGTGCACACCGATCCGCCGATCACCGCGATCGCCCAGCCCACGGGCGAGCTGGGCCGGGCCGCCGTACGGGCCCTGGTCGACCGCATCGAGGGACGGCCCCCCGCGTCCGTCACCTTCGCCGCCCGTCTCGTCGTACGCCGCTCGTGCGGCGAGCCGGCTCCCCAGGAGCCGTCCCCCTCCCCAGTGCAAAGGAGCACGTCGTGAGCAACCCGGACGAGTTGCTGCGCATCGAGGGCATACGCAAGACCTTCCCGGGCGTGGTGGCGCTGGACGGCGTCGACTTCGACCTGCGCCGGGGCGAGGTGCACGTGCTGCTCAGTGAGAACGGCGCGGGCAAGAGCACGCTCATCAAGATGCTCTCCGGTGCCTACACGCCCGACGCCGGGCGGATCCTGGCCGGCGGCGAGGAGGTGCGCATCCACGGTGCGCAGGACTCCGAGCGCCTCGGGATCGCCACCATCTACCAGGAGTTCAACCTCGTTCCCGATCTGACGGTCGCCGAGAACATCTTCCTGGGCCGCCAGCCGCGCCGCTTCGGGATGATCGACCGGGGGCGGATGGAGGCCGACGCCGAGGTGCTCCTCGCACGCGTGGGCGTCAACGTGTCGCCACGCGCGCGTGTGCGCGAACTTGGCATCGCCCGCCTCCAGATGGTCGAGATCGCCAAGGCGCTCAGCCTGGACGCGCGCGTGCTCATCATGGACGAGCCGACCGCCGTGCTCACCTCGGAGGAGGTCGACAAGCTCTTCGCGATCGTGCGCTCGCTGCGCGAGGACGGCGTCGGGATCGTGTTCATCACCCACCACCTGGAGGAGATCGCGGCCCTCGGCGACCGGGTCACCGTCATCCGGGACGGCAAGAGTGTCGGGCAGGTCCCCGCCTCCACGCCCGAGGACGAACTCGTACGGCTCATGGTGGGCCGCTCCATCGAGCAGCAGTACCCGCGCGAACGGGCCGAGACGGGCGCCGCGTTGCTCACCGTCGAGGGGCTCACCCGTGACGGCGTCTTCCACGACGTGAGCTTCGAGGTGCACGCCGGTGAGGTGGTCGGCATCGCCGGGCTCGTCGGGGCGGGCCGTACCGAGGTCGTCCGGGCCGTGTTCGGCGCCGACCCCTACGACAAGGGGGCCGTGAAGGTCTCCGGCACCGAGCTGCGGCGGCACGACGTGAACGCGGCCATGGCCGCCGGGATCGGCCTCGTGCCCGAGGACCGCAAGGGCCAGGGGCTGGTGCTGGACGCCTCCGTCGAGGAGAACCTCGGTCTGGTGACCATGCGCAGGGCGACCCGGGCCGGGCTCGTCGACCTCAAGGGGCAGCGCGCGGCGGCCGGGCGGATCGCGGGGCAGCTGGGCGTGCGGATGGCCGGACTCGGCCAGCACGTACGGACGTTGTCCGGCGGCAACCAGCAGAAGGTCGTCATCGGCAAGTGGCTGCTGGCCGACACCAAGGTGCTGATCCTCGACGAGCCGACGCGCGGCATCGACGTCGGCGCCAAGGTCGAGATCTACCAGCTGATCAATGAGCTCACGGCCGCCGGGGCCGCCGTCCTGATGATCTCCAGCGATCTGCCCGAGGTGCTCGGCATGAGCGACCGGGTGCTGGTGATGGCCCAGGGCCGGATCGCGGGCGAACTCGCGGCCCACGAGGCCACCCAGGACACGGTGATGTCCCTCGCCGTCAGCAACCCCACCACGGAAACGGAGGCCGTTCGTGGCCACTGACACGCTCAAGAGCACGACGGGCGCGAGTGGCGCCCCGGGCGGCCTGCGCCGCCTCCTGCTCGACAACGGCGCGCTGACCGCGCTGATCGTCCTGGTCATCGCCCTGTCGGCGCTGTCCGGCGACTTCCTGACGACGGACAACCTGCTCAACGTCGGCGTCCAGGCTGCCGTGACGGCGATCCTGGCCTTCGGTGTGACCTTCGTGATCGTCTCCGCGGGCATCGACCTGTCGGTCGGCTCGGTGGCGGCCCTGTCCGCCACCGTCCTCGCCTGGAGCGCCACACAGCACGGCGTACCGGTCGCGCTCGCGGTCCTCCTCGCCGTCGCCACCGGCATCGTCGCGGGCCTGGTCAACGGCTTCCTGATCGCCTACGGCAAGCTGCCGCCGTTCATCGCGACGCTCGCCATGCTGTCGGTGGCGCGTGGCCTGTCCCTGGTGATCTCCGGGGGCATCCCCATCCCCTTCCCGGACTCGGTCTCCCACCTCGGGGACGCTCTCGGCGACTGGCTGCCGGTGCCGGTGCTGGTCATGGTCGTCATGGGCCTGATCGCGGCCTTCGTGCTCGGCCGGACCTACATCGGCCGGTCCATGTACGCGATCGGCGGCAACGAGGAGGCCGCGCGCCTGTCGGGCCTGCGCGTGAAGAAGCAGAAGCTCGCCATCTACGCCCTGTCCGGCGTGTTCGCGGCCGCCGCGGGCATCGTGCTGGCCGCCCGGCTCTCCTCCGCGCAGCCGCAGGCCGCCGACGGCTACGAACTGGACGCGATCGCCGCGGTCGTCATCGGCGGTGCCTCGCTGGCGGGCGGCACCGGCAAGGCGTCCGGCACGCTGATCGGCGCGCTGATCCTCGCGGTCCTCAGGAACGGCCTCAACCTCCTCAGCGTCTCCGCCTTCTGGCAACAGGTCGTCATCGGTGTCGTCATCGCGCTGGCGGTGCTGCTGGACACCGTGCGCCGCAAGGCGGGCGCGAGCGCGGTGACCGCCGGCTCGGGCGGCGACAAGGGCAAGCAGGCGACGACGTACGCGCTCGCGGCCGTGGTCACCGTGGCGATCGTCGGCGCGACCTCGTTCCTGCACAGCGGCTCCGCGTCCTCGGCGACCCCGAAGATGGGCCTGTCGCTGTCCACGCTCAACAACCCCTTCTTCGTGCAGATCCGGGCCGGCGCCCAGGCCGAGGCGAAGAAGCTCGGCGTGGACCTGACCGTCACGGACGCCCAGAACGACGCCTCCCAGCAGGCCAACCAGCTGCAGAACTTCACCAGTTCGAACCTCGGCGCGATCATCGTCAACCCCGTGGACTCGGATGCGGCGAGCAATTCGGTGAAGGCCGCCGACAAGGCGCGGATCCCGGTCATCGCGGTCGACCGGGGCGTCAACCAGGCCACGGTGGACGCCCTGGTGGCCTCCGACAACGTCGCCGGCGGCGAGCTGGCCGCCCGGACGATCGCCGAGAAGCTGGGCGGCCGGGGCAGGATCGTGATCCTCCAGGGCCAGGCGGGCACCTCCGCCGCCCGCGAGCGGGCGGAAGGTTTCACCAAGGGGCTGAAGGCCTACCCGGGCATCCAGGTCCTGGCCCAGCAGCCCGCCGACTTCGACCGCACCAAGGGCCTCGACGTGATGTCGAACCTCCTCCAGGCCCACCCCGACGTACAGGGCGTCATCGCCGCCAACGACGAGATGGCCCTCGGCGCGATCAAGGCGCTGGGTTCCAAGGCCGGCAGGTCGGTCCAGGTCGTCGGCTTCGACGGCACCCCGGACGGCCTGACGGCGGTCAAGGACGGCACGCTGTACGCGTCGGTGGCGCAGCAGCCGAGCCAGCTGGGGAAGATCGCCGTGGACAACGCGCTGAAGGCCGTCCAGGGCAAGAAGGTGCAGTCCACGGTGAAGGTGCCGGTGAAGGTCGTCACGAAGGACAACGTGGCGGGCTTCAGCGGCTGACGGACGAAGCCACGGCGAACGGGCGGGCGGTCGTGCACGATGGGTGGCGGCCGCCCGCCTCGGGCGTCTCGCATCGGGCCGTCTCGCATCGGGTCATCTCTTGGGTCTTAGGGGAGTCATTTCCATGTACGACTACGACCTCCTGGTCGTGGGTTCGGCCAATGCCGACCTGGTGATCGGCGTCGAGCGGCGGCCGGCCGCCGGCGAAACGGTGCTCGGCGGCGATCTGGCCGTCCACCCGGGCGGCAAGGGCGCCAACCAGGCGGTCGCGGCCGCCCGGCTCGGGGCGCGTACGGCGCTGCTGGCCCGGGTCGGTGACGATGCCCACGGCCGTCTGCTTCTCGACTCGCTGCGGGCGGCCGGGGCGGACACGGTGGGCGTGCTGGTGGGCGGGGCGCCGACGGGCGTCGCGCTCATCACCGTCGACCCCGGCGGGGACAACAGCATCGTGGTGTCGCCCGGCGCCAACGCCCATCTCATGCCCGCGGACATCTCCGCCGCCGTCAGCCTCTTCCTCGCCTCGCGGGTGGTGTCGGCGCAGCTGGAGATCCCGCTGGAGACGGTCGTGGAGGTCGTACGGAACCTCGCGGAGGGCAGCCGTTTCGTCCTGAACCCGTCCCCGCCGCGCCCGTTGCCGTCCGAGGTGCTGGCGGCCTGCGACCCGCTGATCGTGAACGAGCACGAGGCCCGGGTGATCCTCGGCGACTCCTGCGTGAGCGAGGAGCCCGCGGACTGGGCACGCCTTCTGCTGGCCAAGGGCCCGCGCTCGGTGGTGGTGACGCTGGGCGCGGAGGGGGCGCTGGTGTGCGATTCCTCCGGCGTGACGCGGGTGCCGTCGGTGAGGGTGGACGCGGTGGACACCACGGGCGCGGGCGACGCGTTCACAGCGGCGCTGGCCTGGAAGCTGGGCTCGGGTTCCGGCTTGGCCGAGGCGGCGGCCTACGCGGCCCGCGTCGGCGCTGCGGCCGTGACGAAGCGGGGGGCGCAGGAGTCGTACCCGACGGCGGCGGAGGTCGACGCCCTGTGAAGAAGGCGGGCATCCTCAACCGGCACCTGTCCGGTGCGCTCGCGGAGTTGGGGCACGGGGACGGGGTGCTGGTGTGCGACGCCGGGATGCCGGTACCGGACGGACCGCGCGTGGTGGACCTCGCCTTCCGCGCCGGTGTGCCGTCGTTCGCGGAGGTCCTGGACGGGCTGCTGGCCGAGCTGGTGGTGGAGGGCGCCACGGCGGCGGAGGAGCTGCGCGGACCCAACCGGTCCCTGCTGGACGGCCTCTTCCCTGACCTGGCCCTGGTCCCGCACGAGCGGCTGAAGGAGCTGTCGGCGGGCGCCCGGCTGATCGTCCGCACCGGGGAGGCGCGGCCGTACGCGAACGTACTGTTGCGGTGCGGGGTGTTCTTCTGACCCGCCCTCTCGGCTTTCCCTCCCGTATCAGAACCGATGACCGGAGCGAAACGGCCTGAGCGAGGGCGCCACCCGAGTGAGCGGCTCGGGCAGCGCCCCGCAGTCCGCGGCGATCAGCTAAGAGCAGCCAGGGCCGAGTCGTAGTCGGGCTCGCTGGTGATCTCCTGCACCAACTGCGCGTGGATGACCTGGTTGTCGGCATCGAGCACGACGACGGCGCGGGCAGCCAGGCCGCTCAGCGGGCCGGACTCGATCGCCACACCGTAGTTGTCGAGGAACTCACGGCCGCGCATCGCGGACAGGGTGACCACATCGGACAGCCCCTCGGCTCCGCAGAAGCGCGCCTGCGCGAACGGCAGGTCGGCGGAGATGCACAGGACCACGGTGTTGTCGAGGTCGTTCGCCACCTGGTTGAACCTGCGCACGGAAGCGGCACAGACACCGGTGTCGACGCTCGGGAAGATGTTCAGGACCTTGCGCTTGCCGGCGTAGGCATCCAGCGAGACATCCGCCAAGTCCTTGGCCACGAGGGTGAAGGCCGGTGCCTTGGTACCGCCCTGCGGGAAGGTGCCGCCGACGGTAACCGGGTTTCCTTTGAAGCTGACCTCGGACATGAGACGTCTCCTGGTGATATGGATCATGTCGGAACGCCGCGATCCTATCGACGCACGCCGCCGCCGGGGCGCACAGCCTCACCGTGTGCTGTTCACTCGTTCCGACCGAGCCGTGCGCCCCTGCTCTCCGCGACCCGCTTGACGTCCGCCAGGGACTCGCTGAGCCGCCGGGCCAGATAGCGCAGCTCCTCGCGCGTCAGCCGCTGCTCGGCGAGGAGTTCGGCCGCATGGTCCAGCAGGCCGCCCGCCATCCCGAGCTGCACGCTCTCGATCTGGTCCGCGAGCCGGGAGACGAACCCGGTGCCGTCGCCCACGAGATAACACGGCTTGCCCTCCGCGCCGTTCCAGGGAAGCAGGCGCTCGGTCATGCGTAGGTCTCCACGAGATCGAGATAGGGACGGACGAGTGGGCTGTCCTCGCCACGGAGGGGAGCCTCGTCTCTGCGGTACGTCGTCGGGCGGCCGGCGTACGGGCACGAGTACGGGTACGCGCACGGGGGCGGTACGAGCGGCTTACGGCGCCGTCGCCCTCGGGCGGGCAGGAAGAGCCGGAGCAATGGCTCGACCAGCCGGGCCAGGAGATGTGTCATGCCGACCTGCCTTCTCACCTGCGGTGACTGCGTTCTGTGGCGAATCACTCACAGCGTGGGGTCGGCGGTGGCTACGCTTCTAGGGGTGGGGAGTTGACACTGAGCCTGTCAGCAAGGGAGTTGGCCGGATGACCGTTGACCGCAGGCCGCGAACGCCGCGCGAGAAGTACGGGGAGGAGCTGAGGTTACGGCGGGTGGCAGCCGGGCTCACCCAGGAGCAGCTGGGCGAACTGGTCGTGTGCTCGCCCACGCTGATCAGTCATTACGAGGCGGGGAGGAGGCTGCCCAAGCCCGATGACGCACGGCGGATCGACCAGGCGCTCAAGACGGACGGGTTCTTCGCGCGGTGGCTGGAGGACTTGGAGTCGAAGTACAACGACTGCTTCGCGGCCGTGGCCGAGCTTGAGCAACAGGCCACACTGATCCAGCAGTTCGCGCTGGCGTTGATTCCCGGCGTATTCCAGACCGAGGACTACGCGAGCGCGCTCTTCCGCGCGTACCGGCCGACTTATACGGCGGAGGAACTTGAAGAGTTCCTCGTCAACCGAACAAAACGCCGCCGAATCCTCGACGGCCCCGAGCAGCCGGTCATCTGGACGCTGCTCGACGAGTCGGTGCTACGGCGCCGCGTCGGCGGATCCAAGGTCATGGCCGTACAGCTGCACAAGATCGCGGACATGGCCGAGGCAGGGCGACTGCGGCTTCATGTGCTGCCGTTCGGTGTCGGGGCCCACGCGCTCCAGCAGAGCCTGCTCACGCTCATGAGTTTCGAGGACTCCGCCCCCGTTGCCTACGTCGAAGGCTTTCTCACCGGCAACTTGATGGACGATCCGGCGCTGGTGAGTGCCAGCCAGACCTCCTACGCTCTTGCCCTGAGCGACGCGTTGTCGCAGCAGGAGTCACTGGCCGCCGTCAGAGCGGCAGCGGAGGATCACGCACATGGTGAGCAATGAATACACCGGGTGGTACAAGTCCAGCTACAGCGGCGGCACCAACGATGAATGCCTGGAGATCGCCTGTGGCCACGCCGTCGTACCCGTCCGCGACAGCAAGAACACCACCGGGCCCGCCCTCGTCTTCTCGACGGACGGCTGGACATCCTTCGTGACCGCCGTCAAGGACGGCAACCTCAGCGGCTGAGCGACTTCGTCGCCGGGCGGGTGTGGGTCTCTTGGGGAGCGCAGTGCTCGGCGGCCAGGAGGGTGCGGATGCAGTCGCTGCGGCCGAGCCGGTCGTAGGTGACGGCGATGTCGCTCAGGGCGCGGGAGCGGCGCTCGACGCTGGGCAGCGCCTTGAGCGAGACGGAACGGGCGGCGGCGAGCGCCGCCAGAGGGTCGCCGGCATAGTTCTCGGCGGAGATCCGATGGAGTTGCACGGTGAGAGGGCTGAAGCCGCCGCCGTGGTCGCGCAGCAGGGTGGCGCCGCCCAGCTGATGGGCGATGCCCGCGGCCTCGTCGGTCAGCTCCCGCATCCCGTCCCTGTCGCCCCGCCGCGCCACCGTGTACGCGGCGGACTGGATGAGCAGTCCGCGCTCGGCGGCTCCGGCTCGTCCGGCATCGCGCAGATCCGGGTGATCGGCGGCGGACAACGCGATCGACAGGGCGGTGCGGGCCGGTTGCCGCCTAATGAAGCGATGCCCTGGCGCCACGGATGGCGGCGATGACTGTGTGGGCCCACTGGGCTGGGGGCGGGATGTCGAGCAGGCCCGCCAGGCGTGTGATGTGCGCAGCGCGTTCGTACACCGTCATGGTCAGTGCGGTGCGGAGGGTGTCGACCAGATCCTGTGGAAGCAGTGGATCGGTGAGCAGGGCCGAGGTTCCCGTGTGCTGCGCGAATCCCGTGTGACGGGACAGGATGAGAACACCAGGACGGTTGGTGGCGTGGTGCGCGGCGATGTATTCCTGGGCCGTAAGGTTCATCCCGTCGGCGAGTGAGGTCACCCAGAACACGTCGGCTGCCAGGTAGTGATCGACGACCTCGGGGAAGTCCAGATTACGGGGGATGTAGTCGACGGGCTCCCACTCGCGTGTGCCCCAGCGGTGGTTGATTCGGGTGATCGCGTTCTCAAGTTCTGTGCGGGTGGAGTCGTAGGCGCGGATGCCGATTTCCGGCGGTGGGCAGACCAGGCGGTAGCGCACCTGTCCCCGTAGCCCGGGGGTGTGGGCCAGGAGGTCGTCCAGTGCACGGATCTTGTGGACGGGCGCCTTGGCGTAGTCGAGTCGTTCCACGGACAGCACCAGCTGGCTGCGGTCGTTCCCGTGCTGCGGCTGGGGGCGGGTCCTGGCGAGGTCTGCGACGGCATGGCGATCGATGCCCAGGGGGTGCACGCCGACGTGCGGTGTGGGCCTTGCGGTGCCGGCGAGGAGCCGGCGGAAGTTGTCGGCGCAGTCGGCGGTGTGGAAGCCGGCCCAGTCCAGGCATGCGAGTGAGTCGAGCAGCTGCCCGGCTGCCGGGATACGGCGGAAGACATCCGGGCGGGGGAAGGGCGTGTGGTGGAACAGCCCGATGGCCAGGTCGGGCCGCAGGGCTCTGAGAACGGCCGGTACGAGCCAGAGGTTGTAGTCGTGCAACCAGACCGTACCTCCCTGCGTGGCCAGGGAGCTGATATGGCGGGCGAACGAGGCGTTCACCTCCTGGTAGTCGGCCCAGTGGGCACGCCGGTACCGGATGAGGTCGGGCTGGGACATCAGGACTGGCCAGAGCGTCTCTTTGCAGGCGCGGTGAAAGTAGCCCGCCCACCGTTCGGGACATAGCGGCAGCAGGGACAGCGGCAGGCCATCGGTGGCTGTATCCGGCTCGGCAGGCGGCGGTGCTTCGCCGATGTGGGCGGCTGCCCATACGGCATCCAGGCGTTTGTCGGTCAGAGCGGCCTGCAAGGTCGGCAGGATGCCGTTGGGACTGGAAGGTGGTCGCCAGGCTCCGTCGAGCCAGCGCAGGGGCGGGCGGTGATAGCCGATGACTACCGATCGTCGGTCCAGCCAGCCGAGGCGTTTCATCCCTTCCAGCACGGCGGCAGCTCCGTCCAGGGCGGAGTGGTGGACCCTGTCGATCGCGGGCACGCCGGCAGCCAGAGAGGGCTCCGCATTGGCGACCACGACCCCGTTCGTGCCCTGGGAGAACAGCGAAAGGTCGTTGAGGGAGTCCCCGGCCACGAGCATCGCCTGCCGGGGCCAACCCAGCCTGTCACCGAGCAGCCGCAGTGCACGTCCTTTGCTCGCCCTGGCCGGCAGGACGTCGAAGTACCGGCCCGAGGCGTACGACCAGGAGCATCCCAGCGACTTCACCGCGTCCTTGAGGTCGTCCGAGAGACCTTCGGGAATCAGATAGAAGGAACAGCGGCCCTCCTGGGGCACGCCCTCCTGGTACACGAGCTGCGGGAAATGCCGCAGCGCTGCTCGAACCCGGTCGGCCCCCGGCCATCCCGCGCGCAGCTGCCCCTCCAGGGCTTCGACGTGAACCATCCGGATGGCGTCGATGACGCTGGCCCCGACGTCGGCGATGATCCAGCGCGGGGACGGCACCAGGGGATCATCCCGCAGGAGCGCCTGTACGGAGGCAAGACTGCGTCCGGTCGCGAAGACCACCGTGATGTCCGGGTGCCGGATCAGGGCGTCGTGCAAACGCCGCCGATCGGGTCCTTCGCCTCCCAGTAGCGTGCCGTCCAGGTCGGTCACGAGCACCCTGGCCGAGCCGGCCTTCCTGCCCACAGGCGCTCCCTTCAGGCCCTGGCCAACTCCAGTAGCGCGAAAATCCGCCCTCGCGCCGGAGCGTGTGGGCGCTTCACCACGCGGGGTCGTGGGTCACCGGGTCGATGACCTTCCCCGCATCAGCGGCGTCCGCGTGCGGTTGGGCTCTCTGAACGTCCCGGATTGCCTGCCCAAGTCGCGACTCGCGAAAGTCGTCGCTTTCCACAAGCCGGGCAATCAGGTCCTCAGGCGCATGGCGCGCGGACTCCACTAGTCGATCGATGGCAGGATCGGCTGGCGACACGGGACCTCCAAGATCACGGCATCACGACATCGGCACGGTGTGAGGCGGTCGTCGGCCGTGCGGCTTGGTCCAGGCCATCTCGGGCTGCGGAGACAACACAAGCAACGACTGTTGTCCAGAGCTCTAACCTCCTGCGGCCCCACCTCATTCGCAGGACCCGGATTTTTCACTCCGCTGCCCCACTCGGTTCAGCGATGGGCTTGCCGCAGCAATGGTGTGCCGTCCTCAGCGACGAGAACGGGACGTTCCACATGCGAGCCTCCACACGACTTCGGTGACCCCAACCCCGAGCACTGAGCACCGCCGTGGCGGGCCCTGCTCCGGTAGGGGCCCGGCGGGTGTCATCCGGCTACGTACGTCACGAACCGCTCCGCCGTCTCCGCCAGCACCTCCCGCCCGTCCCGGGCCCACAACCCCTCGTTGAACAGCTCGATCTCGATCGGGCCGGTGTAGCCCGCCGCCTCCACGTACCCCTTCCACTCCCGCATGTCGATCGAGCCGTCGCCGATCTGGCCCCGGCCGTTCAGGACGCCCTCGGGCAACGGAGTGGTCCAGTCGGCGAGCTGGAAGGTGTGGATGCGGCCCGTCGCGCCCGCCCGGGCGATCTGGGCGGGGGCCCGGTCGTCCCACCAGATGTGGTACGTGTCCACGGCCACGCCCACCTGGTGCGCGGGGAAGCGCTCGGCGAGGTCCAGGGCCTGGGCGAGGGTCGAGACCACGCAGCGGTCGGCCGCGTACATGGGGTGCAGGGGCTCGATGGCCAGGCGTACGCCGTGCTCCTCGGCGTACGGGCCCAGCTCCGCCAGTGCGTCGGCGATGCGCTCGCGGGCGCCGTGCAGGTCGCGCGAGCCTGCGGGCAGGCCGCCCGAGACCAGGACAAGAGTGTCCGTGCCGAGCGTGGCCGCCTCGTCGATCGCCCGGCGGTTGTCGGCCACGGCCTGCTCCCGCTCGGCCGGGTCTATCGCCGTGAAGAAGCCGCCCCGGCACAGGGTCGTCACCGTCAGGCCCGCGTCGCGCACCAGCCTGGCGGTCGCCTCCACGCCGTACGACTGGACCGGCGCACGCCACAGGCCCACGCCGGGTACGCCCAACCGCACGCAGGCGTCGGCCAGTTCGGGCAGTGACAGCTGCTTGACCGTCATCTGGTTGATGGAGAGGCGTTCGAGTCCGGTGCTCACTGGATCACCCCGTACAGCGACAGCAGGTTCTTCATGCGTTCTTCGGCCAGCTTCGGGTCCGGGAACAGGCCAAGGCCGTCGGCGAGTTCGTAGGCGCGGGCGAAGTGCGGCAGGGAGCGGGCCGACTGGAGGCCGCCGACCATCGTGAAATGCGACTGGTGGCCGGCGAGCCAGGCCAGGAAGACGACGCCCGTCTTGTAGAAGCGCGTCGGGGTCCGGAAGAGGTGGCGGGAGAGGGCGACCGTGGGGTCGAGCAGGGCGCGGAAGCCCGCCGTGTCCCCCGTGTCCAGCACCCGGACCGCCTCGGCCGCCAGGGGGCCCAGCGGGTCGAAGATGCCGAGCAGGGCATGACTGAAGCCCTTCCCGTCGCCCGCGATCAGCTCGGGGTAGTGGAAGTCGTCGCCGGTGTAGCAGCGCACACCCTGCGGCAACCTCCGCCTCAGGTCGATCTCGCGCTGCGCGTCCAGGAGCGAGACCTTGATGCCGTCGACCTTGTCGGGGTGGGCCGAGATCACCTCCAGGAAGGTGTCCGTCGCGGCGTCCAGGTCGGACGAGCCCCAGTAGCCCTCCAGCGCCGGGTCGAACATCGGGCCCAGCCAGTGCAGGATCACCGGCTCGGCGGCCTGGCGCAGGAGATGTCCGTAGATCTCCAGGTAGTCCTCGGGGCCGCGTACGGCGGACGCGAGCGCCCTGGACGCCATCAGGATGGCCTGGGCGCCCGACTCCTCGACGACCGCGAGCTGCTCCTCGTAGGCCGCGCGGATCTCGGCCAGGGTGCCGCCGGTGATCTGGTCGGTGCCGACGCCGCAGGCGATACGGCCGCCGACGCTCCGGGCCTCCGCCGCCGACCGGCGGATCAGCTCGGCCGCGCCCGCCCAGTCCAGGCCCATCCCGCGCTGGGCGGTGTCCATCGCCTCGGCGACGCCGAGCCCGTGGGACCACAGATGGCGGCGGAAGGCGAGGGTGGCGTCCCAGTCGACGGCGGCGGGCGAGTCGGGCGAGACGTCCGCGAACGGGTCGGCGACCACGTGCGCCGCCGAGAAGACCGTACGGGAGGTGAAGGGGGTGCCCGGCGCGAGCGCCAGGGGTTCGGTTCGGGGCTCGTACGTCCACAAGCGGCCGTCAGCGCCCGGCAGTCGGATGGTCACAGGGAGACCTCCGGTACGTCGAGGCGGCGGCCCTCGGCCGAGGACTTCAGGCCCAGCTCGGCCAGTTGTACGCCACGGGCGCCGGCCAGCAGGTCCCAGTGGTACGGCGCGTCGGCGTAGACGTGCTTGAGGAACAGCTCCCACTGGGCCTTGAAGCCGTTGTCGAAGTCCTGGTTGTCCGGGACCTCCTGCCACTGGTCCCGGAAGACCTCGGTGGCGGGGATGTCCGGGTTCCAGACGGGCTTGGGGGTGGTGCTGCGGTGCTGGACGCGGCAGTTGCGCAGGCCGGCGACCGCCGAGCCCTCGGTGCCGTCGACCTGGAATTCCACCAGCTCGTCGCGGTTGACGCGGACCGCCCAGGAGGAGTTGATCTGGGCGATCGCGCCGCCTTCGAGCTCGAAGACGCCGTAGGCCGCGTCGTCGGCGGTGGCGTCGTAGGGCTTGCCGTTCTCGTCCCAGCGCTGCGGGATGTGGGTGGTGGCCAGGGCCTGGACGGAGGTCACCCGGCCGAACAGCTCGTGGAGCACGTATTCCCAGTGCGGGAACATGTCGACGACGATGCCGCCGCCGTCCTCGGCGCGGTAGTTCCAGGAGGGGCGCTGGGCGGGCTGCCAGTCACCCTCGAAGACCCAGTAGCCGAACTCGCCCCGGACGGACAGGATCCGGCCGAAGAAGCCGCCGTCGATGAGCCGCTTCAGCTTGAGGAGGCCGGGGAGGAAGATCTTGTCCTGGACGACGCCGTGCTTGATGCCCTTCGCGTGGGCCAGGCGGGCGAGGTCGAGGGCGCCCTCCAGCCCCGTGGCCGTGGGCTTCTCGGTGTAGATGTGCTTGCCGGCCGCTATCGCCTTCTTGATCGACTCCTCGCGGGCCGAGGTGACCTGGGAGTCGAAGTAGATGTCGACGGACGGGTCCGCGAGCACCGCGTCCACGTCCGTCGACACGTGCTCCAGGCCGTGCCGCTCGGCGATCTCCCTGAGCGCACGTTCGCGGCGGCCGAGCAGGATCGGCTCCGGCCACAGCACGGTGCCGTCGCCGAGGCCGAGGCCGCCCTGCTCGCGCAGGGCGAGGATCGACCGGACGAGGTGCTGGCGGTACCCCATGCGCCCGGTCACGCCGTTCATGGCGATCCGCACCGTCTTGCGTGTCACGTCAGTCCCCTTCGCAACTACAGTAGCAAGCGCTTTCTATACGATGAGAAGCTAGCCTCTGACCAGGGGTCGCGACAAGGCCTGGTCCACTTCGAGTTGTTCGAGGGGGCGAACAAACGGGGTGGTTGGCCTTAAGGTCTGCTCGACACCACACGGAACCGTGACCGTGCCCGGCCTGTCTACGAGGACGTACGAGCACCAATGCGCGATCAGAAGCGCGACCGGAGGACGACGAGATGACGGTGACCCTGGCGGACGTGGCGGCCCGCGCGCAGGTCTCCCCCGCGACGGTGTCGCGCGTGCTGAACGGCAACTACCCCGTGGCCGCCTCCACACGCGAGCGGGTGCTGCGGGCCGTGGACGAGCTCGACTACGTCCTCAACGGCCCGGCGAGCGCCCTCGCCGCGGCCACCTCCGACCTCGTCGGCATCCTCGTCAACGACATCGCCGACCCCTTCTTCGGGATCATGGCGAGCGCGATCCAGGCCGAGATCGGGGGCCCGGGCGGCCGGGCGGGCGGCGAGCGCCTGGCGGTCGTGTGCAACACCGGCGGGTCGCCGGAGCGCGAGCTGACGTATCTCACCCTCCTCCAGCGGCAGCGGGCCGCCGCCGTGGTGCTGACCGGCGGGGCCGTGGAGAACGCGCCGCACGCGGCGGCGGTGGCGGCGAAGCTGCGCAAGCTGGCGGACGCCGGGACCCGGGTGGTGCTGTGCGGGCGCCCGCCGGCGGCGGACACCCAGGCCATCGCCCTGACCTTCGACAACCGCGGCGGCGCCCGCGCCCTGACGGACCACCTCATCGGCCTCGGCCACCGCCGCCTCGGCTACATCGCGGGCCCCGAGGAGCGCACGACGACGCGGCACCGCCTGGAGGGCCACCGCGCCGCGCTCCGGGCGGCCGGCATCGAGGAGGACCCGCGCTGGACGGTGTACGGCCGCTACGACCGCCGGTCCGGCCACGAGGCCACGCTGGAGCTGCTGCGCCGCGACCCGTCCCTCACCGCGATCGTGGCCGCGAACGACTCCGTCGCGCTGGGTGCGTGTGCCGCGCTGCGCGAATCGGGGCTGCGGATTCCCGAGGACGTCTCGGTGGCGGGCTTCGACGACCTCCCGTTCAGTATCGACGCGGTGCCGTCCCTCACGACGGTGCGCCTGCCGCTCTCGGAGGCGGGCGCCCGGGCGGGCCGCATCGCGATGGGCCGCGAGGAGCCGCCGCTCGGCGGGATCGCCTCGGTGCGGGGGGAGTTGATGGTGCGTGGGTCTACCGGGGTGCCGCGGGGCTGAGGGAAGAGGCTGCCGGTGCGGTAGGCCGCCCGCTTCTTGGCCGGTGTCGAGCCGCGGCCGGGTCCTGTCCGGCGGATCAGGCCGACTCCAGGCAACGGTGCCTCATCAGCGCAGGTGAGCGGGGCCATGGGGTGCCCCCGCGCATGGGCGCTGCCGGCCGAGGGGCTGGTGGACGAGTTGCAGCTCGTCGTGATGCCGGTGATGCCCGGCGGCGGCAAGTCGGTCTTCCCTGCGGACGGGGGCCAGCGGACCTGGGAGCTGGTGTCGTCGGCCACCGGGAAGACCGGGGTGCAGGTGAACGTGTTCCGCCGGGCCGCTGAAGAGTCGTAGGCGCAGGCGGCGGGACGTGCGCGTGCGGCGGCCTCAGGGGGTGGCCGCGCCGGGGCCCGGGGTGGTCGTCGTGGGGTCGGCGCTGCGGCAGGTGGCCAGCAGGGGATGACTGTCCTCGACAGTGCCCTGCAGGACGGCAACGGCGCGACGTGACAGCGCCGCGGCCTCGTGGAGATCGCCCCGGGCTCTGCGGACTTGCGCGAGATTGTGCAGGGTGGGGGCGAGTTCGGGATGGTCGGTGCCGAGAACCCTTTCCTTGATGGTCATCGCCCGTCGAAAGAGCGTCTCGGCTTCCTCGGTCCTCCCGCGTCGGTAGGCGATGGCGGCAAGATTGTTCAGGGTGATCGCGATCTCGTGGTGCTCGGCTCCGTAGACGGACTCGAACACCGCCAGGGCCTGGCGGAGCAACGCTTCGGCCTCCTCCTGCCGGCCGAGCGCGTCGCAGATGGCGGCGAGTGCGGCGCGGTCGGCGGCCACCGTGATGTGCCCCGGGCCAAGGGCCTGCTCCCGCAGGGCGACCGAGCGGCGGGCCAGGGGCTCGGCCGCCGTGAAATCTCCGCGGGCGTGCGCCAGGCCGCCGAGGTTGTGGTAGACGGTGGCCACCTCTGTGTGCACGGGTCCATGCGTGCGCTTCAGGATGGTCAACACCCGCCGATAGAGCTGCTCGGCCTCGGTGAAGTGTCCTGAGTACTTGAACGTCACCGCGAGGTCGTTGCACAGACACGCGACCTGTTCCGCGTCCGGGCCGAGTTCGGCCTCGGCCAGGGTCAGCGTGGAGCGGAACAGCCTGATCGCCTCGGCGTAACGGCCCTGGGCCCGGAGCACCCCGGCGAGCGCGGTCCGGGCCTGTACGTACAGCCCGACGCGCTCGGTGCCGGACTGTCGTGCCACGAGGGCGAGGGCCTGCCGGCAGGCCTGTGCCGCCCGCGTCAGGTTGCCGAGCTGCTGATGCAGCCGCCCTTCGACCAGCAGGACGGGGACGAGTTCAGCCGGCTCGGCGCTCGGTCCGGCCACCTCCCGCGCCCTCGCCGCCCAAGCGAGTGCTGCGGTGTAATCGGCCGCGTCACGTCGGGCGAGAGCCTGGTCGAGCAGCTGTGCCGCGGTCGGCGAGGCCGCGGTCATGGCGCGACGTCCGCAGGGTCGGCAGACGGCACCGCCGGTGCTGCTGCGCCGGCCACGGGGGCGTCCACGATGTTCGCCGTCGGGGGCAGCCGGCGTTCCAGACGGTGAGCGAGCAGCGCGCCCAGTGCGCAGGCTGTGACCAGCCCGGCGAACAGGGCGGGTGCCAGGCCCCGAGCCAGGGTGAATCCGGCCAGCAGGGGGCCGAGAGCGAAGCCGGTGGTGTAGGCCAGCGTGGAGGCGCCGTTGTAGCGGCCCCGCAGGTGCTCCGGTGCGATGTCGTTGACGAGAGCGGGCACGGTGGAGGAGAGCAGGGTCTCGCCGAGTCCGAAGACGACCGCGGCGCCGACGAACAGCCCGACGGCGAAGGCCTCGGTGGCGCCGCCCAGTAGGGTCAGCAGCCACGTGACGGCCCACATCCCGCACAAGACCATGATTCCGCGAGTGCGGCGTCGCCCGGACAGGAGCCGCAGCGTCAGAAGTTGGGCGAGGACGACGGTGAGGGTGTTGGCGGCGAAGACGATGCTCAGCTCCCGTGCGCTGATGCCGCCCTGCCCGGTGGCATACGCGGGCAGCGCCGCGTTGAACTGGCCGTACCCGACCGTGATCAGCAGTGCAGTGAGCAGCCACAGCTGCCGCAGGAGCGGATCACGCAGCACCTGCCGGTAGCCGGTGCGCTCGGTGGTGCTCTCCCCGGTGTCCGGTGCCTTTTCGGTCGCCGGGCCGGCCTGGGGTGCCTTGACCCCGAGCACGATCGGGATCGCCGCCAGGAAGCTTGCCGCATCCAGCAGATAGAGCACGATGAACGTCCCTGGCCGGGAGGTGTCGACGAGCAGAGCGGCCAGCAGCGCCCCGGCCGCCAGGCCGAGGTTCATGGTCGCGTGCCGGACGGCGAAGACACTCGAGCGCTGCCCGGGCCGGACCAGACGTGCCAGCAGGGAGTCCTGGGCCGGCCAGGCCACAGCAAGGCCGAGGCCGGACAGGCCGGCCGCGGCGAAGGCCTGCCAGGGGTGGGTCACCACGGTGAGCCCGGCACTGCCCACACCGGCGATCGTCAGACCGGCGATCAGTGCGGTCCGGGGGCCGGCCCGGTCGCTGAGCGCGCCCCCGAGCGGGTTGCCTGCCAGGCCTGCCACCGCGACGGCCGCCACGGCCAGACTGGCCGTCGCCAGGCCGAACCCGCGGATGGTGTGCAGGTAGAGCACAAGGAACGGCAAGGTCAGGCCGCTGCCCACCGCGGACAGTGCGTCCGCGCCCAGTACCGACCAGGCTTTTCGGGGCAGTGCGGGGAAGAGCGCCCGCATGGCGGTCATCACGGAGTCCTCACTCGAGCATGTCAGCGGTTTCGCCTACTTCTCGAGCAGGGTCTCGTTGCGGTTGTTCCAGCCCTCCACCACGGTCTCGTCCTGGTTGCCCGAGCCTTCGACGACGGTCTCGTCCCGGTTGCCCCAGGCTTCCACCACGGTCTCGTTGTGGTTGACGGCCGCCGACAGCGGGCTCGTCGGATGGATGGTCATTGCTTCCTCCTCGGTCGGGAACTGCTGGGAACCACAGAGGCGCACGGTCGCTCCGGCCTCGCGGCGGGAGCACGCCTCCCACCACGACGATGGCCCCTGCGGTGGAGGAAGGGGCAGTCGCGAATGTTCGTGGCTTGACGAGGGCAGCGGGAGAGTTCGACAGGCGCCGGTCACCGTCCGGCGCCCTCACGAAGAATCTTGAAAAACCGTTTCGAAAAGGTGTTGGCCCTGGTGCGGGTCTCGGATCTCACAGGTGCAGGACACCGGAAGGGCTCTGCCCGACCGGTCAAAGCTCCCTTTGAAGGATCGCGGCCATGTTCCTCTCCGACCACCACGACGAAACGCGCAACACCGCAACGGCAGCGCACGTCCCGCTCGGCGCCCAGCAGGCCCAGCTGACCCTGCCCTCGCAGGAGGCATCCGTTCCCGCCTCCCGCCACTTCGCGGAAGATCTCCTCAGCCGCTGGGGAATCGGCGAGGACGAACGCGACTCCGCCGCCCTCATCGTCGACGAGCTGGCCTCCAACGCCGTCCAGCACGGACACGCCCTGATGACCCTGCTCCTCGTCCTCGACGCAGGCGAGCTGCTCATCACCCTCACGGACTCGGGCGCGGTCGTCCCGCACGAGCACGGTCACGCGGACCTCGCCCCCGACGAGCACGGCCGCGGCACGGGGATCGTCGATTTCCTGGCGCTGTGGACCGAGGTCCACGACAACGAGGAGGGCCGCGAGGTCCGCGTGGGCATGCGCATCACGACCGACGCAGCGAGCTGAGCACCGCGGCCGTCGTCCCGGCTCCCCGGCCGCGCAAGGCGGACCACGCCGCCGACGAGCACCGCGGCAAGGCCCGCACAGGTCTGCGCTGCGGCGCCCGCCGAAGACGCCGTTCACCGAAGGTGCCGTTCACCGAAGACCGGCAGAGGGACGCCGGCTGCCTGTCAGCACCGCGCACCCCCATCGACTGTCAGGGCCATGCGCAGCAGTGCGAGAACCCCGTCCCGTCGTGGGTCCGCCCGTCGCTGATCACGACACTCCGCAGTTCTGCTCGATGGGATCGCACTGAGGCGCCGAGGTCGGCGAACCGTCCGAGGGCTGCTGCGACGGGTCCGGCTGGTCCGACGGTGTGTCGGACGGAGTTTGCGGCGGCGTTTCCGACGGCGTCTCGGACGGCGTTTCCGACGGCGTTTCCGACGGCGTTTCCGACGGCGTTTCCGACGGCGTCTCGGACGGCGTCTCGGACGGCGTCTCGGACGGCGTCTCGGAGAGCGTTTCCGACGGCGTATCCGACGGCGTTTCCGACGGCGTCTCGGACGGCGTTTGCGACGGCGTCTCGGACGGCGTTTGCGACGGCGTTTGCGATGCCTTGTCCGACGGTCCCGGCTCGTCCGACAACTTGTCCGACGGCTGCTGCGACGACTGGTCGGATGGCTGCTGCGACGGCCTGTCCGACGGACTTGGCACGTCCGACGGCTTGTCCGACGGCTTGTCCGACGGCCCCTGCTCCTCCGACAACCTGTTCGACAGCCCCTGCTGCTCCGACAGCCCGTCCGACGAGCCGCGGTGCATGCGCCGTTGCGGCTCGTCCGGCGGCACCCTGTCGCCCGGCCCGTAGGTCCTGCCCGGGGCCAGTGTTCTGCCGTTGACGACATCGCCCGGCTTCAGCATCACGCCTGGGGGTACGGTTCCGCCCGGCTCGATGTGCATGATCTGCGGGCCGGGTCGGTCCTCCTGCGGCCCTGGCCCTTGGCCGGCCCACAGGAAGGGGCCCGCGACCAGGATTCCCGCGCCCGCAATACCGGCCGCGGCCATCTTGGCCGGCGTGGGAGACGTATGGCGCAGCCACCGGTCGCGGGGGACGGCGAAGCCGTTCTGGTCGAAGCGCCCCGCGCGCCCGGTCACCTCGTGCCGGTACCCCGCGTGCTCCGGATCTGTGACCATCGCGATCATCCGGTCGCGGAACGAGGGCGAAAGCAAAGGGAAGGGCAGCAGGCTCAGCAGCGAGGCGGCGCTGACGTCGTGGTGCTTGCGCTCGGCGCAGACCTCGCATGCGCCGATGTGCCGGTTGATGCGCTTGCGCATCAAGATGGTCATCGTGCCGTCC
Organism: Streptomyces cellostaticus; assembly: GCF_001513965.1. Lineage (GTDB taxonomy): Bacteria > Actinomycetota > Actinomycetes > Streptomycetales > Streptomycetaceae > Streptomyces > Streptomyces cellostaticus. The sequence continues at coordinate 28,825 of NZ_KQ948028.1, read as the reverse complement.
CACGCCTCGAGCATCTGGGCCAGCTCCGCGCAGTCGCGCCGCCCGTTGCGGGCCACGATCACCGCGGCCAGGGCGCCCTCCAGCTGCTGGCGCGCGCGGGACAGCAGCGCATGCGTGTGGTTCAGCGGCAGGCCCAGCGCGGCGGCGAGCTCCGCGCCCTCCAGGTCCTGGCGCATGGCCAGTTCCAGCACCTCGCGGTCGCGGGTGTTCAGCCCTTCGAACGCGTCCTTCACCAGGTGCTGCAGCTCTTCGGTGCGCAGGTCGGCATCGAGGTCGACGGTCTCGTCGCACACCTCGCCCGCCTCGTCCATCGCAGTGGTACGGCGTTGACCGCGCAGCTGATGCAGGCACTCGTTACGGGCGATGGCATACAGCCAAGGACGCAGCCGTTCCGGGTTCCGTAGCTGGCCGATTCGCTCGTTCGCGAGGACGAACGTGTCCTGCAGGGCGTCAGCTGCCGCGTCGGGATTGTGCAGCACCGAGCAGCAGTAGCCGTACAGGCGATGCGCGTACGTGTCGTATGCCGCTGCAAGCCCCTGGGGATCGGACGCCTGCATGGCGGCGACCATCCCTCGGTCGTTCACGCCCATGCCGATGGACTCCCTCGCGCAGTTCCGCACATCCGCAAACGCAGGGACGTGACGGGCAGCGGCCCCTCCGCTGCTCTCCCAGGGGATACGCCGTCGCAACGGTCGGCCAAGCCACGAAATGACGTGTCTTGACCGGGCCGGACAGCCGGCGTACGGAGCCTGTGCCTGCGTCGCCCGTAGCGGCGGACGGACTGCGTGGTGGCTGCTCTCCTCTACGGGCGCCGCGCAGAACAAGCGGCAAAAGCGGCAAAAAAACGTCCGCAGAAAAGTGCTGGCGGCCAGGCATCCCGTGACTCCTGCATACGAGCGCGGACACCAGGTCCCGCCCCGCCAGGAAGAACAGCCGATGCACGACATACCCCCCACCGCAACGCGCCCGCCCCACCCGGCACTGTCACCGCGCGAACAGCAAGTCCTCCGGCACATCGGTCACGGTCACACCTACACCGCAACCGCCCGCCTGATCGGCATCTCCGTACACACCGTGGACGGCTACCTCCGCCGCATCCGGGCAAAAACCGGCATCCGCAGCCAGGCGGAGCTGATCCGGCTGGCGCTGCTGTCCGAACTCACCGAACACTGACCGCCGCCTCCGTCCGGTGGCCCGTTCACCACAACGTGGACGTCGACCGGATGCTCTCTTGGTCTCGGAGTGGCAGTATCTCTGACTGAGTCAAGCATCCGGAGGCGATCATGACCGTCCAGGACGTCCGTGCCTTCAACCGCTTCTACACCGGAGTCATCGGCGCCCTCGACTACGGCCGCCACCTGTACGCGCCGTACACCCTCACGGAGTCCCGTGTGCTGTACGAACTCGCGCACTCCCGGCAGCTGGACGCGGCCGACCTGCGCACCCGCCTCTCGTTGGACGCCGGCTATCTGAGCCGCATCCTGAACAAGTTCGAGGAGGCGGGGCTGGTCGAGCGCGGGCCGTCCGCGGCGGATCCGCGGCGCAGGAGCGTCACGCTCACCACGCGCGGACGCGAGACCGCCGGGCTGCTGGACGAGCGGGCGCGGGAGACGGTCGGGGCGCTGCTGGACTCCGTGGCGCCGCAGGAGCGGCCGCGCCTCGGGGAGGCCATGCGGACCATCCGGGACCTCCTCGGGGACGAGCGGGCGCCGGGTCCCCGGGAGGTCGTCCTGCGTGCGCCGCGCCCCGGCGACCTCGGCTGGATCGTGCAGCGCAATGCGGAGCTGTACGCAGCCGAGTACGGCTGGAACGCCGACTACGAGGGCCTGGTGGCGAGGATCGTCGCGGACTTCGCCGAGGACCACGATCCGCATCTGGAGCGGGTGTGGATCGCGGAGCTGGACGGGCGGGCGGTGGGGTGTGTGATGTGCGTGCGCGACGAGGTTCCGGCCACCGCGCGGCTGCGCCTGCTCCTCGTAGAGCCCGACGCGCGCGGGCGTGGCGTCGGCGACCGGCTGGTGCGGGCCGTCGTCGACTTCGCGCGCGAGGCCGGCTACCGCGACCTGGTGCTGTGGACCAACGACGTGCTCAGCAGCGCCCGTCACCTCTACCAGCGGCACGGCTTCGGGCTCGTCGCCGAGAGGCCGCACCGCTCCTTCGGCAAGGATCTGATGGGCCAGGACTGGCGATTGGATCTGCACGGATCGGGCGTGTGACGAGTAGGGTCCGGGACCATGAAGCTGGCGTTCTCCACTCTCGGCGTCCCCGGCCTGCCCGTCCCCGAGGTCCTGGCACTCGCGACCGAGCACGGTTATCACGGCGTGGAACTGCGCGCGCATCCCGAGGAGCCGGTGCACCCGGGCCTCGACCCCGCCGCGCGGGCCGAGACGGCCGCGCTGTTCAAGGGGGCCGGGGTCGAGGTGCTGGGCCTCGCCGGATACGCGCGCGTCGCCGCACCCGGCGACGACACCCCCGTCCTGGAGGAGATCCGTCAGCTCCTCCAGTTGGCCCATGACCTGCATGCCCCCTTCGTGCGGGTCTTCCCGGGTGCCGACCCGGACCGCCCCCGCGAGGAGTCCGACGCCGTCGCCGCGCGGCGGCTGGGCACCGCCGCCGAGGACGCCTCCGCGCTCGGCGTGCGGATCCTGCTGGAGACCCACGACTCGCACCGCACCGGCGCCGACGCGATCCGGATCCTCGGCCCGGTCGGCCACCGGCAGGTGGGCGCGCTGTGGGACGTGATGCACACCTGGCTGGGCGGCGAGCAGCCCTCGGAAAGCTACGCGGCACTCGCCCCGCACCTCGGCTACGTCCAGGTCAAGGACATCGCCTCGGCCGAGGACACCACCCCGCTCCCGCTCGGCGCGGGCGTCCTCCCGCTCACCGAGTGCGTGGACGTCCTCTCCCGGCACGGCTGGGACGGCTGGCTGTGCTGGGAGTACGAGAAGCGCTGGTACGAGTCGGCCGCCCCGCTCCCGGCCCTGCTGACCGCGGGCCGCGACCATCTCGTACGACTACTCGGCGAGGCCGCTTAGCCCGACAGCCGGACCTGCGGGTCCGCGGAGCGCTTGCGGGCGGGGGCGGATGAGGCCTGCCGGGGGGGTGGGCGACGGGGGCCTGTCGGGCGGCGGACAACTGCCGGACGGCAAGCGGCGGAGGCCTGCCGGGCGACGGCCAGCCCACGGCGGCACGGACGGCTGCCGGGCGACGGGCAGCGGACGGCAGCACGGACGGCTGTCGGGCGACGGGCGCGGACGGCGGCCGGGACGAGCAGCGAGCCGCGGAAGCCCGCCGGACGGCGAACACGGACAACTGCCGGACGGCGGCACGGACGGCTGCCGGGCGACGAGCGCGGGCGGCTGCCGGGACGAGCAGCAAGCGGCGGAAGCCCGCCGGACGGCGAACACGGACAACTACCGGACGGCGGCACGGACAGCGGCCGGGCGACGAGCATTGAGCGGCTACCGGGGCGAGCCGCGGAAGCCCGCCGGACGGCGAGCAACAGACAACTGCCAGACGGCTGCCGGCGGAAACCTGCCGAGCGACGGCCGGCGGACAACTGCCAGACGGCGAGCACGGACGACTGCCGGACGGCGGTACGGACGACTGCCGGGACGAGCAGCAAGCGGCGGAAGCCCGCCGGACGGCGAACACGGACAACTACCGGACGGCGGCACGGACAGCGGCCGGGCGACGAGCATTGAGCGGCTACCGGGGCGAGCCGCGGAAGCCCGCCGGACGGCGAGCAACAGACAACTGCCAGACGGCTGCCGGCGGAAACCTGCCGAGCGACGGCCGGCGCACAACTACCGGCCGACGGAGCGCGGACCACTTCCGGCCGGCAAGCAACGGAAACCTCCCGAGCGACGGCCGGCGGACAACTGCCGGACGGCGAGCACGGACGACTGCCGGACGGCAGGCACCGGCCCCCTGTCGGCCCACGGGCGCCCAGTAATTCGCTGGCCGGGCCGTCGGTGCGCGGTTAGCCTCCCCCGGTGATTCCGCAGCCCTCGCCGTGTGCTCGCCGACGCCTCGGCCCGCTCTCATGAGCCTCGCCCGTTCGCTGATCGACGTACGACCGCTGCGCACCTCGCCCGTCTTCCGGCGGCTGCTGATCGGGCGGACGGTGTCCGTGCTCGGCAGCTTCATGACCATGGTCACCGTCATGTACCAGGTCTGGGACATGACCCACAGCTCGGTCTGGAGCGGTGCGGTCGGTCTGGCGCAGGCACTGCCGATGGTCGGTGTCAGCCTGTTCGCGGGCGCCTGGGTCGACCGGGCCGACCGGCGCCGTATGTTCCTCCTGGGCACCGTCGGCTCGGCGGCCTGCTCCTTCCTGCTGGCCGTGCAGGGCTTCGCCGGGCATGTGCCGGTGGGCGTGCTGCTCGCGCTGGTGGCGGTGCAGACGTCGTTCGCCGCGATCGGCGCGCCCGCGGCGGGCGTGTTCGTACCGCGGCTGCTGCCCAAGGAGCAGGTGGCCGCCGGTCTCGCCCTGAACCAGGTCTCCGGCCAGGCCATGATGCTCCTCGGCCCGGCCGTCGCCGGCGTCGTGCTCGGCTGGTGGGGCATCGGCGTCTGCTACCTGCTGGACGCCCTGAGCTTCGGCCTGTCCTTCTACGGCGCCTACGGGCTGCCCGCGCTGCCGCCCGAGGGCGAGAAGTCCCGGCCGGGTGTCCACGGCGTGCTGGACGGCCTGCGTTTCCTGACCGGCCATCGGGTGGTGCGCGGCGCGCTGCTGACGGACCTGGCGGCCACCGTACTGTCCATGCCGGCCAGCCTGTTCCCGCTGGTCAACGCGGAGCGCTTCGGCGGCGACCCGCGCACGCTGGGCCTGTTCCTGTCCGCGCTCGCCGTGGGAGGCGTCGCCGCGACCGCCTTCTCCGGCCCGGTCACCCGACTGGCCCGCCCCGGCGCGGTGATGCTGTGCGCGTCCGGCACCTGGGGCGTGGCCCTCGCCCTGTTCGGCCTGACGACCAGCGCCTGGGCGGGCCTCGGGATGCTGGTGCTGGCCGGTGCGGCGGACGCGGTGGCCGTCCTCTCCCGCACCACGATCGTGCAGACCCGCACCCCGGACGCCCTGCTGGGCCGGGTCACGGCGGCCGAGACGATCGTCGGCCAGGCGGGCCCCCACTTCGGCAACCTGCGCGCCGGTGTCGTGGCCGGCTGGACCTCGGGCGCGACCGCCCTGGTCACCGGGGGTGTGTTGTGTCTGCTGGCGGTGACGGGGGTGGCTCTGACGACGCCGGAGCTACGGGATCGCGCGGCTACGCCGGACGACGAGCCGTGAGCGGCGCGGAGCCGTCCAGGCACCAGCCGAGGACGGCCGGCCAAGAGCCCCGACGCGCCCAAGCTGCTGCTGACCTTCGAGGGCTCCCCCACTCTGCTGATCGGCCCGGAGACGGCCGAGTGGTGCGCCACGCACCTGGCGGGCCTGGAGACGGTCCACTGCGGCCCGGCCGGCCACCACGCCACGGAGGACCGCCCGGCCGAGATCGCGACGGCCGTCTCCGCCTGGGCTGACCGGCACGGGCTGCGCTGACCCGCCGCCACGGGAACCGGTCGGGGCCCTCGTCCGTCCAAGGCTCAGGCTGCCGGACGAGTCCCGTGGTGCGGTGTCGGCCCTGGCCACAGGCCGCGAACCGCCGACGCACCCTCTCCGCCGTACCACCCCCGGCGGCCCACCGCCATCGGCGCGCCCCCCTCCCAAGCGCCGATGGCGGCCCCATCCTGGCTTACTGTGCAGTCCCTTGACGGAAAGAAACTTCCCGGATATTGGTGACTCCTCGGAAGTTTCCTTCAGCGGTTCTCCTCTGGAAGGAGCGCACGTGCACGACACCAGCACGGGAAGCACGGGAAACACCGCACGGCCGTCCAGACGGACCGTCCTCACCGCCACCGCGGGCCTCACCGCCGCGCTGACCGTACCGGCCCACGCCGCCCACGCCGCGACCCCGGACGACCGCGGACTGCGCACCCTCATCTCCCGCATGACGCTGGAGGAGAAGGTCGGCCAGCTCTTCGTGATGCGGGTCTACGGCCACTCCGCCACCGCCCCCGACCAGGCCGACATCGACGCCAACCTCAAGGAGATCGGGGTCCGCACGGCCGCCGAGCTGATCGCGAAGTACCGGGTCGGCGGCATCATCTACTTCACCTGGGCGCACAACACCCGCGACCCCCACCAGATCGCCGACCTGTCCAACGGCATCCAGCAGGCCTCCCTGGAGCAGCCCCGCGGCCTGCCGGTGCTCATCACCACCGACCAGGAGCACGGCATAGTGTGCAGGGTGGGCAGGCCGGCCACGCTGTTCCCGGGCGCCATGGCGATCGGGGCGGGCCGCTCCCGGTCCGACGCCCGCACCCTCGGCCGGATCTCCGGCGCCGAGTTGCGCGCGATGGGCATCAACCAGGACTACTCGCCCGACGCCGACGTGAACGTCAACCCGGCCAACCCGGTCATCGGCGTACGGTCCTTCGGGGCCGACCCGGACGCGGTGGCCGCGCTGGTGGAGGCCGAGGTGAAGGGCTATCAGGCCGCCCGGGTCGCGGCGACCGCCAAGCACTTCCCGGGGCACGGGGACACCGCCGTCGACAGCCACACCGGCTTCCCGGTCATCACCCACAGCCGGGAGCTGTGGGAGACGCTGGACTCCGTACCCTTCCGGGCCGCGATCGAGGCGGGCATCGACTCGATCATGACCGCCCACATCCAGTTCCCGGCCCTCGACGACTCCGGCGACCCGGCCACCCTCTCCCACCCCATCCTCACCGGCATCCTGCGCGGCGAACTCGGCTACGACGGGGTCGTCGTCACGGACTCCCTCGGCATGGAGGGCGTGCGCACCAAGTACGGCGACAACCGGGTGCCGGTGCTGGCCCTGAAGGCCGGCGTCGACCAGCTGCTCAACCCGCCGTCGATCGACGTGGCGTGGCACGCGGTTCTCCAGGCCGTGCAGATCGGCGAGCTGACCGAGGCCCGCCTGGACGAATCGATCCTGCGGATCCTGCGACTGAAGGTCAGGCTCGGACTCTTCGACCGGGCCCTCGTCACCCGGGCCGACGTCGAACGGGCGGTGGGCACCAAGTCCCACCTGGCCACGGCCGACCGGATCGCCGAGCGGACCACGACCCTGCTGGTCAACGAGGACGACATCCTCCCGCTCGACGACCGCACCCAGCCCCGGATCCTCGTCGTCGGCGCCGACCCGGCCTCCCCGTCCGGCACCACCGGCCCGCCCACCGGCGTCCTCGCCACCGCCCTCACCGAACTGGGCTTCACCGCCACCGCCCTGTCCACCGGCACCGCACCCTCGGCGGACACCATCGCCAAGGCGGAGACGGCCGCGCAGGACGCGGACGCGGTGGTCGTCGGGACGTACAACGTGACGGCCGGCAACAGCCAGCGGACCCTGGTGGAGCGGCTGCTCGCCACCGGGAAACCGGTGGTGGCCGTCGCCATAAGGAACCCTTACGACGTCGCCCAGCTCCCGGCCGTCCAGGGGTATCTGGCGAGCTACTCCTGGACTGACGTCGAACTGCGCGCCGCCGCACGGGTGATCGCCGGCCGGGTGGACCCGCGCGGACGGCTCCCGGTGCCGGTGCAGCGGGCGGACGATCCGGCGCAGGTGCTGTACCCCCTCGGCCACGGGCTGACGTACTAGACGTACGTCACACACCGGGCGTAATACCCCCAAGGGGAGGAAATCCTCACGGATGTCTGGCGTGGCCCCGCCGCCGAGGGCCACGCTGGACCGGGGCGTCCGGGGGGAATGACGATGCGCGGGAAAGGTGCCGTGGGGGTGGCGGTCCGGCTGCTGCCGGCCGCCCCCGCCCTCACCCTGACCACGCTGGCCGCCCTGCTCACCGGCTGCCACGGCCCGGCGGACGCCCCGGTGGGCAACGCCCGGCCCACCTCCGTCCGCCCGTCCGGCTACGGCGCCCAGTTCCTCGCGGTCGGAGAGTGCAGCTCCTTCGGCACCACCAGCTTCACCGAGGTGCCCTGCGCGAGCGAGCGGGCCGCGGCCCGGGTCGTCGCCCGCTACGACGGCGCGGGCACCGACGGCCCCCGGTGCCCGCCGGCCACCGACTTCGTCCTGCACATCAGCCAACAGCGGTCGCAGGGCGACGAGGACGGCGACGGCGCCATTCCCCAGGGCTACGCCTGCATGCGCAACCTGGAACCCCCGCACCCCGGCGACCCCGGCGGCGGAGGCGGCCCGCGCACGATCCCCGGTGACTGCGTGTACGACTCGGGCGACGGGCAGGTGCGGGAGACGGCGTGCGACGGGTCGGGGCAGCGAAAACCGCAGTACAAGGTGACGACGGCGGTCACCGACCGGGCCCTGTGCCCGGGGCCGACGGTCCTCTACGTCCAGCTGGGCGGGAAGCGGCCGGTGGGCTGCGCCCGGCCCGTCTGACGTCTCCTCCGTACGGCCCACTCCGAGCTGCGGCATATGCCAGAAGTGCCGGATGCTGGCGGGGATCCCTGGTGAACGCCCGCGAGCGACGGAGGAGGCGCCTTGACATCCCTGACCCGGATTCCACTGGAGGGCGGGGGCTCCGTGCTGGTCGAGGCGCCGGCCGGGGTGGCGGGGCCGGTGAAGGCCGGGCGCCTCGAGGACGTCGTCCGGGAGGTGCCCGGCACCCTGCAGGACGCTCTGGCGCCGATCACGGAGGCAGCGCAAGCGGCTCTCGATCAGCTGCGCATGGCCCGGCCCGACGAGATCACGGTCGAGTTCGGCGTGGACCTCGCGGTCGAGGCCGGCGCCGTGATCACCAAGGGCAGGGCCGCCGGCCATCTGCAGGTGACAGTGTCATGGAAGGGCGACGGTGGCTAGCGCCGGGGAATGGGCGGACGGCGGCATGCCGTCGGACCTGCCCACCGCGGTGGCACAGATCCTCGGGCCGGACGGGAACGTGGCGGGGGCGGGTTTCCTGGTGACCGAGGACGTCCTGGTCACCTGCGCGCACGTGGTCCGGGCGGCCGGGTCCGGGCCTGGGGAGCGGGTGCTGCTGGCATTCCCTCATGTGGCGGGCGCGGACGGCCTGGAGGGGTCCGTCGAAGGATGGCGTGCGCCCGAGGACGAGGACGTAGCCTTCGTCCGGCTTGGTGGTACGCCGCCCGGCACGAGGGTGCTGCCGCTGGGCTCCGCCGAGGGGTGCCGAGGGCATCGGGTGCGCTCGTTCGGGTTCCCCGCGCAAGCCCCGCAGGGCGGCCACTCCGGCTACGGGGAGGCCGGCGATCTACTGCCGGCCTCGACGGGCAGGGGCTCAATTCTTCAACTGACCGACGCCAATGACCTCACCACCGGGTTCAGCGGCGGACCCGTCCTCGACGAGATGACCGGCCTGGTCATCGGCATGCTCACGGAGATCACGGCACCCGACGGGTTCGCGCGGGGGCAGGGCATCGCTTACGTCACCCCCACCGAGGTCCTGCGGGAGATCCGGCCGGAGCTGGCGGCGCAGGAGGTGTGTCCGTACCGGGGGCTGGAGCCGTTCACCGCGGAGCATGCGCGATGGTTCCAGGGCCGGGCGGACGCGGTACGGCAGGTCGTGGCGAACCTGGCCCTGCAGCGACGGCTGACGCTGCTGCTCGGGCCGTCGGGATCGGGCAAGTCGTCATTGATCCAGGCTGGGGTGTTGCGGGCGCTGGCGGAGGGGGAGGTGCCGGGGAGCGACCGGTGGCTGCCGGTGCTGGCCCGGCCGAGGCAGAACCTGCTGGCGGAGATCGAGCGGGCCGGGCTCCCCGGGGCCACCCGGGACGGGATCATGGCGGCGGTCAACCACAGGCTGGGGGACGAGCCCGATCACCATCGCGTGCTGCTGGTCATCGACCAGTTCGAAGAGCTGCTGGTACAGAGCACCGACGGCAGGATGCAGGACTTCCTGAGCGTGGTCGACGACATCACCACGGTGGCCGACGCCTACACCAAGCTCAGCGTGATTCTGGTCATGCGCGACGACTTCTATCCTCAACTCGCCGCACTGGCACCCCGGTTGCTGGAGGCCGCCACCCCCGGGCTCCTCAATGTGCCGGGCACGCTGAGCCAGGAGGACCTGCACGACATCATCGTGCTGCCCGCCCGGGACGTGGGACTCCGCTTCCAGCCGGGACTGCCCGAGCAGATCATCAGCGACGTCCTGGAGACCAGCCCCGAAGCAGCGGCGACCCGGCAGGCACCGGTCACCGTGCTGCCGCTGCTGGAGATGACGCTCAAGCAGTTGTGGCTCCGGCGGAAGGACGGGTTCCTCACCCATGAGGAATACCGGCGCATCGGAGCGGTCACCGGAAGCCTGACCACCTGGTGCGACAGCGCCCTGGAGGAACTGTCGCCCGATCAGCAGCACATCGCGAGGCGCATCCTCACCTCCCTGGTGCGCCCTGCGGACCTCAGTCGCCGTACCCCCGCCGTGCGCGCGCAGGTGCCCCTGGACGACCTGCGCGACCTGGCGGCCGGGCCGGACAGCACACCCGACGGCGACGTCGACGCCGTCATCGCCGCGCTCGCCCGCCATCGCATCATCACCACACAGACACTCCGCGATCCGCACCGCCCCGATGCGCCGCCGGGTGAACCGGTGGCGGAACTGATCCATGACGCGCTCATCCGTGACTGGGGCACACTGCGGGAGTGGGTACGCCAGGATCACCGGTTCCATGAGTGGCTGGACCGCACGCGTGAACGGCAGCTGCGGTGGGCCGAGAAGCGCGATCCGGGGGATCTGCTCGCGGGGACGGCGCTGGCGGAGGGTGTCGAGTGGTCGCGGCGTCGTGGTCTGCCGGATGACATCGCGGCCTTCCTCACCGCGAGCCGGCAACGCCAAGAGGCGATCGCTCAGCGGCGCAGACGCCTCATCACCGTGCTGGCGACGTTGCTGGTGCTGGCGCTCCTGGGCGGTGCGGGGGCGATCTGGCAGCGGCGGACGGCGCTCGGTGAACGGCAGGCCGCCCTTTCCCGGCTCCTCGCCACCCAGTCCGGCACACTCATCGACGTAAACCCCGAACTCTCCTCACTGCTGGCCGTCCAGGCATACCGCACCAGCCACACGGCCGAGTCTCTCGCAAGGCTGCGGACCGACGCGTACCTCCCACTGGGCCGGCGCCTGCTCGGGCACGCCGATGCGGTGAACTCGGTGGCGTTCAGCTCCGACAGCCACACCCTCGCCACCGGGAGTTCCGACGGCACCGTGCGCGTGTGGGATACCGCGACCGGCACAACCCGCACCAGGCTCACCGGTCTTTCTGGCGAGGTGAACTCGGTGGCGTTCAGCCCTGACGGCAACACCATCGCGACCGGGAGTTCCTACAGCGCGTGGCTGTGGGATGCCGCCACCGGCAAACCCCGCACCCCCCTGACCGGACACACCAACACTGTGTTCTCCGTCGCGTTCAGCCCCGACGGCCACACCGTCGCCACCGCCAGCGCAGACGGCACCGCACGGCTGTGGGACGCCAACACCGGCAAACCCCGCACCCAGCTCACCGGCCACACCGACACGGTGTTCTCCGTCGCGTTCAGCCCCGACGGCCACACCGTCGCCACCGCCAGCGCAGACGGCACCGCACGGCTGTGGGACGCCAACACCGGCAAACCCCGCATCCAGCTCACCGGCCACACCGCCCAGGTGGTCTCGGTCGCGTTCAGCCCCGACGGCCGCACCCTCGCCACCGGCGGTGGTGATGGCGCCATGCAGCTGTGGGACGCCACCACCGGCGAACCCCGCACCAAGGTGGACGTGCTCACCGGCACGGCGCTCTCCGTGGCGTTCAGCCCCGACGGCCGCACCCTCGCCATCGCCGGCACCAATCGCCTCACGCGGCTGTGGGATGTCACCACCGGTGCGATGAGCGGGTCGCTGATCGGTCATACCGACGCGGTGAATTCGGTGGCGTTCAGCCCCGACGGCCGCACCCTCGCCACCGGAAGTGACGACAAGACCGCACGCCTGTGGAACGTCACCACCGGCGGTGACACGTCCCTGGTCGGGCACACCGGCCTGGTCTACTCGGTGGCCTTCAGCCCTGACGGCAAGACTCTCGCCAGCTCCAGTGCTGACGAAACCGCACGCCTGTGGGACGTCACCACCGGAAAGCAACGCCTCATTCTTCGCGGGCACGATGACCTGGTACTCGGGGTCGCGTTCAGCCCCGACGGCCATACAGTCGCCACCGCCGGCGCAGACGGCACCGCGCGGCTGTGGGACGCCACTACCGGCAAACCCCGCACCAACCCCCTGAGCGACACCACGCCGCTGCACTCGGTGGCGTTCAGCCCCGACGGCCACACACTTGCCACCGGCGGCCGCGACGGCACGGTGCGGTTGTGGGATGCCGCCACCGGCAAACCACGCACCAAGCTCGCCGGGCACACCGACGCGGTGTTCTCCGTTGCGTTCAGCCCCGACGGCCACACCCTCGCCACCGGAAGCGTCGACAAGACTGCACGCCTGTGGGATGTCACCACCAGCAAGGCACGTACCATCGCCACCCCCGACCAGGTGGACGACGTGGCGTTCAGCCCCGACGGCCGCACCCTCGCCACCGCCATCGGTGACTACACCGTGCGGTTGTGGGACGCCTCCACCCGCAAGACCCGGACCACCCTGGCCGGGCGTACCGGCCGTGCGGAGTCGGTGGCATTCAGTCCCGACGGCCACACCCTCGCCACCGCTGACTTCGACTGGACCACGGGCCTGTGGGACGTCGCCACGGGCAAGAGCCGCATGACCCTGCTGGGGCAGCACACCGACGAGGTGACTTCAGTGGCGTTCAGTCCTGACGGCCGTATCCTCGCCTCGGGCAGCGGCGACAAGACAGTGCATCTGTGGCATGTCGCCCTTCCTGAACCCGCGGAAGCAATTCAGAAGATCTGCCGCGCCGTCAACCGGGACCTGACCTCGCAGGAACGGACCGCCTACCTCCCAGGCCAATCAGCAGGCCCCGTCTGCCCAACCCACCCATAACCAGGACGGCGGGGTCCGCCCAGGCGGCCCCCGCCGTCAGCTGGTGTCGGATCGGCGCTACGGCCGCAGCGCGGGCTCGCGCTCCACGTCCCGTACATCCAGCTTGGAGTCGTAGCGCGCGAGCGGCTTCGCCGCAGACGGGTTCTTCTCGACCGCGGACGACGCAACCCCCGCCCACTCCAGAATCCGCACCGTCGCCAGGGCCTTCTCCTCGGCCGCCAACCCCGCCACATTCGCCCCGTGATTCAACCCGGGCGCCGTGAAGACATACGAGTCACGCGCCCCCGCCCCCAACCGGAACCGCTCCGACCCCCACGGGTCGTTCTGGCCGTAGACGAACAGCATGTGCTGCGCGTGGTGGCGGACCCATGTGTCCACGTCCCGCATCACACCGGGCTGCCAGCGCATCGGGATGGAGCGGGGGACGTAGTTGCGCGGGGGCTGGTAGCCGTAGCGGATCAACTTCCGGTCGATGTACGGGAAGTGGATCGTCGGAGCGCCCAGCTGGGTGCCCGCCTGGTAGTAGTACGGCGTGTACTGCTCCAGGCCCTGGTCGGTGTAGGCCGAGAAGCCGGAGATGGTGTCGACCGAGTTCCAGATCGCCTCGTCCGTCGCGGTTGCCGCGTCCGCCGGGACGGAGTCGCAGTCCTTCAGCAGGCTGTACTGCCAAAAGCTCCAGACGTAGTCGAGGACGACCGCCTCGTAGGCCTTGTCCAGGCTGCCGACGGTGTCGAAGGTGTAGCCCCCCTCAGCGGCGAACTTCGCGTACTTCGCCTCCAGTGGCTCGCGGCGCACCAGGGCCTCGCGCTGGACGGCGTTCAGCCGGTCCCGGCACTGCTGGGTGCCGACGGTGGTGAAGAAGCGGTCGTAGGCCGAGTCCTCGTTGTTGACGACGTCGTTGGGGGCGACGTAGGCGACGACGCCGTCCATGTCGTGCGGGTAGAAGCGCTCGTAGTAGGTGGCGGTCATGCCGCCCTTGGAGCCGCCGGTGGCCAGCCAGTTGGCGGAGTAGACCGGCTTGAGGGCCTCGTAGACGCGGTGCTGGTCGCTCGCCGCCTGCCAGATGTCCAGCTTGGACCAGTCGGCCGGGTCGGGGCGGGACGGCGTGAAGAAGCGGTACTCCAGGGAGACCTGGTTGCCGTCCACGATCTGGGTGGGCTCGCGGCGGGACGGGGTCGTGGAGACGTTGTAGCCGCTGGTGTAGAAGACCGTGGGGCGCGAGACGTCCTTGTGCAGCACGGTGATGCGCTGCTGGAACGTGCCGCGGTCCGGGTGGCGGTGGTCGATCGGCTGGGTGTAGTTCAGGACGAAGTAGCGGTAGCCGGGGTACGGCTTCTCCTGGACCAGGCTCATGCCGGGTATGGAAAGGAGCCGGTCCTTGATGTCGGTGGGCCCTGACTGTGCGGACTGTGCGGCGGTGGCCGCGCCCGCCGTGCTCAGCGTGCCTATGAACACCGTGAGCGCCAGCAGCCATCTGAGCGCCTTGCGCATGCGCACTCTCCCCTGTGTGACAGATGTGCGCCGGAAGCTATCCGAGCAACAGCCGTCACACCAGGGGAGGTTGGAAGGTTAACGCGATCAGCACAGGATCCAGCCGGAACTGACCGAATCGCGGCCCACCGAACCCTTCACCCACACGCAGCGGTTCCCGGCGTGGACCGTCACCGGGCCCGCCAGCTGCCTGAACGTGCCCTTGTCCACGACCGGCCGGTTCCCGCGCGCCTGCACACTGAGCGACATCACGCGCTTGGCCCCGGGATTGCGGGCGACGGTGACGGCGCAGACGTAGCCGTCGCGCTTGTAGACGTGCACGATGCCCGTGCTGAAGGGCAGGGTCCGCACCTGGCGCCCGGCGCAGGAGCCGGCGGTCGCCGCCTGGGCGCTGCCGGGTACCGCGAGGGCGAGCCCGGCGGACGCGGCCAGCACCGCCGCTCCGAGCGCCAGGCGCCGACGTATCGCACCACTGTCCACTGTTGTCCTCCCCGCACCGCCGCCATACCTGATCGATGACCGTACTGATGTACGGACGCACGACATGTGCCGGATGGTTGCACGACCGTCAGCAGAACGTGCCGCCGGGCCGGGACGCCGTCAGTGGGACACGCCGACCGGTTCCTCCGGTTCGGCCTGGCCGACGAAGGCCCGCCACAGCTCGGCGTAGCGGCCGCCGCGGGCCAGGAGCTGCTCGTGGGTGCCGTCCTCCGCCACCCGGCCGTGGTCCATCACCACCACCCGGTCCGCGCGGGCGGCCGTGGTCAGCCGGTGGGCGACCACCAGCGTCGTACGGCGGCCCGCCAGGCGGTCGGTGGCCTGGTTGACCTGGGCCTCCGTGGCCAGGTCGAGGGCGGCCGTGGCCTCGTCGAGGAGGAGGACGTCGGGGTCGACCAGTTCGGCGCGGGCGAGTGCGATCAGCTGGCGCTGGCCGGCCGAGAGGTTGCGGCCGCGCTCGGCGACCTCGTGCAGGTAGCCGCCGTCGAGGGTGGCGATCATCTCGTGCGCGCCGACCGCCCGCGCGGCCGCCTCGACCTCGGCGTCGGTGGCGTCCGGGCGGCCGTAGGCGATGGCGTCGCGGATGGTGCCCTGGAAGAGGTACGCCTCCTGCGGGACGACTCCGAGGCGGTGGCGGTACGAGGTCAGGTCCAGGGTGCGCAGGTCCGTGCCGTCGACGGTGACCCGGCCGGCGGTGGGGTCGTAGAAGCGGGCCACCAGCTTGACGAGGGTCGACTTGCCGGCGCCCGTCTCGCCGACGAAGGCCACCGTCTGCCCGGCGGGGACCGTCAGGTCGATGCCCGTCAGCGCCTCCTCCTCGTCGCCGTACGCGAAGTGCACGTCCTCGAAGGCGATGTCGCCGCGCAGGGAGAGAACGTCGAGGGGTTCGTCGGCGGACTTGGTGGAGGTGGGCTCGCGCAGCAGTTCCTGGATGCGGCCCAGCGAGACCGTGGCCTGCTGGTAGCCGTCGAAGACCTGGGAGAGCTGCTGGACCGGGGCGAAGAACAGGTCGATGTAGAGGAGGTAGGCGACCAGGGCGCCGGTGGTCAGGGTGGCGGCCTCCACCCGGCTCGCGCCCGCTGTCAGCACGGCCGCCGACGCGACCGAGGACAGCAGCTGGACGAACGGGAAGTAGATGGATATCAGCCACTGGCCCCGGATGCGGGCACGCCGGTAGCTGTCACTGCGCTCGGCAAAGCGGCGGCCGCCGTCCTGCTCGCGCCGGAAGGCCTGGACGATCCGCAGGCCCGCAACCGACTCCTGCAGGTCCGCGTTCACCAACGACACGCGCTCGCGGGCGAGTTCGTACGCCTTCACGCTCGCCCGGCGGAAGAAGAAGGTGGCGATGATCAGCGGGGGCAGGGTGGCGAAGACGACGAGGGCGAGCTGGACGTCGATCACCAGCAGGACGACCATGATGCCGAAGAAGGTGACGACCGAGACGAACGCCGTGACCAGGCCGGTCTGCAGGAAGGTGGACAGGGCGTCGACGTCCGTCGTCATCCGCGTCATGATCCGGCCGGTCAGCTCGCGCTCGTAGTAGTCGAGGCCGAGCCGCTGGAGCTGGGCGAAGATCTTCAGGCGCAGGGAGTAGAGGACGCGTTCGCCGGTGCGGCCGGTCATCCGGGTCTCGCCGGTCTGCGCCGTCCACTGGACGAGGACCGTGAGCAGGCCCAGCAGCGAGGCCGCCCATACGGCGCCGAGGGCCATCTTCGTGACGCCCTGGTCGATGCCGTGCCGGATCAGCACCGGCAGCAGCAGGCCCGCGCCCGCGTCCACGGCGACCAGCAGCAGGCTGACGAGCAGGGGCGGGCCGAAGCCGCGCAGGAGGCGGCGCAGGCCGTACGAGTCCTCGGGGCGGACCGCGCGGGCCTCGTCGATGTCGGGGGTGTCGGTGGCCGCGGGCAGCGCCTCGACCTGGGCGAGGAGTTCGGGGGTGGCCGGGGTGCCCGACAGAGCCTGGTCCTTGGGCTCGCGGTCGCCGGTCCACAGCCGCGGGGTGACCCCGCGCTCGGCGTCGAACTCGGCGTCCAGCTCCTCGCGGACGGAGGTGTCCTCCTGCGGCGGGGCCGGGCGGGCATGGCCCGGGGAGACTCCGCCCAGCTCGTCCGGGTCGGTGAGCAGGCGGCGGTAGAGGGCGGAGCGCTCCTGGAGCTCCTCGTGGGTGCCGAGGTCGGCGAGCCGGCCGCCGTCGAGGACGGCGATGCGGTCGGCGAGGTTGAGGGTGGAGCGGCGGTGCGCGATGAGGAGGGTGGTGCGGCCCTCCATGACGTGCTTCAGGGCCTCGTGGATCTCGTGTTCCACGCGGGCGTCCACGGCCGAGGTCGCGTCGTCCAGGACCAGCAGGCGCGGGTCGGTGAGCAGGGCGCGGGCGAGCGCGATGCGCTGACGCTGGCCGCCGGAGAGGGTCAGGCCGTGCTCACCGACCTTGGTGTCGTAGCCCCCGGGCAGCTCGGCGATGAAACGATCCGCCTGGGCGGCGCGGGCGGCCGCCTCGATCTCCTCCTGGGTGGCGTCGGGGCGGCCGTAGGCGATGTTGCTGCGGACGGTGTCCGAGAAGAGGAACGAATCTTCAGGCACCAGTCCGATCGCGGCCCGCAGCGAGTCCAGGGTCAGCTCGCGTACATCGTGGCCGCCGATGAGGACGGCGCCGCGGGTGACGTCGTAGAAGCGCGGCAGGAGGAGGGAGACGGTCGACTTGCCGGAGCCGGAGGAGCCGACGACGGCGAGGGTCTCGCCCGGCCGGATCTCGAAGCTGAGCCCCTCCAGAACCGGGCGCTCGTGTGCGTATCCGAACGACACGTCGTCGAACTCGACGCTCGCGGGCGCGTCGGCGGGGAGTTCCTTGGTGCCGTCGGTGAGCGACGGCTCGGTGTCGATCAGTTCCAGCACGCGCTCGGTGCCCGCGCGGGCCTGCTGGCCGACCGTGAGGACCATGGCGAGCATGCGGACCGGGCCGACCAGCTGGGCGAGGTAGGTGGAGAAGGCGACGAAGGTGCCGAGGGTGATGTGCCCGCGCACGGCCAGCCAGCCGCCGAGCGCCAGCATGGCGACCTGACCGAGGGCGGGGACGGCCTGGAGGGCCGGGGTGAACCTGCTGTTCAGGCGTATGGTGCGCAGCCGCCCCGCGAAGAGGCGGCGGCCGACCTCCCTGAGCTTCCCGGTCTCCTGCTCCTCCTGCCCGAAGCCCTTCACCACGCGTACGCCGCTCACCGCGCCGTCGACCACGCCCGCGACGGCGGCGGCCTGGGCCTGCGCGTACCAGGTGGCGGGGTGCAGCTTGCTGCGGCTGCGCTTGGCGATCCAGCCGAGGGCCGGGGCGACGGCCAGGGCGACCAGGGTCAGCGGCAGCGACAGCCACGCCATGATCATCAGGGAGATCAGGAAGAGCAGGACGTTCCCGATGGTCATCGGGAGCATGAAGAGCAGGCCCTGGATCAGCTGGAGGTCGCTGGTGGCACGGCCGACCACCTGGCCGGTGGACAGCTCGTCCTGGCGGCGGCCGTCGAGGCGGGTGATCGTGGCGTACATCTCGGTCCGCAGGTCATGCTGGACGTCGAGGGCGAGACGGCCGCCGTAGTAGCGGCGGATGTAGGTGAGGCCGTAGACGAGGAGGGCCGCGCCGATCAGGGCGCCGGCCCAAGGGGTCATGGCGCGGCTGTGGTCGCCGATCACGTCGTCGATGATCACCTTGGTGATCAGCGGGACGACGGCCATGACCGCCATTCCGGCAAGGGAGGAGCCGAGCGCCAGGACGACGTCCTTCGGATACCGCCAGGCGTAGCCCGCCAGCCGTCGTGCCCATCCCCGTTGCGCTGCCACGCCGGTGCCTTCCGTCAGACCTGCTCTACCGGAAGGCACCAACGTCGAGGGGAGCGGATTTCATCCCTCTGCAACAAAACGAAGGCAGACGTCAGACACGTACCCGCAAGTAATAGAACCGGGTCGTCTGGGCCGGGTTCTGGTTGTCGTCGCTGACCAGCAGGACCTTCAGGCGGCCGGTGTGGTCGCGGCCCGTGATCGTCATGCCCTCGATGTTGTCGAGAAGGGGGTTCGGCTGGGGCTGCTTGGCCGTGGCGCCGAGGGACGGGCAGGTGGCGATGTCGGTGAGGAGGGTCTTCCTGATCAGGTGGACGTCCGCCTGGCCGGTCAGGTTCTCGATGCCGCTGGTGTCCGTGGCGTGGCGGAGGTCGGCCTGGTAGAGGCGGACGGTGTTGCCGACGCCCGCGGTGAAGCCGCGTTCCAGGACGAGGAGACGGCCGTCGGGGGTGGCCTGCACCTCGGGGACGCCGAGGCCGGGGTCGGTGCGGTAGGCGTACTGGGCGGCGAGCTCGAAGCGGCCGTGGTGGCGGGTCCACGTCTGGAAGCGGACGATGCCGGCGGAGTCCCCGGAGATCGCGTCCTCCATGGAGGCGAGCAGGGTGCGGCCGCCGGGCAGCAGGGTCAGGCCCTCGAAGGTCTGGTTGGCGGTGGCGCGGCCGGCCGGGGCGACCAGGAGGGAGGGCGGGACCGGGAGGCGGTCGAGGATCTTCCCGTCGCGGGAGTAGCGGCGGACGGACGGCTCGGTCTCGGAGGTGATCAGCAGGGTGCCGATGGGGGTCCCCCCGCTCGAGCGAGGCCGAGAGTGGGGGAGGTCGATGACGAGCCCCTCGGAGTCGAGGTCGGCACCCTTCTCGTCGGCGAGGTGGACGGACGAGACCGGCTGGAGGGTCCGCGGGTCCAGGCCGAAGAGGGAGGAGCGGTCCTCCAAGGCGGCGATCGAGCCGTCCCGGTCCACCGCGAGGGCGGAGAAGTTGCCCACGAAGGTGCCGTCGTACGTCGTCTTGTCGAGCGCGTCGGAGAAGCGGTCGATGGCGACGGTGGGCGAACAGGCGTTGTTACCGGCCGAGTTGGCGCCGACGGGCCCGGCGGCGGTCAGACAGGTGGCCGCCGCCAGGCCGGCGGTGAGGGTGGCGAGTACGGTTCTCAGGCGCATGGGCGTCACCGTAGGACCGAAGGGTGACGCCGGGGAGACCGCCTCGTGAAGCGTCAGCCGCTCGACGGCACCGCGGGGAACGCCTCGCTCGGCGTGGACGTCGGCGTGTAGCGCAGCGCGGTGGCGGAGGACGTCGTCGGAACGAGGTCCTTGTGAACGGCCTTCGCCACGTTCTGGATGGTGGTGACGCCGTAGTCCATGGTGCTGTCGTCCCAGGTCAGCACCGACATCATGTAGTCGTGGCCGCCACCGTTGAAGGTGCCCAGGCTGTGCACCCGCCAGCCGTGCGTGGAGCGCTGCAGCCAGCCGTTCTTGACGTGCACGGTCACCGTGGACGGCGCACCGGCCGGCGTGCCCCAGCGCTGCTCGGAGATGACCTGGCTCATCAGCTTCAGGATGTACGCGCGGGAGTTGTCGGTCAGGACCGTGTTCTTGGCGGTGATGAGCTTGAGCAGCTTCTGCTCGTCGGTGACGTTGATCTGGGTCAGGCCCCAGTAGCCGTCCGCGCCGGGAACGGTCTTCGTCATGCCCGCGGCGCTCAGGAAACCCTTGATCTTCGTCAGGCCCAGCTGCTTCCAGAGCTTGCTGGTCGCGGTGTTGTCCGACTCGGTGATCATGGCCTTGGCGAGCGACTGCTCCGTGCTCGTCAGGTACCGGTTGTGCTTCTTGGCGTCCCACAGCAGCGTGGCGAGGACGGTGACCTTGACCGTGCTGGCCGAGTCGTAGGAGTTGGTGGCCCGCAGACTGCACGTGGTGTGGGTGGTGCGGTCGTAGACCCCGACCGCGACGGTGCCCTTGCGGTTCGCGAGCGCGGCCGTGATGTCCTTCTGCAGCTTGGCCGCAAGGCCCGCCTTGCCCGACGTGCAGCTGACGGTCGGCGTCGTCGCGACGGCCGGGGAGGCCGCGGCCACGGAGGGTATGAGCACCCCGGCGCCGAGAGCCGCCGCCAGCACTCTGGCACGCCGGGATATCCGGTGAGTCATGGAAGGTTCCCCTTGAAACGTCGTGTGGGCGCCGGTGGGACGCGCCATCGGGCGCACCCCTGCGCCTTCTGAACTGACTCGCCGGGATGGCCGAGAGTTGTACGCATGTTCCCAGGGCGGTAGTTCGAGTCAGAGGGTGGGGGGTGGTGTGGCGCGATCCGATGAACTGCCCGGCGGACGTCCTGACGAACTGCCTGATGAACCGTCCGATGAACTGACAGCCTCTTCCCAGGTGGGCCACAGTCGGCACCCATCGCCGCTCTGCAAGGTGCAGTGGTGACATCTGCCACCGATCCCCTCGCCCATCCGACGACCCTGACCGCCCCCGGCCCGCCGCCCACGGCCGGGCCCTCGGGCGCCGCACCGCGCTGGTCGCTCCCCGCCCTGCTCGCGATCATGATCCTGGCGGCGGCGCTCTACTCCTGGAACCTCTCCGGCTCCGGCCTCAACAGCTTCTACAGCGCGGCCGTGCTCAGCGGCACGCAGAGCTGGAAGGCGTGGTTCTTCGGCTCGCTGGACGCGGGCAACTTCCTCACCGTCGACAAACCGCCGCTCGCCCTCATGGTCATGGGCCTGTCCTGCCGCGTCTTCGGCTTCGGTACCTGGCAGATGATGGCGCCGATGATCGTGGCCGCGCTGGCGACGATCTGGATCCTGCACTCCTCGGTGAAGCGGGTGTGGGGCCACGGCGCGGCGGCCCTGGCGGCCCTCGTCCTGGCCCTGACCCCGATCACCGTGGCCATCAACCGGGACAACAACCCCGACACGCTGCTGGTCCTGCTGATGGCCGGCGGCGCGGCCCTGGCCCTGCGCGCGGTGACGGGAGGCCGTCTGCTGCCGCTGCTCGGCTCGGCGGTCTGTTTCGGCCTCGCCTTCAACACCAAGATGCTGCAGGGCTACATCGCGCTGCCCGCGGTTGTCGCGGTGTACCTGTACGCGGCCCGGCTGCCGTTGACGAAACGCATCGTCAACCTCCTGCTCGCAGGCCTGGCGTTGGCGGTGTCGAGCTTCTGGTGGGCGGCGGCGGTCTCCCTGGTCCCCGCCTCCGACCGCCCCTACATCGGCGGCTCCACGGACGGCACGGCCTGGAACCTGATCATGGGCTACAACGGCCTGGGCCGGGTCTTCGGCGGCGAGGGCAACGGCGCAGGCGGTGGCGGCGGAGGCGGCGGCTTCTCCGGTACGGCGGGCCCGGGCCGTCTCTTCAACGACATCCTCGGCGGCCAGATCTCCTGGCTGATCCCCTTCGCGGCCCTCGCCTGCATCGGCGGCCTGGTGCTGTGCGGCCGCGCCCCGCGCACGGACCTCACCCGAGCCGCACTCGTCCTGTGGGGCGGCTGGACGGCCCTGCACTACCTGACGTTCGCCATGGCCGAGGGCACCATGCACCCGTACTACACGACGGCTCTCGCGCCCGGCATCGCGGCGCTGTGCGGCGGCGGTGGCGTGATGCTGTGGCGTGCGTTCCGTACGGACCGGCGCTGGCTGTGGGTGCTGCCGGTGGCGCTCGCGGTGACGGCGGTGTGGGCGATCGTCCTGCTCCGCCGGGCCTCCGGCTGGCAGACCTGGCTGTGGCCGACGATCGGCGTGGTCATGGCGGCGGCGATCGTGGGCCTGTTCCTCTTCCGGAACGGCGACCGGGTACGCCTGCTCGCCGCGTCCCTGGCCGCGGCGGTGGTCGCGGCGGTGGCGGGCCCGGCGGCGTACGCCTGGTCGGTGCCGTCGGGTTCCGGCGGCGGCATGGGCGGTACGAACCCCACGGCCGGCCCCTCCACCGGCAACGGCTTCGGCGGCGGCCGGGGTGGTTTCCCGGGCGGCGGTGAGATGCCAGGGGGACGACAGGGCGGCGGCACCACGGAGGCCGGCGGGATGCCCGGCGGCGGACAGGCCGAACTCCCCGGCGGCGGGAACGGCGAACTGCCGAGCGGCAGTACGGGCGGCATGCCCGGCGGCCCGCAGGGCAACGGTGAGCTCCCCGGCGGCCAGAACGGGCAGGCTCCCGGCGGAAACGCCGGCGCCGGCGAGACGGGCGGCACGCCCCCGAACGGCACCGGCGGGACCGGCGGACAGCGCGGCGGCCTGACCGGTGGCGGCGGGCCCGGCGGCATGGGCGGCGGCGCGAGCAGCGAGCTGATCGCGTACCTGAAGAAGCACCAGGACGGCGCCAAGTGGCTGCTGGCGGTGTCGAACTCACAGAACGCGGCCCAGATCGAGCTGAGCAGCAAGGTGCCGGTCATCTCCATGTGGGGCTTCACCGGCACCGACAACGCAATGACCCTGGCCAAGCTCAAGGAACTCGTGAAGAAGGGCGAGCTGCACTACGTCCAGGCCGGCGGCGATGGGGGTGCTCCCGCGCGAGCGAATTCGAGCGTGGGGGAGGGCGGCGGCCCCGGAGGCGGCAACAACAACGTCACCTCCGAAGTCACGTCCTGGGTGCAGAAGCACAGTACGGCTGTGAAGGAGAGCGCGTACAGCAAAAGCGCGAGCACTTCGGGCGCGAAGTCGCCCTCGTCCAAGTCGTCTTCGACGTCGAAGTCTTCGTCCGAGACGACGCCGCAGAGCAACGGGTCGACGATCTACCGCCTGGACCCGTCGGACGTGAACTGAGGCATTGCCAGCAACGCCCCTGACCACCACGGTCAGGGGCCGTTCGGCATCCCACGTCGTGTGCGGGGTTATTGCCGCTCGATCTCCCCCATCCACATACGACGCCCCAGCTCATCGAGTTCGGCGCGACGTTCCTCGTACTCCGGCAACGCGAGCCTCAGCAGCCGCCAGAAGCCCGCTCCGTGCCCCGACACCTTCACATGCGTCAATTCGTGCGCGATGACATAGTCAACCAGGTGCATAGGCAGTTGAAAGAGCGGCCACCCCAGGCTCATCCGACCGTGCCCATTCGCCCCGTCGCCCGGCTGGTACGCGCCCCACTTCTGCCCCAGGTCCCGCACGTCCAGCTGGGGCTCGCCCACCGCCATGCGGGCCGCCCAGGGCTGAAGCCGGTTGCCGACCCATGACCGTCCCACCCGGCAGTACCAGTCGACGAGTGCCGCACGCCCTTCCGCCGCGTCCTCGGTGTGCTTGCGGGCGATGACCAGCCGCCCTGCGACCAGCCGGACCCTGCCGTCTGCCGGTGTGCTGTCCGACACAGCCAGGCGGTACGTTCGCCCGAGGTAGCGGAAGACCTCACCCTCCGACAGCCGCTTGGCGGGATTAAGCGGGCGAGTCCGCTCCCGTTGACCGAGCTTCGCGACCACCCACTCCCGGTGCGCCCGTACGAAGCCTTCAGCCTCCGTCCTCGGGCGCCCTTCGGGAACGTGCAGCGTCAGGGTCGCGTCCGGCTCCACGGTGAGCGCGAACCGCTTCCTGCGGGCACTCGCGCGCACGCGCAGGGAGAGACCGTCGACGGAGACCCAGTCACCATCGGCGGGTGTCCGGTCCTGGTGTTTCTCGGCGAGCGCGGTCACGCGCCCTATTCTCCCCTGGCCCGAGCCAGGAACTGCTGCCGGTTGTTCTCCGCATACGCGGCGAGTCGTTCGGAGATGCTGGTGAGTGGCCCCCAGTCCGCGGTCGCAGGCCTGAGTCCACCACGGATCAGCTGTGTCTTGATCCCGTTCGCGAGCAGGGTGATGTCCTGGTGCTGCCCCTGGTAGGAGGCCTTGGACATCACACTCGCCGTGGTATCGCACACGGCGACGACCAGGGCTCGTGTGTCCTGCCCGCCTTCCTCGACACCCAGGTTGTCTTGCAGGAGCTGGTCCAGAAGCCGGTGGACGCGCTGTTCCAGCGGGCTGAGGCCGGCGAGCGCCGGGTCCTCCTCGTCCTCCTGCCGGGCCTGCTCGATGAGCGTTTCGAACTCTTCGACCTGATCCTCGAAGCGGCCGGGCATCTGCTTCAGAATCTCCTCCAGTCGCTTGGAGAGCCTGTCGTACTTCTCCGGGTCCTCCCTCCTGACCCGTTCTTCCAGATGGAACCGGAGGGCGTGCCCCATCTCGGCCGCGGCCTCACGCGGGGGCAACTCGCGCACCATGTCGTCGAAGGCGGGCGAGGTGAGTGACACAGGCGGAATGACCTGCTCGATCTTCGGCCCTTCCAGATGGTCGGCGATCATCGACCGCACCTTGCGGCCGTACCGGCGCAGGGTGAACATCCCGCCCGTGTCGTCCCGGTAGAGCCGCCGGATGCGCTTCTGCAGCATCCCCCAACGTCGGGCGTCGGCAAGGTAGTCCAGCGCTTCCTCGTGTGGCAGCACTCGCTCCAGGACGGCGAGGAACTCGTGGAGCACCTCGTCGAAACCGAGGCGCACCGTCTCGTCCTCGAAGGCGAGCACGGCGCCACGCAGCCGGGCGAGGTCGGTGAGGTCCGCGTCCGTGACACCGTGTCCGCTCAGGTAGGCGCGCACCTCTTCGGCGGCGGGCTCCAGGTCCCGGACCTCCTCGGAGAGACTGCGCATGGTGTCGTCGACGTCGGCCTGCCGGTAGTCGGCGAGGGCGCTGGAAAGGTGCTCGAAGACGCCGTAGTAGTCGACGACGTAGCCCACCTCCTTGCCCGGCGCGGGCCGGTTGACCCGGGCGACGGCCTGGAGCAGCTCCGCGTCTCGGATCGGGCGGTCGAGGTAGAGCACCTGCTCGCGCGGGGCGTCGAATCCCGTGAGCAGCATCGATTTCACGATCAGGAAGGCGACGGGGCTCTCCGGGTGCACGGGGTCGGGAACGGCGGCCTTCGAAGGTCCATGCCGCGGTTCCGGTTCCCCCGTGGGCATGTCGGACCAAGGGGTGTCGGCGCCGAGACCATCCTCGGGAATGTCCGGCTCCGGGACGTTGAAGGGAGCAGCGGCGACCCAGTCCGGCTCGGGCGGCAGATGCGGAAGCGCATCGTGGAAGCGTTCGATGTACGCCGTCTGCCGGTTCGGATCGGTCCAGTGAAGCCACTTTCGGCGCTTGCGCTCCGCGCCCGGGGAAATGACGGGTACGAAGTCGATGCGACGGAGCAGCGCCCGGTACTCGTAAGCCTGGTACAGGTAGCGAAGACGCTGGGGCAGCTCCTTGACCGGGATCCCTTGAACCGATTCCGGCCTAAACTCGAAGAGATCGGCGAGGAGTTGGTCACGTGCCCGACGCAGAGCATGGTGATACTCGACGGCGGCCTTCCGGCTGACGACCGCGACCTGAGCCTTGAACCCGCCACCGGGCAGCACCCAGCACACCCAGTGCTCCAGCATGTCCTCGGCCTTCTTGCAGATCATCGGCCAGGACTCGGCTACGTCACGCTCGGTGGGCCAGCGCCTGAGCAGCGCGGCGCGCTCGTCGTCGCTGCGGTCGCGGATCAGGTCCTCGAAGTCGCGGTCCAGGCCGTCCTTGTCCTGGACCTTACCCTCGCCGGTGCGCCCCTCGTAGCGGATGCGTACGACGACACCGTCGTGCTCCGCGTCCTCCATCCGGTACTCGTCCAGGAAGCCCCTGTCCGGACCGCCGCTGAAGATACGGCGGGTGTCGGATTCCTCGCCGGTGATGATGGGCGTACCGGTGAACCCGATCTTCGCGGCATTCGGGATGGCCTTGCGCAGAGCGGCGTGCAGGACACTGGTGTGCGAGCGGTGCGCCTCGTCCACGAGGACGAGGATGTCGGACGAGGTGTTGCACTCGGGGAACTTCGGGACCGGCGGCGGGCTCTTCTTGCGATGCTTGCCCTTCCTGGCCTGCTCAGCGGCTTTGTACTCGCCGGCGAGCTCCCGGTCGTCACCGTCGCCCTCTGCTTCGGCGGCGAAGGTGAACCCGCCGCCGTATTTCTGGATCATGGCGAAGACGACGCGCCGTCCGCCGTCCCTCAGCAGCCCTTCCATCTGGGTGCGGGTCTCGGCCGTCTCAACGTCCGACTCACTCAGTTTCAGGGTTTGGGAGAGCTGGTCCTGCAACTGCGTACGGTCGGTGACGATCACGACCGTGAATTCGCTGAGTTTCGGATGCAGATGGACCCGACGCACCAGGAAGGTCATCGTCAGGCTCTTGCCGGAGCCCTGCGTGTGCCAGATGACACCACCGCGCTCGTCTTCGAGGACCGGGCCGCCGCGCGGGCGGCCGGTGAGCAGCTTCCGTACCGCCTTCTCCGCGGCCCGGTACTGCTGGTGGCGGGCGACCACCTTGACGGTCCGCACAGCGCCGGAGTCGGTCTCGACGGGCAGCGGGATGACGTAGTGCCGCACGAAATTGAGGAGGGACGCGGGCCGTAGGACGACACCGACGAGCTTGTGCTGCTCGGTCAGCTTGCCCGCGTGACCGGGCAGCTCGGCCCGGAGAGTGCTCTCGCTCTCCGGAGCGATGCTGCGCCACGGATAGTAGTGGTCGGGCGTGGAAGTGACGGTTCCGAGGTGAGCGGTTTCGCCGGTCGCGGCGACCAGCAGCTGCACGGTACGGAACAGCTCCGGTACGCCGCCGGGGAGCGGGAGGTCGGTTCCGGCGCGTTCGTCGTCCTCGATCGGGTCGCCGGCGTAGTGCCGCAGATCGAGTACGGCGCTGCGTATGGGTTCGGCGAGATCGGGGCTCTTGCACTCGACGGCGACGAGGGGGATGCCATTCACGAAGAGGACGATGTCGAGTATCGAGACGTCACCGGAACGGTTCTTGACGCGGAGCTGGTCGACGACGGTGAAGTCGTTGAGCGCGACGTGGTCGGGGTGCCACTCGATGTACTGGACGGTGGCGGAGGCGCCGCCGTGAGCAGTGGAAGGCCCGGTGAGGACGTAACCACTGAGCAGCAGGTCGGTGGCATTGAAGTTGGCCTGGGCGATGCCCTGCCCGAGCGGGACGGACGTCAACTCCACGATGGAGCGGGCGATATCGGCGTCGTCCATCCAGGGCTCGTGGTCCGTCGCACGGACGTTAATACGGCGAAGGGCCGCACCCAGCTTGTCGACGAGGAGCGGCGTGCCTGCGTCGAGCGTGCCGACCTCCGTACCAGGGACGTGCGTCCAGCCCATCGCCGTCAGCTGCTCGACGAACGGCCACTCCGCCTCATCCCGCTCGGTGTGTACTGCCATGCGCCGCGCCTTCCCCCACCGTTGCCTGCCCGTTCAGGTGATCCATTCTGCGCCTTGGGCGGGACGGGTGGGAGGGATCCGGCCGGATGGGGTGGAGCGCAGGGCGGGGATGTATCGGACCTTTGGGGCTTTGAAGTGCGTGGAACGGCGTAGTGCTCTGCCGGGTCCTTTCGGTGGGTCGCCGTCCGTGAGGGTGCGACGTCCGCCGGGGGTGGGATCAGTCTTCTCGTACGGGGCTCTGGGCGGGATCGTCAGGAACGTCGATGCCATCAAGGCCGCCGTACACGGGTGCAGGAAGGCGGGCGCCCCGGCTCTCCGCGATGCGGTGGACGTCGCGCAGCGATTCAGCCATGCGGGACGCCAGGAAGTGGAGTTGCGCGCGAGTAGCCTTACGGTTGGCGAGCATGTCGGTGGCGTGATCAAGGAGGTCACCCGCCATGCCGAGCTGCACGCTCTCGATGCTGTCGGCGACGCGGGAGAGATACCCGGTGCCGTCACCGACGAGGTAGCAGGGCTTGCCCTCCGCGCCGGCCCAGGGCAGCAGGCGCGGGCCGATCATGCCATGCGCACCGGTGACGCCGCTCTTCACCTGGCTGTTCACCTGGCGCCCTCCGCGCCTACTGCGAGCATGCCGCAGGACCCGACGCCGATCCCGAAGATGGCGATCAGACTGGCCGCGGTCGGGGGCTGGTAGCCGGTGTGGTAGGCGGTCGGTCCGCTCACGTACAGGGTGTCGACGTAAGAGGAATCGAGGCACCGGCACGGCCGATCGGCGGCAGCGGGGACAACGCCTCGGTGCGGGCGGCGCAGGAGCCGAAGCATCGGCTTGAAGAGACAGGCGATACGGTGACTCATGTCGTCAACTTCCTTGGATTCATT
>NZ_KQ948027.1:110522-254991 GCF_001513965.1 Streptomyces cellostaticus | reverse complement strand
GCAGCCCACGGAGCTGGACCTGAGGCGGTTCACGGGGCGGCATCCGGTCGAGCTGTTCGGCGGGGTGCGGTTCCCCGCGATCGGCGAACTGCCGTACCTGCTGACCCTGGCGGGGCACGGCTTCTACTGGTTCCGGCTGCGCCGGGACGCGGCGTAGCCCGGCCGGGTGGGGCGGCCGGCGGTTTCCGCCGCCCCACCCGGGGCACGCATCTCTCACACCCCGACGACCCGGGGAAAGGACGTGACGCCCATGGCGGAAGCGCTCACCCCCTCCGGCACCACCGGTACGACCGGTCACCTCCTCGCTTCGCTCCAACCCCTGTTGCGCGAGTGGCTGCCGAGGCAGCGCTGGTTCGCGGGCAAGGGACGTCCGGTCACCGGGTTCACCCCGCTGGCCGCCACCGAACTGCTGCCCTGTGAAGGCCGGCTGGGCCTGTACCACCTGCTTCTGCGCGTCCACCAGCCGCCCGTGCTGGGCGCTCCACCGCACCCCGGCGACTGCTACCAGCTGCTGATAGGAGTGCGCGAGGCGCTGCCGCCCCGGCTGGCGCCCGCGCTGATCGGACACGTGACACGGGGGCCACTCGCCGGACGCACGGTGTACGAGGCCCTGTACGACCCCCGGCCCGCCGAGGTGCTCCTGGAAGCCCTGCGCACCCAGGCACGCATCGGCGGGCTCCGTTTCGAACGGGACCGGCGCCAGGAGATCCGGGACGGACTCGTGGCCCGGCTGATGACCGCCGAGCAGTCCAACTCCTCGATCGTCTACGGCGATACGTTCATCCTGAAGCTGCTGCGCCGGGTCGTGCCCGGCGTCAACCCCGACCTGGAGCTACCGCTCGCCCTGGCGCGCGCGGGCTGCGCCCGGGTGCCCGCGCCGACGGCATGGCTCCATGCCGAGCTGGACGCGCAGTCGTACGCCCTGGCCGTACTCCAGCCGTTCGTGAGCGGCGCGAGTGACGGCTGGGAGCTGGCGCTGCGCGAACTGGCCAAGGGGGAGGACTTCGTCGCCGAGGCCCGGGCGCTGGGCCGGGCCACCGCCGAGGTGCACTCCGCCCTCGCCCAGGCCCTGCCCACGGTCACGCTGGGCCAGGCCCAGCTGCGGCTGCTGGTGGACGGCATGACCGAGCGGCTGGAGGCGGCCGTCCAGGCGGTGCCCGCGCTGCGGCCGTACGAGAGCGGGCTGCGCTCCGCCTTCACGGCACTGGCGGGCCTCGCGGCCGAGGGGCGCACCTGGACCGCCCAGCGCATCCACGGCGATCTGCACCTCGGCCAGTGCCTGCGCCCGCCGTCCGGCCCGTGGTCGCTGATCGACTTCGAGGGCGAGCCGGCCCGGCCGCTGGCCGAGCGGCGCCTGCCGCAGCCTGCGGTGCGGGACATCGCCGGGATGCTGCGCTCCTTCGACTACGCCGCCCTCTCGGCGAGCCCGCCCGCGCCGCAGTGGGCGCACGGCTGCCGGGCCGCCTACTGCTCCGGGTACGCGGACGTCACCGGCCGCGACCCGCGTACCGACCCCGTGCTGCTGCGCGCCTATGAGACCGACAAGGCCATCTACGAGGTGGTCTACGAGGCCCGCCACCGCCCCGACTGGCTGCCGGTGCCGCTGAGTGCGGTGCGCCGTCTCTCCCTGCCCGACCAGGAGGCTCGTTCGTGACCCCCAAGGCCAAGAAGGAATCCGCGGCCAAGAAGGACACCACGGTCAAGAAGAAGACCGCCGCCAAGAAGGTGCCGGCACAGGAGGTCCCCGGGAAGGCGAAGGTGTCCAAGAGGGTGCCACGGCAGACGGTTGATGTCTCGCCTGCCGTGCCTGCCGCCGACCGTGAGCGGCTGCGCCACGGCACCCACCACGATCCGCACTCCGTCCTCGGCGCCCATCCGGTCCCCGGCTCGGTCGCCTTCCGGGTCTTCCGCCCGTACGCGCAGGCGGTCACCGTGGTCCTGGGCGACCTGCGGGCGGAGCTGCACGACGACGGCGACGGCTTCTTCTCCGCGCTGCTCCCGCTGACCGAGGCCCCCGCCTACCGGCTGCTCGTGACGTACGACGGCACCGTCCACGAGACCGAGGACGCCTACCGCTTCCTGCCCACGCTCGGCGAACTGGACCTGCACCTGGTCGGCGAGGGCCGGCACGAGCAGCTGTGGCAGGTG
Organism: Streptomyces cellostaticus; assembly: GCF_001513965.1. GTDB lineage: Bacteria > Actinomycetota > Actinomycetes > Streptomycetales > Streptomycetaceae > Streptomyces > Streptomyces cellostaticus. Next base: position 252,843 of record NZ_KQ948027.1, on the reverse strand, counting down.
CTCGGCGCGCACGTCATGACCCACCAGGGCGTGACCGGCACCCGGTTCTCCGTGTGGGCGCCGAACGCGCGGGGCGTGCGGGTCGCGGGGAGCTTCAACTTCTGGGACGCGACCGGGTGTCCGATGCGCTCACTCGGCTCCTCGGGGGTGTGGGAGCTGTTCGTGCCCGGCATCGGTGAGGGCGAGCTGTACAAGTTCGAGATCACCCGCCCGGACGGCTCACGCACCCTGCGCGCCGACCCGCTGGCCCGCCGCACGGAGGTCCCGCCCGCGACGTCCTCGATCGTGCACGCCTCGCACCACGAGTGGGGTGACGCCGAGTGGCTGGCCCGGCGCGGCGACACTCCCGTGCACGAGGCGCCGCTCTCCGTGTACGAGGTCCACCTGCCGTCCTGGCGCCCCGGCCTGACCTACCGGCAGCTGGCCGACCAACTGCCCTCGTACGTCTCGGAGACGGGCTTCACCCATGTGGAGCTGATGCCGGTCGCCGAGCACCCCTTCGGCGGCTCCTGGGGCTACCAGGTCACCGGCTTCTACGCCCCGACGGCCCGCCTCGGCACCCCGGACGACTTCAAGTACCTGGTGGACCGGCTGCACCAGGCCGGCATCGGCGTCCTGATGGACTGGGTCCCCGCGCACTTCCCGCGCGACGAGTGGGCGCTGGCCGAGTTCGACGGGCGCCCGCTGTACGAGCACCACGATCCGCTGCGGGCCGCCCATCCCGACTGGGGCACCCTGGAGTTCGACTTCGGCCGCCGCGAGGTGCGCAACTTCCTGGTGGCGAACGCCGTGTACTGGTGCGAGGAGTTCCACATCGACGGGCTGCGCGTGGACGCCGTCGCCTCGATGCTCTACCTCGACTACTCGCGCGAGCCGGGCCAGTGGGCGCCGAACGAGCACGGCGGCCGGGAGAACCTGGACGCGGTGGCCTTCCTGCAGGAGATGAACGCCACCGTCTACCGGCGCTGCCCGGGCGTGGTGACCATCGCCGAGGAGTCGACGGCCTGGGACGGCGTCACGCGCCCCACCCATCACAAGGGGCCCAGCGGCTTCGGCGGGCTCGGCTTCGGCCTGAAGTGGAACATGGGCTGGATGCACGACTCGCTGGAGTACATGGCCCATGAGCCGGTGCACCGCAAGTACCACCACCACGAGATGACCTTCTCGATGGTGTACGCGTACAGCGAGAACTACGTCCTGCCCATCTCCCACGACGAGGTCGTGCACGGCAAGCGGTCCCTCGTCTCGAAGATGCCGGGCGACTGGTGGCAGCAGCGGGCCGACCACCGCGCCTACCTCGGCTTCATGTGGGCCCATCCCGGCAAGCAACTGCTGTTCATGGGGCAGGAGTTCGCCCAGGGTGCCGAGTGGTCCGAGGCGCACGGCCCGGACTGGTGGCTGCTCGACCCGTCCTACGGCGCCGAGGCCGACCACCGGGGCGTGCGGGATCTCGTACGGGACCTGAACGCTCTGTACCGCACGACCCCGGCCCTGTGGCAGCGGGACACCGACCCGGCGGGCTTCCAGTGGATCGTGGGCGACGCGGCGGACGACAACGTCTTCGCGTTCCTGCGCCTGGACGCCGACGGCAACCCGCTGCTGGCCGTCTCCCACCTGTCCCCGGTGGTCCGGCACGGGTACCGCATCGGTGTGCCCGAGGACGTCCCGGCCTGGCTGGAGGCGCTGAACACCGACGCGGCACGCTACGGCGGCGGGGGCGTGGTCCACCCCCATCCGGTCAAACCGGAGCCGCAGGGCGCCCATGGCCGTCCGGCGAGCATCAGGCTGACGCTGCCGCCCCTGGCGACGGTGTGGCTGCGGCCGGCGTAGGTTTCTCGCCCCCGCCGCCCCTGCCCGTCCCGTCCCCAGGGGCTCCGCCCCTTCGACCCCGCCAGGGGGCTCTGCCCCCTGGCCCCCCGCTCCTCAAACGCCGGAGGGGCTGACGTGCCGGCTGATCTACCCAGCCAGCGCCTCCGGCAGCTCCCCGGTGTACAGCACCCCGAGCCGTTGCGTGGCCCGGGTCAGGGCCACGTACAGGTCGCTGGTGCCGTAGCGGCCCGGCTCGACCACCAGGACCGAGTCGAACTCCAGGCCCTTCGACTGCCGGGGGTCGAGGAGGACAACCGCCTGTGCCAGGTCGGGCTCGGTGCCCGCCGTGACGCCGTCGAGCCGGGCCGCCAGGCGGCGATGCAAGTCGCGCGGGGCGACAACCGCGAGCCGGCCCTCGGCGGGGGTGAGTTCGGCGACCGCCTCGGCGACCGCGCCGGGCAGGTCGTCGCCCGCGTCGCGCACCCAGGGCCGTACCCCGGTCGAACGCACCGAACTGGGCGGCTCGAAGTCCGGGTTCTCGGCGCGGACCACGGCCGCGGCCAGGTCCATGATCTCGGACGGGGTGCGGTAGTTGACACCCAGCCGGGTGTGCTCCCAGCGGTCCTCGGCATAGGGGGCGAGGATGTCCTCCCAGGAGCCGACGCCGGCCGCCTCCGCGGTCTGCGCCGGGTCGCCGACCAAGGTCATGGACCGGGTCGGGCTGCGTCGCATCAGCAGCCGCCACGCCATCGGCGACAGCTCCTGCGCCTCGTCCACGATGATGTGACCGAAGGCCCAGGTCCGGTCGGCCGCGGCCCGCTCGGCGGCGCTGCGGTGGTCGGCCTCCTCCTGCCGCTCGGCGAACCGCTCGGCGTCGATGATGTCGTGGGCGGAGAGGACCTCCGAGGCGTCCGGGTCATCGTCCTCCTTGTCCTCGAACTCGTAGGTACGGGAGGCGTACGACACGTCCAGGACGCCCTGGGCGTAGGCGACCTGGGTCTCGCGTTCCCGGTCGGCGCGGGCACGGGCCAGCCGGTCGTCCTCGCCGAGGAGTTCGGCGGCCTCGTCCAGCAGGGGCACGTCGGCGACGGTCCAGGACCGGGTCACCGGGCGGCGGATCGCCTCGGCGTCCGCCTGGGACACGTATCCCTCCGGTTCCGCGAGGAAGTCCGCGACCAGCCGCTGCGGCGTGATCCGGGGCCACAACTGGTCGACGGCCGACCAGACTTCGGGGTTCTCGGCGAGTTCGTCGCGGATCTGCGTGACGTCGGAGGCGTCCAGCAGGCTGCTGCCGTCGTACGGGTCGGTGCCCACGCGCTCGGCGTACAGCTCGGTGAGCGTGTTGAGGATGTGACCCTCGAAGTACTCACGGGACGCGTTGTGCGGCAGCTTGGCGGCGCGGGTGCGCTCGCGGGCGACGCTCACGAGACCGTCGTCCAGCATCAGGACCTCGCGGTCGTGCTCGATCGCGATGACCGGATCGGGCAGGGCCTGCCGGTCCCGTACGACCGCGGCGAGCACGTCGGCCATGTCGGCGCGGCCCTTCACGGCGGCCGCCTCGGGGGTGTCGGCGGCGGCGGCCTTCACGCCGGGGAACAGCTCGCCGACCGTGGCCAGCAGCACGCCGGTCTCGCCCAGGGAGGGCAGCACCTCGCCGATGTAGCCGAGGAAGGCGGGATTGGGGCCGACGATGAGCACGGCGCGGCGGGCCAGCAGCTCGCGGTGCTCGTAGAGGAGATAGGCCGCCCGGTGCAGGGCGACCGCGGTCTTGCCGGTGCCGGGTCCGCCCTCCACCACCAGCACCCCGCGGTGCGGCGCGCGGATGATCTCGTCCTGCTCGGCCTGGATGGTCTGCACGATGTCGTTCATCCGGCCGGTGCGCGCGGAGTTGAGTGCGGCCAGCAGCACGGCGTCCCCGGTGGGATCCTCGTGGCCGGTGCGGGTGGTGTCGCCGAGGTCGAGGAACTCGTCGTGCAGGGAGGTGACGGTCCGGTCGTCGGTGGAGATGTGCCGGCGGCGGCGCAGGCCCATCGGGGTGTGACCGGTGGCCAGGTAGAAGGGGCGGGCGACGTCGGCCCGCCAGTCGATGAGGACCGGGGTGCGCTGGGCGTCGTCCTCGCGCAGCCCGATCCGGCCGATGTGGTGGACGGCGCCGTCGGCGAGGTCGATCCGGCCGAAGCAGAGCGAGCCGTCGACGGCGTTCAGGGCGGCGAGCAGCCCCGAGCGCTCGGCGACCAGGATGTCCCGCTCCAGCCGCGCCTGCATGGGCTTGTCACCCTGGGCGAGCGCGTCCGTGACCGAGGTCTCGGCCTCTCCGAGCAGAACGTCCACGCGCGCGTACAGTCCGTCGATGAATTCCTGCTCGTGCCGCAATTCATCGTCTGGAAATTCGGTGTTTGACAATTCCGCTCCCGCCCGGATATACTGTGCTCACTGAACTTCTTTGCGACTCATTTGAATTGAAGTCGCGAACCACTGAATATACGCACAGAAATCCCCCGAGCGCAATTGCTCAGGGGATTTTTTCGTGGGCGGCTCCGCTTTACAGCACGTCGGCCAGTTCCTCCAGCAGCCGCCGCTTGGGCCGGGCGCCCACCATCGACCGCACGGGCTCACCGTCCCGGAAGACCATGAGCGTCGGCGTCGACAGCACACCGTAGGCCACCGTCGTACCGGGATTCCGGTCCACGTCCAGCTGGACGATCTTCAGCCGGTCGCCCTCCTCGAAGGCGATGTCCTTCAGCACCGGCGCCAGCTGCCGGCACGGCCCGCACCAGTCGGCCGTGAACTGCACCAGCACCGGAAGGTCCGCGCCGATCACCTCCGCCTCGAAATCCGCGTCCGTCACTTCGGCCAATCCGCTCACCAAGCTCACCGCGTCAGCCCTCCCAGCTCGCATGCGGGTTCCGGACCGCCCGGAACCAGCGCCTCGGCGGCCAGCTCGTCCCGGGCCTGCTCGGCCCGCTCCAACTGCCCGGCGACCGTCTCCCGCACCGCCGTCAGCTGCCCGATGAGCGCGTCCAGCTCGTCCAGCTTGCGCCGGTAGACCACGAGGGACGCGGGGCAGGAGTCGCCCTCCGGATGCCCGGCCCGCAGGCACTCCACGAACGGCCGCGTCTCCTCCAGGTCGAACCCGAAGTCCTGCAGCGTCCGGATCTGCTGGAGCAGCCTGAGGTCGCCCTCGTCGTAGGTGCGGTGCCCCTTGTCGTCGCGGCGGGCGGGCAGCAGCCCCCGTGCCTCGTAGTAGCGCAGGGTGCGGGTGGTGGTCCCGGCCCGTGCGGCCAGCTCGCCGATTCGCATACCCACGACCGTAGGCGTTGACGTCGGCGTCAAGGCAAGAGGTCAAGGCAGGACGGGCGGCAGCAGAGGCTTCCGGCGCACCGGCGAGGACAGCACGATCGAGGTCGTCGTACGCCCCAGGACCGAGGTCTGCTCCAGGATCTCCTCCAGGTGCACGGTGTCGGCGACGGCGACCTTGAGGATCCAGCAGTCCTCGCCGACCACGTGGTGCACCTCGGTGATCTCCGGCCGGTCGATCAGCTCCAGGGTCCTCGGGTGCTTCAGGGTGTAGCCGCCGTGCGGGTTCACCCGGATGAAGGCCTGGATGCCGTAGCCGAGGCGGGCGGGCGCGACCTGGGCGCCGTACCCCTCGACCACGCCCGCCGCCTCCAGCCGGCGCACCCGCTCCGCCACGGCCGCCGGGCTCAGACTGACCCGCCGCCCCAGCTCGCTGAGCTTGATCCGCCCGTCGCTCTGCAGCAGTTCGAGAATCTGCCGGTCCACCCCGTCGAAGGCCACTGGCGTTTCGTTGGCGACGGCCCGCAGATGCCGTGGTTCTTTCGGTGCGGTTGCCGTATCTCCCATGTCTCCCCCTTCAGAGGCTGCTGTGCCGCCCGGAGAATTATGGTCATGGGAAAGACACGAGAGGTACTGGTGATCGGCGGCAACCGCTATTTCGGCAAGCGGCTGATCGCCCGGCTGCTCGCGGCCGGTGACCGGGTCACGGTCCTGAACCGGGGCTCGGCGGCTCCGCCCGCGGGCGCGGTGCACCTGGTCGCCGACCGGAACGACGAAGAGGCCCTGGCCGAGGCGATCGGCACCCGCGTCTTCGACGTCGTCCTGGACCAGGTCTGCTACACCCCGCGCCAGGCGGCGACGGCCCGCCGCGTCTTCGCGGGACGCACCGGCCGCTATGTGATGACGTCGACGGTGGAGGTGTACGAGCACGAGGACTCGGAGACGCTCGTACCGGAGAGCGCGGTGGACCCGGCCACGGTCGCGGTGAACCCGGAACTGCCGTGGGACGACCCCGAGTTTCTGGAGGCGCACTACGGCGAGGGCAAGCGGCAGGCGGAGGCGGTGTTCGCGGCGGCCGGCCCGGACCTGCCGTTCGTGTCCGTCCGGGTGGCCCATGTCCTGGGCGGCGACGACGACTTCACGGGCCGCCTCGACCACTACGCGGACCGCATCCGCACCGGCGCCCCCATAGCTGTACCCCCCGTCCGGCACCCGGCGACCTACATCCACGTCGAGGAGATCGCGGACTTCCTGTTCTGGACGGCGGGCGAGGACTTCACGGGCCCGGTGAACGCCGCCTCCCACGGAGAGCTGGACGTCGAGGAACTGTGCACGACGGTGGCGGCCCGACTCGGCACAGTCGAGCCGGTGTTCGAGGCGACCGACTCCACCGAGGTCTCCCCCTTCGCCTTCCGCCGCCGCTACGGCATGGACAACTCCCGGGCCACGCGGCTCGGTTTCACCTTCGGTGACGTACGGCAGTGGCTGCCGAAGGCCGTCGCCGAGACCCTCGGAAAGGACGACTGACATGCGCTACCGCACCCTTGGCGGCCTGAAGGTGAGCACGATCGGGCTCGGGGCCATGCCGCTGTCGATCGAGGGCCGGCCGGACGAGGGGCGCGCCCTGGCCACGGTGCACGCGGCCCTGGACTCGGGCGTGACCCTGCTGGACACGGCCGACTCCTACCATCTGCCGGGCCAGGACCCCGGCCACAACGAACTCCTCCTCGCCCGCGCCCTCGCGGCCTACGGCGGTGACACCGACGGCGTACTGGTGGCCACCAAGGGCGGCCGGGGCCGTCCGGCCGACGGCAGCTGGACGGTGACGGGCTCGCCCCGCCATCTCAAGGCGGCCGCCGAGGCCTCCGCGAAGCGGCTCGGCGTCGAGGCGATCGGCCTCTACCAGCTGCACAAGCCCGACCCGGACGTGCCCTTCGAGGAGTCCGCCGGCGCGCTGCGCGAGCTGCTGGACGCGGGCACGATCCGGCTGGCCGGCCTCTCCAACGTGGACGCGGACCAGATCCGGCAGGCCCGCGCGATCCTCGGCGACCGGCTGGTGTCGGTCCAGAACCGCTACTCCCCCGAGGTCCAGGACAGCGAGCCCGAGCTACGGCTGTGCGCGGAGCTGGGACTGGCGTTCCTGCCCTGGAGCCCGCTGGGCGGCATCTCGCGGAGCTCGCTGGACGGGCCGTCGGGGCTGAAGGACGGCACGGAACGGTTCGCCGCGTTCCACGGTGTGGCGAGCGAGCGCGGGGTGAGTCCACAACAGGTGTGTCTCGCCTGGCTGTTGACGAAGTCGCCGACGGTGATCCCGATCCCGGGGGCAAGCCGTCCGGAGACCGTCCGGGACTCGGCGGGCGCGGCGGAGCTGGTGCTGAGCGAGGAAGAACTGGCGCGGCTGACGGCGGCCGCCCCGGCGATACAGGCTCGGTAGCTATTACGAACCGAGGACGCCCGGACCGTTTCTGAGGTGGTTGGCGAGGTTCCGGAGTGCCGTCCAGGCTTCGGCGTCGGTTCCGTCGCCGAGCGAATAGTGGAGCGCCGGGCAGCTGGGGGAGCCGAGTTGCCGGGGTTTTGTGGCGAGGGGCGGGCGGCGGGCGTGGGTGAGGCCGATCGTGCGGATGTCGCGTGGCCCGAGGGTGAAGGAGACCGGGAGGGGCGGGGCTTCCAGATGCGCGGGCAGGGTGAGGTCGGCGCGAGCGTGGCGCAGGGTGGTGAGCATCGTCGTCAGGCCGTGCTCGTCGACCAGTAGCGTGGCGAGGGAGTCCAAGGTGCCGAGGGGGACGTCGGCGGGGTCGGCATGGCCGAGGGTGAGGGTGGTGTCTTCGGCGATGCCGGCGGTGGTGCGCGTGATGCGGTGAGTGGCGATGGCGGGGTGGTCGGGGGCGCCGACGGCGACGAGGTGAGTGGGGGCGGGAGCCCGGTCGCGGGCGAGGTCGGTCAACTGGCGTGTGGACCAGGGCAGGTTGACGGGTTCCGCAGTCCCCCATCCGGCGGGCGGTGCTCCGGTGAGGTGGTGCCAGGCGGCTTCCAGCGCGCGGCCGAGCACGAGGTCGGTGTCGGCCGCGTGCAGCGTGCGGAAGGAGACGGTGAGCTGACGTTGTCCGGCGGGCGTGGCGGCGGCGGTGAAGGCTTGGGCGACAGCGGAGTCGATCGGCATGAACGTGCCGTCGCGCCAGGCAAGTTGGACGCCGGACAGGCCGTCGTAGTAGCCGCCCGCTGGCTCCTGGATCACCCAGCGGTTGGGGGCGCCGCCCAGCGCGGTGCGCAACGGCAGGGTGAGGCGCACATGGGGTGGCGTGACGAGGTGGAGGGCGCGGTTCGCCTGTGCGGTGATGCGCAGAATGTCCGAGAGCCATGCGGTGAGAGGGATGACAGGGCGGTCGGCCAGGACGACGGCGGTCGAGTCGGTCAGGACGTCGACGGCGGGGAGGCCCGGGGTGTGTGGCTCGGCGGGGTCCGGCTGCTCGTCTGCCGAGTCGTCGGGGACCGCGACGCGTGCGGTGTGCGCCGCCTCGGGCGGCCAGGTGGTTCCGCCGAGCAGCATCGTCAGGCGTCCGCAGACGGAACCCGCGAGGGACTCCGCCTCGGGGACGGCCGTGGAGGCCCGGGTCTCGGTCCACCAGAACGGTGGTTCGGGCGTGGTCGCTCGCGGGCCGAGGAGGCGCTCTGCCTCGCCGGGCACGTGGACGAGCAGCGGGGCCTCGACCGAGACGAGCGGGAGGCCCGCCGCCGTGCACAGCTGGATGACCGCGCCGTCGTGCGTGGCGGTCAGGCTCAGCTCGGGGCCGCCGCCGTACAGGCCTGTCAGAAGCGACCTGGTGTCCGGCATCTTCGGGGTGAGCGCGATGACGTCCTTGGTCACGCCGGGGTCTCCATGGGGTCGGTATCGGCCGCGAGAGCCGTCTGGATCAGCTGGTGGCGGCGTCCGCGGCGAACCAGAGTCCCCCGGCCCGGCGGTTGCGCGGAGGCGTACAGGCCCGGGAAGAGCTGGCCCTCCGTGCGGTCTCCCGTCATCACGAACGCTGTCGCACCGGTCTCGCGCAAGGTCGTCAGGAAAGGCTCGTACAGCGCACGCGAGGCGCCCGCGACGCGGCGCGCGACAACGAAGTGCAGTCCGATGTCCTGGGCCGAGGAGATGTACGGCAGGAAGGGGGCGAGGGGCTGCTGGCCCGCCGTGGTGAGGATGTCGTAGTCGTCGACGAGGATCACGATCCGTGGCCCGGTGAAGGCCGGATCGTCGTTCGTCGCGTCGGGATCTGCGGATTCCGGGAGTCGCTTCTCCAGCTCGGCCGCGATGCCGGTGGCGAGCGCGGCGGACAGCTTCGCGTTGTGCGCGTAACCGCCGCGGTACGGCTCCGGGATCACACCCCGAAGGCCGCGCCGTGGGTCGAAGACGCCGAAGACCAACTCGTCCTCGCCGTGGCGGTCCACGAGCGCGCGGGAGATCAGCTTGAGGAGGTTCGTCTTGCCGCACTCGTTGTCGCCCAGGACCAGGAGGTGCTGGTCAGCGCCGAACAGGTCGAGGACGACCGGGGACAGGGCGTCCTGGTCGACTCCGATCGGCACGGCGCGCGGTACCGCGGCGGTGGAGGGCAGACGCCCTGCGGGCAGCCGCGTGGGCAGCACGCGTACGGGAGCGGCCGGCTCACCGTGCCAGGTGGCCCGCAGGGAGCGGACGGCCTCTTCGAGGGCGGGTGCCAGGTCCGCCGTCGAGCCGAGCGCGTCGAGGCGCGGCAGCGCGACGTGCCCGAACAGTCTGCCGTCGGTGAGGGCACGGCCCGGGGTGTCGGCCGACAGGGTCTCGGACAGCTTGCGGTCGATGGAGGAGTCGGCTGGGTCGTTGAGCCGCAGTTCGATCCGGCTGCCGAACATCGACTGGCCGGCGATGCGCACGTCGTTCCAGCGGAGCATGCCCGCCACGACATGGATACCGTAGCCGCTGCCGCGTTTGAGGAGTTCGGCCACCGCGTCGTCCAGCTCGGCGAACTCGTCGCGCAGCGCGCCGAACCCGTCGATGAGCAACACCACGTCCGTGGACCCGAGCCCCGGCAGCAGGCCTTGGGCACGCAAGCTGCGCAGTTGGTCGACGGAGTCGATGCCGTGCTCGCGGAAGACGGCTTCGCGCTCGGCGAGCATGCCGCGCACCTCGGCGACGGTGCGGGCGGCACGCTCGTGATCGGCGCGCCCGGCGATCCCACCGACGTGCGGCAGCCCGGACAGGGCGCTCAGACCGCCGCCGACCAGGTCAAGACCGTAGATCGCGACGTCGCGCGGCGTGTGCGTCAGGGCCAGGGACAGAGCCAGGGTGCGCAGCAGCGTGGTCTTGCCGGACTGTGGGCCGCCGATGACGGCCGTGTGCCCGCCCGCCGTGTCCAGGTCGTGCACCCACCGGCCCTGCCACTGCCGCGCCGGCACGTCGAGCACACCGAGCGGAACCCGCAAAGGCCCGTCCCTGTGGGCGAGTTGCATCCCGTCCGCCGATGCCCGCACCGGCCCGGCCGCCCTGGCCAGCGTGACGGTGTCGGGCAGCGGCGGCAGCCAGATCCTCCGCACGGGCTCAGCCGCGCCCACGAGCTGCTCCACCACGGTGGACAGGACGGTAGGCCCGCTCTCCCGCTCGCGCGGCGCGACCGCGCCGTCGTCCCCCGCCGCCCCGGCGGCGGTCGCCACGGTGTTGTACGACGGATACGCCCAGGCCAGCGGCTCGTCGGCGGCAGCCGCGTCGCGCGGCACGGGTGCGCGGTGGGCACCGGAGACGAAGCCCGCCTTGAACCGCGCGTACGTCGATGTATCGACTTTCAGATAGCCGAAACCAGGCAGCGGCGGCAGGTTGAAGGCGTCCGGAGTCTCCAGAACCGTACGCGACTCATCGGCCGAGAACGTGCGCAGACCGAGCCGGTACGACAGATACGTCTCCAGGCCCTTCAGCTTGCCGCCCTCGATGCGCTGGCTGGACAGCAGCAGATGCACGCCGATGGAGCGGCCGATCCGGCCGATGGAGAGGAACAGGTCGATGAAGTCCGGTTTGGCGGTGAGCAGTTCGCCGAACTCGTCGATGACGACGAACAGATGCGGGAGCGGTTCGAGGTCCGGGCGCCCGGTGTCACGCAGCGCGCGGTAGCGCCCGATGTCGGCGATGTTGCCCGCGTCCTTCAGGACCTGCTGGCGCCGCTTGATCTCACCGGCCAGTGACGTGTGCACGCGCTCGACCAGACCGGCCTGGTTCTCCAGGTTCGTGATGACACCGGCCACGTGCGGCAGGCCCGTGAACGGGGCGAAGGTGGCGCCGCCCTTGTAGTCGACCAGCACCATCGCCAGATCCTCGGGCGGATGCGTCGTCACCAGCGCGAGCACCAGGGTGCGCAGCAGCTCGCTCTTGCCGGAACCGGTCGCGCCGACGCACAACCCGTGCGGGCCCATGCCGAGTTCGGATGATTCCTTCAGGTCGAGCAGAACCGGCTCGTGCCGGTCGTCCAGCCCGATCGGCACCCGCAGGAAGTCACGGTCGCCGCGCCGCGCCCACTGCCGCCCCAGGTCCAGGGCGGCCGGATCACCGATGCCGAGCAGTTCCGGGAAGTCCACCGGGCCGGTCACCGGCGTGCCCTCGGCGGCCGACTCGCGGGACAGACGCAGCGGGGCGAGCATGCGTGCGAGCCCCTCGGCCGCCCCGGCACCCACCGGATCAAGGACACCCGAGACCCGCACGGCACGCTCGCCCCGCAGATCCTCGACCACGACCCGCTCCCCGTCGACGGTGATCCGTACGGACACCTGATCGGGCTCGTGCACCCGCTCGGCGAGCAGATGCAGCACGGTCACGCCCATGTCGCCAAGGTCCACAGCGGTGTCCGGACGGGGCAGCTCGGCCGCGTTCTCACCGTACTCGTCACTCACCACGAGCAGTCGGCTGCCGAGACTCAGTGCCGTGCGGTCGGAGAGCCCGCGCCGCACCTCGGCGGCGTACGAGGAACGCTTCTTCAGGTCCGCGCCGAGGAAACGTGCGAGCTGGGCGAGATCGGGCGCGATACGCCGAGCGGCCACCGGACCGTCCTGCGTGTCGGGGTCGAGGACGTGCGGCAGCCACTTCGCCCATTCCCACTCCGACATGCTCTCCCCGGGCACGCCGAGCGCGAGCGCCATGTCGTCCGGCGCATGCGTGACGGAGGCCTGCACGAGCAGCGCCCGCGCGACCTGAAGTACGTCCTCGCGCTCACCGACCACGCTCACGTTGCCCGCACGATCCAGCGGCACCTGCAGCGGATGGCCGGCGATGGTCACGAACCGGGCCTGCAGCGCCCGCGCCTCGTTCAGCATGAACGGGTCAGGGGGCGTGAGCACCCCACTCGCCGAGCTCTGCCCGACCGCCACGTCCTGCACCGGTACGTCACCGACGCCGACCCGTACCCGAAGGAAGTCGGCGTCCGTACGCCGGCGCTCCCACAGCCGGGACGGATCTCGTACCAGGTCGTACAGGGCCGACGGCGGCGGATTCAACTCCCGTGCGGCACACCGCCGTTCCCGCTCGGCCGCGCCCAGCTCCTCGCGCAGCTCCTCCAGATACTCCAGATACCGTTCGCGCTGCACGCGCCGCTGCCGCTGCGCCTTGCCGCGCTGCGACAGGAACAGCGCCACGGCGCCGAGCAGCGCAACGACGAGAACGACAGCGCCCAGCCCCGCGAACTGGCTGGACCGGATGACGGTCATCATCACCACGGACGACATGACACCGGCCATCGGCAACAGCGCCGTGGCGGCGCTGCCCATCTTGCCTTCGGGCAGGTTCGGCGGCGGCTCGATGGTGCGCGCCTCGGCCGGCGGCAGCGGGCGGGTGGCCCGGGCGGGACGGTGGACCAGGTGCTGCGTCATCGGACTTGCACCGCCCACTGAAGTGCCTCCGCCGCGAGCTGCGTGGCCGCGCGGCGCGTGGCCGAGCCGAGCAGCTCCGTGCGGATGGGTCCGCCGGCCGCGAGATGCCGGTCGTAGGGCAGGTGCACGATGGTGGTCCCTGTCTCCCGCAGATGCGCCGTGGCCGTCTTCAGGTCGAGGTTCGGATCGGGTGTGCCCGAGGTGAGGGCGACGACGGTGGATGCGAGGGCGGCGTGCGGCAGCTGGGCGAGCCAGTCCAGGACGACGCGCGTACCGCCGACGCCCTCGGCGGTGAGCGGAGCGACGACCACGCGGGCGTGCGCGGTGTCCATCGCGGTACGGGCCACTTCCCCGGGCAGCGTCTCGCAGTCCACGACCGTCACGGCGAAGTAGCGGCGCAGCGCGAGCGTCACCCTGCGGTAGGTGGGGATGTCCAGCAGGGCACCGACGCGTCCCTGGCTCGCGGGCAGCAGCCAGCCGCCGTCCGAGACCGGCACCAAGTACCCGGTTACGTCGGTGAGTTGCATGGACGGCGTGAGAATCTGGGCCAGCTCGGCGCACGACCAACGCACCGACTCCGCGCCCATCCGTACCGGCAGCGTGCCGAGCGCTGCGTCCGCCTCCAGGGCGAGCACCGGATCGTGCCGGTAGTGGTTGAACGTACGCGCGAGCAGCGCGGCGACCGTCGTCTTGCCGACGCCACCCCGGATGGACGTGACGGCGATGACCCGGCCCGTGGTGACCGGCTGCTGCAACTCCCGCCCGATCCGTGTCTCCTCGGCGACCTCCTGCGACGTCGAGGAGGCGAGCCGACGGATCGATTTTCCGGTCCGTCGCACGACGGAGTCCCCGTGCAGTGGCCTCCCCAGTGCGAGGGCGAGGCGCGGGTCGATGGTGGGGACGGACTTCGGGGTGGGGAAGGGGAGGGTCGGGCTGCCGGGACGGTGGCGGACCGCCGGGGTGGCGCTCTGCTCGGGCGGGGCCGGGGCGGGTTGCCCTTGGGTGTTCAAGTGCTGGTCGGGAACGGGCGCGTACGTTCCCGGAGCGGTGGGGCCCGTTTCGGGGAGCCGAGGCTGGGTCACCGTTTGCGGCGCGCGGTCCGGCAGGGGTGCCGGCTGCTGGGGCCGCTGCCCCGGTACGTCACCGGGGGTCGCCGCCGACGCCGTGCCCGGGAGGTGCGGCTGCCCCGGGTTGGGGCGCTGTTCGTCGGGGTGACGGACCGGGAGCGGGGCCTTGGTGTCGGCCCCCTCCTTCTACTCACCCACATCCACGTGCTCCGGAGCGGGCGGACCGGGCGTTGCCGACGCGCCGCCCCGCAGTTCCCGCAGCACCTCGTCCTGCCAACCGCCCTGAGCCCCGTTCATCCCTGCCGCCTCACGCTCACGGTCTCGCTCACGCGAAGGTGCCGAGCAGCCGCCCGTACACCCCGAAGACGCCGATCACCAGCGGGAACAGCGCGATCACCCCGACCGACTCGACCATGTCGCCGAACCGGCGCAACCGCACCCGCACATGCTCGGGGGGCTGCACCACGAGAACGGCCAGTGGAACAAGCGCCAGCACAACGAGCGCCGCGAGCGGCCCGGCCGCACCGGACCGCTCCATCCACACCCAAGCCAGCCGTACTGCCACCACCGTGGCCGCCGCGAACAGCGCGACGACCTCGGGGACCAGGGGATATGCCCGCGCCCGCAGCGCGAGCACCAGCGCGACGGCGACTACGAGCAGCACCGTCCACACCGTCGTCGTATGCAGCACGAGCACCCCGGCGACGGCGGCGGACACCGCCGTGACCATCGTCGCGAGCGCGAGCCCCCGGTGCGTGGCCGCGAGCGCCGTGGACACCTGATAACGGCTCACGGACGAGCCGCCCGAGCGCCGGTCGTCGAGCCCTGCGAGCCCCGACGCCATCAGCGCGAACCGAGGCAGCAACCCCAGGACGAGCACCGACACGACGACGAGCAGCGCACCGGCCCGCGCCGCCGGCTCAAAGGCGAGCGCGATCTCCCAGCAGGCCGCGCCCCCGGCGAGCGCGGCGGCCCCGAAAACCCCGCCGCGTCCGAGTGGCGAGCACCATCCGAGCAGCACCAAGGCGACAGCCATCGCCCCGGCGACACCGGCAAGCCGCACCGCCCCCGACCAACCGTGGGCATCCCCGAGGCTCCACACCCCGAACACACCCAGCACGCCACCGGTGACGACAAGCGTGCCGGCAAGCCCGCGCAATCCGGCCCGGCCGAGCACCGCACCCGCGACCGCGCCGAGCACGGCGACAACGACCAGCACGACACCCACGGTCTGCGCGGCGAACTCCTGCCGCGCAAGGAAGGCGGCGACCAGCGCCCACCCGACCACCGCGTTCCCGGCGACGACGCGCCGCGCGGCGGGCCCCCACCGCCAGCCCCGCACGTCGAGATCGTCGGCGGCCTCATCGCTCACGTCGTGTACGACGGGCGCGGAGGGCGCGTCCTCGACGCGCACGAGCCGCAGCACGGCACCATCCGCCACAGCCGCCGACTCCAAAGTAGCGTCCGGGTCCAGGACACTGCCGTCGCCGGTCACCAGATGACGCGTTTGCGGCCGCGCACCCACCTGATCGCCCAGCAGCCGCATAACTTCGGGAAGCAGCCGCCCGATAGGCTCATTCGACGGCAACACAAGGTCGACGCGCCGACGCTCCCCCACCAGTGTGACCCGGCTCAACGCCAGTCGCGTACGGCTCGATGCCCCCGTAGATATCACGTGTTCGAACTTATCACCGGGGCGAAGACGTGTCGGTTGATGTTTCGGCCGGTGGCGAGGACGGGACCGTGGTCGAGGGCCCGTAAGGACTCGAACTCCCGCCGACCACCCGATGCGAAACGAACGACCACCCCACGCACCCGGCACACATCACCGCAGCGATCACCACACCCGCAAACGCCTTGCCCAGCCGCTCGTCCGCAGTGCGCCGCTGCCGCTGCCCGCCGAAGAGCACGGCATCCCGCAGCCGGCGACGCCGGACGGAGACGGACTCGAGTAGCTGGCTGTCGTAGTCCTGGGCTGACATGCCGACCTCAGACCAACGCCGCCGTGAACTTCACCCATGCCCTCGGGGCCAAGCGGAGTATGGGGCCGTCAGGGGTCTTTGAATCACGGACGGCGACGGTGTGGGGGATGTTGCGAGCGACTTCGACGCATTCGCCGCTGCCGCTGCTGTAGCTGGACTTCGCGAAGTCGAATCTAGTGGTCAACGCATTCCCTCGCTGATGCTCTCAATCAGTCTGAGCGAGTCCTTGGGAGCCAAGCTCAGCCTTGCGGTCCGGTCGAAGAACGAGCCGTACGTAGTGCTCTCGGACTCGCTTTCGATCCATACCGTAGCCGCGATGCTGTCGACGTGGACCACGTCCACAGCCTGGGCCTCCGCGAAGGAGATGATATTGAAGGCTCCTGCCATGCAGGCGTGGCCGCCCGCGTGGAAGGGCAGTACCTGGATACGCACGTTGGGGAGTTGGGCCACGTCGAGCAGGTGCTGCAACTGTGTGCGCATGACCTCGGGACCGCCGATCTGCTGCCGGAGTGCGGCCTCCCAGATCACCGCGTACACCTGAAGCGGATCGGGCCCCGATAGCCGGTCCTGGCGCTTCATCCGTACGTCCACGACGCCCTCGATCTCATCGGGGTCCGCCCACAGTCCTTCGCTGACCACAACGGCCCTGGTGTACTCAGGGGTCTGGAACAGGCCCGGAATGAATGCCTGTTGCCATGTCCGCACCTGACTGGCGACATCCTCCATGGCGATGTACTCGGCGATCGCCCCAGCCTGCGGTGCGTGCTGCCACCATCCCTTCGCCTTGCGGCGCTCCCGATCCAGCCGGGCCAGGTTCAGCATGCGGGCCAGAGCCTTGGGCTCGTCCAAGCCGTAGAGCTCGCACAGGGCGCGGATATCGACGTCCCGCATCGGCACCCAGCCTCGCTCCATCTTCACGATCTTCGAGTTGGTCGCATTGAGGACATCAGCGGCTTGCTGCTGGGTCTTTCCTGCAGCATCACGCAGGCGCAGCAGTTCGCTACCCAGTCGGCGCCCCAAGACAGTTGACGACCGGTTACCAGTCGGCACGGATCCGTTCACGGGATCAGTCTCGCGCTTCCAAGACTCTCCCGTCACCCGTTGGAGACAATTGTCTCCAAGCTGATTGCATCGAAGTCATTGGTCTCGCTACGGTCGATACTCAACCGCTCACCTGGCGGCGCCACTTGGTAAACACGACGGCACAAGGAGGTGCGCGTCCATGCCCGACGCCAACCCCGCCCCCGAACCCCTCCTCCACGAAGACCAGCTCGACTACACCCCCGTCTCCCGCAGCATCGCCCTCGCCCGCCACCGCACCGCCCGCCTGATTGCGGAGTGGGGCCAGCCGATCCTCGCCGGAGACGTCACCCTCGTCGTCAGTGAGCTGATGACCAATGCCCTGCTGCACGGCAGCGTGCGGGGACGCCTCATCAGGCTGCGGATGACCACCACGACCACCGCGCTCCGCGTCGAGGTCAGCGATCCCCGCAGCGAACGGTTGCCCTGCGTCCGTGACGCGACGGGCGAGGACCAGTTCGGGCGAGGGCTGCTGCTGGTCGGGGCACTGGCGGACGACTGGGGTGTGCGACCACGGGCGGGCGTGGGCAAGACCGTCTGGGCGGAATGGAGCCTCGGCCTCGCCCTCTGTAGTGGCCATCCGCTCGCGAGCACGCGGGAGTGACGGGAATGGCGCTAGCGTGGGCCCGTGCCGGAAGGACGCTGGACGAGCGGAAGGGGCGACCGATGACCACGCCGTACGCGGACGGAGACGGCCCGCTCATTCCCCGACCCGAGCTGACACTCCCGGCTCTACGACAGGCCGTGGCGACGGTCGCGCCCTCCCGCCTGCCCGAGTTCTTCGAAGACCTTCAGAAGGCGTTCGTCCGAGCCGGCGACGAGGACAGCGTCGTACCCATCCGGATGTTCTACCGACAGTGGGGCGTCGTGGTCGAGATCGAACGGCACCCCGAGGCAGCCCATCGGCTACACGCCGCCGAGGAGGCCATCAGCAGCCCCAACCCGGACGTGCGCGAGCGCGCCATCCGCGAGGCCGCAGAGATCGTGCGCGCCGCACACCGCGAGGTCGCCGGTGGCTGACTGGCACTGGGAGCTGTTCCAGGACGACCTGCTGGACGGGCTCCCGGACACGGCATGCGCCGAGACCGAGCGGCTCGCCAACGAGGTCGCCGTACGCGAGTCGATGGTCTTTCTGGAAGGAGCTGCTTACACCGGACCGGGTCCGGGCGTGCGGACCGAGAGCCGGGGGCTGCTCATGCTCACCTACCTGACCGACGTCCGTGGCGAGCGGATCGTGGTCGTACAGGTGAGCTGGTTCGGCTGAGGGACGGCCGGATCGGTCGAAGCCTCCGAACACGCGGCGGGCACAGGGATGACCGGGCGTGGACGTGGATCTACGACGGCCAGACGACTGTTTCGTCTCGCACTACCAGCGGCTCGGGCTGGCGCTCTTCATAGAACCGGATCCATCCCAGGTCAACGCTGCCGTCGAAGCGTCGGTGCCGGTCGCTGGCCTTGGTCGCGAGCCAGCTGAGGAGTTCACCAGTACGCTCGAAATCGTCTGGGTGGACTTCCTGCCGGCTGGTCAGAGCCCAGCCACCATGTCCTGTGGCCTGCCGACGCAGCAGCACCGAGACGAGTGCACCCCCCACCTTGCAGCCTTCACCGTGGTGGCCCAGAAGAGGCTCAGGATGGTCCTCGATGACGGGCTCCCCGTCTTCGCCCTCTACCACGACCGGAAATTCGGTCACGATACGGAGAGTCTCCGGCATGCGTCCCGTTCCGAGGTGCCATCGAAGCTCCGCGAGTTCCTCCACCGACAACTCGTCCGACAAGTCCAACGCAAGCGTGAGCTCAAATATGTCAGCCATAGCCGCACAGGCTAATAAATCTACTTGAGCCTTCGCTTGACGACACAGGTGATCTGACAGAGGTCGGCGGCGGCAAGTTTGGTGATCTCACCGCATGCCGGCAGTCAGATGCAGGCGCACGTTGCCCCAGACCAGCACCATCGGTCCAATCGCCCTCACTCAGCCTCGCCAGCCTCTGAGGCGAGACGCAAGGTGAGTTCAGCTGTGGCCAGCATGCGGACGATCTCGATGGGGCGTGCGGAAAATTCCATCTTCACGATCTCGAAGGGGTCGATCTGACGGGTCTGCCCATCGACCCCGATTGCCTCGATGAGATAGCGGTAACCGACAGGACCCGCAGGATCGTCCATGAGAGCCCAACGTGCGCCGTGCCTCTGGATGAGAAAGTCAGCGAGGAACGATACCAAATCGACATGCAGCGTGATCCAGTCAGACTCCTCAAAATCATCCAGGGGAGCACGTGACGCATAGTCGTCCAACACCGCAATGACACTCATTGGGTCACGAGTATAAATCTCGGGAGACACCCCAAGCATGTCCGCAATATCGATGGCGTTTCGGCGCCTCTCCGCACCCCATTCCTGGAGGTCCGGTTCATCCGCGTTCACTACGACTTGCACCTTTCATGCTGTTCACGGCTATTTAGGGGGAGGCCCATACTCTACGAAGATGATGCGAGCCTGGATGAGGTAGTTCCTCAAAGCCTGTGACGGAGACGCGTGCAGGAAGACCCACCGAGGATCATACTTGGGATCCAATCGCCGCAGCGTCAGATCTTTGTTGATTTGCTCGATTATGCCGTCACTCAAGGGGACTTCACCCCTTACGGCGCGGCTACTGCCGTCCTTGAATTTGATCGTTCGCCATCCAAGATAATGCTTTACTTCCACGGCCAGCGTGCGGCCGCCCGGCATATCCACCGGAACATCGACGTTACGACCCCCTCGTCCCTTTACAGGGTAGTAAGGGTGATCGTGGGTGGGTACGCCATAGTGCCGCTCGGGCGCACCGCCCGCAATCTGGCGGGCGTAGTCCTCCGCGCCCTTGTAGCGTGCCCGGCTGTGGCGCATGGCCTGCATCTCGCGCAAGGTTCGATCGGCCGTACCCGGCGGCAGCGCACGGCGCGTGAAATCGGGTTCGTCCTCGGGGCTTCCGCCTGTGTGAGCTTCGGACCTGTGGTTGCTCTCTTCGGCAGGTGGATCATGCGCCTCCCGCGTATCCGCAGTGTCGTGATCGGCCGACGCGTGGTGGGGTTCGGAACTGTGGACACCGTCGCCGTATCCGGCTCCAGCGGAGCCATGCCCTGCTCTTCCACTGCCGACTCCGGGTCGCTCAAACGATTCTCCGCCAGCGGATCCGTTGGCAGAGCCGTCACGCGAGACCGCCTGGCCGCCGGCGTTCTTGCCCGTCTGCCCCGACTCCCGCCCGCCAGGCCGAGCGGCACCAGCACCATGTTCCGCCCGTGCATCGGCCCCGACCAGCTCACGCGAGTGATCCGCACGGGCAGGAGAATCCAATTCGTTGCGGTCGTTCGCCGAGAGTTCGTGCGCCGCTTCATCCGCGTGCTGGCGGAGGCTTCCGTCGGCGTTGAGGATGTCACCGTCCCGAGTGAGGTAGACCAGGTTGCCCTTGGCGTCGATGTCCGGGACGGCATCGTCAGGAATGCGGCGGGCGGATTCCGGTAGTGCGTACTTCTCCGGAAGGTCCAGATACGCCCCGGTCTGCAGATTCTTCAGCCGAGTGAACGTGTCGCCGACCTTGACGAAGGCGAACTTGCCCGCCTTGCCGACATACGTCATGGGGTCGAAGGCCCGGCCGACCTTGCCGACCGCCGCCAGGGTGCGGGTCGCTGCGCCTGCCTCGCCAGCCCCCCTTACCGCTGCGCCGGCGCCCTCGGTGCCGACCACCGTCAGTACGTTGAAGCCGGCGGCGCCGGCCGCGCGGGCCGGGTTGGTCTTCCACTGGTCGTAGGCGACGAAACCTTTCATCGCCTGCTTGTGGACCGTGCGCGAATCACGCAGCCAGGAGGGCAGTTTGTCGTCCGGGAGCAGCCACCAGGCGCCCATCGTGGCGCTGGTGAGGGAGGAGGCGGTGCTCAGCTTGGCGAGGTTCTTCCAGGCCTCGCCGGCCGCGTGCCAGCCGTCCTTGCCGAACATGGTGCCCAGGCCCTTGATCGTGCCGATGACACCGTCGTGCCAGACGCCGTCCCACACCTGCTTGGACTGATGGGCCAGCCAGGACCAGCCCTCGTACTCCCGCTCAACCGGCGCACCCCAGGGGGTTTCCTTGGCGTGGTCGAGATCGTCGGCCCTGTAGCCGTACATGTTCTTGCCGTGCGAGCCGTCGTCGGCGGTCAGCTTGTGCCCGCCGATCAGCGCCATGACCTTGTTGTAGGCAGCCCGTTCGGCGGTATGAAAGGCGGCAACCGTGTGGTTGACGTCGTGCCACAGGTCGTTGTTGTGGTCGACCTTGTCCTGGTCCTTGCGCCAGTGCTCGTCCCCAGCCACCGAGTTCACGAACTCTGTGGCATCGGCCTTGAGCGCGTCCAACTTCTTGACCAGAGGTTGGACCTCGATGCTGTAGTCCGACAGTGCGTCGGCGACCTTCTCCAAGTCATCGGCGAACGCGTCCGACTTCTGCTTCACCGGAAGCGTCGTGGCGAAGAGCTGCTCCGCCTCCGGTGCCTTGTAGAACGCGGACAGGCCCTGGAACTCGGTGTGCACATCCGAGCCGGAGGCACGGAACTGGCCCGCGTCCGCCGTCATCAGCATCACATCGGTGTCCAGCGTGGCCAGGTCGCCTATGAAGTGCGGGATCCCGGACGGATCGATGAGCTTCGCCTCGTCGCCCATCCCTACCGGCCCTCCGTGCCCCGGCCCGTCTCACCCTTGCCGGGCAGGTCCACCTTCGGTTCCTTGGCCGCCTCCTGCTGCGCGTTCACCGCCTGCTCGATCGAGCCGTGCACATAGTGGCGGGTGGCTTGGTCCGCACCGTTCAAGGACTTCGACGTCCGCTTGGCGATGTAAAGAAGGTCCCGGTTCCAATGCTTCGCGAACTGGGCCAGTGCCGAACCGACCAGCCCGGCCGTGCTGGTGTACGGGCCGTACTGATCGGTCAGAGTCCCCGCCGCCGAGGCCGCTTCCTCCAGGTTGCCCTGCATGGCCGAACCCGCGTCCGACAGGTCCTTCGCAGCGGCCCCTGTCTTGGACAGCACGCTGTACACACCGGCCGGATCGATGTCCCACCCCGTCACAGCATTCCCCCTAGTCCCCGTATCTGCTGCCGCGTCAGCCGATGTTGTCGACCGCCGCCTTCGCCTTGGCCAGCGTGGCCTGCGCCGTCCCGTCGTTCTTCTCCAGCGTGGTGCGCACCAGCCGGATGATGTCGCGGACCTCGCCTGCCGCCTTGTGCCAGCGGACTTCCTTGCCGTGGTACTCGTCCGACACGCCGTCAGCCTGGTAGTCCGCCATCGCGGCCTTCACCGCACGCTCGCGGTCGCCCAGCACGGTCTCCAGGCGACCGATGATGCCCTGCAGGCTGCTCTGTACGTCGGCGGAGGCACCGGTGTCGTACGAGCGACGATCCTGGTTGGCCATGATGTTCACATCCCCCTTGCGGTTCGGCCATGTTCAGCCGCGGAAGCGGGCCGCGTCGAAGTTCGCGGCGCTGATGGTCTGGTGCGCGTTGTCGGCCTGTTCCTGGTCGCCGGTGACGAACGCCGTGTCCATGCCCGACTGGCCGCCTAGGATCGAGGCCAACGACCCGTTCAAGGCGGCGGTGATCTCATCCGCACGCCGCTTGAACGAGTCGAACATGACCTTGCCGTCGCCGTTGAACTTCCCCTCCAACGGCTGCGCCGCGGCAATCAACTGCTGGATCAGCGCGCCCAGATCGTCACTCGACCCGCTCGTGCTCTGCCTCAGCGTCGCAAGCGTCGACGCCCCCATGTCGAACTTCATCAGCCCACCCCCGTACGTCACTTACGTGCCATGACATCGAACACATTCTCGCACAAGGGGTTGCACAAGCAACGCGGTTGATCGGCGTATGGCGTGATCCGGCCAGTCGACGGCGGCCAAACCACGCACGACCGTGATGCACGTTCGAACTGCTCACGCCCCCCCAGAGGCACTAGAAGTCCCCCTCGTCCACCCCCGCCGGCCCCGCCCCCTCCTCGTCCCCCCGGACCCCGAGCAACCGGCGAGTCAGCAGATCCCGGTCGGAGAGGAGTTCGTCCAGGGCAGCCCGGACGTCCTCCGGTTCCGTGTGCGGGGACTCGCGTTCCGCCGCGATCAGGACGGAGCGGCAGATCAGTTCCTCGGTGAAGGACGCCGTCGTGCCCTCGGTCCGGGTCACCACCTCGTCGGTGATGTCCTTGCCGAGGCCGAGCGCGGAGCCGTAGAGGGAGAGGAGGCGGGCGCGGCCCTCGGGGTCCGGGAGGGGGATCTCCACGGCGAGGTCGACGCGGCCGGGGCGCTGGGCGAGCGGCGACGGTTCCCGCTCCGCTCCGTACTGGGCCCGGTACTCGGTCGAGCTCATGATCTCGACCCTGCCCGATTCCCCCATGCCTGCCTCCCTGTGTCGACTGGTCATGCCGAGCCTCCCAGCCTGGTGCCGAAATCACCGGCAGGTCAAAGGATTCGGGGCGCGGACCCGCGTGCGTCCTAGACCGTGACCCCCGCCGACTCCTCCACCTCCATCAGCGAGGCGCTGTGCCGCTCCTCCTCGAACTTCCTGCGCCCGCCGCGCAGTCCGAACAGGCGCTTGGCCAGGGCGATGTAGAGGACCGCGAGGATGTTGAGGACCAGGGTGGCGATCTTCAGCCAGCTGATGTGCTCGGTGAGTTCGTAGATCTCCAGGGGGAGGAAGGCGGCGGTGGCCACCACCGTCAGGTACTCCGCCCAGCGCTTGGCGTACCAGAGGCCTACCGCCTCGATCAGTTCGATCAGCGCATACGCCAGCAGCAGGGCCGCGACCAGCATCAGCGTGGAGTGCTTGTAGCCGAAGGCCTTCTGGATGGAGTCGACGACCGGTGAGTGGTCGAGGTCGTAGTGGAAGTGCCGGAAGACCGGGCGGAAAACGTCCAGGTTCTCGTTGAAGAGTCGGCGCACCGAGTCCTGGCTGTTGCTGAACTTCCAGACCGCCACCGCGACCAGCACGATGAACACACCGCGCACGGCTCGCTCGATCGCCAGGAAGCGGAGGATGAACAGGTCCCGCAGCACCTTGCCTCGCGGTACCAGCGGCGCCTCGTCGGCCGGCCCCGAGCCGTGCGGCTCGCCCAGCGCGAAGTCGCCGCAGCGCAGGCAGCGCCAGACGTCACCGAGCGCGGTCTCGGCGTGCAGCCGTACCCGCAGCCGCGGATCGTCCGGCGCGTAGGTCACATGGCCCTTGCGTGCGCAGGTCCGCCGGTCCCAGTCGATCTTCATCCCCCGTGCCTCCATGCTCGTTCGGGAACACGCACGAACGTGCCGTTCCGGTTCCGGAGCGGCACGTTAGTGGATGGGGGTGAGAAGAGGGCGTCAGGGGTCAGCCGGCGGCGCTGTCCACCAGCTCCCGTTCCTCTTCCGGGGCCTTTGCCACGGCGGCCTCGCGGCGCGGCAGCAACACCGCCACCAGGACCGTGCCGATGCCCAGGATCACCGCGCCGACCAGGCTGGTGTGGGCGACCGCGTCCGAGAAGGAGGAGCCGACCGCGTCCGCCATCTGCCGGGCGCCGGAGGCGAGCTGGGTGGCCTGCTGCTTGAGCTGCGCGGCCTGCTGCGCATCGCTCGTCTGCGCGGCCTGTGCGGCCAGTTGGTGGGCCTTGTCGCCGATGCCCTGCGCGACCGCGTACCCGGCGCCGACCGAGTCCTGGGTTGCCAGAGCGCTCGCCGGGAGCTTGCTGCCCGCGGTGGCGTCGGTGAGGTGGTCGCCGTACGAGGTGGCGAGCAGCGAGCCGAGGATCGCGATGCCGAGCGAGCCGCCCAGCTCCAGCGAGGTGTCGTTGACCGCACCGCCGACGCCCAGTTCGGACTCCGGGAAGGCGCCCATGATGGCGTCGGTGCAGGGCGAGAGGGCGAGGCCGATGGCGAGGCCCAGGATGATCAGCGGGGCCAGGAAGTCGGTGTACGTCGAGCTCACGTCGACCCGGGTCAGCAGCGCGAGTGCCGTCGTGCCGCCGACCATGCCCGCGGTGACCGTGTACTTCATGCCGACGCGCGGGGTGAGCCAGCCGGTGAGGGCCGAGCCGACGAAGACCGCGCCGGCCAGCGGCAGCATCCGTACGCCGGTCTCCAGGGCGTCGTAGCCAAGGACGAACTGGAGGTGCTGGGTGAGGTAGTAGAAGGCGCCGAAGACGGCCAGGAAGAAGAGCGCCACGGCGAGGTTGGAGCCCGCGAAACGGCGGTTGGTGAAGCGGCGCACGTCCAGGATCGGGCGGGGGTGGCGCAGTTCCCAGGCGACGAAGGCGACCAGGCCCACCCCGGCGACGACCGCCGCGGTGACGGCCTTGGTGCCCCAGCCGAAGTGCGGTCCCTCGATGATCATGTAGATCAGCGAGCCGGTCCAGATCACCGACAGCAGGCCGCCTACGCAGTCGATGCGGTCGTGATGGCCGGCCTTGGACGGCGGTACGAGGACGAGCGCGCCGATGATCGCCACTGCCGCGATGGGCACGTTGATCAGGAAGGTCGAGGACCAGCCGTGGTCGCGCAGCAGGGCGCCCGCGACCACCGGTCCGGCGGCGATGGCGAGCCCCGCGGTGGCGGTCCACAGCGTGATGGCCTTGGCGCGCTCGGCGCGCGGGAAGGTCGCGGCGAGCAGGGAGAGCGTGGCGGGCATGATCAGCGCGGCGCCGACACCCATCACGGCGCGGGCCGCGATGACGGCCGTGGAGCTGTCGGCGAGGTAGCCGGCGACCGCTCCGCCGCCGAAGACGACGAGGCCGAGGACGAGCGCGCCGCGGCGGCTGTACTTGTCGCCGATCGCGCCGAGCAGCAGCATCAGCGCGGCGTACGGGACGGTGTAGCCGTCGATCACCCACTGGAGGTCGGCGCTGGACAGCCCGAGGTCGCGGGTCATGTCGGGCGCCGCGACCGTGAGGGCGGTGTTGGCCATCACGATGATCAGCAGGCTCAGGCAGAGCACGAGGAGCGCCCACCAGCGCCGGGCGTAGGGGTGGTCCGTCCTCTCGACCGGTTCGTTCATGACGAGTCGCATGGCAGGGATCGCCTTCCTCGGTACGCGACGAGAACTTGCACAGCGTCGTGCAATTGCACAACCATGTGCAATGTACGCCGCTGCACAGCACTGTGCAAGTCGAGGCGGGGCGTGCAGAATGACCGTCATGACCACGGGTAACACCAGCCGCGCCGACGCCAACCGGCGCCGCATCCTCGACGTCGCCCTCGCCGAGCTGCTGCGCGACCCCGACGCCTCCATGGACCAGATCGCGCGCGCCGCAGGGGTCGTACGGCGGACGGTGTACGGGCATTTCCCGAGCCGTGAGGCGCTGATCAGCACACTCGTCGACGGGGCGGTGGAGGCGC
Organism: Streptomyces cellostaticus; assembly: GCF_001513965.1. Taxonomy (GTDB): domain Bacteria; phylum Actinomycetota; class Actinomycetes; order Streptomycetales; family Streptomycetaceae; genus Streptomyces; species Streptomyces cellostaticus. Next base: position 226,399 of record NZ_KQ948027.1, on the reverse strand, counting down.
TGGCGGACGCGGACGCGGGAGCCCGCGAGGGGCTGGCGGACCCGGCGGAGGCGGTGGCCCGGTCGGTGCTCGCGATCTGGGAGATCGCCGACCGCTACCGGCTGCTGGTGGCCCTCGCCCAGCGCACGGTGACCGTGCAGGGCATCCGCGAACGCCTCGCACCCCTGCGCGAGAACAAGGTGCGGCTGCTGCAGCACGGCCTGGACGAGGGCGTCTTCAGCTCCCCGCTGCCCGCGCCGGCCCTCGCGTACGTGCACGAGCAGATGCTGTTCGCGGTGATGGAGGCGGTGAACGACGGGCTGGTGACAGCGGAAGAGGCGGGCCGCTCGGCCACGGTCACGGTGCTGACCGCAGCGGGCGTACCCGCCTCGACGGCCACCGAACTGGTGGCCAGGGTGAGTGGAAAGCCGGGCGGCTGAGCGAACGGGGGGAGACTCAGCCGCCCGGCGGCGGTGACCGGACGCCCGGCCCGGGTTCAGGCGGAGCCGGACGTCCGGAGCTTTCTTGCGAGGTCAGGCCTTGGCCAGCTCCTTCTCGGGAACCTCCGCAGAAGCCGCATCCTCGTCCAGAAGCGTGGTCTCGTCGAACGGCAGCTCACCGGCGAGGACCTGCTTGACCCGGTCCTTGTCGATCTCCTTCGTCCAGGTGCCGACCAGGACGGTCGCGACGGCGTTGCCCGCGAAGTTCGTCAGCGCACGCGCCTCGCTCATGAAGCGGTCGATGCCGACGATCAGACCGACACCGTCGACCAGCGCGGGCTTGTGCGACTGGAGACCGCCGGCCAGCGTGGCGAGACCCGCGCCGCTGACGCCCGCCGCACCCTTGGAGGCCAGCAGCAGGAAGAGCAGCAGCGGGATCTGCTCGCCGACGGACATCGGGGTGCCCAGGGCGTCGGCGATGTAGAGGGACGCCATGGTCATGTAGATCATGGTGCCGTCGAGGTTGAAGGAGTAGCCGGTCGGCACGGTGATGCCGACGACGGGCTTGCTGACTCCCAGGTGCTCCATCTTCGCGATGAGCCGCGGCAGCGCGGACTCGGAGGAGGAGGTGGAGAGGATCAGCAGGAACTCCCGGCCCAGGTACTTGAACAGGGAGAAGATGTTCAGTCCGGCGATGGCCCGCAGCAGCGCGCCGAGCACGATGAAGACGAACAGGAAGCAGGTCACGTAGAAGCCGAGCATCAGCTTGCCGAGGCTCTCCAGCGCGTCCAGGCCCGCCGAGCCGGTGACGGCCGCGATGGCGCCGAAGGCACCGATCGGCGCGGCCCACATGACCATGGCCAGGATGCGGAAGACCAGCCGCTGGATGTGCTCGATGCCGCGCAGCACCGGCTGCCCGGCCGGGCCCATGGCCTGCAGCGCGAACCCGGCGAGCAGGGCGACCAGCAGGGTCTGGAGCACCTGCCCCCCGGTGAAGGCGGCCACGAAGGAGGTCGGGATGATCGACAGGACGAAGTCGACCGGCGGCAGCGCGTCGGCCGACACCTGCTCGTGCCCGGACGCCTTGATCGCGTTGGTGATGTGCAGCCCGTCACCCGGGTGGAGCACATTGCCGACGACGAGCCCGATGGTGAGGGCGACGAGCGACATCACGGTGAAGTAGCCGAGCGCGATACCGCCGACGGCACCGACCTTCGCGGCCTTCCGTACGGACCCGATCCCGAGCACGATCGTGCAGAAGATGATCGGCGAGATCATCATCTTGATCAGGTTCACAAAGCCCGTACCCAGCGGCTTCAGCTGGACTCCCGCATCGGGCCAGATGAGCCCCACGGCGATACCGAGCGCGACCGCCACGATGACGGCGATGTACAGGTAATGGGTTCGGTCCCGCTTCACGGCGGGTGCGGCAGGTGCCGTATCGGGGGAACTGGCGGCCACGGCTGCCCTCCTTGACGTCGTCGTCGGCATCACCGGCGTGCGGCTCACGTCCGGGCGTTCTGGGGAATGCCGTGACTATCTCCCGGTCTGTGAGGGCGGTCACCCTTCCGTTCATTTAGTTCATGCTTAACCCGAGAGGCACACTGCTGACATGCGCTTCCCGTCCCTCCCGCGCCCCCGCAGCCTGGCCGGCCAGCTCTTCGCCATGCAGGCCGTGCTGATAGCGGTGGTCGTGGCCGGGTACGCGCTGTTCACCTACGTCAGCGACCAGCGGCAGGCCGAGGACGCGGCGGTCCGCCAGGTGACGGCGGTGGCCCGCTCGATCGCGGACGCCCCCTCGGTCCGCGCGGCGATCCACACCTCCGACCCCACGGCCGAACTGGAGCCGTACGCGCTCCAGGTCATGCGGGACACGAACGTCGACTTCGTCACGATCATGAATCCGGACGGCATCCGCTGGACCCACCCCGACCAGCAGCAGATCGGCAAACGCTTCCTCGGCCGCATCGGCCCCGCCCAGCACGGCCGCACCTTCACCGAGACGTACACCGGCACGCTCGGCCCCTCGGTCCGCGCGGTGACCCCGGTGACGGACAACGGCCGGATCATCGGCCTGGTCAGCGCCGGGATCAAGGTCGAGGCGATCAGCGAACGGGTCCAGGACCAGGTCACGGCGCTGTTCGGGGTGGCGGGCGGAGCCCTGCTGCTGGGCGCGGTCGGCACGTACGTGATCAACGCCCGGCTGCGCCGCCACACCCACGGCATGAACGCGAGCGAGCTGAGCCGGATGCACGACTACCACCAGGCGGCTCTGCACGCGGTGCGCGAGGGGCTGCTGATGCTGGACGGGCGGTACAGGGTGGCGCTGATCAACGACGGCGGCCGGGAGCTGCTGGCGGTGGGCGAGGAGCAGGAGGTGGTCGGCATGTCGGTCGCGGACCTCGGCCTGCCGGCCCCGCTGACCGGGGCGCTGCTGTCGTCGGAGCCCCGGGTGGACGAGGTCCATCTGACGGCGTCACGGGTGCTGGTGGTGAACACGTCACCGGTGTCCGGGGGCGAGCGCCGAGGCACGGTGGTCACCCTGCGCGATGTCACCGAACTCCAGTCCTTGATGGGCGAGTTGGACTCGGAGCGGGGCTTCACTCAGGCCCTTCGCTCCCAGGCGCACGAGGCGGCGAACCGCCTCCACACGGTGGTCTCGCTGATCGAGCTGGGCCGGGCCGGGGAGGCCGTGGAGTTCGCGACGGCGGAACTGGAGCTGGCCCAGGCGCTGACCGACCAGGTGGTGGCGGCGGTGAGCGAGCCGGTGCTGGCCGCTCTGCTGCTGGGCAAGACGGCACAGGCCAATGAGCGGGGCGTCGAGCTGGTGGTGTCGGCCGACAGCCGGCTGGACGACGGCGTGCTCCCGCCCGAGCTGTCGGCGAGGGACCTGGTGACCGTCCTCGGCAATCTGATCGACAACGCGGTGGATGCGGCGCAGGGCAGTGTCGGAGCGCGGGTCACCGTGACGGCGTACACCTCGGCGTCCGAACTGGTGCTGCGCGTGTCGGACACCGGGCCCGGTGTCGACCCCGCCCATGCCGACCTGGTATTCCAGCGGGGGTTCTCGACGAAGCCGGCGGGGCCCGGCGGGCGGGGCCTGGGCCTGGCCCTGGTCCGGCAGGCGGTCACCCGGCTCGACGGGACCTTGACGGTGGCGGAGTCCGAACAGGACGGTGCGGGCGGAGCGGTGTTCGAGGTGCGGTTGCCGTTGCGCACGGTGGTCGGGCCCGCCGCGGGGCCGGGAGGCGACGTATGACGGGTTCTGATGCGCAGCCCATCCGGGTCCTCGTGGTGGAGGACGATCCGGTGGCGGCCGCCGCGCATGTGATGTACGTCGGACGGGTGCCGGGCTTCGTGCCGGTCGGCAAGGCGCACACGGGCGCGGAGGCACGCCGCATCCTGGACCGTACGGCCGTGGATCTCCTCTTGCTGGACCTGCACCTGCCGGATGTGCACGGGCTGCAGTTCGCGCGGTCGCTGCGGGCAGCGGGGTATCACGCGGACGTGATAGCGGTGACGTCGGCCCGGGACCTGGCGGTGGTGCGTGAAGGGGTCTCCCTGGGGGTCGTCCAGTACGTGCTGAAGCCGTTCACTTTCGCGACGCTGCGCGATCGGCTGGTGCGGTACGCCGAGTTCCATGCGGCGGTGGGGGAGGCGAGCGGCCAGGACGAGGTGGACCGGGCGCTGGCTTCACTGCGTGCGCCGGGGCCTGCGGCGCTTCCGAAGGGGTTGAGCGCGCCGACGCTGGAGCGGGTTACGGGGACGCTTCGGGAGGCGTCGGAGGGGCTCACGGCGGCAGGGGTGGCTGAGGCGGTGGGGATTTCCCGGATTACGGCCCGGCGGTATCTGGAGCATCTGGTGGAGGCGGGGCGGGCTGAGCGGAAGCCGGTGTACGGGCAGGTGGGGAGGCCGGAGTTGGTCTATCGGTGGGTTCGGGGGGTGGAGCGGGGGCGGTGATCTCGTCGGCCAGAGCGCGGGCCTCGGCGGCTTCGGTGTGGGCGTTGCCATGAGCGTAGGCGTCGGCGGCCTCCAGCCAGCAGGCACGGGCCTCGGCGAGGCGGTCGGCCTGCTTGTGGGCGAAGGCCACGGTGACGAGAGCCTCCCCGAATCCGTACCAGTCCTCGAACTCACGGAAGATCTCCAAGGCCTGGCCGCACGCCTCGATCGCCTCCTGCCCCCGGAGGGTCAGGAGCAGGGCGACGCCGAGTCTGCTCCACGCACTGGCTTCGCGATGGCGATTCCCGGCGGCCTGGCACACGTCGCGGGCACGGCTGACGACCTCGATCGCCTCCTCCGCCCGGCCCGCCATGATCAGGAGATGGCCGATGTTGTGCAACGCCACGGCCTCATTGACGTGGTCCCCGACAGCCTGGAAGAGATCGCAGGCTCGGCTGTGAGCATCGAACGCCTCCGCGATCTGCCCCACGCTCAGCAGGGCGACGCCGAGGCTGTTCAGGGCCGAGGCTTCGCCGTCGCGATTCCCGGCGGCCCGGCACACGTCGCGGGCGCGGCTGCTGACCTCGATCGCCTCCTCCATGTGGCCCGCCTCCAGCAGGACAACGCTGAGGTTGGTCCACGCGTGGGCCTCTCGGGCACCGTCCCCGGCAAGGTGCGCGGCCTCCAGAGCGGCCCGGGCAACGGTGAGCCAGTCGTCGAAGTACCGCCGCTGCGAGAAATACACCGCCAGACGCAGCGAAAGCCGCACCGCCATGTCCGCGTACCGCTTCTCCCGCCCCCACAGCACCGCCGCCACCAGCCCCGCCCGCTCCCCGTCCAGCCACGCCAGGGCCTGCCCGCGGTCCGCGAGCTGTTCCGTCTCCGGCAGCCCCGGCAGCCGCTGCACCCGCTTGTCGGCGGCATACGCCCAGTGGCAGTAGAACCGCAGCACCCGTTCCCGCGCTGCTTCCCCCTCCTCCCGCAAGCCCGCGTCCAGAGCCACCACACCCGAACCGAACGCCCGCACCAGATCATGCATACGCCACCGTCCACGCCCGCTGCCCCGCTCGACGAGGTGGGTGCGGGCCAGCGCCCTCAGGTCCCGCAGCGGAGGGACCTCGGACCCGGCCAGAGCGGCAGCCACCTCGTCGCTCACCTCGGGCCCCGGCACGAGGGCGAGCAGACACAGCAACCGGGCCTGTTCCGCGGGAAGGCGACGGTAGGAGAGGTCGAAGGCGGCACGAACACTGCGCTCACCGTCGTTGAGGGAGGCGAGGCGGTCGTGCGACGCAGCGAGCTCGGCGACGAGTTCTGCCACCGGCTGATCCGGGTCCTCCGCCAACAGCGCCGCCGCGATCTGCAAGGCCAGCGGCAGGTGCCCGCACAGGGCCGCAAGCCGCCCGGCTCCCCCGGGATCGTCGGTGACGCGAGTGTCGCCGGGAGCGGCGATTCTCAGGGCGCGGTCGAGGAGGGCGCAGGAGGCCTCGGGGGTGAGCTGCTCCAAGGGCACGAGCCGGGCGCCGAGCTGGGGGAGACGATCCCGGGACGTGACGAGGACCCGGTGCCGTGTGCCGCCCGGGAGCAGGGGACGTACCTGATCCGGTGACGACGCGTTGTCAGCCAGGATCAGGACCGGATCTCGCTCGGCCAGCGTCGACCGGTAGAGCACCGCCCGCTCGTCCGCTGTGTCCGGGATGTGCTTCGGTTCGACTCCGAGCGCCCGGAGCAGCGACTGGAGCGCCTGGTCGGCGGTAACGGGAGCATCGTCGTAACCGTGGAGGTCCACGAAGAGCTCCCCACCCGGGAACCACCCTTTCTTCCGGGCGGCATAGGACGCCTCGACCGCCAGCGCGGTCTTGCCGATGCCGCCCAGCCCCGACACAGCGGTGACGAGCACGGCCTGCGGCTCGCCGGAGCCACCCGCCGGGTCGAGAGCATCCCGCAACCGCGCCAACTCGTCGTCCCGGCCGGTGAATCCCGCCGTCTTCGCGGGCAGCGCGTTCAGAGCCGTCGGCGCGGGCGCCTGCCGGTGGTACTCCACCTTCTTCCCGATGACCGGTCCCCTGAACTCACCGTCCGGGAAGTGGATGTGGTCGTTCACCCCGCATCGTTCCCCGATCCGAAGGGCACCGCGTACAGCACGATGTGCACCCCCAGGCCCGCCACCGTGAGCGCCTCTGCCACGGAGAGAAACAGCAGCCCCGCCGAGGTGTCGCCCCCGCCCCAGTACACGACGAGCGCACTCAACGGCACGACACAGAACGCAAGCAGGTCGACCAGACACTGCACGACCTTCCGCGAGACCCGTCGCGCATCTCCCCGATGCGCGACCTCCCACCGGAAGACCTCGGCCCCCTCCACCTGCACCATCGTGGCGAGCCGCGGCCCCAGCTCCCGCCGCACGTAGGCTCCGATGGCCGAGATCTTCTGATCGTTGACCAGATACGTCCACCCGAGCACGACACACACCGGCGGCAACGCCAGCAGCATCTCCGTCTGCTTGGCCTGCGCAGCGGCGGCGATCACCGCGGCCACGACAGTGAGTGTGACGTACAGCAGATTGTCCCGGAACCCGATCCGGGTCTTCTGCTCGTCCTTGATCGTCTGGTACTCGGCGAGCAGCAACTGCCCCACCGTTACGTCGCGTTCCGCCACTACGCCCCCTTCCCCCGGCAGTACCTTATGAGTGTGCCGGAGACGAAGCCCACTGTTCTGGTCCTGACCGCACTTGCGCTGGAATATGCGGCGGTGCGTGCGCACATCGAGGAGCGGGAGGAGCGATCCCACCCCGACAACGGGACCATCGTGGAGGTGGGGCGTCTGCGGGGTACGTCGTGGCGGGTCGCCGCGGCCGAGCTGGGCGAGGGCGCCAGGAACACCGCGGCCCTCACTTCATCGCTCATCGGCTGGCTGCGGCCTCAGGCCGTCCTCTTCGTGGGGATCGCCGGCAGTCTGAAGGACGACATCGGAATCGGTGACGTCGTGGTGGGCACGAAGGTGTACGGCATCCACGGCGGCAAGCAGACTCCGCAGGGGCTGCTGGTGCGCCCCGAGGCGTGGTTCGGCTCCAACGCGCTGGTACAGGCGGCACGTTCGGCGGTACGGGACATGCCGGACGTACGGGTGCACTTCAAGCCGATCGCCACGGGGGACGTGGTCCTCGCCGACGCCGAGTCCGAGATCGCACGGCATGTCCGCGAGCACTACAACGATGCTGCGGCCTTCGAGATGGAGGGGTCCGGGGCCGCCCACGCGGCACATCTGGAGGGGCGGGAGGCCCTCGTCGTACGGGGCATCAGCGACCGTGCGAACGCCGAGAAGGCGGTGGCCGACGCGGGCGGTTCTCAGCAACGGGCGGCTGCACAGGCGGCAGCGGTGGCGGTGGCCGCGCTGCACAAGTACCGGCCCCGGGGCAGGAGTTCCGACGACTCCGAGGAGGGGCCCCAAGGACGGTACGGGGGCGACCACATCGACTTCCGGGGCGGGATCTTCCATGGGCCCGTCATCGGGAAGCAGACCGGAAACCGGTAAAGGCCCGGTCCCCCGCGCCAGTGCCACGCTGCCACCCCGGCCCATCGGCTTCACGGGCCGGACGGAGGAACTACGCCGCCTGCTCCCCTGCCTGGCCCGTTCCTCGGACGACACGGCACCGCCCATCCTGATCTCGGCGCTCACCGGCATGGGCGGTATCGGCAAGACCGCTCTGGCGCTGGAGGCGGCACACCAGGCGTGCGGGAAGGGCTGGTTCCCGGGCGGGACGCTCTTCGTGGACCTGCGAGGGTACGACGACGATCCGGTCACCGCGGACCAGGCGGTCCTGGCGCTGCTGGACGCGCTCGGCGTGCAAGGCCCGGAACTGCCGTCCACGCCTGCCCGCCAGTACGACGCCTACCGCGGGCTTCTGGCCGAGCGACAGGACCGCACGCTGCTGATCCTGGACAATGCCTCGGACGCCACGCAGTTCGTACCGCTTCTTCCGGGCACGGATCACCATCGGGTCCTGATCACGTCACGAGACCGCCCGGACGCCCTTCCTGTCCGGCTCATCGACCTCGAAACGATGGACCCCGCCGACTCCGTCGAGCTCCTGACCCAAGCGCTGCGAGACGCCGACGACCGCGACGAGCGGCCGGCGCGGGAGCCGGAGGCACTGTGCGAACTCGCCCGGCTCTGCGGGCATCTGCCCTTGGCGCTCCAGATCGCCGCCGCGATGCTCCGCCGCCGGCGGCACAGAGGCATCGCCTCGCTGGTGACCGACATCGAGCAGGCAGGGGACACGACCGCCGTCCTTGACAACGGCAGTCCCTGCACGGATCTCTACGGCCGTTCGCTCGTCCTGCGCGCCGTCCTGGAGACGTCGTACCGCCGTCTGCCGCCCGATCAGGCCCGCGTCCTGCGCCTGCTCACGTTCGCTCCAGGCCCGGACATCGGCACGGAAGCCGTGGCCGCGCTGATCGACCGGAGGCCGGAGACGGCCGTGGAACTCCTGGAGGACCTGGCTGCCGCGAGCCTCGTGTCGCCCATGGGGGCGAACCGCGCGCTGCGGTGGCGGTTGCACGACCTGGTGCGAGCGTTCGGGGCGCAGGTCGTGGCCGAAGACGCGCGGCTGCTGGAGGAGGGGAAGGCGGCGCGGGAGCGAGTTCTGGCGTACTACGCGGTGTTCACCTGGGCGGCCGACCACCGCTTGCGGTGGATGCCGAGGATGCAGGCACCGCCGCTGCGAGCGGAGGCGTTGGCGTGGTTGGACAAGGAGCGGGCAGGGCTGGTGGCGGCCGCGCAATGGGCGCGGGACGAACGGTACGCGCCCGTGGCAGGGAAGCTGGCGTTGTACTTGGCGGTATACCTGGAGTGGCGGCGCCATTTCGACGACTGGGTCACCGTCGCCCGGAGCGCCCAGCAGGCCGCATGCCACATCGGCGACCACAGCGACGAGGCCACCTCGTACCGATACCTTGGCATTGCCCTGCGGGAGACGGGCCAGGCCGAGGAGGCGATCGAGGCCCTCACCCGGGCCCGTGACCTGTCCCGGGTCTCGGGTGACAGCCGCTCTGAGGCCAACGCGCCGAATGACCTGGGGAACGCTCTGCGGGATCGGGGCCGGTTGGCGGAGGCGGTCGACGCCCTCGACCGTGCCCGCGTCCTCTATGAGGCCGACGGGGTACGCGACGGCGAGGCCATGGCGTTGAACAACCTCAGCGGCGCCCTGCTGGACGAGGGCCGGGCGCAGGAGGCCGTCGACGCCCTCACGCGAGCCCGCGACTTGTACCAGGCCGCCGGGGACGGTCACCGCGTAGGCACTGCTTGGCACAATCTCGGCGTTGCCCTGTGGAAGGTGGGCCGTGCGCAGGAGGCGATCGATGCGTACGGCAAGTCGCTGGAGATCTGCCGGGAGTTCGAGGACTGGTACGGGGCAGGCCTGAGTCTCGAAAACCTGGCCAACGCCCATCAGGATGCCCAGCGTCCCGCCGAAGCCCGCACCGCCTATCTTCAAGCCGCCGAAGCCTTCACCCGAGCCGAAGCCCCGGACAAAGCCGCAAGCGCTCAATCCCGCGCAGACTCATTGACCTGACTAGACCACTCCTCCTACGTTCACACGGCAGCCATCTCCACGCCACGCCACAACGAAGTGCGCCCGCAGGAGGTCATGCCCGTGCGCCCCACCGCCGCCACGCTCGTCGCCCTCACTCTCGCCGCAACGACCCTCACCGCCTGCGGCAACGGCTCCGGCAGCAGTCCGAACACCCTCAAGGTCTCCTACAAGGAGTCGACCGACAACTCCGTCAAGGTGATGGACAGCTACCTCGCCGGCATCAAGAAGCAGTTCGAGAAGAAGTACCCCGGCAAGAAGGTGGAGCTCGTCCCCATCAAGGCCCCGGACTCGGAGTACTACACCAAGCTCCAGCAGATGCTCCGCTCTCCCAGGACCGCCCCGGACCTGGTCTACGAGGACACCTTCCTGATCAACTCGGACATCACGAGCGGGTACTTGAAGCCCCTCGACCCGTATCTCGCCAAGTGGCCGGACTGGCAGCAGTTCATCGACACCGCCAAGAACGCCGCGAAGGGCGAGGACGGGAAGACGTACGGCGTCCCGGACGGCACCGACACCCGGGGCCTGTGGTTCGACAGGCGCGTCTTCGAGAAGGCCGGTCTGCCCGCCGACTGGCAGCCCAGGACCTGGGACGACATCCTCGCCGCCGCCCGGACCATCAAGCAGAAGGTCCCCGGCGTCACCCCCCTGAACGTCTACACCGGCAAACCCGTCGGCGAGGGCGCCACCATGCAGGGCTTCGAGATGCTGCTGTACGGCACGAACGACGGGAGGACGGACCCGCTCTACGACGCCGCCACCAAGAAGTGGGTCAGCGGGAGCCAGGCCTTCAAGGACTCCCTCTCCTTCGTGGAGACCGTCTACCGGGAGAAGCTCGGCCCGGACGTCTCCGACGCCCTCGACCCCAACTTCAGCACCGCCATCCGCGGCGAACTGCTCCCGAAGGGCAAGCTCGGCATCGACCTCGACGGCTCCTGGCTGCCGCAGGACTGGCTGTCGGGCAGCGGGCACGAGTGGAAGGACTGGTCCAAGCAGCTCGGGCTGGCCTACATGCCCACCCAGCACGGCCAGGCCCCGGGCAAGGTCAGCATGTCCGGCGGCTGGACCTGGTCCGTCCCGGCCAAGGCGGCCCACCCCGACCTCGCCTTCGACTTCATCAGGACCATGCAGACGAAGGACAACGCCCGGAAGTGGTATATCGCCAACTCCGGGATCGCCGTACGGAAGGACGTGGCGGCAGACCCCGCCTATGCCACCGCCCAGCCCGGCATCAAGTTCTTCACCGATCTGGTCGCCAGTACGCACTACCGGCCCGCCTACCCCGCGTACCCGAAGGTGTCGACCGCCATCCAGGAGGCCATGGAGGGCGTGACCACCGGTGACCAGTCCGCCGAGAAGGCGGCGAGCGGCTACGACGCCACGCTCAAGGACGTCACCGACAACCATGTGATCCAGAAGTGAGGCTCCCTCGGCTCCATCGGCGGATCACCAGGGCCCTTCCTCTCACCCCCGCCCTGGTCCTCCTGCTCCTCTTCCTCGCCGGCCCCATCGCCTACTGTGTCTACATCGCCTTCACCGACCTCCAGCTCACCGGCCAGGCGCACTCCTCCTTCGTCGGCTTCGACAATTTCCGCAGGGCCTTCCGGGACGACGCGTTCCTGAACGCCGTCTGGCTGACCCTGGTGTTCACCGTGCTGTCCTCGCTCGTCGGGCAGAACACCCTGGGGCTGGCCCTCGCGGCGCTGATGAAGCGGGCCTCCAAGCCCGTGCGTACCGTCACCGGCGGAGTCGTCATCACCGCCTGGGTGCTGCCCGAAGTCGTCGCCGGCTTTCTGCTCTACGCCTTCTTCCGGCGCGAGGGGACGCTGAACGCCATCCTGGAGCGACTCCATCTGCCCGCCCAGAACTGGCTGTTCACCCTCCCCGTCCTCGCCGTCTCCTTCGCCAACGTCTGGCGGGGTACGGCGTTCTCGATGCTCGTCTACTCCGCCGCGCTGGACGAGATACCGAGCGAGATCACGGAGGCCGCCGAGGTGGACGGGGCGGGCGGGTGGCGGCGGATGTGGCACATCACCCTGCCGATGATCCGCCGGTCCATCGGCACCAACCTCATGCTCAACACCCTGCAGACGCTCTCCGTGTTCGGGCTGATCTGGGTGATGACCAGGGGCGGGCCCGGCGACAAGAGCCAGACCCTGCCGCTGTTCATGTATGAACAGGCCTTCCAGAACAGCATGATCGGGTACGGCACCGCCGTCGCCCTGCTCCTGCTGCTCGTCGGCTCCCTGTTCTCCGTCGTCTATCTGCGTCTGCTGCGGACGGAGGTGTAGGAGCAGCCATGCCCCGAGAACGTGCCTCGCGTCGCCTCGCCGCCGATGCCGGGCTGATCGCCGTGGCCCTCGCCTTCGCGCTGCCCCTCGCGTGGGTGCTGCTGTCCTCCGTGGACGCGCACCCCGACCTGAAGGTCAAGGTGCCCGACGGGTTCACCTTCGGCAACTTCGACGCGGTCCTCACCCCGGACATCGTCTACACCCCGCTGCTCAACAGCCTGATCCTGTGCGGGGGAGCCACCGCGCTGACCGTCGTCTGTGCGGCCCTCGCCGCCTATCCCCTGTCCCGGTTCCGGTCCCGGCTCAACCGGCCGTTCCTGCTGACGATCCTGTTCGCGACGAGTCTGCCGATCACCGCGATCATGGTGCCGGTGTACGCGCTGTTCGTGCGGGTGAACCTGATCGACACCCTGCAGGGGACGTTCTTCTTCTTCGCCGCGTCCCAACTGCCCTTCGCCATCTGGCTGATGAAGAACTTCATGGACGGGGTGCCGAAGGAGCTGGAGGAGGCGGCCTGGACGGACGGGGCATCCTCCTTCCAGTCCCTCGTCCGGATCGTGCTGCCGCTGATGGGGCCGGGCCTCGCCGTCGTCACCGTGTTCTCGTTCGTGATGATGTGGGGGAACTTCTTCGTCCCCTTCATGCTCCTGCTCACGCCGGACCAGATGCCGGCCTCGGTCAGCATCAACGAGTTCTTCGGCAACCGGGGCATGGTGGCGTACGGGCAGCTCGCCGCGTTCTCCGTGATCTACTCGACGCCGGTGATCCTTTTGTATGTGCTCGTGGCGCGGCGGCTGGGGGGTGGGTTCGCGCTGGGTGGCGCGGTCAAGGGATGACGGACGGGGGTGATCTGTCCGTTACCTACCGAACGGCCGGAACGTACCGAACGGCCGGAACCGTACGTTCCTACAATTAGTGATCCTGTCAGAACGGCCCGTAGTCATCCCCCCGGCGCACCCCTAGCTTGTGCGGAGTGCGCCAACCCTCAGCCCAGCCGAACCCCTCGGCTCCCCCGTTCAACGCCCCGGCCGCCCGCAGGCTCCGCGCCGCGCTCGGCATGGGGCCCGAGCACGTCGCCTACGGGCTGCGTGCCTCGTACGGGATGCCGTATGTCACCCCCGATCTCGTGACCGCCTGGGAGCGCGGTACCGCCGCGCCCAGCAACCCCGAGCTCACCGCGCTCGCGGGTGTGCTGTGGTGTTCGCCGGGCGAGCTCATCGGCCGGCCGAGGACCCTGCGCGAGCACCGGATCGCCCGTGCGCTCGCGCCCGAGGACGTCGCCCGTGCCCTCGGGATCGATCTGCGCAGCTATCTGCGCATGGAGGAGAGCGGCGACTGGCGCGGCAACGACCGGCAGGCGGCCTCGCTCGCGGAGATCCTGGATCTGCGGCTGCCCGACTTCGTCGCCGTCACCGGCCGCGAGGAGCGGCTCGCCGAGCTGCTGCGCAGCGCCGTCACCACCCGCTGGCAGGCCTATGTGCGGCCGGTCGCGAAGATCGCGCCGGTGGAGCGGGAGCGGCTGGAGCAGGTGCTCCAGGAGCTGCACCAGGACTACCAGGGGCAGATGGTGGCCAGCCTCAGTTGGGGCGGGAACAGCGCGGCCAGCGCCGCCGGTGACGCCGGCCGCGACTTCCTCGACCAGATCGTCGAGTACTTCTGGGAGAGGCTGGAGGAGGACAGGCCCTAGAAGACCGACTCCGCCTCGTCCATCCGGTCCTTCGGGACCGTCTTCAGCTCGGTGACCGCTTCCGCGAGCGGCACCATCTGGACGTCGGTGCCGCGCAGCGCGGTCATCTTGCCGAAGTCGCCGCGGTGCGCGGCCTCGACGGCGTGCCAGCCGAAGCGGGTGGCGAGGACGCGGTCGTAGGCGGTCGGGACGCCGCCGCGCTGGACGTGGCCGAGGATGACCGGCTTGGCCTCCTTGCCGAGGCGCCGCTCCAGCTCGTAGGCGAGCGCGGTGCCGATGCCCTGGAAGCGCTCGTGGCCGTACTGGTCGATCGCGCCCTTGCCGTAGTCCATGGTGCCCTCGGCGGGGTGGGCGCCCTCGGCGACGCAGACGACCGCGAACTTCTTGCCCCGGGAGAACCGCTCCTCGACCATCTTGACCAGGTCGGCGGGGTCGAAGGGGCGCTCGGGCAGGCAGATGCCGTGGGCGCCGGCGGCCATGCCGGACTCCAGGGCGATCCAGCCGGCGTGCCGGCCCATGACCTCGACGACCATCACGCGCTGGTGGGACTCGGCCGTGGTCTTCAGGCGGTCCATCGCCTCGGTGGCGACGCCGACCGCGGTGTCGAAACCGAAGGTGCGGTCCGTGGAGGAGATGTCGTTGTCGATGGTCTTGGGGACGCCGACGACCGGCAGACCCGCGTCGGAGAGCATGCGGGCAGCCGTCAGGGTGCCCTCGCCGCCGATCGGGATCAGCGCGTCGATGCCGAACTCCTCGACCATGTCGGCGGCGCCTTCACAGGCCTCGCGCAGCCGGTCGCGCTCCAGGCGGGAGGAGCCGAGGATGGTGCCGCCGCGGGCGAGGATGCCGCTGACCGCGTCCAGGTCGAGGGAGCGGTAGTGGCGGTCGAGCAGACCCCGGTAGCCGTCCTCGAAACCGATGACCTCGTCGCCGTACTGCGCCACCGCCCGGTGCACGACCGACCGGATCACGGCGTTCAGGCCGGGGCAGTCGCCGCCTGCGGTGAGAACTCCGATGCGCATCGTGCTGTGTCTCCTGCTCGCTGTCGGTGCCGGTGAGCCAGTGCGATTGTTTCACGTCCGCCGGGGCGGTGAAGTCCTGACGGGCGCCTTATCCGGCACCAGGGGTATTGTCAAGAGGGTTCTGCTCACCTTGGTGGGCGATTTTTATGCCGCAGACGAGACATCGCAGTCGAGACATCGATGACGAGACACAGGGAACGGAGTGCACACGTGACGCGCAGCGTGTACGTGACCGGGATCGACCGCGGCGACGGCCGTCAGGTCGTCGAGCTGGGAGTCATGGAGCTCCTGACCCGGCAGGTCGACCGGGTGGGCGTGTTCCGTCCGCTCGTGCACCACGCGCCCGATCGGCTGTTCGAGCTGTTGCGGGCCCGGTACCGCCTCTCCCAGGATCCGGCGACCGTCTACGGCATGGACTACCACGAGGCGTCCGCGCTCCAGGCCGAGCAGGGCACGGACGAGCTGGTCTCCACGCTGGTCGACCGGTTCCACCTGGTGGCCCGGGACTACGACGTCGTCCTCGTCCTCGGCACGGACTTCGCCGACACCCAGCTGCCCGACGAGCTGTCCCTGAACGCGCGCCTCGCCAACGAGTTCGGCGCCTCCGTGATCCCGGTGGTGGGCGGCCGTAAGCAGACGGCCGAGTCCGTGCTGGCCGAGACGCGCAACGCCTACCGGGCGTACGACGGGCTGGGCTGCGACGTGCTGGCCATGGTCGCCAACCGGGTGGCCCGCGAGGACCGCGACGAGATCGCCGAGCGGCTCGGCAACCGCCTGCCGGTGCCCACGTACGTGCTGCCCGACGAGCCGGCGCTGTCCGCGCCGACGGTCGCCCAGATCGCCCAGACCCTCGACGCCAAGGTGCTGCTCGGCGACGACTCCGGGCTCGCCCGGGACGCGCTGGGCTTCGTCTTCGGCGGTGCGATGCTGCCGAACTTCCTGGGCGCCCTGACCCCGGGCTGCCTGGTCGTGACCCCGGGCGACCGCGCCGACCTGGTCGTCGGCTCGCTGGCCGCGCACAGTGCCGGCACCCCGCCGATAGCCGGCGTGCTGCTGACCCTGAACGAGGTGCCGCGCGAGGAGATCCTCACGCTGGCCGCCCGGCTCGCACCGGGCACCCCGGTGATCTCGGTGTCCGGCACCAGCTTCCCCACCGCCGAGCAGCTCTTCGCCCTGGAGGGGAAGATGACGGCGGCCACCCCGCGCAAGGCGGAGACCGCGCTCGGTCTGTTCGAGCGGTACACCGACACCGCCGACCTGGCCCGCCGGGTCTCGGCACCGAGCAGTGACCGGGTCACCCCGATGATGTTCGAGCACAAGCTCCTCGAGCAGGCCCGCTCGGACCGGCGAAGGGTCGTTCTCCCGGAGGGCACCGAGGAGCGGGTGCTGCACGCGGCCGAGGTGCTGCTGCGCCGCGGGGTGTGCGACCTGACCCTGCTCGGCCCGGTCGACCAGATCCGCAAGAAGGCCGCCGACCTGGGCATCGACCTCGGCGACAGCCAGCTGATCGACCCGGCCACCAGCGAGCTGCGGGACGCCTTCGCCGAGCAGTACGCCCGGCTGCGCGCCCACAAGGGCGTGACGGTGGAGCTGGCCTACGACGTCGTCTCCGACGTGAACTACTTCGGCACGCTGATGGTCCAGGAGGGTCTGGCCGACGGCATGGTGTCGGGCTCGGTGCACTCGACCGCGGCCACCATCCGGCCCGCCTTCGAGATCATCAAGACGAAGCCGGACTCCTCGATCGTCTCCTCCGTCTTCTTCATGTGCCTGGCCGACAAGGTGCTGGTCTACGGCGACTGCGCGGTCAACCCGGACCCGAACGCCCAGCAGCTGGCGGACATCGCCATCCAGTCGGCGGGCACGGCGGCGCAGTTCGGCGTGGAGCCGCGGATCGCGATGCTGTCCTACTCCACCGGTACGTCGGGCTCGGGCGCCGACGTCGACAAGGTGCGCGAGGCCACCGAGCTGGCGCGCTCGCGCCGGCCGGACCTGAAGATCGAGGGGCCGATCCAGTACGACGCCGCCGTCGAGCCGTCCATCGCCGCGACCAAGCTGCCGGACTCCGATGTCGCCGGGCAGGCCAGCGTGCTGATCTTCCCCGACCTCAACACCGGCAACAACACCTACAAGGCCGTGCAGCGCTCGGCCGGCGCGATCGCCGTCGGGCCGGTCCTGCAGGGGTTGCGCAAGCCGGTCAACGACCTGTCCCGGGGCGCACTCGTCCAGGACATCGTCTCCACCGTCGCCATCACGGCGATCCAGGCCCAGAACCCGAGCGAGAAGGCGTCCGAGCAGTGACCTCCCCCACCCGTGTCCTCGTCCTCAACTCCGGCTCCTCGTCGGTGAAGTACCAGCTGCTGGACATGCGGGACAGCAGCCGGCTGGCCGTGGGTCTGGTCGAGCGCATCGGCGAGCAGACCTCCCGGCTCAAGCACACCTGCGTCGGCACGGGCGACACCCGTGAGCACACCGGTCCGATCGCCGACCACGACGCGGCCCTCAAGGCGGTCGCCGAGGAGCTGGCCCGCGACGGCCTCGGCCTGGACTCGCCGGCACTGGCCGCGATCGGGCACCGGGTGGTGCACGGCGGCATGTTCTTCACCGAGCCCACCGTCATCGACGACGAGGTGCTCGCCGAGATCGAGCGGCTGATCCCGGTCGCGCCGCTGCACAACCCGGCCAACCTCACCGGCATCCGCACCGCGCAGGCGCTGCGCCCCGATCTGCCGCAGGTCGCGGTCTTCGACACGGCGTTCCACACGACCATGCCGGAGTCCGCGGCGCGCTACGCGATCGACCCGAAGATCGCGGACCGGCACCGCATCCGCCGCTACGGTTTCCACGGCACCTCGCACGCGTACGTCTCCCGCGAGACCGCGCGGCTGCTGGGCAAGGACCCCTCGGAGGTGAACGTGATCGTGCTGCACCTCGGCAACGGCGCCTCGGCGTCGGCGGTCGAGGGCGGCCGGTGCGTGGACACCTCCATGGGACTGACGCCGTTGGAGGGACTGGTGATGGGAACACGGTCCGGCGACCTGGATCCCGCCGTCATCTTCCATTTGGCGCGTGTTGGCGGAATGTCCATGGACGAGATCGACACTCTTCTCAACAAGAGGAGCGGTCTGTTCGGCCTGTGCGGGGACAATGACATGCGGGAGATCCGCCGCCGGATCGACGAGGGCGACGAAGAGGCCGAGCTCGCCTTCGGCATTTACATTCACCGGCTCAAGAAGTACATCGGCGCCTATTACGCGGTGCTCGGCCGGGTGGACGCGGTCGCGTTCACGGCCGGGGTCGGCGAGAACGCGGCGCCGGTGCGCCAGGCGGCGATCGCGGGCCTGGAGGGGCTGGGCCTGGCGGTCGACGGCGAGCTGAACGCCGTACGCGGCGAGAAGCCGCGGCTGATCTCGCCCGCGTCCGCGCGGGTGGCGGTCGCCGTGGTGCCGACCGATGAGGAACTGGAGATCGCCACACAGACGTACGCGCTGGTCGGGCAGTAACAATATGCGGCTCCGCCACGTGGCAGCTGAAGCAATACACGGCAGTAACACGCTTGAGCGCATGTCCGCCCATTTGTATCTTCCGCCAGACGGAATATTCCGCAGCGAAACAAACCGATAGGATCGCCCCATGCGCCGTTCGAAAATCGTCTGTACTCTCGGCCCCGCGGTCGACTCCCACGAGATGCTCGTCGCCATGCTCGACGCGGGCATGAATGTGGCCCGGTTCAACTTCAGCCACGGCACCCACGCCGAGCACCAGGCGCGGTACGACCGCGTCCGGGCCGCCGCCAAGGAGACCGGCCGGGCCATCGGTGTCCTCGCCGACCTGCAGGGCCCGAAGATCCGTCTGGAGACCTTCGCCGAGGGTCCCGTCGAGCTGGAGCGCGGTGACGAGTTCGTCATCACGACCGAGGACGTACCGGGCGACAAGCAGATCTGCGGTACGACGTACAAGGGGCTGCCGGGCGATGTCTCGCGCGGCGACCAGATCCTGATCAACGACGGCAACGTCGAGCTGAAGGTCCTGGACGTCGAGGGCCCGCGGGTGAAGACGATCGTCATCGAGGGCGGTGTCGTCTCCGACCACAAGGGCATCAACCTGCCCGGCGCGGCCGTGAACGTGCCCGCGCTGTCCGAGAAGGACATCGAGGACCTGCGCTTCGCCCTCCGCATGGGCTGCGACATGGTCGCGCTGTCCTTCGTCCGGGACGCCAAGGACGTGCAGGACGTCCACCGCGTGATGGACGAGGAGGGCCGCCGGGTCCCGGTGATCGCCAAGGTGGAGAAGCCGCAGGCGGTCGAGAACATGGAGGAAGTCGTCGCGGCGTTCGACGCCGTCATGGTGGCCCGCGGTGACCTCGCCGTCGAGTACCCGCTGGAGAAGGTCCCCATGGTGCAGAAGCGCCTGGTGGAGATGTGCCGGCGCAACGCCAAGCCGGTGATCGTGGCGACCCAGATGATGGAGTCGATGATCACCAACTCCCGCCCGACCCGCGCCGAGGCCTCCGACGTGGCCAACGCGATCCTGGACGGCGCCGACGCGGTCATGCTGTCGGCCGAGTCGAGCGTGGGCGCCTACCCGGTCGAGACGGTCAAGACGATGTCGAAGATCGTCACCGCGGCCGAGCAGGAGCTGCTCTCCAAGGGCCTGCAGCCGCTCGTGCCGGGCAAGAAGCCGCGCACGCAGGGTGGTTCGGTGGCCCGCGCGGCCTGCGAGATCGCCGACTTCCTCGGCGGCCGGGGCCTGATCGCCTTCACCCAGTCCGGTGACACCGCGCGCCGCCTGTCCCGCTACCGCGCGACCCAGCCGATCATCGCCTTCACCACGGACGAGGGCACCCGCAACCAGCTCACCCTCAGCTGGGGTGTGGAGTCGCACATCGTGCCGTTCGTGAACACCACCGACGAGATGGTCGACCTGGTGGACCAGGAGATCGCCAAGCTGGGCCGCTTCGAGGCGGGCGACACCGTCATCATCACCGCCGGCTCGCCCCCCGGGGTCCCCGGCACCACCAACATGCTCCGCGTCCACCACCTGGGTGGCGGCGACGGCAACTGACCGGCCCCACAAGGCCTTTGTACGGCGCTGAGGGCGCCCCCTGGAACCAGGGGGCGCCCTCAGTCTGTTGCGGCTCCCGAACGGGCTTGTGCGGCCGCTCAGTCGGTGGTGTACACGTGCATGCCGGGCACGTGCAGCGATCCGCCGAACTGGGCTGCCTGGACCACCTTCACGTGGGTGAAGTAGATCAGCGGGATGTTGAGCGGGGGCGGGCTGTCCGGGCTGAACGTCACCGGGATCAGGCCGAACAGGTTGCCCGAGATGCTCTGGGTGTACATCACGGTGTCGCCGTCGCGGATCGTGGACGTCGAGCCCTTGGACGCCTGCACGTGGTAGACCTTGCCGGACTGCTTGTCGTTGACCGTCTGGTGCAGGTCACCTATGTCGGTCCCGCCGGAGATGACGTACTTCAGCACCTTCTTCTTGGTGCCGTCGGCCGTCTTCACCTCGACGATGCCCTGGTAATCGGCGCCCTTCAGGGTCAGCGAGCTGGCGTTCAGGTACCAGGGGTCGTCCGCCACCGGCACCTTGTTGTCGACACCGCTCTCGTCGTCCGTGGCGGCCGGACAGTCGGCCGCGGACGTCGTGGAGCTCGCGGAGGGGCTGGGCGTGGCCGACCCGGCCGTGTCCTTGACCGTCTTGGTGGTGTCCTCGGCGGTCTTGGAAACCGTGTCGGTGGTGTCCTTCACGGTGTCCGTGGCCTTCTCGGCGGCCTTGGTGACGGTGTCCTTGACGGTGTCGGAGGATCCGGCCTTGCCGGTGGATCCGTCCTTGCCGGAGGAGGACGACGTACCCGACGAGGACGACGGGGACGCGGACGGCGTCGGACTCGCGGACGTGCCGGAGTCCTTGCTGCCGCCGGTGAGGATGTCACCGATCGTGGTCCCGATGGTGTCCAGCAGGCCGCCACCGCTGCTCTGGGTCGCCGACGGGGTCGGCGTGGCCGTGTCTCCGCTGCCGGAGTCCGACGAACCCGAGCCGGAGCCCGAGCCGGAGGACGGCGTCGGCTTGGGCGTGGCCTTGTCGCCGGAACCTGAATCCGGCGAAGAGGTCTTGCCCGAATCCGTCGTGGTGTCCTTGGCGTCCTTGCCGTCGGCCGAGGCCGTGGGGGTCGGCGTGGGCGTGCCGGTGGACTCGCTCGCGGACGGCGAGGGCGAGGCCGAGGCGTCCTTGGAGCCGTCCAGCGTCTTGACGCAGTCCTTGTACTCCGCGGCCTTCTGGCTGTTGGACGTCGACGTGCCACCGTTGTCGGCGAGGGCGAGGCTCGATGTGAAGCCCATGCCCATGAGGACCGCCGTGGGCATCGCCACGGAGGCTATCGCCTTGCCGGCCGGCATGTGGAACCTGGTGAACAGCGGCTTCTTGGGTGCCGCGTGGCGTGGCCCGGTTCTGATACGGGACCCGTCCACGTCGGTCCCGCAGGCCACCTCGTCAGCCGGCACTGTGCCTCCCGTTCGCCTCGTTGGCCGGGCTCGTTCCTGACAGGTCGTACGACTTGCTCACCCCGTCCGCGGCCTGCGGCGGCAGCGGTGCGGCTTCGGGGGCGGCGCCCTCACCCGGGCCGGGCCCGGCCGGCGGCTCCGGCTGCGGCGGCGCGCCCGGCACCCACGCCACGGCCATCGCTCCGCCGACGAGGGCGAGCAGGAAGCCCATGATGAAGCCGCCGAAGTTGGACACGGGGAGGGACACCAGCGCCAGCAGGATCGCGGCGACTCCCGCGAACGTGCGTACGTGCTTCTGGAACCAGAGGCTGATGCCCAGCACGATGAGCAGCACGCCGATGATCAGGGATCCCGCTCCCGCTGTGGTCGCCATCGCCAGGGTCAGGTGACCCACCTGGAGGTGGAAGTACGGGAAGTAGATGATCGGAAGGCCGCTGAGCAGGACGTACAGACCGGCCCAGAACGGACGGTCGCCCCGCCAGGCGCGGAACTGCTGCCTCCGGCGGGTGAACTGGCCGGATGCGGCGGCAGGGGTCTCGGCGCTCATCGAAAACAGCTCCCTGGTGCGGCGTTGCTGTGGTGGTGATGTGTGCCGCGCGTGAAGACGCGGCCGAAGTGGGGACGGGCGGGGGCGCCACCGGCTCCCCCGCCCGTCAGCGAGTGACTAGTAGCACTCGATTCCTGCGCCGCTGCCCTTGTGCAGCGACATGTGCAGACCGCTGAGCTTGAAGGTTCCGGCGGTGGTCGCCCACGCCGTCTGCTTCACATTGCTCAGGTCCGCCGAGTCCGCCTGCTGGGCGAAGCCGAACGGGTTGGCCTGCTCACCGTTGCCCTTCATGCCCGGACCCTTGCTGGCGTCCTTGGCGGCCACACCGATGTCGATGTTGTGGAAGGTGGCGTCGGCCTGCAGGTCCTCGACGTCGATGTACAGGTTGTCGGCGTGGACCTGCTTGTCCTGGTCGGAGCTGTCACCCGCCTCCAGCCGCAGCGTGACATCCCCGAGGATCGGGATGTCCGGGGTGACGACCGACTGGCACATCTTCTGGATCCGGGCCGACTTGAAGGCCGAGACCGCGACAGGGTGAAGCGCCTTGCCGCCGGACATGGTGTAGCCCTGGTCGATCGCCCCGTACTGCGAGAAGCCCTCGCCGTGGAGCGTCTGCGCCGTCACCTTGAACGACTGACCCGAAACACTGAACGAAGCGGCGAGAGCGCCCTGTGCGAGGGCCACACCTATACACGCCGTGGCGGCAACGCTGGGCACCATGACCACAGCGAACCGCTTCCATCTGGTCCCGCCACGCACCTGGGACTCCATATTTCCTCCTTCTCGGACGTACATCTCCTGGCCCGGACTCGCCCCAGTCGGCGGCTCAGCCAGGCAGGGATGGGAGAAGTGCTACGTCCTCGGGAAGGAGAGCGCCTGCACTCGGAGGCACGAACCGCGCCCGAATCACCGGCGATCACCCCCGAGCGACAACCACTGGTCGCGCCTGACACGCATCACGCACAACCTTCTGGACAGGCTTCGCCGTACGGCGAAGACCCCCCTGCCCTAGAGCCGGCGCCACTGCCGCCGGCTCTGCTCGGTGGGGACCCTGAGTCTCCCGTGACCCGACCGGTTGCCGGGGTGCGGGAATGGACCGAGCGTCGCCGATCGTGGTGCATTCTCGCGCCGGACACAAGGGGGTTCGTTACTCGCTAGTAACGGCCGGATAACCGAACAACGACCCAGCGGTCTCGGTGCAGCACACTCGGTGGCGTCCAGGGGCAGAGCAAAGCCGTTGATCCCTGGACGAAACCAGACAGATCAACGGCTCTGATTTACTCCGAGTAACAGCGACCGCGATTACCAAGATTTGGTAAAGCGCAGTCGCCCTGACGTCTCGTCGGCAAATCTTTCACCCCGGCAACACAAGCCGTGGCGTTTAGCGACTGGTCAGAACAACGCCCGCGCCAGCGCCCGGCGCGCCCCAACCACCCGCGGATCCTCGGGGCCCACGACCTCGAACAGCTCCAGCAGCCGGCGCCGCACCGTGTCCCGGTCGTCACCCGCCGTGCGCTGCACGGTCTCGATGAGCCGCCCGAAGGCGTCCTCGACATGACCGCCCACCAGGTCGAGGTCGGCGGCGGCGATCTGCGCGTCGACGTCGGCCGGCTTCTCGGCCGCCTCCTTGCGCACCTGCTGCGGGTCCGCGCCCTGCACCCGCTGGAGCAACTCCGCCTGCGCGAGACCCAGCTTGGCCTCCGTGTTGGCCGGGTCGTCACTCAGCACGTTCTGGTACGCCTGGACGGCACCGCCCAGGTCTCCCGCGTCCAGCGCCTGGACGGCGGCCTCCAGCAGGGCGTCGTACGGTCCGGCCGGCACCGCCTCCTGCACGTCGCCGCCCGGCTGCGCGTCCGGGTCGACGGTCAGGCCGGTCAGACCGAAACGCTCCTCGGCGACCTGCACCAGCTGGTCCAGGGTCTGCCGGATCTGCTGTTCGCCGGCGGCCCCCTGGAAGAGCGGCAGCGCCTGCCCGGCGACAACGGCGAAGACAGCCGGGATCCCCTGCACCCCGAACTGCTGCATCAACATCTGGTTGGCGTCGACGTCGATCTTGGCGAGCAGGAAGCGCCCGTTGTACTCGACGGCCAGCCGCTCCAGGACCGGGCTCAGCTGCTTGCAGGGCTGACACCACTCGGCCCAGAAGTCGATGACGACGGGCACTTCGGCGGAGCGCTGCAGGACATCGCGCTCGAATCCCGCCTCATCGACGTCGATGACGAGATCGGCCGGGGAGACGGCCCCCGCCCCGCCCTGCCGGGCGGTTTCGGCGCGCGTCTGCTCGGCCTTGGCCTTGGCGTCCTGGGCCGCCTTCACCGCGGCGAGGTCGACGACGCCGCTCATGGACATGTTCCGTGGCTGCATGCGTCTATCCTCCCCCGATCCCGCGCATGAAGGAAAAAGCGTGGATGGCGCCGGGTCCCCACCCCACGCCGGTGGTCGTCGCTCGCGTACGTCCCTCGCGAGCTTTCGCTACGACCCGTAGCGTAATGCCATGCGGGGTCCCCGCGACACCACACCCCGGTGATCTCCCTCACGACGCCACAGGAACGGCCGGTTTATGGTCATGGGATGCAGAGCCGCACCCCCGCCAGCCGTACCGGACGCCCGCGCAGCGCGGCCGCGGACGCCGCGATCCTGGCGGCCACGCGCCAGGCGCTGGTGGAGCTGGGCTGGTCCAGGCTCACGCTGGGAGACGTGGCGACACGGGCGGGGGTTGCAAAGACGACGCTCTACCGCCGCTGGGCCGGCAAGCACGAGCTGGTGGTGGACGCGGTCGCCGAACTCTTCGACGAGCTGGAACTGCCCGACCGCGGCAGCCTGGCCGCCGACATCGAGGGTGTGGTCCTGCAGTTCGCGGCGATCCTGGACCGCCCGGAGGCCCGCAGCGGCCTGATGGCCGTGGTCGCGGAGTCGACCCGGGACGACGCGCTGCGCGAGCGCATCCGCGCGTCGATCGTGGAGCGCCAGATGCGCCTGGTCCTGTTGGGCCGCGCACGGGCCCAGCGCCGCGGCGAACTCCCGCCGGAACCCGACCCCGCGGAGTCCGCCCGCACGGGGGACCTGATCTTCGACATGGTCGCGGGAGCGGTGGTCCACCGCACCCTGGTGAGCGGCAAGCCGGCGGACGAGGAGTGGGTACGGAGCTTCACCAGGGTGCTGCTGACGGGCCTGACATCGCCGTAGAGCCCACCGAGTCGGGATGGGGGTCCCCCCGCGCGAGCGCAGCCGAGCGTGGGGGAGGGGGGGCACAGGCCGGGGGTCCAGGGGGCGGAGCTCCTGGGAGGTCCGCCCCTGCCAACGGCGCCTAGAACCCCGCAGGCTCCGTGTACACCCCCCACTCGTCCCGCAGCACTCCACAGATCTCGCCCAGCGTCGCCTCGGCCCGCACAGCCTCCAGCATCGGCTCGATCATGTTGGAGCCGTCCCGCGCAGCGGCCAGCATCCTGTCCAGCGCGGAGCGCACCGCAGCCTCGTCACGCGCCGCCTTCCGCTCGGCGAGCACCCGGACCTGCTCCCGCTCCACTTCATGGCTGACCCGCAGGATCTCCAGATCCCCGGTGACCGACCCGGTGTGGACGTTGACGCCCACCACCCTCTTCTCACCCTTCTCCAAAGACTGCTGGTACCGGAAGGCCGACTCCGCGATCTCCCCGGTGAACCACCCGTCCTCGATCCCGCGCAGGATCCCGGAGGTGACCGGTCCGATCGGGTGCCGCCCGTCGGGGTGCGCCCTGAGCCCCCGCTCCTTGATCTGCTCGAAGATCTTCTCCGCGTCCGCCTCGATCCGGTCCGTCAGCTGCTCGACGTACCACGAACCGCCCAGCGGATCCGCCACGCCGGCGACCCCGGTCTCCTCCATCAGCACCTGCTGCGTGCGCAGCGCGATCTCCGCCGCCTGCTCACTCGGCAGCGCGAGGGTCTCGTCCAGGGCGTTGGTGTGCAGCGAGTTGGTCCCGCCGAGCACCGCGGCCAGCGCCTCCACGGCCGTACGCACCACGTTGTTGTACGGCTGCTGCGCGGTCAGCGACACACCCGCGGTCTGCGTGTGGAACCGCAGCCACTGCGCCTTCTCGCTCTTCGCGCCGTAGACGTCCCGCATCCAGCGGGCCCAGATGCGCCGCGCCGCACGGAACTTGGCGATCTCCTCGAAGAAGTCGACGTGAGCGTCGAAGAAGAAGGACAGGCCGGGCGCGAACACGTCCACGTCCAGCCCACGTGAGAGCCCCAGCTCGACGTACCCGAACCCGTCCGCGAGCGTGTACGCCAGCTCCTGCGCGGCCGTCGATCCCGCCTCCCGGATGTGGTAGCCGGAGACGGACAACGGCTTGTAAGCAGGGATGCCGGCCGCGCAGTGCTCCATGAGGTCGCCGATGAGGCGCAGGTGCGGCTCGGGCTGGAAGAGCCACTCCTTCTGGGCGATGTACTCCTTGAAGATGTCGGTCTGGAGGGTCCCGTTGAGCACCCCCGGATCCACACCCTGCCGCTCGGCGGCGACGAGATACATGCAGAAGACGGGAACGGCGGGCCCGCTGATCGTCATCGACGTCGTGACGTCCCCGAGCGGGATGTCCTTGAACAGGACCTCCATGTCGGCGGCGGAGTCGATGGCCACCCCGCAGTGCCCGACTTCGCCGAGCGAGCGCGGATCATCCGAGTCCCGCCCCATGAGCGTCGGCATGTCGAAGGCCACGGACAGACCCCCGCCGCCCGCGGCGAGGATCATCTTGTACCGCTCGTTGGTCTGCTCGGCGTTGCCGAACCCGGCGAACTGCCGGATCGTCCAGGTACGCCCGCGGTAGCCGGTCGGATAGAGCCCGCGCGTGAAGGGGTACTCCCCGGGCCAGCCGATCCGCTCGAATCCCTCGTACGTATCCCCCGGTCGGGGCCCGTACACCGGCTCCACGGGATCACCGGAGAGCGTGGTGAAGTCTGCGTCGCGCTTGCGCGCGGCGTCGTATCGGGCCTGCCAGCGTCGGCGGCCCTCCTCGATGGCGTGAGCGTCCATGCCATCAAATTTACTTGGACGTCCTAGTAAATGTCGATGGGCAACCGCCGTACGAGTGCCGTACGGCGGTGGAACCTATGCCTTGGCGACGGCCGGGGCCCGCTCGGCGGCCCTGGCCTCCAGCTCCCGGCTGACCTTGCGCTCGACGAAGAACGCAGCCGTCGGAATCGTTCCTGCGAGCAACACCCACAACTGCTTGCCGACCGGCCACTTCGCCTTGGAGCCCAGGTCGAAGGCGAAGACCAGGTAGACGACGTACAGCCAGCCGTGCGCAATACCGACGAAAGTGGTGAACTTGTCCGCTCCGTCGAGGTGAATCCCGTACTTGGCGATCACGCCCAGGGTCAGCAGGACCAGCAGCACACCGGTGGTGTAGGCCATGACGCGGTAGCGGGTCAGCACGCTCTTCTTCATGCCGTCGAGCGTAACCACCCGTTCCGGGAGATCTTGCCCCGGGTCACTCCTCGTCGAAATCGTGTGCCGAGATCCGCAGTGGGCGCAGCATCGCGAAGATCTCCGCGCACTCCTCGGCGTCGTAGACCCCGAGGCCGAAGTCCATCGCCATCAGGTCGCGGGTGGCCGCGTCGACCACCTCGCGGCCCTTGTCGGTGATGACGGCGAGGGTGCCGCGGCCGTCGTTGGGGTTGGGGCGCTTGGCCACCAGGCCGGACTTCACCAGCCGGTCGACGGTGTTCGTCACGGACGTGGGGTGCACCATCAGCCGCTCGCCGATCTTGGACATCGGCAGCTCGCCGGCCTTGGAGAAGGTGAGCAGCACCAGCGCCTCGTAGCGCGCGAAGGTCAGGCCGTACGGCTTGACCACCGCGTCGACCTCGGCCAACAGGATCTGCTGCGCCCGCATGATCGAGGTGATCGCGGCCATCGAGGGCACGTTTCCCCAGCGCTGCTTCCAGAGCTCGTCGGCACGGGCGATGGGGTCGAAGGGAAGGCTGAGAGGCTTCGGCACGTCATCAGACCCTACCCGCCGGTCATATCCCGTTCAGCCCTGTCTCGGGTTTCGGTCGCCCGGCAGGCCAGGGCGAGCCCGCCGCAGCACAGGACGCCGAGTACACCGGCCCCCGCGACGGCCGCCCGCACCCCCATGACCTGGGCCGCGACCCCCGCCAGCGCCATCCCGACGCCCTGGATCGTCATCAGCCCCGCGCTGAGCACGGTCATGGCCCGCCCGCGCAGTTCCTCGGGTACAGCCCGGACGAACCACTGGTCCAGGCCCAGGGTGTACGCCGATCCCGCCCCGGACAGCAGCAGGAGCAGCAGGGAGAGCGCGAGGCCGGGGTGGAGCGCGTAGCCGAGGTAGGGCAGCAGGGTCAGGCAGAGCAGCGGCAGCGCGATCCGCTCCCGGGTCCCGGGGCCGAGCCGCGCCCCGGCGTACAGCTCGCCGGCCACCGTGCCGACGGGCAGTGCGCACATCAGCAGCCCCAGGCCGGTGGATCCGGCGCCGAGCGTGTCGGCGTAGGGCGCGGCCAGCGCCTCGGGGACCACGGAGAACATCGCGGGCATCCAGAAGAGGAGGAGCAGGACCCGGATGCGCCGGTCGGCGAGCAGGCGGCGGGCACCGGGGAGGGGGGCTCCCGCCTGCCCCCCGCGGGCGGGGCGGCGGCGGGTGCCGAAGCGCAGCAGCGTGGCCGAGGTGAGGAAGGTGGCGACGGTGATCAGCAGCGCGTGCCGCGGGCTGACGACCGTGAGGAGCAGACCGCCGAGGCCGTATCCGACGAGCAGCGCGCTCTGCGCGACGATCCGCAGCAGGGAGCGGCCCAGCACGAACGGCTCGCCGTCGCCGAGGACGTCCGCGAGGGTCGCCATACGCGTGCCGGAGAACACCGGCGCGACGACGGCGAGGCAGCAGCGCAACGCGAGCAGGACGCCGATGTCCGTGCCCGGGGCCACCATCAGCGCCACGCACCCCGCACACACCAGGTCGCAGGTCACCAGCACCCGCCGGGCCGGGAAGCGGTCGGCGACCGAGGCGAGCAGGGTGCCGCCGACGGCGTAGGGCAGGAAACCGAGTGCGAAGGTGAGGGCGCTCATCAGGGGCGAGCGGGTGAGGTCGTAGACGAGGACGGACAGCGCGATCTCACTGACGATCAGGCCGAGCATGGACAGAATGTGGGCGGCGAAGACGGCCCGGAACTCGGGTATGGCGAGGACGCGGCCGTATCCGGCGCGCGCGGGCGCCGTGACCTCAGACGATGCGGACATGGCGGGCAGCGTGCCCGCACCGGCGCCGGGCGGCGTAGAGTTTCGGCTCAGGCCGAATGTTCCAGGTTCGATGGACCTCCTCCGTCCCGGCCGAGGGGATCGCCGTGGTCTCACGTCTCCGCTTCGGTGAGGACGACTTCCTGCGCTGCCGGTTCGCCGTGTCGCCGCTGTGGGAGACGCAGGAGGCGGTGCGTACGCTGAAGCGGCCCGACCGGCACGGCTATCACGTGCCCTGGCTGCGCCGGATCCGTACGGCCGCGGCGGGGCTGGACCTGACGCCGCTGTGGCTGCTGATGCCCCGGCGGGGGCACTCCCCCGACTGGCTCGGCCCGCCGCCGATCGGTCCTGCGGCCACCTTCGAGGAGGAGATCGCGGCCGTACGCGGGGCCGATCCCGATGCGGCCCGGGACGACACCGCCCGCTCGCTCGCCTGCACCCCGGGCGCCCTGGAGTCGGCGTACGGCCGGGCCTGGCTCGCGGATCCGGCGCGGATGGTGCGGGAGCTGGCGGACGCGATGCAGGAGGCCTGGCAGGTGCTGGTCGAGCCGGAGTGGCCGCGGCTGCGGGCGCTGCTGGAGGCGGATGTGGCCTTCCACTCGCGGCGGCTGGCCGAGGTGGGACTCGGCACCCTGCTGCCGGAACTCGACGCGCGGCTGTCCTGGACCGGCCGCACGCTGACGCTCGCGCGACAGAGCGAGTACGCGCGCGACCTCGGTGGCCAGGGCCTGGTGCTGATGCCGAGCGTGTTCTCCTGGCCCGACGTGATCACGGGCTTCGAGCCCCCGTGGCAGCCCACGGTCGTCTACCCCGCCCGGGGCATCGCCGGGCTGTGGGCCGAGCCCGCCGAGCGGACCCCGCAGGCGCTCGTACGGCTGCTCGGTCCCAACCGCGCCGCCGTACTGGCCGCACTCGGGGAACCCGCGACCACCACCGCCCTGGCCCACCGCCTGCGGCTCGCCCCCTCGTCGGTGTCGGCGCACCTGACGGTCCTGCGGGACGCGGGCCTGCTGACCGCACGACGCTACGGACACCAGGTGCTGTACGAACGGACACCGCTGGGGATGGCATTGGCGGCAGCGCCCTGAACGGGCGCGGGGAACTGCTTCAAGCGGAGCGCCTGCGCAAGTGGTGGCGGACCGCTCGCTGGGCGACCGGGCCCAGTTCCTCCAGGGCCGCGACCAGCGCGCCGAGGTGTTCGAGGGCGTCCAGGGCCGCGTGGGCGCCGGTTTCGTCGACACCCTCGTACAGCTCGATGCCGACGAAGGAGACGGCGACGGCGCGGGCGAGTCCGGCCGGGTCGGCGAACTCGGCTAAAGGGGTCGCCGCGAGGACCCGGCGCAGCACCTGCTCGATCTCGGCGATCCACAGGTCGAGCCCGGCGGCCGTGGCCGGGCCCAGCGCGGCATGGGTCTGGGCGCCGGCCAGGAGCTGGCCGAGCAGGGCCACATGGCCGCCGGCCCGTTCCTGCTCGTGGATCTCGCGGCCGACGGCGAGGAGTTCGGAGAGGCAGCCGACGGCGGCGAGCCGGGTGCGGTACCTGGCCACGGCCTGCTCGGCGCCGTAGCGGCAGGCGGCCGCGAGCAGCTCGTCCACAGATCCGAAGTGGTAGAAGACCAGCGCCTGGTTGACCCCGGCCGCCGACGCGACCGTACGGGCCGATGTCTTGGCGATGCCCTGCTCGGTGAGCGTGCGCAGGGCGCCCTCGAGGAGTTTGTTCTTCGTCTCCAGGGACTTCGCCGTCTCCGCGCTCATGCGCGCGCCTCCTCCCGCACCGGGCGCAGTCCGGGCCGTACCCCGCAGGAGCGGATGTTCCTGTACGACGCCGTGAAGGAGCCCTCGTAGCCGAAGAGCGGCCCGACGTAGCGGTTCACCACGCTCACCCGGATGCGGAAGCGGCCGGCCGTGTCGTCGTAGGACTCGCGCACCTCGGCCGTGGCACCGATGAGTGCGGGTACGCGGACGTCCACCGGGCCCTCCCGGAAGCGGTGCTCACCGGAGCGGATCAGCAGCGAGCCGTCGGGCTCGGCGCCGAAGTGGAGCTCGCTGGCGAGGTGCTGGTGGGTGCCCAGGTAGTCGAGGATGCGGTCGCCCTTGGGGCTGAGCACCATCTGGGCGTCGAAGCGGCGGGGCCGGCCGGGCAGGTCGAAGGTGCGCACGAAGGTCACCGTCTCACGGCCGTAGGTGTCGGCGTACGGCACGTTCTCGATGACGAAGGGGATGTCGCGGCCGGCCTGTGGAACGAGGATGTTGCGGGCGGCGCCGAGGGCCAGGAACGGCTTCACGAACGCCGGGCCGTGCCAGATCCGGTGCATGACGCCCCGGCCGGTGCAGGCCTCCCCGCTCGCCAGGCCCACCGAGAACCGGCGCTGGAGCTGGGGGTGGAGGCGGTCGAAGGCGTCGCCCATCACGGTGCGGAACATCGAGGGCGTGGCGGTCACGGGTGCTTCTCCAGGGTGCGCAGGACACGGGGTGTGCGCACCTGGGTGAGCGGGGCGCGCAGGCAGCGGCGGGCGGCCGGGGTGCAGGCGAGCGGGGCCTTGAGGAGGGCGAGCGACATCGCGACCATCAGCAGCAGCGGGCACAGGTAGGCCACGGTGGCCGCGAACCGGCCGAAGACGCGGATGACGGACTCCAGCCCCAGACCCGTGCAGCACACGGCGAGCACCAGCGCGCGGACCGCCAGTTCGGCCAGCCAGTTGGCCAGGGACCGCTCGGGGGTGATGCCCCGCTCCAGCCACAGCCGCAGCCGGTCGAAGGACCAGGCGGTCGCCCAGCCCATCAGCGGCCGGAACACCAGCCGGTCGGCGACCGCGCCGAAGGCGCCCCAGCGGGGACGGTAGTCGTAGCCGGTGAGGAAGCGGACGCCGTGCGCGTCGGGCACGTAGCGCCAGTAGCCGCTGCCCTCGGCGAGCAGGGAGAGCGGGTGCGGGGAGGCGAAGCGCAGGGCGGAGGTGCGGGTGCCGTCGGGGCGCTCCTTCTCGCCCGCGGCGACTCCGGTGCCGGAAACGGTGAGGAACGGCAGCACGCGCGCGGCGTACCGGAAGCGCTGCGTCTCGCCCTCCGCGCGCGGGAGGTAGTCGATCTCGGTGAACCGCAGGTCCCAGCGCTGGTGCTGGGAGGGGTCCTGGGTGCGCGCCCAGATGTCGTCCAGGTCGGCGCGGATATGTGTCTCTATGTAGAGACCCATGGTTTCCCCCACGTCAGAGTGGCGTTTGAGCGACGGCTCAAACTGTCTGCGAGGGAAAGTACATCTCTTTGAGCGACCGCTCAAAGAAAGGGCTTGAGGAAACCCCGGCCCTTCAGGACCGGGGTTCACCGCGAGGTGGCCGGCGCTACGGCGCCAGGTGCCGCTCGACGGTCTCGACCTTGGAGGTGAGCCCGTCGCTCACGCCGGGCCGGATGTCGGCCTTGAGGACGAGGGACACGCGCGGAGCACGCTCCTCGACGACGGCGACGGCGCGCTTGACGACGTCCATGACCTCGTCCCACTCCCCCTCGACGGAGGTGAACATGGCGTCGGTGCGGTGAGGCAGGCCCGACTCGCGGACGACCCGGACGGCGTCGGCGACGTACTCCCCCACGTCCTCGCCGACGCCCAGGGGCGTCACGGAGAAGGCGACGATCATGCGTTCACGACCCCTTCCTTGCGGGCGCGGGCCGCGATGACGGCGTCCTCGGCCTCGCGGCGCAGCGTGCGCTCGATGATGAAGCCGCCGCCGGGAATGATCGAGTAGGAGAAGTAGAGGGCGGCCTTGCCCTTGGCCCACTTGGTGCGGTTCCAGGCGTCCGCCCAGAAGATCACGTAGAGGATGAACAGCACGCCGTGGATCGGGCCCAGCACCGGAGCGACGTCGAAGCCCGAGGCGACCGTGTACTTGATGATCGTGCAGGTCGCCAGAATGATCCAGGAGATGCCCTCCGGCACGGAGATCAGACGGAGGCGGCGGATGGCGGATGCTGTCTTGAGGTCCACGGGTCACCTTCGGTGGGAGTCGCTGAGGGCGCGGTCGCTTCGTGATCGCCGGTGATCCGCTTTGTGAACGGAAGCACAAGCGTTGCCCATTGTGGCAAACGGCGCCCGTAGGGGTCCGCTCAGGGTCGCTCTCCACCCGTGGGGCCTGTTCCGTCCACCCGCGTCGCCGCTACTTTCGCTGCGTGGCGATGTTCCGACTCCAAGGGAGCAAGGTGCTCGCCGTCGACATGACCGGGGACGCCGTGAAGGCGAAGAACGGCTCGATGGTCGCGTACGACGGGCAGATGGCCTTCAAGAAGCTGAGTGGTGGCGGCGAGGGGCTGCGCGGGATGGTGACCCGGCGGCTCACCGGCGAGCAGATGACGGTGATGGAGGTGAGAGGGCAGGGGACCTGCTGGTTCGCGGACCGCGCCTCGGAGATCAATCTCGTGCAGCTCCAGGGGGACAAGCTCTTCGTGGAGTCGAGCAATCTCCTCGCGACCGACGCGGGGCTGAGGACGGGCACGACGTTCACGGGGCTGCGCGGCGCCTCGCAGGGCAACGGACTGTTCACCACGACCGTCGAGGGGCACGGGCAGGCCGCCATCATGTCGGACGGCCCGGCCGTGGTGCTCCGGGTCAGCCCGCAGTACCCGCTGATCGTCGACCCGGGCGCGTACATCGCCCACCAGGGAAACGTACGGCAGTCCTTCCAGTCCGGTGTGACGTTCCGCACGTTCTTCGGGGAGGGCGGCGGCGAGGCCTTCCAGATCCGCTTCGAGGGCGACGGGCTGGTCTATGTGCAGCCGAGCGAGCGGAACACGATCGCGGGGGACCTGTGAGATGAGCTTCCGGGAGATCAACTCCAAGATGGTCGAGGCGACCGTGCTGCCCGGGCAGCGGCTGTTCAGCCAGCGCGGGGCGATGCTCGCCTACAACGGGGACGTGTCCTTCACGCCCAGCCTCCAGGGCGGCCAGGGCGGCCTGATGTCCATGCTCGGGCGGCGGGTGGCCGGCGAGGCGACCCCGCTGATGACCGTCGAGGGCAGCGGCACCGTCTTCTTCGGACACGGCGGCCACCACGTGCACGTCATCCACCTCTCCGGCGACACCCTGTACGTCGAGGCCGACCGGCTGCTCGCCTTCGAGGGCACCCTGCGGCAGGGCACGATGTTCATGGGCTCGCAGGGCGGCGTCATGGGCCTGGTGCGGGGGCAGGTCACCGGGCAGGGACTGTTCACCACCACCCTCCAGGGACAGGGGGCCGTGGCCGTGATGGCGCACGGCGGCGTCTTCGAGATCCCGATCACACCGCAGCGCCCGGTCCATGTGGACCCGCAGGCGTACGTCGCCCACCACGGCGAGGTCCGCAACAAGCTGTCCAGCGCGCTCGGCTGGCGCGACATGGTGGGCCGCGGCTCCGGCGAGGCGTTCCAGCTGGAGCTCAGCGGCAGCGGCACGGTGTACGTCCAGGCCTCGGAGGAGAAGCTGTGAGCGCGTACGGAACCCCCGGCGGCCCGGTGGTGTACGACCCGATGACGCTGCCCGCCGACGACAACGTGAACAAGTACACGTTCTGCGTCGAGCTCAAGAGCGGGCAGTGGTTCCTGCAGAAGGGGAAGATGATCGCCTACTACGGGGCGATCGAGTTCAACGGCATCGGACACGGGCGACTCGACCGACTTGTCCGTACGTCGTTCCATTCGCCTCTGCACGCGAGCGACTGGGTCGTGGCGGAGGGCTCGGGCAAGATGCTGCTGGCCGACCGGGCCTTCGACGTCAACTCCTACGACCTGGACGACGGGAACTTGACCATTCGCGCGGGCAATCTGCTTGCTTTTCAGCCAAGTCTCGCGCTCAAGCAGTCGATCGTGCCGGGTTTTCTGACCCTTATCGGAACCGGAAAGTTTGTGGCTGCATCTAACGGTCCGGTGGTGTTCATGGAACCTCCGATCCGGGTGGACCCGCAGGCACTGGTGGGGTGGGCCGACTGCCCGTCACCCTGTCATCACTACGACCACGGGTACCTGACGGGTGTCATGGGCGGTCTACGTGCAATGACGGGCCTCGGCGGGGTCTCCGGCGAGGAGCATCAGTTCGAGTTCGTGGGCGCCGGGACGGTCCTGCTGCAGTCCAGCGAGACCCTCATGGCCGAACCGGACACGGGGGCGATTCCGGCGGAGCCGGGAGTGCCCGGCGGTGGCGGAGCGGCACCGGGCGGACACGGTCCGCAATCGTCGGGCGCACCGCGCCTTCCCGGACAGCTGGGGGACCTCCAGCGTCGCTTCGGGCTGTGAGCGGTAGTCTGCGGAGTGTGACGTCGAACGCGTGCGCACTGTCACACCACCCGAAGTAGTTCATCATTCAACTTCTTAGGTAGACTTCATTCATGGAGACCGAGACGGCCACGCGCTGGCTGACCGATGCGGAGCAGTGCGCCTGGCGCACCCACCTGGAGGTCAACAGGCTGTTGACGTACCAGCTCGAAAAGGATCTGCAGCCGTTCAACCTGACAATGAACGACTACGAGATCCTCGTAAATCTGTCCGAGTCGGACGACGTACGGATGCGGATGAGCGATCTGGCCTCGGCGACCCTCCAGTCCAAGAGCCGGCTCTCGCACCAGATCACGCGGATGGAGAACGCGAATCTGGTGCGCCGGGAGAACTGCGAGTCCGACCGGCGGGGGCTGTACGCGGTGCTGACCGAGCACGGCCTGGAGACGATGAAGAAGGTGGCGCCGCACCATGTCGCATCGGTGCGGCGGCACTTCATCGATCTGCTGTCGCCCGAGGCGCTGACG
Source organism: Streptomyces cellostaticus (assembly GCF_001513965.1). GTDB lineage: Bacteria > Actinomycetota > Actinomycetes > Streptomycetales > Streptomycetaceae > Streptomyces > Streptomyces cellostaticus. The sequence continues at coordinate 190,415 of NZ_KQ948027.1, read as the reverse complement.
GAGCTGGACAAAGGGCTGAAGCCCATTGCTGAGCACCTCAGGGGGCAGCGGGGGCGTCCCTGAGGCTCGCTGAGAACCTCAGGGAGTCGCAGCTGGGCGGGGGTGGGTCGCGCAGCCCGGCGTTAACGGGGTGCCGCTGCGAGTGCGGTCCCAGCGGCACGACTGCCCGCAGCTGCGGCCGCTGCGAGTGCGGTCCCACCCGCCAGCAGGAAGCACACTCCCAGCGGTAGTCGGCCGATCAGCAGACCCGTGGCGAGGGCGCCGGTCGAACCGCCCGCGTTGACCGCGGCGTTCACCCAGGCTCCGGCCTGGGTGCGGGAGTCCTGCGGCGCCGTCTCGTCGGCCAGCAGGTACGCCGTCGTCAGCGCCGGGGCGATGAACGCTCCCGCGCAGGCCATGGCCGCCGTGAGCGTCCACAGGCCGGGGGCGAGGCCCGCCGCGGCGATCACCAGGCCGAGACCCGCCGCGAACCCGGCCAGCCGTACGCGGGCGGGCCGGCGCCAGTCGATCGCCCCGTTGGCCAGGCCGCCCACCGCGCTGCCCGCCGAGAGCGCGCCCAGGACCCACGGCACCAGCGCCGCGTCGTAGGAGCGCTCGGCGACGAAGGCGAGCACCAGCAGGTCGATGCCGCTGAGGGCCAGACCGACGCCCGCGGCGACGGCGACCGGGGGCAGGAGGCCACGGACACCGGAGCGCTTCTCCCTGCGAGGCACGGGGCGCGGGCCGGGCATCGCCGGCGAGGTGACGAAGGCACCCGTACCGGAGACGATCAGCAGCGCGCTGAGCAGGATGCCCGAGGCCAGCGGCGCGAAGCCCACGAGCACGCCGATCAGGGCCGGACCGGAGACGTACAGCAGTTCCTCGGCGACGCCGTCCAGGCTGTAGGCGCGCGACAACAGGCGCCGGTCAGCGACCAGTTCGGACCACAGGGCGCGCATGGTGGGGCCCAGCGGGGGCGCGCAGGCGCCCGCGAGGGCCGCCGCCGTGGCGATGGCCGCCGCCGGTGCCCCGGGTCGCCAGGTCAGGGCGGCCAGGGCGCACAGCAGGGTGCCGTAGAGCCCCGCCATGGGGAGCAGGGCACGGCGCGGGCCGTACCGGTCGATGAAGGACGCCCGCAGGGGCATCAGGAAGACCGTCGTGGCGCCGAACAGGGACATCACGGCCCCGGAGACGGCGTAGGACCCGGTGGCCCGGGTGACGGACAGCATCACCGCGAGCGAGACCGTCCCGTAGGACAGGCGTGCCGTCAGCGCGGCGGCGAAGGTGCGGCGCGCGTGCGGGACGCGCAGGACGGCGGCGTACGAGGGCCGCGTGGGCAGGGCAGCGCGCGGCGAAGTGGGCGCGGACATCATCGAGTTCCTCACCTGAAGGCACGAAGAGGGGACACCGGAGCGCCGCGTCGGCCGACGGGCGTGCGTCGGCTGCGTACGCGGGCGCGGGTGTGCGCTCTATGCCAAGGAGAGGAACATGCGGATCAAGCTAGCAGGGGGCGGCCGGGGTTGACCACGGAGTTTTCCGGCACGGCCGGATCAGCTCTCGGTCAGCCCCGCCACCAGCTCGTCCGCGGCCTGGTAGGGGTCCAGTTCGCCCGCCACGATGCGTTCCGCGAGTGCGCCGAGGTGGCGGTCGCCGTGCAGGTCGCCGATGCGTTCGCGCAGGGCCGTGACCGCGATGGTCTCCACCTCGCGGGAGGCGCGGGCCAGACGGCGCTCGGCGAGGACGCCGTGCTCCTCCATCCACGCGCGGTGTTTCTCCAGGGCTTCGACGACCTCGTCGATGCCCTCGGCGCGGGCCGCGACCGTCTTGACGATGGGCGGACGCCAGTCCCCGGGGCCGCGGGCCTCTCCGAAGCCCAGCATGTGGTTCAGCTCGCGGGCGGTGGCGTCGGCTCCGTCCCGGTCCGCCTTGTTGACGACGTACACGTCGCCGATCTCCAGGATTCCGGCCTTCGCCGCCTGGATGCCGTCGCCCATGCCCGGGGCCAGGAGGACCACCGACGTGTCGGCCTGGGAGGCGATCTCCACCTCCGACTGGCCGACGCCGACCGTCTCGACCAGGATCACGTCGCAGCCCGCCGCGTCCAGGACGCGGATCGCCTGGGGCGCGGACCAGGCCAGGCCGCCGAGGTGGCCGCGCGTGGCCATGGAGCGGATGTAGACGCCGGGGTCGGAGGCGTGGTCCGACATGCGGACCCGGTCGCCGAGCAGGGCGCCGCCGGAGAACGGCGAGGACGGGTCGACGGCCAGGACGCCGACCCGCTTGCCCTGTTTGCGGTAGGCCGTGACGAGGGCGGAGGTGGAGGTGGACTTGCCGACGCCGGGCGAGCCGGTCAGGCCGACCACGTAGGCGTTGCCGGTCAGCGGGGCCAGCGCCGCCATGACCTCCCTGAGCTGTGGGGACGCCCCCTCCACCAGGGAGATCAGCCGGGCGACGGCCCGCGGCCGGCCTTCCCTCGCCTGGGCCACCAGAGAGGAGACGTCCTGCATCAAACAGCTCCGTTCATTTCACAGACGTACGGGAGAACTCAGGCCTTCGGTACCCGGACGATGAGCGCGTCACCCTGGCCGCCGCCACCGCACAGCGCGGCCGCGCCGACACCGCCGCCCCGGCGCTTGAGCTCCAGCGCCAAGTGGAGCACGAGACGGGCGCCGGACATACCGATCGGGTGACCCAGGGCGATGGCGCCACCGTTGACGTTCACCTTTTCCGTGGATACGCCGAGGTCCTTCATTGACTGCACGGCAACCGCGGCGAAGGCCTCGTTGATCTCGATGAGGTCGAGGTCGGCAGCCTCCAGGCCCTCCTTCTTGAGGGCGTGCCGGATCGCGTTGGACGGCTGCGACTGCAGGGAGTTGTCCGGCCCGGCCACGTTGCCGTGCGCGCCGATCTCGGCGAGCCACTCCAGGCCCAGCTCCTCGGCCTTGGCCTTGCTCATCACGACCACGGCCGCCGCACCGTCCGAGATCTGCGAGGAGGTGCCGGCGGTGATCGTGCCGTCCTTGGTGAAGGCCGGGCGCAGCTTGCCCAGCGACTCCACGGTGGTGTCGCCGCGGATGCCCTCGTCCTTGCTGAAGACGACGGGCTCGCCCTTGCGCTGCGGGATCTCGATCGGGGTGATCTCGGCCTCGAAGATGCCGTTCTTCTGCGCGGCGGCGGCGCGCTGGTGGGACAGGGCGGCGATCTCGTCCTGCTCGGGGCGCTGGATGCCGAGGCGGGTGTTGTGCTTCTCCGTGGACTCGCCCATGGCGATGCCCTCGAAGGAGTCGGTCAGGCCGTCGTAGGCCATGGCGTCGAGCATCTCGACCGCCCCGTACTTGAAGCCCTCGCGGGACTTCGGCAGCAGGTGGGGGGCGTTGGTCATGGACTCCTGGCCGCCGGCGACGACGATGTCGAACTCGCCGGCGCGGATCAACTGGTCGGCCAGCGCGATCGCGTCCAGGCCGGACAGACACACCTTGTTGACGGTGAGCGCCGGGACGCTCATCGGGATGCCGGCCTTGACCGCGGCCTGGCGGGCCGGGATCTGCCCCGCCCCTGCCTGGAGCACCTGGCCCATGATCACGTACTGCACCTGGTCGCCGCCGATTCCCGCACGGTCGAGGGCGGCCTTGATCGCGAAGCCGCCCAGGTCGGCGCCGGAGAAGGACTTGAGGGAGCCCAGAAGTCGTCCCATGGGCGTGCGCGCGCCCGCGACGATCACCGAGCTGGTCGTTCCAGAAGGCATGAGCTGCGATCCCCTTACCGGCCTGCACAGCCGAGGAGTGAACGAGGGTTTACTTCGAATGTACTGAGCAGTACTTCGCCCGTCATCGGCCCTTCGGTGTGATCGCGCGCACGTTGCGTAACCACCTCCGGAGCGCTGCACTGAATCCATGCTGACGCGAATCGACCACATCGGGATCGCCTGCCGCGACCTGGACGCGACCATCGAGTTCTACCGGGCCACGTACGGCTTCGAGGTGTTCCACACCGAGGTCAACGAGGAGCAGGGCGTGCGCGAGGCCATGCTCAAGATCAACGAGACGTCCGACGGCGGCGCCTCCTACCTCCAGCTGCTGGAGCCGACCCGGGAGGACTCCGCGGTCGGCAAGTGGCTGGCGAAGAACGGGGAGGGCGTCCACCACATCGCCTTCGGTACGGCGGATGTGGACGGGGACTCCGAGGAGATCCGCGGCAAGGGCGTACGCGTTCTGTACGAGGAGCCACGGATCGGTTCCATGGGGTCGCGGATCACCTTCCTGCACCCGAAGGACTGCCATGGCGTCCTGACAGAACTGGTCACTTCGGCCCCTGTTGAGTCGCCCGAGCACTGACCCCCGTACATAAGGGCCGGTAGGGTGGGGGCGGTCGCCCTCGCAAGGCCGGGTGGCCGCATGCCGGGGTCCGGGTTTCGGGGGACGAGCGTCGGGGCAGCAGCCCGTGCTCCACCGTTGATCTGACACCATTCCCCGGGGGCCCCGTTCGGCGGATGGACGGAGCTCGTTGGAGAAGGTTGCGACCAGGGGACGGATGGGACCGCGCAGTGCGGGGCTACGAGAGCCAGGAGCGAGAGCCGGCGGCTGACGTCGACCACCTCTCTCGGTTCGAGGCCGAGATGAAGCGGCTGAAGACCGAGCGGGAAAAGGCGATCCAGCACGCCGAGGATCTCGGCTACCAGGTCGAGGTGCTGCGCGCCAAGCTGCACGAGGCGCGCCGCACCCTGATGACCCGGCCCGCCTACGACGGCGGTGACATCGGCTATCAGGCCGAGCAGTTGCTGCGCAATGCCCAGATCCAGGCCGACCAGCTGCGCCAGGACGCGGAGCGGATGGCCGCGGAGGCTCGCGCGCAGACCCAGCGCATCCTCCAGGAGCACGCCGAGCAGGCCGCCCGGCTCCAGGCCGAGCTGCACCAGGAGGCGGTCACCCGCCGCCAGCAGCTGGACCAGGAGCTGGCCGAGCGTCGGCAGACCGTCGAGTCGCACGTCAACGAGAACGTGGCGTGGGCCGAGCAGCTGCGCGCCCGCACCGAGTCGCAGGCCCGCAGGCTCCTCGACGAGTCCCGCGCCGAGGCCGAGCAGGCCATGACCACCGCCCGCACGGAGGCCGAGCGGCTGACCCGGCAGGCCCGGGAGCGGCTGCAGAGCGACGCCGAGGCGGCCCGCGCGGAGGCCGAGCAGATCCTGCGCCGCGCCCGCACGGACGCCGAGCGGCTGCTGAACGCCGCCTCCACCCAGGCCCAGGAGGCCACCGACCACGCCGAGCAGCTGCGCACCAGCACCGCCTCGGAGTCGGATGCCGCCCGCCGCCAGTCGGCCGAGCTGAGCCGGGCCGCCGAGGAGCGCATGACGCAGGCCGAGGAGGCGCTGCGCAAGGCGCAGTCCGAGGCCGAGAAGCTGGTCACCGAGGCCCAGCAGGCCGCCGCCAAGGCGCTGTCGAGCGCCGAGGCCGCCAACGAGACCCGTACCCGCACGGCCAAGGAGCAGGTCGCCCGGCTGGTCGAAGAGGCCACCAAGGAGGCCGAGAACACCAAGTCCGAGGCCGAGCAGCTGGTCGCCGACGCGCGCGCCGAGGCCGAGAAGATCGTCGCGGAGGCCTCCGAGAACGCCCGCAGCGCCACCGCCGAGGAGACGGCGACCCAGCTGTCGAAGGCGGCCAGGACCGCCGAGGACGTCCTCAACAAGGCGTCCGAGGACGCCAAGAAGACCACCAAGGCCGCCGCCGAGGAGGCCGAGCGGATCCGCACGGAGGCCGAGGCCGAGGCGGACCGGCTGCGCGCCGAGGCGCACGACATCGCCGAGCAGCTCAAGGGCGCGGCGAAGGACGACACCAAGGAGTACCGCGCCAAGACGGTCGAGCTGCAGGAGGAGGCCCGCCGGCTGCGCGGCGAGGCCGAGCAGCTGCGCGCCGACGCGGTCGCCGAGGGCGAGTCGATCCGGGCCGAGGCCCGCCGCGAGGCGGTCTCGCAGATCGAGGAGGCGGCCAAGTCCGCCGAGGAGCTGCTGGCCAAGGCCAAGGCGGACGCCGACGAGCTGCGCAAGACCGCGACGACGGACAGCGAGAAGGTTCGCACCGAGGCCATCGAGCGGGCCACCACGCTGCGCCGGCAGGCCGAGGAGACCCTGGAGCGCACCCGCAAGGAGGCCGAGCGGCACCGCGCGGAGGCCGCCGAGCAGGCCGAGGCGCTCAAGTCGGACGCCGAACAGGCCGCGCGCGAGCTGCGCGAGGAGTCCGAGCGGGCGGTCGAGGCGCGTCGTGCCGAGGCCGCCGAGGACCTGACCCGGCTGCAGACCGAGGCCCAGGAGCGGCTGGCCGCGGCCGAGCAGGCGCTCGCCGACGCCCGCGAGGAGGCGGCCCGGATCCGCCGGGAGGCCGCCGAGGAGACCGAGCGGCAGCGCGCCGAGGCCGCCGAGCGGATCCGTACGCTCCAGCAGCAGGCCGAGGACGAGGCCGACCGGCTGCGCACGGAGGCCGCGTCGGACGCGTCCGCCTCGCGGGCCGAGGGCGAGGCTCTCGCCGTACGGCTGCGTTCGGAGGCCGCGGCCGAGGCCGAGCGGCTCAAGGCGGAGGCCCAGGACACCGCCGACCGGGTACGCGCCGAGGCGCAGGCCGCCGCCGAGCGGCTCGGCGCCGAGGCCTCCGAGACGCTGGCCGCCGCCCAGGAGGAGGCGGCCCGGCGCCGCCGCGAGGCCGAGGAACTCCTCGGTGCCGCGCGGGCCGAGGCCGACCAGGAGCGCGAGCGGGCCCGCGAGCAGAGCGAGGAGCTGCTGGCCTCGGCGCGCAAGCGGGTCGAGGACGCGCAGGCGGAGGCGGTCCGGCTGGTCGAGGAGGCCGACCGGCGCGCCACCGAGATGGTGTCCGCCGCCGAGCTCCACGCCCAGCAGGTACGGGACTCGGTCGCCGGGCTGCACGAGCAGGCGCAGGAGGAGATCACCGGGCTGCGCTCGGCCGCCGAGCACGCGGCGGACCGTGCCCGCAGGGAGGCCGAGGAGGAGGCGGACCGGGTCCGCGCCGACGCCTACTCCGAGCGGGAGCGGGCGAGCGAGGACGCCGCGCGGATCCGGCGGGAGTCCAACGAGGAGTCCGAGGCCGCCAAGGCGCTCGCCGAGCGTACGGTCGCCGACGCGATCGCGGAGTCCGAGCGGCTGCGCACGGACACGGCCGAGTACGCCCAGCGGGTCCGCACGGAGGCGTCGGACGCGCTGGCCGAGGCCGACCAGGCCGCGGCGCGCACCCGGGCGGACGCCCGCGAGGACGCCAACCGCATCCGCTCGGACGCGGCGACCCAGGCGGACACGCTCATCACCGAGGCCCGGAGCGAGGCCGAGCGGCTGCAGAACGAGACGGTCGCGGAGGCCGAGCGGGTCCGTACGGAGGCGCTGGCCGAGGCGGAGCGGCTCCAGTCGGAGACCGTCGCCGAGGCCGACCGGGTCCGGGCCGAGGCGCGCGCGGGCGCCGAGCAGCTCATCTCGGACGCCACCGGCGAGGCCGAGCGGCTGCGCGCCGAGGCCGCCGAGACGGTCGGCTCCGCCCAGCAGCACGCCGAGCGGCTGCGCGCCGAGGCCGAGCAGACCAGGGCGGATGCGCAGGCGGAGGCCGAGCGGCTCGTCAACTCCGCGCGCGAGGAGGCCGAGCGGACCCTGGACGAGGCCCGCAAGGACGCCAATAAGCGGCGTTCGGAGGCGGCCGAGCAAGTCGACACGCTCATCACGGAGACCACGGCCGAGGCGGACAAGCTGCTCACCGAGGCCCAGCAGCAGGCGCTGAAGACCACCGCGGACGCGGAGTCGCAGGCCGACACGATGGTGGGTGCGGCCCGCAGCGAGGCCGAGCGGATCGTCTCCGAGTCGACCGTCGAGGGCAACTCGCTGGTGGAGAAGGCCCGGACCGACGCGGACGAACTGCTGGTCGGCGCCCGCCGGGACGCGACCGCCATAAGGGAGCGCGCGGAGGAGCTGCGTGACCGCATCACGACCGAGATCGAGGAGCTGCACGAGCGGGCCCGCCGCGAGGCCGCCGAGACGATGAAATCCACCGGCGACCGCTGCGACGCGCTCATCCGGGCCGCCGAGGAGCAGCTGGCCAAGGCGGAGGCGAAGGCCAAGGAGCTGGTGTCGGACGCCAACTCCGAGGCGGGCAAGGTCCGCATTGCCGCCGTCAAGAAGGCGGAGGGGCTGCTCAAGGAGGCCGAGCTGAAGAAGGCCACGCTGGTCAGGGAGGCCGAGGAGCTGAAGGCCGAGGCGATCCGCGAGGCCCGGCGCACGGTCGAGGAGGGCAAGCGCGAACTGGAGATCCTGGTGCGCCGGCGCGAGGACATCAACGCCGAGATCTCCCGTGTCCAGGACGTCCTGGAAGCGTTGGAGTCCTTCGAGGCCCCGTCGTCCAAGGACGGCGGAGTCAAGGCGGGCGCCACGGTGGGTGCACCCCGATCGGGTGGCAAGTCGTCAGACGGCTAGCGGGCGAAGCGGTTTCCGGTGTCTTCTGGGGGCTTTGCCCGAGTCTTTGGCAAGCCGTCCGGCGGTCAGCCACTCAAAAGAGGTGTCATTCTCCAGATCAAACACGTATCCGCTCGATGACACACCGCTTCGGCCCCTAGGATTCCACCTATCACCTCACCGGTCTCATTCGACAGGAACCCCATGAGCGACACTTCCCCCTACGGCTTCGAGCTTGTGCGGCGTGGATACGACCGCGCTCAGGTGGACGAACGGATCTCCAAGCTCGTCTCCGACCGTGACAGCGCTCTCGCCCGCATCACCGCTCTGGAAAAGCGCATCGAGGAGCTCCACCTAGAGACGCAGAACGCCCAGGCCCAGGTCACCGACGCCGAGCCGTCGTACGCCGGTCTCGGTGCGCGTGTCGAGAAGATCCTGCGCCTCGCCGAAGAAGAGGCCAAGGATCTGCGCGAAGAGGCCCGGCGCGCGGCCGAGCAGCACCGCGAGCTGGCCGAGTCGGCGGCCCAGCAGGTGCGCAACGACGCAGAATCGTTCGCTGCGGAGCGCAAGGCCAAGGCCGAGGACGAGGGCGTCCGGATCGTCGAGAAGGCCAAGAGCGACGCCGCCCAGCTGCGCTCCGAGGCACAGAAGGACGCGCAGTCCAAGCGCGAGGAGGCGGACGCCCTCTTCGAGGAGACCCGCGCCAAGGCCGCGCAGGCCGCCGCCGACTTCGAGACGAACCTGGCCAAGCGCCGCGAGCAGTCCGAGCGCGACCTGGCCTCGCGTCAGCAGAAGGCCGAGAAGCGCCTGGCCGAGATCGAGCACCGCGCCGAGCAGCTGCGCCTGGAGGCGGAGAAGCTGCGCACGGACGCCGAGCGCCGCGCCCGCCAGACGGTGGAGACGGCCCAGCGCCAGGCCGAGGACATCGTGGCCGACGCCAACGCCAAGGCCGACCGCATCCGCTCGGAATCCGAGCGCGAGCTCGCTGCGCTGACCAACCGTCGTGACTCGATCAACGCGCAGCTCACCAATGTGCGCGAGATGCTGGCGACGCTCACCGGTGCGGCGGTCGCTGCCGCGGGCTCGCCGGCCGAGGACGAGCCCATCTCTCGTGGGGTGCCGGCGCAGCAGACCCGGTAACCCCTCGACGTACGTTCGCCGACCGAGGCGAAGCCCCTTGCCGCTCCGGTGGCAGGGGGCTTCGTCCCGTCTTAGCGTGGCCGCATGATCGAGCTGGTGGGGCTGACCAAGCGGTACGGCGAGAAGGTGGCGGTCGACGGCCTCACCTTCTCGGTGCGGCCCGGCATCGTGACCGGGTTCCTCGGGCCCAACGGTGCCGGGAAGTCCACCACCATGCGGATGATCCTCGGGCTCGACCGGCCCACCGCCGGTGACGTCCGGATCGACGGCAGGCACTACGACCAGTTGAAGGACCCGCTGACGTACATCGGGGCCCTGCTGGATGCGAAGGCCGTGCACGGCGGGCGCAGCGCCTACCACCATCTGCTGTGCCTCGCGCAGAGCAACGGGATCCCGGACCGGCGGGTGGCCGAGGTGCTGGACACCGTCGGGCTCACCGCCGTGGCGAAGAAGAAGGCCAAGGGGTTCTCGTACGGCATGGGCCAGCGGCTCGGCATCGCGGCCGCGCTGCTCGGTGATCCGCAGATCCTGATGTTCGACGAGCCGGTCAACGGGCTCGACCCCGAGGGCATCCACTGGATCCGGAACCTGATGAAATCGCTGGCCGCGCAGGGGCGGACGGTGTTCGTGTCGAGCCATCTGATGAGCGAAATGGCGCTGACCGCCGATCACCTGGTGGTCATCGGACAGGGTCGGCTGCTGGCCGACACCTCAATGGCCGGCTTCATCCGGCAGAACTCGCGCAGTTATGTACGGATCCGTTCTCCGCAGCGCGAGCGGCTCGTGGACGTGCTGCACGAGGCCGGGATCACCGTGGTCGAGGCGGGCGGCGGCACACTGGAGGTGGAGGGCGGCAAGGCCGAGCGGATCGGGGAGCTGGCCGCGCGGTACGGGGTCGTCCTGCACGAGCTGAGCCCCCAGCAGGCCTCGCTGGAGGAGGCGTTCATGCAGCTGACGGCGGAGTCGGTGGAGTACCACGCGCACGCCGGGCCCATGGAAGTCCCGCAGGACTGGGGCGCCGGCTGGAAGGGGGCCTGAGTCATGGCGGCCGTACAGGTCATCCGGTCCGAGTGGACCAAGATCCGGTCCGTTGCGTCCACGGTGTGGACACTTTCGCTGACCGTGGTGGTCACCGTCGCCCTCGGAACGCTCATCTCCGCACTGTCGAGGAGTCAGTACGACCGGATGCCCGTCCGGGAGCGGCTCTCCTTCGACCCCACCGTGATCAGCTTCGCGGGCATGACCCTCGGCCAGCTCGCCATGATCGTGTTCGGGGTGCTGGTCGTGTCGAACGAGTACGGCACCGGCACGATCCGCGTCTCGCTGGCCGCCGTTCCGCAGCGCGGCACCTTCCTGTTCAGCAAGATCGCCGTGGCCGCCGCGCTCGCGCTGGCCGTCGGCATGGTGACCGGCTTCGCCGCGTTCTTCCTCGGCCAGGCGATGCTCGGCTCCCTGGGCACGAAGATCGGCGAGCCCGGGGTGCTGCGCGCGGTGATCGGCAGCGGCCTCTACATGGCCCTCATCGCGATGTTCTCCATGGGCGTCGCCGCGATGCTGCGTTCGGCGATGCTCTCGCTCGGCATCCTGATGCCGTTCTTCTTCCTCATCTCCAACATTCTCGGCAACGTCGACGCCACGAAGAAGATCGGCCGATATCTGCCGGACCAGGCCGGCAGCCGGATCATGCAGGTGGTGCCGAGGATCGGCGACGACACGCCCTACGGCCCCTGGGGCGGCCTCGGGATCATGGTGCTGTGGGTGATCGCGGCGCTCGCCGGCGGTTACGCACTGCTCAGGAAGCGGGACGCATAGCTTTACTCACTCTTGGGCGGAACCGTCAGCGCCCCGATAGGCTCCTAACCCTTACGGGGGCGTGTGCCCCGCTGTCCTGAACCATTCGATGGGTGCGGAGCATGATCGAGGCTGTAGGCCTGACGAAGCGGTACGGCGACAAGACCGCTGTGTACAACCTTTCCTTCCAGGTGCGACCTGGATCCGTGACCGGCTTCCTCGGGCCCAACGGCTCGGGCAAGTCGACGACCATGCGGATGATCCTCGGGCTGGACAACCCGACGTCCGGCACGGTGACCATCGGCGGCTACCCGTACCGCAAGCTGCCCAACGCACCCCGCCAGGTCGGCGCGCTGCTCGACGCCAAGGCGGTGCACGGCGGCCGGGCCGCCCGCAGCCACCTGCTGAGCCTCGCCCAGCTGTCGGGCATCCCGGCCCGGCGCGTGGACGAGGTGCTCCGGGTCGTCGGCCTCCAGGACGTGGCGAAGAAACGTTCCAAGGGCTTCTCGCTCGGCATGGGCCAGCGCCTCGGCATCGCCGCCGCGCTGCTCGGCGACCCCCAGGTGCTGCTGTTCGACGAGCCGGTCAACGGTCTCGACCCCGAGGGCATCCTCTGGGTCCGCAACCTGATGAAGGCCCTCGCGGCCGAGGGCCGTACGGTCTTCGTCTCCTCGCACCTGATGAGCGAGATGGCGCTGACCGCCGACCACCTCATCGTGATCGGGCGCGGCCAGCTGCTCGCCGACATGAGCGTGACGGACTTCATCTCGGCCAACTCCGCCGACTTCGCGCGCGTGCGCACTCCCGACTCCGAGCCCCAGCTGCGCGAGAAGCTGTCCTCCGCGCTCACCGAGGCGGGCGGCCATGTGCTGCCCGAGCAGGACGGTGCGCTGCGCGTGACCGGGCTGCCGCTGCCCCGCATCAGCGACCTGGCGCACGAGGCGGACGTACGGCTGTGGGAGCTGTCGCCGCACCAGGCCTCGCTGGAGGAGGCGTACATGCGGATGACGCAGGGCGCCGTCGACTACCGCTCGACCATCGACCAGAAGGCGGGCCTCCAGCAGCCCCTGCCGCCGGGCGCCCAGCCGCCCATGCCGGTCCCCGGCCAGGGCCAGCCGGGCTGGTACGCCCCGCCGCCGCCCCAGCAGGCCGGCCAGCCGTTCACGGCGCCGACACCGCCCTCGGGGCCGTACGGCGGTGCTCCGGCGGGCGCGTACGGCGCACCGGGCGCGCCTGGCGCTCCCAGCGCGGGCGCCCCCAACCCGTACGCCGCGCCCGCCCCGCAGGGTCAGCCTCCCGTGGCCCCGGCGCAGCCGCCGGCCGCCGCTCCGGCTCCCGCCGCCTCCGCCCCTGCCCCCGCCGACCCGACCCAGCCCAAGGACGCCCGATGAGCACCCACCAGCCCCCGATGCCGCAGGCCCCCGCAGCCGCGCCCGACTGGCAGGCGGCGCCCGGCGGGACGTACTCCGGCTACAGCTCGCCGATCCCGATCGTGCGCACCCACCTCGGACACGCGCTGGCCTCCGAGTGGACGAAGATCAAGTCGGTGCGTTCGACGATGTGGACGCTCGGCGTGTTCATCCTGCTCGTAGTCGGCATCGGCCTGCTGGCCGGCGTGGCGGTCCGCAGCAGCTCCAGCGACCTGTCCGGCCAGAACCCGCTGTCCCTCGGCTTCTTCGGCCTGCTGCTCGGCAACATGTGCATCATCACGCTCGGCGTGCTGACCACGGCCTCCGAGTACGGCACCGGCATGATCCGTACGACGATGACCGCGTGCCCGAGCCGGGGCCGGGTGCTGGCCGCCAAGGCGATCGTGTTCTTCGCCCTCGCCTTCGTGGTGACCCTGGCCGCCGCCTCCTTCGTGGCGATGATCCAGGCGTCCCTGCTGGAGGGCCACGGCGCGCGCACCCCGTCCACCGGGGAGTGGCTGAAGGGCACGGTCGGCGTCAGCCTCTACGTCGCGCTGCTCGGGCTGCTCTCGCTGCTCGTCGGCTCGATCATCCGGCACTCGGCGGGCGCCATCACCATCATGATCGCCGCGGTGCTCGCCCCGCTCGTGATCGCCATGTTCATGTTCGCCTCGTCGATGGAGAAGATCCGCCAGGTGCTCTTCGAGTACTCGATCCCGAACCAGATGAGCGTCTTCTACGCCAACTCCCTCAGCGACTCCGGCCCGTCCGGCTGGGACCCGCTGTGGATCATGCTGGGCGTGACGGCCGCCGCGTTCGCGGGTGCCTACGCACTGCTGCAGAGCCGGGACGTGTAACTCAGAACTTCGGCGCGTTACGGGACCGCTGCACCCGGATGGTGCGGCGGTCCTTCGCGTTCCAGCACGCCTTGTGCCAGTGGCGGCGGTCGTCGACGCCCGCGTGCTCCGGCCAGGCCACCACGTGCGGGACGGCGGAGGGGATCAGCTGGTCGCAGCCGGGGCAGCGGTAGGTCTTGCCCTCGGCGCTCGCCCCGGCGACATGGCGCACGCTCCACTCCTCGCCCTGCCAGCTCTCCGTGGACTGCCAGCCGCCGTACCGGCCGGTCCGGTCGTCCTCGGCGCTCGGGCCGGACGATCCGGCTGCCTTCGGTCGGTTGCGGCGCGGGGACACGGGACACCTCTCGGAGCTATACAGGGAAGCACGGGTCGCATCCAGCGTACGCGGCGCCCACAGGGGTACGCGTAGCGCACCAACCCGCACAAGTCCCCCCTCGGGGCGGCCCATTCTGCAGACAATCCGCAAATCTCCCCGCCAGGCCGTGTCCTCGGCACGTGTCAGACGGTTATGCGGGTGGGGGAGCTCCGGGTCGGAGCCAAGGAAGCAGGAAATGCGATGCACGTAGGAAGTTTTGTGCTGGCGGCCCAGTTCCCGGGCCAGGGCCCCGGGGAGGCCCTGTACCGGGCGGTCCGTTCGGCAGAGGTCGCCGAGGAGGCCGGGCTGGACACAGTGTGGCTGGCCGAGCACCACTTCGTGCCGTACGGCACATGCCCGTCCGCGGTCACCCTGGCCGCTTTACTGCTCGGCCGCACCCGGCGCATCCGCGTCGGTACGGCGGTCAGCGTGCTGCCCACCGCGCACCCGGTCGCCCTCGGTGAACAGGCCGCGCTGCTGCACCTGACGAGCGGCGGACGGTTCACGCTGGGCGTCGGCCGCGGCGGACCGTGGGTGGACCTGGAGGTGTTCGGCGCGGGCATCGGGGCGTACGAGCACGGATTCCCGGAATCACTCGATCTGCTGGTGCGCTGGCTGCGCGAACCGTCCGTTTCGGCCTCGGGTGAACGGTTCTCCTTCCGTGAGGTACCCGTCGTACCCCGCCCCTCGGAGGCGCTGACGGAAACCCCCGGCCCCGAGGTCGTCGTCGCCTGCACCTCCCCGGCGAGCGTGCGGCTGGCCGCCGAGCGCGGACTGCCGATGCTGCTCGGCATGCACGTCGGGGACGAGGAAAAGGCCGAGATGGTCGCCCTATGGCGGCAGTTCGCGCGGGCCGCGGGCAGGCCGGCAGCGGAGATCGCGGGCGCGGCCCATGTCTCCGCCGGGGTCTGCCAGATCGCGGACCGGCGCACCGACGCGGCGGAGACGCTGCTGAAAGCGATGCCCGGCTGGCTGAAACAGGGCCTGGAGGCCCATGTGACCGTCGACGGCCGGGAGCGGGCGATGCGCGACCCGCTCGCCTACACCGAACTGCTCTGCGGCCTGCACCCGGTGGGCACCCCGCGGCTGTGCGCCGACCGGCTCGCGGCCACGTCGGAGCGCACCGGCATCTCCCGCTTCGCGCTGCTCGTCGAGGGCTCGGGCGACCTCGCGGCGACGGAGGAGAACCTGCGGCGCCTGGGTGCCGAGGTGCTGCCCCAGCTGCGCTGACCGGCTGCCGACTCCCTTTCTGCATGAGGGGCTTGCCGCCCCAGCACTGGATGCACCTCCCGCGGGGTGGAGCGGCAAGCAAGCGGCCCGCTGCCCGGGCAGCGTCGATGCCGCGCGTCAGCAGTCCCGAAGCTCCGGCGACTGGTTCAGCAACTGATTGCGCATCGAGGTGAAGCGGGCCAACGTCTCGTCCACCGAGGCGTCCAGGGGGAACACCGCCACCCGGTGGCAGTTCTGGAAGGCCAGCCGCACACCGAAGTGCCGCTGCAGCGCGCCGCGGATGGCGTCACTCGCGAGCGCGCGCAGCAGCTGACCGCGTGCCTGCTCGTCCGGCGGGGGCGTCTGGTTGTCGGCGAAGGGTCCGCCGTCCACCTTCAGCTGGGCCACCAGGGAGCTGATCATCTCCCACGCATAGGGCAGGGAGGTCCGGACGCAGTCGACGAATGCTGCTTCGTCGACCTCGCCTCGCTCGGCCTGTTCGAGTAGGGCCGGTGAGACGTCGAGCGACATGGGTTCTCCTCTCGCACCCCCGATGAGCAGGGGTTGCCGGACAGATAAGAGGTTCGCGATATCGAACACGCTCAGTACACGCATCGCGACCTCCCGTTCTCTACGGTAGGCAACCGTCGGTGACCGCACCAGCAGAATACGTATATGGAACGGTCCGGTTAGGCGCACAATCGGCCAGGGATGAACAAGAGTTTCCAGGGATAAATGGGGTGCCCCAGCGATCGCCGGTGGTCGGCGGGGACGGACGGGACGAGGGCGAATCGCGCCCACCCGTGTGTGTCGAGTAGCGTTGCCGACCATGCGTCTCGTCATTGCCCGGTGCTCGGTCGACTACGCCGGCCGGCTCACCGCCCACCTGCCCTCGGCGCCCCGACTGATCCTGGTCAAGGCGGACGGCAGCGTCTCCATCCACGCGGACGACCGGGCCTACAAGCCCCTCAACTGGATGTCGCCGCCCTGCACGCTGAAGGAGGGCGCGGGCGAGGACGAGGGCGTCTGGACCGTCGTCAACAAGGCGGGCGAGAAACTGATCATCACGATGGAGGAGATCCTCCACGACTCCTCGCACGAACTCGGCGTGGACCCCGGCCTGATCAAGGACGGCGTGGAAGCACACCTCCAGGAGCTCCTGGCCGACCGCATCGAGACGCTGGGCGAGGGCTACACGCTCATCCGCCGCGAGTACATGACGGCGATCGGCCCGGTGGACATCCTGTGCCGGGACGCGGAGGGCCGGACCGTCGCCATCGAGATCAAGCGACGCGGCGAGATCGACGGCGTGGAGCAGCTCACCCGCTACCTCGAACTCCTCAACCGCGACCCGCATCTCGCCCCGGTCCGCGGCATCTTCGCCGCCCAGGAGATCAAGCCCCAGGCCCGAGTCCTCGCCACGGACCGCGGCATCAACTGCCAGATCCTGGACTACGACGCCCTGCGCGGCATCGAGGACGACAAGCTGCGGCTGTTCTGAACAGCTTCCCTGCACGAGCGTGAGGGCGGGCCCGGGAGAGGACCCGCCCTCTTGCTGTGAGCGGAAGAGGTCAGATCGCGGAACCCGGGCTGCCGCTCTTCGATGTGCCGGCCGAGCTGCTCGACGCCGCCGGGCCGCTGGCCGTGTCGGTGGTGGACGGAGTGGTGGTTCCCGGCTGGCTCGGGGTCGGCGTGGGGGTGACCGAGGGCGAGGATGAGGGTGAGGATGAGTGGGACGGGGGGCTGGACGGGCTCGACTTGCTCGGGGACGGTGAGCCGCCCGGCCTCGTCGTCTGGGACCTCGACGGTGTCGGAGTCGTACCCCCGCCGCCCGTGCCCTTCGTGCCGCTCGGGCTCGCCGAAGGCGTCGCCGCCGACGGCGTCGGGTCGTCCGTCGTGCCGTACGTGCCGTCGGGGCCCGGGTCCGTCGGGGTGCCTGCGGGTGTGCCGGTGCGGCCGGGCGAGCCGTTGTCGTTCTTCGGGTCCGCGCCCAGGCTGCCGTCGTTCAGGCCCTGGCTGGCGGACGGATTGACGTCGACCTTGCCGGCCGGGTTCTTGTCCGCGTTCTCGTTGGACGTCATGCCGAGGGTGACGACCGTGCCGAGGACGGCGGCGAGCAGGGCCCCGGAGCCGGCCGCGACCATGTTGCGGCGGGCCAGGCGGCGGATGCCGCCCAGCGGCTTGGCGGCCGGTGGCTGGTGGGTGACCAGGGTGTCGTCGGCGGTGCCGTACAGCGGCGGATAGGGCGCCGGCACCCCGCCGAACGGCGGCGCCGACTCCTCCTGGCGGGCGTCCGGCATCTCCTCGCCCGCCATCGGTCCGGGCACATCGCCCGAGAGGTCGGCGACCAGCGCCAGGGCGCGGCGTCCGGCGACGGTGCCCCGCTTGTCGGCGAGCGCCCCGCGCAGGCCGCCCGACGCCTCCAGCTCGGCACGGGCCCGGTCGAGCCGGCCGCCGCAGAGCGCGAGGATGCCCAACTCGTGGTGGAAGTAGGCTTGTTCGGAGACCTCGCCGGACAGCCGGGAGGCTTCCGCGCCGGAGCGCAGCGCGCGCTCCCAGGCGCTCCAGTGCAGCCCGGCGGCGAAGGCGGGCGCGGCCGTGCGGGCGAGCCGTACGGCACAGCTCTCCTCGCCCTCGACGGGTGGTGTCGTGGCCGGCACCACCACCGCGAGCGCGGCGAGGACCGCGTCGGCCTCGGCGCACACCCGCTCGGGGGCGACCGAGGGGTGGCCGGCCCACCAGGCGTAGTGCTCGGCGGCGGTGAGGGCCTCGGCGGGGGCGTCGGCGTCGTAGCCGGCGGCCTCCAGCTGGGCCGGCACGCCGGACGCGAGGCGGTAGCGGCAGCCGACCGGGGAGACCAGTCCGCAGCCCGCGAGTTCGCCGAGCGCGGCATCCGCGTGGGTGTCGCCGACCAGCGCGGGCAGATGTGCCTGGTGCGGCACCTCGCCGCCGAGGGCGACCGCGAAGCGCAGCGTCGCGCGGGCCGAGGAGCTGAGCCGGGAGGCCAGCAGCGGCGCGGGCGCGGCCGCCTCCCCGAGGGAGGGCAGCGGAACGTCCTCCGGCTCCGCCGGGTCCAGGGGCTCCTCGACGGGCGGGCGTACGTCCTCGAAGACGCCGTACTCGTCCACCGCCCCGGTGCTGGCCCGCAGCTGGTCGCGCTGCCGGAGCAGGGCGCCGGCCTGCACGAACCGCAGGGGCAGCCCCTCGGACTCGAACCACAGGTCGCCCGCCCAGTTGGCCTCCTCCTCGGTGAGGACACGGCCGACGGCCCGCTCCAGGATCTCCACGCCGGCCGCGCGGTCGAGGCCGGTGAGGAAGACCTCCTCGACCTCGCAGTCGGCGGAGGGCGCGGGGACGTCCGGGGTGGTGCCGAGCAGGAAGGCGCACTCGGGGGTGGCGTCGAGCAGTTCGTCCAGGGCGGCGCCGCCGAGCTCCAGGTCGTCCACGACCACGACCGCACCGATCTCACGGACCAGTTCGAGCAGTTGGTCCCGTTCGGGCCGGTACAGGGGGGCCTCGTAGACGGCGTGGAAGAGGTCGTGGAGGAGGTCGTCGGCCGTGCGGCGGAAGCCGGTGAGCCGGACCACGCCGTCGGGGGCGAGGTCGAAGCAGTCCTCGGCGACGAGGTCGAGCAGGGCGGTGCGGCCGGAGCCGCCGGGGCCGGTGAGCCGCACGGAGCGGCCGCGGGCGAGGAGGCGGACCAGGCGTTCGCGCTCGTCCTGGCGTTCGAGGAGGGCGGGCGTCGGCTGCGCCGGGCCGGGCGGTACGGGCGGCCGGGCGGCGCGCTCGGTCTCGGCGCGCTCGGCGACGGTGCGCTTGCGGGGCCGCCCCGGCCGTTCGTGCGGCGGGCAGGGTTCTATCTCGCTGCCGTCGACCGGGTTGACGGTCAGCAGGAAGTCGCCGGAGACGAGCTGCGCCGTCCGCGCGAGCGCGGGTGCGCTCTGGAAGTCGGAGGTGAGGGATTCCCGGGGCGGGCGGCGGCTCTGAGCCTGGCCGTGCTCCTCGGGTCCCGGAGTGATCGGGTCCATAGGTCCAAGCCCCCCAAAAGCGTCGTGTGCCCTTAAATACCGGCCCCTCCCGGCCTGCTGCACACCGCGCTGTCGCTTCTGGTCCGGGCCCGCTCGAGGGTTCATGAGGCAGCGGGCGACCGAACCCTAAACCTTTGCACAGTATCTACGACAGGGCGGGGTGCCGGGCGGTCCGAGACGTCACAGTCCGGTGAGGATTGCCCCCGAGGTACGGTTCGGCGGCTGCGTCCGGGTCTCACCCGTCGCCCGGTGCACACCCGGCCGTCGCCTCACACGCGGGGCAGCGAGTCCACCCCGATGCCGCCCTCGATGGCGAGGATGCGGTGCAGCCGGGTGGCCACCAGCAGGCGCTGCATCTGCGGCGGGACGCAGCGCAGCACCAGGCGGCGACCGCAGCGTCCGGCCCGCCGGTGGGCTCCCATGATCACCCCGAGTCCGGTGGCGTCCCAGGAGTCCAGTTCGGACAGGTCGAGCACCAGGTCGCCGACCCCGTCGTCGACCGCCGAGTGCAGGGCCGTACGGGCGTCCGCCGCGCTGCGGACATCGAGGCGGCCCCCGACGACCAGCTCGGCGTGGTCGCCCCTGATGTACATATGCGCTCCCGTTGAGTGCGGTGGCGTACTCCGTGACGGTGCTGTGCAACGTCTGACTGCCTGGGCGGCAGTGCGGTTGCTGTTTGTAAGCGAACCGATACCGAATTCACCCCGGGGAGTGTCCCGGGGTGTCTCCGCTCGTGGACGGATCAGTAACGGATCAGTACTTGTAGAAGCCCTGCCCGCTCTTGCGCCCGATGTCACCGGCATCCACCATCCGGCGCATCAGCTCCGGCGGGGCGAACTTCTCGTCCTGGGACTCGGTGTAGATGTTGCCGGTGGCGTGCAGCAGGATGTCCACGCCGGTCAGGTCCGCGGTGGCCAGCGGGCCCATGGCGTGGCCGAAGCCCAGCTTGCAGGCGAGGTCGATGTCCTCGGCCGTGGCGACGCCGGACTCGTACAGCTTGGTCGCCTCGACCACCAGGGCCGAGATGAGACGGGTCGTGACGAAGCCGGCCACGTCGCGGTTGACGACGATGCAGGTCTTGCCGACGGACTCGGCGAACTCCCGTGCGGTGGCGAGGGTTTCGTCGCTGGTCTTGTAGCCGCGGACGAGCTCGACCAGCTGCATCATCGGCACCGGCGAGAAGAAGTGCACACCGACGACCCGCTCGGGGCGCTCGGTGGCCGCCGCGATCTTGGTGATCGGGATGGCGGAGGTGTTGGAGGCGAGCACGGTGTCCGGGCGCACGATCTTGTCGAGCGCGCGGAAGATCTCGTGCTTGACCTCCAGCTTCTCGAAGACGGCCTCCACGACGATGTCGGCGTCGGCGGCCGCGTCCAGGTCGGTGGTGGCGGTGATGCGGCCGAGGGCGGCTTCGGCGGCGTGCGCCTCCAGCTTGCCCTTGCTGACGAACTTGTCGTACGAGCTCTTGATGCCGTCGGTGCCACGCTTCAGAGCCTCGTCGGTGACGTCGCGCAGAACGACGTCCCAGCCCGCCTGTGCGGCGACCTGGGCGATACCGGATCCCATGAGACCGGCCCCGATGACGGCGAGCTTCCCTGCCACTCCGACTCCCTGAACGCTGTTGACGTCTGCCTCTTCGGCGGACCATAGCGCTCCGGAGCCGCTGTGTGACCGGTAAGTAACGCGCGTCACGTCTCAATTGACGGACATCACACCGGCAGGGGTCAGGACGCGCCACGGACGGCGTAGTTGAGGACCTTTTCGCTCAACACGTCCTCGATGTCGTCCAGCAGGACGAGTACCTCTCGTGATACTTCGCGCGGTTCGCGCCCCTTGACCATCTCGCGCCCGATGACCGCCATGACCGTACTGTGCGCCCAGCCGATCTGACCGGCCATCAGGTTCGGCAGCTCGTCGTCGTCCGCCGCGCCGGTCTCCTCGCGCAGGGCCTGTTCCAGGCCGGCCTGCACTTCCTGGGCGACGGCCCACAGCCGGGAGCGCAGCGCGGGGGCCTCCTCGATGACCCGCATGAAGCTCGCGTACCCGGGGAACAGGCCGACCCGGGGCGAGACCGCCTCGACCTCTTCGCGCAGCTCGCGCAGGACGGCCACGGCGGCGGACTCGCCCGTGCTGCGCCCGCGCACCCAGCGGGCGAGCCGGTCGACCACGCCGGCGGACCGGTCGAAGAAGAGGTCCTCCTTGGCGGGGAAGTAGTTGTAGACGGTGTTGACCGAGACGTTCGCCGCCTCCGCGATCTCCGCGACCGTCACCGCGTCGAAGCCGCGTTCGAGGAACAGCCCCGTGGCGACGTCCGAGATGTACTGCCTGGTCTGCCGCTTCTTCCGCTCCCTGAGCCCCTCAGCCATGCCCGCATCCTAACTTCGCTGGGCCTGCTGAAAACTTGGTGTCATTGCAAAATTTCAGCGTCTCTGTTTTTCTGTGGGCATGGCAGCAGTCATCAGCGCGGCCGGACTGGCCCGCACTTTCCAGACCAGACACGGCCCCGTCGAGGCCGTGCGCGGCATCGACCTCACCGTCCGCGAGGGCGAGATTCTCGGCTTCCTCGGCCCCAACGGCGCCGGCAAGACGACCACCCTGCGGATGCTCACCACCCTGCTGAAGCCCACCGGCGGCGCGGCCACCGTCGCCGGTCACGACCTGGCGGCCGACCCGGCCGCCGTGCGCCGGGCCTGCGGCTATGTGGCCCAGTCCGGCGGGGTGGACCCGCAGATCACCGTCCGGGAGGAGCTGGTCACCCAGGGCCGGATGTACCGCCTGCCGAAGGCCGGGGCCGTCCGGCGCACCGCGGAACTCGCCCGCGACCTCGGCCTCACCGAGCTGCTCGACCGGAAGACGGCCGCCCTCTCCGGCGGCCAGCGCCGCCGCCTGGACATCGCGATGGCGCTCACCCACCGCCCGAAGGTGCTGTTCCTGGACGAGCCGACGACCGGCCTGGACCCGGGCAGCCGCGCCGACCTGTGGGACCTGGTCCGCAGGCTGCGCGACGAGTACGGCACGACGGTCTTCCTGACCACCCACTACCTGGACGAGGCCGACGCCCTCGCCGACCGCCTGGTGATCGTCGACAAGGGCGTGGTCGCGGCGGAGGGCACGCCGAGCGCGCTCAAGCTGGCGCACGGCGGCTCGATCGACGCGACGCTCCAGGACACGTTCCTCGCCATCACCGGCCGCGGTCCCGCCGCGGCCGACCCCGCCCCCGTCGCCGTATAGGACCGCCCGCATGCTGCTTCACGACACGGCCCTCGTCTACGGCCGCTACCTCCGTCAGTCCCTGCGCTCCCGCTTCGCCCTGCTCTTCGGCGTACTGACCCCGCTCCTGTATCTCCTCTTCTTCGGCCCGCTGCTCACCGGCCTGCCCCTCGGCGAGCAGGGCAGCTCGTGGCAGGTGCTCGTCCCCGGACTACTGCTCCAACTCGGCCTTTTCGGCGCCTTGTTCGCGGGCTTCACCGTCATCATGGAGAACGCCCAGGGGGTGGTGGAACGGATGCGCGTCACCCCCGTCAGCCGCCTCGCCCTGCTCCTGGGCCGGGTGCTGCGGGACGCCACGGTCTTCGTCTTCCAGGCGGTGCTGCTGGTGCTCTCGGCGGTGGTGATGGGGCTGCGCGCGCCCCTGCCCGGCATCCTCATCGGGTTCGTGTTCGTCGCCCTGCTCACCCTCTCGCTGGCCTCGCTGTCGTACGCGATCGCGATGAAGGTCCGCACGCCGCAGGAGTTCGGCCCGCTGATCAACGCGGTGTCGATGCCGTCGATGCTGCTGTCCGGCCTGATGCTCCCGATGTCCCTCGCACCCGGCTGGCTGGACGTGCTCTCGCACTTCGTCCCGTTCCGCTATCTGGTGGACGCGGTGCGCGATGCGTACGTCGGCCAGTACACGAGCGCGCACATGCTGTACGGCGTTCTCGTCGCCGTCGGCTTCACGGGACTCACCGTGACAGTGGGCACACGCGTGTTCCGGACGGCGGGAGCGTAACTACGCTGGCCGTATGGTCAATCTGACGCGCATCTACACCAGGACCGGCGACAAGGGCTCCACCGCCCTCGGCGACATGAGCCGGGTCGCCAAGACCGACCTCAGGATCTCGGCGTACGCCGACGCCAACGAGGCCAACGCGGTGATCGGCACCGCAATCGCGCTGGGCGGTCTGGACGCGGAGGTCGTCACGGTCCTCACCCGGGTCCAGAACGACCTGTTCGACGTGGGCGCGGACCTGTCGACGCCGGTGGTCGAGAACCCGGAGTTCCCGCCGCTCAGGGTCGAGCAGTTCTACGTCGACCGGCTGGAGGCGGACTGCGACCGCTTCAACGAGCAACTGGAGAAGCTGCGCTCCTTCATCCTCCCCGGCGGCACGCCCGGCGCGGCCCTGCTGCACCAGGCGTGCACGGTCGTCCGCCGGGCCGAGCGCTCCACCTGGGCGGCCCTGGAGGCACACGGCGACCACATGAACCCGCTCACCGCCACCTACCTCAACCGGCTCTCCGACCTGCTGTTCATCCTGGCCAGGACCGCCAACAAGGAGACCGGGGACGTGCTGTGGGTGCCGGGCGGGGAGCGTTAGCGCTCCTGCTCGGAGACCTTGGGGAACACGGTGTAGCTGGCGGCGATCAGCACGTTGATGCCGATCACCCACACCATGCGCAGCTGCCACGCCCGCAGCGAGCCGGTCTCGCCGTCGCCCCCGACGTACCAGACCGCACCCTGCAACAGGGCCATGGCGACGAGCGCGGCCAGGATCCAGCGGCCCGCGACCTTCCACTCGTGGACGGCGCGGGCCGTGCCGTACTTCGGGGGCTGCACGGGCGGCGGGCCGCCGGCGAAACGGTGGGCGACGCGGGCGTCGGCCCACCGGATCGTGGAGTGACCGAGGCCGACGGTGAAGCCGATGTAGACCGCGGCCAGGCCGTGCCGCCAGCCGGGTTCCGCGCCGTTCTTGAGGTCGATCGCGGTCACGGCGAACAGCACGACCTCCAGCAGCGGCTCGCACAGCAGCAGGGCGAGGCCCACGCGGGGCATCCGGAACGCGTACCGGAAGGCCAGCCCCGCGGCCAGCAGCACCCAGAACGCCACCTCACAGGCGATGATCAACCCGACGACCACGGCTCACTCCCTTCCGGTCACTTCCAGGCTGGCAGCCGGGCCCGCCGCTTTCGTCGTCGCCGTGGGGGACCTCGCCGTAAGCGAAAGATGCAGTTCGGGACCGTTCCCGGGAAGCACGCGGACGGGCCGCGGGCCGTGTTGGATGGGGTCATGGCCCGCGCACTCCCCCGCCCGCACCGCGACGACCTGCGCATCGCCGTGGGCGGACTGCTCGGCGGGGTGCTGCTGTGGGCGCTCGGCATCCGCCCCCGCCTGGCCACGGACAGCCTGGTGCTGTGGCCCGCGGCCTGGGGCCCGCTGGTGCCGCTGGCGGTGACCGCCGCCTGCGAGCCGCTGCGCCGCATCCGGCCCCGCATCGCTCTGCTGGCCGGCACCGTCGCGCTGACCCTGGACACGGTGACCCTCGGCAGCATCGTCACCATCGTGCTGTACACCGACCTGGTGTACGCGGCCGTCCTGTACGGCACCCCGGTCTCCGCCCGCCGTATCTTCTGGCTCACCGGGATGCTGACGGTCGTCGGCGGAGTCGTACCCGCCGCGCTCTGGCGCGATCCGCAGGGCCTGCTGATCGGCGTGGGTGTCGGGGTGGTGGCGTTCGCGCCCGCCTCCACGGGCTGGGTGGTCCGCAACCACCGGGACGCGGCCGAGGCCGCCCGGCTGCGCGCCGAACAGACCGCGCTGCTGGCCGAGATGGACCGCACGCAGGCGGTCACGGCCGAACGGGTCCGGATGGCCCGGGAGTTGCACGACATGGTCGCCAACCACCTGTCGGCGATCGCCATCCACTCCACGGCCGCGCTGTCCCTGGACGACCCGAAGACCTCCAAGGACGCCCTGGCGGTCATCCGGGAGAACAGCGTCGAAGGGCTGGCCGAGATGCGGCGGCTGATCGGGATCCTGCGGGAGCGCACCGGTGACCTCGAACCGTCCGCCACCCCGACCCTGGACGGCCTCGGCGCCCTGGTCGCGGGCGCCCGCGCCAACGGCCTGGACGTCAGCCTCGACGCCGTGCACGACGGGGTCCCCGCGCCGGTCGAACTGGCCGCCTACCGGATCGTGCAGGAGTCGCTGACCAACGCCCTCAAGCACGCGGCGAAGGGGCGCGTCCAGGTCGTCCTGCGCCGGCAGGACGACACCCTGCTGGTGCGGGTGACCAGCCCCTACCGGCCCGGCGACACCCCCCGCGCCCCCGGCTCCGGCTCCGGTCTCGCCGGGATGCGGGAGCGGGCCGCGCTGCTCGGCGGCAGCTTCCGGGCCGGACCCGAGGGCCCCCGGTGGGCCGTACGCGCCGCTCTTCCGCTCACCGAAGGAGACCTCGCATGAACCGCACCATCCGGGTCCTGGTCGCCGAGGACCAGTCCGCCGTCCGGGCCGGCCTGGTCCTGATCCTGGGCAGCGCGCCCGACATCGAGGTGGCCGGGGAGGCGGCGGACGGCGAGCGGGCGGTGGAGCTGGCCCGGGAGCTGCGGCCGGACGTGGTGCTGATGGACGTGCAGATGCCCCGCCTGGACGGGGTCTCGGCGACCCGGGCGATCACTGCCGACGGGCTCGCGGACGTCCTGGTGCTGACCACGTTCGACCTCGACGAGTACGTGTTCGGGGCGCTGCGGGCGGGGGCGGCCGGGTTCCTGCTGAAGAACACCGAGGCGAAGGACCTGCTGGAGGCGGTGCGGACGGTGGCGCGCGGGGAGGGGATCGTCGCGCCGGCCGTCACCCGGCGGCTGCTCGCCGAGTTCGCGGCCGGTCCCGGGCGGCGTACGGGGGCGGACCCGGCGGTGCTCGGCGCGCTGACCCGGCGGGAGCGCGAGGTGCTGTCGTGTATCGGCGAGGGGCTGTCCAACGCCGAGATCGCCGGGCGGCTGGAGATGGCGGAGGGCACGGTGAAGACCCACGTCAGCCGTCTGCTGGCGAAGCTGGAGCTGCGCAGCCGGGTCCAAGCGGCCGTGCTGGCGCAGGAGTTGGGGATCTAGCGGGCCGCACGGGCAAGTGGTCCAGACCTATTGACCTGTGGTCCAGACCTTTCTATTCTCGCGGCACCGTGGGTGTGAAGGCTCAGTCATGCCCCTGACACTCCCCATTCCCAGCCCCCTACAAGAGGGAGGCGCAGCATGCGCTTCAGACACAGAGCCGCGGCAGGGTTCGCGACCCTGTTGCTCCCGCTGGCCGGCCTGGTCGGTCTCGCGAGCCCCGCCCAGGCCGCGGGCAACGCCACCGCCACCTACACCAAGACCAGCGACTGGGGAACCGGCTTCGGCGGTCAGTGGACCATCAAGAACACCGGTACCAGCAGCATCAGTTCCTGGACCGTCGAGTGGGACTTCCCCTCCGGTACGTCCGTCACCTCCGCCTGGGACGCGGACGTCACCCACTCCGGCACCCACTGGACCGCCAAGAACAAATCCTACAACGGCACCCTGGCCGCCGGTGCCTCCGTCTCCTTCGGCTTCAACGGCGCCGGATCCGGCTCCCCGTCCAACTGCAAGCTCAACGGCGACAGCTGTGACGGCACCACGGTCCCCGGCGACGCGGCCCCCTCCGCGCCCGGCACCCCGGCCGCCTCCTCCGTCACCGACACCTCGGTGAAGCTCGGCTGGAGCGCGGCCACCGACGACAAGGGCATCAAGAACTACGACGTGCTGCGCGACGGCAAGGTCGTCGGCACCGTGACGACGACGTCGTACACGGACACCGGCCTCACCGCCGGCACCGACTACTCCTACACCGTCCAGGCCCGGGACACCGCCGACCAGACAGGGCCGGTCAGCGGAGCAGTCGCGGTCCACACCACCGGCGGCGGCACCACTCCCCCGCCCACCGGCGACAGGGTCAAGCTCGGCTACTTCACCGAGTGGGGCATCTACGGCCGCAACTACAACGTCAAGAACCTGGTGACGTCCGGCTCCGCCTCGAAGATCACGCACATCAACTACGCCTTCGGCAATGTCACGAACGGCCAGTGCGCCATCGGCGACTCCTACGCCGACTACGACAAGGCGTTCACCGCCGACCAGTCGGTGAGCGGCGCCGCCGACACCTGGGACCAGCCGCTGCGCGGCAACTTCAACCAGCTGCGCGAGCTGAAGGCCAAGTACCCGAACATCAAGGTGCTGTGGTCCTTCGGCGGCTGGACCTGGTCCGGCGGCTTCGGGCAGGCGGCGGCCAACCCGACCGCCTTCGCGCAGTCCTGCTACAACCTGGTCAAGGACCCGCGCTGGGCCGACGTCTTCGACGGCATCGACATCGACTGGGAGTACCCGAACGCCTGCGGGCTGAGCTGTGACACCAGTGGTGCGGCCGCCTTCAAGAACGTGATGGCCGCGCTGCGCGCCAAGTTCGGCGCCGGCGCCCTGGTCACCGCCGCGGTCACCGCCGACGGCTCCTCCGGCGGCAAGATCGAGTCCGCCGACTACGCGGGCGCCGCGCAGTACGTCGACTGGTACAACGTGATGACGTACGACTTCTTCGGCGCCTGGGACGCCCAGGGCCCGACCGCCCCGCACTCCCCGCTCACCTCGTACAGCGGCATCCCGAAGGCCGGGTTCACCACGGCCGACGCGATGGCCAAGTACAAGGCGGCCGGCGTCCCCGCGAGCAAGCTGCTCCTCGGCATCGGCTTCTACGGCCGCGGCTGGACCGGCGTCACCCAGGACGCCCCGGGCGGCACGGCCACGGGCCCGGCGGCCGGCACCTACGAGCAGGGCATCGAGGACTACAAGGTGCTCAAGACGTCCTGCCCGGCCACCGGCACCGTCGCGGGTACGGCGTACGCCCACTGCGGCAGCAACTGGTGGTCGTACGACACTCCGTCGACGATCGCCGGGAAGATGAGCTGGGCCAAGTCCCAGGGCCTCGGCGGTGCGTTCTTCTGGGAGTTCAGCGGTGACACCAGTAACGGCGAGCTGGTGAGCGCCCTCAGCAACAACCTGTAGGACCCCTAAGCGACGTTGACGCGCTGACCGGGCGGGGCTGCCTCCAGCCACGCGAGGAAACCGGTCAGCGCGTCTTCGCTCATCGCGAGTTCGAGGCGCGTGCCCCGGTGGGTACAGGCGAGGACCACCGCGTCGGAGAGCAGCGCCAGCTCCTCCTCGCCCTCGGGCAGCCGGCGGCCGGCCACCTCGATCTGCGAGCGCTCCAGGACCCGGCGCGGGCGGTAGGCGTAGGAGAAGACCCGGTACCACTCGATACGGTCGCCGTTGTAGCGGGCGACGCCGTAGCTCCAGCCCTTGCCGTTGGTGTCCGGTTTCTCGGCCACGTCCCAGCGCAGGGAACAGTCGAAGGTGCCGCCAGAGCGCTGGATGAGTCTGCGGCGCAGGCCGAACAGGAACAGTCCCACCACCACGAGCGCGACCACGATTCCGCACACAGTCAGAGCGAGGACCATCGGCACCGACCTCCTCGTCTCCTAGGCAATGGAACTGATTTTCGAAACTGGGTAATGAAACGGAAAAGACACCCACATCTGGCTCAGCCGCGACCGGCACCGGATTGCTCCGGGCCGGCCGCGGCTGAGTGACGTCATCACACGGCGCGGTGGATCAACGCGCCGCGGTCGCCGCCCGCAGACGGACATCCGCGCGGCGCTCGGCCTCCGCGTCGTCCTCCGCCTTCGCGCGCTCGAGCTCGCGCTCGACACGCTGGACATCGATCTCGTCCGACAGCTCGGCGACCTCGGCCAGCAGCGACAGCTTGTCGTCCGCGAACGAGATGAAACCGCCGTGCACCGCGGCGACGACCGTTCCGCCATCACTCGTACGGATGGTCACCGGGCCCGACTCCAGCACACCGAGCAGCGGCTGGTGACCGGGCATGACGCCGATGTCGCCGGACGTGGTGCGCGCGACGACCAGGGTGGCCTCGCCGGACCAGACCTCTCGGTCGGCCGCGACCAGCGCGACGTGCAGCTCAGCAGCCAAGGGTGGCTCCTCGGGTCACCACCCGGCGGTAGTGCCGGGTGTTGGGGTCAATTCTAGTAGGCGTAGGTGAGGGGGCGGGACGCGCCCGCCCCCTCACCCGAGCTCGGGGCTCAGGAGACGCCCAGCTCCTTGGCGTTGGCCTTGAGGTCCTCAAGACCACCGCACATGAAGAACGCCTGCTCGGGGAAGTGGTCGTACTCACCGTCGCAGATCGCGTTGAACGCGGCGATCGACTCGTCCAGCGGAACGTCCGAACCGTCCACGCCGGTGAACTGCTTGGCGGCGTGGGTGTTCTGGGACAGGAAGCGCTCCACACGACGGGCACGGTGGACGACGAGCTTGTCCTCCTCGCCCAGCTCGTCGATACCGAGGATCGCGATGATGTCCTGGAGGTCCTTGTACTTCTGCAGGATCGTCTTCACGCGCATGGCCGCGTTGTAGTGGTCCTGCGCGATGTAGCGCGGGTCCAGGATCCGGGACGTGGAGTCCAGCGGGTCCACGGCCGGGTAGATGCCCTTCTCCGAGATCGGACGGGACAGAACCGTCGTCGCGTCGAGGTGGGCGAAGGTGGTGGCCGGGGCCGGGTCGGTCAGGTCGTCCGCGGGGACGTAGATCGCCTGCATCGAGGTGATCGAGTGACCACGGGTCGAGGTGATGCGCTCCTGGAGGAGGCCCATCTCGTCGGCCAGGTTCGGCTGGTAACCCACCGCGGACGGCATACGGCCGAGCAGGGTGGAGACCTCGGAACCGGCCTGGGTGAAGCGGAAGATGTTGTCGATGAAGAACAGCACGTCCTGCTTCTGGACGTCGCGGAAGTACTCCGCCATCGTCAGACCGGCCAGGGCGACGCGCAGACGGGTGCCCGGGGGCTCGTCCATCTGGCCGAAGACCAGCGCGGTCTTCTCCAGAACGCCGGACTCTTCCATCTCCGCGATGAGGTCGTTGCCCTCACGGGTGCGCTCGCCGACACCCGCGAAGACGGAGACGCCCTCGTGGAGGTTGGCGACACGCATGATCATTTCCTGGATCAGCACGGTCTTGCCGACACCGGCGCCACCGAACAGACCGATCTTGCCGCCCTTGACGTACGGGGTCAGCAGGTCGACGACCTTCAGGCCCGTCTCGAACATCTCGGTCTTCGACTCGAGCTGGTCGAACGCGGGGGCCGTGCGGTGGATGGACCAGCGCTCGCCGTCGTAGGACTCGTCGGTGTTCAGCACCTCACCGAGGGTGTTGAACACCTTGCCCTTGGTGAAGTCGCCGACCGGGACGCTGATGCCGGCGCCCGTGTCGACCACCGGGGCCTGGCGGACCAGACCGTCGGTGGGCTGCATGGAGATGGCGCGGACCAGGCCGTCACCCAGGTGCTGGGCGACCTCCAGGGTCAGCGTCTTCTTCTCGCCCGCGTTGGCCGGGTCGGAGACCTCGACGTGGAGGGCGTTGTACATCTGCGGCATCGCGTCGACGGGGAACTCCACGTCGACGACCGGGCCGATGACCCGCGCGACGCGGCCCGTCGCCGTGGCCGTCTCAACAGTGGTGGTCATTACTTGTCACTCCCCGCGGTCGCGTCGGCCAGGGCACTGGCGCCACCGACGATCTCGCTGATTTCCTGGGTGATTTCGGCCTGGCGGGCCTGGTTGGCAAGCCGGGTGAGCGATTCGATGAGCTCACCGGCGTTGTCCGTGGCCGACTTCATCGCGCGCCGCGTGGCGGCGTGCTTCGAAGCGGCCGACTGGAGCAGCGCGTTGTAGATACGGCTCTCCACGTAGCGCGGCAGCAGGGCGTCGAGGACGTCCTCCGCCGAAGGCTCGAAGTCGTACAGCGGGAGAAGCTCGCCCTTGGGCTTCGCCTCCTCCGCGACCTCTTCGAGGCGCAACGGCAGCAGCCGTGCGTCGAGCGCCGTCTGCGTCATCATCGAGACGAACTCGGTGTAGACGATGTGGAGTTCGTCCACGCCGCCGTCCGCCGAATCCTTCTCGATGGCCTCGATCAGCGGCGCCGCGACCTTCTTGGCGTCCGCGTACGAGGGCTCGTCGGTGAATCCGGTCCACGACTCCGTGACCTTGCGCTCACGGAAGTTGTAGTGCGCGACACCACGCCGGCCGACGATGTACGTGTCGACCTGCTTGCCCTCGCGCTCCAGGCGCTCGGTCAGCTGCTCCGCCGCCTTGATGGCGTTGGAGTTGAAGGCGCCGGCCAGACCGCGGTCGCTCGAGAGGAGCAGGACCGCGGCACGGGCCGGGTTCTCCGCCTCCGTGGTGAGCGGGTGCTTGGTGTTCGAGCCGGTACCGACCGCCGTGACCGCGCGGGTCAGTTCCTGCGCGTACGGCGTGGAGGCCGCCACCTTGCGCTGCGCCTTGACGACGCGCGAGGCGGCGATCATCTCCATCGCCTTCGTGATCTTCTTGGTCGCGGAGACGGATCGGATGCGACGCTTGTAGACCCGGAGCTGGGCTCCCATGAGTCAGGTCCCTTCCGTCGTCACTTGCCGGAGGTGGCCGGGACGTCCTCGCCGAGCAGCTTGCCGTCGGAGGTCTCGAACTGCTTCTTGAACTCCGCGATCGCGTCCGCGATGGCCTGCAGGGTGTCGTCGGACATCTTGCCGCCCTCCTTGATGGAGGTCATCAGGCCCTGGTGCTTGCGGTGCAGGAACTCCAGGAGCTCCTTCTCGAAGCGGCGGATGTCGACGACCGGGACCTCGTCCATCTTGCCGGTGGTGCCGGCCCAGACGGAGACGACCTGGTTCTCGGTGGCCATCGGCTCGTACTGCGCCTGCTTCAGCAGCTCGACCATGCGCTGACCGCGGTCCAGCTGGGCCTTGGAGGCCGCGTCCAGGTCGGAACCGAAGGCGGCGAACGCCTCCAGCTCACGGAACTGGGCGAGGTCCACACGCAGGCGGCCGGAGACCTGGCGCATCGCCTTGTGCTGCGCGGAACCACCGACTCGGGAGACGGAGATACCGACGTTCAGCGCGGGACGCTGACCGGCGTTGAACAGGTCCGACTCCAGGAAGCACTGGCCGTCGGTGATGGAGATGACGTTGGTCGGGATGAACGCCGAGACGTCGTTGGCCTTGGTCTCGACGATCGGCAG
This sequence comes from Streptomyces cellostaticus, assembly GCF_001513965.1. Taxonomy (GTDB): domain Bacteria; phylum Actinomycetota; class Actinomycetes; order Streptomycetales; family Streptomycetaceae; genus Streptomyces; species Streptomyces cellostaticus. The sequence goes on along the minus strand of NZ_KQ948027.1, from coordinate 158,088 downwards.
ACCGGTCATCGAGCCGGCGCCCATGTCGTCGGAGAGCTTCGCGCAGCGCTCCAGCAGACGGGAGTGCAGGTAGAAGACGTCACCCGGGTAGGCCTCGCGGCCCGGCGGGCGGCGCAGCAGCAGGGAGACGGCACGGTAGGCGTCGGCCTGCTTCGACAGGTCGTCGAAGATGATCAGGACGTGCTTGCCCTGGTACATCCACTGCTGGCCGATGGCGGAACCGGTGTACGGCGCCAGGTACTTGAAGCCGGCCGGGTCGGACGCCGGGGCGGCGACGATCGTCGTGTACTCCAGGGCGCCGTTCTCCTCCAGCGCGCGGCGCACGCCGGCGATGGTGGAGCCCTTCTGGCCGATGGCGACGTAGATGCAGCGGACCTGCTTGTTCGGGTCGCCGGTGCGCCAGTTGTCGCGCTGGTTGATGATCGTGTCGACGGCCAGGGCGGTCTTGCCGGTCTGGCGGTCGCCGATGATCAGCTGACGCTGGCCGCGGCCGATCGGGGTCATGGCGTCGACGGCCTTGTAGCCCGTCTCCATCGGCTCGTGCACCGACTTGCGCTGCATGACCGTGGGGGCCTGCAGTTCGAGGGCGCGGCGGCCCTCGGTCTCGATCTCGCCGAGGCCGTCGATCGGGTTGCCGAGCGGGTCCACCACACGGCCGAGGTAACCCTCGCCGACCGCGACGGACAGGACCTCACCGGTACGGGTGACCGGCTGGCCCTCTTCGATGCCGCTGAACTCGCCGAGGACGATGGCACCGATCTCGCGCTCTTCGAGGTTGAGGGCGAGACCGAGGGTGCCGTCCTCGAACTTCAGCAGCTCGTTGGCCATGGCCGAGGGCAGGCCCTCGACCTTCGCGATGCCGTCACCGGCGAAGGTGACGGTGCCGACCTCTTCGCGCGAGGCCGCGTCCGGCTTGTACGACTGGACGAAGTTCTCCAGCGCGTCCCGGATCTCCTCCGGCCGGATCGTGAGCTCCGCCATCTGGGTTCCCTGCTCTCCTTGTTGGGCCCGAAGTTTCACTTTGGGGGGATGGGGACTCCCCCCATTAGGAGGTGAATCCTCTGCACGGCCCAACCAGGGCCGTCATCAGTACGTACTGCTTGTTGAGTTACTAGCTCGCCATGCGGCGGGCGGCGTCGTCCAGCCGGTCCGCGAGGGAGCCGTTGATGACCTCGTCACCGACCTGTACCCGGATCCCTCCGACAACCTCGGGGTCCACGTCCAGGTTGAGGTGCATCCGGCGGCCGTAGAGCTTCGCGAGGGCGGCGCCCAGGCGCTGCCTCTGCGAGTCGCTCAGCGGCACCGCCGACGTGACGACGGCGACGAACCGGTCCCGGCGCTCGGCGGCGAGCTTGGACAGGGACTCCAGTCCCGCTTCCAGGCTACGTCCACGCGGCGCGGTCACCAGACGCGTCACCAGACGCTCGGTGGCCGGCTTGGCCCGGCCGCCGAGCAGCCGGTGCAGCAGGTCGACCTTGGCGGACACGGCGGCCCTGCGGTCGGTCAGCGCGGTGCGCAGCTCGATGCTCGAGGAGACGATCCGGCCGAACCGGAACAGCTCGTCCTCCACGTCGTCGAGCGTGCCGGCCTTCTGCGCGGCCGTCAGGTCGGCGGTGTTCGCCAGCTCCTCCAGCGCGTCGACCAGGTCGCGGGACTGCGACCAGCGGGCGCGGGCGGTGCCGGCCACCAGGTCGGCGGTCTCCCCGCTGACCTGTCCGCCGACCAGACGCCGGACCAGTTCGGCCTTGGCCTCTGCAGGCTGCGCCGGGTCGGTGAGGGCCCGGCGCAGGCCGGCCTCGCGGTCGAGCAGCGCGGTGACGGCCGCCAGCTCGTCGGCGAGCTGCGCGGCATCCACGGACGTGGAGTCCGTCAGCGCGTCGAGACGCTCACGTGCGGCTGCCAGGGCCTCGCGGCTCGCTCCGTTCATCGCGTGGCCTCGGCCTTCTCCTCGAGCTCGTCGAGGAAGCGGTCGATGACCCGGCTCTGGCGGGCGTGGTCCTCGAGGGACTCGCCGACGAGCTTGCCGGCCAGGTCGGTGGCGAGCCTGCCGACGTCCTGCCGCAGCGCCTGAGCGGCGGCGTTGCGGTCGGCCTCGATCTGGGCGTGACCGGCGGCGACGATCTCCTCGCGCTGACGCTGGCCCTCGGCCCGCATCTCGGCGATGAGCGTGGCCCCCTGCTCCTGAGCCTCCTGGCGCAGGCGCGCGGCCTCGTGCCGGGCTTCGGCGAGCTGGGCCTTGTACTGCTCAAGGACGCTCTGGGCCTCGGTCTGCGCGGCCTCGGCCTTCTCGATACCGCCCTCGATGGCTTCGCGACGCTCTTCCAGAACCTTGTTGATGTTCGGGAGGAGCTTCTTGGCGAGGAAGCCGAAGACGATGACGAAGGCGATGAGGCCGATGACGAGCTCTGGGATCGGCGGGATGAGGGGGTTTTCGGCCTCCTCCGCCGCCAGCTGAACCAGGGGGCTCATATCAGTGCCTTTCGTCTAAAGGTGCGCGACGGTCGGGTCAGGAGGCCGGGTAGACGAACGGCATGACCAGACCGATCAGGGCGAGCGCCTCACAGAAGGCGAAGCCCAGGATCTGGTTGGCGCGGATCAGGCCGGCCGCCTCGGGCTGGCGGGCGAGGGCCTGGGTGCCGTTACCGAAGATGATGCCGACGCCGACGCCCGGGCCGATCGCGGCGAGGCCGTAACCGATGGAGCCGAGGTTGCCCTTGATCTGGACAGCGGCCAGGGTCTCGTGCAGAACGGACATGCCGGTTCTTCCTTCTCTTTCAATGACCGGTGGGGGTTGGCCACCGGATGTCTGGGTTGGGTGGTCGGGGAGCTCAGTGGTGCTCGGCGAGCGCGCCCTGGATGAAGCTGCAGGTCAGCAGTACGAAGACGTAGGCCTGAACAGCCTGGATGAAGAGCTCGAAGGCCGTCATGATGATGACCATGACGAACGAGACACCGGAGTAGGCGATGCCGATGCCGTTCAGCATGTACCAGCTGGCGACGGTGAAGAGCACCAGCAGGGTGTGGCCGGCGAACATGTTCGCGAAGAGTCGCACCGCGTGGGTGAAGGGCCGCACGAGCAGGTTCGAGAACAGCTCGATCGTCATCGACAGCGGGAGCACCCCACCGAGCGACTTGTCGTAGCCGGTGAAGTTCTTGAAGGCTCCGACGAACCCGTGCCGCTTGAAGGTCAGCGAGACCCAGAGGATGTAGACGATGCCGGCCAGCACGGCGGGGTACGAAATGATCGCCGTGACCGGGAACTGGGCGACCGGAATGATCGACCAGAGGTTCATCATCCAGACGAAGAAGAAGAGCGAGACGACCAGCGGGACGTACTTCTCGCCTTCCTTCTTGCCGATGGTCTCGTAGACGACACCGCGGCGGATGAAGTCGTAGCCGGACTCGGCCACCAGCTGGAGCTTGCCCGGCACGACCTTCGGCTTCGCGAACGCAGCCCAGAAGAAGCCGACGACGATGATGGAACCGAGCAGCGCCAGCAGCATCGTCTTGTTGAAGTACACGTTGCTGTCCGCGTCGCCCCAGAGCGGCTTGAACAGGAACGAGTGCAGGCCCGGAGCGACAGTGTCGAAGCCACACCCGTTGAACAGGTGGCAGCTGCTGTCGAAAGCGAGCGTCTGCGTCGGGTCAGCACTCACCGCGGACTCCTTCAGCGTGGCGCATGGGTACGGCAACCTCGTTGTGTCGGCGCGGCGCAGGGCCGCGGTTCGGCACGGGACTGGTGGTTCGGATGTGGGGGCGGCTTGGGGGCATCTCGCCTCGCGATTGAGCAGGCGTCAGCTCGGATGCCCGCGCCCGCGATGCCGCAGTTGGCACCGGACGATAGCAGGGTCTCTCATGTGTCTTTATCCCGGCCCTACCTCTCACGACGAGTGCCCCGACTTGTGGGGCTTTCCGTCACTGGAAGAGGAGGTCGAATCGGGTTCGACGTAGAGAATCTTGGCCTTCATGTGGGCGCGGGTCTGCGCGGCGATCCACGTCAGGGTGGCGACCACGAGAGAGATGGCGAAGGCCCGGGGATTGAACAGCGTCGTGTTCTTGAACGCGGCGACGAAGATGAACAGCAGCAGCAGCTGGGCCGCGTAGAGCATGAGGCCCATCATCTGGAACAGCTGCGGAAATGATTTGGCAGTGCGTTGCAGCACATAGAGCCCGAGCCCCATGAACAGGATCACGACCAGCGTCCCGATGACGGCCCCGATGGCTCCCTTGCCACCGGCGACCACACCACTGACGACGGCGACAAGCGCGCCGACGGCAGCCGTGGGTACGGCGGCTTGGGCCAGGATCCGGGCGTCATTGGACGGCATGGCGGCAACTCCGCTTTCACAAGGGGGCAGGGTGTCGTCATGGACGAGCGTAGTCCCGGGCTGAGTGATCGAGACCTCACACCGAGGGACCGTCGCACTACGGTCCTTCGGTTCTATCCCGGGTTCTCGTGAACCGTATCACAAACTATTTGATGAGGTCTTTACCTGTTGGGTGTGCTTGCTGTCACACATGAGAGTGACAGTGCCCGTCTGTGCAAAAACCGCGCCCTCTTGTCTGGTATTAGGGGACTTCGCTCCCCCACGAGATGGCAATGCTCTAGTCAGATTCTTACCTTGTGGCCTTGCCGATACGCGAACGAGCGCCGATGGCGGTCGCCCCGTTGACGCCTGTCACACCGGCCGTGACCGGGGGCCGCTCCTCGTCCGAGGAGGGCACGCAGACGGGCGCCTCGACGGCCTCGGCCGCCGGCTCGGCGGGCCGGCTGCGCCTCCTGTAACGCGGCGGTACGAACCGCTGCGCCCAGGCCGGCACGCGGGGCGTGAAGCGCGGGAGCAGCAGCAGGACCAGGCCGATCGCGCTGAGGAAGACCACACCGAGCACGATCCACATCGACGCCGAGTTCACCGAGTACGCCAGCGCGCCGAAGCCGATGAGCGCCGACCAGAAGTACATGATCAGCACGGCCCTGCTGTGCGAGTGGCCGATCTCCAGGAGACGGTGGTGCAGGTGTCCGCGGTCCGCGGCGAACGGGGACTGGCCCCGCCAGGTACGGCGCACGATGGCCAGCACCAGGTCGGCGGCGGGCACCGCGATGATCGTCAGCGGCAGCAGCAGCGGGATGTACACGGGCACCGTCTGGTGCACCGCCGCCTTCTCCGAGCCGGTGAAGAGGGCCAGCGCGTCCGGGTCCACCTGGCCCGTGATCGAGATCGCACCGGCCGCCAGGACGAGACCGATCAGCATCGAACCCGAGTCGCCCATGAAGATCCGCGCGGGGTGCATGTTGTGCGGCAGGAAGCCCAGGCACATGCCCATCAGGATCGCCGCGAAGAGGGTCGCCGGAGCGGCGGCCTCGATGCCGTACGAGTACCAGATCCGGTACGAGTACAGGAAGAACGCCGCCGCCGCGATGCACACCATGCCCGCGGCGAGACCGTCCAGGCCGTCCACGAAGTTCACCGCGTTGATCGTGATCACGACGAGCGCCACCGTCAGCAGCGTGCCCTGCCACGGGGTCAGCGCCACGTTGCCGAAGCCCGGGACGGGCAGCCACAGGATCGTCAGACCCTGCATGACCATGACGCCCGCAGCGATCATCTGGCCGCCCAGCTTGATCAGCGCGTCGATCTCGAATTTGTCGTCAAGGACACCGATCAGCCAGATCAGGGCGGCACCGGAGAGCAGCGCCCGCGGCTCGTTGGACTTGGCGAAGACCTCGTTGAGGTTGGTGAGGTGGTCCGCGACCAGCAGGCCCGCGCACAGGCCGAAGAACATCGCGATCCCGCCGAGGCGCGGAGTGGGTTCCCGGTGCACGTCACGTGCCCGGATCTCCGGCATGGCTCCGGCCACGATCGCGAACTTCCGTACCGGCCCTGTCAGCAGATACGTCACCGCGGCCGTGATGCAGAGCGTCAGCAGGTATTCACGCACGGGCTTCCCCACAGGTCTCGCTGGCCATCACAGCCCTACACCCTAGCGACGGACGCATATGGATGAGGACTTCCGGGTAGCGACGATGGTTGCACGTGTGGCTGTGCACGACGGTCACACCAGGGTGTACGGACGTGCGCCTACCCCCGCTCAGCCGGGATACGGCGGAAATCTACCGGTCAGCTCGCGCACCTCCTCCCGCGCCCCGGCCGGTTCCGTCTCGCCCCGCAGGACGGACGCCAGCAGCGCGGCGATCTTGACCATCTCCGGCTCCCCCATGCCCTGGGTGGTCACCGCGGCCGTACCCAGACGCAGCCCGCGGCCCTCGCCGTGCGGCAGCACACAGCAGTCCAGGACGATCCCGGCGGCGGCGAGCCGGCCGCGCGCGGTGCGGCCGTCCACGCCGAGCGGGGCCGGGTCCGCAGTGATCAGGTGGGTGTCCGTGCCGCCGGTGGTGACCGCGAGTCCCTCGGCGGCCAGGTGACGGGCGAGCACCCGGGCGTTGGCGACCACCTGATGGGCGTACACGCCGAACGCCGGCGTTGCCGCCTCGCCGAACGCGACGGCCTTGGCGGCGATGGTGTGCATCTGGGCACCGCCCTGGGTGAACGGGAAGACCGCCCGGTCCACCCGCTCGGCCAGCTCGCTCCCGCACAGGATCATTCCGCCGCGCGGGCCGCGCAGCACCTTGTGGGTGGTGGCGCACACGACGTCCGCGTACGGCACCGGGCTGGGCGCCGCTCCCCCGGCGACCAGGCCGATCGGATGGGCGGCGTCGGCGATCAGATAGGCGCCCACCTCGTCGGCGACCTCGCGGAAGAAGGCGTAGTCGAGGTGGCGGGGGTAGGCGATGGAGCCGCACACGATGGCCTTGGGCCGGTGGTTGCGGGCCAGGTGGCGCACCTGGTCGTGGTCGATGAGCCCGGTCTCCGCGTCGACGCCGTATCCGACGAAGTCGAACCAGCGGCCGGAGAAGTTCGCGGGCGAGCCGTGGGTGAGATGACCGCCGTGCGGCAGCCCGAGGGCGAGGACGGTGTCGCCGGGGCGCAGCAGGGCGGCGTAGGCGGCCAGGACGGCCGAGGAGCCCGAGTGGGACTGGACGTTGGCGTGTGCGGCGCCGAAGAGCGCCTTGGCCCGCTCGACCGCGAGGCGTTCGGCGACGTCGACCAGTTCGCAGCCGCCGTGGTGGCGGGCGCCGGGGTAGCCCTCGGCGTACTTGTTGGCGAGCGCCGAGCCGAGGGTGGTGAGCACGGCCGGCGAGGTGAAGTTCTCGGCGGCGATCAGCTGAAGCGTCGTCGACTGCCGCTCCAGCTCCCCCTGCAGGATCTCGGCCATCTGCGGGTCCTGCCGCCGCAGGACACCGGTCTCGAGGAGGGGTGTGACCGACATGACGGGCTCCGGGCGGTCGACGGGGACGTAGGTCCAATGTAGGCCCGGGGCCGGTGGGGTGCTCGGTGTCACATCCTCGCGGGTACGCCCGTCAGCGCCGTCACCACCGGATCCAGCGCCTCATGTATCTCGTCCCCGATCGACCGGAAGAACGGCAGCGGCGCTCCGTACGGGTCGAACACCTCGTCCGCCTCGGCGGTGGGCGCCAGCAGCCACCCGCGGAGGGCCGCGGCCGCACGGACCAGCGCGCGCGCACGCGCGACGACACCGTCCTCCAGCGGAGGCAGAGTGGCCGGATCAATCGCACGGACCAGACGGGTGAACTCTTTCAGGGTGAACGTCCGCAGCCCCGCGGAATGCCCCATCGAGATCACCTGTGCCCGGTGGTCGCGCGTGGCCGTCAGCACCAGGTCAGCCATGATCACGTGCTCGTCGAGCAGCTCCCTGCCGACGAAGTCGGAGGCGTCCGCGCCGAACTCGGCCAGCACGGTCTCCGCGTTGGCCTCCATGGGCGCGCCCTCGTGGCCCCAGGTGCCCGCGCTCTCCACGATCAGCCCGCCGCCGAGTACGCCGAGCCGCTCCGTCACGAAATGGCGGGTCAGCCGCTCGGTGATGGGCGAGCGGCACACATTGCCGGTGCTGACGTGCAGGATGCGGAACGTGTCGTGCGGCAACCCGAACGTCGTCGTCTGTTCCGCCGCCCGTTCCCCGTTGCCTATGCCACGCCCCGCCTCAGGGGCCGTCAATTCGCCACCTCGAGGTCGGGTACTACCTTTCGCAGCTCGTCCGGGGAGATCGCGCCCTCACGCAGCAGCACCGGCACCGCGCCGGAGACGTCCACGATGGAGGACGGCACGATGCCGGGGGTCGGGCCGCCGTCGAGGTAGACGGAGACGGAGTCGCCGAGCATCTCCTGGGCGGCGTCGCAGTCCTCCGGCGCCGGGTGGCCGGTGAGGTTCGCCGAGGACACGGCCATGGGGCCGACCTCGGTGAGCAGCTCGATGGCGACCGGGTGCAGTGGCATGCGCACGGCAACCGTGCCCCGTGTGTCGCCCAGGTCCCACTGCAGGGACGGCTGGTGCCTGGCGACCAGCGTGAGGGCGCCCGGCCAGAACGCGTCGACCAGTTCCCAGGCCTGCTCGGAGAAGTCCGTGACGAGGCCGTGCAGGGTGTTCGGGGAGCCGATGAGGACGGGGGTGGGCATGTTGCGGCCCCGGCCCTTGGCGGCGAGCAGGTCGGCGACGGCGTCCGAGGAGAACGCGTCGGCGCCGATGCCGTACAACGTGTCGGTCGGCAGCACCACCAGCTCGCCCCGGCGGACGGCGGACGCGGCCTCGCGCAGACCCGTCACACGGTCGGTCGCGTCGTTGGTGTCGTATCGCCGTGCCATCTAGCTGGCCTCCTCGTACACGTACTGCGGGATGTAAGTCGTCGGGGTGCTCACGGCAGCGCCTTGCGGGCGGTCGCGAACCGGGGGCGGTTGTTGAGGTCCGGGTGGTCGGCCGCGTCGGCCCAGCCCCGCTCCTCGGTGAAGATCCACGGCACCTGGCCGCCCTGGGTGTCGGCGTGCTCGATGACGACGACCCCGCCGGGGCGCAGCAGCCGGTGCGCGGTGCGTTCGAGGCCGCGGATGAGGTCGAGGCCGTCCTCGCCGGAGAACAGCGCCAGCTCCGGGTCGTAGTCGCGGGCCTCCGGGGCGACGTACTCCCACTCGGTGAGCGGGATGTACGGCGGGTTGGAGATGACCAGGTCGACCTGGCCGTCGAGGTCCGGGAAGGCGGTCAGGGCGTCGCCCTGGCGCAGGTCGACCCTGGAACCCGCCACGTTCTTCCGCGTCCACACCAGGGCGTCCTCGGACAGCTCCACGGCGTGCACACGGGAGCGCGGGACCTCCTGGGCGAGGGCGAGCGCGATGGCGCCGGAGCCGGAGCACAGGTCGACGATGCAGGGCTCGACGACGTCCATGGCGCGCACGGCGTCTATGGCCCAGCCGACCACGGACTCGGTCTCGGGTCGCGGCACGAAGACACCCGGCCCGACCTGGAGCTCCAGATACCGGAAGTAGGCCCGCCCGGTGATGTGCTGCAGCGGCTCGCGCTGCTCACGCCGGGCGATGACCTCCCAGTAGCGGGCGTCGAAGTCGGAGTCCTTCACGGAGTGCAGCTCGCCCCGCTTCACGCCGTGCACGAACGCGGCGAGCTCCTCCGCGTCGTTGCGCGGCGAGGGCACGCCGGCGTCGGCCAGCCGCTGGGTGGCCTGGGCCACCTCCGCGAGCAGCAGGTTCACGCAAGTCCTCCGTGGTAACTCGTACGTGCCTTTTACGCGGCCGCCAGCTTCGCCGCCGAGTCGGCGTCGACGCAGGCCTGGATCACCGCGGCGAGGTCGCCGTCCAGGACCTGGTCCAGGTTGTACGCCTTGAAGCCGACGCGGTGGTCGGAGATGCGGTTCTCCGGGAAGTTGTAGGTGCGGATCTTCTCGGAGCGGTCGACGGTGCGGACCTGGCTGCGGCGGGCGTCGGCGGCCTCCCGCTCGGCCTCCTCCTGCGCCGCTGCGAGCAGCCTGGAGCGCAGGATACGCAGAGCCTGCTCCTTGTTCTGCAGCTGGCTCTTCTCGTTCTGGCAGGAGGCGACGACGCCGGTGGGCAGATGGGTGATGCGCACCGCGGAGTCGGTGGTGTTGACGGACTGGCCGCCCGGGCCGGAGGACCGGTAGACGTCGATGCGGAGGTCGTTCGGGTTGATCTCGACGTCGACCTCCTCGGCCTCGGGGGTCACGAGGACTCCGGCGGCGGAGGTGTGGATACGGCCCTGGGACTCGGTGGCCGGCACCCGCTGCACGCGGTGCACGCCGCCCTCGTACTTCAGCCGCGCCCAGACTCCCTGACCGGGCTCGGTGGCACCCTGGCCGCCCTTGGTCTTCACGGCGACCTGGACGTCCTTGTAGCCGCCCAGCTCGGACTCGGTGGCGTCGATGATCTCGGTCTTCCAGCCGACCCGCTCGGCGTACCGCAGGTACATGCGCAGCAGATCCCCGGCGAACAGGGCGGACTCGTCGCCGCCCGCGCCCGCCTTGATCTCCAGAATGACGTCCTTGTCGTCGCTCGGGTCGCGCGGGACCAGCAGGAGGCGCAGCTTCTCGGTCAGCTCCTCGCGCTGCTTCTCGAGATCCTTGACCTCGGCGGCGAAGTCCGGGTCGTCGGCGGCGAACTCTCGTGCGGTCTCGATGTCGTCGCCGGACTGCTTCCAGGAGCGGTACGTGGCGACGATCGGGGTCAGCTCGGCGTAGCGCTTGTTCAGCTTGCGCGCGTTCGCCTGGTCGGCGTGGACCGACGGATCGGCGAGCTTCTTCTCCAGATCGGCGTGCTCGGCGACGAGTTCCTCGACTGCCTCGAACATCTTTCGGCTCCTGTACTGCGGGTGAACGGCTGGCGGGCGACCAAAAACGCCGGTCCCGGGCACACCCCCGCGAGGGCATGGCCGTGGACCGGCGAAATCGGGCTCGCTACTTCTTGGAGCCGGCGGCAGCCTTGCCGAAGCGGGCCTCGAAGCGGGCCACACGGCCACCGGTGTCGAGGATCTTCTGCTTGCCCGTGTAGAACGGGTGGCACTCGGAGCAGACCTCGGCCCGGATGGTGCCGGACTCGATGGTGCTACGGGTGGTGAACGACGCGCCGCAGGTGCAGCTGACCTGCGTCTCGACGTACGCGGGGTGAATGTCGCGCTTCAAGGTGTCTCCTAGATTCCGGGAGGGCGCCGGGTCGCAGCCGCGGGATGCGGACGCGTGAACCGGAGCCGACGTACCAGTCTGCCAGGACTGGCGCCATCCCCCAAAACCGGGGGTACGGGCGATCTATTCCCCGCCTCCTACGAGGCGCTGACGACACCCTTCGCCTCACCCGTGGCCGTTCCCTCGGTGGCCGCCTTCGGGATCGTACGGTCGTTCTTCAGGGCCTCCCAGACCAGCTGGGCCTTCGCCTTCTCCATCACGACCCGGTTGGGGTTGGCCGGGTCGTACTGCACCGGCATCGTGACCATCTTCATGTGGGACGAGCTGATGCCCTTGAGGCCGTTCGCGAAGTCGGCGAGGGAGTTGACGGAGCCGAGGTCGGAGTCGGTGGTGACGGCCTGGGTGGCGGTGTCGGCGAGGTCGTACAGCTTCTTGGGGTTGCTGAGGACGCCGACATGCTTGACCTGGTCGATCAGCGCCTTGATGAACGCCTGCTGGAGCTGGATGCGGCCCAGGTCGGAGCCGTCGCCGACGCCGTGCCGGGTGCGGACCAGGCCGAGGGACTCCTGCCCGTTCAGCGTGTGGGTGCCGGCCTTGAGGTTCAGGTGGCTCTGCGGGTCGTGGATGTTCTTGGTCGTGGTGACCTGGACCCCGCCGAGGTCGTCGATGAGCTTCTGGAAGCCGGCGAAGTCGACCTCCAGGTAGTGGTCCATACGGATGCCCGTGAGGGACTCGACCGTCTTCACGGCGCAGGCGGCACCACCGGTGCCGTACGACTCGTTGAACATCACGCCGGACGCGGCCGGATGGGTGGTGCCCTTGGTGTCGGTGCACACAGGGCGGTCGATCAGGGTGTCGCGCGGGATGGAGACCACGCTGGCCTTCTTGTGGCCCTGGTAGACGTGGACGATCATCGCCGTGTCGGAACGGGCGCTGCCGTCGTCGGCGCCGCCGCCGAGCTTCTTGTTGCTGCCGGAGCGGGAGTCCGAGCCCAGGACGAGGATGTTCTCCGAGCCGTTGTCGACCTTCGTCGGGCGGTCGGCACCGAGTGCCTGGTTGATGTCGACGCTCTTGATGTTGCCGTTGAGCTTGAAGTAGACGTATCCGACGCCGGTGCCCCCCAGCACGACCACACCCGCGGCCGTCCAGGCCGTGACGAGCAGGGCCTTGCGGCGCTTGCTGTGGGTCTTGCGGCGGCGGCCCTTGCCACGGCTGCGGGTGCCGATGGTGTTCGGCTCCGGTATGCCGGGCTCCGGCGTGCTCTCGGCGGACACATCACTCCCAGGTCTCGTCCGGTCGGCTACCCCCTGCTTTCAGGGTCGGGTGCGGTCATCACCGCACCATCGTCGCTCCGTCAGGTCAGACGGAGAAACTCGGGAAAGAGTTGCACAACGCCGAGTGCCCACCGCGTACAGCGATGGGCACTCTGCGTAGCCGGCTCAGCGGGACGATCCCCGCTCACCTGCGTTTTCAGCCGAAAAGGTCGTACGCCTGGAAACCGGTACCGACCGAGACACGTGTGGCAAAGATCTCGCTGGTGGCCTTGGCGGTGCCCTTGTACAGGTAGAGCGTGCCGCCGGAGGTGCGCGCCAGGAAGTCGGCGATGCCGTCGCCGCTCACGTCGCCGACCGCGTCGAAGGCGTTGTAACCGGTCCAGGCGCTGCGCACCTTGATACGGGCCGAGAAGGCGCCGGAGCCGGACTTGCCGGTTCCCTTGTACAGGTACAGGTCGCCGGTGCTGGACTGGCGGGCGAGCAGGTCGGCCTTGCCGTCGCCGGTGAAGTCGCCGTGGCCGCGCACCATGTTGTACTGGTTCCACCCGGTGCCGACCGAGACGCGCGAGCCGAAGGTGCCGTTGCCCTGGCCCGGGTAGATCCACAGCGTGCCGCCGGAGTCGACGGACAGGATGTCGGGCAGGTAGTCGCCGGTGATGTCGCCGGGCGCGATGATCCGGGTGCGGGTCGTCCAGCCGCTGAAGATCTTCGTCGTGGTCCAGGAGCCGTCCGTACGGGCGCTGTTGAGCACGAAGTGCTCCCAGTACACGTCACCGGTGGAGCTGACCCGGTAGACCAGGTCCTGGTAGCCGTCCCGGTTCAGGTCGGTCTGCAGGAGCAGGTTGACGCCGCTCCAGTTGCCCCAGGAGACCCGGGAGCCGAACGAGGTGCCGCTCGAGTCCTTCTCGTAGCCGGTCTTCGTGGAGGAGGCCCGCACGAACAGGTCGGCCTTGCCGTCGGGCTTGTTGTTGAAGAGGCTCAGGTTGGTGTCGGCGATCTGCGCATAGGCCGAGCTGACGTAGAAGCCGGCCTTGGTGAACACGCTGTAGTAGCCCTTCTCCACACAGTCCTGGATGCCCCAGGAGACCACTCCGGCGATCCGGCCGCCCACCACGAGCGGGCCACCGGAGTCGCCGTTGCAGGTCGCGCTGGTACCGGTGTCGCTCCCGCTCTGGGTGCCCGCGCAGACCATGCGCCCCGGGACGAAGCCCGTGTCGTAGACGCCGGAGCAGGTGCTGTCGGACTGCAGGGTCAGCGTGCCCGTCTTGAGCGTCTGGGAGATGTCCTGGCTGGTGGAGCTGGTACGGCCCCAGCCGTAGACCGTGGCCTGGGTGCCGGCGGCGTACGAGGCGGTGTCGCCGGAGGTGACCATGCGGATCGGCGTGGCCTTGACCGGGACGGCCAGGGTGAGCATGCCGAGGTCGTCCTGGTTCCGCCCCGCCTCCCTGTCCACCGGGTCGTACCCCGGCTGCCACCACTGGCGCAGCACGGCCGTGGCCTGGCCGCCGTGCAGGTCGGTGGTGCCGGTGGAGTCGGTGGTGGGCAGCTGGTCGGTGCCGGTGACGACGGCGCCGTGGGCCTGCCAGTTGTAGTCCCTGTTGTCGTTCCTGACGCAGTGGGCGGCGGTCAGGATCTTCGTCGGTGAGACGACCGAGCCACCGCAGAAGAAGTTCACGTCGTCGGCGGTGTCGGCGGTGTTCCTGTCGTCGTGGTACCAGAGCTGGGCCATCCAGGGCGCCGAGGAGATGGTGGTCTCGGTACCGCCGATGATCTTCGGCGAGACGGCGGAGGGGCTGCTGGTCTTCGTCGACGCGCCGGTGCGGGAAGCACCCGCGATGCGCTTCTCCAGGGTGGCCTGGGAGGGCTGGGTGACGACCGGCCGGGCGGTCGGCTCCGGCAGCGCGGTGGCCGCACCGGCCGACGTCGTCATCAGCGCGGCGGCGACGGCGGCGGCGACACCGGCAGCGGTGAGGGGCAGAACAAGACGTATACGCCGTCTGTGCCGGCCGGGCAGGGGCATGAGCAAGGGAGTTCCCCCAGGGAGAGATGAGAAGGGAGGGGCGCGTGTTGCACTCCGTACTTCTCAGCGTCGAGAGGTCGGCCCCCGTCACTGTTGTGACGGGGGCCGACCTCAACACCCCAGGGGCGCGGGGAACTGCGCGACCGGCCGAAGACGGCCCGCAGTCAGCGGATCACCGAAGTGATCCTGTTTCCAGCGGAGCGACTAGTCCCCGTTCCCAGGCGTCGGCGTCGTCTTCTGAATCTGCATCAGGAACTCGGCGTTCGACTTCGTCTGCTTCATCTTGTCGAGGAGCAGTTCGACCGCCTGCTGCTGGTCGAGCGCGTGCAGCACCCGGCGCAGCTTCCAGACGATGGCGAGCTCGTCGGGGGCGAGCAGGATCTCTTCCTTACGGGTGCCGGACGCGTCGACGTCCACCGCGGGGAAGATGCGCTTGTCGGCGAGCTTCCGGTCGAGCTTGAGCTCGGCGTTGCCCGTGCCCTTGAACTCCTCGAAGATCACCTCGTCCATGCGGGACCCGGTGTCCACCAGGGCGGTGGCGAGGATGGTCAGCGAGCCGCCGTCCTCGATGTTCCGCGCCGCACCGAAGAAGCGCTTCGGCGGGTACAGGGCGGTCGAGTCGACACCACCGGACAGGATGCGGCCGGAGGCGGGCGCAGCCAGGTTGTACGCACGGCCCAGACGGGTGATCGAGTCGAGCAGCACGACCACGTCGTGGCCCAGCTCCACCAGACGCTTGGCACGCTCGATGGCGAGCTCGGCGACCGTGGTGTGGTCCTCGGCCGGGCGGTCGAAGGTCGAGGAGATGACCTCGCCCTTGACCGACCGCTGCATGTCGGTGACCTCTTCCGGACGCTCGTCGACCAGGACGACCATCAGGTGGCACTCGGGGTTGTTGTGGGTGATCGCGTTGGCGATCGCCTGCATGATCATGGTCTTGCCGGTCTTCGGCGGGGCCACGATCAGACCGCGCTGGCCCTTACCGATCGGCGACACGAGGTCGATGATGCGGGTGGTCAGCACGCCCGGGTCCGTCTCCAGGCGGAGGCGGTCCTGCGGGTAGAGCGGGGTCAGCTTGTTGAACTCCGGGCGGCCGCGGCCGTGTTCGGGCGCCATGCCGTTGACGGAGTCCAGGCGGACGAGGGCGTTGAACTTCTCGCGGCGCTCGCCGTCCTTCGGCTGACGGACCGCACCGGTGACGTGGTCACCCTTGCGCAGGCCGTTCTTGCGGACCTGGGCGAGGGAGACGTACACGTCGTTCGGGCCCGGCAGGTAGCCGGAGGTCCGGATGAAGGCGTAGTTGTCCAGGATGTCCAGGATGCCCGCGACGGGGATCAGGACGTCGTCCTCGGCCAGCTGCGGCTCGGCGATGTCGTCGCGGCCACGGCGGCCACGGCGGTCGCGGTAGCGGCCGCGACGGCCACGGCGGCCGCCCTCGAAGTCGTCGTCGTCCTGCGGACCGACGTTGCGGTCCTGACGGCCGCCGCCCTGCTGCTGACCCTGCTGCTGGCGGTCCTGACGGCCGCCGCCCTGGCCCTGCTGCTGCTCATCGCCCTTGCCCCGGCGGTCGCGGTCCCGGTCGCGGTCGCGGTCCCGGCCGCGCTCGCGGCGGTCGCGGCGGCCACGGCCCTCGCCGTCACCGGCGTCGCTGCGGGCCTCGCCCTGCTGCGGCTGCTGAGCAGGGGTCTCGGCCTTGGGCTCGGCCTTCGCCTCGGCGACGACGGTCTCGGTGCTGCTCGCGGCCGGGGCGCCCGCCTCGGCGGTGGCGCGGCGGCGACGGCGCTCGGTCGGGGCGTCGTCGCTGGCCGGCTGGCCGGGGATCTCGATCTGCTGCTGGGCCACAGCCTTCTCGGCGGGGGCTTCCGCGGCCTTCTCCGCCTTCTTCTCGGCGGCGTCCTCGCCCGTACGGGTCTTCGAGGTGGCCCGGCGCTTGGGCTTGGTCTCGGTGGCGGCCTCGGCCTTGGGGGCGGCGCCCCCGCCGGCCTGGGCCTCCTTGATGACCTCGATCAGCTGGCTCTTGCGCATGCGCGCGGTGCCCCTGATGCCGAGGCCCGAGGCAACCTGCTGCAGCTCGGCCAGCACCATGCCCTCGAGGCCGGTACCGCGGCGCCGCCGGGAGCCGGCACCGGTGGCAGGCGCGGAGGCGTCCGTGGCGGGCGCGGCAGCGGTCTCCTCGACACGTGCGCCCATCAGATCGGTGGTGTCGCTCACGAAGGGTCCTTCCCTGGAGCGGACGTCGGCCTGTCTGGCTCGGCGACCGGTTGTGCTGTCCGGCTACGGTCCTGTCTTCTGTGAACCGTGCCGGGGCGGTGGTCCGCCAAAGCGGCGGAAGAAATTTGCTGGTGATGGCGCTTCCGCGAGCCGTGACACCCAGTGTCACGTGGCGTGGTAGCACCGATTCCGGAGCGTGCCCGGAGTCCCGCTCAGTGTCCGCATACGACGTACTGCCCAGGTACGGCGCACGGAACACGGAGTGGCTCGGGAGGCTCCCGGAAGAAGGTCTGTCCCGGACGGGGACACGAAGCACCTCGCCATGGTGGGGTCGGGTGCAGACTTGAGGTTAACACTACCGGATCCAACAAACATTCCCCCTCTCCAAATCCGGCAACCGTGTCTCAGGTCGCAAGCGGCAGCACGCTCGCTCCCTGTACATCCAGGCTCAGCCGGTTGGCGGCCCAGTCGGCGCCGGCCAGGGCCTCGACCTTGCCGGCGGTACCGGCGTCGGCCAGGGCCATGACGGTGGGCCCGGCGCCCGAGATGACGGCCGGGATCCCGTCGGCGCGCAGCCGCTCCACCAGCGCGGCGCTCTCCGGCATGGCCGGGGCGCGGTACTCCTGGTGGAGACGGTCCTCGGTGGCGGGCAGCAGCAGCTCGGGGCGCCGGGTGAGGGCCTCGACGAGCAGTGCGGCGCGGCCCGCGTTGGCGGCGGCGTCGACGTGCGGCACGGTGCGCGGGAGCAGGCCGCGCGCGGTCTCGGTCAGGACCGGCTTTCCGGGCACGAAAACCACCGGAACGATGGAATCGTTCGGCTCCATCCTGATCGCCCGGGCGGCACCGGCCTCCATCCACGACAGGGTGAAGCCGCCGAGCAGACAGGCGGCCACATTGTCCGGATGACCCTCGATCTCGGTGGCCAGTTCCAGCAGCGCGGCGTCGTCGAGGCGGGCCTCGCCGCCTATGGTCACCGCGCGCGCGGCGACGATGCCGGCGCAGATGGCGGCGGAGGAGGAACCCAGGCCCCGGCCGTGCGGGATGCGGTTGGCGCAAACGATTTCCAGGCCGCGGGGCTGTCCGCCCAGTAGATCGAAGGCGGTGCGCAGGGAGCGGACGAGCAGGTGGCTCTCGTCCCGGGGCAGGGTCCCGCTGCCCTCACCCGCGATGTCGATGTGCAGCCCGGAGTCGGCCACCCGGACGACCACGTCGTCGTAGAGCCCCAGCGCGAGGCCCAGGGCATCGAAGCCCGGACCGAGGTTGGCGCTGGTGGCGGGAACGCGCACCCGGACGGCGGCGGCGCGGAACGCTGGACCGGCCATCGCTCGTTGACTCTCCTTGAGCTGCGTGACTGTCGAATGCCGCTCGATGGACATCCGATGGACATTCGATGACGTACGAAGACCCGTCGGGCCGCGGAGACGACGCGGCGCCGTGCCACACGCGGAGGCATATGCGGTGGGCGGGTTGAGTACAGCCTATCGAAGGAAGGTTCTGTGGCGACATAGGGCGCACAGGAGGCGCACGATGCGTGTCGTATGCCCCCTGTGCACCCCGTCGGGGTTTGCCCCTGCTCGGGCCGGGCCGCTCAGGGCGCGGGCCGGGGCCGCTCAGGGCTCAGGCCAGGCCGAGGCGCTCGGCCGCGGTGGCCGCGTCGACCGGGACGGTGACCGGCTGCGGGGCGCCGGCCACGGCCCAGTCGGGGTCCTTCAGGCCGTTGCCGGTGACCGTGCACACGATCGTCTGGCCCGGGTCCACCTTGCCCTGCTCGGCGGCCTTCAGCAGACCGGCCACGGAGGCGGCGGAGGCGGGCTCCACGAAGACCCCCTCCTGCGCGGCCAACAGCCGGTAGGCGCGCAGGATTTCACGGTCCGTCACCTCGTCGATGGCACCGCCGGACTCGTCCCGCGCCGCCAGCGCGTACTGCCAGGAGGCCGGGTTGCCGATGCGGATCGCGGTGGCGATGGTCGAGGGGTCCTTGACAACCTCGCCGCGCACGATCGGGGCGCTGCCGGAGGCCTGGAAACCCCACATCCGGGGGGTCCTGGCGGCGATGCCGTCGGCGGCGTACTCCCGGTAGCCCTTCCAGTAGGCGGTGATGTTGCCCGCGTTGCCGACCGGGAGGACGTGGATGTCGGGGGCGTCGCCGAGCATGTCCACGATCTCGAAGGCGGCCGTCTTCTGCCCCTCGATGCGCACCGGGTTGACCGAATTCACCAGCGCCACCGGGTAGTTCTCGCTCAGGGCTCGAGCGAGCGTCAAGCAGTCGTCGAAGTTCCCGTCGACCTGGAGGATCTTCGCGCCGTGCACAAGGGCCTGGCCCATCTTGCCGAGCGCGATCTTGCCCTGCGGCACGAGGACGGCCGACACCATGCCCGCACGCACCGCGTACGCGGCGGCGGAGGCGGAGGTGTTGCCGGTGGAGGCGCAGATGACGGCCTTCGCCCCCTCCTCCTTGGCCTTGGAGATGGCCATGGTCATGCCGCGGTCCTTGAAGGAGCCGGTGGGGTTGGCCCCCTCCACCTTCAGGTGGACCTCACAGCCCGTGCGCTCGGAGAGCACCTGCGCGGGCACGAGCGGCGTACCGCCCTCGCGGAGCGTCACGACCGGCGTGGTGTCGGATACCGGCAGCCGGTCCCGGTACTCCTCGATGATTCCGCGCCACTGGTGGGTCATTGCTGGTTACTCT
Organism: Streptomyces cellostaticus; assembly: GCF_001513965.1. Classification (GTDB taxonomy): domain Bacteria; phylum Actinomycetota; class Actinomycetes; order Streptomycetales; family Streptomycetaceae; genus Streptomyces; species Streptomyces cellostaticus. Next base: position 138,839 of record NZ_KQ948027.1, on the reverse strand, counting down.
CCTTCAACCCGCATGATGCTGGCGACACCCCGCACGGTGTCGAGCTTGCGCAGCGCCTCGACGGTCCCGGACAGGGAGGCGTCGGACGCTCGGTGGGTGACGACGACGAGGGAGGCCTCGCCGTCCTTGCCCTGCTGCCGAACCGTATCGATCGACACGCCGTGCTCGGCGAAGACGGTCGCGACCTGGGCGAGTACACCCGGTTTGTCCGCGACGTCAAGGCTGATGTGGTAGCGCGTGACGACCTCACCCATCGGCGAGACGGGCAGGGCGGCGTACGCCGACTCACCGGGCCCCGTTGCGCCGTTGAGCCGGTTGCGGCAGACGGCGACCAGGTCGCCGAGGACCGCGGAGGCCGTGGGCGCACCGCCGGCGCCGGGGCCGTAGAACATGAGCTGCCCGGCCGCGTCGGACTCCACGAAGACGGCGTTGTACGCGCCGCGCACGGAGGCGAGCGGGTGGGTCAGCGGAATCATGGCGGGGTGCACCCGCGCGGTGACCGACGCGCCGTCCTTGGAGCGCTCGCAGATGGCGAGCAGCTTGATGGTGCAGCCCATCTCCTTGGCGGAGCGGAAGTCGGCGGCGGTGACCTCGGTCATCCCCTCGCGGTAGACGTCGTCCAGGCGCACTCTCGTGTGGAAGCCGATGCCGGCGAGGATGGCGGCCTTGGCGGCGGCGTCGAACGCCTCGACATCGGCGGTCGGGTCGGCCTCCGCGTACCCGAGGGCGGTGGCCTCGTCGAGGGCCTCCTGGTAGCCGGCCCCCGTGGAGTCCATCTTGTCGAGGATGAAGTTGGTGGTGCCGTTGACGATCCCCAGCACCCGGTTGACCTTGTCACCGGCGAGGGACTCGCGCAGCGGCCGGATCAGCGGGATGGCACCGGCGACGGCGGCCTCGTAGTAGAGGTCCTTGCCGTGCTCCTCCGCCGCCGCGTGCAGGGCGGCCCCGTCCTGCGCGAGCAGCGCCTTGTTGGCGGAGACCACGGACGCCCCGTGCGCGAAGGCGGTGGTGATGAGGGTGCGGGCGGGCTCGATCCCGCCGATGACCTCCACCACGACGTCGATGTCGCCGCGTTTGACCAGGGCGGTGGCATCGGTGGTGACGAGTTCGGCGGGGATGCCCTCACGCACCCTGGAGGGCCGCCGTACGGCGACCCCGGCGAGCTCCACCGGGGCCCCGATCCGGGCGGCGAGGTCGTCGGCGTGCGTCGTCATGATGCGCGCCACCTCTGAGCCGACCACTCCACAGCCCAGCAGCGCCACCTTCAGCGGACGCGTACGCATCATCCGACCTCGTTTCCTCATACCGTCTACGGTTTGACCAGTCTCACTCACCGGACGGGAGTTTCTACCCTTCGTCCGGATCGTGAGACATCTATTTCATTTGTACGGGGGTGGAAGACCGGAGATCTTCCGGGCCCTTGACCGGGGGTCTATCCGACGTCGAGACGCAGGAGGTCCTCCTCCGTCTCACGGCGGACGATGACCCGGGCCTCGCCGTCGCGCACGGCGACCACGGGCGGCCGCAGCACGTGGTTGTAGTTGCTGGCCATGGACCGGCAGTAGGCGCCGGTGGCCGGTACGGCGATGAGATCGCCCGGGGCCAGGTCGGCGGGCAGGAACGCGTCCTTGACCACGATGTCCCCGCTCTCGCAGTGCTTGCCGACGACCCGGGCGAGCATCGGCTCGGCGTCGGAGGTGCGCGAGACGAGGGCGACGCTGTACTCGGCGTCGTAGAGGGCGGTCCGGATGTTGTCGGACATGCCGCCGTCGACGGAGACGTACGTCCGCAGCCCGTCGAGGGGCTTGACGGTGCCGACCTCGTAGAGCGTGAAGGCGGTGGGGCCGACGATGGCGCGTCCCGGCTCGACCGAGATCCGCGGGGTGCGCAGCCTGGCGGCGTCGCACTCGCGGCTGACGATCTCACTGAGCGCCTTGGCGATCTCGTGCGGCTCACGGGGATCGTCGTCACTGGTGTAGGCGATACCGAGCCCGCCGCCGAGGTCGATCTCGGGCAGCTCGACCCCGTGCTCGTCCCGGATGTCCTTGAGCAGCCCGACAACACGGTGAGCGGCGACCTCGAACCCGGACATGTCGAAGATCTGCGAGCCGATGTGGGAGTGGATCCCGGTCAGCTCGAGCCCGTCGAGCTGAAGGGCCCGCCGTACGGCCTCGGCGGCCTGCCCGCCGGCCAGCGGAATCCCGAACTTCTGGTCCTCGTGGGCGGTGGCGATGAACTCATGCGTATGAGCCTCGACCCCGACGGTGATCCGGATCTGGACCTTCTGCCGCTTCCCGAGGGACTGCGCGATGTGGGCCACCCGCACGATCTCCTGGAAGGAGTCGAGCACGATCCGCCCGACGCCGGCCTCTATGGCCCGGGTGATCTCCTGGACGGACTTGTTGTTGCCGTGGAAGGCGATGCGCTCGGCGGGCATGCCTGCGGAGAGGGCGGTGGCCAGCTCCCCACCCGAGCACACGTCCAGATTCAGCCCCTCCTCATGCAGCCAGCGCACGACGGCACGGGACAGGAAGGCCTTGCCGGCGTAGAACACGTCGGCGTCGGCACCGAAGGCGGTACGCCATGCGCGCGCCCGGGCGCGGAAGTCGGCCTCGTCGAGGATGTAGGCGGGGGTGCCGAACTCATCGGCGAGCCGGGTCGCGGTGATCTGGCCGACGGTGAGGACGCCGTCGGCGTTCCGGCCGACCGTCTGGGCCCAGACCTTCGGGTCGAGGGTGTTGAGGTCGGCGGGCGGGGCGGCGTAGTGCCCCTCGGGAAGGACGTCGGCGTGACGGGGCCCGGCAGGATGCGCGGAACGGCTCATGACGTTGCTCTCAGACTCTCTGTCTCTCTCCGGGGCCTCATGTCTTTTCCTTCTCCGGCCCTCAGAGGTGTTCGGGTGCGTCGATGCCGAGCAGGGACAGGCCACCGGCCAGCACCGTCCCGGCGGCTTCGGCAAGGGCCAGCCGGGCGCGGTGGGCGGCCGAGGGTTTCTCCTCGCCGCGCGGAAGCACGGAGGGCAGCAGCGGCAGGACGGCATCGGCGACGGTGACGAGATGCCGGGCAAGCCGGTCCGGGGCGCGATGGGTGGCGGCCGCGGTGAGGATACGGGGGTGGTCGGCGAGGGCGGTGAGCAGCTCACGCACCTCTGCCTGCACTGCCAGGGGCCCGGGTTCGGCACCGAACCCGAGGCGCCCGGCGTTGCGGGTCAGTGCGCGCACCCGGGCGTGCGCGTACCGCACCCGGAACAACGGGTTGCTCTCCCGCTGGACGAGGTGATCGGCGGTGATCCGGGGCCGGTCGTGCGCAGCGGGATGCAGCAGGGCCCACTGGGCGGCGTCGGCCCCGAGCGGCGCAGGGTCCTCCGGCGCCGGAACGGGCCGCAGGTTCACGGGCTCGCCGTGCTGGACCTCAGCGCGCCCGCCCTGCGTCGCGACGATCCGCACCACGGCATCGGCGACGACCTCGGCCCGCGCCTCGTAGGGCACGCGCAACACGACCACCTGCCCGGCGAGCGCATCACCGCACCCGTACACGCCGCCGCGCTCACGGATGTCCCGCACCAGCCCGACGACGAGGTCACTCTGCTCTTCAAGGCTGATGTTGAGAAACCCGGGCCCGGTGACGACGACGTCCCGAACCCCCTCGGCACGGACGAGATGAGCCCGCAGAATCTCGGCCACCTGCCGCGGCGCCCGCCCGGCCGGCCCGGCAAGCTGCAGAGCGACATTGGTGGCGTAGTCCCCGCACCCCCCGCCCCCCGGCTCACTCACCACAACCCGCTCCGGCACGGTCACACTCAGCTCCCCCTGCTCAACAGCACACCGCACCGCGCGCAGCACGGTTCGGGAGAGCTCGACGGGGGTCACGGGACAAGCGTAGGGGAGGAGGGGGGTGGGTACGCGAGCCGGTTTGTGTCGGGGAGGGGGAGGCCACGGATGGGGGAGAGAGGGGCGGGGGTGAAACGGGGGCCGGGGGAGGGTACAGGGGGCGAAGCAGCCCGGGAGGGGAAACGGTGGCCAAGTCCGGGCCGACTAACCGCCGAAGGAGACTCCGTTAGCCGTTAGCCGTTAGCCGTCAGCCGCCGAAGGAGACTCCGTCGGACACCTCGCGCACCTCGGTCATCTTGACCACGTCGGTCACCACGTCGGGAACCCTGTCGATCACCCCGCCGCTCTCACCGTCCTCCCCATCCCCCTCCCCCTCACCCTCACCTTCATTGCCCTCCCCGCCCTTACTGCCCCCCGGCCTCCGCTCGATGAGGTGCCTGACGAGCCTCACGAGTTCCGCGGGTTCGAAGGGCTTGGCGAGGAAGGCGTCGACGCCGACGTCGAGGCCGCTCTCCACCTCGTACTGCGTGCAGGCACTGATGATGGCGAGGGGAAGGTCATGCGTCCGCGGGTCGGCCCGAAGTCGAGCGGCGGTCCTGATCCCGTCCAGCCGAGGCATGACGACATCGAGCGTCACGACATCGGGCCGCACCTGATGCACCACATCCAGACACTCGGCACCATCGGCCGCGGTCACGACCTCAAGCCCCTCCAGCTCGAGGTTGACCCTGATCAGCTGCCGGATGACCTTGTTGTCGTCCACAACAAGCACCCGACCCGACGCGCCTGGCACAACTCGAGAGTAGGTCCGCCCCGGCCACCGCGTCCGGGTTTTCCCCACTTCCACCCCCACCGGGGGACCCACCCCCGCCGGGCCCCTGGAAACCAGTTCCTGATCACCCCGGAAGACCTGCTAGGGTTCTATCCGTCGCCGCGAGCAAGAAGCTCAGCGCCCGACACGCCCCCGTAGCTCAGGGGATAGAGCAACGGCCTCCGGAGCCGTGTGCGCAGGTTCGAATCCTGCCGGGGGCACTCGTCCAGGATCAGCAGAGATCAAGCGCTGACCAGGGTGGATGCCGACAGAAGAGGGCGGGAGTCAGTCTCACTGACTCCCGCCCTTTCTCATTGCCTCTCAGCGTTCGCGACACACCTCCGACACACTCGTCAGCAGCAACGCGCTGCCGCTCGCGGCGAGAATGATCCACAGGACACCCGGCCACGCCATGCAGTGCCCGGAGCGCCGCTTCTAGAGCCGAGCGAGGAATAACTGGCTCAGATGCGTGAAAACTGAGACATCAGAGGAAGTTGCGGAGCACACTATCCAACATGGTGAATCTTATACAGATTGTGGCCACACCCTTTAGACGGGCAGCAATTGGGGCTTCTCGCCGTTTCATCCAAGACACCATGCAAGCGGTTGATGACTTGCCTGGACTCGACCCCATGCAACGCAGGCTACTGCGAGTGGACGTACGGCGCGCCATTTGCCGCCCTCGCGCAAAAACGACTTACTTCACGCAGCTCTGGATGCCTGTCTATTTTCTTCTGAGCGCGATGTCAGCCATTGGAGTTCTGATCGGAACGTCCGCATGGACGAAAGGGCTGGAGTCGAAGCTGATCACGGTGGGATTCACTGCCGGGGCGGCCTCAACTATAGTTATTATGTTCATCGCCAAAAGACTCAATGGACGATATCGCAGATCGCGCCTACTGAAGATCTACCTCCAGTCTTCATTCATGCTCTACCTCTTCTCATTTCTGGCCTATTCCGCACTAAGACAGCCATGGACGGGGGTGACGCTATCAGCGGCATCGATCCCGATGACGCTATTTATCGGCGTCTACTCGTATAGTATATTCGTCGCCGTGGGCATGCGGCGCCAATCAGTCTCGGCTGGCACTATATATGGACGCGCAGCCCGATCGATGCTTGAGACCGCCGCTTTCATATCACGCAACCGATCAAAGTGGGACTCCGCCCGGGTTGCTCGGAAAGCAGTAGCAGCCATTGAAGATCTAGGGAGGACCTGCCAGGACACACTGGCACTTAGATCCCGAATCGGGGTGTGGCACGCTGACGTGTTCTCACAAACAGCGACCGAGGCACTGCGGGTCGCCCACCTAGTGCGCGAGCACAAGAAGTTGATCGTTTGCGCTTCCACCGAAGACGATTTCGAAAGAGTTGCTATTTCTTTTTCTAATGGACTAGCAGCCCTGCTGCAAAACGATCGAAGCAAGTTGCTTGAGAATGCACCCGAAGCCGTACGCAAGGAACGATTTAAGATCCTGATTCAACACCTACTGCCAGTAGTTCTATTCACCACAGCAGCGATCACGCTTCCGATGGTTCCACCAATATCTAATCAAGATAAAATCGCCGAAAGCGTCCGCCTCACCTTCATTGTGGCAGCGGTTCTTTCCCTGGTTTCCCCTCGGAGCGACTCCTCAACTCGTATCCTCGACGTGCTAGGTAAAGCCTTGCCATCCAAATAGTGCATCGCGCTGCATTGATTCGAGAAAATCTTCCCAGGGCGACAGGGTCCGCCCTGGGAAGCTGATACGAATGGCTAAACTGTGTCGCCCTCTTCCTCCAGCACCTTTGTGATCTTCGCGTTTGCGGTCTCCTCATGACCGTCGATACAGCCGTGATACCGGCGGTGGATCACCTCTGGAGAGTTGCCGACCCGGCGAGCCACTTCGGCGATGGGCACCCCCGCGTTCAACCACCGCGTGATACAGGCATGCCGCAGGTCGTACGGGCGCCCAGCCAACGGCGAGTCGATGCGCTCCGGGGGGAGCGCGTACTCTCGCGCTTCCTCCCACACTCGCCAGTAGGTAGACGAGCCGACCACTCCCCCACGCTCGTTCCCGAACACACGCCCTTCCTTGGCGGTCCCGAACTCCTTCAGGTGAGCCCGGAGGATGGCGACCAGGACCGGTGGAATGGGTACCGGCCGGTCAGTGGACGCCTCGCGCGCCTTCAGGCCCCGCCGGTCGTGGCGCTCCCCGGAGTCGGTCCACTGCTTGCCAGAGACGGGGCGTGTCTCCCGCAGCGTCAGCGTGCCCCAGCCCTTCTCTGGAAGGTGGCAGTCCGACAGCCGTAGCCCGACCGCCTCAGCAGGCCGGAGCCCTGCGTAATACAGGACCGCGTAGAAGGCCACCAGGCGCCGCCCGCGGCAGCGATCCCACGATCCGACGTACGAGACGGACGTGAGCAACTGCCGCGCCTGTACGGCGTTCACCAGCACCCGCGGATCCACCACGTCGTTGGAGCCGACGCGCTTTCGGCGGGTCCGCTGAAGTGGGTTCTCTGGGAGCTTCCCCGTGGCAACTGCGTGTTCGAGAGCGGCGTTCAGGGCCCGGCGCCGGCGCTTGTACGTGTCGCCCGCGGCCGGGGTGCCGTCCAGCTTGTAGCTGACGCGGTACAGCACACCCTCGAACACCTCAGCGTCGCAGACATCGCCCAACGGCCGGTCGGCCGTCGTGACCCAGTCGTACGCGGCTTTGAGTTCGGCCGGCGGGTCCTCCCCCTCGTTCGCGGGCACGATCCCCCATCGGAAGGCCAGCCGAAGGGACTCATCCTCGGGGGTGTCGCCCCCACGCTTGACCATGGCGAGCGTCACGGCCGCGAGACCGTCAGCCATGCCTTCACGGCTCTTGGCCGCACTCGTGCGCCACCGCCCGGCCACGTACTTCCGGCAGAACTCGAACCACCTCAAGGGCGGTTCGGCGTCCGCCGCCTCGGCGGCTTCGGCGGCTTCGGCGGCTTCGGCGGCTGCGCGCACCTCGGACTCAGGCAGACCGGATTCGATCTCGAACGCTTCACCGCGTCGATTCATGGCCTGCCACAGCTCGTTTCGTCGACTCTCCGCGAGAGCCGACGTGGTGAACGTGTCGCCGTGCACCTGCCCTGCGACCACCCACCGAAGGCGCCACGGGCGGGACTTGCGGCCGGTCTTGGACACCTTCCACAGCTTGACGTCGAAGGAGTAGCCCGGCCGAGCCGACCCACGAGGGCGCCCGGCAGGGGTGTCGTTCTCGGTGCTCACGCAGCGTCCTCCCGCTCCGCAAGCCAGCGCTCGTACTCGGATCGACGAATGCGCACGTCCCCGTTCGGCAGCTTGATCGAGCGGGGTCCTTTCCCGAGCTGGCGCCACCGGTAGAAAGTCGCCGGGGCCACTTTGAGGTCAGCGATGACCTCCTTGATGGTCAGCTTCTCGTCCCGCACGCGGGCGTTCATGCCGCGGTCCTCTCTGCTGTTGTGTTCGGGGTGAGGGGCTTGGTGCCCCCTTCTCGTAGATCCGCTACATGCGTCACGGCTGCTACGCCGCAGGTCAGATCCTGATTCCGGCGTAGCGGCGGCGCGGGATGTAGCGGACAGAGCCGCTACGCACTCGGAGGTTGTAGCGGCTGTGGGGTGTCCGTAGCGGGGGCGTAGCGGGTTGCGTGGGTAACAGCCGCTACACCGTTTCCGCTGGTCAGATGGTGGCTAGTCGGTGTTCGTGGCGGGTGTAGCGGACTCCTTCGGCGCGGGGCAGTAGCGCTTCCACGCGTCGTATAGGTCGGCCGCGTAGTAGCCCTTGACGACTCCCGCCCCGGTGCGGATGTTGCGCGCCTTGATCGGGGTGTTGTCGGCGGTGACGTACTCCCCGAGTCGCTTGGCCAGTTGCCGGGAATCGAGCGGCTTGCCGCCCATGTCGGCCCACGGCGCCTCGTCCATGGCGTTGAGCGCGGCAAGGATCTGCGCCGTGGGCATCCGATCGGCGCCGTTGAACACGACGTCGCGCAGGTCGGTCAACAGCCGGATGCCCAGGGACGCCTTGTCCCCAACGGTGGCTGCGGTGACCAGTTCGACGCACGCTTCGCGGGCGCGCTGCGGCCAGTCACTGCCGGCCGCGTCGGCGATTGCGAGCAGGGGTTCCCACACGTCCGCGGGCCGGTCGGAGACCCCGTCGGGCATCTCGGGGAAGGCGTCCTGCAACGGGCCGCGGACGGTGTCCGCCCACGCGGCGAGGCGGTCACGCAGGGCGCGCCCCTCGGGTTCGTGAAGGCGGCTGCGGAAGGACTCCACGGTCTCATTGGGTGCCCGGCGGCGCATGCGGATGATGACGGAGCGGGTCAGGATCGTGTCGGGCAGCCAGCCGAGACCGGCGACGGCGACCGCGGCGTACGAGGGGAACGCCTGCACACTTTGGGTGCCACCATCCCCAACGCACCGGTATGAGACGCCGGTTCGGCGGTGGCCAGCATTCAGCAGGCCGCGCAGCTCCTCATTGTCCTTGGCCTTGGGGCCGAAGACGGTGTCGATCTCATCGAACAGGATCGTGGGACGGCCGGAGTCCATCCCGGAGACCGCGCGGAACAGCGCGGCTGGTGACGCGTTGACGGCGACCATCGGCTGCGGGACCAGGGTGCCGCAGATCTCCAGCGCTCGCGTCTTGCCGGAGCCCGGCTCCGGGGAGAGGAAAGCCAGGCGTGGGGTGGACTCGAACGCGTCCAGCAGGTGCGCGTGGGCGTCCCACAGGGCAACGGCGACGTAGGCGGACTCGGTGGGGAAGACGTTGAAGCGACGGTGGAACGCTTCGACCTCATCGAGCAGGGCCGCGCCGTCGATCAGCGGTGCGGGCGGGTTGGTGCTGGTCATGCGGCGTTCCTCCTTTCCTGGGTGGTGCGGAGCGGGCAGAGGTCTCGGTGGGCTTCGTGGTCAGCGATCAGGTCGAGCACCTTGCGGTGGCCGATGGCGCTTGCGTCCCAGCCACACAGGCACTTCGAGGTAGCCGTGGGAGTGGCGCCGCGCGGCGCGCCGATGTGGAGCCAGGCCACGGGGAAGCGACCGTCACCGCCGGTCGGGCTGCTGGAGTGCCGGTCGAGAGGAAGAGATGAAAGGACGCCCTGACGGGCGGCCTTTCCTTGGCCGCACCTCTCAGTCGGGCGTACCGCGCTGGTGGCGGAGCCAGGGCGACCGGCCGTGTCCGGTGGGCATTTGGGCTGCGGGCGGGGCGGGCGGGGCCTCATGCCGTCACCGGGGCGCGGCAGGTACGGGCGGAGTAGGCCAGCGCGTCCCGGATCGTCGCGCGGCACTCGGCCGCGGGCAGTCCGGCCGCCTCACCTGCCGCCCCAAATGCCACCTCGACCACGTCCCGGGCAATCTCGCCCCAGACGACGAAGCGTCCGATGGCGATCGTGCGGGTGAGAAGGAGGTGATGGCGCTGCCCCTCCGGCGCCTTGCTGACCCGCGCGGTCTCCCGCTCCAGCGCCACCGTGGCCCGGCGGGTGGCCCCGCCCGGGATCAGCAGCGGGGCGGGCGCCGGGGCTGGTGTGGGCGTGGGCCGAAGGCGGTGCAGCAGCCACGCGGGCAGCACCGCCACGGGGGCGTTGTCGGTCACCTCGTACGCTCCGGCTGTGGTGACGCTGCCTGCGGCGACGATGTTGCCGCCCCACGCCCGGGTATCGACGTTCGGCGCCATGGTCTTGGCCGTACAGGGCAGGCGCACGCCGGGCGGGGCCGTGAAGTACAGGTGCATGCCGCCGGAGGGCGTCCGCACCGTGTAGGTCGTCGGCCATGGCACTCCGGCGCGCTCGCAGAGCGCCGAAAAGGTCGTCGCGCCGTCAGGCGCGTCCGAGCTGGCCTTCCCGCTGTTCTCCTTGGGCATGTCCAGGTCGATGACGACCAGGCCGGAAGGTCCGGTGGCGATGCCGACGTTGAACGCGCCCGCGGACCATGCGGCTCGGATGCGGTCGGGGTCGGTGGTGGCGCGCTGTTCCCACTTCACGTGTCCGCCGGCGCACTCGCCTGTGTGGGGGCAGGCGTGTTCGCCGTGCAGCGCGGATGCCTTGCTGCCGGGGCGGAGCGGGTGGACGTGCCAGTCGCGCGCGGCGGCGGCCATAGCTGCGGAGAGCAAGTGTGCTCGCCGCATGGCGGTGCGATGGGTCATGCTGGATGCCTCCAACAGGTTCGTTGTGGACTGGTTGGCCGGGGCGACCGCGTGTCTTTGGCGAGAGGTGCGGTCGCCCCGGGCGTCTTCAGGCGATGTCCAGGGCGAGCTGGGACGGGGCGGGTTCCGCAGCGTTGGGCGCGTCGGCGGCCAGCAACGTGCGGTAGGCGAGTGCGGCTTGGTGGATGACGACGCCGTTGCCGAGGATCTTGAGCTGGTCAGAACGGGACAGGCCCAGGTCGGGGCCGGTCACCCACTCCGGATCGGCGCCCATCATCCACTCCACGAACGCTGGAGACAGCCGGCGGTTGCCCTTGGTGCCCGGCTCTGTCGGCTCCGGCGCCCGGCGTCCCAGCACCTGCTCCCAACGCCGGATGGCGGGCCCGTAGTCGGTGCCGTTGGTGGCCACCCACCGTGAGCCGTCGGCCAAGTCGCGAGCCAGGTACTCGATGGACGGGCGAGAGCTCGCACCTGGCGAGTCGGATCGGTTGCGGCCATAGCGGGCGGCGGTCGGGGTGGGCAGCAGGTTGACGACCACCTCGTTCAGCGGGCGGGAGTTGGTGCCGATCAGGTTGGAGGCACCGGACTTCCAGTCCCGCGCGGCGGGGGTGGGCAGCAGGGTTACGGCGGTGCGCAGGTTCATCCCGCCCTGCCGCTTGGGTGAGGTGCCGGGGCCTCCGGTGCCGTCGGCGGCGGCCGGAGTGGGCAGCAGCCTCAGGCTTCGGCCGGGGGCAGCAAGAAGACCACTTCGTCCTCCAGCGTCGGCCCGTGCCCACCCGCCTTGCGCTTGTCCGGGTGCTGCGGTCCGCCGTTCCTGCCGAGCTGTGAGGTGGGGGTCTTCAGCAGTGGGATACGCGACGGCGAACCAGCGGTCCCGGCGGTGGCAGGCGCCGACTTCGGGATCTCCAGCGCGTAAGCACATCCACCGCGCGTCGTACCCGATCGTGGCCAGGTCGGCGGCGACGACGTCGAGTCCCCGGCTTCGCAGGGCAGCGACGTTTTCCAGGAACACGAGTCGGGGTCGAAGATGGCGAACGGCGCGGGCGATGGTTTTCCAGAGTCCGGAGCGGTCACCGGCGATCCCTCCCCGAGGTCCGGCGTTGGAGATGTCCTGGCAGGGAAACCCGGCGGTCAGCGCCGCCGGACGCGCAATCTTGGCAGCGAGCGCGGGCCAGTCGACGGCCGTGATGTCTCCGAGGTTGCGGGCATGGGGCAGGCGGGCGGCGAGGAGGCGGGAGGCGGCCGGGTCCTTCTCGCCGACCAGGACCGTGGGCAGGCCGCTGACGGCTTCCACGGCCAGGTCCAGCGCACCGGACCCGGTGCACAGGCTGATGTTGCCGCCCTCCGGCGGCACGACGGGATGCGAGGGCATGTGGGATGTGCCTCCAACAGGTTGGTTGTGGACTGGTTGGCCGGGGCGACCGCGTGTCTTTGGCGAGAGGTGCGGTCGCCCCGGGCGTATCTAGAGCGGCGGCTCGTTGCCCTGCTCGGGCCGGTTGTCCCCGGTGTTCCACGGGGCACCGGACGTGGCGGCGCTGTTTCCGCCGGTGCGCTTGGCGTTGATCGTGACCGTGGTGAAGCGCAGCGAGGCGCCGATCTCGTCGACCTCGACGGCGAGCATGGAGCGGTTGTCGCCTTCCGGGGTCTTCCAGTCGTGCTGCCGGATTCGGCCGGACAGCACCACCCGCGAGCCCTTACCAAGGGATTCGGCGACGTGCTCGGCGAGCGCGCGCCAGGCGGCGCAGCGGAAGAACGTGGACGTGCCGTCCTTCCACTGGTTCGCCTCGCGGTCGAAGGCGCGCGGGGTGGAAGCGACTGTGAACTTGGCCAGGGCCTGACCGGAGTCGGTGAACTTCAGTTCCGGGTCTGCGGTCAGATTGCCGATGATGGTGATCGGGGTCTCTCCGAAGGACATGGTCACTCGCTTTCGGGTGTGGTGGGCCGGTGGTCGGCGGTGATGTAGAGGCGGGTGCGCTTGCCGTCGCGGGTGGGGTACTGGCGTGCCGGGCCGGTGTCGAACGCGGTGGCCAGGGCCTGGCCGATGCGGTCGGCGTCGTCCGGCTTGCAGATGACGCGGATCTCGAACATGGCGCTCCTTTTTGCAGGTCAGCGCTTGGAGCTGAAGAGTTTGAGGGTGATGCCGCCAACGCCGATGGGTCCGGCAGCGTGTGCGATGACGGTTGCGGTGTGGGCGGCGATGTTGAGCAGCCAGGCCAGGGCGGCAACCAGTCCCCAGCCGCCGACGACGACCGCGCCGGCGATGGCGAACGGGTACAGGAAGCGCCGCCACGGGAAGTCGGTACCGCTGGTGCCGTTGATGTTCGCCACAACAGGATCTCCTTGTCTCTCGGGGGCGGTGCAGGGTTGGCCGGGCGGCCTGTCCGGTGCTCGCCGGGCCCGCAGGGCGGGCGGACGAGGACCAGGCAGGGCGTCAGGTCAGCGGGCGTGGCGAGTGCGGAACCGGCGGGCGGCCCACTGCCGCAGCTGGTCGAAGCGCGTGGGGTGGGTGTGCCGCCAGGCAGTGGGGAACAGGCCATGCTCGGTGGGGAAGTCCTGGAACGCCCCGCAGGTGCACGTCCAGGCGTAGGGCTCGGGGCGCGTGTCGTCGCGGGTGGCGGTGACCGTGACCGGGGTGCCGTCGTGGCGTCCGTGGTAGGTGCCGACCCAGAACGCGTTTTGCTGCTGCTTCATGGGATTCCGTTCGGGTTCGATGGCGCGGGCGCGCCAGGTGGGCGGTCCTGGACCGGGCGGAGCGCACAGGGGTCAGCGTTGGGGCGGGTGGATGTTGTCGGGTTCGTCGCCGAAGTCGTCGCCCGCCGGGGTGGGGGCGGGGAGGGTGGCGTGGATGTGGAGCGCGGGGTTGAACCGGAGCTGGAACTACGGCGGGTGGTTGGGGACGATGGGCCGCAGGCTCAGGCCGCGCAGGCCACGGTCTAGGCGAGGACCAGGCAGAGTGCCCTGAAAGGAGAGACGGCCCGCATCCTCGTGGGATGCGAGCCGTCAGGGGGATACAGGAGCGTGGGTCAGAGATCGGACGGGAGCTTCTCCCCGGTCTCGGAGTCGTACGCGATGCCGGTCGGAGTCAGTCGGACTGTCCGGGAGTACGGCTTCATGCCTTCCTTCCAACGTTTTCCGCCAACCGCTATCCGGACTGTCACGTCGGCGAGAGGATCCTTGACTGGCAGGGCGACTTCGGGAGTTTTGGGGAACCATCTGTCTTCCCCACGGGTGCTCTGGGCGCTCTGACCTGATGAGGCATCGATCCGCAGGAACTTTGCGTTGCGGTCGAAGTAGGAGCGCAGTTCCACGACGACGCGCTCCCTGTCGGTGCTCCAGTGGGCCACGACATCGGCGTCGACCCCGTCGATACGGACCGCGGCGCCGGACCTGCCCTTGTAGGCGGCGGCCTTCTCCTGGCGCTGCTGGGCATGCTGTTGGTCCTGGGAGTTCTGTGCCACGCACGCGCCAACGAGGCCCAGGGTTGCGATCGCCGCGATGTAGGGCCAGGTGCGGCGGCGCGGTCGCACGGGTGCGTCGGCGTCAGGAGTCGGTGCGGGTGTGGGCGGCTGAGGTGCGCTGTGCCACGCTGCTGTCGCAGTGTCACCGATCGTGGGCTGCCGCCACCATTCGACGTCTTTACCCATGCGGGCGACGGTAGCGCGGAGCTGCGCCGCTTGGTCGGGGTTGTCGCACAGTTCCGCCACCTGAGCCCGGGTCTCAAGCCACGAAATGGCCTGATCCGAGTTGATTCCGTGGGTGTTGATGTCCTCTCGCTCGCCGATGGCTGCCATCTGGGCGGCCTCGCTGCACCGGCCTTCCATCGCGGCATGGAGGACGTCCTGGTGCCGGGTGTCGATGACGTTCGGAGGCATCTCCCAGTCCCAGGCACCGTCGTCGGTGTGCTGCTCGACCGGTGCCCCCGTGTCCGCCAGGTTTTCGCTGTAGCCGTCGTAGTCGCTGTCGACGCCGAACTCCGTCTCCGTTGCGGCGGGTTCCTGGTTGGCATCCTGGACCGTCTCGACGGCCAGGGCCTGCTGTGCCTTGCGGCGCCGCGAGGAGGTGTCGGTGAGCTCGGCTTCCTCGTCGCTGAGGACGGTTTCGATGATGTCGACGTAGTCGGGGCCGACCTTCCACACGGCCTGGCCCGGTTCCAGCGTCGGGATCTGTTCGACCGCCCAGACGGGCAGGCCGAGCAGGGCGCCGACGATGGCCGCTTCTTCCGGGTTCAGGCGTCCGACGTGGGCGATCTCGCACAGGCGCGCCAGGTCCTGTGCCTTGCCGTCGCCAAGGTCGGAGAGCGTGTGCATCACCACGTCCAGGGACAGCCCCGCTTTCCGTGAGTTCTTCAGCTGCCGCTGGATCAGCTCGCTCGTGGCCGGGGACAGCAGGATCTGCCACGCTTCCTCGAGCACCAGGTGCCGGTGCACGGCGGTCGACTGGCGCAGCCAGACGTGTTCTGCCCAGCACGACACCGCGGCCATCAGCGACGGGATTGCGGGGCCGTTGCGGTCCAGGCCGGTGAAGTCGAAGGAGAGGATCGGCAGGTCCGTCTCGGGAAGGCTTGCGTTCTGGCCGTCGAACAAGCCGCGCAGTGAGCCCTCGGTGTAGCGGGACAGCGCGATGGCCGCGCCCTCGCCCCACTCGGTGAGCTTCGCCGACGGCCACCGTCCGTCCTCGGGGCGGACCAGAGCGTCCACCAGCCCGTTCAGCGACGTTGCCTTCGGATGGTTCAAGGCGTGTTGCAGCGCGTGGGCGGCCTGGTGGGTGAGTGCGCCGGGCTCGACAGCGGCGATCAATGACCGGATCAGCTGCTCGCGGACCTCGGGCGGGAACATCGGGCTGCACGGGTTCAGCGTGAAGGCGCCGGCTTCGATGACGTGGCCCCCCAGGGAGCGGACGAGCGGAGCCCACTCTCCGGCGTCGTCCTCGCCGAAGCTGTCGATGATGACGGCCTGATGCGCGTGGTGGAGGACTTCGCGGCGGATCCGTGCCTTCGCCGTCGTCGACTTGCCGGAGCCGAGTCCGCCCAGGGCGAGGCTGTTCGTCGACGGCAGCACGGCGGCGTCGGTCAGGACGGGGGAAAGGCGGAACGGGCGCCCGTCGAGCAGCGACCGTCCGATCGGGATGCCAGGGAAAGCGGTGCTGGACGCGACCAGCGGCGCCGTGATCGCGGCGTGGTTGGAGGGCAGGCGGATCACAGGAGCGCCCCTTTCCTGGTGGTGGCTCCGTGGGGGGTGTTCATCACGTGAGCGCGGTGCTGCTGGCCTGCCAGCCAGTCGAGGTGAATGCGGTGCCGGTCGGCATCGAGCGAGGCCTGCCAGCGGGCGTCGATGACGGTCTCCGGGCTGTCGCCCCACACCGTCAGGTAAGCGTCGAGGTCCACGAGGGTCGCGCCCTGGACAAGTGCGCCGTGCGTCGTTCCGCTGGCGATCTCGTTCGCGTCCTGCTTCACCTTGTCGGCGGTGAAGGCTTCTGCCGCAGCGCGCTGCCACTTCGCCGACCGGCGCGACTGGCCTGGCGGCAGAGGCCGGTACAGGACGGCGAACGACCGGTCCGCGTCCTGGCCCAGGAGCAGCTTCGGCATGAGGTCTGAACCGGTCTCTTCGGGCCATGCGGTGACCCGTGCGGTCGCCGCGTAGCGGCCGTCGTCCAGAGCGGCCCAGCCGGGGCCCCGGCCGGTCACGGCGGGAATCGGCTCCGGTGTGATGGGCGTCAGGACGCCGAGAGCGGCGAACTCGCCCTCCAGGGTCCCGATGACCCGGCAGGGGTGGCCGACCAGCCCCTTGGGGACGTGGACGGAGATCGTCTGCGTGTGGGCGGTGTGGTCGCGGACGGTGGTGTGGTGGGTGACGTGGACCTGGATGCCCGCGCTGCGGGCCTGGCCGCCGGCGAACGCGAGGGCGCGCGAGAACGCGGCATGAAAGGCGGCCCTGCGCTGCGGGTCCTGCATGGTGCCATGCTCCGGGTACAGCGCCCAGGTCGTGGTCGCTCCGGACTGGGCGACCACGGAGGCGGGCACGGTGCGCTCGCGCCAGTGCCGGTAGCCGACGGTCACCCACCGGGCGATCGAGCGGGGCCCCGGCGCCACATTGAGCAGCATCGCGGCCGCGCCCACTGCGCCGAAGGTCCATGCGGGCGGCGGGGTGATCACCGCCGACATGAGGACGGCGCCCCCGACCCCGGCGTTCGCTTTCGTCAGCAGAGTCTCGACGGGACTGAGTCCGCGCTGCAGGGCGGGAATGCGATAGCCGGGGGTCAGGGAGTACATGGTTTTCCCTCCTACGGGTTGTTCGGCCGGTTGCGCACCGGACGGGGGTTCGGCGTGCGGTTGGGGTTGGGGTTGGGTGTCTGGACGGCAGCCCGCGCCTGCCGGCGCGCTTGGCTGATCTGCGAGCTGCGGGCCACGCGGTCGGTCTCATCCCGCCGGGCCTTGGCAACAGCGGACGCGGTGGTCAGCCGTCCCGACCTCTTGTCCTGCTTGATGCCGTAGGCGGCGAACAGGACACCGCGGTCCTGGGACATGGCGCGGCGCGGGGTGTCCACCGTGCGCGGGCCCCGGGGAGTGTTCTCCTGCTCGTAGAAGTCCGGCGCGCCGGCCCTGACGACCGCCCGTGCCAGGGGATGGGTGGTGTTGCGTTCCACCAGCGTCCGGGCGGCACGGGCCACCTTGGGCCCGAAGTAGGGCACCCCGTGGAAGATCATCCGCAGCATCAGGACGTCCGCGGCGATGAGCAGCACGGTGTCCAGGACCAGCGCACCGTGGCTGAACTCGACGAACGGTGAGATCAGCAGCAGCGCGAGCGGGGCGAAGATCAGCCCCAGCAGCCGCTGCGCCCACTCCTTGACCGCGGTCATGTCGCCCCCGCGTGCCAGGGAGGCCAGCACCAGGGGAGCCATACACACGAACGCGAGGATCCCGATCTGGCGCGTCATGAACACCAGCGCTGCGAAAGCGAGAGCCACCACGAGCGCGGAGATGATCAGCAGGATCCCCAACGGGTTCCCCGCATCCGCCCCGTGCTTCAGATCGTCACGGATGACGCTGAACAGGGTCGACTCGTTGCTGTCGAACGCGGCTGTGAACGCAGCGCTCACGGCCCTGTTCAGCAGCATCACGGCCCCCGGCACCGATGCCATGCCGGCAACGGCCGCCAGGGTCCACCCCGTCGACGCCCCCATCTGTTTCAGACGGGGTGCGCCCTGCCAGGCGGTCAGGGCGCACACGACGACCACGCACACGAAGATGGCGACGGCAAGATGCTGGCCGAGCCACAAGAACGGCTCGTACACCACGCTGTCGGACTTCTGCGGCGCCCACGCATGCTTCGGCGCGACCAGATCAGTGATCTTCTTGAGCAGGCTGTCAGCGAGTTCCCTGACATGCTGGGAGGCGCCGTTGGTGAGGCCCCCGCCTCCACCGTTGCCGTGGTAACTGCGTCCGTTCAGGTCCTTTTCGCAGAACTCCCGTGCCGAGCCGTCGATCTTGTCGCACGGGTTGTTGCCCTTGTCCGCCATGATCAGCCCTTGGCCTGGGTGACGGTGGAGAACAGGGTGTCGCCGTAGAGCGCGAGCACCACAGCGACGAACAGCGTGCCGACGGCCATCGACCCCTTCCGCAGAGCGCCCTTGGGGTCGCCCGACAGCTGCAGCAGCATGCGGACTGCGATCACGGCGATCACAGCGGCGATGCCCTTGGTGACCAGGCCGCCGCCGGTCAGGCCGATGGTGTCGAAGAAGTCCTTGAAGCCGCCGGACATGTCGACGGGCTTGGCGAGGACGGTGAACTTGGACATGGATCAGATCTCCTTGTTGCCGTGGGAGGTGGGGCGGGCGACGGCGATCAGGTCGGTCATGACGTCAATGGGGTCGTAGCGGACCTGTGTGCCGGGGCGGGGGGCGTCGATCATCCAGCCGCCGCCGATGGAGATGCCGACGTGGTGAATGCTCGTGAGGCTGGAGCCGTAGAAGACGAGATCCCCGGGGTGTACATCACCAGGCTTGACCGGCTCCGAGGCCGCGTACTGTTCGGCCGCCGTGCGGGGCAGGGAAATACCCGCCTTCGCGTAGGCGTAGAGCGTGAGCCCGGAACAGTCGAACCCGGAAATATCTGTTCCGGAACGGCCCTTGGGGGAGCAGCAGGTTCCCGTGCTGGGTCCGGAGGCGTTTCCACCGCCCCACGAATACGGGGTGCCGATCATGTCTTTCGCGACGCTGATCGCAGTTTCGGCCTGCGTTGTGGTCGCGGTTTTCCCGCCGGACGGCTGTTGCGCTAGTGCCTGAATGGATTTGACGTAGTTCTGTGTCTCCTTGTAGGGAGGTATGCCTCCGTATTTGCGGACTGCTCCGCTTCCGGCGTTGTAGGCGGCCAACATGTTGCTCTGCTTGTCGCCGGGAACGTCCTTGACGTCCTTGGCTATGCCGCAGAGGTATGCGGCCGCTGAGGGAATCGCGTCGGCGGGGTCCCACACGTCGCGCTTGCCGTCACCGTTGCCGTCGATTCCGTGGGCCTGCCAGGTGGATGGCATGAACTGTGCGATGCCTTCCGCGCCGACCTGGGACTGTGCTTTCGGCTTGAAGCCGGATTCCTGTGTCAAAAGCGCGGCGAGCAGGTTCGGGGTGACCTCGGAGCAGGTATGTCCCGCGTCCTCGATCAGGGATTTGTACTGGCTGGGGACGGTCAGGCTGAGCGCCGTGGACACGGGGTCGTCGCCGGCGCCCTGGACGAGCGCGGCCACGAGGACGGCCGCGGTCGCTCCTACGCCGATGGTGACGGTTGTAGAGGCACGCAACGGGCCTCCTCCCTCTTTCCTGGAGAGTTGATCGTTTTCACTGGTCAGCACCGCCACCCGGCACCGCCGGGTGACCGCCGGACCACCGCCACCCAGGCTGGGGTGACCGCCACCCGGGCAGGCTGGGTGGCGGTGGCCTGGCGGTGGTGTTGGCGGTGCGGGATGGCGGTCACGAACGGGACATGGCGGCTGTGGTGAGATCGGCCAGCCGGTAGCCCCGCACACCCTTGGCGCCCTTGTCGGCGGGAACACCGAGAAGACGGCTCAGTTGCTTTCCACGCTCTGCCGGATCGCTTTCTGTGATCCCGAGCGACGGGGCGAGTTCGGCCGTGGGCATGAACTCGACACCGTCATTGCGCATGATGTCGATGGCCTGCTTCAGCGGAGAATCCGGGATCGCCTGTTCACGCCGGGCATGGACTTCGTCGACCACACCCCAGATGAACTCGTCCGAGAAATTGAAGCCCCGGAGCAGAGTTGACGAGCCGTTCGCGAACAACACACCCTGACCCTTGACGTCCGGATCGAGAAGCGCCGGGTGAATGGGGGCGACCGTATCGAAGTAAGAGTCCCCGAGGGCGACCTTCGCGCTTCCTTCCGATGCCACATACAGACACATCCGGTACAGGAACTGATCCCGCACCTTCACCGGAATCGCATCCCTGGCCGGGCGCTGCGTCAGCATCACCGTGGAAATCCCGGATTCCAGAGATTTCGCCACCAGGGAACGCGACTTGTCCTCTACCCGGCGAACCTGTTCCTTTGACTCCTTGGTGCCGTTGTCGGTGTAGAAGTCGGCGGCCTCGTCGATGATGAAGAACACCGGCTTGAACACCGGTGCGGGCTGCCGGTTGCGGATGGCGTCCTGCAACTGCGTGTACCGGTCGTCCACGCGGACAAGCAGCTCATCGAGCATGCTCTCCAGGACGGCCGGGTCGTCCGACGCCTCGTAGCGCACGGCGAGCTTTTCGAACCTGGTCAGCCCGCACAGCTTGCCGTCGAGCAGGTACAGGTCGAAGTCGCCGTACGCGATCAGCAGGCACGTGATGAGCCCGTTGATCAGCGTCGTTTTGCCCATCTGGGTCATGCCGCCGACCAGCAGGGATGCCTTGTCGAAGGTGGGCACCCCGGCGAGCCGGCCGGTGACCTCGTGTCCGAGGGGAACCCCCGCGAACGTCTGGATCTCCTGCCGGGTCGGCGCCGGGAACGGCCGGCTGAACGGGGGCTCGTTCAGCACCAGAAGACGCACACTGCGCTCGGTCTTCCTGCTCGTCTCCAGCTTCAGGTGCAGGCGGGTGACGCCGAACATCGACGCGATCGGACCGAGCCGTTTTGCCACGTCGTCGTGGGTGCGGCCCTCAGGCACCAGGAAGTCGTAGACGGTGCCGATACCTGGCAGCGTCTCGATCGTGACGTCACCGGCACGGACTCGTTCATCCCTGCCGATGGCCCCAACCCGGCTGAGCACCATGGTCAGTTGCGGGTGGCTCTCATCCCCTCCCGGCGAGGCCTCGACAGGCACCTGTGCTTCGCCTACCGACTGACCGGGCCCCTGCCCCTCGACGGCCTGGACAGGGGATTCCTGTTGCAGGGACGTCTGTTGGGCTGCCGGGGAGGTATCCGGTTGGCGCGCCCACAGGCGCGGGACGCCCCAACGGATCCTCCACGCCAGGTAGCCGAGTCCGACCAGCCCGCCGGCGGTGAGCAGCACCGTGGCCGGCCAGGACAGGCCCAGCTTGTCCTTGAGGGTGGCGAGGCCTCCGAAGGCGATGGCGAGAACGCCGATTCCGCCTGCCATCTGCCCGTACGTGTCCTCGCCCGGACCTTGCTGTTTCTTCCTTCCCACACCCCCTCCGTTCTTGGTGATCGTGGACACGCGGGCATGGCCCGCGCGCCCCTGCGGATTCATGGGATTTGGTTTCTGTGGCGCTCGCCGGGTCTGCGCGCCGGGTCTGCGAAGGTGCCGCTCGCCGGGGCTCACCGGGTCTGCTTCACTGGTCTCGACTGCTTCCGGCAGTCGCAACGAGGGCCAGCCCAATTCCCGTGGGCTGGCCCTCATTGGTGTGTGCCGGAGGCCGGCTTACGGCTGTGCGTCCTCCGCATCGATCAGGGCGGCGTACGCCTTGCGCACCCGCTCTTCCTTCGCGGAAAAGCCCGCCGCGCGGTACGCAGCCAGCGCCTTGCGGTAGGACAGCGGGGGGTTCTCCGAGTGGCGCAGCCACCGCAGCACCACCATGAGCTGTTCCTCGGTCAGCGGCTCACCCGGCTCGGGAGTTTCGACGCCGGCCACGGCAGCCACCGCAGCCAAAGCCGGCCAGTCCAGCGGAGTGTGTCCCTCGCCCTGCGGCGCGGGGAGTTCCGGCACCGGGGACACGGGGCCGACCTGCGGGGACACAGGGGACACACCCAGGGACACACCCTCCTGTGTCCACTGGCCCAGCACCCGGGCCAGGTCCTCATCGGAGAACAGCGCCGGAACCTCCTCGGGGAGGTCCGCGGCCGGGTGCTCTGAGGTGAGCTTCGTCAGCTTCTCGGCAGCCTCGTGGCGCACCTTGTGCGCCTGGCCGCGGGCGGTGTGCTCCTCGCGCTCCAGGTGGGCTGCCGTCTTGTGCCGGTCGGCCTTGGCCCGGGTGACCGCGCGGCCGATCGCCACCTGATCCCGCGTCGCGCTGCGCACAGCGTCGATCTGCTGCTGTGCTGCGCAGGAGATGCGGGTGGTGTCCCGCTCCACAGCCATGATCAGCGTGGCCTTGGCGGCGGCCGGAACCACCGCGCCGATCACCGCGACGACAGCCGTGGCGTACAACAGGCCGTGGGTGACCAGCACCCCGACCGAGGTGACCAGGAACAGCCACCCGAGCACCGCCGGGAGCGTCCCGTTGGAGCCCTGCCGGCGGTGCGCGGTCTCCATCGCCAGCGCGTACAGCCACACCGCGTCGTAGATACCGGCCACCGTGTACGCGAGCGGCGCCGGGGCCTGATGGGCGAGGATCTCCCCCACCGCGTAAACCGTCCAGCCCAGTGACAAGCCGGTCAGACCGACCGGCAGACTCCAGTGCACCGCCCTGCGGGCGGCTACCTTCCACTCCCTGTCCATGCGATCACTTCCTTTCGTGTTCGTCGGGGTAGGCGCACAGCACACACATGCCGAGCGAGGTCGGCAGGCAGTAGCTGTAGGTGACACCGCACTTCGGGCACGTGCGGCGGGCGAGCATCGCCAGCGCGAGCGCGCCCCACTTACGGGAGGTCATCGGCCGCACCGGAAGCGCGCGGTCGACGTGGTAGAGGTAGGCGACCCTGGGGGTCCCGGTGCGCCGGTTCATACGCATGGCCTGAGCCGCTACCGGTTGGCCACCCGGGCGCAGGCCACGGGCCCGTAACTGCCGGCGCGTCGCGAGCCCGTCAGGGGCGAGCTTCCAGGGGTACGTGGGCACGCCGTAGCGGGCGCCGGACGGGTCGAAGCACTTGCCCCACGCGGCCGACATCAGGCCGCTCCGGTCAGTGCCGGGTCGGGCATGTCGGCGTAGGCCACCAGCTCAAGCACCGCGCCCGCGTACTCGATGGACGCCTTCAGCACGCGCGTCCCGCCGTCCGGACCCTGCGTACCGTGCTCCACAGTGTCCGGGGCGATGCCCAGCGCTTCACGCCATGCTTCGAAGTCGGCCAGGTCGTAGTGGAAGGCCAGCTTCAGCCGGTCCGGGAAGATGGTGGACAGGTCCAGCATCGGTGCCGGAAGGTGCCCGAAGTCCACAGTGAGCAGGCGCAGCGCCCGCAGCGGCATTGACAGGTCGTCCAGCGTCAGCCCCTCGCTCATGCAGCCGCCCTCCGACGGACCGGGCGGCGGCGGGGGAGGCGGGGCAGCGCCACCACGTTGAACAGCTCCGGGTCGTGGTGGATGACGCGGGCGGGCAGGTCGTAGAACTCCGGGTCGGTGATGATGTCGCAGGCAGCGTCCAACCGGGCCGCGCGCTCCTCCTCGCTCTCGCCCTCGACCCCGAGCCAGAGGTCGACGGGGGCGCCGAGGGCGAGTTCGAAGAAGTCGTGTGGGGTGTCGGCCCGGTGGCCGCCGACGTAATTGAGCATGGGAGCTCCCATGTCGAAGGGACAGAGAAGAGCCGGGGGCCGCGAGGGAGCCCCGACGGGGCGGC
The DNA here is from genome assembly GCF_001513965.1 of Streptomyces cellostaticus. Taxonomy (GTDB): domain Bacteria; phylum Actinomycetota; class Actinomycetes; order Streptomycetales; family Streptomycetaceae; genus Streptomyces; species Streptomyces cellostaticus. The sequence goes on along the minus strand of NZ_KQ948027.1, from coordinate 115,137 downwards.
GGCCGGTCCGGGAAGTGCGGCCCACGCCGATCGAGGCGGCGGGCCGGAGCGTCCCGGTCGGGAGTCGAACCCGACCTACGACCATCGGGGCTGATCAGAGCGACTAGGCCTAGTTCTTGGGAAGGATCGCCACGATCGCGCCTGGGAACTCCTCGCGCAGTTCGTGAGCGAAGTAGCTGGCGTCCGTCCCGTTGAGGCCGGCGCCTACGCTGGCGACCTCACACACTGCGGCGGAACGCTGATACGCCACGACCATGTACCCGGCGGCTGGCGCCGGGCTGTCGTCCGCCCTGGCCTGTTCGCTGCCGACCATCACTGGCCGCCCCGGGCACGGGCGTTGTCCTCGCTGTGCTTGTTCGCCTCAGCGTTCTTCCGTGACAGGTCGTCGCGTTCCTGGTCTGTCAGACTGGTGATCACAAGTGCCTCCTCTTCAGGTGCCTGTCCGCGGTCCCCTGGGTGGCCCCCCGGGGGGGCTGTTTCCTCATCAAACGGGCAGGGCACCGACGTGAGGCCGCCGCCCTGCCCGCATGACGAGTGACGGGAAAACCCGTCACTGTCATCTCGCGGCTCCCGTGTGCGCCTTGCTCCGCCTCCTTTGGACGGCGCGCGGTCACCGCGTCACTCAGACGTCACTCGCTGAGTCGATCTCCCTGGAATGGCTACCTGTCATGGACCGGGTGCAGCCCAACCACCGGGATCCCCGCGATCCGGTCCCTGGGTCTACGCCCGAGGGTCAGACCAGCGGCTTAGCCGATGACACCGATCGATCCGTGAAGACGACGGACTTCTACGCCTCCCCTGCCGCTCGAACCGCGTGTAAGCGGGTCCGACGGGGTCCTTCGCGGTGCGGTTCTTGCAGGTCAAGCACTTGCAACACGACTGACGGAGTCCTTGCGGGCCCCTCCCGTCGTTGCAGTACCTGTTTTACAGGTACTGCATAGGGGTTCGTCAAGCACTGCGTCCGAACCCTCTTGGTTTTGCGCCGGACTTCTTGGCGCACCATCAGAATCACTGCAGGTCAGGGGAGTTCATAACCGCGCCCCTGGAAAGGTTGAGGAGCGCTCGGTACCGTCAAGAAGTCCCTACAAGTCCCTCAGGGGGTGCAGATGTCCAACGAGCGCTTGAGGTCTGCCCTGTTAGCGCGTGGCATGACCGTTCAGGACCTGGCCGAGGAGATCGGCGTGATCCCGAAGACCGTCGAACGCTGGATCACCAAGGGGAAGGTGCCGTACCGACGTCACCAGTACGCGACGGCCGCAGCGCTCAAGATGGACGTCACAACGCTGTGGGATGACGGCCGCACGGTCGACAGCGCAACCGACATGGCCAAGGCCGAGATTGGCACCGTCTACCCCCACCGGCACACGGTGCCCTCAGGACTCTGGCGGGAGCTCTACAGCAGGGCACAGAAGACCCTCGATGTGCTGGTCTACTCCGGGCTGTTCCTGTCCGAGGACCCACTGTTCCACGACCTTCTCAAGGCGAAGGTGGCGGCCGGCGTCCAGGTGCGCATTCTGCTCGGCGACCCCGATTGCGCGGCCGTACGACAGCGCGGCATAGACGAGGGGCACCAAATCATGGATGGCAAGATCCGCAACGCCCTGCATCTCTACCGGCCTCTCATGAGGAGTCACCCGGACATCGGGTTCCGGCTGCACGACTCGACTCTCTACAACTCGATATACCGGGCCGATGACGAGATGCTCGTGAACCCCCACGTGTACGGCATCGGCGCCTACCTGGCACCCGTGCTGCATCTGCGTCGGCTGGGGGCCGGAGGGGTGTTCGACACGTACGCGAATAGCATCGAGCACACGTGGGAGAACGCACGCCCGGTCGGCGAAGCCGACGTAGCAACCATCACGGGAGCCTGACCATGGGACGCATCGACTACCTTCACGACCCCGACGCGCCGCCGGCCAACTCGGTTGTGCCGTCCGTCGTCGCGTTCGTGCAGAACGACGCGGGACAGGTGCTCATGATCCAGCGCTCCGACAACGGGCGGTGGGCCCTGCCGGGGGGTGGCCACGACGTGGGCGAGTCCATCAGCGACACCGTGGTGCGTGAGGTCTGGGAAGAAACCGGCGTCAAGGCCGAGGTCACCGACATGTCCGGGATCTACACCGACCCCGGGCACGTCATGAAGTACGACGACGGGGAAGTCCGCCAGCAGTTCAGCATCTGTTTCCGGGCCCGGCCGACCGGCGGTGAGCTGCGTACGAGCAACGAGACGACACAGGTCCGCTGGGTGGACCTGGCGGACCTGCGTGACCTGGACGTCCACCCCACCATGCGGCTTCGCATCGAGCACGCCATGGACCGGACGCGCACTGCTCCCTACATCGGCTGACGCTTCACGACGGCGACGCGTTCGAGCACACGTGATGTGCTCGCCAGGATCTCGGGTTCCGCCCGGCGGATGAACGTACCAATGAGACTGTCTGAGCCGTAGCGTCCCGCGATCTCGTTGACCCGATCGATCGGGTTCGTCGACGTGCCGTCCGGCGTGGTGTTCATGTCGCAGTAGCACAGCGCGTCATTCAGGTGCGCGCTCTCGCGGGGGAACTCCCCCTCCAGCTCGCTACGCAAGCCGCGGGCTTCTGCTTCCATCCAGGCACACGAGTGGTGAGCCACGAGGTTTACGACCCGTTCGTCGGCGTCTGCAACGTCCCGCAGGTATCGGGCGCCGTCGAGCGGGTGGAAGCCGGTCTTGGCGAGGTCGGGGGCATACCCGATGTCATGGAGGACGGCCGCTGCTTCGAGTAGGTCGGCGTCTTCACCGAGGATCCGCGCGATGGTGCGGGCCCGCTCGGCGACACCCATGCAGTGCTTCCAGCGCCGGGGCAGCGGCTCTGCGAGCAACGACTCGGCGAGGGGATAGGCCCACTCCGTCAGCTTCGACAAGCTACGAACGCTCCTCTCGATTCGGCACGGCACGGACCGTCCGCACCTTGCCCTGCCCGCCTGCGGACAGCCATCCAGCGGCTTCCAGCTTCTCCAGAGCCTTGGTCACGGTGGGCCGCGAGACACCGAACCTCACGGACAGCGCGGAAGCACTGGGGAAGGCTGCCCCCACCTCCAAGCCGTCATCCACGAACACATCGACAAGCCGCTCTGCCAGTGGCCGACGGTCCGTCGACTGTCCCGTCCGGATCACCCGCCAGCGCCCACCTGGCACCGACTCGGCAGCCCCCTCCTTGCGCAGCGCGCCGAACGCTCGGAGGACGACGCCACGGGAGACTTCGTACTTGTCGATGAGTTCCGCGACCGACGGCAGCTCCGCCATCGCCGGATCCGCATCGATTTCCGCTTTCAGCTGCTCCGCGATCCTCTGAAAGGTCCCCCGCGGGCTCGCCTCTTGCGACACTCGTTCTCCCTCCCTCAACCCGTCGTCGTCCTCAAGCCTCCCACGCCGTGGCTACATCTGAGGCGTCCCATGTGTCCGAGCGTCCGGCTGAGAGAACCTTCCCTACGCCATCAAGTGCCCGCGCAAGCGCGGGCTGGCCCCCTGGGCCCGACCCCTCTGCGCCTTCGGCGCCGGGGCCGGTCCCCTGGGGCCGCAGCGAACTACGGCCCCGAGTCGAGAACCTGGATGAGCAAAGCCGCGCTCAGAACAGAGCCTCCGGCGGGGGATCGGCCAGCACCGGGATGGAGGGAGCGCCGTCGCCGCCCGCGGGTCCTCCGTGGCGGATGCAGGGGGCTTCCATCCCGCACACCGTCGACCCAGGCAGAGCCGAGCAGACGCGGCCCCTGGCGTCCAGGTCGTTCGTACAGTGGCGCGCTCCACCTGGACGCCAGGAACCACGCCCGCTCCACGATGTGTGGGTCGACGGCGTACGGGATGGAAGCTGGGTGGACTGGTGGGTGAGGCGAGTGAACGAGCGCGGGCGAAGGGGCAGCGGCGCCCAACAATGGTAGGATGCCGCCCAGTTGTCGCCAGACAACGACGAGCAGCCGTGTGCGCAGACCCTGGAAAGTAGGCGCATCACGGCTGAAGCTCGGTCCAACGAGCGCCGTGGGAGGCCTCTGTGACGAAAACCCAAGGTCAACCCGCTGTACCCGCCAAAGCATTGCATAGCAATGCTTTAACTAAATCAGGAGAGTACAGCGGCGACATACATGCGTGCAAGCCCGAAGCGCACGCATGCCGGCCAGTCGACCACGTCTGTGCACACTCCAGGACCGCGACCTTGACGCAGCTCCTGCAACTGATCACAGCGATCCTTGGTCTCCTGGTGGCCGTCATTCCTGTGGTCATGATGCTGACGTAGCAGGGCTCTCGTGTCCCCGCCGTGCCCGACACACAGGGGACTGGCGGGGAACAGAGGGGGTTCGCGGGCTGAGCACCGGAAAACCGCAGGTCGTCACCCTCCCAGCTCAGCTGCACCCCGCGTACGCGATCTTCCAAACTGGTGTTCCACGAAGACCTAGAAACGCTTTCCTGGGTCATTGAGACTCCACCGACCCTGAGCCGTCAGCCTTCCTGCCAGCCTCAATTCACTACTGGGTTGCTGGGCTGGTGGACGCGGTCCCCTCGCCGCTGTTGGGCGCTGTTTCCACGCCCGAGTTGTTGCTCGAAGTATCGGTGGTGCTGGTCGGCGGAGTCTGCGTCGTG
>NZ_KQ948027.1:0-109600 GCF_001513965.1 Streptomyces cellostaticus | reverse complement strand
GTCTGCGTCGTACCCGTGGTGCTGGTCGGTGGCGTCTGCGTCGTGCTGGTCGGCGGTGTGCCCCCAAGTTGCACGAACGGAACACCGCTAGGTGACGTCGTGGTCGTACCCAACGGTGCAGCGGTGGTGCCGGTCGGCGGCGTCTGCGTCGTGCCAATCGTCGTACCCGTGGTGCTGGTCGGCGGAGTCTGCGTCGTACCCGCCGGCGTCTGCGCGGTACCCGTTGGCGGCGTCTGCGTCGTACCCGTGGTGCCCGTTCCAGCATTGTGCAACAAGAGGCCAAGGAGACCACTCTCCTTGTGACTCTTGTTGCGCATCTTGTGGTATGCAGGCGCAGGGAAGCATTTGGCCTTTACGATGATAGCCCCAACCGTTACCGGCACCCACCCGCCAACAATTGCAGCCCCAGTTGCGATGGTGAAGATTACGACGTCTTCTTTTGTGGGCGCAAGGGATTGAACCAGGTTTTTGTCGCTGAGCAACTGCCTGAGGATTTGCTCTCCGGCTTTCTTGCCGACAGCCTCTGGGATGCGCCTCGTCGTTTCATTAACCGCGACCCGCGTTGAGATCAGCTTAACGAACTTGAACCCTGACCCTATCCCCTTTCCCGCAGCAATAGTCTCACTCGCCGTGGCCGCTACGCATGAAGCCACATCTGCGGGTATGTCGTAGCTCGCACGAGGAGCTAGTTTGGCCACTACTTTCACAGGCGCGGCGGGCGCTGCACTCGCCTGGCTTGCGACGAAGCCACAAACACCAGTCATCATGCATGACGCCGTACCTACACTGATGCCGTGCACTACGCTCTTTTTCATGATCATCCCCTGCGGGTGTCGCTGAGGTCCGCCCCCTCGAAACGGAGCCCACCCCATCGGCCACAAACACGTCATGCCGATCAACCTCAGTCTGCTCTGATGCCCTAGGAGGAGAAAGGGGAAGAGCTACCCACGCTACAGGTGGAACTACCCACACGATTCACTTCGGCATCCCATGTTTCAGCGCGAGGCGAGTTAGATCCGCCCGTCGCCTCAGTCCAGTCTTCGCTCGCAGTCGATCTAAATGCGAATGCACCGTATGCTCACTTATTTGCAGCTTTCTTGCAATCTCTCGATCCGTATATCCGGCTGCAAGAAGTTCCAGAATCTGTCTTTCCCGTCCGGTGATGCTCGCGTTAACGCCGAGGAGTTGCGTGACGTTCGCGGAAATGTAGGTTCGATCGCATGCAACTGTTCGGATTGCCGTGAGCAATTCCGACTCTTCGACATCATGGTCTAGATACCCGCGCGCTCCCGCGTGAATTGCCGTCATTGCATCACACTGTATCGTCGAGGAAGACAGAACGATCACTCTGCATCCGCGGTGACACAGATGAGAAATTCCTTCATGGATAACATCGAAAGCCGACGGAACAAGGATCACAACGTCCGGCAATTCAGACTCACTTTTGCTTTTTAGTGCCGTTTCACCTCCTCTTGATGAGAAGATCTCAAGTTGCAGATCGGCTGCCGCACTCAGAGCATACTGAATTCCCCGTCGCAGAAGTGGGACATCGCAGAGAATGGCAACACGCTGCAACCTGTGATTCATTGGCATTCCAAGGGCGCTATGTGGCCGTAAGGATTAGACACCTTCCAGTCTGGATTATTAGGGGTCGTACGGCATCCCTACCTGGGCCAACCGTGGGCGCGACTGACAGCACCGCTGCTGAACCGGAGTACAGCAACCACACCAACCTGCCCGGTGAGCATGGCACGACGGCTTTCAAACTGCACGCCACGGCCCGAGGTGTGCGGGCGATCAGTCACCGGTGAAGACGGGGACGATCACTGCTGCGATCGCGGAGAGCAGGCCGGCTACGGCCAAGAAGGCGTTGAACTTCTCCTTCGCGGTCGGGAAAACGGCACGACTCACGTCCCCGACTTTGCTCCGCAACACGATCATCTTAAGCTTCTGCCAACGATGCTGGCGGTTTCGGCACCCCATCAGTACGCCGTAAGCGTTGTTCCGGCAGTAGGTCCGACCGTCCCGATTGACCGCCCCACACCAGACCGGCACCTGGAAGGAAGCGTAGGCGAAGACCGCAACGGACAAGGCGGCGATGATCGGGAGGGCCCATCGCTGGGTCCACGCGACGACGAGTGCCCCAACCGCGACATATCCCCAGTACAGGCGCATAGCTTTCCCCATAGGAGCGCAGCGTAATGGTATACGCGCAGCTCAAGCAGCAGCACGAATCAGACAGAATCGCCGCTATGGCGCGTGCGCCCCTCTTGACTGCCGATGCCTCTGACGTAGCGGTCCGGGCCGTCCCTGGGCCGTGCGGGGGTGCTCACCGACCACCAACGCTGACAGACGACAACGGCTCCGCCGCTGGTCAGAACGCCGACCAATGACGGAGCCGCAGATCGCAGGCGTGCGATATCAGAACTTCGGCTACTGATCGCATCCAGACGTGCTCACCCACAAGCCCACTCCTGCGCACTACTCTCCCGGGGAAACCGCCTGGAGCAGCGAAAGGCAATCTCTTCCGAAGTTCGTGAGGATCCACATCTCGGTTGGATCGTCATCGCTCATAGCAACTCTGCCTATGCCGTCATCTTTGATGATTCCCTCCGCGGCGAGACGAGCGATCGAGGCGTCCAGCACCTTGGCGAACCCAGGGAGTTCGGTGAGGATCTCCGGGTGCCTCCACCCGGGGAAACGCTCTTGATACCAACCTTCTGGCGTCGGGTGTGTCTCCTTAGCGAGGACTTCGAGTAGCTTGACCTCAGGGGCCTCAATTCCTGCGAGGCCCCGCACGCGGAGGCGCTCCGCGTCGACTGAGGCCTCGTCGCGCACACCGCGCCCCAGGCACCTGCCGAGCGCAACGATCTTCTCTGCAAGGGGTGTCTCCATAGCGGCCTGGACGGTCTCCGACATCAAGGCCAGCAGATCTGGGCTGGTCTCGACTGTCTGAACAAGGCGGTTCAGAGACCGCTGGGCCTCCTCTGAGCCTGCTTGGAGTGCTCGTGCCGCTCGCTCTTCGCGACGCGCACGTTCTCTCTCGATGAGTCCCAGGACCGGGGCGTCGAGGTACTCCTTCAGGGCCCCAAGGGCGATGCCGGCTACTGGATTGAACATCCCGACTGTCGCGACGATTACGCCGGTTGTCGCCTTGACGCCAGCCTCGGCCGACGATCCTGATTTGATCTCATGCGCTTCGTGGCCCATGCGGGCAATGCTAGTGAGCAGTGGCTTCCACGTAGACAGTCCAGGAACGTCAGTTGCTGTACAGCAGCGCAGTACCGCAACCGCACCCGTCCAGTAGTGTCCCTCCCGAGCCCCGCAGCGGCCGGAATAGTCACTCCTGGCCGATCCGGCTAGAGCTATGGATCAGGTGCCTCTCTACCGACTGCACGGCGCCAGCACATAGCGGCAGTGAGTGTCTAACTGCGTGACAACCGCGACGAACAGCCCGGACAAGCGCGGACGCCTGCGGACCAGCAGCGCAGGTGGCGGGCGAGCCAGCCCAGAACCTCAGGGATCACTGCAAAGTGTGGGGGCCGTGGCCCGCCACCGGCAGCAGTGTTCACCTGCGCGGCAAGCTTCGGAGCCGCTACTCTACGGCTCCTTTGTCAGGCCGGGAGGGGACTCGTGCGTGGACTTCTGCGCTGTTGTGCGGTGATCAGCGCTGCGCTGATAGTCGGCTGTAGCAACTCTACCGACGTCCGGCCCGCTCCAGCGGCGAAGGTCAAGATCGGAATAGATTCCTACTACGCCGATCAAGAAAAGACACAACGTGAACTGAACGATCCCATAGGATTCCGTGTGCGTACGGCGATCGACGAGATATCTCTTGATCGGATCGACGACTACGTATGGTGCTACTCCTACCATCGGGAGCGAACGGTCCTTGTCGGCGACGCAGGTTGGGAACCGTGGGCAAGTGGTCGTGAGTGCATGTGGGTGGACGACCCCGGCGACGGATCGGGAGAGTTTGAGGGCCTGCGTGTCGAGATGCTGACCGATACGCAGGTCGCTCACTTGAAGGAAGAGGGGAAGTGGCCTTCCGACGTCCCGCGCTGAAAGTAAGATCCGCCAAGCGGACGTCTTCGGGGCATTCAGTGCCCTCCACAGCGAGCCGTGGCACCCAGGGTGAAGTCGGCCGTCTATGGGCCGTACGAGGCCGCGCGACGCCAACCGACAACGACGGCCGCGGGAGGTCTGCCCGGCGCCAGAACTGTTCCGCTGACATCCAACGGTGACATCAACGAGGGCGGACAGCCGCGACGGCCGACAGCCACGTCCGACACCTGTGCGCGCGGTGGACCGCAGCTGCGCCCGAGCGGGATCGAACTCCTAATGCGGGGCTCACAAGAGCTGCTGCCGACGGCAGCGCTGACGGCGGCGGCGCTCGACAGCCCAGCGCGGTACGGGCAAAGTGACGGCGTCCCAGCCCACCAAGGCCTGCCCGCATCTTCTAAGCCCTTGGCCGCAGGTTCGAGGCCTGCGGGCGGTAGGCGCCCGACACACCTCCGACACAGTCTGTGCCGCTGGCACCAGCTGGCGGACTCCGCCGCAGGTCAGAGAGCTATGCGGGGCGATCGGCACAATCACTCCGGAGCCGTGTGCGCAGGTTCGAATCCTGCCGGGGGCACCCGATCATGAGGTGCCCAAAGACCCCGTCACCAGCGGAAACGCTGAGGCCGGGGTCTTCGCGTTTGTGCAGGCGTATGCGGCCCGGAGCCGCCGTATGTCGGGGTCTGGGACGAGGCGTGGACGGGATCTTGGAGCATCGTCGCAGGTGACGTCCGGGATAGGCGAGGGCTCGCACCAGCGCCGGGCGACCCCGCCCACTACGAGTCGTCAGAGCGCGGGGGGGGCACGCACGGGCGCCTGCGAGGAGAGCCGGCTCCTACTGAGGGGCACCGGCACAGCCGCCTGCCTCCGGCCGCCCTCGGGTTGTCCTGATGCCGGGCCCGGAAGCCGCCTGCCGCCCGCCTGACCGTCGGCGAGGGCGAGGGGGCGCCTCCTACTTGTCGAGGGCGTCGAGTTGGCGATGGAGGAGCTTCTGCGCCCCGCTGCGGTCGGGGGTCGCGGCGGTGAAGTAGTGGATGTAGACGAACAGGTTGTTGCGGACGCTGATCAGTTTGACACCGGCGTTGCCGAGGCTGTCGAGGGTGCTGAGGACGGAACCGGTGGCGTGGTCCGCGGGGTCCGCGAAGGTCTGCCGGTGCGGCGTGCTGCTGGTCTGCCAGGTGTGTGCCATGGACTTGTACATGCTCTCGGCGCCGGTGGGCGCGGCGAACCGAACGAGGAAGATGTCGGCCTGGCTTCCATCCGTACCGATCCAGCCCTGCCGCGCGGCCGCGGCGAAGCGTCGGCGCACGAGCACGGCCTTCTCCCGCGAGACGGCGTGCGCGGCGAAGAGTCCGTGGGCGAAGCCGTCCAGGTCCAGCGCGCCGTTGCGGTCGGTCCAGGCATGCGCGCCTGCCGGTACCGGCAGGATGGTGGCCATGAGCTGTGCTCCCACCCCAGACGCAGGTGCACCCGAGGTCGAGGAGGGGGTTGCAGGGGCCGACGGAGATGAAGCCGCCGAGCCCATGGCCGCCGGCGAAGGCTGGGAGCGTGGCGTTGAACAGCCGGCCAGCACTGCCGCCAGAAAGGTTGCGGCGAGGACCTCGGCATATCGTCTCGGTATGTGCACGCCGGGATCATGGCCGACCCCACGATCTTGCGTCCAGTGTCTTTCCGGGTGCTGCCGGACTACTGGGTGAGGTCTGCTGGGACAGCGGTTCCCCAGCCTGCGGACCAGGCCGCCAACCGCACATCGTGTAAGTGCGGCACGGCCCCGCCGTCAGCGAGTTCGCTGAGTGCGGGGTCCTGTTGTTTGCCCGCCGAGCACGCCAGGTCCAGCTCGTCGTCGCCTCTGTGCGGTCAACTCCCGGTGTGGAGCGGGGAGTTCGCCGCTCTGTGGGACTCCTCTTGTGCTGGGGCTACTCCGCCAGTCCCTGTAGGGTCTCCTCCTCGTCGTTCGCGGCGTAGGGATGGACGGATCGTTCGTCGTCGAGGGGGGTGAACCAGTCCCCCGCTCGGGTGGGTACGACGTCCAGGCGGTCGAGGGCCGCGTTCTCGTGCACGCCGTCCGCGAAGGTTTCCAGGGCGGTGGTGACCTCCTCGGTGAGGAGGCCGTACATGTCGGCCATCACCTCGGCCTGGGTGAGGAGGAGGCCCAGCAGGAGTTCCTCGGCCACGCAGTTCACCTGGCCGAACTGCGGCTGGGTGAGGCGGCCCGTCAGGGACACCGCCGTGACCACCAGACGGCGGACGAACAGGACCGTGTACTCGACGGCGTACTGCGGGGGCAGGTCGTCCAGGATCATGAAGGCGGTGTCGCTCTCCGCGACCGTCGGGCCGTCCTCCTCCAGGGCGGCCAGGTCCGTGAACAGTTCGTCGATCAGCAGGTCGATGGCGTAGATGACGGCGCCGGCCGCGACCTCCGCGGCCTCTCGGCCGACGGTCCGCTCCTCGGGGGCCGAGCAGTAGCCGAAGACGTCCAGGGGGAAGGCCTTCAGGCCCGGGGCCAGCGCGCGGAGGGTGGCGCGCATGGCCTTCGCTTCGGCCGCGTCCGGGCCGCCCGGTGTCGCGGGGGGCGCCGCTGCCGCATGGCGCCGGGCGCGTTCCGCCGGGTCGGCCGGCGGGGCGTCGGGGCCGTCGGCCGCGTCCAGGCTCTCCTGGAGCAGTTCGGAGTTCAGTTCCACTGCGCAGCGGGTGATCTGCCAGTCGGCGAGCGGTTCGGTTCGTTCCAGGAGTTCTGCCACGACCTCACGGGCGGCGCCCTCCGCGAATTCCAGTGCCGGTGCGTCCACGAAGAGTTTCAGCAGGACTCCTCCGGGATGGGCGGCGATGACGTCGTCCATCAACTCGATCTCCATCCCGTCGGGTCCCTCGATCGCCTCGAGCGAGTCGAACCCCTTCCGCAACAGGAAGATGACGCCCTCCCGCTGCAGCACGTCGAGTTCCAGAGCGCCCTTGGGAGGGGCCATGGCCACGGTCACCACGTATGTCACCCCCTCATCGTGCCCGAATCACCGCACTTCAGGGGTAGGAATTCCGGTCCGTTCCCCCCGGGGGGCCGTCCTCGGGGGTCGTCGTCGGGGGTCAGTCCTCGGGGGTCAGTCCTCGGGGGTCCGTCCTGGGGGGTCCGTCCTGGGGGGGCGTGATGCTCCCCCCCCGGTCACGCCGAGCGCTTGCGTGCTGTCGTCTTCTTTGCCGGCGTCTTCTTCGGACCGGTCTTCTTCGCCGTCGCCGTCGTCTTGGCTGTCGTCTTGGCCGTCGTCTTCTGCGTCGTCTGCTTGGCGGTCGTCGACTTCTTCGGGGCCGTGGTCTTCTTGGCGGCGGCCTTCTTCGTCGCCGCCGACGTCGACTTCTTGCCGCCCGTCTCCTTGGGGGTGGTGGTCCGGCGCCGGGCCAGGGGGCTGACCTCGGCCTCCTTGGCCGGTTCCGCACCCCGGGACTCGCGGGCCGCGCGCACGCTGTTCTCCAGGGCCGCCATCAGGTCGAGCACCTTGCCGCCGGCGGCGGGCTCGGGGGCCTCGGGCGGGGACTCACCGGCCGCCTTCGCGGCGATGACCTCCCCCAGCGCCTCGCGGTACTCGTCGTGCAGGTCGTCCAGGTCGACCTCGCCGAGGGTGTCCATCAGGGCGTCCGCGAGATCCAGTTCCTTGTCGCGGACGGTGACGTCCGTGTCCGGCGCCACGCCTTCGGGGGCGCGTACCTCGTCCGGCCAGAGCAGGCCGTGCATGGCGATGGCGTCGCCGACCACGCGCAGCATGCCCAGGCGTTCCCGGCCGCGCAGTGCGTACTTGGCGATGGCGATCTTGTTGCTGCGTTTGAGGGCCTCGCGCAGCAGGGTGTACGGCTTGGCGGCGGGGGCTCCGCTGGCGGCAAGGTAATAGGCGGCGTCCATCTGGAGCGGGTCGATCCGGTCGCCCGGCACGAAGGCGACGATCTCGATCGTGCGGGCGGTCGGGATCGGGAGGTGGGCGAGGTCGTCATCGGTGATCGGGATGATCGAGCCGTCCGCGTCCTCGTATCCCTTGCCGATCTCCGCCTGGCTGACCTCGCGGTCCTCCAGCTCGCACACCTTGCGGTAGCGGATGCGGCCGTTGTCCTCGGTGTGGATCTGGCGGAACGAGATCGAGTGGCTCTCGGTGGCGTTCACCAGCTTGATCGGGATGCTGACGAGACCGAAGGAGATGGCGCCGTTCCATATGGATCGCACGTGCAGCAGCCTTCCTTTCGGTTTCTGGTGTTACGTGGCCAAATGTCTGGGAGTGTCATCCTATGACGCCTATCACAGAGGTGGAGGGACGGCGGGTCGCGCTCAGCAACCTGGAGAAGGTGCTGTATCCGGAGAGCGGCTTCACCAAGGGGGAGCTGCTGCACTACTACGCGACCACCGCCGAGGTGGTGCTGCCGCATCTGCGGGACCGCGCCGTGTCCTTCCTGCGCTATCCGGACGGGCCGGACGGACAGGTGTTCTTCACCAAGAACGTGCCGCCGGGCACGCCCGAGTGGGTGACGACGGCCGAGGTGCCGCGGTCCGAGGGGCCGGCCCGGATGGTCGTCGTACAGGACCTGGCGAGTCTGGTCTGGGCGGCGAATCTGGTGACCGAGTTCCACACGCACCAGTGGCTGGTCCAGGCGCCGGACGAGGCGGACCGGTTGGTCTTCGACCTCGATCCCGGCGCGCCCGCGACGATCGTCCACTGCTGCGAGGTCGCCCTGTGGCTGCGGGAGCGGCTCGCGGCGGACGGGATCGAGGCGTACGCGAAGACGGCCGGGTCGAAGGGGCTGCATCTGCTGGCGGCCGTGCGCGGGAGTTCGTCCGAGCGGACGAGTGAGTACGCGAAGGCGCTCGCGGTGGAGGCCGAGCGGGCGATGCCGCGGCTGGTGGTGCACCGGATGACGAGGAGTCTGCGGCCGGGGAAGGTGTTTGTCGACTGGAGCCAGAACGCTGCGCGCAAGACGACGGCGGCGCCCTACACGCTGCGGGCGCGGCGGGTTCCGCTGGTGTCGGCGCCGGTGAGGTGGGAGGAGGTCGCGGACTGCCGGGTGCCTGCGCAGCTGGAGTTTGTGGCCGATGACATTGCGCCGCGTGTGCAGGATCATGGGGATCTGCTGGCCGGGTTGCTGGATCCGCGGCGGTCGGTGTCGCTGCCCTGAGGAGGGTTCTCGCCCCCGCCGCCCCTACCCGTCCCGACCAGGGGACTCCGTCCCCTGCCACCCCTGCTGGGGGCTACCGCCCCCAGACCCCCGCTCCGGCCCTGAACGGGCCTTGTCCTCAAACGCCGGACGGGCTGGATGTCGGGCCTCCACCCCAGACACCAAACGGGCCGAGTGCCAGGCCTCCTCCCCATACACCGGACGGGCTGGGTGTCCGGCATACTCCCCAGACGCCAAACGGACCGGATGTCCGGCCTCCACCCCATACGCCAAACGAGCCGAGTGTCGGGCCTCCTCCCTCGAACGCCGGGCCGGCTGATGTGCGCGAGCCCGCCTGCACCGTGACCCCGCCTACACCCTCCCCCACGTGTTCCGGTCCCTCGCCATCGCGTGCAGTGCCTCCACGTCCGCCGGCTTCAGGACCCCGCCCGGTGCGGCGAGAGTCGGCAGCTCGGGGACCTGGAGGATGCGGACGCCGCGGGGCGGGGCCGTGATCCTCAGGTCGGCCGGGCCCGCCAGGGCCAGGGCCGGGCGGACCTCGGCGGTCAGGGCGTAGGAGGCGCGGTCGGCGTCGGCGCGGAGGTGGCGGAGCAGGGGCTCGGGCTCGCGGCGGCCCACCGTGACCATCGGGTCGGCCACCAGGACCCGCTGTTTGCGGGCGTACAGGGCGTGCACGGCGAAGAGGCCGCCGGGGCCGATGAGCAGGTGGTGGATGCGGTTGCCGCCGGGGAGCGGGATGGAGTGCAGGGCGTGCCAGCCCGCCTCCTCCATCCGGTCCAGTGCCTCGCCGACCGTCTGCTCGGCGGTCAGGGCGCGCCGGCGCAGGTCGGGGCGGATCCTGCGGGCGGGGCCCGGGTCGCGGTCCAGGGCGATGAGCAGGGCCTCACCGGGGCGGTTGGGTGCCAGGTCGTCGTCCGGGTGCAGGGTCAGCCGGGCCAGTTCCGCGGGGGTCGGGACCGGGGGCGGGCCCACGGTCACCGGGCCGGTCAGGAACGGCTTCAGGGCTTCGAGTACGTCCTCCCGGTGTTCCTCGCCGATCAGGTTGACCCGGCCCGTCTCACGGTCGTACCAGGCGACACTGCTTCCGTCCGGGCCGCAGACGTACAGCCGTTCTCGGCCGTGCCGCCAGGTCGGCACCACGCGCAGTCCGCTCATGCGCCATCACCCCTCGACCATGGGAACAGGAGGGGTGCTCATGGGGCAAGAACCCCGTTACTTTGGAGGGTGGCCCTGTGAGGGGAGTTGGGGAGGCAGCGTTGCGGACCCACGAACAGCAGCACCGCGTACCGGCTCCGGACCGCCCGTGGAGCGAGATCGAGCCCGGCCTGTGGATGGGCGGGCACAAGTTCCTGGGCCGGTCGGGACGGCTGGAGTTCGCCTTCGTACGGGACGAGTTCGATGTGGTGCAGACGCTGTTGGAGCTGCCCGGGTACGGGCCCGGTCCGAGGGCCGAGCATCACGTCTGGGCGATTCCGGACGGCCCGCTGGACGGGACCCAGCTCGCGGGGGTGATGCGGCTGGCGCGGGCGGCGAACGAGGCGCTGGACTGCGGCCGCTCGGTCCTGGTGCGCTGCTACCACGGGTACAACCGTTCGGGTCTGGTCGTCGCGCACGCCCTGGTCCGGCGGGGCCGCACCCCCGAGGAGGCGATCGCCCTGATCCGGGCCAGGCGCTCCCCGTGGGCGCTGCACAACGAGCTGTTCGTCGACTACCTGCGCGCGGGACTGACCACCGCCCGCCTCCTGGAGGAACTGGCCGAGTAGCCTCTGCTCCAGCACCTCCTTTGGTGCGCAAAAAGGACTTCCCTACGAATAAGGTGTACGGGGCCACGATCGTCCCCGAAGCCCCAGGAGCACCGTGTCAGCCCGTCGCCCCGTGCGCACCGCCCTCGTCGCGGCCGCCGTCGCCCTGCTCTGGGTGACGGCGGCGGCCTGCGGGGACGCGGGCGGCCTGGAGGGGGCCGGGACGACCCCGACCGCGATCAGCCCGGCGAAGCTCTGGCCGGACCTCAGACCGGCGTCCAGCCCGGCCTACCCCTACGACGAGGCGGCCAGGGAGACCGTCAAGGGCATCGCCGTGCCCGGCGACGACATCCGCAAGGTCGATCCGGTGGACGTCGTCCAGGCCGAGATCGCGGCGCATCCGGCCGACTACGGGTCGAAGGGGGCGTACCACGCGACCGTGGACCGGATGAAGGAGTGCGCCCCCGGCGGGGACCGGGCGCGCTGTCCGCTGCTGAAGGCGTACTACCGGGATCTGAACGGGGACGGCCGGGACGACATGACCGTCGGCTTCCGGCTGTATCCGACCAACCAGACGGCGGTACGGGTCTACACGGTCGAGCACCACAAGCTGGTGCAGGTGCTGGCCGACAACGACGCGATCATCGGGGTCGAACTGGCCGGGCGGGCGGTGATCGTCCGCTCCCCGGCAGGGATCTCCGGGTACGAGTACCGCACCACCTGGGCCTGGGACCCGGACCAGCGGGCGATGGTGTTCTCCCGGGACGAGTTCCTGCGCACCGGCAAGGGCCGGCACAGCCACACGCCCGCCCCCTCCGCCAGCACCTCCGCCAGCATCTCTCCCGACGTCTCCCCGCCGGCGGGCACGCCGTGAGGCTGGCGGTGCCCCGGTGGACGGGGACGCTCGCGGTGAAGGCGGCCACGTTCATCACGGTGATGTGCTGCGCGCTGGCCGCGCTGCTCGGTGTCCTGGTGCATGTGTCGGTGACCAACCAGACCGTCGGCCAGGCCCGTGACCTGGCGCTGTCCCGGCTGCAGGACGCCACCGAGGCGTACGAGGCCGGGGACGCGCTGCTGCCGGGTGCGGCGGTCGACCCCGAGGGGCTGCCCACGCCGCTGCGGACGCTCGCGCTGGCCGGGGACCGCGGCACGATGGTCTCCTCGCACCGGGGGCGGCCCACCATGTGGGCGGCCGGTCCGGCCGAGGACCATCACGCGCTCGCGGTGGAGGTCGACTACTCGCAGCAGTCCGGCACGATCGCCGGGCTCGACAAGTCGATCCTGGGGTCGTCGGCGCTGGCGATCGGGGCGACGGTACTGGTCGGCGCGTTCGCGGTGACCCGGGTGACGCGCCGGCTGCACGGCACCGCGCGGGTGGCCCGGCGGATCACCGCGGGCGATCTGGACGCCCGCGTGGACGATCCCCGTACGAAGGACCCGACCCGCCCCCAGGACGAGGTGGCCGTGGTGGCGGCCGCGCTGGACACCATGGCCTCGTCGCTGCAGAGCAAGCTGCTGAGCGAGCAGCGGTTCACCGCGGACGTGGCGCATGAGCTGCGCACCCCGCTGACCGGGCTGCACGCGGCGGCCGAGCTGCTGCCGCCGGGCCGGCCGACCGAGCTGGTGCGGGACCGGGTGGCGGCGCTGCGCACGCTCACCGAGGACCTGCTCGAGATCTCCCGTCTGGACACCGGCCGGGAGAAGCTGGAGGTGGACACCGAGGAGCTGGGTGCACTGGCCCGGCGGGTGGTGCGGGCCTCGGGTACGGACACCGAGGTGCGGATCGTGCGGGACGCCCGGGTGGAGACCGATCGGCGGCGCCTGGAGCGGGTGCTGGGGAATCTGGTGGCCAACGCGCACAAGCACGGGGGCCCTCCGGTGGTTTTGACGGTCGACGGGCCCGTGGTGACCGTGCGCGACCACGGAGGCGGGTATCCGGAGTACCTGGTGGCGCACGGGCCGCAGCGGTTCCGTACCGAGGGCGGGGCGAAGGGGCATGGGCTGGGGCTGACCATTGCGCTGGGGCAGGCGGAGGTACTGGGCGCTGCGCTGGCCTTTGCCAATGCCGTGGATGGAGGGGCGGTTGCGACGCTGAGGCTGCCTTGGGCGGAGGGCCGGTAGGGACTCGGGGCTGCGGGTGATCTGCGGGGTGCGGGTTGTGTGTGGCTGGTCGCGCCCACGCGGCGGAGCCGCACATGGATACAGCCCCGCGCCCCTTTGGGGCGCGAAACCCGAGGTTGGCCTCACAACACCCCCTATGTGGGTAAGTTCCGGACATGACCAAGGCCGGAACCACCCTGGCGGCGACGCAGGCATCAGCCCCCGCCGTACGCCTCCCCCGGCGCCGTGGCATCGAACTCGCCCTGATCGTGCTGGCCGTTCTGCTGTCGGTGTACGGCTACTGCGCCGTGGGGGTGGCGAGGACCGGCGCCGTCCCGCCCGGTGCCGTCGGCTACGGCGCCGGGCTCGGCGTGCTGGCTCTGTTCGCGCATCTCGCGGTCCGCATCCGGGCGCCCTACGCCGACCCGCTCCCCCTCCCCATCGGCGTGCTGCTCAACGGCCTCGGCCTGGTGCTGATCTACCGGCTGGACCTGGAGACGCCGGGCGATCGGGCGGCCCCCGCCCAACTGGTGTGGTCCACGCTCGGGATGGGCCTGTTCACTCTCGTCATCCTGGTGCTGCGCGACCACCGGGTCCTCCAGCGCTACTCCTACGTCTGTGTGGTCGCGGCCCTCGGCCTCCTCCTGCTGCCGATCCTGTTCCCGGCGGTCAACGGCGCCCGCATCTGGATCCGGATCGCCGGATTCTCCATCCAGCCGAGCGAGTTCGCGAAGGTGCTGCTCGCGGTGTTCTTCGCCGCCTACCTGGCCGCCAACCGCAGCGCGCTCGCCTACACGGGCCGCCGGCTGTGGCGGATGCAGTTCCCGACCGGACGGGTGCTCGGCCCGATCGTGACGATCTGGCTGCTGAGCGTCGGCGTCCTGGTCCTGGAACGGGATCTCGGCACCTCACTGCTGTTCTTCGGCCTGTTCGTGGTCCTGCTGTACGTCGCCACCGGCCGCACCGGCTGGATCGCGGTCGGCCTGGTGCTCGCGGTGCTCGGCGCGTTCGCCGTCGGCCGCCTCGAGCCGCACGTGGGCGGCCGGATCGAGGACTGGCTGCACCCCTTCGCGACGATCGAGGCCGGGCTCGGCCCCAACCAGCTCTCCCAGTCCCTGTTCGCCTTCGCGGCGGGCGGTGTCCTCGGCACCGGGCTGGGGCTCGGCCACTCCATCCTCATCGGCTTCGCCGCCAAGTCGGACTTCATCCTGGCGACGGCGGGCGAGGAGCTGGGCCTCGCCGGTCTTGCGGCGGTCTTCCTGCTCTACGCCCTGCTCGTGGAGCGCGGCTACCGCGCGGGCCTCGCCCTGCGCGAGCCCTTCGGCCGGCTCCTCGCGGTCGGGCTCGCCTCGATCGTCGCGCTCCAGGTGTTCGTGATCGCGGGCGGGGTCACCGGCCTGATCCCGCTGACCGGCATGGCGATGCCGTTCCTCGCCCAGGGCGGCTCCTCGGTCGTCACCAACTGGGCGATCGTGGCCCTGCTGATCCGGGTGAGCGACTCGGCCCGCCGCCAGTACGACGGGCGGGAGGCCCCGTGAGCGAGTACGCGAACGGCCGGCCGATGGCCAGGTACATCCGGCACGCCTGGGCGTTCTGCGCCCTGCTGCTGGTGGCCCTCCTCGTCAACGCCGCCCGTGTTCAGGTCGTCCAGGCCGGCTCCTACGGCACCAACCCGGCCAACCGCCGCCCCACGATCGCCCGTTACCACCAGCCGCGCGGCGACATCCTGGTCGGCGGCGAGCCGGTCACCGGGTCCACGGACACCGGCGAGCAGTTGCGCTACGAACGTACCTACCGGGACGGCCCGTTGTACGCGCCGGTCACCGGCTTCGCCTCACAGCTGTACGGCACCACGCTCCTGGAGGGCGCGGAGGACGCAGTGCTCTCCGGCAGCGACCCGATGCTCTCGCCCTTCCCGCTGTGGAACGACATGACGCGGGGGCCCAGCCCCGGCGGGGACGTGGTCACCACCCTGGACCAGGGCGCGCAGCGGGCGGCGTACCGGAAACTGGCCGGACGCAAGGGCGCGGTGGCCGCGATCGATCCGGTCACGGGTCGCATCCTGGCGCTGGTGTCGACGCCGTCGTACGACCCGGCCGCGCTGTCCGGCAACAGCGAGGCGACGGCCTCGGCGTGGGAGCGGCTCAACCACGACCCGGAAAGGCCGATGCTCAACCGGGCGGTACGGCAGACCTATCCGCCGGGTTCGACCTTCAAGGTGGTCACCGCGGCGGCGGCGCTGGACGCGGGTGTGGTCACGGACCTGGACGCGAAGACCGACTCCCCCGACCCCTACCGGCTGCCCGGTACCACCACCAGGCTGACCAACGAGGGCGACGGCTGCACCGACGCACCGGTGCGGGAGGCCTTCGAGTGGTCGTGCAACACGGTGTTCGCGAAGCTGGGCGTGGACGTCGGAGCGGCGAACATGTCGGCCACGGCCCAGGCGTTCGGCTTCAACGACACCCGGCTGCGGATCCCCTTCTCCGTCTCCCCCAGCACCTTCGACACCCATGTGGACAAGGCGCAGCTGGCCCTGTCCTCGATCGGGCAGTACAACACGCGGGCGACCCCGCTGCAGATGGCGATGGTCGCGGCGGCCGTGGCCAACGGCGGCCGGCTGCGGGCGCCGTACCTGGTGGAGCGGACCACCCGCAGGGGCGGCGAGACGATCGCGGGCGGCGGGGTACGGCCCGACCGTCAGGTGATGCGCCCGTCGACGGCCGTACGGCTGCGGGAGCTGATGACCGACGTGGTCCGCGAGGGCACCGGCGCCAACGCGGCCA
Organism: Streptomyces cellostaticus; assembly: GCF_001513965.1. GTDB lineage: Bacteria > Actinomycetota > Actinomycetes > Streptomycetales > Streptomycetaceae > Streptomyces > Streptomyces cellostaticus. Next base: position 93,765 of record NZ_KQ948027.1, on the reverse strand, counting down.
TCCCCGGCGCCACGGTCGGCGGCAAGACCGGCACCGCCCAGCACGGCGTCGGCAACTCCGGTGTGCCGTACGCCTGGTTCGTCTCCTGGGCGCAGGCCGACGCCGACCTGGAACCGAAGGTGGCGGTAGCGGTGGTGGTCGAGGACGCCTCGGCGGACCGGGGCGAGATCAGCGGGGGCGGGGACGCGGCGCCGATCGCGAAGGAGGTGATGCGGGCCGTTCTTCGGTCATGACGCAGACGACCGCCGCTCGCGAACTCGCCGAGTGGGTCGAGCGGGTCGCCGAGGCGATGACCGTGCTGTGGTGGGTGCAGGACGCGGTGACGGTCAGCCGATCGGCTTGAGCATCTCCGCGCGGACCTTGGCGGTGTCCCGGGCGGCGGCTTCGAGGTCCACGTCCGCGGAGGAGGCCGTCAGGGCGCTCGTGTCGACCTGGACCACCACGGCGGCCGTGTTGCCGTCCGCCCAGGCACAGACCGGGTAGGTCAGCGTCGCACTGGACCGCTTCTGGACCACGACCTCGCAGCTGATGGTGGTGTCCGTGCCGGACGGAGTGAGATCCCTCCTGGGCTCTGCCACCGTCACGCCGTCGGCCTCGCCGACCCCCTTGAGCATGTTGTTGCGGCCCTTGGTCGTGTTCTGGAACCGCCCGTAGAGACCGGACACCACGAGGGTGCCCTTGGTGTCGTCGCCGCCCGGGCTGTAACGGCCCACCACGGAGTCGGTGACCTTGGCGTCCCAGGAGCCGTCGACCTCGTTCTTGATCTTCCGGCCCTCGCTGTCGGAGAGGTCGTCGGCGAGGTCGTACTTCTGGTCGAGCAGGGTCTTGGGCAGCGTGAGCTTGTTCTTCGCCTCGGGGAAGCCGGCCTCGATCTTCATCCCGATCACGCCCAGGGCCACCAGGCCCCCGACGAGCAGGAGGAGGACCCCGCCCACGATCCCGAGCACCAGCCCGACCCGGCGCTTCTTCGGCGGCGGGCCCATGGGCGGCATGCCCCACCCGGGGTACGGCTGCTGCGGGTACGGCTGTTGCTGGGGGTACGGGGAGCCGTACGGACCCGGAGGCGGCGGGGCCTGCGGGGGCTGCTGACCGTACGGGTACTGCGGCTGCTGCGGCGGCGGAGGCATGGACACGCCAGCACGCTACTGCACCCGGGTGAACCGGCCGGAACCGCACCCGGCGGCGGTCAGGCCTCGGCAGCCCCCGACTCGATCGCCTCCCGCACCTCCGCCACCCGCTCCTGCTCCTCCGCGGCGAAGCGTTCGGCGTCGAGCTGCTCGGCGATCTCCTCGTCCTGGGCCATCAGCAGGTCCAGGCTGGAGTCGCCCATCTCGAAGACGCCCATGTCGACATAGGCCTGCTGGAGCCGTTTGCCCCACAGGCCGATGTCCTTGACGCAGGGCACGATGCGGCTGAAGAGAAGGCGCCGGAAGAGCTGGAGGAACTCGGAGTTCTCGCTGAACTGCTCCGCCTCGGCCCGGGGGATGCCGAAGTTCTCCAGGACCTCGACGCCGCGCAGCCGGTCGCGCATCAGGTAGCAGCCCTCGATGACGAACTCCTCGCGCTCACGCAGTTCGGCGTCGGTGAGCTGCTGGTAGTAGTCGCGCAGCGCCATGCGGCCGAAGGCCACGTGCCGGGCCTCGTCCTGCATCACGTAGGCGAGGATCTGCTTGGGCAGCGGCTTGGTGGTGGTGTCGCGGATCATGCCGAACGCGGCGAGGGCCAGGCCCTCGATGAGGACCTGCATGCCGAGGTAGGGCATGTCCCAGCGGCTGTCGCGGAGCGTGTCGCCGAGGAGGGACTGGAGGTTGTCGTTGATCGGGTAGAGCATCCCGATCTTCTCGTGCAGGAAGCGGGCATAGATCTCGGCGTGCCGGGCCTCGTCCATCGTCTGGGTCGCCGAGTAGAACTTGGCGTCCATGTCGGGCACCGACTCCACGATCCTGGCCGCGCAGATCATCGCGCCCTGCTCGCCGTGCAGGAACTGGCTGAACTGCCAGGAGGCGTAGTGCCGGCGCAGGTCGCCCTTGTCCTTGTCGGAGAGCTTGGCCCAGTACGGGGTGCCGTAGAGCGACATCGACTCGTCGGGGGTGCCCAGCGGGTCGTACGGGTCGACCTCCAGGTCCCAGTCGATGCGCGTCCGTCCGTCCCACTGCTTGTCCTTGCCCTTCTGGTACAGGGCGAGCAGGCGGTCCCGGCCCTCGTCGTATTCCCAGCTGAACCGGGCCGCGCCGGTCGCGGGCACCTGCCAGGGGGAGTCTCCGGGCTCGCTGGCGTACAGGTCGTAGGTCGGCATACCTCGCAGGCTCACACGTAGACGCCGAGTCAACAAGTCATGTGCAAGGGATTGACGGTCTTGCTGACAAGCAGTCTCATAAGAGGCGGACGACGTACCCCCGGGTAACGAGGTGAGGGAGCCATGACGACCCTGACGGACGCGGACGCGCTGGACGGACTGCGCGACGCGCTCGGCCTGCTCAAGGACCGCGAACAGGTGGCCGAGCGGCTGCTCGTCTCTTCCGCCAAGCACTCCTTCGACCCGGACAAGGAGCTGGACTGGGACGCGCCCTTCGAGGAGGGCAAGTGGTTCTGGCCGCCGGAGCTGGTCTCGCTCTACGACACCCCGCTGTGGCGGCGGATGAGCGAGGAGCAGCGGATCCTGCTCTCCCAGCACGAGGCCGCGGCGCTGGCCTCGCTCGGGATCTGGTTCGAGCTCATCCTGATGCAGCTGCTCGTCCGGCACATCTACGACAAGGCGGCGACGAGCGCGCATGTGCGGTACGCCCTCACCGAGATCGAGGACGAGTGCCGGCACTCGAAGATGTTCGCGCGGCTGATCGCGCGGGGCGATGCCCCCTGGTACCCGGTGAGCCGGGCCCACCTGAACCTCGGCCGCCTGTTCAAGACGATCTCGACGACGCCCGGCTCCTTCACGGCGACGCTGCTCGGCGAGGAGGTGCTGGACTGGATGCAGCGGCTGACCTTCCCGGACGAGCGGGTGCAGCCGCTGATCCGCGGCGTCACCCGCATCCACGTGGTCGAGGAGGCCCGGCACGTCCGCTACGCCCGCGAGGAGCTGCGCCGCCAGATGCTGACGGCACCGAAGTGGTCCCAGGAGTTCACCCGGGTCACGTCCGGCGAGTTCGCCCGCATCTTCTCGGTGGCCTTCGTCAACCCCGAGGTGTACACCAACGTCGGCCTCGACAAGCGGGAGGCCATGGCCCAGGTGAAGGCCAGCGGACACCGCCGGGAGGTCATGCAGACCGGCGCGAAGCGGCTGACCGACTTCCTGGACGACATCGGTGTGCTCAGGGGTGCGGGGCGACGGCTGTGGAGGTCGTCGGGGCTGCTGGCGTAGCCGCAGCCCCCGACCTCGTCAGCGTGGCACGGTCAGGCTGCTCGCCCGCACGTCACCGCTTGACCTCGAAGACGTCGACCTTGTCGTTCCAGTCGCCGCCGCCGGGGTAGTCCATGTTCTTGAAGTTCGCCCAGCCGTGCGGGGGAACGAGGTCACGCTGCCGGTCGTGCAGCGGCCACGAACGGGAGTCCCAGATCGTCGCGTATCCGTAGTTGAGCGGCCAGCGAGCCACCCAGTAGAAGGCCGAGCTGACCTGGTCGCGGAATCCGTAGTCGGCGAGGTTCTTCTTGCCGTCGCTGGAGAACTGCAGACGCCTGCCCTTGTAGTTGGGGTCCGCATACAGACACCAGTAGTCGGAGGTGCAGGTGTCGTGGGGGTCGGAAGCAGCCGCGAGCTTGGCGGCCTTGAGGCTGTCCTTGCGGACCTTGGCAGGGAGAGCAGGGTCCGCCAGGGACTCCGCGTCCGTGTCGTAGCAGTGGAACTCCCCGCCGGGAAGTTCCGTGCAGATGTTGGCGCCTTCCCAGGACTTGGCGAGGTTGACCTTCCGCCCGTCGTATTCGGCGATCACCGGCTTCACCGGATCCGCCGTCGACGAGCCTGCCGTCGGCTCTGCGGTGGGTTCCTGGGTGGTCGTGGCCGACGGCTCCGGAGTGGGTCCCTCCGCGTGTGCCACCGGACCCGCGCCCAGCAGAAGGGCCCCGGCAGAGGCTGTGGCCAGGAGGGCTGAGGCGAGAGATCTGCGCATCAAGAGGTTTTCTCCACAGTGGTGTCGTAGTGGTGCAACGTGGTCCCGCCAGGGCCGTACACGTTCAGCACACAGCCCTGAGCGAGGCTGACGCCCTGTCTGGCGAGGAGGGGGGTCACTGTCCTGGCGAAGCCGTCGAAGCCGCCGCGCAGCCGGACCTCGGCGTGTCAACGGCTCCTGGAGCACGACGACAAAAAGACACGCACACATGAGCGGCATCGCGGCATGACGATGTATCTCTCCCCCGTGGCGACACTGTTCCCCCGGTCGCCTGCTGACTGGCGTGCACGGCGATGGATTGGTCAAGATCCGTCGCGTGCAGGGTCACCTTAGTTCGCTCTTCACTCCCGCTGGCGCAAAACATTCGCTACCGACCGCAGTTGACCGAAATCAGGCCCCTACCGGTACACAACGACGAAGGAGCCGAGGAGCAGCGCGGCCGCGGCGGACAGTCCCAGGATCCGGTAGGGACGCCATACCGTCAGCGCCAGCGCGGCGGCCCACACCGCTCCCGCGACGGTGGCCGGCCACAGACCGGCCACCGACTCCGCGGCGTCCAGCGGGAACGGCGCCAGCAGGAGCGTCGGCGGGATCACCGCCAGCCGGGGGCGGATGCCCAGAAGCCGATACGCCACGACCAGCCCGACGAGCGCGATGGCGAACGCGACGGGGAGCGAGACGGCCGGCCACACCGTCATGCAGAAGTCCGGTGCGTTGGCGCAGGTGCGGCTGTCGTAGCGGTTCGCCGAGTCCACCAGCCCGAGCGACAGGCAGGTGAGAGCGGCACCGGTTCCGGCAGCACCCAGGACGCGCGTGGCCAGTCCTCCACCGGAAGGCGCAGCACGCTCGTCGTGGCGCTGCGCAGAAGGAGTGTTCATGACAGCATCGTTTCTCTTCACGGCGGCCGGGGCCTGAGTACGCGTACTCAAGCCCCGGTCTTCTACTGCAGCGCCTTTTCCAGCATGTTCACGTAGAGGCGGGCTCCCACGATCTTGCGGCACGCAACCGGCGCAACCCGCGCGGGGCGACGCGCGCAGCATGGCTTGTTTTCGATGACCAAGATCGCCTGTTGTGGGCATCCGGTGCGCCTTCGACCTGGGCCTACGGGCGCCTGCACCCCCCGCGCCCTCACGCCGATTAGGCTGCCGGTCATGACCCCGGCCCCCACCCCCGCCTACCGCCGACTGAGTGTCGAGGAGCGACGAAGCCAGCTGCTCACCGCCGCCCTGACCCTCTTTGCACACCGCGCCCCCGAGGACGTGTCGCTGGACGACGTGGCGGAGGCGGCCGGGGTCTCCCGTCCGCTGGTGTACCGGTACTTCCCGGGCGGCAAGCAGCAGCTGTACGAGGCCGCGCTGCGCTCCGCCGCCGAGGAGCTGCAGCACTGCTTCGACGAGCCCCTCGAAGGCGCCCTGCTGCCCCGCCTGTCCCGCGCCCTGGACCGCTATCTGAGCTTCGTCGACGGGCACGACACCGGCTTCAGCGCGCTGCTCCAGGGCGGCAGCGTGGTGGAGACCTCGCGGACCACGGCCATCGTGGACGGGGTCCGCCGGGCCGCCGCCGAGCACATCTACCGCCACCTCGGTGTCACCGACCCCGGCCCGCGGCTGCGCATGACCGTACGGACCTGGATCACGGCCGTCGAGGCGGCCTCCCTGATCTGGCTGGACGAGGACAAGCAGCCCCCGGTGCAGGAGCTGCGCGACTGGCTGGTCGAGCAGTTCGTGGCCGTCCTCACCGTCACCGCCGCCCGCGACCCGCAGACGGCCGCCGTCGTCGGCGCGCTCGCCGACGATGGCCGAGACTGAAGCGGTGAAGAGTCAGGACACCCCCTTCGAGGGCGGCCCCATGGACGGGCGCGTACTGCCGGTCATGGTCGGCCCCACCGGGCACCCCCCGAAGACGTACCGCATTCCCGTCCCGGACCCCGACGGCGGCCCGCCCACGGTGCTCGTCTACCACCGGGTGCCGCGCGGACACAGCAAGCGGCTGGGTCTGATCCAGGGGTGGAAGTACCAGTACGAGCCCGCCGGCGACCAGGGCGGCAGCCGCGTCAGGTGGCCCTGGTCCAAGCCGGACAATACGACATCCGGCAAGCCGGGTGACCCGACCGGGTGAGATGGCTGCGCCGAACGGCGCACAGATGCTCCGTGCACCGCGCGAACACGTCTGATTATCACGGTGCGGAAGCGGGCGGAAGGCCCGCCCGCTCCGCACCGGAGGTGATGACGTGTCAGGAGTATTTCTGCGCCTGGCGTGCACGGCCACGGCGGCGGCCCAGGCCGTCCTCGCGCCCGTACCCGCAGCGGCCGCGCCCGACCCGCAGCGGTCCGTCGCCCAGCTGCTGACGGACCTTCAGCAGCTGTACCGGCAGGCCGAGCAGGCCACCGAGACCTACAACGCCACCGCGGAGAAGCTCAAGCTCCAGCAGGCCGCGGTGGCCCGCGTCGACGCCGAACTGGCCCAAGCCCGGCTCGCCCTGCAAGGCAGCCGGATCAACGCCGGGCGCCTGGCCCGGCAGCAGTATCAGAACAGCACCGACTTCTCCCCCTACCTCCGGCTGCTCCTCGCCCGCGACCCGCAGCACGCGCTGGACGAGAGCCATGTCATCGGACAGCTGGCCCGCGAGCGCGTCCGGACGGTGACCCGGCTGACCGGCGCGGAGAAGAAGAAGGACGCGCTGGCCAGAGCGGCCCGCAAGGCCCTGGACACCCAGCTCGGCCTCGCCGACCGGCAGAAGCAGGAGCGCGACGACGTGACGGCCAAGCTCACCGACGTCGAACGGCTCCTCGCCGGCCTCACTCCGCAGCAGCTGAGCGCGGTGGCCGGGCTGGAGCAGCAGGGGGTCGCCGACGCCCAGCAGAAGCTCACGGCCTCGGGCACCCTCGGCGACGAGGCCCGGCCTCCGTCCGCCGAGGGGAACGAGGCGGTCCGCTACGCCCTGGACCAGATCGGCAAGCCGTACCAGTGGGGAGCGCAGGGCCCCGCTTCCTACGACTGCTCGGGCCTGACCTCCCAGGCCTGGGACCACGCGGGCACCCGGATCCCCCGCACCAGCCAGGAACAGTGGTCCCGGCTGAAGAGGATCCCGCTGGCGGAGCTCCGCCCCGGCGACCTGGTCGTCTACTTCCCCGAGGCGACCCACGTGGCGATGTACGTAGGGGACGGAGAGGTCGTACAAGCACCCAGACCGGGCGAGAAGGTGAAGCTCTCGCCGGTGGCTTCCTATCCGGTACTTGGCGCAGTACGCCCGGACGACCCCCTGGGGGCGCGGGGAACTGCGCGACAAGCCACAACGGACCAGCAGCCGCCGGAAACCCCCCGCCCCAACGGCGATCAGGCCATGGAAGCCAAGTAAGCCTGAGTCTTCTCGGGGTCGTAGAAGAAGTTCTCGAAGTCGGCCGGGTCGTTGAACCCGTTGGCGAAACGATCAGCCACAGCCGGCAACTGCCCCGCCGCACCGATGAGGTTCAGGATGTGCTCCGGCGGCGGCGCCAGCATCGCATTCGTCCACTTGGTGACATGCTGCGCCGTAGCCCAGTAGCGGTCGAACGTACTGCGCATCCACTCCTCGTCGAACGGCTTGTCCTCCCGCTCGATGATCGACGCGAGGTACGCCGCCGCGCACTTGGACGCGGAGTTGGAGCCCTGCCCGGTGATCGGGTCGTTGGCCACGACCACATCGGCCACTCCGAGCACCAGACCACCACCCGGAAGTCGCCCGACAGGGTTCCGCACGGTCGGGGCGTAACGGCCGGCCAAGGTGCCACCGGCGTCCGTCAGTTCGACCTTCGTGGCCCGCTCGTACTCCCAGGGAGTGAACTTCTCCATGAGTTCCAGGGTCAGGGAGAGGTGCTCCGCCGGGTCCTTGACGCCGTTGAAGACGTCGAGCGGGCCGCCGGGTATGCCCTCCCAGAAGAGGATGTCGGCGGGGCCGGAGGTGGTGAGGGTCGGCATGATGAACAGCTCGCCGACGCCCGGCACCAGGTTGCAGCGCACCGCGTGGAAGTCCGGGTGCTCTGCGCGCGGGCCGAGTCCGTGCACGTAGGCCACCGCGAGGGCGCGCTGCGGCTCGGCGTACGGGGAGCGCTCCGGGTCGCGGGCGAACATCGACACCAGCTCGCCCTTGCCCGCCGCGACCAGGACGAGGTCGTAGGTGCGGGAGAAGTAGTCGAGGTCGCCGACCGCCGCGCCGTGGACGACCAGCTGGCCGCCGCGCTGGGCGAAGGTCTCCATCCAGCCGGCCATCTTCACCCGCTGGTCGACCGACTGCGCGTACCCGTCGAGCCTGCCCACCCAGTCGATCGCACGCTGGGAGGGGCCCGGGTCGAAGGAGCCGGGGGCGGCGACCGAGACGCCGAGTCCTTCGATCTTCGGGGCCTGGGACTCCCAGAAGTTCAGCTGGAGATCGCGCTCGTGCTGCAGTGCCGTGTCGAACATGCACTGCGTCGACATGACCCGGCCGGAGCGGATCTCGTCCGCGGTCCGGTTCGACATCAGGGTGACCTCGTAGCCGTGCGACTGCAGGCCGAGGGCGAGCTGGAGTCCGGACTGGCCGGCTCCGACGACGAGTATCTTCCGCATGCGGGTGGTTCTCCTACGGGGCTGGGGACTGCTCGGGGGTTTCGTCCAGCGCGTGACCCACCAGGGCCAGGAGGGTCTCGATCACCGAGATCCGGCGCCGCGCGTCCATGATCATGACTGGAATGTGCGGGGGGATGGTCAGCGCCTCGCGCACGTCCTCCGGCTCGAACAGCTCGCTGTCGTCGAAGTGGTTGACCGCGACGACGTACGGCAGCCCGCAGCTCTCGAAGTAGTCCAGTGCGGGGAAACAGTCCTTCAGACGGCGGGTGTCGGCCAGGACGACGGCGCCGATCGCGCCACGCACCAGGTCGTCCCACATGAACCAGAACCGCTGCTGGCCCGGCGTGCCGAACAGATAGAGCACCAGGTCGTCGTCGAGCGTGATGCGGCCGTAGTCCATGGCCACCGTGGTGGTCAGTTTGCCCGGCGTGGCGGAGAGGTCGTCGGTGCCCTCGCTCGCCTCGGTCATCAGCGCCTCGGTCTGCAGTGGCGTGATCTCCGAGACGGTCGTGACCAGGGTGGTCTTGCCGACGCCGAACCCGCCCGCGACCACGATCTTGGTGGCGACGGGGGCCCGGTCGCGCTCCCTCTGCCAGGCCTTCAGGTCCTCGTCGGGCTCTGCGAAACCGGCAACGAGGGGGGTGACGCCGGTGGCGTCAGAGACGGTGGAGTCCACTCAGCACCCTTTCCAGCAGAGCGCGGTCCGGGCGGCCGGTGCCGTGACCGGTTCCGGTGCCGTACACACGGATCTTTCCCTGGTCCGCGAGGTCGCTCAGCAGGACGCGGACCACCCCGAGCGGCATCCTCAGCAGCGCGGCTATCTCGGCCACCGTGCGCATACGGCGGCACAGTTCGACTATGGCCCGCACCTCCGGCATGACCCGGGTGGTGAGGGAACCTTTCGGCAGTTCCTTGCGCTGCTCGGGGGCGTCAAGGGCGGCCACGAAGGTTTCCACCAGCAGGACATGGCCGAAGCGGGTACGGCCGCCGGTGAGCGAGTAGGGGCGGACGCGGGCGGGCTTGCGGTCGCCGCCGCGGACGGGGAGCTGCTGCTTCTTGGCCGTGCCGCTCATCGGGCGCTCCCGGTCGACTCGGCCTCCAGGGATTTCCGTAGCTCACTGCGGAGTTCCGGGGTCAGGACGTGGCCGGCGCGGCCGACGAAGAGTGCCATGTGGTAGGCCACCACGCTCATGTCGCACTCCGCGGAGCCGTGTACGCCGAGCAGTGAGCCGTCGCTGATCGACATCACGAAGAGGCTGCCCTCGTCCATCGCGATCATCGTGTGCTTGACCCCGCCGAACTCCAGCAGTCTGGCGGCGCCGACGGTGAGGCTGCCGATGCCGGAGACGATGGTGGCCAGGTCGGCGGAGGAGCCTCGGGGGCCCTTCGGCCGGCGCCTGGTGCGGGATTCGGCGGTGCGCCGGGGGTCGGAGGAGAGCAGGAGCAGGCCGTCGGAGGAGACGACTGCGACGGACTGGATGCCGGGTACTTCCTCGACCAGGTTGGTCAGCAACCAGTGCAGATTGCGGGCTTCGCTGCTCAGGCCGTAGGTACTGGGCGCGGTCAACTGCTTGCCTCCTCGGCTGTTCCCCCCGTGGCTTGTTGGGTGCGTGCTGTGATCTCTGCCTCTACCTCCCGGTAGCCGGCCTGGGCTCCTTGGCGGAAGCCGCCCAGCCTGCGGCGGAGGGCTTCGGCGTCCACGCTTGCGCTGCGCTGGCGGGGCGGAGATGCAGGCGCGGTGATCTTGGGTGTGCGCTTGGGGAGGCCCTTGCTGGTGACCGCCTCGGCTTCGCCTTCGGCGTCTTCGTTCCCACCCGCACGACCCGTACCACTCTCGTCGTCGAGTGCGGGTGGCCCCTGTGGGAGCTCCTCGCCGTCGGCGGCCGCGAGGTCCGGGAGCAGCAGCTCCATCGTCATCTCGGCGAAGGTCTCCACCGGCTCCTTCACCCGAGCCGACGACTCCACCACGCCCAGCTCCGCCGACTCCGCCCGTACGTGCGTCTCGGCATTCCCGGACTCCGACTCGCCCGCACTCGCCTCGGCGCCTTCGAGCTCCAGCCCGGCGGCGTCCACCTCTGCCTGTGTCCCGGCACTCCCGGACTCCTGGGCGACGACGCCTGCCTCGGCGCGCGGCGCGGCGCTCGCGGGCTCCAGCCCAGACACACCCGCCCCAGCCTGCGGCGCGACAGTCCCGGGCTCAGGGACGGCCTGCTCCGCCTCGTGGGCCGTGCTCTCCGCCTCGCGGGCCGTCTGTTCTGCCAGGGCCACCAGGGGGTCCTGGTGCTTCGGGCGGGGGTGGAGGACGTTGGAGTTGGCCTCGGCGTCGGCGCCGGGGAAGGAGATGGTCTGGGTGGTGTCGGAGAGGGGGGTGGCAGGTGCGGTGTCGGTGAGGAGGGGCTGGGGGAGGACGACGACCGCCGCCACCCCGCCCTGCTTCTGTTCGCGCAGTTGGACGCGGACGCCGTGGCGGTGGGCCAGGCGGGCCACGACGTACAGGCCGAGGCCCAGGCCGGACTCGCCCTCCTGGTCGTACGGCGATTCCGGATCGAATGCGGTCAGGCGGGCGTTGAGGCGGTCGAGGCGGTCCGCCGCCATGCCGATGCCCTCGTCCTGGACCGACAGCATCACCTCGCCGCTCTCCAGCAGCCAGCCGGAGACCTCCACCGGCAGGTCCGGCGGGGAGAAGGAGGTGGCGTTCTCCATGAGTTCGGCGAGGAGGTGGGAGAGGTCGTCTGCCGCGAAGCCCGCCACGTGCGCGTGCGGGGGAAGCGCGGCGATGCGGACACGCTCGTAGCGTTCGATCTCGCTGACCGCCGCGCGGACCACGTCGACCAGCGGGACCGGGCCGTGGTGCTGCTGGACGTGCTCGGTGCCGGCGAGGACCAGGAGGTTCTCGCTGTGGCGGCGCATGACCGTGGCGAAGTGGTCCAGTTTGAAGAGAGTGGCGAGGCGCTCGGGGTCCTGCTCGCGCTCCTCCAGGCCCTCGATGACGGCCAGTTGGCGCTCGACCAGGCCCAGGGTGCGCAGCGCGAGGTTGACGAACGTACCGCCGATGCTGGTGCGCAGCCGCTCCAGCTGGGCGGCCGACTCGGTGAGTTCGGCGCGCAGTTCCTCGCGGGCGTCGGCCATCTTCTGCCGCTGGCCGACCAGGTGCTTGCGGTCGGTCTCCAGGGTGGTGACCCGCTCGTGCGCGGCGACGGTCTGCTCGCGCAGGGCGACCGCGTGCGTGTGCAGGGCGTTGACCGAGCGGACGACCTGGGCGAACTCGTCGTTGCGGCCGGTGAAGGCGATCGGTTCCTGGGTCGTCGGGTCCTCGGAGTCCGCCAGGCGGGCCGAGCCGCGGCGCAGGACCGACAGGGGGCGGGTGAGGGTGCGGGCCATGGCGGTGGCGATGCCCACGGCGACCAGCATCAGGGCGCCGAGGACGGCGATCCGGATCTCCAGGGCGGTGACGTCGTCGTCCCGGAGCTTCGCGAGGTCCTTGGTGCGGTGGTCGTAGAGGGCCGCCTCCGCGCCCCGCATGAGGTCCACGCGGGCGGACAGGGCCGCGTCCAGCTTCTTGGTGCCGGTGGCCGGCTCGCTGCCGGTGAACGTCGGCTGGGCGGTGAGGGTGGCCAGGTACTTCTCGGCGGAGTTGACCTCGGGGCCGGTGACCGTGGAGTCGTACGAGTCCACCGCCGCCTTGGGGGCCGTGTCCCGGAAGCCGGCCAGGGCCGCGTCGGCGCGCAGACGGGCCTGCTGGGCGGCGGCGGTGAGCGCGTCGCGCTGTTTGCGGTCCGCCTCGGTCGTGGTGGTGGTCGTGCCGGACAGACCGGTGGCCGGGTTGATCACGGTCTGGGTGGTGGACGGGATGTTGAGCGCGGCCAGCAGCAGGCCGCGGGCGGCGGCGGACTGCTGGACGGCGGAGTCCAGTTCGGCGAGCGCGTAGGCGCCGGAGCCGGCCCGCGGGGGCAGCTGCTCGGCCAGGTCGTCGGCGAGCCGGTGCAGCTCGGTGATGGTGGCGGAGTAGGCCTGGTGGGCCTGGAGCGCGTTCGCCTTGCCGGTGAGGGCGGCGCGGCGGACGGCCGCGATCCCGTCGAGGTCGGCGCGCAGCGAGGCCGGGGTGTCGGTGTCGGCGCGCAGGTCCTCGACCTGGCGGTCGACGCGGGCGCCGCGGTCCTCGGAGGGCGCCTTGGACTTGGGGCGGCCCGCGGCGATGTAGGAGGTGACCTCGTCGCGTTCGTCGGCCAGCGAGTGGGCGAGCGCGAGGGCGTCCTGGGTGCGGGCGGCCAGCGTCACCAGGTCCTGGGAGTCGTTGAGATCCTGGGAGGCGGTGAGCAGCGCGGGTGCCCCCGCTCCGGCGATGGCGGCGGCCACCACGGCCACGGCGACGATCAGCCGGGTGCGCACATGGGTGGGGCGGCCGGTGCCCACGGGGGTCTGCTCGGCGGCCCCCTCGGGGGTCGTCTGCCTGCCTGTGCGCCGAGGCCGCTTCTTCTGCACCGGTGCTCGCATTCCTGACTCGTCTACCCAAGGGCCCGGGGGGCGCCCCGTGGTCTTGGTGCCAACCCGTGGTCTTGGTGCCAAGGGGTGCGTACACCCGTGTTCGTACGGTTCCCGACCCTCCCAGCGCCGGTGGGCAGTGGTCGTGCATCACCCGACCCGCCACCCGAAGGAGTGAACATCGGAGGGGAGTTGACGGGCAAGTTCCTCCGGCGCGTGCGGTGCTCCTGTACGGCGGGCCGGTTGGACGTGCGCGGCAGGCTTTGACAGTATTCGCCGCCACGCCTTCCCGGAGTGTGCCATTTGCTGCCAAACCAGGCGCCTGACCTGGGAGAGCGTGCCAATTCGGCGGCGCTTGCCAGCCTTTGGCGGAGCCTGTGAAGGGGTCGTGCAGACTGGCTCGATGCGCACTGATCTCGTTTCGGAACCCGGCGACGCGACCCGCCCCAACGAGGACTTCGCCGGTGTCGGACTACCCGCCTCCGGTCAGGGAGGTTGCGTGATCTTGCTGGACGGGGTGACACCGCCGCGGGACGGGACGGGGTGTCTGCATTCCGTCCCCTGGTTCACCGCGCGACTCGGCGGCGCGCTGACCGAACTGACCGTTTCCGGGCGAGATCTGACGCTCCCGGAGATTCTTTCGCGTGCGATCGGCCGAACCGCCGACGCCCATGCCCAGACCTGTGAGCTTTCTCACCCGCGAACTCCCCAGGCAACCGTCGTCCTGACCCGCTGGTCGGCCGACACCCTGGAGTACCTGGTCCTGTCCGACTCCGCACTGCTGCTGCGGTCCCCCGACGGCACGGTCACCCCGGTCCTGGACGACCGCCTCGCCCGCCTGCCCCGCTCCGCCCTCGCCACCGACGCCCTGATCGACGCCCACCTGCGCAACAAGGAGGGCGGGTTCTTCACGGCCGCCGCCGACCCCGCGGTCGCCTCCCGCGCGGTGACCGGCACCGTCCCCCGCCGCGAGGTGCATGCCCTGGCCGCGCTGACGGACGGTGCGACCCGCTGGACGGAGAAGTTCCACGAGGGTGACTGGACGGCCCTGTTCGACCTGGTCGCCAAGGACGGCGCCCGCTGTCTGGTCGACCGGGTACGGGAGCTGGAGACGGCGGACCGCGAGGAGCGGGCGTTCCTGGGCCGCAGCAAGACGCACGACGACGCGACGGCGGTGTACGTGGAGCTGTGAGGCTGCCGGGAGGCTTCGCCTACTTCTCCATGACCCGGTTCAACTGGTGCAGCAGTCGGGCCAGTTCCGCCACCTCGCGGCGGTCCCAGTGGGCGAGCTGGCTGACGTAGCGGGCGCGGCGGGCCTCGCGGACCTTGCCGACGCGGCCGCGGCCCTCGTCGGTCAGGGTCACCAGCCAGGCGCGGCCGTCGGCCGGGTCGGGCTCGCGGGCGATGAGGCCCAGCTCCTCCAGCGCGCGCAGCTGGCGGGACATGGTGGCCTTGCCGACGCCGATGTAGCCGGCGAGTTCGGTGGCGCGCTGGCCGCCGAGTTCGTCGAGGCGGATGAGCAGGCCGTACGCGGCGGACTCCAGGTCGGGGTGGACCTCGCGGGCCATCTCGCCCTGGTTGGCCCGGGCGCGCCTGAGCAGCACGGTCAACTCGCGCTCCAGCGCCAGGAATTCCTGGTCTGCACCACTCGGTGTCACCTGACCGGCGACGCGATGTCCGTCGCCGTTCTCGTCCTCGTGCACGTCAGCACCCCTGATCGGTTTCGCTGTCCTGAAAGTTTCTGTCAAAGGCCGTCATCGCCGCAGCTCCGTAAGTATTTCGCAGGCTTAGACCAACGGCAGCCCCCGGACCCCCTTCCCACGCCGTCATCTACGTGCGTAGCTTCTTTATCAGGCAAGGAATGGCATGCCCACGCCCAGTGGGTCAGCGGCACTTTACGGTCCTCCCACCTCACTCCCCGGAGGCACGTCATGCCCGTGCACAGACCCGGTTCCCTCCGCCCGCGCCCCCTCGCCGTCCTCGTCACGGCCCTGCTCGCGGCACTCTCCCTCGCCCTCCCCCTCACCACGGCCCACGCCGCGCCCACCCCCGGGCGCGGCTCCGCCCACATGGGCATGGGCGTCCTCGCCCACGACGGCCGGAGCGGCACCCCCAGCACCGCTGCCGTCACCCAGACCGAGGGCGTCGACGTCGCCGGCTACCAGGGCAACGTCGCCTGGAGCACCCTGTGGAGCAGCGGCGTGCGCTGGGCCTACACGAAGGCCACGGAAGGCACGTACTACACGAACCCGTACTTCGCCCAGCAGTACAACGGCTCCTACAACGTCGGCATGATCCGCGGCGCGTACCACTTCGCGACCCCGGACACCACGAGCGGCGCGACCCAGGCCGACTACTTCGTGGACCACGGCGGCGGCTGGTCCAGGGACGGCAGGACACTGCCCGGCGCGCTCGACATCGAGTGGAACCCCTACGGCGCCGCCTGCTACGGCAAGTCCGCCGGTGCGATGGTCAGCTGGATCGCCGACTTCCTGAACACCTACAAGGCGCGTACGGGCCGGGACGCCGTGATCTACACGGCCACCAGCTGGTGGACCCAGTGCACCGGCGGCTACGGCGGTTTCGCCGCGAACAACCCGCTGTGGATCGCCCGCTACGCCTCGGACCCCGGGACACTGCCGGCAGGATGGTCGTACTACACGATGTGGCAGTACACGTCCTCCGGCCCGACCGTCGGGGACCACGACAAGTTCAACGGGGCACTGGACCGGGTGCAGGCGCTGGCAGACGGGTAGCTCAACACCCTCCCGGCCGGGGGCCCGGGGATTGGCCCCCGGACAAGCACCGCAACGGGGCACTGGACCGAGTGCAGGCGCTGGCAAACGGGTAGCTCAACACCCTCCCGGCCGAGGGCCCGGGGATTGACCCCCGGACAAGCACCGCAACGGGGCACTGGACCGAGTGCAGGCGCCGGCGAACGGGTAGCTCAACACCCTCCCGGCCGGGCGCCCGGGGATTGACCCCCGGACAAGCACCGCAACGGGGCACTGGACCGGGTGCAGGCGCTGGCGAACGGCTGACCCCGACCGCGCGTGGCGGTGGCCGTCCGCTGCGGGCGGCCGCCGTTCGTGTGCAGATGCCCGGGCTGGTGCTCGGCGGCGCCCAGGATCATGCTGGTCAGGGAGAGCCTGCCGAGCAAGGGCGAGATGGCGATGGAGCGACACTCGACGTACACGGCCACGGCCACCATCGACGAGCAGGGCATCCTGACCGGCTGGAGCGAGGGAGCCCAGCGGCTGCTCGGCCACGAGGCCTCTCAGGTCGTCGGACGGCCCGCCGCGACGCTGCTCGCCGTCGGCGTCGGGGCGGCACGGCGGGCCCTGGCCGGGCGGGAGAGGTGGAACGGCACGCTGCCGCTGCGGCACCGGGACGGCCGGTGTCTGGAACTGGGACTGCTCGCCCACCGCCGGACGTCGGACACCGGCAACGCCGACTGGCTCGTGGTGACCGCCGTCGCGGACCGGCCGCCGCCGCCCCGAGGCGAACCGCTGGAGGAGTGGGCGTTCATCCAGTCCCCCTTCCCGCTGGCCGTCTTCGACACCGAGCTGCGCCTGATGCGCGCCAACCGCCGCCTGGAACACGCACTGTCCCTGCCCGAGGCGGCGATGCACGGGCTGCGCCTGCCGCACATCGTGCCCGGCCCCGCGAGCGACGAGGCCGACCGGACGATGCGCCGGGTACTGGAGACCGGCGAGCCGCGGGAGGTGCAGGCCGGCCTCGGCCCGGACCTCGGTCCGCCGACCATGCTCACCCCGCTCAGGGACGGCACCGGCACGGTGCGCGCCGTCTGCCTCGCCACGCACCGGCGCGCCCAGGACTCCCCGGCCCCGCAGCACGCCCAAGAGGAAACCGGCCCGGCCTCCGAGCTCGGGCGCGCCGCGCAGGAACTCGCCGACGCCGCGGTCCCCCGGCTCGCCGACTTCGTCGCCGTGGACCTGCTCGACTCCCCGCGGACCACGACCGGCCCGCCCGATCCGTCCTACACCGCGGCGGGCCCGGTCGTCCTGCGCCGCGCCGCGCTACGTGCCGTCCAGGACGACGACGGTCCCGCGGCCGGGGCCCGGGTGGGCGAGGTGACCGCCTACGAGCCGGGTTCGCCGCCGGCCGACTGCCTGGCCTCGGGCCAGTCCGTCCTGTACGACATCACGGACCCCGTGATCGCGGGGTGGGCGGCCGTGGACCCGGCCGCCGCCTGGCTGCACGCGTACGGCACGCACTCGCTGATGGTGGTGCCGGTGCTCGCCGAGGGCAGCACGCTCGGCGTCGCCCTGTTCGGCCGCCACCGGCGCCCGGAGCCGTTCGGCCCGGGGGATCTCCGGCTCGCCGAGGACCTCACGGCCAGGGCGGCCGCCGGCCTGCACAGCGCCCGCCGGTACTCCCGGGCCCGCACCACCACCATGGCCCTGCAGCGCAGCCTGCTCCCGCACAGCCTGCCGGACCAGGACGCGCTGGAGATCGCCACCCGCTATCTGCCCGCGGCCACCCGGGCCGGCGTGGGCGGCGACTGGTTCGATGTGATCCCGTTGTCCGGCGCGCGGGTCGCCCTCGTCGTCGGTGACGTCGTCGGCCACGGCATCCGCGCCTCCGCCACCATGGGCCGGCTGCGCACGGCGGTGCGCACGCTGGCCGACGTCGACCTGCCCGCCGACGAGCTGCTCACCCACCTCGACGACCTCGTCCTCAGGCTGGCCGCCGACGAGGGCAGCGCGGACCCGGCCGCCGAGACCGCCGGCGGCATCGGCACCACCTGCCTGTACGCGGTCTACGACCCGGTCTCGCGCCGGTGCACGCTCGCCCGGGCAGGCCATCCGCCGCCCGCCGTGGTCACCCCGGACGGCGCCGTCCGCTTTCTCGACGTGCCCGCGGGCCCGCCCCTGGGGCTGGGCGGACTGCCCTTCGAGGCCTTCGAGACCGAACTGCCCGAGGGCAGCCTGCTCGCCCTCTACACCGACGGACTGCTCGAAGCCCGCGACCACGACATCGACGAGGCCCTGGACAAGCTGTTCGCCGCGCTCGGCCGCCCCGCGCCGACGCTGGACTCGGTCTGCGACCGGGTGCTCACCGAGCTGCTGAGCCACCGTCCCGACGACGACATCGCCCTGCTCGTCGCCCGCACCCGGGCGCTGCACGCCGACCGGGTCGCCGTGTGGGAGCTGGACAGCGAGCCCACCGTGGTGGCCCGGGCCCGCAAGTACACGGGCGAGCAGCTGACCGCGTGGGGGCTGGACGAGGCCGCGTTCGCCACCGAGCTGATGGTCAGCGAGCTGGTCACCAACGCCATCCGCTACGGCCGCCCGCCCATCCGACTGCGTCTCATCCACCAGGACTCCACTCTGATCTGCGAGGTCTACGACTCCAGCGGCACCACCCCGCACATGCGGCGCGCCCGGATCTTCGACGAGGGGGGCCGGGGCCTGCTGCTGGTCGCCCAGCTCGCCGAACGCTGGGGCACCCGGCACGACCGGATCGGCAAGACCGTGTGGGCCGAGCAGTCGCTCTCGGGGACCGCGAGCTGAGTCAGCCGCTGCCACCGCTGCCACCGTTGCCCCCACGGCCGCCCTGGCCGCCGGTCTCGCAGCCGGCGCCGACACAGGTTCCGCCGTTCCCGCCGCCGCCGCCGTCGCCGCCGTCGCCGCCGGGGACCCCGTTGCCGCCGTTGCCGCCGTTGCCACCGTTGGCACTGCCGTTGCATACCCCGGCGCAGATCCCGCCGTTCCCGCCCTTGGTGCCGTTGCCGCCCGCCGCGCCGTCGGTGCCGTTGCCGCCGTTGGCGCTGCCGTTGCACAGCCCGGCGCAGATGCCACCGTTCGAGCCGTTGGTTCCATTGACGGTCCCGTTGCAGTTGCCCGCGCAGATCTTGTCGCCGATGCGCACGCTGCCGTTGCCCACCTGAATGGTGCCGAGTCCTCCGCCTCCGGGGAGCTGACCGCCTCCCGATCCGCTGCCGCTGCCGAGGGGGAGCTGCTGGGCGGCACTCGCCGTGGCCGGGGACGCCTGGGGCATCGGCGCGGCCGTCGCGGCCGGGGTCATCGCACCCCCTGCAACCACGGCGGCCGAGACCGCGAGACTGAGGCGGAGTTTCCAAGAGCGCATACGCATGGGCTTCTTACTTTCCGAAGATGTCGAGGTGAATTGCGATGGGTTCATAGGGGCACCCCGGCCCGGGCATTCGGGCCGGGGCGCCGGTGGTGTGTCAGGTACTTGAGGGAGAGATGTCTCCCATCTGCCCGGACCAGTCGCCCCGGACAAACTGCTGCTGCCAGGTCTCGATCTCCTTTCCGGAGACCTTGTACTTGTGGGCGACCTCGGCCTTCGTGGCGTCTCCGAAAGCGACGACCAACACGATGTGCGCCTTGTCCGGCACCGTGAGCTCGTCCTTGGACTTGTCCGGCAGGCTGTCGAGCCCGCGACACGCGGACTGGCCGGGCTGTCCGGGCTTGCCCGGCTGTCCAGGCGCCCCGCCCTGGCCGCCCGCCCCGCCCTGGCCGCCTGCACCGCCCTGGCCGCAGTCCGTGCCGCCTGCGAGGACAGCACCGGGTGCGCCTGCCGAGTAGCCGGTGACGGTCGCGGCGCTCGGCAACGCGTGTGCGGCACATGCGGTGCCGGTGGCGAGGCCCACGGCGGATACCGCCAGGATGACGGAACGGCGCCAGTGCATGACGGAACGGCGCCAGCGAATTGTCGACATGAGGATCCTCTGTTCATTCGTGTGGGGGGAGAGGGGGTGGAGGCCCGAGGACCTCCACCCGGGGTGGGCGGTCGCGACCTGCGCCGCGGCCGCCCTGGCCGTGGGCCGGCTGGTGACTACTTGCCGGTGCCTCCGGCGCCACCGGCACCACCGGCACCACCGCCGGCTCCACCGGATCCACCGGCACCGCCGCCGCCACCGGCACCACCGTTGCCGTTGGTGCTGTTGCCGCCGCCACCGCCGGTGCCGCCGTTGCCGCCCTTGCCGGTGTTGCTACCGCCACCGCCACCGCCGAAGCCGCCACCGCCGGCGTTGCCGTTGGTGCTGTTGCCGCCGGTACCACCGGTACCACCGTTGCCGCCGGTGCCGGTGTTGCTACCGCCACCGCCACCGCCACCGCCACCGCCGCCAGCGGCGCCGTTGGTGCTGCTGCCGCCGGTACCACCGGTACCACCGTTGCCGCCGGTGCCGCTGTTGCTGCTACCGCCGCCGCCTCCCGAGCCACCCTGACCGCCGGTGCCGTCAACGCTGGTACCACCGGTACCACCGGTGCCGCCGTCGCCGCCCTTGCCGGTCGTACTGTTACCGCCGGTACCACCGTTACCACCGGGACCAGCGGGTCCGGACTGGCTGCTGCCGCCGGCACCACCGGCACCGCCCGCACCACCGTCGGCGAAGGCAGCGGTCGCCGGAAGGACGACGCCCCCGGTGACCAGTGCGGCCGAGGCGATGAAGGACGCAAGCCTCAGACCTCGACGCTTCGGACGGGCTTCCTCGTTGCTGCGAATCTCACGGGTCATGATTTTCTCCATGCTTCTCAGGAATTTCTGTCGCACCCCGGAATTCGGGGCCAAGGCGAGAGGGAATCCTCTGGGGATTTCCACCCTCTGTTCCGCCTCATTTGCTTTCCGGTGGTTTCCGGTGAGGCCGTGCTTCAAGTAGGCCCGAAGACGAAATCCGGGTCACGTTCCGAGGACTCGGGACTTGACGAGGCCATAGGCGTCGGGTAAAGCCCGCATAAGCAGCACAGGTCAGGGGCCGCCCCCGTCCAGCGGAGGCGGCCCCTTGCGTGTGATGTCAGGTGAGGAACGGCCGGGCCCAGGAAGGCGGCTCCGGAGGCGGACCGTGGACCACCAGGGTCGGCGTACGGCCGCGCGGGACCTCGTCACCCACGGCGGCGCGCAGGGCCGCGACGAACTCCTGGCAGGTGCCGTGACGGTCGTCCGGTGCCTTCGCCAGCGCCTTCTTCAGGACGTCGTCGGCGGCCGCCGGGATCCCGGGCCGCTCCGTGCTCAGCGCGGGCGGTGGGTCGTACTGGTGCGCCCACAGCAGTTCGAGCTCGTCCTCCCGGCGGAAGGGCGGGGCGCCCGCGAGGGTCTCGTAGACGAGGCAGGCCAGGCTGTACAGATCGGACCTGCCGTCCACGGGGCGGCCCGAGACCCGCTCCGGCGCCACGTAGTCGAGGGTGCCGACGAACTCGCCCGCAGTGGTGAACCCGGTCAGCGACAGGGACTTCTTCGCGAGCCCGAAGTCGGTGAGGTAGACGTGCTCGGGGTGGTCGCTGTCGACACCCTTGGCGACCAGGACGTTGCCGGGCTTGACGTCCCGGTGCACCAGATCATGCTCGTGCGCGGCGTCGAGCGCCGACGCCAGCTGGGCGGCGATGCGCAGCGCGGCCGGCACGGGCAGCGGACCCTCCCGGTCGAGCAGGGCGCGCAGGTCCTGCCCAATGACGTAGCACATGGCGATGTACAGGATCCCGTCGGTCTCGCCGGCCTCGAAGACGGGCACGATGTGCGGGTGCTCGATAGCGGCGGCGACCCGGCACTCCTGGGTGAAACGGCGGCGGAAGGCGTCGTTGCGGGTGTACTCGGGGGCGAGCAGTTTGAGGGCGACGGTACGGCCGAGACGCAGGTCCTTCGCGCAGTAGACGACGGCCATGCCGCCGCGGCCCAGCTCACGCTCCACCCGGTAGCCGGCGATCTCCGTCCCGATCAGGGCGGAGGGTTGCCCCACCTGCCCGCTCACGTCCGAATTCTATCCACTTGATCCACCTGTGCACCCACGTAGGGCATGGCGAAGGCCCGGGCCCCCTCACGGGACCCGGGCCCTGCCTCATCCGGCAGCGTCCGTCACGCCGCCACCGGAACCTCCGGCTGCGCACCGTTCATGGCGGGCGCAAGCGCCAGCTCCAGGACCTGACGGACGTCGGTCACGGTGTGGACGTCGAGCTTGTCCAGCACCTCGGCCGGGACGTCGTCCAGGTCGGGCTCGTTGCGCTTGGGGATGATCACGGTGGTCACCCCGGCGCGGTGTGCGGCGAGCAGCTTCTGCTTCACTCCGCCGATGGGCAGGACGCGGCCGGTCAGCGAGACCTCGCCGGTCATCGCCACGTCCGTGCGGACCAGCCGGCCGGAGAGCAGGGACGCGAGGGCCGTGGTCATCGTGATGCCCGCGCTCGGGCCGTCCTTCGGGACCGCGCCCGCCGGGAAGTGGATGTGCGCACCCCGGTCCTTCAGATCGGCCACCGGCAGCTCCAGTTCGGCGCCGTGGCTGCGCAGGAAGCTCAGCGCGATCTGCGCAGACTCCTTCATCACCTCGCCCAGCTGACCGGTCAGGGTCAGGCCGGCCGCGCCCGTCTCCGGGTCGGCGAGGGACGCCTCCACGAAGAGCACGTCGCCGCCGGCTCCGGTGACCGCGAGGCCGGTCGCCACGCCCGGGACGGACGTACGGCGCTCGGCCGGGTCCTGGGCGGACTCGGGCACGTGGTGCGGGCGCCCGATGAGAGCGCGCAGGTCCTCGTCCCGGACGGTGAACGGCAGCTCCCGCTCGCCGAGTTCGTGCTGGGCCGCGACCTTGCGCAGCAGCCGTGCGAGGGACCGCTCCAGGGTGCGCACGCCCGCCTCGCGGGTGTACTCGCCGGCGAGCTTGCGCAGCGCGCCCTCGTCCATCGCGACCTCGTCCTTGGCCAGGCCGGCCCGCTCCAGCTGACGCGGCAGCAGGTGGTCCCGGGCGATGACGACCTTCTCGTCCTCGGTGTAGCCGTCCAGACGGACGATCTCCATACGGTCGGCCAGCGCCTCCGGGATGGCCTCCAGGACGTTGGCGGTGGCGAGGAAGACCACGTCGGACAGGTCCAGCTCCACCTCCAGGTAGTGGTCCCGGAAGGTGTGGTTCTGCGCGGGGTCGAGGACCTCCAGCAGGGCCGCGGCCGGGTCGCCGCGGAAGTCGGACCCCACCTTGTCGATCTCGTCGAGGAGCACGACCGGGTTCATGGAACCGGCCTCCTTGACGGCGCGGACGATCCGGCCGGGCAGCGCGCCGACGTACGTGCGCCGGTGGCCGCGGATCTCGGCCTCGTCCCGGACGCCACCCAGCGCGACCCGGACGAACTTGCGCCCCATGGCGTGCGCGACGCTCTCCCCCAGGCTGGTCTTTCCGACTCCGGGCGGCCCGACCAGAGCCAGCACGGCACCGCCGCGCCGTCCGCCGATGACACCGAGCCCCCGGTCACTGCGCCGCTTGCGCACCGCCAGGTACTCGGTGATGCGCTCCTTGACGTCCTCCAGACCCGCGTGCTCTGCGTCCAGGATCGCCTTGGCGCCCTGGATGTCGTATTCGTCCTCGGTCCGCTCGTTCCACGGCATCTCCAGGACCGTGTCCAGCCAGGTCCTGATCCACGCGCCCTCGGGCGACTGGTCGGAGGCCCGCTCCAGCTTGTCGACCTCCTTGAGCGCCGCCTCGCGGACCTTCTCCGGCAGGTCGGCGGCCTCGACGCGGGCGCGGTAGTCGTCGGACTCCTCGCCGTCCTGCTCTCCGTTCAGCTCGCGCAGTTCCTTGCGGACGGCCTCCAGCTGGCGGCGCAGCAGGAACTCGCGCTGCTGCTTGTCGACGCCCTCCTGGACGTCCTTGGCGATGGTCTCGGCCACGTCCTGCTCGGCGAGGTGGTCGCGCAGCTGCTGCGCGGCGAGCCTGAGGCGGTCCACCGGATCGGCGGTCTCCAGGAGTTCGACCTTCTGCTCGATGGTGAGGAAGGGCGAGTAGCCGGAGTTGTCGGCGAGCGCGGAGACGCCGTCGATGGCCTGGACGCGGTCGACGACCTGCCAGGCGCCGCGCTTCTTCAGCCAGTTGGTGGCGAGGGCCTTGTACTCCTTGACGAGTTCGGCGACCTGGCCGGGCAGCGGTTCCGGCACGGTCTCCTCGACCCGTGCGCCCTCGACCCACAGCGCCGCGCCCGGACCCGTCGTACCGGCGCCGATCCGCACCCGGCCGCGGCCGCGGATCAGGGCCCCCGGGTCGCCGTCGGCCAGCCGGCCGACCTGCTCGACCGTGCCGAGAACTCCGGTCCTGGCGTAGGTGCCGTCGATGCGCGGCACCAGCAGGACCCTGGGCTTGCCGGGCTCCGACCGGGCGGCGGCCTGTGCGGCCTCCACCGCGGCGCGCACCTCGGCGTCGCTCAGGTCCAGCGGAACCACCATCCCGGGCAGCACGACCTCGTCGTCGAGCGGCAGCACGGGCAACACGAGCGTGAACGCCGTGGACTCAGCAGCCATGATCTCCCCTTAGGCAGTCAACTTGAGCTATGCCGACTCAATGCACGGCGCTCCGCTGTTGTTCCCGGGTTGTTGTTCGCTGTGAGCGATCAGGTGGTCACACTGGTGTTTTTGCAGGCCAGCGTGTTGGTGGCGCCTAAGGGGATGGGGTGCGGGTTCGTGCGCGGGTGAGGGTCCGGCGTGGCTGGTCGCGCCCGCGCGGCGGAGCCGCATATCGACGGAACGACTCGAAGCCGGGCGTCTGGTGCATCGTCGTCAGGAGTTGTTCGCACCCGATCGTGCCGTTCAGCAGGGCCGCGAAGATGTGTGACCGGCCGCGTCGTGAACGGCGTGACCGACAGGACGGCCTCCCCCGTCTCTTGGTCGTGACCCCGTGTCACCACCAGGAGCATCGCTACACCGTCGGACCGGTGTTCACACGGAGACCGGGGAAAGCGCCGGAAGGCGCCAGCGTCGCACCAGCGGCCAGCCCGCGATGCCGAGGCCGAGGGCGATCAGGTGGCCCCAGTTGGTCATCGGGTCCTGAAAGGCGATCAGGTCGTTCACGAGCAGGCCTGCGACCAGGGCGAGGAGGGGCCAGCGGGCCCAGGGGGCGAGCAGGCCGGCCAGGGCGCCGACACTGGCGGCGACGCCGAAGCTGATGCCGTAGTCCAGGCGGTGCAGCGAGGTGGCGGGCAGGTGGCCGAACAGGACCGCGAGGCCCACCGGCACCTCGGTCGCGAGGGTGGCCAGGACATGCCCGGTCAGGAACACACAGGCCGCCCGCGCACCTCCTATCCGCCGCTCCAGCGCGGTCAGCACCAGCACGAAGCCGACCGCGTACGGCGATACGACCCCGCCCGCGATCCACAGCGCACTCGCCAGCAGCACCAGCACGGGCGTGCGCACCAGGTGGGCGACGTCGGTGCTGGAGTCCTGGTACAGCATCTGCACGAGGCCGGGGGCGGCGTAGGCGGCGAACAGGGAGGTGCCGGCGAGGACGGCCGCGTAGGCGAAGGTGAACGGCGTGCGGGCGGGGCTGGGCAGCAGGTGCCAGGGCCGGAAGGCGGGGCGGGCCGCGGCGGGGGCCGGCGCCGCGGCCTGGGCCGGGGCCGCGGCCTGGGCCGGGGCCGCGGCCGGGGCGGGCAGTTCGCGCTGCCGTGGGACGCCGTCGAGCAGCCCGGCGACGTCCGGCAGGGCGCTGGCGGGAAAAGGCGTGCCCAGGGGCGGGGACGCGGCCGTCGCAGGGCCGGTCACGATCCGTTCCACGTGAGGCGCTCCTTCCGTCGCGCCCCACCTTTCGTGTTCCGCGGGCCCCTGTCTATGACCGACGCCACGCGAGAGCGGATTCACAGCAACCTCTCACGTCCCGGCTGCGTCCGCACCGGTCGACCCCAGGACTGCGCATGGCCTGATTTCACCGGCTTTCACTTGGCGTTGCCCTGAATACCAAGCCTTGTTCAAGCAGGATGGGGGCATGACTGCCGCGTACGACTCTCCTGTGGTCCTGGACCGTCGCGAAGGCCCGTACGGCGAGGTGGTGCTGCGCAGGCACGGCACGCTGTTGCAGCTCATCGCCAATGGCTGCTTCCTGATGGACACTTCCGACGGCCGCTCGGAGCGGCTGCTGGTCGACGCCGCGTACGACGCCCTGGACGGGCGTTCGACGCCGGACGTGCTGATCGGCGGGCTGGGGGTGGGGTTCTCACTCGCACATGCGGCGCAGGATCGCAGGTGGGGGCGGATCACCGTCGTGGAGCGGGAGCCCGCCGTCGTGGAATGGCACCGGGACGGGGCGCTTTCCGGAATCACCGCCGGCGCACTCGCCGACCCCCGCACCAAGATCGTCCAAGCCGACCTCGTGACTTACGTCAATGAGACATCGGACACGTTCGACGCCCTGTGTCTCGATATCGACAACGGCCCCGGCTGGACCGTCACCGAGGACAACGACGGCCTGTACTCGCCTGCCGGACTCGCCGCCTGCGCAAGGGTGTTGAGGCCGGGCGGGGTGCTCGCGGTATGGTCGGCCGAGCCCTCTCCGGAATTTGAAGGAACCTTGCGGAATGCCGGGTTCCGGCAGGTGCGTACCGAAGAGGTGCCCGTTGCCCGGGGCGTTCCGGACGCCGTGCACCTCGCCGTCCGCCCTGGATAGCGACGGAACGGTCAGTCCCCGTAATGTGCTGCCCTGACGCAGATCATTCAAGCGTCAATCGCAGTCATGGGATCACCCCACTGGTTCCGGAAAGCAACAACAGGGGCGGGCGATGGAGCAGACACACACCTCCCAGACCGGCGCGGCCACGACCACCCCGGGCGCACAGCGCCGGGTGCTGGTCGTCGAGGACGACCCCACGATCGTCGACGCCATCGCGGCCCGGCTCCGCGCCGAGGGATTTCTCGTACAGACCGCCGGAGACGGTCCGGCTGCGGTCGACACGGCCGAGGCCTGGCAGCCCGACCTGCTGATCCTCGACATCATGCTGCCGGGCTTCGACGGACTCGAGGTCTGCCGCCGGGTGCAGGCGCAGCGGCCGGTGCCGGTGCTGATGCTCACCGCCCGGGACGACGAGACCGACATGCTGGTCGGGCTCGGCGTCGGCGCCGACGACTACATGACCAAGCCGTTCTCGATGCGGGAGCTGGCCGCGCGGGTGCACGTCCTGCTGCGGCGCATGGAGCGGGCCGCGCTGGCCGCCACCACCCCCCGCTCCGGCATCCTGCGCCTCGGCGAGCTGGAGATCGACCACGCGCAGCGCCGGGTGCGGGTGAAGTCCGAGGACGTCCACCTCACGCCGACCGAGTTCGACCTGCTGGTGTGCCTGGCGAACACCCCGCGCGCGGTGCTCTCCCGGGAGCAGCTGCTGGCCGAGGTGTGGGACTGGGCGGACGCCTCCGGTACCCGGACCGTCGACAGCCACATCAAGGCGCTGCGCCGGAAGATCGGCGCCGAGCGGATCCGTACTGTGCACGGCGTGGGCTACGCGCTGGAGACGCCGACGCCATGAGCGAGGGGCGGGAGGCCGCACGCAGGAACCCCGGGAGCCCCGGAGAGGAGCCCTGGGGCGGCGTACGCCCGTTCTCGGTCAAGACCAAGCTGGGCGCGCTGGTCGTCATCTCGGTGCTGATCACCACCGGTCTGTCGATGATCGCGGTGCACACCAAGACGGAACTGCGCTTCATCACGGTCTTCTCGATGATCGCCACACTGCTGATAACGCAGTTCGTGGCCCATTCGCTCACCGCGCCGCTGGACGAGATGAACGCGGTGGCCCGCTCCATCTCGCAGGGCGACTACACGCGCCGCGTGCGCGAGAACCGCCGCGACGAGCTGGGCGACCTGGCGCAGACGATCAACGTCATGGCCGACGAGCTGGAAGCGCAGCACCAGCAGCGAAAAGAGCTGGTGGCGAACGTCTCGCACGAGCTGCGCACCCCGATCGCGGGGCTGCGCGCGGTGCTGGAGAACATCGTCGACGGGGTCACCGAGGCCGACCCGGAGACCATGCGGACGGCCCTGAAGCAGACCGAGCGGCTCGGCCGCCTGGTGGAGACCCTGCTGGACCTCTCCCGGCTCGACAACGGCGTCGTACCGCTGAAGCTGCGCCGCTTCGAGGTGTGGCCGTACCTCTCGGGTGTGCTGAAGGAGGCCAACATGGTCGCCTCCGCGCGCGCGGGCATCGCCTCCGGATCCGGCAGCCACACGCGTACGGACGTCCATCTGCACCTCGACGTCTCCCCGCCGGAGCTGACCGCGCACGCCGACCCCGAGCGCATCCACCAGGTCGTCGCCAACCTGATCGACAACGCGGTCAAGCACAGCCCGCCGCACGGGCGCGTGACGGTGAAGGCGCGGCGCGGGCCGCAGCCGCAGTCGCTGGAGCTTGAGGTCCTGGACGAGGGCTCCGGGATCCCGAGGTCGGAGTGGCACCGGGTGTTCGAGCGGTTCAACCGCGGTGCGGTGACCCGGCCGCACGGTCCGGGCAGCGACGGCGGTACGGGTCTCGGCCTGGCGATCGCCCGCTGGGCGGTGGATCTGCACGGCGGCCGGATCGGTGTGGCCGAATCCGACCGGGGCTGCCGGATCATCGTCACTCTCCCGGGACTGACTTCCGTCCCAGGTTGACGTAAAGTCCGAACCGGAGCCACAAGATCCACGGGAGTCCGCGCAGCCGGACACGTGTGATCAGGGACAGGCCCGGGACGCGCATCGGACTCAGCCGCGCCGGGCCTCGCTCGGCGATCCCGCACACCCCCGCCCACATGCGGAACCACGCTTGTTTCCCGCCATATCAAGCCCTGAAACAAGATTTCCGATGTGACTTACGCGACGATGAACCGGCCCGACCTGACCTTCACGCTCTGGGAGGCGTAGCCTTTATTCCCGCTGTCCATCACCTTGTGAAGCGGAAGAGGGCGGTTGCCGCCGTGTCGCCACAGTCCCCCAGTAACTCGAGCATCTCGACCGACGACCAAGCCGGGAAGAACCCCGCTGCTGCGTTCGGTCCCAACGAGTGGCTCGTCGACGAGATCTATCAGCAGTACCTCCAGGACCCGAACTCGGTAGACCGTGCCTGGTGGGACTTCTTCGCCGATTACAAGCCGGGTGCGCCGGCTGCGGCCGCGGGGGCCGCAGAGACCGCCGCCCCGGCCCCGCAGGCCCAGCCTGCGGCTCCGGCAGCCCCGGCCGCTCCGGCCCCGGCTCCGGTGGCTCCGAAGCCCGCCGCCGCTCCCGCCCCGGCGCCCGCGAAGGCCGCCGCCCCTGCCCCGGCCAAGCCGGCGACGCCCGCACAGGCGCCCGCTCAGCCGAAGGCGAAGGCGGCTCCCGCCGCGGCGGCCCCGGAGGGTCCCGAGCTGGTCACGCTGCGCGGCCCGGCCGCCGCCGTGGCGAAGAACATGAACGCCTCCCTGGAGCTGCCGACGGCCACCTCGGTCCGCGCGGTCCCGGTGAAGCTGCTGTTCGACAACCGGATCGTCATCAACAACCACCTGAAGCGCGCCCGGGGCGGGAAGATCTCCTTCACGCACCTGATCGGCTTCGCGATGGTGCAGGCCATCAAGGCCATGCCGGCGATGAACTACGCGTTCGGCGAGAAGGACGGCAAGCCGACCCTCATCAAGCCGGCGCACGTCAACCTCGGCCTGGCCATCGACCTGGTCAAGCCCAACGGCGACCGCCAGCTCGTCGTGGCCGCCATCAAGAAGGCCGAGACGCTGAACTTCTTCGAGTTCTGGCAGGCCTACGAGGACATCGTCCGCCGCGCCCGCGACGGCAAGCTGACGATGGACGACTTCACCGGCGTGACGGTCTCCCTGACCAACCCCGGCGGCCTCGGCACCGTCCACTCCGTGCCACGTCTGATGCCCGGCCAGTCCGTGATCATGGGCGTCGGCTCCATGGACTACCCGGCGGAGTTCCAGGGCACCAGCCAGGACACCCTGAACAAGCTCGGCATCTCGAAGGTCATGACGCTCACGTCGACCTACGACCACCGGGTGATCCAGGGCGCCGCCTCCGGCGAGTTCCTGCGCCAGGTCTCGAACCTGCTGCTGGGCGAGAACGGCTTCTACGACGACATCTTCGAGGCCCTGCGCATCCCCTACGAGCCGGTCCGCTGGCTCAAGGACATCGACGCCTCGCACGACGACGACGTCACCAAGGCCGCCCGCGTCTTCGAGCTGATCCACTCCTACCGGGTCCGCGGCCACGTCATGGCCGACACCGACCCGCTGGAGTACCGCCAGCGCAAGCACCCCGACCTGGACATCGTCGAGCACGGCCTCACCCTGTGGGACCTGGAGCGCGAGTTCGCCGTCGGCGGCTTCGCCGGCAAGTCGATGATGAAGCTGCGCGACATCCTCGGCGTGCTGCGCGACTCGTACTGCCGCACCACCGGCATCGAGTTCATGCACATCCAGGACCCCAAGCAGCGCAAGTGGATCCAGGACCGCGTGGAGCGCGCGCACGCCAAGCCGGAGCGCGAGGAGCAGCTGCGCATCCTGCGCCGCCTGAACGCGGCGGAGGCTTTCGAGACCTTCCTGCAGACGAAGTACGTCGGCCAGAAGCGCTTCTCCCTGGAGGGCGGCGAGTCCGTCATCCCGCTGCTCGACGCGGTCATCGACTCCGCTGCCGAGTCGCGTCTGGACGAGGTCGTCATCGGCATGGCCCACCGCGGCCGCCTGAACGTCCTCGCCAACATCGTCGGCAAGTCGTACGCCCAGATCTTCCGCGAGTTCGAGGGCAACCTCGACCCGAAGTCGATGCACGGCTCCGGCGACGTGAAGTACCACCTGGGCGCCGAGGGCACCTTCACCGGCCTGGACGGCGAGCAGATCAAGGTCTCCCTGGTCGCGAACCCCTCACACCTGGAGGCGGTGGACCCGGTCCTGGAGGGCGTCGCCCGCGCCAAGCAGGACATCATCAACAAGGGCGGCACGGACTTCACGGTCCTGCCGGTGGCGATCCACGGCGACGCGGCCTTCGCGGGCCAGGGCGTGGTGGCCGAGACCCTGAACATGTCGCAGCTGCGCGGCTACCGCACCGGCGGCACGGTCCACATCGTCATCAACAACCAGGTCGGCTTCACCGCGGCCCCCGAGTCCTCGCGCTCGTCGATGTACGCGACGGACGTGGCGAGGATGATCGAGGCCCCGATCTTCCACGTGAACGGCGACGACCCCGAGGCCGTCGTCCGCGTTGCCCGCCTGGCCTTCGAGTTCCGTCAGGCGTTCAACAAGGACGTCGTGATCGACCTCATCTGCTACCGCCGCCGCGGTCACAACGAGTCGGACAACCCGGCCTTCACCCAGCCGCTGATGTACGACCTGATCGACAAGAAGCGCTCGGTGCGCAAGCTCTACACCGAGTCCCTGATCGGTCGCGGCGACATCACCCTGGAAGAGGCCGAGCAGGCCCTTCAGGACTACCAGGGCCAGCTGGAGAAGGTCTTCACGGAGGTCCGCGAGGCTACGTCCCAGCCGGCCGCCGTGGACGCCCAGGAGCCGCAGGACGGCTTCCCGGTCGCGGTCCCGACCGCGGTCTCCACGGAGGTCGTCAAGCGGATCGCCGCGTCCCAGGTCAACATCCCCGACCACATCACCGTCCACCCGCGTCTGCTGCCGCAGCTGCAGCGCCGGGCGGCGATGGTCGAGGACGGCACGATCGACTGGGGCATGGGCGAGACCCTGGCCGTCGGCTCGCTGCTCCTGGAGGGCACCCCGGTCCGCCTCGCGGGCCAGGACTCCCAGCGCGGCACCTTCGGCCAGCGCCACGCGGTGATCATCGACCGCGAGAGCGGCGAAGAGTTCACCCCGCTGATGTACCTCTCCGACGAGCAGGCGCGCCTGAACGTCTACAACTCCCTGCTGTCCGAGTACGCGGCCATGGGCTTCGAGTACGGCTACTCGCTGGCCCGCCCCGAGTCCCTCGTGATGTGGGAGGCCCAGTTCGGCGACTTCGTCAACGGCGCCCAGACGGTCGTGGACGAGTTCATCTCGTCGGCGGAGCAGAAGTGGGGCCAGACGAGCGGTGTGACGCTGCTCCTCCCGCACGGCTACGAGGGCCAGGGCCCGGACCACTCCTCGGCCCGCCCGGAGCGGTTCCTCCAGCTCTGCGCCCAGAACAACATGACGGTCGCGATGCCCACGCTCCCGTCGAACTACTTCCACCTTCTGCGGTGGCAGGTGCACAACCCGCACCACAAGCCGCTGATCGTCTTCACCCCGAAGTCGATGCTGCGCCTGAAGGCGGCGGCCTCGAAGGCGGAGGAGTTCACGAGCGGCCAGTTCCGGCCGGTCATCGGCGACGAGTCGATCACCGACCCGGCGGCCGTGAAGAAGGTCGTCTTCTGCGCCGGCAAGGTCTACTACGACCTGGAGGCCGAGCGTCAGAAGCGCGGTGCCACGGACACGGCGATCATCCGCATCGAGCGCCTGTACCCGCTGCCGGGTGCGGAGCTCCAGGCGGAGGTCAACAAGTACCCGAACGCCGAGAAGTACCTGTGGACCCAGGAGGAGCCGGCGAACCAGGGTGCCTGGCCGTTCATCGCGCTCAACCTGATCGACCACCTGGACCTGGCGGTCGGCGCGGACATCCCGGCCGGCGAGCGGCTGCGGCGCATCTCGCGCCCGCACGGCTCGTCCCCGGCGGTGGGCTCCGCCAAGCGCCACCAGGCCGAGCAGGAGCAGCTGGTGCGTGAGGTGTTCGAGGCGTAAGGCCTCCGGCACGGCATACGAAAGGGCCCGGCCCCGAGTTCGTACGAACTCGGGGCCGGGCCTTTCTCGTCCGGCGTTTGGCGGCCGGGGTTACTCCTCGTCGTCCTCGTCGTCGAGGCGGGCGAGCCAGGTCGCGAGCCGCTCGACGGGCACCTCGAAGTCCGGGTTGAGATCCACGAACGTGCGCAGCTGCTCGGCAAGCCACTCGAAGGTGACCTCTTCCTCGCCGCGCCGCTTCTCCAACTCCTCGATACCGCGGTCGGTGAAGTACATGCGTTGCCTCTCCTGCGTATACGTCCCTGCGGATGATGAATCCAGGAACAGCCTATGCGGAGTCGTACCACCGAGAGACGGGCGGCCGTCCCCCACGGGCCACCTCGGCTGGGCCCCGCCCGGACCCGGCTGGGTGTCTTGACTTTCCGTGTCCACGATATATCGTGTTTGACAGAAGACGCGATATGGCGTGTCGCGGCGTCGCGACCGCGTCCGGTCGAGGAGGTTCCCCATGTCCGAGTGGTCCGTCGCCGAGCCCCTGAAGCTCACCTTCGACACCCCCGTGAGCGACCTGCACGTACGCATCGTCAACGGAACAGTGAACGTCGTGGGCACGGACGAGGGTTCCGCCCGCCTGGAGGTCTCGGACATCGAGGGCCCACCTCTGATCGTCACGCAGCAGGACGGCACCCTCACCGTGGCCTACGAAGACCTGCCCTGGAAGGGCTTCCTCAAGTGGCTCGACCGCAAGGGCTGGCGCCGCAGCGCCGTCGTCTCCCTCGCGGTCCCCGCCGACACGCGCGTCGAGGTGGGCGTGGTCGGCGCCGGCGCGGTCGTCTCCGGGATCAGCGGCCCCTCGGTGATCAAGGGCGTCACCGGAGACACGACGCTCGTCGGCCTCTCCGGCCCGGTCCGGGCCGACACCGTCTCCGGGAACCTGGAGGCCCAGGCGGTCACGGGCGACCTGCGGTTCAACTCGATCTCGGGCGACCTGACCGTGGTCGAGGGCTCCGGCCCCGCCGTCCGCGCCGACTCCGTCAGCGGCTCCATGATCATCGACCTGGACCCGGACGGCCCCACCGACGTCCGGCTGACCAGCGTCTCCGGCGAGATCGCCATCCGCCTGCCGAACCCGGCGGACGCGGACGTGGAGGCGAACACCGCGAGCGGCTCGATCTCCAACGCGTTCGACGGCCTGCGGGTGCACGGCCAGTGGGGCGCCCACAAGATCACCGGCCGGCTCGGCGCGGGCACCGGCAAGCTCAGGGCCACCACGATCTCCGGCTCCATCGCCCTGCTGAGCCGCCCGCCGAGGGAGGACGAGAAGGACACCCCGTGGGAGGACGAGCCCCTCGTCGGCACCGAGGCCGCCCCGGGGGACAATTCCGTCTCCGGCCAGGACGCCGACGCCATCAGCGCCCCGGCCGACGGCACGACCGACAAGAAGGTGCTCTGACATGCCCCCCGTCTTCGCCCACGGCCGCCTCCGCCTGTATCTGCTCAAGCTGCTCGACGAGGCCCCGCGCCACGGCTATGAGGTGATCAGGCTCCTCGAAGAGCGCTTCCAGGGCCTCTACGCCCCCTCGGCGGGCACGGTCTACCCCCGGCTGGCCAAGCTGGAGGCCGAGGGCCTGGTCACGCACACCACCGAGGGCGGCCGCAAGGTGTACGCCATCACGGACGCCGGCCGGGCCGAACTGGCCGACCGCAGCGGCGAACTGGCCGACCTGGAGCTGGAAATCCGCGAGTCCGTCGCCGAGCTCGCCGCCGAGATAAGGGCCGATGTGCGTGGCGCGGCCGGTGATCTGCGGCGCGAGATGCGCGCGGCCGCCTCCGAGGCCCGTAAGGGCGGCAAGGCCGGCGCCGGGGAGGCGGGCCCCTTCGGGGAGTTCGGCGACCTCGGCGACAAGGAGGCCTGGCGGGCCGCCAAGGAGGAGATGCGCCGGGTCAAGCAGGAGTGGAAGGAGCAGGCCCGCCGCGCCAAGGACGAGAGCCGCCGGGCCCGCGAGGAGGCCCAGCGGGCCCGCCGCCAGGCCCAGGAGGCCCAGGCGCGGGCCCGGGCTCAGGCCCAGGAGGAGATGCAGCGCATCGCCCGCCACGTCCAGGAGCGCGTCCAGGACCACTTCACCCGCGGCGACTGGCCGACCGGGGTGCGGGAGGGCCTGACCGAA
This sequence comes from Streptomyces cellostaticus, assembly GCF_001513965.1. GTDB lineage: Bacteria > Actinomycetota > Actinomycetes > Streptomycetales > Streptomycetaceae > Streptomyces > Streptomyces cellostaticus. The sequence continues at coordinate 58,976 of NZ_KQ948027.1, read as the reverse complement.
CTCGCCAAGGAGTTCGGCGAGTTCGGCAGGGACCACGGAAAGGAGTTCGGCAAGGACTCGGGCTTCGGCCGGCCCGCCGAAGAGCCGGCCACGGGCCCCCGCAAGTCCGCCCCCGCGCCGGAACCGGACTACTCCACCACCCCGCAGGACTTCCCGGCGGAGTACGAACCGTCCTGGGCCCACGAGGACCCCACCGGCGACCCGGCCCGCGACCTGGACCGCCTCCTCGACCGCTTCCGCGACGACATCCGCGACGCGGCCCGCGACCACGGCGTCACCGCCGACCAGCTCCGCGACGCCCGGCAGCACCTGTCGACGGCGGCGGCCCACATCGGGGCGATATTGCGCCGCCCGAAGGTCTGAGCCGCCCGGCACGGCGGTGCGCCCGACCCGCAGGCGCACCGCCGAAGCGCCCCACGTGAAGCGACCGCCCGAGCCGCCCACCCGAGCTGCCGGCCGTCAGCCGGCCTGGGCCGTGCCCTCGCCGTACAGCACGCGCTGCAGGGATTCGTAGGTCACCCCGTGGTCGGCGAGCACCTCGGCGGGCACTCCGGGCCGCACGGTCAGGGCGAGCAGGATGTGTTCGTCGCCGATGTGCCCGTCGCGGCGGCCGGCGGCGGTACGCAGCGCCCCTTCCAGGATGCCCTTGGCGCCCCGGCTGAAGGAGCGGCGCCCCGACCACCGGCCCTTGTCCTTGTGGTCGCCGGCCATCGCCCCGGCGCCGTGCACCTCCTCGACCCGGGAGACGATCTCCGCGACGTCGATCCCGAGTCCGGCGAGGGCGTCCGCCTCCGCCCGGGACAGACCTGCCCGCCGCCGCGCCTCGCCCAGCGCCTCCCGCACGGACGCCTTGCGCTCCGTGACACCGAGCGCGGCCAGCGCGAAGGAGGCACGGCTCGCCTCGCGGTCGAGGAGGGCGAGCAGCAGATGCTCGGCACCGACGGACTGCGCCCCCTCGCGTTCCCCGTGCTCGGCAGCGCCCCGTACAACGTCGCGCGCGTCCTTGGTGAAGCGTTCGAACATCACTGCCTCCCGTACTTCTTGTGCACGGCCTGCCTGCTGACGCCCAGCTCCGCGGCGATCTCCTGCCACGACCAGCCCTGATTGCGCGCACTGCGCACCTGTACCGCCTCCAGCTGCTCCAGCAGCCTGCGGAGCGCGGCCACGGCCCGCAGCCCGACCCGCGGATCGCGGTCACCGGCACGCTGGGCGAGATCCGTTGCCTCGGTCATGACGTCAACTTACGTTGACACCCGGAATCCTGTCAACCGAAGTTGACATCAGGGATACGGAAAAGGCGGGCCCGGCATCCGGACCCGCCCAGCCACACCCCGAAAGGGCGTCAGGAATGCGTGAGCACGATCTTCCCGAACTGCTCGCCGGACGCGAGCCGTTCGAAGCCCTCGCGGGCCCGGTCCAGGGGCAGCACCTCGTCGATGACGGGCCGTACGCCGGTGGCGGCGCAGAAGGAGAGCAGGTCCTCCAGCTCCTCCTTGGTGCCCATCGTGGAGCCGACGACCTTCAGCTCCAGGAAGAAGATCCGGGTCAGCTCGGCATGCGAGGGACGGTCGCCGCTGGTCGCGCCGGAGATGACGATCGTGCCGCCGGGCCGCAGGGACTTCACCGAGTGCGACCAGGTGGCGGCGCCGACGGTCTCGATGACGGCGTCCACGCGCTGCGGCAGTCGGGCCCCCGGCTCCACCGCCTCGACGGCTCCCAGTTCCAGGGCCCGCTTGCGCTTCGCCTCGTCCCGGCTGGTGGCGAAGACACGCAGGCCTGCCGCCTTGCCCAGCACGATCGCGGCCGTGGCGACACCGCCGCCCGCACCCTGCACGAGGACCGAGTCACCGGGCCGTACCCCGGCGTTGGTGAACAGCATCCGGTACGCCGTCAGCCACGCGGTCGGCAGACAGGCGGCCTCGGCGAAGGACAGTTCCTTGGGCTTGGGCAGGATGTTCCAGGTCGGCACGGCGACCTGCTCGGCGAAGGTGCCCTGGTAGCGCTCGGTCAGGATGGAGCGGGGCTCCTTCGGACCGACGCCGTGGCCGGTCTGGCCGATGACGGAGTGCAGGACGACCTCGTTGCCGTCCTCGTCGATCCCGGCGGCATCGCAGCCGAGGATCATCGGCAGCCGGTCCTCCGGGAGCCCGACGCCCCGCAGGGACCAGAGGTCGTGATGGTTGAGGGAGGCGGCCCGCACGGTGACGGTACTCCAGCCGGGCCGGGCCTCGGGGGCCGGACGCTCCCCCAACTCAAGGCCGGAGAGCGGCTGGTCGCGGTCGATCCTGGCAGCGTAGACAGCGAACATGGGCTCGACAATAGGTGCGCGGTGCAGCCGACGGAACCTGGGGCCCCTGTGACACATGCCCTCTTGCACAACGGCACCCGTGCAGCGCACCCGACACGGACGAGCCTCAAGGGCACCCTCTTCATCACCCGATCGGGCAGGCGGGTGGGCAAATAAAATGGCCCCGCCCAAACGGACGGGGCCATTCAGCGCAACGTCAGCGACGAGCAACGCCCTCGGCACGAGCAGCAGCCGCAACCGCCGCAGTCACCGCGGGAGCGACCCGCTCGTCGAACGGCGACGGAATCACGTAGTCGGCGGCAAGGTCGTCCCCGACGACAGCGGCCAGCGCCTCCGCGGCAGCGATCTTCATCCCCTCCGTGATCCGCGTGGCCCGCACCTGCAGCGCGCCCGCGAAGATCCCGGGGAAGGCCAGCACGTTGTTGATCTGGTTGGGGAAGTCGGAGCGCCCGGTCGCGACGACCGCCGCGTACTTGTGCGCCACCTCCGGGTGCACCTCCGGGTTCGGGTTGGCCATCGCGAACACGAAGGCACCCTCGGCCATGGAGGCGACGGCCTCCTCCGGGACCGTACCGCCGGAGACGCCGATGAAGACGTCGGCGCCCGCGAGGGCCTTCTCCAGCGAGCCGGTGATGCCCGCCTTGTTGGTGAAACCGGCCAGCTCCCGCTTGACCGGCGTCAGGTCCTCCCGGTCCGCCGACACGACGCCCTTGCGGTCCGCCACCGCCACGTCCCCGACGCCGGCCTCGACCAGCATCTTGGCGATGGCGACACCGGCCGCGCCGGCACCCGAGATGACGGCCCGCAGCTGCCCGATCTCGCGCCCGCTGAGCCGCGCCGCGTTCCGCAGCGCCGCGAGCGTCACGACGGCCGTACCGTGCTGGTCGTCGTGGAAGACCGGGATGTCGAGGCGCTCCTGGAGCTGCTTCTCGATCTCGAAGCACCGGGGTGCCGAGATGTCCTCCAGGTTCACTCCGCCGAAGGAGGGAGCGAGCCGGACCACGGTCTCGACGATCTCGTCCACGCCCGTGCAGTCGAGCGCGATCGGCACCGCGTCGACGCCGCCGAACTGCTTGAACAGGATCGCCTTGCCCTCCATCACGGGGAGGGAGGCCTGGGGACCGATGTCCCCGAGTCCGAGCACGGCCGTGCCGTCGGTCACGACGGCGACCACGGAGGACTTCCATGTGTAGTCGTTGACCAGCTCCGGCTGTTCCGCGATCGCGGTGCACACGCGCGCGACGCCGGGCGTGTACGCGAGGGAAAGGTCGTCCTTGTCCCGGACCGGCACGGTGGCCTGCACGGCCATCTTGCCGCCGCGGTGCAGCGCGAACACCGGATCGAAGGAATCGAGGGGCTCGGCCCCGCCGTCCTGATCCGTACTGCTGTCGCTGCGAGGATTGACGATCTCCGCTGCCACTTTGTTTTACCCCTTAGGTATGCATGGTTGAGGGTCGACCACTCCTGGTGAGGGGTGGGCGGGCACCGCGCATGGCCCGATTGCTGATACGTACGAGCACATACGCGACGGGCGCGCCGCACACGCGCCCTGAGCCCCGGATGAGGGGTGTAAAGAACCTTCTTACCGGACGGACGGCGCTCACGACGAGTCCATTAGGTGCAAGGTCACATCTGGAGACCAGAAAGCCACACGCGGATGACGTACGGCTGACACGGGTGCGACACCCGTGCGACACGGCCGTGACCCGGCGGCGACGCGCAGCCGGTCGTCCGGCGCGCGCGGCGATGGACCGCAACGATGGACCACATCGTGAGATGGCCCGAAGATTTTCCGGCCTGAGTGATGGATTTCCGCAGATCTGCGGTCCTGAAGTCCCGTCCTGGCAGGACCTGACGCGGTTCGGGGGTCACCCGTTATCCGATTTTGACATGACGACGCCCCTGAATGGCGTAGCCCGAATGGCAAGATGCGGTAAACCCACGAGGTCGCGACACCCGAAGGTGTGTGTTTCCGTCGACCCATCGGCACCTCTCTCATCCGCCGGAGGAACCACGATGACCGCACGCTCCACCTGCCGTACGACCGCCGCGCACTCCCGGCCAGCTGCGGTCGGTGCGATCGCGGTCGTGGGCGCCCTGCTGCTCACCGGCTGCGGTGACCAGACCAAGGGCAAGAACAACGAATCCGGCAGCGCGTCCAGCGTCAACGCCCCGCTGGCCGACAAGCTCCCCAAGGAGATCCGCGACAAGGGGAAGATCCTGGTCGGTTCGGACATCGCGTACGCCCCGGTGGAGTTCAAGGACTCCTCCGGCACCATCGTGGGTCTCGACCCCGACCTCGCGGCGGCCATGGGCAAGCAGCTCGGCGTGAAGCTGGAGTTCAACAACGGCACCTTCGACGGCCTGCTCACCGGTCTGCGCTCGGGCCGCTACGACATCGCGATGTCGGCGATGACGGACAACAAGAACCGCCAGGAGGGTGTCGACCCGGACACCGGCAACAAGGTCGGCGAGGGCGTCGACTTCGTCGACTACCTGACCGCCGGCGTCTCGATCTACACCCGCAAGGGCGACACCAAGGGCATCACGTCCTGGTCGGACCTGTGCGGCAAGAAGATCGCGGTGGAGCGCGGCACCGTCTCGGAGGACCTGGCCAAGCAGGAGGCCAAGAAGTGTCCGAGCGGCAAGAAGCTTGCCATCGAGGCCTTCGACGACGACCAGCAGTCCCAGACCCGTCTGCGCTCGGGCGGCGTGGACGCGGCCTCGTCCGACTTCCCGGTCGCCGCGTACGCGGTGAAGACCTCGGGCGGCGGCAAGGACTTCGAGATCGTCGGTGACCAGGTCGAGGCGGCCCCGTACGGCATCGCCGTCGCCAAGAACGACACCCAGCTGCGGGACGCGCTCCAGGCCGCGATGAACGCGGTCATCAAGAGCGGTGAGTACCAGAAGATCCTCGAGAAGTGGGGCGCCCAGGACGGCGCCGTCAAGGAGTCAGTGGTCAACGGCGGCAAGTGACCCGCGGAACTTCGGCGGCCGCTGAGAGGCAACACCTGTGACTGACATCGACAAGACGGCCGGGGAGCAGCCCGCTCCCCCGGCCGGCCCGGAGGCCATCAGGGCCATCCCGGTCCGGCACTACGGACGATACGTTTCCGCCGTCATCGCGATCGCGCTCCTCGTCGCGATCGTCTACGCGTTCGGCCAGGGCCAGATCAACTGGCACGCGGTTCCGGACTACTTCTTCGACGACCGGATCATGACGGGTGTCAGCAAGACGCTCCTGCTGACGGTCCTGTCGATGCTGATCGGCATCGTCGGCGGCATCGTCCTTGCGGTGATGCGCCTGTCGAAGAACCCGGTGACCTCGTCGATCGCCTGGTTCTACATCTGGTTCTTCCGCGGCACCCCGGTCCTGGTCCAGCTGTTCCTCTGGTTCAACCTGGGCCTGGTCTTCCGCTACATCAACCTGATGCCGCTCTATAAGGACGAGTGGTCGAACTTCATGACGCCGTTGCTGACGGCGCTGCTCGGCCTGGGTCTGAACGAGGCGGCGTACATGGCCGAGATCTGCCGGGCGGGCCTGCTCGCGGTGGACGAGGGCCAGACCGAGGCGGCCCACGCGCTGGGCATGAGCTACGCCAAGACGCTGCGCCGGATCGTCATCCCGCAGGCGATGCGCGTGATCGTGCCGCCCACGGGCAACGAAGTGATCAACATGCTGAAGACGACCTCGCTCGTGGCGGCCGTCCAGTATCCCGAGCTGTTCCGCTACGCCCAGGACATCGGCCAGAACTCCGGCGCCCCGGTGGAGATGTACTTCCTCGCCGCGGCCTGGTACCTGATCATGACCTCGGTGCTGAGCGTGGGCCAGTACTACATCGAGCGGTACTACGCCCGCGGCTCCAGCCGCCAGCTGCCGCCGACCCCGTGGCAGAAGGTGAAGGCCAACATGCTGTCGCTGGGCCGCCCGAAGGGAGCGGTGGGCGCATGACCGACAAGCTGAGCAAGACGGACTCCGTGCCGAAGCAGTCCTCCGTCCCGATGGTGAAGGCGGAGGGCGTCCACAAGTCCTTCGGTCCCGTCGAGGTCCTCAAGGGCATCGACCTGGAGGTGAAGCCGGGCGAGGTGTTCTGCCTCATCGGCCCCTCCGGCTCCGGCAAGTCGACCTTCCTGCGGTGCATCAACCACCTCGAGAAGATCAACGCCGGGCGCCTGTACGTCGACGGCGAGCTGGTCGGCTACCGGCAGCACGGCGACAAGCTGTACGAGCTGCGCGACCGCGAGGTCGCGATGAAGCGCCGGGACATCGGCATGGTCTTCCAGCGCTTCAACCTGTTCCCGCACATGACGGCCGCCGAGAACGTCAGCGAGGCGCCGGTCCAGGTCAAGGGCGTCGGCAAGGCCCAGGCGAAGGAGCGGGCGATGCAGCTCCTGGAGCGGGTGGGCCTCGCGGACAAGGCCGGGAACTACCCCTCGCAGCTCTCCGGCGGCCAGCAGCAGCGCGTGGCGATCGCCCGGGCCCTCGCGATGGACCCGAAGCTGATGCTGTTCGACGAGCCGACCTCGGCCCTCGACCCGGAGCTGGTCGGTGACGTCCTGGACGTCATGCGCGACCTCGCCGAGTCGGGCATGACGATGGTCGTCGTCACCCACGAGATGGGCTTCGCCCGTGAGGTGGGCGACAGCCTGGTCTTCATGGACGGCGGAGTGGTGGTCGAATCCGGACATCCCCGCGACGTCCTGACGAACCCGCAGCACGAGCGGACGCAGTCGTTCCTTTCCAAGGTTCTCTGACGCTCCACCGGGAAAAGGGCGGTACGGACTTCTCCGTACCGCCCTTTTCCAGGAGATATACGGCGCACCTCGGAACCTCTTATGCGCTCAGGACCTTCCTGATGCCCCGGCCCCCTTCTCCCTCGCGGGAGAAACGCGATTCAGGAGTTCACCCGCGAGGGTGTTGAGGAGGCCTTCTTCCGGTTCGTCGTCGGCAATCCTGTCAGCCTTGCCGTCCGTACTGTCGGCGGCAGGCGGCCCAGGCTGGGGGGCCGGCTTCCCGATGGGAGGCTTTTGCCAGGTGGCCGCGGATGCACCGGTCATTCCGATCGTGGCGAGCAGGACAGGGGTGGCGATCACGATGGCCAGGACTCTACGTGCGCGCATGGTTTCCGCCTCGGCTAGGACAACAATTCGCCGCCAAGCTACCCTGGCATTCCTTCCGAAAAACCGCTCACCCAACTAACCACTCGCACGGCCGAGCACCTCCCACCCCACCTCTTGATTTACGGCTGTAATCAGGATCGCGAGCAGTCAAAAGAACTGACTTCTCTTCACGATTCCGGGTGATCGATTCAGGGTGATGCTCTGCGTGGCTGACTACGTGGCCGACTCGGCTACTTGAGTCCGAGGAGCAGCGTGTCGGACGGCGAGCACCACACCGCCCGCGCCTCCCCGAACCCCTTCTCCTTCAGGACCCGCGCGTGCCAGGCCGCCGAGGGCGTGTCCCCGTCGGCATGCTCGCCGTAGATCTCGAAGCGGCGGGCGGTGGGCTCGGCGAGGACCGGGTCCTGGGCCGCCAGCTGCCACCACTCGGCCCAGTCCAGCGCACCGTCCCGCTTGGCCTGATCCATGCGGGCGTGCCGCCGGGCGTGCTCCGCCGCATTGATCCGGGGCGTGCTCTCATCGATCATGTGGTCCGCGTTCATGAAGACACCGCCGTCGCGGACCAGCTCCGCGACCTGACCGTAGAGGGCCGCGAGGGGTTCGCTGTGCAGCCAGTGCAGGGCCGTGGCGGTCAGGACCGCGTCGTAGGAGTCGTACGGCAGTGTCGCCCGCCACTCGGGATCCTTGAGGTCGGCGGTGACGAAGGAGACGCGGTCGTCGCCCTCGAAGGTGCCGCGCGCGATGGCGAGCAGGGCCGGGTCGAGGTCGACCCCGGTGCTGGTGGCCTCGGGGAACCGCGCCAGCAGGCGGGCGGTGATGCTGCCGGTGCCGCAGGCGAGGTCGAGCACGCGCGGGGCCGTGCCGACGAGCGCCTCGACCATGATCCGGAACCGCTCCTCGCGGTCCGGCATGTACCACTCCTGCTGTCGGTCCCAGCTCTCCTGCCAGGCGGCCCAGTCGGTTCCGGTACTGGTGGTCATGGAATCCCCGTCCCCTCACGCGCACGTAATACCCTGGAAGCACGACCGGCTGTTACCCGACCGCAGACACGACCATAGAGCGCCCCGGTAAGGACTACAAGTGGAACTGGCCTATTACTCGGATTACGCCGTACGCCTCGTCAACAGCGAGGAACCGGCCCGGGGCAAGGACTCACTGACCTCGGTCGAGGCCATCCGCGACCTCTTCGGCGTCAACTCTTCGGCGGCCCGCCGCGCCACCGACGCCGACGTCACGCGCTTCCGCTCGGTACGGGGCAGGCTGCGCTCGGTCTTCGAGGCGGCGGACACGGGCGACGAGACGCTCGCCGTGGACCTCCTGAACTCCCTCCTCCTGGAGTTCCCGGTCAGCCCCCAGATCTCCGGGCACGACTACCGCGACGAGGACGGCCGCCCGCTGTGGCACATGCACCTGGCCGACCACCCGTCCAACGCCACCGCCGGCTACGCGGCGATCGCGGCGATGGGCCTGGCCTTCCACCTGACCGAGTACGGCGTCGACCGTCTGGGCCTGTGCCAGGCCGCCCCCTGCCGCAACGCCTACCTCGACACGTCCACGAACCGCTCCCGGCGCTACTGCTCGGACCGCTGCGCGACCCGCGCCAACGTGGCCGCCTACCGGGCCCGCAAGCGCCTGGAGGCCGACCGGTCGGGCAGCAGCGGCCTGGCGGCCGAGAACACCCAGCGCGCCAGCGCCACCGGGGAGCGCTGACCGCGCCCCCTGAGCGGCCGGTACCGGAACCACGCCTTGCCGAGGATCAGCTCCTCGGGCACGACCCCGTAATCAGTGCTGTCCCCGCCCGCGTACGGGTTGTCCCCGAGCACCCACCAGCCGCCCTCGCGCCGCTCCACGGCACGCTTGACGACCAGCAGGTCCTGCTGGAAGGGATGACGCAGGACGACGATGTCCCCCGGCCTGACCGCGGCCCCGTACTGCAGCAGCAGCCGGTCCCCGTGATGCAGCGTGGGCACCATGGACGGGCCCGTCACCTCGGCCAGTCCGAAGAGCGCCCCCGTCCTCCCCCGTTCGGTCTCCTGCGACAGCTCCGGCATCCCCGGCACCTCCCCGGTCCGTTCCTCCACCAGTCTCAGTCTGACCCTGGACTTTTGTCCTAAGCCCTAGGGGGCACTCGCGAAAACCCGTCCCTCAGGGAGTAATGTCCCACCTGAGAAGACGATCACGAGGAAGGAATGCTCCATGCTTTCCCGCCTGTTTGCCCCCAAGGTCAAGGTCAGCGCCCACTGCGACCTGCCCTGTGGCGTGTACGACCCGGCCCAGGCCCGCATCGAGGCGGAGTCGGTGAAGGCCGTGCAGGAGAAGATGGCCGCCAACGACGACGCCCACTTCCAGGCACGCGCCACCGTCATCAAGGAGCAGCGCGCGGAGCTCGCGAAGCACCACGTCTCCGTGCTCTGGAGCGACTACTTCAAGCCCCCGCACTTCGAGAAGTACCCGGAGCTGCACCAGCTGGTCAACGACGCCCTGAAGGCCCTCTCGGCCGCCAAGGCGTCCACGGACCCGGCCACGGGCCAGAAGGCGCTGGACTACATCGCCCAGATCGACAAGATCTTCTGGGAGACCAAGAAGGCCTGAGCATCCCGCCTTCTGCTCTGCACTGCCTTCAGTTGCAGCGTTTGCTTACCCGCACCCGGTCCCCGCGCCGCCCAGCAGGCGTGCCTGACGGACCGGGTGCGGTTTTTTCTGCTCACCCCCGCTCAGCGACGTCGGACCAGAATGGCGCCGGGCAGTTCACGGAATGAACTTCACCTCTGGGAAGGCCGCGCTCGGGCCGTCGAGCAGGTGCCCCCGGCGGCGCAGGTGCAGGTCGAAGAACGCGAGCGGATACGCCTGCTGGATGCGTACTGCCCGGGCCGGATCGAGGGTGCCGATCCAGCTCTGGAGGTCCGCGTCGCTCATCCCGAGGGCTGGTGCCAGCTGGGGGATCAGGACCTGGACGTCGCAGTACGACGAGTGAACCGCGCCCTCCGCCTGGACGTTGAGCCGCCATCCCCGCAGGTGCGACCAGAACTCGGCGACGCTCGGCTGCGTGGCACGGGGGTACGCGGCGGTCATCAGCATGAACGGCCGGTCCAGGTCGGTGGTGATCATCGGTTGCATCGGGCCGTCGAAGCTCAGCCCGGCCCGGACGCGCTGGTCCTCGCTCATGACGAAGGCGGTCGCCGTCGCGCCTTTCGACCAGCCGAACATGCCGATGCGATGCGGATCGAGGGCGTTGCACAGGCCGGCCGGGAGCGGCCGGTGTCCGGCGTCGGGGTTGCGCCCGGCGGCGAGGTCCTCGATGCGGTCGAGCACGAACCGGATGTCTGTCGCGAAGTCCCGCGGTCCCAAGGCGGGGTGGTCGAGCGGGACCGTGAGCCGGCCGTCGGGGAACTCGCTGAATGCGTCGTAGGTGTGGTCCACCGTGACCACCACATACCCGTGGCTGGCGAGCTCCTGAACCACGATGGTGGTGTCCGCACGATGATCGTGCGCGCCGTGCGAGAAGACGATGACGGGCAACCGTCGGCGGGTTCGCCGTACCGGGGCGCTCTGGTGGCCCGCCGTGAGTGGCGCCACTGCCACATCGGCCGGGAAGTCCGCCGCCGTGAGGAGTGCCCGCGTCACGGCGGGGGACGTCCAGGGGGCGAGCGGATACCGCCCGACGTCACGGGCGGGATACCAGACGCCGGCCATCAACGCGCGGTGATGCCCCGGGCCGGCCACGGGATCCGGACGTGAACCGTCGACGAGGTGCAGCGACACCGTGCCCACCGGGTACGGTCCGGTGGGCGCAGGCAGTGTGAGCTGCGCCGGGCTTCGGGTGACCGCAGCCGCCGACGTGTGGCTCGCGAGGCCGAGGGGTAAGACGACCGCGCCTGCCAGCACGGCTCGGCGTGTCAGTGGTGTGCGGCCGATGGATGCCGTGATGGTCATGGACCCTCCCGAGTCTGGGTTTCTTGAACAGAACCGAACTCGCAGCCCGTGCCGCTGGGGGACGGGCCGTTCTGCTACGCCGCGCTCGGCGGGGTTGCCCGGGCGCGGAGGAAGGGCACCGCGCCGCTGAGCAGGACCACGAGCAGGGCGCCCGCGCCCGCGGGGGAGAGCGGGTGCAGCAGCGGCACCGTCGTCTGCAGCGCGGCAGGGAGCACGGCCACCGCCAAGCCCGCGGCGGGCAACCGGTGACGCCTGGTGAAGAGCAGGGTGATGGCGAGGACCCCGGCCCAGAGTGTGTGGGTGGTGCGGGGGCCGCCCAGCGCAGGGGCGTGGTAGATGTCGCCGAGCAGTTGTGCCCCCCACAGCAGGACGGCCAGGGCGGCGGTTCCCGTCATGGCGGCGCGTTGCGGCTGGGAGGTTCCGAGCAGGTCCTTGGGCGCGGCGAGGACGAGGGCGCCGGTGAGCAGCGGCACGGTCAGGTTCAGCACAGCGCCCGTGTAGATGCCGTGGAAGTCGAAGTGGGCGAGCAGGAGCAGGGGGAGGTCGGCCAGCCGGAGCAGCGTCGCCGGCACGACCAGTGTCCGGGCCACGGTCCAGCGCCCGGTCCAGACGGCCGCGAGTGCCGCGAGCCAGATCAGTGGCACGAGGCCCTGGTCGGCGAGGAGGAGCACACCCGGGAGCGAGGACGAGGGCAGGGTCCGGATGCCGGGGGTGAAGAGCCACAACAGGCTCGCCACGCCGCTTCCCGCCGCGACCGCGACAGTCAGCGGTGCCGCCTGCGCCAGGATCTGACCGGCAGTCCGGCCGGAGCCCAGGCCGGTGCGCTGCCGCAGGCCGTGGCCGGCGATGTCGAGCGCCTCGCGCAGCCGGCCGAGCGAGCCGGCGTCCTCCGTGGCCTCGGCGTAGATCGCGGTCAGCTCGGCCTCGTGCTCGGCGCGGTAGGCGGCGGGGTGACAGCGCAGCGCCCAGCGGAGGGCGCGCGGCTGGTGTCGCTCCGTCATGCCAGGGCCCCTTTCGGGCCGGTGGCGAAGGCGCGCCTGGTGGCCATCCGGCGCTCCGCCTCGGCGACGACGGCGCGCAGCCGCTCCGTCTCGGCGACCAGCGCGGAGCGGCCGGCCTCGGCGAGGGCGTAGACCTTGCGGGCCCGGCCGTCGACGACCTCCTCGCGCTCGACCCGGATGAGGCCCTGCTGGAGCAGCCGGTCCAGCGCGCCGTAAAGGGTGCCGGTGCGCATCCGCACGCGGCCCTGGGAGATCGCGTCGATCTCCTGGATCAGTCCGTAACCATGCCTGGGCTCGTCGGCCAGGGCGGTGAGCAGGAGCAGCGTCGGCTCCTGAAGCGGTCGGTCACTCATGCCACCTATATATATCGGTGACCGTCATATATTGTCGAGTGACGTATCAGCTCTCCCGCTCGGCAGCCCGGGCTGCGGCTTTCACGACGGGCGGTCCCGGTCGTCCTCGCCGGCCTCCAGGAGGCCCGCTGCCGCGCCGACGACGCGGGGGTCGGGCGTGCCGACCACCTCCTCGTCCTTGTCGGCGTACGCGAAGCGCGCCAGCACGCTGCGCATCGCCTCGACCCGGGCCCGTTTCTTGTCGTTGCTCTTGACCACGGTCCAGGGGGCGTGCTCGGTGTCCGTCGCGCCGAACATGGCAACCTTCGCGGCCGTGTAGTCGTCCCAGCGGTCCAGCGAGGCCAGGTCCATCGGGCTGAGCTTCCACTGCCGTACCGGGTCGACCTGGCGGATCGTGAAGCGGGTGCGCTGCTCGCCCTGTGAGACCGAGAACCAGAACTTGACCAGGTCGATGCCGTCGTCGACGAGCATCCGCTCGAACAGGGGCGCCTGACGCATGAAGCGCCGGTACTCGTCGTCCGTGCAGAAGCCCATCACCCGCTCCACACCGGCGCGGTTGTACCAGGAGCGGTCGAAGAGCACGATCTCGCCGGCGGTCGGCAGGTGTTCGACGTACCGCTGGAGGTACCACTGGCCCCGCTCGCGCTCGGTCGGCTTCTCCAGCGCCACCACGCGTGCGCCGCGCGGGTTCAGGTGCTCGGTGAACCGCTTGATGGTGCCGCCCTTGCCGGCCGCGTCCCGTCCCTCGAAGACGATGACGAGCCGGCGGCCGGTCTCCTTGATCCAGCTCTGCAGCTTCAGCAGTTCGATCTGCTGGAGCCGCTTGTGCCACTCGTACTCCTTGCGCTCCATCCGGTGGTCGTACGGGTAGTTCTCCCGCCAGGTGTCCACCAAGGTGCCGTCGGGCCGGATCAGTACGGGGTCGTCGTGGTCGGTGTAGTCGACCCGCAGGCCCTCCGTCATCAGAGGTGTCATCTCGTCCGCCCTCGCCTGCGTCAGTGGAACTGCGGAACGATCAGATATATCCCGTACGCCACCACCGCCGCGCACGCCAGGAAGCACAGCGCCGCCTGCGTGAGGCCCAGGGCGCGGGCGCCGTCCGGGTGTTCGCGCGAGTCGTCGGTCCGGGCGAGGCCGAGGACGCCGAGGGCGAAGACGCAGACCACGGCGACAGTGACGCCGATGCTCACCGCGGTGACCTGGCCGAGTGCGGTCCAGTCGAGATGCATGGGGGGTCTCCTTGGCTCAGGTCGGCTCAGGCGGCCGTGCCGACGTGGGTCGGCGCGGCGGTGCGGAGGGTGACCGCTTGGTCGTCGTTGACGTTGTTCGCGTGCACCGGGTTGCGGCGCGAGGCGAGGACGATGACGGTCGCGAGGGCGAGTGCGACCAGGGCGATCACCGCCGTGCCGGCGTTGCCGCCGTGCTTGACCACGCTCGCGGCGAGCCCGCCGACCAGCGCGGCCGCGGGCAGGGTGATCAGCCAGGCGGCCACCATGCGGCCCGCGACGCCCCAGCGGACCTCCGCCAGGCGGCGGCCCAGACCGGCGCCGAGGATGCTGCCCGAGGCGACCTGGGTGGTGGACAGCGCGAAACCGAGGTGGGCGGAGGTCAGGATCACGGTCGTGGAGGCCGTCTCGGCGGCGAAGCCCTGCGGGGACTGGATCTCGGTGAGGCCCTTGCCCATCGTGCGGATGATCCGCCAGCCGCCCAGGTAGGTGCCGAGGCCGATGGCGAGGCCTGCCGAGGCGATCACCCAGACCGGCGGGCCGGCCTCGTGCCCGAGGGCGCCCGCCGAGATGAGGGTGAGGGTGATGACGCCCATCGTCTTCTGCGCGTCGTTGGTGCCGTGCGCCAGCGAGACCAGCGAGGCCGAGGCTATCTGGCCGATCCGGAAGCCCTTGGTGACCGTTTCCTTACGGGCCCGCTCGGTGAGCTTGTAGGCGAGGTAGGTGGCGATCAGCGCCGCGACGCCCGCCACCACCGGCGAGGCCACCGCCGGGATCAGCACCTTCTCGACCACCTTCTCGAAGTGCACGCCGTCGGCCCCCGCGCCGACCCAGACGGCCCCGATGAGCCCGCCGAACAGGGCGTGCGAGGAACTGGACGGCAGTCCGGCGAGCCAGGTCACGAGGTTCCACAGGATCGCGCCGACCAGCCCGGCGAAGATCATCGCCGGGCTGACGAGTGTGTCGTCCACGATCCCGCCGGAGATCGTCCTGGCGACCTCGGTGGACAGGAAGGCACCCGCGATGTTCAGCATGCCGCTCACCAGAACGGCGGTCCGTGGTTTCAGCGCCCCGGTCGCGATGGACGTCGCCATCGCGTTCGCCGTGTCGTGGAATCCGTTGGTGAAGTCGAAGGCCAGCGCCGTGACGATGACGACCGCCACGAGGAACGTGATGTGGTCCATTCCCCGAGGGAAGCAAGCACAGGCCAATGCCAGGCGAACTGGAGGCGAAGGGAGTGTCGAAGTCGGGGGATTGTGTTGTGCGTTCCTGTCCGAAAGCGTTCGGTCTGGCCTGCGTGAAGCGCCCCATGCCCGACTGCCACGCAAGCGTTCGACGCCTGCCTGCGCGAACGCCTCCGTGCCAAGCTGAGCGAATGACCCTGGAGGACCTGGTGCGGCTGCGGCGGGTGCGCGACCGCATGGACCGCGAGTACGCCGAGCCGCTCGACATGACCGAGCTGGCCCGTGGCGCCCACATGTCGCCGGGCCACTTCCAGCGCAGCTTCCGCAAGGCGTACGGGGAGACGCCGTACAGCTACCTGATGACCCGCCGGGTCGAGCGGGCCAAGGCGCTGCTGCGCCGCGGCGACCTCACCGTGACCGAGGTGTGCTTCGCCGTCGGCTGCACCTCCCTCGGCTCGTTCAGCTCCCGGTTCACCGAGCTGGTCGGCCAGACCCCGAGCGCCTACCGGGCCGGCTCCCACGAAGAGAGCGCGATGATCCCGTCCTGTGTGGCCCGCTCGTTCACCCGCCCGCGCCGCAGGCCGTACTGAAGCACTCCCGCGCACGGCGGCCCGGCTGGGCCTAGCGTGAGGCCATGGACCTGAAACTCAAGCAGTGCTTCATCGCCGTGGACGACCACGACAAGGCACTCCACTTCTACTGTGACGTGCTCGGCATGGAGGTCCGCAACGACGTGGGCTTCGAGGGGATGCGGTGGGTCACCGTGGGCTCGCCGCTCCAGCCGGACGTGGAGATCGTGCTCGAGCCGCCCGGCGCGAGCCCGGACATCTCCCCCGCCGACAAGCAGGCGATCGCCGAGCTGCTCGCCAAGGGTCTGCTGCGCGGTGTCATCTTCACCACCGCCGACTGCGACGCGTTGTACGAGCGGGTCCGGGAGGCCGGCGCAGATGTGCTCCAGGAGCCGACGGACCAGCCGTACGGGGTGCGCGACTGCGCCTTCCGCGACCCGGCCGGGAACATGCTGCGGTTCCTCGAGCGGCCCGCGGACTGAGCAGCCCGCGGACTGAAATTCCGCCGGCGCGGCGGGGACCGCTGCCTACGATCCCCGCCATGAACACCATCCGCTGGACCTACGCCTTCATCGACCGCCCCGCCGCCCGCCTCGCCGGGGCCCTCGCCTTCTGGACGGCCGCCACCGGCACCCGGCCGTCCGAACCGCGCGGTGAACAAGGCGAGTTCATGACGCTGCTGCCCGACGGGACCGACGCGTGCGTGAAGCTTCAGGGGGTCGCCGAGGGTGCGGGCGGCGCGCACCTCGACCTCTGCGTCGAGGACCCGGCGGCGCTGGCCCGGGCGGCCCGCGACCTCGGCGCGGACCTGGTCGCGGACCACGGCGACTGGGCGGTGCTGCGCTCGCCCGCCGGGCAGCTGTTCTGCGCCGTGCCGTGGCACGGCGAGACGGTACGGCCGCCGGTGGCCGACGGCAGCCGGCTGGACCAGGTGTGTCTGGACGTCCCGCCCTCCGGGTACGACGCCGAGACCGCCTTCTGGGCCGCGCTGACCGGCTGGGAGCTCCGGGAGGGTTCCCTGCCGGAGTTCCGGGTGCTCAGGCCGCCCGCGGGGCTGCCCGTCCGGATCCTGCTCCAGCGGCTCGGCGACGAACGCCCGCCCTCCGCCCACCTGGACCTCGCCTGCGCGGACATCGCGGAGACTCGCGCCCGGCACGAGCGGCTGGGCGCCACCCGCGTCCACCAGGGCCCGCACTGGGCGGTGATGCGCGACCCGGCCGGTGGCACCTACTGCCTGACCGGCCGGGATCCCGAGACGGGCGGGCTGCCGGCGGCGGCTGTCAGGGAGCCGTAGTCGCGTACGCGCGCCCGGTCACTGCCAGGGTTCCACGTCCACCACGGCGTCGACCGGCACCGGCCCGTACACGTGCGGGAACTCCTCGCCGTTCGGCGGCATGGCCTCGTACTTCACCGGCACCTGGAGCCGGACCGGGTCCACGACCAGGACGACCAGCTCGTCCGGGCCTTCGTAGTCGCCGTACAGGAAGGCCGCGATGCGCGGGAGCTGCTCGCGGGTGGAGAAGTGGACGAAGCCCTCCTCCTGGAGGGTGCGGCCGCGGGTGGACACCTCGTAGGTGCCGGACTCGCGGGCCGCCTCCCACAGGGAGCGCTCGGTGATGTGGACGATGTGCGGAAGTTTCGGCATGCGGCCACGCTACGGACCCAGCCGGGCCGCCCGCATCCGCACATAGTGCCGCCCCGGCAGGCTGAGGGGCACGGCGGCTGCCGACGCGTAGGCGGCGCGGGCGCGGTCGTAGGCGCCCGCCCGCCCCCACAGGTGCCCGCGCGCCGCGTCCAGCCGGTGGGCTCGCGCCCAAGTCCCGCTCCAGTCCTTCCAGTTCCGCGAGGCCGGCCTGTGGGCCGTGCACCATCGCGAAGGCCACAGCGCGGCCGAGGCTTTCCGCCGCGCCCGGGACCCGGCGGGCGAGGAGGTCGTACGGACCGAGGATCTTCCGCCAGTCCGTGGCCTCGGCGGAGGGTGCCTCGTCGTGTACGGCGTCGGCCGAATCACCTCACCGGCCAGGTCGCGCCGCTGGAGGGCGGTGCCGGAGGTCGCGGTGCAGCCCTCGTTGAAGAACAGGTAGAGGGTGTGCGGGAGGGCGGGCAGCCGCGGTCAGGTCGGGGTGGAAGCACAGGAAGTGCAGGCTGGGGGTGTCGTCCTCGCGGGGCGCCCGGTCGGGCGGGGCATCACGGACAGCGAGGGCCGCCGCGAGCAGGGCTTCCTGTACGGCGTCCTCGGCGGCGTCGAAGGGCCCGTAGCGCCGCACCAGCGCGCCGAGGACCTGCGGGCGCATGCAGGCGCAACAGCTCCTCGATGCCCGCCGCAGCGGTCATGGGGGGTCAGATGTCCCCGGCGCCGTCCATGACCGGCCGGATCACCACGGGGTATTCGGTCAGGCCCTCGGGGCCGGGGCAGCGGGTGACGCGCTCGGCGATCTCGGTGACCCGCTCCAGGCTCGCGCAGTCCACCACCCAGTAGCCGGCCATCAGCTCCTCGGACTCGCCGTACGGGCCGTCGGTGATCACGGTCTCGCCGTCCTTGCCGCGCGCGACCAGCCGGGTCCGGGCGGGCTCGGCCAGGCCCTGGGCGTCGACGAGTTCGCCGGACTCGGCGAGGTCGTCGCTGATCGCGCCCATGTACAGGTACATGGCCTTGAGCTCCGCCTCGGTCCAGGCCGGGGCGTGCTCGGAGGGCCTGCCGTGCAAAGCGTCGTAGTCCGCCTGGGTGCCCTGCACCATCACCAGGTACTTCATGGTCCGCTCCTTCGGCTCGGGGCCGCCCTCTCAGGGCGGCTCTCGCAGGGAACGTCGGAGCCGGGCCGGGCTTCTCGACACGGGCTCAGGATTTTTCCGCGGCGGATTCTCCGGGGTGCGGTTGCGCGGTCCCGGCGGCACGGGCCGCGGGCTCGGCCGGCTCCCCGTAGGCCGCGCAGCCGGGGTTGCGGCACGGCCCGGGGCCCCACACCGGCACCCAGGCGCCCAGGGTCTTGTGCCGCCCGACGACCGTTTCGACGGGCTGTCCGCAGACGGGACAGACGTGTCCCTCGCTGTCCATGCCCTCAGGGTAGGGCGGGCCGGGGGTCAGCGCTTCCTGTGGTACGTCCGCACGAGCGCGCCGTTGCCGAAGGTGCGCACCGAGTCCAGGGTGAACTCCTTGATGTCGAGGCCGGTGCCGAACATCGGCATGCCGGTGCCGTAGACGATCGGGTAGGTCTTGATGACGAGTTCGTCGATCTCGTCGAGCAGGGCTCCGGCGACCTGGGAGCCTCCGCAGAGGAAGATGTCCAACCCGCCGTCCTCCGCCTTGAGTTCGCGGACCCGGCCGGTCAGGTCGCCGTCGACGATCTCGACGTGCGGGTCGGGCGACGTGCCCAGGGTGCGCGAGGCGACGTACTCGCGCAGGTGGGCGAAGGGGCTGGTGATGCCCTCCTTCAGCGCCACCTCGTAGCTGGCCCGGCCCTGGATGACGGTGTCGAACCGCCGGTTCTCCAGGTGGTCCAGGCCGAGCTGCCGGCGGACGTGGGTGGGCAGGGTCTCCGCGAACTCCGCCTTGAGGAAGTCGAAGTACTCCTCGTCCAGGAAGCGGAGCATCGCGGTGCCGTCGCCGTGTTCGTCGCCGATGAAGCCGTCGAGCGAGCAGGCGATGAAGTACGTGAGCTTTCGCAAGCTTGGTCTCTTTTCGTAGGCTGCGGAGCGGCGAGATAACCACTCCGGTTGAAGTGCTTCATTTGTAGTACTCCACCTGTAGTGGTGGCAAGGCATTTACGGGATGCAATCGGCACCGAGGAAAAGTGAGGGAAGGGATTCCGTATGGCGGGCAATCCGGAACGGCGGGCGGCGCTGGTGGACGCCGGGATCACGGTGCTGGCGCGGGAGGGTGCGCGCGGGCTCACCTTCCGCGCGGTGGACAACGAGGCAGGCGTGCCCACCGGTACCGCCTCCAACTACTTCACCAGCCGCGACGATCTGCTCCGCCAGATCGACGCCCGGCTGCACCTGCGGCTCGCGCCGGACCCCGAGGTGATGGAGGCGCTGCTGCGCGGACGGCGCGACCGCTCCCTGGTCGCGGCCTTCATGCGGGACCTCATGGACCGCGCGACCCGCGACCGGACGGGCTACCTGGCCCTGCTGGAGATGCGTCTGGAGGCCACCCGGCGCCCCGAACTGCGCGCCTCCTACACCGAGTCGGTGCGCGGAGACCTGGAGCAGGGCATGGAGTTCCACCGGCAGGCGGGCCTGCCCGGCGGCGACGAGACCGTCACCGTGCTCTATCTCGCGATGCTCGGCCTCATCCTGGAACACCTGACCCTGCCCGGCGTCCTGGACGGCATCCTGAACGGGGTGAGCGTGCCGGACGGCCTGGTCGAGAGAATCGTGACGACGATCGTCCCTGAGGCGTAGGGAAGCAGCCGTAACGCGGTGGACCACGGCCCGCAGGCTGGTCGGGCGAGAGCCTCAGGGTGGGGCCATGAAGTGCGCCGGGCCCCGCGCGCCGTGGGGATGCGCGGGACCCGCCGGGCCGGAGCCCCCGGCAGCCGTGCGGGGTCAGGAACCGCACGGCCCCGGTGGCTCCGGGGTCTTTCCTCGGCCGCCGGTCACGGCAGCCTCGGATGTTCGTGGAGGCCGCCCTCCCCGAGGGCCGGCGGACCCGCAACGCCTCCACGGAGACCGACCACACAGCGTGGATCCGCCCCGGGGAGACCACCTCCCGGCACGACCAGGGCGTGTCGGCCGTCGGCCGTCGGCACGGCAGCCGCAGCCGCAGCCGCTGTCGACCGCCCGGACCGGCAGCCTCGGATGTTCGTCGTGGCGGGTACGGCCAGGGCGAGCCCGCTGTCAGTCGCCTGCCCTGACCGGCAGTCTCAGACGGTGCGTCGGGTCACGAACTCGGCCAGGGCCAGCAGGCCGCCCGCATCCTCCGGTGCGGGCACGGCGCGGGCCAGCTCCTGCATCGCCAGGCTCATCCGGTCGGCCGCCTCGGCCTGCGCCCAGTCCCGGCCGCCGGCCCGCTCGACGGCCAGTGCCGTCCGGGCGATCTCACCGCCGTCCCCGGCCTCCCCCTTGACGTACGGCTTCCCGTACAGCGCGGCCAGTTCGGCCGCTGCCGGGGTGCCGGAGGCGAGGGCCGCCACCACCGGCAGGGACTTCTTGCGGACCGCGAGATCCGCACCGGCCGGCTTGCCGGTGCGCTGTGGGTCACCCCATATGCCGATCACGTCGTCGATCAGCTGGAAGGCGAGCCCGGCCTGGCGGCCGAAGCCGTCCAGCGCCACCACGTCCTCGTCACAGGCGCCCGCGTACAGCGCGCCGAGGGCGCAGGCACAGCCGAGCAGCGCGCCGGTCTTCGCCTCGGACATGGCAAGCACCTCGTCCAGGGTGACCTCGTCGGGAGCGCGCAGCTCCATGGCCGTGTCGGTGTGCTGCCCGGCACACAGCTCCACGACACAGTCGGCGAGCCGGGCCGCCGCCGCACCGGAGGCCGGGTGCGGATCCTCGGCGAGCAGCCGCAGGGCCAGTGCCTGCAGGGCGTCCCCGGCGAGGATCGCGTCGGCGTCGCCGAACACGGTCCATGCGGTGGGCCGGTGCCGGCGGGAGGTGTCCCGGTCCATCACGTCGTCGTGCAACAACGTGAAGTTGTGGACCAGTTCGACCGCGGCGGCCGCCCGGACGGCCGCCACCCTCGCCCCCGGCCCGCCCAGCGCGGCGGCCGCGGCGAGGACCAGGGCGGGCCTTATCGCCTTGCCCGCGTTGCCCGCCGCCGGGCTGCCGTCCACGTGCTCCCAGCCGAAGTGGTAGAGCGCGACCCGGCGCATCGAGCCGGGCAGCGACTCGACGGCCGCCCGCAGCTCCGGGTCGACGAGGGCCCGGGTCCGCTCCAGCAGTGCCGCCGCCTCCTGCCCGTCGAGCGGACCGGCCCCGGCGTCACCCCCCGCCCCACCGGACCGCGTCGCCCCGGGCGAACGCTGTTTGGTCCCCGTCATGAACTCGGCCATGAGCCCCCCTCGCACAGTCCGCGGACCGTGGCGCTTCCGCTCCGGCTGGACGCATACCCCGAGGATGTACCCGCCCCGAAGGGCGGGAACACGGCCGCGAAGTGCGGAAACGTCACCTCCACCGGCCGATCTCGACGTTTTCCAGCACCCCGAGCGCGTCGGGCACCAGGACCGCGGCCGAGTAGTACGCCGTCACCAGGTACTTGATGATGGCCTGTTCGTTGATGCCCATGAACCGCACGGACAGGCTCGGCTCGATCTCGTCCGGGAGGCCGGACTGCCTGAGCCCGACGACGCCCTGGTCGGCCTCGCCGGTACGCATGGCGATGATCGAGGTCGTACGGGCCTCGCTGACCGGGATCTTGTTGCACGGGTAGATCGGCACACCGCGCCAGGTGGGGATGCGGTTGCCGCCGATCTCGACGCTCTCCGGGACCAGCCCTCGCTTGTTCAGCTCGCGCCCGAACGCGGAGATGGCGCGCGGGTGGGCCAGGAACAGCTTGGTGCTGCGCCGACGGCTGAGCAGCTCGTCCATGTCGTCCGGGCTGGGCACGCCGTCGTGCGGCTGGAGCCGCTGGTCGTACTCGCAGTTGTGCAGCAGCCCGAACTCCCGGTTGTTCACCAGCTCGTGCTCCTGGCGCTCCTTCAGCGCCTCGACCGTGAGCCGCAGCTGCTGCTCGGTCTGGTTCATCGGCTGGTTGTACAGGTCGGCCACGCGCGAGTGGATGCGCAGCACGGTCTGGGCGATGCTCAGTTCGTACTCGCGCGGCCGGGCCTCGTAGTCCACGAAGGTGTGCGGGATGTCCGGCTCACCGCTGTGGCCGGCCGCCAGCGCGACCTCTTTCTCGCCGTACTTGTTGGTCTGCTGAGCGGGAATCGAGCGCAGCCGCTGGAGGTGTTCGCGCAGCGAGTCGGCGCGCTCGGCGACCTGCCCGAAGTCCTGGCGGCTGAGGATCAGCACTGTGCACGCGGTGTCCGCGCGGGCGGTGTACTCCCAGATGGCGTCCGGGTCCAGCAGCGCCTGCTCACCGAAGTAGGAGCCGTCGGCGAGGACCCCGAGGACCGCGTCGTCGCCGTACGGACCCGTGCCGATCTTCTCGACCCTGCCGTGGGCCAGCAGGTACACCTCATTGGTCTGGTTGCCGAAGTCGGCGATCACCTCGCCCGGCGCGAAGTCGCGCTGGCGGCAGCGCCGGGCCAGCTCCGTCAGCACCTCGTCGTCCTCGTACGACCGCAGGGCCGGCAGCTCGCCGAGCTCGGCCGGGATGACCTCGACCTGGTCGCCGGTCTTCACGAAGGTGATACGGCCGTCGCCGACGGCGAACGTCAGTCGCCGGTTCACCCGGTACGTGCCGCCCTGTACGTCCACCCAGGGCAGCGTCCGCAGCAGCCAGCGGGAGCTGATCTCCTGCATCTGCGGAACGGACTTGGTCGTGGTGGCCAGGTTCCGCGCCGCCGAGGTGCCGAGAGACTGCTGCGGCTTGCCCTGTTCGGTGCGGACCTCATCGCCTACCGACATAAGAAAATGCCCTCTCCTGTATGCCCGGCGCCGCATTGCACACCGGTCTCACGAGCGAGCCTTCCATCACGGACCGCACCCGCACCATTACCCGAACGAGCGGGAATGGATCATCGCACTACTGGGCAGAAAGAGGGACCTTGTCCACCTCCCGCTCGATGCACCTTCTGTCCGGATCGGCTCGCACAGCATCCGAACGATTTAGCCAAAGACGTCCGGTTTCGGTAGAAGCAGCGGTACGAGAAGGCCGCGACCGGCGGCCACCGGGCACGAAGGAGGGCGGCCATGGCCCCACCCATGTCCGCAAGCGGGTTCCTGGACGCGCTTCGAGCGGAGGGCGTCACCGTCGTCGAGGTCGGCGACTGGCGGAACCACAACCGCAACCACAAGGGCCCCTGGGGGCCCGTCCACGGCGTGATGATCCACCACACGGTGACCCACGGCAGCGCGCAGACCGTGGAGATCTGCCGGGACGGTCACACGGAGCTGCCGGGCCCGCTGTGCCACGGCGTGATCACCAAGGACGGCACGGTCCACCTGGTCGGCTACGGCCGCGCCAACCACGCCGGCGCCGGCGACGACGACGTCCTGCGGGCGGTGATCGCCGAGCAGGCGCTGCCGCCGGACAACGAGGCGAACACCGACGGCAACCGGCACTTCTACGGCTTCGAGTGCGAGAACCTGGGCGACGGCGAGGACCCCTGGCCCGAGGCGCAGCTGGAGACGATCGTGCGGGCGGCCGCGGCCGTGTGCCGCCGCCACGCCTGGTCGGCACGCTCGGTCATCGGCCACCTGGAGTGGCAGCCGGGCAAGGTGGACCCGCGCGGGTTCACGATGCAGCGGCTGCGCGAGCGGATCGGCGAGCGGCTCCAGGAGGCCTAGGACCGGCCTAGGACCTGTCCGCCGGATCATGCCGGAATCGGCGGGGCCTGCCCGATCCGCCGGACAGGCTCTGGCCGCAAGGCGGCGCCGGGCGACAATGAGGGCGTGACCAGCACCGACTCGCTCGCCCCGCGCCTGCCGTCTCCCCTTCAGGAGCTGCGGGACGACCGTTTCTCCCGGCACGGCGTCCGGCTGCTGCTCAAGCGGGACGACCTGATCCACCCGGAGCTGATCGGCAACAAGTGGCGCAAGCTGGTGCCGAACATCGAGGCGGCCCAGGGCCGGGCGCTGGTCACCTTCGGCGGGGCCTACTCCAACCATCTGCGGGCCACGGCCGCCGCGGGCCGGCTGCTCGGGCTGGGGACCACCGGCGTGGTCCGCGGCCAGGAGCTGGCCGGCCGCCCGCTCAACCCGTCCCTGTCCCGGTGCGCGGCCGACGGCATGCGGCTGCACTTCGTCGACAGATCGACGTACCGGCACAAGAGCGAGCCGGAGACCCTGGCCGCGATCCTGCGCGCGGCCGGCGCGGAGGGCGCGTACGTCGTCCCGGAGGGCGGCAGCAACGCGCAGGCCGTGCGCGGCTGCCGGGCCCTCGGCGAGGAGCTGCGCGGCCGCGCCGACGTCGTGGCCGTCGCCTGTGGCACGGGCGGCACGCTCGCCGGACTCGCCGCCGGGCTGGCCGCCAGGCAGCGCGCCCTCGGGATACCGGTGCTCAAGGGCGGTTTCCTGGCGCACGACATAGAGGCCCTCCAGGAGCGCGCCTTCGGCGCCCGCACCGGCGCCTGGTCCCTCGACGACCGCTTCCACTTCGGCGGCTACGCCCGCACGGCCCCCGCACTCGACGCCTTCGCCGAGGACTTCGAGCAGCGGCACGCACTGCCCGTCGAGCGTCTCTATGTCGCCAAGTTGCTGTACGGACTTGTGGCCCTGGCCGAGGAGGGCGCCTTCGCGCGCGGGACGACGGTCGCGGCGGTCGTCACCGGGCGGCCGTTCCCGCAGCCCTAATCGACCTCCCTGTAGGCGGCCGCTTCCTCCAGGTCGAGCCTGCGCAGGAGCGCGCGGAGCATCTCGTCGTCGATGTAGCGGTGGTCGCGGAGCTTGACGAAGACCTCGCGCTCGGCACTGATCATCTCGCGGGACAGACGGCGGTAGGTGTCGTCCACGGACTCGCCGGTGATGACGTTGACCTGGCCGAGCCGTTCCCAGACGGCGTTGCGGCGGCGCTCCAGGACGGTGCGCAGGCGGTCGGCGAGCGGCGGGGGCAGGGCGTTGCGCTCGTCGGCGAGGAGATCGTCCAGGCGGCCCTCGGCGGCCCGGGAGGCCTGTGCCTGGGCGTTGGCCTCGGCGAGCGTCTCGGCCTGCCGGTCGCGGCCGGGGAAGCGCATCAGGCGGATCACCAGCGGGAGCGAGAGGCCCTGCACGACCAGCGTGCCGATGACGGTGGTGAAGGTCAGGAAGAGGATCAGGTTGCGCTGCGGGAAGGCGCCGCCCCCGTGCACCGTGGCCGGGATCGAGAAGGCGATGGCCAGGGAGACCACGCCCCGCATGCCGGCCCACGACGTCACGGCCGGGGCCCGCCAGGTGGGGTTGTCCTCGCGCTCCCGGATGCGTCCGAAGAGCATCCGCGGCAGGAAGGTCGCGGGGTAGACCCACACGAACCGGGCCGCGACGACCACGAGGAAGACGGCGACCGCGTACCAGGCGGCGTCGACGCCCTCGTACTCGCCGAGGCCCTTGAGCACCCGTGGCAGCTGCAGGCCGATCAGCGCGAACACCGCCGACTCCAGGAGGAAGGCGACCATGCGCCACACGGCGTCCTCCTGGAGCCGGGTGGCGAAGTCGACCTCCCATGCGCGGTGTCCGAGGTAGACCGCGACCACCACGACGGCGAGGACGCCGGAGCCGTGCAGTTGCTCGGCGACGCCGTAGGCGACGAACGGGATCAGCAGCGAGAGGGTGTTCTGGAGCAGCGCCTCCTTGAGGTGCGTGCGCAGCCAGTGGATCGGCACCATGAGCACGAGTCCGACCGCGACACCGCCGACCGCCGCCAGCAGGAACTCCTCGATCCCGCCCGCCCAGGTGGCGCCCGCGCCGACGGCGGCGCCGAGGGCCACCTTGTAGGCGGTGATCGCGGTGGCGTCGTTCAGCAGGGACTCGCCCTGGAGGATCGTGGTGATCCGCGACGGCAGCCCGACCCGGCGCGCGATGGCCGCGGCCGCGACCGCGTCCGTCGGCGCCACCACGGCGCCGAGCACCAGCGCCGCGGGCAGCGGCAGCCCCGGAACGACCAGGTAGGCGGCCCAGCCGACGACGAAGGTCGCGAAGAGCACGTACCCGACCGACAGCATTCCCACGGGCCGCATCTGGGCCCGCAGGTCGAGGTACGAGCTCTCGGTGCCCTCCTTGTACAGCAGCGGGGGCAGCACCAGGGGCAGGACGACGTCGGGGTCGAGCGTGTAGTGCGGGACACCCGGCAGGTACGAGACCGCGAGGCTGACCGCCACGAGCAGCAACGGCGCCGGCAGCGGGGTGCGCCGGGCGGCCCCCGCCACCGCGGCACTGCCGGCCACCAGCAAAAGCAGCGGCATCACGTCCATGGTCCTCGCCCGCCCTCTTTTTCCGCGCGGTCACCCGCACGCCCGTCGTAATCTGGCAATCATGAAACAGTGCACGCATGCCGACGCGCTGCCGCACCCGGACCCGGAGCCGCGCAGCGAGACCTGCCCGGAGTGTCTCGCCGACGGGACCCATCCGGTGCAGCTGCGGATCTGTCTGACCTGCGGCCACGTAGGCTGCTGCGACTCCTCGCCGGGGAGGCACGCGACGGAGCACCACGCGACGTCCGGTCACCCGGTGATGCGGACCTTCGAGCCCGGTGAGGACTGGCGGTGGTGCTTCGTCGACCACGTTCTCGTGTGACACTGCACTGACGCGGCACACACGGCCGCGACCGACGACGGTTCGGGTGTCTGACACCGGGGTACGTCAACCCGGCGCGCGCTCTTCCCATTTGGGCCCGCAAACCCTCTAGACACGGAGCGTATCCACAGCTTTACTGTGAGTGACGCCAGGGGGTTGGGGCCCCGGGGACAGGACCGTTCGGAGCGCGATAGCGTCACCGCGGAACCACGTACGCGTTACCCCGGGGGGCGACCCTCGGCCCCGTAAAGCTTGTACCACCATGGAGGTGAGGGTGTCCCAGATCGCAGGCGAGCCCGCGACCCAGGACTTCGTGGAAGTCCGGCTGCCGGCTGCGGGTGCCTACCTGTCGGTGCTGCGGACGGCCACGGCCGGTCTGGCGGCCCGTTTGGACTTCACCCTGGACGAGATCGAAGACCTGCGCATCGCCGTGGACGAGGCCTGCGCGATCCTGCTCCAGCAGGCCGTGCCGGGCTCCGTCCTCAGCTGCGTCTTCCGGCTCGTCGACGATTCGCTGGAGGTCACGGTGTCGGCGCCGACCACCGACGGCCACGCCCCCTCACGGGACACCTTCGCCTGGACGGTGCTCTCGGCCCTCGCGGGCAAGGTCTCGTCCGCCGTGGACGAGGACAAGACCGTGTCGATCAGCCTCTACAAACAGCGCGGCGCGGGCCCCGGGCCGGCGTGAGGAACGGGGACGGGCCGGTGCGGGACGAAGAGCGCGGCACACGGGAGCTGCCGACGGGGGCCACTGACCCCGCGGACGGTTCCCGACGCATGGCGGACGGCATCGACGGCATCCCCGAGCAGGCCAGACCGCATCCGGAGGACGACTCCGCGCAGGCCGGCCGGGACGGTGCCGTGCAGAGCGCGCCTTCGGAGGGACGCGGCGGGGTCGGGTCCGCCACCCCCGCGGAGGCGAGGGCTCGGGGAAGGGCTACGGGCGGGACGATGAGCGAGCACGAGCGATACGCCGAGGACGAGGCGCGGGGCGCGGAGGCCGTGCAGGCCACCCGGCACGACCCCCAGGACCGCAGCGGGGCGCGTGCGATGTTCATCGAGCTGCGCAAGCTGAACCAGGGCAGCCCCCAGTACGCGGAGCTGCGCAACCAGCTGGTCCGTATGCACCTGCCGCTCGTCGAGCACCTGGCGCGCCGCTTCCGCAACCGCGGCGAGCCGCTGGACGACCTCACCCAGGTCGCCACGATCGGCCTGATCAAGTCCGTCGACCGCTTCGACCCGGAGCGCGGCGTGGAGTTCTCCACGTACGCCACCCCGACCGTCGTCGGCGAGATCAAGCGGCACTTCCGCGACAAGGGCTGGGCGGTCCGCGTGCCGCGCCGCCTGCAGGAGCTGCGGCTCGCGCTGACCACGGCGACGGCCGAGCTGTCCCAGCTGCACGGCCGCTCCCCCACGGTGCACGAGCTGGCCGAGAAGCTCGCCATCTCCGAGGAGGAGGTCCTGGAGGGCCTGGAGTCCGCCAACGCGTACTCCACGCTGTCCCTGGACGTCCCCGACACCGACGACGAGTCCCCGGCGGTCGCCGACACCCTCGGCGCCGAGGACGAGGCGCTGGAGGGCGTGGAGTACCGCGAGTCCCTCAAGCCGCTGCTGGAGGACCTGCCGCCGCGCGAGAAGCGGATCCTGCTGCTGCGGTTCTTCGGGAACATGACGCAGTCGCAGATCGCACAGGAGGTCGGCATCTCCCAGATGCACGTCTCCCGGCTGCTCGCCCGGACCCTGGCCCAGCTGCGGGAGAAGCTCCTGGTGGAGGAGTAAGGAGTGGCTACTCGGCCCGGCCCGGTCCCTTGATCCCGAGGGCCTGGGTCGTCGCCGGGTGCACCAGCAGCACCAGCGCGGCCACGGCGACCACCGCGAGGGCGATGCCGCCCGGGATGGCCATGCTGTCGGCCTTGAGCAGGTTGTAGGCCACCGGGAGGGCCATGACCTGGGTGATCAGCGCGGGGCCGCGGCTCCAGCTACGCCGCAGCAGCAGTCCGCGCGCGGCGAGCAGCGGCAGCAGTGCGAGCGCGACCAGCGTGATGCCCAGAGTCACGGCCTGCTGCCGGCCGTCCGGGTCGCCGGTGAGCCCGAGGACGAGCACCCACAGGCCGCCGGCCACCAGCGCGACGCCCTCCAGCGCGGCCAGTACTGCGGCGTACGTCAGCCGACGCGGACGGGTTCCGGCGGCACCGGCTTCAGCGGTGACCGGGGCGGTGTCCGGGGCGGTGTTCTGCTCACTGCTCACCCCAGCAGGGTAGCCGTCGGCTCCGCCGCGTGGGCGCGGCCGGCCCTCCACGGACCCGCACCCGGCGACGTCCGCACGCCCGCGGCGCGCCGCCGTGTCCAGGCTCACGCCCCCCTCTCTTACCGGATCCCTACCTCGGGCTGGGCCGGGTACCCCCCAGTAGGTACGCTGCCATCCATGCGTGCACTTCTCGTGGTCAATCCGGCGGCAACCACCACCAGTGCACGCAGGCGTGACGTGCTCATCCACGCGCTGGCGAGCGAGATGAAGCTGGAGGCGGTCACCACCGAGTACCGCGGCCATGCGCGCGACCTGGGCCGGCAGGCGGCCGAGAGCGACGACATCGATCTGGTCGTGGCCCTCGGCGGCGACGGCACCGTCAACGAGGTCGTCAACGGCCTCCTGCACGCCGGCCCCGACCCGGACCGTCTGCCCGGCCTCGCCGTGGTCCCCGGCGGCTCCACCAACGTCTTCGCCCGCGCCCTGGGCCTGCCCAACGACCCGGTCGATGCCACCGGAGCCCTGCTGGACGCCCTGAGCGAGGGCAGCGAGCGGCTGGTCGGTCTCGGTCTGACCTCGGGCACGCCCGGCACCGAGGACGAGGCGGTCCCGGACCGCTGGTTCACCTTCAACGCCGGACTCGGTTTCGACGCGGGTGTGGTCGGCCGGGTCGAGCAGCAGCGCGAGCGCGGCAAGAAGTCGACGCACGCGTTGTACGTACGTCAGGTGGTCCGGCAGTTCCTCGGCGAGCAGCACCGCCGGCACGGCCCGATCACCCTTGAGCAGCTCGGCGCGGACCCGGTCACCGATCTTGTCGTCGCCATAATCTCGAACACGTCCCCGTGGACGTATCTCGGCAATCGCCCGATGTACACGTCACCTAAGGCGTCGTTCGATACGGGCATCGACGTACTCGGTCTCAGCCGCCTCTCGACGGCCGCGGTTGCCCGGTATGGCACGCAGTTGCTCACTTCGTCCCCCGAGCGGGGACCCCACGGCAAGCACGTCCTCTCCCTGCACGACCTGGACCAGTTCACCTTGCATTCGAAGGTCCCCCTCCCCCTTCAGATGGACGGCGACCACCTGGGACTGCGTACGAGCGTGACGTTCACAGGCGTACGCCGCGCACTGCGTGTGATTGTGTGAGCGGAACGGGCGAAAGTCCTTTCACTCGAACGTTTAGGCCAGGATCCACCCCATGGAAGTACGGCTGTGACCCAGTCGACACCGAGGAATCAAAAAAAACTTTCCGGAAGGGGTTGTATCCGTCGCTGAGGTTTGCGAGTCTCTACGTGGCGATCGGGACGGCCCGCAACACCGGCCTCCACTGATCACCGGAACCCCTCTTCAAACCACAGGACCACGCCGGGGAGACTCGGCGGTCGGCCCTTCACTTGTTGAGGGATTCGTGAAAGCGTTCACATTCACAAGCAACGTGCATGTAATACCAAGGAGAGGTAGCAGCCATGGACTGGCGTCACAACGCCGTTTGCCGCGAGGAAGACCCCGAGCTCTTCTTCCCCATCGGCAACACCGGTCCTGCGCTGCTGCAGATCGAGGAAGCCAAGGCCGTCTGCCGTCGCTGCCCCGTCATGGAGCAGTGCCTGCAGTGGGCGCTCGAGTCCGGCCAGGACTCCGGCGTCTGGGGTGGCCTCAGCGAGGACGAGCGCCGCGCCATGAAGCGCCGCGCCGCCCGCAACCGGGCCCGTCAGGCCTCCGCCTGACACTCCCACCCCTGCTGACAGCCTGAGCTTGGCGGCGCGTACAGCGAGTACGCATCTCCCGCCCCCGAGCCGCAGCGCGCAGTACCCCCGATGCGCTTAGCGACATAGCAGAGCAGCAACGAGCTTTAAGCCCCGGAGCACCAAGTGCTCCGGGGCTCAATGCTGTTCGGTGAGCTCCGGGGCTGATCCCTACTTCTGCGCCCGCACCGGAACATCCAGGATCACCCGCGTCCCCCGTCCGGGCGCCGGCACCATGTCGAAGGTGCCGCCCAACTCGCCCTCCACCAGCGTTCGTACGATCTGCAGACCGAGGTTGCCCGAGCGGTGCGGGTCGAAGTCCTCGGGCAGGCCGACTCCGTCGTCCTGGACGGTGACGAGGAGGCGGGCCTCCTTGGTGGTGCCGCCGCGGACCGCGGAGACCTCGACCGTGCCGGTGTCACCCTCGCGGAAGCCGTGCTCCAGGGCGTTCTGCAGGATCTCGGTGAGGACCATCGACAGCGGGGTGGCGACCTCGGCGTCGAGTATCCCGAACCGCCCGCTGCGCCGGCCGGTCACCTTGCCGGGCGAGATCTCGGCGACCATCGCGAGGACCCGGTCGGCGATGTCGTCGAACTCCACCCGCTCGTCCAGGTTCTGGGACAGCGTCTCATGGACGATCGCGATCGAGCCGACCCGGCGTACGGCCTCCTCCAGGGCCTCCCGGCCGCGCTCGGAGTCGATGCGCCGGGCCTGCAGGCGCAGCAGCGCCGCGACGGTCTGGAGGTTGTTCTTCACCCGGTGGTGGATCTCCCGGATGGTCGCGTCCTTGGTGATCAACTCGCGCTCGCGGCGGCGCAGTTCGGTGACGTCCCGGAGCAGCACCAGGGAACCGATGCGGGTGCCCTTGGGTTTGAGCGGGATGGCCCGGAACTGGATCACCCCGTCGTGCGCCTCGATCTCGAACTCGCGCGGCGCCCAGCCGCTCGCCACCTTGGCGAGCGCTTCGTCCACCGGGCCCCGGGTCGGGGCGAGTTCGGCCGTGGTCTGCCCCAGGTGCTGTCCGACCAGGTCGGCGGCGAGGCCCATACGGTGGAAGGCGGACAGGGCGTTCGGGGAGGCGTACTGGACGATGCCGTCCGCGTCCAGCCGGATCAAGCCGTCGCCGACCCGCGGGGAGGCGTCCATGTCGACCTGCTGGCCGGGGAAGGGGAACGATCCTGCCGCGATCATCTGCGCGAGGTCCGAGGCGCTCTGGAGGTAGGTCAGCTCGAGGCGGCTGGGGGTGCGGACGGTCAGCAGGTTGGTGTTGCGGGCGATGACACCGAGGACGCGGCCCTCACGCCGTACGGGGATGGACTCGACCCGGACGGGGACCTCTTCGCGCCACTCCGGGTCGCCCTCGCGCACGATCCGGCCCTCGTCCAGCGCCGCGTCCAGCATGGGCCGCCGGCCGCGCGGGACCAGGTGGCCGACCATGTCGTCCTGGTAGGAGGTCGGGCCGGTGTTGGGGCGCATCTGGGCGACCGAGACGTACCGGGTGCCGTCGCGGGTGGGGACCCACAGGACCAGGTCGGCGAAGGAGAGGTCGGAGAGCAGCTGCCACTCCGAGACCAGCAGGTGGAGCCACTCGAGATCGGAGTCACCGAGGGCCGTGTGCTGGCGTACGAGTTCGTTCATGGAGGGCACGTCTGCGAGCGTACCCGGGGCCTCGCACCTGGCCGAAAAACACCCGCGGGCCGCGGCGCCTGAGAGGGACCCTCAGCCCTCCCGGCACCGCAGCCCGGAGCATCATCGGCCGCGGGGTGTGCGGTCCCGGCCGGCCGAAGGCCGAGGATCCGGGGCAGTCAGGGCAGAGAGCTCCGGTTCCTCGGTCCGCCTTCCTGTGCGGGGAAGACGGAAGCTGTTCAGTTTTCCCTACGATGGCACGCTGCACATTCTGGACTAGACCACGATGGCGTGTCCATGCGCGTGGGGGTAGGTGTTGAAGTTTGTGGGCACGCGATGCCACGCAGCCTAGCCCGCCCGGGTCAGTCGCGGGGCCAGATGGCCATGGCAATTTCCGCGAGCGCCTCCAGTTCCGCCCGGCCGGCCCCGTCCCGGGCCTGCTGGGACATGCCCTGGATCATCGCTCCGGTGTGCCGGGCGAGGGCCGCGGAGTCGGTGCCGGCCGGCAGCCGCCCCCCGGCCACGTCGGCCCGGATTCGGGATTCGAGGGCGGCGATGCTCGCGTTGCGCCGCTCCCGCAGTAGCCGCTCGACCTCGGGGCTGGTGCAGTTGGTCGCCGCGTGGACGACCAGGCAGCCGTAGGGGTGGGCGGGGTCGGTGTACTCGGCGGCGGCTTCGCGCAGCGTCCGTTCGACGGCGGCCCGGGCGGTGGGTTCCCCGGCGAGGGCGCGGTCGCCGAAGGCGCCGTAGGTGTCGGTGTAGACGCGCACGACCTCCTCGAACAGGGTCCGCTTGTCACCGAAGGCCGCGTAGAGACTCGGGGCGCCGATGCCCATGATCCGGGTGAGGTCGGAGACCGAGGTCGCCTCGTAGCCGTGCTCCCAGAAGGCCATGAGCGCCTTCTCCAGCGCGGCGGCACGGTCGAAGGAGCGCGGACGGCCACGGGGCCTGTCCGTCCCGGCCTGCCGTTTCGTCTCCTGACCGGTCACCATGGAGGGCATTTTATAGCGCCTCCTAGAGAAATGTCGGCGGGACGGCGAGAGCCCTTCCCGCACTCCCCCTTCCGACCCCGGCTCTGTTAGATTGGTCTAAACCACATAGCGACTTCAGAACGGCAGGCCCAGCGTGGAAGTTGTCATCGTTCCGGACGCCGCGGCGGGCGGCGAGCTGATCGCCGAGGCCATGGCCCGGCTGCTGCGGCGCAAGCCCGACGCCCTGCTCGGTGTGGCCACCGGCTCCACGCCGCTGCCCGTCTACCAGGCGCTGACCGCCAAGGTGCGCTCCGGCGCCGTGGACGCCGCGCGGGCCCGGATAGCCCAGCTCGACGAATACGTCGGACTGCCCGCCGAGCATCCCGAGTCCTACCGCTCGGTGCTGCGCCGGGAGGTGCTGGAGCCGCTCGGCATCGGGATGGACGCGTTCCTGGGCCCGGACGGCACGGCCGAGGACGTCCAGGCGGCGTGCGAGGCCTACGACCGGGCGCTCGCGCAGGCCGGCGGAGTGGACCTGCAACTGCTGGGGATCGGGACGGACGGGCACATCGGGTTCAACGAGCCGTGCTCCTCGCTCGCCTCGCGCACCCGGATCAAGACGCTGACCGAGCAGACCCGGATCGACAACGCGCGCTTCTTCGACGGCGACATCTCACAGGTGCCGCACCACGTGATCACGCAGGGCATCGGCACCATCCTGGAGGCCCGGCACCTGGTACTGCTCGCGACGGGCGAGGGCAAGGCGGACGCGGTCGCCGCCACCGTCGAGGGACCGGTCGCGGCCGTCTGCCCGGCCTCCGCGCTCCAGCTGCACCCGCACGCCACGGTGGTCGTCGACGAGGCCGCCGCCGCCAAGCTCAAGCTGGCCGACTACTTCCGGCACACCTACGCGAACAAGCCGGACTGGCAGGGCATCTAGTCCGGGGTGCCGGTCCTGGCACCGGCGCTCGCCCCGTTGGACTAGACCAACACCGGGTCCGACGGTATATAGAGGAGATCACGGAGCGTGCGGGTGGAGCCCTGACCCACGAAGCCGTGCCACGATGTGAGCCGTGGCCGATGGGATGTCGGTCGCTTTCGGCATCAGGAGCCGGGAAGGCAGAGCATGAGCACCGACGTCGGCAGTGCGGAGAACGAGGCCGGGGCGACGGTCCGTACCGCGCGCGTACCCAAGTACTACCGCTTGAAGAAGCACCTGCTCGACATGACGGAGACGCAGGCGCCGGGCACTCCGGTCCCGCCCGAGCGCACGCTGGCGGCCGAGTTCGACACCTCCCGCACCACCGTCCGCCAGGCCCTGCAGGAACTCGTCGTCGAGGGCCGCCTCGAGCGCATCCAGGGCAAGGGCACCTTCGTCGCCAAGCCGAAGGTGTCGCAGGCGCTGCAGCTGACCTCCTACACCGAGGACATGCGCGCCCAGGGCCTGGAGCCCACCTCGCAGCTGCTGGACGTCGGCTACATCACCGCCGACGACCGGCTCGCCGAACTGCTCGACATCACGGCCGGCGGACGCGTGCTGCGCATCGAGCGGCTGCGCATGGCCAACGGCGAGCCGATGGCGATCGAGACCACCCATCTGTCGGCCAAGCGCTTCCCGGCCCTCAGACGCTCGCTCGTGAAGTACACGTCCCTGTACACCGCCCTCGCCGAGGTCTACGACGTCCATCTCGCCGAGGCCGAGGAGACCATCGAGACCTCGCTGGCCACCCCGCGCGAGGCGGGCCTGCTCGGCACCGACGTGGGCCTGCCGATGCTGATGCTGTCCCGCCACTCCCTGGACCGCGAGGGCAAGCCGGTGGAGTGGGTGCGGTCCGTCTACCGAGGCGACCGGTACAAGTTCGTGGCGAGGCTCAAGCGCCCGCAGGACTAGGCGTCGTCGGGGTCTTCACACCTCAACTCCCAAATCGACATACCGATATGCGGACGAGGTCTTCCGCTGCCGTGACACCGTCACCTAGATTGCCTGCGCATTACACAGGTGATCAGCGAGGGGACGGAGCCGTGGCATGTCCGAAACACCTGAAGTGAGACCACCGGTCGTGACACCGGCCCGCGTGGTCATCGGCCTGTGTCTCGTCGCACCCTTCGTGGCGATGCTGTGGGTCGGCTCGTACGCCAAGACGGACCCCGCCTTCATCGGGATCCCGT
The DNA here is from genome assembly GCF_001513965.1 of Streptomyces cellostaticus. GTDB lineage: Bacteria > Actinomycetota > Actinomycetes > Streptomycetales > Streptomycetaceae > Streptomyces > Streptomyces cellostaticus. The sequence continues at coordinate 23,212 of NZ_KQ948027.1, read as the reverse complement.
TCTTCTACTGGTACCAGATGCTGTGGGTGCTGATATCCACCGCGCTCACGATGCTGGCGTACCAGCTGTGGCAGCGTGACCAGCGCACCCGCAAGGGCACGGACGGGGGTGCGGCGAAGTGAAGGACGGCGTCAACGGCGTCGCGCTCGGCGTCTTCATCTTCTTCTTCCTGGCCGTCACGGTCATGGGCTTCCTGGCCGCCCGCTGGCGCAGGCCCGACAACGAGCAGTCCCTGGACGAATGGGGCCTGGGAGGACGGTCGTTCGGCACCTGGATCACCTGGTTCCTGCTCGGCGGCGACCTGTACACGGCGTACACCTTCGTCGCCGTGCCCGCAGCGGTCTACGCGGCGGGCGCGGCCGGCTTCTTCGCGGTGCCGTACACCATCCTGGTCTACCCGCTGATCTTCACGTTCCTGCCGCGCCTGTGGTCGGTGTCCCACAAGCACGGCTACGTGACGACCTCGGACTTCGTGCGCGGCCGCTTCGGCTCCAAGGGCCTGTCGCTGGCCGTGGCGCTCACCGGCATCCTCGCGACGATGCCGTACATCGCGCTCCAGCTCGTCGGCATCCAGGCGGTGCTGGACGTGATGGGCGTGGGCGGCGGGGAGAACACGAACTGGTTCGTGAAGGACCTGCCCCTGCTCATCGCCTTCGGTGTGCTCGCGGCCTACACCTACTCCTCGGGCCTGCGCGCCCCCGCGCTGATCGCGTTCGTGAAGGACGGGCTGATCTACATCGTGATCGCGGTCGCGATCATCTACATCCCGATCAAGCTGGGCGGGTTCGACGACATCTTCGCCAAGGCGGGCCACGCCTTCAGCCAGGTCAACCCGGCGACGGGCAAGCCACGCGGCGCGCTCGCCCCGCCGGAGGCGAACCAGTGGACGTACGCCACGCTGGCGCTCGGCTCGGCGCTCGCCCTGTTCATGTACCCGCACTCGATCACCGCGACGCTGTCGTCCAGGAGCCGTGAGGTGATCCGCCGCAACACCACGATCCTGCCGCTGTACTCGCTGATGCTGGGCCTGCTGGCCCTCCTCGGCTTCATGGCGATCGCGGCCGGAGTGAAGGTCACCAACGGCCAGTTGGCCATCCCGCAGCTGTTCGAGGACATGTTCCCGGACTGGTTCGCGGGCGTGGCCTTCGCGGCGATCGGCATCGGCGCGCTCGTGCCCGCGGCCATCATGTCCATCGCGGCGGCGAACCTCTTCACCCGCAACATCTACAAGGACTTCATCAAGCCGGATGCCACGGCCGAGCAGGAGACCCGCGTCTCCAAGCTCGTCTCGCTGCTGGTGAAGGTGGGCGCGCTGGTCTTCGTCCTGACGATGGACAAGACGGTCGCCATCAACTTCCAGCTGCTGGGCGGGATCTGGATCCTGCAGACCTTCCCGGCCCTGGTCGGCGGCCTGTTCACCCGCTGGTTCCACCGCTGGGCGCTGCTGGCCGGCTGGGCGGTCGGCATGGCGTACGGCACGCTCGCCGCGTACGGGATCGCCTCCCCGACCCAGGCGCACTTCGGCGGCAACGCCAAGGAGATCCCGGGCATCGGCGAGATCGGCTACATCGGCCTGACGGCGTTCGTCCTGAACGCCGTCGTCGCGGTGGTCCTGACCTTCGTCCTGAAGGCCGTAAAGGCCCCTGAGGGCCTCGACGAGACCAGCCCGGAGGACTACACGGCGGACGCGGGCGACCAGGGGGTCCAGGTGGAGCTTCCCCCGGCCACCGCAGGAAGCGCTCACTGAGCCGACCACGCACAACCCGCAGCGGGCCGCCGACAAGCAACAACGGCGGCCCGCTCTCCTGCCCCCTGCCATACGGAAGTTGACGCTCTGAAGCCACCGCAACACACAACAGACACAACATCTGGTGGTGACACGACAGCCCGGCACTAGATGTATGCTCATCCTCGCTGTCGCCGCAGGGGAATCCGGTGCGAATCCGGAACTGTCCCGCAACGGTGTACTTGTGTGCATCCGCACGCCTGTGTCAGTCCGAGGACCTGCCGCCAGCACGCACCCGGCCGTCCGGTCCGGGTGCCTTGAGACGTCCGGGCCTCGTGGAATGGGCCGGTGGACGCGACGCCGTGCGCGCTCGTGCTGCCCCCTGCCCTCCGCAAGGCCCCGTGCCGAGCGAGGGAGAGCCCCACGTGACCATCGCGCCAGCCGACCCGGCTTCAGTCAGCGACCTGGAGACCGACGGTCCCGGTACCGCGCTGCTGCGGACCCTGACCGAGCTGACCGCCGACCTGCCCGACGCCGACCCCGGCCGGGTCGCCGCGGCCGCGCTGCGGGGCCGGTCGGCGCGGGCCGACGAGGCGGAGTTGCGCGAGCTGGCCACGGAGGCGGCCGCCGGCCTCATCTCCGAGGACCCCGCCTACTCCCGGCTGGCCGCCCGGCTGCTGACCCTCACCATCCGCGCCGAGGCCGCCTCGCAGGGCGTGACGTCCTTCACCGAGTCCGTCGCCGTGGGCCACCGCGAGGGTCTCGTCGCCGACCGGACCGCCGAGTTCGTCCGGCTGCACGCCGGCCGGCTGGACTCCCTGATCGACCCGCTCGCCGACGACCGCTTCGGCTACTTCGGCCTGCGCACCCTGCACAGCCGCTACCTGCTGCGTCACCCGATCACCCGCCAGGTGATCGAGACGCCCCAGCACTTCATGCTGCGCGTCGCCGCCGGCCTCGCCGAGGACGACAGCACCCGCGCGCTGGACGAGGTCGCGGCGCTCTACGGGCTCATGAGCCGCCTCGACTACCTGCCCTCCTCCCCCACGCTCTTCAACTCCGGTACGCGTCACCCGCAGATGTCGTCCTGCTACCTGCTGGACTCCCCGCTGGACGAGCTGGACTCCATCTACGACCGCTACCACCAGGTCGCCCGCCTCTCCAAGCACGCCGGCGGCATCGGTCTGTCGTACTCCCGGATCCGCAGCCGCGGTTCGCTGATCCGTGGCACCAACGGGCACTCCAACGGCATCGTCCCGTTCCTGAAGACCCTGGACGCCTCGGTGGCCGCGGTGAACCAGGGCGGCCGGCGCAAGGGTGCCGCGGCCGTCTACCTGGAGACCTGGCACTCCGACATCGAGGAGTTCCTGGAGCTGCGGGACAACACCGGTGAGGACGCCCGCCGTACGCACAACCTGAACCTCGCGCACTGGATCCCGGACGAGTTCATGCGCCGCGTGAACGCTGACGGACAGTGGTCCCTGTTCTCCCCCGCCGACGTGCCCGAGCTGGTCGACCTGTGGGGCGAGGAGTTCGACGCGGCGTACCGCAGGGCCGAGGAACAGGGCCTCGCGAAGAAGACGATCCCGGCCCGCGATCTGTACGGCCGCATGATGCGCACTCTCGCGCAGACCGGCAACGGCTGGATGACCTTCAAGGACGCCGCCAACCGCACCGCCAACCAGACGGCGGTCCCGGGCCATGTCGTCCACTCCTCCAACCTCTGCACGGAGATCCTGGAGGTCACGGACGACGGGGAGACGGCGGTCTGCAACCTGGGTTCGGTCAACCTCGGCGCCTTCGTGAGCGACGGGGAGATCGACTGGAAGCGGCTCGACGAGACGGTCCGCACGGCCGTCACCTTCCTCGACCGCGTGGTCGACATCAACTTCTACCCGACCGAGCAGGCGGGGCGGTCGAACGCCAAGTGGCGCCCCGTCGGCCTCGGTGCGATGGGTCTGCAGGACGTCTTCTTCAAGCTGCGCCTGCCCTTCGACTCGCCCGAGGCCAGGGCCCTGTCCACGCGGATCGCCGAGCGCATCATGCTCGCCGCGTACGAGGCCTCCGCCGACCTGGCCGAGCGGAGCGGGCCGCTGCCGGCCTGGGAGAAGACCCGTACGGCCCAGGGCGTCCTGCACCCCGACCACTACGACGTCGAGCTGAACTGGCCCGAGCGCTGGGCGGCCCTGCGCGAGCGGATCGCCGCGGTCGGCATGCGCAACTCGCTGCTCCTCGCCATCGCCCCGACCGCCACCATCGCCTCCATCGCGGGCGTGTACGAGTGCATCGAGCCCCAGGTCTCCAACCTGTTCAAGCGCGAGACCCTGTCCGGCGAGTTCCTCCAGGTCAACTCGTACCTGGTGAAGGACCTGAAGGAGCTGGGCGTCTGGGACGCGCGGACCCGGGAGGCGCTGCGCGAATCCAACGGCTCGGTGCAGGACTTCGTGTGGATCCCCGCGGACGTGCGGGCGCTGTACCGCACGGCGTGGGAGATCCCGCAGCGCGGGCTCATCGATATGGCCGCCGCCCGGACCCCGTTCCTCGACCAGGCTCAGTCCCTGAACCTGTTCCTGGAGACGCCGACCATCGGCAAGCTCTCCTCGATGTACGCGTACGCCTGGAAGTCGGGCCTGAAGACCACGTACTACCTGCGCTCGCGCCCGGCGACCCGGATCGCCCGCGCGGCACAGGCGCAGACGCAAGCGACCATCCCCGTCCAGCAGGTGGCCGACCCCGACGCCGTCGCCTGCTCCCTTGAGAACCCCGAGTCCTGCGAGGCCTGCCAGTAATGTCCACCCGTAACACGAATCTCCTCGACCCGGGCTTCGAGCTGACCCTGCGCCCCATGCGCTACCCGGACTTCTACGAGCGCTACCGGGACGCCATCAAGAACACCTGGACCGTGGAAGAGGTCGACCTCCACTCGGACGTCGCCGACCTCGCCAAGCTGACTCCGGGCGAGCAGCACCTGATCGGCCGCCTGGTGGCCTTCTTCGCGACGGGCGACTCGATCGTCGCGAACAACCTGGTGCTGACGTTGTACAAGCACATCAACTCCCCGGAGGCGCGCCTGTACCTGTCGCGCCAGCTGTTCGAGGAGGCCGTGCACGTCCAGTTCTATCTGACGCTGCTCGACACCTACCTGCCCGACCCGGAGGACCGCGCCGCCGCCTTCGCGGCCGTGGAGAACATCCCGTCCATCCGTGAGAAGGCCGGGTTCTGCTTCAAGTGGATCAATGAGGTCGAGAAGCTGGAGCGCCTGGAGACCAAGGCGGACCGCCGGCGCTTCCTGCTCAACCTCATCTGCTTCGCCGCGTGCATCGAGGGTCTGTTCTTCTACGGCGCCTTCGCGTACGTCTACTGGTTCCGCAGCCGGGGTCTGCTGCACGGTCTCGCGACCGGCACCAACTGGGTGTTCCGCGACGAGACGATGCACATGTCCTTCGCCTTCGACGTGGTCGACACCGTCCGCAAGGAGGAGCCGGAACTCTTCGACGACGAGCTCCAGCAGCAGGTCACCGACATGCTGCGCGAAGCCGTCGAGGCCGAGTTGCAGTTCGCGCGCGACCTGTGCGGTGACGGCCTGCCGGGCATGAACACCGACTCGATGCGGCAGTACCTGGAGTGCGTGGCCGACCAGCGCCTGACGCGCCTCGGCTTCGCCCCGGTCTACGGCTCGGAGAACCCCTTCTCCTTCATGGAGCTGCAGGGCGTCCAGGAGCTGACCAACTTCTTCGAGCGCCGCCCGTCCGCGTACCAGGTGGCGGTGGAGGGCACGGTCGACCTCGACGAGGACTTCTGAGCCGTCTCGCGGGAACTTCTACCGGCGCGCGTTCGGGGGCCCCTGGGCCGTCTGAGCGCGCACCGGTAGCCGGCGTCCTACCAGGGCTGCGGCGTGAGCAGCAGCCGGTGGGGCCGCAGCGTGATGCCCACGCGCGTGGTGTCGTTCGACCCGCTGACCTGCTCGAAGCGGTACTTCGCCGAGATCGCCGCGGTGATCAGGCTCAGCTGGGCCATGGAGAAGTGGTCGCTGGGGCACTTGCGGTTGCCGACGCTGAAGGGACTCATGGCGTACTTCGGCACGTCCTTGGCCCGCTCGGGCAGCCAGCGGTCGGGGTCGAAGTCGAGGTGGCGGTCGTAGGAGCGGCCGTCGCGCTGGATGGCGTAGGGGCTGTAGACGATGTCCGCCCCCGCCGGAATGCGATAGCCGCCGAGCGCGGTGTCGGTCACCGCGCGCCGCGTCAGAATCCACACGGCGGGCCGCAGCCGCATGGCCTCCACGACGACATTGTTGGTGTGCCTAAGGGCCCGGACGTCCGCGAATCCGACCGGCCGGCCGCCGGTGACGGATTCGACCTCGGCACGCACCTTCTCGGCGTGTTCCGGATGTTCCGCGAGGACCTGGAGCAGCCACATGATCGTGGAGGCGACTGTTTCGCTTCCGGGGGTGACTATCGCGACCACCTGGTCGTGGATCTCCTGTTCCCCGATGGGGTCGCCATTGTCGTCCTTCGCCTCCAGCAATGCCGTCAGCAAATCGTCCGGCTTTTGACCAGATGCCCTCCGCTCGGCGACGATCTCGTCGACCAGCAGATGCAAATCGGCCAGTGCGCGGTTGAATTCGCGGTTGGCCGGGAACGGCAGCCGGTACAAGGGCCCGAGCGGGATGACCATCCTGCGGTACATACCACGGAAGAGCGTGGCGAGGTCGATGCTCAGCCGCTCCGCGCGCTCGTCCATGAAATCGCCGCGCAGCAGGCAGCGGGCCGCGATACGCACGGCGACCCGGAACGACTCCGAGGTGCAGTCGATGGTCTCGCCGGGCTGCCAGCGCTCGGTCAGCCCGTGCGCCTCCTCCTCCATGACCGGCCCGTAGGCGGGGATCGCGTCGAGCCGGAACGCGGGCTGGATGGTGCGCCGCTGGCGGCGGTGGCGCGGGCCGTTGGCGGTGGCGACGCCCTCCTTGCCGAGCAGCCCTTCGAGGGACTCCCACAGCGGCCCGTCGATCTTGTAGTCGGGGCTGAGGGCAAGTGCGCCGGTGAGCGCCGGTGCGGTGACGGCGTACACCGTCTTGGGGCCGAGCTTCAGGCGCACGACGTCGCCGTGCGCGCGCAGCCCGGACATGAAGGCGAGCGGGTCGCGGACCAGTTGCAGGCCGTGGCCGAGGATCGGGAGGGCACCGCCGGCGAGAGGCGGTTCGCGCAGTTCCGTCGTCTCGGAGGTCACGGGCTTCACAGACTCGACGGTCATTTCTCACCTGCCGCTTCGTTGTTGACGTACGGGGGCGTGGACCGGTCGTCCCAGTTGTCGACCATGTACCGGCCCGACTCGTGGTGGAACCAGTAGACGGCACTGAACCAGTTCCGCATGCTGCCGACGCAGGCGCGCACGGCGGCGCCCAATTCCCTTCCCAAGACCGTGCCGTCGGCGAGTTCGTCGGCGAATCGCAGGGCGTCCCGCTCGGCGTCGAGGAAATCACGGATGCATTTCTCGACGCGTCGCCTGACTTCGTCCACGGCTTCTTCGAGGGTCAGTGCCTCATGGGTGATGAGACTGATTCCGAGATTGTGCACCTCGTCGCCCGCTATTTCTTTCGGCAGCGAGCAGAGGTCGTTGTACCAGGCGGCGAATTCCTGGCTCAGCAGCGCCGGACGGCGATAGGCCGGATGTTTCCTTACGCGGTCCGGGAGTTCACGCCCGGCGCTCGGCTCCAGCAGGTCCGTCCATATCCAGTGCGCAAAGGTGTGCCGCCTCAGGGCGAGATATTCCTCGACCTTCGGAATATGCCCTGTGATCCTGTTGCGGAACTCGCGGTCGTAGGCCTCGATCACCGCGTGGAAGTGCCGGGCGAACCGCCGGTTCCAGGTGCCCGGCAGGAACGAGTACAGCCGCAGCACGCTGTCCGCGAACCCCGCCACCAGGGGGGCCGGGTGGTGCAGATGGTGCCGGGGGGCATCGAGGGCGGTGTGCAGGCGGTACCTCAGGCGCCGCCAGTCGGCCGGCCTCCGGTGCACGATGTCACGGTCGTGGCGGTCGTCCCAGATGAAGAACCAGGCGCTGTAGTCCGCTATGGCCTGCAGGACCTCGTCGGGCGCACTGGTGTAGTACCCGGCCATCAGGTCGGTGTAGCAAAGACCATCGGCATATTCCCGTACCTTGTCCGCCGGCATGAGCCGTTTTTCCAGGAGCCACTGACGGGTCTTCTCCTGAAGCTTTGGCCAATACGGGTGGAGTTGTCGGGGAAACATGTCCTCGATCACCGGGAGGGCAAGCGACGGCGGTACTGCGACCGCTGTCGACGATGTGGTGCCGTGTGAGAAAGCGTGCACGAACAGTCCCCTCTCAGCCGCCTGAAGCGCCCGCCCCTCCGATGCGTGCCGGGCGTGCGCCGTTGCGTATCCCCGCACTTCCCATTCAGCACCACAACTGACCGCTATGGGAACGGATTTGCTTCCATCACCACCCCAAGATGCCGGGATTCTTGCGGCGAACAAACGAACGACGCCCGGTCGGGAAGGATCCCGACCGGGCGTCGCAGCGGGCGTCATGGCTGCTCCGCAGGGTCGCCGTACGTCTCGGCTGGACGCCTCAGTCGTTGGCGACCACCGGGTAGCGTGGCTCATTCTCGGCCATCTGCCGCAGGGCGTCCTTGCGGTCGCGCTTGGAGAGGCGGTCGATGTACAGGTAGCCGTAGAGGTGGTCGGTCTCGTGCTGCAAACACCGTGCGAAGTACCCGGTGCCGCGGACCTTGATCGGGTTGCCCTGCTCGTCCTGGCCGGTCACCTCGGCGTAGTCGGGACGCGCGAGCGGCGCGTACGCGGTGGGTACGGAGAGGCAGCCCTCGTTGCTGTCGTCGAGGCGGCGCCTGTCGGCGGGCAGGTCGACCAGCTTGGGGTTGCAGACCACGCCGGTGTGGCGGACGCCCTCGTCGTCCGGGCAGTCGTAGACGAAGACCTTCAGATCGACACCGATCTGGTTGGCGGCCAGGCCCACGCCCTCGGCGGTGTGCTGGCTGGCGAACATGTCCGCGACGAGCTGCTGGAGCTCCTCGCCGAACTCGGTGACGTCCTTGCACTCCTTGTGCAGCACCGGGTTGCCGACGACCGTGATCGGCCGCGAGGTGCCGCGCTCGCGCCAGGCCTGCTCGCGCTCCTCGCAGTCCTCCGTGTCGACGACATACCCCTCGTCGTCGACGGGGAGCACGCCCGCGTGCTGCTGATCGGTGTCCTGCTGCGCCATGACCGACGTACGCCTTCCTCAGGAAAACAGGTGGTGAAGTTGCTGATACAGGGTACGGGGCGCGCCCTGAAGGGGCGCGGTCTGCGTCAATATGCGGCTCCGCCGCATGGGCGCGACCAGCCACGACGACGCAGCCGCAGGACGGCCTCAGCAGACCTCTTCGAGATCCCGCCAGTCCCGCGAGTCCGGGCTGTCCGCGACCCACCCGTCCAGCAACCCTCGAACCAGCGCGGCCGGCGCGGCCACCCCGCACTCCCGCTCCGGCACCCACAGCTGCCCGTCCGTGCGGTGCCCCAGCGGTCCGGGATGACCCGGCTCACTGTGGTCGTGCGGATCCAGATGCACACCCTCGCCCTCGTCGGAGGGCATCCGGGACTCGGAGCACATCCGGCACAGCAGCCGCACCGAAGACGACCAGTCCTCCGCCGCGAACCCCGCGTCGGCGGCCAGCTGCTCCAGCGCGTCCCGGTCGGCCTCGGTGGCTGCCTCCAGCAGCACCACCCAGGTGGGCACGGGCGAGGGCGCCCACAGCTCGATCTCGTCGAAGACCGGGTAGCTGTGTCCCGCGGACGTCGTGCGCTCGCCGTGCGGGACGCCGTCGTGCAACACGACCTCGCCCCAGCGCCGCCCGGACGAGGGCAGCGGAATGGACAGCACCTCGATCCGGGCCGGATCCAGCCTGCGGCCCCACACGACCTCGGCCTCGCCTTCCGGGGAGAGCCGTACGGCCGCGCTGCCCAGCTCCATGCCGAGCGGCTCGTCCGAGGCGGTGGCGCCTCCCCCGGTCTTCGACCGGGAGGGGCTCCCGGGCACCTTGAGCCCGTAGGCCTGCCAGGCGCGGCGGGCCAGCGGCCAGTCCTGCAGGGCGGTGGCGGCGATGCCGACGTTCCACCAGTCGGGGGCGCCGGTCTCCCTCTCCAGGAGGGCCACCGCACGCAGTCCGGCGGCGCGGGCCTGCTCCCAGTCGTGCCGGAACTTGTGCAGCAGGGCGAGGTTGAACCAGGACTCCGACAGCCAGGGTTCCAGGTCGGCGGCGCGTGTCAGCAGCTCGCCCGCGTCCTCGTACCGGCCGTCGCCGATGAGCGTGAACGCGCGGTCGGTGGCCTGCCGCCAGGAGGCGGAGGGCCGGTGCCGTCCCTTGCCGAAGATCCTCACGATTCCCGCCTGCCAGTTCCAGTTCCGCACAGTGGGCTGGCTTGTGCCCCCGGACACCCTCTCCCTCGCATCCAACCACGTACGCCGGGAAGGTCGCTCATTACCCATGGGTTACCCCGCCACGGGCAGGGTCAGACAGTCCCGGGACAGAACCCGGGCCAGCGACTCCACGACCTCGGGAGCGTAGTCCCCGGCGGTGGCCAGGCGCAGCTCCTCCAGTGCCCTGAGCGGCCCGTCGGACCCGGCCTCGCGGGCCTTCTCCTCGTAGGCGTTCACGGCTCTGACGATCCGGGCGGCGAGCGGCTGCTCCCGGCAGGGGTCGGCCTGCCGCTCCACGACCACGGCGACCGCCGCGTCCACCCCGGTCTGCCGTACGACGGCCCCGCCGAGCAGTGCGATGCGCCGCTGCTCCTGCGCGGGCAGGGCGGCGGTGGCGCCGGCCGGGACGGGGTCGACCAGGCTGAGCTGGCCGATGTCGTGCATGAGGGCTGCGTACTCCAGGACGGTCAGTTCGGCTTCGGTCAGGCCCAGGTCCCGGCCGACGGCCAGGCTGAGCGCGGCGACCCGGCGGGCGTGCCCGGCGGGGGTGTACCCGGCAATCTCGGTGGCCCGGGCGAGGGAGGCGATGGTCTGCCGGTAGGTGGCGCGCACGGCGGCGTAGCGGCGCACGGACAGCTGGGTGAGCAGCAGCGGCAGGCAGAACACCGGCAGCGCCCACAGTCCGGCGACGGCGACCGCGAGCGCCATCACCGCGCCGGTCGCGCACACGGCGGATCCGATGCCGAGCAGCCCGCGCAGTTCGTCGCGCAGCAGCGGGCCGAAGGGCCAGCGGGTGCGGGAGTGGGCGAGGGCGGCGGCGAGGACGGCGTCGCACAGGGCGGTGAGCACGAGCAGGGCGACGAGCAGCACGGCGTAGGCGGGGCCGCTCCACTGCGTGAACACGCCCTTGTTGTAGAGGGGCTGGAAGCAGACGGCGGCGAAGCCGACGGTCAGGACGCGGCGGGCGAGGTGGTCCAGGGTCGGGCTGCGGCCGCACCAGATGTGCGGGACGCCGCCCAGCAGGGAGGCGGCCAGGACGATGGTGACGACCTGGGGGGCGTCGTGCTGGGTCGGCTGTCCCGCGTCGGCTCCCAGCAGGGCGTACGACAGCGATCCGGCGGTGCCCAGCGGCGCGGCCTGGCGCACCTGCGCACCGCTCCAGCGGGTCAGCTCGCCGACGGCTATGAGCACGCCGAAGGCGAGCCCCACGCCCCGCTCGTGGATGCCGCTCCAGAAGGTGACGGCGAGGGCGGCGGCCGCGACCAGGGCGGCGGAGCCATGGATGAGCCGGAGGGCGGTCATCGGGGTGCCCCGCTGCGGCTGCCGGTGACCGGCTCCTGGGCCGGGATCCCGCAGGGCGCCTCGTCGGCCGTGACGGCCGGGTGCCAGCCGTGGCGGCCGAGGGCCCGGGCGAGCGCCGCGACCATGCGCGGGTCGAACTGGGTTCCCGCGCACCGCTCCAGCTCCGTGACCGCCGTCTCGACGGGCCGGGCCCTGCTGTAGGAGCGGGTGGAGGTCATCGCGTCGAAGGCGTCGGCGACGGCCACCACCCGGGCGCACTCGGGGATCTGACCGCCCGCCAGCCCGTACGGGTAGCCGCTGCCGTCGAGCCGTTCATGGTGATGCAGGATCGCGGTGCGGGCCTCACCGAGGAAGGAGATCCCGCGGACCATCTCGTGGCCGTACTCGGGATGCAGTTCGATGATCCGCCGCTCCTCGGGAGTCAGCGGGCCGTCCTTGCGCAGCAGCCGGGTGGGCACGCCGAGCTTGCCGACGTCGTGCAGGATGCCGGCGAAGCGCAGCACCTCGACGCGCTCGTCGTCCATGCCCAGTTCGCGGGCGATCATCACGGAGGCCTGTCCGACCCGCTCGCTGTGGCCGCGGGTGTAGCCGTCCTTGATGTCGACGGCCTGCACCAGCGCGCGGATGGTGGCCTGGTGGGCGGCCCTCTCCCGGTGGTACTGGGCGAAGACCCAGCAGGAGACGCACATCGGCAGCAGCACGAGCAGCGCGGCGACGGGCCCGTAGGGGCTGCGCCACAGCACGGCCATCATCAGCCCGGCGAGTCCGTGCACCGCGACCGGCGCAAGCGAGCGGGACAGCAGCCCGCGCCAGGCCCTGCGCAGCGGCACGTGCTCGGCCGTGGCGAGGATCCCGCCGTCGAGTGCGGCGAGCACCAGGCAGAAGGCGAGGACGGCCGCCCCGGCGGGCACGAGGGCGTAGGGGAAGTCGCAGCCCACGACGGCGTCCCGGCCGCCGAGCGCCCCGTGCACCCGGGCCGCGGCCCACACGGCGAGCGAGGGCTGCGCGGCCCGCCAGACGCGACGTAGCCACACGGGGCGCTGTTCGACGCGGGCGAACAGGGCGGCCGGCAGCGGGACGAGCGCGGCGGCGGCCGGCGGCAGCAGGAACGCCCCGGCGAGCAGAACGGGGTAGAAGGTGCCGCCCAGACGACGCCCTACGACGTGCTCGCAGGCCGCGTACAGCGCGGCGAGCAGGGCGAGCGCCCACCAGGGCGCGTGGGTGGCCGGCAGAGGCAGGACGCAGAGCACGGCCAGCAGGGCGACACAGGCGACGTAGCCGCGTGCCCTCGCCGGAACCGCCTCCATCACACCCTCCCCCCGACCATGCCTGTCCAGGCTCGGAGCCTAGGGCGGGAATCGGAGGGGACGGGGGATTATGACCCGAGGATTAGCACGTTCGGGTGACGGCCGGCGCTCGGCTCTTTCGAGCCGTGCGGCTCAGCTCTCCTGCGGCGTGGCGGTCACGTCGTGCTCGGGGACGGCCTGGCCGGAGCGGATCAGGTCGATCCGCCCCATGACCTTGGCGCGCAGGTCGGCGGGCACGTCGTCATGCCCGCAGCACCGCTTGACCAGCTTCTTCACGGCCTGCTCCAGGCCGTACTTCTCCAGGCACGGAGAGCATTCCTCGAAGTGGTGCTGGAACTTGTCGCGATCGACGTCCGGCATCTCGCTGTCGAGGAACTCGTACAGATGGTCGAGGACCTCACTGCAGTCCGTCTCGTGCGGATCTCCGCAGCTCATGAGCCCGAACCTTTCGCTTCGTTCGACTCTCCGGCGCCCGCCGGGACCAGCCCGCGCTCACGGGCGTAGTCCTCCAGCATGCCGCGCAGCTGACGGCGGCCCCGGTGCAGCCGGGACATCACCGTACCGATGGGTGTCCCCATGATGTCCGCGATCTCCTTGTACGCAAAGCCCTCCACATCCGCCAGATAGACGGCGATGCGGAACTCCTCGGGGATCGCCTGCAGCGCTTCCTTCACGTCCGAGTCGGGCAGGTGGTCGAGCGCCTGCGACTCGGCGGAGCGCAGACCTGTCGACATGTGCGACTCGGCGCGGGCGAGCTGCCAGTCCTCGATCTCCTCGGCCGCGCTGCGCTGGGGCTCGCGCTGCTTCTTGCGGTACGAGTTGATGAAGGTGTTGGTGAGGATCCGGTACAGCCACGCCTTCAGATTGGTGCCCTCGCGGAACTGGTGGAAGGACGCGTACGCCTTGGCGTACGTCTCCTGCACCAGGTCCTCGGCGTCGGCCGGGTTGCGCGTCATGCGCAGCGCGGCCGAGTACATCTGGTCGAGGAATTCGAGCGCGTCCCGTTCGAAGCGCGCACTGCGCTCCGCGTTCGACTCGGAGCCGGTCTCCGTGTCCGCCTCCGCGCTCACGCCCTGGCCCTCGGGCAGCTCCGCCTGGCCGTTGTCGGTCCCTGCGTCGGTCCCAGTGACCGGACCCACCTCCTCAAGATCCCGGGCAGGACCGAAACCGGTCCCACTCGTTTCGGAGGATAGAACACGACCCGTGCCTGCCGCCCCTCGAATAGGAGCGGTCTTGGCCGCGTGCAGCACCGTCCAGTCCAGGTCAAGGCGGCTGCTACGGCTCGGGCAGGTGGTCGAACCCATGCGGCGGACTTCCTCTCCTACGACGTCGGTGCCGTTGCTCAGCACTTCTGTCCGCCACAACAGCACTCCGCCGCGCAACATTCCCTGGCCTCACCCGAGTGACGCGACCCACTCCACGACGCCGTCGGTGACGATCTCCAGCGCCCGCTCCTGGGTGATCTCCGCACGCTTGGGCACGGCGAACCCGTGATCGCCGTACGCCACCTCGACCAGCTCGTACGCCCCCTCGGGGAACTCCTCCGGCTTCCCGAAGGGATCGTTCCCGCCCTGCACGACCAGCGTGGGGACTCCGGCACCGAGCAGCTCGTCGGCGCGGGAGCGCTCCGGCTTGCCCGGCGGGTGCAGCGGGAAGCTCAGCGCGAGCACGGCGTGCGCGCCCAGCTCGGTGGCGGTCCGGCAGGCGACCCGGGCGCCCGCGCTGCGGCCGCCGGAGATCACCGGCAGCTCCATCCCGGCCAGTGCGGGCCAGATGCCGCGCCAGCCGGTGTCCAGGGTCTTCGGTGCGGGCGCGACCTTCTTGCCCGCGACCCGCCAGGGCTGCTCGACGAGGGCCACGGTCACACCGTGCCCCGGGAGCACCCGGGCGAGCGCCTGCACGTCCGGCGCCTCGATGCCACCGCCGGCCCCATGGCTGAGGGCCAGCACCAGCCGCGCCTTCTTCGCCCGGTGCCAGGTGACGCGTGCGGTCCCGGCGTCGGTCTCGACAATCTCGATCACGCTAGAAGAGTGTGCCCTCTTCCGGCGCCTCCAGCTCCTTCAGCAGCTCCGGGCCGTTGTTGCGGACGTTGCTGACAGCGGTGGAGACCGGGTAGGCGCGCATCAGGCCGGGCCCGGGCGGGGTCAGCAGGCCGAGCAGGTCGTCCGGGTCCGTGCGGGACGGGTCCAGCCAGGCGTCCCAGCGGTCCGGGGTGAGCATCAGCGGCATGCGCGGATGGATCTCGGCGAGGGAGTACGGGCCCTCGGCGGGGGCGACGGCCAGCGGGGTCTGCTCCGCCTCGGTGGTGATCACCGAGCAGGTGACCCACCACGCCTGGGGGTGATCTTCGGGCAGGGTCCGGTCCCGCCAGAACTCGTACAGCCCGGCCATCGCGAAGACCGAGCCGTCGGCGGGCAGCACGAAGTAGGGCTGCTTGCGCGGCCGCTTCTTCTTCCCCTCCACCTCCAGCTCCCGCTCGTCCTTGCCGGTGACCCACTCGTAGTAGCCGTCGGCGGGCAGGATGCAGCGCCGGGCGGCGAAGGCGCGCCGGTAGGCCGGCTTCTCGTGCACGGTCTCCGCGCGCGCGTTGATCATCCGGGCGCCGCCCTCGGGCGTCTTGGCCCAGGAGGGCACCAGTCCCCACTTCAGCCTGCGCAGCTGCCGAACCGGCCGCGGCTCGGCCGCGTCTTTCAACGGACGGTCGAGGACGGCGTAGACCTCCTTGGTCGGAGCCACGTTGTAGTCCGGCTCCAGGGTCTCTTCGGGCTCCCACTTCTCGATCTCGAAGACTCCTGCGAGATCCTCGGGCCTACGACTGGACGCATACCGTCCGCACATCTGTGACCACCCCTCCGACCTGCGAAAACGGTCGCCTGGAGGTGAGCTGCCCGTCCATGTCCACCGTCTCCCTGATGTTCTTGCGTCCCAGCCACCGGGACACGTCCAAGAGTGGCAGACCGCTGCTGGGCGCGGTTCCCCGTGCTGATCAACCCGTCAGACGCCGGTCCAGGTCGGTCAGGCGGTCGGGGGTGTCGTAGAGGAGGAGCAGCAGACGCGGGGCGGCACTGTCGTTGCCCGCGGCCTCGCTCAGAACGGACAGGAGGACGGGCATCTCGTGCGGCGGTGCGGCGGTGCGTCGGCGAGGAGGTCCGCGGCCTCGCGCAGTCCGGCGGCCCACTCGGTGAACAGGTCCTGGCGGGTACGGCTGCGGGAGCCGCGCACTTCGTACGACGCGGAGGCGTCCGGCACCTCGGACAGGGGGCGCAGCCAGGCTGTCGTACGGATCATGACGGTGGTCTCCTTCACACGCTGACGCGGATTTCCCCTTCAGTCCCTGCTCAGTACTTGGTAGTGGTCCCAGGTCGCGAAGACGTTGCCGGTGAGCGGGTTGCGGATGATGCGCCGCAGGCCGCGGTCCGGTGAGCGCGTCGAGGTGTGCTCGTCGATGTCGTACTCGACGTAGGGGGCCGTCCGGCCGTTGCCGGTCGAGAAGGCGCGGGACGGCGGCTCGTGGCGCGCCTGCTGCTCGAACGCGGCGAGGTCGCCGCTGCGGTCGTTGAACGTGCCGTGTCAGGACGCGTTCCCTGGGGTGGTCTCAGGTGCCTCCAGGCCGGCGCACAGTCAGTACAGGCAGCGTCAGAGCCCCGGATCACTCCGGGGCTCTAACGCTGTGACCTGCATGTTTACCGTCCAGGAACGATTACTGCGACGTCGGCGTCTCAGATACCGTCCGCCCATACGTGTCACACTGCCAGACTCCGTACGACGACAGGAGCCACTGCCGGACATGGACAGCCTCGCCGCCACCGCGCTGCCCGACCTCTGGGACCGGCTCACCGGCACCCAGCCCGACCCCGACCTGTGGGTGGTGCTCGCCACGGCCGCGGCTGCGTTCGCCGCAGTCGCCCCGCACGCTCTCTGGCGCGTCTCCCGCAACGCCATCACCATCGCCCACGAGGGCGGCCACGGCCTGGTGGCCCTGCTCACCGGCCGGCAGCTGACGGGCATACGCCTGCACTCCGACACCAGCGGCCTCACGGTCAGCCGCGGCAAGCCGTACGGCCTGGGCATGATCCTCACGGCGGCCGCGGGGTACACGGCACCCTCGCTGCTGGGCCTGGGCGGAGCCGCTCTGCTGGCCGCGGGCCGCATCACGCTGCTGCTGTGGGTGGCGACGGCCCTGCTGGTGGCGATGCTGGTGATGATCCGCAACGCGTACGGGGTCCTGACCGTGGTCCTGGCCGGGGGCGCCTTCCTGCTGGTGTCCTGGCTGGCGGGCCCCCAGGTACAGGCCGCTTTCGCGTACGCGGTGGTGTGGTTCCTCCTGCTCGGCGGAGTACGGCCGCCGTTCGAGCTCCAGGCCAAGCGGGTCCGGGGCCAGGCGGGCGACTCGGACGCGGACCAGCTGGCGCGGCTGACGCACGTACCGGCGGGGCTGTGGCTGTTCCTGTTCTATGCGGTGTCGCTGTGCTCGGTGATCGGCGGAGGACGCTGGCTCTTGCAGGGATGAGGGTGCCGGGCCCGTAGGGGCAGCCCCCTCAGGGGCGGGACCGTATCGCTGTGCCGCCCCGCGTCAGCGCGACCGGCCCCCACGGCCCGCGGACGACGACGGCCCCTTCCTTGCCCTCCTTATAAAGTGGCCCCATGGCCCCGAACACTGCCCCCGCCCTCTGGCCCGCCCCGCACGCGAGCGGAGCCGTCGACGCGACGGTCCACGTGCCCGGGTCCAAATCGGTCACCAACCGCGCCCTCGTCCTCGCCGCCCTCGCCTCCGAGCCCGGCTGGCTGCGCCGTCCGCTGCGCTCGCGCGACACCCTGCTGATGGCCGGCGCCCTGCGGGCCATGGGCGTGGAGATCGAGGAGGGGGTCGGCCCGGACGGTTCCGGCGAGGCCTGGCGGGTGCTGCCCACGGGTCTGCGCGGTCCGGCCACGGTCGACGTCGGCAACGCCGGCACGGTGATGCGCTTCCTGCCGCCGGTGGCCGCGCTGGCCGACGGCCCCATCCGGTTCGACGGGGACCCGCGGTCGTACGAGCGCCCCCTGAACGGCGTGATCGACGCGCTGCGCACGCTCGGCGCCCGGATCGACGACGACGGCCGCGGCGCGCTGCCGCTGACCGTGCACGGCGGCGGGGCCCTGGACGGCGGCCCGGTGTCGGTCGACGCCTCCTCGTCCTCCCAGTTCGTGTCGGCGCTGCTGCTGTCCGGCCCGCGTTTCAACCAGGGTGTCGAGGTGCGCCACACCGGCGCGAGTCTCCCCTCCCTGCCGCACATCCGGATGACCGTGGAGATGCTGCGCGCGGTCGGCGCCCAGGTGGACACCCCGGAGTCGGGCGGCGAGCCGAACGTGTGGCGGGTGACGCCGGGCGCGCTGCTCGGCCGGGACCTGACGGTCGAGCCGGACCTGTCGAACGCCCAGCCGTTCCTGGCGGCGGCCCTGGTCACCGGCGGCAAGGTGCTGATCCCGGACTGGCCGGCGCGCACCACCCAGCCGGGTGACCGGCTGCGGGAGATCTTCACCGAGATGGGCGGCACCTGCGAACTGACCGAGTACGGGCTGGAGTTCACCGGCTCGGGTGCCATCCACGGCATCGACGTGGACCTGGGCGACGTGGGCGAACTGACCCCGGGCATCGCGGCGGTGGCCGCCCTCG
This sequence comes from Streptomyces cellostaticus, assembly GCF_001513965.1. Classification (GTDB taxonomy): domain Bacteria; phylum Actinomycetota; class Actinomycetes; order Streptomycetales; family Streptomycetaceae; genus Streptomyces; species Streptomyces cellostaticus. Next base: position 4,791 of record NZ_KQ948027.1, on the reverse strand, counting down.
CGGACTCCCCCTCCACCCTGCGCGGCGTGGCCCATCTGCGGCTGCACGAGACGGACCGGCTGGCCGCGCTCACCAAGGAGATCAACGAACTCGGCGGCGACGTCACCGAGACGGCCGACGGCCTCCACATCCGCCCGCGCGCGCTGCACGGCGGGGTCTTCCACACCTACGAGGACCACCGCATGGCGACGGCCGGTGCGATCATCGGCCTGGCGGTCAAGGGCGTGCAGATCGAGAACGTGGCGACGACGGCGAAGACCCTGCCCGACTTCCCCGACCTGTGGACCGGGATGCTGGGGAACTGACGGGCGGACTGGGACCATGCGCCGTTACGGCAAGCACACCGACGAGGACGACATCCGCAGCCGTCCCAACCGCAAGGGCAACCGGCCGCGTACCAACATCCGGCCCAAACACGAGGACGCGGCCGAGGGCCTGGTCCTCACGGTCGACCGGGGCCGGCTGACCTGCCTGGTCGAGGACCGTCCGGTCATGGCGATGAAGGCCCGCGAACTGGGCCGCAAGGCGGCCGTGGTGGGCGACCGGGTGGCCCTGGTCGGCGATCTGTCCGGCCAGAAGGACACGCTCGCGCGGATCGTGCGCATCGAGGAGCGCAGCTCGTTGCTACGTCGTACGGCCGATGACGACGATCCGTACGAGCGGGTGGTCGTGGCCAACGCCGACCAGCTGGCGATCGTCACCGCGCTCGCCGACCCGGAGCCGCGCCCGCGCCTGATCGACCGCTGTCTGGTCGCGGCCTACGACGGCGGTCTGGAGCCGCTACTGGTGATGACCAAGTCGGACCTGGCCCCGCCGGACAAGCTGCTGGAGCTGTACGGCCACCTCGACATCCCCTATGTCGTCACCAGCCGCGAGGAACTGGAGAACGGCGACGCGGCGGACCGGGTGCGCGAGTACCTGAACGGCAAGATCACCGCCTTCGTGGGTCACTCGGGCGTGGGCAAGACGACCCTGGTCAACGCGCTGGTCCCGGAGGACCGCCGCCGTACGACGGGCCACGTCAACGCGGTGACCGGCCGCGGCCGCCACACCACCACCTCGGCGCTCGCCCTCCCCCTGAGCGGTGCGCAGGGCTGGGTCGTCGACACCCCGGGCGTGCGGTCCTTCGGCCTCGCGCACATCGACCCGTCGCGGGTGATCCACGCCTTCCCGGACCTGGAGCCGGGCACGGAGGGCTGCCCGCGCGCGTGCAGCCACGACGAGCGGGACTGCGCGCTGGACGCGTGGGTCGAGGAGGGCCATGCGGACCCGGCGCGGCTGTACTCGCTGCGCCGGCTGCTGTCCACGCGGGAGCGCACGGAGGGCGACTGAGCACCGCGTTGTTTGCCGGGGTGCGAGCCCGGTAAGTGCATACTCGCACCGAACCGGTGATCCGGACCTACGGGAGGACAGCACATGGCGTGGCTGCTGGTCGTCGTGGCCGGGATCCTGGAGACCGGTTTCGCCGTGTGCCTGAAGCTCTCGCACGGGTTCACCCGCCTGTGGCCGACGATCGCCTTCGCCGCCTTCGCACTGGGCAGCTTCGGCCTGCTGACCCTCTCGCTGAAGAAGCTCGACGTCGGCCCCGCGTACGCCGTGTGGACCGGGATCGGTGCGGCGGGCACGGCGATCTACGGCATGGTCTTCCTCGGTGACCTGGTGTCGACCCTGAAGATCGTCTCGATCTCCTTCGTCATCGTCGGTGTGATCGGCCTCCAACTGTCGGGCTCGGCCCACTAGACGGCCTCGCGGACGGGCCGGCCGAGGGCCGCGAACCGGCCCAACTGACGGCGTACGACAGCCACTTCTTCATGCCGGACCAGGCGGGCGAGCTGCCGGACGCGGCCGGCTGGAACCTCCAGGGCGCCCACCGGCCCGTCAGATCACCTGTCCGGGGAGCGCGCCGCGCACCAGCTCGGCGATGCCGCCCTCCCCCGGCGGCGCGGCCACACAGGACAGCGCGAGCCGCACGACGAACTCACAGGACCGCGCGAGCTCGCAGTCGTCGGCCTTCGCCGTGCCGGGTCCGCCCAGCACCATCACCGCCCGGTCCCGCACGATCCGCACCAGGTCGCCGGGCGAGGGCAGCGGCCCGTCCGCCCGGCGCTGCGCGGGTACGGCTGAGGAGGACGGCACGGCGGCGAGCGTCGGCGCGGGCAGACGCTCGCTCCAGCAGCCGGTGAGCATGGCCCGCACCAGCGCGTTGTCCCGGGCGGCCGACGCCGTCCACTCGGCGGCGGCGGTGAGCCGGCCGCACGGGTCGGTGTGCGTGGCGAGCGCCCGCTCCACCCCGGCGAGATACCCGTCGGCCTCCCGCCGCACCAGCGCCCGGGCCAGCCCCTCCTTGCTACCGAACTCGTTGTACAGCGTCTGTCGGGACACCCCGGCCGCCGCGGCCACGTCGACCATCCGCACGGCGGACCACGGCCGGCGCGCGAGGGCCGTATAGGCGGCGTCCAGTAGGGACTCCCGGGCTGCAGGCATCATCGCCTCCCTGGGGCAAGCGGCACTGCGCCCAGATTTGACGCGCATACATGCACTGTCAAGGGTTCTCGGGCGTGCGAGGGGGCGCGCATCGGCCACGGTGCACCCATGCGACCGTGCCCTACGGCACACCGTTGAACGGCAGACCGTGCCCGACGGCACACCGTTGAACTGCGGACCGTCCCGGGGTCCGGCTCCGTGGGGCTGATCGCGCAGTTCCTCGCGCCCGGCGTCGGCGCCGGTGAGCGGCGACCCCTCCTCGTCCAGGCTCAGCCGACCCGTACCTCTCCACACGGCCCAGCCGACCCGCCCACCCACGGCCCCCTGTAGCCCGCTATCGGCCACGGAAGATACCGTTCGTCACATGCCGGACTACCTTGACGACCTCCGTCTCGCCCACGTCCTCGCCGACGCGGCCGACGCGGCCACCATGGCCCGCTTCAAGGCCCTCGACCTGAAGGTGGAGACGAAGCCGGACATGACCCCGGTGAGCGAAGCGGACAAGGCGGCGGAAGAGCTCATCCGCGGTCAGCTCCAGCGCGCCCGCCCCCGGGACGCCATCCTCGGCGAGGAGTACGGAGTCGAGGGCACCGGCCCCCGCCGCTGGGTCATCGACCCGATCGACGGCACCAAGAACTACGTCCGCGGCGTGCCCGTCTGGGCCACGCTCATCTCCCTGATGGAGGCGGGCGAAGGCGGCTACCAGCCCGTCGTCGGCGTCGTCTCCGCCCCCGCCCTCAACCGCCGCTGGTGGGCCGCGCAGGGCCACGGCGCCTTCACCGGCCGCAGCCTGTCCTCCGCGAGCCGCATCCACGTCTCCCGCGTCGGCAAGCTGACGGACGCCTCCTTCGCGTACTCCTCGCTCAGCGGCTGGGAGGAGCAGGGCCGTCTGAACGGCTTCCTCGACCTCACCCGCGAGGTGTGGCGCACGCGCGCGTACGGCGACTTCTGGCCCTACATGATGGTCGCCGAGGGCTCGGTCGACCTCTGTGCGGAGCCGGAGCTGTCGCTCTGGGACATGGCCGCCAACGCGATCATCGTCACCGAGGCCGGCGGCACCTTCACCGGCCTCGACGGCCGCCCGGGCCCGCACAGCGGCAACGCGGTCGCGTCCAACGGCCTGCTGCACGACGAGTTGCTGGGGTATCTCAACCAGCGCTACTGAGCACCATGGGAAAGCTGCGGCACGCCCCTCAACTAGCCGCGCGCGCCCTCTTGTTGACCTCCGCTTTACCTGGCACTCTGAGGCCACCCTCACTTGTGAACTTGTGAATCTCCGCACACGCCGGAGATTCGTAGGAGGTGGCCCCAGTCATGCTCGTCCGCGACGCCATGAGCACCGTGATCCTCACCGTCGGCCCCGCCCACACCCTCCGCCAAGCAGCCGCCCTGATGTCCGCACGCCGCATCGGCGCCGCCGTGGTCCTCGACCCCGACGCCGGCGGCATCGGCATCCTCACCGAACGCGACATCCTCAACTCCGTGGGCCTGGGCCAGAACCCGGACACGGAACGCACGCACGCCCACACCACCACCGACGTCGTCTTCGCCGCCCCGACCTGGACCCTGGAGGAGGCGGCCCGGGCCATGGCGCACGGCGGCTTCCGACACCTGGTCGTCCTCGACCGCGGCGAGCCCGCCGGCATCGTCTCGGTCCGCGACATCATCCGCTGCTGGGCCCCGGCGCGGGAGCCGGCGCCCGCGCTCTGAGCACGCCGGGCGGGCCGGACCCCACAGGGAGCCGGCCCGCCCGGTGAGGTTCTTGCCCCCCTCACCCTGATTAGATATTGTCTAAATCAAATAAAGTTCCAAAGTCACACCTGATCGGAACCTGGTCTCCTTGCTGTTAGGCTGGTCTCCATGAGCGACCTTCTGGAACGGCTGCGCGGACGCGGATGGCGGATGACCGCGCAGCGGCGCGTCGTGGCCGAGGTCCTCGACGGCGAGCACGTTCACCTGACGGCCGACGAGGTCCACGCACGGGCCGTCGCGAAGCTGCCCGAGATCTCCCGGGCGACCGTCTACAACACGCTGGGTGAGCTGGTCTCCCTCGGTGAGGTGCTCGAGGTCACCACGGACAAGCGCGCCAAGCGGTACGACCCGAACGCGCACCAGCCACACCACCACCTGGTCTGCGCCCAGTGCGGCGCGATCCGTGACGTGCACCCCACGGGCAACCCGCTCGCCGACCTCCCCGACACGGAGCGCTTCGGCTTCACGGTCTCGGACGTCGAGGTGACGTACAGGGGGCTGTGCCCGAACTGCGCGGGCGCGTGACACTCGGCTGACACTGGGGGGCGTAAGCCC
>NZ_KQ948026.1:190680-264336 GCF_001513965.1 Streptomyces cellostaticus | reverse complement strand
TTAGTGACGCCCCCTCGTGCACGGTGAACGAGCCGGGAAGCATCGCTACGGCACTAGCCGCTTCAGCCCCACACGGCACACCTGCAAACACCGCACAAACGACCACGATGCAGCCATACGAGGAATGGGCTAATTTGCGCCACCGCTCGCATGGAGGGCGCCATTCTCGATGTCGTCGACATGGACGATAGCGTCCGGAATATCTTTGAAGTGCATGAGGGCCTTGACGGAAACCTTGTAGCTTCGTCCCGCCCTCGCCACAGGGAAAGGAAACTGCCCCACCCTAACGAGCCGATGTGCTGCCGAATTTGAGATTCCCATCACTCCGGCCGCCTCCTGAATCCCGATGAACGAGGGGTACAGGTCCGAGGCATAGTAGTAGAGGTTCGGGTTGGAAATCTGGGAGCGCGGCAACTTTGAGGCACTCAGCGCCCGACAGACCGACCCCGAACGACGGCCGGTGCGAAGTTCATCGTGGAAGCCCCGCACGGCGTCGAAGCACCCCAGCCCCTGAAACAGCGCCCCGAGGCGCTCACCCCTGATCTGTTCTGCGACGCCTACGTCACGGATGCTACTGACATCAATGATCGACGACGCCCTCGGCGCGGAGCCTTGGGTCCAATTTTCCGGCTGCACCAGTTCCTCGACGTCGCCCATCGCGTACTCCGACGAGGCTGCACTCCTGTACTGATAGGCCACCCCGAAGGCCGCTTTCACCGCCCCATGGCAATCAAGGACTCCCATAGACGGGAAGTTGGAGCTGAACGCACTCCCGCCGAGATCGCTTCGGCACGAAATTTCGGATAAGTGGGATGGCGCTTGATGTCACACTCGTCAACGTCCCCAACATGCACGCAAACTGGCACCTCCCCGAAAATCTCACGAGCTTTCCGTTCGATGCAATCGAAGACATCCGACATGATTCGTGCTCCAATCTCCACGATCCGTCCCTGACAAAGCATGGCGGTCCAGGAAGATCTCAGAGCGTGCAACCCAGAAGAGTCATCCAATTACGTGAAGAATGTTTACCATCGGTAATTGTCGGTTACGCTGCGCCCGACGGGGCCTCGCGGGGATTGTGCGTCGCGAACCCGGCGATGGGGCGAAGGTGCGGACGGCAGCACAGAAGCCTGTATCCCTGCACGACAGGGGAGAGCAGGGGTGATGACAGATGACAAGAGGTCAGGTTTCCCAGCACCATCCCAGCACGGGAAATAACCAGGGGTCCGACTCCCAAGAGTCGGACCCCTTCTGACCTGCAGATTTGCTAGATCAGCAGCACTGCGGTAAGTCGCTAGCTACACGTTGAACCGGAACTCCACCACATCCCCGTCCTGCATCACATACTCCTTGCCTTCCATACGGGCCCTGCCCTTGGCGCGGGCCTCGGCGACCGAGCCGGATTCGAGCAGGTCGGCGAAGGAGATGACCTCGGCCTTGATGAAGCCCTTCTGGAAGTCGGTGTGGATCACGCCGGCCGCCTCGGGGGCGGTGGCGCCCTTCTTGATGGTCCAGGCGCGGGATTCCTTCGGGCCGGCCGTGAGGTACGTCTGGAGGCCGAGGGTGTTGAAGCCGACGCGGGCGAGGGTGGCCAGGCCCGGCTCGTGCTGGCCGACGGACTCCAGCAGTTCCAGGGCCTCCTCCTCGTCCAGCTCGGCGAGGTCCTGTTCCAGCTTGGCGTTCAGGAAGATCGCCTCGGCAGGGGCGACCAGGGCGCGCTGCTCGTTCTTGAAGCCCTCGTCGATCAGTTCGTCCTCGTCGACGTTGAAGACGTAGAGGAACGGCTTGGTGGTGAGCAGGTGCAGGTCGTGCAGCAGCTCGTTGCGCTCGGTGCCCTGGACGATGCCGTGCGCGAAGAGCGTGTCGCCCTTCTCCAGGATCTCCTTGGCCTCCTCGACCGCCTTGACCTTCGGCGCGATGTCCTTCTTGATCCGCGACTCCTTCTGGAGCCGGGGAAGGACCTTTTCGATCGTCTGGAGGTCGGCCAGGATCAGCTCGGTGTTGATCGTCTCGATGTCGTCCTTCGGCGAGACCTTGCCGTCGACGTGCACGACGTTCTCGTCCTTGAAGGCGCGGATCACCTGGCAGATCGCATCGGACTCGCGGATGTTCGCGAGGAACTTGTTGCCCAGGCCCTCACCCTCGGAGGCGCCCCGCACGATGCCCGCGATGTCGACGAAGTCGACCGTGGCCGGAAGGATACGCTCCGACTTGAAGATCGACGCCAGCTGGGCGAGGCGGACGTCGGGGACGCCGACCACGCCGACGTTCGGCTCGATCGTGGCGAACGGGTAGTTGGCCGCCAGCACGTCGTTCTTGGTCAGGGCGTTGAAAAGGGTCGACTTGCCGACATTGGGCAGGCCGACGATTCCGATCGTGAGCGACACGTTGCGACTTCCCGTAGATGAGTGGGCCAGGGGGTGCCAGGGGCCAGAGACCGACACTGACCGGTCCCCCAGTTTACGGCGTCCGGGACAGCGGGCCCGCGGGAGCGTCGAACGGTCGGCCAAGCTCTTCCCACCGGCGTGTCTGAGGGCCGATTGGGCACATAAGCAGACCTAAGTTGGTCCAATGGAGCAACGCAGGACGCGACCCCCGAACGGCGGACGGCGACGGGGCGCGCCGCCCGCGCCACTGCCGCCGCAGGCACGGCGGCAGACGGGTGAGCGCAGGCCCGCACCGGGGGCGGAGCGGGCCGCGCGGCCGGTGTCGCAGGGAGGGATTCCGGGGCCCCGGCTCACCGGGCTCGGCGGGGGGCTGTTCTGCGTGACCGTGATGGTCCTGCTCGGCTTCCTGGACCAGCTGCTGTTCGGGGGGTCCCTGACGCTGTACGGGGTGCTGTTCGTGCCGGTGGCCGTGCTGACCGCGCTGTGGGTGCGCGGGGGCGACCTGCTCACCGCTCCCGTGGTCGTGCCGATCGCCTTCGCCGTGGGCCTCTTCCCCGTCGCCGACGGCAGCGGGGGGCTGCTCGGCCGGCTGATGGGGCTGGTCACCGGGCTCGCCACGCAGGCGGGCTGGCTGTACGGGGGGACGCTGATCGCCGGGGTGATCGTGCTCGTACGCCGGGTGCGGTGGGTACGGAGCCGCCGGCGCCGCAGCTGACCGGCGGCCGGGGCCCCCGCGTCCTACGGCTGTGTCTGCGCCGCGCGCATCGCGGCCCCGACGATCCCCGCGTTGTTCTGCAGCTGGGCGGGCACGATCTCGGCCTTGATGCCCTCGATGAAGTGCAGGAACTTGTCCGCCTTGCGGCTCACTCCGCCGCCGATGATGAACAGCTCGGGCGAGAACAGCATCTCGACATGGGCGAGGTACTTCTGGACGCGGCGGGCCCAGTGCTCCCACGTCATCTCGCCGTCCTCCTTGGCCTTGCTGGAGGCGCGCTTCTCCGCGTCGTGGCCGCCCAGTTCCAGATGGCCCAGTTCGGTGTTGGGCACGAGGGCGCCGTCCACGAAGAGGGCGCTGCCGATGCCGGTGCCGAAGGTGAGCAGGATGACCGTGCCGCGGCGGCCCTGACCGGCGCCGAACTGCATCTCGGCGACGCCGGCCGCGTCCGCGTCGTTGACCACGGTCACCGGCAGACCGCCCAGCCGCCCGCCGAACAACGCGCGCGCGTCCGTGTCGATCCAGCTCTTGTCGACGTTCGCCGCCGTACGGACCGTGGCGCCGCCGGTGACCACTCCGGGGAAGGTCAGGCCCACCGGACCCGTCCAGCCGAAGTGGTCGATGACCTGCTTCACGCCGTCGGCCACGCCGTCGGGCGTCGCCGGGTGCGGGGTGAGGACCTTGCACCGCTCCTGGGCCAGGTCGCCCTTGTCCAGGTCCACAGGGGCACCCTTGATCCCGGATCCGCCGATGTCCACGCCGAAGATCTGCATGGCTCCACGTTACGACGGACGACTGACAGTCACGCCCCGGCCCTACGGAGGCTCACGCGTCCGACGTACCCGATCCGCCGCGCTCGGCGACCAGGGCCGCGGCCTCGTCGCGCAGGTCACGGCGGAGTTCCTTGGGCAGCGAGAAGGTGATGGACTCCTCGGCCGCCTTGACGAGCTCGACATCGCCGTAGCCGCGCTCGGCGAGCCACTCGAGGACCTGCTCGACCAGGACCTCGGGCACGGAGGCGCCGGAGGTGACGCCGACCGTGGTGACGCCCTCCAGCCAGGCCTCCTCGATCTCGCTGGCGAAGTCCACCAGGTAGGCCTCGCGGGACCCGGCGAGCTTGGCGACCTCGACCAGCCGCTTGGAGTTGGAGGAGTTGCGCGAGCCGACCACGATGACCAGCTCGGCCTCGGCGCCCATCTGCTTCACGGCGAGCTGGCGGTTCTGGGTGGCGTAGCAGATGTCGTCGCTGGGCGGGGAGACGAGGCCCGGGAACTTCGTCTTCAGGGCGTCGACGGTCTCCATGGTCTCGTCCACGGAGAGGGTGGTCTGGGACAGCCAGACGACCTTCGACTGGTCGCGGACCTCGACCTTGGCGACGTCCTCGGGGCCGTCGACCAGCTGGATGTGGTCGGGGGCCTCGCCGGAGGTGCCGATGACCTCCTCGTGACCCTCGTGCCCGATCAGGAGGATGTCGTAGTCCTCGTCCGCGTACCGGACGGCTTCCTTGTGGACCTTGGTGACCAGCGGGCAGGTCGCGTCGATGGTGGCGAGGCGGCCCTGCCTGGCCTCCTCGTGCACGACCGGGGCGACGCCGTGCGCGGAGAACATCACGATGTTGCCCGGCGGCACCTCCTCCGTCCGCTCGACGAAGATCGCGCCCTTTTTCTCCAGGGTCTGCACGACGTACTTGTTGTGGACGATCTCGTGCCGGACGTAGATCGGGGCGCCGTACTGTTCCAGGGCTTTCTCGACGGCGATCACGGCGCGGTCCACACCGGCGCAGTAGCCCCGGGGGGCGGCGAGCAGGACACGGCGGCCAGGCGAAGCGGTCATGCGACCCATCGTAAGGCCGCGTCCGGCGGGCCTGAGATCGCCTGCCCCTCTCCTCCGGGGGAAATGTCGGTAGCGGCCACTACGCTCGCCGCATGGCTGTGAACACGTCGCCCGAAGCGCCCCTCCCCGTGGGTGAGGTCTCCCGGCTGATCGGAGGGTGGATCGACCGGCTGGGTGCGGTGTGGGTCGAAGGGCAGATCACGCAGTTGTCGCGGCGGCCGGGGGCCGGGGTCGTGTTCCTGACCCTGCGGGATCCCTCGTACGACATCTCCGTCAGCGTGACCTGTTACCGGCAGGTGTTCGACGCCGTGGCCGATGTCGTCGGCGAGGGCGCGCGGGTCGTCGTGCTCGCCAAGCCGGAGTGGTACGCGCCGCGCGGGCAGCTGTCGCTGCGGGCCGCCGAGATAAGGCCGGTCGGGGTGGGCGAGCTGCTGGCCCGGCTCGAGCAGCTGAAGAAGGCGCTCGCGGCCGAGGGGCTGTTCGCGCCGGAGCGGAAGAAGCCGCTGCCCTTCCTGCCCCAGCTGATCGGCCTGGTCTGCGGCCGTGCCTCCGCCGCGGAGCGGGACGTGCTGGAGAACGCCCGCCACCGCTGGCCCGCCGTCCGCTTCGAGGTGCGCAACGTCGCCGTGCAGGGCGTGCACGCCGTCCCGCAGGTCGTGCAAGCCGTCAAGGAGCTGGACGGGATGGAGGACGTGGACGTCATCGTCGTCGCCCGGGGCGGCGGCAGCGTGGAGGACCTGCTGCCCTTCTCCGACGAGCAGCTCGTACGGGCGGTGGCTCAGTGCCGTACGCCCGTCGTGTCCGCCATCGGGCACGAGCCGGACAATCCGCTGCTCGACCATGTCGCCGACCTGCGCGCCTCCACGCCGACCGACGCGGCCAAGAAGGTCGTCCCGGACGTGGGCGAGGAGTTCGAGCGGGTGCGGATGCTGCGGGACCGGGCCCGGCGGTGCGTGAGCGCGTTCGTGGAGCGGGAGGAGCGGGGGCTTGCGCATGCGCTGGCCCGGCCCTCGATGGAGGATCCGCACCGGATGATCGATGAGCGCGCGGACCAGGTCGCGTCCCTGCTGGACCGCGGCCGGCGCACCCTCGGCCACCTCCTCGACCGCGCCGACTCGGAGCTGTCGCACACGCACGCGCGCGTGGTGGCCCTCTCCCCCGCCGCCACGCTCAAGCGCGGATACGCGGTGCTCCAGAAGGCCGACGGACACGTGGTGCGGGACCCGGAGGAGGTCGCGCAGGGCGAGGCGCTGCGGGCGCGGGTCGCCGAGGGCGAGTTCACTGTTCGAGTCGATATCTAGGGTGGGTGGATGACCAGCAAGACGGATGAGGCGCTCTCGTACGAGCAGGCGCGGGACGAGTTGATCGAGGTCGTACGGCGGCTGGAGGCCGGTGGTACGACGCTGGAGGAGTCCCTGGCGCTGTGGGAGCGCGGTGAGGAGCTGGCCAAGGTGTGCCGGCGCTGGCTGGAGGGCGCCCGGGCCCGGCTGGACGCGGCGCTCGCCGAGGAAGAGGACGCCGGGTAGGCATCACCCGGAGGGCTGTGAAGCAGATCACCACGGCCCGAATTTCGTTGAAGGTTGAACTTGTGCTGACGTATCGTCGTGCCGTCAGCCGGTCCGGCCCCCGGACCGGACGCGCACCCGAGGAAGTCGACGCATGTCTCTCGTTCTTGACCCCGCCGCCCAGGACCTGCTGTTCCGCGAGGCCCGCACCGCGAACACCTTCACCGACGAGCCGGTGACCGACGAGCAGGTCCAGGCGATCTACGATCTGGTCAAGTACGGCCCCACCGCCTTCAACCAGACCCCGCTGCGCATCACCCTGGTCCGCTCCCCCGAGGCCCGCGAGCGCCTGGTGAAGCACATGGCCGAGGGCAACCAGGCGAAGACCGCCGCCGCCCCGCTGGTCGCGATCCTCTCCGCGGACAACGAGTTCCACGAGGAGCTGCCGGCCCTGTTCCCGGCCTTCCCCCAGGCCAAGGACCTGTTCTTCAGCGAGCGCCCGGCCCGTGAGGGTGCCGCCGCGCTGAACGCCGCCCTCCAGGCCGCGTACTTCATCGTCGGCGTCCGCGCCGCGGGCCTGGCCGCCGGCCCGATGACCGGCCTCGACTTCGAGGGCGTCCGCAAGGAGTTCCTGGACGACGACCACACCCCGCTGATGGTCGTCAACATCGGCCGGCCGGGCCCGGACGCCTGGTACCCGCGCTCCCCGCGCCTGGCGTACGACGACGTCGTCACGACCGTCTGAGCCGCCGAGTACGACGAGAGGCCCCCAGCACCGCCGGGGGCCTCTTTCCTGTGCGCGTGCAGGTGCGCAGGGGCGCTCACCGCATCTTCAGCGCCGCCGCCATCTTCGTCAGCTGGTCGAAGGAGGCCGTACCGGCCACCACCGTCGTGGAGCCCGGGGTGTCCTGCAGGACCAGGGCGTCGTAGTGGCCGCCGGTGTAGCGGGTCCAGGTGTGGTCGCCGATCTTCTCGGTCCGCTTCGTCGCCGAGGCGCCCTGGCTGGCCTGCTCGATGAAGTCGGCGCGCTTCTGCGTGGACTGCTCGACCTGCACGTACTGACCCTCGGGGTCCTGGAAGCCGAGGTGCCAGCGGTCGGAATTCTCGCCCTGGAAGCGCACCGAGGTCGCCTTCCAGGGCCCCGGCAGGCCTTCCGGAGCGGCCACCGGGTAGCTCGCCGCACGCCGTGCCGTCAGCAGCTCGACCCGGTAGTCGACCCGCTTGAGGTCGGGAGCGTGATCGTTGTGCGGGACGAGGAGATAGATGAACCCCGCCGCCAACCCGATGAGGCCCAGGGAGAGGATCATGTCCCGGACCGTCTTCTGCTTGCCGTTCGAACCTGCCACGCCCTCTATCGTCGCAGGTGCCCGGAGCGCTCATCCGTGGGGTCCCCTGCTCATTTTGTCTGCCTAACGATAGAGTCGGAGGCACACCCTCATCCGGCCGTCGTCGTATCAGAAAGGTGCGCTCCGATGACCGAGCATCATCATTTGCCGTCCGAACTGGATGTCCCCTCCGAGGCCCCCGACCGCAACCTCGCCCTGGAACTCGTCCGGGTGACCGAAGCTGCGGCGATGGCCGCGGGCCGCTGGGTCGGGCGCGGCGACAAGAACGGCGCCGACGGCGCCGCCGTGCGTGCCATGCGGACCCTCGTCTCCACCGTGTCGATGAACGGCGTCGTCGTCATCGGTGAGGGCGAGAAGGACGAGGCCCCGATGCTCTTCAACGGAGAGCGCGTGGGCGACGGCACCGGGCCCGAGGTCGACATCGCCGTCGACCCGATCGACGGCACCACGCTGACGGCCAAGGGCATGCCCAACGCCATCGCCGTCCTCGCCGCCACCGAGCGCGGCGCCATGTTCGACCCGTCCGCCGTGTTCTACATGGACAAGCTGGTCACCGGCCCCGAGGCCGCGGACTTCGTCGACATCGACGCGCCCGTGGCCGTCAACATCCGGCGGATCGCCAAGGCCAAGCGGTCCGCGCCGGAGGACGTCACGGTCGTCATCCTCGACCGGCCGCGGCACGAGGGCATCATCAAGGAGGTCCGGGAGGCCGGCGCGCGCATCAAGCTGATCACCGACGGCGACGTGGCCGGCTCGATCCTGGCGCTGCGCGAGGGCACGGGCATCGACCTGCTGCTCGGCATCGGCGGTACGCCGGAGGGCATCATCTCGGCCTGTGCCGTGAAGTGCCTCGGCGGCACCATCCAGGGCAAGCTGTGGCCCAAGGACGACGAGGAGCGGGCCCGGGCGATCGACGCCGGGCACGATCTGGACCGGGTGCTGACGACCGAGGACCTGGTGACCGGGGAGAACGTGTTCTTCGTCGCCACGGGTATCACCGACGGTGAGCTGCTGCGCGGGGTTCGGTACCGGTCGGAGACCGCGACCACCGACTCGATCGTGATGCGGTCGAAGTCGGGGACGGTGCGGCGGATCGACTCCGAGCACCGTTTGAGCAAGCTGCGGGCTTACAGCGCGATTGACTTCGACCGGGCCAAGTAGCGCCTGATCAGAGGAGGCGCAGTTCCCCGCGCTCCTGAGGTGAGGAAGCGCCCCCTGTGCGGAGGGGGCGCTTCCTCACTTGCAGTCAACCCGCTATGCGGTTGGCCGTCGCGCGTGCCGCCTTCTTCAGTTCCACCTCGCGCCTGCGGCGCCTGGCCAGGACCACTCGGCGTTCTGCTGCCGTGAGGCCGCCCCAGACGCCGTACGGTTCGGGCTGGAGGAGGGCGTGTTCGCGGCACTCGACCATGACGGGGCAGCGCGCACAGACACGCTTGGCCGCTTCCTCACGGGACAGGCGGGCGGCCGTCGGCTCCTTGGACGGGGCGAAGAACAGGCCGGCCTCATCGCGCCGGCACACCGCCTCGGTGTGCCAGGGTGCGTCTTGGTCCCTGTCTCGCACTGGCACCCGCTGGGCCGGAACGGCAGCTACCTGCAGGGACGAATGCGGCGGTTGCAGCACGGTCTACTCCTGACGACGGCTTCGCGAGTGAGCGACGACGCAGCAAGGCCTACCCGCTGTGCGCGCGCCTATGCACAGAGTTTCCAACCGCAGGCGCGCGGCGGCTTGTTCGCGCCCCTCGGCGCCCGCCGCGGCCGGCTCGCGGCCCTCCGGTCACGGGCGGATTCGCGACCGTCAACGGTCCAGGTGTTTGCGCAACTTCCTGTCGACCTTGTCCTGCACGCGCTCGAGGATGTCCGCCACGAGCTTGCCCCGCCTGGGCCGCGCCTCGACGTTGCCGAGTACGGCCCACCCGTCGACGTAGACCACAGGCGCCTGGGAGTCGACCGAATCCAGCGTGTCGACCTCGAAGTTGCCCAGCACGCCGCCGCCGGTGCCGCGCAGCGACACGTTCTCCGGGACGCGGATCTGGATGTCCCCGAAGACCGAGACGGCCTTGATGACGACCTGCTGGTACTCGAAGATCGCTTCGCTGAGGTCGATCTCGACGCTGCCGAAGACCGAGTAGGCGTGCAGCCGGCGCCCCGCGCGCCAGCGGCCCCGGCGCACCGCGCTGCTGAAGACGGCCACCACGTTGGCGTCGGCCTCGACCGGGATCGCCCCGGGCGTGGGCCGGGACGGGACGGCCGTGTAGGCGGGGTTCGGACGCTGGGCGGCCGGCAGGTCCCGGATGAAGACCTCCAGCTCACCGACCGTCTTGGCGCTCAGCACCCCCTCCACCCGCTCGGCGTGCTCGTCGGCGGTCAGCCGGCCCTCGGCCAGGGCCTCGTGGAGGATGTCGGCGACACGGTCACGGTCGGCGTCCGAGGCGCGCAGCTTGGCCACGTGCGGCGCGCTGTCCTGCGGCTGGGCATGCTTGTGAAGGTCCACGACAGCAGCGTACCGAAACGCGATAGATCGCGACTAGGGGGCGGGGCGCCTGGCGTGTCCGGCAACTGAGCCTTACCTCACAGGTTCCGTGCCGGCGGCAGGTTCTACGCTGGTGAGGCCCGCCAGCGTCGGCGGGCGGCCGTCCGTCAGAGTGAGGAATGGGCTGAGATGCCTGAGTTCGCATACACCGATCTGCTCCCCCAGGGTGAGGACACCACCCCGTACCGGCTGGTGACGTCCGAGGGCGTCTCGACCGTGGAGGGGCCCGACGGGCGGACATTCCTCAAGGTGGAGCCGGAGGCGCTGCGCAAGCTGGCCGAGGAGGCCATCCACGACATCCAGCACTACCTGCGGCCCGCACACCTGGCTCAGCTGCGGCGCATCATCGACGACCCGGAGGCGTCCGGCAACGACAAGTTCGTCGCGCTCGACCTGCTGAAGAACGCCAACATCGCGGCGGCCGGTGTGCTCCCGATGTGCCAGGACACCGGCACGGCGATCGTCATGGGCAAGCGCGGGCAGAACGTCCTCACCGAAGGTGAGGACGCCAAGCACCTGTCGCACGGCATCTACGACGCCTACACCAAGCTGAACCTGCGCTATTCGCAGATGGCTCCGCTCACCATGTGGGAGGAGAGGAACACCGGCTCCAACCTCCCGGCACAGATCGAGCTGTACGCGACCGACGGCGGCGCCTACAAGTTCCTGTTCATGGCGAAGGGCGGCGGCTCCGCCAACAAGTCCTTCCTCTACCAGGAGACGAAGGCCGTCCTGAACGAGGCCTCCATGATGAAGTTCCTGGAGGAGAAGATCCGCTCGCTCGGTACGGCCGCCTGCCCGCCGTACCACCTGGCGATCACCGTCGGCGGCACGAGCGCCGAGTACGCGCTGAAGACCGCGAAGTACGCCTCCGCGCACTACCTGGACGACGCCCCCACCGAGGGCTCGCCGCTCGGCCACGGCTTCCGGGACAAGGAGCTGGAGGAGAAGGTCTTCGAGCTGACGCAGAAGATCGGCATCGGCGCACAGTTCGGCGGCAAGTACTTCTGCCACGACGTACGGGTCATCCGCCTGCCCCGCCACGGCGCCTCCTGCCCGGTCGCCATCGCCGTCTCCTGCTCGGCCGACCGCCAGGCCGTCGCGAAGATCACCGCCGAGGGCGTCTTCCTGGAGCAGCTGGAGAAGGACCCGGCGCGGTTCCTGCCGGAGACGACGGACGAGCACCTGGAGTCCTCCGACGAGGACGTGGTCCGCATCGACCTCAACCAGCCGATGGAGACGATCCTCGCCGAGCTGACCAAGTACCCGGTCAAGACCCGCCTCTCCCTCACCGGCCCGCTGGTCGTGGCCCGTGACATCGCGCACGCCAAGATCAAGGAGCGGCTGGACGCGGGCGAGGAGATGCCGCAGTACCTGAAGGACCACCCGGTGTACTACGCGGGTCCGGCCAAGACCCCCGAGGGGTACGCCTCCGGTTCCTTCGGCCCGACCACGGCCGGCCGCATGGACTCCTACGTGGAGCAGTTCCAGGCGGCGGGCGGTTCGAAGGTGATGCTGGCGAAGGGCAACCGCAGCAAGCAGGTCACCGACGCCTGCGGCACCCACGGCGGCTTCTACCTCGGCTCCATCGGCGGCCCGGCCGCGCGGCTCGCCCAGGACTGCATCAAGAAGGTCGAGGTCGTGGAGTACGAGGAACTCGGCATGGAGGCCGTCTGGAAGATCGAGGTCGAGGACTTCCCGGCGTTCGTCGTCGTGGACGACAAGGGCAACGACTTCTTCCAGGATCCCGCCCCGGCTCCGACGTTCACTTCGATTCCCGTACGGGGCCCCGGGCTGGCGTAGTGCCTCTGGTGCGGCGGGGGATGGATCTCGCCCCCGCCGCCCCTACCCGTCCCATCCCCAGGGGCGCTGCCCCTTCGCCCCCGGCCCTGGGGGCTCCGCCCCCAGACCGCCGATCGGCCCCGAACGGGCCTCGTCCTCAAACGCCGGACGGGCTGAGTGGTGCCGTCGGACGAACAAGGGCAACGACTTCTTCCAGGACCCGGCGCCGCAGCCGACGTTCACGTCGATTCCGGTGCGGGGGCCCGGGCTGGCCTAGTCCCGGTGGCCGTTCCAGGGGGCTCCGCCCCCTGGACCCCCGGCCTGTGCCCAGGACGGCGCCGTTGCCTCACTCAGCGTAACGCTCGGGAACAATGCGGTGCTCCGGATCGCTGTAACTGCCATGAGCGACTACCGCATCGAGCACGACTCCATGGGCGAGGTACGCGTCCCCGCAGACGCCAAGTGGCGCGCCCAGACCCAGCGTGCCGTCGAGAACTTCCCCATCTCCGGCCAGCGTCTCGAACGCGCCCACATCGAGGCCCTCGCGCGCATCAAGGGCGCCGCCGCCCAGGTGAACGCGCAGCTCGGAGTGGTCGACAAGGACGTCGCCGAGGCCATCCAGGAGGCGGCCGCCGAGGTCGCCGAGGGCAAGTGGGACGAGCACTTCCCCATCGACGTGTTCCAGACCGGGTCGGGCACCTCGTCCAACATGAACACCAACGAGGTCATCGCCACGCTGGCGAGTGAGCGGCTCGGGCGGGACGTCCACCCCAACGACCACGTCAACGCCTCCCAGTCGTCCAACGACGTGTTCCCCTCGTCCCTCCACATCGCCGCCACCGCCGCCGTCACCCGCGACCTGATCCCTGCCCTCGACCATCTCGCCGACTCCCTCACCCGCAAGTCCGAGGAGTTCGCCGATGTCGTGAAGTCCGGGCGGACCCACCTCATGGACGCCACACCCGTGACGCTGGGGCAGGAGTTCGGCGGGTACGCGGCCCAGGTGCGGTACGGCGTCGAGCGGCTGAACGCGTCTCTCCCCCGGCTCGCCGAGCTGCCGTTGGGCGGTACCGCCGTCGGGACCGGGATCAACACGCCCCCCGGTTTCTCCGCCGCCGTGATCAAGGAGGTCGGCCGAGCCACCGGTCTGCCTCTCACCGAGGCCCGGGACCACTTCGAGGCGCAGGGTGCCCGGGACGGGATCGTGGAGACCAGCGGGCAGCTGCGGACCATCGCGGTGGGGCTCACGAAGATCGCCAATGATCTGAGGTGGATGGCGTCCGGGCCGCGTACCGGGCTCGCCGAGATCCGGCTGCCCGACCTCCAGCCGGGGTCGTCGATCATGCCGGGCAAGGTCAACCCGGTGATCCCGGAGGCCGTGCTGATGGTCGCGGCGCAAGTGATCGGCAACGACGCCGCCATCGCGACCGCCGGCGCCTCCGGGAACTTCGAGCTGAACGTCATGCTCCCGGTCATCGCGAAGAACGTCCTCGAATCCGTCCGGCTGCTCGCGAACGTCTCGCGGCTGCTGGCCGACCGGACCGTCGACGGCATCGAGGCCGACCGCGAACGGGCCCGCGAATACGCCGAGTCGTCCCCCTCCGTGGTGACCCCGCTCAACAAGTACATCGGCTACGAAGAGGCCGCGAAGGTCGCCAAGAAGTCCCTGGCGGAGCGGAAGACCATCCGGGAGGTCGTGCTGGAGGGCGGGTACGTGGAGCGCGGTGACCTCACCCTGGAGCAGTTGGACGAGGCCCTGGATGTCCTGCGGATGACGCGCCCGTAACAAGAACTCCCGCCGCGTTGAACCGTGACGCGCGCCGCAGCGTCGTATGCCTGCGGCACCTAATATCTGTCCATGACGGACGACGGAGCGGTGAGGCGAGTGGCAGCGGGACCTGCGACGTACTGGGCCCCCGGGACACAGATCCTGTGGCGGTACCGGGAGAACGCCGGTGAGCACTTCCACATCGCGCGGCCCGTCACGGTCGTCCGGGACGACGAGGAGCTGCTCGCGGTGTGGATGGCGCCCGGCACCGAGTGCGTCAAGCCGGTGCTGGCCGACGGGACGCCCGTGCACCTGGAGCCGCTGGAGACCCGCTACACCAAGCCTCGCGCGGTGCAGCGGGACCGGTGGTTCGGCACGGGCGTGCTGAAGCTGGCCCGGCCCGGCGATCCCTGGTCCGTGTGGCTGTTCTGGGATCCGGGCTGGCGGTTCAAGAACTGGTACGTCAACCTCGAACGACCGCTAGCCCGTTGGGCGGGCGGGGTGGACTCCGTGGACTATTTTCTGGACATCTCCGTGAACCCCGACCGCAGCTGGCACTGGCGGGACGAGGACGAGTTCGCGCAGGCCCAGCGGGACGGGCTGATGAACGCGTCGACGGCCGAACGGGTGCGGGCGGCCGGACAGGCCGCGGTGGCGGCGATCGACGCCTGGGGCCCGCCGTTCTCGGACGGCTGGCCGCACTGGCGCCCGGATCCGTCCTGGACGGTACCGTCTCTCCCCGAGGACTGGGACCGCACGCCCGCGCACGTGTCCTCATGAGACTCTTGATGCGCCCCCGGTGCACAACCGTAGGATCGTCCTCCGCAAGGGCGCTTCAGTGCAACTCCCGGAGCATGTGCCGGGCTTGACCATACGTCACCGAGGGGGCGGCAGGACGTGAGCGAGGGGTACGAGGGCAACACCACGGACCCGGCAGGGTGCGCCGGTGGCACAGGAACAACCTCTGACCACGCAGGAATTCCGTTCCTGGGGCACGTATTCCGGGTATCGGCATTTCGGCGGGACCACTTGCGCGCCCGGCGCGCAGCCCCGGACGGACGGATGCGACACGCGTGACGGAGCAGCCCACCTCCTTCGAACGCCCCCAGCCGGGCGTCGACCCCGCGGAGGCCCGCGGGGCGCTCCTGCGTACCCCGAAACCGCTCGGCAACCCGGCCTTACCGGCGCAGGCCCGGGCCGACGGGACGCCGTCCGGCCCGACGACGAACACGCCCTGCGGCAAGGGGAACAAGGGGAAGGAGCCCCCAGTCAACGGCCCCGAACACTCCCAGCCCGCCACCGCCGAGCCCGACACCCACCGGCCGCGTCCCGCGCCGGAGGGCATTCCGCCGCAGCCGGGCACCGAGGAGGAGAAGACGCCGGGCGACCAGGAGCGCCGTACCGGGCGCGGTCTGCCGCCGGGGCGGCCGATGCCGATGCGGCGCGACGGGGACCGGCTGCGGTTCGTGGGCGCGGCGACCCGGCGGATCGCCCGCGGCATCGACCTGGACGAGATCGTGATGGGGCTGTGCCGGGCCACCGTGCCGACGTTCTCGGACGCGATCCTGGTCTATTTGCGCGACCCGCTGCCGGTCGGTGACGAGCGTCCCACCGGCCCGGTGGTGCTGCGGCTGCGCCGGACCGACCGGATACCGGACGAGCGGGACACCGAGGGCCTGTTGCTCCCGCCGTTCCCCGAGCCGGAGCCGGATCCGTCGCCTCTGACGGAGTTGTCGTCGCTGACGACCGAGCTGTGCGAGGTGCGCCCGGGCGGTGCCCTGAACGAGGTACTGCGCGGGGTGCGGCCGGTGTTCGCGGACGCGCCCGCCGCCCGGGCCGCGCTGCCCGAGCTGCTCGGCGAGGGCGGCGAGGCGCTCGTACCGGGCGGGCAGCACGCGATCCTCGCGCCGCTGCGCGGCCGGCGCCGGGTGATCGGCGCGGCGCTGTTCCTGCGCCGTCCGGAGCGCCTCGCGTTCGAGGCGGACGACCTGCTGGTGGCGGCCCAGCTCGCCACACACAGCGCGCTCGGCATCGACAAGGCGGTGCTGTACGGCCGGGAGGCCTACATCGCCGACGAGTTGCAGCGCACCATGCTGCCCGAGACCCTGCCCCGGCCGACCGGGGTGCGGCTGGCCTCGCGCTATCTGCCGGCCGCGGAGACCGCGCGGGTGGGCGGCGACTGGTACGACGCGATCCCGCTGCCCGGCAGCCGGGTGGCGCTGGTGGTCGGCGACGTCATGGGGCACTCCATGACCTCGGCGGCGATCATGGGCCAGCTGCGCACGACCGCGCAGACCCTGGCCGGGCTCGACCTGCCCCCGCAGGAGGTGCTGCACCACTTGGACGAGCAGGCGCAGCGCCTGGGCACCGACCGCATGGCGACCTGTCTGTACGCCGTCTACGACCCGGTCACGCACCGCATCACGATCGCCAACGCGGGCCATCCGCCGCCCGTTCTGCTGCACCTGGGCGGCCGCGCGGAGGTGCTGCGGGTGCCGCCGGGCGCGCCCATCGGGGTCGGCGGGGTGGACTTCGAGGCGGTCGAGCTGGACGCGCCCGCGGGGGCCACGCTGCTCCTCTACACCGACGGCCTGGTGGAGTCCCGGCTGCGGGACGTGTGGACCGGCATAGAGCAGCTGCGGGAAAAGCTCGCCGCGACGGCCCAGTTGACCGGCCCCGACCATCCGCCGCCCCTTGAGGCGCTGTGCGACGAGGTGCTGGACATGCTCGGCCCGGGCGACCGGGACGACGACATCGCGCTGCTCGCGGCCCGCTTCGACGGGATCGCGCCGAGCGATGTGGCGTACTGGACCCTGGAGCCGGAGGATTCGGCGCCCGGCCAGGCCCGCCGGCTCGCCCGGCGCGCGCTGGCCCGCTGGGACCTGGAGGACCTGACGGACTCGGTGGAGCTGCTGATCAGCGAGGTGGTCACGAACGCCGTGCGCTACGCCTCCCGCCCGGTCACGCTGCGTCTGCTGCGCACGGACGTGCTGCGCTGCGAGGTCGGCGACGATGTGCCCCAGCTGCCGCGGCTCAGACAGGCGCGGGCCACGGACGAGGGCGGGCGCGGCCTGTACCTGGTCAACCGGCTGGCCCGGCGCTGGGGCGCGACCCGGCTGAGCACCGGCAAGGTGGTCTGGTTCGAACTGAACCGCGGCTGAGCACGCCGAAGGGCGCCCGGGGATTCCCCGGGCGCCCTTTGCGTGCGCGGGCCTACTGGCCGAAGTTCCCGCCCGGATCGAGCGGGTCGTCCGTACTGCCGTCCGTCGGGGTCCCGGTGGTCGGGGTCCCGGTGGGCGCCGTCGGGGACGGCGCTGTCGGGGACGGCGGTGTCGGGGAGACCGGGGTCTTCGACGGCGTCGCGGACGGGCTCGAGGACGACGGCGGCGCACTGCTCGGCGTGTTCGACGGGGTCGTGGACGGCGGCTGGCTGAAGGACGGGGTGTCCGTCGGCTCCACGGCCGCGCCCTGGGTGGTGTTCAGGTCGAACGTGGCCTTGTGCGTCACGCCGAAGGTGTAGGCGGCCCAGATCTTCGCCGGATAGGTGCCGCCGTTGACGCGGCCGGGGGGCGGGAGCAGCCCGGTGGCGCCCGTCATGGGCACGTGGGCCTTGGTGTTCTTGTCCTCGCCGAACAGGCCGACGGAGGTGACCAGGTCGGGTGTGTAGCCGGTGAACCAGGCGGACTTGTTCTTGTCCGACGTACCGGTCTTGCCCGCCACCTGCTGGCCGTTGCGCAGCGGGTTGCCCGCGACGCTCTTCTTGGCCGTACCGTCGTCCACCACGCCGGTCAGCACGGAGGTCACCGAGTCGGCGGCCGTGCGGCTGATGACCGGTCCGCCGATCGCCTTGGGGATGTCGATCGAACGGCCCTTCTGCTCGGCCGACTTGAGGATGGACGGCGTCACCTTGTTGCCGTGGTTGGCGAACGTGGCGTAGATCCCCGCCATCTCCAGCGGGCTGGCCCCCATCGAGCCGAGCGTCTGGGCGGGCACCGGCTGCATCCCCTCGGTGTCCATGCCGAGCTTCTTGGCCGTGTCCATGACCGTGCGCATGCCCACGTCGACACCCATCTGGGCGAAGACCGAGTTGAC
The DNA here is from genome assembly GCF_001513965.1 of Streptomyces cellostaticus. Lineage (GTDB taxonomy): Bacteria > Actinomycetota > Actinomycetes > Streptomycetales > Streptomycetaceae > Streptomyces > Streptomyces cellostaticus. The sequence goes on along the minus strand of NZ_KQ948026.1, from coordinate 246,378 downwards.
GGACTTGTTCATCGCCTCCTGGACGGTGATGGGCCCGTAGTCGACGTGGTCCTCGTTCGGCGGGCCGAAGCCGGCCTTGGCGCCGTGGTCGAGGACCTGGCGGCCGCTGGTGCCGTCGTAGACCGTGTCGGCGTTGATCGGCTTGCCGCTCTGTGTGGCGGCGTTCTGCTCCAGCGCGGCGGCGAGGATGACCGGCTTGAAGGTGGAGGCGGGCTGGTAGTCCCGGCGGGTGGCGTTGCTGTAGAAGTGCTTGAGGTAGTCCTGGCCGCCGTACAGGGCGACGATCTTGCCCGTCCTGGGGTCCACCGACACGGCGCCGGCCTGGACGTTGCCGTCGACCTTGCGCTTCTTCGGTTCCAGCTTGCTGGTCAGCTCGGCCTTGACCGCCTTCTCCAGCGCGGCCTGCTTCTTCTTGTCGACGTTGAGGGTGATGGTCCAGCCGCGCTTGATCACCTGCTGCGCGGCATCCGTGCGGCTGATGCCCTCCCGCGCCATCAGCTGGTCCTCGAGCTGCTGGTTGGCGAGCTCGACCAGGTAGCCCTTCTGTCCTTCCTCACCCGGCGCGCCCTTGGGCTCCTTCGGGATCGGGAACTTCATGGTCTGCCGCTTGGCCGGGTCCAGCCAGTGCTGCTTGACCATGTTGTCCAGGACGTAGTTCCAGCGCTCAGTGACCAGCCGCTTGCCCGTCTTGCTCGCAACCGCCCAGTCGTACTGGCTCGGCGCCTGGAGCAGCGCGGCGAGGTAGGCGCCCTGCTCGACCTTGAGCTTCTGGGCGTCGACCCCGTAGTAGGCCTGGGCCGCGGCCTGGATGCCGTAGGCGCTGCGGCCGTAGTAGCTCGTGTTGATGTAGCCCGCGAGGATGTCGTTCTTGGTTTTCTTCCGGTCGACCTTCAAGGAGATGACCATCTCCTTGAGCTTGCGGGTGGCGGTCTGATCCTGGTTCAGGTAGTAGTTCTTGACGTACTGCTGGGTGATCGTCGAACCGCCCTGCTTGCCCCGGCCGGTCACCGTGTTGAACAGACCGCGGGCGAGGCCCTTCAAGTCGATGCCGGAGTCCGTGTAGAAGGTCTTGTTCTCCGCGGCGACGAAGGTGTGCTGTACGTCCTTGGGCACCTTGGACAGGTCCACGCTCTCGCGGTTGGTCTCGCCGACACGGGCGAGGAGCGTGCCGTCGCTGTACTTGTAGACGTTGCTCTCCTGCTTGGCGAGCGCGTTGCCCGCCGGGATGTCCACATACAGGTAGAGCCCGACGAAGCCGCCGATGCCGAGCAGGCAGAAGCCGAAGAACGTGCCGAGGATCTTCTTCCAGGTGAAGAGCCTGCGTATTCGGCCCTTGGGCGGCTTGGCCGGCTTGGCGGACCTGCCGCCGACCACGGTCGCGCCGTCCGCCGCCGTGGATGCGGCCGTCGTCGGGGTGGCGGCCGCCCGTGTGGCATCGACCGTGGGTTCCGAGCGGCGGCGCTTGGGCGCCGCGCGGTGGCCACCGCGCTGTCGCGCTCGTCTCTCTTCCGCTCGTCCCATGGGTCCCTACACTCCGCTTCCGTCTCGGGGTCAGCTCCGAAAGCTAACACCCGTCTATATGACAAAGGGCGTCCGATCCGTTCTTTTACGGACGTGACAATCAGCACCCGCCCCAAGGGAACCGACGGTTCTGAACGGCGAAGGGTTGCTTGACAGAAAAAAGTGATATCACTTAGCTAGTAACAAGCTAAGCGTTCCGAGAACGGGGGACCCACCCATGTCCGCACACGACACGTCCACGACCGCCGACATACCCGAGATGCCCGCCCCACGCGTGCGAGAGGTCCAGGCGCACAGCATCGGCGGCGGACTCGCCCTGCTCCTCGGGCTGCTCGGACTCGCCGCCGCCGTCGCCCTCTTCACCGCCTCCTCGGCGACGTCCGCCCCCGGCGCCAAGGGCGGCCTCATCGCCGGCGGCGTCCTCGTCTTCCTCGCCGCCGTGATCGCGATGCGCGGCCTGAACACGGTCGCGCCCGGCGAGGCGCGGGTCGTCCAGCTCTTCGGGCGGTACCGGGGCACGATCCGGCAGGACGGCCTGCGCTGGGTGAACCCCCTCACCTCGCGGACCCGGATCTCCACGCGAGTGCGCAACCACGAGACCGCCGTCCTCAAGGTCAACGACGCCTACGGCAACCCGATCGAGCTGGCCGCGGTCGTGGTCTGGAAGGTCCAGGACACCGCCCAGGCCACCTTCGAGGTCGACGACTTCGCGGAGTTCGTCGCCACCCAGACCGAGACGGCCGTACGGCACATCGCCATCGAATACCCCTACGACGCCCACGAGGAGGACGGTCTCTCGCTGCGCGGCAACGCCGAGGAGATCACCGAGAGGCTGGCCGTCGAGCTCCAGGCCCGCGTGGAGGCGGCCGGAGTGCGGATCATCGAGTCGCGCTTCACGCATCTCGCGTACTCTCCCGAGATCGCCTCGGCGATGCTCCAGCGCCAGCAGGCCGGCGCGGTCGTGGCGGCCCGACGGCAGATCGTGGACGGCGCGGTCGGCATGGTGGAGGCGGCGCTCGCCCGGATCGCGGAGCGGGACATCGTGGAGCTCGACGAGGAACGGAAGGCGGCGATGGTGTCCAACCTGATGGTGGTGCTGTGCGGGGACCGGGCCCCCCAGCCGGTCCTCAACACAGGCACCCTGTACCAGTGATGGTTCCCTCCGGGGGTTCGGCCCCTCAAGGTCGGCCGCAGCGCAAGCAGGTGCTGCTGCGGCTCGACCCGTCCGTGTACGAGGCACTGGCGCGGTGGGCCGGCGACGAGTTCCGGTCCGCCAACGCGCAGATCGAGTTCTTGCTGCGCAAGGCGCTGGCCGATGCGGGGCGCCTGCCCAAGGACACCGGACCCTTGCCCCGCAGGGGTCGGCCGCCCGTGTCAGAACCGTGACAATGGGCCCCCACCTGCACGGCCGCACCCCCCGCCATGATCTACACACTCCGCGTATACATCCGGCGTATACACCGTGTGTAGAGTGCGGGGCATGTCCATCGGTCACACCCTCCTAGGGCTCCTGGAGTCCGGCCCCCGACACGGCTACGACCTGAAGCGGGCCTTCGACGAGAAGTTCGGTCACGACCGGCCGCTGCATTACGGCCAGGTCTACTCGACCATGTCCCGGCTGCTGAAGAACGGCCTCGTGGAAGTCGACGGGATCGAGGCGGGCGGGGGGCCCGAGCGCAAGCGGTACGCCATCACCGACGCCGGCATCACCGACGTCGAGCGGTGGCTCGCGACCCCGGAGAAGCCGGAGGAGTACCTCCAGTCGACCCTGTACACCAAGGTCGTCCTCGCGCTGCTCACCCACCGCAACGCGGCCGACATCCTCGACACCCAGCGCGCCGAGCACCTGCGCAGCATGCGGATCCTGACCGACCGCAAGCGCCGGGGCGACTTCGCGGACCAGATGATCTGCGACCACGCCCTGTTCCACCTGGAGGCCGACCTGCGCTGGCTGGAGCTGGCCGCGGCACGGCTCGACAAGCTCCGCGCGGAGGTGGCTGCATGACCAGCGTTCCCCCTCCCCCCGGCTCCCTGCTCGCCGCCCGGGACCTGCGCAAGGCCTACGGTCCCACGCTCGCCCTCGATGGCGCCGCGTTCTCGATCCACCCCGGCGAGGTCGTCGCCGTGATGGGCCCCTCCGGGTCCGGCAAGTCGACGCTGCTGCACTGTCTCGCCGGGATCGTGCCGCCCGACTCGGGCTCGATCACCTACGCCGAGCGTGAACTGGCCACCATGACCGACGCCGAGCGCAGTGCGCTCCGGCGCAGCGAGTTCGGGTTCGTCTTCCAGTTCGGACAGCTCGTACCGGAGCTGACGTGCGTGGAGAACGTGGCGCTTCCGCTCAGACTGAACGGCACCTCCCGCAAGGCGGCCGAGAAGGCGGCGCTGGGCTGGATGGAGCGCCTCGAGGTCGACGACCTCAAGGGCAAGCGGCCCGGCGAGGTCTCCGGCGGCCAGGGGCAGCGGGTCGCCGTGGCGCGGGCGCTGGTCACCGAGCCCCGGGTGCTGTTCGCCGACGAGCCGACCGGGGCACTGGACTCCCTCAACGGCGAGCGCGTGATGGAGCTGCTGACGGATGCGGCCCGCTCCACCAACGCGGCCGTCGTCCTCGTCACGCACGAGGCCCGGGTGGCCGCCTACTCCGACCGCGAGATCGTCGTACGCGACGGGAAGTCCCGGGACATGGAGCGCGCCATATGAGCGCCAGGCAGTGGTCCAGGGATCTGGCCATGGGGGCCCGGTTCGCCTGCACCGGCGGGCGCGAGGGGTGGGTCCGGATGCTGCTGACGGCGGTCGGCGTCGGGCTGGGCGTGGCACTGCTGCTGCTGACGACCGCGCTGCCCAACGTGATCAGCGCGCGCCACGACGTCGAAGAGGCCCGCCAGGACTACAACTTCGCCACGACCATCCGGCCCAAGGCCGACAACACCGTGCTGGTCGGGTCGACCGACACCAAGTGGCACACCAAGGACATCCGGGGCCGGCTCCTCGAGCCCGAGGGCCCGCGGGCGCCGTTGCCGCCGGGGCTGAGCCGGTTCCCGGCCAAGGGCGAGATGGTGGTCTCGCCCGCGCTGAAGGAGCTGCTCGCCTCGGACGGGGCGAAGCTGCTGCGCGAGCGGCTGCCGTACCGGATCACCGGCACGATCGGCAACAGCGGGCTGATCGGCTCGCAGGAGCTGGCGTACTACGCGGGCGCCGAGGGGATGGTGCCGAGGGCGGGCGGTGCGCGGGTGGAGCGGCTGGACGCGTTCGGTGACCCGCACCCGACGACCGAGAAGGCCGACCCGGTGCTGCTCATGATGACCCTGGTCGTGTTCGTGGTGCTGCTGATGCCGGTCGCCGTGTTCATCGCCGCGGCCGTACGGTTCGGCGGCGAGCGGCGCGACCGCAGGCTCGCCGCGCTGCGGCTGGTGGGCTCCGACAGCCGGATGACCCGGCGGATCGCGGCGGGCGAGGCGCTGGCCGGGGCCCTGCTCGGGCTGGTCGTCGGTACGGCGTTCTTCCTGGCCGGCCGTCAGGTCGCCAGCTCGGTCGAGATCCTGGGCGAAAGTGTCTTCCCCAGCTATCTCAACCCCTCCCCGGCACTGGTCGCGCTGGTTGCGGTGGCGGTCCCGGCCTCCGCGGTGCTGGTCACGCTGTTCGCGATGCGCGGAGTGGTCATCGAGCCGCTCGGCGTGGTGCGTGCGGCCAAGCAGGCCCGGCGCCGGCTGTGGTGGCGGCTGCTGCTGCCGCTGGCGGGCCTCGCGATGCTGTATCCGATGGTCGGCAACGGCCGCGACAGCGGGAACTTCAACCAGTACCTGGTCGTCGGCGGGGTGATGCTGCTGCTGGTCGGCGTGACCGCGCTGCTGCCGTGGCTCGTGGAGCGGGTCGTCGCCCGGCTCGGCTCGGGCGCGGTGTCCTGGCAACTGGCGGTACGAAGGCTCCAGTTGAGCAGCGGTACGGCCGCCCGCATGGTCAACGGCATCGCGGTGGCGGTCGCCGGCGCGATCGCGCTGCAGATGCTGTTCGCGGGCGTGCAGAGCCAGTACACCAAGAGCACCGGACGCGACCCCAGCCGGGCGCAGATGGAGGTCGACCTGTCCGACCACACCCAGGTGGCGCTCGCGGGCAAGGAGTTCAAGCGGACCAAGGGGGTGCGGGCCTCGGTGGCGCTGTCCACCGGGACCTTCTCCGGGCAGCGCCGCGACCCGGACACCTCGGTCGGCCTCACCGTCGGCGACTGCGCCGCCCTGCAGGAGCTGGCCCACCTGCCGTCCTGCCGGGACGGCGACGTGTTCGCGCTGAGCAACCCGGACGCGTCCGACACCGACTACGACGCAGCCATGCGAGCCCAGTTGCGGCCCGGCCGGCACGTCTACATCGACCCGACCTACTCCGACACCCGCGGCCGCGAGGTCTCCTGGACCGTGCCGGCCGGTCTTCAGCAGGCGGGCGCCCGCAAGGACTCGCTGGAGAACATCTCCGGCCTGCTGGTCACCCCGTCCGCGCTGCCCGCCAAGGCCGCGCCGACGCTGTCCCGCAGGGTCCTCGTCCGCCTCGACGAGTCCGTGCGGGACGCGGAGGAGCACGTGCGCAACACGGCCGCCAGGCTGGATCCGGTCGCGGACACCTACAACTGGACGGCCATCGAGCAGTCCACGAAGTACACCTCCCTGCGCACCGGCCTGTTCGTCGGCGCGGCGTGTGTGCTGGCGCTGATCGGCGCGAGCCTGCTGGTCTCCCAGCTGGAACAGCTGCGCGAACGGCGCAAGCTGCTGTCGTCGCTGGTCGCCTTCGGCACCCGGCGCCGCACCCTGGGCCTGTCGGTGCTGTGGCAGACGGCCATCCCGATCACCCTCGGCCTGCTTCTGGCCTCGACCGTGGGCCTGACGCTGGGCGCGGTGCTGCTGAAGATGACGGCGACCCCGGTGACCGTCGACTGGTCGAGCGTGCTGTCGATGACCGGCGTCGGCGCGGCGGTGGTCCTCGCAGTCACCGTGCTCAGCCTGCCGCCCCTGCTACGCCTGATGCGCCCGGACGGACTACGAACCGAGTAGAACTACGCAGACCGAGGGCCCCTTCCTGACGCGGGGGCCCTCGGCTTGCGGGGGCGTGCGCGGGGAGCTCAGCCCGGCGCGGGTTCTTCCAGGCGCGGCGCGGGGGCATCCGGGCCCGGCACGAGACCCCCAGCCCAAAGGCGCGGAGCGGCAGCACCCCGGCCCGGCACAAAACCCTCATCCCAAAGGCACGGCGTAGCAGGACCCGGGCCCGGCACAGGACCCTCAATCCAAAGGCGCGGCGCAGCAGCACCCCGACCGGCACAGGCCCCCGCCCCAAAGGCACGGCACGTCAACACCCGGGCCCGGCGCGGGGCCTTATAGGCACGGCGCGGGGGCGCCCGGGCCCGGCACGAGACCCCCAACCCAAAGCTGCGGCGCGGGCAGGACCCTGGTCCGGAACGGGACGGGCCCCCTAACCCAAAGGCGCGGCGCAGCGACACCCAGGCCCGGCACAAAACCCCCAACCCAAAGGCACGGCGTAGCAAGACCCGGGCCCGGCACAGAACCCCCAACCCAAGGGCGCGGCGCAGCAGCACCCCGACCGGCACAGGCCCCCGCCCCAAAGGCACGGCACGTCAACACCCGGGCCCGGTGCGGGACCTTATAGGCACGGCGCGGGGGCGCCCGGGCCCGGCACGAGACCCCCAACCCAAAGCTGCGGCGCGGGCAGGACCCTGGTCTGGAACGGGACGGGCCCCCTAACCCAAAGGCGCGGCGCGGCGACACCCAGGCCCGGAACGGGCCCCCAACCCAAAGGCACGGCGCGGCAGCGCTCTGGCCGGCACAAGACCTCCGACCTATAGGCGCGGCGCGACAGGACCCCCACCCCAAAGACGCGGCGCAGCAGCACACACGGGCCCGGTGCAGTGCCCTCCCGCCCGTCGGCTGTGGCCCGACCGGGACCGTCCGTGGCCCGGTAGCGGGCCCTCGGTGTCGGGTGCGGCTCAGACGCCGGGGACCTCGGGGTCGTGTGGCTAAGCCTCGCCGTTCAACACCCGTACGGGCAGCGGTCGTAGCGCCTGTCGCAGGGCCGTCGCCAGTTCCTCGTACTCGGCGGCCCGGGCCGCGCCCGTGCGCATGGCGAGGGCGACGCGGCGGCTCGGGGCGGGCTCGGCGAAGGAGCCGGTGAGGAGCTGGCTGCTGCGGGTCGTCTCGAGCTTGAGGGCGGTGCGCGGAAGCAGGGTGCAGCCGAGGCCGCCCGCCACGAGCTGGACCAGGGTGGAGAGTCCGGCGGCCGTGGTGGTGACCGGGGCGTCCTCGCGGCCGGCCTCCCGGCAGATGTCCAGGGCCTGGTCGCGCAGGCAGTGCCCCTCGTCCAGGAGCAGCAGGTTCAGTTCCTTCAGGGCCTCGCGCGCGATGCCCTCGCGGCCGCCGAGCCAGTGGTCCAGCGGGGTGACGAGCACGAAGTCCTCGTCGAAGAGGGGGAGTTCCACGACTCCGGGCACACCGAGCGGGACGGCGAGCAGGAGCAGGTCCAGCCGGCCGGAGTTCAGGCCGTCGATGAGGTTGGCGGTCTGCTCCTCGTGCACCTGGAGGTCGAGGTGCGGGTACCGCTCGTGCACCAGCCGCAGCACGGTGGGCAGCAGGTACGGCGCGACGGTCGGGATGACCCCGAGCCGCAGCGCCCCGGTGAACGGCGCCCGGACCGCCTCGGCCTCCTCCATCAGCGCCCCGACCTCCGCCAGCACCGCCTTCGCCCGTACGGCCAGACGCTCGCCGGCGGGCGAGAGCAGTACCTTGCGGGTCGTACGCTCGAGGAGGGTCACGCCCAGGATCTCCTCCAGCGCCGAGACCGCACCGGACAGGGCGGGCTGGCTCATCCCGATGGCGGCCGCCGCGTCCCTGAAGTGCAGATACTCGGCGACGGCGGCGAAGGCACGCAGCTGTGCGAGGCTCGGCTGCCTCCGCCTGCCGTTACTGATGGTCACTGATAGACCCCTCCGATCAACATGACCGAGTATAGCTATTTCCCTAATCAATGCACCCTGTGCCAACATCGACGGCGTCCAACCCAAAGGGAAAAGCCCTCAAAAGGGGCGATTCCTCGCTGCAAGGAGAGCGTGTGCTCACTGTCGGTGACAAGTTCCCCGAGTTCGAACTGACCGCCTGCGTCTCGCTGGAGAAGGGCAAGGAGTTCGAGACGATCAACCACAAGACCTACGAGGGCAAGTGGAAGATCGTCTTCGCCTGGCCCAAGGACTTCACCTTCGTGTGCCCGACCGAGATCGCCGCGTTCGGCAAGCTGAACGAGGAGTTCGCCGACCGCGACGCGCAGATCCTCGGCTTCTCCGGTGACTCCGAGTTCGTCCACCACGCCTGGCGCAAGGACCACGACGACCTGCGCGACCTGCCGTTCCCGATGCTGGCCGACTCCAAGCACGAGCTGATGCGCGACCTCGGCATCGAGGGCGAGGACGGCTTCGCCAAGCGCGCCGTCTTCATCGTCGACCAGAACAACGAGATCCAGTTCTCCATGGTGACCGCCGGCTCCGTCGGCCGTAACCCCAAGGAGGTCCTGCGGGTCCTGGACGCCCTGCAGACGGACGAGCTGTGCCCGTGCAACTGGAGCAAGGGCGACGAGACGCTGGACCCGGTCGCGCTGCTGGCCGGTGAGTGACCCATGTCGCTCGACTCGCTGAAGTCCCGCGTACCGGACTACGCCAAGGACCTGAAGCTCAACCTGGGCTCGGTCATCGGCAACTCCGACCTGCCGGCGCAGCAGCTGTGGGGCACGGTGCTGGCGACCGCCATCGCCTCCCGCTCCCCGATCGTGCTGCGCGAGCTGGAGCCGGAGGCGAAGGCGAACCTCACGCCCGAGGCGTACACCGCGGCCAAGGCCGCGGCCGCCGTCATGGCGATGAACAACGTCTTCTACCGCACCCGGCACCTGCTGTCCGACCACGAGTACGGCACCCTGCGCGCGGGTCTGCGGATGAACGTCATCGGCAACCCGGGTGTGGAGAAGGTCGACTTCGAGCTGTGGTCGTTCGCGGTCTCCGCGATCAACGGCTGCGGGCTGTGCCTGGACTCGCACGAGCAGGTGCTGCGCAAGGCCGGGGTCGACCGTGAGGTGATCCAGGAGGCCTTCAAGATCGCCTCTGTGGTCCAGGCGGTCGGCGTCACCCTCGACGCGGAGGCGGTGCTGGCCCAGCCGGCCGAGTAACCCGCCGCAACAAGGCAACGGCCCCTGCCCACCCACCCGGTGGGCAGGGGCCGTTGCCTTGTCGCGTGACCTCCACCACTCGACTCGCCCCGGATCGGGACCAGGAGTGACCAGCCGGTCGAACGATTGCCCGGTTCTTCCAGGCGTTGGAGGAAGATCCGCGCACAAGGAGTCACAGCGGAACGACAGGCTCCATTTGCACGCAGAAACCCTCGTGGACAGCGGGAGAGAGGATCTGGTTGGCTCCCGCTGATTACCGTTCACATCCAGCCACCCCTGCCACTTGACCAAGGCTTCCGGGGGAGGCGGGTTGAATGCTTCCTCAGGGGGATCTCATGTCCGTGCGAAGCCACTTTTCCGCGAGGACCGCAGTTGCCGCAGCCGCGGCCACCGTGGGCATACTCGGCCTGACCGCTCCGCAGGTCGCCGCAGCCGACCAGCCGGTACTCAGCGTTTCGGCCAAGGCCGACAAGAACACGAAGGCGATCGCGGCGGCCCAGCCCCGTTCCGTCGCCCGCGCCGCGACCGTCTGCGGCACGGGATACAAGCTCTACAAGGCGGAGCAGCTGCCCGACTCAAGGCGCTTCGGCACTCTCTTCGTGTACGTCAAGGGAGACAACCCCGCGAGCAATGACGCACCCACGTGCGCCATCCTGGACAACAATCTGGGAAGCGCGAAGTGGATGAAGATCACGCTCTGCTCGAACTACACCGCGGACGGCTGCGCGAGTGACTCGGGCGTCTTCAGCCAGTACGCAGGGCCCGTCTACCGCGCCCGCGGCGGTTGCGGCACGGTCGCCGCGCTGATGAAGAACTCCACGAGCGACAGCGTTTACATCATCGACCGGAAGACGGACTCGACGAACTGCAACTAGGCAGCGCCGAAAGAGCCGTAAGCAGGACTCCACGCCATCGCACGGCGTGGAGTTCTGCCGCTTCTGCGCGCCCGCACACTCCAGTTCTGCGTGCCCACACACTCAACGGAATACGGGGAAAGCTTCCTTGAGACTCAAGAGACGAACTCGCGCGCCGCTTGTGGCCGTAGTGGCCTGCGCCGCCCTGACCGGCGGTCTGCTCCAGGCCGCGCCCGCCGTCGCCACACCGAACCCTCACCCCTCCACCAACCCCACCACAACGCCGGCGCCTGCCGGCCAGGTGAAGGATCCGGCCAAGAAGCTCGGCAAGGGCTGGAAGACCAGTCCCGACCGTGCGGTGACCGCCGCTGCCGATGCGGACGGTCTGCGCATCCTCGTCGCCGACAGCGGCAAGGCGTACGCGTGGAAGACCGCCGCCGTTCTGTCGGAGCCGGGCATGCCGGCGGATTCGTGGATCGGCAACCAGTGCCTGATGGACCACGATCACGCGGCCGTCGTCTACGCGCCGCGCAGTTTCACGAACAAGCCCGACCTGATGCAGGGCGGAGCGTTCACCGCCATCGTCGATCTGACGACGGGTCATGTGAAGAAGCTGCCGTTCAACGGGTCGCTGGCCTACTTCGACCCGTCCTGCAACACCACGACGCACAAAGCCGCGTTCACCGCTTTCCGGGACATGAACGATCCCGCGGCGACGCGGACTCGCGTCATCACCGTGGGCGTGGACGGCAGGACCACGGGCACGGCCGCTGCGAAGGGTGAGATCACCAGCGCGGTTCCGGTGAAGGACGGCACGGTGGCCGCGCTCGGCAGCCGCCTGGTCCACCTCGACCGCTCCGGCAAGGTGAAGAACCTCGCCGACGCGGGCAGTGCCCCGTTCGACATCCGGCCCGCCGCCGACGGCACGATCGCCTTCGTCGTCCGCAAGGGCGACTCCGTGGCGCACGCCAAGCTGTTCACCGGCAGCGGCAAGCCGAAGAGCCTCGCCTCGGGCAAGCTCGGCGACCTCGCCCTCATGCAGGGCGAGGCGGGCAGGGTCTTCCTCACCGGCCACCCCAAGGGCTCCCCCGCCACCGCGGGAACCGGCGTCACCCGCCTCAACGCCCCGGCCGGCACCGATGTGTCCTCGCACGGCCGTCTCGCGATCGAGCCGGTCCTCACGCCTGGTGTGCACGCCGGCCTGGCGCACATCAAGGGCGCGGGCAAGGGCTTCACGAAGTCCGGGGAACCCACCTCGCAGACGGCGACGCCCGCCGACGACGGCGACAAGCCCGTGACGGTCACCAGCATCGTCACCACCACCGGGACCAAGCTGACGCAGAGCGTGCAGCAGGCGGCCGGCGACGGCTCGGGGAACAATCCCTCCCCGGTCCTCCCCAAGGCCGCCGGGACGCACCGGTCGAAGGGCACCTCCTCGAAGGCGGGCCTGACCGCGAGCTCCCCGACCGACGACGACCGCTGGTGCGCCGTATCCCGCAACGACGTCAAGGTACAGGCGCTGCAGCCGACCTCGAACCAGGTCGAATGGGCCGTCGACATGGCCGTGCGGGGCAACCTGCACTCCAACTACATCCGGCAGGGCGGCTACCGCGACCAGGCCGGCCTGGGCACCATCGACCCGCAGGGCCTGTTCCCGAAGCCGACGCTCACGGGCGGTGACGGCAAGAGCCGTATCCCGGCGAACGTGCTGCTCGGCATCATGGCGCAGGAGTCCAACCTGTGGCAGGCCGAGGGCGGGTCGATCCCGGGGCAGATGGGCAACCCCCTGGCCGCGGTCGACGGCTACTACGGCCACAAGGCCGAGCCCAGTGACCCGGCCGCCTACTGGCAGATCAACTGGGACAAGTCCGACTGCGGCTACGGCGTCGGACAGGTCACCGACGGCATGCGCCTGGCCGGCCACGAGAAGGTGGACGACAGCGGGCACAAGGAGACCGAGCTGTCCCCGGCCCTGCAGAAGCTGGTCGCGATCGACTACGCGTCGAACATCGCCGCGTCCATGAAGATCCTCGCCGACAAGTGGAACGAGGTCCACAAGGACGGCCAGAAGATCACCGTCAACAACGACGACCCGTCCAAGGTGGAGAACTGGTTCACCGCGGTGTGGAACTACAACCTCGGCTTCAACCCTCCGTCGCAGGCCTCGAAGCATGCCGGGCACTGGGGCCTGGGCTGGTACAACAACCCGGCCAACCCCCTCTACGCCAAGGGCTGGGGCCATCCGTTCATGGACACCGACATCGACCCGTACGCCGCCAAGGACGCCGCGCATCCGCAGGACTGGCCGTACGAGTTGAAGGTGATGGGCTGGGCCGCCTGGTCCATCGACACCGGCTTCTCCTACGCCACCACCGGCCGGCAGGACTGGCCCGGCGAGTCCGGCTTCTCCTCCGCCGGCTTCCGCCCCGCCTACTGGAACGGCAACGACCAGCCCTACATGTACGAAGGCAGCGCGCGATACAACCGGGTGCACCTCGCGCCGCCGCTCGACACGTTCTGCAACTCCAAGAACAACTGCGACCCCAACACGCCGCCTAAGTGCCCGGACGCCGAGTGCTACGCGCAGTACTGGTGGAACCAGCCCAATGCGACCTGGAAGGACGACTGCGCCAGCACCTGCGGCAACGAGAACATCAAGTACCAGTCGCTGGTGTCGGAACCTGGACGCGGCTACCGCCTGCAGTCCGGTACGCCGGTGTGCTCCGGCGCTCCGGCCGGTTCCAAGGTCGTCGCCTCCGTCCCGAACGGAACGCCGACCTGGAGTGACCAGAGCGGCTGCGCGACGGTCTCCTCCGCAGGAAGTTTCCAGTTCTCGTTCAACCCCGGCACGGAAGGCCGTTACGAAGCGAAGGCCGACCTGCACTCGGTGGGCGGTGGCTACGGCGGCCACTACTGGTGGACCCACACCCGCGACGCCGACCACTACGGTGGCGACAGCGGCTACATGACCATCAACGGCACCTGGACCCTCGGCCAGAGCCTCAACTGGGCGCGCGTTCTGGTGCACCTTCCCGACACCGGCGCCCAGACCCGGCAGGCCAGCTACAACGTGCTGGGCACGGACAGCACCCACCACCAGCGGGTCGTGCTCCAGCGCGCGGGCGGATGGGTCAGCCTGGGCGCGTTCCACTTCACCGGCACCCCGAAGGTCGAACTGTCGAACTCGACCAAGGTCGGAACCGCGGACGAGGACGTCGCCTGGGGTGCGGTCGCCTTCCAGCCCCTTTCGGGCAAGCCGGCCAACTCCGTCGTCGCGATGGGCGACTCCTACTCCTCGGGTGAAGGGGCGACCGGGGAGAACGGCAAGGACCTGTACGAGGAGACCGACCACAACGACAAGCAGAACAAGAACGAAATCGACAAGTGCCACCGCTCCAAGCTGGCTTGGTCGAGGCAGGCGACGCTTCCGGGGTACTCCAGCTCCATCGGGGCCATGGCCGACAGCCTTGACCCGCAGATGGACTACCACTTCGTGGCCTGCTCCGGAGCGCGCACCTTCGATATGCTCAAGGACGGCCAGTCCGGCGAGGTGGCACAGCTCGACACCGGGTACCTGGACCAGAACACCACCCTGGTGACGCTCAGCATCGGCGGCAACGACGCCCGTTTCAGCGACATCATGAAGAAGTGCGTCGACCTGGCCGACCCGCAGCTGAGCACGTGCCCGTACACGGAGCTGGACAACATCGATCCCGCAACCGGCGACAAGACGGGCGGCACGACCGGTGACCTGAAGGACTGGGCGCCGAAGTGGCTGCACGACGCCGTGCGCCCGCAGATCGTCAAGACGCTCAACGCGATTCACACCCTGGCCCCGAAGGCGAAGGTCGTCCTCATGGGCTACCCGCGCCTGATTGAGAAGGACCACAGCTGCCTTCCCGGTGCGTACGAGACCGTCGAGAACGACTGGGTGCGCTCGCTGGCCGACAATCTCGCGACCGAGATGAAGGGTGCCACCACGGACGCCGGATCGTGGGTGGTCTTCTCCGACCCGCGGGACCGGTTCGACGGCAAGGCGGCCTGCGGCAATCCGGAGACCATCAACGCCATCGTGGAGAACGGGCGGGAGAAGGCGGACGAGGAGATGCCGAATGCGTCCATGCAGTCCTTCCACCCCAAGATCGCGGGGGCTCGCCTCTACGCGGACAACCTGGAGCAGACGCTTCGGGGAATGTGACACATAGCTGATCCGGGGGCCTGAGTATCCGTACTCAGGCCCCCGGCCATCGTTTGCGGAAGGCTGCACGCATGAACACCCCCCGCACGGAACCACGGCCCGTGCTGCCCCGCGTGTCGGGCGCGGCCGTCACGGGCGCGGTTCTGGCCACCGGCGCCGCGACCTACCTGTCGTGGGTCAGGCAGCACGACGACCGGGCGTGCGCGACCACCGACAGCATCTGCGTCACCTGGAGGGGCGTGACAGCCATCCCCCTCACCATGACGATCGCCGTGATCGTCCTGACCGTCGTCTACAAGCGGCTGGACATCAGGCCACGGATCGCCGTGATCCCCCCGACGTTCCTGCTGGCGCCGCTTCCTCTCGCGGCCGCGCAGGCGACGGCAGGCTGGTGGGCTGCCACCCTCGTCGGAGGAGCCTGGTCAGGCTCTTTCGCGCTCGCCGCCTGGAGCCGCTACCGGATCCTGGGGCTCACCGCTTCGGCCACGCTGCTGCTCGTCTCCCTCGTCGTCCTCTACCGCTGAAGACTCTTCGAGCACCTGGTTCCGGGCCGTTTCCTGGGAGTACACGCGCAGATACCCGACCACCGTGTTCGTCACCGCCACCAGCGGTACGGCCACCACCGCGCCGCCGATGCCCGCCACCATGGCGCCGGCCGCCACCGTGAGGACCACCGCGAGCGGGTGGACGCGGACCGCGCGGCCCAGGATGAACGGCTGCAGGATGTGGCCCTCGATCTGCTGGACGGCGAGGACCACGAGCAGGGTCATGACGGCCGTGAAGACGCCCTGTGTCACCAGCGCCACGATCACGGCCAGCGCGCCGGAGGCGACCGCGCCGACCAGGGGGATGAAGGAGAACAGGAAGATGAAGACGGCCAGCGGGACGGCCATCGGCACGTTCAGGAAGTAGATGCCGATGCCGATGAAGATGGCGTCGATCAGGGCGACCAGGACCGTGCCGCGGACGTAGGCGGTCAGGGTGCGCCAGGCGCGCGGGCCGGCGCCGGCCACGCCCGGGCGGGCCGCGGCGGGCACCAGCTTCAGGAACCACTGCCAGATGCGCTCGCCGTCGTAGAGCAGGAACAGCGTCGAGAAGAACACCAGCAGGATGCCGGTCAGGGCCTCGACGATGACCTGGACGCCTTCCAGGCCCGCGGACGTTATCTGGTCGGCGTTGGCACCGATGGCCTCGCGGAGGTTCTTGGCGATCTGGTTGATCTGCTTGTCGGTGACGTGGAAGGGGCTCTTCAGCAGCCAGTTGCGCAGGTCGTCGATGCCGCTCTGGATCTGGTTGGAGAGGGTGTCGATGTTCTCCATGACCTGCCAGGTCACGAACCAGCCCATCAGGGCCATGATGACGAAGCCGAGGATGGCGGTCATCGCGGTGGCCGGGCCGCGCGGCACCCCGCGGCGCCTGAGCCGGGCGACCGTCGGCTGGAGCAGCGCGGTGATCAGCAGGGCGATGACGAAGGCGAAGACCACCAGCTGTACGGCGCTGATGACCTTCATCAGGATCCACACGGTGCCGGCGAGCACCAGCAGGCGCCAGCCCGCCTCGGCCGCGACGCGCACGCCCCAGGGCACGGCCTCGGCGGGGTCGGGGCGGGGACCGGCAGGTGCGGCGGGTGTGGCAGGTGCGGCCGGCCGGGGGGCGGGCGGCTTCACGGGGTCGGCGATCCGTTCGGCGGTCCGGTCAGCGGTGGCCGGTTCGGGCGCGGTGTCCTTCTCCACCTCCGCGCGACGCTCGTCCAGCCGCTCGCTCATCTCGGTCAGCCCGGCACCGACCCGGCCGAGCCACCCTGGCACTCGCGACATGATCCGTCCTCTTCCCCCGCGTCCCCGGGTGTCCGCCACCACTCCCCCCTGGAGTCGTTCGGGTACGACCGTACATGGCGAAAGCCCCTCTCCTTGGGACGGGGAGGGGCTGCGCTGGATCGAGCTGAAACCGGGCGGCCTAGTACCAGTGGTTGGCCTGCCAGAACGACCACGCCTGACAAGGGCTGTGGTAGCGGTCGTTCATGTAGTTGAGGCCCCACTTGATCTGGGTGGCCGGGTTGGTCTGCCAGTCGGCGCCGGCGGACGCGTACTTGCCGGCGGGCAGGGCCTGGAAGAGGCCGTAGGCACCGGAGGAGGCGTTGGTGGCCTGGTAGTTCCAGCTGGACTCGTGGTCCACGATGTTGCTGAAGCACTGGAACTGGTCGGCAGCCACCATCTGACGCGCCATCGCCTGGATCTGCGCGACGCTGTAGCTGCTCTGCACCGGGAAGCTGGAGGAGTCGCGGGCGTCGTCGCGGCTGGCCGCGGACTTCGCCTCGATGCGGTCCTTGGCTTCCTTGGCCGCCTTCTCGGCGGCCTCCTTCTTCGCGATCGCGGTCTCGGCGGCGGCCTTGCGGGCCGCTTCCTCGGCGTCCTTCTTGGCGCTCGCGTCGGCGGAGATGGCCTGTGCGTCGGCCTGCTGCGTCAGGGACGCGGTCTGCACTTGGGCCTGCTGACCCGCGGGTATGTCCGCGAGGAGCGTGGCGTCGGCTGCCGTCGCCTCGGCGTCGTTGTTCTGCGCAGTGCTGCCCGAGGCAACACCGACGACGCTTCCGACGGCGGTGACCGCGGTGGCCGAGGCCACTGCGAATCCCCGGACCGAAATCCGGCTCACACGGTTTCCTTCCAGCATCGCCCGCTTCGGTGACCCTGGCGGACGCAATCGTGCCCCTGACACTGGCCTCCCAACTGCGGGGTCACGGGAGGCGCGGGCCCGGTGGACAACTCCCGTGAGGGGAGCGCCGTGTGGTGCTCGGGCGGCATACGACGGGTCTATGGAGTTGAAGGTGATGCCTCTGTGGTGCCGTACCGCTGGGGGTACAGGTGTGTCGTATGCGGGGCCTGACAGGAGTGAGACTCTGCCGTAACCCGACACCGGGAGGCAATTCCGAGTTGAGTGTGAAACCTCACACCTCGTTTGTCCCCGGGGATTTCAGGAAACCCCCACGCGCGAAGGCGCCGCCCGGCTAGGCTCTTTGCCTTTGCCGGACGGCGCCAACTGAGCTTGCTCAGATATGGCCTTCTTCGAGCATTTCGGTCACAAGGGCCGCGATCTGGGACCTCTCGGACCGGGTCAGCGTGACGTGCGCGAAGAGCGGATGCCCCTTCAGCTTCTCCACGACGGCGACCACACCGTCGTAGCGGCCTACGCGCAGATTGTCCCGCTGTGCCACGTCATGGGTCAGAACGACCCGCGAGTTGGCACCGATTCGGGACAGAACGGTCAGCAGGACGTTCCGTTCGAGCGACTGGGCCTCGTCGACGATCACGAACGCGTCGTGCAGGGAGCGGCCCCGGATGTGGGTCAGGGGCAGGACCTCCAGCATGCCGCGCGCGGTGACCTCCTCGATGACGTCGCGGCTGGTGACCGCGGAGAGCGTGTCGAAGACGGCCTGTGCCCAGGGGCTCATCTTCTCGGCCTCGCTGCCCGGCAGATAGCCCAGCTCCTGCCCGCCGACCGCGTACAACGGCCGGAAGACCATCACCTTCTTGTGCTGGCGGCGCTCCAGGACCGCTTCCAGGCCCGCGCACAGCGCGAGCGCCGACTTGCCGGTGCCGGCCCGGCCGCCCATCGAGACGATCCCGACGTCCGGATCGAGCAGCAGGTCGAGCGCGATGCGCTGCTCGGCACTGCGGCCCTTGATGCCGAACGCCTCCCGGTCACCGCGCACCAGGCGGACGTTGCCCTCGGCAGTGATGCGGCCGAGCGCCTTGCCGCGCTCGGACTGGATGGTCAGGCCGGTGTGCACGGGGAGGTCGGAGGCCTCCCGGACGTACACATGCCCCTCCTCGAAGAGGATGTCCACCTGTTCGCCGGGGAGCGTCAGTTCGGACATTCCGGTCCATCCGGAGTTCTCCGTGATGGCGAGTTCGGCGCGGTACTCCTCGGCCTGCAGGCCGACGGAGGAGGCCTTGATCCTGAGCGGCAGGTCCTTCGACACGACGGTGACGTCGAACCCCTCGGCCTGCAGATTGCGGGCCACCGCGAGGATGCGGGAGTCGTTGTCCCCCAGGCGGTAGCCGGTGGGCAGCACGCTGGGGTCCGAGTGGTTGAGCTCGACACGGACCGTTCCGCCCAGCTCCCCGATCGGGATGGGGGCGTCGAGGCGACCATGCTTCACCCGGTAGTCGTCCAGCAGGCGCAGGGCCTGGCGGGCGAAGTACCCGAGTTCGGGATGGTGCCGCTTGGCCTCCAGCTCCGTGACCACGACGATGGGGAGCACGACTTCGTGCTCGTCGAAGCGGGTCAGGGCGTTCGGGTCGGCCAGCAGGACGCTGGTGTCGAGAACATAGGTGCGCCGGTCTGGCTTGTGGCGCTTTGTGCTGGTCACCACGGAAGGACGTACCCCCTCGGATGAGGTCGGGGAGCGACGAAGTGGAAGCCGGGCCGGGAGGGTGGGAGCATTGCGACCGGTCCCATGCCCCCGCGTACGGCGGGCCGGACACCGGACCTCCGCGGCTGCTTCCGTGCAGTGACGGCACGGTCGGGCTGGTGCAAAGGGCCTCCCGGGCGGACGGCCCCGAGCCGCCCGCTGAGATCCGACGCCCGTGGTTCGGGCATCGACCTGCTTGGCTTATGCCCTCGAACATGCGCCGCCATGCAAAAGCAGCCAACAGCGCGCCGGTGAACTCCTTGTTACATCCACCCCAACCGGGGTATACGGAACGCCCCGTCGCACTGGTGGCCGACGGGGCGTTCGGGGCGTCTCAGCCGCCGTAACGGCGGTGGCGTGCCGCGTAGTCGCGCAGGGCACGCAGGAAGTCGACCTTGCGGAACGCGGGCCAGAAGACCTCGCAGAAGTAGTACTCGGAGTGTGCCGTCTGCCAGAGCATGAATCCGGACAGCCGCTGCTCGCCGCTGGTGCGGATCACCAGGTCCGGGTCGGGCTGGGCGCCGGTGTAGAGGTGACGGCCGATCATGTCGATGTCGACGGACTCGGCGAGGTCCTCCATCGACA
Organism: Streptomyces cellostaticus; assembly: GCF_001513965.1. Taxonomy (GTDB): domain Bacteria; phylum Actinomycetota; class Actinomycetes; order Streptomycetales; family Streptomycetaceae; genus Streptomyces; species Streptomyces cellostaticus. The sequence goes on along the minus strand of NZ_KQ948026.1, from coordinate 226,604 downwards.
CGCCCTTGTCCTGCGCGTCGAGCAGCATGGAGCGCACGGCGTCGGCGATCTCCTGGCGGCCGCCGTAGCCGATGGCCACGTTGACGACTATTCCGTCGACGCGGGCGGTGGCCTCCTCGGCCTCCTTGAGGGTGCGCTGCATCCCGGACGGCAGCAGGTCGGGGGTGCCGACATGGTGCACCCGCCAGCGGCCGTCGGCGGCGAGGGTGCGGACGACGTCCTCGATGATGCCGAGAAGGGGACCCAGCTCGTCCTGCGGGCGGTCGAAGTTGTCCGTGGACAGCAGCCAGAGCGTGACGACCTCGACGTCGGTCTCGCTGCACCAGCCGAGGAACTCCTCGATCTTCTCGGCACCGGCCCGGTGGCCGTGGACCGTGGTGGAGCCGGCGGCCTTCGCCCAGCGGCGGTTGCCGTCCATGATGACGCCGATGTGCTTGGGCACCTGAGCGTGGTCCAGGTGGCCTTCCACCCGGCGTGCGTAGAGCCTGACGAGCAGGCCGCGCAGCTTGTCGCGCAGGTTCACAGAGCCCTCCGGGATTGAGCGCGGGTACGGTCACCGCGGGGGCCGAGCCTACCCCTGCCGCATATCGATACGGCCCCGCGCCCCTGAACAAGGACGGTCGCCGCACGCCGCGAGGTTCCCCATGAAAAAACGGGCCGGTCCGTGGGGGGGAGACGGACCGGCCCGAGGGGGGGTTTCCACCATAACCCTTCGTAAGGGATGGTGCGTGCATTGGCGGCAGACAACTACTCTCCGAAATCAACCGACGACGCCCCGGTGGGCGCGGAATGGTGGATTCAGGGGCTTCTCAGGGCCGATTCACAGCGGAATCCCAGGGAATCGGGCCACATACGGAGAGATCAAGAGGGTTTGGGCCGTCTTGGGGAACGGTCGGCGAGTTGTCCGGGGGTCCCTCCGACGGGCTACCCGGTCAGCGAACGGCGACTTGACGGTTCCGGTACGGGTTTGCGCGGCATCACGGCACCGCGCAGCCCCCTCCACTGCACGGTGCCGTCCGCACAGCTTTGCTGGCGTGAATTACCTTGGTCTGAACCTACGTGACGGATGGGGCGGGTGTGAACCGCACTCGATAACGATGTGGAAACCGCGGGAGAACTCCAAGTGAACTGAGCGGCGATACGCCCTGTATGCCCGATTCGTCAGTGGGACGGCTTCCGGACGTCGAAGAGGTGCCGGGCGCTGTGTGTGACGAACGGCCCCTCCTTCTCGATCCGCTCGTGCAGGGCGCGCAGCCGGGGCTCGTACGCCTCGACCGTGAAGCCCGGGACCATCCAGACCACCTTGCGCAGGAAGTGGACGACGGCGGCGATGTCGTGGAACTCCATCCGCAGCCGCTCCGCCCGCAGGTCCACGACCTCAAGGCCCGCCGCCTGAGCGGCGGCCCGCTCCCGCTCGGGATCACGGCCGCTGCGCACGGCCTCCGGCTGGGGCCCGAGGAAGTACTCGACCAGCTCGAACACACTGGCGGGCCCGACGTGCTGGGCGAAGTAGGTACCGCCGGGCCGCAGCACCCGCGCGATCTCCTCCCAGTGGGGGTGCACCGGATGCCGGCTGAGGACCAGGTCGAAGACCCCGTCGGCGAACGGCAGCGGCGCGTCGTCCGGTGCGGCGACGACCACCGCACCGCGCGGCCGCAGCAGGGCGGTGGCCTTGGCGACGTTGGGCGGCCAGCCCTCGGTGGCGGCGATCAGCCGCGGGCGGTCCGGCTCGGCCCGGCTCAGGGCGAAGTCGAGCACCTCCCCGCCCCCGGTCTGGATGTCGAGCGCGGCCTCGGCCCGGGCCAGCCGCTCCCCCGCCGAGCGGGCGTACCCCCACGAGGGCCGTGCCTCGCTGGCCCGCCCCTCGAACCAGGAGAAGTCCCACCCCTCGGTGGGCACGGCGGCACCCTCGGCCACGAGGTCTTCGAAGGAGCGGTGGTCTGCCATGAACGTCATGGTCGCAGGGCGTTGTCGGCGGGTCCTGCTAATTTCCGCGTGCATGACGACCTCTGAGAATTCTGGGACCTCTGGGACTTCTGCCGCCGGCTACACCGCCGGAGAGAAGGAAACGCTGCACGCGAGCCTGGACCGGCACCGGGACGCCGTGCTCTGGAAGCTGGACGGACTCGACGACGAGCAGCTGCGCCGGCCGATGACACCGACCGGGACGACCCTGCTCGGCCTGGTCAAGCATCTGGCCTCGGTCGAGTACGGCTGGTTCGTGGAGACGTTCGGGGGCGAGGGGGAACCCCTGTGGTTCGACCCGTACGAGAGCGAGGACATGCACATCGCCCCCGGCGAGACGACGCAACAGATCGTCGCCTTCTACGGCCGCGCCCGCACCGCCGCCGACCGGATGATCACCGAGCTGCCCCTGGACGCGCCGGGCCGCCCGTCCTGGCGGGACCACTCCGTCTCGCTGCGCTGGGTCCTCGTCCACATGATCGCGGAGACGGCACGGCACGCCGGGCACATGGACATCCTGCGGGAGCTGATCGACGGGGCGACGGGCGACCATCGCCGGGTCACGGAACCAGAGAACTGACCAAGCAACAGGTCATCGGCGGCCACGTGGACGAGTGCGGGGCATGGGCGTACATGAGGGCGAGAGCGCCAGAGGACGGACGCCTTCGAGCGGGTCTGAGCGCAAACTCCTTAGGGGCGCGGGGAACTGCGCGACAAGCCACGGGCAGCCCGCAGCCGCAAGACGACGCGCAGCCCCCGAGGCTCCTGCGCCTCCCGCGCCACGCACACCCACGGCTCGGGGACACCGCTCACCGGTCGGCCTCGTCGGGGTGGGACAGCACGAACAGGACGTGCTCGTCCTCCCCGTACCGGACCGTGCCGGCGCGTGCGAAGCCGTGCTTCTCCAGCAGGCGCACGGAGGCGGCGTTGCCGGAGAACGGGTCGGCGTACAGGGGCCGTACCCGCTCCAGCTCCAAGAAGAGGCCGAGGGCCCGGGTGCCGACGCCGCGGGCCCAGTACGGCCGCCCGAGCCAGTAGCCGACGAAGCGCCGCTCGCCCTCCGTCCAGGAGAGGACGTTCCCGGCCACGTCCCCGTCGGCGACGACCGTCCGCACCAGGGAGTCGGGGCCGCCGAGCACCCGCTCGCGCCAGTGCCGCAGGAAGGCCTCCCGCGGCCGAGGCGTGAACCTCGACCGCCGGACGGCTTCCGGTTCGTGCTCGTAGGCGAGGAAGCACTCGAGGTCTGCCTCGCGGACAGGCCGCAGACTCACATCGCTGTACTTGTCGTCCGTCATGGTGGCGAGTGTGGCAGGCCCCACTGACAACGCCTCTGCGTTCTACGGCACCAAGGTTCTACGGCACCAGGGGCCGAACCTCCTCCGCGACGAAGCGCACGAAGCCCTCCGGGTCGGGCTCGTCCGCCGTCGGCTGCAGCACGACGGTGTCGGCACCGGCATCGGCCATCCGCTGCACGGCCTTGGCCACGGCGGCGGCGTCACCCGCGACACCGACGTCAGAGGCAGACTCCAGCCCCTCGGCGACGAGTTCGGCACGCAGCCGGGCGGCGGCGTCGTCCCCGGTGGCGGCGAGGAGATAAACGACGACCTTGTGCGCTCCGTCCCGCCCCGCCTCCCGACGCCCCTCCTCAATGAGCCGCCGGGCCTGCCGTACGCCGTCCGGCGAGGTGGAGGCGGTCAGGAGGGTGCCGTCGGCCTTGGCACCGGTGAGGCGGAGCGAACGGGGTCCGGTGGCACCGGCGAACACGTCGACCGGCCGCTGAGGGGGCCAGTCGAGGCCGACGTCGTCCAGCTGGACGTACCGGCCCTGCACACTCAGCCGCTCACCGCTCAACAGTGCGCGCAGGGCGTCAAGTTGCTCACCGAGCAGCGTGAGAGGCGAGGCTGCCCGCGCACCGACCTGTCCCATCCAGTCCTGCACCCCGTGCCCCACGGTCAGGATGGACCGGCCGGGGAACATGCGCTCCAGTGAGGCGGCCTCCATGGCGGTGACGGCGACGTTCCGCAGCGCCACGGGCAACAGCCCGATGCCGACGCGCACCCGCTCGGTCCAGGCGAGAGCGGCTGCCGCCGTGGACACACCGCCCTCCAGGAAACAGTCTTCCCACAGCCAGAGTTCTTCGAGTCCGGTCTCGTCCGCGAGCCGGGCCACTTCGCGGAGCCGCTCGGGGGGGAGTTGAGGTCGGAATACGGCGCCAAGTCCAGTCATGGACCTCTTCCTAGTGCGAGGAGGCAACTGGGACAACTCCTTTATCACCGGGTGTCTTCGAGCCCAGCGACACCCCAACCGCCTCTCGCCCCGCTAACCCGCCGAGACGACCCTGCATGCCTCGCGGAAGCACGACACTGGCCAAGAAGCGGGCGGCCCAACGGCAGCACCACCCATAGGCGTTCCCCGCATCCTCGTGGGTACGGTCACTGCGGAGGTGGCCTTGGGATGGCGCGGCGGCGGGACGGGCGGGGTCGATTGGTCGTACACAGGCACGGGAGCGAGGGAGACGGGGCTGTGCTGACCGTTCCGCTGGAGATCTCGACCTCCTACCGGGCCCGGACGAAGGGGCTACTGGGCCGGGACGCGCTCGACGGCGCAATGCTCCTCTCCCCAGCGAGCGGGGTGCACACCTTCGGCATGCGCATCCCGATCGACGTCGCATACCTGGACCGCCGCCTGACCGTCCTCGCGGTCCGCACGATGCAGCCAGGCCGCCTGGGTCGGCCCCGCCTGCGGGCCCGGCATGTGCTGGAGGCGGAGGCGGGGGCCATGGCGGAGTGGGGGCTGGACGTGGGTGTTCAGGTCACCGTCGAAGCCGACCAAAGGTGATCCTCAACGGTATGGGGACCCCGCGCTGCCAGGGCGCAACTCTGTGGCAAGGCGTTCGCCGGTGCTCGACCGCGGACGGGCCAGCGTGTGGATCCAGGACTTGCCGTCGTTGGTGCCGCCGGCGCCGACATAGTCGTAGAGGACTAAGGCTACGACGCACTCCCGGAGAATCAGCGCGCCTTGAAGGGCTCCAAGGCCAGAACTCATGAATGTCGAGGAACCGGCTTTCGCCGGTCTCGCTGTGCACCGAAAGCCGCTGGTAACTGCGCAGCATTGACCCCAGGGGGGAGGGTTTCCATCACCGATTGTGCGTCAAGGATCCGAAGCTCAGGCCGTGTTTGCAGGTGTCTGTCTTTTCGACGGCTTTTGTGTATGCGGTGATGAGTTGCTTCATCGCGTCGGCGTCCTGGTGGTTCGACGAGTTCATCTGGAATGCGGTGAACAGTTGGCTGTTCAGGAGCTTCTCACTCGTGCACTGGTGTGTTTTTCCGAATGCTTCCCAGCCGGAATAGAGGAACCGTCCATCCTCGGCTTCGTGATCGAGCTTGGAATTGGCCGCCCCTCCCACGAAGTAGGCTGTGTTGGGGGCGTCCGACAACCACATTTGCTCAGTCTGCACTGCCTGGCGGGAATCAACGCGGATCTCGCAAATTGATGCCAAACTGTTGGTCGTGTCCCGCTTGACGGTAAGCTTTCGACCAGGCGGCATGAACGGTGCCAGCGTATTGCTATCGACTGGGATCCCACACAAGGAGTGCGGGACTGCATACTGGCGCTTTTCTTTTTGGTCGCTACATCCGGAGAGAGAGGCCAGGAGAGCGCCAGTCGCGGTTACGACGACAGCGAGACGCATTCCCGCGTAGCGTCGGCGGGTGTTCAAAGACTCTCCTTTGTTCATTATGGAACATCCGCAGTGCTGCCCGGCGCCTGGCCGTGCATAATGGCCTGGGCGTTGTAGTAGCCCTGATGTGCGGAGATTTGTGCGTAGCTCACAAGGTCTGGGCTCAGGTGATAGCGGTTCACTGCCTGCTCTGCCGCCCGTTGTGCGTACGCGCTGTTGCGATTCAAGCCGTGATTCCAGACCTTTCCTTCGTCGTCCTGAGCGTCATCCGCCGCGGAACCCTGGACGTCCTGGAACAGCCACTGCATGACCGCGCCTGTCCCGGTGCCTGCAGCCCCGCCGACAATCCCCCCGGCCACGGGAGAACCGATGAATGACGTGCCGACGCCGACGACGGTACCGACGCCACCGGAGATCAGGTTCTGATACTGGGCGACGGCATGATCGAAGGAATCGTCCTGCCCCTTCGCCGCGTGTCCGATGGCTTCCATGCGGCCCTGGCTGAGGATCCCGGAGACCTCTCCGCTCCTCTCTGCGACTGTCTGTACGAGAAGATTGTGATCGTTGGTGAAGCGGTGGTCGGCGGGCAGGTCGGGGTTCAGGTGGTACTGCAGCAGGTTCGACATGTAGGCCTTCTGGCCCACTTCGACGGCTGCGTATCCCTCGGGATTCTGTCCCACGGCGAACAGGAATTTGTTCACGCTGGGGCTGTCGAGATGGGCCGCAGAGCCATCGATGGGGTACAGCAGGTCCGTGTGCGGCAAGTCGCTGTTGGCCCGGTTGATGTCCGGCAGGTACTCCGAGGCGATCTGCCCCAAGCTGTCGGACATGTAGCCACGGTCGGTGAGGAGTTCCTGCTTGTCCGCCGTGGCGGAGACGATCTCCTCGAACAGCTTGGTCTGGGCGCTGGTGTGTGCCGGGGTATCGATCGTCGGCATTTCGCCCGCCGGGTGGCCCGTTGCTGCCGCCTCCAGAGCCTGGGCCAGGTAGTCCTGGCCGGCGATGCTGTGGACATCGTGGGTGTCGTGGATGTCCATCGGCCACTGGCGCTGCTTGAAGAGGTAGTCGAAGTTGGAGACGGCCTTCTTGTGGTCTCCGTCCTGTGGGATGAAGTCGTCGTTGAAGAAGTTCGTGGCAGCTGTGGGGTTGTTCGCCAGGCCCTTCAGGTACCCATTGAGCGGGTCCCATCCGCCGTCCGTGCCCTCGTAGTTAAGCTGTGGGCAGATGTTCGCCTGCCAGGCCACGTTCTTGCCGTCGTGCGTGTAGAACCGTTCGGTCTTCATCAGCGTGCGACCGTAGTCGTTCATGAACGTGTCGTCGAAGTCGCCGTTGCGCATCAGGTTGCTCATCACCTGAAAGCCGAGCACGTCGCCGTGGGTCCCGACTGCCTTGTTGCCAGTCGCGATCACCTGCTGCTTCCACGCCGTCATGCCCACGCTGTCCGACTGGCTCGCGGTGGCCAGGGTCAGACTCAGGTTCTTCTGCAGCTCGGCGTACTTGTATCCGCGTTCGTAGCCCAGATGCGCGCCCTCGCGGTCGTCGGTGAGGCCGAGCCAGAACTTCTCCGTGCCCTGGGCACCCAACTGCTCGGCGAACTCCTCAGAGAACAGAGGGTCGTTGTGGTACTGCTTCAGGCCCGCATTGATCTTGTCGAAGTCGGCAGGGGTTAGCTTCGACGGATCCTTTCGCGCCAGCTTCGCCAGCTCGTCGGCCTCCTGTACGGCCTTCTCCGCCTGGTCGCGGTCCTTGTAGACGGCGCCGGAGAAGCCGTACTCGCTCTCGTCGACGAGTGCCATGAGGACGCCGGACGCGGTGCTGTCGCTCTTCGCGGCGTTGTCGAGGATCTTTTGCACCTCGTTGCGCAGGGCTTCCTCGTCCGCGACGCTGTGGTCGGGAACTTTGGCGCCGTGCGCGGCGCGGTCGGGATGGACGGTCATGGTGACGATGAAGCCGCCGTCGCCCGACGGCATCACGGTGAGGTTCTTCTTGCGGCCGTTCTCGATGGCCTGGTGCAGTTGCTGCTTGTGCTGCTTCAGCTCGTTCCGGGTGTCCAGCAGGATGTTGTGGACCGACGTCGCCTCTTTGGTGGCGTCCTCGAACTCGCCGGCGGTCTTGCCGATGAACTCCTTGGAGACACCGGCGTTCACGCCGTGCCAGTCGGCCTTGACCGCCTTGTTGTGCAGCCCGTCCTTCGCCTGCTTCTGCAGTTCCGTCAGGTTGTGGACGAGCAGGCCCCAGTCGTCGACGGCGGCGTCGAGCTGCTTGAAGTTGGCTTGATAGAGGTCTTCGAACTTCACTCGGCGGCCTCGCTCAGTGCTTCTTCTTGGGGGAGTAGACCGGGTTCTTCTTGCCCGGTTCTCCCACGCGGTCGTCGAATCCGGCGTCCAGGGTGTCGATGCTGCTCATCGTGCGTGCGATGTAGCCGTCGTCACCGGCATGGATCTTCTGGGTGACATGCATGTGGTTGGAGATCTGAGCGCACGCGTCCAGCAGCGACTTCAACTGGTCGTCCCAGCGCTGAGCCGCGTGCTTCAGGCCCTTGCCCAGGGTGAATCCCTGCTGGGTGAGGTCGCCGGCGGCCGACTCGCTCGTGGTCTGCGCGACCCGCGCCTTGTCCCACAGCTGGGTGTAGAGCGAGTGAGCCTCTTTGCCGATCTGTGCGAGATCGCCGTTGCTGACCTTGAGGTCACCGTAGGTGCTGGGGCCGCCGCCGTCGACCGGGTCGGCCAGGTGGTTGAGCTGCATGTGGGTGGAGCCGCGAGTCTTGGCATCGGCTTTGAGCTGTTCCCACTCGTCCCACGCCATGTCAGGGCCTCCCCCCGTAGTTACTGTCTCGGCGGTCGGCGGATGCGGCGCGCCGACGCTTGCGGACGGCTCCGCCGACGAGCACCGCACCGGTAAGCACGACAATTCCAACGCCCGCGAAAATCCAGACCGTCTGGTCATCGTTGGCATTGGACGCGGCAGCCGACGGCTGGCTCTCGGGCTTCGGAGAAGCGGAGGCCGATCCACCGGACGAAGAATGCGCGGCATGCTTGAAGTCGGGCAGCGGGTACACGTCCGCCGGGCCGGGGTCACCAGGGTTCGTAAGGGCGATACGGGGGCGCACCGTGCCGTAGCCGAGGTAGTCGGTGCGCTCCTTGCCGTTCTTGGGTTTGCTCGCGGTGTTCAGCATGACTCGCAGGACCTGGTTGTTCGTCCAGTTCGGGTGCTTGGACCAGATCAGGGCGGCGGAGGCGGAGGCAATGGCGGTGGCGTCGCTGGTGCCGTGCGTCTTGCACAGTTCCGTGCCGCCGAGGCAGGCGGCGACCATGTCTGCTCCCGGGGCGACCAGGTCGACCTGGGGGCCGTGCTGGGACTCCTTCGTGACCTTGAGGTTTTTGTCGATTGCTCCGACGCCCACCACGCCGGGGGTCGCCGCCGGGTACTCCAGTTTGTTGAGACCGGCGCCGTCGTTGCCCACGCCCGCGAAGATCAGCTTGCCCTTGGCGAGAGCGTAGGCGACGGCATCAGTCAGCTGCAGTGAGTGGGCCGTGCTCGCCAGCGAGATGTTGATGACCTGGGCGTCCGAATCGGCTGCATACCGGATGGCCTTCGCCATGAAGGTGGGATAGTCGTCCGGGTTGCCATCGGTATCAGGACGGCTCCGCTCGATGAAGTCCGGAACTCGAATCGGGAGGATCTTTGCCCCCGGAGCCAGACCATAGGAACCAGTCACGCGCCCTTTGGCTCCGGTGCCGGCAATCATGACCGCCATGCTGGTGCCGTGGCCGTCGTAGTCCGAGTGTTCGTCCCCTGGATACCTGGAGTAGTTCTTGCCCGGCAGGACCTGCCCGCGCAGGTCGGGAATGTCGTCCCGGACACCGCTGTCGATTACTGCGACCGTGACGCCTTTGCCCGTGCTGGTCTTCCACATCTGATCAGCCTGCATGGCGTCCAGGTACCACTGCTGGTCGCGGACGGTGCTGGCGTATGCGGGCGTCACGGAGACGGCCGCCAGCAGAACGCCTGCGATGACTGACACGACCTGGCCATGCCGTATGGCCTGCTTGCTACGGGTGGGCATGGTCATCCTTCTTGTCGTGCTTGTCCATCGGGCCCGCTGCGCAGGCGCGGCGGGCTTGGTCGGCTGTACTCCTCTTCCGTCTCTGTCCACTGATCCGGACGGCTTTCGGAACGCTTGTCGTGAGCGGTGCGCTCACCACGATTCGAGGAAGAATCTTCAGTACGCCGTTTGCGGGACGGGGCAGAGGCGTCTCGGCCCCCCGCGTCGCGCCTTGGCTGGCTGCCCCCAGCGTTCCCGCCTCGTACCCCTTGCGCGCTCCCCGGTGTGCGAGGTGTCCTGCCGCGTCCTTGGGACGGCTTCGGCTGGCCACCAGCGATCCCGTCGGCGCGTGCCGACAGCCCCGCGCGCTGCGCTCCGCCCTCGGGTTCAGTCATACGGCCTCCGCCGCGGGCATGCGCGGCACCTGGGCTCGTGCTTCTAGTGATGCTGCGACGGCCCGTGGGGGTCTGCGGTTGGCTCGGGGTGCCGCCGATGACGTTGCCGCGAGGGATCGCGGCAGCGGGCTGTCCGGTAGTCGGAGAGGTGGGACGACCACCGGTGATGCCGTTGCTGACGCGGCCACCCGGGGCTGCACTGGGCGTTCCACGCCCAGGCGCGGGCTGGCTCCCAGGGCCGAGGGGGCCAGCGCCAGGCAGCCGCCCACGTCCCGGTATCGACGCGCGTGGGGTACCGGACGTGATGGGCTCGGAAGGCGTGGGCACTGAATTCCGGCCACCATATGGGGAACTTCCTCCGAGCCCTCTAGGACCCTGTGGAAGTGTAGTTCTTCCTCCGAACGCGGGCGGCAGCGAACCGGTTGGCGGCGGTGTCCTTACGTCCGGGGCGCTGTTACCCGGAGGAGAAACCGCAGGAGTTGGAGGAGCATTTGGAGCGGGCGGGCGGATGTCCACACTGTCGATCGTCGTGTTCGTAGGGTCTGCAAGGCGCTGATGCGTCGCATGTGGCAGTACCGGCTCATTCGACACATGCTGACGCGAGTTGCTCGGCAGCGAGTTCGCCTCACTTGGCCTGGCACCAAGGATGGCCTTGTGCTCCGGTGACTGAACAGGTTCCGGTTCCGGACCTCCCACGCCGCCGCGCGAGGATGGGACGGAAATGTAGGCTCCGCCATGAATCCTTTGCGGCACGAACTGCTCTGGCAGCTCGGGGAACTTAGGCGCCTCCAGCGCATTGATCTGCTCCGTCGAAGCGGTATACGACTGAGCGAGCTTCATCATCAAGCCGCCCGCCTCGGCACTGTCGTTGGCGTACGAGGTCTTGGCCTTCTTCACCGCGGCGTCCGACGGGCCGCCGTCATGACTGCCGACGTCGGTGGACTTGGCCACGTGCGCATCGAGCACCGAACGCGCGGTGGCACTTTGCTTCCGCAGGATCTCCAGCTGGGGCTTGACCTCGTGCAGCGTGTCCGCCGCATGGCCCAGCCACTTTCCCGCGTTCTCGCTGTAGTCGCCTAGGCTCAGGGTGGCTTGGGAAGCCTGGTAGATCCACGTCCGGAACGCCTCGCCGCCCTCGCCCTTCCACTCGACCGACAGGCTGTGCTTCCACAGATCGTTACCGATCTGATTGATCGTCTTCGCTGCTTGGGTCAGCAGATCACCGAGGTCTGAGGCAGCGGTTGCGTCCGCGGCCTCGACCATCGCCCACAGCTGTTCGGGATCCTGGACGAAAAACCGGGACTGCTTGATCCCACGCCACGCCCAACTGCCCAGATCAGACACAGAGCCACCCCGCCGCGGACACCGCAATGCCCTCCTTCATCGACACAAGCATCACAGACCTCCAGCATCTGCGTCCGAGGGCCCGGACACGTGCTGGTTATGACCAGTCATCCCCGAAGAACCGCTGCCAGTACGTTCCTTCGCCCCGTGCCCTGAGTGATCGCGGAGCAAGTCGTCGGCCTTGATCCGGATCCGGCTCAGGCGGTCGCGGACGTCGGCGTCGAGGTTGTCGTAGCCGGACTTGGACGCATCGACCGTGACGACCAGCCCTTCGATCTGTAGCGCCAGCGTCTTGGACAGCTTCTCCAGCTGGGAGTGCACATGGGTGTAGGCGGTGTGCAGCTCATCAGCCTCGTCGAAGTTGCCCAGACGTCCAGCCGGCAGCGCGCCATGCGCGATCCTGTGCGGCGCCGCTTTCGACTCCTCCAGCTGCTTCAGGAGGGCATCCACCCGATTCTTAAAGGTTGTGAGCGTCTCACCCTCGACGCGCAGCGCTTGGGCCATGCCGGCACCGAGCCCAGCGATCGGACCGATGCCGGACGCCGCCATTGCCCCGGCAGCTGTTTCCAGTGCGGCGGCAGTCGCCTGCGGATCCCCAGCCGCCTCGGTCACTGCGCCCTCCCCGTGCAGTCAGCACCTCAGCACTTGCTGACAGTGCCCTTGACATTTCTATCTGTAACAGAAGCAACTCCAGCACGATAGCTGGATCTTGGGGCCTTACAGAATACTGACGCCAACGCGGAGCACAGCTGGCCGGAAAGCACTCCTGCTCAGGATCACCGACGTCGCCCGACTGTCTGCTCAACAGCGCCGCGCTGGAAGACCCGCTGTAGCCACTGTGGCAGTAGGACACATGCGAGGACATGAGTAGGAGTACTCGGTTGGGTGGCTGCCCGGCCCGAGCCGCGACCTACCTGGCTCCGCTCACAACACGTGCTGGAGGCGGAGGCGGGGACCATGGCCGAGCTGGGTGCAGTTGGACGCACGAATGACCAACGCTGGAGTAACAGCGGTACCGTGGGTTCCGCCGATCACGCCGCGTGCTCTTCGAACGCCACGGTGTTCTGCCCACCAGAGTCGACATGCAGATCCACCGTGACGTCGAGCGCAGTGGCCAGCCTGACGAGCAGATCCACGGTGACAGGCAGCATGCCGCCCAGTTCCACGGCCTCCACTTCATCGACGCTCATCCCGAGACGTTCCCCCAGAGCGGACTGCGGCAGCCCAAGAGCTGCCCGGCGGTCGTATACCAGCTGCCCGAGCGCATGAGCCAGCCGGATCTGCTCACGCCCCGCGACCACCTCTGGCGGTTCGACGCCGCCCTCAGCAGTCTTCCGCTGCTGCGACAGCTTCCACCGGGTGTGATTCACAGCTCCTCCTGGAACTCGCGGGTGAACTCACCATGCAAGGCACGCGATCGGTCAATGCTGGCCTTGCGCTTGAGGAGTGCCGTCACTCATACGTGTGCCCCCTCACGCAGGCCGGAGGTAGGCGCATGCCCCGACATAACCGTGCGCGGCGCCGACGATCGCCTTGGAGTCGTAATGCCGGCCACCGTGCAGGAGTAGATATCGGCGGGCGCGTCCGAAACCGTAGTGCCGGAGGAATGCATCGCGGCCGAGTCGGTCGTACTCCTCGATCGCCTTGTGGACCTCGGTGCGGGTTATGTCCGTCAGCGCCATGGCGGGAACCCTACGTGCCAGGGCCGACCGCGTTCCTCGGAGGTGCCGGGTCGCCACCGCTGGGGAAGCTGGTCGCGCACGGAGGCGGCGACTCCACCTCTGCAAGAGCAGCCCGGTGAGCGGCGGTGGCCGCCCGCATTTTGCGCCGCATCTCGGCGGATTCCTCATCCGTCACGTAATGCCCGAACCGCTCGGCGAGCAGGGCACGCGTTCGATCCGCCCGCGCCTTGATCTGCTCGGGAGTCGGCGTCTGAGCAGCTATCTCCTCGATGAGGGCACGGAGGCTGGTCCCTCGTGCTTCCGCTACGGCGGCAAGCTGGTCACGGACTTCGGCGGGCACGCGAATCATGACGTCGGGCACGCCACAAGTATGCGTGACGTATACGTCAAGTGCTTCTCGTCGGCCGACGCTGACGGTGAGCCGTCCAGGACAGTGGAACTGGGACGCTTCCCGACCGCCGGCTTGGGTAAGGAGCGAGGCCCTTCCCCGGTGTCGGTGGCGAGGAGGCGGGCCCTGGAATTGCTGGTACCCGTTTGCGGTCAGCTCTGCGTGCGCGGGAACGAGACCTCGACTCGTCGGTTCTTCTTCCGGCCTTCCTCGGTGGAGTTGTCGGCGATCGGGTACTGCTCGCCGTAGCCGCGCACGTCGAAGGTGACGTTCGGGTCGTTCAGGTCCTGGTCGAGGACCGCCTGTACTGCGTTGGCGCGCTGCTTGGACAGGATGTCGCCGTGGGCTGAGGAGCCGAGGTTGTCGGTGAAGCCGAAGACGCGGATCCGGGTCGCGTTCTGCTTCTTGATCTCCTCGGCGATCGTCTCGATGCGGGCCTTGGCCTCGTCGCCGAGCTTGGCGCTGTCCTTGCTGAAGAGGACTTCGGCTTGGAGGGCGAAGGTGACGTCCGCGTTCGTGTCTTCACGGCGCTCGTCCCCACTCTGGTCTTCGACTACCGACTTGATGTCCAGCACCTTGGGCGCGGCGAGGGTGGCGCCTTCGGGGAGTTTGAGGTCGGGGTCGGTGGGGTCGATCTTTACCGGGGCGGTGGCGGAGGGTTCCGTGCCGGGGGGCTCGCTGGGGCCCGTGTCGTCGGCGCGGGCCGCCGTGGCCGTCGTGATGAGGAGGGTAGCGACGGATACTGCCAGGGCGAGGCGGGGTGTGGTGGTCACTGGCCTCACCCGGAAATCTGGATGGTACCGCTGGAGAACGTCGGCAGCTGGATGTCCACCTTGGCCGCATTCGCAGGGGGTGACGGGAATTGCATGAACACCGCCAGGCTGGCACCGGCCTTGAGTGTCGAGAAGCCAGTGGTGGTCAGTGGACGGCCCTCTGTGTCACGCAGGACGTAGTACCGCTTCTTGCCCTCGGGGTCGACCAACGTGGCACCGCCCAGCGACGTGCCGTTCCTGACGATCTCGGTTTCGTTGCCGCTCAGGGCGGATGGGATGAGGATGTTCGTGGCCCCGTCGTTCTTCAGAGTGCCGTTCACGGTGACGAAACCACCGGAGTCGCGTTGAGCGGAGGTGATCTGGAGGAGCAGGCCGTCCGAACTCTTCAATTCGGCCAACGGCTCGTCCGACTGGTCCTCCTGAGCGCTCGGGTTGGATCCCCTGCCCTTGGAGGCGGACGCCGAACTGTCGGGCTTCTTGTGGTCGTCGCCACCACCACCGCAGCCGGCAACACCGAGGGCCAGCGCGGCCACAACGGTCAACGCGACCATCCCCCTGGTGGCCTTCCCAGTGAACCGATTGCTCATGGCTCTGCTTCCTTCTTTACGCGTCGTTTCGCTTGTCAGTCAGCCAGGTGGACGTCAAAAAGATCCTCGGGCTTCGGGAGGTCGGTGAGGTCGTCCGGATTCAGATGCCATTCCCGGCCGTTGCAGGTGAGCAGGGGCAGCGCGTCTTTCCCTGCATCCCCACCGGGAGGCCCGCAGAGGGGCTGGATCACGGCCCTCGCGTGCGCAGTCGACTTGTAGTTCTCGCTGCCGGGAACGATGGAGTCTCCAACAGACTTCTTGGTCGTGGCATCGACGGTGAACACGAGGGGCTCCGGCGAGTCGCAGTGTGCTGTGGCTTCGTTCTGCAATGCGAGTTGATCTGCGCGCCAGCACGATGGTTCGAGCGGGACCCTGCCCTCGAAATCGGCCTGCCATTTGGTCGGGTCCAGGACGTCCTCCACCCATTTCCCCGCGAGTTGGTCGCGCCTGTTCTGCGCTGCTGCGAGCGCTGCAGCATCAGCCGCAGTCTGGGCACCGCCCCGATTGACCGCGGCCTGCCCGACGGCGAGGTAGGCGAGCGCAAGAAAGAGCAGACCTGCCACCACCGTGATGTAGATGGGGAAGGCCTGCCCTGCGTCGCTGTATGTACGGGGGCGGGTCAGCCGGTGACCTCGCCGATTTTCGTCCTGATGGCGTCGAAGATCGTCTGACCGATGCTCGTACCCGTGATCGCCAGCACGATCGCCACGACCACTGCGATGATGCCGAGGTACTCCACCGCGGTCTGCCCCCGGTCGCCGCGGGCTGCTCGCGCGTGCAGGTTCGCGACGGTCACGTTGAACCATTCGCTCATGATGTTCCCCTCCAGCTTCGCCTCCGACCTGGGCAACGTACGGCGGAACACCTGGCCTCCCAGAGGGCCCCAGGACCCATTCCCGGGCCCACCCCCTCCCCCATCCGGCCATTTCACGCCACCCCCAACCACTTAGCCGCCGCCTGCGACCTGCTCGTGCTGTGGAGCTTGGCGAAGATGCGGTTGATGTGGTTCTTGACTGTCTTCTCGCTGATGAAGCAGGTGGCGGCGATCTGCTGGTTGGTCATGCCGGACGCTATGAGGTCCATGATCTCCGCCTCCCTGGTGCTCAGTTGGAACCGCGACCGGGATGACTGTCCCATAGAGGATTGCAGTTGCGAAAGGTTTTGGGGCGGGATTTTGCCTAAGGGAGCGCCGAGTTCCGGTACTACATGTGCAGGTGCACTTGAATTGAGGTGAGTCAGCAACGCCTTCGCCGCGCCCGGTGTCACGTGCGGCCGCCCCTCCCTCACATCCCGTACCGCCCTCACCAACTGCTCCGTCGTGAACTCGCCGTGCACCAGATAGCCCCCTGCCCCCAGCCGCAGCGCCTCCCGCACCGTCTCCGTCTCGTGGCTGTAGGTGAGCATCATGACGGGGGCCAGCCGGACCAGGTGGGGCAATGCCGAGATTCCGTCGACGCCGGGCATGCGGACGTCGAGGAGGATGACGTCGGGGCGGTGCCGCAGTGCCGCCTCGTAGGCCTCGCGGCCGTCCGCCGCCTGCGCCACCACGGTGGTGTCCTCGCGGTCGGAGAGAAGGGCCGTGAGGCCCGCGCGGATCACGGGGTTGTCGTCGGCCACCACGAGGCGGAGGGGGGCCGTGGCGGTGGGCGAGGGGAAGTCCTGGCCCGGGTTCAGGTGTTGGTGTTCGTGTTGGCGTTGGTATTGCATCAGGTGCCTCCTCTCAGGGTTCCTGGGATGAAAGGTCGGAGGTGAGGGCCCGCAGCGGCAGGTCCACGACCACCTGTGTGCCTCGTTCGAGGTCGCCCCGTCCGATGCGGATCCGGGCCCCTGCCGACGCCGCCCGTTCGACCATGCCCAGCAAGCCGAAGTGGCCGGAGAGACGGAGGTGTTCGAGGGTGGTGCCGGGTGGCAGGCCCCGGCCGTCGTCGTGGATCGACAGGCGGAGGACATCGCCGTGGACGCCTGCCGTCAGCTTCACTTGGGTCGCCGACGCGTGGCGGTGGGCGTTCTCCAGCGCCTCCGTGGCGATGGCCAGGAGGTCGCGGGCGAGGGGTGCGGGGACGGGTGGGAGGGGGGATTCGCCGGTTCGTCGGCACACCACTTCCGGTCCCGTGCGGCTCGTGAAGTCGGCGGTGCGTGCCGTCAGTTCCGCCCAGATGTCCGTCGGCTTCGCCGAAGCCGACGCCCAAGCCGGAGCCTCAGCCTCCTCCCGCCGCAGGTCCTCCAGCAGTTCCCTCGACTCCGCCGCCGCCCTCCGCGCCGAACGGGACACCAGTTCCGCCTGGCGGCGGATGCGAGCCGGGTCGGGGGTGTCGGACGATGCCGTCACGGCCAGGCCGTCGGCGGCCAGGGCGACGCCGTAGAGGGTCTTGGCCACCGAGTCGTGCATCTCGCGGGCGAGGCGGGCCCGTTCCGCGTGCACCGCCTCCGTCGCCGCCAGGCGGGCCTGGACCGCCGTCAGGGCCTGGGTGGCCGCGCCGAAGCGGAGCATCAGGTTGCGCAGAGTCGAGCCCATCGCGCCGGCGATGACACACAGGCCGGGCAGGAGGAGGGACTCGGCCACGCCCGCCTGGTGGTCCGGCTTCAGGGTGGCGTGCACGAGGAGCAGGATCAGGGACTGGAGCGAGGCGAAGCAGGCCGCGCCCCGCCAGCTGTAGACCAAGCCGGCCAGGAGGGGGGTGCAGACGCTGACGTAGGCGAGGGTGGTGTCCGGGCCCGCCGAGATCAGCAGGAAGGAGCCGAAGAGGGTGTCGGCCGCGAGCAGGCTGGGGTGGCGCAGGAGGAGAGGGCCGAAGCGTTCCCAGTCGCGGAAGAGGACGTAGGACACCATGAAGGTGACGACCACGGCCGCGCCGACCAGGCGGACGCCCAGGCCGGGGGCCGCGTTGAGGAGGGCCGCGGGGGCCGCCAGAACGATCATCGCCAGCCGGAAGCCGAAGACCTGTCGGCACATTGCCTGCAGGGCTCGCACCTGGATCTTCTCGGAGGGTTCGGGGAGGGAGGCACCCGCGGTCGTGTCCTGCTTCCTACGGCCCATGGTCAGCCCTTTCGGGCGGAGGTGCTCAAAGAACGCGATCCACCCCCTCGCCGTCCCCCGGAGGGACAGGCGCCCGCCCGGCCCCGTCGCTTCCATCGTCGTCACCCGCCGCTCACTTCCCCGTGAGCGAGCCGAAGTCCACGCCGGAGCCCAGCAGCAGGCCCGCGCCGAGCAGGAGCATGGTCGCCGGGACCATGAACGTGGTGATCATCAGCGTGGCCTTGGGGACCGCGCGGGCGGCCTTGCGGCGGGCGTTCTGGGCGTCCGTGCGGCGCATGTCCTTGGCCAGGGAGACGAGTGTGTCGACGATCGGGGCACCCAGTTCCTCCCCCTGCTGCAGCGCCGTCACGAACATCGCCACCTGCTCCGAGTCGTTGCGGCGGCGCAGTTCCGCGAAGGCCTCGCGGCGGCTCATGCCGAGGTCCATCTGGCGCAGGGTGATGCGGAGTTCGTCCGCCCACGGGCCCTCGTAGCGCGAAGCCACTCGGTCGAGGGCCTGGCGGAAGCCCAGGCCCGCGCTCACCACCACGGCCAGCACGTCCAGGAAGTCCGGCAACGTCCGCTCGATCACGTCCTTGCGGACACGGATCGCCGACCAGATGCCGACCTCCGTCCAGAACGCGCCGAAGAGGAGGAGGATCAGGGCTACGAACCATTGGCCGCGGAGGAGGAAGACCAGGCAGCCTAGGCCGCCCAGCGCGCCGTAGACCGCGCGGCGGGCCGCGTACCGGTCGATGGTCAGGCCGCCGGGGTTGCCCGCGAGGTCGATCCTGCGGCGGTACTTGGCCACCAGTCGGGGGCCCATCAGGCGCAGCACCGCGGGGGCGTAGCGCATGCCCATCCGGTCGATCACCGAGTCGACCGCGCCGGTGCGGGTGGCGCCGACCTCCAGGGCGACCGCCAGGTCACCGGGGAGTTTTGCGTCCGCGCGGTACATGCGGACGCCCGCGAAGGCGCCCCAGACGCTCAGGCTCATCAGCAGTGCGAGCAGGATTGCCATCATCAGGCCGGCCCCCTCACACGTCGATCCGGCTCATCCGGCGGATGAGCACGAAGCCGACGGCGTACATCCCGAACGCGATGACCACGCAGGCCTGGCCGACCGGTGAGCCGGTCATGCGTTCCAGGGCGCCGTCCTTGACCCCGTTCATCAGGAACAGGGCGCCGATGCCGAGGACGGGGACGGCGTACGACGTCATGGTCACCTGGGAGAGCTGGGTGCGGACCTCGCGCCGGGTCTCCTTGCGTTCCTCCAGGGTCTCGGTCAAGTTCCGTAGCGCTGATACGACTTGGCCGCCCGCCCGGTTGGAAAGGACCAGGGTCGTGACGAGCACGACCAGCTCGCGGGAGGGGAGGCGGTCGGCCAGTTCGCCGAGCGCGTCGTCCAGGGAGTGGCCGATCGCCAGCTGGTCGGCGACCTTGGCCAGTTCCTCGCCCGCCGGGGCTTCCAGTTCCTCGGCCGCCATGCCGATCGCGGTGCGCAGGGCGAGACCGGCCTGGGTGGCGTTGGCCAGGATGCGGGCCAGTTCGGGGAGTTGGTTGATGAAGCGTTCGATGCGTTTCTGGCGCTGCCAGTTGAGGAACTGGACCGCCGCCCAGACGCCGAGCAGCCCTGCGATCGGGCCGAAGAAGGGGGCCAGGGTCGCCTGGCCGATCAGCCAGAGCGCGGCGACCGCGGCGAGCATGTAGGCGAAGAACTCGCCCGGGGTGACGTCCAGGCCGGTGGCCGCCAGTTTCAGTTCCAGCTTCCGGCCCAGTGCCGTGCGGCGCAGCCGGCGGTCCAGGTCGCGGAAGCGGCGTCGGCGGCCGGATGCCGACACGGGACCCGTGTGCGAGAGGCGGTCGATCAGGGCGGCGCGCTGGGCCCGGCCCGAGGCGTAGGTGTGCACGCCGACGACGGCCAGGACGCAGGTCAGCAGGGCGACACCGGTGGTGAGCTGGACGAGCGTGTGGAGTTCCATGGTCCTACCTGGCTTCTCGGGTGGCGAGCTGGTCCGCGGAGTGGGCGACGCCGAAGGCCTGCGGGATGGGCTGGCCCGCCATGTAGAGGCGGTCGGCGGTACGGCGCGGTAGCGGGAAGTAGTCGAAGGCGCCGTACACCCGGCCGTCGTGGGTCATGGGCTGTGCGGTGAAGCGGGCCGCGGTCGCCAGCCGGTACGGCTCGCCGCCGTGGCTGTCGAGCAGCGCGACCTCGGTGATGCGGCGGGCGCCGTCGGCGAACCGGGTGAGCTGGACGATGACGTCGACCGCGCTGTTGATCTGGTCGTGCAGCGCTACGAAGGGCACCTCGACGTCGGACATGGAGGCGAGGGTCTGCAGGCGGGTGAGCGCGTCCTCCGCGCTGTTGGCGTGGACGGTGGCGAGGGAGCCGTCGTGGCCCGTGGACATCGCCTGGAGCATGTCGAGGGACTCGCCGCCGCGGACCTCACCGACCACGATGCGGTCGGGCCTCATGCGCAGGGAGTTGCGGACCAGGTCGCGGATGGTGACCTGGCCCTTGCCCTCGACGTTCGGCGGCCGTGACTCCAGCCGGACCACGTGCGACTGCTGGAGCTGGAGTTCGGCCGAGTCCTCGATGGTGATGATGCGTTCGTGCTCCGGGATGAGGCCGGAGAGGGCGTTGAGCAGGGTCGTCTTGCCGGTGCCCGTCGCCCCGGAGACGATGATGTTGAACTTCGCCTGCACCAGTCCCGCGAGCAGGAACACCATGTGCTCGTCGAGGGAGCCGAAGCCGATGAGTTCCTGAAGGGTGAAGGAGCGCGGGAAGCGGCGGATGGTGAGGGTGGGGCCGGTCAGGGACAGCGGCGGAATGATGACGTTGACGCGTTCGCCGGAGGGGAGGCGGGCGTCCACCATCGGGTTCGACTCGTCCACCCGGCGGTTGACCGTCGACACGATCCGCTCGATGGTCTGCATCAGCTGGTCCGCCGAGACGAACCGGAGCGGCAACTGCTCGACCCGGCCGCCGCGTTCCACGAAGATCGCGTCGGGGCCGTTCACCATGATCTCGGTGATCGACGCGTCTTCGAGGAGCGGTTCCAGGATGCCGAGGCCCAGTGCCTCGTCCACCACCCGGCGGATCAGCTGGGAGCGTTCCACCGTCGAGAGCACCGGGCCCTCGCGGCTGATGATGTGCCCGAGCACCCTCTCCAGCCGGGCCCTGCGCTCGGCGGCGGCCAGCGAACTCATCTCCGCGAGGTCGATCTCCTCCAGCAGCTTGGCACGGTAGGAGGCGACCAGATGCCCGTCCTCGCCCCGGCTGCCGTGCTCCTCCGGAGTGTTGATCCGTGCCCGCAGGCTCATGGGTTCGCTTCTCCTCGGTCAGTGGTCGAAGGGCATGGTGGCGGTCTTTTCAGCGGGGTCGAAGTGCCAGCCCGGGACGATCGAGGGGATGGAGACGCGGGCCGTGACGGTGACCGAGTCGCCGCCCGGAGCGGGATCGCACGTCACCGTCAGTCCACCGCTGACGGCTTCTGCGCACGCCTGCTGAGCGGACTGCCTCAGCGACGCGGCCCGCGCCCCCGCCCTGGCCGCCGTACCGGCCTGCTCAGCGGCGTAGGCGATAGCCCCGATCTGGAATCCGGCCAGCCCGACGATCAGCAGGATCGGTATGAACCCCAGGTATTCGATGGCGACTTGGCCCGCATCGCGTCTACGTCCGTACGACATCTCAGCGCTTCGCCTCCTCCACGGCACCGGCGTGACCGTGCACCGTGACGGGGAAGTCGATCGAGCCGGGGAAGAGGACGGGGACCTTGATCGAGACGTCCGCCGTCACATAGCCGGTCCCGTCGCACCGGTCCACCCTGGCACCCCCTCGCCACGCCCCCGACAGATGCTTCAGCGCAGCCTGCTGGCACGCGCCGAAACGCTCCCCCGGTGGCGCCGCCGTCCCCGCCCGTACACCTTCGTCCGCAGCATTCCCCGCGAGCGTGTAGGCGTACCCCACGAGCACGCACTGCCACATGAGCACCAACGTCAGAACGATCAGCGGAGCCATCCCCAGGAACTCGATGCTGACCTGCCCCCGGTCGCCCCCTCGCAGGAGTCTCAATCGCACCCTCACTCCTTCCGCCGCCGGAAACCGACCGCTCCGCGGCCCCCGCCCCGGTGTGACCCCTCGGCCGCCTGCACCAGTCCCAGTTCCCCGGCGAGCCCCCACAGGGCCTGCTTCACGGTGCTCCTGCTGTCCAGCTCGTGCAGCCGCCCGGCATCCACGACCCCTTGCAACTCCTTGAAGTTGGCGGGTACGGCGGTACGCGCCACCGCCGTACCGGTGATCCGCTGCACCAGCGCGGGCTGGATCTCCGCACTGCGCGTATGGCGATTGACGACCACCGTCGTCTCCTCGGCCTTGCGGATCTGCAACCGGTCCCACATCCGTACGGTCCGCTTGGCGGCGCGTACGGCGACCACGTCGGGCGTGGTCACCAGCAGGGCGGTGTCGGCCATCTCCACCACCGCCGCCCCCGCCCCGCTCAGCTGGGCGCCGCAGTCCACGACGACGACCTCGTACCGGGAGCGCAGGGCGCTGACGATCTGGCGGGCGGCGCGGTCGGTGACCTCCTCGCCGCGTTCGCCCTCGCCGGGGGCGAGGAGCAGGGCGAGGCCGGTGTCGTGGCGGAAGACGGCGTCGGCGAGGACGCGCGGGGAGATGTCGGTGATGGCGGCGAGGTCCACGACCGAGCGGCGGAACTGGACGTCCAGGTAGGAGGCGGTGTCGCCGGTCTGGAGGTCGAGGTCGACCAGGGCGGCGGCCCGGCCGGAGGCCTGTGCGGCGAGGGCGAGCTGGATCGCCGTCAGGGTCGTGCCGACGCCTCCCTTGGCGCCGCTGACCGTGACGACCGTACCGCCGACGCCGCCGAGGACGTCGGAGCCGCCGTGTCCGAGGTGGCGGCGGACGCCGGTGGACCACTGGGCGACCGCCTGGACGCGGCTGGCGAGTTCCTCGTACGACAGCGGGAGGGCGACCAGGCCGCGGGCGCCGGAGTCCATGGCGGCGGCGAACAGGCCGGGGCTCGCGTCGGTGGTGACGAGGATGACGCCGACGGCCGGGAAGCGCAGGGCGACCTCGCGGATCAGCTCCAGGGCCGGAACCGGGCCGATCCGTTCATGGACGACGACGACCTCGGGCAGTTCGTCCACCGACTCGGCGGCCTGGCGGGCGAGGGTGTCGACCAGCTGGGTGGAGTCGCCGACGGGCGGCTGCGGTTCGGCGTCGGGGAGCTGGCTGAGCAGGGTGACGAGGGAGCGGACGGCGTCCGGGTCCGCACCGGCCGGGAGGATCCTTGTGGGCATGCGGGCCGCCTCTCACTTGTCCGTCGCGAGTTCATAGGTGCGGTCCTTGTCCGGGACGCTGGTCTCGCTGCCGGGGGCCACCAGGGCGAGCCGGACGCGCTGGGCGAAGGACTCGGCGTAGGTGATGCGCTGGGCGTCGAGGGTGGACAGCGCGAAGGTGATCGGGACGGCCTCGCTGGGCTGCTGCTGGTTCTTGCTGGTGTCGGGGTCCAGGGCGGTGATCCGGCCGACGTCGAGGACCCGGGCGTTGGTGACGATGATCTTCGACTGGTCCGGGTCGCCGTCCTTCCTTCCGTGGAAGGTGGCATACACGTTGACCCGCGCCCCGGGGGTGATCTTGCCCGCCACGCCCGTGGCCGCGTCGATCATGATGGCGACCTCCTGCTGACCGGGCTGGAGGGCGGGCTGGTCGACGATCATGTCGTTCTGGAGCAGGGAGCCGGCGCGCAGGGTGGTGACGGCGATCTTGCCCTGGATCTCGTGGAGGTCGGTGACGGCGTTGCCGGACAGCCACCGCCTGGGCATCTTGATCTTCTCGAACTGGCCGGTGTTCAGCGCGGTGTACGGCTGCACGTCGGACCTGACCTGATAGGCGCTGACCTCGGGCCCGACCTTGGACTGGACGTCGTCTACGACGGAGAGCACGCCGGCGAACGCGCCGAGAGCGCACAGGACCGACAGGATCAGGAGTATCACGCCGCGGCGCTGACGGGAGTTCATGAACCGTGCAACCTCGTTGGGGGAATCGGTCGTGCGGGATGTGAGTTACGTCTGTGCAGGTCAGGCGGGCGTTCGTTGTTCCAGCGCGCGTGGGGCCGGGGGTTCGTGGACGGGCGGGGTGGCGGAGCAGAAGACGCATCGGTCGCCGATGACGTCGATGCCGCACCAGTGGCAGCTGGACTGCCGTACCGAGGTGACCAGTTGGTACAGGACCGACAGATCGGCGAGGTAGCTGCAGAACTCGACCATCCGCCCGGTCCCCCACCACCGCGGGGACTCGGCGGGCAACGGTGTCTCGCGCAGGCCGTGCGCGCTCCACGCCTCGGCGAGTCCCGCGACCCAGTCGGTCTGCAACTGCCCCTTGGCGACGAGCATCCAGGTGCTGAACTCGGGCCCCTTGAGCGTGACACCAGGGGTGAGCCTGACGAGCTGCGGCTCGGGATGGGCGACGACCGCGAACTGGCTGCCCGGCACCCATGACTTGGCGTGCGCCTTGAGCCCGACCGGCACCCGGTCGAGCCTGGCGACCGAGCCGAGCACGGCGCCCGCGTGGATGTAGTGGGTGAGCAGCCGCCCGGCGGAGGCGAGCACGCCCGGACTCAGGTCACAGGAGGCGAGCTGTCGCAGCTGCCGGGCGAGGACGGCTATGCCGAGCGGGGGCAGTTCGGGCCGGAAGAAGGCGATGCGGTCGCTCTCCAGCAGGGACCGCAGGGTGTACAGCCGCCGCATGACCGGCTCGGGAGTGGCCAGGGAACACACGACGACCACGTACCCGTACTGCTCGGTCAGGGCGTGGAGTTCGGTGAGGGTGTGCTCCAGCGGGCGCTGGTCGAGGTCGCGCAGCACGACGGCGGGCATGGTCCGTTCGTCCTGCGCCGGCAGTGCCATGTCGGCACTGGTCACGGCGATGACTGTTGGCACGCGCAGCTCCCCGCTCTTCACGCCCTTCGGCCCACCGGGGTAACCCCAGTGCGCCAGGACGACTTCGTTGCGTGACTACCTGAGCACTGTATCCACGCCCCAATGGCCGGAGAACAGCGTTTGTGTAGCTCGCGTGGAACTCTCTGGGCACAAGTCCCGCCAAAACCGGACAGGTTGAGCAGTGCAGGAGAGATGGCTTTGGTCTGGACCTCTTGACACCTGGATTGGTCTGGACCAACTTGTACGCCAGCGGTGGCCACCGTCCCTCACCCCTCTCCCCGCAGACTCCCCCACCGGAGGCCCCAGTGGACCGCGTATCAGGTATGCCCAGACCACGCAGACGGCGCATCGCGACATGGTCCGCCGCCACCGCCCTCGCCCTCGCGGTGGCGGGCCTCGCCAGCACCCCCGCGTCCGCTGCGGACGTCAACAACGTCAAGAACGCCGGCTTCGAGTCGGGCCTGGCCAACTGGACGTGCACGGCAGGCAGCGGTACGACGGTCTCGTCCCCGGTCCACGGCGGCGCCTCGGCCCTGAAGGCGACCCCCGCCGGGCAGGACAACGCCCAGTGCACCCAGTCGGTGGCGGTGAAGCCCAACTCGACGTACACGCTGAGCGCGTGGGTGCAGGGCGGCTACTCCTACCTGGGCGTGACGGGCACGGGCACGACGGACGTCTCCACGTGGACGCCCGACTCGTCGTCGTGGAAGCAGTTGTCGACGACGTTCACGACGGGCACGTCAACGACATCCGTCACGCTCTACACGCACGGCTGGTACGGCCAGGCCGCGTACTACGCCGACGACATCTCGGTCTACGGCCCCGACGGCGGCGGTGGCGGCGACCCGGCCCCTTCGATACCGTCCACACCTTCCGGCCTGTCGGTCACCGGTACGACCTCGTCCTCGGCCTCCCTTTCCTGGTCCGCGGTGTCGGGCGCGACGGGTTACAACATCTACCGCGACGGCACGAAGGTGTCGGCGGTGACAGGCACATCGGCCACGATCACCGGTCTGTCGGCGTCGACGTCGTACTCCTTCCAGGTGACGGCGACCAACTCGGCGGGTGAGTCGGCGAAGTCGGCGGCGGTGACGGGTACGACGTCCGCCTCCGGGGGCGGCGGCGGAGGCGCCGTACCCAAGCATGCCGTCACGGGCTACTGGCAGAACTTCAACAACGGCGCGACGGTCCAGAAGCTGTCCGACGTCCCGTCCTCGTACGACATCATCGCGGTCGCGTTTGCGGACGCGACGTCGACGCCGGGAGCGGTGTCGTTCAGTTTGGACTCGTCCGGGCTGGGCGGCTACACGGTCGACCAGTTCAAGGCGGACATCAAGGCCAAGCAGGCGGCCGGCAAGAAGGTCGTCATCTCCATCGGCGGCCAGAACGGCACGGTGTCGGTGAGCGACTCGGCGTCGGCGGCGAACTTCGCGAACTCGGTGTACTCGTTGATGCAGACGTACGGCTTCGACGGGGTGGACATCGACCTGGAGAACGGCCTGAACGCGACGTACATGACACAGGCGCTGCGCTCGTTGTCGTCAAAGGCGGGCTCGTCGCTCGTCATCACGATGGCCCCGCAGACGATCGACATGCAGTCGACGTCGAACTCCTACTTCCAGACGGCGCTGAATGTGAAGGACATCCTCACGGTCGTCAACATGCAGTACTACAACAGCGGTTCCATGCTGGGCTGCGACGGCAAGGTCTACAGCCAGGGCTCGGTGGACTTCCTGACGGCCCTCGCCTGCATCCAGCTGGAGGGCGGCCTGTCCCCGTCCCAGGTGGGCCTCGGCCTGCCGGCCTCGACGAGCGCGGCGGGCAGTGGCTATGTGTCGCCCTCCGTCGTGAACAACGCCCTGGACTGCCTGACCAAGGGCACCGGCTGCGGCTCCTTCAAACCGTCCAAGACCTACCCCGACCTGCGGGGCGCGATGACCTGGTCGACCAACTGGGACGCTTCGTCGGGCAACGCCTGGTCGAACTCGGTGGGGGCACATGTGCATGCGCTGCCGTAGGACGAGCCTTCGCTCGGCGTGAGAACGCCCGGGTCCGTGTGGGCCCGGGCGTTGCCGAGCCGAGCATCAGGCCGCCGCCAGCTCGCACCACACGTACTTCCCCCGGTTCCCGAACCGGGCGGACGGCTGCCAGCCCCAGTAGTCCGCGCACGACATGACCAGGCCCAGCCCTCGCCCCGCCTCCGCCTCACCCGTCTGCTCCAGCGGTCGTGGCGGCTCCGGCGGCTCGGGGTCCGTGTCCCACGCCCCGATCCAGACCACCCCCTCCGGGGAGCGGCGAACCCTGAGTGCAGCGGGCCCCTTCGTGTGTCGTACGGCGTTCGAGACGAGTTCCGTCGCGAGGAGTTCCGCTGTGTCCACGAGTCCGATCAGTCCGTGCATCGTCAGGATCAGGCGCAGGGTGCGGCGGCAGATGGTGACGGCTCTGAGGTCGTTGGGGATGTAGAGGGTGTAGTCCCAGGTTTCGGGCATGGGTCGGCTCCGGTTCGGTGGTGGGGATTTCGCACGCGGTGGCATTACCGCAGCCGTCATGGCAGGACGGCGCGGTGCGCTTCCGTTGCGTGTGCGCTACGTCACCGACAGTAGGGGGCATTATTTAGATCTCGCAAGCACGTCGCGTAATCTGACCCCGAACGAGTTGCGCTTGCAGGCGTGTTGGGAGGACCAGTCGGTGGCAAAGAGGATCGAGCCGACGGCACGTCAGATGCGCCTGGCGGTCGAGCTGCGCAGGCTCCGCGACGCGGCAGGCCTCACATCACGGGAAGCGGCAGCGCTACTCGGGGTGAGCGCTCCACAGATCAGCCAGATCGAGGCCGGCCTCGCCGGGGTGAGCGAGAAGCGGCTGCGTCGTCTCGCTGCCAATTACTCATGCTCGGACGACGAGTTGATCGAGGCCCTGGTAGCCATGACGAAAGACCGCACGAGGGGCTGGTGGGAGGAGTACCGGGAACTGCTGCCCACGCCGTTCCTCGATCTCGCCGAGCTGGAGCACCACGCCACGTTCCTGAAGGAGGTCCAGTTCCTCTTCATTCCCGGGCCGCTTCAAACAGAGGACTACGCTCGCGCCGTCTTCTCCGACCGGGTTCCCGACCTCCCCGCAGAGGAAGTCGAGTTGCGCGTTCGTCACCGGATGCAACGCAAGGCGACCGTCTCAACCACCCCGTACGAAGCAGTCGTCCATGAAGCGGCACTGCGCATCATGGTCAGCGACCGCCCCGCCTCACGGACCCAACTCGCCCACGTCCTGGAGACTTCAGAAGCGGAGCACGTCACCGTGCGTGTCATCCCCTTCCACCTGGAGGGGTTCGCCAGCGCCGCCAGCGCCATGACATACGCGGGAGGTGTCGTACCGAAGTTGGACACGGTCGTACGCGACGGCCCTCACGGAGCGGCCTTCATCGACTCCGAAGCCCAATTGGGTGCCTTTCGAACGCTCTTTCATAAAGTAGAGACTGTGTCGCTCGACCCCGAACGCTCGCGCGACTTCATCCACAGGCTGGCGAAAGAGCTGTGAGGAACTCCATGGGCACCCCCGACAACTGGCGGAAGTCGTCCTACTCCGGGCCCGGCGACGGAGACTCCTGCGTAGAGATCGCGACCGCCCCCACCCGCATAGCCATACGCGACTCCAAGACCCCGGCCAGAGCAACCCTCACCTTCCCGTCCGGAGCCTTCAGCTCCTTCGTCGAAGCCCTGAAGAAGGCGGCCCAACCGCTTTGAGCGGGCGCATACGACAGGGGTGCCCCTCGAACGGGACACCCCTCCGTACGGGTGCAGCGCATGTCGTGACTACGGCGTGTAGACCTGCTCCAGGCTGTGGATCGCGCCGTCGTCGCCAGTCGCGTACTTGAACACCAGGCCGGAGTCGGGGTGCGCCTTGATCCAGTCGATCAGCTCCTGCACGCCGATGCGCTGGTTCTTGCTGCTGCTGGTGATGGGGTTGGTGGCGGTGACGTACGCGGCCTGGTCGAGGGCCCAGCGGCTGTCCTCGCCGGTGACGACGAACGGTGTGCCGTCGGAGTCCTTGCCGGGGCATCCCCAGGCCCCGTGCTGGATGACGAGGTTGATCTTCCCGGTGCTGCCGGGGAGTTCCTCGACCCGGTAGACGGCGATCTCGTCGGGGTCGACATGGTCCGGGTCCGGCGCCTTGGTGGCGCAGCCGGCGGCCGGTGCGGTGGTCTTGGCCGGCGTGGTGGTCTTGGAGGCGGGCTTCGCCGTGGGCGTCCCGCCGCCTGCCGTGCCCGGCGCCGCGGTCGCGGTGGCACCCGCGCTCGCCGTGGCCCCGCCCTTGCCGCCGGACGTGTCGGGCGCCGAGCTCGCTGTGGCGGCGGCGCTCGGCGTGCTGTCAGCCCCGGCGGCGGAACCATTCCCCTGGCACCCGGTGAGCACCGCGGCCAGCGCGACGGCCGTGAGCGCGATGACGGCGGGTCTGAGGCGGTTGGCATTCATGTGGGACGTCCCCCCTGTTCACGGGCGGCCCGACCGGCCGCACCCGGATCCGGACGGTAACAACGCACTGCTCACGCCGCACTACTGGAACATCCTGTGTCACAGACTCCGGACAATGCCGTCACGGGGCACGGATCATGTGACCGAAGACGGCATGAAGGGCTCCGTCATCACCGCCGTCATGGACACACCGCCCCGCTGAAGCCGCTCTCCCCGCGTCGCATAGCATGACCAGGCCAGTCAAGTTGCCTCAGTCGGCCATAAGTTGAAAAGGGCAAGCATGTCGTTCGGTCCGCCACCCGCAGGGTTCGGGCCTGCGACACCGCCCGCCTCGACTCCGCCCGCCTCGACTCCACCGGCCTGGACTCCGCCGACGTCCATCGAGCAGGCCCTCCTCGAGGCCAAGTCGCGGGAGGACTGGACGGCCTACTTCGACACCCTCGCGGACAGTCGGCTGTACTTCGAGATACGGCGTGACGGGGCGGATGCCGAACCGAGCAGGACCATTCCCGTGTTCGGACACGATTCCCGGGTCGCCGGCGGTCGGATCTGGGCCGTGTACACGGAGGGGATGCTGCCCGTGCCGGATCCGCACCGGGTGCTCGACTGGCAGAGCCTCGGGTGGTTCGCCCGGGTGTGGGAGCCGAGCGATCCGGCCATGATCGTGGTCAATCCGGGCAGTCCGTGCGAGGCGTTCCTGCCCTCCGCGCCGCCGCACTCCGCGGTGTGGGCGCAGCACAGCGAACGAGCCAAGGCTCCGCTGAACCGGGCAAGGGTGCGCACGCTCCGGCTCGGTGGGCCCCTGGAGGGACCTGTCGCGCAGGGGCTGGCCTGCGGCGCGCTGCTGTTCGTGCGCTACGGGCTGGCCTGGAACGCCATGGCCTATCACGGCAACGGCTATCAGGCGGAACGCAAGACGCTTCGGGAGTGGTGGGGTGTCACCAGTCGCGAGGAGTGGCAGGTCCAGCAGCGCGCCCTGCTCGACCCCGACGGCGGCAATCCCGTCTGGGAGTTCGCCCTCGGGCTGCGTCGCACCATCGCGCGTGACTTCGGCGGTCATGTCGACACCGCCTACTGGCGTGACGCGGTCGCCCGGGTGCTGCGGGCCCGTGCAGGCGGCGAGACCGTCATCACCCCGGACGGGGTGACGACCACGCCCACCGTTCCGGAGGCCGAGATCGAAGCGCGGATCAAGGGCGTCCAGCACCTCGTCGGGCGCATCACCCGGTACGAGGCGCGCTTCAGGGCCGACGGCATCCTCGACGAGAACCGGTTCGTCAGCTCCGTGGACGCCTGGAACTTCGGGCGGGCCTCCGGCATGGCCCGCTGGGGGCTGGGGTCCCGGTACTGCTCGCTGAAGGAAGCCGAGTCCGCCGTCATCGAGGCCGGCCGGGCCGCCGCGCGGTCGTACAAGTCCTGGCAGGACTTCGCCGCCGGGTACATCCTCGGGCGCTGCCTGCACTTCGACGACGAGGAGTTCGGGAACTGGTACACGGAGATGGCCGACCTCCACCAGGTTCTGATGTCCGATCCCGGCAGCCCCTGGCTCACCGTTCCCTTCAAGTGAGGCGCAGCCACCTGCCACGGAGCCGGCTGCTCCGGTGGATTTCGGACGGTGCCTTCTTGGCGCACCCTTGACCAGGGCATGCCAACGCCGCACCATGAGCGCCAACCCCGCACAGCGGACCCACAGCAAGCAGCCCCACCACTGCGCACCCGCACGTCGCACTGAAGCACCCCCCAGCTCCACTCCCCACATCCGGCGACCCCGGAATTCCTGGAGACCCAAGGAGAGTTCATGCGACTTCGCATCCGCGGCTCCGGCGCGCGCGGCGGCAGACGTACCGCCGCCCTCGGCGCGCTGCTGGCCCTCGCCCTCGCCGCCCCCGTGTCGGCCACCGCCACGCACGCCACCGCCGACAGCGCCCGGAAGGCCACGGCCTCCGGCGACGACATCCGGCAGTACGAGATCCATCAGAGCACCACTCCCGTGACCCGTACGGCCATTCAGCAGGCCGGCGTCACCGTCGACGAGACCGATGAGGAGACCGTCGTCGTGTCCGGGCGGGCCGAGCAGATCAGCAAGCTGCGCCGGCTCGGGTACGACGTCAGTCCGTTGGGGGCAGCACCCCAGCGGTCCGGGGCCCGGCTCTACGACTTCCCCAGCGCCGACTCGAAGTACCACAACTACGCCGAGATGAACGCCGAGATCGACCAGCGGCTCGCCGCCTACCCGAACATCATGAGCAAGCGGGTGATCGGCAAGTCGTACCAGGGGCGGGACATCACCGCCATCAAGGTGAGCGACAACGTCGGCACCGACGAGGACGAGCCCGAGGTGCTGTTCACCTTCCATCAGCATGCGCGTGAGCATCTGACCGTGGAGATGGCGCTGTACCTGCTGCGCGAGCTGGGCGCCGGGTACGGAAGCGACCCCCGGATCACGAACATCATCAACAGCCGGGAGATATGGATCGTCCCGGACCTGAATCCGGACGGCGGCGAGTACGACATCGCCACCGGGTCCTACCGGTCGTGGCGGAAGAACCGGCAGCCCAATTCCGGGTCGTCGTACGTCGGGACCGACCTCAACCGGAACTGGAACTACAAGTGGGGCTGCTGTGGCGGGTCGTCGGGATCGACCTCGTCCGAGACCTACCGTGGTTCCGCCGCCGAGTCCGCGCCCGAGGTGAAGGTCGTCTCCGACTTCGTGCGCAGCCGCGTCATCGGGGGCAAGCAGCAGATCAAGGCCGGGATCGACTTCCACACCTACAGCGAGCTGGTGCTGTGGCCGTTCGGGTACACGTACTCGGACACGGCGACCGGGATGACCGCGGACGACGCTGCCGCGTTCAAGGCCGTGGGGCAGAAGATGGCCGCGAGCAACGGGTACACACCGGAGCAGTCGAGTGATCTGTACATCACCGACGGGTCGATCGACGACTATCTGTGGGGTACGCAGAAGATCTTCGACTACACCTTCGAGATGTATCCGACATCCAGTTCGGAGGGTGGGTTCTACCCGCCCGATGAGGTGATCGAGCGGGAGACGTCCCGGAACAAGGATGCCGTGCTGCAGCTGCTGGAGAACGCGGACTGCATGTACCGGGCGATCGGAAAGGCCGCCCAGTACTGCAGCTAGGCCTCCTCGAAGTACGCGTCGAGCACCGCGTCCAGCTGTTCCTCCCACTCCTTGAAGCGCGCCCTGGCCGTCGCCTCGATCTCGATCGGGTACCAGCGGCGGTCAGGGGTGTGCACCGTAATGGTGAAACGCTTGCCGAAGCGGGGGGACTCCGTCTCGACCGCGGCGATCTCGTCCCAGCGGAACTCGCAGTTCTCCTCGTCCAGGCTGAGACGGACGCCACGGTGGTCGGCGACGAACCTGGCCCGGCGGTCGGAGGCCTCGAAGACGGGGCCGCCCTCGGGCGCCTCCTCCTCGTCCTCCGGCTCTGCCGGTGCTTCGGGCACCTGTGCCTCCGGCTCCGGCTCCTCGGCGGGCTCCGGCACCGGCTGCTCGTCCGACTCCGCCGTCGGCTTCGCGTCCTCCGGCTCGGCCTTCGCGGGCGCGGTGAGCCCGGGGATGAAGGCCGGGTCGAATCCGGCGCCCTTGACGGGCTCGCCCTCCAGGGGCTTGCTGCTCGATCCTATGCGCTGCTCCACGGCGGAAGTATGGACGACATTCCTGTGCCGGAACCAGTCGGACCACCCGACACATGGGTCGTCCCTGGTCACTCGTCACTCAATCACTCGTCAGTCTTCGCTCAGTCGCTCGTCGCTCGCCACTCGTCGCTCATCACTCGTCACTCGTCACTCGTCACTCGTCCATGAAGACGATTCGGCGCGTGCGGCCTCCGTCACCCGGCACGGGCGTCACCGCCGCCCGGCCCGCCGGTACCGCACGCTCGCGGCCCCAGGCCCGGATCTCCTCGATCTGCTCGGGGTTGCTGACGCTGAGCGGGCGTACCTGGGCGAAGGTGTCCATGACGTACGAGTCCTTCAGCTGGGCGAAGCCGCCGCGGCGCACCGCCTCCTCGGCCACGTCGTGCAGCGCGGCCTCCAGGTCGGAGCCGGCGAAGCCCTCGGAGAGGTCGACCAGGCGGTCGAGCTGCTCGGGGGTGGGGTCGGCCTGGAGGTAGCGGTGGTGGTAGATGCGGATGATCTCCTTGCGGTCCTGGGCGTCGGGGAGGTCCACGAAGAAGAGTTCGTCGAAGCGGCCCTTGCGCAGCAGCTCCGGGGGCAGGCTGCGGATGTCGTTGGCGGTGGCCACGACGAAGGCGCGGGACTGGGACTCCTGGAGCCAGTACAGGAACTGGCCGATGATGCGCTGCGGTACGCCGGACATGTCGTCGCGGCCTGCCAGGCCCTTCTCGATCTCGTCGATCCACAGGACGCAGGGGGCGACCCGGTCGGCCATGGCGAGGGCCTCGCGGAAGCGGCCCTCCGACTCGCCGAGGTACTTGCCGTGGATGCTCGCCATGTCCAGGCGGTAGAGGGGCAGTTTCCAGTCGTGGGCGATGGCCTTGGCCGACAACGACTTGCCGCAGCCGGGGACGCCGACCAGCAGGACACCCCGGGGCGGGCGCAGGGCCGTGTGGCGCAGGTCGCGGGAGATCATGTCGTGCTTGCGTTCCAGCCAGGTACGCAGGCCGGTCAGGCCGCCGATGGCGTAGTCGCTCTGCTTGAGGTGGACCCGTTCCAGGCCGGTGAGGTCGCTGAAGATGCGGTCCTTGGCCTGGGCGAGGCCGAGGACGTCCTCGCGGCGGATGGCGCCCTTGGCGGCGATGGTCGCCATGAGGTTGACGCACTCGGCCTCGGTGACGCCGTTCAGGAACTCGGCCGCGCGGCGGGCGTCCTCCTCGGTCCACTCGATGGGGATGTGGCCGTGGTGGTCGCCGAGGAAGCCGCTGAGGATGCCGTACATCTCCTCGGAGTCGGGCAGGTCCAGGCGCAGGCTCATGCCGAGGCGCTGCAGGCCGCTCCAGATGGGGGTGTCCGTGATCAGGACGATGCTGCCCATGTTGCTGTCGGCCAGGCGGGCAAGTTCCGCGAAGTGGCGGGTGACCGGGGTGTCCGACTCGAGTTCGTCGGGGTCGACGAAGACGACGGTGGCGTTGGCGCGGCTGCCGAACTGGGCGGCGGCGAAGTCCATCGCTCCGGCCAGCGAACGGTCGTCCTGCACGGGCGCGTTGGTGCGCAGGTCGCGCAGGCCGGTGGCCCGGGTGTAGATCCAGAACGGCATGCTGCTGCGCCGGGACTGGGTGGCCGCCTCGCGCAGCAGGCGCAGGGCGCGTTGCTGCTCGATCGTGCGCATCGCGATGACCGGGACGCGGGCGGAGATGTAGCTGTCGAGGTGGCTGAGGCTCTCGGCGTAGTTCGACATTCGGGCCTTCTGGGAGGTGGTCGGGGACGGCGGGGCGGGCCCCTCAGCCGGGCACGATGCGGCGTCTGGGCGGGGCCGCGGGGTCGTACGCCCAGGTGTCCTGGGTCTGTTGCACCGTGAAGGTCGCGGTCAGCGCGTTGTCCCGCAGGGTGCGGCGGCGGCGCTCGACCAGGCGCGGGTCGGTGCCGCGCCTGGTCTCGGCGTCCAGGTTCTGCTCCAGCTGGGCCTGCACCTGGGTGATCTGGTTGTCGACCAGCTCGGTCAGCGCGGTGCGCAGGGACTCCGGGAGGCCGGGATGGGCGGCCAGTGCGCGGATGCCGTGCAGACCGGTGCGGGCCTGGGCGAGTTCACGGCCGTAACTGAACTCGTCCCGGGCCTCGTTCAGGGCGCGGACAAGATGCTCGGCCCAGGCGACCAGGCGAGTGTTCAGCGCGCTGGTGAGGTGCTCGGTCAGCCGGACCCAGGTGTCGCTGTCGTACTGCTCCTCGGGGAGGGCGGGCAGGGTGGCCGGGTCGACGGGTTCCAGGGCCGCCCAGCGGCGCAGGAACCCGACCCAGGTCTGGTAGGGGCCGCCGTCGCCCCACAGGCCGCTCATGCGGTGCTGCCGGGTCTGCGGACGACGGTCTCGCCGGGCGGCAGCGGCTCCCAGTCGGGCAGCCCCTCCACGACCCGCCGGAGCCTGCTGGTGACCCGCTCCTGCTGCGGGCGGCGCTGCGCGGCCCAGGGGGAGGCCTGGGCGCGGCCTGCGTCGGCGGAGGCGGCCCAGGGTGAGGCCGCCGCCTGCGGTGCGGGCTGGGGTGCCGCGGGCTGGGACGCGGCGGCCCACGGGGACGGCGGGCCGGCGGCCGCGCCCTGCGCCGGCACCGTGGCTCCGGGCTGCTGCCCCGTGGCCGCCCACGAACGCTGGTCCGCGGCGGGGCGGGGCACCGACGGGGCGGGATCGGGCTGGTGGGCGGGCGGCGGTGGCGTGCTCATCGGGCGCTGTCCTCCTGGGACTCGGACGAGGTCTCCTGGGGCGCGGGCGAGGTCCCCTGGGGCGCGGGCGAGGGCTCCTTGAGCAGCGAGGGCTCCTTGAGCTCGGGCGAGGTCTCCTGGGGCGCGGGCGAAGCCTCCTGACCGGCCTGGGACCCAGGCGTGGCCTCCTTGCGGGCCCACGGCTCAGACGCAGCCTGTTTGCGCCCCGACGACGCCTCAGCCCCGGCCTCCCGGCCGACCTGCGGCTCGGGCGCGGCCCACTCCCGGGG
>NZ_KQ948026.1:184218-189879 GCF_001513965.1 Streptomyces cellostaticus | reverse complement strand
CCGGCCTCCCGGCCGACCTGCCGCTCGGGCGCGGCCTCCCAGTGGGCCTGGGGCTCGGTCGGCTCCTGGGGCTCGGGCGCAGCCTCCTCACGGATCGGCGTCCCGGACGCGAACTCCTTGCTGACCCGGGGCTCGGACGCGGCCTCCTTGCTGAACTGGAGCTCGGACGCGGACTCCCTGCTGACCCGGGGCTCCGGCGCGGCCTCCCAGCTGGCCTGGGGCTCGGGCGCAGCCTCCCTGCGTACCGTGCGGCCCTCGAACGGGGACGCGCCGCCGCCTGCCGTCGGCAGAGTGGCGATCAGTTCGCGGACCTTGGTCTCGACCCGGTCGGCCGTGGTGAACTTCTCGTACCAGTCGGTGAGTTCGGCGGAGGCGCCGCGCAGCTGGTGCAGGGACTCCGTCTTGGCCCGCTCCAGCAGGTCGCGGGCCGCGGCCTGGGCGCGCGCTGCTGTCTGGGCCTGGTTGCGGAGGATCAGGCCCCAGACGAGGGCGACGATCGCCGCGGCGCCGATCGCGAAGCCGGGCCAGGCGCCGGCGAGGAAGAGGAGGATCGCCGCGACGACTCCGACCAGCGGGGCCACCTTCTTCAGCCACGGGAAGGCGAGCGCTTCCACGAACGGGCCCGTGTAGTGGTCCCAGTGGTCGCTCAGGGACTTTTCCAGGGCCGCCAGCGGCTGGGTGAACGAGCCTACCCAGGCGGGGAGTTGGAAGAGGCGTGAGCCCACGGAGTGGCTGGTGGCGAACTGGGCCTGGACGTCCTGCGGCACGGCGGCCCGGTAGTCGCGGGTGTGGCCGGCGTGCGCCTGCTGGAACCACTCGTGGCAGGCCGCGACGGAGAGCCGCTGGGTGGCCGGCGAGGTGCCGATGGCCTGCGGGTTGAGCGCCGCGGTGGTCTGCACGGTGAGGTAGTCGAGGGTCTCCTCGTACGACGCGGAGTCCGCGTCGGCGGACTTGCGGGCGGCGGTGAGGTCGCCGTCGTGGTCGACCACCGCCTGGTTGAAGGCGAGGTCGCGGCGGAGCGGCAGTTCCTCGTTGTCGTACTCGGAGACGAGCCGGTCGAGGATGTCGTCGACGGCGTCCTCGATGCGCTCGGACGGCTGGAACTCGCGGTCCATGACGGCCTTGTACTTGTCCAGCACGGGCTGCTGGCCGCGCGCGGAGGAGAGCACGCCGTCGAGGGTGACCCACTGCGGGGAGACGGCGGCCAGGCGCGGGAACTCGGCGGCCTGGGACGGGCCGCGCAGGGACTCCAGCTCGTCGCGCCAGCGCCGGACCTGCTTGGCCTGGGCGTCGGCGTTGTCCATCAGCTGGGAGCGCCACTCGGCGAGGGTGCGGTCCAGCAGCTCACGGCCGACCAGTCCGAACGCGCCCTGGGCGATGGCCTCCAGGATGACCGCGAACTCGCGGCCGAGCGCGGCCGGGTCCTGGGCGAGGAGGTAGTGGCGGAGCCAACGGACGGCGGCCTCGGAGCGGCCCTGGCGGCGCAGGACGAGGGCGAAGAACAGGGAGGTGCGGTCGGGCGAGCGGCGGAACGCCTCGTCGACCGCGCGGTCGCACAGGGTGCGGTCGTCCGCGGACCAGGAGGCGAGGGCGACCAGGGCGGGGGCGAGCCAGTAGCGGGGGGTCTGGAGCATCAGCTGGTCGCCGACCATCCGGACGTTGTCCTCCGACACCAGGCCGATGTCGAAGGCCTGGAGCATGCCGACCGCGGTGCGGCGGACCGTCTTGTGGTGGCCGAACTCGTGGTCGATCTTGTCCTCGATGGCCCCGATGCGGGTCTCGGCGCGCTGCACGTTCGCGGTGGCCTGCGCCTGCTGGACGAAGGCGAGGAACTCGTCGCGCAGCTGCTGGAGTTCGGTGCGGGTCTGGTGCTGGTTGGCCTCGACGGTGTGGACCTGGCCGGAGACGGAGCCGACCTGTTCGCTGAGTCTGATGACGAGGTTGCTGACCTCCTGCACCTGGCGGCGCAGTGTGTAGTCGACCTCGGACATGCGGAACTCCGTTCGCGTGCTGCGGGGATGAGCGGGCTGGGGCAGGGTTCGGGGCTCAGGGGCGGACGACGGTGCCGTCGTCCAGGACCGGCAGGATCAGGCCGTCGTCGTAGACCTCGATGTAGGCGTAGCCGCCGGAGCGGGCGAGCATGCGGGCGGCCGAGAACGGCTCCGGCATCGGCTCGGCGGCGGAGAAGTGCCGGACGATGACGTGGAGGAGGCTGAGCTGGTGGTCGACGTAGGGCGGGCCGAGGTGGCAGCGGGCGACGAAGCCGAGCGGCGTCGAAGCGTACGCCGTCGTGTAGTGCTCGCGGACCCACTCGGCCAGCGACCGGCAGGCCTGCTGGTCGAGGCCCGCGTCGAGCCGGCCCACGGCGTCCATCAGCTTCCCGGAGCGCGGTGTGTACAGCTCGCGGCGTACGACGCCGGGTGCCGGGTTCGCGGGCGCGGAGGCCGGCTGGGCGCCCAGGCCCGGCTGAGCGCCCGGGCCCTGTTGCGTCGGCCGCACGATACGGCGCGGCCGTTCGGTGTTCCCCATGTGTCCCCCGAGAGTCATGGGTGGTGAGCGGTTGTGCGATGCACGGAAGGTGAAGGTTAGTGACGTCACGTCAAGAGTGCATCTCCGTCCCGTTGATTGACCCCCGCGTGACACTGGCAAACTCTCCTCCATGGGGAGGATCAAGGCGCTCCTGGTGGGCATCGACGACTATCCGGCGTCCGTGGCGAGTGCGCTCGGCGGCTGTGCGAACGACATCGCGGAGGCTGGGCTGCTGCTGGCCGACCTGGCCGGTGAACAGACGGACCTCGCCGTCCTGTTGAACGGCGAGGCGACCGTGGACGCGGTGACGGACGCGGTGCTGCGGCATCTGGGCTCGGCCGGTCCGGGGGACACGGCGCTGCTCTGGTTCTCCGGGCACGGCACGCAGGAAGTCGCCACCGGAGGCGACCTGCTGATCGAGGCGACGGGTCTGAACCAGGCGCTGGTGTGCGTGGACGGGCCGCTGCTCGACAAGCGGCTGGGCGTGCTGCTGGACCGGGTCGCGGCGGGCGGCGCGCAGGTCACGGCGGTGCTGGACTGCTGCCACTCGGGGGGTGCGACGCGGGAGGCGGAGCTGACCGAGAGGTTCGCGCCGCCCCGGCCCGGGTGGGATCTGGACGCGCGGGAGGTACGGGGGCCGGGCGGGCCGCCCCGGCATGTGCTGCTGGCGGCGAGCCGGCTGGACGAGCCGTCGTACGAGGGCTGGTTCGAGGGGCGCCGGCACGGGGCGTTCACGTATGCGCTGGTCGGCGCGGTACGGGCGGCC
Organism: Streptomyces cellostaticus; assembly: GCF_001513965.1. Lineage (GTDB taxonomy): Bacteria > Actinomycetota > Actinomycetes > Streptomycetales > Streptomycetaceae > Streptomyces > Streptomyces cellostaticus. Next base: position 186,584 of record NZ_KQ948026.1, on the reverse strand, counting down.
GGCCCCGGGGCGACCTGCCGGGAGCTGCTGGCGGGGGCCGCCGCGCGGGTGCAGCGGGCGGGCAGCACCCAGCATCCGGTGCTCTTCCCGGACCTGCCGGGCGGCGCGGCGGACCGGCCGCTGCTGGGCGGCCCGGCCCGGACGGCGGGCCCGCACCTGCTGCGGTACGGCACCGAGGGCTGGGAGGTGGACTGCGGCGCGGTGCACGGGCTGCGGGAGGGCGGTGCGCAGGCGCAGGGCACCACGTTCGCGGCGCTGGACGAGGGGCCGGGCCGGGGCGTCGTCAGGGCGCTGGAGGTGTCGGCCGCGCGCACGCTGGTCGCGCCGGTGGGCTGGGAGCCGGAGCCGGAGCGGGTGTATCCGGTCGGGCTGTCGGAGGTCGCGCTGCCGCCGGCCAGTGTGACGGTGGACGGCTCCCCGGAGGATGCCCGGCAGGTGGCGGCGGCACTCGGGCCGCTGCTGCGGCTGGTGGACGGGGCCGAGCAGGCGCGGGGGCTGCACTTCCGGGTGCGGGTGCGGGACGGACGGGCGCAGGTGCTGCGGCGCGACGGTACGGAGTTCACGGCGGCCCTGCCGCTGCGGGGGCCGGGGGACGCCGGGCGGGTCGCGGACTGTCTGGCCCACCTCACCCGCTGGCACCAGTTGCGGGATCTCGCCCCGCGGCCCTCGCTCCTGGACGGCCTGGTGGAGCTGGAGATCCTCCCGTGGGGCTCGGACGAGCCGCTGCGGCCGGGCGCCTCGGGCGAGATCGTCTGCGTGTACGGCAGCGGCCCGCGCCCGCCGTGGGTGTCGATCCGCCTGCACAACCGCTCTGCCGATCGGACCCTGTGGTGCGTGCTGCTGGACCTGACGGACCGGTATGCGTCCAGTTCGGTGCTCTTCCCGGGCCATTTCGTCGGGCCCGGCTGTACGGGCCATGCGCTGGACGGCGATCCGGTGCAGCTGTCGCTGCCCGCGTCCCGGGCAGCCGTGCCCGGGGCCGAGGCCCGGGACTGGCTCAAACTCATCGTCGCCGACCGCGAGTTGAACACGCTGCCGTTCCAGCTGCCCGCCTGGGACACGGTCGCCGAACCCCGGGATCTGGGCCCGGTGCTGGGTGCGGCGGGCCGCTGGACGGCGGTGACCGTGCCACTGCGCACGCTGGTGCCGTAGGCGCTGAACGGGGTCAGTGGCCCAGGTGGGTGAAGCCGGCCCAGGCGCTCAGGTCGTGCGGGTCGGTGCGCCGGGCCCGTTCGGCAAGGAACTCCGGGAGGCCGGGCGGTAGTTCGCGGTCGGGGTTGAGCATCCACAACTGGGCCCGGCGCAGGGCCCGGGCCGGGGGTTCGCCGTGGGTGCGCAGGAAATGGTGGGTGAGGAACATCAGGACCGAGGTCGCCTCGTCCGGGACCGGCCACAGCGAGCCGACGACCGAGCGGGCACCGGCGGCGAGGAAGGCGGTGGCGAGGCTGTAGGCCTCGTTGTGGCCGCGGCCCGAGACATGGCTGCGGCAGGCGGCCAGCAGGACGAGGCCGAGGCGCTCGCCGCCCGCCCCGGTGATCTCCTCGGCGCCCAGCTTGCCGTCGTGCAGGGAGAGATAGGCGCTGCGGCGGGCGTTCTCGGCGACGGACGCGTGGCAGGCGAGATGCAGCACTCCCCCGTCGTACGGCATCTCGCGCAGCCAGCGCAGCACCTCGCCCGGGGTGCCCGGGCCGTCGGTCGGGCCGAGGGTGCGGCGGCCCAGGTAGCGGGCCTCGGGGTAGAAGGCCCGCTGGACGGCGTCGGCCTCCTCGCCCGCGTGGCGCAGGTCGCCGGTGGGGTTGCCGACGATCAGGGCGGCGCCGGTGTGCTCGGCGGCGGGCCGGGCGGCCACCTGGCACAGCAGGCGGGCCGAGGCGGCGTAGGAGATCTCGGCGGCCTGCAGCGCGTACTGCCGCCCGCGCGGCCCGCCCGCCTGCCAGGCCGCATGCCAGGGCACGAGCCCCAGCTTCCCCATGGGCACCAGCACCAGCCTGGGCAGCCGCCCGGCAGGCATCTCGAAGGCTTCCAGCAGGGGCCGCATCGCCGCGTACCAGGCCCACCCGCACAGCCGGTCGAGCTGGGCACGCAGGGAGGGCGGGGCGGTGGGGCGCCAGCCCGGGACGGGACCCAGGTCGCGAGGGTGGGTGGGAGCGGGGCCTGTGAGGTGGGCGGAGTCGTCAGCCGGGCCGTCCTCCTGCAACGGGTCGCCCGGGACAGGGGCTTGCCCCAGGGCGCTGCCGCCACCCGGGCCGTGGGCCGAGGTGCCCTCCGGGACAGGGCGGCCCTCGTCCTCGGACAGGCCACCGCCCGGGCCGCAGGCCGACGCACCCCCCGGGACAAGGCAGCCCACGTCCTCGGACAGGCCACCG
>NZ_KQ948026.1:0-183740 GCF_001513965.1 Streptomyces cellostaticus | reverse complement strand
AACAGAACCACCCACATCCTCGGACACGCCACCGCCCGGGCCGCAGGCCGACGTGTCCCCCAGGACAGAGCGGCCCACGTCCTCGGACAGCCCGCCGCCCGGGCCGTGTGCCGACGTACCCCCCGGAACAGAACGACCCACGTCCTCGGAGACGCCGTCGCCCTGGTCGTGTGCCGTCGGTGAACCCCCCAGGTCCGGGCCTCCCGCACGGGACAGGCCCTCCCCGGGGCCGTACTCCCTCAGGGGGGCCGCGTTTTCGGTGAGGGTCGGCAGGGGGATGGCGTGGACCGTGCTCTTCGATGTGACGACCAGGGCGGTGCCGGGGGTGTCGTCGGTGGCCGGGACCAGGTAGACCAGGGCGTCCTTGGTGAGGGTGCGCAGGGCCTCGGCGATCTCGGCGGGGGTGGGCGGATCGAGGAGCCGGGCCTGGTGGGTGCCGGTGAGGGCGGCCAGGACGCGGCGGCGCAGGGTGCTGGGGACGGTGAGGGGGGCCTGGGCGGCAGTGAGGGGGTCGGTCGGCTGTTCGGTCGCGTCGGCGCCGGCGGCCTGCCACGCGTCCGCCAGGTCCCCGTGGCCGGTGGCGGTGAGCAGGTCGGGGACGGTCGCGGAGGTGAGGGCCGCGTGCAGGACCAGGCCCCGGCAGGCGTCCAGGGCCTGGAGGGCCTCCTCGGGGCGGTCGTCCTTCAGGCACCAGCCTGCCACCTCCAGCGCGGCCCGGGTGGCCTGCGCGGCGGCGACCGTCGCGTGGTCGGTGCCGGACTGGAGCAGCGCGGCCCAGGCGTGGCCGCGCAGGGATTCCAGGCCCGTGGCGCGGGCGCAGGCCCGGTCGCGGCGGTGCAGGTCGTCGCGGGTGCGCAGGGCTCGGGCGAGAGCGAGGCCGGTGTCGGCGTAGAGGCGGTGTTCGGGGCCGCCGGTCTCCGCGAAGGCGCCCTCCAGCAGGGTGATGCCCTTGGCCAGGCGTTCCCGGCGGCGCACCCGGTCGATCTCCATCTCGGACAGCGCGCAGTGGGCGATGCCCAGGCCGTTGGCGTAGCGCAGGCGGCTGTCGCTGCCCGGTTCGCACAGCTCGTGGGCCTCCCGGAGCAGGCCGATGGCCGCCACGATGCCGGGCCCGTCCTGCTGGGTGGCGGCGCGCACGAAGCGGGTCATGCCGGTGTCGCCGAGCACCCAGGCGCGGTGGTCGCGGGGCAGCCGACGTGCCTGGCGGCGCAGTTCGGCGGCGCTGGGGCGGGCCGCGAGCGGGGGCAGCGGGGGTACCCCGAGGTGCTGGGCAAGGTTGTCGCGGCCGGCCCGGGAGTTCTCCAGGAGGGTGAGGATCTCGATGCGGGAGGGGTCCTCGTCGCCGAGCGCGGCATGGCCCTCGGTGAGCGCGGCGATGTGCCGGTCGGCCTCGGCCAGATCGCCGCGCCGGACGGCGGCGTGCGCGTCGAGGCCCGCCTGCTGGAGGTCCATCAGGCGGCGCAGATGGCCGGGCAGGGCGGGGTCGGAGCGCAGCCGCCGCCAGGTCGCGGCGCCGGCCTCCAGGTCGTCGTCGGCGCCACCGGTCTGGCCGCGGTGGCTCTGGGCCACGAACCGGGCGAGGGAGAGGCCGTAGCCGTGTTCCTCGCCGCCGAGGCCGCCGCCGGCCTCCGCCCGATCGAGGTCGGCGAGCACCTGGTCGAGCCCCGCGGTGGAGCCGCCGCTCATCTCCTCGTACAGCCGGGCGATACCGGTGGCGGCGTGCGCCCGGCCCCGCCAGGACGGGTCCTGCTCCGCCCGCTGGAGCACCGCCTCGGTCAGCTCCCGCCGGTGCTCCGCGGTGACGTAGGTGCCTCCCGGGTCCAGGATGGTGAGGTTGCACAGCATCAGGGCGGCGAGTTCGGCCCGGGCGGGGCTGCCCGGTTCGAGGGAGCGCAGCTGGGCGAGGGCCTGTTCGAAGCCCTGGATGCGGCGGCGTTCTCCGGCCAGGTCCCGGCCCATGCCGCGCAGGAACTCCTCCTCCCCGAAGTCGACGAAGGCCCGGCCCTCGCTGAAGTCCTCCAGGAGGGCTCCCATGCTCTGCCGCAGCTGCTCGAGGTCGAGTCCTTCGGGGCGGCCGTCGGTCTGGGGCAGGACGCCGTGGTCGGCGAGGGTGAAGCGGGCCCAGCCGTCGAGCATGCGGGCGGTCTGCGCGAGGTCGTGCAGGTCGTCTTCGGCGTCGAGGACGAGGGCGGTGCACCGCAGGACGTCCTGGGCGCGGGCGGGGTCGGGGTCGTCGTGGTGGCGGGCCTGCTGGAAGAGGGCGAGGAACAGTGCGGTGGCGGTGATGTCGCCGTCGCGGTCCGGGTCCCAGGTGTCGAGGGCCCGGCGCAGCAGGGCGATGCCGCGGTCCCGGCCCTCGGCGTCGTCGCGGTCCGCGGCCCGCTCGTACAGCAGCCGTCCGAACACGTCCAGGTACTGCGGCAGCAGCCGCTCCTCGGCGCCGGGCCGCTCCAGCAGGCGGCGCACCTCGACCTCGGCGGCCAGGCAGTGGCCGAGGTCCTGCCAGGTGGACCAGATCAGGGCGCGTACGAAGATGGCGTTGGCCTCGGCCTCGAACGCCCAGTCGGGTTCGGGGCCGCCCGCCCGGCGGACCTCGGTGAGGGCGGTGTCGAAGGCGTCCCGGGCCTCCTCCAGGCGCTCGCGGTCGGCCCGTGCGCGGCCGTGCACCATGGAGGCGAGGCCCATGCTGTAGCGCAGGTGGGGGACTTCGGCGGGCGGGGCGGTGTCGAGGAGGGTGCGGTAGTGGCGGGCCGAGGCGTCGGCGGCGTCGAGGTCGCCGAGCCACAGGGCCCGTTGCAGGAGCAGGTAGCCGGCCCCGGCCCGCAGCTCGGCCTCCTCCTCGCTGCCCGGCTCGGTGCACTCCAGGGCGTCCTCGTGCCGGCGCTGGGCCTCGGCGAGCAGCTCGGCGGAGCCGGGTTCGGCGAGGAAGCGCAGCTTGGCGCAGAGGGCGAGCACATGCCGCCCCGACTGTCGCTCCCACGCGAAGTCGGGATCGTCGCCGGGCAGCCCCTCGTCGCCCTCGACCAGCAACTGCCATGCCTGCTCCAGCAGTTGCCGGTCGCCGTCAGCCTCGTACTGCACACCCCGCAGATGCCCGAACCGGATCCGCCAGGACGCCCACAGCGGATCGTTCCCGGGGCTGCGGAAGGCGTGCTCGAACGCCTCGACACCCAGGTCGAGTTCCTCGTCGCGGCCGTCGTCCCGCCGCAGCAGGTACAGCCGGTGGCTGAGCTCGCCGGCGTACCCGCACAGCGCGGCGGCATTCGGGTCACCGGCGGACAGCTGTGCCAACTCGGCGAGTACGGCGTCACGTTCGGCTGTCAGCTCGGCCTGGAGGTCGGCCGGCTGGGCGGTGGAGGTCTCGGAGGAGGTCACGCCTCCATACTGCCTACAGGAACACGCTCACCACCCCCGCCACCGCGAACCCCGCCACCGACAGCACCGACTCCAGCACCGTCCAGGTCCGCAGCGTGTCCCGCTCGCTGATGCCGAAGTACTTGGCGACCATCCAGAAGCCGCCGTCGTTGACGTGCGAGGCGAAGATCGAGCCGGCGGAGATGGCCATGATGACGAGGGCGACGAAGGCCTGGGAGTGGTGGCCCTCCGCGAGCAGGGGCGCCACGATGCCGGCGGTGGTCACGATCGCGACCGTGGCCGAGCCCTGGGCGACGCGCAGCACCAGCGAGATCAGGTACGACAGCACGATCACCGGCAGGCCGACGCCGTGGAAGGTGTCGGAGAGGGCCTGGGCGACCCCGCTGGCCTTGAGTACCGCGCCGAAGACCCCGCCCGCGCCGACCACCAGCAGGATGTTGCCGACGGGCTTGAGGGACGAGGTCGACACGGTCTCCAGGGACTTGCGGGACCAGCCGCGCCGGATGCCGAGCAGGTAGTAGGCGAGCAGCAGGGCGAGGGTGAGGGCGACGAACGGGCTGCCGAAGAACTCGATCACCGAGCGGCCGGTGGAGGAGTCGAGGGCGATCGAGGAGAAGGTGGCGGCGAGGATGAGGATCAGGGGCGTACCGATGATGGCGAGGACCGTGCCGAGCGGCACCGGCTTCTCCTGCGGTTCGACCCCGCTCTCGCGCTGCTCGTCGATCACGGCGAGCCTGGCCTCCGCGGCGGCCTCGACCATGTCCTGCGGTACGGCGACGAAGATCCGCTTGCCGATCCATGCGGAGAACGCCCAGGCGGCCAGGACGGCGGGGATGCCGCAGACGATGCCCATGAGGATGACCCAGCCGAGCTGGACGTGCAGCAGTCCGGCGGCGGCGACCGGGCCGGGGTGCGGCGGCAGGAAGGCGTGGGTCATCGACAGGCCCGCGAGCAGCGGCAGGCAGTACAGCAGGATCGACTTGCCGGACCGCTTGGCGGCCGCGTAGACGATCGGCGCGAGGACGAAGATGCCGACGTCGAAGAAGACCGGGATGCCGAAGATGAGGCCGGTCAGGCCCATGGCGAGGGGGGCTCGCCGCTCCCCGAAGAGGCCGAGCAGCCGGGACGCCAACACCTCTGCTCCGCCGCTGACTTCGAGGATCGCGCCGAGCATCGTGCCGAGCGCGACGATGATCGCGACGTGGCCGAGGATGCCGCCCATGCCGGTCTCGATGGTGGAGACGGCGTCGGAGCGCTGGACGGTGCCGAAGAGTTCGGTGACCGAGAGGCCGGCGAGCAGGCCGACGGTGATGGAGACGGCGAGGAGGGCGACGAAGGGCTGGAGCCGGACCTTGATGATCAGGAAGAGCAGCAGGGCTATGCCGACGGCGGCGACGGTGAGCAGCCCTGTGGTGCCGTCGACGAGGAGGAGCAGGCCTCCGGTGTGGGGTGGGGCTGCGGGGGCGGGGGCGGTTGCGGCGAGCGGGAAGGACATACGGGGGTCCTCTTCGTAAATGCATCGTGCTTTCGGGCAGGGTGGGGCGCGGCACGGCACCCGGGGTGGGCGCCGTGCCGTGCGGGACGTGCGGGAGAGAGCGGATGTGCCGTCAGTTCAGGACGGCGAGGGCGTCGATCTCGATGAGGAGGCCGGCCGGGAGACCGACGTAGACCGTGGTCCGGGCGGCGGGCGGCTGGGTGAGGCCCTGCTCCTCGAAGTAGGTGTTGTAGAGGGCGTTCATCTCGGCGAAGTGGTCGACGTCGGTGAGGTAGACGCGGATCATCATCGCGTCGTCCCAGCTCGCGCCGCCCTCTTCGAGGATCGCCTTGACGTTGGCGAGGGTCTGGAGGGTCTGCTCGCGCAGGGTGGGACCGGCCGGCGTCGGGGGCTTGCCCTCCTCGGCGGGCAGGAAGCCGACCTGGCCGGCGACCTGGAGGATGTTGCCCTTCTTCACGCCGTGGGAGAACTTCGCGGGCGGGGCGGTGTGGGTCTTCGGGGTGAGCGCGGTCTTCTCGGTCATGTGCGGGTGCCCTTCACTGGCGTCTCGGTCATGCGGGGGTGCCCTTCACCGGTGTTCGTCCGGAGTACTCGCCGCTGATCGCGTCCGCGGTACGGCGCACCTGCGGGAGCAGGGTGAGGAGTTCGTCGGCGGTGACGACGACGTTCGGCGCGGAGACCGACATCGCGGCGACCACCCGGCCGTCGGCGCCGCGGACGGGGGCCGCGACGCAGTTGATGGACTCCTCGTGGCCGCCGAGGTCGGTGGCCCAGCCCTGTTCGCGCACCTGCTCCAACTCCCGCAGGAACGCTGCGGCGTTGGGGGTGGAACGGGCCGTGTACAGGGGGTAGTCGAGCTTGTCCGCGAGGGCGCGGCGCTCGGGTTCGGGCAGGTCGGCCAGGAGCAGTTTGGCGACGGCGGCGACCGTGATGGCGACGGGTTTGCCGATCCGTGAGTACATACGGACCGGGTAGCGGCTCTCGACCTTGTCGATGTACAGCACCTCGTTCTCCTCGTGGACGGCGAGGTGCACGGTGTGGCCGCACTGCTCGTTGAGGCGGACGAGGTGGGGGTGGGCGATCTCGCGGATGTCGAGGTTCTCCATCGCCTCCTGGGCGAGGGCGAAGAGGCGGGCGCCGAGCCGGTAGCGCTGGTCGGACTGGCGGTAGACCAGACCGTGCTCGTGCAGGGTGCGCAGGAGTCGCAGGGCCGTGGACTTGTGGACGCCGAGCCGGTCGGCGACCTGGCCGAGGTCGGCGGGACCCTCGGCGAGCAGCGGCAGGATGCTCAGGGCGCGGTCGACGGTCTGACTCATGGGGTGTTCGCCTCCTCCGTGGCCTGCTCGGCTTGCGTCCAGCCGGGGCCGAGTCGAAGTCTCCCCCATGCCTCGTCGTCCAGGGCGGCCAGGCGGTCGGCGTGGCTCCGGGTGGGCGGGGCGGCGAGGTCGCCGGGGGCGGTGAGGGTGGCTGCCGCCGTGAGGTGGCCGTGTCTGATCCGGTCCCGGAGGGGGAGTCCGCGCAGGGTGGCGGAGAGGAAGCCGGCGGCGAAGGCGTCTCCGGCGCCGACTGTGGCTACGACGTCCACGGCGAGGGCGGGGACGAAGGTGCCTGGTGCTGGTGTGGGCCAGGGGTGGGTCGCGCAGCCCGGCGCTTGCGGGGTGCCGCCGCGCCCACCCGTGCCGCCCCAGGCGGCACGACTGCCCGCGGCCGGCGGATACCGTTCCCCGCCGTGATCGCGTTCGAACACCGTCGCCCCCCGCGCCCCCTCCTTCACCACCAGCACCCGTGGCTCGGGCAGCAGCGCGCGGATCGTCTCCGGCCCTCCGGTGACACCCCAGGCCGCTTCCGCTTCGTCGGTCCCGACGAAGACCAGGTCGCACCCGCGGGCCAGTTCCAGCAACACCTCGGGCCCGTCGGGGTCATGCCACAGCCCCGGCCGGTAGTTGACGTCGAAGGACATGAGCGGGCGCCCGGCGGCCGGCTTCGCGAGTTGCCGTACGAGGTGCAGGCACTCCTCGGACAGCGCCGGTGTGATGCCCGACAGGTGCAGCACGCGTCCCGCCCGCACCGCCGCCAGGTCCACGTTGTCCACGGCCATCGCGGAGGCCGCCGACCCGGCCCGGTAGTAGGCCACCTCGTGTGCGTCGGTGGCCCGGTCGGCCGCCGTGCGGAAGTAGATGCCCGTCGGCCGGGTCGCGTCGGTGCGCACGGCGCTCGTGTCGACGCCGTACCCGGCGATCCGCTCCACCAGGTGCCGCCCGAAGCCGTCCGCCCCCACCCGGCTCACCCACCGCGCCGAATGCCCCGCCGTCGCCAGCACGCAGGCCACGTTGGACTCGGCTCCGCCGATGGTCCGCTCGAAGGAGGGGACGTCGGCGAGGCGGCCCGGGCGGGTGGGCAGGAAGGTGACCATGGACTCGCCGAGCGCAACGACATCCACAATGTCGGGGGCGTTGCGGGCTCCGATGACGGTCACGATCGTCGTACTCCTCGGTGGCGGGGAGTCCGTTGACCCCACGTTGGCCGAGATGTTAGACAGCAGTAAGCGACATACGCAATGGACGTTGCAGTAGGTGCAACGCACCAGATCAGGGAGGCCCCATGGCCCGCGAAGCCGGAACCGAAGCACTCGCCCGCCTCGCCGAGGAGCGCGTCGACCACCGCTTCAAGGGGCTCCCGCCGGATGCCACGGGCCTGACCCTCGCCGAGCTGGCGGCCCAGCGTCGCAACCTCTTCACCGACGGCTTCACCACGCCCGTGCTCGCGCTCTCCGCCGAGCGCCTGGAGCACAACCTGAAGCTCATGGAGACGTACGCGGACCGGCACGGCCTCGCCTTCGCCCCGCACGGCAAGACCTCCATGGCACCCCTGCTCTTCCAGCGCCAGATCGAGCACGGGGCCTGGGGCATCACGCTCGCGGTGCCGCATCAGGTGCGGGTGGCCCGGACGTACGGCATCGGACGGGTGTTCCTGGCCAACGAGCTGGTGGATGCCCCGGCCCTGCGGTGGATCGCCGCCGAACTGGCCGCCGACCCGGAGTTCCGTTTCCTCTGCTACGTCGACTCCGTGCGCGGGGTGGAGCTCATGGACGCGGCCCTGCGCGGCACCGCCCGCCCGGTGGACGTCGTGATCGAGCTGGGCGCGGGCGAGGGCGGCCGTACCGGCGTGCGCACGGAGGCGGACGCGCGGGCGGTCGCGGACGCGGTGGCAGGCGTGGAGACACTGCGGCTGGTGGGCGTGGCGGGGTACGAGGCCCAGGTGCCCGGCGCCGCCCCCGAGCCGGTGCGGGCCTGGCTGGGCCGGCTGGTCGCGCTCGCGGCGGAGTTCGACAAGGCGGGGCGGTTCGCCGGAGCCGAGGAGATCGTGGTGAGCGCGGGCGGCAGCGAGTGGTTCGACGCGGTCGCCGACGTCTTCGCAAAGATCCCCGAACTCTCGCTGCCCGTCCTGAAGTTGCTGCGCTCGGGCGCGTACGTCTCGCACGACGACGTGCACTACAGCAGGCTCACCCCGTTCAACCGGGTGCCCGAGGAGGGCGCGCTGGAGCCCGCGTTCCGGCTGTGGGCGCAGGTCGTCTCCCGCCCCTCCCCCGAGCAGGCCTTCGTCAACGCGGGCAAGCGGGACGCCGCCTACGACCTCGACCACCCCGTGGCCCACATGGTACGCCGGGACGGCACCGAACACCCGGCGACCGGCATCGAGGTGACCGCCCTGTCCGACCAGCACCTCTGGCTGGGCACCGCCCCCGGGGCGGACGTCGAGGTCGGCGACTGGATCGGCTTCGGCCTGTCCCACCCGTGCACCTCGTTCGACAAGTGGCAGCTGATCCCGGTGACCGAGGCGGACGGGACGGTCGTCGACTACATCCGTACCTTCTTCTAGGGGGCGCCGTGCAGGAGCTGGTCATCCGTGACGCGGACGTCGTCGACGGCAGCGGTGCGGACTCCTACCGCGCCGATGTCGTGGTCGACGGCGGCCGGATCGTCTCGATCGTCAAGGAGGCCGCGGCGGCGGGCTGTCAGCGGCCCCGGGCGCGGCGCGAACTGGATGCGGAGGGGCTCGTCCTCTCCCCCGGCTTCATCGACATGCACGCCCACTCCGACCTGGCCCTGCTGCGCGCCCCCGACCACAGCGCGAAGGCCGCGCAAGGGGTCACGCTCGAAGTCATCGGCCAGGACGGTCTGTCGTACGCACCGGTGGACGACCGCACGCTGGAAGAGGTCCGGCGGGCGATCACCGGCTGGAACGGGTACGGCGACGACCTCGACATGGACTGGCGGACGGTCGGCGAGTATCTCGACCGGCTGGACCGGGGCATCGCCGTCAACGCCGCCTATCTCGTCCCCCAGGGCACGGTCCGCGCGCTCGCCGTCGGCTGGGAGGACCGGCCCGCCACGCCCGCCGAGCTGGAGCGGATGCGGCAGCTGGTCGCGGAGGGCCTGGAGCAGGGCGCGGTCGGCCTGTCCTCGGGGCTCACGTACACGCCCGGGATGTACGCCGCGGACGCCGAACTGACCGAGCTGTGCCGGGTGGTGGCGCGGTACGGCGGCTACTACTGCCCGCACCACCGCTCCTACGGCGCCGGCGCCCTGGAGGCCTACGCCGAGATGGTGGCGCTGACCCGAGAGGCGGGCTGTCCGCTGCACCTGGCCCACGCGACGATGAACTTCGGCGTGAACAAGGGCCGGGCGCCCGACCTGCTGGCCCTGCTCGACGATGCGCTCGATTCCGGCGCGGACATCACGCTGGACACCTACCCCTACACCCCCGGCTCCACGACCCTGGCCGCGCTGCTGCCGAGCTGGGCGAGCGAGGGCGGCCCGGAGCGGATCCTGGACCGGCTCGCCGACCCGGCGACGGCCGAGCGGATCCGGCACGACCTGGAGGTGACCGGCGCGGACGGCTGCCACGGCATGCCCGTGGAGTGGGAGACGGTCGAGATCTCCGGCGTGACCTCACCGGCCCTGGCCGACCACGTCGGCCGTACGGTCCGGGAGTCGGCGGACCTGCGCGGCGAGAGCTGCTGGACGACCGCCCGCCGCCTGCTGGTCGAGGACCGGCTCGGTACGACGATCCTCCAGCACGTCGGCCACGAGGAGAACGTCCGCACGATCATGCGGCACCGCGCCCACACCGGCGGCTCCGACGGCATCCTCCAGGGCGCCAAGCCGCACCCGCGGGCCTACGGCACCTTCCCCCGCTATCTCGGGCACTACGTGCGGGAGTTGGGCGTGCTGACGCTGGAGGAGTGCGTCGCGCACCTCACGGCGCGGCCCGCGGCCCGGCTGCGACTGCCGGACCGCGGACTGGTGCGTGAGGGATACCGGGCGGACCTGGTGCTCTTCGACCCGGAGACGGTGTTGCCCGGCGCCACCTTCGCCGAGCCACGCACGCTGCCGACCGGGATCCCGTACGTCCTGATCGACGGCCGTTTCGTCATCGAGGACGGCCGCCGGACGGACGTACTGGCGGGCCGGGCGGTGCGCCGTACACCCGTGTGAGGCGTTACGGCTTGGGCAGGGTGCAGCCGGACGCGCTGAGGTTCAGCTTGTTGCCGGTGGTGAAGCAGGCCGGGATGTTGTAGGTCTCCTCGGCGTAGTTGATGCCCTGGCGGACGGTGACGTTGCCGTTGGCGTCGACCTCGCAGGGGTTGTTCTCGGTGCAGCGCTCGCCGTCCTCGTTGCCCGTGTTGTTGACGGCGACGACCTTGCCGGTGCTGGTGTCGATCACGGGGGAGCCGGACGTACCGCCGATGGTGTTGCAGGCGGAGGTGTAGCGGACCGAGTCCTTCCAGGTCCAGTCGCCCTCCTTCAGCCGGTACACGAACCCGTCCACGTTGCAGCTGTAGATCCGCTTCCAGTAGCCGGAGACGACCTTGATGCCGGTGCCGGCGGTGGGGTGCGTGTCCTGCATGGTGAGCGGGCTGATGCCGTACGAGCTCTTGATCGCCGCGTAGGTGGTGGTGGTGCGGTAGATCGTGACGTCCGTGTCCGTCATGGTCGAGTAGACGACCTGGTTGGCGCGGAGCGTGGCGACCTTCGAACCGGCGGAGTTCAGCAGGCCGAAGGAACGGCTGGAGGACTGGCCGGTGATGACCTCGCCCGGGTCCGGGAAGCCGGTCTCCAGGCAGTGGCCGTTGGTCAGCACGAGCGCGGGGTCGCTGTCCACGGAGTTCGGGAAGCGGATGACCGAACCGGAGCAGTTGCTGAGCGAGACGGTTCCGGCGAAGTCGACGGTCACCGCCTTGGCCGTCTTGGCCTGGGGCGCGGCAACCGCGGGGGTCGCGCCGAGCCCGGCGATCGCCAGGGCGGAGAGCGCGGCCAGGAGAGGCTTGTTCATGTGGGGGTCCCCTCTGCAGACATAAGCGACTGGAGATCTTCCGGCCGCCCCCTGTCTTGTCATGGGCATTCTCATGAGAGGGACGTGAGTGAGCAAGGAGTTGTATGCGAACTGTTTTCCTGACGGGACGTCAATCAGTGGACTAGCGGGGCTTCTTGGTAGCACCTCGGCCGCGCCCCCGGCCTCCGGGGACGCCGGTCGCCGTCGTCGTCGCGGACGCGCTCGCGGTCGCGGTCGCCGATTCGCTCGTCGCCGTCAACGTGGGGGCGGTGGAGGTCTGCGCGCCCGGGGAGGTGGCCGTACTCGCCGAGGCGGTGGTGGGCCCGGACGTGAGGGACGGCGAGGCACCGCCGGGGGCGCCTGCGGCGGTCGTGGCGCTCGGCGTCGCTCCACTGTCCTGCCGCGTGCTCGGCGCGCCGGAGTCACCGGAGGAGACCCGGCCGCCCTTCGCGGGCTGCTGTCCGGCCGGGGAACCCGAGCCGCCCGCCAGCGCGGCGATCACGGCGACGGCACCGGCCACGCCGAGGACCCCCGCGACGACCGCCACCCGACGACGGCCGCCCTGCTTCCGCCGCCGCCGGAGATCGGCCCGGCTGCGGCCCGCCACGGGAGCGGGCGGCCCGGCGGGATCGTCCGGCGCGGGCACCGGGGGCATCGCGGGCACCGCAGGCAGCTCACGGGTCTCGTCGTAGGCGTTCTGCCAGCCGTGGGCGGCGGCAGGATCGACGTACTCCTCGTACGACGGGGCCGAGGCGGCCTGCGGGTGGTACACGTTCGGCGCAGCCCCCGGCTCGCCACCCGCTCCGGGCGCGCCGTACGCCTCCGCCTCGTGCTCACGATCGGTGGACATGGGCGGGAATTGTAGAGACGCGTGTGACTCCTGAGACAGCTACCGGCGATAACAGACCAAAGCGAACCGGCAAGAAGCCCGGGACATGCTGGGCGCGCCGGTCTGCACCGGACGCGGCATGCCCGCACGCCGCCTGCCGGAGCCGAGAAGAGCGAACGTGTGTGTCATCGCTCACCGATTGAGGTGATGAAGGCCAGAGGATGGTGCGGGCGTTCGGGCATCGCACGTACGGTCTGAAGGTGGAGGCCGCGTGATCTGGGCGTGAGGGCGGGGTGTTGGTGTGGCGGCGGTGCGGGAGTCCGATGGCGCGGGGCATGCCCGGTACACCTACCGGTTGCGTGTGTCGGCCACCGCCCGTGAGGCGCTGCTGGCGGAGTGGGGGCGGTGCCGGTGGGTGTGGAACGAGTGCGTGGCCCGTTCCAAGAAGGCCCACACCGACGCGGAGGAGTGTGGACCGGCTCGGCTGGACCGGCTGCTGACCCGGGCTCGCGCCATCACCCCATGGCTGGCCGCGGGGGCCAGCGTGCCGCAGCAGCAGCTGATCCGCGACTTCGGCAAGTCCCGCGCAAAGGCACTGAAAGACATCAAGGATCGGCTGCCGGCCCGGCAGCGGGCAGGGATGCCGGGCTACAAGAAGAAGCATGAGGCCGATCCGAGCCTGAACTACACGCGGCACGGCTTCCGGCTCAAGGACGGGCGGCTGCATCTGGCGGGCGGGATCACCCTGACCGTGGTCTGGTCCCGTGAGCTGCCCGCCGAGCCTTCGTCGGTACGGGTGTACCGGGACAGCGTCGGCGACTGGTACGCCTCGTTCGTCGTCCCCGCCCGGGTCGAGCCGCTGCCGGAGAGCGGCCGGGCGCTCGGTGTCGACTGGGGCGTGAAGGAGATTGCGACGACCACCAGCGACGCCCACGACCTGCCCCATGCCGAGCACGGCAAGAAGGCGAAAGGGAAGCTGTCGCGGTACGACCGGATGATGGCCCGCCGCAAGCCCAAGAAGGGCCAGGCAGCCTCGAAGGGCTATCGGCAGGCGAAGAAGTGGCGGGCCAAGACGTACCAGAAGATCGCCCGTCAGCGGCAGGACGCTGCCCGCAAGTGGGCGAAGAAGGTCGTACGGGACCATGACGCGATCGCGGTGGAGGACTTCCGCCCGAAGTTCCTCGCCAAGACGTCGATGGCGCGCAAGGCGGCGGACGCCGCGATCGGCGCGACGAAGAAGGCCCTGATCGAGATGGGCCGCAAGCACGGGCGGGACGTGCGTCTGGTGCATCCCGCGCACACCACCATGGACTGCGGACGCTGCGGAGCGAGAACCAAGCACGCACTCCCGCTGTCGGAACGCACCTACACCTGCACCGCGTGCGGAATGGTGTCCCCCAGGGACAAGAACTCCGCGCGTGTGATGCTCGTCCGGGCTGGTCTGGCCCCGGCTGGTGTCGAGGGCGTAAGACCTCCTGGAGCGCTGCTCCAGGAGGCGGCCTGAGCCAGGAATCCCCTCCCACCAGGGACGGGAGCAGTCAAGTGGTGGAAAACACGGCCCCACAGGGCGTTACAGGGCCGTAAGCTGCCTGACATGCAGGTGATCCAGTCGACCAAGCTCGCCAACGTCTGTTACGAGATCCGGGGCCCGGTTCTCGAGGAGGCGATGCGCCTTGAGGCAGCAGGTCACCGCATCCTGAAGCTCAACACCGGCAACCCCGCCGCCTTCGGCTTCGAGTGCCCGCCGGAGATCCTGGAGGACATCCTCCGCAACGTCTCGACGGCGCACGGCTACGGCGACGCGAAGGGCCTGCTGGCCGCCCGCCGCGCGGTCGTCATGCACAACCAGACCCTCGGCATCGAGACGGACGTCGAGCACGTCTTCGTCGGCAACGGCGTCTCCGAGCTGATCGTGATGGCGATGCAGGCCCTGCTGGACGACGGTGACGAGGTGCTCGTACCGGCCCCGGACTACCCGCTGTGGACGGCGGCCGTCTCCCTCTCCGGCGGCACGGCCGTCCACTACCGCTGCGACGAGCAGTCCGACTGGATGCCCGACCTCGCCGACGTCGAGCGCAAGGTCACCGACCGCACCAAGGCCATCGTCATCATCAACCCGAACAACCCCACGGGCGCGGTCTACGACGAGGCGATGCTCCGGGGCCTGACCGACATCGCCCGTCGGCACAACCTGCTGGTCTGCTCGGACGAGATCTACGACAAGATCCTCTACGACGGCGCCACGCACACCCCCACGGCGGCCGTGGCCCCCGATCTGCTGACGCTGACCTTCAACGGCATGTCGAAGGCGTACCGGGTGGCCGGCTACCGGGTCGGCTGGATGGCGGTCTCCGGCCCGCGCGCCCACGCCGACTCCTACATCGAGGGCCTGACGATCCTGGCGAACATGCGCCTGTGCGCGAACATGCCGGGACAGCACGGCGTGGTCGCCGCGCTCAGCGGACGCCAGTCGATCAACGACCTGGTGCTGCCGGGCGGGCGGCTGAAGGAGCAGATGGACGTCGCGTACGAGCTGCTCACCCAGATTCCGGGGGTGAGCTGCGTACGGCCCAAGGGGGCGCTGTATCTCTTCCCGCGCCTCGACCCGCAGGTCTTCAAGATCAAGGACGACCGGCGGATGGTGCTGGACCTGCTGCGCCAGGAGAAGATCATGGTCGTCCAGGGCACCGGCTTCAACTGGCCCGAGCCCGATCACTTCCGTGTGGTGACACTGCCGAGCGCCGGTGATCTCAGGGACGCGGTGACGCGGATCGGGAACTTCCTGGACGGATACGGCCAGCCGTAGCGGACGGAGACCGACGGACCGCAATCCGTGACCCGACTCAACTTTAGACGAAATCCAAGCTAGGATGGCTTCCTGTCAGAGCACAGGAGGCCATCCCCATGTACGAACCGATCCGCACCAAGTCGGTCCACACCACGATGGCCGGCACCCCGTCCGACTTTCCTCACCGGTCGCGCGAGGAGGAGCTGGACATCCAGCTCGCCGGGCACCTCGCCGCCCTGCTCGCCGTGACCGACGAACTGCGCGCCCTGGTCCCCTCGGACGACCTGGACACGGCCGCCGAGCGGCTCGCCGCCGAGGTGGCCCGGCTGCGGGGCGGACGCACCGCACTGCGGGCGGCGCCGGCCGCCACCGGTGCGCCCGAGGCCCTGCACCGGCGGGCCCACGCGCTCGCGGGCCGCGCCCTGGTCGTCGCCGCCTCCCGGGCGGACACCGCGGCGGCCATCCTCGCGGCCGAGCGGATGGACGCGCACGCCGCGGCCCTGGCCGAGCCCAAGGAGCTGAGCACGGCCCACTGACCCCGCATCAGGGGTCCCCCGAACGGCCCCGGTCCGCGTGCACCCGCAGCGACGCGCGGACCGGGCGCCACACACTGCGTCGGCCTCGGCCCACTTCTCACCGGCCTGACCGGCGACTTCCGTGACCGCGAGGAGGTCACGCTGATGCCGTTCGGCTCGGACGTGAAGAGCGTACGGACGCACCTCGCGGACCCCAAGGACCCGAAGGCCGGTCTGGACGCCATCCGCTAGGACACCGGCGCCCTCGAAGCCGACGGCAACACCGCGATCCACACCTCCCTGGAGAAGGCCTACGACCACCTCGGCGCCGACCGCGACACGTTCACCTCGATCGTGCTGATGACCGACGGCGAGAACACCACCGGCACCCGGCGGGACACCCCCGTCTTCCCGATCCTCTTCGGCGACTCCGACCGCTCCGAGCCGGCCCACATCGCCGACCTGACCGGCGGCCGCCTCTTCGACGCCCGGAGCGGCTCGCTGGACGGCGCCTTCGAGGAGATCCGTGGCTACCAGTGAGGCCTCGGCCATCTGGAGTCCCGCAAGAATCTCACCGGCGGCGCCTGCGGCCTGCTCGGCCTGGTGCTGACCTTCACCGGGATCGCGGGCCCGTACTGGCCCGTCGTGGTCGCCGGACTCTACGGCGCGGGTGCGCTGATCGCCCCGCCGGAGCGGCCGCCCCTGCCCGACTTCCCGGACCCGTCTGCCCAGCTCGACGCGGTCCGCGAGGACTTCGCGAAGCTCGGCGGCTATCTGGCCGGCATCGATCTGCCGCCCGCCCCCCGCCGCCCGGCTCACCGAACTGACCGGCCTGCCGGCCGCGCTGCTGGAGCCCGGCTGGGTCGCCGAGGCCCTCGCCCAGGACCCCGAGGGCGTACACGCCCTCTCCCGGGCCGTACGGCAGGACGTCCCCGAGGCCGTCGACACCTTCGTACGCACGCGGTGGTGGACCCGGCTTACCCCGGGCACCGAGCCGCCCGAGCGGCATCTGGAACGGCAGCTCGCCCTGCTGCACGAGGAGGCCGGACGGCTGGCGTCGGCCCTGCGCGACGCGGAGGCACGACGGCAGGAGACGCACACGCGCTATCCGGAGGACCGCTCGAAGTGAGCCCGGGAGACATGGCGAAGGCCTGCCGCCGCGCCTCCCCGTCGGGGCGGACGGGAGCGTGACGGCAGGCCCAGGGTCCCGCACGCCGTTGTACGGGGCCTCGCCGGTTCGGGGGTGGTCACCACGGCCGGCCGTGACGATCGCTGGTCAGGGCATCCGGACCGGCCGTGGAGTCTTTTCGTGCGGGACTCAGCCCAGACGCTCGACCAGCGCCCGGTACTGGTCCCACAGCTCCTTCGGCGTGTGGTCGCCGAAGGTGTTGAGGTGCTCGGGGACGAGGGCCGCCTCCTCGCGCCAGATCTCCTTGTCGACCGTGAGCAGGAAGTCGAGGTCGGACTCGGCCAGTTCCAGGCCGTTCGTGTCCAGCGCGTCCCGGGTCGGCAGGACGCCGATCGGGGTCTCGACGCCCTCGGCCTTGCCGTCCAGGCGCTCCACGATCCACTTCAGGACGCGGCTGTTCTCACCGAAGCCCGGCCAGACGAACTTGCCCTCGTCGTTCTTCCGGAACCAGTTGACGTAGTAGATCTTCGGCAGCTTGGACTGGTCCTTGTCCTTGGCCACGTCGACCCAGTGGGCCATGTAGTCGCCCATGTTGTAGCCGCAGAACGGCAGCATCGCGAACGGGTCGCGGCGCAGCTCGCCGACCTTGCCCTCGGCGGCGGCGGTCTTCTCGCTCGCCACGTTGGCGCCGAGGAAGACGCCGTGGTTCCAGTCGAAGGACTCCGTCACCAGCGGCACCGCGGTGGCGCGGCGGCCGCCGAAGAGGATCGCCGAGATCGGCACGCCCTTCGGATCCTCCCACTCCGGCGCGATGATCGGGCACTGGGAGGCCGGGACGGTGAAGCGGGCGTTGGGGTGGGCGGCCGGGGTCCCGGACGCCGGCGTCCACTCGTTGCCCTTCCAGTCGGTCAGGTGGGCGGGCGACTCCTCGGTCATGCCCTCCCACCACACGTCGCCGTCGTCGGTGAGCGCGACGTTGGTGAAGACCGCGTTGCCCCACAGCGTCTTCATCGCGTTGGCGTTGGTGTGCTCACCGGTGCCGGGCGCGACGCCGAAGAAGCCGGCCTCGGGGTTGATCGCGTACAGCCGGCCGTCCTCGCCGAACCGCATCCAGGCAATGTCGTCGCCGATGGTCTCCACGGTCCAGCCGGAGATCGTGGGCTCCAGCATGGCGAGGTTGGTCTTGCCGCAGGCGGAGGGGAAGGCAGCGGCCACGTACTTCGACTCACCCTGCGGGGGCGTGAGCTTCAGGATCAGCATGTGCTCGGCCAGCCAGCCCTCGTCGCGGGCCATGACGGAGGCGATGCGCAGGGCGTAGCACTTCTTGCCGAGCAGCGCGTTGCCGCCGTAGCCGGAGCCGTACGACCAGATCTCGCGGCTCTCCGGGAAGTGGGAGATGTACTTGGTCTGGTTGCACGGCCAGGGGACGTCCGCCTGGCCGGGCTCCAGCGGGGCGCCGAGCGTGTGCACGGCCTTGACGAAGAAGCCGCTGTCGCCCAGCTCGTCCAGGACGGTCTGGCCCATGCGCGTCATCGTGCGCATGGAGACGGCGACGTAGGCGGAGTCGGTGATCTCCACGCCGATCGCGGACAGCGGGGAGCCGAGCGGGCCCATGCAGAACGGGACGACGTACATCGTCCGGCCCTTCATCGAGCCGCGGAACAGGCCCTTCTCACCGGCGAAGATCTCCCGCATCTCGGCGGGGGCCTTCCAGTGGTTCGTCGGTCCGGCGTCCTGCTCCTTCTCGGAGCAGATGAAGGTCCGGTCCTCGACGCGCGCGACGTCGGTCGGGTCGGAGGCGGCGTAGTAGGAGTGCGGGCGCTTGATCGGGTCGAGCTTCTTGAAGGTTCCCTTGCGGACGAGCTCCTCGCTGAGGCGCTCGTACTCGGCCTCGGACCCGTCACACCAGACCACACTGTCCGGCTGCGTCAGTTCGACGATCTCGTTGACCCACGAGATCAGTTCCTGGTGGTGGGTGGGGATACCGGTGGGAGCCGCGATATCGCGCGCCACGATTGCTCCTAAATGAGGGATTTTTTGTCTTGTCGCCCCGTGGGGGCTGCGACCCGGATGCTTCGTAGCCCGCTCATCCGGTGCCGACCGCACTCATTTGATCATCCGATTCTAGTGCCCATCTGTCCAGAGGGCATCACAGGTGAGCGACGTGAGGAATCCCACGGTTTCTGTGATTCTTTGCGTCCACGTGGAGTTCAGCAGGACGACTTTTTGCGTTACGCCCGTTCATCAGGGCGCGCTGACACGCGACTTACGGAGCCGTAGGTACCATGCACCGCATGACTGCGTCCGTCCCCGACGCGCCCACGGACACGCCGGCCGCCGGCCGCGGTCCCTCCGCGCTCTCCCTGCCGCATCCGGTCAAGCCCAGGCTCCGCGGCTGGCTGCACCTCGGCATGTTCCCGGCCGTACTCGTCGCGGGCCTCGTGCTCACCGCCCTCGCCGACTCCAGCAGAGGCCGTATCGCCTGCGGGATCTACGTCCTGACGGCATGCCTGCTCTTCGGGGTCAGCGCGCTGTACCACCGGGGCAACTGGAGCCCCCGGATGGACGGCGTCCTGCGCCGCCTCGACCACGCCAACATCTTCCTGATCATCGCGGGCACGTACACGCCGCTGACCATGCTGCTCCTCCCGGGCGCCAAGGGTCAGTGGCTGCTGTGGAGCGTCTGGGCCGCGGCCGCCGCGGGCATCGTCTTCCGGGTCTTCTGGGTCGGCGCCCCGCGCTGGCTCTACACCCCCTGCTACATAGCGATGGGATGGGCGGCCGTCTTCTTCCTGCCCGACTTCATGCGCACCGGCGGCATCGCCGTCCTGGTCCTGGTGATCGTCGGCGGCCTCCTCTACAGCGCCGGGGGCGTGATCTACGGCATCAAGCGGCCGAACCCGTCACCGCGCTGGTTCGGCTTCCACGAGGTCTTCCACTCCTTCACCCTCGCCGCCTTCGTCGTCCACTACGTCGGCATCTCGCTGGTGGCGTACCAGCACGCGTAACTCCTCCCCCCTCCCTTCCCGGCCACGGCTCACCAGCCGTGGCCGTTTTCGTATGCCTGAAAGGCACCCCCCGTTGACAGTAGCCATGTTTTGAGAGCTACTCTCATTTCAGGCCTACTGTCACGCACATCGATGGCACGCGGCGCGACCCCCGCCGCTGGTGGGCCCTCGGGGCCCTGGTCGCGAGCATGCTGGTGCTCGGCTTCGACATGACGATCCTCAACGTGGCGCTGCCGACCATGGCGGAGCAGCTCGGCGCCACGACCGGTCAGCAGCTGGGGGTCCCCCAGGCGTTTAGCACTGGGGGAGGATGGCGGACGCCTACGTCATCGTGTTCGCGGCGCTGATGCTCCCGGCCGGGCTGCTCGGCGACCGGTTCGGGCGGCGGCCGATGCTGATCGCCGGGCTCGTGGTGTTCCTGGCCGGCTCCGTACTGGGCACCCTGGCCGACGACGTGAACCTGGTGATCGCCGCCCGCGCGGTGATGGGCGTCGGCGCCGCGCTGATCATGCCGCTGGCGATGTCCGTGCTGCCGTCGCTGTTCACGCCGGACGAGCAGGGCAAGGCCATCGGCCTCGTCTCGACCGGGTCCGCGCTGGGCATGCCCCTGGGCCCGGTCATCGGCGGCTGGCTGCTCCAGCACTTCTGGTGGGGCTCGATCTTCCTGATCAACGTTGCGATGGTCGCGATCGCCGTCCTCGCCTGCGTGTTCCTGCTGCCCGAGACCCTCCCCCACTCTCGAATGCGCTCGAGCGGGGGGACCCCCATCCCGGCCACCCCCGAGGTCGACACCCTCTCCACGGCCTTCACCACCGGCGGGCTCGGCGCCCTCATCTACGCGATCATCGAGGCCCCCGGCCGCGGCTGGGGCGATCCGCTGATCCTCGCCATGTTCGCCGCAGCCGCGATCCCGATCAGCGGGCTGGTGCTGCGCTCGCGCCGGGTGGAGCGCCCCATGCTGGACATGACCTTGCTCGCCCACCGCGGTTTCCTGCTCAACACCGTCGCCGCGACCCTGGTGATGTTCGTGCTGGCCGGCCTGATGTTCGTGCTGCCGCCCTACCTCCAGGCCGTCCTCGGCAACGACAGCCTCGGTACCGGCGTCCGGATGCTGCCGATGGTCCTCGGCCTGTCCGTCGCCGCCAAGCTCGCCACCCCCCTCGCCACCCGCTTCGGGGCTCGCGCCTCGGTCAGCGCGGGCCTGGTCGTCCTGGCCTTCGCCGCCCTGCTCGGCAGCCGCACGACCACCGGCTCGGGCTACGGCTTCACCGCCCTCTGGCTCACCATCGCCGGGCTGGGCTTCGGCCTCGCGCTCGTCCCGGCCATGACCGGCGCACTCGCCACCTTGCCCCGCGACCGCGCGGGCTGGGGGTCCCCCCACGCCTTTCGGGCAGTGGGGGAGGCGGAGGCCTGCTGATGACCCTGCGCCAGGTCGGCTCCGCGGTCGGCATCGCCCTGCTCGGCAGCCTGCTGGCCAACGTCTTCCGCGACCGTCTCGACGTCACCGGGCTGCCCGCCGAGGCGGCCGGCACCGCCGGGGACTCGGTCGTCGCCGCGCATCTGGTCGCCGAGAAGGCAGGCCCCGGAGAAGCAGCCCGTCTCGCCGCCTCCGCGAACGGCGCGTACGTCCACGGCATGGGCGTGATCCTGCTGGTGTGCGGCATCGCGGCCCTCGTCTCGGCACTGCTGGCCGCCGCGTTCCTGCCGAACAGCCCGGTCGTGCGACGCACGGAACGCGAGGAGGCCCCGGTCGTGGCCGCGCCTGCGGGAGATGCCGGACAATGACGGGCATGACGGCCGCACCCTCCCCCGCCTCCGCCGCCGACCGCCCCCGCCTCGGCCTGCGCGAACGCAAGAAGATCAAGACCCGGGAGGCGATCCGCGCGGCGACGTACGCCCTGATCGAGGAGCAGGGCTACGACGCCACGACGATCGACCAGATCGCCGACCGGGCCGAGGTGTCGCCCTCGACCGTCTTCCGCTACTTCCCGACCAAGGAGGACATCGTCCTCACCGACGAGTACGACCCGCTCATCCTGGAGGAGCTGAGGGCACGGCCCGCGGACGAGCCGTGGACGGACTCCATCCGGTACGTGACGCAGCGGGCCGTCCAGGCCGGCGTCGAGGAGGACATCAAGGTGTCCCGGCTGCGCAGCCGGCTGGTGGCCGAGGTCCCCGCGGTGCGCTCGCGGATGCTGGAGAGCATGTCGGTCACCGGCCGTATGATCTGCCAGGCCATCGCCGAGCGCACCGGCCGCGCCCCCGGCGAACTGGAGGTGCGGGTCTACGCCATGGCCCTGATCGGCGGTCTGATGGAGGCCACGCTGTACTGGGCCGAGCACGGCCACCAGGACGGCTACGCGGCCCTCGTCGACCGCACGCTGGACGTCCTGGAGCATGGCCTGGCCGGAGAAAAGCGCTGAGGCCCGGACCGTCTCCCGTGCCATCCTGACGTGGTGAACGGACCCGAGATCCACGTCGAAGTCGCCCCCGACCTGCACCTGTTCGTGCCGCCCGCCCGGCGCGCGGGTGCCGTCGGCCTCACCACGGACGGCGTCTCGACGCTCGGCCACGTCATCGAGTCCCTCGGCGTCCCGCTGACCGAGGTCGGCGCGCTGGTGGTGGACGGCCGCGAGGTGCCGCCCTCGCACGTCCCGGCGGACGGGGAGTCGGTGAGCGTCCGCCCGGTCCCGCGCCCCCAGCAGGTCCCCGGCGCCCCCCTCCGCTTCCTCCTCGACGTCCACCTCGGCACCCTCGCCCGCCGTCTGCGTCTGCTCGGCGTGGACACGGCGTACGAGTCGACCGACATCGGCGACCCGGCGCTGGCGGCCCGCTCGGCGGCGGAGAAGCGGGTCATGCTCAGCCGCGACCGGGGCCTGCTGCGCCGCCGCGAGCTGTGGGCGGGGGCGTACATCTACAGCACCCGCCCCGAGGACCAGCTGCGGGACGTCCTGGACCGCTTCGCCCCCGACCTGCAGCCCTGGACCCGCTGCACCGCCTGCAACGGCCTGCTGAAGGAGGCCACCAAGGATGAGGTCGCCGACCAGCTCAAGGGCGGCACGCAGCGCACGTACGACGTCTTCGCCCAGTGCGCCGCGTGCGGCCGCGCCTACTGGAAGGGCGCGCACCACGACCAGCTGGAAGCGATCGTGGAACGCGCCCTGGCCGAGCACGGCTAGCGTCTTGCGGTATCCCCCTCACCGCACGCCGTCCCGTCCCGGTTGCGGTCCAGGCCCAGCGGATCGTCCCCGCCGTTGACCTTCAGCCGGCCGTAGTGGTTCTGCTTCAGCCATGTGCAGCGGGCGACGGCCGTCTTCTTCACCTGGGGCGGGAAGACGGTCGGGACGCACACGTTGACCGAGCCGTAGTGCCGGTCGCAGCCGGAGATCGTCGGGCTGACCTGCTGTGAGGTGCGCTTCTTGCCGGGCCCGGTGACCTTGCCCCCGAGGGAGTCGGCGAAGGAGTGGACGTGCGGGGAGGCGGCGGAGGCGCTCAGGGCCGCCGGGCCGGTCAGGTGCACCCACTTGGCCACCGACGGCACCCCGCCCGCGTCCACCGCGAAGAGCATGTACCAGCCGGGCGGGGCCAGGTCGGGGTTGCTCGTCACGTTCAGGTCGACGTTGTTGCCGTCGACGGACAGCGGCAGGTCGACGAAGCGCTGGTTCGGGTCGGAGGAGTGGGTGACCGCGGCCGGGCGGATCAGCTCGGCCTTGGCGATGGGCCGGTCGACGGTGATCCGCTGGGTGTCGCCGTACTTCCACTCCTGGTTGATCACCGAGGTGATCGTCGGGCGGGTGCCCTGGTAGAGGTAGGGCGGGGTGTAGATCGACACGTTGTGGTTCCAGGTGCCGTTGCCCGGGTTGTCGCCGGTGGCCATCACGCGGCCGTCGGGCAGCAGGAACGCCGAGGAGTGGTAGCCGCGGGACTCGGGGTCGGCGGCGACGGGGTCGAAGGTGTTGGTGCCCGGGTCGTAGACCGAGGACTCGTACACCGGGTTGGCGCGGTTGTGCAGGGCGCCGCCCGTCTCCAGCACCTTGCCGTCGGGCAGCAGCACGGCCGAGACGTACATCTTGCCCTGGTTGCCGCTCTCGGCGATCCTGCCGTTCCCCAGGTCGACCGTGCCCTGCGGGATCGGCGGCCCGGCGACGTACGACGGGTTCGCCCGCTTGAGGTCGATCAGGTCGGTGAGACGGCCCGCGTCCGGGTTGGAGTCGATGTTGCCGCCGCCGATGGTGAGGACCTTCTGGTCCTGCGCCGGAGGCAGCAGGACGCTCGCCGACTGGTCCCGCTCGTCCTTGTTCTGCAGCCCCGGGACCTGGGTGACCGTGTTGGCGCCGTAGTCGTAGACCGCCGAGCCCGTGCCGGGGATGTTGTTGCCGAAGACATGGCTGCCCGTGTAGAAGAGGCGGCCGTCCTGCATGAGCACCATCGACGGGTACAGACCCCAGTACGACCAGGTCTGGTTGACCTTCCACAGCGGCAGCCACTGCTGGTCCTTGTCCGACCAGTACTCGGCGGTCACCGAGCCGGTGGAGTCCTCGCGCAGGCCGCCGAAGGAGACGACGTCACCGTTGCCCAGCTCGGTCGCCGAGGGGTACCAGTGGCCGTCGTTGAGGTCGTTGGTCCTGCTGTAGGTCTCGGTCTTCGGGTCGAAGATGTACGAGTCCTTGAACCCCTCGTAGCCGTGCCCGCCCGCGACCGGGTAGGCCTTGTTGCCGCTCATGACGAGCACCCGCCCGTCCTGGAGCTGCACATGGCCCGCGCAGAACATGTCCTTCGGCGTCGGGATCACCTTGTAGGTGCCGTTCGCCGGGTCGTACACCGCGGACGTGAAGGTGCCCGCGTCGAAGTTCTCCTCGCTGTTGCCGGAGCCCGCGATCAGCAGCACCTTGCCGTTGTTGAGGACGACGGAGTGCATGGAGCGGACCGGGTTCTGCGTCGGCAGCACCGACCAGCTGCCGTTCGCGCACTGGTCGGTGCTGCCGGTGCACCGGGCGGGCGGGAGCACGTCCGGGACCTGGTCCATGGTGTAGTCGTCGGTGGTCGCCGAGCCGGTGCCGTAGACGGAGACACCCCAGGTGATCCGGTCGGTGCCGGCCGGGACCTCGGGGGTGCGGACCGTGGCCCGGGTCCACGCGGACGCCATGTCCAAGGTCTTGAGGTCCGTCCAGTACTGCCAGCCGGCGGTGGCGTCGTGCCGGAAGAGGGTGATGTTGGCGTCGGGGGTCGTGGTCTTGTACCAGAGCCCGAGGTCGTACTGCTTGCCGACGGTCACCACCGGTGCGCAGTCGGTGGACTCGGTGATCAGCGCCTTGCGGTCGCCCTCGACCCGGCGGGTCAGCGTGACCTTCATGGCCTTGGTGCCGGAGTGCGCGTCCGGCACCGTGGCGAAACTGAAGTCGTTGTCCCCCCAGCCGGACTTCTCCCAGCAGTACGGCATGCCGTCCGTGCCGGCGGTCTCGAAGCCCGGGTTCTTCACCAGGTTCGCGGCCTCGGCCGCCTGTGGTGCGGTCAGGAGCAGACCGGCGGTCAGGGCCCCCACCCCGACCAGCGCGGTCCGTCTGCGGTGCTTGCTCACACGCCTCTCCTTGCGGTTGAACGACCCCCGCGGCCGGTCTTGCGGCGCGGGAGATACACCAGCGCTTCGGTCCCCACGAAGCGCAGGACGAACGTCATGACCAGCGCGAGGGCGGTGGCGGGCAGCGCGCCCATCCCGAACCGGCCGACGAGCAGCGCGATCAGCGGGATGCGCAGCACCAGGTCCGCGTTGGCGAGCAGCGCGAACCGGCCGAGCCGGTCCCACCAGCGGCGGTGCGCGCGCCGGTCGCGGAACAGCAGCTGCTCGATGAGCAGGAAGTTCCAGGCGACGCCGAGCTGGTTGGCGAGGATCTCGGCGGGCAGGTAGTGCAGGCCGAGCACGGTCAGCGCCCACAGTCCGACGAGGTTCGGCACGAAGCCGCTCGCCCCGATCAGCCCGAAGCCCACCATGCGGGCCACCGGTGAGGCGGTGCGCAGCCCGGCCAGGTGGCGCAGGAAGCGGACGCCTTCCTGCGCGGTCGACTTGGACTCGCCGGCGAACCGGTCCTGGAAGACGAACGGCACCTCGGCGACCTGCCGGGGACGGCTGCGTACGGCCAGTTCGAGGAGGATCTTGTAGCCGAGGGGCCTCAGCACCTCCGCCGTGACCGCGCTGCGCCGGATGGCGAAGAAGCCGCTCATCGGGTCGCTGATGCCGTGCAGCCGGCGCGGGAAGAGCGCCTTGGTCAGCCAGGTCGCGCCGCGCGAGACGGCCACCCGGTAGCTGCCGGCGAGCCCGGCCCGGCTGCCGCCCTTGATGTACCGGGAGGCGACGACGAGCCCGGCGTTCGTCCGCTCGCCGGTGGCCACCAACTCCGGTACGAGGGAGGGCGGATGCTGGCAGTCGCCGTCCATGACGACGATCCACTCCGAGGCCGCCGCCTTCAGCCCCTCGACCACCGCCCCGCCGAGCCCGCCGACCGGTTCCTCCCGGTGCAGCACGGCCACCGGGAACGGGCAGTCCTGAGCGGCCTCGCGGATCACCTCGGGGGTGTCGTCGGTGGAGTCGTCCACGAAGACGACCTCGCAGGGCAGCCGGGCGGGCACCGACTCGGTGATCTGGTGCAGCAACTGCCCGATGTTCGCGGACTCGTTGAAGGTCGGGACGACGATCGTGACGGCACCGGGTTCGGCGACTTCCGCCGCGTCCAGGCCCTCGGCGGGCACCGTGTACTCGTGGCTGCTCATCGCACGCCTCCCGCGGCTGCCGTCCGGATCTGCCGGATCTCGATGCGGTCGGGTCCGGTGCCGAAGGTGGCGACCGGCCGCGAGTGCTGGATGGCGGCCTTGACGTTGGGCAGGTCCTTGGCGTCGCGGCGGACGGTCGGCGAGGCGACGACGTAGTCGATGTCCCGCCAGCCGTGCGGCATGGTCTTGGTGACGGCCGGGTCGAGGTCGGCCTTGTAGAACCAGATGGAGCCGAGCCCGGGCCGGTATCCGGCGTGGACGAGGTCCAGCCAGAGGGCGTCGTCGACCAGGACCCGGGTCGTCTTCGGGTTCTCGACCTCGGTGCTGAGCCAGGTGGAGGCCTGCCGGTAGGGCTTGTTGGCGTCGGCGGTGAGGGCGGTGCGATCGCCGTCGTACCAGTGCGGCACGACGTAGGCGCCGGCGGTCAGGGCGAGGACGGCGGCGAGTGCGTACCGCCCGCCGGTGACGTACCGCTTCTCGCCCTCGGCGCGCCACCGGCGCAGCACCGCGTGGGCGACGGAGGCGGCGCCGCCGGCCAGGACCAGGGCGAGGAAGGGCAGGGCACCGATGATGTACATGGCGGGCAGATAGCCGCCTGGGCGCAGGGCGACCGCGGCCAGGACGGCGACCGTCAGCGCCGGTCCGGCCAGCGCGCGGGCGGTGACCGACCAGCGCCAGGTGACGATCAGCAGCAGGGCTCCGGCGAGGCCGCCGAGGGGCAGCACCCGGTCGTAGTACAGCCAGGAGTGCAGGACGCCGAACGAGCCGGATCCCTGGTCGAGGATGAAGCCCGAACCCGGCCTGGACATCTGGTACTTGATGCCGTCCCACAGCGAGACGTGCCCGCTGCCCGGGAACAGCTCGCCCTTCAGCAGGGCGAAGAGCGGGTAGGAGAAGCCGATGAGGGCGCAGGCGGTGACGGCGCCGGTGAGCGCGAACTTGCGGGTGTCGCGGTGGCTGTGCCGCCACATGGTGACGAACAGGGCGGGCAGGACGACGAGCATCGTCTCCTTGGTGAGCACGCCCGCGGCGGCCGCGAGGCCCGCGCCGAAGTGGTGCCACAGGTGCCGGCTGGGCGAGGCGGCCAGGCAGAACGCCAGCAGCAGCCACATCACGGCGATGTTGTCGAGGAAGATCTCCCGCTGGAGGACGACCGCGAGCGGGGACAGCCCGAACAGGGCCATGCCGAGCCCGGCGGCCCAGCGGGGCAGGGAGAGGCGCCGTCCGAGGACATAGACGAGGACCGCGCTGACGGCGCTGATCACGAGCATGGTGACCCGCATGGTGCCGACGGTCATCGAGCCGGGACTGAGCGCCGAGGGTATCCAGCTGAGCAGCGCGATCTGGATCCAGCCGAGCGGCGGGTGGTCGTACCAGTAGGTGTAGTGGGCCAGGCCCTTGCCCTGCTGGACGGCCCAGGCCTGGGCGAGGTAGGTGCCCTCGTCGTCGCTGAGGGTCGGGTAGTCGGCGATGTTCCAGCCCTGGACGACGAGGACCGCCAGCAGCAGGAGACCGCACAGCAGGAGGTCGGGGCGGGAGGAGCGGAGCCGCTCCGGGGGGCTCGTTCGGCCGGTCGAACGACCTTCCGGCACAGGTCGGCGCTGCGCGGGGACCTGGGGAGTGGTCACCGCGGGAAGAGTGGAGGTCACGCAGGAACGTCCTCTCGGGTGGGCTCGGCCGCGGTGAGGTGCGCGCCGACGTGAGTGGTCAACTCCCAGTCGTTGCGGCCGCGTTGCTCGCGCCATACGGCACGGATCGCGGCCCCGGCGAGGAGGACCTGGTAGAAGGGGCCGCCCACGATCAGCTTGGCGTAGTGGACGAGTCGGACCCTGAGGCCGTACTGCTTGCCGAAGTCGTGCAGTCCGACCACCTCGAAGACGAAGGTGACGGCGGCCGTGACCAGCGGCAGGAAGGTGAGGAAGGCGATACCGACGGACACGTCGAGGAAGAGCGCGACGGCCGCGTTGAGCGGGATGATCACGCCGGAGAAGGCCTGCAGGAACGGGGTCATCAGCGTGTAGCGGGCGAGCAACCGCTGTCTGAGGGCGGGCAGTTGCTTCCAGTCCTTCTTCCGGTACACCTGGAGGAAGCCCTGGTTCCAGCGGGTGCGCTGCTTGAGCAGCGACATGAGCGAGTCCGGGGTCTCCTCGCGGGTGACCATGTCGGAGTCGTAGGCGACGACGACCTTCTTGCCGACGCTGGACAGGCGCACGCCCAGGTCGCAGTCCTCGGCGAGGCAGTCGGGGTCCCAGCCGTCCGCTTCCCTGAGGACGTCGGTGCGCACGAAGACGGTGTTGCCGCCGAGCGGAATGAAACCTTTCTGCGCGTGGAGATGCAGCCGGGAGCGGAACCAGAAGAAGTACTCCAGGCAGTTGCGCAGGCTGTACCAGCTGGAGTGGAAGTTGATGAGCTGGACGCCGCCCTGGACGACGTCCGCCCCGGTCGTGCGGAACGCGTGGTCGACGTGGGCGAGCAGCTCCGGGTGGACCTGGTCCTCGGCGTCGAAGACCCCGACGACGTCGCCGCGGCAGTGCGGCAGCGCCGTGTTCATGGCCTTCGGCTTGTTCTTCTTCTCGTGGGTGTCGACGACCACGCGCACCCGCGGGTCGCGGGCGGCGGCCTGCTCGGCCACCGCCGTGGTCTCGGGGTCGTCGTGCCCGACGATCACGATGATCTCGAAGTCGGTGTGCGTGGACTCCAGCAGCCGCTGGATGGTGTGGTCGAGCACGGCCTGCTCGTGCCGGGCCGGCAGGAGCAGGGAGAAGGAGACGTGCTCGTCACCGTCCGGCCTGCTGAAACGGGTGGAGGCGAGCACTTCGGGCGTACGCCACGCGTGCATCTGCCACCACAAGGTGAAGGCCGCCATCCAGAACAAGGCCAGCGAGACGGCAGCGATGAAGACAGACGTCAGCAACAGATCCCCCCAGATCCCCAATGCCCCCTGCCGCGACAGCGCGTAACCCCCGTCGCGGCACTGTGGAGACATTAGGTGGGATCTGTGAAGCCCGCAGGCCCTTTCCATGAAGAGCGCGTTTCATCACAACGAGTGCCGAGAGTGAACAATTCGAACACAGGTCACGTAAGAGACTGCCGCACACGGTCGTTTCAGCTGCTCAGCGCGGTGCGCAAGCGCTCCGGATCGGTGGTCGGGGCGTCGCAGGCGAAGTTACGGCAGACATACGCGGCGGGTTCGCCGCCGACGAGAGGGCGATCGGCGAGCAGCGGGAACTCGTCACTCTCCGCAATGCCCACCGCAACCACCGCGCCCGGGGCGCTGCCCAGAAGTGCCGT
This sequence comes from Streptomyces cellostaticus, assembly GCF_001513965.1. Lineage (GTDB taxonomy): Bacteria > Actinomycetota > Actinomycetes > Streptomycetales > Streptomycetaceae > Streptomyces > Streptomyces cellostaticus. The sequence continues at coordinate 154,209 of NZ_KQ948026.1, read as the reverse complement.
ACGGTGCAGGGCCCTTGTGGCGGGGTCGTCGAGCGCCGGGCCGACGATCGCGACCTCGCGCGGCCCGTCGAGCAGCGCCTCCGCGACGGCCAGCCCCCACCCGATGAACCGGGGCACGCGCGGCCCGAGCGTCCGGACGACCCCCAACGCCCGCTCGGCGGCGGACCTGTGGACTTCCGAGCCGGTGTGCGCCGCGTAGCTCAGCAGGGCGCCGGCCGCCGCGGTCCAGCCGGACGGGGTGGCGTTGTCGGTGGGGTCCTGGGGCCGGCGGATGAGCCGCTCGGCGTCGGAGGCGGTGTCGTACAGGGCACCGCTGTCGGGGTCGGTGAAGCGGCCGAGCACGTGATCGAGGAGCAGCCCGGCGAAGTCGAGCCAGACCCCCTCCCCCGTCACGGACGCGAGCGCCAGGAAGCCCTCGGCGACGTCGGCGTAGTCCTCCAGCACACCCGCGTTGGGACCCACGCGGCCGTCCTTGCTGGTGCGGGCGAGCCGGGTCTGCTCGTCGAGATGCACGCGGACGAGGAGGTCGGCGGCGCCGACGGCGGCTTCGACGAGGTCGGGCCGGCCGAAGTAGGCGCCGGTCTCGGCGAGCGCGGCGATCGTCAGCCCGTTCCAGGCGGCGACGACCTTGTCGTCCCGCCCCGGGGCGGGACGCTGTACCCGCCTCTCCAGCAGACGGCCCTTGACGGACGCCACCTTCTCGGCGTCGAACACGCCCTCGCTCTGCGGGAGCCGGAGGACGGACTGACCGTGTTCAAAGGTGCCTTCGTCGGTCACCCCGAAGTACTGGGCGGCGAGGCCGGCGTCCTCGTCCCCGAGGGCGTCCCGGAGCTGCTTGGGGGTCCACACGTAATACGCGCCCTCGACATGCCGACCGCTCCCGTCGTCGCTGTCGGCGTCGAGCGCCGAGGCGAACCCGCCTTCGTGGGTGCGCAGTTCGCGCACCAGGAAGTCGGCGGTCTCCAGCGCGACCCGGCGGGCCAGGTCCGACCCGGTGGCCCGCCACAGATGCGCGTACACCCGGCACAGCAGGGCGTTGTCGTACAGCATCTTCTCGAAGTGCGGCACGACCCAGTCACGGTCGACGGAGTAGCGGGCGAACCCGCCGCCGAGCTGATCGTAGATCCCGCCCCGGGCCATGCGCTCGCAGGTGTCCTGGGCCATCTGCAGCGCGCCCTCGGCGCCGGTCCGCGCATGATGCCGCAGCAGGAACTCCAGCACCATGGACGGCGGGAACTTCGGCGCGCCGCCGAATCCGCCGCGCTGCGGGTCGTACTCCCGGGTGAGCCCGAGGAGGGCCTGGGCGAGTTCCTGCTCGCCGGGCGCCTCGGCACTGTGGTGGCTGATCTCCCGCTGGGCGAGGTCGCGCACGATCTTCCCGGCGATCTCGCCGACCTCGTCCCGCCGCTCGGTCCAGGCCTGCCGGACGCCCTCCAGCACCTGCCGGAAGGAGGGCATGCCGTGCCGGGGCGCGGGCGGGAAGTAGGTGCCGAAGTAGAAGGGCTCGCCGTCCGGGGTGAGGAAGACGGTCATGGGCCACCCGCCCTGGCCGGTGGCCGCCTGGACGGCCTCCATGTAGACGGCGTCCACGTCGGGCCGCTCCTCACGGTCGACCTTGACACTCACGAAGTGCTCGTTGAGGTAGTCGGCGGTGACCTGGTCCTCGAAGGACTCGTGGGCCATGACGTGACACCAGTGAATCGGTAGAAGCATAAGTGGCAGGACGCATAGCCCACACTCAAGAGGATGGGTACGTCCCGCCGCTTCGCTTCTGTCATCGCCTCCTCTCCCCATGGCCACCAGTCCACTGGATTGGAGGCGTGCTGGAGCAGATAAGGCGACTGGGAGTTGGCCAGTCGGTTCATATCGGCATCGTCGCACGATCCGGTGCGTCCGGCCCTGCAATCGGGGGCCAGAGCCTGGAGTGATCGGATGCGCACGGAACGTGATCAAGAAGATGCGTCCCCCGCCCCGGCGGAGGAGGCGGGCTCCGCCTCCTCCGCCCCGGCACGCCCTTCTTGATCGCGTACTCGCGCTTCCTTCGCGACCTGCGGCGCGGAACATACCCCCCGAGGGCACCTACATAACGAGGAGCCCGGACTCCATGGCCCGAACAACCGCGAGAGTCCGATTTGGGCAGTTGAGCTTGGCCAAAATGATGCCGACCGTGCGTTTGACTCCATGTTCAGAGATGCTCAGCGACCGAGCAACTTGTCGGTTGCTCAGCCCCTCGGCAATCAGGCGCAGCACTTGGTGTTCACGTCCCGTCAGCGCAATCATCGACGCGCGCTTCGAGGTGGTGTCATCGCCGGCTTGGTCGGGCGCCGTCACAGATCGTCGCGCCAGGGCCGCCGACACATGAAATCGTCCGTCCTTCACGTCGACGATCGCTTCGCGCAGGGTCTCAGGGCGGAGATCTGCCCAGTCCAGGAAACCGTTTGCGTGATCGGCCCAGGATTGCTCGACAACGTCTGCCGAATCCACCAGGATCAGTACATTTACGTTCTGGATGCGCAGCTTTTCAGCGATCTCGTCAGGTACAGATCCCAAAGCATTGCTGTCCGAAATGATCAGCTGGCCGTCGCAGAACGTCGAGAGGTCTTCGACATCCGTGATGGACTGCACTCTCAACTGGATGTCGAGCGAACGCAGCATTCCCTTGATGCTGTATAGACGAATATCGTCTTCGATCATCAGCGCTATCTCGGTCTGCAACAGGGATCGTCCAGCCCGCAGGGAAGCTCGTCCGCCAGATATATCGGGCGCCAAGCAGTCTATTTGACTGCTATAGTTTTCGTGATTTCCGCTGCTCGAAATCGATGGCCACGTCAACCTGTTCTTCACGCTACTCATATCAGCGATCCCCCGTTAGCCATACCAGCGATCCCCCGTTTTCTCACGTTAAATCCGGCAGGTTCGCCCCTTGACAAATGAGGATGGCACGGAGCGCCGAGAACTGTCCACCCCGAACTAGCCACCGCGTGATGGGCTGTCATAGGGCGGGGAATGGGGAAGAGGTGCCTGCTGACCTGCGAAGGTAGGAGTTCCTACGCTTCCACCACGCTCGATCGATAAAGCATCTCTCTAGTGAAAGTCAGGCACTGGTGGACGAGAAGGTGAAACTCGTCGGTCGAGATTGCGGAGGGCACGCAGTACCAGCAGGCCCGGGCCCGGCAGATCGCGGAGGCGGCGAGCAGCACCGTGCGCACGGGCCGGTGTCCATGCCGCGCCGGGTGCGCCCGCGCCGACGGCGCGGGCGCCGAGCCGTCAGGCGGGCTGGACGGTGATGGTGCAGAGGCGCTTGGTGGCCCGGGTCAGGGCTACGTACAAGTCCCTTTCCCCACCGGGGCGGTTCGTGATGATTTCCTCGGGGTTCATGACGACGACCCCGTCGAATTCCAGGCCGCGTGCTTCGGACGCCGGCACGATGCGTGCGTGCTGAGCGATGCCCTGGGCCGTCAGCTCGCTCACCCTGGTGTCCGCGCAGATCACTCCCAGAAGCTCGCCCGGGTACGCGGTGCTCTGGGCGCGGAGTTCCTGAACGACGGCGGTGACCAACGCGTCCGGAGGTGTGGTCACGGTGCGAGGGATCTCGCCGCTTCGCAGGGACCGTGTGGGCTTTTGGTCCGGAGCGATCCGCGTGAGCAGATCCCGGACGCTCTCCAGGATCTCCTGCGTTGTGCGGTAGCTGACGGTCAGGTCGTGCAGTTTGAACCGCGGTCCGACGTGGGGGCTCAGTGCTTCCTTCCAGTCGCGTGCTGTCGCGACCGGGCCTGCCTGGGCGAAGTCACCCACCAGCGTCATCGACCTTGACAGGCAGCGGCGGACGATCATCCGCCACTGCATGGCGGTCAGTTCCTGCGCCTCGTCGACGACCACGTGCCCGTACATCCGCTCGGGGGGGCCGTCAACCAGGCTCGTCGCCTCGTCCAGCAACGGCACGTCGGCATCGGTCCACGGGTCGTCCGGACCGCGCAGCAGAAGGGACCGCTCCTGCGCGGTCAGGCGGGGCAGGCGCTCGGCCAGAGCCTCGGTGTTCGTCAGGAGCGCCTTCACGAGGTCACCGGGTACCAGCCGCGGCCACAACTCCTCGACCGCTCGGTCGACGGCGGCGTCGTCGAGGAGATCGGCTCGGATGGCGTCCAGGTCCAGCTCGTGGACCGGACCTGAGTCGGCCGCACCTTCGACGCGGCGCTGGGCGACTCCCGTGAACCGGTCGAGGTTGATGCCCGTCATCCTTTCGGAATCGGCATCGATCTGCTCCAGGAGGTCGCCCATGTCTCGTTGCATCGCGTCGGTGACGGCGTCGACCAAGAGCTCTTTGAACACCTGGCGCGCGGGGTTGTGCCCCTGTACGGCTGCCACGGCGGCGTCGCGTGCCGCGGCGACTTCCTCGCCGGGGAGGTGAACCAGTTCCTGTCCGACCCGCACGGTGAAGTCACCGGCGGGGGCTTGGTGGACGCGCAGCAGGCCGGCCAAGGCGTCGGCGAGGTCGGAGCTGCCCTTGAGTCGCGCCGTGTCGAACGGGCCCACCGTGTCCGCCGACACTCCGGCCAGTTCCCGGCAGGTCGCCAGAACGACGTCGTTCTCTCCGAGCGAGGGAAGGACCTGGGAGATGTAGTCGAGGAACCGGGCGTTCGGGCCCACCACCAGGACACCCTCCTCCGCGGCGCGCGGGAACGCGTACAGGACATAGGCCGCCCGGTGCAAGGCGACCACCGTCTTGCCGGTGCCGGGCCCACCCTGCACCACGGTCACCCCGCGGTGGGCGGAGCGGACGATCTCGTCCTGCTCGGTCTGCAGCGTCGCGACGGCCGCGTGCATCCTGCCCGTACGCCGTGCCGACAGAGCCTCGGTCAACGGGCCGTCCCCCACGACGTCCTCGTCGGTCGGGGCGGTCCCGTCCAGCAGTTCGTCGCTCACCGAGATGACCGTGCGCTCCTCGAGGCGCAGGTGCCGACGGCGCCGCAGGTCCATCGGGTGGACCGGTGTCGCCTCGTAGAAGGGCCGCGCCGCGTTTGCGCGCCAGTCCACGAGCAGGGGCAGGTCATCCTCCTCCGTCTGCAGTCCGATCCGCCCGATGCGCAGGGCCGTGCCATCCGTCCAGTCGATGCGCCCGAAGACCAGCCCCTTTTCGGCGCCCTCCAGCCGGCCGATTTCCTTGGTCAGACGCTCGGCGGCGATTTCTCTCTCATATGCCTCACCCGCGCTGTCCGCCTGGGCCTTCAGTACACTCGCTCGATTTGCTCGCGCCTCCGAAAGCCGCTCGGTGAGCAACTCATACAAGGAGGAAACATAATCCTGCTCCGATTCGACCGCACGCACAGCGGGATCAGTGATGTCCGACAACAGGGGTCTCCTTCGATTCGAGCCGCACCATGAGTCACCTAAAAGACCGCAGACAGCCCGTCACGCGGTGGGTCGAGGCTCGGAGTTGCGGGCCTCTTCGTAGTCCGGCTCCGGTGTCGGAACGTTCTTCTTTCCGGCAGAAGGCAAGGTAATCAGCAGCACAGCTGCTCCGAGGAGTGCGATGGCCGCGATCCAGCCCGCACCGACGTGCATAGCATGGATAAACGCATCGTCAGCAGCCTGAGCAAGAGAGGGCCGGTGGATAGCGGTGGCGACGTGGCGGGCCTGTTCGGCGGAGACTCGCGCCTGGTCCTGCACCGGACCGGATGCACCCTCCAGCGAAGGTTCGATCGCACGTCGGTACGTGATCGACATGATCGTGCCGCCTACTGCGATCCCGATCACACTGCCGGTTTGTCGCACGGTGTTGGTGACGGCCGATCCTGCACCAGCCTGTTCCAACGGCAGGTCGCTGATCAATGCGGCCGTAACGGGGCCGATCACCATGCCGACCGAAAGACCCTGTATCAGCAACAAGATCTCGATCCAGACGAGTGGAGTCTGGAGTCCGAGGAATCCGTACCCACCCATGGTCAGCGCAGCCATGGCCAGCGGCGGCACGGTGACAAGGCGTAGCGGCAGGCGGCGAACCAGGCGTGAGGCAAGGGGCGCTCCCGCGAGCGCGCCGAGTGCGGTCGGGATGTTGGCCAAGCCCGCCTTCATCGGCGAAAATCCGAGCGCGCCTTGCAGGTAGAACGCGTTGTAGAAGGTGATGGCGGCCACGCCGAAGAGCAGCAATCCGAGCGCCACGTTGCCGCCACCGAATGTGCGTTGCGCGAACAGTCGCGGATCAAAGCTGGGCACCTTGAGGCGCAGTTCGACGAGTACGAAAACGGCCAGCAGAACCAGACCGGCAACGATCGGCGCCCAAACGTCGGTACGCCCCCACGCCGCCACCTGCCCCGCCCGGATCAGCCCGTAGGCCAACGCCACGAGCCCACTGATCGACAGCAACATTCCAGCGGGGTCCAGTGGGCGCGGAGTGGGGCTGCGGAAATTCGGAACCAGCACGGCAAGCCCGACCAGCGCCAATGCCGCGACCGGAACATTGATCAGAAATACCGAGCCCCACCAGAAATGATCGAGCAGGAACCCCGCCAGCACCGGGCCGGCAGCCATTCCGACACCGGCCGACGTCGAGAAAATGCCGATCGCGGCAGCCCGTGCGGGGCCGGTAAAGGTCCACATGAGGATGGCCATCATGGCGGGCGTGATCAGCGCGCTGCCCACCCCCATCGCAGCTCGAGCTGCAATCAGCTGGCCCGCATCGCTTGCGTACGCCGCCCACAGCGAGGACCCGGCGAAGATCACCAACCCACTGGAGAACACAGTCCGGTGACCGAACCGATCGCCCAGTGCGCCTGCCGTGAACATCAATGTGGCGAAGGCCAGAGTGTACGCACCGGTCGCCCATTGCAGCTGACCGGGATCGGCCCCCAGTCCACGGGCCGGGTCCGCAAGGGTCTCCAGCGTATTACTCAGGACGGTGTTTTCTATCCAAATCAGCAGTGAACACAACATAAGAATGGCGAGAATCAACTGCTGCCTGGACTTCGGTAGCGTTAGAGGCGCGGTCATGAACACCTTCGGATATCGCAGGGCAGGAACGTGACCGACTGAAATATAAGCAAACTCCACAACGCTGTCAAGCTTGGATTTTCTCGCCGAAACGATTGCGGCCGGACGAACTCTATGCCTCTGCCAGATTTGCAGACTGAGTAGTTTTGTGCCTCTGCGGAATTCGAGCGTTGGTGGATTTTCACTTGAGGATTGGTTGCGACTGAGCGGATTTCATGTCTCCGGCCTCTTGAAGCCGTCGAGGGACCTCGACGGCTCCAAGAGTCCGACGGTTCGGATATCAGTGGCCGCCGAGCGAATCGAGCCAGCGCCGGAGGTGCGCGGCGGTCTCTGCCACCTGTTCCTCGATGATCGAGAAGTGATCTGCCTCGATGTACTCGGCCGGTCCACGGTGTTGCCAGTCGGGGACGGGGTCGACGTCCCCGAAGCTGCTCAGCGTCACGGTGGCCCGCAGATTCAGCGTCGGCGCGGCGATCGGCTTGAACTCTCGCTCGGGATATATCCGCACATAGCCGCCCATGGAGACCAGGCCGTGGTCGTCGACGGGGGTCAGTGCGTTGTCCCGGGACAGGATCTGCCCCAGCGCGCTGGTGAGCACGAGGCGGTTGAGTTCGTGCTCTTCCGGGGAGTAGGTGTCGATCATCGCGACGCCCGCGAGCTCGCCGCCGTCGTCTTCGAGCCGCCGGGCGACCGCATGGGCGATCGCACCACCGGCCGAATAGCCGATGAGCGCCACCGGCCCTCGCTCGAGTTCCGACGCGACGGCCGCGGCGAGGCTCTCGATCGCCGCCGCCCATGTCGCCGGCAGGTCGTCGCCCGCGCGCATGCCGGGCAGCCGCAACGCACTGACCTGCCGCTCGCCGCCCAGTTCGCGGGCCAGGCGGGCGAACTGGTGGGCGCCCGATCCCGCCAGGAACGAGGGAATGCAGATCAGTGCCGGCGCCGCGGCGCCGCGCGCCATGAGCCGCACAGCCGGGCGCTGTGCGGCAGCCTCGTCGGCGGAGTACGTGGTCATCAGAGCCGAGCTCGCGGTCAGCAGGGGCATCGCCCCTGCCAGCTCACCGCGGCGATGCGCCGCCGACACCAGGTCGGTGATCGTGCCGCGCACGCCGGCCGGTGCCTGCTCGACCACGCCGGTGTCGGCTTCCTCTTCCTCGATCCGCGATCCCACCAGTTTCGCCACATCGGCGGCGGTCGGGTGGTCGAAGATCAGCGTCGACGGCAGCGTCAGCCCGGTCAGCTGTGCGAGCCGGTTCCGGAATTCGACGGCACCGAGGGAGTCGAAACCGAGCTCGGTGAACGGCGCGTTCGGGTCGATCGCGTCGCCGGACAGGTGGCCGAGGACCGCCGAGGCGGCCTTGCGCACCTCTCGCAGGATCACAGCGTCGCGGTCGGCGTCGGGCAGTGCGGCCAGCTGCCGCGCAAGGCTGACACCGGCACTCGCGGCGGCCGGGGGAACCCGGATCATGCCGCGCAGTACCGCGGGGAGCGTGCCGCCGCGCGCCAGGTCGGTGAGCGCCGCCGTGTCCAGCAGTGCCGTCGTCGGTGTCGCCCGATCGCTCGCGAGTGCGTTGTCGAACAGCGCCATCCCGGACTCCGGGTCGATCGGGACCAGGCCCAGCCTGGACCGGATCTGGCGGGCGTACTGCTCGGCACCGTCCCCGCTGAGTACCCCTGCCATGCCGACGGTCCACAGTCCCCAGGCCAGTGAGTGCGCGGGCAGGCCCGCGCTGCGCCGGAGGCGTGCCAGCGCGTCCAGCGCGCTGTTCGCGGCGGCGTAGTTGCCCTGTCCTTGTCCGCCGAGCAGCGGCGCCGCGGACGAGAACAGCACGAACGCCGACAGATCCAGGTCGCGGGTCAGCTCGTGCAGGTGCAGTGCCGCATCGACTTTCGGTGCCAGCACCCGTGTCGTCTGCGCGGTGGTGAGGGTGTCGAGCGTGCCGTCGTCCAGGACGCCCGCCGCATGGATGACGGCGGTCAGCGGGGCGTCGGTGTCGATGTCGGCCAGCAGGGCGTGGACCGCGGTGCGTTCGGTGACGTCGCACGCCACGACCTGGACGTGGGCGCCGAGGTCGGTCAGCTCGGCGGCCAGTTCGGCGGCGCCGTCCGCGGCGGCACCGCGCCGCGATGTCAGCAGCAGCCGTCGTGCGCCGTGTGTTGCGACCAGATGCCGGGCGACGATCGCGCCGATGCCGCCGGTGCCGCCGGTGATGAGCACGGTGCCCTGGTCGAACGACAGGGGCGCGCCCGGTTCGGTGGCGGGCAGCGGCTGCAGTCGCGGTGCCAGGAGCCGACCTTCGCGTACGACCGTGTGCGGTTCGTCCTGGGCCACGGCTTCGGCGAGCGACGTGATCGGCAGGGCGTCGCCGTCGTGGTCGATGAGCAGGAACCGGCCCGGGTGCTCGGACTGTGCGCTGCGCACCAGGCCCGCCACGGCGGCTCCGACCAGATCGGGTTCCTCGCCGGGCAGTCCGGCGGCCGTGCGCGTCACGATCGCGAGCCGGCCGGGGTGATCGGCGCTCATCCAGCCCTGCAGCAGTGCGAGCGTCGTCAGCACGCCGGCGTGAACGTCCGCCGCGCCGGCACCGGTTCCGCGGGGCGCCGACCACACCACCGTGTCGGGAACGTCCTGCAGCACAGCGAGTTCCGCGAGATCGGCACAGGATGCCGGGGGCTCAGGGGCCTCGACGGTCGCCGGGTCGCCGAGCACGACGATGCGCCCGGCGTCCGCCTTGGAGACGGCAGGCACGGCGACCCACTCGAGGTCGAACAACGGTGCCGCGCCGCGCAGCTGGGCCAGCGCCTGCTGGTCGATCGGGCGGGCCCGCACCGACTCCATGCTCAGCACGAGGGCACCGGTCGCGTCGACCGCGTCCACGCGCAAGGTGTCCGGTGCGATGCGGGCGATGCGGACGCGCAAGGCACCCACGCCGGACTGTGCCAGCTGGACACCGTCGAAGGCGAAGGGCAGTGGCACCCGGCCGACGGGCCCGCCCTCGGTGAGATGGCCGACAGCCGCGTGGAACACCGCGTCCAGCAGTGCGGGATGCAGTCCGAAGGCGGTGGCGCGCTCTGCGGTGTCGGTGTCGAGCGCCAGGTCGGCGAAGACTTCCTCCCCACGCGACCACGCGGCGCGAACACCCTGGAACACCGGGCCGTACCCGAAGCCGAGGTCGCCGAGCGCGCGGTACACCTGCTGCCCGTCGACCGGATCGCCCGCGACCGGAGGCCACACCTGGGACCAGCCCGGCGCCGCGGTCGGCACGGCGGGCGTGAGCAGGCCACGGGCATGCAGCACCCAGGCGTCGACGGCGCGGGCGTGGATGGCCACGGTCCGGTGCCCATCGGCGTCGGGTTCGCCCACCGCGAGCTGGACGTCCGCGGCACCATCGGTCGTGAGAGTCAGCGGCGCCGCGAGCACCAGTTCCGCCAGGCGCGGCACGCCGAGCCGGGCACCGGCGGCCAGAGCCAGTTCCACGAATCCGGTACCTGGCATCAAGACCGCGCCGAAGACGGCGTGGTCGGCGAGCCATGGGTGCGTACGCAGCGAGAGCCTGCCGGTGAACAGCCACTCGTCCTTGCCGGCGAGCTGCACCTGGGCGTGCAGCAGCGGATGGTCGGCGGAGTCGGCACCGGCGAGCGGCGCAGCGGCCTCCGCGGGCAGCAGCCAGAATCGTTCGTGCTGGAAGGGATAGGTGGGCAACGTGATCCGCGCCTGCGGTCGAGCTTCGAAGTAGGCCGCCCACCGCACCGGCCGTCCCGCACAGTGCGCGGTGGCCAACGCGGCGACCAGCTGCTCGGGTTCGGCGACCGTGCGACGGGATCCCGCGACCACCGAAGCGCGCGCCGCGGGGTCTGTCGCCAGAGTGGCGCGGGTCATGGTCGTCAGCACCGCGTCCGGGCCCAGCTCGACGAACAGGCCCACACCCGAATCGAGCAGTGACCGCACCGCCGGGGCGAAGCGCACCGCCTCGCGCACCTGCCGTACCCAGTACTCGGGCGTACCCACCGGACCGCCTGCGAACGCGCCGGAAACCGTGGAACACAGAGGTATTCGTGGCTCGTGGTACGTCAGGCCCGCGGCGATCTGCGCGAAGTCGGTCAGCATCGGGTCCATCAAGGCGGAGTGGAACGCGTGGCTCACCCGCAGCCAGCTGGTCTTGACGCCCTCGGCCGCCAGCCTCGACTCGAGCGCCGACACCGCCTCGGTGTTTCCGGAGAAGACCACCGCATCGGGAGCGTTCACGGCGGCCAGCGAGACCGCGGCGGCCGCCGGATCGACGTTGACCGCCGCCAGCAGCTCCACGGCCCGCACCTCCGGCACCGCGGCGGCCAGCATGCTCCCGCCCGTCGGCAGCGCCCCCATCAGCCGACCCCGGGCCGCAACGAGTCTGCACGCGTCGGACAGCGACCACACACCGGCCACGTACGCCGCGGCCAGCTCGCCGATCGAATGCCCGGCCACCACGTCCGGCGTCACGCCCAACGACTCGACAAGGCGGTACATCGCCACCTCGAACGCGAACAACGCGGGCTGGGCGTACTCGGTGCGGTCCAGCAGGGCCTCGGCAGTCGCGTCGAACATCACATCCCGAAGCGATTGCTCCAGGTGTGCGTCGAATTCCGCGCACACCTCGTCGAGCGCGGCGGCGAAAGCCGGGAACGCCCGGTACAGTCCAGCGCCCATCCCGGTCCGCTGCGCGCCCTGACCGGTGAACAGGAACGCTGTGGTGCCCGTCTGACCAGTGCCGTCGGCGATGCCCGGTCCTGGCTCGCCGGCTGCCAGGCGTGCCAAGGCCGCCAGCAGCGTCTCCCGGTCCGCGCCCACGACGGCGGCGCGCTGCTCGAGGTGCGCGCGGTGCAGCGCCAGCGTCGCCGCGACGTCGGTCAGGTCGAGCTCCGGACGTTCGCTCAGCGCGTCGTACAGACGGCGCGCCTGGGTCCGCAGCGCGTCGGTCGTCCGCGCGGACAGCAGCAACGGCAAGGCTGCCGGGCGCGGTGGATCGACCGGCCGCGGCGGGACCGCGGGCGCCTCTTCGAGGATCACGTGCGCGTTGGTCCCGCTGATCCCGAACGACGACACTCCCGCCCGGCGCGGACGCTCCCCGACCGGCCACGGCTCGGCCTCGGTCAGGATCCGTACCGCGCCCTCCGACCACTCCACGTGCGGCGACGGCGCGTCGACGTGCAAGGTGGGCGGCAACACCTCGTGCCGCAGCGCCTGCACCATCTTGATCACACCGCCGACACCGGCAGCCGCCTGCGTGTGCCCGATGTTCGACTTCAACGACCCGATCCGCAGCGGCTCGGCGCGGTCCTGTCCGTAGGCGTTGATCAGCGCCTGCGCCTCGATCGGGTCGCCCAGCGTGGTGCCGGTGCCGTGCGCCTCCACCGCGTCCACCTCGGCCGCGGCCACTCCTGCGTTGACCAGTGCCTGCGCGATCACCCGCTCCTGGGACGGACCGTTCGGTGCGGTCAAGCCGTTGCTCGCACCGTCCTGGTTGATGGCGCTGCCGCGGATCACGGCCAGCACCGGGCGCCCGTTGCGCTGCGCGTCGGACAACCGCTCCAGGGCGAGCACGCCGACGCCCTCGGCCCACGAGACACCGTCCGCGGCACTCGAGAACGCCTTGCAGCGCCCGTCCGGTGACAGCGCCCGCTGCCGGGAGAACTCCTGGAACAGCATCGGAGTCGACATGACCGTCACCCCGCTGGCCAGAACCAGCGACGTCTCCCCGGCGCGCAGTGCCTGCACCGCCAGGTGCAAGGCCACCAGCGACGACGAACATGCCGTGTCCACCGTCACCGCGGGTCCTTCCAGACCGAGGGCGTAGGACACCCGGCCGGAGACGACGCTGCCGCCCGATCCGGTCGCCAGATAGCCTTCCGCGGCACCGTCGGCGGCCTCGCGCGCCGTGTAGCCGTAGTCCTGGTACATGACGCCCGCGTACACCCCGGTATCGCTGCCCCGCAGTGAGGTCGGATCGATGCCGGCATCTTCGAGCGCTTCCCAGGACGCCTCGAGCATCAGCCGTTGCTGCGGGTCCATCGCCGCTGCCTCGCGGGGTCCGATGCCGAAGAAGGCGGCATCGAAATCACCTGCGGCATGCAGGAATCCGCCTTCCCGGGTGTAGATCTTGCCCGGTTTGCCGGGTTCGGTGTCGTACAGGTGGTCGACGTCCCAGCCGCGGTCGCCCGGGATCGGGGTGATCGCGTCGACGCGCCCGGCGATCAGTTCCCAGAGCTGGTCGGGATTCTCGACGCCGCCGGGATACCGGCAGCTCATGCCGACGATCGCGATCGGCTCGTCGACCTTGGCCTTGGCCCTGGTCGAGGCGGGGCGCGGGCGCGTCGGCGCCGAACCGTCGACCCGGGTACGCAGGAAGCCCGCGACAGCGGCAGCGGTCGGATAGTCGAACACCAGCGTGGACGGAAGCTGAACACCGGTGGCGGCGGTCACCTTGTTGCGGAACTCGACTCCGCCGAGCGAGTCGAAGCCCAGTGCCGTGAACGGTGTTTCGGGGTCGACGGCGTCGGCCGACTCGTGGCCGAGTACCCCGGCGGCGATCGCGCGGACCTCATCGCGGATCAGCGCCTCCCACTGCTCGGCGGGGGCGTCGAGCAACCGCTGGCGCAACGGGCTGTCGGCGATCTGGCCGCGCGGCGGTACGTGAATCAGGCCGCGCAGCACCGCAGGCAGCGTGCCGAGCCGGCCCAGCGCGGTGAGGGCGGGTGTGTCGAGCAGCGCGGTCATCAGCATCGGTTCGCCGGTGGCCAACGCGTGGTCGAACATCTGCATGCCGGTGTCCGGCTCGATCGGGGACAAACCGAGACGCGTGCGGATCTGACGCACCAGGTGCTCGCCGCCCGGGTCGTTCAACGCCTCGGCCATGCCGCGCTTCCACAGCCCCCAGGCCAGCGAATGCGCGGGCAGGCCGGCGCTGCGCCGCGCCTGGGCGAGCGCGTCCAGCGCCGCGTTCGCGGCCGCGTAGTTGCCCTGGCCCTGCCCACCGAGCAGCGGCCCGGCGGAGGAGAACAGCACGAACGCCGACAGGTCCATGTCGCGGGTGAGCTCGTGCAGATGCCAGGCGGCATCGACCTTCGGGGCGAGCACCCGATCCACCTGCTCGGCGGTCAGGGTTTCGATGGTGCCGTCGTCGGCCACGCCCGCGGTGTGCACGACAGCGGTCACCGATTCGTGCGCCGGTACGGATTCCAGCAGTGCCGCGACCTCGGCGCGATCGCTGACATCGCACGCAGCGACGCGTACGTCGGCGCCCAGCGCGGTCAGCTCGGTGACCAGCTCCGCGACACCCGGCGCGGCGAGACCGCGGCGCGAGGCGAGCAACAGGCTGCGCACCCCGTGCCGGGTGACCAGGTGGCGTGCGGTGACGGCGCCCAGTCCGCCTGTGCCGCCGGTGATCAGGACCGTACCGTCGCCGAAGTGCTCGCCGGTCGAGTCGACGGTGGTCGCACGAATCAGCCGCGGTGCCACCGTGGCGCCGTCGCGGATCGCGAGCTGTGGTTCGTCCATGGCGACTGTGGCGGCGATCCGCTGGTGCAGGTCCGCGAGGTCGTTGTCGTCGAGGTCGACCTGCACGACGCGCCCCGGATGTTCCGCCTGCGCACTGCGTACCAGGCCGCGGACGGCCGCTGCCGCGGGGTCCGGCGTCTCACCGGGCAGACCCGCTCCATTGCGGGTCAGCACGATCAGAGTCGAGTCGGCGCAGCCCGGTTCGGCGAGCCAGTCGCGCAGCACCGCGAGGGCGTTGTGCACGGCGGTGCGGATGGTCGCGGGGACGTCGTCGCCGTCCGCCGCCGTCTCGGGCGACCAGACCACAGCCGCGCCCGTGTGGCCCCCGCCTGTCGCGAACGCCGCGACGTCCTCGAACGTCTCGGTGCAGCCTGCGACGGGTCGGCCCAGTGCGACCAGTCGCTGGTCCGGCACCGCAGGCGCCGTCACCGGCGTCCAGTCGAGGGCGTAGAGCGGGCTGCGGGCACCGGCGAGAGCGCTCGCCTCCGCGGGGCGGGCGAGCACGGCGTCGATCGACAGCACCGCGGCGCCGGTGGCGTCGCAGGCGTCGATGCGCACCTTCTCGGGACCCGAACGGATGATCCGGGCGCGGACCGCGGTGGCCCCGTGCCGGAACACACGGACGCCGCCGAAGGAGAACGGAAGCGGCAGCCTGCCGTCGGGCAGGTCGTCGGCGAGCACATCGATGGCAGCGTGGAAGGTCGCGTCCAGGAGCGCCGGATGCACCCCGAAGCCCGCCGCCCGGCCCGCTGTCGTCTCGTCCAGGGTCACCTCGGTGAACACCTCGTCACCGCTGGTCCAGGCGGCGCGCACGCCTTGGAAGCCCGGGCCGTAGCCGAATCCCAGGTCGGCGAGCCGGTCGTACAGACGCGTTCCGTCGATCGGCGTGCCGTCGGCAGGGGGCCAGTCGGGGTCGGTCCAGGCCGGCGACCCGCCGTCGGCGGGGGCGAGGATGCCGGTGGCGTGCAGCGTCCAGTCCGGCTCGCCCGGGTCGGACCCCGCGGTGCCGGTGACGGCACGCGAGTGGATCGACAGGCGTCGACGGCCGGTGTGGTCGGGCTCGGTCACCGAGACCTGCACATCCACGGCAGCAGCACCGTCGAACAGCAGCGGCGTCGCCAGGACGAGTTCGTCCACGACGGGCAGTTCCAGGCGGCTGCCCGCGGCCAACGCGAGATCCACGAACCCGGTGCCGGGCAGAAGCACCGATCCGAAGGCCGTGTGGTCGGCGATCCACGGCTGGTCGGTGGTGGAGAGCCTGCCGCTGAAGAGCCATTCGTCGCGACCGGCAAGCGGCGCGGCGACGCGCAGCATCGGATGATCGAGCGCGGAGAGGCCGGCACGGCCCATGTCACCGAGCGCGTCGTCGTCGGGCTGCACCCAGTAACGGCGATGCTGGAAAGCGTAGACAGGCAGGTCGAGGTGGGGGACCGGCCTTCCCGGTGACAGCGGCGCCCAGTCGACGCCGACGCCCGAGCAATGGGCGGCGGCGAGCGACCGCAGGAACTGGTCGACCTCATCGACACCGCGCCGTGCCGCCGCCACGACCAGCGAGCGGGACGCCACCTCGTCGGTCACTGTCAGGCGGGTCAGCGCCGCCAGCACCGCGTCCGGACCCACCTCGACGAACCGGCGCACGCCGGCGTCGACGAGTGACTGCACCGCCGGGGCGAACCGCACGGCCTCGCGGACCTGCCGCACCCAGTACTGCGGCGTCAGCAGCTCGGGACCGGCCGGCGCACCGGACACCGTGGAGCACACGCCGATTCGCGACTCCCGGTACGTCACCGATGCGGCGACCTGCTCGTACTCGGCGAGCATCGGCTCCATCAACGCCGAGTGGAAGGCGTGGCTGACCGTCAGCCGGGTCGTCTTCACCCCCTCGTCCGCCAGCCGGGCCTCCAGTGCGGCGATCGCCTCCGTCTCGCCCGAGAACACCATCGCCGCAGGCGCGTTCACAGCCGCCAGCGAGACCGTCCCGGCCGCGAGCAGTTCCTGCGCCCGCTCCTCCGACACCGCGGCGGCGAGCATCGCTCCATCGGTCGGCAGCGCGCCCATCAGTCGACCACGGGCGGCAACGAGCCGGCACGCGTCGGCCAGCGACCACACGTCGGCCACATAGGCCGCGGCCAGCTCACCGATCGAATGCCCGACCACCACGTCCGGGGTCACGCCGAACGACTCCAAGAGGCGATACAGCGCCACCTCGAACGCGAACAGCGCGGGCTGCGTGAAATCCGTCCGGTCGAGCAGGGCCTTGCGCTCGGTGTCGGTGGCGCCGTCCCCGGCAGCACCGGTCCCGCCGAACATGACCTCGCGCAGCGATACCCCCAGCAGGGCGTCGAATTCCGCGCACACCTCGTCGAGGGCAGCGGAGAACACAGGGAACGCGGCAGCCAGCCCTGCGCCCATACCGAGACGTTGCGCGCCCTGACCGGTGAACAGGAAGGCCGTCTCGCCGGTGGTGGCGACCCCTGACACCACGTGCGGGGACTCCGAACCGGCGGCCAGGGCCGTGAGGCCGGCGAGCAGACCGGCCCGGTCGGCTCCGAGCACCGCGCCGCGCCGGCCCAGCTGAGCGCGCGAGGCGGTCAGGACGGCAGCGACATCGGCGTCATCCGCCTCGGGGTGGTCGGCGAGCCAGGCCAGCAGCCGGCTCGCCTGTGCCTGCAGCGCGGTCTCCGACTTGGCCGAGAGCAACCACGGTGCCGGAAGCGCCGGTTGGCCCGACTCGGGCTGTCGTGCGACAGCATCCGGTCCTGTCACCGGATCGGCAGCAGGCTCGCGCGGCGCCTCTTCGAGGATCACGTGAGCGTTGGTCCCGCTGATGCCGAAGGACGACACACCCGTCCGGCGCGGACGATCGAGCTCCGGCCACTGCTGGGCCTGCGTCAGCAGTTTCACCGTGCCCGCCGACCAGTCGACCTCGGGGGTCGGCTCGTCCACGTGCAGGGTCGAGGGCATGACCCCCTTGCGCATCGCCATGACCATCTTGATCACGCCCGCGACACCCGCCGCGGCCTGCGTGTGACCGATGTTCGACTTGAGAGAACCCAGCCACAACGGGTTGTCGTCCCCACGGGCCTGGCCGTAAGCGGACAGCAGCGCCTGCGCCTCGATCGGGTCACCCAGCCGCGTACCCGTACCGTGCGCCTCCACGGCGTCCACCTCGGACGCCGACAGCCGCGCGTTGGCCAACGCAGCCCGGATGACCCGCTCCTGCGAAGGCCCGTTCGGCGCGGTCAGCTGGCTGCTCGCACCGTCCTGGTTCACCGCAGAACCACGGAGCACCGCCAGCACCCGGTGCCCGCTGCGCTCCGCGTCCGACAGCCGCTCCAGCACCAGCACGCCCACGCCCTCGGCCCAGCCCGTGCCGTCCGCCGACGACGAGAACGCCTTGCACCGCCCGTCCGGCGACAACCCGCGCTGCCGGGAGAACTCCACGTACGTGCCCGGTGTCGCCATCACCGTCACACCACCGGCGAGCGCCATCGAGCACTCACCCTGACGCAGCGACTGAGCGGCGAGGTGAAGCGCGACCAGCGAGGACGAACACGCGGTGTCGACCGTCACCGCCGGCCCCTCCAAGCCGAAGGTGTAGGACAGACGACCCGACGCGACGCTGCCCGCGCTTCCGGTCAGCAGGTAGCCCTCGAAGTCCTCGGGCGCCTGGGGGACCCGGGAGCCGTAGTCGTCGTACATGACGCCCATGTACACCCCGGTACGGGTGCCCCTCAGCGCGGTCGGGGCGATGCCCGCGTGTTCCAAGGCCTCCCAGCCCGTCTCCAGCAGCAACCGCTGCTGGGGGTCCATCGCCGCCGCCTCGCGAGGGCCGATGCCGAAGAACTCGGCGTCGAACCGGTCCGCCTCGTACAGGAAGCCGCCTTCGCGGGTGTACGAGGTCCCGAGGTGGTCGGGGTCCGGGTGGTACAGGTTCTCCAGGTCCCAGCCGCGGCCCTCCGGGAAGGGACCGACCGCGTCACGTTCGGCGCTCAGCAGCTCCCACAGGTCGTCCGGGGAGGCGACACCGCCCGGGAGCCGGCATGCCATGCCCACGATCGCGATCGGCTCGTGTGCGCGCTCCTCCAGGTCCTGCACACGCTGACGGCTCTCCCGCAGGTCGACCGTTGCCCGCTTGAGGTAGTCGCGAAGTTTCTGCTCGTTGTCCATGTCTACCTGCCGAGTTCGTTGTCAAGTGCTGCGAAGAGTTCGTCGTCGGTCGCCAGGTCGAGGTCGGCGCCGTCGGTGCCGCCGTCCATCGCCCGGAGCAGGCCGCGCAGTCGCGCGGTGTACCTTCCTGCCGGTCCGTCGCTGTCCGACGCGCCGGCGGCCCAGAGACGGGCCTCGAGTACGTCCAGGGCCGCCTGGATCGGGTCCGCCACTTCGCCGACCAGCTCGCCCCGCAGGTACTCGGCGACGGCTCGGGTGGTCGGGTGGTTGAAGACGAGCGTGCTGGGCAACTGCAGTCCGGTGAGGGTGTTCAGCCTGTTGCGCAGTTCGACGGCGGTGAGCGAGTCGAAGCCCAGGTCCAGCAGTCCGCGCTCGACGTCGATCGTCCGCGGGGCCGGGTGGGCCAGGACGATGCCGACCTGTTCCCTGACGAAGTCGAGCAGCAGCTGCTGCTGCTCTTCCGCGTTCAGGCCCGTGAGCCGCTGGGCCAGCGGGATCTCCGCCGGAGCGGAGGTGCGCCGGCCGGCTCGGCGCTCGGTGCGCACCAGGCCCCGGTACAGCTCGGGCAGTGCGTCCCCGAGGCTCCGCAGTACTGCGAGGTCGAGTGCCACCGGTGCGAGCACCGGTCGGGTCCCCGCCTCGCCGTCGGCTTGAGGCGCCCTGGCTCCGGCCAGGGCCGTGTCGAGGGCCGCGAGTGCCCGGTCGGTCGGCATCGGCAGGATCCCGTTGCGTGCGAGCCTGGCCCGGTCGGCACGGTCGAGGTCGCTCGCCATGCCGTCCTGCCACATCCCCCAGGCGAGGGACACGGCGGGCAGGCCCTCGGCGCGCCGGTGTTCGGCGAGCGCGTCCAGGAAGGTGTTGCCGGCGGCGTAGTTGGCCTGTCCGGCGTTGCCCACCAGGCCGGCGACGGAGGAGAAGAGGACGAAGTCCGTCAGCTCCAGTCCGGCGGTCAGCTCGTGCAGGTTCCAGGCGGCTTCCACCTTCGGCCGCAGGACCCGGGAGAGGCTCTCCGGGCTCATGGCCTCCAGCGTGGCGTCCTCGACGACTCCGGCCGCGTGCACGACCGCGGTGAGCGGGTGCTCGTCCGGGATCGAGGCGAGCAGCCCGGCCAGCGCGTCGCGGTCGGCCGCGTCGCATGCCGCGACCCGTACGTCCGCGCCGAGCGCCGTCAGTTCGGCGACCAGGTCCTCCGCCCCGCCCCGCCGGCTGGTGAGCAGCAGGCGACGGGCGCCGCGGCCGGTCACCAGGTGCCGGGCGACCTGGGCTCCGAGTGCGCCCGTGCCACCGGTGATCAGCACCGTACGCTCCGGGTCGAACGCGTCCTCGACGTCCGGGGTCCGGACCGGGTGCGGGACCTTGGCGAGCCGGGTCACGTAGGCCTGTCCCTCGTGCAGTTCGAGCTGCGGTCGGGGGTCGGACAGGGCCGCGGCCAGCAGCTCGCGGCCGGCCGGCAGGCCGTCCGTGATCACGTGCTGGAAACGTCCCGGGTGTTCCGACGCGGCGGTCCGCATCAGCCCGGAGAGTGCGCTGTGCGCCAGTTCCCCGGTGCTGACCACGGCGAGCCGCGCTCCGGCCGGCGCGTCGGTGGCGAGCCACTGCCGCAGTACCGCCAGTACCTCCTCCGTGACCCGGCCGGTCTCCTGCGGAGCGGCCGGGCGTACCGGAAGGACGACCACGTCGGGTGCGGCCGCGCCGTCCGCCGTCGAGGCGGCCAGGTCGGCGAGGTCGGTGTGGTGCTCGGCGACCAGTCCGAGGTCGGCCTCGCCGAGGACCACGATGGCCGTGTCGCCACCGGTGGGGAGTTCCACGCCGGCCCGCTCCACCGCGTACACGATCTGGTCGGAGGGGCGGGTCAGTGCGGTCCCCGCCGGCAGGGCCCGCAGGGCGAGCGATGCGACGGTGGCGACCGGAGCGCCCGTCTCGTCGGCGATGCTGACCGCGACCGTTCCGTCCGGGCCGGGTGACAGCTTGACCCGCAGGGTGCCGGTCCGGGACCCGGTCAGCTGGACGCCGCCGAAGGAGAAGGGCAGCCGCAGTTCGGCCGACTCCTCCAGGAGCAGTGCGTGCAGCGCGGCGTCGAACAGTGCCGGGTGGAGGGCGAATCCATCAGCGTCGACGGACAGCCGTACCTCGGCGTAGAGGTCGTCGCCCGAACGCCATGCCGCCTGGAGGCCCTGGAAGGCGGGGCCGTAGCCGTAGCCCTGGTCGGCGAGGCGGTCGTACAGGTCCTCGACCGGCTGGGTCTCGGCGCCTGCCGGAGGCCAGGACGCGAGGTCGGGTTCGGGGCCGCCGGGTACGGCGGCCACCACGGTTCCGGTGGCGTGCCGGTTCCAGACGTCGCCTTCCTGGTCCCCGCGCGAGTGGACGGCGACGGACCTGCGGCCTTCTCCGTCGGGGCCGCCGACGGTGATCTGGAGCTGGAGCGCGCCCTCGTCGGGAAGGACCAGGGGTGCCTGGAGGGCGAGTTCCTCCAGCCGCTCGCAGCCGAGTGCGGCGCCCGCGTGGAGCGCGAGCTCCACCAGGGCCGTGCCCGGGACCAGCAGGGTCCCGGCGACGGCGTGGTCGGCGAACCAGGCGTGGCTGCGGGCCGAGATCCGGCCGGTGAACAGGACACCGTCGGAGTCGGCGAGCGGAACCGCGGCCCCGAGCAGCGGGTGCCGTGCGGAGTCGAGTCCGGCTGAGGTGACGTCGCCGCCGGGCCCCTCCGTGAGCCAGTAGCGCTGGCGCTGGAAGGGGTAGGTCGGCAGGTCCGCGGCCGGTCCGGCGTTCTCGCCGAACAGTGCGCGCCAGTCCACCGGCACGCCCCGTACGTGGGCGTGGGCCAGGGCGGTGACGGCGGTGTGCGGCTCGTGGCGCCCGCCGCGCAGCACCGGGACCAGGAGCGATCCCGCGTCGAGGAAGTCCTGCCCCATCGCGCTGAGCACGCCGTCCGGGCCGAGCTCCAGGAAGGTCCGTACGCCTTCGGCTTCCAGGGCGCGTGCCGCGTCCAGGAAGCGCACGGGCCGGCGGACGTGCCGGACCCAGTACTCGGGCGTGGTCAGTTCCTCGGCGCCGACCGGCTGCCCAGTCAGGGTGGAGACGATCGGGATGGTGGGCGCGGCGAACGCGAGCCCCTTCGCGACCGTTCGGAACTCGTCCAGCATCGCGTCCATGTGCGGGGAGTGGAAGGCGTGGCTGACGCGCAGTCGCTTGGTCTTGCGTCCCTGGGCGGAGAGTTCGGCTCCGACGGCCTCGACGGCTTCCGCGTCGCCCGAGAGCACCACGGAGGTGGGGCCGTTGACGGCGGCGATGCCCAGCAGGTCCTCCCGTCCGGCGAGCAGCGGCAGCACCTCCTGCTCCCCGGCCTGCACGGCGAGCATCGCGCCGCCGCCGGGCAGTGCCTGCATCAGCCGGCCGCGGGCCGCGACGAGCTGCGCCGCGTCCGCCAGCGAGAGGACGCCGGCGACGTGCGCGGCGGCCAGCTCACCGATGGAGTGGCCCGCGAGGAAGTCCGGCCGTACGCCCCAGCCTTCGAGGAGCCGGAAGAGCGCGACCCCGGTCGCGAACAGGGCGGCCTGCGTGAAGCCGGTCTGGTCCAGCGGCGCCGGGTCCTCACCGAAGAGGACGTCGAGCAGCGGCGTTTCCAGCCACTGGTCGAGCTCTTCGCACACGGCGTCCAGGGCCTTGGCGTAGGCGGGGTAGGCGGTGTACAGCTCCCGGCCCATGCCGAGCCGCTGGCTGCCCTGACCGGTGAAGAGGAAGGCCGTACGGCCGTCCACGGGTGTACCCCGCACGGGCAGTGCCGCGCATCCGTCGACCGCTTCGGTGGCGGTGGAGGCCACCACCACGGCGCGGTGCGGCAGTCCGGCCCGTCCGACGGCCAGGGTCCGGCCCGTCGGTGCCAGGTCCTGCTGCCCGGTGCCGGCGAGGGCCGCGCCCACCTGGTCGGCCTGCGCCCGCAGGGCCGCGTCGTTGTGCGCGGACAGCAGCAGCGGCACGACCGGCATCGGCTCGGCCGGCGGGACCGTCCCCTCGGTCGGCGGCTGCTCCACGATGACGTGGGCATTGGTACCGCTGATGCCGAAGGAGGACACGCCTGCCCGGCGCGGCCGATCGGACTCAGGCCACGGCACCGCCTCGGTGAGCAGTTCCACCTCGCCGGCGGACCAGTCCACGTGCGGGCTGGGCGCGTCGATGTGAAGGCTCTTGGGAAGCACCCCGTGCTGCATCGCCATGACCATCTTGATGACGCCGGCCACGCCGGAGGCGGCCTGGGAGTGTCCGATGTTGGACTTCAGGGAGCCCATCAGGAGGGGGGACGGGCGCTCCTGCCCGTAGGTGGCGAGTACGGCCTGGGCCTCGATCGGGTCGCCCAGCGTGGTGCCGGTGCCGTGGGCCTCCAGCGCGTCCACGTCCGCGGTGGTCAGGCCCGCGTTGGTCAGGGCCTGGCGGATCACCCGCTCCTGGGAGGGGCCGTTGGGGGCGGTGAGGCCGTTGCTCGCACCATCCTGGTTGACAGCGGTTCCGCGGATCACGCCGAGGATCCGGCGGCCGTTGCGCTGGGCGTCGGAGAGCCGCTCCAGCAGGAGGATTCCGGCGCCTTCGGCCCAGGCTGCCCCGTCCGCCCGCGCGGAGAAGGCCTTGCACCGGCCGTCCGGTGCCAGGCCGCGCTGCCGGCTGAACTCCACGAACAGGGTGGGCGCGGCCAGTACGGTCACGCCGCCGGCCAGGGCCAGCCCGCACTCGCCGTTCCGCAGCGCCTGGGCGGCGAGGTGGACGGAGACGAGCGAGGAGGAGCAGGCGGTGTCGACGGTGATCGCCGGTCCCTGCAGGCCGAAGGTGTAGGCGACGCGGCCGGAGGCGACACTGACCGTGCTGCCGACCGCCAGGTAGCCCTCCAATGCCTCGGGGGCGTCCTTCAGGCGCGCCGCGTAGTCGTTGGCCATGACACCGGCGAACACACCGGTCTGGCTGCCCTTGAGAGAGGTCGGGTCGATGCCCGCGCGCTCGAAGGCCTCCCAGCAGATTTCCAGCAGCAGGCGCTGCTGCGGGTCGATGGCCGTGGCCTCCCGTGCGCTCACCCCGAAGAGCTCGGGGTCGAACTGCGGAGCCTCGTAGAGGAATCCGCCGTGCCGGGTGTACGAGGTGCCCACGTGGTCGGGGTCCGTGTCGTACAGGCCGTCCAGGTCCCAGCCGCGGTCGTCCGGGAACGGGCCGATGGCGTCCCGCTCGTCGGACAGCAGCGCCCACAGCTCCTCCGGGGAGCTGACCTCGCCCGGGTAGCGGCAGGCCATCGCGACGATCGCGATCGGCTCGTCGGAGGCGCCGACGACCGGTTCGGCCTCGGCCACCGCGGCGGCCGAGCCGAGCAGTTCGGTCCGCAGGAAGCCGGCCAGCTCGACCGTGCTCGGGTAGTCGAAGACCAGCGTCGGGGGCAGCTTCGTACCTGCGGCCGCGTTCAGCCGGTTGCGCAGTTCCACCGCCTTGAGCGAGTCGAAGCCCAGCTCGTTGAAGGCCCGGTCGGGCGCGACCTGGCCGGCGTCGGTGTGCCCCAGTACGGAGGCCACCACGCCGCGAACCAGTTCCAGCAGCGCGCGCTCCTGGTCCTGGGGGGTCAGGAGCGCCAGGCGTTCCTGGAGGGAGTTCCCGCCCGCCTGCTCGCCGACGGCGGCGCGCCGCGCCGGACGCACCAGGCCGTGGAAGAGCGCGGGCAGCGTGCCGTCCTCGCTCTGCGCCCGCAGTCCGGTGTGGTCCAGCAGCGCCGGAACGAGCACCGGCCGGCGGGTCGCGAGGGCCGCGTCGAACAGCGCCAGCCCCTGCTCGCTGCCGATCGGGGCGATGCCGCCCCGGGACATGCGGGCGAGGTCGGCGTCGGTCAGGTGACCGGTCATCCCGCTGCCCTCGGCCCACAGGCCCCAGGCCAGCGACGTACCGGGCAGGCCCAGGGCCTGGCGGTGGTGCGCGAGGGCGTCCAGATAGGTGTTGGCCGCGGCGTAGTTGGCCTGTCCCGCGGTGCCGACCGTGCCGGCCAGCGAGGAGAACAGGACGAACGCGTCCAGCTCCAGGTCGGCCGTCAGCTCGTGCAGGTGCCGGGCGGCATCGACCTTGGGACGCAGTACGGTGTCGAGCTGCTCGGCCGTGAGGGCGTGCAGCGTGCCGTCGTCGAGGACGCCGGCGGTGTGCAGGACCGCGGTGAGCGGGTGCTCCGAGGGGATCGCGTCCAGCATCGCGGCGACCGCCATGCGGTCGGCCGTGTCACAGGCGACCACGGACACGTCGGCTCCGTGGGCCGTGAGTTCGGCCTCCAGCTCCAGCATGCCCGCCGCGTCCCGGCCGCGGCGGCTCGCCAGCAGCAGGTGCCGTACGCCGTGTTCGGCGACGAGGTGGCGGGCGAACAGCCGGCCCAGGGTGCCGGTGGCGCCCGTGACGAGCACGGTGCCCTCGGGGTTCAGGGCGGGCACGGTGTCGCCCGTCGTGGGCGACTTGACCAGCCGCGGTACGAGCAGTGCCCCGTCCCGCAGGCTCACCTGCGCCTCCGGTACGGCCAGCGCACGGCCGAGCTCGGCCTCGGAGAGGTCCCAGTCCGTCAGGTCCAGCAGGCCGAACCGGTCGGGGTTCTCGGCCATGGCGCTACGCACCAGCCCCCAGACGGGAGCCGAGCCGAGTCCGGCCTCCGTGCGGGCGGTGGTCGCGTCACGGGTCATGAACACCAGGCGCGAGTCGGCGAACCGCTCCTCGGCGAGCCACTCCTGGGCCAGCCGCAGGGCCCGGTGTGCCACGGCGCCGGGACCGTCCTCGCCGGGGAAGGGGACCACGACGAGCGGCGGGGTTCCGACGATGCCGGCGAGGTCCGAGTAGCTGCCCAGAGGAGCGGGCAGACCGTGGCCGGAGTCGTCGAGGACGGCCCATCCGGCGGCCGGGGCGGCCTCCGGGGCGGTCGTCCACTCCACCTGGAGCAGCGGCTGGCGGGGGGTGTCCGAGCCGGCCAGCTGCGCGGGGTCCACGGCCCGCAGGCCGAGCGTCTTCACCGACGCGATCGGCGCACCGCTCGCGTCGGCGAGGGACAGGGCGGCACCCGAGCCTTCCGGGGTGATCCGTACGCGCAGCACGCTGGCGTTCACCGCGTGCAGCCGAACGCCGGTCCAGGCGAAGGGCAGCACCAGGCGGCCGTCCTCCGCGAGCGCCAGCGGGTGCAGGGCGGCGTCGAGGAGGGCCGGGTGGATCCCGAACTCGCCCAGGGGGACGTCCTTCGGGAGCGCGACCTCGGCGAACGTCTCCTGGCCGGCGCGCCACAGCGCCCGCAGGCCCTGGAAGGCGGGTCCGTACTGGAAGCCCCGCTCGGCGAGCGTGTCGTACGCCGCCGTCAGGTCGACCGGCTCGGCGCCGGCCGGGGGCCAGGCGGTGTCGGCCGGTACGTCCGCACGTCCTTCCGCGTGCCCCAGTACGCCGGTGGCGTGCAGGGTCCACGGGTGGATCGCGGCGTCGTCGGACTCGGGCTCCGGGCGGGAGTGGACCGACAGCGCGCGCCGGCCCTCCTCGTCCGGAGCGTCGACCACGACCTGGAGCTGTACTCCGCCGCGGCCGGCCAGCACCAGCGGTGCCTGGAGGGTCAGCTCGTCGAGCTGGTCGAGGCCCGTGTGGTCACCCGCCCGGATGGCGAGGTCCACGAAGGCGGTACCGGGGAGCAGCACGGTGCCGGCCACGGCGTGGTCCGCCAGCCAGGGCTGCGTGTTCAGGGCGATCCTGCTGCTCAGGACCAGCTTGTCCTCGTCGGCCATCCAGAGCGCGGCGCCGATGAGCGGGTGCCGCTCGGCGGCCATGCCGAGCCCGCCCGCGTCCCCGGCCGGTGCCGGGCCCTCCAGCCAGTGGCGCCGGCGCTGGAAGGGGTAGGTCGGCAGGTCGACGACCGCGCCGGGTCCGCCGACCACGGCCGCCCAGTCGAGCGGGGCGCCCGAGACGTGGGCCTGCGCCGCGGAGGCGAGGAAGTCGTCGAGTCCACCCTCGTCACGGTGGAGCGAGGGCACGGTGACGGCGCTGTCGTACGACGTGTCGTCGATCGTCTCCTGGAGCGCGATGGTCAGCACCGGGTGGGCGCTGGCCTCGATGAAGACGCGGTGGCCCTGGTCGAGCAGGGTCCGGGTGGCCTCCTCCAGCTGGACGGTCTGGCGGAGGTTGCGGAACCAGTACGCGCCGTCGAGCTCCGTGCCGTCCAGCGGCTGCCCGGTGACGGTGGAGAGGAAGGGCACCTCGACGGCGCGCGGGGTGAGCGAGGACAGGGCGTCGAGAAGCTCGTCCCGCAGGCTTTCGACGTGCGCGGAATGGGAGGCGTAGTCGACCGGGATGCGCTTGGCGCGCATCTTGTTGTCCTTGCAGTAGGCGACCATCTCCTCAAGAGCGGTCACCTCTCCGGCGACCACCACGGAACGCGGGCCGTTGTGTGCGGCGATGTCGATGGCGCCGTCCCAACGGGTGATGAGCTCGCGGACCTCGTCGGCCGGCAGGGCCACCGAGACCATCCCGCCCGTACCCGCCAGCTTCACGATCGCCCGGCTGCGCAAGGCCACGACCTTCGCCGCGTCGTCCAGCGACAGCGCCCCCGACACCGCGGCCGCCGCGATCTCACCCTGCGAGTGACCGATCACCGCGTCCGGCTCGATGCCCACCGAACGCCACAACGCGGCCAGGGACACCATCACCGCCCACAGCGCGGGCTGCACCACCTCCACCCGGTCGAAACCGGGCGCACCTTCCACACCGCGCAGGACGTCCAGCAGCGACCAGTCCGTGAACGGCGCCAACGCCCGCTCGCACTCCACGAGCCGGGCGGCGAACACCGGGGAGGAGTCGAAGAGTTCCAGGGCCATGCCCTGCCACTGCGAACCCTGCCCCGGGAACACGAACACCGTCTTGCCCGAGCCCGAGCCCGTGACCGTGCCCTGCACCAGGTTTGCCGCGGACCCACCCGAGGCCAGCGCCTCAAGACCCGCCAACAGCTCGTCCCGGCCGGCGCCCGAAACCGTCGCCCGGAAGGGCAGGTGCGGGACCCGGGTCGCGAGAGCCGAAGCCACCCGCGCCGGGTCGACGCCCTCCGAGGCCAGCAGCTCACGCACCTGGCCGGCACGCGCCGCCAGGGCCGCCTCGCTCTTCGCCGAGACCACCAGCGGAAGCCCCGCCACCACCGGCTCACCGGCCACGACCGGCTCCGGGCCCTGCTCCAGGACCACATGCGCGTTCGTACCACTGATACCGAACGAGGACACGGCCGCGCGACGCGGACGCGCCACCTCCGGCCACGCCCGACGCTCGGTGACCAGCTCCACCGCACCCGTCGACCAGTCGACGTGCGGCGTCGGCTCGTCCACGTGCAGCGTCGCCGGAAGCTCCCCGTTGCGCATCGCCATCAGCATCTTGATGATGCCCGCGACACCCGCGGCAGCCTGCGTGTGACCGATGTTCGACTTGATCGATCCCAGACGCAGCGGCTCCTCGCGGTCCTGGCCGTAGGTGGCCAGCAGCGCGTTGGCCTCGATCGGGTCACCGAGCCGGGTACCGGTGCCGTGCGCCTCGACCGCGTCCACCTCGTGCGGAGCGAGGCGGGCGTTGGCGAGGGCCTGGCGGATGACGCGTTCCTGCGAGGGCCCGTTGGGGGCGGTGAGGCCGTTGCTCGCACCGTCCTGGTTGACCGCGGACCCACGGATCACACCAAGGATGTTGTGCCCGAGCCGCTGAGCGTCCGACAGACGCTCCAGCACCAGCATGCCCGCGCCCTCGCCCCAACCCGTACCGTCCGCCGAAGCCGCGAACGACTTGCAGGTCCCGTCCGGCGACAGACCACGCTGACGCGAGAACTCGACAAAGGTCGTCGGCGTGGACATCACGGTGACACCGCCGGCGAGTGCCATCGAGCACTCGCCCTGGCGCAGCGCCTGAGCGGCCAGGTGCACCGCCACCAGCGACGAGGAACACGCCGTGTCCAGCGTCACCGCCGGCCCCTCAAAACCGAACGTGTAAGCCACCCGGCCCGACAGGACGCTCGAGATCGTGCCCGTCAGCAAGTGCCCCTCGAAGCCCTCCGGAGCGCTCCCCAGCCTCGACCCGTAGTCGTTGTACATCACACCCGCGTAGACACCGGTCGAGGAACCGCGCAGCGAGGCGGGGTCGACTCCCGCACGCTCCAGCGCCTCCCACGCGACCTCCAGCAGCACACGCTGCTGCGGGTCGGTCGCGATCGCCTCGCGCGGACTCAGACCGAAGAACTCGGCATCGAACTCCGCTGCCTCGTGGAGGAATCCGCCCTTGCGCGTGTACGACTTGCCGATCTTCTCGGGGTCCGGGTCGAAGAGGCCTTCCACGTCCCAGCCGCGGTCGGACGGGAACTCGTCGATCGCGTCCCGGCCCTCCGCCACGAGCCGCCACAGGTCCTCCGGCGAGGAGACCCCGCCCGGGTAGCGGCACCCCATACCGACCACGGCGATCGGCTCGTCCAGTCCCGGGGCGTGGGCGGCCGTCGAGGGGACGACAGCCGTTCCGGTCGCGCCGAGCCGGTCCAGCAGGAAGTCCGCCACCGCCTGGGGCGACGGGTGGTCGAACACGAGGGTGGTGGGCAGTCGCAGCCCGGTCACCGAGTTGAGCCGGTTGCGCAGTTCGACACCCGTGAGGGAGTCGAAGCCGGTGTCCTTGAATGCCTTGGCCGGGTCGATGTCGGCGTCGGCCCCGTGCCCGAGAACCAGCCCCACGGTCTCCCGTACGGTCTGGAGTACGGCCTGCGCCCGCTCCTCCGCGGCCAGCGCGGTCAGCCTCTGGACCCATGACGAGTCGGCGCCGATGGCGGCGCCGGCCGCCTGCCGGCGGCGGCCGCGGACCAGGCCGGTGAACAGCTCGGGGAGCGCGTTCTCCTGGGCCCGGGCGCGCAGGGCGCCCAGGTCGAGTTCGGCGGGGACCAGCAGCGGCTCCGCCGAGGCGAGCGCCGCGTCGAACAGATCGAGACCCAGTTCCGGGGCCAGCGGGACGATTCCGCTCCGCTTCCACCGCGCGACGTCGGCGTCGGCGAGGGTTCCGGCCATGCCGTCGGCGCTGTCCCACAGGCTCCACGCGAGGGAGGTGGCGGGCAGGTTCCGGGCGCGGCGGTGCTGCGCGAGGGCGTCGAGGAAGGTGTTCGCTGCCGCGTAGTTGGCCTGGCCGGCGTTGCCCATGAGACCCGCGATGGACGAGAACATGACGAACGAGGCAAGGCCGAGGGACTCGGTGAGGCGGTGGAGGTTCCAGGCCGCGTCCACCTTCGGACGCATCACCCGCTCCAGATGACCGGCCGACAGCGAGGCGACCGTCGCGTCGTCCAGGACACCCGCCGTATGCACCACGGCAGTCAGCGGACGCTCGATCGCCACCTCGTCCAGCAGACCCGCCAGCGCGTCGAAGTCCGACACGTCGCACGCCGCCACCCGAGCCCGCGCACCCAACTCCGCCAGCTCCGCCACGAACTCGGCGGCACCCGGGGTCTCACCACCACGACGCGACACCAACAGCAGGTGCCGCGCACCGTGATGCGTCACCAGCCGACGCGCCACCAGACGGCCCAACGTACCCAGAGCACCGGTCACCAGGACCGTACCCTCCGGATCCAGACCCTCCACCGCACCCGCCACGGCACCCGCGGCACGCGCCAGACGCGGCACGAACAACCCGCCGCCCCGCACCGCCACCTCGGGCTCGCCCGAAGCCAGCACGGCAGGCAGCAGCTCCGGACCATCCTCATCCACGTGGGCGAGGACCAGTCGGCCGGGCTGCTCGGTCTGCGCAGTACGGATCAGGCCCACGAGCGGGGCCGTGTGCAGCGCGCCGTCCGGTACGACGAGGACGAGGCGGCTCTCCGCGAACTGCGGGGCGGCCAGCCATTCCCGCACCGCCTCCAGCCCGCGCGCCGCCGTGGCGTGGGTCTGGTCGAGTACATCACCGGTGGTGCCGACGACGAGCTCCTGCTCGCCGATCACCACGAACTCCGGTACGGCAGATCCGTCGTCGACCGCGGCGCCGAGCGCGGCGAGGTCGGCGTAGGGCGCCTCGCCCAGCCGGACCCACCGCTGGTCGGCGACCGGCTCGGCCGCCGGGACGGCCTCCCAGGCCACCCGGTACAGGGACTCCACGGCCGGGCCGGCAACGGCGAGCTGATCACGGGCGATCGGCCGCAGGGTGGCCGACTCGATCGCCGCCACCGGAGCGCCGGCGCCGTCGGCGAGTGCGAGACGGGCCGTGTCCTGGCCGGTACGGGTCCAGCGGACGCGCAGCACCGTGGCACCGACCGCGTGCAGCACGAAGCCCGAGAACGAGAACGGCAGACGGATCGTGCTGTCGTCCTGCGCCGAGGCCGCGGCCTCCAGCACGAGCGGATGCAGAACCGCGTCGAGGACGGCGGGGTGCACGCCGAAGCGCGCGGCTTCGGGGTGGAGCTGGTCGGGCAGGACGACCTCGGCGAAGAGGTCGTCGCCGGCGCGCCAGGCGGCGCGCAGGCCGTGGAAGGCCGGCCCGTAGCCGTAGCCCAAGTCGTCGAGGCGGTCGTAGACGCCGTCCAGCGGGATGGGGGTGCCACCGGCCGGGGGCCACTGGTCCAGGGAAACGCCCGGCGAGGGGACGGAGGACGTGAGCAGGCCGGCCGCGTGGGCGGTCCACTGCTCTTCGCCGGTCCGCGAGTACACGGTGAACTGACGATCGCCGCGCGCGTCGGCCCGGTCGACGGTCAGCCGCAGCTGAGCGCCCGTCTTCTCCGAGAGGATCAGGGGTGCCTGGAGGGTGAGTTCCTCGACGGTGGCGTAACCCAGCTGCTCGGCCGCGGTGCCCGCGAGCTCCAGGAACACCGTCCCCGGAACCAGGACCGTCCCACCGATCGCGTGATCGGCCAGCCACGGATGCGAAGACAACGACACCGAGGCCGAGAACTGCACCGCATCACCATCAGGCTCCGTGATCAACGCAGCCAACAACGGATGATCCACAGCCGTCAGACCCAGACCCGCCGCATCACCGGAACGCGGCGCGTCCAACCAGAAACGCTCACGCTGGAACGCATACGTCGGCAGCTCCACCACACCGGAACCCGGCAGGAACCCCTCCCAGTCCACACCCACACCATGTGCGTGCACAGCGCCCAGGGCGGCGAGGAGGGAACGCTTCTCGGCCCGGTCCTTGCGCAGCACCGGAACCACGACGATGCCCTCGGTGTCGGCCAGGCACTCGCCCGTCAGACCCGCGAGCGTCCCGTCGGGACCCAGCTCCACGAACGCCGTCACACCAAGACCGGCCAGCGTGGCGATGCCATCGGCGAAACGGACCGCCGAACGGGCCTGAACAGCCCAGTACTCGGCAGTGAACTCCTCGACCACCTCACCGGTGACATTCGACACCACCGGGATCCGGGGAGCCGAATAGGTCAACTCCCGTGCAACCTCAGTGAGCTCCGCCAGCATTCCGTCCAGGTGCGCGGAGTGGAAAGCGTGGCTCACCTTCAGCCGCGTCGCCTTCACACCCTCCCCGCGAGCCAGCTCCAGGACTTCGAGCACTGCCGTCTCGTCACCCGAAATCACGGTGCCGGCAGGGCTGTTGAACCCGGCCACATCCACACCGGAACGACCCTCGAGCCACCCGGCAACGCGCGCTCCGCCCGCGTTCAGGGCGACCATCGCGCCGCCCTCGGCAACACCCTCCATCAGACGCGCCCGCGCACACACCAAACGCGCAGCGTCCTCAAGCGACAGCACACCCGCCACATGGGCCGCCGCCAGCTCACCCACCGAATGACCCACCAGATAATCCGGGGTCACCCCGTAATGAGACAGCAGCCGGAACAGGGCAACCTCGACCGCGAACAACGCCGGCTGAGTGAACACCGTCCGCTGAAGCAGCTCCGGCTCGCCCTCGATCACCCCGGCGAGCGAACGGTCCAAGTGGACGTCCAACGCCCCGACAACCTCGTCGAACGCAGCAGCGAACACCGGCTCCGCCGCGTACAACTCACGTCCCATACCCACACGCTGACTGCCCTGCCCCGAGAACAGGAACGCCACCGGACCCGCCGAGACGGCCTCGCCCGGGGTCAGCGCCCGCAGGGCGTCCAGGAGTTCCTCACGGGTCTCCCCCACGACCACCGCACGGTGATCGAAACGAGCACGCGATGCGGCCAACGAACGGCCCACGGCCACGACGTCCAGCTCCGGCCGCTCCTCCAGGAACGACACCAGCCGATCCGCCTGCTCCGACAGAGCAGCCCCCGACTTGCCCGACACCACCCACGGCACCGGACCCGACACCGACAGCTCCTCCACCGGAGCTTCGATCTCCGTGACCTGCTCGACGATGAGGTGTGCGTTGGTACCGCTGATGCCGAAGGACGAGATGCCCGCCCGGCGCGGACGGTCGAGCTCCGGCCACTCCTGGGCCTGCGTCAGCAGCTCCACCGCACCGGCCGACCAATCGACGTGCGAGGTCGGCTCGTCCACGTGCAGCGTCGCCGGGAGAACCCCGTTACGCATGGCCATGACCATCTTGATCACGCCCGCGACACCCGCCGCGGCCTGCGTGTGACCGATGTTCGACTTCAGCGAGCCGAGTCGAAGCGGCTCTTCGCGGTCCTGGCCGTAGGTGGCCAGCAGCGCCTGCGCCTCGATCGGGTCGCCGAGCTTGGTGCCCGTGCCGTGCGCCTCCACCGCGTCCACCTCGGACGCCGACAGGCGGGCGTTGGCCAGCGCGGCGCGGATGACCCGCTCCTGCGAAGGCCCGTTCGGGGCCGTCAGACCGTTGCTCGCACCATCCTGGTTCACGGCGGAACCACGGATCACCGCGAGCACCTGGTGCCCGTTGCGCTCCGCGTCCGACAGCCGCTCCAGCACCAGCAGACCCACGCCCTCGGCCCAGCCCGTACCGTCCGCCGACGACGAGAACGCCTTGCAACGCCCGTCCGGCGACAGCCCGCGCTGCCGGGAGAACTCCACGAACATGCCGGGCGTAGCCATGACGGACACACCGCCGGCGATGGCCACGGAGGACTCGCCCTGGCGCAGCGACTGCGCGGCGAGGTGGAGCGCGACGAGCGAGGACGAGCAGGCGGTGTCGACCGTCACCGCCGGGCCCTGCAGTCCGAAGGTGTAGGCCAGCCGGCCCGAGGCCACACTGGCGGTGTTGCCCGTCAGCAGGTAGCCGTCGTATCCGCCGGACGGTTCGTGCAGCCGTGGCCCGTACTCCTGTGCCGTCGCGCCCACGTACACACCGGTGCGGGTGCCGCGCAGTGCGGCGGGGTCGATGCCCGCCTGCTCGAAGGCCTCCCAGGCCGTCTCCAGCAGCAGCCGCTGCTGGGGCTCCATCGCCGCCGCCTCGCGGGGACTGATGCCGAAGAACTCGGCATCGAACCGGTCCGCATCGTGCAGGAAACCACCTTTGGTGGCGTAGGTCTTGCCGGGGCTGTCCGGATCGGTGGTGAAGAGCGAATCAAGGTCCCAGCCTCGGTTGGTCGGGAATCCGCCGACCGCATCGACCTCGCCGCTGACCAGACGCCACAGGTCCTCCGGAGAGGCGACCCCTCCCGGCAGCCGGCATGCCATGCCCACGATGGCGATCGGCTCGTCAAGGGCTGTGGCCTCGTACGCATCGTCATCCTGGCCCTGGCCCTGGTCCAGGCCGCGGAGCTCATCACGGAGGTGTTCGGCGAGTACGGCCGGGGTCGGGTAGTTGAAAAGGAGGCCGGAGGGCAGCGAGAGCCCGGTGGCCCTGTTCAGCGCGTTCCGGAGCTCGACGGCCGAGAGGGAGTCGAAGCCCAGGTCCTTGAAGGTCGTGTCGATGTCCACGTCGCGCGCCGATCCGTGGCCGAGCACTGCCGCCACGTGCGCACGCACCAGCTCCAGCTCATCACCGCGCGGCACGGACCGCTTCGGACCGCTCCGCCTTGCCGCACCGGTCCGGACCTGGACCGGCCCGATCGCCGGACCATCCAGCCAGAAAGGCTCACGCTGGAAGGCGTACGTGGGCAGATCCACCAAGCCCGACCCCGGCAGGAACCCCTCCCAGTCCACCTCCACACCATGCGCGTGCACAGCGCCCAGGGCGGCGAGCAGAGAACGCTTCTCGGCCCGGTCCCTGCGCAGCACCGGAACCACGACCATGCCCTCGGCATCGGCCAGGCACTCGCCCGCAAGACCCGCCAGCGTCGCATCCGGACCCAGCTCCACAAAAGCCGTCACACCCAGACCCGCCAGCGTGGCGATGCCATCGGCGAACCGCACCGCCGAACGAGCCTGAACAGCCCAGTACTCGGCAGTGAACTCCTCAACCACCTCACCGGTGACATTCGACACCACCGGAATCCGGGGAGCCGAATAGGTCAACTCCCGTGCAACCTCGGTGAGCTCCGCCAGCATTCCGTCCAGATGCGCGGAGTGGAAAGCGTGGCTCACCTTCAGCCGCGTCGCCTTCACACCCTCCCCGCGAGCCAGCTCCAGGACTTCGAGCACTGCCGTCTCGTCACCCGAAATCACGGTGCCGGCAGGGCTGTTGAACCCGGCCACATCCACACCGGAACGCCCCTCGAGCCACCCGGCAACGCGCGCTCCGCCCGCGTTCAGGGCAACCATCGCGCCGCCCTCGGCAACACCCTCCATCAGACGCGCCCGCGCACACACCAAACGCGCAGCGTCCTCGAGCGACAGCACACCCGCCACATGGGCCGCCGCCAGCTCACCCACCGAATGACCCACCAGATAATCCGGGGTCACCCCGTAATGAGACAGCAGCCGGAACAGGGCAACCTCGACCGCGAACAACGCCGGCTGAGTGAACACCGTCCGCTGAAGCAGCTCCGGCTCGCCCTCGATCACCCCGGCGAGCGAACGGTCCAAGTGGACGTCCAACGCCCCGACAACCTCGTCGAACGCAGCCGCGAACACCGGCTCCGCCGCGTACAACTCACGTCCCATACCCACACGCTGACTGCCCTGCCCCGAGAACAGAAACGCCACCGGACCATCCGGCACCGCACGACCCGACACCACACCAGCCGCAGGCGCACCCGCAGCCAACGCCCGCAGAGCGTCCAGAAGCTCCTCGCGCGTCTCCCCCACCACCACCGCACGGTGATCGAAACGAGCACGCGACACCGCGAGCGAACGACCCACCGCCGCGACGTCCAGCCCCGGACGCCCCTCCAGGAACGACGCCAGCCGCCCCGCCTGACCGGCCACGGCCTCAGCCGACTTGCCCGACACCACCCACGGCACCACGCCCGAGCCGGACTCGGCGCCGGGCAACTCCTCCGCCGCCGCCCACTCGGTGCGCCAGTCCGAAAGCACGACGTGGCAGTTCGTACCGCCCATGCCGAACGAGCTGACACCTGCGTAGAGCGGCTCCTCCGGCCGCGGCCACGCCTCGACGCTTCGCTGCACGGCGAGCTTCAACTCGTCGAACGGGATGTCCGGGTTGGGGGTTTCGAAGTTCAGGCTCGGCACGAGCTCGCGGTTACGGATGCAGAGCGCCGCCTTCAGCAGGCCGACGATGCCAGCGGCACCCTCAAGGTGTCCGACGTTGGTCTTCACCGAACCGACCCGCAGCTCGGCCCCGTCCACGCGGCCGTCGCCGAGCACCGCGCCCAGGGCCGACGCTTCGATCGGGTCGCCCACCTTGGTACCCGTGCCGTGCAGTTCGACGTACTGCACCTGCTCCGCGGACACCTTGGCACGCTCGTACGCCTGCCGCAGGACGTCCTGCTGGCCGGCCGGACTCGGTACGGTGAGACCCTCGGTCGTCCCGTCGTTGTTCATCGCGCTGCCGTGCAGCACGCAGTAGACCGGGTCGCCGTCCTCTATGGCGGCGTGCAGCGGCTTGAGCACCACGAACGCGCCGCCCTCACCGCGCACATATCCATTCGCCCTGGCGTCGAAAGTGAAGCTGAGACCGTCCGGTGAAAGTGCACCGAACCGCTCCGCGCCGATGGTGCTGTCCGGCACCACATTGAGGTTGACACCGCCGGCGATGGCCATGGCGGACTCGCCGCGGCGCAGGCTCTCGACTGCCAGGTGCACCGCGACCAGCGAGGAGGACTGGCCGGTGTCCACGGCCGCACTCGGTCCGTGCAGACCCAGGGTGTAGGAGATCCGGTTGGCAATGACGCCGCGGTTGAGACCGGTCAGGGTGTGGCGGGTGATGGCTTCGACCCCGTGCTGACGCGTGAGGGCAGCGTAATCGTCGGCAATGACGCCGACGAAGACACCGGTCCGGCTGTCGGCAAGACCGGACGGGAGGATCCTGGCGTCCTCCAGGGCCTCCCAGGCGAGCTCAAGCATCAGCCGCTGCTGCGGGTCCATCGACGACGCCTCACGCGGACTGATGCCGAAGAAGCCTGCATCAAAGCCGCTGACGTCCTCGAGATAGCCCCCCGGCCGGGAGGGCAGTTCGGGGCGCCCTGCCGGGGGCGCGCCAATCGCACTGCGGCCGTCGCGCAGCAGCTGCCACAGTTGCGCGGGGTTCTCCGCATGCGGCAGTCGGCAGGACATACCGACGATGGCGATCGCCTCGGTCGATATCGACGTGTCAGCTTGGAATTCAACCATGGTCGAGTACGCCCTACCTATTGTTACGTACGATGCCTGAGCGGAGGCATAGCACCCGCAGCCGTGCCGCGGGTGCTACGCCGATGTGATTCTGTTTCGTTTGCCGTTACGAGCTGACGGCCGGCTCGTATTTCGAGACGAGCATCCGCTTGAGAACTTTCCCGCTGGACCCCAACGGGAGAGCGTCGATGAACTCAACTCGACGTGGGTACTTGTATGCGGCGAGACGCTGTTTGCCCCATTCGATGATCTCTTCATCCGATCCAGAGGTGACTTCCTCAGGCCGGGCAGGCACGACAATCGCCCAGACCTCCTCACCGAGCACAGGGTGCGGAACACCGATCACCGCAACCTGCGCCACGGCCGGATGCCCGACGAGGATCTCCTCGATTTCGCGCGGATAGATGTTGTATCCGCCACGCAGAATCAAGTCCTTCTTACGGCCCACGACCGAAAGGTAGCCGTCGCCATCCAGCCTGCCGAGATCGCCGGTGCGGAACCAACCGTCGATCAGAACCTCAGCGGTGACATCCGGGCGACCGAGATATCCGGCCATGACGTTCGGGCCGCGCACCACGATCTCGCCCACCTCACCGACGGGCAGGAGATCGATCCCGTCGGCATTCGGCTGAGCTATACCGACAGTGATGCCGGTGATCGGAACACCTACTGTTCCGGATCGAAAAGTCACGCCGGGATAGTGATAGGCAACGCTGCAGGAGGTCTCGGTCATCCCGTAGCCCTCGTACACAGGACATCCGAACGTGCTGCGGACATCCTCGAGGGCCTTGACCGGAAGCGCCGATCCCCCGCTGTACACGCGGTCGAGCCGAGGAACCGGCTCTCCCTGGGCCACCGCATCGAGCAACTTGAAATACATGGTCGGCACGCCCATGAACACCGTGCATCGGTGTTCCGTCATCAACGCGAGGGCCTCCCGTCCGGAGAACCTCGGCATCATGACGATGGATATGCCGGCGCGGAATCCAGTCAGCA
The DNA here is from genome assembly GCF_001513965.1 of Streptomyces cellostaticus. Taxonomy (GTDB): domain Bacteria; phylum Actinomycetota; class Actinomycetes; order Streptomycetales; family Streptomycetaceae; genus Streptomyces; species Streptomyces cellostaticus. Next base: position 115,959 of record NZ_KQ948026.1, on the reverse strand, counting down.
TGCCGCAGATCTGGCCGAAGCCGTGCGACAGCGGAAGACACCCGAGCAGTACGTCGTCACTCCGGAACATGTACGGAGTGGCGACCATCCTCTCGACGTTGTACAGAATGTTCCGGTGGGTGAGCATCACCCCTTTCGGCTCACCCGTCGTACCGGACGTGTAGAACACGACCGCGACATCGTCGGGTTCCCGCACCGCCCAATCGTCGATCGGCGCCGTGTCCTGTGCCGCGCTCTCCAGGTCGACCGTGCCCGCGGGACCCGGGCCGACGGTGAGGAGCACCGTGCCGAGCGGCTCCGCCGCCTCTCTCGCCCGGGCGAGCAAGGAGGCGGCGCACACCAGAAAACGGGCGTCGGCATCGGTCAGTACGTGATCGATCTCCGACGCGGTCGACATGACGCTCAGCGGGATCGCGACGGCGCCGGCCGCCAGCACGCCGAAGTACACGACGGGAAACTGCGGGGTGTCGACCAGGAGCATGGCGACCCGGTCTCCTGGCCGTACCCCGTTGGCTCGCAGTACGGAGGCGTAGCGACGGGCCTGTTCCCACAGCCATCCGTAGTTGAAATGCTCGGACTCGTAGATCACGGCCGAGTGGTCGGGCCGCTGCGCCGCCGTGTCGGCCAGCACGCCGGCAACTGACATGGCCATTACGGCAGCAGTCCGTCTTTCGCGGCGGCGCGGGCGCTCGCGGTCGGGATGTTCAGTTCCTTCCAGATTCCATGAAGGGCCTGGGCGAATTCCTCGACATCCTTCTGCTCGTGCGCGGCAGACGGAGCGATGCGCAGGATCTCCTCGCCCGCGGGCACGCTGGGGGCGTTGATGGACTGGACGTAGATCCCGTGCTGCTCGAACAGCAGCTGGGACGCCCGCTTGCACAGCTCGTCATCACCGACGAAGGCTGCAACGATGTGGGAGTCCGTCGAAATGAACGGGATGTCGGCCTCGATCAGAAGGCTGTGCAGGAGCTGCGCGTTCTCCGAGAGGGCCTTTCGCTCGACATCGGAGGACCGCAGGTACTGAACCGACGCCAGCGCACTGGCCGCGACCGCCGGCGGCAGCGAGGTGGTGAAGACGAACGAGCGGGCAAGCGTCCGCACCGCGTCCACGAGGGCCGCCGGTCCCGCAATGTAGCCGCCGACGTTTCCGTACCCCTTTGCCAAGGTGCCCATCACGACCGTGAACCGGTCGGCGATGCCTTCCTGCGCGGCGATGCCGGCGCCCTGCGGGCCGTACATGCCGACCGCGTGGACCTCGTCGATGAAGGTCGTGGCACCGTACTTGTCCGCAATGTCGGCAATCTCGGCAAGCGGTGCGACGTTGCCCGACATGGAATAGACCGATTCCACGACGATGAGCTTCGGGCAGTCGGCGGGAGCGGCCGCGATCAGTTCTTCCAGGTGGGCGACGTCGTTGTGCCTGAAGACGTACTTCTTCGCGCCGCTGTGCCTGAGACCGTCGATGATCGAGGCGTGGTTCTTCGCGTCGGAGAATACGAGGGTGTCCTCCGGCAGCGCCGCCAGCACGGTGAGAGATCCCTCATTGGCCGTGTATCCCGACGTGAAAAGGAGAGCGGATTCCTTGCCGTGCAGATCCGCCAGCTCATTTTCGAGAAGGACGTGATAGTGGTTGGTCCCACCGATGTTCCGGGAACCTCCGGAGCCGACGCCATGGGTGTTGATCGCGGCCTGCATGGCCGCGATGGCCTGGCGGTTCTGGCCCATTCCCAGATAGTCGTTGCTGCACCAGACGCTTACTTCCGAATCCACCCCATCGCGCCGCGCAGTGGCCATGGGGTAATCACCGGAACGACGGCCTATCTCCAGGAACTCGCGCTTGCTTTCAGCGAGATCTTCGGCGGTTTTGCCATTCAGGTATGCTGCCAGGTGGGCGTTCATTCACTCGCCTTCTCGACGTAGCGGTTGGATTGGTGTGCGAACCAGCGGTCTGCGCTAGGCATACTGCGACCTCAGGAGCACTTTGTCGGGCTTGCCGCTGCTGTTCATCGGCAGCGTGCTCAAGACATTTATCTTCTCGGGCACGTGAATCGGGGAAAGCGTCTCGGCAATTCTCGCGCAGATATCTTCCACTTCGACCACCTCGGCCGGATCGCATTCGATTGCGGCGTGGATGTGATCGCTGCCGTCGGCGTCTCGCACGCCGTAGACGGCGGCGTGCCGAACACCCGGGTGGGAAAGAATTTCCCCCTCAAGAACTATGGGATGAACCTTGACGCCACCGACCTTGATGACGTCGGCCACCCGGCCCAAGAGAGTCAGATATCCTCGCTCGTCGAGATAGCCGATGTCTCCGGTGGAATACCAGCCGTCCCGAAGAACTCGCGCGGTCAACTCGGGGTCGCCGTTGTAGCCGTCCATCATCTGAGGCGAGCGGACGTGAACCTCACCGGTCTCCCCCGCCGTCAGTTGCGCACCCGATTCCTGGTTGCAGACGACGATCTCCACCCGGGGGAAGGGCCGCCCGACGGTAGCCGCAAGCTCCGGGTCGCCGTGCTCCGAGGGTGTCAGGGTCGTGATGCGACCGCACTCGGTCGCGGCATACCCCTGCCACAGCACAGGACCGAAAATCTGAAAGCCCTGGGTAATTCTGGCGGGTGCCGCGGGGCTGCCGCCGTAGACGATCCGCTTCAGTGATGACAAGCCCGCGGCTTCCACCGCGTCACGGTCGCGGATTCCCCGCTCAAGCAGCAGGTCGATGATGTGGAACACGTGGTTCGACGCCATGAACGTCCACGAGATCTCCTTCTCCACGGAGACGGTGTCCACGAAATCCTTGGCATCGAAGCTCTCATGGAGATAGAGCGCTCCGCCCAGGGCGAAGACCGCGTCCGCCATCGGGGCAACGCCATGGCTCAGCGGGGTCACCACCAGGAGCGACGCGCAGTCGGCCGAGCGGCCGAGCTCCATCCATGCCTGCATGGTGGCTTCCCACGCGCGGCCCGCTATCCGGATGCCTTTGGGCCGTCCCGTGCTGCCGCTCGTGAAGTTGATGACGGCCAGCGCATCCGGATCCCATGACACGGCGTCCGGGGTATCGGCACCATCGGCCTGGCCGGCCTCATCGCGTTCCTCATGCTGAATTCGCGTGACCGGAATCCCACTGGCATCGGCGAGCTCTGCCGCGCGCTCCGAACATTCGGCATCGGCAAAGATGGCTACGGCTCCGGTGTCACGCAGGATTTGGATCTGGTGATCCAGCGGAAGGACCGTCGTCCTGGTACCAGGATTAGTGGTTCGCAAATAGCACACGCCGCCGCCGAGCAGATGTGTCGCATACCGCACGGTGAGCGTCTCAGGGCTGTTGGGTGCGACCAGAATCGCGACTACATCCCCCTTACCCACTCCGCGGTTGCGCAGCGCAAGGAACGTTTCAGTCACGGACCGGATCAGGTCACCACCGGAGAAGGACTCGCCACGCCAATGAACGACTTCTCGATCGGGCGCGGCTGCGAGCAGTGAAAGGATCTCCGAGACATAACTTCGACTTGCACGCCACCAGGGCTCGGGCAGGCTCATGGGACTTCCTTTGATTTTGCCAACCACAACGACGGTGTCCAACTGGGCGGTTCAATCTTCGCCGCGCAGTTGAATTAAGCGGCAGCTCGTTCGACTGGCTATAACGGAGTATCGGAGGGAATCCCGATCGGGGTAGCCGTTCGGTGCGCGCCGAACGGCTACCCCGGGCGTCGGCGTGAGCGGCCGGCTCGGCCGGTGATCACGCGGGAGACGGCCGGCGAGCTTCTCGCGAGCACGGCCGGCGGTGATCCGGGAGGTCGTGGGGACGCTCCGGGGCCCGTGCGCGCCAAGCGGATCGTGCCGGGGATCGGCCTTGCGGCCGAGACCGCGAAGACCGGGGGAGCGCGCGCGAAGCTGAAGCGTCTGGGCGAACGGGGCTGTACCGGTCTGCCCAACTCGCCCTGTAAATCGACTCCTCGCGTGAAATCTGATCACGGGTGCCGGGCGGGTTCGGGGTGGTCTTTCGAGTGCGGGCAGCAGGGTGTGCCGGGTGGCCGTCCGGTGCGGGTTCTCCGATGTCTTCCGGGTCGTGGGCGGGTAGGCCCGGGTACTGGACCGACAGCACCGGCAGATCCACGGGTTCACCCGGAATGGCACCCGGGCGGCATGGCCCTGCGCAGGGAGTTGCCACCCAACCCTCACGTACTCGGTGATCGCCGCCCCCTCGCCTTCCCGCCACCCCCGAAGCACACTCGTAGGCAACGGAGTTGCCGCCGGAGGGGGACGGGACATGCGGGACGACCATCGGGCGGAGGCCGAGCGGCTGCTGGCGCGGGCCGTGGAGGAGGAGGTACGGCGCCTGGGCGGGCGGACCGACGGGCGGCTGCTGCTGTCGCGGGCGCGCGGTGCGCTGGACGCCATCGCGCAACCGGCCGCCGAGGAGTACGAGGCCTACACGCGCGCGCTCGACGAGGCCGGGGCCGGCCGCCTCACCTTCGGCCAGCGCTACGCACGCGAGGGTGCCGGCACCGCCTTGCTGGTGGCCGCCGTCGCCGCGGCGGGCGCAGCGGTCGCCGATCTGACCCTGGGCACCGGCGTCGGCACGGCGGTCGGCGCGGGCGTCGCCGCGGGCGTGGTGGGTGCCGCCGCCACCCTGGTGAAGGTGGCCGGTTCCCATCTGCCCGCCGCGCACCATCGCGCGGGCGCGGCAGGGCAGCCCGGCGGCCCGGAGCAGCTGCGGTTGCAGTGGCTGACCGCGCTGGAGGTGCGCGGTGTCCGTCCGTTCCTCGACCAGCAGCGGGTGCTCAGTGCCTCCACGGGCCCGAAGCAGCCGGGCGGCCCGCCGCTGCGCGGCTCGGACAAGAGCGCGGCGGCCCGCAGGCGTACGGTGCTGGAGCAGTCGTTCGGCCAACTTCCCGAGCCCGACGGCCCGTTCGCGGGGCGCCGCCAGGAGCTGGCGCGGATCAGGCAGTGGGCGCAGGCGGCCCGTGCGGCCACGGAGACCCGGCCGACAGTGGTCGTGCTGCACGGCGAGCCCGGCTCCGGCCGTACGACGCTCGCGGTCCGCGCGGCGCACGAGCTGAGGGACCACTTCCGGGGCGCGGTCGTCGTGGACCTGCGCGGCGGCAGCCGGGAGGGGCCGGCGCTGCCCACCCGCGACGCCCTGCTGCACCTGCTCAACCGGCTCGGCGCGCCGCGCGAACAGCTGCTGTTCCGTGAGCGCTCCTCCCCCGACCAGCAGGTCAAGCGGCTCGGCGAGCTGTACCACGGGCATCTGACCGGCCTGCCGGTGACGATCGTGCTGGACGACGCCTCGGACCCGGAGCAGGTGCGTGCCCTGGTGCCCGAGCGCTCCGACAGCCTGGTCCTGGTCACCGCCCGCACGCCCCTGGAGCTGCCCGCGGACCTGCCGGCCCGGGTGCACCACCTGCCGGTCGAGGCCCTGGACGCGGTGGGCGCCGAGGAACTGCTGAACGCGGCCGCCGAGGACGCTTCGGGGCCGTACGACGCCGAATCCGCCGACCTGATCAGGGAGTTGTGCGGGGGCCTGCCGCTGACCCTGCGCGTCGCCGGCTCGGCGCTGGGCCCGCGCTCGCCCCGTCAGCTGGCCACGGACCTGGACGCGTACGGCCCGGTGGAGCCCGTGGAGCGGGTGCTGTGGCTGCGCTACACCGACCAGCCGGAGACCGCGCGCCGGCTGCTGAGAAGGCTCGCGCTGGCCGGCCGTGCCTCGCTGGGCGCGGCGGCGGCCGCCGCCCTGCTGGCCACCGACGAGCAGGAGGCCACGCGGCATCTGGTCGCTCTCGCCGGGGCCGGCCTGATCGACCATGTGCGCGGCAGCCGCTACCGGCTGCACGACCTGGTGCGGGCCTTCGCCCAGGGCCGTCTGCTGGACGAGGAGGACCCGGCCGAGCGCACGGCCGCGCAGGAGCGGCTGATCGTGAACTACGCGGACCTGGCCGACTCGGTGCTGCGGCTGGTCGACGGCAACATGTCGACGCGTTCGGACCGGTTCGGCCCGCACGGCTTCACCTCGCTGGACGAGGCGCTGCGCTGGCTGGACGACGAGTCGAGCTTCATCACGGCCGCCCTGCGCCAGGCCGAGGGCGTGAACCAGGCGGCCGTGCAGAACCTGCTGGGCGCGCTGTGCGACTACTGCCTGCTGCGCGGCGACCTCTACCGGCTCGGCGAGATCAGCGAGCTGGCCCAGGCCGTGGACCAGGGTCTGCTGGTGCGCTCAGTGCAGTGGCGCACCGGTATCGCGGCCCGCCAGCTGGGCGAGCTGGACAAGGCACGCACCACCCTGGCCTCCGTCGTGGACCTCTACCGGGAGGCCCACCACGACGCGGGTGCGGCCCGCGCCCTGTGCTCCCTCGGGATCACCCTGCACCACCAGGGCAATCTCACCGAGGCGGCCGCCAGGCTCCAGGAGGCCCTGGACCTGCAGGCGGCCCCGGCGCTGGCGACGGACCGGGCCTGGACGATGCACGCGCTGGCAGCGGTCCAGCGCGACCGCGGCCGGCTGTCTCAGGCCCTGGACCTGCTGACCCGCTCCCTGGTGATGCACCGCGAGGGCGGCTCCCTGCACGGGGAGGCCTGGGCCCACTTCCAGCTCGGCCAGCTGGCGCTGCGCATGGGCGACGTACCGCGCGCGGAGACGGAGCTGCGGGCCGCCCTGGAGCGTTACGGCCGTACGCGCGACGCCCGTGGGGAGGCCTGGGCGCTGACCCAGCTGGCCCGGGCGCGACTGGTGGACGGCGACGCCTCCCCCGCCGTCGAGGGCCTGCGCCAGGCGGCAACCCGGCACAGAGAGAACGAGGACGCGCGCGGCGAGGCCTGGACGCTGTACTACCTCGGCCAGGCCCTGGAGGAGACCGGCGAGCTGGGCGAGGCGGTCCGCGACCTGGAACGTTCCCGCACGATGTTCTCCCGGATGCGGGACGTCTACGGCCTCGCCTGTGCCCGGCACCACTCGGCCCGGGCCACCCGCGACCTGCGGGCCGCGCAGACCGGCTCCCTGCGCAACTCGGGCTTCGCCCGCCAGCTGCTGGTGGACGCCCGCGCCGACTTCCAGCGCATCGGCGTCGCCCATGGCGAGGCCTGGACCTGCCTGGAACTGGCGGTGGTGGACGCGGGCAACGCCCGGATCCAGCAGGCGCTCGCCCTGTGCGACGAGGCGCTGACCCTGTTCACGTCGTCCGGCGACCGCCGCGGCGAGGACTGGGCACGCTTCCTGCGCTGCACCCTGCTGCCGTACGCGGCACCGGGCGGGGTGGAGGTGGGCACGGCGGTGGCCCAGGAGGAACTGGCCCAGCTGTCCCGCACCACGCATCCGCTGCGCGACGAGAAGCTGGGCGAGTGGATACCGGCCTACGCCCTGCTGCTGGAGCGGGGCGTGAGCCTGGAGACGGGCTGGCAGGCCTGGCGCCTCCACATGACCCCGGACCGCCACGCCCGGGAGGTGATGGGGGTGACGGTGACGGCGGGGAACTGAGGGGGCCGCCCCACGCCCTCAGGGCGGTGGGGGGAGGTGCCGGACCGGCCGGGCCCCGCCCCCTCAGCCCTGCTGTGGCTTGACCCGGCCGGAGGCCTTGCCCTGCCCGGCCCCTTCCGCTTCCTCCCCGGAGGGGACCTCCTTGAAGTCGACCTTCTGCATGTGCTTGTTCATCGACTTCATCAGGCCCCACACGGCCAGGGCCATCACCGCGAAGACGACGAAGCCGAGGACGCCGGGGGTGACCTTGTTCTCGTCGACCTCCTTGGCGAGGGGGACGAGGTGCGTCACTGCCAGGCTCACGCTTGCGCTCATGTCAGGCATTGTCGCGGATGCCCGCGAAGAGGTCGTCCTCGGGGAGGGAGGTGTCGACGAGAGACTTCGCCAGCTCGTACTCCTCCGTCGGCCAGACCTCCCGCTGCAGGTCCATCGGAACCTTGAACCAGCCGCCCTCGGGGTCGATCTGCGTGGCGTGCGCGATCAGCGCCTTGTCACGGATCTCGAAGAAGTCCCCGCACGGGACGTGCGTGGTCAGCGTGCGCTCGACACGCTCGAACTCCTTCCAGCGCTTGAGCCACTCCCCGTAGGGCGAGTCCAGGCCGCGGTCGAGCATCGCCTGGTGCAGGGCCTCGGTGCGGGGGCGGTTGAAGCCCTGGTTGTAGTAGAGCTTCAGCGGCTGGCAGGCCGGGCCGTACTCGCTCTCCGGGTACTTCTCGGTGTCCGCCGCGCCCTCGAACGCCACCATCGAGATCTTGTGGGTCATGATGTGGTCGGGGTGCGGGTAGCCGCCGTTCTCGTCGTAGGTGGTGATCACCTGCGGGCGGAAGGAGCGGATCTTCCGCACCAGCTCACCGGCCGCCTTGTCGACGTCCTCCAGGGCGAAGCAGCCGTCGGGCAGCGGCGGCAGCGGGTCGCCCTCGGGCAGGCCGGAGTCGACGAAGCCGAGCCACTCCTGCCCCACGCCGAGGATCTCGCGGGCCTCGTCCATCTCCTTCTTGCGTACCTCGTGGATGTGCTCCTCGATGTACGTGTCGCCCTGCAGCTTGGGATTGAGGATGGACCCACGCTCTCCGCCGGTGCAGGTCACCACCAGCACGTCCACCCCCTCGGACACGTACTTCGCCATGGTGGCCGCACCCTTGCTCGACTCGTCGTCGGGGTGCGCATGAACGGCCATCAGTCGCAGCTGGTCAGTCAAGACTCAATCCTTGGTCAGTCGGCGCCCCGGTGTCCTGGGGTGCGATCGGCGGCTTCTATAGTGACCGAATCGGGGGGCGAATAATTCCGGGGTCCGGAGGACGATCATGAGTACGGCGAGCACGCGGCTGCCCGAGGGCCGCTACGGCCGCTCCTCGGACGAGCGTGCCGACCGGAAGCTCAGGATCGCCGGGGCGGTGCTCGGCGCGGCCCTGCTCGTCCTGGTCGGCTACTTCGCCTACCACTACGTCGCGGAGAACAAGATCAGCGCCCAGGTGATCACCTTCGACGCGTCCGACGACGCGGTCCGGGTGCATCTGGAGGTCCACAAGGACTCGGGCGCCTCCGGCTACTGCACGCTGCGTTCCCAGGGCGCCGACGGCTCCGAGGTGGGCCGGGCGGACTTCCGCTTCACCGGTTCGGCCACGCGCATCGACAAGGTCGTCACGCTCCGTACGACGGCGAAGGGCACGACGGCCGAGCTGCTCGGCTGTCACGCGGACTGATCCATCACCCGGAATGTATAGGCCCTGACCTGCATTGATGCAATTCTGATGGCTTATGTCCTCCCCCTTTGGCCGCGAAATTGTTAGGCTCGTGGTTTCGCCCATCCAAGGAGGAACATGCTTCTGGGTAGGGCGATGCTTTGTATTCCCAGTACCGACGAGGAGCACCCTGTGACCCAGACCAGCGAGAACGTCACCTGGCTGACCCAGGAGGCGTACAACAAGCTCAAGCATGAGCTTGAGTACCTTACTGGTCCTGCGCGCACGGAGATCGCCGCCAAGATCGCGGCCGCGCGCGAGGAGGGCGACCTGCGCGAGAACGGCGGGTACCACGCGGCCAAGGAGGAGCAGGGCAAGCAGGAGCTGCGCGTGCGCCAGCTGACCCAGCTTCTGGAGAAGGCCCAGGTGGGCGAGGCTCCGGCCTCCGCGGACGGTGCCGTCGCGCCGGGCATGGTCGTGACGATCGCCTTCGACGGTGACGAGGACGACACGCTGACGTTCCTGCTCGCCTCCCGCGAGTACGCGAGCGCCGCGATCGAGACGTACTCGCCGCAGTCCCCGCTCGGCGCCGGCGTCATCGGCCACAAGGTCGGCGAGGACGCGGAGTACGAGCTGCCGAACGGCAGGAAGGCCTCGGTGACGATCCTGAAGGCCGAGCCGTACTCGGGCTGAGGCCGGCCCCCAGATTCGTATCGCGCCCCCGGTGTCCGCGTGACGCCGGGGGCGTCGTCCTGTCGTCAAGCGGTCGCCGAGCGGTACTTGCGGACGGCCAGGGTGCGGAACACGACGACGATCAGGACCGAGTAGATCAGCGAGGCCCAGACCGGGTGCTCCATGGGCCAGGCGGTCGAATGGGACTGACCGGGGTTGCCGAAGAGCACGCGGGCCGCCTGGACGGTGGCGCTGAACGGGTTCCACTCCGCGATGTGGCGCAGCCACGGGGTCATGTTGCTGGTGTCCACGAACGCGCCGGAGAGGAAGGTCACCGGGAAGAGCCAGACCAGTCCGCCGGAGGTGGCCGCCTCGGGGGTGCGCACGGTCAGGCCTATGAGAGCGCCGATCCAGGTGAACGCGTACCCGAGCAGGAGCAGCAGGCCGAAGGCCGCGAGGACCCGGCCGGCGTTGGTGTCGTGGAAGGTCCCGACCCGCCAGCCGACCAGGAGCGCGACGACGGCGAGGATCAGCAGGGTGAGCGCCGTCTGGACCAGGTCGGCGAGGGTCCGCCCGGTCAGCACCGCGCCGCGCGCCATCGGCAGTGAGCGGAAGCGGTCGATGAGGCCCTTGTGCATGTCGTCGGCGATGCCCGCGCCGGAACTGGCGGTGGCGAAGGTGACGGTCTGCGCGAAGATGCCGGCCATCAGGAAGTTCTTGTAACCCTCGGCGCTGGTGCTGCCGTCGATCTTCATGGAGCCGCCGAACACATAGGTGAACAGCACCACGAACATGATCGGCTGAATCAGCCCGAAGATCACCACCTCGGGAATTCTGGACATACGAATCAGATTGCGTTTTGCAACGATCAGCGAGTCACGGATGGACCGGCTGACGGGGTTGCCGGGCGCCGTGATGCGCACGGCGTCGCTGACGGCACTCACTTCACGGCCTCCTTGCCGTTGGCCTCGTCCTGATCGGCCGCCTCGGCCATGTGTCCGGTCAGGGACAGGAAGACGTCGTCCAGGGTGGGGCGGCGCAGTCCTATGTCGTCCATCTCGATCCCGCGGGTGTCCAGCTCCCGGATGACCTCGGCGAGCAGCTTGGCGCCGCCGGTGACGGGGACGGTGAGCTTGCGGGTGTGCTCCTCGACGGTGGTCTCGCCCTTGCCGAAGCCGCGCAGCACCTCGGCGGCGTCCGCGATGTGGGCGCGCTCGTGCACCACGACCTCGACGCGCTCGCCGCCGGTGCGGGCCTTGAGCTGGTCGGAGGTGCCCTTGGCGATGACACGGCCGTGGTCGACCACCGCGATGTCATGGGCGAGATGGTCGGCCTCTTCGAGGTACTGCGTGGTGAGCAGCAGGGTCGTACCGCCGGAGACGAGCTGCTTGATGACCTCCCACAGCTGCTGGCGGTTGCGCGGGTCGAGGCCGGTCGTCGGTTCGTCCATGAACATCACGGGCGGTGAGACCACGAGGGCGGCAGCGAGGTCGAGCCGGCGGCGCATGCCTCCGGAGTAGGTCTTGGCGGGGCGGTCGGCGGCATCCGCGAGGTTGAACTGCTCCAGCAGGTCGGCCGCGCGCTGCTTGGCCGCCTTGGCCTTCATCTGGTAGAGCTGCCCGACCATCTGGAGGTTCTCCCGGCCGGTCAGGTATTCGTCCACGGCCGCGAACTGTCCGGACAGGCCGATGGAGCGGCGGACCGTGTCGGGGTGTTTGAGCACGTCCACGCCCGCGACGACCGCCTTGCCGCGGTCGGGACGCAGCAGGGTGGTCAGGCAGCGGACCGTCGTCGTCTTGCCGGCACCGTTCGGCCCGAGGAGGCCGAGGACCGTGCCCTCGGGGACATCGAGGTCGACGCCGTCCAGTGCCCTTACGTCGCCGAAGGTCTTCACCAGGCCTTCGGCATAGATGGCGCCTGGCATGTGAGTCTCCACGTCGTCGGGGATTCTTCGGATGAGGTTAGGTTTGCGCGCTCGGTTCCGCCCTCGGTTTTCCACCTGCGGATTTCCGCATGCGATCGGGGCGGACCGACGGCCACACGACACACCATAACGCGATGTATCGCGTCTCTCAATGCATTTCCCCGAACGAATGGCACCGCCGCTCCGGGCCTCGCCCGGCCTCGGTCGAGGACGGGTGCGTCCGGTCGATGACCGTGGCTCGGTCGATGACCGCTCAGTCCATGACCGTGTAGCCCGCCTCGCGCAGGGCCTGGCCGACCTCGGCGCAGTGGGCCGGTCCCTTCGTCTCGAGGTGCAGCTCCACCTCCGCCTCCGTGAGCCCGAGCCGGGGGTCGGTCCGTACATGGCTCACGTCGAGGACGTTGGCGTCGACCACTGACAACACCCCGAGGAGCGTGGCGAGGGCGCCCGGACGGTCCGTCAGCCGCAGCCGGACCGCCAGGTAGCGGCCCTGCGCGGCCATGCCGTGCCGCAGCACCCGCTGGAGCAGCACCGGATCGACGTTGCCGCCGGACAGCACGGCGACGACCGGGCCGGGGAAGGCGCCGGGCTCGCCGAGCAGGGCCGCCACCGGGCTCGCCCCGGCCGGTTCGACGACCAGCTTCGCCCGCTCCAGGCACAGCAGCAGCGCGGCCGAGAGCTGGTCCTCGCTGACCGTGCGGACCTCGTCCACCAGCTCACTGATGATCCCGAACGGCACCAGGCCCGGCCGCCCCACCTTGATGCCGTCGGCCATCGTCGCCGGGTTGTGCACCGACACCGGGCAGCCGGCCGCGAGCGAGGGAGGATAGGCCGCCGCACCCTCCGCCTGTACCCCGACGATCCTGACGTCCGGCCTGAGCGCCTTCACCGCGACCGCGATCCCGGCCGCGAGCCCGCCGCCGCCTATGCCGACGACGATCGTGCGCACCTCCGGGCACTGTTCCAGGATCTCCAGGCCGACCGTTCCCTGACCGGCGATCACGTCCGGGTGGTCGAAGGGGTGGATGAACACCGCGCCCGTCGCGGCCGCGTACTCCTCGGCGGCGGCCAGCGTCTCGTCCACCACCTGGCCGTGCAGGCGCACCTCGGCGCCGTAGTCCCGGGTGGCGCTGATCTTCGGCAGCGGGGCGCCCTTCGGCATGAACACGGTGGCGCGCACACCCAGCAGCGCGGAGGCCAGCGCCACGCCCTGCGCGTGGTTCCCGGCGCTCGCGGCCACCACCCCGGCGGCACGTTCCTCCGGCAGCAGTCCGGCGATCCGGACATAGGCGCCGCGCAGCTTGAACGAGCCCGTCCGCTGCAGGTTCTCGCACTTGAGGTGCACCGGCGCGCCGATCAGCTGGGACAGGTACCGGCTGCCCTCCATCGCGGTCACCCGCGCCACACCCGAGAGCATCTTCTGGGCTCCGCGCACATCGTCGAGGGTGACGGAGCGCAAGGAGTCAGTCGTGCCGTAGCTCATGACTCAAGTCTCGCAGTTCACGGTCGCACACGACGGGTGTGACCAACCTCCGAGACCGGTTTGCGCAGCGCCGGTACGGCCCGCCCCCGGGCCGCGTACCCTGTCCCCCAACCCAGCAGCCTTCATGAAGCGAGCCTCCGGCCATGCCCACAACACCTGAAATGTCGATGGACATGACGACCGTCGGTGACACCGGCCTTCTCGACACCCTCCAGCACGAGGTGGCGGTGTTCGCCCGCCGTGCCGAACAGACCCGCCTCGGCGGCGTCGGGCAGGTGCGCAACTCCATGGACCGCGCCGCGTATCTGCTGCTCAACCGCCTCGACAACGAAGGCCCGATGGGCGTCAAGGCGCTCGCCGCGAGCATGGGGATCGACTCGTCCACGGTCACGCGGCAGGTGGCTCCGCTGGTCGACAGCGGGCTCGTCAAGCGCACCTCGCACCCGGAGGACGGCCGGGCGGTGGTGCTCCAGCTGTCGCCGCGGGGCCTGTCGCGGCTGGAGGAAGTGCGCTCCTCCCGGCGTCAGTTGATGGCCGAGCTGACAGACGACTGGGCACCGGAGGAGCGCGAGCAGTTCTGCACCCTCCTCACCCGCTTCAACAGCGCGCTCTCCGCCCGTATGTCGGTCCAGGGAGTGCCGTCCCCGGAGCAGCCGCCGACGGCCTGAGGCACCCGCCGCACGGGTGCGGTCCGGAGTCTTGACCTTGGGCCGCCGCTGGCCTCATATGAGACCGGGTCCTGCGTCGTACGCGGCTCATCCGCCTCGTGCCGGACAGGGCCCCCTCAGGGGGGAGGCGCGGTGCGTGATCGGCAGGCATCCCGCGATGCCCGCCGGGCCCGTGAGTTCGAGGCGTTCGTGGCGGGCGCGGGTGGGCGGCTGCAGCATGCCGCCACGCTGCTCACCGCCGAGGCGCCGGACGCCAACCCGCGCGCACGGAGGCTGCTGACGCTGGCCCTCGCCCACACCTACGCCTGCTGGGACCGGCTGCGCGGCGAGGACCCGTACGACTGCGCCCGCCAGTACCTCGCCACACGCTTCTCGCGCGGGACATGGCACCAGTACGGCGCCTTCGGCCGCGCCCGGCCCCATCCGCGCAGCCCGCTCGCCGCCCTGGCGCCCCAGGAGCGGCTGATCCTGGTGTTGCGGCTGTACGAGGGGGTCGCCGAGGAACAGGCGGCGGCCCTGCTCGGCCTGCCCGCCGAGCGCGTGCACACCATCTGCGACCGGGCGACGGCCACCTTGCTGCATCCGGCGCGCACGGCCGCCCCGCGCGCGATGGGCGGTGCGAGGGTGGCGCCGTCATGAGGCGACGGCGTGCGGGCAGACCCCGGTGAACCGGTCCGAGCGGGAGGCCGCCGCACGGCGGATCATGGAGCAGGCTCCGGCACCCGTGCCACCGGACCTGTACGGCGAGGTCGTCCGCCGCGGCAACCGGGCACTGCGGCGCAGGCGCGTCGTGGGCCGCCTGCTGTGGCTGCTGCTGTGCGCCGTGGCCGTGGCCTTCACCGTGTGGGCGGTGCACGCCCACCCCTGGGTGGAGCCGCCGTCACAGACGACTCCACCGATCACCGGCTGGTGACGCGGACAGTCCCTAGCCCAGGGCCTGCTTGAGGTCCTCCAGCAGGTCGTCGACGTTCTCGATGCCGACGGACAGGCGCACCAGGTCGGCGGGAACCTCCAGGGCGGAGCCGGCCGCGGAGGCGTGCGTCATCCGGCCGGGGTGCTCGATGAGCGACTCGACACCGCCGAGCGACTCGCCGAGCGTGAACACCTTGGCGCGGTTGCAGACCTCGACCGCGGCCTCCTCGCCGCCCTCGACCCGGAAGGACACCATGCCGCCGAACGCCTTCATCTGCTTGGCGGCGGTCTCGTGGCCGGGGTGCTCGGGCAGCCCCGGGTACAGGACGCTGGTCACGCGCTTGTGCCGGGTCAGCATGTCGGCGATCTTGGTGGCGTTCTCGCTGTGCCGGTCCATGCGCACCGCGAGGGTCTTGGTGCCGCGCAGCACCAGCCAGGAGTCGAAGGGGCCGGCGACGGCGCCCATCGCGTTCTGGTGGTAGGCCAGTTCCTCGCCCAGCGCCTGGTCGGAGACGATCAGCGCACCGCCGACCACGTCCGAGTGGCCGCCCATGTACTTGGTCAGGGAGTGCACGACGACGTCCGCCCCGAGCGACAGCGGCTGCTGGAGGTAGGGGGTGGCGAAGGTGTTGTCGACGACGAGCTTGGCGCCCGCGTCGTGGGCGACCTGGGCGACGGCCGCGACGTCGGTGATGCCGAGCAGCGGGTTGGAGGGGGTCTCCACCCAGACGGCCTTGGTCTTCGGGGTGATCGCGGCCCGGACGGCGGAGGGGTCGCTGGTGTCGGCGACCGACCACTCCACGCCCCACCGGGAGACGACCTTGGCGAAGAGGCGGAAGGTTCCTCCGTAGGCGTCGTTCGGGATCACCACGTGGTCGCCGGGGCTGAGCAGCGTACGCAGCAGGGTGTCCTCGGCCGCCAGGCCGGACGCGAACGCGAGGCCGCGGCGGCCGCCCTCCAGCGCGGCGAGGTTCTCCTCCAGGGCGGTCCTGGTCGGGTTGGCGCTGCGGCTGTACTCGTAGCCGCCGCGCAGGCCGCCGACGCCGTCCTGCTTGTAGGTCGAGACCTGGTAGATCGGCGGGACGACCGCGCCGGTGAGGGGATCCGCGGTGTTGCCCGCATGGATCGCGAGGGTCTCGAAGTGCTGACTGATCTGCCTGTCGCTCATGTCCACCGAGCGTAGTGCGCTCGGACGGGTGCTGCCGGACGGCTCGGTCGCAGGGCCCCGGCGGAAGGGTTTTCCCTGTGTGCACGGCGGCGCCGGACCGTCATCGCCCCTGGTGTACGGCGGTGGCGGCCGCCCCTGTCATGACCTGGGCCGGAGTTTTCCACAGGCCCGGCGGGCGAAGTTGGCCAATTGTCGGCGGTGTCTGGTTCGCTGGAGGCATGGCGATTCTCTGGCTGCTCCTGGCGCTGCTCATGCTGAGCTTCGTGCTGCTCCCTATCCTGCGGCGCAGGCGTGGGGTGATCGGGCAGGTTTCCCCGGGCCACCCGGACGCCGCCGACCCGGCGACGTACGGTTTCGTGCGCCAGGAGGAGCTGGACGTGCGGATGCCCGGCCCCGACCAGGCCCTGCTGGACGTCCTGGACCTGGTGCAGCGCACCCAGGACTACCGCGCGGCCGCCCAAATGCTGGCCGGCACCGAGGCCGACGGCGAGGTGCGCTGGCAGCGGGTGCAGGCCTTCGCCGGCGCGGCGGCGCTGGAGCTTCAGCAGCGGCCGGGCGGGGTGCACGAGACGCCCGGCGGACAGTGGCTCAGGGTGTGGCGGGCCGAGCAGCCCAAGGACGCGGGCGGCGCGGCGGTGCACGCCGAGTTCCTGGTGCAGCATGCGTGGCGGACGTCCACGCCGGGCACGGACGACTTCCGGATCATCATGGAGGAGGCCCGCCAGGCGTGCGGGCAGGCGGCGCTGCTGGCCCCCGGCGACCCGGTGCCGTACCTCGTCGAGCTGTCCATCGCCCGGGGCCTGGCCTATCCGCAGCCGGAGTTCGAGAAGCTGTGGCTGAACATCCTGGACCGCGCCCCGCACCACATGGGGGCGCACCTGGCCGCGCTGCACTTCTGGTGCGAGAAGTGGCACGGCTCGCGCGCGCAGGCGTACGCGTTCGCCGAGGCCGCGGCGGCCCGCGCCCCCGAGGGCTCGCTGCTCGCCGCGCTGCCGCTCTTCGCAGTCTTCGAGCACCTCCCCGAGGTGAACCTGGTCGCGAGCTTCTACCAGAGCGAGGTCGTCACCAAGGCGATGCACGGCGCGCTTTACGCGGTGCACGCGGCCCGCCCCGACGACCCGATGCTCGCCCACGTCCGCCACCTGCTGGTCTTCTTCCTGGTCCGCGCCGAACGCTGGGCGGAGGCCATGGACCAGCTCATACACGTGGACGGCCACGTCGGCGCGCTGCCCTGGACGCTGTCCGCCGACCCTGCCGCCGAGTTCGCCCTCTACCGCGCGCTGGCGGTGGCCGGCTACGAGGCGAACGGCGGCAGCCGGACAAGCCTGCCCGGCTGACCGGCCCACCGCCCCACCGCCCCACCGCCCCACCGCCCCACCGCCCCACCGGAATTGAGATTGCCCTGCTGACCTGCGGTAGGGCATACTCCGCGTGCTCCGAGTTTGCTCACGCTTTGCCCGAGCCCGCTCTGAGTCCACTCTGCGTTTCGCTCCGAGCCTGCTCCGAGTCCCCCCACACTCACCGGCAGCGCCGCTTCGCGGTGTCCGCCATGTCCGCTTCTCCGGATCCTGTGGGGGGATCTGCCCGATGGGCGCAACTCTGCGCGCACTGCGCGCCCTCGTTCTGCTGTTCGGCTTCTATCTGCTGAGCCTCGTGCTGCTCGCGGCGCTCGTCGGCCTCGACATCGCGGTGCTCACCTGGACGCACGGCCCTGCCGCCGTGAAGATCGTCATCGTCTCTGCACTGCTCGCCATCCCCGTCGTACAGGGCATGTTCATGCTGCGCACGCCCAGGGGCGAGGAGCCCGCCGGCGTCGCGGTCACCGAGACCGACGAGCCCCGGCTGTGGGCCCTGGTCCGGGAACTCGCGGCGACGACGGGCACCCGCGCCCCCGACCGGATCCTGCTCACGGCCGACGTCAACGCGGCCGTGAGCGAACGGTCGCGGCTGCTCGGCCTGCTGCCCGGCCCGCGCCGCCTCTACCTCGGCGTACCGCTGCTGACGGGCCTGACCGAGGCACAGCTGCGTGCCGTACTCGCCCACGAGTACGGCCACTTCACCGGCGGCGATACGCGGCTGTCCGCGCTCGTGGTGCGCGGCCGGGCGCAGATCGGCCGGGTCATCGGACAGTTCCACGCCAAGGCGGACGGCAAGGCGGCCACCGAGCGCGCCCGTCAGGAACAGGCCTCGGCCAAGCGGGTCGCCAAGGGCAAGAAGGCCAAGAAGGTCGACACCGGCGGGGCCGGGGCGACGTACCGGATGATGGCGGCGATCTACACCGCGTACGGCAAGCTCTACCTGCGCGCCTCCCTCTCCACGGCCCGCGCCCAGGAATACGCCGCCGACCTGGCCGCCGCCCGTATCGCCGGCCGCGACGCGACCGCGTCGGCACTGCGCGAGATCCCCGTGCTGGCCACCTCCCACGACTTCTACCTCGACTCCTACGCCACCCTGGGCCTGCCGGCACGGCTGCTGCCACCGCGCGGCGAGTTCTTCGGCGGCTTCGGCCGGCTGCTGTCGGCCCGCGAAACGGAGCTGGTGGAGCTGCGCGGGGAACTGCCGACCGAGCCCGGCTCGCCGTACGACTCCCATCCGCCGATCGCCGAGCGGGTGCGCCGGATCGAGGCGCTGCCCGCCGACGGGCGCACCGAGGAGGCCAAGGGCGCGGCGTCCGCCCTGCTCACCGACGCGCAGCGCACCCTGGCCGCGCTGGAGGACGCCGTCCTCGCGGACGAGGTTCTCGCCTTCCGGCGCACCGGTGCGTGGGAGGAACTGCTGGATGCCTCCATGGCCGAGGGCCTGTCCTGCGTGCACACCCCGCTGCACCGGGCGCTGGCCGACTACACCGGGCAGCAGCCGACGCTGACCGCGCTGCTGGAGGTGATCGACGACGGCCGGCTGTGGCGGCTGGCGGAGCGGCTGCCGCTGTCCGAGCAGGCGGCCGCGGCGAAGGGCCGGGCCTTCCGCGAGTTCGCACGGCCGCGGCTGGGTGAGTCGCTGCGGACGATGGTGCTGGCCGAGTTCAGCGCCCGCTCGCTGCTGCACTGGGAGTTCTCCTGGTCACGCCCGGCGGCCGTCCGCCTGCCCGGCTGGGCCTCGGCGAACACACCGGGCGACGGCCCCGAGGCCGCGCTGGAGGCGGCCGTGGAGGCGGCGCTCGCCGACCACCCCGACACCGCACCCCTGCGCGCGCTGCTGCCACCTGCGGCACAGCCCGCGTGACCAGCACATCCCGACACACCCCAGCACACCCCGACTTCTCCCGACGAACGGACCGGACCCCCCGATGACCGTCCTGCTCTGGATCCTGGGCATCCTGGCCCTCCCTGTGGTGATCGCCGCCGTGTGGTTCACCGGCGTGTTCGTGAAGGAGCTGTTCTCGCCGAGCCCTCCGGACGCCGACCAGGCGGCCGAGGCCGCGGAGCAGCTCGGCCTGCTGCCCGCCGAGCGGCAGGACACCGAGCACGCCGCGCCGCTGCCCGCGCCCTGGGCCCAGGCCCTCGCCGCGGTGCAGGGCGGCGACTGGCAGCCCGCGGCCGAGGTGCTGCGCGACATCGGCCGGGACTGGGAGCGCCGTACGACGGTCACCGGTCTGCTGGGCACGCTCGCGGCCAAGGAGGACGCGTGGCTGCTGGCCTGGGAGGCCGCGCGCCCCGAGGACCCGGACGCGGCCGTGGTCAGGGCGCAGAGCACGGTGTACCTGGCCTGGGAGCTGCGAGGCGCGAAGCTGGCCGAGTACACGACGCAGGAGCAGTTCGCGGGCTTCCGCCGGACGCTGACGGGCGCACGCGAGGAGATCGCGCGGGCGGCCGCCCTCAACCCCGACGACCCCACGCCGTACATCACGGAGATCTGGGTGGCGCTCGGCCTCGGCTATCCGCAGGCCGAGATGGACAAGCTGTGGGCGGAGATCACCACGCGCGCGCCGCACCACTTCGGGGCCCACCTCTCGGCACTCCAGTACTGGTGTGCGAAGTGGCGGGGGTCGCAGCAGCAGGCGTTCGATTTCGCCGAGCGCGCGGCGGCCGAGGCGCCGCTGGGCAGTCTGCTGTCGGTGCTGCCGCTCATCGCGCACTTCGAGCACGACGAGCCGACCGAAGTCGCGGCCGACAACACGCCCGAGATGGTGGCCCGGGTCGACGCGGGCCTCGCGGACGCGGCGGCTGCCGACCCCGAGCACCCGGGCCTGGCGCAACTGCGCCACCTGCTGGCGTTCTACCTCCACCTCCAGGACCGGCACGAGGCCGCGCTGAAGCAGTTCAAGCTGGTCGACGGCTATGTGGACGCGCTGCCGTGGAGCTACCTGGGCGACGGGGCGGCGGCGTACTACTGCCGGGTGCGCAACGAGACGGTGCGGGCGGTGGCGGGGGCGGCCTGACCGGAATGGGGAGTCCCACGACCCGCGAACCCGTCTCTCACCTGCGGAAGTCGCCGATGATGCGCAGCGCGACCTGCACGGCTATGCGAGCAGCCCGCTGTTGCTTCTCGTCCTTGTCGACCCTCATGTCTTCATCACCGAGATCACTTACGCATTTGATCACTCCCGCGCCGACGAAGGAGTCCACCTTGAACGTCTCCCAGACGGCATGCATGACTCCATGACCCTCGGTCTCCATTCCGTACACGTCGATCGAGAATCCGAGCAATTGCTGTCGCAAGGGAGCCTCGCCCCAGGCGAGAACCGTCTCTCCGCTGACGTAGTCCTTCGTGTGCAGGGCGTGACCGTCGAGCGTCGCGTCCAGCGCACCGCTGGTGAGCAGATGATTGACAAGCCGGATCAGCTGTTCGTCGCTTCGATACGGTTGAGGGCGATACCCCTGCCCGTCGGCCTCTAGGCGTCGCGGGTCATAGTTGAAGACATTTCGGGCGACGATGACGTCGTACAGTTCGACCTTGCGTTCCGAGAACCCTCCTGCGACACCCACCAGGAGCACCAGCGTGCATCCGAATTCTGCGATCAGCTCCCGGGTGAGAGCCGCCGCAGCTTGCCCACCCTTGTCCGTGGCCTGCGCAAAGAGCACACCTTTGGATTCACTGCCCACCGGAAGATCGAAGGCGCTGTAGTATCTGCCGTTCCGCTGAATGGTGCGATGCACGATGCTTCTGCTGCGCAACTCTTCGAACAGCGCGGCCGATTCGACGGGGACAGCCGTGAGGATGACAACGTCGAAGTGCTCTTCAGACCCCATAGATGCGACCTCATCGAATCTCGACTGCGCGGACTTCCGAAAGCCCGCAAGCCCCACTTCGGGACTGTCTACCATCTTCCGGAATTCAGCCTCGGCATACTGCCGACCTTGACACTTTTCCACATGCTGATCCAGTCGGTTCTGAAAAAAGCGGTTCTTCTCCTTGTATCGCGCAGCGCTTTTCTGGATCAATTGGATAAGTTTCTGCGAAACTTCCAGCGGGAGAGAAGAAAGCGGCGCGAGCACCGCATTGATGGTGGTGTTCCATGTTTCGGGGTCGGCGAGGAGTCGGACCACCGAAGGTATGAGACGCAGCGACTCGGCCTCCGCATATTCGAACATGCGGAGGACTGCGGCGCCGGCTACGCCAAGAACACCGTCGTCCGTGTCTCGCTTGCGTCCGTCTTTGCGCGGGACTTCCGGATCGATGAGAAATCGAATCAGTCGCGCATCGATGCACCGCGCTTGCGCGAGCCCCTGTACGGCAACCGTCCGGTTCAGTGGATCGGGATCGAAGCGGCCGACGCGTTCGAGCCAGGAGCGCACGCCCTCGTCGTTCGCTTGACGACTCAGCAGGTTGACGAGGACGCCACGGAACCTTCTGGCCTCCCGCATGACCGGTCCTGCGTAACCCTGCAATTCATCCGCCAGCGGTATGAGCCAGGGTTGCGCATCCGAGACGAGGGCCCCGAGCGCCCAGGCCGCCGCGGAGCGGACGTGGTATTCCTCCTTGCGGTCTTCGAGACGCCCGCGCAACGATTCGGTGGCCCGGACATCGCCGACGCGCCCAAGAGCTGCTGCCGCTGAGGCCCGGACCGAAGCAACTCCGTCGACCAGCGCGGCCTGCAACGCGGGAACCGCAGCCACATCCGCCAACCGCCCCAGGGCCGTCGCAGCCGAACCCCGCACCGAAGCGACTTCGTCGCCGGCCAGCGCGGCCTGCAACGCGGGAAGCGCGGCAGCGTCAGCCAACCGTGCCAGGGCTGTGGCGGCCGACCCCCGGACCGCCGCATCCTCATCGCCGGCCAGAACGGCCTGCAACGCGGGAACCGCAGCCACATCCGCCAGCTGCCCCAAAGCCGTCGCGGCCGACCCCCGGACCGCCGCATCCTCATCGGTGAGAACCACCTGCAACGCAGGAACCACACTGGCATCGGCCAACCGCCCCAAAGCCGTCGCAGCCGAACCCCGCACCGCCGCATCCTCATCCGCCAAAACAGCCTGCAACGCAGGAACCACACTGGCATCGGCCAACCGCCCCAACGCCGTCGCAGCCGAACCCCGCACCGAAGCAACCTCATCGGTCAGAACGGACTGCAACGCAGGAACCGCAGCAGCATCGGCCAGCTGCCCCAAAGCGTTCGCAGCCGAACCCCGCACCGAACCGTCCTCATCGGCCAGAACCGCCTGCAACGCAGGAACCGCAGCCACATCCGCCAACCGCCCCAAAGCGGTCGCGGCCGAACCCCGCACCGCCGCATCCTCATCGGTGAGAACCACCTGCAACGCAGGAACCACACTCGCATCGGCCAACCGCCCCAAAGCCGTCGCAGCCGAACCCCGCACCGAAGCAACCTCATCGGTCAAAGCGGCCTGCAACGCGGGAACCGCAGCCGCATCGGCCAACCGCCCCAACGCCGTCGCAGCCGAACCCCGCACCGAAGCGACTTCGTCGCTCAAAGCGGCCTGCAACGCGGGAACCGCAGCCGCATCGGCCAACTGCCCCAAGGCCGTGGCGACAGAACCCCGCACCGAAGCGACAGGTTCCTTTTCCAGAGCGTCGACCAAGGGGTCCAGAGCTTGCCCGGGGGCTTGACGAACCAACCAGATTGCCGCGCTTCCACGGTTCACCGCATTTGGGTCGGAACGAAGAACACTCAGACGATATTCGACGTCGCGCGTGGGAGATGCCTGACGGATGTTCGACGAGACCCTGCCTGGGCTCTGGTTCTTCTGGAGACGTATGTGCCGCCTCTTGAGCTGCTGAAGAGACACAGGCGTGAGCGTCTCGTACTGCAGGGACTCGATCACGTCCAAAGCAAATTCAGGCTGCTCCCTCTGGAGAGTGTGGAGCAGCCCGTACCCGATACCCTCACGTACCACGTGGAAGGGCACTCTTCCCAGCGAAAGCGCCAAATCGTCCCGACTCCCGCGATCCGCGATGAAGCCGGTACCCAGAGCCCGCCACATCCGCCCCCTGGCGCTATGGGAGAGCAGACCGCGATTGGCGACAATGGCGTCGAGCATCAGGCTCGGACGCATCATCGGCGTTCTCTTCAGAAGTTCTTCAACCGCACTCTCTGTATCGGTTTGAAGTCCCAGCCAGTCACCCACACACTGATCAAGATCGAACGCCAGGCCGGGTGGGTTCGAAGACCGCCACCCCAGGGCGAGGCCGAAATCGACAATCGAGGGGTGGAGCAGTCGATAGAAGGTTTCCTGCCCCCCACCGGGGTCGTAAGCAGTCACCAACTGAGTACTCAAGAACGCGTCGATGGCGGAGTCCAGGCTCTCCGAGTCCTCCCACACCCTCCGGAGTATGCCCCTGAGATCCTTCCGCTGCAGACTGTTTTCTCCGCCCTTGCTCGAAAAGATGACCAGTGCGCCGGCGCAGAGGACGGCTTCGAGGTTCAGGCCGTGCTGCGCTATATGTTCTTCGCGAGCCTTGAGGTACTCATTCGTGCGGGCCCTCTCCACGGTGGCCAACAGGAGTTCGGCCCGGGACCGCGGCATGCGCATCCGACGGCCAGGCGTCTCCGACTTCAGGAGATGCGCCAGGAGGGAAAGCAGGAGCGGGTTCCAGATGGCGCCGTCGAGACCGGTCGCCCGGATCTCCTTCAGTGCGGGACGCGGATCAAGACCGCAATCAAGCAGGTAGTTCTCGGATTCTGCGTCCGTCAGCGGAGCAATCGTCAACTGCTCGATCGGCCGGAGGTGAGAGGCCCCCAGAGCCTCGGGGGTCGATCGGGAGGTGGCGAGCACCGTGTGCCGGTGCGTACCCTCCAGCAGGTATTTGACGAATTCCATCTCCGGTGACCGTTCGGGGAACTCTCGCTGCAGTTCATTGACGGCGTCCACCAAGAAGACAGCCTGCTCGTGTTTGACACGCGACTTCCACAGCGGCCTCTCGGTGACATCCGGAGGGCACTGCGCCTTACCGAATGCCTTCGGGTCACCGAGAGCATTGCGCCCCAGGGACAACGTCCGGTGGTCAACGCGGATGCAAACCACATCATTGCGCATCAAATCGGTCGCAACATGGACGATGAGGCTGCTTTTCCCGCTCCCCGCCACACCGTCGACGAAGTAGGTGCGGGGCGGGAACTTGCTCAGCTGTTCTATCAGCCAGGCATACGACCTCCGGGTCGGCTCAGCCTGTTCGTCGCCCTCCGCCTCCCGCAAATGGAAAGTCGGAGCGATGTAACCGGCGACACGGTCGCCCGCAAGCCGCTTCGTATAGTCCGCCAGCCACCCCAGTTCTGACATGTCATCAAGTCTAGCGTTGAGCAGGTAATTCGGGCGACGCAACCGACTCATCCCCCGTACATTCACCCTTTGCGAAACTCGCGAGAACACTCGCACAAGGGGAGGAACCCGGATGGTCGGTCATACGTTCCTGGTAGGTGGCGGCTGGGACGCCGCCGAGGTGTACGAGCCGTTTCTGCGGGCGGCCGCGCGCGCAGAGGGAGGCCTGCCGCGGATCGGGTGTGTGATCGTCGACGAGGGCGACGGGCAGAGGCAGTTCGAGCGGTATGCGGAGGCGTTGGGGAAGGCGGGGGCATGTGAGCCCGTGCCGTTGCTCGTGCCGCTCGGCGGGCGGTTCGAGCCGGACGGCGCGCTGGACGGTGTGGACGGGCTGCTGGGGTGCGGCGGGCTGACGCCCGCGTATCAGGAGGCGTTCGCCGGCTGCCTGGACCGGCTGCCGCGGCTGCTCGCCGAGCGCGGGGTGCCGTACGCGGGCTTCTCCGCGGGCGCTGCCGTCGCCGCGCGCCGGGCGGTCGTCGGCGGGTGGCTGCTGGACGGGGTGCCGGTGTGCCCGGAGGAGACCGGGGAGGACCTTGCGGAGATCGAGGTACGGGCGGGGCTGGGGCTCGTGCCGTTCGCGGTGGACGTGCACGCCGCGCAGTGGGGGACGCTGGCGCGGCTGGTCGCGGCGGTGGGGCGCGGGTCGGTGCCGTACGGCGTAGCCGTCGACGAGAACACGCTGCTGGAGGTGGCCGGCGAAGGTGCCCGGGTGGCGGGGCGCGGGCGCGTGCATGTCGTACGGCCCGGCGGGGAGGCGGGCGTGGCCGTACGGTCGTATGCCGCCGGGGAGGCCTTCGACCTGGGCTGACCGCCACCCCCGGGGCGCAAGCCGAGCGTGCGTCGAGGTTGAGGGCCGTCCTGGCCGTGTCCGCCGTCGGCGTCCTGCCGGCCGGCTGCGGGTCGGCCGCCGGGAAGGGGTCCGGCGAGGGCACCGACGGCGGGCGGAACAGCGTCATCGGCGCCTCCGAGGGCCCCTCGGCCGCGCCGAGCACCCTGGCGTCGGGCATGGGCTCGGACACCGGCACCGACAGCATCTTCCCGCGCACCGTCACGCACTTCGAGGGCAGCACGGGCATCAGGTCGGCGCCGCGGCGGATCGCCGTACTCAGCACGGGCCCCGGACTCTGGTGGGCAGGGTGGGCCGCGCGGCCGCTGGGGCTCGGGGAAGAGACCGCGGCCGCGCTCGGGGTGCGGGTCGGCCGGGTGCGGCTCGGACTCACCGCGCTCGGTGTCGTCCTCGCCGCCACCGCGACCGGCGCGGTCGGCCCGATCGGGTTCGTCGCGCTGACCGCACCCCAGCCGGCCCGCCGCCTCACCCGCACCCCGCACCTGCCGCTGCTGTGCTCGGCACTGACCGGTGCGGTGGTGCTGGTGGCCGCCGACCTCGCGGCGCGCACGCTGCTGCCGCCGCTGGAGGTGCCGGTCGGCGCGCTCACCGCGCTGGTCGGCGGGCCGTATCTGCTGTGGCTGCTGGGGCGTTCCACAGCCAAGCCGGTCAGATAGTGGCGGTGTCGATGACGAAGCGGTAGCGGACGTCGCTCGCCAGCACCCGCTCGTACGCCTCGTTGATCTGGTCGGCGCGGATCAGTTCGATCTCCGCGCCCAGGCTGTGCTCGGCGCAGAAGTCGAGCATCTCCTGGGTCTCGGCGATGCCGCCGATCATCGAACCGGCGAGGGTCTTGTTGCCGCCGATGAGGGAGAACAGGTTCAGCCCGATCGGCTCCTCGGGGGCGCCGACGTTCACCAGGGCGCCGCCCGTCTTCAGCAGGCTCAGGTACGCGCCGAAGTCCAGCGGCGCCGACACCGTGGAGAGGATGAGGTCGAAGGAGCCCGCCAGGTCCTCGAAGGTCTTGGGGTCGCTGGTCGCGTAGTAGTGGTCGGCGCCCAGCTTCAGGCCGTCGTCCTTCTTGCGCAGCGACTGCGACAGCACGGTGACCTCGGCGCCGAGCGCGTGCGCGATCTTGACGCCCATGTGGCCGAGGCCGCCCAGGCCGATCACGGCGACCTTCTTGCCGGGGCCCGCGCCCCAGTGCTTGAGCGGCGAGTACGTGGTGATGCCCGCGCAGAGCAGCGGCGCCGCCACGTCCAGGGACAGACCGTCGGGGATGCGGACGGTGAAGTTCTCGTCCACGACGACCTTCTGCGAGTAGCCGCCGTACGTGGGCTCGCCGTCCTTGCCGACGGCGTTGTAGGTGCCGACGGCGCCGGCGGTGCAGTGCTGCTCCAGGCCCGCCTTGCAGTTGGCGCACTCGCGGCAGGAGTCGACGAGACAGCCGACGCCGACCCGGTCGCCGACCTTGAACTTGGTCACACCGGGGCCGACCTCGGAGACGACACCCGCGATCTCGTGGCCGGGGACCATCGGGAAGATCGCCTCGCCCCAGCCCTCGCGGGCCTGGTGGATGTCGGAGTGACAGATGCCGGCGAACTCGATGTCGATCAGGACGTCGAACTCACCGACCGCGCGCCGCTCGATGG
The DNA here is from genome assembly GCF_001513965.1 of Streptomyces cellostaticus. Lineage (GTDB taxonomy): Bacteria > Actinomycetota > Actinomycetes > Streptomycetales > Streptomycetaceae > Streptomyces > Streptomyces cellostaticus. The sequence continues at coordinate 88,787 of NZ_KQ948026.1, read as the reverse complement.
TGGTCCGCTCCAGCGGGGCCTTCGCGGCGGGCGCGGCGTACGCAGCAACAGTGGTCATGCCGGGGTTCTCCTAGCAGGGGGTTCGTGCCCGGTTGCCTTCCGACCGGGTACGGCGTCCAGCCTGCCGCGGGCGCCGCCGCTCACCCAGACCACAGATCTTCGTACGACTGCCGTGCCTACCACTGGCGGGGTCAGGCTGATGGACGTACGACCATGGGATACGGCCGATACTGGCGGTATGGACGAACAGGCGGAAGCAGCCGCCGCCGGCCGGCCCCTGGACCGGCGGGCCGAGCTGAGCGAGTTCCTGCGCAGCCGGCGGGCCCGGCTGAAGCCGGAGGACGTGGGGCTGCCCGACTTCGGACGGCACCGCCGGGTGCCCGGGCTGCGCCGCGAGGAGCTGGCCCAGCTGGCCGGGGTGTCGGTGGCGTACTACACCCGGCTGGAACAGGGCAACGGACGCAACGTCTCGGCGGAGGTCCTGGACTCGATCGCCCGCGCCCTGCGCCTCACCGACGCCGAGCACGCGCACCTCACCCACCTGGCCAAGCCGAAGTCGCACAAGAAGAAGCCGGCGGCACGGCAGCAGCAGGTGCGGGCGGCACTGCGCCAGCTGCTGGACTCGATGGAGGGGGTACCGGCGTACGTCGTCGGGCGCCGCGCGGAGATCCTCGCCTGGAACCGGATGGCGGCGGCGGTCTTCGGCGACTGGGCCGAGCTCCCGCCCGCCGAACGCAACTGGGCCCGTCTCGTCTTCCTGCGCCCCGAGTACCGCGACCTGTTCATCGACTGGGAGCAGAAGGCGATCGACATCGTGTGCGCCCTGCGCATGGACGCGGGCTGCCACCCCGACGACGCACGTCTGTCCGCCCTGGTGGGCGAACTCTCGGTCAAGAGCGAGGAGTTCCGCCGCCTGTGGGCGACGCACGACGTCAAGGAGAAGAGCCACGGCGTCAAGCGCCTGCACCACCCGCTGGTCGGCGACCTGTCCCTGAACTTCGAGGGCTTCCGCCTCGCGGGCGACGCCGACCAGTCCCTGATCACGTACCACGCGGAACCGGACTCCCCCTCAGCCCAGTCCCTGCGCCTCCTGTCCAGCTGGGGCACGGACGCGACCCGCGCGGTCTCCGCCTAGTCCTCCACCCCCAGATCGGCCCGCATCGCGCGCCGCATGGCCGCCAGCAGCGGCTCGGCCTCCTTCAGCTCCAGCAGCGCCCGTTCGGCACTCTCGCCCTCCTGGGCCAGTCCCCGGTCGAGCCGCTTGGTGACGGCGTCCATGCGGGCCAGCACCTTGTTGACGGCCCGCGAGGCGTCCAGGATCCGCTCGGGTACGACCATCTGCGCCTCGACGTACCGGTCGCGGTGGTCGAACCGGGCCTGCTCCAACTGGTCCCGGTCGTGCTCGGTGTAGACGCCGTCGCGGATCCGGTGCAGGGCGTCCTTGAGCAGGGTGTGGAAGTGCCGGGACGCACGGTTCATCGCGGTGTAGGCGTCCCGTCGCTCCTCGAACAGCCGCCTGCGCTCCGCCTGTTCGGCCTCTTCGGCACGTTGCCGCGCGGCATGCCGCTGACTGAACACGGGGGCGAGCAGCGTCCCGAGGACACCGACGACGGCAGTGATCATGGCGGTGATGGCGGCGGTCACGGACAGGGACCCTACGTCAGCCCCGATACGGCGGCATCGCCCCCCAGTTCCACTTCGGCACCGGCTGCTCGGCCGGAGGCTGCGCGTCCGGGCCGGAGAAGTACACCGCGAGCCGGGTGCCCCACTCCACATAGGCCAGGAAGGCCGAGCGGAACTCGGCATCGGTGGGCAGACCTGCGTCGTCGGCGGCGTCCTGGACGAGGTTGACCCAGCGGCGGCGCTGGGGCTCCGTGATGTGCTTGCCGAAGTGCTTGGCCACCATGTGGGAGTGGCCGCCCTGGGTCTCGGAGTAGCGGGCGGGGCCGCCGAAGACCTCGCCGAGCCAGAGGGCGACGTGGGCGGCATGGTCCGGGGCGAGGTCCTGGAAGAGCGGGGCCAGGAGGTCGTCCTTGAGGACCTTGTCGTAGAACGCGTCCGTCAGCCGGGAGAACGCCTCGGCCCCGCCCGCCCAGACGTAGAGCGTGGGAGTGGCCGCCCCGGTGCCGTGGACCGGCGTCGCGCCGTAGTGGCGCATCTCCTCGATGTTCTCGACGTACGGGCGGATCTCGGCGAAGAACGCCGGGAACTGCTCGGACTTGCGGAAGCCTTCCAGGTGGTCCCGCGTCGATGTCCAGGTGATCCGGAGGATGAAGTGCTCGGGGTCCTCCTCGCAGCGCGTCAGTTCGTAGTCGACGCACTGCGGGGCCGCCGCCAGCTGGGCCGCGGCGCGGGCGTAGGCGGACAGGAACTCCGCCGACTGCTGCTCGGAGATGCGATACCGGATGTATTCGACCGTGTGAGCCGTCATGGGCCCAGGCAAACACGAATACCCCGCCGGAAGCTGCACCTCCGGCAGGAAGTCGGTCAGCGCTCAGCGAACGACGGGGTCGGCCTTGAGTGCGGTGATGAAGGGGGCCCAGGCGGCGGCGGTGAGGACGAGGGCGGGGCCGTGGGGAACCTTGGAGTCACGGACGGGGACGAGGCCGGGGAGGTTGTCGGCGACTTCGACGCAGTTGCCGCCGTCACCGTTGCTGTAGCTCGACTTGCGCCAGAGAGCGGCGCCGGGGAAGTCGCCGGCCACTTCGACGCATTCCCCGCCGTCCCCGTTGCTGTAGCTGCTCTTGAACCAGAGAGCGTCACTCAAGTCGATCCCGTTGCTTGCCATTTCGGTAATCCTCTGCCGCTGCCTTGATCATGGCGAGGGACGTGTCTGGTGACAGCGCGACGGCCCTGAGCCGATCGTATGCCTTGCGGTACTGCTTCACGAGGGCCGGATCGTCGATGGTGTCACCGCTGTAGGACGCCTCGGTGTAGATCAGCGGCGGCGCGTCCGGGAAGGTCATCACCATGATGGAGGCGGCCATCAGGGGATACGCGCCACACGTCCGCGGAACGATCTGCGGAGTGATCCGGCGCCGCTCGGCCAACTCCACGATCCGGTCCAACTGTTCGGCCATCTCCGGCGGCGGAAGGATCGGATCCGCGATCAGCGACTCGTGCAGGACCGCCCAGTACTCCGGGGTGGAGTGGTCCTCCTCGAAGAGGCGGGCGCGGGCGAGTCGGGCCGTCACCTTTTCCTCGACCCACTCGTCGGAAGCCGCCGGGTGGGCCGACCGGACCAGCGTCCGAGCGTACGGGGCGGTCTGGAGCAGCCCGGGGAAGATGATGGGAGACCACAGCTCAATGGACTCTGCGTGCTTCTCCGCCTCCAGCGCCTTCTCGAAGTACGCGGCATGCGGCCCCCTGCGCGCCCTCCGCACATCCTCGCAATGCCGCTCGAAGAACCCGTCCGTCTTCAGTACCCGATCCGCATGCCGAGCCAGATCGAGCGGCATTCTCCGCTCCCCGTGCTCGATGTCGCTGAGGTACGTCTTGCCGTAGAAGCTGCCCTCGAGGAACGTCTCCAACGACATCCCCGCCGCCTCCCTCTTCCACCGCAACTCCTTGCCGTAGAAGGTCGGGACGCTCATCGAGCCGTCAATGTCCTTACGCCGTGCCACGCGCTCACCGCCGTAACTCACCGTGCCGTTTCCACCGTTCGCGCCGCTGACGCGAAACGTCTTCCACGGTAGCGGGCCCGGCGACAGCCTGTGAGGTGTTCGTCACAGACCGCACAGGAAGCCTCCCAACCCCATGCCCGACCGCTCCCCCACCCCCTTCGACGTGACGCTCTGCGCCGAGGAACTCCGCACCGCCCTCGCCCTGCACGCGATCACGTTGCCCTCCCTCCGCGTCGACCTGCCGAGCGCGCCGTCGGCCGGACTCGTCGTGCTCGGGAGCTGCACCACGGTCACAGCCCGCGCGCTCTCCTCCGCGCTCAGGAAGACGGCGGCCGAGTGATGACGACTCCCCTCGAACTCGATCTGCTCGCCACCCCCAAGGCCGTACCCGAGCTGCGCCACCACCTCCACGACCACGACTACGACGTCCGCCTGTGCGCGACGGAGTTGCTCACGAACGTCATCGACCACCTCGGCGAGGGCACACCGGTGACCGTCCGCGTCACCACCGCGTCGGACCACGGCCAGACCCGCATCGAGGTCACCGACCCCGACCCGAGCGCCCTGCCCGCCCTCCGGTCCGCGGCCGACACAGCCGAGTCCGGCCGCGGCCTGACTCTCGTGGACGCGCTCGCCCATCGGTGGGGCGTGACCCCGGAGGCCGACCGCAAAACGGTCTGGTGCGAGCTGGCAAGGCCGAGCAAGCAACCCAGCAGCCGCAGGCCCCCAGCGGCGCGGGTGATCTGCACGTCAGGGCAAGCCGGCCGAACCACGGCCGGGCCTTCAGACGTCACGGGCCAGGACGGGGCCAGGACTTGCCCGGCGGTCCGCTGACCTCCCCGCCGTCTGCGCCGTTGTCTCCCCGCTCCCTCACCCCCGCCACGGTTGCACGTCGAACCGGCGCCACGTCAGCACACATCCCCTCGCGGGGCGAAGCGCGGACGTATGAACAGCGGTCGGCCATCTCCTCGGCGGTGACATGCCCGCCCTCACGGACCCCCGGCTGCTCCTGGCCAACATGCCGGAGGAGGCCGCTCCCGCCCTGAGCGCGACACGGGGCGGCGACGAGTGACTCACGGGAGCCCGGCGCCGCCCGCGTGACATCCTCGACGATCCCGCGCAGACGAAGTGGGCGGAAGCCGCGTACGACGATTTCCGTCAGGACTCCCGCGACATCTCCGCCATCAAGAAGCACGTCTTCGACACCGAGCACCCCATCGAGGACTGCGAAACCGGCAAGGTGGTCACGCGCAGGTTCGACGCGGACGCGGAGATCGCCGACGCCTGGATCCGCCTCCGCTCCGGCAACGCCCTGCCAACCAAAACCACAATTGGCAGAGCATGGTTCCGCTCAACAAGCGGGAAGACTTCGAGAGCGAGTGGTAATGGCGTCCCTGGTGTACTTCAAGAAGCTTTCCGAGCAGCCGGGCTCCATCCGCTACACCTTCGGCGAGGACCCCGCCGAAATGGACCGCACGCTCACGATGAACACGGCCAGCCGCACCTCGACGTCCGACGACGGCAACGCCGACTACACCTTTCTCAAGGCATCCCGGAAGATCAACTCGTTGTTCGAGGAGCGCAGCCAGTGGCCGGAACGGGGCATGAGCGCCAGCTGACGGCCTGCTGACCGACACAGCGAGGGGCACGCCCGGCATCCGGGCGTGCCCCTCACCTGTGGACCGTCTACTTGCCGAAGTACGCGTCGTAGACCGTGATCTCCGACGTGTTGCCCTGCTTGTCGGCGATCTTGGCGCGGAACGAGATGCTCCTGCCCTTCGCCGGGTTCTTGACGGTGATCCTGCCGCCGCGGACGTCGGCCTTCTTGAAGGTCCTGCCGTCGTAGGAGACGTAGACGGACAGGGACTTCAGGTTGCTGCCCGCGGCCGAACCCTCCACGGTGACCGGGAAGGTGACCGTCCGGCCGGCCTCGACGCGGCTGTCCAGGCCGGTCTTCGCGCCGAAGTACAGGGCGGAGGCGGGGAGCTTGGCCGAGCCGCCGGACGGTTTCCTGGAGCGGAAGGTCCAGGTGGCGTCGATCCGAGAGGAGGCGTCCGCGACCTTGGCCGAGCGCCTGACCGAGGTGGTCAGCCGGTAGGCGGCGTCACCGGCCGGGACCTTGAAGGTCTTGTCGCCGAACAGCGGGTCGTCGTTGGAGCCGACCTTGGTGCCGTTGCGGTACAGGGTCGTGGTCACCGAGGTGAACGTCGAGTACCCGGCGTTCTTGGCGCCGTCGGCGAACAGCGGCAGCGAGCCGTAGATCTCGTTGCCGTCCCGGAACAGGCCCAGGCCGGCGTTGACGAGCGGGGCGAAGACCGCGGTGTTGATGGTCTTCGTGTACGTCCTGCCCGCCGTGTAGGACTGCTCGCCGAGCCGGTAGGACGAGTCGGTGACCGGGAAGCCGTCCTGGTCGACCCCGCCGTTCTGCTCGAACTGCAGGCCCCACCTCACGCCCTTGGCGGCCAGGTGCAGGGTGCGGGTACCGGGCAGGGTCTGCAGGAGTCCGATGGAGGAGGCGCTGGTGCTGCCGGGCAGCCAGCCCGACGCGCTGACGGAGCCCTTCTTGCCGTCGGCTGCGGCACCGAGCCGGGCCTTGACCGTGGCCAGCTCACTCGCCTTGTAGTGCTTGGTGTAGCCGGTGGCGAGCTGCCTGACCGGGCCGCCGGCCACGACGCCGTACTCCTCGGTCGCGCCCTTGGACCAGTGGCCGTCCCACTGCTGGAACAGCGTGCCGGAGGGCAGCGCCGGGCCCAGGTGGGCGGTGCGGAAGTTCTCGTACGAGTCGAGGAACCAGCCGTAGCCGTACTGGCCGTCGCCGATCGTGACGTCCCACTCCGGCGCGGCGAACTCGAACTTGACGCCCGTGGCCGGGACGGTGATGTCCACCGGCCTGGCCTTGCGCGCGTCGACCGTGATCGTCTGCTTCCCGGAGACGGTCAGCTTCGGCCGGGAGATCCAGTCGATGCCCTTGGTGGCGTCCTGCGGGGCGCCGAGGACGGCGGTGTTGAGGATGTACGTGCCCTTGGGTGCCCGCACCTTCACCGTGCCGGACTTGTCGTACGGGGTCAGCTCCTGGCCGTTGGCAAGGCCAGCCACGCCGCTCAGGTCGGCGTTGTAGTACGGAGCCGGCCTGCCGTCACGGCCGATGAACTTCAGCGTGACGTCGTACGACTCCACCTCGCGCTGCACCGCGGCGCCCGTACGGACGGTCTGCCCGCCGCCGGTCGCGATCACGTACGCGGAGTAGGCGCCGTCGACGGTGCCACCCAGCTTGGTGTCGACGGTGAGGCCGACGGAGGCCTTGCCGTGCGCCGGGACCGTCACCTTGGTCGCACCGAGCCTGAAGAAGCCCGCCGGAGCCGCCTGGCCCTTGGGGTTGGTGGCGGTGCTCGTCAGGTCGAGGGTGACGTCCTTGTCGCCGAGGTTGCGGTACGACACCTGCTTGGTGACCGGCTTGTCGTCGGTGTGCGGCCACTGCTGCACACCGAAGGTGAGCGAGACCGGGTCGGCGATCACGGACTGCTTGATCGCCTTGTCGACCGCGATCCGGCCCGAACCCTGCTGGAACGGCGTGTACGTGCCGCCCTTGGCGGAGCCGGTGAGCGCGCCCTTCAGCTCGGCGTAGCCCCAGTCGGGGTGCTCCTGCTTCAGGATCGCGGCGGCGCCCGCGACGTGCGGGGTGGCCATCGAGGTGCCGTCGAGGGTCAGGTAGCCCTCGGGCTTCTCGCCGACCTCCTGGTCGATGACGCTGCCCTTGGCCGCGGCGGCGGTGATGCTCACGCCGGGCGCGGTGACGTCCGGCTTGATCGCGCCGTCGCCGCCTCGCGGGCCGGTGGAGGAGAAGTCCGCCAGCTTGTCCTTCTTGTCGACGGCGCCGACGGTGAGCGCGGCGTCCGCGCTGCCCGGCGAACCGATCGACTGGGGGCCGTCGTTGCCCGCGGCGATCGCGAACAGGACGCCCTTCTCGGCCGAGAGCTTGTCGACCTCGGCCTCCAGCGGGTCGATCCCGGGCGTGTCATAGCCGCCGAGGCTCAGGTTGATGACGGAGGCGCCCTGCGAGGCCGCCCACTCCATGCCGGCGAGGATGCCGGAGTCGTCACCGGAGCCGGTGTCGTCCAGGACCTTGCCGTTGAGGATCTTGGCGTCCGGGGCGACCCCCTTGTACTTGCCGCCCGACTTTGCGCCGGTGCCCGCCACGATGGAGGCGACGTGCGTACCGTGGCCGAAGTGGTCCTTGGCGTCGGCCGCGGCGGTGAAGTTCTTGGACTCGATCACCTGGTCCTTGAGGTCCGGGTGGGTGGTGTCCACACCTGTGTCCAGGACGGCGACCTTCACGCCCTTGCCGGTGTAGCCGGCCGCCCAGGCGGTCGGGGCGCCGATCTGCGGCACGGACTTGTCGAGCGAGGCCTTGCGGACGCCGTCGAGCCAGACGTGCGCGATGCCGGATGCGGACCTGTCGCCGTGGGTGACGGCGTGCCACAGCTCGGCGGTGTCCTTGGCCGGGGTCTGCACGGCGTCCGCGTTCAGCGCCTTCAGGCTGCGGCGCAGGTGGCCCGCGTCCCGGACGTCGGCCTTGGCGGCCGCGGCGGCACCGCGGTAGCCGACGATGACCTTCAGGCCGTTCTTCTGGGCCTTGCGGGTGGCGGCCTGGTTCAGCTCGGTGATGTCGAACAGGCGCTGGTCCAGCGTGCCGGAGGCGACCAGGTGGGTCGCGTCCGCGGGTAGTACCAGCGTGTGCCCCTTCGCCTTGCGGACCTGGAAGGGTATGTGTTCCCGTCCCTTGGCCCGCTCCAGGCCGATGACGCGGCCCTTGGCGTCGAGGGCGACACGGTCGCCGGTGATCAGGGTGACGTGGTGCTTGGCGGTGAGCGAGGAGGCACCGGCCGGGACACGCCCGCCGGGCTTCGCCGACGCGGGGCTGGTCATTCCCGCTGCGAGGGCGACGGCTGCGGCGGTGGCGATGGTGGCCGCAGTTGCTCTTTTCACTTGTCTGCGCAAGTTCTCCCCCTGGAGATGGAGTACCGGGTGAATTCCCCATTCACCCGGCGGGGGGGCAGTCCAAAACACCTGCACGTCAGCCCCCCGGATCCCGAAGTATGCCGGGGGTGATCTGACGGCTCAATACCGTCAAGTGCCCGCGTTCTCCTTGACGGTGATCCGGCCCTTGCGGATGGTGGCCACCCGCGGGGCCTTCTTCGCGATCGCGGAGTCGTGGGTGACCATGATGAAGGTCAACCCGTGTTCCTTCCACAGACGTTCGACCATGAGAAGGCTGTGCCCGGCCCCGGGAAGAGCCCGGAAATGCCGATGCCGCCCCTGGGGGCGGCATCGGACGAGCTGTGGAACGGGGTGTCAGACGGCCGAACCGGCCTTCCACTGCGCCCAGTCCATGTTCCAGCCGTTGAGGCCGTTGTCCGGCGAGACCGTCTTGTCGCCGGTGTTCTGGACGACCACCACGTCACCGATCAGCGTGTGGCTGTAGAACCACGCGGCCGGCATGTTCGCGTCGCCCGCGCCCTTCTTGTCCTGGAGGCCGACGCAGCCGTGGCTGGTGTTGACGCTGCCGAAGACGGACGGAGCACCCCAGTAGTTGCCGTGGATGAAGGTGCCGGAGCTGGTCAGGCGCATGGCGTGCGGCACGTCCTTGATGTCGTACTCGCCCTTGCCGTCGCCGTCCTTGAAGCCGACCGTCGCGCCGTTCATCCGGGTCTGGGTGAACTTCTCCGAGATCACCATCTGGCCCTGGTACGTGGTGTGCTCGGGGGCGCCGGCGGAGATCGGGATGCTCTTGACGACCTTGCCGTCCTGCGTGACCTTCATCTGCTTGGTCTTCGCGTCGACGTAGGAGACCTGGTTGCGGCCGATGTGGAAGGTGACCGTCTTCTGCTGCACGCCGGTGACACCGGGCGCGCCCTCGACGCCGTCGAGCGCGAGCTTCAGCGTGACGGTGGAACCCGCCTTCCAGTACTCCTCCGGACGGAAGTCGATGCGGTTGGCGTTGAACCAGTGACCGACGACCTCCTGGCCGCTGCTGGAGGTGACCGTGATGCCCTTCTGGACGGCCGCCTTGTTGGCGATCGCCTTGTCGAAGTTGATCGACACGGGCATGCCCACGCCGACGGTGGCCCCGTCGTCCGGGGTGAAGGTGCCTATGAAGCTGTTGGCCGGGGCGACCGTGGTGAAGGAGGCGTTCTCGGTGGCTGCGCGGCCCTGGGAGTCCTTGGCCTGAGCGGCGACCTTGTAGGTGGTGGAGCGCTGGAGCTGGGTGGTGGGCTTCCAGCTGGTCTTGTCGGCGGACAGCGCGCCCGCTACGGCCTTGCCGTCGGCGGTGGTCATCGTCACACCGGTGAGCGTGCCCTTGGCGACCTGGACCGCGGCCGAGTTGTTGATGGAGGCGTTGTTGGAGCCGTCCTTGGGCGTGATCGTGATCTGGGCCTCGGACGACTTCTTGGCCGCCGCCTCATCGGCCTTGGCCTGGGATGTGTTGTCGTCTGCGGCCTTGGCGTTGCCGCCGCCGGAACATCCGGTGAGTGCCAGCACACCGCCGAGCAGTGCGGACGCGACCGTCAGGCCCTTGCGCCGCTTACTGTCCGTCATCACACGCTTCTCCATCGTTGCCGAATCCGTGAAAACCCCGAGCCCCCGCTGGGAACCTTCAACGCTACGGGCGATTCGTCCCGTTCCACATAGCTCACAGATGTGGGCCACACCACGTCCGCCCGGAGCGGGGTGGTGCGGGAGTCGCCCGTGCGCCCCCTTGAGACGACGAAACCCCGGACGGCGGTTGCCGTCCGGGGTCATGGGTGCCCCGGGACGCTCAGCCGATGCCGACCTCTTCTTCGTCGTCGTCCGCCCCATCATCCTCGTCCAGATCCCACTCCGGCGAGTCCGGGTCGTACTCGACCCGCTCGCTGGACCAGGAAGCCTGCTGGAGCTCCACTCCGGGCACCTCACTGACCAGGTCGAACGGATCCACCAGATACGCCAGGGCCTCCGCGGTGTCTTCCGTCACAGCACCCTCGGCGTGGGCCCGCTCCTCCGGCGGCAGCTCCGGATCACGGGCGAGCCGGCCCAGCGCGGCCTTGGTCAGCTCGTCCTCGTCCTGCACCTCGAGGACCAGCTCCACCCGAAGTCGTACAAACCGTGATGTCTCTTCAGCGCTCATGCCGGGAGCGTACGACCGAAACCTCCCGTGACTTTCCTGTGACCCGCGACTTTCACTAACATCGCCCCACACGGCCAATTCGCCAGCGCCACAAGGGGGATCGATATTCCGTGTCATCCGCTCGCCGTTCGCTGCTGACCGCCACCGCCGCGGGGACCCTGCTGTGCGCGTTGTGGTTCGTCCCGTCCGCCAACGCGTCGCAGGACGACCCGGCGAGAGTGACGGCGCAGACCGCCTCGGCCACCACGACGACGCAGGTCACCCAGCAGGCCCGGGCGGTGTCCGCGGCCACCTCCGAGGCCGCACAGGACACCACCGAACTCGCCGACACCGGCAGCTTCGACACCACGCCGTACGTCATCGGCGGCAGCGCCTTCCTCGCCATCGGTGCCGGATTCGTGGTGTATTCGGTGCGCCGGGAACGCCTCGGCTTTTAATTTTCTTGACGTTTCCTTGACGGAAGTCGCATAGTCCGCCCATGAAGAGATCATCGGGTGTGCGGCTGTGCGCCACCGCAGCTGTGGGCGTGCTGTCGTTCACCCTCATCACGGGCTGTTCCGACGGGGGTTCGAAGGACTCCGGGGACGGCAAGGGCGGACAGGCCGCGAAGCCGGCCGCCAAGGCCCTGAGCGCCGCCGAGCTGAAGAAGCTGATCATCGCCAAGGGCGAGGTGACCGGTTACAAGGTCACGGCCGTCAAGGGCGGCACCCCCGCCAAGAGCGCGGTCAAGGCGGACGACGCGCAGTGCGAGCCGCTGCTCCACGTCCTGACCGGCATCGCGCCGGGTGACGCGGCGGCGGAGACCAACCGCATGGCCACGCAGGACAAGAAGGACCCCACGGACCACGCGACGTCCATGGACGATCTGGCCGACGGCAAGTTCGAGGACGCAATCAAGAACTCCATGAACCTGGATGTCACCGTGGTCGTCCTGTCCTCCTACGACGGGGACGGCGCCGAGAAGGCCCTGCAGTCGGTCTCCGGCGCGGTGAAGGCCTGCGCGGGCGGCTTCACCGGCGACCAGGCCGGTGAGAAGGCGAAGTTCACGAAGGTCGCCGAGGAGAAGTCCGCGGGCACCGGTGACGCGTCGCTCGCCTTCGCCGCGACCAGCGACATGGGGGACGGGGACGCCGCCCCGGTCCACGCCGAGGTCGTGCGGCACGGGAACACCCTCGCCTCGTACACCACCATGAACATCGGCGCGATGATGGCCAAGAAGGCCTACACGGTGCCCGCTGCGGTGATCAAGGCCCAGACGGCCAAGCTGAAGTGACGCGAGAGGGGCCCTGTCGCCGGACAGAGCCCCTCCCTTTGTGACGTTCCGCCTTACTGAAGCGGCCCGGTGACCGGCTCCACGGCGGCGACGACGCGGCCCCCGCGCACGAACGCGTCGGCGGCGGCCAGGTCGGGAGCCAGGAAGCGGTCCGGACCCGGGCCCTGCACCCCCGCGGCCCGCACGGCCTCGATCACGGCCTGCGAGGCGGGCGCCGGGGACAGGCCCTCACGCAGCTCGATGGCGCGGGTGGCGGCGTACAGCTCGACGGCGATGATCCGGGTGAGGTTGTCGACGGCGGTGCGCAGCTTGCGCGCGGCCGACCAGCCCATGGACACGTGGTCCTCCTGCATGGCGGAGGACGGGATGGAGTCCGCGGACGCCGGTACGGCCAGCCGCTTCATCTCGCTGACCAGCGCGGCCTGCGTGTACTGGGCGATCATGAGCCCGGAGTCCACACCGGCGTCGTCGGCGAGGAACGGCGGCAGGCCGTGGCTGCGGTTCTTGTCCAGCAGCCGGTCGGTGCGGCGCTCGGCGATGGAGCCGAGGTCGGCGGCGGCGATGGCGAGGAAGTCCAGGACATAGGCGACCGGGGCGCCGTGGAAGTTGCCGTTGGACTCGACGCGGCCGTCGGGCAGGACGACGGGGTTGTCGACGGCGGAGGCGAGTTCCCGCTCGGCTACGAGGCGGGCGTGCGCGAGGGTGTCGCGGCCCGCGCCGGCGACCTGCGGGGCGCAGCGCACGGAGTAGGCGTCCTGGACGCGCGGCGCGTCGTCCTGGTGGTGCCCGGTGAGCTGGGAGCCCTTCAGCACGGCGAGCATGTTGGCGGCGGAGGCGCCCTGCCCCGGGTGCGGCCGGATGGCGTGCAGCTCGGGAGCGAGCACCTTGTCCGTCCCCAGCAGCGCCTCCATGCTGAGGGCGGCGGTGACGTCGGCGGACTTGTACAGGGTGTCCAGGTCGGCCAGGGCCATGACCAGCATGCCGAGCATGCCGTCGGTGCCGTTGAGGAGGGCCAGGCCCTCCTTCTCACGCAGCTCGACCGGCTGGATCCCGTGCTCGGCGAGCAGCTCGCCGGCGGGCCGGACGCTGCCGTCGGGACCCTCCGCCTCCCCCTCTCCCATGAGCGTGAGGGCGCAGTGGGACAGCGGGGCCAGGTCGCCGGAGCAGCCGAGGGAGCCGTACTCGTGCACGACCGGGGTGATCCCGGCGTTCAGCACGTCCGCCATGGTCTGCGCGACCTCGGGACGGACGCCGGTGTGTCCGGAGCAGACGGTCTTGAGCCGCAGGAACATCAGGGCCCGTACGACTTCGCGCTCGACCCGCGGGCCCATGCCGGCGGCGTGCGAGCGGACGATGTTGCGCTGCAGCTGGGCGCGCAGTTCCTGGCTGATGTGCCGGGTCGCCAGGGCTCCGAAACCGGTGGAGACGCCGTAGACCGGGTCCGGCTTGGCCGCCAGGGCGTCCACGATCTCCCGGGCCGCCGCGAGGGCCGCCACCGCCTCGGCCGACAGCTCGATGCGGGCGCCGCCGCGCGCCACGGCGAGAACGTCGGACGCGGTGACTCCGGACGTCCCCACCACCACAGTGTGCATATCCATATTCAGGAGCGTACGCATTGAATGCGTTGATGTCACTAGTGGGGAGCGGGACTGCCCCTTACCGAACCGTGTGCTTCACCTCACGGCCTCCGGCCGCGGAAACGCCGGCGTTCGGCGAGCGCGTGCGGCGCCTCGAGCGGGGACTCGTCCGCCAACCGTACGACCGGATCGTCGGGGCCCTCCCGCCCGGCCACCACGGGCCGGTCCGCGCGCACGGCCTTGGCCCGGTACTGCGCGGCGTCGGCCAGCCGGAACAGCCGCCGGGCGTCCTGCACCGGCCCGATCGGATCCTCGGTCGAAGCGACCCCGCACGCCACGCCCTCGCCCAGCTCCAACTCGGCGGCGCGGCGGCACAGTTCATCCGCCGCCTTGACCACGTCATCGGCGGCCGGACCCACCGCCAGCAGACAGAACTCGTCCCCGCCGAGCCGGGCGGCGAGCGCGCCCGGCACCATGGCCCCGCACAGCGAGAGCACCGAGCCGAACCGCTCCAGCAGGCGGTCGCCGACGGCGTGCCCGAGGGTGTCGTTGACCCGCTTGAGTCCGTTGAGGTCACAGACGACGAGGCTGACGACCACACCGTCCCTGCGGTGCTGTTCGACGGCCTCCTCCAGGCGTACGTCCACGGCACGGCGGTTGGCGAGGCCGGTGAGGGCGTCGGTGTAGGCGAGGCGGCGGGCCTCCTCCAGCCGCTCGGTCTGCGCGAGTCCGGCGGCGACGACGGCGGCCAGGACGGTGGCGAAGTCGGCGTCCGCCCGCCCGAACACGGGCACACCGACGGTCCGGGCGACATACAACTCGCCCCAGGCCCGGCCGTGCAGCACGACGGGGGCGACGACACAGCAGCCGCGGCCCCTGCGGCGCAGGGCGGCGACGCGCCGGTGGAAGTAACCGGGAGTGCCGGCGGCCGTGCCTTCGGCGGTCTCCACCCACGCGTTGGGCCCGCCCCCGCCCGCCCACCGCTCGTGCAGGAACTCGGTGATCTCCGGGAACTGATGCACCGGATAGGCCTCGGCCTCCGGGAACTCCTCCTCGTCGGGACGGCGCTCCCCCACGTTCACCAGGACCCGCAGCCGCCCCAGCTCCCGCTCCCACACCGACAGCGCGGCGAAGCCGCCGTCCAGCGCCCGGCACGCACCGAGCGCGGCGGCCCGCCACGACTCCCTCGGAGCAGGCGCCGCCGCCATCCCCTGAGCCAGCGCCACCACAGCGGCAAGCCGCTTGTCCTCACCCATTTTTCCAGGTTAGGGATGAAATCCAGCAAATGGTGAGATTAGTACGGCGATCAGGTACGCGAGGGGGATTTATGCCGGGTGGCTTCGGGCAGTAGCACGTCTGCGGGCCGGTGGGGCTGGTCGCGCAGTTCCCCGCGCCCCTTCAGGCGCTCAGCTGCGGGCAGTCGTGCCTCCCCAGCCACAGCACAGGGCACTGTCCCGCACAGGGCACCTCACTCCCCCGGCCACGCAGGCTTCCGCTTCTCGTTGAACGCCGCGACCCCCTCCGCCCGGTCCCCCGAGAACGCCACCGACCTCCACGCCGCGTCCTCGACCTCCAGCCCGGCCCGCAGATCCAGCCCGTGCCCCAGCCGCAGCGCCCGCTTCGCCGCCCGCAGCCCCACCGGAGAGTTCCCGGCGATCCGCGCCCCCAGCGCCAGCGCCTCCTCCCGGTCCTGCCCCTCCTCCACCAGCTGGTCCACCAGCCCCAGTTCGGCCGCCTCCGCCGCCTCCACCCGCCGTGCCGAGAAGATCAGCTCGGCCGCCCGCGCCGCCCCGACCCGCCGCGGCAGCAACTGCGTACCGCCACCGCCAGGAATCACGCCCACGGACACCTCCGGCAGCCCCACCACCGCCGTACGGTCCGCCACGATCAGATCGCAGGACAGGGCGAGTTCGAAACCGCCGCCCAGCGCGAAGCCGTGCACCGCCGCGATCGTCGGCATCGGCAGCTCCAGCACCCCGGTGTACGCCCCGCGCGCCACCGGCCGCTGCCGCACCAGGTCCGCATCGCTGAAGGAGTTCCGCTCCTTCAGGTCGGCCCCGACGCAGAACGCCCGCTCGTGCGAGGAGGTCACCACGACCACCCGCGCCTCCCGGTCGGCGCCGAGCGCCGCGCACGCGGCCGCGATGGAGCGGGCCATGTCCGTCGAGACGGCGTTCATGGCCTTCGGTCGGTCCAGCACCAGCTCCGCCACGTGCCCGTGCCGCCGTACCAGCACGAACTCCCCGAACCGCTCCTCACCCATGACACCCTCCGGTTAACGCGGGTTAACTCACTGTCGGCCCGATCATCGCAGCCGTACCCCGCCGCGGGAAAGTGCCCCTGCGAAGAGCCGGTCCCGCCCGGTGTTCTACGCCCGTTCGAGTGACATCCCGGCCGTCTCACCCCACACCGCCCACAGGAGCGCATAGCGTGCGCTCCGCCACGGCACGCCCCGGGCGCGCGGCGGGGAGGGAACCTCATGACACCGATACGTGCACAGTCCCGTACGGCCGAAACGGACCGGCAGGCCGGGCCGGCACAGGCCGCGGAGCCGGCTCTGCCCGCCGTCCGCCGCGGTCGGCACCGCAAGCCCCGCCCCCGCAAGGTCCTGCTCGCCACCGGCGGCCTCGCACTCGCCGCCGGAGTGCTCAGCCTCGTCCGGGTCGCCCCGGAGGCCGGGGTCGGCGCCCCGGGCACCGCGGAGGCCGAGCCCCGGCTCGACCCGGGCGGCGGCGCCACCGACCACGCGGCCGACCCCGCCGCCACCGTCGCCGACGTACCCACGCCCCTGCCCTCGGCCGCGTCCGTCATGGGCGGGGTGAGCGCCGCACCGACGGCTACGGCCACGACAGGCCCCACGGCCCGGGCCACGCCCACCGCACTCCCCGGCAGCACGGGCGTCCCGACCACCATCCCGACCGCGGTGCCTCAGCCGACGGCGACCTCGTCCGCCCCGGCACCGCGCCCCTCGCCCACGACAACCGCGCCCACCCAGGCCCCGGCACCGGCACCGAGCCACAGCACGACCGCACCCGCGCCGGGCGGCGGGGTGTGCGTACCGGTGATCGGCCTGTGCGTGGACCTGCCGGGCGCCTCACGTCCGTAGGTCTCAGGAATGGGCGCAGGCCTCAGGACTGGCCGTCGCGGCGGGCGAGCAGCCACGGCTCGACCACGCCGAGCCCGCGGACCGGGCGCTGCCACATCGGCTGGAGCGCGAAGCGGTACGTCGGCGGCTCCTCGCCCTCCTTCTCCGCGGCGGCCGCTGCCTCGGCCGCCTCCGCCTCCGAGGCGGGGGCCTCGCCGCTGCGGATCAGCTCCTCGGCGAAGGCGCTGTCCACCAGCACGGCGTCACGCGGGGCTATCGAGGTCAGCCGGGAGGCGAGGTTCACCGTCGTACCGAAGACATCACCCATTCGGGTGGTCACGGTGCCGAACGCCATGCCCACGCGCAGCTCGGGCATCGTCTCGTCGTTCGCCATCGTCTCGACCAGACGCAGCGCGATGTCCGCGGCCGTGCCCGCGTCGTCGGCGGCGTACAGCACCTCGTCGCCGAGGGTCTTGATGAGCCGGCCGCCGCGCGCGGCCACCAGGTCGGCGGCGGTGGTCTCGAAGGCCTCGACCAGCTCGCCGAGCTCCTCCTCCTCCATCCGGCGGGTCAGCCGCGTGAACCCCACGAGATCGGCGAAGCCGACGGCCAGGCGCCGGTCGACCATCTCCTCGTCGTCACCGGTCTGCACGACACGGCCGGCCGAGGCGGCGAGCTGGCGGCGCCAGACGTAGACGAGGAACTCCTCCAGCTCGGGCAGGAGCAGCTCGACGATCGGGTACGTCACCTCGGTGCGGGTCATGCCCGGCTCGGGGGGCTCGGTCAGGCCCTCCAGAAAGGAGTCCATCTGCCATTCGGCCAGTCGGGCGGTGGTCTGTCCCGTGGACCGGGCCACCTGGACGGCCATGGCCTCGCTGAGCAGCCCCGCCTCGACCAGACCGGCGAGGCGCCGCAGGGCCAGTACGTCGGCCTCGGTGAGCGCCTTGGCCTGCCCGATGTCGGCGAAGCCCATGGCCCGCCAGAAGCGGGAGGCCAGTTCCATGGAGACGCCGGCGCTACGGGCCGCCTGGAAGGGGGTGTAGCGGCGCTCCGCGCCCAGGATGAGGTGTTCGAGACGCAGCGCGAGCGGGTCCTCGCCGGGGTCGGCGTCGTGGGGTTCCGCCCGGCCGTCCTCGCCCGCGCCGGAGCCCGTGTCGTCGACGGTCACGCCTGCTGCCCTTCTGATCTGCCACGGTCAGATATCGACCGGCCTCAACTCTACGGCAGGTGTGCGCCAGCTCACTCCGTCGGGTTCGGCCGACACCTGCGCAGCTGCGGGCAGTCACCTGCCTGGGGGCTTGCCGCCCCCAGACCCCCGCTTCGGCCCGAACGGCCTCGTCCTCGAACGCCCGACAGGCTGGTTGGTCTCACGCCGGCCGCACGTGCACGATGTCCCCCGCCCCCACCGGCTCCTGCACGCCCTTCTCCGTCGCGATGACCAGGCGGCCGTCCCCGTCCACCGCCACGGCCTCCCCCACGATCGCCCGGTCCCCCGGCAGCTCCGCCCGCACCACCCGCCCGAGCGTCGCGCACCCCGCCGCGTACGTCTCCTGCAGCTCGCTGGCCACCGGGTCGCCCCCCGCTGCCCGCCAGCGCAGGTACCACTCCTCCAGCGACCGCAGCACCGCCCGCAGCAGGGGGTCGCGGTCCGTCCCGACCGCCCCGGCCAGCACCAGCGAGCCCGCCTGGGGCACCGGCAGCTCCTCGGCCCGCAGGCTGACGTTGATGCCGACGCCGATGACCACACCGTCGTCCCCGGCCCGCTCGGCGAGGATGCCGCCGGCCTTGCGCTCCTCACCGCCGACGGTCACCAGCAGGTCGTTGGGCCACTTGAGGGCCGTGTCCACGCCCGCGGCCCGGGACAGGCCGGTCGCCACCGCCACCCCGGTGAGCAGCGGCAGCCAGCCCCAGCGGGCCACGGGCACCTCGGCCGGGTTCAGCAGGACGGAGAAGAAGAGGCCCGAGCGGGCCGGTGCGGTCCACTGGCGGTCCAGGCGGCCGCGCCCGGCGGTCTGCTCCTCGGCGACCAGGACCGCGCCCTCGCCCGCCTTGCCGGCCGCGGCCCGGGCCACCAGGTCGGAGTTGGTCGAGCCGGTGCGCTGGACCAGCTCCACCTCCGACCACAGACTGCCCTCCCGGACCAGCCCGCGCCGCAGCGCCGTGGCGTTCAGCGGCGGGCGCTCAAGGTCGGACCAACGGCTGTCGTCTGATGCATTGTGCGGCGTCATGCAAGTCACCCTAGGTGTGGGAAACGCCGCACTGCCGACACCGAGGCACGCCACTACGCTACGGATGAGTAACCGTCCCCCCGTTTTGAGCAGGCAGGGAGCCGCGATCCCGATGTCCGAGCCGGAAGAGACCGACATTCACACGACCGCGGGCAAGCTCGCGGATCTGCAGCGCCGTATCCATGAAGCGACGCACGCCGGCTCCGCACGCGCCGTCGAAAAGCAGCACGCCAAGGGCAAGCTGACGGCCCGTGAGCGGGTCGAGCTGCTGCTGGACGAGGGCTCCTTCGTCGAGCTGGACGAGTTCACCCGGCACCGCTCCACCAACTTCGGACTGGAGAAGAACCGCCCGTACGGGGACGGCGTCGTCACCGGGTACGGAACGGTGGACGGACGGCCCGTCGCCGTCTTCTCCCAGGACTTCACCGTCTTCGGCGGCGCCCTCGGCGAGGTCTACGGGCAGAAGATCGTCAAGGTGATGGACTTCGCCCTGAAGACCGGCTGCCCGGTCATCGGCATCAACGACTCCGGCGGCGCGCGCATCCAGGAGGGGGTCGCCTCCCTCGGTGCCTACGGCGAGATCTTCCGCCGCAACACCCACGCCTCCGGGGTGATCCCGCAGATCAGCCTGGTCGTCGGCCCCTGCGCGGGCGGCGCGGTCTACTCCCCGGCCATCACCGACTTCACGGTCATGGTCGACCAGACCTCGCACATGTTCATCACCGGCCCGGACGTCATCAAGACCGTCACCGGCGAGGACGTCGGCTTCGAGGAGCTGGGCGGCGCCCGCACCCACAACGCGGTCTCCGGCGTGGCCCACCACATGGCGGGTGACGAGAAGGACGCGATCGAGTACATCAAGCAGCTGCTGTCGTACCTGCCGTCCAACAACCTCAGCGAGCCACCGGTGTTCGCGGAGGAGGCGGACCTCTCCCTCACGGACGAGGACCGCGAGCTGGACACGCTGGTCCCGGACAGTGCGAACCAGCCCTACGACATCCGCACGGTGGTCGAACACGTGCTGGACGACGCCGAGTTCTTCGAGACGCAGGCGCTGTTCGCGCCGAACATCGTGACCGGCTTCGGCCGGGTCGAGGGCCACCCGGTGGGCATCGTCGCCAACCAGCCGATGCAGTTCGCCGGCTGTCTCGACATCGACGCCAGCGAGAAGGCCGCCCGCTTCGTGCGCACGTGCGACGCCTTCAACGTCCCCGTGCTCACCTTCGTCGACGTGCCCGGGTTCCTCCCCGGCGTCGACCAGGAGCACACCGGCATCATCCGCCGCGGCGCCAAGCTGATCTACGCCTACGCCGAGGCGACGGTCCCGCTGATCACGGTCATCACCCGCAAGGCCTTCGGCGGCGCCTACGACGTCATGGGCTCCAAGCACCTGGGTGCCGACCTCAACCTCGCCTGGCCGACCGCCCAGATCGCCGTCATGGGCGCCCAGGGCGCGGTCAACATCCTGCACCGCCGCACGATCGCCGAGGCGGAGGCGAACGGCGAGGATCTGGAGGCGGTGCGCGCCCGGCTCATCCAGGAGTACGAGGACACCCTCCTCAACCCTTACATCGCCGCCGAGGCCGGCTACGTCGACGCGGTGATCATGCCGTCCGACACCCGCGCCCACATCGTCCGCGGTCTGCGTCAGCTGCGCACCAAGCGGGAATCCCTGCCTCCGAAGAAGCACGGCAACATCCCCCTCTAGGCCCCGCGGACCCTTGGAGCCGTCATGAACATCAAGGTCGTACGAGGCAACCCGACCCCGGAGGAGCTCGCCGCCGCCCTGGCGGTGGTCCGCGCCCGCGCCGCGGCGGCAGCAGCAACGCCGCCCGGCGCACCGGGCCCCCGGGACGCCTGGTCGGACCCGTCCCGCATCGCAGCACAGCGCGTCCCCCACCCGGGCCAGTCATCCTGGACCCGCACTTATTGGCCAAGCTGAGCTGCAACTCCCCAGGGGCGCGGGGAACCGCGCAGCTCAGTGCAGCACCAGTGCCAATCTGAGTACGCCTACTCAGGCGCCCTGACCGCCCCAGCCCCACGCTAGTGGCATGCTGTGGTCAGACCCCGAGAACGAGCCGCCGAAAGAACTGCGCGACATGCAGGAGATGCTTCGGCGGCTCGGCCTCGTCCTGGCCCTGGCCATGCTGCTCGGGATGATCGTGATCGGCCTGAGGTAGCGCAGCGACACCGCTAACCTGGCCGTATGACTGCTAAGCCGCGCAGACGACTCGTGCTCGCCTCCCAGTCCCCCGCCCGGCTGGGCCTCCTGAGGCAGGCGGGCCTCACGCCCGAGGTGATCGTGAGCGGGGTCGACGAGGACGCGGTGACCGCGCCCACCCCGGCCGAGCTCGCGCTCGCCCTCGCCGAGGCCAAGGCCTCCGTGGTGGCGGCGAAGCCGGAGGTGCAGGGCGCCCTGGTGATCGGCTGCGACTCGGTGCTGGAGCTGGACGGCCAGGCGCTCGGCAAGCCCGCCGACGCCGAGGAGGCCACCGCCCGCTGGAAGGCGATGCGCGGGCGGGCCGGGACCCTCCAGACGGGGCACTGCGTCTGGGACACGACGGCCAAGCGGTACGTCGCCGGGGTCGCCTCCACCGTCGTCCGCTTCGGCGAGCCCACCGACGAGGAGATCGCCGCGTACGTCGCCTCCGGCGAACCCCTCTACGTCGCCGGAGCGTTCACCCTGGACGGCCGCTCGGCGCCGTTCATCGAGGGCATCGACGGCGACCACGGCAACGTGATCGGCATCAGCCTGCCCCTCGTACGGCGGCTGCTGGCCGAACTGGGCATCGGCATCACAGAGTTGTGGGCACCGGCTGAGTGAGCTGGGCGGGGACCGAGTCCTGCGGCTCGTCGTCCCCGTCCTGCGGCTCACCCGTACGGCTGTGCGGCTCACCCGCCACGCCCGGCGACACGCCCGGCTCGGTCACGGCCTTCGGGTCGCCGCCCGCCTCCGGGGCACCGCCCGGGGAGGCCTGCTCCGGACCGCCGTCACGGTCGTACGTCATCAGGAGCAGGACGACGAGCCCGAGCATCACCATCATGAACAGGAACGCCGGCCAGCCCACCATGCTCAGGGTGAACGCGCCCAGCAGGGCGTGCACCACCGCGACGCTGATCAGCAGGATGCGGCCGAAGCCGGCGGGGGCCCGGTTGCGTATCGCGACGAGCAGGGCCACCACGGCGCACAGGACGAAGTAGAGGCCGAAGAGGACTCCACCGATCTTCGAGGACGTCGACATGACATGGGGATCGAGGCCGGCCAGCGACATCTTCTGCCGGTCCACGACCATCCCGAGGAACCAGTTCAGTGCCGCGATGAAGAGCGCCTCGGCAAGGAGGACGACCGCCACGACCCACGCCACCGGTCTGCGTACCACCGGCCCCCACCCACTTTCGACCTCAGCTGTTACCTCAAGTACGTTCGAGTCATCGCGAACGCTACTAATGGGTAAACCCAGGGACAAGGGTTCGGTCAGTAGCAAAGAATCATTGGGCCATTCGTAGGGACTCGACAAAGAAACGGAGTGGGCCGCAGCACGCCCTCACAGAGACCTTGACCACATGACGGGGCTAGGGTTTCCCGGTGGAGCCCTGCGTACCGAGGTGCGACATGGGCTTTCGCGGGTCGAGCAAGCCTCGCATCACGCTCCGTGTGGGCAAGCTCACCATTGGGGACGGGTCGAAGTGCCGTGTCCACAGTCCCTAAACTCGGCTTGTTTCAAGGAGGGAGCCTCAATCGTGCGCAAGGTGCTCATCGCCAACCGTGGCGAAATCGCTGTCCGCGTGGCCCGGGCCTGCCGGGACAGTGGGATCGCGAGCGTGGCCGTATACGCGGACCCGGACCGGGACGCTCTGCATGTCCGCGCCGCGGATGAGGCGTTCGCACTGGGCGGTGACACTCCGGCCACCAGTTACCTGGACATCGAGAAGGTGCTGAACGCCGCTCGTGAATCCGGTGCGGACGCGATCCACCCCGGCTACGGCTTCCTCTCCGAGAACGCCGACTTCGCGCAGGCGGTCCTGGACGCCGGTCTGATCTGGATCGGCCCGCCTCCGCAGGCCATCCGCGACCTGGGTGACAAGGTCGCCGCCCGGCACATCGCCCAGCGCGCCGGCGCCCCCCTGGTGGCCGGCACGCCCGACCCGGTCTCCGGTGCCGACGAGGTCGTCACCTTCGCCGAGCAGCACGGCCTGCCGATCGCCATCAAGGCGGCGTTCGGCGGCGGCGGCCGCGGTCTGAAGGTCGCCCGGACCCTCGAAGAGGTCCCCGAGCTGTACGAGTCCGCGGTGCGCGAGGCGGTCGCCGCCTTCGGCCGTGGCGAGTGCTTCGTCGAGCGCTACCTGGACCGTCCGCGTCACGTGGAGACCCAGTGCCTGGCCGACAAGCACGGCAACGTGGTCGTGGTCTCCACCCGTGACTGCTCCCTCCAGCGCCGCCACCAGAAGCTGGTCGAGGAGGCCCCGGCGCCGTTCCTGTCCGAGAAGCAGGTCGCCGAGCTGTACCGCGCCTCGAAGGCGATCCTGAAGGAGGCCGGCTACGAGGGCGCCGGCACCTGTGAGTTCCTGGTCGGCCAGGACGGCACGATCTCCTTCCTGGAGGTGAACACCCGCCTCCAGGTGGAGCACCCGGTGACCGAGGAGATCACCGGCATCGACCTGGTCCGCGAGATGTTCCGCATCGCCGACGGCGAGGAGCTGGGCTACGACGACCCGCAGCTGCGCGGCCACTCCTTCGAGTTCCGCATCAACGGCGAGGACCCGGGCCGCAACTTCCTCCCGGCTCCCGGTACGGTCACCCGGTTCGCCCCGCCGTCCGGTCCCGGTGTCCGCCTGGACGCGGGCGTGGAGTCCGGCTCGGTCATCGGCCCGGCCTGGGACTCGCTGCTCGCCAAGCTGATCGTCACCGGCCGCACCCGCAAGGAGGCCCTGGAGCGGGCCTCCCGCGCCCTGGAGGAGTTCCAGGTCGAGGGCATGGCGACGGCGATCCCGTTCCACCGCGCGGTCGTCAAGGACCCCGCCTTCGCCCCGGAGCTGACCGGTTCCGCCGACCCCTTCACGGTCCACACCCGCTGGATCGAGACCGAGTTCGTCAACGAGATCAAGCCCTTCACCGCCCCGGCCGACGCCGAGGCGGAGGAGGAGTCGGGCCGCGAGACGGTCGTCGTCGAGGTCGGCGGCAAGCGCCTGGAGGTCTCCCTCCCGTCCTCCCTCGGCATGTCCCTGGCCCGCACCGGCCTCGCGGCGGGCGCCAAGCCGAAGCGCCGCGCGGCCAAGAAGTCCGGCCCGGTGGCGTCCGGCGACACCCTCGCCTCCCCGATGCAGGGCACGATCGTGAAGGTCGCCGTCGAGGAGGGCCAGGAGGTCCAGGAGGGTGACCTGGTCGTCGTCCTTGAGGCCATGAAGATGGAACAGCCCCTGAACGCCCACAAGGCGGGCACCATCAAGGGCCTGACCTCCGAGGTCGGCGCGTCCGTCACCTCGGGCGCAGCGATCTGCGAGATCAAGGACTGACGGCAAGAATCCGAGTGACGCCCGGTGGACCGCTTACGGTGGTCTGCCGGGCGTTTCGCTTTCAGCGCGGGCGAGCTACAACCCCCAGGGGCGCGGGGAACTGCGCGAACAACCACAACGGCCCCGCACCCGCCCAACGACCTCAAGCCCTACGGCGAACAGGCACTCTCAGCGCCTGCGAAGGTCGGCGACGCGCCCCCGCTCAGCCCCCGCCGACTGCTCCCCCAGCATCCCCCGCAGCCCACCCCCGCTCACCGGTCCCCGCCGCGGCCCCGGCAACGGACGCCGCGCCGGGACCTGCTCACCCCCCGAAGGGCTGCTCGCCCCGGCCACGGCGATCTGCACCCCCTGATCGGCAAGGGCCTGCAGCTCGGTGGCGGCACGGTCCTCGTGCGCGGGCGGCTCGTCGGTGACCAGCCGGGTGATGACATCCGTCGGCACCGTCTGGAACATCGTGTCCGTGCCCAGCTTGGTGTGGTCGGCGAGGACCACGACCTCGGCGGCGGCCTGCACCAGCGCGCGGTCGACGGACGCCGAGAGCATGTTGGACGTGGACAGACCCCGCTCCGCGGTCAGGCCGCTCCCCGACAGGAAGGCCCTCGACACTCTCAGCCCCTGCAGGGACTGCTCGGCGCCGGAGCCGACCAGGGCGTAGTTGGAGCCGCGCAGGGTGCCGCCGGTCATCACGACCTCCACCCGGTTGGCATGGGCCAACGCCTGGGCGACCAGGAGGGAGTTGGTGACGACCGTCAGCCCGGGCACGCGCGCGAGCCGGCGGGCCAGCTCCTGCGTGGTGGTCCCCGCTCCGACGACGATGGCCTCGCCCTCTTCGACGAGGCCCGCGGCCAGGTCGGCGATGGCCGTCTTCTCGGCGGTCGCGAGATGGGACTTCTGCGGAAAGCCGGACTCCCGCGTGAACCCGCCCGGCAGTACCGCACCGCCGTGCCGGCGGTCGAGGAGTCCTTCTGCCTCCAGTGCCCGCACGTCCCGTCGTACGGTCACTTCGGAGGTCTGGACGACACGGGCGAGTTCACGGAGCGACACGGCCCCGTTCGCTCGCACCATTTCGAGGATCAATTGGCGACGTTCTGCAGCGAACACGAAACTGACAGTAACCCCAACGACCGTCTGCTTTCAGCAGTTTGCGCCGAATAGCAGAAGTTGTTCGCATGGGAGGGCGGGAAGTGGTATAGGGGCTAACCCGCCCGACTATGCCGTACGCATGCGCGACAACTCCCCGTGACCAGCGGGGATGCGGAATCGGCCGTCAGGCCTCGCCGCTCGCCTTGCGCGTGTGGAGCTGGCGCGCCACCTCCGCGATCGACCCCGAAAGGGAGGGGTACACGGTGAATGCGTTCGCGATCTGTTCGACCGTCAGATTGTTGTCGACGGCGATCGAGATGGGGTGGATCAGTTCCGAGGCACGCGGCGCGACGACCACACCGCCGACGACGATGCCGGTGCCCGGGCGGCAGAAGATCTTCACGAAGCCGTCCCGGATGCCCTGCATCTTGGCGCGCGGGTTGCGCAGCAGGGGGAGCTTGACCACGCGCGCGTCGATCTTGCCCGCGTCCACGTCCGCCTGGCTGTAGCCCACGGTGGCGATCTCCGGGTCGGTGAAGACGTTCGAGGAGACCGTCTTGAGGTTCAGCGGGGCCACCGCGTCGCCGAGGAAGTGGTACATGGCGATACGTCCCTGCATGGCGGCGACGGACGCGAGGGCGAAGACACCGGTCACGTCACCGGCGGCATAGACGCCCGGAGCGGTCGTCCGCGACACCTTGTCGGTCCAGATGTGCCCGGACTCGCGCAGCTTGACGCCGGCCTCCTCCAGGCCCAGCCCCGCGCTGTTCGGGATGGCACCGACGGCCATGAGGCAGTGCGAGCCGGTGATGACGCGCCCGTCGGCCAGCGTCACCTCCACCCGGTCGCCGACCCGCTTGGCGGACTGCGCGCGGGAGCGGGCCATGACGTTCATGCCGCGGCGCCTGAAGACGTCCTCCAGGACGGCGGCGGCGTCCGGGTCCTCGCCGGGCAGCACGCGATCGCGCGAGGACACCAGGGTCACCTTGGAGCCGAGCGCCTGATAGGCACCGGCGAACTCGGCACCGGTCACACCCGAGCCGACCACGATCAGCTCGTCCGGCAGCTCGGTGAGGTCGTAGACCTGGGTCCAGTTCAGGATGCGCTCGCCGTCGGGCTGGGCGTCGGGCAGCTCGCGCGGGTGGCCGCCGGTGGCGATGAGGACGGCGTCGGCGGTGAGGGTCTCCTCGGTGCCGTCGGCGGCGGTGACGACGACCTTGCGGGAGCCGTCGAGGCCCTGCATGCCGTCCAGCCGGCCGCGGCCGCGCAGGACCCGGGCGCCGGCGCGGGTGACGGAGGCGGTGATGTCGTGCGACTGCGCGAGTGCGAGCCGCTTCACACGCCGGTTGACCTTGCCGAGATCGACACCGACGACCCGGGCGGCCTGCTCCAATGGCGGGGTGTCGTCGGCGACGATGATGCCCAGCTCCTCGTACGAGGAGTCGAAGGTGGTCATCACCTCGGCCGTAGCGATAAGGGTCTTCGACGGCACGCAGTCGGTCAGCACCGACGCTCCGCCCAGACCGTCGCAGTCGACGACGGTCACCTCCGAGCCGAGCTGGGCGGCCACCAGGGCCGCCTCGTATCCGCCGGGTCCGCCACCGATGATCACGATCCGAGTCACGTACCCCATTGTCCCGCACGCTTCAAGGTGCTACTGCCCGGGGCCGCACCAGCGGGACTCCTGGAACGGAAGAGGGTGACCGGGACGGGAGTTTCCCCTGCCGTACCCTCTCTCCATGTCGCTCTATGCCGCATACGCCGGCAACCTCGATGCGGGGCTGATGTCCGGCCGCGCCCCGCACTCCCCACTGCGCGCCACCGGCTGGCTGAACGGCTGGCGACTGACCTTCGGGGGCGAGCAGCTGGGCTGGGAGGGGGCGCTGGCGATGATCGTCGAGGAGCCCGGAGCCCAGGTCTTCGTCGGCCTGTACGACATAGCACCCATGGACGAGGAGTCCCTCGACCGGTGGGAGGGCGTGGGCCTCGGCATCTACCGGCGCGTCCGGGTGCTCGCGCACACGCTGGACGGCGAGGAACCGGCCTGGGCCTACGTCCTGAACGGCTACGAGGGCGGGCTGCCGTCGGCCCGGTACCTCGGGGAGATCGCCGATGCCGCCGAGTCCGCCGGGGCGCCCCACGACTATGTGATGGAGCTGCGCAAGCGCCCCTGCTGAGGCGAGCCGGACGGCGCTCCGGGCGCGCCGAGCAAGGGGCCCCAGCGGGTTTTGCTGCGGATTTGCCCCTCCTTTGTCGAAAACGACAAGACAACGATCCCAATCCCGTGGGCTCTGTCATCTACGCGCGTAGGCGAAGAGCGGCTACCCTCGTCGGCGTGAACGCATCTCTTCTTCCGGACGACATCCAGGGCGACCCCTACGCCGCCGCCGACGCGGCCGCCGCGCGCCTGCGCGAGCTCACGGGCGCCGAGACCCACGACGTCGCCCTCGTGATGGGCTCCGGCTGGGCTCCGGCCGTCGACGCCCTGGGGGCCCCCGACGCCGAGTTCCAGGTCACCGAGCTGCCCGGCTTCCCGCCGCCGGCCGTCGAGGGACACGGCGGCAAGATCCGCTCGTACACCTTCGGTGACAAGCGCGCGCTGGTCTTCCTCGGCCGCACGCACTACTACGAGGGCCGCGGTGTCGCCGCCGTCGCGCACGGCGTCCGCACGGCCGTCGCCGCCGGCTGCAAGACCATCGTGCTGACCAACGGCTGCGGCGGTCTGCGCGAGGGCATGCGCCCCGGCCAGCCGGTCCTGATCAGCGACCACCTCAACCTGACGGCCACGTCCCCGATCGTCGGCGCCAACTTCGTCGACCTGACGGACCTCTACTCCCCCCGCCTGCGCGCCCTGTGCAAGGAGATCGACCCCACCCTGGAGGAGGGCGTCTACGCGCAGTTCCCCGGCCCGCACTACGAGACCCCGGCCGAGATCCGCATGGCCCGCGTGATCGGCGCGGACCTGGTCGGCATGTCCACGGTCCTCGAGGCCATCGCCGCCCGCGAGGCGGGCGCCGAGGTGCTGGGCATCTCCCTGGTCACCAACCTCGCGGCAGGCATGACCGGCGAGCCCCTCAACCACGAGGAGGTCCTCCAGGCGGGCCGCGACTCGGCGGCACGGATGGGCGAGCTGCTCGGCCAGGTACTGGGCAAGCTGTAAGCAGCGCGGGGACCTGCGGCGACGCGAGTGCGCCGCGGGTGTTGCGGTGGCGCAAGCGCGCACCGCGGGTGCTGCGGTGGCGCTGAGCGCGATCCCGCCCGTCCACTTCACGGCCGACCGAGTCGGATGGGCGGGTGGGAAACGGGGGTCTGGGGGCGGAGCCCCCAGGAGAGCAGGCACAACACAGGAGAGGTTGACCACGACGTGCACGACGATCTGATCACCAAGGCCCAGGCATGGCTCGCCGAGGACCCCGACGCGGAAACCCGTGAGGAACTCGCCAAGCTGATCGACGCCGGTGACGTAACGGAACTGTCGGCCCGTTTCAGTGGCACCCTCCAGTTCGGCACCGCCGGCCTGCGAGGTGAGCTGGGCGCCGGCCCGATGCGCATGAACCGCAGCGTCGTCATCCGCGCCGCCGCCGGCCTCGCCGCGTACCTGAAGAAGCAGGGCCACACCGACGGACTCGTCGTCATCGGCTACGACGCCCGCCACAAGTCCGCAGACTTCGCCCGGGACACCGCCGCCGTGATGACCGGGGCCGGCCTGCGCGCAGCGGTCCTGCCCCTCCCCCTCCCCACCCCCGTGCTGGCCTTCGCGATAAGGCACCTCGGCGCGGTCGCGGGCGTGGAGGTCACCGCCAGCCACAACCCGCCCCGGGACAACGGCTACAAGGTGTACCTCGGTGACGGCTCCCAGATCGTCCCGCCCGCCGACGCGGAGATCGCCGCCGAGATCGACGCGATCGCCTCCCTGAACGACGTACCCCGCCCGGAGAGCGGGTGGGAGACCCTGGACGACGCGGTCCTGGACGCCTACCTGGCCCGTACGGACGCGGTCCTCGCCCCCGGCTCCCCCCGCACCGCCCGCACGGTCTACACGGCGATGCACGGCGTCGGCAAGGACGTCCTCCTCGCCGCCTTCGCCCGGGCCGGCTTCCCCGAGCCGGTGCTGGTCGCCGAGCAGGCCGACCCGGACCCGGACTTCCCGACGGTGGCCTTCCCCAACCCGGAGGAGCCGGGCGCCATGGACCTGGCGTTCGCCCAGGCCCGGGAGACGGTCCCGGACCTGGTGATCGCCAACGACCCGGACGCCGACCGGTGTGCGGTGGCCGTGCGCGACGGCGAGGCCTGGCGGATGCTGCGCGGCGACGAGGTCGGCGCACTGCTCGCCGCCCACCTGGTGGGCCGGGGCGTCACCGGCACCTTCGCGGAGTCGATCGTCTCCTCCTCCCTCCTCGGCCGCATCGCCGAGAAGGCGGGCCTGCCCTACGAGGAGACCCTCACCGGCTTCAAGTGGATCGCCCGCGTGGAGGGCCTGCGCTACGGCTACGAGGAGGCCCTCGGCTACTGCGTGGACCCCGAGGGCGTACGCGACAAGGACGGCATCACGGCCGCGCTCCTGATCACGGAACTGGCCTCGCAGCTCAAGGAGGAGGGCCGCACCCTCCTCGACCTCCTCGACGACCTGGCCGTGGAGCACGGCCTGCACGCCACCGACCAGCTCTCGGTCCGCGTCCAGGACCTCTCGATCATCGCGGACGCGATGCACCGCCTGCGCGAACAGCCCCCGACCGAGCTGGCGGGCCTGCCGGTCGTCCGCGCCGAGGACCTCACCCAGGGCACGGACAAGCTCCCGCCCACCGACGGCCTGCGCTACACCCTCGACGGCGCCCGCGTCATCGTCCGCCCCAGCGGCACCGAGCCCAAGCTGAAGTGCTACCTGGAGGTCGTCGTCCCGGTCGCCGCGCACGCCGGCCTCCCGACGGCCCGCACGAAGGCCGACGAACTGCTGGCCGCCCTGAAGCGGGACCTGTCGGCAGCGGCCGGCATCTGATCCGTACGCAGACCGATGGGGTGCCCCCGCCCGGGGCACCCCATTTCGTCTTTCAGGCGTTCACACGCCCCGCCTCACCGGCAGAGCAGCCTCACCCGATCGCCAGCAGAATCGCCAGCAGCACCGCCCCGGCCACCGCAGGCGCAGCCACCTCGTAGGCCCAGCGCACGGTGACCTCCCCCTGAGCCGCCTCCGCCTCGCCGCGCCGCTCCAGGACTTCCCGCAGGTCGTCCATGATCTTGTCGGTCTCCGCGCGCGCCGGACCGGTCGAGGCATCGGCATCACCGAACGCGCCGAACCCGCCGAGGCCCAGCCCGCCCCCGGCCCGCCCGCCACGCCCGCCGAGCACACCGCGCCCGCCACCCGCGCCCGCCGAGTCCACCCGCGCCTGCCGCCGTGCCGCCTTCTTGCGGGCGCGCAGCGAGACCGGGATGGCCCACAGCTGGTACTTGGCGCCGGACTTCATGACGGCCTCGTTGGTGTACCCGGAGCGCAGGGAGGCGATCTCGCCCCAGGGCAGGGTGATCAGCCGGAAGGGGTTGCGGATCCGCAGCCGGTCGTCGTTCGCGTAGACGGCCGGGCGCAAGGTGAAGGCGACCACCAGCGGCACGATCAGGATCAGCCCGGCGAGCGCGAGCCAGGGCGTCCGCCCGTGCCCGTGGACCAGCGCGTCGAAGCCCAGCCAGCCGACGAGCGCGAGCAGCAGCACACCGGCCACCAGCGCCAACGGCGAGCGGTAGATCCGGTCCTTCGCGGCGGGTACCGGGGGCTGTGGCGCGGGTGACTGGTGGTCCGGGGTCGTCATGGCCCCGATTCTGCCCGAAGCCACCGCGACCGCCCCTGCACGCCCCGATACCGGCGCTCATCCGTGACCTCCGACCAGGCAATGAGCACCCGGGGCTATACAGCCGCTACGCGCGTAGATATGCTCGTCTGGTGACCATGCCCACCACTGCATCCCCCGCACACGCTCTCGCTGACGTCACCGCGTCCGACAGCACGCTGCGCCGCTTCCTCCACGGGCTGCCCGGCGTCGACGCGGTCGGCCTGGAGGCGCGCGCCGCGTCTCTCGGCACCCGTTCCATCAAGACCACCGCGAAGGCGTACGCCATCGACCTCGCCATCTCGATGGTCGACCTGACGACGCTGGAAGGCGCGGACACCCCGGGCAAGGTCCGGGCGCTCGGCGCCAAGGCGGTCCACCCCGACCCGACGGACCGTACCGCCCCCGCCACCGCCGCGGTCTGCGTCTACCCCGACATGGTGGCCACGGCCAAGGAGGCCGTCGCCGGCTCCGGCGTGAAGGTCGCCTCGGTCGCCACCGCCTTCCCGGCCGGCCGTGCCGCCCTCGACGTCAAGCTGGCCGACGTCCGGGACGCCGTCGCCGCGGGCGCCGACGAGATCGACATGGTCATCGACCGGGGCGCGTTCCTCGCGGGCAAGTACCTGAAGGTGTACGACGAGATCGTCGCCGTGAAGGAGGCCTGCGGGACGAGCGCCCGGCTGAAGGTCATCTTCGAGACCGGCGAGCTGTCGACGTACGACAACATCCGCCGGGCGAGCTGGGTGGGCATGCTGGCGGGCGCGGACTTCATCAAGACGTCGACCGGCAAGGTCGCCGTCAACGCGACCCCCGCCAACACCCTCCTCATGCTGGAGGCGGTGCGCGACTTCCGCGCCCAGACCGGCGTCCAGGTCGGCGTGAAGCCCGCGGGCGGCATCCGCACCACCAAGGACGCCATCAAGTTCCTGGTCCTGGTCAACGAGACCGCGGGCGAGGACTGGCTGGACAACCACTGGTTCCGCTTCGGCGCCTCCTCGCTCCTGAACGACCTGCTGATGCAGCGTCAGAAGCTGGCCACCGGCCGCTACTCCGGCCCCGACTACGTGACGGTGGACTGATCATCATGGCTTCCGTATTCGAGTACGCACCGGCGCCCGAGTCCCGCTCGGTCGTCGACATCGCCCCTTCCTACGGCCTGTTCATCGACGGCGAGTTCGTGGAAGCGGCCGACGGCAAGGTCTTCAAGACGGTCTCGCCGTCCACCGAGGAGGTCCTCTCCGAGGTGGCCCAGGCCGGGGAGGCGGACGTCGACCGCGCGGTGAAGGCCGCCCGCAAGGCGTTCGAGAAGTGGTCGGCGCTGCCCGGCTCCGAGCGCGCCAAGTACCTGTTCCGCATCGCCCGCATCATCCAGGAGCGCAGCCGCGAGCTGGCCGTCCTGGAGACGCTGGACAACGGCAAGCCGATCAAGGAGACCCGCGACGCGGACCTCCCGCTGGTCGCCGCGCACTTCTTCTACTACGCGGGCTGGGCGGACAAGCTCGACCACGCCGGCTTCGGCGCGAACCCGCGTCCGCTGGGCGTCGCGGGCCAGGTCATCCCCTGGAACTTCCCGCTCCTGATGCTGGCGTGGAAGATCGCCCCGGCGCTGGCGACCGGCAACACGGTGGTGCTGAAGCCCGCCGAGACCACCCCGCTCTCCGCGCTCTTCTTCGCGGACATCTGCCGCCAGGCGGGCCTGCCCAAGGGTGTCGTCAACATCCTTCCGGGCTACGGCGACACGGGCGCCGCCCTCGTCTCGCACCCGGACGTGAACAAGGTCGCCTTCACCGGCTCCACG
The DNA here is from genome assembly GCF_001513965.1 of Streptomyces cellostaticus. Taxonomy (GTDB): domain Bacteria; phylum Actinomycetota; class Actinomycetes; order Streptomycetales; family Streptomycetaceae; genus Streptomyces; species Streptomyces cellostaticus. Next base: position 55,622 of record NZ_KQ948026.1, on the reverse strand, counting down.
GCCGTCGGCAAGGAGATCGCGCGGACCGTCGCCGGCACCCGCAAGAAGCTCACCCTCGAACTGGGCGGCAAGGGCGCCAACATCGTCTTCGACGACGCCCCGATCGACCAGGCCGTCGAGGGCATCGTCACGGGCATCTTCTTCAACCAGGGCCAGGTCTGCTGCGCAGGCAGCCGCCTGCTGGTCCAGGAGTCGATCCAGGACGAGCTGCTGGACTCCCTCAAGCGCCGCCTGTCGACCCTGCGTCTCGGCGACCCGCTGGACAAGAACACCGACATCGGCGCGATCAACTCCGCCGAGCAGCTGGCCCGGATCACCGCGCTCACCGAGCAGGGCGAGGCGGAGGGCGCCGAGCGCTGGTCCCCGGCCTGTGAGCTCCCCTCCTCCGGCTACTGGTTCGCCCCGACGCTCTTCACGAACGTCACCCAGGCGCACACCATCGCCCGCGACGAGATCTTCGGCCCGGTGCTGTCGGTCCTCACCTTCCGTACGCCCGACGAGGCCGTAGCCAAGGCCAACAACACCCAGTACGGCCTGTCCGCCGGTATCTGGACGGAGAAGGGCTCCCGGATCCTGGCCGTCGCGAACAAGCTGCGCGCCGGTGTCGTCTGGTCCAACACGTTCAACAAGTTCGACCCCACGTCGCCGTTCGGCGGCTACAAGGAGTCGGGCTTCGGCCGCGAGGGCGGCCGCCACGGCCTGGAGGCGTACCTCGATGTCTGAGAAGACGGAAAAGACCGACCTGCGACTTTCGGTCTTCAAGACCTACAAGCTGTACGTGGGCGGCAAGTTCCCGCGTTCCGAGAGCGGCCGGGTGTACGAGGTGACGGACTCCAAGGGCAACTGGCTGGCCAACGCTCCCCAGTCCTCCCGCAAGGACGCCCGTGACGCGGTCGTCGCCGCCCGCAAGGCGTTCGGCGCCTGGTCCGGCGCGACCGCGTACAACCGCGGCCAGATCCTCTACCGCATCGCCGAGATGCTGGAGGGCCGTCGCGAGCAGTTCGTGCGCGAAGTGGCCGACGCGGAGGGGCTGTCCAAGTCCAAGGCTGCCGCGCAGGTCGACGCCGCGATCGACCGCTGGGTCTGGTACGCGGGCTGGACCGACAAGATCTCCCAGGTGGTCGGCGGCGCGAACCCGGTCGCGGGCCCGTTCTTCAACCTGTCCTCCCCCGAGCCGACCGGCGTGGTGGCCGTAGTGGCGCCGCAGGAGTCATCCTTCCTCGGTCTGGTCTCGGTGATCGCCCCGGTGATCGCGACCGGCAACACGGCGATCGTGATCGCGAGCGAGAAGTCCCCGCTCCCGGCGCTGTCCCTGGGTGAGGTCCTGGCCACCTCCGATCTGCCCGGCGGTGTCGTCAACGTCCTGTCCGGCCGTACGGCGGAGATCGCGGCGCCGCTGGCCGCGCACCAGGACGTCAACGCGATCGACCTCGCGGGCGCCGACGAGGTGCTGGCGAAGGAGCTGGAGATCGCGGCCGCGGACAACCTGAAGCGCGTCCTTCGTCCACAGGCTGTGGACAACTGGTCGGCGACTCCGGGGACCGAGCGCATGACGGCGTTCCTGGAGACGAAGACGGTCTGGCACCCGACGGGCTCGCTGGGCGCGTCCGGCTCGTCGTACTGACGACACCCCACAGGCCGAGAGCCGCGCCGCCCCTCCGTCCGGGGGCGGCGCGGCTCTCCTCGTGTGCGGCTCAGGACTTGCCGCCGCCCATCAGTCCACCCACCGACCCCACCGCCGGCACCGCGCCGATCGACCACACCTGTGCCAGCGGGCCGGTGAATTCGCCGAGGTCGCCGACGACGCCCTTGTCACCGGTGTCACCGGGGGCGACGAGGGAGCCGGCCTTGAGACCGGGGAGCGGGCCGCTGAAGTGACGGACCGAGCCGGGGTGCGAGGGCAGCCGGGCGCCCGGGCCGGCGTGCGCGGCCGCCGTCGGCGCGGCCGCGCCCAGGGCCACCCCGGCGGCCGCGAGGGCCACCAAGGCGCGCTGGGCGGCGGGGATATGAGGGGAGACATGTCGTGCCATCGCTGACGCCACCTTCGTGTACGCATAGTTATCGGGTCGACACGAACAGTAATTGAGTTGTGATGCGCGCTCCAAAGCCGACCCGCGGGGTCGGCAGGAGGCTCGCCATGCGTCAAACTGGTGTTCCGTGAGCATTCATCCCCCGTCCCCCGCCCGTGTCGTTCTGCTCTGCGGCCCTTCGGGCTCGGGCAAGTCACTCGTCGCCGCCCGTTCCGGGCTGCCCGTCCTGCGCCTCGACGACTTCTACAAGGAGGGCGACGACCCGACACTGCCCCTGGTGGACGGGAGTTCGGACATCGACTGGGACCACCCTCGGTCGTGGGACACCGACGTCGCGGTGGAGGCCATCGCCCGCCTCTGCGCCTCGGGGTCGACGCCCGTGCCGGTGTACGACATCGCGCTGAGCGCCCGTACCGGCGAGGAGACGCTGCACATCGGGCGCACCCCGCTGTTCATCGCGGAGGGCGTCTTCGCCGCGGAGATCGTGGAGCGCTGCCGCGAGCTGGGCCTGCTGGCGGACGCGCTGTGCCTGAGCCGTGGTCCGTTCACCACCTTCCGCCGGCGCTTCCTGCGGGACCTGAAGGAGGGCCGCAAGTCGGTGCCGTTCCTGGTCCGCCGCGGCTGGCGGCTGATGCGCGCCGAGCGCTCGATCGTGGCCCGCCAGGTCTCGCTGGGCGCCCACCCCTGCGACCGGGACGAGGCACTGAGCCGGCTGGCCGCCGCGGCAGCGGGGCGGCAGGTACGGCAGCAGACGCCGGCGTAACCGGACGCACGGAAACGTAAACGGGACTGGATGGACCCCCCGGCCCTCCAGTCCCGTTCTTCACGCTCCCCCGTGTTTCCCCGTGGGCCCACCCCCCAGTGGTCCCCCGTGGTCCCCCGTTTTCCCCCCGCAGGGCCACCCCCCAGCGGCCCCCTGCCTTCAGGCGACCAGTTCGCCGAAGGCGTTCTCCTCGTCACGGCCGAAGCTGAGGACCTCGTCCTCACGCAGCCGGCGGAGCGACCGCCAGATGCTGGACTTCACCGTGCCGACACTGATGCCGAGGATCTCCGCGATCTCCGGGTCCGTACGGCCCTCGTAGTAACGCAGGACCAGCATGGTGCGCTGGAGTTCGGGCAGCCGGGCCAGCGCCTGCCACAGGACCGCGCGCAGCTCGGTGCCGCGCATCGCGTCCGTCTCGCCGGGCGTCTCCGGCAGTTCCTCGGTCGGGTACTCGTTGAGCTTGCGGCGCCGCCAGGCGCTGATGTGCAGGTTGGTCATGGTGCGGCGCAGGTAGCCGCCGACCGCCGCCTTGTCGCTGATCCGCTCCCACGCCTTGTACGTCGAGAACAGCGCGCTCTGCAGCAGGTCCTCGGCCTCGAAGCGGTCGCCGGTCAGGTGGTAGGCGGTGGCGTACAGGGAGGCGCGGCGCTCCTGGACGTAGGCGGTGAACTCCGCCTCGGTCAGCGAACGGCGCTCCCCCGAGTCCTCCCTGTACGCGGATCCCCCGTGCGTTTCCCCCGTGTACGCGTCAACCACCGTCATGTAACCGGTGTGCTGACGCCCGGCGCCGCGAGCGCACCCCCGCCCGCTCACGGCGCCGGACTTCTCGGAACCCCGGTGTACGTCGTGCAGACGCGTGACCACTGCGCTGGTGCTGATGCTGTGCAGCGTGTTCATCTCGCGCTCCCCGTCGTGGACTTCCGGTGTTCGGCTTGCTCGGTGGTGCTTGCTTGCCTGTGCCGAAAAGCTTGCCGAGCGACCTTCATGGCCGTGTCAGCCGACTGTCACAGACCTGTCACAGGGGTCCGGCCCAGAGGAGTCACAGGCCGGGCACAGGGGGTGGCGCCAGCGGGCGCGGGCAGGGCCGTACACACCACACCTCGACCACAGGTCGTACGGGAGGCCGTCCATGGGCCAGAATGTGCCCGTGCCTTCCCTGTTGCTGATCGAGGACGACGACGCCATCCGCACGGCCCTGGAGCTCTCCCTGACGCGCCAGGGTCATCGGGTGGCCACCGCTGCCAGCGGTGAGGACGGTCTGAAGCTGCTGCGCGAGCAGCGGCCGGATCTGATCGTGCTGGACGTGATGCTGCCCGGCATCGACGGGTTCGAGGTGTGCCGGCGCATCCGGCGCACCGACCAGCTGCCGATCATCCTGCTGACCGCCCGCAACGATGACATCGACGTGGTGGTCGGGCTGGAGTCCGGGGCCGACGACTACGTCGTCAAGCCGGTTCAGGGCCGGGTGCTGGACGCCCGGATCCGGGCCGTGCTGCGGCGCGGGGAGCGCGAGTCCAGCGACTCGGCGACCTTCGGCAGCCTCGTCATCGACCGGTCGGCGATGACCGTGACGAAGAACGGCGAGGACCTGCAGCTGACGCCGACCGAGCTCAGGCTGCTGCTGGAGCTGAGCCGGCGGCCCGGCCAGGCGCTGTCGCGGCAGCAGTTGCTGCGGCTGGTCTGGGAGCACGACTACCTGGGCGACTCGCGCCTGGTGGACGCGTGTGTACAGCGGCTGCGCGCCAAGGTGGAGGACGTGCCCTCGTCCCCGACCCTGATCCGTACCGTCCGTGGTGTCGGCTACCGCCTGGACACCCCTCAGTGACCGATACGCGAGGGGGGCTGCGCGGCTGGGCCGCGGGGCGCAAGGGAAATCTGTCGCGGCTCAGGTTCACCAGCCTCAGGCTGCGGCTGGTCGTCGTCTTCGGGCTGGTCGCGCTCACCGCCGCGGTGTCGGCGTCGGGCATCGCGTACTGGCTGAACCGGGAGGCCGTGCTCACCCGCGCCCAGGACGCGGTGCTGCGCGACTTCCAGCAGGAGATGCAGAACCGGGCGGGTGCGCTGCCTGTGCACCCCTCGCAGGACGAACTGCAGCGTGCGGCGGGCCAGATGGCCGCCAGCAGCCAGCGGTTCAGCGTGCTGCTGGTCGCCGAGGACGCGAGCGGCAAGACGGTGTACGGCAATTCGGGCGGCATCAACGGCTTCTCGATGGAGGACGTGCCGGGGTCGCTGCGCGCCGCGGTGAACAAGCGGCAGAAGGTGACCGACAGCAACAAGTCGCCGTACCACCTGTACTGGCAGCGGGTCGACCAGCACGGCACGCCGTATCTGGTGGCCGGTACGAGGCTGATCGGCGGCGGCCCGACGGGCTACATCTCCAAGTCGCTGGAGCCGGAGGCCAAGGACCTCAACTCGCTGGCCTGGTCGCTGGGGATCGCGACGGGCCTCGCGCTGATCGGCTCGGCGCTGCTCGCGCAGGCCGCCGCCACGACCGTGCTGAAGCCGGTGCACCGGCTCGGGGTGGCCGCCCGGCGCCTCGGCGAGGGCAGGCTGGACACCCGGCTGCGGGTGTCGGGCACCGATGAACTCGCCGATCTGTCACGGACGTTCAACAACGCGGCCGAGGCGCTGGAGAAACGGGTCGCCGACATGGCCGCCCGGGACGAGGCGTCCCGGCGGTTCGTCGCCGACATGTCGCACGAGCTGCGCACCCCGCTGACCGCCATCACCGCCGTCACGGAGGTGCTGGAGGAGGAGCTGGAGGCGGAGTCGGGGAGCATGGACCCGATGATCGAACCGGCCGTACGGCTGGTGGTCAGCGAGACACGGCGGCTGAATTCCCTGGTCGAGAACCTGATGGAGGTCACCCGCTTCGACGCGGGCACCGCCCGTCTGGTCCTGGACGACGTCGACCTCGCCGACCAGATCACCGCCTGCATCGACGCCCGCGCCTGGCTGGACGCCGTCGAGCTGGACGCCGAACGCGGCATCCACTCCCGGCTCGACCCGCGCCGCCTGGACGTGATCCTCGCCAACCTGATCGGCAACGCGCTCAAGCACGGCGGCTCGCCGGTGCGGGTGTCGGTGCGGATCGACGGCGACGATCTGGTCATCGCGGTGCGCGACCACGGGCCCGGCATCCCCGAGGACGTCCTGCCACACGTCTTCGACCGCTTCTACAAGGCCAGCGCCTCCCGGCCGCGCTCCGAGGGCAGCGGTCTGGGCCTGTCCATCGCGCTGGAGAACGCCCACATCCACGGCGGTGAGATCACCGCCGCCAACTCCCCGGACGGCGGAGCGGTGTTCACGCTGCGGCTGCCGCGGGACGCCTCACGGCTGACGGAGGAGAACGGCGAAGGCACCAAGGAGAACGAGGCCGGGGAAACCGGGAAGGAGGGGTCATGACCGCAGGGACCGTACGGCGCCTGCTGGCGCTGCCCCTCCTCGCCGGGCTGCTCACCGGGTGCGGGATCCGGGCCACCGAGGTGCCGACGGACTTCGGCGCGGCGCCCTCCCGGGTGCCGTGCTCGCTGACCCGGTCCGACCTGTCGACGCAGTCCTCGCACGGGGTGCCGGTGCAGGTCTTCCTGCTGTGCGGCTCGTCCCTGGTGACCGTCGACCGCACCGTGCGGGTCCCGGAGGGCACTGCGGACGCGCGGCACCGGGTCATCGTGGCGCAGGGTCTGCTGGACCAGCTCGCCGCGTCCCCTTCGCCCGCCGAGCGGGCGGCGGGCTACGCGACGTACGTGCCGGGCGGCCTGAGCGTGACCGGTCCGGGCCCGAAGGACCCGGAGGACGCACTGCGGCTGAGCGGCGGGCCGGCCCGGCTCACCTCCTACGCCCTCGCCCAGCTCGTGTGCACGCTGTCCGACTCGGCGGCGACGGAGGGCGACGGCTCGGTGATCCTGGGCGGCCCGGGCTCCGGGCCCCTGCGCCGTTACGAGTGCACCGACGACGTCCGTAGCCGGCCGGGCAGCTCCCAGCCGCCGTCCAGCGAGGTCAGGGCGGGCTGAGCCGCCGTGGCGGGCCCGTGTGGCGGACGCCTCATGTGCATCCGCGTGACGGATGCGGAACCGATCGTGCACACGGGTGCGTCTTGGGGAGCGTGCAGCGTCAAGGCTTCATCGGCGGCAGCGCCGAGATCCGCATCCGGGTGACAGGGAGTGTCCTCCTCGTCGCGCATCTCGCGCTCGTCGCCTGGCTGATGCTGCGGCCCCTGGACGTGCCCTGGGTGATGCCCGCCAATCTGCACCCGCTGGCCGGCATCCGGGCCGATCTGGCGCTGGGCTGGCCCGAGGCGGCCAGGCCCCTCGGCGAGGGGGTGGCCCTGCTCGCGCCGCTGGGTGTGCTGCTGCCGATGGCGCACGGCAGGCTCGCCGTCTCCCCGCTCGCCTCCCTGATCCGTACGGCGGCCGCGGGCGCCCTGATCTCCCTCGGGATCGCCCTGCTGCAGACCGGTGTGCCCGGCAGGGTCGTGGACGTCGACTCGCTGCTGCTGAACACCGTGGGGGTGGCCCTGGCCCACCTGGCCGTGGTGCCCGCCGGCCGGGCCTGGCTACGGCGGCGGGCCGAGCGCGAGCCCTTCGCGGCCGGGAAGGTCACCGCCCAGGAGGACCTCCCTCAGGGTCGGACCCCGACGATTCCCAGGGTCGGTATCGCCCCGTAGAGCGACGCTTTGCCCCCTTCGTCTCCGTAGCGTGGAAGGCAGCTGAGGCAGCCGGTCGGGCCGCCTTTGACCGCAGCTCACGAAGGAGCCGACATGACCGCCCTTGCCCGCCCCACCCACGGCCGCATGATCGGCGGAGTGTGCGCAGCGCTGGCACGGCGCTTCGGCACCTCCGCGACGACGATGCGGGTGATCTTCCTGCTGTCCTGTCTGCTGCCCGGCCCGCAGTTCCTGCTCTACATAGCGCTGTGGATCCTGCTGCCGGCGGAGGACAAGGCCAAGGCCGCCGCCTGGTGAGTCCGCACCACAACGCCGCTGGGGCGCCCCGGAGCAGTCCGGGAGCGCCCCAGCGGCGTTGTGGTGCGGCGGACGTCAGCTGAGCTGAATGCCCTGCACCGGCGAACCGTGTCCGGGCAGGCTCTGCAGCGGCGGCAGTCCGCCGATCAGCCCGTTGACCGGCGCGGTCGGCGGGTTGGCGGGGACCTTCGCGACGGCCGGCTGGGCAGCGGCCATCCCGGCACCGACGGCACTCCGCCCCTGGGCGAGCGCCTGGCCGGCGCCCGGCAGCACCTTGCCGACGTTCTCGGCCGGCAGCGCCTTGACGGCGCCCAGGGCCTGAGTCGCGTCCGGGACGGCCGGGGCCGCGTTCGCGGCACCCGCGCCGATGGCGGCGAAGGCGGCACCGAGGGCGGCCACACCGATGGTCTTGACAGCAGACTGCTTCATTGTAATTGCGTCCTTGAATACGGAGACGGGGAGATAAAAAGCGGCTTGAGCGGTTCTCGACCGTAAACATGCCGTACCACCCCCCGCAAACACCGAAATGCGGACGGATTGTGAAGACCCGTTCGCATTTCGCGCCGCCGATCGACCCGCCGCTATCCGTCCGAACCGGAAGAACCGCTGGTGGAAGCGGTCTGCCGGAACAGCCATTCGGATTTCAACTCTGCATATCCGGGCTTGACCACGTCATTGATCATCGCGAGTCGTTCATCGAAAGGAATGAACGCCGATTTCATCGCATTGACGGAGAACCATTGCAGATCGTCAAGCGTGTAACTGAACGCATCGACGAGATGCTCAAATTCCCGGCTCATGCTGGTGTGCGACATCAGCCTGTTGTCCGTGTTGACCGTCGCCCTGAAGTGAAGCCGCCGCAGCAGCCCGATCGGATGCTCGGCGTACGAGGGCGCGGCCCCGGTCTGGAGGTTGGAGCTGGGGCACATCTCCAGCGGGATGCGCTTGTCCCGGACGTACGAGGCCAGCCGGCCGAGCTTGACCGAGCCGTCCTCGCGGACCTCGATGTCGTCGATGATCCGCACCCCGTGCCCGAGCCGGTCCGCGCCGCACCACTGCAGCGCCTGCCAGATGGACGGCAGCCCGAAGGCCTCGCCGGCGTGGATGGTGAAGTGGTTGTTCTCGCGCTTGAGGTACTCGAAGGCGTCCAGGTGCCGGGTGGGCGGGTAGCCGGCCTCGGCGCCGGCGATGTCGAAGCCGACCACGCCCAGGTCGCGGTACCGGTTGGCGAGTTCGGCGATCTCCAGGGCGCGGGCCGCGTGCCGCATGGCGGTCAGCAGGGCGCCGACCCGGATGCGGTGGCCGTTCTCCCGGGCGAGCCGCTCCCCCTGCCGGAAGCCCTCGTTGACCGCCTCGACCACCTCTTCGAGGCTCAGCCCGGCCTCCAGATGCTGCTCGGGCGCGTACCGCACCTCGGCGTAGACGACGCCGTCCTCGGCGAGGTCCTCGGCACACTCCCGCGCGACCCGGATCAGCGCCTCGCGGGTCTGCATCACGCCGACGGTGTGCGAGAAGGTCTCCAGATACCGTTCCAGCGAGCCGGAGTCGGCTGCCTCCCGGAACCAGATGCCCAGCTTGTCGGGGTCGGTCTCGGGGAGCTGGGAATAGCCCGTTTGCCGGGCGAGTTCTACGACGGTTCCGGGGCGGAGCCCGCCGTCGAGGTGATCGTGCAGCAGAACCTTGGGTGCCCGGCGGATCTGGTCCGGCGTCGGGACGTTCGTCGGGACGGTCCCAGTCGGTGCAGTCTGGCTCGTCATTTCCGCACTCTAACGCCTACGCGCGTAGAGCGCCCGCTGTATGCCACTCGACGCGACGGCACTTTTCCGTCGATACGCAACGGTGACCGCCCGGACGGGTTTCGTACACCACGCCTTCTGACACTGTTCTGTCATGGGACAGCAAGCGACGCCGGTTCGAACGGCCAGGCTGGGAAAGGCAGTCGGCCCGGAGCCGACGGCGGTGAGCGGAGCGGTGCTGTTGCTCCCCGGCGGCGAGGAGGTGTCCGCCCGCAGGCCGTCCCTCGTCCGGGCGGCCTCCTTCGCCCGCTCCCTGGGCCGCAGGTTCGCTCGCGCGGGCCGGACGGAGGGGTTGGCTGTCCATACCGTCCACTACCGCTACCGGGGCTGGAACGGCAGCGAGGCGCATCCGGCGGGGGATGCGGAGTGGGCCGCCGACGAGATCGTACGACGGTACGGAGATGTTCCCGTATGCCTGGTGGGGCTCGGCATGGGCGGGCGGGCCGCGCTGCGGGCGGGCGGGCACGAGGCCGTCAACTCGGTGGTCGCGGTCGCCCCTTGGCTGCCGGAGGAGGATGTGGCCGCGCCCGCCGAGCCGGTGAAGCAGCTGGTGGGGCGGCAGGTGCTGATCGTGCACGGCACGAACGACGAACGGGCCGATCCCGAGCTGTCGTTCCGCCTCGCGGCGCGGGCGAAGAAGGTGAATCGGGATGTGTGCCGGTTCGAAGTGCACTCCGATGGCCATGGGTTGCATCAGCATCGGGATGAAGTGCTGTGTCTTGCGGTGGACTTCGTGATGGGGGCGCTGTTCGGGTGTTCGGTGTCCCGGCCGGTGGAGGATGCGTTGGCTGCGCCGCCTCCGATCGGTTTGAGGATGCCGTTGGCTGCGGGGTTCGGTAAGTCGTTCAGACGGTAGAGCTCGGGGCCTGGTGTTGTGTTCGGTGTGCGGGTGGTCTGTGGTTGATCGCGCAGTTCCCCGCGCCCCTCAGGCGGGCAGGAGATTGCCTCTTCTGGAGAGCAGGAACTTCTTGAAGGCCGCTACGGGGGGTGTGTCCGGGCGGTCTGCCAGCCAGGCGACGCCGATTTCTCGTGCCGCCTTCGGGGCCGTCACGGTCAGCTCCACGACTCCTGGCCTGGGCACGGTCGGCGGAGGGAGGAGGGCGACGCCCAGCCCTGCCGCCACCAGGCCCCGCAGGGTTTCCGCCTCCTCGCCCTCGAAGGCGACCCTCGGGCGGAAGCCCGCCTGTCTGCAGAGGTCGTCGGTGATGCGGCGCAGGCCGTAACCCGGCTCCAGGGTGACGAACGTTTCGTCCGACGCCTCGGCCAGGCGGATACGGCGCCGGGCGGCCAGGCGGTGGTCGGCCGGGACGACGAGACGCAGCTTCTGCTCGTCGAGGCGGCGGGCGACGAGGTCGGGGGCGTCGGGGACCGGGGAGGTGAGGCAGAGGTCCAGCTCTCCCGCGCGCAGCCGCTCCAGCATCGCCTCGCCGTAGTTCTGGACGAGGCTGAAGCGGATGCGCGGGTGGTCGGCGCGGAAGGCGTGCAGGAGGCCCGGTACGGTCTCGGCGCCCATGGTGTGCAGGAAGCCGAAGGCGACCTTGCCGGTGGCCGGGTCGGCGTCGGCGCGGACCTCCTCGGCGGCCCGCTCGACCTCGGCCAGGGCGCGTTCGACGGAGGCGAGGAAGGTGCGGCCGGCGGTGGTGAGGGAGACGGTGCGGCCGTGGCGGGCGAACAGGTCGACGCCCAGGTCCTGTTCCAGGCGGGCCATCGCGCGCGAGAGGGTCGACTGGGGGACGTTCATCTCGTGGGCGGCCCGGGTGACGTGCTCGGTGCGGGCGACGCCGGCGAAGTAGGCGAGGCGGGGCGCCAGCAACTTCGACATCTCCGTCATGTCTTCTGTGTCACCGGACGGTGACAGTCGAGCCTGTGAGCTTTGCTGATGCACCATGGGAACGATTATGGCGAATCCATGCATTGGACGGATGAGCAGGGCCGTACGTAGCTTCGAGGCATGTCTCCCGCCAGTACCGGGGCGTCCACCAGCGTGGACGCCGTCTCGCCCGTCCGTTCCTCCGATGCCGACTCCCGCCTGACGCCGGGCGGGCCCGGCTACCGCCGGATGAGCTTCGCGCTCTTCCTCGCCGGAGTCGCGACCTTCGCCCTCCTCTACTCCACGCAGGCCCTGCTGCCGCTGATCTCCGGGGAGTTCGGGGTCGCGGCGAGCAAGGCGAGCTGGACGGTGGCGGCCGCGACCGGCGGTCTGGCGCTGTTCGTGCTGCCGATGAGTGCCCTCTCGGAGCGCTTCGGCCGCCGTACGGTGATGACGGCCTCGCTGGCGGTCGCGGTGGGCGTCGGCCTGCTGGTGCCCTTCGCGCCGTCGATCGGCACGCTGGTGGTGCTGCGGGCGGTGCAGGGCGCGGCGCTGGCCGGTCTTCCGGCGTCGGCGACGGCGTATCTGGCCGAGGAGGTCCGGCCGAAGGCGCTGGTCACGGCGATCGGGCTGTTCGTGGCGGGCAACAGCGTCGGCGGGATGAGCGGCCGGGTGATCACCGGCTGGGTCGCGCAGGAGTGGGGCTGGCGGGTCGCGCTCGGGGTGATCGGTGTGATCGCGGTGGCCTGCGCGGCGGCGTTCCGTCTGCTGCTGCCGGCGCCGCAGCACTTCAAGCCCGGCTCGCTGCGTCCGCATGTCCTGCTCGGCACGGTCCGCGACCACCTCTCCGACCCGCTGCTGCGCCGCCTGTACGCGATCGGCGCGCTGTTCATGACAGTGTTCGGCGGCGTGTACACGGTGATCGGCTACCGCCTGACCGAGGCGCCGTTCTCGCTTCCGCAGGGCATCGTGGGCTCGATCTTCCTGGTGTACCTGGTCGGTACGGTGTCCGCGTCGACGGCGGGCCGCCTGGTGGGCCGTCTCGGCCGCCGGGGCGCGCTGTACCTGGCGGGCGGCACGACGGCGGCGGGCCTGCTCCTGTCCCTGGCCGACTCCCTCCCCCTGGTCCTGCTGGGGCTGGTGCTGATCACCGCGGGCTTCTTCGCGGGGCACGCGGTCGCCTCCTCGGCGGTCAGCAAGACGGCCACCCACGGCCGCGCCCAGGCCTCCGCGCTCTACCAGTCCGCGTACTACATCGGCTCCAGCGCCGGCAGCACGGTCGGCGCGATGGCCTTCCACGCGGGCGGCTGGGCCGGCACCGTCACCGTGGGGATCTTCGCGGTCCTCGGCGTCGTGACGATCACGGTCCTCGGCTCACGGGCGGCCCGGGTGGCTGCCCGGCGGGCGCCGGTGGCGGCGCACTGACCTTCGCCGCGACTGCGACTCCCCAGCGGCGCGGGGCCGTGTCCGTCAGCGGCTCCGCCGCGGGGCGTGACCAGCCACGACGGCCCCGTGCTGAGGGTCAGCCCGCGGGCGCGGGGTGGGGGCTGCTGCGCGCTCAGGGAGCCGTTGTCAGTGGGCTGCGGTAGCTTCCGGAGTGCTGGGGCGCTCAAGGCGCGTGAACAGAACGGCCACAGGGGTGGGTGGACGACGATGGGCAACGGCACGGCGACGGCAGACCTCGATGTCGCACTGGAGAAGCACCGGACCGAGCTGACCGGGTACTGCTACCGCATGCTCGGTTCCTCCTTCGAGGCCGAGGACGCGGTGCAGGACACCCTGGTGCGGGCCTGGCGGAGCTACGACACGTTCGAGGGCCGCTCCAGCCTGCGCTCGTGGCTGTACCGGATCGCGACGAACGTGTGTCTGGACATGCTGACGGCGGGCAACAAGCGGGCCCGCCCCATGGACCTCACCGACTCGACACCCCTCGCGCAGGCGGCCCTGTCCCCCCGCCCGGACAACACCTGGCTGGAGCCGATGCCGGACGCGCGCGTGCTGCCGACGGTCGAGGACCCGGCGGAGGCGGCCGTCGCCAAGGAGTCGGTCCGGCTGGCGTTCATGGCGGCCCTCCAGCAGCTGCCGCCCAAGCAGCGGGCGGTGCTGATCCTGCGCGAGGTGCTGGCGTGGAAGGCGAGCGAGGTCGCCGAACTGCTGGACACCACGGTCGCCTCGGTCAACAGCGCGTTGCAGCGGGCCCGGGCGACGCTCGCCGAGCGGGAGCAGGCGGGCGGCGACGCGGCGGTCTCCGACCCGCTCGACGAGGAGCAGCAGAAACTCCTGGAGCGCTATGTGAAGGCCTTCGAGGGCTACGACATGACGGCGCTCACGGCATTGCTGCACGAGGACGCCGTCATGACGATGCCGCCGTTCGACCTGTGGCTGACCGGCCACGACGACATCACCGGCTTCATGACCACCCTGGGCGCCGCCTGCGCCGGCTCCCGCCTGCTGCCCGTGCAGGTCAACGGGCTGCCGGGCTTCGCCCAGTACAAGCCGGACCCGGAGGCGGGCGGCTTCACACCGTGGTCGATCCAGGTCCTGGAGATCTCAGACGGCCGACTGACCGGGTTCCACTTCTTCCTCGACACCCAGCGCTGGTTCCCTCTCTTCGGCCTCCCCCTCCACCTGGAAGCGGAGCCCGGCAAGATCGAGGAGAGCGCGTAGTCCCGGGCAGGGAGCCCGGAGCCGTATCCGCCCGCCGGCCCGACGGGCGGCCAGTTCCAGCCGCGCCAGCAGGTCGACGGTCCCGAGCCCCGGAGGCCCGAGCCCGCCCACGTCACACACGACGACCCCGGCCCGGCTCACCTCCAACAGCGCCCGCACGTCGTCGCACAGCCCCGGCACCTCGTCCCGGGTGACGGGGCCGGCCAGCATGAACACAGCGGGTGTCTTGTCCTCCACGTGCGGTAGACCGGCGGGGCGGCCGTAACTCATCGCGCCGGCCCGGCGCTCCTTCCGGTCGGGAGGCAGTCGCCCTCGAACACGTCCATGGGCCCGTCCAACACGCCGAACGGGACCGGCGAAGGTCCGCCGGTCCCGCTCACCCGAACGATAGATCCCCAGGTCAGGCGATTCGTTCCAGCACCACCGGCGACGCCGTGAAGTCCGTCCCCGGGGCAGCGATGTCGTAAGAACCCTCCACCGCCTGGAGCGCGTACTCGAAGCGCTCGGGGGTGTCCGTGTGCAGGGTCAGGAGGGGCTGTCCCGCCGTCACCGTGTCGCCCGGCTTGGCGTGCATCTCCACACCCGCGCCCGCCTGCACCGGGTCCTCCTTGCGGGCGCGGCCCGCACCCAGGCGCCAGGCGGCGATGCCGATGTCGTAGGCGTCGAGGCGGGTCAGGACACCGGAGGCCGGGGCCTTGATGACGTGCTGCTCCTTCGACGTGGGGAGCGGAGCGTCCGGGTCACCGCCCTGGGCCGCGATCATGCGGCGCCAGACGTCCATCGCCGAGCCGTCGGCCAGCGCCTTCGCCGGGTCCGCGTCCTTCACGCCGGCCGCGTCCAGCATCTCGCGGGCCAGGGCGATGGTGAGTTCCACGACGTCGGCCGGGCCGCCGCCCGCCAGGACCTCCACCGACTCGCGGACCTCCAGGGCGTTACCCGCCGTGAGGCCGAGGGGGGTGGACATGTCCGTCAGGAGGGCGACCGTCCTGACGCCGTGGTCGGTGCCGAGGCCCACCATCGTGGACGCCAGCTCGCGCGCGTCCTCGATCGTCTTCATGAAGGCGCCCGTGCCCACCTTCACGTCCAGGACCAGGGAGCCGGTGCCCTCGGCGATCTTCTTCGACATGATCGAGGAGGCGATCAGGGG
This sequence comes from Streptomyces cellostaticus, assembly GCF_001513965.1. GTDB lineage: Bacteria > Actinomycetota > Actinomycetes > Streptomycetales > Streptomycetaceae > Streptomyces > Streptomyces cellostaticus. The sequence continues at coordinate 40,446 of NZ_KQ948026.1, read as the reverse complement.
GATCGCCTCGACCGTGCCGGTGACGTCACGCAGGGCGTACAGCTTCTTGTCGGCGGGGGCGAGGCCGTCGCCGGCCGCGCAGATGACCGCGCCCGTGGTGTCGAGGACGTGCAGCATCTCCTCGTTGGAGAGCAGCGCGCGCCAGCCGGGGATCGACTCCAGCTTGTCCAGGGTGCCGCCGGTGTGGCCGAGGCCGCGCCCGGAGAGCTGCGGGACGGCGGCACCGCAGGCCGCCACGAGAGGCGCGAGCGGGAGCGTGATCTTGTCGCCCACGCCGCCCGTGGAGTGCTTGTCCGCCGTCGGGCGGGACAGCGAGGAGAAGTCCATGCGCTCGCCGGAGGCGATCATGGCCGCGGTCCAGCGGGCGATCTCGCGGCGGTTCATGCCGTTGAGCAGGATCGCCATGTTGAGCGCGGCCATCTGGTAGTCGGCGACCTCGCCGCGGGTGTACGCGTCGATGACCCAGTCGATCTGCTCGTCGGTCAGCTCACCGCGGTCCCGCTTGGTGCGGATGACGGAGATGGCGTCCATGGCCATGGCTGATGGCTTCCTTCCGGGAGGTGCGAAGTGCACGGCCCCCCTGAGCAGGTCAGGGGGGCCGGGAGTTACTTGGTGAGATGGTCCGGGCCGAAGGCCTGGGGCAGCATCTCGGAGAGCGGGAGGACGCCCGCGGGGGTGTCCAGCAGCAGGTCGGGGCCGCCGAACTCGTAGAGCAGCTGGCGGCAGCGGCCGCACGGGACGAGAAGCCCGCCCGTGCCGTCCACGCAGGTGAAGTGCGTGAGCCGGCCGCCGCCGGTGCGCTGGAGCTCCGAGACCAGTCCGCACTCGGCGCACAGGCCGAGGCCGTAGGAGGCGTTCTCGACGTTGCAGCCGGTGACCGTGCGCCCGTCGTCGACCAGGGCCGCCACGCCGACCGGGAAGCCCGAGTAGGGGGCGTAGGCGTGGGACATGGCCTCCCGCGCCTCGACCCGCAGCGCCTCCCAGTCGAACTCGACGGACGCCGTGGTCACTTGCCCTGTCCCTTCCGGTACCGCATGCCGTCCGCCTTGGGCATCCGCAGGCGCTGCGCCGAGAGGGACAGCACCAGCAGGGTGACGACGTACGGCGTGGCACCGACGAAGTCGCTCGGCACCTCGTCCGTGAGCAGGTACCAGACCAGGACGAGTGCGGCCACGATGAGGCTGACCCCGCCCTGCCACAGGGCCGTGCGGTACAGCTTCCAGCCGGCGAGGACCACGAGCAGGACGACGAGCAGGAGCAGCAGCGCGTGCACGGTCGCGCCGCCGTTGCGCAGCTGCAGCGCGTCCGAGTAGCCGAACAGGCCCGCGCCCATCGCCAGCCCGCCGGGCCGCCAGTTGCCGAAGATCATGGCCGCGAGGCCGATGTAGCCGCGTCCGCCGGTCTGGCCCTCCAGGTAGGTGTGCGAGGTGACCAGCGCGAGGAAGGCGCCGCCGAGTCCGGCGAGGCCGCCGGAGACGGCCACGGCCGCGTACTTGTACTTGTAGACGTTGACGCCGAGCGACTCCGCGGCGGTGGGGTTCTCACCGCAGGAGCGCAGCCGCAGACCGAACGGGGTGCGCCACAGCAGCCACCAGCTGCCGACGAACAGCACCGCGGCCAGGATCGTCACCACGGACAGGTTGGTGATCAGCCCGCCGATGATGCCCGCGAGGTCGGAGACCAGGAACCAGTGGTGCTTCTCGATCGAGGCGAGGCCGTCCGAGAGGCCGGGCACGGTGACGTTCGGCAGCGAGTCCGCGGGCGGGGACTGCTTGGGGTTGCCGCCCGCTACGGCCGCCTTGCCGCCGGCGAAGAACAGCTTGGCCAGGTACTGGGTGGTGCCGAGCGCGAGCAGGTTGATCGCGACACCGGAGACGATGTGGTCGACGCCGAAGGTGACGGTCGCGACGGCGTGCAGCAGGCCGCCGAGGACGCCGAAGCCGATGCCGCACAGCAGGCCGAGCCAGGGGCTGGACTGCCAGCCGACCCAGCCGGCGCCGAAGGTGCCGAGGATCATCATGCCCTCGAGGCCGATGTTGACCACGCCGGCCCGCTCGGACCACAGACCCGCGAGACCGGCGAGGCCGATCGGCACGGCGAGGCCGAGCGCGGCGGCGACCTGTCCGGCGGAGTCGAGCTGGTTGGATCCGGTGATCATGCGGACCGCGGCCACGAGCAGCAGGGCGCCCGCGACGAGCATGAGGATCTGGCCGAGCGAGCGGCCCGAACTCTTGGCCGCCGTGTCCGCCTTGGGTGCCGCGGGCGGCGGCGTGTCGGTCATCGTGGCAGTCATCACGCCACCTCCTGCTTCTTCGTCGTGGCGGCGGCCTGGGCGGCGAGCTCGGCGCCGACCCGCTGCTGCTGGCGCTTGAGGCCGTAACGCCGTACGACCTCGTAGGCGATGACGACGCACAGGACGATGACGCCCTGGATGACGCCGAGGATTTCCTTGTCGTAGCCCTGGAACTCCAGGTGGTTGGTGGTGCGCTCCAGGAAGCCCCACAGCAGGGCGCCGAGCGCGATGCCGATCGGGCTGTTGCGGCCGAGCAGCGCGATGGCGATGCCGGTGAAGCCGATGCCGACCGGGAAGTCGTTGCTGAACTGGTGGCTGTCGTTGAGCAGGGTCGGCATGCCGATCAGACCGGCCACCGCACCCGAGATGACCATGCTGGTGGCGATCATCTTCTTGACCGACACACCGCTCGCGGAGGCCGCGCTCTCGGACTGGCCGACGGTGCGCAGGTCGAAGCCGAACCGGGTGCGGCCGAGCACGAACCAGTACGCGACACCGACGATCACGGCGATGAAGAGGAAGCCCCAGAGCACGCCGGCCGGGCCGGTGTCGATGCTGAAGAAGTACGACGACGACGGCAGCGGCTTGGTCGAGACGAGGGTGCCGCCCTGCTGGAGCTCGCCCAGCTTTCCGGGCTGGAGCAGGTAGGCGATGACCGCGGTGGCGATCGAGTTCAGCATGATCGTCGAGATGACCTCGCTGACGCCGCGGGTCACCTTGAGGATGCCGGCGATGGCCGCCCACAGGGCGCCGGTCGCCATGGCGCAGATGATGATCAGCGGGATGGCGATCCAGCCGGGCACGGTGAGCGCGCCGCCGAGGACCGCGGCGACGAACGCGGCGAGGCGGTACTGGCCGTCGACACCGATGTTGAACAGGTTCATGCGGAAGCCGATGGCCACCGCGACACCCGCCAGGTAGTACGTCGTCGCCTTGTTCAGGATGTAGACCTGGCTGTCGCTGGCGAAGCCGTAGGTCCCCATGTCGCTGAACGCGGCGCCGGGGTTCTTGCCGGTGGCGAGGATCACCAGGGTGGTGACGACGAGCGCGGCGACGACCGCCAGCAGCGGCGCCGCGATCCCGAGGAGCAGCCGCTCCTTGTCGATCCGTGAGGTCAGCTTGTTCATCGCTCGTCGTCCTCTGTGTGCTCCAGGTGGCCGGTGGCCGCACCCGTCATGGCGGAGCCCAGCTCTTCGGGGGTGATCGTGGCGGGGTCGGCGTCGGCGACCAGGCGGCCGCGGTACATCACCCGCAGCGTGTCGGAGAGCCCGATCAGCTCGTCCAGGTCGGCGGAGATCAGCAGCACGGCCAGGCCCTCGCGGCGGGCCTCACGGATGTAGTCCCAGATCGCGGCCTGCGCGCCGACGTCCACACCGCGGGTGGGGTGGGCGGCGATGAGCAGCTTGGGGTTGTGGCTCATCTCGCGGCCGACGATCAGCTTCTGCTGGTTGCCGCCGGACAGCGAGGCGGCGGTCACCTCGATGCCGGGCGTGCGGACGTCGTAGGCCTCGACGATGCGCTCGGTGTCGGCCCGGGCCGCCTTGATGTCGAGCAGTCCGCCGCGCGAGTTGGGCCGTTCGGAGACATGGCCGAGGATGCGGTTCTCCCACAGCGGTGCTTCCAGGAGCAGGCCGTGGCGGTGGCGGTCCTCGGGGATGTAGCCGATGCCGGCCTCGCGGCGGTCACGGGTGGCGGTGTGGGTGATGTCGCTGCCGTCGAGCGTGACGACACCGGCGTCCGGGTGGCGCATGCCCATGATCGCCTCGACCAGCTCGGACTGGCCGTTGCCCTCCACACCGGCGATGCCGAGGACCTCGCCCTTGTGGATCGTGAGGGAGATCTGGTCCAGGATGATCCGCTCGATGCCGTCGAGGTCCGTCTGGCTGAGGTGCAGGCCCTCGACCTTCAGCATCGGGACGTCCGTGACGGTGGACTCCTCGGTCTCCGGCGTGGGCAGTTCGCTGCCGACCATCAGCTCGGCGAGCTGCTTGGGCGTGGTGCCGCGCGGCTCGACCGTGCCGACGGTGGTGCCGCGCCGGATGACGGTGATCTCGTCGGCGACGGACAGCACCTCGCCCAGCTTGTGGGAGATGAAGATGACGGTGAGGCCCTCGGCCTTCAGCTCGCGCAGGTTGTCGAAGAGCGCGTCGACCTCCTGCGGCACGAGCACCGCGGTGGGCTCGTCGAGGATGAGGGTCTTGGCGCCGCGGTAGAGGACCTTGAGGATCTCCACGCGCTGGCGGTCGGCGACGCCGAGCTCCTCCACGAGGACGTCGGGGCGGACGTTCAGGCTGTACGCGTCGGAGATCTCCTTGATCTTCGCGCGGGCCTTGCCGCCGATGCCGTACAGCTTCTCCGCGCCGAGGACGACGTTCTCCAGCACGGTGAGGTTGTCGGCGAGCATGAAGTGCTGGTGCACCATGCCGATGCCGCGGGCGATGGCGTCGCCGGGGTTGTGGAAGGTGACCTGGTCGCCGTTCACGGTGATGGTGCCCTCGTCCGGCTGCTGCATGCCGTAGAGGATCTTCATCAGGGTGGACTTGCCGGCGCCGTTCTCACCGCACAGGGCGTGGACGGTGCCCGTACGGACCGTGATGTCGATGTCGCGGTTGGCGACGACGCCGGGGAAACGCTTGGTGATGCCGCGCAGTTCGACGGCAGCGGGAGGGCTGGACGCGTTGATGGCGCACTCTCCTCGGGGAAAAGGGGCTGCGTAGGGGAGGGCAGGCGTCGGCGACGCTAGCGCGGCAACTCCACGCTACACGCGTAGAGTTGACACATTGTTATGGCTCGGCGGGGGGCTCCGGAAGGCGCCCCCGCGCCGAGCCTAGGTCCGACGGGACCCGTCAGGTCACGGGGTGGTCTTGACCTTGATCGAGCCGTCGACAATCTTCTTCTTCGCCGCGTCCAGCTTGGACTGGATGTCGTCGATGAAGCCACCGCTGGTGGCCAGCGAGACACCGTTCTTGGCGAGCGAGTAGGTGTTGGTGCCGGTCAGCGGCTTGCCGTCGTGCACGGACTTGATGAAGTCGTAGACACCGACGTCGACGTTCTTGACCATCGAGGTCAGGATCGAGCTCTTGTACTTGGCCAGACCGGGGATGTTGTACTGGTCCGAGTCCACGCCGATGGCCCAGGCGCCCTTGACGCCGTTGACGGCCTCGATCGCGCCGTTGCCGGAGGAGCCGGCCGCCGTGTAGATGACGTCGGCGCCGTTGTCCAGCATGCCCTGCGCGGCTTCCTTGCCCTTGTCGGGGCTGGCGAAGCCGGAGGTGTCCGAGCCGTGGCTCAGGTACTGGGTGTCGACCTTGATCTTCGAGTTGGTGTCCTTGACGCCCTGGACGAAGCCCGCCTCGAACTTCTTGATCAGCGGGACGTCGACACCGCCGATGAAGCCGACGTGGTCCTTCTTGGTCTTCAGCGCCGCGGCGACACCGGCCAGGTAGGAGCCCTGCTCCTCGGTGAAGGTGATGCTGTCGACGTTCTTCGCGTTCACGACCGAGTCCACGATGCCGAAGCTGGTCTTCGGGTACTTCGCGGCGACCTTGGTCATGGACGGGGCGTAGGCGTAACCGACGGCGATGATCGGGTTGTAGCCCGCGTCCGCCAGGTCCGACAGGCGCTGCTCGCGGTCGGCCTCGGTGTCGGAGGTCTTGGCGGTCAGCTCCTTGATGTCACCGCCGAACTCGGTCTTGGCCTTGTCGGCACCGCGCGCGGCGGAGTCGTTGAAGGACCGGTCACCACGGCCGCCGACGTCGTAGGCGAGACCGATCTTGACACCCTTGCCGCCGCCGGAGGACGACGACGAGCTGGTGTTGTCGGAGGAGGTGCTGCCACAGGCTGTGGCAGTCACGGCGAGAGCTGCGGTGGCGATACACGCAGCGGAAAGCTTGGCTACCCGGCGCACGGGAAGGCTCCTTCACCTGACCTGAGCGCCGTGTCGGCGCTTGATGTGAGCACGATGCCAGTGCTCGAGCCGAGACGCCCCGTCGGCGTCGGCTTCGCGGCATCGTAACGCGCGTAGATGTCAGAAAAACACCCCTCTCGAAGCCGTTATCGATTCGAGGCAAACAGCTTCTGAACTCGGTCTTCCACCCCTGCCATCGGGTTGTCGCACACAGTGCACAAACGGCTTACATGCGTATTGCGCCGGACAGCCGAACAGCCCTGACGGGGGCCGTCCGGCTCGTCTCTCCGGGGGTCCGGCTCACATCTCCGGCACGTCCAGCATGACGGCCGCCGTGAACATCTCCACGCCGACCGTGATGGCGTGCTCGTCGGCGTCGAAGTCGCCCTGGTGCAGGTCGCGGGCCGTGCGGTCGCCGGGGGCGCGGACGCCGAGGCGGGCCATGGCGCCGGGCACGTTCTCCAGGTACCAGGAGAAGTCCTCGCCGCCGAGGCTCTGCTCGGTGCTCTCGACGGAGTGCAGGCCGCGCCGGGCGGCCATCGCCCTGCGCAGCAGCTCGGTGGACTCCCGGTCGTTGACGACGGGCGGCACGCCCCGCACGTAGGTGATCTCCGACTTGGCCCGGTGCAGGGTGGCGACCTCGTCGATGGCCGCGTGCACGATGTCGGGTGCCTCGCGCCAGGCCTCCAGGTCCAGGCAGCGGATGGTGCCGGACAGCTCGGCGTGCTGCGGGATGACGTTCGGGGCGTGGCCCGACTCGATCCGGCCCCAGGTCAGGGCGAGGCCGACGCGGGTGTCGACACGCCGGGCGACGAGCGCGGGCACGTCGATGGCGACGCGGGCGGCGGCCGTGACCAGGTCGGTGGTCAGATGGGGCCGGGCGGTGTGCCCGCCGGCGCCGTCCAGGGCGACCTCCAGCCGGTCGCAGGCGCTGGTGATGGGCCCGTGCCGCAGCCCGACCCGGCCGGCCTCGACCTTGGGGTCGCAGTGCACGGCGAGGATCCGGCCGACGCCGTCGAGCACCCCGTCCTTGATGGCACCGAGGGCGCCGCCGGGCATCACCTCCTCGGCGGGCTGGAAGAGCAGCCGCACCGGCCGGGGCAGCAGGCCCTTGCTGTGCAGGTCGGCGAGGACGAGCCCGGCGCCGAGCACCACGGTGGTGTGCACGTCGTGGCCGCAGGCGTGGGCGCGGTCCGGCACGGTGGACCGGTACGGGCAGTCGGTCTTGGTGTCCGGGATGGGCAGGGCGTCGATGTCGGCGCGCAGAGCCATGAGCGGGATGGCGGGCCGCTGTCCCTGGGCCGGCCCGATGTCACAGATGAGCCCGGTTCCGGTGGCGAGGACACGGGGCCGCAGCCCGGCCAGCTCCAGCCGCTCCTTGATCGCGGCGGTGGTACGGAACTCCTGGTTGCCCAGCTCGGGGTGCATGTGCAAGTCGCGGCGGAACTCTACGAGTTCGGCGTACAGGGACTCGCTGAGCGCGCCGGGGAGCAGGTCCCCGGGGAGATCGGCCTCGGACTCTCGGGACATCAATTGGTTCACCCTCTGAAGGGTAGGACGCCCGACCGGCCAACTGCCCATCGATCAACAAAAGTTCAGCCCGTTAGGGGAAGAAAAGCTGGCCGACGGACGCATGGCGGCGGACTCGGGTGGGTAAAACCTTTGGCTCCTTCCACGGATACCACGCCTCGCTACCGTCCCGCTCGACTTGTCCACGAATCGGGATCGATCCCGGTAGGGTCCGCGGTCGTGAGCGACTCGACCGCGGACTTCCTGCAGACCACCCGCTCCTCCTACGACGCGATCGCCAAGGACTACACGGCCCGCTTCCCGGACGGCCTGTGCCATCCCCTGGACCGGCAGCTGGTCACCGCCTTCGCCGAACTGGTCACGGCGAACAGCCCGGCCCCCGTGGCCGACCTCGGCAGCGGCCCCGGCCAGGTCACCGCCCGCCTGCACGACCTGGGCGTTCCGGTCTTCGGTGTCGACGTCTCCCCGGCGATGGTGGCCCTGGCCCGCGAGGCACACCCCCGGCTGCGCTTCCACGTGGGTTCGATGACGTCCCTGGACCTCCCGGACGCCGCCCTGGGCGGCATCCTGGCCCTGTACTCGACGATCCACGTACCGGACGACCACCTCCCGGCCGCCTTCACCGAGTTCCACCGCACCCTGGTCCCCGGGGGCGCCGTCCTGCTCGCCTTCCAGTCCGGTCCCGAACCGGGCCACCTCCATATGGCGGAACGCTTCGGCCATGAGATCGACCTGGACTACTACTGGCGTACTCCGGAGCAGGTCACCGAGCTGCTGACGGAGGCCGGGCTGGAGCTGGTGGCGACGGTACGCCGGGAGCCGGCCGACGAGGAGAAACGCCCCCGGGCCTTCCTGCTGGCCCGACGGCCCGCCTGAGCCCGTTCAGTCCTGCTGGTCCTGCTCGGTCCTACGACGTGGGTGCGGCGCCGCGCCAGACGGTGACGTCCAGGGTGACGTACCGGCTGGCACTGCTGCTGGGCGCCTGCCCCTCGAAGGTCACGAGGGCGATGATGCCGTCCTGCGTGGTCGCGCAGAGCTGCCTGCCCTTGGACAGGCTGCTCACGGCGGCCCCGTCCCCCTGGCGCAGGAAACGGGTCTCGTGCCTGCACACGTCGAGCGAGCCCTGCTCGCCCTGGTCGAGCAGGGCCAGATCCGTGTTGTAGGAGTCGAGGAAGCAGGTGTTGCCGCAGGTCAGGTAGATGTCTTCGAAACTGCCGTCGTGGCGCGGCGCGAGGGGCTGCTCGCCGAGCTTGAGGTGGTACCCGGCGGTCAGGTCGACGTTCTTGTGGACCTCGGGCGCGGGCGTGCTGCCGGTCTTTTGGCCGCCGGAGCCCGCACTGGCAGTGGCTGCTGCGGAGCCGCCGGTCTCCTTCCCCTCACCACCGTCAGCGGATGCCCCGCCCGTGTCGAGGTAACCGAAGACACCGGCGGCCAGCAGGAGGGCACCGGCCGCACAGCCGAGGACCAGACCGGTCCTACGGCGCCCGGCGGGGCGGATGGACTGGGTCGGCGCGTGTGCGGGCTGGGCGGGCTGCGCCGTCTGCGTCGGGGCGTACTCGGGCCGGACAGGCCGAGCCTGCTGCGTCGGCGTGTACCGGGGCCGCGCCGGCACCGTCGGCGGGTGCTGCGGCGGTGTGGGTTCGGCCGCCCCGGCCGGCACCGGCGCGGCGTAGCGGTGGGCGATGCCCGTGGTCACCGCGCCCGGCAGCCAGCACTCGGGGCGGCGCAGCTGCGTGGCGTCGGACGCGGCGTTGCACAGGGCGAGGACCTCGCCGAGTGACGGGCGCTCATCCGGGTTCTTGGCCAGGCACCGGCGTACGAGTCCGGTCAGTCCGGCGGGCAGTCCGGTAAGGTCCGCCTCCTCGTGCACGATCCGGTAGAGCACCGCGTGGGACGGCCCGTCCCCGTGGGCGGGCCTGCCCAGCGCCGCGAAGGCGGCGACCTGCCCGAGGGCGAACACGTCGGACTGCGGGCCCACGGCTCGGCCCGCCGCTTGTTCCGGCGACATGAAGGCGGGCGTACCGACCGTGACCCCGCTGCCGGTCAGGGCGGTGGTGTCGGCGGCGCGGGCGATGCCGAAGTCGATGACCCGCGGGCCGTCGGCGGCCAGCAGCACGTTGGACGGCTTCAGGTCGCGGTGCACGATGCCCGCACCGTGCACCGCCTGGAGGGCCTCGGCCACGCCGGCGGTGAGCAGCAGGACGGTGGCGGCGGGCAGCGGCCCGTGCTCGGCGACCGCCGCGGCCAGCGTGGGCCCCAGGACGTAGGCGGTCGCCAGCCAGGGCTGCGGGCCGTCGGTGTCGCTGTCGATCACCGGAGCCGTGTACAGCCCCTGCACCCGCTCGGCGGCACGCACCTCCTGCGCGAACCGCCGCCGGAACTCGGGGTCTTCGGCGAACTCCGGCCGGATCACCTTGATCGCGACGGGGCGTCCGCCCGGCGTGTGGGACAGATAGACCTTCCCCATCCCACCCGCCCCGAGCCGCGCGGCGATCCGGTACCCGGCGATCGCCTCCGGGTCGTCCTCGGTCAGCGGCTGAAACGCCCCGGCAGGCATGCCGTCGCCGTCCACTGAATCCCCCGTCGTCCAACTCGTCTGCGGCGCAGGGATCTTAACGCGGAAGGGGACGACATCCAGGAGGAACCGCGTGCCGACGGTCAAGCGCGGCAGCGTGGCGGGGCGGACCGGCTATGCCGGGCTCACCGCCGTCAGCCGATGCACGTCCCGTGCCGTCCCCGTCACTCCCGAGAGGAAGCCCTGGGCGCGGGGCGAGGCCGTCTCCGTGAGCCAGGTGGGGTCGATGTCGAAGACAGCCACGCGGACGCCCGTTCCGGTCAGGGCGAGAGGGAGGGTGTGGACGACCGTGGAGGGGAAGCTGAGGATCGTACGGCCGATGGGGCCGCGGCGGGCGATCAGTTCCAGGGGCAGGTCCGGGCGGACTATCTCCAGGCCCGTCTGCGCGGCCAGCCGGTGGAGCTTGTCGGCGCTCTCGCGGCGGTGGGCGAAGTAGCGGGTGGCGCCGTGGGTCCTGGCCAGACGGCCGACGGCTTCCAGGTAGCGGTCGCCGTCCACAACTCCCGTTTCCACCAAGGACGTTCCCACCATGTCCGCACTCTTCGTGATGCGCGGCGGGCCGAAGCGGGCGCGAGTCCAGGCGAAGTCGTTGGCGGTGACCGTGACCCCCTCGGGGGTCTCCGTCACCGGCATGGAGGAGAAGACCTCGACGCGGCGGCGGGCGCTCGGCGTGAGGCGGCGGCGGGCCGAGGAGGAGACGGGGGCGAAGAGCAGGTCCCTGGCCCCGGGGCGGCCGCCCTTGCGGTGCCAGCGGACCAGGCGTTCGCCCCGGGCGAGCTGGGCGACGAACTCCATCGTCGCGGTGCCGTCGTCCACGACGACCAGGTCGCGGGCCCGGGTGATGGTCAGCAGCAGTTGTACGTAGCGGGAGAACGGGTCTCCCATGACGATGCGGTCGGCACGGCGGAGGGAGCCGGCGAGGCCGCCGATCGTGTGGAACGGTGCGGTCGTGCCTCCCCGCGCCTCTTCCCAGCGCACCCGGTACCCCTCGTCCCGGGCCAGGTCCGCCATGCGGCGCAGCTGGCCCCGGGTCATGGGGTCGGTCGGGGACAGGACGACGACGGTGAGCTCCGCGTCGGCCGGCTGCACGGCGCCGGCCGGCGACCGCCGTGCCTGCGCGGGCACGGACGGCCGGGCCGGCTCGGGCGCGCCTCGCAGGCCGTGGAGGTGAGCCCACTCCAGTACGTTCAGCAGCTGTACCGGGCTCTCCACGAAGGCGAGCGTGTGGGCAGGGTGGCCGGCCTGACCGGCGCGGGGGCTCATCGTCGTACGACCGTCCCGTCGTAAGGCACGTAAGGCGAGTAAGGCGCTCAGACCGCGACCGGCTCGCCCGCCGCCGCCGCGATCTCCGCCTCGGCGACGACGCCGGCGACGCGGCGCAGCTTCTTCATCGGGCCCAGCTCGGAGTCGTAGACCTTCTTGACGCCGTCACCGAGGGAGGCCTCGATGGTGCGGATGTCGCGGACCAGGCGCGTGAGGCCCTGCGGCTCGACCGAGGCGGCCTGGTCGGAGCCCCACATGGCGCGGTCCAGGGTGATGTGACGCTCGACGAACGTCGCGCCGAGGGCGACGGCGGCCAGCGTGGTCTGCAGGCCCGTCTCGTGGCCGGAGTAGCCGATCGGGACGTTCGGGTACTCCATCTCCAGCGTGTTGATCACGCGGAGGTTCAGCTCCTCGGCCTTGGCCGGGTAGGTGGAGGTGGCGTGGCACAGGAGGATGTTGTCCGAGCCCAGGACCTCGACCGCGTGGCGGATCTGCTTCGGGGTCGACATGCCGGTGGAGAGGATGATCGTGCGGCCGGTGCCGCGCAGGGCGCGCAGCAGCTCGTCGTCGGTCAGGGAGGCGGAGGCCACCTTGTGGGCGGGCACGTCGAACTTCTCCAGGAAGGCGACGGCCTCGGTGTCCCACGGGGAGGCGAACCAGTCGATCCCCTTCTCCTTGCAGTACTCGTCGATCTGGCGGTACTCGTCCTCGCCGAACTCCACGCGGTGGCGGTAGTCGATGTAGGTCATCCGGCCCCAGGGGGTGTCGCGCTCGATGTCCCACTGGTCGCGCGGGGTGCAGATCTCCGGGGTGCGCTTCTGGAACTTCACGGCGTCACAGCCGGCCTCGGCGGCCACGTCGATCAGCTTGAACGCGTTCTCCAGCTCACCGTTGTGGTTGATGCCGATCTCGCCGCAGATGTAGACGGGGCGGCCCGGGCCGGCCTCACGCGTACCGAAGGAGCGGATACGGGAGTTGGTGCTCATGACGGGGGATGTCCTTACTTGGGGAGGGAATCGAGAGAGGGGCCGAGGATCCAGCTGGCGATCTCTCGGATCGCGCCGTCACCGCCGGGGACCGTGGTGACCGCGCGTGCGGCGCCGCGTACGACGTCGTGGGCGCTCGCGACCGCCACGGGCCAGCCGACGAGGGCGAAGCACGGGAGGTCGTTGACGTCGTTGCCGACGTAGAGCACGCGCTCCGGCGCGATGCCCTGCTCCTCGCACCACTGCTTGAGGGCGAGGTCCTTGCGGTCGATGCCGTGCAGTACCGGGAGCTTCAGCTTCCGGGCGCGGGCGGCGACCACCGGGTTCTGTTCCGTGGACAGGATCAGCATCTTCAGGCCGCTCTTGCGCAGGGCGGCGATGCCGAGTCCGTCTCCGCGGTGCACGGAGACGAACTCCCGTCCGTCGGAGTCGATCAGCACCCGGTCGTCGGTCTGGGTGCCGTCGAAGTCGAGGACTACGGCGTCGATGTCGTCGTAGGCGGGGAGCGAACCGGGACGGTCCGCGTCGAAGAGGGGGGCGAGGGCGCGGGCCCGTGCCAGGTCGTGCGGGTCGTCGATCTCCAGCACCCGGGCCGGGTCGGTGCGGACCAGCTCGGTGTGGCCGAAGAAGCGGTGCCGGTGCTCGCGGAAGCCGGGCGCGTCCATCGCGTAGGCGGCGCCGGTCTCCAGCAGGTCCTGGGGGCGGTCCTGGCGGCGCGGGCGGAAGGACTTGTCGTGGTTGACGCCGTAACCGCCGGTCGTCTCACCGGGGTTGATCTCGTCGCTCGCGTCCCGCCAGATGAAGCCGTGGAAGGCAGCCACGGTCACCGCGGTGTCCGCCCCGTTCTCGACGACCGCGGCGGCCACCCCGTCGATGTCCTCGCGGACGATGAACGGGCTGGTGCACTGCACGAGCAGCACCGCGTCGACCGCCGCTCCGTGCAGCGCCTCGTGGGCGTCCATGGCGTGCAGGACCGCGGCCTCCGAGGTCGCGGTGTCCCCGGCGATGGCGGCCGGCCGCAGCACGACCTCGGCGCCGGCCTCCCGTGCGGCGGCCGCGATGGCCTGGTCGTCGGTGGACACGACGACGTCGGTCACCAGACGGGTCGCCCGGCACTCGCGCACCGCACGCGCCACCAGCGGGACGCCGCCCACGGGCGCGAGGTTCTTCGCGGGCACGCCCTTGGAGCCGCCGCGGGCGGGGATCACCGCGAGCACTCGGCGCACCGAAGCGCCTTGACCCGCTTCCGGGTTGGACATGGGTTCTGCTCCTTGAGAAGGGATCAGGCGGCTCACAGCTCCCCCATCCGTCGGATCACGGGGGCCACCCGCTGGACCCCGTGCCGGTAGGCACCCCGCGCGGCCCGGCGCACGATCTGGCGGACGGGTCCGGGCGCCTTGTCGGCGGCGGGCGCGCCGGGCAGCGGGGCGCCGTCGGGGCCGAGGTGGTGGCGGGCGAGGATGCCGGGCAGGTAGCCGGGCGCGGTCTCGGGCGTGTAGTAGGGGTTCAGGGGCGGCAGGCCCCCGGGGCGCTCCAGCAGCCCCGCGATGCGCTCGCGGGCCGTGTCGAAGGCGGTGGCGTAGGAGCCGTCGGCGGCGACGCCCTGCCGGGCCACCCACTCCTCGTCCGGCGCGGGGCGGTGGCCGGCGTCCAGCTGGTCCCAGGAGGCGAGGCACCCGGAGCCGGTGAAGTGGTGGTTGCCGAGCACCTCGCGCACGCCCAGGTCGGTCAGGACGACCGTCGGGACGCGGCGGTGCAGGGCCTCCAGGGCGGCCGTGGAGCTGACCGTGACCAGCAGGTCGGTGCGGTCGAGCACCTCGCCCATGTGGCCATACACCAGGCGGAAGTTGGCGGGCACGTCCGTGCCCTGGACCAGCTTCTGGTACGGCAGCTCCTCGATGTGGGTGGTGTGTTCGCCGGGCTTGGAGCGCAGCTTGAGCAGCACTTCGCGTTCGGGGTGCCTGCGGGCGTGCTCGATCAGCCGGTTCAGCAGGTACGTGCGGTCCTTGCGGCTGTCGGGGACGGAGGGCTGGGCCGCGAACACCACGGTGTAGGGGTCGTTTTCGCCGCTGTACGGCTCCCCGCCGAGGAACGGCAGCGCGACCTCGGTCACCGCCGAGGCGTCGGCGCCGACTCCCTCGTACACGGCGCGGAAACGGTCCGCGTCGTGGCGGGAGTTGGCGAGGACGAGGTCCGCGCCGTGCCGCAGCAGCAGCCCGTCGGCGAGCTTCTCGTAGACGACGCCGACGTAGCCGGTGACGACGACGGGACGCTTCCCGGAGCCCCAGGCGTTCCGGAGCCCGTGCAGCATCGCCTGCACACCGCCGCCGACCAGGGCGAGGACGAGGATGTCGTACGACTGCTCGCCCATGGCGCGCAGGAACTCGACGCCGGTCACCTCGCGGAGGGAGTCCGCGTGGACGCCGACTTCCTTCAACTGGCGGGCGGTGGGGGTGGCTCGGCCCCGCAGGAGGTAGCCGTCGAGCCGGATTCCGGCATCCGTGGGAGTGACGCGCTGCGCGGTGAGCGCGCCCCACTTCCACCGGGTGTCGGAATCCGCGAGGACGGCTACCCGCAGGGCCTTCGTTGCACTTGCTGGCACGCCGAAGACGCTAGGAAGGCATTCCGAGGATCCGCCCAACCCGAATACAACAAACGGTTAACAGCACATCGCCGAATGGCGAATCGGGCCATGATCGGGCCGCGAAATAGCCTGGTTCACAGCTTCGCCATACGTCGTTCACCTGGTATCAAGGAGACCGTCAAGACACATGACGGGCTTCCCCCTAACGTCCTTGACGTGGTCAAGCTCTCCGTCATCGTGCCGTTCTACAACGTGCAGCAATACGCGCCCGACACGCTCATGAGCCTGAAGGCGAACGCGCGTGAGGACTTCGAATTCATTCTCGTCGACGACTGTTCCCGCGACGGGACACCAGAGATTCTCGCGCGCGCGGAGCGCGAGCTGCCGGGCGCGGTCCACGTCCGGCACGAGAAGAACGGAGGGCTGGCGACCGCCCGCAACACCGGCATCGACCGGGCACGGGGCGAATACCTGACCTTCCTGGACGGCGACGACTGGCTCGCCCCCGGCTACTACCCCCGGCTGGTCGCCGCGATGGACGAGCTCGGCTGCGACTTCCTGCGCACCGACCATGTGCAGTGCACCGCGCGGGCCCGCTCCGTGCACCGGTTGCCGGTCGGCCGCCGGGGCGTCGTGCTGAACCCGCGCGAGGCGATCCTGCCCGCCGACCGGTCCACCTCCGTGGACTACGCCTACGCCTGGGCGGGCGTCTACCACCGGCGGCTGGTGGACAAGGGGCTGCTGCACTTCACCGACGGACTGCGCACGGCCGAGGACCGGCCGTGGATCTGGAAGCTGCACCGGGAGGCGGAATCCTTCGCCGCGGTCAGCCTGCTGGGTGTTTTCTACCGGCGCGGAGTCGCCTCGTCACTCACCCAGATCGGTGATGTACGGCAGCTCGATTTCATTCGCGCGTTCGACCAGGTCATCGCGGAAACCGCCGAGGATCCGGAGGCGGCCGCCCTGCTGCCGAAGGCCGTCCGTACGTATTGCGCCATCATTTCCCATCATGTGGGATCCATCGAAAGGTTCGAGCCCGCGGTGGCGAAGAAACTGAAATCCCTGAGTGCCGCGGCATTGCGGCGCATGCCGCAGGACGTACTGGACGACGCGCTGGACTCGATGGACCTCCAGCGCGCCGGCAAGCTGCGCCGGCTGCGCCGCCGTCCCGCCCCCGCGGGAGCCGCCGCGTGACCACCCAGATCTTCCAGGCGTCGACGCTGTACGGCACGGCCACGCTCGCCGCCGCCCTGGACTCCGGCTGCTTCCGCCCGGCCGACCGGCGCATCCTGCTGGTCTGCAACAACGCGGTCACGCCCGAGACCACGCCCGGCCTGGACGAGATGCCGGGCTTCGAGCGGCTGCGCGACCGCTTCGACGACGTGCTGTCGTACAACGAGACGATCTCCCCCTTCCACCCCGGCGGCTGGGCGCCCCGGGTGGACGACATGCCCCTGTGGGAGCGGTTTCTGCGCCACGAGTGGCAACTCGGCCATGACGACGTGGAGTTGGCCGTCGAGTCGATCCAGGTCAATCCGTCCCTCGCGCTCGCCCAGATCTTCACCGGCGCCCCGGTCACCGTCTACGCCGACGGTCTGATGAGCTACGGCCCGACCCGCAACAAGATCGACCCGCTGGTCGGCACCCGGGTGGACCGGGTGCTCCACCTCGACCTGGTGCCGGGCCTGAAGCCGCTGCTGCTCACCGAGTTCGACGTACCCGGCGAGATCGTGCCGACGCCGGCCTTCACCAAGGTGCTGGCCGAACTCGCGCCCCTCGGCGACGACCTGCCGGAGACCGAGGAGCCCGCGCTGCTGCTCGGCCAGTACCTCTCCGCGCTGGACATCCTCACCGCCGAGCAGGAGGAGAACCTGCATGTGCGGATGCTGAAGGGCGCCGTTCGGCTCGGGCACACCAAGGTGGTGTTCAAGCCGCACCCCAGCGCCCCGGCCCGCTTCACCCGCACCCTGGAGCAGGAGGCGGAGAGGCTCGAGGTCGACCTCACCGTCATCGACACGCCCGTCCTCGCCGAGGTGCTGTACCAGCGGATGCGTCCTGCGCTGGTCGTCGGCTGCTTCTCCACCGCCCTGCTCACCGCCTCCGCGCTGTACGGCCTGCCGGTCGCCCGGGTCGGCACCGACCTGCTGCTGGAGCGGCTGACGCCGTACGAGAACAGCAACCGGATCCCGGTCACCGTGGTCGACGCGCTGCTGCCGGAGCTGGGCGACCGGGCCGCGGTCACCGAGCAGCGCCGGGGCAAAGAGGTGGAAGCGCTGGGCGCGCTGGTGCGTGCGGTGGGCTTCGCGATGCAGCCGAAGATCCTGCCGAGGCTGCGCGAGGAGACCGAGCAGTACCTCGCGAAGAACCTCGACGAGCGCACCCTGCGCTACTTCAAGCGCAAGCGTCTGACCTCGCTGGCCCTGCCCGGCGGGGTGCCCGCCCAGCTGGCGTTCATCCCGCGCAACGCCACGGTCCGCCGGGTGGCACGCAAGGCGCGCAGTCTGAGCCGGACCGTACGTCGCTGAACTCATGCCTCCGTACCGGGGACTTACACAGAAGACACCGAGATGACCGACACTTCTCCTGCTTCCGCCCTGGCCACCGCTCCGGCTCCCTCCATACCCGGGGCGGCCCCCGCCCCGCCCCCCTCCGGCGGGCGCCGGGGCCGCCTGCTCGCCCTGGACGGTCTCCGGCTCGTGGCAGCGCTGATGGTCTGCCTCTACCACTACGCCGGACGCGGCGGCCCGGTCTCCGCGTCCTGGCACGGGAGCCCGGGCCACATCTTCCCGACCCTGTACCGGGTGGCCGTCTACGGCAATTTCGGCGTGCAGTTCTTCTTCGTCATCAGCGGTTTCGTGATCTGCATGAGCAGTTGGGGCCGCACCCTCGGCGACTTCTTCCGCTCCCGGGTCGCACGCCTCTACCCCGCCTACTGGGTGGCCCTGGTCCTGGTCACGGGGGCGTCCCTCGCCCTGCCCGCCGTGGTCCACGCGGTCCGGCTGGACGAGTTCCTGGTCAACCTGACGATGCTCCAGCAGCCGATGGGCGCGACCCGGGTCCTCGGGGTGTGCTGGACGCTCTGGGTCGAGCTGCGGTTCTACGTGCTGTTCGCGCTGCTCGTCGTCCTGCGCGGGGTGACCTACCGCCGGGTGGTGCTGTTCGCCTGCGTCTGGACGCTGGCGGCCGTGCTGTGCCACAGCTCGGGCAACGACCTGCTGAACCAGGTGGTCATGCCCGAGTACGCCCCCTTCTTCGTCGGCGGTCTGGCGCTGTACCTGATCCACCGCTTCGGCAGCGACCTGCTGGCGTGGGGCATCGTCGCGATGTCCTGGCTGCTCGCCCAGAGCGAGGCCACCCGGGGCCTGTGGGGCCCGCACCCGCACCGTGACCCCTACGTCGTCATCCTGATCGTCACCGTCGCCTTCGCGGCCGTCGCCGCCGTGGCGCTCGGCTGGACCCGCCGCGCGAACTGGCCCTGGCTGACCACGGCCGGCGCGCTGACGTACCCGTTCTACCTGGTCCACGAGCACCTGGGCTGGTTCGTCATCCGGGTGCTGCACCGGGGCCTGGGCCTGCCGCCGTGGCCGACGCTCGCGACGACGGTGCTCGGCATGCTGCTGCTGGCGTGGCTGATCCACCGCTTCGTGGAGAAGCCGTTCGGCCCGCGGCTGAAGAGGGCGCTGAAGCGAGGGACTCGTCAGCCGGCTCCGTAGCGCGCCTCGATACCCGCGATCACCAGCGCCAGCCCCTCCTCGAACTGGCTGTCGTAGCCGTCGAAGAGCAGCTCTCCGGCCGCCGCCGCGAGCGGGAAGCCGGCCATGCGCCGGGCGCGTTCCCCGATGTCGTACCCCTCCCGGCGCTCGTCCGGGAGGGGCTGCACGCCCTGTTCCTCGGTGACGAAGCCGATGGTGTACGCGTAGGCCGTCCGGCCTGCCTGGACCGCCTGGGCGAGGGTGAAGCCGGCGTCCGTGAGGACGCGCAGGTTCGCCTCCAGCTCGCGGGCGTGGTCCGTGCCCGTGAAGCGCGCTCCGCTGTAGACCTTGGCGCCGTCGCGGTAGCCGAGCAGGGCGGCGCGCAGCCCGAGGTTGGCCTTGCGCAGCCGCTCCTGCCAGGTGTCGGCGGGATCGAGCGCGGTGCCCGCGACCATGCGGCGGTACATCTGCGTCGCCATCTCGTCCAGCAGCGCCTGCTTGTCCTTGAAGTGCCAGTACAGCGCGGGGGCCTTGACGTCCAGCTCCTTGGCGATGGCGCGCAGGGTCAGCCCGTCGAGACCGACGTCGTTCAGCAGGCGCAGTGCCGTGTCCGCGACCCGCTTGCGGTCGAGGGGCGCGCGTCGTTCCGTACTCACACTTGACAGCTTAACAGCGTTAAGGGCAACCTGGTCGCCGACGGCACTTAACGACGTTAAGGAGAATCGTGATGGATGTCCTGATCGTGGGCGCCGGTCCCACCGGACTCGCCCTCGGCATCGACCTCGCCCGGCGCGGCGTGGACGCGCTGGTCGTGGAGCGGGCACAGGGGCTGTTCCCCGGTTCGCGCGGCAAGGGGATCCAGCCGCGCACCCAGGAGGTGTTCGAGGACCTCGGCGTGCTGGACGCGATCCGCGCGGCCGGCAGCCCCTACCCGACGCGGATGATCTGGAAGGACGGCGAGCGGGTCGGCGAGGAGCCGATGTTCGAGGCGGTGGCGGCTGAGGAGGGTGCGCCCTACACCGAGCCGTGGATGGTCCCGCAGTGGCGGACGCAGGAGATCCTGTACGCGCGGCTGGTGGAACTGGGCGGCACGGTCGCCTTCGGGCGCGAGGTGACGGGCCTGGAGCAGGACGCGGAGGGCGTGAGCGCACGGTTCGCCGACGGTACGACGGTGCGCGCGAGGTACGTGGTCGCGGCCGACGGGGGGCGTTCGGCCGTACGGCGGGCGGTGGGCGTGGGGATGACCGGGGAGACGGTCGACCCGAGCCCGTTCCTGGTGGCGGACGTGCGGGTCAAGGGGCTCGACCGGGAGTACTGGCACGCCTTCCCGGGGGCCGACGGCACCGGCGTGGCGCTGTGCCCGCTCGCCGGCACGGACGACTTCCAGCTGGCCGGGAAGCTCCCGGAGGGCACCGGGCCGGACCTCACCCTGGACGGCATCCGCACGCTGGTCGCCGCGTATACGCACCTGGGCGCGGACGATGTCACCGAGCTGCGCTGGGCCTCGGACTTCCGGCCCCGGGCGGCGCTGGCGGACCGCTTCCGGGTGGGCCGGGTCTTCCTCGCGGGCGACGCGGCGCACGTCCACTCACCGGCCGGCGGACAGGGGCTGAACACGAGCGTCCAGGACGCCTACAACCTGGGCTGGAAGCTGGGCGCGGTGCTGCGGGACGGTGCACCGCAGGCGCTGCTGGACACCTACGAGGAGGAGCGGCGGGCCAATGCCGCGGCCATGCTGGGCCTGTCGACGGGGGTGCACCGCGGGGAGATACGGCGCGGGAAGGCGACGGTGCAGCTCGGGCTGGGCTACCCGGACTCGTCTCTGACCGAGGAGACGCGCACCGACCCGGCGGGGGTACGGGCGGGCGACCGCGCTCCGGACGGCACGGTGGACGGCGTACGGCTCTTCGACGCGTTCCGGGGACCGCACTGGACGCTGCTCGGCGCACCGGCCCACGTCGCGGGGGTGCACGCGCTCCCGGCCGCCCCGGCGTCATACGGCCCCGGTGTCTTCCTGGTCCGTCCGGACGGATACGTGGGCTGGGCGGGCGGGTCGGCGGAGGGGCTCGGCACGTATCTGGCCCGGGTCGGCGTCCGCTGAGGCTATGACCTAGCCGTCGAGAAGAGTGTCCACCGGGAGTTCGGCCTGGACGCCCACGGACTTCGGCACGGGAACGCTCTGGCCACGCTTGAAGCGTTGGGGCTCCGGGTACCTGCCGTCGAACGGCTCGGTGTAGAGCAGCACCTCGCCATGCTTGCGATCAGCGATGAGGTAGGCAGGGATGCCGGCTTGGGCGTAGCACTCAACCTTGGGACCGAGGTCGTCGGACCAGTTCGAGGAAGTTGCTTCGACCACCAGACGGAAGACGTCGGGGGCATAGAAGTTCTTCGTGACGTGCGCGTCCCGGAAGTCCTCGTCGACGATGGAGAGGTCAGGAATCGCGAAGTCCTCGGGCAACGTCGGCAGCCACAACCCCACGCCCTGGACCCAGTCGACTCCGCTTCCTTCGATGCCCGCCCGTTCCAGCGCCCTGCCCAGTTTCGTGAGCGACAGGGCGTGCGAGCCATCCGGCGGCGGTGTCACAGTGAGCCTCCCCTGGAGAATCTCCACGCGGTGGCCAGGCAGTGCACGGGCGAGCTGATCGGCAGCCTCGCTCAGGCTCAGCTCCTGTTGCAGTACGGCCATGGCGTCCTCCTTTGCGGGGCCCACTCTCCAGAGAGTAACCGGGCACGTGCCGCTTCCGCCCCGGATCACTCGCACGGAGTAATCGCCGAGGTCAGAATGCATCCGACGGCACGTACGCCCCCCACACCTCCCGCAACGCCCCGCACACTTCGCCCACCGTCGCCCGCCCCCGCAACGCCGCCTTCATCGGATACAGCACGTTCTCCTCCCCCTCGGCCGCCTTCTTCAGCGCATCCAGCGCCGCATCCACCGCCCTCTGATCCCGCTCGGCCCGCAGCCCGGCCAGACGCTCCGCCTGCCGCGTCTCGATCGCCGGATCCACCCGCAGCGGCTCGTACGGCTCCTCCTGGTCCAGCTGGAAGCGGTTCACGCCCACCACCACCCGCTCCCCGGAGTCCGTCTCCTGGGCGATGCGGTACGCGTTCCGCTCGATCTCGGCCTTCTGGAAGCCCCGCTCGATCGCCGCCTCCGCGCCGCCCAGGTCCTCGACCTTCCGCATCAGGTCCAGTGCGGCCGCCTCGACGTCGTCCGTCATCCGCTCGACGGCGTACGAACCCGCAAAGGGGTCCACCGTCGCCGGTACGTCCGTCTCGTACGCCAGCACCTGCTGTGTCCGCAGAGCCAGCCGCGCGCTCTTGTCCGTCGGGAGGGCGATGGCTTCGTCGAAGGAGTTGGTGTGCAGGGACTGCGTGCCGCCCATCACCGCCGCCAGCGCCTGGACTGCGACGCGGACCAGGTTCACCTCCGGCTGCTGCGCCGTCAGCTCCACCCCCGCCGTCTGCGTGTGGAAACGCAGCATCCATGACTTCGGGTTCTTCGCCCCGAAGTCCTCCCGCATCACCCGCGCCCAGATCCTCCTCGCCGCACGGAACTTGGCGACCTCCTCGAGCAGCGTCGTACGGGCCACGAAGAAGAAGGACAGCCGCGGGGCGAAGTCGTCCACGTCCATGCCCGCCGCGACCGCCGTACGGACGTACTCGATGCCGTCGGCGAGGGTGAAGGCGATCTCCTGCGCGGGAGACGCGCCCGCCTCGGCCATGTGGTAGCCGGAGATCGAGATCGTGTTCCACTTCGGGATCTCGGCGGTGCAGTACTTGAAGATGTCGGCGGTCAGCCTCAACGACGGCTTCGGCGGGAAGATGTACGTGCCCCGGGCGATGTACTCCTTCAGCACGTCGTTCTGGATCGTGCCCGTCAGACGGTCGGCCGGTACGCCCTGCTCCTCCGCCACCAGCTGGTAGAGCAGGAGCAGCAGCGCCGCCGGGGCGTTGATCGTCATCGACGTCGAGACCTGGTCCAGCGGAATGCCGTCGAAGAGCAGGCGCATGTCCTCGATCGAGTCGATCGCCACGCCCACCTTGCCGACCTCGCCGTGGGCGAGGGGCGCGTCGGAGTCGTGGCCCATCTGGGTGGGCAGGTCGAAGGCGACGGACAGACCGGTGGTGCCGTGGGCGATCAGCTGCCGGTAGCGCGCGTTGGACTCGGCCGCCGTGCCGAAGCCGGCGTACTGGCGCATGGTCCAGGGGCGGCCGGTGTACATGGTCGGGTACACCCCGCGGGTGTACGGGTACGCCCCCGGTTCGCCCAGCTTCCCGGCCGGGTCCCAGCCGGTCAGGTCCGCCGGCCCGTAGACCGGCTCGATCGGCAGCCCCGACTCCGACTCGCGCGCCATGGATCCCTCCGCAGTGCGTTTTATCCACGTTTTATCCCCCCTCACCATGCCCCGTAGTTCGGCGGCGGTCACGCGGGGAAGCATCTCCGGCATGAGGATCCCGGGGAGACCCGCCGCCGTACTCGCCTCGGCCGCCGCCTTCGCCGCGCTCTGCGGCTGCACCGTGCAGCCACCGGACACAGGCGGCAAGGGCCACGCGCCGGTGCACATCCGGCTGCCGTCCAGCCACGACCCCGAACCCACTCGGACGGCCGACAGCCCCGGCCCCACTCGGACGGCCGGGGGCCCGCCCGCCGCCGAGCCCGCCGAGCCCACCCAGCCCGCGCCCCAGGTGCTGTGGTCGCGCGGCGACAGCGGCTCGGGGGTGCGCGAGGCGCAGGCGCGGCTCCGCCAGGTCGGCTGGCTGTTCGACGGGCCGACGGGGACGTACGACGACCTGACCGAGCAGGCCGTCCAGGGCTTCCAGGGCAAGCGCGGGCTGCCGCTGACCGGTGAGCTGGACACCGTCACCTGGCAGCGGCTGCTGGCGATGACGCACCAGCCGGGCACCTGGGAGCTGTATCTGATGGGCGGTCAGCCGGCCGCCGCGCCCGATCCGCGCTGTCTGACCGGCCGGGTGCTGTGCATCAGCAAGACCACCCGGACGCTGCGCTGGATGATCGACGGGCGCACGGCCGAGACGATGTCCGTGCGCTTCGGCGCCCAGTACACCCCCACCCGCGAGGGTGTGTTCCACATCTACTGGAAGTCACGGCACCATGTGTCGACGCTCTACCACTCCCCGATGCCGTACGCGATGTTCTTCAGCGGCGGCCAGGCGGTGCACTACTCCTACGACTTCGCGGCGCGCGGGTACGCCGGGGCCTCGCACGGGTGCGTCAACGTACGGGACGAGACGGCGATCGCGGAGCTGTTCGCGCAGGTACGGAACGGCGACAAGGTCGTCGTGTACTGGTGAGGCGCTGTGGCGGAGGAAGAAGCGGGGCGCGGGCGGGACCGGGGGAACGTGTCCCGCCCGCGCCAGGTGCACGAGCCGTGGGTACGGGGGGAACCCCGGCTCAGTGCGACGGCCGATGACCAGTCGGCTCACTCAGTACTGCGTGGCGGGGCCGGAAAACGTCACACCCTTCGCCGAAAAATTTTCGCGGCTGGCAAAAGCGCAGGTCAGAGGCGTGGGGCTGGGATGCGGAAGTTCAGAGCGCGCTGTACGTCGGGCTCGGCGCGGGTGCCGGGGCGGTGGCCCGGGCCGGGCTCAGGGGGGCGAGGGCCGAGGGGGCGGGAGTGGCGACGGCGTCCCGGTGGCGGCCGCCGTGGCCACCGCCCCGGTGGCCGTTGCCGTTGCCGTCACCGCCCCGGCCCGGGTGACCGTCGTCGTCACCGCCCGGGCCGTTGCCGTCGCCCTTGTCCTTCCCGTCGCCCTTGCCGCTTCCGCTGTCCTTGCCGCCGTCGCCGCTCTCGCCGTCGCCGCCGGAGGCGGACTGGTCCGTCTCCAGGACGGACTTGCAGTACTTGGTCACGCGGGCGGAGCCGCCCGCCAGACCCTCCAGGACACGCCTGCGGTCGACGCCCAGCTCCTTGCCGTCCCGGATGTCGCGGCAGGCCGCGGCGGCCCCCTTCCACCAGGTGCCGGGGTTCCCGGAGGGATCGCCGGAGCCGGGCTTGGCGCCCTTGTCCTTGCCCTTGTCCCGTCCGGCGGCGCTCCGGGAGGGGTCTGCGCCGGCGGACCCGCTGGTGCCGGCGCTGGGCGTGCCCGGGTCGGGGACGATGCCCGGGGTGGACTGCGGGGAGGGAGAGGTGAGCGGCTCGCCGGAGTTCTGGGCGGAGACGGAGGCCTCGGGCCCCGGTTCGCGGTGGAACGGCATCGGCAGCACCCCGCTGCCCGCGGCCATGGCGACCCCGCCGAGGGTGCCCGCGGCCACCGCCGCGGCGAGCGCGAGGCGCACCGGACGGGCCCAGCGCGGGCGGCCGGAGCGGATTCCGGTACGGGCCGGGGCGCCGATGCGGACCAGGCCCGTGTCCCAGGCGCGTGCGGTGCGGCCGGAGCGCCTGGCGGGGGTGCCGTCGCCGAGCGCGACGGCACTGCGCTCGGCCTCGGCCGCCTCGCGGGCCTTACGGAAAGCGGCCAGCGCGGCCTGCTCGCCGGGGAGTTCCCCGGTCGCGAAGGCCGCCTCGGCGGAGAGCGCGCCCAGCGCCTTGCCGAGCTGTTCCGCCTGGTCACGGCCGGAGGCGTCGACGGCTTCCAGCGACTCACCACGCAGCAGACGTTCCGCCGTTTCCTGGGTAAGCCACTTGTACTGCTCGTCGGCCATCACATGTCCTTCTGCGTCCGCGTACGCGTATGCGTCACAGTGGCGGACGTCACCGCGCGACCGCGCGGTTCTCGCTGAGGCGGGAGCGCGTCGAGCACGCCCGCCGATTCCGGATCGTCGCCGAGCAGCTCGGCGAGGCGTTTCAGGCCGCGGTGTGCGGCGGTGCGTACGGCGCCCGCGCGCTTGCCGAGCGTCTCGGCGGCGGTCTTGGCGTCGAGGCCCACCACCACGCGCAGGACGACCGCCTCGGCCTGGTCCTGCGGGAGCCGCGCGATGAGCGAGAGGGTGCTGTTGGTGGCCAGTGCCTCGATGGCCTCGCCGGCCGTGTCGGACTCCGCGGCCCGGCCGGTCAGTTCGGTCTCGTCGCCGCCGACGGCGGGGCGGCGGCCGCGCATCCGTATGTGGTCCAGGGCGCGGTTGCGGGCGATCCGGGCGGCCCAGCCGCGAAAGCGGTCGGCGTCGCCGCTGAACCGGTCGAGGTCCCGGGCGATCTGCAGCCAGGCCTCGGACGTGACGTCCTCTGCGTCCGGATCACCTACCAGCGTGCGCACGTAACCGAGCAGTCTCGGATGCACCGCGCGGTACACCGTACGGAACGCGGTCTCATCCCCGCTCTGTGCCGCACGTACCGCGGTGGTCAGCTCCGCGTCGTCCCCCAGCACCGCACTCCCTTTACGCCTGTCTTCGGTCGGCGCGAAAGGCACGTTACGGCGTGAAACCGCTCCCCGTCCAGGTCGGTAGAAGATGCAACTAACTCGTGACACGCGCGGGTGTGACAGAAAACGCACCCAGGGCGCTGAAGAAGGTACGGGCCGCCGCGCGGTCCGTGTCGCGCGACGGCCGGGGCCTCTCCTGTGGGGGGTGGCGGCCCCGGCCGTTGCCCCGACTGCGCCGGCGCGGGCGGGAGGCCGGTTCTTCCCGTCGGGCGAGGTCGGTTCTTCCGGTCGGCCGAGGTCAGTTCTTCCCGCCGGTCTTCGGCGAGTCGGGGGCAGCACCCTTGCCGGTCTTCGCACCCTTGTCGGTCTTGCCGCCATTGTTCGACTTGGCGGGTTTGTCGGTCTTTTGTCCGCCCGTCTGGGGCAACTGGGCTGCGCAGTAGGCCGCGACCTTCTTCTCGCCGCCTGCGGCCGTGACGAGCCGCTGCCAGGCCGTCGCGTCCAGCGCCTTGCCACGGCCCTGGACCTGCTCGTAGGCACGGCAGTGGGCCAGGGTGTCCTTGGCGGTGGCCGGGTGGTCCGGGCGTGCCGCGGGAGCGGCCCCGGGCGCGGTGACGCCCGGCTGGGCGGCCGAGCGTTGCGGGGTGCTCGCCGAAGGCTGTGCCCGCCGGCCGTCGCCGCCGCCCTGGTGTCCGGCCGAGCCGATCGCCGCGACGGCGACCCCGCCCAGTGCGATGCTCGCGAGGAACACCGAGAGCGTGGTCTTCACCGAGAACCGTGCGCGGCGCGGCTTTCGGGGCCGCCAGTCGTCCCGGCGCCGGGTCCGCGCCCGGTGCGCCCCGGAGTCGCGCGCGACGCGGAACGCGGCCACGGCGCGCTGCGCGGCCTCGGGGTCGACGCCGTCCGCCATGCCGTCCCGGCGCAGCGCGGCGGCGAACCGCGCCTCGAACCCGGCGTCCTGGCCGTCCGGCCCCGGTCCCAGGACGGTGCCGCCCGGATGCCCGTGCCTGCGGCCGGGCAGCCCGTTGCCGCTGTGCCGTTCACCCATGGCTGTTCCGTTCCTCGATCCGGCCCGCTCGGCCGCTCGGATCCGCCGGAGGCCTCGCCCCTCCGGTTCTCCTGTATGCATACGGCCGGTGGCGGCCGCCGTTCATTCCGACTCCCCCAGCGTCCGGGAGCCGCCATCCGTCACACCTGCGTCCGCCGCGTCCTGGGGGCCCAGTTGGCGGGCGAGTCGCTTCAGCCCGCGGTACGCGGCGGTGCGGACCGCGCCGGGGCGCTTGCCGAGGACGCGGGCGACGGCGGGGCCGTCGAGGCCGACGACCACCCGCAGCAGCACGGCCTCGGCCTGGTCGCGCGGCAGCGCACGGACCAGTTCCAGGGCACGCTCGGTGGAGAGGGACTCCAGCGCCTGCTCGTAGGTGCTGTGCGGTCCGGGCAGGTCGAGTACGTCCTGCTCGAGCGCCGTCGCCCGGGGCCGTACCCGCTGGCGGCGCAGATGGTCCAGGGCCCGGTGCCGGGCGATGGTCGCGGTCCAGCCGCGGAACCCCGCGCCGTCTCCCCTGAACCTTCCCAGGTCGCGGGCTATCTCCAGCCAGGCGTCGGAGGCCACGTCCTCCGCGTCGTCGCCGACGAGGCCGCGCAGGTAGCCGAGCAGGCCCGGCTGCACGATCCGGTAGGCGACCGCGAAGGCCGTCTCGTCACCGTCCTGGGCCTGCGCGACGGCGGTGCCCAGCTCCCCGTCGCGCGCCTGCAGGCGACGGGGTTCCCCTCCCTTGCCCAAGACTGTCCTCGTTCGTGCCGAGTTCGTAGCCACCGCATGGCGGATGCCTCACCGGGCGACACACTCCGGCCGTGTCCACGCCCTCCAAGGCCATCAGCGTCGGGCCTCACATAAATGTCACAGGGCCCGCTGTGCGTCATGTCCCACTCCTACGCGCAGCCCATCCTGCGGACGGCGGTGCGCACGGACCGCTCAGCCTCCGGCGGAGAGCGCGGCTGTCGCCGGCGCGAGGCCGGACGCGGCCCTCACCCCGTAGCGGCGCCGTGCTCCGGTCGGCCGGGGTCCGCTCGCGTGAGGGGTCCCCCGTCGGCCGGTCAGCCGGTGGCTGTCGCGTCTCGGCACAGCAGGCGCAGTGAGCCGTGGCCGCCGAAGCACCGCCGGGCCTCTTCGATGGGGTCCCACAGCCGGCCGTCGGGTGTGCGGATCCAGTGGTCGCCGCCGGTCGCCCACCACTCGGCGCCGCTCTGGCGGACGATGACCTCCCCGGCGTAGGCGCCGAAGCCGCGCAGCACGTTCTCGCACGCCGCGTACGGCGCTTCCTCGCGGCGTATCTCCTCGATCATGCGGTCCACCCGCCACAGGCTCTGCGCCGAGTAGTCGAGCCGTACCCGCGCGCCCTCGCGCATGGTCGCCACCACGTCCGCCGCCCACCGCACGGGTTTCGCCGCGGCGTGCGGCCTGGTCTCCTGCTGTGCTGTCACGTACTGCGCTGTCACATAGGGAAGAGCGGGCCGGGCCGGGTATCCGTCACGCGGATCCGGGCCGTTTCCGCAACCCGCGCAGGACCGCCCCACCGCCGCCGCACGACGGTTACAGAACTCGCCCTGCAGGGGTGGTTTGAATTCCGGTCAGCCGCGGCCACGGGCCCGGCGGGACACCACCGCACGCAGCACCCGGCGGCCCTCGACCGTGACGTCCAGGGCGCGGCGCAGGCCGTGCTTGCCGTGCTCGGCGAGGAGTTCCAGGACGACGACCTGGCGCCGCAGCTCGGCGGCGACCAGCGGGGACACGCCCTCGGTACCGCCCGTACGCCCGGCGTGAAGGCCGTCGGCCGGTGCGCTGTCGTCCACGGCGGGATCCAGGAGCCGGTGGATGCGCAGGGAGGCGACGGAGCAGGCGTCGGCCCAGGCGCGTACCGCGTCGGCGGTGCGCTCGGCCGGGACCGCGTCCAGCATGCGGCGGGCGAGCAGCGCGGCCTCGTCCGCGCCGGGCTCCGCCGGATCGAACGCGCCGCGCGCCTTGTCCAGGCTCACGGCCCAGTCGGAGCCGTCGGCGAGGCTCGCCCACAGCGGGCGCAGCACCTCGTCGTCGCCGCCCAGCAGGGGCACGCACCGATCCAAACAAGCCAACCCGCTGGCGGCCAGTCCGCGTTCGTCGGCCTGCGCGATCAGTTCCACCAGGCTCATGAAAGCCTCCCTCGCCGGGGCGCCGCCTTTACGGAGCCCGCACTTCCCCTTACTGCGTGCAACGGCGCGGGAGTGTCACAGCCATGGGTTTTCAGCCAAAGGCCGGGGCAGGCACGGCGCCCGCGAGCGCCCTCTGGTGCTGCATCCGGGTGATCTTGAGAACGACCAGGACGGCGAGCAAGGCGGCCGCGATGTCGATCACGTCGGAGAACAGCATCTGGCGGGCGGCGTCGTGCAGTTCGGCCGCGGCGTCGGCGTGCCGGTACTCGGTGTCGGCGGCCCGGTCGGCGAACAGGGAGACGATCCACACCCCCCACCAGCAGTTGACCAGCGCATGGCTGGGGCGCTCGGCCCAGGGAGCGCTGGAGTCCCAGATGTCGAGGGTGACCCGGCGCGGGAACCACAGGTTCACGACCGGGACGAACCAGCCGGCGATCGTCCAGCCCCGCGCCTTGCTGTGCCCGCCGGGGTTGAACACCTCGGCGTTGCCCCGCACCCGCCACAACCAGCACAGGTACACGGCCATCGTCGCCAGCAGGGCGATCGCCTGGGCGACACCGGAGGCGTTGTAGAGCAGGTCGGCACGGTCGGCGCGGTGGATCACCCCGGCGCCGGTGACCCCGTCGGCGATGTCCCCGGTGACGTTCATCTCCAGCACGTCGGCCACGACGGCGAACAGGTCGGCGGCGACGACCAGACCGAGCAGCGTGGCGGCGGCCCGGCCGAGCCCGACCGGAGAGCGCAGGGCGGCGCCGGGCGCGGCGGCGAGCGGCGGGGCGGGCACGGCGCACTGGGCGCACAGGGTGCCCCCGGGAGCGGCGGCGAACTGCTGACAGCGGGCACAGGTCATGAAGGAGTTCCCCCGAAGCGACGTGGATGCGCGCGGCGCTCCCCCGAGCCGGTCCGAGCCGGGTCCGCGCGGCGACGAACACCGGAACATACGGTTCGCGACCCTCGTACGTCTACTCGAATCCGGGGCGGCCCTCAGCCCAGCCGGTCCGCCAGCTTCCTGAAGTCGGCCCAGGACAGCGCCGGGGTGCCCGGGTCCCACAGCTTCTGCACGGTGGCCCGCAGCGGCATCCGGATCCCGGCGGCGACCTGGTCCTGCGTCTGGGAGTTCGCGAGGTCGCACCAGACCGCGAACGAGCCGCCGGGTATCTGCCCGTCGTAGCTCGCCGGAACGGCGGTCGTCCCGCGCAGCACCCGCGGGTTCCACTGCTCGTAGATGCGCTGCCCGGTCGGGTAGACGAAGGTCTGCGGCTGCCCGAGGACGTAGTAGAGGAACTCGTCGTTGTAGTTGAGCACCTTGCGGCCCGCGCTCAGGTACTCCACCGGCTGCCGGGCGCCGATCTCCTTGCCGGTCCAGTAGGCGACCTGGAGGTCCTTGGCGGGCTGTACCGAGGTGTTGCGGAGGAAACCGTCGTTCCAGGCCCGCATGGTCCGGTCGTGGGCGCGCACGGTGCCGGCCCGGTCGTTCAGCCAGCCGGTGGCGAGGTCGGCGACGGTGCCGCCGGAGCCGTACTTCTGCCGGGCGGCGGCCGCCAGCTGCGGATAGGAGGCCTGCGGGTCGGCCACGGTCAGCGCCTGGTACTCGTCGCCGCCGAGGTGCCACTGGCTGCCGGTGAAGAGCCCGGCGTACTCGTTCAGCAGATCGTCCACGATCTTCGCGGAGGCGTCCTTGGAGATGTCGACCGCACCCTTGGTCGCCACTCCGCTCGCGTTGCGCAGCTGGAGATCCGGGTGGGCGGCGATGACCGCGCCCAGATGCCCGGGCGAGTCGATCTCGGGCACCACGGTGATGTGCCGGGCGGCCGCCAGATCCACGATCTGCCTGACCTGCGCCTTGGTCAGATGGTCCGGGGAGACGATCTCGGGATGGCTGCCGGACTCGATCCGGAAGCCCTGGTCGTCGGAGAAGTGCAGACCCAGCTCGTTGAACTTCAGGTCCCCCAGCTCGCGTATCCGGTCCTCGATCCAGGACGCGGTGAACGGCTTGCGGGCGATGTCCAGCATGAAGCCGCGCACCGGCTTGGCGGGCTCGTCGCGTACGACGCCCTCCGGTGCCGTACCGCCGCCGTGCACCTCCTGCTTGAGGGTGCGGGTGCCGTAGAAGACCCCCGAGTCGGCCGGCCCGCTGATGTCGGCCCGCCCCCCGCGGACGGTCATGGTGTACGACTCCGGGTTGCCGCCCCCGCTGCCCAGGGTCAGCCGCAGATCCCCGGCCCGTACGTCGTCCTGCTCCCCCGCGTACGCCAGCCCCAGCTCACCGGCTATCAGCCGGCCCTCGTCGGCCAGCTCCGGATCGCTCACCACCACCCGCTCGCCGCGCTGCGGCCGCCATCCGGGACCGCGCGCCGGGGTGTGGGAGCGCACCGCGGGTATGGTGCGCGGCGCCTGGGAGAGCGGATAGGAGCGGCTGGGCGTGGGGCTGCTCGGCGTGGCCGCGCGGCTGGACGATGCGGCGGACGCACGCTCCGACGGCGCCTGCCCCGCGCCCCCCTCCGGCTTCCCGCCGCCCCCGTCCGCCGAGGCCCATACGCCGACACCCACGCCGAGCGCGACGGTCCCGACGAACGCGGCGGCCACGACCGCCCGCTTACGCCTCACCTGCTGCGCCGAGACACGACGCTTGTGCTGGCTCACCCATTCAACGTACGACCGATCCCCGGTCCATTCGTCACCGAGGCGTTCTGAAACTCTTCCGTCCGGGTGAAATTCAGGCATCACGCGGACACACAGTGACCACTCTCGATAACGTGATGACACACCTTTCACAGCATCCGCTGCCACACCACATGTGACGCGAGGACCCACGCTGCCTGCGCACCGTCTCCCGTATCTCCCCAAGCCGCTGGACACCTTCAACGCCGCCTCCGCCGACGAGGCCCGCGCCCTGCTCCAGCACTGCCTGCACTGCCTGCGCTGGTCCCGCCGGGTGGCCGACCACCGCCCCTACCCCGACCTGGACTCCCTCCTGGCAGCGGCGGACGAGGCGGCGTACGACCTGTCCCCGGGGGACCTCGCCGAGGCCTTGGCGGGCGAGTCGCTCCCGGAGCTGCCGGAGGACACCTACTCCGTCGCCCACACGGCCCTGAGCGCGGCCCACGCGGCCTACGAGGCCCGATTCGGGCACGTTTTCGTCATCTATCTGGGTGATTGTCCCCGCGAAGAAGCTCTGGACCGCATCCTCGAAGGCATCCGATCACGATTGACAAACGATCCGGAGGAAGAACGGCTGGTGGCGGCAGAGGAACTCCGACGCCTTGCAAGAGGCAGGCTGGCAACTCACCTAAGGGGCGCGGGGCCGTGTCCATCAGCGGCTCCGCCGCGGGGCGCGACCAGCCACAACGCACCCGCACCCGCACCCGCACCCGCACCCGCACCCGCACCCGGCAAATAACAGGACACCCCACCCCACTAGCCGCAAGGCAATAGCCCATCCGATGCCAGTTTGATCACACAGCCAGGCCCCCCGTAAGCGGCAGCGCACCGCATGGATACGATGCTGAGGGCCGGTGGACCGTACCCGGCCGGGCCCGACCGACAGTGAAGCCGGCGCGGCCCTAAGCCCCGCTCCCGGAGGGTTCTTCCGTGCCGGCTGGAACGCTGTACCGCGGCCGGGAAGGAATGTGGTCCTGGGTGGCTCATCGAGTCACCGGCGTCCTCATCTTCTTCTTCCTGTTCGTTCACGTGCTGGACACCGCACTCGTGCGTGTCTCCCCCGCGGACTACGACAAGGTCGTAGCCACGTACAAGACCCCGATCGTCGCGCTGCTGGAGTACGGCCTCGTCGCCGCCATCCTCTTCCACGCGCTCAACGGTCTGCGCGTCATCGCCGTCGACTTCTGGTCGAAGGGCCCGCGCTACCAGAAGCAGATGCTCTGGACCGTCGTCGGTGTCTGGGTCGTCCTCATGGCCGGGGCGCTCTACCCCGTCCTCGGCCACGCCGCTCGTGTTCTGTTCGGGAGCTGAGGCCCACGATGTCAAACAACACCGTCACGACTGAAACCACCGCGTCCGGCGTCGGCCCCGTCGAGGGCGCCCCCGTCTACGACGTCGACAACCCGGCCCCGCTCATCGAGGCGCCGCGCAAGCGCACCAAGAAGACCCCGCGCTCGACCCGGGGCAACTTCGAGATGGCCGCATGGCTGTTCATGCGCCTGTCCGGCATCGTGCTGGTCGTCCTCGTCCTCGGCCACCTGCTGATCCAGCTGGTGCTGGACGGTGGCGTCTCCAAGATCGGCTTCGCCTTCGTGGCCGGCCGCTGGGCCTCCCCGTTCTGGCAGGTCTGGGACCTGCTGATGCTGTGGCTCGCGATGCTGCACGGCGCGAACGGCCTGCGCACGGTCATCAATGACTACGCGGAGCGCGCGAACACCCGGCTGTGGCTCAAGGGCCTGCTCTACACCGCCACGGTGTTCACCATCCTGCTGGGCACGCTGGTGATCTTCACCTTCGACCCGAACATCCGCTAGGCACGGGGCTGCGAGAAACATGAAGATCCACAAGTACGACACCGTCATCGTCGGCGCCGGTGGCGCGGGCATGCGCGCGGCCATCGAGTCCACGAAGCGCAGCCGCACCGCGGTGCTCACCAAGCTCTACCCCACCCGCTCCCACACGGGCGCCGCGCAGGGCGGCATGGCCGCCGCGCTGGCCAACGTGGAGGAGGACAACTGGGAGTGGCACACCTTCGACACGGTCAAGGGCGGTGACTACCTGGTCGACCAGGACGCCGCCGAGATCCTGGCGAAGGAGGCCATCGACGCCGTCCTCGACCTGGAGAAGATGGGCCTGCCGTTCAACCGGACGCCCGACGGGACGATCGACCAGCGGCGCTTCGGCGGTCACAGCCGTAACCACGGCGAGGCGCCCGTCCGCCGGTCCTGCTACGCCGCGGACCGTACCGGCCACATGATCCTCCAGACGCTGTACCAGAACTGCGTCAAGGAGGGCGTGGAGTTCTTCAACGAGTTCTACGTCCTGGACCAGCTGATCACCGAGGTCGACGGCGTCAAGAAGTCCTCCGGTGTGGTGGCGTACGAGCTGGCCACCGGCGAGATCCACGTCTTCCAGGCGAAGGCGGTCATCTACGCCTCCGGCGGCACCGGCAAGTTCTTCAAGGTGACCTCCAACGCGCACACCCTCACCGGTGACGGCCAGGCGGCCTGCTACCGCCGGGGTCTGCCGCTGGAGGACATGGAGTTCTTCCAGTTCCACCCGACCGGCATCTGGCGCATGGGCATCCTGCTGACGGAGGGCGCCCGTGGTGAGGGCGGCATCCTCCGCAACAAGGACGGCGAGCGCTTCATGGAGAAGTACGCGCCCGTCATGAAGGACCTCGCGTCCCGTGACGTCGTCTCCCGCTCCATCTACACGGAGATCCGTGAGGGCCGCGGCTGCGGTCCCGAGGGCGACCACGTCTACCTGGACCTGACGCACCTCCCGCCGGAGCAGCTGGACGCCAAGCTCCCGGACATCACGGAGTTCGCGCGCACCTACCTCGGCATCGAGCCCTACACGGACCCGATCCCGATCCAGCCCACCGCGCACTACGCGATGGGCGGCATCCCGACGAACGTCGAGGGTGAGGTCCTCTCGGACAACACCACCGTCGTCCCCGGTCTGTACGCGGCCGGCGAGGTCGCCTGTGTGTCGGTGCACGGCGCCAACCGCCTGGGCACCAACTCGCTGCTGGACATCAACGTGTTCGGCCGCCGTGCGGGCATCGCCGCCGCCGAGTACTCCCAGAAGGCCGACTTCGTCGAGCTGCCGGAGAACCCGGAGTCGCTCGTCGTCGAGCAGATCGAGCAGCTGCGCAACTCCACCGGCAACGAGCGGGTGGCCACGATCCGCCGTGAGCTGCAGGAGACCATGGACGCCAACGTCATGGTGTTCCGCACCGAGCAGACGATCAAGACGGCCGTCGAGAAGATCGCCGAGCTGCGCGAGCGCTACAAGAACGTGGCGATCCAGGACAAGGGCAAGCGGTTCAACACGGACCTGCTGGAGGCGATCGAGCTGGGCAACCTGCTCGAGCTGGCCGAGGTCATGGCGGTGTCTGCCCTGGCCCGCAAGGAGTCCCGCGGCGGTCACTACCGCGAGGACTACCCGAACCGCGACGACGTCAACTTCATGCGCCACACGATGGCGTACCGCGAGGTCGGCGCCGACGGCTCGGAAACCGTCCGTCTCGACTACAAGCCGGTCGTCCAGACCCGCTACCAGCCGATGGAGCGTAAGTACTGATGGCAACTCCTGTTCTGGACAAGGTGGAGGCGGAGGCCGCGGCCTCTCCCTACATCACCGTCACCTTCCGGGTCCGCCGCTTCAACCCGGAGGTCTCGGCCGAGGCGACGTGGGAAGACTTCCAGCTGGAAATCGACCCGAAGGAGCGTGTCCTCGACGGTCTTCACAAGATCAAGTGGGACGTCGACGGCACCCTCACCTTCCGCCGTTCCTGCGCGCACGGCATCTGCGGCTCCGACGCCATGCGGATCAACGGCAAGAACCGCCTGGCGTGCAAGACGCTGATCAAGGACATCAACCCCGAGAAGCCGATCACGGTCGAGCCCATCAAGGGCCTGACGGTCCTCAAGGACCTGGTCGTGGACATGG
This sequence comes from Streptomyces cellostaticus, assembly GCF_001513965.1. Classification (GTDB taxonomy): domain Bacteria; phylum Actinomycetota; class Actinomycetes; order Streptomycetales; family Streptomycetaceae; genus Streptomyces; species Streptomyces cellostaticus. The sequence goes on along the minus strand of NZ_KQ948026.1, from coordinate 4,486 downwards.
AGCCGTTCTTCCAGGCGTACCGGGACGTCATGCCGTTCCTGGTCACCAAGGACACGAACGAGCCGACGCGCGAGCGGCTGCAGTCCGCCGAGGACCGCGAGCGCTTCGACGACACGACGAAGTGCATCCTCTGCGCCGCGTGCACGTCCTCGTGCCCGGTCTTCTGGAACGACGGCCAGTACTTCGGCCCGGCCGCCATCGTCAACGCGCATCGCTTCATCTTCGACTCGCGTGACGAGGCGGGCGAGCAGCGCCTGGAGATCCTCAACGACCGTGACGGCGTCTGGCGCTGCCGCACGACCTTCAACTGCACGGACGCCTGCCCGCGCGGTATCGAGGTCACGAAGGCGATCCAGGAAGTGAAGCGTGCGCTGATCACGCGTCGCTACTGATCGTCCCGATCCGGCCCGAGGGCCCTGCTTCCGATCCTCCGGAAGCAGGGCCCTCGGGCGTTTTTCACGGCTTCCGGCACCCTCCGGCCCTAATGTGACGCCATGTCAGACGAAGAGTCGTACGAGCTGCTCGGGTTCGACAACGTGCTGCTGCCCGTCGGTGACCTCGATGAGGCCGTCGGCTTCTACGAACGGGCCGGGTTCATCCTGGGGTTCCGGTGGGACGAGGGCGGGCTCGCGCTCCTGAGGGTCGGGGGCGAGATGCCCGGGATCCTCCTGCAGCTGGAGGAGACGCTGGGGCACCGGACCCCGCCCTGGCCCTCTCCGCACATCTGGCTGGAGGTGCCGGACGCGCGGGCGGCGGCGCGGAAGCTGGCCGCGGCCGGCATCGCCCCGCTGGACGAGGTGTTCCAGGGCGCCACCGGCTGGACGGTGGAGATTGCCGACCCCTGGGGAAACGTCCTCGGCTTCACGGACTACACCAAGCGGGCGGAACTCGGGCGCAGGGGCTGAGGCCCAGGCCCTCCCCCCCTTTTGAGTTGAACACGTTCAAAAACAGGTCTACAGTCAGTCCTGTCAGCGTTTTGAACGCGTTCAAGAAGGGGTGGGGCATGGACCGCACCGTCATCGCCTACGTCATCTACCTGGTCGTCAGCATCGGGCTGACCATCTGGGTGGCCCGCACGCTCAGCCGCAACGGCCGGATCTTCCTCGCCGACGTGCTGCACGGCAACGAGAAGCTCGCCGACGCCGTCAACCACCTCCTGGTGGTCGGCTTCTACCTGGTCAACCTGGGGTTCGTGGCCTTGTACCTGAGCGGGGACGAGACGATCGAGGACACCCGCGGCATCTTCGAGGCCCTGTCGACCAAGCTGGGCGTGGTGCTGCTGGTGCTCGGCGTGATGCACCTGGGCAACGTGTACGTGCTCAACAAGATCCGGCGGCGCGGGATCATGGAGCGCGAGCAGCAGCCGCCGGTGCCGCCGCAGGGCTGGGTCCCGCCGACGGTCGGGGCGTGAGCGCCGTGACCACCGCGGCACCGGACCGGGGCGCCGCCGGCGTCCCGGTCCGCGGGCTCACCGTCCTGTACGACGCCGAGTGCGCCCTCTGCACCCACCTGCGCGACTGGCTCGCACGGCAGTCGCAGCTGGTGCCGCTGGAGCTGGTGCCGGCCGGGTCGGCACAGGCGCGCAGGCGCTTCCCGGGGCTCGACCACGCCACCACCCTGGACGAGGTCACCGTGATCGGTGACGCGGGACAGGTCTACCAGGCCTCCCGCGCCTGGATCGTCGTGCTGTGGGCCCTGCGCGAACACCGCCCGCTGGCCCACAAGCTGAGCACCCCGGCCGGGGCCCGGCTGGCCCGGGGCGCGGTGCTGGCGGCCGCGAAGTGGCGGGGTGTGCAGGGGCGGAGCGGACAGTGGGGCGGGCAGACGTACCGGCGTGCGGACGGGTGGTCGTACCACCCCGGTACGGGCTGGAGTTACCACCCGCCCTCCTGCTCCGACGGTGCCTGCGCCACTGGTTAGGCTCCTCCCGTGCCCGCGAAGAACGACGGCCCCGAGGCCGACCCCAAGACCAAGTCCGAGCAGACCCGCGCGCTGATCCTGGAGACCGCGATGCGGCTGTTCCAGGAGCGCGGCTACGACAAGACGACGATGCGGGCCATCGCCAAGGAGGCCGGGGTCTCCGTCGGGAACGCCTACTACTACTTCGAGGGCAAGGAGCACCTGATCCAGGGGTTCTACGACCGGATCGCCGCCGAGCACCGGGTGGCGGTCCGGGAGATCCTGGACCGGGAGACCGACCTGGAGGCGCGGCTCGCGGGCGTACTGACCGCGTGGCTGGACATCGCCAGGCCGTACCACGAGTTCGCGGTCCAGTTCTTCAAGAACGCCGCCGACCCCGACAGCCCGCTCAGCCCCTTCTCCCCGGAGAGCGAGCACGCCCGCGAGCAGGCCATCAGCGTCCACCGCGAGCTGCTGGCCGGCTCCAAGTCCAAGGTGGCGGCCGAACTGCGGGACGTCCTCCCGGAGTTGATGTGGCTCTCGCAGATGGGTCTGGTCCTGTACTGGGTGTTCGACCGCACCGAGGGCTACGAGCGCAGCTACCGGCTGGCGCGCCGGGGGGCACGGCTGACCGCCCGCGGAGTCGCCCTGGCCCGCTTCCGGGTGCTGCGCCCGCTGGTCCTGGAAGTCCATGAACTGTTCACGGACTTCCTGCCGGGGATGACGAAGGCACTGCCGGATCCGAACAGCAAGGCGCGGCGGGACGGGGCCGGCTGATCAGATCCAGTTCAGGCGCCACAGGCGGAAGACACCCGTGGCGTCCGTGAGGTACTGGCCGCCGCCGACGTCCTCGACGCTGACCACGTACTCCTTGCGCTGCCACAGCGGGATCAGCGGCACGTCGGCCGCCACGTCCGCCTGGATGTCACGGAAGTCGTTGGCCGCCCGGCTGCGGTCGGGGTACTGCTGGCTGTCCAGGATGAGGCTGTCGACGACCTTGTTGCTGTAGCCGGTGCTCAACGTGGAGCCGGTGCCGACGAGCGGGGAGCCGAAGGTGTCCGCGTCGGGGTAGTCGCCCACCCAGCCGACCGCCCACGCGTCCATCTTCCCGGCGGCCCAGCGCTTCTGGAAGTCGGTCCACTCGTAGCCCTGGACGTCCACCTTGAACAGGCCGCCCGCCTCCAGCTGCTTCTTCAGCGCCGCGGCCTCCTCCGCACCGGAGCCGCGCTTCTTGCCGTAGCCGAAGGTGAAGCGCACCGGCAGGGTCACCCCGGCCTGGGTGAGCAGCTCCCGCGCCTTCTTGACGCTCTGCGTCGGGTAGGTGTCGAAGAAGGACGTGGTGTGGCCGGTGATGCCGGCCGGGATCAGCGAGTACAGCGGGTCGACCGTGCCCTTGTACACCGTGGCGGCCAGCTCCTCGCGGTTGACCAGCCAGGCCATGGCGCGGCGCACGCGCACGTCGTGCAGCGGGGAGTTCGCGCGGGTGTTCAGGTAGAGGTTGCGGGTCTCGGGGCTGTCGGACTCGGTGACGCGCTGGTTCGGGTCGCTCGGGTTCAGCTCGGCCTGCATGCTCGGCGGCAGCGTCCGCGTGGCGACGTCGACCTCCTTGTCCTGCCAGGCGCTGCTGAGCTTTTGCGCGTCGGCGTAGTACCGCAGCTCGACGGGGCGTCCGGTGCCGCTCAGGTAGCCCTGGTAGCTCTTGTACGGCGCGAGGTCGGCCTTCTTGTCCTTCGTGTAGGACGTCAGCGTGTACGGGCCGGTGCCGTCGACCCCGGAGTCCTTGCGCAGGGCGCCGGCCGGGTACTTGTCCTTGTCGACGATCGAACCGGCGCCGGTGGCGACCTTCAGCGGGAAGGTGGCGTCCGAGGACGACAGATGGAAGGTGACCGTCGTCGCGTTGTCGGCGGTCACCGAGCCGAGGGTGGAGAACAGGGGCGCCGGGCCGACATCGGAGTCGATCTTCTTGACCCGGTCGAAGGAGTACTTCACGTCCTCGGCGGTCATCTTGCGTCCGCTCGGGAACGTGATGCCCTCGCGCAGCGTGCACTGGTACGTCTTGAGGCCGCTGCCCTGGAAGCCGCAGCTCTTCGCCGCGTCCGGGACCGGCTCGACACCGTCCGGCTCGAAGGTGAGCAGCGACTGGAAGACGTTGCTGAACAGTGCCCAGGAACCGGCGTCGTAGGCGCCGGCCGGGTCCAGCGACGTGACGGCGTCCGTCGTCCCGACCGTGATGGTCTTGTTCTTGTTCTCCTGTGACGGCAGCAACTGCCAGCCGCCGATACCCACGACGGCGAGTACGAGCAGCGTCACGAGAATGCGCATGCGAACAGATCGCATGGTGGTGCCCTCCCCAGGCCCGCCAAGGCCCTACCCCTGGCCCAGCACAATTTCCGCCACTCCCCTAAGTGGCGCGGCTCACCTAATCACACGTGTTTCAGCTGGGGGAAGGGCTTTCGGACGAGATGTGCAAGAACTTACCGAGGCATTGTTCCGGCCCGGTCGCACAGCCTCTCCACAGGACGGGAAGCGGTTTCCGCCAGACGTGCGCCGACGCGCGGCGATTCAGCGATTTCCGCCAGTACTAGAT
>NZ_KQ948025.1:43602-265228 GCF_001513965.1 Streptomyces cellostaticus | reverse complement strand
TTATCAGAAGTCTTTGACCGGTCTGACCGGCCGCTCATTTCTGAGTAATCGGGGGGTGCTCCTCCGAATCGCATGCGCGACTTCTCGGGAAGCAAGGTTGATTCTAGCGATCAGCCCCGAACCTGTCCAGTTCTAGGCAACTCATTGAATCTACCTCCCCACTCCTCCCGTGTCAACGGGTCTTGCGGGGCGAAGAGGAGATTAGCAGCTCACAGGCACCGGACGCACATCAGGCGGCCGTGGGAACGGTCGCGCTGCGTTCGGCCGCTTCGAGGTCACCCGTCTCGCCTACGCGTACTGCGCGGCCGCCGAGGACGTAGACGTAAGCCAGGAATGCCAGCTCGGCCGCGACCCCGATGCCGATCCGGGCCCAGGTGGGCAGGCCGGACGGGGTGACGAAGCCTTCGATGGCGCCCGAGACGAACAGGACCAGGGCAAGGCCGATCGCCATGCCCACGGCGGCCCGGCCTTCTTCGGCGAGGGCGACGCGGCGGCTGCGGGGACCGGGGTCTATGAGCGTCCAGCCGAGTCGGAGGCCGGTGCCGGCGGCGACGAAGACCGCCGTCAGTTCGAGCAGACCGTGCGGGAGGACCAGGCCGAGGAAGGTGTCCAGACGGCCGGCGGAGGACATCAGGCCGAAGCCGACGCCCAGGTTGAGCATGTTCTCCAAGAGGATCCAGAGGACGGGCAGGCCCAGGAAGATGCCCAGGACCAGGCACATGGCGGCGGCCTGCGCGTTGTTCGTCCACACCTGGGCGGCGAAGGAGGCCGCGGGGTGGCTCGAGTAGTAGGTCTCGTACTCGCCGCCGGGGCGGGTCAGCTCGCGCAACTGGCTGGGCGCCGCGATGGTCGACTGCACCTCCGGGTGGGTGCCGATCCACCAGCCCAGGAGGATCGCGATGGCGGTGGATATGAGCGCTGTGGGCACCCACCAGTGGCGCGCGCGGTAGACCGCGGCGGGGAAGCCCTGTCCCAGGAACCGAGTGACGTCGCGCCATGAGGCCCGGCGGGAACCGATGACGGCACTACGCGCGCGTGCCACCAGCTGGCTGAGCCTGCCGGTCAGCTGCGGGTCGGGGGCGCTGGACTGGATGAGCGAGAGGTGGGTGGCAGTGCGCTGGTAGAGCGCGACGAGTTCGTCTGCCTCGGCGCCGTTGAGTCGTCGCTGGCGGCGGAGCAGGGTGTCGAGGCGGTCCCATTCTGCTCGGTGTGCGGCGACGAAGACGTCCAGGTCCATCGGGTCTGCCTGCTCCTCGGCTGGTCGTCCACTGCTCGTCGTGGATGCTCGTGATGCTGTCAGCTTGTCGTACTGCGGCGCGACGCGCCCTCAGCTTGGCAGACTTGCGGTTCTCGGGGCAGACCAGGGAAGGACGGCGAGCGTGAGTGAGCTGGTGACCGGCGAGGCGGTGGCGCTCGAACTGCGGCCCGCCAAGCTGCCGAGCAGGGCGTTGGCGGTCCTGCTCGACCTGATCGTGGCCATGGTCGTGTACATCGGCGTGAGCGTCACGCTGGCGGCGGCGACCTCGTCCTTGGACGAGGCCGCGCAGGTCGCCCTGTCGATCGCCACCTTTCTGTTGGTGCTCGTCGGCGGGCCGATCGCCGTGGAGACACTCAGCCACGGGCGCTCGCTGGGGAAGCTGGCGTTCGGGCTGCGAGTCGTGCGGGACGACGGCGGGCCCATCCGGTTCCGGCACGCCCTGGTGCGGGGTGCGATCGGTGTGGTCGAGATCCTGATGACGTTCGGGGTGGTGGCTTGCATCGCCTCCCTGGTGTCGGGACGGGGGCGACGGCTCGGGGACGTCTTCGCCGGCACCCTCGTCGTGCGTGAGCGGATTCCCGTCGGGCAGGCCGCCTTCGTTCCCCCTCCGCCGCCGTGGCTCGCGGGACGCTTCGCCGACCTGGATCTGTCGGCCGTACCGGACGGGCTGTGGCTTGCCGTCCGGCAGTACCTGACGCGGATGCAGCAGCTTGATCCCCAGGTTTCCTGGGACATGACGCAGCGACTCGCCGCCGACCTCACGGCTCGTACGGGGACTCCGGCGCCGCAGGGCGTGCACCCGGCCGCTTTCCTGGCGGCCGTGGTTCACGAACGGCAGGCTCGCGATGCCCGGCAGGCCTTCGGGGGCACGGGGGTGGATGCGCCGGAGGCCACACCTCTCGGCTATCAGCCCCAGGCTCCGGTCTGGCCCCAGAACTCTGCTGAACCCGTGCAGTCGCCAGCCCAGGTCCAGCACCAGTACCAGTACCAGTACCAGGACCCGGGCTCACCGCAGGCTCCGGCTCCGGTGGCGCAGACCGCGCCGCCACAGACGGGCGAGGCGCCGTCCCACCGTCCCACCACCGGTTCCGGTCCCGGATCCGGTGGCGGGTCCACCGGATTCGCGCCGCCGGCGTAGACCCCGTCCCGCTGGTGCCTCACCTCTGTCGGAATCAGTCGAATCTCGACGGCGGTGACTGAAGGTCCTCCAGCTCGATTCCGGGCGCGGCCAGGACCACGTCGCCGGCGATGTGGACGGTGTGCTGCTCGCCCGTGTCCAGGGCTGTGACCTGGTATTCGTCCACGAGCAGAGGGCCGTTGTCAGTGGCGTGTGCTTCGCTGTTCATCAAGGCCCAGGACTGGTCCACAGTGCGTGGGGCGAGGACCGGGTCCGTGAAGGCCACGAGGCGTACACGGGTCGCGGAAGAGGAGGGGGTGAGGCGCAGGAGACGGACGGTGGCGACCAGGAATGCGGGGGACGTGCCGGTGAAGGCGTGGGCGCGCACATTGCCTTCGGTGGCATGAACGCCGGTGGGGTCGGTGCGGACCCAGGTGACGCCGTCGAGGGCGGCGCCGCGCACCTGCCAGCCTCCCGCGTGGAGTTCAAGGCGGATGGGGCGGCCGAGGTCGTCCAGGGCCAGGTCGACCGAGCCGCGGTGGTCGCCCGCGGGGGTGGTCAGCTGGGAGACGTAGCGCCAGCCGGACGGGCCGGGGGCGCACTGGAAGTGCTCTTGTGCGAGGGGGGTGTGATCGTGCGGATCATGGAGCGAATAACGGCCGCGGGGCATGGGGGTCCTGGGTCTTGACGGGCTGGTCCGGCCAGAGGCCAAAGGGGCAGGCCCCCGGCACGGGGGTGCGGGGGCCTGCCTCGGAGGATCTGCGGACCTGCTGCCGGGGAGCGCGGCAGTGCACCGGCGCGCTCCCCGGTGGGCGGGGCTGCGGACTCAGTAGCGGTAGTGATCCGACTTGTACGGGCCCTCGACCTTCACGCCGATGTACGCGGCCTGCTCGGGGCGCAGCTCGGTGAGCTTCACGCCGAGCGCGTCGAGGTGGAGGCGGGCGACCTTCTCGTCGAGGTGCTTGGGCAGCGTGTAGACGCCGGTCGGGTACTCGTCGGGCTTGGTGAACAGCTCGATCTGGGCCAGGGTCTGGTCCGCGAAGGAGTTGGACATCACGAACGACGGGTGACCGGTGGCGTTGCCCAGGTTCAGCAGGCGGCCCTCGGACAGCACGATGATCACCTTGCCGTCGGGGAACTTCCAGGTGTGAACCTGCGGCTTGACCTCGTCCTTGACGATGCCGGGGATCTTGGCGAGGCCGGCCATGTCGATCTCGTTGTCGAAGTGGCCGATGTTGCCGACGATCGCCTGGTGCTTCATCTTCGCCATGTCCGACGCAAGGATGATGTCCTTGTTGCCGGTGGTGGTGACGAAGATGTCGGCGGTCTCGACGACCTCGTCGAGGGTCGTGACCTGGTAGCCGTCCATCGCCGCCTGCAGGGCGCAGATCGGGTCGATCTCGGTGACGATCACCCGGGCGCCCTGGCCGCGCAGGGACTCCGCGCAGCCCTTGCCCACGTCGCCGTAGCCGCAGACGACGGCGGTCTTGCCGCCGATCAGGACGTCGGTGGCGCGGTTGATGCCGTCGATCAGGGAGTGGCGGCAGCCGTACTTGTTGTCGAACTTGGACTTGGTGACGGCGTCGTTGACGTTGATCGCCGGGAAGAGGAGGACGCCGTCGCGCTGCATCTCGTACAGGCGGTGGACGCCGGTGGTGGTCTCCTCGGTGACGCCGCGGATCTCGGACGCCAGCTGGGTCCACTTCTGCGAGCCGTCCGTGATGGTGCGGTGCAGGAGTTCGAGGATGACGCGGTGCTCGTCGGACTCGGCGGTGTCGACAGAGGGGACCTTGCCGTCCTTCTCGTACTCGACGCCCTTGTGGACGAGGAGGGTGGCGTCACCGCCGTCGTCCAGGATCATGTTCGGGCCGCCGGTGGGGCTGTCCGGCCAGGTCAGCGCCTGCTCGGTGCACCACCAGTACTCCTCCAGGGTCTCGCCCTTCCAGGCGAAGACCGGGATGCCCTGCGGGTTGTCGGGCGTGCCGTTCGGGCCTACGGCGATGGCGGCGGCCGCGTGGTCCTGAGTGGAGAAGATGTTGCAGGAGGCCCAGCGGACCTCGGCGCCCAGGGCGACGAGGGTCTCGATGAGTACGGCGGTCTGCACGGTCATGTGCAGGGAGCCGGTGACACGGGCGCCGGCGAGAGGCTGTGCCTCGGCGTACTCCTTGCGGATCGCCATCAGGCCCGGCATCTCGTGCTCGGCGAGGGTGATCTCCTTGCGGCCGAACTCGGCCAGGGAGAGGTCGGCGACCTTGAAGTCCTGTCGGTTGTCGACAGTCGTCATTGCGAGCTGCTCCTCGGGATTGGGTCGAGGTGGTTACGGCTGGTCTGCGCGGCGGCGGACACAGGGGTGCCCGAGAAAAGGACACAGGCATGCCCGCGTACGCACAGCGCAGTCCGTCGGAGGCCCTCTCTCCCTCGGCCGGTCCGCGCCGGGACCGCCCGACCGCCATCAGCAGCGACGTCTGGCTCTGTCCCAAGCTACACCGCAGGGCCCGGCCGACCCCAGTCCGCCTCCGGACGGTTCGCGCCGTTCGAGGGGGGCGGGCGCGGGGTGTCGAAGGGGCGGGCGGCTGGCCGGAAAGCGTGGGGCAGGAGCCAACAGACCTGGGTGAACTGGAACTTTCGCATCTATGACCGAGGGGCGGGGTGTTGCAGGATGCAGGGAGATCGGGAGTTCCGATCGATCTCGCGGGGTGTCCGGGACGGCGCCTCGTGTGACGAAGGCGTTAGGAGATCGACGTGACCAATCCGGCCGGCCCTCCCCTCACGGGCAGCGGTGGTGACCAGCGGCAGCGGCTCAAGCTGCTCGCGGTGACCGCGTGCCCGACCGGCATCGCGCACACCTACATGGCGGCGGAGAAGCTCGGGCAGGCCGCCGCGAGCCTTGGCATCGAGATGAAGGTGGAGACGCAGGGATCCATCGGGGCCGAGAACGTCCTCGATGACAACGATGTCAGAAGCGCGGACGGGATCATCGTCGCCGCGGACAAGGACGTCGACCTGAGCCGTTTCGCGGGCAAGCGCGTGCTGACGGTCGGGGTCGCCGAGGGCATTCACCACCCGGAGCGGCTGCTCGAGCAGGTGCGCTCGGCTCCCGTGCACACGCCTGACGGGGCTGCCGCAGGGCCGACGGCCTCGACCGGTGGCGGCAAGGAGCGGGGCACGGTCTACAAGGCGCTGATGAACGGTGTCTCGTACATGATCCCGTTCGTGGTCGTCGGCGGCCTGCTGATCGCGGTCTCGCTGGCGCTCGGCGGCCACGCGACGGCCAAGGGCTATGCGATCCCGGAGGGCACCTTCTGGGCGCACGTGAACGCGATCGGCGGGATCGGCTTCCAGCTGATGATCCCGATCCTGTCCGGATACATCGCCTACGCCATAGCCGACCGGCCCGCGCTGGTACCGGGCATGATCGGCGGCTGGATCGCCAACACGGGGGCGCTGTACGACTCCCAGGCAGGCGCGGGCTTCATCGGGGCGATCGTGACCGGGTTCCTCGCCGGCTATCTGGTGCTGTGGATCAAGAAGGTCCGGGTACCGAGGTTCGTGCAGCCGGTCATGCCGATCATCGTCATCCCGGTCGTGGCGACGACGGCGCTCGGGCTGTTTTTCATCTACGTCATCGGCAAGCCGATCTCCTGGGTGTTCGAGCACCTGACCAGCTGGCTCGGCGGGATGACGGGCACCAGCGCGGTACTGCTGGGCGCGATCCTGGGGCTGATGATCGCGTTCGACATGGGCGGGCCGGTCAACAAGACGGCGTTCCTGTTCGGCGCAGGGCTGATCGCGAGCGGCAACCAGACGGTCATGGGCATGTGCGCGGCCGCCATTCCGGTGATGCCGCTGGGACAGGGCCTGGCCACCCTGGTCCGCAGGCGGCTGTACACCGAGCAGGAGCGGGAGACGGGGCTCGCGGCGCTGTTCATGGGCTGCTTCGGTATCTCCGAAGGCGCGATCCCGTTCGCCGCGGCACGGCCCGCGCAGGTGATTCCGGCCAACATGCTGGGCGGCGCGGTGGCCGGTGCGATCGCGGGCCCGGCCGGGGTGAAGGACGCGGTGCCGCACGGCGGGCCGATCGTGGCGGCGCTGGGCGCGGTGAGCGGCGTGCCGATGTTCTTCGTGGCCGTGGCGATCGGCACGGTGGTGACGGCGCTGACGACGGTGACGCTGGCGGACGTGGCCGAGCGCAGGAGGCGTCCCGAGTCGGCCGACGGGGCCGAGCCCGTGCCGGCCGGGGCCGGTGCCGTCGTTCCGGGGCAGGCCGGGCGGGAGCCCGTGGTGGTCGCGGCTGCTGCGTCGGTCGCGGTGGCCCACGGGGCGGCCGCCGGACGGGCGGTCGGTACTGCGGAGGCCTGCGGCGAGGTGTCCGAAGTCCTCTCCGGGCACCTCACGGAGCGGACCGTCAAGACCGCCCTCGCCGCGGACGGCAAGGAGGCCGCGATCCGGGAGATGGCGGAGCTGCTGAGCCGCAGTGGCCGGGTCGCCGACGTCGAGGAGCTGGTGGCGGTCGCGCTGCGGCGCGAGGAGCAGGGGACGACCGGACTCGGCGAGGAGATCGCGGTCCCGCATGCGAAGACGGATGCCGTGACCGCGCCGGTCGTGGGTTTCGGGCGGTCGGCTCGGGGCGTCGAGTGGGGTTCGCTGGACGGTACGAAGGCCCGGCTGGTCTTCATGATCGCCGTACCGGAGGCGGCCGCGGGCGACGAGCATCTGCGGATCCTCGCGCTGCTGTCCCGCAAGCTGATGGACCCCGGCTTCCGGGAGCGGCTGCTGTCCGCGGCGGACGAGCGAGCCGTGCTCGACGTGCTCGGCGAGGTGGGCTGAGCCGACGGGACGGTGTGCGGGCCCGCCTCCCGGGCCCGCACAGGGAGTTCACAGAGGGCCGCTGTTTTCCCCGCCGCACAGGGACCGCGCGGGGAGGACGGACATGGCAGGCAGAGGGCGGGGACTGGGGATCGCAGCGCTCGTGGCGGGGCTGCTGGGGCTGGGGCCGGCGACCGGCACCTTCGTCTACGGGCGAAGCGCCTACGGCATGGGCACCCTGCCGAGCCACAGCATGTCGCCGACGTACGAGCCGGGTGAGCGGATCGTGTGGGAGCGCGTGGACGGGAGCGAGGTGCGGCGCCGTGACGTCGTGGTGTTCTCGGCGCCGGAGCATTACCGGTCCGGCGGGGTGCTGATGCAACGGGTGATCGGGGTGCGCGGCGACCGCGTGGCGTGCTGCACGCTCGTGGGGTCGCGGGAGCGGGTCACCGTGAACGGGCAGCCGGCCGGGGAGCCCTATGTGAGCGGGGGCGACGCCGACGGGGTGCACCGGCCGTACGACGTGAAGGTGCCGCAGGGCCGGCTGTTCCTGCTGGGCGACCGTCGGGTGGACTCGATGGACTCGCGCTTCTTCCCCGCGGACCACGGCGGGACCGCGTGCCCGTGGACGCTGTGCGGGGGCGGGTGACGGACGACCGTGCGGTCCCGGCGCTGCTGGGTACGGCCCTGCTCTTCGGCGGGGTGCTGGTCCTCACCGGCATCGGGCTGGGGATCGGCGCGCCGGCGGTGCGGCGGCGAAAGGCGCCCGCCGTGCCGGCGGGGCCCTGGCCCGTGCAGCCGGTCCGAGGACGGCTGTACGGAGAGCGAGCGGGGCCTGACCGGCTGTGGGCGGGCCCCGTCGTCGTAGCGGAACTCAGTGGCCGGCCGCGTGCGGGGTCGGGCCGCCCGGGGTGGCCTCCGGGTCCGGGCCCTTGGCGGCCTCGGCCTCGCTGTAGATGTCCGGTTCGAGGTAGATGACGCGGGCGATGGGGACGGCGGCGCGGATGCGGGCCTCGGCCGCGTTGATGGCGTTCGCGACCTCGGCGGCCGTGTCGTCGTGCTGGACGGCGATCTTGGCGGCGATCAGCAGTTCCTCGGGGCCGAGGTGGAGCGTGCGCATGTGGATGACGCCGGTGACCGTGTCGCCGTCGACGATCGCGTCCTCGATCTTCTTGACCTCCTCGATGCCCGCGGCCTCGCCGAGCAGCAGCGACTTGGTCTCCGCGGCCAGGACGAGCGCGATCAGGACGAGCAGGACACCGATGCAGACCGTGCCGATGCCGTCCCAGACGCCGTCACCGGTGAGCACGGAGAGGCCGACGCCGCCGAGGGCGAGGACCAGACCGATGAGCGCGCCGAAGTCCTCCAGCAGGACGACGGGCAGCTCGGGCGCCTTGGCGCGGCGGATGAACTGCGACCAGGACAGCTTGCCGCGCAGTTCGTTGGACTCCTTGATGGCCGTGCGGAAGGAGAAGCCCTCGGCGATGATCGCGAAGACGAGGACGCCGACCGGCCAGTACCAGTTCTCCAGCTTGTGCGGGTGGCTGATCTTCTCGTAGCCCTCGTAGATGGCGAACATGCCGCCGACCGAGAACAGGACGATCGAGACGAGGAAGGCGTAGATGTAGCGCTCGCGGCCGTAGCCGAACGGGTGCTGCGGGGTCGCCTCGCGCTGGGCCTTCTTGCCGCCGATCAGCAGCAGGAACTGGTTGCCGGAGTCGGCGAGCGAGTGGACGCCCTCGGCAAGCATCGACGAGGAACCGCTGAACGCGAACGCCACGAACTTCGATGCCGCGATCGCGAGGTTGGCGCCGAGTGCCGCCACGATCGCCCTGGTACCGCCTGACGCGCTCATGTGTCCGCGTTGTCCCTTCGCCCTCGTCCGTCTACGCCGTCCAGGCGTGTGCCCGGCTTTGCCCGTGCTTTGCCGGTGGGCCATTCTTGCAGCCCGGCCGGGCGGCGGCGCGTCAGGTATCCACAGCCCCGGTCATACGATCACAGTGGCGCGGAAGACCGTGCCCGGGCCGGAGACGTCGGCCTTCTCGCCCGCCGGGACGAAGACCGACCGGCCGGGGGCGAGTTCGTGGTCGCCCGCCCGGACGGAACCGGCCGTGCAGAGCAGGATCTGCGGGGTGTCCAGGGTGAGGTCGTGGACGGTGCCGCCCTCGGGAAGGACGAACCGGGAGAGCCGGAACTCGTCGATCGGCGTCTCGTAGACCTCCTCGCCGTCCGGGGAGGCCTCGGGGCGCAGCACGCCCGGGTCGCCGGCCTCGAAGCGGACGATGCGCAGGAGTTCGGGGACGTCGACGTGTTTGGGGGTCAGGCCGCAGCGCAGGACGTTGTCGGAATTGGCCATGATCTCGACGCCGAGGCCGCTCAGGTAGGCGTGCGGGATGCCGGCGCCGAGGAACAGGGCCTCGCCGGGCTGCAGGCGGACGTGGTTGAGCAGCATGGCCGCGATGACGCCGGGGTCGCCCGGGTAGTGGTGGGCGAGGTCGGCGTAGGGGGCGTAGTCGCCGCCGAGGCGGGTGCAGGCGGCGGTGGCCTCGGCGACGGTGTGGGCCATCTCCTCGGGGTCGGCGGTGAGGACGGCCGTGAGGACCTCGCGCAGGGCAGCGTCCTCGGGGTGGGCGTGCAGCAGGTCGACGTACGGCTTGAGGGAGTCGACGCCGAGCCCGTCGAGCAGGCCGGCCGTCCGGACCGGGTCGCGGAAGCCGCACAGGCCGTCGAACTCGGTGAGCGCGCAGATCAGTTCGGGCTTGTGGTTGGCGTCCTTGTAGTTGCGGTGCGGGGCGTCGATGGGGATGCCACGCCGCTCTTCGTCGGCGTACCCCTCCTTGGCCTGCGCCAGGTCGGGGTGCACCTGGAGGGAGAGGGGGGCGCCGGCGGCGAGGATCTTGAGCAGGAACGGCAGCCGCGGGCCGAACTTCGCGACCGTCCCGGCGCCCAGTTCGTGCTCCGGGTCCGCGCCGATGACCTCGACGAGCGTCCCGCGCGCGGTGCGCGAGGGGGCGCCCGGGTGTGCTCCCATCCACATTTCCGCCTGCGGCTCGCCGGTCGGCTCGACGCCGAGGAGGTGCGGGATGGCGGTGGGGGAACCCCAGGCGTAGGGGCGGATGGTGTTGTCGAGGCGGTCCATGTGGCTTCTCTGTCTCCGTACGTACGCTGCTCGGCCGGCGCCGGTGCCGGTTCGGGTGCCGGGGCTGGGCGCGGGTCGGTCGACCCGGAGCAAGATCAGGCCCCCGAAGCGAGCGCCAGGTAAACGGCGGCGAAATCCGTGACGGCGATCAGTTCCGCGAGGGTCTCCAGTTCGCCGCCCTCCTCCGGTTCGAGTTCGCTGATCGGTGTGTCGTGGCTGAGGGCCAGGTCGCGGGCGGCGGGGGCGGCGGTGAGGCCGCCGATCGGGCGGTCGCGGAGCAGCACCACGCGCGCGTGCAGCGCGGGTGTCTCCTCCACGCGATCGCGGAAGAAGTCGTCGGGGTCGGCGCTCGCCGCGAGCGGGCCGGCCAGCAGGGCGCTGTGGGCGGCCAGTGCTTCGGGGAGTTCGGCGACCAGGGCGGGGCGCCCGGCGAGTTCGGCGAGGGCGGCGGCGAACCGGCGGCCCGCGGGCCCGGCCGAGCTGCCTTCCGTCCATACGACGGGCAGCGCGTCGGCGAGTTCGGTGGCGAGGGTCTTGGCCGGGTTGCTGTAGGTCGCGATGGCCGGGCCGCAGCGTTCGGCGATGTGGTCCAGACGGTCGGCGATCTTCTCCAGGTCGTCCGGAGCGGCGGCGAGCAGGCCGATGCGGTCGAGCAGCGCCAGCAGCGGGGTGAACAGGGCCCAAAAGACGCCGGGCGAGGACGCGGCGAGGGGCTCTTCCTGGTCGTACGGCGTCGCCGCCATCGGGACGAACAGGCCGTGTGCGCCGGACACCGCCTCGGCGAGCGGGGTGCGGGCCGGGGCCACGGCGGCGACCGAGCAGCCGCGGCGGTAGGCCTGCTCGGCGAGCAGGGAGAGGCTGGGTTCGGTGCCGTCCGGGGTGGCGATCAGCAGCAGGTCGACGGAGCCGGCCCAGCCCGGGAGTTCCCAGCGCAGGGCGCCTGCGGCCGGGGCGACGCCGGTGGGGGCCAGCCGGGTGACGGGGCTGCCGGGGCCGGCCAGGGTGCCGAGGAGGTCGGCGGTGTGGGTGGCGGCGGCTCCGGGGCCGGCGATGAGGACGGCGCGCGGGCGGCCGTCGGGCTTGAGGTCGCCTACGCCGGCCTCGGCGGCGTGCCGGGCAGCGGTGCGGACGCGGGCGCCGGCCTCCGCCGCGCCGCGGAGGAGGCCTCGCCGGTCGGCGTCGGCGAGGCCCTGAGGGGCGTCGAGCAGCGATTCGTCGAGCATGGGCGACAGCCTCCGATCGCCGGGGTCCTGTGCGGGGGTCGAGCGCGGGGGTGGGCGCCTCGTCGTTACGGGGCGCCGGCCTTCTACGAGGGGCGGTGGCCCTCTTACGCGGGGCGGCGGGCCTCGTCGACGAGCAGGACCGGGATGCCGTCGCGGACGGGGTAGGCCAGGCCGCAGTCCTGGCCTGTGCAGATCAGCTCGGTGTCCTGCTCCTTGAGGGGGGAGTGGCAGGCGGGGCAGGCGAGGATCTCCAGGAGGCCGGCTTCGAGCGGCATGGGGTGTCCCTTCTGGGCGGGTACGGCTTTGCTGATGTGCTGGTCAGCGTACCGCTGGTGACGCGGTACTGGAGGGTTCGGCAGGCTCGAGCGCCGCCCGGGGTGCTCCGCCCCTGCCCCCGGCCTGCGCCCACCCGCTGCCCGTCTCGGTCGACTGGGCAGCGAGGTCCGGGCCATATGGCTCGCGCGGCCGAGAAGGGCGGGCGGCGTGGGTCGGGAGGTGTCGGTCGGCCGAGAGGCGAAGCCCCGTCGTCACGACTCGGGTGGACAAGAGGCGCGGGTTCCGCGTCTCAGCCCCGGATGATCGCCAGTGCCTCGTCGCGGATCTTGATCATCGTCCTCTCGTCCTTCGCCTCCGCGTTCAGGCGCAGCAGTGGTTCCGTGTTGGACGGGCGGACGTTGAACCACCAGTCGGCGGCGGAGACCGTGAGGCCGTCGAGGTCGTCCAGGGTGATGCCGTCGCGGCCCTCGTAAGCGGCTCGGATCGCGGCGAGGCGGGCGGTCTGGTCGGCGACGGTGGAGTTGATCTCGCCGGAGCCCGCGTAGCGGTCATACTGGGCGACGAGGGCGGACAGCGGGCCGTCCTGGCCGCCGAGGGCCGCGAGGACGTGCAGGGCGGCCAGCATGCCCGTGTCGGCGTTCCAGAAGTCCTTGAAGTAGTAGTGGGCGGAGTGCTCGCCGCCGAAGATCGCGCCGGAGCGGGCCATCTCCGCCTTGATGAAGGAATGGCCGACGCGGGTGCGGGCCGGGGTGCCGCCGTTCTCCTTCACCACCTCCGGGACGGTGCGGGACGTGATCAGGTTGTGGATGACCGTGCCCTTGCCGCCGTTGCGGGCCAGCTCGCGCACGGCGACCAGCGCGGTGATCGCCGACGGGGAGACCGGGTCGCCGTTCTCGTCCACGACGAAGCAGCGGTCCGCGTCTCCGTCGAAGGCGATGCCCAGGTCGGCGCCCTCCGCCGGGACCCGCTTCTGCAGGTCCACGAGGTTGGCCGGGTCGAGCGGGTTGGCCTCGTGGTTCGGGAAGGTGCCGTCGAGTTCGAAGTACATCGGGACGAGGGTCAGGGGCAGGCCGGCGAAGACCGTGGGGACCGTGTGGCCGCCCATGCCGTTGCCGGCGTCGACCACGACCTTCAGGGGGCGGATGGCGGTCAGGTCGACGAGGGAGCGGAGGTGCGCCGCGTAATCGTCCAACGTCTCGCGCGTGGTGAGGGTTCCCGACTCGGCGGCAGGTTCCGGGGCGCCCGACTCCAGCCACTGCTCGGCCAGTTCGCGGATCTGCGCGAGGCCGGTGTCCTGGCCGACGGGGGCGGCGCCCGCGCGGCACAGCTTGATGCCGTTGTACTGGGCCGGGTTGTGGGAGGCCGTGAACATCGCGCCGGGGAGGTTCAGCGCGCCCGAGGCGTAGTACAGCTGGTCCGTGGAGCACAGGCCGATCTCGGTGACGTCCACGCCGCGGTCGGCCGCGCCGCGTGCGAAGGCGCGGGACAAAGCGGGCGACGAGGGGCGCATGTCGTGTCCGACGACGATCGCCGCCGCACCTGTCACCTCGGCGAAGGCGGCGCCGAAGAGGCCGGCCAGTGACTCGTCCCACTGGTCCGGAACCACTCCGCGTACGTCGTACGCCTTCACGATCTGCGACAGATCAGCAGCCACGGCCAACCCTCCTGAAAGTCCTATGGGTGCCCACAAACTACCCGTCAGGGGTAAGGACCAGGTGTGCGGACACCATGTGGACTTCCAGCCGTACCCCGGGACGGCGGGTGGCGTGCGGTGGCGTTCGGTGGTGTGGGGGTGGCGTTCGAGGGCTGTACGCCGGTGAGGCGGGGCTCAGTTGTCCGGGGAGCGCAGGACCCGCAGGTGGCCGCGGCGGGCCACTTCCATGGGGTCCACGGTGCGCGCTCCGCCGCCGCCCGCCTGGGCCGCGCGCTCCTGGGGGCGGGCCGCCTCGCGCACGGCGTTGGCAAGCGCTTCCAGATCGTCTCCGCTGGGCCGTGCGGGAGCGGAGCCGTCGAGGAGTCGGACGACCTCCCAGCCGCGGGGGGCGGTGAGGCGCTCGGAATGCTCGGCGCACAGGTCGTAGCAGTGGGGTTCGGCGTAGGTGGCGAGCGGGCCGAGGACCGCGGTCGAGTCGGCGTAGACGTACGTCAGCGTCGCGACGGCGGGTCGGCCGCAGGCGGTGCGCGAACAGCGACGTACAGGGCTCACGACGTTGGACGGTACCGCACTCTTGAGCGGGCCGCGACGACTCTCCCCCAGGTCACTCCACCGTGTCGCCCTGTGAAACACCCCACACACCCTTTCGAACACGCCTCACTGACCTGCAAGGACGGGTTTGCGTGGGGTCTGGGGCGGGACTGCGTATGGTCATGAGTCGGTACAAACAACGTCAATTGCCTTGAGTTTGGCGGTCTTGGAGAGTTGCGGAAACGAGCCAGACCTTGGCTAGAACGGTCAACCTGCGACACGCGGTCGTCAGTGGCCGGTTGCCGTGCGCTCGGCGGCGGGATGGCGCGTGGGGCCGGGCGGGCTGAGCGCTCGAGGACTACGCTTCACCAGTGATGGACAACCGTGTACCGCCCCTTGCCGCCGGCCCCGGGCCCCGTCGACGTGATCGTCACGGGCGGGGTATGAGGGGGCCTATCGCGCCGCCGCAGGTGCCGCTGGCGGCCAGCCGTGCCGAGGTGTTCGCGGACCTGGTGCAGGACTCCGTGGAGCGTCTTGAGCGGCGGTGGCCGCAGTTGGCCGACATCGACTTCCTGGTGCTCGAGGTGCCTCGGCTGGACGGGCGGGGCACCGAGGGGTGGAGCGACGAAGCGGTGCCGCTGGGTGGGATCATCCCTGCGCGTGAGGGGCGGCGGGCGCGGGTCGTGGTGTACCGGCGGCCGGTGGAGATCCGGACCAAGGGACGGGACGAGCGGGCTGCGCTGGTGCACGAGGTGGTGGTGGAGCAGGTGGCCGAGTTGCTCGGGCTGACTCCGGAGACTGTGGATCCTCGGTACGGGGAGGACTAGGGCGGGGCTGTGTGGTTGCCCGGTGCGGCGGCTGGGCGGGGTGGGTTTCGCCTGCCCGCGCTTGCGGGGTGCCGCTGCGCCCACCCGTGCCGCCCTGGGGGTCCCCCAGGCCCCCAAGGCACTGGGGGAGGCACGACTGCCCGCAACTGCGCAGCCTCCGTGGCGTGCCTCGTCTACTTCTGGAGTATCGACAAGTCCTCGTCCGTTTCCGGTACCGAGACCAGGCCCCGGTCGCTGGGGAGGGTCTGGATGGTGAAGCCGGGGACGCCGGAGTCGGTGGACGAGAGGGTCCGGGAGGCGTAGACCGGGGCGCCGGAGACGGGCTCCACCGTGAGGGCGTAGGTGCCCTTCAGGCCCGAGGGGACGGGGGCGTCGACGTCCTGGGTGGTGCCTGACTTGATCGTGTAGGTCTTCGACACCGGGGTGCCGCCCTCGCTGCCCGCCGAGGCGGTGACCTTGACCGTGGCGGTGCCGGTGGGGGCGGTCAGGGAAAGGGTCGTGGACTTGCCGCTGTTGTCGGCCGAGGTCGCGCGCGCGCCGACGGGGGCCGTGGCCGGGATGAACGCCGTCTCCTGCCTGGTTCCCTTGCCCCGGACCACGCGCAGTGCCGCCACGACCGGCACCGACTGGTCGGTGGGGGTGAGAACCAGGGAGCCCGCCTCGCCGCGGGTGACGTCACGGAGGTCGACCGCGGTCGTCATGCCGGACTTGACGTGCAGGGTCTCGTTGCCGGCCGGGGTGATCAGGCCGCCGGGCGAGGCCAGGCGGACCTTCAGGTCCGCGTCGGCGTCGCCGGGTGTGAAGGCGATCAGACGGACGTCGGTGGCGTCCTTCGGGATGCCGGGCAGGACCAGGCTGCCGGCCGGGTCGGCGGCCGCGGCCAGCCAGTCGCCGCCCACCTTGTCGTCCAGGGCCTGCACGGCCGCGCCCACCCGTCCGCTGCGCACGCTGACGTGCACGGTCAGGTCGGTCTGCCGTTGGTCGGTGAGCGTGGAGAGCAGAATCGGCTTGCTCGCGTGCGCCGGGATCGTGAAGCCGTCCGTCACCGTGGACTTGATCGCGCCGTCCTTGCCGTACAGCTCGATGTCGACGACGGCGGCGGAGTCGTCCGGGTTGGTGAGGTGCACGTAGTCGGTGCGGTCGGCGGCCGTGCTGGCGCCCGGGAACCAGAACTCGGTGTCGGCGGCGGTGCAGTTGACGCCCTGGAGGCCGCGGCCGGTGCCCGCGGCGACGGCGGTGGTCTCCTGGACGGTCCAGCCGGGGGCGAACTTCCCGTCGGCGGTGCCGATGAGCGCGGGCGCGTCCGCGCCGGAGGTGTCGCCGGTGACCGGCGTGCCGGGCTCCTTCGGGGTGAGGACCGGCTTCTCCGCCTTCTTCTTGGAGTCCTTGCCGCCCTTCTTGGTGTCGCTCGTACCGTCCGCCGACTGCTCGGTGGCCGCCTGGAGTTCGGCCTTGCCGCCGCTCTCCGCGCCTTTGGTGACGGGCGTGAACGACGTGTACGACGTGTCGGCGATGTCGGAGATGCTCGGCGCGGGGCACAGCAGGCTGGTGCGCTCCACGGGCAGCTCGGCCGCCGTCTTTGCGGGGCCCGCGCCGGACGCGGAGGGCGTGTCGAGCGCGGCGAACGCGGTGACCGCGGCCAGCGCGGTCGTGCCGGCGATCAGGGACAGGGTGGTGCGGTTCACTGCTGGCTCCCGTCGGGGCGCTCGCTGCCGGTGCCGTGGGGGTGCTGGGCCGGGTCGTACGCCGGGTCGTAGCCCTGCTGGTACGCCGTCGGGTCGTACGGCAGCTGGTCTGCCGTACCGCCGTAGGCGTAGGGGTCGTACTGGCCGCTCTGGTAGGGGTCGGGCTGGTACGCCTGCTGGTCGTAGCCGCCGGCCGGGTACTGGCCGGTGCCCTGGTACTGGTCGGCTCCGTAGCCGGCGTACTCGGTGCCCTGGTAAGAGGCGGCGTCCCAGTCGGCGTACTGCTGCTGGTGCGGGACGGCGGCCGGGGCCTCCTGCGGGAGCGGCGGCACCCCGGGCTGCTCCTGGTCGGCCGGTTCCTCGGCCTGGGCGCGCAGGCGGCGGGCGCGGCGGCCCTCCCCTGCCGCGGTGGCCTGGGCGGGCAGCGGCTGCTCCTCGGGGAGGTCGTCGTCGATGTCGCGGCGGCGGCCGGGCAGGGCGAGGACGACGAGGACGACGGCCAGCGCGCCCTGGGCCCACAGCCAGGCGGTGTGGGCGACCGGGGCGTCGTAGGTGACGTCGAGCCTGCCGCCGGCCGAGGGCAGCTGGAAGCCCTGGGCCCAGCCGTCGACCGTGGTGCGGGTCAGCGGCTTGCCGTCCAGGGTGGCCGACCAGCCGTCGGAGGCGGTGTCGGCCAGGCGCAGGACGCGGCTGCCCGATCCGGAGGGGACGGTGGTGTGGATCTCCACCGGCCCGGCGGCGACGGACTGGGCCGTTCCGGAGCCGCCCGCGGGCACGAGGGTGGCGCGAGAGACCTGCTGGTCGACGCGCCACAGGGCGCTGCCGTTCTGCTGGCTGAGCCGGGTCAGGCCGGGCGTGGCGTCCAGGACACGGGTGACCTCGCGGGGCGCGCCCTTGTGGACGAGGACGTAGCGCACGGCGAAGCCGCCGAGCTGGCCGGCCTGGTCGGCGCCGGAGCCGGCGACGAGGTTGGCGACGACCTTGTCCAGCTTCGCGTTCTCTCCGTCGTCGGCGGCGAGTTCGGCGTCGCCCATACGGGCGCCGGAGCCGCGGACCAGGGTGTAGCGCACGCGTGCGGTGGAGTCGCTGTCGAGGATCAGGGTGCGGGCCTGGTCGCGGGTGGTGGCGTCCTCGGCGACGAACGCGGGCACCTGCACCGGGTCACGGCGCTCCAGCGGGCCGTCGGCGCCGCGGATCATCCAGCCGGCGGCGACGAGCAGCGGGCCCGCGGCCGAGGCGAAGGCGATCAGGGCGGCGACGGGCTGGCGCCAGCCGAAGCTCTGCTCGGCCACGCGCGCGCGTGCCCCGTCGGCGCCGAGTGCGGCGGCGGCCAGCAGGGCGATGCCGTAGACGAGGGTGGCCGGTCCGGCCCAGGTGGACTTGTTGGACAGGACGGCGAAGACGAGGCCCACCAGGGCGGCCGCCCAGGCGGTCCGGATTCCCGACTGACGCTCGGAGCGCAGGAGTGCGGCCAGGGCGGCGAGGACGATGCCGATGAGCATCAGGCCGTGCACGGTGCCGGGTCCGCCGGGGCTGGCGCCGAGCAGGTCGACCGCGGAGGCGGCCGAGGGGCCGTAGTCCAGGCCGGCCTCCTGGAAGAAGCCGAAGGGCAGCAGCGTCAGCGACCAGGGGGCGAGGACCAGCAGCGGGGTGCCCAGCTGGGCGAGGAAGCGCAGGGCGTGGGCGACCAGGTCTCCGCGGCGCAGCACCAGCACGCCGAGGCCGAGGGTCAGGGCGAGGGGCCAGACGATCGGCGTGAAGGCGGTCGTGATGGTCAGCAGCAGGGCGTAGGCCCAGGTGGCGCGCCAACTGCCGCGTGCCCCGGCAGTGTTTCCGAGGCCGTCGGCGGCGATGCCCGCGCGCGCGATGAGCGGCAGCAGCACGGCGAGGACGGCGGTGCCGATACGGCCGCCGGCCAGGGCACCGGTGGCGGCGGGCAGGAAGGCGTAGGCGATCGCGGCCCAGGCGCGCAGCAGGCGGGAGGTGACGAGCGGCCGGGAGGCGAAGTAGGCGGTGCAGCCGGCCAGCGGCACCGAGCAGATCAGCAGGACGGTGACCGCGAGCCCGGTGGAGCCGAAGAGGATCGAGGCGAGGGCCGCCACGACGGCGAGGTAGGGCGGTGCGGAGGGGGTGCCGCCCGCGGCCACCGGGTGCCAGACGTCCGCGTAGCGGGACCAGAGGTCGGCGGCGCCGGCCGGGGCGGGCAGCAGGGCGCCGCCCGCAAGGGCGCCGCCCGCGAGCAGGGCGCGGCAGGCGGCGAGCGCGACCAGGAGCAGGGCCAGGAAGAGCACGGGGCCGGGCTTGCGGGCGATCCGCTTGAGCCGGGCGAACTGCTCGATCTCCAGGAAGTCGGCGTCGTCGCCGCCGGGCCCGGACTCCACGGCGCCGCCGTGCCGGCCGGCCCCCGGAGTGTCGGTGTCGGAGCCGCCGGCGAAGTTGCCCGCGACCTGTTCCGCGGTGGCGCGGACGGTCGCGCCGGGCGGCGGGAAGAGCTGGCGCAGTTCGCCCTTGTCGATCTGCGAGGGTCCGCGGCGGCGCCGTCCGGCGAGGATCCGCTCGGGCCGCAGCAGGGTGCCCAGCAGACCGCGGATCTCGTCGACGGCCTGGCCGGGGACCTTTCCTACGAGATAGGCGACGGTCCTCAGGAGGGTGCCGAGGACGACTCGCAGCAGCACCCAGGGCAGCGCGGCGGCACGGGTGTTGACGAGGAGGGTGTAGACGGCGCCGGCCTTGTCGACCTTGTGCGGGGAGGCGGCGGTGCGGCCCACGCAGTCGACGGTGCGGCGCTCGCGGGAGGCGGCCTCGGCGTGCCGTACGACGGCCTCGGGGGCGATGAGGACGCGGTGGCCGGCCGCGTGGGCGCGCCAGCACAGGTCGACGTCGTCACGCATCAGGGGCAGTCGGCGGTCGAACCCGCCGAGCTGTTCGAAGACGTCGCGGCGCACGAGCATGCCGGCGGTGGAGACGGACAGCACGGTGCGGACGTGGTCGTGCTGGCCCTGGTCCTGTTCGCGGCGGTCCAGGCCGGTCCAGCGGCGGCCGGAGTTGGCGATGGAGACGCCGACCTCCAGCAGTTGCCGGCGGTCGTACCAGCCGCGCAGCTTGGGGCCGACGACCGCCACGTCGTCGCGGCCCAGTTCGAGTTCGTTGTCGACGACGCGCAGCATCTGGGCGAGGGCGTCCGATTCGGGGGCGCAGTCGTCGTGCAGCAGCCACAGCCACTGGATGGGCTCGCCGTGCGGCAGTTCCGGCAGGTCGTAGGCGTCGTCGCGCCATGAGCGCGTGACGGGGTCCCAGCCGCTGGGGCGCCTGAGGTACGGCAGTTCGTCGGGGGTGAGGACGGGTGCGGTGCGGCTCGCCTCCTCGACGGCCTGGCCGAAGCCGGTGCGCCGGGCGAGGTGCAGCACACGGTCGTCGCCGAGGGCCTCGGTGACCAGCCGGGCGGAGTCGTCCGCGCTGCCGGTGTCGGCCGCCACCGCGTACTGGACGGGGCGCTCCTGGCCGAGCAGCCCGGCGAGCGCGTCGGGCAGCCAGCGGGCGCCGTCGTGGGAGACGAGGACCGCGGTCACCACATGACGTGGGAACTCAGGGGTGGCAGCTCCGTCATGGGCTGCCGGGTGGCTGTGCACGGACATCGAGGTACGGGCCCCGGTTCGATGGACTGCGGTGGACGCCTGTGCCCCGAGGGGACAGCGGGGCGTCTCGGACGAGCGACCACACTATCGGCTTGGCATGAAGACGGCCCGCCGCCTGTGGATAACCCACCGGCGACGGGCCGTTCGCATGGTCCGTGTGCAGAAAGTCGCGCCGTTCGGTAAGACGGCGGCGAGGAAGTGGTCAAAGGCCGGTCAGACGGCGGCCTTCTTCAGCCTGCGGCGCTCACGTTCGGACAGACCACCCCAGATGCCGAAGCGCTCGTCGTTGGCGAGGGCGTACTCGAGGCATTCGGAGCGCACCTCGCAGGCGAGGCAGACCTTCTTGGCCTCTCTGGTGGAGCCGCCCTTCTCGGGGAAGAAGGACTCGGGGTCGGTCTGGGCGCACAGCGCGCGCTCCTGCCAGCCGAGTTCCTCGTCCGCGTCGTCGACCAGCAGTTGCTGCACCAGCTCGGTCATGTGCGCCCCTCGTCTGTCTTTCGCGTCCCCGTGCGTAGCCGTTACCGATTTCGGCTGAACGACACGAGTGAAATTACAAGTGTGCTGCTCCGGGCGAGTCAAGCCGAGATCTGCTATTGAGCCCGTTATTCACTCTGCGGAACCAAGGCCGTGCGGAAAGTGTTCAAATCGGCATAAACCTTGACGCGCAGACGAGACCCAGAGGGGCGGCGCACCCCGTACAGATCCCTGTACGAAGAAGGACGCCCCTGCGTTCGATCGCGTTCCGCGGGGCTTGAGCGCTCGGATGTGCGCCATGTGTCCTGTGATCTAGGTGCACAAACCTTTCACCTGACAGATGAACCGGATGAGGTGAAACATGTCCCACATTCCGGGCGCCGAGTTGACAGTGCAGGTGTGAACCGGTGTCCTAGGGGGCATGCTCGCGCACTTGGCACTCACCTCGACCCGCACCGCCGGGTCCCTCGGTGCTGCCCGGGTTCGCTGTAGCTGTTGTTGCTGTTCCAGCTGTTGAGCCGACGCGCTCCGGCTGGCGCCGAGTCTCCTGACCCGGCCGCTCCCTCCTTTGCAGAACCTCCAGTTCAGGGCACTCCACTCTTCCGCCGAGGAATCACAGCACTCCCATGAACAGTGACAACGACCTCCAGATCGCCGGCGACATCCTCGAAGTCCCGCATCTGCTCCAGCCGCCGCGCGAGCACCCGGCCACCGTCGCCGAGTTCGTGGGTCTCGCCCGCGCCATCACCGCCGACCGCTCGCAGTGGGCGCACCTCGTCCGCTACGACGCCACCACGCGCTGGTACCACCGGCTGCGCACCGGCCCCGGCTACGAGGTGTGGCTGCTGTCCTGGGTGCCCGGGCAGGGCAGCGGACTGCACGACCACGGCCGCTCCTCCGGTGTCCTCACCGTCCTGGAGGGCACGCTGACCGAGCGCACCGAGCGCGGCACGCGCGCGTTGGCCGCCGGCGCACAGCGGGTGTTCGCGCCGGGGTACGTGCACGAGGTGGTGAACGACGCGCTGGAGCCGGCGGTGAGCCTGCACGTCTACTACCCGGGCCTGACCGCGATGCCCATGCACACCTCCCCGCACTGCGAGGCGCGCACCGAGCCGCGCGCGGTGACCGCCTGATCGACGCGTGACCGCCTGATCGGCGAATCGACCGCCCGATTGGCGATTGACCGCCTGACGCGTTGTCGTACCCGCCTGCCAGACTTGGGCCCATGCGCATTGTGGTTCTGGCAGGCGGCATCGGTGGTGCCCGGTTCCTGCGCGGTCTCAAGCAGGCGGCACCGGACGCGGACATCACGGTCATCGGCAACACCGGCGACGACATCCACCTCTTCGGGCTGAAGGTCTGCCCGGACCTCGACACGGTGATGTACACGCTGGGCGGCGGCATCAACGAGGAGCAGGGCTGGGGGCGGGCCGACGAGACCTTCCGCCTCAAAGAGGAACTGGCGGCCTACGGCGTCGGCCCGGAGTGGTTCGGGCTCGGCGACCGGGATTTCGCCACGCACATCGTGCGGACGCAGATGCTGGGTGCGGGCTATCCGCTGAGCGCGGTCACCGAGGCGCTGTGCGACCGCTGGAAGCCGGGTGTGAAGCTGATCCCGATGACCGACGACCGCGTGGAGACGCACGTGGCCGCCGAGATCGACGGCGAGCGCAAGGCGATCCACTTCCAGGAGTACTGGGTTCGGCTGCGGGCCTCGGTCCCGGCCGAGGCGGTCGTGCCGGTCGGCGCCGAGCAGGCCAAGCCCGCGCCGGGGGTCCTGGAGGCGATCGGCCAGGCGGACGTCATCCTCTTCCCGCCGTCCAACCCGGTCGTGTCCATCGGCACGATCCTCGCCGTGCCGGGCATCAGGGAGGCGATCGCGGAGGCGGGCGTGCCGGTGGTGGGCCTGTCACCCATCGTCGGCGACGCACCCGTGCGCGGGATGGCCGACAAGGTGCTCGCCGCGGTCGGCGTGGAGTCCACGGCCGCGGCGGTCGCCGAGCACTACGGCTCGGGGCTGCTGGACGGCTGGCTGGTCGACACCGTGGACGCGGGCGCGGTCGAGCGGATCGAGGCGGACGGGATCCGCTGCCGGGCCGTGCCGCTGATGATGACCGACCTGGACGCCACCACGCAGATGGTGCGGGAGGCGCTGGCGCTGGCCGAGGAGGTGCGGGGAGCGTGAGCGAGGAGCGTGCGCAGAACCCGGAGTACCGGGTCTGGGCCCTGTCCGGCATCCCCGAGGTGCAGCCGGGCGACGACCTGGCCAAGCTGATCGTCGCGACCGAGCCCGGCCTGGCCGACGGGGACGTGGTGCTCGTCACATCCAAGATCGTTTCCAAGGCCGAGGGCCGGATCGTCGAGGCGGCCGACCGGGAGGCCGCGATCGACGCCGAGACCGTGCGGGTGGTGGCCCGGCGCGGCACGCTGCGCATCGTGGAGAACCGGCACGGCCTGGTCATGGCCGCCGCCGGCGTGGACGCCTCCAACACCCCCTCCGGGACCATCCTGTTGCTGCCCGAGGACCCGGACGCGTCCGCGCGCGCGATCCGCGAGGGGCTGCGCGAAACCCTCGGCGTCACCGTGGGTGTCGTCGTGACCGACACGTTCGGGCGGCCCTGGCGATCGGGGATCACGGACGTGGCGATCGGCGCCGCCGGGGTGCACGTGCTGGACGATCTGCGCGGGGGCACGGACGCGTACGGCAATCCGCTCGTCGCCACCGTCGTCGCCACGGCGGACGAGCTGGCCGCCGCCGGTGACCTGGTCAAGGGCAAGGCGGCGGGGCGGCCGGTCGCGGTGGTGCGCGGGCTGCCCCACGTGGTGGCGCGGGAGGACGGCGAGGGGGCGCGGGCGCTGGTGCGCAGCGCGGGGGACGACATGTTCCGGCTCGGCACCTCCGAGGCGGTCCGGGAGGCGGTGACCCAGCGGCGTACCGTACGGGCCTTCACCGACCAGCCCGTCGATCCCGGTGCGGTACGGCGCGCGGTGGCCGCCGCGGTGACCGCCCCGGCGCCGCATCACACCACGCCCTGGCGGTTCGTGCTGCTGGAGTCCGAGGAGTCGCGGGTACGGCTGCTCGACGCGATGCGGGACGCCTGGATCGCGGACCTGCGGCGGGACGGCAGAACCGAGGAGTCCATCGCCCGGCGGATCCGCCGCGGGGACCTCCTGCGCAACGCTCCCTCTTTGGTCGTGCCCTGCCTCGTCATGGACGGCTCGCACACCTACGGGGACGCGCGACGCGACGGCGCCGAGCGGGAGATGTTCGTGGTCGCGGCGGGCGCGGGGGTACAGAACCTCCTGGTCGCGCTGGCCGGGGAGCAGCTGGGCTCGGCCTGGGTGTCGTCGACGATGTTCTGCCGGGACGTGGTGCGCGAGGCGCTGGACCTGCCGGAGGGCTGGGACCCGATGGGGGCGGTGGCGGTCGGGCATCCTGCGGAGGAGCCGGGGCCGCGGCCGGAGCGGGACGCCGGGGCTTTCATCGAGGTCCGGTGAGTGTCCCGTAGGGCCGTCAGGTCTCGCCTAGTCTCATAGGACAGCCCCCGCAGCACCGGCACCCCTAGGACCTCATCTCGTGGCAGGACGTTTCGCTCCTCGGCCCACGCGTACGACCGTGCGCGGTGGCGAGGTCGCCGTGCCCGCCGGGGTGCCGCGACAGGCCGCCGCTCCGGCCCGGGTCCGGCGGTGGGTGCCGGACGGGCCGCTCGACCTCGGGCTGGTGCTGGGTCCGCTGCGGCGCGGGCCCGCGGACCCGACGTTCCGGGCGACGCGCGACGGTTCGGTGTGGCGGGCCGCCCGGACGCCCGCCGGGCCCGGGACGCTGCGGGTGTACGGGTCCGGCGGTGAGCTGTGCGCACAGGCGTGGGGGCCCGGGGCCGAGTGGCTGCTGGAGCAGGTGCCGGAGCTGCTCGGCGGCGCCGATGAGCCGGACGCGTTCGTGCCCCGGCACCGGGTGGTGGCGCTGGCGCGGCACCGGAGGCCGGGGCTCAGGCTGACCCGGACCGGGCTGGTGCTGGAGTCGTTGATCCCGTCGGTGCTGGAGCAGAAGGTCACGACCGACGAGGCGTACCGGGCGTGGCGGCTGCTGGTGCGGAGGTTCGGGGAGCCGGCGCCGGGACCCGCGGGGGTGGGCGAGCGGTCGATGTGGGTGATGCCCGCGCCGCGGACCTGGGCGCTGATTCCCTCCTGGGAGTGGCATCGGGCCGGGGTCGACGACAAGCGGGCCTCGACGATTCTGCGGGCCGTGCGGGTTGCTGCGCGGCTGGAGCAGGCGGTGGGGATGCCGGCGGTCGAGGCTCAGGCGCGGTTGGAGGTCGTGCCGGGGATCGGGCCGTGGACGTCGGCGGAGGTGGTGCAGCGCAGCCATGGGGCGGCGGACGCGGTGACGGTCGGGGACCTGCATCTGCCCGGGATCGTGGGGTGGGCGCTGGCCGGGGATCGTCATGCGGACGATGCGGAGATGCTGCGCTTGCTGGAGCCGTACGCGGGGCAGCGGCATCGGGCGGCTCGGTTGATCCTGCTGAGCGGGAACGTGCCTGCGCGGAGGGCACCGAAGATGCCTCGGGTGGACATCGGGTTGCTGTGAGGTGCGCTGTGCGGCGGCCGGGGGTGGGGGTGGGGCGGGTATCACTTGCCCGCGCTTGCGGGGTGCCGCTGCGCCCACCCGTGCCGCCCTGGGGGTCCCCCAGGCCCTTAAGGCACTGGGGGAGGCACGACTGCCCGCAGCTACGACGACCGCTGCGGGGTGGGCGCCGCCCCAGCGGCACGACTGCCCTCAGCTGAGCGCGCCCCAAAGGGGCGCGGGGAACTGCGCGACCAGCCCCCGCGGACCCGCGGCCGAGGGACGGCCCCGGGGGGCGGGGGCGCAGCCCCCGAGGACAGCACCCCACCCCAGCCGCACGACTACCGGTCGGAAGAGAAGCGGACCGCACCCGCCGGGATGCGGGCGTCGCACCACACGCGTGCGCCTTCGCGCAGTTCGTTGTCGGGACCGACCACCGCACCGTCGCCGATCACCGTGCCCGTGAGGACGGAGCGTTCGCCGACGCGGGCGCGGGTGCCGATGAGGGAGTCCGTGATGACGGCGCCGGGCTCGATGACCGCGCCGGGCAGGATCGTCGAGCCGAAGACCCGCGCCCCCTCGGCGACGAACGCGCCCTCGCCGACCACCGTGCCGCCCGTCAGCTTCGCGTCCGGCGCGACACTGGCCGTCGGCAGGATCAGGCGGTCACCGCAGCGGCCCGGGACGGCCGGGGAGGGGGCGCGGCCGAGCACCAGGTCGGCGGAGCCGCGGACGAAGGCCGCGGGGGTGCCCAGGTCCAGCCAGTACGTCGAGTCGACCATGCCCTGGAGATGGGCCCCGGCGGAGAGGAGGTCCGGGAAGGTTTCGCGCTCCACCGAGACCGGGCGGCCCGCCGGGATCGTGTCGATGACCGAGCGGCGGAAGACGTACGCCCCCGCGTTGATCTGGTCGGTGACGATCTCCTCCGGCGTCTGCGGCTTCTCCAGGAAGGCGAGGACGCGGCCCGTCTCGTCGGTGGGGACCAGGCCGTACGCGCGCGGGTCCGTCACCTTGGTGAGGTGCAGGGAGACGTCCGCGCCCGTCGACTCGTGGGTGTGCACGAGCCGCCTGATGTCCAGGCCCGTCAGGATGTCGCCGTTGAAGATCAGTACCGGGTCGTCGGGGCCGGAGTGCAGGCGGGAGGCCACGTTGCGGATGGCGCCGCCGGTACCGAGGGGCTCCTCCTCCGTCACGTACTCGATGTGCAGGCCGAGGGAGGCACCGTCGCCGAAGCAGGGCTCGAAGACCTCGGCCAGGTAGCTCGTCGCGAGGACGATGTGCTCCACGCCCGCCGCTCTCGCCCTCGCCAGCTGGTGCGTGAGGAACGGCACCCCGGCCGCCCGGACCATGGGCTTGGGCGTGTGCACCGTGAGCGGACGCAGGCGGGTGCCTTTGCCGCCGACCAGGAGGATCGCTTCTGTCACCTGTCGTCTCTGCTTCCTGCCGGGACCGGTCGAACTACTCGTTTCGGCCGGCCAGTGTATGCAGACCGTGCGACGGTGCCCTCGATGGCCGCGCGGTGTCCCGCGAGACCGGCGTCCGGTTTTCCCCACCGTCCCCCGCCGTCCCCCGCCGCCCCGCGAGCCTCCCCCACCCGTCCCCCGACGGCGGTGAACGCGATCCCTGCCCTCAGCGCCCCTGATAGCGCGCCGCGCTGGAACGGGCCGTGCCGAGCTTGGCGTAGAGCCGCTTGCCCGGGCACGAGGTGGCGAACCCGTCCCGATGGCCGGAGATCACGTTCAGTCGTACGTTCTTCCCCTTGGGGTACAGATTGCCACCACCTGACTTCAGATATGTCTTTCCGCGCGGATTGGCCCCATAGAGCCCGAGCTTCCACGCGGCGAGCCGGGCGACGGCCTTCACCGCGGCGCCGGACGGCTTGGCCGAGCCGTAGGTGCCGATCACGGCGATGCCCATGCTGTTGCTGTTGAACCCGAGGGTGTGGGCGCCCTTCACCGGCTTCGCCACGCCCCCGGCCCGGCCCTCGTAGATGGTTCCGCACTTGTCGACGAGGAAGTTGTAGCCGACGTCCCGCCAGCCCATGCTCTTGACGTGGTAGCGGTAGATACCGCGGACGACGGAGGCGGCCTGCGAGCACCTGTACTTGTTGCCCGAGACCGTGTGGTGCACGAAGGCCGCCTTGATCTTCTTCGTGTAGACGAATCCGCCTCCGCGCAGGGACTCGTCCGCGCCCCAGCCACGGCGCGTCACGATCCGCGGGCGCGGTCCGATGTAGGGCTTCGCGCGCACGGCGTCCCCTGCAACGCTCCCTTCGGCTTCAACGCCCCCTTCGAGGCGGATCAGTTCCTGCTCGGTGTCCTCCCGGCTCAGCTCGGGGATCTCCAGAGCGCCGGCGGGCACGAGGTCGGCGTTGGCCGCGTAGGCGGCGGCCGTCGCCTCCGTCAGGGCGGCGGTGCCGGACACGTCGGCCGGCGGGCCCTGGGCCGGTGGCTCGTCCCCGGGGTCGACGAGTTCCAGGCGCAGCCCCGACGGCAGCGGGGTCGGGTCGCCGGTACGGCGGTCCGGGGCTCCGGGCGCCGCGCTCGTCCCGGAGCCGGCGAGCACCCGTACGTCCACGCCGTCCGAGTCGTCCACCCACAGCGGTGCGGTGGCCCCGTGCACCCGGCCCGGGGCCCGCTCGGCCGTGCCCGGGTCGGCGCCGTGGTCCTCGTTGTGCGTCTCGACGTCCTGCCAGCCGGACCACTGCCCCGTCGCCGCGGACCGGTTGCGGATCTGGACCCGGCCCTTCAGCTCGGTGTCCGGGTCGTCCCAGACCACGCCGACCAGCGAGAAGTGCCGTACGTCGACGCGGTACAGGCCCTGCTCGGGGGCCGTGCCGAGGACGCGCTCGCGGGTGAGGGGCACGAGGGGCAGCGACTGGGTGCTGCCCGGGACCGCGTCCTTGGCCACCCGGCCCGTGGCGGCCGTCCGTTCCGCTCGCACGGAAGCGGCGGCCGCGGGCAGCACCGACGGGAGTGCGAGGGCGGCCGCACAGGTGACGCCGAGCGAGGTGGCACCGATCGAGGAAGTGAGGAATCCACGCATGCTCATGATCATGGACATAGTCATACAAATCTGTCCATCGGTGAACTGACGGGCCATCGGGAGCCGTTCCGCCGAACCGGTGGCACCGTCACGGAGTGGACGAGGGCGCCCCGGCGTACTCTTGCGCGGGTGAACGCCACCGATCGCACCCCTGCCGACCTGCTGCGTTCCGCGCTCGCCGCGGACCCCGGCCGCCCCCTGGTGACCTTCTACGACGACGCCACGGGCGAACGCGTCGAACTGTCCGTGGCCACCTTCGCCAATTGGGTGGCCAAGACCGCGAACCTCCTTCAGGGCGATCTGTCCGCCGGCCCCGGCGACCGGGTCGCGCTGCTGCTGCCCGCGCACTGGCAGACGGCCGTGTGGCTGCTCGCGTGCGCGTCGGTGGGCGCGGTGGCGGATGTGGGCGGGGACCCGGCGTCCGCCGACGTCGTCGTGAGCGGGCCCGACTCGCTGGACGTGGCGCGGGCGTGCACCGGTGAACGGATGGCGTTGGCCCTGCGGCCGCTGGGTGGGCGGTTTCCGCAGACCCCGGCCGGGTTTGTCGACTACGCCGTGGAAGTGCCGGGGCAGGGGGACCGGTTCGCGCCGTTCGCGCCGGTTGATCCGGAGGAGCCGGCCTTGATCGTGGCGGGGGCCGAGTTCAGCGGGGCGGAAGTGGTCGAGCGGGCGTTGGGCGATGCGCCGTCGCTGGATCTGACAGGGCCTGGGTCTCGGCTGCTGTCGGGGTTGTCGTACGACACGTGGGAAGGGCTCAGCGCGGGGTTGTACGCGCCGTTGGCCGTCGGGGGGTCCGTGGTGTTGTGCAGGAATCTCGACCGGCTGGATGAGGAGAGTCTCGCCCAGCGGATCGAGAGCGAGAGGGTGAGTGCTGTGCGCCGCTGAGAGGGGGTGCCTCGGCTGTACGGCGGTGCGGGTGCGTGGGGGGGTGATCGCGCCCACGCGGCGGAGCCGCATATCGACACAGCCCCGCGCCCCTGGCGGTACTACCCGTCCCCCACTTGGAGTAGCCCAGGGCGCCATCACTCCTCCTCCCCCGCCATCGTCGTAAGAGCAGCACATGACGCTCGTACGGCATGAGGGGGCCCGCACCGTGACCGGCACCGTTCGGCGGGTCCTCGGGCCCGGGCCCGGCTCCTCGGCCGGCGGGGGCGGGCTCGTGCGGCGGCGTCGGCGGCGGTGGGCCAGGGGTACGGCGCTGGCGGTGGCCGCGCTGGTCGTGGCGGCGGCCGGGGGCGGCTGGGCCGTGTACGCGAAGCTCAGTGCCAACATCACCCCGGATGACGCGGCCGCCGCCGAACTCGCCCGCTACGAGCGGGAGCGGCCCACCGCGCTGGTGCGGGGCGCGCAGAACATCCTGCTGATCGGGTCCGACACCCGGGCCGGGGACGGCAACGGGAAGTACGGCCGGGACCTGGGCAGCGAGCGGTCCGACACCACGATCCTGCTGCACCTGGCCGCCGACCGGCACAGCGCCACCGCCGTCTCGCTGCCCCGGGACCTGATGGTGGACATCCCGGGCTGCCGGCGGGCGGACGGCAGCCGCAGCGAGCCGGTGTTCGCGATGTTCAACCACGCCTTCCAGGTGGGCGGTTCGGCCTGCACCATCCGTACCGTCGAGAAGCTGACGGACATCCGGATCGACCATCACGTGGTGATCGACTTCAGCGGGTTCAAGGAGATGGTGGACGCCGTCGACGGGGTGCAGGTGTGCCTGAAGGACCCCATCGACGACAAGGCCGCCAAGTTGAAGTTGCCCGCGGGCAAGGTGACGCTCGACGGGGAGCAGGCGCTCGGGTACGTGCGCGCCCGCAAGTCGCTCGGCGACGGCAGCGACACCGAGCGGATGGAGCGGCAGCAGCGCTTCCTCGGCGCGCTGGTCGACAAGGTGCAGAGCAACGACGTCCTGCTGAACCCGGTGAAGCTGTATCCGGTGCTGGACGCGGCGACCTCCTCGCTCACCGCCGATCCGGAACTGGCAAGTCTGCGCGGTTTGTACCAGTTGGTGCGCGGGCTGCGTGACATCCCCACCGAACATGTGCAGTTCCTGACGGTGCCGCGGGAGTCGTACGTCTACGACGCCAATCGCGACCAACTCGTGGAGCCGCAGGCCGAGAAGCTGTTCGCGCGGCTGCGGACGGACCAGCCGGTGGCGGTGGCGCAGGGCGACGGGCAGGAAGCCCCCGGGCAGGCCCCGGAGGAGGACCGCACGGACGGCCCCTCCCCCGCCCCCACGTTCCGCGGCAACACGGCCGCCGAACACACCTGTGAGTAATGCACGTACCAAGCCGGCGAACTTCAGTTCAGGAAAATGAGGGGGATTGCCCAGGTGTAGGCAGGTGGAATTTGTCACCGGCGTCGCTCGACGCTGAACTGGGCGGATAGTGTGAGCGATCCGGTGCACCCGGCCACGAGGTCCGTCCTGGGGTCGTGCACCGATTCACCGAGACCCGAGCGCCTTTGAGGGGGAAGGCGCCGCGTGGCCCCGACGGAGGATTCGGACAACCGTGGACGCGCAAGGCCGTGGGCGGGCGGACAACATCGACCCCGCAGACCAGTGGGTACTCAATCCGAACACCGGCGAATACGAACTGCGACTGAGCCCTTCCGCACCGCAGTCGTCGGTGCCCGGCCCCCGCAGACCGAACGGGGACCGCGGCGGCGCGGCACGCGGCCGGCGCGACGCGGCGCCGGGCCGGACGCGCGAGACGCGGCAGGCGCGCGGCGCGGACGTGCCGCCGCAGCGCCGGCGCCGGGGTGCCGAGCCCGAGCCGCCGCCGGGGCGGCGCAACCGGCGGCCGGTGAAGAAGAAGTCGAAGGCCAAGAAGGTGCTGGCGTGGACCGGCGGCAGCATGGCGCTGGTGCTGGTCGCCGTCGGCACGGCCGGCTACCTCTATCTCAAGCACCTCGAGGGCAACGTCACCACGACGGACGTCGGCAGCGCGGGCAAGAAGGGCTTCAGCAAGGACGAGGCCTTCAACATCCTGGTCATCGGCACCGACAAGCGGACCGGCCAGGGCAACGAGGGCTACGGCGACAAGGGCAGCGTCGGGCACGCCGACACCAACATCCTGCTGCACGTGGCGAAGGACCGGACGAACGCGACCGCGCTCAGCATCCCGCGTGACCTGATGGTCAACGTGCCGGACTGCGAGACCAAGCAGGCCGACGACACCGAGAAGGTCATCCCCGGCACCGAGAACGTCCGCTTCAACACCAGCCTCGGCCAGGACGGCCGGGACCCGGGGTGCACCATGCGGACCGTGAAGGCGGTCACGGGCATCGAGCCGGACCACTTCATGATGGTGGACTTCAACGCGGTCAAGACGCTGACGACGGCCGTGGGCGGCGTCGACGTCTGCCTCGCGCACGCCGTGAACGACAAGGAGTCGCATCTGAAGCTGCCCGCCGGCCCGTCCAAGGTCGAGGGCGAGCAGGCACTGGCGTTCGTGCGCACCCGGCACAGCTGGGGCAACCAGGGCGACCTCGACCGCATCAAGGTGCAGCAGCAGTTCATGGGCTCCCTGATGCGCAAGATGTCCTCCAGCGACACCCTCACCGACCCCACCAAGCTGATCAAGCTGGCGGAGGCCGCCACCAAGGCGCTGACCGTGGACACCGGCATCGGCCACGTCTCCACCCTCAAGGACATGGCGCTGGAGCTGAAGAAGGTGCCGCCGAAGAACATCTCCTTCGTCACCCTGCCGGTGCAGGACAACCCCGCCGAGAAGGTCCACGCGACCGTCGTCGTCGACCAGGCGGCGGCCCCCCCGGTCTTCGACGCCATCAGGAACGACGTCTCCTTCACCGAGGTGAAGAAGAAGCAGAAGGCGGCCAAGGACGCGGCGGCGGCCCGGCTGAAGGGCACCAAGTCCCAGCCCTCCGAGGTACGGGTGCGGATCCTCAACGGCGGCGCCGACGCGGGCAGCGCGCAGGAGACCCTCAACTGGCTGCAGACCCAGGAAGGGGTGCTCAAGTCCGAGAACGACGGCAACGCGCCGGCGGAACTGAGCAAGACCACGCTGGAGTACGCGCCCGACCAGGCCGCCCAGGCGCGCGAGCTGGCCTCCCTGATGGGACTGCCCGGAACCGCGCTGAAGCCGGGCAAGAGCGTGACCAACTCCCAGGGACTGCCGGCGATGACGCTGACCCTGGGCAAGGATTTCAAGGGTGCGGGGGTCTCCCTCACCGCTCCGAAGAAAGCGCCGGACGTCGAGAAGTCCACGGCAGACAAGGCGAAGTGCGCCTCATAGGTAACCCTTCGGGTCCGTCGTGCGTCTAACTGGGGGCGGGACGGACCCGCTCGTGGCGCAAGGGTGGGGAGGGCAGGAAGTTTGGCGCAGAGCGATGTGCGGGGGGAGGCTCCTGCGGTCGACGACACGATGTCGCTCGCACCGCAGGCCTCGAACGCGTCGGACGGGTCCGGCCGGAACGGCGGCGGGCGGCGCAAGGGCGGCTCGAAGACCGACGGACGGCGGCGCCGACGGCGCGCTCTGCGCTGGTCGGCGACCGTGCTGGCGGTGGTCATACTCGGCACGGCGGGAGCCGGCTACCTGTACTACGAGCACCTCAACGGCAATATCCGCAAGGGCGAGCGCAGCAGCGGCGACGACTCCAAGGCGCACAGGACACCGGCGAACGCGGCCGGACAGACGCCTTTGAACATCCTGCTGATCGGCTCCGACAGCCGTAACTCCGACGAGAACGTGAAGCTCGGCGGCAGCAAGGACAGCCGCGGCAACCCGCCGCTCGGCGACGTGCAGATGCTCATCCACCTCTCGGCCGACCGCAAGAGCGCCGCCATGGTGAGCATCCCGCGTGACACCCGGGTCGCCATACCCCAGTGCAAGGACCCCCGGACCGGCAAGGTCTACGCGGCCACGAACGACATCATCAACACCTCCCTGGCCCGGGGCGGGGCCGGCTGCACGCTGGCCACCTGGGAGAACCTCACCGGGGTCTACATCGACCACTGGATGACGATCGACTTCGCGGGCGTGGTGAGCATGGCGCACGCCATCGGCGGCGTCGAGGTCTGTGTGAACCAGAACGTCTGGGACCACTCCACGCCGGCCCAGCGCGGCGGCTCCGGGCTGAAGATGAAGGCCGGGAAGCACAAGGTCGATGACGTGCAGGCGCTCCAGTGGCTGCGGACGCGGCACGCCTGGGGCAGTGACCTGATGCGCGCCCGCGCCCAGCACATGTACCTGAACTCGATGATCCGGACGCTGAAGTCGCAGAGCGTCTTCAGCGACACCGGCCGGCTGATGGACCTGGCCGAGGCGGCCACCAAGTCCCTGCAGGTGTCCGAGGAGATCGGCACGGTCAAGAAGCTGTACGACCTGGGCATGGAGCTCAAGTCGGTGCCGTCGGACCGCATCACGTCGGTGACGATGCCCAACGTCAAGGACTCGCTGAACTCCGAGCACGTCGTGCCGGACAAGGCCAACGCCGACAGGCTGTGGGAGATGCTCCGCGACGACGTGCCCTTCGACAAGAACGGCAAGACGTCGGGCGCGAAGCAGGTCGCGAGCAAGTCCAAGGCCAAGACGCCGTCCGTCGACCCGGGCCGGCTCGGGGTACTGGTGCAGAACGCCACCCAGACCTCCACCGAGGCCCCGGTTCCGAACCGGGCGCGGACGATCACCGAGGTGCTCGGGCAGCAGGGCTACAGCAGGGCGGCGGCCGACACCTCGGGCGCGGCGAAGCCCGCGGACGAGACGGTGGTGCAGTATCCGAGCGCCGAGCTGGAGGGTGACGCCCAGGCCGTCGCCAAGGCGCTGGGGATCCCGATGAGCGCGGTGAAGCGGTCGACCGACGTGTCGGGGGTCACGGTCGTCGTCGGCGCGGACTGGCGCACGGGTACGGCCTACCCCAAGCAGAAAGCCCCGAAGGCCGGCGACCTGCCCAGCGGCTCCGACGCCATCAACGGCTCGGACTCCTCCCAGTGCATGGACGTG
The DNA here is from genome assembly GCF_001513965.1 of Streptomyces cellostaticus. GTDB lineage: Bacteria > Actinomycetota > Actinomycetes > Streptomycetales > Streptomycetaceae > Streptomyces > Streptomyces cellostaticus. The sequence continues at coordinate 231,034 of NZ_KQ948025.1, read as the reverse complement.
TACAAGCCCTATCAGTGGTAGACCTGCCGTATGCAAAGCCGAGGGGCTCGCCGTCAAGGACGGCGAGCCCCTCGGCTTTGCGCACCGTGCTCAGCGGGTGCTCAGCACCGCCGGCCGGCGCGAGGCGATGACTCGCTTCGCCAGGGACTTCGGGCTCGTCAGGAACCCCCAGCCCCACGTCATGTGCATGGTGGCCAGGGCCACCGGAATCTGCAGCCGGGCCTTCAGGGGCAGTCCCCGGCCGGCCGGCACCGAGCCCGCCACGATCGCCGCCAGGTAGCCGCCCGGGATCACGAAGCCCCAGGGCGTGAGGGCCGCGCCCACCACGGTACCCACGGCGATCGCGCACACCGCCGTCGGCGGGGCGAGGTAGCGCAGGTTGATGGAGCCCTCGTGGTAGCGGGCGACGACGTGGCGCCAGCGGCCGTAGTCCTTGTACTGCTTGGCGAGCGCCTTCACGCTCGGCCGCGGCCGGTACGACACCCTCAGCTCGGGCGAGAACCAGATCAGGCCACCCGCCTCACGGATCCGGAAGTTCAGCTCCCAGTCCTGGGCGCGGATGAACTCCTCGTTGTAGCCGCCCTGCTGCTCCAGGGCCTCGCGGCGGAACACCCCGAGGTAGACGGTCTCGGCGGGCCCGGCCTCGCCACCCGTGTGGAAGGCCGCGTTGCCGACACCGATCTTCGAGGTCATCGCGGCGGCGACCGCGTGCTCCCAGTCGTTCTCGCCCTCGGCGTGCATGATGCCGCCGACGTTCTGCGCGCCGGTCTCCTCCAGGAGCCGTACGGCGGTGGCGATGTAGTTCGGCGAGAGCATGCCGTGGCCGTCGACGCGCACCACGATCGGGTGCCGGGAGGCCTTGATCGCCGCGTTCAGCGCGGCAGGGGTGCGGCCGGTCGGGTTCGGGACGGTGTGTACACGCGCGTCGTCGGCCACGAGCTGAGCGGCGATCTCGTCCGTGCGGTCCGTGGACGGACCGAGGGCGATCACGACCTCCATCTCGCCGGCGTACTCCTGCGCGAGGATCGCTTGGACGGCCCCGCGCAGATGCCGCTCCTCGTTGAGGACCGGCATGATCACAGAAACGGCGGGGAGGCGCACGTCGGGCTTGGCGTTCATAGGACGCTCACGTTACCGCGAACGGGGGACACCGGTGCGCGCCGCCGGGGCTGAGAGGCGGGCTGAGGATCGTATCGGCCTACGGTGCTCACGGATCCCACGTACGGCCGTCGTCCGGAGGTGTCCTTTGCCCAGCCCGCCACGGTCCCCTGCCCGGCCGCAGCGCCGACCGCAGCCGCCCCGCCGTGTGCCCAGGCCACCCGAACGGGCCGTGCGGCCCCGGCGGCCGCGCTGGGCCATGCGGGCGGTGACCACGCTGTCCGTGGTGGTGCTCGCCTCCGCCGGCATCGGCCACGCGGTCGTCACCAGCCTGGACGCCGGCATCGCCCGGGTCGACGCCTTCAAGGACATGAAGAACCGGCCCCGCGCGGGGCACGGCATGAACGTCCTGCTGGTCGGCACCGACGGCCGCGACAAGATCAGCGAGGCGCAGCGGCGCGCGTACCGGCTGGGCGGCCAGCCCTGCCACTGCACCGACACGATCATGATCGTGCACATCTCGGACGACCGGGAGCGGGCGACCGTGGTGAGCCTGCCCCGCGACTCCTACGCCGAGGTGCCCGCGCGCGTCGACGCGGCCACCGGGCAGCGGCACGGCCCGCACCCCATCAGGCTGAACGCGGCGTACGCCGAGGGCGGCCCCCAGCTGACCGTCGGCACGGTCGAGGCCATGACCCATGTGAAGATCGACCACTATCTGGAGGTCGACTTCACCAGTTTCATGAAGACCGTGGACGTCCTCGGCGGGGTCCAGGTCTGTACGGCGACACCGCTGAAGGACGCATACACCGGCCTCGACCTCGCGGCCGGCACCCACCTCCTGGGCGGCGGCCAGGCACTGCAGTACGTGCGCGCCCGGCACCTCGACGGGGCCAGCGACCTGGGCCGGATGAAACGACAGCAGCGGTTCCTGGCCGCGCTGATCGAGCAGGCCAGCTCCTCCGGGGTGCTGCTGAACCCGATGCGGTTCAGGGACGTGACCCGGGCGGTGCTCGGCTCGGTGCGGGCGGACGAGGGCTTCGGCACGGACGAGCTGCTCGACCTCGGCCGGGCGATGCGGAACTTCTCCCCGTCCTCCTCCGAGTTCACCACCGTGCCCATCGGGCAGATGAACTACCAGGTCAAGGGCGTCGGCTCCACCCTGAAATGGGACCCGGTGGCGGCCGGCAAGCTCTTCCAGGCCCTGCGCGACGACCAGCCGCTCACCGCGGACCGCCCGCACCGCGCCGCCGCGCCGAGGCCGGTGCCGGTGGAGGTCGACCCACGGCAGATCCGGGTCCAGCTGGAGAACGGCACCGCTACGGCCGGACTGGCCAAGCGGCTCGACGCGGCACTCGCGACGGCCGGTTTCGCCACCACCCACCAGCCGGTCACCGCGGCCGTCCACGACGTCAGGCGCACGGTGATCTCCTACGACCCGCACTGGGACCGCTCCGCCCGCTCCCTGGTCGCGGCCCTGCCCGGCAGCGAGCTGCGCCCGGTACCGGGCATGGGTCCGATGCTGAGGGTGACCGTCGGCGTGGACTTCAAGGACGCCGGCAAGGTGCGCAAGGTGGAGCTCGAGGACCCGGGCAAGCCGGAGCAGAACGTGGTGCGCGGCAACGAGGTGGTGTGCTCGGGCGGGGCGTAGGCACAACCGGGAACCGGGCACCGTATGCGCACTCACCCGGCTTGGCCGACCCCCGGGATCACGAAGGGCACATCCTTCTCCTGCTGCTCCTCTAGTCCTCGAAGCCCTCAGCCGCCCGCTTCTCGCGCAGCTCGCGGATGGCCCGGCGGCGGGCCAGGCGGTGGGTGCGGCGGATCTGGGCCTCCTGGCAGCGGCGGCGGTCGCGCTCGGTCTCCGGGACCACCGGGGGCACCCGGCGCGGCTTGCCGTCGGCGTCCACGGCCGCGAAGACCAGATAGGCCGAGCCGACCTGGGTCGCCGGGGTCGACTCGTTCCAGCGCTCGGCCAGAACCCGGACGCCGACCTCCATCGAGGTCCGGCCGGTCCAGTTGACCTGGGCCTTCACATGGACCAGATCACCCACGCGGACCGGTTCCAGGAAGGCCATCTCGTCCATGGACGCGGTGACCGCGGGACCGCCGGAGTGCCGGCCGGCCACCGCGCCCGCCGCGTCGTCCACCAGCTTCATGATCACACCGCCGTGCACCGTGCCCAGCAGGTTGGTGTCGTTGTGGGTCATGATGTGGCTGAGGGTGGTGCGGGAGGCGGACGTCGGCTTGCCCGCGATGTCCGGATCCGCGTCCGGGGCCTGGTCTGTCATGACCTCCACCTTATGCCGAAGCGACATTCGCGGAATTTGTGTCAGCTTCGCAACAGCGCCGCTCTGATTTTCCGACACCCCTTGTAAGGCACACGGCGCCGCCCTGCACACTGGGGCGCATGAATGACTGGCCCGAGGGATGGTCCGACGACAACCGCGGTCCGCGCTACGGACGCGGCAGTGGCGGCGCGCAGCCGGAAGGTGCCCGCGTGATGCGTCAGGTGCGGCGCGGCCCGGCGGTACCGCCCGGGCAGCCCGCGTACGGCACCCCCGGCCCGTCGGCACCGCCGTACGGCGCCGGGGTCCCGCAGCAGCCGTCGTACACCGACGGCCAGGGATACGACGAGGGCGCCGGCTACGGCGACTACGACAGTGGCTACAACACGGGCCAGGTGTACGGCGCGCCGGGCGGCGGCTCGGGCGGGCCCGGCGGCCCGCAGGGAGGGCCTGCCCGCGGCCCCCGCTCCGCCCCGAACTGGCGGCGCCGGATCAAGTGGACCGCGCTCACGCTGGCCACCGTGCTGATCGTCACCTCGGTGGCGACGTACTTCTGGGCCGACTCCAAGCTGCGCCGCGAGGTCGACCTGTCGAAGGTCATCGACCGGCCGGAGTCCGGCTCGGGCACGAACTACCTGATCGTCGGCTCGGACAGCCGTGAGGGCATGTCCAAGGCGGACGAGAAGAAGCTGCACACCGGAGGCGCGCCCGGAAAGCGCACGGACTCGATGATGATCCTGCACGTCGGGGACAACGGCGACACACTGATCTCGCTGCCCCGCGACTCGAATGTGACGATTCCGACCTTCCGCGGTTCGACGTCGGGCAAGATCCGTCCCGCCATGGGCCAGAACAAGCTGAACGCGGCGTACGCGTTCGACGGCCCGACCCTGCTGGTCCGCACGATCGAGTACAACACCGGACTGCACATCGACCACTACTGCGAGATCGGCTTCCAGGGCTTCGCGAAGATCGTGGACGCGGTGGGCGGCGTCGACATCACCATCGACCAGGCCTTCAAGGACAAGTACTCGGGCGCGGACTTCAAGGCGGGCAAGCAGACGCTGAACGGCGAGCAGGCCCTGGCCTTCGTCCGCACCCGGCACGCCTTCGCGGCCTCCGACCTCCAGCGCACCAAGAACCAGCAGAAGTTCCTGGCGGCCCTGGCCCACCAGGTGGCCACGCCGTCGACCGTCCTCAACCCGTTCAAGTTCTACCCGACCATGGGCGCGGGGCTGGACTCCCTGATCGTCGACAAGGACATGTCCCTGTGGGACCTGGCCTCCATGTTCTGGGCGATGAAGGGCGTCAGCAGCGGCGACGGCAAGTCCATGAACATGCCGATCTCCGGCTCCACCGGCGGCAACCTCGTCTGGGACAAGGCGAAGGTGAAGACGCTGGTGGACGAGCTGAAGAACGACCAGGCGGTCACGGTCTCCGGCAACTGACCACCACGCACCACCGTTCGAGGGCACCCGGCAGGGTGCCCTCGACTGCGTTCAGGCGGGGGTCACATCTTGGCGCCCGCCATCGCCCGGCACATCTCCGCACAGCGGCGACACGCCTCGGCACAGCGCATCATCTGGGGGTCGTCGGGCATGGACATACACGCCTCGGCGCACATGTCGCAGGCTTTGGCGCACATCGCGCACATCTCGGGCGACATCGGCGAGCGCCGCATCATCATGTCGGCGCACATGCGGGTCGTCTCGGAGCAGTCCATGAGCGCGCGCATGATCTGCATCTGGGCCTGGCCGCCCATCTGCATGCAGGAGCTCATGGTCTCCTCGCAGATGCCGTGGCAGCTCATGCAGGCCTCGACGCAGTCCTGCATCTGCTTGGTCATGGCGGTCATGGTTCCGGGCTGGGTCATGGCTCCTCCTGGGGGGCGGGAGCCCGGGGCGGGCCCCGTGCCCTTCCGTCCTACGCCCGCCCGCCGCCCCGCGCCATCGGGCGGACCCGAACAATTCCCACCAGTTGCCACACGACGCAGAGTCCCCGGCAGGCCACCCAGGGTGCCGAGGCAGGGCCATTGGAGTTACGGCCTCCGGCTTATGACATGGCACGGCCTCAGGCTCATGGCACGGCACGGCATGGCGTCGATATCGAGTTCCGCCGGATCCGGCGCCGTGACACGATGCCGCGATGATCCACAACGCACCCATACCGGCCGTCGTCCCCGCGGGGCACATGGCCCGCAGCGACCAGCCGGTGCTTCCCCTGCCCCGGGGCCTGGAGCTGCGCCCCTGGCGCCCGGCCGACGCCGGCGCCCTGGTGGCCGCCGGCCAGGATCCGGCGATCCGGCAGTGGAACCTCCTGGTGGTGGAGTCACCGGAGGACGCGCGCCAGAGGATCGAGCGCATGCACGAGCGCTGGCGGGCCGAGCAGGGCGCCGTCTGGGCCGTCGCCGGGCAGGACGGCGGTGAGGCCGTCGGGCTGATCGGCTGGAACGACGTCGATCTGGTGGGCGGCAGCGCCGAGATCGTCTACTGGGTGCTGCCCGCGGCACGCGGCGGGGGCGTGGTGGTCGAGGCGACCAGGCGGCTCAGCCGCTGGGCGCTGGACGACCTCGGGCTGCACCGGCTGCGGCTGTGCCACTCGGTGGCCAACCCGGCGTCCTGCCGGGTCGCGGAGAAGGCCGGATACGCCTTCGAGGGCACGATGCGCGGCGCTCTGCTGCATGCGGACGGGTGGCATGACCAGCATCTGCACGCCCTGGTTCAGGGGGACATGTGAAGCAATGGTGAAGTCCCAACGCCGGTTCGGTGATGGGGAGTTCAGTCGGCTGGGGCAGGCTGGCTGGCCGATTCACGACCATGTACCGTGGCCGCCGACCATCCCGACCGCAGCCGGAATCACATAATCCGGCCGCTACGAAAACGGGGAAACTCGGCTCAGGCTGCCATCAGGTTGCAAGTCGGCCACGCGCCCTGAGACGAGACGAAAGGAAAGAACATCGTGGAATCGTCGGTCATCAACAAGAGGCGCCTTCCGTGGACCAAGCGCGCCGCGGTGGGAGTAATCGGCGCCCTTTGCGTCGGCTCTCTGCCCCTGCTCACGGCGGGCCCCGCGCAGGCGTTCTCCTGGGACTGCCAGCAGTACCTGCGGAGCAAGGGCTACAACGTGCCCGTGGGCGGCAAGGCCGCCGCGGAATGCACCAGGGCTGACCGCGGCGAGGGCTCGCAGACCTCACTCGAAGTCTGCCTTCACAATCTGAAGGCCCTGGGTGTGAAGCACGAGCACGCCATGACCGCCTGCCGGAAGGGCGCCCAGCGTTAATGCACTGAGGGGCGCCCGGAACTGGCGCCCCTCAGTCATCAGCTCACCAACCGTTACGGCAGGTTGCGCGCCATCACGATCCGCTGGACCTGGTTCGTGCCCTCGTATATCTGCGTGCTTTACAGGTCATACGGCCCTGACCTGCACGAAGACCCCTCCCAGAGGGGGTGTCCCCAGCATTTCCCCATGATCGTCAGCAGTCTGCGCAGGCAGGAGGCGCGCTGGAGGCACCTCCGCCAGTCGCGCGCTATACGAGCAGGCCCGGCGCAGGTTACGCGGTTTCCCGTTCCGTCAACCGTGATCGCTTGACCAGTGCGCCCAGCCCTCGGGAGCATCAACCCAGATGCGGGGTACTGGCAGCAGCACGGGAGAGGGGAACCCAGACCATGAAGGTCACCAAGCTGGTCAGCACGTGCGACATCAAGGACTGCCCGACGATCTACGCGACGGATCGCGGCACCTTCCTGGTACAGGGCGAGACGCCGACCGATCACGGGCTTCAGATTCCCGCGCACGAAGCCCTGGTCGAGATCCCGATGGAACTGATCCAGAAGGCCATCCGTGACAACCTCATCTAGGACCCTCGGCGACCTCTTCGACGCGTTCGAACGCGAGGCATTCCGGCTGGAGACTCTGGACGACTACAGCAAGTCCGGGAGCGTCGACGCCTATCAGGCATTTCTGGCCGGGGAGCCACAGCCGGATGGCTACAACGCGGGCTGGGTCGAAGAACTACGCTCGCACACCGTGAAAGGGAAGCGGGTATACCGGGTCCATATCCTGTCCCGCCCACTCACGGACTACCTTCGGTTCGAACTCGGCTGGGGCTACCACAAGAACGTGAGCGGGGGCGAAGAGTTCTTCATCCTCGACATCACCGAAAAACCCAACCCTTTGGAGGACGTTCCGGATTTCTGGTTCTTCGACTCCGAATCCGTGGCCGTGATGAATTACGACGGAAGCGGGAAGTACCTGGGTTTGGAAGTGCTGCCGCCAGAACGAACGGAGGAATTCACGCGGTACCGTGACGCAGCACTCGCGCACGCGGAACCATTCACCGAATGGTGGGCCAAGTACGGGACGTGAACAGAGCACAGCTTGGATTCTCGTCCCGAAACGCCTGAAATGACACAGACGTCTATAGTGTAGGTAGTCGGTTACAGCTTCCGAACCATGACTGAGTACGTTGGAGTGTCTTCATTGGGCTCCGTCTCGCCCACTTTGACGTAATTCCACCGCTCATACAGCGCCTGAACTCTGGGACGGGCGGTTTCTACCAGAAGTGAGACCATGGCGGCCTCAACTTCTTTGAGCAGCGCGTCGTGAATTATCGCTGCACGCCCTGTTCCACGCCATTTCGGTACGACCATGAGTTCAGACAAGGCAAATACAGAGCCTTTGAGGTCCGATGGGCGCCGGTGACCCTTCCACCAGCCGCCAGGCTTGAACATTGAGCCGTATGTATAGCCGACTGGGCCACCTTCCTCCCAGCCTGAAATGCATCGCCAGTCTTCTCGTGAAGACCAGAGGTCGACGTAACAGGAAAAGCGCTCACGCGAGTGGAATTGGTCCGAAGTGTCAGCGTATGCCTCGTCGTGGATGTCCAAAAGCAGAGAACGCACGTCCCGCGCGTCGGCATGCGTGTAATGCTTCAGATCCATGCAGTAGACTCCTCAATCCACTCTGCAACTTCGGGAGCATTCGAACCCGAGGCTACGAGCACATTGCGTGTGGCAGCCAGGGTATTGACCGTGCGACGTGATCCGGAGGGCAGCATCAGGTGCGCCTGACGGCTGGTCGCGGTGGCAAGCTCGCACTCCCCTTGCCTGGCCTGGGCAAGGGACAGGTGCGCCGTGTACAGGGCCCGATTACGGATCATGTCATCCGGGATGGAGGCGAGAGTGCGGTGCAGGCAGTATTCGGCCCTGCCGTGGTCGCCCAGGGCCGACCATACGAACGAGGACAGGGCGTCGAACTCGCTGCTGTCGTAGAACCTCACCCACTCGGGGCGCTGTTGGTCGGAGGCCCGCGCAAAGGCGCGTTCAGCATCGCTGAGGGCTCGTAGGGCGTCGGATCGCCGCGCCGGCATGCGCGCTAGTCCGTTGGCGTTGCGTACGTGGCCAAGGGAGGCGTACAGGGGGTCCCGGCGTGCGATCGAAGACCGCTTCATCACCTCCGCACCGGCCACTGCTTCAGGGTGGTTCTCCCGCATGCTGGAGGTCAGGAACATGTGGTTCCAGACGTGAAACGTCGCCTCACTGTCCCGAGACAGGCCAGCGAAGGTCAGGGCCTTGTCGAGATGGGCACGAGCCCGCTGTGGCGCCCTGGCGTCGAGCGAAGCGAAGGCCGCGGAGCTGATGACCTCCGCGGCGAGCCGGTGAAGCATGTTCTGTACACGAGTTGAGGCCGGGGACTGCGCTAGAGAAGACTCGATTCGAGAAGCCAGCTCGACCGCAAGGTTCTCCACCTTCTTCGAGCCCCGGCCCGCGTCGTCGTCCCGAAGGATGTCCACGTACTCCTGATGGAAGCGCTGGACATCACTGATGCCGAGTCGTCCGGAGTCGCCGGCGCCCGAGGTCCCCACGGCCAGGGCTACCCCACCCGCAGCGTTGAGGAGCGTGCGACGACGCATGGGATCTTCCTCCGGGGGCGCAGTGTGCTTCTTGCGGGGCACGAACCCTAGATCCTCGGAGCTGGCGGATAGAACCCTCTCCAGACACAGCCTGATGCGGTCCTGCGGCCACTTGGTCTCGCCGCGTAGCCACCTGCGTACATCCGCGTCGGTGACGTTGCCCGGCTTCCCGGTCAGAGTGCCGATCTCAGCAGTGACCAGACGTGCTAATTCGGCCTGCTTGAGGCCGAGTTCTTCCATCCGGGCTGCAAGCGTCCGGTTCGCCTGTGGCATCCCTCCACGGTAGCTCTGAGCGACGCCGCAGACGCGAACGAAGGTAAAAATCAGCTGTGCCACGCGAGGACGTTCTCCCCTTTTCCACCTGTCCCGGATACCTCAGCCGCCGTTGACTGAGCGTCGGAAGGCAAGGGCAGGGGAGGGAGAAGCGTGGTGGTGGGCGTGACTGAAGAGAGCGTGATCAGCGAAGCCGAAGCAGATCGCTTGCCCGTCGACGTTGAGACCGTCAGGGACTCGGTTGACGCCTCATTGGCGATGCGACTGGACACGTCGACGCGCGAGCAGATCGACGCGCGGACAGGGTTCCTCATCGGTCACCTGTCCATGCTCCTGGCGGAAGACCTCAGGGCGGACCAGGACGAGACAGTCAGGGCCCACTACAGGGCTTGCTACCACCTGCTTGACCTGTCTCGGCGGCCTACGGACAAGACGCCGGCCTATGAGTGCTTCTCCTTCATGCGGGAGCTGGCCGTACGCGCTGAAGGTCTGCTGTCGGTCTACGAGAAGCAAGGACACACGGAGAAGTGAGATCGGTACTGCGCTACGTGGACTATGTGGCCAGGCCGGACCCCGATGGAGAGCAGACCTGGCAAGCCGAGTGTGTGACTGATGTCGGAGACAAGGACTGCGGGGTGAAGTGTCCCGAGCTGGGCGGAGAGCAGGCCGTAGTGGACTGGATGGCCGAGCACACCAAGGAGACCGGCCACGAGCGCTTCAAGCGCATCTACGAGGACTACGCCTTGGTCAAGAAGGCAGAGAAGTGACCCTCAAGAAGATCTGGGCACAGGGACTCTGCTGGCTCTGTCGCAGGACAGACCAGCTCGTGACGTTCATAGGCCCGATCGAGGTGAACGGCAAGCGTGCGCCAGCCTTCGCCTGCGCAGACTGCTGCAACTGGTCGCGCCAGTACGTCAACGCCTACACCCGGCAGCTCGACGCGCGGCCAGCCTGATAGCCCCCGCTCTGTCGGACGACAGTCGATGGCTCTCCAAAAACTCATCGACAGCCCCGGCAGAGCGGGCTCCCACCCCTCTCTTCGGTTCGACTCCGGGCAAGGGGACTGCTTGCCCTGGAGGAGAAGGTCCAGGACAGCCCGAGTGCCACCAGAGCGAGCCCTGCAAGGCGATTGCACGACGCATCACCTCCCATCGGAAGCGACCAACGAGAGGGAAGCGAATGACCGTCATCGTGGAGACACCGGTCATCGAGGCCGCCCGGACGACCGGCTTCGTGTGGCTGGACCTCACCCGGAAATGTCAGCTCCAGTGCAGCCACTGCCACAACGGTTCCAGCCCGGCCGGCGCACACGGCACCATGACCGCCGAGGACTGGACGCGCGTCCTGGACGACATCGCCGCGGCCGGCATTCCCCATGTGCAGTTCACCGGAGGGGAGGTGACCATGCACCCCGACGCACCGAGCCTGATCGAGCACGCGCTGACTCTCGGCCTGAGGGTCGAGGTCTACAGCAACCTCGTCCACGTCAACGCCGACTGGTGGCAGTTACTTCGGCGGCAGGGTGTCAGCCTGGCCACGTCGTACTACGGCGGAGAAGACCGACACAACGCCGTCACCAGGCGTCCCAGTCACGCCCGGACCCGAGCGAACATCAAGCGGGCGGTGGAGTACGGCATCCCTCTGCGTGCGTCCGTGATCGTCTTCGAAGCCTCCGACACCGGCAAGTCCGCGAAGACCGACCTGCGCAACCTCGGTGTCCAGGACATTGGCGTGGACCATGTCCGGCCGTTCGGCCGCGCGGCGGGCGGGCAGCAGCCGTGCACGGACGGCCTGTGCGGGCGGTGCGGAGACGGACGTGCATCCATCGGTCCTGACGGCGAGGTCTCGCCGTGTGTGTTCTCGACATGGATGGGCGTGGGCAACGTCCAGGACACGCCCTTGACCGCTATTCTCGGCGGTCCCGCGATGGCACACGCCAACGCGACCATCCGCGCGGCGCGCGACAAGCTCGCTCCGGACAACAAATGCGGCCCGGACAAGAGGTGCCAGCCCGACAGCAGTTGCGGTCCCAACAGCTCTTGCGGACCCGACCGCCAGCCCCGGCCCTGCTCACCCCAGGACTCCGACGAGTGCCGCCCTGGAACACCCCCCAGCAACTGCGGCCCCAGGAATTGACCCACCATGTGCACAGCCCCCGAATCGGCCATCCTCCCCCTGATCCGAGAGCACACCGGCACCGTCAGCGAGGTAACGCGGACAGCCGGGGGATTCAGCTCCGATCTCACCGCCGTCATCCACGGCAGCAGGGGAAGGTTCTTCGTCAAAACGATGCGCAACCGGCCCGGCGGCCGACGTGACTCTCTCATCAGAGAACGGCAGATCAATCCCTTCCTCCACGACATCACACCGCGCCTGCTGTGGGACGTCGAAGATGATGAGTGGCTCGTCCTGGGCTTCGAAGCGATCGACGGCCGCCCGTCCGACTTCGCTCCGGACTCACCGGATCTGCCCCTTGTAACCGAAGCTCTCCAGCGCATCGGGGCCCTCACGGTCCCCGATGTCGCCCGCGACTGGGCCGAGACACGATGGGACGGCTATACCGACCATCCTGAGCTACTGCGTGGGAACACCCTGCTGTACACGGACATCAACCCCAGCAACTTCCTCATTTCAGGCCAGCGCGCCTGGGCTGTGGACTGGTCCTGGCCGACGAGAGGCGCCGGCTTCATCGACCCGGCGATCTGGGTCGTCCAGCTCATCGCCTCTGGACACACCCCTGCAGGCGCCGAAGAGTGGGCGGCGCGGCTCCCGGCGTGGCAGACGGCACTCCCTGAGGGCCTGAATACCTTCGCTGACGCCGACCTGCGACTGTACGAGGCGCTGGCGGAACGCCGGCCCGATGAGACGTGGTTGAAATCCATGGTCGACGCAGCCCGCTCCTGGGCCGACCACAGAGGTATCAGCATGAAGGCATGAAGGCATGAAGCAGGGCCTCCGTCGACGGCTCGGAGGGCTTGTAACGGTAGTACGTCACCTGTACGCCGGAGTCCCCGAGAACGATGTGGCCGACTGGATGGGCCACAGCAGTACAGACGTTCTGAGGGAGCACTACCACTACATCTTCGAAGGGGCCGAGCAGCGCGGCCGAGCCGCCATCGCAACGATGTTGACGCCCGGCACCGACGACCCGACGGAGGCATCAGAGGCCGCCTGATACGCGTACGACAACAGCCCCCGGCGTCGCGCCGGGGGCTGTGTTGTTTGTACAGGTCAGTGGCTGTTTTCAGCCCGGCATCTGCCCAGGATTCCCCCAGCATGACGCCCAGGAACGGAAACAGCCTCTGACCTGCAAAAACCTACTAGGGAAGGTTCCTCGCCATGACGATCCGCTGGACCTGGTTCGTCCCTTCGTAGATTTGTGTGATTTTCGCATCGCGCATCATCCGCTCCACCGGGTAGTCCCGCGTGTAGCCGTAGCCGCCGAGGAGCTGGACCGCGTCCGTGGTGACCTCCATGGCAACGTCCGAGGCGAAGCACTTGGCGGCCGCGCCCTGGAAGGTGAGGTCGCTGTCGCCGCGCTCCGAGGCGGCCGCGGCCTGGTACGTCAGGGCGCGGGCGGCGGCGATCTTCATGGCCATGTCGGCGAGCATGAACTGGATGCCCTGGAAGTCGGCGATCGGCTTGCCGAACTGCTTGCGCTCCTGGACGTAGCCCTTGGCGTAGTCGAGGGCGCCCTGGGCGACGCCGAGGGCCTGGGCGGCGATGGTGATGCGGGTGTGGTCCAGGGTCTTCATGGCGGTCGCGAAGCCCGTGCCCTCCTCGCCGATCATGCGGTCGGCGGGGATGCGGACGTTGTCGAAGTAGACCTCGCGGGTCGGGGAGCCCTTGATGCCGAGCTTCTTCTCCGGGGCGCCGAAGGAGACGCCCGGGTCGGACTTCTCGACGACGAAGGCGGAGATGCCCTTGGAGCGCTTCGAGGGGTCCGTCACGGCCATGACCGTGTAGTAGTCGCTCACGCCCGCGTTGGTGATCCAGCGCTTCACGCCGTTGAGGATCCAGTGGTCGCCGTCGCGGACGGCCTTGGTCTTCATGCCGGCCGCGTCCGAGCCCGCCTCCGGCTCGGAGAGGCAGTACGAGAACATCGCGTCGCCCTTGGCGAGCGGGGTCAGGTACTTCTTCTTCAGCTCCTCGCCGCCGGAGAGGATCACCGGGAGGGAGCCGAGCTTGTTCACGGCGGGGATCAGGGAGGAGGAGACGCAGGCGCGGGCCACCTCCTCGATCACGATGACCGTGGCGAGCGCGTCGGCGCCGGCGCCGCCGTACTCCTCGGGTACGTGGACCGCGTGCAGGTCGTTGGCGACCAGGGCGTCGAGGGCCTCCTGCGGGAAGCGGGCCTCCTCGTCCACCGCGGCGGCGAACGGCGCGATCTTCGCCTCGACCAGCGAGCGGACGGCGTCGCGGAGCATGTCGTGCTCCTCGGACGGGCGGTACAGGTCGAAGTCAGCCGTTCCGGCCACGGTCTCTCACGCTCCAAAGACGCAGTGATACTGACGCTAATTACCGTTAAGTAACTCAAATTTTAGAGCCCTGCCCCAAAGACGCCTACGTGACCTTGGTGACAGCGGGGAAAGTGCCCGCTGGGCCGCCCTACTATGCTCGGCTCGGCATCACCGACGTACCCGATCTGGAGCACCCATGAGCCTGAAGATCACCGTGATCGGCACCGGCTATCTCGGCGCCACGCACGCCGCGGCCATGGCCGAGCTCGGTTTCGAGGTGCTGGGGCTCGATGTCGTGCCCGAGAAGATCGCGATGCTGGAGCGCGGCGAGACCCCGATGTTCGAGCCGGGGCTCGAGGAGCTGCTGCGCAGGCATGTGGCGGGCTTCGAGGGGTCATCGGGACGGCTGCGGTTCACCACCGACTGGGCCGAGGTCGCGGACTTCGGCGACGTCCACTTCGTGTGCGTGAACACCCCGCAGCGGCACGGCGAGTACGCGGCCGACATGTCGTACGTCGACGCCGCCATCGCCTCCCTCGCCCCGCATCTGCACGGGCCCGCCCTGGTCGTCGGCAAGTCGACCGTGCCGGTCGGCTCGGCCGAGCGGCTGGCCGCCTACCTCGCCGAGCACGCGCCGGCCGGTGCGGACGCGGAGCTGGCCTGGAACCCGGAGTTCCTGCGCGAGGGCTTCGCCGTGCAGGACACACTGCACCCGGACCGGATCGTGGTGGGCGTGCGCAGCGAGCGGGCGGAGAAGCTGCTGCGGGAGGTGTACGCCACCCCGGTCGGGGAGGGCACGCCGTTCGTGGTGACGGACTTCCCGACCGCCGAGCTGGTGAAGACCGCCGCGAACTCCTTCCTCGCGACCAAGATCTCCTTCATCAACGCGATGGCGGAGGTGTGTGAGGCCGGGGGCGGCGACGTGGCGAAGCTGGCGGAGGCCATCGGGTACGACGACCGGATCGGGAAGAAGTTCCTGCGTGCCGGGATCGGGTTCGGCGGCGGGTGTCTGCCGAAGGACATCCGGGCGTTCATGGCGCGCGCCGGTGAGCTGGGTGCGGACCAGGCGCTGACCTTCCTGCGGGAGATCGACTCGATCAACATGCGCCGGCGCGGCCAGATGGTGGAGATGGCCCGGGAGGCGCTCGGCGGCGGCTCCTTCCTCGGCAGGCGGGTCGCGGTGCTCGGTGCCACGTTCAAGCCCGACTCGGACGACGTCCGGGACTCGCCGGCGCTGAACGTGGCCGGGCAGATCCACCTCCAGGGCGGCCAGGTGACCGTGTACGACCCGAAGGGCATGGAGAACGCCCGCAAGGTCTTCCCCACGCTGGGCTATGCCGACTCGGCCGTCGAGGCCGTCCGGGCGGCCGACGTCGTGCTGCACCTGACGGAGTGGCGGGAGTTCCGCGAGCTGGACCCGGCGGCGCTGGGCGAGGTGGCGGCGGCCCGGGTGATCCTGGACGGGCGCAACGCGCTGGATGCGGAGCTGTGGCGGCGGGCCGGGTGGACGTACCGGGCGATGGGCCGCCCGACCGCGTAGGCGGACAGGTGACGCCGGTTCGGCCGAGGCTCAGTCGGCCGAACCGGCGTCTTCACGCATTCTGCACCACGGGACACGTACGTGGCCGGTGAACTCCCTGTGCTTTACGGCTCCTTCGCCGGCGGGTCCTTCGCCCGGTACCGGCGCATCTTGGCGCGCGCCCCGCACACCTGCATCGAGCACCAGCGGCCGCGTCCGGCGGGGCTGCGGTCGTAGTACGCCCAGTGGCAGGTCTCGGCCTCGCAGGCCTTCAGCCGGGTCCAGGTGCCCGCGACGAGCGCCTCGGCGACGGCCGCGGCGATGCGGGAGAGCAGGGGGCCGGTGTCGGCCGGGGCGAGGGTCGCCGAGCCGTCGTGGGCGTCTACGGCGACATGCAGGGGGGCGTGTGCCAGCAGCTCGCCGAGCGGGGTCGCCTCGCGGTGCGGCGGGTGGCCGGCGTGGGCGAGCAGCACGGCCCGCAGTGATTCCCGCAGGGCGCGCGCATCCGGCACCTCGTCCTCGGTGAGCCCGAAGCGTGCCCGGCCGTCCGCCGTGTCGAGCGAGTCGCGTCCCGTCTCGATGTCCAGGGTGTTCACCAGGGACTCGATCAGGGCCAAGCCGCCGGGAGCGGCCGATCTCTCGCTCATGACTGCACGTTCCTCCCGAATTCTGTTGCGAGGTTACCTCCTGTGCGAGAGCATGCAGTAACCGTTACTGGTTACCCGGTTCTATGGGTAACACGAGGAGGTAGTCATGGCTCTCGCCAAGCTCGGTGTCGTGGTCCTGGACTGTCCCGATCCCCGTGCGCTGGCCGGTTTCTACGCCGGTGTGCTGGGCGGCACGGTGGAGGGCGCAGGAGAGTGGGTGGATCTGAAGCTGCCCGGCGGGCAGGCGCTGGCCTTCCAGCAGGCGCCCGGGTTCGTGCCGCCGAAGTGGCCCGCGCCGGACGCCTCGCAGCAGTTCCACCTGGACCTGGTGGTGGAGGACCTGGACGCGGCGGAGAAGGCGGTGCTGGAGCTGGGGGCGAAGCCGCTGGACGCGGCGGACCGCTCGCGGACCTGGCGTGTGTACGCCGACCCCGCGGGGCACCCGTTCTGTCTCTGCGCCTCCTGATACCGGGAG
Source organism: Streptomyces cellostaticus (assembly GCF_001513965.1). GTDB lineage: Bacteria > Actinomycetota > Actinomycetes > Streptomycetales > Streptomycetaceae > Streptomyces > Streptomyces cellostaticus. The sequence continues at coordinate 214,363 of NZ_KQ948025.1, read as the reverse complement.
GGCTCATGCCGGACGGCCCTCGGCTCGCCTTCCAGCGGGCCGAGGGGTACGCCCCGCCCGCTGGACCTGGAGGACCGCGAGAAGAAGGACTTCCAGGTGTACGCCGACCCGGCCAGGCATCCGTTCTGCCTGTGCCGGATCGAGGAGCCGTAGGTGCGTTGGGGGGTACGGCCCGTCAGATGTCCCTGGCTGCCTGGATCACCTCGTCCAGGGTCTCCCTGGAGCGCACCAGGTCGGTGATCATGCGGTCGATGCGGGCGCGTTCGGCGGTGAGGTCGGCGACCAGCCGCGGGGTGGCGGTCGCGGAGGGCCCGCCGTCCTGGTCGCGCATGCAGGGCAGCAGCTGCCGGATCTTCTCGCTGTGCAGTCCGGCGGCATACAGCTCCTGGATCCTGATGACCCGGTCCACGGCCGCCTCCGGGTAGTCGCGGTGCCCGCCGGGCGTCCGCTCGGCCGCGAGCAGCCCCTGGGTCTCGTAGTAGCGCAGCGACCGCTCGCTCACGCCCGTGTGCCGGGCCAGTTCGCCGATCCGCATGTCCGCCTCCGCCGGATGGGACTTGAATCTGACATCAGTGTCAGGTTCTAGCTTACGGGCATGACGCAGACCACGGACTTTCTGACCCCGGCCCGGCTCGGCCGGCTGGCCCTTGCGAACCATCTCGTGATGGCCCCGCTCACCCGCAACCGCGCGGAGGCCGACGGCACGCCGACCCCGCTGATGACCACCCACTACGCCCAGCGTGCCTCCGCCGGGCTGATCATCGCCGAGGGCTCGACGCCGAACGCGGTCGGGCAGACGTACCCGAACATCACCGCGATCCACACCGACCGGCACACGGACGGCTGGCGGCAGGTCACCGACGCGGTACGGGCGGCCGGCGGGCGGATGTTCCTCCAGCTCCAGCACGGCGGCCGGGTCAGTCATCCGGCGACCACCGGCCTCACCCCGCTCGCTCCGTCCCCGGTCCCGCTGCCGGAGACGATCTTCACGCCGGGCGGGCACCGGCCGGCCGTCGCACCCCGGGAGATGACGGCGGACGACGTCCGTGCCACGATCGCCGACTTCGCGGCCGCCGCACGCCGGGCCGTCGACGCGGGCTTCGAGGGCGTGGAGGTGCACTCGGCCAACGGGATGCTGCTGCACCAGTTCCTCGCGGACAACACCAACCGCCGCACGGACGCCTACGGCGGCTCCGTGGAGCGGCGGGTGCGGTTCGCGGCGGAGGTGACCGAGGCAGTGGCCGATGCGATCGGCGCGGACCGGGTGGGCCTGCGCATCTCCCCCGCAAGCACCGTCAACGGCGTCCTGGAGGACGACACCGACGGCCTCTACGCCGCGCTCCTGGCCCGTCTGAAGGGGCTGGACCTCGCCTATCTGCACCTGGTGCGCTCCGGCCCGGAGACCGGCTGGTACCGGCGGATCCGCGCCGACTGGCCCGGCACGCTGATCGGCAACCCGGACCTGACCGACCTCACCACCGAGGCCGTCACCCGGGCCGCGCGCGAGATGCTGGCGGCAGGCGCCGACCTGGTCGCGCTCGGCCGGCCGTTCCTCGCCAACCCGGACCTGGTCGAGCGGCTGCGCCTCGGCGCGCCCCTCAACCCGGTCCGGGACCGGTATTTCATGTACGTGGGCGGGGCCGACGGCTACAACGACTACCCCGCCCTCGCCACTCAGCCGTCGAGCGACTCGATCGTCGCGTGGGACGGCGCGCGCGTGGCCTGAAGCTCACGCGCCACGTCCTCCGCCGCGCCCAGCACCCGTACCGCGTTCTGCCAGGTCAGCTTGGCCAGGTCGGCCCGGGACCAGCCTCGGTCGAGCAGCTCGGCGATCAGGTTCGGGTAGCCGGAGACGTCGTCCAGGCCGTCCGGGGTGAACGCGGTGCCGTCGTAGTCGCCGCCGATGCCGAGGTGGTCGATGCCCGCCACCTCGCGCATGTGGTCGAGGTGGTCGGCGACCGTCGCCACGGTCGCGACCGGGCGCGGGGTGCGCTCCTCGTAGGCGCGGTGGATCTCCATCGCCTCGGGGGTGGTGTCGAGGTGGTGGAAGCCGTGGGCGCGCAGGTTCTCGTCGGCGGCGGCCGTCCAGTCGACGGCGGCCTGGAGCACGAACTTCGGCACGAACGTCACCATCGCCACGCCGCCGTTGGAGGGCAGCCGCTCCAGGACGTCGTCCGGGATGTTGCGCGGGTGGTCGCAGACGGCACGGGCGGAGGAGTGCGAGAAGATCACCGGCGCGGACGAGGCGTCCAGCGCGTCGCGCATGGTCGTCGCCGCCACGTGGGAAAGGTCGACGAGCATGCCGAGCCGGTTCATCTCCCGCACGACCTCGCTGCCGAAGGCGGACAGGCCGCCCGTCTTCGGCTCGTCGGTCGCCGAGTCCGCCCAGTCCACGTTGTCGTTGTGGGTGAGCGTCATGTAGCGCACGCCGAGCCCGTACAGGCCGCGCAGGGTGCCGAGCGAGTTGGCGATCGAGTGGCCGCCCTCCGCGCCCATCAGGGAGGCGATACGGCCCTCGGCGCGGGCCGCCTCCATGTCGGCCGCGGTCAGGGCCGGGGCCAGCTGCGCGGGGTAGCGGGCCAGCATCTGCCGGACGCCGTCGATCTGCTCCAGCGTCGCCGGGACCGCGTCCGGCAGGTCGGAGGGGACGTACACCGACCAGTACTGCGCGCCGACCCCGCCCTCGCGCAGCCGCGGCAGGTCGGTGTGCAGATGGGCGTCCTGGCGTTCGGCGAGGTCGCGGGCGTCGAGGTTGTAGCGGACCTGCTTGCGCAGCGCGTAGGGCAGGTCGTTGTGGCCGTCGACCACGGGGAACGCGCGCAGCAGCTCGCGGGCTTCGTCCAGCGAGGTCACGGGCCTCACTTCCCGAAGCCGAAGCCGCCGGTGCCCTCGACCTTGGAGCGCAGCCGCTTGCCCTTCTCGGTGGCCTGGTCGTTCAGGTCCTGCTGGAAGTCGCGCACCTTCTGCAGCAGGTCCTCGTCGTGTGCGGCGAGCATGCGGGCCGCGAGCAGTCCGGCGTTGCGGGCACCGCCGACGGAGACAGTGGCGACCGGGACACCGGCCGGCATCTGCACGATCGAGAGCAGGGAGTCCATGCCGTCGAGGTACTTCAGCGGCACGGGGACGCCGATGACCGGCAGCGGGGTGACCGAGGCGAGCATGCCCGGCAGGTGGGCGGCGCCCCCGGCGCCGGCGATGATCACCTTCAGGCCGCGGTCGGCGGCCTGCTCGCCGTAGCTGATCATCTCGCGCGGCATGCGGTGCGCGGAGACGACGTCGACCTCGTAGGCGATCTCGAACTCGTCCAGGGCCTTGGCGGCGGCCTCCATGACGGGCCAGTCGGAATCCGACCCCATGACGATGCCAACAACGGGGCTCATTCGGTGATCGTGCCTCTCAGGTAGCCGGCTGCGTGACGGGCGCGCTCCAGCACGTCGTCCAGGTCGTCGCCGTAGGTGTTGACGTGTCCGACCTTGCGGCCGGGCTTCACGTCCTTGCCGTACATGTGGATCTTGAGCTTGGGGTCGCGCGCCATGCAGTGCAAGTACGCGGAGTACATGTCCGGGTAGTCGCCGCCGAGGACGTTGACCATGACCGTCCATCCGGCGCGCGGGCGCGGGTCGCCGAGCGGGAGGTCGAGGACCGCGCGGACGTGGTTGGCGAACTGGGAGGTGATCGCACCGTCCTGGGTCCAGTGGCCCGAGTTGTGCGGACGCATCGCGAGTTCGTTGACGAGGATGCGGCCGTCGCGGGTGTGGAACAGCTCGACGGCGAGGTGCCCGACGACGTCCAGCTCCTTGGCGATCCGCAGCGCCATCTCCTCGGCCCCGAGGGCCAGGTCCTGGTCCAGGCCGGGGGCGGGGGCTATGACCGTGTCGCAGACGCCGTCGACCTGCCGGGACTCGACCACCGGGTACGCGACGGCCTGGCCGTGCGGGGAGCGTACGACGTTGGCGGCCAGCTCGCGGACGTAGTCGACCTTCTCCTCGGCGAGGACCGGGACGCCCGCCTTGAACGGTTCGGCGGCCTCCTCGGCGGAGTCGACGACCCACACGCCCTTGCCGTCGTAACCGCCGCGGACGGTCTTCAGGACGACCGGGAAGCCGTCCCCTTCGGCGGCGAAGGCGGCCACGTCCTGCGGGTCGCTCACGATCCGGTGGCGCGGGCACGGCACGCCGATCGCGTCGAGCTTCGCGCGCATCACGCCCTTGTCCTGGGCGTGCACCAGCGCGTCGGGCCCTGGGCGCACGGGGATGCCGTCCGCCTCCAGGGCCCGAAGGTGCTCGGTGGGTACATGTTCGTGATCAAAAGTGATCACATCACAACCGCGCGCGAACTCACGCAGCGTGTCCAGGTCGCGATAGTCGCCGATGACGACATCGCTGACGACCTGCGCCGCGGAATCCTGAGGGGTGTCACTGAGAAGCTTGAACCTGATGCCCAACGGGATGCCCGCCTCGTGCGTCATACGCGCGAGCTGCCCCCCGCCGACCATGCCGACTACCGGGAACGTCACACCCCTAGCGTATCGGCCACGCCGGTGCGGCCGGATCGCGTCCCTCTCACGCCCTCTTACCCGGGGCTTTCCCGCCTCTTTCCGACCCGTTCCCAAGCTGTGGCCTGGTCCATGCGCGCCGGGACGGCCGCCTGGTTAGCATGGCTGGGTTGTCGAAACCTACGGACAGGAGCTGCACAGCCATGGAACCTCGTTCCTCGGGGCTGCAACGGCTCGTACGCGAGGTGGCCAAGTTCGGCGCCGTCGGCGGCGCCGGCGTCCTTGTCAATCTCGGTGTTTTCAATCTGGTCCGGCACGTCTCCGACCTGCCGGTGGTGCGCGCCAGCATCATCGCGACCGTCGTCGCGATCGCCTTCAACTACGTCGGCTTCCGTTACTGGACGTACCGGGATCGCGACAGAGGCGGCCGCACCAAGGAACTCACGCTGTTCCTGATCTTCAGCGCGATCGGCCTGGTGATCGAGAACGGCGTGCTCTATCTGGCCACGTACGGATTCGGCTGGGACAGCCCGCTGCAGAGCAACGTCTTCAAGTTCCTCGGCATCGGCATCGCCACCCTGTTCCGGTTCTGGTCGTACCGCACCTGGGTCTTCAAGGCGCTGCCGGCCCGCGAGACGGTGGCGAGCGCGGAATCGATCCTGGAGCACGAGTCGAAGAAGCCCGCACCCAGCCAGCGGGTGCCCTAGCGGACCATCGGCTGGTCCTCGTCGTGCTTGCGGGCCGGGGGCGTGCGGGACAGGAACAGGCCGAACACCGGCGGCTGGGCCTGGAGCAGCTCCAGGCGGCCGCCGTCGGCCTCCGCGAGGTCCCGGGCGACGGCCAGGCCGATGCCCGTGGAGTTCCGCCCGCTGATGGTCCGCTCGAAGATCCGCGCGCCCAGGTCGGCCGGAACGCCGGCGCCCTCGTCGGTGACCTCGACCACGGACTGGTTGCCGGTGACGCGGGTGCGCAGGGCGACCGTGCCGCCGCCGTGCATCAGCGAGTTCTCGATCAGCGCGGCCAGCACCTGCGCCACCGCGCCCGGGGTGCCGACGGCCTGCAGATGCCGTTTGCCCGAGCTGACGATGGCCCGCCCGGCGCTGCGGTAGGCGGGCCGCCACTCGGCGAGCTGCTGCTGGATGACCTCGTCCAGATCGAAGGCGACGGCGGAACCGGTGCGCGGGTCGCGCGAGTTGGTCAGCAGCCGCTCCACCACGTCGGTGAGCCGCTCGACCTGGGCGAGAGCGACGTTCGCCTCCTCCTTCACCGTGTCCGGATCGTCGGTGAGGGTGATCTCCTCGAGGCGCATGGACAGGGCGGTGAGGGGGGTGCGCAGTTGGTGCGAGGCATCGGCGGCGAGGCGCCGCTCCGCGGTCAGCATCCGGCCGATGCGCTCGGCGGAGGAGTCCAGCACGTCGGCGACCCGGTCCAGCTCGGGGACGCCGTACCGCTTGTGCCGCGGGCGCGGGTCGCCGGAGCCGAGGCGTTCGGCGGTCTCGGCGAGGTCGGTGAGCGGGGAGGCGAGCCGGTTGGCCTGGCGTACGGCGAGCAGCACGGCGGCGACCACCGCGAGCAGCGCCACCAGCCCGATGATCAGCAGGGTCCGGCCGACCTCGCGGGTCACCGCGGAGCGGGGCTCCTCGACGGTGACCGTCTCGCCCTCCTCGCCCGTCTGCGTGGAGCGGATGACGTCGCCCTCGGGCTTGGTGCCGATCTCGATCGGCGGCCGGCCCGGCACCCGGATCTCCGCGTACTGGTCCTTGCTGACCGGGTTGCGCAGGACCTCGGCGTTGACGTTCTCCGCCGCGAGGATCCGGCTGTCCACGATGCTGGCCAGCCGCACCGCCTCGGACTCCACGCGCTCCTGGGCACTGTTGCTGATCGTGCGCGTCTCGACGATGACGAGGGACACGCCGAAGACCGCGATCACCACGAGGACGACGGCGAGGGTGGACTGGATGAGACGTCGGCGCATGTTCCGTTACCTGAACTGATCGCTCGGCCCCTGGCGGGGGTTCAGCTCTTCTCGAAGCGGAAGCCCACGCCACGCACCGTCGCGATGTACCGGGGGTTCGCCGCGTCGTCGCCCAGCTTCTTGCGCAGCCAGGAGATATGCATGTCCAGCGTCTTGGTCGAGGACCACCACGTCGTGTCCCAGACCTCGCGCATCAGCTGGTCGCGGGTCACGACCCGGCCGGCGTCCCGGACCAGGACCCGCAGCAGGTCGAACTCCTTGGCGGTGAGCTGGAGTTCCTCGTCACCCATCCACGCCCGGTGCGACTCGACGTCGATCCGCACGCCGTGCGTGGCCGGCGGCTGCTGCGGCTCCGCCGCACCGCGCCGCAGCAGGGCCCGCACCCGGGCGAGCAGTTCGGCGAGCCGGAAGGGCTTGGTGACGTAGTCGTCGGCGCCCGCGTCCAGGCCGACGACGGTGTCCACCTCGTCGGCCCGCGCGGTCAGGATGAGGATCGGCACGGTGTGGCCGTCGGCGCGCAACCGGCGGGCGACCTCCAGGCCGTCCATGCCGGGCAGGCCCAGGTCCAGCACGACCAGATCGACGCCGCCCTGCATTCCGGCGTCGAGCGCGGTGGGTCCGTCCTCGCGCACCTCGACCTCGTACCCTTCCCGGCGCAGGGCGCGGGCCAGCGGTTCCGAGATGGACGCGTCGTCCTCGGCGAGCAGTACACGGGTCATGCAGTGATGGTAGACCGCTCGCGCGCGCTGCTGGGGTGTGATCGGTTCCAGGGCTTCTTACCTTGCCGGACCAGTGGTACGAACCATTGCCTCAGAGGTGCGATCGTAGAGGAGACCTTCGAAACCGATCTCATGGTTCCCCCGACACCTGTGATCCGCGTCTCAAGTCCTTCCATATCCGGCACTGTCCTGCCGTATGGTGACCTGAACGCCTGTAGTACACCGGGGACCTTTGGCGGGCACTTGACGCTGAAGGTCTCTTTTGTGTGCGGGCTGGTGAAGATCAGCCTTGAAAGGAATGACCTCTGGCCGGGCTCCGGACGCAGTGACGCGTCCAGGGCGTGGATCCCGGTGGTCGCCGTCCGCCGCTCCGTGATCCGGAGCCGACTCCCCCTGGGCGTGGGGGTGGACGGCCGACCCCGCCGGTGCCGGCCACACCCCCACCGGGCGCGCAGCGCTCCAACGCGCGTCCCGACCAGCAAGGAACGACCATGGCGTCCAGCCTGACGAAGGACTCGGTCCGCCCGGGCACCCCCGGGTCCGAGAAGACCTTCTTCGGCCACCCCCGCGGACTGGCCACTCTCTTCATGACCGAGATGTGGGAGCGTTTCTCCTACTACGGCATGAGGGCCCTGCTCCCGCTGTACCTGGTGGCCCCGGGTGGCCTGCACCTGAACGCGGGCACGGCGACCGCGATCTACTCGGTGTACGTGTCGCTCGTGTACCTGCTCGCCCTGCCCGGCGGCTGGGTCGCGGACCGCTTCCTCGGCCCCCGCAAGACGGTCGCGTTCGCGGGCCTGATCATCATGCTCGGCCACCTGTGCCTGGCGCTGCCGGCCGCCGTCAGCTTCTTCGTCGGTCTCGGCCTCGTCGCCATCGGCTCGGGTCTGCTGAAGGCCAACATCTCCACGATGGTCGGCCACCTGTACAAGGGCCCGGACGACCCGCGTCGTGACGGTGGCTTCACCCTCTTCTACATCGGCATCAACGCGGGCGCGTTCGCCGCGCCGCTGGTCATCGGCACCGTCGGCGAGAACGTCAACTGGCACTTCGGGTTCGCGCTGGCCGCGCTCGGCATGGCGCTGGGTCTGGCCCAGTACCTGCTCGGCAGCCGTCACCTGAGCGAGAAGAGCGACGTCGTTCCCACGCCGATGTCGGCCGACGAGAAGTCCGCCACGCTGCGCAAGGGCCTGACCTGGCTGGCGATCGCCGCGGTCTTCTACGCCGTCGTCGGCTTCACGGGCCACTTCACCCTGAACTGGGCGCTGATCCCGCTGACCGTCATCGGTCTGATCGTGCCGATCGTGGTCATCGCCCGCATCCGCCGGGACAAGGACCTGGACGCGGCCGAGCGCTCGAAGGTGTCGGCGTACGTCTGGTTCTTCGTCGCCGCCGCCGTCTTCTGGATGATCTACGACCAGGGCGGTTCGACCCTGTCGATCTTCGCCAGCGAGTCGGCCAAGAACACGATCTTCGGCTGGGGGTTCCCGGTCTCCTGGTACCAGTCGGTCAACCCGGTCATGATCATGGCTCTGGCGCCCGTCTGCGCCTGGCTGTGGCTGTGGCTGAACCGGCGCGGCCAGGAGCCGAGCACCATCGTGAAGTTCGCCTCCGGTCTCGTGCTGATCGGTGCGTCCTTCTTCGTCTTCCTCGCCCCGCTGTCGATCGCCGAGGGCGGTCACAAGGCCGCGGCGATGTGGATGGTCGGCATCTACTTCGTCCAGACCATCGGTGAGCTGACGCTGTCGCCGGTGGGTCTGTCCGTGACGACGAAGATGGCGCCGAAGAAGTACGCCTCCCAGATGATGGGCGTCTGGTTCCTCGCGGTCACCGCGGGCGACTCCTTCACCGCCCTGCTGTCGAACCCGGCCGTCGGCGGGGTCAACCTCGACAAGACGGGCTTCGTCGCCCTGGAGGCGGTGCTCGCCGTGATCGCCGGTGTCGCGGTGTGGATGTACCGCGGCAGGGTCAACAAGCTGATGGGCGACGTTCACTAGTCGTTCGGACTTGGCCGAGAGGGCCGCTGCATCCAACGTGGTGCGGCGGCCCTCTCGGTGTGTGTGAGGCATGCGAAGCGCCGTAGGGGCCGGCGAGGTGTGCGACAACAGGTGCGGAGTGGCTGGTCGCGCCGTTCCCCGTGCCCCTTCAGGCTGGCTATCGCGCCCTTCGTCGTGGCATGAACGTGAACACCGCGCCGCCCAGCAGGATCGCCGTGCCCGCCACCAGGCCGAGGGCCTTGAGGGCACCGTGGTTGCCGGAACCGGTCTCGGCGAGGCCGCCCGAACCGCTGGTGCTGCTGCCGCCGGTGGACGAGGAGCCCCCGGAGGTCGACGTGCCGCCCGAGGCGCCGCCCGGCTGCTGTGCGGTGTCCAGGGTGAGCGAGACCTCCGACTTGGTCGGCGTGCAGGTCGTCGTCGTGCCCAGGGCCTTGATGGTCAGCACGCCCGGGGACAGGGTCGAGGTGCCGCTCGCGCCCGGCTTGTAGGTGCCGGTGAGGTCGGGGATCTCGATCGGGTCGCCGGACTTGACGGGGTTCGCGTTCGTCGGCCCCTCCACGTGCACGGTGCCCTTGTCCGCGCCGCCCAGCACCACCTCCATCGACGGCTTCACGGAGTCCTTCGGGATGTCGGCGGGGCTGTTCATCACCGATTTCTTGAACTGCACGGTGAGGTCGTAACTCCCGCCGTTCTTCTTGGCGTTGATCTGCACCGGCGAGGTCGCGTTCTTGTCGCCGATCGGCGTCTTGCAGGCGTACGGCACCTGGACCTCCTTGCCGGGGAAGTCGGTCTGGCCGGTGCCGCCGGTCGCCGTCGCCGTGGCGGTCGCGGTCGCGGTGTTCGTCGGCGTCGTCGACCGGGTCGGTGTCGTCGACTGGGTCGGCGTCCCGCTGGACGTGCCCCCGCTCCCCGGCGTCACCTGGATCGTCGCCGCCTTCTGCACGGTCTCCTTCGGCGTGCACTTGGTGTCCGTCGACATCGCGTTGACCGTGTACGCGTCCGGCGTCAGCGTCACCTCGCCGGCCGTCGTCAGCTTCAGGGTGCCCTTCATGTCCGACAGCACCATGGCGCCGCCCTTGGGGATCGCCGGGTTCTGACGCGATCCCTGCAGGGCGATGTCGGCGGTCTGCGCGCCGGCGGCCTTGAGCACCCCGGACGGCTGCACCGAGTTGGCGGGCAGGTCGATGATGTCCGGGTTCTTGGAGGCGGCCTGTACGAACTTCCACACGATGTCCACCGTGTCGCCCACCTTGGCCGTGGCCGGCGCGGTGATCTCGACCTTCGTGGTGCCGTCGACCGGGTCGATGCCCGCGGGCGGCACGCAGTGGGTGGCGAACGACACCTGGGCCGCCTGCGCGGGCGTGGCGGCCATGCCCAGCAGCAGGCCCGCCGAGCAGAGCACCAGTGCGGCGCCCGCGGCGCCCGTCCTTCGGGCCGGTGTGACTCTCCTTCGCATGCTCACGTGGGTCCCTTCGTGGTGGGAGTCGTAGGACTCGTCGGGCTGTCGTCGTGCGGTGCGGAGAGCCGGCCGGCCGGGCCGCCCGGAGCGGAGTCCGGGGTGAACCACGGCAGGGTCGGAGTCGGGTCGGGCGGGGGCCCGGAGGTGCGGGAGCGGGGCAGCCGCAGCGCGGGCCGGGCGAGCCGCCGGTGGCGTACCCCGCCCGGCCGGCGCGGCCGTACCCGGTCCACCACGGCCATCCCGGCGCGGAAGACCGCGGCCGGGACGACCAGGCAGAGCAGGATCCAGAACAGCGTCACGCCCCAGGGCCGGCCCACGCCCCAGGGCTGCTCGGCGAGGGTCCGGCCGTCGTACCGGAGGGACACGGTGTAGTCGCCGTGTGCGGCGGCCGACAGCTCGACGGGCAGCTTGATCTGCGCTTTCCCGCCGGGCGCGAGGGTGCCGCGCCACTGCTGCTCGTCCCACTGGGGGGCGAAGACGCCGTGCGCGGTGCCGACCCGGAAGACCGGGTCCTTGATCGCGGCGGAGCCGCTGTTGCCGACGGTGAAGACCAGGGTGCGGCTCGGCGGCGCCCCGAACCAGGTCAGCAGGGAGCCGGAGCCGGTCAGCCGGGTGTCGGAGAGGATCGACAGGCGGCCGCCCGAGGTCTCGGCGGGCAGCGGGGCGACGGGATGCCCGGCGACCTGGAAGACCGCGTCCGCCGCGGCCTGCGCGCCGGTCACCGTGGCCACGTGCACCACGCAGGGACACGGTACGGGCGGTTCGGCGACCGGCAGTTTCCTGGCGAAGGAGCCGTCGGCACCGGTGGTCACGGCCCGGCCGTCTCCGTTGGCACAGGAGTTGGTGCCGCCGATCACGCCCCGGGAGGGGGTGGACCGCCCGCAGATCAGCATCATCAGCAGGGTGTGCGGCCGCCAGCCGCTGCCGCTGACGGTCACCGAACCGCCCGTGCCCGCCTGGGACTCGGACAGCTTCACGACGGGCCCGTCCGCCACGGCCGCGGGGGCGGCGAGCGGCAGCAGGAGCAGCGCAAGCACCGCCGCCAGCACGGGCAGCCGCAGAATCCCTGGCCTGCCGCTCACTTCACCGCTCCCGCCGCCGGCCCGGCCCCGGCACGGGGGACTTCGCCCGCACCGGCGGCCCCCGGGGCATCGGCCGCGGGGGCGGCGAGCGGCAGCAGGAGCAGCGCGGGCAGCCGCAGCATCCGTGCCTTACTGCCGCTCACGTCGCCGCTCCCGCCGCCGGCCCGGCGCCGGCACGGGGGACTTCGCCAGCACCGGCGGCCCCCGGGGCATCGGCCGCCGGGCCGCCGTCCGCCGTACGGCTCCCCCGCCGTCGTACGACGATCAGCGCGCCCGCCCCCGCGGTCACCGCGCCCGCGCCGCCCGCCACCGCCCCCCACGGCACGAACCGCGCCTGTGCGGTCGCCGTGTCGTGCGCTGCGCCCGGCGCCGTGACCGTCAGCCGTACGGCGACCGCGTCCAGCGCCGGCCGGTGCGGCCAGGGCTCGGTCAGTTGCAGGCGCGCGCTCGGCCGCAGGCGGACGGGGAGGGTGCGCGGCGCGCGGTCCAGGACCCGGCCGAAGACGCCGTCCGCGCGTACCGCGAGCCTCGGCACGAGGACGGTCGTACCGCGGTTGACCAGCTCGTAGGTGATGCGATCACCGTGCACCGCCACATGCTCGACGGTCAGCGCGGCGAGCGCCGGGCCGCCGACGCGCAGGCGCAGGCGTACGGTCCCCGTCCGGCCGTCGGCATCGCGCGCGACGATCGTGCCGGAGCGGTCGCCGGGCTCGGCCCCCGCCGGAACGCTCACCGTGAAGGGCACGTCGGCACGGGTGCGGGCGGGGATGCGTACGCCCTGCTCGGCGAAGGCGATCTGGACGCCGGTGCCGGACAGGTGTACGACGACGGGCCCGCGCCCGGGGTTGGTGACGGACACCGTGTCCTGCAGGACCGTTCCGGGCGGGCCCTCGGCGTAGAAGGACGGGCGGTCGCCTCCCGAGGGCGCGACGGACCAGCCTCCGGCAGCCGGGGCCGCGGGCGCCGCGCCCAGCAGGGCGATCAGGCACAGGGGCGCGATCAGGCCCAGGGCTGCGGGCCGGGAGAGGGCCGGGGGCAGCCGACGGGCGCGGGGCAGGGCACGGGCGCGGGGCAGGGCACGGGCGGCGGACGGCATGGGCGGCTCCAGCGGTCTTGACCTGTGGTTCAGCGGGGTACGGCTGGTTCAGCGCCGCACGGTCTGGTTCCGTCGGGTCAGCCACAGCGCGCCCGCCGCGCCCGCGAGCAGCACCGTGCCGCCGAGCGTGCCGAGGGCGACGGCGGAGTCCTCGGGGCCAGTCTGCGGGAGCCGGCCCGCGGAACCGTTACTGCTCGGAGTGGAGGAGCCGCCCGAGGAGCCGCCGCCCGCCGCCGTCACGTCCAGCGTCAGGGACGGCTTGGGGTTGTTGGTCGGCGTACAGGTCGTCGTCGTGCCGAGCGCCCTGATGGTGAGCGTGGCCGCCGTGAAGGTGACCTTGCCGGTCTTCCTCGGTGTGTAGGTACCGCTCAAGTCGCTGATCTTGATGGGCGTGTTGGCGGGAATCGCGGCCGAGTTGGCCGGGCCCGTCACGGCGAGGGTGCTGTTGTCGGCGCCGCCGAGGTTGATGGTGGCGCTCGGACTCATCGCGCCCTTGCCCAGCTCGACCGGGCTGGAGGAGACGCCCTTCTGCCAGGACATGGTGATCTTGTAGCCGCTGCCGCTCTTGACGCCCTTGATGTCGATGGGCGAGACCGCGCTCTTGATGCCGATCGGCGTCTTGCAGCGGTAGTTGACGTCGACGACGTCCGCGTGGGCCGCCGGTGCGGCAAGCCACACCACCGAGCCGGCCAGGGCGGCGGCGGACGCGAGCGCGGCGGTTCGTTTCGGGTACGACACGGTCGGTCCACCCCATTCATTCCTGACGGCATATCAGATTTGGCCGTCAAGGTACGCCCGGGGCCGTGAGGAGGGAAGACGCGGCACACGCCGGAGTTGTGACGATCCGGCGTGTGGGAAGGGGGGTCCGAGTGGAGACGGAGGCCCCGGTGACCGTCGGAACCCTCAGACCGGAGCGCCCAGTTCCGCCCACACCGTCTTGCCCGAGCGGCCCGGGGTGCGGAGCACGCCCCAGTCCAGGCACAGCCGCTGCACGATGAACATGCCGTGACCGCCGGGACGGCCGGCGCGGTGCGGGGTGCGCGGGGCCGGCTGGCCGGTGCCGCGGTCGGAGACCTCCACCCGGATCACCTTGTCGTCGCAGGCGAGGAACAGCTCTTCCGGGCCGTCGGCGTGCAGGCAGGCATTGGTGACCAGTTCGGACACGACCAGCAGCACGTCCTCGGCGGCGGCCCGCTGGTCGGCGGTGGCGGCGGGCAGCCAGCCCCACGCGTACAGCGCCTGACGGGTGTAGTCACGGGCGAGCGGGACGACCCCGCTCTCCCCGTCCAGGCGCAGCCTGCGGACCTGCCGCCCGGAGGTCTTGCCGGGACCCTCGGCCGGCACGGACGGCGCGGCTGCCCCCGCGGACGCGCCGGTCTCCGGCGCACCCCCCTCGGACGCCCCGGAAGCGCCGCTCGGCTCCGGGCCGCGGTCGCCCGGCGAGCAAGGCCGGGTGGTGCTCATCAGCGCTTCACCTCACCGATTCACCAGTTCACGATTCAAAGGTCCGGCACCGGTCGGTGCCGGCCGGTCCGTACGCCGTCCGCCCCACGGTCCGCACGTGACTCCTCCGCCGTCCGTCGTCCGCCCTTTGCAGATACGTCGCCCCCAGGCCGTTCGCCGGTTCCCGAGGGCGGTCCGGCAGCCCGCCGGCCGACGGGGTTCAGGATCTCTCCTGCCCGGCCGATCCGACGGAACACCCCCACTTTGGGCTCGGCCGGTGCGACGTACGACACCAGCCCCCGGGGGGACGGCCGGGGCGCGGGTTTCAGCCGGTCTCGCCGGCCAGTGCCGCCGCCACGGAGTCATGGACGGTGAAAACCGCCTCCGCTCCGGTGATCTCGAACACACGAGCGACCACCGGCTGCATCGCCGCCAGATGGACCCCACCCCCGGCGGCCTCGGCCTTCAGCCGGGCCCCGAGCAGCACGTTCAGCCCCGTGGAGTCACAGAACTCCAGGCGTGAGCAGTCCACCACGAGCCGTGAGAACCCTTTTTCCAGGAGGTCGTCGAGCGGCTCACGCAGAAGATCGGCGGTGTGGTGATCGAGCTCACCCGCCGGTGCCACTACGGCGCTGGAGCCCTCTTCCCGCACCTCCACCAGAAGCCGGCCCGAGCGTGCACTGCCGACCGTCCCGTGGTCCATGCCGTCTCTCTCCCGAGGTCGTGGCTGCTGATGCCCTCGAACATTACGCCTTCCGAGCGCACTCCGACACCTGAACAAGCTCGCATTATCGGACATATCACTACGGAACGCACTTGCGACCGGCTCGGTGCAGCAGGTAGGGCTAGTAGGACACACATCCCTACACGCCGGCTTTGGAGGCGCCGCACTCCGCAGTGCACGTACTGGCTTCGGCAGCCATATGCCGAGAACGATGGAGGACACCCATGTCACCCCGGCTCGACGGACCGCATACCCGGATGGCGACGTCGACACCCCCACCGGAACAACTGGATCATCCCATCGATCCCCTGGATGCCCTCGACCCCCTAGAGGGACTTCCGGAGATCCCCCCCTTCGACGAGATCGGCGCGGTGGACGCGCGGGCTCTGTCCAAGACCCTCTTCGAGCGACTGGGGTCGCTGGAGGAAGGCACGCACGAGTATGCGTACGTCCGCAACACGCTCGTCGAACTGAACCTCGCGCTCGTCAAGTTCGCCGCCTCGCGCTTCCGCTCCCGCAGCGAGCCGATGGAGGACATCATCCAGGTCGGCACGATCGGCCTGATCAAGGCGATCGACCGCTTCGAGCTCTCCCGCGGCGTGGAATTCCCCACCTTCGCGATGCCGACCATCATCGGCGAGATCAAGCGCTTCTTCCGTGACACCTCGTGGTCCGTGCGCGTACCGCGCCGGCTGCAGGAGCTGCGGCTCGACCTGGCCAAGGCCGGGGACGAGCTGGCCCAGCGACTGGACCGCGCCCCCACCGTCACGGAGCTGGCCGAGCGCCTCGGCATCTCCGACGACGAGGTCGTCGAGGGCATGGCCGCCTCGAACGCCTACACCGCCTCCTCCCTGGACGCCCAGCCCGAGGAGGACGACACCGAGGGCGCACTCGCGGACCGGATCGGCTACGAGGACCACGGGATCGAAGGGATCGAGTACGTCGAGTCGCTGAAGCCGCTGATCGCCGAACTGCCGTCCCGGGACCGGAAGATCCTGAGCCTGCGCTTCGTGGCGGGCATGACCCAGTCGGAGATCGGCGAGGAGCTCGGCATCTCCCAGATGCACGTCTCCCGGCTGCTGTCGCGGACGCTGGTGCGGCTGCGCAGGGGGCTGACCGTGGAGGAGTGACCCTCCGTCACCCGCGTGAAGCGGCCCGGCCGACGAGGCCGGGCCGCTTTGCCGTGTCCGGGCACCACGGTGCAGGAACCTTTGTGCAGTTACCCCGGGAAACGTCTTTTCCGAAACCGCGTTCCGTCACCACTATGAGCCCGCAAACCGGCTGGTAGGCCGGATATTCGGGGGACGGAGGGTGCAGGATGGCTCAGGGTGGCGACCCGGCGGAGGCGGAGGCGTATGCGGCCCACGCGGACGCGCCGGACGCACGGCTCACCGAGCTGCTGCGGGCCCCGACCCCGACGGCGTACCCGGCGCTGCAGGAACTGCGCCGCCGGCACCATCCGTCCGTCCTCGCCTACGCCCGCCTGTGCGCCGCGAGCGAGTCCGCCGCCCGCCGGCTGACCGCGGAGACCTTCACCACGGCGGCCCGGGAAACGGCACGCGGCATCGAGCCGAACCTCCCCCTGCGCCACCAACTCCTGCTGCTGACCGTACGCTTGGCGGCCTCCTGGGCGAGCGACGACCGTTCCGCGGGCGTGGACCCCGCCCTCCTCCTGGTGCTGCACGCCGTCGGCCTGCCCGGCGGCCCGACACCGCCCCTCCTCCCGGCCTTCCAGGCGCTGCCCTCCCACACCCAGGGCCTGATCTGGTACGCCGCCCTCGAGGAGGAGCCCCCGGAACGCACAGCCGCCTTCCTGGGCCTGAGCCGCACGGACGTGATCCACGGCACCCCGCAGGCCCTCAAGGCCCTGGCCCAGGCCTGCCTGAGACACCGACTGGCCGCCTCCGACGATCCACGCTGCCCCGACTTCCGCCGCCTGATCGAGGAGGCGGTACGGCCGGACGGCCCCCGCTACAGCGCCGACCTGGACGCCCACACGGCACACTGCCCACACTGCACGGCCGCCTTCGAGGACCTGGCCGCGCTGCGGGACACCCCGAGACAGGCACTGGCGGAGGGCCTGCTGCCCTGGAGCGGAACGTCGTACTTGCACCCCGGCAAGCCGGCCCCGGCTCCCGGACCCGCCGCTCCCCACCCGAATCGGCCGCCCCGGCACCGCTACCTGCTGGCGTCGGCGGCCCTGGGGGTGGCCCTGGCTCCGCTGCTGGTGTTCCTCCTGTCCTCGGCGGACGGCCCCGACCAGCACCCGGTGGCGGCGACACCTGCACCCCCACCGGTGACGGTGACGGCAACGGTGTCCGTGTCCGTGTCCGCCTCCCCCACCCCGACTCCTTCCCCTTCCCCTTCTCGCACGGCCAAGTCCCCTTCTCCGACGAGGACTTCGCAGCGTCCGACCACGTCCCCGTCGCCGCGCCGCACACCGAGCCCGTCCCCCACGCCCTCGCCCTCGCCCCCGGGCAGCGCCTACGCCCAAGTGGTGAACCTCGCCTCGGGCCGCTGCCTCGACATCCTCGACGGCGACCTCTCGCAGGGCAACGACGTCATCATGGCCCCCTGCACCTCCTCCCCCACCCAGCGCTGGCGCGTCGACACCTACCTGGGCGTCCTCCGCTCGGCCGCCGACTCCGGCTTCTGCCTGGACAGCCGCGGCTCGACCGACCGGGGCGTGGGCATCTGGGAGTGCGACGCGGTCTACAGCAGCAACGGCCAGAACCTCCGCTTCACCGTCGACTCCGACGGCACGATCCGCCCCTCGATCGCCATCGAAACGGCGGTGACACCGGACGACTGGGACGAGGTGAGCCTGGAACCCTTGAACGGGGGGCCGGAGCAGCGGTGGCGGGCCGGGGCGGGATGAGCGCCCGCCGCTTCCTCGCCGGCTATCGCCGCCCTCAGACCACCCGCTCGCCCCGCCGCCACACCCCGCTGACCAGCGGCACCCCCGGCCGGTACGCCAGGTGTACGTGGCTCGGCGCGTCCAGCAGCGTCAGATCGGCGTAGGCGCCAGGCCTGAGGTGGCCGATGTCGGTGCGGCGCAGGGCTGCCGCGCCGCCTGCCGTGGCCGACCAGACCGCCTCGTCGGGGGTCATGCGCATGTCGCGGACGGCGAGGGCGATACAGAAGGGCACGGAGGAAGTGAAAGAGGAGCCCGGGTTGCAGTCCGTCGACAGTGCCACCGTCGCGCCCGCGTCCAGCAGGCGGCGGGCGTTCGGCCACTCGGCGCGGGTGGAGAACTCGGCGCCGGGCAGGAGGGTGGCGACCGTGTTGCCGTTCGCGAGCGCGTCGACGTCCGCGTCCGTGAGGTGGGTGCAGTGGTCGGCACTGGCCGCGTCCAGCTCGACGGCCAGCTGGACACCGGGGCCGTAGGAGAGCTGGTTGGCGTGGACGCGGGGGTGCAGGCCCTTCGCCATGCCCGCAGTGAGGATCGTGCGGGCCTGGTCGCCGTCGAAGGCGCCCTTCTCGCAGAAGACGTCGATCCAGCGGGCGTGGGGCGCGCAGGCGTCCAGCATCTCGCCGGTGACCAGGGCGACATAGGCCGCCGGGTCGTCGGCGTAGTCGGGCGAGACGATGTGGGCGCCGAGGTAGGTCACCTCGTCGGTGTGCCGGGCCGCGATACGCAGGGCACGGGACTCGTCCTCGACGGTCAGGCCGTAGCCCGACTTCGTCTCGAAGGTGGTGGTGCCCTGACGGAGGGCCTCCGCCAGGTAGCGGGTGAGGTTCGACTCCAGTTCCGCGTCGGTCGCGGCGCGGGTGGCCGCGACCGTGGTGCGGATGCCGCCCGCGCTGTAGGAGCGGCCGGACATGCGGGCGTTGAACTCCTGCGTGCGGTCCCCGGCGAAGACCAGGTGGGAGTGGGAGTCCACGAAGCCCGGCAGCACCGCCCGGCCGCCCGCGTCGACCCGGTTGTCAGTGGCGGGTGCTTTGCTGGATTCACCGGTCCACGCGACACGGTCGCCGTCGATGACGACGGCCGCGTCCTGGATCAGACCGAGGGGGGATCCGTCACCGAGGGAGGGGTCGTTGGTGACCAGCGTGGCGATGTTGGTGATGACGGTGCTGCTCATCATGGTGTCCTCAGGGGTGGCCGGGTGGGGTGCGGCGGTGGTCAGCCGCGCAGGGCTTCGATCGCGTCCGCCAGTGCTGACGGCACGTCCTGCACGAGGGCATGGACACCGTCTCGTACGACATGGCGGCCGCCCACGACGGTGTGGCGTACGTCTGCGGCGGACGCGGCGAATACGGCTGTCTCGGCGCCGAGTCGCGGCAGCGGCCCCGCTGTCCTGACCGAGTCGAGGGCGATCGTCGTGAAGTCGGCGAGTGCACCCGCCTCCAGATTGCCCGCGTCGTCCCAGCCCAGGGCCGCGTGGCCGTCCGCCGAAGCCGCGCGCAGCAGTTCCGCGGCGGTCCAGTGGCCCCGGGTGCGGGTGCGCAGCCGCTCGTTCAGCTCCATCGCGCGGGCCTCTTCGAGCAGGTCGATGACGGCGTGGCTGTCGGAGCCGAGGGAGAGCGGAGAGCCCGCCCGCTGGAGGGCGACGGCCGGGCCGATGCCGTCCGCCAGGTCGCGTTCGGTCGTCGGGCACATGCAGGTGCCGGTGCCCGAGCCGCCGAGCAGGGCGATGTCCTCGTCGGTGAGGTGCGTGTTGTGCACACCGGTGGTGCGCGGCCCGAGGACGCCGTGGTCGGCGAGGAGCCGGGTGGGGGTGCAGCCGTGGGCCCGAAGGCAGGCGTCGTTCTCCGCCGTCTGCTCGGACAGGTGCACATGCAGCGGGGCCTGCCGCTCCTCGGCCCAGCGTGCCACGGTCGCCAACTGCTCCGCGGGCACGGCCCGTACGGAGTGAATCGCCGCCCCGATCCGCGCGTGGTCCCGCTCCTTGAGAACTGCACAGCGTTCGGCCCAGGCCTCCGCGCTGCCGTCGGAGAAGCGCAGTTGGTGTGCGTTGGGCTCCTCGCCGAAGCCGGAGGAGAGGTAGGCGGTGTCCAGGAGGGTGATGCGGACACCGGCTTCGGCGGCGGCCGCGATCAGTGCCTCGCCCATCGCGTTGGGGTCGGCGTAGGGGGTGCCGCCGTGCGCGTGGTGCACGTAGTGGAACTCGCCGACACAGGTGATGCCGGCCAGGGCCATCTCCGCGTACACCGCGCGGCCGAGGGCGTGGTACGTCTCCGGGGTCAGGCGGTCGGCGACGGAGTACATCACCTCGCGCCAGGTCCAGAAGGTGCCGGAGCCGACCTGGACCGTGCCGCGCAGCGCCCGGTGGAAGGCGTGGGAATGGGCGTTGGCCAGTCCGGGGAGGGTCAGGCCGCGCAGGATCTCGGCGCCGGGCGGCGGGGTGGGTACGCCGGTGCGGACGGCGGTGATACGGCCGTCCGCGACCTCGACCGCCACACCCGGCTCGACGTTCGTGCCGAGCCAGGCGTGCTCCAGCCAGTACGTTCGCATCGTCTGCGTGGTCACGTGCAGGCCAGCCCTTCCAGTACGTCAGCGAGTGCGTGCACCCCGGCCACGCAGTCGTCCTCGGCCGCGAACTCGGCCGGGGAGTGCGAGATGCCGGTGGGGTTGCGCACGAACAGCATGGCGGTCGGAATGCGCCCGGAGAGGATTCCGGCGTCGTGTCCGGCACCGGTCCCGAGGACGGGCACCCGCAGGCCGGTGTCCTTGCCCAGGATGCGGCCCAGCTCGTCGCGCAGGGCATGGTCGAACTCGACCACCGGGGTGAAGGACTCCCGGACGACGTCGAGGTCGATGCCGTGGGCGTCCGCGTACTCCCGCGCGGCCTTCTCGATGCCGCCGACGACCGTGTCCAGGCTGTCCTGGTCGGCAGCGCGGGAGTCGAGCCAGCCGCGCACCAGGGAGGGAATGGCGTTGACGCCGTTCGGCTCGACGGAGATCTTGCCGAAGGTGGCGACGGCACCGGCGAGTTCGGCCTCGCGGCGGGCGGCGAGCACGGTCTCGGCGTACGACAGCATCGGGTCACGCCGGTCGACAAGCCGGGTGGTGCCGGCGTGGTTGGCCTCGCCCCGGAAGTCGAACCTCCACCGCCCGTGCGGCCAGATGGCGCTGGCGATGCCCACCCGGTCGCCGGACAGGTCCAGCGCACGGCCCTGCTCGACGTGCAGTTCCACGAAGGCGCCGATACGGGCGAGCCGCTCCGGGTCGGCTCCGATGGCGTCGGGGTCGTATCCGGCGGCCTCCATGGCCTTCGGGAGGCTGATCCCCTCCCCGTCGGTGAGGCGGTGGGCCTGCTCGACGGTCAGCTGCCCGGCGGTGAGCCGGGATCCGACACAGGCCAGCCCGAACCGGGCGCCCTCCTCGTCACCGAAGTTGACGATGGCCAGCGGCTTGCCGAACTGCACTCCCCTCCCGCGCAGTTCATCGAGGGCGGCGAAGGAGGAGACGACCCCGAGGGGCCCGTCGAAGGCCCCGCCGTCCGGCACCGAGTCCAGATGCGACCCGGTGACGACGGCGTCCCCGGCGGCCGGATCCCCCAGCCAGGCCCACTGGTTCCCGTTCCGGTCCACCTCGTAGGTCAGCCCCCGGGCCTCGGCCTGCTCCTGGAACCAGGTCCGGCACTCGGCGTCGGCACCGGTCCAGGCGTAGCGCCGGTAGCCGCGGGAGTCGGGGTGCCGGCCGATGGGGAGCAGCTCCCGCCACATCTCGTGGAAGGAGGGCACGCTATCGGCCGCAGCCCGTCCAGGCTGTGGGCAGTCGTTCCGCAGGGCGATGGGGGTCCCCCCGGTCGAGTGAAGCCGAGACTGGGGGCGGGTGGGCACAGCCGAAGCGGCAGACGGCGACGAGAGCTCAGCCCCCGCCGGACCGTTGCCGCTCGGCTCAGCAGAACGCTGGCTCACGCGTCGTCACCCTCGCGCATAGGCACCCGCACCCCACGCTCGGCAGCCACCGACTCCGCGATGTCGTACCCCGCGTCCACGTGCCGGATGACACCCATGCCGGGGTCGTTGGTGAGAACACGCCGGATCTTCTCGCCCCCCAGCTTCGTGCCGTCGGCCACCGTGACCTGGCCCGCGTGGATGGAGCGGCCCATGCCCACGCCACCGCCGTGGTGGATGGAGACCCAGGACGCACCGGAGGCCACGTTGACCATGGCGTTCAGCAGCGGCCAGTCGGCGATCGCGTCGGAGCCGTCGAGCATGGCCTCGGTCTCGCGGTACGGGGAGGCGACGGAGCCGCAGTCGAGGTGGTCGCGGCCGATGGCCAGCGGGGCCGCCAGCTCGCCGGAGGCCACCATGTCGTTGAAGCGCTCGCCGGCCTTGTCGCGCTCGCCGTAGCCGAGCCAGCAGATGCGGGCGGGCAGGCCCTGGAAGTGGACGCGCTCGCCGGCCATCTTGATCCAGCGGGCCAGGGACTCGTTCTCGGGGAACAGCTCCAGGATCGCCTTGTCGGTCTTGGCGATGTCGGCGGGGTCGCCGGACAGGGCCGCCCAGCGGAACGGGCCCTTGCCCTCGCAGAAGAGAGGACGGATGTACGCGGGGACGAAGCCGGGGAAGGCGAACGCGCGGTCGTAGCCGGCCAGCTGGGCCTCGCCGCGGATGGAGTTGCCGTAGTCGAAGACCTCGGCGCCGGCGTCCATGAAGCCGACCATCGCCTCGACGTGCTTCGCCATGGCCTCGCGGGCGCGGGCGGTGAAGCCGGCCGGGTCCTTGGCGGCGGCGTCGGCCATGTCCTCGAAGGCCACGCCGATCGGCAGGTACGCCAGCGGGTCGTGGGCGGAGGTCTGGTCGGTGACGATGTCGATGGGCGCGTTCATCGCGAGCAGCTGCGGGACCAGCTCGGCCGCGTTGCCGAGGACGCCGATGGACAGCGGGCGGCGGGCGTCGCGGGCCTCGGTGGCCAGCTGGAGCGCGTGGTCGAGGTTGTCGGCCTTCACGTCCAGGTACCGGTGCTCGATGCGGCGGTCGATGGCGCGCGGGTCGCAGTCGATACAAATGGCGACGCCGTCGTTCATGGTGACGGCGAGGGGCTGGGCGCCGCCCATGCCGCCGAGGCCGGCGGTGAGGGTGATGGTCCCGGCGAGGGTGCCGTTGAACTTCTTCGCGGCGACGGCCGAGAAGGTCTCGTAGGTGCCCTGGAGGATGCCCTGGGTGCCGATGTAGATCCAGGAGCCGGCGGTCATCTGGCCGTACATGGTCAGGCCGAGGGCCTCCAGGCGGCGGAACTCCTCCCAGTTGGCCCAGTCGCCGACGAGGTTGGAGTTGGCGATGAGGACGCGCGGGGCCCACTCGTGGGTCTGCATCACGCCGACCGGGCGGCCGGACTGGACCAGCATGGTCTCGTCCTGCTTGAGGGTGCGCAGCGTGCGCACCATCGCGTCGAAGGAGCGCCAGTCACGGGCGGCCTTGCCGGTGCCGCCGTAGACGACGAGCTTGTCGGGGTGCTCGGCGACCTCGGGGTCGAGGTTGTTCTGCAGCATCCGCAGGGCGGCTTCCTGCTGCCATCCCAGGGCACTCAGTTCCGTGCCGTGCGGTGCTCGTACGGGGCGGGGTCCCGACATCGTCTGCCTCCTCCTGTTGCTGCGTCTATTCACATCCTGTCTGTCTGAATAGAACTAGTCAATACATCGGCGGCCCGCATCGGCGCGCCGCGGGTGTTTGTCTGGAAGGCGCGAGGAAGGAGAGGAAGGGATACGAAGGGACGCGAAGGCCGACAGAGTGGGGGAAACCCGTGGAATACGACATCGACAGCGAGGCCCGCGCCCGCGCCGCCCGGCGGGACGAGGCGGTGCGCGGCGCGGTGGAGCAGGGGCTGCTGGGGCCGGACGTGGCCGTGGTGGGGCTGCTGGACGTCACCGGCATCCGGGAGTCGGCCGCGGCCCTGCGGGCGGCGTTCGACGCGGTCGTGGCGCCGGGGACGCCGGTGCTGCACGCCTTCGCGGTGAAGGCGACCCCCCTGGTGCCGGTGGTGCGACTGCTGCACGAGGAGGGCATCGGCGCGGAGGTGGCGAGCCCGGGCGAGCTGGCGCTGGCCCGG
The DNA here is from genome assembly GCF_001513965.1 of Streptomyces cellostaticus. Classification (GTDB taxonomy): domain Bacteria; phylum Actinomycetota; class Actinomycetes; order Streptomycetales; family Streptomycetaceae; genus Streptomyces; species Streptomyces cellostaticus. The sequence goes on along the minus strand of NZ_KQ948025.1, from coordinate 190,369 downwards.
GCGGCGGGGCTGCCGCCGGACAGGATGGTGCTCGACTCGCCCGCCAAGACCCCGGCCGAGCTGCGCGAGGCGCTGACGCTGGGCATCGCCGTCAACGCGGACAACCCGCAGGAGCTGGCCCGGCTCGACGCGCTCGTCCGGGCGGCGCCCACCCGCTCGCCGCTCGGCCTCCGGATCAACCCGCAGGTCGGCGGCGGCAGCATCGGGGCGACCTCCACGGCGACGCAGACCTCCAAGTTCGGCGTGGCGCTGCGCGACGAGGGGGCCCGGGAGTGGGTCGTCCAGGCGTACGCGGACCGGCCGTGGCTGACCCGGCTGCATGCACACACCGGTTCGCAGGGCATCCCGCTGTCGCTGCTGGCGCGAGGCGTCGCCCGGACGTACGCGCTCGCGGAGGAGATCAACGCGCGGATCGGGAGGCCGCAGATCGACACGCTCGACATCGGCGGCGGGCTGCCCGTCGACTTCGCCGCGGAGGCGACGGCACCGACGTACGCGCAGTACGCGCGGCTGCTGGCCGAGGAGGTGCCGGGGCTGTTCGACGGGCGGTACGGGCTGGTGACCGAGTTCGGGCGGTCGCTGCTGGCCAGGCACGGCACGGTGGTGGCGCGGGTGGAGTACGCGAAGAGCTCCGGCGGGCGGCGGATCGCGGTGACGCACGCGGGCGTGCAGGTGGCCACACGGACCGTGTACGCACCGGGGGCGTGGCCGCTGAGGATCGCCGCGTACGACGCCAAGGGGCGGCCGAAGGCCGGCCCCGAGGTGGTGCAGGACGTCGCGGGCCCGGCCTGTTTCTCCGGCGACCTGCTCGCCGAGGGGCGCGCGCTGCCCCTGCTGGAGCAGGGCGACTACGCGGCGGCGCTGGACACGGGCGCGTACTACTTCGCCCACCACTACGCCTACAACTCCCTGGCCCGGCCCGGGATCTACGGCTTCGCGCCGGACGGGTCCGGCGGGGTCGCCTTCGCGACCGTGCGGGAGCCGCAGAGCGTGGCGGAGGTCGTGGCCGAGTCCGGTGGGGCGCACGCATCCGCGCTCACCACCCTCCGTGCGCGCGGGAGCCGTTGACGCACCCTGGCCACCCCTCGAACAAATGACTCAACTGCCGTGAAGCATGCGTCAGTTGACCCACACTAGTACGCCGGACGCATGTTCCACTGGAAAATGCCAAAGCCCTCACCGCCGGCGCACACGTTGCGTAGCGTCTGCGTCACTCAGCCGGATCCCAGGCGGGAGGGGAGCCACGGTGCCCGGAATCGACGAGTGCTTACTGGAAGCGATGCGGCTGCCCGGTGCCCGGGGAGCAGCGCTGGTGGACTGGACGAGCGGACTGGCCCTGGGCACGGTCGGGGAGGCCCCCGGCGGTGACCACGAGACCACCGCCGCCGAGGCCGCCGAACTGGCCCGCATGGCCGCCGAACACGGTGCCTTCACCACCGGGGACACCACGGACGGACGCCCGCCCGTGGAGGACGTGATCATCAGCAATCGCGACAGCTATCACCTGCTGCGGTTCGTGGACACGTCCTTCGACAGCAGCGTCTTCCTGCATCTGTGGATCGGCCGTGAGGACGGCAACCTCGCGCTCGCCCGGATCCGGCTCGGCGAGATGGCCGCCCGGCTGGTGCTGGGATGACGAGGGTCGGGACACCTCCGCCGCTGCCGGTGCGGGACAGGACAGCCGGACAGGACCGTACGGCGGGCGCACTGTCGCCGATGCTGCGGCGGCTCGCCGAGGAGCAGGCCACCGGGGTACTCGTGCGCGAACACGGCACCCTGTACCTCGCCCAGGGCCGGGTGGTGCACGCCGAGAGCCCGCTCGCCCCCGGCCTGGACGTGCTGCTCACGGCCCACGGCACCCTCGCCGCGGCCGCCTGGCAGCGGGCCGCCGCGCAGGCCACCGGCACCCCGGACGCCGCCCGGCTGCTGCTGGAGGCCGGGCTGCTGCCCGCGGGCGCGCTGGAACTGTGCCACCTGGACGCGCTGTACGACGCCGGATACTTCGCGCTGGCGCCGAGCAGCACCCCCGGCCGGTTCCGCTACGACAGCGGGTCGCGCATCGGCCCGCTGTCCTCGGTCCCGGTCATCGCCCTGGAGCGCGAGACGCTGCGCCGCCGTCTGCTGCTGCACCGCCTGTGGCCGGACCCGGCGGCCGACAGCGTGCCGCTGATCCGCGCCGACCCGGTCGCGGCGGCGCCGGTCACCCCGCGCCGGCGGGCGGTCCTGGACCGGGTGGACGGCGTCCGCACGGCCCCGGAGATCGCCCGCAACCTGGGCAGGCAGGCGTTCCACACGCTGGTGGACGTGCGCCGGCTCGCGGCGGCCGGGCTCCTGAGGCCGGTGCGCACGGCGCCCGCCCCGCCACCCCCCACGCCGCCGCTCACGGTCACCGACCCCGACATCGCGCTGCTGAAGAGGCTCAGGGATGCGCTGGAGGCGCTTTGAACGGCACCGCCCCGCCGAGAGGAGAGAGCTGATGGTGCCCGAACAGGACCTGGAGGCCGTCCTGGACGAACTGCGCCGGCTGCGGGCCCGTGTCCCGCAGCTCACCGGCGCGCTCGCGGCCGGCGTCGACGGACTCGTCGTCGCCCACGACACCCCGGGCGTCGAACCGGAGGGCCTCGCGGCGCTCACCGCGGCCGCGCTCGGCGTCGCCGTACGGGTCGCCGACGCCACCGGGAACGGCGGCTTCCGGGAGCTGCTGGTGCGCGGCGAGCACGGCTACGTCGCCACCTACGCGGCCGGCCGCACCGCCGTACTGACCCTGCTCGCCCAGGACCGGGTCAACGTCGGCCGGCTGCACCTGGAGGGCCGCCGGGCCGGCGCGCGCGTCGGGGAACTGCTCGACGCCGCCGAGGCCGCCGCGCAGGCCGCACGCCCCGCCACCAGAACCACACCCGCACGCACCCGCACCACGCGCACGCCACGCACCACGGCCGCCGAGGCGCACACCGCAACCGACAGTTGAGAGGACCCACCATGGCCAACACCGAAACCGCACTCAAAGAGGCCCTCACCTCCATCGAGGGCGCCACCGGCGTCGCACTCGTCGACTACACCAGCGGCATGGCGCTGGGCACGATGGGCGGCAGCAAGAGCTTCGACCTGAACGTGGCCGCCGCCGGCAACACGGACGTCATCCGCTCCAAGATGCGCACGATGGAACACCTGGGTCTCAAGAGCGAGATCGAGGACGTCCTGATCACGCTGTCGGACCAGTACCACCTGATCCGCCTGCTCAAGGGCCGCGGCGGCAACGGCCTGTTCCTCTACCTGGTCCTGGACTCGGCCCGGGCCAACCTGGCGATGGCCCGGCACCAGCTCAAGAAGATCGAGGAAGACCTGGAGGTCTAAGAGGGTCGGACGAGCGCCGCGGTGCGGCGGCGGGCCCCGCCCGGGGCCGCGTCGCCGGCCGCGATGCCCGTACCGCGCAAGCCCTTCACGGCCCGGCCCGCCGGGCTCCCGCCCCGCTGGTCGAGCCAGTCAACGCGCACCCACAGCAGCGCGTCCCCGGCCCGCTCGCGCTGCCCGAGCCAGGCGGCTTTCAGCCGGAGCCCGGTGCCGGCCCCGGCGAGCAGCATGCCGCCGGCCGCGGGCACCGCGAAGGAGCTGCCGAGCGCGACGGCGAAGGCCAGCAGCAGCCACCAGCGGTGTCCCCGGCGCCAGGTCCGCACGGTCACCGCCCGGTCCTGCAGCACGTCGCACTTGCCCGCGCGGGCGGCCCCGCGGGCGAGGGCGGCATACCGCTTCCGGCGCGCCAGCGCCACGACGGCCGCGGTGATCAGAAACAGCGCGCCCCCGGCCGGCACCCCGATCCGGCGCCCGGTCACACCGGGCACCAGGACCCCGACCCCCGCCGCGAACACCCCGAGCCACCACAGCGGCGCGGCCCCGGCCCGTACGACGACGGCCACCCGGGCCAGTCCCTGTCCTCCGCGTCCTGCGCGCGCCACGTCGGCCTCCCGTGTCACGTGTCCACCTGGCGTCTGCGTTTCCGCACGACGCTAGTGGCACAAGGTGAGACGAGTCTGAGAGCGCGCCAGGTCACTCGACGAACAGGCCGCGGGCCGCCGCGTTCGCGTCGAACTCCTCCAGCCGGGCCTGGGCGTCGGGCAGGTCGTCGCAGACCGCCTCCAGCAGCACCCGGCCGAGCAGCATCGGTGCGCACGCGGTGTCGAAGGCGAGCCCGGTGCCGACGGCGGCGGGCAGCAGCAGGTCGGAGTACTTGGCGACCGGAGCGAAGGCCGAGTCGGCGACCGTGACGACGGTCAGGCCCGCATCCTTGGCGTAGCCGAGGGTGTCGACGACCTCGCGCGGATGCCGGGGCAGCGCGAAGCACAGCAGGGCCGTGGCGCCCGCGCGGACGGCCGCGTCGATGCGGTCGTGGATCATCGTGCCGCCCTCGTTGAGCAGCCGGACGTCCGGATGGACCTTGGCGGCGAAGTACGCGAAGCCGTACGCCTGCGAGGCTGCGGCGCGCAGGCCGAGCACCGGCAGCGGGCGGGAGGCGGCCAGGATCCGGCCGGCCTTCTGCACCGGCCGCGGGTCGGCGAGCAGCTCCGCGAGGTGCTTCAGGTTCTCGATCTCGGCCTCGACGGCCTGCTGGTACTCGTTGTACGAGCCCGTCTCCGCGGCCGGTTCGGCGGGGACGACCTCGCGCAGGTGCTTGCGCAGGGCGGGGTAGCCGTCGAAGCCCAGGGCGACCGCGAACCGGGTCACCGACGGCTGGCTGACCCCGGCCAGCTCGGCCAGCTCCACGCTGGACAGGAAGGGCACGTCGGCGGCCCGCCGCACCATGCTGTGCGCGATGCGGCGCTGGGTCGGCGTGAGCCGGCGCCCCTCGAAGAGCGCCTGCAACCGGGTGGCCGGGCTGTCGATCGCAACGGAGGTCACCTCGGTACTCCTGTCCACGCCCATGCAGTGCTCCCCCTTGCCTATTCAGACACGAAGAACTCTGCATGACGTTATGCAGCCGGGCAAGCGGCATCTCACGATCCGGCGCCATGCGGTACCCACCGCGGCTGTCGCTCAAGGGGCGGTATCGCCGTGGCGATGATCTGACGACGAATCAGCCAAGTGTCGTTAAACGGCCACCGAGGGTGACCGGGCGAGTGCTTACGGTGAAAAGGCGCTACTGGCACAACACCTGAGGAAGCGTCATGGCCTCCAACCGCAGGGCCTTCCTGACGGCCACCGCCGTCACCGCGCTGGCCGCCGCCCCGGCGACGGCCGCGCCCGGTCCCCGCCCCCACCCGCCCGTCACCCCACGCACCGCCCTCGACGAGCTCCTCGCCGGCAACCGGCGCTACGCCGCCGGCCACCCCCGGCACCCGCACGACAGCGCCGGCCGGCGCCGTCTGCTGGCCGCCGCACAGCACCCGTTCGCGGTGATCGTCGGCTGCATCGACTCCCGTGTCCCCCCGGAGCTGGTCTTCGACCAGGGGATCGGGGACCTGCTGTGCATAAGGACCGCCGGCCAGGTGCTGGACGAGGCCGTGCTCGGCTCCATCCAGTACGGCGTGCAGGAGCTGGGCGTCCCGCTCGTGCTGGTCCTCGGGCACGAACGCTGCGGCGCCGTCGCCGCCACGCTGGAGCATCTGCGCACCGGCGCGCCGGTGCCGGGCCACCTGGAACTGCTGGTCGACGAGATCGTCCCCGCCGCCCTCCGCACCCGGGCGCTGCCCGGCGACTGGGCCGAGCACACCCTGCGGGCCCACGCCGCCTGGGTGCGGGACGCGATCCGTGCGGACCCCGCGTTCGGCTCCGCCCATGTCGAGGCCGCGCGGTTCGATCTCGATACCGGGCTCGTCAGCGTGTTGCCCTGAGCCCCTTCACCTCGCGACTGCCCACAGCGGTCTACGGAAACACACCTCATGAAACGCACCCCCGCCCCCACCCGGGCCCTCTCCGTCCTGCCCTCCTCCGCCGACTTCCGCTCCATGACCCGCGCCCCGCGCCGCGACCTCCTGTGCGGGCTGACCGTCGCCGTGGTCGCCCTCCCCCTCGCCCTCGGCTTCGGTGTCACCTCGGGGCTGGGCGCCGCCGCCGGGCTCGTCACCGCGATCGTCGCGGGCGCGCTGGCCGCGCTGTTCGGCGGCAGCGCCCGCCAGGTCAGCGGCCCGACCGGTGCCATGACCGTCGTCCTCGTGCCGATCGTCCACCGGTACGGCGCCGACGGTGTCCTCACCGTCGGCCTGATGGCCGGCGTCATCCTGCTGGCGCTCGCGTTCGCCCGCGCGGGGGCGGCGATGGCGTACGTGCCCGCGCCCGTGATCGCCGGCTTCACCCTCGGCATCGCCTGCGTGATCGCCCTCCAGCAGGTGCCCGCCGCCCTCGGCGTGCGCACGCCGCCGGGCGAGCAGGTCGCCGTCGTGGCGGCGCGGGCGGCCGAGGAGTTCGGCGGCGCTCCGCACTGGCCGGCCCTGCTGCTCGCGGCCGGCGCGGCGGCCGTCGTACTGGCCGGCGCCCGCTGGAAGCCGGCCGTGCCCTTCTCCCTCGTGGCCGTCGCCGCCGCGACCGCCGCCGCCGAGGCGCTGCACCTGCCCGTCACCCGTATCGGCACGCTCCCGGCGTCCCTCCCCGCGCCCTCCCTCGCCTTCCTGGACCTCTCCCGCCTCCCCTCCCTGCTCGCCCCGGCCGCAGCGGTGGCCGCGCTCGCCGCCCTGGAGTCCCTGCTGTCGGCGTCGGTCGCCGACGGGATGCGGCCCGGCGAGCGGCACAACCCGTCGAAGGAGTTGTTCGGGCAGGGCATCGCCAACCTCGCGGCCCCTCTGTTCGGCGGGGTACCGGCGACCGGTGCCATCGCGCGTACGGCGGTCAACGTCCGCACCGGCGCCGCCTCCCGGCTGGCCGCGCTCGCGCACGCCGGGATCCTCGCCGGGATCGCGGCGGTCGCCGCCCCGCTGGTGGGCCGTATCCCGCTGGCCGCGCTGGCCGGAGTGCTGCTGGCGACGGCCGTACGGATGGTGGAGCGGGACGCGGTCCGGGCGATGGCGAAGGCCACCCGCGGCGACGCGCTGGTGCTGGTCCTGACCGCCGGTGCCACGCTCGCCCTGGACCTGGTGCAGGCGGTGCTGATCGGCCTCGGCGTCTCGGTGCTGCTGGCGCTGCGCGCGGCGGTGCGCGGCACCCGGCTGACCCCGGCCGCCGCCGACGAACTCCCGGGCGAGGCGGGCACGGTGACCTACCGGTTCGACGGCCCGCTGCTGTTCGCCGCCGCCCACCGCTTCCGGCGCAGCCTGGCCGACCTGCACGACGGCGTCTCGGCGGTCGACCTCAGGCTGTCCGGGCTGACGGCGGTGGACGCGACCGGGGCGCTGGCGCTGAAGGAGGCGGTCGCCGAGCTGCGCGGGCAGGGCGTCGAGGTCCGCATCAGCGGAGTGGACCTGGGCCACCGCCGGGTCCTGGAGTCCTGCGGGGTCCTCGCGGCCGTGGGCGGCGGCGCGAAGAGGGGGGTTGTCCCCAGTGCGGCGGGCGTGAGCGCTCCTTAGGGTGGAGCCCATGAGCGCACTGGATGCACCGCACGCCGACCTCAAGAAGGACCTGGACGCCACGGTGCGGGCCCGCAGGGAACTGGGCGAGGAGTACGACTCCGCCCTCGTGGACTCCTTCCTGGAGAAGGTCGAGCAGCGGATCGACGACACGGTGGAGCGCCGGGTGCGGCGGCACCTGGCCGAGCAGCGGATGTCGGACGCGCGGGGCGCCCGGCGGCCGAAGTCGGCCGACACCTGGGCCGAGCGCTTCGGCTTCGCCATCGTCTCGCTGGTCCTCGCGATACCGCTGTCCGCGATCGGCGGCGGCCTCGCGGGGATGCCCGGGCTGGTGGCCACCTGGGTCGGCATCGTCGGTGTCAACGCGGCCCAGGCCGTGCGGCTCAACCCGGAGCTGATCACCGGACGGCGCGACCGGTCCGACCGGCAGGACTGAGCTCAGGCCTGCCGGGTCGGCAGCACCATGATCTGGCGCAGGTTGACGTGCCGGGGGCGGCTGGTGGCGTAGGCGACGACGTCCGCGACCTCCGCCGCCGTGAGTCCCCCGATCGCCTCGAACATGCCGTCCAGCTGCCCGGACAGCTCTGTGCTGCCGACGTGCGTCTTCAGCTCGGTCTCGGTGAGTCCCGGCTCGATGTTGGTGACCCGCACGTCACGCGGTCCGAACTCGGTGCGCAGGGACTGCGAGAGATAGGTGACGGCCGCCTTGGTCGCGCCGTACACCGCGTAGTTGGGGAAGGCGATGTGGGCGCCGATGGACGAGACGTTCACCAGGTCGGCGGTGCGGCCCTCGGCGGCCGCGGCCACCAGGTCGGCGCTGAAGGCGCGGATGACCCGCAGCACCCCGGTCACATTGGTGTCGAGCATCCGCTGCCACTCGTCCAGGCGTCCGTCGTCGACGGGGTTCGGCAGCATCACGCCGGCGTTGTTGACGACGAGGTCGACGGGCCCGTAGGCCTCGTGGACCAGATCGCGGGCGGCCTCGACGGACGCGTCGTCGGTGACGTCGGCGGCCACCACCAGCGCCTCGCCGCCCGCGGCCCGGATCTTCCCGGCGACGGTCTCCAGCCGGTCCGCGCGCCGGGCGAACAGCGCCACCCGGGCGCCCTGCGCGGCGAGTTGCAGCGCGACGGCCTCGCCGATGCCGCTGGCGGCTCCGGTGACGACGGCGGTACGGCCGGAGAGGTTCTCGTACGACATGGGTGTTCCCCCTGGTGTGGTCGCCGGGGCGGCTCCCCGGCGCTGACACCACCCTCGCCGGACCCGGCCGCCGTACCCAGGGATGCGCTTTTCCTGGGTCTGCCAGTACCAGGTTGGCGGTCCCGCACCTGACCTACGATCGCCCCATGGACGGGGACTGCAAAGAAGGAAAAGAAGGAGAAGTGGGCGGCTTCCTGCGCTCACGCCGCGCCCGCATCCGGCCCGAGGAGGTGGGGTTGCCCTCGCACGGGCGGCGCCGCGTGCCGGGCCTGCGCCGCGAGGAGGTGGCACAGCTCGCGGGAGTCAGCGTGGACTACTACATCCGCCTTGAGCAGGGCCGGGGCACGAGCGTCTCCGACGCCGTCCTGGACTCGATCGCGCGGGTGCTGCGGCTGGACGAGACCGAGCACGCCTACCTCCGTACGGTGGCCCGGCCCCGCAGGCAGCGCAAGCAGCAGCCGAGCGCGCCCCGCGTGCGCCCCGGCATCCAGACACTGCTGGACGGCATGGAACGCCACCCGGCCTTCGTGCTGGGCCGCCGGATGGAGGTGCTGGCGTGGAACGCGCTCGGCGACGCGGTCAACGGCTTCAGCCGCATGGCACCCGGCGAGCGGAACGTCCCCCGGCAGGTCTTCCTCACCCCCGCGGGCCGGGAGTTGTACCCCGAGTGGGCCGCGGTGGCCGCGCAGACGGTGGCGCACCTCAGGCTGAACGCGGGCCTGTACGCCGACGATCCCGACCTGTGCGCCCTGGTCGGCGAACTCTCCCTGAAGAGCGAGGACTTCCGCCGCCTGTGGGCGGACCACCAGGTCAAGGAGTGCGCGTACGGCGTGAAGAAGGTACGGCATGCGGTGGCGGGCCTGCTGACCCTCCCGTACGAGACCCTGACGGTCCCGGCGGACCCGGACCAGACGATCGTGGTGTACACGCCGGAGCCCGGTTCCGAGACAGCCGAGCGCCTTGCGCTGCTGGGGAGTTGGGAGACGAGCTCCGCCCGCTGAGAAGAATTGCGCGGGGACCGCCGCACCCCCGTTACCGAGGGGCGGGACGACGGCGGTCCCCGCGAGGGACGCGGGCCCGGTCAGGGCCGGGCTTGCGCGTCCGTGGCGTCCATGGAGGTCCGGGAGCCGCTCCGGAAGGTCCTTGACGCCGCTGGGCGCCGGCCGGGGCGGGGAGCCGCTCCCGCCCTGCCGACACCCCCTAATGTGCCGGACCCGTGTTAAGCGGGTGCTGCGCGCACGTGACACGCTCGTACCGCTTGTGAGACGGCTCGATCGGCCGAGGACACCGCAGGTTCGCCGCCGCTACGGGCAGTTCACCGCAGGTTTCCTACTTGTTCCCGCCCTTGGCCAGGAAGGCCAGCAGGTCCTGACGGCTGACCACACCGGTCGGCTTGCCCTCGACCAGGACGATCGCCGCGTCCGCCGAACCCAGCACCTGCATCAGGTCGCCGACCGGCTCGCCGGAGCCGACCTGGGGCAGCGGGGCCGACATGTGCTTCTCCAGCGGGTCCTCCAGCGAGGCCCGCTTGGAGAACAGGGCGTCCAGCAGCTCCCGCTCCACGACCGACCCGACGACCTCGGCGGCCATCACGTCCGGGTGACCGGCGCCCGGCTTGACCACCGGCATCTGCGAGACGCCGTACTCGCGCAGCACCTCGATGGCCTGGCCGACGGTCTCCTCCGGGTGCATGTGCACCAGGGAGGGGATGGCGCCGTGCGCCTTGTCGCTCAGGACGTCGGCGACGCGGGCGCTGGGGCCCTCGTCCTCCAGGAAGCCGTAGTCGGCCATCCACTCGTCGTTGAAGATCTTGCTGAGGTAGCCACGGCCGCTGTCGGGCAGCAGGACGACCACGACGTCGTCCGGGCCGAGGCGCTCGGCGACCCGCAGCGCGGCCACGACGGCCATGCCGCAGGAGCCGCCCACCAGCAGGCCCTCCTCCTTGGCGAGGCGGCGGGTCATCTGGAAGGAGTCCTTGTCGGAGACCGGGACGATCTCGTCGGCGACGGTCCGGTCGTAGGCGGTGGGCCAGAAGTCCTCGCCCACGCCCTCGACCAGGTACGGCCGCCCGGAGCCGCCGGAGTACACGGACCCCTCGGGGTCGGCGCCGATGACCTTCACCTTGCCGTCGCTGGCGTCCTTCAGGTAGCGGCCGGTACCGGAGATGGTGCCGCCGGTCCCCACACCCGCCACGAAATGGGTGATCTTCCCTTCCGTCTGCTCCCACAGCTCGGGGCCGGTCGAGTGATAGTGCGAGAGCGGGTTGTTGGGGTTGGAGTACTGGTCGGGCTTCCAGGCGCCGGGGGTCTCGCGGACGAGGCGGTCGGAGACGTTGTAGTAGGAGTCCGGGTGCTCGGGATCGACGGCGGTCGGGCACACGACCACTTCCGCGCCGTAGGCCCGCAGCACGTTGATCTTGTCGGTGCTCACCTTGTCAGGGCACACGAAGATGCACTTGTAGCCCTTCTGCTGAGCCACGATGGCAAGGCCCACACCCGTGTTACCGCTGGTCGGCTCCACGATCGTGCCGCCCGGCTTCAGCTCCCCGCTCTGCTCGGCGGCCTCGATCATGCGCAGGGCGATGCGGTCCTTCACGGAGCCGCCCGGGTTGAAGTACTCCACCTTGGCCAGGACGGTGGCGTGGATGCCCTGGGTCACGCTGTTGAGCCGCACCAGCGGGGTGTTGCCGACGAGGCTGATCATCGAGTCGTGGAATTGCACCGTTGTCTCCGGTTGCTTGCAAAAACAGTGGTCGTAGTGGTTACGCCAGCCTAAGGCCCCTCGGTGACGCGGCGTGGGCGTTCACTCCCCGTTGAGATTGGCGAACGGGCGGTACGGGGCAAGGAGTGGATGTACGGCTACGAGGAGGTGGCGGCGACGCATGACGAGCATGTCGAGGGCGAGAGTGGCCCGGCGCATCGCAGCCGGAGCGGCGTACGGCGGTGGTGGGGCCGGGCTGGCCGGGGCGGCCGCCGTCGGCCTGCTGCTGGCCGAGCTGCGGCTGGCCCGGCGCCATGTGGGCAACGGCAGCGGCGGACGGGTGCCGGTGGCCGACGGAGTGTACGGCTCGGGGTACGACGTCCCCGGTGAACCGCCCCTCAGACTGAGGCTGCTCGGCGACTCCACGGCGGCCGGGCAGGGGGTGCACCGGGCCGGACAGACACCGGGGGCGCTGCTGGCCTCGGGGCTGGCGGCGGTGGCGGAACGGCCGGTGGAGCTGCGCAACGTCGCCCTTCCCGGGGCGCAGTCGGACGACCTGGACCGGCAGGTGGCGCTGGTGCTGTCGCCTTCCTTTCCCGCCCCCGACATCTGCGTGATCATGATCGGTGCGAACGATGTGACGCACCGGATGCCGCCGACGCGTTCGGTACGGCATCTGTCGGCGGCGGTACGGCGGCTGCGGACGGCCGGGGCGGAGGTGGTCGTCGGCACCTGCCCCGACCTCGGCACCATCGAGCCGGTGCAGCAGCCGCTGCGGTGGCTGGCCCGGCGGGCCTCGCGGCAGCTGGCTGCCGCGCAGACCATCGGGGCGGTCGGGCAGGGCGGGCGCACGGTGTCGCTGGGCGATCTGCTGGGCCCCGAGTTCGAGGCGAACCCGCGCGAGCTCTTCGGCCCCGACAACTACCACCCCTCGGCGGAGGGGTACGCGACGGCGGCGATGGCGGTGCTGCCGACGGTGTGCGCGGCGCTGGGGCTGTGGCCGGCGGAGGAGGAACGTCCCGACGTGTCCCGCCGCGAAGGCTTCCTGCCGGTTGCGCGCGCTGCGGCCGAGGCCGCCTCGGAGGCGGGCACCGAAGTCACGGCAGCGATGCCGACCGGGCCTCGGGGGCCGTGGGCGTTGCTGAAGCGGAGGCGGCGGCGCCGGGTGCCGGAGGCCGAGCCTGCGACCCCGTCACCGTGACCCCTGGGGGCTCCGCCCCCGGGCCCCCGTTCAGCCAAACCGCCGGAGGGGCAAAGCAAGCGCTTAGTAAATTGCGGTCAGTGTCACACCGCGACACCAGTGACCTGGGCCATACGGACGGGTAACTTCCCAACCGGTCCTGCAAACACCCGTACGCCCACCCGTCACCCGACCGCCGCCCCTCAACGAGGCGCTACGCGCCGCCCCTTCCTGTCTGGAGCCGTGATGCCCGAAGCCGTCATCGTCTCGACCGCCCGCTCCCCGATCGGCCGCGCCGGCAAGGGATCCCTCAAGGACCTGCGCCCCGACGACCTGACCGCGACGATCATCCAGGCGGCGCTCGCCAAGATCCCCGAGCTGGACCCGAGGGACATCGACGACCTGATGCTCGGCTGCGGCCTCCCGGGCGGCGAGCAGGGCCACAACCTCGGCCGGATCGTCGCCGTGCAGATGGGCATGGACCACCTGCCGGGCTGCACGATCACCCGGTACTGTTCCTCCTCGCTCCAGACCTCCCGCATGGCCCTGCACGCCATCAAGGCCGGCGAGGGCGACGTGTTCATCTCGGCCGGTGTCGAGACGGTCTCCCGCTTCGCCAAGGGCAGCTCCGACGGCCTGCCGGACACGCAGAACCCGCTGTTCGCCGAGGCCGTGGCCCGTACCGCCGCCGTAGCCCAGCAGGAGGGCACCACGTGGCACGACCCGCGTGAGGACGGGCTGATTCCCGACGCCTACATCTCGATGGGCCAGACCGCCGAGAACCTCGCCCGCTGGAAGGGCGTCACCCGCCAGGAGATGGACGAGTTCGGCGTCCGCTCGCAGAACCTCGCCGAGGAAGCCATCAAGAACGGCTTCTGGGAGCGCGAGATCACCCCGGTGACCCTCCCCGACGGCACGGTCGTCAGCAAGGACGACGGCCCGCGCGCCGGCGTCACGCTGGAGGGCGTGGCGGGCCTCAAGCCGGTCTTCCGCCCGGACGGCCTCGTCACCGCCGGCAACTGCTGCCCGCTCAACGACGGCGCCGCCGCCCTCGTCATCATGAGCGACACCAAGGCCCGCGAGCTGGGCCTGACCCCGCTCGCCCGCATCGTGTCGACCGGCGTCTCCGGCCTCTCCCCGGAGATCATGGGCCTCGGTCCGGTGGAGGCCTCCCAGCAGGCCCTGCGCCGCGCCGGCCTGACCATCGACGACATCGACCTGGTCGAGATCAACGAGGCCTTCGCCGCCCAGGTGATCCCCTCCTACCGCGACCTCGGGATCGACATCGACAAGCTGAACGTCAACGGCGGCGCCATCGCCGTCGGCCACCCCTTCGGCATGACCGGCGCCCGTATCACCGGCACCCTCATCAACTCGCTCCAGTGGCACGACAAGCAGTTCGGCCTGGAGACGATGTGCGTCGGCGGCGGCCAGGGCATGGCAATGGTCATCGAGCGCCTCAGCTGACCCACCCTCGGTAGCCGACCGGGCACAGCAGGTGGGCAAACGGCCCAGAACCCGGAAAACCCCGGGGTTCTGGGCCTTTTTGTGATCCAATCTCCGTCAGGATGTGACCTTTCTCCCTACCCGGAGGCATCTGCGCAGGTCAGTGCCGTGGGCCGGTAAGCGCCGAGACCAAAGTCCTGCCCGTTTCGTGACGTTACGCACTGACAGCTGGTTAGTCCGCCCTTCAAGCTGATGTAGGAAGTCGGGGGTCGACTTTGAACCTGGGAGTACGTCAGTGAGCGCCATGCCGATCGCCCTGCTGCTCACCACGGCCGCCACGGGCGCCGTGGGCGTCGCCGTCCTGCGCACCGTCCTGAAGCTGCGCCGTCAGCTCGCGGACCTTCAGGGCCAGCTCGCCGAGAACCAGTCGGCCGCCATGCGCGCGCTGCTGCCCGCCGCCCGTACGGCCGCCGACACGGACGAGATACGCGCGGCCGTGGCCGAGGCGCTCGCCGAGGAACGGGAGCGGGAGCTGGCCGAGGCCCGTGCGTTCTGGGCCGCCCAGGAGGCCCGTGACGCCTCCGACGCCCCCTCGCTGCTCGGCCTCGCCGACGCCGACCCGTTCCTGCCCCGGCAGGCCGACTTCGCGGGCCTGGAGTCGCTGGAGCCGGTCGCCGAGCCGGCCACCGAGGCCGACGAGAGCGCCGGGGAGTCCGCCGAACTGGCCGCGGCCCGCCGCCGCCACCCCTCGCACCCCGACTTCGTCCCGGTGCAGTCGCCGGTCGTGAACGACCACGAGCGCACGGTGACCACCCTGGAACAGCTCGCCGCCGACCAGGTCGAACTCTCCGACGTCCGCCCCGGCCCCCTCGGCACCCTGGACGTCTACGTCTTCGCCGACGGCACCACCCTGTGCATGACCCCGGGCCACCGGGAAACAGCCGAACGCCTGGCAGCGGCCCTGCGCGAGGGCGAGACACCGTACCTGCTGGGCGGTTCGGGCATCTCCGGCGCCTACACCCTGACCTTCACCTGCGGCGACGACACGGTCTACATCCTGGCGGACCGCGTCATAGCGTCCCTGTAGTGAAGCGCCCCGCGCCTCACACCCCCGCCCTCTTCCGCGCCTCCTCCACCAACCCCACCGCCTCGGAAACCTGGTCCTCGCTCTCCAGCACCAGAGCCAGGTCATGCGCGGCCACCAGGATCTGATCGGCGGCCGCGAACATCCCCGCGTCCGGCATCTCCCGCGCCTGAGCGCCCGGTTCCTCCACGCTCTGCGTCCACCGGGCCAAGTGCCTGGCCAGCGCCAGCGCCTCCGCGGCGGCGCCGCGTTGCAGCCGGCTCTGCGGGGCCGCCCGCAACCGGTCGGCGAAGTGATCCACTGCTCGGGTCAAGGGCGTCGTATCAACCACGCGCCGAGCGTAACGCGCCGCACTGTTGCCAATACGCGAACGCTCAGGCACCGTGACGTGAAGGACCGGCTTACATCCCCTTTGCGTTCGGAGGCGCCGATGTCCCAACTCTTCTCCGAGGAGACCCACCGCAATCTGCTCGCCCGCATCCCGCACTGCACCGGTCGTGAAGTCTCCGACTGGCTGCGCACCGTAGAAGAAGGCCCCGCCCTGTTCCGCTTCGAGGAGAAGGTCAGCTGGCTCCGGCACGAGTACGACCTCGCGTACGGCCACGCCAAGGCGATTGTTCATGAGTACGACCTGAGGAGGGCGGCCCGGAAGCTGCTCTGAGACGCCGAGAGGGCCCCGGTTCGAACCCGGGGCCCTCTCGCACGACCGGCGTGTCGGCTAGTCGTTGTTGCTGAAGATCGCCACCAGCCGCAGCATCTCCACGTAGATCCACACCAGGGTCATGGTGAGGCCGAACGCGGCGAGCCAGGACTCGCCTCGCGGGGCGCCGTAGGCGATGCCGTCCTCGATCTGCTTGAAGTCGAGCGTCAGGAAGAACGCGCCGAGCACGATGGCGATGATGCCGACGATCGCGCCGAGCGGGCCGAAGCTGCGCAGGCCGCCGTGCTCGGCGACGCCGAACGCGACCAGCAGCAGGTTGACCGCCATGACCAGCACGAAGGCGACGGCGATGGCCATGCCGATGCGGGCGTAGCGGGCCGTGACGCGGACCCAGCCGGCCTTGTAGACCAGCAGGGTGGCGGCGGAGACCGCCATGGTGCCGAGCACTGCCTGGAAGGGGGCGCCGCTCCAGCGGCTGTTGTACATCTCGCTGATGACGCCGAGGAAGACGCCCTCGAAGGCGGCGTAACCCAGGATCAGCGCGGGCGACGGGGTGCGCTTGAAGCTCTGCACGAGCGCCAGGACCATCGCGATGATCGCGGCGCCGAAGGCCAGGCCGTAGCTGGTCGCCGAGACCGGCAGCAGCACCCAGGCGAGGACGGCGCCGACGGCGACCGTGCCGAGCGTGAGGGCCGAGCGCATGATGACGTCGTCCATCGTCATCCGGTCGGTGGTGGCCGGGGCCTGCGGCGGGGCGCCGTACTGCACGCCCTGCTGGGCGTACGGGTTCTGGGCGTACGGATTCTGCGCGTAGGGGTTGCCCTGTGCGTACCCGGCCTGCGGTGCGGTGTTGAAGCCGGCGTGGCCGTTGTCGCGGCTGAACCCCCGTCGCGAGAAGACCGGGTTGCTGCTCCTCATTTCACTCCTCCATGGCTGCCTGCGCAGCCTTGGCTCAAGAGTAATGGATTGGCAAAGGATCGACCGTAATCCTTGAGGAGGATCTTTCCCGTGCCGTGCTGGCCAACACGCTACGCGCAGGGGTTGTTCCCCGCTCCGGTGAGGGGGAAGCCCGTGTACGCCTCGGCGAGGTCGGTCTCGGCCGCGCGGGAGGAGGCGATCCGTTCCAGCCGGGCGAGCTGGAGGCGGGCGTCGAAGGCGGTGGCGTCCGGGGCGGAGTGGAGCAGGGTCGTCATGTCGTAGGAGAACCGCTCGGCCTGCCAGATGCGGCGCAGGCAGGTCGCGGAGTAGGCGTCGAGGAGGTCCGGGGAGCCGGTCTCCTGCGCATGGACGAGCGCCCGGGCGAAGGTCACGACGTCGCCGACGGCCAGGTTCAGCCCCTTGGCGCCCGTCGGCGGCACGATGTGGGCGGCGTCGCCGGCCAGGAAGAGCCGGCCGTGGCGCATCGGTTCGTGCACGAAGGACCGCATGGGCGTGACCGACTTCTGGGTGAGGGGGCCGCGTTCCAGTGTCCAGTCGTCGTCGGTCTCGAAGCGCCGCTCCAGTTCGGCCCAGACCGCGTCGTCGCTCCACTCCTCGGCCTTCGTCCCGGCGGGCACCTGGAGGTAGAGGCGCGAGACGGACGGGGACCGCATGGACAGGAGGGCGAAGCCGCGGTCGTGGCGGGCGTAGACCAGTTCGTCGTGGGAGGGGGCGACATCGGCGAGGATGCCGAGCCAGGCATAGGGGTACGACCGCTCGAACACCCGGGAGGCAGCGGCCGGGAAGGCATTTCTGGCCACGCCCCAGAAGCCGTCGCACCCGACGACGTAGTCGCACTCCAGCACGTCCTCGCGGCCCTGGTGCCGGAAGGGCACGCGCGGCCGGTCGCCCGTCGCGTCCTCGACGGCCAGGGCCTCCGCTTCGAACAGCAGGGGCCCGCCGTCGGCCAGCTGGAGGGCGATGAGGTCCTTGCAGACCTCGGTCTGGGCGTAGACCATGACGGACCGCCCGCCGGTGAGCGCGGGGAAGTCGACGCGGTGGCGGCGCCGGTCGAAGCGCAGCTCGATCCCGTCGTGCCGCAGCCCCTCGCGGTCCATCCGCTCCCCGGCTCCGGCCGCGCGCAGCACGTCCACCGTGCCCTGCTCCAGGATCCCGGCGCGCTGGCGGTGTTCGACGTAGGCGCGGTCGCGGCTCTCCAGGACGACCGAGTCGATGCCCGCGCGGTGCAGCAGCCGCGCCAGCAGCAGTCCGGCCGGTCCGGCTCCGATGATCCCGACGGTGGTACGCATCGGTCGTTCCCTTCCCTTGGAGCGCGCAGAGCACGCAGAGCACGCCGGGTGTTCGCACAGTGAAGTTTCCTTCACCATCTTGCGAGCGTGAGTTTCCGCCGCGCAGGCTCCGCTTGTCAACGGTCGCGCGGTCGTTCGAGGGGTGGGTGCGGAGGCGGAAGTGCCCGGAGCCGGACTTGAACCGGCACGCCCGCGAAGGGGCAGCGAGGTTTAAGCTCGCCGTGTCTGCATTCCACCATCCGGGCAGGCCATGGGCTCCGCTTTCGAGTTCCGAGCCTATCGGGACGCATCCCCCGAACAGCGGAACGACGGAGCGATGTTGTCTTATTTTATTGACTTCTGAGGGTGCATCAGCCCAGTAAACACGCCATACGCACTTGCCAATAGCCTGGCGTGGCGCGGGTGTGCGCGTACGCGGAATGACGGAATTTCACCTACCGAACGAGGGCGCTCCACCTGTTCTCGACATCGCCGGTCTCAGGGTCGCCCGTCCTCCCCAGGTATGACACGGAGCCGCCCCGTCCGACCGCAGTCGCCCCCCGGAACCGGAACAGCGGCTGACTCCACGGGCGCCGGCGGCCGGGACGATGGATCCGTCCCCACGAACAGACGTCGTCCCGACAGGAGCACCCTCCCGTGACCACCACACCCACCGCCGGCCGGACCACGGCCGTGGCCGCACGCGCCACCGAGCTGTCGAAGATCTACGGGCAGGGTGAGACCCGGGTCGTCGCCCTGGACCGGGTCTCCGTCGACTTCCGGCAGGCCGAGTTCACCGCGATCATGGGCCCGTCCGGTTCCGGCAAGTCCACGCTGATGCACTGTGTGGCCGGCCTGGACAGCTTCTCCTCGGGGTCCGTGCGGATCGGCGAGACCGAGCTGGGCTCCCTGAAGGACCGGCAGCTCACCAAGTTGCGGCGGGACAAGATCGGCTTCATCTTCCAGGCCTTCAACCTGCTGCCGACGCTGACCGCGCTGGAGAACATCACCCTCCCGATGGACATCGCCGGCCGCAAGGCCGACAAGGCGTGGCTGGACCAGGTCATCCAGATGGTCGGGCTGTCCGGGCGGCTCAGCCACCGGCCCTCCCAGCTGTCCGGCGGCCAGCAGCAGCGGGTCGCCGTGGCCCGCGCGCTCGCCTCCAAGCCCGAGATCATCTTCGGTGACGAGCCGACCGGGAACCTCGACTCGCGCTCCGGCGCCGAGGTGCTGGGCTTCCTGCGCAACTCCGTGCGCGAGCTGGGCCAGACCGTGGTCATGGTGACCCACGACCCGGTGGCGGCGGCGTACGCGGACCGCGTGGTCTTCCTCGCGGACGGGCGGATCGTGGACGAGATCTACGGCCCCACGGCCGACTCCGTGCTCGACCTCATGAAGCAGTTCGACGCGAAGGGCCGTACCAGCTGATGTTCCGCACCGCCCTGCGCAACGTACTCGCGCACAAGGCCCGGCTCCTGATGACCGTGCTCGCCGTCATGCTCGGCGTGGCGTTCGTGTCCGGGACCCTGGTCTTCACCAACACCATCTCCGACGCCTACCAGAAGAGCTCCGCCAAGGGCTTCGACCACGTCGACGTCGCCGTCCGGGCCAAGTACCAGGAGTCCAAGGGCAACCAGGTCGGCAAGGACGCCAAGCTGACCCGGACGCTGCTCGACAGGGCCGCGAAGGCCCCGGGCGCCGCCTCCGCGACCGGTGTCGTCACCGGCTTCACCGCGATCGCCGACAAGGACGGCAAGCTGCTCGGCGGCGGCTGGCAGTCCGCGGGCGGCAACTACGCGGGGCCGAAGGACGCCCGCTACCCGCTGGTCAGCGGCCACGCCCCGCGCGGCAAGGACGAGATCCTGATCGACTCCAAGACCGCCGACCGCGCCGGTTACAAGGTCGGCGACACGGTGCGCATCTCCGTGGACGGCCCGGTCCTCACCCCGCGCATCAGCGGCATCTTCACCACCGACGACGGCAACGTGGCCGCGGGCGGCAGCCTCGCCCTGTTCGACACGCCGACCGCCCAGGCGCTGTTCGGCAAGAAGGGCACGTACGACGAGATCGACGTCAAGGCAGCGGCGGGAACCAGTCAGGCCGCGCTCAAGGCCGGGCTGGACAAGGCTCTGCCGTCGCACCTGGTGGAGACCACCACCGGCAAGCAGCTCGCCGACGACCAGGCGCAGATGATCTCCTCCTCGATGAGCGGTCTGAAGCAGAGCCTGCTGGTCTTCGCCGGTATCGCCCTCTTCGTCGGTACGTTCATCATCGCCAACACCTTCACCATGCTGGTCGCCCAGCGCACCAAGGAACTGGCCCTCATGCGGGCGGTCGGCGCCTCCCGCCGGCAGGTCACCCGCTCGGTGCTGATCGAGGCGTTCGTGGTCGGCACGGTCGCCGGTGTGACCGGTCTGGTCGCCGGTATCGGCATCGGCGCGGGGCTGCGGAGCCTGCTGGGCTCCTTCGGCGCGAGCATGCCGGACGGCCCGCTGGTGATCACGCCGGGCACCGTGGTGGCCGCCCTCGCCGTCGGCATCGTCATCACCGTGCTGGCCGCCTGGCTGCCGGGCCGCCGGGCCGCGAAGATCCCGCCGGTGGCGGCGATGAGCAGCGTGCACGCCCAGGCGACCACCAAGTCGCTGGTGCTGCGCAACACGTTCGGCGCGCTGTTCTCGGCGGCCGGTGTCGCGGTGGTCCTCGCGGCCACGTCGATGGACGCCGACGCCGCCCAGGGCCCGATGGGGCTCGGCGCGGTCCTGCTCATCATCGGTGTGTTCATCCTGACCCCGCTGCTGTCCCGACCGCTGATCGCGGCCGCCGCCCCGGTGCTGCGCGTGTTCGGCGTCTCGGGCAAGCTGGCCCGCCAGAACTCGGTGCGCAACCCGCGCCGCACGGCGGCCACCGCCTCCGCGCTGATGATCGGCCTGACCCTGATCACCGGAATGACGGTGATGGCGGGCAGCCTGCAGGCGGCGATCGACAAGATGGCCAGC
This sequence comes from Streptomyces cellostaticus, assembly GCF_001513965.1. Taxonomy (GTDB): domain Bacteria; phylum Actinomycetota; class Actinomycetes; order Streptomycetales; family Streptomycetaceae; genus Streptomyces; species Streptomyces cellostaticus. Next base: position 169,405 of record NZ_KQ948025.1, on the reverse strand, counting down.
TCGGCGGTCCGCGCGGACTACGTCGTCTCGATGGCCAACCGCGGCCCGCTCTCCCCCGACGTGGCGGAGAAGCTCGCCTCCGTCGACGGCGTCACCGCCAGCAGCCCGCTGCGCAACGCGGAGTCCCGGATCAACGGTGAGACCGAGTTCCTGACCGGTGTCAACGGCCCGGTGATCGGCGAACTGACGGACCTGAAGGTGCAGGACGGCCGGTTCAAGGTCGGCGGCACGCAGGTCGTCGTGGACAAGGACCGGGCCAAGCAGTACGGCTGGCGGGCCGGTTCCCAGTTCACCGCCCACTACGAGGACGGCAAGGCGCAGAAGCTGACGGTCGCCGGGATCTACGAGGGCAACGACCTGCTCAACGGGATCATCGTCGACGACAAGGCCATCACCCCGCACCTGAAGGACCCGGCCGACATGCAGGTCATGGTCAAGACGGCGGACGGCGCCTCCAGCGCCACGAAGGACAAGCTGGAAAAGGCCCTCGGCTCCAACCCGGCGATCAAGGTCCAGGACAAGCAGGACATCTCCAACGACATCGCGAAGATGTTCACGATGATGCTGAACATGGTCTACGGCCTGCTCGGCATGGCGGTGATCGTCGCGGTCCTCGGCGTCATCAACACCCTGGCCATGTCGGTCTTCGAGCGCTCCCAGGAGATCGGGATGCTCCGCGCGATCGGCCTGGACCGCAAGGCGGTCAAGCGGATGGTCCGCCTGGAGTCCCTGGTGATCTCCCTGTTCGGCGGCGTGCTCGGCATTGGCCTGGGCGTGTTCTTCGGCTGGGCGGCCGGTGAGCTGCTGGGGACGAAGATGCCGACGTACGAACTGGTGCTGCCCTGGGGCCGGATGACGGTCTTCCTGCTGCTGGCGGCGGTGGTCGGCGTGCTGGCCGCGCTGTGGCCGGCCCGGCGCGCGGCCCGGCTGAACATGCTGGCGGCGATCAAGGCCGAGTAGCACCACGGCGACGACGGGCCCCGCTCTGCCTCCGCAGGGCGGGGCCCCTTGCCGTATCAGCCTTGCCGGCCGTATCAGTCTTGTCAGGCTTGTCAGCCGTGCCAGGTGCGCGTGCGCAGCGGCAGGCCGGAGGCGCCCGACTCCGGGGTGCGGACGGCCAGGACCTGGTTGACGCCGATGCGGTTGCGTTCGAAGGCGAGCGCGCAGGCGGCCATGTACAGGCGCCAGACGCGGGCGCGGCCGGGGCTGCTGAGGCGGACGGCGCGGTCCCAGTCCGCCTCCAGGTTGGCGACCCACCGGCGCAGGGTGCGGGCGTAGTGCTCGCGGATCGACTCCACGTCCCGGACCTCGAAGCCGGCCCGCTCCAGCTGGGTGACGGTGGTGCCGATCGGGGCGAGTTCGCCGTCCGGGAAGACGTAGGCGTCGATGAACCGATCGGTCTCGTACGCCGACTCGTCGCGCTGCGGGCGGCGGGCGATCTGGTGGTTGAGCAGCCGTCCGCCGGGCTTGAGCAGGGCGTACAGGGCGCTCGTGTACTCCAGGTAGCGTTCGGCGCCGACGTGTTCGGCCATGCCGATGGAGGAGATCGCGTCGTAGGGGCCGTCCACGACGTCCCGGTAGTCCTGGACCCTGATCTCCACCCGGTCGGCCAGGCCCTCGTCGGCGACGCGCTTGCGGGCGTAGGCCGCCTGCTCCCGGGAGAGGGTGATGCCGACGACATTCACGCCGTGCTCACGGGCCGCGTGGAGGGCCATCGAGCCCCAGCCGCAGCCGACGTCCAGCAGGCGCTTGTCGGGCGTCAGGCCGAGCTTCTGGCAGACCAGTTCGAGCTTGTCGCGCTGGGCCGACTCCAGAGTGCCGGCGTCCTCCCAGTAGGCGCACGAGTAGACCATCGACGCACCGAGGACGATCTCGTAGAAGTCGTTGCCGACGTCGTAGTGGTGGCTGATGGCCCGCTTGTCGCTGTGCCGGGTGTGCAGATGACGGCGCCTGCGGACCTCCTCGCGCGGCGGGGCGGGCGGGATCGGCGGTCCCGCGAGCCTCAACAGCTCGCGGGCGGCGGCCCGGACGTCCGGGTCGCGCAGGGCCTGGGAGAGGGTACGGGCGTCGTCCCCGCGCTCCCAGATCAGTCCGGCCACGGCGTCGAGCGCGGTGTACAGGTCGCCCTCGATCTCCAGGTCCCCGGCGACCCAGGCGCGGGCCAGGCCCAGCTCGCCCGGTTTGAACAGCAGTCGGCGCAGAGCGCGGCGGTTGCGGATGATGAGGACCGGGGTCCCCGGCGGACCGGACCGGGAACCGTCCCAGGCGCGGATCCGCACCGGGAACGGCACTCCCAGCAGTTTCTCGGCAACACTCGTCAGCCGCGACGCGGCGTCGGCCATGGCACACACCTCCAAGACGACGATCCCGGATGTCCGTTCACCACGTAAACACCGACGGCCGCCCGGCGCAGTCCCGCAAATGAGTGCCCTTTTTTACGCCGCAACGCCGAAAGACCTCCCGCACCACGGATGGCAGGAGGTCTTTCGGGTCATTCTGCCCGGAGGCCGGGTCAGGAGGCCTTGGCCTTCTCGGTCTTGCTCGCGGCAGCGACCGGCGCCGGCTTGGCGGCCTCGTAGAACTCCTCGCGCGGGTTCTCCATGGCACCGAGCGAGACGACCTCGCGCTTGAGGAACATGCCGAGGGTCCAGTCGGCGAAGACGCGGATCTTGCGGTTCCAGGTCGGCATCGCCAGACCGTGGTAGCCACGGTGCATGTACCAGGCGAGGCGGCCCTTGAGCTTGATCTTCATCTTGCCCATGACGATCATCGCGACGCCCTTGTGCAGGCCGAGACCGGCGACCGCACCCTTGTTGGCGTGGCTGTACTCCTTCTGCGGGAAGCCCCGCATGCCGGAGACCACGTTGTCGCCGAGCACCCTGGCCTGGCGCAGCGCGTGCTGGGCGTTCGGCGGGCACCAGGCGTTCTCGACGCCGGCCTTGCGGGCGGCGACGTCCGGCACCTGGGCGTTGTCGCCCGCGGCCCAGATGTAGTCCGTGCCCTGGACCTGGAGGGTGGGCGCGCAGTCGACGTGGCCGCGCGGACCCAGCGGCAGGCCGAAGCGGGCGAGGGCCGGGTTCGGCTTGACGCCGGCCGTCCAGACGATCGTGTTGGAGTCGACCTCGAGGCCGTTCTTCAGCACGACGTGGCCGCCGACGCAGGAGTCCATCGAGGTGGAGAGGTAGATCTCCACGCCGCGGCTCTCCAGGTGCTCCTTGCCGTACTGGCCGAGCTTCGGGCCGACCTCGGGAAGGATCTTGTCTGCGGCGTCGACGAGGATGAAGCGCATGTCCTCACGGGACACGTTCTTGTAGTACTTGGCCGCGTCCCGGGCCATGTCCTCGACCTCGCCGATGGTCTCCGCACCCGCGAAGCCACCGCCGATGAAGACGAAGGTGAGCGCCTTGCGGCGGATCTCCTCGTCGTTCGTCGAGTCGGCCTTGTCCAGCTGCTCGAGGACGTGGTTGCGCAGGCCGATGGACTCCTCGATGCCCTTCATGCCGATGCCCTGCTCGGCGAGGCCGGGGATCGGGAAGGTGCGGGAGACCGCGCCCATCGCGATGACCAGGTAGTCGAAGGGCAGCTCGTACGCCTCGCCCACCAGCGGGGCGATCGTGGCGACCTTGCGGTCCTGGTCGATGGTGGTGACCCGGCCGGTGAGGACCTCCGCCTTCGGCAGCACGCGTCGCAGCGGGACGACGACGTGCCGGGGGGAGATGTTGCCGGCGGCGGCTTCGGGGAGGAAGGGCTGGTAGGTCATGTACGACCGGGGGTCGACGACCGTGACGGTCGCCTCGCCGTAGCGCATCTTCTTGAGGATGCGCCGAGCTGCGTACAGGCCTACGTACCCACCGCCTACTACGAGGATCCTGGGACGCTCCGTGGTGCTCATGCCATCGAGTATCCACCCGCCTGTGGAGGGGTGCTCGTGCGCCCCTTCACAAGGTCCGACAGGCCCTGTGCTAAACTCCGCGGCCCGCGTGACGCAGGTCATGACGGCGGAGGGGAACCGTGAGGCGGTCTGACCCGTTGTCAAGGCCGCGTGAGCTGCCTCTCTGGGCAACCGGGGTGCGTGTGAGCACCTCGCAACACCCCCGGAGCGCCCCCTTCCGGGCCCTTCCCACGCCCACCATCTGAACATGTTCAAACGGCTCGACGGCCCCCGGCAGGGCCCACCGGCCCCGTTTCGGGGTTCCACGACGCGGAATTCCTTGTGAAGAACTTCACGAACTTTTCCGACCGGCCGTCACCGAGGGGCCCCTGAGGACCCCTCAGTCCCGCTCAGACGTTATCCGACCTGCTCAGCCGACGACTACCGGCCAGTAACAAAAGAGAGCTAAGCCACCGACCACGCGATGCCGTCGAGGATGTCGTGCTCGCTGACGACGACCTCCTCGGCCCCGGTCCGCTCCATGATCGCGAGCAGCACGAGGGCGCCCGCGCCGATGACGTCGACGCGGCCCGGGTGCATGGACGCGATCGCCGCCCGCTCGGCGTGCGTGGAACGCAGCAGCCGCTCGGTGATCTCGCGGACGCGCTCGCGCGAGATGCGGGAGTGGTGGATGCGCTCGGAGTCGTACTCGGGCAGGTCCTGGTCGATCGCGGACACGGTGGTCACCGAGCCGGCCAGGCCGACCAGGGTGTGTGCCTCGCGCAGCGGGACCGTCTCCTCGGCGAGGTCCAGGGCGGTCTCGATGTCGGCCCGCACGGCCGCGATCTGCTCCTCGGTGGGCGGGTCGCTCACCTTGCCGTCGTGCACCAGGTGCCGTTCGGTCATCCGCACACAGCCGATGTCCACGGACCGCGCGGCCCGTACGTGGTCCTCCCCGACGACGAACTCGGTGGAGCCGCCGCCGATGTCCACGACCAGGTAGGGCCTGGCGAGGTCGTCGCGGCCCTTGAGTTCCTTCGTCGCCCCCGTGAAGGAGAACTCGGCCTCCTGGCCGCCGGTGATGACCTCGGGTTCGACACCGAGGATGCCGACGACACCGCGCACGAACTCGTCCCGGTTCTCCGCGTCCCGGGAGGCGGAGGTGGCGACGAACCGCACCTTCGTTGCGCCCAGTTCGCGGATGACGTCCGCGTACTCACGGCAGGCCGCAAAGGTCCGCTCCAGCGCCTCGGGCGCCAGCCGGCCGGTGCGGTCCACGTCCTGGCCGAGCCGCACGATCGTCATGCGCCGGTCCAGCTCCAGCAGCTCGCCGGTGGCCGGGTTGACGTCGGCGACGAGCAGCCGGATGGAGTTCGTACCGCAGTCCACGGCCGCGACACGCGAGAACCCCTCGGCAACCAGCGGCTTGTGGGCGAAGAAACCGCTGCGGGTCTCGGCGAGGTCGAGGACCACGCCCTCCTCGCCCGGGTGCTCGTCCGCCGGGTCGGGCGCCACGAGCGGCTGCACGCAGGGCCCCTTGCGCCACCACTCGGGCAGCATGGCGATCGCCTCGTCGCCGAGGGGGTTCACGCCCGGTCCTGCGACCAGCGAGTGGCCCACGAGGACGTGCAGGCACTTCACCCGGTCCGGCATACCGCCCGCGCTCGGGAAGCCCTCCAGGACCTCGATCTCGTCCCGGCGCCGGATGTAGTCCTCGTGCGCGGCCCGGTAGGCGGCGGCCAGCTCGGGATCGTTCTGCAGCCGCTCGGTCATCTCCTTCATGACGCCGTTCGCCTCCAGCGTGCCGATCGCGGAGGCTGCGCGCGGGCACGTCAGGTAGTACGTCGTCGGGAAGGGCGTGCCGTCCGGCAGTCGCGGGGCGGTCTCCACGACGTCCGGCTGCCCGCACGGGCACCGGTGCGCGATCGCCCTCAGCCCGCGCGGCTCACGCCCGAGCTGCTGCTTGAAGGCCTCGACGTCCGCGTCGGTCGGCTCGGTACGCGGAGTGGGCGGCGGAGGCGTTTCCATGACTGTCTTCAGCTGTCTTTCTGTCGGTTCACTGGTCGGAGGCGTCGGACTTGTCGACCCCGTCCCAGACGTTCGCGTACCAGGGCCGGTGGGCGGCCCCGAGGCCGGCGCGGGACTGTTTGGCCGCGCCCGGGTCGATCACGATGTAGCCGGTCTCGCCGGGCATCACGTAGTGCAGCCGGCGCCGGATCTGCTGCTCTGCGTAGGCGTCGTCCTGCCAGCGCGCCTTGAGGTCGCGCAGCTGCTCGACGCGCTGGCGGGCCTGCCGCTGCTGCCGCTGGACGTCGGCGATCTCGGCGCGCTGGGAGACGTACTGCCGCATCGGATAGGCGAGGGCGACGATCAGCGAGCACAGCACCAGCGCGAGCAGCGCGGCGCGGCCGGTGAGCCGGGAGCGGCGGGCCTGCCGCTTGGTCTGGGATCGGTAGACCCGGGCCGCCGTCTGCTCGCCGAGCAGCCTGAGCCTGGTCGCGGTGGAGAACCGGTCCCGGTCCTTCACGGCCATGTCCGGCCTCCCCTTCACGTGCGTACGTCCCCGCACACGGTACGGGACCGGGTACGGGGACGTACGTACGACTGGCTAGGCGTTAGCCCTGTACGGCTCAGCCCTTGAAGCGCGGGAAGGCGCTGCGGCCGGCGTACACCGCGGCGTCGTCGAGGATCTCCTCGATGCGCAGCAGCTGGTTGTACTTGGCGACGCGCTCGGAGCGGGCCGGGGCGCCGGTCTTGATCTGGCCGCAGTTGGTGGCGACGGCCAGGTCGGCGATGGTGACGTCCTCGGTCTCGCCGGAGCGGTGGGACATCATGCACTTGAAGCCGCTGCGCTGGGCCAGCTCCACGGCGTCCAGGGTCTCGGTCAGCGAGCCGATCTGGTTCACCTTGACCAGCAGGGCGTTGGCGGTGCCCTCCTCGATGCCACGCGCCAGGCGCTCGGGGTTGGTGACGAACAGGTCGTCGCCGACCAGCTGGACCTTGTCGCCGAGCTTGTCGGTGATGACCTTCCAGCCGGCCCAGTCGTCCTCGAACAGCGGGTCCTCGATGGAGACGAGCGGGTAGGCCGCCACGAGCTCCTCGTAGTACTCGGTCATCTCGGCGGCCGAGCGGGACTTGCCCTCGAACTCGTACGTGCCGTCCTTGTAGAACTCGGACGCGGCGACGTCGAGCGCGAGCGCGATCTGCTCGCCGGGGACGTAGCCGGCCTGCTTGACGGCCTCGAGGATGAGGTCGAGGGCCTCGCGGTTGGAGCCGAGGTTCGGGGCGAAGCCGCCCTCGTCGCCGAGGCCGGTGGACAGGCCCTTGCTCTTCAGGACCTTCTTCAGCGTGTGGTAGACCTCGGTGCCCCAGCGCAGGGCCTCGGAGAAGGACTCCGCGCCGATCGGGGCGATCATGAACTCCTGGATGTCCACGTTGGAGTCGGCGTGCGAGCCGCCGTTCAGGATGTTCATCATCGGCACCGGCAGCAGGTGCGCGTTCGGGCCGCCCAGGTAGCGGAAGAGGGGGAGGTCGCTGGCCTCGGAGGCGGCGTGGGCGACGGCCAGGGAGACGCCGAGGATGGCGTTGGCGCCGAGGGAGCCCTTGTTGTCGGTGGCGTCCAGGTCGAACATGGCCTGGTCGATCAGGCGCTGCTCGGTGGCGTCGTAGCCGACCAGCTCCGGGCCGATCTGCTCGATGACGGCGAGGACGGCCTTCTCGACACCCTTGCCCTGGTAGCGGTTCGGGTCACCGTCGCGCAGCTCGATGGCCTCGAAGGCACCGGTCGAGGCGCCGGACGGGACGGCGGCACGACCCGTGCTGCCGTCGTCGAGGCCGACCTCGACCTCGACCGTGGGGTTGCCTCGGGAGTCCAGGATTTCCCGGGCTACGACGACGTCGATGGACGGCACGAGCATCTCCTTCTTGGATGTGACGCTGGAAGTGCGGGGCTGTGTGCCTTACGGCTGTGCCTTGCGACTAGAGCCTAACCGTCCCGGGGGCGTCGGCCACTGACCGACCGTCCCGTGGACATGCCGACGGTACCTTTTGTTCTCGCCCGAAACAAAGGGAATCCGCAATGAGGCCCGGCCGAAGAGCGGGGAAACGGAGCGGGAAGACAAACAACCCCGCCCCGGCGCGTACGGGGGAACACGCGCCGGGGCGGGGAGCCCGTGGGGACGGGGGGTGACCCTCACGAGGCCTTCAGTCTGGGGGCAGGCCTTGCGAGGGCGCTGTGGTTCCGGTGGGAGCCAGGTGTCACTTCAGGTGCAGCTGCTGGCCCGGGTAGATGAGGTTGGCGTCCTCGACGATGTCCTTGTTCAGCTCGAACAGCTTCTGCCAGCCGCCCTTGACACCGTGCTTCTCGGCGATGGAGCTGAGGGTGTCACCCTTGACGACCTTGTACTCGCCGTCGCCCTTCTTGACCTTCTTGCCGGTCGGGGTGGTGACGGTCTTGCTCGCGGCCGGGCGCTCGGCGGAGCGGGAGGCGGCCTGCTCGTCGGTGGAGCGGGTGGTGGTGCTCGGCGAGGTGGACTTCGACGAGGTGGTCTTCGTCGAGGTGGTGGGGGCGGAGCCGTTGTAGGCGGCGCCGGACAGGCCCGTGCCGCACACCGGCCAGGCACCCTTGCCCTGGGCGGCGAGGACCTTCTCGGCGACGGCGATCTGCTGCGCCTTGGTGGCCTGGTTGGCCTGTGCGGCGTAGGCGGTGCCGCCGTACGCGGCCCAGGTGGAGGCGGAGAACTGCAGGCCGCCGTAGTAGCCGTTGCCGGTGTTGATGGACCAGTTGCCGCCGGACTCGCACTGGGCGACCGTGTCCCACTCGGAGGCGGTGGCGGCGGAGGCGTTGCCGGCCGCCATCAGCGGGGCGGCGACGGCGGCGCCGGTGACACCGGCCAGCGCGATGACGCGGGTGGCCTTGGACGGACGACGGTGCTTGCCCTTGCCGGAAAACAGCATGGATCGATCCCCTCACCGACGCCTGCGAGGTGAGCTGTCGGGTTCGGGCCGGTTGAGTTGCCCGGCCGCACCTCCTGGAGAGGTACGGCTTCACCCCTAGCCGGATCCAGCCTCAACTGCTGGGCCCGGCACTTACCTTGGGTCCCCCGCTCCTGCCTGCGGCGCATGACGCGACGACTGTTCCCGGGCAACCGCTGGCAGGATTCGGCGTTGCGGAAGCCGGGGCTCGTGGTGACGAGCGGCCTTGACCGTAGACACGCGCTCGGCGGAATTTCAAAGACGATCAGGGCTTCTGAGACTCATCCCACACTTTCACCAAACCGGACATTCGGCGTGAAGTGGGGCGTCAACTCCCGCTACTTTCCACCGTTTTCGGCACCGACATCCAGGGTCTGACCGGGGGCGATGTCGTTCGGGTCGGCGCCGATGGCCTTCTTGTTCTCGGCGTAGAGCGCGCGCCATCCGCCGTCGACGTCAAGGGAGTCGGCGATGGAGCAGAGGGTGTCGCCCTCGCGGACGGTGTAGGTGCTCGCGTCACGGGAGGCGTGACGACCGGACGAAGTGGCGCTCTGACCGTTTGTCACGCTTTCGTCCGCACTCTCGCCACGGTGACGTCCACCACTGCTGAGGGCGCCGGTGTCGACCAGGCTCCATGAGCCGCCGGTCTGCCCGGAATTATCCGAGTCTTCCGTGGCCGGGTCCGTGGTGGCGGGCCCGCTCTCCTGCGTACCCCCGGAGCCGGGCGAGGAGGATTTGTCGGACTTGGGGGCATCAGCGCCCTTGTCCTTGCTCTTGCTCTTGCTCTTGTCGGAGCCGGTGGAGCCGGCATCCTTGCTCGCGCTCGGGGACGGCTTGGTGGTCGCATTCGAGGAGGAGTCGGACGACGAGGATGAATCCGGCAGACCAGACGAGTCGGAAGTACCGGCGGAGCCGGACGAGTCCGTGGACCCGGAGGAGTCACCGGAGTCCACCGAGCCGGAGCCGGAGCCCGAGTCGGACGAGCCGGAGCCGCCGACGCCCGTGTCGACGTCCACGGAGCCCGAGTTCGAGGTCAGGCCGGAGAGCAGGGCGCAGGTGGCCCAGGGGGTGGTGCCCTGGTCGGCGAGGATCTTCTCGGCGACGGCGATCTGCTGCGAACGGCTGGCCTGGTCGGCGCTGGAGGCGTACGTGGCGCCGCCGTACTTGTCCCAGTCGTCCTGGGATATCTGGAGGCCGCCGTAGTACCCGTTGCCGGTACTCGCGCTCCAGGAGCCTCCGCTCTCGCACTCGGCGACCTTGTCCCACGTGGTGCCGTCCGCCGCGCTGGCGCTCGCGGCACCGAGGAGCGGGATGGCAATGGCGGAGCCGGTCACTCCGGCCGCGACGAGGAGGGCCGGGGCCTGACGGGGGCGACGGTGACGACCGTTCCCGGTGAGCATGCGGATGCCTTTCGTGCGACAGCGGAACCGGCGTGGCGAGTGAAGCTGGGGGGCCACGCTGATGGGTGAACGTATCGGGAGACGATCACTTGTCACAAGTTAATGCCGCGCAGATCACGTGAAGATCACGATGGTGTACGCGTGTCGTCTTTCGTCTGAGGATCCGTCACCATTCCCGGATTCCCGGCTGGTCCCGCTTTGTCACCCGTCGGGAACGGCGATGTCTCACGACGGGCCAGGAGGGCGGGCGGAAGCATGGACCCGACATGACCTGGGGGGCTTCCAGCCAGGAGGACGCGATGTTGCGGCACACCCGACTGCCCGGCGAGTCCGCGGACTATCTCGCCGCCCGCGAAGAGCTCCGCCACGCCGAGATCGACCTCATGCGCCACCGCGAGAAGGTCGCGGCCCGGCGCAGGTCGCTTCCGCAAGGGCCCGAAGTGGCCGACTGCGTCTTCCTCGAAGGCCCCGCCGACCTCGACGCGGGCGACAGCCCCGTCCGCGAGGTCACCCTGAGCGAGCTGTTCACCGGCCCGGACCGGCCGCTGATCGTCTACCACTTCATGTACGGCAAACAGCAGACCGCCCCGTGCCCGATGTGCACCCTGTGGATCGACGGCTTCAACGGTGTCGCCCGTCACCTCGCCCAGAACGCCGACCTCGTCATCGCCGCGGCCGCCGACCCGCCCACTCTGCGCGGGCACGCCCGCAACCGTGGCTGGTCCCGGCTGCGCCTGCTGAGCTGCGGGGACAGCACGTTCAAGTACGACCTGGGCAGCGAGGACGAGGACGGCGCGCAGGACTCCACCGTCTCCGTCTTCACCCGGGACGCGGACGGCACGGTCCGCCACTCCTACTCCGCCCACCCGCGCCTGGCCGAGGACATCGACCAGCGCGGCATCGACCTCCTCAACCCCGTCTGGCACCTGCTCGACCTGACGCCGGGCGGCCGTGGCGACTGGTTCGCGGGACTGGACTACTGACCGCCCGTGCTCGGGTGAACCGGCGTGAACTCCACGGGCAGGGTGCGCAGGCCGCGCATGATGAGCCCGCCGCGCCAGCGCAGCTCGGCCGGATCGGCCGCGAGCCGCAGGTCGGGCAGGCGGGTGAGCAGGGTGGCGAGGGCGGTCTGGCCTTCCAGCCGGGCGAGGGGGGCGCCGAGGCAGTAGTGGATGCCGTGGCCGTAGCCGAGGTGCTGGTTGTCCCGGCGGGACAGGTCCAGCACATCCGGATCGGCGAACCGCTGCGGGTCGCGGTCGGCGGCGGCGAGTACGACGAGCACCGGGTCCCCGGCGGCGATGTCCTGCCCGCCGATGGTGAGCGGCCGGGTGGCGAACCGCCAGGTCGCCAGCTCCACGGGACCGTCGTACCGCAGGAGTTCCTCGACACCGGTCTCCAGGAGGTCCTTGTCCCCGTCGGCCAGGGACGTCTCCAGCCGGCGCCGCTGCTCGGGGTGGGTGAGCAGGGCGTAGGTGCCGTTGCCGATGAGGTTGACGGTCGTCTCGAAGCCGGCGAAGAGGAGGATGAAGGCCATGGCGGCGGCCTCGTTCTCGGTGAGGTGCTCGCCGTGGTCGGAGGCGCGGATGAGGCCCGAGATCAGGTCCTCGCCGGGGGTGGGCTCCGCGGGCAGCGCCTCGCGCTTGCGGTGGATCAGCTCGGCGAGGTAACCGCGCATCTTCTTGACGGACCGCGCGACCCCGCCCCTCGGTCCTCCCCCGTGCCGGATCATCATGCCCGCCCAGTCCCGGAAGTCGTCCTGGTCCTCGCGCGGGACGCCGAGCAGGTCGCAGATGGCGTAGATGGGCAGCGGGAAGGCGAACTCGTGGATGAGGTCGGCCGAGCCCGTCCTCGCGAACTGGTCGATGAGGTGGTCGGTCAGCTCCTGCACCCGGGGCGCGAACTCGGCGACACGGCGGGGCGTGAACGCCTTGCTGACCAGCCGGCGCAGACGGGTGTGGTCCGGCGGGTCGATGTTGAGCAGATGCGTCATCAGCTCGGCCTTGCGCTCACCGGGGATACCTGTTTTCCCCTTGGCGTGCGCGGGCTCGTCATGATGCGCCGGGTTCTTGCTCAGCCGCTGGTCGGCAAGGGCCTGCTTGGCATCGGCGTACCGCGTGACCAGCCATGCCTCGACCCCACTGGGGAGTTCCGTCCGGTGCACGGGCGCGTGCTCGCGGAGCCAGGCGTAGGCAGGGTAGGGGTTGGCGGCGAACTCCCAGGTGAAGAGGTCGGGGGCGGGAGTGGGGGCCGTCGGGAGGTGGGGCTGGTTGGTCACTCCTTGACGGTATCCGGCTTCCCGGGAGTCCCGCCGAGGGGCCTGCGAGTGGCGGGGCCCCACGTCGGCGGCTCTGCTGTACCAGTTCTTCTGCTCCTGTACTTCTACTCCTGCTGCTCCAGGGCGATTTCGCCCTCCTTCTGCCTGATCGCATCCCGGTACACCCGGCCCGCCGCCCGCAGCGCGGTCTCCGGGTCCACTCCCTGTGCCTCGGCCCGCACCGCGAGCGCCAGCAGTTCGTAGCCGATGCCCTCGCCCTGGGGCAGGGGCACGTCCAGGTCCGCCGTGCGGGCGCGGGAGGCGAGCTTGGCGGCGAGGGCGAGGCCGGGCTGGCCCAGGGGGACGCCCTCGGTGACCGAGGTGCGCCGCTTCTCCTCGGCCTTGGTGCGCCGCCAGTGCTTCTTGACGTCCTCCGGTGTCTCGGCCTTCTCGTCGCCGAAGACGTGCGGGTGGCGGTGGATCAGCTTGGTGACGATGCCGCCGGCCACGTCGTCGATGGAGAACGGCGCATCCGGGTCCTCCTCGGCGATGCGGGAGTGGAAGACGACCTGGAGCAGGACGTCGCCCAGCTCCTCCCGCAGCTCCTCGCGGTCGCCGGCCTCGATCGCCTCGACCAGTTCGTACGCCTCCTCGATGCCGTACTTCGCCAGCCCCTGGTGGGTCTGGCGGGACGACCAGGGGCATTCGGCGCGGATGCGGTCCATGACCTGGACGAGGTCGAGGAGGCGGGCGCCGGGCAGGTCGTAGGAGGCGGGGAGCAGCTCCAGCTCGGGCATGCGGACGCGGCCGGTCCCGGCCAGGCGGGCCAGGCCGTCGGTGAGGGCAGGCTCTCCCTCGCCCGTGGCCACGACCACCACCGTCCGCCCGCCGGCGCAGGCGTCGACCAGCTCCTGAGCGGTGGGGGACGCTTCGGCCACGCCTATCCCGGCCTCACGCAGATACGGCAGCTGCGGATGCGCGCCGTCCGCGCACAGCACGGCGTCGGCGGTGCGCAGCGCCTGCCAGGCGGGCCAGGACAGCAGGCCGGGCGCGACCCGGTGGCTGGTGGTGAGCAGGACGATGCGGCCGGGGGCGGCTTCGGGACTGGTTTCGTTCACGCTCCGAACGTAACCCACGGCGCGCAGGCGGCGGCTCGGTTATCCACAGCACCGAGCGGGTCATGTGATCGTATGACCGGCCTGCCTACGCCGGCTGCTGAATCCCCGTCCCCGTCTCCGCCGTGACCTCCCGCACCCATGGCGTCTTCGCGTCCACACGGCTGCTCTTCTGCACGTCCCAGGAGCCGTAGCGCGGGTTGAGGTCGACGTGGAGTTCCGCGGAGGCCTGGGACAGGGCCTTCCAGAAGGCGGGCTGGGTGGTGTCGGTGCCGAGCTTCGCGGCGAGCTTCTGCGCCTCCAGCTGAAGGCGGAGATTGTCGTCCAGGCGTCCGGGCGCGATGCCGTACTTCTGCAGCCAGGCCGTCTGAAGCCCCTTGGCACCGCCGGTCTGCTGCTCCAGGCCCGTGCGCATCTGGAGGACCTCCTTGCGGGTGACCGAGATGCCCTCGTCCTGCGCGGCGCGGTGCAGCACCCGGTCGAGGACCATGTTGTGCAGGGTGTCGCGGGTGAGGCCGGGGGTGGAGGAGAGGACCTGCTGGTACTGGGTCTCGTCGGACACCGCGGCCCGCTGTGCCTTGCGTACCTCGTTGACCCTGGTCTCCAGCTGGGAGACGGTGATCCGCTGCCCTCCGACGACGGCCGCCGCGCCCGCGTGCGCAGCGCTTTGGCAGGCGGTGAGGAAGGGGGCCGCGGCGGCGATCGCGGCGGAGAGGACGAGCGCGGTGCGACGGCGGCGGTGCAAGGAAACCTCCAGGGGGGAGATTGTGCGACGGTGCACAAAGTCTTGCGGTGATCGATGGTAGGCAGTGGGCAGGCTGGGGCCAACCCATTCGACCAACGATTCGCATGCCCTTCGGGCACCGCCGCGTCCCTGCGGATGGGGCCGCCGGGTCAGCCGGTGATCGCCACCGGCGCGTCCCACGCGTCACGGTCGACGGTGAGCGTGACGCCGCCGTGCGACTCCTTGCTGTTGACCAGGTACTGGTGGGCCCGGCTGTGGTTCGTGAACTGGGTGGAGCCCCACGGCCAGTCCGCGGTCGTGGTGTTCTGCTTGTCCCACAGCGCGTACCAGAGGTTGCCGGGCAGGTCCGTCTTGTCGGACGCGGTGGCGATCGCCTTGGCGCTGGAGCTGGTGAAGCCGTAGTAGCCGGTGCGGTACGTCTTGGCGTGCAGGCCCTTGTCGAAGGCGCGGACGTACGTCAGCACGGCGTCGTTGCACGCCGTGTTCGTGGTGTCGTACGCCTCCATGTCGAGGTAGACCGGGCTGCCCGCCTTCATGCCGAGCGCGGAGGCCTTGGCGACGGCGTCGGAGGCGTCGGCGGCGCCGAGGGAGGCGGCGGTGGAGGCGGTCAGCTTCTCCGGGTTGGAGCCGGACTGGCAGGGCGGCTGGGCGCCGACGTAGAGCGGGATGAGCTTCCAGCCCAGGGCCGTGACGTCCGTGACCCACTTGGAGGTGAGGTTGGGCTGGTTGCAGCCGCGGTTCCTGCCCCCCACGTAGACGGCGGCCGCGCCGTAGAAGCCGGTGTGCCAGGCCTTCATCGCGGCCTCGGAGGGCGCGGTGCAGGTGTCGAAGGCGCGGCCGGTGAAGGTCTTCTGCGCGGGCCAGGTGGTGGCGGCCATGGAGGTCTGCGCGGCGATGCCGGCCCCGGCGACGACGGCCGTCCCGGCCACCGCCCAGGTGACGTACCTGCGCTTCTTCGACTGCCGATGGCCCGCCATGAAACCCCACCCCTGCTCGTACATGCCTGCGAAAAGCGAAGCGCAACCTATCCGGCGCCGCCCCTGCCTTCGGGAAACGCAATCCCCTGAAGATCACAAGAATCTCCCAGGGGACGGCAAAAACTAGCCGCGCACCTGTCCCAGCCACTGCAGGGTGCGACGGATCTCCCCGGCCAGCGGGTGACCGGGGCCCTGGAAGCGCTCCACGTCCATCAGCAGCCGCGCGAGCGTGTCGTGGGCGGCCGGGCGGTCGCCGAGGGCGAGCAGCAGGTGGCCGATGCGGCGGCGCACGTCGTGGGCGAGCTGCGGGTCGCCCGAGACGTACTGGTTCTCGTAGTACGGCAGCAGCGCGCGGTACTCGGCGAGCGCCGCCGCCGGTTCGCCGAGCTGCTCCAGGCACTGGGCGGCCTCGTAGCGGAAGCGCAGGGACTGCGGGTCGGCCTGGCCGGCCTCGGCGGCGCGTTCGTCGCCGAGGCGGCGCAGTTCGGGCAGTGCGCGCCGGTACTGGCCGTCGTCCATGAGGGTGGCCGCGTACTGCTTGCGCAGGGTGCGCACGACCGGGGAGTGCTCGCCGTGCTGTTCGGCCGCGGCGGGCAGGATCGCGCCGAGTATGTCCACGGCCTGGGTGATGCGGCCCTCGCCGAGGAGCCGCTTGACCTCGTCGACGGCGGCGGCGACATCGGGCTTCTCGGTCACCGCCGGCGCGGGTGCGACGGGGGCGGGCTGGGGCGCGGGCGTCCGCGCGCGGTCCGGCCAGGGGGCGTGCGGGCGCAGGAAGGGGCGCGTGGGGTCCAAAGGGGCCCCGGTGGGTATCCCGCGCGCGGGCAGGAGCAGCGCCAGGTCCTCGTACACCTCCTGCGCGGAGGCCGGCCGGTGCTGGGGGTCCTTGGCGAGCAGGCGCAGCACCAGCGCTTCGAGCTCCTCGGGCACCTCGGGGCGGATGCGGCGCACGGGCAGCGGGGGCTCGTACAGGTGCCGGTGCAGCACACCGAGCGCCGTCGAACCGGCGAACGGCACGTCCCCGCTGAGCAGTTCGTGCATCAGCACGCCGAGCGCGTACAGGTCGGTGTACGGGCCGACCGCGCCGCCCATCGCCTGCTCGGGCGCCATGTAGGCGGGCGAGCCGATCGGTGAGCCGGTGTGGGTGAGGCGGGTGGTGTCGGTGTCCATGACCGAGGCCACGCCCAGGTCGAGGACGGTGACCGTGCCGTCCTGCTTCACCATCACGTTGCGCGGCTTGAGGTCGCGGTGCACGATCGGCACGGCGTGCACGGCGCTCAGCACGGCGCACAGTTGGGCTGCCACCGCGACCGCCCACTGCCACGGGTAGGGGTCGTGCTCGGCGAGGTGGTCGGAGAGGTCGGCGCCGTCGACGTACTGCATGACGAGGAACAGCTCCTCGCCCTCGCTGCCCGCGTCGTGCACGGTGACCAGGCCCGGGTGGTCGACCTGCGCCGTCACCCGGCACTCGCGCACGAACCGGCGGCGCAGCTCGTCCGCCTCCTGGCCCGCCACCTTGTCGGGGCGCAGCAGCTTCACCGCCACGCGCCGGTCGAGCCGCTGGTCGTACGCCGTCCAGACCTGGCCCATGCCGCCCTGCCCGATGAGCGTGGACAGTTCGTAGCGGCCGGCGACGACCCGTCCCGTCGCCACGGTCACCGTCCGCCCTCGTGGCCGGTGTCCTGCCCGTCGTCCTGGTGGCCGTCGTGCTTGCGCAGGTAGTCGCTCAGCTCGTCCAGCTCGGCACGCACCTGGTCGATCCGGGCGGGCGCCGGGCGCTGCGGCGGCGGGGTGGCCAGCGGGGGCCGGGGCACGGGCGTGTGCGGCATCGGGGGCACGGTGGGCGGCGCCTGCACGGGCACGGGCGTCTGCGTCACGGTCGTCGCGGTGAACGGCACCGCAGGCCGCGGATAGCCGTACCCGGACAGCGCCGGACCACCCGCGTACGCCTGCCGGAGCTGCTGGAAGTGCCGGATGTCCGCAGCGAGGTAGTACACGAGCGTGCCGGCCAGGGTGCCGAGGAGCAGGGTCAGGCCCAGGTAACCACCGGAGGTGTGGATCTCGTCACCGGGCTCGCTGCCCAGCAGCACGATGCTGAGGATGTCGGCCGCCAGCACCGCCACGAACAGGCCCCAGTCCAGCGACCTGCGCGTGACCACGGCCAGCCGCAGCATCACCGCCCAGGTCAGGAAACCGATGCTGAAGACCCCGACCGCCACGAACAGCACCCGCAGGAAGGCCAGCCACGCAGGGTGCGGCGGCTGCTTCAGCGGCTGTGCGTAGCCGTGGCCTTGCATGGCTGCTCCTGATGCCTGAAATGGGCGTACGTATCCGCCCGGTGTGCTCCGCCGGGCGGACGACACCGCTCGTGCGATGGTCGCTTCGAGCATATGGCCCGGCGCGGACAAGCGGTCCGGGTTGTACCGAACCGTTGTCCGGGCCCGGCGGTCAATCCGGCGCGACGGTACCGTCGGTCAGACCGTCGTACATCCCGCGCACGAGCTGCTCCCCGAGCCGGCTCGCCTGGCGCAGCGTCCGCTCGAACTCGTCCAGTGCGCGAAAGCGCGCGCCGTAGCGCCGTTGTTCGTCGAGCGGGAGCCGGGGCAGCTGGAGGCGGCGCACGTCCAGGCGGGTCGCGGTGGACGCGTAGCTGCTGGCCTGGCGGTTGTTGGCGGTCCCCCGCAGAAACCCGGCGAGGAACCAGGGGTCGAGCGCCGCGGGATCGGGGCGCAGGAGCACAAGACTGCGCCCGAGGGCAGCGCCCCCCGTGGCGTCGTCGATCACGCGCGCCACCGAGCCGCCGCCGAGCACCGGTACGACGACGTCGCCCGGCTCGGTCAGCACAGCCTCCTCGTCGCTCTCGGGAAGCGTCCCGGAAGGTGCCGTTCCGGCGAGCACGTCATGGTCGGTGAGCACGGGCACGCGCGCGTGGCCGCCGTTTCCGCCCGTGCGCAGCACCAGCGCGCCCCCGCGCGCGAGTTCACCGACCGTGGTGAGCGGCCAGCGCGCGGGCGGCACCGGGTCGGCGGGCGGCGGGGTGAGGTCGGCGGTCAGCCGCAGCGTCGCGCCGAGGCGCTCGCGCACCGCCGCGAGCTGCTCCGCGCCGTCGGCGACGGCCGGCGGCGGCAGATGGCGGGCGGGGGCGAGGTCCACGTCGTCGTCGAGCAGCTCGATCACCGGCACGGAACGCGCCAGCCCCGGCCGCTCCGCCAGCCGCCCGGTGCGGTCGAAGGCGCGCCAGGCGTCCAGGACGGCGTCCCTGACCGCCTGCCAGTCCGGGCCGCCGCGCGCCTCGCCCGCGAACCGTCCGGTGTCGGCGAGCAGCACCTCCGGCGCTGCGGGTGTCCGGTCGGGGCGCCGCAGCACCCACACGTGCAGCGGGATGTTGTACGGCGGCGCCGCCCCGACCGGCAGTGCGACCACGGCCCGCAGCGCGCCCCGGCGCAGCAGGTCGGCGCGGATCCGGCGCCCGGAGCGGCGGGAGGCCGCGGCCGGCGGCATGAGCAGCACGGCGGTGCCCGCCTCGGCGAGCCGGGCCAGCGCATGCTGCACCCAGGCCAGCTCGGACTCGGTGCGCGCGGGAAAGCCGTACTCCCAGCGGGGGTCGTAGGCGAGTTCGTCGTGGCCCCAGTTGCGCTCGTTGAACGGCGGGTGGCACAGGACGGCGTCGGCGCGCAGCTCGGGGTAGGCGTCGCCGCGCAGGGTGTCACCCACGGCGCCGCGCACGGTGGCGCGGGCGCCCAGCGCGAGCCGCAGCGCGGTCAGTGCGGCGAGGTCGGGCGCGCTGTCCTGGGCGTACAGCTCCTGGTCGGGGTGGGTGTCGACGGCGCGCAGCAGGGCGCCGGTGCCGCAGGCCGGGTCGAGGACGGTGCGGGCGGGGCCGGCGAGGTCGGCCATGAGGCGGGCGAGTTCGGCCGGGGTGAGCGTGTACTGGCGCGGGTTGGCGTCCAGGTGCCGCCCCAGCAGGAACTCGAAGGTCTGCCGCGCCCCCAGCTCGGCGGCCAGCTCGGCCGCGCCGCGCAGGAGGGGGGCGGAGGGGAGGAGTTGGGGGCCGGTGGGGGTGTGCACCACGGGGGTGGTGTGCGCGGGGGCGTTGTGAGCGACCGGCGGGGTGTTCACAGCCGGGGGGGTGTTCACAGCGGCCGGGGTCTGAGCGGGGACCTGGGTGTGAGCTGGTGCGTCCGGGTTCACAGAAAGCGGCGCGTTCACAGTCGATGAGCCGCCCGCGGCCTTTGCGGTGTGAACACCGCGGCCGTGCAAAGCGCCGAAGCGCGGCCCGAGCACCTGGTCCAGCGCACCGGGCAGCATCGCGGCCAGCCGCTCGTCGGAACCGGCACTCACTTCGAGCCAGACGGTCGGGCGCTCGTGGATGAGCAGCAGGACACAGCCCGCGTGCACCAGCGCGGTGACCGGCCCCTCGGGATGGCCGGCGAGCTGCTGCCAGACACGTTCCCGTAGCGGCACTTCCGCGAGTTTGCCCTGCTTGCGCAGCCACGCCTCCACCTCGGCGAGCGCGAAGGACGGGCTGGTCTCGGTGCCGCCGACCGGCTTGGGGAAGTCGGCGTGGCGGCGACGCCAGTTGCTGACGGCGGCGCGGCCCACTCCGGCGAGCCGTGCGATGCCGGCTGCGGTCACCTCTGTCGCGTTGTCCTGCACCGGCCCCGCTCCCCTCGTCCCGTGTGTGCACCGAGCATACCGGCGTACACAAGATCCATGCATTCACGCTCGTGTACACAGGAGATGCTGTGAACCGTGTTGACTCGGTTCACAGCCTCTGCTCTTATTGGCCCAGCGAACGAGCGACCAGCCGGAGGGGGCGGTCGCCGGCCAGGGGAGGGTCCTGTCATGGGCATGAAGGGCAAGATCGCGCTGAGCGCCGTCGTGGGCGTCGTCGTCATCGGTGTCGTGTCCGCGAACGCCGGCAGCAGCGGCAAGGACTCTTCGGCCTCCGCCGCGCACCAGCCCGGCGGAAAGAAGGACTCGGAGGGCGCCAAGGCGGCCGAGAAGAAGAAGGCCGCCTTCGGCGGCGACGGCGACTTCCGGGTCGGCTCCGACGTCAAGCCCGGCACCTACCGCACCACCGGCAACGCCGACGACCAGTGCTCCTGGGAACGCGCCAAGGACGCCTCGGGCGAGACGGACTCGCTGCTGGCCAACGACAACGTCACCGGCACGAGTTACGTCACCGTCAAGGCCGGCGACAAGCTGTTCAAGTCGAGCGGCTGCAAGGACTGGGAGGCCGTCGACCCGAAGGCCAAGGGCACGCCCGCCTCCTCGATGGACGGCGACGGGGGCATGTTCCGGGTCGGCGCGGACATCGCGCCGGGCACCTACAGGTCGACCGGGAACGCCGACGACTCCTGCTACTGGGAGCGCACCAAGGACGCCGAGCACGGGCTCGACTCGGTCATCGCCAACGACAACGTGACCGGCACCGCCGTCGTCACCATCCGCTCAACAGACGCCTACTTCAAGACGACCGGCTGCGGCGACTGGAAGAAGACGGGCTGACCCGGCAGGCGCTCCGCCCCCGGCCGGCGCGGGATGTTGCACTCACGTCCCGCGCCCCGGCACCCGAGCCCCGCCTCCGGTGCCGCTTCGCACCCCACTGCCTCACACCTACCACCGCACACCAAGTACCGACTCCCCCAAGGAAATTCCATGCGTCTTCCGTCCCGTTTCGTCAAGGTCCTCACCGTCGCCGCGCTGCCGCTGGCCCTGGCCGCCTGCTCCACCGGTTCCTCCGACGCCACCGCGCCGGCCAAGGCGACGAAGGCCAAGGACCCCAACGCCGGCCTGATGACGGGCACCCAGCTGAAGAAGGCTCTGGCACCGGCGTCGGTCTTCCCGTCCCACCTCACCGCCGTCGCGGACGGCGCCGCCGACAGTGGCAGCGAGTTCCTCGCCCCGAGCATCCGTAACACGGCCAGGCCGGACTGCTCCAAGTTCGAGAACACCTCCTGGATCGACGTGACCGGCTTCAAGGGGGGCGTGTCGTTCGCGCAGAACGACTACGCGAACAAGGACCAGACCGAAGAGATGGTCCAGGAGATCGACGCGTTCCAGGGCACTACCGCGACGACGGTGATGAAGGAGGTGCGGAACGCCGCCATCGCGTGCCCCACGTTCACGGACACGGACGCGCACGCCAAGGTGAAGCTCTCCGGCCGCGACACCTCCGGACTCGGTGACGAGGCTTACACCATCACGCTCACCAGCCCTCGCTGGGAGAACGGCACCACCCTGGTGGCCGCCCGCGTGGGCAGCTCCATGGTCACCGTGATGTCCACGGCCGGCAGCGACAACGGCGCCGCCAACGCCACCAAGCTGGTGGGGCACGTCGTCGGCTCCCTGAAGGACGCGGCCGCCAAGTCCTGATCACCGGGACCGACGGCCGAGCCACGCCTCGCACGAGTCAGGCCGAGCACAGGTCACGCCGAGTTCGGGTCAGAGGGGGTGCCGCATCCATACGTTGGGCTCGACGTACACGGCATACCCGCGCTCCGGTTCGCAGCGGACCGGGACCAGCGCGCCGGGCACCTCGACGTCCCCCGGGGTGTCGAAGGGCAGCCCGGTCCAGCGGCGCCACTCCTCCAGGGAGGCGCCCACGGTCATGGAGGCCGGGGCGATCGAGTCGATGGTGGCGCCGGCGCGGGCGTGGACGCGCAGCCACGGGTCCTCGGGCAGGCCGTCCGGGCGGACCCGGTGGGCGTACTCGGTGATCGGGGTGTGCGGTTCACGGTGTTTGGCGTTGGGTCGGACGGGGGCGACGACCTCGCGGAAGCCGTGGGCACGGGCGTTGTCCCGCATCGCCGAGAGCATGACGGCGGACAGGCCGTGGCCCAGGGCGTGCGGGGCGATGACGACGGAGATCGCGCTGACCGTGTCGGGGCGGGTGCCGCGGCGCAGGTCGGCGAAGGCCCAGAGCAGGGTCTGGTCCCAGCCCCGGGCGGGCAGGGTGCCCCGGCCCTCGGCGGCGAGGGAGAAGGGCACGCTGAAGGCGTGCGCGACGACCTCGCCGCGCTCGTCCTCGGCGAAGAGCGCGTACTCCGGCAGTTCGGTGGGGATACGGCCGTAGTGGGCGCTGCCCACGGGGTCGTTGGTCACGAACTCGGGCCAGGTGTCGGCCATTCCGAGCACCGCCGGCAGCCGGTCGGGCCGCTCGGCGAGCGTGCTTGTCTGTACGTCCATGCTGGTCACCGTATGTGGCATGCGCATGGTCGGGACAGCGAATTCAGCCGGTCACCGGGGGCCGGTGGTACGGGTCGGAGCCGGCGAGGAGGAGGACCCGGTCGGCCTTCGGGTCGTACCCGGGCACCGGGTGGCCGTAGGCACCCTCCTGGTCCATCAGCACCGGCTTGCCCAGGCGCCGGCCGGTCACCTGGGCAAGCGGGTTCAGGGCCGATGCCCTCGGCTCACCGCGCCCGGAACCGCTCGGGGGCCTTGGTCGGATTGCCCCCTGTGGGGAGTTTCTGGTCCGGGCAGGCGGCGAGGACCTTCTTCATCGCGGCCTTCTCGGCGTCGGTGACCCACAGGCCGTA
This sequence comes from Streptomyces cellostaticus, assembly GCF_001513965.1. Classification (GTDB taxonomy): domain Bacteria; phylum Actinomycetota; class Actinomycetes; order Streptomycetales; family Streptomycetaceae; genus Streptomyces; species Streptomyces cellostaticus. The sequence goes on along the minus strand of NZ_KQ948025.1, from coordinate 146,528 downwards.
CTTCTTCTTGACGGCCACCTGGGCGGCCACATAGGTGCAGCGATAGGCCGTGTTGGGCGGGACCCAGGTGGCTGTGTCCCCGTCGCCCTTGCCGCGGTTGGTGCTCGCGTCGACCGCCAGGAGGTTGAGGGGGTCGTTGGCCAGGGCTATGCGCTTGCTGGGATCCCAGTACTTGGCGCCCTTCTGCCAGGCGTCCGAGAGGGCGACGACGTGGTCGATGTCGACCTGGCTGCGGCCGCGCCGGTAGGTGATGTCCTTGCCGGAGTACGGGTCCGGCTCGAGCAGGCCGTAGGTGACCTTGCAGGTGCCGCCGGTGGTCTTCGCCGCCTTCAGGTCGCGTTTGAGTATGTCGTCGCGGGTGTCGCAGGAGTTGGAGTCGGTGTCGGCCCAGGCGGTGCCGAACCGGGCCCGGGAGTAGCCGGTTTTCGGGGCGCGGCCCTTGACGGTCAGTGAGCCGACGGCGGTCAGGGCCGCTCCCCCGCCCCCTGTTCCCGTGGGTCCGGAAGACCCCTTGGTCTGCTCGGCCGTGCAGCCGGCCACGGCGACCGATATGACGACCACGGCGGTGATCGCTCCGCCCCTCAGACGCGTCACTGTGCGTCCCCCTTGCTCACCCTGGTCCGCCCCGGCCCTGCGGGCGAATCGTTCTTGTGCCCCACGGTAACGGGCGTGCGCCGCCCGCCAGATGAGGCCTAAAGGGATGATTCGGGGCAAGCAGGGCTCGACTTGGGGCATGTGGCGCCCAGGAGGGGGAGCCCGGCGGGCGGGTTCGTGCGCCCGCTCACACCTTGCCTATGCCCAGCGTGGACTCCGAGGGCAGCAGTCCGGAGGACAGGACCGCGACCCAGTAGTCGCCGAGGAGATCGGCGAGGCGGTCGGTGGCGGCCCGGCCGAGGGCCTGCCAGGGGCCGGCGGCGAGGCGGTCGGTGTGCTCCTCGACGTCGCGGCGCAGGGCGCGGCCCGCCGGTGTGGCCGTACCGTCCGCCTCGACCAGGCCTCGGGCGGCCAGGCGGGCGCGGGCGGAGGACCACTGCGCGCTGCTCCAGCCGCGGCTCTCGAAGCGCTCGACGGACGCGGCGCCTATCGCGGCGAAGGACACCAGGGACTCGACGGGGTCGAGGTCCGCGAGGAGCAGGGCGGCTATGTGGCCGTCGCCGCGGTGTTCGCGCAGGATCGTGGCCGCCTGCCACAGCTGGAGGTGCGGGGCCTCGGGCCAGTGCAGTTCGGCGTTGGCCGCGGCGAGCGGGCGGCCCGCGGTGCCGGCCGCCTGGGCCGCGCGGCGGGCGAGGGCGGCGGCCTCGGCGAGTTCGGGGCTGTCGACGCGGTCGCCGAGGAGAGTGCGGTAGGTCCGGTCGATGCCTCGCAGGCGCGCGGCCAGTACCTCCCGCGGGCTCGCGATGTTCCACGCCGGGTCGATGTGCTCGGCGACCATGCGGGGGCTGAAGCTGTAGAAGGCGGAGGCCACCCGTTCGGCACCGGCCTCCCCCAACGGGGCGGCGCGCAGCGGGAAGTATCTCGGCCAGCGGTCCGCCGTGTCGTATCCGAGCGCGGCCGCCTGTTCGGAGACCTCGGGCGCGTAGTAGAGCAGCGCGTGGAGGGGTTCCATCAGGTGCCAGAGCCGCCGTACGCGCGCCGGTTCCACGGGCTCCCCGGCCCCTGCTCCCTCTTCCACGGCCTTGCCGACGTGCTCGGACATGACGTGCCCCTCCCCCTTGCCCGGCCCTCACTCGTGACCGCCCAGAAGCTGACACCGACCAGACTGCCCGAACCTGGTCCCGCTCGGCGGACGGTTGAAGGAGAGGCCCTGCCTCGGCGGGACTTGACCCTGACACCGGCGTCAGGGTCCGAGGATCCCGCCATGAGTGAAACCACCCGCCCGCAGGGCCCCCGTACCGTCCTCGTCACCGGCGCCGGCACCGGTATCGGCCGCGCCACCGCACGCGCGTTCGCCGCCGAGGGGGCACAGGTCGTCGCGGTCGGCCGCCGGCCCGGGCCCCTGGCCGAGACCGCCGAAGGACACCCCGGGATCACACCGCTGCCCGCCGACATCACCGCCGAGGACGGGCCCGAGACCGTCGTACGGACCGTTCTGGAGCGGTGCGGCCGTCTCGACGTGCTCGTCCACAACGCGGCGGTCGTCACCACCGATTCCCTGCGCACCTACACCCGCGACGGCGTGCGGCCGCTGCTGGAGACGAACCTGCTCGCTCCCGTCCTGCTCACACAGGCCGCACTTCCTGCGCTGGAGGAGAGCCGGGGTGTCGTGGTGAACGTGACGACCGCCGTCGGCCAGCGCGGCTGGCCCGGCAACTCGCTGTACGCGGCGGGGAAGGCGGCCCTGGAGGTGCTGACCCGCAGCTGGGCGGTCGAACTGGCGCCGCTCGGGATCCGGGTGGTCGCCGTGGCCCCGGGTGCGATCGAGACACCGATCGCCGACCACTCGGGGTACACCCCGGAGCAGCGGGCCACCATCCGCAAGTGGCAGCTCGACCACACTCCGCTCGGCCGGGTCGGCCGCCCCGAGGAGGTCGCCTGGGCCATCACCCGCCTCGCCTCCCCGCAGGCGTCGTTCGTGACCGGCGTGGTGCTGCCGGTGGACGGCGGGGCGGTGGTCGCCTGACCGTCACGTCCTGCCGGGGTCCTCGGGTCAGACCGTCTCGCCCGCCTCCCGCAGTGCCGCCACCAGCCGCTCCCGTACCGCCGTCTGTGCCGCTATCCGTGCGTCCAGGACGGCGAGCCGGTCCCGGGCGATCCGCAGGCCCTTCGCGGGGACGGGAGTGGCGGCGACGTCGCCGTCCAGGCAGGGCAGGAAGGCCCGTACGTCGTCCAGGGTCAGGCCCGCCTCCAGCAGGTGGCGGATGTTGCGGACGCGGACGGCCGTACCGGGGGCGTAGTCGCGATAGCCGTTGGCGGTGCGTGCGGAGGTGATCAGGCCCGCCTGCTCGTAGTGGCGCAGGGCGCGCGGTGTCGCCCCGGTCGCCTGCGCCAGTTCACCGATCCGCACGCCCCGCGCCCCCCGTCGTCACCTATGACCCCAGGATCGAGGCGAGGAACTCCCCGACCCAGCCCAGCAGTTCCCGGCCGACGAGCGGCTTGCCGCCCACCTTCGCTGTCTTGGGGCGTGGGACGAGCACCTGGTGCACGGCCGGCTTGATGACCGTGCCCGGGTACAGCCGCTTGACCCGCAGCTCCTGCGATTCGCGCAACTCCACCGGTGCGAAGCGGATGTTGGTGCCCTGCAGGACGATCTCGCCGACGCCGCACGCGCGCGCGAGCATCCTGAGGCCGGCCACCAGCAGCAGGTTCTCCACCGGCTCGGGCAGCTTGCCGTAGCGGTCGGTGAGTTCCTCGCGGACGGCCTTGATGTCCTCCTCGGAGTTGGCGGAGGCGATGGCCCGGTACGCCTGGAGGCGCAGGCGCTCGCCGGGCGCGTAGTCGTGCGGGACGTGCGCGTCGACGGGCAGCTCGATCTTGACCTCGAGCGGCGGCTCCTCCTCGATCTCGCCGGTCTCCAGCTGGCGCCGGTAGTCGGCGACGGCCTCGCCGACCATGCGCACGTACAGGTCGAAGCCGACGCCGGCGATGTGTCCGGACTGCTCGCCGCCGAGCAGGTTGCCGGCGCCGCGGATCTCCAGGTCCTTCATGGCCACGTACATGCCGGCGCCCATCTCGGTGTGCTGGGCGATCGTGGCGAGGCGCTCGTGGGCCGTCTCGGTCAGCGGCTTCTCCGGCGGGTACAGGAAGTAGGCGTACCCGCGCTCGCGGCCACGGCCGACGCGGCCGCGCAGCTGGTGCAGCTGGGACAGGCCGAAGGTGTCGCCGCGCTCCACGATCAGGGTGTTGGCGTTGGAGATGTCGATGCCGGACTCGACGATCGTGGTCGACACCAGGACGTCGAACTTCTTCTCCCAGAAGTCGACGACCACCTGTTCCAGGGCCGACTCCGACATCTGGCCGTGGGCGGTGGCGATGCGTGCCTCGGGGACGATCTCGCGCAGTCGCGCCGCCGCGCGGTCGATGGACTCGACCCGGTTGTGGATGTAGAAGACCTGGCCCTCGCGCAGCAGTTCGCGGCGGATGGCGGCGCCGATCTGCTTCTCCTCGTACGGCCCGACGAAGGTGAGGACCGGGTGGCGCTCCTCCGGGGGTGTGGTGATCGTGGACATCTCGCGGATGCCGGTGACCGCCATCTCCAGGGTGCGCGGGATCGGGGTCGCGGACATGGTGAGCACGTCGACGTTGGCGCGCAGCTTCTTCAGCTGTTCCTTGTGCTCGACGCCGAAGCGCTGTTCCTCGTCCACGATGACCAGGCCGAGGTCCTTGAACTTCGTCTCGGAGGAGAAGAGGCGGTGGGTGCCGATGACGACGTCCACGGCGCCCTCGTTGAGGCCTTCCAGGACGGCCTTGGCCTCGGTGTCGGTCTGGAAGCGGGACAGGGCCCGGACGTTCACCGGGAACTGCGAGTAGCGCTCGGAGAAGGTGCCGAAGTGCTGCTGCACCAGCAGGGTCGTGGGGACGAGGACGGCGACCTGTTTGCCGTCCTGTACGGCCTTGAAGGCGGCGCGGACCGCGATCTCGGTCTTGCCGTAGCCGACGTCGCCGCAGATCAGGCGGTCCATGGGGACCGACTTCTCCATGTCCTCCTTGACCTCGGCGATGGTGGTGAGCTGGTCGGGGGTCTCCGCGTACGGGAAGGCGTCCTCCAGCTCGCGCTGCCAGGGCGAGTCGCCGCCGAAGGCGTGGCCGGGGGCGGCCATGCGGGCGCTGTAGAGCTTGATCAGGTCGGCGGCGATCTCCTTGACGGCCTTCTTCGCGCGGGCCTTGGTCTTCGTCCAGTCGGCGCCGCCGAGGCGGTGCAGGGTGGGGGCCTCGCCGCCGACGTACTTGGTGATCTGTTCCAGCTGGTCGGTGGGGATGTAGAGGCGGTCGCCGGGCTGGCCGCGCTTGGCGGGGGCGTACTCCACGACGAGGTACTCGCGGGTGGCGCCCTGCACCGTGCGCTGCACCATCTCGATGTAGCGGCCGACGCCGTGCTGTTCGTGGACGATGTAGTCGCCGGGCTCCAGGGTGAGCGGGTCGATGGTCTTGCGGCGGCGGGCCGGCATGCGGGCGCCGTCCTTGCCGGCCGCCTTCTGGCCGGACAGGTCGGTCTCGGTGAGGACGGCGAGCCGGAGCGCGGGGTCCACGAAGCCGTAGTCGATCGAGCCGCAGGAGACGTGCACGACGGAGGGGCTCAGGTCGCCGAGGTCGGCGTCGAGGCGGGCCGCGATGCCCTCGCCGCCGAGTACCTCGACGGTGCGGGCGGCGGGGCCGTGGCCCTCGGTGACGTAGACCGTGCGCCAGCCGTCGGCGAGCCAGCCCTTGGTGTCGGCGAGGGCTTTCGCGGTGTCGCCGCGGTAGGTCTCGGGGGCGTGCATCCCGAATTTGAGGGTGTCTGCGTCCAGCTCTTCGTCGGCCGCGAACGGGGACACCGACCACCACATCACGTCCAGCTCGCGCGCCCGGTCGCGGACGTCGGCGATGGACCACAGGGAGGCCGCGCCGACGTCGATGGGCGCCTCGCCGCCACCCGCGGTGGCCGCCCAGGACGCCTGCAGGAACTCCTGGGAGGTGGCGACGAGGTCGGCGGCACGCGTGCGTACCCGCTCCGGGTCGCACACGACGGCCATGGCGCCCTTGGGCAGGACGTCGAGCAGCAGCTCCATGTCGTCCACCAGGACCGGTGCCAGGGACTCCATGCCCTCCACCGCGATGCCCTCGGCGATCTTGCCGAGGAGTTCGCCCAGCTCCGGGTGCTGTTCGGCGAGGGCACGCGCGCGGGCGCGCACGTCGTCCGTGAGCAGCAGTTCGCGGCAGGGCGGGGCCCACACGCCGTGTTCGGCGACTTCGAGGGAGCGCTGGTCGGCGACCTTGAAGTAGCGGATCTCCTCGACGTCGTCGCCCCAGAACTCGATGCGCAGGGGGTGTTCCTCGGTGGGCGGGAACACGTCCAGGATGCCGCCGCGTACGGCGAACTCGCCGCGCTTCTCCACGAGCTCCACGCGCGCGTAGGCGGCGGCCGCGAGGGCTTCGACGACCTCGTTCAGGTCGGCCGTCTGGCCCGTCTTCAGGGACACCGGTTCCAGGTCGCCGAGGCCCTTGACCTGCGGCTGGAGTACGGAGCGCACGGGTGCGACGACCACGGAGACCGGGCCGGTCTCGGGGTCGTCCGGGCGGGGGTGGGCGAGGCGGCGCAGGACGGCGAGGCGGCGGCCGACGGTGTCGCTGCGCGGGCTGAGGCGCTCGTGCGGGAGGGTCTCCCAGGAGGGGTACTCCACGACGCCCTCGGCGGGCAGCAGCGAGCGCAGGGCGGCGGCCAGGTCCTCGGCCTCCCGGCCCGTCGCCGTGACCGCGAGCACCGGGCGGGCGGCCTCGCGGGCGAGGGCGGCGACCGCGAAGGGGCGGGCCGCCGGGGGGCCGACCAGGTCGATGTGCATGCGGTTGCCGTCCGCGGCCGCGTTGATCGCTTCCGCGAGGGCGGGGTCCTTGACTACGGCGTCGAGCAGACCGTGCAGGCTCATGGGGGGCTTTCCGTCCAGGGGTGGGCAACGCAAAGTGCCCGACGCGGGGAGCGGCCGGGGGTGTCCAGCGTACGACGCTGCGCTTCTCGGCGCCGGGGCTGTGGATAACCTCCGCTGTGCCTTGCCCGGAGCCGTGGCTCGCCCGCCAGCCGACTCGGCCGGCCGAGAAGTGGACGCGCAAAGAGCCCGGTGCCGGGAAGTCCCAAGACTCCCCGGCACCGGGTCTTCCCCCGCAACCCCCGTATGCGGTGGCTGTTGGCTAGTCCGTCGCGATGGCGTTCAGTACGTTCATCCGGCCTGCCCGGAACGCCGGGATCAGGGCGGCGAACAGGCCCACGAAGGCCGAGCCGATGAAGACCGCGGTGATCGTCGGCCAGGGGATCTCCAGGACCTTCATGCCTTCCAGCGCGAGGAGCTTCTGGGCGGTCGCGCCCCAGCCCATGCCGAGGCCGAGGCCCAGCAGGGCGCCGAAGACGGCGATCACCACGGACTCCAGGCGGATCATGCGGCGCAGCTGGCGGCGGGAGAGGCCGATCGCCCGCATGAGGCCGATCTCGCGGGTGCGTTCGACCACCGACAGGGCGAGGGTGTTCACCACACCGAGGATCGCGACGATGATCGCGAGTGCCAGCAGGCCGTAGATCATGCTCAGCAGCTGGCCGATCTGGTCCTTCAGCGCCTTCTTGTAGTCGGTCTGGTCGCGCACGGTCAGCTCGGGGTGGTCGTCGTGCAGGGCCGCCTTCAGCGCCTTGTAGGCGGCAGCCTGCTGCCCGTCCTTGGCGGTGGCGAAGACCATCTGGTCGAGCGGCATCTTGTGCACGTACGTGGCGAGCGTGGCGAGCGAGGTGTACTTGGCGCCCTGGTCGATCACCTCGTCGCTGCTGGTGATCGCGCGGACCGTCAGGTGGGCGGTGGAGCCGTCCTTGAACGCCACGGTGATCTTCGAGCCGAGGTGGATGCCGTGGGCCTTGGCGAACTTCTCGGGGAAGGACATCGAGTCGGGCAGGTAGGCGTCCTTGAGGTTCCCGACGACGGTCTTCTTGTGCAGGTCGGTCGCGTACGTCGGGTCGGCCGCCGTGATGTCGGTGTCCTTGAGCGTCTGGCCGTCCGGGGTGGTGAAGTCGGCCTCCGTCGGCCGGTACTCGGTGACCCGCGCGAGGCCCGGCGTGGCCTTGATGACCTTGACCGCCTGCGCGGTGATGAGACCGTTCTGCGGGTTGTCCGGCTGGATGATGAAGTCGGTGCCGACCGTCTTGTCGAGCTGGTCGGTGGCGGAGGCCACCATGGAGGAGCCGACCACCGACAGGCAGGCCACCAGGGCCAGGCCGATCATCAGGGCGGCGCCGGTGGCGCCGGTGCGGCGCGGGTTGCGCAGGGCGTTGCGCTCGGCCATGCGGCCGACGGGGCCGAAGATCCGCAGTATGACCGCGCCGAGGACGCGGACGAGGCCGCCGGCGAGGAGCGGGCCGATGACGACGAACCCGATCAGGGTGAGGAGCACCCCGAGGCCCAGCCAGGACGAGCCGGCCTTGGCCTTGTCGGCGTTGGCGGCCGCGAACAGGCTCGCGGTGCCGGCGCCGGTGAGGACCAGGCCGATCAGGGCCCGGACGATGCCCGCCTTGGCGTCGGCGGGGGCGCCCGCGTCGCGCAGGGCGGCCATCGGGGAGACCTTGCCGGCGCGCCGGGCCGGCAGGTAGGCCGCCAGGACGGTGACCACAACACCGAGGAGCAGGCCGGTCACCGGGGTGGTCCAGCCGACGGTCAGGTCGTCGGTGGACAGGTGCATGCCCAGGGTGCCCATGAGCTTCATCAGTCCGACGGCGACGCCGATGCCCGCGCCGACGCCGAGCGCGGACCCGATGAAGCCGAGCAGCAGGGCCTCGACGAGCACGGACCGGTTGACCTGGCGGCGGGAGGAGCCGATGGCCCGCATCAGGCCGATCTCCCGGGTGCGCTGGGCGACCAGCATCGAGAAGGTGTTGATGATCAGGAAGATGCCGACCAGGAAGGCGATCCCGGCGAAGCCGAGCATGGCGTACTTCATGACGTCCAGGGAGCTCTTGAGGCTCTTCTGGTTGGCGTCGGCGATTTCCTTGGCGGTCTGCACCTTGTAGCCGTGGCCGAGTTCGGCGACGACGTTCTTCTTCAGCTGCGCGTCGGTGACGCCCTTGGCGGCGGTGATGTTGACGCTGGTGTACACGCCGGTCTCGCCGATCAGGGTCTGCTGGGCGGTCTTCGTGTCCAGGTAGAAGATGGCCGCGCCGGGGTTGGTGACGGTGAAGGTGGCGATGCCGGACACGCGCGCGTGGTGCGTACCGACGGCGTTGATCACACCGATGTCGTCGCCGAGCTTGAGGTGGTGCTTCTTGACGGTGTCCGCGTCGACCATGACCTGGCCGGGGCCCTTGGGCGCCGTACCGGAGGTGATCTTCATGGTGCGGGCGTCGTTGGTGTTCCAGCTGCCGACGATGGTCGGGCCGCTGCCGGAGCCGAGCTTGTCCTTCTGGGCGTCGACGACGGTCGCCGCGGTGGAGAACACCGTGCCCTCGGCCGCCTTCACGCCCTGGGCCTTGCGGATCTCACCGAGCACGGAGGCCGGCATGACCGGCGGCTTGCCGGTGCGCGAGGTGGTCTCCCCGGTGTCGGAGGCTCCCTTGGCGCTGACCTGTACGTCCGACGACGTGGCCTGGAACAGCTTGTCGAAGGTGGTGTTCATCGTGTCGGTGAACACCAGGGTGCCGCAGACGAAGGCGACCGACAGCAGCACCGCGACCGCCGACAGGGCCATGCGGCCCTTGTGCGCGAAGAAGTTGCGCATCGAGGTCTTCAGGACGGTCATGACGTACGCCCCCGGGCGTCGAAGTCCTTCATGCGGTCCAGGACCTGATCGGCCGTCGGCTGGTACATCTCGTCGACGATCCGGCCGTCGGCGAGGTAGAGCACGCGGTCCGCGTAGGAGGCGGCCACCGGGTCGTGGGTGACCATCACGATGGTCTGGCCCAGCTCGTCCACGGACCGCCGCAGGAAGCCGAGCACTTCGGCTCCCGCGCGCGAGTCGAGGTTTCCGGTGGGCTCGTCACCGAAGATGATCTCCGGGCGGGCGGCGAGGGCGCGGGCCACGGCGACGCGCTGCTGCTGGCCGCCGGAGAGCTGGGTGGGCCGGTGCTTGAGCCGTCCGGCGAGCCCGACGGTCTCCACGACCCGGTCCAGCCACGCCCGGTCCGGCTTGCGGCCCGCGATGTCCATGGGCAGCGTGATGTTCTCGAGCGCGTTCAGGGTCGGCAGCAGGTTGAACGCCTGGAAGATGAACCCGATGCGGTCCCGGCGCAGCCGGGTGAGCTTCTTGTCCTTCAGCCCGGTGATCTCGGTCTCGTCCAGGTAGATCTGACCGCCGGTCACGGTGTCGAGCCCGGCGAGGCAGTGCATCAGCGTGGACTTGCCGGACCCCGAGGGGCCCATGATCGCGGTGAACTGACCGCGGGCGATGTCCACGTCGACGTGGTCCAGGGCGACGACACGGGTCTCGCCGGACCCGTACGCCTTGACGACCTGCCGCGCCCGCGCGGCAACGGCCGTACGCCCTCCAGTGCCCCCATGCCTGGGAATGGTCACAGCCGATGTCACGGTATGTCTCCTATATCGGTCGACAGGTCTGCGGTTGCGCCCCGGTGGTCCGGTGCGTCGTCGTGGGTACTCGCCGAGTCTCGCGTGCGGCGGGTGTGCCGCGCGCTGGTGCGAAGCCCCCTCTTGGGCGGGGGAAAACCCCACCCCCGCCGGTTCGGTCAGCCGCCCCCCAGCGGCGTAAAGCCAGGTTAAGGACCGGACCGGGCCCATCTCCTCCTCCGGCGGTACGAACCCTCCCCGGTCCGTAGTACGGAGATACCCCTAGGGGTGGTCCACCGCCGGGTGGAGTGCTTCTCGGGGTCGGCTCCACCCTCCGGCCCAGCAAGGCTCCACCCTTCCGTCGCGTCAGGGTCAAGTTCCCCCTCACATGGGAAGGTGTCGTACCGGAGATAGGTGCAGGGGGCACAGGGAGGGGATCCGGTGGGGAGTACGACACCCGCGATACGCAACGGCGCCACGACGGGGCAGGGCACCCGCACCAGGGGCGCCGTCGTCGCCGCTCTGATGCTCTCGATGGCGCTGGCCGCGCTCGACGCCGCCATCGTCTCCACCGCCGTACCGCAGATCGTCGGCGACCTCGGCGGGTTCTCGGTCTTCTCCTGGCTGTTCTCCGGCTATCTGCTCGCCGTCACCGTCACGCTCCCCGTCTACGGCAAGCTGTCCGACACCTTCGGCCGCAAGCCCGTCCTGGTGGCGGGCGCGGCCGTGTTCCTGCTGGGCTCGCTGCTGTGCGCCGGGGCGTGGAACATGGCGGCGCTGATCGCGTTCCGGATCGTGCAGGGCCTGGGCGGCGGGGCGTTGCAGGGGACGGTGCAGACGCTGGCCGCCGACCTGTACCCGCTGGCCGAGCGCCCGAGGATCCAGGCCAGGCTGTCCACCGTGTGGGCGGTGTCCGCGGTGGCCGGGCCGGGGCTCGGCGGGGTGCTGGCCGCCTACGCCGGCTGGCGCTGGATCTTCCTCGTCAACCTGCCGATCGGCGCCGCCGCGCTGTGGCTGATCGTGCGTCACCTGCACGAGCCCGAACGGGAAAAGGCCGCCCGCGCGCGCGTGGACTGGGCCGGCGCGCTCGCGGTGTTCGCATGCGGCGGGGTGCTGCTGACCGCGCTGGTGCAGGGCGGGGTGGCCTGGCCGTGGCTGTCGGCGCCCTCGCTCGCGCTGCTGGGCACGGGGCTCGCGCTGGTGGGTGTGGTGGTGTGGGTCGAGCGGCGGGCGGCAGAGCCGATCATCCCGGGGTGGGTGTGGCGGCGCCGTACGATCGCGGCCGTCAATCTGGCGTTCGGCGCGCTGGGGCTGCTGATGGTGGCACCGGCGGTGTTCCTGCCGACGTACGCCCAGTCGGTGCTCGGCCTCGGCCCCGCGGCCGCCGGTCTCGTGCTGTGTGTATGGACGTTGACCTGGTCGGGGTCGGCGGCGCTCAGCCAGCACGTGTACCGGCGCATCGGCTTCCGTGACACCGCGCTGATCGGCATCGGGGCGGGCGCGCTGGTCCTGCTCGCGTTCCCGTTCCTGCCCTATCCCGGTTCCTGGTGGCAGCCGATGCTGCTGATGCTGGCGCTGGGCGGGGTGCTGGGGCTGTTCCAGCTGCCGCTGATCATCGGGGTGCAGTCCACGGTGGGCTGGTCGGAGCGGGGCACGACGACCGCCTCGGTGCTGTTCTGCCGGCAGACCGGGCAGACGGTGGGCGCCTCGCTGTTCGGCGCCGTCGCCAACGGGGTGCTGGCCGCGCGACTGGGCGGCTCGGGCGACCTGGAGTCCGTCACGCGCGCGTTGAACTCGGGTACGGCGCCGGAGGCGACGCGGCGGGCGATCGCGGACGCCGTGCACGCGGTGTACCTGGGGGCGTCATGTGCGGCGGCGCTGGCCTTCCTGGTGCTGTTGCTGCTGGCGCCGCGCAGATTCCCCGTGCTCAGGGAATGAGACATCACGATGTGGGTTAACGCGGGTAACACCCCAGGTCGGACGCCGTTTCCGCGCAGTAAGCGCATACCGACCGGCCAGTTCGGGGAAAACCCTGCGCGGGTGTGAACCCGCGAGTAGCGTGCATGGCTCCGCTCCCCACCTCCCTGCGGTCCGCCGCCACGGACCCGAGCCACGCGAGGAGCCCCGGGATGTCCTACAACCCGCCGCACCCACCGCCGTATCCCGCCCGCCCCACCTACCCCTGGCAGCCCCCGCCCCCGCAGCCGCCCCGCCCCCGGCACCAGCCGGCCCGCGCACCCATCGGGCACCACAGCGACCTCCGCCTGCTGCGCAGCGCCTACCGCTGGCAGCGGCGCACCGCCACACTCACCGCGCTCGGCTACTTCACGCTCTTCCTCGTGCTGTCCGCGTTCGCACCGCACGTCATGACGCGCACCGTCGCCGACGGCGTCCCCGCCGGCCTGCTGCTCGCCCTCCTCCAACTCCCGGTCACCTGGCTCGCGATCGCCCTGTACGAGCACACCGCGCGCCGCCACGTCGACCCGCTCGCGGACCGCATCCGCAAGGAGGCCGAACTGGACGCGAGGCGAGGAGCCACCCGATGACCGGCGCCCTCTCCGCGCACCCGGCCGGCTTCACCGCATTCAGCGGCTCGTCCCAGGCCATGTCCCTGGTCGCCTTCTGCGCCGTCGGCACCCTCACCCTGCTGCTGTGCGTGATGACCGGCCCCGACCACGACGACCTCGACGAGTTCTACACCGGCTACGGCTCCCTGTCCCCGCTGCGCAACGGCCTGGCGATCGCCGGCGACTACATCTCCGCGGCCACCGTCCTCGGCACCGGCGGGGTGATCGCCCTGTGCGGCTACGACGGTGTCGTGCTCGCCCTCAGTACGGCGCTGTCGCTGATGCTGCTGATGTTCCTGCTGGCCGAACCGCTGCGCAACGCGGGCCGGTTCACCATGGGCGACGCGCTGGCCCGCCGGCTGCCGGGCCGGAGCGTGCGGATCGCGGCCTGCGCCGTGACGATCGCCGCGCTGCTGCCGCTGATGCTGGTCCAGCTGGCCGGCACCGGGCAGCTGATGGCGTTCATCCTGGGCTTCTCCAACGAGTCGCTGAAGACCGGCTGCGTCGTGGGAGTCGGCGCACTGATGATCAGCTACGCGGCCATCGGGGGCATGAAGGGCACCGCGCTCATCCAGATCCTGAAGATCGTGATGCTGGTCGGTTCGGGCGCCGTGGTCGCCGTACTCATCCTGCGCCACTTCGACTGGGACCCGGGCGCCCTGTTCGACGCGGCGGCACGGCAGAGCGGGGCCGGGCCGGCCTTCCTGCACTCCGGACTCCAGTTCGGCAACCGCCCCGACGCCCGGCTGGACATGATCACTTCCGAGCTGACGATCGTGCTCGGCGGCGCCTGCCTGCCACACATCACCATGCGCATGTACACCGCCTCCAGCGCCCGGCAGGTGCGCCGCTCGCTGTCCTGGGCGGTGTCGATCGTGGCCCTGTTCGTGCTGGTCATCACGGTGATCGGGTTCGGCGCCACCGCCCTGGTCGGACCTGCGACGATCGCGGCGGCCGACCCGCAGGGCAACACGGCCTACCTGCTGGGCTCGCGGGCCGCCTTCGGCACCGACGTGTCGACGGCCGAGACGCTCCTGTTCACCATGGTCACCACGGCGATCTTCCTGACCTTGCTCGCCTCGGTGGCCGGGATGATCCTCGCCTGCGCCAACTCCCTTGCCCACGACGTCTTCGCCGCCCGTGTGCAGGAGATGCCGGCCCGCCGGGAGATGGCCCTGGCCCGGCTCTCGGCGCTCGCCATAGGCGTGCCGACGATCCTGCTGGCCACCCTGGTGCAGCACCACAGTCTCCAGCCCCTGATCACCCTCTCCTTCTGCCTCGGCGCCTCCGCGCTCGCACCCGCCCTGGTGTACGGCCTCTTCTGGCGCCGCTACACCCGAAGCGGCCTGTTGGGCACGCTGATCGGGGGCTCGCTGAGCGTGCTGCTGCTCATGCCGGGCACCAACCTCGTCTCCGGCTCGCCCGCCGCGGCCTTCCCGCACGCCGACTTCAACTGGTTCCCGTTCACCACGACCGGCATCGTCTCCATCCCGGCCGGCTTCTTCTTCGGCTGGCTGGGCACGGTCCTCTCGGGCCGCCGTACGGCGCAGGAACAGCGGCGCCAGTACGAGGCGGTGGAGGGGTGGATCCTGGCGGGCGCGGTCCGCAGGGGGAGATGACGCGGCCCCGGCCGGAGGCTACCGCTCTTCGAGTGCCGCTCTGCCCTGCAGCGTGATCAGGCTGTCGCGCACGTGGTCCATGTGCGCCTGCACGTCGTCCCAGGTCTCGCCGTGCTCGCGCAGCATCTCTTCCGTGTCCCGGGTGATGCGCTCCTCGCGCAGGCGGGCCTCGGCGAGGATTTCCGCGGCACGCGCGTGTGCCTCCTCGTGGCTGCGGCGTGCGGACTCCTCGGCCTCGGCATGCGCACGTTTCGCCTCGGCCAGGGAGGCCTCCGCGCGGGAGACCTGCTCGGCGTGGCGGTCCGCCAGCGCGGCCAGCTGCTCGGCCTCCTCGCGCTCGAGAGCGGCCCACTGCTCGGCGTGCTCCCGGGTCTGCTCGGCGAGCACGACGGTGGTGCGCTGCCGTACGTCGCGCAACTCGGCGAGCGCCGCCGCGCGTCCTTCCTTCGCTTCGCGCCGGCTGCCGATGCGCAGGGCGTCGACTTCGGCGTGCGCCGCAAGGAGGCACTGGCGGGCGTGTTCCTCGGCTTCCGCGCAGAGCGCGTCGGCGGCTTCCTGCGCCGCCTGACGTACGCCGAGGGCCTGGGCTTCGGCCTGCGCGACCTGCTGCTGTGTCTCGCGCCGCGCACGGTCACGGACCTCCGCCGCTTCCTCCAGCGCGAGCTGGAACAGACTCCGTGCGCTCTCCCCGAGCGTCTCGTACGCCTGGGGCGGAAGCTGCGCGACGGCCTCGCGCAGCTGCGCGGCCTCCGCCCTCATGTCCTTGGCGAGCACGGTCAGCCGCGCGGCACGCTCCCACGCGGCATCACGGTCCAGCGACAGTGCCTCCAGGTACGCGTCGACCTGATCGGGGCGGTAGCCGCGCCCCCGGACGGTCGCGAAGCCGTACGGCGTCGCCGATGCGCTGCTCACCCTGGGAACCCCTCTCCGCCGGACGTACTCGACAGCATCATTTCGCGCACATCTTGATGGATCGGATGTAAGCGCGCATAACACGACACTCCGCAGAATGTCACGGTAGGATCCCCGCGGCATGCGCACTTCGCGATCCGTACGGTCTTCGGGGCACTGCACGGGCCGCCCGGAGCACGTCCCCCTCCAGGGTGACGACCATGCTGCGGACGGGCGCCGGACGGCGCCCGGCCGGCCTCTCCTACAGGGCGAGGAAACGGACCGTCATCGCCCGGCCCTCCGGTGCCGGGTGAGGACGACCGCGCCCACCCGTTCGGCCGACAGGCACTCCAGGTCGGCGGAGGGACTCCCCGCCGGGAACAGCCGCCGGCCCTCGCCCAGGACGACCGGGGAAGGTCAGCAGCCGGTACTCGTCGACGAGACGGGCCGTCATCAAGGCGTGCACGACGGCGAGGCTCCCGGTGACGATCACATCCCGCCGCTCGGCCCGTACGGCCTGAAGGAGATCGCCCTCCAGGAGGCTCTAGTTCGACCACGCGGACACGTCGGGCGCGGTGCGCGAGGCGACCAGCTTGGGCACCGCGTTCAGCCGCGCGGCTGGGGGTCCCCCCGCTTGCGGGGGAGGATCGTCCCGCCCCGGCCACAGCCGCGCGAACAGCTCCCAGGTGGTACGGCCCAGCAGCATGACCCCCTCGTCCAGGACACGACCGAGACGGAACTTGTCCCCGGCGACCGCCTCGGGGCCGTGCCTGAAGGCCCACCCTCCGTACGAGGTGCCCGCGGAACCGTCCGGATCGGACACGATCCCGTCCAGGGTGACGAACTCGATGACGACGACGCTCATGGCGCAAGTCCCTTCACTCGGATGCTCACCGGTACCTACCGGCACCACCCGCGGGACTCATCGCTCCCACCGGAACGTCACGGGAAAAGGGCGGGCGGCGCGAACGCGGCCAGCACGCGCGGGTCCGCGAACACCACGTTGCGCGCGATGCGGCCGCCGGTGACCGTCAGCACCTGCACGGTGTGCAGCCGGTGGCCGCCACCGGGCTCCGGCGCGTAAGCGGCGAGCGCCGGTTGCGCGTTGGCCGCCACGCGCCGCACCCGCCAGCCGGTCCCGCGCAACGCGAACACCCGCTCCATGAACCGGCCGTAGTCCCGGCCGCCCCGGTACCAGAGCGGCACCGGCGGCATCTCCAGCACCGCGTCCTCGGTGAGCAGCCGCACCAGCGCCGGCACATCGGCCGCTTCGAAGGCGCGCACATACCGCTGCACCACCGCCCGCGCCTCGGGATCGTCCGGCTCGGCGACCTCGCCCGCGCCGCCCCCGCGCCCGACGGCGGCGCGCGCCCGTTGCAGCGCGCTGTTGACGGCCGCCACCGACGTCCCCAGCCGGCCCGCGACCTCGGCCGCGGAGAACTCCAGCACCTCGCGCAGCACCAGGACGGCCCGTTGCCGCGGGGGCAGCAGCTGCAGCGCCGCCACCAGCGCGAGCCGCAGGTCCGCGCGCGCCTCCACGTCGTACCGCGCCTCGGGAAACGGCTCCAGCCAGGGAACGTCGAGCGCCGGCGCGAGCGGCGCACCCGGATCCTCGCTCGGCGCACCGAGCCCCGACGGCAGCGGGCGGCGCGCGCGGCCCTGAAGTGCGGTCAGACAGACGTTGGTCGCGATCCGGTACAGCCAGGTCCGTACGGACGCCCGCGCGGGGTCGTAGCGGTCCCGGGCCTTCCACGCACGCAGCATCGTCTCCTGCGTCAGGTCCTCGGCCTCGTGGAACGAGCCCACCATGCGGTAGCAGTACGCCACCAGCTCGCCCCGGAACGGCTCGAAGTCCACCCGCCCATCCTGCCCTTCACGCGCGCGTGAAGGGCAGGATCGCTCAGGCTCCGGGGGCGCGGACTACAGCAGTCCGTCCCACATCTGCTCCAGCAGCACCGACCACCAGCTCTCCGGCGAACCGAGCGCCGCCGGGTCCAGGGCCGCCAGCTGGGACTGGAAGTCGACGGTCCAGCGGCCCGCCTGCTCCTGGTTCAGCCCGAACCGCAGCCGCCACATCCGGCCCAGCAGCGCCAGGCACCGCGCGAACTCCGGCAGCCCGGTGTTCACGAACTGCGGCGGCACCGGCGCACCGCCCGGGCCCGCCTCCACCGGCACGGCGACGATGTTCGCCGTCCCGTACTGCACACAGATCGCCCTGCCGAAGTCCGTGCCCATGACGAGGTACGAGCCCGCGTCCGAGGCCGGCTGCACCCCGCGCTCGGCCGCCAGCTCCGCCAGCGTCGGCACCGGACGGCCCGGCTGGGCCTGCGCCCAGAAGAACGGGCCCAGGTCCACCGGCAGCCCGGACACCACCAGCGTGTGCGCCACGACCGGCGGCACACCCTGCCGCGACACCGCCTGCTGCTCGAACCGGAAGATCCCCGGCCCGAACACCGCCGCCAGCTCCTGCGCGACGGCCTCCGGCGGGACCGGCGGCAGCGCCTGCACCGGCGCCAGCGGCGCCCGCACCGGCGCCGGCCGCGCAGGACCGTCCGCCACCTGGTGCAACTCGCCCTGGTGCGCCAGCAACTGCTGCATGCCCTGCTGCCGGCTCGCGTGATCCGTGCCGTACGGCGCGATGCTCGTGATCCGCGCCTGCGGCCACTGATCCCGGATCATCCGCGCGCAGTACGCGCCCGGCAGCGAGCACGACTCCAGCTCGGTGTGCAGCTCCAGCACCTGGTCCGGCGGCACGTTCATCGACCGCAGCTCGTGGAAGATCTGCCACTCCGGGTGCGGCGTACCCGGCGCCGAACGCCGGATCAGCTGCTGCTCCGAACCGTCCTGCGCGCGATAGCGCAGCACGGCCTGGTAGCCCGGGCCCACCGTCGGCTGCCCCTGCTGCGGATAGCCGTACGCCGGAGGCTGCCCCGGCAGGGGCCCGCCCGGCGGCGGCATCGCACCCGGCGGCATCGGCTGCGGGGCTCCCGGCGGCATGCCGGGAGCACCCGGGGCGGGCGGCGGCGGGGGTGCGCCCGGGCCGCCCACAGGCGGCGCGGCCAGCATGGTCTCCGCGTGGTGCACGGCCCCACGCCCACCTCCGGCAGCGCCGGGGGCACCGGGCGCTCCGGGCACACCCGGGGCGCCTGGGGGCTGCGGGGCGCCGGGGGCGCCCGACGGCTGAGGCGCGCCGGGAGCGGGAGGCATGCCCGGGGCGCCCGGAGGCTGCGGCGTGCCCGCTCCCAGCTGACTCGGGTCGGCCAGCATCGTGGCCGCGTGGTGGACGTTGCCCGGGGGCGTGCCACCGGGAGCACCCGGCGCACCAGGCGGATGGGGGGCGCCCGGAGTCTGCGCCGCCTCCGCGCCCACCGGACCACCGGGAGCGCCCGGAATGCCCGGAACGCCCTGTCCCTCAGGCCCCTCGGGCCCAAGCGCGGACACGAGCTGCGTCGGCACATACCCGCCCGGAGGCGCACCCGGCACACCAGGCGCAGGCGGCGCGGGATAGCCCGGGTGCGCGCCCGGCGCACCAGGGGCGCCCGGCGGAGGCGGCGGCGCGCCCGGCCCACCGCGCGCCTTGCGCGGCGGCGGCGCGGCCTTGCTCGTCGCGGCATCCGCGATGTCCCCGGCGTGCGGCGCGAGCGGCCGCCCGGGGCCGGCCGGAGGCTGCGGCGCGTGCGGGGCGCCGCCCGGCGCCTGCGGATAGCCGTAACCGGGAGCAGCCTGCGGACCACCCGGGGCACCCGGCGCGCCCGGACCCTGCGGATAGCCGTACGACTGGGCGCCCGGCGGAGGCGGAGGAGGCGTGCTGCCCAGCGGAGCACCCGGCGCACCAGGGGCCGCGGGCGAGGTACCGGGCGCCGGAGAGTAGACCGGCGCCCCCGGCGGAGGCGTACCAGGTGCCGCCGGACCCTGCGGGTAGCCGTACGGCGGCGCGCCCGGCGGAGGCGTGCTGCCCAACGGAACGCCCGGCGCACCAGGACCAGCAGGGGCCGCAGGCGGAGTGCCAGGCGCCGGAGAATAGACCGGCGCGCCCGGCGGAGGCGTACCAGGTGCCGCCGGACCCTGCGGGTAGCCGTACGGCGGCGCGCCCGGCGGAGGCGTGCTGCCCAACGGAGCACCCGGCGCACCAGGAGCAGCAGGCGCTCCCGGCGCGTTCGAGGCATCGAGCGCCGGCGCGACCGCCGTGGGCGGCAGCTGGCTGCCCCCCGACATCAACGCCGTCTTCGCCTCCGGAGCCGCTGCCGGCGGCCGCGGAGCCTCGCCGCCCCCCTCGCTCAACGGCGGCGCGAACACCGTCGCGGGCAGCGGCACCGAACGGTCCTCACCAGCATCCGCATTCGTGTCCGTACCGGCCCACGGCGTGGCCCCCACGGGCACCTCCGGCGCACTCGGCGCATCCTGCGCCCCACCGGGCGCGCCCACACCCGGCGCACCACCCGGCGCACCGCCCGCCCCGGCCGCCGGCCACGACGCACCGCTCCCAGCCCCACCGGCCGTACCCGCACCACCAGACCCAGCCGGCACACCCGAAGCCGCAGCATCCGCCCCCGCAGGCACCCCGGCCTGCGTCTCGGCAAGCGCCCCGCCCCCGGCGAAACCCCCACCGACCGAACCGCCAACGGCACCGGCACCGGCACCGGCACCGGAATCAGCACCGGCCGGAACCGCAGCGCCCGAGCCCTCCCCCGACCGCCGATCCGGAATGCCCAGCTTGTCCGCCGCCTCCTGCAACCACTCCGGCGGACTCAGCAGGAACGACGTCTGGTTCAGATCCACCCGCGCAGGAGCCGGCGCCGGCACCGCGTCCTCGACCTCGTCGCCCCGGCCGTACTCCTCCTCGTACCGGCGGATCACCTCACCCACCGGCAACGCCGGCCACAGCGTCGCCTCACCACTGTCCCGGGCGATCACCAGCCGCTGCCCGCCCGCATCCGAACGCGGGCCCTCCGCACGGTCCTCACCCCACACCACGAAGCCCAGCTCGAACTCCCGCACCCGCACCTCACGATGCTGGTACGCCGGGACATCCCCGTTGATCCACTCCTCGGCGCGCTCCTGCGCCTGTGCGAACGTCACCATCGCGAAGCTCACTCCCCCGCCGAAGAGACCGGAACGGCACGCGCGAAACCGCCGTCCACCATCAGGTTCGCCACCGTCTCCAACTCCGGCGGACTGCCCGCCAGCCGCGACAGGAAGGCGTCGAAATCGTCACCGCACGGCAGCAGCAGCCGCTCCACCCGCTCGGCCGGCGGCCACGACGGATCCACGTCCCGCGCATCGTCGTACGCACAGAACCACACCGAACCCAGCCGCTCGCCCTTCACCTTCACCGCGAGCAGACCGCCCTGCACAAAGCCGACGCCCAGGTAATCCTTCGTCAGATGGTCGCGCAGGCACTTGTTCACATACACCAGGTCGTTGACCGCCGCCTCGTCCCGCACCGTGAAGAACGGCTGGTCCAGCAGCAGCCCCAGCTCGGCGACGAGCGCCGTACCCACCGGCGCGCTGCCGCCCGCCGCCTTCAGGAACGAGCGATAGGCACCCGGCAACCGGTAGCCCAGGTCCTCCTCGACGCCCTGCACCTGCGACTCCGTCACCGCCACACCCGACTTCGGCAGCCCGAAGTGCGCCGGACGCGTCTCCTGCAACGGCCGCGTCCCCCGCTTGGCGTGGTCCACCCGCGTCGTCGCCACCCCACCGTGATGCCGCAGCAACGCCTTCACCTCGACCGGAACCAGCTCCAGCCGCCGCGAACCCACCACGTGATGCCACGTCCAGCCGTGCGGCGTCGCCACATCCGGCACCGTGTCCCACAACTCGTGCCCCGAAGCCGCGAGCGCCGCGTTCGCCGACACGTAGTCCGTCAGCCGCAACTCGTCGACACCGAAACCCTCCGGCGGATCGGCGATCTGAGCCGCCGCGCGCGCATACGCCGAGAAATCCGGGTAACCACGCTCGTCGACCCGTACTCCTCTCGGGTGACGTGCCGCCCGAACCGGATCCGGGAAGTGCACGACCTGCCCGGCATAGGCCGCGTTCGGCGGCGCGGCTTGCTGCCCGAGCCGACCTGTCGTCATGGCGGTTGCCCCCTGCGGCGTTCTCTCTGGCCTGAACGGCGGTGTCGATCGCGGATGACGACAGCCTATGCGGTACACGAACCCCGGTCACCGGCCCATCACATCCACCGCACCACCCACCCCTCCGATCCCGGCACCACCGCCCCCCACAACCGTGACCAGCCGTCACCCCGCCGTGACAGCCCGCCCAAACCCGGGCGTGTCGCACCGCCCCAGCTTCCCCACCAGCCACGGCATTTGGCACTCTGTGTCCTTCGGGGGACGCCCGGGGAGGGGAAGACGATCATGAATACCTTGCAGACCGGAGGTAACCATGCGCGGGCCGGTGACCCACGCATCGGCTGGAGCGGCACCGACACACCCCCCACCCCCGCCCTCCTGCACCGCCGCGACGGCATCCTGCCCACCATCGCCGCAGCCCTCTCCGTCCGCGGCGCCACCCTCACCGGCACCGCCGCCCGCAGCGACCAGCCCCCGCCCCTGCACCCCCTCGTCCAGGACTTCCTCGACACCCTCACCAGCGCCCAGCGCGACCGCTTCACCGGCCGCTGCGCCGAAACCATCCTCATCTCCCGGCACATAGCCGCCGCCGACACCACCCGCAGCAAACGCGCCGCCCGCAAACCCATGACCAACGGCGAAGGCCGCAAAGCCCTCAAAGGGGCCAAACTCACCGCCCGCCGCATACGCGAGGACGGCGACCCCCTCCACGGCAGCTTCGCCGCCCCCTGCCGCGCCTGCACCGCCCTCAGCGCCCACTTCGGCGTCCGCATCGTCGACCCGACAGCGGCCGACAGCTGAACCCCGGCACCGCCGGCACCACCCAGCAAACACGACGATCGAAGGGCAGATGCACCCCGACCGCACCTCCTCCCCCAGTCTCGACTTCGCTCGACCGGGGGGACCCCCATCGCGCTTCCCCGTACCCGTCGACGCCGCCCTGCGCGCCGCCGGCTGGCAACCCGGACGCTGGGACATAAAGCAGGCGGAAGTCTGGGCCGACACCCTGCGCGAACACACCTCACCCGCCGGACACCGGCACACCGTCTTCCCCGCCGCCGTCGAAGCCTGGGCCGAATTCGGCGGCCTCCGCATCGCACCCACCGGCCCCGGCCGCCAGATCGCCCCCGCCACCCTCCACCTCGACCCCCTGCACGGCCTCCACCTCGCCCGCACCCTCGGCGACCTCGGCCGCGCCCTCGGCACCGAGGTCTGCCCCCTCGGCGAGGAAACCGACACCGCCGCCCTCCTCGCCATCGACGCCGAAGGCCGCATCTACACCCTCGACCACACCGGCGACTGGTACGTCGGCCCCGGCATCGACCACGCCCTGGCCACCCTCATCGCCGGCATGGAACCCGCCCGCCTCACCACCGGCTGACCCCACCCGAACAACGAAAACACCGGCCTACGCCGCCGGAATCACCGCCGACACCCGGAAACCCCCCGCATCCGTCGGCCCCGACACAAACACACCACCCAGCCCCACGACCCGCTCCCGCATCCCCACCAGACCATTGCCCCCCGACGGCAACCGCACCGCCGACGCCGACGCCGGCTCGGGCGGCGGACCGTTCTCCACCTGCATCGCGATCTCCGCCCCCCGATGCGCCAGCCGCACATACGTCTTCGCACCCGCCGCATGCTTGTGGACGTTCGTCAACGCCTCCTGCACCACCCGGTACGCCGTCTGCTCCACCTCCGCCGCATACGCACGCACCTCCCCCTCGACCGACAGATCCACCGCCATCCCCGCCGCGGCCGACTGCCCGACCAACTCCTCCAGCTCCGAAAGACACGGCCCCTCCACCGCACCGTCCTCGTCCGCCACCCGAGACGCCGCCTCCGCAGCAGCCACCCCGACCGCGGCCAACGGCGCCGAAGCCGCACGCCGCCCCACGTCCTCCCCCGCCCGCAACACCCCGAGCATCTCCCGCAACTCGGTCAACGCCTGCCGCCCCATGTCCCCCACCAGCGCCGCGTTCTTCACGGCCTTCTCGGGATCCTTACGCGCAACCGCCTGCAGCGCCGCCGCATGCACCACCATCAGACTCACCCGATGAGCGACCACGTCATGCATCTCACGAGCGATCCGCGTCCGCTCCTCGTTCCGCGCCCACTCGGCCCGCTCCTCCGCCCGCTCCGCCAGCAACTGAAGCTCCCGCTCCAGACTGTCCGCCCGCTCCCGCAGACTCTCCATCAGCCGGCGCCGCGCCCCCACGTACAGCCCGAGCAGCAGCGGCGGAGCCGTCAGCCCCAACGACGTCGTGATCGAAGCGAACGGGACGAACCAGTCCCCCAGTGTCAGATCCCCCCGCGCCATGTCCTGCCGCACCCGCACGAACGTCACGATCATCGTGCCCAGCAACGTCATCCCCGCCAGCGCCACGATGATCCGGCGCGGCAACTCGCACGCCGCCAGCGTGTACAGGCCGACGATGCCCATCAGGAAGCCCATCTGGGCCGGCGTGATCGCGATCGCGACCAGCACGACGGCGATCGGCCACTTCCTGCGCACCAGCAGGACCGATCCGGCAATCAACCCGAACACGATCCCCACCGACACCGGGATCCCCGCATCCCGGGCGAACGGAACCCCCTCCGCACCGCACTCCACGGCCGACACCAGCGCGAGACTCCCGTCGAGCACCGCACTGCGCCACCTGGCCCACCACCAGGGGCCGGTCAGGGCCCTGGCATGCTCTTCCCCCGTCGTGGTCATGCCTCCAGCGTACGGGCGTCACAGGCGGCTTTTCCGGTGACTTTCACCTACTGGCCTGGACCACAGTCCGTAATCGAGCGACCCCAGAACCCACCGATATCCCTCGAACTGCTGAACCACCCCTGTTCGACGCCGGAGGCCCACATTCCGCCCGGACGGTATGCGTATGACGCATTCAGCAGGCAAGAGCGGCAAGTACGAGGACTTCGAGGGGTTGCGGGAGCGAGCGGTGGCGCTGCAGCGGGAGGGACTCAGCCGACGGCAGATCCGGGACCGCCTGCACGTCGACAACAACGACATCCTCAACCGGCTGCTCGAGGGGGAGCCGCCGCCGGAGTGGACGAAGCGGCCGAACGCCAAGGACGACCTCAGGGAGAAGGCACGGGAGCTACGACTTCAGGGCTGGACGTACGACCAGATCCAGGTCGCGTTGGGGTGCTCGAAGAGTTCGATCTCGCTGTGGGTGCGGGATCTGCCGAGGCCGGAACGTCAGAAGCGAACCCGAGAGGAAGCCTCGGCGATCGCGAAGCGGGGCTGGGAGGCCAAGCTCCAGCTGCGCGACGAGGAACGCCAGCGCACCAAACGGACAGCGGCGGCAGAGGTGGGTCAGCCGACCGACCGCGAGCTGTTTCTTGTCGGCGTGGGTCTCTATTGGGCCGAGGGAGCCAAGAGCAAGCCGTACAGCCGACGAGAGCGCGTCACCTTCGTGAACAGCGACCCGGACATGATCGCGGTCTTCCTGGCCTGGCTGAAGCTGCTCCGCGTAGACCCGAGCACCCTCAGGTTTGCCCTGCAGATCCACGAGACGGCGAACGTGGCGGCAGCCGAGAAGTTCTGGGCAGAACACGTTGGCATCGAGACGGCCGAACTACTGAAGACGACCCTCAAGAAGCACAACCCCAGCACCAACCGGAAGAACACCGACGAGAACTACTACGGGTGTCTTCGCGTCGACGTGAGGGACGGAGCCGAGTTGTACCGTCGCATCGAAGGCTGGTGGTACGGCATAGTAGGGGCTGTCACCGCAGCCGATCTCCCAAATCGGACATAGCGGTAATCCCGGGTCGTCTAAGGGCAAGACGTCAGATTTTGGTTCTGATCATGGGGGTTCGAGTCCTCCCCCGGGAGCACATGCTCAGTTCGGGTCCTGACCGATGAATCCACCGTCAGGGCCCGCACTCATATCCCCCCAACCCCACCCCGGTATCCTTCGGCTGACACCCCCACCCATCCAGAGCCGAAGGGCAACCCCGTGAGCGCCATTCGCCCGGCAGCCGTCGTCGTTCTCGCAGCGGGTGAGGGCACCCGTATGAAGTCGGCCACACCGAAGGTCCTCCACCAGATCTGCGGCCGTTCCCTGGTCGGCCATGTGCTCGCCGCCGCCGGTGAGTTGGACCCCGCGAACCTGGTCGTCGTCGTGGGCCACGCCCGCGAGCAGGTCACCGCGCACCTGGCCGAGATCGACCCGAGCGTGCGGACGGCTGTGCAGGAGCGGCAGAACGGCACCGGGCACGCCGTACGGATGGGGCTGGAGGAGCTGGGCGGGGCCGTGGACGGAACCGTGGTCGTCGTCTGCGGGGACACCCCCCTCCTCACCGGCGACACCCTCAAGCAGCTCGCCGAGACCCACCGCGCCGACGGCAACGCCGTGACCGTGCTCACCGCCGAGGTCCCCGACGCGACCGGGTACGGCCGTATCGTGCGGGACGGGGCGACGGGTGCCGTGACCGCGATCGTGGAGCACAAGGACGCCACCGACGCCCAGCGGGCGGTCCGGGAGATCAACAGCGGGGTCTTCGCCTTCGACGGGCAGCTGCTGGCGGACGCGCTGAAGAAGGTGCGGACGGACAACAGCCAGGGTGAGGAGTATCTGACCGACGTCCTCGGGATTCTGCGGGAGGCCGGGCATCGGGTCGGTGCCTCCGTGGCCGGCGACCACCGGGAGATCGCCGGTATCAACAACCGGGTCCAGCTCGCCGAGGCCCGCCGGATCCTCAACGACCGGTTGCTGACCCGCGCGATGCTCGGCGGTGTGACCGTCGTGGACCCGGCGACGACCTGGGTCGACGTCACCGTCACCTTCGAGCAGGACGCCGTCGTACACCCCGGTACGCAGCTCATCGGGTCGACGCACATCGGGGAAGGCGCCGAGGTCGGGCCGAACAGCCGGCTGAAGGACACCCGGGTGGGTGCGGGGGCGCGGGTGGACAACACGGTGTCGGACGGGGCGCGGATCGGTGCGCAGGCGTCCGTGGGGCCGTACGCGTATCTGCGGCCGGGTACCCGTCTCGGGCTCAAGTCCAAGATCGGTACGTACGTGGAGACGAAGAACGCGTCGATCGGTGAGGGGACGAAGGTTCCGCATCTGTCGTATGTGGGTGACGCGACGATCGGTGAGTATTCGAACATCGGTGCGGCGAGTGTGTTCGTGAACTACGACGGTGAGAGCAAGCACCACACGACCGTCGGGTCGCACTGCAAGACGGGTTCGGACAACATGTTTGTGGCGCCTGTCACGGTCGGGGACGGTGCTTACACCGCCGCCGGGTCCGTGATCACGAAGGATGTGCCGCCCGGTTCGCTGGCCGTGGCCCGTGGTCAGCAGCGGAATATCGAGGGTTGGGTGGCTCGGAAGCGTCCTGGGAGTGCGGCCGCGAAGGCGGCCGAGGCGGCGTCCCGGCAGGGCAAGGGCGAGGACTGACGGGAAACGGGTGCGCCAAACACGGCGTACCGTGATAAGTGCACATCCGCACGAGTGCAACCTGCACCCCTACCAGCTGATACGGCCTCTCATGCCCAGCCGAGAGGTCGCCTGAGCAGTCGGCTGGCTGAGACACCTCTGAGGAGACAGTGCTGTGACCGGGATCAAGACGACCGGCGAGAAGAAGATGATGTTCTTCTCCGGCCGCGCCCACCCCGAGCTTGCCGAGGAGGTCGCCCAGCAGCTGGGTGTCGGGGTTGTCCCGACGAAGGCCTTCGACTTCGCGAACGGTGAGATCTACGTCCGCTACCAGGAGTCGGCACGTGGTGCGGACTGCTTCGTGATCCAGAGCCACACGGCTCCGATCAACCAGTGGATCATGGAGCAGCTGATCATGATCGACGCGCTGAAGCGTGCGTCGGCGCGCTCCATCACGGTCATCGTGCCGTTCTACGGTTACGCGCGGCAGGACAAGAAGCACCGGGGTCGTGAACCGATTTCGGCGCGTCTGATCGCGGATCTGATGAAGACCGCGGGTGCGGACCGGATCCTGACGGTGGATCTGCACACGGACCAGATCCAGGGCTTCTTCGACGGTCCGGTGGACCATCTGTTCGCGCTTCCGCTGCTGGCGGACTATGTGGGCGACAAGGTGGACCGGGACAAGCTGACGGTGGTGTCGCCGGACGCGGGTCGTGTGCGGGTGGCGGACCGGTGGTGTGACCGGCTGGGTGCGCCGCTGGCGATCGTGCACAAGCGGCGGGACAAGGACGTCGCGAACCAGGTGACCGTCCACGAGGTCGTGGGTGAGGTCAAGGGCCGGGTGTGTGTGCTGGTCGATGACATGATCGACACGGGTGGCACGATCTGTGCGGCTGCGGATGCGCTGTTCGCGCACGGGGCGGAGGACGTCATCGTGACGGCGACGCACGGTGTGCTGTCGGGTCCGGCTGCGGACCGGTTGAAGAACTCGCGGGTGAGTGAGTTCGTGTTCACGAACACGCTGCCGACGCCGGGTGAGCTGAGTGCAGACCTGGACAAGATCACGGTGCTGTCGATCGCTCCGACGATCGCGAGCGCGGTGCGTGAGGTGTTCGAGGACGGCTCGGTGACCAGCCTCTTCGACGAGCAGTGAGGTTTCTGCGCTAGCGCTCACGCTCACTGTTAGTGCTCGCTGAAGATCCTTTTGGGTGCGGCCTCCCCCTCCGAGTAGACTGCTGCAGTTGCTCGGCGAGGGAGGCCGTAGTCGTGTGTGCGATTACGGCGGTCCGTTATCGACGCGCTCTTCGTAGCAGGCCGTTCGTGGCCGGGTGACCACGTCCGTTCCCAGTTCTGCGAGGAGTGATCAATATGTCCGAGGTGAAGCTCAGCGTCGAGACGCGCACCGAGTTCGGCAAGGGTGCCGCCCGTCGTATCCGTCGTGACAGCAAGGTTCCCGGTGTGCTGTACGGCCACGGTTCCGAGCCGCTGCACCTGACGCTGCCGGGCCACGACCTGCTGCTGGCGCTGCGTACGCCGAACGTCCTGATCTCCCTGGACATCGACGGCAAGACCAACGAGCTGGCGATCCCGAAGGCCGTGCAGCGCGACCCGCTGAAGGGCTTCCTGGAGCACGTCGACCTGCTGCTGGTCAAGCGCGGCGAGAAGGTCACGGTCGAGATTCCGGTGCACGCCGAGGGTGAGCTGGCTGCGGGTGGCAACCTGCTCGAGCACGTCCTGAACGCGCTGCCGGTCGAGGCCGAGGCCACGCACATCCCCGAGGCGCTCACCGTCTCCGTCGAGGGCCTGGAGGCCGGTGCCTCCGTTCTCGCCAAGGACGTCAAGCTGCCGTCCGGTGTGACCCTGGCCGTCGACGAGGACGCGGTCGTCCTTCAGGTCCTGCAGGCGCAGGCCGAGGAGGCTGCGGGCGAAGAGGCTGCGGGCGAAGAGGTCGCGGAGGCCTGAGCCTTGCTGGTTCGGCCGTAGCAGGGGTTCAGCCTGTTTGCCGGGCGCCCGGTGCTGCAGGCTGTGCCCACCCTCCCCCACTCTCGGCTTCGCTCGAGCGGGGGAACCCCCATCGCCCTGCGGAACGACTGCCCGCAGCGGTCTCAGCCGCTGCTTCCCTTGGGGGAGCAGCGGCTGTTGCATAAGGAGACATGGACGACGTGACCACCCCCGCCAACGCCCCCTGGCTCATCGTCGGGCTCGGTAATCCCGGGCCGGAGTACGCCATGAACCGGCACAACGTCGGGTTCATGGTGGCGGATCTGCTCGCGGAACGGATCGGGGGGAAGTTCAAGCGGGCGGGCAAGGCGCAGGCGCAGGTGCTGGAGGGGCGGATCGGTCCGGTCGGGCCGGCGAACCGGCGGGTGATCCTGGCGAAGCCGATGTCGTTCATGAACCTGTCCGGCGGTCCGGTGAACGCGCTGCGGGACTTCTACAAGGTGCCGGTGGCGAACATCGTCGCGGTCCATGACGAGCTGGACATCGACTACGGCACACTGCGGCTGAAGCTGGGCGGCGGTGACAACGGGCACAACGGTCTGAAGTCGATGACGAAGGCGATGGGCGCGGACTACCACCGGGTGCGGTTCGGGATCGGCCGGCCGCCGGGGCGGATGCAGGTCGCGGACTTCGTGCTGAAGGACTTCTCCTCGGCGGAGCGCAAGGAACTGGACTACTTCGCGGACCGTGCGGCGGACGCGGTGGAGTGTCTGGTGATCGAGGGTCTTGAGCGGGCGCAGGGCGCGTACAACTCCTGACTTGTCCTGCCATGCTGCCCGCCGGAGTTGACCGGCCGCCGGGGTATGGCCAATGATCCCGGCCATGCCTGCCACCGCCGCCACCGCTCGTCAGGCCTCCGTGACCGCGCTGCGGTTCGGGCGGGTCGCGACGATGGGTACGCTCGCCGCGCTGATCCTGTTCGCGGGGGTGTGGGGTTCCTGGGGGACCGCGCAGCACGTGATGCTGACCAAGGGGCGCGAGCGCGGCACGATCAGGGTGACGAGCTGTGCGGGGGACACGTGCAGTGGTCCGTTCACGCCGGTGTCCGAGGGAGCGAGGGCACGTGCGAGCGTGGACATCGCCAACTCCGTCGCGGTGCGCAAGGGGCTGACGTACGACGTGGTGGTGAAGCCGGGGACCGGTGAGGTGGTGCGGTCGGGGCCGGTGGGGATCCTGTACGCCTGGGTTCCGCTGGGTGGTGCGTTGCTGCTGGCGTCGGTGGTCGTGGCGGGCGGTCTGCGGTCGACCCGGGCCGCGTGGGTGCTGGCGGGGTCGGGGATCGCGCTGCTGACGGCTGCTTTCGTGACCCTCTGAGGGGTTGGGGCGTTCTTCACGTCTGTGGGGGGCCTGTGTGTTGCCTGTTCGTGATTGACCGGCTGCCTGGCGGGAGCGGAAGCTGTACCGCCCCCTCCACATCTTCCCCGTTCGCCACTCGAAGATGGATCACCTCATGCGTACCCTCATCCGCGCCGGCGCGCTGACCGCCGGTGTTGCGGCGGCGCTCGTGTGCGCCCCTGCCGCCCACGCCAGTGCCCCCGGTGACAACGGCACCGTCAAGATCCATGACGCCAGGACCGGCGAGGAGCTGCGCCGTAACGAGCCGCACGTGTGCAGCTTCTATCTGGACGCCTTCGGTTTCGACGGTGTGCAGCGGGTGGACTGGCACATCGAGGCCTGGGCGCCGACAGCCGCCACGAAGGGTGCCACGGTGAAGTCGGGCGCCCTCACCCTGGACACGGACGGTCACGGCCGTACCGAGGACCTGTCGCTGCCGGACGGCCATTACAAGCTGTTCTGGAACTTCGACGGTGAGAAGGGCGCGGCCAAGCACAAGGTGTTCTGGACGGACTGCGCCGCTTCGCAGGGCGGCGGGGGCGGTGCGGCGACCCCCTCCGGTTCGACGTCGCCGTCGTCGTCCGGTACGACGGCCGGGGCGTCCTCGTCGCCGTCGGGAACCCCGTCGTCGGCTCCGTCGTCGGCTCCGTCCGCTTCTCCCTCCGCCCAGGGCGGCGGCGGTGATCTCGCCGAGACCGGCAACGGTGCCCCGGTGGGTCTGCTGTCGGGCGCCGCTGCCGCGCTGGTCGGTGCGGGCGGTTATCTGGTGGCGCGGCGCCGCAGGGCCCGGCAGGGCTGAGGCGGCCCATCGCACGGGTGCCCCCGAGGTCGTACGGACCTCGGGGGCACCTTCGTGGTGATGTGGCCGTCAGCCGGTGTTGCGCAGGCCTGCTGCCACGCCGTTGACGGTGAGGAGCAGAGCGCGGGCGAGGAGCGGGTCGGGCTCGGCGCCTGCGGCCGCGGCGTCGCGCTGGC
This sequence comes from Streptomyces cellostaticus, assembly GCF_001513965.1. Classification (GTDB taxonomy): domain Bacteria; phylum Actinomycetota; class Actinomycetes; order Streptomycetales; family Streptomycetaceae; genus Streptomyces; species Streptomyces cellostaticus. The sequence goes on along the minus strand of NZ_KQ948025.1, from coordinate 115,492 downwards.
GCTTGAGCAGGGTGACCTGGAGGTAGGAGATCGGGTCCAGGTAGGCGTCGCGGACGGTGAAGGTCTGCCGGAGGGCGGGCTGGGCGTCGAGGAGTTCGCTCTCGCCGGTGACGCGCAGCACCTCGCGGACGGTCAGCTCGTGTTCGGCCTTGATGGTGGCGAAGACGTGCTTGAGGTCGTCCGGGACGAGGGTGTCCACGTAGTGCTGGGCGATCCGCAGGTCCGTCTTGGCGAGGGTCATCTCGACGTTGGACATGAAGTTGCGGAAGAAGTGCCACTGCTCGTGCATCTCGTCCAGGACGGTGTCCAGGCCCGCCTCGCGCAGGGCCTTGAGGCCGGAGCCGACGCCGAACCAGCCGGGGACGATCTGCCGGGACTGGGTCCAGCCGAACACCCACGGGATGGCGCGCAGGCCGTCCAGTCCGGCGCCGCTGTCGGGCCTGCGCGAAGGCCGCGATCCGAGGTGCAGGTCCGCGAGCTGGTCCACGGGCGTGGAGGCGAAGAAGTACGCGGGCAGGTCGGGGTCCTCGACCAGGCGGCGGTAGGCGCCGTGGGCGGCGTCGGAGACGACGTCCATGGCCGCGTCCCAGCGGGCGAGGGCCTCGTCGGACTGGCGGGGGGCGGTGTGCAGGGCGGAGGCCTGCAGGGTGGCCGCGACCGTCAGCTCCAGGTTCTCCCGGGCCAGGGACGGGATCAGGTACTTGTCGGAGATGACCTCGCCCTGCTCGGTGACCTTGATCTCGCCCTCCAGGGTGCCCCAGGGCTGGGCGAGGATGGCGTCGTGGGAGGGGCCGCCGCCGCGGCCGACGGTGCCGCCGCGGCCGTGGAAGAGGCGCAGGCGGACGCCGTAGCGGTGGGCGACGTCGCGCAGCCGGCGCTGGGCGCGGTGGATCTCCCACTGGCTGGTGGTGATGCCGCCGAACTTGGAGGAGTCGGAGTAGCCGAGCATGACCTCCTGGACGTCGCCGCGCAGCGCGACCAGGCGCCGGTAGGACGGGTCGGAGAGCATGTCCTCGAGGATGGTGTCGGCGGCGCGCAGCTCGTCGGTGGTCTCCAGCAGCGGCACGATGCCGATCCTGGCCCAGCCGGCGTGCAGGTCGAGGAGGCCGGCTTCGCGGGCGAGGACGGCGGCGGCGAAGACGTCGTCGGCGCCCTGGCACATCGAGATGATGTAGGACTCGATGACCTCGGGGCCGAAGACCTCGAGGGCGCGCTTGACGGTCCCGAAGACGCCGAGGGTCTTGGCGCCGGCCGCGTCGACGGGGGCCGGGGTCGGGGCCAGGGGCCTGCGCGAGCGCAGTTCCTTGGCGAGGAGCTTGGCCCGGTATTCGCGGGGCATGTCGGCGTAGCGCCAGGACTCCTCGCCGAGGCGGTCGAAGAGCTGGCCGAGGGCGTGGTGGTGGGCGTCGGCGTGTTCGCGGACGTCCATGGTGGCGAGCTGGAGGCCGAAGGCGGCGAGGGTGCGGATGGTGCGGCCCATGCGGCCGTCGGCGAAGAGGCCGCCGCGGTGTTCGCGCAGGGAGGTCTGGATGAGCCGCAGGTCCATCAGCAGTTCGCTGGTGCCGAGGTAGTCGCGGCCCTCCTCGTGGGGGGTGCCCTTGGCGAGGCGCTGCTTGGTGTTCTCCAGCTTCTGCCGGATGCAGGTGGCCTTGAGCCGGTAGGGCTCCTCGGAGTTGAGGCGCTTGTAGCGGGGGCTGATCTCGGGCAGCCGCTCCAGGTCGGCCTGGAGGGACTGGAGGAGTTCCTCGGTGGCGCCGGCGTAGCGGATGGAGTTGGAGAGCAGGCCGCGCAGTTCGTCGACCGTCTCCAGGGCGTCGTTGATGCCGTGCTCGTGCTGGAGGATGAGGACGTCCCAGGTGACCTGGGGGGTGACGTTGGGGTTGCCGTCGCGGTCGCCGCCGATCCAGGTGCCGAAGGTGAGGGGGCGGGTGTCGTCGGGGAGCTTGACGCCGACCCGTTCCAGTTCGGCGGTGAGGTCCTCCAGGACGTCGCCGACGGCGTCGGCGTGCAGCTCGTCCAGGTAGTAGATGGCGTTGCGGGCCTCGTCGGCGGGCTCGGGGCGTACGACACGCAGCTCGTCCGTCTGCCACACCAGGTCGATGTTCTCGGCGAGGCGGACGTCGTGGCGGCGGCGGTCGGAGTCGAGGACGGGGGTGTCCAGGAGCGCGGCGATGCGCCGGAGCTTGTTGAGGACGGACCGGCGCGCGGCCTCGGTGGGGTGTGCCGTGAACACCGGGCGAACGTTGAGGTGCTCGACGGTCTGCCTGAGGTGCTCGGGGTCGGCGTCCTTGAGGCGGTCGGCGGTGCGGGCGAGCAGGCCGCCCTCGGCGGCGCGCCGGGCGCGCAGCTCGCGGCCGCGGTGCACCTGCTCGGTGACGTTGGCCAGGTGGAAGTATGTGGAGAAGGCGCGGACCAGCTTGGCGGCGGTCTGCAGCTCGGTGCCGCGCAGCAGCTCGGCGGCGGCCTCGCCGTCCTCTCGGGTGAGGCGGCGGACCTTCTCGACCAGGTCGAGGAGTTCGGGGCCTTCCTGCCGTACGAGGGTCTCGCCGAGGAGGTCACCCAGTCGCCTGATGTCGGCGCGCAGCTCGCTGCTGGTCGTGGTGGTCTGGTCGTCGGCACTGCTCACAGGTGCGGCTCCTTGCAGTGTTGAAGCTCGTCCGGGAGGGAACCCGGGCATCCGTGCACCACGCGGCGGATGCCGCTTACGGCCGGATCGTCCGGGAAATAATCAGAGCGGACCGCGCTGTCCGACCGACTCCCAGGATAGGTGTCCACCCGGACGCGCAGGTTCTCGGGCTCTTGCCGCCGGACGATGCGCTGCCATACTTACGTCGCCGTAGGTTACGGAACCGTAGGGAGGTCCCGTTCCTGTCCCGTCCGGTCCCGCCCGCGCCGCGGCATCTGCTTCCACTCTCGACCCCACAGGGGACGCGCATGACCTCAAGTTCCGATGTGATCGAAGAAGCCCGTCAGGCCACCGACACGCTCACCCCCTCCGCCACGCTGGGCGGCGAGCAGAAGCGTTCGATCGAGCAGATCACGCTGCTCCTGTTCATCACCGTGCCGTTCCTGGCACTCGTGGCGGCCGTGCCGCTGGCCTGGGGCTGGGGGGTGAGCTGGCTCGATCTGGGCCTGCTGGTGTTCTTCTACTTCCTCGGGTGCCACGGCATCACGATCGGTTTCCACCGTTACTTCACCCATGGTTCGTTCAAGGCCAAGCGGCCCCTGCGGATCGCGCTGGCGATCATGGGTTCACTGGCGGTCGAGGGCCCGCTGGTGCGCTGGGTGGCCGACCATCGCAGGCACCACAAGTTCTCCGACGCCGAGGGCGACCCGCACTCGCCGTGGCGGTTCGGGGACACGGTCCCCGCGCTCATGAAGGGCCTGTGGTGGGCGCACATCGGCTGGATGTTCGACGAGGAGCAGACCCCGCAGGAGAAGTACGCGCCGGATCTGGTCAAGGACGGCGCCATCCGGGCGATCTCCCGCCAGTTCGTGCTGTGGACGGCGGTGTCGCTGCTGCTGCCGCCGCTGGTCGGCGGGCTGGTGACGATGTCCTGGTGGGGCGCGTTCACCGCGTTCTTCTGGGGTTCACTCGTACGGGTGGCGCTGTTGCACCATGTGACGTGGTCGATCAACTCGATCTGTCACGCGGTGGGCAAGCGTCCGTTCAAGTCGCGGGACCGTTCGGGCAACGTGTGGTGGCTCGCGGTGCTGTCCTGCGGGGAGTCCTGGCACAACCTGCACCACGCCGACCCGACCTCCGCGCGCCACGGTGTGGAGCGGGGCCAGATCGACTCCTCCGCCCGGTTCATCCGCTGGTTCGAGCTGCTGGGCTGGGCGTATGACGTGCGCTGGCCGTCACGCTCGCGTATCGATTCACGCCGTAACCCCCGGGAAGGCGGCTCCGGGCGCCGGAAGGAGACCGCCGAGGCGGCATGATTGACGCCGTGGCGACCGATTCCAGCAGCAATCCCGGCAATGACAAGCAGCGGCGGACCCGCCGGACCCGTATGACCGGTGCCGAGCGCCGCGCGCAGTTGCTGGAGATCGGTCGCACCCTCTTTGCGGCGAAGGGTTTCGAGGGCACCTCGGTGGAGGAGATCGCGGCGAAGGCCGGGGTGTCCAAGCCGGTGGTGTACGAGCACTTCGGCGGCAAGGAGGGGCTGTACGCGGTGGTGGTGGACCGCGAGATGCGCCGCCTGCTGGACATGGTCACGAGCTCGCTGACGGCCGGCCACCCCCGGGAGCTGTGCGAGCAGGCGGCCTTCGCGCTGCTCGACTACATCGAGGAGTACACGGACGGCTTCCGCATCCTGGTCCGTGACTCCCCGATCCCCCAGTCGACCGGCTCCTTCGCCTCCCTGATCTCGGACATCGCCACCCAGGTGGAGGACATCCTGGGCCGCGAGTTCAAGTCCCGCGGCTTCGACCCGAAGCTCGCCCCCCTGTATGCCCAGGCCCTGGTCGGCATGGTCGCCCTGACCGGCCAGTGGTGGCTGGACGTGCGCCGCCCGAAGAAGGCGGAAGTCGCCGCCCACCTGGTGAATCTTGCGTGGCACGGTCTGGACGGGCTTGAGCAGAAGCCGCGGTTGATAGGGCACCGGAAGGCGTAACGTCCCGGGCGACGGCGTACTATCGCGCGGTGACCAGGCAGCTCAAGGTCCGCACGAGGCGGCATCAGGCGTGGGGGACCGTCGTGTGCGGTGTGATCGCCGCCGGCTTCCTCGCTCTCGGTGTCTATCTGGGTCTTGTGGCCGTGGGGCGCCTGGGCCTGATCGGGCACCCGCTGACCATGCGGGCCGCGACCTGCTACGCGAACGTTCCGGCCACGACCTCGCGCGGCGGGGACTCGCACCCGATGCTCTCCTGCATGGGTCCTGTGGACGGGGGACGGTGGATCACGGCGACCGGCTTCTCCTCCCGTCCCCGGCCCGACGCGTCCGTGGAGGTGGCCCAGGATCCGTGGGGGTCCTGGGTGCCGGTGGACCAGGGCGGCTGGAAGCTGGGCCGCGCGCTCTCCCCGCTGATCCCGCTCGCGTTCGCGTGGGTGTTCGCCAAGTGGACGCTGATGAACTATCGGGGCTGGAGGAACTCCAGCCGGTTGCCGACCGGGTCCTCCGAGTAGAAGCGCAGGTGGCCGGGCAGGTTGTCGTCCCAGGTCACGTCCGCACCGCTCTTCGCGAGCCGGGCCGCGTACGCCTCGATGTCCGTCACCCGCAGTCCGGGGTGAGCCTTGCGCGCCGGGCGGAAGTCGGCCTCGATACCCAGATGGAGCTGCACGGCTCCCGCCCGGAACCAGCACCCGCCGCGCGCCGCCAGTACCGGCGGCTTGGGGATCTCCGTCATGCCGAGGGCGTCGACGTAGTACGCCCGCAGCTCGTCCTCGGAGCCGGGCGGTGCGGCCAGCTGGACGTGGTCGACGGCGACGAGCATCCTCATGCCTCCTTCGCAGCTACCGCGAACAGCCGCCGGAACGGCAGGACCGTGCCGTACGGCGCGCTCGGGTAGGCCTCGCGCAGCAGGTCCCGGTACTCGGTGACGAAGGCGTCGCGGGCCTCGGGATCGTCGGCGAGGGCGGTCAGGGCGGGGCGCAGGCCGGTGCCCTTGACCCAGTCCAGGACCGGGTCCTCGCCGGTCAGGACGTGGAAGTACGTCGTCTGCCACACGTCGGTCGCGCAGCCGAGGCGGGCCAGTCGGTCCAGGTAGACGCCGGGGGTGTGGACGGAGTCCGTGTGGCGCAGGACGTCGGCGAGGCGGGACTTCCAGCGCGGGGTGGCGGCGAGGTCGCGCATCAGGGCGTGCAGCGGGGCGTCGATGTTGTCCGGGACCTGGAAGGCGAAGGTGCCGCCGGGCTTCAGGGCGGCGATCCACTCGGCGAAGCGGTCGGTGTGCCCCGGCACCCAGTGGAGGGTGGCGTTGGAGACGATCAGGTCGCACGGCTCCTCGGGCGTCCAGACGCGGGCGTCGGCGTGGGCGAAGTCGAGGCGGCCGCCGCCGGCCGTGGCGCCCTCGTGGTCGACGTGGGCCTTGTCGAGCATCTCGGGCGAGTTGTCGTAGCCGGTGATGTGCGCGGTGGGCCAGCGTTCGGCGAGCAGGACGGTGACGTTGCCGGGGCCGCAGCCGAGGTCGGCGATGCGGGGGCGGTCCCCCGGGAGTGCGGGGATGCGGGCGAGCAGGTCGGTGAAGGGGCGGGCGCGGTGGCCGGCGTGGCGGAGGTACTGGGCGGGGTCCCAGCTGGGCGTCGTCATGTCCGCCACTTTCCCGCTTCATCTATCTTGATGTCAAGAGACTTGAGATCAAGAGACTTCATGTCGACACAACCACTACACTGATCTCCATGGAGGACGAGGTCGATCGGCTGGTCGCAGCGTGGCGCCGGGAGCGTCCGGACCTCGACGTGGAGCCGCTGGAAGTGCTCAGCCGGGTGAGCAGACTGGCCCGGCACCTGGACCGCGCACGTCGGCTCGCCTTTTCCGAACACCAGCTCGAACCCTGGGAGTTCGACGTGCTGACCGCGCTCAGGCGCGCGGGGACGCCGTACCAGCTCTCCCCCGGGCAGCTGCTGACGCAGACCCTGGTCACCTCGGGCACGATGACCAACCGGATCGACCGGCTCGCGAAGAAGGGCCTGGTGGAGCGGCTGCCCGACCCGAGCGACCGGCGCGGCGTGCTGGTCCGGCTGACCGACACGGGCCGGGACCGCGCGGACCAGGCACTGGCGGGCCTGCTGGAGCAGGAGCGAGCGATCCTCGCCGAGCTGTCCCGCGCCCAGCGCGCCGAACTGGCGGGGCTGCTACGCCAGTTGACCGCCCCGTTCGACAACATCCCCGGCTAGGTCCACCGGGCCCACGCCCGCCCGCCGCGCAAGGGCGACGGCGGCCAGCGTCGAGTGGACGCCCAGCTTGCCGAGGACGTTCTGCATGTGGGTGCGCACGGTGTGCGGGGACAGGTACAGCCGTTCGGCGACGGCCTTGCGGCCGAGGCCCGCGACCATGCAGCGCAGCACCTCCCGCTCGCGCGGGGTCAGCGACTCCACCAGCCGTTCGCTCTCGGTGCGGTGCTTGCGCGCGGCCGTCAGCTCCTTGAGGACGCCGGTGAGCAGCGCGGGCGGCAGATGGGTCTCGTCGCGCAGCACCCCTCGTATCACCGTCAGCAGCCGCGACAGCGAGCAGTCCTTGGCGACCCAGCCGGAGGCGCCGGCCTGCAGCGCGAGGGCCGCGCGCCGGGGGTCGTCCTTCTCGGCGAGGACCACGGTGCGCACCGCGGGCTGCGCCGAGCGGACGCCCGCGACCAGCGAGATCCCGTCGACCAGGCCCTCCTCGTTGCCCTCCTGCACGGACACGGCCGGGCGTATGCCGGGCACGTTGCCGCCCAGGTCGGCGTCGACCAGCAGGACGTCGTAGCGGCGGCCCTCGGCGGCCGCCCGCTCCATGCAGCGCAACGCGGCCGGGCCGCTGCCCGCGGCGGCGACGTCGACGTCGGGCTCGGCGGCCAGGGCCGCGGCCAGCGACTCGGCGAAGATACGGTGGTCGTCGACGACCAGGACTCGGATACGAACCACGAAACCCCCTCCCCCAGGCTCCGCACGGAGCAGGGGATAGCCAAGGTCCGGAGAACGACGACCCGCGCGGGCACGACACCTGAGGAAGGAACGCCGACCGCACGGCCGCCGCCGTTGCGGAAACTGCTACCCCCACCACAGGCGCCGTACCCGCCTGTCTCGCCCCCTGATCAGCACCGGCCCCCACCGGTGCTGCTCCTCAGAGTACGGATGGGAGCACAGAGCGGAAGCCGAATTACAGAACTGGCCGTCCGGGCACGTTTATGGTGTGCCGCATGTTTCGTATTGAGGCGGAAGTCGACAAAGCCCGGCGTGATCTGCTCCGCTCCCGGCTGCGGGACACCAACACGGCGGCGTCCCCGGTCCTGTCGGCACTGCGCGGCACCCCCGGGGAACGCGAAGTCCCCCTGCACGTCTGGGCGCTGGACTCGGCGGGAGACCTGGCCGGCGGCCTGGTCGGCCACACCTGGACGACCTGGCTGCACATCACCTACCTGTGGGTCGACGCCCGCCACCGCGGCACGGGCCTCGGCTCCCGCCTCCTCGCCGAGGCCGAGCACCTCGCCCGCACCGGCCGGGGCTGCACGGCCGCCCGGCTGGAGACCTGGGACTTCCAGGCGCCGGAGTTCTACCGCAAGCAGGGCTACGACGTGGTGTGCGTGATCCCCGACTATCCGCCGGGGATCACGGAGTTCACGCTGACGAAGCAGCTGGGGTGACCGGGACTTGGGGCCTGACCGGCGGATGCTGTCCCAGACGCTGGGTCTGGCGCGCACTTGGCACTAGTCCGACGCCGGCGGTGGCGGCGGGTAGTGCGGCCGGGGCGGGATCCGGGGCCGGGGCGGGCCCACCGGTGGCGGCGGCTGGGGTTCCAGCGAGCGCCGGGGGCGGGGTTGCGGCGGCCGGGGAGTGAGGGGCGGGGCGGGGGCCGGGGGTGGCGGCGGAGGCGGAGCCGACTGGCCGTCCGCCAGCACCGGGCCGCCCGCCCGCAGCCGCTCGATGGTCAGCTCGGCGCGACGGCGGGCCCGGGGGTCGTCGTCGCGCCGGAAGATCAGGCCGAGGCTGCGGGCGGTGCGGTACTCGACAGAGAAAATCTCGACGTTTCTGCCACCCTTGTGCTCGACGGAGACCAACTCGTACCCGAGGGCGTGCGCGATCTCCTCGGCCAGTGCCCGCTTCCCCGTGCCGAGCCGGAGTTCGACCTGCCCCCGGCCGTCGAAGCGGGACCGTATCTCGTCGGCGTCCATCCGGCCACGCCTCCCGTGAAAGACCGTCAGCCCCGCACCGGCGTGCGGGGCTGACGAGGCTAGCGGAAACTCAGACCAGCCGCCGCGCCCCCGCCGAAGGCACCGCCTCGAACACCCGCGGTGCCGTGAAGCCCGCCGCGGCGAAGGCCTCCTCGACGGCCTTCGTCAGGGTGTCGACATCCGTGGCCTCCGCCAGGACGATCGCCGAGCCGCCGAAGCCGCCGCCGGTCATCCGGGCGCCGAGGGCGCCGTTCGCGAGGGCGGTGTCCACGACCAGGTCCAGCTCCGGGCAGGAGATGCGGAAGTCGTCGCGCAGGGAGGTGTGGCCCTCGGTCAGGACCGGGCCGATGGCTCGGGTCTCGCCGGACCGGAGGAGTTCCACGACCCGCTCCACCCGCTGGTCCTCGGTGACGATGTGCCGGACGAGACGGACGACCTCCTCCTCGTCGCCGAGGCGGGCCAGGGCCGCGTCGAGTTCGCCGTAGGGGATGTCCCGGAGGGCGTCGACACCCAGCAGGGCCGCGCCCTTCTCGCAGCCCGCCCGGCGCTTGCCGTACTCGCCGCCGCTGTGGGCGTGCTTGACCTGCGTGTCGACGACCAACAGGCGCAGGCCCTCGGCCGCGAGGTCGAAGGGGATCTGCTGCTGGGACAGGTCGCGGGTGTCGAGGAAGAGCGCGTGGCCCGCCTCGCAGCAGGCCGATGCCGTCTGGTCCATGATGCCGGTCGGCGCGCCGACGTAGACGTTCTCGGCGCGCTGGCACAGGCGGGCCAGCTGCCAGCGCTGGAGGCCGAGGTCGTACAGGTCGCCCAGCGCGAGCGCGATCACGACCTCCACGGACGCCGAGGAGGACAGGCCCGCGCCGGTCGGGACCGTGGAGGAGAGGTGGATGTCGGCACCGGTGACCGAGTGCCCGGCCTCGCGCAGGGCCCAGACCACGCCCGCCGGGTAGGCCGTCCAGTTCTGGTCGCTCTGCGGTGCGAGCTCGTCCAGCCGCAGCTCCACGACCCCGCCCTCGATGTCCGCCGAGTGCAGGCGCAGGACGCCGTCGGTGCGGCGGGAGACCGCCGCCGTCGCCCGGTGCGGCAGCGCGAACGGCATCACGAAGCCGTCGTTGTAGTCGGTGTGCTCGCCGATGAGGTTGACCCGGCCCGGCGCCGCCCACACTCCCTCCGGTTCGGCCCCGTACAGCTCGGCGAAGCGCTCCCGGACCTGCTGTGCCCCCACTACTGCTCCCTTGCTGTGCTGATGTGCCGCGCGAACTCCCACGCGTCCGCGACGATCCCCGCGAGATCCGCGCGGGACGGGTTCCAGCCCAGCTTCTCGCGGGCCGTGTCCGCCGAGGCGACCAGCACCGCCGGGTCGCCGCCGCGGCGCGGGGCCACCACCTCGGGGATCGGGTGCCCGGTGACCGTGCGGACGGTCTCGATGACCTCGCGGACGGAGAAGCCGCTGCCGTTGCCGAGGTTGCAGATCAGGTGCTCGCCCGGCTGCGCGGCCGTCAGGGCCAGCAGGTGGGCCTCGGCCAGGTCCGCGACGTGGATGTAGTCGCGGATGCAGGTGCCGTCGGGGGTCGCGTAGTCGTCGCCGAAGACCGAGATCGCGTCGCGGCGGCCCTGGGCCACCTGGAGGACGAGCGGGATCAGGTGCGACTCGGGGTCGTGGCGCTCGCCGTACGCGCCGTAGGCGCCGGCCACGTTGAAGTAGCGCAGGGAGACCGCGGCCAGGCCGCGGGCGTTCGCCTCGCTGGTGATCATGTGGTCGACGGCGAGCTTGGTGGCGCCGTAGGGGTTGGTCGGCTTCGTCGGGGCGCTCTCCACGATCGGGACCCGCTCCGGCTCGCCGTAGGTGGCCGCCGTGGAGGAGAAGACCAGCTTGCGCACGCCCGCCTCGCGCATGGCGCCGAGCAGGGCCATGCTGCCGGCGACGTTGTTGTCCCAGTACTTCTCCGGCTTCACCACCGACTCGCCGACCTGCGAGGAGGCGGCGAAGTGCAGCACGCCGTCGTAGGAGGAGTCGAGCCATTTGGCGGCGTCGCGGATGTCGCCCTCGACGAAGGCGGCGCCGGCGGGCACGCCCTCACGGAAGCCGGTCGTGAGGTTGTCGAGGACGGTGACCTCGTGGCCGGCCTCCAGCAGGTGCTGGGCCACGACACTGCCGACGTAACCCGCCCCACCCGTCACCAGGTACTTCATGAACTCGCTACCTCTCGCAGTCGCTCGGCCGCGCGCTCCGGCGGCACGTCGTTGATGAACACGTTCATGCCGGACTCGGAACCCGCGAGAAACTTCAGCTTGCCGGAAGTGCGGCGGATGGTGAAAAGCTCGAGGTGGAGCGCGAAGTCGTCCCGTGTCACACCGTCGAACTCCTCCAGCGCGCCGAACGGGGCCTGGTGCCAGGCCGTGATGTACGGCGTCGGAGGCTCACCTTCGCCGAAGATCCGGTCGAAGCGCCTCAAGAGTTCCAGATAGATCTGGGGGAATTCTGTGCGTGCGGCCTCGTCGAGCGCGAGCAGGTCGGGCACCCGGCGCTTCGGGTACAGGTGGACCTCGTAGGGCCAGTGCGCCGCGTAGGGCACGAAGGCCGCCCAGTGTTCACCCTCAAGGACGACCCGCTCTCCGGCGAGTTCCCGCTCCAGGACGGCGTCGAACAGGTTCTCCCCGCCCGTCGCCTCCTTGTGGGCCGCGAGCGACCGGAGCATCAGCGCGGTGCGGGGCGTGGTGAAGGGGTAGGCGTAGATCTGACCGTGCGGGTGACCCAGAGTCACACCGATCTCCGCACCCCGGTTCTCGAAACAGAACACCTGCTCGACGGAGGGCAGATGCGACAGCTCCGACGTCCGGTCCGTCCACGCCTCCAGCACCAGGCGCGCCTGCTCCTCGGTGAGGTCGGCGAAGGACGCGTCGTGGTCGGAGGTGAAGCAGACGACCTCGCAGCGGCCGGAGTCGCCGGCCAGCGAGGGGAAGCGGTTCTCGAAGACGACGACGTCGTACGAGGAGTCCGGGATCTCGCTGAGCCGCTCGCCCTGGGTGGGGCAGAGCGGGCATTCGTCGGCCGGCGGGTGGTAGGTGCGGCCCTGGCGGTGAGAGGCGATGGCGACCTGGTCGCCGAGCAGCACATCACAGCGGACCTCGGACGTGGTGACCGTACGGTCCAGCGGGCGGCGGTCCACCGCGTCCCGCACGGTGTCGTCCCGCAGGTCGTAGTAGATCAGCTCACGACCGTCGGCCAGCCGGGTCGAGGTCTTCTTCACGCCGGACTCCTTGTTCAGCCCCGAGGGGTGTGTCCCGCACCCAATCACTCAACACAATCAAACATAACAGACCACAACCCGACAACACCCAGGACCATCACAATCAAACAAAGAACACCATCACAAGTGTTCAATTACTGAACGCGGAGGCGTAGGTTCCGCTCTGGATCAGTTCGCGCAACGAAGCGAGTACTCATGCAAACCCCCACACAAGCCCCCGCCTACTTGGCGGCGGAGCTACGACTCCCCACCAACTGGCTGGACTACACGATCCTGGCGATCTACTTCGTCGTCGTCCTCGGCATCGGCTTCGCGGCCCGCCGCTCGGTGAAGACCAGCCTCGACTTCTTCCTCTCCGGACGCTCGCTGCCCGCCTGGATCACCGGCCTCGCCTTCATCTCCGCGAACCTGGCAGCCACCGAGATCCTGGGCATGGCCGCGAACAGCGCCCAGTACGGCGCCTACACCGTGCACTGGTACTGGATCGGCGCCATCCCGGCCATGGTCTTCCTGGGCCTGGTGATGATGCCCTTCTACTACGGCAGCAAGGTCCGCTCGGTCCCCGAGTTCCTGCTGCTGCGCTTCGACAGGGGCGCTCACCTGCTCAGTTCGATCCTGTTCGCCTTCGCCGCCATCCTGATCGCCGGCGTCAACCTCTACGCCCTCGCGATCGTCGTCGAGGCCCTGCTCGGCTGGCCGCAGTGGGTGGCCATCGTGGTCGCCGGCGCCTTCGTGCTGGCGTACATCACGCTGGGCGGCCTCTCCTCGGCGATCTACAACGAGGTGCTCCAGTTCTTCGTGATCCTGGCCGCCCTCATCCCGATCACCGTCCTCGGCCTGAAGAAGGTCGGCGGCTGGGGCGGCCTGACCGACAAGCTCACGGCCACCCACGGCCACCACTTCACCACCGCCTGGGGCGGCACCGGCATCGGCAGCGCCAACCCGCTCGGCGCGAACTGGCTGACCATCGTCCTCGGCCTCGGCTTCGTCCTCTCCTTCGGCTACTGGACGACCAACTTCGCCGAGGTGCAGCGCGCCCTGTCCGCGAAGAACCTCTCCGCCGGACAGCGCACCCCGCTGATCGCCGCCTACCCGAAGATCTTCATCGTCTTCCTGGTGATGATCCCGGGCCTGGTCGCCGCCGCCGTCGTCCCGAAGATCGGCACCTCCGGTTCGGGCCTGCAGTACAACGACGCCATCCCCTACCTGATGCAGGAGCTGCTGCCCAACGGCGTGCTCGGCATCGCCGTCACCGGTCTGCTCGCCGCGTTCATGGCCGGCATGGCCGCCAACGTGTCGTCGTTCAACACGGTGTTCACCAACGACATCTGGGCGAAGTACGTCGTGCGGCACCGCGAGGACGAGTACTACGTGCGCTTCGGCCGCCTCATCACAGCGATCGGCGTGGCCGCCTCGGTCGGCACGGCGTTCCTGGCGTCCTCGTTCTCGAACATCATGAGCTACCTGCAGACGCTGTTCTCCTTCTTCAACGTGCCGATGTTCGTCGTCTTCATCGTCGGCATGTTCTGGAAGCGCGCATCCGCCAAGTCCGGCTTCTGGGGCCTGCTCGCCGGCACCGTGACGGCGATGGTCAACTACTTCGTCTTCTACAAGAAGGGCATCATCTCGATCCCCTCCGACCAGGGAGCCAACTTCGTCTCCGCGATCGCGGGCTTCGTCGCCGGCGCGGTCGTCATGGTCGCGGTGTCGCTGTTCACCAAGCCGAAGCCGGCCGAGCAGCTCCAGGGCCTGGTCTACGGCACCCGCTCCCCCGGCATGGCCGAGCCGCCCGCCGCCGGCGACGACGCCTGGTACCGCAAGCCGGCCCTGCTGGGCTGGGGCGCGGTCATCATCGCCGCCGCCTGCTACATCCCGTTCTCGTTCTGACCGCGGGAGAATTGGAAAGACCATGACCGAGAACTCCGAGCACTTCGACTTCTCCGCGTCCTCCGAGGACGAACTCCAGCGGGAAGTCACCGATCTGGAGCACAAGTCCGCGACCGCCGCCCGCATCTTCGACCTGCGCCGCATCATCGGCGGCCTGTTCGTGGTCTACGGCGTCATCGTCACGATCACCGGCATCACCGACTCCCAGGCCGCGATCGACAAGGCCCAGGGCGTCAACATCAACCTGTGGACCGGCATCGGCATGCTGCTGCTGGGCATCTTCTTCCTGGCCTGGCTCAAGCTCCGTCCTACTCCTCCGCCGGTACCTCCGGTGGAGGAGCAGTCGCAGTAGCGCCGTCCGGCTCAGGGCCGTCCGCCGGGTGCGGGTGCGTCGTGGCCGGTCGCGCCCACGCGGCGGAGCCGCATGTCGACACAGCCCCGCGCCCCTTCGGAGCGCGCCTGGCTGCGCCCACCCCGCCCCGGCTACAGCTCCGGCCCCGCTGAATTCGTCAGGGGGCCTGCCCGGTCCAGCAACCCCGTCCGCGCGGCCAGTGCCGCTGCTTCCAGGCGCGAGCCCACGCCGAGCTTCATCAGGACCCGCTGGACGTGGGTGCGGGCCGTGCTGGGGGCGATGCCCATGCCCGCCGCGATCAGCCGGGTGTCCTCGCCGTCGGCCACCCGGACCAGCACCTCCACCTCCCGCGGTGTCAGCATCTGCAACAGCCGCTGCCCCTCGTCATCGGGCTGCGCCGCCGGGTTGAGCAGCTCACCGAAGGCGCCCTGGAGCAGCTGCGGCGCCACCGCCGCCTCCCCCGCCCGGGCCTTCATGATGGCCCGCTCGACCCCCTCGATCCGCTCGTCGTGCCGCACGTACCCCGACGCGCCGGAGGCGAAGGCCGCCGCGATGCCCCGCGGGGACGGCACCGGGCCCAGCACCAGCACCGCCACCTGCGGCCGCTCCCGCTTGATCTTCACCACCGGATCGAAGGCCCCCGGCTCGGCCGGCGCAGCCGTACCCAGCAGACACACCTCCGGCGCCCGCGCGATCACCAGATCCGCCGCGCCCGCGGCCGGCGCAGCCGCAGCCAGCACCCGGTGCCCGCGCAGCTTCAGCGCCGACGCCAGCGCCTCCGCGAGCAGCCGGTGGTCGTCGACGACCATGAGCCGCACTCCCATAGAGCAACCCCCCAGTCCCCCCCATGGATGCCCCACTATGGACGCCCACCGGTCCGCAAGGACAGAGGGCCCCCCGGCACCTCGCCCTTCATGTCCCCGGAAGCTACACGCTTGTTCGACGTCGCGCTGCCCCTGTTGATGAGAAGTGCCCCGGATCGATGAAATCCGGGGCACTTCTCGGAAGTCACCCATTCGGGCGAGACCCGTGACGGCGTCGCGAGGCGGTCAGCCCTTCGTGCCGAACGCCAGCACCAGGTTCTCCGGGCCGGACGACGACATGCCCTTCCGCTTGGCGAAGACCTGCGACATGTACAGGCGGCCGTCGGCGAAGAGGATCTCCGCGTAGTCGGGCAGCATGCTGCCCTCCGCCTGCCGCACGCTCTGCGTGGACGGGTTCTCCAGCAGCTTGGTCTCCTTGAAGGACCCGCCGTCGATGCTGACGATCTGGCCGCCCTTGTTGTACGGCGGCTGCTTGTAGGCGAGCAGGTTGTTGCCGTCCATGCGCAGCGGGGAGAGCGTGTAGCCGTCCCCGGCCTCGGCGCGCTGTCCGGTCGGCTTGCCGGTGTTCAGGTCGAAGGAGACGATCTCGTTGGTCTTGCTGAACTGTCCGGAGCCGTCGTGCTCCTCGGTCGACAGGTACAGCTTGCCGTTGCCCGCGACGATCTGCCTGCAGCCCTCGACGCGGGTGATGCCGTCGCACTTGCCGCCGTAGGTGTCGCCCGGCGCGGAGATGTGGGCGAGCAGTTTGCCGGTCTTGTTGTCGATGGAGAAGTAGTCCCAGGTCCTGGTGCCGTCGCTGGAGCTGTCACCCACTTCGGCGGCCACCACCAGCGGGTCGGTGGAGACGATGGAGGCGTACTCGATGCCCGGGTCCATCGTGTACTCGGAGATCACCTTCCCGGTCTTCGGGTCGAGGGTCTGGATGAGCAGCCGCCCGTTGTCGGAGCCTCCGCAGTTGCGCACGGCGACCAGCTTGGCGCCGCCGCCGTAGCCCACGTCGTAGCAGTCGTCGCCCGGCTTCGGCAGCCACAGCGCCTTGCCCGAGTCGAGGTCGAAGGCGGCACCGCCCTGGCTGTCACCGACCGCGACGGTGTTCTGAGCGACCGTCACATTCTCGTAGCCGACCGGATAGTCACCGGACTTGACCGACTTCGTCCACAGCTTCCTGCCCGCGTCGAGATCGATCGCGGAGATCTGCGTGCACCCGGCGATCGTTTTCTTCGTGTCCCACTTCGGCTGGTAGGTGATCGCGGTCTTGCCGTCGGACGTGACGTGCCCGCTGGCCGCGCAGACCGGGCCGGGCAGCTTGATCGTCCACAGCTTGGTGCCCTTGGCCGGGTCGTAGCCGACGATCTCGGCGACGCCGCTCTTGGCGTACACCTTGTCGGTCAGCCACGAACCCGCGGTGCTGACCACATCGTCCGTGGTGGGCAGCGGGACCTGGAACAGCACACTGGCCGCGGGGTCGGCCGGCGCCTTCTCCTTGCCGCCGCCGCCCGTGCCTCCGGTGCTGCCGCCGTTCTTGCCGCCGCTGGAGGAGGCGGTGTCGTGCTTCTTGCCGTCGTCCCCGGAGGAGTTGGCGTACCAGAAGCCGCCGACGACGATCAGGGCGATGGCGACGACCGCCGCGACGACGACGAACAGCGTGGTGTTGTTCCGCCCGCCGCCGCTCTGTACCGGCTGCTGCTGCATCGGCACGGTCGGCTGGCCCGGATAGCCGTAGCCCGGCTGCGCGGGCTGCGTGTACGGGTGCTGCGGCTGGCCGCCATAGGGCGCGGCAGGCTGCTGGCCGTACGGGCTCTGCTGCCCGCCGGGGTAGCCGTAGCCGGGCTGCGGCGGCTGGGGCGGCGCGGTCTGCGGGTAGCCGTAACCGGGCTGCGGCTGCGGGGCCTGCGGGTAGCCGTAGCCGGGCTGCGGCTGCGGAGGCTGCTGCGGGCTCGGCTGGCCGAAACCAGGCTGCTGCGGAGGCTGGTTGGGCGGCTGGTTCGGCGGCGGAGGGGGCGGCTGGGTCATGACGGGCGTACCTCGGTGGAGCGCTCGGGGCCGGACGGCGGGAGGAGGACGGAAGACGGGCCGGGACTCACTTGCCGAAGGCCATCATCAGCTTCTCCTTCGAGTCGTCGTTGCCGGTCAGCCGGGTGGAGGAGATGAAGAAGCGTCCGTCGGCCCAGGCGACGGCACCGTCGAAGAAGGCGTTCTCGATCTCCGCGCTGCCCGAAGGGTTCTGCAGCAGCTTGGTCGTCGGGTGCGAGCCGCCCGCGGTGGGGATCGACACGATCTGGCCGCCGGCGTCGTACGACGGCTGCACATAGGCGATGAGCTTGCCGCCCTCGGTCTTCACCGGGGACATCGACTCGTCCGTCGGCGACTTGACGCGCCACTTCTCCTTGCCGGTGGCGAGGCTGACGGCGACGATCTCGTTGGCACCGCTCGTCGTGTTCGTGGGCAGGTAGAGCGTGTCGGCGTCGACGGCGACGCCCTGGCAGCCCTGAAGGTCGCGTTCGAGGATCGCCCAGCCACAGCGCGGGGCGAACTTCTCGTTGACCTTGACCTCCGAGCGGAACTTGCCGTCCTTGGTGAAGGTGGAGATGTTCCAGGCCTTCTTGTCCTCGTTGGTCAGATAGACCACGAGCGGATCGAGGGAGTACGTCCGCGCGACCGACCAGCCCTTCTTGACCGGCTGCGTCCACTTGACCTTGCCGGTGGCCGGGTCGAGTTCCTGGAGCTCGTCGTGCTCGTTGCTGCCGCCCGCGCCGCAGGAGGCCACCTGGACCAGCCGGCCGGTGCCACCGGCGTACGCGGCCGGGAAACAGGCCGCGCCGTACTTCTTCTTGTCGAACATCTTGCGGCCGCTGCCGAGGTCGTACGCCGTGCCCGACTCCGAACGGCCCACCATCAGCGTCTTGCCGCTGATGGTCAGCTCGACGTTGAGCGCGCTGTCGAACAGCCCGCCGTCGGCGACCTGGCCGCTCCAGCCCTTGTTGCCGGTGTCCAGGTCGATCTGCTGGAGCTGGTTGCACTTGGCACGGTCGCTGACGCCGTTCATGTACGCCACGACGACCTTGTTGTCGTCCGACTTCTGCGGGGTGACCGCGCAGATCTTCTGCGGGAACGTGATCGGGTCCCAGGCTGCGGTGCCGTTGCCGACGTTGTAGGCGAAGACCTGCTTGTACGCCGCCTTCACCGCCGTCTTGCCGGTGATCCACATGCCGGGCGCGTTCGCGCCGGAACCCGGGGCGTCGGGTGCCGACTTGTACCAGAGCACCTTCGCCTCACCGGGCTTGCGGCCGGCGTTGAGGTTCTCCGGGTCCGCGCCGCCGTTGCCGTTGCCGGGGTCGACCGGCGTGCCGGAGGAGGAGTGCTTGCCGTCGCCGCTCTTCTCGGCGACCGGCTTCTTCTTGCCGCCGCCGTCGTCGCTGGTGACCGCGTAGACGGTGCCGCCGATGACGAGCAGTGCGGCCGCCGCGGCGCCGATGATCAGCGCGGTCTTCCCCTTGGACGCCGGCTTGCCGCCGGGCGGCGTGCCGGGCGCACCCGGGTACTGCGGCTGCCCCGGGTAGCCGTATCCGGGCTGCGGAGCGTACGGGCCGGGCTGCGCGGGCTGGGCGTACGGGCCCGGCTGGGCGTAGGGGCCGGGCTGCTGGGGGTAGCCGTAACCGGGCTGGGGCTGCGGGGGCTGAGCCGGTGCCTGGGGCGGCCCCGCCGGCGGGGGCGGTGTCTGCGGGGCGCCGAATCCGCCACCCTGCGGCGGCTGGCTGGGCGGTGCTCCGAAGCCACCCTGCGGCGGCTGGTTGGGCGGCTGAGTCATCAGCGCTCTTCCCCCTCGTTCACTGATTTTTAGCCACGCCCTGAGGTTCGCTCACGGACCCAAGGTCGTACTCAGAAAGTTCTCAGACGGCTCTTTCTATCACCCGGCACCGACAGCGCACGGGCCCGCATCCGACGCTGTTCCCAAGGGAGAACCGGCCCGTGATGCCGCCGTTATGCGCCTTCACGCCCCCTTCACGCGGCGCACGCAACAGCATTGCGCGCGGCTGGTTCACGCCGCGCACGCCATGTGGTTCGCCGCGTCGGGGCGCTACGCGTCCTCCGCCAGTTCCAGCCAGCGCAGCTCCAGTTCCTCCCGCTCCCCGGCCAGGTCCCGCAACTGGGCGTCCAGTTCGGCGACCTTCGCGAAGTCGGTGGCGTTCTCGGCGATCCGGGCATGCAGCTTGGACTCCTTCTCGGAGACCTTGTCCAACTGGCGCTCGATCTTCTGGAGTTCCTTCTTGGCAGCGCGCTGGTCGGCGGCGCTCTTCTCCGTGGCGGCCCCCTTGGGCGCCGCGGCGGCGGTCTGCGCGGCGACCGCCTCCTCCATGCGCCGGCGCCGCTCCAGGTACTCGTCGATGCCGCGCGGCAGCATCCGCAGGGTGCCGTCGCCGAGGAGGGCGAACACCCGGTCCGTGGTGCGCTCCACGAAGAACCGGTCGTGGGAGATCACGATCATCGAGCCGGGCCAGCCGTCGAGGACGTCCTCGAGCTGGGTGAGGGTCTCGATGTCGAGGTCGTTGGTGGGCTCGTCCAGGAAGAGGACGTTCGGCTCGTCCATGAGGAGGCGCAGCAGCTGCAGGCGCCGCCGCTCGCCACCCGACAGGTCACCGACCGGCGTCCACTGCTTCTCCTTGTTGAAGCCGAACGTCTCGCACAGCTGTCCGGCGGTCATCTCGCGCCCCTTGCCGAGGTCGACGCGCTCACGGACCTGCTGCACGGCCTCCAGGACCCGCAGGGCGGGGTCGAGTTCGGCGACCTCCTGGGAGAGGTAGGCGAGCTTGACGGTCTTGCCGACGGCGACGCGCCCGCCGGCGGGCTGCGCCTCGCCCCCCGTCCGCGCCGCCTGGGCCATGGCCCGCAGCAGGGAGGTCTTGCCGGCGCCGTTGACGCCGACCAGGCCGATGCGGTCGCCGGGGCCGAGCTGCCAGGTGACGTGCTCGAGCAGCACCTTGGGGCCGGCCTGCACGGTGACGTTCTCGAGGTCGAAGACCGTCTTGCCGAGGCGGGAGGAGGCGAACTTCATCAGCTCGCTGCTGTCCCGGGGCGGCGGCACATCCGCGATCAGCTCGTTGGCGGCCTCGACCCGGAAGCGCGGCTTGGAGGTGCGCGCGGGCGCCCCGCGCCGCAGCCAGGCCAGTTCCTTCCTGATCAGGTTCTGGCGCTTGGCCTCTTCGGTGGCGGCGATCCGCTCGCGCTCCGCGCGCGCGAAGACGTAGTCGGAGTAGCCGCCCTCGTACTCGTACACGTCGCCGCGCTGCACGTCCCACATGCGGGTGCAGACCTGGTCGAGGAACCACCGGTCGTGCGTCACGCACACCAGCGCCGAGCGCCGGCCGCGCAGGTGCTCGGCGAGCCAGGCGATGCCCTCGACGTCGAGGTGGTTGGTGGGCTCGTCGAGGACGATGAGGTCCTGGTCCTCGATGAGCAGCTTGGCGAGCGCGATCCGGCGCCGCTCGCCACCGGACAGCGGCCCGATGACGGTGTCCAGGCCCTTGGGGAAGCCCGGCAGGTCGAGCCCGCCGAACAGTCCGGTCAGCACGTCCCGGACCTTGGCGTTGCCGGCCCACTCGTGGTCGGCCATGTCGCCGATGACCTCGTGCCGGACGGTGGCGGCGGGGTCGAGGGAGTCGTGCTGGGTGAGCACGCCGAGCGTCAGCCCGCCGGAGTGGGTGACGCGTCCGGTGTCCGCCTCCTCCAGCTTGGCGAGCATCCGGATGAGGGTGGTCTTGCCGTCGCCGTTGCGGCCCACCACGCCGATCCGATCGCCCTCGGACACGCCGAGCGAGACGCCGTCCAGCAGGGCCCGGGTGCCGTACACCTTGCTGACGTTCTCGACATTGACCAGGTTGACGGCCATTTCACTCCTGCCCCGGGGGATGGATCGACCCTCCAGGGTAGTCGGAGGTCAGCCGTCGCTTCCGCGCTCCTCCTGGCGACGCCGGTAGTGCCAGACCGCCGTCAGCGGCAGCGACTCGTGCGCGTACTCCCCTTCCGCTTCCAAAGGACCGATCCGGCGTTCGGCCTCCACGCAGCGCGGATCGTCGCGCGAGGCCAGCCCCGCGACCGCGTAGGCACGCGTGCGCTGCCGCTCGTCACGGGTGAGTTCCAGCAACACGTCCGCGATCTCCGGCTCGGTGCCCCGGTAGTGCGCGAGCCAGTAGCACGTCCTGCCTCGTACGTCGGCGTCCGGGTCGCGCGCCAGGGCGAGCACCGCGGCCAGGCTCTCGGGGCCGAGCCGGTCCGTGCCGGCGTCCAGCAGGTCCGGTGTCCAGGAGCGGACCCGTGGATCCGGATGCGCGGCGTACGACAGGCCGACCGCCTCTGCCTCGGGGCCGTCGGCCCAGGTCAGCGCGTTGAGCAGGACCTGAAGCACCTCCACGTCCCGCTCCCGTTCGGCCCAGGGGACAAGCTCCTTCGCCCGGTCCGCGAACGGCTGGCGGCCTCGCGCCAGGTCTCCGATGATCAGGGAGAGCAGCACATCGGCGGCGAAGAGACGGTTCAGCGGGTCGGGGTCGCGGCTCAGGCCTTCGGCCGCGGTCCAGGTCTCCTCGTCCACCCGGCAGCCGAGTGCGGACACCGACTGCGACCACACCACGTGGTCCCGGTCCGGGTACGCCAGGGCACGCCGGAGCAGCTCCGCGAAGGGCGTGCGCAGCCGGAGCTTCGCCTCCAGGGCCGTGAGGATCGCCAGGTGCCCGTCGCGCAGCGTCAGCCCGCCGAGGGTGAGCTGCTCGTACCAGCAGCCGGTCTCGTCCTCCAGCCTGGTCCGCTCGACCGGGCCCGGCAGGCCGGTCCGGCGCCGCAGGTCGGCCTCCGGGCCGGTCCGCGCCCGGAGGCGGGCACGGGCCAGCAGTTCCTCGCGCACCGGGCCGGGGCGGACTGCCACATCGGGGAAGACGGCCCAGGTCAGCCACAGCGAGCCGCCGTCCATCGCCCGCAGCAACGGGGTCGTGCCGTCGGGCAGCCGGCGCAGCGGGTCGGCCCCGGCCGTCACCAGGGCCTCGGCGACCGGCTGGTCGTACGCTGCGACAGCCAGGCACAGCACCGGGACGCCCTCGCTCTGGTCGCGCGTGTCCGGATCGGCCCCGGCCTCCAGCAGCTCCCGGACCTGCTCGACGTCCCCTCGCCGTACGGCCGCGACGAGCCGGCCCCCGTCCCCAGCACCCATGCGCCTGCCCCCTTCGTCCGTTTCCCGGCGGATCCGGCCGAAGGAGCTCAGGCCTGCCCGGCGGATCGTGCCGGAACGCCGGGCCCGGCACGCCTCCCCGACTGTCTCAAGGGCGCGGGGGCACCTCCAGCGGCGTTGTCGTCGGTTGCCGACTCCCCACGCTCGGCTTCGCTCGCGCGGGGGCACCCCCATGGCCCCGCTCACCTGTGCTGATGAGGCAGCGTTGACCGGAGCCGGCCTGATCCGCCGGGCAGGCCCGGTGCGGACCCCACCGCCGGGGCGGCCGGACTACCGGGCGGCCGAGTGGCCCATCACCGTGGCGCCCGGGACCGGCCCCTGTGCCGTACGCACCGTCCGGCAGGTCCCCGATGCCGACAGCGCCTGAGCCGCCTTCTGCGCCGACTCGGCGTCGCGTGTGAGGAACGCCGTCGTCGGGCCCGATCCCGAGACCAGCGCGGCGAGGGCACCGGCCCCGCGCCCCACGGCCAGGGTGTCGGCGAGCTCGGGGAAGAGGGACAGCGCGGCGGGCTGCAGGTCGTTGGAGACGGCGCCGGCGAGCGCCTCGGGGTCGCCCTTGGCGAGGGCGTCGAGGAGATCCTCGCAGGCCACGGGCTCGGGGATGTCGAGGCCCTCGCCGAGCCGGTCGAACTCGCGGAAGACGGCCGGGGTCGAAAGACCGCGCTCGGCCATCGCGAACACCCAGTGGAAGGTGCCGCCGACCTCGAGGGCGGTCAGCTGCTCGCCGCGCCCGGTGCCGAGCGCCGCGCCCCCGACCAGGCTGAAGGGGACGTCGCTGCCCAGTTCGGCGCAGATGGCGAGGAGTTCGGCACGGGAGGCGCCGGCGCTCCACAGCGTGTTGCAGGCGAACAGGGCGGCGGCGCCGTCCGCGCTGCCGCCCGCCATGCCGCCGGCGACCGGGATGTCCTTGGCGATGTGGATGTGCACGGCCGGCTCGATGCCCCGGCGCCCGGCGAGCGCGACGGCCGCGCGCGCGGCGAGGTTGGTGCCGTCCAGCGGGACCTGAGCGGCGTCCGGCCCCTCGCAGGTGACGCGCAGCTCGTCCGCCGGGCTGACGGTGACCTCGTCGTACAGGCCGACGGCGAGGAAGACGTTGGCGAGGTCGTGGAACCCGTCGGGGCGGGCGGCGCCCACCGCGAGCTGGACGTTGACCTTCGCCGGCACCCGTACCGTGACGCTCACTCGCCCGTCTCCCTGTGTTCCGCGATGCGGGCGAACTCCTCCACCGTCAGTGACTCCCCGCGCGCCTGCGGGGATACCCCGGCCGCGACCAGGGCCGCCTCGGCGGCCGCCGCGGACCCGGCCCAGCCGGCGAGCGCCGCCCGCAGGGTCTTGCGGCGCTGTGCGAACGCGGCGTCGACGACCGCGAAGACCTCCTTCCTGGAGGCCGTGGTCTTGAGCGGCTCGGCCCGCCGGACGAGCGAGACCAGCCCGCTGTCGACGTTGGGCGCGGGCCAGAAGACGTTGCGGCCGATGGCCCCGGCCCGCTTCACGTGGGCGTACCAGTTGGCCTTCACGGACGGCACGCCGTACACCTTGTTGCCGGGCACGGCGGCGAGCCGGTCGGCGACCTCGGACTGGACCATCACGAGCGTCCGCTCGATGCTCGGGAAGGTCTCGAGCATGTGCAGCAGCACCGGTACGGCCACGTTGTAGGGCAGGTTGGCCACCAGGGCCGTCGGGCCCGGTCCGGGCAGCTCCGTCACGTGCATGGCGTCGGAATGGACCAGCGCGAACCGGTCGGCGCGCTCCGGCATGCGGGCGGCGATGGTCGCGGGCAGCGCGCCGGCCAGCACGTCGTCGATCTCGACGGCGGTGACCCGGTCGGCGGCCTCCAGCAGCGCGAGGGTGAGCGAGCCGAGCCCCGGGCCGACCTCGACGACCACGTCGTCGGGGCGGACCTCGGCGGTGCGGACGATACGGCGGACCGTGTTCGCGTCGATCACGAAGTTCTGGCCGCGCTGCTTGGTCGGGCGGACACCGAGTGCTGCCGCGAGCTCGCGGATGTCGGCCGGTCCGAGAAGGGCGTCGGGGGTGGGGCTGGTCACGGGACAAGGGTACGGGGCTGCCGGCGGCCCCTCGTCCGGCTCCCCGGCGCTCACGGGTGCAGTCGCGCCCCGCAGTGCGGCCAGGGACTCGCGCCGCGGCGCACGTACAGCTTCTTCGCGCGGAAGGTCTGCTCCTCCGCCGTCGCGTCCTGCGGACGTCCGTTGCCGCCGAGGCTGTGCCAGGTGCCCGCGTCGAACTGGTAGAGCCCGCCGTACGTCCCCGAGGGGTCGACGGCGCCCGGGCGGCCGCCGGACTCGCAGGTGGCGAGGCCGTGCCAGTTGAGGTGGTCGGCGCCCTGCACGGACTTCGGCCGGGGCTTGGTGCCCACCTTCACCACCTGCTTGCTCGGCTTGCGCACCACCTCGGACTTCTCCTTGCGCGGCTTCTCCTGGACGCCGTTGACGGTGCGCAGCAGGTAGGTGATCCGCCGCAGCCCGGGCTGCCCGGGCCATTCGATGACCTCGGTGCCCTTGAAGAGGGTGGGGTCCTCGGTCCGCTCCACCGCGAACGGGATCGACTCCTCGCGCACCTCTGTGACACCGGTCACCCGCAGTACGGTCACCGTCTGCCCGTCACGCGGGAAGCTGTCGGGCGGGACCGAGGTGGTGTCCTGCCGGCGCAGGGTGATGCCGGCCTCCTCGACGGCCTCGCGGACGGTGGCCGCGTTGGTGCGGATGGTGCGGGTGCGGCCGTCCGCCATGACCGTGACGGAACGCTCGGTGCGTACGTCGAGAGCGAGTCCGGCGCGGCCGATGCCCTGGGAGCGCGCGGCCGACAGATACGCGCCGTCCGGACGCACCCCCAGCTCTCTGAGCGCCCCGTCCACCGTGCGCGCCGTCGTCCACACCTCGCGGCGCTCACCGTCCAGCGTGAGCCGTACGGGGCGCCCGTAGCGCACCGCGACCTGGTCGCCGCTGGCGAGCGCCGCGCCGGGGTCGGGCGCGACCAGGTCGTGCGTCCCTACGTGTAGGTCCTCGGCGGCCAGCAGTTCCGACACGTCGTCGCTGAAGGTGTGCAAGGTGCGCTGCTTGCCGTCGACGCTCAGCTCGATCGTCTTGTCCTTGGCGACAAAGGCGGTGGTGCCGCCGGCGAGGAAGGCGACGACCAGCGCCTGCGGCAGCAGGCGGCGCACGGCGGACTCCGGGCGCTCGGCGGCGCGCGCCCTGCGCCGGCCCGTGGCCCGCCTGCTCGTCCTGGGGCGCACACGCAGCTCGTGCACCCCGTCACCCGCCGCGCTCACGTCGTCGTAGAACGCGCTCTCCTCTTCTTCATGGAGCGCGCCCCCGCCGTCGTCCTCGAACGGGCTCCCGCTCTGCCGCGGCAGCACCGGCTCGCTCACGCGCGCATACCCCGGCGTCCGCGTCGGCAGCTGCGCCGGCGCGGGCGCCTGCATCTCGTACGCGGGCCGGTAGGTGTCGTCGTACGCCGTCCCGTACGCGACCCCGTAGCCGAGGGTCTCCGTGTCGTGCACACCGGGCCACACATCGTCGCGCGCACCGCCGGGCACGCCGTCCGGCGCACTGTAGGGGCCGTACGCCTCATACGTCTCGTACTGCGACTTGCTCACGCCGACACGCTCCAGAGGGCCAGAGGGGTCCGGATCGGGCCCCCAGAACCTAGCGGAGCCCCGGTCACTCTCCAAAGCGGCACGACTACGTACGGTTGCGAACCGGATCACCGGAGCCCTGGCGGCGTTACCAGTCAGTTACGATCTGTGCACTGTCAGTAATCGAAGGCGCGGGCCGTGTTCGCGCCCAGGGCCGTCGCCAGCGCGTCCTCGTCCATGCCGCGCACGGCGGCCATCGCGCGCACTGTGACCGGAACGAGATACGGCGCGTTGGGCCGTCCGCGGTACGGCGCCGGGGTCAGGAAGGGCGCGTCGGTCTCCACGAGGACCAGTTCCAGCGGGGCGACGGCGAGGGCGTCGCGCAGGTTCTGGGCGTTCTTGAAGGTGACGTTGCCGGCGAAGGACATGAAGTAGCCCTCGCGGGCGCAGACCGCGGCCATCTCGGCGTCACCGGAGTAGCAGTGGAAGACGGTGCGCTCGGGGGCGCCCTCTTCCTTCAGGACGCGCAGGACGTCGGCGTGGGCGTCGCGGTCGTGGATGACGAGGGCCTTGCCGTGCCGCTTGGCGATCTCGATGTGGGCGCGGAAGGACCGCTCCTGGGCGGCCTTGCCCTCGGGGCCGGTGCGGAAGTAGTCGAGGCCGGTCTCGCCGACGCCCCTGACCTGGGGCAGGGCGGCGAGCCGGTCGATCTCGGCGAGGGCCTCGTCCAGCGCGGCATCGCCGCCCGGCACGCGGGCGCCCTGCCTCGACCAGCCGTCGGGGTCGCCGTGGACGATGCGCGGGGCCTCGTTGGGGTGCAGGGCGACGGTCGCGTGGACGCTCTCGTACGCGGCGGCCGTCTCGGCGGCCCACTGCGAGCCCTTGATGTCGCAGCCGACCTGGACGACCGTCGTCACGCCCACCGACGCGGCCTTGGCAAGGCCTTCCTCGACCGTGCCGGACTGCATGTCGAGGTGGGTGTGGGAGTCGGCGACGGGCACCCGGAGAGGCGCCGGGAGCGGCGGTGCCGTGTTCTTGTCGTTCTTGTCGCTCTGGTCGCTCTGGTCGCTCTGGTCGTTCTTGTCGCTCTGGTCGGCGCGGCCGGCGTTCGAAGGCATGCCCCGATCCTACGAAAGGGGCATGCCCGGCCGGCCCGGCCGACGAGGGGATCAGCTCGCCTTGCGATGGAACGGGTGCAGGAGATCGGACAGGTGCCAGTGGTGGCCCTTGGCCTCGCCGTCATCGCCGCCCGCGCCCTGCTCGTCCGGCACCGCGGACACCTCCACGGGCCCCGCGGGCGGCCCGCTGTGGCGGTCGCGCTCGGCCGCGCCGCGCACCGAGGCGACCTGACCCGCGCGCATGATCCGCACGACGTGGCCGTCGCAGTTCTGGCACGCGGGCCGGCTCAGCGGGGACGGCACGATGCGCCCGTCGGTCACGTACTGGACGAACTCGTGGCCGTCGGCGTCGGTGTGGTGCTCTATCTCGTACGACTGCTCCCAGCCGTGCCCGCAGCGCATGCAGGCGAACGCATATGACTCGTGAACGACGGCTGTGGCCGTACCCCGCAGGCCGCTCTGCCCTGTGATCTCACTCATGCCAGCTCCTCTTGTCCGCTGGACAAGCGCCCCCGCACGGGATTCCCCCCGGAATCCCCTGGGGCGAGGGACGGGTGCGTCCCTTTGACCAGTGGACGCCTCCACCGGACCGAATGCATCCGGCCTGTCGAGTGTTGGAGGCGATTTGGACTTCGCTTGCCAAATCGGCCTCGGCAGTGGGGGCTGGTCTTTGCTTTTCGCGCCACCCTTTTGCCCTGCCATGGGGCGCGCGCTCAGTCGAGGAGCGCCGTGCTCAGAAGGCGCATTTCCGCAGGCCACCGGGGTGAGCGCGCCCCCGAAGGGGCGCGGGGAACTGCGCGACCAGCCACAGAAGACCGGCAGCCCGCAACGAACCGAAACCCGTCGGCGCTACCCGGACAATCTCGCTTCAATCACCGGCACGCTTAGCTGCAACCACGGCGTCAAAAACAACCCTCTTCGGCAACCCGGCCTCCACCGCCACCGCGGCAATCGCCTCCTTGCGCCGCTCGCCCGCCTCCTCGCGGACCCGCACCCGCCGCACCAGCTCCTCGGCGTCGAGTTCCTCGGGGCCGGTCTCGGGGGCGCCCTCCACGACGACGGTGATCTCCCCGCGAACGCCTTCGGCGGCCCACCGCGCCAGCTCGGCGAGCGGACCCCGGCGTACCTCCTCGTACGTCTTGGTCAGCTCGCGGCAGACGGCGGCCCGCCGCTCGGCGCCGAAGACCTCGGCCATGGCGGCGAGGGTGTCGTCGAGCCGGTGCGGGGCCTCGAAGTAGACGAGCGTGCGCCGCTCACCGGCGACCTCCCGCAGCCGGGACAGCCGCTCCCCCGCCTTGCGCGGCAGGAAGCCCTCGAAGCAGAACCGGTCGACGGGCAGCCCGGACAGCGCGAGGGCGGTGAGCACGGCGGACGGCCCGGGGACGGCGGTGACCCGGATGTCCTTCTCCACGGCCGCCGCGACCAGCCGGTAGCCGGGGTCGGAGACCGACGGCATCCCCGCGTCCGTCACCAGCAGCACCCGCGCGCCGCCGAGCAGTTCCTCGACCAGCTCGGGCGTGCGGGCGGCCTCGTTGCCCTCGAAGTACGACACCACTCGGCCCTTGGGCGTCACGCCGAGCGCCTGGGTCAGCCGGCGCAGCCGCCGGGTGTCCTCGGCGGCGACGACGTCGGCCCCCGCCAGCTCCTCGGCCAGCCGGGGCGGCGCGTCCGCGATGTCGCCGATGGGGGTACCTGCAAGGACAAGGGTTCCAGTCACGCCCCCATCCTCCCAGGGCTCTGCGGGACCCGGGAAAACGACCGCATCCCCCGACCCGTACCGGCCATGCACGGGACTCACACAGAACGGTTCCCTACGATGGCGCGGTGACCAGTACCGCGTCCTCCACGGACCTCCGGCAGGGCCAGGCACCGCACGACCAGCGGCCGTCGTGGCAGCAGCGGCTGCGCCGATTCGGGTACACGCCTGCCCAGGACGCGCCCGCGGGCGACGTACGCGACCGGCTGGTGCCGCCGTATGCCGAGCCGAGCCCGCGCCTGTGGGGGACGCTGGGCGTGCCGCCGGTCCTCACGGAGCGCATCAGCCGCTGGTCGGGCTGGGGCGGTCCGCTGCTGGTGACGCTGATGGCGGGCCTGATGCGGTTCTGGAACCTGGGCAGCCCGCGTGCGGTGATATTCGACGAGACGTACTACGCCAAGGACGCCTGGGCGCTCGTCCACCGCGGTTTCGAGGTCAACTGGGACAAGAACGCCAACGACCAGATCCTGCACATGCACGGGCACCTCGCCGTGCCCACGGACGCGGCCTACGTCGTGCACCCGCCGGTCGGCAAGTACGTCATCGGCCTCGGCGAGCTGATGTTCGGGTTCAACCCGTTCGGCTGGCGGTTCATGACGGCGCTGCTGGGGACGCTCTCCGTGCTGCTGCTGTGCCGGATCGGCCGCCGGATGTTCCGCTCGACGTTCCTCGGCTGTCTGGCGGGCGCGCTGATGGCGGTGGACGGGCTGCACTTCGTGATGAGCCGGACCTCGCTGCTCGACGGCGTGCTGATGTTCTTCGTGGTCGCGGCGTTCGGCTGCCTGGTCGTCGACCGGGACCGGTCCCGGCAGCGGCTGGCTGCCGCGCTCCCTGTGGGCCCGGACGGCCGGGTCCGCCCGGACGAGCACGTCGGCGACACCTTCCGCTTCGGCCGGCGGCCCTGGCGCTGGACGGCCGGGCTGATGCTGGGCCTGGCCATCGGCACGAAGTGGAACGGCCTGTACATCCTGGCCGCGTTCTGCGTCATGGCGGTCCTGTGGGACGCCGGCGCCCGCAAGGTGGCCGGAGCCCGGCACCCGTACCAGGCGGCCCTCAAGTACGACACCGGTATCGCCTTCCTCGCGACGGTCCCGGTGGCGATCGGCGTCTACCTGGTCTCCTGGACCGGCTGGATCCTTTCCCCGGCCGACGGCACCGGCGGCTACTTCCGCAACTGGGCGGCGACCGACGGCAGGGGCGGCAACTGGACCTTCCTGCCGGACTGGCTGCGCAGCCTGTGGCACTACGAGCACGAGGTCTACAAGTTCCACATCGGGCTGTCGTCCCCGCACACCTACCAGTCCAATCCGTGGAGCTGGATCGTGCTGGGCCGCCCGGTGTCGTACTTCTACGAGTCCCCCTCCCCCGGCGCCGACGGCTGCCCGGCCGATGCCGGCCAGAAGTGCGCCCGGGAGGTGCTGGCCATCGGCACGCCGCTGCTGTGGTGGGCGGCCTGCTTCGCGATCCTGTACGTGCTGTGGCGTTGGCTGCTGCGCCGCGACTGGCGGGCCGGTGCCATCGCCTGCGGGATCGCGGCCGGTTACCTGCCCTGGTTCATGTACCAGGAGCGGACGATCTTCCTGTTCTACGCGGTCGTCTTCCTGCCGTTCCTGTGCCTGGCGGTGGCGATGCTGATCGGCGCGATCGTCGGCCCACCGGGCTCCAGCGACACCCGCCGGGTGATCGGCGCGTCGGCCGCGGGCGTGCTGGTACTGCTCATCGCCTGGAACTTCATCTACTTCTGGCCGCTGTACACGGGCACGGCGATCCCGATCGACTCGTGGCGGTCGCGGATGTGGCTGGACACGTGGGTCTGAGTCACGGTTTCGACAACACCGGTCACAGAAGGCGCACAACCGCATACAGTTTCCCCGCGACCTGTTTTTGAACGCGTTCAGTAGACCGTGATCGCGCGACAGGTCCTCACGGGGAAACGGGGAGGGGTGCGCGCGATGCGCAGCGGAGTGAAGGCCGCGGTCATAGGCAGCGTGTGTGCGGTGATGCTGGGCGGTGCGGGTTACGGCGCCTACAACATCGTGTCCGCGCTCGGTGGCGACGGGGGGACGGCGGCCCCCGCAGCGGTGAAGACCGGGCCGCCCAGCGGTGCCGAGGTGAAGGAGGCGACGGGGAAGTTCTTCGCCGCCTGGGAGAAGGGCGACGCCTCCGCGGCGGCGTCGTACACGAACTTCCCTCAGGCCGCCGGGCAGTTGCTGACGGCGTACGCGGGCGATGCACACATCACCAAGGTGCACATCACGCCCGGTACGGCCACCGGCGCCACCGTGCCTTTCACGGTCAAGGCAACGGTGTCGTACGACGGCAGGACCCGACCGCTCGCCTACCGGAGCACGTTGACCGTGGTCCGTGGCGAGACCTCGCACCGCCCGCTGGTCGACTGGCAGCCCTCCGTCGTCCACCCGCAGCTGCGCAAGGGAGACACGCTGGCGACCGGCGAGTCGGCGGCTGCGGAGATCGAGGCCGTGGACCGGAACGGACAGGTGCTGACCAAGAAGAAGTACCCCTCCCTCGGCCCGGTCCTGGACGAGTTGCGCAAGCGCTACGGCGACAAGACGGGCGGCCGGCCCGGCATGGAGCTGGTAATACGCCACGAAGGCGCGACGCAGGACCAGGGCGCGGCCGACACCACCCTCCTCACCCTCGCCAAGGGCAGGCCGGGCAAGCTGCACACGACGCTCAGCGCGAGCGCGCAGGCCGCGGCCGAGGCCGCCGTACAGAAGTACGGCGATTCGTCCGTCGTGGCCGTGAAGCCCAGCACGGGCGAGATCCTGGCTGTCGCCAACCATCGGACCGACGGCTACAACGCGGCCTTCCTGGGTGAACGTCCCCCTGGCTCCACCATGAAGATCATCAGCGCGGCGGCTCTCATCGACAGCGGCCTGACCACCGCGAACGGCCCGGCGCCCTGTCCGCCGTCCGCCGTCTCCGAGAGCCAGACGTTCCACAACCTCAAGGGCCTGGCCCCTGACTACCACGCCACCCTCTCCGAGAGCTTCGCCCGCTCCTGCAACACGGCGTTCGTGAAGTTCGCGGACGACGTGAAGGCGGAGACCCTCACCAAGGAGGCCCAGGACCGGTTCGGGCTCGGGCGCAACGACTGGAAAGTCGGTGTGCCGTCCTTCGACGGCAGGGTCCCCGTCGCCGGCGGGCCCGACACGGCGGCCGCCCTGATCGGCCAGGGCCAGGTCCAGATGAGCCCGCTGAACATGGCCTCGGTGACGGCGACCGCGATGACCGGCGCCTTCCGGCAGCCGGTCATCGTGCCGCTGAGCCTGGACCACCGCGAACCCGCACGCGCGCGTGGGCTGGCGCAGAGCACGGTCCGGCAGCTGCGCGCCATGATGAACCGCACCGCCCGCAGCGGCACCGCGGCCCAGGTCATGTCCGGGCTCGGCGGGGACATCGGCGCGAAGACCGGCTCGGCCGAGGTCGACGGGCATGCGAAGTCCGACAGTTGGTTCGCCGGGTACCGCGACGACGTCGCCGCCGCCGCGCTGAGCCAGGGCGGCGGGCACGGCATCGACGCGGCCGGACCGATTGTCGCAACCGTGCTACGGAGTGCCGGCTGACATCACCCGCAAAGGTGGGGACTTTAGTCTGGTCGCCGTCGTTGGGGAGTGTGAGGGCTGCGGGGACCCTGGGGAAGGCGCGGAGGGAACTGAGGCTGTGGGCAAGAGAAGACGCGTCGCCGAGCGACGGAAGACCGGACCCGCCGTGGTCGGCGGGATGATCGCCGTGGTCATCGGCGGCGCGGCGTTCGGCGTCTACGCGTTGTACGACGGCGGACCGGGAACCGACGAGGCGGCGGCCGCCACGGCCGACCACAAGGCCGTCAAGACCGGCCCGCTGTCCGCGGCCGAGGTGCGGACGGCCTCCACGCGCTTCCTCACCGCCTGGCAGCAGGGCCGGGTCACCGAGGCGGCGGCCGCCACCGACGACCCGTCCGCCGCCACCACGCTGCTCTCCGGGTACACCAAGGACGCCCGTCTGAAGGGCGTCACCGTCACGGCCGGGAAGGCCACGGGCGCCAAGGTGCCGTTCTCCGTCAAGGGAACGGTGTCGTACAAGAGCCTCACCAAGCCGCTCGCGTACGACAGTTCGCTCACCGTCGTGCGGCGGGGGAGCGACGGCAAGCCGCTGGTCCAGTGGCACGCCCAGGTCGTCCACCCCGACCTGAAGGACGGCGACACGCTCGTCACCGGCGAGTCGGGCACCCCGCCGGTCAAGGCGCTCGACCGGAGCGGCGGGGAACTGACGGCCGCCAAGTACCCCTCGCTGGGCGTGGTACTGGACGGCCTGCGCGAGAAGTACGGCAAGACGGCGGGCGGCAAGGCGGGCGTGGAGCTGCGCGTGGTGCGCGGCAAGGCCTCGCAGGCGGCCAAGCTCTCCGACAAGACGCTGGTGGAGCTGAGCAAGGGCACGCCGGGCACGGTGAAGACCACCCTGAACCCCACCCTCCAGGCGGCTGCCGAGCAGCAGGTGGCCAAGCAGGCGCGGGCATCGGTGGTCGTGATGCGCCCGTCGACCGGCGAGATCCTCGCGGTCGCCAACACGAACCACGGCTTCAACGTGGCCTTCCAGGGCTCCCTGGCGCCCGGCTCCACGATGAAGATCGTGACGTCCACGATGCTGTTCGAGAAGGGGCTCGTCACCCCGGACGCGTCGCACCCCTGCCCCAAGAAGTACAAGCTCGCCGGCTGGACGTTCCACAACGACGCCGACTCCGAGATCAAGAAGGGCACGTTCAAGCTGAGCTTCGGGGCCTCCTGCAACAACGCCTTCATCAACTTCGCGCCGAAGCTGTCCGACAGCGACCTGACGAAGGAGGCCCAGCAGGTCTACGGCCTCGGCATGAACAACTGGGCCATCGGCGTCCCGTCGTTCGACGGCTCCGTCCCGGTGCAGAGCGGCGCGCAGATGGGCGCCTCGCTGATCGGGCAGGGCGGGGTGCGCATGAACCCGCTGAACATGGCGTCGGTGGCGGCCACGGTGGAGTCGGGCGTCTTCCGCCAGCCGTACCTGGTGTCCCCCACGGTGGACGACCGCACGCCGGCCAAGGCCTCGCGCACCATGTCGTCCAAGACGCAGGCCCAGCTGAAGGAAGTCATGCAGTACACGGCGGCGTACGGCACAGCGGCCAAGGCGATGGCGGGCATGAGCGGGGACTACGGCGCGAAGACCGGTTCGGCCGAGGTCGACGGACAGAAGAAGCCCAACGGCTGGTTCACCGCCTACCGGGGCGACCTGGTGGCCGCGGGCGTGGTCCAGGCGGGCGGGCACGGCGGTGACACGGCCGGGCCGATCGTCGCGACGCTGCTGAGGATGGGCGGCTGAGCGGCCGGCCCCGCAGACGTCAGCCGCGCACCGGCTCGGCGGTGTAGGTCCGGCGCAGGAACCTCAGCAGCGCCTTGGACTCGAACTGCACCACCTCCACGCCGTGCGCGGAGTGGAACTCCACCACGGCCTGGACGCGCCCGCACGGCCACACCCGTACGTCGCCGCTCTCCGCCGGCGCCGACAGTCCCCGTTCGAGCAGCGCGCGCGAGAAGGTCCACTCGTGCGGTCCGGGCAGGCCGACCCGGACCGCCCGTGGATCGGTGTCGGGGTCGTACCGCAGCACTACGGGTACGGCCCCCGGGTCCTCCTCGTCCGTGACGATGTGGGCGCGCGCGTACTGCTCGACTACAGACATCGGATCGCCCTCTCACGCTCTGTGACCCATACGAAGGCCACGCATCCGCTTTCCATCCAATGTCCCACATTTTCCGGTTCATGCCCGGCGAGAGGGTGAGACCGAGTCTCTCTTGCAATAGGTTCGCAACAAGGCTCTAAAATCGTACGGTGCATGTACCTGACGGATTCATCGACGCCCCCACCTCCGCGGTCACCGGAGTGGTCGCCGCCGGCGCCCTCGCGGTGAGCCTGCGCGGCGCCCGCCGCGAACTCGACGAGCGGACGGCCCCGCTGGCCGGCCTCGTGGCGGCGTTCATCTTCGCCGTCCAGATGCTCAACTTCCCGGTCGCGGCAGGGACCAGCGGCCATCTGCTGGGCGGTGCGCTCGCCGCGATCCTCGTCGGCCCGTACACAGGCGTGCTGTGCGTGTCGGTGGTGCTGCTCATGCAGGGCGTGCTGTTCGCGGACGGCGGGCTGACCGCGCTCGGCGTGAACATCACGGACATGGCGATCGTCACCACGGTCGTGTCGTACGCCGTCTTCCGCGTGCTGCTCGCCGTACTGCCCCGAGGACGCCGCTCGGTGACCGTCGCCTCCTTCGTCGCCGCGCTGGTCTCGGTGCCGGCCGCCGCCGTGGCCTTCACGCTCATCTACGCGGCCGGCGGCACCACCGACGTCGCCATCGGCAAGGTGGCGACCGCGATGATCGGCGTCCATGTCCTGATCGGCATCGGCGAGGCCGTGATCACCGCGCTCACAGTGGGTGCCGTCGTCGCCGTGCGCCCGGACCTGGTGCACGGCGCGCGGGGCTTGCAGCAGCGGCTCAAGTTGCGGGTGGACGGCGCACTGGTGGACGCCCCGGCGCCCACGGCGCCCGTGGCGGCGCGCACCTCGCGGCGCACGCTGTGGGTGACCGGCCTCGTCGCCTCCCTCGTGCTCGCCGGGTTCGTCAGCTTCTACGCCTCCGCGAACCCCGACGGCCTGGAGAAGGTCGCGCACGACAAGGGCATCGACAAGAACGCCCGCAAGCACGCGGCGTCCGACTCCCCGCTCGCCGACTACGGCGTGAAGGACGTCTCCGACGCCCGGCTGTCCGGCGGCCTCGCGGGCGTGATCGGCGTCGGTGTGACGGTCGTCGCGGGCAGTGCGGTGTTCTGGGCGGTGCGCCGGCGCCGCACGGCTGACGCGTCCCCCGCCTCGACCCTGAACACGGGCGTCTGACGTGGGGGCCGGGCACGCTCACAGGCTCTACCGGCACGGGCACTCGCCCGTGCACGCCCTTCCGCCGCACACCAAGCTCGCCGCCGCCTTCGCGTTCGTGGTGGTCGTGGTGTCGACTCCGCGCGAGGCGATGTGGGCGTTCGCGGTGTACGCCGTCCT
Organism: Streptomyces cellostaticus; assembly: GCF_001513965.1. GTDB lineage: Bacteria > Actinomycetota > Actinomycetes > Streptomycetales > Streptomycetaceae > Streptomyces > Streptomyces cellostaticus. The sequence goes on along the minus strand of NZ_KQ948025.1, from coordinate 79,611 downwards.
GCTCGCGTATGTCGCCCGCCACGCGCGCGTGCCCGCTCCTTTCCTGCTCAAACGGCTGCTGATCGAGGTGCCGTTCGTGGCCTTCGCGGTGCTCATGCCGTTCGTGGCGGAGGGCGAGCGGGTGCACGTGCTCGGCCTCTCGCTGAGCCTCAACGGACTCTGGGGCGCCTGGAACGTGCTCGCCAAGGGCACGCTCGGCGTCGCCGTCTCCGTGCTGCTGGCCGCCACCACCGAGCTGCGCGAACTGCTGCTCGGGCTGCAGCGGTTGAAGCTGCCGCCGCTGCTCGTGCAGATCGCCTCCTTCATGATCCGCTACGGCGACGTCATCACCGACGAGATGCGCCGGATGCGGATCGCGCGGGAGTCGCGCGGGTTCGAGGCACGGGGCGTGCGGCACTGGGGCGTGCTCGCCAAGTCCGCCGGCGCGCTGTTCATCCGCTCCTACGAGCGCGGGGAGCGCGTGCACCTGGCCATGGTGAGCCGGGGGTACGCCGGTTCGATGCCGGTCATCGACGAGGTGACCGCGTCCCGCGCGCAGTGGTCGTACGCCCTCGCGCTCCCCTGTACCGCCCTCGTCGTCTGTCTGCTGGGATGGGCCCTGTGAGTACTGCTTCGCTCGAGGTCTCCGGCCTCGCCTTCGCCTACCCCGACGGCCATCAGGCCCTGTTCGGCGTGGACTTCTCGATCGGGCGCGGCGAACGGGTCGCGCTGCTCGGCCCGAACGGCGCCGGCAAGACCACCCTCGTCCTGCATCTGAACGGCATCCTGGGCGGCGGCACCGGCACCGTGACCGTGGCCGGGCTGCCGGTCGGCAAGCGGCACATGGCCGCGATCCGGCAGAAGGTCGGCATCGTCTTCCAGGACCCGGACGACCAGCTGTTCATGCCGACCGTGCGCGAGGACGTGGCGTTCGGCCCGGCGGCGTCCGGGATCAAGGGGGCCGCGCTGGAGGAGCGGGTGCGCACGGCCCTGGAGCGGGTCGGCATGGCGGACTTCGCCGACCGTCCGCCACACCACCTCTCCTTCGGCCAGCGCCGCCGGGTCGCCGTCGCCACCGTGCTCGCGATGGAGCCGGAGATCCTGGTCCTGGACGAGCCGTCCTCCAACCTCGACCCGGCCTCCCGGCGCGAACTCGCCGACATCCTGCGCTCCCTGGACGTGACGGTCCTGATGGTCACGCACGACCTGCCGTACGCGCTGGAGCTGTGCCCGCGCTCGCTGATCCTCAGCGACGGCGTGATCGCGGCGGACGGCCCGACCGGGGAGCTGCTCTGCGACGACACGCTGATGCGGGCGCACCGACTGGAGCTGCCGTTCGGCTTCGACCCGAAGTCCGTGACAATGGGCGCGTGACGAACGAGGAACCCGCCGCCGAAGGCTCGCTGCTGCTGGACGACCAGCTGTGCTTCGCGCTGTACGCCGCACAGCGCGCCGTGACCGCCGCGTACCGGCCGCTCCTCGACGAGCTCGGGCTCACCTACCCGCAGTACCTCGTGCTGCTGGTCCTCTGGGAGCGGGGCGAGACCACTGTGAAGGAGCTGGCGAGCGCCCTGCGCCTGGACTACGGCACCGTCTCGCCGCTGCTGAAGCGCCTGGAGGGGGCGGGGCTGCTGCGCCGGGAGCGCGCGGCGGACGACGAGCGCTCGGTGCTCGTCGCGTGCACCGGGCGCGGGGAACAGCTCAGGGAGCGCGCAGCGCGCGTACCCGGCGCGCTGCTCACGACCACGGGCCTGGGCCCGCAGGAGGTCGCGCGGTTGCGTGAGGAGTTGTGGAACCTCACCGAGCGCGCCGACGCGGCGGCGGCCGACCGCCGCTGATCTCGCGTTACCCGCGGTTGCCACCCCCTGGTGGCACAGGCCGACGTACCGGCCAGTACCTTGTGCACGATGTACTTGTGCGCCACTTGTTCCGGGGGAGGCCAACCTTGACCGACGTCACCGCAGTCGACACCGGTGTCGACACCCGCCCGACGAAGATCATGTACGTCGCCGAGGCCACCGCCCACGGCGGCCGGGACGGCTATGTCACCAGCCAGGACGGCCAGATCCAGCTGAAGGTCGCGATGCCGCCCGAGCTGGGCGGGGACGGCAACGGCACCAACCCGGAGCAGCTGTTCGCGGCCGGCTACAGCTCCTGCTTCCACAACGCGCTGATCCTCGTCGGCAACCGCGCGGGCTACGACCTGACCGGTTCCACGGTCGCGGCGAAGGTCGGCATCGGCCCGAACAAGCACCGCGGCTACGGCCTCGCGGTCGCCCTCAGCGTCTCCCTCCCCGTTCTCGACCCGGACCTCGCGGCGAAGCTGGTGGACGCGGCGCACGAGGTGTGCCCGTACTCGAACGCCACCCGAGGCAACATCGACGTAACGATCCTCCTCGGCTAGCGCAACAAAGGAATCCCAGGCCGACAGTGGGTGTTGCAGCCACAGTCAAAGGTGAGCCGAGGGGATGAGCGGGCGTGGACGTGAACGGCGTGGTGGCCGAGGGCTTCGAGCCGGTCAGGGAGGCGTTCGCAGCGAACTTCGCGCTGCTCGGGGAGCGCGGCGCGGCCGTCACCGTGTACCGGGACGGGCACAAGGTCGTCGACCTCTGGGGCGGCACCAGGGACGTGGACGGTCCGGCCCCCTGGGAGCCCGGCACCGCGCAGATCGTCCGCTCCGCGACCAAGGGCGTCGCCGCCGCCATACTCCTGCTGCTGCATCAGCGCGGCGAGCTGGACCTGGACGCCCCGGTGGGCGCGTACTGGCCGGAGTACAAGGCGGCCGGCAAGGAACACACGCTCGTGCGGCACCTGCTCGCGCACCGCGCCGGCGTGCCGGTGCTGGACCGCCCGCTGACGCCCGAGGAGGCCTGCGACCCGGACCTCGGCGCGGCGGCCGTCGCCGCACAGGCGCCCGCGTGGGAGCCTGGCACGGACCACGGCTACCACGCGCAGACCTACAGCTGGCTCACCGGTGAGCTGGTCCGGCGGATCACCGGGCGGCCGATCGGCGAGTGGATCGCCGACGAGATCGCCGCACCCGTGGGCGCCGGCCTGTGGCTCGGCCTGCCCGAAGCGGAGCACGCGCGCGTGGGCCGCGTCGGCCCCGTGGAGGAACCCCAGCAGTCCGGCACGCTCAGGACTCGCCCCAAGCGGGCGGTCTCCGAGGCCTACGCCGACCCCGGCTCCCTCACCCGCCGCGCCTTCGCCGCGATCACCCCGCTCCCGGACGAGAACGCGCCCGCCTACCGCGCGGCCACCCTGCCCGCCTCCAACGGCATAGCCACCGCCGACGGCCTGGCCCGCTTCTACGCCTCGCTCATCGGCGGCGTGGACGGCGGAACGCGCCTGTTCACCCCGCAGACCATGGAACTGGCCCGCGCCGAGCAGTCCGCCGGGCCGGACCGCGTCCTCGTCGTCGGGACCCGCTTCGGCCTCGGCTACATGCTGCACGGCAGCGCGTCCCCGCTGCTCTCCCCCGGCTCCTTCGGCCACCCGGGCCGGGGCGGCGCCCTGGCGTTCGCCGACCCGGAGACGGGCATCGCCTTCGGCTACGTCACCAACGGGTTCAGGAAGAGCGTGACGGCGGACCCGAGGGCGCAGGCACTGGTGCGGGCGGTGCGCACGGCGCTCGAGTAGGGCGCGCGCGACACCGCGCGCGCCCCCGGCGTCACACGTTGATCGGATGCGAGATCCGCCCCGACTCCGCGTCGATCTCCCCATGGGCCTTGGTCAGCAACTGCATGGCCAGTTCGTTGAGGGCGCGGGCGCCCGCTATCTCCTCGCCGACCCTGGGCTGGTTCGCGTCGACCCGGTGCCGGCTCGCATGCCCGTGCGCCTTCACCTCGGTGCCGTCGGGCAAGCGCACCAAGGCGACCGCGCGTGTCTGTGTGTCGTCTTCCTGGAACTCCAGCTCGACGTGCCATCCCACAGCGGTGTGCATCATGTCGACCACCTCCGGAAAACCGCTGATTCCAGGGTGCTCCCGCGCGCGGGGAACGTCACGTCGGGGCTCAGTCGCCGGACTTCTCGTCGAAGCTCGCGAAGTAGGCGGCGGCCATGTCCTCGTCGGCGTGCCCCTGGGCGGCGGCCCGGGCGAACCGTTCGGCGGCCGCCTCGGCGACGTCGAGCCGTACGCCGCCGCGTTCGCCCGCCTCCAGGATGAGCCGGGCGTCCTTCTCGGCGGTGGCCACGGCGAACGACGCCGGGGTCAGCCGCTGATCGAGCACGAGAGCGGACTTGGCCCGCAGGTACCCCATGTCGAGCGGTCCACCCTCGATGAGATCGAAGAAGCCCTGCGGGTCGACGCCGAGGGCCTTGGAGAGGGCCAGCACCTCACCGGCCGCCGCGGTGGCGGCGAGCACCCAGCTGTTGGCGACCAGCTTCAGCCGGCTGGCGCTGCCCGCGGACCCGTCCTCGCCGGTCCACACGGTCTTGGCGCCGACCGCGTCGAAGACGGGCGTGACCGCCTCACGGCCCTCCTCGGGCCCGGCGGCCAGCACGGTCAGCTGACCGGTCTCGGCGGGCTGACGGGTACCGAGGACGGGGGCGTCGTAGAAGACGAGCCCGTGCTCGCGGGCGAACGCCGCCAGGTCGGCGACCAGCTCGGTCCCCGCCGTGGTGCACTGCGCCCACACGGTGCCCGGACGCAGCGCCGGGGCGGCCTCGCGCATCACGTCCAGGACGGTGTTGCCGTCGTACAGCATGGTCAGCACGACATCGGCGCCCTCGACGGCCTCGGCGGCGGTGCCGGCGACATGGGCCCCGTCCGCGGCGAGCGGTTCCGCCTTCTCCCGGGTCCGATTCCAGGCACGGACGGCGAGCCCCGCCCGGCACAGGTTGCGCGCCATGGCGGCGCCCATGATGCCGGTGCCCAGGACGGTGACGGTCGTTTTGTCGGTCATTGCGGCTCCCTCGTACGGTTCATGACGGTTCAATCTCATCGTGCTACCCGGCATGCAGCATCAACCCGATCCCCACGACCAGCAGGCCCGCCGCCGCGATCCGGGGCGCCCCGAACCGCTCCTTGAAGAACAGTGCCCCGATGGCCGCGCCGACGATGATCGAGGACTCGCGCAGGGCGGCGACGGGGGCGAGTGCGGCACGGGTCTGGGCCCACAGGACGAGCGCGTACGCGGCGACGGACAGGGCGGCGCCGAGGAGGCCCAGGGCGGCGTACGGCCGCAGTTGCCGGACGGTGCCGCCGCGCACGCGTGCGTACATGTACGCCGGGATGACGACGCCCTGGACGGCCATCAGCCAGGCGATGTAGCCGAGCGGGGAGTGGGCGGCGCGGACGCCCATGCCGTCGATCACCGTGTACACGGCGATCGACAGACCGGTCGCCAGGGCAGCGCCGATCGCAGCCCAGGCGGGACGGTGCCCGCGCAGCCCCCACAGGCTCACCCCGGTGAGGCCGACGCAGGACACGGCGATGCCGGCGGCCGCCCAGCCGCCGGGCACCTCGTGCGCGAACACCGCCGCCAGCACGGTCACCACGAGCGGCGCGCTGCCGCGCGCGATGGGGTACGCCTGCCCGAAGTCGCCCAGCCGGAACGAGGTCATCAGCAGCGCCATGTAGACGATGTGCACGCACGCGGAGGCGAACAGGTACGGCCAGGCGGGCCCCGCCGGGAACGCCACGAACGGCGCCAGCGCGAGCCCGATCAGCAGCCCGCCGCCCGAGATCAGCGTGAACCCGACCAGCTTGTCGGTGATCCGGTGCGCGATGGCGTTCCAGCTGGCGTGCGTGACCGCGGCGAGCAGTACGGCCGCGGTGACCAGCGGCGTCACGCGCTCTGCTCGCGCACGTCCACCAGCGCGGCACCCGCGTGGGCGACCAGCTCCTTGGGCTCGATCGGGAAGACGGTGTACGGCGTCCCGGCCGCCGCCCACACCACGTCGTGCGCGAGCAGCGAGCGGTCGGCGAGGACCCGGGTACGGGTACGGTGCCCGAAGGGCGGCACGCCGCCGATGGCGTACCCGGTGGTCTCCCGTACGACGTCCGCCTTGGCCCGGGTGACCTGCTCGGCCCCCAGCTCCTCCCGCACCCGCTCCACGTCCACGCGCGAGGCCCCGTCCATCAGCACCAGCACCGGCACCCCGTCGGTGGCGAAGATCAGCGACTTGCAGATCTGGCTCAGCTCACACCCGATCGCAGCGGCGGCCTCGGCAGCGGTCCGGGTGGCCTCCGGGAAGCGCCGGGTCCGGGCGAGGAGTTCTTCCAGTCCGAGCGCGCGGAGGGCTTCGGCGAAACGGGGGTGAGCTCCGGGTTCTTCGGCGTCAGTGGCGGCTGTCGTCGTCATGACGGGCACGCTACGTCATCGCCCGAGCTGCACTCACGGGGTTTTCATCCGCCCACGCCCGGTGCGGGTCAGCCGAGCCGGACCCACGTCCACAGCGCGAAGCCCGTCGGCACCGGGCAGGCCAGGAGACCCAGCAGGAGCAGGCGGGTGAGGGGCTTGAGGCGGCGGATGCCGGGCGCGAAGGCCAGCGCGACCAGGACGGCGGCGGCACCGACGACGGTCAGGACGTAGGGCAGCAGAGAACCCCGGATCTCCGCCCAGGACATGCCGTCCGCCAGGCCCCACAGAGCCACCATGCCGAAGAGGAACGTCAGCCAGCCGAGCGAGGCGAGGGTGAGCGTCCAGAGCAGGACGGCCAGCAGTCCCACCGTCACCTCGCCACGGCTCTGCCTCGGCGCGGGCTGCGGGGGGCCGTACAGGTTCGCGTACGTCTCGGGATTCATGACCACGATCCTCCGCTCGTGGCCGCCGCTGCGGCATGAGCGCGGATACTCAGCGCGTGATCCGCGGGTACTCACAAAAGAGGCCGGTGAGGGCGCCCCGTCCCCACGGATCCCTCACCGGCGGTCTTTCACTGGCGGTACGTCAGACGCGTACCAGTTCCCGTTCCTCGTCGGGGTCGGCGTTCCTGCGGTCCTCGGCCGTGCGCAGGCCCTCGCCCTCGACGTCGACGTTGGGCAGGGCGCGGTCCAGCCACCTGGGCAGCCACCAGGCCTTCTTGCCGAGCAGCGCGAGCACCGCCGGGACGATGGTCATGCGGACGATGAACGCGTCGAAGAAGACGGCGACGGCGAGGCCGAAGCCGATCATCTTGATCATCGACTCGCTGGAGCCGATGAAGCCGGAGAACACGGCGATCATGATGATCGCGGCGGCCGTGACGACCCGTGCGCTGTACTTGAAGCCGGTCACGACGGCCTGGGTGGGCTTCTCGCCGTGGACGTACGCCTCCCGCATGCGGGTCACGAGGAACACCTCGTAGTCCATGGCGAGACCGAAGACCACGCCGACCATGAAGATCGGCATCATCGACATGATCGGGCCGGTCTGCTCGACGTTGAACAGGCTGGACAGCCAGCCCCACTGGAAGACCGCGACCACGGCGCCGAGGGCCGCCAGCACGCTGAGCAGGAAGCCGAGGGCCGCCTTCAGCGGGACGAGGATCGAGCGGAAGACCACGATCAGGAGGAGGAAGGCCAGGCCGACGACCAGGGCGAGGTACGGCAGCAGGGCGTCGTTCAGCTTCTGCGAGAAGTCGATGTTCATCGCCGTCGAGCCGGTGACCAGCACCTTCGCGTCGGTCGCGGAGGTGATGCCCTCGCCCTTGTCGCGGATGGCGTGGACCAGGTCCTCGGTGGTGGTCGAGGACGGCTTGGAGTCCGGGATGACGGTGATCGTCGCGGTGTCGCCTGCCTTGTTGGACATGGCCGGAGTGACCGTGACGACGTCCTTCAGGCCCTTGATCTCGTCGCCGACCTTGGTGAAGGCCGCCTTCGGGTTGTCGCTGCCCTTGGCGTCGACCACGACCATCAGGGGGCCGTTGAAGCCCGGTCCGAAGCCCTCGGACAGGAGGTCGTAGGCGCGGCGCTGGGTGGTGGAGACCGGCTGGGAGCCGTCGTCCGGCAGGCCGAGTTCGAGGGAGGCGGCCGGGACCGCCGCCGCGCCGAGGCCGATCACGCCGAGCAGGAGGACGGCGACCGGGCGCCGCACAACGAAGCTCGCCCAGCGGGTGCCCATGTTGGGGCGGTCCGCCTGCTTGGGCTTACGGCCGCCGCCGAGCAGCTTGCTCTTCTCGCCGGCCGGCTTGATCCTGCGGCCCGCGTAGCCGAGCAGCGCCGGGATCAGGGTGAGGGCGATGAGGACCGCGATGGCGACGGTACCCGCGGCCGCGACGCCCATCTTGGTCAGCATCGGGATGTCGACCACGGACAGGCCGACCAGGGCGATGACGACGGTCAGGCCCGCGAAGACCACCGCCGAGCCGGCCGTACCGACGGCCCGTCCGGCCGCTTCCTCGCGCTCGCGGCCCTCGGCCAGTTCGGCGCGGTAGCGGGAGACGATGAAGAGGGCGTAGTCGATGCCGACGGCGAGGCCGATCATCGATGCCAGGGTGGAGGTGGTCGTGCCCAGGTCCAGGGCGTTCGCGAGCGCGGTGATCGTGGAGACACCGATGCCGACGCCGATGATCGCGGTCAGCAGCGGGAATCCGGCCGCGAGCAGCGAGCCGAAGGTGATGACGAGGACGACCGCGGCGACCGCGATGCCGATGACCTCGCTATTGCCGGTCTCGGGGGTCGCGTTCAGTGCGTCACCGCCGACCTCGACCTTGAGCCCGGCGTCCCGCGCGTCCTGCGCGGCCTTCTTCAGCGCGTCGCGGGAGGAGTCCTCCAGCTCCATGCCGGAGACCTTGTACTTCACCGAGGCGTAGGCGATCGTGCCGTCCTTGCTGACGGCGTGCCCGGTGTAGGGGTCGGCGACGGAGGCGACCTCGGAGCCGCTCTGCAGCTCCTTGACCGTCTTGTTCACGGCCGCCTTGTTGTCCGCGTCCGTCATCTTCTCGCCGCCCGGCGCCTTGAAGACGACCCGCGCGGTCGCGCCGTCGGCGCTCATCCCGGGGAAGCGCTGTTCCAGCAGGTCGAAGGCCTTCTGGGCCTCGGTGCCGGGGATGGAGAACGACGAGTTGCCGGCGGCCGGCGCGGAGGCGGCGCCCACCCCGGCGAGGGTGAGCAGCGCCACCCATATGAGGGCGACGAAGTGCCGTCGCCGGAAGGCGAGCCGGCCGAGTTTGTACAGGAACGTGGCCACGAGGGCGTCTCCCGGTCAGGTCGTTGGGTTCATCTGGGCAGGGGCGATCAGCCCGACGACGTGAGCGGTGACGTCAGGTGGTGGGCTTGCTGGGGAGAGTGATCAGGGGTTGATCAGGAGGTGGTGATGCCGAGGGCGGGGAGGACCACGGCGTCGATGTACGAAAGGAGGAAGGCCTGGGTCGGCGGCTGCTCGTCGATCAGCGTGCGGGCGGCGAACCCACCGATCATCATGTGCATCACGTAGTCGAGCGCCGGGTTGTCCGCACGGACCTCACCCCGGTCGATCGCCCGTTGCAGCAGGCGGCGGAACTCCGCCATCTCCGGCTCGATCAGATGGTCCCGGAACGCCCGCAGGAGGTCCGGATTGCCGTGGATCGCCATGGCCAGCCCCCGCATCAGCGCGGAGTTCTGCTCCATCTGGCAGTCGTCCGAACGCAGTGTGAGAGCGTGCAGGTCACCCTTGAGCGATCCGGTGTCGAGCTCGCCGAGGCCGAGGCCGCCCGGCTTGTTGTGCCGCACGGCCTTCGCCACCAGCTCGGCCTTGCCGCCCCACTGGCGGTAGAGCGTGGCCTTGCTGGACCGGGTGCGGGCGGCCACGGCGTCCATGGTGAGGGCGTCGTAGCCGACTTCCCGGAGCAGGTCGAGCACGGCCTCGTACAACTCGGCCTCACGCTCGGGCGTGATCCGACTGCGACGCGCGGTGGCGACCCCAGTCATCTGCCTCACCCTTCCTGCTCCGAACGACACGGTTTCGTACGTGTATGAAAGATACCGCAGGCACAATGCGAAACGAAACTGTTTCGTACGTGTCCTGGGTCACGACTGTCGGTTCCGCATAAGTTGCTGGGTCCCCGCCCCCGGAAAAGCATGGGGAGGTGAGCTATCTCCGCCTTCCCCACCTCAGCGGCGACCTGCTGTGCTTCGTGGCCGAGGACGACCTCTGGCTGTCCGCCCTCGACGCCCCGGGCCGCGCCTGGCGGCTCACGGTGGACCGCACGAAGGCCGGCCCTCCCCGCTTCTCCCCCGACGGCCGCCACATCGCGTACACGACCTGGCGCAGCCTCGTGCCCGAGATCCACCTCGTCGGCGTCGACGGCGGACCCGCGCGGCAGCTGACGTACTGGGGCAGCACCGACACCCGGGTGCGCGGCTGGACGCCCCCCGACGAGGAAGGAAGGAGTGACATCCTCGCCGTCGCCTCCCACGGTGAACCCTTCTCCTACTTCACCTGGGCCTACAAGGTCGTCCCGGACGGCGACCCCGGCCGCAAGCTGCCCTGGGGCCCGGTCTCCGACATCCAGGTCGCCGACATCGACCAGGTGCACATGACCCTGCTGCTCACCGGCACCCCACCGCACGAACCGGCCAGCTGGAAGCGGTACCGGGGCGGCGCCATGGGCCGGCTGTGGCTGCACGGGAAGCGGCTGCTGCCGGACCTCGGCGGGCACCTGGACGCCCCCATGTTCGTCGCCGGCCGGATCGCCTTCCTCTCCGACCACGAGGGCGTCGGAAACCTCTACTCCTGCGCGTACGACGGCTCCGACCTGCGCCGCCACACCGACCACGACGCCTTCTACGCCCGGCACGCCGCCAGCGACGGCACCCGGGTGGTCTACCAGTGCGCGGGCGATCTGTGGCTGGTGGACGACCTCGCCCCCGGAGCCGTACCGCGCAGACTCGACATCCGGCTCGGCGGCCCGCGCGCGGGGCGCCGTAAGTACCAGGTGCCGGCCGCCCAGCACGTGGACGGCATCTCCGTGGACGAGACCGGCCGGGCCAGCGCCGTGGTGGTCCGCGGCAGCCTGCACTGGCTCACGCACCGGGACGGCCCGGCGCGCACGATCACGGACACGCCCGGCGTCCGGGTCCGGCTCCCGGAGATGCTCGGCTCGACCGGGCAGGTGGCGTATGTGACGGACGCCGAGGGCGAGGACGCCATCGAGATCGCCCAGCTGCCCCGCGCCACCGGCGACCGCGCCCCGCGCCGCCTGGCCTCCGGGGAGCTGGGGCGGGTGCTGGAGATGGTCTGCGACCCGCTGGGCGAACGGCTGGCCATCGCGTCGCACGACGGACGGCTGCTGCTGATCGATACGACGGACGTGACGGAGGAGACGGAGCAGACGGAGCAGACGGAGAAAGAGGGCGGGGAGGGTGCGGGCGGGGAGGGCACCGAGGGATCGAGCGGCGAAACCGCCGAAAGCACGAACGGCCGGGCCACCGACGGCTCGAACGGTGAAGTCACCGAGCTGATCCGGTCCGTCAACGGCCCCGTCCGCGATCTCGCCTTCTCCCCGGACGGCTCCTGGCTCGCCTGGTCCCACCCCGGCATCGGCCGCTCGCTGCGGCAGATCAAGCTGGCCCGCATCAAGGACCGGCTCATCGTGGACGTCACCAACGGCCGCTTCGAGGACGAGAACCCCGTCTTCACCCGTGACGGCCGCTACCTCGCCTTCCTCTCCTGGCGCGGCTTCGACCCGGTGTACGACGTCCACACCGGCGACCTGTCCTTCCCGCTGGGCTGCCGCCCGTACCTGGTCCCGCTCTCCTCGGCGACCCCCTCCCCCTTCGCCCTGAACCCCGAGGGCCGCCCGGCCGCGGGCGGGCTCGATCCCGTGGAGGACGAGGAGACCGGCGAGGGTTCCGCGGTGACCGTGGAGGTGGAGGGCCTGGAGAACCGGGTGACGCCGTTCCCGGTCATCGCCTCCAAGTACTCGGCGCTGTACCCGGTGGCGGGCGGCGGCCTGGTCTGGCTGCGCTGGCCCATCTCCGGCGCGCTCGGCGAGACCTTCGTCAACCCGGCCGACATCAGCGGACGGCCGACGCTGGAGTACTTCAACATCACCAAGGCGAAGAAGTCCGAACTCGTCGGCCACCTCGACTGGTTCGCGGTGAGCGGGGACGGCACCCGGCTCGTGGTGGTGGACGAGGGCGACCTGCGGGCGGTGCCGTCGACCGAGTCCGGCGACAGTGACACCACCGTGTGGATCGACCTGCGCCGCATCCTGCACCAGGTGGACCCGGCCGCCGAATGGCGCCAGTCCTACGAGGAGGCCGGCCGCCTGATCCGCGCCTACTTCTGGGAGCCGGGCATGTGCGGCATCGACTGGGACGCGGTGCTCGACCAGTACCGCCCGCTGGTCGAACGGGTCGCCTCCCCGGACGAGTTCGCGGATCTGCTGCGCGAGGTCCTGGGCGAGCTGGGCACCTCGCACGCCTACGTCACCGCCGCCCGCCGCGACGAGGGCCCGCCCCACTACCAGCGCTGGCAGGGCCTGCTCGGCGCCACCTTCGTCCACCGGGACGGGGGCTGGACGGTCAAGCGCATCCTGCCCGGCGACTCGTCCGACTCCAAGGCACGCTCACCGCTGGCCGGTACGGGCATCCGGGACGGCGCCGTCCTGACCCACGTGGACGGCCGGCCGGTCGATCCGGTGGCGGGACCGTATCCGCTGCTCGCCGGCTCGGGCGGTACGACCGTGGAGCTGACCTTCACCCCGGCTCCGACGACGGAGGGCGAGGCGGGGCGGGCCGCTCGGCGGGTCGCCGTCGTCCCGCTCATCGACGAACGGCCGCTGCGCTACCAGGACTGGGTCGCCAAACGCCGGCAGGTCGTGCGGGAGCTGAGCGGCGGCAAGTGCGGCTACCTGCACATCCCCGACATGGGCGGCTCGGGCTGGGCTCAGTTCAACCGGGACCTGCGCATGGAGGTGTCCCGGCCCGCGCTGATCGTGGACGTGCGCGGCAACGCGGGCGGCCACATCAGCGAACTCGTCATCGAGAAGCTGACCCGGATCATCCTGGGCTGGGACCTGACCCGCAACGCGCAGCCGGTGTCGTACACCTCGAACGCGCCCCGGGGCCCGGTGGTGGCCCTGGCGGACGAGGCGACCTCCTCCGACGGCGACATGATCACCGCGGCCTTCAAGCTGCTGAAACTCGGGCCGGTCGTCGGGCAGCGCACCTGGGGCGGAGTCGTCGGCATGACGGGACGGCACCGCCTCGGCGACGGCACGGTGATCACGGTGCCGATGAACGCCGCCTGGTTCGACGCCTACGGATGGTCCGTGGAGAACCACGGCGTCGCCCCCGACCTGGAGATCCTGCGCACCCCCCTGGACTGGGCCGAAGGCCGCCACGCCCAGCTGGACGACGCGGTCCAACTGGCCCTGGACCTGCTGGAGACCACCCCCGCGGCGATCCCCCCGGACTACACGGACGTACCCACACACTCGAGACCGAAGCTGCCGCCGAGGGCAGGCCGATAGCGAAGCGGGGTGCCCGGGAAACACCGGGCACCCCGCTTCGGAGGTGAAGCCGAGCGCAGCAACTACACGTCGTAGTCCTGGTCGAAGCGGTCCTGCATCTCCTGCTCCGTGTCCTGGGCGTCACGGTAGTTCGGACGACCGCGCTCCGGCTGCTGGCCCTGGGCCTGCTGGCCGCGCTGCTGCTGACCCTGCTTCTGGCCCTGCTTCTGCTGGCCGCGCTGCTGCTGGCCCTGCTGCTGACCCTGCTGCTGGCCGCGCTGCTGGCCGGACTTGTCCTTCATACCCATGTGGGTTCACTCCTGTAGTGAGTGATGGTGGGGGGGTGGCCCCTTGGTGGGGCCTCGACCAGATTCACACGGGGGAACACAGGGCGCATTTCGATCAGTTACGGTGCGTAGCCCGCGCCTCTTCGTCGGCCGCCCCACCTGCGCCGACGAGTCCGGAGCGCATCCCCTGCAAGCGGGGCGCGAACCGCTTCATCTCACGCTGCCCGACGGTTCCGATGAGCGCCGGCAGGTATCCGCGCACCCCCTGCATGCCGCGCAGCCACCACTGGGCGTACACATGCGCCGAGCGCCGCTCGATCCCGGCGACGATCCGGTCCACCGCGGGGCCCAGCGGGTACGTCTTGTTCGCCGGCCACAGCAGCCGCTGCCGCAGCTCCCGCATGACCTCGTCCTGGTCGGCGCCGCGCACCATGTCGGTGTCGGTCCAGGACAGGTACGCGACGCCGACGCGTACGCCCTGGTAGCCGACCTCGGCGCGCAGACTGTGCGCGTACGCCTCCACGCCCGACTTGGAGGCGCAGTACGCCGTCATCATCGGTGCCGGGGTGATCGCGGCGAGCGAGGCCACCTGGAGCAGGTAGCCGCGGCTCTCCACGAGCACCGGCAGGAACGCGCGGGCCGTCACCGCCGAACCGATCAGGTTCACCTCGATCACGCGCCGCCAGGCCTGCGGATCGGAGTCGACGAACGGGCCCCCGCTCGCCACGCCGGCGTTGGCGACCACGATGTCGACCTTCCCGAACCGCTCCTTCACCTCCTGCGCCACCCGGCTCATCGCCTCGTGGTCGGTGACGTCGGCGTACCAGTGCGCGCTGTCGCTGTGCAGCCGCTCGGACACCGCCTTGAGCGCCTCCTCCTCCAGGCCGACGAGCGCCACCTTCGCGCCGCGCGCGGAGAGCTTGCGCGCGAGCAACTCGCCGACGCCGCGCGCCGCTCCGGTGACGACGGCGACCTGACCTTCGAGGCTGACCCTGCTCATGCGCTCTCCTTGGCAGTGACGTAGGTGGTGACGAGTTCCCGGATCTTGCCGGTCACCAGCTCCGGGGCCTCGATCGGGGTCATGTGGCCGACGCCCGTGAGTTCGGTGAGGCCGATGCAGTGGGGCAGCGCGGCGACCAGCGCGCGGGCGTGCACGGGGGGTGTGAGCCGATCGGACGCGCCGTGCACCACTTCGGTGGGCGCGTGCAACTCACGTACGCCGTGGTCGAGGTCGAGCGCCGCGAGCACGGCGGCCCAGGCGTGGCGTACCGCGCGCGGGCAGGCGTGCACGATCCGCGCGCACGCCTCCACCATGTGCGGGGCGGAACCGGCGCCCATGGTGCCGTACTTGAGGATGCGCTTCGCGACCGGCGTGACCGGGCCGAGGGGAGCGCGCGAGCCGAGAATGCGCCCGGTGATCCAGGTGCGCACGCGCCCGGCGCGCAACGGCACCACGCGCGCCTCGGCAACCAGCCGGGAGCTGCCCGTGCTGCACAGCAGGACGGCGGCGGCGTGTTCGCGGAAGCGGGGGCGTGTGGAGGCGGCCATGATTGTCATGCCGCCCATCGAGTGCCCGACGATCAGGGCCCTCTCCCCGCGCGCGAGGGTCTGCGCGAGGACCGCTTCGAGGTCGTCCGCCAGCGCGCTGGTGGTGCACGCGGGGCTTGCGGGACTGCGCCCGTGCCCCCTCTGGTCGTACGCGATCACCCGGTGGTCGGTGGCCAACTCCCGTATCTGTGCCGCCCAGAAGGCGGTCGAGCAGGTCCAGCCGTGGGAGAGGACGACGGGGGGCGCGTTCTCGGGCCCGTGCACTTCGACATGCAACCGGGCGCCGTCGGCGGAGACGACGGTGAGTTCGCGGGCGGGGGCGAGTGGGGCGTAGGGGCCAAAGGCCACGGAGGCGATACGGCTCACGCGGCAGCCTCGCTCTTCTTCTCGGCGGGCGACTCGGCGAGCGACGCCTTCGGCTTCTCCTCGGCCTTCCGGATCACCTCGGCCTTCCGGATCACCTCGTACTCCGCCAGGTCCACCCGCCGGGTCGCCCGCCGGAACTCCGCCGTCGTACCGGGCCAGATGGTGGTGTTGCGGCCGCTCGCGTCGAGGTACCAGCTGGTGCAGCCGCCGGTGTTCCACACGGTCCGCTTCATGCGTTCCTGGACCTTGTGGTTCCAGGCCTCCACCGCGGCGGGCCGGGCGTCGAGGGCGGTGCGGCCCCCGAGGACGTCGAGCTGGCGCAGATAGTCGGCCATGTAGTTCAGCTGGGACTCGATCATGAGGATCATGGAGGAGTTCCCGAGCCCGGTGTTGGGCCCGATGATCGTCAGCCAGTTCGGGAATCCGGCGGCCGAGGCGCCGCGCAGCGCCTGCATGCCGTTCTTCCAGGACTCGGCGAGGGTGATGCCGTCCGCGCCGACCACGCGCTCGGCGATCGGCAGGTCCGTGACGTGGAAGCCCGTACCGAAGATGATCGCGTCGACCTCGGCCTCGCTGCCGTCGGCGGCGACCACGGTCGACCCGCGGATCTCGCCGAGCCCGCTCGCGACGACGTCCACGTTCGGCCGGGTCAGCGCCGGGTAGTACGCGCTGGACAGCAGGATCCGCTTGCAGCCGATGCGGTAGTCGGGGGTGAGCTTGGCGCGCAGGGCCGGGTCCTTGACGGCGCGGGCGATGTTGCGCTTGGCGAGCTGCTCGACCAGGCCGAGCTCGTCGGGGTGCTTGGTGAAGGCCTGCACCTGGAGTTCCCTGAGGCCCCACAGCAGCCCGCGCCTGAGCCGGGTGGAGAAGGGCAGCGCCCGGTGCAGCCGGCGCTCGACGTCGCTGATGGCGCGGTCCACGCGCGGCATCACCCAGGCCGGGGTGCGCTGGAAGAGCGTGAGCCGGCCGACCTCGCGCTGGATGGCGGGCACGATCTGGATGGCGGAGGCGCCGGTGCCCACCACGGCGACGCGCTTGCCGCGCAGGTCGTAGTCGTGGTCCCAGCGGGCCGAATGGAACACCTTGCCCGGGAAGGACGCGAGCCCCGGTATCTCGGGGACCTTGGGGTCGGACAGCGGCCCGGTGGCGGAGACCACGACGTCGGCGGAGAGCGACCCGCGGGCGGTCTCGATGTTCCACCGCAGACGCTCGGCGTCCCAGGTCATCATCTTCACTTCGGAGTCGAAGCGCAGGTGCGGCCGCAGCCCGAAGACGTCGGCGACGTGCTCCAGGTAGGCGCGGATGTGCTGCTGCCCGGAGAAGGTGCGCGGCCAGTCGGGGTTGGGCGCGAAGGAGAAGGAGTACAGGTGGGAGGGGACGTCACAGGCGCACCCGGGGTAACTGTTGTCCCGCCAGGTGCCGCCGACGCTGTCGGCCCGCTCCAGGACGACGAAGTCGGTGATCCCCTCCCGGCGCAGCCGCACGGCGGCCCCCAGCCCGCCGAACCCGGACCCGATCACCGCCACTCGTACATGCTCGTGCTCGGCCATCCCGAAGCCTCCACGCATCACCTTGGACTCTGCCAGTGAACACTGGCGCAATGGGACTGTAGAGCAGCTCCGTACCGAGCGGTAGGGGGCGGAGGAGGGAAAGTTACCGGCGGTACAACATAGGCTGCGGGCGTGGCAGACGACGGCGAACACAAGGGTGAGCAGGGAAGCGGGCAGATCGGCGCACCACGCGAGTACCGCATGGAGGAGCTGGCCCGCCTGGCCGGCATCACCGTGCGCACGCTGCGCTTCTACCGCGAGCGCAAGCTGATCCCACCGCCCCGCCGAGAGGGCCGTATCGCCTGGTACGACGACCACCATCTGGCCCGCCTGCGCACGATCTCGGCCCTGCTGGAGCGCGGCCACACCCTCAGCGGCATCGCGGAACTCGCCGAGGCCCTCGACCAGGGCCGCGATGTCGCCGACCTGCTCGGCGTGGACACCCCCACCGAGGAGGAGCCGGTCCGTCTCACCCCCGAGGAGCTCGCCGCCCGCTTCGAGGGCGAGGTCACCCCCGAGAACCTCGCCGCCGCCATGGACCTGGGCTACCTCGGCACCGACGGGGACGAGATCGTCCACATCAGCCGCCGTCTGCTGGACGTCTCCTCCGCCCTGGTCCGCGAGGGCATCCCGCTCGCGGAGGTCCTGGCGGCCGCGGGGCGCGTCCGTGAACACGCCGACGCCCTTGCCGAGCTCTTCACCGGCCTGATCCTGCGCCACGCCCCCGAGGAGGACCTCCACCGTCTGCGCCCGCTCGCCCGCAGCGTGGTGGAGGCGGAACTGTCCCTGGCCCTGGACCGGCGGCAGAGCAAGCGGGCCTGAGCGGCGGCCCCGCGCGGCCCTACAGGTCGTAGACGACGGTCACCGGCGCGTGGTCGGACCACCGCTCGGCATGCGTGGCCGCACGCTCCACGTGGCCCTTGACCGCCTTGGCCGCGAGGCCCGGGGTGGCGACGTGGTAGTCGATGCGCCAGCCCGAGTCGTTGTCGAAGGCCCGCCCGCGGTACGACCACCAGGTGTACGGTCCCTCGGCGTCCGGGTGCAGGGAGCGGACGACGTCGACGTAACCGCCCTCCTCGGCGGCGAACACCTTGCCGAGCCACTCCCGCTCCTCGGGCAGGAAGCCGGAGTTCTTGGTGTTGCCACGCCAGTTCTTGAGGTCGGCCTGCCGGTGGGCGATGTTCCAGTCGCCGCAGACGACCACCTGGCGCCCGTCGGCGGCGGCCCGCTCGCGCAGGCCCTCGAGGTGGACGAGGAACTCGCCCATGAAGCGGATCTTCTCGTCCTGGCGTTCGGTGCCGACCTCGCCGGAGGGCAGATAGAGGGAGGCGACGGTGACGCCGGGCAGGTCGGCCTCGACGTAGCGTCCGCTGCCGTCGAACTCGGCCGATCCGAAGCCGACCCGGACCCGGTCGGGCTCGCGCCGCGTGTACAGGGAGACGCCCGCGCGCCCCTTGGCGGCGGCGGGGGCGTGCACGACGTGCCAGCCGTCGGGCTCCCGGACCTCCTCGGGCAGCTGGTGCGGCTCGGCGCGCACCTCCTGCAGGCAGACGACGTCCGCCGAGGTCCGGGCGAGCCACTCCACGAAGCCCTTCTTGGCAGCGGCACGCAGCCCGTTCACATTCACCGAGGTCACAGTCAGCACCAGGGCACGATACCGGCACACTGGTCGGAGCCCGGCCATCCCATCACCCGCACGGAAGTGCCTGCATAGAAGTACGATGCCCAGCATGAATATACGCCGTGTCCGTTTCGACCACCCCGATGCCGTCAAGCTCAACGACGAGGTCCAGGCCGAATACCACCTGCGCTACGGCGACGGCGGCGACGCCACGGCCCTCGACGCCGCCGACTTCGACCCGCCCCGGGGTGTGTACCTGATCGCGTACGACGAGCAGGACCGCCCGGTGGCCACGGGCGGCTGGCGCAGCCAGGACCGCAACGAGGAGGGCAACGAGGACGGCGACGCCGAACTCAAGCGCATGTTCGTCGTCGCGCAGCTGCGCGGCCGCGGCCTCGCCCGCCGCATGCTCACGGCCCTGGAGGAGGACGCCCGCACGGCCGGCCGCGCCCGCATGGTCCTGGAGACCGGCACCAAGCAGCCGGAGGCCATCGCCCTCTACACGTCGAGCGGCTACGAGCCCTGCACGAAGTTCGGCTACTACCGCCACTACGAGGAGAGCCGCTGCTACGCGAAGGAGCTGTAGACACGATGAAGCCCCAGTCGGCTTTGCCGACTGGGGCTTCATGATGCGTGGACCTGAGGGGATTTGAACCCCTGGCCCCCTCGATGCGAACGAGGTGCGCTACCGGACTGCGCCACAGGCCCTTGCAACGAGTGAAACTCTAGCATCCCCGTCGGGGTGCTTGGAAATCCGTTCCCTGACTGGTCAGGGCGGGCTTCCAAGGAGAGTGACGGCCGTCACTCGTTGGCCGCGCGCGGGCGGTCGCCGTCCTCGTACTGGTCGAAGAGCGGCGTGCGTCCGCGCTCGCGGGCCCGGCGCGCGGAGGCCGCGCGGCGTGCGTCGCTGCGGTCGTCCGCCGGCCGGTCCTCGCAGGCCGGCGCGGACTCGCCTGCCTCGGCCTCCGGTGCGTGGCTCGCCTCGTGCTCCGGCGCGACGGAGCTGGAACGCGCCGAACTCCAGGTGTCGGGCGCCCCCAGGTCCACGTCGGAGGTGGCCCGCGGTGCGACCGGCGCGGTCACATAGGTGGGCAGCGGCACCGGCACCGGGTCCCAGCTGTCTCCTTGCCCGGGCCGCCGCTGCCGTTCGCGCTGCTGGTCGACCCACTCGGCGTGGTCGGTCTGCTCGACGAGGGCGCGACGGTCCGCGGCCAGCGCGGAGAGGCCGGTGCCGGTCTCGGCTTCTGAGGCCCCCTCCGGTTCGTCGGCGCCGGGGCCCGCGTCCTGGGGGGCGCGTCGGCGCGGCTGGCGCTCACGCAGCCGCTGGGCCGCGGCCTCGGCCTGCCGGCGGTCCATGTGGTAGGCGAAGCGGCGGCGCTCCTGGGAACGCAGGTAGGCGATGTACGCGCTGAGCATGACGGCGGGGACGGCGGGTGCCCACAGGAAGGCGAGACCGCCGACGGCGGCGACGATCGCGCCGAGCGTGAAGGCGAGGAAGAGGAGCACGGTCGTGCGCCGACGGCGCGCGAGCGCCTTCGAGCGCTGGGCACGCGCCGCGGCCGCCTGCGCCGAGGGTGTGCGCCGCGCGGCCGGCCCACGCTTCTGCGCGGGCACGGATGCCTGCGCCGACGCGGAGCCGGACGGGCGCGCGGACGCCCCGGTGGAGTGATGTGCGGGCGCGGAGGGGGACTTGGGCGCCGGAATGACGGCCTTCTCGCGCGCCGGCTCCGCCCGCCCGGGCGCCTCCGGCTCGGCCTCCGCACGCACCTGACGGCGCGTCGGAGGCATGGCGAAGGCCCGGACGTCCACCGAGTCGGTGACGGCGTCCGGATCACTGGCGTCCGGCTCCCCCTCCTGGGCGGAGCGCGCCCGCAGGTCCCTGGCGTACCGGCGCTCCATCCCCGCCCGTCCGGACAGCAGCCGGATGGCGGTGCTGAAGCGTTCCGTCGGACGGGCCTCGTTCAGCTCGTCCTGCCTACGGAGCCACATCGGCACCAAGTAGGCGGCCCAGGCCCCGACAATGACTGCGTAGATGAGGCCGCTGCTGCTCACGCCTCACACGGTAGAGGGGTTTGCGTGAGGCCATCTGCCAATTGGGCCGGTGTGTCGCACGATCTGGCTGATATTTCCAGCTTTTTTTGCGACCGATGCGATCAGCGGACCGTCGGAGCCGCCAATTCCACGCACCGAGACGGTCATCAGCCGATCAATTTCGAACACTTATTCAATTTCGGGGCTAGACAGGATTCCCCGGAGTGTTCTCCTGCGTGTGCCGCGTCTGCCGGGAGCGTGCCCGCTGCCAGCGCCCGAGCAACCCCTCGGGCACTTCTTCCGCCGTGAGCGCGAAGACGAGGTGGTCGCGCCAGGCTCCGTCGATGTGCAGATAACGCGGCCGCAGCCCCTCCTCGCGGAATCCGAGTTTCTCCACGACCCGGCGGCTGGGCCGGTTCTCGGGGCGAATGCAGACCTCGATGCGGTGCAGCCCGACGGTGCGGAAACAGTGGTCCACCACGAGCGCGACGGCCGTCGGCATCACCCCGCGCCCGGCCACCGACTCGTCCACCCAGTAGCCGACGTGCCCCGAGCACATCGACCCCCAGGTGATCCCGGCGACCGTCAACTGGCCGACGAGCCGCCCCTGGTACTCGATGACGAACGGCAGCATCCGGCCCGCGTTGGCCTCGGACCGCAAGTGCCGGACCATCTGGCGGTAGGTCGGCCGGTGCGTGATCGGCCCGCTCGGCGTGGGCGGCGGAATGGTCGCCTCCCAGGGGCGCAGCCAGTCCCGGTTGCGCCGGTTCACCTCACGCCAGGCCCGCTGGTCGCGCAGCTTTATCGGCCGGAGGACGACGTCTCCGTCCGCCAGCACGACGGGCCAGGAAGGGCTGTTCAGCTCACACCCCCGCTACTGGGTCTGGGATGGTCCCCGCCACGGATCTGGTCGACGGCGTGGACCAGCAGGGGTTCCAGGACGGCGAGGCCGTCCCGCACCCCGCCGGTGGAACCCGGCAGATTGACGACCAGGGTCCGCCCCGCCACCCCGGCCAGGCCCCGGGACAGCGCCGCGGTCGGCACCTTCTCCCGTCCGAACGCCCGGATCGCCTCCGCGATGCCCGGCACCTCGTAGTCGATCACCCGGCGGGTCGCCTCCGGGGTGCGGTCGGTGGGCGAGATCCCGGTGCCCCCGGTGGTGACGACGAGGTCGTACCCGGCGTCCACGCCCGCGCGCAGGGCCGCTTCCACGGGGTCGCCGTCGGGGACGACCCGGGGGCCGTCGACGGCGAAGCCGAAGCGCTCCAGGCCGTCGGCGATCAGGGGGCCGCCCTTGTCCTCGTAGACCCCTGCGGCGGCCCTGTTGGAGGCGGTGACCACCAGAGCGCGGTAGGTCATGCCCGGCTCCAGTCGCCCGACTTGCCGCCCGTCTTCTCCTCCACGCGTACGTCCGTGATGACCGCTCCCTTGTCGACCGCCTTCACCATGTCGATCACGGTGAGCGCGGCGACCGTCACCGCGGTGAGGGCCTCCATCTCGACACCCGTGCGGTCCGTCGTCTTCACGGTGGCCCGGATCTCCACGGCGTCGTCCGCGACCGACAGATCCAGTTTCACACCGGACACCGACAACGGGTGGCACAGCGGGATCAGCTCCGGGGTGCGCTTGGCACCCATGATGCCCGCGATGCGCGCGGTGGCCAGGGCGTCTCCCTTGGGGACCCCCTCACCGCGCAGCAGCTCGACCACCCGGGGTGACACGAGGACCCGGCCGCTCGCGCGGGCGGTGCGCGCGGTCACGTCCTTTCCGGATACGTCGACCATGCGGGCCGCGCCCGCCTCGTCGATGTGCGTCAGTCGGTCCTGCGCGGAGGATCCGGGGGTCTCCCCGCGGAAAGGCTCAGTCATGCTGTGTGGCGCTCCCGGTCCGGGCCCGTCGCAGTGCGGAGCACGGGCCTGTTGTGCGCGACACGGTACCGCCAAGTCGGCAAACGCACCGGGGCAGGACCCCTGCGCGGTCAGCCGAGCAGCACGACCTCCACCTCCGTGCCGGGCTCGACGGACTCCACGTCCTCCGGTACGACGATCAGCGCGTCGGCGTGCGCCAGCGCCGCGATCAGGTGGGAGCCGGCGCCGCCCACAGGGGTCACCTCGCCGTCGGCGTACGTACCGCGCAGGAACTGCCGGCGCCCCTTGGGTGAGCGGAGCGCCTTGTGTGCCTTCAGGGTGGCCCGGGCGCTGGGCCGGTGGACGTCTTCGAGGCCCATCAGGGTGCGGATCGCGGGGCGGACGAACAGCTCGAAGGAGACGTACGACGACACGGGGTTGCCGGGCAGGGCCAGCAGGGGCGTGTGGTCGGGGCCGATGGAGCCGAAGCCCTGGGGCTTGCCGGGCTGCATGGCGAGCTTGCGGAACTCGACGCCGCTGCCCGCCTCGTCCTCGTCGCCGGCGTAGGACAGCGCCTCCTTGACGACGTCGTACGCCCCCACGCTCACCCCGCCCGTGGTCACCAGCAGGTCGGCGCGGATGAGCTGGTCCTCGATGGTGGACCGGAGGGTGTCCGCGTCGTCGGCGACGGCGCCGACCCGGTAGGCGATGGCGCCCGCGTCCCGCGCCGCCGCGGTGAGGGCGAAGCTGTTGGAGTCGTAGATCTGGCCGCTGCCCAGTTCCTCGCCGGGCTGGACGAGTTCGCTG
Organism: Streptomyces cellostaticus; assembly: GCF_001513965.1. Taxonomy (GTDB): domain Bacteria; phylum Actinomycetota; class Actinomycetes; order Streptomycetales; family Streptomycetaceae; genus Streptomyces; species Streptomyces cellostaticus. The sequence goes on along the minus strand of NZ_KQ948025.1, from coordinate 56,219 downwards.
CCCGTGGACAGGACGACCACGCGCGGGCGCGGGCGCACGCGAACCGTGCCCCGGCCGATCGCGGCGAGCAGTGCGATCTGCGGCGGGCCGAGGATCGTCCCGGCCTCCAGGGCGCGGTCGCCGGCCTTCACGTCGCTGCCCTTGGCGCGCACGTGCGCGCGTGCCTCGGCGGGGCGGTGTACGCGTACGTGCCCCTCGGCGCCCTCGGGGGCCAGGCTGCGCGCCCGCATCCCGCTCACGGGTCCCTCGCCGAGCCCGCCGTCGGTCCACTCGACGGGGACGACGGCCTCGGCGCCCGGCGGCAGCGGCGCGCCGGTCATGATGCGGGCCGCCTGGCCGGGCCCGACCCGGACGAGGCCGGCCGAGCCCGCCGCCACGTCCCCGACGACCTCGAGGACGGCCGGGAACTCCTCGCCGGCGCCCGCGACGTCCGCGACCCGCACCGCGTACCCGTCCATGGAGCTGTTGTCGAACGGCGGCAGGGAGACCGGCACCGTGATGTCCTCGACCAGGACGCAGCCCTGGGCGTCGAGCAGCTGCAGCTCGATGGGTTCGAGGGGACGGACGGTGGTGAGGATGTCCTCCAGGTGCTCGTCCACCGACCACAGGTGGTCCGGGCCGGCGGGACGGGTCGCGGCGCTGCTCAACGTTGCTGCATCTCCTCGGCTACGTAACTGCGAAGCCAGGTCCTGAAGTCCGGGCCCAGGTCTTCACGTTCGCACGCCAGTCTGACAATGGCACGCAGGTAGTCGCCACGGTCGCCGGTGTCATAGCGGCGGCCCGTGAAGACGACGCCGTGCACGGGACCGCCGACCTTCTCGTCCTGGGCGAGCTGCTGGAGGGCGTCAGTGAGCTGGATCTCGCCGCCCCGGCCCGGCTCGGTCTTGCGCAGTATGTCGAAGATGTGCGGGTCGAGGACGTACCGGCCGATGATCGCGTAGCTCGACGGGGCGTCCGCCGGGTCCGGCTTCTCGACCAGGCCGGTCACCTTGACCACGTCGCCGTCGGCGGTGGCCTCCACCGCCGCGCAGCCGTAGAGGTGGATCTGCTCGGGCGCGACCTCCATGAGGGCGATCACGCTGCCGCCGTGCCGCTCCTGGACCTCGATCATGCGCTGGAGCAGCGGGTCGCGGGGGTCGATCAGGTCGTCGCCGAGGAGGACGGCGAAGGGCTCGTGGCCGACGTGCGGGGCGGCGCACAGCACGGCGTGGCCGAGGCCCCTGGGGTCGCCCTGGCGCACATAGTGCATGGTGGCCAGGTCGCTGGACTCCTGCACCTTCGCGAGCCGGTCGGCGTCACCCTTCTTCTGGAGCGCCGATTCGAGCTCGTAGTTGCGGTCGAAGTGGTCCTCCAGGGGACGCTTGTTGCGTCCGGTGATCATGAGGACGTCATCGAGCCCCGCCGACACGGCCTCCTCGACCACGTACTGGATCGCGGGCTTGTCCACGACCGGCAGCATCTCCTTGGGAGTGGCTTTGGTGGCCGGCAGGAACCGGGTACCGAGGCCTGCTGCGGGAATGACAGCCTTGCTGATCCTGGGGTGCGACTGAGTCATGCCCGCAACCTTATCCGGTGCCTTCATAGGGAATCTGGGGCTCCGGTTCAATGGCCCTCATATGAGCGCATTAAGAAGGGTGCAGGAGCGACCTGTGGAACACGACGGACGCACGGACGAGCGTGACAAGCGAATGTTGCGGCGCGAGTTCCTCGCGGTGAGGAACAGGTTGACGGAGGATGTCGTCCGGGAGGCGGGCGGCACACTGGCCGAGCGCGCCCTTGAGCTGCCCGAACTGGCGCGTGCGCACACGGTGGCGGCATACGTCTCCGTCGGGAGGGAGCCCGGCACGCTCGTCCTGCTGGACGCGCTGCGCGCGCGGGGCATGCACGTCCTGCTCCCCGCGCTCCTGCCCGACAACGACCTGGACTGGGGCGAGTATGCCGGTCCGGACTCGCTCGCACGGGTCCAACATGGCGGGAAAATGGCCCTGTTCGAGCCCTCCGGCGAACGCCTCGGCCCGGACGCCGTGACCGGCGCGGACGTCGTCCTGCTGCCCGGGCTGGCGGTGGACGCGCGCGGGATGCGCCTGGGGCGCGGCGGAGGGTCGTACGACCGCGTGCTCGCGCGTCTGGAGAGCGCGGGTGCGCGCCCCGCGCTCGTGGTGCTCCTGTACGACGCGGAAGTCGTCGCGCGCGTCCCGGCGGAGGCGCACGACCGGCCCGTGCACGCGGTGGTGACACCGTCGGGCGTGCGCCGCTTCGCGGGCACCTGAGACAGAGCCGGGTCCCCCGGTCCTCATGCGAGAGGGCCCTCCACGCGCGCGTGGAGGGCCCTCTCGTCGGCCTGTCGTCAGCAGCTCACGGCTTGAGGACGAGGGTGTCGCTCGTACTCTTGTCGACCGCCTTGTCCGAGAACGACCAGGGCAGCAGCTCGCCCTTGGCCCACTTGTCCGTCTGGTCGGTGTAGTGGGCGCTGTAGGCGTGTCCGGAGGCTCCGCTCAGGTTGATCCACCTGGACTTGTCGAGGTCGGCGAGGTTGACCACCATCCGCATGGACGGCACCCAGACGACGCTGTAGCCGCCGGCGGCGTTCCAGCCGGTCGCGTTGACGGTGGCCTCGCCGCCGCTGAGCTTCCAGGGCCCGCGGTTGAGGATGTACTGGAGGAACTTGGGGCCCTCGGTGCCGAGGGTCTGGTTCTTCAGGAACAGGCGGTGCAGCCGGCCCCAGCTCCAGGTGTCGATGTCCTTGCCGAGCTTGGCGGTCAGCTCCCAGCGGGCGTCGATCATGGCGCGGGCGAACAGCTGGTCCCGGTTGTTCGCCTCGGGGCGGGTGAGGAACTTGGGCGTCTTCCACCAGTCGCTGTCCGGCTTGTCCATCAGCTTGCGCACGACCTCGAACCAGCGGTCGCCGCCGTCCGGCTGCGCCTGGTCGGCGTCGCGCCGGCCGCACTCGCGCACCTTGCTGTCGTCGTCCACCGGACCGGTGCTGTCGGTCTTCTCGACCCACAGGCACTGGCCCTTGACGCGCACTTCCTTGGGGAGCTTGTTACCGAAGGCGAGCTTGAGGACGTTGCGCCACACGGCGTTGAAGTAGGCGGCCGCAGCGGAGTCGGCCTCCTGGGTGTAGTCCCAGCCCTCCAGCAGCTTCTGGGCGTCGCGGACGTCCTTGTCCTTGAGGTTGATCTTCAGCAGCTTGGGCACCAGGAGCTTGGCGATCTCGCTGCTGTTGTCCAGCTGCATCTGGCGCATGTCCTCGGGGGAGATCTTGCCGCCGTCCTTGATCTTGGACTCGATCAGGTCGGTGATGCGCTGGCTGCGGGTGCCGTAGCCCCAGTCCGTGGTGAGCGTGTACGGGTACTTGGCCTTGTCGACCACGGCCTGGTTGGCGGTGACGATGTAGCCGCGGGCGGGATCGTACTCGTAGGGCAGCTCGTCCTGCTTGATGAAGCCGGTCCAGCGGTACTTCGAGTTCCATCCCGGCACCGGGATGGAACCGTCGGTGGCCGAGGAGCGGGTGGGGATCTTGCCGGGCAGCGTGTAGCCGATGTGGTTGTCGGTGTCGGCGTAGATCAGGTTCTGCGAGGGCACGTCGAACAGGGCGGCGGCGGCGCGGAAGCCGCTCCAGTCGGACGCCCTGTCGATGGCGAACACGGCGTCCATGGAGGTGCCCGGGTCGAGCGCGGTCCACCTCAGGGCGATGCCGTAGCCGTCGCCGCGGTCGGGCGCGGCGGTGTTCACGGCGGCCTTCTTGCCGACCTGGACGAGTTCGTCGTCGCGGTCGGACAGCAGCGGCATACCGTCGGCGGTCTGGCGTACGACGATCGTCTTGGACTCGCCGCCGGCGACCTTGATGGTCTCCTCGCGGGACTTGAAGGGCCGGACCTTGCCGTCGTACAGGTAGCCGCTGCCGCTGAGCTTCTCCAGGTACAGGTCGGTGACGTCGACGCCGGAGTTGGTCATGCCCCAGGCGATGTCGGCGTTGTGGCCGATGACCACACCGGGCATGCCGGCGAAGGTGTAGCCGGTGACGTCGTACTGGCACTTGCTGGAGACGCTGCGGCAGTGCAGGCCCATCTGGTACCAGACGGACGGCAGCGACGCCGACAGGTGCGGGTCGTTGGCGAGCAGCGGCTTCTTGGTGATCGTGTACTTCCCGGAGACGACCCAGGAGTTGGAGCCGATGCCCTGGCCGTTCACTCCGACGGCGGTGGGCACGTCGTCCAGGACGTTGTAGAGACCCGCCAGCTGGCTCGTGAGGGCCGAACCGGTCGTGGACGAGGCGGAGGAGCCGGTCGCGCCCGTCGTGCGCGTCGCACCCGTCGCGCCTGCCGTACCCGTCGTGCCCTGAGAGGCGCCTGTGACGCCGCCCTGCCGGAAGGCCTTGGTGACGTCGTCGTACTGGCCTTCCTGGACGATCGGCTTGTTGTGGCTGTAGGGGTACTCCGGGTACAGGTCCTGGATCTGCTGCGGGCCCAGGCGGCTGGTCATCAGCGCGCGGTCGATCTCGTCCTGCATGTTGCCGCGCAGGTCCCAGGCCATCGCCTTCAGCCAGGAGACGGAGTCGACCGGGGTCCACTGCGCGGGCTTGTAGTCGTTGGTGAAGCTCAGGGCCGCGTACTCCAGGGAGATGTCCTTGCCGTCCTTGCCCTGGAGGTAGGCGTTGACTCCCTTGGCGTACGCCTGGAGGTACTTCTTCGTGGAGGCCGACAGCTTGGTGTCGTACTCCTCCTTGGCGATCCGGTCCCAGCCGAGGGTGCGCAGGAACTCGTCGTTCTTGACCTGGCCCTTGCCGAACATCTCGGACAGGCGCCCGGAGGTCATGTGGCGGCGCACGTCCATCTCGTAGAACCGGTCCTGCGCCTGGACGAAGCCCTGCGCCATGAACAGGTCCTCGTCGGACGAGGCGTAGATCTGCGGGATGCCGTTGCCGTCCCGCTTCACGTCGACGGGCCCCGACAGGCCGTCGAGCGTGATCGAACCCTTGGTCTGCGGGAAGGAGGCGCGGACGGTGCTGATCGACCAGTACGCCCCGTAGGCGACGCCACCGATGATGGCCAGGACGAGCACCAGCACGATAAGGCGGGCTTTGCGCCCCTTCTTCCTGCCGGACTTGCCGGGCTTGTCACCCGTTGTGGCGGTGGTGTTGGGGGGCATCGCTGTCCTTGCTGTCCTAACGCGAGCGGCAGGTCGGGCTGTGACTTTGAATGAGCGCTGGAGCAACCATAGGCGCAGGGCCCCGAACCACTTGACGCGGAGTCGGGAACAGGCGCGCACGGACGTTCGATCTTGCCTCGACGAGTGTCAAGAAAGCGTCAAGAGTTAGGTAAGGTAACGAAGTACTTGGGTGCGGTGCGCCGCAGCCTCGGGTCTTGTGTACGGGAGCACGCGCGCGTGGCGCGCGTGTCAAGGAAGGGAACCGCCGCTGACTGTCCACCACCTCGACCAGCTCCTGCTCGTCTGCTCCCTGGTCCTGCTCGTCGCCGTCGCGGCGGTCCGGATCTCCTCGCGCAGCGGGCTCCCCAGCCTGCTCGTCTACCTGGGGATCGGCGTCCTCATGGGCCAGGACGGCATCGGGAACATCCACTTCAACAATGCCGAGCTGACCCAGGTCATCGGGTACGCGGCCCTGGTCGTGATCCTCGCCGAGGGCGGTCTGGGCACGAAGTGGAAAGAGATCCGGCCGGCCCTGCCGTCCGCCTCCGTGCTGGCGCTGGCAGGGGTCGCGATCAGCGTCGGCGTCACGGCCGCGGGCGCGCACTACCTGATCGGGCTGGAGTGGCGGCAGGCGCTCATCATCGGCGCGGTGGTCTCCTCGACGGACGCGGCGGCGGTCTTCTCGGTCCTGCGTAAAATCCCCCTCCCCGCGCGCGTGACGGGCACGCTGGAGGCGGAGTCCGGTTTCAACGACGCCCCGGTGGTCATCCTGGTCGTCGCCTTCAGCACGGCCGGACCGGTCGAGCACTGGTACGTCCTGGTGGGCGAGATAGCCCTGGAACTGGCCATCGGCGCGGCCATAGGCCTCGCGGTGGGCTGGTTCGGCTCCTGGGGCCTCAGGCACGTCGCCCTGCCGGCCTCCGGCCTCTACCCGATCGCCGTGCTCGCGATCGCCGTCACGGCGTACGCCGCCGGCGCGCTGGCACACGGCAGCGGCTTCCTCGCCGTCTACCTGGCGTCGATGACACTCGGCAACGCGAAGCTGCCCCACTGGCCCGCCACCCGCGGCTTCGCCGATGGGCTCGGCTGGATCGCCCAGATCGGCATGTTCGTCCTGCTCGGCCTGCTCGTCACGCCGCACGAGCTGGGCGACGACGTCTGGCCGGGCCTGGTCATCGGCCTGGTGCTGACCATGGCCGCCCGCCCGCTCAGCGTGGTGCTCAGCCTGGCGCCGTTCCGGGTGCCGTGGGCGGAGCAGGCGCTGATGTCGTGGGCGGGGCTGCGCGGCGCCGTGCCGATCATCCTGGCGACCATCCCCATGGTGAACGGCGTCGAGGGCAGCCGCCGGATCTTCAACATCGTCTTCGTGCTGGTCGTCGTGTACACCCTCATCCAGGGGCCGACCCTGCCCTGGCTGGCGCGCACGCTGCGCCTCGGCGAGCAGGGCGAGGCGTCCGACCTCGGCATCGAGTCGGCGCCCCTGGAGCGGCTGCGCGGCCACCTGCTGTCCATCTCGATCCCCGAGGGCTCGCGGATGCACGGCGTCGAGGTCAACGAGCTGCGGCTGCCGCCCGGTGCCGCCGTCACCCTCGTCGTCCGGGATGGAAAATCGTTTGTTCCGCTGCCCACGACGGTGCTGCGGCGCGGAGACGAACTCCTCGTGGTCGCCACCGACCCCGTGCGCGACGCGGCGGAACGACGCCTGCGCGCGGTCGCCCACGGCGGCAAGCTGGCCGGCTGGCTGGGCACGAACGGGGCGGGCGCGGGACGCTGAGCGCGGTGCGGGCGTTAAGGGCGAGTTTCGTACCGTTCACACCTTCGCCAATCCCAGGTGAACACGCACCATGGTGCTCATTTTCACAGGCACACCAGCCCTTGATCCCTGTAACATAAAGGCACACCTGATCGAACCAACTCTGTCTGACGCAGAGCTGGCGCGACCGTATGGCGGCCGGAACCCCCTTGGCAGTGGCACCGGTATCTACCGCAGTTCCGCGCAAGAGGACAGCTCTCGGCGCCCCCGCACGGGCGCGCTACCAGGCGGTAGAAAGGCACGGGCCGTGGCGTCCACGGTCACCACCGAGTCGGCAAAGAACTCGCCGGCGTCGTCCCGCCCGGGATACGGACAGCTGCTGCGCACCCGCGGCGCCTGGACGTTCCTGCTCCCCGGCTTCGCGGCACGCCAGCCGTTCGCGATGCTCACCATCTCGATCGTGCTGCTCGTGCAGCACACCACCGGCTCCTACGGCGCCGCGGGTGCCGCCGCGGCCGCCACCGGTGTGTCCATGGCACTGTTCGCGCCGTACAGCGGCCGGCTCGCCGACCGCTACGGGCAACGCGCCGTCCTGATCCCTGGCGTCCTGGTACACACGCTGTCGGGCCTGTCCCTGACGGCGCTCGCGCTGGCACACGCGCCCTTGTGGGCGCTGTTCGTGGCGGCCGTCCCGACCGGCGCCTCGGTGCCGCAGGTCGGCCCCATGGTCCGCGCACGCTGGGGCGTGAAGCTCCAGGGCTCGCCCCTGATGACCACGGCGGCGGCGTTCGAGTCCGTGACGGACGAGCTGACCTTCGTCTTCGGCCCCCTGCTGGCGACCGCGCTGTGCACCGCCGTGTCCCCGTCCGCGGGCCTGGTGACGGAGGCTGCGCTGACGCTCGTCGGCGGTCTGCTGTTCGCCGCGCAGAAGAGCACGCAGCCGCCGGTGACCGGCGAGAGCGGGCACGCGCGCGTGCAGCACGCCTCCGCGCTGCGCGTCCCGGGTGTACGGGTGCTGGTCGTGACCTTCCTCGGCATCGGATCGGTCTTCGGCGGTATGCAGGTGTCGCTGGCGGCGTTCACCGAGTCGATCGGCGAGCCCGGGATGAACGGCGTCCTGTACGGCGTCTTCGCCGCGGGCAACATGCTCTCCGGCATCGTCTGCGGCGCCATCGCCTGGAAGGTCGCCCCGCAGCGACGCCTGGTCATCGGCTACACGGGGCTCGCACTGGCCGCCTCCGCGCTGTGGACGGCGCACTCCGTACTGCTGCTGGCCGCTCTCGGCCTGCTGGTCGGCATGTGCATCGCGCCGGCCCTGATCACCGGCTACACGCTGGTCGAGAGCCTGGTCCCGGCCGGTGCCCGTACCGAGGCGTTCACCTGGCTGACCGGTGCCGTGGCCCTCGGCCAGGCGGCGGCCGTCACGGTCGCCGGCCAGCTGGAGGACCGCCTGTGGGACGGGGCGGGATTCCTGGTGCCGATGGCCGGTACGGTGCTGGCGCTGGCGACCCTGACGGCGCTGCGCTCGCGGCTGGTGCCGCCGCGCGCGACCAAGATGGTCACGCGCGGCGCGGCCCATCGCGATCCCGTCGCGATCGGTTAGATGTGACGTGTCGAACAAGACCCAGGAATACGTCACTGTGACTCCGCCGCCAAGCGGCTTCTCACTTGGGCACGAGACCTTCATGACGGTCAAGCCCTGACCACTGCCCGTGGGCAGGTGACGTACGTTACTCCGTTCGCTGGCCGCACGGGTTAATATGGACGATCGTTAGCACTCATCGAGTGAGAGTGCCAGGAGGAAGACAGTGCCCACCTACCAGTACCAGTGCACCGAGTGCGGCGAGGGCCTTGAGGCGGTGCAGAAGTTCAGCGATGACGCCTTGACCGAGTGCCCCAGCTGCAGTGGCCGCCTGAAGAAGGTGTTCTCCGCGGTCGGCATTGTCTTCAAGGGCTCCGGCTTCTACCGCAACGACTCCCGCGGCTCCACGTCGAGCAGCAGCCCGGCGTCGAAGTCGTCCGGTGCTTCGTCGTCCAGCTCTTCGTCGACCGACTCGAAGTCGTCCTCGTCGGCGTCCTCGCCGTCGTCGTCCTCGTCGGCGTCCGGCTCCACCAGCAGCTCTGCCGCCTGAGATCTCGCTCCTGGGCCCTGTCGTCGTGCGACGGCAGGGCCTTCGGCGTACCCGGGACCGGCTCCCCCGGGGGGTTCGCAGCCAGCTAATGTGCTCGTCATGGTGAACGCAGAGATCGGCGTAATCGGCGGCTCGGGCTTCTACTCGTTCCTCGAGAACGTGACCGAGGTCCAGGTGGACACGCCGTACGGGCAGCCCAGCGACTCCCTCTTCCTCGGCGAGATCGCCGGCCGGCGGGTCGCCTTCCTGCCCCGGCACGGCCGCGGCCACCATCTGCCCCCGCACCGCATCAACTACCGCGCCAACCTGTGGGCCCTGCGCTCGGTCGGTGTCCGGCAGGTCCTCGGTCCGTGCGCGGTGGGCGGGCTGCGCCCCGAGTACGGCCCGGGCACCCTGCTCGTACCGGACCAGCTGGTGGACCGTACGAAGTCCAGGGCGCAGACGTACTTCGACGGACTGCCGCTGCCCGACGGCACGGTGCCCAACGTGGTGCATGTGTCCATGGCCGACCCGTACTGCCCCGCGGGGCGCGCCGCCGCGCTGAAGGCGGCCCGCGGACGGGGCTGGGAGCCGGTGGACGGCGGCACGCTGGTCGTGATCGAGGGACCGCGCTTCTCGACCCGCGCCGAATCGTTGTGGCACCAGGCGCAGGGCTGGTCGGTGGTGGGCATGACCGGCCATCCCGAGGCGGCGCTCGCCCGTGAACTCGAGCTGTGCTACACGTCCCTGTCCCTGGTCACCGACCTGGACGCCGGCGCCGAGACCGGCGAGGGCGTCTCGCACGACGAGGTGCTGCAGGTGTTCGCGGCCAATGTGGACCGGCTGCGGGGTGTGCTGTTCGACGCGGTGGCGGCGCTGCCGGAGACCGGAGCGCGGGACTGCCTGTGCGTGAACGCGCTCGGCGGGATGGATCCGGGCTTCGAGCTGTCGTAACGCGGAGGCGGGCGCCCGGAACTCCTCGTTCGCGTGAGCAAGTTGTCCACAACCGGCCAGTAGTACACCGGCTCCGGCGGACTTCGGCGCGAGGCGTCATCGTGGCATCGCAAGCCGATTCCCTCGTCGCAGGCGGTGATCCCCATGCCCTTGACCTCGTCGTCACCGACCCCTTCCGCGCCGTTCCCGCCTCCCCTCCGCCTCCCGCGCCCGCTGGGCACCGATGCGCCCGCGACCTGCGAGATCCCGCACTTCGCACCGGTGCGCGTGCGCGGCGGGCGCTATCAGCTGCAACGGCTCGTGCGGCATCGCAGGCGGGCCCTGGCGGCCGGGCTCGCCGTGACGGCGGCCGCGCTCGTGGCAGCCGGGCCGCGGGCCGCGCCGGAACCGCATCGCGCCGATCGCGCCCGCGGGCACCCGGTTGCGGAGCCTGTACGCCGGCATGGTCCGGTGGATGTGGTCACGGCGCCGGTGCGGATCGCCGATGCCGCCACCGTCCGGCTGCTGCGGCCCGGCGACCGGGTCGACGTCATCGCCGCCGAGGATCCGTCGGCCGGGGGCGGCGCCCGGGTGCTCGCGCACGGGGTGCGGGTGACGAAGGTGCCGGAGCCCCTGGAGGGGACGGCCGAGAGCGGGGCGCTGGTCGTACTGTCGGTGCCGCGCGCCACGGCGGCGGGGCTCGTCGGCGCGAGCGCCACGGCACGGCTGGCGGTGACCCTGTGCTGAGCCGTCTCGGCCGCTTCCTCGGTCGCCCGCTGTCCAGCCCCTCGATCGAGCCGCGGCACTGGACACGATGCCCTCACCGTGCCGTAGGTTGCGGAGCGTTTCGTTCCACACCCTGTGCAGACGAGGAGAGTCCCCGAGGTGAGCACGAAGAAGGAACCGAGTATCTGGCAAGGCTTCAAGGCCTTCCTGATGCGCGGGAACGTCGTCGATCTGGCAGTCGCGGTAGTCATCGGCGCCGCCTTCACGAACATCGTCAGCTCGGTGGTGAAGGGGATCATCAACCCGCTGGTGGGCGCGATCGGCACACAGAACCTGGACAACTACAGCTCGTGCCTGAGCTCCAAGTGCCAGGGGACCCAGGGCATCCGGCTGATGTGGGGCTCCGTCCTCGGCGCGACGCTGACCTTCCTGATCACGGCGACGGTGGTGTACTTCCTGATGGTCCTGCCGATGGCGAAGTTCCTGGCGCGCCAGGAGGCCCGCAGGAAGGCCCGCGAGGGCACGCACGAGATCATCGAGGTGACCGAGCTGGAGGTCCTCAAGGAGATCCGCGACGCGCTGGTCGCGCAGCGTGGGTCGGGGCACGACGAGCGCTAGCGGCGCTCCTGCGGGCGGCTCAGAGGTGGTGGGGCGGCTTCTCGTCGAGGAAGCGCTTCAGGTCGGCGGCGCTGCCGCCGTCCCCGCGCTCGCCCCACCCGCGGTCGGTGTCGTCCGAGGACTGCTGGTTCAGCGGATCGTCGAAGACCAGCGCGGCCTTCGGGTCGCGCGGCTCGGATGCGGGGGCGGTGGTCATGCCCCAAGGGTACGGCCCCGGCCGGGGCCGGCGCCCGAGCGCGCCCTCGGCCCCTTGTGCGCTTGTGAACCCCTCCGCGAGATATCGGCGCGGTTTTCTGCTGTCCTGGGAAGCATGACGTCGAGTTCCGCTCCGGCGCCTGCTTCCCCGGGCGCACAGCACTCCCAGGGGCCCCTGCGGCGGCTCACCGCGCGCGGGCGCGACGAGGCGCACCGGGTCTCCTCCCCGCTAGAGCTCTTCTTCGACCTGTGCTTCGTCGTGGCCATCGCGCAGGCGGGCGTGCAGCTCGTGCACGCCGTGACCGAGGGCCACGCGGGCAGCGGGATCCTGAACTACGCGATGGTGTTCTTCGCCATCTGGTGGGCCTGGATGAACTTCACCTGGTTCGCCTCCGCGTACGACAACGACGACGCGCTCTACCGGCTCGTCACCCTCGTACAGATCGCCGGCGTGCTGGTGCTGGCCGCGGGAGTCTCCCGGGCGTTCGACCACCACGACTACCTGGTGGTCTGGCTCGGCTATCTGATCATGCGGCTGGCGATGGTCGCACAGTGGCTGAGAGTGGCGAGGTCCGCCGAGGGTGCGGAGAGAACCACGGCGCTCAGATACGCCGGCGGTGTGCTGTTGTGCCAGGTGGGCTGGCTGGGGCTGGTGGTGCTGCCCGGGCCCGCCCGGCCGTGGGTGTTCCTGGTGATGGTGATCGCGGAGCTGTGCGTGCCGGTGTACGCGGAGAAGGGGCATCAGACGTCCTGGCATCCGCACCACATCGCCGAGCGGTACGGCCTGTTCACGATCATCGTGCTCGGGGAGACCGTCGCCGCGGCCACGGTCGCCGTGAAGTCGGGGGTGGACGAGCACGACGCGCTGGGCCAGCTGCTGCCGATCGCGGCGGGTGGCCTGCTGATCGTCTTCTCCGCGTGGTGGATCTACTTCGTGGTGCCCATCCACGGCCATCTGCGCTCCAACGATCAGGCGTTCCTGTGGGGTTACGGCCACTACCTGATCTTCGCCTCGGCCGCCGCGATCGGCGCCGGGCTGGAGGTGGCGGTGGAGCAGGCCGTCGGCAAGGCCCCTGTCTCGACGCTGTCGGCGTCGGCGGCCGTGACCCTGCCGACGGCGCTGTACCTGC